>NZ_CAADFC020000016.1 GCF_900696085.1 Bradyrhizobium ivorense
TTCGATCCGATCACGACGCTCGCCAGCACCAGCGCGCTGTGCAGCCTCACGTCCGCCGATCCGCTGGCGCGGACGCCGTCGCAGTGCCTGCTGCGCGGCATGCCGGGCACCTACACCCGCCTGACGGCGGAGGCGCAGTGGCGCAAGTCGTTCACCGACCCGTTCGGCCAGATCTGGACGCCGTTCGCCAGCGTGCGCGCCGACGCCATCAACGCCGATATTTCGAATCAGCCGGGCGTTTCCAACTTCCTGCCGGTCGGCGACACCCAGACGGTGCGCTTCATGCCGACCGTCGGCCTCGAATACCGCTATCCCTTCATCAACGTGCAGCCGTGGGGCACGACCACCGTCGAGCCGATCGCCCAGGTCATCATCCGGCCCAACGAGCCCAACGCCGGCAGGCTGCCGAACGAGGACGCGCAGAGCCTGGTGTTCGACACCAGCAACCTGTTTGCGGTCGAGAAGTTCTCCGGCTACGACCGCGTCGAGGGCGGCAGCCGCGCCAATGTCGGCGTGCAGGCGACGACGCAGTTCGATCGCGGCGGCAGCATCAAGGCGATGTTCGGCCAGTCCTACCAGCTGTTCGGGCTGAACTCGTTCGCGGTTGCCGACGTCACCAACACCGGCGTCGACTCCGGCCTGCAGAACCCGCGCTCGGACTATGTCGCAAGTCTCGCCTATTCGCCCAACAGGACCTTCACGTTCAGCGTGCGCTCGCGCATGGATGAGGCGACCTGGAACGTCAACCGGTTCGAGGCTCAAGGGACCGCCAACTTCGATCGCTGGTCGGTCAGCATGATGTACGGCAACTATGCGGCCCAGCCGGAACTCGGATACCTGACGCGCCGCGAGGGCATTCTCACCAGCGGGTCGGTCAAGGTGGCGTCGAACTGGGTGCTCCAAGGCGCCGCGCGCTGGGACCTTGAAGCGAACAAGATCAACCAGTATGTGGTCGGCGCAGGCTACGTGGACGACTGTTTCGTGCTGGCTGCCAACTATGTCACGTCCTATACTTACGTGGCCGGGACCGCGCCGCCCACGCTTAGCCATGCTTTCATGTTCCAGATTGGCCTGCGGACCATCGCGCAGTCGTCGCTGACGAACAGCGCGACCGGCGTCCAGTAGCGCGGAGCCTGCGATGCCCGCGGCTCCGGGCTTGAATAGGGTTTAGACCGCTGAAATGATCATGACGACCGCTTGGCTGCCAACTCGCCGCACGTCGCTCCTGCCGAGTTCGCTGCTCGCCCTCGTCCTCCTGCTCGGAGGCGGCGTCCCGCTCTACGCCCAGACCATTGCCGTGATGGTCAACGGCGAACCGATCACCAATTTCGACATCGAGCAGCGCGTCAAGTTGAATACGCTCTCCGGCGCCAAGGCTCCGGATCGAAAAGCCATTCTCGACGAGCTGATCGACGAGAAGGTGAAGATCAAGGAAGCCAAGAAATTCGGCGTCGATCCCTCCGCCAGCGACGTCGATCAGTCGTTCAACGGAATGGCGCAGCGGATGCGGCTGTCGGGCGACCAGCTCACCAAGGTGCTGGAGAGCAAAGGCATCCGGCCGGACACGCTGAGGCAGCGCATCAAGGCCGACATGGTCTGGAGCAACCTGGTACGCGGCCGCTTCAAGGAGAGCCTGCAGGTCGGCGAGAAGGATGTCGCGGCCGCGGTCAAGGAGGCCGGCGGGTCCGCCGAAGCCGAAGCCTTCGAGTACCGGATGCAGCCGGTAGTCCTGATCGTGCCGCGCGGCGCGCCGCAGTCCGAATACGACGCACGGCGCAAGGAGGCCGAGAGCCTGCGCGAACGCGTGACCAGTTGCGAGGAAGCCAACTCCTACTTCAAGTCGATGCGCAACGCCGCGATCCGCGAAATCGTCGTCAAGACCTCGGCCGACCTGCCGCAGGCGCTGCGCGACATCCTCGACAAGACCGCGATCGGCCATCTCACCGCGCCCGAGGTCACCAAGCAGGGCGTCGAAATGGTCGCCCTGTGCGGCCGCAAGGCGACCACCGTGGACACGCCCAAGAAGCGTGAGGTGCGCGACAAGATGTACGTGCAGAAGTACGAGGCGAAGTCGAAGGCCTATCTGGCGGAAGTCCGCAAGGCCGCGATGATCGAATACCCAGGCGGGAAATAATCGACTATCGTTCCCGCATGGCAAGACCTCTCGCGCTGACATCCGGCGAGCCCGCAGGCATCGGACCCGACATCACCCTCGCCGCCTGGCTGCGCCGCAGCGAACTCGATCTGCCGCCGTTCTATCTACTCGGCGACCGCGCCGCGCTTGCCGAGCGCGCCAGGACGCTCGGGCTCGCGGTCGAGTTCGCCGATGTCGGCCCCGACGAGGCAGCCTCGGCGTTTTCGCGCGCCCTGCCCGTCGTTGCGACCGGCAAGGCGGCGACGGCGCGGCCGGGCGCGCCTGATGACACCAGCGCCGCCGCTGCGCTCGCCTCGATCCGCCAGGCGGTCGCCGACGTCAGGTCCGGCAGGGCCGCCGCCGTGGTCACCAATCCAATCGCCAAGAACGTGCTGTACCGCGCCGGCTTCCGCCATCCCGGTCACACCGAATTTCTCGCCGAGCTTGCGGCCTCAGGCGGAGCGACGCCGCAGCCGGTGATGATGCTGTGGTCGCCGGCGCTCGCGGTGGTGCCGGTGACGATCCATGTTTCGGTGCGCGAGGCGCTGGCGCAACTGTCGACCGATCTGATCGTGTCGACCGCGCGCATCGTGGTCGCGGACATGACGGCGCATTTCGGCCTCAAGGCGCCGCGGCTGGCGATCGCGGGCCTCAACCCGCATGCCGGCGAGGACGGCACGCTCGGCATGGAGGACATCGAGATCATCGCGCCGGCGGTCGAGATCCTGCGCCGCGACGGCGTCGACGCCAGAGGCCCGCTGCCGCCGGACACCATGTTCCACGCCGCCGCGCGCAAGACCTATGACTGCGCGATCTGTCCGCTTCACGACCAGGCGCTGATCCCGATCAAGACCGTGGCGTTCGAGGACGCGGTCAATGTCACGCTCGGGCTGCCCTTCATCCGGACCTCGCCGGATCATGGCACCGCGTTCGACATCGCCGGCACCGGCAAGGCCAATCCCTCGAGTCTCGTCGCCGCGCTGCGGCTCGCCGCGCGCATGGCATCGAGCTCATGATGCGATTGCAGGAAATCGCATCATGAGCTCGACTCTTCTCTTGAGCATGATCTTCTCGGAAAACCGGTTTCCACTTTTCCGGATCATGCTCTCGTGAGCGCGATCGACGATCTGCCGCCGCTGCGCGACATCATTCGCGAACATCAGCTGTCGGCGCGCAAGTCGCTCGGCCAGAATTTCCTGCTCGATCTCAACCTCACCGCGCGGATCGCCCGCGCCGCCGGCCCGCTCGAGGACGCGACCGTGATCGAGGTCGGCCCCGGCCCCGGCGGGTTGACGCGCGCGCTGCTGGCGCTCGGCGCCAAACGCGTGATTGCGATCGAGCGCGACGAGCGGGCGATTGCCGCGCTCGACTACATCGTGAAACGCTATCCCGGCCGCATCGAGATCGTGCATGGCGATGCGCAGCGTTTCGATCCTCACCCGTTGCTTGATGGCGGCAAGGCCAAGATCGTCGCCAATTTGCCCTACAACATCGCGACCCAGCTGCTGGTCGATTGGCTGTCGATCGAGCCGTGGCCGCCCTGGTACGACACGATGGTGCTGATGTTTCAGCGCGAGGTCGCCGAGCGCATCACGGCCCATGAGGACGAGGAGGCTTATGGCCGGCTCGCGGTGCTCGCCAATTGGCGGGCCGAGACCAAAATCCTGTTCGACATTTCGCCCGCGGCCTTCGTGCCGCCGCCGCAGGTCACCTCGTCGGTGGTGCGGCTGATCCCGCGCGCCGCGCCCGAGCCTTGTGACCGCCGCATGCTCGAGCAGGTCGCCGCGGCCGCGTTCGGCCAGCGCCGCAAGATGCTGCGCCAGAGCCTGAAATCGCTGTCCGCCGATCCTGCCAGGCTTGCCGCCGCCGCCCGGATCGATGCGACGCGGCGCGCCGAAACCATTCCGGTGACGGGCTTTGTTGCCATGGCCCGTGAATTGGCCGATATACGGTCGACAAAATAGAAAACACCAGGAGAAACGTAATGGCGCGCATGGTTCGCCAATCCCTCGTCAAGTTCGATGCGCCGCTGTGCGAGACCATCGTCGACACACCCAAACCGCAGGGCCGCGAGGTGCTCGTCCGCATCGAACGCTGCGGGCTGTGCCATTCCGATCTCCACATCCAGGACGGCTACGCCGATCTCGGCGGCGGCAATAAGCTCGACACCACCCGCGGCATGACCCTGCCCTTCACGCTCGGCCATGAGATCGCCGGCGTCGTCGACGAGGTCGGCCCCGATGCGCCGACGGGCCTGATCGGGACCAGGAAGGCCGTCTTCCCGTGGATCGGTTGCGGCCAGTGCCGCGACTGCCTCGCCGGCGATGAAAACCTCTGCGTCAAGCAGCGCTTCCTCGGTGTCTCCATTGACGGCGGCTTTGCCACCCACGTGCTGGTGCCCGACGTAAAATACCTGCTCGACTATGATCCGCTGCCGGTCAATCAGGCCGCGACGCTGATGTGCTCCGGCGTCACCGCCTATGGCGCGCTGAAGCGCCTGGTCGACCGTCCGCGCCAGCGCAATTTGCTGCTGATCGGCCTCGGCGGCGTCGGCATGATGGGCCTGTCGTTCGCGCAGGCGATGTTCAAGCAGAACATCGCGGTCGCCGATCTCAGCCCCGCGGCGCGCGAGACCGCGCTCAAGAACGGCGCCGCGGTCGCCTACGATCCGGCCGAGCCCGACGTGGTCAAGCGCATGCTGAAGGAGAGCGACGGCGGCTTTGACGGCGTGGTCGATTTTGCCGGCAATGAGAAGTCGATGGCGTTCGCGGTCTCGACGGTGGCGCGCGGCGGCAAGGTCGTGGTGTCCGGCCTGATGGGCGGCCAGTTCACGCTGCCGATGGTGCAGTGGGTCTACAAGCGCATGACCATCGAGGGCTTCATGGTCGGCACGCTGGCCGAGGGCCAGGAGTTGATGGCACTCGCACGCGCCGGCAAGATCAAGCCGACGCCGATGAAGGAAGAGCCGATGGCCGACGTCCAGAAATGGATCGATGAGTTGCGCGCCGGCAAGGTGGTCGGCCGCATCGTCCTGAAGAACTAGCCGCGGGTCACGTCGCACACACTGTGTGCGGCAGTGTGACGTGCGCAATTGGTCGCGCCTCCCGGCATCTGACACCTGCTTTTTTCTGCTCGGACTCGCTGGTATTCTACCGGCGAGGCTGAGAGGTACCGGGGCATGCGCGCTTCTGCGCAACGCAGGAGCCTGGCCGTGGCGGCGCTGCTTGCGCTGCTGTTGCCGGCGTTGATTGGCGCGGCTCACGCGGCCGCGGAAAAGCGCATTGCGCTGGTGATCGGCAACTCCGCCTACCAGAACGTCACCCGGCTCGATAATCCCCGCAACGACGCCGTCCTGATGGCCGAGACGCTGGCCGGCCTCGGCTTCACCCTGATCGGCGGACGCGCCCAGCTCGATCTCGACAAGCCGTCGATGGATATCGCGGTCCAGAGTTTTGGCCGCCAGGTCCAGGGCGCCGACGTCGCGCTGTTCTACTACGCCGGCCACGGCGTGCAGGTCGCCGGCTCGAACTACCTGGTGCCGATCGGCGCCAACGCCACCCGCGAGGCCGACGTCGATTTCCAGATGCTGGATGTCAACCTCGTGCTCAGGCAGATGCAGGGTGCCGGAACGCGGCTCAACATGGTGATCCTCGACGCCTGCCGCAACAACCCGTTCGGCGGCCGCGGACTGCGCGCCGCCGACGGCGGCCTCGCCCAGATGCGCGCGCCCGAGGGCACGCTGATCTCCTACGCGACGCAGCCGGGCAATGTCGCGCAGGACGGCACCGACGGTCACAGCCCCTACACAAAGGCGCTGGCGGCGACGATCAAGCAGGCCGGCCTCGACATCTTCCAGACCTTCAACCAGGTCGGGCTCGCGGTGAAACGCGCCACCGGCGGCTCGCAGCAGCCCTGGGTGTCGTCCTCGCCGATCGACGGTACCTTCTACTTCGTGCCGCCGAACGCACCGGCCGCGCCGCAGGTCGCCGTCGCGCCGCCGCCGGATCCGCAATTGCCGAGCACGCTGCGGCCCGATCCCGACCGCGTCCCGATCAACAACGCGGCGCTGCTGCGCGAGCTGAGCGACCGGCTCTACGAGCACAATTTCGATCCCGATCCGTCCGACAGCAAGAACGGCATGCGCGCCGCGATCAGCAAATTCCAGGAGAAGGTCGCGATGACGCCGACCGGCGAGGCCACCGAGGGCGTGCTGACGCGGCTGCGCAAGATGGAGGACCTCAGCCCCTGGGGCTCGATCGTCTACGGTCCCGACATCGACAAATTCGGCATCTCCTGGAAGCATTCGTCGCGCCGCGCCGCGGTCGAGGACGCGCGCAGCAAATGCGGCGGCGCCAAATGCACCCTCGAACTTTCCTTTTACGGCTCGCGCTGCGGCGCGTTCGCGGCCTCGAGCAAGTCCTGGTCGCTGATCCAGCGCGACACGCTCGATCGCGCCAAGACCGCCGCGCTTGACGAATGCGGCCGAGCCGGGAAATCCTGCCGCATTATCGATGCCGTCTGCGCCAACGGCTTTGGACATTGAATTTTGCTCGCGATAACATTGGACACAGCCAACAATGCAAAACATGGTTCGACACGGATTTAGGACTGCCCTGTTTTCCAGCCTGCTGCTTTCCGCCCTCGGTTCAACGGTCGCGCTGGCGCAATCCGGCAGCAGCGGCGGCAGCGTCGGCAATGACGAGAAATCGCTCTCCGGCTCGCGCGAGACGCCGCGCGCGATCGAATCCAGCCGCCCGGCGCGGCGCAGCCGGCACGAGGCGGAAGAGCCGCGTCGCGCCGCGCGCAAGAGCGGCGGCGGTGGCAGTGTCGACGGTGCCTGGGTCGTGACCTCGGTGGGCTGCGGCGGCACCTCCACCGGCGCGGTCGTGATCACCAGCGGCCGGATCATCGGCGAAGGCCTCACAGGATCCGTCAGCGCCAGTGGCGCGGCGCGGTCGGTGTTCCAGGCCAACGGCTTGACCTCGATCGGTTCGGGTCGCGTGTCCGGCCGCAGCGGCGCGGGAACGTTTCGCCGCTCCGACGGCTGCAGCGGAACCTGGTCTGCGATCAAGCAATAACGACAGCCAATTTTGGCCGCCGGCGTGCCGCAATTGCGGCGCGCCGCGAGCCCCAATTAAGCCCTATGCCTTCCGGATTTGCGGCGCATTGCGACCCAACTCTTTACCGAGATTGAGGTCACCAGCGTTTGCGTAAAGAAATTACCGGGGGACGCATATGTCACAACGTTCAGCAAAATTTGCTGCGGCGCTCGTCGCCAGCATCCTGGCCGGCGCCAATTTTACCGCCGTGGCGCAGAATGCCGCCAAGCCTTCCGACGCCAAGCCTTCCGACGCCAAGCCGACCGACATCAAGCCGGCAGCCGCCCAGACGGCCGACAATTGCCTTTCCGCGCCCAAGGGAAGCGCCCCTGCGGGCAGCCACTGGCGCTACCATCTCGACCGCAAGACCAAGAGCAAGTGCTGGTATCTCGGCGAGGCCAAGGATAGCGCCGCCAAGGATAGCGCAGCCAAGACCGCAACCGCGCAGCAGCAGCCCGCACCGGCGCCCACGCCGGACGCTGTGGCTGCCGATGCCGCGCCGCCGCAGGCTCAGCCGCAACCGCAGCCGGCAATGAGCAAGTCGATTGCCGATGCGCATGCCGAGTGGCCCTCGCCGCAGGCCACGACGGCCGTGCCGGCCCCCGCCGCCCCCAACGCGCAGACCAGTGGCCCGGCTGCCACCTCCGACGTGCCGGCGGCGCCCGGCGACGCCAACGGCCAGTCCTCGTCGGTCAACACGCGATGGCTGGATTCGTCGAGCATGGCTGGCAGCAATGGAACGCGCCGCTCGGCACCCCAGCCGCAGGTCGTCGCCCAATCCGACGCACAGCAGCAGCAGGCGGCCCCCGCACCGGCCGCCCCCGTGGCCGCCGAAGCGCCCCCGGAGAAAACCTCGTCATCCACGCAGATGCTGCTGATCGTGATGATCGGCGCACTGGCGCTGGCGGGGCTGGTGACCGCCCTGGTCTTCCGGCAGACCCGCACCCGCACGCCGCCCTACGACACCACCGACGAGTGGCGCGCCCCGTGGGATTCCACCGAGCCTGCGCCGCCGATGGGCATGACCTGGGAACGCCCCTTGCGCCTGTCGGAAATGCCGCCGCGCCGTGCCGAGCCGCCGATTGCCCGTCGCGAGACTCCGCGCGATCTGGACCGGACCTCGGACCGTGACCAGGACCAGACATTGGCGGACAGCCAGCAAATCGCCGCGATGCTGCAGCGGCTGGCGCGCAGCACCGCAACGAACTGAGGCGTTACGTCTCGAGCTGGCGCTGCAGGCCGCGCACAAACTCGGTGAGCCCGGTGCGGCGCTCGCGCTTGAGCCGCTCGGCCTTCAGGATCGACTGCACCTCGGCAAAGGCGTCGTCGACGTTCTGGTTGACGACGATGTAGTCGTACTCGGCCCAGTGGCTGAGCTCATGGGTGGCGCGATTCATCCGCCCGCGAATCACCTCCTCGGAATCCTGCGCGCGGGTGTGCAGCCGCTTCTCGAGGTCGGCCGCCGATGGCGGCAGGATGAAGACGCTGACCACGTCGGCGCGCGCCTTCTCGCGCAACTGCTGGGTGCCCTGCCAGTCGATGTCGAACAGCACGTCCTGCCCGGCCGCCAGCGCAGCCTCGACCGGCGCCCGCGGCGTGCCGTAGCGGTTGTCGAACACGGTTGCCCATTCCAACAGGTCGCCCTGCTTGGCCATCTGCTCGAACTTCGCCTTGGCGACGAAGAAGTAGTCGCGGCCCTCGACCTCGCCCGGCCGCTTCGCCCGCGTGGTCGCCGACACCGACATTTTCAGCCCCGGCATGCGGTCGATCAGCATGCGCGACAGCGTGGTCTTGCCGGCGCCCGAGGGCGACGACAGGACGAACATCAGTCCGCGCCGCTCAACGCCGTCAAAACCCTGCGCCGTCATGGTTCATTCACTCCAGGTTCTGAACCTGCTCGCGGAATTGCTCGACCACGTTCTTCATCGCGAGCCCGGTATTGGTCAGTTCGACGTCGTTGGATTTCGAGCAGCAGGTGTTGACCTCGCGGTTGAACTCCTGGGCGAGGAAGTCGAGCCGCCGCCCCACCGGGCCGCCCTTGCCGATCATCTCGCGCGCCTGCGCGATGTGCGAGGCGATGCGGTCGAGCTCCTCGCGGATGTCGGCCTTGGTGGCGATCAGGATCGCCTCCTGGCTGAGTCGGTCGGCATCGAAGCGGTCGGAGGTCTCGAGCAGCGCCGCGATCTGCTCGGCAAGCCGCGCCTTGATCGCCTCGGGCTTGCGGCCGGGTGCCGCCTCCGCGCGCCGGGCGAGCCCCTCGATCTCGTCCATCCGCTGCATCAGAATCTGGCCGAGCGCATCGCCCTCGCGGCGGCGCATCTCGACGAGACTGTCGAGCGCCTGTTCGAACGCCTTGGCCGCCGCCTCGCGCGCCGCCTTGTCCTCGTCCTCGTTGCTCTCGGGCTCGACCACTTCGATGACGCCCTTGATGCCGAGCAGGCCGTCGATGCTCGGCGCCACCGCGTCGATGCGCTGCGCGAGCGTGCCGGCGACCTTCACCACGGCGGCCAGGACGTCCTCGTTGATGCGGATGGTCTGCGCCGCATCGGCGCGCTTGACGCTGAGATTGGCGTAGACCGTGCCGCGCGAGAGCAGCTCGCCGGCGCGCTTCTTGGCGAACGCCTCCAGCTCGTCCCAGCCGGACGGCAGCCGCAACCGCAGGTCATAGCCCTTGGCATTGACCGATTTCAGCTCCCACTCGAACGTGTAGGGACCGCTCGCGCCATGGCTTCGGGCAAAGCCAGTCATGCTCGACAGCGCCATCGCGTAAAATTCTCCAGCAGAAGGATATGGACTCAACCGGGCCGACGGGACTCGTCCGGAGTCGCCTGCGACCTTAAAACGGATTCCGTGAAGGTGGAATTACGTTCCCACCCTCGCTGTTTGAGCATGATCTGTTCGGAAAACCGCTTCACACTTTTCCGGATCATGCTCTAGCGCTGCACCACCGGCGGCGAAGTGGTCTGCTGCGCCGCGCCCTGACGGCCGCCGCGCGGCGGCTTCTTCTGATTGGTCGGCTTCGGCGGCGTCGCCGCCGTAGGATTGGTGTCGGCCGATCCGGGCACTGCTGCCGCCGGCGGCGGATCATCCGCCGGCTCGACGGTGTCGTTCTGGATCTGCTTTTCCGACGCGCGCAGCTTGGCGACGTTCTTGGCGTGCTGATCGTAGGTTTCGGTGAAGGCGTGGCCGCCGGTTCCGTCGGCGACGAAGAACAGGTCGCGCGTGCGCGCCGGGTTGGCGGTCGCCTCCAGCGAGGCGCGGCCGGGATTGGCGATCGGCCCGGGCGGCAGGCCTTCAATCACATAGGTGTTGTAGGGCGAGGGCTGCGTGATCTCGCTGCGCTTGATCGGCCGTCCCAGCGTGCCCTTGCCGCCGACCAGGCCGTAGATGATCGTCGGATCCGACTGCAGCTTCATCTTCTGGCGCAGGCGGTTGACGAACACGGCGGCGACGCGGCTGCGCTCGTCGGCGCGGCCGGTTTCCTTCTCGACGATCGAGGCCAGCGTCACCAGCTGGTCCGGCGATCGCAGCGGCGTGTCCGGATTGCGGCGCTCCCAGATTTCGGCGAGCACGCGCTTCTGCGCCTGCTGCATGCGCTGGATCACCTGGTCGCGCGTGGTGCCGCGCGGGAATTTGTAGGTCTCCGGCAGCAGCGTTCCCTCGCGCGGGATCTCGCGCACCGAGCCGGAGAAGATGTCGTTGTCGGAAAGCCGCGTCACGATCTGCTCGGAGGTCAGGCCTTCCGGAATGGTGACGGCGTGCTGCACCACCTTGCCTTCGACCATCGTCGCGATGACGTCGCGCAGGCTCGCATTCTTCTGGAACGAATATTCGCCGGGCTTGAGATCCGAGCTGGCCTTCAGCGCGAACACGCTGCCGATGAAGACCCAGGGATTGACGTTGATGACGCCCTCGCGCGACAGCGCGTCGGCGATGTCGCGCTTGGTGGCGCGGGCCGGGATGTTGACGATCTTGTCTTCCTGGAGCGGCCCCGGCGCTTCCAACGTCTGCTTGCCGTAGTAATACACAGCTCCCGCGCCGATCATCAGGATGATCAGCAGCGTGAAGATGGCGTTGCCGACGATCACGAAAGGATTGCGGGCACGGTCCGAACGTTTCGGCGGCGGCGGAACCTGTTCAGGCTCCAGCGCGGCACGCGGGCTCCTCGGTGAAATGGGCGGCCTCTCACTCATCGATGCAAACCAATCCTGCCGGTTTCAATCGTGGCCGGACAAACCCCTGCCCTGCCAATAGCATACGCCCGCTCTTAGGAGTCGCCGCCGAATACGGCAAAACGGTGGACTAGGTCTAAAGCACTACTAATTGGTCACGCGCTGCACGATCACGGAGGCGTTGGTGCCCCCGAAACCGAACGAATTCGACAACGCCACATTCACATCGCGCTTGCGCGAGGTGTGCGGCACAAGATCGATTGCCGTTTGCACCGACGGGTTATCGAGATTGATGGTCGGCGGCACCACATTATCGCGAATCGCGAGAATCGCGAAGATCGCCTCGATCGCACCGGCCGCACCGAGCAGATGTCCGGTCGCCGACTTGGTCGACGACATCGACACCTTCGAGGCGGCGTTGCCGAGCAGACGCTCGACCGCGGCAAGCTCGATCTCGTCGCCGACCTGCGTCGAGGTGCCGTGTGCGTTGATGTAGTCGAGGTCGGAGGCGGTGAGGCCGGCGCGCTTCAGCGCCATGCTCATACTGCGGAAGCCGCCATTGCCGTCCGGCGGCGGCGAGGTGATGTGAAAGGCGTCGCCCGACAGGCCATAGCCGGTCACCTCGGCGTAGATCTTGGCGCCGCGCCGCTTGGCGTGCTCGTATTCCTCCAGCACGACGACGCCGGCGCCCTCGCCCATCACGAAGCCGTCGCGATCCTTGTCGTAGGGCCGCGAAGCCTTTTCCGGCGTGTCGTTGAAGCCGGTGGACAGCGCGCGCGCCGCACAGAAGCCGGCGATGCCGATCCGCGAGATCGGCGATTCGGCGCCGCCCGCCACCATCACTTCGGCATCGCCAAGCGCGATCAGCCGCGCGGCGTCGCCGACTGCATGCGCACCGGTGGAGCACGCCGTGACGACGGAATGATTGGGCCCCTTGAGGCCATGCTCGATCGAGACATAGCCGGACGCCAAGTTGATCAGGCGGCCCGGAATGAAGAACGGCGAGACCCGGCGCGGTCCGCGCTCCTTCAACAGGATCGCGGTTTCGGCGATGCCGGTAAGGCCGCCGATGCCGGAGCCGATCATCGTGCCGGTCGCAAACTGGTCATCATCGGACTGCGGATGCCAGTCGGCATCGTCGAGCGCCTGCTTGGCCGCGCACATCGCGAACAGGATGAACTCGTCGACCTTGCGCTGGTCCTTCGGCTCCATCCACTGATCGGGATTGAAGGTGCCGTTCGAGCCGTCGCCGCGCGGGATGAAGCAGGCGACCTGGCTCGGCAGGTCGGACACGTCGAACGTGTCGATCTTCTTGCCGCCGCTCTGTCCGGCGAGAATGCGCGTCCAAGTTGCGTCTACCCCGCAGCCGAGTGGCGTAACCATGCCCAGCCCCGTGACGACAACTCGCCTCATATCAAAGTCTCCGGCCCGCAGTCAGCGGGCAATAATAAGAAACCGGGGGACCGTTCGACCACAGTCCGTCCGGCTCCGTCAATTTGACGCGAATGGCGTCAGCTCTTCGCGTTCTTCTCGAGAAACTTGGTCGCGTCGCCGACGGTCAGAATCGTTTCCGCCGCATCGTCGGGAATCTCGCAACCGAACTCTTCTTCAAAAGCCATCACGAGCTCGACTGTGTCGAGGCTGTCGGCGCCGAGGTCATCGATGAAGCTGGCGCTATCGACCACCTTGTCGGGCTCGACACCAAGGTGTTCGACCACAATCTTCTTAACCCGCTCGCCAATCTCACTCATCGTTCAACCTCGTTGTTCCATTGGACCCGACCCCAAGACGATACGAGCCATCGTGGTCGTCTCGATTCCTCAATCGCGCATAGTCTTGATTCGGCCCGGTCGTAGCCGACTAAGCCCCGGCGAACGGCAGGCGTCGCCACGCCAATATACAGGGTTTCAAAATCCTGCAATGGCGTTCTTAAGCCCATCCGTGGGGGTTCAGCTATCATACTTCCAAAGCCTTGACTACACGCCTGAACTGGCTCCGGAAAACGGCTTTTCGCCGCATTGCAAGAGCCAGTAAGCAGCTCAGATCATGGCCATTCCGCCATTGACGTGAATCGTCTGTCCGGTGACGTACCCGGCCTCGTTGGAGGCCAGATAGACCGCCGCCGCCGCGATATCCTCGGGCGTTCCGAGCCGCGCCGCAGGAACCTTCGCCAGGATGGATTCGCGCTGCTTGTCGTTGAGCGCGTCGGTCATCGGCGTCTTGATGAAGCCCGGCGCGATGCAATTGGCGGTCACGCCCCGCTTGGCATATTCGGCGCCGAGCGTCTTGATCAGGCCGATGATGCCGGCCTTCGATGCGGTGTAGTTGCCCTGCCCCGGATTACCGGTGACGCCGACGATCGACGTGATGGCGATGATGCGGCCGAAGCGCTTGCGCATCATCAGCTTGGTCGCGGCGCGCGCGAGGCGGAACGTTGCGGTGAGGTTGACGGCGATGACGTCGTCCCAATCCTCGTCGCGCAGCTGCACGAACAGATTGTCGCGGGTGATGCCGGCATTGGCGACGAGAATGTCGACCTGCCCCATCGCCGCTTCCGCCGCGGGCACCAGCGCCTCGACGTCGTCCTTGCTGGAAAGATTGCACGGCAGCACATGCACGCGCTCGCCGAGCTTGGCGGCAAAGCCGTCCAGCACCTCGCGCCGCGTGCCCGAAATCGCCACCGTTGCACCTTGGGCATGCAGCGCCTGCGCGATCGCGCCGCCGATGCCTCCGGTCGCGCCGGTGACCAGCGCCGTCCTGCCTGTCAGATCAAACATCGAACTCTCCTTCCGGCTGCTTACGCCGAAGCGGCCAGCGCTTCCTTGGCCGCAGCAATATCGTTGGGGCCGCCGACCGACACGCCGACCGCGCCGTCCGCGATGCGCTTGACCAGCCCGCTCAGCACCTTGCCGGCGCCGATCTCGAAGAACCGGGTCACGCCCTGCCCTGCCATATAGGCAACCGACTCGCGCCAGCGAACGGTGCCGGTGACCTGCTCGATCAGACGGCGGCGGATCTCGTCGGGATCTGAGATAGCGGACGCCAGCACATTGGCGACCAGTGGCGACGCCGGCGCCTTGATGGTGACGCCGGACAGCGCCTCGGCCATCGCATCGGCCGCCGGCTGCATCAGCTTGCAGTGGAACGGCGCCGACACCGGCAGCAGCATCGCGCGCTTGGCGCCTTTGGCTTTCGCGATCTCGACGGCGCGATCGACCGCGGCCTTGTCGCCGGACACCACGACCTGCCCGCCGCCATTGTCGTTGGCGGCCTGGCACACCTCGCCCTGCGCCGCCTCGCTGGCGACCGCCACCGCGGTCTCGTAGTCGAGGCCGAGCAGCGCCGCCATCGCACCGGCGCCGACCGGCACGGCCTTCTGCATCGCACGGCCGCGGGTGCGCAGCAGCCGCGCCGCGTCGCTGACGCTCAGGCTGCCGGCCGCGGCCAGCGCCGAATACTCGCCGAGCGAGTGGCCGGCGACGAACGCCGCGTCACGGCCGGCCGAGAAGCCGGCCTCGCTCTCCAGCACGCGCATGGTCGCGATCGAGACCGCCATCAGGGCCGGCTGGGCATTTTCGGTGAGCTGCAGCGTCTCGCCCGGGCCGTCCCAGATGATCGCGGTCAGCTTCTCGCCGAGCGCCGCATCGACCTCGTCGAACACCGCCTTCGCCGCCGGAAAGGCCTCGGCCAGGGCCTTGCCCATGCCGACCGCCTGCGAGCCCTGCCCGGGAAACGTGAATGCTGCCGTCATCGGCGGCTCCCTACCTTGTTGAGCGTGATCTGCCCGCAAGCGCCGCGCGCTTGGCGGGAGGGGCAACGGTACCCGCCTCGCGCAGTCGCGCCCCCGGCGGATCCGGATCATGCCCTGGACCGGGGCCGTAAGACACTGATGAAGGCTATGTCAAGCCGCGCCGGCGGAACCCCTGGGGATGCCGGGCCGGGCCGGAGAGAGAACCTGGGCTAGAACCCGCCGGCATTCTGGTCGGCATTAACCTTGGCGCCGGCCCGGCTCCGGCGCGCACTGTTGACGAGTTGCCCCGGCCGGTCCTCGCGGTCCGGCCGCGCGGTGGCCAGCCGCAGCACGGCGGAATAGCCCGGCTGCACCTCCATCCGGTCGGCATAGCGGCTCCGGCTGAGGATGCGGTGGACGCGCGGCAGGTTGTAGCAGGGCACATAGAACAGCAAATGATGCTCGAGATGGTAGTTCACGTAATAGGGCGCGATGAACAGCCGCTCGAGGAAGTTGGCGCGCGTGGTGCGGGTGTTGCGCAGCGGATCGGACGAGTCCGGCACCACCGCATGTTCGGCGATGTTGCGGATGCGGGTGATCACCATCATCCAGGTCAGCAGCGGCACCAGCCACAACAGCGGATAGGCCCACCACACGCCGGCCGCTGCGAGGCCCGCGAACAGCACGGCGTTGGCCACGCATTGCGGTCCGAGCTTTGCCCAGAAATGTTCGGCGCGCCGCGACAGCGGCCATTCGCTCGGCCCGAGCGCGTTGAGCAGTTGCGCCCTGCGCTGCTGGTAGCCGGTCTGTCCGGTGATATCGCGGAAGAATTTGCGGCGATAGCTCAGCCGCGTGATCGGGAACGGTGCCGACAGCACGAGGTCGGGATCGTCCTCCTGCTGCGTCCGCGCATGATGCTGCAGATGATAGCGGCGATAGCTGCGGGTCTCGGCGAAGGTCGGATAGGCGCAGAACCACTGGCTCAGAAACAGGTTGGTCTTTTCGTCCGCCGACAGGCAGCCATGCGCGCCGTCATGCATCAGGATCGCCAGTCCGAGCTGGCGCGAGCCGATGATCGCGACCGCGAGCAGATAAGTCAGCGGATTGGGCCACCACGCCACCAGCGCGATCGCGCCCAGGATCAGCGCCCAGGCATGCGCAATCAGCGCGATGCCCTTCCAGGTCATGCGTTGGCGGACCGCAATCAGTTCATCGTCGGTGAGGAAATCGCGAGCACGCATGCGCAGTGCGGTCATGAGCCTGTCTCCCCGTCTGTGGCGGATGAAATGTTGCGATCAGCGACCACGCGCAGGCGCGTCGCGTCATTGGCCGCTGTTGCCGTTGCCTGCTCGCCAAGCGCGCGCAGCAACTCGCCGCACATTTCCCCGGCTGCGCGGCCCATCGCAAAACCTTCGACGATCACGCCGATCGCGACCGCCCAGAACCGCCGCGAGCTCTCCTCGGGCGCGCGCAGTGTGCGCCAGCCGTGGCGCTCGACCTGAGCGGCATAGGCGCGCGTGCCCTCGCCGTGCAGCCGCTCGATGGTGCGCTCGACCAGCGGTGCGAGATCCTGCCGGCGCCGCGTCAGCGTCAGCGCCTCGGCGAAGAACGCAACCGAATCCGTGGCCGTCACCGTCTCGGCCAGCGCATGCGTGTAGTCGCGCGGCGTGTGCGCCTTGAGCGCGGCCTGCTCGGTCGCGCGGGCGAGATAAAGCATGTCGCGGCAGGCGGCTTCGACGAACAGCGCCTCCTTGGTGCGGAAGTAATAGGTGATCTGGCTCGGGAAGGCGTCGGCAGCGGCGGCGATGTCGGAGATCGACGTGCCGGAGAGCCCGCGCTCCTTGAACAGCCGGCTTGCGGCGTCGAGCAGAAGAGAGCGCATCTTACGCCCCGCCGACCGCGTCGCGCGGACGGTGTGCTTTGGATCGGGCGCTGGCATCCCGGTTGCGGTCTCCGAACCCATGATCGTCCTCCCCTGATATTTGTATGATATACAAACAAAGAAATCAACCGCGAAATGCGCCAAGGTAACCGTCCGGCCCCATATCCTCGCGAAATAGCCAGGCCGAGAACCCTTGCCTTCGCAGCCAAAATCCGTATAACGCGCCCCATTCGTGGGCTCCGGCCGGGAGCTGAACGGACGGTCTCAGCAAATTCACCCGTTGATTTTGATGTGGCAGGGCCAGTCGGCCCGTCGTCCCGTGCTCCCGCCTTCTGAGCAGCTCGAGTCCTTTCCGAAGGTCTCGAAGGGCTTGTCGCCGGAAACCGCGCCAACACAGGAAAGGACACCCATGCCTCTTTACGAGCATGTCTTCCTCGCGCGTCAGGACGCGAGCACCCAGCAGGTGGAAGAACTGACCGCCCAGATGACGGGTATCGTCGAACAGGGCGGCGGCAAGGTCACCAAGACCGAGAATTGGGGCGTGCGCTCCCTCACCTACCGCATGAACAAGAACCGCAAGGCGCATTTCGTGCTGCTGAACATCGACGCGCCGTCGGCCGTCGTCAGCGAAATCGAGCGCCAGGAGCGGATCAACGAAGACGTCATCCGCTATCTGACCGTGCGCGTCGAAGAGCACGAGGAAGGCCCGTCGGCGATGATGCGCAAGGCCGACCGTGACCGCGAGCGTGACGACCGCGGCGGTGGCTTCCGCGGCGACCGCGAAGGCGGCTTCCGTGGCGACCGTGATCGCGATGGCGGCGGCTTCCGCGGCGATCGTGGCCCGCGCCGTCCGCGCGACGAAGACGCAGCGACCGAGGAGTAAAGAATCATGGCTGACGCTGGTGCCCGCCGTCCGTTTTTCCGTCGCCGCAAGTCCTGCCCGTTCACGGGCGCGAATGCGCCGAAGATCGACTACAAGGATTCCAAGCTGCTGATGCGTTACGTCTCCGAGCGCGGCAAGATCGTGCCGAGCCGCATCACGGCCGTGTCCGCCAAGAAGCAGCGTGAACTCGCCCGCGCCATCAAGCGCGCCCGGTTCCTCGGCCTCTTGCCCTACGTTATCCGGTAAGCTTTCTGCGGCCGGCGGCGCGCGTCGCCGGCCGTTCATCTTCATAAGGCTTCCGGGTCGTCCGGTTGCCGATGGTTGGGGTTCTCCTGGCAGATTCTTCTGGCAGAACCCCTAACCGCTCAAGGGGGCGGGACAGCTGATGATCGCGTTGCTCATGATTGCAGTTGCTGCCGGCGCCGCGTCGGCGCTGATGTTCGCCTCGATCATCTCGGGCGCGCTGGTCTCGCTGCTGTTGTTCTATCTCGCACCGCTGCCGCTGATGGTCACTGCGCTTGGCTGGGGACCGCTCGCCGCCGCCGTCGGCGGCATCGCCGCGTCCGCGACCCTTGGCGCGATCTTCGGAATTCCCTATTCGATCGCCTTCGCCGTGATGGTCGCCCTGCCCGGCTGGTGGCTCGGCCATCTCGCGCTGCTCGGACGGCCGGTCGACCCCATGCCTGCCGGCAACACCGCAGCGCAGGTGCCGCCGGCGATCGAATGGTATCCGGTCGGTCGCATCCTGGTCTGGATCGCGGTCTTCGCCTTCATCACCACCACCGGCGCGCTGCTGACGCTCGGCGCCGATGCCGAGACGATTACCGCCGCGCTGCGCCGCGGACTGATCAAGGTCCTCAGTGCCAGCTCACAGCCGATCGGCGATGTCGAGCGGTTCGCCGACATGCTGGTGATCGTCGCACCGATCGCGGCGACCATCATCGCGATGGTCACGCTGACGCTGAACCTGTGGCTCGCCGCCAAGGTCACGCTGACGTCGGGCCGGCTCAACCGGCCGTGGCCGGAGCTGCGCGCGACCGTGCTGCCGCCGATGACGCTGGTCGCGCTGCTGGTGGCGATCGCGCTCAGCTTCGTGGGCGGCATCGTCGCCATCCTGGCGCAGATCGTCACCACCGCGCTGATGATCGCCTACGCGCTGATCGGCTTCGCCGTCCTGCACACGCTAACGCTGTCGATGGCGAGCCGGGGCTTCTTGCTGGCCGGCGCCTACACCGTCGTCGCCGCGTTCGGCTGGCCGATCATCGCGATGGTCGCGCTCGGGATTGCCGACGCCCTGTTCGGACTGCGGCAGCGCTTCCTGCAAACCAGGCCGCCGCCGCTGCCGGCGTCCTGACATCAGATCAACCAGTGAAACTTGATACTTAGCATCTAAAGGAGAACGAAAATGGAAGTCATTCTGCTGGAGCGTGTCGCCAAGCTTGGCCAGATGGGCGAAGTGGTGCGCGTCCGTGACGGGTTCGCCCGCAATTTCCTCTTGAAGCGCGGCAAGGCGCTGCGCGCCACCGAAGCCAACCGCGCCAAGTATGACGGCATGAAAGCCGAGCTCGAGGCCAACAACATCAAGGCCAAGGGTGAGGCCGCCAAGGTCGCCGAGAAGATCGACGGCCGCGACATCGTCATCATCCGCCAGGCCTCCGAATCCGGCCAGCTGTTCGGCTCGGTGTCGGTGCGCGACATTGTCGCTGCGCTGGCCGCCGACGGCGTTACCGTCTCGCGCCCGCAGGTCTGGCTCGACACCCCGATCAAGGCGATCGGCCAGCAGAAGGTCACGATCGCCGTGCACCCCGAGGTCGAGGCCAACGTCACCGTGACGGTGGCGCGCTCCGCCGACGAGGCCGAGCGGATCAAGCGCGGCGAGGACATCTCGACCCGCCAGGAAGACCAGGACGCCGCCGCCGAGGCGCTGGCCGCCGCCGGCGAGTTCTTCGATCCGGAAGCCCAGCACGGCGACGAGGCCGAGCCGGCCCCGGCCGCCGAAGAGAAGTAAGCGCCTCTTCATCGCTCCAACTCAAGCCCGGCCGATCAGGCCGGGCGTTTGATTCGTGCCGCCTGCGTGTCGTCGAGCATCGCGATCGACGCCAGCGCGGTCGCCGTGTGCTTCTCCTTGCCATCGATCACGCAGAACACGTCGGCCGCGACCACCGCGACCTGACGTCCCGGCTTGATCACGCGCGCCCGGCAGATCAGGCGATCGCCCGATGCCGGCGACAGCAGGTTCAACTTGTATTCCGCGGTCAGCGCCGGCTGGCCGCGCGAGGTCGCCGCCGCAATCGTGGTGGCGTTGTCGACCAGGAACGCGGTCACCCCGCCGTGAAACAGGCCGTGCTGCTGCAACAGCTCGGGCCGCCGGTCGACCGCGAGCGTGCAGGCGCCGCGCGACAGCTCGGCCAATTCCGCGCCGACATGGCCCATGAACCCCTGGCGGCCGACATTGTCGCGGATCCGTGTCGCGATCGGCGCAAAGTCCGGATCGGTCTCGCTCATGAGGTCCCTCCTGCCTGGTCCTGCGCACCGGGTGCAACCACCGCGCGGATCGCGCAGGCGATCAGCGTCTCCATTTGCTCGCGCGGATCGCTGCGGTCGCGGCCCGACAGATAGGCGCGGCAGAAGATCTGCGCCGGCCCGATGATCTGGCTGAAGAACAAGACCGCGCTCATCGGCAGCAATTCGCCGCGGGCGAGCAGCGGCGCACGCCAGCGCTCGATGCCCTCGGCGAGCCGCGAGTTCTGGGCACGCTGCTCGCCGCGCACCTCCTCGCCCCACTCGCTACGCGAAATCTCGAACAGGAAGCGCGCCTCGCGCCTGAAGGTCACGACCCAATCGAGATGGGCGCGGATCAGCCGCGCCACGCCCTCGCGCGCGCCGCAGCCCTCGTCGACGGAGGTGATGATCGCGGCGTGGTAGCTCTGCAGGATTTCCAGGAACAGGGTGCCGGCAAGCTCCTTCTTCGAGGCGAAAAAGTGGAAGAAGCTGCCGTTGGAGGCGCGGGCGCGGGAGCGGATCTCAGCCACCGTCGCGCCCTCAAAGCCGTCGCGGTCGAACACCGCGAGCCCCGCTGCCAGCAGATCGTCCCGCGCTGTGGTCACTGGCCTCCTCCTGACTAGATGTCTACTCTAGAGTTTTGCTCTAGTATTGGTCAAGCGTCGGTGCCGGCTGAGATCGCTGGCCATTAGCGAGTTACCTCGAGGTCGGGGGCTGCGGCGGTCCGACCGGCCCGGTGACCGCCGGGGGCGGCGGAGGCGGCGGCGCGGTGGCGGTGACCGGCGGCGGCGACGGGGCCGCAGCCGGCTCAGGCGCCTGCGCGGCCGAAGGCGCCTGGGTGACCGGGGGAACCGGATCGGAGCGCAGCGGGGCCGACTCGCTGCCGACGCTCTCCTTGGGCGCATCGACCTTGGCGCTGTCGGACTGGTCGACGGGCTTCGCCGGCTTCTCGGCCTCGCGCTTGTCCTCGCCCTTGGCGGACGTGTTGGCGGTCTGGCTCTTCGAATCGTCCTTGTTCGATTCGCTCTTATTGGATTCGTTCTTATTGGAGTCGTTCTTGGGCGCCTCGCTCTTGGCGCCCTCGTTCTTGGCGCCCTCGTCGGCCTTCGGCTCCTCGCTGGGCTTGCCGCGACGCCCGAGCTTCTGGCGCGACGGCCTGCCCTCGCCCGCGGCCGGCGTCTCGGGGCTGGCACCCTCAGGGGACGCCTCGCTCGGGCGCGCCATGCGCTTGCCGCGGCGACCGGGATGCTCGCCCTGCTGCGGCGTCAATCCATCGGCATCGGGTCTTGCAGCTTCTTGCGGCGCAGCGCCCTGATGCTGCCGGCGGCTCGGACGCTCCACCGGCTGCTCCGGCGACTGGTTGGCCTCCTGGCGGCCATCCCGCGCCCCCTTGGCTCCCTTGGCAGAGTCCCTGGTGTGATCCTTGGCCTGGTAGCGCGGGTCATTGGCGCCGTTCGAGATCAGGAAGGACGCCAGCACGCCGGCCATGTCGCTCGACGTCGTGTAGTGCTGGCGCAGGAAACTCGGCAGCGAGCCGGCCGGCACCGACTTCAGGAGGCCGCGCGGGCTCTTGTGGCACACCGCGCAGGTGCCGGCGAAGATCTGGGACGGGCTTTTGCCGGCTTCGAGGTTTTGTGCATGCGCCGATCCGCCCATCAGGCCAATCAGAAGCGTCACCGTCGCCAGACTGAGGGCTCGGCTCAACATTCCCTTACGTCTCCAGATATCGGAAAAGTCGCCGCCCGCGCATAAGTCCGGCGGCGGCGGTGACCTTTTAGCTGATTGTGGCGCGAATGGAAGCGCATCCGTGACGCTTGCACTGAATTGTCACATTTCGGAATATCGGCTTTGACCCCAGCGCAATAGTGCATTCCAATTCCCTGCTTATGTTGCGTTTTGGGGACACATTGAAGCTCTCCAGCTTCGGTGGTGTCGGGTTGCAGCTTGCCGCTCCGTTGGTGTTTCGATGGACCGATTGTTGCGATACTTCCTTGGGCGCTTTATCCGTCGCGGTTCGATCACGTTCACGACCGCGAGCGGTGCGACATTTGCCTGCGGTGACGGCACCGGCATACCGGTTGCCGCGCGTTTCGCCACCAGGGCAGCCGAGGCCCGCATTCTGCTCGATCCCGAGCTCTACCTCGGCGAAGCCTTCATGGACGGAACGTTCGTGGTGGAACAGGGCAGCATCGCCGATGTGCTCGCGGTGCTGATGGGTCAGGGCCCGTTCTTGCCGGACTTCGCCAAATTGCAGGGATGGCTGCGCTTTCTTGGACGGCGCGCCCAGCAGCTCAACGTGCGCGGCCGTTCCAGGAGCAACGTCGCCCGCCACTACGATCTCGACGGTCGCCTCTACTCGCTGTTCCTCGACGCCGACAAGCAATACAGCTGCGCCTATTTCGAGACGCCGGATACCAGCCTGGACGATGCCCAGCTCGCCAAGAAGCGCCATCTCGCCGCAAAACTGCTGATCAAGCCCGGCCACCGCGTCCTCGACATCGGTTCCGGCTGGGGCGGACTTGGGCTCTACCTCGCCGAGATGACCGGCGCCGACGTCACCGGTGTGACCCTGTCGACCGAGCAGTTGCAGATTTCCAACGCCCGCGCCGCCGAGCGGAACCTGACGCGGTCGGCGCGCTTCCTGTTGCAGGATTACCGCGACATCCCCGGCCCGTTCGACCGCATCGTCTCGGTCGGGATGTTCGAGCATGTCGGGGTGGCGTTCTACGAAACCTTCTTCAAGCGCTGCGCCGAGCTGCTCAGCGACGATGGCGTCATGATGCTGCATTCGATCGGCCGCTCGACCGGCCCGGACGTCACCAGCCCCTGGATCAGGAAGTACATCTTTCCCGGCGGCTACATCCCGGCGCTGTCCGAGGTCATGCCGGCGATCGAGAAGGCCGGCCTCTTGATCTGCGACATGGAGATTCTGCGGCTGCACTACGCCGAGACGCTGAAGGCCTGGCGCGACCGCTTCATGGCGCGGCGCGAGGAGGCCGTCCGGCTCTACGACGAGGCCTTCGCCCGGATGTGGGAGTTCTATCTGGCGGCGTCGGAGATGTCGTTCCGGATGCAGAACATGATGAACTTCCAGCTGCAGCTCACCAAGCGCCAGGGTGTCGTGCCGATCACCCGCGACTATATCGGCGGTGAGGAAGCCCGGCTGCGGCGCAAGGAAGCCAACGCCGCCAAGCCCCGGCTCCAGCTCGCCGGCGAGTAATCCCGATCGATATCTGAACCTGGCTAGTTGCGCAGGTTGTAGGCCGACCCGCAATGGGCGAAGCTGGCTGCAGGACGCGCCAGATGGGCCGACGTAGCGGCGACCAGCCAGGGATCGCAGGGAATCTCGCGGACCTCGGGAGAGGCCGCCTGCTCCATGGCATCGATCAGGTCCACGAGCCAGCGCCGGTCGAGGCCACTGGCCCGGCCGAGCTGATATCGCGATGTCTGAAACTCTCCTGCCATCTGCGCCGTATCTTCCCTGAGCGGAGACAACCCGGAAACCGTCCGGTCGTTCCCGTGACCATGCCGCAAAGAAAATGCGGCGCGTGTGACCTGCTTCACAGAGGTCCGTTCCAGTCTGTCGTAGTGGTCCGGAATGACCCGAGAAACGCACCCGACGATGTTGGACCCACAACGCGATATCGCGACCGACTACGCCCTGATTGCAACCGGTGTGGTGGCTGCCCTCATCGCCCTTGCCTTCCTCATTCTGGTCTGAGGAACCGACGCCAACAACCGCCGCACCATTGGATGGGTCCACCGGCCCTGCAAAAGGTTCAGGCTGCGTCGAAGTTTTGCCAACGCCATCGCTGACCGGCCGACACCGCGCCGGATTTCGGACACAACCCGTCAAGCGGAATGCATCCGGCCGTCCCGGATTCACACACCGCGTTGTGTGAATCGTGCATAAGGCAGATCCGTCCTTTCGATTCGTGACGAGCTGGCGCTTGATCGCCGCCCCGCACCCGAAAATCGCAGTAACGACGAAATCAGAAGAATAAGCTCGTCCATGGCCTTGATTGATTCGAACGTCCACAAGCTCGCCCCCGACACCGGAAGCCCGGCCTATCGGAGCGCACCGCACAACATCGAAGCGGAGCAGAGCCTCCTGGGCGCGATCCTGGTCAATAATGACGCGTTCTACCGGGTCTCCGACTTCCTCGAGCCAAAGCACTTCTTCGAGACCATCCACCAAACGATCTACGAGACCGCGGCCTCGCTGATCCGGATGGGCAAGGTCGCCACCCCCGTGACATTGAAGACCTTCCTGCCGGCCGATACCGATCTCGGCGGCATGACGGTTGGCCAATACCTCGCGCGGCTCGCCGCCGAAGCGACCACCATCATCAACGCGCAGGATTACGGGCGCACCGTCTACGACCTCAGCCTGCGCCGCGACCTGATCCGGATCGGCGAAGACATCGTCAACGTCGCCTTCGACGCGCCGGTGGATTTTGCGCCGCGCGCGCAGATCGAGGATGCCGAGCGGCAGCTCTATTCGCTGGCCGAGACCGGCCGCTACGACGGCGGCTTCCAGCGCTTCGCGCAGGCGCTGACGATTGCGGTCGACATGGCGGCGAAGGCGTTCCAGCGCGACGGCAAGCTGTCGGGTATCTCGACCGGCCTGCGCGACCTCGACACCAAGATGGGCGGCCTGCAGCCGTCCGACCTCATCATCCTCGCCGGCCGTCCCGGCATGGGCAAGACCTCGCTCGCCACCAACATCGCCTACAACATCGCCAAGGCCTATGTGCCCGAGGTGCAGGCAGACGGCACCACCAAGGCGGTCAACGGCGGCGCGGTCGGCTTCTTCTCCTGCGAAATGAGCGGCGAACAGCTCGCCACCCGTATTCTCGCCGAACGCACCGGCATCCCCTCGAGCTCGATCCGCCGCGGCGGTATCTCGGAACTGGATTTCGAGAAAATCCGCGACTGCTCGATCGAGCTGCAATCGCTGCCGTTCTATGTCGACGAAACCGGTGGTCTCTCGATCTCGCAGCTCACCGCGCGCGCCCGCCGGCTGAAGCGCCAGAAGGGCCTCGATCTGATCGTGATCGACTACATCCAGCTCTTGCAGGGCTCCGGCAAGCGCGGCACCGACAACCGCGTCCAGGAAATCACCGAGATCACCACCAACCTGAAGGCGCTGGCCAAGGAGCTGAACGTTCCGATCATCGCCTTGTCGCAGCTGTCGCGTCAGGTCGAAAACCGCGACGACAAGCGGCCGCAGCTCTCGGACCTGCGCGAATCCGGTTCGATCGAGCAGGACGCCGACGTCGTGCTGTTCGTGTATCGCGAGGAATACTACCTCCAGAACAAGGAGCCGCGGCCTGGCACCCCCGAGCACGCGACCTGGCAGGCCGAAATGGAGCGGGCGCTCGGCAAGGCCGAAGTCATCATCGGCAAGCAGCGCCACGGCCCGACCGGCACCGTCGACCTGCACTTCGAAGCGAGCGTCACCCGGTTCGGCGATCTCGCGCCCGATGGTCAGGTTCCCGATCGCGGTTACTAATGAGGGGGCACGGTTGAACGGCGCAAGCGCGCCGCGTACAACTGCAGCATGGCTAACAACACCGACGTGAAATCGCAGCTGACGCCCGAGGCCAATCTGCTGGCGGCGCATCCGGGCGCCACCGGCATCTTGACCGTCGACCTCGACGCCATCATCGCCAACTGGCGCAAGCTGGAGAAGACCGCGGTACCGGCCGAATGCGCCGCCGTGGTCAAGGCCAACGCCTATGGCTGCGGCGCCGCCGAGGTTTCGCGGGCGCTCGCCAGAGCCGGCTGCAAGACCTTCTTCGTTGCCACCGTCGAGGAGGCCGCCGTGGTGCGCGCGGCGGTGCCGGAGGCGACGCTCTATTCGCTCGGCGGCTTCTTTCAGCAGACCGGTGAGTCCTACGCCAAGATCGACTGCAAGCCGGTGATCGGCGACCTCAACGAGCTCGCCGAATGGGACGTGTTCTGCCGCCGCTCCGGCTGGTCCGGCGGCGCCGCGATCCATATTGATACCGGCATGAACCGGCTTGGCCTGACCGTCAGCGAGGCGCAGGGCATCATCCCGCGCATCAATGCCGGCGACCACGGCATCACGCTGGTGATGAGCCACCTCGCCTCCGCCGAGCTGCTCAACAATCCCGCCAATGCAAGACAGCTGGCGGCCTTCCGCGAGATCGCGAGCCTGTTCACCGGCGTGCCGGCGTCGCTGGCCAATTCCTCCGGCGTCTTCCTCGGCGCCCAGTTCCAGTTCGAGATCGTGCGGCCGGGCGCTGCGCTCTACGGCGTCAATCCGACGCCGGAAGCCAGCAACCCGATGCAGCAGGTGGTCGACCTCAAGGCGCGCATCGTGCAGATCCGCAACATCGACCGTGGCGAGACGGTCGGCTATGGCGGCACCTGGACCGCGCGGCGGCCGACCCGGCTTGCGATCGTCGCCGCCGGATATGCCGACGGCTATTTCCGCGCCGCCAGCGCCAATGACGGTACCCGCGGCGCCGAGGTCGTGGTCGCCGGCAAGCGCTGCCCGATCGCAGGCCGCATCTCGATGGACCTGACCGCGGTCGACGTCACCGATCTCGACAAGAGCGCGGTGCGGCGCGGCCAGATGGTGACGCTGATCGGCGAAGGCATCACCGTCGACGAGGTCGCGCATCATTTCGGCACCATCGGCTACGAGGTGCTGACCAGCCTCGGCCGTCGCTTCGTGCGGATCTACAAGGGCGGCGAAGCCGTCGCCGCGAAGGACGAGCCGGCGAAGCCCGCCGAGCCGGTCGCGCCTCCGGCGGCGGCAGCCGCCGCGCCTGCGGTCCCTCCGGCCTTGCCTGAAGCACCCGCCATGCCGGCAACCCCGGCCGCGCCGCCGCCACTGCCGTCCAGCGCAGCAAGCTGAGCCAATGCACCTTCGCGATCGTGTGTTGGCATGAAGATCGCGACCTTCAACATCAACAACGTCAACCGCCGGCTGCCCAACCTGCTGCGTTGGCTGAAGGCGGCGAAGCCCGACGTCGTCAGCCTGCAGGAATTGAAGGCTTCCGACGCCGAGTTTCCCGCGGCCGCCTTCGAGCGGGCCGGCTACGGCGCGGTGTGGCAGGGCCAGAAAACCTGGAACGGGGTCGCCATCCTCGCTCGCAAGGCCGAGCCGGTCCTGATCCGCACCGCCCTGCCCGGCGACCGCGACGACCATGAGGCGCGCTACATCGAGGCCGCGGTGCGCGGCATCGTCGTCACCAGCCTTTATTTGCCGAACGGCAATCCGCAGCCCGGACCGAAATTCGACTACAAGCTCGCCTGGTTCAAGCGGCTGCGCGCGCATGCTGCGACACTGCTGAAGCAAGACGTCCCGGTCGTGCTCGCCGGCGACTACAATGTCGCCCCGACGCCGTTCGACATCTACCCGACGCGCTCCTGGGACAAGGACGCGCTGATCCAGCCGAAGAGCCGCGCCGCGTTCAAGGCGCTGGTCGATCAGGGCTGGTGCGATGCGATCCGCACGCTGCATCCGGATGATCCGATGTTCACCTTCTGGGACTACAAGCGCAACCGCTGGCCGCGCGACGCCGGTTTGCGGCTCGATCATCTGCTGCTCAGCCCCGCCGTGGCGGCGCGGCTCGCCAAAGCCGGCGTTGACCGCGCGATGCGCGGCGAAGACGGTGCAAGCGATCACGCGCCGGCCTGGGTGGTGCTGAAGTGATGCTGCACCCGTTGCGCCGGCCTCGAGGGATCGACGGCCCACCAGCTGGGCCGATTCATCCTTCGAGACGCGCGCAAGAGCGCGCTCCTCAGGATGACGGGGTTGGTGTTCGTCTGATTCAACTGTCAAACAGCTAGCTCGGTGTCATCACCCGCGAAAGCGGGTGATCCAGTATTCCAGAGTCGCCAGTGCTTGAATCGAGAGGTCCCGGCGTACTGGATCGCCCGGTCGAGCCGGGCGATGACGGTTGTGGGTGGGGACGCAGCTTCGCATTCTCGCGACATGATTTGTCCGAGCTTTGCTCTTTCGTTCCGCCCTCTCCTTGATCAGAGGGCGCAGGGAAAGCCGGGTGCCGATTGCACCCATGGGCCCGGTGCAACAAAAAAGCACCGGGGGTAGGACCACAGGTGTAACCGGAAACAACCCGGCTTTCCCTGCGCGATGGGTTACGGCTTATACGTGCTTACCCCGGCGAGACTGGGCTTTTTTGTCACCGCTTTCGCAAAAGCGCTTGCGCGTTTTGCGAGAGGACACCTGCCACTAGGGCGTCAGGCCTGCACGACTTCACCGTCCGCCTCGCATGCTGTCGTCACTGACATGCGAAACGTCCACCGCATCTCACCACGACGCTATGACGATGCGCAGCGCCCCTCGATCGGGTGAGACGGACGAACCATACATCTGACTTGCCCTTCCGAAAAAGCGAAATATTTTTGCCGTGGGGACTTGACCTACAGGTGGGGGCAAATCAACGCGCAGCGTGGGATGGGTAGCGCCAACGGAGCCGCGCTGCGCGGGACCGATGATAAACTCGGCGAAATCCATCGGCGGATCTGCGGCCCGAAATGATGGGTTTCGCTGCGTTCTGCCCACCCTACGGAATTGCGGCAGGTTGACGCGTCCGCCACGAGGTCCACACTCCTCGATCCCAAGGAATCAAGCCGGGAGCAGCTCGCGTTGGGCTATGTCTTCGTCCTGATTGTCGGCCTGTTCGCCGGCACCATCGCCGGCGTCGTCGGCACCGGCTCGTCGATCATGCTGATGCCGGTGCTGGTCTATCAGTTCGGACCGAAGCAGGCGGTGCCGATCATGGCGGTCGCCGCGGTGATGGCCAATCTCTCGCGCATCCTCGCCTGGTGGCGCGATGTCGACTGGCGCGCCTGCGCGGCCTACTCGGTCACCGGCATCCCTGCGGCTGCGCTCGGCGCGCGCACGCTGCTTGCGCTGCCCTCCCACGCCGTCGACGTCGCGATCGGCGTGTTCCTGATCGCGATGGTGCCGGTGCGGCACTGGCTGGCGCGGCACCAGCTCAAGGCCAATCTGTTGCACATGATGATCGGCGGCGCCGTGATCGGCTATCTCACCGGGATCGTGGCCTCGACCGGTCCGCTCAGCGTACCGCTGTTCCTGTTCTACGGCCTGACCAAGGGCGCCTTCCTCGCCACCGAAGCGGCGAGCTCGCTCGGGCTCTATCTGAGCAAGTCGGTGACCTTCGAGCGTTTCGGCGCGCTGACCGCGGACGTCGCCTTCAAAGGCCTGATCGCCGGCGCCTCGCTGATGGCGGGGGCCTTCATCGCAAAACGCTTCGTGCTGCATCTGAAGCCCGAAGCATTCCGCCTGATCATGGACGGCATCATGCTGGCGGCGGGCGTCGCGCTATTGTGGTCGGCAATGGCGTCGTAGGCACACAGGCATGTCGTAATTCTACGGGGGTTTTGCGCATCGAATGCTGTGTACCCCGAAAGAGCCGTGCTGAGCGCTCATCTCCCGTTGTTCCCCGGATTGCCTGCATCCGGCCGCTGCGCTTATGACAGCTTCATTACATGCACTCGATCGTTTGCGGACAAGAACTTTGCTCTAGCAGGCATCACAGGGTTGATCGACGACCCGGATGCGAATCCCGAGAGAAAGGCGACACAAGGTGCGCGATCGAGCGCGCATCTCAACGTCTGATGTCGGCCTGCCGGATTCGGGATCGCACGTCGAAGTATTGGGACCAGCGGGTTGTCGGAACCCGCGACAGGCGGGAAAGGCAGGCGCGCGATGCGCAAGATGATGATGACGATTGCGGCGATCGCGACATTCGCTGTTGCTGGTGCGGCCTCTTGGCCGACAGCAAAGCCCGATGTCGCGCAGTTCGGCGACAGCGTCTACGAGACGATCTGGGTCTGGCGCATTCCGGCCTACGCCGACAATCCGTCCTGGCGCGTTCGCTGGAGCTGGACCGATCCGCTGCGCGCGCAGGCAAGATGCTGCCGGGCTCTGCCGACGAATTTGGCGCCGCGCGAGGATTCGCCGCTGCTGCTGTCCGTGCGAGACATCCGCGTTTAGACGCTTCGGCCGCGACGCCAACCACACAGCATGTCCGACGGCGGCTCGAAAGCGCCGAACGCCCGAACAACGAGTTCCCGCGCACCGAAGCGCATTTGATTCAAATTCGCGCTGTAGTTGAACTTACTTTTTATCCTTAACCAGAAACCCGATCTTTAATTTACATCTGCAAGATGCGGTTTACCTTGTCTCCGCGAACGCAAGCGGATTCAGGGACAACAACAAGATGCGCCAGTTAAGCCTCACGCTGTCATTGGCCTTCTTTCTCACCGCACCAGCCTTGAGCGTCGCCGCAGACGATACGAAACCGGGCCAACCGGGTTCGGCCGTCGCCGCCAATCGCGTTGCGTGTTCCCTGCAACCGAAAGCTGAGGAACCGTCCGATCCATCGTCGACCTCGGCGATCCCGCGCGCTGAAAAGTTCATCGCGCGGGAACATTTCAAGGAAGACATCGCCTCGAGCGCTTCGGTGAAGATCTCCTGGCTGGGTGCGACCTTCGCGCAACGCTTCACAAACAAGGTTGAGGACGATATCGGCGGCGCATCGTTGCAGACCTACGTGCTGGGCGCGGCCTCGAGCGACAAGGAGATCCTGGCCAGACTGGGTGCGAGCCACGAGAGCAGATTGGCGGACGTCTGGTGCGCGTTGAAGCGGCAGCCCAACGGCAATAGCGGCCCGCTGGAGATCAACGCCAAGCCGAACGTGTTTTACGTCCGCGATCTCACGGGCGAGCTGGGGGCCGTCGATGTACTCTGGGGCGGCGTCGGATGGGAGATCGGCGCAAGCCCGGTCAGCGACAAGCCGCGATGGCCGGCCGGAACACGGGTGTTCTCCCGCTGATTGCCGTCCTTCGAGGGCTCGAAACATGAAGCTGCGTCGCCGACGAAGTCATTTGACCTGCGTCTCCGCCGCGATCAATGGCTTGCCGTCCGCGCTGCGGATCGTCAGCTGCACCGGCTCGCCACGGACCGCGGAGGCAAGCGGCGCAACGATGCGGTTTCCGTTGTTCGGGTCCGACATCACGGTCTCATTGAACAACACCGCATCGCCCCGTTTCAGCGTCACCAGAAGCGGTGCCTCCGCTACGATGCTGAAGAACTGCAGCCTGACGGCGGACCGATCGGCCGTAAGATTGATCAGGATGTTCTCGTTCGCCTGCGTCACGTCGCTCATGCCGACGGTCGGGCTGTAGGTCTCCGCGACGGAAACCTCGCCCGAAGCCGGCAAGCGCGCGGGATGGAAGAACTGGTCGGTGACGCCGGCCCACAACTCGACATAGGGCTGCGCTTCGGTCGGGGCCCTGCGCGGATCGCCTGCGTCGGTGAACGAGGGAAATCCCCATGTCCACATCTTCAAGCCGCGCGTGACCTGATTGTCGGCGATGCGGAAAATCCCTTCCTCGTTGTCGTGGTTGATCACGCCCCAGAAGTTGCCTCCCTGCATGTCGGGCGCGGCATAGGCGATGCCCATCGACGGCCAGTTCTTGAACCAGCGCAGCTGTTCGAAGCGGTAGCTGCCCGCCCCCGCGCGCGCATCGCCCGCGGCAATGTTCGCCGACCATGCCGGCGTGACATAGGCCGCGACCGGCGCGATGATCTCGGCGCCGGCCGTGGTCCGCGGATGGTCCGGATCGGATCCCGGCGCCAGCGTGGTGCAGGTCCAGTACTCATATTCGATCGATCTGGAGTGCGTGTTCCGCAGCACGAGGCGCGCATCGAGCGCGGCGCGATCGGCCTTCAGCGTGACGTAATACGTCGCCGCGATGCCGCTCTCGCCGGTGAATTTCTTCGGAGCCGCGGCATAGGCGAAATCGTCCCGGATCGACATCGCCACCGTCACTTCGGAAGATGTCTGCGTCACGACCCGAAAATCCCACGGTTTCAGCCAGGTGCGGCCGTGCTCGGGATCCGGAAAGGTCGGGAAGATGCCGCCATACACCATCATCCAGTCGTAATAGAAATTTCCGGCCTTCATGCCGTAGGGCACGCCAACCTCGGTGCGGTAGAGCTGCTCGTGACCGGTCGGCTTGTAGATGATGGACAGGATGCGTCCGCCGAATTCGGGCACCAGGGTGACCTTCAGATAGCGGTTCTCGAGCACCTGGGCGCGGAACGTGCGGTCGACGATGACGCTCTTGTCGAGCGAGCCATCGACAAAGCCGTCGTCGGCCGTGGTGGCGTATTTGACCGTGCTCCAGGAGATGGTCCGTTCGCTCAGCGACACCGGCTCCGGCGCATCGGCACGCGCGAGCGCCGAACTTGTGCAGATCGCCAAGGCCAGAGCGATTGCGAGGCGAAGGCGGGTCTTTGCGAAACCATCAGGTGCCATGAACGACGCTCTTCGCACGGGAGCGGCGATCCTAGTCGACCCCGAGCGCTACAGAAAGTCCCGGTCCCCGCGCGCGGCCGCGGCAGCGCGCTTCCAAGTTGAATTCGGCGTCTCGTGCCGCTATGTCATCGCGCGGAGGTTGTTATGCATCCCGCGCGACAAATACCATTCGAGGATCTATTTGACGGTCTGGAGCAGGCCTGTGTGGCCGGCATGGTCGGGCAGCGCGACTGTCCGGCGGGACGCCGGCTGTACATCTACACCAACCGCTGCGTTTACGAGAACGGATGGGACCAGTTCTCGCTGCTGGCGCGCGGCCTGATCCTGCATCCGGCGTCAAGGCGGGTGATCGCGACGCCGTTCCCAAAATTCTTCAACGCCGGCGAGCGCGGCCTGCCGATCCCGGCCCTGCCGTTCGAGGTGTTCGAGAAGGTCGACGGCTCGCTCGGCATCATCCACCATTTCGACGGCGCCTGGCGCGCCACGACCAAGGGCGCGTTCAATTCGCATCAGGCGCGCTGGATCGAAGACCGCCTCGCCGAGCGCGACCTGTCGGCGCTGGTGCCGGGCACCACCTATCTGGTGGAGGCGGTCTATCCGGAAAACCGCATCGTGGTGCGCTACGAGGCGGCCGAGTTGGTGCTGCTCGCCGCCTATCGTGAGGATGGCTCGGAGATGACCGTCGACGAGCTCGGCGAAGTTGCGGCCGCAGTCGGCTGGCGGCTCGCGCGCCGCCACGCCTTTACCTCCTTCGTCGACCTCGCCGCCTACGCCAAGGGGCTGCCGAAATCGGAGGAGGGCTTTGTCATTCGCTTCTGCGACGGCCTCCGGCTGAAGGTCAAGGGCGACGAGTATTCGCGCATTCATGCGCTGATCTCGCGCTGCACGCCGCTGGCGCTGTGGGAGATGATCTCGGCGGGCGACGATCTCGACGCCGTCAGGCGCGACATCCCCGAGGAGTTCTGGGGCGATTTCGACGCCATCCGCTCCGCACTGACCGGACGCATCGACGGCATCGTCGCCAAGGTGGCGGCGACCGCCGAGCGGTTCGCGTCCGCGACCGACAAGGACATCGGGTTGCAGCTGAGGTCGCTGGACCCGGACGTGCAGCCGCTGATCTTCAGCTGGCGCAAGGCCGGCAACAAGCTCGACGCGCGCGCGACGGCGAACCTGCACCGGATGATCCGGCCGACCAACAACGAGCTGCCGGGCTACGTGCCGTCCTATGCGATGCGACGGGTCGAAGAGGAAATGTCCTGAGTCGCGAAGGGACCAACTCGCCGGCTGTGCGAGACGCAAAGCCCCCGCATGGAGCTAGACGCGCGGCTGAAAATGTTCTACATTTGTTCTCATGAAGCCGCAGCGCGTTCGAGACCCCATTCACGGCCTCATCGTCTTTGATGACGATGGTTTGGTGGATGAGAGCGTCTGGGATTTGCTGGGCACATCGGAGGTGCAGCGGCTTCGCCGCATCAAGCAACTCGGCGTGTCTGACTACGTCTTCCCGTCTGCGAGTCATACGCGTTTGTCGCATTCGATCGGCGTGTATCACAACGCGCGCCGGCTGGTTGGGATTCTAAAGCGGGAGATCGAACTCAAGCGTGTCGAAGGCGACTTCAACGAAGCGCGCGCCAAGGTCGCGCTGTTCGCCGCCCTGCTGCATGACATCGGTCACGGCCCGTTCAGCCACGCCTTTGAAGAGGCGCGCAAGGCGTTGGCTGCGGAGCAATCAACTCCGGGCGCACCCAAGCTGAAGGTTCGAAACCACGAGGCCTTCACCGCGGACATGATCCGCAATTCCGATGGTGACATCTCGAAGATACTCGCCTCGTCAGGCGTGCGGGCGGACGACGTGGCCGATCTGGTCGCCGCCGAAACGCCGACGGACATGTATCATGCGGTCGTCTCGAGTTCGTTCGACGCCGATCGCCTGGATTACCTAGTCCGCGACCGGTACATGACGGGCACGGGCGCAGGAGCGATCGATCTGGACTGGCTGATGGATAATGTGCGCGTCGAGGAAATCGACTTTGCGCCAGCCGATTCAGATGGTGCCGATCCGATCTACGAGCACAGCTTTTGCCTCGAACACAAGGCGCGCGACGCGGCCGAGGATTTCCTGCTGGCGCGATACCGGCTCTACACGAATGTCTATCTGCACAAGACCACGCGCGGCATCGAACAGATGATGTCCGCATTCTTTCGATTTGTGGCGCGTGAGGCAAATGCCGGCGGCCGCATTACCGGACTGCCCGACGATCATCCGCTGGTTCGTTTCTTCTCTCCCGGCGGCGACCACATCGCAAATTACACCGCACTGGACGACACGGTCGCATGGGGCGCCATCCATGCTGTCGCGTTGAGTGGTCACGGTGCGGCCAAACAGATCGCGGGCCGGCTGCTCAGTCGACAGCGTCCGATTTGCCTCGACGTCCAACACGCTTTTCCGGAGGATGTGGAGAGACAACGACGCCTGAAGCACGCGCTGGACGCCAAATTCAAGGTCCAACTCGGCGAAGACGTCTTCCGCGACCAGGCAAAGCTCTCGATCTACGGCGAGATCGGCGCGGATGACGGGCGAGCACAGAAGCGGTTGATGATCCGACTGTCGGACAGGAATCTCAAGGAGATCACGGATTTCAAGGACGCGACGGTGGCCGGTTCCGATCGCCAGCGAGCGTTTGAAAGATACTACTTTCTTAATGATGCGGATTTCAGAATCGCGCAATCTGTCATCGATTCGGTCAGAGGGAGGCGCACATGACGATTGACGTACCGAGCCTCGTGATGGCTGCAGGTGGAGAAATTGTCGGGAAAATTCGGCTGCAGAAGGTCGTCTACCTGCTCGACCAGATGGGTCTGAATAGCGGCTTTTCGTACGAGTATTTTCACTATGGCCCCTACTCGGAAGATCTGGCGGAGAAGGTCGAGGACGACGTCGTGTTCGGCTATCTGCATGCAAGCCAGCGGCGCCGCCTGAGCGACGGCGTTCCCTATGTCGCTTACTCGGCAAAGACGTCGGGCGGTGATGACGGACCTGGGGCTTATTTGCCGATCGGCCGCATCCGAACCGCACTGGCTGAGATGCAGCGACAGTCGGCGACGGTGCTCGAGCTCGCTGCCACAATTCATTGGCTGGCTGTGATCGAGGGCATTGCCGACTGGAAGACCGAGCTGGTTCGACGTAAAGGCGCCAAGACAGGCAACGATCGAGATCGAAAGGCTTTTGAACTGTTGCGTACGCTTGGACTGCCGCCAGCAGTGACCAGCGTACAGAGTTGATTTGTCTCCTGCCCCCATGAGCGCGCCGGTACGCGTCGCACTGCAATGAACCGATATGGCCAAATCGACCCTCTCCTTTGTCTGCCAGAATTGCGGCGCGGCGTATAATCGCTGGCAGGGCAAGTGCGAGGCCTGCGGCGAGTGGAACACGCTGGCCGAGGAAGACACCACGGGCTCGGTGCCGGTCTCGATCCGCAGCAAGCGCAAGGGGCGGACGTTCGCGCTGGAGTCGCTGTCCGGCAAGACCCAGGATGCGCCACGGCTGTCGTCCGGCATGGCCGAGCTCGACCGCGTCACCGGCGGCGGGTTTGTGCGCGGCTCGGTACTTTTGGTCGGCGGCGATCCCGGCATCGGCAAGTCTACGCTGCTGACGCAAGCCACCAGCATGATGGCGCGCGCCGGGCATCGCGCGGTCTATATCTCGGGCGAAGAGGCGGTGGCGCAGGTGCGGCTGCGCGCCGAGCGGCTCGGGCTGGCCGATGCGCCGGTGCAGCTGGCCTCGGAAACCTCGGTCGAGGACATCGTCTCGACGCTCTCGGAAGGCGCGGTGCCCCGCCTGATCGTGATCGATTCGATCCAGACCATGTGGACCGACACCGTGGAGTCGGCGCCCGGGACGGTCACCCAGGTCCGCGCCTCGGCGCAGGCGCTGATCAGATTCGCCAAGAAGACCGGGGCTGCGATCATCCTGGTCGGGCACGTGACCAAGGACGGCCAGATCGCCGGGCCCCGCGTGGTCGAGCACATGGTCGATGCGGTGCTGTCGTTCGAAGGCGAAGGCTCGCAGCAGTTCCGCATCCTGCGCTCGGTGAAGAACCGCTTTGGCGCGACCGACGAGATCGGCGTGTTCGAGATGACCGGGCTTGGCCTGCGCGAGGTCACCAATCCCTCCGAGCTGTTCCTGTCCGAGCGCGACCTCGGCAGCCCGGGCACGGCCGTGTTCGCCGGCATCGAGGGCACCCGCCCGGTCCTGGTCGAGCTGCAAGCGCTGGTGGCGCCAACCTCGCTCGGCACCCCGCGCCGTGCCGTGGTCGGCTGGGACCCGAGCCGGCTGTCGATGGTGCTGGCGGTGCTCGAGGCGCATTGCGGCGTCAAATTGTCCGGACATGACGTCTATCTCAACGTTGCCGGCGGCCTGCGCATCCAGGAGCCGGCCGCCGACCTCGCCGCCGCCGCGGCGCTGGTGTCCTCGCTGGTCAATGCGCCGCTGCCGACGGACGCGGTGTATTTCGGCGAAATTTCGCTGTCGGGCGCGGTCCGCCCGGTGGCGCAGACCCCGGCGCGGCTGAAGGAGGCCAACAAGCTCGGCTTCGGCCGCGCCATTCTGCCCGAATCAGCCCGCGGCGAGCCGGGCGGCGATGCCGGGCTCGTCCTTAACAGCGTCGGCAACCTGACCACGCTGGTCGCCGAAATTGCGGCGCGCGGTACGCCAAGGGGCGACCGCGGCAACCGGGACCCGTCCCGCGGCGCTGATCCGGCTGAGAAAAATGCCACACCGGCCCGATTCCGTCGGGACAATGGCTAAACCGGGCGTGACGCGCCCTCCCCCCACAGCTATACATCCGCCGCGCGGGACAGGTGGCGCTCCGGCCTTGCCGGATGCCCCCGATGCGCCTCAATTTGGACGGCAGCGCCACGCCGATTCGCGAGAGTTCTGAACAGCGTACCGAAACGTACCAGCGGACCTGACCAGCCGATGCCGATAACGATTCTCGATCTCATCCTGCTCGGGGTGATGCTGATCTCGGGCCTGCTAGCGATGGTGCGCGGCTTCATGCGCGAGATCCTGTCGATCGCGGCCTGGGGCGCCGCGGCGCTGGTCACGCTCTATGCGTTCTCGAAACTGCTGCCGACCGCGAAGACCTATTTCAACAACGACACGGTCGCCGCCGTGGTGGTGGTCGCCGGCGTGTTCATCGGCACGCTGATCGTGGTCTCGATCGTGACGGTGCGGATCTCGGACATGATCCTGGATTCGCGGATCGGGGCGCTCGACCGCACCCTCGGCTTCCTGTTCGGCCTCGCCCGCGGCCTGCTGATCGTGGTCGTGGCGTTCATGTTCTTCACCTGGCTGGTTCCGGACAAGCAGCGGCCCGACTGGGTGACCGGAGCCAAGTCGCGGGTGGTGCTGCAGGGAACCGGGGATTGGCTGATGTCGCTCTTGCCTGACGACCCCGAGAACACCATCTTAAAGAAGTTCAAGAAGAATAAGCCCGACGACGATTCTGCCGCCGATACCAACGATCAGGCGACACCGGCGTCGGGCGATGGCTATAGCAAACCTGCGCGTGATGGCTTGAAAAAGCTGATCGAGAAACCCGCGGGCCGCTGACTTATTTGGGCCCTTACGAGAGGCGATGAACGAGATGCAAAGCCCTTCCGATCATGCCGACCAGATGGATCTCGACCTCGGCCCGATCGAACTGCAGCACCATCTCCGCGACAACGACCTCAGATACCACCCGGATATCGACGGCGACACGCTGCGCGAGGAATGCGGCGTGTTCGGCGTGTTCGGCCACAACGAGGCCGCCGCGATCACCGCGCTCGGCCTGCACGCCCTGCAGCATCGCGGCCAGGAGGCCGCCGGCATCGTCACCTTCGACGGCAGCCGCTTCCACAGTGAACGCCGCCTCGGCCTGGTCGGCGACGCCTTCTCCCGCCGCGAGGTGATCGACCGCCTGCCCGGCAACGCCGCGGTCGGCCATGTCCGCTACTCCACCACCGGCGGCACCATCCTGCGCAACGTGCAGCCGCTGTTCGCCGAGCTCAGCGCCGGCGGCTTTGCGGTCGGCCACAACGGCAACCTCACCAACGGCCTGACCCTGCGCCGCGAGCTGGTCAAGGGCGGCGCGATGATGCAGTCGACCACCGACACCGAGGTGATCCTGCATCTGGTCGCGCAATCCAAGCGGTCCCGCTTCATCGACCGTTTCATCGAGGCGCTGCGCACCATCGAGGGCGCCTATGCGCTGGTCGCCCTGACCAACAAGAAGCTGGTCGGCGCGCGCGATCCGCTCGGCATCCGCCCCCTGGTGCTCGGCGACCTCGACGGCCGCCCGATCCTGACCTCGGAGACCTGCGCGCTCGACATGATCGGCGCCAAATACGTCCGCGACATCGAGCCCGGCGAGATCATCGTGTTCGACGAAACCGGCGCGCACAGCCACAAGCCGTTCCCGCCGAAGCCGGCGCGGCCCTGCATCTTCGAATACATCTATTTCGCGCGGCCCGACTCCATCGTCGGCGGCCGTTCGGTCTACGACGTCCGCAAGGCGTTCGGCGCGCAGCTCGCGCGCGAGAGCCATCCCGAGGTCGACGTCGTGGTGCCGGTGCCGGACTCCGGCGTGCCCGCCGCGGTCGGCTACAGCCAGTATTCCGGCGTGCCGTTCGAGCTCGGCATTATCCGCAATCACTATGTCGGCCGCACCTTCATCCAGCCGACCCAGAGCGTGCGCGAGCTCGGCGTGCGCATGAAGCATTCGGCCAACCGCGCCGCGATCGAGGGCAAGCGCATCATCCTGATCGATGACAGCCTCGTGCGCGGCACCACCTCGAAGAAGATCGTGCGCATGATGCGCGACGCCGGCGCCCGCGAGGTGCACTTCCGCCTCGCCTCGCCGCCGATCCTCTATCCCGACTATTACGGCATCGACCTGCCCGACCGCGGCGGCCTGTTGGCCGCGACCCATTCGGTCGAGGAGATGCGCGACATCATCGGCGCCGACTCGCTCGCCTTCCTGTCGATCGACGGCATGTATCGCGCGATGGGCTATCCGGGGCGCGATCCCGCCAACCCGAAATTCGCCGACCACTGTTTTACCGGCGCCTACCCGACCCACCTCACCGACCAGAGCGACGTCGAGCCCGCCCCGCGCCAGCTCTCGCTGCTGGCCGAGGCGAGCTGACGCGCAGCGTCATCCCGGGGCGCGCGAAGTGCGAACCCGGGATTTCAATGTTGTTTTACGTCATGGCCGGGCTTGTCCCGGCCATCCACGTCTGTAATACCCGCCGCAAAGACGTGGATGCCCGGCACGTCCGGCGCGAAGACGCGCTTCGCGCTTTTGGCCGGGCATGACGAAGAGATCGGCTTATGACAAAACCCCTCGCCTCCCGTATCGCCCTCGTCACCGGCGCCTCGCGCGGCATCGGCTATGCGACATCAGTGGCGCTGGCAAAGGCCGGTGCGCATGTGGTGGCGGTGGCGCGCACGCAGGGCGGGCTGGAGGAGCTCGACGACGAGATCCGCAAGCACGGCGGGAGCGCCACCCTGGTGCCGCTCTCGCTCACCGACTATGAGGGCATCGCGCGGCTCGGCGCTGCGCTGCACGAGCGCCACGGCAAGCTCGATATCCTCATCGGCAATGCCGGGAGCGCCGGCCCGTCGTCGCCGCTCGGCCATATCGAGCTGAAGCCGTGGAACGACGTGATGGCAATCAACGTCACCGCCAACTTCCAGCTGATCCGCTGCATGGACCCGCTGCTGCGGCAGTCCGATGCCGGCCGCGCGGTGTTCGTGACGTCGGGCGTCGCCCACAAGGCCAACGCCTATCTCGGCCCCTACGCCGCCTCGAAAGCCGCGCTGGAGGCGCTGGTGCGCTCCTGGGCCAACGAGACCGCCAACACGGCGCTGCGCGTCAATTTGTTCAGCCCCGGCCCGATCCGCACCCGGATGCGCGCGCAGGTGTTTCCCGGCGAAGACCCGATGACGCTGGATACGCCCGACATGGCCGCCGAATTCATCGTGCCGATGTGCGGACCTGATTGGACCGAGACCGGCAAGCTCTACGACTACAAGGCCCGCACGCTGCGGAATTTCCAGCCGCCGGCGTGAGGCGCGGAGCGCGCGGCATCCTCGCTCGTCATCCCCGCGAAAGCGGGGATCCAGTACGCCGCGGCCCCTGCGATCGAATCGAGAGGCCGCGGCGTACTGGATCGCCCGGTCCATGTGCGCAATTGCGCACAGGCCGGGCGATGACGACCTTATTCGACGCGTCTGCCTTGGCCCACGCAATTGACTTCCCTCACTTCCCACGATTGACTGCGCTCCCAAGCGGGACAACCGCCAAGAACAATTTCGGGAGGCAATATGACGCCGACGTTCAATCGTGCGCGCTCCACCCTGTCCGGGTTGATTTTCTCCGCCCTTGCTCTCCTCGCCCCGATCACGCCGCATGCCGCCGCGCAGGCCGGTGAGATTCCGGCCTTCGCGGTCGACGCCTCCTGGCCAAAACCGCTGCCGAACAACTGGATCCTCGGCCAGGTCGGCGGCATCACGGTGGACTGGCAGGGCCATGTCTGGATCATCCATCGGCCGCGCTCGCTGACCGATGACGAGAAAGGCGCCGCGCTCAATCCGCCGCGCTCGAAATGCTGCATCTCGGCGCCGCCGGTGCTGGAGTTCGACGCCGACGGCAATCTGCTGCGCGCCTGGGGCGGCCCGGGCGAAGGCTATCAATGGGTCGGCCGCGAGCACGGCATCGAGGTCGACGAGCGCGGCTTTGTCTGGATCGGCGGCAATGCCGACAACGACAATGCGATCCTAAAATTCACCCTCGACGGAAAATTCGTCGCGCAGATCGGCTCGATCGCACCGAGCAAGGGCTCGAACGACACCACCCAGCTCGGCAAGCCGGCGGAGACCGCGCTCGACAAGGAGGCCAACGAGCTCTACATCGCCGACGGCTATGGCAATCGCCGCGTCATCGTGTTCGATGCCACCACGCTCGCCTACAAGCGACACTGGGGCGCCTATGGCAACAAGCCGAACGACGACCCGCAGCCGCCCTACGATCCGAAGGCACAGGTCGCGCAGCAATTCGCCAATCCCGTGCATTGCGTGAAGATTGCCTCGGACGGCCTGGTCTATGTCTGCGACCGCATCAACAACCGCATCCAGATGTTCAAAAAGGACGGCAGTTTTGTCAAGGAGTTCTTCTTCGAGAAGAACACGCTCGGCAACGGCGCGGTGTGGGACATCGCGCTGTGGCCCGATCCGAAGCAGACCTATTTGCTCAGCGCCGACGGCGAGAACAACGAAATCCGCATCATCAGGCGCGACGACGGTACCGTGGTCGGCAGCTTTGGCCGCAACGGCCGCAATGCCGGGCAGTTCCACTGGGTGCACGCGCTTGCGGTCGACGCCAAGGGCAACGTCTATACCGCCGAGGTCGACACCGGAAAGCGCATCCAGAAGTTCAAGCTGACCTCGGACGCGCTCAAATAACGGGCACACGGGATGACGCTTCGACGCAGTTTATCCGGCTTTAGGCGGATTGCCGCTGGCCCGAGGAAAGGCTAAGCGGGAACCGAGCGACCGGCAAAAAGGCTCCGCAAGAGGGCTGTCCGGGCTTTTGACAGTGGAGGAAATTTTCATGACAACGACGTTCGCGCGGCGCTGCGCCGCATTGCTTGCCTGTGCCGCCTTCGGCCTTTCGACGTCCGCCTTGGCGCAGGACAAGACCGTCAAGATCGGCGTGCTCAACGACATGTCGAGCCTCTATGCCGACATCGGCGGCCCGAATTCGGTGGTCGCGATCAAGATGGCGGTCGAGGATTCCGGCCTGCTCAAGAAGGGCTGGAAGATCGACGTGCTGAGCGGCGATCACCAGAACAAGCCCGACGTCGGCGTCAACCTCGCCCGGCAGTGGATCGACAACGAGAAGGTCGACGCGATTGCCGATACGCCCAATTCCGGCGTCGCGCTGGCGGTCAACAACCTCGCCAAGGAGAAGAACATCGTCCTGCTCAATTCGGGTGCCGCCACCGCCGACCTGACCGGCAAGGCCTGCACGCCGAACACGGTGTCCTACACCTACGACACCTACATGCTGGCCAACGGCACCGGCAAGGCGCTGACCAAGGCCGGCGGCGACACCTGGTTCTTCCTCACCGCTGACTACGCCTTCGGTCATGCGCTGGAGCGCGACACCTCGGCGGTGGTCACCGCCAATGGCGGCAAGGTGCTCGGCGGCGTCAAGCATCCGATCAATACCGCCGACTTCTCCTCGTTCCTGCTGCAGGCGCAGTCATCCAAGGCCAAGGTCGTCGGCCTTGCCAATGCCGGCGGCGACACCACCAATTCGATCAAGCAGGCCGCCGAGTTCGGCATCGTCTCCGGCGGCCAGAAGCTGGCGGCGCTGCTGCTGTTCATCAACGACGTGCACTCGCTCGGGCTGAAGACCGCGCAGGGCCTGACGTTCACGGAATCCTTCTACTGGGACCTCAACGACCAGACCCGCGCCTGGTCGAAGCGCTTCTCGGCGCTGGCCAGCAAGAACCCGATGCCGTCGATGACCCAGGCCGGCAACTACGCGATGGTGCTGCATTATCTGAAGGCGATGGAAGCGCTCGGCGGCAATCCGCATGACGGCGCCAAGGTCGTCGCCAAGATGAAGGAACTGCCGACCGACGATCCCCTGTTCGGCAAGGGCCCGCTGCGCGCCGACGGCCGCCGCCTGATCCCGGCCTATCTGTTCGAGGTGAAGAAGCCGGAAGAGTCGAAATATCCCTGGGACTATTACAAGCTGATCGCCACCATCGCACCGGAAGATGCCGCCAAGCCGCTCGAGGCCAGCGACTGTCCGCTGCTGAAGAAATAAGGCGAGATGCGTAGGGTGGGTTAGCCGAAGGCGTAACCCACCATTGTCTCCGCGGTCACGAAGTCGGTGGGTTACGCTTCGCTAACCCACCCTACAGGCCCTGCGCTTTGCGCGCCCTGCGCCTCAAAAAACTTTCTCTGCGTGTCGGATATGCGCCCTGCCCTTCGTCCTCGGGGAGCAAGCCAGCCTGCACGCGGAGCGAAACCATGACGCAGCACGAAGCTGAAACCGAAATCAGGGCACGGATCGAAGCCTGGACGGACGCGGTCCGCCGGCACGATTATGCGGGCGTTCTCGCCCATCATGACCGGAACATCGTGATGTTCGACGTCCCGCCGCCGTTTCAATCGCGCGGACTCGATGAATACAGGAAGACGTGGGACCTGTTCTTCCGCTATCACAAGCCATCACATGCGTTCGATATCGAGGAGATCGCGATCACCGCCGGCGATGACGTCGCCTTTGCCGTCGCGGTGATGCGGTGCGGTCCTCTGGACGCTGCGTTTCAGTTCAGGCTGACCATCGGGCTGCGCAGGATCGACGGCGAATGGCGCATCATGCATGAGCACCATTCGGTGCCGGCGGGCGAGTAGCTCGCGGGTGCCGTATCCTACAGTTTATGCGACGTTGCTCGCCAAGCGATTGCGAGCGCCAGCAGCAGCAGCGCGGCGGCCAGATAGAACGGCGCGCCGGGCATTTTCAGCGGCGCGCTGCCGCCGATGAAATACGCAAAGGTCAGCGTGAACAGGAACGGGCCGATCAGCTGCGAGACGCTCTGCACGCTGGTGGTGGCGCCCTGCAGCTGGCCCTGCTGATCGGCGGTGACCAGCCGGGTGGTCAGCGCCTGGGTCGCGGCGCCCGCGACACCCCACAGCGCCATCACGGGAATGCCGATCCAGAATGCCGGCCCGGTCGGCGCCGCACCGAAGATGAAGAAGCCGGCCGCGCCAAAGCCGAGCCCGAGGAACAGCGTGTTGCGCTCGCCGAACCGCGTGACGATCGGGCCGATCGCGGCGCCCTGCACGATCATGGCGCAGACGCCGACCAGCGCCAGCGTCGCGCCCACGGTGCCGGTGTCCCAGCCGTAACGATAGGTCGCATAGAGTACGAACACCGAGGGCAGCACGACATGCGCGAGCTGGGCGAAGAAATTCGCCAGCGACAGTCCGGCGAGCACCCGGTTCGAGCGCAGCAGATGCAGCGCGCCGATCGGATTGGCGCTGCGCCAGCGGAACCGCGCGCGGCGCGAAACGGGCAGCGATTCCGGCAGGATCAAGAGGCCGTAGAGGCCGTTGGCAAAGCTCAGGCCGGCCGCGACCCAGAACGGCAGCCGCGGATCGACCTGGCCGAGCAGGCCGCCCAGCGCCGGCCCGAAGATGAATCCCGCGCCGAAGGCGACGCCGATCCTGCCGAAGATCGCGGCGCGCTGCTCCGGCGCGGTGACATCGGTGATGTAGGCGAACGCGGTCGAGATGCTGGCCGAAGTGACGCCCGAGATCATCCGGCCGATGAACAGCCAGCTCAGCGTCGGCGCCAGCGCCATCACCACATAGTCGGCGGCAAGCCCGAAGTTCGACAGCAGCACCACCGGCCGGCGGCCGAACCGATCGGACAGCGCGCCCAGCACCGGCGAGAAGATGAACTGCATCAGCGCCCAGATCGTGCCGAACAGCCCGAAGATGCGCGCGGCGCTCGCGGTGTCGTTGTCGACAAAGCCCTCGATCAGCTTCGGCAGAATTGGGATGACCACGCCGAGCGCAAGCGTGTCGAGCAGGATGGTGACGAAGATGAAGATCACGGCGGCGCCGCGCGCCGGCGGCGCGTCGGTGATACCGCTCGCCCCGCTCACGACGGCCGCTTGCGCTTGTGGGCGAACGGATTGGCCTTCTCGCGCAGCGTAATGCGCACCGGCGTGCCCGGCAGCTCAAAGGTCTCGCGCAGGCTGTTGGTGAGGTAGCGCAGATAGGATTGTGGGATCGCATCGGCACGCGAGCAGAACAAGACAAAACTCGGCGGCCGCGCCTTCACCTGGGTGATGTAGTTCAGCTTGAGCCGGCGGCCCGAGACCGCCGGCGGCGGATTGGCCTGGATCGCCTGCTCGAACCAGCGGTTGAGCGCCGAGGTCGGCAAGCGCCGGTTCCAGATCGCATAGGCCTCCTGGATCGCGGTCATCAGGCGGTCGATGCCCTCGCCCATCAGGCCGGAGACGGCGACAACAGGCACGCCCTTGACCTGCGGCAGCCAGTGATCGGCATCGCTGCGCAGCGCCGAAATCTGGTTCGGCTTGCGCTCGACCAGGTCCCATTTGTTGACCGCGAGCACGATGGCGCGGCCCTCGCGCTCGATCAGATCGGCGATGCGCAGGTCCTGCTCCTCGAACTTGTTCTGCGCGTCCATCATCAGCACGACGACTTCGGCGAAGCGCACCGCGCGCAGCGCGTCGGCGACCGAGAGCTTTTCCAGCTTCTCCTCGATCCGCGAGCGGCGGCGCAGCCCTGCGGTGTCAAACACGCGGAAGGCACGGCCCTGCCAGGTGATCTCGACCGCGATGGAATCGCGGGTGGTGCCGGCTTCCGGGCTGGTCAGCAGCCGCTCCTCGCCGAGCAGATGGTTGATCAGCGTCGACTTGCCGGCATTGGGCCGGCCGACGATGGCGACCCGGATCGGGCGCAGCGCGGCCTCCTCCTCCGAAATGTCCGCGTCGTCCTCAACCTCGTCCTCGGCTTCCGGGGTCTCCGGCATCAGCGCGCTCAGCGCCTCGTGGAGGTCGCCCATGCCCTCGCCGTGCTCGGCCGAAATCTGCACGGGATCGCCGAGGCCGAGCGCGTAGGATTCCATCGCGCCGATCTCGCCATGCTTGCCCTCGGCCTTGTTGGCGATCAGCACCACCGGCTTGTTGGCCTTGCGGGCGAAGTCGGCGAAGGCGCGGTCGGTCGGCGTCAGCCCGACGCGGGCGTCGATCACGAACATCAGCGCGTCGGCGAGCGCGATCGCGGTCTCGGTCTGCTCCTGCATCCGCGCCGTCAGCGAGCCCTTGGCGCCCTCGTCGAGGCCCGCGGTGTCGATGATGGTGAAGTCGAGATCGTACAGCCTGGCCTGGCCCTCGCGGCGGTCGCGCGTCACCCCGGGCTCGTCGTCGACCAGCGCGAGCTTCTGGCCGACCAGCCGGTTGAACAGCGTCGACTTCCCGACATTGGGCCGGCCGATAATGGCGATGGTGAAAGACATGAATTATCCAAGGTGCGGTCGGCGACGGGCGGCTCACCGGGCTGCAACAAGACCTACAGCATGAGCAACGGCCGGTCGAAGCAAATGATCGGCCGTCTCTTCCTCTCCCCGCAAGCGGGGCGAGGTGGAATCCAGCTAGCGTGAGAAGCTGCCGCTCGGGAGCGGTGCCGGGAACGACCCGCCGGATTGCTGCGTGGTCTGGGCGGTTGCCGCCGGCTGCTGCGCCGGCGCGCTGTCGGGCGGCGGCGCGGTGGTGCGGCGGCGGACGATCTTCTTCGGCTTCGGCTCGGGCGGCAGCGCGGGGGATGCGCCCTCTTCCGCTGGCGCCTCGGGAGCGGCGGCCTGATCCGACGCCGGTTCGGTGCTGGCGGCGGCCGGAGCCGGCTTGGACTTGTGCTTCTTGGCGCCCTTCGGCGGTTCAGCCGGCGTCGCGGGCGCAGCGGCGGTGGCGGCGGTGGCGGGGTCCGGCGGCGGATTGAGCGAGTCCTGCTGGTTGCCCTTGTAGAGATCCTTCGGCACGCCCTGCTCGAGGCCGGGCACGCCTTCGGGAAAGACCGGCTTGCGGTCGCCCTGCAGCTTCTTCTTGGTGTCGAGGAAGTCGAGCAGATCGCTCGGGTCGAAATTGGCCATCCCGCCACCACCGCAGCCGGCCAGCACGCTGCATAGCGCGGCGACGATTGCGGCTGCGATCAGGCGTTGCGAGCGGCGCATGGTCGATCTCTCAGTCAAGTCAGGTTTCGCCGGTCAGCTTTTTGCGACCGGCGGCAGCAACGCCTGCAGCGCCTCGGCGCGCGAGCGCAGGCTCGGCGGCGTGTCGCCGTCATTGGCAATCTGGTCGAGCCACTGCCGCGCGGCGGTGGCATCGTTGGCGCGCCAGGCCGACAGCGCCAGCAGCTCGCGCGCGGTGTGGCGGAAGGTCGAGTCCTTCGCGGTCGCCGTCGCCTCCAGCCGCTGCAGCATGTTCGGATAGGTCGCGCTGTCCATCACGAGCTGTGCGGCGCGGATCCGCGCCAGGTCCTGCTCGGGCCCGCCGACGCTGCGGTCGGCCGCGATCTCGTCATATAGTTTTGCGGCCGCCGGCTGGTCGCGGGTCGCGACCTCGGCGGCCATCCGCAGCCGCGCCAGGTTGCGGTACCCGGACGGCGCCTTGGCGACGAGATCGGCGAATGCGGCCTCGGCATCGGCGTGCTTGTTCTGCTCGGACAGTTCGGCGGCGCGGTCGAACGCCGCACCGGCCTCGGCCGCCTTCTGGGCCTCGAGATACTCGTAGCCGCGCCAGCCGCCGACGCCCGCGACGATCAGGATCGCCAGCGCAATGATATGCAGCGAGTACTTGTCCCACAGCTTCTGGAGCCGTTCGCGACGGACTTCCTCGTCTACTTCATCAAATAATTCAGACACTTAAGGCTATCCCATCCCCTCGGGACCGCTGCTATCGGTGGAGCCCAGCCCCTGCCCGATCCCCACATCGCGGCGGCGTTACCCTAATGGTGTGGCGGTGGCAAGGCAAAGCGAGGCGGATCAAAGCGTTAACGGTGGAGGTTTGCCGCCGGCCACACCGAAACGGTGTCGGCTCCCTCTCCCGCTTACCGGGAGCGAGGCGGCGTTTGCGCGATTTCGGAATATTGGAAGGCTACAGGTGAGTTGCCCGACGTGTCAAGTCGCCCGCTACGGACAGTGGCCTAACTCGAACGCCGGCCGCCGCCTACTTTGCATGGGGTTGTTTTTCGGCATTTTGCCAGCGCGCCCCTGCGACGGCCGGCTATCGGCCACATCCCGCCCGTCATGCCGGGGCTTGGCCTGCAGCCAGCGTCTCCCTGAGCTGCCGCTTGACCACCTTGCCGTTGGCGTTGCGCGGCAATGGCGTCGTGGTCAGTGTCATCGTCTCCGGCACCTTGTAGTCCGACAGGCGCTCGGCGCACCAGGCGCGCAAGGCGTCCGCATCGACCTCGGCGCGGGTGACGATCACCGCATGCACGCGCTCGCCGAGCACCGGGCATGGTTTTGCGATGATCGCGCTCTCGATCACGGCGGGATGGCCGGCCAGCACCGACTCGACCTCGGCGGAATAGATTTTGAGGCCACCGCGGTTGATCATGTCCTTCTGGCGGTCGAACACGCGGACGAAATTTTCCGCATCGACCGAGCCGAGATCGCCGGAGTGCCAGAAGCCGTCGGTAAAGTTTTCCGCGGTCGCCTTCGGATTGTTCCAGTAGCCCTTGATGACCGAGGCGCTGCGGATCCAGAGCTCGCCGATCTCGCCGCGCGGCAGCTCGCGGCCGTCAGGCCCCATCACGATGATCTCGGCGCCGGGGCACGGCAGGCCGACGCTGTCGATATGCGCGGCGGTCAGTTCGCCCGGCATCAGGGTCGAGGGCGACGTGGTCTCGGTCGCGCCGTAGCAGTTGGCGAGCTTCAGCCCGGGAATCTTGGCGTCGAGCCGTTCGATGGTCGCGACCGGCATCGGCGCCCCGCCGAAACCGCCGATGCGCCAGCTCGACAGATCGTAGCTGTCGAAATCCGGCTGCAGCAGGCAGAGATTGTACATCGCCGGCACCATCACGGTGTAGCTGACGCGCTCGCGTGCGGCGACCTTGAGATACTCCGCCGCCTTGAACTCGGGCATGATGATCAGCGTGCCGGCACAGCGCACCATGGTGGTGATGTTGGCGACAGCGCCGGTGACATGCGCCAGCGGCACCGCGGCGATCGAGCGATCGGCCTGCGTCAGCTTCAGCGTCGAGGCGAACACCATCGAGGAGTGGATGATGTTGCAATGCGCGAGCATCGCGCCCTTCGGCCGTCCGGTGGTGCCCGAGGTGTAGAGGATCATCGCGGTGTCCTCTTCGCTCACCGCGGCGGGCGCAGGCGCCGGCGGATGGTCGAGCAACACGGCGAACTGCGAGGCGGCATCATCGCTGACAGCGATGCGATGCGCGAGGCCGGGGATATCGGCGGCATCGGGGATGCGCTCGGCCAGCGTCGCCTCGTGGACCAGCGCCCTGGCGCCGCAGTCGTTCAGCACATAGGCGATCTCGGGCTTCTGCTGGCGGGTCGACAGCAGCACCGTCACCAGCCCGGCATGGGCGGCGGCGAACATCGTCAGCACGAACTCGATGCGGTTGCCGAGCAGGATCGCGACGCGGTCGCCGGGGTTGAGGCCGAGCTTGGCAAAGCCCGCCGCGACCTTGGCGGCGCGCCGCGCGACCTCGTGCCAGCTGATCCTGATGTCGCCGCACACCAGCGCCTCGCCGCCGCCGTTCTGCGCGACCGCGTCTGCGATCATCGCCCACAGGCTGGCGGGCCGATCCACGAAGGCCGGCACGACACGGTCACCGAAGCGCGGCTCGAGCCGCATGGGCGGAATGGCGTGCTGCGACCAGTCCATGGCTCAGCTCTTCTTCATGTCGTAGACATGCTCTGGCCCGGGAAAGGCGCGGCTCTTGACGTCGCGCGCATAGCCCGCGATCGCCTCCTCGATCATCGGCCCGAGATTGCCGTAGCGCCGCACGAATTTCGGTGCACGCGGCGACAGGCCGAGCATGTCTTCCAGCACCAGCACCTGGCCGTCGCAGGCCGCGCTGGCGCCGATTCCGATGGTCGGCACTGCGATCGACTGCGTGATCTTGCGCGCCAGCGGTTCGGCGACGGCCTCGACCACGATCGAGAACGCGCCGGCCTCGGCGATCGCCCTGGCATCGGCTTCGATCGGCGCCCAGTTCGCCTCGTCGCGGCCCTGGGCGCGGAACGAGCCCAGCGTGTTGATCGATTGCGGGGTCAGCCCGATATGGCCCATCACGGGAATGCCGCGCCCGGACAGAAACGCCACCGTCTCCGCCATCCGCACCCCGCCCTCGAGCTTGACCGCGCCGCACAGCGTTTCCTTCATGATCCGCACCGCGGAGGCGAACGCCTGCTCCTTCGAGCCCTCATAGGAGCCGAACGGCATGTCGACCACCACCAGCGCCGCCTGCGAGCCGCGCATCACCGCGCGGCCCTGCAGGATCATCATGTCGAGCGTCACCGGCACCGTGGTCTCGAAGCCGTGCATGACGTTGCCGAGGGAGTCGCCGACCAGAATGGCGTCGCAGTGCTTGTCGACCAGCGCCGCGGTGTGGGCGTGGTAGGAGGTCAGCATCACGATCGGCTCGCCGTTCTTGCGGGCGCGCAGATCGGGCGCGGTCTTGCGCCGGATGTTGGATTGAACGGACATCGTCAGGCTCCCATCACAGGCACGCCGATCACGACCGGATGGAACGCAAACGCCAGCGCCAGATACGCGATGACCCCGACCGCGATCGCGATCAGGTCGTTGGTCGGCCCGCCCACCGGGATCGGCGGCGCACCGGCATCCGCGCGGTGCTTCAGCGAGATGCGGTCATAGACCGCCCAGGCGAGGAACGAGCCGAACAGGATGATCGAGCCGAGATCGCCGTTGGCGAGCAGATGCGCCGCGGCCCACAGTTTGACGCCGGCCAGCATCGGATGTTTCAGCGTGGTGTAGATGCGGCCGCGGATGTAGGAGGCGACGACAAGGATCACGGCCGGCAGCATCAGCGCCACCGCGATGTGCTTGAGCGCGGTCGGCGGCGTCCAGACGTTGATCCAGCCGGTCGAACGGTAATGTCCAAAACCCCAGATGATCAGGGCGAGCCCGGCGGCGGAGGCCAGCGAATAGACGATCTTGTAGCCGCCCTCGCCCATCGCCTTGACCAGACCAGCCCGCAGGTCGCGCAGCGAGGTCACGACGTGGACGCCGAGGAACAGCACGAGACCCAGGATCATGACGAGCAGTCCCACGAGGTTCCTCCCCTGAATTATTGCTGCCCTCGCGTATCACCTTCACCGGGCCGTGCGCAATGTGTCACGGCTTGCCGGGCGGCCCGTCCGCCGGCCTCTCCGCCGTCTTGGGCAGTTCGCGGTTGTCGACATAGCGGATCATGATCGGGCGGCCGGCCAGCGCGCCGCCGAGCCCGCTGGAGAATTTCAGCGGCAGGCATTGCTTGAGCGAGGCGTTGATGGCGTTGAGATAGGTGGTGCGGGTGTCGGGCGGCACGCCCTTGGTGGCGAAGGTCAGCCGCGGCGCGCCGATCATCTCGCCGGAGCGCTTGAAGCTGAAACGCACCGACATCTGCATGCCTTCGCGCGCATTGTCGGCCGGCGGCGGCGACCAGCACGTACGCAGCGCCGCGAACAGGTCGCCGATGGTATTGAGATCATGGTCCGGCTTGCGGTACTTCTCGGCCTGGTCTTGCGGCGGCACGGTCAAAATCGTGAGCTGCAGATTTTCGCCGTACGGATAATCGATCTCGGGCAGGCACGGCCCGTGGTTGAACACGCTGCAAGTGGACGGCGTGCAGGGTTCGTTGTCGAGCACGCTGCACGGCGTGTGCGCAAACGGCACCGGATTAACGCCCTGCTGGGCGTTCGTCGCCGTCGCGAGGCCGAGGGCCAGCACGGCAAGGCTGAGGCAGATAGCGATGCGTCGGAGCATGCGAGCGATCCTGAGTGCGCTCCGCAGAAAATGCTACCGCCGCCAAGGCACATCAAGCGGGGCGGCGTTCACGTCCTCGCGTGTGCCGCGGTGCAGCCCCTAACTCCGCTGTCATCGCCCGGTTAAACCGGGCGATCCAGTACTCCAGAGGCGGTGGTGATGAATCGAAAGGCCGCGGCGTACTGGGTCCCCCGGTCAAGCCGGGGGACGACAGCGAGTGTGCAGCGCGCGCACCGCTAATGCGGCGGCGTTTACGCCTTCTTCTTCACGTCCTTGACGTTCGAGAAGATGATGCCCTCGGCGCGCTCGCGGGTGTAGCCGAGATAGAACTCGTTCTTGGCCATGAACACCGGGTCGCCGTCGACGTCGTCGGCGATGCCGGAATTATTGGCGGCGATGAAGGCGTCGAGTTTCTTGCGGTCGTCGGAGGAAATCCAGCGCGCCAGCGAGAACTCGGAAATCTCGAACTCGACCGGCAGCGAATATTCCGCATCGAGCCGCGCCTTCAGCACGTCGAGCTGCAGCGGGCCGACCACGCCGACCAGCGCCGGCGCGCCGTCGCGCGGGCGGAACACCTGCACCACGCCCTCCTCCGACATCTGCTGCAGCGCTTCCTTCAGCTTCTTGGCCTTCATCGCGTCGGTCAGGCGGACGCGGCGGACGATTTCCGGCGCGAAGCTCGGCACGCCGACGAAGGTCAGATCCTCGCCCTCGGTCAGGGTGTCGCCGATCCGCAAAGTGCCGTGGTTGGGAATGCCGACGACGTCGCCGGCAAACGCCTCGTCCGCCACCGAGCGATCCTGAGCGAAGAAGAATTGCGGGCTCGACAGGCTCATGTTCTTGCCGGTGCGCACCAGCTTGGCCTTCATGCCGCGGCTGAGTTTTCCGGAGCACAGCCGCGCGAAGGCGATGCGGTCGCGGTGGTTCGGATCCATGTTGGCCTGGATCTTGAACACGAAGGCGCTCATCCGCGGTTCCGCCGCCTCGACCTTGCGCAGGTCGGAATCCTGCGCGCGCGGCGCCGGCGCGAACTTGCCGAGGCCTTCGAGCAGGTCGCCGACCCCGAAATTGCGCAGCGCGCTGCCGAAATAGACCGGCGTCAGATGGCCCTCGCGGAACGCGGCGAGCTCGAACGGCTTGCACGCCTCGGAGGCCAGCTCGAGCTCGTCCTTGACGGTGGCGACGTCGAGATTGGGATTGCGCGCGCCGAGCTCGGCGATGTCGATCTGCTCGGTGGCGCCGGTCTTGGCGCCGCCGCCCTCGAGCAGCCGCACGCCGCCATTGACGACGTCATAGGTGCCGAGGAAGTCGCGACCGCGGCCGACCGGCCAGGTCATCGGCGTGGTATCGAGCGCCAGCGTCTTCTCGATCTCGTCCAGCAGCTCGAAGGTGTCGCGGCTCTCGCGGTCCATCTTGTTGATGAAGGTGATGATCGGGATGTCGCGCAGGCGGCACACCTCGAACAGCTTGCGGGTGCGCGCCTCGATGCCCTTGGCGGCGTCGATCACCATCACGGCGGAATCGACCGCGGTCAGGGTGCGGTAGGTGTCTTCGGAAAAGTCCTCGTGGCCCGGCGTGTCCAAAAGGTTGAACACCAGATCGTTGAACTCGAAGGTCATCACCGAGGTGACGACCGAGATGCCGCGCTCGCGCTCGATCTTCATCCAGTCCGAACGGGTGTTGCGCCGCTCGCCCTTGGCCTTGACCTGGCCGGCCAAATTGATGGCGCCGCCGAACAGCAGCAGCTTTTCGGTCAGCGTGGTCTTGCCGGCGTCCGGGTGCGAGATGATCGCAAAGGTGCGGCGCCGCGCCACTTCCTCGGAAAGCGGCGTGCGGGTCGGCGATTCGGTTGTGACAGCGGTATCGGACATGGCGGGGCAGCGTTTGGCAGGGAAAACGGGCGCAATCAAGGGCGTTTTGTCACAATGCGGAACGGCCGCACCATCCCCATATAGGGGGCGGAAGGACGACCTTCTCCTCATCGCACCATCAGCGGGGACGACCCTGCCTTATCTGGAGGGTTCGTGATGGCTTGGGCCATTCTGTTTACCGCTGGCCTGCTCGAAATCGGCTGGGCGATCGGCCTGAAATATACCGAAGGGTTTTCGCGGCTGGTGCCGTCGGCGCTGACGCTGGCCGCCATGGCCGGCAGCGTCATCCTGCTCGGCGTCGCGCTCAAGACGCTGCCGATCGGAACCGCCTATGCGGTCTGGACCGGGATCGGCGCGGTCGGTACCGCGGCACTCGGCATCTTCCTGCTGGGCGAACCAGCGACCGCGCTGCGCCTCGCCAGCATCGGGCTGATCGTCGCCGGCATCGTCGGCCTGAAACTCGTGGGGTGATTACCTCAGGATCTGCACCGCCCAATAGGTCAGCGCAGCGACCGCCGCGGACGCGGGGATCGTGATCACCCAGGCATAGACGATCGAGCTTGCCACATTCCAGCGCACGGCGGAGAGCCGCCGTGCGGCACCGACGCCGACGATCGCGCCGGTGATGGTGTGGGTGGTGGATACGGGAACCCCGAGATAGGTCGCCATGAACAGCGTCACGGCGCCGCCGGTCTCGGCGCAAAAACCCTGCATCGGCGTCAGCTTGGTGATGCGCAGGCCCATGGTGCGCACGATCCGCCAGCCGCCCATCAGGGTGCCCAGCGCCATCGCGCTCTGGCAGGCCAGCACCACCCAGAACGGGATCTCGAAAGTCTCGCCGAGATGGCCCTGCGAGTAGAGCAGCACGGCGATGATGCCCATGGTCTTCTGCGCGTCGTTGCCGCCATGGCCGAGCGAATATAGCGAGGCCGAGGCGAATTGCAGGATGCGGAAGGCGCGATCGACCGCGAACGGCGTCGAGCGCACCGACAGCCAGGACACGATCCCGACCAGCAGCAGCGCCAGCAGGAAGCCGACCAGCGGCGACAGCACGATCGCGAGCAGCGTCTTCGAAAGCCCGCTCCACACCGCCGCCGAAATCCCCGCCTTCGCCATCCCCGCGCCGACCAGGCCGCCGATCAGCGCATGCGAGCTCGATGACGGGATGCCGAGCCCCCAGGTGATCAGGTTCCAGACGATCGCGCCGATCAGCGCCGCAAAGATCACCGTGGTGTCGACCACCGACGGCTCAATGATCCCGGTGCCGATCGTGTTGGCGACGTGCAGCCCGAATACCAGGAAGGCGATGAAATTAAAGAAGGCGGCCCAGAACACCGCATATTGCGGCCGCAGCACGCGGGTCGAGACGATGGTCGCGATCGAGTTCGCCGCGTCGTGCAGGCCGTTCAGGAAGTCGAACAGCAGCGCAACCGCGATCAGGATGACCAGGACAGGAAGGCCCAGCGTAGCGTCCACCTGACCCGCCCTATACCTGTTCGATCACGATCGAATTGATCTCGTTCGCGACGTCGTCAAAGCGGTCGGCCACCTTCTCGAGGTGATCGTAGATCTCCGCGCCGACGATGAAATCCATCGTGTTGGCGTCGCGATGCTTCAGGAACAATTCCTTCAGCCCGATGTCGTGGAGGTCGTCGACCCGGCCCTCGAGCTTGGTCAGTTCCTCGGTGATCTGGGTCAGCATCGCAACGTTCGGACCGATCGACTGCAGCAGCGGCAGCGCGCGGACGACTAGATTGGCGCATTCGGTGATCAGGCTGCCGATCTCGCGCATCGGCGGCTCGAACGCGCGGACCTCGAACAGCACGACGGCCTTGGCGGTCTGCTGCATCTGGTCGACCGCGTCGTCCATCGAGGTGATCAGACTCTTGATGTCGCCGCGGTCGAACGGCGTGATGAAGGTGCGGCGGACGGCGGTGAGCACCTCGCGCGTGACGTTGTCAGCGTCGTTCTCGAATTGATTGACGCGCTGGCAGAAGACCAGGGTCTCCTCGCCGCCCTTCAGCATGTCCTGTAACGCCAGCGCGCACTGCACGGAGGTTTGGGCGTGCCGGGCGAACAGGTCGAAAAACCGCTCTTCCTTGGGCAGAAAGGCGCGAAACCAGCGCAACATGGGTCTATTCCATCGTTCCGGGACAGCCGGCAGCGACTGTCACAAAACTGTCATAGAACACATTGCGCAGAAAAAGCCACTGCTGACGGCCCCCCGAATGGGCGGCCGTCCACCGTTAAGTCAGCGAAAAATCCGGGTCCCTGCCCTACAGCGAACGCCGCAGCAGATGGGCGAGCTCGCCGACCAGGCCGCGGCGGAACAGCAGCACGCAGGAGACGAAGATCACACCCTGGATCACCGTCACCCACTGGCCGAAGCCGGCGAGATATTGCTGCATGGCGATGATCACGAAGGCGCCGACCACCGGTCCGAAAATGGTGCCGAGGCCGCCGACCAGCGTCATCAGCACGATTTCGCCGGACATCGACCAATGCACGTCGGTGAGCGAAGCGTTTTGGGCCACGAACACCTTCAGCGAGCCGGCGAAGCCCGCCAGCGTGCCCGACAGGATGTAGGCGAGCAGCTTGTACTGGTCGGTCTTGTAACCGAGCGAGATCGCACGCGGCTCGTTCTCGCGGATCGACTTCAGCACCTCGCCGAACGGCGAGTTGATGGTGCGGTAGATCAAGAGGAAGCCGGCGAGGAAACCGGCCAGCACGACGTAATAGAGCACGGTCGGCTTGGACAGATCGAGGATGCCGAGCAGATGACCCTGCGGAATGCCCTGGATGCCGTCCTCGCCATGGGTGAACGGCGCCTGCAGGTAGATGAAATACAGCAGCTGCGACAGCGCCAGCGTGATCATCGAGAAGTAGATGCCCTGCCGCTTGATCGAGACGTAGCCGGTTGCGAGGCCAAGCAGGGCCGCGGCCGCGGTGCCGATCAGGATGCCGAGTTCGGGCGGCAGCGCCCACACCTTCAACGCATGCGCGGTCACGTAGCCGGCGGTGCCGAGGAACATGGCGTGGCCGAACGACAGCAGGCCGCCATAGCCGATCAACAGGTTGAAGGCGCAGGCGAGCAGCGCGAAGCACAGCGCCTGCATGACGAAGAACGGATAGATCCCCGTAAACGGCACGATCGCCAGCAGCACCGCCAAGATGGCGAACACGATCATCTCGTCGCGCATCGCGCGCGGCGTCATCGGAAGTGTATCGTCGGTCAATGCTGACATATCAGGCCGCCCGTCCCGTCAATCCCGTCGGCTTCACCAGCAGCACCAGCACCATCAGAACAAACACCACGGTGTTGGAGGCCTCGGGATAATAATACTTGGTAAATCCTTCGATCACGCCGAGCGCGAAGCCGGTGATGATCGATCCCATGATCGAACCCATGCCGCCGATCACGACCACCGCGAACACCACGATGATGAGATCGGCGCCCATCAGCGGCCGAACCTGGTTGATCGGCGCCGACAGCACGCCGGCGAGCGCGGCAAGGCCGACGCCGAGCCCGTAGGTCAGCGTGATCATGCGCGGCACGTTGATGCCGAAGGCCCGCACCAGCGTCGGGTTTTCGGTAGCGGCGCGCAGGTAGGCGCCGAGCTGCGTCTTCTCGATCAGGAACCAGGTGGCGAGACACACCACGAGCGAGAAGATCACGACCCAGCCGCGATAGATCGGCAGGAACATGAAGCCGAGATTGACGCCGCCCTTGAGCTGATCGGGAATAGCGTAAGGCAGACCCGAGGAGCCGAAATAGTTCTGGAACACGCCCTGCACGATCAGCGCGATGCCGAAGGTCAAAAGCAGCCCGTAGAGGTGATCGAGCCCGGTCAGCCATTGCAGCATGGTGCGCTCGAGGATCATGCCGAAGATGCCGACCAGGATCGGCGCGATCAGCAGCGCCCACCAGTAGCTGATGCCGCCCAGATTGAGCAGGAAATACGCCACGAAGGCGCCCATCATGTAGAGCGCGCCATGCGCGAAATTGATGATGTTGAGCATGCCGAAGATCACGGCGAGCCCCAGACTGAGCAGCGCGTAGAACGAGCCGTTGATCAGTCCCACCAGTAGCTGTGCGTAGAGAGCCTGCATCGATCGAGCTTTCGCTTAACTGGATGACGCCCGCCGGTCACGCCTGCGCGCCGGCGGGCACGATCGTCACTTCTTCAACAGCGCGCAGCTGCTCTTGTCGAGCGGCGTGAAGGCCTGGTCGCCGGGCACCGTGCCGACCAGCTTGTAGAGGTCCCACGGGCTTTTCGACTCCGACGGCTTCTTCACCTCGAACAGATAGGCGTTGTGGATGACACGGCCGTTGGCCTGGACCTCGCCCTTGCCGAACAGCGGATCGTCGGCCGGGATCTCCTTCATCTTGGCGACGATCTTGGCCCCGTCATGCGGATTGCCGCCGAGCGCGTCCAGCGCCTTGAAGTAATGCATCAGGCCCGCATAGACGCCGGCCTGCACCATGGTCGGCGGCGCGCTGTTCTTCATCCGCTCCGAGAACCGCTTGGAGAAGGCCCGCGTCTGGTCGTTCAGATCCCAGTAGAACGTCTCGGTGAAGTTGAGGCCCTGCGCGGTGTCGAGGCCGATCGCCTTGACGTCGGTGAGGAACAGCAGAAGCCCCGCGAGCTTCTGGCCGCCCTTGCCGATGCCGAACTCGGCCGCCTGCTTGATCGAGTTGGTGGTGTCGCCGCCGGCATTGGCGAGGCCGATGATCTTGGCCTTGGAGGCCTGCGCCTGCAGCAGGAACGAGGAGAAGTCCGCGGTGTTGAGCGGATGCTTGACCCCGCCGACCACCTTGCCGCCATTGGCGGTGACGACGGCGGTGGTGTCGCGCTCCAGCGCCGCACCGAAGGCGTAGTCCGCGGTCAGGAAGAACCAGGTGTCGCCACCCGCCTTGACCAGCGCCTGTCCGGTGGCGTGGGCGAGCATGTAGGTGTCATAGGTCCAGTGCACCGTGTTCGGCGAGCACTGCGCATTGGTCAGGTCCGAGGTCGCGGCGCCCGAATTGATGTAGACGCCGTTCTTTTCCTTCACGACATTGTTGACCGCGAGCGCGACGCCGGAGTTCGGCACGTCGACGATCACGTCGACCTTGTCGACGTCGAACCACTGCCGGGCGATGGTGGTGCCGATGTCGGGCTTGTTCTGGTGATCGCCGGAGATGATGTCGATCTTCCAGCCCTTGTCCTTTAGCTTGGAGTCCTCGACCGCCATCTGCGCCGCCAGCGTCGAGCCGGGACCGGCGAGGTCGGCGTAGAGGCCGGATTGATCCGACAGCGCGCCGATCTTGACCGTCTTGTCCTGCGCCGAGGCAAGGCCCGCGGAAGCGAGCGTCAATGCGGTGCCGAGCAGCAGCGCCGAAATCATATTCTTCATGTCGTATTCCCTCAGTCCTGAAATTTTCTGGTTCTGGCGATCTTCAAACGCCAAGGTAGGTGTGGAGCTTGTCAATGTTGGCCGACAGCTCGGAATTGGCGAAACCGTCGATCACCTTGCCGTGCTCGACGATGTAGTAGCGGTCGGCGACGGTCGAGGCGAAGCGGAAATTCTGCTCGACCAGGAGGATGGTGAATCCCTCCGACTTCAGCCGCGCAATGGTGTGGCCGATCTGCTGGATGATGACCGGGGCAAGCCCCTCGGTCGGCTCGTCCAGCATCAGGAAGCGCGCGCCGGTGCGCAGGATGCGCGCGATCGCCAGCATCTGCTGCTCGCCGCCGGAGAGCTTGGTGCCCTGGCTGGTGAGACGCTCCTTCAGGTTCGGAAACAGCGTGAAGATCTGCTCGAGCGACAGGCCGCCCGGGCGCACCGTCGGCGGCAGCATCAGATTCTCGCGCACGTCGAGGCTCGAGAAGATGCCGCGCTCCTCGGGACAGAACGCGATGCCCTTCCGCGCGATGCGGTCGGAGGACGCGCGGATGATTTCTTCGTTGTTGAAGCGGATCGAGCCCGAGCGCTTGCCGATGATTCCCATCACCGACTTCAGCGTGGTGGTCTTGCCGGCGCCGTTGCGGCCGAGCAGCGTCACCACCTCGCCGGCCTTCACGCCGAAATTGATGCCGTGCAGGATGTGGGATTCGCCGTACCAGGCCTGCAGGTCCTTGACCGTCAGCACCTCGGCGCCGGTGGCCGCTGCGGGCCTTTCCACCAGTTTCGCCTCAGCCATGACCCGCTCCCAGATAGGCTTCCTTCACGCGCTCGTCCTTGGAGAGGTCGGCGTAGTGGCCCTCCGCCAGCACCTGGCCGCGCGTCAGCACGGTGATGATGTCGGAGAGGTTGGCAACCACCGAGAGGTTATGTTCGACCATCAGGATGGTGTATTTGGCCGAGATCCGCTTGATCAGCGCCGCGATCTTGTCGATGTCCTCGTGGCCCATGCCGGCCATCGGTTCGTCGAGCAGCATCATCTCGGGGTCGAGCGCCAGCGTCGTCGCAATCTCAAGTGCGCGCTTGCGGCCGTACGGCATCTCGACTGCCGGGGTATTGGCGAATTCGCTCAAGCCGACGTCGTTCAGAAGCTCATGGGCGCGCGGATTGAAGCGGTCGAGCACGCTCTTGGAGCGCCAGAAATCGAACGACGATCCGTGCTGGCGCTGCAGCGCGACGCGGACATTTTCCAGCGCGGTCAGATGCGGAAACACCGCCGAGATCTGGAACGAGCGGACCAGCCCGAGCCGCGCCACGTCGGCCGGCGCCATCGCGGTGATGTCCTTGCCCTTGTAGCGGATCTGGCCGCCTGTCGGCTTCAGGAATTTGGTCAGCAGGTTGAAGCAGGTCGTCTTGCCGGCGCCGTTGGGGCCGATCAACGCATGAATACTGCCGCGACGCACCTTCAGCGCGACGTCGCGAACGGCGAAGAAACCCGCGAATTCCTTGGTCAATCCGCTGGTTTCGAGAATGAACTCATCGGCCAAATAGAATCCCCCGTGCGCCATCGCTGCGAGGCCTCTCGCCCGCGTGGCCTGTTTTTCATGTTCGACGGAATGTCCGTTACGTCTTGGAAACCGTCCCGGAGCCCGCCGCCTCCGGGCCGGAATATGCCGTCATCCGCGGCGGTTACGCAAGGCTGAAAGCGCTGCACCGCGGTATCAGCCCTACCCTGTTCCGGTTGATCCTTAGTCGAATAGCCTCAGGCGGCGCTTTGCGCCTTGGAAAGCGGTCATTAACGGTGATTTGCTGCGCGCGCGGACCTTCACAGAATATTTCCGCCCTGTGGCCGAAGCTTTGAGCAATTTTCATGACGAGCGGCCATGGCCTTGCAATTCGAGAGCGCCAATCCTTCGGTGATCAAGTCGATCCGGCAGCGTGATTTCCTCAACACGTGGCTGCGGCTCTACGCCCGCGGCCAGACGATTCCGGGAATTGCGGAATTTGACCCCGGGAGGATCGAGGAGGATCTGCCAGATCTCGTGTACTTCACCGTCGACACGACAGCGCGGGTTCCGCAGCTGACGATCCAGAGCGACGGCACGCGGATGGCGATCGCTTTTGGCAACACCGGCAAGGGCCGGCTGCTCGACGACTATTTAGGACCGCGGCTCGCGCCGCTCGTGATACCAGTCTACTACGAATGCATCGCGCGCCGGTTGCCTGTCTACACCATCGCCCATATCGACGACATTTATGGTCGCGTGGTTGCCTATGAACGGCTGCTGCTGCCGTTCTCGGACGGCGGCCCGGTCAATCATCTGATCGCGTCGCTGAAGACGATCAGCGTGGACGGCAGCTTCGAAATCCGCAATCTGATGCGCGGCAACGACAAGCTCCCGGAATTCAAGCTCTGCGCCATCATCGATCGCGACCTGTTCCATCGCGCCCCTGGCCGCATCCCGCGCGGGGATGTGCTCGAGTTCGGCTAGCCGATCATGTTCCAGAGTGCCGATCCATCGGTGGTCAAATCGATCACGCAGCGGGTGCTGCTGAACGCCTGGCTGCGCGCGCTGCGCCAGCCGAATGCCCTGCCCTTGCCGCGCGATTTCCGCACCGACGGCTCCGCCGACGAGCGTGCCGACATGATGGAATTCGACGTGATCGGCAGCGGGGACTCCGCGCGCTTCCTGATCACGCAGGAAGGGACCAGGCTGGCGACGGCTTACGGCACCGAGCACATTGAGCCGGCGCAACGGGCCAACCGCTATCTGGATGATGCGATCGGCCCCGAGCGTTACGCGGGCGTGATCCTGTCCTATCGGGCCTGCCTGGCGCGCAAGCGCCCGACCTATACGGTCGCGACGGTGCAGGACGCCGACGGCAAGGACGTCTCGTATGAACGGCTGCTGCTGCCGTTCGGCCGCGGCGACAGCGTCGAGCACATCATCGGCTCCTACAAGGCGATCAGCATCGAGGGCGGCTTCCGGCTGCGCAATCTGATGGGCGTGACGGCGAAGACCGTGCCCGTCGTCACGGTGCGCGCGGTGATCGACCGCGCCTTCGTTCCGGCGGCGCGGCCGGCCGCACGCGATTCCATCGAGTTGATCTAAGACGCGGAACGGCTGCGCGCTCAACGTTTCGGGTCGCGCCCGCGGATGCGGTCAAAGCCTTGCTTGATTGCGGCGAAGCGCGCTTCGACGATCGGCTCAAATTCGAGATCGGTGAAGATATATGGCCAGTCGTTTTCGACGCCTTCGCGGACGAGTTCGCCGACATAGATGGGATCGATACCCTGAGAGACGCGTTCCCGGATCAGATTGATCCGCTCGGCAAGCGGGCCCGAAGTCGGCATGGCCCGGACCGCTCCCTCGAAGCGCTTGGGGAGATTTCGCCTTGAGTTCGTGATTTGGGTGCGGATGAACCCGGGACACAGCACCGATACGCCAATCCCGCGGGGAGCGAGTTCTTGCCGGAGTCCTTCGGACAGCGCGACCACGCCGTACTTCGAAACGTTGTATGCCGTGCTTCCGCCTGAAATCAGGCCAGCGATCGAGGCTGTGGATACAATGTGTCCACCCTCGCCATGCTGCTCGATCAACGGCCCGAAAATCTCGATCCCCCAAATGGTCGCCATCAGGTTGACGCCCAAGGTCCAATTCCACGACGCTTCGGTCCAGGTGCCATAGGGCCCACCGCCACCGACGCCCGCGTTGTTGACGAGGATATGCACCTTGCCGTAGCGGGCGGTCGTGGCTTCGGCGGCCGCCACCAGTTCGGCTTTGAGTGAGACGTCCGCTTTCACGCCGTCGACATCGACGTTGGTGCGCCTCAGTTGTTCGAGCGCTGCGGACAGAGCCGCTTCCTCAATGTCGCAAAGCATGACCTTCGCCCCCGCCTGGGCGAAGGCGGTAGCGATCCCGAGTCCAATGCCTGACGCTGCACCGGTCACGAACGCGGTCTTTCCAGCGAGCTCCTTCACGCGCATTCTCCCATGTGCAAGCGGACACCCTGACCCCAAGCGACGGATGTCACCGGACGCCATATCAGCGCACTTTCAGGCGATTGGGAAGCGTGCGGGATATCCGCGTCTGGCCGTTCCGGAATTTATGAGTGCGCGCGGGCTCTTCGACTTAATTCTTCTTGCGCGCCTTCGCCGGCACTTCCTTGCCGTAGAGATCCGGCTTGAAGCCGACCACACGTTTCGACCCGAGGTCGAGCACCGGACGCTTGATCATCGACGGCTGCTCGGCCATCAGCGCCAGCGCCTTGCGCTCGTTGAGGCCTTCCTTGTCGGCGTCGGGCAGCTTCTTGAAAGTGGTGCCGGCGCGGTTGAGCAGCGTTTCCCAGCCGACCTCGTCGCTCCACTGCTTCAGCTTGTCCTTGCCGATGCCGGCCGCCTTGTAGTCGTGAAACTCGTAGGCGACGCCGTGGTCGTCGAGCCAGGCCCGCGCCTTCTTCATGGTGTCGCAGTTCTTGATGCCGTAGATCGTGATGCTCACTGCCATTCCCCGCACGCGTTGCGAGCCGTGGAAGCTAGCCCCACGGCAGGCGCCGCGCCAGACCGGATGCAGCCGCTCTCCACACCGATCTTGGCGTTGCCTCAATGCGCATAATGCGTGAACACGAAGTCGAAGTCCTTGGCGTGCGCTTCGTGACAGGCAAAGCAGGTCTCGTGCTGGGCGGCATCGACCGGCTTGCCGTCGATGAAGCGGCCAAAGCCCCAGCCGCCGGTTGCGGCATATTTCACGGAGTCCTTGACCATGACCTGGACGGTGGTCGCCGGTCCCGTGACGAAGGCGCCGTTGAGGCCGTCAACCGGCTTGCGCTTCCAGGCCAGCTTAACCAGCGTGGTGCCATCGGGGAACGGCGTCTTGTTGTCCTGATAGGCCTTCACGGCGGTGGCATTGCCGACGACGCCGCGCAACTCGTCGAGCCCGGTCTCCTCGCCGACCGCAATCAGCTTCCAGTCGCGATAGCCGGCGGGAATTTTCACCCCGAAGATCGGTGCTGCCGACGCCGCATCGTCGGCATGTCCGACAGCGAACGGCAATGACGCGGTGATGCAGGCTGCCGCGATCGCGGCAGCTGCCCATTTCAAACTCAGTGTCATGGTTTCGTTGCCTGCGCCTGCTCAGAGCTTGCTGACGTCGATGATCGCCTGGGTGAATTCCTGCGGCGCTTCCTGCGGCAGGTTGTGGCCGATGCCGCCGGGCAGCTGGCGATGCTGATAGTGCCCGGAAAATTTCTTGGCATAGGCGGCGGGCTCCGGATGCGGCGCGCCGTTGGCATCGCCCTCCATCGTGATGGTCGGGATCGCGATGACGGGCGCCTGCGCCAGCGTCTTCTCGAACGCATCGTACTTCGCCTCACCCTCGGCGAGGCCGAGCCGCCAGCGGTAATTGTGGATCACGATGTCGACATGATCGGGATTGTCGAAGGCAACCGCGCTGCGGTCGTAGGTGGCGTCGTCGAACTTCCACTGCGGCGAGGCCAGCTGCCAGATCAGCTTGGCGAAATCGTGCCGGTTCTTGGCATAGCCTTCGCGGCCGCGCTCGGTCGCAAAATAGAACTGGTACCACCATTGCAGCTCGGCCTTCGGCGGCAGCGGCATCTTGCCGGCAGCCTGGCTGCCGATCAGGTAGCCGCTCACCGACACCATCGCCTTGCAGCGCTCGGGCCACAGCACGGCCATGATGTTGGCGGTGCGCGCGCCCCAATCATAGCCGCCGAGCACGGCCTTCTCGATCTTCAGCGCATCCATCAGTGCGATGATGTCGGCGGAGACCGCGACCGGCTGGCCGCTGCGCATGGTGTCGCCGGAGAGGAAGCGCGTCGGGCCATAGCCGCGCAGATGCGGCACGATCACCCGGTAGCCGGCCTCGGCCAGCGCCGGCGCGACGTCGGCGTAGCTGTGGATGTCATAGGGCCAGCCGTGCAGCAGGATCACGGCGGGACCTGAGGCCGGACCTATCTCGACATAGCCGACATCGAGCACGCCGGCGTTGATCTGCTTGACCGGACCGATCGAGGTGTGGGCGCCGGCCTTGATCGCAGGAAGCGCCGCCTTGGTCTGGGCGCGCGCCGATCCGAACAGGCCGAACTTGGCCGCAACGACGGTCCCCGCGGCGATGCCGAGGAAGTGACGGCGCTGTTGATTGATGGATGGCGACATGGCGATCTCCTTAAGTCTGGTGTCGCGGCAAGTTATGCCAGAGCCGGGACGGCTGCGCTTTGAGACGACGTGGACTTGGCCTTCAGGGCGTCGTGATTTTTGCTTGTCCGCGGCTGTGCTAGGTTCCGCCACCTGCCAAGCGACCGGCCGCCGGATCTTCTGATTTGCCCTATCGTTTCAACGACTTCACCCTTGATCCCGAGCGCCGGGAGCTGCGCCGCGGCGGCGCGCTGGTGGCGGTCGAGCCGCAGGTGTTCGATCTGCTCGAGTTCCTGATTGGCGCCCGCGACCGCGTGGTCAGCCGCGACGAGGTGCTGGCTGCCGTCTGGCAGGGCCGGATCGTCTCGGAAGCGACACTGAGCAGCCGGGTCAACGCCGCGCGGAGCGCGATCGGCGACAATGGCGAGGAGCAGCGGCTGATCCGCACCCTGCCGCGCAAGGGCCTCCGTTTTGTCGGCGAGGTCAGGGAGAACGCCGCGCCTGATCGTCCGATCGCGGAGAGCAAGCGGCCGAGCGAGGGTCCCTCGATCGCGGTGCTGCCCTTCACCAATATGAGCGGCGACCCCGAGCAGGACTATTTCGCCGATGGGATCGCCGAGGACATCACCACCGCGCTGGCCCGCTGCAGCCGGCTGACCGTGATCGCGCGCAACTCCGCTTTCACCTACAAGGGCAAGGCGGTCGATATCCGCCAGGTCGGCCGCGAGCTCGGCGTGTTCTATGTGCTGGAGGGCAGCGTCCGCCGCGGCGGCAATCGCTTGCGGATCACCGGACAGCTGATCGACGCGGTCTCCGGCGCGCATCTGTGGGCCGACCGCTTCGACGGCGCGGCGGATGATGTGTTCGAGCTGCAGGACCGCATCACCGAAAGCGTGGTCGGCGCGATCGAGCCGACGCTGCATGTGGCGGAGGCCGACCGGCGCCGTAGCGCGCCGCCCGAGACGCTCGATGCCTACGACCTGCTGCTGCGCGCCTACAGCCTGCGCTACGAATTCACGCCCGAGAGCATGGCTGCTGCGATCGACTGCCTCGATCAGGCGCTGGCGCTCGATGGCGCCTACGCACCTGCACTGGCGGCCTCGGCCTATTGCTATGCGATGCGCCACGTCCAGGGCTGGCTGGTGCCCGATGACGCCTATCGCGAGCGCGCGGTGGCGCAGGCCTGGCGCGCGGTCGAGCTCGCGCCCAGCGATGCGCAGGTGCTGTGGATGGCGGCGTTCGCGATCTGGAACATGGCCGACGAGATCGAGCCGGCGCGCGAATTGTTCGAGCGCTCGCTTGCGATCAACCCGAACTCGGCGATGGCGCTGACGCTGGGCGGCTGGATCGAGGCGATGCGCGGCAACCAGGCCACCGGCCGCGCCATGATCGAGCGCGCGCAGCGGCTGAACCCGCGCGACCCGCGCGGCTGGTTCGCCGCCGCGGCGCTGGCGATCTGCGCCGTGCTCGACGGCAACTTTGCCGAAGCGGTGAGCTGGGCGGACAAGGCGCTGGCACAGAACCGCCGCTTCGCGGTGGCGCTGCGCGTCCTGATCGTGGCGCTGGTCAAGACCGGCGACACCGAGCGCGCGACCCAGACCGCGCGCGAGCTGCTCAAGGTCGATCCGGAGTTTTCGATTGCCACGTTCCTGTCGCGGATTCCGTTCCCGGTCGAGGCGATGTCCAGGACCTATGTCGAGACGCTGAAGGCGGCCGGCGTCCCGGACTGATGCTGCTCAGCCGCCCCCACCCGGCTCCAGCGCCTCGCCGAGTTCGATCGGATGCGCCATGGTCTCGTGCAGCGCGTCCTTGTCGAGCTCGCCCTCGGACAGGCTGATCACGACGCAGGCAACGCCGTTGCCGATCAGATTGGTCAGCGCGCGGCACTCGCTCATGAACTTGTCGATGCCGACCAGGATCGCGATCGACTGGATCGGGATATCAGGCACGATCGACAGCGTCGCCGCCAGCGTGATGAAGCCCGCACCGGTGACGCCGGAGGCGCCCTTCGAGGTGATCATGGCGATGCCCAGAATGCCGAGCTCCTGCCAAATCGTCAGATGGGTGTTGGTGGCCTGCGCCAGGAACAGCGTCGCCAGCGTCATGTAGATGTTGGTGCCGTCGAGGTTGAAGCTGTAGCCGGTCGGGATCACGAGGCCGACCACCGAGCGCGAGGCGCCGAGATGCTCCATCTTCTGGATCATCTGCGGCAGCACCGTCTCCGACGACGAGGTGCCGAGCACGATCAAGAGCTCGTCCTTGATATAGGCGATGAAGCGGATGATCGAGAAGCCCGACAGCCGCGCGATCGCGCCGAGCACGATCAGCACGAACAGGACGCTGGTGAGATAGAAGGTGCCGATCAGCGCCGCCAGATTCACCAGCGAGCCGAGGCCGTAGGCGCCGACGGTGAAGGCCATGGCGCCGAATGCGCCGAGCGGCGCGAGGCGGACGATCATGCGGATAATGCCGAAGAACATCTTTGCGGCGGTGTCGACCGCCGCCGCGATCGGCTCGCCGACCTTGCCCATGAACACGATGGCAAAGCCCGACAGGATCGAGATCAGCAGCACCTGCAGCAGGTCGCCGCGCGCCACCGCGCCGAAATAGCTGTCCGGAATGATCGCCAGCAGATGGTGGACGATGCCCTGCTCCTTGGCCTGCGTCACGTAGGTGGAGACCGACTTCGGATCGATCGTGGCCGGATCGATGTTGAAGCCGTGGCCGGGCTGCAGCAATTCGCCGACCAGGAGGCCGATCGCCAGCGCCACTGTCGAGACCGTTTCGAAATAAATCAGCGCCTTCAATCCGACGCGGCCGACGCGCTTGAGGTCGCCCATCGAGGAGATGCCGTGCACCACGGTGCAGAAGATCACCGGCGCGATCATCATCTTGATCAGCGCGATGAAGCCGTCGCCGAGCGGCTTCAGCTCCTTGCCGAGGTCGGGGTAGAAGTAGCCGACCAGCACGCCCGCGAAGATCGCGATCAGCACCTGAATGTAGAGGATCTTGTACCAGGGCTGGTGTTGGTGATGGGCAACGGGCTTGATTGCGGCTGTGGTCATGAGGTGCCCCGGGCTGGCTCTAACTCGACTGGTGGTGTCATCTTGGCGGAGCGGCGCACAGGCGACAATGCCCATTCTTGCTCACTGCATGCCATTCTTGCTCACCGTCGCGCAAGGACGACAAGGCACTGGGTTCGCACCAGTGCGAGCACGAATCTGGCATATAGTGCGGGCAAGCTGGCATCGGGGGGCAATGGATGGAATTCACGATACTGTTTCTTGCCATTACGATCGTCATGCTGGTTGCGTGGCGAGGTCCGCGTCCGCTCGCAGTCGGCCTGTTCGCAGTGGTGCTGATCGGCTGTGTCGCGACCTTCCTGCACCACGCCACCGACCGGCTCAACCTGTCGTTCTAGGGGCCGGCCATGACCGACACGCAGGCCACGACGTTGAATGCGCTCGCGCTGTACGGCGTTGCGCTAGTGCTGGCTGCGGCCTTCGCCGCCCAGTTCCTGCTGCACGAGCTGCCCTGCCCGCTGTGTCTCTTGCAGCGCATCCTGTTCGCGATGCTGGCGGTCGGTCCGATCCTCAATGTTCGCTTCGGGCCGCGGCCGAGCCACTACGCGCTGTCGCTGCTGACGGCGGTCGCGGGCGCCGTCGTCTCGACACGGCAGGTGCTGCTGCACATCCTCCCTGGAGATGCCGGTTACGGATCGGCACTGCTCGGCTATCACTACTACAGTTGGGCGCTGATCGGCTTCGTCGCGGCCATCGTCCTGCTCGCGATCATGCTGCTGTTCGACCGCCAGTTCGATCACCGCGCGACGCAGGTGCAACCGCCCAGCCGCTTCGCGCAAGGCGCGGTGTGGCTCGTAACCGGACTGACGGCGCTGAACGTGATCTCCACTTTGCTCGAATGCGGCTTTGGCGCCTGCGCCGACAATCCCGTTGTCTATGAGCTGCTCAGGTCGGGCGCTTAGGAATATTCAGGCCGCGCTCCACGGCCGGCCGCTTGAGGGCGCGCTCGAGCCAGCCGGCGACATGCTTGAACTGATCGAACTCGACCAGCTCGCGTGCACCGTAGAAGCCGATCAGATTGCGCACCCAACCGATCATCGAGACGTCGGCGATCGAGTATTCGTCGTCCATGAACCACTGCCGCCCGGCGAGGTGCGTCTCCATCACGCCGAGCAGGCGCTTCGATTCGTCGACGTAGCGCTGCAGCGGCCGCTTGTCCTCAAAATCCTTGCCGGCGAATTTGTGGAAGAAGCCGACCTGGCCGAACATCGGGCCGATGCCGCCCATCTGGAAATGCACCCACTGGATGGCCTGATAGCGGCGCGCGGCATCTGATGGCAGCAGCTCGCCGGTCTTCTCGGCGAGATATTGCAGGATGGCGCCGGACTCGAACAGCGGCAGCGGCTGGCCGCCGGGACCATCGGGATCGATGATCGCGGGGATCCTGCCGTTCGGATTCAGCGATAGGAATTCCGGCGTCTTCTGGTCGTCCTTGCCGAAGTCGACCAGATGCACCTCGTAGGGCAGCCCGATCTCCTCCAGCATGATCGAGACCTTCACCCCGTTCGGCGTCGGCAGCGAATAGAGCTGCAGGCGATCCGGATGCCGGGCGGGCCAACGTTTGGTGATTGGAAAAGCCGAGAGGTCGGTCATGTCGATGTCTTTGCCTGATTGCGCTTGGGTGATTAGTGTAGGGGCCTCGATGCCAGCCGCAAGGGCCGCACATGAGCGATCAGCCGAAGCCGGAACGGCTTGGTCTTTCCGACGACGAACTGGCCACGCATCCGACCGTGTTCGCGGCGGATGCACTGGCCGGTCAGGTGGCGGTGGTCTCCGGCGGCGCCGGCGGCATCGGGCGGGCCATCGCCTGGCTGCTGGCGCGGCTCGGCGCCCATGTCGTGGTGACCGGCCGCAACGGTGACAAGCTCGCCGCACTCGCCGATCACCTCATGCGGCGCGGCCTGAAGGCCTCCGCGCACGTGGTCGACATCAAGGATGCGGATGCGGTCAACGCGATGTTCGATGCGCTGTGGGCGCAACACGGCCGCATCGATCATCTCGTCAACAGCGCCGGCGGCCAGTTCCCGCAGGCTGCGATCGACTTTTCGATCAAGGGCTGGAACGCGGTCATCAACACCAACCTCAACGGCACCTGGTACATGATGCAGGCCGCCGCGCAGCACTGGCGCCACCACGCACAGGCCGGCAGCATCGTCAACATCGTGGTGGTGACGAGCCACGGCCTCTACGGCATCGCGCACACCATCGCGGCGCGGTCCGGCGTGATCGGCCTGTCGCGTGCGCTCGCGGTCGAGTGGGCGCCGCTGAACATCCGCGTCAATTGCATCGCGCCCGGCGCGATCGAGACCGAGGGCTGGAACGTCTACAGCGAAGCGGCGCGCGCCGCCTATCCGCGCTCGAACCCGATGATGCGCCCCGGTTCGCCCTGGGACATCGCGGAAGCGGCCGTCTATCTCAGCGGCCCCTCCGGCAATTTCATCACCGGCGAGACGCTGACGGTCGATGGCGGCAGCCAGCATTGGGGCGAGACCTGGACCACCGGCAAGCCGGATTATTTTAGCGAGTGACGCCCGTCGTCCTGGCGAACTCTGTCGTCCTGGCGCAAGCCAGCACCCATTACCCCGAATGCTAGTTGCGGGGCGATGACTAGGCCCGTTCCTCTTCAACAACCCGATCCTGTGGTTATGGGTCCTGGCTATCGCCAGGCGACGCTGGTGGTGGCATCACTTCCCATCATCAAAACTGACGATGACCGCGGCGTTCGCGATCAGGATCGGGTCGTTGCCCTGATCGGACGGTATCTCCAGTCCGCCGGCGATCGCCTTCACCGTCTTGGTGCCGTAGGGCAATTCCTTGGCCACCGCCGCGGTATCGACCTCCTCCGGATTCGGCACCGCGATGGTGACGTCGACGAACATGTCCTTGGCGGTCTTGCCGAGCATGCGGAAGAAGCCGAGGCTGGAGTGGCGGATCGCATCGGAGACCGCGCGCTTGGCGGCCTTGGTGGCGTCGCGGCCGTGAACGTCGACGCCCATGCCCATTTCGGTGATACAGCGCACGCGTGTCATGCAAATGTCCTGTGGTCGTTGGCGGGAGAGAGCTTCCCTCCTTCGGCCGCCGCGCCCGCGCCGTCAAGCCGGGTCCCTCGCCTCGCCCACGCCATTGTGATCACGACCTGCGAGCATCCACACCGCGACGCCGGCGAGGATCGCCGCGGCAACCACCAAAACGCCGGCGGCGCTCCAGCCCCATGCCGAGACCACCGCGCCAACCGCGATCGGTCCGGTGACCTGGCCGAAATTGCTGCCGGTCATCAGCAGTCCCATCATGACCGGAACCATCGATGCGGATCGCGCCGCCATCGGTGCGGTCGCGAGCAGGGTCGCGGGGATCGCGCCGCCGACCGCGGAGAACAGCAGGCACAGTAGGAACGCGCCCGTCCCGCCGAGCACCGGCAGGAAGATTCCGAGCGCGGAGGCGCCCATCACGAACACGGCGAGCGCGATCAGCGCGGCGCGATGGACGCCGCGGGCCATCAGCTGACCGGCCGCCAGATTGCCGGTGACGTTGGCGGCGGCCGCGAGCGCGCTGAGCGCGCCGGCGCTCTGGCCGGATACGCCGAGGCGCTCGGTCAGCAGGATCGGCAGGAAGCTGAACAAGGCGAAGAACATCAGGCTGTAGAGCGCAAACAGCGCGGTCAGCAGCGCCGGACTGCGCCGGCGCGCCAGCGCCGCCGCTTCGCGCAGCAGGCCACCTCGCGCCGGTCCGCTCCGCGCTGCGGTGCCCGGCACGATCACGACCGCGAGCGCGAACAGCACCGCGACCATCAGCGCACTGGCCGACCAGATCGCGCGCCAGCTTTCGAACAGTGGGCCGGCCAGCAACGCCAGCGCGATGCCGAACGGCATCACGCAGCTCCACACCGCCATGGTGACGTCGCGGGCGCTGACCTCGACGATGCGGTCGAGCAGTGCCGGCGCGGCGACCATCGTCAGCAGGAAGCCGAGCCCCTCCAGCAGGCGCGAGGCCAGCAGCACCGCCAGCGACGGCGCGAGCGCGCCGATGCCGGCGCCGAGCGCAATGGCGGCGAGCCCGCACAGCAGCACCCTGCGGGCGCCGATCGCGGCGACGACGACGCCGGCCGGGATGCTGCCGGCCATTCCCAGCAGCGCGAAAATACCGGCGATGGTTCCGATCGCGGCGAGGTCGATGCCGAAACTGGTCTGCAGCATCGCCGCGGCGATCGGCACCTTGCCGACCTGCACGGCGGCGGCGATGCCGCAGCCGACGACCACGGCGACCGTCGCCCAGCGCTTCGCCTCGCCTCGCGGCCGCACCGCCGTCTCGATCGTCATGCGTTCACCCTGCCCTTGCCGTGCCCTTGCCTGGCACCGGTCGGATCGTGAGGAGATAGCGTTTCCCGGCCATCGACAGCAGTGATATGTTTTGCATCCAACTGATCGATTTCATAGATCATGCTCGACAACCTCACGCTCGACCAGATCCGCATCTTCGTCGCCATCGCCGAGAGCGGCAGTTTTCGCGCCGCCGCCGGCCGGCTGGCACGGGTGCAGTCCGCGGTCAGCCATGCCGTCGCCAATCTCGAGGCCGAGCTCGGCCTCACGCTGTTCGATCGCTCAAGCCATCGCCCCGAACTGACCGCCGAAGGCAAGGCGCTACTGAGCAATGCGCGCGACCTCTTGCTGCGCGTCGATGCGATGCGGGCACGGGCGCGCGGGCTCGGCGACGGGGTGGAATCCGAGCTCTCGGTAATCGTCGACACGCTGTTTCCGATCGCTGCCGTCGGTGCCGCGCTCACCGAGATGCGCGCCGCCTATCCGTCGGTCGGCGTGCGGCTTGCGGTCGAGCCGATGGGCGGACCGATCGAGGCCCTGACCGAGCGGCGCAGCGCGCTCGCAGTCACGGTCGGCGAGGATTTTCGCGATCCACGTCTTGCGCTCGATGCGATCTGTGCGGTGCAGATCGTGGCGGTCGCCGCCGCCAGTCATCCGCTGGCACGCCGCGGCCGCAAGACCGTCGCCGACCTCGCCGATCACCTGCAGATCGTGCTGTCCGACCCGACTTCGCTGTCGGAGGGCCGCAACTTCGGTGTGCTGTCGCCGCAGACCTGCCGGGTCAGCAATCAGGATACCAAGCACGCGATGATCCTCGCCGGCCTCGGCTGGGGCCGCCTGCCGCTCTGGCAAGTGGCGCGCGACCTGCGCGAGCGCCGCCTGGTGCGGGTCGAAACCCGCGCACTCGGCCGCAACACCGCGCTGGCGATGGAGGCGTATCTGGCGCATCGCCTCGACGAGCCGCTCGGTCCGGCAGCGCGCGCGTTTGCGGATGCGCTGACCCGGATTGCGGCGGGTGGCGGAAGGAAGACGAGAGCGCGAAGGCGGCGTTGAGTCGCTCGTCGTCGCAAGACCGGCTCCACAAGCGCGCCGTCATCAGCCGCGCATGCGCATGCGGGTGATCCAGTATTCCAGAGGCACTAGTTATTGAGCCGAGACGACGCGGCGTACTGGATCGCCCGGTCGAGCCGGGCGATGACAGTTTGGTTTGAGGAAGCGGCATCGCGATCTCGCGACGCGTTTCGTCCGCAGTCGTGATGCGGCACTTCGCCTACTCCGGCCTCTGCAGCACCGTCACATGCAGGCGGCGGCGGATCGCCATGCCTTGGCGGCGATAGAGCGCGATCGCGGATGCATTGCCGGTGAAGACGTGCAGGAAGGGGATTTCGCCGCGCGCCACGATCTGGCGTGCGACGGCCGACAGCAGCGCCTGCGCGTAGCCGCGACCACGATGATCCGGGTGCACGCAGACCGCGGTCATCTCGGTGTAGTTGCCCGGCCTCATCCGCTCGCCGGTCATCGCGACCAGCTCGCCATCGACGCGGATGCCCAGAAACGTACCGAGCTCGTGGGTCCGCGTACCGAACGGCCCCGGCTTGGTCAGCTCCACCAATCCCATCATCGCCGGGACGTCGGCCGCGCCGAGCGTCACGATGCCGACGCCGGACAGCGAACATTCCGCGGGCGTGCCGATCATCTGTTCGGCGGTTTCGGCCAGCAGCAGCTTGAAGTCCGCCGGCGCGGTCACGGCATCCGGCGTGAACAGCACCGCCATCTCGCTGCCCGACAACATGGCGCCAAGCGCCGCAAAGCTTTCCGGCGACAGATCGACCACGTCGGCGAACGGCGCGACCGCGACCGGATAGCGCAGCGCAACGCCGCCGCCCTCGGCGAGAGGCCGCTGCCGCGTGGTCAGCGCGCTCCAGATCGGGCGGTCGAGTGGATGAGATGGCGGAACGGCGGACATCGGGCGCTTTGCTCCCTGTTGTTTTCAGCAGCAGAGCAGCAAGCGCCGGCAAAATCCAGCATCGCTTGCGCCGTTTTGGCACCCGATCACGCCAGTCGCGGGCCGGATTTCGCGATCGGGCTTGCCGGCTTCCGCGCGGTTGGCCTATGGCTTTACGCGAGTTCACGGGTTCCACGACGCATGCGCCTCAAAACCTTCGAAGCCCATTGTCTGCGCCTTCCCGCGGCCACCAAGGTGGTGCAATGGGAGGGCACGTCGGTGTTCAAGGTCGGCGGCAAGATGTTCGCACTGGGCGGCGGCTTTTGCGAGCAGGCCGGTGGCGGCTACATGTTCAAGACCTCGAACATGGCCTACGAGATGCTGATCGAGCAAGGCGTGGCTCGCCCGGCGCCCTACCTCGCGCGCGCCAAATGGGTGCAGCTCGTTGGCAACAACGCCCTGCCCGACGCCGAGCTCAAGGCCTATCTCGGCCAGGCGCACGCCCTGATCGCCGCCAAGCTGACGCGAAAATTGCGCAAGGCGCTTGCGCTCGAGCCCGCGTGATCGGCGCGGCCGCCCTCATCCATCAGGCGGCTCGTCGGAACTGGCGCTGCACAAATCATCGGCCCGGTCTCCTACAGCGGGACCGGAAATGGGCGCTTGACCCGGGATTCCACGGGAACCCGCAGCCCCTTCGAGATGTAAGCATTGGTTCGATAGTGACCCGCCAGCAATATCAGCTGCAGGACCGCTTCATCGGTGAAGACGGGGCGCATGTCGTCCCAAAGTGCATCGCCGATCGTGGCGGTGTCATGCAGCTCATCAGCAAGGCGGATGAGGATGCGGTCACCGGATTCCCAACAGGCGTCGTCGGCACTGCCGTGGACCGAAGCGTGCAGCTGCGCTTCCGTCACCCCTGCATCGTCGGCAAAATAGTGAACGCGCAGGGTCCATTCGAAGCCATTCTGACAACGCCCTGTCACGCGCAGAAGAAACACCTCGCGCTGGCGCAGAGTGATGTGGCCTGGATCTAGATATGCGACCGACCCGAGACGGTACGCCCGAAGGAGCCGCGGATCGCGGCCGAGAAGGCCGTAGTGCTGGAACGGAGGCAGCCACGATTTCGGCAGCAGGTCGAGCTCGGCCTGAACGTGGGCGGAATATGGGGGGATCAGCGGCTCAACTCGCATGGCCGTTCTCAGCTTCTCGCCGCGGGGAATGGCTGCCCAACCGCAGGCTCGAGCGGAAGTTTCAGGCCGTTTGCGACGTACGCGACTGTGCGATAGTAGCCCGCCATCATCAAAAGCTGCATGATGGCCTCGTCGGAAAAGCTCTCTTTCAGATCAGCCCAGAGCTGGTCGCTGACGTCGACGGTATCGTGCAGTTCGTCGGCGAGGCGGATAAGCAATCGATCCGTCGCCGACCATCCCGGGTCCGAGTGATCGCCATAGACTGTCGCGTAGACCTGATCGTCGGTCAGACCTGCTTCCTTCGCGAAATAGTGGACGCGCATACCCCATTCATATGCGCATCGGCATCGACCGGTGACGCGCAGCAATAACACTTCACGCTGCCGTACCGTTACGTGACTAGGCTCGAGATAGCTCACCGCTGCGCGCGTCCAGCGCAGCAGCAATCGCTCATCGCGGGCAAGGACGGTGAAGAGCTTGAACGGAGGCAACCATGAGGCCGGCAGGCGATCGAACAACGCCTGCACGTCTGGTGCGTATGGTGGACCAATCGGCTCAATTCGCATGTTGTCGTACTCCTCTCGGAAACATAACCGGTGCAAATGAATGATTCCAATGAATGAGCTTGATGGATTACATTCGCCGCATGAATGTAGAGCGCTTCGACTTGAATCTGCTCAGGGTCCTGGATGCGCTGTTGACCGAGCGCGCAGTCGGGCACGCGGCGGCGCGGCTAGGTCTATCGCAGCCGGCCGCGAGCCATGCACTGCGACGGCTGCGTGCTCTGCTCAACGACCCCTTGCTGGTACGGGTTGGCTCCAGGATGGAATTGACACCTCGCGCGCTTGGGCTGCGCGAACCGGTCAGTGAGGCCCTGGCTGCCGCAAGGAAGCTGTTTGAAGGGATGGAGTTCGACCCCGCGACCAGCCGGCGCCGTTTCGTATTGATGGCACCGGACATCGTCGTCAGTCTGATGGCTCCGGCTCTAACCGAAGCGGTCCTGCGCGAGGCCCCGAACGTATGCGTCGAAATCACCCCGTGGCGCGGTCCGCACCTCATCACGGAAGATTTCCTGCGAAAGCTCGACGCGATCGTAACCAATCTCGGGGATTCCTTTCCGGGCTTTCATCGGTCGACGCTTTATCGCGATACGGATGTGCTTGTCGTCAGGCGCAATCATCCGGTGGGGAAGCGGCTTCGCACCGTGGACGCATTCCTCAAGGCGAGACATGTCGCGATCGTCGGTCGCGGCAGCTCTTCGGATCAGATCGACGATTGGCTCACGACATTGGGCATGCGCCGAAATAGCGCTATCGTTGCCCCGAGCTACCTTCAGGCCCTGCACATTGCGGCTGAAACCGATCTTGTAGCCTTTGTCCCGAGCAGGCTTGCCGAACTGCTAGCCGACCGTCTGAACTTGATGACGGTCAAACCGCCGTTCGATCCCGGAATTGATGAGCAGTTCCTATTCTATCCAGCTACGGCTCAGCATGATCAGGGCTCGCTCTGGTTTCGTTCCTTGCTGATGAAAATATCGAAACCAGGTCGCCCGGAGGGATCGCGACGTTAAGCTGTTAGCAAGTCACGGTGGCTCGCTGAACCTCACTATTTTGCCGGGGCCGCGCCGCCGGCATGCCGCGCTCGAAGTGCGCCGGCGCGCATCGCAAGAGGTCTGAACCGTCTTCGCCCGCTCCGACGCCGCGACGAACTGGACGCCGAGCAAGGTCTGAAAATCGATACCCTTACGACCCGTCAGAGTATTGCTGACACAGCCATTAGCCGGATCGCATGCCTCGCGGGTCAATGCCCTGGAGCGAGGCAATATAGTCGATCTCGCCGCGGGCCGTGCCGATATCCATCAGCTCCCTGTCGCTTAGATCGGACAAGGTGGCGCGCAATTTTTGGCGTTCGCGGCGCTCCTGAAAGGCATTCCAACATTTCAAAATGAAGCTGGAGGCATGCCGGGTCGATATGGATGTCCGTTCCAGCCGCGTTGTACCGTACGTCGTGCTCATTGCGGAGTTCTCCCTGGCACGGTGTCTGTTGCGCGACTCTAGCGTTCCCCTGTTGCCACCATGGTGTCAGCAGCTTTGCCCAGGCGCATGCGCTGGTCGCCGCCGCCGGTCGGGTTCGAGTAAGCGGTGTGGCGGCTGTCCGCCTCAGCCGTCCAGCGGCTTGTCGGAATCGCCGGACAGCAGTTTCGGAAACAGCTCCTTGAAGGCGAACTTGTCGTCGCCCTTGGCGCGGTCGAAGCGCAGCACGACGTCAAAACGGCTGCCATCCCATTTGGTCGGCGGCTTGCCCTTGCTGACCGGGATCCGCGGAAGGATGTCGGAAATGATCGCCTTGTGCTCCCAGCACACCAGCGCTGTGCCCTTCAATGCCAGCACCGCATCCATCAGATGTTTCTCGTCGCCTTTGCCAAAGCCCTCGTTCGGCGTCAGCGCAAGCCGCGCCGCCAGCGCCGAGATCGTCTCGGCGGGCCGGCTGCTCGGCGGCTGGTTGGTTTGCGTGCCGGGCGTCGCGGCAAAGATCGCGTCCGGCTTGGCATAGTCGCCGCTGGTGAGATCGGTGCCGAACAGAGCGGTCCAGGCGCCGGCGCGCTGCCAGCCGCGCAGCACCAGCGATTCGGTGTCGGAGAGGCCCTGCGCGGTGAAACCCGGCCCGGGCCAGGATTCACCGGGCTTCTCGGCATGACGGATGATGAAGAGGGTGAGCGCGTCCATGGCGAACCTCGCGGCAGAAGATCTGTTGCTGGAAACGGCGGCGACGATGGCGACGCTACCACAGATTGCGGGCGCGCTTCATGAACCGCATCACAATGTGCGGAAACTCGACCGGTACTGCGCCGGCGACACGCCGAGCCGCTCGGTGAACACGATACGCATCCGGTCGGCCGAGCCGAAGCCGCAGTCGAACGCCACCGCCTTGAGCGGCCGGTCGCTGCCCTCGAGCAGCCGGCGCGCGGCATCGATCCGCGCGCGCTCGACGAATTCATGCGGAGTGATGCCGGCCTCCTGCGCGAAGGCGCGGCCGAAATTGCGCACGCTCATGCCGACGGTCTCGGCCAGCGACTGCAGCGTGTGGCGCTCGCCGACATGCTGCATGACATGGGCCTGCGCCCGCGCGATCGGCGAGCCCTCGTCGATCGGCGCGGTGAGATAGGGACTGAACTGCGATTGGCCGCCCTGGCGCTGCGCCACCACGACCAGCCGTTTTGCCACCGCCACCGCGACCTGCGGCCCGTGGCGTTCGGCGACCAGCGCGAGGCCAAGGTCGATGCCTGCGGTCACGCCCGCCGAGGTCATCAGCCTGCCGTCGCGAATATGGATGCGATCGAACATCACCTCGGCCGCCGGGAAGCGCGCCGCGAGCCGCTGCGCGTTCTGCCAATGCGTCGTGACCTTGTGGCCGTCGAGCAATCCGGCATGGCCGAGCGCGAAGGCGCCGGTGCAGATCGAACCATAGAGTTCGGCGCGCTCTGGCGCCGCGCGCAGCCACTGCGTCAGTTCGGGATCGGGCTCGGCGTCGGGCAACTCCGGACCGCCGGCGACGAGCAGGATGTCGAAGCCGTCGCGCGCCTCATCGAAGCTGAGGTCGGCCGAGATCTTCATGCCGTTCGACGCGCGCAGCGGGTCACGGCTGGCGCCGACCAGCACGGTCTCATAGCCATCGCCGGCCGCGACGAAGCCGTTGGTTTCGGCAAAGACGTCGACGGGACCTGCGACATCGAGCGCCTGCACCCCTTCGTGAATCGCGATCGCGACTTTCTGAACCGCCATATCCCTTCCCTGTCCCGCTGGCGTGAAACGACGTGCCGTTGTCCCGATCCGGCGGCGCAGCATTGTTGCGGCCAGCGGCCAAAACCGGCGACAACATCGCGAGCGGATCGCGCCAAGCGGCAATCCGAACACACCGCAACGACGAGCGCTCGCGACCAGCGTGTTCGCACGCCACGGCACCGTCTTGCCACATCGAGGAGCGTCTTGAAATGACCGAGATCATCGCCGGCATTCGCATTCCCGACAGCGCCATGGCGCGTGCCGCCACCCAGCTGGTCCACGATACCGAGGACGACCTGCTCTACAATCACAGCCGCCGGGTATTTCTGTGGGGCGCGCTGACCGGCAACCGCCGTGGACTGAAATACGATTCCGAGCTGCTCTATATCGGCGCGATGTTTCACGACATGGGCCTGACCGCGGCGCATGCCAGCCCCGATTTGCGCTTCGAGGTCGACGGCGCCAACGCCGCGCGCGACTTCCTCAAGGGCTACGGCGTGGCGGAGCGCGACATCGAAGACGTCTGGACCGCGATCGCGCTGCACACCACGCCCGGCGTCCCCGAGCACATGCGCCCGACCATCGCGCTGGTGACCGCGGGTGTCGAGATGGACGTGCTCGGCATCGCCTATGACGACTTCTCGCGCGAGCACCGCGATCATGTCTGCGCGCATCATCCGCGCGAGGCGAACTTCAAGGAAAACATCATCGATCATTTCGCCGCCGGCATCATCAGGAAGCCGCAGACCACCTTCGGCAACGTCAAGGCCGACGTGCTGGCGCTGAAGGACCCGAGCTTCAAGCGCACCAATTTCTGCTCGATCATCCTCGGCTCGAAATGGCCGGGCTGAGACGGCAGTTCTACAACCGTGCCGTCAGCGGCGACCGGCGGGACCGAGATCCGGTCCCGGATCGCGGCCGGCGGCTACCAGTGCCAGCCGGTCGATATAGTGCGCCCATCCCTCGTTATGGCTGGCGCACTGCGCCGCATTGGGCAGGCCGCTATGGGTCATGCGCAGCAAGGTGCCGTTGTCCTTGTCGACCAGGTCGATCTCGATCAGGCTCGATCCGGGCGGCACCTCCTCGCTGCCCTCCCAGCCAAAGCTGTAGGCGAGGCGATGCACCGGCACGACCTCGCGGAACGTGCCGCGCGCAGCGCGCGTGCGTTCCTTGTTGAGGCTGAGAAAGTAGAGCCCGCCGGGCTGCGGCTCGGTCGCAGCCTCCAGCCCCATCCAGGCGATGATCTTCTGCGGATCGGTCAGGAACGCGAACACGGTCGCGGGCGGGGCTGCGATCTGCATCTCGCGTTGAACGACGAAGGCTTCGGTCATCGATCCATCCTCCATTGGCGGCGGGGTTGCAGGGATAGTGCGTGACAACGGCGGGGCGTCAACCCCATGATGGGACGATGCATCTGTCTTCGACGCTGAGCTGGCTGGTCGACGCCGCCGCCGAGACCGCGGGCGCCAACCGGCTGCTGGCGGAGCTCGGCGCACATCTGGTTGCGGACGGCCTGCCGATTGCCGGTGGCGCGTTGACGCTCGAGGTTCCGCACCCCCTGATCGCCCGCCGCACCTGGCTGTGGCGCGCCGGCGATGGCGAGGTGATCGAGGCGCTCGGCTTCGCGCCGGAGCAGCCGTTTGCCATGCCCGATTTGGTGGGATCCGCGGATGCCGGCCGGCGCTGGCTCAGCGGCCTTGCGCCCGGTCCCGTGCATGAGGACACGATCGGACCGCGGATCGACGGTCCGACGCTCGGCTGGATCGGAACCCGCCCTTTCACCGCGGATGAAGCCGATCAGCTGCGCCAGGCGGCGCGGTTCGCGGCCGCACCGCTGGCCGCGCTTGCTTCGCGCGCGACCTTGATGGCGGCGCTCGAGGCCTATCTCGGCCGCCGCAGCGCGGCACGCGTGCTGGCCTCGCCGCTGCGCCGCAACACCGGGGAGACCATCCGGGCGGCGCTGCTGTTCGCCGATTTGCGCGGCTTCACCGCGCTCTCCGAACACCATCCGCCGGCGGAGGTGATCGCGGCACTCGACGCCTGGTTCGACCGCATCGCCGGCGCGATCCACGCCTTCGGCGGCGAGGTGCTGAAATTCATCGGCGACGGTCTGCTCGCGATCTTCCCGGTCACGGCGGGTCCGCGCGCCGCCTGCGAGGCGGCGCTGCGGGCGGTGGCGGCGGCGCGGGTCGGCATGGCGCATCTCGACGCCGGGCGCCGCAAGCAGGGCCAGCCGCCGCTGGCGTTCGGCGCAGCCCTGCATCTCGGCGAGGTGCATTGGGGCAATATCGGCGCCGCCGACCGCCTCGACTTCACCGCGATCGGCGCGGCGGTCAATCTGGTCAGCCGGCTCGAAGGGCTGTGCAAGCCGCTGGAGCAGACAGTGCTGGTGTCCGGCGCGGTTGCCGCCGAAGTCGACATGCCGCTGGTCGCGCTCGGCAGCTACGAGCTGCGCGGCATCGCACAGCCCTGCGCGGTGTTCGCGCTGCCGGATTGAAATGGTCATCGGACCAGCCGCAGCCACGGCGCCAGATGGAAGGCGCTCATCAGCACGTACATCGGCACCATGCCGCCCAGCGAGAACGGCTCCGCCATGCCGATGCACAGCACGTCGGCCGGCGCGGCTGCCGCGATCACCGCCATCAGGGCGAAGGTCGGCGCCGCCGTCAGCGACAGATAGTGCGCCATCGCGCGGGCGAAGCCGCCGAACCCCGCGGAAAACTCCGGCTTGCTGGTTCCGATTGTCTCGCAGCTCATGATTCACTCTCCCATGCTGTTCCACTGTCATGTGCTAGGTTAGAACCGGACCTCGGAGGGCGAGAGTGACAAGTGTGTCGGGATTTGCATGGACTCGCTGATCACGGCAGCGGCGCTCGCGCTCGCGGCGGGTGATCCCCTCGGCGCACTGAAACGGGTGGCGCTGCGCGACGACGCGCCGGCGCTGGCGCTGCGCGGCATCGCGATGGCGCGGCTCGGCGATTTCGTCCGCGCCAAGGACCTGCTGCGCCGCGCCGGCCGCGCCTTCGGCCCGAAGGAAGCGGTCGCTCGGGCGCGCTGCGTCGTCGCCGAGGCCGAGATCGCGCTGGTGTCGCGCGATTTGTCGTTTCCCAAGCGCGCGCTCGCCGCGGCGCGGGCGACGCTCGACGCGCATGGCGATGCGCTCAACGCCGCGCATGCCGGCTACCTCGAGATCCGCCGCCTGCTCCTGATCGGAAGCCTGGATGAGGCCGAGCGCATGCTCGCCGGGCTCGACCCCTCGCCCTTGCCGCCGGCGCTGCGGGTCGGTCATGAGCTGGTCGTCGCCGGCATCGCGATGCGGCGGCTGCGGACCAAGCCGGCGCGCGAGGCGATTGCACGGGCCGGCGACGCCGCGCGCCGTACCGGCATCGCGGCGCTCGCAGCCGAGGTCGACAGCACCGCCCGCCTGCTGACGACACCTGCCGCCCGGCTGATCGCGCGCGGCAGCGAGCGTTCGTTGCTGCTCGAGGAGGTCGAGGCGCTGATGGGCTCGAAAGCGCTGGTGGTGGACGCCTGCCGCTACGTCGTGCGCGATGTCAGCACGACCATCGCGCTGACGACGCGGCCGGTGCTGTTCGCGCTCGCCCGGGCGCTGGGCGAAGCCTGGCCGAACGACGTCTCGCGCGGTGAATTAATCGCGCGGGCGTTTCGCGGCAAGCAGGCCGATGAATCGCACCGGGCGCGGCTGCGGGTCGAGATCGGCCGGCTGCGGCGAGCGCTGCGGCCACTCGCCGAGCTCAGCGCGACGCCTGACGGTTTCGTGCTCAAGCCGCATGGCCGGCGCGAGGTGGCGGTGCTGGCGCTGCCGGTCGACGAGGAGCACGCCGAGGTGCTGGCCTTTCTCGCCGATGGCGAGGCCTGGTCGAGCTCGGCGCTGTCGGTTGCGCTCGGCGCCAGCCAGCGCACCGTGCAGCGTGCGCTCGATGCGCTGGCCGCCTCGGGCAAGGTGCAATCGGTCGGCCGCGCCCGCGCGCGGCGCTGGATCACCCCGCCGGTACCGGGATTCACGACGACGTTGTTACTCCCTGCCCTGCTGCCGAACGGCTAGCATCGGGAAGCATTCAGAGCGTTTTCAAGCGAAGTGGATACCGGTTCGCGTGAAGAAAACGCGTCAAACAAAATTTCAGGAGCGGAGCATGAAGACGTCAGAAGCCGAGATCATCCGGGAGTACGGCCCGTTCGACGGCGTGGAGCGCGTCGGCGGCGTCACCTTCGACGGCACGCAGGTGTGGTTTGCGGCCGGCGACCGCCTGATCGCGTTCGATCCCGACAGCGGCAAGACCACGCGCACCATCGACGTCGCGGCCCATGCCGGCACCGCCTTCGACGGCAAGCATCTCTATCAGATCGCCGAGGACCGCATCCAGAAGATCGATCCAAACAGCGGTCGCGTGGTGTCGACGATCCCCGCCCCCGGCGGCGGACGCGATTCCGGCCTCGCCTGGGCCGAAGGTGCGCTGTGGGTCGGCGAGTATCGCGACCGCAAGATTTTGCAGATCGATCCCGAGACCGGCGCGATCCTGCGCACCATCGAGAGCAACCGCTTCGTCACCGGCGTCAGCTGGGTCGACGGCGAGCTCTGGCACGCCACCTGGGAAGACGACAAAAGCGACGTGCGGCGCATCGATCCGCAAACCGGCGACGTGCTCGAACGGCTCGAAATGCCGGAAGGCAAGTTCGTCTCCGGCCTCGAGTCCGACGGCGCCGACCGCTTCTTCTGCGGCACCGGGTCCACCGGCAACAAGGTGCGCGCGATCCGCCGGCCGAAGCGCGGCGCCCGCAAGTGACGCCGCGCCTCACCGAACTTTACGCCGCAGCGGGCACGGCCGTGGGCCGCGCCGCTGGCATCGGCCGGAACGTCATCATGATCAGGAAGGCGCCGATGCCGACCGCCCAGGAGCCGACATAGAGCCAAGTGTAGCTGGCAAAGGTGTCGTAGATCAGGCCGCCGGCCAACGGTCCGGTCGCCATGCCGAGGCTGCCGGCCATCGCGGTGCCGCCGATCACGGTCCCCATCATCCGCAGCGGAAAATTCTCGCGCACCAGCACAGAATAGAGCGGCATGGTCCCGGCATAGATGAAGCCGAACACCGCCGCCACCGCATAGAATGCGGCAAGTTCGCGCACGAAGGCGTAGCCGAGCGCACCGAACGCCTGCGCCAGCAGCCCGAACACCAGCACGCGCTTGGCGCCAAAGCGGTCACCGAGCAGGCCGAAGGCGATGCGGCCGCCCATGCCGGCGAGCCCCTCGACGCTGTAGATCGTGACCGCCGCGACCATCGGAATGCCGCAGGTGATGGCGTAGCTGACGGTGTGGATGATCGGACCCGAATGGGTGGCGCAGCAGAAGAAATTGGTCGCGATCAGGATGATGAATTGCGGCGAGCGCAGCGCCTGCGCCAGCGTCATCGCCGGCTCCCCGTTCTCGGACGCCACTGCGGCCTGCGCGTCCGCCAGCGCCGGCGGGCGGCGCACCAAGAGCGACACCGGGATCATGATCGCGCCGACGACGCCGGAGACGATCAGCATCGCGGTGCGCCAGTCGTGGTTTGAGATCAGCCAGGCGGCGAGCGGCGACATCGTCATCGGCGCCATGCCCATGCCGGCCGACACCAGCGAGACGGCAAGGCTGCGGTGGGTGTCGAACCAGCCGGTGACGCAGGCCATCATCGGGGCGAAGATCGCCGCCGTCGCGGCGCCGACCAGCCCGCCGAACACGAATTGAAAGGCCACCAGCGAGGTCGTCTGGCTCGCCAGCGCGAGACTCGCCGCCAGCACGACCGAGCCGGTCAGCACCACCGGCAGCGGCCCGAACCGGTCGGACAGCGTGCCCCAGATCATGCTGGTGAAGGCCATGGCGAGGAAACCGATCGTCATCGCACTGGAGATCCCGGTCACCGACCAGCCGGTCTCCTTGGCCATCGGCTGGAGGAACACCGGCAGCGAGAACATGCCGCCGATCGCGACGCAGCCGAGCAGGCCGCCCGCCGCGACGATCACCCAGCGATAGGTCGAATTGGTCATTTCCTACTCCCATGCAGTTCGTTCTGGGGAGAAGACGAGCGCGGTGAAGCGGAACCGACAGCCGATTTTGGTTTCCGCTCACTTTTTTGCGAGCACTGCCGCGGGCGTCGACAGCCGTCGCAGGGGCGCAAGGCCAAATGCCGAAAAACAACCCCATGCAAAGTAGCCCGCCGGCAACTCAGCGGTATTATTCTACTATCCCGAAATCACGCTACCCCTCTCTCCCCCGCAAGCGGGCGAAGTCCGCGGCCTGCCGGTCAGCCAAGAATCTAGCGATCGGCCAGCTTGCAGCCGGGCTGCGGCGCGATCGCGCCAAGCGCGCGGACCTGCACGAGGTCCGTGCCCTGCGTCTTCGCAATGAACATGCTCATCGCCACGTGATGATCGTGACCGATCGTCACCGGGCCGGTCGGCGACGGAATGGCGAGGCCCGCCATGGCGTCGATGATCGCCTCCTTGTCGAGCTTGCCGGCCTTCTCGGCCGCCGCCTTGAGCGCGATCAGGGTGTTGTAGTGCGTCATCACATAGTTCGACACCGCGACGCCGGGCCGCGCCGCGGCGCGGGCCTTTGCGACGAACGCCTTGACGGCGGGATCTTCGCTCGCCGCGACCGCCGGCACCACGGCGACCATGTTCTGGCCCTTGCCGCGGAAAATGCCGAGATCGACCTCCGACAATCCGAGGAAGGCGACCGTGATGTCCTTCAGCAGTCCCGCATCGTCGGCCTGGCGGATGAAATCCATGCCGTCGCCCTTCAGCGCGAACAGCAGCACCTTGGCCTTGCTCGCCGCGACGTCCTTGATGATCGGCGAGAAGTCGGTCTCGGTCCCCAGCGTATATTTGGTGCCCACCACCTTGCCGCCGAGCTGCTCGATCAGCGGCTGCGCGATGTCGAACATCTGATGCGGCCAGACCCGGTCGGCGCCGAGTTGGAAATAGCTGTTGCCGAAAGTCTGGGTCATGTAAGGCAAGAGCTGGCCGAGCTCCTGGTTCGGCACCGCGCCGAACGCGAACAAATAGCGGCTGCATTTGCCGCCCTCGTAATTGGTGGCGTAGAGCAGCGGCGTCTTGAAGCTTTCGGCGAGCGGCACCAGCGCGTTCAGATTGCGCGAGGTGATCGGACCGACGACCGCCAGCGCGCCGTCTTTCTCGACCAGCAACCGCATTGCGTCCGCCGCGGCATCGGGATTGGTCTTGTCATCGGCATAGATCAGCTTGACCGGCCGGCCCAAAATGCCGCCGGCGGCGTTGATCTCGGCCGCTGCGAGATCGAGCCCAAGTTTTGCCTGCTGGCCATAAAGCTCGACTCCGCCAGAGAACGGCAGCACCGCGCCGATGCGGATCGGATCGGCGGGTTCGGCCGCAGCCGAAGGGCGAACGGCCGCGAAACAGAGCAGCAACGCGAACATCAAACAGCAAATCGATCGGCGCCGCATGGCGCGTCTTCCTTTCGGCTCGTCAGGTCGGACGAACGGTATGGCCCAACATCTCGTGGACGTCGTAGCTCATGATCGCCAGCAGTGCCGCAAGCCCCAGATAGGCCGCACCATATTCGAGCTTGGTCTGCAGCGGCACGCCATAATAGGCGACGTTCTCGGGAGCGTGCGGATCGTACCGCCAGGCTTGAATGAGCTGCGGCACCGCCAGGACCGCCACGATCAGGAGCATCGGGCTCGGCCGGTACAGCATCAGGGCCAGCAGGATCGGCACACCGGCGAACCAGATCCGCGGACTGAGCACCGCCGTCACCCGGCCGCCGTCGAGCGGCGAGATCGGCAGCAGATTGAACAGATTGAGGAACAGGCCCGAATAGGCGATCGCGAGCAGGAGCCCGCTGTCCACCGACCTCGCCCACCAATACACCGCCAGCGCGGCGATCGTCCCGACCACCGGACCTGCGATCGCGACATAGGCCTCGGTCTCGACATCCGCCGGCCGCTCCTTCAGCGCGATGAAGGCGCCCATGAAGGGAATGAAGGCCGGCGCCCCGACATCGAGGCCGCGCTGCCGCGCCGCGACGTAGTGGCCCATCTCATGCGCAAACAGCAGCGCGATGAAACCCGCCGCGTAGCGCCAGCCCCATATCGTCGCGTAGAGCGCCAGCGACGGCAGCATGCTGCCGCCAGTGGTGGCGAGCTTGCCCCATTTCAGGCCGGAGAGCAGCAGAACCAGTAAGGCCTTCACGCCGGGCCACCACCGGGATCGACGCGCGGCTTGCGGCGAAAGAACTTCATCAGGCCGGCGCCGACCGCCGCCGCTCCGAGCAGGAACACCTTGGCGAACTTCAGCACGAAGGCGATCACGATCGCGAACAGGCCGAGCTTCTTGGCGGCAACGCCACCGATCAGCGCGGCAAGGCCGTAGGCGGCGACGCGATCCGTGCTGGCGCTGAAGTCCTCGTAGCGCTTGCCGCCGTTATAGGAGAGATCGCCAAGCAGCTCCTGCGCAACCGGCTTCTCAGCGGCAATGCGGTCGGACGCCGACAGCAGGTTCAGGCTGAAATAGCCGTCGCGTCCCAGCGCGTAGGTGTTGAAATTGACCACCCTGGGCTCGTTGTCCGGCCGGCCCTTGTTCTTGCCCAGCATCGACCAAACCAGGCGATGGTTTACAGCATCATAGGCCGGCGGCTGGATCCAACCGATCACCTCGAGCTCGGGAAAGCCGCGTGCAACACGATCCTTGTTGGCTTCTTCCATCCCCTCCTTGATGTTGCTCAGGAGCTCGTCGGCGTTCCAGTTCTTGGCGTCGTCATCCTTGATGTAGCCTTCCTTGACGTAGCGGATCACGACCATCCACTCGTCGTTCTGACGTGTTCCAACCACCAGGCCAATGAAGGTCGCATCGTGGACGACGTTGCCGAGCGCCCGCAACACGCGCGTTCCCTCCGCCTTCGGCACAAAGAAATAGTTCGCCGGCAGCTTGAGATGGGCCTGGTCGATCAGCGTGACGTCCGCAGGTCCCGCGGTGCCAGCCTGGCTGGCAGCCTGCCAGGCGGCCGTCAGCTCCGCCCTTCGCGCGGCTTCATTCGGCGGCGACGACTGCGCGAATCCCGATGGCCACACGAACAGGGCCGCCAGCAAGACGGCCGCAATGAAAAATGCTTTTCGCACCGGCGCCCTCGCAAAAACCGAAAAATGAATCGAACGATTCCCGTGACAACCCTAAATAGCAGTGTTGACCGATCAATTACACGGCATATCGCAGTTTTTCCCAAAGCATCAATCATGCGGAAACGTTGTTCCGAAGCCTGCGCGCCGGGCGGAATTGTCGTGCAGCCGGGCATTCCCCGGCGCGATCGCAAGAGCTGCTTGTTCATCCTGCTTGACATTCAGAGGTTGCAGGCGTATGTCGGCGGCCCTCGCGAACCCGATATTCGCGAATGAATGCGAGCGAACCGGTGAAACTGAAACCGCAACAGCACGGCTACGAACGGATCGGCGGACTATCGATTTGTCTGCGTCCGAATGTCCATGCACGCCCGGTTGATGGGAGCGGTCTCGCATAAGCGGATCGAACATCCGTATCCACGGACCTTCCCAAGCCCAGCCGCTTCGGAGGGTTTTTTGTTGCCCCCGCGCGGCCAGGTCGACTTGCGGCGAACACGATCTGGAACAGACTGCAGGGGCCACTGATTGCTCCTGCGGTTTCAGCAGGAAACAAGACGATGCGAAGACCTGATCCCTACCAGGAGCGCGCCCGCGAACTCTGCCTCGCCGCGGGCATCGATCCGGATTCCCGGGTCGGCGAAGGCCGCGGCCAGCCGGCCTGGTGTCTGTATCGCGATGCCGCCCGCAAGGAGCAGCTGGCGCGCGAGACCGAGGCGGCCTCAGCCGAGATCGCGATGCTGCGTCCGCAGCAAGAACGCTTCAAGAACGCGCCGCTGAAGGTGTTCGGCGAACATGACGATGCGACCATCGCGCAGATGCGTAACTGCATGGCGGTCGGCAACGTCGTGTCCGGCGTGATCTGCGCGGACGGCCATCTCGGCTATGCGCAGCCGGTCGGCGGCGTGATCGCCTATGAGAAGCAGGTCAGCATCTCCGGCGTCGGCTTCGACATCGGCTGCGGCAACATGGCGGCGCGGCTCGACGTGCGCTTCGACGACATCGCGGCGACGGTTCCGACCATCATCCGCGACGTTGCCAAGGTGATCTCGTTCGGCATTGGCCGAAAGAATGTCGAGAAGGTCGAGCACACGCTGTTCGACGATGGCGATGCCTGGCGCGAAAGCGACATGGAGGCGTACCGGCAGAAGGCGGTCGGCCAGCTCGGCACTGTCGGCTCCGGCAACCACTATGTCGACCTGATGCGCGACGAGGCCGGCTTCGTCTGGATCGGCGTCCACTTCGGCAGCCGCGGGCTCGGCCACACCAGCGCGACCCGCTACCTCAAGGCGGCCGGGGGCAAGGACGGCATGAACGTCCCGCCCGCGATCGTCGACGAGGACTCCGAGCTCGGGCGCCGCTACATCGCCGCGATGCAGCTCGCCGGGCGCTATGCCTATGCGGGCCGCGAGTGGGTCGTGGAGCGGGTGCGCCAGATCATCGGCGGCAAGCTCACCGACGCCGTGCACAACCACCACAACTACGCCTGGCGTGAAACCCATGGCGGGAAGGATCTGTGGGTGGTGCGCAAGGGCGCGACGCCGGCCTTCCCCGGTCAGCGGGGATTTGTCGGCGGGTCGATGGGCGACGATGCCGTCATCCTCGAGGGCGTCGACAGTCCTGAGGCCAAGGCCTCGCTGTACTCGACGGTGCACGGCGCCGGGCGGCTGTTCGGCCGCAAGGAAGCCAAGCGCCGCTTCACGCGCGAGGAGATGGACCGCTGGCTGAACGAGCGCGGCGTCACGCTGGTCGGCGCCGATCTCGATGAAAGCCCGATGGCCTATCGGCGCCTGCCCGACGTGCTCGCCCGGCATGCCGGCACGGTGAAGGTGCTGCACACGCTGCGGCCGTTCGCCGTGGCGATGGCAGGTGAAGGCGAGTTCGATCCGTTCAAGGACTAGGCGAGGCGCACGCGCCTCGCCGCTTCTTCTCTCAACCTGATCGATGGAGCGCCCGGCTCTGGGCCGGGCGCTCTGCAGTTCGAGCCGCGACGAGAGCCTACGGTACGGTGGCGAAAGGGGAACGCTGCGGTCTGCAAAACCGCCATGAGCCGGTTCGATACCGGCCCGTACCTCCAACATCAAGGTGGACAGCTCTGCGCCTCCTCCTCCAAGAAAGGAGATTTCATTGCAAAACCGCTTTGTCCTGATCTCGGGCTGCTCCGGCGGCGGCAAGTCGACGCTGCTGGTCGAACTGCGCGCACGCGGCTATCGCGTTGTGGAGGAGCCGGGCCGGCGCATCATCGCCGATGAACTGGCGTCGGGTGGCAAGGCCCTGCCTTGGATCGATCCTGCGGCCTTTCTGCGCCGCGCCATCGAGGTCGCGTTGGGCGACATGGGCTTGGCCAAGGCGCACTCCGGATGGGTGTTCTTCGATCGCGGCCTGGTCGATGCGGCCTCCGCGCTGCAGGCGTTGACGGGCGAGCCGGTGCTGCGGCCGCTGTGCGCGACGCATCGCTACCACAGGCGCGTGTTCATGGCGCCGCCATGGCCCGAGATCTATGTCACGGATCCGGAGCGCCGGCACGATTTCGAGGCTGCGGCCGCCGAGCATCAGCGGCTGATCGAGACGCTGCCGGCGCTCGGCTACGATGTCATCAGCCTGCCGAAGACGTCGCCCTCAGCGCGCGCAGACTTCGTGCTGGCCACGCTTGCCGCCGACCCCTCGCCGGCGCCCTGATCGAACCATCACTCCGCGGCCTCGCGATGCGGGACACCCGCTTCGACGTCGAGCTGCAGGATGTCGTTGAAACGGTTGAAGGCGCCGCACAGCGCGATCCGCCAGGTCAGCTCGACGATCTGCGCTTCCGAAAAATGCTCGCGCAGCCGCGCAAAAATTTCGTCGCGCGTCTTGTTCCAGTTGTTGGTGACGGCGATCGCATATTCGACCACGAGCTTGTCGAGCGCATCGAGCTCGGGGTGATCCTTGTAGTCGAGCAGGCGCTCGGCACCCTCCTCCGAGACGCCCTGCACCGCGAGTTTCGGCGCATGGTGCGACACGCAGTAATCACATTTGTTGAGCAGCGACACCGTCACCAGCGCGAGCTCGAGATGCCGTTTCGACAGCACGGCCTCGTCCGCGAGATCGACCAGCAGCGACCACATGTGCTTGAAGATCGGCGGACGCTGCGCCATCACGCCGGCCTGGTTCTCGAATGCGCCATAGGTCGTCATCTTGTCCCACAGCGGCTGCAGGTCGGATGGCAGGTCGGCTCTCGTCTTGATGGACACGCGTGACATTGATTTCACCTCGGAACGGAATTGAGCTGACCGAGCCTGCCCTCGTCCGCGATCCGGAGCAAGCAACCTGCGGTCCTACTTTGTTGCGCCCTGCGTGTTGCGCAAGAGATTGTCGCGCAGCCTGGCGACGCTCTTCTGCACCACCGGAAACTCGTCGCCGAGCCCGGTGGCGTCCCGCAGGGAGCCGCCGAGATCCTGCTCGAGCAGGCGCCGCCCGGCCGGCGTCAGCGAGACCCGCACCTGCCGCTCGTCGGCGGGATCGCGGGCGCGGCGGATGTAGCCCGACTGCTCCAGCTTCTTGAGGATCGGCGTCAGCGTGTTGGATTCCAGGAACAGTTTTTCGCCGAGTTCGCTGACGGTCTGGTCGTCGGCCTCCGACAGCGCGATCATTGCGATGTACTGGGTGTAGGTCAGTCCGACCTTGTCCAGGATCGGCTTGTAGGCGCGGCCGAACGCCAGATTGGCGGAATAGACCGCAAAGCACAGGAAATTCGAGAGTTTTCGGCCCTTTGGCTCGGTCTTCTGGGGGCGGGTCACGGGCGTCTCCGGAGTTTGTGAAGTCTGGGGCAATATAAATCGTATCCGATTAAATCGGAAGTGCTTGACAGCACCTGTCGACCGGATTATTTCACACCGTATCCGATTAGATCGGACACGATCTATATTCATCTAAAGGAGCTCGCCATGACCGCCACCGCAAAAGTCCTCGTCACCGGAAAGACCCACGTCACCGCCGGCCCGAACGGCGCCGCCCGTTCGCAAGACGGCTTCATCGACGTCAAGCTGGCGCAGCCGCACCCGGCCGCCGAAAACCTGTTCGGCGCCGCCTGGTCGGCCTGCTACATCGGCGCGATCCAGCTCGCCGCCGGCCAGCGCAAGGTGAAGCTGCCGAGCGAGCCCGAGGTCGACGCCGAGATCGATCTGAACCAGGCCGGCAGCGCCTACTTCCTGAGCGCGCGCCTCAACGTCCGCGTCCCCGACGTCGACCGCGCGGTGGCGCAGGAGCTGATCGAGGCCGCGCACGGCATCTGCCCTTACTCCAAGGCAGTCCACGGCAACATCGACGTCACGACCACTCTCGTCTGAACCACGCGACGACTGACGAACCCAGCCTCCGACGCAGACTGGCCGCATCCCGGCCCGGTCCGCGATCGGAACAACCGAGGACATTCGAGATGACCAGTACAATGATGAAGGCCACGCGCGTCCTCGCAAGGGCGGGTGTAATTGTCGCAAGCCTCCTCACCATCCCCACCGCCGAGGCGCAGCAGCCGGCAGGCATCACGCGCACCGACCTGCAGCGTCACGATCTCAGCGCGCCTGGCCGCGAGGCGGTGCAGGTGCGTGTCGACATCGCGCCGGGCAAGGCGTTCGGCCGGCACAGCCATCCGGGCGAGGAGATCATCTATGTGCTCGCCGGCACCTTCGAATACGACATCGAAGGCAGGCCGCCGGCGACGCTGAAGGCCGGCGACGTGCTGTTCATTCCCGCCGGGACGATCCATGCCGCGAAGAATGTCGGCGACGTCACCGCGAGCGAGCTTGCGACCTATATCGTCGAGAAGGGCACGCCGCTGCTGACCCTGGCGAAGTGAAGCGCCCGCGCCTCACTTCGTGCACTGCACCTCGGCCTGCCGCACCGGCCGCGCGTTGAAGATCGCAAAGCTGAGCGCGGCCATGATCCAGACGCCGACCCCGCCATAGAGCATCACCCAGCCGAAGCCGCTCGCCAGCGCCTGATGCATAGTCGATGCCGGCAGTTCCGGCGCGGCGGCGACGTCGCCGGCCGCGACCCGCTCGGCGATCAGGCGGAGTTGCGCAAGGTCGAAGCCCGGCAGCACCGATTTGAGGTGCGCCAGCACGCCGCTCGCCAGGATGAAGCCCATCAGCGCGATGTTGACCGCGAGTGAGACCATCCGCGTGCTCATGTCGATGCCCGACGCCATGCCGGCGCGGTCGCTGGAGACCGAGCCGGTCGTGGTGTTGGTCACCGGCGTGTTGGTGATGCCAAGACCGATGCCGGCAATCAGGCAGCCCGGCAGCATGGTCGCCCAATCCGGCTGTGCCGTGGCGCTGCCGAACTTCATCAACAGAAAGCCGGCGCCGATCGTGAACAGTCCGGCCGGAATGATGAGCCCCGGCTGGTAGCGCAGCGACAGCCGCTCGGCGAACGGCGGCATCACCAGGGTCGGCAGCGTGTAGGCGAGCAGCGCCAGCCCGGCGGAGACGCTGTCATAGCCGAGGCCGGCGTGAAACCAGATCGGCAGATAGATCATGAACGGCCAGTAGCTGAGGTTCATCGCGGCCGAACCGACGATCGAGCCGGAGAAGGCGGAGATCCGGAACACCGAGAAATCGAACATCGGCCGCCGGCTGACCTTCTCGGCCACCAGGAAGGCGACAAAACTCGCGGCGGAGACGCCGAGGATCGCAAGCCCCCTCACGCTGGCAAAGCCGAGATCCGGTCCCTGCGTGATGTAGAAGGCGAGGCAGAACACCGCGAGCGACATCGTCACGATGCCGGCGACGTCGAGCGTGCTCGCCTTCGGGTCGCTGGATTCGTGCACGCCGCCGATCGTCAGCACGAACGCCACCGCTGCGAACAGCACATGGACCAGGAACACCCACTCCCAGCTCGCGACCGCGGCCATCGCGCCGCCGATGATCGGTCCGAACCCGAGGCCGATGCCGAAGATCACGCCCCACCAGCCCCAGGCTGTGGCGCGCAGCCGCCCGCCCTGGAATTCGTGCGACAGCACGGCAATCTGGCAGATCAGCAGCGCGCCGCCGCTCAGGCCCTGCAGGAAGCGGGCGATGATCAGCATCTCGACATTGCGCGCGACGCCGCACAAGAGCGAGGTGATCCCGAATGCCGCAATGGCGACCAGGAAGACGCGCTTGCGGCCAAAGCGGTCCGCCAGCGTTCCGATCGCCATCAGCACCGTGGTGACGGCGATGGTGTAGGCGTTCATGATCCACTGCAATTCCTTGAAGTCGGCATGTAATACCCGCTCCAGCGTCGGCAGGATCGCGGGAATGCTCGAGATCTCCAACCCAAACATCAGACACGCAAGACAGACGGCGGACAGCACGACGGCGCCGCGACGGCTCAGTTCAGTGGACATGGTTCGGCCTTTTGCTGTTGCGAGCCGACGGCATACCGCACGCTGTTGCCAGGGTGCTGGCAGCAGCGTCGAGCCGATCGACTCACGATGTATTGAGCCGCGATGCCGGAAATCGGGTGGACCGATCGGATGGCCGCAGCGCTTCACCAGAGAAGCTAGTCGCGGCTTGAGCATTGGTGAATTGGATGACTAGATATTTCAGAGACAACAAATCCGGATCAATGCCATGACCCTCGACGTCGATGCCGTGAAGGCCTTCGTGACCATCGCCGATCTCAAGAGCTTTACCCGCGCCGCCGAAGCGCTCGGCAGCACGCAAGGGGCGATCAGCGTCAAGCTGAAGCGGCTGGAAAACCAGATCGGCCAACGCCTGCTCGAGCGGACGCCGCGACTGGTCCGCCTCTCGGCGCAAGGCGCCGAATTCCTTGCGCCGGCGCGCGAGCTGCTCGCCGCGCATGACCGGGCGATCGCCGGACTATCCGCGGCGCGCCGCCGCTTCGCGCTCGGCATCGCCAACCATGTCGGCGGCGCCGAGCTGCCGACCCTGCTGACGCGGCTGCACGCGCACGATCCGGCGCTCACCATCGAGGTGCGGCTGGAGGACTCCCGCGATCTGCTCGCCGGTTTTGACCGCGGCGACATCGATGCCGCGATCATCCGCCGTGAGGACGATCGCCGCGACGGCGAAGTGCTGGCGACCGACCATTACGGCTGGTTCGCCACGCCGGACTTTTTGCATCGTCCCGGCGAGCCGCTGCGGCTCGCCGCCTCCTCGCCGTCCTGCGGCGTGCTCAACATCGCAACGCGCGCGCTCGCCGCGGCGGGAATTCCCTGGACCGAGGCGTTTCTGGGCTGCGCGTCCTTTGCCGTGGCCGACGCAGTCGCCGCCGGCCTTGCCACCTCGGTGTTTTCGCGCCGGCTCGCCCCCGCAGGCACGATCGAAGTCAGCAAGCGGTTCGGCCTGCCCGCTTTGCCGCCATCCGAGATGGTGCTGCTGTCCGCGCTGTCGGATGCAAGATCCCGCGCAACGCTGAAGACGTTGATCAGCGCCTTTCGCGAGCATCATCGCAGGCCGGCGAATGCGGCAAGCAGCGTGCCCGCCGCTGCGGTTCTCGGGTCCTGAAAGGATGGGAAATCTTGTTCTCACCCACCGCTGTCATCGCCCGGCCTGTGCGCAATTGCGCACATGGACCGGGCGATCCAGTACGCCGCGGCCTCTCGGTTCATTCACCACCGCCTTGGAATACTGGATCACCCGCATGCGCGGGTGATGACACCGAGCAAGTTGAGCAAACCAACCCATCATCCTAAGCGGTGCATCGCGCACCTAGCGCTGCGCGGACCGCTTTCCCTCGAACAGTGCGCGCTCCGACGCCAGCGCCTTGGCGAGAAAGTCGAGCGTGGCGCGGATGCGCGCGGTGCGCTTGAGGTCGTCATGGGTCAAGAGCCACAGCGCCGATCGCGGTTCGGCCAGCGGCTTGGGCGTAACGCGGCGCAGCCCGGGCGCGAGGTCGCCGACATAGCAGGGCAGCAGCGCCAGCCCGAGCCCGGCAGCCGCCGCATCGCGCAGCGCCGGCAGCGCATCGACCCGGCAAGTAACGCGTACGTTGCGCAAATTCTCGCGCATCCAGCCGGCGATCACCGTCCCCGCCAGCGCATCGTCGAGGCCGATCCAGTCGTGCGCGGAAAAGTCCTTGTCGTCGTGCCGCGCGAGATAGGTGCGCGATCCGTAGACCGCGTGGGTGATGTCGGCGACGCGCCGCCCGACCAGCAATTCGGACGGCGACGGCGTCGGCCGGATCGCAATCTCGGCCTCGCGGCGCGTCAGGTTGGCCATCGCGTTCGCGATCACGATCTCGGGATGAATGTCCGGATGCGCGGCGCGCAGCGCCGGCAGATGCCGCATCAGCACCGTGCCGAGCGTGTCGGTCGTCGTGATCCGGACCGGGCCTGACGGCTTCAGATCCTGCCCCGCCAATTTTCGCTCGAGCGCCAGCACCTCGTCCTCGAGACGGGCGGCGGATGCCGCCGCGCTCTCGCCGGCCGGGGTCGGCGCATAGCCATCGCGAAAACGTTCGAACAGCCGTGTTCCGATCGCCTTTTCGATCGCGCCGAGGCGGCGAAACACCGTCGAATGCGTCACACCAAGCCGGCGCGCGGCGCCCGACAGGCTGGCCTCGCGGGCGATCGCCAGCACGAGACGAAGATCATTCCAGTCGAGAAAACTTTGCATTTTTGCAAACTCGCTTGGCAATATTGGATAATATCTTATCACAGATCGACAGGCCATCTTTCTCCTATTAGCGGAGGAAGCGGCAAGTGACGAGCGAGACCACCGAGACATTGCAATTCCGCGACGCCGGCCACGCCGCGGCGGATCCGCGGCGCTGGCTGGCGCTACCGGTGCTGCTCACCGGCGCCTTCCTGCCGATCCTCGACTTCAATGTCGTCAACCTCGCCCTCCCGGCGATCCGCGAAAATCTCGGCGCCAGCGCCAGCGAGGTGCAGTTCGTGATCTCGGCCTATGCCGCGACCTACGCGGTGTTCCTGATCACCGGCGGCCGGCTCGGCGATCTCCTCGGACGGCGGCGCATGTTTTTGACCGGCGTCGCCGGCTTCACGGTCGCCTCCGTGCTGTGCGGCATCGCGTGGTCGCCGACGGTCCTCGTCGCTGGGCGCATCCTGCAGGGACTTACCGCGACGGTGATGGCGCCGCAGGTGCTCGCCTCGATCCGCGTGCTGTTTCCAGTGGCCGAGCAAGGCCGCGCGCTCGGCTTCTACGGCGCGACTTTTGGTCTCGCCAATATCTGCGGCCAGTTGCTCGGCGGCGCGCTGGTGTCGGCGCATCCGTTCGGCCTCGCCTGGCAGGCGATCTTCCTGATCAATGTGCCGATCGGCCTCGCCGCGCTCGTCGGCGGCATGCTGTTCCTGACCGAGACGCGCGCCGCGCATGCGCAGCGGCTCGATGTCGGCGGCGTCATCCTGCTGTCGCTGACGCTCGGCTTGCTGGTCTATCCGTTGATCGAGGGCCGCGAATCCGGCTGGCCGGCGTGGATCGTCGCAATGCTGCTGGCCTCGCCGCTGATGCTCGCGGCCTTCGTCCGCATCGAGGCGCGCTTGTCGGCGCGGGGCGGCGACCCGCTGGTCGCGCTGCATCTGCTGCGCAACAGCGATTTCGTGATCGGGCTGGTAATGGCGCTCGGCTTCTACATGCTGTCGTCGTTCTATCTGACATTCGCGGTGTACCTGCAAAGCGGCCTGCATCAGACCCCGCTCGCCGCCGGCCTCGCCACCCTGCCCTTCGCCACCGGCTTCTTTCTGGCGTCGCTGGCCTCGTCCTACGTCATGCAGTGGCTCGGCGTGCGTGCGCTGACGCTGGGCTTTGCGCTCCAGGTGATCGGCTTCGGCACCGTGATGTGTGCTGTCGGCGGCGCGCTGCCGCAAGGCCTCGAGCTCGGCCTCGTCTGCGGCGGCCTGGGCTTTGGCACCGTGATGCCCTCGGTGATCAAGGCGGTGATCGGCAGCATCGATCCGCGCCATGCCGGGCTGGCATCGGGGATGATGATCTCGACCTTCCAGATCGGCGCCGCGCTCGGCGTCGCCATCATCGGCGGCGTGTTCTACAGCCTGCTCGGGCCGCGGCCGGACGCCGGCGATTACGCGCTCGCCTTCACGATCGCGCTCGGCTGCAACGTCGCGCTGCTGGCGCTCGGCGGCTGGCTGTCGCTGTGGCTGCCGCGCGAGCCGGCGGCAGCGTGAACTACTGCTTCGCCACCTCGCGGGGCGGCGGGAACATCAGCTTCAGCAGCACCGCCGCCGCGAGCGTCATCGTGGCGAGGCCGGTGGACAGATAGAGCGCGCCCGCATTGCCGAAGCGGTCGATGACGACGGCATAGATCAGCGGCGCCGCCGCCGGCAGGATGAAGCTCGGCACGATCAGCCGGCCGACGATGGTGCCATAGCTGCGGGGATCGAACAGGATCAGCGGCAGCGTGCCCCGCGTGATGGTCAGAATGCCGTTGCAGGCGCCGTAGAGCAGCGCGAAGGCGATCGCCATCGCCGTCGACGATCCGGCAAACAGCCCGGCGATGAAGGACAACGGCATGATCAGGCAGGCCGCCAGGTTGAGCGTGACCGGATCGATCCGTCCACCGAACAGCACCTCGCAGAGACGGGCGGCGGACTGGCCGATACCTCGCAGCGTCGCGATCCAGACCGCGATCGTTGCACCCAGCCCGAGACCGGAAAGGACCGCGATCATGTGCGCGGACATTCCCGCGTTGAGGAAATTGGCGCCGGTCATGGTCACGGCGTAGAGCCCGCCCGCCACCGCAAGCTGCCGTCGGCCGACCGCGCGCGGCTGCCGCGGCGCCGCCGCGCCGGCGCTCGGCGCGCCCGCGAACCGCCCGTTTGGAATGAAGAGATGCAGCGGGATCGTGAGCAGCGCAAAGCCCGCATAGACCGCTAGCGCGATGCGCCAGCCAAAATGCTCCGAGAGAATATGGCCGAGCGGCCAGAACACGGTGGCGGCAAGGCCGCCGAGCAGCGTGATTTCAGACATCGCGCGCCGCGCTTCCGGCCCGCCGATCCGCGCCAGCGCCGCGAAGGCGGCATCGTACAGCGTCAGCCGCATCCCGAGACCCAGCACGATCCACCAGGCATAGTAGGTCCAGACCTGATGCGAGAGCGCGAGACCGGCGCAGCCGGCGGCGTTGACAATCGCGCCGGCGACCATGACGTCACGGCCGCCGCGGCGATCCACCCATTTGCCCGCGAGCGGTGATGCTACCCCCATCACCAGCAGCGCGACGGCAAAGCCGCCATAGACGATGTCGCGACTCCAGCCGAGCTCGGCGCCGATCTGCTCGCCGAAGCCGCCGATCAGATAGTAAGTGGCGCCCCAGGAAATCAGCTGGCCGAGCCCGACGGCGCCGACGACCCGGCGTTCGATCACCGCGACACTTCCTTCCCAGCCGGCAGCGCGGCGTCACCCGGCCCGAGCGGCCGCTGCATCAGCACGGTATCGACCCATTGGCCGAACTTGAAGCCGACCGACTTCAACGTCCCGACCGGCTGGAAACCCATCCGGCGATGCAGGGCGATCGAGCCTGCGTTGCCGCTGTTGCCGATCACCGCCAGCATCTGCCGCCACGGTCCCGCCTCGGTGCGCGCGATCAACATGTCGAGCAGTGCGACGCCGATGCGCCGTCCGCGCAGCGATTCCAGCACATAGACCGAGTCCTCGATGGTGTGGCGATAGGCCGGCCGCGGCCGATACGCCGTCGCGTAGCAATAGCCGGCGACGCGCCCGTCGACGTCGGCGACAAGATACGGCAACCCCGCCGCCAGCACGGCCTCGCGGCGGCCGAGCATCTCGTCCACCGTCGGCGGCACTTCTTCAAACGTCGCAAGGCCGGTCTCGACGTGATGCGCGTAGATGCGCTGCACGTCCGCCATGTCGACCTCGGTCGCGTCGCGAACCACGACGCCGTTGATGCCTGCCGCCATTCTGCTCTCTCTGCTTAAATCCCCATTGCGCCAGCATGCGCCTCAATCCCCATTGCGCCAGCATGCGCCTCGGCGTTATATAAGTGAAGCTTTTGCAATTTATGCAGAGCATAAGAGTTGCTTTGATGAAGAACCTCAATCTCGACTACCTCGAGAGTTTTCGCGTGGTGATCGCCAGCGGCAGCTTCTCGGCCGCCGCCGAGCGGCTGCAGCTGACGCAGCCCGCGGTCAGCCTGCAGGTGCGCCAGCTCGAGAAGAGCCTCAACGCAACCCTGATCGAGCGCGTCGGGCGCAAGGCGAGGCCTACCGCCGCCGGTAGCGCGCTGCTGTCGCATGCCGAGCAGATCAATGCGGCCGTCACGTCGGCGGTCGACGCCGTCGCGCAACAGACCAATGGAACCGCGGGGCGCGTGCGGCTCGGCACCGGCGCCACCGCCTGCATCTTCCTGCTGCCGCCGATCCTGAGGGCGCTGCGCACCGCGCTGCCTTCGCTGGAGATCACGGTCACCACCGGCAACACGGCTGAGATCGCCAAGGCGGTCGAGGACAACACGATCGACATCGCGCTGGTCACGCTGCCGGTGTCGGGGCGCAGTTTCGAGATCACGCCCGTCATGGACGACGAGTTCGTGCTGATCGCGCCGCGGGCCATGGCGCTGCCGGCGCGGATCACGCCGGCGGTGCTGGCGAGCAAGCCGGTGCTGCTGTTCGAGCCCGGCGGCAACACCCGGCGCACCGCCGACGAGTGGCTGGCGCGCGGTGGCGTGTCATTGAAGCCCTTGATGTCGCTCGGCAGTGTCGAGGCGATCAAGGAAATGGTGCGCGCCGGCCTCGGCTGCGCGATCCTGCCCGGCATGGCTGTCCCGGCCAAGGCGACGCCGCGCGACCTGGTGGTGCGGTCGCTGTCGCCAAAGCTGCACCGCCGGCTTGCCGTCGTGATCCGCCGCGACAAGCGGCTCGATCGCGGATTGCGGCAAACGCTGGCTGCGCTGAAGGCGCTGTCGGCAAAGCATTAAGGGAGGACGCGGCGCGTCCTCCCTGCGGCACCCTCAACTAGCCTCTCGCTCAGGTCGCCTTGCGCTCTTCCTCCGCGGCCTTGCGGAACGCCTTGACGCCGGCATCGGTGACCTGGTCCCACTTCGAATTCGTCGTGGCTTCGGCATCATAATTGTCGTGCCAGTTCCACCATTTGTAGGGCGGGGTCTGCGGATAGCCTGCCGGCGAATCTTCCCAGACCTCCTGGCGGCCGAGCGGCGTGATGTCGAGATAGCTCCAGATCGTGCCGAACGCCTCGTCGCCGCGGCTGTTGACGAAATAGGTGCGGAAGATCTTGTCGCCGTCGCGGAAGAACACGTTGTGGCCGTGCCACTCGGCGACGCTGAAGTCGGCATCAAAGCTGTCGGTGATGGTGTACCAGGGCATCTCCCAGCCCATCCGCGCCTTCAGCCTGGCGATGTCGGGCTGCGGCGCCCGCGAGGCGTAGACCAGCGTGGTGTCGCGCTGATTGAGATGCGAGAGATGGCTGACCTGGTCGGCACCGAGCGAGCAGCCGCGGCAGGCGTGATCCGGCCAGCCGAACACGCCGGGCTCAAAGAAGGCGCGATAGACGATCAGCTGCCGGCGGCCCTCGAACAGATCGCGCAGGCCGACCTTGCCGTTCGGTCCCTCGAACACATAGGGCTTGTCGACCGCCATCCACGGCATCCGCCGGCGCTCGGCAGCGAGCGCATCGCGCGCCCGCACCTGCGCCTTCTCCTTCACCAACATTTGCAGGCGCGCCTGTTCCCACGCTGCCGGCGTGACGACCGGCGGGGTCTGCATCGCGGCCTGATCGGTTTCGGATGATTTTGTCATGATGGTTCAACCTCCTGAAAGCACGAACGCCGGGGCCGAAATGCGGTTCCGCGCGTGGTCCGCCGCTCGTCATTGCTGATGGCGCAGCATCGCGCGGTTGCGGTGCACGGTGGGAGTGACAAGTGTGTCGGGATTCCCGGCTATCGCGGTTGCGGCAGGGACGCAACGATCCAAGTGGTGCGTGACCCCAACAGCATCGCGTCGCTCGCATCCGGTGTCATTATTTATTGCAATATACTTGCATCGTGCAATTACCTATGCAAGCCTTGGCGGCATGAGACAAGCCGCAACTGTTCCCGACGACGTCCTGAAGCTCAGCGCCTGGCTGCCCTACCGCCTGTTCCTGGTCGCAGCGCAGGTGGCGCGCCCGCTCGAGGGCTTTTACGGCGAAGCCTTTGGGTTGAGCCAGGCCGGCTGGCGCATCCTCGCCGTGATTGCCGAGCGGGATAGCGCCAACGCCGCCGAGATCGGCCGCGCCTGCGCGCTCGATCCGTTTGCGGTCAGCCGCGGCATCGGCCAGCTCGTCGAGCTCGGCTTTGCGGTGCGGCGATCAGGCAAGCTCGATCGGCGCACCGCGGCTGTCAGCATCACGCGGAGCGGCCGCAACGCCTTCAACCGGATCGCCGCGCTGGGCAACGCGATCGAGGCGCGGCTGCTGTCGCGCCTCACGGAGGCCGAGCAGGCGACGCTCGGCTCCGCCCTCACCCGGCTGGAGGCGGAAAGCGCGCGGATCGACGCCGGCGGCTGGCGCGCGCTGCTCGACGATCGCGGCGGCTCATGACGGGGTTGCTGTTCGCGCTGACCGCACTGCTCTGGGGTGGCGGCGCGCTGGCGACCGCGATGCAGGCCGGCGTGACGCCCGCGCCGTGGTCGGTGGCGCTGCGCATGGTGCTAGCCGGCTTCATCCTGCTCGGCTACGGGCTGATCCGCGGCGTGCCGCTCGCGATTCCCCGGCAACACCGGGCCGCCGTGGCGTTGCAGGGCTTGCTGTTCTTTGCCGTCGCCTTCATCGCCTTCTATGAGGCGACCGCACGGATGCCGAGCGGACTTGCGGCGCTGGTGCTGTCGACCTCGTCGCTGTTTGCCGCCGTGATCGCGCGCGCCGCGCTCGGCGTCCCGATCTCCTCCGGCCTGGTCTGGGGCGCGCTGTGCGGCATCATCGGACTGGCCATCATCTTCCTGCCCGGCGTCACCGTGCCGGGAGCATCGCCGCTTGCGGGGTTTGCCTGGGCGCTGGTCGCGGCGGTGGCAACCGGCGCCGGCACGACGGTCGGCGCGCGAAATCAGCGCGCAGGCCTGCCGATCGTCGCCGTGCTCGGCTGGGGCGCATTCGTCGGCGCTGCAGCGAGCGCGCTCTGGGCCGTCGTGACGAACACCTCTTTCGCGGTCGATGTGTCGTTCTCTTATGTGGCAAGTTTCCTCTATCTTGCGGTCGCCGCGTCCTGCATCACCTTCATGCTCTTTTTCGAGTTAGTGCGCCGGCTGGGTCCGGGCCGCGCCGCCTATACGCTCGCCGTGGTGCCGCTGGTTGCGCTTCTGCTGTCGGCGCTGTTCGAGCACCTTGCCCTGGGCTGGCCGGTGCTCGCCGGAGCCGCCGCGATCCTCGGCGGCAATGTGCTGGTGCTGTCACGCGCCTAAAGCGCGATGGCATGTGCTCCCTCCTGCCACGCTGGTCGCGCGCACCTCAGGGCGACGGGTTGGTTTGCTCAACTTGCTCGGTGTCATCACCCGCGCAGGCGGGTGATCCAGTATTCCAGAGGCAGTGGTGAATGAACCGAGAGGCCGCGGCGTACTGGATTGCCCGGTCCATGTACGCAATTGCGCACAGGCCGGGCGATGACAGCGGTGGGTGAGGACAAAGCTTCACACCTTCTCAGGAACGCTGTGACTGCGACGCGCGCCATTGGGCGGCCTTTGTCAAGATGTCCTGCACGAATGCGTCCTTGCCGTTCCGGTAGGCGGCGATGTCGTCCTTGAACGTGGTGGCCAGCGTCCGCTTGAGATCAACATAGGCCTCGACGGCGTCCGGATGCGCGCGCAGATAGTCGCGAAACAGCAGACGGCGCTGCCAGGCCGGAGCGGAAGGCTCCATGACGTGGACATGATGGGTCCAGGGTCCTGCCGCGCCCTTCCGGAAGAACAGTTCATCGGGCAGCCAGGACCGGTACTCCGGCATGTAGCTGTAGCCAAGCGCCGGAAGCGCCGCGATGCATCGTCCCTCCGCCTCGTTCAAGTCGTTCACGCCGAGCGCAAGATCGATGATCGGCTTCGCCGCCAAACCAGGCACCGCCGTGCTTCCGACATGCTCGATGCCGACGACGAGGGCGCCAAGCACTTCCTCCAGCTTCGCTCGTTCCTGCTCGAACATCCGCGGCCATGCCGAATCGTAGTCCGCAACAATGATCGCTCCGCCTCCGTATCGCTCCATGCTCCGGCTCTCCGGCAATGCTGTTCGACAAATCTCGGGAACACTCTCGGCGACAGCCATTAAATCACGGCCAGCGAGGAAAGCGAGATCGCAATCCGCTGATGCATGGCACGCAATTTGCCGAACAGGATTGATCTTGCGTCGCGATACGGCGAATGTGCCGCGATGCTCAGCCTGCGCCAGCTCCAGCAATTTCTCGCCGTCGCCGATTCCATGAGCTTTCGGCAAGCCGCCGACCGTCTCAACATGGCGCAGCCGCCGCTCACCGCCGCGATCCGGCAGATGGAAGAGCAGCTCGGCGTGCGGCTGCTCGAGCGCACCAACCGCATCACCGGCCTGACCGCCGCGGGCCAGGTGCTGCGCGACGAGGCGCGGCGCACCATTGCGCAGGCGGAGCGCACGATCGCGCTGACGCGCCGCGCCGGTGCGGGCCTGACCGGCTCGCTCCGGATCGGCTTTGTCGCGACCGCAGTTCGCCACATCGTTCCGACGCTGATCGCGAATTTCCGCGACACCCATCCGGACGTGGCGCTGGAGCTGATGGAAGCGCCGAGCGCCCGGCAGGTGGCGGCGTTGCTGGACGATCGGCTCGATCTCGGCATCGTGGCGCTGCCGCTGCCGACCGGCGCGGAGCGGGAAATCGCAACCCGGACCGTGCTGCGCAGCGAGCTGGTCGCGGCACTGCCGGAGCGGCACGCGCTGGCGCGAGAGCCGACGGCACCGCTTGCGCTCGCAGCGCTGGCGCATGAGCCGTGGATACTATTCCCCGCCAACGAAGGACCCGGGCTGCACGATCGGATCGTTGGCGCCTGCGCCGCGGCGGGGTTTGCGCCTGAGGTCGCGCAGCGCGCCGTGCAGATGGAGACCATCGTCGGCCTGGTCGCGGCAGGGCTCGGCGTGGCGCTGGTGCCGGCGCTGTTCAAGACGACGGGCTGGAGCTCCGTCGTGTTCCGCGCGATCGACGGCACGCCAGTCCCCTATGAGGTCGCGCTGGCCTGGCGGCGGAACGATGGCTCCGCTGCCCTGGCGGCGCTGCTCGCATCGTATGCCGCGCGCAATCCGGGCGAGTGATCGCGCGGCACCGCGGGCGCGATACGTCCGCTATATCGCGTCTTGAGCCAAACGGTATTGGATCGAACGCCGCAGCCTCCCTAGATTCCGATCGCGTGCAAATCTGGATCGGTTGCAGACCTCATGAAACACTTTGTCCTGACCCTGGCGGCGCTCGCAGCAGGAACCATCGACACCGCTGGCGCCGTCGAAGCCGCCGTCGCGCGGCACGACTTTCACGTCACCACCGAGGACGGCATGCGCCTCTGCGTCCGTGAGCTGCATACTGCCGGCGGCGATCAGCATGCGCAGCCCGTGATCCTGATCCACGGCGCCCGCGTGCCGGGCATCGCCAGCTTCGACCTAATGGTGCCCGATGGCTCGCTCGCCGCGGACCTCGCGCTGCGCACCGGCCGGCCGATCTATGTCATGGACGCCAGGGGCTACGGATGCTCGCAGCGTCCCGCCGAGTTCGATCAGCCGCCGGCGGCGAACCGCCCCGTCGTGCACGCCCATGAAGTCGCGCGCGACATCGCCGCCGTCGTCGCGGCCGTCACGCAGCGATCGGACACGCAGCAGGTCGCTCTGCTCGGCTGGGCCACCGGCGGGATGTGGGCCGCCTACTACGCCGCGCAGCATCCGGAACGCGTCGGTCATCTGGTGACGCTCAATGCGATCTATGGCGGCTCGGACCGTCATCCCCAGCTCGGGCCCGGCTCGCCGAACAGCGACCCCGGCCATCCGGACCGCGTCAATCCGAAGATCGGCGCCTATGCCCGCAACGATGCCGGCTCGCTGCTGCCGGGCTGGGACAGGTCGATCCCGATCGCGGACAAGGCGGCGTGGCGCGATCCCGCGCTGGTCGCGGCCTACCAGAAGGCCGCGCTGGACAGCGATGCGCAGTCCGGCAGCCAGGCTCCGCCGGCGTTCCGCGCGCCGATGGGCGCGATCGAGGACAGTTTTTATCAGGCCAGCGGCCGGCGCCTGTTCGACGCGGCATCGATCACCGCCCGTGTGCTGGCGATCCGCTGCGAGCATGATTTCTGGAGCCGGCCCGAGGATGTGCAAGCCTTCGCACACGACGCCGTGCGCGCCGCATCGCTCCGCGTCGTCGCGCTCGAGGACGCCACGCATTATGTGCATCTCGACCGGCCGGAGCGCGGACGCGACGCGCTGCTGCGCGAGGTGGTCGCGTTCCTGGCGGAGTGAGGCCACCGCCGGCGCGGCGAACGCAATCCGCCTATCCGTTGAAAAAAATTTGTCCGAATTGTCACATTGGCCGTTCCTGGTTCGTCTTGGTGTCATCAGCAACACAGGACTTCAGCCAATGACTGTCAGACTTGATCCCCTCGCCGCCGCCCCCAAGATCATGAAAATCTGGTTCGACGCCTCCGTCACGATCGCCTCCAGCCTCGACCAGACCATCGCCGAACTGGTCAAGATCCGCGCCTCCCAGATCAACGGCTGCGCCAACTGCATCAATCTGCACACGACCTTCGCGCGCGAAGCGGGCGAGACCGAGCAACGCCTCTATCTGCTGTCGGCCTGGCGCGAAGCTCCCTGCTACAGCGACCGCGAACGCGCAGCGCTCGGCTGGACCGAGGCGCTGACGCGGCTCTGCGAGGAGCATACGCATGATGCCGCCTACGAGGCGCTGAAGGCACACTTTTCCAAGGAGGAGCAGGTCAAGCTGACGCTGCTGATCAACGTCATCAACGGCTGGAACCGGATCGCGGTCGGCTTCGGCGGCTTCATCGATCCGCAGGTCGTCAAGGCCAGCATGGCGAACGCCGCGTAAGCGGCCGATTGACGGGGAGCATATATCTGACTAAAGTCAGATATATGCTCGACCCTGTTTCCCGCGTCCGTCGCTTCAACCGTGCCGTGACCTCCGCCGTCGGCGCGCTCGATAGCTCGTTTCTCGGGCGCGGCCGGCCGCTCGGGGCGGCGCGCGTGCTCAACGCGATCGGGCATGGACGCACTGACGTCGCCGACATCAGGGATTATCTCGGCCTCGATTCCGGCCTGATGAGCCGTCTGCTGCGGAGCCTCGAAGACGAAGGCCTGATCGAGACGATGGTGCATGACGGCGACGCCCGCCGCCGCATCGCCCACCTGACGCCGGCCGGCCAGCGCGAGTTCAACGCCTATGAAGCGATCTCCAACCGGCAGGCCGAGGGCTTGCTGGCCCGCAACGCGCAACGCGACGCATTGCTGGCGGCGATGGACCTGATTGCCTCGGCGCTCGGCCGCGACGGCACCGCCTTGCAGGAGACCAGCCCGCGCAGCGACGCGGCGCGCTATTGTCTGGCGGCGTACTACGCCGAGCTCGCGCAGCGCTTCAGCCAAGGGTTTGACGTCAAGCTGTCGCGCGATCCCGACGCGAAGGACATGGTGCGGCCGCGCGGCGCCTTCATCGTGGCGATGTCGGACGGCCTGCCAATCGGCTGCGTCGGGCTGAAAGGCGGCGCCGGCGAGTTCGCGGAGATCAAGCGGCTGTGGGTGGCGCCGGCCGCGCGTGGACTGGGTCTCGGCCGCCGCCTGATGGACGCAGCCGAAACCGCCGCGCGCGAGCTCGGCATCGCGGTGCTGCGGCTCGACACCAACAGCGCGCTGGCCGAGGCCGGCCAGCTCTATCGCCGGAGCGGCTGGACCGAGATCCCGCGCTTCAACGACGACCCCTACCCCGATTTGTTCTTCGAGAAGCGTCTCTGATCGGCGCGCCGCGATGTACTGCGCACCGAGGGATTGTGCGTGTTGTCCGCCGCCGCGTGCTGGCTTATGACCATCGCATGACCATCCGTCCGATCGTCCGCTATCCCGATCCCCGCCTCGACCTCGCGGCTGAACCGGTCGACGTGTTCGACGACCCGTTGCGCGAACTGGCGCAGGACCTGCTCGAGACCATGCACGCCGCGCCCGGCATCGGGATCACCGCGCCGCATGTCGGCATTGCGCTGCGGGTCGTGGTGCTCGACCTCGGCGCGGGCGAAGGGCCGCAGACCTATGTCAATCCGGAGATCATCCGGGCCTCGCCGGAGACGATCCTGCACAAGGAAGGCAGCGTCTCGATGCCCGGCATCAACGACGAGGTGGAGCGCCACGCCCGCGTCCGGGTCAAGTATCAGGACCTCGACGGTGTCGTGCAGTTCGAGGAAGCCGACGGGCTCCGCGCGGTCTGCCACCAGCACGAGATCGATCAGCTCGACGGCATGTTCTGGATCAAGCGGCTGTCCCGCCTGAAACGCGAGCGGCTGATCAAGCGCTACGAGAAGATCGCGCGCAACCGACACTAGCCGCGTAGCCCGCATCAGCGCAGCGACATGCTGCTATGTCATGCGTCGTAGTGACGTCCTCATCCCGCGGCAGCGCGCTCGATCGCGGCGATGTCGATGTTTTTCATCGTCAGCATCGCCTCCATCGCGCGCTTACCGGCGGCGCGATCGGGGCCGTTGACCAGCTCGAGCAGCCGCCGCGGCGTGATCTGCCAGGCAAAGCCCCAACGATCCCTGCACCATCCGCACGGTGCTTCCTGGCCGCCATTGCCGGTGACGGCGTTCCAGTAACGGTCGGTCTCCTCCTGGCTGTCGGTCAGGACCATGAAACTCACCGCCTCGTTCGGCTTGAAGTTCGATCCACCATTCAATCCGACGAAGCGCCGGCCGAGCACGGTGAACTCGACCGTCAGCTCGTCGCCCTGCCCGATGCCCGGGATCGGCGACACATGGCCGGCATCGACGTGGCTGTCGGGAAAGGTCGCAGCATAAAACTCCGCCGCTTCGCGGGCGCGGCCTTGATCGAACCACAGGCATGTCACGAGGTCGGTCATCGCGGTCTCCTTGTTGTCAATTGGCGTGTGGTGCGGAGCGCCATCAGCACACAACTCGGCGACAATAGTTTGGCGGGCCGCCATCAGTTCCGTCATCCTGAGGTGGCCGCTTCTTCAGCGGCCCTCGAAGGATCGACGGCCCCGCTGGTGGCCGATTCATCCTTCGAGGCTCGCGTTGCAGCGCAAGTGCGCTGCAACGCTCGCACCTCAGGATGACGGGTTGGTTTGCTCAGCTTGCTCGGTGTCATCACCCGGCTTGACCGGGTGATCCAGTATTCCAGAGACGGCGGTGATGGAAGCGAGAGGCCCCGGCGTACTGGATCGCCCGGTCAAGCCGGGCGATGACAACGGTAGATGAGGGCAAAGCTTCACACCCTCTCAGGATGACGGGTCAGGCATTTGCGCAAGTCACCGCATTCAACCACCGCCGTCACCACACGCCGGGCAGCAGCCGGTAGCGCGTTCGGCTTGCATAGTCGGCGTAGCCCGGCAGTTCGGCCTGCAGCAGGCCATCCTCGAACCGGGTCCGCACCACCAGCAACACGATCGCGAGTGCCGCCGGCAGCAATCCCCACCAGGAGCCCAGCGCCAGCGGAATGGCGATGAACATCGCGATCGCGGCGGTATAGCCGGGATGCCGGACGAAACCGTACGGCCCTGATGTGATCACGCGCTGCGCCCGCTCCTTCTGGATACGGACGCCCGGCTCGAAGAACGGATTGACCGCCTGCGCCCAGGTCGTGATTGCGATGCTGCCGGCGAACAGGAGATAGCCGAGCACGACCACCGAGGGCGGCACGGCGGACCATCCCATCCGGCCGGCATCGAGCGCCGCGATCGGGATTTCCAGCACCAACACCGGCAGCATGACGGACAGCAGGATCAAGTCCCACGTCTTGGTGCCCGGCTGGATCCGGCTGCGCGCGCGGTAGATCATCGGATTGACCTTGGCCAGCAGCAGCGCGGACAGGCCGAAGCCTGCGACGAGCGCCCCGACGAAGATCCAGCCTGGACGCCAGCCGATATCGCCTGCCGGGACGAAGACCAGCGCCAGGAGCATCAGGGGCAGCGAGATGCCGTAGAGCACCGCCATGGCGCGCGACATCGGTTTTGGGTCGACGACAGAGGTCATGATTTGCACTCCCATATGCCGGCACTTCGCCGTTGCCGGTCAGGCGTTCGCCGCTGCGCGCGGCCGGCCGGAAAACCAGCCGAAATACAGGCACACGGCAAACAGCACGAAGTGGATCGTCCCGCGCGTGAGGCTGAGCTGCGGCGACTGGACGGCGTTCGTCCAGATCAGCGGGACCGGAAGATCAGCCAGATAGAAGTAGAACTGCATCCCGCTGCTGACGAAGAACGCGCCGGCGAGAAACTTGCGGTACTCGCGGTAGCGCACCGCGACGTAGAACGTTGGCAGCCCGACGACGATGATTGCAGCCACGAGATAGGGAAGCATGGCGCCCTCCTGAACTCGGAACTTGCCCGCTATCCTAAATCCATTATATTCGGAATATGCCGAATATGTCAAAGAAAGAAAAACTCGGCAAGGCCGAGCGGAGTTTCATCGCGGATATGGCGCGCGTGCTGACGCCGTGGGGCGTGCCGCCCGCCGCGGCGCAGCTGTACGGCTATTTGCTGCTGTGCCCTCGCCCGGTCAGCCTCGACGAGATCACCGATAGCCTCGGCATCAGCAAGAGCAGCGCCAGCGTCGCGGCGCGCCTCCTGGAGAGCTACACGCTGGCGCGCCGGCACCGCGAGAGCGGAACCAAGCGCGCGCTCTACGCCGTCGCCGAGGATTACGAGACCATGATCCAGCAGCAGAACCGCCTGCTCGATGCGATGGCCGACCAGTTCAATACCGGACGGGCGATCACCGCCTCGAAGGAGGTGCGCGCCCGTCTCGGCGAGATGGCGGACTTTTACCGGATCATGCGCAGCGCCATGGACGACGCCATCGGCCGCTGGAAACGGAACCGGCCGTGATGTGATAGGCTAGCGGGTGAAGCCGCTGCCGGTCCGCGTCATCGAACGGGCGAGGCTTGCCGCATCTCCGCCGCAGGCTGCCGGACCAGCAGGATGAACGCCGCGACATGGGTGATCATCAGCAGCGGCACGTAGACGATCGGGATCACGTAGTTGGCGCCGAGCTCGCCGGCGATCGGCGCAAGGCCGATCTGGATGCCGTGATAATAATCGACGAGGATGTCGACCGCGCCCACGAGGTTGAAGCCGACGACGAACGCCCAGAACAGCGGACGGATGCGCACCGCGAGCAGCGCCAGCATGGCCAGCACGCCGGTGGCGAAATCGCCATAGGCGGCAAAGCTGGCGAAGTCGGCCGGCAGGTTGGCGCCGACCACGCCCGGCACCAGGAAGGACAGTCCGAAGAAGCGGAAGCTGTGCAGGGCCGCAATGGCGCGGTGCGCCGCGACGCGATCCATCGCCGCAAGCCTCGGCCACGCATAGACCGAAAAGCAGAGCAGCCACGGGACGTAGCCGAGCGCGAGATGGATCTGGAAGACGGTTGCCGTGGACATCTCAAATTCCTTTCAGGCGTTGATGGACACCGCTTCGAACACCGCGGTCAGGACGCCGAGCCGGCCTTCCATCAGATTGCGTCCGAGGTTGCTGGAGAGCTGCAGAAAGTCCGGCCCCATCACGACGCCGAGATTTGGCGACGGCGGCGGCCCCGACGCGCGCAGTTGCGCAAACCAGGCTTTGCCGGCCTCGGTGTCGTCCTGCCAGGCCAGGGTGCGAAAGCCCACCGGCTCGATCGCCGCGCGCGTCGCTGCGTCGGTCAGCAGAAAGCTGGTGGCCGGCGTGCGCGCCCACGGCACCGGATAAAGCGGCTCGCCGCTCTTCGAGACGATGTCGAAGATCGCAAGGCGGCCGCCCGGCTTCAGCACCCGGCGGATCTCGCGATAGAGCTGCGCGCGGTCGGCGATGTTCATCGCCACATGCTGCAGGAGCGCTGCGTCGAAACGGCCGTCGTCGAACGGAAGCTTTTCCGCGCTCGCGACTTGAAACGACACCTGCCCGCTCTGCCCGGTCCGCTCGGTCAGATAGCGCGCGGCATCGACGAACGGCTCGCTGAGGTCGACACCGGTCACCGCGCAGCCGCGGCTCGCGGCGAGAAAGCGCGCCGGGCCGCCGATGCCCGACCCGACATCCAGCACCGACATGCTGGCCGTGATCCCGGCAAGGTCGGCAAGCTCGGCGGTGGCAGGCAGCCCGCAGGTGTGGAACTGGTCGAGCGGCGCCAGTTGCCGCGGAGTCAGTTGCTGGTTTTCCGGCCCGAGCACGGCCAGCGCCGTCCTCAGCCGCGCGGTCAGGCCGGTTGCGCGATAATGGTCGCGCACGCCATCAAGAACATCGGTCATGTCGGAATTCCTCCGGGATTCAGGTCCTGGCCGCAGAGATAGACGCGCTTCCAGCGAGCGACTATCCGCGATAATGTTGTCAGGCCATGAAGCAGAACTTCACAGTCCGGCAAGGCGCGCTCGACGGCGTCGAGACCTTTCTCGCCGTGGCCCGGCAGCGCAGCTTTCGCCGCGCCGCGGCGGCGCTCGGCGTCACGCCGTCGGCCGTCAGCCAGGCGGTGCGCGCGCTCGAGGCACGATTGGGCGCGGCGCTGTTCGTCCGCACCACGCGCAATGTCGGCCTGACCGAGGCCGGCCAGCGCTTCTTCGAACGCGCGGCGCCCGCCTTCGCCGAGCTGATCGCCGCGGGCGAAGCCGCGCGCGACCTCGGGCAGCGTCCGGCCGGGCTGCTGCGCCTCGCCGTGCCCCGCGGCGTCGTGCCGCTGATCCTCGAGCCGATCATCGGCCCGTTCTGCCAGGCCTATCCCGAGATCGAGCTGGAGATCGCCGCCAGCGACGAGATGGTCGATCTCGCGGCCGGCGGCTTCGACGCCGGCATTCGCTTCGGCCAGTTCATCGCGGCCGACATGGTCGCGGTGCGGCTGACCGCGCCCTTCCCCTTCGTGGTGGTCGGCAGCCCCGACTATCTGCGCGCGCGCAAGCGGCCGGAGCGCATCGCCGACCTGCGCGACCACGCCTGCCTGCGCATCCGCCGCGCCAACGGATCGATCGCGCCGTGGTCCTTCATCGACGGCAACAAGACGATCGAGGCGATCGTCGCCGGCCCGCTGGTCGCGCACGACTATCCGACGCTGCTCGGTGCGGCGATCCAGGGCGTCGGGCTGGCGCAGGTGCCGGCGCCGATCGCCAAGGCGCCGATCGCGGACGGCCGGCTGCGCGCGGTGCTGACGCCGTTCGCGGTCACGACGCCGGGCGTGTTCCTGTATTACTCCGACCGGCGTCAGGTATTGCCAAAACTGCGGGTGTTCATCGAGCACGTCAAACTGCGCAACGCGGCAGCGCCGCGCGGCGGAACGCGCAAGCCGAAGCAGACCGCGTAGCGGCGCCCGCCGTGCACCAAAAAGAATTCAGTATCTGCTGTCGGGCGGCGCGCCAAGCGTTCGTCCTCGGACTGCCAGGCTGGAACGAGGAGAGACACGATGACCATCACCATCACCGCCTTTGAGCGCTCGCCGGACGGCGGCAAGGGACTGGCGCGAGACTCGCGGGTCCGCTGGGCGCTCGAGGAAGTCGGCCAGCCCTACGAAGTCCGGCTTGTCTCATTCCGCGCGATGAAGGAGAAGGCCCATCTGGCGCTGCATCCGTTCGGCCAAATCCCGACCTATGAGGAAGGCGACTTTGCCCTGTTCGAGACCGGCGCGATCGTGCTCCACATCGCCGAGCGTTACTCGGGCCTGCTGCCCGACGATGCCAACGCCCGCGCCCGCGCCATCAGCTGGATGTTCGCCGCGCTCAACACGGTGGAGCCGCCGATCCTCGAACTGGTCACCGCCCGAATTTTCGAGGCCGACAGGCCCTGGAGCAAGGACCGCCTGCCGCTGGTGATGGATCGCGTCCGCGAACGGCTGAACCAGCTCTCCGCGCGCCTCGGCGATGCCGAATGGCTCGACGGCGCCTTCGACGCGGGCGACCTGATGATGGCGTCGGTGCTGCTGCGGCTGCGCGCATCGGGCCTTCTCGACGAGTATCCGAACCTTGCCGCCTACGTCGCCCGCGGCGAAGCGCGGCCGGCGTACCAGCGAGCGTTCGCGGCGCAGCTCGCTGTGAATGCCCGCTGACCACTGACTGTCGCAGCCCGCACAGGCAACGCGAGATGCGAGAAAGCTGCGACGTCCTGTTGGGCGAGCCCCTGATATCGCCGGGCTCGTCCGTGTTGCTCTCCCGTCAGCTCGGGTTCATCGCCGCAAAGATCTCTTCGTAGCGGCCGTCGCGCTCGGCGCTTCGCCTGGCGCGGTCGCGTTCGACCAGCACCTCGCCGCGCGCGTGATCGCCCCGCGCCAGAAGCTGCATCACCTCGGCGACATAGGCATCGAGGGGCATGGCGCGCGGGTCGGACGCCTGCTGCGTGCCGGTCAGCTCCGTCTGCACATAGGGTGGTGCCAGTTCGAGCACCTCGATCGGAACATTGCGGAGCTGATGCCGCACCGATTGCAGCCAATAGTGCAGGAAAGCCTTGCTGGCGCAGTAGGTCGGGAAAATCGGCCCGCGGCACGAAGGCAAGGTTGGAGCTGGTCGCGACAATCGTCGCTTTCGGCTGCCGCTTCAGCAGCGGCAGGAACGCTGCCGTCGTGCGCAGCACGCCGAGGATGTTGGTCTCCACGATCGCCGCGGCATCGGAAACATCCCAGCCGTCGGCGGTCATATCCTCGGCGCGCGAGATGCCGGCATTCGCGATGAGCACGTTCAGCTCGGGGAATCGCGCGCGAACTTCGGTCGCGAGCCGCGGCAACGCGGTGGGATCGTCGAGATCAAGCGGCATCCCGACAAGCCCGGGCCGGGCCGCCGTGACGCGGTCAAGCAGCGCCTGCCGCCGTCCCGTGACGATGACGCGGTTGCCGCGTGCGTGAAATGCCTCCGCCAGCCCCCGGCCAATGCCGCTGGTGCCGCCGGTGACGAGGATCGTATTGCCAGTCATATTCATGGGTGTTGCCTTTCCATCGGGATCTGATCACCGGAAAGACGACGGCGGCCTGCGGCATGTGCCGGCCAGCCGACAGCACGCACCGTGACGCGGCCAGGCCGCGCCAACAATGGACACGTCGATCGGACAAGCGCCCGCAGAGGAGGAATTGGGTGGCATACCGTTGCGTCTTTCCGCCGAGATCTCCCTGCTGGGACCCTCTCGACCAAGGACGCGTTGGATGACGGTAACGCCTACGGCAGCGCGGGTTGACCGGCTGCGGGACCATGGGTAGCGGCGCAGGCCGAGATCGTCAAGACCGCAACACTGTAGCCGCAGAAGCGAAGCGACGCGCGGGACGGATCGCGTTGCGGGACGGCCCGGCCGGCCCCGGATATCGCTACGCTCATCCGGGCTACGCTTGCCGTTCAGCTTTCGAGCAATGCCAACACATTGACCTGCGGAAGCCGTTAAATCACCGCGACATACAACCATTTATAGTACACTTTTAGTTGAGTGGCTTTGCTCGCATGAATCGGCAGTATGACTCGCATACTTAGCGTCTTTGGGGAGCGGTCCGATGGCTTGGGGTTCTCTGACAGAAATTGTCGCGATGTTCGCACCGAGGGCGTTCCTGGACTCGCAGGAAGTGAACTTCCCCTCATCGACCAACGACTTCTGCGCCCAGGTCGGATATCAGGTCTCTGACGGACCGTACTTTCCGCCGCCGTGGCAGTGGAGTGACATCAAGACATTCGGCCCGCAGGATTTCCTGTCGGTCCCGCCCACGGTGCCCAGCACCTTCGTGGGCGGCAATCTGACCGACGCGACGGCCTACGTCCACGTCAAGGCCGTGCAGGGCCAGGCAAATCTGGTCGATATCCAGTACTGGCTGTTCTACAATTTCAACGGCGCGGAGACGCTGCGGGTCGAAGCGCCCCTGGTGAGTCCGGGCGAGATGCCGCTGCCGCAGTCCTACCATTTTGGCGACTGGGAATGCGTCACCGTGCGGGTGAACAGCAGCCAGCAGGTCGTGGCGGTCTGCTTCTCCCAGCATTCCACCGAGCAGTGGTGTCTGCCGAGCGAGGTGACCTTCACCGGCGCCAATCCCCACGTGTACGTGTCGAGGGGCTCGCACGCGAACCGCCCGGAACCGGGCGGGCCGTTCTGGATCAAGGCCATCGACGTCAACTTCATGACGTTTGGCCCTGTCGACTATGCCGACGGCGCCGGGAAGGTCGTGGATTACTGGAAATCGTTCGTGATCGTCGCCAACGATGCCCCGCAATACTTCCCCGACCAGCCGGCCGATCCCGGCTGGCTGAAGTTTCAGGGCACATGGGGCCAGCCATTGTCCACGCCGTTGACGCCGCAACAGGTCGTGGAGGGGATCCTGCTTGCGGCCAGCAAATCGCCCGTGATGGCTCCGTTCATATCGGTGCTCGGGACCATCGTGGGTTCGACCACCCTTGCCCTCGAATTCGCCGGCATTATCGACTTCTCGAAGAACGCTCCGACCAATCCGCCCACCAAGGGCCTGTGGCAGAATGCACTCCCGCTCGAACCGCCGCTGTCGAGCAAGTTCGCTCCCGCGCTGGCATCGTTCGAGCAGAGCTCGGACGCGATCGAGCTGGCGCTGGTGTTCGTCGTCAACGACAGCAGCAATGAGATCTGCACTGCGTCCACCACCGACGGGGTGGACTGGACCGCAGCGACCGAGGTCAAGCAGACCAGCCGGGCCGCGCCGTGCCTGGTGCCGTTCAACGGCGGCCTTTGCCTCGCGTTCATCTCCAACGACGGCGGTCACCGGATCCTGACCTGCCTGTCGACCGACGGCCAGAGCTGGGCAGGCAACTATCACACCGGGCAGACCAGCCCGGCCCGGCCCGCTTTGGCTGGCTTCGACAGCAAATTGTGGGTGGCGTTCATCTCCAACGACAGCAGCGACCGGCTGCTGATCTGCTCATCGGCGGACGGCAAGACCTGGTCGGACAACGAGCAGGTCACCGGGCAAACGACGTCGACCGGGCCGGCGCTGGCCTCGTTCAACGGCAAGCTCTGGGTCGCGTTCGTTGCAAACAACAGCAGCAATCAGCTGCTGCTGTGCTCATCGCTCGACGGCAAGGTCTGGGGCGCGAACGCGCTCGTACCATCGGCCGCCAGCCCGCAGCAGCCTTCGCTGGCCGTCTTCAACAACAAGCTCTGGCTGGCATTCCTCGACGATGACAACGATGTCTGGATCACCTCGTCCAGCGACGGCCTGCTCTGGAGCATCAAACCGCAGCCCACCAGACTTATGAGCCAGGCGGCCCCTACCCTAACGGTGTTCGACGAGACGCTCTACCTCGGGTGCATCGACAGTTCGAACCGGATCACACTGTATTCATCGCCCGACGGCGCGACGTGGTCGGAGGGATCGGTGATATTTCCGCCGGCGGTTTGAGGGAGTGGAGGACGCAATTTCCTTGCGGAGCGATGCCCTGCTCCCACTCGATTGTTCGCATCGTACCTAATGAGTTGCGCGTCAGTCGAGCGATATCGACAGCCCCGCGAGAAGCGGCGCGTACGCGGCGAGCCTGCGGGATACGAACTCAGTGAAGAGCCGCACGCGCTTCGTCTTGCGTGTCTCCCCCTGCGTGAGCAGCCAGAGCGTTCCGTACATGTGCAGGCCGGTGCCCGGCACCCTCACCAGCAGGGGGTCGGCATCGCCGACGAAGCACGGCAGCGTCGTCATCCCGATCCCCCGCCGTACCGCGGCGATCTGCGCCTCGGCGTCCGTGACCCTGAACGGAACCCCTGCGGTGCGAACCTCGCGGACCCAATCCGGGATTCCATGAATGCTGATGACGATCCACCTGACGGGATCAGGCGCGCCGCCACGCGACGCGGCGAGCCGATCGCGGGACATGTAGACGGCGCCGAACACCTCCGGCCCCTTCAGGCCGTGAAGATTGAGCGGCAGGGTTTTGCGGTCGTAGACAACGCGGATCGCGACGTCGGCCTCCCGGTTGGTCAGATTTGCCAGCTCGCCGGACGACAAGATGTCCATCTCGATGTCCGGATGCAGGCGCGCGAAATCGGCGAAGTCCGGCATCAGCAGGTGTGTCGCAAGCGGCGGTGGCAGCGTCACCCGCAGAAGCCCGCGCACGCTCTGGTCGCGCCCGAAGATGCGCGTCTCCAGCTGGTGCGACGAGGCTTCCATCTGATCCGCGAACTCGAGGACCTCCTCGCCCGCGGCCGTCAGGCGGTAGCCCGACGGCAACTTCTCGAACACGTGCACCCCGAGCCGTTCCTCGAGTTGGCTGACGCGTCGCAGCACGGTCGAGTGGTTCACCCCGAGGCGCTCCGCGGCAGCCCGCACCGAGCCTCCGCGCGCGACGGCAAGAAAGTAGCGAACGTCATCCCAGTCGATCATGGTGCAATCCGGCACCGCTGGGGTGCGCCATCCAAAGCCCCTGTCCAATACATCGAACAAGCACTTCGTATGTAGGTAGCACGGGCGGCCCATCACAGCCCTTGCCGACACGCGCGGCGTAATTCCGAACAGCAGACACCGATCGTCGCGGCCGGCTTCCGTCGTCCAGCCGGATCGATTTCGCACCACCGATGTGCGCGCTTCCGCACTCAACGGCCGACGCCGGCCGGCCTACTTCGAGCTTCAGGTTCTCGGGGCCTCCGCGGACGAGCCAAAGACGGGAGCCTGAAGGAAGTGTCACGTCGCAAATGGGAACAGAGAAGAAATCATGGGAAAGCTTGAAGGTAAGATTGCAGTCATCACGGGTGGATCGAGCGGCATGGCGCTGGCGAGCGCCAGGCGGTTCGTTGAAGAAGGCGCCTATGTTTTCATCACGGGCCGCAGGCAGCAGGCGCTCGACGAGGCCGTCAGGCTGATCGGCGGAAGCGTGACCGGCGTGCGCGGCGACGCGGCCAATCTCGACGACCTCGACCGTCTGTTCGATACGGTCAGGCGGGAAAAGGGCAGGATCGACGTCCTGTACGCGAGCGCCGGTATCGGCGAAGCCGTCCCGCTGGGCGAGATTACCGAGCAGCACTTCGATGCGACCTTCGGCCTGAATACGCGCGGCACGCTGTTCACGGTCCAGAAGGCGTTGCCGCTGTTCAACGATGGCGGATCGATCTTCATGACCGGGTCGGTTGCTTCGGTGAAGGGTTTTCCTGGTTACAGCGTGTATGCGGCAAGCAAGGCGGCATTGCACGCATTCGCACGCGGATGGCTCAACGAGCTGAAGGGCCGGAATATCCGGGTCAACGTGCTGCACCCGGGGCCGATCGCCACGCCGATGCAGGACCAGGTTCTCACCGAGGAGGCGAAGCGGATGTTCGAATCCCTGATCCCGCGGGGAAAGATGGGTCGTCCAGAGGAAATCGCGGCGGCCGCGCTGTTTCTTGCGTCAGACGATTCGAGCTTCGTGAACGGACTGGAGTTGTCCGTCGACGGCGGCTTCTCGGCGATCTGAAAGGCCGAGCAATCAATATCAACACAGATCGGAGAAGCATCATGAGCTATGCGATTGTAGGATTCGGTAAGGTAGGCCAGGCCCTCGCCCACGCCTTCGCCCGCAAGAACATCGAGGTGACCGTGGCGAGCCGCCGGCCGCCCCAAGCGTTGGCACCGCAGGCTCGCGCGATTGGACCCACGGTCGTCGCCAAGTCGCTGCGGGATGCACTCGAGGCCGACACGATCATCCTGGCGGTCCCGTTCGGTGAGCATCGCGAGGTTGCGAAGGCCCTGCCGAGCTGGAAAGGCAAGACGGTCATCGACGCGATGAACGCGCAAGTTCCCCTTGAGGAGCTGGATGGTCTCCTGTCCTCCGCCTTCGTCGCCAAGGCGTTCACCGGCGCCAGGCTCGTGAAAGGCTTCAATCACCTGATCGCGGCCAAGCTGGCTGCCGATCCGATCGTCGAGGGCGGGCACCGGGTCGTCTTTCTCTCTGGTGACGACGAGGACGCGATCGCTCCCGTGGCAGCCCTGGCCAAGCAACTCGGGTTCGCACCCGTCAAGCTGGGCAAGCTCGACGAGGGCGGCGCGCTGGTGCACGCACGCGGCCGCGTTTGGGGCCCGCTGATCTTCCAGGATTTGTTCAAGAAGGAGCAGTAGTCGATCTACGAGCGTGTGATTGGGCCCGAGAGACGAGCAGCCCGCATGAGCGCAGCGACATGCGGGGCCGGTTGCGATGCGCGCACAGGCCGGTCCCGGATATCGCGTCGCTCATCCGGGCTACGCTTCCTATTGCTTGAAACAGTTCTCGCGGTGCCACTTTAGGAAGTGTGGGTGCGGACGATCCGACAAACGGTGCGGTCCAAGCGCGCGACCCGACTTGTTGATGATCGACCGTATTCCCTCAGGGTCGTTCGTCTGGCGCGAGATCAATATCTCCAAATCATCGGCCAAGCCAATGAGACCGCGATCAAACATCCAGTGTGCCGTGCCCGAAAGCGCCAGGCCATTGCTGACGATATCCGGCCCGTTCGCTTCCACTGGTTGAATATGTGCAGCAGCGACTTCCGCTCGTCCTTTGCCATTAATGAGTCTGAGCCCAGTGATGGCGCAGCGTTCCTCGTAGGCACGGAGCACGACACGACGAAAAACCTGGTCGCGCATAATCCTCGACATCGTCACGCTTACACGGTCTCGTTCTTGGTCATGTATGAAGGGCGCTTGTGCTCCTTCGCCAATATCGAGAGACGGGACGTCATTGTCGGAACGAGGCAACAGAGGCGTTTCTTCCTCGAAGCCTAGTTTGACAATCCTAGCGAAGTCTTCAGGCGAGAGTGGACGAACCGCCGACTGAGCCCGTCCGGAAATGCGTCCCTGGTCATTGAGAACACCCCGCTCTACTGGTCCCGTGGCACTGTTGAAGGGGACGGGATTTGCGAAATCGAGATAGCTTCCAGGCTCGATCAGCGCGAGATACATCCCGGAGATGCCGGGGTCTGGGATAACTTGGCTCACCTTTGCGATAGCAAAGTAACCTTTTGTCTCAGTCACTTTGCTTGGCTCGTAGTAGACAATCCAGTCGCCAATACAGGCCTCGACGCGGCGCAAATACTGGCTGGGGAATTGATACTTTTCCGCAGGACTATCCTCGTAGATCGAGTCCGACCGATGAATGAATACCCCAAATCCCATAACTTCTTCGGCCCGGACTTCCTGATCTATTTGGCCTTCGTGACAATGCTCCAAGAACTTATCAGGCGCTTGGTCTTTCCAAGCGACGTCACTCCCACTCGATTGTTCTAAACCCAGCTAGGTCATTGATCTGGCTGGGTTTTTTCTTGTCTCCGGCGCCGAAAGCCGACCCATGGGCCGTCAAAATCTTACGATGTTGATTTTAAAGAGAAAATCGTCGGAAAAAAAATATCGCGATTTCGCCATCTATCGACATCAATCGCCCGATGACTACCGACGCGTCGCTCCACAGCGCCGTTCGGCGCGCCTCAAGAAGTACCGTCATTCGAGCCATATCACGCTTCATCAAGCAGCGCCATTAAGCCGCGGCCGGAGTATCGCGAGCGCTCCGCTTCCCTTGCCTATCTCTGCATCCAAACGTGGTTACGGTGATAGGCTAGATAGGGCCGATGCTCGTCCCGTAGTGCCAACCGTAGCGTCTTTCCTACACCTAGCGCTTGATACGCGGCGACCTCCAACTGAGGAGAGGTTAAAATCGCGCCGTGGTCGTCGAATGTCACCAGCCCCGAATCGAATGCAGCGTCCCACAAAGCGGACAGCAGAAGTCCGTTATGCACATCGAGGCGCTGCGCATCGGTCGTGCAATCGGACCATGGGATCATATGCGAGGCCCTCAGCAGCGCAGGACTCGAAATTCCACTCAACGGGCAGGTTCCGTTCCAGTATTCCATCAGGGCATCGCGAAAGATGTTCTGTCCGATCCTGAATTTTTGTGCACGTTCGCCTTCAGTCTCGCCGAGACCCGCGACAGCGTTTTCGTATTTCTCAAGGGGAAAGTTGGGCAAGCTAACCGACAGGCGGTACACAGCTTGGACCCCGGCATGCAACTCATCACGCGTGGCAAACACGAAGGCACCTGCGTGACCTTTGGCGCAAGGTGCCGCGGGTTGGGCGTCCAGCGCCCGCGCCACTCCCGGCAGCATCAGAGACAGAAAGAATGGACCGGTGCCGTTTGCGGCGGCCAGTGCGATCTCCCCTGGCGCGCTGGCCGACCGGAAGAAGATCCATCCACCAGCCTCTTCAGGACCAATACGGTATCCATGCTCGTTCGCGGCATCGCGCAACTCAGAAAGAAGGCCGAAGGGATAAGCAGGAAGACGCCCTTCGGTGCTGCTCATAGGTCAACCCCGAGCAAGCGCTGTGCCGGCGGATCGCCATGCAATTTTAGCTGCAGGTAGGGACGTTCCCTGAACTCGGTCGGAGGCGCCGTGGTTGTCGTTACGATGTATTGAAACAGTGGTTTTTCGCCGACGCGCTCCAAATCCTGAACGATATCGAAGAGCCGTCCATAAATTGACAAGCCAAGATCGGCCTCACGCGGGCTGTCGTGAAGCAGAAATGACGGCACCCGCGTCGCGCCTTCAATGCTCACGCACATCGCAGCGAGGTCGAAAGCCAGAACCTTGAGAGAGTCGATCGCGGCTGTCCTGCGGTCGCCGCCCATGTCTACCGACAGATCAAGCCCGTTCCCGCTAAGGGTGATCCGGCCCTTTGCATCGTGGCCGACCAGCCGTCGGACGATCGGGTCGAACTTCTCGCTCATGCGTCCGAAAACCCGGGCCTGTTTGTCACGAAAGGCGCCCAGCCGTTCTCTCTCAGTCTCTAGTTTTGCGCCCAATTCGCGCAGACGCTTGATACCCGCCTCCTGCGTTTCGAAGAGTTCTGCCAGGCGCTCAACATCGTCTTGGAGCCTGCGCGCGGAGTACCAAGTGGACTCTCGGGCATCCCGGGCCTTCTCGATGTTCGCGACGTGATCGACGGATCGATCGAAGTGCTGCTTGGCCAGCGCAATCTGCGGCAAGAGCTTCGTCTGCTCTTGCCGCAGATCCTCAACTCGCTTCGCTTGGGAGTCGTGATCAGCTTGTCGTTGATTCCAACGCTGCCGGCAGGCGTCGGCATCAGGAATTTTGTGCGAGAGCTTGCAGCCCTCTGCCAAAGCGCGGTCGATGGGGACTTCGCATATCGGGCAGATCGGGCTTTCAGCCTCGACTTTCGAATAGGAAAGCCCCGGCAATTCCCCGCGTATCATCGCCAATGTGCGTTCTTCAGCGGGGATTAGTGCCCCGATACGGATACGTTCGCCTTCAAGGCGCGCCAATTCATTTCTCGCGGCCTCTCGTTGCTCGCGTGCTGCGGTGAGTTCAGCGTCGCCACCAGTCGGAATCTTACTTGCCGACGCCAAGCGCGTACTGGCGGACCTGCGCATAAGCTCGATCAGCAATGGCATCTCTGGAAGCGACTGTCCCTCAAGGCCGAGGCCCGTAACGAGCCGTGTTTGCGTGCGTTCGATTTCCCACCGGCGATGGCCAATCTCTTGATCCAGGACTCGGCGCTCCTCGCTCAGGCTATTCACTTCACCACGCGTGGCCTGTTCCTCAGGCGTGATCGCCATCAGAAACGAACGGAGCGCCTCAAGCCTTGGTCCCTTCTCCTGTCCGCTCGCGGGCATCGGTGAATCGGAGTCCGAGCTCGGTGACCGCCAGTCAAGGACATCGTCAAATCGACACTCTTGGTCCCGCGTGAGCCAGGCGAGCGCGATCGGCCAAATAGGCCCGTTTGCTTGCGGGCGAACCAATTGGGCAAGCGCTGTGGTGACGATTTGCTGATCGATCGCCTCGACGAACGGCTCCATTCCCGTTGAAGCGCCCTCGCCAGCGGCGATCTCGTCGAGATTTCCGCCCGGTACAGCCATATGTCGCCGACGCACACCAAGTGGGCGAACGATCGCCCAGCAGATTCCGTCTAGTATGACCTCGGCACCCACGATGCCGTTCAAGAATGCAATGCCGATCCGATCACGTTGTGGCTCGGTGGCGAAGCGATCCTCGCCGAGGCAATAGCGGATAAGCCGGCAGAAAAGCGTTTTGCCGCTACCATGCCCGACGGCATTTGTTTGACCCGCCAAAGCGGCATCATCTGCTCCATCAGGTGACCAGACGATGTTCAGGCCGGGGCGAAGCTCGATGTCCCGCACCTTCTCCCCACCAGGCTCCTTCCATACGACAAGTCGTCGAACCCAAAGCCGTGGCCCCTCCAACCCTTCAGCGGGTGTGACCGTCAGAAGCTGCGGGTCGAGAAGGTCAGGCTGCTGCGGCATTGATCACCCACTGCTGTATGTCAGCGGGCAGCGAATCCACCGCCGCATCTAGGTTGATGTCCTCCAGCGCATCGAACACGAAGCCTGAGCGACCGTCTGGCCATCCAGAAGTGCCGATGGTGTCCAAGCCAGGACCAGGTGCCCATGTCCCACGCTCGAGATCCTCCACCAGCCGCCCGTTGCCACGGTGGTTTCGCAGAGCGCCACCCCACGCTGTGTTGTTCCTCGCGACGAACGTCGCGACATTGCCGGCAAGAGGATCGGCCTCCACCCCTATCAGGCGACGCCACTCAGCCGCTTTGGCGGGAGGCAGGAGCGGAACAAGTAGACGCGGCTCCATGACGAATGCAGCAGCGAGACGAACGTTTCGGATCAACCTCGGCCCATCCATCGCCTTGAGAACCGCAGCCAAGATGGCTCCCGTGTCTCCAGCGTTGGATTGTTGAGTCCGAGCCCATGCAGCATCTGGCAGAGTGACATCGAGCGACGTCGGCCGGATGGAGCGGAGCTCAATTGGTTGGCTTGCCATGTGCGATCCCGACAATCGGTCATAGGCTTCGAGCACAAGGCGGCGCGTGCGAAACTCGCCCAGGGCAGTCTCTTCGTTGCGCTTGAGAACGCGAAAGGTTTCCGAGGGATATTCCGCCCCATTGGTGTCGGCTGGATCGAGCACATAGCGAAGCTCATCCCGCGTAAGTCCGTATTTGATTGCAAACAACGCATCGAGGTCGGCACGCAAAGCCGCGCGGCGCAGCAAATCAAAGGCGAACGGCGGACCCGAATGACCAAGGTCTTCCGCCCAAAGGCGCATTGAGTGCGAGGTATATGTGAGTTCGAGCACGCGCGATGCGATGAAAGAATGATCCTCGCGGGTGAATTGGTGTGGGCCGAGAACAGGCAGCTGCTTCATGTAGTAATATTTAAAGGACGTACCACCAGCTTTCTGTCGTGCAGCGAAATCGAGTGGCAAGGAGATCAAATTCGCCAGAAGCGGGACCGCAGTCTCAACGCCGCGCGTATGATGCATCATCAAGATCTTATCGCCCGCTCCCACCTTCGGAAAGACGGACGCAATCACCGTCCGTTCGTCCGTGGAGCGACAGATATCTCTCCAGCCCATCAGCCAACGCGGTTGTTTACGACTAATAAGAGCGGCCGTGAGCGCAAGCGGGTCTGCGCCCTGCGCCTTGATGAAAGCGATATCGTCTTCCGATAATGGCGTCTCGCGGCCCATCTCGCGCGCGCCATCAGCGTTCTTGTTGAGCCAAGTCGCAAATGTGCCACCGACGATGCCGCGCTCAAGGGAACGGGGGCCCAGCACATCGCGCAAATGCGACCGCGCCCGGTCAGCGGAGCGCGCCAAGTTGCTTGCCTGGAGGTCGCTTGGGTCGAGTGTGCCGAGCACCCATTGCGCCAGCACCTTCAGGCAGCCCTCGGCATTGTCCTTCCGGAAGTATTGCTTAAGCCGAGCGGGTACGCGAGCTGCCCGCAGTTCCGTCTCGGCCAGCGGCACCCAGTACCAAGGATCCGCCTCATAGCTCGAATCGGCCTTGATCGCATCCGGCGTTGAGGGCAGTGAACCGTCGCCCGGCCGCTCGGAAAGACCGGCATACGAGCCGAAGCGGTGATCGAAATGATGAATCATCTTCGCTTCTAAGAGCGGAACATAGCGCCGCCCGTCGGCATGGCACCAGTCGGTCCTGTCACGTCGGAAGTTCTCCCCGGTAAGCTGAGCGGCTGTGCGGAAGTACCCACTGTCGTTCGACATGTGGAACAGCGTTTGAAAGGTAACGCCCCAGGGATTCACATCACCATCCGGATGACTGGGCCGATCGCGGATCAGCACCGGCGCGGCCCGGTAGAGCCTGCGGGTCAGATCGCGGTCGACCTTTGTGCGGAAAAGTGGCGCGGTGAGCGTGTTTGGATTGAACAACTCGAAATCTTCAGGTGTGAGTTCGATCTGCCTCCGCTCGTCGGCCAAATGGTCGAGTTGTCCGATCTCAAATGACGCACGAACTCCGCGGCTAGATTCGCCGATACTCAGCAGAGAGAAGGACTTTCGATCGTCCGTGGTTGGAAACCACCTCCTGATCTCGTCAAAGCTCAACAGCGTCGCGAGCTGGTTGTTCGCGACAAGATTGCCGAAGAAAGCACTTGTCGAACTATCGGTCGCAATCCCTGTCGGAACGATGACGCCAGCCCGTCCCCGCGCTCGGACCAGACGAGCAAAATGTTCCGCAAACAATGCATAGGTGTTCACGTCGCCCATGCCGCTGAGTGGGAAACGACCGCTCTTGCGCACAAAGACGCTGGCAGCCTCCGCGGCACGGCTTGCGAACTCAAACTCGGCGGCGAGATCTGCCCGAGCAGTGCCGGCTTCGGCCTGTTTCAGTGCCTTTATGAGCACTGAGCGCGCTGCCTTGTTCGGCGCCGTGGCAATCTCGGGATCGCGCGCTGCGAAGAACTCCTGCTCCTGCAGCTTGATCCTTTCCCATGGAGGATTGCCCACCACGACATCGAAACCGCCGCGTGCCATGATGGCGGGGAATTCAAGCGGCCAATGGAATGCACTCACCCCGCTTGCCGTCCTCTCGATCGTCCCTACGAGCGGGCCTGGGAGTGCGTCGCCCCGCGCTGCCGCCCACATGTGATCAGTTTCGGGCATCGTTGTCGCTATGTCGGCCGGCCCTGGCACAGCACCGGTCTTAGGCTGGAAGAACGCAGCCACATAAGCATCGCAGGCCAGTTTCAGATTGAACCACCCCGGCCCTTTGTGAAGTTGGTTGAAGGCCCTCTCTTTGGCAGCAATCTCGGCTAGTGTATTCTCGGGCATCTCCGCCAGCATGCGCGCTGCGTCGATAAGTGCTGCCGGTGGTTTAAGGCTGGCGAGGAAGCCCGTTGAGCCTTTGCCCTCGCGCTGTTCCTTATTGCGCCGAAGATAGACCTTCGAAAGTTCCTTGTCGTCTCCCGCCAAGGGCTCGTAAGCTTCATCGGGAATGCCGTCGCGCAACGCCTCGATACTGAAAACACCGATTAAGCTGTCGCCGCAGCGAATATGGTTGTCGAGAAAGGTAAGTGGCTTTCCTGGCTCCAGCGCCTCAATCCAAAGCGCGACCTTTGCGAGTTCAACCGCCATCGGATTGCGGTCGACGCCGTGGATCGAATGGCGGACGACATCGCGCATCGCCGCCGGGTAATCGGGAGCCTCGCTGTCGCGCAACTGCGCCACTCGCGCCGCCATCCGGCGCGCGGCGCCAAGCAGGAAATGACCTGAGCCGCATGCTGGATCGATCACCGAGAGCCTAAGGATCGCCTCGGCCCCTCCCTCCGCTTCCGCCTGCACGAGCACAGGTTCGAGCGTGGAATCGAGCAGCGTCTGCACGAGACTGTCCGGCGTGTAGTAACTGCCGGAAGTCTTGCGTGCATTGCCTTTCGCTTCATCGGCCTCGGCAAAGCCGAAGCGTCGTCCATGGTCCTCCCGAATAGGCACAAGCTCAAGCAAACCTTCGTAGACGGAGCCAAGCTCTTCCGTCGCCATGTCGCGCCAATTAACGCGCACGCGCCGCCCATCTTCGATGAGCCAGCTCAGGTGGAAGATAGCCCGCAGGAATGCTCGGTTCGGCAGTTTCGCATCGTCAAGATCGACAGTCTCACCGCGCGTGAAAAGGCCGCCTAACGCGGGCAATCCGAGTAGCTTCTCGCCGTGCTCCAGCCCCCGGAAGACGATCTTCGCTGCCTCCCAAGCGTCGTGATGGTGATCGTGCGAGGAACGTCGAGCCGACCGATCTCGCATATGGCTGAAGCCGTAAGCGGAAGCATAGAGACCACGAGCCGATTCCGATGCATCCGGCCCATGTAGAAGCTCACGATCCTCCGCGACCGCCAAGAAGATCAACCGATAGACAACGCGTAGGAGCTGCTCAAACCAGACATGCATGCTGGTATGATTTTCATCGAGCTTCCCCCGCAGGTCGGGGTTTGCATCCAGGAACCCTTGGCCAAGCGCCAGCAATGCTTCCTTGACGCTCTTTCCAAGTCGATCGCGCGCTGCCGTTCCGGCTCGTAATCCAGCCTCGCGCCAGCGCTCCAACGCGCAATCGGCGGCCGCAGCATTTTCCCCGCCGAAACGCGTCGCATGGATCAGCAGCCACGTCGCGGTGAAGTCCGCGAACATCTCGTCGCGGAATATCGCCCCCAAATCCGCTTCGATATAGGTTGGGCGGGTGAAGCTGGCGTTGTCCCGCATAAGGCGGAGGCGGTCGCCAGCAAAGACCAGACCCCATAAGAACTCGGAGTTCGCGTTGAGCCAGTCCTGGAGCAACACGCTCGGCGAACGCCTTGGGATCGTGCCGCCATGATCGTCGCCGAGGTGCGGAAGCGATTTAGTAAACGCATCTGCTTCAGACAGAGGTGCGGCCACGACGACGGGCACCCTGCCGCCCTTTGCCTCAAGGGTGATACGATAAGTATGACCATCCCGCTGGTGAAGATTTGGGCCGTGAAGGCCTTCAAACCCGAACGCCTCCTCAAGCAGGCTCTTAACAAAGGCGGTGGTCTGTTTCTCGGTCGGCGCTGCTAATCTGGCATATGCCTGCCAATGCGCTTGGCCGATCCTGAAATAACGCGTGATCTCGTCACGCAGGTTCGTTCCTTTGGGGCAGCCGTATTCCGCGGCCGCTTTCTGGTCTGGAGCAGTGGCGGCGATCACCGCAACCTGATCGGGCGAGATCAGTCCTCCCTCGATCGAGACGGCAGTGAGCCCGATATTGGCAGCGCGCTTGAGATGCCGGGCCATCACTCGCCCTCCGGAAGGAGGACGTAGAGACCTATGACGTCCGCCGGCAAAACAGGAACGACCTCGACCGTCGCTCCGCCGCGCGCGGCTTCCGTCAGCCGAAGATGGTCGGCAGAAAGCGCCGCTCCGCGTTCGGCGGCGAAGGCCTCTATCGCCGGCTGGTAGCTGACGAGTCGTTCGTGAGCTCTCTGGAGCTGACGCGCAGCGGCGAGTTCATCGAGATTTCCGGCCGCCTCCGCCTCGAGAAGCTCCAGGGCGGAATGGCCTTCGAGAATCGGCACCGGAGCCAATCCGCCGAACGCGATCCCGGTCGCTTCCTCGGCCAGCAGCAGGCGGTTTGTGCGACCGCTGGTGATGAGCTTGAAACGAAGGCGCAACAGCATCAGTGTCGTCATCTGGGCGACAGCGCGAGTGCGCCAGGCGCCGCACCGGCCAAGGGGACGAAATGCTGCCCCTTCCGGATCTAGCGCCCCCTCCGCCAAGCTTTCTGCCAAACTTGCAACCAGGGGGTGGACACGCCCGAGATGCGTCACACCCGGCGCCGGATCATCCTCAAAGCCAACCCTTCGCCTCCCACGTAGACCACGCGCTTCCAAGCGTTCCTTGATGGCGTCAGGCATCGCATCCAGATGCACCAGATGATGTTGACCGGCTTTCTCCAATGGTGCGCCCGCGCGCTTCAAAGCGCGTTCCGTAAAGCGCGCAACTTCGGTCGGACCCCCGTTTAGCGCCCGCATCTGCCGCCACTCCGGCAGCACGTCGTCGGGTTTCAGCGCACCTTGCGCGTAGCGCGCGCGACTTGCCTTTGCGTTTTCCTCGGCGTCGCGCCATTTGCCGTCGAGGCGCTCGCTTGAAAGGCCGAAATCGAAAGCCAACTGCTCTCGTTGTCCGCCAGCGCGAAGCATGAGTGCTTGCATGAGCGCGGAGGTCACGCCTTCGCTGTCTTCGGGCATCGGCACCGAAATGCCTGTCGCCTTACGAATAGCGTCCGCTTTTCGCAGGATGACCTGCAAGACTGCGCCATCAATCGCGCTGTTGTCGCCAAAGATCGTCACCGAGCGGACCACAGGCGAACGCTGGCCAAATCGGTCGACGCGCCCCTCGCGCTGCTGGTGACGGGTCGGATTCCAGCTTAGATCGTAGTGAACTACGGCATCGAACAGCGCTTGCAGATTGATGCCCTCGGACAGGCAGTCGGTCGCGACGAGGATTCGGCTCTCGGAGTCTTCAAGCCGATCGATGCGAGTCCGCCGCTCTTCAGGCGGCAGGCGTCCTGTCACGACTACCACGTCAGCCTTTGGCCAAGCGCGCTTGATCTCTTCGCCCAGCGCCTCCGCCGTTGCGATGAACCGGCAGAAGATGACCGGCTTGGCTCCTTCCTGAAGCAGCCCTTTCAGAACCTTGAGGAGCCGCGCCACCTTAGGATCCTCACCGCGACGGCGATCAAGGGATTCAGCAATCGCAATCAACTCGGTAAGTTCGCCGCGCTCTTCGGCATTGTCGCTAGCGGTACCCGGCTCCACGTCACCCTGGTCGAGCAGGCCTTCGTCTTCATCGAAGACGACGGGCTGCATCGCCTCTTCGTCGACCACACCGGACAAGCGATTGCGCAGTGCATTGATCGCGGCTGCCGGCGAGGAGCCGACGCATCGCATGAGTGCGAGCGTTCCCCAAAAAGCAAGCCGTCGGCTGCGCTGGTCAGCACCGGCGCGCTGTGTAACAGCAAGGCAATAATCCAAGACACGATCGTGGAAGGCACCGAATTCGCCGCTGAGACTGAAGGGCTCGTCCTTCACCTGATGAACAGGGAAAGTCCGTTTCTCGTGCCAGCCGGACTCCGTGATATCGGGTCGGCGCCGCTGGACATAATGTTGAGCGAGGCGGCGTGCATATCGCATGCGCGCATTCTCATCGCCTTGGGGACCTCCCGCGAAGTCCGGGCTAATGAGGCCCAGCAGACGATCGAACGCCGCTTCATCACCACTGTGCGGCGTTGCCGTCAGCAACAGCATGTGGCGTTCCTCATCAGAGGCGAGGCGTTCGAGAAGCTCGAAACGCTGATGTCTGCCGCGATCTCCGCCGATGCAGGCATGCGCTTCATCAACGATCACAAGGGACGGGCACGCCCGTGCAAATTCGTCGCGGCGGCTGTCAGCCTTGATATAGTCGAGGCTGACGACAGTGTGCGGATAGGCTTCAAATAGGCTTTGAGCCGCAGGAAGACCACGCTCCAGGCTGCGCGCCCTGGCCGAGGTCACCGCCACGGCGTCAATGTCGAACTTCTCTGCAAGCTCACTCACCCATTGCTCGACGAGATGGGGCGGACACAGCACGGAGAAGCGGTCGATCAGGCCACGGTCGAGCATCTCGCGAATGATCAATCCCGCCTCGATCGTCTTGCCGATCCCCACATCGTCGGCGATCAGCAGCCGCACCACCGGCAGCTTCAAAGCCATCATCAGCGGCACGAGCTGATAGGCGCGCGGCTCCACGCCGAGATGCGCAGCGCTCCGGAACGGGCCGGCGCCTCGGCGAAGCGACAGACGCAGCGCATCCGCTAGCAATCGCGCACCGTCCTGGGTGTCTCGCCGCTCAGGTGTTGGTGGAGCAAATCGCGCAGGCCTGACGGGATTGACTTCAAGCGCGAGCGCAATCCGTTGCGCATCGGCTTCTGAACCTGACAAGGGCCGCACATTGAGGATGTCGTCATCCGGAGACGGAAGGACGACCCATTCGCGTCCTCGCGCCTCGACAAGATCCCCCGGTGAAAATCTGACCGCTTCCACTACGCCGCCCCCAACAACTCAACCAAATCCCTCGGCGCGGCTTCGCCAGGCACCTCGGGAAGCTCGACGATATCCACCCCCAAGTCGGCGCATGCCGCAGCCAGCCTGTCCGGTACACGACCTGACACCGCGAGCACCTGAAAGCTTGGCCAATAAAGCTCGTATAAAGTGCCGTCGACCTTGCGCGGGGATGGTGCTGGCAATCCCCACCGGCCTATCGCACCAATCCAGCCGCTCGCGGCCTCCACCGGCTCTGCCTGCACGACCTCAGGCTCTGCAAGCTGGCAGAGAAAGGCCGTGACCTCCGCGTCTCGACGATCGATCAGATTATGGTCGGGCTGGTTGAAGTAGGAGAGCAGGCAGCGGTAACAGCCAGCGACACAAGCATCCGACCGCTCCTTTAGCCCAGTCCCGTCCGGCGCGAAATCATAGTGCATGAGATCCAGCGCCTGACGGGCGATCTCCGCCGTTCGGCGCGGATCGGAGACAAGGCGGTTCAGAACACCTGCTCCCCCCTCGGTCGCCTCGTAAAGCAGGATTGCCTTGCGGTCCTCGCGCGCAGGCAACGGCTCGCCCAAGAGCTCGCCTTCTTCAAGCTCGGCAACAATCTGGATGCCTCGCAGAAGAGCGTGCTGCAGGGTTGCCATTTGCCGCTCGTCAAAATTTGCAAGCGGCCGTACCAGAAGCGCGTTCTTATGGTCCTCGACGATCGGCACGATCCGCTGCGACTTCGGGACCGTGACATCCATGTCATCATCATCCCCGCCGTTGAGCGTATCCTTTACCCATCGGCCTGACGTCGGATCGATGCAGAACCCATTTATCGACTTGGACTTCCGACGGCGAAGTCCCTTGTTGACGCGCGATAGCTTCGCGCGCGCGCCATAATCGAGAAGCAGCAACGGCCCTGCTTCCGAACGCAAGGTGAGCGTGCGGATATCGGGAACGCCCTTTTCGAATTGCCACTGGAAAACGGTCTGGATCTCAAAGCCGCGCCTTTGCCGGTCTTCATCATTCGCCGTGATCCGAGACGACGGTGCGGTTTCGACATTGTCGATCCGATAGACATTGTCGAGCCGATCCACACCGGCCAACGACGCGCCGCACGCGTGGCATCGCTCGAGCTTGTCATCAGTGTGAGCCGCTCCGCACTCGCCGCATAGGATGAGGCTCGTGGTTGCCAGTTTGCCATCGTCGAGGCGACCGTGCGCCGGCAGCTTCGCACGGACAACCCGGTAGGCGCGCCCCTCGTGATAAATCAGGCTGTTGGGACCGAACTCGGAAATGGCGAGAAAACGCGGCCTTTGCAGCACGGCCGCACGTTTGGTCGCAGGGATGAAAGCATAGAGCGGGAGACGCGGGAAATTGTACCCCGGCAGAAATCCTTCGGTCGCCAGATATCGATAAGTGTAAAAATCGGAGCCGTTCGAAGCCTGTCCGCGCTCGAGCATGTCAAGTTCTTCAGTCGCCCGGAAATGGCGGCGCGCAGCCTCTTTGCGTTCGCCCGGTTTGAAGGACGTCTTCTGCTGGATTTGATGCGCCTCATCCTGCTCACGGCGTGCGCTTCGGTAGAGCTCCCGCCACCGACTGAAGCTGCTTGCGAAATTCTGCGCAGCTTCCCGGTTGGTTTCATCAACGAAGGCATCGATATCGGCCAGCCACGGAGCGTCGGCTAACTCGACCGCACTGACAGTCTGATCAAGAAGGCGGCGCATCGTCGGCTTTGCGGCTCCGCTTGCGGCAAGCTTTTCGAACGCCGCTTGGATTGGATCGGAGATCGGCATCTCCGGTGTTGCCATGTTCAAGTTTTCAGGGATGGCTGGCTTCAGCGGCACCACGGCAGCCGCCAGCCATTCGGCATGGAGGTGGCTCCGCAGCAGATCTCGATTGGCAAGATCGAGGGCTGGCGGCTTCACCACGCCCGCGACAAGCCCCTGCCGATTATTGAAGTAATATTGGTCGTGGGGGGACTGCGCAGCGCAATAGGTCACGACCAGCGCTGCTTGACCACTGCGGCCAGCACGGCCGGCTCGCTGCACATAATTTGCCGGTGTTGGCGGTGCGTTCCGAAGAAAGACAGCGTTCAGCGCGCTGATATCAACACCGAGCTCCATCGTGGGAGAGCAGAACAGCGCCGGGAGGAAACTCGCGGGTTCGCCTTCCTGGCGCATTTCGTCCCGGTTCTGGGCGATCCTTTCGATATCTGACTTCCCGAACCGGAACCGATCTTCACGCCAAGCACGAACTTTCTGGTCGACCTGGGCGGTATGCTCCCGAGCCTCGAAGGCGAAAGGCAGGTTGCCCTCCTGCGCTAGCATCTCCGCAACATCCTCGTAGAGCGCCCGGAAAAAGGGATTTTCGCGTTTCCCATCGGCCCTCTTGGTCGCCGGAAAGAGGCGCAAGGCGGTCGATGACAGGCGCCACGCAGGAGCTTCTCCGCCAGTGACGACCCGCCGGACGACCTGGTGGTTTTCGGCCGCACGCAGGAGCGTGGCGATAACATCGTCATACTCTTTGACCGGGAGCTGCTCCCCCCACAGATCCTTGCTGCGCAGGGCCTTACCCAACGCCGTCCGCCAGCCTGCTCGTACAATCAGTACATCTTCCGCCGCGCTGATCTCCGCCTTGCTCGGTGGATCGAGCATCAGGAATCCGGCCTGCCGCAGTTCCTGTTCTTCGTTCTGATCGATCAGCCAGGGATCGCGCAGGTGATTTCTGGAGGTCTCGGCGACCTGCAATATCCGCTGGCGATCCAACGCTTCGGTGGCGATCGCAAGGCCACGACGCATATAGTCGAAAAGCAGCGTGAAGAGCCGGGCCCGTAATTGGGGCGTGCTGGCCGCCAGTCGCGGATTGTCGGAAAACTCCTCGTCATCGCTTGCGAGTTCACTCAGTCCCGGAAACCGCACCTCCACGAGGCCGGCTTCTTCGAGATTGGGATTTGTGAAGCGCCAACCCTTCCGGAGATCCGCCCATACACGATGTGCCAAGATCGACGTCAGCACTTCCTCAGCGGCCTGCCGGTTGTGGAATCCCTTTACGCGCGGGTCGGCCATCCAATCGGAGAGCCGCTCAGACTCCTCCAAATCGAAGCCAAGCGCCTTGCGAACAGCCTCCCCGAACCGAACGTCGGCGAGGCCCTTTTCGCCTGCGTCCCGCACGGCACGTAAGATACCGCCACGGAGCAAGCTGACGAAAATGAAGTCGTTGAAATGCCCCGCCTGCAGGGCCGCATCTTGCCGATTGTCTGTGAAGCCCAGCAGCTTACGCGTGCTTTCCTCAAGTGTCCCGTCGGCTTCCATCCAAGCCAGGATGGTCGAGACGATGAGCGTCGTCGCCGAACTACGGCCTTCAGCCGACAAGCCCGCAAGCTTATTGATGTCGCGTGCCTGTTGAGGCGGCTGATGGCGGCAATGGGGACAGAAGCGATATTTGCCGCTGAAGAACCAGGCTGGCACCCCATCGTCGCCGAGCGACCCATCAGGCTTCACAAAAAGAAGTTGCCCCTCATGCTTGCCGCGGTGCCCTCCTTTAAGGCGTTCCTGGCCTGCCGGCGTGGTTTCCTGCCAATCGTCCGGATAGTCAGCGACAGCGCCGCCGAACTGAAAGTCGGCATTGACCGCGGGAATTAGGAAGCCGGTTCGTGAGCCGTCCGGTTCTGCGTCTTCACTCGCCGGCTCATCGATGGCCCGCGCAAGAACCCGGATACCATCGAGCGCATTTTCAATGCGGACGCTATGGTGTTCCTGGCCACATTCTCGGCAAAAGAAGACCGGATATAAGCGAGCATTCGGATCGGAGGGATGAAAGACCTGCCCGTCCAACACGACACGCCGGCCGCTGGCAGATTCGATTGTTGCGTAGGCATGCCCAGCGCCGGAAATAAAGCGATGAAGCTTAAACGCCAGAAATGCACGGTCGCTGACGCCGCCGCGAAGATCCTCGCGGCGGCCCATCAACGACAGCATCCCCGCGAGAGCGCTCCTGCATTCCTCTGAGGGAATCTTCGTCTGGGCTGCCAGTTTGGAGGTCGCGTCGCTCAACGTCATCGGGGGGCGACGACGTAGTTTTTCGCCTTCAGCGAGTCCAATCTCAGTCTCTATCCAGCAGGCAAGCGGATTGCTGTACAGCTCCTTGTCCCTGAGCCCGGCAGGGATTGGCGACCGGACCGCGTCGACGAGTGTTGCTCCGAGGCTTGTGCTGTTGATGCGGGGATCCGTCGCCCGGGCAAGATTTTCGTCGATGATCGAAGCCGAACTCAGTTCCTCCCCGAAAACTAGCTTGCCGACACGAGCAACGGCACCTGCTCGCTCGATCTCATCCTGCGCGCTCGACATCGTCGCCGAGGTGCCGATGCAGAGCAGCTTGCCCTCTTTAACGAGGCGGTCCTTGACGCGCCGCACCAGCATCGCAACGTCTGCGCCCTGCCGGCCGCGATAGGTGTGCAATTCGTCAAGCACCAGGAAATCCAAGCCGCACGCGTTGGCGATGACGGCGCGATCGAGCTCGTCCTGACGCGTCATGAGCAATTCAAGCATCATGAAGTTCGTGAGCAAGATATCGGGCTTGGCCTTGGCGATGGCCTGTCGCTCCGCATCGCTTTCCTGGCCCGTGTAGCGACCAAAGGTCGGGCGTAGCTCCTCTTCGACCCCTGAGCCGCCGATGAACTTTTCGAGCTCCTCAAGTTGGCTGTTGGCCAAGGCGTTCATGGGATAGATGATGATCGCGCGCGTCCGCTGGGCCTCGCCTGCGCGCCGCGCGCGCACGACTGCATCGACGATGGGCAGGAAGAAGCAGAGCGATTTTCCCGACCCCGTACCGGTTGTGACGATGAAACTCTCACCATTGCGCGCCTTCGCGACAGCACGCTCCTGGTGGCGGTGAAGTTTGATCGGCGCTCGGTCAGGACCGCTGGCGAATATATTGCTGAGGGCCGGATCCAACACGCCTTGAGCGACAAGCTGATCGACAGAATGACCGGCCTCGAAATGCGGATTGATGGTAATGAGCGGCTCCGGCCAAAAACGCTGCTCATTATATGCAGCATCGACCTGAGCGCGGATTTCCGGCGCGTGAATCTCCGAAAAGGATCGTGCGAACGACTCGTATCGCTCTATCAACGCTTGATCGAGATCGAATATATCCACGATGCCCCCTCTTCAGTCATCTCCAAAGGAGATATCTGAATTACAACTTTGAACTATTATTATTTGAGCCGCGCGCTTGTATAGCGTGCGGCATTAGAAACTCGGCCAAGCTGGTCACGACATCTTCCAAGCTTCCCGGATCGGCGGAAACGTCCCTGACAAAGGCGTTCCACTGTCGCTGTTTTTGTTCATCGTTGGCGAACGCCGACGTCAGGGCATCGGGCAAATCGGCAGGAACCGCTGTCTCGCGCCGGGCAAACGTTGCAGCGATCGCGCGAGCGAGCCTGTCGCCGGCGAAATCGAATGACTTGCTGAGGATCCAGATGTCGTAGAAATCCTTCATACGACTGTTCGCGCGTCCGAGCGCGACCATCGCCTGAAACTTCTCAGCAATAATAGTTTCACGCGCGTATGCACGCAGACGCGGCGCCGGAAACGCCAGCATGGACGGGTAGTCGAGCATCTCTGCCCCTGGCTCCATCGCGTCGCCGAAGCCGATGTCGATCGTCAGGTTGATCCTGGCGCCGCTGATCGAGGCGGTTGTCCGCAGCCTCAGCCCGCCATACTCGAGCTCTTCGCGAATGCGATCGACGCGAAGGGCGTCGACGTCAAATTCCACACCATCATCATCGTTGAGCGCCAGGATGTCCCGAAATGTCCCGAGCATCGCCTCAGGTTCAGGGTCACCAAACCCCAACAGATCGAGATCACGCGTGCCGCGATGTGGATCCTCGAACCAACTCATCATCAGCATCGCGCCTTTCAGAACGAAGCGGTCCGCATGCGGTGATTGGCTGAGCCGGAAGAGGAGCCGTTCGAGCGCAAAGCGCGTTAAGACAAGATCAAAGCTCTGGCCACTTGCCTTGGCGACCTGCAGGAGGCGGGCGCGCACCGAAGCGCCGATATTTTTGAGCTCCTTAGCCATTGGCGGTCAGCGCCTCGAGATAAGGTCGAATGACCGTCGCGATCGCTCCTCGCTCCGCTTGCCTGACGATTTCGCCAGGGGTTGTCTTGCGTTGACGCAGCGCCTCCTGGAGACCTTCAATCGCCACCGACAGGCCGATCTTGTTGCGATACCGGAAGCAGTCGGCGATTGTCTTCGCGACCTCAAAGACCTTTACGGGCACCCCCTCGACGGTATGGGATTCAACGCCCTCCGTGAGCAGACGGTCCGTGAACCGCACCAGCCGAACCGGTGTGCCATCTGCTTTTGGGGCCCAATCCTTTTGGCCGATGGCGATCCACACTTGCCTCGGGAGCTGATCGGTAAGCTGATGGAACGCCAGAGCCGAGACGAGACAGACTACGCCCTTAGGCACGCGTTTCGCCGCCTCTGCGAGGCTGTGGTGGGCGTCGAGAAGCGCATCCGGGAGCTGATAAAGCCCCCGTGCAAGCCGGAGCACCTCTCCATCTCGCTCCATGCGGCTCATGGTGGCCGCGGTCACCCCCTCCGCGCGCAGTTCCGCCAGACGAGCGATACCGCGCGCTTTCAGCACGGTGTGGGCAATTCGGCGCTGGGATGCGGGCTCGGGCAAGATACGTAGGCTCGGAGTGTGAGGTCTATTATCCGAGGATTTGTATCACCATCCACATGCCGTGAAAAGGTGCAAAAACCGAAAGGCTTGTTCCACAAGGAGACGATCGTCAGCCGGGGAAAGCCTTCCCCTGCGTCCGAGCCCGCGGTCTCGGCCGACCCCTTCTGCAGGGCCTGCCGCCCCGCAACGCCCCGCAAGAGAGTGAGAGTGCAGACCGAGTTTTCGTGACGGGTTGAGGGCTGGGAGAGAGGCTTCCAGCGCCCGTCATGGAGACGACCCATGACTCAGGTGGAAATTCTGGACACCGCTCGCGAACACGTCGGCGGCTACAAGGTGGACGTGAGCCGCGGCCAGCGTGTCGGCCGCGTTTCCTCGGAGTGGTTCGCGCGGCCGGCGGACGAGCGTTACCTATCCCTGTCCGACCTCCACGCTGCGGTGCGCGGCCGGGCCGAGCACAGCCGGACCCGGACGGTGGAGAGCGCGGCGATCCGCGTGGAGGCCAGCCGCGACGACGCCGAGCGCTTGGCGCTGATGCTGCCGGGCTCCGACACGCCGATCGCTCCGACCCACTGGAGCTTCGGCCAGCTCGCCGGCCTGGTCGGCGCGCCGGCGGCCTATCTGCGTCAGCTTCCTGCGCCGCTGGCTGGCATCAACCTGCAGTATGGGCTGACCTCCCATCGCGCCGAGCAGGTGAAGACGCTGGAGATCGAAGACGGTCGTGTCGAACTGCGGGCCGTCACCGGCCCCGACTACGGCCGCATCTTCGACCACGAACTGGTCGCCGCGGTTCAGCGCATCGCCGGCAACGGCACGGGTGATACCCGTTGGAAAGTGCCGGGGGTGCTCGACTGGTCGACCGGGATCTACAATCCGCGCGTCGATATCACCCAGGACACCACGACGCTCTACGCCTCCGATCGCGACGTCTTCCTCTTCCTGGTCGACGACCTCAATCCGATCGAGGCCGGGCGTCTTCCCGACGGCTCGCCGGACCTCTACTTCCGCGGCTTCTACTGCTGGAATTCCGAGGTGGGTGCGAAGACGCTCGGCATGGCGAGCTTCTATCTCCGCGCCGTTTGCCAGAACCGCAATCTCTGGGGCGTCGAGGATTTCGAGGAGATCACGATCCGCCATTCCAAATACGCTGCCTCGCGGTTCGCGCATGAGGCGGCTTCGGCGCTGACCCGCTTCGCCAACTCCTCGCCGTTGCCTTTCGTCAACGGTATCAAGGCGGCGCGGGAGAAGATCGTCGCGCGAAACGACGAGGACCGCAGCGATTTCCTGCGCAAGCGCGGATTTTCCAAGAGCGAGACGGCAAAGATCATTGAGACCGTCCTGGCCGAAGAGGGGCGCAAGCCCGAAAGCGTCTTCGATTTCGTCCAGGGCATCACCGCTGTCGCGCGAGACAAGACCCAGCAGGACGCGCGGCTCGACCTGGAGGCGCGGGCGAAGAAGCTGCTCGACCGGGCGGCCTGATACCCGGAAAGCCGGAGATGCGGAACGGCGTGTCTCCGGCTTCGTGCCTTTCCGTTTCTCCTGATCGTCGGTTCTGCGGCGCTGTCCTCCAGAGTGAGAGGGCGGCGCTGCGCTTCGTGACGGGTTGGAGGCCGAGAGAGAGGCTTTCGGCCGCCCGTCGCGGAGTATCATCCCATGGCGACTGCCGTTCAGAAGATCACCCTCTCGCCCTCGCGCGACATCCCCTTCAACAAGCTCTTGCTGAGCCAATCGAACGTCCGCCGCGTGAAGGCCGGCGTCTCGATCGAGGAGCTGGCCGAGGACATAGTCCGTCGCGGCCTGCTCCAGGGCCTCAGCGTCCGCCCCGTCGTCGACCAGGCCGGCATCGAGACCGGCATGTTCGAGATCCCCGCCGGCGGCCGCCGCTATCGGGCGCTCGAGCTGCTCGTGAAGCAGAAGCGCCTCGCCAAGACGGCGCCCGTACCCTGCATCGTCCGCGACAGCGGCATCGCCGAGGAGGACTCGCTCGCCGAGAACGTCCAGCGCGCCCCGCTGCACCCGCTCGACCAGTTCCGGGCCTTCCTGGCGCTGCGCGAGAAGGGCCAATCGGAGGAGGAGATCGCCGCGGCCTTCTTCGTCTCGGCCAATGTGGTGAAGCAGCGCCTGAAGCTTGCGTCGGTCTCGCCCGCGCTGCTCGACTTCTACGCCGAGGACGGCATGACGCTCGACCAGCTCATGGCCTTCACCGTGTCGGGCAACCATGAGCGCCAGGAGCAGGTGTTCGAGCGCCTGAAAGTTTCCTACGACAAGCAGCCCTATGTCATCCGCCGCATGCTGACCGAAGGCGCGGTCCGCGCCTCCGACAAGCGGGCGCAGTTCATCGGCGTGGACGCCTACGTGGCGGCGGGCGGCACGGTACTGCGCGACCTGTTCCAGGGCGACGATGGCGGCTGGCTGCAGGACGTTCCGCTCGTCGACCAAATGACGGCCGACAAGCTGAAGGCGGAGTCGGAGGCGATCGCCGCGGAAGGCTGGAAGTGGATCGAGGTCGCGCCCGACTTCGCTTACGGCCACGCCTTCGGTTTGCGCCAGGTGCGCGGCGAGACCGCTCCGCTGGCGGCCGAGGAGGAGGCGAGCCGTGATGCGCTCCAGGCCGAACTGGACCGGCTGTCCAACGAATACCAGGACGCCGACGACCTGCCGGACGCGGTGGACGAGCGCCTGTCGGAGCTGGAAACCGCGATCGAAGGCTTCGACAACCGACCCGTGCTGTTCGACGCCGCCGAAGTCGAGCGCGCCGGCGCCTTCGTCAGCATCGGCGCCGACGGCCAGCTTCGCGTCGAGCGCGGTTATGTTCGGCCGGAGGACGAGCTGCCGGCCAAACCGGAGACCGAGCTGTCCGCGGACGGCGAGGACGAGCGCGCCATGGCCGCCGGTTACGAAGGCCCTGAAGCCGCCGTCACGGCAGAGCCCGACGCCGACGCGGAGGAGGACGAGGGCGTTTCGCCGATCTCCGATCGGCTGATGACCGAGCTGACCTCGCACCGGACGCTGGGCTTGCGCCACGCGCTCGGCGAGCGGCCGGATGTCGCCTTCCTCGCGGCTCTGCATGTCCTTACGCTGAAGACCTTCTACCACTATGGTTCGGATAGCTGCCTCGAACTCGATGTGAAGAGCATCAGCTTCGGCACCCAGGCGCCGGGGCTCAACGACAGCGCCTCGGCCGAGGCGATCCGCGTCCGACACGAGAGCTGGGCGAAGGCGCTGCCGAAGGAGTCGGCCGACCTCTGGGAGGCGCTCCAGGCATGGGATGGCGACAGTCAGGCAGGCCTCTTCGCCCACATCGTTAGCCTCTCGGTCAACGCGGTCTACGAGCCCTGGAACCGGCGGCCGCGGGCGTTCGCCCATGCCGATCGGCTCGCTCAGGCCGTCGATCTCGACATGGCGGCCGCCGGGTGGAAACCGACCGTGGACAACTTCCTCGGCCGGGTGACGAAGGCCCGCATCCTGCAGGCGGTCGCGCAAGCGAAGGGTCAGCGCGCCGCCGACCGGATCGAGCATCTGAAAAAGGGCGACATGGCGGCCGAGGCGGAAACGCTGTTGGCCGACACCGCTTGGTTGCCGGAGCCGCTCCGCACCGTTGGTCAGCCGCTAACCCACGCTGCCTCCGCGGCAACCGAGCAACAACATGTCGAAGTGGGCGATGAATCGACGGCCATCGGCGGCGAAACGGCTATGGCCGAAGATGAGCCGACTGCGGAGAATGAGACGGCCCACGACGCCCCCCACGCGATCGCGGCCGAATAACCGTCAACGACTTACGAGACTGGCCCGCCGGTGACGGCGGGCCTTTTTCGTATGGGAGAACGACCATGGCGCAAAACCCGCATGATCTTGCGCGCCGTCTCGCCGATCGCGCCGAGGCGGTCTGCCGTCACTACCTATCCAGCGGTCGGCGCGAGGGCCGCTATTGGCTGGTCGGCGACGTGCGCAACACGCCGGGCCGCTCGATGTATGTGCGGCTCAAGGACTCACCCAAGGGCCCGGCCGGAAAATGGACCGACGCCGCGACGGGCGAGCACGGCGATCTTCTCGACGTGATCCGAGAGAGCTGCGGGCTCATCGACTTCAAGGACGTTGCCGACGAGGCGCGGACCTTCCTCAGCATGCCGCCATCCGAGCCGATGCCGGCAAACCCGCGTCAGGTCCCGGCACCGCATGGATCGCCTGAGGCGGCCCGCCGTCTGGTCGGCATGTCGCAGCCGATCATAGGCACGCTCGTACAGGCGTATTTGCGGGAACGCGGCATTACGGATTTACGCGGAACCGGAAACCTGCGCTTCCACCCGCGATGCTATTATCGGCCCGACGAGCATTCGCCGACCGAGACCTGGCCGGCGATGATCGCGGCCGTCACCGACCTCGACGGCAAAATCAGCGGAGCGCATCGCACCTGGCTCGATCCCCGACGCCTCGACAAGGCGCCGATCGACACGCCGAGACGGGCAATGGGCGATCTTCTCGGCAACGCTGTGCGCTTCGGAACGGCGAGCGATGTGATGGCGGCCGGCGAAGGCATCGAAACCGTTCTGTCGCTCCGGCAAGTCTTGCCCGACATGCCAATGCTTGCGGCGCTCTCTGCGGCACATCTCGCTGCCATCCTGTTCCCCGACACGCTGCGCCGGCTCTACATCGTCCGCGACAACGACCCGGCGGGTGACGGGGCGCGAGATGCGCTGATCGAACGGGCGAACGCGGCCGGGATCGAGGCGATTGTCATCTCGCCCGAGCTGGACGACTTCAACGAAGATCTTCGCACGCTCGGCCTGGATGCACTACGCATGGAAGCCCGGTTGCAGGTCGCGCCGCAGGACGTCGCCCGCTTTATGGCGTTGGCGGCATAGCCGGCAGGAGAACGGGCCTGCGGTTTCGCCGCCGCGCTCGGCGGATGCGTCAATCCATCGGAGGGGGACCGCGCCTCGGCCTTCGAGAGGGCGATCGGCCCACAAGCCGGCCAGCCGGGCAATGGCGGCGGTCGACTATTTTCCGGCGGCCCTGCGGGCCTTTCCATCGCGAGGCAAAATAGTCGGCCTTAGCCATCGAGCCCTGCGCTGCGCTCCGGGTGCCCGGCCGTCCGGCTGGTGGGCTTCGTCGCCATGAAGGCCGCGACGGTCGCGGTCCAACCGACGGAGCATCCCATGCGCGATCACGACGACTACGAACCGCACCACGAATCCTCACCCACCGACCATGTCCTCAACGAACTCCAACTTCACGGCTATCGCCCCTTCGCAGACGAGCCCGACCAGCGACTTCTTCCCGACGGCAACCAGGTCGCGGGCGCTGTCGCCGACATCTTCGACGCCCTGATCGGTACCCTGGAGGACACGCGCCTCGAACCCGACCTCGACGATCTCCTCTGGTCGACCACCAACGTCTTCCACCGCGCCACCGACCGTATCGGCCGGGAACTGGACGACAACGAGCAGGCCCAGAAGCGGGCGCAGCGCGAACAGGACGGCAGCGAGGTGAAATCCGTCGAACTCGAGCGCTTGATTGCCGAGGGCATGACGCTGATCGAGCGCCAGAACGCCTTTGAGCTAATGCGCGACCAAGCCGCGGAACACTATGAGCGCCACGTCGGAAAGACTTGGCTTCCGCGCAGCGGATCGAAGGTCAACCATCGCAATCTCACCTCGGCGATGATCGACAGCCGAGACTTCCTGATGGCGAAGAAGCGTGCAGACCAAGAGGTACTCCTGCCGCCGGGCCCGAAGATCGTCGTCACCGGCGGGCTCGACTTCGATGACCACCGGCTGATCTGGGCCAAGCTCGATCAGGTTCACGAGAAGCATCCCGACATGGTGCTGATCCACGGCAAATCGCCGAAGGGCGCCGAGAAGATCGCCTCGCTCTGGGCAAAGAATCGCAACGTCCCGCAGATCGGCTTCGCGCCCGACTGGACGAAGCACGGCCGGGCAGCACCCTTCAAGCGCAACGACGACATCCTGGAGATCGTGCCGAAGGGCGTGATGCACTTCCCGGGCACCGGCATCCACGACAACCTCGCCGACAAGGCCAAGAAGCTCGGCATCCCAGTCTGGAAGTTCGGCGGCGCGTAAGCGCCGCCTAGCTCAAGTCGATGTTCCAGAACCTCAGCACGTCCTCAACCTCAGCCTTCGGGTAATGGAGGTAATCGGCATTGGCCAAATCGGACCGCATCTTCGACTTCCGTTTCGCGATTTCGCGCTCAATGCGCTGCGTGAACGGTGCAGTGCCGGGCGGCAGGATATCCGGGCGATCAGGACTCGGCCAGCTTTTGGGGTAATCGGAGGGCGTCCAACCTGATCGGACCTGTTGCGCCTGCGGCTGCACGGATTCGTGCTCACACGCCCACCCGTAGAGATGGAACGAGCAGACCCGCAGCATCGCCTTGATCTCGGGAATTGTGTCGGTGAAGCCCTTCAGCGAGGTCGGCAACCACACCATGTTCGCGACGCATGAGAAATAGCGCGGATCCTGCACAACATTGCTGCGCTGAGCGAATGATGGATCGTCGTAGCCCCAGATATGACAGACGGTCCAATTCTTGGGCTTGGGCGTCGCCACATCGAGCGCAGCCACCAGCGCATTGAGCGCCGCCACGTTACCCTCGAACTTCTCGGCGGTTACGCCCGTCGCCTTCCGCGTGTTGGTATATCGGCGAGACCAACCGGCATCGTAGAGCGGGCGACCTCGCGCCGTGTGCGGCGCCCACACCGGCAGCGCATGGAACGTGTCCGGATGAACCCACCGGGCCGTTCGCTCAATGAGTTCGACGATCGCGGGAATGTCGGCCCGCAGCGCCTCGTTGCCATCAGGCACATGAAATCCACTTGCCACTGGTCCCCTGCCGATATTCTCGCCTCGGCTGCGCGAGACGTCCGGCTGAAGTCTTGGCACCTGGGCTGTTGAGTTATTCGTCGATTACCATTTCGGACCGGCCGACGCACCCCCGCCTATCTGCGCTGATCCTTGGTCAGACTGATCGCTTGACGCCATCAACCCGTGAAGGGTCGGCTATGCGAGCATGCCGCCGCTGCGGCTCCGCCTGCGCGGTGATTGCAGCGCTCAGCCCGACACATCGGGCGCCTGTCAGCGGGGGATGGTCCTCCGCTCGAACAGGAGCCGGATCGATGTCTCTCAACGACGCACACGCCTTCGCCTTTAGCCTCGCCACCACGCTGATGGCAGCCATCATCATCTTCCAAGCTGGCGACGGCACGCTGTCGGTCACGCCCGCCAGCGAATATGACGGTGACACCGCCGCCATCGTCCACGAGATCGACCCCTTCGCCCCCTGAGCCGGGCGACGGAAATCGCCGCCGATTTCCGCTCCCGGCACGCGCGCTCTTGCGTTATACTTCAGCCGCGCCGTGGTGGTGGTGGAAGGCGCGGCCGTCAGACCTTGTCCATACGGAGGCCACCGCCATGATCATCCTCGCAATACTTGCATCCCTCGCAGCGATAGGCCTGCTTTGCTGGCTGCTGTTCACGCTGGCCGTCTTCGCGCTGCCGGCGTTCGTCGGCGTGACCACCGGCGCTTGGGCGCACAGTACGGGCGCCGGCATCCCGGGCGCCATCCTGGTCGGCGCCGTCGCGGCGGCGATCACGCTCGCCGCCGGCCATCTGCTCATCACCTTCGTCCGGCCTATGTGGTTGAAGCTGATCGTCGCCGCAGCCTTCGTGGCGCCGGCGGCGATCGCCGGCTTCCATGCCACCCATGGCATCGTGAAGCACCTCATGCCGTCCGACGCGTGGCAGATTACCTTCTCCGTCATCGGCGCGGTCGCGGTCGGCATCACCGCCTTCGTGCGGGTCGCTGGAATGGCGACGGCTCCGGTCCCGTCCGGCCGGGACCTTGCACGGGCCTGATCTTCGTCATCGCCGTCAGGAGGATCAGGGCAGCCGTGGCCGTGGTCGCTCCCGTCGTCTGATGCTGGAACGATGGGCGTGTGCGACGCGGATCGACGCTCGTCCGGAAAGGCGGTCCTCGTTGGAGCGCTGCGGGAGCAGAGCCGTGTCTTGGCGGGCACCGGACATCGGCACGGCGATCTCAGTGGCGGCGGCGGAATGCCAGGATGCAGCAGCGTCGGCGTGGCGGGAGGAGACGAAGTCGGTGAGCATGCCGTGGCGCCGATTGCCGTTGCGGGACGGCCGCCATCTTCTCCGTTATCTGACCGTGCCTCGACCGCACCAAACGGCCTCTTCAATGGCCTGATCTGGCCGAAAGCCGGCTGCGCCTCGATCGCCTATGACGCAACAGCCGCGTCAAACTTTCTTCCCCTGCCGGCTGCGCCGTCATTCCTCGCGAGACAAGAAAGTCCTCCTTAGCTGTCAGGCCCCTTCGGGGTGCGCCGTCGATCGCCTCCGGCCTGCCGATCGCCATCGAGGCCGCAATGGTGCGGGCTCGGGAACGGAAAACGGAGACTTACAATGGCGACCATCGGCACCTTCAAGAAGACCGGCTCGAACGAGTTCACCGGCGAAATCGTCACCCTCAGCGTCCAGGCCAAGAGCGTGCGCATCGTCCCTGACCAGCGCGCCACCGGCGAGAACGCCCCTAGCCACCGGGTTCTGGTCGGCCGCGCCGAAATCGGCGCCGCCTGGTCCAAGCGCTCCAACGAGGGCCGCGACTATCTGGGCCTCAAGCTCGACGATCCGAGCTTCAACGCCCCGATCTACGCCAACCTCTTCGACGACGAGGAAGGCGACACCTTCTCGCTGATCTGGTCCCGTCCCAACGGGCGGCGCGGCGACTGAGGTCCCGCGTAAGGCCCCGGCCTTCCGGCCGGGGCCTTACGCGCTCAGGGCGACCGAATCAGTTCGTCCGCTCAAGCCGCGGGTATCGGGCTTAAGAGCGGCTTTCAGCTCGCCAAACCAGCCGAGAGCGACTATTATAGTCGTTTTCGTAGCGTGCGGAGTCCGGACTGTAGGAGGTGGTCATGCATGATCACCGCCCGACAGTCCCGGGCCGCCCGCGCGTTACTTGGTTGGAATCAGGAGACGCTCGCTGACAAGGCCCTGGTATCGCTGACCGCTCTGAAGCGCGTGGAGTCCGAGAACGGACTCGCCGTGCATGAGTCGACGCGCGACCAGGTCCGCCGAGCGCTTGAGGAGAACGGCATCGTCTTCCTCAACTCCGATCAGGGCGAAGGAGTGATGATTGTTCGGCAAGACCGCCCGCGGCCAGCTCGGCGCGCCTGAGCTCAACAATCCCGCATTGCACCGCCGTTTCTACGCTATGGCCGTCGTGCAAACTCCATCCGTTTCGGATATGACGCGGTGGGGACGTTAACTATGAGCGGTAAATCCGACTTTCTCGACCAGCCACCGACAGATGCGCGGCTCACTGATTATGACCGCGCGCACTTGGCGACCTACTTGCGCCTGCTCGATGCGGAACGCGAAGGCGCGCCCTGGGAAGAAGTGGCCAAGATTATCTTCGGCATCGATCCGAAGACCGATCAGTTGCGCGCCGAAGCTGTATACCAAAACCATCTGGCGCGGGCGCACTGGATGACCAACAACGGTTTCCGCGACCTTATACGAGCCAGTTTTCATTAACCCTTTCTACCTCAGTGATGCAGATCTTGCATCACCCACACGCGTCTTCGGGCTTCCCAAATCGCCACTCAACCGAGAATCGTTAGGGCTTGCAGTCCTCGCGTTGAGCGACGCAATGGGAGGCCAAGGATGCCGGAGCAAGGCACATGGCGGATCTCAACCGCCTATGACTATGTAAATGAATTGGACGCTCCGGACCTGGCCTGGGAATTTCTAAGGCGTAATCCCGAGTATCAACAAGACTACAATCGGTTGAAGCAAAGAGGTTTTGGGGAAGACGAGGCCGCTGCAGCTCTCTCGGCCAAATGGGGGTTATCCTTTCGCGGCCGACCCCGAACTTCCGGCACCCAGCGCGAACGCAGCTTGGTCGCCGATGGCCGATCCCTGGATGCTGATCCTGCAGGGGCTCCCGACCTGGGTTGCACCTGCACCTGCTGCTAACGGGGAAGCGCTGCCCGCATCTTCCGATGTCATCGACTCGCGCATCCAGGTCGGCGACGAGCTGATGCGCGCGCGCCGCCCGGGCCCGGTCGGCCAGGCGCCGCCTTCCGCCGCGATCGTCGTGCTCGACGACGCCACACCGGATCGGTTGGAGGCGCTCGCCCGCTATTGGCGCGGTCTGTGCGCGCCGCCCGCGCCGCCCGATCCGCGCATCACTCCGCAGCGGCGGCAGCGTCTACGCCAGATGCTGCGCGCCGTCGATGCCCGGCTCGAACGGGAAAGCTACCGCGCTATCGCGACGGTGCTCTTTCCGAAGCACCGCATCGAGGCGGCGTCCTGGGCAGGCGACGCGCTCCGCGAGACGACCATCCGTCTCGCCCGTGACGGCATGAAGCTCGTCCATGGCGGCTATCGCGATCTCCTAAAACGTCCGCGCAAACCCTAGCCGCACCGGCGCCCGCAAGGGGTGTCGATTATTCCCGCAAATCTTCGACATCGTGGATCGCGCCCTAGCGAACGACCGTGCGCTGGAACCGCCGCCGGCATCCGGCAGCCCCCCAGCACCACACGGAGCTCGATCATGGCCGAAAGTGCGACCGTACAAGTCCCTCCCCGCTATTTGCGCACGCCTGAAGCGGCGCGCTTTCTCGGCCTCTCAGGCCGGACGCTCGAAAAACACCGCACCTATGGCACGGGTCCCGTCTTTAGGAAGCTCGGTGGCCGTGTCGTCTACGCCGTCGCCGACCTGCAAGCATGGGCCAATCGCGGCACCAAGAACTCGACCGCCGATGGGAACACGGTCCTGCCGGCGAAGCGTCATCAAGCAACCGGCGCGGCAGGCGGCCACGCGCCGCAGCGCTGAGCCGATCGTAGATGTCGGCGCGCCATCACAGCAGCGAACGCGAGCAGCTCGATCTCTTCCGGGCACTGCCCGGCGATCTCGCGCCGCGCGACGCGCAGGACCTGATGGCGTACCCTTTCTTCGCACTGGGCAAGTCGAAGCGGATCGCGCCGATCGACTTCAAGGCCGGCTCCGTCGTCATCCGTGTGGAGGCGGTCCCCGAGCACGGCATGGCCACCATCTGGGATGCCGACGTGCTGATCTGGGCCGCCTCTCAGATCGTCGAGGCGCGTGATCACGGCCTGCGCCCGTCGCGTCTGATGGCGACCACGCCCTACGAGATTCTGCAGTTCATCGGCCGCGGCGTTTCCTTGCGCGACTACGACCGCCTGAAGGCCGCGCTCGACCGCCTTCAGTCGACGACGGTGGCGACATCGATCCGCCAACCAACGGAACGGCGACTGCACCGCTTCTCCTGGATCAACGAGTGGAAGGAGCGCGCCGACAGCAGAGGCCGGCCGCTCGGCCTCGAACTGATCGTGCCGGACTGGTTCTATGCCGCCGTTCTCGACGACGCGCTCGTGCTGACCATCGACCGCGATTATTTCGGCCTGACGGGCGGCCTCGAGCGCTGGCTTTACCGCCTCGTGCGCAAGCACGGCGGCAAGCAGGAGTTCGGCTGGAGCTTCGATTTTCCGCATCTCCACGCCAAGTCCGGCTCGCTCTCGCCGCTCAAGCACTTCGCCTACGACCTGCGGGACATCGTCCGCCGGCAGCCGCTGCCAGGCTATCGCCTGACCATCGAGCAGTGCCTCGGCGGCCCCGAAATCCTCTCCTTCAAACCCATCGATCCGAACGCGCTCGGCATCCCCCGCCAGCGCCGCCGCTCGACCAAGCGCCCTGGGGATAAGCTGTGAATCGTCTCGTGCTATCGGGGACCGGACCCATCGTGCCATCGAGGACCCGATCCTCGTGCTATCGGGGACCGGAATCGTCGAATCTTCTCGCTGAATCAGTAACTTGCAAGCTCCGTAACTTCTCTAACCTAGATTCCTTCGGAATCTTTCTAACGCAAACCGCATTTTCGCGGCGTGTGGACGAGTCCCCGATCGCCGGGAGACCGTCATGATCGTCGCGCTGCTCAACCAGAAAGGCGGCGTCGGCAAGACGACGATCGCGCTCCACCTTGCCGGCGAATGGGTGAAGCGCGGCCAGCGCGTCACCCTCATCGATGCGGACCCGCAGGGCTCGGCGCTCGACTGGTCCCAGCAGCGGGCGCGCGAAAGCCTGCCTCGGCTGTTCGGCGTGGTTGGGCTGGCGCGCGACACCCTGCATCGCGAGGCGCCGGAAATCGCCCGCGACGTCGACCACGTCATCATCGACGGCCCGCCGCGCGTCGCCGGGCTGATGCGCTCGGCCTTGCTCGCCGCCGACCTGGTGCTGATCCCCGTGCAGCCATCGCCCTTCGACGGCTGGGCGTCGGCCGAGATGCTGTCGCTGCTCGGCGAAGCCCGCATCTACCGGCCGCAGCTTGTGGCGCGCTTCGTCCTCAATCGCTGCGCCGCGCGCACCGTCATCGCCCGCGAGACCGCCGAGACGCTCGCCGACCATGACCCGCCGCTGCTCGCAGCCAGGATCGGCCAGCGCGTCGCCTTCGCCGATACCGCGCAGACCGGGCGATTGGTCGGAGAGCTCGACAGCGACAGCGCCGCCGCGCGCGAGATCGCCGCGCTCGTCACAGAGATCGGAAGGATCGCGCCATGACCGCGACCCCTCCGAAGCGGGCCTTCGCCGCCCGGCCAAGCGATGCGGAGACTTGGATCAGGTCGGCCGATGCGCCTGCGCCGCGCGTGCCTGATGCCGCGATCTACGCGGCACGGCTGACGATCGACGTCACGCCGGATCAACGCGCGCGGATCAAGATCGCCGCCTTCCAGCGCGGCGTCACCGTCGCCGACATGCTGCGCGAGCTGCTCGCGCGCGAATTCCCGCAAAGCAATGGAGACGCGACATGACCCGCGCCGCCGCCATCCATGACCGCGCCGAGCCCATACCGGCCGCGCCGCCTCCTCACGACCTGACCGAAGTGGAGCTCACCTGGATCGAGAAGCGTGTAGAGAACTGGATCAGGTTCGGCCGTGAGGTCGGCGAACAGATCCTCGACCGCCGTCGCCGCGTGCTGCGCTTTGCGCCGGACAGCGTCTTCGCCTTCGTGCGCTGGGCCGCCAACGACTACGGGACCATCGCCTCGAATCTCGACGTGCTGCGCACCGTCCGCGCCGGCGAGCCGCAGCAGACCGTGCCCTTCGTGCGTCCCGGCGGCGACATCCTGCTCAAGGTCGAAGGCTGGCCCAAGGTCGAGCGCGTGCTGCAGATGATCGATGCGATCGAGGCGATCGGCATCGATCCGAGCGACGTATCGCCCGATCATTGGCGGCACGTTCACAACAGGATGAGCGCCGGCGAACAGCCGCGATCCTACACGGCCGAGCACCACAAGGCCTTCCTGCTGCGTCGGAGGGCCGGATCATGAGCCGCTTCGGCTACGTCATGGTCACCTACTTCCTGACCGTGGGCATGGCGACCGCCGCCTTCGTCGACTTCCCGACAAAGCTGATCTGGAACGCCTCGGCGAGCACGCCGATCGGACTTTACAGCATCGCGCCGGCAGACCGCTTCGATGTCACCGATCTCGTCGCCATCCGCGCCCCCGAACCGCTCGCCGCCTTCATGGTTGAGCGCGGCTATATCGGCCGCGGCGTGCCCTTGATGAAGCGCGTCGCGGGCGTTCCCGGCCAACAGGTCTGCCGCCGCGATCACGCCATTACCGTGGATGGCGTGCCGATGGGCGATGCGCTCGACCGCGATCATCTCGGCCGCTCGCTGCCCGTTTGGAAGGGCTGCCGCCGCATCGCCGAGGGCGAGCTTTTCCTGATGAACTGGTCTGTCCGCGACAGCCTCGACGGTCGCTATTTCGGCCCGCTGCCGACCAGCGACGTGATCGGCCGGGCGACGCCGCTCTGGACCGATGAGCACGGCGACGGCCGCTACGTCTGGCGCGCGCCGACCCGCTGAACTGCCGCTTCCACCCCCAACTCAAGGAGACGACCATGACCCAGATCGGCCAATTCACTCGCACCAAGTCCGGCTATTCCGGGCGGCTCACCGCGCTCGGCATCGACGCCGAACTCGCTTTCGTTCCGGCCGAGGCGTCGGAGGCCGAGAACGCGCCGGACTACCGTGTCTTGCTCGGCGGGGACGACGGCATCGAGATCGGCGCCGGCTGGAAGCATGTCGGCGAACGTGCCGGCGACTACGTCTCCGTGCAGTTCGACAGCCCGCTGTTCCCGCGTCCGCTGCGCGCCAACCTCTTCCGCTCCGGCGACGACAACGGCACCTGGAGCCTCCACTGGTCGCGGCCCGCCAAGCCGCGCAAGGAGGACTGATCGATGCGCGGCCCGCATCGATCGCAGCATCATCGGAGCGGCACGGACAAGTCCCGTGCCGCCTCCCGGCTGCTCCTCCTTCTCCTTTCCGGCCTGCCGATCGCCGTTTCGCCAATGTCGCCGGCGCAGGCTCAGACCGTGCCGCCGGTTCCGGCCGAGGCGAGCACCCAGCTCGCCGGCTTCGTGAGCGAGGCCTCGCAGCGGTTCGGCGTTCCGGTCGCCTGGATCCGCGCGCTCATGCGTGTTGAAAGCGCCAACGACGCGCGCGCCGTCTCACCCAAGGGCGCGATGGGCCTGATGCAGATCATGCCCGACACCTGGGCCTATCTGCGCGCCCGCTATCGCCTTGGCAGCGATCCGTTCGATCCCCGCGACAACATCATCGCGGGCACGGCCTATATGCGCGAACTCTACGATCGCTACGGCGCACCGGGCTTTCTCGCGGCCTACAATGCGGGACCCGGACGGTACGACGACTACCTCGCGAATGGCCGCCCGTTGCCGGCCGAGACGCGCGCCTATGTCGCCCAGCTCACGCCCCTTGTCGGCGGCGAAGCGTCTCCGGCCATCGTCACTGTTGCTGCCGCCGATCCGCTGGCGTGGACGCGCGCACCGCTCTTCATCGGCGCCTCTGAACGCGGTCCGGGCGCAGGTCCGGTGCAGGCCGATGCGCGGGCGCGTGACGGCGACACCGCGGCGACACCGCGTGATGCGGCGACCGATGCGAACCCGACCGGCGGCCTGTTCGTCTCCCGCCGGGAGCCTGCAGGCCCGCGATGACTGTCTCACTCGTCCATCGCAGCGTGGCGAACCCCAGCGCAGAGTGGAGGGCGTTGGGAGGGAAAACCGCAAACACAACCGCACGATGGCAGGATAAAGGGGCGCGATGTGCGCTTCGATTCGGTTGTGCTTTTTCAAGGGGTTATGGCGCGATTTCGCGAGGTGCGCCTGATCGGCGCAGCCTGCGCATCGGCGCATTTTTCAAGAATATCATCGCGTTGGCGCGATGTGCGGAGCGTCGGGCATGACCGACGAGCACGACTTCCGCATCCGGCCAGGCCGCATCCGCTCGACCAGCGCGCAGCGGGCGAGGCCCTTCATCGCCCAGGCGCTGGCGGCCGTCCAGCGCGCCGGCGGCAGCGTCTCCCGGCAAGGGCAGATCGGGTCCGGCGCGCGGTCCCGGTTCGGGCGCGGCCAGCGCGCCTCGATCCAGGCGAACCGACTCATCACCGCCCGGTCGCGCGGTGCGGTCATTAAGGCGCGGGTCGTCCGTCATAGCGGGCGGTCCGCGCCGCTCTCGATGCATCTCGATTACCTGCGCCGCGATGGCGTCACCCGCGACGGAGAGAAGGCCCGGCTGTTCGGCCCGGGCGGCGATGACGTCGATGTCAAGGATTTTGCGCAGCGGTCCGAGGACGACCGCCACCATTTCCGGTTCATCGTCTCGCCGGACGACGCGCTGGAAATGTCCGACCTCAAGGGCTTCACCCGCGAACTGGTCGGCCAGATGGAGAAGGATCTCGGCACGCGGCTCGAATGGGTCGCGGTGGATCACTGGAACACCGAACATCCGCATGTCCACCTGATCGTGCGCGGCGTCCGTGATGACGGCGAGAACCTGGTCATCTCGCGCGACTATATTAAGGAGGGCATGCGCGATCGGGCGCGCGACCTGATCACCCAGGAGCTGGGGCCGCGCACCGATCAGCAGATCCGGCAGACGCTGGAGCGCCAGATCGACGCCGACCGCTGGACCAACCTCGATCGCCAGCTTGCCCACGACGCCTATCGCACCGGCGTCATCGATCTCGCGCCGCATGCCGATCGGCAGCCCGACGAATTCCATGCCCTGAAGATCGGGCGGCTGCGCAAGCTCGAAGGCCTCGGGCTCGCCGACGAGATCGGCCCGGGACAATGGACCATCTCGGACAAGGCCGAGGCGACCCTGCGCGAACTCGGCGAGCGCGGCGACATCATCAAGCGCATCCACCACGGCCTGACCGAGCGGGGCATCGAGCGTGGAGCGGCGAGCTACGTGCTGGCGTCCGAAAGCCTGAACGATCCGGTCATCGGGCGACTGGTCGCCCGTGGCCTCGACGACGAGCTGAAGGGCACGGCCTTCGCTCTCGTAGACGGTGTTGACGGCCGGACCCACCACATCAAGCTGCCCGATCTCGACGCGGCTGGCGACAGCGCGCCGGGTTCGATCGTCGAGCTTCGGAAATTCGATGACGCGCGCGGCCAGCGGCGCGTGGCGATCGCGGTACGCTCCGACCTCGACATCGAGCGGCAGGTCACCGCGACCGGCGCGACCTGGCTCGACCGGCGGAATATCGCCCGCGAGCCGGCGGCGCTGGGCGGCGGCTTTGGCGCCGAGGTGCGCGACGCTATGGACCGGCGGGCCGAGCACCTTGTTGGCCAGGGCCTCGCCGAACGCCAGAAGCGCGGCGTCAGCTTCCAGCCCGGCCTCGTCGACACGCTGCGGCGTCGCGAGCTGCAGGCCGTCGGCGAACGCATCGCCGCCGAGACCGGGAAGCCGCAGGTGAAACCTGAATCCGGCGAATATGTCACCGGCACCTACCAGCGGCGGCTGAACCTCGCGAGCGGCCGCTTCGCCATGATCGACGACGGGCTCGGCTTCAGCCTCGTGCCCTGGACGCCATCACTCGAAAAGCAGCTCGGCCGTCACGTCTCCGGCGTCGCCAGGGGCGACGGCGGGGTCGACTGGAGCTTCGGCCGGCAACGAGGACTGGGGCTGTAGGTGCCAGAGAAGGCGGTAGATATTCTCGATCAGGCCGACGCGGTCTTAGAATCTCCCGAGCTGCGCCGCTTCGAGCCGATCCAGATGCTCCTGGTGCTGCCCCTGCGCACCCTCGAATTGCGCCAGCATCTGTTCGGCCGCTTGGGTCGCGCGTCCGTTCGCCAGCAGCCGCCCAACGAGTTCCTGCTGACGAGCGACAACCGCCGCGCCGTCGCGCACATGCCTCCTGACCATTTCGATTTCTGTCTCGCCCTCGCGCATCGCAGCCCCCTTTGGCTCCTGCCGACAGTCGGGGCGCCCTTCCACGGAAGCATACGCCTGTTCCGGATCAGGTTCGATAGCAGAGGCGAAAGATCGCGCGCGATTAGCATCAGATGACGCCGCCCGTTCCGTTCAATCCCACACAATCGCTTGGAGATGAGAAATGTCCGCCACCAAGATCCTCTGGGGACAAATCCTAACCGTATTTGTCATCGTCATCCTGACGACATGGGCCGCTACGCAATGGACGGCCTACAGGCTCGGCTTCCAGCCACAGCTTGGGCCGCCATGGTTCATGCTCGGTCATTGGCCGATCTACTATCCGTGGTCCTTCTTTCCCTGGTGGTACTTCTACGACGCCTATGCGCCGCCGATCTTCGTCGAGGGCGCCTATATCGCAGCGTCCGGCGGCTTCATCTCGATCGCCGTCGCCATCGGCATGTCGGTGTGGCGAGCCCGCGAGGCGAAGAACGCCGAGACCTTCGGCTCGGCGCGCTGGGCCCGCCATGACGAAGTGCGCGGCGCCGGCCTGCTCGGCGAGGACGGCGTGGTGCTCGGCAAGTTCGACCACGCTTATCTTCGGCACGATGGACCCGAGCATGTGCTGTGCTTCGCGCCCACCCGCTCCGGCAAGGGCGTCGGCCTTGTCGTGCCGTCGCTACTGACCTGGCCGGGCTCGGCGATCGTCCACGACATCAAGGGTGAGAACTGGACGCTGACCGCCGGCTTCCGCGCCCGACATGGCCGCGTGCTCCTCTTCGACCCGACCAACGCGAAGTCGGCCGCCTACAATCCGCTGCTCGAGGTGCGCCGTGGCGAGTGGGAGGTCCGCGATGTGCAGAACATCGCCGACATTTTGGTCGACCCCGAAGGCAGCCTCGAAAAGCGGAACCACTGGGAGAAAACCAGCCACGCACTCCTGGTAGGCGCGATCCTGCATGTCCTCTACGCGGAGGAGGACAAGACGCTCGCCGGCGTCGCCGCCTTCCTCTCCGATCCGAAGCGGCCGATCGAGTCCACCTTGGCGGCGATGATGAAGACCGCCCATCTCGGGGAGAGCGGACCGCATCCGGTAATCGCGTCGGCCGCCCGCGAGCTGCTCAACAAGTCCGACAACGAACGCTCCGGCGTGCTCTCGACCGCCATGTCGTTCCTCGGCCTCTATCGCGATCCCGTCGTCGCCGAGGTGACGCGCCGCTGCGACTGGCGCATCGCTGACATCGTCGGCGCCAGGCGGCCGACCAGCCTCTACCTAGTTGTGCCGCCGTCGGACATCGCCCGGACCAAGCCGCTCATTCGCCTCATCCTCAACCAGATCGGTCGGCGTCTGACCGAGGATCTCAAAGCCAAGGGCAACCGGCATCGGCTGCTCCTGATGCTCGACGAGTTCCCCGCGCTCGGCCGGCTCGACTTCTTCGAATCCGCGCTCGCCTTCATGGCGGGCTATGGGTTGAAGGCGTTCCTGATCGCGCAGTCGCTGAACCAGATCGAGAAGGCCTACGGGCCGAACAACTCGATCCTCGACAACTGCCACGTCCGCGTCAGCTTCGCAACAAACGACGAACGGACCGCCAAGCGCGTCTCCGACGCACTCGGCACCGCGACCGAGATGCGCGCCATGCGCAACTATGCCGGCCATCGTCTCTCGCCCTGGCTCGGCCACTTGATGGTGTCGCGGTCGGAGACCGCCAGGCCGCTTCTCACCCCCGGCGAAATCATGCAGCTCCCGCCCGCTGACGAGATTGTCATGGTCGCTGGCACGCCGCCGATCCGCGCGAAGAAGGCCCGCTACTACGAGGATCGCCGGTTCAAGGATCGGATCATGCCGCCGCCGGCTCTCACACGGCCAACCCAGCCTGGGAAGGACGACTGGAGCAAGCTGCCGCTTCCGGCCCGGCCCGCGAGCATGGTGTCGGCCGACGCGGCAGTCGCCGAGGACGGCGCCGACGAAGATCCGACCGGATCCGAACGGCGTCGCCAGCCAGAGCTGGAACGCGCCGCGCCCGTCGAAAAGAAGGCGCCGATCGAGAACGAATTCGACGGCGGCTTCGACGACGAGGCCGATGACGACACGGCCCGGATCAGCCGCACCAACCAGATCATGCAGGGCGTGGCGCGTCAGGTCTCGCTCGATCCGAACGACGGCATGGAACTGTGAGGCGCCCATGACAAATCCGGCAAAGAAACAGCGCTTGTCAGTCTATCTCGAACCCGAGGTGATGAAGGCGCTCGCGGCCCATGCGGCCCGGCGCGATCAGTCGCGGTCGCTGATCGCCGAGGCGGCGATTGCATCCTTCCTCTCCCCGGATGCTGCCGAGCGCCAGGAAGCGGCGACGACCAAACGCCTCGACCAGCTCGACCGTCGCATGACCCGCATGGAGCGTGACCTCGGCATCTCGGTGGAGATGTTCGCCGTCTTTGTGCGCTTCTGGCTGACGACCAACCCGCCATTGCCAGAACCGGCGCAGGCGGCAGCACGCGCCCAGGCCGGCGAGCGATACGATGCGTTCGTCGCAGCGCTTGGCCGCAGACTCGCCAAAGGACCGAGGCTGCGGCAGGAGATTTCAGAGGACATCGATCCCGCGCGCGACGCGCAATAAGCAGCGATTGCGGCAACTCAAGTATTCGGCAATTCCGCCGATCGCCTGTTTTTGTACGCCACAGTACGACAAGCAAAACAACCTGTTGCCGATGACCGAATTCCGGTTCTCTTAATCATCCCCGATCCAGGGACGGCCTGACGCGGTCCCGCAAAGAACGGGGACGACGTGGCCGCTCCTTCCGAGAAATCCGAGGCGATACTTCGCGGAGCCCGCATGCTGCGGACCGCACTTGGCCCTGCCATCGCCGGCTTCCTCGGAGACGCCAGCGTTGTCGAGGTGATGCTCAACCCTGACGGCCGTCTCTGGGTCGACCGCCTCTCGGAAGGCTTGTCCGACACGGGCGAGCGGCTCTCGGCGGCCGACGGCGAGCGCATCGTGCGCCTAGTCGCCCACCATGTCGGTGCGGAAGTCCACGCCGGAAATCCCCGCGTCTCGGCCGAGCTACCGGAAACAGGCGAGCGGTTCGAGGGTCTGCTGCCGCCCGTGGTCGCGGCGCCGGCCTTCGCGATCCGCAAGCCCGCCGTCGCGATATTCACCCTCGATGACTACGTCTGGACGGGCGTCATGTCCGCCGCGCAGGCGGACATCTTGCGCCAGGCGGTCGCCGATCGCCGCAACATCCTGGTTGCCGGCGGCACCTCGACCGGCAAGACCACGCTCACCAACGCACTGCTCGCCGAAGTATCGAAGACCTCCGACCGCGTGGTGCTGATCGAGGACACCCGCGAGCTACAATGCTCCGCGCCGAACCTTGTCGCTATGCGGACCAAGGACGGCGTCGCAACGCTCTCCGATCTTGTCCGCTCCTCGCTTCGCCTGCGGCCTGACCGTATCCCCATCGGCGAGGTGCGCGGCGCCGAGGCGCTCGACCTGCTGAAAGCCTGGGGCACCGGCCACCCCGGTGGGGTCGGCACCATCCACGCCGGCACCGCGCTTGGCGCGCTGCGCCGCCTCGAGCAGCTCATCCAGGAAGCCGTCGTCACGGTACCGCGCGCGCTGATCGCCGAGACGATCGATCTCGTCGCGGTCCTTTCGGGCCGCGGCTCGACCCGGCGCCTGGCCGAACTCGGTCGCGTCGAAGGGCTCAGCCCCGACGGCGATTACCGCGTCCGCCCCGCAACCCAGCCCCCCGAAGGAGAACCCGCATGATCCGCCGTGCCCTGCATTTTCGTCGCCATGTGGCGACAGCCGCATCCGTCCTCCTGGCCAGTGTCCTGCTGGCCCCGGCCGCCCACGCTTCCGGCTCCTCGATGCCGTGGGAAGCGCCGCTGCAATCGATCCTCGAATCCATCGAGGGGCCGGTCGCCAAGATCATCGCGGTGATCATCATCATCGTCACTGGCCTGACGCTCGCGTTCGGCGACACCTCGGGCGGCTTCCGCCGCCTGATCCAGATCGTCTTCGGCCTGTCGATCGCCTTCGCCGCGTCGAGCTTCTTCCTGTCCTTCTTCTCGTTCGGCGGCGGGGCGCTCGTCTGATGGCGGGCCTGATCGAGAGCGGCGGCGACGTGCCGGGCTACACCGTCCCGGTCCATCGGGCACTGACCGAGCACATCCTGCTCGGCGGTGCACCTCGCGCCCTCGCCATCCTCAACGGCACGCTCGCCGCCGCTCTCGGTCTCGGTCTTCGCCTCTGGCTGGTTGGCCTCGGTCTCTGGGCCATCGGCCATTTCGCCGCCGTCTGGGCGGCCAAGCGCGACCCGCAATTCGTCGACGTCGGCCGCCGGCACCTCCGCATCCCCGGTCACCTGAACGTCTGAGGCGCGCCATGATGAACCTCGCCGAATACCGCCGCACCTCGACCCGGCTCGCTGACTTCCTACCATGGGCGGCGCTGGTCGCTCCCGGCGTCGTCCTCAACAAGGACGGCTCGTTTCAGCGCAGCGCGCGGTTCCGCGGACCCGACCTCGACTCCGCCGTGCAGGCCGAGCTGGTTGCCGTCGCGGGTCGCCTCAACAGCGCCTTCCGTCGACTCGGCAGCGGCTGGGCGATCTTCGTCGAGGCGCAACGTCACGCCGTCGGCGCCTATCCGGCGAGCCAGTTTCCCGACGCCGCCTCGGCCATGGTCGAGGCCGAGCGCAAAGCCGACTTCGAAGAAGACGCCGTCCACTACGAGTCGAGTTACTTCCTGACCTTCACCTTCCTACCGCCGGCCGAGGATGCTGCGCGTGCCGAAAGCTGGCTCTACGAGGGCAAGGCCGAGCGCGGAGTGGATGCCTGGGAAGCGCTGCGCGGCTTCGTCGACCGCACCGACCGCATCCTGCAGCTCGTCGAAGCCTTCATGCCGGAATGCGCGTGGCTCGATGATGTCGAAACGCTGACCTATCTGCACTCGACCGTCTCGACGAAGCGCTACCGCGTGCGCGTTCCCGAGACGCCGATGTATCTCGACGCGCTGGTCGCCGACCAGCCGCTGACCGGCGGGCTCGAGCCGCGCCTCGCCGAGGCGCATCTGCGCATCCTGACGGTCGTCGGATTCCCGACAGCGACGACGCCCGGCATCCTCGACGATCTCAACCGGCTCGCCTTTCCGTATCGTTGGTCGACGCGGGCGATCCTGCTCGACAAGACCGACGCCACGAAGCTTCTGACCAAGATCCGCCGACAGTGGTTCGCCAAGCGCAAGTCGATCGCCGCGATCCTCAAGGAGGTGATGACCAATGAGGCGAGCGCCCTGGTCGACACCGACGCCGCCAATAAGGCCGCCGATGCCGATCTGGCGCTCCAAGAACTCGGCGCCGACTATGCCGGCCAAGCCTATGTCACCGCCACGATCGCCGTTTGGGACAGCGATCCCCGCGCCGCGTCGGAGAAGCTCCGTCTCGTCGAAAAGGTGATCCAGGGACGCGACTTCACCGCGATGCCCGAGACGATCAACGCGGCGGATGCCTGGCTCGGCTCGCTGCCGGGCCACGTCTACGCCAATGTCCGTCAGCCGCCGATCTCGACGCTCAATCTCGCCCACATAATCCCGCTTTCGGCGGTGTGGGCGGGGCCGGAACGGGATGAGCACTTTGGTGCACCCCCCTTGCTGTACGGCAAGACCGAAGGGTCCACCCCGTTCCGGTTCTCCATTCACGTCGGCGACGTCGGCCACACCTTGGTGGTCGGCCCGACCGGCGCGGGCAAGTCCGTGCTGCTCGCGTTGATGGCGCTGCAGTTTCGCCGCTACGAGGGAGCGCAGGTCTTCGCATTCGACTTCGGCGGCTCGATCCGTGCCGCCGCCATCGCCATGGGCGGCGACTGGCACGATCTTGGCGGCGGCTTGACCGAGGGCTCAGCCGACAGCGTCGCGCTTCAGCCGCTCTCCCGAATCGACGAGGCAGCCGAACGCGCTTGGGCCGCCGATTGGATCGTCGCAATCCTGATGCGAGAGACCATTCAGGTCACGCCCGACGTCAAGGAGCTGATCTGGACCGCTCTATCGTCGCTGGCCAGCGCGCCCGTCGCCGAACGCACGATGACCGGCTTGTCGGTGCTGCTGCAGTCGAACGACCTGAAGCAGGCGCTGCGTCCATACTGCGTCGGTGGACCCTATGGCCGCCTGCTCGACGCCGAGAGCGAGCATCTCGGTATCGCCACCGTCCAGGCCTTCGAGACGGAAGGTTTGATCGGGACGGCCGCGGCCCCGGCCGTCCTCTCCTATCTGTTCCACCGCATCGAGGACCGGCTGAACGGCGAGCCGACGTTGATCATCGTCGACGAAGGCTGGCTTGCCCTCGACGACGAAGGCTTCGCCGGCCAGCTCCGCGAGTGGCTGAAGACGCTGCGCAAGAAGAACGCCAGCGTCGTCTTCGCCACGCAGTCGCTCTCCGACATCGACGGCTCCGCGATCGCGCCTGCCATCATCGAGAGCTGCCAGACCCGGCTCCTGCTGCCGAACGAACGGGCGATCGAGCCGCAGATCACCGCGATCTACCGGCGCTTCGGCCTCAACGACCGACAGATCGAGATCCTCGCCAGGGCCATGCCCAAGCGGGACTATTACTGCCAGAGCCGCAGGGGCAATCGACTGTTCGAGCTGGGCCTTGCCGACGTCGCGCTGGCGCTCTGCGCGGCGTCCTCCAAGACCGACCAGGCGGCCATCGACCGGATCGTCGCCGAACACGGCCGCGAGGGCTTCCTCGCGGCGTGGCTGCGCCATCGCGGCGTGGATTGGGCGGCAGACCTCATTCCCAACCTCACCAACCTGGAGAGTCAGCCATGAAACTGCGTGTCCCTCGCGCGGCGCTCGCCGCCGTCATTCTCGCTGCGCCGCTGTCGATGTCGCCGGTGCTGATCGCGCCGGCCTCGGCCCAGTGGATCGTCTATGATCCCACCAACTACGCGCAGAACCTGCTGTCGGCGACCCGCGCGCTGCAGCAGATCAACAACCAGATCACGTCGCTTCAGAACGAAGCGACGATGCTGATCAACCAGGCGCGCAACCTCACGAGCCTGCCGTTCTCCTCCCTCCAGCAGCTTCAGCAGTCGGTTCAACGGACCCAGCAGCTCCTCGGCGAGGCCCAACGCATCGCCTACAACGTCCAGAACATCGACCAGGCCTTCCGCACCAACTACAGCGCCGGCAGCGCCTCGATGAGCGCGTCGGACCAGCAACTCCTCGCCCAGGCGAAGGAACGCTGGAACAACACGGTCTCGGGCCTCCAGGACGCGATGCGCGTCCAGGCCGGCGTGGTCGGCAATATCGACACCAACCGCACGCAGATGTCGGCGCTGGTCGGCCAGAGCCAGGGTGCGACCGGCGCCTTGCAGGCGACGCAGGCCGGCAACCAGCTTCTCGCGCTTCAGGCCCAGCAGCTCGCCGATCTCACCGCCGTCGTCTCCGCCAACGGTCGGTCCCAGGCGCTCGCCGAGGCCGAGCGGTCCGCTGCGGCCGAACAGGGCCGCGAGCAGCGCCGCCGCTTCCTGACGCCGGGCGCCGGCTACCAGCCCGGCAACGCGCAAATGTTCCCAGGCAGCAACTGAGGGCGCGGCGATGGACGGAAAGCTTCTCGCGCGTGTCGGCGCCATCGGCTTCGTGACCTTCGCGATCACGGCGACGGCCATCGAACTCTCCCGCAAGGACGAACCGCCGCTCTATCGCAGCACCGCCGCGGCGACCGAAACGGGCGCCGACCCGCTGAAGATCGAGCTGCGGCGCTGCCAGGAACTCGGGGAAGCCGGCACCCGCGATCCCGCCTGCCTTCAGGCCTGGGCGGACAACCGCGACCGCTTCCTGAAACCGTCGCAGGCCCTGCAGGCGCAACCGGCGCCGCAGGCGCCAGGCCCGCATCGTCAGCCGCAGAACCCTCCGTCCGCCCGCGACCGCGTCGTCAACGAGACCGCGCCGGATATCGACTCTCACACGAACGAGGCGCGTTGAGATCATGGGCGGCACGGGCGTCATCGACCATTTCCTGGAGGTCTTCACCCGCTACATCGATAGCGGCTTTGGCCTCCTCAGCGGCGAAGTGGCCTTCATCGCCACCACGCTGATCGTGATCGACGTGACGCTCGCCGCGCTGTTCTGGAGCTGGGGTGCCGACGACGACATCATGGCGCGCCTGGTCAAGAAGACGCTTTTCGTCGGCGTCTTCGCCTACCTGATCGGCAACTGGAACAACCTGGCGCGGATCATCTTCGAGAGCTTCGCCGGGCTCGGGCTGAAGGCATCCGGCACCGGCTTCACGGTGGCCGACATGATGCGTCCCGGCCGCGTCGCGCAGACAGGCCTCGATGCGGGCCGGCCGCTGCTAGATTCCATCTCCGATCTCATGGGCTACTGGAGCTTCTTCGAGAACTTCATCCAGATAGCGGTGATGCTGCTCGCCTGGGCGCTGGTGCTGCTCGCCTTCTTCATCCTCGCCATCCAGCTCTTCGTCACCCTGATCGAATTCAAGCTGACCACGCTCGCCGGTTTCGTGCTCATCCCCTTCGGTCTCTTCGGCAAGAGCGCCTTCATGGCCGAGCGCGTGCTCGGCAACGTCATCTCCTCCGGCATCAAGGTGCTAGTCCTCGGCGTCATCATCGGCATCGGATCGAGCCTCTTCTCCGAATTCACTGCCGGTTTCGGCGGCCGCACACCGACGATCGACGAGGCGATGGCGATCGTGCTCGCGGCATTGACCTTGCTTGGCCTCGGCATCTTCGGCCCCGGCATCGCCAACGGCCTCGTGTCCGGAGGCCCGCAGCTCGGCGCCGGCGCTGCGGTCGGAACCGGGCTTGCCGCAGGTGGCATGGTCGCGGCCGGAGCTGCCACAGTCGGCGCCGTCGCTTCCGGAGGTGCGGCGCTCGCAGGAGGCGCCGCTGCCGCCGCCCGCGGGGGCGCTGCCCTCGCGGGCGGAGCTTCCACCGCATACAGCCTCGGCGCCGCAGGGCAGACGGGCGCCTCGGGCGTGGCGAGCGGCCTGGGCGGCGTCGCCCGGGCCGCCGGTTCCGCAGCCACGTCACCGCTTCGGCGCGCTGCCGAGCGCGCGTCGTCGAGCATGCGCTCCAGCTTCGCCGATGGAGCCCGGTCCGCCTTTGAGGCAACCGGGGGCTCCTCGACCATGGGCACCGTTGGCGAAGCTGCCAACGACGCCGCTCCAAGCCCTGCCGGTGGCGGTGATCAACCGCCCGCCTGGGCCCGCCGCATGAAGCGCTCGCAACAGATGAGCCACGCCGTCTCGACCACCATCCATGCGGTGCGCAGCGGCGACAGCCACGGCGGCGGCTCCTCCATCAATCTCTCCGAAGGTGACCGCTGATGTTTCGACGACCCTCGACCCACTATGGAAAAGCTCCCGAACCCGAGACACCGTACCAGCGTGCCGCCCAGGTCTGGGACGACCGCATCGGCTCTGCCCGCGTCCAGGCGCGCAACTGGCGCTACATGGCGTTCGGGTCGCTCTTCCTGTCGGCCGGGTTCGCGGCGGCGCTGGTCTGGCAGTCGGCGCGCGGCACCGTCGTTCCCTGGGTCGTTCAGACCGACCGGCTCGGCCAGGCCCAGGCGATCGCGCCGGCGACGGCGGACTACCAACCGACCGACCCCCAGATCGCGTTCCACCTCGCGCGCTTCATCGAGCAGGTCCGCTCGATCCCGGCCGACGCCATCATCGTCCGCCAAAACTGGCTGCGCGCCTACGACTTCACAACAGACCGGGGAGCAGCGGCGCTCAACGACTACGCGCGTTCCAACGATCCCTTCACCAAGGTCGGCCGTCAGCAGATCGCGGTCGACGTCTCGAGCGTGATCCGCGCGTCGCCCGACAGCTTCCGTGTCGCATGGACCGAGCGCCGCTACGAGAACGGCCAGCTCGCCGACACGACCCGATGGACCGCGATCCTCACGATCGTCGTCCAGATTCCGCGCAATGCCGACCGGCTGCGCGCCAATCCGCTGGGGATCTACGTCAACGCAATTTCATGGTCACGGGAGCTGGGGCAATGACGATGCCGATTTTCCGTAAAGCCGGAGAACCGGCTTTCCGTACTCACACATTGGCGGTTTTACTGCTTTCCGCCACGGCGCTTGCCGGCTGCGCGACGACGCAAAAGCCGCCCGAGATCAGCTATGACGATGCGCCTGCCGCCGTGCAGACCGTCGATCCGCCGGCACCCGTCACGGTGGTCGAGCTACCGCGCCCCCTGCCGCTGCCCGGCCAGATGAAGCCGGTCGAGCCATCGCGCTCGACGCCAGAGCCCACCGATCCCACCGCGCGCGTGAACCAAGCGAACGCGGCGGCGCGCATGCAACCGGTCCGCAACGGCTTCATCAATTCGATGCAGGTCTACCCCTTCACGCAAGGGGCGCTCTATCAGGTTTACACCGCCGTTGGGCAGATCACGGATATCGCGCTCCAGCCCGGCGAGCAGCTCGTCGGCTCCGGCCCGGTGGCTGCCGGCGACACGGTGCGCTGGATTATTGGCGACACGCAGAGCGGTTCCGGCGCCGCTAGCCAAGTCCACATCCTGGTGAAGCCGACACGGGCCGATCTGATGACCAATCTCGTCATCAACACCAACCTGCGCACCTACCACATGGAGCTGCGCTCGACCGAGCGCACCTATATGGCCTCCGTCTCCTGGCAATATCCGCAGGACCAGCTCATTGCGCTCCGCCGCCAGAACGCTGAAGCGCAGGCGACCCAGCCGGTGGCGACCGGCGTCGATCTCTCGCGCATCAACTTCCGCTACGAGGTGACCGGGGACCGCGCCGCATGGCGGCCGCTGCGGGCCTACGACGACGGTCGGCAGGTCTTCATCGAATTCCCCCGGGGCATCGGTCAGGGCGAAATGCCGCCGCTCTTCGTCGTCGGCGCAGAGGGCACCACCTCTGAACTCGTCAACTACCGGGTCCGGAACAACTACATGATCGTCGACCGCTTGTTCGCAGCCGCCGAACTGCGCTTCGGCTCCGGCGACACGCAGAAGCGCGTCCGGATCACCCGCACCGACGGGAGGCCCGCATCGTGAGCGACGACCGGAACGAGGAAGAGGAAGCCGCCGCGCCGCTTACGGGATCGGCGCCGGAGGCGGCCGCACCGATGCGGCTGCGTGCCGAAGCTCCGCGTGTCACGCGGCTGTCGCGCAAGGTGCTCGCCGGGCTCGGCCTGGCGACGAGCCTCGGCCTTGGCGGCGCGCTGGTCTATGCGCTCCAGACCCGCAACGGCGGCCGGGCGCCCGAGGAACTCTATTCGACCGACAACCGCTCGACCGCAGACGGCCTTCAGGGTCTGCCGCGCGACTATACCGTCGTACCCCAGCTCGGGCCACCACTGCCCGGCGATCTTGGCCGGCCGATCGTCGCGGCCCAAAACCGCGGGCAGCCCGTGCCGGCGCCCGGCGTCACGCCCGCGCAGCCAGGCATGAGCGCGGAGGAGCAGCGCCGTCTCCAGGAGATCGAGACGGCGCGGACCAGTCGGCTGTTCGCGGCGTCAGAAGCGCGTAATACGGCACCGACAACGACGACGAGCGCGCCGCCCCCTGCGCAGCCCGATCTAACGAGCCTTGGCCTCGCGCCGCCAGCGGCGACGCCGACGGCGCAGGAGCGGCAACAAGCATTCCTCAACGCGCCGGTTGACCGGCGCACCGTTGCGGCCGACCGGATCGCCGCACCGGCGTCGCCGAACATCCTGCAGGCGGGCGCGGTCATCTCGGCAGCGCTGATCACCGGCATCCGGTCCGATCTGCCGGGCCAGATCACGGCCCAGGTCACCGAGAACATCTATGACAGTCCGACCGGCCGCATCCTGCTAGTGCCGCAGGGAACGCGCGTCGTGGGTCAGTACGACAACAACGTCCAGTTCGGGCAAAGCCGCGTCCTGCTGGTGTGGAACCGGCTGATCTTCCCGAATGGCCGCAGCATCGTTCTCGAGCGACAGCCCGGCGCCGATGCCGAGGGCTATGCCGGCCTGCAGGACGGTGTCGACTACCACTGGTGGGATCTCGCCAAGGCCGCCGGCCTCTCTACGCTTCTGAGCGTCGGCGCCGAGCTGGCGACTAACGACGACGACCGGCTAATCCAGGCGATTCGCAACGGCGGCCAGGACACGATCAACGACGCGGGACAGCAAATCATCCGGCGTCAGCTCAACATTGCGCCGACCCTGACAATCCGGCCGGGCTTCCCGGTGCGCGTGATCGTCACCCGCGATCTGGTGCTCGAACCTTACGGAGGCTGAAATGACCAAGCTGAAGCTCGGCGCCATCGCCGATGATAAGCCGATCAAGGTGACCGTCGAGTTGCCGGCGCCCTTGCACCGGGATCTTGTCGCCTATGCCGAGGTCCTGGCCCGCGAGACCGGACAGCCGGTAACCGACCCCGCCAGACTGATCGCGCCGATGGTACAGCGCTTCATCGCCACCGATCGTGGGTTTGCCAAAGCACGCCGGACAAACCCAACAACTGAATAGCGCAGCCGGCCGCCACCCCGTCCTCGTCAAAGCTCCGGGCGCATCTCTCGGACAGTGCTGATGCTTTCCAATTGTGTCGCGACCGCCAGGATCGTCGATTCCGCCAGCCAGCTGCCGACGACCTGGACGTTGATCGGCATGCCTTCCCTGCTCGTGCCGAACCGCATCGAGATTCCCGGCAAGCCCGTGACGTTGAGCGGCACGGTCGCACCCTGCAAGTAAGTGGCGTCGACCGTTCGGCCATTGATGACGAACTCCTCCTGGCCGTGCTTGTGGGCGGGGAGCGGCAGCACCGGCGTGATCAGTGCATCGAACCTCTGGAAATACTCGGCAAAGCCATCCCGGAGGCGCTCCGCCGCCTGCTCGGCCTCGACGAAGTCCGCCATCGAGGTGTCGGGCAGCGACAGCATCGTCCTGGACATCTTGTACATCTGGTCTTCGTGGCCGTCGGTTGCCTCCGCGAAGGCCCGCTTCATCTCCATCACGTGGATGCGGTTGAACACGTCAAGCGCGAAGTCCTTCTCGAGCGCGGGAATACGCACCGGCTCGACATGCACTCCGAGGCTCTTGAGCGCTTCGGCAGCCGCTTCGACCACCTTTGCCACCTCGGGGTCGATCGGTCCGAAGCCCGGCTCGACCAGCCAGCCCACGCGAAGCTGCCGATCAGGCTGGCGGCCGATGCCGGCGTCGAACTGGACCGTACTAGTGGCGAAGGCGTCCTGGCCGTCCGGACCGGCAAGCTGCGAGAAGGCGAGCGCCAGGTCGCGGATGCTGCGGGCCATCGGACCCACATGCCAGAAGCGGCGGGGTGCGCGCGGATAAATGCCCGTCATCGGGACACGGCCATGCGTTGCCTTGATGGACGAGATACCGGTCTGGGCCGCCGGGCCGCGCACCGAGATGGCGAGGTCGGTGCCGAGGCCGATCGGCGACATGCCCGCCGCGATCGCGGCCGACTCGCCGCCGCTGGAACCGCCTGGCGTCCGGGTCAGATCCCAGGGATTGTTCGACCGGCCGGTAAGGAGATTGTCGCTTTCGATCCAGTAGGAGAATTCGGGAAGATTGGTCTTGGCGAGCAGGATGCCGCCGGCCTTCTTCATCCGCGCGACGCTGGTGGCGTCGGCATCGGGCGTGCGGCCCTTGAAGATAGGCGAGCCGCGTTGTGTCGGCACACCGGCGGTATCGATCGAGTCCTTGACCGTGAACGGCACGCCGTGAAGGACGCCGAGTTCGTCCCCCGCGCGGACCGCCGCGTCAGCCGCCTCGGCCCTTTCCAGAGCATCACCAGCGAGCGTGACGATCGCGTTGATCTTCGGGTCCACCGCCTGGATGCGGTCCAGATGGGCCTTGACGACCTCGACCGACGAGACCTCGCGGCTGCGGATCAGTTCAGCGAGTTTGGTCGCATCGGCGTAGATGATGTTCTGGCTCATGACTTTCTCTCTTGTCTGCCTCATATCGAACCGGCAGCTTCCCTACCTGGCGTTCGTTAGGCCACACAATCCCTTTCTTTTTGGCCCGTCAAGCCCTATCTAACGTTTGACAGGGCGGCGATCGCCCGATTGTTCAGGCTTTGAGATGACGACGAATTCAAAGGAAGCGATCTTGGCGACTGCTAGGCGGATCGCTCAGGCACATGGTTATGGTGGGCTGAATTACCGCGATCTCGCAGACCAGGTCGGGATCAAGGCGGCGAGCATCTACCACCACTTCCCCAGCAAGGCCGGCCTCGGTGCCGCTGTCGCGCGGCGCTACTGGGAAGATACCGAAAGCGAGCTCGAGACCTTGCTCAACGAGGCTGCCGATCCGATCAGCGCCTTACGCGAATATCCCAAAATCTTCCGAAGATCGCTTGAGAGCGAACATCGACTTTGCCTCTGCAGCTTCATGTCGGCGGAACATGATGATCTTCCCGATGAGGTGACGGCAGAGGTCCGGACCTTTGCCGACGTCAACATCGCCTGGATCAGCAAGGTGCTTGTCGCAGCCGGTACGGCGCGTCTGGAGAACAGTGCGGCGCAGGCACGCGCGATCTTTGCGGCGGTCGCCGGAGCGCAGCTCATGGCGAGAAGCCGCTCGGACATATCCTTGTTTGACGCGCTGATCGAAACCTATCAGGCGAAAGGGCTTCTGCCGGCATAGATCAATGGCAGTCGCTCAGTCCCGTCCACGCCCAATCCGATGTGCCGCTGGCGTGCCTCAGACCTGTCGGGACGGCGCAGCCGCCGGATGGCCGCTATCACCCGGCCATCCGCGCTTGTGCGCGCGATCGGGCGAGGTGCGCACGACCATGCGATGGAAGGGCGCGATAAGGGCAACGTAGGCGCGGCCCAGTAGGCGATTGTAGAAGACGAGCATGGTGACGATCAGCCGGCGCGGCCGGACCGGACAACCGGTCACCGATCCAGCGAAGCTTATTGCCCCGATGGCCCAGCTCTTCATCGCCACGGATCGCGGTTTTGCGAAAGCGCGCTGCCAATCCGCCTGAGTTCCAACTTGCGCTCTTGCGGCTGCTCAACGGGTCTCAGCGCTTCGCTTTCATGCGCCTTTCGATACTCATATCGATCAGGAGCTTGAGCGCGGGATTCTGATTGGTTGCAGACCAGACCGCGCTGAACGACAACCTCTCTTTGCCGCCGGCGATCGGGACGAAGCGAACTCCGGGGTATGCGATGCCAACGATCGAGTTTGTAGCAAGCGTGATCCCGAACCCCTGCGCAACGATACTCAGGAGATTCTCGCAGCCGATGTGCTGAACGGAAATCTTGGGGCTCAATCCGGATACGCACAGATGCCGCATGAGATAGTCTTCTATCTCAGGTCTTGTTGCATCCGCCCTTACAAGGAACGTCTCGTGGCTCACGGCTTCCCAGCTGACCGCATCCAAGGAAGCGGTCTGATGGGACGCAGGAACCGCGAGAAAAATTGTTTCATCCCACAGCCTTTCGACTCGGCACCCCGGTAGTTGTGGATCTCCAGGCATGAAGGCGACATCGAGCCGACCGTCCAACAAAGCGCTGGCATTTATTTGAGAGGTCGCCTCCTCGAAAATCACCTCGATAGCTGGAAAGCGGCGGTGATAAGCCGCGAGCAACTCTCCCAGAAAACCGTTCGCCAGGCAGGCCATCAGGCCGATGCGCAGCAGTCCGATGGAGCCGCGCTTGGCTTGGGCGATTGTATTTACAGCTTGGTTGAGATGCTTCGCGCCAACCGCAGCCTCTCTGAGGAAACGCTCGCCTGCCATTGTTGCGCGGGCGCCTGACCGATGCCTATCAAACAGCAGAATACCAACACGGCGCTCCAGTATCTGTATTCGTCGGCTAACGGTAGATTGTGATACTGAGAGTATTTCTGCCGCGCGTCGAAAGCTACCTTGCTCGGCCGCAAGGATGGCGTATCTCAGATAGCGCAAGTCAAAGGCGATATCCGGCACTGCCGACTCCTTTCGGAGCGCTCTGCATTGGCAGCATTTTTAAGTCTCCTTAACTGCCTAGCACCGGGCATTTCTTGGAAAGCGGCACCACGCGGTGAAAATGAAGCGTGCGGATCGCACTGGGACGGGTGCCTATGGGGAGGTGGAACTGCTCTGCACTTCTCCATCTCTCGCTTGAACAGCGCGGCTTAAATACGATCGGACAACAAGGATGTGAAAAGGCTTGATCAGGGCCAAATAAGCGCGCCCAAAAGTATTGTGACAATGAACGACGGTCGTTACGACGACTTCAAAAGCGTCCTCGTCATTCAGCGCTCCCAGCAGTATCGACGCCCTGAAATCAAGGTGTCGATCATCCACACCAAGCACCAGTTCGCTCTCCGATCGTGCAAGAATTGGGAAAAAGCTGATGGACTTCCTGTCGGGCGCGTTGCGTTGAAGTTCACCCGTCGTTTTCAAGCCAAAGCGAGCTACGGTCATATCGCGTGTCGCGAGGAGCCCGCGGACCCACCAGGCCGGACGGCCGAGGATCGCGTGCGCTACAGCTTCCGGGTCACGCGAGATTCCAGCACCGAAGGTCGTGGCAAAAGAATCGACCAGGTCGGCTCCGCGGTACCAGCCCGCTATGCTGCTTTGAGCGGGCGGCGCCACCGACCTCACGCCGCCGACCGCGTTGCACAGACTACCCGCCATGGCGCCGCTAGATCGCCATCACCGAGCCGCCATCAACCCGAAGATTTGTCCCGGTGATGAAGCTCGCCCGCTCTGACGCCAGGAATACGACCGCAGCAGCGACGTCCTCTGGATTACCGGGGCGGCCGACCGCGATATTGGGCCGAAGGGCCGGCTGAAAATGAGCGGCCAGTTCGTCAGGCAAGAGTTTCTCTGCCCCTTCCTGCTGCGCCAGCAAATCCCGTAGAATGGGAGTATCGACATAGGCGGGCGACACCACGTTCGCGACCACGCCGCGGCTCGCGTAGGTCTTCGAGATGCCCTTGGTGAGGATGTTCAGCGCGCTCTTGGCCGAGGCATATTCGAGGGCGACCGCGTCGGGCTGGATGCCGCTCTCCGACGAGATGTTGATGATCCGTCCCCATCCGCGTTCCGCCATCGCCGGCGCCAACGCCCGGGTGACACGCACCACGGAAAGGACGTTGAACTCCCAGGTCTCTAACCAATCCGCATCGGGGATGTCCTCAAAAGGCCGGAACAGCTCGCCCGTCGACGACCGAAGGCCACCCGCATTGTTCACGAGGATGTCGACCGGCCCAAGTTTCGCTTCGATTGTTGCAAGCGCTTGCGCCAGGCTCTCTTCATTGGTGACGTCAGCGCCGACCGCCAGCGCTCGCTCGCCAAGGGCGTCGGTGATCGCCGCGAGTTTCGCTTCGCTGCGGGCCAGAAGCGCCACCTTGGCGCCCTCGGCGTGCAGTGCCCGGGCGATCGCCTCACCGATGCCTTGGCTCGCTCCGGTCACCAGAGCGGTACGACCATTGAGTTGCGTGTCCATTCCTGCCTCCTTCGAAGGGACGCAGCACCTCTTTCGTGGAGCCCTTCATGTGGCTCCTGGCCTGCCGCGTAGGGGTGTTAAGGGAAGTCGGGCCTAGCGATAGACGAGCCCGCCATCGGTCAGGATCGCCTGACCGGTGATGTAGTCGGCGTCGTCGCTACAGAGGAACGCGACAAGAGCCGCGACATCTTCCGGCGTCTGGGCGCGGCCGAGCGCGATACCCTCGACATACTTCTTGTAGGTTTCGCCTTTCGGCGCGCCGGTGAGCTGCGAAAAGCGCTCGTCGATCTCGACCCACATGTCGGTCCCGACGATGCCGGGGCAATATGCGTTTACCGTGATCCCGGCACTCGCATATTCCTTGGCCGCAGCCTGCGTCAGAGCGCGAACAGCGAACTTCGTTGCGGAGTAGACGCCAACCATCGGGAAGCCTTCATGGCCCGCGGCAGACGATGCATTGATGATCTTGCCCTTCGTGCCCCGCGCCTTGAACGTGGTCGCAGCGGCTTGAATGCCCCACACGACGCTATCGACGTTGACCCGAAAGATGCGCTCCAGGTCTTCGGGAAGGACGTCGGCAAGCGGCTTCACCTGCGCGATACCCGCATTGTTGACGATCGCGTCGAAGCCACCAAGTCCCTTCTCGACCTGCTGTACCGCCCCAAATACCTCATCGCGTCGGCTGACGTCGGCGACCACTGACAAGGCCTTCGCGCCGAAGGCCTCGACCTCTTTTTCTACGCCAGCGAGCTTGTCCCCTTTCAGATCGACCAGTCCGACGTTCGCGCCGTCTCTAGCAAGGCGCAACGCGATCGCTCGGCCGATGCCCTGGCTCGCTCCTGTTACGAGGACGACCCGTCCTTTTGGCTGCGTGACCATAGGTCCTCCTACGGCTTGCCGATGCTGCTGTTGGGGAATGCGCGGAATTCCGGCTTGCGCTCCGGACTCGCCGCGGCCAGCGCCCTGCGGACGCCTTCCGCATCCAGATTGGCAGCATAGACCGGGGTTCCCGGCTGCTGGCGCCAGGACTCGTCGAGCGGGCCGGCATCGATACCGTCGTATCCGAGTTCGTCGAACAGTCGGATGACCCGCGCTTTGTGGGCCTCGCTATCGCCAGCGACCGGCAGTGCGATGCGGCCCGGCGTGCCCGCAGGCTTGCCGCCATCGAGGAGGCCGCGCCAGTGCAGGTTGTTGATGGCCTTGAGCACCGGCCGTCCGAGTTGATCCGCGACCCAACGGCTTTCAGCCGCACCCTCTTCGATCGGGTCGATCCGCCCATCCCGCTCCTGGGGATAGTAGTTCCCCGTCTCCACGACGGCGACATCGGCATCGACACCGTCGAAGAGATCCTTCGGCAGGTCGGCGATCCGCCATGCCGGGATCGCTACGAAGACGATCTCGCCGCTGCGCGCGGCCTCATGGACGGTCACCGCCTTGGCGCCGGTCTCGGCGGCGAGATCTGCAAGCGAGGCAGGACCGCGCGAATTGGCGATGGAAACTTGGTGGCCTAACTTCGAGAGCCGGCGGGCCAGAGAGCCGCCAATTTCTCCACTTCCTATGATTCCAATGTCCATGAATGGACCCTTTTTAGCTGGTTGACTTGGTGCTGGTCAGCGTTGCGTGGCTTCCACGATCGCTGGCGGGGTAACCGCTCTGGGCAGATCGAAGCCCTGATTGTGCAGATAGATGGCGAGGTCGAGAGACGCGTCGGCCGTGTCCCAGTGTGTGACCTGGCCATTTTCCAGTCGGAGCAGGAAACACTCGACGGATGTCCCACTCTCGCCCGTTGGGGCGATTCCGTAGAATGGCTCGCCGTCGTGTTTCCAATGCAAATTGACCGTCACCAGGGCTCTATCGCCGGCGACGAAGTGCTCGATTAAGTCAACGCGCGGCCGAAAGGCCGAGTGAAACGCTGCACCGAACGCCTTGAGCGCATCGATCCCGACTATGTCTCTACCCGCCGGACTGTTCAGCTTGACATCAGGGCGGATGACCGCGTCCCAACGATCAAGCTCGTTGTTCGCGAACGCCTCGTAGATTTCGAGGGTGAGGTCAGTTCCTGTCTTTGTCATTGAACACACCGTGTTGGATTGTTGAAGAAGCCGATCTCAACCGTTGGATTAGAGCTTGTAACCACCGCTCGCTTCGATGACCTGGCCGGTCACCCAACGGCCTTCATCCGAGGCCAGGAAGGCCACGACATTGGCGATTTCCGACGGCTCGCCAAAACGTCCGAGCGCGGTGTCAGCCTCGATCGCCTTGACGATATCGGCATTGTCACGGACGGCGGCATTCATGTCGGTCCGCGTCCAGCCCGGCGCGACGGCGTTGGCCGTGATGCCACGGGAACCCAGTTCGATGGCGAGCGAATGCGTGAAGACGTTGATACTTCCCTTGGCCATCGAGTACATCGACGCCATCGGCGAGGGCCGTGTGGCAAAACCGGAAGACACGTTGATCACGCGTCCGCCATCGCTCAGGCGGCTGAGTGCGGCCTGAACGACGAAAAAGGGCGCACGGACGAAGACGTTGAACATGGCGTCGAAGCTTTCGGGCGTCGCATTGTCGAGACCGCCGAAACCGCTGCCGCCGGCATTGTTCACGACGATGTCTAGCGTTCTGCTGCCGTTGCGGCTTTCGAGTTCGGCATCAAGCGCCTCGAACAACGGCCCAATCGAGCCCGCGTCCAGCAATTCAGCTTTCAGCGCGAAGGCGCTGCCACCGGCTTTTTCGATTTCGGCGACGGCCTCCTCGGCACCGGTCTTGCTGGAGTTGTAAGTCAGTGCGACGGTCGCGCCGTCGGCGGCGAGACGCTCTGCGATAGCGCGACCGATGCCCCGCGACCCTCCCGTCACGAGAGCAGTTTTTCCATTGAGAGACTGCGACATAGAATTTTCCTTCGTTAGCCGAAATGCGATTTCAGTGATTTGACGAGCTGGCGCGCGGGTTCACGCGATCCGTTCGCGCGTGATCGGGCCCGGATTGGCTTCGACGACCGCGAGCGCCAAGCGGATCAGGTCAGCGTCGCCGCCATATTCATTGTCTGCGACGTGATGCAGAAGCACGCCGACCTGTTCGAGCTGCCGGGCGCCCTTGAGATTGCCGGCGTTGACGGGCTTGAAGCCCGCGTCGGCAATGAGGCCCCGCGTTACGTCGCCAGCGGCACTGTCGTCGGTTGCGTAGAAGACGTTGGCCTGCACAGGCGCCGCAGCCCATGCCGCCGCTTCAAGCGACGGAGCCGCTATCAGGTTGAAGCCCTTGACGATGCGCGCCTTCGGCAAGCGCCGCTGCAGGTCTTCCGAAGTCGAGCTGTCGCGCATGAACTCCAGATCGTGGAAGTGCACGAAATCGGCGGTAACGCCGAGCGGGTTCATGGTCTCGATCACGACCTTGCCGTCGAGCGCGTCGCCGACCTGGCTCACGATCGCCTCGACCCGTGGCCAGTAAATCGAGAAAAGTACGACTTCACCGAACTCCGCCGCCTCGCGGATCGTGCCGAGCCGAGCCTTATCGCCCAGTTCCGTAAGCAGTGGTTCGATCTTCCGGTCCTCACCATCCTTGGCGATGACGAGTTCATGACCTGCGGCTGCCCAGGCGCGGGCCAAACGACTGCCGATATTCCCGGCGCTCAAAATTCCGATCTTCATTAGATATCCTATTCACTTCAACGTTCGCGCTTCCTCTCGGAGCGGTTCGGTTGGAAGGTAGGATATCGCTCAGGAATAGATTAGATGCCCGACGAACCTCAGTCTGTTGTTCGTGCGAGCAACAATGTTGAACCGGCGCTCAGTCACCGGGATGGCCTTGCGCGCAATTCCGAGCTTCAGCGAGCCCTCACTGTAGGTTGGCGTCACTACCATCCCCGAAAGCATCACGGCAAAGATCAACGAAGCCACGTACCTTCGGATCCATGTAGCGCGTGGAGGCAAAAACAGCGTGAACCGGCATCGGTATGCTTGCCCAACCGGGCAAAACCCTCACCAAGCTTCCCTCCGCCACATATGGTTCAGCCATGAACCGCGGAAGCTGGGCCACCCCCAAGCCGGAGACGGTCAGGTTCTTGGCGGCAACGATGTTATCGAGCGCGCAGCGTGGAGCCTGCGAAACCTTCTCTGTTGCTTGGCCATTCACAAGGGTCCAGCTTGCGCGGCCGCTGGACGTTTTCATAATCAGGTCCTGGCGCTTCAAATCGTCGACGGTCCGGAGCGCCGGAGCTTCCTTCAGATATCCAGGCGCGGCATAGAGACCGTAGGTTATCTCTCCAAGCTTGCGGGCCGACAGATCAGAATCTTGCAAGGTGCCGATGCGGATCGCGACATCGATCCCCTCATGAATGATATCGACGAACCGAATTGAGTATACCGCTTCCACCGTGACCTTCGGCCACTTGGACAAATAGGCGGCGATCCAATTGTCGACCCGCGTTGTGCCGAACTCTGGTGTCGCTGTGATCTTAAGACGGCCCTTGGGCTCCTGGCTCTGCTGGGCGACCGCGGCTTGGGCCGCCTCTGCGGCGGCGAGGATCGAAGACGCGCGCTCAAAATAGTCCCGTCCGACTTCCGTAACGCTGAGCCGACGGGTCGACCTGTTCAGCAGCCTAGCGCCGAGCTTTTCCTCGATCCGCTGCACGATGCGGCTCACCCGAGCCTTGTCAGTTTCGAGGCGATCGGCCGCAGCGGTGAAGGACTCCTCCATCACCACTGCGACGAAGACCTGCATTTCGGAAAAGCCGATTGTTGATGTCATAGACAACTTTCTGTCACGCGCCGCTCGAACTATCAATCAGCGCGAACCCTATACCTCCGACATTAATGGGACGAATATGGAAGTACTGTTGTCGTGGGAACAACGACAGAATCCGGCTGATTTGCTGGGTCGATGATTCAGCCCTCAACCGCGAGGCGTTGCTTCGATTGCATCGACGCGGTCCGGGTAGAACGCGAGGTATCCCTTGATGATCAGCATGTGGTCGAAAGGGTCCTCGTAAGACCAGGCGACATCCCTGACGGCGCCACTTCGCGCGCTGAAATAGCTGGCGTCGCCCTTGTAAGGGCAGTGGGTGCTGGTGTCGCTGGGGCTGAGTTCGCTCATCGCCACGTCAGCGCGCGGGATGTAGTAGACCGGCTTGAGGCTCGCCTCCTTCAGGACGAGGGCGTTGCGGCTGTCGGCGAGGACGGCATCATCGAGCTTGACGACGACCCTCTCCCCCGCCGGAGCGATGGTGATCGGATGGTCCGGACCTGGTATTCTTCCACCTTGCATATCGTGTTCCTTCCTGTTCGCCCGCCGCGCACAAGTCTCGCGCCGCGCTAACCGTGCGTGGCGAGGCGTCCGCCCGGCCGCTTTCTGTGGACCTGATTTGGTGTGGCTACTGGTCGATTGGAACGAGACGCATCGCCTTTCCACCGAGCTTCGGGACGAGCCGCTGCTGGACCGCGACGACGGCGGGCAGCGGGCGCCATGCGATAGTCATGGTCCCGATGCGGCCGTCCTCACCCAAGCGAACATGGTCGAAAGCGTCGATCACATGGTCCTCGAACCGGATCGTGAGGACGGCAATGACATCGGCACCGTCGCGCATCATCATCCGCGGTTCGAAGGCGTCGATCGTGGAGAGCAGTTCGGTGAGGACGGCGACGACGCTGGCTCGTCCCTTGAACGGCGTGGGAAGGATTGGGCTGTTGAGCTCGACGGTTTCCGACAGATGCTCGCTCGCGCGCGCAATGTCGCCCTCGTGCATCGCTTCAAGGAATGGGGTGAGATGGTCTTCGCTCGGCATCGCTGCGGCTCCTGAATATACGGGCGGCCCGGCGAGCTTCGCAGGGCCGCCGTAACCATGCCGGACGCCTTTTGGGGTGGCGGCGTCCGGCGGGGGGTTACTTCGCTGTGGTCGCGGCGCTGGCCTGGGCCATGAAGAGGTCGACGTGGACCTGCGGCATACCCTCGAACGTGCCGCCGATCGGCGACGGGCGCTTTGCCTCGTCAATCAGGCGCTGAGCAACTTCGCGCGACACGGGCGTACCAGGCTGCGTGTAGGCGCGCTCGGCTTCCGGGCCGGTCGCCTGCAGGTCTACTTTCGGAGCGTAGGCCCAGAAGTAGATCGGCGTGCTCGGTTCGATGCGCCAACTATCCGCGAGCGAGCCCGCGTCGATGGTATCGAAGCCGATCTTGTCGAAGAACTCGGTCACCGCCTGCTTCGCTCCGACGTCGTCGCCCGCGATCGGCAGTGTCGTGCGGTTCGCCGAACCCTTCGGCGTCGCGTTGGCCTTCATGTGGAGCCAGCTGAGGTTATGAAAGCCCTTGACGACCTTCGCTCCCGGCAAGCGCCGCTGGATCAGTTCACTGGAGGTCACCTCAGCCTTGTCGAGGACGTCATTGTTGCCGAATGCCGGATAGTAGTTCGTTTGGTCGAGCACGACCTTGCCCGCGAACTTGTCGGCAGGCAGTTGCTCGGAGGCTGCGATCGGGATCGAAAGCGTGACGATGTCACCCGCCGCGATGGCCTCTTCGGTGGTGCCGGCGCTCGCCAGCGGACCAAGCTCTTCAATCAGGTCCTTAATGCTGTCTGCGCCGCGGGAGTTGCTGATCACCACCTTGTAGCCAGCTGCGATCGCGAGGCGCGCGACTGCCTTGCCGACGAGGCCCGAGCCGATGATTCCGATTGTTTGTGTCATTTAAGATGTCTTTCTTCATTGGGGCGATAGCCGCCGACGGGATTCATGCGCCCGCACTGTCTTGCGCGCCCTTCGACGGCGAGCGCCACAGCAAGCGACACGAGCGAATCTATGAATTTGATAGGGGAGTTAACAGTCGGGCCGAGGGCAACACACTGTTGTCCCTCTAACCGACAATACAACTTCGAGCCTGACGACGCCCATTGGCTATTTGCGTGCCCGAATTTTGTCGACGACCTAGCAAGGCAATCGGATCGAAGGCATCAAACCGGCATACTCAGCTCGCCTTTGCTGAACGCTGCCACGACCGGCGATCGCGGTCAGGTCCGGATCGTTAGAGCAGCTTTCACCCCGTTAAAGCCCAACGACGGTGGAGCAGCGGGACACCTCAACTTACGCCTTCGACATCACTCCCGAAGCCATCACGGCAGAGGTCGACAAAACCCCGCACCCTCGGGTCCATATAGCGAGTCGAGGCAAAGACGGCGTGGACCGGCACGGGAATGCGCGCCCAACCCGGCAAGACTCTGGTGAGGGCGCCTTCGGCCACATGCGGCTCGGCCATGTATCTCGGAAGCTGCACGATCCCCAAGCCCGACAGCGCCAGGTTCCTGGCGGCTATCGTGTTATCGACGGCGCAACGCGGTGCGTGCCACACCTTCTCCGTCCTCTCACCATTCACCAACGTCCATCCCGGACGACCGCGGGGTGCATGCATGATGAGGTCGTGTCGCTTCAGATCATCGACGTTGCGGATAGAAACTGCGCTCCGCAGATATTCTGGAGAGGCATACAACCCGTAGGTCAACTCTCCCAATCTGCGAGCCGAGAGCTCCGAATCTTGCAACGGACCGATGCGGATCGCCACATCGACACCTTCATGAATGATATCGACGAGCCGGTTTGTGTATTCCGTTTCGACGCTGATCTTCGGCCACTTGCGCAAGAATGCAGCAATCCAGCCATCGACCCGCATCGTTCCAAATTCAGCCCCAGCCGTAACTTTCAGGCGGCCCTTCGGTTCTTGGGTCCGTTGAGCCACTGCGGCTTCGGCGGCTTCAGCAGCCGCCAAGATCGACGAGGCGCGTTCGAAATAATCGCGCCCCACTTCCGTCACGCTGAGATGCCGGGTCGACCGATTCAAAAGCCGCGCGCCGAGCTTCTCTTCCATTCGCCGCACTATGCGGCTCACGCGCGCCTTATCCGTTTCCAGGCGTTCCGCTGCGGCGGTGAAAGACCCTTCAGTCACCACGGCGATAAAGGCCTGCATCTCCAAGAAATCTATTGTTGTCGCCATTACAACAGTCTGTCATTTTTCGACTGAATTATCAATGTGCAAACAACTGTCATTCTGGTCAACGGCGGTAAGCAAGCCGCAGACTCGAACGGGCCTGAGGATGTGCATCGAGGGGATGACGAAGATACGCAGCGAGGCGTTCGGCAGCGCCCTTTATCGGCATCGTCATGGCCGTTGCAGCCAAGCCGGACGCCTGACCACCGGACGATCTGCGATGAGACAAAGGCGCTAACACCATGCCCGACACGCCAAACATCGTCGCCGCGAAGGGCTTCTTCAGCGCGCAACACTGCGGCGATCTGGATGACGCTTTTTGCGACTACGTGCATCCGGATTTCCGGTTTGTGGTCTCCTGCGCGTGCAACGACGAACTGCGCGCCGCTATCCCCTGGGCAGGCTACGAGCATAGGGGCCGTGAAGGGTATCAACGCTTAACCACGCTGCTGTTCTCCGAGTACGAGCTGCTTGCGCATGAGACCACGCGATATACCGATGCCGGCAACCAGGTCTTCGTCGAGGGTCATTTTCGCTTACGGCACCGCGAAACAGCGAGGATCGCCGACAGCGATTTCCTCGCCCGATTTGAGATGCGTGATGGAAGGATTGCCTGCGGCCAGTTTTACGAAAACACCGCTGCTGTTGCCGACGCACGCCGCGCCGACTGAATCCCATCCTGATTGAAAAGAAGTTTCAGAAACGATGGGCGATAACGCCCCGTCGCCTGAGTGGCCGTCCTATTTGCACGCTATGATGCGATATTCCCGCACACAGCGCTGGCGGGTCTTTCATGTTACAGGGCCTATTGCTTTCTATCTCGGACTACCCGAGCAACAGGAGGCAAACAATGGCCAAAGCAAATCCCGGCGATGCACTACGTCGGACTATACGGCGCCATCAGCTGCGCGAGATGATCCCCCTCGCAGACAGCACCATCTACGAAATGGAGCAGCGTGGTGAATTTCCCCGCCGCTTTGCACTGTCGCCCAGATGTATCGTCTGGGACTTAGCTGAAGTTGAGGCTTGGCTGCTCGCGCGCCGCGCGGTGCCGATTCGACGCGCTCAGCACCCGGACGTTGCAAAGAGGAAGACGCGGCCGGTCAAAGGGCGGGATCAAGCTCCATCAGAGGCATAGCCGGCGGCAACAGCACGGGTGTGTGCTTACGTCCATCCACCCACGCATCGATGATGTCCGACCATTCCTGCATCATATGGCGGCGCTGCACCTCGTACTCAGCTTTGTTATAGACGCCACGCGACGAACGTCCGTCCTCGTGCGCCAAGCACTTCTCAATCCAATCGCTATTGAAGCCCAGCTCGTTGAGCAGGGTCGAGCCTGTGCGTCGGAGATCATGGACGGTAAACGGCTCCAGCGGCAACCCCTCCTTCTTCGCCTGTTCGACAACCGCATAGGTCACGCGATTGAATGTCGCGCGCGACATCGGTGCGTCAGCATCATACCTGGACGGCAGCAGGTATCGCGAGTTGCCGGCGCAGGTCTTGAGCGCGATCATGATGTCGAGGGTTTGGCGCGAGAGATATACGTTGTGCGCCTTCGATCGCTTCATGCGCTCCTTCGGAATCGTCCAAACGGCGTTCTCGAAATCCACCTCGTCCCAGACCGCGTCCTGCAGTTCGCTCTTGCGGACCATAGTGAGCAGATAGAGCTTCATCCCCAACCGGATCGTCGGCAGCGTGGCGACGTTCTCGAGCTGCCTGAGCATGATCCGGATTTCGGTGGGGGATAGCGAGCGATCCTTCGGTGCAAAGGTCGCGATCGACGCCGGTCCGACGTCGTCGGCCGGGTTTGCAACCTTCTCGCCATGCAGGATCGCGAACCCGTAGATTTGCTTCAGGATGTCGCGTACATGGATCGCGGTAGCAGGCGCGCCGCGATCGACGATCTTTCCGCAATGCGCGCGCAGGTCGTCTGGCGTGATTTCCGTGAGGAGCCGATTGCGCCATACCGGCAGCAGCTCCCTTTCGAAGATAGACCGTCTCATAGCGCGAGTGCTGTCGGCCATCGGTGCATTTACGAGCCACTTTTCGCCGAACTCGCCGAAGCTCTTGGCTTCCTTGATCCGCCGCTTTTCGCGCTGCTTCTCGATCGCAGGCGACCGTCCTTCGCTGACGGCCCTTCTTGCATCAATGCAGAGTTCGCGGGCCCTGGCCAGTGAGATCCCATCGCGACCGTACTTCCCAAGGTAGACGGTTTCGCGCCGCCCGTTCAGGCGATAATCGAGGCGAAACGAGATCGCTCCCGATGGCATGACTCGAACGTACATGCCGTCCCGGTCCGCCATTTTGTACATCTTGCTCTGCGGCTTCAGCGCCTTGATCGCAGCATCCGTAAGCATTTCCGCGCCACCTCCGAAAAGTACCGTCACGTGGTTTTCGGCGTGCCTTGGCGGAATTTTATGTTTCTTTTCATCTGGTTATGACGAAAAAAGTACCGTCAAGGACGTCATCTGTCCTGACGGTACTCGTGATTTTGGAGCTGATCAATATGGGGAAGGCCCGTCACGTGGGCCGCCATCACCGATCTCTGGCTACCGATAGCTCTCGATAGGCGGAGAACGATTATTTATTATTTTTCAGAGTGTTACATCGTATTGTGGCGTAGTTTCGGATACCGCCGGGTGGGCAAAAATCATTCCCACTCGATCGTCCCCGGCGGCTTGCTCGTCACGTCGTACACCACCCGGTTCACGCCCTTCACCTCGTTGATGATGCGCGTGGCGGTCTCGCCCAAAAACTTCATGTCGAACTGGTAGAAGTCCGCGGTCATGCCGTCGGTCGAGGTGACGGCGCGGAGGCCCACGACGTATTCGTAGGTGCGGCCGTCGCCCATCACGCCGACGGTTTTCACCGGCAGCAGCACCGCAAACGCCTGCCAGATGTCGTCGTAGAGGCCGTGCTTGCGGATCTGGTCGATGTAGACGGCGTCGGCGTTGCGCAGGATGTCGAGCTTTTCGCGCGTGATGTCGCCGGGGCAGCGGATGGCGAGGCCGGGGCCCGGGAACGGGTGACGGCCGACGAACACTTCGGGCAGGCCGAGCTCGCGGCCGAGCACGCGCACCTCGTCCTTGAACAATTCGCGCAACGGCTCGACCAGCTTCATGTTCATGCGTGCCGGCAGGCCGCCGACATTGTGGTGCGACTTGATGGTCACCGACGGGCCGCCGGTGAAGGAGACGCTCTCGATCACATCGGGATAGAGCGTACCCTGCGCCAAGAACTCAGCGCCGCCGATCTTCTTGGCCTCAGCCTCGAACACGTCGATGAAGAGCCGGCCGATCGTCTTGCGCTTCACCTCGGGATCGGTGACGCCTTCGAGTTCGCCCAAGAACTGCTTCGACGCGTCCACATGGACCAGCGGGATGTTGTAGTGGTTGCGGAACAGGTCGACGACGGTCTTAGCCTCGTCGAGCCGCAGCAGGCCGTGATCGACGAACACGCAGGTGAGCTGGTCGCCGATCGCTTCATGGATCAGCACCGCGGCCACCGCGGAATCGACGCCGCCGGAGAGGCCGCAGATCACCTTGCCCTTGCCGACCTGGGCGCGGATTTTTTCGATCGCCTCCTCACGGAAGGCGCGCATGGTCCAGTCGCCGGTGAGGCCGGCGATCTTGCGCACGAAGTTGCGGATCAGCTTGGCGCCGTCGGGCGTGTGGACCACCTCGGGATGGAACATCAGGCCGTAGTACTTGCGCTTTTCGTCCTGGATGATTGCGAACGGCGCGTTCGGCGAGGTGCCGGCCACCGTGAAGCCCGGCGGCATCTTTGTGATGCGGTCGCCGTGGCTCATCCACACCTGGTGCTTTTCGCCAAAGCCCCAGACGCCGTCGAACAGCGCGCTGCTCGTCTTCACCTCGACATCGGCGCGGCCGAATTCGCGATGGTGCCCGCCCTCGACCTCGCCGCCGAGCTGTGCCGCCAGCGTCATCTGGCCGTAGCAGATGCCGAGAACGGGAACGCCGGATTCGAAGATCAGCTGCGGCGCGCGGGGCGAGCCGGTCTCATGCACCGATTCCGGGCCGCCGGAGAGGATCACCGCCTTCGGCTTCATCTCGTTGAAGGCGGCCTCCGCCTTCTGGAACGGCACGATCTCGGAATAGACGCCCATCTCGCGGACGCGGCGGGCGATCAGTTGGGTCACCTGACTGCCGAAATCGACAATCAGAATCTTGTCATGCGCCGAGGCCACGGGGGGCGTCGACTCCAGGTTTTTCGGTGCGGCTGTCATGGCAAGCAAATACGCTGCTACGCCCGCCCCCGCAACCGCGCCCGGCTCTGCGCCCACATGCTTCTTTGGGCATGGACAAATCCATATACGTCAGTATTATTGACCTAATTTAGTCAAGAGCAATAGCGGAGGAAACCCATGCCAGACCACCACGAACCGGCGCTGCTGGCGGCGCTCGGCCGCGACTGGATTGCGGCCTGGAACGCGCGCGATCTCGAGCGGGTGCTGACGCTCTATGCCGAGGATGCCGAGATGACCTCGGACCGGATTCCTGTGCTCGGCTTCGGGGCGTCAGGCACGGTGCGCGGCAATGACCAGCTGCGCGCCTACTGGGGCACCGCGCTGGCAAAGCTGCCGGAGCTGCATTTCGAGCTGATCGACCTCTACGTCTCGCCGGACAGCGTGGTCGTGTTCTATCAGAACGAACGCGGCAAGAAGATCTGCGAGTATCTGCGGCTCGATGCGGCGGGCAAGATCGTGCAGGGCTCGGCGAACCATCTGGTGGCGTGAGGCGCCGATCTCTCCGCGTCATTGCGAGCGGAGCGAAGCAATCCATTTTCGCCGCCAGTGTGGAGCGATGGATTGCTTCGCTTCGCTCGCAATGACGGCGGATGGGCCGTATGGTGGACAAAAAACATCAGGACCTCCTCGCATGAAAATCCCCACCCTGCCCTTCACCGTCACCGACTGGAGCCGGATCGAGCCGACGGAGCATCCTGGCGACACCGGACAGGCGCTGTGGCGCACGCTCGATATCGGCGATCTGCGGGTGCGGATGGTCGAGTATTCGCCGGGCTATCTCGCCGATCACTGGTGCGATCGCGGCCATGTGCTGTTCGTGGTGCAGGGCGAGCTCGAGACCGAGTTGCGCGACGGCCGCAAGTTCACGCTGAAGCCGGGTATGAGCTACCAGGTCTCCGATTTCGGCGACGCCGCGCATCGCTCGTCGACGGCAACGGGCGCGAAGCTGTTCATCGTGGATTGAGTATTTCCGAGGCCTCGCATCCGATCCGTCATCCCCGCGTAAACGCTCCGCGTTTGTCGCTGGAGGTGCGAGCTCTTGCGAGCCTCGAAGGATGAATCGGCCACGGGCGGGGCCGTGCATCCTTCGAGGCTCGCCGAAGAGGCTCGCACCTCAGGATGACGGTCAGACATTGTCAGCGCTTGCGCGCGGCGACCTTCCTCACCTTCGTATCCGACCACGCCAGCGGCCGTCCGGCCTTCGACGGCAGCACGAGCTGGCCGACCCGCTCGCCCTGCGCGTCGACCAGCACGGAATGCGGCTCGCCGCGCGCGAACAGATTGGCTTCGCCCCATTGCCGCAGGCTGACCACGACAGGGAACAGCGCGTGCCCCTTCTTCGTCAGGACATATTCCTGGTAGGCGCTGCCGTCTGACGCGGCGACCTGCTCGAGCACGCCCAGTTCCACCAGCTTGCGCAAGCGCGCCGTCAGCATGCCCTTGGCGATGCCGAGATTCTTCTGAAAGTCGCCGAACCGGCGCAGGCCGTCGAACGCGTCGCGCACGATCAGCAGCGACCACCAGTCGCCGATCGCGTCCAGCGCGCGCGCCACCGGACAGTCGGCCCCAGCGAAACCGGTGCGCTGCATCGCGCCCTCCTCGTTCACGATTTCGAACTGGTCTTAAAATAGGACTAGACAGCGCGCGATGCAACTGGTCTCATGATAAGACCATATGGCAGACGGAGAATGATGATGACGAGCCAGCACGTAGCGGCCGCACAGGCCACCACCAGCGAGGCGTCCGCCGGCCGGCTTTCGCCCGCGATCGTGCTGCTGTTTGCGATCGCCTGCGGGCTCAGCGTCGCCAACATCTATTTCGCGCAGCCGCTGCTCGACGCGATGGCGCAGGATCTCGGCATCGCGCCGGCCGCGATCGGCATCGTGGTGACGCTGACGCAAATCGGCTATGCCCTCGGCCTGATGCTGATCGTGCCGCTCGGCGACCTCTGGGATCGCCGCCGCCTGATCGTCGGCCAGACCGTGCTGTCGGCGGCAGCGCTCGTCGTCGTCGGCACGGCGTCAAATGCCGCGGTGCTGCTGGCCGGCATGGTGCTGGTCGGGCTGCTGGCGGTCGTCGTCCAGGTGCTGGTGGCCTTTGCCGCGACGCTGGCGACGCCGGCCGAACGCGGCCGCACCATCGGCACGGTGACCAGCGGCGTGGTGTCCGGCATCCTGCTCGCCCGCTTCGCGTCGGGCGCGCTGGCCGATATCGGCGGCTGGCGCACCGTCTATCTGGTATCGGCAGCGCTGATGCTGGCCGTGGCGGCGCTGCTGGCCTGGGTCCTGCCGCGCCGGCAGCCGCAGGCGATGCATGGGTCATCCTATCTGCGCCTGCTGCGCTCGGCCGCCATGCTGTTCGTCGAGGAGCCGATCCTGCGCGAGCGTGCGATGTTTGCGCTATTGATCTTTGCCAATCTCAACGTGTTCTGGAGCGCGATCGTGCTGCCGCTGTCGGCGCCGCCATTCGCGCTCTCGCACACCACGATCGGCATGCTCGGGATCGCCGGCGTCGCCGGTGCGCTGGCGGCGCGCAATTCCGGCCGGCTCGCCGACCGCGGCTGGGGACAGCGCACCACCGGGCTGTCGCTGCTGCTGATGCTCGCGGCCTGGCTGCCGCTCGCCTGTCTGCATCAATCGCTGTGGCTGCTGGTCGCCGGCGTGCTGATGCTCGACTTCGCGCTGCAGGCCGTGCATGTCACCAACCAGAGCCTGATCGTCGCCGCGCGGCCCGAAGCGTCGAGCCGGCTGATCGGCGGTTACATGGTGTTCTATTCGATCGGCAGCGCGCTCGGCGCGATCGCCTCGACGGTGGTCTATGCGGCGGCGGGATGGATCGGCGTCTGCGTACTTGGTGCTACGATCAGCGCCGCGGCGCTGCTGGTGTGGATCATCACGGTGAGCCGGGCGCCGGCGGTGTGCTCGGCCGCGGGATCGTAGGGTGGGTTAGCCGAAGGCGTAACCCACCGTTCACCGCAAGAAAGATGGATGGTGGGTTACGCTGCGCTAACCCACCCTACGAAGCTGCGCTCGCAACGACGCGGTGAAAGCGTCACCCCTTCTTCAGCACGGAGACGAAAAATCCATCCGTGCCCGTGCGGCGTGGCGTCATCAGCCAGCCTTCGTCCGACCGCAGCGCGGCGCCGGCAAAGGCCTCGGCCTTGTCCCACACCACGCTCGCGGTCTCTTCCGGCGGCTGCACCGAAAATTCCGGATGTCTTGCCACGAACGCCCGCACCTGTTCGCCATTCTCCTCAGATAGCACCGAGCAGGTGATGTAGGCGATCCGCCCGCCGGCCTTCACCAGCGGCGCGGCGCGCGCCAGCACCTCGGCCTGGTCCTTGAGCCGCACCTCGAGCGCGCCGGGGCGCATGCGCCATTTGGCGTCGGGGTTGCGGCGCCAGGTGCCGGTGCCGGTGCAGGGCGCGTCGATCAGCACGAGGTCGGCGGAAGCCTTGATGTCGGAGAGCACGTCGGCCTCGCCGCGCGGCGTGCGGACCTCGCAATTGTGCACGCTAGCGCGCGACAGCCGCTCATGGATCGGCGCGAGCTGGCGCTTGTCGTGGTCGGTGGCGATCAGCCGGCCCTTGCCGCCCATCATGGCTGCGATCGCCAGCGTCTTGCCGCCGGCGCCGGCGCAAAGGTCGATCACCTGCTCGCCGGGCTTGGCCGCCGAGAACAGCGCGGCGAGCTGCGAACCCTCGTCCTGCACCTCGATCGCGCCCTTGATGAAATCCTCCTCGGCATTGATGCCAGGGTTGCGCGCGTCGGCGCCGAGCGCAATCCGCAGGCCGAGCGGCGACCACGGCGTCTCGGTGGCGCCGAGATGCGCCAGCCGCGGCAACACCTTCTCGCGCTTGCCCCGCAGCGTGTTAACCCGCAAATCGAGCGGCGCGCGGCTCGCCATCGCGGTCGCTTCCGCCGCGCGGTCGTCGCCGAACACTTTTGCCAGATACGGATCGAGCCATTCCGGATAGTCGCCGGCGACGGCGGCCGGCGCGTCGGCGAGCGAGCGCGAGGTCAGCGCCGCCTCCTCGGCCGTGCTGAGCGGCTCCGGCGCGAACCGGCTGCCGTCGCACAGCGCGGCGATGGTGGCGAGGTCCATGCCGCGCTCGAGCTTGAGCATGCCGAGCAGGCGCGCACGGGCGCTATCGTCGTCCATCAGGTAGGCGGCGGAGGATTGCCGGCGCAGCACGTCCCAGATCAGGCCGGAGATCGCGGCGCGATCGCCGGAACCGGCATAGCGGTGCGCGGTGCCCCATTCCTTCAGCGCCTTGGCGGCGGGAATCCGCTGGGCGTCGATGGTGGCGATCAGGTCGATTGCGGCGGAGAGCCGGGCAGCAGGGGTCATCGATCTCTTTCGGTTGGGCGCACGAGGGCCTCTTAGAGCTATTTCCGTTCCGATGGAATCGGAACGGAGCTCTAGATTCTTGTTTTGACGCGTTTTCTTCACGCGAACCGGTATCCACTTCGCTGGAAAACGCTCTAGCGGTCAGACCCGATCCTGGCAATCAACTGCCTAGCGAGCTCATTGAACCATGATCCAAGCTCGGTTGGCCAACTCACAGGAATGAGGACGGTTTCAGTCCCTGTAGGTGCGATCGAACAGGACTTCAAACAAGACCTCAAACAACGCAGCGAATCGCGCGGCGGAATCGTCATCGTTCCGACTTCTCGTCCGGCCTATGATCCGGCGGAAAGGATCGACGCATGACCGAATTTCGCCTGACACAGATCTCCGACACCCACCTCGCCCGCCGTCTCAAGATCCTCACCGACAACTTCCACCGCGTCGCCGAGCACATTGACGCGACGCGGCCCGACCTCGTGCTCAACACCGGCGACGTCTCCTGGGACGGGCCGACCAGCCGCGCCGATCTCGTCTTCGCCAAAGAGCAGCACGACGCGCTGCCGGTCGATCGCCGCTATTTGCCCGGCAACCACGACATCGGCGACAACCCGACCGCGGTCGGCCCGGCGCCGTCGCAGCTGCCCACCACCGAGACCTGCAACGTGTTCACGTCCGTGATCGGCGAGGACCGCTGGCAGTTCGACGCCGCCGGCTGGTGCTTCATCGGCCTCAACTCGCTGATCATGAACACCGGCCTCGACCGCGAGGCCGAGCAGTTCGACTGGCTCGGCGAGCAGCTCGGCAAGGTCGGCGGCAAGCCGGTCGCGCTGTTCCTGCATAAGCCGCTCTATCTTGACCTGCCCGCGGATCCTGAGCGTGTGGAGACCGCGATCCGCTTCGTGCCGCAGCCGGCGCGGCGGCGGCTGATCGAGATGTTCGGCAAGGTCGATCTGCGCCTGGTCGGCAGCGGCCATGTGCATCAGCGCCGCGACTACACGTTTGCGCATGTCCGGCAGATCTGGGCGCCCTCAGCCGGCTTCATCATCTCGGATGCAAGGCAGGAGCGGATCGGCATCAAGGAGACCGGCCTGGTCGAATACCGCTTCCGGCCCGACAGTTTTGAAGTGCGCCACGTCAAGGCCAAGGGTCAGGCCGACATCGACCTCGACACGCTGATCGCCCAACTGCAGTCCTAAACGGCCGTGGTGGTTTGCATTCCCGTCATTGCGAGCGAAGCGAAGCAATCCATCCGTCCGCACATGCGGATCAATGGATTGCTTCGCTGCGCTCGCAATGACGGGGATGGAGCGGCAGACGCCGGCTCGGACAGCATGAGCGGCCTCAGCTACCGCGCCGCGTCGTGCAGATCCCGCTTGATGACGGTGAGCAGCGTCTGCAGCGACTCCGTGCCGGGCTGCGGCGCCGCCGGCCGCGCGGGAGGCGCTGGCGGCATCGCACGCACCCGCTCGATGTCGGGCCGCTCCTCAACGAACTTTCCGTGCAACACGTCGTCGCGCCGGCCCATGACGAACATCGCCGCCCAATAACCGACGGCGAGCAGGATAACCCCGCAAACAACAAGCTCAAAAATCATGGCTACACCTGAAATATAGCCATATTGATTCAATTCCTGCGGGTTCCGGTCAAGCAAATGGGGGCTAAAAAGCCCCCAAATGCCGCCGATTGTGGCGCTTTTGATACGATTTTGCGCGGAATGGGACCTTGAAGCCCCCTTTCGGGGGCCTCGCGAAGCCCCTACGCTCAGGCCTTGTCTGGCCCGACCCGGACTAGCTGCTTGCCGAAATTGGCACCCTTGAGCAGACCCATGAAGGCCTCCGGAGCGCTGTCCAGCCCCTCGGTCACGAACTCCTTGTACTTGACCTTGCCCTCGCGAACCCATTGCGACATGTCGCGCAGGAAGTCGCCGTGCATGGCGGCAAAATCGCTGACGATGAAGCCGCGGAAGGTCAGCCGCTTGGTCAGGATCGCGAACATGATGGTCGAGGCCCATTTCGGTGCCCTCGCCTCCCTGTCGTTGTAATGCGCGATCAGGCCGCACACCGGCACGCGCGCGAATGCGTTGAGCTGCGGGTAGACCGCCTCGAACACGGGACCACCGACATTCTCGAAATAGACGTCGATGCCCTTCGGGCACGCCTCCTTCAGCTTGGCCGCCAAATCCGGATCGCGATGGTCCAGGCAGGCATCGAAACCGAGCTCATTCTTCACATAGTCGCATTTGTCCTTGCCACCCGCGATGCCGACCGCACGCGCGCCCTTGATCTTTGCGATCTGGCCAACCGCCGATCCGACCGCGCCGGACGCGCCGGCAACGACCACGGTCTCGCCCGGCTTCGGCTTGCCGATCTCAAGCAGGCCGGTATAGGCGGTCATGCCGGGCATGCCGAGCACCCCGACGGCCGTGGAGATCGGCGCGATTTTGGGATCGATCTTGGCGAGGCCCTGGCCGTTGGACAGCGCATGCGTCTGCCAGCCCGCGCGCGACAGCACGATGTCGCCCTTGGCAAAGCCCGGGTTGTTCGAGGCGATCACCTCGCTGACGGTGCCCGCCTCCATGACGCCCCCCACGGGGACCGGCGCGGCGTAGGACGGACCATCGTTCATGCGGCCGCGCATATAGGGATCGAGCGACAGCCAGATGGTGCGGAGCAGGACCTCGCCCGCACCCGGCGTCGGCGGCGTGTAATCCTCGAGCCTGAAGTTGGCCGCGGTGGGCTCACCCTGGGGGCGTGAGGCGAGAACGATGCGCTTTCCTTGGGACATGCTTTTTCCTCCGAAACGATTGGTTACGTGGCGCAAACGTAGTCATGCAATCCAGCTCCCTGCAAGGGAGATGGATTTGCTCGTTCAGATGCAGCGTTTGAAATTCTGTTTGAAATGACGGCCGTCATGCCGAAGCGCAACGCACGTCATTCCGGGGCTCGCGCAGCGAGAACCCGGAATCTCGAGATTCTCAGGCGCGCAATTGCGCGCCATAGTCCGCTTCGCGCCTCGGAATGACGTGGAGAGCCTTACACCCCGCCCGGATAGTTCGGGGCTTCCCGCGTGATCGTCACGTCGTGGACATGGCTTTCGCGCAAGCCGGCGCCGGTGATGCGGACGAACTGCGCCTTGGCGTGGAAGTCGGCGATGTTGCGGGCACCGACGTAACCCATCGCGGCGCGGAGACCGCCGGCGAGCTGGTGCATGACGTTGGCGACCGGGCCCTTGTAGGGCACCTGGCCCTCGATGCCTTCAGGGACGAGCTTCAGCGTGTCCTTGATGTCCTGCTGGAAGTAGCGGTCGGCCGAGCCGCGCGCCATCGCGCCGACCGAGCCCATGCCGCGATAGGCCTTGTAGGAGCGGCCCTGCCACAGGAAGACTTCACCCGGCGTCTCGTCGGTGCCGGCGAGCAGCGAGCCGACCATCGCGATGTCGGCGCCGGCGGCCAGCGCCTTGGCGAGATCACCGGAATACTTGATGCCGCCATCGGCGATCACAGGCACGTCCGCCTTCTTCGCTGCGGCCACCGCATCCATGATTGCGGTGAGCTGCGGCACGCCGACGCCGGCGACGATGCGGGTGGTGCAGATCGAGCCCGGCCCGATGCCGACCTTGATGCAGTCGGCGCCGGCATCGATCAGGGCCTGCGCGCCGTCCTCGGTCGCGACATTGCCGGCCACCACCTGCACGGAGTTGGAGAGCCGCTTGATGCGGTTGACGGCGTTGAGCACGTGCTGGGAGTGGCCGTGCGCGGTGTCGACCACGACGACGTCGACGCCGGCATCGATCAGCCGCTCGGTGCGCTCATAGCCGGTCTCGCCGACCGTGGTGGCGGCGGCAACGCGGAGACGGCCATGCTCGTCCTTGCAGGCGAGCGGATGCGCCACTGCCTTCTCGATGTCCTTCACCGTGATCAGGCCGACGCAGCGATACTGGTCGTCGACCACCAGCAGCTTCTCGATGCGATGCTGGTGCAGCATCCGCTTCGCCTCGTCCTGGCTGACGCTCTCGCGCACCGTGACGAGCTTCTCATGCGTCATCAACTCCCGGACCTTCTGCCGGGGATCGCTGGCAAAGCGCACGTCGCGGTTGGTCAGGATGCCGACCAGCTTGCCCGGCACGTTCTTCTCGGCGCCGGTGACGACCGGAATGCCGGAGATGCCATGGTCCTTCATCAGCGCCAGCGCATCCGCCAACGTGGCGTCGGGGCCAATAGTCAGCGGATTGACCACCATGCCGGATTCGAACTTCTTGACCTGCCGCACCTGCGCGGCCTGGCCATCTGGATCGAAGTTGCGGTGGATGACGCCGAGGCCGCCGGCCTGCGCCATCGCGATCGCCATGCGCGCTTCGGTGACCGTGTCCATGGCCGAGGCCATGATCGGGATGTTGAGCGGGATGGCGCGGGTGACGCGCGAGCGAATGTCGACTTCGGAGGGGAGAACGTCAGACAGACCGGGCTTCAGAAGCACATCGTCGAACGTAAAAGCTTCGCGGATAGCCGGAAATCCCGTGGCCATTGCCAACTCCTTTCGGCGGCCTCAGCCGCTTGCAAATCTGACGATGAACGCCTCCTGCGGCGACGCTGGCAGCGTCACCGGGGAATCGGTGCCCATCGATGGGGTTGACGCCGGTCGATAGCATGGCGGCATGACGAATCAAAGTGTTTGCCAGCCATGCACAGGCTTTTTACGGCGCCCGGTAGCCCCTTCTAGCGGTAGCCCTGCGGCGGCCCGTGGCGGCGGATCGCCTCGACCACCTCGCGATGGCGCCGGTCCTCCCGCTTCATGTGCACCACGATCACGGCATGGGCCGAGGGCACCAGCAGCAGGACATGGAAAAACAGCCCGAAAATCGCACAAAACACGATCAGGACCAGATTGAAGATGGCCGAAAACGGCTGTCCGTTCAGGAGCAGCCCGATCGGCGGCAGCAGGACAGCGAGCACGTAGATCAAGGCACACCTCTTTACGCCGGGGGATGCATACCAGCGTCACGCTGGATCTAGGTGGTTTGGCCGGTTCCGCAATGGCATGGCTGGCGGCAGGATGATATGGCCCCCTCGCCCGCCCTTTTCAGCACAGACGTCCCATTTCGATGAACAAAGAACGCCTGATCCCGCTCATCGTGGCCACCGCTCTCTTTATGGAGAACATGGACTCCACGGTGATCGCGACCTCCCTGCCGGCGATCGCCGCCGACATCGGCACCAGCCCCCTGACGCTGAAGCTGGCGATCACGTCCTATCTGCTGTCGCTCGCGGTGTTCATCCCGGCGAGCGGCTGGACCGCCGACCGCTTCGGCGCCCGCATCGTGTTCGCCGGCGCGGTCGGCGTGTTCATGCTGGGCTCGATCGGCTGCGCGCTGTCAGGCTCGGTGACCGATTTCGTGTTCGCCCGCATCCTGCAGGGCCTCGGCGGGGCGATGATGACGCCAGTCGGGCGGCTGGTGCTGCTGCGCTCGGTCGACAAGAGCGCGCTGGTCAATGCGATGGCCTGGGTGACGGTGCCGGCGCTGATAGGGCCCGTGATCGGGCCGCCGCTCGGCGGCTTCATCACCACCTATTTCTCCTGGCACTGGATCTTCCTGATCAACATCCCGATCGGGCTGCTCGGCATCTTCCTGGCGCTGAAATACATCGACCCGATCAAGAGCGTCGATCCCGAGCGCTTTGATCTCTATGGCCTGGTGCTGGCCGGCATCGGGCTTGCCGGCATCGCCTTCGGGCTTTCGGTCGCCGGGCTCAACCTGCTGCCGTGGCCGATCGTCGCCGCGCTGGTCGGGGTCGGCACGGTCTCGATGACGCTCTATGTCATTCATGCCAAGCGCACCGGCTCGCCGGTGCTGGATTTTTCGCTGCTGCGGCTGCCGACGATGCGCGCCTCGATCGTCGGCGGCTTCATGTTCCGCCTCGGCATTGGCGCGCTGCCGTTCCTGTTGCCGCTGCTGATGCAGGTCGGCTTCGGCCTGTCACCGTTCCAGTCGGGTCTCGTGACCTTTGCCTCCGCGGTCGGCGCCATGGGCATGAAGACGCTGGCGGCGCGCATCATCAAGGCCTTCGGTTTCCGCAACATGATGACGGTCAATGCCGTCGTCAGCGCGGCCTTCCTCGCCGCCTGCGCCCTGTTCACGGCGACGACGCCGCTGATGCTGATCTTCACCATCCTTGTGGTCGGTGGTTTCTTCCGCTCGCTGCAGTTCACCGCGATCAACACTGTGGCCTATGCCGAGGTCGAGGCGCCGCAGATGAGCCGCGCCACCACCCTGGTCAGCGTCAACCAGCAGCTCGCGGTGTCCGCCGGCGTCGCGGTCGGCGCGTTCTCGGTCGAAACCACACTGGCGCTGCATCACCAGACCGAGCTGTCCGCCGACGTGTTCGGGCCGGCCTTCATCGTGGTGTCGCTGATCTCGGCAGCCTCAGCCTGGTTCTTCTGGCAGATGCCTGCCGATGCCGGCAACGAGATCGCCGGCCGTAAGGCGATCGACATCTCGAGCCGCAAGGGCGCCGAGAAGCGTGCTGCCACTGACGCCGTCAAGGCCGCAACCGAGGACACCCAGAACGCGCGGGATCAGCGGCTGGGGTAGTCGATCAAGACCTCGTCCCGCGCGGCCCGGTCAGGCCGGTGCCGGGCCGCCATTTTTCCGCGGATTGCTGGCGATACCGGCCGGCCCCACCGCGGCCGTTCGTCACGACAAAAAATCTTCGCGAGAGTCAGAAAGCGAACGGAAGCGCCACCGCCGATCCGGCATAGTCCGGCTCAGGCGGGCACGCAGTGATCCCGCATCAGCAGAAAATCACGCGGAGGAAACGCTCCGGGTCCCTTCCATGGCGTCCTCGCCATGGAAGGGCCGGGCCATGCCAATTTAGCCCTTGCCAATTTAGCCTTTTCTGAAGGGATCAGAGCCAGTGAGTGATGCGCATACGACGGAAGTGAACGAAAATCCGAAAGCCGACGGCTTCAATCTGCCCCTGTTCGCCCTGCCCGAAGCGTTCCAGGGCGCTGCGGAGCAAAACGCGACACGGGCCAAACAGCAGATCGACAAGGTGAAGGAGGCGTCGACGGAGGTCGCCCTCCTGCTCAAGGAGGCATACGCAATCAATGCCAAGGGCGCTGCGGATTACGCCGCCAAAGTGATCGAGATATCGAGCACCAATACCAGCTCGGCTCTCGCATTGATGACCGATCTCATCGGCACCAAGTCGCTGTCGGAGGTGATCCAGCTTTCGGCCAACCACGGCCGCAAGAATTTCGAGGTCATCGCCGCGCAGAACAAGGAGCTTTGGGACCTCACGAAGAAGGTCGCGAAGGAAGGCTCCGAGCCCCTCAAGAAGGGCTTTGCAAGGGCGCTGAAGACCCTGTCCTGAGCCGCCCTCGCCCGAAAATCGGCTGGAAGCCAAGCGTTTCCATTGAGAAGGAACGCACTCCGGCCGACGGTGCGCGGGTTCGACAATCTACATTGCGGAGGAGCGAGATGGGCGTGATCATGATCAAGTGCCCGCGGTCGGGACGCGCGATCACAACCGGCATGAACACTGACCGCGAGACATTCCAATGCCGCGCGTTGTTCTTCTCGCGCACCTACTGCACGACCTGTCGCATCACCCACGAGTGGTTCGCCCGGGACGCCTGGGTCTACGAACCCGAGGAGATGCCCAAGGCAGGCTGACGCCAGCCTGCGAACGAGACTCTGATTTCAGTGGCGACTTGTTCGCTCGCCTGCGATACGTGCTCCAGCCTTATCAACATTGGTCCAGGCGTGCCCGTGGGAACGCGTCGGTCCATGCGCCGGCGCGCCACGACTGGACTGTCTCATCCCTTCGGCCGAAACGATGCGATCGATCCTGCTCCGCATGATCTCGTAGCACTCGCAGACGGCAGCCTCGAGCCGTCCCCTGTCCACCTCGATCGAGCTCCGGCGGTTTGATCGGATCGCCCCCGATCCGCGAAGCTTGGACACGACATGGGTCACGGTCGTGCGCCGCACGCCCAGCAACTCCGATAGCGTGTCCTGCGTCAGCGGGAGCGTGTCGTAACCGACCTGATCGTGAACCTGCAAAAGCCAGCGGGCCAGGCGAGCCTCCACCGAGTGCAGCGCATTGCACGCGGCGATGTGTTGGAACTGCACCAACAGCGACCGCATATGGAGCTGCACCGCATCCTCGAGCGCGCGGCTGTGGCTGAGCGCGGCATGAAATCGCGCCGGTGAGATCTGCCATGTTGTCCCGGCCACGCGAACCACCGCCGTCATTGGCGAGCGTATCGACCCGAGTGTCGACAGGACGCCTACCGCCCCCTCATTGCCGACCATCGTCGTCGCGACCGACTGCCCGTTCGGCATGTCCATGACGAACGCGATCAATGCCGTGCAGGGGAAATAGATCTGCTGGACGGGATCACCCGACCGCACCAGCACGACGTCACGCTCGAGCGATATCCTGCGCAGATGGGGCACAAGCAGCTGGAAATCGGCGGGCGACAAGGCCGCCAGGAGACGATTGCCTATGTTCGACCTGCGCTCCATCACGGGGAAACTCCGTGAGGCACGGCTCACTGCGCAAACCAGTCGGGGGCGCCGGGCTGCGCTACGCAACGGACAGACCGCACCGAGAAAGTAGAATACGCCTTAGGGGCAAGAGTTCCAACGGTTTCGGACGACGCACGTCGCCGGGCGGCGCGGCGGCTAGCCTCTGCCGGGCTGTCCGCGAAATCCCGTCGCCAGCACGTAGCGCTCCGACGAATCCTGCCGGCTGGCCGCCGGCTTGACGTGACGCACCGTGGCAAAATCGCGCTTGAGCTGCGCCAGCAGTTCGGCATCGGCGCCGCTCTGGAAGACTTTTGCCAGGAACGCGCCGCCGGGATTGAGCACCTCGCAGGCGAAGTGGGCGGCGGTCTCGACCAGGCCGATGATGCGGAGCTGGTCGGTCTTGCGGTGGCCGGTGGTGTTGGCGGCCATGTCGGACATCACGATGTCGGCGCGGCCGCCCATCATCGCGATCAGCTTTTCCGGCGCGTCATGATCGAGGAAGTCGAGCTGCGCGAAGGTGACGCCGGGGATCTCGCCCATCTCCAGGAGATCGATCGCGACCACCTTGCCCTTGCCGTCGGCTGCTCCCGTGCGTTTCGCCGCGATCTGGCTCCAGCCGCCGGGCGCCGCGCCGAGGTCGACCACCGTCATGCCCGGCTTGAGCATGCGGTACTTGTCGTCGATCTCCAGCAGCTTGAACGCCGCGCGCGAGCGATAGCCCATCGCCTTGGCCTTGGCGACGTAGGGATCGTTGAGCTGGCGCTCCAGCCAGAGTTTTGACGACAGCTTTCGCTTGCCACCGCTCTTGACCGTGACGTGCAGCCGCCCGGTGGTGTCTTTCGCCATGATGGTTCTTGCGTCTCGGTGCGTTGTTACTCCCTCTCCCCGTTCTTACGGGGAGAGGGCTGGGGTGAGGGGCTACTTCCGCATAGACGGTGAGAGATGAGTTCGTGGAGAGTCCCCCTCACCCGTATCGCATTTCATGCGATCCGGCCTCTCCCCGCAGGCGGGGAGAGGCGAAGAAGAAAGCGTCTAGCACGCCCGCAGCGCGCCGTCCTCGCGCATCATCTCGACCAGCATGCCCTCGCGCAGGCCGCGGTCGGCGACGCGCAGCCGCGGCAGCGGGAAGGCATTGCGGATCGCATCGAGGATGGCGCAGCCGGCGAGCACCAGGTCGGCGCGCTCGACGCTGATGCAGTTGTTGTGGACGCGCTGCTCATAGCTCATGCAGAGCAGCTTCTGGATCGTCGCCGTGACGTCGAAATCGTTCATCCAGATGCCGTCGATGCGGCGGCGGTCGTAGCGCGGCAGATTGAGGAACACGCCGGCGAGCGTGGTCACGGTGCCGGAGGTGCCGAGCAAGTGCATGTCGCGCAGATCCTGGCCGTGCTCAGCCGCGAACGGCGCGACGTGCTGGGCGACCTCATCGATCATGCGGGCATACAGATTCGGCGTGACGTTCCTGCCGCCAAAATGCTCCGCCAGCGTAACGACGCCGAGCGGGATCGACATCCACGCCTTGATGCGCGGCGGCGCGTCCGGCGTCGCGGGATCGCGCTCGATCCGCACCAGCTCGGTCGAGCCGCCGCCGATGTCGAACAGGATGGCCCCTCGCCCCCTCGGGTCGAGCAGCGGCGAGCAGCCGATCACGGCCAGCGTCGCCTCGGTCTCGCGGTCGATCACTTCGAGCTTGATGCCGGTCTCGGCGGCGACGCGGGCGCGAAAACTCTCGGCGTTGCCGGCGGCGCGGCAGGCTTCGGTGGCGATCAGCCGCAGCCGGCGCGCCTTGCGATAGCGGATCTTGTCGCTGCAAATCGAGAGCGCGGCGATGGCGCGCTCGATCGCCGCCTCGCTGATGGAACCGGTCGCGGCGATGCCCTCGCCGAGCCGGATGATCCGCGAGAAGGAATCGACCACGCGGAACCCGTCGCCCGCGGGACAGGCGATCAGGAGCCGACAGTTGTTGGTGCCAAGGTCGAGCGCTGCGTAGACACCGGTCTCGGCGCCCGCCGCAGCGAACCTTGACAGGGCTTCGGCGGCCGGAATGCCGTCGCAAAGCCGCACTTCGTCATTCATCAAACTGTCTTTCCGCGGGACCGCGGTTCGAGCCCGCCGAAGAAATTGTCGTTCACGGAAACTTTAGCAGCGCCAAGGGCCTACGCAAACTCTGTTCACATTGGCTCCATGTCCAATCGGGCGTTGTCGTTAAGAGGGGTGTGCGTTATCTCGGGAATGCCCGCAAAACCCACCAAATCCGGGCATTTCAGGTCATTTCCGATGCAAGATCATACGTCGCCCCGCTCGCTCGAGAACTCCATCGCACTGCAAAAACACGGTGTCGGCCAACCGGTCCGACGAAAGGAGGACGACATCCTGGTGCGCGGCAAGGGCCGCTACACCGACGACTTCTCGCTTCCCGGCCAGGCCTACTGCTGGATGGTCCGATCGTCCCATGCCCACGGCATCATCAAGGGCATCAACACGGCGGCCGCCCGCGCGATGCCGGGCGTGCTCGGGGTATGGACCGGCGCCGACCTCGCGGCTGCCGGTTACAAGCCGCTGACCTGCGGGATCCCGTTCAAGAGCCGCGACGGCTCGCCGCTGCTACAGACCAACCGCCCGGTGCTGCCGACCGACAAGGTGCGCTTCGTCGGCGATCCCGTCGCCTTCGTGGTCGCGGAAACCGCGACGCAGGCGCGCGATGCGGCGGAGGCCGTCGAGCTGGACATCGAACCGCTGCCGGCGGTGACCGATGCCGCCGAGGCGGCAAAGCCCGGCGCGCCGCAGCTCTATGACAACATCCCGAACAACGTCGCGCTCGACTACCATTATGGCGATGCCGAGAAGATCGACGCGGCGTTCGCCAGTGCCGCGCACGTCACAAAGCTCGACATCGTCAACACCCGCGTCGCCGTGGTCTCGATGGAGCCGCGCGTCGCGCTTGCCGCCTACGACGGCAAGACCGAGCGCTATACGCTGCAGGTGCCGACCCAGGGCGTGTCCGGCAACAAGGCGATTCTGGCGCGCATCCTCAACGTGGCGCCGGATAAGGTGCGTATCCTCACCGCCAATGTCGGCGGCTCGTTCGGCATGAAGAACCTCAACTATCCCGAATACACCTGCATCGCGCATGCGGCGAAGGCGCTGGGCCGGCCGGTGAAGTGGCTGGACGAGCGCTCGACCAGCTTCCTCTCCGACAGCCACGGCCGCGCGCAGCTGATCCACGCCGAGCTGGCGCTCGATGCCGACGGCAAGTTCCTGGCGGTGCGGCTGTCCGGCTACGGCAATCTCGGCGCCTACATCACCGGCGTCGCGCCGGGGCCGCTGTCGGTCAACACCGGCAAGAACCTGGCCAGCGTCTACCGCACGCCGCTGCTCGGCGTCGACATCAAGACGGTCGTGACCAACACCACGCTGATGGGCGCCTATCGCGGCGCCGGCCGGCCCGAAGCGAACTACTACATGGAGCGGCTGATCGACGCCGCCGCCGACGAGATGGGCATCAACCGCCTCACCTTGCGCAAGCGCAATTTCATCAAGCCGCAGCAGCTGCCGTTCCCGGCCGCGTCAGGCGTGACCTATGACAGCGGCGATTTCGGCGGCGTGTTCCAGAAGGCGCTGGAGATCGCCGACTATGAGAATTTTGCCAGGCGCAAGAAGGAGAGCAGGAAGAACGGCAGGCTGCGCGGCATCGCCGTCGGCTCCTATCTCGAGGTGACCGCGCCGCCGAGCGGCGAGCTCGGCAAGATCAGCTTCGAGCCTGATGGTTCGGTGAAGCTCACCACCGGCACGCTGGATTACGGCCAGGGCCACGCCACGCCGTTCGCGCAGGTGCTGGCGGATCAGCTCGGCGTCCCCTTCGAGAAGATCACGCTGGAGCAGAACGACAGCGACCTCGTCCGCTTCGGCAACGGCACCGGCGGCTCGCGCTCGATCACCGCGACAGGGCAAGCGATCGTGGAAGCCTCCGCGCTGGTGGTCGAGAAGGGCAAGCAGGCCGCGGCGCACGTACTGGAAGCGTCCGAGGCCGACATCGAGTTCGGCGGCGGCCGCTTCACCATCGCCGGCACCGACCGCTCGATCGGCATCATGGAGCTCGCCGAGCGGATGCGCGAAGGCAAGCTGCCCGAGGGCACACCGGATACGCTCGACGTCGACCACGCCACCAAGGAGACTGCGTCGACCTTCCCGAACGGCTGTCACGTCGCCGAGGTCGAGATCGACCCTGATACGGGCGTGATCAGGATCGTGCGCTACGCCGCGGTCAACGACTTCGGCACCGTGGTCAACCCGATGATCGTCGCCGGCCAGCTGCACGGCGGCGTCGCGCAGGGCATCGGCCAGGCGCTGATGGAGGAAGTGAACTACGACGGCTCAGGCCAGCCGATCACCGGCTCGTTCATGGACTACGCGCTGCCGCGCGCCGGCGACGTGCCGTCGATGCAGATCGGCGACCACCCTTCGCCCGCCAAGTCGAACCCGCTGGGGACCAAAGGCTGCGGCGAAGCCGGCTGCGCCGGCAGCCTGGTCTGCATCGTCAATGCGGTGGTCGACGCGCTGTCGGAGTACGGCATCAAGCACATCAACATGCCGCTGACGCCGGAAAAGGTCTGGCGCGCGATCCAGAATGCGAAAAAGACGGCGGCGTAAGGGCGCCCTGCCTGCCGCCAACACCACTGTCATCACCCGCGAAAGCGGGTGATCCAGTATTCCAGAGACAGCTGAGCTTGAGCCGAGAGGCCGCGGCGTACTGGATACCCCGCCTACGCGGGGTATGACAGTTGTGAATGGCGCGAGACCTCGCCCCACCCAATGCGGGTCATGCGCGGGCTTGACCCGCGCATCCATCAATCTACGAAAGACTCTTACGAAGCGGATGGATTGCCGGGTCAAGCCCGGCAATGACAAGATTGAGCTACGCCGCAGCGCAGGTCCCTCCGCTCCCTCGCCCCGCTCTTGCGGGGAGAGGGTTGGGGTGAGGGGCTTCTCTCCGGCCAGCACTGTCGTTGCTATTGACATTGTGCCTTGCCCCTCACCCGGATCGCATCTGCGATGCGATCCGACCTCTCCCCGTCAAGAACGGGGAGAGGTAAAGGGACTACGCTGCCGCCTGCTCGCGCGGCTGTGTGATTGCGATGTGCCAGCAATGCGCCAGCGGGGTGGTGCCGTTGGCGACGACCAGCGCGTCGAGCTCGACGAAGCGGTGGCCCTTCTTGTCGTAGTTGGCGGTGACTTTTGCTCGCGCGGTGAGCTCGTCGCCGATCCTGGCGGCCGACAGCAGTTGCATCCGTGTGCCGACGTGAATCCAGGGGCCGAGGATGGCGTTGTCGACCAAGACCTTGTTCATCACCCGCGGCAAGAGACCGGGATGGCCGAGGCCTTCGCGGAGGTAGATCGGGTCGGTTTCCCTGATGTCGGCGAGATACTCCTTGGCGGCATCGCCGGACCAGTCGCGGGGGATGGTGCCGAGCCATTTGTCCTGCTCGTAGGACGACGCGCTCACCGGCTTGCGCTCGGCGACCGCCGCGACCTGCTGATAGTCGCCGATCGCAAACTTCGGCGCCTCGGCCGGCAGCGAGGCGGTGCCGGTGGCGCAGAGTTCGCCGCGGCTGTGCAGCTCGATCGTCATGCCGTTGCCGGTCTCCCGTCCGGCCAGCTCCGCGATCTCGCCATCATAGACCGGCTTGACGAAGCGCGCCTCGATCAGGCCGCGCTCCAGGAAATCGCGGCCCCATGTCTCGACCGGCAGGTGCATCATGTAGGCCATGACGTCGACGCCGGGCACCAAGCCACCGGAAAAGCCGAATTTCCGCGCCACCGTGTCGTCGTGAATCTTGTTCTCGGACAGTTTTGAGGTGTTGTACGCCGAGACGCGGTAGGTCTGCGAAGGCATGCGGTTTCCCCTTATTTTGGTGGTTTTTCTGATGCAATCGTAGTCGAACCGAACACTGTGGCAAGCCTCTCGTTTTGCTCGCAATTTTCCGCACGATGGAGTACACGGGGCGCGCCTGCCAACCGTTGAATCGATGATCGAAAGCACAGCCCCCACCCGCATCTATGTCGATGCCGACGCCTGCCCGGTGAAGGACGAGATCTATCGCGTCGCGATCCGGCTCGGCGTTCCCGTCAGCGTGGTCGCGGGCAATTTCATCCGCGTGCCGCAGGATCCGCTGATCGAGCGCATCGCGGCAGGCGCCGCGATGGATGCCGCCGACGACTGGATCGCGGAACGCGCCCATGCCGGCGACGTCGTGATCACCGCTGATATCCCGCTGGCGAGCCGCTGCGTGAAGGCCGGCGCCGAGGTGATTGCGCCGAATGGCAAGCCGTTCACCGAGCAGTCGATCGGCATGACGCTGGCGGTGCGCAACCTGATGACCGATTTGCGATCGTCGGGCGAAGTTACGGGCGGACCGAAATCGTTCTCGCCGCGCGACCGCTCGACCTTCATCTCGACGCTCGACCAGACCATCCGCCGCATCCAGCGCCGCCGCGCCGAGCAGGCGGCGAACCAGGGTTAGCGCGATGGCTCCGCCTCTCATCCAGCTCAAGGACATCAGCCTGACCTTTGGCGGCACGCCGCTGCTCACGGGCGTCGAGCTGTCGGTCTCCGCGGGCGAGCGCGTCTGCCTGATCGGCCGCAACGGGTCCGGCAAATCGACGTTGCTGCGGATTGCTGCCGGGCTCGTCGAGCCTGACGCCGGCAGCCGCTTCGTGCAGCCGGGCGCCACCATCCGCTACCTGCCGCAGGAGCCGGATTTCGGTGACCACAAGACGACGCTGTCCTATGTAGAAGCCGGCCTCGGCCCCGGCGACGACCACTACCAGGCGCGCTATCTGCTCGAGCAGCTCGGCCTCACCGGCGAGGAAGACCCCGCGCACGTCTCCGGCGGCGAGGCGCGGCGCGCGGCGCTCGCTCGCGTGCTGGCGCCCTCGCCCGACATCCTGCTGCTGGACGAGCCGACCAACCATCTCGATCTGCCGACCATCGAATGGCTGGAGGCCGAGCTGGAGAGCCGCCGCTGCGCGCTGGTGCTGATCAGCCACGACCGCCGCTTCCTCACCAACCTGTCGCGCAGCACGGCCTGGCTCGACCGCGGCCAGATCAGGCAGATCGACCGCGGCTTTGGCGCCTTCGAGGCCTGGCGCGACGAGGTCTTGGACGAGGAAGAGCGCGAGCAGCACAAGCTCGACCGCAAGATCGTCAACGAGGAGCATTGGCTGCGCCACGGCGTCTCCGGCCGCCGCAAGCGCAACGTCAAGCGGCTCGGCAACCTGTTTGCGCTGCGCGACCAGCGCCGCAACTATCGCGGCGCCACCGGCAACGCCACCCTCACCGCTTCGGAGGCCGACAAGTCCGGACGCCTCGTGATCGAGGCGAAGAACATCAGCAAGGCGTTCGGCGACCGCGTGATCGTCGACGGCTTTTCCACCCGAATCCAGCGCGGGGACCGGCTCGGCATCGTCGGCCCGAACGGCGCCGGCAAGACCACGCTGGTGCATCTTCTGATCGGCAACGATCCGCCCGATAGCGGCTCGGTGCGGCTCGGCGCGAATATCGAGATGGCGACGCTGGACCAGCATCGCGAAAGCCTCGATCCGAAGCTGACGCTGGCGGAGGCTTTGACCGGCGGCCGCGGCGATCACGTGATGGTCGGCGACAAGCCGAAGCATGTGATCGGCTACATGAAGGATTTTCTGTTCGCGCAGGAGCAGCGCGGCACGCCGCTGGAGGCGCTGTCCGGCGGCGAGCGCGGCCGGCTGATGCTGGCACGCGCGCTGGCAAAACCGTCGAACCTGCTGGTGCTGGACGAACCAACCAACGACCTTGATCTCGAAACCCTCGACGTGCTCGAGGAAATGCTCGGCGACTACGAGGGCACGGTGATCCTGATCAGCCATGACCGCGATTTTCTCGATCGTGTCGTGACCTCGGTGGTGGTGCCCGAAGGTCAGGGCCGCTGGATCGAATATGCCGGCGGCTATTCGGACATGCTGGCGCAGCGCGGCACTGACGTGAAGCGCGAGACGGTGAAGGCGCAGGCCACCGTCGAAGAGAAGAAAGAAGCGAAAGTCGCGGCGCCCGAAGCGGCACCCAGACGCCGGCTGAGCTTCAACGAGAAGCACGCGCTGGAAACGCTGCCGAAGACGATCGACAAGCTGCACGCCGAGATCGCAAAGCAGCAGAAGCTGCTCGACGACCCGAACCTTTACAGCAAGGATCGCAAGACATTCGACGCCGCATCGGCAGCGATCGCCAAGGCGCAGGAAGAATTGACCGCCGCGGAAGATCGCTGGCTCGAGTTAGAGGTGCTGCGCGAGGAGATCGAACAGGCCTAGCTATTTCCACCGTCATTGCGAGGAGCGATAGCGACGAAGCAATCCATCGACCCGTTATGCCGAGCCATGGATTGCTTCGCTCCGCTCGCAATGACGAAAAACAAACTGGAGACGCCCCGATGACCACGCCCCTCGCCGCCAAGATCGCCAAGGAGTACGGCACGCCCTGCGCCGTGATCGACATGGACAAGGTCGAGCGCAACATCGCGCGCATCCAGGCCGCCTGCGATGCCGCCGGGATCGCCAACCGTCCGCACATCAAGACCCACAAGAACCCGACCCTGGCGCAGCTGCAGATCAAGGCAGGCGCAAAGGGCATCACCTGCCAGAAGCTCGGCGAGGCCGAGATCATGGCCGATGCCGGGATCGACAACATTCTGATCTCCTACAATCTGCTCGGCGACGAGAAGATGGCGCGGCTCGGCGCGCTGCAGGGCAAGGCGAATGTCACCGTCGCGGCCGACAACTCGGTCGTGGTCGGCGACCTGCCGAAGGCCGCCGCCGCATCGGGTCGTCCGCTCTCGGTGGTGGTCGAATGCGACACCGGGCGCAAGCGCGCCGGCGTCGAGACGCCGGCCGAGGCAATCGCGCTGGCGCGCGAGATCGCGGGCTCAAAAGGCCTGAGCTTCGCGGGCTTCATGCTGTATCCGACCGAGACCGGCTGGGTCGATGCGCAAAAGTTCTACGACGAGGCGCTGGCCGGCGTCCGCGCGCACGGCCTCGATGCCAGCATCGTCTCGACCGGCGGCACGCCGAACCTGAAGAACCTCGGCAAGCTGAAGGGCGGCACCGAGCACCGCTTCGGCACCTACATCTACAACGACCGCATGCAGGTCGCGGCCGGCGTCGCCACCTGGGACGACTGCGCGCTGCATATCTATTCCACCGTCGTCAGCCGCGCCGGCCCCGAACGCGGCATCCTCGATGCCGGCTCCAAGACGCTGACCACGGATACCGGCGGGCTCGAAGGCCACGGCCTGATTCTCGAACATCCCGAGGCCAAGATCGCCCGCTTTGCCGAGGAGCACGGCTTTCTCGATCTCTCCCGCAGCAACACCCGCCCCAACGTCGGTGATGTCGTGCGCATCGTGCCCAACCACGTCTGCGTCGTCGTCAACATGATGGACGAGGTCGTGATGGTGCGCGGCGAGGAGATCATCGGCACGCTGCCGATCGCGGCACGCGGAAAGCTGCGGTAGCCGCACACGCCCGCGCATCCTTCGAGGCTCGCCCAGCAGCGCAAATTGCGCTGCAAGGCTCGCACCTCCAGCGACAAAGGCGAAGCCTTTGCGCGGGGATGACGCTCTCTCGAAGCCGCCGTCACCCTGAGAGGGTGTGAAGCTTTGTCCTCACCACCGCTGTCATCGCCCGGCTCGACCGGGCGATCCAGTACGCCGCGGCCCCTCGCTTCTATCACCGGCGTCTCTGGAATACTGGATCACCCGGTCAAGCCGGGTGATGACACCGAGCAAGCTGAGCAAACCAACACCGTCACCCTGAGGTGCCGGAGCGCAGCGGAGGCCTCGAAGGGCGGCGGCGGATGCAGATCGCGCTGCCCACAAACCTCGCTACCCCCGGAGCAGCGCCTGCAACTCCCGCTCCAGCGCTGTGCGAAACACCTCGATCGGCCGCGCCAGGCGGCCGGCCGGCGGGCGATGCACGATCCAGGCGCGAACCGCGGGATTGAAATCGGCGATCTTCACGATCTTGAGCTTGCTGCGCAGCGCGCTGCGCTTCAGTGCCACCGGCGTAACGAGGCCGACGCCGAGCCCGCGCGCCACCAGCGACAGCCTCAGCTCGCTGTCGAGCGCCTCGACCGCGACGTTGAACGGCAGATGCGCCGCATCGAAGTGGCGCTTCAGCACCTGGCGAAAGCCGCAACCGTCCTGGTTGATCACCCAGCCGATCCGCGACAGCCATTCGAGATCGACCGACTTCGGCGTCTTCATGTCGCGCGCGACCACGAACACCACCGGCTGCGCGCCGAGATCGTCAGCGACGAGATCGGCCGGCGGCGCCACGCCGTCGGGCAGGCAGATCGCGGCCGCATCGAGCTCGTTGCGGCTGACGCGCTCTGCATGATGCGGCGACCAGCCGGAGACGACGCGCACCGCGAGCGCGGGAAATTCGCCGCGCACGGCGTCGAGCGGCCCGGTCAGCCCCGCCTCCGACAAAAACGGCGTCAGGCCGAGCCTGAACTCGCCGCGCACCACGCCGTCGTTCGCCACCCCGGTCTTGAGGTCGTCGAGCATGCGCAGCACGCGGCGGCCCTGCTCATAGGCCTCGACACCGGCCGCCGTCGGCTTCAGCGGTTTTGACAGCCGGTCGAGCAGCTGCGCGCCCAGCATCTCCTCGAGGTTCTGGATCCGACGCGTCACCCCGGGCTGCGTCAGGTTGAGCCGCGCCGAGGCCGCGACGATCGATCCGGTCTCGACCACCGCGACGAACGCGACCAGGTCATGGGTGTTCATAACAATCTCGCATATTCTTTATTGGCTTATTTGAATTGTAGCATATTAGCCCGATCCCCTAAAGGGGCCTCGCAATCACCTCGCGAGGTTCCATGACCATCTCCGACGCCACGAAGCTTTCACCCGCCGGCGCGGTCTCCGTGCGCCCGCTGATCTGGATCGGCGCCATCACCACCGGCACCGTCGTCACCAACCTCTTCGCGCCACAAATCCTCGTCGGCCTGATCGGCAACTCGCTCGGCATGACCGCGTTACAGGCCGGCCTTATCTCGACGCTGACCCTGCTCGGCTATGCGCTGGGGCTGCTGCTCTTGGTGCCACTGGTCGACCTCGTCGAGAACAAGCGGCTGATCCTGCGCACGCTCGGCTGCGCCATCGTGGCAGCGGGCGGCACCGCGCTGGCGCCGACGCCGCTGATCCTGCTCGTTGCAACCTTCATCCTCGGCGCGTCCTGCGCGGCGATCCAGATGGTGGTGCCGCTGGTGGCCTCGATGGTGCCGCCGGAGCGCCGCGGACAGGCGATCGGCGACGTCATGAGCGGATTGATGATCGGCATCCTGCTGTCGCGGCCGCTGGCCAGCCTGATCGCGGATGCCTGGGACTGGCGCGGCTATTACGTCACGTCAGCCGTCCTGATGACGGTGCTGGCCGGCGCATTGGCACGCACGCTGCCGACGCTGCAGCCCGCGGCGCAGGTCGGCTACGGCGCGCTGCTGCGCTCGTTCCCAAGACTGCTGCGCGAGGAGCCGGTGCTGCGTGTCCGCGCATGGACCGCGGCGTTGGTGATGGCGTCGTTCACCGCGTTCTGGGCGGCGGTCGCGCTGCGCCTGCCCGACGCGCCGTTCCACCTCGACGCCAGGGGCATCGCGCTGTTCGCCCTGATCGGGGTCGCCGGCGCGGTGGCGACGCCGCTGGCGGGCCGCTGGGGCGACCGCGGCTATGCGCGGCCGATGCTGATCGGCTCGCATCTCATGATCATCGGCGCGCTGGCGCTGTGCGCCTGGGCCGCCGTGCTGGAGTCGCGGATCGCAGCGCTGCTGGCGCTGAGCGTCGGCACCATCCTGCTCGATCTCGGCATCTCCACGGATCAGACGCTCGGCCGCCGCGCAGTCAACCTGCTGCGGCCCGAGGCGCGCGGCCGGATCAACGGCCTGTTCGTGGCGTTGTTCTTCATCGGCGGCGCCGTTGGCGCTGCCGCCGCCTCCGCGGCCTGGAGCTTTGGCAGCTGGACCATGGTCTGCGTGGTCGCCGGCGCCTTCGGCGTGCTCGGCCTCATCACGGACATCGCGACGAAGACCGGATCGTCGTGATCCTATCCATCTTGCGGATCGAGCCACCTCAGCGCGCCCCTCCCGGCGGCCACGCCGGTCGCGAATGACGCCTGCAGCAGATAGCCGCCGGTCGGCGCTTCCCAGTCCAGCATCTCGCCGGCAGCGAAGACGCCCGGTAGCTTCCGCAGCATGAAGTGCTCGTCGAGCTCGGCGAAGCTGATGCCGCCGGCACTCGAGATCGCGCGCGCGATCGGTGCCACACCCGTCAACCGAACCGGAATTGCGTCGATCAACTGCGCGAGCTCTGCCGGCGAGAACGATGCCAGCGGCCGGCCGGACGCAATGGCTGCCTCCTGCGTCAGGCCGATGCCGACAGGAGAGAGTTGCGCCGCCTTGCGCAGGAAATTCGCCAGCGACTGCTTGCCGCGCGTCCCCGACAGGCGCCTGGTCAGCGCGGCGACGTCGAGGTCCGGCCGCAGCGCGACCGTCAGTGTCGCCTGCCCGACACCGAGCACCGCGTCGCGCAGCTCAGCCGATAATGCATAGATCGCGCCGCCTTCGATGCCGGAGCGGGTGATGATCGCCTCGCCTCGCACGGTGTGCGCTCCGATCGTCAGCCCGACGCCCTTGAGCGGCTGGCCCTCGAAGCGATCACGGAAGATATTTGACCAAGCGACGGTGAAACCGGAATTGGCCGCGCGCATCGGCGCGATGGCGATGCCCTTCGCGGCGAGGATTACCGTCCACGCGCCGTCGGAGCCGAGCCGCGGCCAGCTCGCGCCGCCGAGCGCAAGCACCGTCGCATCGGCCTTGACCGCGCGCGGACCATCCGGCGTTGCGAACAGCAGCCCGCCGGACTCGTCCCAGCCGAGCCAGCGATGCCGGAATGCAAAACGCACCCCCGCGCCATCGAGCCGCCGCAGCCAGGCACGCAGCAGCGGCGAAGCCTTGAACGCCTTTGGAAACACGCGGCCGCTCGAGCCGACGAAGGTCGGCTGCCCCAGCGCCTCGGTCCAGGTGCGCAACGCATTTGGCGGAAACGCCTCGATCGCCGCCTTGAGATGCGGCATCGCCTCGCGGTAACGCGCGAGAAAATCCGGCAGCGGTTCGGAGTGGGTGAGATTGAGCCCGCCGCGGCCAGCCATCAAGAATTTGCGCCCCGCCGACGGCATCGCGTCGTAGACGGTGACGTCGGCGCCGCCCTGCGCCAGCACCTCGGCCGCCATCAGGCCGGCGGGGCCGGCGCCGATGATGGCGGCTTGTTTGGCGGAAGAGGAGGACATGGCGTGAGTGTAGGCCCAGCTCGGCGCCACGACAAAAGCGTCATTCCGGGATGGTGCGGAAGCACCAGACCCGGAATCTCGAGATTCCGGGTTCGCGCTCCGCGCGCCCCGGAATGACGGGACCTACAGCTTGATCCCCGCCCTTGCCGCCGCCTGCGCCACGTATTTCTGCGTCTGCTCGAAGGCGCCCTGCAGCGCCTTGGCGGTCGACATGTTGCCGATCTCGGCAAAGTTTGCGGCGATCGCGTCGGGCGTCCATTCCGATTGCGGCAGGTTGACGCCTTCGGTCTCCAGCACCTTGATCACGGCGAACGAGCCGGCGCCGGCACCCATGATGGTGCGGGTCGGCGCGTCTTCGCTGAGCAAAAATTCCACCGCCGGGGTGATCGCTTCCGGCCGCATCAGTTGCAGCGCCTGCGGCGGCAGCAACTCTTCGGTCATGCGGGTCGCCGCGGTCGGCGAGATGGTGTTGACCTTGATGTTGTTCTTGCGGCCCTCTTCGGCCAGCACATTCATCAGGCCGACCATGCCGGCCTTCGCGGCACCGTAATTGGCCTGGCCGAAATTGCCGAACAGGCCGGACGACGAGGTCGTCAGCACGATGCGGCCGTAGTTGCGCTCGCGCATGCCGGCCCACACCGCCTTGCAGCAGTAGAAGGTGCCGGTCAGATGCACGCCGAGCACCTTGTCCCAGTCGGCGACCTCGAGCTTTGCGAATGACTTGTCGCGCAGGATGCCGGCATTGGCGCAGAGCAGGTCGACGCTGCCCCACTCCTTGGTGGCGCGTTCGACCATCGCGGTGACCTGCTCGAAATTGGAGACGTCGGCGCCGTCGGCCATCGCGGTGCCGCCGGCTTTGCGAATTTCCTCGACCACGGCTTCGGCCGGCGACAGCGAAGCGCCGGTCCCGTCGCGCGCGCCGCCGAAATCATTGACCACCACCTTGGCGCCGCGGCTGGCCAGCCCCAGCGCATGCGCCCGCCCAAGACCATTGCCCGCGCCGGTGACGATAGCGACGCGTCCGTCAAACCTGATTGCCATTGTCGGTTCCTGCTGTTCTTCCCTTCTCCCCTTGTGGGAGAAGGTGGCGCGAAGCGCCGGATGAGGGGTATCTCTCCGCAGATGAGCTCGCGGAGAGATACCCCTCACCCGGCTTCGTCTCGCTTCCGCTCGATTGCGCCACCCTCTCCCACAAGGGGAGAGGGTGCACCGCCCGGGCGGCCTGAAAAGTTGGAGACGTTTTGAGCAGCGATGGATGGCCGGGTCAAGCCCGGCCGTGACGGCCAAGGGGTGGCCGAAACTAGTTGAAATAGATCAAACCGAGCCAGTCGGCGACCAGCGCCGGCTTCTCCTCGCCCTCGATCTCGACCGTGACGCTGGTGCGTGACAGCAGCTCCTTCGGCTTGCGCAAGGTCGCCTCGGCGAGCACGAAACGGCCGCGGACGCGCTTGCCGGAGCGGACCGGCGAGAGGAAGCGGAGCTTGTCAAAACCGTAGTTGACGCCCATCGCGGTGCCCTCGACGACCGGCATCACCTCGTAGGACATGATCGACATCAGCGACATCGTCAGAAAGCCGTGCGCGATCGTGGTGCCGAAGGCGGTCTCCTTCTTCGCCCGCTCGGGATCGACATGGATGAACTGATGATCCTCGATCACCCCGGCATAGGTGTCGATACGGCCCTGATCGATCAGGTGCCAGGACGACACGCCGATCTCCTTGCCGACCATGCCCTGGTAGGTTTCCAGCGACACCGGCGGCTTCTTCCAGACTTCGTTCATTGATCAGCTCTCCGATCCGGCCGTCCGCACCCTCTGCAGCTCCGGAAATTCTTCCTCGCGGAACTCTTTTCCGCGCAATGCATCGCTCCGGTTATCGTCATGTTCGAGCCGGCGCAACTGCACGCGGCGGATTTTTCCGGAGATCGTCTTCGGCAGCTCGGTGACCAGCTCGAGCTTGCGGATGCGCTTGAACGGCGCCAGCCGCGTGTGCAGGTGCTTGAAGATCGACAGCGCCGTCTCCGGCGTGCGCTCGACGCCGGCCACCAACAGCACATAGGCCTTCGGGATCGCGAGCCGGATCGGATCCGGGCTCGGCACCACCGCGGCTTCCGCAACCGCATCGTGCTCGAGCAGCACGCTCTCCAGCTCGAACGGCGAGATGCGGTAATCGGAGGATTTGAACACGTCGTCGGTGCGGCCGACGAAGGTGAGATAGCCCTCCTCGTCGGTGAACACGACGTCGCCGCTGCGATAGATCTCGCCGTCGGCACCAACGAGCTTGCCGTCGTCGCCCTGGTAGCCCTGCATCAACCCGGCCGGCCGGTCAGCGCCGAGCAGCAAGGTCACCTCGCCCTCGGTGGCGGCATGGCCGTCATTGTCGGTGACCTGGACGCGATAGCCCGGCAGCGGCCGGCCCATCGAGCCGACCTTCACCTTTTGCCCAGGCGAGTTGCCGGCGAGCGCGGTGGTCTCGGTCTGGCCGTAGCCGTCGCGGATGGTCAGGCCCCAGGCCGCCTGCACCTGGTCGATCACTTCGGGATTGAGCGGCTCGCCGGCGCCGCAGACCTCGCGCAGGGAGACCTTGAAGCTCGAAAGCTGCTCCTGGATGAACAGACGCCACACCGTCGGCGGCGCGCACAGTGTGGTGACGCCGCAACGGCCGATAGTGGCGAGCAAGCCCTTGGCGTCGAAGCGCGGCTGGTTGACCACGAACACGCACGCGCCGGCATTCCAGGGCGCAAAGAAGCAGCTCCAGGCATGCTTGGCCCAGCCCGGTGAGGAGATGTTGAGATGGACGTCGCCGGGCTGCAGCCCGATCCAGTACATGGTCGAGAGATGGCCGACCGGATAGCTGCGCTGGCTGTGCCGCACCAGTTTTGGTTTGGCCGTGGTGCCCGAGGTGAAATAGAGCAGCATCGGGTCGTCGGCCTTGGTCGGGCCGTCGGGCGTGAACGCCTCGGGTGCCTTCGCCGAATCCTCGAACGACAGCCAGCCGTCGTATGTTTGCGTCGCGCCGACCACGATGCGCGCGAGCTTCTCGCTGCCGAGGCCCACGAACTTCGCGACCTGGTCCTGGGTCGCCACCACGGCCTTGGCGCGTCCGCGGTCGAGCCGGTCGCGCAGTTCATCCGGGGTCAGCAGCGTGGTCGCAGGGATCACGACGACGCCGAGCTTCATCGCCGCCAGCATGGTCTCCCACAGCGGCACGACATTGCCGAGCAAGAGCAGCAGATGATCGCCGCGCTGCAGCCCCTGGGCGCGCAGAAAGCTCGCCACCTGGTTGGAGCGGCGCGACAACTCGGCGAAGGAGAGCTTGGTTTCGTTGCCGCTGGCAGCATCGACGATCCACAGCGCCGGACGCTCGCGGCTATCGGCAGCGCGTCCCAGCTCGTCGAACCAATCCAGCGCCCAGTTGAACGGCACCGGATCCGGCCAGCGAAACTCCCTCACCGCGACCTCGTAGTCGGTGCGATGCTCAAGCAGAAAAGCGCGTGCGTCCTGGAATGTGGTCATCTTCGTCCCAGCCCGTCGAATGTACGTTCAACGTAGCCCGGATGGAGCGCAGCGCAATCCGGGTTCGGTCGCGCAAGCTGGCAAGCTTGTCCCGGATTTCGCTGCGCTCCATCCGGGTTACGGCGGAGCCCCGCTATTTGCCAGCGAGGCCGCGAACGTGCTGGATAATCCCGGAAAAGTCGACCCCACCATGGCCGGACGCGTCGAAGGTCTTATAGAGCTCCTGCGCATGCTTGCCGAGCGGCGTCACCGCGCCTGCGGCATTCGCCGCGTCCTGCGCCAAGGTCAGGTCCTTCACCATCAGGTTGGAGGCAAAACCCGGCTTGTAATCGTTGTTGGCCGGCGAGGTCGGCACCGGGCCGGGAACCGGGCAATAGGTGGTCAGCGACCAGCATTGCCCCGACGAGGTCGAGGCGACGTCGAACAGCGCCTGATGCGACAGGCCGAGCTTTTCGGCCAGCACGAAGGCTTCGCCGACCGCGATCATGGAGATGCCGAGGATCATGTTGTTGCAGATCTTGGCCGCCTGCCCGGCGCCGCCGCCGCCGCAATGCACGATCTTCTTGCCCATGTTGGCGAGCACCGGCTGCGCCGCCGCGAACGCCTTGGCCTCGCCGCCGCACATGAAGGTCAGCGTCGCGCCCTTGGCGCCGCCGGTGCCGCCGGATACCGGCGCATCGACCGAGGCCATGCCGTGCTTGGCCGCCAGCGCATGCGCCTGCTTGGCGCTCTCGACGTCGATGGTCGAGCAATCGATGATCAGCGTGCCCTTGCTCATCGCGGGCAGCACCTCGTTCCAGACGCCGAGCACGTGCTTGCCGGCCGGCAGCATGGTGATGACGACATCGGCGCCCTTCACCGCGCTGGCGCCGCTGTCGGCGATCGCGGCACCATCGCTCTTGGCCTGATCCCGCGAGGCCGCGACCAGATCGAACGCCGTCACCTTGTGGCCGGCCTTGACCAGATTGGCCGCCATCGGCCCGCCCATATTGCCGAGCCCAATGAATGCGACTGCTGCCATGACGGTTCTCCCCTTGCGACGTTTCTATTTGCTGTCTGGAAATTTCAATTCGTCAGCGCCGATCTCGGCGAAGTAAGGCGCGACCATCTCCGGCGTCACATCCTCGATCCGATCAGGCTGCCATTTCGGATCGCGATCCTTGTCGATCACGGCGGCGCGCACGCCCTCGCGGAAATCGTCGCTGGCAAACACTTCGAGCGCGGCGCGATATTCGCGCACCAGGCACTCTTCCAGCGTCGCGGTCGCCCGCGCCAGCCGCAGCAGCTTGAGCGTCACCACCATGCCGCGCGGCGACTTCTCGCCCAGCGTCTTCAAGGTCGCCTGCGCCAGCTCGGAGCTGTCGGCCTGCAACGCGGCGACGATATCTTCCATCTTGCCGCGCGCGAACCAGCCGTCGATCCTGGCCTGCATCGCGGCGACGGGGCCTGCCTTCTCGCCGGTGGCAAAACCCGCGATCAGCCGGTCGATCTCGGCGGAACTGGTGCGAGATGCAACCTTGGTCAGCGCCTCGCGCAGCGCCGGCAGCCTAGCGCTCGGCACCACGGCGTCGGCAAATTTTGCGTAGACCGCGTCGGGGCCGTTCATCGTGGTGCCGGTCAGGCCAAAATAGCTGCCGGTCTCGCCGGGCGAGCGCGACAGCAGATAGGTGCCGCCGACATCCGGGAAGAAGCCGAGGCCGACCTCGGGCATCGCGAGCTTGGTCTTATCCGTCACCACGCGATGCCGCGCATGGGCCGACAGGCCGACGCCGCCGCCCATCACAATGCCGTCCATGAAGGCGACGTATGGCTTCGGAAACTTCTTGATCCGCGCGTTGAGGATGTACTCGTCGCGCCACAGGATCTTGCCGAGATCGCCCTTGACCTTCGAGCTCTCCCAGAGCGCGCGGATGTCGCCTCCGGCGCACAGGCCGCGCTCGCCGGCGCCTTCCAGCACGATCACCGCCACTTCGGGATCGGCTTCGAAGGCGTCGAGCGCGCGGTCGATGTCGTGAAACATCTCCAGCGTCACCGCATTGATCGCCTTCGGCCGGTTGAGGCGGATGATGCCGGCCGTCCCCTCCCTGCGCGCGATCAGGTCTCCATCGGCAATCGTCGCATCATTCATCGCGCGCCCTCGATCAATTTGCGCGACACGATCAGCCGCATGATTTCATTGGTGCCTTCGAGGATCTGGTGCACGCGCAGGTCGCGCACGATCTTCTCGACGCCGTATTCGCTGAGGTAGCCGTAGCCGCCGTGCAGCTGCAGCGCCTGGTTGGCGACCTCGAAGCCGACATCGGTGCCGAACCGTTTTGCCATCGCGCACAGCATGCCGGCATCCGGATCCTTGCGGTCGAGCGCCGCCGCGGCGCGCCACAGGAAGGTGCGCGCCGCCTCCAGCTCGGTCGCCATGTCGGCAATCTTGAACTGCAGCGCCTGGAATTCGTCGAGCCGCTTTCCGAACGCCTTGCGGTCCTTCATGTAGGCCAGCGCCTTGTCGAGCGCCGCCTGCGCGCCGCCGAGCGAGCACGCCGCGATGTTGAGGCGGCCGCCGTCGAGGCCGGCCATCGCGATCTTGAAGCCGATGCCCTCCTCGCCGAGCCGGTTCTCGACCGGCACCCGGGCGCTCTCGAACATCACGGCGCGGGTCGGTTGCGCGTTCCAGCCCATCTTGCGTTCATTGGCGCCGAACGAGACGCCCGGCGTCTTGCCGTCGATGACGATGGTCGAGACGCCGCCCGGGCCATCGCCGCCGGTGCGCACCATCGCGACCAGGATATCGGTGTCGCCGGCGCCGGAGATGAACTGCTTCTGGCCGTTGAGGACGTAATGATCGCCGTCGCGCACGGCGCGGGTGCGCAGCGCCGCGGCGTCGGAGCCGGCACCCGGCTCGGTCAGGCAGTAGCTCGCCAGCAGCTCCATGGTGCAGAGCTTTGGCAGCCATTTGTGGCGCTGGGTGTCGTTGCCATAGGCATCGATCATCCAGGACGCCATGTTGTGGATCGAGATGAAGGCCGAGGTGGTCGGGCACCCCGTCGCCAGCGCCTCGAAGATCAGCGCCGCGTCGAACCGCGTCATCGCTGAGCCGCCGACGTCGTCCTTGATGTAGATGCCGCCGATGCCGAGGCTTGCCGCTTCGCGCATCACGTCGACGGGGAAATGCTTCTCCTCGTCCCAGCGAAGCGCGTGCGGCGCGATCTTCTCCGCCGCAAACGCCCGCGCCATGTCGCGAACCGCGATCTGGTCCTCGTTGAGAGCGAACTGCATCTCGCCGCCTAATCCTCGAAGGCTGTTGCTCGTCATTGCGAGGAGCGAAGCGACGAAGCAATCCATTCCTCCATGCGGGGATAGATGGATTGCTTCGCTGCGCTCGCAATGACGGCCAGGCTACACCATCACTTCATCGTCGGGATCGAGAACTCCGCACCCTCCTTGACGCCGGACGGCCAGCGCGAGGTCACCGTCTTGGTCTTGGTGTAGAAGCGGATCGAATCCGGACCGTGCTGGTTGAGGTCGCCGAAGCCCGACTTCTTCCAGCCGCCGAAGGTGTAATAGGCGATCGGCACCGGGATCGGCACGTTGATGCCGACCATGCCGACATTCACCTTCGCGGCGAAGTCGCGCGCGGCGTCGCCGTCGCGGGTGAAGATCGCAACGCCGTTGCCGTAGTCATGCTCGGACGGCAGCGCCAGCGCCTCGTGGTAGTCGTGCGCGCGCACCACCGAGAGCACCGGGCCAAAGATCTCTTCCTTGTAGATCCGCATGTCCTTGGTGACGTTGTCGAACAGCGAACCGCCGAGATAGAAGCCCTTCTCGTAGCCCTGCATCTTGAAGCCGCGGCCGTCGACCGCGAGCGTCGCGCCTTCCTTGATGCCGATGTCGATGTAGTTCTTGACCTTCTCGACCGCCTCGCGCGTCACCAGCGGGCCGTAATCGGCCGACGGATCGACCGAGGTGCCGATCTTGAGCGACTCGACGCGCGGGATCAGCTTTTCCATCAGCCGGTCGGCGGTGGTCTTGCCGACGGGGACGGCGACCGACACCGCCATGCAGCGCTCGCCGGCCGAGCCGTAGCCGGCGCCGATCAGCGCGTCGACGGTCTGGTCCATGTCGGCGTCGGGCATCACAATGGCGTGGTTCTTGGCACCGCCGAAGCACTGGCAGCGCTTGCCGGTCTGCGCCGCGCGCTCATAGATGTACTGCGCGATCGGGGTCGAGCCGACGAAGCCGATCGCCTTGATATCGGGGTCGTCGAGGATGGCGTCGACCGCCTCCTTGTCGCCGTTGACGACGTTGAGGATGCCGGGCGGCAGGCCAGCCTCGATCATCAGCTCGGCGAGCTTCATCGGCACGCCAGGATCGCGCTCCGACGGTTTTAGGATGAACGCGTTGCCGCAGGCGATCGCCGGCGCAAATTTCCACATCGGGATCATCGCCGGGAAATTGAACGGCGTGATGCCGGCGACCACTCCCAGGGGCTGGCGCAGCGAATAGATGTCGATGCCGGGGCCGGCGCCCTCGGTGTACTCACCCTTCATCAGATGCGGGATGCCACAGGCGAACTCGGCGACTTCGAGGCCGCGCTGGATGTCGCCCTTGGCGTCGGGGACAGTCTTGCCGTGCTCGCGCGCGAGCAGCTCGGCGAGCTTGTCATAGTCGCGCTGCACCAGCTCGACGAACTTCATCATGACGCGGGCGCGGCGCTGCGGGTTGGTCGCGGCCCATTCGCCCTGCGCCGCCCTGGCGTTCTCGACCGCGGCGCGGACTTCGGCCTTGGAGGCCAGCGCCACCTTGGCCTGGACCTCGCCGGTCATCGGCTCGAAGACGTCGGCCGTGCGGCCCGACGTACCCTTGACCTCCTTGCCACCGATGAAATGTCCGACTGAGCGCATGAATAACCTCCCTCTGGGGACCTGAATCGCCGCTTCCAGCGGCAGGATCGCTTTACAAACTCTATTGACCCTGCATTTTACAGGATACAAGTCCGATAAATTGCACCATAGATGTGCGGAAATGCTGGATCAAGGCGGCGGCACCATCGACTGGGACGACTTCCGTTTCGTGCTGGCCATCGTGCGCGGCGGGTCGGTTTCGGCTGCCGCCAAGCAGCTCGGCGTCGATCATGCCACAGTGATCCGGCGTGTCGACCGGCTGGAGCGCCACCTCTCGGCAAAACTGTTTGATCGCCGCAAGACCGGCTACTTGCTGACGGAAGCCGGCCAGCGCGTCGCCGACAGCGCCGAGGCGATGGAATCCACCATCGTCGCCAACCAGGAGGCGGTCGGCGGCTCGCGGGCGCATCTCACCGGCACGGTGCGGATCGGGGCGCCCGACGGCTTCGGCAGCCACTTCCTGGCCTCGCGGCTGGTCAAGTTCACCGAGCGGTATCCCGATCTCGATCTGCAGCTGGTCGCCACCGCGCGGCTGTTCTCGCTCTCCAAGCGCGAGGCCGATATCGCCATCAGCCTGACCATGCCGAAGGAAGGCCGCATCGTCGGCCGCAAGCTCCTGGACTACACGCTCGGGCTTTATGCCGCACCGGCCTATCTCGCCAAGGCGCCTGATATCGCCGCGCGCGCCGATCTGTCAAAGCACCGCTTCGTCGGCTACATCGAGGAATTGCTGTTCACGCCGGAACTGGACTATCTGCCGCAGGTCTCGCCAAAGATTTCCGCCAAATTCCGCAGCGCCAATCTGATCGCGCAGCTCAACGCCACCATCGCCGGCTTCGGCATCGCCGTGCTGCCGCACTTCATGGCGACGGCGCATCCGGAGCTGGTGCCGGTGCTGCCCGACGAGGTGCGGATCTCCCGCACCTTCTGGCTCCTGATGCACGCCGACAGCAAGGACCTGGCGCGCATCCGCGCGGTGGCGGATTACATCTACGAGACGGTGGAAGCCGAGCGGGCGTTGTTTGGGGGAAGTGTAACTCCATCCACCCCGTCATCCTGAGGTGCGAGCCTTGCGGCGCACTTGCGCCGCTGGGCGAGCCTCGAAGGATGAATCGGCCCGGCTGGTGGCCGCCGATCCTTCGAGGGCCGCTGAAGAAGCGGCCACCTCAGGATGACGGGTCTGGCTTTTGAGCGCGCTGCGCCAGTCCAGCTCGACGGCTTAATTCACCTTCTTCTTCGCCGGCGCTTTCGCCGCCGGCGCGGCGCGGCCGAGCACCGCCTCGCGGCCGGCGCCCAAAATCTCGTCCGACAATTCGCCGGTGCCCGCGATCCGCGACATCACGATGGTGCCCATCATGGTGGCCAGCACACCCATCGCCTGCTTGCGCGCGGCCTTGCGCGGCACGTCGACGATCTGGTCGGCGATCATGTCGATCATCTGCTCGAGCTTGAGCGCAAACGCCTTGCGGGTCTTCGGGCTCTCGCGGGCGATCTCGGCGCCGAGCGACGGCACCGCGCAGCCCTGGCCCGGATCGTCGCGGTGAGCCGCGGTCAGGTAGCCGTCGACGACGGTGGCCAGCCGCTTCTCCGGCGCCACATCGGCGGTGACCTTGCGCCAGCGCTCGGTGGCGCGGTCCATCGCATAATTGAAGGCCTCGATCACCAACGCCTCGCGCGAATCGAAATGCGCGTAGAAGCCGCCATGGGTCAGCCCGGCGTCCTTCATCAAATCGGCAACGCCGATGCCGTGGGCGCCCTTCTCGCGCAGCCGGGTTGCGGCCTTGCGCACGATCCGCGCGTGGGTCTCCTGCTTGTGTTCCTTGGAATAGCGCATGCCACTCTCATGAAATGTTTCTAATCATATAATAGCAGATGTACGGCGGAAAAGCTCCAGCTATTTCTATTTCGCCTTGGCCGGCTCGCCGACCATGGAAAAGGTCGCGGTTGCGTGCACTGCGAGATTGCCCTTGCCGTCGCGCACGAAGCCCTCGGTATAGCTGGTCTGGCGGCCGAGCTTGATGATCTTGCCCTCGGCGGTGATGGTTCCCGAGCGCACCGACAGCGGGCGCAGATAGGCCAGCTTGAGGTCCAGCGTCACCGAGGTCTGCCCCGCCGGCAGCATGGTCGAGATGGCGCAGCCCATGGCGGTGTCGAGCAGCGCCGCCGCGGTGGCGCCGTGCAAGAGGCCAATGGTGTTTTCGAGGCTCTCGTGCGGCTCGAGTTCCATCACGATCCGCCCCTCCTCGACCACGCTCATGCGCAGACCGATCAGCCTGGCCATCGGCGGCGGCGGCAGAACGCCGTCGCGGATCGCCCGCATCGCCTCGATGCCCGACATCGGCGCCGCCGCCTGCGCGGCCGGCCCCGGCGCCTGCCACTCCACCACGCGCACGCGCAGCAGGTCGGGCGAAAACAGGTCGGTGGTCTCCGCGGTCATGACGGCTCCATTGGAATGATGATCATAATTCTATCGGAGCGCTCCGTCCGGCGCAACCTTGGCGCCGCTCCCTTGACAAAGCCGTGCCTTGTCCGGGACATGGCGCGATCAACTCCGGCGCCGGGACCATTCCATGGACATGCTCAATCCCCATTGCGGCATCGACCGCGACTTAAGAGGCGTCGTCCGCCTGACCATCTGCGACGCCGGCAAGCTGAACATCGTCAGCTCTGCGGTGACCGACGGCGTCCGCGCCGGCTTCGAGCATCTGGCGTCCGATCCGACGATCCGTGCGGTGATCCTCGCCGGCGAGAGCGAGCGCAGCATGATCGGCGGCGCCGACATCAAGGAAATGGCGAAGCTCGATCAGAAGTCCGCCGAGGCATTCATCACCCGGCTGCGCGACCTCTGCGAGGCGATACGAAAGTTTCCGGCGCCGGTGATTGCCCGCCTGCCCGGCTGGTGTCTCGGCGGCGGCCTCGAGGTTGCGGCGGCCTGCGACGTCCGCATTGCGGCGCATGATGCGATGTTCGGCATGCCCGAGGTGCGCGTCGGCATCCCCTCGGTGATCCACGCCGCGCTGCTGCCGCGCCTGATCGGCTGGGGCCGCGCCCGCTGGCTGATGATGACCGCGGAGAACATCGACGCCCCGACCGCGCTGGCCTGGGGCCTGGTCGACACGGTGGCAAAGCCTGGCGGCCTCAATGAGGCCGTCGAGCACACGGTCAAGGCGCTGCTGGAATGCGGCCCCGAGGCGCTGCGCATCCAGAAGGATCTGCTGCGGCAATGGGAAGAGTTGCCGCTGACCGAGTCGGTCAACCTCAGCGTCGGCGTGTTCGGAAAGTCCTTCCTGACCGGCGAGCCGCAGCGCCTGCTGCGGGGGTTTCTGGACCGGAAGCGATAGCGGTCAGGCACTTGTAGCCCGGATGCAGCGCAGCGCAATCCGGGGCCGCGTTGTCCGCGGATCGACTTGCCCCGGATTGCGCTCCGCTCCATCCGGGCTACGCTTGCCTTATCCCGACACCGGAATCTCGATCGCCACCAGCGTGCCGCAGTTCGGCTTGCTGTCCAGTTCGATACGCCCGCTGAGCGACGACACGACGATGTTAAACACGACGTGCAGTCCGAGGCCGATATTGCCCCTTTCCCGTCCGGTGGTGACGAACGGATCGAACACGCGCCCCTGCATATCGCTTGGAATTCCAATTCCCCTATCGGCACAAACGATCCGCACCGCGGTCGGCTCCGGTTGCGAGACCGTCACCATGAAGACGCCTCCTTTGCCGTCCGGATAGGCGTGCGCCGCCGCGTTGAAGGCGAGGTTGCTGATCACCTGCGCCAGCGCACCCGGATAGCTGTTGAGGATGATCCCCTGCGGGCAGGTGACGTCGACGATCAAGCCCTGGCGCGACAGCAATGGCCCGAGCTTTGCGACGAGCTCTGAAAGCCATCCCCCGAGTTCGAACGTATGGCTCTCCTCGTCGGCCTGGTGGATGGCGACCTGCTTGAAGCTGTGCACCATCTCGGACGCCCGATGCAGGTTTTCAAAGGTGATCCGCAGCCCCTCCCCCAGCCGTCCAATGCCTTTCATCAGGTCGGACCGCCGGACCGCAGTGCCATTCAGGGTGCGGGCGATGGTGCGAAGGTCGGTCTCCATGGCCGTGGACGTGGTCAGCGCGAGGCCGAGCGGCGTGCTCACCTCGTGCGCGACCCCGGCGACGAGTTGTCCGAGCGAAGCGAGCTTCTCGGCCTGGACGAGATGCGATTGGGTCGCGTGCAGCTCGCGCAGCGAGGCCTCCGAGCGTTCCTTCTCCTGCTTCAGGGCCTCGGCAGTGCGGAACTGCCTGCGCGCGCGAAACTCGCGGGCGGCGACGGCATAGAGCGACAGCGCGTAGGCGTTGCAGACCAGCGAATGGTTGATGAAACGCAGCCCTGCCGGCAAGGCGGGGGCAAAGGATTCAGCGATGCACAGGGCGATCCAGGTCGCGAAACAGAACACGGCCAGCGAGCCGACCCGCAGCGGCAGCATGGTCGAGACGAACAGGATCACCATGATCATGCCGGGCGCGGCGTAGGTGAACCCCGAGGGCAGCACGAGATAGACGCTCGGCAGCACGCAGCCCGGAACCACGCAATAGACCAGGAAGATGGTTTCGGCCCAGCTCTTCGCCGCCGGAACCGAAAGCAGCAAGGTCAGCGGCAGCAGCACGAACAGCGCGGTTCCACCGCGGATCGCCAGCGTGGTCGACACGACTTCGGGGTAAAGCACCCAGTCCCAGAAGGCATATCCGGCGTAGGTGAGCACACCGAGCAGCATCGCTACCTGGGTCCAGCCGATATTGCCCCGCACATACTGGTCGACGAACCGGCGCTCTTCGACGACGTCTTCAAAGCGCAGTCCAAGGCGGGTCAAAAGGCCATGCATTACGGGTATTGCGGGTGAAAAGGTCTCGGCACTGGAAAATGGAGCTCGGAAAATGATCTACGACAGCGGCGCCGCGCTGTCGCTGCCTTTTTGGTACATCCTTAGTGGAAGCGCGGCAACACGCCGCGCCCGCTCCCTCACCTTGCATTCGCCGGCGCGTGGGTCGGCCAGAGGTCGGCCCGCCAGTGCAGCGCGATGCCGAGCGGGGCCGATCATCCGGGATATCGCTTCGCTCATCCGGGCTACTTGCTTCTTGTATGATGCCGTAGCCCGGATGGAGCGCAGCGTAATCCGGGAACGCATGATCCGCGGATCGCGTTATCCCGGATTGCGCTCCGCTCCATCCGGGCTACGCTTTTCAGTGCGTGGGAAACGGGACCATGAGGTCGCCTTCACATTGTCAGGCCCCACAATGAAATATCCGAATTCGCAGTCCGTCATTCTCACCATCCTCGCGCTATGGATTCTGTGGAGCTTCGGGTTTCAAACCTTGTGGGCGCGATACGCCACCGAACTCGATGGCGTCGTCGTTTCCAGCCTGGATAAGCCGTCAAAAGGAGCCCCCAGATATGCGACCGAATACGTTGTTCGCGATGCGAGCAACCACGACACCCCCTATGTCGCAGGCCCAACCGACGCTTTCCTGGAGCGAAGCATTCCCGTCGGCAGCCGAATAGAAAAGAAATGGGGTCAGCTGGGCTATCGGCTGGATGACCGGTGGCGGAGCTTCCCTGTCACTTTCTATTCAGCCGTCATGGGAGCGGCATTCTTCATGCTTTTCTGGGCGGCGCTCGTGCAGTGGCGGACCAGGGAATAGCCCGCAGCCCGCATGAGCGGAGCGACATGCGGGATCAGTCGTCCCCGGATATCGCTTCGCTCATCCGGGCTACGCGCCTCACCTTGCGTTCGCCGGCGCGTGGGTCGGCCACAGATCGGCGCGCCAGTGCAAGGCGATGCCGAGCATCGCGAGGAAGCCGGCGGCGGCGAGCAGCGTGCCGGTAGCGGTATAGCCGATCAGGTCGATCAGGCTGCCGGCGGCGAGCAGGCCGAGCGGCAGGCCGTAGATCACCATCATCCGCACGCCCATCACCCGGCCGCGCAGATGCGCGCTGGCGTTGCGCATCAGCATCACGGCGGCGGCGATCATCGACATGCTCTGGGCGATGCCCGCCAGCACCAGGCAGGCCATCGCCACCGGCATGGTGCGGAGCTCGACGAACACCAAGAGCATCGCGTACCAGGCGAGCGTCGCGCCGATCAGAAGCCGCGCAATGCGCACGCCGCCGGCCATGCTGAGCGTGATCGAGCCGATCAGCGAGCCGACCGCAAAGCTTGCCGAGAGATAGCCGAGCCCGGTCTGGTCGGTCTGGAAGATGTCGCGCGCGACATAGGGCAATAGGCCGTTGGTCAGCGGAAACGCGGTGAGATTGGCGAGGAACGCGACGCAGAGCGCGGCGCGCATGCCGGGGCCACTCCAGGCATAGACGATGCCTTCCTTGAGGTCGCGCAGCAGCGTCGCGCTGAACGTGGCGCCCGCCGCGTGATCCGCCATGACATGGGTTTTCGCCGGCCGCCTCATGCAGAGCATCAGCACGGCGGCGATGAAATAGAAGCAGGTGATGCCGACATAGACGTAGCCGAGGCCGAGCGCGGCAAACAGCCCGGCGCCGGTCAGGGCGCCGGCGATGCGCGCCGAATCCTGCGTGGTGCGCGCCAGGCTGATGGCGCCGACCAGCCGCTCGGGCGGCATGATGTCGGCGAGCAGCGCGCCGCGCACGCCGAGATCCGACGGGCGGATCAGGCCCATCAGCGCGACGATGATCATGACATTGAGCGGCGCCAGGTGCCCGGTCAGCGCCATCGTCATGATGGTCCCTGCCAGCGCCGTGTAGGCAAAGCGCATCACCGCCAGGAGATCGCGGTGGCCCATGCGGTCGCCGATCATGCCGACCACCGGCGCGACCAGCGTGCCGACATATTGCAGCGAGGCGAGCACGGTCAGCAGCAGCACCGAGCCGGTCTCGACCATGATGTACCAGCCGAGCACCAGCGTCTCGACCTCGAACGCCCAGGAGGTGAGCAGGTCGGACGGCCACTGAAAGCGATAGCTGCGGATGCGAAATGGCGCGAGCGCGGATGTCCGCGTGGGCCCGCTCAAGACGCGATGACGGGATTCACGGCGCTCCCTGCCCCTTTTCTTGGTTCTTCTGGGTCTTGATTCTCTGGGAAAACTTCCCTGTTGCGGCAGGGTAGCCCCGAGGCTGCCGGTGTCAATTGATGCCGCCGCATGCGGCCATGCGCCGCCGCGCGTCCGGCCAGCCCGGCGGTCGTCAGGGCGCGCTCGCGATCTGATTCCGGCAATCGCGATCATGGCCGGCCCTTTTACCTGGCCATCGTGGTATGATCCCGGTCTCGAAATCGCGGAGGAACGCCATGAGGGCCTTCGAAGTTTTCGCGATCTATGTCACGCCGTTCGTGATCGTCGCGGTGGCGATCAGGCTGTTGATGAAACATTACGCCGTCGATCTGCCTGAGGTCCGCAAGCAGGCGGGCCCGTCGCCAAAACGCCGGTTCTTGCTCGGCGCCTGGCGCTCGGACTAGGCGAGATCGGACTCAGCGCGCACGCGCGCGGCACGACGCCCTGCGTGCCAGCACCAGAAATGGATGGACGACGCCAAGCACGAGGATGGCGTCAAGACCCGCAACGAAAAGCATCAGGAAGCCGTTTGGCGGGACAAGCCCGGAAGCCGTGAAGACAGGCGCGAACACCAGAAGAAGCGGCCAGTTGAGCAGCACTTCGGCGGCACGACCAGGCAGTCCCGGCCCACAGGTAAAGACCGCCACCACCCCTGTGGTCCATGTGCACCCGCTCGCGCCGATGATGGCTTGCGGGAGCACCATCTCGCAAACCGCAGCGGCACTGCCAAAGGCCAGAATGCAGAAGCAGGCGAAGCACAAATCCCGAAAGCTCTCCATCTTCCTTGACCCCGATTGCCGGGTCGATGCAGGCGCAGGACAGTTTCGGAAGAAATCGCGGGCAAGGCGATGGCACGTACGTGCTAGCCGTGCCGTCGTCGCTGAGGATGCGCCGCGCCGCGTGTCAGCGCAATGCGAGTTGCGAGTCGTAGGATGGATATGAATGGAGCGAAGCGATACCCATCATCTCGCGGCGCGGATGCAATCGATGGGTTTCGGACAAGTCATGTCGCGGGAATGCGGAAGCATGGCTGCGCTGCTCCGCGCGGGCGAATGTCCCGCCGACACGCCAATCCCGGTGTTACTGAACGACGTGCGTCCCCGTCTCGCCCCGCAGCGCCGCCATGGCGCAATCGAGGTGACTGATGATCGCGCGCTTGCCGCCGCCCTCGAGAAACCGGATCGCCGCATCGACCTTGGGTCCCATGCTTCCCGGGGGAAAATGGCCCTCACGGTGGTAGGCCTTGATCTCCTCGAGACTGACCTGATCCAGATCCCTCTTGTTCGGCTTGCCGAAATTCACCGCGACGCGCGGGACTGCCGTCAGGATCAGCAACTCTTCGATGCCCAACACATTCGCGATATGAGCGGAGGTCAGATCCTTGTCGATGACCGCCGGCACGCCAGTGCGCACGCCTCTTGCATCACGAACCACGGGAACGCCGCCGCCGCCTCCCGCGATGACGATCGTTCCCCGCTTGACTAAGGCATCGACCAGCGAGATGTCGCAGACATGCTTTGGCTTCGGCGAGGGCACGACGTGACGCCAGCCTCGCCCCGAATCCTCACGCATCGCCCAATTGAGCTCGGCGCCGATCTTCCTGGCCTCGTCCTCGGAAAAGAACGGTCCGACGAACTTCGTCGGATTCTTGAACGCGGGATCGTCCTTGTCGACCTCTACCTGGGTCAACAGGCTTGCCACATGGCGCTGGTTGCCCTGTTCGCGCAGTGCATTCTCGATCGCCTGCATCAAGAGGTAGCCGATGCCGCCCTGGCTGTGCGCGACGCAGATGTCCATGTCCATCGGCGGAATTCGGCTCATCGTCAGCATCTGGCGCATCATGATCTTGCCGACGACCGGGCCGTTGCCGTGCGTGATGACCAGTTCATTGTCGAGTTGCGCAAGCGGCAGCAGCGCTTCCGCAGTTATCTGCGCGACTGACTTCTGCTCCTCTGACGTACCCCTGATGTCTTCGGGGTGAACCGCATTGCCACCGATCGCGACCACCAGGCGACGCGGCACGTCATTGAGTGTACGCATTCGCCTACCTCCCGGCATTCTGGACGATGGCAACCGCAAGCTCGCACGCCTGCGCGTTCGACGGCGCAACGAGGATTCCGGCCTGCTCCAGCTTGCTGACCTGCGCGGAGCGCCCTTGCGGATCCTGCTCGGTGCCGACGACGGACGCGACCAAAGCCGGCGCATCCTGCCCGCGATCAGCGACGATCCTGGTCAGATGCCCGGCGGGATCGGCATGCGCGCCGTAGCCGAGCACAAGATCGAGCAGGACCACCGAAAGATCGCGATTCCTGAGTGCAGCACGCAGCGCATCATCGCGCACTGACGGGTCGATCATCGGGTGCGGCCGGCCACGGGTATATTCGTCGTCGCCGAGGTCGATCAGCCGATCCCGCCCGGCGTTCGGCTCGACGCCGAGCTTGACCACGCCGGGGATGGCGGCGTTCGACGTCACTCTTCGACCTGCAGCGGCGAGGATCACCTGAGCTTCGGCACACAGCGTTCCGCCGGCGAACAAGCCCTCGATCCCGCCTCGACCGTTTCGCGGAAGCCGTGACGCGACGGCGTTTGCATCGAAGCCTGCGCCGATCTTCTGGTGTCCCAGCGCCAGCTCCGCGGCGCCCTTCAGCGTCGGCGAGAAGCGGGCGTTCGGCGGCAGCTCGATTTCCGAGGCACCGATGAAGCACACGGTAAACGACTTTCTGCTTAGGCCGATCCGCTCAAGGACGGACCTGGCGACATCGGGATGCGGCGGCTTCGAGATCAGCACCACGTGATCGGTTTCCGGATCGGCATCGAACGCATCGATCGCCATCAGCGTGGTGATGCCGCCGATATCCTTTTTCAGATCGCGCCCGCCGACTCCGATGGCATGGGAGATTCCCGCGCCGGCTTCCGAGATCAGGCACGAGACTTCCTGCGTTCCGGTACCCGACGCGCCGATGATGCCGATCCTGCCGCGCCTGATCCTGTTGGCGAACGCCAGCGGCGCGCCGCCGATCACGGCAGTTCCGCAATCCGGCCCCATCATCAGGAGGCCGGCCGCCCGCGCCTGCTGCTTGAGCGACAATTCGTCCTCGAGGGATACGTTGTCGCTGAACATCAGGACATGCAGGCCGCGATTGAGCGCCTTGCGGGCCTCGGCGGCGGCGAACTCGCCGGGAACGGAGATCAGCGCGAGATTGATCTCCGGCCGGGCCTTCACGGCGGCGGCGATCGAGTGCGGCCGCCAGGCGGCCTGCGCCTCGCCTTGGGTCTTCGGCTTGTCGAGCGACTTGATCGCCTTGTCGAGGGCTTCGCGGGCAGCGGATTCGGATTCAGCCTTGACCGCGATCACGAGGTCATTGCCCTTGACGACAGCGCCCTCCTCCAGCAGTCCCGCGTTGCGCATGATCGCAGCGTTCGACGGAGTTCCCATCATCAACGCCGCCTCGATCACGCCGGGCGACCCGGCCACCTCGCGCGACAGCCGCATCAGCGCGACCGAATCGAGATAGAATCCCTTGCGGACCTCGTTCAGGACAACGACGTTCATGACACCCCCAAATCCCTGGCGAGGGCCACGATGGCCTGCTGGAAGCACGCCAACGGCGCCTTGACCACGCCGGCACCGACCTGCCCGATGCCGGGCTCGCGATGCGCGATGCCGGTGTTGATGACAGGCACCACGCCGGAATCGACGACGAGGCGGATATCGATGCCGGTCGGCACGCCGGCGAAGTCCATTGCGGCGATGGTCCATTCCGGATTCTGCGCAACCGTGATCTCGCCCATCGAGCGGGTGAAGTTGCTGGCCTCGGACGGCGCACCGGCACCCACGAAGCCCGCGACGGCGGGCGCCGCCGCCATCGCAAATCCACCCAGGCCGATCGTCTCGACGATGGCGGAATCGCCCATGTCCGGATTGGCGTCCTTCTCGGAATAGCCCGCGAAATACAGCCCCTCCGGCATTTCGACCGGCGCGGTGAACCATTGCTCGCCGAGCCCGCTGACGCGGATTCCGAAATCGGTGCCGTTGCGGCACATGGTGGTGACGATGGTCGAACCACGAATGCCGTTCGCGGGGTCGGTGATCGCCTTGCCCATCGCCATCGCGATGTTGAGAAAGAACTGATCGTTCTGCCCGATGAACGCGAGGCATTCGGCGAGAACGGCGTTGTCGGTCGAGGTTCGCGCCATCCAGGGCGCGATCTCGCGAAGGAAAACGCTCGAGCAGGCGAGATTGCGCTGATGCAGCTCGTCGCCCATCGACAAGCCCCGCGCGACGATCGATTTCAGGTCGATGCCGCCGGCGGCGCGGATCGCCTTGCCCAGCGTTGGCCCGAACACGTCGCGCAACCAGGCGAGCCGCTTCAGCACGCTCGCGTCGTTGCCGCCGAAGCGCATCACCTTGCCGAGCCCCTCGTTGATCGCGCAATAGGCGCGGTTGGAGAAGCGCGCGTTCTCGACCACGAACAACGGCATCGACATCGTCGTCATGCCGGTCATGGGGCCGACCGCCCCGAAGTGATGGTTCGGGTGAAATTCGATCTCGCCACCGGCGGCGAGCTTGGTCGCAGTCGGCAGATCCTGCGCCCAGCCCTCGAACACGATGGCGCCTGCGACGGCACCGCGCATCGGGCCGCACATCCGGTCCCAGGAGATCGGCGGTCCGGCGTGAAGGATCATCCGCTCGCGCAAGGCCGGGATCACTTGGCGGGCCGGAACGATGTCGACCAGCCGCGGCTCTCCTTCGAGGATCCGGGCGAGCACCTGCTGGTTTGCGTCTTCGATCAGCTTCATCGGTGCGCCCTCACACACCGAGTTTCGCGAGCAGCGCCGCCATCTGCGGATCGCCGCCCGCCGACGGCTTCCAGTCGACATGAACGACGTCGATGCCGCAGTCGCGGAGGTCCTTCACGAACCCTTCAAGCCCGACATTTACGACTTCGACCTTGCTCGCCAGCAACTGCTGATACTGCGGCCTATCCTGATCCGTCATCGCCTCCGCCCTAACAAAGCTGGTTTCGTTGTGCCGAGCTAATAAGAAAACACTTACTTAGTCAAGGTTGGATTCTCGCAAGATGCGAATCTCGGTGGCGAAGAAAATCCCGGCTCTAAAAAAGAACTCCGAACTTGGTTCGGAGCAGTTTGGGAGAACTCGAAATTCGATTCGCAACGGCATCATCGCTCGCGGAGGGCGTGGCGCAGGACGATCAGACTGCCCGCAAAGGCATCCAGTCCGGATGTATGCCCGATCTCCATCAGGGCCGTGAGCGCGCGACGAAATCCGGCGACCTCGCCGCTCATCGTTGCATGAATGGCAGCGTGCAGCGCCGCCGCGCCGTAACCCAGCGCCGCCGCGCGCAGATGGGTTCGGCTGATGTCGTTGGTGCCGTCGAGCAGCGGGCGGCAATGGCCCCACAAAGCATTGCGGCATTCGATGCGTCCCAGCGCCGCCAACGCAATCAGCGCACCGCAGATCAGATCGTCGCCGGACGGCGTAAGCCCCGGCCCGAGACCGATCAAGTCGGCAAGCCCGGACTCTCGATCCGCATCGACATCCGAGCCAGCCAGGACTCGCCCCAGCGCAGCGAGACCGGGCCTGGCAGCCCGAACGAGGAGAGAAGCGTCGCTCGGCACATGTCCGGAGCCAGCCACGGCGAGCCCCTCGGAAGTCAGATCACCGCCCCACACCGCATCGACGGCATCAAGGCCGCGTCGCAGGCTGCTCATCGACCAATGCGGTGCAGCGCGCGGCGCCCAGACCGACCGCGCGGCGAGATTTGCGAGCGGCGCTCCTGCGACCCACAGAATGGAGCCCGCGATCCGCACCGGATCGCCGACCGTCAGTCCCGGCCATCGGAAGTCGCCGAGCACGTGCAACGGACCCGATCCGATACCGGTCCGTCCAACGCAGATCCAGATGCCATCGATGACGGCGTAGAACGACCGTTCGAACACGGCGACGACCTGGCCCGCGGCGCGATCGCGAAGCGCCCTGTCGGCAAGCAGCCCCACTTCCACACCGGCACAGACCGCCGCTGCGGGCTCGGGACACCGCTCGGCCGGCACGCTCCGGCGACCCGGCTGCCTCCCGTCGCCTTCATGGCCTCCGACAAACATCCGCCCTCGCCTCCCTCAGCGTGCCTGGGCCGCGAACCGTTGCGGCGCGCCGGCCTGGGCCTCGCCGCCCAGATAGGCCGCCTCAAGCAGCGGATCCTCGGCGATGATGTCGGCGGCGCCGCTCTTCAGGATCGCACCGGTCTCCAGGAGATAGGCCCGGTCGGCCAGCGCGAGCGCGTGGCCCGCCATCTGATCGACCACGATGATGGTCATGCCCTCGCTCCGCAGCCGCTCGAACGACGCAAACAGTTCGTCGACGACCAGCGGCGCCAATCCGAGCGACGGCTCGTCCAGCATGAAGATCTTCGGCCCGGTCAGAAGCCCGCGCGCGACCGCCAGCATCTGCTGCTCGCCTCCGGACAACAGGCCGGCGCGCTGGTCGATGCGCTCCTTCAGCCGCGGGAAGCGCACGAACATCGCCTCGATCGCGGCATCGAGGTCGAGCCCCTTGCGCGCATAGGCGCCGAGCTGGAGGTTCTGCTTCACCGTCAGCTCCGGAAACACCTGCCGCCCTTCCGGCACCAGCACGACGCCGGAGCGGGCACGAACATGCGCGGGAAGCCTGTCGATGCGCGTCTCGGCGAGCCGGACTTCACCCGTCGATCGCGGCGGTTCGAGACCGGCGATCGACCGCATCAGGGTGGTCTTGCCGGCGCCGTTGGCGCCGAGCACGGCGACCGCCTCGCCGGGAGCCACCACGAGATCGATACCGTTCAAGGCGCGCGACAGGCCGTAGAATGCGTCGAGCGTCTTGACCTCGAGTGCGGTGCCCTGCCGCGCCGGCCGGGGCGCGCGGCTCTTCTCGCCCGGCGTGGCGTCGCCAAGATAGGCCTTGCGGACCAGCGGGTCGTTGCGGATCGCCGCCGCATCGCCGATCGCGATGCGCTTGCCGCCGTCGAGCACGACGATGAGATCGCTCAGCGACATGATCATCGGCATATCGTGCTCGACGATGATGACGGCAATTCCGAGATCGGCGATCCGTCGCAGCAGCGCGGTCAGGCGCTGCTTGTCGCCCTTGGAGAGGCCGGCCGCGGGCTCGTCGAGCAACAGGATGCGGGGCCGCAACGCCAGCGCGCGCGCGATCTCGACCAGCCGCTTCTCGCCATGGGACAGCGAATCCGCAAGACGATCGGCGTCGCCGTCGACGCCGGCAAAGCGCAGCAGGAAGCGCGCGAAACCCTCCGTCTCGGCGTTGCGCAGCGCGGAGACAATGCCGCCGAGACGGCCGACCCGCTCGGCCAGCAGGATGTTTTCCAGGATCGAGAGCGAACCGAACAACTGCGTGGTCTGGAACGTGCGTGCCACCCCGACCCGTGCCAGCAAATGCGACGTCATGCCCGTGATATCGCGATCGCCGAGCTTCACCGTCCCTGCCTGCGACCGGTAGAAGCCGCTGAGCAGATTGAGCGCGCTGGTCTTGCCGGCGCCGTTGGGGCCGATGATGCTGGTGACGGCACCGGGCGCCGCCTTGAACGTTACGCCCTGGACCGCGCGCACGCCGCCGAACGAGATCGAGAGATCGGTGACGTCGAGCCCGGCAGCGCTGCGTGTCGCGAGGATCGCCGCATCGACATTGGCCGCCGCGATCGCGGGCTCCGCCACGGGCTTGCCCGCCGGCAGCAGTTTTGCGGCGAGCTGTTCGGCGAGGCCAACGATGCCGGAGGGCGCGGCGCGCAGCACGACGAACAGCAACACGCCGAAGGCCAGCAGGCGATACTCGGCGAGATCCGACAGCGCTTCCGGCAGCAGCACCACCAGCGCAGCGCCGATCACCGGGCCGAACGCCGAGCCGGCGCCTCCGACCATGACGCCGAACAGCAGCAGCACCGATTGCAGGAACGGAAACGAGCTCGGGCTGATATAGCCCTGCAGCGGCGCGAACAGCGCGCCGGCCAGCGCCATCGCGGCCGCCGAGATCACGAAGGCCACGGCGCGGACATGCACCAGATCGATGCCGAGCGAGCGCGTCGCGACCTCGGTATCGCGGGCAGCGCGCATGGCATAGCCCCAGCCGCTGCGCTTCAACCGCTCGAACAGGATAAGGCCGGCAAACACCAGCACGATGCCGGCGATGGCAAGCGAACGCTCGGACAGCGCATAGCCGAACACGCTCGGCGGCGCGCTCAGCATCAGGCCGTTGCCGCCGCCGGTGAGATCGCGCCACTCGATCGTGACATGCTCGACGATGAAACCGAAGGCAATCGTCACCATCGCCAGATACGGTCCGCGCACGCGCAGCGCCGGCATCGCGAGCAGGCCGCCGACGATGCTGACCAGCACGATGGCCCCCGCCGTCGCGGCGAGGTAGGGCCAGCCGGCCTTCTCCATCAGCAGCACGGTGGTGTACGCACCGATGGCCATGAAACCGATATGTCCGAGCGAGATCTGGCCCGCGAGGCCGAGCAGGACGTTGAGGCCGATGCAGGCGATCGCCGTCAGCGAGATCGTCGCGATCAGGAACACCGCATAGCTGTCCGCGACCGCGGCGTAGCCGAGGGCAATCGCGAACACCGCGACTGCGACGAGAAGGGAAGCGCGAGAGGTCATACCTTCTTAACTCCAGCTCGGCCGAGCAGCCCGTGCGGCATGATGACGAGGATGACGATGACGGAGGCGAACGTGATGATCTGGGTGTAGACCGATCCGAGGTAGTTGGTCGCGAACACCTCGATCAGGCCAAGGCAAAGTCCGGCCAGCATGACGCCCCAGGCGCTGGCAAGACCGCCGATGATCGCAGCGGCAAACGCCTTGATGCCGAACAGCGTGCCCATCTCGGACGAGACGTTGAACAGCGGCGCAATCAGCAGCGCAGCAACACCGGCCAGCATGGCCGACACCGCGTAGCTTGCGGCGATGGCGCCGCTGACATTGATGCCCATCAGCCGCGCGGCGTTGGGATTTTGCACCACCGCAAGCATCGCGACACCATGCCGCGTGCGGCGGCTGATCAGATGCAGCGCCAGCGCAAGCAGGAGGCCAACCACGGGAATCAGGAGCTGCAGCGGGTACACCCCCGCGCCCTCCACGATCTGGATCGGCTTGGCCGCCAGCATCGACGGGAAGCTGCGCGGCTCCTTGCCGAACACGAACAGCATCACATTGTCGACGATGATGCCGACCGCAACGGTCGCCATCAGCCAGTTGTCCGAGCCGCGCTGCACGAACGGACGAACCGCGAAGCGTTCAATCAGGACGCCATATACCGCGCAGACCAGCAGCACCGCCGGGATGCCGATCGCGGCCGGCCAGCCCCACACGACGAGGAAGAAGTATCCGGCAACGGCCCCCAGGGTCATCGAGCTGCCCTGCGAGAAGTTGACCGTGCCGGACACGGCGTAAGTGACGTGAAAGCCCAGCGCGAGCAGACCGTACATGCTCCCCAGCGCCATTCCGGTTATTATCGCCGAAAGAAACGACATCGATGATCACCCCAATCTGCTTGCTGGACGACCCTTGCCGTCACTTCTTGAACGGCAGGATGTGGTTGTCTTCGAAGTGGGCCCAGATGTAGTCCTGTGCCGTCAGCGCATCGTGCTTGTTCTGGGCGAACGGCTTTTCATAGGTCTTGATCAGGCCCTCCAGCCGGTCGATTCCGTAGAAGCCGTCACGAATCGCGGCCGGATCAATGCTGCCGGCCTTCTGGATCGCGCTGGCGATCACCATGACGCTGTCATAGGCGTTGGCGAAGCCGACCGCAGGCGTCACGTCCTCGGGACCCTTGATATCCGGATACTTCGCCTGCAACTCGGCGAGCACGCGCTTGCCGACCGGCGAGAGGTTGCCGAAAAAGCTGTAGGTCTGGACGAAGATGACGTTCCCGGCGCTCGGACCGGCGAGCTCGGTGAAGCGGCCGCCGGCCGGCCCCCAATGCGACACGATCGGCGGCGCCCAGCCCATCCGGTCGAGCGATTTCACGACCTGCGAGGATGGACCGACATTGCCCACCAGGAACAGGGAGTCGGCGCCCGCCTGCTTGAGACGAGACAACTGCGCGACAACGTCGACATCGTTCGCCTCGAACTTCTCAACACCCGCCGGTTCGATGCCGGCCGCCTTCAGCGCCGCGCGCAGGCCATGCTCGTTCGATTCACCCCAGGGATTGTTGACGAGGATGAGGCCGGGCTTCTTGGCTGCGAAGGTCTTGCCGGCGAACGCAACGATCGCCTTGTCGACCTCGTCGTCCATCGCCGAGACGCGGAACACATAGTTGGTCGCCGCGCCGTTCTGCGTGATGTTGGTTCCGGCGGCCCATGGCACCACGAACGGCATCTTGACGTTGTTGACGAACGGCACGATCGCAAGCTGGACGGGCGTATCGAGACCGCCGAGCAGCACCGCGACCTTCTCGCGCTGGATCAGCTCGCGCGCGGCGGTCAGCCCCTTCGCGGGATTGCTTTCATCGTCGCGGCGTACCAGCTCCAGCGGACGGCCGAGCACGCCCCCCTTGGCGTTGATGTCCTCGATCGCGATCGTGGCGCCGCGGGTCAAGGCTTCGCCGGCGCGTGCCGACTGCCCCGACAGCGCCGTGACCAGGCCGATCTTGATCGGCTCGGCGGCCGGCGCCCGCTCCGCAAACGGCAGGGAACCAATGAGCATTGCGAGCGCGCCCTGCAAGACAACGCGGCGGCACGGCCCGGTGGTGGGGGTACAAGCGTAGTTCATTTCTGCAATTCCTCCCGCTCCGGCGGCTCCCCGGCCGCCCTGGTCCGTTGCCGCCGTTTCCGCGGCCTTGACGGAAGTAAAAACTTTCTTCACAAATTCACAAATGTCAAGCGGCCGATCGCGACGAACGGAGATTGCAATGCAGCGGGAGATTGGATCGAGGCCGGACCGAGCCGCCCCGGATGGCGGCCTCGGCGGCGCAACAGGCGCGCAAACGCCGGACTCAGCGCGCGGTCTGCGCTCGCATGACCGCTACCGCTACAGCGCGATCACGCGCCGCCCCGACTTCGCGTGGCCGAACGGAAAGCGGCTCGCGGTTTACGTCGCGCTCAACCTCGAGCATTTCGCTTTCGGCGACGGTCTCGGCGCCGAACTTTGCCCGGGCGGACCGCATCCGGACGTCCTCAACTACGCCTGGCGCGACTATGGCAACCGGGTCGGCGTGTGGCGACTCATCGATCTGTTCGACGAACTGAAACTGCCGATCTCCGTGCTCGTGAACAGCAGCATTTATCACTATTGCCCGGAAGTGATGGACGCATTTCGCGCCCGCGGCGACGAGGTCGTCGGTCATGGACGGACCAATTCCGAACGCCAGGGCGTGCTCTCGCCCGCCGAGGAGCAGCGACTGATCGAGGAAGCGACGGACATCATCACGCGCGCCGAGGGACGACGGCCGCTCGGCTGGCTCGGTCCGTGGATCTCGCAATCCGACGTGACGCCGGACCTGCTCGCCGAAGCGGGCTACCAATACCTGCTCGACTGGTGCATGGACGATCAGCCGGTGTGGTTCTCGACAAGGGGCGGCGGGCGCATCCTGTCCGTCCCCTATCCACAGGAACTGAACGACATCCCCTCGATTGTCGGACGCAAGGACAGCGGCGAACAGTTTGCGACCATGATCGCAGACACGTTCGAGGAAATGCTCGCTCAATCCACCAAGCAGTCGCTGGTGATGGGCATCGCGCTGCATCCGTACCTGGTCGGCCAGCCGCACCGGCTGCGGCCGCTGCGACGTGCGCTGCAGGCGATCGCCGCAAGGCGCGAGGACATCTGGATCACCACCGCCGGCGAGATCGCGGCATTTTCGTGCACCCTGCCCGACGGCATCGTGCCGACTTGAGAAACTGGAGACGCGAATTGACAACCATCGACACACTTTTTCAGAACGCGCGGCTGACCGACGGCCAACTGGTCGACATCGCCGTCCGCGGCGGCAAGATCGAGGCGATCACGTCGTCCCGGCAAAGCTACGGCGCAGTCGGCGAATTCCGCGATCTTGGCCGACGCCTGGTGCTCCCTGGCATGGTCGAAGGTCATATCCACCTGGACAAATGCTTCATCGGCGATGACTGGAAGCCGCATCGGCCCTGCACCGCGGGCTTCAGCGTGCGCGAGCGCGTCAAATTCGAAAAGGAAGCGCTCGCCCGCGCCAAGCCCATCGCAGTGCGAGCGGCGGCGCTGATCGATCTCTGCGTCTCGCAGGGCACGACTCACATGCGCAGCCATGTGGATGTCGACGCAGAGGTCGGCCTGCGCCATTTCGAACCGATCGCCGCCGCGCGGGAGGCTCACCGGGAGAAAGTTTCGATCCAGATCGTGGCGTTCCCGCAGAGCGGCATCCTGACATCGCCCGGAACGGCCGACTTGCTCGATGAAGCCGTTCGCGCCGGCGCCGATCTGGTCGGCGGACTCGACCCTGCTAGCCATGATGGTGACGTTGCCGGGCATCTTGACGTCGTCTTCGGTATCGCCGAGCGGCATGGCGTCGGCATCGACATTCATCTGCATGACGGCGGTCTGCAGGGCATCTCGGAGATCGAGGAAATCGCGCGACGGACCAAGGCGTCGGGCCTCGGCGGCAAGGTCACGATCAGTCATGCCTACGCGCTCGGCGAAGTCGCAACTGACGTAGTTCAACGTACCGCGCACCAGCTTGCCGAGGCCGGCGTCGCCATTCTCACCAATGCCCCGGGTGCGCACGCCTTTCCGCCGGTGTTGCTGCTCCGCGAGGCCGGCGTCAATGTGTTCTCCGGCAATGACAACATCCGGGATTCCTGGTGGCCCTACGGCGACGGCGACCTGCTCGAACGCGCAATGATGGTCGGCTACCGCTCCGGGTTCAACAGCGATGATCAATTGGCCGTGGCCTTCGACATGGTGACGGCCAACGCAGCACGCGCGCTCGGCCTGACGGACTACGGCCTCACTGTCGGCGGCACGGCGGATTTCGTCGTGCTGGACGCCCGGCATGTCCAGGAAGCCGTGGTCGCCCGTCCCAAGCCACGCGATGTCTACAAGGCTGCCCGACTCGTCGCGCACGACGGCGTGACGGTGACCGCCGGCGCCCGGAGGCAGTGAACATGGAGGAAACGCCCTTGACGAACCGCCGTATTGCCGATCTCAATCCGAGCTGCTTGCGCCGGGAACTGGTCCGCAGCCCCGTGTGGCCTGATGGCGACCTGCCTTGCGCGAATACCCGAGCCCAGCCAAGGTTGACGCCGTGACAGAGACGACAGCACAGAGCAACCCTAGCCGCAGTACCACGCGCGGAAGGCGACCTCGCGACTCAGCGCTCACCAAGGAGGCGATCCTGCGTGCGGCGACCTTCGAGTTCTGCCACAATGGCCTCGGCGGCGCACGGGTCGAGGCCATTGCGCAACGCGCCAAGGCCAACATGCGCTTGCTGTACGCCTATTTCGGCGACAAGAACGGGCTCTACATCGCGGTCCTCGAGGACGTCTACACCGAAATTCGTGCGGCCGAACAGCGGCTGAAACTGGATGATCTCGAGCCGATCGCCGCAATGAGCGAGCTGATCGATTTTACATTCACGTTTTTCGGGCAGCACCAGAACTACATCGCCCTTATCAACACCGAGAACCTTCAACGCGGGCGCAATATGCGCAAGTCGCGCAAGATTGCCGATCTTACCCTGCCCCTGGTTGCAAGCATCGAAAGCATCCTGCGGCGCGGCGTGGCTGCCGGCCTGTTTCGCAGTGATGTCGATCCGATCCAGCTTTATGTCTCAATCACTGCGATGAGCTATTTCCACGTTTCCAACCGGTACACGCTGTCGGCGATGTTCGACAAGGACCTCGGCGATTCGGACTGGCTGGCGCGACGCCGTGAGCATGCGCAGGACATGATCTTGACCTGGCTGACGGCTGCCGCCGGGGAACGCAAGCACAAGTCTGCAGGATCGAAGGCGACGGCGCGCCTCGGCAAGCCCTCCCGCTAAAGCGCGACGAGATTGGGTTGAATCATCGTCGCGCTTTGACTCCTCGTTTGAGCATGATCTCTGCGCAAACGCTCCGCGTTTGTCGCGAGGGAAAACCGCTTCACCCGAGCCGCACGTGCCGCAATCCTGCGGATCGTGCGCCGGGAATCCCTCAGCGGGTCGCCACGACGCCGTCGCTGCGCGGATCGCTGGCCCCTTCCATCAGGCCATCCGGATGCCAGACGATTGCGCCGGCGTGTCCCATGAACTCCTCGAACGGACCGGCCATTTGAATGTCGTGGCCGAGCGCGTGCAGCCGATCGATGATGGCGGGATCGAAGCGGGATTCGATCTTCAGGTTGTTGTTTTCCTCGCCCCAGGTGCGACCGAGCAGCCAGCGGGGCGCCGTAATCGCGGACTGCAGCTCCTGGCCGTGCATGGCGTAACGGCTGAAGATGGCGGCCTGGGTTTGCGGCTGCCCCTCGCCGCCCATCGTGCCATAGGATATCAGCCGGCCATCACCGAGCTCTGCCATTGCGGGCTGGATCGTGTGAAACGGCAGGCGTCCCGGATCCAATCGATTGGTGTCGGTATCGCCGAGGCTAAAGCTCGTTCCGCGATTTTGCCAGGTGACTCCACTCTCGGGGAGGATGACGCCCGAGCCAAATTCCCAATAGACGCTTTGAATGAAGCTGACGCTGAGCCCGCTGCGATCGGTCGCGGCGAGCCACACCGTATCGCCTGGTTTGGACGGATCGGGCCACGGCGCGGCGCGGCGGTCGGATACGGTTTCGTGAAGCGCGGCCAGCGATTCCTCGGACAGGAATTCGGCGGCGGGGCGCTTCATGTAGTCGGGATCGGTCACGTGGTTGTTGCGAATACGGAACGCAGCCTTCGTGCACTCGACGAGCCTGTGCAGATGATCGACGCCATCGGCTTCGTCGGCCATGCGCCGGGCATAAAGCGCCAGGATCAAGAGCGAGGCCAGCCCCTGCGTCGGCGGAGGCATGTTGAAGATTTTGTGTCCGGACACCTCGACCGAGAGCGGCGTCACCAGCGCTGCTTGATGTCGCTCCAGATCGGCGAGCCGCAGCGGGCTCCCTACCCGCTCGAGGTCGGCCGCCATCGAGCGCGCCAGCTCGCCGCGATAGAAGTCGGCCAGGCCGACCTTGGCCAATCGCCGCAACGTCTCGGCGACACGCGGCTGCCGCAGCCGCGCTCCGACCGCAAGCGGGATGCCTTGCGGCAGATAGACCTCGGCATAGCCGGGCACGCTTTCGAGCTCGTGCCGCTTCTTGCGAATGTTTTCATGCAGCGTGCTGGTGACGGCTACGCCCTCCTCGGCATGCCGGATTGCCGGCTCGAGCAGCCGCGCCATCGGCAGCCGGCCGTCATGACGATCGCGGCTGAGTTCATAGGCCTTCTGCCAACCGTCGACGGTACCGGCGACGGTGAGCGCGGCAAGCGGGCCGCGACCGGGAATGCTGCTGCAGCCTCGCTGGCGATACCAGCCGCGATCCGCGGCCATCGCAGCGCGCCCGCAAGCCTGAATCCCGACCGGCATCGAACCGGCGCGGCCGACGAGCCAGAAGCTATCGCCACCGAGGCCGTTCATGTGGGGATAGGCCACGGCGATCGTCGCGGCCGAGGCGATCATGGCCTCAATGGCATTGCCACCTTCCGACAAGACGGCGAGTCCAGCCTGCGCCGCGAGGTGGTGCGGCGCGGTTACCATGCCGCCATAGCTTCGTTTTGTCTGCAACATTAGCCGCTTCTCCGAACACAGCTTTGTAATAATATTTTTACTTACAATGTCAAGCAACCAAAGCCCCCTGTCTGAGGCCGCATTGCCCGCTATTCGCGCAGCCGCGGCCTCGCGACGGTCATGCCATGTCATCCGAGCACGACAATTTGTCATGCCCGTTGCACTTTTTTGCGACGCATCATATGATGCATATAATTCAAACAAATCTCCGGCACCCAAGGGAGTCCTGCCATGTCATCCAGCGCCGATCCCGTCGTCATCCTGTCCGCCGCCCGCACCCCGCTCGGCCGTTTCATGGGGGAACTGACGCCGCTCGCCGCGCACAAGCTCGGCTCTCATGTGATCGGCGCGGCGCTGGAGCGCGCCAAGCTGGCGCCGGAACGGGTTGACGAGGTGTTCATGGGCAATGTGCTGCCGGCCGGCCAGGGCCAGGCCCCTGCCCGCCAGGCCGCGCGCGGCGCAAAACTGCCCGATGCCACCGGCGCCACCACCGTCAACAAGGTCTGCGGCTCCGGCATGAAGGCGACCATGCTCGGCCACGATATCATCAAGGCCGGCTCCGCCGAGATCGTGGTGTCGGGCGGCATGGAGAGCATGAGCAACGCGCCGTATCTCCTGCAGAAGGCGCGCGGCGGCTATCGCGCCGGCCACGACCGCATCATCGACCACATGATGATGGACGGGCTCGAGGACGCCTATGAGACGGGACGCTCGATGGGCGATTTCGGTGAGGCGACCGCCGAGGCCTACCAGTTTACCCGCGCCGATCAGGACACCTATGCGATGGAGACGCTGACCCGCGCCCGCAAGGCGGTCGAAGGCGGCGCGTTCAAGGCCGAGATCGCGCCGATCACGCTGGCCGAAAAGGCCGGCCCCCGCATCATCGGCAATGACGAGCATCCGCTGAAGGTCGATCCGGCCAAGATCCCCGGCCTGAAGCCGGCGTTCCGCGCCAATGGCACCATCACGCCGGCCGCCTCTTCGGCCAATGCTGACGGCGCCGCGGCGCTGGTGCTGGCCCGCCGGTCGCTGGCCGATCGCGACGGACTGCCGGTGTTCGCCGAGATCAAGGGCCATGCCACCCACAGCCAGGAGCCGCAGTGGTTCACCACCGCGCCGATCCCGGCGATCCGCAAGCTGCTCGACAAGGTCGGCTGGAGCGTCGGCGACGTCGACCTGTTCGAGATCAACGAGGCGTTTGCCGTGGTCGCGATGGCGGCGCAACGCGACCTCGGCATTCCGCGTGACCGGCTCAACATCAATGGCGGCGCCTGCGCGCTCGGCCACCCGATCGGCGCCACCGGCGCCCGGCTGATCGTGACCTTGCTGCACGCGCTGGAGGCGCAGAATCTGAAGCGCGGCGTCGCCGCTTTGTGCATCGGCGGCGGCGAAGCCACCGCGATCGCGGTGGAGCGCGTGACGAACTAACTGGCGGGTGGCGAGCTGCGCAAAGTCACGCAGCGTGGCTCTATCCCCGTCATTGCGAGCGAAGCGAAGCAATCCATTTCACCGCGTATGCGGACCGATGGATTGCTTCGTCGCGGAGCCTGTCATCGTTCGCGCGACCCGTTGGCTCCTCGCAATGACGCCCCAAGTACCGAGTCCGAAAACGAGGGAACTACGTCATTTTAGACATAGCGCCCTCGTGGCATATTAGGCATCACGAACAATACCCTCATCGCATTTCATCCGGGGCCCAATGATCTCGAACTGGCTTGCTTCCACCCTCGCCCGCCGCAACGTCCACTATGGCTGGGTGATGGTTGCCGTCACCTTCTTTGCCGCGCTGATCTCGGCCGGCACCGTCGGCGCGCCCGGCGTCTTCATCGTTCCGCTGCAGAAGGAGTTCGGCTGGTCGACCGCGGAAATCTCCTCGGCGCTGTCGATCCGCTTCATCCTGTTCGGGCTGATGGCGCCGTTCGCCGCCGCGCTGTTGAACCGCTACGGCCTGCGCAACGTCACGCTGGCGGCGCAGTTGATCGTGGTCACGGGCTTGCTCGCCTCGCTGGCGATGACGCAGGTCTGGCAATTGATCCTGCTGTGGGGCGTCGTGATCGGGATCGGCACCGGCATGACCGCGCTGGTGCTCGGCGCCACCATTGCATCACGCTGGTTCGTGGCGCGGCGCGGGCTTGTGATCGGGATCATGACCGCGAGCGTCGCAACCGGGCAGCTCGCCTTCCTGCCGTTGATCGCCACGCTCACCGAACGCTACGGCTGGCGTCCTGCGCTGGCCGTGGTCTGCGCCGCGCTCGGCGTCGCCGCCTTTGCCGTGCTGATGGTGATGCGCGACCGGCCGAGCGATCTCGGCCTGCGTCCGTTCGGCGACGACGGCACCGCGCCGCTGGCAACCCCGCCGCCGGCCAATGCGCCGATCATGGCGGCGGCGCTCGGCACGCTGCGCGACTCGTCAAAATCGTCGGTGTTCTGGATCCTGTTCGCGACTTTCTTCGTCTGCGGCGCCTCGACCAACGGCCTGGTCCAGGTCCATCTGATCCCGATGTGCCTCGACTTCGGCATCCCGCAGGTGCAGGCCGCGAGCCTGCTCGCCGCGATGGGCATCTTCGACTTCTTCGGCACCATCATCTCCGGCTGGCTGTCCGACCGCTACGACAACCGTTGGCTATTGTTCTGGTATTATGGCCTGCGCGGGCTGTCGCTGCTGTTCCTGCCGTTTTCCGACTTCTCGTTCTACGGCCTGTCGCTGTTTGCGATGTTCTACGGGCTCGACTGGATCGCGACCGTGCCGCCGACGGTGCGGCTGACCGCGCAGCGCTTCGGCGCCGAGCGCGCCAACCTGGTGTTCGGCTGGATCTTCGCCGGCCATCAGCTCGGTGCCGGTGCGGCGGCATTTGGCGCCGGCGTGTCGCGCACGCTCTATGCGAGCTATCTGCCGGCGTTCTTCATTGCCGGCGCGCTCTGCGTGTTCGCAGCGCTGATCGCGCTCGCGATCACGCGGCCGCAGCCGAAGCCGGTCACGGAGGCGAAGCCGGCCGCGGCCTGAGCGCGTATTCAGTACGACAGGATGGTGCGCATCCCGAACACCATGCTGTCCCTGATCCGATGCGTCTGCGTCGGATCGTTGGGATCGACCGCGCCGCCGCCGGGATGGGCGATGTACTGAAACATCGGCTGCATGGTGAAGTTGACGCTGACGACGTGCTGGTAGGTGATTTCGAGGATCGCCTCATAGTCGCGGATCGGATACGCCGTGCCGGTGAAGATCTGGGTATCGCGGTCGAGCGCGCGGGCGGCGCTGGAGATCTTGCCGAAGATCCCGGCGATGCCGAACCGGTCGTCCGGGAAGCTTTCGCTGAAGCCGGCGAACAGCAAGCCGCCGTCGACATAAGCGCTGATCAGATTGCGGTCGGAGGGGCTGATCGAGGCGCGCATGAAGAACGCGATGCCCTTGTCGACATCAGGCTTGGCGCGCGCCAGCAGCTGTTCGTAGACCATGAAGATGCCGTTGTCCCGCCGCAGCCAGCGCGGATCGCCGGAGCTGTCCGGATCGGCCAGCGACAGCCCGTCGGCGCCAAAGCGCTGATCGGCGAACGACATCATGTGATACCAGGCGCCGCCGGTGATGGTCGCCGGCAGCCTGCTCTCGCCGATATCGAATTTGTACTTGAGCTGGCCGATCCACCACGGCGGATCATTGACGCGGAACAGGATGCCGTGCGGGTTGGCGAGTTGCGGGTCCACGGTTGCCTGCGGCGGCGCGGACGAGCCGTCGAACAGGCCGAGATAGGCCGTGAGGCGGTCGGTCAGGCCGGCCTTGATGCGGATGCCCGGCACCGCAAGCGCCGGCGAAGGTCCGCCGGCCGGAAGGTTGACGCCGGTGATGCCCGGCCAGCCCAGCGCCGAGTTGATGAAGATGTCGTCGTACTGGCTGTCGATGAACTCGACGTCGGAGCCCTGCTGGCCGACGCGGATCGCGAGCCGGCCGTCCATTAGCTTCTGCTCGATCCAGAGTTCGTAGAGCCGCGTCGCCGGCAGCGACTCGACGCCGGACACCAGAAACAGATTGCCGACATAGCCGCGCGACAGCCCGTCGCCGTGGATCTGAAACATGTTGGCGTGGAAGGTCGCGCCGGTCCAGCCCATCACCTTCTCGAGATCGATCGTGGTGCCGAGGTCGAGACGGCCGGTGTAGGCCTTGCCGGTGCTGACGCCGCCCGAGGCGTTGCCAAAGCCCTCGCCGATATAGGTGATGCTGAACTGGTAGCCGGCCTCCTCCAGCGCGGCGCGCGCATCGGCGATGCGGTCGGCGACCGGCTTGTCCTCGGCGCGCGCCGGCATCGCGGACGCGCAGAGCGCGAGGACCGCGGACACCAGTGTTGCGCGGAAGAGGCCTCTGCACATGGCTGTTATCGCGGAGCGCTCGCGCTATTTGACGATTCCGAGCCGCCGCATGATCAGATAGGCCAGCAGCGACGAGCCGACCAGCAGACCTGCCGCGACCAGGAAGCCGCTTTCGTTCTCGGTGAGCGGCAGCCCCTTGGTGTTCATGCCGAAGATGCCGGTGACCAAGGTCGGCGGCAGCAGCATCATGGTGACGACGGAGAGCGCATGCAGATGCTTGTTGCTCTGCTCCTCGAGCTTGAAGCGCAGCTCCTCTTCCAGCAGGCGGCTGCGCTCGTGCAGCTCGACGATGTCGTGATCGAGGCCGTCGAGCCGCTGCGCCAGCTTGCCGGCCTGCAGCCGCAGCGCCGGCGTGAGATTGTCGGTGTTCTTCTGCTCGAGCCGGTGGAACAGCACGCGCAGCCCCGCGAGCTGGCGATGCAGCCGCACGCAGGTGCGCCGCATCTTGCCGAGACTGCTGCGCAGCTCGGATCCGGTGTCGTCGGCGAGCACCTTCTCCTCGATGCCGTCGAGATCGGTGCCGATCTTGTCGGCCATGCGGTCCATGGTGTCGGCGATCTCGTCGACGATCTTCTCCAAGAGCGCCGCGACGCTCTCGACGCGATGGCCGCCCTCGAGCACCCGGCGCGCCGCATCGACCGAGCTCAAGGCCTGATGACGGCCGCTGAGCAACAGACGCTCGGTCATCGCAAAGCGGAGGAAGCCGGTCTCCCTGGTCGCGGCATCGATGTCGCGGACCAGATCGGAGAACACGCCATAGACGCAGTTGTCGACGATGTGGATCTGCTGGAAATTGTCGTTCGACAGCAGCAAGTCGCGCGCCAGCTGCGGAACATGGAGATTGGCAAGCCACGCCCGGGTGCGCAGATCGGTGAGGTTGAAGTGCAGCCAGAGCCGTCCGTCATGGCTCGGCTCGATCGGCACATCGATCGGAAGCGGCTCGGCGCTGCCGTCGTGGTGCAGGCGAAACGCCCACACCAGCCCGGGGACCGCGCCCGGCGTCAGCAGCGGCGCAACATTGGCAGCAGGCCGATCAGCCAGCATGGCCGGCCTCCGGGAAAGCCGCCAGGAAAACTGCCAAGCACACAACGAAGGCAATCGCGTGAAATGCCATGCTCAAACCCCCGCCCCCGCGCAAAACAGACAGGCGCGTCCCTCTGTCGCAGCATAGGAGGACGCGCTTGTTACAGTTTTATGTCAAGGCCCGGCCCTACTCGGCCGCGAGACCGGTCGGCGCCACTGCTGCTGCTTCCTTGTTGTAGTCATGCACCACGCGACCGAACGGCAGCGTCAGGTCGGCGAGGAAGTGATGCGCACCGACCACACGCTTGACCGGGAAGTCGGCGACCGGCGCGTTCACGTGCGGCACCAGATGCAGCCGGCCCGGCCCGATCCACGAGCCCTTGACGACGATGTCGGTCAGGTTGATCGCAACCAGCTGGCAGACCTCGAGGTGGCCGTCGACGCCCGGGATCATCTTCAGATTAACTTGCGTCTTCGACAGCGTGGCGCGGGTGATGTCGCCATTGCCCGCCATGCTCTCGTGCTTGTAGCCCATGGTGCCCATGGCGACGAGCTGCCCGGCATATTCCAGCGTGCCGGTCAGCGTGTCCTTGACGATTTCGAGCTTGGGGTGGGCGTACTTCTTCGGAAAGCCCCAGATCTCGCGGCCGGCCGCGATCGGCGGATCATCGTCGAGATACATCTGGCAGACGAAGTTGACCTCCTCGCCATGCAGGCGCGCCGGAATCACGAGGCCGGACTCGGTGTAGCTGCCGAAGCCGGATGAGTCGGGCATCTTGATCCATTCATAATGCACGATCGGCTGCGCGATCGGCTCCAGCGGCTCGGGCAGGCCGGCGCGGATCAGCTCCGGATCGGTCTCGTAGGTGATGACGAGGAATTCGCGATCGACGAAGCGATAAGGGCCGGCGGGATAGCTCGGGCCGGAAGCCGGCATCGACGGAAGCTTGAGCAGATCTTCCCTGCGCATCGCAATAACCCCTGTTTCGAAATGATTGCGCGGGAGGCTAGCGGCCGAGATTGACAGCGATGTGAGGGATTTCCGTCAGCGGCATGACCTGCGCTTCAGGCAAGCGACCGATGCCAACCATGCAGGCAAGCGCATCGGACGTGCGCGGTGCGCGCGCGGCGCTTGTCATCACGGCGTCATCGCCGCGCTGAATTCTCGCCGCGCATATTGGAGTGTCAGTTATGGATGCGCGAGCCCCTCATTTCCAAGACCCTTTCCAGGACATCGATCACGCGACGCCCGGCTGGCGTCCGGCGGGCTGCGATCGGGTGGCCCTCGTTCTGCAGGGCGGCGGCGCGCTCGGCGCCTATCAGGCCGGCGTCTATCAGGCGCTGCATGAATCCAACATCGAGCCCGACTGGGTCTGCGGCGTCTCGATCGGCGCCATCAACTCGGCGATCATCGCCGGCAATCCGCCTTCGAGGCGGCTGGAGCGGCTGCACACGTTCTGGGACCGCGTCACCAGCCGCAAGATCTGGCACTACACGCCAGATGGCGACATCTTCCGCAAGGCGCGCAATTTCACGAGCTCATGGATGACGACGACGCTGGGCCAGCCCGGCTTCTTCAGCCCGCACGCGACCAACCCGTGGTTCAGCCCGGCCGGCGCCCGCACCGCCACCAGCTATTACGACACCACGCCGCTGCGCGAGTCGCTGCTCGAGCTGGTCGACTTCGACCGCATCAATTCCAAGAAGATCCGCTTTGCGGTCGGCGCGGTGAACGTGCTGTCGGGCAACTTCATCTATTTCGACAACGCCCATGACGAGATCATCCCCGAGCACATCATGGCGAGCGGCGCGCTGCCGCCGGCGCTGCCGATGGTCAAGGTCGGCACCGATCATTTCTGGGACGGAGGCATCGTCTCCAACACGCCGCTGCAGCATCTGCTCGACCAGGAGGACAACGCCAACTCGCTGGTGTTCCAGGTCGACCTGTTCTCGGCGCGCGGTGCGCTGCCGCGCGACATTCAGGACGTGATGGCCCGCCACAAGGACATCATGTATTCCTCGCGCACCCGCTACAACACCGACGTCTACCGCAAGACCTATGCGCTGCGCACCGCCTTGCACAACGCGCTCGGCAAAATTCCCGACGACCAGCTGTCGGAAGACGAGCGCCAGCTCAAGCAGACGAACAGCAAGCTGCCGGGCATCACGCTGCTGCAACTGATCTATCAGCAGAAGGCCTATGAGGGCGACGCCAAGGACCACGAATTCTCGGGCACCTCGATGCGCGAGCACTGGGTGAGCGGACACGAGGACACCAGGCGCTCGCTGAAGCGGCGCGACTGGATCAAGATGCCCGAGAACGGCATGGGCATCGTGATCCATGACGTGCATCGGGAGAGCGAGTAGGAAGCAGCGCCGTTCCGGGATGGTCCGAAGGACCAGACCCGGAACCTCGAGATTCCGGGTTCGGTCCTAACGGACCGCCCCGGAATGACGGTGGCAAATCTTACGGCCGCGTCGACATGTTCCGCGGCGGCCCGACCTCGCGGATCGGCTCGGCGAGACGCACGAACTCGCACAGCAGCGAACGCGTCTTGCGCGGGTCGATCACCTCCTCGACCCAGAATTTCTCGGCCGAGCGGAACGGCGAGCGCAGCTTGTTGAGGCGGTCCTCGATCTCCTGCAGCTTCGCGGCGGGATCGGCGGCGGCGTCGATCTCGGCACGATAGGCCGCCTCGATGCCGCCCTCGAGCGGCAGCGAGCCCCAATAGGCCGACGGCCAGGCATAGCGCATCGAGAAGCGATTGGCCGGCTGATGCACCACGCCGGCAACCCCGAAGGCATTGCGGACGATGATGGTGCACCACGGCACCGTGCTCTGGTTGACCGCCGCCATCGCCCGCACGCCATGGCGGATGGTGGCGGATTTCTCCGCTTCGAGCCCGATCATGAAGCCGGGGCAATCCATCAGATAGACCACCGGCAGATGGAAGGTCTCGGCGAAGTCGACCCAGCGTATCACCTTCTGGCAGGCGTCCGATGTCCAGGAGCCGCCGTAGTGGAACGGATCGCTCGCCAGCAGCAGCACCGCCCTGCCCTCGATCCGCGCGAGGCCCGTGATGATCGGCCGGCCGAAGTTGGCGGCAACCTCGAAGAACGAGCCCTTGTCGACCACAGCCTCGATGATCGGCCGCATCTTGTAGACCTGCCGGCGGTTGCGCGGCACGGCCTTCAGCAACGACTCCTCGGCACGCTCGGGATCGTCGGTGCAGGGAATGGTCGGCGGCAGCTCGTAGACCGACGACGGCAGATAGGACAGGAAGCGCTTTGCGCAGTCGAACGCCTCCTCCTCGGTCTCGACGGCCTGATCGATTGCACCGGCGCGGGTCTGGATGTCGGCGCCGCCGAGCTCCTGCTTGGTCAGATCCTGTCCGAGGCGCTTCACCACCGGCGGGCCGGCGACGAACATCGCCGAGTTCTTGGTCATGACCGAATAATGCGTGGCGGCGAGCCGCGCAGCGCCGAGCCCGGCGACGGAGCCGAGCCCGAGCCCGACCACCGGCACCCGCGCCAGATTGGCGGTCGTGTACCAGTACCAGCGTGTGCCGCCGACGCCGCCGGGCAGATTGGCCGCGCCCCGCGTCTCGATCGTCTTCACCGAACCGCCGCCGCCGGAGCCTTCGATCACGCGGATGATCGGCAGGCGGAAGTCGTGCGCCATCTCCTCGGCCATCAGCGGCTTGGCGGAAATCGACGCGTCCGCAGAACCGCCGCGCACGGTAAAGTCGTCGCCGACCACCACCACGGTGCGGCCGTCGACCTTGGCGCGGCCGAACACGCAATTCGCCGGCGTCAGATGCCTGAGCTCGTTGTTCTCGTCGTATTCGGCGATGCCGGAGATGGCACCGATCTCGTGAAAACTGTCGGGGTCGACGAGCTTGTCGAAGCGCTCACGAACCGTGAGCCGGCCCTGGTCGCGTTGCCGCTTGACCTTGTCAACGCCTCCCATCTCCCGCGCGAACGCTTCGCGCCGGGCGAGGTCGTCGAGTTCCGGCTTCCAGTTCATTCAGGGCCTCCGTCTTGATCATTTTATTGTTGTTATGGGCGGTCACCGGAAGCGATTTGCGCTCGATCCGATTAGCGAAGATGTCACCGTCGGCGCCTTCCAGCAGGCTGCCGATCGCGGCACCGAGTTCGACCATCTGCGGCGCCACCTCGCGATGCAGCCGCTTCTCGTCATACATCGCCGAGAGCAGGCCGATCGTGGTGACCACGTAGGTCTGGTACTGCGGCGACCACATCGGCACCGCGACGCCGTTGATATGCGGGCTCCACAGGCCGCAGGCGACGACATAGCCGTGCTCCTGGAGATGACGGCGGTTGGCCTCGATGCGCGGCGTCAGCAGCTTGGCGCTGTCGGGCAACTCGCGCTCCATCTCGGCAATCAGCGCGTCGCCGATCATCGGATCGAGCGCCGCTGTGTAGGCGTGGCCGGCGGCGGTGGTCGCCATCGAGATCCGACTGCCGGTGGCCTCGTGCAGGCCGAGCGCATTCGCGGCGCGGGCGAATTCGAGATAGACCAGATGAAAGCGGTCGGGGATCACGAAGCCGACGGTGCCGGGCAGTTGATCGGCGACGTCCTGCAGGCGCAGCCGGATCAGATTGCGCAGCTGCAGTCCCTTCATCATCGAGGTGCTCATCGCCACCGCGCTCGGGCCGATGCGATACTTCTGATCACGCGGCAGATACACGAGCTGCCCCATCCGCGTCAGCGTGTGCGTCAGCCGCGACACCGTCGAGCGCGGCAATCCGCAGCGGTTGGAGATTTCGAGATTGCCGAGCCGGGCCTCGTGCCCCTCGAAGCATCGCAACACATCGAAGGCGCGCGATACCACCTGGATGACATCGCCATCGCCTGTTTCGCTGGCGAGCATTCCCTGCCTGCTTAGCCGTTCCGAGCGCCGTCCCATTTTTTAGTGGCTCCGTTTTTATGGCTCCATTCCGTCACGCGGAATAAAATTCCACTTGAAGAACACGCTACCTCAGGCAATCTGCCGCCACAACAAAAAGCCGTTCGCCGGATGAAATTTCCGCAAGACGGTATCGGAGAGTGGAATGCCTGAGATCAAGGTCGTGACCGAAGTTGCGGGGCGCGTTTGCGCGCTTCCCGTCGAAGCCGGCAGCCGCGTCGGCGACGGCGACGAGATCGCTTTCGTCGAAGCGATGAAGATGGAAATACCTGTTACCTCGACCACAGCAGGCAAAATCAAGTCGATTCTGGTCAAAATCGACGACGTAATCGCCGAAGGCCAGGCGGTCGCGATCGTCGAGACCTGAGCACCGCCCGCCAAATCCTCCGCCGCGACAATCTGTCCTGTGATGTGACCGCCAAAACCGCGGGCATGCGTCGGAGGTAGCGTTGCCATCGCCGGGAGGCGATGCAATCATCCGACCCATAAAAGTTTCGCAGAGCGAAACAAAAGGGAGGAAATATGATGCATCGGCTGCTGGCGCTTGCGCCTGCCCTTCTCGCCGGCCTTTCCGTAGCTTTGGCCGCGCCCGCCTCGGCCGAAGACGTCAAGCTGCCGCCGACCATGGCGGTCACCGCCTATGACACCGGCACCGCCGGCTTCAACATCGCGGTCGGCGTCGGCAAGATGATGAAGGACAAATACGGCACCGATGTCCGCGTGTTGCCGGCCGGCAACGACGTCGCGCGCCTCGCGCCGCTGCGCGCCAAGCGCGCGGTCTCCTCGGCGATGGGATCGGGCACCTATTTCGCGCAGGAAGGCGTGTTCGAATTCGGCGCCAGGGAATGGGGTCCGCAGGCGCTGCAACTGCTGCTGTCATCGGTCGACTGCAATTGCGGCGCGCTCGGCGTCGCGGCCGATGCCGGCGTCAAGGAGATGAAGGACCTCAAGGGCAAGCGCGTCGGCTTCGTGGTCGGCTCGCCGGCGCTGAACCAGAACGCGCTGGCGATGCTCGCGTTCGGCGGCCTCACCCAGAACGACGTCAAGATCGTCGAGTTCGCCAGCTACGGCGCGATGTGGAAGGGCCTGATCAACAACGACACCGACGCCGCGTTCGGCACCACCATCACCGGCCCCGCCAAGGAGGCCGAGACCTCGCCGCGCGGCCTGATGTGGCCGCCGCTGCCCGCCAAGGACAAGGAGGGTTGGGCGCGGGTGCAGAAGGTCGGCTCGTTCTTCTTCCCGCAAACCGCGACTTGCGGCGCCGGCATCTCGCCGGACAAGCCGATCGAGCTCGGCAACTACCCCTATCCGATCTTCGTCGCCTATGCCTCGCAGCCGGCCGAGCAGGTCTATTCGATCACCAAGGCGATGATCGTCAATTACGACGCCTACAAGGATTCAGCGCCGGGCGCCGGCGGGCTCGCAGCCAGCCGGCAGACCAAGAACTGGGTGGTGCCGGTGCATCCCGGCGCCGTGAAGGCGCTGAAGGAAGCCGGGCAATGGACCGACGAGCAGGAGGCGCACAACAACGCGCTGTACAAGCGCCAGGAGGTGCTGGCGACGGCCTGGGCGGACTACGGCAAGTCCAATCCGCCGTCCGACGACAAGGCGTTCCTCGACGGCTGGATGGAGGCGCGTGCCGCGGCACTCGCCAAGGCCAATATGCCTAATGGCTTCGAGTGAGACCTGCCAAATGCGCGATGAGATCGGGTGAGTCGTCATCGCGCTTTGGCGCTTTGTTCGAGCATGATCTTTTGCGGAAAACCGCTTCACAGCTTTCCGGGTCATGCTCTAGGCTGCGGCCAAAACCAACAGCATTGGGGGATGCGCGATGCCCGATAGCGCCGCGGCTGCGCCTGCGAAGAAGATCGAGTTCGAAGATCCGCATGCCGGGCTCGGCAATCTGCAGGAGGCCGAGGTCACGCGCGTGCGCACGTTGCGCGGCGTCTGGCGCTGGGCGCTGGTGATCGCGACGGCCGCGACCATCCTGCTGTGCATCAACCAGCAATTCTCGCTGCGCTTCTTCATCGACTACACCCAGCTCAACACCGAATATTTCTATTTGCTGATCGCGCTGATGCTGCCCTTCACGTTCCTGATCTTCCCGGGAACGGAGACCGCGCCGCTCAACCGGATTCCCTGGTACGACCTCCTGCTCGCGCTCGCCACCTTTGCGGCCTCGATCTGGCTGATGCTGAACGTGCGCAAGGCGGCACAGTACGGCTGGGAATCCGACGGTGCGCCACGCAATGTCATCGTCGCCGGCCTCGTGATGTGGGTGATGCTGATGGAGGCGCTGCGGCGCACCGGCGGCTGGAGCCTCTTGCTCAGCGTGTTCCCCTTCACCGTCTATCCGCTGTTCGCCGAGGCGAGCTGGCTCGGCCCGTTCAGAGGCTCGCAGCTCACGCTCGACCAGGCCACGGCCTATCACGTGCTGTCGGGCGAGAGCCTGCTCGGCATTCCGATCCAGGCCTTTGCCGACACCGTGATCGGCTTCCTGGTGTTCGGCACCGCGCTGATGATGACCGGCGCCGGAAAATTCTTCATCAACATTGCCTTCGCGCTGTGCGGCACGTTCCGCGGCGGTGCGGCCAAGGTCTGCATCTTCGCCTCCGGCCTGCTCGGCATGATGTCGGGCTCGATCATCTCCAACGTGCTGACCGCCGGCACCATGACCATCCCGGTGATGAAGAAGAGCGGCTTTCGCGCCTCCTATGCCGGCGCGATCGAAGCCTGCGCCTCGACCGGCGCGGTGCTGGCGCCGCCGGTGATGGGCGCGACCGCGTTCGTGATCGCGCAATTCCTCAATGTCAGCTATGCCGAGGTGGCGGTCGCCGCGATCATCCCGGCCGCGCTCTATTACATCGGCCTGTTCATGCAGGTCGATTCCTACGCCGCGCGTCACGGGCTGAAGGGCATTCCGCGCGCCGAGCTGCCGCGGGTGATGGATACGATCAAGGACGGCTGGTACTACGTCTTCGTCATCGCGCTCTTGATCGTGATGCTGCTCTACTTCAAGCGCGAGAGCCACGCGCCGTTCTACGCCACCGCGCTGCTGCTGGTGCTGAACCAGGTGTTCTCCAAGGACACCCGCTGGACGCTGGGAACGATCGCCAAATTCCTCGAGGTCAACGGCCGCACCTTCGTCGAGCTGGTCGGCATCCTCGCCGGCTGCGGCCTCCTGATCGGCGCGTTCTCGATGACCGGCGTGGTCTCGAGCCTCGCCAACGACCTGCTGACACTGGCCGGCGACAATGCCTTCCTGCTGCTCGCGATGTGCGCCTTCACCAGCCTGATCCTCGGCCTCGGGCTGACCACCACGGCCTGCTACATCTTCCTCGCCATCCTGGTTGCGCCCGCGCTGGAGAAGCTCGGGTTGAACCGGATGGCGGTGCACATGTTCATCTTCTACTGGGGCATGCTGTCGTCGATCACCCCGCCGGTTGCGATCGCTTCCTTTGCCGCGGCCGGCATCGCCGGCTCGCCGGCGATGAAGACCGGCTGGGAATCGATGTGGGTCGGCAGCATCATCTACTTCATCCCGTTCTTCTTCGTGCTGAACCCGGCCTTGGTGCTGCAGGGACCGAGCCCCTATCTCGCAGGGCTCGGCCTGATGGCAATTGCGGCCGTCGGCACGCTGTTCATCTGCGGCGGCATTCAGGGCTATCAGGCCTTCGTCGGCGACCTGCGCGGCACCGGGCCGCTGGAATGGCCGCTGCGGGTGCTGCTGGTGATCGGCGGATTCGTGATCGCAACGCCCGGCGGCGGCATCAATCCGCTGTCGCAGTGGCACATGACGCTGCTCGGGCTTGCGATCCTGGCGCCGACCGCCCTGCTCGCGCTGGTGCTGATCCGCCGCCAAGCGCTGGTCCCGAACCAGTTGCGCGCGCCCTGATTGCGTTGCAAAACAGCGGGCGATGAAACAATCGCCGCCGCCCGTCACCGCCAGCACCGTCAACTGGACCCGCGCGCAGCCGCCGCTGCTGCGGTTTCTGCACGCTTGTTACGCAAATTTCCTGCCCGAGGACGGCGGCGCCGTCGCCGACTACATCCCCGAGCTCGGCAAGGCCGACCCTGCCCATTTCGGCATCGGCCTCGCGACGCTGGACGGCCATGTCTACGAGGTCGGCGACACCCGGATCCCCTTCACGATCCAGTCGATGTCGAAACCGTTCGTGTTCGCGCTGGCGCTGGATACGCTCGGCGCCGAGCGGGTCGAGCGCGTGATCGGCGTTGAACCATCAGGCGATCCCTTCAACTCGATCCGGCTCAATGCCGAAAACCACCCGTTCAACCCGATGGTCAATGCCGGCGCGATCGCCTGTTCCGGCCTGATCCATGCCGACAAGGGCGACGGCGCGTTCGAATATATCCGCCAGGCGCTCGGCCGTTTTGCGGGCCGCGAGCTTGACGTCGACGAGGCGGTCTATGCCTCCGAAAGCGCCACCGGCGACCGTAACCGGGCGATCGGCTACCTCTTGCGCACCAACGGGGTGATCACCGAGAACGTGCCTGATGTGCTCGACGTCTATTTCCGGCAATGCGCCATCCTCGTCACCGCGCGCGACATCGCGGTGATGGCGGCAACATTGGCCAACCGCGGCATCAACCCGCTGACCGAGCAGCAGGTGATGACGCCCTATGCGATCTCCCGCGCGCTGTCGGTGATGACGTCGTCGGGCATGTACGACTTTGCCGGCGAATGGATCTACCGGGTCGGCGTTCCCGCCAAGAGCGGCGTCGGCGGCGGCATTCTGGCGGCGCTGCCGGCGCGGCTCGGGCTAGGCAGCTATTCGCCAAAGCTCGACAAGCACGGCAACAGCGTGCGCGGCATCAAGGTCTGCCAGGCGCTGTCGGCGCATTACGACCTGCACATGCTCAACCGCAGCGACGACGCCCGCCACAGCATCATCGCCGACTACAATATCGGCAAGAACCCGTCGCGGCGGCTGCGCCGGCCGCAGGAGCAGGAGATCCTGGCCAGGCATTTCCAGGAGGTGCGCGTGATCGAGCTGGTCGGCACGCTGTCGCTCTCCAATGTCGACTATGTCTCGCGCCGGCTCGGGGGCGGACCGCGGCCGGAATTCGTGATCTTCGACCTGCGCCGCGTCACCGCGACGACGCGCGCCGGCGCGCGGCTGGTGGCGGAGGCCTTCAAGGAGCTCGCCGAGCTCGGCGTCACCGTGATTCTATCAGGCATCAAGCGGACGTCGCGGGAGTGGAGTGGCATCAGCGAGTGGACCAGCCGGCTCGGCAATGTCAGGGATTTCTATCTTCTCGACACCGCGATCGAATGGGCCGAGGACCAGATCGTCTACCGCTATGGCGGCTCGATCGACTTCCTCGAGACCACCGAGCTTGCCGAGCAGCCGCTGCTCGCCGGGCTGGACGCAGCCGAGCTCGCCGATCTGGCCTCGCTTTGCACGGTCCGGACTTACCAGCCGCACCAGACCATCATCGCGGCAGGCGATGCGGCAACCTCGCTGTTCTTCCTGCGCAGCGGCGTCGTCCACGTCACCCTGCCCGACGGCGTCCGCCTCGCGACGCTGACCGCCGGCATGGCGTTCGGCGAGATGGCGCTGCTGGAGCCGAAGCGGTCCGCCGACGTGCTGGCCGACATGTCCGCGACCGCCTACGAGGTGACGATCGCGGACTTCGAGCGCTTCCGCACAAGGCACCCGCGCGCCTGCGAGCGGATCATGCGCAACCTCGCGCAGCTGCTCGCCGAGCGGCTGATCGTCGCCAATGCCAAGGTCGACCTGCTGACGTCGGGCTAGCTGTTTGCTCTTTCCCTCTCCCTCTCCCCGTTCTTACGGGGAGAGGGCTGCGGTGAGGGGCATCCATACGGCGAGCAGTTTGCGATGTGTTGGGCAGCGTGCCTCGCCCCTCACCCGGATCGCTCACGCGATCCGACCTCTCCCCGCAGAAGGGCGGGGAGAGGCGAAAAGCGCCGCATGGGCGCACTATTTCGGAATGATAGAATAATACCGGTGAGTTGCCCGACGTGTCAAGTCGTCGGGTCGAGCGCCGGCCGCCGCCGGCTACTTTGCATGGGGTTGTTTTTCGGGTTTTGGACAGGCCGCGAGGCAAGCCCGGCCGGAGAGCTCGACAACCCTTACCCCGGGCGCTGCCATTCCATCACGACGAACCACGGCACGCGGCGAAAATCGGCCTGCCGGGTGGCTTCGCCGGACACCGGGGCCGGTTCGGCAAAGAACCTCAGCAGCAGTCCCTGCTCCAGCAGCGCCGTCATGTAGGCCGACAGCGGCCGGTGCCAGTTCTCGATGCGGATGCCGGCCCATGCGAACGACATCGGGAACTCGTCGAGATAGCGGTCGACGGGGAAATGCAAACGGCGTCCCGCCTCGTCCCTGACCCAGCCCTGCTCGGCGCCGGCCGAGGTGAAGCCGGTGAGATTTGCGATCAAGAGCGCGCCGCCCGGCCGCAGCACCCGCGCCATCTCGCGGATCGCCGCCCTGAAGTCGGGGATGTCGACCAGCGTGATGTAGCTGACGACGAGGTCGAAGCTCGCATCAGGGAATTCGAGCTGCTCGGCGCGGCCGCATCGATAATCGCCGGAAGGATCGCGCTGCCTTGCGGTGTCGAGCAAGGCCGCCGTCGGCTCAATGCCGATCGGACTGACGCCGGCGGCCTTGAGGACCCGGCAGAACCGCCCCTCGCCGCAGCCGACATCGAGCGCATTGCCGAACCGGCCGCGGCCGATCCGCTCGAGCATGACCGGATCGAGCACATGCTCGCGCCCCCAGTCGCCACGCTCGCCCTGTGATTCAATCCAGGCCTGCGCGGAGGCGTCCCACCCGTTGAAGCGTTCCTCCGAACCGCGGAGGAAGCGGCCTAGCTCACCACTTCCGTCACCGGCTGCATGTCGATCGCAAAGGTCTCGAGGAATTTTGAGGTCATGATGTAGAAACCGACCGAGAGCTGCAGTTCGATCAGCGCCGCGGGCGTCAGCTTTGCCGCGATCGTGTTGAAGGTCGCGTCGGTCGGCTTCTTCAGCTTGACGATCTCGTCGGTGAAGGCGAGCGCGGCGCGCTGCACCTCGTTGAAGCAGGCTGCCTGCTGCCAGTTCTCCAGCGCCTCGTTCTGCTCGTCGGTGACGCCGACATTCTTGCCGATCCGCTTGTGCGCGACGATTTCGTACGGCGCTTCGCAGAGGATGCCGGTGCGGGTGATCGCGAGCTCGCGCACCACGGGATCAAGCTCGCCCTTGTGGCGGATCGCGCCGCCGAGCCGGCAGTACTGCTCAAAATAGCTCGGCGAATGCGCCATCATGCGAAAGATGTTGGCGTTGCGGTTCTTGTCGAGGATTTCGCGGGTGCGCGGGCTTGCCTTTGCGGGATCGGAGTAGTCGATGCGGGCCATTTCCTAACCTTCGTCGTTGCCGTTTCTGTCGAGTTTCGAACAGTATCCGCCGCCTGTCGCGGGAGCAACACGCCCGAGTCAAATTGCCGCCGCATTCCCGGACAACCCTGGTACCGCCGGTATTCGCTGAGTGGGGACTCATCAAGCGAATGCCCGGCGCGGGGTGTTCCGAGTAAAAAATCTGACCGTCTAGCGCGCTCGTCGCGCAACGATGAGTTACGCCCGAAGTCTAGGGGAAACGCATGAAGGAAGCCACCAAGAGGGCGGCCTCGGAGGCGCTTGCGCAAGCGCTGGCGGTGACGGCAATGCTCGTCATCGCCAGCGTTGTACTCTATTGGCGGTGACGGCTGTCCAGTCACGCGTAGCAGCCGTCACCGTGAGGAGCTCGCGCCAAAATTGCCGAGCAAAGTTGCGCTGAAGCCACCGCCGTAGCTTCAGCGATGCTGGAAGTGATCCATGCTTCCCCGTCCAGCCATGGATTGCTTCGCTGCACCTGTCACCCGGCGGCGCTCTCGCGCCGACCGGGTGACTCGCAGTGATTGCGTCACTTCGCCTTTGCGAAATAGGGCACCAGCCGTCCGGCAAATTGCGTGAAGCGCGCCGCAACCTTGTCGCCGATGGCGAGGTCTTTGTCGCCATGGGCCATCATGCGAAAGCCGTCATCGGCATCGACCAGCACGATGTTGTAGGGCACATGCGCGCGGGTCGCAGGCGTTGCGGCCCGGCAGACCAGCGAGGTCGCGTACACGGTCCCTGCCCCGCTGGCGCGATGCTCGGCGAGATCGGACGAGCCGCAGGCGGCGCAGAAGCTGCGGCGAAAATACTGCCGCGCGCCGCAGGCGCTGCAGGTCTGGTAGACAATGGCTTCCGCGCCCTTGGTCCAGTCGGCAATCGGTCCGCTCATCGCACCCGCTCCAGGAACATGCTGACATGCGACGACAGCACACCACCGTCGCCGTGCAGCAGCGCGACCGAGGCGTCGCGGACCTGACGAGTTCCGGCGCGGCCGGTCATCTGCAAATGGGCCTCGACCAGATGCGCCATCGCGCCGCCGACGCCGCAATGGCCGTAGCTGAGCAGGCCGCCATGGGTGTTGAGCGGCATCTCGCCATCGCCGTTGAAATAGCCGGCGCGCACCCGCGCCGCGGCCTCGCCACGCTTGGCGAGGCCAAGATCCTCCAGCAGCATCGCCAGCGTGATGGTAAAGCTGTCGTAAACCGCGGCGTAACGGACATCCGAGATCGCGACGCCCGCCGCCTGCTTCGCCTTCGCGATCGAAATCTCGGCGCCGAGCTCGCTCAGCGCCGGCGCTGCCGTGATGTGCTGATGGGTGTGCGCCTGGGCGCAGCCGCGCACGCGGACCTGCCGCTCGCCGGTCGGCGCGCGGCTGATCACGCAGGCTGCACCGCCGTCCGACACCGGGCAGCAGTCCAATAGCTTCAGCGGCAGCGCCACCGGTTTCGAGGCCATCACATCGGCAACCGTGATCGGCTCGTGGAACTGGGCGCCGGGATGCATCAGCGCATGCTTGCGCATCAGCACCGCGAACTCGGCGAGGTCTTCTTGCGTGACGCCGTACTCATGCATGTAGCGGCTCGCGACCAGGCCGTAATAGGCCGGGATGGTCGGCCCCAAGGTCACCTCATAGTCGGGATGGCCGACCTGGGCCAGCGCCTGGATCGAGGCGTCGCGGCTCTGCCCGGTCAGCCGGTTCTCGCCGCCGACCACCAGCACGTGCCTTGCGACGCCGGCGTCGACGAGATGATGCGCCAGCATGGTCATCGCAAGCCCGGTGGCGCCGCCGACCTGCACGGCGTGGGCGTAGGCCGGACGGATGCCAAAATGCTCGGCGAACACGGTGGCCAGCATGATGTGCGGCGAGACCGTGGAGTAGCCGCAGAGGATGCCGTCGATCTCGGCGCGCTTCAGCCCGGCGTCGGCGATTGCAAGCTCGGCCGCCATGCTCATCAGGTCGAGCGAGGACGATCCCTCATGCTTGCCATAGGATGTCAGGCCGACGCCGGTGACGAAGCTCATCTTTTCACCTCCCCTTGCAAAGGGGAGGTCGGCTTGCGCCAGCAAGCCGGGTGGGGATCTCTCCCCACCTCGCGCGATCTCGCCCGTGGCTGACCCCCACCCTGCCCTCCCCCTTTCAGGGGGAGGGAGATGACGGCGGCGTGTCTCTGCGACTGCATTCTCATCAATACGACTTCGGAAGGCCGAGCACCTTCTCGCCGATGAAGCTGAGGATCAGTTGCGGGCTGATCGGCGCGATGCGCGGGATCAGCGATTCCCGCAGGTAACGCTCGACGTGATATTCCTTGGCATAGCCGAAGCCGCCATGGGTCATCACCGCCTGTTCGCAGGCATGGAAGCCGGCTTCGGCGGCAAGATATTTTGCCGAATTCGCGGCCGGGCCGCACGGCAAATTCTGGTCGTATTGCCACCCGGCGCGCAGCACCATCAGCCAGGCCGCCTCGAGCTCCATCCAGCATTTCGCCAGCGGGTGCTGGATCGCCTGGTTCATGCCGATCGGGCGGTTGAACACGATGCGGCCCTTGGCGTAGTCCAACGCCTTCTTCAGCGCGATCTGGCCGAGGCCGACGGCTTCGGCGGCGATCAGGATGCGCTCGGGGTTCATGCCGTGCAGAATGTATTCGAAGCCGCGGCCCTCGTCGCCGATGCGGTCTTCGACCGGAATTTCAAAATTCTCGAAGAACAGCTCGTTGGAATCGACCGGCTTGCGGCCCATCTTCTCGATCTCGTGCACGGTGACGCGCTCGCGGTCGAAATCGGTGTAGAACAGGCTGAGGCCGTGGGTCGGGCTGCGCACCTCCTCCAGCGGCGTGGTGCGCGCCAGCAGCAGGATCTTGTTGGCGACCTGCGCGGTCGAGATCCACACCTTCTGGCCGTTGACGATGTATTTGTCGCCCTGGCGCACCGCGCGCGTCTTGAGCTGGGTGGTGTTGAGGCCGGTGTTCGGCTCGGTCACCGCAAAGCAGGACTTGTCGCGGCCGTCGATGATCGGCGGCAGCATGCGCTGGCACTGCTCTTTCGTGCCGAACACCACCACCGGATTGAGCCCGAACACGTTCATGTGCACCGCCGAGGCGCCGGACATCCCGGCGCCCGACTCCGCGATGGTGCGCATCATGATCGCGGCATCGGTGATGCCGAGCCCGGAGCCGCCATATTCCTCGGGGATGCAGATGCCGAGCCAGCCGGCATCGGCCAACGCACGGTGAAAGTCGGCCGGGAAGCCGCCCTCCTTGTCCTTCTTCAGCCAGTAGGCATCGTCAAAGCGCGAGCAGATTTTTGCGACGGCATCGCGGATCGATTCCTGGTTGGCCGAGAGTGCAAAATCCATCTGTCGTGCTCCTATGACTTTGCAGCGGACTTGACGACACCGTCGCGCACCATCGCCGCGATCTCGTCGTCGGAAAACCCTGCCTCGCGCAAGATCTCCGCGCTGTGCTCGCCGAGCCGCGGCGCGAGCCGGCTCGGCTCCACCTTGGTCTGTGACCACCGCGCCGAGGCCGTCATGCTGCGGATGCGGCCCTCGGTCGGATGGTCGACGACGGGAAACACGCCGGTCGCGACCATATGCGGGTCCTGCAGCAGGCTTTCGAGATCATGCATCGGCATGACAGGCACATCGGCCTTTTCGAGAATCGCGTTCCACTCGGCCGTGGTCTTGGTCTGCAGAATGCGCGCAAGCTCGGCGTAGACCACGTCGATATTGTTGGCGCGGCCGGCGAAGGTCGCAAACTTCGGATTGCTGCGCAGATCGTCGCGGCCGGTGGCCTTGAAGAAATTCTCCCACTGCTTGTCGTTGTAGACGATCACACAGATGTAGCCGTCCAGCGTCTTGTACGGCCGCCGGTCCGGTGAGAGGTGGCGCGCATAGCCGCCCTTGTCGAGCGGCGGATCGTAGGTCAGCCCGCCCATGTGGTCGCCCATGACGAAGCCGGCCATGGTCTCGAACATCGGAATGTCGACGCGCTGGCCCTGCCCGGTGCGGTCGCGATGCACCAGGCTGGCGCAGATCGCGCCGACCGCGGTGAGACCGACGATGCGATCGACCAGCGCGTTCGGCACGTAGCGCGGCACGCCGTCCGAGGTCTGCGCCATCAGCGCCGGCAGCGCGGTGGCGCCCTGGATCAGGTCGTCATAGGCGGGTTTTGCGGCATACGGCCCTTCCTGGCCGAAGCCGAACACGCCGGCATAGATCAGCCGCGGATTGATTTGCGCGACCACGTCGTAGCCGAGCTGCAAGCGTGCCATCGCCTGCGGGCGCACGTTGTAGACCAGCACGTCGGCGCCTGCGATCAGCCGCAGCACCGCCTCGCGCCCCGCGGGCTTCTTGAGGTCGAGACAGATCGAGCGCTTGCTGCGGTTGGTGTTGAGGAACACCGGCCCCATGCCGGGATGCCGCGTCGGCCCGATCTGTCGCGTCACGTCGCCGTCGGGCGATTCCACCTTGATGACGTCGGCGCCGTAGTCGCCCAGCATCTGCGTGGCATAGGGTCCCATCAGCACGGTCGTCATGTCGACGACCTTGATGCCCTGCAGCGGTCCCATCGTCCTGTGCGCTCCCGGCTGTTTTGGTTACGAACCTAGTAACGGGAGGTTTTTGCCAAGATCAAGCTGCGCCGGGCGTATGGCCGCATGCGCACCGGCCGCAGTTCCGCAGGGCGGGCAAAGCTAGGGCGAGCCGCCCGTCATCGCGTCGCGCGCCGCCACCAGCTTTTCCAGCTCCGCGTTCTGCTGCTCGATGCGCTGGGAGATGCGCTCCTCGACCTCGGCTCCGGAGGCAGCCGCGGCCTGCTCGATCAATTGCCTGATGTTGTCGCGCAGGATCGCGATGCGATTATTCAGTTCGGATAGCGACAGCGAAGTTTCAATACTCATGGACCGTTCTCCGGGTGACCGGCGTAGATTAGCGCGGCCGGGCGCTGCGGCCTATCCCTTCGCCATCATCTCGCGCAGCGTGGTTTTCAGCACCTTGCCATAATTGTTCTTCGGCAGCGCATCGAGATAGACATAGCGCTTCGGCCGCTTGAACCGGGCGATCGAGGCGAGGCAGTGCGCGTTGAGCTTGCCGTCATCGGCCACGGCCCCGTCCGCCAGCACGACGCAGGCGACGACGATCTCACCCCATTCCGGGTCCGGCACGCCAATCGCCGAGACCTCGCGGACATCGGGATGGGTCAGCAGGGCTTCCTCGACCTCGCGCGGGTAGATGTTGGTGCCGCCGGAGATGATCACGTCCTTGGAGCGGTCCGACAACGTCAGGAAGCCGTCGGCGTCGAGCCGGCCGACGTCGCCGGTGCGCAGCCAGCCGTCCCGCAGCGTCTCGGCATTGGCCTTCGGGTTGTTCCAGTAGCCGAGCATGACGGTCGCGCCCTTGACCTCGATCTCGCCGGTCTCGCCGGCCGGCAAGGGATTGGAGTCCTTGTCGGTGATCCGCACGGTGACGACGCTCTGCGCTGACCCGACCGAGGCCAGCCGTTCGAGGTAGCGCGGGTGATCGCTGCGCCGGTGCCACTCGCGCGACAGCGCGGTGATGGTCATCGGCGACTCGCCCTGGCCGTAGATCTGCACGAAGCGCTGGCCCATGGTCGCGATCGCATCGCGGATGTCGGCGGTATACATCGGTCCGCCGCCATAGATGATGGTGCGCAGCCCCTCGCCGTTCTCGCCGCGCCTCTTCGCGGCATCGACCAGGCGGCGCACCATGGTCGGCGCGGCGAACATCACGACGTTGTCGAGCTGGCGGCCGAGGTTGAGCACCTCGTCGGGATCGAAGCCGCCGGATTCCGGCACGACGTGGCGGCCGCCCATCCTGACATGCGGGAAATTGTAGAGGCCGGCGCCGTGCGAAATCGGGGCGGCATAGAGCGAGGCGTCGTTCGGCGTCGCCGGATCGACATCGGCGAGATAGCACAGCGACATCGCGAGCAGATTGCCGTGGCTCAGCATGACGCCCTTGGGCCGGCCGGTGGTGCCCGAGGTGTAGAACAGCCAGGCGAGATCGTGGGTCTCGCGCGGCAGCGGCGCCGGCGCGCCCTCGCCGCTGCGCATCGCCTTGTAGGCGTCGCTGTCGACCAACAGCATGGTCATGCCGGCGGGACAATCGTCCTTGGCTTCGGTCAGCGCGTCGATCGTGTCATCGGAGACGAAGGCGAGCTTGGCGCCGCCATTGCCGCAGATCCAGGCCGCCTCGCGGCCGTGGAGCTTTGCGTTGATCGGGATCGCGGCGGCGCCGATCCACCAAATGCCGTAGAGGCATTCGAGATATTGCGTGCAGTTCGACGCGAACAGCGCGACGCGGTCGCCGGCGGCAATGCCGTGATCGCGCGCCAGCGCCGCCCCGATCGAGGCGGCGCGGCGGGCGAAGGTTGCGTAATCGGCGTCGAGGTCGAAACCGGTCAGCAGCGCCGGCGCGTCGGGACGCGCCCGCGCCGTCGCCGCCAGCCATTCGGCAATGTTCATCGCCGAACGCCCTGCCCTTACTTCGCCGGCTCGAGGATCGAGACGTAGTTGGCGACCGCGGCGCCGCCCATGTTGAAGATGCCGCCGAGCTGCGCGTTCTTGAGCTGCATGCCCTCCGGCGCCTGGCCCGTGAGCTGCATCGCGCTCATCACGTGCATGGAAACGCCGGTGGCGCCGATCGGATGGCCCTTGGCCTTGAGGCCGCCGGACGGATTGACCGGCAGCTTGCCGTCCTTCTGGGTCCAGCCTTCCATGATCGCGCGGGCGCCCTGCCCCTTCGGCGTCAGGCCCATCGCTTCATATTCGATCAGCTCGGCGACGGTGAAGCAGTCATGGGTCTCGACAAAGGAGAGATCGGAGAGCTGCAGGCCGCCCTTCTGCAGCGCGCGCTGCCAGGCGGTGGTGCAGCCTTCGAACTGCAGGATGTCGCGCTTCGACATCGGCAGGAAATCCTGCGCATGGGCGGTAGCGCGGATGTTCACCGCCTTGCCCATGGTTTTGGCGGTCTCGGCGTCGGTCAGCACCAGCGCCGCGGCGCCATCCGACACCAGCGAGCAGTCGGTGCGCTTCAAGGGACCGGCGACGAACGGGTTCTTCTCGCTCTCGGCGCGGCAGAACTCGAAGCCAAAATCCTTGCGCATCTGCGCATAGGGATTGGCGACGCCGTTCTTGTGGTTCTTGGCGGCAATCATCGCCAGCGCGTCCGACTGGTCGCCATATTTCTGGAAATAGGCCTGCGCGATCTTGCCGAACACGCCGGCGAAGCCGCCGACCGTGTCGCCGTCCTCGGGCAGATACGACGCCTTCAAGAGGTTCTTGCCGATCTCCGGGCCCGGCGTCCGGGTCATCTGCTCGACGCCGACCACCAGCACGATCTTCGCCGCACCGGCCTCGATGGCGCGGATGCCCTGATGCACCGCGGCGGAACCGGTCGCACAGGCGTTCTCGACCCGAGTGGTCGGCTTGAAGCGCAGCGCGGGATTGGCCTGCAGCACCAGTGAGGCTGTAAAATCCTGCGGCGAGAAGCCGGCGTTGAAATGGCCGAGCATGATCTCGTCGACATCGGACGCCGCAATGCCGGCATCGGCCAGCGCCTCGTTGGCGACCTTGACGACGAGGCCCTCGACGGTCTCCGCGTCGAATTTTCCGAATGGCGTGTGCGCCCAACCCACGATGCTGGCGGCGGTCATGGCCGTATCTCCCTGTTCCTGTTCAGGGAGTTATGTAACCTACCTTCAGGCCGATTTCAGCGTTTTCATCGCCTTCGCACACATGGCGGTTATGCCGGCCCAATTGCCGGCGCGGATGTCGGAGGCCGGGCACAGCCAGGACCCGCCGACCGCCAGCACGTTCGGCTCGGCGAGCCAGGTTGCGGCATTGGCCTCGCTGACGCCGCCGGTCGGGCAAACCCTGACGTTCGGGAACGGTCCTGCCAGCGCCCGCAGTGCCTTGATACCGCCGGCCTGCTCGGCCGGAAAGAATTTGACCACGTCAAAGCCGTCCGCCAGCGCCTGCATCAGCTCGGACGCGGTCGCGATCCCTGGCGCAAACGGCAGCCGGCTCGCTGCTGCCGCCTGCAACAGCTCGGGTGTCGCGCCGGGGCTGATGCCGAACCTGGCCCCGAGCGCCTCGGCGCGCGCCAGATCCTCGCCGTTGAGGATGGTGCCGATGCCGACGATCGCTTCGGGCACCTCGGCGATGATGGCTTTGGCGGCATCGGCTGCGACCGGCGTCCGTAGCGTCACCTCGAGCGTACGAACGCCGCCGGCGACCAGCGCCCGGGCGAGCGGCACTGCGTCCTCCAGCCGTTCGATGGTCAGCACCGGGATCACGGTGGCCTGGCGGATCAGATCGGCGATCCGGGCCTGCTTGGGGTTCGCGGTCATTGGGAGGCCTTGCGGGAGGTTGAGGGCCGTGACGCCTTCTTCGGCGGCATGGCGTAGCGGGGAATGATCGCGCCGGGATAGCCCACCACGACGCCGGCGAGACGATGGCCGGCGCGCGCGGCATCCTCGGGCGCGGCACCACCGAGGCGCGCGGCGAGATAGGCGGCGGCAAAACTGTCGCCGGCCGCCGTGGTGTCGACCACGGGTTTTATGAGCGGTTCCGCCCTCACCTCGCGCGTCGCGCCGGCGGCGCGCAGGATGCAGGCGGGCTCGGCAAGCTTCAGCACCACCTCCGGGCTCGATATGCCCGCGAGCAGTGCGGTATGGCTCTCTCCGGGATAGAGCGGCGCCAGATCTTCGGTCGAGGCGAGCACGATATCGGCGGCCTCGAACGCGCTGGAGAAGACCTTGCGCGCGACATTGAGGTCGGGCCAGCCGCGCGCCCGGAAATTGGTGTCGAATGCGAAGCGCGTGCCCAGGAGCCGCGCGCGCTTCAGCGCCGCCATCAGCCGGTCGCGGCCATCCTGGCGCATGATCGAGAGCGTGATCGCCGAGAGATAGACGATGTCGTAGCTCGCGAGCGAGTTCAGGATGTCGTCGGTCTCGGGCAGATCCATCAGCTCGCGCGCCGCCGCGCTGTCGCGCCAATGGAAGAACCGCCGCTCGCCCTTGTCGTCGGTCTGGATCAGATAGAGCCCGGGGAGCTTGCCGGCCAGCCGCGCGACCCGCTTGGTGCCGATGCCTTCCGCCGCCCAGCCCGCGATCATCTCGTCGCTCAACGCATCGTCGCCGAGCGCGGTGATGTAATCGACATCGACGCCGAGCCGCGACAGGTAGACCGCGGTGTTGAGTGTGTCGCCGCCGTAGCCACGCGAATACAGGCCGCCGGGCTGCGCACCGGGACCCTGGCGCAGCTCGATCATGCATTCGCCGATGCTGGCAACCCTGGTCATCGCACGCGCCGTGTTCGCCCGGACGTTGCCTCAGGCGGCGAACTTGCCGCCGAGTTCGTCCTCGATGTGGATGCGGATGATATCATCAAACGTCTTCTCGGCCGTGGTGAAGCCGAGCTTGAGCGCGCGGTCGGCGACGAAATCGCGCGGCCAGCCCGAGACGATCCCGATGATGGTCGGATCGGGCACCCGCTTGATGCGCGCGACCACGTTCTTGCCGGCGACGCGCTCCAGCGCCGCGATCTGCTCGCCGACGGTGACCGACATGCCGGGCATGCTGAGATTGCGCCGCGGGCCCATGGCGTCGAGGTCCATGGTGCCGGCGTGGACCAGGAAGCCGACCGCCGATTTCGGCGAGGCGTGCCAGTGCCGCACATCCTCGGAGACCGGCAGGATCGCCTCCTCGCCCGCGAGCGGCTCGCGGATGATGTTGGAGAAGAAGCCGGAGGCCGCCTTGTTCGGCTTGCCCGGCCGCACGCAGATCGTCGGCAGGCGGATCGAGATGCCGTCGAGCAGGCCCTTGCGGGTGTAGTCGTTGATCAGCAGCTCGCAGATCGACTTCTGCGTGCCGTAGCTGGTCAGCGGCGTGTGGAAGAACTCGTCGCCGATCTTTTCCGGGAACGGCGCGCCGAACACCGCAATCGAGGAGGTGAACACCAGCCGCGGCTTGTAGCCGCCGCCGACGGCGCGGATCGCGTCGATCAGATAGCGGGTGCCGTCGAGGTTGATGCGATAGCCCTTGTCGAACTCGGCCTCCGCCTCACCCGAGACGATGGCGGCGAGATGGAAGATCACGTCCGGCCGCTCGGCGATCAAAGGCACTGCTGCGCCGGCATCGGCGAAGTCGGAGCCGATCACCTTGACCGGAATCTTGGCGCCCGCGGGCTTCTGCGGCTCGACCACGTCCTGCAGCGTCATCATGCCGATGTCGCGGTTGCCGAGCCGTCCCTCGCGCAGCAGACGCTCCGTCAGCTTGCGTCCGACCATACCGGCGGCGCCGAGAATCAGAATGTGCACGACCCTGCTCCTTTTCTTCTGTTCGAATTCAGACGCGGGCCTTGTGCGCTCATTCCTTCACGGCGCCGGTCATCGCCGAGACATAATGCTCAACGAAGAAGGCGTAAAGAATAACCAGCGGCAGCGAGCCGCATAGCGCCCCTGCCATCAGCGAACCCCAGCGATAGATGTCGCCGTCAACGAATTCGTTGACGATGGCGACCGGCACCGTCTTGTTCGGGGTCGATTGCAGGAACGTCAGCGCGTAGATGAACTCGTTCCAGCACAGCGTGAAGCAGAAGATGAAGGCCGAGATCAGGCCGGGCACAGCGAGCGGCAGCACGATCTTGATCAGGATCTGCCAGCGGCTGGCGCCGTCGATCAGCGCGCATTCCTCGAGCTCGAACGGGATGGTCTTGAAATAGCCCATCAACAACCAGGTCGAGAACGGGATCAGGATGGTCGGATAGGTCAGGATCAGCGCCAAGGGCGAATCGAACAGGCCGTACTGGAACACGACGGTTGCCAGCGGAATGAACAGGATCGAAGGCGGCACGAGGTACGCCAGGAAGATCAGGCCGCCGACCAGATTGGCACCCTTGTAGCGCAGCCGCACGATCGCATAAGCCGCGAGCACGCTGGCGATGATCGACAGCACGGTGGCGCCGATCGCCACATACATCGTGTTCCAGAGCCAGTGCGGATAGTAGCTCTCGAACAGCAGCTTGTGGATGTGCTTGAAGGTCGGACTCCAGGTCCAGAACGGATTGAATTTTTCGAGATCGAGCAGTTGCTCGTCCGGTTTGATGGCGGTCAGCGCCATCCAGTAGAACGGGAACAGCAGGATCACGACGATGATCGAGAGCGGCAGATAGAGCGTCACGATCCGCCGCGGCACCGACTGCAGGTAGCTCATGCCCTCGCTGTTGTCGACGCGGGCCGACGTCGACAGGATGGACTTGAGGTCGACCTTCTGTGCAGGAAGATCAGTCATTGCTTTCTCCCTGCTGCCACTTGCGGCGCTGCAGACCGAACCAGGACACCATGATCGCGGCGAGCAGGAACGGGATCATCGCGCTCGAGATCGCGGCGCCCTCGCCCAATTGTCCGGCGATGATCGCGCGCTGGTAGGACAGCGTCGCCATCAGATGGGTGGCGTTGACCGGGCCGCCGCGGGTCATCGCCCAGATCAGCTGGAAGTCGGTGAAGGTAAACAGCACCGAGAAGGTCATCACCACGGCGATGATCGGCGTCAGCAACGGATAGGTGATGTAGCGGAACATCTGCCAGCGCGTCGCGCCGTCGAGCGTCGCCGCCTCATAGAGCGAGGGCTGCACGGTCTGCAGGCCCGCCAGCAGCGTGATCGCGACGAACGGCACGCCGCGCCAGATGTTGGCAAAGATCACGCAGATCCGGGCCCAGGTGGTGTCGCCCAGGAAGTTGATGTTCTGGGTGATCAGGCCGAGATGCTTCAGCGACCACGAGATGATCGAGAACTGGGAATCGAAGATCCACCAGAACGCCAGCGCCGACAGCACGGTCGGCACGATGAACGGGATCAGCACCGCGGCGCGCAGCAGCGCCTTGAACGGCATGCGCTCATTGAGCAGCAGCGCCAGATAGAGCCCGATCGCGAATTTCACCGCGCTGGCGATGAAGGTGTAGATCAGCGTGTTGAACACCGACAGCCAGAAGATGGCGTCGTCCCACAGCCATTCATAGTTCTCGCTGCCGACGAAGTGACCGACCCGGCCGATCCTGGTGTCGGTGAACGACAGCCAGATCCCGAGCCCGAGCGGATAGGCCAGGAAGAAGATCAGGAACGCCATCGCCGGCAGCATGAACCAGAAGCCGAGCCAGTTCCTGTTGTGGCGCAGCTGCTCCCAGGCGGTCGCTTCGCGGATTTCGGTCTTCGCGCGGCGCGGCGCAAGGGCGATGTCAGCCATAGGCGATGTCCCTATTGCTCATGTGATGAGCATGACTACGCAAGAGTCCAATGATGGCATTCCAATGATCAGGCGCGGGCGGCGGTTGCCGCCCGCGCCGATCACATCAGCGATAGATGCGCTTCAGCTGCCGCTCGGCCTCGGCCATCGCGGCCTTGCCGTCCTTGGCGCCGGTGCAGTAGTTCGCGAACATGTCGACCACGATGAAGTCGGCGATCGCGGTCGCCGCCTTCTCGCCGGGCGTGCCGATGCCGGAGGCCGGCAGCGCGCGCTTGGAGGCCTGGCCGAACACGGCGTTGTTCGGATCGGCGGTCCAGACCGGCGCCGAGTCGTAGGCGTTCAGCGTCTGGGTCAGATAGCCCCGCGCGCCCGACAGCCACTTCTCGAAGTTTTCCTTCTCCAGCATGAAGGCGATGAAGGCCTTTGCCGCATTCGGATATTTGCAGAAGTTGAAGGCCAGGATCGGCACCGCGAGCTGCAGTTCGGTCGGCTTGCCGATCGGCCCGACCGGCCACAGCGCGTGGCCGATGTCCTCGGCGAGCTCCTTCTTGCTCGGATCGTCCTTGGCGGCGACATAGATCGAGATGCCGTTCGAAGTCAGGAACAGTTCGCCGGACAGGAAGGCCTTGTTGTTGGAGGAGTCGTTCCAGGATGCGACACCCGGAATGAAGGTCTCCGACAGCTGCTTGGCGTAGTCCAGCGCCTTCATCGTCTCCGGTGAGTTGATGATGACCTTGTCATCCTTGTCGACGGTCCAGGCGTTGTGGCCCCAGAGGATGTTGTGCACCCAGGCGTTGGCGTCGCCGGTGGCGTGGCCGAGCGCGAAGCCGGCCGGCGTGTTGTTCTTCTTGAGCGCCTTGCAGAGCTCGAGATAGGCCGGGAAGTCCGACGGCACCTGCTTGAAGCCGGCCTTCTCCACCGCCGACTTGCGGTAGGTCAGATAGCCGCCGACGGTGGCGACGGGGATGCCGAGCCAGTCATTGCCCTGCTTGCAGGTCTTGGCCGCGGCCTCGGTCCAGCCGCCATACTTGTTGCCGAGATAATCGGCAACGTCGTTCAGCTTGAGAACCTTGGTCGGGAACAGCTGCGGCAGCGTGTGCAGGCCCCAGGCGAGGTCGAGGCCCGAGCCGGTGTTCGCGGCGACCGACGCCTTCGGCTGCACGTCCTCGAAGGACTCGCTGAACACGTTCATCTCGGTGCCGGTCGCCGTCTTGAACGCCGCGACCATCGCATTGAAAGCGTCGTCTTCCGCCGGCACGAAGCGCTTCCAGCGCATCACGGTGAGCTTGGCGCCGGGCTCGGCCTTCCAGGGCGCGCTCTGCGCCCAGGCCTTGGCGAAATCAAGCAGCGCCGGCCCGGTAAGCATGCCGGTTGCAGCCAGCGCAGTGCCGCCCTGAAGCAGCGAGCGGCGAGTCAAATCGTGCATCGTCCTTCCTCCTATGAATGATTTTTATTATTGTTGAGCCCGGCTTGTTGGTCAGCCGTTGCAGCCGTCAATCCATCAGCTGTTAAGTCGCTTCCCCGTCGAGTCGTCGAAAAGATGAACCAGCGACGGATCCGGCTTCAGCCGAACCTTGTCGCCGGGGTTGAACAAATGCCGTTCGCGGAACACGGCGACGACCTGCTCGCCGCCGAGCTTGGCGAACACCTGGGTCTCCGAGCCGGTCGGCTCGACCACGACGATCTCCGCCTCGGCGCCGTCATCGGCGATGGTGAAATGCTCCGGACGCACGCCATAGACCGCGGGCTTGCCGTCGGAATTGGCCGGCGCCGATGCCAGCGGCAGCTTGACGCCGTTCGGTCCCTCGAAGAAGGCGGAGCCGTTGACCTTGACCTGGCCCTTCAGGAAATTCATCGCCGGTGAGCCGATGAAGCCGGCGACGAACTGGTTCTCCGGCTTGTCGTAGAGCTCGAGCGGCGAGCCCATCTGCTCGACGATGCCGTCATGCATCACCACGATCTTGTCGGCCATGGTCATGGCCTCGATCTGGTCGTGGGTCACGTAGACGGTGGTGGTGCGCAGCCGCTGATGCAGTTCCTTGATCTCGGTGCGCATCGCAACGCGCAGCTTGGCGTCGAGGTTGGAGAGCGGCTCGTCGAACAGGAACACCTGGGGATCGCGTACGATGGCGCGGCCCATCGCGACGCGCTGGCGCTGGCCGCCGGAGAGCTGCCGCGGATAGCGGTCGAGCAGCGGGGTCAGCGCGAGGATTTCCGCGGCGCGCTTGACGCCGGTCGAGATTTCCTCGGACTTGGCGCCGCGCAGCTTCAGCGAGAAGCCCATATTGTCGGCAACCGTCATGTGCGGATAGAGCGCGTAGTTCTGGAACACCATCGCAATGTCGCGCTCTTTGGGCTGGACATTGTTGACGACGCGGTCGCCGATCGAGATCGTGCCCGAGGTGATGTTCTCCAGCCCTGCCAGCATGCGCAGCAAGGTCGACTTGCCGCAGCCGGAGGGGCCGACCAGGACGACGAACTCGCCATCCTCGATCGGGATCGTCACGCCGTGCAGGACTTCAAAATTGCCGAACGATTTCCGCACGTCGCGAATCTGGACCGACGACATCCACTTCCCTCCCTCGAGTTCCCGGCGGCATACGACTGATGCCGCAACCGCTCTGTTTTGTTCCGGCCGCGCTGGGCACGCGGCGCTGTTGGACTGCTGTTATTGTCCGCAGTTTATTCGGTTTTGGCAATCGTTCGATTAGCAACCGTTTGGTAGCGCTGTCAATAATTCTTTGTCCGCCGCGGCGCCTGTGATATGAGCGGCAAATGGCCCGAAAGCGCATCACGCCAGGCAAGATCCGGCTCACCGAAGTTGCAAAACTCGCCGGCGTCAGCCCCATCACCGCCTCGCGCTTCTTCAGGAATCCCGAGGCGCTCTCGGTCGGCAAGCGCGCGCGGGTCGAAAGTGCGGCAAAGGAGCTCGGCTACGTCCCCAACCTCGCCGCGCGGGCGCTCGCCTCGCAGCGTACCGAGGTGATCGGTGTCCTGATCCCGTCGCTGACCAACAACGTGTTCGCCGACGTGCTGCGCGGCATCTATGACGCGCTCGACGGCAGCCGCTACAGCATCCAGCTGGCCAACACCCGCTACAGCATCTTGCTGGAAGAGCGCCTGCTGCGGCTGTTTCTGGCACAGAAGCCGGCCGGACTGATCGTCACCGGCATCAACCAGACGCCGGATTCCCGCAGCATCATGGAGACGGTCGATTGCCCGATCGTCCAGATCATGGAGATCGGTCCCTCGCCGGTCGACATGATGATCGGATTCTCGCATTTCGACGCGGCAAAAGCCGCCATTTCGCACCTGCTCGCGCAGGGCTACCGGCGGATCGGCTTCCTCGGCGCACGGATGGACCCGCGGGTGCAACGGCGGCTCGACGGCTATCGCTTCGCCATGACCGAGGCCGGGCTGTTCGATCTGCGGCTGATTGTCACGACGGCGATCCCCACCTCGGTGACGCTGGGCGGCACGTTGTTCGCCGACCTGCTTGCCAAGGCGCCCGACATCGACGCCGTGTTCTGCGTCAATGACGACCTCGCGCTCGGTGCGCTGTTCGAATGCAAGCGCCGGCACATGGCTGTGCCGGAGCAGATGGCGATCGTCGGCTTCAACGACCTCGAATTCATGGCGTCGAGCGAGCCGACGCTGAGCAGCGTGCGCACCAACCGCTACGAAATGGGCAGGAACGCTGCCATGATGGTGCTGGAGACGCTGGACGGACGCCGTCCGACCGAGCCGGTGGTCGATCTCGGCTTCAGTGTCATGGAACGGCAAAGCTCGACCCGGCGCAACTGACATCAAGGCGACAAATGCCCGTCACATCCGAACGAAAATGACAAAATGATAGCGCAACCAAAACTGTTCAACTAAGGTCCAATTCAGCCGGCGAGACACCTGTGCGTGATCGAGCGGGTTTGTAATGCGCGGCGATTTGCGCAAGGTAGAGACAGCGTGGAAATCAGAGCCCTTGAACGGGCCCAAGCAAGTTTGCATTGCGGGAGAAACCAATGACAGAACCCCACACCAACGGGCACAGCGCCGGCAAGACCAACGGCAAGGGCCAGGGAACAGGAAAGGGCCGCAGGCTCCGCTCCCAGGAATGGTTCGACAACCCGCACAACCCCGGCATGACCGCGCTCTATCTCGAGCGTTATCTGAATTACGGCCTGACCCGGGAGGAACTGCAGTCGGGCAAGCCGATCATCGGCATCGCCCAGACCGGCAACGACCTGTCGCCCTGCAACCGCCATCACCTCGAGCTCGCGCACCGGGTTCGCGAAGGCATTCGCGCCGCCGGCGGCATCGCGATGGAATTCCCCACGCATCCGATCCAGGAAACCGGCAAGCGCCCGACCGCGGCGCTTGACCGCAACCTCGCCTATCTCGGCCTGGTCGAGATCCTGTTCGGCTATCCGCTCGACGGCGTGGTGCTGACCACCGGCTGCGACAAGACCACGCCGGCCTGCATGATGGCGGCGGCGACCGTCAACCTGCCGGCGATCGTGCTGTCGGGCGGGCCGATGCTGAATGGCTGGCACGAAGGCCAGCGCACCGGCTCCGGCACCGTGGTATGGAAGGCGCGCGAGCGCCTCGCCGCCGGCGAGATCGACTATGAGCAGTTCATCGAGATCGTCGCCTCCTCGGCACCGTCGGTCGGCCATTGCAACACCATGGGCACCGCCTCGACCATGAACTCGCTGGCGGAGGCGCTCGGCTTCTCGCTGCCGGGCTGCGCGGCGATCCCGGCGCCCTATCGCGAGCGCGGCCAGATCGCCTACGAGACCGGCAAGCGCATCGTCGACATGGTCTGGGAAGATTTGAAGCCGTCGGATTTCCTGACCCGCCAGGCGTTCGAGAACTGCATCGTGGTCAATTCCGCGATCGGCGGCTCGACCAATGCGCCGATCCACATCAACGCGCTGGCGCGCCATGTCGGCGTCGAACTGTCGATCGACGACTGGCAGAAATACGGCCACGACGTGCCGCTCCTGGTGAACATGCAGCCGGCCGGCTTCTATCTCGGCGAGGAATATCACCGCGCCGGCGGCGTGCCCTCGGTGGTGCGCGAGCTGATCAAGCACAAGCGCATCCATGAAGGCGCGCTGACCGTCAACGGCCGCACCATGGGCGAGAACTGCAAGGAAGCGCCGACGCCCGACGGCGAGGTGATCTGGAGCTACGACAAGCCGCTGGTGAAGGACGCCGGCTTCATCGTGCTGCGCGGCAATCTGTTCGATTCCGCGATCATGAAGACCAGCGTGATCTCTAAGGAATTCCGCGACCGCTACCTCTCCAACCCGAACGACCTCAACGCCTTCGAGGGCCGCGCCGTCGTGTTCGAGGGTCCGGAGGATTATCACGACAGGATCGAGGATCCGGCGCTCGGCATTGACGAGCACTGCATCCTGTTCATCCGCGGCACCGGCCCGGTCGGCTATCCCGGCGGCGCCGAGGTCGTGAACATGCAGCCGCCGGCGGCACTGATCAAACGCGGCATCCTGTCCCTGCCCTGCATCGGCGACGGCAGGCAGTCCGGCACCTCGGGCTCGCCGTCGATCCTCAACGCCTCGCCGGAAGCCGCCGCCGATGGCGGGCTCGCGATTCTCAGGAGCGGCGACAAGGTGCGCATCGACCTCAACAAGGGCAGCGCCAACATCATGATCTCGGAAGATGAGCTGCGCACCCGCCGCGCCGAGCTGAAGGCCAAGGGCGGCTTCCCGCATCCGGCCAACCAGACGCCGTGGCAGGAGCTTTACCGCCAGACCGTCGGCCAGCACGCCACCGGCGCCTGTCTCGAACTCGCCACGCGCTACCACGACATCGCCGGCAAGGTCGGCGTTGCCCGGGATAATCACTAGCACCGTACCCATCCCCGTCATTCCGGGATGGTGCGCCAGCACCAGACCCGGAATCTCGAGATTCCGGGTTCGCGCTGTGCGCGCCCCGGAATGACCGACAAGAGAAGGAAGCAACGCATGTCAGACCGCCTGAAGGGCAAACGTGCCGTCGTCACCGCAGCTGCAGCGGGCATCGGGCGCGCCTGCGCCATCGCATTCGCGCGCGAGGGCGCCACTGTCATCGCCACCGACATCAATGAAAGCGGCATCGCCAACCTCAACAAGGAAGGCATTGCCGAGACGGCGCGGCTCGACGTTCGCAACACCGCCGACGTCAACGCCTTTGCCCAGCGTGTCGGCAAGATCGACATCCTGCTCAACGCGGCGGGCTTCGTGCACCACGGCACCATTTTGGAGTGTTCGGAGGACGACTGGGATTTCTCGTTCGATCTCAACGTCAAGTCGATGCACCGGACCATCAAGGCGTTCCTGCCGGCGATGCTGGCCGGCGGCGGCGGCAGCATCGTCAACATCTCGTCCTGCGCGGCGCTGCGGCCGCCGGCCAACCGCTACGCCTACAGCGCGTCGAAGGCTGCGGTGTCGCTGCTCACGCGGGCGGTCGCGCTCGACTTCATCACCCAGGGCATCCGCTGCAACGCGATCTGCCCCGGCACCGTGGAAACGCCGTCGATGCTCGAGCGCGCGGCCGCCGCCGGTCCCGACGGACGCGAGAAATTCGTCGCCCGCCAGAAGATGGGCCGGCTCGGCACGGCGGAAGAGATCGCGGCGATGGCGGTCTATCTCGCGAGCGACGAAGCCGCGTTCACCACCGGCGTCGACATGGTCGTCGACGGCGGCTTCATGCTCTGATCTTTAAACCTCTCCCCGCTCTTTGCGGGGAGAGGTCGGAAGCGCAGCTTCCGGGTGAGGGCAAGGCACAATACCTCCGCAGGCGCATGCGGAGACAGCCCCTCACCCCAACCCTCTCCCCGCATCCGCCTTCGCCCGAAGGCGGGCTTCGGCGGACAAGAGAGCGGGGCGAGGGAACGTCCGTGCGGCGGCACCGAGGGAACGTCAAAGGATAACACCAATGAACAAGATCGATCTCAACGGCCGCTGCGCCGTCGTCACCGGAGGCGCGCAAGGCTTTGGCCGCGCCATCACCGAGCGCTTCGTCGCTTCCGGCGCCAGGGTCGCGATCTGGGACTTCGACCAGCCGCTGGCGGCGAAAACTGCGCAGGCCATCGGCGAGAACGTGATCGCGATCAAGACCGACGTCACCGATCCCGCCGCCGTCGACGCCGCGCGCGACCAGACGCTGCGCGAGTTCGGCAAGATCGATATCCTGGTCAACAATGCCGGCATCACCGGCGCCAACAAGCCGGTGTGGGAAACCGAGCTCGAGGACTGGCGCAGGGTGATGCGCATCAACCTCGAGGGGCCCTTCATCTGCTGCAAGGCGATCGTGCCCGTGATGATCGGCCAGAAATACGGCCGCATCGTCAACATCGCCTCGATCGCCGGCAAGGAAGGCAATCCGAACGCCGCGCATTACTCGTCGTCGAAGGCCGGCCTGATCGCGCTGACCAAATCGCTCGGCAAGGAGCTCGCGCAGCACGACATCCTGGTCAATGCGGTGACGCCGGCCGCCGCGAAGACCGCGATCTTCGACCAGATGACGCAAGCGCATATCGACTTCATGCTGTCGAAGATTCCGAAGGGCCGCTTCGTGCTGGTCGAGGAGCTGGCATCGATGGTGGCCTGGCTGGCGTCGCAGGACTGCGCGTTCTCCACCGGCGCGGTGTTCGACATCTCCGGCGGCCGCGCGACGTACTAGCGCCGGCTGATTTTGGTTGCAGCGGCATGGCCGCGAACTCGTTTCGCCTCTCCCGCTTGCGGGGGAGGCCGACGCGCTCGGCAGCGCGCTTGCGCGCCAGAGCGCGGCGGGTGGGGGCTCTCTCCACGATAGGATTCGCTGTGATACCCCCACCCCAGCCCTCCCCCGCAAGCGGGAGAGGGAGCACACCGGCTTTGCGGCCGCCAATTCAATCTAATCTCGTCACGCTCTAACGCCCCCGCCTGTCCGGCTGGCGCAACGCCATCACCAGATGATCGGCCAGCAGCGACGCAGCGCGCGTCAGGTTGGGCGCGCGATGCAGGCGGATCTCGGCGCGCGACAGCCGCGGCATGCCGTCGCGCGCGGTCAGACGCCGCAGCGCCGGCGGGAACGTGCCTGACTTGACCACGGTCACCGCGAGCCCCTGCGCCGCGATCGCCTCGACCGCGGACAGGCTGTGGCTGACGAAGGCGAGCCGCCACGGCCGCTTCGCCTCGTCCAGCGCCTGCATCGCCCAGCTCCGGAACAGGCAGCCCTGCGGATAGAGCGCGACCGGCAGCGGATCGATCTGCTCGACGCGATGCTCCGCGCTCGCCGCCCACACCGCCTGCTCGGTGCGCAGCAGTTCGCCCTCGCCGCGCCCTTCCGGATGCATCGCGATCACGAGGTCGTAGGCCTCGCCGAGCCGGTCGGTCATCGTCGACGTCAGCCCGGTCTCCATCTCGACATGGACCAGCGGATAGTTGGCGACAAAGCTCGCCAGCAGCGGTGGGACAATCAAGGTCCCATAATCGTCCATCACGCCGAGGCGCACCCGCCCGTCCATGCCGTGGGCGCGCACCCGCCCGACCGCCTCTTCGTTGAGGCTGAGGATACGCCGGGCATAGCCGATCAGCCCCTCGCCCGCGGCGCTGAGATCGACATTGGTTGTGCTGCGGTGAAACAGCTCGGTCTGCAGCCGCTCCTCCAGCCGCTTGACCTGCATGCTGATCGCCGATTGCGTGCGGTTCAGCGCCGCGGCGGCGCGGGTGAAGGAGCGATGGTCCGCCACGGCGACGAAGGCGCGCAGCAGGTCGGGGTCGAGGACAGGCGCATTCATAATGAACCGTGATCTTGTCTATCAAGGATATTCCATTCCTTGATTATCCCCCGCTCCCTAGATTGCGCAAGCGAAACAAGGGGAACGGGATGGGCGAGATCTGGGGAGTGGCGGCGGCCGTGCTGTCGAGCGCGCTCGGCGGCACCTCGATCGGGGCGACGCGGTTTCTGGTCGGCGCCATCGATCCGCTGGCGATCGGCTCGTTCCGGTTCGGCATCGGCGTCGTGCTGCTGCTGCCGCTGGCCTTGCTGCAGCTTCGCAGCTGGCCGCCGCGTCGCGACTGGCCCGCTGTCGCCGGCCTCGGCCTGTTGTTCTTTGCGGCGTTTCCGATCCTGTTCAATGCGTCGCTGATCTTCACCACGGCAGCGCGCGGGGCGCTGGCGCTGTCGACGCTGCCGCTGCTCACGATGCTGGTCGGCGCCGCGCTCGGCGTCGAGCCGCTAACGGCGCGCAAGACCACCGGCGTGCTGGTCACGATTTTGGGCGTCGCGATGGCCCTGCTCTCCGGCCTCGCTGCGGCGCCGCCGGGCGCCTGGCGTGGCGACCTGCTGATGGTGGCGGCCGCGCTGTGCATGGCGCTCTACAGCATCTGGTCAAGGCCCTACATCCGCCGCTCCGGCCCGATCCCGTTCACCACGCTGGCGATGGCGGCTGGCGGCGCGGTGCTGATCATCGGCTCGCTGCTGCGCGGCAGCTTTACGCCGGTCGCGGATTTCGGCGCGGCGCAATGGTTCGGCGCGATCTATCTCGGCGCCTTCGGCGCGGCGCTGACCTTCTACCTCTGGGCGTTCGCGCTGGAGCGGACCACGCCGACGCGGGTGGCGATCTCGGTCACCGTCAATCCGATCGCGGCAGCGCTGGTCGGCGCCGCCCTGCTCGGCGAGCCGCTGCGCTGGAATCTGATGGCCGGCATCGTCACCGTCTTCGCCGGCATCTGGATCGCCACCACCCAGCCGCGCCCGATGCTGGATTGGCAAAGACCTTAGCAATTTCGTGCTAGCCTGACGGTCCGATCCGGAATGATCCCAATCCGGGACGAACCAGGGGCGGCACGCATTGAACATCTCACTTTATGACGTCTCGGTCTGGGTGCTGCCGGTCATCATCGCCATCACCTTTCACGAGGCCGCACACGGCTTTGTCGCGCACCGGCTCGGCGACAACACCGCCTGGCAGCTCGGCCGCGTCAGCTTCAACCCGTTCAAGCACATCGACCCGTTCGGCACGATCATTCTTCCGGGCGTGCTGTTGCTCGCGCATTCGCCGTTCCTGTTCGGCTACGCCAAACCGGTCCCGGCGAATTTTCGCAACCTCAAGCATCCCCGGCTCGACATGGTGTGGGTCGCGCTGGCCGGCCCCGCCACCAACATCATCCTGGCGACCGCGGCGGCGCTGGCATTCCACGCGCTGCCATTCGTGCCAGCCAATGCCGCGCAATGGACCCTCGACAATCTGAAAAACGCGTTCCTGATCAACATCGTGCTCGCGATCTTCAACATGATGCCGATCCCGCCGCTGGACGGCGGCCGGGTCGCGGTCGGGCTTTTGCCGCGCCCGCTGGCCTATCCGCTGTCCCGGCTGGAGCCGTACGGCCTCCTGATCCTGATCGGGCTGTTGATCCTGCTACCGATCCTGGGCGCTCAGCTCGGCCTAAATCTTGATGTTATTTCGGCGATACTGCGGACACTGACCGGATATGTGATCCAGGCCCTTCTCCTCATAACCGGAAACACATAGTCTGGGCGCGGGAACGCTTGAAGCCATGGTGATCAAAGCTGCAGATATGCTGATTGCGCGCCGCGCCGATACCCGCGCGCGGGCCGATTTTGCCACCTGGAAGATGATGGCCAAGCTGAACGGCGCCTCCGCCTTGCCGCCCGAGGCGCAGAACTTCCTCGCCAGCTACAAGAAGCTGCTGGAACAGATGGGCGACGCCGACGCCGGCGAGGCGACCATCCAGCTGATGTACCGCAGCTACTACGCCGAGATGGGCGGCGCCGGCAAAGCGCCGGAGGTTCCCGCCCGCTCGCGCGAGCCGGTCGCCGCCGACAGCGGCAACGTCACCGCGTTCCGCCGCCTCCCCGCCAAGCCGAAGGCCGGCACGTCCGACCCGAACGCCAAGCGTCCGCTCCCGGTGATGCTGATCTTCGCCTGCCTCGTCGTGGTCTACGTCGCGATCCGCTACTACTGGAAGTAGCCGCTTCTCCAATCGAAATCTGCACTCGTTCAACCCGTCATCCTGAGGTGCGAGCCTCTTCGGCGAGCCTCGAAGGATGCACGGCCACCAGCCGGGCCGTCGACCCTTCGAGGGCCGCTGAAGAAGCGGCCACCTCAGGGTGACGGGTCAGATAGCGTCGCCACCATCAAGCGCCCGCGTCCCGGAATATACGACCTTCGGACCGCCGCCCGCGCCCGCCTAGGCGGCATCGCCGTTGCCGGGCATACTGCGGGCCTCAAAAAACAAAATCATACTGGAGGAGACATGAAGCGTTCTATCGCAGCCGTTGTCGTGACCACGAGCCTGGCGCTCGCAGGCGGCGCGCTGGCGCAGACCATGGACAAGACGGTCCGGGTCGGCAGCCTCGGCGACCAGTCCGGGCTTTACCAGGACATCGGCGGCCCCGGCTCGACGGTCGCAGCGCAGATGGCGATCGAGGATTCCGGGCTGCTCAAGAAGGGCTGGAAGATCGACGTCATCGCGGCCGATCACCAGAACAAGCCCGACGTCGGCGTCAACATCGGCAAGCAATGGATCGACGTCGAGAAGGTCGACGTGTTCGTCGATCTCGCAAGCTCCGGCGTTGGGCTTGCGATCGCCAACCTCGCCAAGGAGAAGAACGTCGTCAATCTGAACTCCGGCTCGGCCTCCTCCGACCTCACCGGCGCGCAGTGCTCGCCGAACACCGTGCACTGGGTCTACGACACCTACATGCTCGCCAACGGCACCGGCAAGGCGCTGGTGAAATCCGGCGGCGACACCTGGTTCTTCCTCACCGCGGACTATGCGTTCGGCCAGGCGCTGGAGCGCGACACCGCAGCGGTCGTCACCGCGAACGGCGGCAAGGTGCTCGGCAGCGTCAAGCATCCGCTCAACAACGCCGACTTCTCCTCCTTCCTGCTGCAGGCGCAGAGCTCGAAGGCCAAGATCGTCGGGCTCGCCAATGCCGGCGGCGACACCACCAACGCGATCAAGCAGGCCGCCGAATTCGGCATCGTCGCGGGCGGCCAGAAGCTCGCGGGCATGCTGATGTTCCTGACCGACGTCAACGCGCTCGGGCTCAACGTCGCGCAGGGCCTCAACTTCACCGAGACGTTCTACTGGGACCTGAACGACGAGACCCGCGCCTTCTCGAAGCGCTTCATGGAGCGGTTCAAGAAAAACCCGCCGACCATGGTGCAGGCCGGGGTCTATTCGTCGCTGATCCATTACTTCAAGGCGCTGGAGGCGCTCGGCAGCAATCCGCATGACGGCCGTGCCGTGGTCGCCAAGATGAAGGAGCTGCCGACCGACGATCCCCTGTTCGGCAAGGGCTCGATCCGCGTCGACGGCCGCAAGATTCATCCGGCCTATCTGTTCGAGGTGAAGAAGCCGTCTGAATCGAAATATCCGTGGGACTATTACCGGCTGGTCGCCACCATCCCGGCCGACGAAGCCTTCCTGCCGCTGGAGAAGAGCGTCTGCCCGCTGGTGAAGAAGACCTGAGTACCTCGCGTAAAGCGGATTAGCGAAAGCGTAATCCGCCGCTCGTCGCAAAAGAATGGCGGGTTACGCTGCCGCTAACCCGCCCTACGCAACGACCGATCCTTCGCTCGCGCTACTTCTTCGACTTGTTGAAGTTGACGTCGAGGCTGAAGGAGAACTGATCTTCGGTCAGATCGGCCGGAGGCGCCGGGACCGGATCGGAGCGGTGCACCATCGAGATCGCCGCGTCGTCGTAGAGCGCATCGCCGGAGGATTCCATCACGGCAACCGACAGCACCTTGCCGACGCGGTTGAGCACCAGGGCGATCTTCACCTTGGCCGACTTGGCCTTGTTGCTGGTCTCCGGGAATTTCTTGTGCAGGTCGAGATAGGCGCTGATCTTCTTGCCCCATTTCGCGGTCAGAGCCAGCTTGTCCTTGCCGATGCCGGGATTGGGCGCCTTGGTGGTCTCGGACTGACGGGTGGCCTCCTCGAGCTTGGTAGGCGCAGCCGCCTCTGAGGCCTGCTGAGCTTCCTGGGCGTTGGTCTCGACCTTGGCGACCTTGGCCTCGTCCTCCTTCTCCTTCTTCTTGTTGTTGTCCTCGGTGACGATGCGATCGGGGTCCTCGGTCTGCTGCGGCTGCGCCTGGGGCAGATCGGTGTCCTTCACCTCCGCCTTCTGCTGCGTCATCTCCTGGACGGCCTGATGCTCGTCGGAAGCGACAGGCGCGGGCGGCGCCACCTCATCGTCCATGGTCGCGGTCGCCAATTCGACGGCGTATTCCGCGCCGGCGGCGCCGAGCCCTTCGTCACCGTCGTCGCCGCGCAAATTCGCCAGCGCCAGCGCCGCGCCGCCCAGATGCAGCCCGACCGCAACCACGGCCGCCATGATCCAGAGCGACTTTGACGTGCGCAGATCGAGAGCGGGATCAGACATCGCCGTCCGCCCTCAAGGTTTGGCCGGTTGCGCCGGCGCCGCGGGTGCGCCGGGGACCCCCTCGAGCGTCACCAGCTTCACCTTGGTGTAGCCGCCCGCGCGCAACAGCTCCATTACGCCCATCAGCTCGCCATAGGGCACGACCCGATCGGCACGCAGGAAAAGGTACTTGTCGCGACCCATGTCCGGCATCGCATCGAGCGAATTGATCAGATCGGTGCGCTTCACCGCGTTCTCGCCGATCGCCAAGGTCAGATCCGGCTTGATGCTGAGGTAGGTCGGCTTGTCCGGCTTCTTCTGCGGCGTCGAGCTGGAGGTCGGCAGATCGATCGGCAGGTCGACGGTCGAGAGCGGCGCCGCCACCATGAAGATGATCAAGAGCACCAGCATCACGTCGATGAACGGCGTGACGTTGATCTCGTGCGACTCCGCAAAGTCGTCGTCGCCATCGTTCTCGGAGATCGAGACCGCCATCGCCTACTCCGCCGCTGCGGCGCGTGCGCCATGCGAAACGTCGCCGCCATGGGTCCGGTCGAGATCGCGCGACAACAGCCGTCCCGCAGCGCCCGAGGCGCGGCCGACCAGCTCGAGATAGCCCTTCGTCACGCGCGAGAAGTGGTTGTAGATGATCACCGCGGGGATCGCCGCGACGAGGCCGATCGCGGTGGCGAGCAGCGCTTCGGCGATGCCGGGCGCGACCACGGCAAGGTTCGTGGTCTGCGACTTCGAGATGCCGATGAAGCTGTTCATGATGCCCCAGACCGTGCCGAACAGGCCGACGAAGGGCGAAGTTGCGCCGATCGTCGCAAGCAGACCCATGCCGACGCGGATGCGGCGCGCCTCGGCGTGCGCGATTTCGGCGAAGCTCGAGGCCGCACGTTCCTTGATGCCGCTGTCGCTGGAGATCCCGGCCGACAGCCGGCCCTCGCGCATCGCGGCGGCGATGAACGACGACAGCACGCTGCCCTTGGCGCCTAGCGCGAACTGCGCCTCGGCGAGCGAGCGGGATTCACCGATCTTGGCCAGCGCGCGGCGCAGCTTGCCCTGCACCACGGTCAGCTCGATCATCTTCGCGATGAACACGGTCCAGGTGACCAGCGAGGCGAAGGCGAGGCCAATCATCACCGCCTTCACGATGATGTCGGCGTTCAGGAACATATTCCACGGCGACAATTCGCGCAGGCCGGTGCTGCTCGACTTCAGCAGCTTGCCTTCGCCTCCCGCAGGCGCGGTTGACGCGTCCAGCGCGGTCGGCGTCGGCGCGGCGGCCGCCGCGGCAGGCGCTTGCGGCGCTGCAGCAGCCGGCGGGGCCAGCGGCTGCGACTGGGCCGGTGCCGCCTGCGACTGAGGTTGCGCTGCAGGCGCCGCCGGCTGCTGTGCCGATGACGGCACGGCGAGCGTGAGGATCGCCAGCGAGGCGATCATGGCGGATGCAACGCGGAGCATGGATGTCTTCATTACTTACACTTCAGCCCAGTGACGGATCAGGTTGTGATAGATGCCGGTCAATTTGACCGTTTCGGGGTCATCGCGCCCCAGCCGTTCCACCAGGGCCTGGATCGCGGTATCGAGATCAAAGATCAGGCTGCGCGCGTGTGCATCCCGTACCATGCTCTGGAGCCAGAAAAAAGACGCAACCCGGGTCCCCCGGGTGACCGGCGTCACCAGATGCAAACTGGAAGCAGGATAAACCACGAGATCGCCCGCCGACAGCTTGATTTCATGGGATCCGTAGCGGTCCTCGATCACGAGCTCGCCGCCGTCATAGTCCTCCGGCTCCGATAAAAACAGCGTGACCGAGAGGTCGGTCCGGATCCGCAGCCCGGTCAGGCGGTCGCCGCGCACCGCATTGTCGACATGCAGGCCGAAATGGTGCCCGTCGCTGGCGGCATAGCGGTTGAACAAGGGTGGAAAGATTCTAAGCGGGATCGCCGCCGAGATGAAGCGCGGGCTCGCCGACAGCGCCGACAGGACCCGGTTGCCGAGCTGCCTGGCGACCTCGCTGTCGGGCGGCAGCTGCTCGTTGCGCTTGACCAGCGCGGAGGCGGCGCCTGCGGTCGAGCGGCCGTCCTCCCAATCGCTGGCATCCAGGATGCGGCGGAAGTCCGCCACATCCTGCTTGCTCAACACATTGGGAACACAGACCAGCATCGCGCCGCTTCAGCCTCAGTAACGCGCAGAAATGACCAGATACGCAGCGCGTCCCGGCGCCTCCAGCACGAAGGGAGCCGCGCTCTGGTACAGCGCGTCGTAGTAGCGCTTGTCGAAGATGTTGTTGACGAACAGTTTGACGGTCCAGTTCTTGTCGATCTTGGCCTCGGCAAAGGCGTCGAAGCGCCAGTAGCTCGGGATCGAGGTGCCCTGGTTGGCCGCCAGGAACGTGCCGCCATAGATCTTCGAGCGATAGACCGCCTGGCCGCCCAGTTCCCAGGTGTCGTTCAACTGGTATTTGCTGAGCATGCTGAACGATTGGTGGGCGATATTGGCGAGCGGCAGCCCGACATTCGAGCCAAACAGGATCGTGTTCGCCGGCGGAATATTCGATTTGGTCACCTCCGACTGCATCAGCACGAGACCGCCGAACATGCTCCACTTGTCGGTGATCTTGCCGCCGACGCCGAGGTCGATGCCGCGGATGCGATAGGCTGCGCCGGCGCTGATGCAGGAGACGGTCCCGGTCGTGCCAGCCGGATAAGGACAGGCGGCAGTCTGGGTCGCCGCGGTGACGTTCATGGATTCACGCGCGTTCTCCTTCTCGGTCTGGAACAGCGCGGCCGTCAGCAACAGGTGCCGGTCGAACAGCTCCCACTTGGTGCCGAGTTCGATCGCCTTGTTCTTCTCCGGGCCGAAGATCTGGCTTGGATTGCCGTTGAGGACCGGCGCGAGGCCGCCATATTGAACGCTGGTGCCGTCAAATTCCGCACCGACCGGGTTGGATGACGTGGCATAGGCGGCATAGACGCTGCCGTTCGGCAACGGCTTGAGCGTCAGGCCGAGGTTGAAGTTCGGCATGCCGTAGTCTTGCTGCTGCTGACCGAAGACGTTGGCGACACCGTTGACCGTGCCGTAGCCACTGGTCTTGATGTTGTAGTCGTCGTAGCGGACACCGCCGTTGAGGATCACGAGATCGTTGTAGTTCGCAGTATCCAGGACATAAACACTCTTGGTGTCGATGGTGAGTTTGGTCGGCAGTCCTGACAGGCCAGCGGGTATGCCGAAGGGCAAATTCGTGAATTGCGGGCTAAATACGCTGACGCCAGTCAGCGATCCGTTGCCGCTGAAGCCGCCGGGCAGCGCTTCCGAGCTCAGGCCGAGATACTTGTCGATCGAGGACCTTTCGTTGTCATACTCGAACCCGGCAAGCGCCGTGTGCTTGAAGCCAACGCCGTCGTTGAACTTGTAGGTCGCCTCGGTCTGATTGGCGAACACGTCCGTGACCTGGAAACGGCTCTGCGGATTGGCACTCAGCGTCGAGGCCGAGAGCGGATTCTTGATGACCGGCGCTTCCGGCAGCGTGCCGATGTAGTTCTGGGTGGAGCGCGATTCCCGCGTCTTGTTGCTGATCATCAGGTCCGGGGTGATCTGCACCTCGGCGTTGATGGTGCCGATGTCCTGCCCGGTCCTGTAGAAGTCGCGGTTGACGAAGCCGTAGAAATTGTGGCGGTTGACGCCGAAATCCGTGAACGGGCCGCCGGCCGTGCTCGCGGTGCTCGGCCGATAATACGGCACGCCGAAATCCGGGATGCCGGTCAGCTCGGTGTGGATGTAGTTGCCGGTGATCTTGACCGCGTCGATCGGCTTCCATGTCCCGGCGACGAAGGCGCCGTTGCGGTCGTCGGTGACGTAACTCCGGCCGGCGACGTTGGCGTCCTGGAACAGGCCGCCGGCGCGCACCGCCAGCGTCGGCGAGATCACCTGGTTGACGTCGAGCACCACCCGCTTGGTCTGGTCGGTGCCGAACGTGGTGTCCATGTTGTAGAAGCTCTTCTCCGTCGTCGCCTGCTTGGTGACGATGTTGATCGCGCCGCCGGTGGTGCCGCGGCCGGCAAACGAGGAGCCCGGACCGCGCAGGATCTCGACCTGCTCGGTGAAGAAGTTCTCGCGGACGCTCACGCCCGCATCGCGCACGCCGTCGATGAAGACGTCGTTGCGCGCGTCGAAGCCGCGGATGAAGAAGCGGTCGCCGAAGGCATTGCCGCCCTCGCCGGTGCCGAGCGTCACACCGGCCGTCGACAGGATCGCCTGCTTCAGCGTGGTGGCGTTCTTGTCCTCCAGCACTTGCTTCGTCAGCACGGTGACCGACTTCGGCGTGTTCAGGATCGGCTCCGGAAACTTTCCGGATGCTTGCACACGATCACCCTTGTATGGCGCCGCCGGGTCGGCATAGGGATCGCGATCGGGCGGCAGGCCGCCGGCATTGGGAAATGCGACCGGTGCAGCCTGCGTCGGCTGGGCGCGACGTGCGGCACGTAGCGCGGTGCGGGCGCGAACATGGTCCGCCGACGGTTTTGACGCGGCAGGGCGCGGGCGCGCCACCGGGGCATCGACCGTCACCGGCGGCAGGTTGGACTGCTGCGCCTCGGCCCCCGAGAACGATGCCACCGCAATCAGGCCCGCGACCGCCGAGACCTTCTTGCCGGAGTGATTTGTTTCGTCAGCCGAGCCGGCCGCTGCCTCAAAGCGCAGCGATCTCGGCGCCCTCACATTGCCCATTCCAAACGCCCCCAAGAAATCCCGAGAAATCGAGTCCGCCCGCAACATCCGGAAATCGGGTGCGACGAACTGTCTCCCTCGGTTATCGAGCGTGAATTTTTCGGTCAATGCGATCGCGGCAACAGCGCGCTTGAATCGCCCCAATTCAAAGCGATTCTAATGTTCGATCTAAAACGGTTCTAAATACCAGAGCGTTTTCCAGCGAAGTGGACACCGGTTCGCGTCAAGAAAACGCGTCAAAGCAAATCTAGAGCTCCGTCCGATTCCATCGGAACGGAGCTCTAGTTTTTAAGCGTTCTAATAATCGTTCTAAATTGGCGCGAGCGTGCTCCGATTGATAACAGCACGGACACCGCGCGAAGCATCGCGAGTCACTCCGCGCTCGGCGGCTTCATCAGCGAAAACAACTCGTCGACGGTCCGCTGCGCGACCTGGCGGACGCGTTCGGTGTTGTCCATGCCCGCGATGTTGACGCCGTTGACCACGGCTTTGATCTCGTCGCGGAAGTCGGTGAGGAAGCGCAGCGGGTCGCGCTGCTCGTTGGCGACACGCGCAATCAATCCGGTAATCAATATCTGGCACGCCATCATGCGCCCGTTCAACTCGTCCATCGCAGCCCTTCCCGTCTCAGATCGGCGATGCGCGATATGAACGACATCGCGCGGCGTTTCAACCATGCCGCGTCGACCGATGACGATGGACGGATTTCAGGTTGCGCAACGCGCGCTATTTCGCGGCGATGCTCTCCGGTCCATCCCCGAGCGACTTGATGCGATCCTTGACCTCGCGCAGCGTGGCAAGTCCGCTCTCGACATGCTTGGCCGAGACGTCGCGCAGCACGTCGCTCGCGATCGCGTCACGCAGGCTGTCGAGATCGTCGACAAGCTGACGTCCGCCCCTCGTCAGGAACAGGCGGTTGGTGCGGCGATCCCGCGGATCGGGGCGCCGTTCGAGCAGACCATGCTCGACCAGACGATCGAGCAGCCGCACCAGCGAGATCGGCTGCAGCTCCAGCACGTCGGCGAGATCGACCTGCGACAGCCCCTCCTGCTCGCGCAACCGGAACAGCACGATCCACTGCGCGCGGGTGGTGCCACGCGCCTTGGCGCGGTGGTCGATATAGTTGCGCAGCAGCCGCGAACTCTCGACGAGCTGGGCAATGAACTGGCGTTTGAGATCGAGCGACATGAGGGTTCTCGGAGGCGTTCCCGGGGCGAACTATTGCTGTTCGTTTCTGACCCTAAACCTTTCCAAATGTTTAGGATTCTCAAGTTGTAGTGTGTTTACACATTAAGTGCACGCATATTATATCCGCAAGCTCTGGGAACCGTTTCAATCACCCTTTATTGTTCGTCGAACCCAAGAGCCCGTATGTCCAAGTCACGTACCATCGGTTGGGTCCTGCTGATCGCTGCGATCGGTGCAGCGGGTTACTTTGGCTGGCAAAAATACGAGGGAAACAGGCAGGCCGCCGAGGCCGCCCAGAAGCGTGCGGCCCAGCGCCCGCCAGTCCCGGTCAAGATCGCCCCGGTCGAGAAGGCGGATTTCCCGGTCTATCTGACCGGTCTCGGCACCGTGCAGGCGTTCAACACCGTCCAGGTCCGCACCCGGGTCGACGGCCAGATCGTCAAGATCGCCTTCAAGGAAGGCCAGTTCGTCAAGGCCGGCGACACCCTGGTCGAGATCGACCCGCGGCCGTATCAGGCGGCGCTTGACCAGGCCAAGGCCAAGAAGGCGCAGGACGAGGCCAATCTCGCCAACGCCAATCTCGACCTCGGGCGCTACACCAAGCTCGGCGAGTTCGCCACCCGCCAGCAGCTCGACACCCAGCGTTCCACGGTGGCCCAGCTCACCGCCCAGATCGCGTCCGACGAGGCCGCGATCTTCAACGCACAGACCCAGGTCGACTACACCACCGTGAAGTCGCCGATCGACGGCATTGTCGGGCTGCGGCTGGTCGATATCGGCAACATCGTCAACGCCTCGGCCGCCACCGGCATTGTCACGATCACCCAGATCGAACCGATCACGGTGATCTTCACTGCGCCGGAAGACCAATTACCTGATATCAAGGCGGCCCTTGCGGTGGCGCCGCCGAAGACCATCGCGCTGACCACCGACGGCAAGAAGGTGCTGTCCACCGGCACGCTGGCGCTGATCAACAACCTGGTCGACACCACGAGCGGGACTGTCCGGCTCAAGGCGGTGTTTGACAACAAGGACCATGCGCTGTGGCCGGGCCAGTCGGTCTCGACCCGGCTGCTGGTCAGGACGTTGAAGGACGCCACCGTGGTTCCCGATGACGCCGTGCAGCACGGCGCCAATGGTCTCTACGCCTATTCAGTCAACCAGGAGAACAAGGCCGAGCTGCGCAATATCAAGGTCACGCAGTCGATCGACGGCAAATCGGTGATCGACGAGGGCCTCACGCCGGGACAGCAGGTGATCACCGCGGGCCAATACAAGGTCTCGCCGGGAACCCTGGTGACGACGGCGGTGGCGAGCTCGGACCAATCCAAAGATGAGCCCAAGGCGAAAGTGACGCAGGAATGAGCGACGGAATTTCCGCACCATTCATTCGCTACCCGATCGGCACCTCGCTGCTGATGGCCGGCATCCTGTTTGTCGGCCTCGTCGCCTATCCGCTGTTGCCGGTGGCGCCGCTGCCGCAGGTCGACTTCCCGACCATCCAGATCACCGCGACGCTGCCGGGCGGCAGCCCGGAGACCATGGCGACCTCGGTGGCCCAGCCGCTGGAGCGCCAGTTCGCACAGATCCCCGGCATCGCGCAGATGACCTCGACGAGCTATCTCGGCACCGCGTCGGTCACCATCCAGTTCGACCTCAACCGCTCGATCGACGGCGCCGCCAACGACGTGCAGGCCGCCATTAACGCCGCCAGCGGCCAGTTGCCGAAGAACCTGCCCTCGCCGCCGACCTATCGCAAGGTGAACCCGGCGGATTCGCCGATCATGCTGCTGTCGGCTACCTCGGACACGCTGCCGCTCACCACGGTCAGCGACTCCGTCGACGCCCAGCTCGCGCAGCAGATCAGCCAGATTTCCGGTGTCGCGCAGGTCATCATCGGCGGTCAGCAGAAGCCGTCGGTTCGGGTCCAGATCGATCCGGCCAAGCTGGTGGCGAAAGGCCTATCGCTGGAAGACGTCCGCGCTGCGATCAACATTGCGACCGTCGACAGCCCAAAGGGCAATATCGACGGCCCGACCCGCGCCTACACCATCTATGCCAACGACCAGCTGCTGACGGCGGATCCCTGGAACGACGTCATCATCGCCTATCGCAACGGCGGCCCCTTGCGGATCCGCGACATCGGCCAGGCCGTCACCGGGCCCGAGGACGCCAAGCAGGCCGCCTGGGCCAACGGCAAGCGCGGCGTGTTCCTCGTCATCTTCAAGCAGCCCGGCGCCAACGTCATCGACACCGTCGACAAGATCAAGGCGACGCTGCCGCGGCTGGTCGCCGCGATCCCGCCGGCGGTCAAGATCGATGTCATCAGCGACCGCACCACCACGATCCGCGCCGCGGTGGAAGACGTCCAGTTCACCCTGCTGCTGACCATCTTCCTGGTCGTGATGGTGATCTTTGCCTTCCTGCGCAGCTTCTGGGCGACCGTGATCCCCGCCGTGACGGTGCCGCTGGCGCTGCTCGGCGCCTGCGCATTGATGTGGATCTTCGGCTACACCCTCGACAATCTGTCGCTGATGGCGCTGACGATCGCGGTCGGCTTCGTGGTCGACGACGCCATCGTGATGCTGGAGAACATCAGCCGCTACATCGAGCAGGGCGAGAAGCCGATGGCCGCCGCCTTCAAGGGCTCGAGCGAGATCGGCTTCACCATCGTCTCGATCAGTATCTCGCTGGTTGCGGTGCTGATCCCGCTGCTGCTGATGGGCGGCATCATCGGCCGCCTGTTCCGCGAGTTTGCGGTGGTGCTGGCGATGACGATCTTCGTGTCGATGTTCGTGTCGCTGACCTTGACCCCGATGATGGCCTCGCGATTCCTGCGCGCCCACAACGAGGAGCGGCATGGCCGCTTCTACCAGCTCAGCGAGCGGGCATTCGACGCGATGCTGCGCGGCTACGAGGCGGTCCTCGATCACGCGCTCGCCTGGAAGCGCACCACGCTCGTGATCTTCTTCGCGACGCTGGCGCTGTCGGTCTACCTGTTCGTCATCATCCCGAAGGGCTTCTTCCCGCAGCAGGACGTCGGCCTGATCACCGCGACCTCGGAAGCCAACCAGGACATCTCGTTCGCCGACATGAAGGGCAAGCAGGAAGAGCTCAGCAAGATCGTGATGGCCGATCCCGCGGTCGCGACGGTCGCGATGGCGATCGGGGGCAGCGGCCGTGCCGGCAACAACGGCACCATGTTCATCACGCTGAAGGCGCTGAAGGACCGCGACGCCAATGCGCAGCAGGTGATCGGCCGGCTGCGGCCGAAGCTGGAAAAGGTGCTGGGCGCCCGGCTGTTCATGCAGGCGGCGCAGGACGTCCGTCTCGGCGGCCGCCCGACCCGCACCCAGTTCGAGTTCACGCTGCAGGATGCCAACCTTGCCGAGCTGAACGAGTGGGCGCCGAAGATCCTCGGCAAGATGCAGACGCTGCCGCAATTGCGCGACGTCGCCACCGACCAGCAGACCAACGGCACCACGCTCGAACTGAAGATCAACCGCGACACCGCCTCGCGCTACGGCATCCAGCCGCAGCTGATCGACGACACGCTCTATGACGCATTCGGCCAGCGCCAGGTGACGCAGTACTTCACCCAGCTCAACAGCTATCACGTCATCCTCGAGGTGCTGCCGGAGCTGCAGGGCTCGGTCGACACGCTGAACAATCTCTACGTCAAGTCGCCGCTGACCGGCGAGCAGGTGCCGCTGTCGACCTTCGCGAAGTGGACCACCGCGCCGGTGCGTCCGCTCTCGATCAGCCACCAGGGCCAGTTCCCGGCGATCACCATCTCGTTCAACCTGGCGCAGGGCACGGCGCTCGGCCAGGCGACCGAAGCGGTGCAGAAGGCGATGGTCGAGCTCGGCGCGCCGCCGACCCTGAGCTCGAGCTTCCAGGGCACCGCGCAGGCGTTCCAGCAGTCGCTGTCGACCGTGCCGCTCTTGATCCTCGCCGCGCTGGTGGTGGTCTACCTGATCCTCGGCATTCTCTACGAGAGCTACATCCACCCGATCACGATTCTGTCGACGCTGCCCTCGGCCGGCGTCGGCGCGCTGGCGATCCTGATGGCGGCCGGCTTCGACTTCTCGCTGATCGCGCTGATCGGCATCATCCTCCTGATCGGCATCGTGAAGAAGAACGGCATCATGATGGTCGACTTCGCGATCGCCGCCGAGCGCGACAATCACATGGAGCCGGAGGCGGCGATCCGTCAGGCCGCCCTGCTCCGCTTCCGCCCCATTATGATGACGACGATGGCCGCCCTGCTCGGCGGCGTGCCGCTGATGCTTGGAACCGGCACCGGCTCGGAGATCCGCCAGCCGCTCGGCTACGCCATGGTCGGCGGCCTGATCGTTAGCCAGGCGCTGACGCTGTTCACGACGCCGGTGGTCTATCTCTATCTCGACCGGCTCTCCAACGCCTTCGCCAATTGGGGCCGCTCGCCGCGCGCCGAGGGCGACGACGACGGCGAGCATGGATCGGTCAAGGAGGCCGCCGAGTGACTTGACTTTGCGCCCGCCCCGGCACATCCGAAGGCTGTTCAGTTCGGAGCCGGTGCCGTGAAAATTGTCGCAAAGTCGCTCGTCGTCCTGTTGACCGCGCTCGGCGTCGCCGGCGCCGGTCATGCCCAGGCTCCGAAGGCCAAGAACGCACCGGCCGCCGCGCCTGCACCTGCGCAGCCAACGGCGCCCCAGCAGGCCGACGCGCCGCCCGGCAGCAACACCGGCTGGGTCGCACGCTGCACCAGCGCGAGCCGCGACGCGCCGCTCGAATGCGCGATGGAGCAGACCGCGGTTCTCACCAAGACCGGCCAGCTCATCGTGCTGGTCAATATCCGCGTCGCCGCTGACACCCGCACCCCGGTCGCACTGATCCAGCTGCCGCTCGGACTGAACCTGCCGGTCGGCGCCAAGCTGCAGGTCGACGAGGGCAAGGCCGTCGACGTCGCGATCCAGACCTGCGAGCAGCGCGGCTGCTACATCAACGCGCCGATCGCCGCCGACATCCTGGCCCAACTGAAATCAGGCAAGCAGCTGAAAGTGTCGTTCCAGAATCTGGCGAAGGAAACCATCACCATCCCGATGCCGCTCAACGATTTTGCGACGGTGTACGACAAGATCAAGTAGCCGCGCCGGCGCTAGCCGGCGTGGCGCCGCGTCTCCTCGATCAGGCGCTTGCCGATGCCGTGTCCCTGATACGCCCGATCGACCGCAAGATCCGACAATAGCAGCAATAGCAGAAATCGGTCAGCGCGCGAGACGCCGACGAGCTTGCCCGCCTGGCGCGCGGTGACGACGAGATCGGCATTGGCGATTATCCGCCCGATCCGGTCGGCGTCGTCAAGGCCGGACTGGCGCAGCACGTCGATGAACTCGTCGACGCCAACTGCGGGGCAAAACGCTGGAAGTCGTTGAACTCTGGCCGATAGGCAACGACTAATGGAATAGAAGGTGAGGAAGGGAGGCGCGCTCTTGCTTGCAAAACGGGGATGATACACTTTTGCTGATAGGTGTTTCTCGCGTGAACCTATTGCCGCAAACACTCTAGCGGTTGGCGGCGTTTCCACCACCGCTCAATTCTCGCTCATCGGATTGGAGGTGTGAAATGACCTCATTCGAGCCATGGCCACAGCGGACAGCGCCTAATTTTTATGCCGGAGTGGACGCGTCGTTCAGCGCGCCCGGACAGTCGAACAAAGAGTTCTTTACCTCGCAACTTTCCCTTCAAGCGGAGCAAGTGCAGGAAGTATGTCTGCGCGATCCGCCTGAGACGAAAGTCGATCTGCGTGACTCTATCCCAAAGAGCTTCCAATTGCCTTTTTCGCAGAATGTCATCCTCGGTCCGGACGTCCACTCTGACAAACCGCATGTGGTCGATATTCAGTTCAAGCAAAAGAGCGGCGCCACGTATATCTATCTAGTGACCGCAAAGAAAACTGCTGACAGCGCTTTGATCGAGGCGCGACCTGCAGGCTCAAGCGGGGCCGCTTTTGCATTCATGCGGGTCAAGGTCGCTGTGCCTGAGGTCGCAAAGAGCGTCAGCGACGCCACTGTGAGATTTGACGCAGCGGCGGCGCTGAAAGACGTGTACGCTGGATTTGTCGAGGGCCTCGCACCCCACACGACGGAAACGGCCAACGCCTTCAAAAAAGCGTTGGGAGGCTCGCTGGAAAGCGTAATTCCCGGTGGCAACGTCGTGCTTGGCGGCAAGTTTGCGGAGGGCTTCTTTAGGGGACTAAAGGAAGGAGGAGAAGCGTTCCTCAACATGTTGAAAGACGCCAAGAACCTGGCCTTTGACGCGAAATTCCGTGATGAGGTGATGAAGAATGCTGCGGAAATTATTGGCCCGATGTCGGAGACGCTACTCCTGATTCAGACAAATCCGGGCAAATTTTTTGCACCGCTGGCCGCCAATGCGAAGCCCATTGGCAGGGTGCTGGGTGACGAACTCGGTAAGGGAGTGAGTGAACAGATCGTCGGCAAGACTAATTCCGAGCTCTTCCAATGGGCTGGCCGTCTTACCGGCCTGGTCGCCTTCGAAGTCATTCTGCAGGTCGCCACTGATGCGGCCGGGATCGGCGTGGTTCAGGGCGTGAAATGGATGGGAGAAGGGGCCGGCATGATTGGCCGTCTGCTGCCCAGGCTGAAGGGTCTGCTGGTTGCGGCGGAAGAGCTCAAGAACGTACTTCGGCTCAAGTTTCAGACGCGAGCTGCAAGGGAGGCTGCGAAAGCTGCCGAAGAGGCCGTCAAAGCTGCCGAGGAGGCTCAGAAAGCCCTCAAGATGGTCGAGGAAGCCGCGCGGGGCGCTGGCAAGCTGCCGCCGGGTTACACCCCGCCGACTCACCAATTGCCGCCACATGTTCCCAGGGGAGGATTACGTCCCGGACCGGCTAACGCGGCCAGTTACGGCGAAAGCGTCGTAGAGCCGGAGGTCCTCAGACACTTCTTGCCGGACCATCTCCAAATGTCGGCAAAGGCCATCGGGTTTGACACCTGCGACCGTGTCGCCGTGGTTGGTACGCGCTTGACCGAAGAGGTGCGAGCAGGACAGACGATAAAGGTCTACGAGGAGCGGATCAGAGGTGGAACGTGGAGCACCATAAAGGGTGTGTCTCGACCCGACAGCAGATTGATCAGGGAAAATGTGGAGTTGGCCGTCCAGAAGGCGTCTGAGGGACTTAAGCTAGCCAGAGCAAACCAATTCGAACGAATTGAGGGAAATATCGCCTATCGCACTGTTTATGCAGGACCGCCGGACAAGGTTCTGATTGTCATCAGGTTGGAGACCGGCACGCCATTTGGTTACGAGCCGGGCTTGGGGCTCGAACAGCTGGCGGCGAAAGCAATTAAGGAATCTCCTTACCGCAGCGATATTCCGGCGGGAGTCGAGGTCGTTGCTGCAATCGTTCGCGTCGGCCGCCCATGATCTTGGCCCGGAGAGCTTCTGGTTCGCCGGAACGCGGAGCTTTTTAGTATGCTTCATCGTGAAGCCGCCAATTTCGGCCGCTTGCTGTACGACAAGATCAAGTAGGCCAACGAGACTAGCGCTCGCGCTTGTAGAGAAACGCGTTGTCCGCCTGCGGCATGCCGATGCTCTTGTAAAAGCTCGTCGCGCCCGGCGCCGACAGCAGCAGGCACATCGACTCGGGGCCGGCGTGGCGCCGTGTCTCCTCGATCAGGCGCTTGCCGATGCCGTGTCCCTGATACGCCCGATCGACCGCAAGGTCCGACAGATAGCAGCAAAAGCAAAAATCCGTCAGCGCGCGCGAGACGCCGACCAGCTTGCCGTCCTTGCGCGCGGTGACGATGAGATTGGCATTGGCGATCATCCGTCCAATCCGGTCGCTGTCGGCGATCGGACGCCGCTCGCCGAGACCGGACTGGCGCAGCACGTCGATGAACTCGTCGACCCCGATCGACGGCTCGCGGGAATAGGAGATCGCATCCATCACTTCACCTCTATCGCAAGATTCCGGCGCGGGCCGGCACGTGACAATGGTGGATTACGCTCCGCCGATCCACCTGCCGACGGCAGCAGCCAGCGCATGGCACATCTCCGCGCGATTGCGAATCTCGTCGGAATTTCTTGACGGCGGTCACGCCATGCGGCGGATTGGCTGGGGAACCTGGATTCGAACCAAGACAAACAGAGTCAGAGTCTGTTGTGCTACCGTTACACCATTCCCCAAGAAAAGCCCTGATATCAACAGCTTAGCTGGATGTCTGGACATCTCGGTACAGCGGGTTCGCCTGCCAAATCAGCGGTCCGCGCGAGTGCGACCTTCTACCTGCTTGGTCCCACGCTTGGCAAGCATTGTTGGCGGGGAATGGGCGTGAAAATCGCGGCCGGTGCGGCGTGTGCGGATGCGGCCCCGCTCCCCGGTCGCGGCGTCAAAGACCCGCGCAAAGGAATTCAAGGAGCACGGAAAGATCTGTGGCAAGCAATGCCCCGGCGCAAAACCCGACGGTGCCGAGCGCAACCGCGCCGATCCAGCCGTGATGCGCCCATCCATAGCTCGCGCCAACCAGGGTAGCGAACGAGATCACGGCAATCGCCCACACGATGTGAACGGCGACCTTCAGCACCTTCAGCACCTTGAGCATTCGTGACCCGTCGCAAACGCCACTTCGATGCGCTTCCATCCATTAGGTCGGTCGCGCAAGCGGCACGTTCAAGCGGCCTGACAAAGCGCCGCACCGCCAACGTTGCCGCGGGCGGTGCGCGAGACTGAATGGATCGAGCTGGCCGACGCTCGCTGCCCCGGCTCAGTACAGCCCGCCGGTGCCCGACCGCATCACCGCCTGCCCCGAATCCGGCGGCGGCTGCTGGGTGCCGTCGATCACGTCGGTGCCCGCGACCAGCGTCGGGTCGTAGGCCGGCGGCGCGCTGCCCGGCTTGAACGCTTCGAGCACCACGCCCTTCTGGCCGGACGCGGCGCGCAGGCCGGTCTTGGCGTCGACCAGCACGAGGCGGATGCCGGCCGGCTGCTTGAACGGGGTTGCGGGCTTGTCGGCCAGCGCGAGCTTCATGAAGTCGCGCGCGATCGGCGCTGCGGTGTGGCCGGCCTGGGCGTTGCGGCCGAGCGAGCGCGGCTTGTCGTAGCCGACGTAGAGGCCGACCACGAGGTCCGGTGAGAAGCCGACGAACCACAGATCCTTGGCCTCGTTGGAGGTGCCGGTCTTGCCGGCGATCGGCTTGCCGACCGCCTTCAGCGCGGTACCGGTGCCGGCCTGCACCACGCCCTCCATCAGCGAGGTGATCTGGTAGGCGCTCATGGGATCGAGCACCTGGTCGCGATGGTCGACCAGTTGCGGCTCGGCCTGGTTCTTCCAGCCCTCCGGCGCATCGCAGCCGCGGCATTCGCGCTGGTCATGCTTGAAGATGGTGTGGCCGTAACGGTCCTGGATGCGGTCGATCAGGGTCGCCTTCACTCGGCCGCCGCCATTGGCGATCATCGAATACGCCGTGACCATGCGCATCACCGTGGTCTCGCCGGCGCCGAGCGAATAGGACAGATAATTCGGCAGCTCGTCATAGACGCCGTAACGCCTGGCGTATTCGCCGATCAGGGGCATGCCGATCTCCTGCGCGAGCCGCACCGTCACGGTGTTGCGCGACAGGCGCAGCGCGTTGCGCAGGGTCATCGGCCCCATATACTTGCCGGCATCGAAGTTTTCCGGACGCCAGATGTTGCCCTGCCCCTGATCGATTTCGATCGGCCCGTCGACCAGCACGCTCGAGCCGGTGTAGCCATTGTCCAGCGCCGCCGAATAGACGATCGGCTTGAACGTCGAGCCCGGCTGCCGGTAGGCCTGGGTGGCGCGGTTGAACTGGCTCTGGTCGAACGAGAAGCCGCCGACCATCGCCAGCACGCGGCCGGTGCGCGGATCCATCGCCACCATCGCGCCCGACAATTCGGGAATCTGGCGCAGCCGATATTGCCCTTCGACGCGCTGGCCGTCCTTGTTGTAGAGCGGGTCGGCGTAGATCACGTCGCCGGGCTGCAGCACCTGCGCCACCGAGCTCGGGTTCTTGCCCTTGTACGGCCCGGAGAGCGCCCTCGCCCAGCGCACGCCCTCGAGCGTGACGATGCCGGTGTCGCGCTGCTTGCTGACGGCGCCGCCGAGCTCGCGGCCCGGCTGGAAGCCGATCCGCGCCGACTGGTCGTTGCTCTCCAGCACCACCGCCATCCGCCATGGCGAGATGTCCGACAGCGACTTGATCTCGGCGAGCGGCACGCCCCAGTCGCCGGAGACGTCGAGCTTCTGGATCGCGCCGCGATAGCCCTGCTGCTCGTCATAGTTCACGAGCCCGGTCACCATCGCCTTGCGCGCCATCACCTGCACCTTGGGATCGAGCGTGGTGCGCACCGACAGGCCGCCTTCATACAGCTTCTTCTCGCCGTAGCGATCGAACAGATCGCGGCGGACCTCTTCCGAGAAATATTCGCCGGCAAAGGTGTGCGCGCCGTTGGAGCGGTTGGTGACGGTCAGCGGTTCCTTGCGCGCCTTCTCGGCGTCGCCCTGGGTGATCCAGCCGTTCTCCTGCAGGCGGTCGATCACGTAGTTGCGCCGCTCGATGGCGCGGGCGCGGTTGCGCACCGGATGCAGGCTCGCCGGCATCTTCGGCAGCGCCGCCAGGTACGCGGCCTCCGAGACCGAGAGCTCGTTCACCGACTTGTCGAAATACACCAGCGAGGCGGCGGCGATGCCGTATGCGCCGAGGCCGAGATAGATCTCGTTGAGATAGAGCTCGAGGATCTTGTCCTTGGAATAGGCCTTTTCGATTCGCATCGCGACCAGGGCTTCCTTGATCTTCCGGGTGAACGACACCTCGTTGGTCAAGAGAAAGTTCTTGGCGACCTGCTGGGTGATCGTCGAGGCGCCCTGCGGACGGCGGTTGGAACCGAAATTCTGGATGTAGGCGACGCCGGCGCGCGCCATGCCGGTATAATCGACGCCACCGTGCTCGTAGAAATTCTTGTCCTCGGCGGCGAGGAACGCGTTGATCACGAGCTTCGGTACCGCCTGGATCGGCAGATAGAGCCGGCGTTCCTTGGCATATTCGCCGAGCAGCGCGCCGTCGGCCGCGTGGATGCGCGTCATCACCGGCGGCTCGTAGTTCTGGAGCTGCGAATAATCCGGCAGGTCCTTGGAAAAGTGCCAGAACGCCCCTGCCACGGCGGCCAGGCCAGCCAGGAACAGGATGGACCCCGCGGTGAACAGGAATCCGAAGAACCGTAACAGAAATCTCATCGACCAGATTTTCCGTGGCGAATACGTGGCTCGTTCTGAGCCCGTTGCGCTGCCACACAGGCGGTCCGGTATATCGGTCGCCTCCCGGACCTGCAATTCGACGCGGGAGAATTATAGCAGCCCAAACGTCAAACTAATGCCATAGAGCGCGGCTCGGGCGCGGCGTCCAAATCAGCGCATAGGCCGCAACAGGCGATGGCTCCGCGCGGCCGGAATCTCCAGCCTCAACCACCGGACCTGCACCAGCGGGGAGCGGATTCCGTCCCCGCCCTCCCGCTCTGAGCCGCAGCAAAACAGCCACCGATCCGGACTTCTACGGGATGCGACTCAACGTAACATCCACAAAGCAGTGGATATTGCTGCGGAAATTGCGGCGTTAATGTTTTGTTAACTATAACTACTGCAAGTTGTTATCACGCAATCGACTCGCGAGGGCTGACTTGAATGGCACTGCGCGGTTTTAGACGGCCATTTTCGACCACTGAAAATATCCTCGGATTTCCACGACCGCCCGCTCCCAATGCCGGCGTCCAGGCTCTCGATCTCGTCTATCAGGCGGCGGATTTGTTCCGCAGCATCGAGGACAGGGCCCGTGCCGGCGAAGCGCGCGCCGAGGCCGCCGAGCGGGCCCAGATCGAAATCATCAACGCCACCGAACGCAAGCTGCGCGACGCCTCGCGCGCGCTTGAAGAGGCCCGGCAACGCATCGAGGTCCAGCAGGAGCAGCTCGAGGCGATCGAATTCCGCGCCCAGGCCGCCGAGGCCGACGCCCGCGAAGCCAGACAATCGCTCGCACTCGTCGAGGACGCGATTCGCCGGCGCCTGCTGCTCACCGCCGACGAGGCCGCCGCCGGCGGATCATCGCAGGTCGCCTGACGCGACGCGGACGCGGTCTCGTAGCCCGGATGAGCGCAGCGATATCCGGGACTCGGTCCCCGCTTGCGGGGAGTAGGATCTACGGCACCGCTCAATACCCTGCGGCCAGTCCCGAATTGCGGCGCGGGTCGTTGGCGCCGTAGAAGCGGTTGTTGCCGACCGGCTTGCCGCCGAGCGACGGCGCGCCGATGATGATGACGGCGAGATGGTTGGCCGGCTGCGGCGGCCCGAATTTGTGGCCCATGCCCTCCAGAATCTTCCGCGTGTCCGGGGACAGCGTAAAATTCTCGAGATTGGTCGCCTCGGGCAGCCACTGCTGGTGGAAGCGCGGCATGTCGACGGCCTCCTGCGCGTTCATGCCGTAATCGATGGCGTTGATCATGGTCAGCAGCACCGCGGTGATGATGCGGCTGCCGCCGGGCGTGCCGATCACCATCACCGGCTTGCCGTCCCTGGAGACGATGGTCGGGCTCATCGAGGACAGCGGACGTTTGCCCGGCGCGATCGAATTGGACTCGCCCTGCACCAGGCCATAGAGGTTCGGCACGCCGACCTTGGCGGTGAAATCGTCCATCTCATCGTTCAGCAGCACGCCGGTCTTGGCCGCCGTCACCTTGGCGCCGAACCAGTCGTTCAGCGTGTAGGTCACCGACACCGCGTTGCCGTCCTTGTCGGCGATCGAGTAATGCGTGGTGTTGCTGCCCTCGTGCGGCGGCACGCCCGGCTTGATGTCCTTGGACACGCCGGCCTTGGCCGGGTCGATCGCGGCGCGGATCTTTGCGGCGTAGCTCTTGTCGAGCAGGCGCTCGAGCGGGTTCTTCACGAAGTCGGGGTCGCCGAGATAGCTGTTGCGGTCGACATAGGCATGGCGCATCGCCTCGATCTGGTAGTGCACGGCCTGGGCCGAATGATAGCCGAGCTCGCGCAGCGGATAGCCTTCCAGAATGTTCAGGACTTCGCAGATCACGACGCCGCCGGAGCTCGGCGGCGGCGCCGAGACCACGTGATAGCCGCGATAATCGCATTCGACCGGCGCCAGCTCGCGCACCTTGTAATTGTCGAGGTCCTCCTGGGTGAGCAGGCCCTTGCCGGCCTGGCTGGACGCCACGATCGCAGCTCCCACCCAGCCCTTGTAGAAGCCGTCGGTGCCGCGCTTGCTGATCTCGCGCAAAGTTTCCGCGAGCTCGTGTTGTGTCAGCCGCTCGCCGACCTGGAACGGCTTGCCGTTGTTGAGGAAGATCGCGGCCGAGGCCGGATCCTCGCGAAAATCATTGGTCGCCGAATGCAGCATCTCGATGTCGCCCTGGTCGAGCACGAAACCGTCTTCGGCCAGTTGCAGCGCGGGCGCGATCAGGTCGGCGCGCTTCATGGTGCCGTATTTCTCGCGCGCGTATTCCATGCCGGCCACCGAGCCGGGCACGCCGACGGCGAGATGGCCCTTGGTCGAGAGGCCCTTGATGACGTTGCCGTCCTTGTCGAGATACATGTTGGCGGTGGCGCCTTTCGGCGCGGTCTCGCGGAAATCCAGGAAAGTCTTGCGGCCGTCGGCGAGCTCGATGGTCATGAAGCCGCCGCCGCCGAGATTGCCGGCCGCCGGATACGCCACGGCCAGCGCATAGCCGACCGCGACCGCCGCATCGACCGCGTTACCGCCGCGCTTCAACACATCGACGCCGACCTGGGTGGCGAGGTGCTGGGCCGACACCACCATGCCGTTCTCGGCGGCGACCGGCGCCACCGAGGCGGCGCGCAGCGGCGCTGTGGCCACGGCGCCGATCGCTACAATCGCGGCGGCGATCCACCGCACGCGCATCGTTGACTTTTGCATGGACTTACCCCGGGGAACGCCGACGTGTCGCGGCCTAGGTTGCACTTTGAGCGCGTAGGTTTAGCAGGCCGCACGCGCGCGCACTATAGGCGAAGCCAACGTTCACCGCGTGCGACGCTGCCAGCCGGCACGGCACGAGGTTTCGCCTGCCCTGCGCCGCTGGTGCGCGCCGTCGATCCGTGTTTATCGAACCGAAAGCAGCCAGGCAGAGAATGCGCGAATGATCCGCTCGCGGGGATGGCCTGGCCTGCGGACGACATAGAAGCGATATCCGGGTAGACTGAGGTCAAACGCCTTTACCAGCGCGCCGGACGCCAGTTCGGGAGCCACGAGCACATCGCTGAAAATCCCGACGCCTTGGCCCGCGACGACCGCCTCGATGGCGTGAAGCTCCTCACGGAAACTCAGATGTTGCATGTCCGTGAACTCGGGCAGATTGCGCCATTTGCGCCGCGCTACGGCGAGCCACCGCTGCCAGCTGGGCGGATCGATGTCAGATGGAAACCAGTAGGAATGAACGAGGACATGCTTTCGAAGATCGGCCGCACTCTTCAGGCGGCCTCCGGCGGGGAGCAGGTCAGGGCTGCACACCGGCCAATAGGTGTCGCTCAAGAACTCTTCGACGATGCCCTCTCGCGGCACCTGGCGCGAGGTCGCATAGCGGATCGCCACATCGGCGTCGCCCGCCGGCAAATCGAGAACGCTGTCGGTGCCGGTGATATCGAGCGGTGATTGAGGATGCTGCTTTCTCCAATGCGGCAGGCGGGGCACCAGCCATCGCGCGGCAAAAGCGTTCGTCGTCGTGATGCGAAGGGCTTGCCGATCGTCCTTGCGCCTGATCGCGCCGAGCGCGGTGGCAAAGGCCTCGAGGCCGTCGCGCACCACGGGAAACAGCCGGGCGCCCGCCTCCGTCAACGACATCGGTCGTGGCATGCGCCGGAACAATGCCCTTCCGCAATACTGCTCCAACAACCTGATCTGATGGCTGATCGCCGTCGGCGTGACGCCGAGTTCGGCCGCAGCCTTCTTGAAGCTGAGGTGCCGCGCGGCGGCCTCAAACGCGCGCAGTTCGATCAGCGGCGGCAGCCTGTTCATGCCTCAGCCTAGATGAATTGTATTCATCTTCAAGCGCAATTCTTTGAGTTTGCCTTCCGCGCCGGCAAGGTGTGAGTGATGGCGAGGCACAACGAGGGCAGCCCACCATGACCGCACTCCGATCGATTGCCGCAGAGGCGGCTGAGCTTGGCAACAAATTTGGCGGCACGCTCATGCAGCCGGGCGATGCGGGCTACGAAGAGGCAAGACGGGTTCACAACGGGCTGATCAACAAGAAGCCCGCGCTCATCGCACAATGCCGGGATGCATCTGATGTCGCCGATGCGGTCAGGCTCGCGCAGCGACTGGGACTCGAGGTCGCGGTCCGTGGCGGCGGTCACAACGTCGCCGGCCGGGCAACGATCGACGGCGGCGTGATGATCGACCTTTCAGCAATGAAGCGCATCGAGGTCGACCCGGAACGCAGAACGGTGCGCGCACAGGGCGGTGTCACCTGGGCAGAGCTCGATCGCGAGACGCAGAAGCATGGCCTGGCGGTCACGGGAGGCGTCGTTTCGAGCACCGGAATCGCCGGACTGACGCTTGGCGGTGGTCTCGGCTGGCTGATGGGAAAATATGGCCTTGCGCTCGACAATCTTGTGTCGCTCGAGCTGATCAATGCCCAGGGCGAGTTGATACGCGCCAGCACGACGGATGAGCCGGACCTGTTCTGGGCTGCGCGCGGCGGCGGCGGCAATTTCGGCATCGCCACCACGCTCGAGTATCAGCTTCACGCGGTCGGGCCCACCATTACGGGCGGTCTGATCGCATACCCGTTCGATCGCAGCCGTGATGTGTTGTCGCTGTTCCGCGAACGCACGTCGTCGCTTTCAGATGAGCAAATCCTCTTCGCCACGCTGGCCCATGCTCCGGATGGCTCGGGGGTGAAATTGGCGGCGATGGTGACGTGCCATTGTGGCCCACTCGCAGCCGGCGAACTGGCGATGCGTCCGCTCAGGCAATTGGGCACGCCCGCATTGGACGGGATCGGCCCGATGCAATACTGCGATCTCAACGGCATGCTGGATGCGGGATATCCCAAAGGTGCATTCAACTACTGGAAATCGACGTTCCTGCGAGATCTCTCCGACGACGCCATCCGGACAATGATCGAATGCTTTGCGCGCTGCCCGACCCCGATGGGGCAGTTCGTTGTGGAGCATGTCCACGGGGCGGCGGTTCGCGTCGGAATCGAGGAAACGGCATTTCCGCATCGGCAGGAGGGCTACAACTTCCTGATCCTGACTCAATGGTTGGATGCCGCGATGACCGATCGTTGCGTCGCCTGGGCCCGCGATACCTATGCGCGGATGACGCCGTTCGCTGCGGCCGGCAGATATGTCAACTATCTCGGGGACGATGAAGGCGGAGATCCCGTTCCCGCCGCCTACGGAGCGAACTATCGGCGCCTTCGCGAGCTGAAGAGCAAGTATGATCCCAAAAACTTCTTCCGCATGAATCAAAATATCAGGCCATCGGTCTGATCGAGATCGCGGTGTCGTCGGCCAGCTCAATGCCGTTCTCGTCCCGCAGAACGCGGCCGCTCTCATGGAGGTCAAAGAAGGATTTTGGCACAGTCAGTCCCTAGGCCGCTGGACTGAGATGGAGATAATGCGGGTCGAACTGCCCGAGTTGCTCCAGCTTCGGCTGGTCGAGCAGCTGGAACGCGGAACGCTCGACCTCGATCAGCCCGTCGCGGCGAAGCTCCTGCAGCACCCTGTTGACGTGCACTGTCGACATCGCCAGGCAGTCCCCCAGCTCCGCCTGCGTGATCGGAAGCCGGAACGCGCCGTTCGAGGCACGGCCGATCGCCTCGAGCCGCCGGCGCAGTTCGGAGAGCAGATGCGCCATGCGCGCGAGCCCGGTGCGGCGGCCGACATTGACCATCCACTCCCTGAAGATGGCAGCGTCGATCAGCGTCTCCCGCCACAGCGCCGCCGCCACATTCGGGCGCACGCGGTTCACTTGCTTCAGAGCATCGTGCGGAACCAAACCCAGCGTGCACTGGGTCAGCGTGACGAGGTCGTGATCCATGATGCCGAGGTGGAGGCTTTGCAGGTCGGGAATCTCGCCCGGAATATGCAGCGACAGGATCTGCCTCTGTCCATCGAACGTCGTCTTGGCCCGGAATACGAAGCCCTCGATGACGAGACAGCACTGTGTCGGCCTTTCCCCGTCCCTGACCACGGTTTCACGCGCCCCGAACGCGCGCCGCTCGATTGGCAATTTCTCGAGCGCTCCAACGTCTTCCGGATCCAGTCTGTTCGATACGGCGATCTTTCTCAGCAGGGCATCCGCCAGATTGTTGGCCATCGTCCCGTTCCCTGAAAATAGAGCCAGGAGAAAGCCGAATGAGCGGTCCTAGCCACGCGACGGCGGACGATCGACGCCGTCTGTCCACCAGTGCCCATGGTCACCGTCGGGCAATACACGAGACAAGTCCGCGAGTGGGCACGGCGTTCCTGAGCCGATATCGCATTGAAAATGCGAGTCTTCTCGATGCAATCGTCCTCGCGAACCGGGTTATCCGGGAGAGGTTGAGGCAAGTTCTTGGTGTCCGCGCCGCACGATCGGGGATGCTCACTGCTCGCTGCGGCGCCTGGCGCTGGCTGCGAATGTTCGCGCTGACCTCGAACCGCGCCAACGGTGAGGACGAACCGGCGAGCCGCCGGTTCGTCTCCCGACGCTGGATGCAGACTGTATGATCGAGACTGCTTATCGATGCTGGCGGTCGGGGCTCACGACGCGACGGCCGTGCTGACGTCCACGCATTTCGGCATGCGCCCTCCTCGTGGCTTCCGAGGGAGCCTGGGCATTCGCCCCTTCAGCCGGCGCCGGCTTCACCGCCAAGCCCTCGGTGAAGGGATCACGGTTCTGGTAGACCGAGCACTCCGCGCACTGCGCAAACGCGTCAGTCGCGGACACCATCGATATCAGAGATGCAATAGCAAGCGTGGCAAATGCTGCTATCAATCCTTCCTTGCGGTTTTCCATCGTTGTTCTCCTTGGTTCAGCCCGCGCACTGCAAGTAGCGCTGCTTCGCGGAGGGATTAGTCCGCGTGGGATGGAGCTGGTATGCGTCGGGAGGACCGGTAGAATGGGCGTGCACGCGCGACAAACGCACCGGCAGGCGGCCGGCATGTCTGTACCGCCAGAACCTTTTCCGTTCCGATAGAACTTGGAACGGAGCTCTGGATTCTTTGTCTTGACGCGCTTTCTTCGCGGGAACCGGCGTCCACTTCGCTGGAAAACGCTCCAACCAAGCTCAGCGGTAGTAGCCCTGCCGTGCGAAGTAGTATTGCGGGTTTACGTCGCAATAGGCGTCGGTGCCCGACGCGGTTGCCATGCACTGGCCGTAGGTTGCGAACTGGCAGTTGCCCGGATAGCCCCAGATGCGGCCTTGCAGGCAAAAGCGGTCATTTGCGGCGTACACGGGGCGCTCACGATGGTACCGCTGCCCGGCAGACGCGGTCGAGACGGCCGTAACCGAGATGACGGCGGCCAGCAGGACGAGTAACGGGCGGTTCATGTTCGGATCCTCAAGATTCGGTTCTCGTCGTTGAGCTTACCAACAAACGCTCTGTCCCCTCCAGCCGTCCCCGGGTTCACATCTGCGACACTATAACCCGACGGGCAACTCGGCCCGAAAAACCTGTCAAGCCCTCGCGCTCAAAATAATTCTGTTTACACGAACGGAAAATTATCCTATGATGCGCCCGTCTCATCCGATCGAGGGGCGCTTCGCGAGTCGTCACAAGTGTTGCGGTGAGATGCGGTGGCCGCTGCGGCGCACGAGACGAACGTGCCGAAGCGGACGGTGAAATCGTGCAGGCCTGACGCCCTCGTGGCAGGTGTCTCCTCACAAGACGCAAGCGTCTTCGCGAGTGACGGTGACAACAAAGCCCAGTCTCGCCGGGGTGAGCACGTATAAGCCGTAAAACCATTGCGCAGGGAATGCCGGAGTGTCTCCCGCTGAACCTGTATGCTCGTGTGCGTTTTCTCTCTACCCTTTGCACACGAGACCGCGGGTGCAGCGCGCACCCGGCATTCCCTGCGCCCTCTGTTTTCAGAGAGGGCGGAACGAATGGCAAAGCTCGGGCAGATGATGTCGCGAGAACGAGAATGCACGCTCAAAGCCATCACCGTCATCCCCGCGCAAAGGCTTCGCCTTTGTCGCTGGAGGTGCGAGCCTTGCAGCGCAATTGCGCTGCCGGGCGAGCCTCGAAGGATGAATCGGCCCCGCTGGTGGCCGTCGATCCTTCGAGGCTCGCCGAAGAGGCTCGCACCTCAGGATGACGGGACTAACGGTACGACTCGCGGCCTACACCCCATCCCTCGCCCGCAGCCGGCTGTGACGCCGGCCGTACACCGCATAGATCGCGAGACCGACCGCCAGCCACACCGCGAGGCGGATCCAGGTGTCGAGCGGCAGGCCGAGCATCAGGAACAGCGAGGTCGCGGCCGCCGCCGGCGACACCAGCCAGATCGCCGGCGCGCGGAATGGGCGCGGCAGATCGGGATCGCGCAGCCGCAGCACCAGCGTCCCGATCGAGACCACCATGAAGGCGAACAGTGTGCCGATCGAGACGAGCTCGCCGACCAGCCCGATCGGCAACAGCCCGGCGAGCACGGCGGCGACGGTGCCGGAGAAAATCGTCGAGACATAGGGCGTCTGGAAACGCGGATGGATTCTGGCGGCCACTTGCGGCAGCAAGCCGTCATGCGCCATGGCGCGGAAGATCCGCGGCTGCGCCAGCAGCATGATCAGGATCACCGAGGTCAGCCCGAACAGGATGCCGAGCTTGATGAAGGGGCCGAGCCAGCCGATGCCGATGGCGTCGATGCCGACCGCGATCGGATCCGGCACGCTGAGCCGGTCATAGGGCACGATGCCGGTCAGCACGAATCCGACCGCGACATAGAGCGCGGCGCAGATCACCAGCGAGCCCAGAATCCCGATCGGCATGTCGCGCTCGGGCCGCTTCGCCTCCTGCGCGGCGGTCGAGATCGCGTCGAAGCCGATATAGGCGAAGAACACCACCGCGGCGCCTCGGACCACGCCGGACCAGCCATAGACGCCGGTGCCGGCATTCGGCGGGATCAGCAGGCCGTCGGGATTGCTCGGCGTCACCCAGTTCGCCAGCGTCACCGAGGAGGCGGCGGCGGCGAGAAACAGCGCGATCACGACGAGCTTGACCGCGACGACGAAGCTCGTGAAGCGCGCGGACTCGCGGATGCCGATCACCAAGAGCGTGGTGATGCAGACGATGACGGCCATCGCCGGGATGTTGATGACCGCGCCGGTCGACGACCACGCGCCGGTGTTGGCGTCGTAGGCCAGCGGCGCCGAGGTGAATTGCGACGGCAAATTGAGGCCGAAATCGCGCATGAAACTGACGAAGTAACCGGACCAGCCGACCGAGACCGCGATTGCGCCGACCGCGTATTCGAGGATCAGGTCCCAGCCGATGATCCAGGCGATCAATTCGCCCAGCGTCGCATAGGCGTAGGTATAGGCGCTGCCGCAGATCGGCACCGTCGAAGACATCTCGGCGTAGCACAGCCCGGCCAATGCGCAGGCGACGGCGCCGAGCATGAAGGAGAGCGTGACCGCGGGACCGGCGTTGGCCGCGGCGGCGTGCCCGGTCAGCACGAAAATGCCGGCGCCGATGATGCCGCCGATGCCGAGCGTCACCAGTTGCAGCGCCGACAGCGAGCGCCTGAACAGCGGCGTCGCCGCGTCGCCTTCGGCGCGCGCCGCCTCCCGCAGCAGGTCGGCGGTCGACTTGCGCTCCCAGAAATTGGCCAAGGACCCTGTCGAGGCGTCGGTCACGGAGTTGCCCTCCGCCGCAGGCCCGGCGGGCCAGATGCGGCGAGCAACTATAACGCGCAACACGCTCGAGCGTTCAGGCGCCCGGCAAAAGCCGCTGCGCGGACGCCGTTATCCACCGGCAATAGCGTTACTGACAGGCGTGGCGGCGGCCGTCGCGGCCGAGGAAGGTGCCCGACGCCGGATCGAACGAACGGTAGCGGGCGCAGGCGGACGGAGCCGCCGGCGGCACGGCGTTATAGGCGTCGGCTGGAATGCCGCGCTGCCCGGCTTGGCGGGCCTCGCCCCACGGCGTCAGCCTGCCGCCGTCGATCGCGCTGCGTCCCGGATTCTGCGCGTCAAACAGCGCCGGCTCCGAGAGCTGGGCCATGGCAGGAGCAAACGTCATTCCCACGAGCAGCGCAGCTGCTGCAACAGCCTTGAAGCCGGCCATATGATATCTCCGATCGATCAATTGAAAATTGCCCGGGGACAGCGGCGTCGCCCTGTGTCCCCCGCTGATGTGGGGAGGACACCACGCGGACGCAGCGGCGGAGCCGGTCACAATGCTGCGAGGCGGCAGGCCGCCCGGCAGGACGGCGCACCCGTCCGGCGTCGCTTCAATGGTTATGCACGTCGGGCCGCGGGTCGGCGACGAAGCCGTCGCGGTTCGGCATTTTGATCGCGCCGAGCGACCTCGCATCGAGCACGGCATTATCAGGCACGATGCCGTTGAGGCTGAGCAGATAGGCCGATACCGCGTAGACATCCTCGTTGCTCAGCGACTGCGGCGCATTCTGCGGCATCGCGCGCCTGACATAGTCGAACAAGGTCGAGGCGTAGGGCCAGTAGCTGCCGATGGTGCGGATCGGCTTCGGGCTCGCGAGCGTGCCCTGTCCGCCGACCAGACGGTCGCCCACGCCGCCCTGCCCGCTGTCGCCATGGCACGATGCGCATTGCTCGCCGAACACGATGCGGCCGCGTGCGACGCTGCCGCTGCCCGGCGGCAGATTAGCGCCGTCGCGGCCGATATCGATGTCCCAGCCGGCGATCTCCGCCGGCGTCGCCGCGCGCCCGATCCCGTAGCGCTCCGCGGCCTGCGTAGCAGCGCCGGGAATGACAATCGCGGCGGCGAGCAGCGCGACACCGAAGTTACGCCTGCGCATTGCTCACCTCGCCACTGGCATCGATCCGCCACGGCCAGATCGCGTTGTTATGATAGAACGAGTTGAGCCCGCGCACCGCCACCAGCTCGGCCAATGTCGGCTGCACGTAGCCGGTCTCGTCGATGGCGCGGCTCTGGATCACCGCTTGCGTGCCGTCCCAATGCCAGGGATAGCGGAAGCGGGTCAGCGCCCGCGTCAGGACCGGCTCCTGCAGCTCGGCGTCGCGCCAGCTGTTGCCGCCATCGACCGAGACCTCGACGCGCTTGATCGTGCCGTGGCCGCTCCAGGCCAGCCCGCTGATCTCGCAAAACCCCTTCGTGGTCAGCCGCTGCCCGCCCGAGGGCCGCGTGATGATCGACTTCGCCTCCATGTAGAACGAGAATTCGCGCGCCGTGCCGTCCGGCAGCGGGTCGGTGTATTTCGAGGTCTCCTCGCGCGAATAGGCCGGCTCGGCCACCACCTTCAGCCGGCGCAGCCATTTCACGTTCATGTTGCCCTCGAAGCCGGGCAGCAGCAGGCGCAGCGGATAACCTTGCTGCGGCCGCAGCCGCTCGCCGTTCTGGCTGTAGACCAACATGGCGTCGTCGAGACATTTTTCGATCGGGATCGAGCGCGTCAGCGCCGCCGCGTCGGCGCCCTCGGCGACGATCCATTTGGCGCCGGCCCGCAGGCCGGCCTCGTCGAGCACCGTTTTCAGCGGCACGCCGGTCCATTCGGCGCAACTGACGAGGCCGACGAGATCGGAGGCCGTTTTGCCGTAGGGCTTGGTGTAGACCGGATTGCCCGAGCACTCGATGAAGTGAATCCGCGATTGCGACGGGAAGCGGCGGATGTCCTCCATCGTGAACAGCAGCGGACGGTCGACCATGCCGTGCAGCATCAGCCGGTGCTCGGCCGGATCGATCGTCGGGACGCCGCCATGGTGGCGCTCGTAGAACAGGCCGTTCGGCGTGATGATGCCGTCGAGCTCCTGCAGCGGCGTGCGGCCCGACGCCGAGATGTACTGCTGCAGAGTCTTGGAGATGTTCTTGACCACGCCCCGCTCATGCACCGACGGCGCGCCATAGGGCTGGCTGCCCATCGGATCGCCCGGCGCCTTCATCCATTCCGGCACGTTGGGTGGAAGATTGTTGTTGGGCTCAGCGAGTGCATTTGTGCCAGCGAGACCTGCCAACGCAGAACCGCTTGCCAACGCCGCACTGGTCTGAAGAAAATGCCTGCGAGACGCCTCTCGCACGCGCTTGCCCCTCGTCCGTTCGCTCATCGACGCTTTCCCCTGACGTTGCAGGTCGAGCCTAGCACCAAATGCCCGAGGCCGAGCAATGATCAGGTATGCAGCGTCCGATCAACTGCCCGCGACGACCGGCAATGCCGCGAGCGAGGACCGCGTCGCCTGCGTACCCGCGGACACTCACATGCGTTCGCCGGGCAACCGGCTGGCTTGCTTCACCCAGCTGGTGAACTGGGCTTCGTCGAATTGGTCGTGCTCATGAATATCGAGATAGCGCGTATGCTGTTGCTTCGACGCGCCCGGCGGGACCGGACGCAGCGACGCACCGCGGAAGAACACCACCTTGACGTATCTGGTGAAGACATGGATGCCGAGGAACCAGCCTTGGCCTTCAACACCGTAGAGCGGCGAGTTCCACTTCACCGCCTTGTGCACGCCGGGAACGACGCGCGCGATCAGCGCATCGAGGTTGCGCCCGACGTCGCGCTTCCAGCCCGGCATTGCCGCGATATAGGCTTGCACAGGGGCGTCGCCGTAACCCTTCGCGATCTGCGGATTGCCGCCCGCAAGCAGCCGCGGCTTTACAGCGCCACGCTTGGTCGCGGCGGCCTTCGTTGCGCGCTTCGCCGATGTCCTGGGAGTCTTGCCGGCCATATGCCTGTTCCACTCGGTTCGCGCTGTGCAGCGTCGCCCCTCGACCCGGATCATATCGGGCATGCGATGACGTTGTCGTCATCGATCGCGCCGGTGCGCGGCGGCGGATCGACGCGCGCGACGCGGTGGACCACAGTGCCCGATCGGCGCGGACGCCTATCCCGTCACCGGCGGCGTGCCATGGGTGTGGAACGATTCGATCGTCTTCAGGCCCCAGGCCTGTCCCCGCTTGCGCTCCTCCTCGGTCCACACGATCGGCTTCCAGTCCGGCGCGAGGATCAGGCGGGCACCGGCATTGGCGACTTCGACGCGGTTGCCGCCGGGCTCGTAGACATAGAGGAAGAAGGTCTGCTGGATCGCGTGCTTGTGCGGGCCGGTCTCGATATGCACGCCGTGCTCGAGGAAGATGTCGGCGGCGCGCAAAATCTCCTCGCGGCTGTCGAGCGCGTAGGTGACGTGATGGAAGCGGCCGGCCTTGCCGTAATGATCGCGGGTGTAGGCGAAGTCGTAGCTTTTGTTCGACATCGTCATCCACATCGCAGCCTCGGTGCCGTCGTTGAGCACGATCTGCTCGGTGGTGCGGCATCCGAGATAATTTTCGAAGAACAGGCGATTGGCCTTGATGTCGACCGCGAGGCAGTTGAGGTGATCGAGCCTGCGGACATTGACGCCGCGCGCCGGAAAGCGCTGCGCCTGATTCTTCAATGCCGGCTTCAGTTCGGCGGGTGCCTGGTACCACTCGGTCTCGTAATAGAGCTCGATGACATGGCCGTCGGGATCGCGGCAGCGGAAGGCCGGCCCCTGCCCCATGTCGCCGTCGACCCAGCCGATCTCGAAGCCCGAGCCCTTCAGTGCCGCGACGCGGCGCTCCAGCGCTTGCGGGCTGCGGGCGCGCAGCGCCATGTGCTCCATGCCCGAGGTGTTCGACGCCGTCAGCTTGAGCGAATAGCGCTCATAGTCGTCCCAGCCGCGCAGATAGACCGACTCCCCCTTGCGGCCGCTGACGGTCATGCCCAAGACGTCGACGAAGAACGCCAGGCTCTCGTCCGGCTTCGGCGTCAACAGCTCCATGTGCCCGAGATGAGCGAGATCGAAGATCGGTTCGGGCTGCATGAGACGGTCTCCTTCGCGGACGCCGGCTCGACCTCGCATCATCCATGCGCGCAAGCGGCGGCAGATCGATTTGTACTACTGTACAAAGGATTAGGTCTCGTCAATAAATTGTTGGCCGGCGGAGCGCACAACGGCGTTTCAGGCAACCGACGCAGCCTTCTCGCAGTCCGACGACAGCAGCCGGCGAATTTCGGCGCCCGACACCGGCCGGCTGAACAGATAGCCCTGCATCTCGGTGCAGCCAAGCAGGCGAAGCATGGTGCGCTGCTGCTCGGTCTCGACGCCCTCGGCGGTGGTGGTCATGTCGCTGGCGGCCGCGATGTTCACCACGGCCTGGACGATGGTGGACGACGCGCCGGTGGCGCCGAGATCCTTGATGAAGGCGCGATCGATCTTGATCTTGTCGAACGGGAAGCGCTGCAGGTAACTCAGCGAGGAATAGCCGGTGCCGAAATCGTCCAGCGCGATGCGCACGCCGAGCTCGCGCAGCTGATGCAGGATATCGAGCGCGGCCTCGTCGTCGCGGATCAGCACGGCCTCGGTGATCTCGAGCTCGAGCCGCGCGGCCGCGAGCCCGGACGCGGCCAGCGCGGCGGCGACGTTGAGCGCCAGCGTCTGGCTCTTGAACTGGATCGGAGACACGTTGACCGCGACATGAACATGATCCGGCCAGTTCACCGCTTCGCGGCAGGCGGTGTTGAGCACCCAGTGGCCGAGATCGTTGATCAGGCCGGTGTCCTCGGCGATCGGGATGAAATCGGCGGGCGAGATCATGCCGCGTTCGGGATGACGCCAGCGCAGCAGCGCCTCGCAGCAGCTGACGGTGCCACCCTCGAGATGAAGCAGCGGCTGATAATGCAGCTCGAAGCCGCCGTCGGCGATGGCCTGGCGCAGCTCCAGTTCGAGCCCGCGCCGCGCCTTGGCGCGCGCGTCCATGCCGGCCTCGAAGAACCGGTAGGTGCGGCGGCCGTCGCTCTTCGCGCCGTAGAGCGCGAGATCGGCGTTGCGCAGCAGCTGGTCGAGGTCGAGCCCGTCGCCCGGCGCCAGCGCAATGCCGATGCTTGCATCGGTGGTGATCAGGTGCCCGCAGCAATCGATCGGCTCACGGATCGCCTGATAGATCGCGGCCAGCAACTGCATGGTTTCGGTATGACTGCGGATCGCGGTCTGGATCACCGCGAACTCGTCGCCGCCGAGCCGCGCTGCGACGCCGGTCTGGCCGAGGCACAGCCGCAGGCGATCGGCGATCGCTTTGAGCAGCTCGTCGCCGATCTGATGGCCGAGCGCATCGTTGACGCTCTTGAACTCGTCGATGTCGATATACATGACGGCGAGCTGCTCATCGGAGCGCAGCGCTCTCAGCGCCTGCTCGAGCCGCTCGCGGAACAGCACGCGGTTGGGCAGGTCGGTCAGCGCATCGTAATGCGCCATGTGCGCGATCTTCTCGTCGGCGCGGGTACGCTCCGTGATGTCCTCGATGGTCGCCACCCATCCGCCTTCGGCCAGCGGCTTGTTGACGATTTCGATCGCGCGCCCACCGGGCGCTTCCGTCAGCTGCCGCGTTCCCTTGCCGAGCCTGACGTTGCGGATGATGGCATCGCAGAACGCGTCGACATCGCCGTCGAACGAGCCGGTCTCCTGCCGGTGGGCGATCAGCCGGTGCATCGTGCAGCCGGGCTTGGCGATGTCGGGCGAAAGGCCGAACATGTCGATGTAGGGCCGATTGCAGATGATGATGCGCGCAGAGGCGTCGTAGAGCACAAGCCCCTGCGGAATGTTGTTGACGGCGGTCGAGAGGTTGCGGCGTTCGGCGGCGAGCCGCTCGTCCGAGATTTGATGCCGCTTCAACACGAGCAGGACGATGACGGCCAGGATCACCACGGCCGCCATCAGCAGGCCTTCGCGCACGCTCCATTCCGCCGTCGCGCTGCCGAGCAGGCTGCCCACCAACAGACCGGCGCAGAACGCGAGCCCCTTGGTCGAACCGGAGTCGGCATTCCCAGACCACGGATTGCGGTGCTCGACGCTCACGCTGCTGTCTCCCCAGGCGCGGCATCGTTACGCGGCACAAATGGAGAGGGCGTTACAAGTTGCGGTTAGCAATCGGTTACGAGATACCATGAGAGCGGGCGCGGCAAATCGTGCCGGGACGTCCGTAAACCTACGGGCCGCCGAGCTCTCCTCGGACATGGTGAATCCGGCGTTAACAGAAACACCGGGAAATAATCGCGGTCCGTGTCGGAAAGCGACGATTTCATCGCGGAAGCGCGCGAACGTGCCGCGCCGCGCCGTTCGACCAGAACATTTCGTCACCGGGAAAGTGTAGATTTAGCCGATCCGGACCCCGGGCGATTTAACGGTTTTTCCAGCCCCGCCTTGGCATATTGGTCCGGACATTTCATCAATCAGAACAAGCCAGGCAAAAACCGTGACATCCTTCGGACGTGTGATCTCTGTGCGCGGCTCACAGGCCCGTGTCGGACTCCTGGCCGCCGGCCAGATGCCGCTTTCAGAAGTGCGAGCAACCGTCGGCCGGTTCGTCAGCATCCGCTGTGCCAGCTCGATCATTGTCGCGATGATCACCGAAGTCTCGTGCGAGGATCTGCCGGCGACGGACAACTACATCGCGACCGCTTCGGTCGACCTGCTCGGCGAGATCCTCGGCGGCGACCGCCCGAAATTCCAGCGCGGCGTGACCCATTATCCGACCATCGGCGACGCCACCGAGCTGATCACGAACCAGGAACTGCGCACGGTCTATGCGCCGAGCGGCTCGGACCAGATCAATGTCGGCACGCTGCAGCAGGATCGCTCGGTGATCGCCTATGTCGACGTCGAGGAAATGCTCTCCAAGCATTTCGCGGTGCTCGGCTCGACCGGCGTCGGCAAATCCACCGGCGTCTCGCTGCTGCTCAACGAGATCCTGAAGTCGCGGCCGAACCTGCGCATCTTCCTGCTCGACGTCCACAACGAGTATGGCCGCTGCTTCGGCGAGCGCGCGCAGGTGCTCAACCCGCGAAACCTGAAGCTGCCGTTCTGGCTGTTCAACTTCGAAGAGATCGTCGACGTGCTGTTCGGCGGCCGGCCCGGCGTGCCGGAAGAGCTCGACATCCTCGCCGAAGTGATTCCGATCGCGAAGGGCATCTACACCCAGTACCAGAACTCCGACCGCGTCGGGCTCGGGCTGAAGCGCGTCGATCCGAAGCAGATCGGCTACACCGTCGATACGCCGGTGCCTTACCGCCTCGTCGATCTGCTGTCGCTGATCGACGAGCGGATGGGCAAGCTGGAGAACCGCTCCTCGCGCATCATCTATCACAAGCTGATCTCGCGCATCGACGCGGTGCGCAACGATCCGCGCTACGCGTTCATGTTCGACAACGCCAATGTCGGTGGCGACACCATGGCCGAAGTGATCAGCCATCTGTTCCGCCTGCCCGCCAACGGCCGGCCGATGACCATCATGCAGCTCGCCGGCTTCCCTGCCGAAGTCGTCGATTCCGTGGTGTCGGTGCTGTGCCGCATGGCGTTCGACTTCGGGCTGTGGAGCGACGGCGTCTCGCCGATGCTGTTCGTCTGCGAGGAGGCGCACCGCTACGCCTCCGCCGACCGCAACATCGGCTTCGGCCCGACCCGCAAGGCGGTGTCGCGCATCGCCAAGGAAGGCCGCAAATACGGCGTCTATCTCGGCCTGATCACCCAACGCCCGGCCGAGCTCGACGCCACCATCATCTCCCAGTGCAACACGCTGTTCACGATGCGGCTTGCCAACGACCGCGACCAGGCGCTGCTGCGCTCGGCGGTCTCGGACGCCGCCGCCAACCTGCTGTCGTTCGTGCCCTCGCTCGGCACCCGCGAGGTGCTGGCGTTCGGCGAAGGCGTGGCGCTGCCGACGCGGCTGCGCTTCAAGGAGGTGCCGCCGCATCAATTGCCGCGCGGCGAGGCCACCATCGCCACGGTGCCGTCGGTCACCGCCGGCCACGACATGCATTTCGTCAGCGCGGTGCTGGAGCGCTGGCGCGGCGCCACCTCGCATCGTGATACCACGGCCAACGACCCCGGCATGAACGCTCCGACAGCGCCGCCGCCGCGCTCGATGTCGCCCGCGGACGCTCCGATGCTGCAGCCCTCGCTGGGGCTCGATCCGGATCGTTTCTCGCTGTTGAAGAAGCCGCTGCGCTAATTGCGGCAAGGCGCGGCTCGCGCCTTGCGCCCGATCCGCCATGGACTATGGTTTCGGTGACGCCGCATTCAGGCGGCATGCCGGAACCTGCTCATGACGCAACCGACCGCAACGCGCTTCGCCACACCCGCTCTCGACAAATTGCCCGAGGACATCCGCACCCGCGTCCTGGCGGTGCAGGAGAAGTCGGGCTTCGTGCCGAACGTCTTCCTGACGCTGGCCTATCGCCCGGACGAGTTTCGCGCCTTCTTCGCCTATCACGACGCGCTGATGGAGAAGGAAAGTGGCCTCTCCAAGGCCGAGCGCGAGATGATCGTGGTGGCGACCAGCGCCGCCAACCAGTGCCAGTATTGCGTGATCGCCCATGGCGCGATCCTGCGCATCCGCGCCAAAAATCCGCTGATCGCCGACCAGATCGCGGTCAACTACCGCAAGGCCGACATCACGCCGCGGCAGCGCGCCATGCTCGACTTCGCGATGAAGGTGAGCCGCGCGGCCGAGGAGGTTGCGGAGGCGGATTTCGCCGCGCTCGCGGCCCACGGCTTCAGCGACGACGACGTCTGGGACATCGCCGCGGTTGCGGCGTTCTTCGCGCTCTCCAACCGGCTGGCCAACGTCATCGGCATGCGCCCGAACGACGAGTTCTACATGCTGGGACGGCAGCCAAAGTAGAAGCGAGGCTGCGTTGATTGACTGGAGCGAGATCATCCTGCGCCTCGGCGCCGCCACCCTGGCCGGTGGCGCGATCGGGCTCGACCGCGATTTGCGCGGCAAGCCGATCGGGCTGAAGACGCTCGGCCTCGTCAGCCTCTCGACAGCCACCATGGTGCTGCTCGCCGTCCAGGCGGCAGCGCCCGGGAGTTTCACCGACGCCGCGAGCCGCGTGGTCCAGGGCATCCTGACCGGCATCGGATTTCTCGGCGCCGGCGTCATCGTCCGGCACGGCGACCACTTCCAGATCCACGGCCTGACCAGCGCCGCGTGCACCCTGTTCGCGGCCTGCGTCGGCATCGTCTGCGGCGCCGGACACTGGCCGATCGTGGTCACGGCGCTCGTGCTGGCGTTCCTGCTCCTGACTGTTGGCAAACCCGCGGAGCGATGGCTGCACCGCACCCTCGGCGGCAAGGACGAGCCGCACGATCCGCAGGCCGCGCCCGATCAGTCGTCCGACGCCGGCCCGCACCAGCCGGGCAGATAGACCGCCTCCTTGCCGCGCCCCACCGCGAGCCCCTTCTCCAGCGCCCTGGCGAAGTTATTCACCACCATCTTGCGCGGGATGTGCCGGCGCAAAAAATCCGCCCAGAGGAATTCGCTGAACGGCGTCGTGTCCTTGGCGAAGCCGCCGGCCCGGCGCATCTCGCCGGCAAGGCTGCGGAACGGATCATCCTTGAGATCCTTGATCGATTTCGGAATGTCGCGGAAATGCCGGCGCTCGCCCTTGGCGTCGTAAGGGTAGACCCAGCGCTTGTTGTCCATCACGCCCCAGAATACGTCGCGCTCGACCATCGTGAGGTCGCCGATCACGGTGACCAGGATGTCCTTGACGCCCTCCTCGTGCAGCGCCCGCGCCATGTGATGGTGATCGACCACGTAGTAGCGGTCGTCCGGGCCATGGACCACCGGGATCATGTGCTTGCCGAGCAGCTCGGCGCGCTTCTTGTCCGACTTGTGCTCGCGCCAGCGCTTCTGCTTCTCCTTCACCTCGTGCATGCCGACCGTCATCTGGGTCGGCCGCAGCGACAGGATCGGCACCGGTTTGACGTAGGGCTCGCGCGTGTGGGCCATGATCTGTACTCCCGTTTCACCGGCGTTTTGGCGTGAGTTCCATTATGACATGATGTCATCTGCGGGTGAAAGGCTCGGTTGAGACCGCCGCCTCACGCTCGTGTGCTCATCGCTGTTCTGTGAACGCGGGCGCCAATGCGAGGCTCGACATTGCGACGCAAACTGTGCAGCCGCGAAAAACTCACACGACGATTTCGACATCAGTTTTCGGTGACCGTTACTCGCGACGCCGGCCGCCCTGAGTTCGACTGCCGCCAGTTCCGGCGAGACGATCAAAGATGAATACCACCTGTGCGCGCAGCAAGATTTTTGCTGTGGAGCGCTGCGAACATGCTAAGAATAATGGCGACGCGACCGGACTGACAGCAGTGAAAACGCAGCGGCCAATTTCCACGGATGACGAGCACGTGGTGCTCAAATTCCGGCCGCGCACGTCGGCGCAGCCACCCGGCAAGCGCGGGGAGCCGGCCCGGCAGGCCCGCCCGGCATCCGTCGCCAACGACCTGTCCCGCTACGAGAAGCCGCGCGAGGAGCCGGATGATTTCCGCCAGCGCATGCTGGCCAATATCGCGGCGTTCGCATTCACGGTGGCGCTCACCGCGATCGGCATCTGGCTCGCCATGAGCATCGCCGACCTGCGCAAGACCCAGGACTGCGTGCTGATGGGCCGCCGGGATTGCGCGAAGATTACCGTGATGCCGCGCAGTTGATTTGGCCGGAACCCCACCCAAAACCGTCCCCGCCCGGCCGGCCAAGCTCCATTGAACTCGCGGCCCCGCTCCGATATACGGGCACACGACTCCGGCAGCAGCAACAGGACATTTCCGGGGCAAAGCGCCCGCCTCCGCCGAGCCGACCCCGGATTATCCAAAATATATCAAAGGCTTAATGATGTCTTCCACATTCGAGCAGATCGCCAACATTATCGCGGAGACCTGCGACATCCCGCGCGATACGATCAAGCCGGAGAGCCACGCTATCGACGATTTGGGAATCGACAGCCTCGACTTCCTCGACATAGCCTTCGCCATTGACAAGGCTTTTGGGATTAAGATGCCGCTGGAAAAGTGGACCCAGGAGGTCAACGACGGCAAGGCCACGACGGAGCAATACTTCGTGCTGAAAAACCTCGCCGATCGCATCGATGAACTGGTCGCCGCCAAGAACGCGGGCGCGAGCACGGGCTCGTAATCGCCCATCATGCAGCTTGAAACTTTTCAGCTGATCGACCGGATCGTCGACCTCGACCTCGACGCAAGGACGATTGTGGTCGAAGCGGACGTTCCCCCTGAGTGTCATTCGGTCTTCGCCGGGCACTTTCCGGGCTATCCGATCATGCCCGGGGTGCTGCTCACCGAGGCGATGGCGCAGAGCTCGGGCTGGCTGATCCTCGGCCTGACCAAGTTCGAGCGCATGCCGTTCCTTGCCATGGTGCGGGAAGCCAAGATGCGCGGCTTCGTTCCGCCCGGCTCGCTGCTGATGATCGAGGCCAAGATCGAGCACGAAGGCTCAGGCTTCGCCGTGACCTCGGCGAAGGTCCGCGTCGGCAAAGAGCTCAAGTGCAATGCCGAGCTGACCTTCCGCCACATCCCCTTCCCCAGCCCGGACTTGCGCGTGCACATGGATGCGATGGCCAACAAGATCGGCTTCCCGCAGCAGGCAATGAGCAATGGCTGAGCCGAAGGAAGTCTGGATCACCGGCATCGGTTTGCTCTCCTCGCTCGGCGAGGGGCTGGATGCGCATTGGGAGGCGCTCGGCGCCAAGCGCGTCAATGCCGACGAGACGCGGCTCGCGCCTTATGTCATCCATCCGATCGCGCCGGTCAGCTTCGACGCCCAGATCCCCAAGAAGGGCGACCAGCGCCAGATGGAGATGTGGCAGCGCATCGGCACCTATGCGGCCGGCCTTGCGCTCGACTCCGCCGGCGTCAAGGGCAACCAGGAAATCCTGGCGCGGATGGACATGATCATCGCAGCCGGCGGCGGCGAGCGTGACCTGAATGTCGACGTAGCGATCATGAACGCCGATGCGCAGGGCAAGCTGCCGCCTGCCCTGCTCAACGAAAAGCTGATGAACGAGCTGCGCCCGACGCTGTTTCTGGCCCAGCTCTCCAACCTGCTCGCCGGCAATATCGCCATCGTGCACGGTGTCTGCGGAACGTCGCGCACCTTCATGGGCGAGGAGGCCTCGAGCATCGACGCCGCGCGCATTGCGGTTGCCCGCATCGGGGCCGGCCAGAGCGACATTGCGTTGGTCGGCGCCGCCCATAATGGCGATCGCGGCGACCTGCTGATGCTCTACGCCTTCGGCAACTTCGCGCTCAAGGATCAGCACAGCGCGATCTGGGCGCGCCGCAACAATCCGGGCTTTGCGATCGGCTCCGCCGGCGCCTTCCTGGTGATGGAGTCGCGCGAACATGCCGAGGCCCGCGGCGCCAAGCCATACGCCAAGCTGAGCAAGGTGGTCGCCGACCTCGCACAGCGCAAGCAGCCCGGCGCGGTGACCAGATCGCTGCAGGCGATGTGGCCCAAGCTCGGCGTCAGCGGCGACAACGGCGTTCTGATCACCGGCGCGAGCGGCGCCGAGCCGGCGACCGCCGAGGAGCGCGCCTTCCTGAGCGAGCACCCTGGCCTCGCCGTCCGCGCCACCGGCACGACCTTCGGCCACACCATGGAAGCGCAATTCCCGCTCGGGCTCGCGCTAGCGGCGCTGTCGATCTCGCGCGGCGCGCTCTATCCGGCCAACGATCCGACCGGGCTGGAGGTTGAAAAGGCCGAACCGCCAACCCAGATTGTCGTCTTGGGGGTCGGCCACTGGCAGGGCGAAGGCATGGCGCTGGTCGAGGCCGTCAGTTAGAGCATGTTCCGGAAAAGCGCGAAGCGGTTTTCCGAAAGATCATGCCCAAACGAATAGCCAAGCGCGATGATCCCATCGCGCTTTAAATCCGGCGCTGATATCGACGGGGAAACCATGACAGCACCACGCGACAAATTCGGCAGACCGATCGTGGTCGTGACCGGCATGGGAATCGTGACCTCGCTCGGCGCCGGCAAGGCCGACAACTGGAAGCGCCTGACCGCAGGCGAGTCCGGCATCCGGACCGTGACGCGCTTTCCGATCGACAGTCTGAAGACGACGATGGCGGGCGCCGTCGATTTCGTCACCGTCGAGCCATTCTCGTCGACCAGCCTGTCGCAGCGGCTGGCGGAGATGGCGACCGAGGAAGCCCTCGAACAGGCCGGCATCGGCAGCAAGGGCGACTTCCCCGGCCCGATGTTCCTCGCGGTCGCTCCGATCGAGACCGAATGGCCGCAGCGGCTGGAAGTCGCGCGCGCCGTCCCGAAGACCGACTTCAACATCATCGATTATCTGGCGACCTGCAGCGAAGGCGGCAAGTTCACCCACTTCCACCGCCGCTTCACCTTCGGCTCGGTTGCCCTTAGTCTCGCCGAGACCTTTGGCACCAAGGGCTCGCCGATCTCGCTGTCGACGGCCTGCGCGTCCGGCGCGACCGCCATCCAGCTCGGCGTCGAGGCGATCCGCCGCGGCGAAACCGATGCGACGCTGTGCATCGCGACCGACGGCTCGGTCAATCCCGAAGCCATGATTCGCTTTTCGCTGCTCTCGGCCCTCTCCACCCAGAACGATCCGCCCCAGGCCGCCTCAAAACCGTTCTCGAAGAATCGCGACGGGTTCGTGATGGCCGAGGGCGCCGGCGCGCTGGTGCTCGAAAGCTACGAAGCCGCAATGGCGCGCGGCGCGCGCATCCTCGGCGTCGTCGCCGGCTGCGGCGAGCTCACCGATTCCTTCCACCGCACCCGCTCGGCTCCGGATGGCAAGCCGGCGATCGGCTGCGTGCGCAAGACGCTGGCGGATGCCGGCATGGAGCCGAACCAGATCGACCACATCAACGCGCACGGCACCTCGACGCCGGAAAACGACAAGATGGAATATCTGGCGACGTCGGCCGTGTTCGGCGAGCACACCGCAAAGATCCCTGTGTCGTCGAACAAGTCGATGGTCGGCCACACCATCTCGGCGGCCGGCGCGGTCGAGGCGATCTTCTCGCTGCTGACGCTCGAGCATCAGCGGATCCCGCCGACCATCAATTACGAGGTGCCGGATCCGGCGATTCCGTTCGATGTGGTCGGCAACAAGGCGCGTGACGCCAAGGTGACCGCCGTGATGTCGAACTCGTTTGGATTCGGCGGGCAGAACGCTTCGCTGATCCTGACGCGCGAACCGGCGTGAGCCGGCGCTCGCGCTTCGCACGATGAAACGCCTGCTCCTTCGCGCCAGGGCGCATCTGCGTGACGCCGCGAAGCCCGTCACCGATGCCGCCGTCGGCGGTCTGACGATCGGCCTGTTGCGAACCGCGCGCTATTTCGACCCGGACAAGACCGCGAGGTTCTTCGGCCGCGCCGCACATTTTGTCGGCCGAAGGCTCCGCGAAGACCGCATTGGCCGCGAGAATCTCAAGGCCGCGTTCCCGGAAAAGTCGCCGGAAGAGATCGAGGCCATCCTCACCGGTGTCTGGCACAATCTCGGCCGCCTCGGCGCCGAGTTCGCGCATCTCGACCGCATCTGGGACCACGACCCGGCGCATCCCGACAAGCCTGGACGCGTCGAATTCTCCGGCCGCAGCAAAGAGCTGTTCGACCAGCTGCGCGACGACGGCAAGCCCGCGCTGTTCTTCGCCGCGCATCTCGGCAACTGGGAGCTGCCCGCACTGGCCGCCGTGGCGCACGGGCTGGACGCCGCGATCCTGTTCCGCCGTCCGAACATCGAGGCCGCCGACCGCGCCATCGAGCGCATTCGCGCCGTCAAGATGGGCACGCTGGTGCCGGCCGGCCGCGACGCGCCGCTGAAGCTTGCGCAGGCGCTGCAGCGCGGCCAGCACGTTGCGATGCTGGTCGACCAGTATCTGACCAACGGCGTTCCGGTCACCTTCTTCGGCCGCAAGACCACGGCCAACCCGACCCTTGCGCGGCTGCGCCGGCAGATCGATTGCCCGATCCACGGCACGCGGATCATCCGCCTGCCCGACGGCCGCTTCCGCGGCGAAGTCTCTGAGGAAGTGAAGCCGGTGTTCGACGCCTCCGGCGAGATCGACATCCAGGGCACCATGCAGGCGGTCACCGACGTCGTCGAAGGCTGGGTTCGCGAGTATCCGGATCAGTGGCTCTGGCTGCACCGGCGCTGGCGGTAGGATCGCCGCTGCCCAACTCGTCGTTGCGAGGAGCGAAAGCGACGAAGCAATCCATGCTTCAACGCGTGCGGCGAGATGGATTGCTTCGCTCCGCTCGCAATGACGGCGAGTGCGGCCGCGACGCCTCGCGTCACTTTCCCGTCTTCACCCGCGTCCAGAGCCGGTTGATGATCCGCTGCGTCGCAGGATCGTGCGCGGTGATCACGAACAGCTTTTTCTGCATCGCGTCGTCGGGATAGATGTTCTTGTCGTTCAGGATCTTTGGGTCGATCAGCTTCTGGCTCGCCAGATTGCCGTTGGCGTAGGACAGGAAGTCCGAGTTCTTGGCCGCAACCTCGGGGCGGTAGAGATAGTTGATCAGCTCATAGGCCTCGGTGACGTTCTTCGCATCCGCCGGAATGGCGAGATTGTCGAAGAACATCTGCGCGCCTTCCTTCGGGATCGTGTAGCCGATCTCGACCCCGGACTTGGCCTCCGCCGCGCGGCTGCGCGCCTGCATAACGTCGCCCGACCAGCCGACCACGAAGCAGATCTCGCCCGAGGCGAGCGCGCTGAGATACTCGGACGAATGAAACTTGCGCACATAGGGCCGAATCTTGATCACGAGATCGGCGGCTTTCTCGAGGTCGGCCTGCTTGGTCGAATTCGGATCGAGGCCGAGATAGCTCAGCGCCGCCGGCAGGATGTCGTCGGCGGAATCCAGCATGTGGACGCCGCAATCCTTGAACTTGGCGAGGTTCTCCGGCTTGAACACCATGTCCCAGCTGTCGATCTTGGCATCAGGACCCAGGATCTGCTGCACCATCTTGACGTTGTAGCCGATGCCGGTGGTGCCCCACATGTAGTTGGCGCCGTAATTGTTGCCGGGATCGTAGGTCGCGAGATGGTTCGTCACCATCGGCCATGCGTTGGCGAGGTTCGGCAGCTTCGACTTGTCGAGCTTCAAAAACACCTTCGCCATGATCTGGCGCTGCAGGAAGTAGCCGGTCGGCACCACGACGTCGTAGCCGGACTTGCCGGCGAGCAGCCGCGTCTCCAGCGTCTCGTTGGCGTCGAACGTGTCGTAGACCACCTTGATGCCGGTTTCCTTGGTGAAGTCCTCGAGGATCCCCGGCGCCATGTAGTTCGACCAGTTGTAGAAATTGACTGTGCGTTCTTCGGCACTTGCCGAGGCGGCGAACAACAGAACCGTGGCGACCGCACAGACAAGACTGACGAGACGACGGTTCTGCTGCTGCATTCTGTCCTACCTCTTGCGGCGGTGTACTGCGTCGGACAGCCGCTCCAGCGCGGTGTCGAGCGTCGAGTCCTTCTTGGCGAAACAAAAACGCACGACCGACGTCACCGCATCCTGCTCGTAAAACGCCGACACCGGAATAGCCGCGACCTTGTAATCCTGCACAATTCGCCAGCAGAACTCGGCATCGGTCTCGTTGAGCCCGAGCGGCGACAGGTCCACGGTGAGGAAGTACGTGCCCTGCGACTTCAGCACGGGAAAGCCGATGCTCTCCAGCCCCTTGGTCAGGCGGTCGCGGCTCCGCGCCATATCCTGGCGCATGTTCAGGAAGTAATCGTCCGGCTTGCCGAGGCCGTAGGCGACCGCGGCCTGCAGGTTCGGCGCCGTCGTGAAGGTGAGAAACTGGTGCACCTTGGCGGCCACCCGCAACAGCGGCGGCGCTGCGCAGACGAAGCCGATCTTCCACCCCGTCAGCGAAAAAATCTTGCCGGCGCTGCCGACCTTGATGGTGCGATCGCGCATGCCCGGGATGGTGATCAGCGGGATGTGCTCGCGGCCGTCGAAGGTGACGTGCTCCCAGACCTCGTCGCAGATCGCGACCACGTCGAACTCCTGGCAGAATCGCGCCAGGAGCTCGAGGTCCTCGCGCTGATAGACCACGGCCGCCGGGTTGAGCGGATTGTTGAACAGCACCGCCTTGGTCTTGTGATTGAAGACGCTGCGCAGCATCTCCTCGTTCAGCCGCCATTCCGGCGGCTCCAGGCGCAACAGCCGCGGAATGCCGCCGGCCTGGCGGATGATCGGCAGATAGGAATCGTAAACCGGCTGGAAGCACACCACCTCGTCGCCCGGTTCCACCATCGCGAGGATCGAGGAGGTCAGCGCCTCGGTGCCGCCTGATGTGACCATCACCTCGGTCATCGGGTCGAGCTTGAGCCCGTGCCAATGGCCGTAATGCGATGCGATCGCCTGACGGAGCTCGGGGATGCCCATCATCGACGGATACTGGTTGTAGCCGTTGAGCGAGGCGTCCGCGGCGGCGCGGCGGATGTCCTCCGGTCCCGGGTCGTCGGGAAAGCCCTGGCCGAGATTGATGGCGGCATTGTCGCGCGCGGCCTGCGACATCGCCTCGAAGATGGTGACGGGCAGGTCCGCGAAGACCTTGTTCATGGAGGTCATGTCAGGGATCAGCCGCCGGTCTTGGTGGGCAACCCTGCCTGCTTCCAACCGATGATGCCGCCGGCCAGGTGCTTGTCGTAGGGCAGGCCCGCGGCCTGGGCGGCCAGCGAGGCCGTCACCGAGCGCTTGCCCGAGCGGCAGGCGAACACCACCTGCTTGCCTTTCGGATCGGGGATCGCTGCCGGATCGAAGGTCGACAGCGGCACCACGACGCCATCGGGATAGGCCTCGACGGCGACCTCATTCGGCTCGCGGACGTCGACCAGGAGATAGCGCCCTTCGGCTATTCCCTTCGACACCTCGTCCGGAAACAAATCTTGCACTTGGTGGTCCGCCACGGAAAAAATCCTCCCGACTTCAGATTGGCCAGCGTCACGCCCCCTCGCCGGCTGGGTGCGCAAAGTCGCCCCTCGCGCGGAGAAAATCAAGCGTCCGAAACGGGTTACGGCCCTGCGCGGAGCCGGATCGTGACCCTAGATCGAGACCTGAGTCCCGACCTCGACCACGCGGCCGGTCGGGATCTGGAAATAGTCGGTGGCGTCGTTGGACGAGCGGCTCAGGGCGATGAACAAATGGTCCTGCCAGCTCGGCATGCCGGAATGCGCCGCCGGCTTCAGCGCGCGGCGCGACAGGAAGAACGACGTCGACATGATGTCGAACTGCCAGCCGAGCTTGCGGGCGATCGCCAGCGTCTTCGGCACGTTCGGCTGTTCCATGAAGCCGAACTTCAGCGTCACCTTGGAGAAGGTCTCGCTCAGCTGCTCCATGCGTACCCGCTCGGACGGATCGATCCGCGGCGTCGGCGCGGTCTCGATGGTGAGGATGACGTTCTTCTCGTGCAGCACCTTGTAGTGCTTCAGGCTGTGCATCAGCGCGGTCGGCGCGCTGACGGGATCGCTGGTCAGAAACACAGCGGTACCGGAGACCCGCTGCGGCGGCCGCTTCTCCAGCATCGCGACCAGATCGGCGAGCGGGAATTCCAGCTTGCGCGACTTCTCGAACAACAGCCGGCTGCCGCGCCGCCAAGTGTACATCACGCCGATCATGGCCCCGCCCATCGCCAGCGGCACCCAGCCGCCCTCGAACACCTTCAGCAGGTTTGCGGTCAGGAAGGTGAGATCGAGGAACAGGAACGGGGCGATCAGCGCCCCGGCTGCGAGCGGCGACCACCTCCAGACCCGCCAGATCACCACGAAGCCCATCATCGCCGTCACCACCATGGTGCCGGTCACCGAGATGCCGTAGGCCGAGGCGAGCGCGCTCGACGAGCGGAACATCAGCACCAGCACGATGACCGCGATGAACAGGAAGCGGTTGATCCGCGGCATGTAGATCTGGCCGGAATGCGCTTCCGAGGTGTGGCGGATCTCGAACCGCGGCAAGAGGCCGAGCTGGATCGCCTGCCGCGTCAGCGAATAGGCGCCGGTGATCACCGCCTGGCTCGCGATCACGGTCGCGACCGTGGCGAGCGCCACCATCGGGATCAGCGCCCAGTCCGGGAACATCAGGAAGAACGGGTTCTCGATGCCCTTGGCATCGCCGAGGATCAGCGCGCCCTGCCCGAGATAGTTCAGCGCCAGCGACGGCAGCACGATGAACAGCCACGCGGTCTGGATCGGGCGTTTGCCGAAATGGCCGAGGTCGGCATAGAGCGCTTCCGCACCGGTGACCGCAAGAAACACCGCGCCGAGGGTGATGAAGCCGATCACGCCGTGATGCACCATGAACGACACGGCGTGGATCGGGTTGAGCGCGTACAGCACCTCGGGATGCCGCATGATCTGCGGCAGCGCCGCGACCGCAATCACGGCGAACCACACACACATCACCGGCCCGAAGAAGGTCGCGACCCGCGCGGTGCCGCGCGACTGCACCGAAAACAGGATGACCAGGATCACCACCGTGATCGGCACCACATAGGGATCGAACGTCGAGGTGACGAGCTTGATGCCTTCGATCGCCGACAGCACCGAGAGCGCCGGCGTGATGACCGCATCGCCATAGAACAGCGCGCCGCTGATGATGCCGAGCAGCACGATGGCGCCGGCACCCCTGGTCGCCGCGCGCTGCGCCAACGCCATCAGCGCCAGCGTACCGCCCTCGCCATTGTTGTCGGCGCGCAGCAGCACCACGACATATTTCAGCGTGACGACCACGATCAGCGCCCACAGGATCAGCGAGAGCACGCCGAGCACCGCGTGCGACGTCACACCGCCCTCGCCGCCGCTGGCGGCCGCCACGGCCTCGCGGAAGGCGTAGAGAGGGCTAGTGCCGATGTCTCCGTAGACCACGCCGATGCTGCCGAGCATCAGGGCCCTGAAGGTAGCGGTGGAATGCGCTTCGCCATTGCCGTTGGCCGCGTGCGTTTCCGCCGCGGTGATCGCACTCTCGGATGACATGGGAAGCTGCGCCTCTGTCTTCTGCCGCACTGCACAATGCCGGGATGCAGGGCTATACTCCCGGCAGGAATGCATAGGTTAGCCCGGATTCAGGCCTCCGCCATGCATATCACGCATAGATCACGGTTTTTCGACTCAGGAATCCTGCTGTCCATTCAGATAGTTACCTGAGTGCCCACCTCAACCACCCGCCCCGTGGGGATCTGGAAATAATCGGTGGCATCGTTGGCCGAGCGGCTCATCGCGATGAACAAATGGTCCTGCCACTGCGGCATGCCGGATTGCGCCGAGGGCTTCAGCGAACGGCGCGACACGAAGAACGAGGTCGACATGATGTCGAACTGCCAGCCGAGCTTGCGCGCCACCGCCAGCGCCTTCGGCACGTTCGGCGATTCCATGTAGCCGAAGCGCAGCCGCACCGCGGTGAACTTGTCGCTGATCTTCTCGATCGCGACCCGCTCGGACACGTCGACCCGCGGCGTCGGCGCGGTCTCGATGGTCAGGATCACATTGTGCTCGTGCAGCACCTTGTTGTGCTTGAGATTGTGCAGCAGCGCGGTCGGCACGAAGCTGGGGTCGCTGGTCAGGAACACCGCGGTGCCCTTGACGATGTGCGGCGGCCGCTTCTCCAGGCTCTGGATCAGGTCGCGCAGCGGCACCTCGATGCGGCGGGTCTTCGCCAGCAGGATCGCGACACCGCGGCGCCAGGTCCAGATCATGGTCGCCACCACGACGCCGAACAGCAGCGGCACCCACGCGCCTTCCAGCAGTTTCAGCAGATTGGCGCTCAGGAACGCCATGTCGACGATCACGAACGGCAGGATCAACGCCGCCGCGGACGCCACACGCCAGTTCCACAGCTTCCAGATCACGATGAAGCCCATGATGCCGTCGGCGACCATGGTGGTGGAGACGGCGATGCCATAGGCCGAGGCGAGCCCGCTCGAGGTGCGGAACAGCAGCACCAGCAGCAGTACGCCGACCAACAGCAGCCGGTTGACCCGCGGCAGGTAGATTTGGCCGGCATGGGTCTCCGAGGTGTAGCGGACCTCGAAGCGCGGCAGGAGCCCGAGCTGCACCGCCTGTCGGATCAGCGAATAGGCCCCGGTGATCACCGCCTGGCTCGCGATCACCGTCGCAGCGGTGGCGAGCACCACGAGCGGCAGCAGCAGCAGGTCCGGCACCATGCGGTAGAACGGATTTTCGACCGCGCTGGGGTCGGACAGCACCAGCGCGCCCTGCCCGAAATAATTCAACAGCAGCGCGGGAAGCACGAAGAACATCCAGCCGGACTGGATCGGCTTGCGGCCGAAATGGCCGAGATCGGCATACAGCGCCTCGCCGCCGGTCACCGCGAGGAACACCGCGCCCAAGGTCACGAGGCCGATGGTGCCGTGGGTCAGCATGAACTGCAGCGCATAATACGGATTGATCGCGGCCAGTACCGTCGGATCGTCCTTGATGTGGACAATCCCCATCACCGCTAGCACGGCGAACCAGACCACCATCACCGGGCCGAAGGCGGAGGCAACGCGGGCGGTGCCGCTGCTCTGCACCGAAAACAGCACGACGAGGATCAGGATCGTCAGCGGCACCACGTAGTGCTCGAGATGCGGGGTGGCGAGCTTGAGGCCTTCGACCGCCGACAACACCGAGATCGCCGGCGTGATCATGGAATCGCCGATGAACATCGAGGCGCCGACCACGCCCAGCGCCAGCAGCGGCCAGCTGCGGCGGCCGAGCGCGCGCTGGCCGAGCGCCATCAGCGACAGCGTACCGCCCTCGCCGTTGTTGTCGGCGCGCAGCAGCAACAGCACGTATTTGGCGGTGACGACGGTGAACAGCGCCCAGAGGATCAGGCTGAGCACGCCAAGGACCATGATCCGGGTGACCGGCTGGCCGTGCGCGGCGCCGCCGACCGCCTCACGGAAGGCGTAGAGCGGCGAGGTTCCGATATCGCCGAACACAACGCCGATGCTGCCCAGTGTCAGGGCCCAGAAGCCCGAGGTGGTTTGACCTTCCTGGGCTTCGGTGGATGAGACGCTGACAGCCATGGCGAGGGTGGAACGCCCGATCGGTTGATTTGATCCGCGCGGCTATCGACGCTTCCGCTGTGCGTGTCAACTGAGCAACACGGCTAGCTTGACGGTAGTATGATAACACACAGCTACGGCTTCAGGTCCGGCGGCAGTGGCGGATTTTCCCGCATCAACGTAATGGTCACGCGACGGTTCGCCGGCAGGGTCGGATCGTCGGGAAACAGCGGCTGGCCGTCGGCCTTGCCGGAAACCGCGAAAACATGCGAGGGCGGCAGCCCTTCCCGCTCCAGAATCTGCCTGACCACATTGGCGCGGTCGGCCGACAGGTCGAAGGCATCGTAATCGCTGCGCGCGGGCACAAAACCTGCGGCAGTATGCCCCACGATCGAGATCCGCAGCGGCGTCGCCTTCAGCGGCGCGGCGAGCTTCTGGATCAGCCGCCTTGTGCGGTCATACGGCTCGCGGGAGCCATCGGCGAACATCGAGCGGCCGTCTTGGTCGACGATCTCCAGATTCAGCCCCTCCTTGGTCTCCTCGAACATGATGTTCTTGGAGATCTCGGTGAGCTCCGGCATGTCCTGCAGCGCCTGGCGCAGCGAGGCGGAGGCGAGCGCGAATTCGCGGTCGATCTTCAGCCGCGCGCCGTTGATCTGGCTGCGTTCCTTCTCGTCCGGCGTCGGGTTGGCCGAGGATTCCTCCGGCGAGATGTGCTCGACATTCTTCAGCTTCGGCCGGGTCGGCAGGCCGTCGGATTCGACGATGCCGGAATAGCGCACATTGGTCTGTACGCCGAAGGCGTCGCGCATCGAGCCGGCGACGATCTTCAGCTTGTTGTTGTCCATGGTGGAGAACGCGACGAGCATCACGAAGAAGCTCATCATCAGCCCCATCAAATCGGCGAAGGTCACGAACCAGCCGTGACCTCCGGTGTGGGCGTCGCCGCGCTTTTTCTTGGCCATCGCTGCTGTTTCCGGGAGCGCCGATGCCGCGCCGTCAGGCCGGGACCGGCTCGCCTTCCTCGTTGCGATGCTTCTCCGGCAGGTAGGCGAGCAGCATCTCGCGCACCAGCGCCGGGCTCTTGGAGTCGCGGATCATCAAGATGCCGTCGATGATCAGCGTGCGGTTGGTTTCCTCGTCGAGCAGCTTGCCGTGCAGCTTGTCGGCGATCGGCAGGCAGAACAGGTTGGCGACCAGCGCGCCGTACAGCGTCGCCAGCAGCGCGGTTGCCATGAACGGGCCGAGTTTCGACGGGTCGGTCATGTTGGCGAACATCTGCACCATGCCGATCAGCGTGCCGATCATGCCGAACGCCGGGGCGCAGTCGCCGATGGCGCGGTAGATCTTGCTGCCCTCGTCGAGATGCATCAGGAAATTGTCGCGGTCGCGCTCCATGTTGTCGCGGATGAATTCGAGATCGTAGCCGTCGGCGACGTAACGGATGCCCTTGGCGAGGAACGGCTCGTCGGTCTCGACCTTCTCGAGCCCCACCGGGCCCTGCTTGCGGGCGATCTCGGCGATGCGGGCGAGCTCGTCGACGAGGTCGCGGGCCGACAGCCGGCTCATGGTGAAGGCATATTTGGCGCCGAGCGGCAGGCCGTGCAGCATCACGCCGAGCGGAAAGCGGATCATGGTCGCGGAGATCGAGCCGCCGAAGATGATGATCATGGCGTGCTCGGAGATGAACATGTGCAGGTCGCCGCCCATGAACATCATGACTGAAATGACGATGATGCCAGCAAACAGCCCGGCGCCTGTCATGATATCCATGAAAAACTCCAACGCGAACGCGAGACCCGCCTGTCCTGGACGGCGTGCGGCCCAAGGCGGGCCGCGTTGGAAAACCCTAACGTTAATGCGATTAAGGACGCGTTACCGAATTTGGTAGGGATAACAACGGGTAAACGGCGTCCTTTTCGCGATGTTGTTGAAGATGTTGGCTTTCCGCAATGGCGCTGCGGCGGCATGCGCAAAAGGTCTCCCCGTAGAACAACGGACATGAGATAGCTTCCGGTCGGGGAAACGAACAAGCGAGCACAGGATGAAGGCGGTCGTCGTCGAGCAATATGCGCCCATCGATCAGATCGGGCTGAAGGAGATCGCCACGCCTGAGGTGGGACCGGGTCAGATCCGGGTCCGGGTGCACGCCGCGAGCATCGGCTTCGTCGACGGGTTGAAGGTCGAGGGCCGCTACCAGACCAAGGACCCGCTGCCGTTTACGCCCGGCGCGGAGTTCGCCGGCGCGGTCGATGCGGTGGCGGGCGACGTCACCGGCTTCACGCCGGGCATGCGGGTGATGGGCACAGCGCGCTCGGGCGCGCTGGCGGACGCCGTCGTCGTGCCGGCGGACGCGGTCGAGATCATGCCCGACGGATTGTCGATGGAGGCCGGCGCCGCGTTCCGCACCAACTACCTCACCGCGCTCTATGCGCTCGGCGAGCGCGGGCGGCTTTGCGCCGGCGAGCAGTTGCTGGTGCTGGGCGCCGCCGGCGGCACCGGCATCGCCGCGATCCAGATCGGCAAGCTGCTCGGCGCCCGCGTCATCGCCGCGGCCTCGACCGAGGAGAAGCGCAGTTTTGCGGCAAGCTTTGGCGCCGACGCGGTCGTCGACTACACCAGGCCCGACTGGCGCGACGCATTGAAGGACGCGACCGGAGGTGGCGGCCCCGACGTGATCTTCGATCCGGTCGGCGGCGAGGTGTCCGTGCAGGCGTTCCGCTCGATCGCCTGGAACGGCCGTCACGTCGTGGTCGGCTTTGCCGCCGGCAGCATCCCGGCGCTGCCGTTCAATTTGCCGCTGCTCAAGGGCGGCCTCCTGATCGGCGTCGACGCCGCCCAGATCGCGCGCCGCGAGCCGGACGCGCAGACGCGGGTGATGACGCAATTGTCGGCCTGGCTGAACCACGGCGAACTCGTACCAGTCGTCGGCAAGGTGTTCGCGTTCGAGGATTTTCGATCGGCGTTCAAGACCATGCAGAGCCGCGCCGCACTCGGCAAGATGGTGGTGCGGATCGGCTAGCGAGATGGGCGCCGCCATCCGGTCAGCCTCCGTGTCGTGCTGCGAAAGCAGGGACCCATTCTGGATGGTGCATGGCGACGTGGATAGAGGCCGCGCCGGCAAAACTATCATGCGTTATTGTCGCCGCGTTCGACGCCCCCTACCGTTCCGGAAAACCGAGCAGAGGCAGGACAATGCAGGACATGCTGACGCATCTGGAGAAATTGCGCGCCGACGCGGCGGAGTGCGCATTGATCCGGGATCTCGCCACCGACATCAAGAAGCGCGAGCTGTTCACCAAGCTGGCGGAGCATCTGTCCGCCCTCGCCGCGGAGGTCGAAAAGGCCGTTGCCGCGCAGCGCAGGGAAGGCGAAGCCAGCTGAGGCGTGCCTTGCGGTCCTCCGACGGGCGGTGGCCGGCGCCCTCGCCTGATCAAGCAGCACAGCAAATTCAGGAGATCGACGTAGCGAACGCCACAAGTGGCTGGGAATGCGCAGATTTCGCTCAGCGGGAACCAGCGATGCGAAGGCGCGTTATCAGGTTCATCCAACGGTTGAGGAGTAATACCCTGCCAGCTCCGGTTTTGCGCCGCTCCTGGCGGGTGGCTGCTCCGTCGGCACGGGCACTTATTGCACCTCCGGGCATTTTCATCGTGGCACCTATTGTACAGCCAAGACTCGGCAAGACACTGCAGCGCGCGCCCGGGCGGCCGTCAGAGACGACGCGATGAAGAACGACAAGGCCATCTGGTTCGTCTCGTTCGCGCTCAGAACCCCCGACGCCGGACACCATCGCTTCGCCCGCCAGACCCGCACCTTTCCCAATGAACAGGAAGCCAAGATCTTCGCGCGCGGTCTGCTCGACCGGACCGAGGACATCAGCGCCGGGACCATCAACCCGCACACGCCCAGGCGCGTGATCGCGCCGGCGGCGATCGTGACCTGGGTCGGTGATACCTGAGGCGTGTGCCAGTTCTCCCGCCTGGTCGACCAGGCGGTCGCCGAGCCCCGCTCTAGCCAATTCCGCGGCAAGCAGACAGAATGCCGACCCTGCCGGCCAATGAGCGAGACCGTGGCGGAGCCATCGCAAACCGCGCCCTTTGCACCGTTCGAATGGATGCTCTCCGCACGCTACCTCCGGGCGCGTCGCAGGGAAGGCGTCATCTCGGTTATCGCCGGGTTTTCGTTTCTGGGCATCATGCTCGGCGTCGCCACGTCGGTTCCTGTCATGGCTGACCGGCATCCAGCTGTTCCCGCCCGAACTCTACTTCCTGTCCGAGCTGCCGGCGGAGGTCGACGCCGCGCAGACCGCGGCCATCGTGATCATGGCGCTGACGCTGTCGTTCCTTGCCACGCTCTACCCGTCATGGCGCGCAGCGCGGCTCGATCCGACCGAAACATTCCGCTAACGCGGCCTGCTACAGGAAGCGCGCCGGCGCGAACGGCGCGAGCGGAATCTCCGGCTCGCGGCCGCTCAGGAGCTGCGCGACCAGCCGGCCGGTGCGAGCCGAACCGACCAGGCCGACATGGCCGTGACCGAAGGCATAGACGACGTCGCGCGTCGCGCGGGCGTAACCGATGCAAGGCCGCCCGTCGGGCATGCTCGGCCGATGGCCGAACCAGGTATTGATGCGCGATGCCGGAATATCCTTCGGCAACTTCGGAAACATGCTGAGCAGATGTTCGCGCAAAATCTCGGCGCGCTTCCAGTTCGGTTCGGCGTCGAGGCCGGCGATCTCGACGGTGCCGGCGGCGCGCAGGCCCTTGTCGGTCCAGTTCACCACCATCTTGGCGTCGGACGCCATCATCGAATTGCGCGGGCCCGATTCCGGGTTCTCGATCATGACGTGGTAGCCACGCTCGGTTTCGAGCGGCAGGGAATCGCCGACCGAGGCGGTGAGCTGCTTTGAGCGCGCGCCGGCCGCGACAACCGCGGCGTCGCAGGCGATCTCGCCGCTCTCGGTGACGACGGCGACGAGTCGGTCGCCCTGCAGCTTGAGGCCGGTCGCCTTGGCGGCTACGCGCACCGCGCCGTTTGCGATCGCGTGCGCGGCAAGCGCCGCGACATAAGCGCCGGGATCGCGGCAGCGGCCGGCCTCCTCGACCACGACGCCGAACTTGTAGCGCGGATGCAGATCGGGCTCGCGCTGGCGCATCTCGTTTTCGTCGAGCTCGAGCCATTCGATGCCGACGCGTTTGCGGATGCGCCAGCCGAGATCGCGGTCGAACGGCGCGCGCGAGGGAAACACGTGCATCACGCCGCGGCGCTCGATCAATTCGGGCACGCCGGCCTCTTCCGCGAGCTGCCGGTGCAGCAGCGGCGCGTCTTTCAGCAGATCGCGCATCGCCCGCGCGGTGGCCTCGACCTGCGCCTCCGTCCAGCTCGACAGCAGATACTTGACCAGCCAGGGCAGCGCCTTCGGCAGATATGACCAGCGGATCGCGAGCGGCCCGAGCGGGTCCATCAGATAACCCGGGACCTTTTTCCAGGTGCCGGGCTCGGCGGGCGGGATCACCGAATGCGACGACAGCCAGCCGGCATTGCCGTAGCTCGCGGCCTGCTCCCCGCCGGGCTCGCCGGGATCGATCAGCGTGATGCGGTGTCCGGCGCGCAGCGCCTCGATGGCGCTGATCACGCCGACCGCACCGGCGCCGATGATCGCGACGTGGCGACCGGCGAGCTTAGACATCAGGCTGTGGCCTCTCGTTGAGGCATGATCTGTTCGGAAAACCGCTTCGCACTTTTCCGGATCATGCCTGCTGCGGCGCAAAATCTTTGCCGACCGACAGCGCGCGCTGATCGACCAGGCAGTGCAGGATCGCGGGCTTGCCGGAGGCCAGCGCGCGCTCGAACGCCGGCGCAAAATCCTCGGTGCGCTCGACCCGCTCGCCATGGCCGCCGAACGCCTTGGCGTACAGCGCAAAATCCGGGTTCTTCAGCTGGGTGCCGACGACGCGGCCGGGATAATCGCGCTCCTGATGCATGCGGATGGTGCCATATTGCGCGTTGTCGATGACGACGACGATCAGCGGCGCATCATACTGCACGGCGGTGGCGAACTCCTGGCCGTTCATCAGGAAGCAGCCGTCGCCGGCGAACGCCACGACGACGCGATCCGGATGATGCCGCTTGGCCATCACCGCCGCCGGCACGCCATAGCCCATCGAGCCCGAGGTCGGCGCGAGCTGCGCGGCGAAGCTGTGGAAGCGATGGTGGCGGTGCAGCCAGCCGGCATAATTGCCGGCGCCGTTGCAGACGATGGCGTCCTTCGGCAGCCGGTCGCGCAGCCAAGTGACGACCTGGCCATACTGAAAATGGCCCGGCAGCTCGCGCGGCTTTTCGGTCCAGGCGAGATAGTCGGAATGCGCCTTGGCCGCCTCACCCTTCCAGGCCGGCGCGGCCGCGGGCTTCATGGTCTCGACGGCGGCAGCGAAGGCGGCGGGCGTCGCCTGGATCGCCAGCGCCGGCTGATAGACGCGGCCGAGCTCTTCGGAGCCCGGATGGACGTGGATCAGCTTCTGGCTCGGCACCGGAATGTCGAGCAGCGTGTAAGATGACGACGGCATCTCCGACATCCGGCCGCCGATCAGCAGGATGACGTCGGCGCCGGTGATGCGCGCCTTGAGCTGCGGGCTCGGGCCGATGCCGAGGTCGCCGGCGTAATGCGTGTGGTCGGCGTCGAACAGCGAGGCGCGGCGGAACGAGGTGGTGACCGGCAGATCGAAGCGCTCGGCGAAACGCGCGATGCCCTGCGCGGCTTCGGCGGTCCAGGCCGAGCCGCCGAGCACCACGATCGGCGCCTTGGCGCTCGCCAGCATGGCGCCGAGCCGGTCGAGATCTGATGGCGCCGGCCAGGTCGCAGCGGGCTCGACCTTCGGCGCGTCGGCGACCGCGGCAGTTTCGGTCAGCATGTTTTCCGGCAGCGAGATCACGACCGGACCAGGGCGACCCTGCAGCGCAACGCGAAAGGCGCGCGCCACCAGTTCCGGAATCCGGTCGGGCCGGTCGATCTCGACCGCCCATTTCGCCATGGTGCCGAACACCGCCTTGTAGTCGAGCTCTTGGAACGCCTCGCGCTCGCGCATGCCGGTGTCGACCTGGCCGACGAACAGGATCATCGGGGTGGAATCCTGCATCGCGATGTGGACGCCATGGGCGGCGTTGGTCGAGCCCGGGCCGCGGGTGACGAAGCAGATGCCGGGCTTGCCGGTGAGCTTGCCATAGGCCTCCGCCATCATCGCCGCCCCGCCCTCGGCGCGGCAGATTACGACGTCGATCGGACTGTCATGCAGGGCGTCCAGCGCCGCCAGATAGCTCTCGCCGGGCACGCAGGTGACGCGCTCCACCCCCTGCGCGACCAACTGGTCGATCAGGATCTGGCCTCCGGTCCGGGCATTGCTCTTGGTCATGACGGCTCCCTGCGGCTAGCGGCGCGCGCCTTGGCTTCGCGCCGATCGTGGCCCCACGGGGTATGATAGACGGAAATAGGGTGCAAGACCGAAGCCGCGTCGCGCGGGCGAAGCGGCGTCTAGCCATGCGATAGGCAATGGGCAGCGCTGTTTCGTCATCGAATTCCGCAGAGCGGACGATCGCGAGATCGTCGCGACCCAGCCCCGGAGCGCAGGAAGGCAATCCTCCACCGATTTCAGACCGCCCTCGCTGCCAGCTTGCGGATGAAATGGTCCGCCACCGGTCAACCGGCTAGATCCGGACTCGTGCCGCGCCAAGATCAACCCGTGCGTGTTTCTTTCAACAATAGCCTCATCGACGACACGACCGCCTCGCGCTCATCGCGAGGCACCGGCCATCGCCCACAGCGCGCATGCGCGACGACGATGCGCAAGCATCGCCAACACCGGCGGCGCGGCCGCTGTACGACGTGAGTCCAACGCGTCGCGGCGCGCGATAACAGCACGGCACAAACTGCATACAGCGCCGCGCCCTATGCACGATAACAATCATTCGAAGCGCACGCCTGCGTTTCCGTAAGACTACGGTGCAACGATCGGTCGCTTCGCGCCCTTCGTTGCATGATCGCGCGGATATCGCGGCAAATCGCCGTCTTACACCGCGATTTCGGCTGCGTGCATCGCATGCATTGCGCGTCGCGTCCTGCACGGTCGCGCGCGGCGCACGGCATGCGCTTTGGAATGGAACTCGAATCGCCTACGGTTTCGTACAGTCAGAAATTGTAAATCGTGTACGGCACCTGCCCGCCGTTCCGCTGCGGAAGGCATTTCTGCTGCCGATCAGGTGCACTCCTTTTAGTTCACCAATTGATACCAATGCTGGAGGCAATGCATGTTGGGGATGAAGAGTGTCGCAAGCGTGATCGGCGCGGATAGTTCATACCGGCTGCTCGACGATATGCCGATCAGTGTCATGCTCTGCGAGCTGGACAATTTCAAGATCACCTACATCAACGAGTCGACGCGGCAGAATCTGAAGAAGATCGAGCATGTGCTGCCGGTGAAGGTGGACGCGCTGATCGGACAATCGATCGACATCTTTCACAAGAACCCGCAGCATCAACGCCGGCTGCTGTCCGATCCAAAGAACCTGCCACACAAGGCGCGCATCACCATAGGCGGCGAGACGCTCGATCTCACCGTGACGGCGATGACCAACGGGCGCGGCCGCTATGTCGGGCCGATGCTGACCTGGGAGCTTGCGACCGAGAAGGCGCGGCTCGAAACCCAGACCGAGCGGCTGTTGCAGATGCTCGACAACATGCCGATCAACATCATGATGTGCGATACCGAATTCAACATCACCTACATCAACCAGACCAGCCTCAAGACGCTCGACACCGTGAAGCATTTGCTTCCGGTCGCGCCGGAGAAGATCCTCGGCAACTCGTTCGACATCTTCCACAAGAACCCGGCGCATCAGCGCCGCATCGTCGGCGATCCCAGGAACCTGCCGCACGCGGCCAAGATCAAGCTCGGTCCGGAAACGCTCGACCTGCGGGTGTCGGGGCTCACCGACAAGCGCGGCAAGTATACCGGCGCAATGCTGAGCTGGTCGGTTGTCACAGGCAATGTGAAACTGGCCGACGATTTCGAAAAGGACGTGAAGGGCCTTGCCGGAATGCTGGCGTCGGCCTCGACACAAATGCAGGGCACGGCCCGGTCACTGACGACGACTGCCGAATTCGTCAATCAGCGCTCGGCGAGCGCGGCGTCCGCCTCCGAAGAGCTGTCGTCCTCGGTCAACGAGATCAGCCGCCAGGTCGCCGAGGCGAGCCGCATCGCCCGCATGGCGGTCGAGGAAACCGAGAAGTCCGACAAGCTTGTGGCGGGCCTCGTGACCATGGCGCAGAAGATCGGCGACGTCGTCGCCCTGATCAGCCAGATCGCCGGCCAGACCAATCTGCTCGCGCTCAACGCAACGATCGAGTCCGCCCGCGCCGGCGAGGCCGGACGCGGATTTGCCGTCGTCGCGTCCGAGGTGAAGGCGCTGGCCAACCAGACCGCCAAGGCCACCGAAGATATTTCGGCGCAGATCAACGAAATGCAGACCGCGACCGGCAACACCGCCACGGCGCTGAAGGCGATCTCGCAGGTCATCGTGCAGATCAGCGAAATCTCGACCGTGATCGCCAGCGCCGTCGAGGAGCAGGCGGCGGCCACCAAGGAGGTCACCGCCAACATCAACGGAACCACCAAGGCGATCGACGACGCCAGCAAGGCCGCGGAGAACGTTCTGGCGGCTTCCGGAGAGCTCGCCAGCAACGCGTCCGAACTTGAAGTTCAGGTCGACAAGTTCCTCAAGAACGTGCGCGCGATGTAATGGCTGTCGGCATCGCGCGCTTGCCTATAGCGAGCGCGCGATCAACAGCTTCATGATCTCGTTGGTGCCGCCGTAGATCTTCTGGATCCGGGAATCGATGAACATCCGCGAGATCGGATATTCCTGCATGTAGCCGTAGCCGCCGAACAGCTGCAGGCATTCGTCGGCAGTCTCGACCTGCTTCTGCGAGCACCACCATTTCGCCATCGACGCCGTCACGGTGTCGAGGTCGCCGGCGACCAAGCGCTCGACGCACCAGTCGACGAAGACGCGGGCGATCATCGCCTCGGTCTTGCGCTCGGCGAGCTTGAAGGCGGTGTTCTGGAATTCCAGTAGCGGTTTTCCGAACGCGCTGCGCTCCTTGGTGTAGTCGGCCGTGATCCTGACCGCGCGCTCCATCGAGGCGACCGCGCCGATCGCGAGCGACAGCCGCTCCTGCGGCAGCTGCTGCATCAGCTGCACGAAGCCGTTGCCCTCGTCGTTGCCAAGCAGGTTTTCCGGCGGCACCGTGACATTGTCGAAGAACAGCTCCGACGTGTCTGAGGCGTGCAGGCCGATCTTGTCGAGGTTGCGGCCGCGCCGGTAACCTTCTGCGCCCGCGGTCTCGACCACGATCAGCGAGATGCCTTTCGAGCCCGCACCGCCGGTGCGCGCCACCACGATGACGAGATCGGCGGCCTGGCCGTTGGTGATGAAGGTTTTCTGGCCGTTGATGACGTAGCTGTTGCCTTGCTTCTTCGCCGTTGTCTTCACGCTCTGCAGATCTGAACCGGTGCCGGGCTCCGTCATCGCGATGGCGCCGACCATCTCGCCCGAGGCCATCTTCGGTAGCCAGCGCTGCTTCTGCTCCTCCGAGCCGTAGTTGAGGATGTAGTGCGCGACGATCGCGCTGTGCACCGACACACCCGTCGTCACCTCCGGCACCGTGCTCTCGATGTCCTCCAGCACCGCGGCATCATAGGCGAAGGTGGCGCCGAGACCGCCATAGGCCTCGGGCACGCTCGGCAACAGCGCGCCCATCTCGCCGAGCGCGCGCCAGGCCGAACGATCGACCAGCTTCTGCACGCGCCATTTTTCGGCGTGCGGCGCCAGATCCTTGGCGAGGAATTTGCGGAACTGGTCGCGGAAGACGTCCAGCTCCTCGGTCATCCAGGACGATCGGTATTGCATTCTGGCCTCTTCGTTAGTCTTATTGCGTCACAGACCGCCGGCATGCCGCAGCTCCATCCCCGTCATTGCGAGCGAAGCGAAGCAATCCATGCCACCGCGTATGCGGATCGATGGATTGCTTCGTCGCTTCAGCGCAAAATTGCTTTGCAATTTTGTCGCTACTGCTCCTCGCAATGACGGGGATGGAGCTGCGACACATCAGTGTAAGCGGTTCATGATGCCCTGAGCTAGATCAAAAGACCGCCGCCGGCGACGATCACCTGACCGCTGATGTAATTCGATTCCGGCGAGCAGAACAGATAGACCGCGTCCGCCGCCTCCTCCGGCGTGCCGCCGCGGCCGAGCGGGATCATGCGGCCCATCGCCTCCAACATCTGCGGCTGCACGCCGACCTTGATGTCGCGGCCGGCGACGTCGATGGTCTTCTGCTGGGTCTCGATCGGCTGGGTCAGGCGGGTGTTGATCAGGCCGAAGGCGACGCAATTGACGTTGACCTTGTAGCGGCCCCACTCCTTGCACATCGTCCGCGTCAGCCCGATCAGCGACGCTTTTGCCGAGGAATAGCTGGCCTGCCCGGCATTGCCGTAGAGGCCCGCGATCGAGGAGATGTTGACGACCTTGCGGAACACCTCGCGCCCCGCCTCGGCCTCCTTCTTGGCCATCACCCGTATCGGCTCGGCCGCCGCGCGCATGATGCGGAACGGGGCGACCAGATGAACGTCGAGCATGGCCTGGAACTGCTCGTCGGTCATCTTCTGGATCGTCGAGTCCCAGGTGTAGCCGGCATTGTTGACGATGATGTCGAGCCCGCCGAAGTGTTCGATGGCGCTGCCGACGAACCGATCGGCAAAGCCGGCCTCGGTAACGCTGCCGTTGACCGCGACGGCGTCGCCGCCGGCCGCCTTGATCTCGGCGACAACGGCATTGCCCGGCTCGGCATCGAGATCATTGACCACGACGCGCGCGCCCTCGCCCGCCAGCTTCAGTGCAATCGCCCGCCCGATGCCGCGGCCCGACCCGGAGACGAGCGCGACTTTGCCTTGCAGTTTCGACATTCAAATTCTCCCTGAGACAACATGATACCTGCCGGCGCCCTTTCGCCTCTCCCCGCCTGCGGGGAGAGGCCGGAACGCATCGAAGATGCGTTCCGGGTGAGGGGGAGTCTCCGCGAATCCGTCTGTCAGACGCACGTGCGGAGATGGCCCCTCACGCCAACCCTCTCCCCGCAAGAGCGGGGCGAGGGAGCGCATTCCCGTTGCGGTCGCAGCTTCTCCCTACAGCGCGATGACCGCTTCCCCGGCGAGCTTCACCTCGCCGTGCTGATCCTTGGTCGTCAGCGCGAGCTTCGCCCGCTTCTCACCACCCTGCTCCATCAGCTCGGTCACCGTGCCCTCGCAGGTCAGCTTCGCCCCGAGTTGGGTGATCGCGGCAAACCGCGTCGAGAACGAACGGATGCGCGACGGCGCCACCGCATCGGTCAGCGCCTGGCCGAGATAGCCCATGACGAGCATGCCATGCGAGAACACATCGGGAAAACCGGCGGCTTTCGCAAAATCGCTGTCGACATGGATCGGATTGTGATCGCCGGAAGCCCCGCAATACAGCGCGAGGCGGTGGCGGGTGATCGGCGGAAACTCCTTGTGGACGATGACGTCGCCGACCGCTGGTTTCGCTACGCTCATGACGGCCTCGCATTGCGCACCACGACGGTGCGCGAGAGGTCGGCGACGTGGACGCCGTCCTGGTTGGTGACCTCGGTTTCGACCACGATCAGCGTCATCGCTCCACCCTTCTTGTCGGTCACGCTGGTGACGCGCGGCCGGAACGTCAGGGTGTCGCCGACCACGACCGGAGCGCGATAGTCAAAGCGCTGCTCGCCATGCAGCACGCGCGCGAGATCGATGTCGAGCGCGGTCAGGAACTCGAACGGCACCGTCGCGTCCATCATCTCCAGGCAGAACAGATAGGTCGGCGGCACCGGCGCCGCCGCGAAGCCGGCCGCCTGCGCGGCCGTCTCGTCGCCATAGATCGGGTTGCTCTCACCGAGCGTGTCGAGGAAGAAGCGCAGGCGTCCCGGCTCGACGCGCGCGGTGACGGGCGTAAAGGTGCGCCCGACAGCGGTTTGATCGACCATGGCGCGCCCTCAGACGCGTTCGTAGAGCGTGACGACGCAGGCGCCGCCGAGGCCGAGATTGTGCTGCAGGCCGATCCGCGCACCCTCCACTTGCGTGGCGGCCGCGGTGCCGCGCAGCTGCCGCGTCAGCTCGTAACACTGCGCAAGGCCGGTGGCGCCGAGCGGATGGCCCTTCGACAGCAGGCCGCCGGACGGGTTGGTGACGATCCTGCCGCCATAGCTGTTGTCGCCGTCGTCGATGAAGCGCGCCGCCTCGCCCTCGCCGCACAGGCCGAGCCCCTCATAGGTGATCAGCTCGTTGTGAGCAAAGCAGTCGTGCAGCTCGACGACGTCGAGATCCTCAGGCCCGATGCCCGCGGTCTCGTAGACCTTCTTCGCCGCGTCGCGCGCCATGTCGTAGCCGACCACCTGCATCATGTCGTTGGCGCCGAAGGTCGACGGCGTATCGGTCGTCATCGCCTGCGCGGCGATGCGGACCTGCCTGTTGAGGCCGTGCTGCTCGGCGAATTTCTCCGAGACCAGGATTGCGGCGGCGCCGCCGCAGGTCGGCGGGCACGCCATCAGCCGCGTCATCACGCCGGGCCAGATCACCTGGTCGTTCATCACGTCGTCGGCGGTGACCTCCTTGCGGAACAGCGCCAGCGGATTGTTCCTGGCGTGACGGCTGGCTTTCGCGCGCACCTTTGCAAACGCACTCAGCGGCGTGCCGTATTTCTTCATGTGGCTGAGGCCGGCGCCGCCGAAATAGCGCAGCGCCAGCGGCACGCCGGGCGCGTCGACCAGCTTGTCGGCGGCCGCGTCGAAATCGTCGAACGCGCTGGGACGATCGGTGAAGACGGCCCCTAACGCGCCGGGCTTCATCTGCTCGAAGCCGAGCGCCATCACGCAATCGGCCGCGCCCGACTCGATCGCCTGCCGCGCCAGGAACAGCGCGGTCGAGCCGGTCGAGCAGTTGTTGTTGACGTTGACGATCGGGATGCCGGTCATGCCGACCGGATAGAGCGCGCGCTGGCCGCAGGTGGAGTCGCCATAGACATAGCCGACATAGGCCTGCTGAACCTTGCCGTAGTCGAGGCCGGCGTCAGTGAGCGCGAGCTTCGCTGCCTCCGCGCCCATCACGTGATACGGCGCATTGGCGCCGGGCTTGACGAACGGGATCATGCCGACCCCGGCAACATAGGCGCGTGACGTCATCGCGTATCCTCCCGAAATTTACCCACTGGACTATTTATTACCCATGGGTAATATACGGGCGATTTCACGGAGTCAATGCGACAACGACTGCCCATGGACGCCCGCTCCCCCTCCAGCAACGAATCCCCCTGGCTGCCGTTCGAGAGCCGGCGCCGTGCCCGCGACGAGAAGCGCGAGGCGGTGCTGCGCACGGCGGTCGCGCTGTTCCTGGAGCAGGGCTATCACCGCGCCACCCTCAACGAGGTCGCCAGACGGCTGAACATCACCAAGCCGGCGCTCTACAATTATTTCCGCGGCAAGGACGAGATCCTGTTCGAGTGCTGGGCGATCGGCAACGAGCTGGTCGACGAATGCATCGCCGAGACCTCGGCCGGCGGCGGCAGCGGCCTCGATAAGCTGCGCAAGCTCACGGTGCGCTACGCCGAGCTGATGACCGCCGACTACGGCAAGAGCCTGGTGCGCTTCGATCTCCGCGACCTCAGCGACGACAACCGCAAGATCGTGCAGAGCGCGAAGCGGCGGATCGACCGCGCCTTCCGCGACTATATCACGCAGGGCATCGCCGACGGCTCGGTCAAGCCGTGCGACCCAAAGCTATCGGCGTTCGCGATCGCCGGCTCGCTGAACTGGATCGGGCACTGGTTCCAGCCGGACGGCGCGCTGAGCGGCCGCGCGGTAGCCGAGGAATTCGCGATCCGCCTCACCGAGGGCATCGCCAGGACTTCAAGGAATACGACATCCAAGAAGAAGGCGGACAAATCGCCTCGCAAGGGAAACGCACCAAGGGAGGAGCAGAGTGAACATCACGCACGGACTGCGGCGCGCGCTGCAGGTCAATCCAAACGGGCTCGCAGTCGTCTGCGGTGAGCGGCGCCGCAACTGGCGCGAGGTCGGCGAACGCGTCGCCCGCCTTGCCGCCGCCATTCGCTCGCTCGGCGCCAGGGATGGCGACCGCGTCGCGGTGCTGTCGCTGAACTCCGACCGCTATCTCGAGCTCTACCTTGCGGTCGGCTGGGCCGGCGCGGTGATCGTGCCGCTCAACATTCGCTGGAGCCCGATCGAGAACGAAGACGCGCTGCGCGACTGCCGCGCCGACATCCTGTTCGTCGACAAGGCGTTTGCGCCGGTCGGTGCGACGCTGGCGAAGACCATTCCCGGCCTCAAGCTGGTCTTTGCCGACGATGGCGAGACGCCCGCCGGCACGGAGAATTACGAGACGCTGATCGCGCGCAGCCAGGCTATGCCGGATGCGATGCGCGGCCGCGACGATCTGGCCGGCATCTTCTACACCGGCGGCACCACCGGCCGTTCCAAGGGCGTGATGCTGAGCCACGGCAATCTGATGGCCAACGCGCTGAACGCGCTCGGCGAAGGCCTGTGGCCGAGCAGCACGATCTATCTGCACGCGGCGCCGATGTTCCACCTCGCAAATGGCGCGGCGATGTACTCGGTGCTGCTGTCCGGCGGCTCCAACGTCGTGATCCAGGGCTTCACCCCCGACGGCGTCGCGGCCGCGATCCAGAAGGAGCGCGTCACCGACGTGCTGCTGGTGCCGACCATGATCCAGATGTTCGTCGATCACCCCACCCTCGGCAATTACGACCTGGCGTCGCTGCGGAGGATCGCCTACGGCGCCTCGGTGATCTCGGATGCCGTGCTGATGCGCGCGATGAAGGCGCTGCCGCATGTCGAGTTCACCCAGGCCTACGGCATGACCGAGCTGTCGCCGATCGCAACCGTGCTGCACTGGAAGGAGCATATCGGCGACGGCCGCGCCAAGGGCCGGCACCGCGGCGCCGGCCGCGCCACGCTTGGCGCCGAAGTGAAGATCGTCGACGCCGAGGACAAGGTGGTGCCGAGGGGCACCGTCGGCGAGATTGCGGTGCGCGGCGACATGGTGATGATGGGCTATTGGGAGCGGCCGGAAGAGACCGCGCGCGCCGTAATCGACGGCTGGATGCACACCGGCGACGGTGGCTACATGGACGAGGACGGCTTTATCTATGTCGTCGACCGCGTCAAGGACATGATCATCTCCGGCGGCGAGAACGTGTATTCGGCAGAGGTCGAGAACGCCCTCGCCCAGCATCCCGCGGTGGCGCAATGCGCCGTGATCGGCATCCCCAGCGACCGCTGGGGCGAGCAGGTTCACGCCGTCGTGGTGCTGAAGGGCGGCGCCAGCGCCACGCCGGAGGAGCTGATCGAGCACTGCAAGACGCTGATCGCCGGCTACAAATGCCCGCGCAGCGTCGACATTACCGCGACACCGCTGCCGCTCTCCGGCGCCGGCAAGATTCTGAAGCGCGAGCTGCGCCGGCCGTATTGGGAGAACCGCGACCGGCGGGTGAGCTGAGGCGGGCAAGCTCTAACCCGCCATTCCGGGTCTGGTCCCGCGGACCATCCCGGAATGACGGACATTCATGACGCCATTCAATGGGAAACGTTTGACATCGGAGCAAGCGACCGATTGGATCGATCAACATCAATCCAGCGAGTTCCGATGACACCCGATACCAATGCCAACGGCGTGCCGCGCCGCCTGATGCACCGCCGCTCCGTCGAATGCGTCGGCTATCTCCGCGATGACGGCCTGTGGGAGGTCGAGGCGCGACTGGTCGATACCAAGCCGTATGCGCGGGAAGACCGCTATCGCGGCCTGCAGCAACCTGAGGATCCCGTACACGACATCCGCCTGCGGCTTGCGGTCGACGACAGCTTTACCATCCGCGAGACCGGCACCACGATGGCTTCGACGCCCTACCCGTCCTGCCTCGACGTCGAGGGCATTTTGCAGCGCCTGGTCGGCGAGCGGATCGGCAAGGGCTGGCGCGAGATCGTCAGGCGCAAGATCGGCAAGCTCGAGACCTGCACGCATCTCGCCGAGCTATTGGGTCCGGCGGTGACGACGCTGTTCCAGACCGCGACCTCGGGCAAGGACCCGGAGGGCCGCGGCGCGCTCGATCACCAGCACGACGCCAAGGAGCCGCCGTTCTTTGTCGGCGGCTGCTATTCGTGGCGGCTGGATGGGCCGGTCGTGGCGGAGATCTTTCCGCAGTTTGCGAAGAAGCCTGACGTCACGCAGGATTCGTGAGCTAGCGCTCGCGCCAGGCGCGCATCAACTGATCGGAAAACGGCTTGACGAGGTATGACATCACCGTGCGCTGGCCGGTCTGGATGAAAGCCTCGACCGGCATGCCGGCGATCAGCTTCAGATCGCCCAAGCGGGCGATCTCCGCCTCGGATACGGCGATGCGGGCCACATAGAAGCTCGCCGTACTCTTCTGGTCGACGGCAACGTCAGCGGACACGTGGCTCACTTCACCATTGATCTGGGGCGTGGTGCGCTGGTTGAAGGCCGTAAAGCGCAACAGCACCGGCTGCCCCATCGACACGCGATCGATCTCATGCGGGGGGATGCGCACCTCGACGACGAGTGCGTCCTGGCTCGGGACGATGAGCATGATCTGCTCACCGGGACTGATGACGCCACCGATGGTGTGCAGCGCCAGCTGATGCACGATGCCGTCCTGCGGGGCGCGGATATCGATGCGCTTGAGCTGATCCTCGGCCGCCACCCGCTTCTCAACCAATTCCGCGGTCTTGGCGCGAATCTCGGCAAGATCCTTTCCCACCTCGGTGCGCAAATCCTGGTCGATCTGCATGATTTGCAGCGTGGTCTCGGTGATCCGGCCCCTGGCCTCGGCGACGGCGGCGACCAAGGCGCCGCGTTCGCCATGCAGGCGCGCCGCGTCGCGCTCGAGCGTCGTCAGGCGGGTGATCTGGACCAGCTTCTTGCGCCACAGGTCGCGCACGCCGAGGAGCTCCTCGTCGATGAAGCTGGTTTCGCGGTCTTTGGCCTGGATCTGCTCGTCGAGCCCGCGGATCTGCTCCCGAAGCTGGCCGATCCGCTCGTTGAGCTGCGCCTTCTTGCCGGCGCGGGCGGTGCTGCGCAGCTCGAACAGCTTGTGCTCGCCGGCGAGCAGCCGATTGACGTCGGGATCTGCGGCGCGTGCGGTGAGGTCGTCTGGAAAGTCGAGACGGTCCCGATCGTCGCGCTCCGCCTCGAGCCGCGCCCGGCGCGCCGCCTGTTCGTCCAGACTCTTGACAACGATGAGGAGATTGGCCCGCGTCACGGTCTCGTCGAGACGCACGACCACGTCGCCCGCCCTCACCCGGGCGCCCTCCCGGACGTTGAGGTCACCGACCACGCCGCCGGTCGGGTGCTGCACCTTCTTGGTGTAGCTGTCGACCACCAGCGTGCCGGAGCCGATGACGGCCCCGGCCAATTCCGTGGTCGCGGCCCAGCCGCCGACACCACCGGCGAGAATGATGACGCCCGCGAGGCCGGCGCGCAGCTGTCGGCGGATCGTGTGCGGAACCACGTTCACCGGCTCGCGGCTCATGACCTCGCCCCCTCGGGTACGATCTTGAGCGGCACGGCCGGCCGCGGCTGCGCCATCCTGGCCAGCAGCGCGTGCTTGGGCCCGAACGCCTGCACGCGCCCCTCGCCCATCACGAGCAATTGGTCCACGGCGGCAAGCGCGCTGGTGCGATGCGCGACGACGATGACGATGCCGCCGCGCGCGCGCACGCTCTCAATGGCTTGGGTCAGGGCCTGGTCGCCTTCGGCGTCGAGGTTGGAGTTGGGCTCGTCGAGCACCACCAGGAAGGGGTCGCGATAGAGTGCGCGCGCGAGCGCGATGCGCTGCCGCTGTCCGGCCGAGAGCGCCGTGCCGGCTTCGCCGATCGGTGTGTCGTAGCCCTTCGGCAGTCGCAGCACCATCTCATGCACGCCGGCGGCGCGCGCGGCGGCGATCATCGCCCCCGCGTCGGGGGCCGGTTCGAAGCGGTTGATATTCTGCGCCACGGTGCCGGCGAACAGCTCGACGTCCTGCGGCAGATAGCCGATGTGGCGGCCGAGCGCCTCGGAGCTCCATTGGTCGAGGGCGGCGCCGTCCAGCCGCACCTTGCCGCGCGCCGCCACCCACACGCCGACGATGGCCCGCACCAGCGACGACTTGCCCGATCCGCTCGGGCCGACCATGCCGAGTCCCTGTCCCGGCTGCAACGCGAAGGAGGCGTCCTGGACGACGGCGGTCTGTTCGCCCGGCGGCACCACGAAGACCGCCTCGACGGCGAGGGCCTTGCGCGGGGGCGGCAGCGGCGTCTTGTCCTCCTCGGCCGGCAGCTGCGCCCAGTGCTGCTGCAGACGTTTCCAGCTCTGCCGCGCCGCGATCAGGCTCTTCCAGTGCGCGATGGCGATTTCGACCGGCGCGAGCGCGCGCGACGTCAGGATGGCCCCGGCGATGATGATGCCGGCGGTCGCCTCCTGGATGATGACGAGATAACCGCCGACGCCGAGCACCGCCGATTGCAGCACGAGACGAAGCACCTTGGAAACGGAACCGAAGCCGCCGGCGATATCGGCCGCGCGCCGCTGCGTGGCAATGTAGCTGTCATTGGCGTCCGCCCAGCGCGCGGCGAGGCGCCCTCGCATGCCCATGGCTTGCAGGACCTCGGCATTGCGCCGGCTGGCCTCGGCGAGTGCATTGCGCTGCGCGATCTGGCCGGAGGCTTCCCTGGTGCGCGCGCGGGTCAGCCGGTCGGTCAGGAAGGTCATTGCAACGAGCACCAGCGAACCGATCAACGCCGTGAGTCCCAGCAACCAGTGAAACAGGAAGCAGATCGCGAGGTAGAACGGGATCCACGGCAGGTCGAACAGCGCGGTCGGGCCGAGCCCGGAGAGATAGCTGCGAACCTGGTCGAGGTCGCGCACCGGCTGCAGCCCGTCGCCGCTCGTGCGCGCCCGCAGCGGCCAGCGCGCGACGATGTCGTAGACGCGCGCCGAGAATGCGCGGTCGAGCCACTCGCCGATGCGGACGAGGATGCGCCCGCGCAGAATGTCGAGGAACGCCTGGAACACATAGAGGGCACCGACCAGCGCGGCGAGGCCGACCAGTGTCGGCACGCTGCGGCTCGGCACCACGCGGTCGTAGACTTCCAGCATGAAGAACGAGCCGGACAGGTACAGCACGTTCAGCATGGCGGTGATCAGGCCGAGCCCGATCAGCACGCCGCGGCAGGCCTGAAGCAGCGAGGACAGGTCGTGCGCCGGCGATGACTCATCGCGATCGCGCGCAGGCACGACGCGTTCGCTCGCCCGCCGGCGTCGCGCCCGGCCGAAGAGAATGATCGCCGCCACAATGAACGGCGCAAGGAAAGACCAGGACTCTGAGAGAATGTCCAACACGCGATCGATTCCGAGAAAACTGTCTACTCCGAGAGATTGGCCCGGCGGCGCGGCTCCTCCGCTCAAGGATGCGCCGCCGGCCTGTTCGCCGCTTGGCTCGTCCGGCGGCCGGCCCTCAGCGCCGGTCTCCGGACGCACCGTCGCGGGCTACGCATTGAGCACGCCGACCGGAATGTGCTGCAGAAGCGTGGCATCCCCGTCCGCGTCCGCGACCTTGAACGCAAAGTCGAGGTTGGCGTCGATTGTCCCACTGGTCTGCTGCACGAAGCCGATGTCCACGATCTTCAAGACATCCTGATCGGCCGGGTCCCAGGCGGTCAGATTGCTGGTGGCATTGCTAAAGCCATTGGCACCGATCGCCCCGTTCAGGTTGATCGCGGTACCCGTCAACCCGTTCGAGCTCTGCATGATCTGGATGCCCTGTATCTGGTAGGTCTCGCCAGCGACCGTGTAGTCGTTCTGCTCGATGATGAGCAGGGCATCGTTGTTGTCGAGCGTGAACTCGGTGTTGTACGGGAACGGAATATTGGCGTTGCCCTTGATGAGGTCCGCGTTCTCGACGTTGACGGCTCTGGTGATTTCATTGCCGTTGGCGTTCTTCAGGTCGAGGATCACGACGAGATCCTCCGAATTACCAATGCCGTCGAACTTGATGACGACGCCACTGGCGGATGTCGTCGGGTCAAGCCGCTCGGTACCGCCACCAGGGGCATTCGGGTCGACGTCGCTAAGGATATTCTCCTTGAAGAACCGCAGCGTCAGCACTTCGCCCTTTTGTATCGTGTCTCCGGCGACACCGTTCGTCGCCTGAGTTGCGCTGACCCAGTCCTCGTTGACGTTGGTGACCATGTCGTGGATGGCACCGGCGTTGTTGAACGTGGTGTCACCAACAGGCGCTCCGTCGCCGGTCGCGTTGAAGCCGAACCCGATCTGCTGGGTAACCGAGTTCGCGGTGAACTGGACAAAGAACGGATTTGGATCGGCGTTCGGCGTCAGTTGCTCTGCGACGATCAGCGGGTGTCCGGTGTTGCCGGTCGGCTGCTTGGCAACCAGGTCGGCGGTGTGCAGCACGTCGAAACTGAATCCGTCGATCGGATCGGTCAAGGTGATCGTGTAGGTGTCGGCAACCTTGTCGAAGACAAGTGTGCCGCCTGCTGTACTGTCCTGCACACCGGCTGTGATCGGGTCCTTGTCGTAATGGAACGTGAATCCGAACGTCGCGGAGGTGGCGCTCTCTGCAGTGAGCGTCGCCACGGCGTTTGTGATGTTTGGATTCTGCGAGTTGTCAACGGTTCCCGTCAGGTCGATCTGCACACCCGCGAGAGTACTGTTGGAATCGACAAAGTCGGAGTGCGTCGCGTCGTAGAACGAGGTGGGACGGCTGTCGTGACCGATATCGTATCCGAAGGTCCCGCTGGCTGTCGCTCCCGCGCTGTTGCCCAGAGTTTCAGGAGTTTGGATCCCCGCAGTACCGGGGTCGGCATCGAACGGCGCCGTAATCGTCGGGGCATCGTCCGTAAAGATCAGGTTCTGGCCGATGTTGAGAGTGGCGGAGTGATGGTCGCCGTCCTTGTCGGTGATGGTTGCCGTCAGCTTGACCAGATTGTCCGACGTCAACGTCTCGGTGTCGTTCGGCCCGTTATTGGGGTCATGCACGACCGCCCGCTGCTGGTCGAGCGTCACGACGCCGGTGGCGTCCACGCTGACCGTGAAGACCAGGGCGTTGGTGACGGCGGTGCGGCCTTCAACAACCGTACCGTTCACTGACAGATTGACTGCCTCGCCCGTCAAGGTGTCGATCAGCCCCGATGCACCCGCGACCACGCTCAACGCGTAGGTCAGCGTGCCGGCGCCGTCGGCGCCGAAGCCCGAGCTGAAGTTGGAGGCGAAATTGGCAGTGGGGTTGGTCGAAAGATCGGTCTCGTCGGCGGTGGCCGTCGCCTCCGTGCCGGTCGTCGAAATGTTCGGCCCGTCGTCCTTGAAGTTGAGGTTCTGACCGATGTTCAGGGTGGCGGCATGATGATCGCCATCCTTGTCGGTGACGGTCGCGGTGAGCTTGACCAGGTCGTCCGCGGCCAGGGTCTTGCTGTCGTCGTCGTTGCCGGTGTCCGGATGGACCACCGCCCGGATCTGATCCAGCGTGACATTGCCGGAGGCGTCGACGCTGACCGTGAACACCAGGTCGTTGCTGACCGCGGTGCGGCCTTCAACCACCGTGCCATTGAGGGATAGGTTGACCACCTGGTTGGTGGCGGTGTCGACCAGACCCGATGCACCCGCGACCACGCTCAGCGCATAGGTCAGCGTGCCGGCGCCGTCGGCGCCGAAGCCCGAGTTGAAGTTGGCCGCAAAGCTCTTCGAATCGTTGGTTGCCAGCGCAGATTCGTCGACGGTCAGCGTCGGCTCGGTGCCGGTCGTCGAGATGTTCGGCCCGTCGTCCTTGAAGATGAGGTTCTGACCGATGTTGAGGGTAGCGGCATGATGATCGCCATCCTTGTCGGTGATGGTCGCGGTGAGCTTGACCAGGTTGTCCGCGGCCAGGGTCTTGCTGTCATCGTCGTTGCCGGTATCCGGATGGACCACCGCCCGGATCTGATCGAGCGTGACATTGCCGGATGCGTCGACGCTGACCGTGAACACCAGGTCGTTGCTAACAGCGGTGCGGCCTTCAACCACCGTGCCATTGAGCGACAGGTTGACCGCCTGGTTGGTGGCGGTGTCGACCAGGCCCGACGGCCCCGCGACCACGCTCAGCGCATAGGTCAGCGTACCGGCGCCGTCGGCGCCGAAGCCCGAGCTGAAGTTGGCCGCAAAGCTCTTCGAATCGTTGGTTGCCAGCGCAGATTCGTCGACGGTCAAGGTCGGCTCCGTGCCGGTCGTCGAGATGTTCGGCCCGTCGTCCTTGAAGTTGAGGTTCTGACCGATGTTGAGGGTGGCGGCCTGATGATCGCCATCCTTGTCGGTGACGGTCGCGGTGAGCTTGACCAGGTTGTCGGCGGCCAGGGTCTTGCTGTCATCGTCGTTGCCGGTGTCCGGATGGACCACCGCCCGGATTTGATCGAGCGTGACATTGCCGGAGGCGTCGACGCTGACCGTGAACACCAGGTCGTTGCTGACAGCGGTGCGGCCTTCAACCACCGTGCCATTGAGCGACAGGTTGACCGCCTGGTTGGTGGCGGTGTCGACCAGACCCGAGGGACCCGCGACCACGCTCAGCGCATAGGTCAGCGTGCCGGCGCCGTCGGCACCGAAGGCCGAGTTGAAGTTGGCCGCAAAGCTTTTCGAATCGTTGGTTGCCAGCGCAGATTCGTCGACGGTCAGCGTCGGCTCCGTGCCGGTCGTCGAAATGCTCGGACCGTCGTCGTCGAAGTTGATGAAGGATCCGACCTGTTCGGTGTAGGCGCTCGGTGTGTCACTGGTGAAGTGCACCTCCTTGACATCGAAATAGTCCTTGTCCGGATCGATGTTCTTGATGGTGAAACGGTCAAAGCTTCCGCTAGCCCCGCCTGCGGTCGTGAAATCGACCGTCACGCCCTCGCCGACATTGAGAAGAATCATTCCGGTGCCGCTGAGGTCGACGGTGATACCCAGGGCCGCAGCCGTCGTTGCGACGCCGTTCAATTTGAACGTCGCGCCCGTGATGTTGATCTCCGTGTCGTTGTCATCGCCGGGGAATGCAGCACCTTTCGCGTTGTCGTCATTGTTATAGGCGTGGATCTCGATATTGGCCTTGGTGTTGGTCGGCGTGGACTGCGAGATCGAGAAGCCCGCGCTCGAGATGTTATCGAGGTGGGCGGTGTAGTTAGGTGCGGTTGGCGAATTGGTAAAGTCCTTGCCCGCACTCTGCGTGCCGCCGCTGATCAGATCGATCTGGAGCTCGCGGCCAAAGCGCACGTCCTGCGATGCGACGCCCAGGCCCTGCGTACTGACGTTGACTTCGGATTGCACGCCGGTATCGTGGGCCGTGACAAGTATCTTCTGCGTGGACGCCACGTCGGCGTCGAGGATGTACCAGTCGTTGTGTCCGGGAGGAGCGTCGCCGAGCTGACTGAAATTGACCACCGTGGACGCCGAGACCGAGGCGAACACCTTGTCAGTCAAATCGATGCGATCGTCCGGGTCGTTCGTGTCCGGATGGAGCAGCGGCACATACTGGACCGTGTACAGGTCCGCATGGGTGGCGCTCGTGCTGACCAGTGCGAATGAGAACGCGAGTGGACCGGTTGCGGCAGGCGCAGCGGCCGGATCGGAGGTGCCGATCACGCCGATCACGACGTTGGAGTGGGTTGCGTCCTGGAACAGCCAGACATAGTTGCCATCGACGGTCTTGATGCCGCTGTTCACGCCGACGCTGGTGGAAAACGGCGTGCCACCGGAATTCTGGGTGAGAATGATTGAGGAGATGGTTTCCCCTGCGCTCGCCGAGGCCACCACGAAGTCGGCCTGGGAGGCAACCTGTGGTGAGGCCAGCCCGCCTGCACTGTCGAGGCTTAAAAGATAAGTCACCGTGGCGTTGGTCGCGCTGGTGTCATCGTCCTGAAGACCGGAGGTCTCGTCGATGATGAGGTCCTGGGCTACGATGTCGAGTGCCATAGTGTCCTCCCAATCGGATGCAGGCCGCCTCGCGCCCTGGCGCGCGATCGGTCCCGAAATATTCCTGTCTGATCAAAATTTTGCGCGCTCGCTCTCCGGCGATCTGTTGCGCTCGCCGGGAGGGGACGTCAGTTTCTGGCAGTCCATGCAAATGGGGCGCAGCAATAAATGCGCGACCTTGCGTATGCCCTTCAAACCCAGCCTGAACGATCAGTCGGAAAAAATAACGGCAATGGAATAATCGAACGCCTTTGAACGCTATGCTTCCTCGATCTGCCGCAGACCGCCGCGAACCCAAATCGGGAAGCCGACGAAGTCGCAATGAATAAATCGGAACCAGACCTGCGTTTGGAACCTTCCAGTAAGGGAGCGAGACAATTCGCGGTAAATTGCTAAAAGGCATTACCCCGTTGGGATGAGACGCATCGCCTCACATCGGTTTTGATAGAACAACGATGGAATCGACCTGCACGTGTGTCCACAGCGAGGGCTCACGGCGTGCCGATAAGTCCACGCGATGGTCATGCAACAAGCGCTTTGGCAGCTCGGCCGCCAAAGCGCTCGTTCCTGCCCAAGGCTGGCGCGAGTTGCCCTCGCCTCACCGTCGTCCGTCAGTCGAAAAGCCGAGCCTCGAGATTCCATGAGACACGTCGGCTCTGCCCATTCACGCCGCGGCGGCATCGTGCTCCAGCACGGCCTGCGGCGGGTTGCGAAAACCGATCCCGATCCGGTTGTAGGTGTTCATCAGGCCGATCGCGATGGTCAGGTCGACCAGCTGCTTCTCGCTGAAGACCTTGCGGGCTGCCGCATACTCCTCGTCCGGGATCGCGGTCTCGGCGACGCGGGTGACGGTCTCGGCCCAGGCCAACGCCGCGCGCTCCTCGGCGTCGAACAGCACTTCGGCTTCGCGCCAGACCTGCAGCACCGCGAGCTTCTCGACCTTGACGCCCATCTTCAGCAGGCTCCGCGTGTGGGAATCGAGGCAATAGGCGCAGCCGTTGATCTGCGAGATGCGCAGATAGACCAGCTCGACCAGCTTCGCGGAGAGGCCGCTCTGCATGATGTAGCCGTAGACGCCGCCGAGCGCCTTGATGCCGGCGGGCGCGACCTTGTTGTAATCGATGCGCAGGCTCATTGCTTGTGTCCTTCGTGATCGTAGGTGGTCAGCGCCTTTTCGCTGCTGTCGACGACAAACGTCGCCAGCAGCTTCGCCGGCTCGGTCGTACTCACGTTTCGGGTTAGCACGTGGTGAGCGCCCGGCGGCTCGAAGAAGCTGTCGCCGGCCCGATAGGTCCGCGCGGGTTCGCCCTCCAGCTGGCTCTCGATCGCGCCCGAGAGGATATAGACATAGAGAAACGCCGATTTGGCGTGGTGGTGCGGCATCGACGTCGCGCCCGGCGGAAAGGTGACCTCGACGGAGACCAGCGATTTTCCGGGGATGTTGGTGATGACGTGCTCGAATTTCGGCGTCACCGTCTCAGGGGGCTTCTGCGCCAGCGCGGGTGTCGCAAACGCCGTGCAGGCCAGCAGCATCGTCAGTAAGGTCTTCATGTTCTGTCTCCATTGCTGACCGATAGATGCGGGCGCGGAGGGCCAAAAAGTAGCACCAAGAACCAACCGAATTGGTGTACCACGGGCCATGCCCACCCCGCTCCCCATCGCGCTCGACCGCTCGGCCAGGACGCCGCTCTCCGAGCAGATCCGCAGGGCGATTGCGGTGGCGATCGACAATGGCGTGCTGCTGCCGGGCGCCCGGCTGCCGTCGTGGATCGACCTCGCGGCACAGCTCGGCGTCGCGCGCGGCACCGTGCGGGCGGCCTATGAAAAGCTCGCCGACGCCCAGCACATCGTCTCGTCGAAGACGAACGGGACCACGGTCGCCGGCCGGCGGAAGACCGCAAAGCCGGACACACCGGTCGCTCCCGGATCGGTCGTCGAGATGTTCCAGGATCTGAGCGGCCAGGGCATCTTCCGGATGGGCGTCCCGGCGCAGGATTCGCTTCCCGCAAAGCTGCTGGCGCGGATTCGCGCCCGCGCCGTGCGCGCCGAATTGAGCGCGGTGACCCGCTACAGCGATCCGCGCGGCGAGCTCGAGCTGCGCCGCGAGATCGCCGGCCATCTGGCGATTGCGCGCGGGATCGAATGCTCGCCGGCGCAGATCGTGATCACGTCAGGCTTCAGCGGCGGACTTGGCCTCACGCTGCGGGTGCTCGGGCTCGAAGGCCGCCGCGCCTGGATGGAGGACCCGGGCTTTCCACTGACCCGAAAGGGACTCGAGCTGGCCCGGCTCGATCTGGTCCCGATCCCTGTCGACGACGCCGGCATCGACGTCGCCTATGGTATTGCGCATGCGCCCGATGCAGCGCTCGCCGTCGTGACGCCGGGACAGCAGGCCCCGCTCGGCCCACCGCTCTCGCCGGAGCGGCGCGCGCGGCTGCTCGACTGGGCCGCGCAGGCCGGAGGGTGGATCATCGAGGACGATTACCTCGGCGAGTTGCAGCTCGACGGGCGCGCCGCGCCGGCGCTGGCCTCGCTCGACCGGCAGGGCCGCGTGATCCATCTCGGCTCGTTCAGCAAGACGATTTCGCCGACGCTGCGGCTCGGCTTCCTGGTGGCGCCGGAGCCACTGGCGGCGCAGTTCGCCGACGTCGCGACGTGCCTGGCGCCGGCGCCCGGGCCGTCGGTGCAGCTCTCGACCGCCGAGTTCATGCGCGAGGGGCACTACATCCGGCACCTCCGGCGCACCAAGCGGGCCTATTGCGACAGCCGCGATGCGCTGACCGCGAGCCTGCGCGCCTTCACCAACGATGTGCGCGTGGCCGGCCTCGCCGTCATGCTGACGCTGCCGGACACCACCAATGATGTCGAGATCGCACGGCAGGTGCTGGCGCACGGGCTCGCGCCGGCGCCGCTGTCGCCCTGGTATAGCGCGCCGGAGCGCGCACAGTCCGGCCTGCTGCTCGGCATTGCGACCGTGCCCGATCGCGGCGTCCGCACCGCATGCAAGCGGCTGTTCGATGCGATCCGCAGCCCCGCTGCGCAGCCGCCGCGCCGCGTCAGAGCCCCGGCAGGCCGGTAAGCTTCAGGCTCAACGCGCGCAGGCGCTTGCGCGCATCCGCGTCATAGGCCTGCGGATGGGCGCGCGCCTCGCGCATGCCGTCGAAGAACAGCCCGCTCCGGTCAGCGACGTCGTCGCCGTGCACCAGATGCAGGATGGCGTCGCCGCCCTGCTCCACGGTCGACATCGGCGTGGCGCCGCTGATGCGCACCATGGTGGTGTTCATGTAAGTCGCCGGATGCAGCGAATTCACCGTCACACCCGTTCCCGCGAGCGCTTCGGCGAGATCAATCGTGAACATGATCTGCGACAGCTTGCTCTGCGCATAGGCGCGGCTGCCGCTGTAATTACGTGTGATCATCACATCGTCGAAATCGAGCGGGTGCTGGCCGATCGAGGCGACGTTGACGATGCGCGCCGGCGCGCTCGCCTTCAGCCGCGGCAGCAGAAGATGCGCCAGCAGGAAGCCGGCGAGATAGTTCACCGCAAAGCGCAGCTCGTGGCCGTCCTTGCTGGTCTGCCGCGCCGGGCCTTCGTTCTGCGAGCCGATGCCGGCGTTGCTGACCAGGACATCGAGGCGCTCCTGATCGTCGAGCACCAGCTGGGCGAACTCGCGGACCTCGGCGAGCGAGGACAGATCGGCCTGGTAGAACATCGGCTCCTTGCCGCTGACGCGCTTGATCTCGTCGCACAGCGTTTGCGCCCGCTTGGTATCGCGGCCGTGGATCAGAACCCGGGCGCCGCTGGATGCAAGCTTCATGGCGACGTAGCGGCCGACGCCGTCGGTGGAACCGGTGATCAGCACCGTCTTGCCTGCCATGTTCATTGCAACGATCTCCTTGCGTCACCGCCAAAGATAACCGCGCGGAACCGACTTTGCCATGGCGGGTCCGGCGCGAAAGACGCCTCGGTCCGCAGGATGGGTGCAGATTTGTCGCGCGGCCTGCGGTCGCGCGGCGCCGCGCCGCGCGTCAAGGTGGATGGGTTCTGCTATCGTCGGCGGCGACGACGAAGCGGGAACGAAATGTTTTCGATCATTTCGGACAGGATTTTGCGCAAAGCTCCCTCGCTGGAACCCTTCGGCATGCTCCTGATCTTCGGCGTGCTGACCGCACTGCCGATCATTCTCGCTACGCGCCTGGTTGAGCCCGCACTTGTCCTGCCCGCGCTCAGCCTGTTGTTGTTCGTGCAGGCAGCCGTCGCCGCCCTTGTCGCGCATCTGATTCACGCGCGGACCAGCGTGGCGAAGGTCAATCTGTGGGATTTTGCCGGCGCATTCACCTTCATGGGCGTTGCGGCGGCGATCCTCGGCGAGCCGGACCAGGCGGCGCTGTTCTTCGAGGAACAGGCGGCGCGGCGTCCGGAATAGAGCATGATCCGGAAAAGTGTGAAGCGGTTTTCCGAAGAGATCATGCTCAAACAAGAAACCAAGCGCGATGATCCCATCGCGCTTTGACCGTAAATCCCAGGCCGGGCCCCTCTGGCAGCCACAAGCTGCGATGTCGGACTGGAACGCAAGTTGGAGTGGCCCTGCTCGACCCTCGGCGCGACCTCGTGCCGTGGCGGATTTGCCGTTCGCGTGACGGCAACAACCAATTGAGTCGAATTGGATCCACTCCCCAGACCGCAAGGGGAGCCGACCCATGTCCGAACTATTCTCGCCCGACCTGTTCTCGCTCGATGCCCTCAGCGCGCTGCTGCAGGTCGTCCTCATCGATCTCGTGCTCGCCGGCGACAACGCCGTGGTGATCGGCCTGGCCGCCGCAGGCTTGCCCGAAAAGCAACGCACCAAGGCGATCCTGATCGGCATCGGCGCGGCGACCCTGCTGCGCATCATGTTCGCGGTCGCCACCACGCAGCTGATGCAGATCGTCGGCCTCCTGCTCGCCGGCGGCATCCTGCTGCTCTGGGTGTGCTGGAAGATGTGGCGCGAGCTCCGCGCGTCCGCTCACGAGTCCACCGCGGAACATAGCGCTGACGGCAAGGCGCCGCCGCGCAAGACCCTGTGGCAGGCCGCGACCCAGATCATCGTCGCCGACGTCTCGATGTCGCTCGACAACGTGCTGGCGGTCGCCGGCGCTGCGCGCGAGCAGCCGATCATCCTGGTGTTCGGCCTCGTGCTCTCGATCGCGATGATGGGCGTTGCCGCCTCGTTCATCGCGAACCTGCTGCAGAAGCACCGCTGGATCGCCTATGTCGGCCTCGCCGTGATCCTCTACGTCGCTATCGACATGACGGTGCGCGGCATTGCCGATGTCGCCCAGGTCGCGCCGGCGTGATCGCTCAGGCCGACTTCGGAATAATGGAAGAGTAACGGTGAGTTGCCCGACGTGTCAAGTGGCCGTCGAGCGCCGGCAGCCGCCGGCTACTTTGCATGGGGTTGTTTTCGCGGTTTGGCCCTGCGCTCCCTCCCCGCAAGCGGCAGAGGGAGCGCAGCGCCGTCGCGGAACTAGTGGATTTCCGCCGAGCGCTTCAGCGCCTCCTTCAGCTTCTCGAGCGAAAAGTCCTTGCTACGTGCGATCTCGAGGATTGGCGTTTCGCGGCGGCCGCACAGTTCGGCCGCTTCCGGCAGCTTCGCCGCCAGTTCATACGGGATCACGATCGCGCCGTGGCAATCGGCGTGGATCAGGTCGTCGGAACGCACCGTCATGCCGGCGACTCGGACCTCGCCGCCGAAGCTTTCGGCATGCACCCAGGCGTGCGACGGGCCGATCGAGCCGGCCAGCGCCTGGAAGCCAGGCGCCCATTGCGGGATGTCGCGGATCGAACCGTCGGTGATGACGCCGAGGCAGCCGAGCGCCTTGTGCACGTTGCTCTGCACCTCGCCCCAGAACGCGCCGTAGCCGACGTCGGGGCCGTCGATGTCCTGGATCACCGAGATGCGCGGACCGAAGCCGGTGCCGACATATTCGTAGTATTCGATGCGGCGCTTCGACTGCTCCTCGGCCGACAGGCCGGATTTCAGCACCGAGCGGATCGCGACGGTGCGGGCGTAGCCGACGATCGGCGGCAGCGTCGGGAACGGGCAGACCAGCGGCTTCACCGTGTAGCCGATCAGGCGGCGTTCCGGCGCCACGACCTCCATCGCGTTGCAGATCGTCGGCGTGTCATAGCGCGCCAACGCTTCGAGGACGGATGCGGGCAGCGGGGCGGAAGCGGATGTCGTCACGGCGTTTCTCTCCTGGTTTTCGGCGTTCGCGGGCCGGCTTCAGGCTATAGCCGAGATCGGGCGCCGACCCAACCGAGGCCCGCGAATGGCTGATATTTGGGAAGATGCGCGCCGCTCCCTCCCGTCATTGCGGGCGAAGCGAAGCAATCCATGGCCGCCGCATATGCGGAAAGATGGATTGCTTCGCTTCGCTCGCAATGACGTGGATGGTTGGTCGGGCGTGGATGCGGGCGCCACTCTCTCACCGTCACCCTGAGGTGGCCGCTTCTTCAGCGGCCCTCGAAGGGTCGACGGCCCCGACTGTGGCCGATTCATCCTTCGAGGCTCGCCCAGCAGCGCAATCGCGCTGCAAGGCTCGCACCTCAGGATGACGGGTTTGAGAGATGCTTCAGTTCAGCCTTGCCGGCCGATTGTCCTGATCCGTGGCCGTGGGCGACGGCGGAAAAGTCGACGCCGCCTCCGGCGCGGGCGCCACGGCAGCGGCGGTCTGCGCCGCAAGGCTGCGCTCGTGGTCGCGATAGGTCTTCCAGCCCCAGGGAAGGCTGATCAGATAGGCCACCGTGCCGGCCGAGAGGATGTGCCAGGGATAGCCGATCAGGAGCGCGACAAAGACCACGACCGCGACGAACACCGGCAGCACCATCTCCGGCGGCACCCGCATCTTCACCGTCTTGCCGGAAAACACCGGCAGCCGCGACACCATCAGGAATGCGATCAAGAGCGTATAGAACGCGGTCAGCGTCGCCGGCGGCATCGGCACACCGAGGAAGGCGAGATAGACCGGAAGCAGCACCGTGATCGCGCCGGCCGGCGCCGGCACGCCGGTAAAATAGTTGGCGGCGAACGCCGGCTTGTTCGGGTCGTCGATCGAGGCGTTGAAGCGCGCAAGGCGCAGGCCGCCCGAGATCGCGAACACCATCGCGGCGATCCAGCCGCCATTGTTGAGTTCGTGGAGCTGCCAGAAATACAGGATCAGGCCCGGCGCGACGCCGAAATTGACGAAGTCGGCGAGGCTGTCGAGCTCGGCGCCGAATTTCGACTGGCCCTTGATCATGCGCGCGACACGGCCGTCGATGCCGTCGAGGATCGCGGCGAACACGATCGCGGCGACCGCAAGCTCCATCCGCCCCTCGGTCGACAGCCTGATAGCAGTGAGGCCGGCGCAGATCGCCAGCAGCGTGATCATGTTCGGCACCAGCATGCGCACCGGGATCGGGCGGAACCGGCGGCGGCGATACTCGGGCGAGTTGGGGTCTGACGGCATCATGGTGATGTAATATAGCAAGCGCCGCGGCCCTCCGCCATTGCGGGCGGAACCGGCTGAGTTGGCTGGCAAAACAGAGTTAATCGGCGCGGAAGGTGCGGCCCGGGTCGGGGGCGCGGAAATCCGCCAGCACGGTCTCGCCGGCAACTGCGGTCTGGCCTTCGGAGACCAGCGCCTTGGTGCCCTCGGGGAAATAGACGTCGAGCCGCGAGCCGAAGCGGATCAGGCCAAAGCGTTCGCCGGCGCCGATCGACTGGCCTTCCTTGACGAAGCAGACGATGCGCCGCGCCACCAGGCCCGCGATCTGGATCACGCCGATGCGGCCGTTCGGCGTCGAGATCACCAGCGAGTTGCGCTCATTGTCCTCGCTCGCCTTGTCGAGCTCGGCATTGATGAAGGCGCCGGGCCGATAGGCGATGCGGTCGATGCGGCCGGCGACCGGCGCGCGGTTCACATGGCAGTTGAACACGCTCATGAAGATCGAGACCCGCGGCAACGGGCGGTCGCCGAGGCCGAGTTCGGCCGGCGGCAGCGCCTGCCCGACCATCGAGACGCGGCCATCGGCCGGCGACACCACGATGCCGTCGCGCACCGGCGTCACGCGCACGGGATCGCGGAAGAACAGCGCGCACCAGATTGTCAGCAGCGTGCCGAGCCAGCCGAGCGGGGTCCAGATCCAGAACAGGATCAGGCTCGCCAGCGCAAAGCCGCCGATGAAGGGATAACCCTCGGGGTGGATCGGCGGGATCTGCGCGCGGATGGAATTGGCGATCGACATCTGATCTCGCTTTGATCTCGCTGTGGTACCCCCGCCCCACTGGCGGCAGAGCGCCCTAGATCGACTATTCCGCGGCGGTCGGCAAGGGTTTCTCGCCCCGGTCAGCCGCGGAATCCTCGGCCGGTTCGGCGACCACCGGCGGCAGGCGGTTCGGCGCCGAGCCGTTGTCGTCGACTTGCGCCAGCCGTTCGCGGGCCGCCTCGGCCTCGCGCTGCCGGTTCCACATGCTGGCGTAGAGGCCGTCGGCGGCCAAAAGCCGCGCATGGGTGCCGCGCTCGGCGATCCGGCCCTGGTCCAGCACGATGATCTCGTCGGCGCCGACGATGGTCGACAGCCGATGCGCGATCACCAGCGAAGTGCGGTTGCGCGAGACCCGCTCCAGCGCGCCCTGGATCTCGTGCTCGGTGTGGCTGTCGAGCGCCGACGTCGCCTCGTCCAGCACCAGGATCGGCGGCGCCTTCAGCACGGTGCGCGCGATCGCCACCCGCTGCTTCTCGCCGCCGGACAGCTTTAGGCCGCGCTCGCCGACCTGAGTCTCGTAGCCCTGCGGCGACAGCCGGATGAAACCGTCGATCTGCGCCAGCCGCGCCGCCTCCTCCACCTCGTCGTCGCTGGCGCCCCAGCGGCCATAGCGGATGTTGTAGCGGATGGTGTCGTTGAACAGCACGGTGTCCTGCGGCACCATGCCGATCGCCGCGCGCAGCGAGGTCTGCGTCACTGCACGGATGTCCTGGCCATCGATCAGGATCCGGCCGCCAGAGACGTCATAGAGGCGGAACAGCAGCCGCGAGATCGTCGACTTGCCGGCGCCGGACGGACCGACGATCGCGACCGTCTTGCCTGCGGGCACCTCGAAACTGAGCCCTTTCAGGATCGGCCGGTCGTGTTCGTAGGAGAAGCGGACGTCCTCGAAGCGCACGCTGCCGGAAGACACGGCGAGCGGCTTTGCGCCCGGCGCGTCCTTCACCTCGGGATCGCGCGCCAGCACCTCGAACATCTTCTCGATGTCGATGATCGCCTGCTTGATCTCGCGATAGACCATGCCCATGAAATTCAGCGGCTGGTAAAGCTGAATCATCATCGAATTGATCAGCACGAAATCGCCGACGGTGTGGGTGCCGTTGCGGATACCGAACGCGCACATCACCATGGTCGCCGTGAGGCCCGCGGTGAAGATGAACGCCTGCCCGGTGTTGAGCACGGCAAGCGAGGTATAGGTCTTCACACTGGCCCGCTCGTAGCGCTCCATCGAGCGGTCGTAGCGCTTGGCCTCGCGCTCCTCGGCGCCGAAATATTTCACGGTCTCGTAGTTGAGCAGCGAGTCGATCGCCTTGGTGTTCGCCTCGGTGTCGGACTCGTTCATGTTGCGGCGGATCTCGATCCGCCATTCCGTCGCGACGTAGGTGAAGTACATGAACACGACGACGGTGAGCAGCACTGCCAGCACATAGCGCCAGTCGAACTGCCAGAGCAGCACCGCCGCCAGCAGCGCGACCTCGACGATGGTCGGGATCAGCTGCAAAATCACCATCCGCACAATGGTCTCGATCCCGCTGCGGCCGCGCTCGAGGATGCGGGTCAGGCCGCCGGTCTTGCGCTCGAGATGGAAGCGCAGCGACAATTCGTGCATGTGCACGAAGGTGATGTAGGCGAGCCGCCGCACCGCGTGCATGGCGACGCGGGCGAAGATGCCGTCGCGCCACTGCGTCAGCACCGCCATGATGATGCGCACCGCGCCGTAGCTGATCGTCATCAGCACCGGCGAGGCGATCAGCCACAGCAACCAGTCGGATGGCGCGACCGGCGCCGAGCCGGCGCCGTTCAGCGCATCAACAGCCCATTTGAAGGTGAACGGCACCGACAGCGTCGCGAGCTTCGCGAACAGCAGGAGGACCACCGACCAGACCACGCGCATCTTCAGATCGTCGCGATCGCCCGGCCAGATATAGGGCCAGAGATGGATAAGGGTGCCGAACAGCGTCGCCTTCTCGGCGGCAGGTATCGCAGCCGCCGGTGGCGCGACCGCGGGCTTGTCAGGTTGCGGCGGCGCCATCAGAAGCCCGCCCGCACCGGAACGGCGCGCCGGCCCGCCGCCACATCTTTTCCACTGTTTGCCATATTGCCCGTCATATAGATCGTTTGAATGCCGCGTACAGACTTGTGGCGAAAATTGTTCGCGATTCGCGGGAATTTACGGGATTTTTCGGCTCACCATCCCCATATGAGAGTCTTGCGCGGTTTTCGCTGCAGTGCCACAAGGATCGCATGAAACAAATCAAGACCGACCAAATCAAGACTGTCTGTGTCTATTGCGGCTCCGGCCCCGGTAACAATCCCCGCTTCGTTGAGGCTGCCATTGCGCTCGGCAAGGCGTTTGCCGAGAACAATGTCCGCCTGGTCTATGGCGGCGGGTCGGTCGGCCTGATGGGCGCGGTTGCAAGGTCCACGCTGGATCACGGCGGCTCGGTCACCGGCATCATTCCGGAATTCCTGCGGGCGCGCGAGAACGCGCTGACCACGGTGCAGGAGATGATCGTCACGCCCGACATGCATGAGCGCAAGCGGCTGATGTTCGAGCGCTCGGACGCGTTCGTGGCGCTGCCCGGCGGCGTCGGCACGCTGGAGGAACTGGTCGAGCAGATGACCTGGCAGCAGCTCGGCCGTCATCACAAGCCGATCCTGCTCGCCAACATCGACAACTTCTGGGAGCCGCTGCTCTCGCTCTTGAGCCACATGCGCACGACCGAGTTCATCCGCGGCACGCTGGACGTCAACGTGCTGATGGCCGACCGCGTCGACGAAATTTTGCCGAGGCTGCGTTCAGCGCTGGCGCGCACGCCGGAGGCCGCGAAGGAACTCGCGCCCGAAGTGGCGCGACGGCTCTGATCTTGGGTCTCTTAGGGCACGTTTCGTGCGATATCATCCCCGTCACCCTGAGGCGGCCGCTTGTTCAGCGGCCCTCGAAGGGTCGACGGCCCGGCTAGTGGCCGATTCATCCTTCGAGGCTCGCCGAAGAGGCGAGCACCTCAGGATGACGGGTGAGGCGCGCCGCCAAACTCACCTCACCCGCTCGGAAACGTCACGGCCTCGATGCGGTTGCCGTCGGGGTCGAGGACAAAGGCTGCGTAGTAGCGCACACGGTCGTGCGGGCGCAGGCCCGGCGCGCCGTCGGAGCGGCCGCCCGAGCTAAGCGCCGCAGCATGGAAGGCATCGACCTCGGCCGTGGTCTTCGCGCGCAGGCAGATGTGCGTGCCGCTTTCGTGCGGTACCTGCGCCATCGCGGCGCGCAGATTGATCCAGAATTCGGGATAGGCCTTGCCGAAGCCGATCGTCGCGGGACGCGTGACGAGGCGGCTCAAGCCGAGCGCGGCCAGCGCCGGTTCATAGAACCTCGCCGCGCGATCGAGATCGCGGACGCCGACGGAGACGTGGTCGATCATGTGTCCCTCTCTTCCTCGTCATTGCGAGGAGCGAAGCGACGAAGCAATCCATACATCCGACCATGCGGAACGATGGAACGCTTCGCTTCGCTCGCAATGACGGCCGTGCGCCGTTTACCGCCTCACGCCGGCGCGCCTGACTTCACCAGCTTGTAGAATACCGAATCCATCAGCGCTTGGAACGAGGCGTCGATGATATTCGGCGAAACACCGACCGTGGTCCAGCTCTCGCCGGTCTCGTCCGCGCTCTCGATCAAGACGCGCGTGACCGCCTCGGTGCCGCCATTGAGGATACGCACGCGGTAGTCGATCAGCTTCAGGCCCTCGATGTACTTCTGGTACTTGCCGAGATCCTTGCGCAGCGCGACATCGAGCGCGTTGACCGGGCCGTTGCCTTCGGCGGCCGAGATCAGCCGCTCGCCGTCGACATCGACCTTCACCACCGCGAGCGCCACCGTGACGCGCTGGCCATTGGCGTTGTAGCGCTGCTCGACGTTGACGTCGAACTGCTCGACCTTGAAATACTCCGGCACCTTGCCGAGCGTGCGCCGCGCCAGCAGGTCGAACGAGGCATTGGCGGATTCATAGGCAAAACCCGCGGCCTCGCGCTCCTTCAGCTCCTCGACCAGGCGGGTCAGCCGCGGATCGCTCTTGTCATAGGCGATGCCGGCGCGGTCGAGCTCGGCCATCACGTTGGAGCGGCCGGCCTGATCCGACACCAGCACCTTGCGGTGGTTGCCGACCAATTCCGGCAGCACGTGCTCATAGGTCTGCGGATCCTTCAGCACCGCGGAGGCGTGGATGCCGGTCTTGGTGACGAAGGCGCTCTCGCCGACATAGGCGGCATGGCGATTGGGCGCGCGGTTCAACATGTCGTCGAGCGTGCGCGACACCTTCATCAAGGTCGCCATCTTCTCCGCGGTGACGCCGATCTCGAACTTTTCGGCGAATTCATTCTTCAGCCGCAAGGTCGGGATCAGCGAGCAGAGATTGGCGTTGCCGCAGCGCTCGCCGAGCCCGTTCAGCGTGCCCTGGATCTGCCGCGCGCCGGCGCGCACCGCGGCCAGCGAATTGGCCACCGCCTGCTCGGTGTCGTTATGGGCATGAATGCCGAGATTGGCGCCCGGCACCTGCTTGGTCACGTCGTCGACGATGGTCTCGACCTCGTGCGGCATGGTGCCGCCATTGGTGTCGCACAGCACCACCCAGCGCGCGCCCGCGTCATAGGCCGCTTTCGCGCAGGCCAGCGCGTAGTCGCGGTTCTCCTTGTAGCCGTCGAAGAAGTGCTCGCAGTCGACCATGACTTCGCGGCCGAGCGCCTTTGCCGCGGCGACGCTGTCGCGGATCGATGCGAGATTTTCCTCGTTGGTCGTCTCCAGCGCGACGCGAACCTGGTAGGCGGAGGATTTGGCCACGAAGCAGATCGCATCCGCCTTGGCTTCGAGGATGCCGGCGAGGCCGGGATCGTTCGACGCCGAGCGGCCCGGCCGCCGCGTCATCCCGAAGGCGGTGAAGCGGGCATGACCGAAATCGGGCTTCTTGCTGAAAAACTCGCTGTCGGTCGGGTTGGCGCCGGGATAGCCGCCCTCGACATAGTCGATGCCGAGTTCGTCGAGCATCTTGGCGATGACCTGCTTGTCCTGCAGCGTGAAGTCGACGCCGTTGGTCTGCGCGCCGTCGCGCAGCGTGGTGTCGAACAGATAGAGGCGTTCGCGGCTCATGCGTGGCCTCCCGGGGGCGAAGGCGCCACAGCATCGAGCGTCTTCTGCATCGTGGTGTTGGCGAGCCATTCGTCGCCGACGGTGACGGTGTTACGCTGCTGCGGGACGTAGCCGCGCTTGCGGAAGAAATCGAGCGCGGTGTCGCTGGCGTCGACCTTCAGCTTCTTGGCGCCGCGGGCGCCTGCGATCTTCTCCAGCGCCTCGCACAGCGCGGCACCGACGCCCTGCCCCACCGCGCTCGGATGCACGTAGAGCATGTCGATCTGGTCGGTGCCTTTCAGCGAGGCGAATCCGACCGGCGATCCCTGCAGCGTTGCAATCAGCGTGAGCTGGCCGGCGAGCTTCTTGCCGAACGCAGCCTCATCCTCCGCAGCCTGCGCCCAGGCCTCCTGCTGCGCCTCGCTGTAGTCGTCGCCGGTCAGGTCCATGATCGAGGCCGCGAAGATCGCCGCCAGCAGCGGCGCATCCTCGGGCAGATAGGGGCGCAATGCGGGGGCGGAACGGCTCATCGCGCAACCTCCCAGGTGGTGCCTTCCTTGGAGTCCTTGATCACGACGCCCATCGCGGCGAGCTGGTCGCGGATGCGATCGGACTCCTTGAAGTCCTTTCGCGCCCGCGCCGCGGTGCGCTCGGCGATCAAGGCTTCGACGGCACTGGCATCGACGCCGCTCGCCTGCTGCTTGCGGCTCTTCCAGGCCGCAGCGCTCTCCGACAGGAAGCCGAGCATGCGGAGCGAGCCGGCAAGCTCCCTGCGGCTCGCTTCGCTGCTCGCCGACGCGTTGCGCAGGCCATGCAGCACGGCCATCGCCTGCGCCGTGTTGAGGTCGTCGGACAGCGCCTCGAGCATGGCCGGCGACGGCGCGCCGGGCTCGATGTCGGCCGCGACCGCATACCAGTCGTCGAGCGTCTTCGCGCTCTCCTCCGCGCTGCGCAAGGTCCAGTCGAGCGGCGAGCGATAGTGCGTCTTCAGCATCGCGAGTCGCAGCACCTCGCCCGGCCAATCGGCCAGGAGGTCGCGGATGGTGAAGAAGTTGCCGAGCGACTTCGACATCTTCTCGCTCTCGAGCTGGAGAAAGCCGTTGTGCATCCAGACGTTCGCCATGCGGTCGGAGTGGAACGCGCAGCAGGTTTGGGCGAGCTCGTTCTCATGGTGTGGAAACACCAGGTCGATGCCGCCGCCATGGATGTCGAACCTTTCGCCGAGATGCTTCCAGGCCATTGCCGAGCACTCGATGTGCCAGCCGGGCCGGCCCTCGACCGCGATGCCGGCCGGCGAAGGCCAGGACGGCTCGCCCGGCTTCGCCGGCTTCCACAACACGAAGTCGGTGTTGTCGCGCTTGTAGGGCGCAACATCGACGCGGGCACCGGCGATCATCTCGTCGAGCGAGCGTTTTGACAGCGCGCCGTAGCGCGGCAGCACCGAATTCGCGGCGTTCATCGCTTGCGGCGAGAACAGCACGTGGTCCTCGGCGACATAGGCAAAGCCGCCGGCGATCAACTTCTCGATGATCGCGCGCATCTCCGGGATGTGCTCGGTGGCGCGCGGCTGCACCGTCGGCGGCAAGCAGCCCAGCGCGGTGACGTCGCCCTGGTACTGCTGGTAGGTCAGCTCGGTGACCTTGCGGATCGCCTCGTTGAGCGGCACGCCGGGATAGTCCCGCGCCGCGCGCTCGTTGATCTTGTCGTCGACGTCGGTGATGTTGCGGACATAGGTCACGTGATCTTTGCCATAGCGATGGCGCAGCACGCGGAACAGCACGTCGAAGACAATGGCGGCGCGGCCGTTGCCGATATGGGCGAAGTCATAGACCGTCGGTCCGCAGGCATACATGCGGACGTTATTGGCATCGAGCGGCACGAACGGCCGCTTCTCCCGGGTCAACGTATCGTAAAGGCGCAGTTCCATAGGCCCATCCCTTGCGGCCGGGCGTCCAATGATCTCATGTCGATTGAGAAAAGACGGCCTCAGCCAGCGAATCGCTAGCTAATAATCTCGCGGCAAATGCTGCAGATGGCGAGGTGACCGTTCATGGTTCCACCTCTCTCACGGCCCCTCCATGGCGTCAAGGGGCTGTTTTTGGCGGTTTTGCCCGCCGATCCGGGCAAGCAAGATCGCGCCAGCCCCTCATGGTTAATCATTATTAAGCATTTGGGCGTATCTGGTGGCCGTGCAGATTCTCTCGCATTTCATTGGTGCCCCATGGGACGTTTTCAGGGACGTTTTTCAGCATTGATTGCCGGCGTATCCTTCCTCATCTCCTCGGCCGCGCTGGCCGACAGCCGCATCTTCATCATCGCCAACCAGGCCGACGGCTACGGCATCGACCAGTGTTTGGCGCGCGGCGACAAATGCGGGGCATCGGCCGCCCGCGCCTACTGCCAGTCGCGCGAATTCGCTCAGGCCACTAGCTACCGCCGGGTCGATCCCGACGAGATCACCGGTGCGGTTCCGCACGCCGCGAACCAGAAGTGCCACGGCAATGTCTGCGGCGAATACGTCGCCATCACCTGCCAGCGCTGAGCTCATATCGACCGCACCGGAAATCAGCCGCGCCGCTCGCGGCGAATTCGCCTCAAGCGGCTGGTCAGGCCGGGCTTTTTGCCACACCGGTGCCCCGGAAACGACGTGACGCTGCCCAGAGAACAGGCTATTGCAGGGCAGCCTTGGCCGCGCGCTTCGGCGTTGATCGCCGCGCGGCGTCGTTTTAATGGCCGGATATGCCCAAGACCTCCTATCGTCGCTTCTCCCGCTGGCTCCTGAGCTGCGCCGTGCTGGCCGGCATCGCCCTGCCCGCCTCGTACGCCTTCGCGCAGCAGCAGATGAATCCGCCGGGCCCGCCCGGTCCGCCGCCGCAGCAGCAGGCGCAGCCCAATCCGCTGTGCAGCCGGCTCGAGGGGCAGCTGGCGACGATCGACCGTGGCGGCGGCACCGGCGATCCGGCGCGTGACGAGCAGATCCGCCGCTACCAGGATGCCGCCACGCGGCAGCAGGGCGAGCTCGACCGCGTCACCGCGCAGGCCCGGCGCATGGGCTGCGACAGCTCCGGCTTCTTCTCGCTGTTCAACAACAACTCGGCGCAGTGCGGTCCGGTCAACAACCAGATCCAGCAGATGCGCGCCAATCTCGACCAGATGACCGCCAATCTCGAGCGGCTGCGCTCCGGAGGGCTCGGCGGTGCCGACCGCGAGAACCAGCGCCGCTCGGTCTTGACCGCGCTGGCGCAGAACAATTGCGGCCCGCAATACGCCGCCGCGGCGGCGCGCGGCCCCGGCAACTTCATTGAGAACCTGTTCGGCGGTGGCGGCAACAGCAACAACCCGCTGCCGCCGCCCGGCGCCGATTATGCCGGGCAGTCCGGCACCTTCCGCACCGTCTGCGTCCGCACCTGCGACGGCGCCTACTTCCCGGTCTCGTTCGCGACCTCGCCGGCGCGCTTCCCCACCGACGAGCAGGTCTGCAAGGCGCAGTGCCCCGCCACCGAGGCGTCGCTGTACGCCTATCGCAACCCCGGCGAAGACATCAACCAGGCGGTGTCGATCAGCGGCCAGCCCTACACCTCGCTGCCCAACGCGTTCAAATACCGCACCGAGTTCAATCCCTCCTGCTCCTGCAAGCCGGCCGGCCAGAGCTGGGCCGAGGCGCTGAAGGCGGTCGACGACAAGGCCGCGGTCGAGCAGCAGGGCGACATCGTCGTCACCGAGGAGAGCGCGCGGAAGATGCAGCAGCGCGCCCAGGAGCGCGCGGCGAAATCAGCGCCCGCCGGCAGCAAGAAGGGCGCCCCCACAACGGCGCAACAGCAGCCCGCGGCGGAGACGCCGCCTCCGGCTGCGCCCTCTGGCGGCGATGGCCAGATCCGCACGGTCGGACCGACCTTCATCCCGCCGAAGCAGTAGCTCACCCTTCAAACGCCTCCGCCGACGCGCGCGAGGTGCGCGTCACCAGCATCTCGTCGGGCGCCGGCAAAACCTTGCCGAAATCGCGAAAGCGGTTGGTGATGGGATAGCGGCGGTCGCGGCCAAAATTTTTGCGCGTGACCTTGACGCCGGGCGCGGCCTGCCGCCGCTTGTATTCGGCGATGTTGAGCAGCCGATCGATGCGGGTCACGACGTCGCGGTCGAAGCCGGCGGCGATGATATCGGCCAGCGGCTCCTCGCGCTCGACCAGACGTTCGAGGATCGCATCCAGCATGTCGTAGGGCGGCAGCGAATCCTGGTCGGTCTGGTTCTCGCGCAACTCCGCGGTCGGCGGCCGCGTGATGATATTGGTCGGGATCACCTCGCCCGACGGCCCGAGCGCGCCGTCCGGCTTCCAGGAATTGCGCAAGCTGGACAGCCGGAACACCTCGGTCTTGTAGATGTCCTTGATCGGGTTGAAGCCGCCGTTCATGTCGCCATAGAGCGTGGCGTAGCCGACCGACATTTCCGACTTGTTGCCCGTGGTCACCACCATGGCGCCGGTCTTGTTGGAGATCGCCATCAGCAGCGTGCCGCGGGCGCGCGCCTGCAAATTCTCCTCGGTGATGTCGCGCTCGAGGCCGGTGAACACCGGCGCCAGAATCCTCTCGAACCCGTTCACGGCATCGGCGATCGGCAGCACCTCGTAGCGGATGCCGATCGCGGCCGCGAGCTTGGCGGCATCGTCGAGCGAGACCTGCGCGGTGTAGCGGAACGGCAGCATCACGCCGCGCACCTTGTCGGCGCCGAGCGCGTCGACTGCGATCGCGGCGCACAGCGCGGAATCGATGCCGCCGGAAATGCCGAGCAGCACGCCCGGAAAGCCGTTCTTGCTGACATAGTCGCGCAGGCCGAGCACGCAGGCGGCGTAGTCGGCCTTGTCGCCCTCGAGCTGCGGCGCGATCGGCCCGTTGCAGCGCCAGCCGTCCGCGGTCTTGCGCCAGAGCAGCGTCGTGATGTTCTCCTCGAATGCCGGCAGGTGCGCCGCCACCGAGAGATCGGCGTTCAGCGCGAACGAGGCGCCGTCGAAGATCAATTCGTCCTGGCCGCCGACCTCATTGAGATAAACCAACGGCAGCCCACTCTCGGTGACCCGCGCCACCACGATCGAGAGCCGGAGATCGGCCTTGTCGCGCGCATAGGGCGAGCCGTTCGGCACCACCAGGATCTCGGCGCCGGTCTCGGCCAGGCACTCGACGACGTTCTCGTATTCCTCCGACTCCTCGAGCCAGATGTCCTCGCAGATCGGCACGCCGATGCGCACGCCGCGCACCGTCACCGGGCCCGGCGCCGGGCCGCGCGCGAACAGCCGCTTCTCGTCGAACACGCCGTAGTTCGGCAGATTGGCCTTGAAGCGCAGCGCGGCGATGCGGCCGCCGTCGAGCAGCGCGCAGGCATTGTAGAGCTTGTCGTCCTCGACCCAGGGCGTGCCGATCAGCATCGCCGGCCCGCCGTCGGCGGTCTCGCGCGCCAGCTGCTCGATCTCGGCCCGGCAGGCCGCCTGGAACGCCGGCTTCAGCACCAGATCCTCCGGCGGATAGCCGGCGATGAACAGTTCCGAGAGCACCACCAGATCGGCGCCGGCCGCTTTCGCCGTCTCGCGTGCGGCGCGCGCCTTGGCGGCGTTGCCGGTGACATCGCCGACCGTCGGGTTGAGCTGCGCCAGGGTGATCTTGATCTGTTGTTCGCTCATAACCTTATGTTGTCCTTCGCAACCGCAAACTTCAATCGCCTTCCGGTCATGGTGCGATTGCAGAAATCGCCCGGGGAGCGTCAAGGTACGAGCTCTGCTCTGGGATCATCGCCGAGTTTTGGCCAAGTTTGGTCGTCCGGACAGGCGATCGGCGGCGAACATCGGGATTACCACCCTTGGTACTCCCCTTTGCCCGGCGCCATCGCGTCGGCCGCTGCACGTCAGAACGCCCCCATGCGTTCGGCGACGGCGAACAGCCAGAACAGCCCGGCCATCACCAACGCGACGCCGACCGCGGCCGAGCCCATGTCCTTGACCCGCCCAATCTGCGGGTCGTGATCCATGGTGAGGCGGTCGGCGAGCTTCTCGATCGCGGTGTTGAGCAGTTCGATCACCAGCACCAGCACCACGGTCGCGACCAGCTCGACCCGGCGCATCACGGTGGCGCCGGCCAGCCAGGCCAGCGGCACCGACAGCACCAGCGCCACCACCTCCTCGCGGATGGCCTGCTCCGAGCGGAGGGCGAACGCCAGTCCGTTGCGCGAGTTGATGGTGGCCCGCCAGAACCTCAGCAAGTCACAGCCCCCAAATCACAATCCCGCGGCGGCCGGCATCGGTTTGGCCTTGCCGGCGCGCTCCTGCTTGAGCAGCTCGGCGATCAGGAAGGCCATGTCGATCGACTGTTCGGCGTTGAGGCGGGGATCGCAGGCCGTGTGGTAGCGGTCGTTGAGGTCCTCGTCGGTGATGGCGCGGGCGCCGCCGATGCACTCGGTGACGTCCTGCCCGGTCATCTCCAGATGCACGCCGCCGGCATGGGTGCCCTCGGCGGCATGGATCGCGAAGAACGACTTCACCTCGGACAGCACGCGGTCGAACGGCCGGGTCTTGTAGCCCGACGTCGAGGTGATGGTGTTGCCGTGCATCGGATCGCACGACCACACCACGACACGGCCCTCGCGCTGCACGGCGCGGATCAGGCCAGGGAGATGGTCGCCGACCTTGTCGGCGCCGAAGCGGTTGATCAAGGTCAGCCGTCCCGGCTCGTTGTCGGGGTTGAGGATGTCGATCAGCTTCAACAGCTCGTCCGGCTTCAGCGACGGGCCGCACTTCAGCCCGATCGGGTTCTTGATGCCGCGGAAATATTCGACATGGCCGTGATCGAGCTGCCGGGTGCGGTCGCCGATCCAGATCATGTGGCCGGAGGTCGCGTACCAGTCGCCGGTGGTGGAATCGACCCGCGTCATCGCCTGCTCGTAGCCGAGCAGCAGCGCCTCATGGCTGGTGTAGAAATCGGTGGCGCGCAGCTCGGGATGGCTCTCGAGGTCGAGGCCGCAGGCGCGCATGAAGTTCAGCGCATCCGAGATGCGGTCAGCCAGCTCCTTGTAGCGGCGGGACTGCGGCGAGTCCTTGAGGAAGCCGAGCATCCACTGGTGCACGCTGCCGAGATTGGCAAAGCCGCCGGTGGCGAAGGCGCGCAGCAGGTTCAGCGTCGCCGCCGACTGCCGATAGGCCATCAGCTGGCGCTGCGGATCGGGAATGCGGGCTTCCGGCGTGAACGCGATGTCGTTGACGATGTCGCCGCGATAGCTCGGCAGCTCGACGCCGTTCTGCTTCTCGGTCGGCGACGAACGCGGCTTGGCAAACTGCCCGGCGATGCGGCCGACCTTCACCACCGGCAGCGCGCCGGCATAGGTCAGCACCACCGCCATCTGCAGCAGCACGCGGAAGAAGTCGCGGATGTTGTTGGCGCCGTGCTCGGCGAAGCTCTCGGCGCAGTCGCCACCCTGCAGCAGGAAGGCCTCGCCGGCGGAGACCCGCGCCAGCGCTTTCTTCAGGTTGCGGGCCTCGCCGGCGAACACCAGCGGCGGAAAGGTCGCGAGCTGGGCTTCGACATCGGCCAATGCCTTGGCATCGGGATAGTCGGGCACCTGCAGCACCTTCTTGGCGCGCCAGCTATCGGGTGTCCACCGCTCGGACATGAGGTCAACTCCTGAGCAAAAACCGCAACTTGATCGACGGGAAAGCCCGGCTTATACACAGCCGCCCCCTCCCCCGCCAGAACCAATTCCGGCAATTCCGTCAAGCTCTTGCAGGAACGGCCGAACTCGCATTTGCTGGACCATATCATGAATGCCGGGGGAAATGCCGTGGCCGGGGCGGCGCTGGACGACGTTTTTAGCGACGACATCGTGGTGCCCGCGGTCGACGGCCACCCGCTCGGCGCCACGCTGTTCCTGCCCCGCGGCGCCAAGCGCCGCGCCGTCCTGATCAATTCGGCGACCGCCGTGCCCCGAAAGGTCTATCGCGGCTTTGCCGGTTACCTCGCCCGCCGCGGCGCGGCGGTGCTGACCTACGACTACCGCGGCACCGGCGACAGCCGGCCGAAGGCCAAATCGCTTAATGGATTCAAGGCCGACATGGCCGACTGGGCCGCGCTCGACGTCACCGCCGCCGTGCGCTGGATGCGCGAGCGCTACCGCGATCTGCCCTTCGCCTATGTCGGCCATTCCTTCGGCGGCCAGGCACTCGGGCTGCTTGCCGACAACGCCGAGATTCCGCGCGCGCTGCTGGTCGCCTCGCAGGCCGCCCATTGGAAGCTGATGGCCTCGCCCGAGCGCTACCGCGTCGTTGCCTTCATGACCGGCGTCGGCCTGCCGCTGACCCGCCTGCTCGGCTACCTGCCGGGCTGGGCCGGCCTTGGCATGGAGCTGCCGAAGGGCGTGTTCGAGCAATGGACGCGCTGGGTGCTGCGCGAGCGCTATCTGCTGGATGATCCCGCGCTCGCTGCGCGCGAAAACTTTCCGAAGTTTCGCGGCAAGCTCCGCGCCCTTGTCATGACCGACGACACCTGGGCGACCCGCCCCGCGGTCGAACTGCTGTGCTCGGCGTTTACGTCCGTGACGCCAGAGATCATCTCGATCCGCCCGGCCGACGCCGGTGTCAAAGCGATCGGCCATCTCGGCTTCTTCCGCAACGAACACCGCGACACGCTGTGGCGCAGTGCGGCGGAATGGATCGAGGCGGAGGGGTAGTGCCAATCTCTCAACCGTCATTGCGAGCGAAGCGAAGCAATCCACGGTTCGGCACATGCGGAGCGATGGATTGCTTCGTCGCTTCGCTCCTCGCAATGACGCATCAAGCCGCATCCTCGATGTCATCACCCGCGCAGGCGGGTGATCCAGTATTCCAGAGACGGTCGTGATTGAGCCGATGGGCCGCGGCGTACTGGATCGCCCGGTTAAACCGGGCGATGACAGGTGTGGGTGGGGACGCAGTTTCGCCATCTCGCGACATGATTTGTCCGAGCTTTGCTTCTCGTTCCGCCCTCTCCGCTATCAGAGGGCGCAGGGAAAGCCGGGTGCCGATTGCACCCATGGGCCCGGTGCAACAAAAAAGCACCGGGGTAGGACCACAGGTGTAACCGGAAACAACCCGGCTTTCCCTGCGCGATGGGTTACGGCTTATACGTGCTCTCCCCGGCGAGACTGGGCTTTTTTGTCACCGTCCTCGCAAGACGCTACGCGTCTTGCGAGGGACACCTGCCACTAGGGCGTCAGGCCTGCACGACTTCACCGTCCGCCTCGCATGCTGTCGTCACTGACACGCGAAACGTCCACCGCATCTCACCGCAACACCGCGACGATGGCCAGCGCCCCTCGATCGGGTGAGACGGATGAACACTACACTGAGTTGCTATTACGAAAAAGCGAAATATTTTTGCGCGAGGGGATTGACGGGGTGGCCAACTCACTTTTGGAGCGAAACCTCCCGCTCGTCATTCGGAGGTCGAGGCGGCAGGGTTGCGCCAATCTCTCCTCCGTCGTCTCTGCGAATGCGATCAGACCCGTCATCCCCGCGCATGCGGGTGATCCAGTATTCCAGAGGCGGCGCTGCTTGAACCGAGAGGTCTCGGCGTACTGGATCGCCCGGTTAAACCGGGCGACGACAGTTGTGAGTGGGGACACGGCCTCACCGGCTCCGGAATGACGGCAGGATAGGTCTCGTGTGGTCCAGCCAACCTACGTTATCTCACACCACCTTCCGCGGTGCCGCGGTGGCCGCATCGCCGGTGTTCGGCGTGCCGGTCGGCTCGATCAGCAAGAGGTGCACCTCTTCCCGGGCGACGGGGCGGTGCTCGACGCCTTTGGGCACGATGTACATCTGGCCGGGCGTCAGCGTCACGGTGCGGTCGCGCAGCTCGAGGTCGAGCACGCCTTTCAGCACCAGGAAGAAATCGTCGGTGTCGTCGTGCTTGTGCCAGACGAACTCGCCCTGCACCTTCACGACCATGACGTCATGCGCGTTGAATTGCGCGACGGTGCGCGGCGACCAGTGATCGGTAAATGTCGATAGTTTTTGTGAAAGATCGATTGCATCGCTCATGGGTGCCTCCGGGCCTGGCCAGCCTGCCGGGCTCGTTAGCTCACCCGCGCGATGCGCTCAATGCGGACCTCAATGCCTCGCTGCCGGCTTGCGTTGCCCCTTGATGTCGCAAGGCCCCTTGCCGTTGGCGGCCTTTCGCTCCAGCAATTCCTTCTCGGCCTGGTACCAGAGGTGGTCCATGTTGCCGTGCGGCTCGCCAGCGTCCTTCCACAATTCGTAGGCTCGGGTCCGGATCTCCTGCTCCGTGGGTCCTGGCATGGGCGGCTCCCTTGGTCTGAGAGGTCAAACTATTTAGGAAATGGAACTGCCAGGCAAGCGCAAGGTTCCAAAAGTCGCACGCCGTTGCAATGTCTGCTGATTCCAGAGCATGCCCGGGAATGGGATGTGGCGCCAGCACCTCTCACCAATGAACATTCGTGATTATGGGGTCCGGCTCCAAGCCAAACGCTGAACCACTCAGGGCGTTCTAATTCTGTAAATCGGCAATTCACCCGGGCACGATCACCATGGCGATGCTCGGCGTGCGATCGTCACCAACTCTCGTCACGAGCTCTTGGGACGCGATCGGGTGAACCCCGTCGGTGGACTTCGCCGGCTGCTGACAGCGGCATATCACCGCTGAGATAAGACTCGCTTGGCCGGCGGGCGGGTGGCGTTTCCAGCTTGAACGAGTATGATTGAGCGTGGCAAAAACAGGGCAGGCCGACCATGCCGTTACCGCGTCCCGTACCGTTTTTCTCGCAAAACGCCGGCGGCCCAAATGGGCCTCCGATCGATGATCCCACAGGCTGTTGGTACGCGTGCGCAAAAATGATGGGCGTCTATTACGAAGGCACCTATTTCAGAGCGCGCAAGGGAGTGCCGGAACTCGTCAACCCGAACGGCACGCATCAATCGCTCGGGGCCGACAAGTTACAGGTCTTTCAGCTAAATGAGAGGCTGCAACCCCTGAGTATTACGACGCCGTTGAACACGGCCAGCGATTTCGACGCAGTGCTGACCAACAGGGGACCAATCATGTTCACCTGGTGGGTTCCGGGGCCGAAATTTTATATCTTTCACGCGTCGGTGGTCGTCGGAACGCTAGGGCCGGACGTTTGCTACCACGATCCCGCCGTTGGCCCCAACCAGTCCATGTCGGCGAGTGTATTGAAATTTGCGCGCAACGGTCCGGGGGGCCGCGTAGACCCAATGCTGGTGCGCGACCCCGCAACCATTCCGAAACAGCAGGTGGATGTAACCGCACCGAGAGGAATTGATTACGCGTCAAGATGAACGCCCCGGTGTTGCTCGCGCCGGCCGCAATCACCATCAGGCGTCGGCGCGCTTTGTCGAGCGTGTCCGGCGATTGCCGGGACTGCGGCCTGCCTTGACGACTGGATAGACTCTCCAGGTCGCCTGCTGCCGACGTGGGTGTCGATGAGGGTCGCCCCTACTCCGCCGCCTGCCGCACGTGGCGGGCGGTCGGGGTACGCATCGTCACCAGCTCTTCGGACGCGGTCGGATGCAGCGCGACGGTGGCATCGAAATCGGCCTTGGTCGCCTTCATCTTCACGGCGATCGCGACCGCCTGGGTGATCTCGGCGGCGCAGTCGCCGACGATGTGGCAGCCGAGCACGCGGTCGCTCAAGCCGTCGACCACGAGCTTCATCAGGACGCGGGTGTCGCGGCCGGACATCGTCGCCTTGATCGGGCGGAAATCGGCCTTGTAGACATCGATGTGGGAAAACTGCGCCCGCGCCTCCTCCTCCGTGAGGCCGACGGTGCCGACCTCGGGCTGCGAGAACACCGCGGTCGGGATCATCGCATGATCGACCTGCACCGGGCGCTTGCCGAACACGGTGTCGGCGAAGGCGTGGCCCTCGCGGATCGCGACCGGCGTCAGATTGGTGCGATGGGTGACGTCGCCGATCGCATAGATGTTGTCGGCCGAGGTCTTGGACCAGCCGTCGACCTGGATGCCGCCATTGGCCGGGTTGATCGCGACGCCCGCGGTCTCGAGCCCGAGATTGGCGACATTGGGATGGCGGCCGATCGCGAACATCACCTGGTCGGAGGCGATGCTGGAGCCGCCGGACAGATGTGAGGTGAAGTCACGGCCGTGCTTGTCAACCTTGGTCACCGTGCAGCCGGTGATGATGGTGATGCCGCGCTTCTCCATCTCGGCGCGCACATGCTTGCGCACGTCCTCGTCGAAACCGCGCAAAATGTTCTCGCCACGATAGACCACCGTGACGTCGGAGCCGTAGCCGGCGAAGATGCCGGCGAATTCCAGCGCGATGTAGCCGCCGCCCTGGATCACGATTCGCTTCGGCAGCTCCTTGAGGTGAAACGCCTCGTTGGAGGAGATCACGTGCTCGATGCCGGGAATCGCCGGACCGTGATTGGGCGCACCGCCGGTCGCGATCAAAATGTACTTTGCCGTCACTGTCTCGCCGGTGCCGAGGCGGATGGTGTGGGCGTCCTCGAGCACGGCGCGGGTCTTGACGATGCGGGCGCCGGATTTTTCGACATTGGTGGTGTAGGCGCCCTCGAGGCGGGCGATTTCCTTGTCCTTGTTGGCGACCAGCTTCGCCCAGTCGAGCGAAACATTGCCGATGCTCCAGCCGAAGCCGGCGGCGTCCTCGATCTCCTGGTGGACATGGCTGCCGATCACGAACAGCTTCTTCGGCACGCAGCCGCGGATCACGCAGGTGCCGCCCATCCGGTACTCTTCGGCGACCACGACCCTGGCACCATAGCCGGCGGCGATGCGGGCGGCACGGACCCCGCCCGAACCGCCACCGATGACAAACAGGTCAACGTCATACTCGGCCATGGTAACCTCTCTGTGCTCCCTCGCCCGGTGCCGGCACGAGCGAGGCCTGCTCCTCGGAGGGTTGGGGTGTGTGGTGCATCTCCGCAAGATAATCTCGCGGCGAGGCCCTTTCACCCCGCACACCGCCGAAGTTTCGCTGCTGCGTCGCTATTGTTACGCCGTGACGCGCAATCCGGGCTACGCAACTCTTTCTGCTCCCTCGCCCTTGCGGGGAGAGGGTCGGGGTAAGGGGCTGTCTCCGCGATTCCCCCTGCGGAGAGTCCCCCTCACCCGGATTGCTTCGCACACAGCCGAAGCTCTGCTTCGGCATTCTTCAAGAACGGCCGCCAAAGGCGGCCTATGCTCTCCCCGCAAGCGGGGCGAGGTGGCTAGGCAGGCTCAGATATCCTTGCCGCGCTTCTTCATCTCGGCCTTGAACTGGTTATTGATGATCACGCCGAACTGCTGCGCCCACTGCTGCATATATTGCAGCGAGCCATTGATGGCCGCGGGCTCCGCCTTCAGGAGCTTGTCACCGAGCGGCGTCTTGTAGAACGCCACCAGGTCCTGCAGCTCCTTCTCGGTGAACTCGGCGGCGTAGATCTGCGCCATGCCCTCGCCGATCTCCTTCTCGCTGCCGCCGAACTGCTTGGCGATCACCACAGCGACCTCGTTGAGGTCCTTCTGGAAGTTCAGGTTCTGCTGCAGCAGGCCGGTCTTGGTCTTCTCGATGATGCCGGCAACCGCGCCGGCATACATCACCGACACGTTCTTCATCGCCAGGATTTCCTTGGCGGCCGCGATCGCTGCCGGGGTCGACTGCTTGACCTTGGGCATTTCGGGCAGCGGCTGCTGTTGCGCCATCGCCGGCGCGGCCGAAAACGCCAATCCGGCCGCAAGCGCGGCAGCCGACAAAAGTCCCGAGAAACGCTTCATTCCAAGTCTCCTTGCTTGCGGCGTCATCGCCGTTCAACAACCCGAATTCCCTGCGCGCCGGCCAGCACGGCGCGGCTCGCGAGCCCAATGAACAGGCCATGCTCGACCACGCCTGGAATGACGCTGAGCAACCCCGCCAGACGCGGCGGATCGCCGATCCGGCCAAGATGCGCATCGACGATCCAGTGGCCGCCGTCGGTGACAAAAGCGTGACCTTCCTTGGCCTTGCGGATCACCATCTGGCCGGACACGCCGGCCTGCGCGAACGCCCGCGCCATCGCCGCCTGCGTGGCCGCGAGCCCGAACGGGATCACCTCGACCGGCAGCGGGAAGCGGCCGAGCGCATCGACCCATTTGCTGTCGTCGGCAATCACGATCATGCGATCGCTCGCGCTAGCTACGATCTTCTCGCGCAGCAGCGCGCCGCCGCCGCCCTTGATCAAATTGAGATCGGCGTCGATCTCGTCGGCGCCGTCGATCGTGAGGTCGAGATGGTCGACCTCGTCGAGCGTGGTCAGCGGCACGCCGCAGCGGATCGCATCCGCCTTGGTGGCTTCCGAGGTCGGCACGCCCACGACCTTCATGCCGGCCTGGACCTTCTCGCCGAGCAGTTCGACGAAATGCTTGGCCGTCGAGCCGGTGCCGAGCCCGAGCTTCATGCCGTCGCGGACCTCTTCGAGCGCGCGCGCTGCCGCCTGGCGTTTCAATGCGTCCATGTCCACCGACGAGTTCCCCCGCTTGCGCGCCGCCCCGGAGGCCCCGATCGGCCCGCCCGGCGGGCGCATATCTAGCGTCGTTTTGCGGGCAGGAATAGGCATGAATCGAGGCTTTTGCGACGATGTTTCAGACCTTTTTCCAGTGCTGAAGCGCCGAGAACGACTGCACCGGACCGCAAGAAATGAAGCGGTGTCCGGAACTGTACGGGAGGCCTTGCCAGCAGCCTCCATCATCGATAGCCAAAGACGTTATGCCCGCCGCTTCTCCCCCCATCATCGTGTTCGATCTCGACGGTACGCTGGTCGATACCGCGCCCGATCTGATCAGCGCGCTCAATTATGTGCTTGCGCGCGAGGGCCTGCGGCCGGTGCCGCTCGCGGCCGCGCGCAACATGATCGGTGCCGGCGCCCGCAAGCTGCTCGAGCGCGGGCTGGAGGTGGAGGGCCGCGCGGTCAGCGTCGCCGACCTCGACCGCTTGACCCGGGACTTCGTCGATTATTACGCCGACCACATCGCCGACGGCTCGCGCCCGTTCGACGGGCTGGAGACCGCACTCGACCAGCTCGAGGCGCAGGGCCACCGCTTTGCGGTCTGCACCAACAAGCTGGAATGGCTGTCGAAGCTGCTGCTCGACCGCCTCGCATTGACGTCGCGCTTTGCCGCGATCTGCGGCGCCGACACCTTCGGCGTGGCGAAGCCGGACCCGGCATTCCTGCGCGAGACCGTGGCCCGCGCCGGCGGCCGGCTGCCGGGCGCCATCATGGTCGGCGATGCCGGCACCGATGTCGGGGTGGCGCGGCGCGCCCAGGTCCCGGTGATCGGAGTCGATTTCGGCTATACCGACGTGCCGATGGCGGAGCTGAAGCCGGACCGGCTGATCGGCCATATGCGCGATCTGCCGGCCGCCGTAGCCAGCCTCGCCGCCGACTAATATTTCACAAACCTTTGATATCGCTTGGTATTATATTGCCATGCATTTTGCCGTTAACCATCCTTTAACGAGCAGGGCCCGCGCTGTTGCGCCCCTGTTCCGACGCCCATATGGTCGCGCCGGGGATTGTGGCTGATAGCCGCAGGTGAGTGTGGATCATGCGTCGTGTCATCGTGATTGCGGCCGCCGGACTGGGTCTGGCGGGCTGCTCTTCCTTTTCATTGGATTCGTTCAAGTCGGCGCCGCCGCCGATGCAGGTCCAGCTCGATTCGGCGCCGCCGGGGGCTGACGCCGTGACCTCGCTCGGGCCGGGCTGCAAGACGCCGTGCACGGTGTCGATCCCGACGCCGGAGACCAATTTCTCCGTCACCTTCAACCTGCCGAAATACCAGCCGGCGAATGTGCCGGTGACGGTCACCCGCGTGCCGGGCGACTTCACCAGCCCGGCCACCACGACGCTCGATCCGAGCCCGGTGTTCGCCGAATTGCAGCCGGCCGGCCCGCCGCCGCGCGCGGCGCGCAAGCCGATCCGGCCAAAGAAGAAGCCGAAGCCGGCCGCCGCGGCAGCCCCTGCCGCCGCCCCCGCCTCGGCGTTCCCCGATCCGAACGCGCCGCCGCCGGCTGCCGCGCCGTCGCGCTAGCAGTTCCCCCTCGCCCCGCTCTCTTGTCCGCCGAAGCCCGCCTTCGGGCGAAGGCGGATGCGGGGAGAGGTGGAGAGCGGCGCTAGCGCGATCGCTCGATTTGCACTGCACAAGAGCCCGGCCGGACGCCGGGCTCGCATTTGTGCTCAAGCACTTCGCCGATCAGGTTCTCGCATCGCGCGATGCGCCTCGCCTATCGTGTCAGCGCGGCTTTGCATGCTGCAGATCATGCTTTGGAACGCATTGTGACAACCCGCCAACATGCATACATTGTCTGACGTCGATGCCGTCAGCGGCGCCGGCGCACGGGGAACAATCGCAAGACCCAAGTCCAAGACCCAAGTCGAAGGCCCGAGTTGAATGAACGGATCCACGCAAGCGCATCCTGACACGCTGTTTCGTCCGATGATCGACCCGTTCGGCCGGACCATCCGCTATCTGCGCGTCTCCGTCACCGATCGCTGCGACCTGCGCTGCTTCTATTGCATGTCGGAGGACATGACCTTCCTGCCGAAGGCCGACCTGCTGACCCTGGAAGAGCTCGACCGGCTCTGCTCGGCCTTCGTCGCCAAGGGCGTGCGCAAGATCCGCCTCACCGGCGGCGAGCCGCTGGTCCGCCGCAACGTGATGAGCCTGGTGCGCTCGCTGTCGCGGCATCTGTCGACCGGCGCGCTCGACGAGCTTACGCTGACCACCAACGGCTCGCAGCTGGCGCGCTTCGCCCAGGAACTGGCCGATTGCGGCGTGCGCCGTGTCAACGTCTCGCTCGACACGCTCGATGCCGAAAAATTCCGCGCCATCACCCGCTGGGGCGACATCGACAAGGTGTTTTCGGGCATCGAAGCGGCGCAGGCAGCCGGGCTCGCGGTGAAGATCAACGCGGTCGCGCTGAAGAACCTGAACGAGGACGAGATCCCGGCGCTGATGCAGTGGGCGCACGGCAAGGGTATGGGACTGACCCTGATCGAGGTGATGCCGATGGGCGACATCGGCGCCGGCCGGATCGATCAGTACGTGCCGCTGTCGCTGTTGCGCGCCCGGCTCGAGAAGCACTACACGCTGACCGATCTCGACGACAACACCGGCGGCCCCGCCCGCTATGTCCGGGTCGCCGAGACCGGCGGCAAACTCGGCTTCATCACCCCGATGACCCACAATTTCTGCGAGTCCTGCAACCGGGTGCGGATCACCTGCACCGGAACGCTGCACACCTGCCTCGGCCATGAGGACGCCTCCGACCTGCGCCGGCCGCTGCGCGCCTCGGAGGACAATGGCCTGTTGTCGGCCACGATCGACCGCGCCATCGGGCTGAAGCCCAAGGGGCACGATTTCATCATCGACCGCCGCCACAATCGCCCGAGCGTCAGCCGCCATATGAGCGTCACCGGGGGCTAATCTCCGTAACTCCCCGGACGCCGTGGCCCTCCCCGATTTACCAAGGCGGGACAACAGTTTGTTGCCGCGTCAATTTGCCCATTTTCCGATTGACGGCGTCACACGGCGCTGAAATGGTGCCCCAGCTTTCACGCTAGTCTGGCCGGATAGGCCGCTGCCCCCGTCGGCTGCTGCCGACGATCCGGCAGCCAAGAACGGCGGAAGCGGATTTCGGGGGAGGACGACCGTTTTGCAACTGCTCCTGAAAGTGAGCCGTGGCTCCGTGCGCATGCGCGCGGCGGCCAGATGATGCTTGGACAGATGTTCGGCGCGCAGCATGCGCGGCCGCGGAGATCGTGATGCGCCCATTGTTGGCACTAAGTCAGGCCATCGACCGACTCAACGAGAAGATCGGCTATATCTGCAACCTGCTGGTGTTGATCTCCTGCCTGGTCAGCGCCGGCAATGCGATGATCCGCTACGCCTTCTCCTACTCCTCGAACGGCTGGCTCGAGGCGCAGTGGTACATGTTCGCCATCCTGGTGATGTTCGGCGCCTCCTACACCTTCAAGCGCAACGAGCATGTCCGGGTCGAGATCCTCTATCTGATGCTGTCGGAGCGCGGCCAGCTGATCCTCGATCTGATCGGCACGCTGTGCTTCCTGATCCCGGCCTGCCTGCTGCTCGCCTATCTGTCGTGGCCGTTCTTCTACCAGGCCTATGCGGTCGGCGAGATGAGCGGCAATGCCGGCGGCCTGTTGCGCTGGCCGATCAAGTTCGTGATCCCGGCCGGCTTCGTCATGCTGGCGCTGCAAGGCGTCTCCGAGGTGATCAAGCGGATCGCCGCACTGGAGGGCTATGTGACGATCGACGCCAAGTATGAGAGGCCGACGCAATGATCACGCTGGAGATGATGCCGCCCTTGATGTTCGGCGGCCTGATCATTGCGATGCTGATCGGCTATCCGGTGGCGTTCACGCTGGCCGCGGTCGGCCTGTCGTTCGGGTTCCTCTCGATCTGGCTCGGCTTCTTTGACCTCAACTTCCTGCAGGCGATCCCGGGCCGCATCTTCGGCAGCGTGCTCTCCAACGAGCTGCTGCTCGCGATCCCGTTCTTCACCTTCATGGGCGCGATATTGGAACGATGCGGGCTCGCCGAGGACATGCTGGATTCGATGGGCCAGCTGTTCGGCCCGATCCGTGGCGGCCTCGGCTATTCCGTGATCATCGTCGGCTTCATCCTCGGCGCCATCACCGGCACGGTGGCGGCGCAGGTCATCGCCATGGCGCTGATCTCGATGCCGGTGATGATCCGCTACGGCTACAACATCCGCTACATCACCGGCGTGCTCGCCGCCTCCGGCACCATCACCCAGCTGGTGCCGCCGTCGCTGGTGCTGATCGTGCTCGCCGACCAGCTCGGCAAGTCGGTCGGCGACATGTATCTCGGCGCCTGGGGCCCGTCGGTGTTCCAGATCATGCTGTTCGCCGGCTACACCTTCCTGCTCGGCATCTTCAAGCCGAGCCACGTGCCCGCGGTGCCGCTGGAAGCGCGCACGCTGACCGGCTGGGCGCTGTGGAAGAAGTGCCTGCTCGGCATCATCCCCTCCGCGGTGCTGATCTTCGTCGTGCTCGGCACCATGATGATGGGCCTTGCGACCCCGACCGAGGCCGGCGCGATGGGTGCGGTCGGCGCCATGGTGCTGGCTGCGATCCACCACAAGGATTTCAGCGCCACCGGCAACAAGGTGCTGATCGCGGGCGTCATCGCCGCAGGCATCGGCACCATCGTCGCGATCCTCTACAGCGAGAACCTGGTCTTCAAGCTCGCCTATGCCGTCACCTATCTTGCGATCGTCTGGATCTGCCTCGAGGCGGTGAGAATTCCCGACCTGCGCGACCTGATCAAGCAGGGCTACGAGACCACCATGCGCATCACCTGCATGGTCACCTTCATCCTGATCGGCTCGACCTGCTTCTCGGTGGTGTTCCTCGGCGTCTCCGGCGGCACCTGGCTGGAGCACCTGTTGACCTCGCTGCCTGGCGGCGTCTGGGGCTTCCTGATCTTCATCAACCTGTTCATCTTCTTCCTGGCGTTCTTCCTCGACTTCTTCGAGATCGCGTTCATCATCCTGCCGATGATCGCGCCGATCGCGCAGAAGATCCTGACGCCGGTGGTCGGCGCCGATGCCGCGCTGATCTGGTTCGGCGTCATGCTGTGCGTCAACATGCAGACCTCGTTCCTGCATCCGCCGTTCGGCTTCGCGCTGTTCTACCTGCGCGGCGTGGCGCCGCGCGAGGTGAAGAGCTCCGACATCTATTGGGGCGCGATGCCCTGGATCGGCCTGCAGGCGATCATGGTCGCGCTGGTGATCGCGTTCCCGGTCGTCGTCACCGGACTGCTCGACAAGCCGCTCAACGTCGACCTCGACAAGGTCAAGATCGATGTGCCGCAAATCGAGCTGCCGCCGCTCGATTTCGGCCAGCCGAAGCAGTAGCCCGGCTTGCAGCGGAGACGAAAAAACCCCGGAGCCCAGGCTCCGGGGTTTTTTGTTTGATGTCGCACGCGCGATGCGGTTTGCAGGCGGCGGCGAAGATGGCTCCGCCGTCGGCTGGCCGTGATCAAATCTGCGCGTGACGCGCCATGAAATTGTCGTAGCCGACTTCGGCGACCTGGAACCACTGATAGCCGTTGCTGGAATAGGCCGTCAGCGACTCCAGCAGCGCCTTGAAGGTGGGATTGCCGGCTGCGACCTCGGCGTGCAGCTCCCGCGCCGCCTTGAAGCTCGCCTCCATGATCGGCGGCGAGAACGCGTGCAGCTTGGCGCCGCCGGCCAGCAACTTCTTCAGCCCGGTCGGATTCACGCTGTCGTATTTCGCCATCATCCAGTTGTTGGCCAGGTGACCGGCCTGCTCGAGGATGTTCTGATAGTGCTTCGGCAACGCGTTCCACTTCTCGAGGTTGATCATCGCCAGCAGCATCGGGCCACCTTCCCACCAGCCCGGATAGTAGTAATGCGGCGCGACCTTGTGCAGGCCGAGCTTCTCGTCGTCATAGGGGCCGACCCATTCCGCGGCGTCGATGGTGCCCTTCTCCAGCGCCGGATAGATGTCGCCGCCGGCGAGCTGCTGCGGCACGCAGCCGAGCTTCTGCATGACGCGGCCGGCGAACCCGCCGATGCGGAATTTCAGTCCCTTGAGATCGTCGACGGTGTTGATCTCCTTGCGGAACCAGCCGCCCATCTGACAGGTGGTGTTGCCGGCGAGCAGCGAGGTGACGTTGTAGTTCTTGTAGAATGCGTTGAGCAGATCCTTGCCGCCGCCCAGCATGTACCAGGCCTGGTTGAGGCGCGCGTTCGGTCCGAACGGGATCGACGAGCCGAAGGTGAAGGCCGGGTCCTTGCCGAAATAATAGTAGGAAGCGGTGTGGCCCATCTCCACCGTGCCGTTCTGCACGGCGTCGAGCACCTGCAGGCCGGGCACGATCTCGCCGGCGGCAAAGGTCTGGATCTGGAATTTGCCGTCCGTCGCCTCGCCCACCGCCTTGGCCATCATCTCGGCGCCGCCATGGATGGTGTCGAGTGTCTTCGGCCAGCTTGTCGTCATGCGCCATTTGATTTCCGGCATCGACTGCGCGATCGCCGGCGCCGCCACCGTCGCCGCACCTGCGACGCCTAAACCGGTGACCTTGATGAAGTCTCTTCGTTTCATAATTATTCCTGCCCTGGTTGTTGGTCGTGTTGTTTGAAGCGGCGACCGATTATTATTGTCGCGCTCGCTTTTCTTGGCCGTCACGATCAGTGAGTGATCTGTGCGTCCGCCCCTGTGCCGAGGCTTGGCGGCGAGCATGGAGCATCCCTCACTTGAATGCCAGACGCAAAAAGCCCGGCCGTCTCGCGAGGGCCGGGCTACTTAAGTCGAACACTTTAGCTTTGGCTCCGACTAGATCAGACCCAAAGCCTTGGATTGTCGTGCTGCGTTCTCTTCACGCGAACGCTGGTCCGCTTCGCGGTGCCGATCAGCCGCGCGTGCGCGAGCGGATCATGAAGCTGTCGAAGGTGTATTCGGCGACCTGCCACCACAGATACTGGTCGGAGCGGTAGGCCTGCATCGCCTCGATCGACTTCTTGAAGTCGGGGTTCTTGCCCGAGATCTCGCTCCACAGCTCGTTGGTCGCCTTCAAGCAGGCCTCGAGCACTTCGGTGGTGAACGGGCGCAGCTGCGTGCCGCCGGCCACCAGACGCTTCAGCGCCGACGGGTTCTGCATGTCGTAGCGCGCGGCCATCCAGCTGTTGGCGTTGGCGCAGGCGTTGGTCAGGATCGCCTGGTAGTTCTTCGGCAGCGCGTTCCACTTCTCCAGATTGACGAAGGAGTGCACGGTCGGACCGCCTTCCCAGAAGCCCGGATAGTAGTAGTACTTCGCGACCTTCTGGAAGCCGAGCTTCTCGTCGTCGTAAGGACCGACCCACTCGGCGGCGTCGATGGTGCCCTTCTCCAGCGCCGGATAGATGTCGCCGCCGGCGAGCTGCTGCGGCACCACGCCGACCTTCTGCAGCACCTGGCCGGCGATGCCGCCGATGCGCATCTTGAGGCCGGACATGTCGGCGACGGTCTTGATCTCCTTGCGGAACCAGCCGCCCATCTGGGTGCCGGTGTTGCCGGTCGGGAAACCGATAACGCCGAACTTCTTGAAGAACTCGTTGCCGAGTGCCTCACCGCCGCCCTGGTACCACCAGGAATTCTGCATGCGGGCATTGAGGCCGAACGGGACCGACGAATAGATCGCGAAGGTCGGATCCTTGCCGACATAGTAGTAGGCGACCGTGTGCGACATTTCGACGGTGCCGTTGGAGGTCGCGTCCAGCGCCTGCAGGCCGGGGACGACTTCGCCCGCCGCGAACACCTGGATCTGGAACTTGTTGTCAGTCATTTCGGCGACGTACTTCGCCACCTCGACCGCACCGCCATAGATGGTGTCAAGCGACTTCGGGAAGCTCGAGGTCAGGCGCCACTTCACTTCGGGAGAGGACTGCGCGATCGCCGGCGCGGCAACGGCCGTCGCGGCAGCACCGGCCGCAGAAACTTTCAGAAAATCACGACGCTTCATCGTAAGGCTTCTCCTTGAGGGGGCGTTTCCCAGTAACTGCAAGCATGTCCTCCGGCGATTCCACGAAGGTGATGCCGGGGCGCTCTGGCTCGGCCCTTTAACACGGAAGGCGGCGTCACGGAAACGCGACAATGGCATGACCGCGCCAATTAAACGAAAGTCTGATGGTGCAGCATTGGCTCGGAAAAAACCGGCTCGGAACGCGACGATGACGCCTGGCACTGCTCGCGGCGCGCGGCGCGATAAATCGCCACGTGCGGGCGGTCCGACACCATCACCAGGTTACCGGAGGTGGTACGGATGGCCGTGTGCAACGGGGATACGATCATGCAACGGCACGTGGCGCCGTGGCGCGCGGCGCATGGCCGCGCCAGTCAGCGCTTCGCCGCTTCTCGCGCCTTCTTGGCCTTTTCGACCAGATACCGTCCGCGCCGGATCCAGCCTTGCGCGGTCGTGGTGCTGACGCCATAGATCTTCGCGATCGCCGCCGCAGCCTCGCCGATCGAGTCGGACTTCTTCATCAGGTTGAACGCCTGGCGCGAGGCCTCTTCGCGCTTCTCCCGCGTCAGATGCTTGCGGCGTTCCTTCTTTGCAGGTGACGGTGCCATGTGATCGTCGCTTACGGTCTCTCGGCAGTTTCGGCTTAACCGATCGCCCTCGTCAAGGTTGACGGACGGCGTGGTGCGATTCGGCTGTATCCGGGCCAGCATACAGGCTGGACGCGATCCGACAATCGGTCAGGGCGACAGTCCTGTGAAGAACGGCCTCAGGCGGCGGCAATCGCGCCCTTGAGCTGCTCGCGGACCTTGGCGCCGATCGCCCGGTAGATCGCCGCGTGCGGGCCGTCGGGCTCGCTCTCGACCACCGGATGACCGGAATCCGAGGTGGTGCGGATCGTGATATCCAGGGGGATTTCGCCGAGGAACGGCACCCCGAGCCGCTCGGCCTCGTGGCGGGCGCCGCCATGGCCGAAAATGTCCGAGCGGGTGCCGCAATGCGGGCACTGGAAGTAGCTCATGTTCTCGACGATGCCGAGCACCGGCACGTTGACCTTCTTGAACATCGCAAGTCCGCGCCGCGCGTCGATCAGCGAGAGGTCCTGCGGGGTCGAGACGATGACGGCGCCCTTCAGCGGGACGTTCTGCGCCAGCGTCAGCTGGGCGTCGCCGGTGCCCGGCGGCATGTCGACCACCAGCACGTCGAGCGTGCCCCAGGCGACGTCGCGCAGCATCTGGGTGATCGCCGACATCACCATCGGCCCGCGCCAGATCATCGCGGTCTCCTCCTCGACCAGGAAGCCGATCGACATGATCGCGAGGCCAAATCGGTTGAGCGGAATCATCTTCTTGTCGTCGTTGAGCTGCGGCTTCTCGTGAATGCCGGTCAGCCGCGGCACCGACGGGCCGTAGATGTCGGCGTCGAGCAGCCCGACCCGCAGGCCGAGGTCGCGCAGACCGAGCGCAAGGTTGAGCGCGGTGGTCGACTTGCCGACCCCGCCCTTGCCGGAGGCGACCGCGATGACGGCGGAGATGCCGGGAATTTCGGCCTGCCGGGCCATCGGCGAGGTAGCGCCGGGCGGCGGCGGATGGCGGTGCGCGGCCGCGGGGGGCACCCCGCCGGCCGGGCGCGGCGGCGGCGCAGCGGCGCTGCCCGGCTTGCGTTCGGCGGTCAGCGCGATCATCGCGACGCTGACGCCGGGAATGGCGCGCACCGCGTTCTCGGCCTGCGCACGCACGCTCTCCCAGGCGCGGGCCTCAGCGGCATCGACGTTGATCGAGAAGAACACCTTGCCGTCGGTGACCGTGATCGCCGACAGCACGTTGGCGTTGGTCAAGGCGGTGCCGCGCGGCGACATCACCTTGGCAAGGCAATCGAGGACCTGTTGCTGCGTCACGCTCACGGCATCTCTCTCCTTAAGGGGGCATGATCTCCGCGCAAACGCTTCGCGTTTGTCGCGCCGGAAAACCGCTTCACACTTTTCCGGATCATGCCCGGGAGACGACCCATTAGAGCGTTGCAGCGCAAAAGGCTACCTCGCTCCGACGTCGTCCCGCCGCTCGGCCGGCGCCGCCCCCGCCTCTTCCTTGGCGGCCTCGTAGTTCAGCTCGATCATGACCCCGTTGGGGTCGTTGACGAAGATCTGCCAGAGGTCGCCGCCGGGAACCTGGCGCGAGTCGTATTCCATGCCCTTGGACTCCAGCCGCTGCTTCATCCCGGCAAAGCCGTGGCTGGCGAAGGCGACATGATGGACGACGCCGGAATCCGGCTTTTGTGCCTCGTCGGTCTTGGAAATATCGACCAGATGCACCACCGCCTTGCCCTCGCTGTACATCCAGGCTCCGGGGAACGCAAAGTTCGGCCGCGGCCCCTTCTCCAGTCCGAGAACATCCTCGTAGAACCGGACCGTATCGGTGAGATTGCGGGTCCGGATGTTGAAATGATCGAGCACACCGACGCTCATGCCCATGCGAAACACTCCCTTTTTTGTGAAGTTCTTTGAAGGCCTTCGGTGAGCCGATCCTAGCACAAAAGCTGGACCTGCCATCCCACGAAGCCGTTGCCCTCCGCTGCACAGGGGGTATGGTGCGGCTCCCCTCCATGAAAGAAATGCCCTGCCCGCCCTAGGGTTGCGGGGCGATCATCAAGGCAAACCATAAGGTAGCAGACATGGCTAAAGTCGCTTTTCTCGGTCTCGGCGTGATGGGTTTCCCGATGGCGGGCCATCTCGTTAAAAAGGGCGGCCATGAGGTCACCGTGTACAACCGGACCGCGGCGAAGGCGAAGGATTGGGCCGACAAGTTCGGCGGCAAGACCGCAGGCACGCCGAAGGCCGCCGCCGAGGGCCAGGATTTCGTGATGTGCTGCGTCGGCAATGACAACGATCTGCGCGCGGTCACGATCGGTCCCGACGGCGCCTTCGCCGGCATGAAGAAGGGCGCGACCTTCGTCGACCACACCACCGCCTCCGCCGAGGTCGCCCGCGAGCTCGATGCCGCCGCGACCAAGGCCGGCTTCAAGTTCGTCGACGCGCCGGTGTCCGGCGGCCAGGCCGGCGCCGAGAACGGCGTGCTGACGGTGATGTGCGGCGGCACCGAAGACGCCTATGCCGGCGCCGAGCCGATCATCAACAGCGCCTATGCGCGGATGTGCAAGCTGCTTGGACCCGCCGGCTCCGGCCAGCTGACCAAGATGGTCAACCAGATCTGCATCGCCGGCCTGGTGCAGGGCCTCTCCGAGGGCATCCACTTCGCCAAGAAGAGCGGCCTCGACGTGACAGCGGTGATCGAAACCATCTCCAAGGGCGCGGCGCAGTCCTGGCAGATGGAGAACCGCTACAAGGCCATGAACGAGGGCAAGTACGATTTCGGCTTCGCGGTCGAATGGATGCGCAAGGATCTCTCGATCTCGCTGGCCGAAGCCCGCCGCAACGGCGCCACGCTCCCGGTCACCGCGCTGGTCGACCAGTTCTACGCCGAGGTCGAGAAGATGGGAGGCAAGCGCTGGGATACGTCGAGCCTGATGGCCCGGCTGCAGCGGTAACTCGCTCGCAGTTCGGCCGGCCGTCATCCTTCAGAATTCGTCATGCCCGGGCTTGTCCCGGGCATCCACGTCTTTGGATTCCCGTGCAAGCGGGGCGAGGTATTCGAAACCGTTAATTTAACCCCCCATTAACGAGTTTCTTTAGCTCTTTAAGTCATCGCTTAATGATTTGGCGTCACAGATAGACAATGCAAAAGGCCCGCGCGGTTCGCGGGCAGGATTTGTGTTGTTTATGAGTGATCCCGCAGAAAAGCCTGAAGTTGTAGCGCTTCCGGCAGGACCTCAACTGGCCGCTCCGGTGAGCAGCCGGCGTGCCGCTGCACAGCGGGTGCGTGAGGCGCGCGATCGGTTAACGTCAACCAGTGGAACCCGCCTGGCGTTCGACGCCGAGCTGCTCCGGCAATACGCCCAGACCCGGATATCGGCCTCCTACGTCGTCATGCTGCTGGTGGTGGCGACCGGCGTGCTGTTCGGCCTGCTCTGGATGCAGCCGATCATCGCCGCTGCCTGGACGGTCGGCATGCTCTGCGTCCATGCCGCGATCATTCGCAGCTGTTCCCGCTTCCTCGCCGAGCAGCCCTCGGTCGCGATGACCCGCAAATGGCGCACCCGCTTCGTGCTGCTCGACCTGCTCTACGGGCTGTGCTGGACCGCGATCCTGATCCACCCCGCCGGCCGCGATCTCGCCTCCAACACGCTGATGATGTTTTTGATGCTGCTGGTGATCGCGGTCTCCAGCATGCTGGCGGCGAGCCTGCCGATCGCGGCGCTCGCGGCCACCGTCCCGGTGACGGTGGCGATCGCGCTCGACCTCGTGCTGTCCGGCTCGTTCGACAATTACGTGCTGGCGCTGCTCGCGCTGGCCGCCGAAGGCTATTTTGCGCTGCTGGCGCACCGCCTGCACTCGACCACGCTGGCGACGCTGGAGGCGCGCGCCGAGAAGGATGCGCTGATCGGCGAGCTCGAGCAGGCCAAGGCGATCTCCGACGAGGCGCGGCACCGTGCCGAATCCGCCAATGTCGCCAAATCGCGCTTCCTCGCCCAGATGAGCCACGAGCTGCGCACGCCGCTGAACGCGATCCTCGGCTTCTCCGAGGTGATGAAGAGCGAGATCTTCGGCGCCCATGCGGTCGCGGTCTACAAGGAATATTCCGCCGACATCCATAATTCCGGCGTGCACCTGCTCAATCTGATCAACGAGATCCTCGATCTGTCGCGGATCGAGGCCGGCCGCTACGAGCTGAACGAAGAGGCGGTGGCGCTGGTGCATGTGGTCGCCGACTGCCACCATCTGTTAAAGCTGCGCGCCTCGAGCCGCGGCATCACCATCCACGAGGTGTTCGAGCACGGCATGCCCAGGATCTGGGGCGACGAGCGCGCGGTGCGCCAGGTCGTGCTCAATCTGCTCTCGAACTCGATCAAGTTCACCCCGCAGGGCGGCGAGATCTGGCTGAAGGTCGGCTGGACCGCGTCCGGCGGGCAGTATCTCAGCGTCAAGGACACCGGCAGCGGCATCGCCGAGGACGAGATCCCGGTGGTGCTGGCCTCGTTCGGCCAGGGCTCCAACTCGATCAAGTCGGCGGAACAGGGCGCGGGCCTCGGCCTGCCGATCGCCAAGAGCCTGATCGACATGCATGGCGGCACGTTCACGCTGAAATCCAAGCTGCGCATCGGCACAGAGGTGATCGTCACCTTCCCGCCGGAGCGCGTGATGAGCGCGCTGGCGCCGATGGCGGAAGAAGCGCCGCCGATGCAGCCGGAACCGATCGAGACCGCGCCGACCGCCGACCGCAAGCGGGTGCGCCGCAAGTCGATCATGAGTGCCGGGACCGGGTTGTAGCGCATGGTCCGGACGGTTCAGGCGGCTTGCGCAAGCCGCCGAAACCGTTCAACAGTTGAAGAATGAGCCTCGAGACGCCGTGTATCGCAGTCTGCATGATGGACCCCAAAACCAAGCTGTGCTTCGGATGCGGCCGCACGCTTCCGGAGATCGCGCGCTGGCACAAGATGGACAGCGCGGAACGGCTGGCGCTGATGGCCACCTTGCCGGCGCGGTTGGCGGAGGCCGGGCTCCAGCGTATCGAGCCGCGCCCGAAGCGCGCCTGACCGAGACTCCCGCGGGAGGCGCGCCGTGAGCCGCATCCTCCTCGTCATCCTGCTGCTGATGGCGACCGCGGGCGTCGTGGTTGCCTATGGCGATCCCCAGCAGATCGCGCGCGCCAGGGAAAACATCTCGCAGATCTTCGGCCACGGCAGCGCCGGTCCCGCCCCCGCGGTGCAGATCGCGCGCAGCCAGGGCGGCGAGTTCGCCTTCCGCGCCAAGATCAACGGCGTCAGCGCGCCGATGGTGATCGACACCGGCGCGACCTCGGTGGTGCTGACCTGGGAAACCGCCAAGGCGATCGGCGTGCCGATCGAGATGCTCGAATACAATGTCGATCTCGAAACCGCCGGCGGCCACACCAAGGCGGCGCGGCTGACGCTCGACCGCCTCGCGGTCGGCAAGCTGGTCGAGAAATCGGTGCCGGCGCTGGTGGTGCAGCGCGGCCAGATGAAGACCAATCTGCTCGGCATGAGCTTTCTCGACCGGCTCGAAAGCTGGGGCGTGCGCGCCGACACGCTGCAGCTGACCGGCTATCCCGATGTCACCGGCAGCATCAGCACCACGGGCCGCCACCGCCGTCCGCGCACCGCCGTCGACTGAGCACGTGTACCCACCTTAGACGAGCGTTGCGGTGTGGCGAGGCCGCTACAGCCATCGCCGCAGACTCGGCGCATGTTGCTTCTTCCAGGATCATGCGGGATGAAGGTCATGCGGAAATTGCTTTCCGGAGTGGCGGCACTCACCGCCTTGGCGGGCCCCGCAATCGCTGCCGATTTGCGACTTCCTATCAAAGCGCCGCCCCCCGCTGCCCCGTCATGGAACTGGACTGGCTGTCACGCCGGCGGTCACGGGGGCGGGCTGGACGCCTCAAAAAGGGACTGGATTGTGCGAACGTCCGGCGCCGCCCACGTGGGCGAGTCGCTCGGCGGCCATGACTCCAATAGCTGGATCGCCGGAGTTCAGGCCGGATGCGACTATCAGTTTGCCGGCGGCTTCGTGATCGGCCTGCAGGGCGACTACGCCTGGGCGGATGCGGTCGGTCGCCATGACAGCGCGCGCGAGGTGGGCGTGGCCTATTACAGCCGGGTGGATGCGCTGGCATCAGTCACCGGCCGCATCGGCCACAGCTTTGGTCGCTTCCTCGGATATGTGCGAGGAGGCGGCGCCTGGGAACGCAACGCGTATTGGGCAACAACCACGATTCTCGGCACAGCCTACGCGGCTCGCGCGACACACCCGGGATGGACCATCGGTATCGGCGGCGAGTACGCTTTCACGGATTATCTGTCCGCTTTCGCCGAATACAACTACTACGACTTCGCCACCAACCGGATCGCGTTCGCTCCCCAGTTGGCCGGGCTCCCGCCGGCATTCGTGGACGTGCAGGAGCGCACAAGCGTCGTGCGCGTCGGGCTCAACCTCCGATTCGGAACAATCGGAGCGCCTGTGGCGGGGAGATACTGAGCCCCCGACCCGCCCAGATCGGCTCGCTACCGGTCGTCCTCGTGGATCGACGACGGATGCCGGCACAGCGGCGTGACCTCGATCTCCATGAACTGAAACAGCGGCAGGCTCGACAGGATGTCGTGCAGCTCCTGCGCGCCTGAAACGTCGAAGATGCTGACATTGGCATAGCGCCCGGCCACCCGCCACAGATGGCGCCAGGCGCCGGAGCGTTGCAGCTCCATGGCCCTGACACGCTCGGCCTGCTTCAGCGCGTCCAGCCTTTCGGCGGGAAGATCGTGCGGAATCCGCACATCCATCTCGACGTGGAACAGCATGGCGAAAACTCCTTCTCCATCCAGACGGCTGGAGCCGCCACGCGATCGTGGCGGCCCCAGCACTTGAAGCGGTCGTTGAGATCAGCCCTGCACCAGGCCGCGGCTGACCAGATTGATGTCGTCGGGGTTGATCAGATCCTTCGCGGTCCAGCCCGACACGTCGTAATCGCTCATGCAGTTGCGCGCAAAATCCTGCATCGCGCCGAGGTCGCCGGTGGCGGTCGCGGCCATCAGGGTCTCGACGCGCAGGTTCTCGTAATTGCCGGCATAGTTGCGCTCGTAGAGCTCGTGGCGTCCGCCGAACTCCGAGCCGACCGCGTCCCACAGCAGCTTTAATAGCTTGATGCGGTCGATCGCGGCATAGCCGTTGGAGCCGCGGACGAAGCGGTCGAGATAGGGCCTGATCGCCTCGCTCTCGAGATCGGCCGAGCTCGACGGCAGATAGATCAGGCCGCTCGCGACATGGCGCTCGATCAATTCCTTGATCCGCGGATAGGCCATCGGCGCGAACACGCGGTAGGCGAGCCCGTAGTTCAGATTGGGCAGGTTGAAACCGTCGGTGCCCTGCCAGGCGATCGGCGATTTCACCATCGCGTCCGCAATGCCGTGGAACAGATTGCGCCACGCGATCACCTCGCCGACCGCGGTCTGCACGCCGCGGAAATCCTTCGAGCCGGTGGCGTCGACCGCCATCGAGAACAGGCCGGCGATGAAGTCGAGCTTGACCGCAAAGCGCGTCACGCCGTGCAGGGTGAAGCGCGGCACGAAGCCCGACGCCGGGAAGAACGCGTTGATCTTGTCGATATCGCCATAGATGAAGACGTTCTCCCAGGGCACTAGCACCTTGTCGAACACCAGGATGGAATCATTTTCGTCGAAGCGGCTGGACAGCGGATAATCGAACGGCGAGCCGGTCGCGGCCGCGGTGAACTCGTAGGACGAGCGGGCGATCAGCTTGATGCCCTTGGCGTCCATCGGCGCGGTGAAGATCAGCGCGAACGACTTGTCCTTGATCGGAATGCCGTAATGCGCGATGAAATTGTAATGCGTTAGCGCCGAGCCGGTTGCGACCACCTTGGCGCCCGACACGATCAGGCCGGCGTCGGTCTCCTTCTCGACATGCATGAAGACGTCGCGCACCTCTTCGATCGCCCGGTCGCGATCGATCGGCGGGTTGACGATGGCGTGGTTCCAGAAGTCGAGCCGCTCCTGGGTCCGCGCATACCATTTCTTGGCGTTGCCGGCGTACTCGCCATAAAAGCCCGAATTGGCGCCGAGGGTGCCGAGGAACGAGGCCTTGTAGTCCGGCGAGCGGCCCATCCAGCCGAACGCGACCTTCTGCAGTTCGGCGATCGCATCGCGGCCGCGGATCAGATCCTCGGCGGTCCTTGAACCGAGGAAGAACGGATGGGTCAGTTGCCCGGTGCCGGTGTCGGTGAGGACGCCGATCTGATCCTTCTTCTCGTGAAAGCGGTCGTACCACCGCGCCACCATCCGCGCCGAATTGCGGAACGCCGGATGCTCGGTGACGTTCTTGACGCGCTCGCCATAGATGTAGATTTCGCGCCCGTCCTGAATGCTCTCCAGGAATTCGGTGCCGGTGTAAACGTTGGTGGTCGACGCGGGCACATCGGCCCGCAGCGCTGCTGCAGTCGTCATGGACATATCTCCTCCGCTTGACGTCATCGGACGCGCGGGCCTGCCGCACCGGTCCGTGACCGTATCGTCACGCTCTTGCCCGGCGTGACATCGGAGCAGAAACTAGGCGCACACAATGAGCCGGTGGAAGGTATCACCCAATACCGGACAGAGCGCCGCGGCTCGCGCTATCACTTGCTGGCGCGGCGCAGACCACGACCTTGCAGCCGACGCAACGCCGCCGCGGACAACGCATCCGCGCACGGCAAGGGAGCGAACCCAAGGGAGCAAACCATGGGCAAGGGTTTTGGCAGCGACGCTGTCGCTTTGCATCGTGCCGGGGAATTGGGCCTCCCGGCCAGCGTGGTGACGATCGGCGCGTTCGACGGCGTCCACCGCGGCCACCAGGAATTGCTGCGGCAGACCATCACTGCAGCGCAGCGGCGCGGCGTCCCTGCCGTGGTCTACACCTTCGATCCGCCGCCAAAGGTGTATTTTGGCCAGGCCGAGGCGTTGACCTCGCTCGCCGAAAAGCTCGAGCGCATCGCAACATTCGGACCCGATCACGTGATCGTCGCGGGTTTCGACCGCGTCTACGCCCGCCGCACTGCGGCCGATTTCATCGCCGAGCTGCAACGGCTGCACCCGCATGAGGTGATCGTCGGCGAGGATTTCCGCTTCGGCGCCTGCAAGAGCGGCACCGCGCGGGCGCTGCGGCACCATTTCCATACACATGTGCTACCGTCGGTGCGGTGCAGCGCGGGTGAGATCGTGTCGAGTAGCCGGATCCGGGCGCTGCGCCGATCGGGCCTCGCCGCCGCCGCGGCAGCGCTGGAGAACTGGAAGGACGTTCTGGCGGCGCCACCGGCCAATCGCCCGTCCCAACTCGAGGTGGCCACCCCATGACCACGATCGATCCGCGCGCGCTGCGCAACGCCTGCGGCCAGTTCGGCACCGGCGTCACCATCATCACGACGCATTGCGAGGGCCGCGACCACGGCATGACGGCCAATGCCTTCATGTCGGTCTCGCTCGATCCTCCGCTGGTGGCGATCTCGATCGCCAAGAGCGCGAAGATGCTGCCCAACATCCAGAAGACCAGCCGCTTTGCGGTCAGCGTGCTGGCCGAAGGCATGGAGGACCTCGCCTGGCATTTCGCCGGCAAGCCCAAGCCTGATCTCTGCGACGTCTTCGAACGGCGCAACGAGCTGCCGGTGATCGCCAACGCGGCGGCCTATTTCGTCAACGATCTCGCCCACGAGATCGCCGCGGGCGACCACACGATTTTCCTGGGCCAGGTCCGCGAGATGTCGGTGCAGCACTGCAGAAAACCGCTGCTGTTCTTCAGCGGCCGCTTCGGCGGCCTGGCCGACCCGCACCCGGCGCGGGCGATGCTGGAGAATGCCGGCTACGAGTTCATCTGGTGAGATCGTCGCAGAGTTTGCCCTGAAGTGAGAAGCCAAACCGACCAACTGCAAGAAAAGGAGGAAACCACCATGAACGTCAACAAGGACACCATCACCGACCTCGTCATCGCCGCGCTCGACAAGGATATTCCGCCGCGCAACCGTCAGATCCTGACCAGCCTGATCAGGCATATGCACGACTTCTGCAGGGAGGTCGATCTGAGCTTTGCCGAGTGGCTCGCCGCCTGCGAGTTCCTGCGCCGCGCCGGCGATATCTCGGACGAGAAGCGCAACGAGTTCATCCTGATCTGCGACATCCTCGGCGTCGAGGTGCTCGTCGATATGCTCGATCACCGCGTCACCGATGGCGAAAGCGAATCGACCGTGCTCGGGCCGTTCTATCGGGAGAACCCGCCGGTGCTGGCCAAGGGTGCCTCGATCATCAAGAAGACGTTCGACAACGCGCAGACCGTCATGGTCAGCGGCCGCATCACCGACACCGCTGGACGGCCGATCGAGGGCGTCACCATCGACGTCTGGGAAGACGCGCCCAACGGCCTCTATGATCTGCAGGATCCGGAGCAGCCGGCCTACAATCTGCGTGGGCGTTTCATGACTGACGGCGACGGCGAATATGCCTTCGTGGCGCTGCGTCCGGAGCCGTACCCGATCCCCTATGACGGCGCCGGCGGGGAGCTTCTGAAGTACATGGGTCACCATCCCTGGCGTCCCGGCCACATCCACTTCATGCTGTCGAAGGACGGCTATCAATCGCTGATCTCGCAGATCTACGATTCCGAGACCAAATATCTCGACAACGACTCGGTGTTCGCCGTGAAGCAGAGCCTGATCGGCCAGTTCAAGAAAGCGCCGGCCGGCGCCAACACCGACCTCGTCCTCGACTTCGACTTCAAGCTCAAGAAGGCAGAGGTCGAGCGGCTTGTCGCGGCCGAGTGACACGCAATATGCCCTGCCCGGCATCGCAACCTGGCAGGGCTAGTCCTTTTGATATGACAGGTGAGGAATGATGGGGCGCGCCCTGATCGACATCGCCGAGCCCGCGCAGCCGGCACAGGCTCTTACAAGAGACACCACGATCCGCAGCATTCGTGCCACGATCGTGGACGCCCCGACGCGGCGACGGCACAAGCTTTCGAACACCGAGGTGACGCATCAGGGCTACGTGCTGGTGCGCGTCCTGCTCGACAATGGCGTCACGGGCATCGGCGAGGCCTCGACGCTCGGCGGACCGCGCTGGGCCGAGGAGAGCGTGGAATCGATCAAGGCCGCGGTGATGACCTATCTGGCGCCCGCGCTGCTGGGTCAGCCTGCGCTGGCGTTCGAGGCCAACGCGCTCCGCATGAGCAAGGCCGCCACCCGCAATTTTGCCGCTAAGGCCGCCATCGAATCCGCCCTGCTCGACGCCGCCGGCAAGACGCTCGGCCTCTCGGCCAGCGCGCTGCTCGGCGGCGCGGTGCGCGCGCGCATGGAGGTGATCTGGGCGCTCGCCTCCGGCGATAGCGGACAGGAGCTGGAGGAAGCCAAAGAGAAGCTGCACCGCCGCGAGCACCGCCAGTTCAAGATCAAGTTCGGCTTCAACCGGCCGCAGGCCGATCTGAAGCGGCTGCAAGCCCTGCGCGCCGGTCTCGGTGACGACGTCCCCCTGATCGTCGATATCAATCAGGGCTGGAGCGAGGCCGAATGCATCCGCTTCATGCCCGCGCTCGAGGAGCTCGATGTCGCGCTGGTCGAACAGCCGGTGTCGGCACTGCAGCTCGAGGCCATGGCCCGCGTCGCGGCGCGGACCTCGATCCCGCTGCTGATCGATGAAGCCGCCTTCACCAAGGAAGAGATCGCGCGGGTGGCGACGATGGCCTGCGGCAGCGTCTATTCCCTTAAACTCGTCAAGAGCGGCGGTCTGTTCGAGATGAAGCGCGCCGCGGCGGTCGCCGCCGCCCACGGGCTCGCACTCTATGGCGGCTGCCTGCTGGAGAGCAGCATCGGCGCGGCGGCGCATCTTGCTGCCTTCTCCACTTTGCCCACGCTCGAATGGGGCAGCGAGCATTTCGGGCCGCGCATCCTCGTCGAGGACCTCGTCACCAATCCGATCAGGTTTGAGGAGTTCGAGATCTGCGTGCCTGATGGCCCCGGCCTCGGCGTCGAGATCGACGAGGACAGGCTCCGCGCCTTCGCGCGAAGGGACTAGCTGATGGCGCCGTGGCCGCGGACAATTGACAAACCCATGACGCCCCCGCACTCTTTGCGCTGTAACCATCATCTCACCTTTGCGTTGATGACCGTGAGCTACGAGATCAGGCAGCTTCCTGGGACGTGCGCGCAGCAACATCCGGCTCGCCGGTGACCGGTCGCGACGATGTCATGGATCTCAGGCGGCTCGCCTATTTCGTCGCGGTCGCCGAGGAGCTGCATTTCGGTCGGGCCGCCTCGCGGCTCGCGATCGCGCAGCCGCCGCTCAGCCGGCAGATCGCGCAGCTGGAGAGCGATCTCGGCGTCATGCTGATCGATCGCAGCCGGAGCCAGATCCGGCTGACCCAGGCCGGCAGCGTGCTGCTGGAGCGTGCGCGCGACGTGCTGGAGCGGCTCGACCGGACGCAGCGCGAGATCAAGCGGATCGGCGAAGGATTTTCCGGGCATTTGCGCGTCGCCTTCGTCGGGTCGGCGACCCATGGCGTGCTGCCCAATGTCATCAAGGCGTTTCGTTCGGCCTATCCGGATGTCGAGCTCGCGTTGTCGGCGATGAACAATGCCGAGCTGAAGCGCGCCGTGATCCAGCGCGAGATCGATGTCGCCGTCGCGCGGCCCGCGCTCGAGGATGAGGAATTGAAGTCGGAGCCGCTGCTGCGGGAGCCGCTGATCCTCGCCGTGCCCGACACCTCGCCGTTGCTCGATCAACAGATCACGCAGCTGTCGGCGCTCAAGGCCGAGACCTTCATTCTCTACCCGCGCAAGCCACGGCCGAGCTTTGCGGACCACATCCTCAGCATCTGCCTCGAGGAAGGTTTCATCCCGAAGTCGCAGGTGCTGGCGCAGGACTACCAGACCGCGATCAGCCTGGTGTCGGTCGGCGTCGGCATCGCGCTGGTGCCGAAATCCGTTTCGCAATCGGAACGGCCGGGCGTCACTTATCGTGCTTATGAGGGACATAATCCGGGCACCGCGCTGTCGCTGAACTACCGGCGCGACAACCGGATGCCGCATCTCTTCAACTTCCTGAAGGTCGCGCAGGAAGTCACGCGGCGGCAGCGCAAGCAGGCGCCTGAGTGACCTGAGCACAGAGACGGGACAGACAGACTGACCCACAGCGATGTGAGCGGTCGTGATTTGCCACCGCCATCACAAAGGTGAACCTTCCTATCGGGCGCATGGACTTATCGCCACAGGGTTACCTCAGGGAGAGTGTCATGCAGCAACCGGATCAAGCAAAGCTCGACGCATTTCTCGGCAAGATGGTCGGCGACCTCGGCAGCATCGCCAGCGGGGCGCTGGTGGTGCTCGGCGATCGGCTCGGCTTCTACAACGCGATGCGCGACGGCGACAAGATGACCGCCGCCGAGCTCGCAAAGCGCACCGGCGCCACCGAGCGCAACGTGCGCGAGTGGCTCGCCGCCCAGGCCGCGGCGGGATATGTCGACTACGACAGGGACGATGACAAATTCAGTCTCAACGCCGAACAGGCCACGGTGTTTGCCGACGAGGACAGCCCCGCCTTCATGGCGGGCGCGTTCGAGGCCCTCTCGTCGATGTGGCTGGACGAGCCGAAGGTGGCGGACGCATTTCGCAGCGGCAAGGGGCTGGCCTGGCACGACCACAGCGCCTGCTTGTTCCGCGGCACCGAGCGGTTCTTCCGTCCCGGCTACAACGCCAACCTGATGTCGGCGTGGCTGCCGGCGCTCGACGGCGTCGTCGACAAGCTCAAGCAAGGCGCGCGCGTCGCCGATGTCGGCTGCGGCCACGGCTCATCGACCGTGCTGATGGCGAAGGCCTTTCCGAAATCGCACTTTGTCGGATTCGACTATCATCCGGCCTCGATCGAGCGCGCGCGCAAGGCGGCCGCGGAAGCCGGCGTCTCCGCCAATACCAATTTCGAGGTGGCGCCAGCCAAGGCCTACCCGGGCAAATACGACCTGGTCGCGTTCTTCGATTGCCTGCACGACATGGGCGATCCGGTCGGCGCGGCCACCCATGTGCGCGAGACGCTGAAGCCCGACGGCACCTGGATGATCGTCGAGCCGTTCGCGCACGATCATCTCGCCGCCAATCTCAATCCGATCGGGCGCGTGTACTACGCGGCATCGACCATGATCTGCACCCCGGCGTCACAGGCGCAGGAGGTCGGGCTCGGCCTCGGCGCGCAGGCGGGTGAGGTTCGGTTGCGGCAGGTGGTCAGCTCCGGCGGCTTCACCCGCTTCCGCCGCGCCGCGGAGACGCCGTTCAACATGGTGCTCGAAGCGCGCCCGTGAGCGCGCAATAGAACGCCGCGATCAAGGCTATCGCGCGCTCAGGCCGCAACCGGCGTGAGCGCGCGGTCGTCGACCAGTGCGATCGCATCACGCAGCACCTCGGCGCCCGCCCCTGGCCGGACGCCGTTCTCCGCCAGATGCCGGCGGAACGCTCGTGCGCCGGGGACGCCGTGGAAGGCGCCGACGAAGTGGCGGGTGATCGCATGCAGCCGGGTGCCTTGCGCCAGCTGCCGCTCGATATAGGGCAGCATCGCCGCGAACACGTCCTTCATCGTCGCGTGCGGCGCGGCCTCGCCGAACAGTTCGGAATCGACAGTGAGCAGCCGCCACGGCTCCTGATAGGCCGCCCGTCCCAGCATCACGCCGTCGACATGCGCCAGATGCCGCTTTGCCTCGGCAAGGCTCAAAATGCCGCCATTGATGATGATGGGCACGTCGGGCAACGCCGCCTTCAGCCGATAGACACGATCGTAATCGAGCGGCGGGATGTCGCGGTTCTCCTTCGGCGACAATCCGTTGAGCCAAGCCTTGCGCGCGTGCACGACGAGCGTGTCGGCGCCTGCGGCGATCACGCCGCGCGCCAGCACGTCGAGCGCAGCCTCCGGATCCTGGTCGTCGATGCCGATCCGGCATTTCACCGTGACCGGAATTTTGACCGCGCGCTTCATCGCCGCGACCCCCTCGGCAACCAGCGCGGGCTCCGCCATCAGGCAGGCGCCGAAGCGGCCGTTCTGCACCCGATCGGACGGGCAGCCGACATTGAGGTTGATTTCGTCATAGCCAAAGTCCTCGCCAATGACAGCGGCCGTGGCGAGGTCATGCGGATCGGAGCCGCCGAGCTGCAGGGCGAGCGGATGCTCGCTGGCATCGAAGGCGAGCAGCCGCGCCCGGTCGCCGTGGATCACCGCGCCGGTCGTGAGCATCTCGGTATAGAGCCGCGCCCGCCGCGACATCAGGCGATGGAAAAAACGGCAATGCCGGTCAGTCCAGTCGAGCATGGGCGCCACGGAAAAGCGATAGTCTTGCGATTCCAATGATTTACTCTACTATCTCAATGGGATGGAACAAGAACGAGTGCCCTCCAAACTAGCCGAAATTGCACACGTTTGTACCCGTTTTGACCTGTCAGCGCACACGTAGCGCACACGATTTGGGGAGTGCACACGACCGTGGCCAGCTTCACTCAGTTGCCATCCGGGAACTGGCGCGTCCAGGTCCGCCGCAAGAACCGGTACGTTGCAGAAACCTTCCGCCGCCGCAAGGATGGCGAGGAATGGGCGCTCGACATCGAGCGCAATATCGATCGCAACAGGTCACCTAAGGCGCGCGCCGCGGTGAAGGCCAAAACCTTCGGCGACATCATCGATCTTCATATCGGAGACATGCACGACGTCGGCCGCCCTCCCCGCCGATCCAAGGCGGCCGTCCTTGAAGCGCTTAAGGAAGACCTTGGATCCACAAAGCTGCCTCGGCTCGACCGGGAGCGGCTGATCGAATATGGCAGAAAGCGAGCGAAGCAAGGCGCCGGGCCCGCTACTCTGGCAATCGATATGTCCTTCATCAGGACCGTTGCGACGCACGCCGCGGCCGTCCACGGAATTGAGGTTTCTGCCGAAGAGGTGCGTCTCGCACGCTTTGCGTTGCGACATCTGGGCCTCGTCGGAAAATCAGATGAACGGGATCGGCGACCAACTCAAGACGAGCTCGACGAGCTGATCGAATACTTTGAGACCAATCCCCGACAGGTCATTCCGATGGGCCGCATCGTCCGTTACGCGGTCGCGACCGCAATGCGACAAGAAGAAATTTGCCGGCCCGCCTGGCCGCACGTGAATATGAAAACTCGGATTGTTACTATCATCGACCGCAAAGATCCCAGAAAGAAAGACGGGAATGATCAGAAGGTCCCCCTCCTCAACCTAACCGGTTACGATGCCTGGGAGATCACTCTCCAGCAGCACATTATCACGAGGGGTCAGGGTCGCGTTTTCCCGTACAACCATCGCTCAGTGAGCAAGGCGTTCGCACGCGGCTGCGAGGAATTGAAGATCGAGGACCTGCATTTTCATGACTTACGACACGAAGGCACTAGTCGGCTCTTTGAGGCAGGGCTACCCATCGAAAAAGTGGCCTTGGTTACCGGCCACAAAGATTGGCGAACGCTGCGACGCTACACTAAATTGAAGCCCGAAGAGCTCCATAAGCTGCAAACGGCACCACAGCCAACTTTGGAAGAATTCATCAAGACGTTAGCAGCTTCTTAGTGCACCAAACGCGAGCGGGTCCATTGCCCGCGAACACTGGTCGATCGAACACTATGAGGCTCAGTTCAACGTAACTGATCAGCTTACCACGGAAGACGATCGGAGGACTTGATCAGTTCGGCTCCCGTATTGGCAGAGCTGCTGGAACCTCCCGCGCGATCAACCGATTGCTGCGCAAGACACGGTCCGATGCCGACGCTAAAGCCATCGCAATCGGTGGCCGGCTTGGCCGACGGCGGCGGCCTATCGATCACCGATGCTGGCGAAAAGTTGTCGGGCGCTGACTGCGTATCCTCGACCCTGGCAGTTAGTGGAGCGCCCGCGGCAGCCGCCCATGGCGGCACATCTTTAGCGGCTCGGGGTGATACCGAACCTTGGCGGTCTCCGCCGGCGGCGGAACGTCATCCGTCGCCGGTGACGACCCACGACTGCTCTTTGCTGATGGCGTGGAACTTTGGCAGCCGCCCGCGGCGGCAACACGCTGGGTGAAGCCATCTGATCGCGTGACTTGGCCACGCTTCGCCGAAAATATCCACGCGCAGCCCGGCGCTCAAAATTGCCTTCCGATTCTCTCGCCATAGGTCTCCACCTTGACCTTGGGATCACCACACGTGCGTTAACGGCATCCGCCTAAGAATCGATCAGGACACCCGGGTTGAGCATGCCGCTGGGATCTAGTTCGCGCTTGGCGGCCCGCAACGCGGCGGCAAAAAGCTGTGGCCGCTGCCGGTCGTACCAGGGTCGGTGATCGCGGCCGACGGCATGGTGATGCGTGATGGTGCCGCCCGCCGCGATCAGCGCGTCGCTCGCCGCGTCCTTGATGGCCTTCCACTGCGCGAGCAGCCCACCGTGCCGACCGCGCGCATGGAAGGAGAAGTAGGGCGCGGGCCCGTCCGGGTAGACGTGGGTAAAGCGACAGGTGACTTCACCCTTCACCCCGGTCGCTTGTAGAATCGCGCGTTCGGTTGCCGTCTTGACCTGATCGTGAAAGCTTTCGAACCGATCCCAGGTGATGGCGGTCTCGAACGTATCGTTGATGATAGCAACGGGCGTCAAGAATTCGCGCGCATAGGGCATGCGAATGAACGCGTTGCGCCAGATGCCTGCCGCGCCTTCGAGATGCGCGTCGCCGGCCTCTACGGGCTCCGGTGTCCCGCGGTGGTCGGCGCAGCATTCGAGCGCACGCTTGAACCAGGCGTCCAAGGGATGGTCGCCCGATTCGAATGCCAGCACCATGATGGCGGAGCTGCCGTCGGACGCACCGGTGTTGAACGCCTCCTGCGGGTCCAAGATGCGGCAATTGGAGGGATAGAGGCCGGCTTGTGCCACGGCACGCACCGCGCGCGCGGCATCGAAGAAAGTGGGAAAGCGAACCGATGCGCCGGCGCGGTATTTTGGACGCTGCTGCAATCGCATCCATGCGCGCGAGATCACGCCTAAGATTCCTTCCGAGCCGATGAACATGCGGTCGGGACTCGGCCCCGCGCCCGAGCCGGGAAGCCGGCGCGTCTCCACAACGCCAACCGGCGTCACGACACGCAGGCTTTCGACGAAATCGTCGATATGGGTGTAGAGACTGGCGAAGTGGCCGCCCGATCGCGTCGCGATCCAGCCGCCCAAGGTCGAATACTCAAAACTCTGCGGAAAATGCCGCAGCGTGACGCCGTACGGCTTGAGCTGGTTTTCCAGCGCCGGCCCATAGGTGCCGGCTTCGATCAAGGCGGCGCGCGAGACCGGATCGACTTCGACGACATTGCAGAGATTGCGCAGGTCAAGCGTGACGGCCGCCTTGTGCTTGATGCCATCGGCCTGCGGCTCGACGCCACCGCACACGCTCGATCCGCCCCCGAACGGCGTCAGCGAAGCACCGACGGATCCCGCCCAGTCCATGACAGCCGAAATCTCCGTCTCGTTGGTTGGATAGGCCACGACATCGGGCGCGCAACCGTAATCGCCGAGCATGGCCCTGACGTAATCCGGGTAGGACTTGCCGTAAGTGTGCGCGGCGCGGTCGTAGCGTTCGGTCGTGCAGAACGGCGTGAGCGAAGCCGGCGGCACCACGCGCGGTTCCCGCAAGGACAGCTCTTCGAGGCCAGGAACAGTGACCGTTTCGAATTCGCCGGCGCCAAACTTGGCATGGTAGCGGCCGAGGACAAACGCCCGCTCTTCCGCGCTCATGCCTTCGCCTTCCCGTCCCCAGCCGTAATGTTTCAGCCTTGCGCCGGTCATGAGCGTTCCCCGCGTTTCGCTTTCGAGAGTTTTTTGAACCGAAGAACAAGAGACTCTGAACGACCACGCTGCGGAGTGAGCTCGTTCGATCGAAACAATACGCTTTCGAGCGGAAGTATGAAAGACGGCGGTAGGACAGTTCCTTCAGCAAACTGCGTCGCAGCAGCCGCGGCACGCGGCTTACCCGCATGGGACACGACCAAATCAGGCCGGCGTATTCCGCCCGGGTAGACATCATGCGACTACGTTGAGAGAGCTTTGGCTTGGCGAATTGCGATAGACTGCACAGACCAGTGGAATACCCCCGTCTGGTTCGGGAGGTGCGCAGTTGGTTTCCGAAAGCGATCTCGAGCTCGCTCTTGATTTCGTCCGGGCTCGGGCCGCCGGACCGGCCGAGGGCATTTTTGGTCCAGGCTCGATGACCTGGCGGATCGACCGAGAAGCCATCACCTTTTTGGGTGCCGGTCGTGCCTTGCTGCTTCAGCTGGCGCATCCCTGGGTCGCCGCCGCGGTGGCCGAGCACTCGCGGACCTTCGCGGATCCGATCGGTCGCTTTCATCGAACCTTTGACGTGGTGTTTACGATGGTGTTCGGCTCGCTCGATGCGGCCCTTACCGCTGCCCGGCAACTGCACCACCGCCATACCATGATCGTCGGCCGCCTGCCCGAAGCAATTGGTCCGTTCGAGAGCGGGTCGCCGTACCGCGCCAACGAGGCTGCAGCATTGCGCTGGGTTCACGCGACCCTTGTCGACACCGCTCTGGCCGTCCACGACCTGATCCTGCCTCCGTTCTCGGTCGAAGAACGCGAGCACTATTGGGCCGAAAGCCGGCTGTTTGGGGCGTTGTTCGGGTTGACTCCGAGCGACTTGCCGGCGCATTGGGATTCATTTGCTGCCTACACGGCAGCGATGATGCAATCGGATACATTGTCCGTCAGCACCGCCGCGCGCGAGGTGGCCCGGCAGATCTTCGCCGGTGGACGACCGTGGTTGCGGTCGCCGCGCTGGTATCAAACCCTGAGCGCCGAGTCGCTGCCGGACCGATTGCGCACCGGCTTCGGATTTGCCTTTGATGCACGCGACAGGAAGGCTGCAGAGCGTGCCGTTGCGCGGATACGACGCATCTATCCCAAAATACCGACCCAGCTTCGCTACGTCGGCCCTTACCAGGAAGCTCAGGCGCGACTACAGGGGAAGTCGCAGCTTGGCTGGACAACCCGGTGCCTGAACAGGGCCTGGATAGGACGCCCCCAGTTGGATGACCGCTGGAATAGGTGAAGGTGTCCCGGACTGCCGCAGACGTTCGCATGCGGCCGACCGCCGCCTGCCGCGATCCCAATCGGCCTACCGACTACCGCCTTCGGGTTACAGGCGGCGATAGAGGCCCGCACACAGAGAAGTCTGGTTCTCCCGCGGCAACCGAGGCGCGGAAGACTACGCATCAGATTCTATTTTCACCAAAACTTCCCCAGCGGTGATTTCGGGGTCTCCAAGATTAAGGTCATGCAGGCTTGCTTGAACGAAATCCAGTACTTTATCGTTTGCAGCATTAGCGCTTTCGCGGTCATCGAATATCATCACGGCGATACCGACGCCATCGCCCCCATCCAATACGTAATAAGATCTGAATCCGTGCGATTCTCTTAGGATCTGACCGATGCCGCTTTTGGCGCGGCGAGCAGCGTCCGCAACCGAACGAACGTTGGTGTACTTTCGAATGAACATGTACATCAGCCACCCATGTATCTCAGTCCTAACCCGCGCATCAAAGCATATTGGGCCGGCGCTGGACTAGGACGTACTTCCGCGTCGGGTCATTTGCGTCGATCTAGTATGCCCGCAGTCACGTCCGATCCCCCCAAAAGAGCCGTAGTCAAAGTGAGGGGCGCGGTTCGACACCAAGGGCCAACAGGCAACATGGGTCGAAGCCCTTGCGCCGGAGTGTCACGGACTTATGTGAGGAGCGGTGAGCACTCGCTCATTGCGACTGCCAATCCAGCAATAATCACAAAAGCCAAGGAGGACCGCATGAAATTCCGTCCGCTTCACGACCGCATCGTGGTCAAGCGCATCGACGCCGAAGAGAAGACCGCTGGCGGCATCATCATTCCGGATACTGCCAAGGAAAAGCCCTCCCAAGGCGAAGTGATCGCCGTCGGCCCCGGTGGTCGCGACGAAGCTGGCAAGCTGATCCCGATCGACCTCAAGGTAGGCGATCGGGTCCTGTTCGGCAAGTGGTCCGGCACCGAGGTCAAGATCGACGGCCAGGAGCTTCTGATCATGAAGGAGAGCGACATCATGGGCGTTCTCACCGACGTTTCCGGCTCCAGGAAGGCGGCCTAACGCTGACCGCCGCAAGCGCTCACCCTGAGGAGCACCTGTCGATGCTGCCTCGCAGGTGAGAGACGAATTTCAATTCAGGGAGGACAAACATGTCAGCTAAAGAGGTCAAACTAGGTGTCGATGCCCGCGATCGCATGCTGCGTGGCGTAGATATCCTTGCCAACGCGGTGAAGGTCACCCTCGGTCCGAAGGGCCGCAACGTGGTGCTCGAGAAGTCGTTCGGCGCGCCCCGCATCACCAAGGACGGCGTTGCCGTCGCCAAGGAGATCGAGCTCGAGGACAAGTTCGAGAACATGGGCGCCCAGATGGTGCGCGAAGTGGCGTCGAAGGCGGCGGATGCTGCCGGCGACGGCACCACCACCGCGACCGTACTGGCTGCCGCGATCGTCCGTGAAGGCGCCAAATCGGTTGCCGCCGGCATGAACCCGATGGATCTGAAGCGCGGTATCGATCTCGCGGTCGACGCCGTTGTCGCGGATCTGGAAAAGAACTCCAAGAAAGTGACCTCGAACGAGGAGATCGCGCAGGTCGGCACCATTTCGGCCAACGGCGATGCCGAGATCGGCAAGTTCCTCGCCGACGCCATGAAGAAGGTCGGCAACGAGGGCGTGATCACGGTCGAGGAAGCCAAGTCGCTCGAGACCGAGCTCGACGTCGTCGAGGGCATGCAGTTCGACCGCGGTTACATCTCGCCCTACTTCGTCACCAACGCCGACAAGATGCGCGCCGAGATGGACGACGCCTACATCTTGATATACGAGAAGAAGCTCTCCTCGCTGAACGAGTTGCTGCCGCTGCTCGAGGCCGTGGTGCAGACCGGCAAGCCGCTGGTCATCGTCGCCGAGGACGTCGAAGGCGAGGCGCTGGCCACCCTGGTCGTCAACCGCCTGCGTGGCGGCCTGAAGGTCGCGGCCGTCAAGGCTCCGGGCTTCGGCGACCGCCGCAAGGCCATGCTGCAGGACATCGCGATCCTGACCGGCGGCCAGGCGATCTCGGAAGACCTCGGCATCAAGCTCGAGAACGTCACGCTGCAGATGCTCGGCCGTGCCAAGAAGGTGATGATCGACAAGGAGAACACCACGATCGTCAACGGCGCCGGCAAGAAGGCCGACATCGACGCCCGCGTTGCCCAGATCAAGGCGCAAATCGAGGAGACCACCTCGGACTACGATCGTGAGAAGCTGCAGGAGCGTCTCGCCAAGCTCGCAGGCGGCGTCGCGGTGATCCGCGTCGGCGGCGCGACCGAAGTCGAGGTGAAGGAGCGCAAGGATCGTGTTGATGACGCGATGCACGCGACCCGCGCGGCGGTCGAGGAAGGCATCCTGCCGGGCGGCGGCGTCGCCCTGCTCCGGGCCTCCGAACATCTCAAAGGCATCCGCACCAAGAACGACGATCAAAAGACCGGCGTCGAGATCGTGCGCAAGGCGCTCTCCGCGCCGGCCCGCCAGATCGCGATCAACGCGGGCGAGGATGGTTCCGTCATCGTCGGCAAGATCCTGGAGAAGGATCAGTACGCGTTCGGCTTCGACAGCCAGACTGGCGAGTACGTCAATCTCGTCAGCAAGGGCATCATCGATCCGACCAAGGTCGTGCGCACCGCGATCCAGAACGCCGCCTCGGTTGCGGCGCTCCTGATCACAACGGAAGCGATGGTTGCCGAGCTGCCGAAGAAGAACGCCGGTGGCCCCGCGATGCCCCCGGCCGGCGGCATGGGTGGCATGGACTTTTGAGTCTGACCGTTCAGCGCTCAAGAGAAAAAAATGGCCCGGCATCGTTGCCGGGCCCTTGCGCGTTAGCTACGGGTCCGACTCGACTACAACAGCTGCGTGGAGGTGACGAATCAGCAGGGGTTGGATCAAGCGGAGACGTGGGCTCCGGCGGAGCCTCAGCTCTGACCACTCTCGCAGGGACGACCTAAAGCTTTAGACCCGGGTCGTTCGCCGGTTCACGCAAGCCCTGCAAGCTACCCAATCGGCTCGATTTTTTACGTTTGTCATCCTTTTGTTTCGATTTGTAATCCGCGTCACTATCGAGAAATGCCTCCAATATGAACGGGATCAATTCGGCAACCTCCTCCTTGCTGCCGTAAGTCTCCGCATAAAAATCAGCATACTCCCGCAGCCGCTTCGCCAAGCTCGGTGCCAGCACAAGATTCATCCTTACGGGTGTTCGATCAGGCAGCTTCGCAAGCTTCATCCCTCACCTGCCCTTCGCTACTGCCTCAACATCCTGGTATGGCTTCAGCACCAGATCCTTCGAAACAATCACCCGAAGCGGCCATCCCGGCCGCACCGTGATCGTTGGCTGCACGTCGAGCTCACGCTCCACCAGGCGCTGCCCCGCACGATTGGTCGTTTGTTGCGTGCTTTCCCGCAGCGCCTTGACGAGATCGCTCTCGTCGTTGCCGATAGAGAGTTGGGTCCCCACCCCAATCAGGGTCGCGAGCGCGACGCCCTTGAGCAACTGCCAGGTATGGAAATCGACCTCGTCTTCGAGACCTGCGTAGCCGGCGACGTCGGTTGCCGGAAGGTTCTCGATCACGACCGAATTGCCATTCGGCAGGATAAGTCTCGTCCAGACGACCAACGCCCGTTTCTGGCCAAAGGCCACGACGCTATCGTATTTGCCCACGAGCCGCGTCCCCTGCGGCCGGAATAGCTCTTGCCGGTCGCAGCGTTGCGCGGCAGGGCAAATGGCTCGCTCGCTCCGCTTGCGCTCCAAGGCCGCGCCCACGGAAAAATGCCCGCCTCAAGCTCGGCGATGATCTTTGCGGTGATATCTTCATAGAGACTTTGTTTCGCCGTGGTCCGCGGGCTCCGTGTCGGCATTGTGGACATGACAATCTCCATTCGCTCGTCCCTGCCGCGCCCGGCCCCCGAAGAGGCGGGGTGGGCGGCGAAGAGCGACCGGGAAGCCCCGAACGAAGAGGCGGGCCGCACCGTCAGGCCGGAGCGTCAGCGGAGGACCGCGCAACGGGCGTCAAAGACGTCTCCGGGCGGCTCGAGCACCCGCGCGGTTGCGGCCCGCCGGTTCGGGGCTATACGGGAGCGCCGCCCACCGCGCCGACCGGGGGCTCCTCAAAAAAAAACGCGCTGGCCGCAAAGGCGGCCGGCTCGACAAGCGAGCGCCATTGTCGGCATCGACGCATCACCGTTCCCGATGCGTCTTGCCGGTGCACCCAACGGTTCTGATGTCCGCGACATGGCGCGGGGAGACATCGCGTTGCGCCAGGGATCGACGCCGGATGGTCGAGACCGCACGCGGGCTCGGTCCACGAGAGCCTGGCCCGCGAGAATCTCGCGGCGGCGCTGCGTTATCAGCGCGGTCGTTTGGACGCTTTCCGTCATGACAACAGCCGCAGCACGCTTTGCTTCAATCGCGCATCGTCGCAAAAGGCCGCCCACTCCAGCAGCATCTGCCGCACGGTGCCTGCGAGGACGCCGTGGCTTGCCAGCCGGTCGAAGGCCAGCGCGCGGTCGTCGTTGCTGCGCGCTTCAATCAGGTCCGACAGCAGGCGGATTTCATATCCGCGTTCGGCGCCCTGGAGCGCGACAATGAAGATATCTTCCTCAAGCCAACTTCCGCAGAGGTAGATGATCCGGGTGTCCGACGCATCGAGAGCCGCAGTGAACTGCTCATTGTGCCAAAGCGAGAGCGCATCGCCCTCGAGCTCGCCCATCGGGCCCGCCGTCTGCTCGCCCGATGCAATCGAAAACGGTGCAGCCTGACCAATGGTCATTACGGGGACCGCGAACAACGCAAGGCCGGCCTTGAGCAGGCTCAAACCGGCCTCGCGCGCCCCAGACGCGGCGCTTGTTTGATCGCCGGCGCGCGCGAGGTTGATCAAGACCACGCGGCTATGTCGGGGATCCGCGAGCATCTGGACAAGCCATCCAACTCGGATTGCGCCTGCACGGGGTGTTCAGGCGGCGATTTCGGCGATATCCGCGGAGACGAGCACGGGTCCGGCAATCCCGGCTTCGCCGTAGATCTGAAGAAGTGATTGCTCGGACGTCTCGAGGAAGCCCGCGACCGCCATGGTGGATCCGATCTGCTGCGGAGCTGCGATCCGCCGGAGCGGCCAGCCTGCCCGGCGCAGAATGCGCTCCATCCTGATGTCGGTAACCGTCACGATGCTGTCGGCACCCGCCAGCCGTGCCGCCTCGATCATGGCGGCAAACAGGATCATGGTGGCGCGGTTGAGCCCCTTGCTGCCCTGTTCGGCAGCACGGCCGGTATCGACGCAAAAGCGCGAGCTCTCGAGAATGTTGTCACCACGTGGCGCGGTCTCCCCGCCGAGCAGAGCCGGAAAGGTGTCGGCCAGCATCGTTGGCCCGGTCGCTGGAAGCAGCCGAACCGCGCCGATCGCCTGTCCAGTGTCAGAGACCAGGACGAGATAGGTCGGCCCCAGCGCATCATAGACGTCGAGCTCGAACTCGCCGGACACGGACACCGACCAGTCGAGCCGGTCCTTGAAGACGCGGCGGCGCATTCGATACATCGCGGATAACAGCTCCAGATTGCGGGAAAATTGCGGGGCGTGAAGTACGACAGCGCGCATAGAGACCTCCTGACAACGTCGGGAGACCTCAAGACCAGAAAACGCGCCAGGCTTCGCCTGTCAGATTCTGCAGGGATCGGCTCATCCTTGCTTAAACTTGACCTGATAGCCGCGCGGACGCCGCGTGAACCCGGTACGCATCAGCGGCAGGGCTGCTTCGGTGGTTGCAGGAAATGAACGTGCAGGAAGCGCTATCGCAGCAGGCCGCGCCGCAGGGCTTCCGCGACGCATTGCGCGATCGACGCCGCACCGAGCTTGCGGCGCGCATTCTCAAGATGAAAGACCACGGTACGCGGTGCGATCTCGACAAGCAGCGCGATGTCGGCTGTGGTCTTTCCCTGCGCGATCCAGGCGAGGCACTGCCGCTCGCGCTGCGTCAGGTCGACGGCGAGGGCTTGTGGTGTGGCGGCGCGGCGAAGCCCGACACTGGCATGCGCGTGAAAATAAAGTCCGGCGAGTTGCACCACGTCCCTCAGTTTGGCTGCAAGCTTCTCGACCTGAATTTCCCGATCATTGGTCGCCAGGGTGAAGGCGGCGGTCTGACCGAACCCGCCGCGGATCGGGACGGTGATGCCCGACCTGATCCCGAATGTCCCTGCTTCCTCAAAGAGTCGACGCTGCTCGCGGCTGCCGCTCGGGGCCGAAGAGCTGCCTGTCCAGCTGAACAGCCCATGCTCGGCGCGTGCACGGATCACCACGGGGTCGAGCTCCTGGTAGCGCAGGCTGAAATAGCGGCTGGTCCAGGATCTTGGATAGGACGAGATCAATGTCGGCGTCTCACCGGCAAGACGCAGATAGGCAAATCGCTCGAAGCCGAGCTTCTCGGCGAAGCGATTGGCGACACGCTCGAACGCATCCATGTCGTCCGCGGTGTGGAGTGCGTCAATGAACTCCTGGAACGTATTCTCGACCTCGCTCATCTCACCCTTCCCCCGACCACCGGCACCTGCCTGCCGCGTCCGCACGCCCGGTGTCGCGCGGCCAAGGCCGTGGCTCAGAGCTCGCCGACCAGCGGAGCCAGGACGGGCGTGAACACCCATAGCAGCGGCCTGTCACCGTCCGTCCTATCGTGTGATTGCTGCCGTTGATGTTCAAGTTGATTGCCATGCCGCTCCCTGCAAGCCCGTCCCGCGATATGCGTCGCTTACCCGCCAGCAGGACCTACGGGACATCTCGACAAAAAATAGAAATCGCCGCCATGCCGTAAAGGGCAAATACGCCGTCATGTCAGGACATGCCGACTTCAGGCGAGTAGCGTTCGGCAGTGAAGTAGCCGGGCTTGTCGGCGCGCAGCTCCGTGCGGGCCTGCAATTCGTGCGCGCGAGCTATTTCATGGCTGGTGCTGGCCGATGCTTTGCCAAGCATTCGAGACCACGGGTTCAGACAGAACGCACCCTCACCGCCTGTTGGACCGCTGCCGGTTTGACTTACTCTCACGTCCTGCTTGTTGGAGGCGTCTTGATGTTCGTCAGGTTGAAACACGCGCTTGTCATTGCCGCGGCCGTTGGACTGGTTCACGCCGATGCGGCCGAGCTGCCAGGTGTTACGGCGACCGAGATCAAGATCGGTGCCACGTTCCCATTCAGCGGGCCGGCTTCACAATTCGGCGCCTACGGAAAGGGTGTGATCGCCTATATCAACGCGCTCAACGATCGGGGTGGGATCAACGGTCGGAAGATCAACCTGATTGCGCTTGACGACGCCTATAGTCCGCCGAAGGCGGTCGAGCACACGCGCAGGCTGGTCGAGGGCGATGAGGTCGCCGTCATCTTCAGCCCGCTCGGCACCGCCACCAATTCGGCGATCGTCCGCTATCTCAATTCGAACAAGATCCCTCACCTTTTCGTGGTTAGTGGCGCGGCAAAGTTCACCCATGCCAGCGAATTTCCCTACACCACGACCTCGCAGCCGAGCTATGCGACGGAAGGCAAGGTCATCGCGCGCTTCATCGCAACGAGCCTGCCCGAGGCCAGGATCGGCGTGCTCTACCAGAACGATGATCTGGGTCGGGACTTCCTCGGCGCCTTCAAGGACGCGCTCGGCGCGGACTTCGACAAGCAGGTGGTGGCAGCGCAGTTCGAGGTCACGCAGCCGACGATCGAATCCCAGATCCTGACGCTCAAGGCTGCCGGGGCGAATGCGCTGTTTGTCGCCGGAGCACCGAAGTTCGCGGCACAGGCGATCCGCAAGGCCCATGAGTTGAGCTGGAAGCCGCTGATTGCAATTCCCTCGGTTGCAAGCTCGGTCTCCGCGACATTGGTGCCGGCCGGGCTCGAGGCCTCGGTCGGAGTGATCTCTTCATCGTTCTACAAGGACCCGAATGATCCAAAGTGGGCCGACGATCCAGCGATCAGGTCGTACCGGGCGCATTTTGCAAAGTATCTGACGGGCGCAGATATTGGCGACACGCTCTACCTTGCGGGAACACAGCAGGCCGCGCTGCTGGAGCAGGTGCTGCGACAGTGCGGCGACGATCTCTCCCGGGAGAACATCAACCGGCAAGCCCACAATATCAAGGATTTCGCGCTGCCGACATTTCTGGACGGCGTCCGTGTCAACACCGGCCCGACGGTCAACCAGGCCATTACCCAGATCAAGCTGCGCCGCTGGAGCGGACGGGCATGGGAGGAGTTTGGCGAGTTGCTCGGTGTCTCCGGCGGGGACTAGCGAGCGATTGGCAACGCTCTGATCGAGCATCTGAAGGGAGCCGCGGCATCGCCGGTTTCACCTGTTTCCCCGGCGCGCCGTTCCATTGTCTTCCCAAGCCCGTTCAAGCGATTGATCTGCGATTGACCGGCAAGCGCCGGAATTGAGCACCAGAAGTGTTCTGACTAATCACCAGTCACTGGCTACTTGCTCACGCTGTGTCACGCTAGGTTTGGACCGTACAAACTCGCTTGAAGGACCAGTTCGAATGATACAAGGCATTGTCGTGATCGTCACCAAGCCCGGCATGAGAGCCGAGGTGCTCGAGATTTTCCATCGCAACGTTCCTGCCGTTCACGCCGAGGCCGGCTGCATCGAGTATACGGCCTTTACCGACTTCCAGGACTATGGTCCTCCGCAGACACCCTATGGCGACGACACCTTCATCATTGTCGAAAAATGGGAAAGCGTTGCGGCGCTAAAGGCGCATGCCCGCTCCCCGCACATGGCAGCCTATGCCGAGCGCGTGAAAGACAAGCTCGCCAGCCGCACGGTGCATCTCTTGCAGCCCGTATCCAGATAGCCAGCTGACCCGACGGAGCGCCGACCTTGTCTGACGATGCTTTGGTAACGCGCGAGGCCCACGGCGGCGTCTCCGTGCTGACGATGGTCTATCGACCCTACAATCTGATCGGGCCGAAACTGATCGATGCCCTGGTGGAAGAGATCGAGGCCGCACGCGATGCCGGCAGCCGGGCGATTACGATCCGCAGCGGATTACGGCATTTTTCCGCCGGAGCCGATCTCGATATTTTCGACCAGCGCGTGGCGGGTGGCGATGCCGGCGGCGAAGGCCGCCGGATGACCGGCCTTGAATTCCTGCGCTTCATGGAATTACTGCCGATCCCGGTCATCGCAAGCGTCCATGGTGCCTGCCTCGGCGGCGGTCTCGAGCTCGCCCTGGCCTGCGACTACATCATCGCAGCCGCCTCTGCGAAGATCGGCTCGGTCGAGGCGACGCTTGGGCTGCACCCGCTGCTCGGCGGCATCCAGCGGCAGGTCCAGCGCATCGGCGCGGCGCGGGCCAAGGAGATGTCGATGCTGGCGCGCCGCTACGATGCGCCGACCCTCGAGAAATGGGGCCTGATCAACCTGACCGTGCCCGACGAGGCGCTTGAGCAGGTGACGATGACGATTGCCGAAGAATTTGCACAGGGTCCGACGCTCGCGCATGCGGCAACCAAGGAGCTCGTCCATATTGCGGTCAACGAGGGAGTTGACGCCGCCGATCAGGCCATGGCGCGGGTTCAAGCGCCGATATGGGCCTCGGAGGACCTGAAGACCGGCCTTGCCTCGTTTCGGGCGAACGGGCCGGGACTGGCCAGGTTTGCGGGGCGCTGACCATGAGCGGGCCTCTGAAAGGATTGCGCGTCGTCGACTTCTCCCGGGTTCTTGCCGGGCCGCTCTGTGCACGCACATTGCAGGATCTCGGCGCCGGGGTCATCAAGATCGAGCCGCCGCGACCGGACCTTTCGCGGTTTGCCTTCCCCTCGAGCGAGGGGATGTCCGGCTATTACGCACAGCAAAACGCCGGCAAGCGCAATATCAGCATCAATCTCAATCTGCCGGGCGCCCGCGAACTGGCGCTCAAACTGTGTGACACCGCCGACATCGTGGTGGAGAATTTTCGCGCCGGAACGCTCGGTTTCTTCGGCCTTGACTACGAGACCCTGGCAAAACGCAATCCGCGCCTGATCTACGCCTCGATCACGGGTTACGGCCAGGGCGGCCCGTGGCGCAGCCGCATGGCTTACGCGCCGACGGTGCAGGCGGAAGTGGGCTTCACCGCGAACAGCGTTCGCCACTACGGCGAGGCGCTGCGCGAGCCGCGGACCGACAGCCTTTCCCATGGCGATGTCTACACCGGATTGCAGGCGGTGATCGCGATTTTGGCGGCGTTGAACAGCAGGCAAAGGACGGGACGCGGACAATTCATCGACGTGGCGATGGCCGCGACTTTGCTCGCGATCAATGAGCGCGCCCATCTCGACCTGTCGGACGATGACATCGGGGCAGAGCCGGCCATTCTGGGTGCGACCGACTGCGCCTTTTTCACCGGGCCCGGGGGCGAGCATTTCACCGTCGCGACGAGCATTGTCGGGAGCCGGACGTTTCCGTCCTGGCTTCGCGCGATGCGGCGGGCCGATCTCGCGGACGATCCGCGGTTTGGAACGGCGGCGGCGCGGCGGATCCATTTCGGTGCCCTGCACCAGATCATCCAGACCTGGATCCTGACCTTCCCGGACATGGCAAGTCTCGATGCCCAGTTCGACGAAGCCAAGATCGCGATGGGTGAAGTCCGCTCTGTCAAGGAACTCGCCGGTTCGGATTGGAGCGCATACTGGGGCGCCGTGCAGCGCGTCCCGGATCGCAGCGGCGGCGAATATCGCCTGCCCGGCCGGCCGTGGCGGTTTTCGGACGAGGAGCTGACGCCGCCGGGTCCCCCCGCCTTCCAGGGTGAGCACAATATCGAGGTCTTGAGCGAGCTCGGCGTCTGTGCGGCGGAATTGGCGCGGCTTGCCGCGGCCGGCGTGCTGATCAGCCATCCCCGCGCTCAAGCGGCCGAGGATTGAGCCCGGCCGCTGCACGAGCAGATGGTCCCGACGGCCTCCAATGGGCGCGTCGACGCCTGATGTTGCGTCATCTTGCCGGGTCGTTGCGCTCGCGCTTCCTCGTCCATGACGATCCGGAAGCCCGTGGTGATTCAGCCGCGAGCCGGCTCGACCTGCGCGCACGACGGCGACGCCTGGGCAGACGACGGCGCAACGCCCCGCACAGCTACGCAAGAACCGGTCGGCGAGGCCATGAGGTCCTCGATCATGCACGAATGGTGTTGATTGAAACAACCCGAAGCCGGTTTATGCCGCAAAGGCAATCGCTAGGATTATCTCAATTTGCTCCGAACAGTCCGAACCAGGCGCAATTCGGCACGAAGATTACCGCAAGGAAGCCCGGCACGAAGACAGCCCGGCACGAGCAATCAAGCGCAAGCAAGGGAGTAAGCAACGATGGCCGTGAAATCGCCTGCGGAACATCAAAAGGCCGACCGGCAAACTGTGTTCGCCCCATTGGAAGGTGTACGTGCCCTGAACCTTGGTGGCATCTGGGCTGGGCGGGTCGCGTCGATGCTTCTTGCAGACCAGGGCGCGGATGTCATCGACATCAACAAGCCGGGCGGCGCGGACGTCCCTGCGCGGGCGCTTCTGTCCCGTGGCAAGCGCGAGCTTGAGCTTGATCTTGCCAGCGAGAGCGGCCGCAGCCGTGCCGTTCGCCTTGCGGAGACTGCTGATATCGTCATCGACAATCTCGGCCAGGGGCGAAGTGTCAGATTCGGGCTCGACTACGAGACGCTGAAGCGGGCCAACAATCAACTGGTCTATATTTCGATGCCTGCCATTGCGTCGGGCACGCCTACCTCAGGGCAAGGCCAGTGGGAGGCCGCGGTTGCGGCATCTGTCGGCGTCTTCACCGATATCCATGCGCTGGGGCCAGTCCTCGGAGGCAGGCCGAACTTCACCGCGCTGCCAATGGCATCCGCCTATGGTGGCGTGCACGGCGCGATCGCAGCTTCTGCGGCCTACCTGCACCGGCTGAACACTGGGCGAGGCGCTCACGTCGAAGTCCCCTTGCAGGACGCGCTGCTGTCGGCAATGGCGCTTTTGATCATGAGGATCGAGAACCAGCCGCAATATTTCGACCTGCCGCCGATCGACAAGTCCATGAGCGAGGTTGCGCTGCCGATCCTGCGGGATCTCGAGGCCCATCTTGCGCCAAAACACCGCGCCGCGATCAGATCCCATCTTGTCGAGGGAGCGCAGCCCTTCTTTGCCAATCATCGCTGCAAGGATGGCCGCTTCATCTTCATCAACGCGATCGGTCATGTCCATCAGCCGAGGGCTTGTCTTGAGGCGCTCGGCCTCCTCAACGATCTGATCGCCGAGGGCATCACGGTTGCAAGCCCATACGATGTCGCGACTGCCGGCAGCAATGTCAGCGATTCCGGCGGCCTGTCGGTTGCCTGGAGAAAGCGCATCTTCGCACTGATGTCGGCGCGGCTGCTGACCAGGACCGCGGCAGAATGGGAAGCTGCGCTGCAGGCGGCCGGCGTTCCCGTCTCAGTGGTCCGGAGCACCGAGGAGTGGTTGAACTTTGCCGCGGCACTCGAGGCCGGCTGTGTCAGCATGCTCTATGATCTACGGTTCGGCACAACGCGGCAGGCGGGCCGCTTCGTGACCATCGCCGGCGAAGGCCTGCATTCGCCGAGGCTCCGTGCTCGCAGCGAAGGCCATGGCGAATGGTTGCGATCACGACTTGCCCCGGCCGGCGCAGTGAAGGCCGGCGGCGCGAATATCCTCGAAGGTCTGCGCGTCATCGATCTGTCGAATGTGATTGCGGGACCGGTTGCGGCACGGACGCTTGCCGAGCTTGGCGCCGATGTCATCCGCATCGACCCGGTCCATCCCCAGGCGGGGCCGCGCATGACGATGTGGTTCGGGGTCGATGTCAATCAGGGCAAGCGCGCCATCATCCTCGACCTCAAATCCGAGCGGGGGCGACGCGCATTCCACCGGATGGTGCGCGACTGCGACGTTCTCGTGCACAACTTCCTGGATCGATCGCTCGATGGGATCGGCATCTGCGAACAGCAACTGCGACAGATCAATCCCGAACTCACGATCTGCCAGATCAGCGCGTGGGGCGGCCCCGAGGGAGGTCCGTTCAAGGATTTTCCAGCCTATGACCCCGTGCTTCAGGCCGCGACGGGCATTACAACGCGGTTCGGCTCGCCAGAGGCCCCCGTGATGCACGGCCTCGCCTCCTGCGTCGACTATATCACCGGCTTCTCTGCAACGCTCGGCATGCTGCACGCCCTGATCGCGCGCCGGCTCGGCCGCGGTGCGTCTGATGTCAGGACCTCGCTCGCCATGGGGGCGCAGCTCGTCCAGTTTCCCTTCATGGTGCAAGCCGACGGTGTTGAGCAACAGGTTCCTTCCGGCCAGGAGACCCACGGCTACGGCGCGCACTACCGGCTCTACCGCGCCAGGGACGGCTGGATTGCATTGTGCAGCCGTCCGTCCGAGCTCGGCAGGATCGCAGGTCTGCTCAATAGCGCCGACAGTTCCGAGGCGGCAATCAGTGCTGCGATCGCAGGGCTGTCAACGCCCGAGATCTCCAGGCGGATCAGCCCGGTCCCGTCGGCCAGTGCGACTGCCGTGATCCGGCTCGATCAATTGCGCGACGCCATCCTGATTCCGGAAGCATCGCAAGCCGACCGGCAGCTGGACGGGCGCCCCTTACTGATGATCGAACGTGATCATCCAAGTGGCCACCGCACAGCCCTGCCCGTTCCTTCATGGTATCGCTCGGCCATCGTGCCGCCCGCGCTGCTGACGCCGGCGCCAAAGCCCGGGAGGGATACCGAGGAGGTATTGGCCGAGCTCGGTTACAGCCAGACCGAAATTGACGAGCTGATCGCTGTCCGCACGGCTGCAACCGCCTGGCCGATATCGCCTGATTATTTCCCAAAGGTCCGGCGCGGCGCCTGATCGCGGTGCCGGCACATCATTCATCTCTTGTTATGGACCTGCTTCATGATCTTTGACTTTCACCGCCTTGAGCCGATCGAGCGCTACAAGCTGCTGCTGGCCACCGTGCTGCCCCGGCCGATCGCCTGGGTCACAACCCGCGACCGGGCCGGCGCAGTCAACGCCGCGCCGTTCTCGTTCTTCAACGTTTTTGGCTCGGATCCCGCAACCGTCGGCATCGGCATTGGCAGCCGCTCACCTGGCGAGCCCAAGGACACCCGCCTCAACATCCGGACCAACGAGCAGTTCGTGGTCAACCTCGTTCCCTATTCGCTCGCCGAACAGATGCGGATCACGTCGATCGCCTTTCCGAACGGCGTCGAGGAGCCGGCCGAGGCGGGACTGACGCTCGCACCCGGCGAGTTCGTGGCTATTCCAAGGATTGCGCAGGCACCGGTCGCGATGGAATGCGGCTTCATGCAGGAGATCGCGCTGGGCTCGTTCAGCCTGGTGCTAGGTCGCATCCATTGCATGCATATAGCGGACGAAGCCGTGATCGACCCCGACCGCAAGCACATCGACGCCGAGAAGCTCGATCTGATCGGACGCATGGAGGGCGGATGGTACGCGCGCACGACGGCGCGCTTCGAGCTGCCCAGCATTTCGCTTGAAGACTGGACCCGGGACGCGGCGGGCCAGACCGCGCGCCAAACGCGGGCAGCTGACCGCTAGCCGCCAAAGCCTATCAGCCAACAACCGATCACCGGCCCCTTCGGAGTTTGCCATGCTCGCTTTGCTCAACGACATCCTTGACGCCCACGGAGGCCTTGCAAAGTGGAACGCGTTCTCCAAAGTGGCGGCCACCATCGTGACCGGGGGCGAGCTCTGGGGCATCAAGGGCCTCATCCAGGACCAGAACCCGCGGCAAATGACGGTGTGGTTGCACGAGCAGCGTGCATCGCTCCTGCCGTTCGGAGCACCGGATCAGAGGACAGCCTACTCGCCATCTCGCATTGCAATCGAGAAAGCCGACGGCACGCTCGTCGCCGAGCGGCAGGATCCGAGGGCTTCATTCGCGGGCCATCGGAAAACGACGCCGTGGGACGGGCTTCACCGCGCCTATTTCAACGGCTATGCCCTGTGGACCTACCTGACGACCCCGTTCCTGTTAAGCCTGGAGGGGGTCAGTATCGCCGAGATGCCCGCCTGGCACGAGGGGCCGGAGCGCTGGCACAGGCTGCGCGCGCGCTTTCCTGTCGGACTAGCGACCCACAGCATGGTGCAGGACTTCTTCTTCGACAGCACATTCCGGCTCCGCCGGCACGATTATGACGTGGACGTTGCCGGCTCATTCCCCGCGGCGCAGCTTGTCTATGACTACGCCGAGGCCTGTGGCATTCACTTTCCGACAAAGCGGCGTGCCTACCAGCGCGCCCCCGGACGAGGGCGTGATCCACGATCCGCTGATGGTGTCGATCGACCTGAGCGAGTTTCGGTTCTCGTGAGCTGGCCGAGACGCGCATCGATCGAGGCGTCAAATCATGAGACCGACATGAGACCGAACCGCTGCTCTGCAGGTCGTGCTGATGAAAATGGCCTGCCGGCGGATGCCGGCAGGCCAAGTCGGAAGACGTACGCCGCGGCGGCTGACACCGGAACGCTTTGCGTATGCGGCCGACGGACATTGCTTTGCTAGCGACCTGCCCGAATCCGAAAAAGCCGGCCGCAGTTGTTTGTGTGTGAACGCGTGGTCGACATTGAATGGTGTTGACGGCCCTGCTCCCTGCTCGACCGGTGTCCGCTCGGCTCCGGTGCGCGAGTTGATCGCTCAAGGTTCGTCAACAATACTGTGGTTCATCTGACGCGCTTCGCGCGCCGACCAACGATCTGGCTTTTGCCCGTGGACCGACTGACCAGCATGGCGGTGTTCATCAAGGTAGCCGACCTCGGCTCCTTTGTTGCGGCCGCCAAGGATTTGCGGCTGTCGCCGACCATGATCGGCAAGCACATCCGCTTTCTCGAGGAGCGGATTGGCTCGCAATTGATCAACCGGTCGACCCGCCGGCAGGGCCTCACCGAGCTTGGTCGGCATTACCTTGAGCATTGCCGTCATCTGCTGGAGGAAGCCGAAGCCGGTGACGTGCTCGCCGAGCACGCCCTGAAGGCGCCGCGCGGCAGGCTGCGGATCACAACCTCGGTGGCATTCGGCTCCTACAGCCTGGCGCCGGCGGTGGTCCGGTTCATGAAGAAATACCCCGAGATCAGCGTGGACATCGTCCTGAGCGATCGGATGATCGACCTGCTCGAGGACGGCATCGATGCTGCAATCCGCGTCGGCAAGCTCGGTGACTCCACGATGATGTCGCGCTCGCTCTCAGCCTACCAGGGGCTGGTCTGCGCCGCGCCGAGCTACCTTGCCGAGCGCGGTACGCCGGCCTGCCCGCAGGATCTCGCCCATCATGACTGCTTGCGGTATGCGGGCTGGGCGGAAGGCCAGCGCTGGACGTTCTTCGGACCGGATGGCGAGGTGGAGGTCGAGGTCAGCAGCCGCTTGAGCATCAACACTGCGTTCGGGATAAGGTACGCCGCACTCGCGGGTGCAGGGATCGTGTTGATGCGTGACGAGCTTCTGGTCGATGACGTCGCGGCCGGCCGCCTGGTGCCGCTCCTGCCGGAATACAGGACCGCCTCGCGCGAACGGCATATCGTCTGGCTGAAGAACCGCCGGATGACGCCAAAGCTCCGGGCCTTCATCGATTTTGTCGCCGAGGTCTACGGCTAGCCTGCATCGGCAAACTTGCTATTGGTCCTTCAACGGTGCCGGGCGGCCGAATTGCATGTTGGCTGACGGCTCGATCGCGGGAGCGGCAGCGCCCACTTGCCGACCAAGCCAGACGTCCGACTTGCCTGGCTGGTCGACTGGCGAGTCATAGCTCCGTCTGTCAGCGTCCCTTGAAGTGGGCCGCCCTTCGCTCGACAAAGGACTGAATGCCCTCGAGCATGTCCTCGCTGTTGAAGACGCGCTGCTTGATCTCGGGAATATAGCCGACAGCTTCCCGTTCCCCGGCATCGATATACTTCAGCGCCGCTTCCTTGGTCACCTGAATGCCGAGCGGCGCATTCCTGGTGATCAGCTCCGCTAGCTCCATCGCCCGCGCGATCTGGTGTCCCGGCTCGACAATTTCCTGCACGAAGCCTACTCTGCGGGCTTCTTCGGCGTCGTATTCGTCGCAGAGGAACAGGTGATACATCGCGTTGCCCCACCCTGCCCTGGTGAGATAACGAAAATGGGCGCCGCCGAGAGGAGCAATCCCGCGCCTCGATTCCATCTGGCAGAAGCGGCTGTCGGCGGCCGCGACCACGATATCGCCTGCGAGCATCATTTCGACCCCGATCGTAAACACGATGCCTTGCACGGCGGTGATGATCGGCTTGCGGCAGCGCCGCTTGAGCGCGAACACGTCGACATTTTGCTCCGGGATGTCGACCTTTTCTGCTTTCGGACCGAAGAACTTCGGCATGTCGAGGCCTGCCGTGAAGTCAGGGCCCTCAGCGCAGATGACGCCCACCCAATATTCGTCGCTGCGGTCCAGCACCGTCATGGCTTCAGACATCTGCAGCATCATCTGCGGCTGGAAAGCGTTCTTTTTGGCCGGATTGTCGATGATGATCTTGAACACATGGCCATGCGTCTCGGTACGAATCTGTCCCATCTCGACCTTTTGCTCGCCCATCGCGATTCTCACCTGCTCCCGTGTCCACACTGGTATTGTGACTTCGCGCCCACTCACACAAGATTTGGTAAACGGCGCTGGTGTGCTTGACGACCCCCGGTCCACGGGCATGGCGGCTTCGGCGGCGCCCGTGGTACGGGACCTCGATAATGAATGATTTAGGACCGATAAAGTCAGCGCCGGTTGTTTTGCCATACACCGCTGGTTTGCGATCACCTAAAGTGCTGAGAACTCTGCGGGTCGCAAGAAGCGGCCGCGAGGAGCCTGGACCGCAGGGAGAGGCGGGGAAAAAAGGAGATCGCGAGGGTTTGGGCGGCGGAGCGCTTGCCATAGGTCGTCGCGCCCGCAAGCAGGGGATCGTCCTTTGCGGCTGAAGGAAAGCGACCCGAGCGCGCCGGTTGGTGACCAGGACCGCGGCGTTGCCCAGCGTGAAGCTCAAGACCGGACCTATCCGGGCTGAGATCGACATCCTGCCGAACCGCGGCAAGACCGCGGACACTCACTTGGACGTCTCTATCGTCAGCCATCGTCATTGCGATCGGCGCGCTCCACGCGAATCCGTTGCGGCGAAAACACAGCCGCAAGGACTTGTGAGCCTGCCGCTGGCAGGTCCGGGGCCTGGAGCTTGCGCGCACGCAAGCCACCCCCAAGCCGCAGGTGGACAGTCCCAACCCGAGCAGGGTGCTGCATTGCGCATCATCGTCGAGACCGCGACGATCAGGCAGCTCATTAACCCGACATGGTATCATTCTTGCTAGTTTCGGATTAGCTTGATGGCGCGTGCGCTGGCTCGCAGCATTCGCGGATTCGTCAAGCCAATCCAACCACGAGGACGACATGGCCAAGAAAGCGAAGAAAGCGAAGAAGGCGAAGAAGACGGCGAAGGCGACCAAGAAGGTCGCCAAGAAGACCAAGAAGATGAAGAAGTAAGCGCGCGATTTTCTGCGCGCCCAAGCCGCCGCGGCGTCGTCACCACCGCAACGCTTTACGATGGTGACGCCGGACGTCTCGTAAGATAGTCCAGCGAAGCCGTAGCGACGAGCAGGCCGGCCCCATGTGCACACGGCTCGAGAAGCCTTTGGATTGATGCACATGGGGCTGGTTTTTCTGATCCGGCTTTCGGGTCCAGGCTCCGTCTCGCCGTCGGACCGGACGTGTCGGTAAGCCCCGAGCTTCCGTCGCTATCGCCCCGCGCCGCTCGCTTCGGTGGAGCAGACATCCGGGCGGCCTCCTCCGCCGATGCACTGCCGGTAGCGCCAGGGCTCGACAAAGCGTCCGCCCCACATGCCGCGCTGCTGTCCTCGTGCTTCGGCCTCGGCGGACGCGTAGGCGCCCTTGCTGTAGCGCGGCCAGTCGACCGCAAGTCCGCGCCGCACCAGCCAGTCCGCAAGGTCGATCTTGCCGGCGCTGCAGACCGCGACCGATCGCCCGTACCGGTCGCGGTCGACCTCCACGCAAGCCACCGTCTGCCTGCCGGTGAACTCGGCCAGCGCGTTCGCCGCGACCTGGCCGCAGCGATAGCTGCCGCCACGCTGGTCGCGGCAAAGCTGATCGTGTTCCGGCGCATCGATGCCGAAAAGACGCACGCGCGTGCCGCGGATTTCGATGGTGTCGCCGTCGATCACGCTGGCCTGCCCGGCCGTGTCGTCGGCGCGAACCTGGCTCGCCGGCATCGTCGCGGCAAGCAGCAATGCGAGCACGCTGGCTGTACGTGGCCCCGGTCCGCAAGTCCGGCTCGAACAGGTCCGGCGCGGCAAACTGCGGAACGGCCACGTCCGGCCCGACCTGACCGCGACCAGCGCGGGCGGCATCCCTTCTGGCTGGGATATAGCTATTGGCAACCGGTTTCCACCTCGCAGGATCTCAAGGCGTGCCAACGGCCAGCGACGAAACGAGCCGCGCCAGCACCAGGACGGTCGCGGTCAGCGTCGCTCCGCCGACCAGCACTTGCGCGAGGCAACGCTTCGCCATGGCACTGCCGTCAACAAAGAGGCTGAATGCATTCTGCATGGGTCCGGCTCCGCCGAATTCCGTGATCGAGCCGGACTCATAGTCTGAGTCGCGGGGCTCGCGCCTCAGGCTTATTTGCCGGGGCGTTAGGGTTTGATTCACGACTCGGGCGCTCCCGAATATGGCTGCGGCGGAGCTCGCCGCAGCCGAATCGACGCCGTCAACCGCCGGTAAACAAGTGCTCGATGCCATTCCAGCCTTCGGCGGCCTGCAAGGTCCTGGTGGCGTCGCAGGTCTGCGGCGGGAACGCCATAGAGCGCGGCACCCAGCCCTCGGCCTTGGCCCCGCCCGCGCCCTTGAGGCAGTCGCGGATGATCTTCCGCCGCACCTTGGCCGTTTCCGAGGCGTTGGCGGCGGCAACCCCGGCTCCCGCGACATGAGCGACCATGGCGTTAATCGCGCCACGATCCCGCACGAGGTCGAGCAAATGTCATCGGCCGCCTACGATCGCGCCACGTCGGGGTTCAAGAGAGGCTGACGGCGGCGATCTTGAGGTTGCTCAGCGTGTTGCAGGTCCATGGTCGGGTCTCCCTAGGTTAGCATGAAATGCGGGCCCAAGATCGAGAACAGCCTGGCCAACGGGCCCGGTTTCGGGAGGCGATGGATTGGCGACCGCGCGGCGGGGCCTCACGCCTCCTGCCCGTCAGGCGCTTCGTGTTCGGTGCTGGCGGGAGGGGGCGCGCGGAAGCCCAGCAGCAAGTCGGCCGCCCTGGATGCCTTGCTCGCGGCATGGAAGATCGCGCGGTTGTCGCCGCGCAGCACATCGATCCAGTTGCCGATGTAGTCGGCGTGCCGAACCGTTGGGGAAATTGAGAGCGTCGCGCAGACGAATGCCGCCGTCATCTCGGCGACCAGTTCCTCGCTGGCGTAGGCCTTCGACCCGAAACCGCCGGTCTGATCGCGCATCAACCGGCTGCCGTGCCCGGTCCAGTGCCCGAGCTCGTGGAACAGGGTGTGGTAGTAGTTGATCTGGTCGAAGAAGGCGGGCTGTGGCGGCAGCTGGATGTAGTCCCGCTCGCACTCATAATAGGCCCTCGTCTCCGCCGTGGCGGATATCGGCGAGGGTTGCGCGGGCGAGCGCCTCCGCCTCGGGCATGATCTCGCGTTCGGGCAATGGCGAGGGCGCGCCATGGCAATGGTCCGGCAGACCGTCGCATTGGGCGATGTTGAACACGGTGTAGCGGCGCAGGAACGCGACCGCCTGGGGTTCGCTCGCCTCGCCCAGTGCAGAGGATGCGTTACCCTGCGACTGCGTGCGGCGGTCCTTGGGAACGAACCTGTCGGCGTAGCAGATGCCGACGCCATGCTCGCCCTTTCGGACTGTCCCGCCGAGCGCGGCGGCCTGGCGGAAGGTGAGCCAGTGCTGCGAGGGATAGCCCGCATCGAACAGCCGGCCCCAGAGGATCAGGATGTTGATCCCGGAATAGCTCCGGCCGGTCGCCGCATTACGCGGCAGACCGATGGCGGATTCCTCCTTGCCGCTGCCCCAAGGCCGCACCCATGGCACGATGCCCTGCTCGAGTTCGCAGATGATGCGGACGGTGACGTCCTCATAAAGCGTCGCACGTGACTTGTCCGCGCTGTGGGTTTGCCGGCATGACATGGCCTTGGTCCTTGCCCTCTTCCCCGCACAGGTCCCCGGAGGTGGGGTGGGCGGCGAGAGCGACCGGACAGCCCCGAACGCAGAGGCAGGCCGCACCGGAACGGCCGGAGCGACAGCGGAGGACCGCGCGCAACGGCAGAGGGGGTCAAAGAGAGATTGGTCGGGGCGCGGTTGCGGCTTGCCGGTTCGGGGCTATACGGGAGCGCCGCCCACCCCGCCGATGGTGGCCAGAAAACCAAAAGTGCCGGCCGCCCAGGCCGGCTCACAATCGTCGTCGTAACTGCAGCGAGGCTTCCGGGTGACGCCGATCGTCAGATGAGCGAATTTCAGAGCGGACTTTTCCAATCGGCACATGTGCAGAGCGGAAGCGTGGCCCACCGCGCGCGCCAACGGTTCGGTCGACTGAAGAAAATCACGGTATTATGGCGCAAACGCCACAAGGCTCAGTTTGAAGTTTCTTCCCGGTATCGCGCAATCGCGCGCCGGAGCAATTCTCTGACAGCAGCCGCTCTATTTGGAAGTCGCTCGCGGAACCAGAAGTCTTCGATCGCCTTCCTATCGTCCTCTGACAATTCCACTTGAAGACGATACGGGCGCTCTGTCCGCTTCATTCCTCAAAACCTCCCGATCTCGCTTCATTGCGAAACCTGCCGCAAGCGTTAATGTGTCGAAAGGCCAAAGGCTCCAAAAGCGAGGGACCTATAATGCCGGCTTCGATCCGCAGCCACGGCTTCGAGGGGTCCCGCCTGCCCTACCTCCTGATGAAGGCCGGCCTGTTCCATGAAGCGCATCGTGCGCTCGACGAGTGCCTGCGCTGCTCGAGATTCCTGCCCACATTGATCGCACCGTCCTGTCGGTCCTATTGGAGCGGGCCCGACAAGTCATCAGAATCTGGGCCGAGCAGTCCCGGTTCGAGCTGAAACTCAAGCGCCACAGCTATCGCTGGAGCGACGGCGCCGACGGCCGGCCGCGGTCCTGGTACGTCGATGTGGACGAGGCCGGCCGGACGGCAGAGATCGAGGACCTGCAGAGAAACGTCCATCAGCGGGAGCTCCAGGTGCGAACTCAGGTCCTGACGGCCTTCGACCGCTTTTCCATCACGGCCTAAGGGAACAAAGAACCAGACGAGCACGCTCGGCAGCGCTTCCGCCAAGATCCAAGTCGCGGCAGCACCGTTACCATCCGCAGGAGCGCTCCTCCATCTCAAGAAGCCACGGGTGATACCGCGCAGTTGGTTTTCTCACTGGCGCGGTAGGCTTGCCTTGCTGTGGTTCGTTCAAGGTATGGGACAGCGCTATCGCAAATTCCTACGCCATAGTCGATCGCCCAGGTAAGGCACGTGGTGAGAAGAATGTCCGCCGTCGTGAATTGGTCGCCCATGAGATAGGTTCGCCCATCGCGCAATGCGACATCGACGTTTCGGAGTTGGCCACGAAAGTACTCACCGGCCTGCTGCACGACCTCTGGCGCATGACCGTAAATGTGCGCCAATCCCTTCACCGTTCCGTGCCGCCGCATCACATACAGGCTGGTCGAATCGAGTTCGGTGACGATGAAGAAGCACCACTCCAGCCACTTCGCGTAACCATCCGGATCCAGCGGCACCAGCGGATTTTCGCGGGTCCCGTAGCGACGCGCGAGGTAGGCGACGATCGCGGCGCTTTCGCCGATTGTGAGGTCGTGGTCCTGAAGCAGCGGAATTTTCTGTCGCGGACTAAGTGCGGTAAATTCAGCCGTCTTGGTCTCACCCGTCCGCGGCTGAATCGGGCGCATCTCGTATTTGAGCCCGAGCTCATGCAGCGCCCAATGCGGACGGATCGTGCGAGACGTCCCGACTCCCCAAAGGATGATATTGGGATCCATGTCACCAGGCCTCCACGCTCGGCCGCAAGTCAAGCTCATGCGTCCAGCCATCGCGGCTCTGCTGATGGGCGAACCAATAGGCCTCAGCGATCGAGGATGTCCTGGTCAGGCTGTCAGGCTTGATGGTCGAAAGATCCACGCCCGCAGCCTTCATGCGTTCGTGGATGGCCACGCTATCGACGCCTGCGTCTATGATGAGGTGCATGACGTGAACGCCTTTCGGCCCAAGTTCACGCGCCATGGCCTGCGCCACCGCCCGCAGTCCGAATTTGGCCGCGGAGAACGCCGCAAACCCCTTGCCGCCGCGGAGACTAGCGGTCGCACCCGTGAACAGGATCGTACCGCGCCCGCGCGGGACCATGTGCCGCGCGGCTTCCCGGCCGACGAGAAATCCGGCGTAGCAGGCGAGCTCCCAGGCTCTGGTGAAGAGCTTCTCGGTGGTTTCGAGCAGCGGCTTGTTCACGTTTGATCCGGCATTGAACAGGCAGACCTCGATCGGCCCCACCTCCTGTTCGACCTTCGTGAACAGCGCTTGCACCGCCTCCTCGCTGCGGGCATCGACCGAGAAGGCGTGGAAGTCACAGCCCTCCTTCCTGAGCTCCTCGCCGAGTTGATCCGACTTCGCGGCATCCCGCCTCGCGACGCACACGGCAAAGCCGCCCAGCGCGAAACGTCTTGCAACGGCGGCGCCGATGGCGTCGCCTGCGCCAACCAGCAATGCGACCTTTTTCGTCTCAGGCATGTTCGTGCTCCTTTACGATCGCAACCCGCACGGCCTTGTCCGCGATCATTCTTTCGATCTCGGCATCGGAATATCCGAGTTCGCAAAGCACCTCGCGGCTGTGCTCGCCGATCCGCGGCGCCGGTCCGCCGATCGCGGACTGATTCAGCGAAAACTGGGCTGCAGGCTTCGGCTGCCGAACGCGGCCGACGCCCGGTTGCTCGAACTCGGTGATGATGCCTCTGGCGACCACCTGTTCGTTCTCGATGATTTCCGACCGGCGCAGGATCGGCGCGCACGGCACATCGGCCGCGTCAAGTCGCGCGAGCCAGTCTGCCGTGGTGCGCTGGCCGATATATTCCTGCATCTTGTTGATCCGTGCGGTGGCATTCAACGAGCGCGCGGTCGGTGTCGCAAAGCGTTCGTCCCTGGCGAGCTCCGGGTCGCCCGAGGCCTTGCAGAACCCCTGCCACTCCGAATCCGAGATCGTGCCGCAGGTCAGGAAGCCGTCGAGCGTCTTGAACACCAGATCTGGCCGGTCGTTGGGGTCGGCGGCGGTCTGCTCCTTGCCGACGACCGTGTACTGCATCATCCCCTCGGGCCAAAGGTAGGAGATCATCACATCGAGCATCGCGACGTGGATGTGATCGCCAAGCCCGGATTTCTCCCGCGCATACAGAGCAGCGGCCACGGCCTGCGCGGTCATTACCGCCGTCGTCTTGTCGCAGACGATTGTCCGGATCATCTGCGGCCGATTGGTCACCGGCTGCGACTGAATGTCCGCGAAGCCGGACAGGCCCTGGACGATCGGATCATAGACCCGCTTCTTGACGTAAGGCCCGTGGTCTCCGACCCCGCTGATCGACACGTAGATCAAGCGGGGGTGGCGCTTCCGCAGGTCGTCCACGCCGAGGCCGAGCCGCTCCATCGTTCCCGGGCGGAAATTTTGTACCAGAACATCCGCTTGGGCGACCAGCCGCGCCAGGATGTCCCGCCCGGCGTCGGACTTGACGTCGACGGAGAGCGAGCGCTTGCCTCGATTGGAAGAGATGAACAGCGCGGAAAACTCGCCGGCCCGGTCAATGGTTGCCCGGCTGCGGCGGGTGATGTCGCCTCCGATCGGCTCGATCTTCAGGACATCGGCCCCCTGATCCGCGAGAAACATCGTTGCAAAAGGCCCGGATACGACTCCGGTCAGATCCAGCACACGGACGCCGTTCAGTGGTCCCGGCATTGAACTCTCCTTTTTTGGCTTCAGAACTCTGTAAGTGCCTCGAATTGTCAGATGCTCAGATACGTGCGGCGCATCGCCTCATCGGAATCCAGCGCAGACATCGTTCCGGCAAATTGGACGCATCCCTGGCTGAGCACATAGGCCCGCTGCGCGAGCCGCAGCGCGAGCTGATAGTTCTGCTCGACCAGCAGAATGGGCGTGCCCTCGTCCCTGATCAGTTCAAGGACATCAGCCAGATGGTCGACGATCACCGGCGCCAGCCCTTCGCTCGGCTCATCCAGGATGAGAAGGTCGGGACCGCAAAGAAGTGCGCGTCCGATCGCCAGCATCTGTTGCTCGCCGCCAGACAACTGGCCGCCGAGACTGCTGCGGCGCTCCGCGAGCCGCGGAAAGAGGCCGTAGACATAGTCCGCGGTCTTTCTCGACCGGCGACCGCGCGACGCTTTCACCGCAATGCCGAGGTGTTCATCAACGGTTACCGACGGAAAGATGCCGCGATCTTCCGGGACATAAGCGATGCCCGTCCGCGCAACCCGATAGGTCGGCAACCGCTCGATCCGGCGATCCCCAAACACCACCTTGCCCTTGCGCGACGGAACGAGGCCGACGATGGCCTTCAGGGTCGTGCTTTTGCCGGCCCCATTGCGGCCCAGAAGCGCCACACATTCCCGCGAGCCGACGGTGAGCGACACGCCCTGAACCACATGACTGTCGCCGTAATAGGCGTGGAGGTCTTCAACCTCTAGCATGACGGCGCCCCAGGTAAGCCTCGATGACTGCCGGATCCTCCTGAATATCGCGACGCGTTCCTGTGGCCAGAACCTTGCCATAGCTGAGCACGGTGATGATGTCGCAGGTCGCGAACACGACATCCATGTCGTGCTCGACCAGCAGAATCGTCAGATCCTTTGGCAGTCTGTTGATGAGATCGATCAGCCGGGCGCGTTCCTGGGGCGAAGTTCCGGCCGCGGGTTCGTCCATCAGGAGAATCTTCGGCTTCGCGCACAGCGCCAGCGCCACTTCCAGCTGCCGTTTCTGGCCGTATGACAGATGCGTAACCGGCACCTCGAGAATGTCGGTCAGGTGCATCCATTCCGCAGCCTGCCGGGCCTGCTCGAACAGATCGCCGAATTCCCGCTTCGAGCGCCAGAAGACGCGGCGGCACGGATGAAAAGCCTGGCAGGCGACCCTGAGATTCTCCACGACCGTCAGATCTTCCAGCAACAAGTTGCGCTGGAACGAGCGCGCAATACCGGCGTGAGTCACCTCTTCCGGATGGGTTGCGACGGCCTGTCCGTCAATCAGCACTGCGCCACTGGTCGGCGTCAGCCAACCCGTGATCAAGTTGAGGAAGGTGGTTTTTCCCGCGCCGTTCGGCCCGATCACCGCGCGCCGCTGCCCGGGCGGCACCGTCAGGTTGAGGTTCGAGATGACATCGAGCCCGCCAAACGCCTTGTGCAGACTTCTGACCTCGAGCGTGCTCATGGCTTGCTCCGAAAGGCCGATTTGAATGCCTCAACCACGCCGTTGCGAAAAAACGCGACCACCAGCATGAAGAAAATGCCGAAGAACAGCATGTACTCGGTGGTAAGGACACTGAGCCCCTGCTTCGCGAGGACGAAGACGGCCGCGCCGACCAGCGGACCAGCCACGGCCGTCGTGCTGCCGATGATGACCATCAGGACCCCCTCGCCGCTCAATTGCCAGCTCATCGAATCCGGATTGATGAAGTAGGTATATTGAGACTGCAGGATGCCGGCGACGGCACAGGTGACAGCCGCAACGACGAACGCGCCGACCTTGTAGCTGCTCACCGCGTAACCCATGGCTGCCGCGCGTCTTTCGCTTTCGCGGATGGCGGCCAGCACACTGCCAAACGGCGACTCGGCGATCCGCCACACGGCTGCGACGGCGAGCATGGTGACCAGGAGGATGTAATAGTAGAAGACCACCGGACTATCGGCGTTCAGGCCGAGCAAGCCGAGATCGGGCCGTGGGATGCCCGACATGCCGTCCGAACCGTTGGTCAACCGGAGCTTGATCGCGGCACCGTAGAACATCTGCGAAAACGCGAGCGTAATGAGCAGGAACTCGACACCGCGGGTCCGCGTGCAGACGGCGCCGATTGCGGCTGCCAGTGTCGCAACCAGGACCAACGTCGCAGGCACCGACAGCCACAGCGGCAGCCCCAACACCGTCGTCCCGATTCCTATGCCGTAGCCGCCGAGACCCAGGAACATTCCCTGCCCCAGCGAGACGAGCCCGGTGGTGCCGACGAGCAGGTTTATTCCTGAAGCAAATATTGCTGCGATCATGATCTCGATCGCCAGCGTTGTGGCGTAGGAGGTCGACAGCCAGGGAAGCGCCAGCGCCCCCAGAACGGCGGACCCAACCAGCACAAACGTGGCACGGCGGACCTGAGCTGCGGGAGAAATATCGTCCCGCGCCGTCGTTCGAGCAATCGTGACCTCCTCGCTCATGCGACGCGCTCTACGTTGCGGAACATGCCCTGCGGGCGGACGATCATGACGCCGATCAGAAGGGCATAGATCGCGAACATCTCGACCTCGGGCAGGTATGCCTGCGACATCGCATTCGTCATCCCGACAATCAGCGACGCATAGAAGGAGCCTCTGAGATTGCCCAGTCCGCCAACCACCACCACGACAAACGTCTCGACGACGATGGTGATGCCCATTTGCGAATAGACGCTCGTGAGCGGCGCTGCGATGACGCCCGCCAGGCCAGCCAGCGCGGCGCCGAGGCCGAACACCGCCGCAAACAGCGCGTTGATGTTCACGCCCAGCGCCGTCACCATCGCGCGGTCGTCGACGCCAGCGCGCAGCGTCGCCCCGAGCAGCGTCCGGTCGAAGACGAAGGTCAAGCCGGCGGCGACCGAAAGACCGACGCCGATAATGAACAGCCGGTAGACCGGGTAGGATATGCCAAGCAGGCTGACGTGGCCCGCCAGCGCTGGCGGCGTCGGTACGGCCAGAAAAGCGGATCCGAACAACCATTCGACGGCTCCGGCCGTCGCGAACAGCAGGCCGAACGTGAGTAGCGCGAGATCAAGATGGGTGGATCGGCCACGTTCGGCCAGCGGCTGCAGCAGCATCGACTGCAGCACGGCACCCAGCACCAGCGGCAACAGCGGCCCCAGCAGCAACGCGAGCCAGAACGAGCCGGTGGCACTCGCAACGGCAACACCGCAATAGGCCCCCAGCGTGAAAAACGCGCCGTGCGCGAGATTCAGGATGTTCATCAAACCGAAAATCAAGGTGAGGCCTGCGGCAAGAAGGTACACCAGCATGCTGAGTTGTAGACCGTTCAGTACCTGCGTGAGGAAAACCTGCATCTGACTGCGCTTTCACTGAATCCGGTTCAGAAGGACTTCGTGCATCCCGGCAAATCCTCGGCGCCGGCAAACTCGTCCACATAGGTCGGCAGGAGATTGCCTGCCGGATCCTTCTTGATCTTCACCACGTAGACTTTCTCGAGCAGCGCGCTATTGCTCGCATTGAAACGGACCTTTCCCCGCGGCGAGTCGAAGACAAGACCTCGCATGGTCGCGATGAACTGCGATTTGTCCGCCGGGATCCTGCCGCCCAGCTTCTCCAGGGTGAGCATGATGGCTTTTCCGTTGTCGTAGCCGAGTTCGGCGTTGACTTCCGGATCCTGCCTGAACATCTCGCGGTATCTCGCGACGAACCTTTCGTTCGCCTCGGTCTTGGCGGTCGGCAGGTAGGTCGTGATGAATTCCGGCCCGACGATCAGATCGCCAAGAGCCGACCAGTTAAGCTGGTCGTATATCCAGTGGTCGCCCACCAGCGGGAGCTTCTCGCGCAAGCCGAAGTCGGCATGTTGCTTGACCAGTTGGACGGCTTCAGCACCGGCGTAGAATGAGTAGATGATTTGCGCGCCCGAATTGCTCGCCTGGGTCAGCGCGGCGCCCCAATCCTTGGTTTTCTGGAACGGCGTCCAGATTTCCTGAACGATCTTGCCGCCGGCCTCCTGGAAACCGCGCTTGAACGCATCCAGGAAAGAGTGTCCCGCGGAGTAGTCGGGTCCCATGATAACGGCGGTACGGATGCCGTGGGTCGCCCAGTATTTGCCCGAGTTGTACTGAAACCCGTTGGCGCTGAACGAGGTGCGGGCCACGTAAGGGCTACAGAATTTGGCTGTGATCTCGTCCGCGAAAGTGTTCACGAGAACCAACGGCGTTGCCGCCTTATCTGCCAATCCCGAAACCGCGATGCCGACGCTCGAGCTGACCACACCCGCGACCAGGTCGACCTTCTCGAGCTGAACCAGGCGATTGAACTGCTGAACGCCCACGTTCGGTGTCAATTCGTCATCGGCCCGGACGACTTCGACGCGCCGACCTCCGACGCTGTTTCCGTATTCGGCGAGAGCGACCTGGAAGCCTCGATCGATCCCTTCGCTCGGAACCGCGTAGACCCCCTTGTACGGAAGCATGAGGCCAATCTTCAGAGGAGGCAGATCCTCGGCGAGCGCGACCTGCGACGCAGCGCCCGCGGCAAACAGCATTGCAGCCGCCAAAATGCCTGTACGCTTCATCCGCGTCCTCCCTCAGCTCATCTCCCGCGGCGCCCGCCTTCGCGGATGGGCTGCCACGCCCGAGCTCTACAAGGACACGTGATGCAATACTTCCGTCAGAGGGCCGGCATTTGCCAAAAAGCGCCGCAAAGCGACATGGTGCGTCAGGACAGACGGCTACGGCGAAACGCCGACGGGGTCATTCCGGTTGCGTGTCGGAAGCTGGTAGAAAAGTGCTGCGAATGGCTGAAACCGGATGCACAGGCAATGCTCGTAAGGTCTTCGTCCGAGCCGGTCAGCCGCTGTTTGGCGTCTTCTATGCGCAGATTGAGCACGTGACGGTGGGGCGTCGTCCCCGTGCTTTCCTGAAAAGCTCGCAGGAAGTGGCGCCTGCTCAGTCCGGCAACGCCACTCAAATCGTCCAGCGAAATGGGCTCCGCCAGGCGGGCCCTGATATACTCATCCAGTTGCGCCAGAACCCGCGCGCTGAGGCCGCCACGCGATACGATCTTTTCCGCGCCGGCGATCTCAGTGATGCGCGCCAAATGGGCCAAGGCTTGGGCACCCCATCCCTCCGCAAAGAGCTCAAACACATTGTCCGGCGCCAACGCCTCCCGGCGGAGCTCTTCCAGGCCCCTCGTCAACTGTTCGTGGGCAAAGCCCACCAGCGGACGATCGATGTTGGTCTTGAGGCGGTCATACACGAACGCCGGATCGAGAAACACGACGACGTAGTCAAGCGACGGGCCGACACTCCATTGACCTTGGATCTCCATACCCGCTGGAAACAGCGCGAGATTGGCTCTTCCGCTGAAACGATGGGCGGCATTGCAGCCGTCAATCATGCCTTGGAGATTTTCGGCACCACGTCGAAACCAGAACAGCGTGACCTCGGGCTGCCGGAAGTGCCACTCCATCTTCGGCCGGGACACCCGACGCAGAACCTCGATCCGCATGGCATCGGTGTTGGTGATCTTCGACGAAACGAGATCGCCCCCGACCATCCGCACGAATGAATTGGGCGCATGAAGCGCGGTCATGCCTTCCTCCCTTTCGACACGTCCTTCTTTGGGATCGCTATAGCGACGTCAGTTCCAATATAGAATGCACAAAATCACTCACCAATCCAGTGATTTATCGGCAGCCACACCCGTCGCTCACCCATTTCAGCACCAAACGATCGGGTTTGGCGCGTGCGACAATGCTGCGATCCCGGAGTCTCGGGCCGAAGCCCTGCGGAGGCGAGAAAGAAGGCAACCGGCGAGAGAGCAGTGATAGCGACGCGGGCATGCAATGCCCGCGGGCACCGAGGCGACTGCAGTCGCGAGACCGGTTAACAAGGCACCCGAGCGCGGGACAGCGATAGCGACGCCGGCATGCAATGCCGGCGGGGCCCGCGAGCGAGTGCCTCCGGCGAGCGACACATGATGCTGCGCGAGGTATCGAAGCCGGATGGAGACGCCGCGCGGCTCGGTTCACGAGAGCCTGCTGCGGCGAAAGCCGCACGCGCGCGGACAAAGTCCGAGAAGACGCGAATTCAGGGAATTCGGATTTCTTCCCGAGCCTTGGTCTCCGCGTCATAGATTCTAACCTGGAGCCTCGGAAAACGCTTCTTGAGCTCTTCTCCGCCTGCCCTGGCACCGGCCTCCGTTGCAAATTCGACCTTCAGCCGACCATCCACTTCAAGCCCGTAACCCGTAGCTGGCGATTTAGGAGTGGCTGCAACCATATCGTCCCCGTCGTGCAGTGAAGGCAATCGAGAGCGATTTGGTAGCGTGAGTCGCCCAAACCAGGCTAGCGGCACTTCAGCCAATGACCAGATTGTCCGCCTTCATCGATGAGGGATGGGCGTTCGCATCATCCGAGCACGCCGCCGCCGTCGGCGCTCCGCGTCGACCACACGAAATCCTGCTGCCCAAGCTGGCTGCGGCGCTTGGGCGTCAATCGCACCGGGCAGCACCAGAAAGCCCGAGCCGCCGTGCCTCTCTCATGCAGTGCCGCGCCGGCTCCAACGGCTTGCACCTTGCCGTCTCCGACTAGAACATAACCGTCCTCGGTCATCCGGTCCGGAAGAACAATCGTTCCTGTGAAAACGCAGTGGGCCATGTGTCTCTCTTCTTCATTGCTCTGTGTCTCGCCGCCCGCAACGTTAGTGGAAGGCTACCGGCGCGACCGATCCGGATCGGCCAAAGCCACCGATAGGAAAAACCAGATGCAGTGAACGCCGCAGATCGCCGCCACCCGCGGCGACTTTCCTGCCGCGGCTCCGGGCACGCGCGACCAAAATCTCGGCATCGATCCTGGCTTGCCCATTCGGACGGCTTCAATTATGTATAGACATGTTCGAATGAGGATCGTCGGCATGCATGACCGGGCACTCGTCTTCGACGGGATCGGACAGGACTTTCCGTCACCGGGGCAGCGGAACAAGGTCCGCGTGCTCGACGGCATCAGTTTCGACGTAGACCACGGCAAATTTGTCGCCGTGATCGGTCCGAGCGGCTGCGGCAAGAGCACGCTGTTGCAGATGGCCGCCGGCCTCTTGATCCCGACCCGCGGTGCGGTGCATCACCGCGGTCGCAAGATCGGGTCGATCAACACTGAAGTCGGCTTCGTGCCGCAGCAGGCCCAGCTGTTTCCCTGGAAGACCCTTGCCGAGAACGTCGAACTGCCGCTGCTGCTCCGCGGCGTCGCAGCCGGCGAACGGCGCCAGCGCGTCGCCAGCGCCCTCAATTCGGTCGGGCTCAAGGGCTTCGAGCAACATTTCCCTAGCCAACTCTCGGGCGGCATGCAGAAGCGCGGCTCAATCGCGCGCACACTGGTCTATCGCCCGGATATCATTCTGATGGACGAGCCGTTCGGAGCACTCGACGCGCAGACGCGCATGGTGATGCAGAGCGATCTGCAGAGCCTCTCGATGGAGGCTGGTGCGACCGTGATTTTCGTGACCCACGACATCACCGAGGCCGTGTTGCTGGCCGACCATGTCGTGGTGCTGAGCCAGCGGCCGTCGCGGCTGCTCGCCAATATCCCGATCGATCTGCCGCGGCCGCGCAACATGTTCGAGCCGTTCCGCAATCCAGGCTTCGAGGCCGCCTACGACGCGGTCTGGACCGAGTTCCGCTCGCAGATCGATACCGGACGGGTTCATTGACGGAGGGCAAGCCGATGACCGACACGGCGTATGACGCCCCTTCCGGCAACCCCACCGCGCGCCGAAGCCTCGCTGCGAGCGCAGCAAAACCGCTGCAATGGTTGCTGAAACTGCTGCCGGGGATTGTGCTGCTGCTGTTCTGGCAATGGGCATCCGGCCGTCTGATCAAGGAGATCTATGTCAGCAAGCCGACGGCGGTCGCCCAACGGCTGTACGAGCTGTTTGCATCCGGCGAGATTTATCCTCATCTGTGGACGACCGGCCAGGAGCTCGTGTTCGGTTACATCATCGGCGTGGCCGGCGGGGTCATCGGCGGCTATGCGCTCGGCCGGTCGCCGCGGCTTGCGCGAATCTTCGAACCCTATGTGATGGCGTTCTATGGCATCCCCAAGATTGCGCTGGCGCCGCTGTTCATCATCTGGTTCGGCATCGGGATGGGATCGAAGATCGCGCTCGCCGCGATCATGGTGTTCTTCCTCGTCTTCTATAACGTGTTTGCGGGCGTGCGCAGCGTCGACCGTGAGCTCGTCAACCTCACGCTGATTATGGGCGCGAACCAGCGTCAACTCACCAGCCACGTATTCCTTCCGGCCGCGGCGCCGTATGTGATGCTCGGCATGCGGCTTGCGATCCCCTACAGCGTGATCGGCGTGATCGTCGGCGAGTTCACCTCGTCGGCGCAGGGGCTTGGCCTGTTCATCCACGAGGCGTCGTCGACCTATGATCCGGCCGGCGTCTTCGCGGGCATCGTGATCCTGCTTGCATTCGTCACCGTCGCCAACGTTCTCGCAGGGCGCCTGGAGCGCAGGCTGCTACGCTGGCGCGCGCTGTCGGGTGCCGGCCCCGCCGACATCTGAAGAAGACCGGAGACCATCATGCGCAAGACCATGAACCTGGCGAGGCTGGCCGTCGTCGGCGCTGCATTGGCGCTGTTGCCTGATTCGGCGACGGCGCAACAGGCGGTGCGGATCGGGCTCGGCGCACCGACCTTGAGTTTCCTGCCGATCTGGTCGGCGCGTGCGCTGGATACCTTCAAGTCGCAAGGGCTGAGCGCCACCGTGGTTGCCCTGCCCGGCGGCGACGCTTCGGCACTTGCGGCGCTCGATGCCGGCGATATCGAGCTTGCCGCGGTCGGCCCCGACGCGACCCTGCGTGCCGTGGCGAAGGGCCAGCCATTCGAGATCGTCTACTCGCTGATGTCGAAGGTCACGCTTCAGCTCACCGTCTCGAAGCCGCTTGCGGAACGCACCGGGGTGAAGCCGGCTGATCCGCTCGAGAAGCGGATTGCGGCGATCAAAGGCGGCCTGGTCGGCGCCACCGCGCTTGCCGGCGTGCAAGAGATTGCGGCGCGCTGGCTCGCCGGCAAGGGCGGGCTCGATCCAAAGGCCGATCTCAAGGTCGCACAGGTCGGCAATCCGACCGCCATCCAGGCCGCGATGGAAGCGAAGCGGATCGACGCCTTCCTGCTGTCGCCGCCGGAAGGCTTCTTGGCCGAGAAGGCGGGCACCGGCATCGTGCTGATATCGCTCGGCGACGACTTTCCGCTGCTCGCCAATCAGCCCTATCTCGTGCTCGTCGCCAAGAAGCCGATCAGCCCCGCAACCGCCGACCTCATCACCAGGACAGCCAAGGCCCTCCAGCTGGCTAGCGCCACGACGGTCAGCAAAACCGACGAAACCGCCGAGGCAATCCACAAGCAATTTTTCCCCAAGGCGGATCCGCAGGCGATTGCGGCCGCGGTGAAAGTCATGAGCAGCGGCGTCGCCGGTGGCGGCAGCATCGACGTCCAGAGCATGCAGAACGCGCTGACTTTCGCCAAGGAAGTCGGCACCAGTTTCGGCAAGGAATTCGATGCCAAGGCATCCGAGAACGATCTGTGGACCAACCGCTACGTCGATGCCGCCAAGGCGAAGCAATGAGCAAGCCTAGAGCATGATCCGGAAAAGTGCGAAGCGGTTTTTCGAAAAGATCATGCTCAAACAAAGAGCTAAAGCGCGATGATTCAGCCTAATCTCATCGCGCTTTAAGCCTGACCGCTCGGCGTGAATCGCGCGACGAGGTCGTAGAGATCGGCGGGATGCGTGAAGCGCACCGCGGTAATCGGCTCGCCGCTGCGCCAGGTCCATCGCTCGATGACAAGGCAGGCTGCCCCGATTTCGATGGAGAGTTCGGCGGCAACCGCCGCGTCGGCATTGCGCGCCGAGATGCGATGCTCGGCTTCGGTCCACGGCACATGGTCGACCAGCCAGGTGCTTGGCGGTACCTGCGAAAAATCCTGCGTGGCGGCATCCGGCACCGCCTTGAGATTGAGCAGCCGGTCCTCCAGTGCGAACGGCTGGCCCGCGGCGTCGTGACGGCAGCGCAGCGCGATGATGGGTTCGCGGAGGTGAACCTCGAGCCGCCCCCTGTCGTCGCGCGTTGCGCCACGCTGCTGCCGTTCGAGCAGTTCGTAGTCGTATTGCTCGCCGCGATTCTCGACCTCCGCCTTGAGGTCCGGAATCTGCAGCACCGCGGAATGCACTTTCGGGCGTGCGACGAAGCTGCCGGCGCGGCGCCGGCGCTCGACCAGGCCGGAGGCTGCCAGCGCCGAAAGCACCTTGTTTGCGGTCATCCGCGCGCACGAATAGGTGTCCATCAGTTCGTGCTCGAATGGCAGACGGTAGCCGGGTGGCCATTCGCCAGACAGAATGCGCCGCTCGATGTCGTTGCGGATGCGTTGATGGAGAGTGCCGCCTGCCGACCCTTTCCGTTTCGATAGTGTTGTCATTCTGTCAGTAAGCCCTGAAGTCGCCGGCGGAAGACAGCCGCGATCGACTCTCCCCCGTCATGCCTGCCCTTTGTCACAACCTTGCGGCCTGATGTCCAGACGCAGTCCACCACCGGGCGCGCGCAGCGGAATATCCAGCCATCAAGGACGTCGTCGCCGGACCGGCCGGCCAGCGCCATCGTGCCATCGGTCGACGCGGTTTGTGGCGTCGCCATGATATTGCGCGCGCAGCGCCAGGCGCTGCGAAAATTCCAGCTGGCGCAGTTCGTCGGCCACGCCGATCAGCACGTTGGAATCGGACCCGACGCCAAATCGGCCTCCGCTTCCGCAATAGCTCGGCGCATCGAAGATGCCGTCGCCGACGATCGACACGCTCACATCGCGCGACCATCCGCTTGGAAGCGGGGCCTGCTCGAAATGCAGCTCGGACAATCCGCTCTCCCTTGTCGGCGGCCTGGACAGCCTCCGCCTCGGTGTAATATGTATAGACAAATATAGGCTTTCTGCCAAGCCAAAGGCTCGCTGCCAAGGCGGCCGACGGAGAAGTATTGGACCTTCAATATCACGACAGTCGCTGATCGAGCTGGCATCAGTGCCGGCCTGCCATGCTTTCTGCGGGTCCGAGGGTCTCGGCGGCACGACGGACGCGGCGCAGCGTGTCGCCCGCGTGCTTTGGAACAATCCGACGAGCGGCGTGATGCGCCATGCCGAGGCTGGCTATGAGACCGCGATCGATTGTGCGAGGTCCAACAATCTCGACCTCCCAAGCCTGGCTGAGGACGCCATGAGGATCATCCGCGCCGCCGATTATCGTCCGACGCCCTGGAAGAATGGCGGCGGCGAAACCACCGAGATCGCGGTCGAGCCCGCCAATGCCTCGCTCGACGATTTCGATGGCCCGGGTTGCCGCCGACGGCCCGTTCTCCGAGTTCGCCGGCATCGACCGGAGCCTTGCCATCGCGGCCGGCCGCGGACTAGCGTTGACGATCGGCGATTGTCCGGAGGTCGTGCTCGATAGCACCTCGGAGCCGGTCCGGTTTGCGGGCGACACGCCGACCTCGGCGAGCCTGCTGGCCGGTCCGATCGTCGATCTCAACGCGATGACACGGCGCGGCCGGTTCGACCACCGCCTGCAGCGCGTGAGCACCTCCACGAATTGCGACTTCGGCGATCATGACATCGCTGCGATCGTCGCGCCTTGCGACGAGGTCAGCCTGGTCGCGCGGCAAGGAACGGTGACGCTGATGCGCGGCGATGCCGCCATCCTGACATCCGCGGCCGACGCTCCCTGCCTGATCGTGCCGGCTCCGGCGAGCGCGTGCTATCTTGTGCTGCTGCGCGAAACCCGCCGTCAGCCCGGCTCGGCGTAGCCAGCCGCGCGCGCCGCGGCGTCCCAGCGCAGCATCAATTGATAGTCGTCGATCTTGACCGGGGCGAAGCCGTCGAGACAAAGCCGGTCCCGCAAATCGGCGCAGGCCTGCGCTTCACCGAACGTTGCGAGCGCCTCCCGCAATCGGACCACAACGCCATCGGGACATTCGGCCGCCGCCACCAGGAACGGGATCGGCGCAGGATTGGTCGTCGCGACGATCCTGATCTTCGGCGAGAGATCAGCCTCGTGGCGCAGCATCAGGTCCAGCGCGTAACTGTCGAGCGGCCCGACATCGATGTCGCCCGCCTGCAACGCATCGAGGACACGGCGCGGGGTCGTCAGCGGTCCGACGCTCTGCCGATAGAGCCTTGCACCGCGCTGCTGGTAATACGGCAGCAGATGGTGCCGCAGCGCGTTGTAGCCGGAATGGGAATCCGCGACCGTGTATCCGATCCGGCCACCGAACGTGTCCTCGATCGTATCGAACCTCGAATCCGCGCGAACCAGCAGCCGCGTCGCGTAGAACGGACGTCCGCGCGCCGGCGCCCCGGCCGGAACAGGAGCTGCGACCGGCCGTGGCCGGCGCGCCGCCAGCATGAACGGATATCCGCACATGAAGGCGCAGGCGAGATCGTTGCGCGACCACAAATCGGACAGTGGCAGCGGAAAAGCGTGGGCGATGACGTCAAGCTCGACGCCGGTCTCGCGCGCCAGCCAGCCGAACAGCTCTTTCCAGGCTGCGGCTGCCGGTGAATTGACCGAGTACATTCGCGCATTGGCAACAAAGCGCATGTTCGAATGCCTCCACGGCAGGATCAGGCAAAGCGCAGGCGTTGGCCGACGCCGATCCGCTCGGCCTTCTCCAGCATTGCATGACCCAGCGCAATGTCGGAGAGCGACAGTCCGCGATGCCACAGCAAATTCGTCTCGGAATCGGTTTCCCGCCCCGGCTTGAGGCCGGCGACGATCTGGCCAAGCTCGGCGTGCAGCGTCGTCTCGGACAGCTTGCCGGCCTCGACATGGGCGCGAAGGCTGCCGAACTTGCCGCCCTTGCATTGTCCCCAATCGTCGACGACCAGCTTTGCCATGATGTCGGTCAGCGACAACTCGATCGCGCTCATCGTGCCGTAAGGCACGACGAAGGCGCCCTGTTTGATCCATTCGGTCTTCAGCATCGGCGTCGGCCTGTCGAGGCGCGACGCCTCGACGACAATGTCGGCGCCCTCGACGCAGCCTTTCCAGTCCTCTGTCGCGACGACTTTCTTGCCGAGATCGCGGCTCAACCGCTCCGCAAAGCTGTTGCGGCTTTCCGCGCGGCGCGAGTGAACGCGAATTTCCTCGAAATCGAACAGATGATCGAGCAGCCGCACGTTCCAGTAGGCGGTGCCGCGGGCGCCGATATGACCGAGGATCTTCGAGTTCTTGCGCGCGAGATATTTGGCGCCGATCGCAGTGACCGCGCCGGTGCGCATGTCGGTTATGCCGCTCGCATCCATGATTGCCTGGGGTGCACCGGTGCGCGGATCGAACAGCGCGAGAATGCCAAGCTCGGAATGCAGGCCGAGCTTGTAGTTGTCGACGAAGTCGCCGACGATCTTGACACCGGCCCGGTCGATCGGAGGCTTGATCGCCCCGCGCAGCACGTTGAAATGGCCATTGGCCGCGCCCGGCTCGAGATGCATGCGCGGCTCGATCACAGTGTCACCCCTGCCCTGGGCAGCCAGGCTGGTCTCGATCGCCGCGAGGATTTCCTGGTCGGTGATCTCTAGCTCTTCGATGTCGAGGCGATTGAGATAGGCGATGTAGATGGGCGGCATACCAAGGTCCCTCGATAATATGTCTATACATTACCTTCGGACAAGTCGGTGTCAATCGCCCAGGATTGGGACGGACAGCTCCGGTGACATCGTCAGCGGGAACGATGCCGGCGGCGCCCGGAATCCACCGCCCGATGGGCGGTATTTTTTCATCACTTGAGCCCGGCGATCCATAGGTCGCCGTCGCCGGTGCGAGCCGCAGGGCCTCGCTGTCGATCTTGAGGCCGCGGAAATCTTCTGCAGCGGGTCAGATAGCGAGGACCGCGGGCCCCGAGGCGACCGCAGTCGCGAGTCCGGATAAAGGCACCCGAGCGGGGGACGGCGATGGCAACGCGGGCATGCAATGCCGACGGGGCCCGCGAGCGAGTGCCTCCGGCGAACGACACATGATGCTGCGCGAGGGATCGAACCCGGATGGCCGAGACGCCGGGCGGCTCGGTTTACGAGAGCCCGCAGCGGCAAACAGCGGCATGCGCACGGGATAAACCCTGACAGATTAGTGAGCGTGCGCCGCTTCACGAACGCCTCACCGCGCCCGTGAAGCGCGACTGATCGTTACGGCCAGATCGCGTTCAGCAGATTTGCAAGCCGAGCCCCTGCCTTCGCCAGTTGCTCACGCTTGATCTTGTCGCGGGCATCTGCATAAGCGGCGTGATCGGGAAACGTGATCGACCAGCCGCCCTTCGGATGAGCGGTGCTCGGCTGCACCCTCGCAAAGGTTGCGCCGGCAAAGGCGCGCGGCGCAAGCTTGATGGTGTCGCTCGCCCAGGCAAACGACCAGTTCTCGATCCGATCGTTGTCCCTGGCGACCTGCTGCGCGGCTGGCAGCAGATCGGAGGCCTGCGCGACATGGAAATTCGTCGGCGGTGCATCCCACGCCGAGTGGAAATTCTTATTGTTGTCGAGGATAGCGTTGCCGCCGATCGTCTCGGTGGCCGGATCGATGGTGTGGGTGATGTCAGGATCGACCAACTGCCCCTGCATGTCGAGATAGACGGACCCGACATGCAACGGCTGATGCAGGTCGCCGATCAGGTGAGCGAGAAGAAAGATCGCTTCTGCCTTCGTGGCGACCTTGAAGGGAGGCGGCGACGGACGATCGAGCAGGACCGCGATCGCCGCGTTGATCGCCGCGACAATGTCGTGGTCGTTGGTGCCCTGGAAGTTGCGGTCGAAACGGTCACGCTGAATGGCGACGTCATCGAAATGGTAGGTGTTGTGACATCCCATTTCCTCGTCGAACTCGTGACCGTTCTCCTTGCGGTGAACCGTGTAGCTACACTGGACGAAATTACGCCCGACATAGGCTTCCATCAGGTCCCTGGCATCCTTGAACGGCGTGCAAGGAGCTTCAAAGGCTTCCTCCACCACATATTTGAAGGTGCCGTCGTCGAGCCGATGGACGCTCTTCACGCAGTCGAGCCAGGGAGCTGCGGTGCGCAGATCAACGCCCAGGATCGCCGCGACCTTCGCCTTGGCGTTCGCGGACAGCATGGCGTCGGCGATCGCACCTACAATCTGATGGCCCTCGGCATTCCAGGCTTTTGCCTGCTGCGCCGTCAGGAGAAAAAACAGCACCGGCAGCGTGGCGAGAAATTTCCGCATGGCGAGGCCCTTTCGGCTGCTGCCGGATAAGACACGCTCAGGTAGATGATGTCAATCTATTCGCGCTGGGTAGTGGCCCCACCTCTCGATCAGGTCGCGAAGACCGCATTTGTCCCGACTGAACCCTGCGCTGGAACCGTGGGCTTACTCAAAATGCTGAGCTGAACAGCGAGCCGAGCTATGTTACAGCTGGCGAACGACAGGCGTGTACCGGTCGTCGCCAAGCTCACGGCTCGTTTCGCTTCCCCCGTTCGGACTTCGCGACGGCCTCGACAAATTCAAGGACCGCGTTTCGATTGTTGGGATCTTCAATTTTCGCGAATGCCCGCAGAAGTCTTAGAGCCTGCAATTCCTTTAACAACATCGATCTCATTCATTCCTCCGCCCCCCACTATTACGCAAGTGCGGGGGAGTCGTCGGTCTCAATTTGCCCTTGGGCAGAACACCGTAGTCTTACGGCTTACGCGCTCGCGGAAGCATAAGGCGAAGCCGCTGGATCAATGCCCCCGATGAGTCCAACCCGAAGTCGACCTCGTTAGGACCTTTGGCTGATGGGGAGACACGGGACCCGCCGGCCTAGCAATTGCCTCTCTGCAGGCAGTGCTCGCGCCCTTCCCGGTCGGTCCGGAAGGATTCGATGAAGCCGCCCTGTCGCTGGGTGACAAACACCGTCTGGCCGTCGCTGCCGCCGAATGCCAGGTTGGTTGGCTCCTTGCCTCTGAGCACGATCTCCCGCTGAAGGCTGCCGTTCGGATCGAGCACCGCGATCGCTCCCTTGAGGATGCGAGCGACGAACAGCCTTCCGCTGACGTCGGTGCGGACACCATCGACGGTGTCCGGCTCGAACGTCCGGATCAACCTGGCATCGGTCAGGTCGTTGCCGTGGAGAGAGTAGGACCAGACCTGTCCGCTGTTGGACTCGCTGACATAAAGCCGACGCCCATCCGGGCTCAGATCGATCCCGTTCGTGGTGCCCATCGCGCGCGGAGCCGTCATCACCTCGCCCTGCACCGCTCCATCAGCTCCGCGCGCAATCCGCCAGATACGTCCGCTGCGGCCTTTCCAATTCGGATCGCTGGCATAGATCGTGCCGTCACGCGCGATTGTCATGTCATTCGGCTGGTTCATCTGGTCGGAGTGAAACCAGACCGCAGCATCGGAGGCGCCTTTGGCGACCAGGAAGATGTTGTGCTTCTTGTAGTCGGCGACAAACATCGTCCCGTCGGGGCTGAAGCGGATCGCGTTGCCCACGCTTCCCTCCGGCAGGTCGAGGAATTTCTCCGACTGCGAGGCGCCCTGGGAGAGTCTGCCGATTGTGCCGGCCCTGCCGATATTGACGACAAACAGATTGCCGTCGAGATCTACAGCGGGGCCCTCGATGCCGAAGGTGTATTCGCCGGCCGGCGTCACCTGCCTGCTCTCGAACAGGGCTGGCTGAGCCGCGGCGGCCCCGCCCGCGACGATCAGGATCTCACAGCAAAGGCACCAGAAAATTGCTCTGGATGTAATAGCCATCTGCGTCGGTGCACTCGCCATTCAGGAAAGGATCGGCTGGCCGGTAGAAGCGGCTGAAGCCGGGCTTATCGCTGACGTTTCTTTGTGTCACCACCACGACCTTTGTCGTCGGAATTTCGCCGCACTCCTTGTTGGATTTGCTTATGAATTTCCGCTGGGGTGGACCGGCCTTGATCCGCATCCGCGTTCCCGGGACCATCTTGCCGACGAGATAATCGGCGAAGTTGAGCACCTTCGCGTAGCCGGTCTCCGTCTTCGGCAGGTTTTCGCCGGCGGGCGGCATCAATTTCTCGGCCCCGATCCCGCGCAGGCGGACCCGCAGCTTTCCGGAGTCCGGATCTCCGGGATAGATCCAGCCATCCTGCGCCAGCATGAAGCGCAGCACGGCCTCGTCCTTCTCGGCATCATTCTGCCCGGCCTTCAGACCAAAATCCGAGTGGCATCCAAGGCAGTGCTTCTCGACGAGATTGGCACGAACCGAGCTGAGATAGCCGCGCTTCTGGACGTCCTGCCTGACGAACCGCACCAGCTCGTCGATCTGGGCCTGACTGCGCATATCGCAGGGCAGCGGCGCCGGCGGCTCACCCGCGGCGCGATCGATGCGGATCACGGTCTTGTTGTTGTCTTCGACGAGCCAGATCGCGCCATCCTCGGCCACGGTCATGCCCACGGGTGCGCCGCGTGGCCGCGCGCCATTGACGCGGTGCCAGCCGGATATCAGTTCCTCGTACGGCGCGGCCTTCATCTCACCCGTGTCGGTCTGAAATGCGCGTGTCGGCTCGGAAGCACAGCTGACGCGGTAGCGCACCGGTGGCGGGCTCAGCTTCGGAAATCCGTGGTCGTCGACATCGTAGATCAGGACGCGGTTGCCGGTCGGGCGATAGCCGTGGAGCCCGACCAGGAGCTTGCCCTCAAGCTCGGGGAATTTGCTGCCATGGTAGTACAGCATGGCGAGCGGCGCGCCGTGGGGCGGTAGCAGCGAGTGCGGCTGCCTGTAGCTCGCCGCCCCGTTGCAGAGGTTCTTGTAGGGCCCCGATTGCAATACCGCCCTGAACTCGGGACTGGACGTCGAGAGATCGTAGCAATACGGCCAGCCATAATGCTTGCCTTGCTCGACGGCGTTGATCTCCTCGTTGGGCTTGAAGATGTCCTGCAGGTCCCGGCCGTTCTCGCCCTGCAGAAAAGCGTAGCCCTCATCGGGAAAGCGCGGGTGAATGGCGAGCGCCATCGAATTGCGCAGGCCACGTGCATAGACGATGCGCGGCGGATTCGGATCACTTGGCTTGAGGGCTGGAAATATGCCGCCCGCCGGCGGCGTGAACATCCAGATCGATGCCAAGGGCGATGGCCCCTCTCCGGCCGCGCAGGGTTTGGTGATCGGCGGCCGCGTAATGCAGTCGTCGCTGTGCGAGCCGATATTGACGAATATCCGGCCCAGCCGATCGAATACAAAATGCTTGAGCGGGTGGCTGCTTTCGGTGACCTTGGTGCCATCCGACAAGGTGAGCCGGCGGCCCGGAAGGTTATGGATGATGGTCTCGATCGTGCTCTTCGGATTGGCCGCAAGGGGGTCGAAACGAAAGATCGTCTCGGCCGTCGATGCGTAAACCTTCCCGTCCGGACCGACCGCAAGGCCGAACGGGTATTCGAACCCGGCGACCAACTCGCTCACTCTCTTCCCTTCCGCGGCAAGCGGATCAAGTAGCAAGAGCCGGCCGTCGCCGTGCCCCCAACCGCCCATGTCCGCAACGACGAAGAGCTCATGGCCTGGAATCTGGACAATCGAGCGCGGGAAGCGGAGGTCATGGTCCTCGCTGGCGACGAGGCCGGCGCAAAATCCCTGCTTCATGTCGATCTGAAGGGCGGGAAACGACAACGAGCCCGTCCCGCATCGATGAGAGCCGATCGCGTAGCCGCTCTTCTTATCGGGCTCTGAAGAGGCCGCTGGTGCGAACAACCCCGCAGCGATCGTGGAAAGAAGCCACGCAATGCCCAATCTGCCTAGTTTGCCCGCGTAGTTTTGCAGATTTTGCGTGCGACCTTTAGCACCGGCATCGTGACCGCCTAGTCCGCCTTTGAATCCCATAGAGCACCGGCTCTGATTCATTGGCCACCGAGCCACCTGCTCTTGAACCACACGACGAACGCCCCGATCAAAGCGGTAACGATGCCGCTCCACCAGATCGACCGCGGCCGCGCCGCGCTGATTGAACTGAGATAAAGAACCGCACCGAGCACGACGCCATAGTGCTTTCGAAAATCACCGCTTCTACGAGCGATTTCAACAATATCTGAAGACCTGACCGGCTCATTCGCCATGACAGCACCCCTGCTGCGTTACCCGACGCTTATAAAGGTGAGTTGGGTGTCCGGTCCAGCTCTTTTTCGCATTTTCCGAATAATGTGATCGGCGCGGCGCGGCGTAGCGCGAGGGATCGAAGCCGCCGGGCCGTGACGCGAAGCGGCACGGTTCACGAGAGCCCGTCCCGCCGATTGCGGCGCGCAGAACACCTCCGGTTCCGTGTTTCCGAACGAACCAATCTCCTTGTGAAAATACCTTCGGGAAAACGGCTTCCGGCGGAACTATCCACAGCCGGCCAGATCCTCGACCTGACCGGATGGGATAAGGTTACGGGCTGCCACGTCAGACAACCTCGACCCATCCGACCCGACATGACCGTTCAACCGACCTTGGCCGAGATAGCGTCCATGCTGGACCAGTCGCCCGACTACCGGGTGCTGCGCCGTCTCGCTCCCCGCTCCGAATTCACCCCTGGCGACGGGCAACCAGCCAGAACGGCGATCCTGCTTGACGTCGAGACCACCGGGCTCGACCCCGTCCGTGACGAGATCATAGAGCTCGGCATGGTCAAGTTTACATACCTTGCCGACGGCCGGATCGCCCGGGTCGTCGACACTTTCAGTTGCTTCAATCAGCCGTCGATCGCGATTCCGCCCGAGATCACGGCGCTGACCGGCATCACCGACGAGATGGTCGCCGGCCAAAGCCTCGAGGACGACCGCATCAATCAGTTCGCCTCCGATGCGGTGGTCGTCATCGCCCACAACGCCGGCTTCGATCGCAAGTTCATGGAGCGCTACGCGCCGCTGTTTGAGCACAAGGCATGGGCCTGCTCGGTCAGTGAGGTCGAGTGGCGCAGCCACGGCTTCGAGGGGTCCCGCCTGCCCTACCTCCTGATGAAGGCCGGCCTGTTCCACGAAGCGCATCGTGCGGTCGACGACTGCCTGGCGCTGCTCGAAATTCTTGCGCTGCATCTGCCCCTCCTCGATCGCACCGTCCTGTCCGTTCTGCTGGAGCGCGCCCGGCGCAAGACCATCAGGATCTGGGCTGAGCAGTCGCCGTTCGAACTCAAGGACGAACTCAAGCGGCGCGGCTATCGCTGGAGCGACGGCGCCGACGGCCGTCCGCGATCCTGGTATGTCGATGTGGATGAGGCCAGTCAGGCGGCAGAAGTCGAGTACCTGCAAAGAAATGTCTATCAGCGGGAGCTCGCGGTGCGAACTCAAGTCCTGACGGCATTCGACCGCTTCTCCATCAGGGCCTAAGAGCTCGCAGGCTCGGACCTACCTCGGAGACCATGTTAGGCCTCTCCTCCGGGTATTTGGCCAAGCAAGGTCGCCCCAAACGCGCGCCTGAAGACCGACGCGCACGCCCGTCTGGCTTGGAACGTCCACACCTGCCTACCCACGGTCGGCACAGCTTCGCTATTGCGCTACTGTTTCCAAATGTTGCAGCGCCGGCCAAATGCATTGATACTGGCTATCATGCGCCGCGCGCTCCCATGGATCTTGGCCGCCGTGTTTTTGGTCGGCTTTGTCGCTTCCTTCTCCGAACTGCAGAGGATGCGCAAACGCTTTGGCGAGGCGTCTCAACACACCTTTCACGACCACGCCGAGGTCCGCGAGTTCATGATACGCGCCGCGCTCGCAGAGGCGGCCGCCCCAATTGTCGTGCTTGGTGACAGCGTAACCGAAATGGCTCCGCTTCCCCGACAGCTCTGCGGACATCCCGTCGTCAACGCCGGCGTCGGCGGCCAGACTATTCAGGAAGCAAGCCGGCTTGCCGCGCGCCTGCTCAAGGACCCCGCATTTCTGGTGGCCCTCACCGTTGGCGCGAATGATATCGGATCGTCGACCGCACAGCGTGATTTCGGCGAGCTTATCGATACCGTCAAAACCCTGTCGACGCGGCCACCAGTGGTCGCCGCGGTCGCCGATGCGCTCACCAATGCGGCGATCGGGGCAGCCGCAGCGGCTCGTGCCGTTCAGTTTGTCGACCCTGAACTGCCATCCGGATCCAAGATGACAGACAGCAAGCATTTCACTGCCACAGGCTACAAGACATGGTTGCCGGCGCTCGAGGCGGCGATTTCCAAGGAATGCGGGACGTTGATTGCTGGCCCGAACTAAGTACCCCTGCTATAAAGTACCGGCATTCCGGCTCAGAACAGCCGCGGTCTTGAGGAGTAAATCCCATGGCCAACGCACTCACGGTCCGTCGCGAGCATCTGCCCACCTCAGACAGAGCAAGGCGACCGGCGCAATATGTTCGGATGTCCACTGAACGGCAGCGATATTCAGTTCAGAACCAGGCCGCCGTCATCGCTGCCTATGCTCACGCTCACGGTCTCAAAATCGTTCGCACCTACGCCGATGAGGGCGAGAGTGGCTTACAGATCAAAAATCGAGCCGGTATCCAGCAGTTGATCAAGGACATCACGACAGGCCAAGCCGACTACAAGCATCTCTTGATCTACGATGTCAGCAGATGGGGACGCTTTCAGGATACCGATGAGAGCGCCCACTATGAGTTCATTTGTAAGCGGGCTGGCGTCAAGATCGCCTATTGTGCAGAGCAATTCGAGAACGATGGGAGCATGCTCTCCAGCATCGTCAAGAACCTCAAAAGAGTCATGGCGGCCGAATACAGCCGCGAACTCGGCGTCAAAATCCATGCCGGGCAATGCCAGCTGGTGCGCCTTGGCTTCTCCCACGGCGGACCCAAACCCTATGGAATTCAACGCCTTCTCGTCGACAAAGATTCGAATCCAAAGGGCTCGTTGGATGATGGCGAGAACAAGAATCTCGTTACCGACCGCGTAAAGCTTCACCCCGGGACACCGCAGCAAATCGCGATTGTGAATTGGATTTTTCAGCAGTGTCTGCACAAGAAGAAGGACGCCGAGATCGCACGCGAACTTAACGCGGCGGGTGTTCCAAATTCGAAGGGGCGCCGGTGGAATGAAAAAAGCATAACGCGAATTCTTCATCACGAAGTTTACGTCGGCAATCTTGTTTACAACCGTCAGTCGTCAAGGCTGAAGACCCCAAGAATTTCGAATCCTCCAGAACTCTGGGTTCGGAATGATGGCTGCATCGATCCCATCATCGACATCGAGACATTTCAGCGTGTTCAACAGTTGACGTGTGATCGACACATTCGGATTTCCGAAGAGGAGATGCTTACAAGGTTGCGTCGCGCTCTCCAGAAGAACGGACGTCTTTCTGCCGCCATCGTCAACGCCACGCGCGGCCTTCCCCATATGTCTACATACATCAACCACTTCGGCTCGCTCCGCAATGCCTACAGGTTGATTGGTTATGCTGGCGACCGCGACTATTCCTTTTCCGATAACAGACAGCTATGGGATCAAACGAGACATGATCTCGTCAAAATAGTTGCGGCCCGCCTTGAAAGATCGGGGAAGCGGGTGAGGATCGCTCCCAAGAATGATCTCCTCCGCGTTGAAGGAAAAGACGACGTATGGTTTCGCGTCGCGCGATCAGAGGCCAATACTAATGTGATGACGCGATATTACATTAGGGACATGCCAAAGACGTCCGATCGATGGCTGGTCGTGATCCGACTCACCGACGATAACAAGTCCGTCCGGGACTACGTGTTGGCGCCGACCACGGGGTTGATTGATCCGTCCAGAGCTTGCGGGCCACGGTTTACTGACTACGCGAGAAAGCGGCTCGGCTTTCATACCTTCAAGACTCCCGATGCTTTGGCAAAGGGTATTCATCGACGACTGATAGCCTAGCGCCCGGGCCTTTCCTGACCGCACTGCTCCCTATCAAAAAACGCTTGCGCCGTCGGGCAACTCAGTGGTTAAATGCTGACATTCCGAAGCTTAACCAATCGAGCCGCCCGGCGCTCTCGCGCGCGGGCGAACGAGGCTGCGTGCATGTCAGACGAACTCAAGGATACCAACCTGGTCGAAGTCGTTAAGCGCAATGGAGATTTTCGAAAGAACTACGGGGTGCTCGTCGGCGCCCTGCTATATCTTCGATCCGTCAGCGCTGTGCGCGGCGGATCGGTCTTCTGGAATGCGGTCATTGCGCTGGCAGCAGCTGGCGTGACTGCCCTACTACAAAAATATGGACTGCCGATCATCACCGGCCATTAGTGGTCGATGCGGTGTGCCGCACCCTGCCGCCTGCCGTTTGGCGCACCGGTGACGGTCTGCTCCGAGAAGTCTTTGACAAATCTGACGTCGAATCAACCTGAGAGCTGATTGACACGCCGAGGTAGAGCAAAGACATTCTGCAAGTGAGAACTATGCCCCGTCGTCACCGATGACAAGGGCGGAATTCGTGGAAGGGAAGTTATGCCGCTGGTTCAAGGAACAGACAATCCAGAACTCCTCAACGGTACCCCAGGCGACGATACGATTACCGGACTGAAGGGCGACGACACTCTCAACGGTCTCGGCGGTGCCGACCTGTTCGTCTGGTCGCGCGGCGACGGCGCAGATACCGTGAACGGCGGTGACGGCAGCGACACGTTCCAGGCCACCATTCCCTATTACGAAGATGTTCTGCAAATCCTGGGGCAGTTCACCTTCGACGACACCGAAAAGGCGCGGATCGAGGTCGACCCCGTCACCGGCCACGTTGTGTTCGATTCGTACATCCTGCATTCGACCTTCAACAGCCATGAGCATACGACCACCTTCACCGAGAACGGCTTCAAGCGAACCGACCTGACATCCGTCGAGCATCTGCAGATCATCGGAGGATCCGCAAACTCGCCCTCACAGTTCACCGACGGCAACGGGCTCATTCACACCTTTTCGACGGACGATAGTTTCGTTCTGCCTAATCTGGCGGGGACCGGCGTTCAGGATGTGTCCTTCGATGGCGGCTCCGGCAACGATGTGTTCGATGCAACGGCAGCCGGGATCTCCGTTGCCGCGCATGGGGGCGACGGCAACGACATCCTGAACGACGGATCAGGTAACGACACGCTGTTCGGCGATGCCGGCAACGACACGTTGCGGGCAGGAGGCGGCCTCAACACGCTGGTGGGCGGAACAGGTGATGACGTCTATTTCGTCAACAACGCCGCCGACACTATCACCGAACTCTCCGGCGAAGGCAGCGACGCCGTGTTCGCAAGCTCGTCCACCTATACGCTCTCCGCGAACGTTGAGAACCTGTTCTATGCGGGCGCGCAGGGTCTCACCGGCATCGGCAATGCCGCGAACAACTGGATCCAGGGCGGTACAGGAAGCGACTGTCTGATCGGCCTCGACGGTAACGATGTCCTCTACGACTACGGCGGCGCGCCGGACGCGTTGCAGGGTGGCAGAGGCGACGACACCTACATCGTCGAGGCTGCCGGCGACGGATTGATCGAATTTCAGGACGAGGGACACGACAGGGTCTTGACCACCCTCGCCGTCTTTGCGCTCGGCGCAAACCTCGAGGACTTGACGTATTCCGGCAGCCAGAACTTCGCCGGCAGCGGCAACGAGCTCGCCAACAGCATCGACGGCGGCAGCGGCAACGATTTTCTGACCGGCGCGGGCGGCAACAATGTCTTGAACGGCGGCGCCGGCAGCGACACCGCGGACTATTCCGCGGCACCTGCGGCAATCTCGGTGAGCCTGGCGACCGGCCACGGCCTGAATGGCTATGGCGGGACCGACACCTATACGAGCATCGAGAACATCGTTGGTTCGAACAATGACGACACCATCATTGGCGATGGCGGCAACAACACGGTGAACGGCGGCGGCGGCGCCGATTCCCTGATCGGCGGCGGCGGTGACGATACGCTCATCGGCGGCGCCGGCGCAGCCAACACGATGCAGGGCGGCACCGGCAATGATCGCTACGTTGTCCAGGCGGCCGGAGACTCGGTGAAGGAGTTGGCCAATGAGGGCACCGACCTGGTCGAGACGGCCTTGGCAACGTACACGCTGCCATCGAACGTCGAGAACCTGACCCACACTGGAAGCGCAAATTTCACGGGGGCCGGCAACGAACTCAACAATGTGATCATCGGCGGGGCCGGCAACGACTATCTGATCGGCGGAGCCGGCGATGACACGCTGATCGACGGTTCGGGCCTCAACACCCTGCAGGGTGGACAAGGCAACGACATCTACGCCGTGCAATCGAACGCCGACACCGTTTTCGAATTCGCAAACGAAGGCGTCGACGAGGTACAGACCTTCCTCGCCTCCTATACGCTCCCGGCCAATGTCGAGAAGCTGACCTTCATCGGCTCGGCTTCGCACGTCGGGGTGGGGAATTCTCTCAGCAACACCTTCACCGGCGGGCCGGGAGACGACATCTTCTACGCCGGGGTTGGAGGCAACGACATCTTCAACTATCGCACACCCGGCAATGGATTCGACGACCTCAAAGAGTTGAAATTCGGTGACATCATCGATTTGTCGGGTCGTGGGCTCGCTTACAAAGACCTGGCGGTGACGGAGACGTTCTATGGCACAGTGGTCGGCATCCCGGGCGGCGATGCCATCCTTATGGACGGCATTCTGAAGGGGCAGGTCAACGAGTCCTGGTTCCGGTTCTGAGAAGGCACTCTGGCGGTTACCTGGATGCAAAGAGCCCCGCCTCAGAGGAGGCGGGGCCGAAGGTCATGATTAGATTGACGCAGCCGCTTTCATCACATCGAAACTCCGCCGAGATTCCACCCACGGCCCTTTTCGCCGAACATCTCATATCCGCTCGCAGTCACTGCGATCGTGTCCTCGAGCTTGATGAAGCCGCGCTTGGGATGCTTCATCGTGGTCTCGACCGAGATGACCATGCCGGGCTCGAGCGAGCGATCGGCATCGGCCGCATCGTAGCGGACGGGACCTGAGGCGGTCAGCCGGGGCGCTTCGTGACTGACAAGGCCCATGCCGTGAGCCAGGAACTCGGTGCTGTCGCGTTGGCTGGTCTCCTTCAGCGCACGCTCGGCCGCTGTGTAGATCATGCTTCCCATCGCACCCGGCTTGATCGCCGCAAATACTGCCTGCTGCACGGCGTCGATCTCGGCAAGCAGGCCCTCCAACTCGCTGTCCGGCTTCCCCAGCACGGCCATCCGTGCCAGGTCACCGATATAGCCGTGATAATTACCGCCTGAATCGAGCGAGAGCACGTCTCCCTCCTCCCAGCGCTGCTCCGAGGGCGCGCGGTTGTGGCTCCTGCCGGCGGCCAGCAGACAATATTCGAAGGTGAGCCCGCGATTGACCTCGGCGACCCGTAGCGCGTCGAACAGCTGTCGCTTGGTGGTGCCGGGGCCGTGATGGGCGATGACCTCGAGCATGGCTTCGGTCACGAGTTCGGAGGCGGCGCGCAATTTGGCGAGCTCGGCCGGGGTCTTCACCGCGCGCAACCGTTCCAGCACCAAGAGTGCATCCTTGATCTCGCTGCCCGCAAACGCGTCCTGCAGCGTCTTGCCCGCATCCATCGGCAGGAAGGCGGTCTCGACGCCGATGCGTTTAGCGGGTACGCCGCTGGCACGGATGATTTCCACGGCGGTCGCAATTGCGTCCACGCTGCCCTGGCCGGACGTCTTGAGTGTCGGCACCCAGGGACGGATCAATTCCCGCTGATGCGTCTCCAGCCCATGGCCGACATAGCCCGCCTTGTCCGGTGCGCCCTTGGCATAGACAACGACCGGCAGGTAGCGGCTGATGCCGATCGCATCCATGTAGTCGAAGAAAATTGCCCGCTCGACGTCGAGCATGTACTGCACATTATGTTTGGAGGTGACGAGCAGCACGTCGAGCCCCGCCGCCTCCATCAGCCGATCGAGCTTGTCCGCATCGAAGGGAATGCCCCGCGAGGCCGATCTCGTCTGAACGCTGTCCTGCATGACCTGCTTCCTTGCTGGTTTGTGGGCATTTAGGCTCACGGTAATGATGGCGTCGGCCGCGCCGCAACGCCGTCCTCCGCGACGTGGCCAAGAGGACTGGCGGCTGTTCCCGCGCTTTCACCGGGTTGCCGCACTTCCAACGCGAGCGGCCGGCCATGGGTTTCGACACCAAGCAGGGTGAATGCCAGTCCGATTACAAGCCCGCACGCCGCCAGGAACAGGAAGGCCGGCGTGACCGCATCGATGGTGGCCCTGGGCGTGATCAGGTTCGAGGTGCCGGCGATCAGCGCAAGGCACAAGGGACCGGCTATCTTGCCGACCCCATTGGCAGCTTGTGCCAGCCCGACGCCGCGTGCGCTGAGCCGAACTGGAAAGATCTCGGCCGAATATGGCGCGATGTTGGAGAAGCCGCCGTCAAAGAACAGCGCGGCCGGGACCAGAAGAACCATGAAGGCGGGATAGCCGAACAGCGTTTGGTCGAACAATAGCCCCGCCGCACCGAGCGATATTGCGATGCCATAGCCCATGATCTCTCCGCAGCGCCGCCGGCCGATCCGGTGCGCCAGCACGGAAAAGATTGCGCGCCCGATCATCCCCGTGAGCGAGACGATCACGAACAAATGAGCGACCTCCACAGCCGACACGCCCATCAGCAGGGCGACGATGGTTGGGCCCCAAAGAAAGACGCCGTAGTTGGCGGTACTTGCGCCGAACCAGACGATCAGCGTCAGCCAGATCCGCCTCGGCTCCTGCAGAAGTTCCACAAAACCCGCACCTTGCGGCTGTGCCGTCGTAGCGATCGCAGGCGACGGCGGCAATGCGTCAGGTGCAACCCGCAGCGCGCGGGCGACGATGCGACGGGCCTCCGCATCGCGGCCGCGCGACACAAGCCAGCGGACGGATTCCGGCATGATGAACGCAATCAAGAGCGCCGGCAGCAGGGGCAGGAAGCCAAGCGCGGCAAGGCCACGCCAGCCGATCTGGTGCAGCAGCGTCGCAGCCGACAGCGATGCGGCGAGGATGCCGAGCGAGACCGGGATGACAGTTGCGCTGGTCACCAGGGTGCGGTGACGGGTCGGGGTATATTCCACGATCAACGGCACGGCGACCGAGGCCGCGGCGCCGACACCAAAGCCGACGAAGAAGCGCAGCACGGCAAACATAACCCATGCCCCGTCCGGTATCAGCGCGACCGAGCCCGAGCTCAACGCGCATAGCGCAACTCCGGCGACCAGGAGCACCTTGCGGCCGAAGCGGTCCGCCAGCGCGCCCCAGGCAAGCGAACCCAGGATTGCGCCGACGCCCGCACTGAGCAGGATCAGCGAGGTCTGCCCGAAGGTCAGCTGCCATTGCGGCGCCAGCACTGCAACCAGGAAACCGACAACATAGTAGTCGAAATAATCGAAGATGCTGGTCGAAATGCCAAGTGCGATGCTGGTCCAATAGCGGGCGTCGAGCGGCGCGCTGTCATAGGCAGTGACGAGATCCTCCCCTGATTCCGCCATGGTCGTCCCTCCTCCACGATTTGGTTAGTCTTTTCTTTGCAGAAACTCCCTCACCCGAGCGGCCACCGCCGCCGGATCCTGAATGGTGCCGACATGGCCGACGCCTTCGATCACTGCGCTACGCGCACCCGGAATCTCCTGTGCCAGCGACATGGTATGCACGGGCGGAATCAGGCGGTCCTCGCTTCCCGCCAACACCAGCGTCGGCGCTTTGATCGCCTCGAGCGAGATTGCAATCGGTTGCCCCAGCACCGCGCCACGGCGCTCCCTCTGCCGCGCATCGCGCTTGTTGTCCGTGAAGAGGCGGAGAGCTTCCGGATGAGCCGCGATGTAGCCTGGCGCGAAGAAATATTCGGCGAAAGCCGGCATACTCTCCGGAAGGCGCGCGCGCAGCTCGGCAAATCTCGGAAAGCCTTCGGGGTTGATCGAGGCGACCGACACGCCGACGCGGAAGGTCGAGGCAAGCACCAGACGATCGATCCGGGCGGGGTGCCGGACCGCGGCGACCTGCGCGATCACGCCGCCGAAGGAGGTGCCGAAGACATGGGCGCGCCCATAGCCGAGCGCTGCGATCAGGGCGGCGAGATCGTCGGCGAGCTCGCCCAATCCGTAGGGCTCAGGCGGATTGAGCGTGGCGCCGGAATCGCGCTGGTCATAGGCGATGACCGTGAAATATCGTGCAAGGGCAGCACCAAACGCATCGAACATGGAATGATCGGCTTCCGCGCCATGCAGCAGGAACAGCGGCGGCCCCTCGCCGCTGCGCCGGAAGCCGATCGAGATGCCGTTGGCCTCAACTCTGTCCATGGCTAGTGCAACACGCTTTGCACGGCACTGGCGAGCTCGCGCGCGGGAGCCTGCGGGATGTAGGGCATGCGCCAGGCGACATGGCCATCGGGCCGGACCAGCACGGCGCCGCGCAGGCCCATCTGGATGCCGTCCGATTGATGCGCATTCGGCAATTGCTGCAAATTGAGCGGGATGCCGAGCTTGTCGGACACGGCGCGCCCGGCCTCCAGCCATTCGCCGCCGAGCGGGCCGGTGACGACCGTGAACTCCTTGTCGAACCAATCGAGCGTCGAGTGCTTGCGCGCCATGTCGAGCCAAAGATGCGGAAAACGTCCACCCGGGCGATCGGATGGAAAGTAGGTTCGGGTCAAGTGACCGCCGCGGGGCGTGCCGTCAGGGACCACGGCGCCCTCCTCATACGAGAAACCGAGCGCCTGGCCGATCGAGTGCAGATGATTGTCGAGGTCGTTGACCCAGAAGCGGATGCGGTCCTCGTTGCCGGAACGCACGGCCTCATCCAGCCGGCGGAAGCGGATCATGTTGCCGTAGCTGAAATCAGCGTTCGATTGCGCGACTGGACGGCGCTCGACATCGTAGCTTTCGAGCAACCGCTCCGAGGCGAGCCCGCGCAACACATAGGCAAGCTTCCAGGCGAGGTTATGTGCGTCCTGCACGCCCGAATTCAGGCCGAAGCCGCCAGTCGGCGGAAAGCGATGCGCGGCATCGCCGACCACGAACACACGGCCCTTGCGGAACTGTCCGGCAACCTGCTTGCTCATCCGCCAGATCGAGCGGTTGAGCAGCGTCACGTCGAGATCGGGAACGCCGGCGTGGCAGCGGATGATCTCGATGGTCTCCGCATCGGTCCAGGGCCGCGGCCGCTCATCCTTCTCCTCGCCGATCTGGATCACCGACAGCCAGCGATCCCGACCGTTGGTGTTGAGAATGCCCGCCCGCCGCGGCATCCCCGGCTTGTTGCTGTAGACCTGGTAACCTGCAGCCTCCCGCGTGATCGGAAAGCGCGAGAGATCGCCGCGCCAATACTCGTTGAGCATCACCGCAAGCGTCGCCGGGCCCGCCATGTCGATGCCGGCGCGGCGCCGGGTCTGGCTGCCTGCCCCGTCGCAGGCCAGAAGAAATCTGGCGTGCCAGCGCTCGCTGCGCCCCGTCTCCACCGACCTGATCTCGCAGATGACGCCATCCTCGACCTCCTCGAAGCCGACAAATTCGGTCGAGAAATGCACCTGGACGAGGTTGGAGTGCGCGATGACCTTGTAAATCTCCTCCTCGACAGCGTCCTGCGCGACCAGCGATTTCCAGGCTGGCGTCTGGCCGAGATTGGGTTCGGGACGCGAGCGGCTGATCTCGCGTCCGGCAATGCTTTCGACCTGAACGAACATGTCGGAGGAATCCTGCAGCCCGCGATCGCGGATCGCCTGCTCGATCCCCCATTGCCGGAAGATCTCCATGGTGCGGACCCAGCAGCCCCGCGACTTCGGATGATCGGTCGTGGTCGGGCTCTTCTCGACAATGATGGCGTCAATACCGAAGCGATCGAGCAACAGCCCCATTGCGAGCCCAACCGGTCCGCCGCCGACGATCATGATCGATGTCCGCCGCAGCGTCTCTTCGGACGTGCCCATGAGCATTTCCTTCCTGGTGATGTGTTCTTGGCCGCGAGGATGCGCGCTTTTTGACATCTCACAAGAATATGTTTGATATGCCCTCCATCTCATTTCGAGATGGAGGCGCGAATGGACCTGCGTCAGCTTCGTTATTTCATCGGTGTGGCCGAGCGCGGCGGTTTCGGCGCCGCCGCCAGCGCGCTGAACATCGCGCAGTCCGCGCTCAGCCGTCATATCAAGGAATTGGAGCGCGAGCTCGGCGGCGCCCTATTCACGCGCACCGCACGCGGCGTCGCGGTGACCGAGTCCGGCAAGGTGCTGCTGGAGCGCGGACGGTGGCTGCTCGGACTGGTCGACGACATCAAGGCCGAGGTGCGCACCGAGAACCGCGAGCCGAGCGGCACGGTGCGGCTGGGCGCACCGTCGAGCGTTGCGGAGATCTTCTATCCGCCGCTTGCCCGCCTGATTGCCGCGCGCTTCCCTCGCGTCCAGCTCGAACTCGGCGAAGCGCTGACCGAGCTTGCGTGCGACCGCCTGTTGCGTGGACAGCTCGACCTTGCGATCGTCACGGGACCGCAGCCGAACGATCATCTTTGCTATGAGACGCTGGTGGAGGAGCAAGTGTTTCTGATCGGCCCGCCAGATGACCCGAAGCTCAAGCGTGGCAGGATGACCGTCAATGACCTGAAACATCTGTCGCGTGCAGTGCTGCCCTTGAGCCGCACGCCGTTCCCGCCCGAGGTCCCCTCTTTCGTGCGCGTCGAAAGCAGCACGCCGATGAAGCGCATCGTGGCTTCCGGTCTCGGCTACGCGCTGCTCCCCTACTCAGGCATCTACCAGGAGGTCGACGCCGGCCAGCTATCCGCGGCCCTCTTGCCATGGATGAGCGCCGAGCGCGTACTCGCCCTGCCGCGCGGCCGGCCGATCAGCAGAGCAACGCAGGAAACCAGGACTCTGCTGAAAGAGATCTGCGGTGATCTGATCCGCGACGGAATAATCCGCACTTCACAGCGCAAGAGAGTCATCCGACAGCAGCGAACTTCCGCTCATTGAGAGCCCAGAGCGCTACCGCCTTTGCCCACACCAACCAAACCTACGATACCCCAACCAATCCTTCGCATAGGGCAATTCGTCAGCCTGTGTCGCGAGTGGAGATTTACCCTCACAAAGGGGAATCAAATCGCGGACCTGTAACCATCTCAAATTGCCATTAGAGGTAACGGCTTGAGGGGTAGATTTCTTGGCCGCAGATAGAATTGTTCGAAATGGCGGAGACAGTGTCCGACGAAGTTCTTTGGTCCGCACCACCGTAGGGTGCATCGTCCCTTTTTTCTTGTGAAGGCCGATCCGGGTCGTCAAATCCCGATCCGAATGTGACATGGATTTGGTATGGACCGGCCCCGACCACGGTCCCAAAAAAGTCCTTTCCGCCCTCCGAATCAACAAGCTCTCGGCGCCGGTACGGTGACGGGAACTGGTCGTCGACCCGTCCGATGGCAAGCGATGCGACATCGGGCCTGGCAGCCTACGCCTCGTGACGCTGGCAGAGCCGCGGACGAAGTCGATCGGCTACCGGAGGTTCGCCAAAGAGTGCGGCGACCGATCGTGGACAGCCGCTTGGCAAAGGCAACGGCCCCCCAATAGCTCGTTCAGATGTGGTGCAATCAAGCTGTGAAGGCGTCCGATCGCCGCCAAGGCAACGCAACGACAACTGCATGCTCACTCAACGTGCTACGCGTCGTCGGTACCTGGCGCACCGGCATTGGAGACATCCCTGGATGTATTGGGCCCCGTCAACTGGGTTCCCTTTGGACTACAGAGTCCGCGCGCGCATGTGCGTGGGAGGTCAGATGCTCCGCCAAGCTCGACAGGTGACGCTCGGATGCGGCATGCTTTCGCAGCATCATCTGATAAAGCTTCACGTAATCGGCTGCCATGCGCGTTGCGGAGAAGCGCTCCTCAAAACGGGCGCGCACGGCCTTACGGTCCAGCGCGAGCAAATTTGGCACGGCTTTCACGGCCTCTTCCACGCCATCGACAATGCATCCGGTGATGCCGTCTTCAATGATCTCGGCGACTGACCCTCCGCGAAACGCCAAGATCGGTGTGCCGCATGCCATGGCCTCGATCATGACGAGGCCAAATGGCTCCGGCCAATCAATCGGAAACAGCAGTGCTGCGGCGTTCCCGAGAAATTCCGTCTTTTCGCTCTCATTGATTTCGCCGATGAACTCCACCCCCGGGCCGTCAAGCAGCGGCGCAATCGTATCGCGGAAGTAGGCCTCATCGGCATTGTCGACCTTCGCGGCAATCTTCAACCGCAGCCCTGTTGCGCGCGCAATTGCAATGGCGCGGTCCGGCCGCTTCTCGGGTGAAATTCGCCCGAGGAAGGCGAGATAGCCGCCGCGCGGATGATAGGTCGGCATGTGCAGATCGAGCGGCAGCCCGTGGTGCACGGTTGAGATGAAATTGGCTCGCGACAGGGGCGCGCGCTGCGCGTTGGAGATCGACACCAACGGCATCTCCGGGAAATGGGCGTAGAACGGCAGGTGGTCTCGCAGGTCCTGCCGCCCGTGGAGGGTTGTTAAAGTCCGTCCCGCCTGCGTCCGAAACAGTGGGAAGTGCAAGTAGTCGACGTGGAAGTGGAGGACGTCAAATTCTCCAGCGCGCTCCCGGACCTTGTCGAGCAGCACCATCTGGTGCGGGATGGAATTTTCAACATCTGGGTCGAGACGCAGCGCCCGCGGCGTGCAGGGAACGAGCTCGGCGGAGGTGATAGAGTCCCCACTCGCGAACAGGGTGACCTTGTGCCCCTGTCTGACCAATTCCTCCGTCAGGTAGTGCACCACCCGCTCAGTACCGCCGTAGAGCCGAGGCGGTACGCTCTCGAATAGCGGGGCGATCTGCGCGATTTTCATTCGGTCCTCCGTGCTTCTAATTGGGTGCATCGTTCTCGGCGTCAGGTCTAGCCGGCTCTGGCGAGACGGCTACGCCGACGCGGCAGCGCTATGAACCGCGGCAGGCGCCGGTCGTTCCGTGATGTCGCCATGCGCTGCTATCGTCGAGCGACGCCTTGGGCGCCGCTGTCCGGCACCGAGGGCACCTGTGGTCTTCCGCCCAGCTGCGACCGAAGGCGGGCGGCTAAGCTCAAGATCCTGCGCGCGCGAAGTACCAAACCGGCTGGGAGCTCCGATATTGACACCGAGCGCGGCGAAGCACGGCGGATCACTCGCAGGAAATGACTCCAGAAGCGCCGTGTCGATCACGTCGTTTGGGACTGCCGCTGCCATGGTCACTCTCGTTGGGTAAGTACGTTTGGAGGGACCGGCTGAGACAGCAGGAACTCCTTTTGCATCCGTCTCAACTGGACCCGACCAAGACATGGGTGCGACATTGCAATTTTCGCAAGTGCCTGGAAGGCCTTGAAGAGATACGACCCGCTTCTAATTTCATGGGTAGCCGCGTAGCAATGGCGCGGCACGATCGGGCGCCTGGTACAGGGCCCGGTCATCGGGCACCCGGAAGGTGTCCGGGGTGCTCTTATCCATGTTGCTCAAAGGAGGATATGGCTATGACCACGCTTGATCTTGCTCCCCTGTGGCGAACGACGGTCGGGTTCGATCGCTTGTTCGACCTTCTCGAGGACTCCGGCCAATGGACCGGCGGGGACAACTACCCGCCCTACGACATCAAACGTGTCGGCGAGGACCACTACCAAATCTCGCTGGCTCTTGCGGGCTTCACGCCTGACGAGGTCTCCATCACGGCCGAGCAGAACACGCTGATCGTCGAGGGTCGCAAGGCCGAGAAGGGCAGCCATCAGTACCTCTATCAGGGCATCTCTTCGCGTCCGTTCCGGCGGATGTTCAATCTGGCGGAATACGTGGATGTGAAGGACGCCTGGTTTGAGGATGGCATGCTCAAGATCGATCTGGTGCGTGAGGTTCCCGAGGCGATGAAACCGCGCCGGATTGCGATCAGCACTGGTGACCACCAACAAGTCGAGAACCACCAACAAGTCGAGAACGAGCAGGCGGCGTAATGCCGCTTGCATCTAGGTGCGGTTCGCGGCGCTGTCTCGCCGCGTCGCGAGCCTTTGGAAACAAGAAAGGAGAAACCCTATGGCTATCACCGATCTGATCCCTTGGGGCCGTGGTCGTGATCTGACCACCCGTCGCTCCGAAAGCTACAATCCGGTCCTGACCCTGCATCGGGAGATGAACCGGCTATTCGATGATGTCTTCCGCGGCTTTGATGTCGCGCCGTTTGGCGGCAGCTTTTTGGAGCAGTCGATGAATTGGCCGAGCATCGAGGTCAATGAGACCGACAAGGACGTCAAGGTCACGGCGGAATTGCCGGGCCTCGAGGAGAAAGACGTCCAGGTCGAACTCGCCAACGGCGTCCTCTCGATCAAGGGAGAGAGGAAGACCGAGACGCAAGACAAGGATCGCAAGTTCAGCGAGCGTTACTACGGCCGATTTGAACGACGCATCCCGATCGAAGACGTGGATCAGGACAAGATCTCTGCTGCGTTCAAGAACGGCGTGCTGACGGTCACAATGCCAAAGCTGCCGCAGGCTGAATCCAAGGTGAAGCGGATTGCGATCAACTCGAAATGAACGCGAATGAACGGGAGCGGGTCCCCGCTCCCGTTTTGCCAAAGCCCGGGGGTATGCCCGACCATGGACACCAAGCGGACTTGCAGTTTTGCAGGCGCCGCGGACGTGGTTGCGCATGCGCAGGCCGCGGCTCAACACATTAAGGAGCTGAAAATCGCTTGCACGAACGGCGACAAGAGCGCCGTCCGTCGATTGTTGCGCCAGGCGAGCGAACTCGAGCTGGCTCGAACCATGGTGCGGACCGGTCTCGACTGAGTCCGAGCGCGGCCAAGTTGCGTTCGCGTGCGTCCGGCTTGAGCAGATTATTGGTTGGTTCTTGTGTGCAGCATCGCATCGAGCTTGCCCGACAGTTCCCGGGAGGAAAACGGCTTGCTGAGCAGCATACTGCCGTTCATACGTTTGCCGGTTTCTTCGATGAGATCAGGATAGCCGCTGCAGTACACGACCGGCAGGCCCGGCTGCCGCCGTTGGACTTCAAGTCCGACGTCCAGTCCCGAGACGCCGGGCATCGCGAGATCGATAATCGCCAAATCGACGGCTTGATGGGAGATGGTTGCCAGCGCAGCTTCCAGATTGTCAGCCGCGATTGCCTGGTATCCGAGATCGTCAAGCATGCTCCGCGTCGTTTCGAGCACGCTGGCGTCGTCGTCCACAACAAGGATGTGCTCCTTCGCGCCCACACGTGGAGTTCCCGATTGGCGATCTTCGTGTCCTACCACCGCTTCGGTGGATCGCGGTAAGAGAATCCGCACCACCGTCCCCCGACCAAGCTCGCTTTCAATTTTCACGGCCCCGCCGGACTGGCGGGCAAACCCGTAGACCTGCGACAATCCGAGTCCCGTTCCCTTGCCGGGCTCCTTCGTGGTGAAGAAAGGATCAAAGGCACGGGCCAGAACGTCCGGAGGCATTCCGGTGCCGGTGTCCTTCACTGCGATGGAGACATACTCACCCGGCCTAAGCTCGGCCTGCAGATCCTCCGGGACGCCGTGGAGAACGTTTGTCTTTATCGTAAGAAGTCCGCCGTCGGGCATCGCGTCCCGTGCGTTGATCGCAAGGTTGAGCAACATCAGCTCCAGTTGGGTGACATCGACCAATGCAGGCCAAAGATTCTTGTGCGTGACTACGTCGACGCGAATGGAAGCTCCCAAGGTTCTGGACAACATCTCCGCCACCGTGCCCACGAGTTGATTGACGTCCACGGGCTCCGGTGCGAGATGCTGCTTGCGCGAGAATGTCAGCAACTGCCCGACGAGTTTGGCTCCGCGCTGCGCTCCGTGCATCGCGTTCCGCACATATCGCTGAATGCGTTCATCCTCCACTCGCCGGGCGATCAGCTCAAGATTGCCGATAATCGCCATCAAAAGATTGTTGAAGTCGTGCGCAATCCCGCCTGTCAGTTGCCCGACAGCCTCCATTTTCTGTGCCTGACGCAGCGCAACTTCGGTGCGCTCTCGTTCCACCATTTCGTCTCTCAGCCGCTTGTTCGCTTCCGAGAGCTGCTCGGTCCGCTCCTCAACGCGCCCGCTCGAGCGTGTCGGCCAGCTGCTTCAATTGCCCCAGGTACTGCTCGGCTTGTCGCTGCCGCCGGCGACCGCGCACTGCTGCGAGTACCGCACTCTTGAGAGAGGTCGCGGCCAATGGTCGCTCGAGCACGGTGACATGTCCAAGCAGATCGATCAATTCCGTGAGAGCCGGGCCGTTGTTGCCGGTCCTCAGCGTTAGCAGCACGAATGGAAAATCTGACCATGGTGGCTGATTTGCGATCCAATGGGCCACCGCGCCACGATGCTCGTGCACGAGCGCCTCCTCCGCAACGACCGCGGCGGCTGCATCATTGAGATTGGCCACCAATGCCGAAAGGCTCGGCTGCTCGGAAGCGTGAAGACCAACGTCGCGCAGAGCCGAGCAAACCACGCCGGCATCACGCCCAAACGGCGCCAGCACGAGCACCGGTCCGCTCGGGGTTGGCTCACGAATGTCCATTGCTCCTCGCCGTAAGTAGCGCGCCATGCTGACCGGTATAGATCGGTGAACCCGATAGGACGCCCTGGAATTCCGCCAGAGGCGGGCCGACCCGGATGCCGCGGTTATCGAGCCGGTATTCTCTGATTTCGTCTTCGTGGCGCCCAGTACGCTTCTTCAGAACGGAGATCGCGCGACGGATCTTTCCAGCGGCCTCGAAGAAGCGCAGCAGCAGGACCGTGTCGCTCAGGTAAGTGAGGTCGACACTTGATTGCATCGAACCGATAAGACCGTGCTGCGCAAGCGTCAGGATCGTCACGACGCCGCGATGGTTAAGGTAGGTCAGCATTTCGTGCATCAAGAGCAGCATGAACTGCTCGGCCGGCATGGCGTTCTGATAGCCGCTCAAGCTGTCCAGCACCACGACCCTGACGTTGTCCGCCTCGACCCGCCGGCGAACCATCCCGGTGAGCTCTCCGGGCGAAAGCTCCGCGGGATCGACCTGCTCGAGCACCAGCTGCCCTGATGCGATCGGCCGATCCAGGTGCCAGCCCATGCCGGCTGCACGTTTCATTAGAATTGCCTTGGTCTCATCAAAGGTCACAAAAAGGGCGCGCTCACCACGAGCAAGCGCCGCCATGACGAACTGCATGGCGATGGACGATTTGCCGGAGCCGGACGGCCCCATGAGCAGGGTGCTCGTGCCGCGGTCGAGACCATTGCCCAGCAATTGGTCCAGCTCGCCGATCCCGCTCAGAAGCGGTTCTGCCAGGGGCTTGCCATCGAGGTGCTCGGACGCGATCAGGCGCGGAAACAGAATTATTCCGCCCTTGCGGATGACGAATTCATGGAAACCGCCGCGGAAGCTGCGACCCCGCATCTTGAAGATGCGCAGCCTGCGACGTTCTGCACCATATTGCAGTGCATTGTGCTCGAGCCTGATAACACCGTGAACGAGACTGTGCATATTAAGATCGTCGGCATCGTCGGTGAGGTCGTCCAACAACAGCCCGGTGCAGCCCTCCTGGGCCAGGAAATGCTTCAGCGCAATGACCTGCCTGCGGTAGCGCAGAGGGTTCTGCGCGAGCAGCCTTATCTCGGAGAGGCTGTCAAAAACCACCCGAGCAGGCGCAACCCGCTTCACCTCATCGAAGGTCATTTTCGTCGTTTCGCCGAGCTCCAGGTCCGGAAGCGTAGACGACGGTCTGTTGCTGCTTCGGGTCCAGGCTGAGTTCCGCGGGGACCAGCTCGAAGATTTCGATCCCATCGAGATTCCAGCCGTGGGTTTCGGCCACCTGTCGCAATTCGTCCTTGCTCTCGGACAGCGTGATGTAAAGACAACGCTCCCTTTTGGAGATGCCATCGAGAAGAAACTGCAATGCGAGCGTCGTCTTGCCGGTTCCCGGCTGGCCTTCGATCAAGTGGACGCGGTGCGACGCGTATCCGCCATCGAGGATGCCGTCGAAGCCGGCGATCCCCGTGGAGATCGCCTGCGTTTTGGTGCTGCCTTCAGGAATGTTCATTTGTCTTCCGATCGTCCAGGCGCGCGCCGGCCAGCAGGCGTCGCTCCGCCCGACTGGCATGGCAGGATGTGTGATTGGCGTGGTTCGCGAAGACAATGCCAAAGCCCTTGAGCAGGCACCTTGGCTCGAGCATCTCCCGGAGGGCTATTTTCGTACGAATTTCCGCTGTTCTGTCAAGCCGCTGGAACTGCCGCGGGCCGGAACCCGAATGAGAGGCTTGAGTTACCCGGTTTTCACGGAAAATCTCTGAGCACGACAGTTGCCTGACGGGCCAGAGCAAAGGGACCCGGAAAACTGTGGCTTGGAATCAGTTTGTCGGCACCATTATGCTCCTCTACGCCCTGACGAACCCGGTCGGAGCGATCCCGGTTTTCCTGGCATTGACGGGGCGCGCCGGCGCGGTGAAGACCCACCGGATCATTGTTTTGGCCTGCGCGGCAGTCGCCGTTTTCTTCGTTGGGTCTGCGATGTTCGGGAAGGAGATCTTGGCCTTCTTCAATGTCGGCCTCGATGACTTCCGGATCGCGGGTGGGCTGCTCGTTCTGGTGATCGCGTTCGAAATGTTTCAGGCACAATATGGAAAGTTCATCCCTCGCGCCGACGAGGCGAACTATAGCGAGGTCGACATACATGGTCTGGCCATCACGCCATTTGCGTTTCCCTTGCTGGTGGGGCCGGCCGAGTTGAGCATTATGATCACCCTCTCGAACGATAACCCGGGATGGCTTGGTAAGGCCTTCTTGGCGGCCGCAGCCGTGCTCGCCACCTCACTAATCGGTTTGACATTGTGGATGGCCGCTGCGATCGAGCGCTTCCTGGGGCGGACCGGCATCAGCATTATGACCCGTGTGATGGCCCTCATCATCGCGGCAATCGCCGTGAACTTTATCATGACGGGGATCAAGAGCCAGCTGCCTGGCTTGGTGAGCCGGTAGGAGGCATCCAGTGCCTGCCCGACTACGGCGTGATGTCGTTTCATGAGGATAAGTCTTTGCCACGGAGGTTGGGCGATCGTAGCTCGTCGTCAAATCGATCCCTTATCTCGAGAAGACGCGCCCGGGACTACGCCGCGGAGTTTAAGTCGCTCCTCTTGCCCCGCTCAGCCGCTGCGCGGCTCGCCGCAACAGCCATCCAATCTCGCAGCAATCCTCTGTCCTCCTTGGAAAAGGACGCCCGCCGCTTGAGATCCTCAAGGGTCTCGCCGGGATGGCATCGCTCGAAATCCTGGCGGATCAACGATTCGAGATACGCCGTCTCCGCTTGAGCGGCATCGCCCGACTCGGAACACGAATGAATCGTCATGGAAGCCACTCCCTTCCGCAGTTCTCAGCAGTTGGAGGAACTTGCCGGATTCGATCCGACTTATCTCCATCTCGGCCCTGACACCCAGCCAACATCCGGAACGACGCGACCGCGGAGGCTGACATTGAGACATCCAGCCCGGTCCTGTCATTTAGCAGCCACTCCGAGCAACGAAGCTCGCCGCCCCTGGGATCTAACGCGGACGAGTGGCGTTACTCGCCTCCACTGCTGGAGCGACTCTGACAACGAGTGAGCTGGCGCGTTCGCCGCGCGCAAACGTGAGCTTCACGTCCTGGCCGACACGCGCGAGACCGATTTTGTTACGAAGTTGCGATGCCGTGCGGATCGGACGGTCATCCGCCATGATCACGATATCACCCTTCCTCAAACCTGCCTTGTCAGCCGGAGATCCCGGCGCAACCTCAGCGATCTGCGCCCCCTCGTTGCGTCCTGGATTGGCCGACCGTTGAAGGTCGCGCAGTGACACGCCGATCCGGCCACGCTCGACGCGTCCCTTGTCGACAATCTGCTCCATAACCAGCCGCGCCATATTCGCGGGAATGGCAAACCCGATCCCGACGTTACCTCCACCGGGCGAAATAATCGCCGAGTTGATGCCAACCAACTCGCCGCGAAGATTGACCAGCGCCCCGCCGGAATTTCCCGGGTTGATCGCAGCATCGGTCTGGATGAAGTCCTCAAAGCCTTCATTGCTCAAGCCGGTGCGACCCAACGCACTCACGAGGCCGGACGTGACCGTCTGGCCGAGACCAAACGGATTGCCTATCGCAAGCACGAAATCCCCCACCTCAAGCGCATTACTATCGCCGAAAGGAAGTCCCTCGAGGCCGGCGGGGTTCTGAATTTGCAGCACTGCAACGTCCGTGGGCGGGTCGCGTCCGATCACTTTCGCAGAAAGCTGGCGGCCATCCCTGGTCGTAATCTGAACGACGGAGGCGCCTTCGACGACATGATTGTTGGTCAGAACATAGCCGCGCCGAGCATCGACGATGACTCCCGAACCGGTCGAATTGACTTCCTTCTCGACCTGCCTGGGAATGTCGAAAAACTCACGAAAGAACGGATCGCGGTAAAGCGGATTGTCCTCACGAACACGGCCGTGCACGGAAATATTCACGACCGCCGGCGTCACTTGTCGAACCACCGGCGCCAATGTTGGCACAGAACCGCCCGTCTTCGGGTCCGGCACCTGAGCTATAGCCGGCTGAAACGCGAACAGCGCCACAATCAGAAGCCATGCCAACATCGTGCGCTGACCAAACATCTCGATCACTCTTGCATTGTTGTGGGATCATTAAGTCGAGGCCAGAGGCGCCCGTTGCCATGCTACGATCGGAATTGCCAAGATCGCTGCGGCGTGGCCAAGCAGAACGATGCCCAGAACGGCTTCCGTGACCATCAGAGCGACCTCGGCTGTGCGGCGGCGGCCCAGGGCCGCCGCAACCGCATGGGAACGCCACCGCCACGGGGCGGTTCGTCATCACCGCCTTCGTCGAGCTGGCGCAAGGCTGCAAGTATGTCGCTCAGCCGTACCGAATTGCCGGTGCCGGGGATCTCCCGCAAGTCGGGCCAGGATGCCACCGCGTACATGTCCGACGCCCACGATGACAGGATGATTCGCTTCTCAGGGGTCGACAGCTCCTTGTCGTTGAGGACTTCCGCTGGCGAACCGTAGTGAGCAGCAGGGTGAAAGAATGGATGCGTACCACCGCCATTAAGGTTGACCTTGTTCATGGTCTGCCTCCCTATCACTCCTTTCCAAAGGGATGGTGCTTGCGTTAAGGGCAGCGGCGCGATCCGCGTCGCCACCCGGCATGTGGGTTAGTAAGCATTGATGCTTGATGAGACAAGACATCCGGAAGTGTGACGCAGGTTGGCGCCACATTCAGCCGTCACGCATCAAGTGCCTAAGCCGCCTTCTTCTGCTCGATCTGCGATGAAGCAGCCGCGCCGCTTCCGATCCGGATTTTGCGCGGTTTCATCGCTTCCGGAATCTCTCGAACGAGATCCACGATCAAGAGGCCATCGTGGAACGATGCCTGCTTCACCTGAACGTAGTCGGCAAGACTGAAGACTCTCCGGAACGGTCGCGCCGAAATACCTTGATACAGATACTCGTGCGCGGCACCATCGGACTTCTTGCCTTCGATCGTGAGAGCATTCTGCTCGGCCGTCACGGAGAGATCGTTGGCACCGAAGCCTGCCACGGCCAGCGAGATTCGATAGTGATCCTCGCCGGACCGCTCGATGTTGTACGGCGGGTAGCTGTCCTCGGTCGGCTTGCGCGACATGCCGTCGACGAGGTCGGCCAGATGATCGAAGCCGACGGTGGTGCGCCAAAGTGGCGCAAAATCAAGTGTCCTCATAGCCAAGTCCTCCAGAGAGCAATATGGATACGAAGCAAGGCAGGATGGAGCTTTCGGTTACGGTCGAACGCCCAGTCCAGCGCCTCGTGCCGAGCCCCACCTGGCGCTCGACACACCGCAGTCGCGGTCGAGAAACGAACTAGAACTGTCGCTCCTGAGTTCAAGTGGCCGTGCGCATTTTTTCCTGCAGCAGACGTTCGCCGGAGCTCAGTGACTACGCGGCGAAGCGCTCGGTGAGAGCGCCCTGGCGTAGATCGCTTATCACTCGCTGCTCCCGCTCAATTCGCGCTTGATAGAGCTAGCGCTCTTGCTCGCTTTTTGCAGTTCGGAGAAGGCGCTCGTAGTGGCCGATCACCTTCTGGCTGCCTCGGATGAGGAAGTCGCGGACGCCAGACCCGACCGTTGTGCTTGAGGCCGGGTCGGAGCTCCCGCGCAGCAAATATCTCGCCGAATTCGGTCCGGACATGATTGTCGCTCGCTCTCGACGACCTTGCATAAGCGAGCGAGCGGCCTTCGCGGGCCGCTCACTGACGTTCAGCTTGTCGCCGCCACTCCGGCGGGACCGGGGGTCGGCTGCGGCCAAATACCGGTCGGCGCGGAGGTCGGCGGCAGCAAGATGTCGATCTTCATCGTTGCCGCCGCAGGCTGCCACTTCAGCCACGGCATCGTCTCGAGATACGGGATTGGCGGTAGTGGCAGTCCCGTGAAGGCGCCCTGTGTGGCCTCGGCTCTCGGCGGGCTTTCCACACCGTAAGCACCGAAGGCGGTCAGGGACATTGCGCTGCCCATTACGAGAGAGAGCAGGCGTCGCCGCAGATTGCGGTTGGTCTCCGTTCGGGCGGAGAACGTACGGTGATGGCTCAGCATCTATACTCCTCCAATCGTTCGAAAACAGATCCAGGTAATGGTGACAAAGCTCAGGTAGAACATGAACCGGTGGATCGCGTCCTGCCTCATCCTGAGCTGACGACGATGAGACTTGTTCATGGGCGACTCCGTCTTTGGAAGCGGTCTTCTCTCCTCTCATTGGTCGAGCCCGGCCGTGATCGGCCGGGTTCTATTGTTCAGAAGTCCATGGCGGGAGCTGCCGGAGCTGGTTCAGCCTTATTCGGCTTCTCGGCTACGAGTGCCTCGGTGGTGATCAGCAGCGAAGCTACCGACGCGGCGTCCTGTAAGGCGGTGCGGACGACCTTGGCGGGATCGATCACACCGGCTTTCACCAGGTCCTCGTACTCGCCAGTCGCCGCGTTGAAGCCCCAGTTGTAACTCTGGTGCTCTACAAGCTTGCCGACAACCAGCGAGCCGTCCTCGCCGGCGTTTTGCACGATCTGCCGAGCCGGCATCCGGATGGCGCGGCGAACGATGTCGATGCCGGCCTTCTGATCGGCGTTCGCCGTCTTGATGCCGTCGAGCGCTTTGAGAGAACGCAGAAGGGCAACCCCGCCTCCGGGGAGAATCCCCTCCTCCACCGCCGCGCGAGTAGCATGCATCGCGTCGTCGACACGGTCTTTGCGTTCCTTGACCTCGACCTCCGTTGCACCACCCACACGGATCACTGCGACGCCTCCGGCAAGCTTGGCGAGGCGCTCTTGCAGCTTTTCGCGATCATAGTCGGAGGTCGTCTCCTCGATCTGGAGCCTGATTTGCTGGGCGCGCGCCTCGATATCCTTCTTGGCGCCCGCGCCCCCAACAATGGTGGTGTTGTCCTTGTCAATGACCACCTTCTTGGCGCGCCCGAGCATCTTTACTGTGACCTTTTCCAGCTTGATACCGAGGTCCTCGCTGATGACATTGCCACCGGTCAGGATCGCGATGTCCTCCAGCATGGCCTTGCGACGGTCACCGAAGCCCGGCGCCTTGACGGCCGCGACCTTCAGTCCGCCGCGCAGTCTGTTGACGACCAATGTCGCAAGCGCTTCACCTTCGATGTCCTCCGCGATGATCAGGAGCGGCTTACCGGACTGAACGACCTGCTCCAACAGCGGCAGCATGGTCTGCAAACCGGACAGCTTCTTCTCATGAATCAGAACGTAGGGATCCTCGAGTTCGACGCGCATCTTCTCGGTGTTCGTGACGAAGTATGGCGAGATGTAGCCGCGGTCGAACTGCATGCCCTCGACCACTTCGAGTTCGGTATGCAGGCTCTTGGCCTCCTCGACGGTAATCACGCCCTCATTACCCACCTTGTTCATGGCGTCGGCCAGGAAGCGGCCGATTTCGGTGTCACCATTGGCCGAGATCGTACCCACCTGGGCGATTTCGTCATTGGAGGTGATTTTCCTGGCGTGTGATTTGAGGTCGGAAACGACGGCGTCGACAGCCAGGTCAATGCCCCGCTTCAGATCCATTGGGTTCATGCCGGCGGCGACGGATTTGCTGCCCTCCTTGAAGATGGCCTGAGCGAGCACGGTCGCGGTCGTGGTGCCGTCGCCCGCTAGATCATTGGTCTTTGATGCGACCTCGCGCACCATCTGCGCGCCCATGTTCTCGAACTTGTCCTCCAGTTCGATCTCTTTGGCGACAGTCACGCCATCTTTGGTGATGCGCGGCGCGCCGAACGATTTCTCGATCACGACGTTGCGCCCCTTCGGACCGAGTGTGACCTTCACCGCGTTTGCCAGTGTGTCGACGCCCCGCAGCATGCGCTCTCGGGCCTCGGTTGCGAACTTCACGTCCTTGGCAGCCATTTTGATCTCTCCTTTCCTCTATGACTGTCAGCGCACTATGCTGCCTTCTTGAGGGTGCCCGCCTCGTCCATGACACCCAGAAGGTCGCTTTCCTTCATGATCAGGAATTCCTCGCCGTCGATCTTGACCTCTGTACCAGACCACTTGCCGAACAGGACGCGGTCACCGGGCTTGACGTCGAGTTGAACGAGCTGGCCCTGTTCGTTGCGTGCGCCGGGGCCAGTGGCGACGATCTCGCCCTGCTGCGGCTTCTCCTTTGCGGTGTCTGGAATGATGATGCCGCCGGCGGTTTTCTCTTCGGCGTCGAGACGTCGCACGAGCACGCGATCGTGCAAGGGACGGAAATGCATGCACATCCTCCTTGGGTAGGTTCAGCGATGTCCAAAACCGGGTCCATAACGGCCCCCGGGCGAAAATCCACCTAGGAGCGAGGGTTCTACTTTCAAGAGGAAGGAAGCAATTTTTTTTGCGGCGAAGGCCGGCTCGTCGATATCGTTTGCGGCTCGCAACCCGGAGTATTCCCTACGTCCAGAGTCGCTCGCCGCACGTTGAAAATTGAGACCATCAAACCGAGATGTTGTCTCGGCTGCAGAACAACTCTGCGCAGCAAATTGGAGCATCGTCGAAAGGAGGATAACCAGCGATGCGGAGCTTAATGGTACTTGCTGCTCTGCTCGGGATGGTGGTTTCGCTGCAGGCGAAAGAAGCGGATTCGTCGCGAGCAGTGCGAAGCCCCGAGGCCACCGTTAAGCAGCTTGTCAGTGATCAAAGCGGCCAGCCTGCGGGCAAGCCCGCAAGAACAAGGTCCGATGGCCGTAAGAACCGTGATTTCTCGGCGGAGATCATCGTGCCTGATATCTGCACCGGCTGCTGATCGATCGATCAGCAGCCGGCCAACGGCTTCTGTTTGCTTCTAGTATGCGCTCGCTGAAGCAGCCTCAAGCTCCGGAAGGCGTGCGCAGAGCATCTGCTTGATACGCTTCAACGCACGCTGCTCGATCTGGCGGATACGCTCACGAGAGATACCGAAGGTATTGGCAAGATCGTCAAGCGTTCTTTGCTCTTCAGCCATGTAACGGGCTTCGACGATGGTGCGTTCTCGCGGAGAAAGCGCACTCAGCGCCTCCAAGAGTGCGGCCTTCTGCCGTTCTCGATCTCCGGCCTCAACGAGCAGGGTTTCAGGATCAGGAGATGAATCGGCGACTCTGTCCTGCCACTGTTCGCCTTCTTCGTCACTGAGCTGAACATTCAGTGTCATGTCGCCACGGATCCGCCCGTTCATCTCGACGACGTCGGTTTCCTTGACCTGAAGATGGTCAGAGATCTGCTTCACCAGCTCCGGCGAAAGCTCGCCATCGTCCGGCGCACCAAGGCGTCTTTTCAGCTTTCGAAGGTTAAAAAACAGCTTCTTTTGCGCCGTGGTTGTGCCGAGCTTGACCAGCGACCACGATCTCAAGACGAATTCCTGCACGGACGCCTTGATCCACCAAGCGGCATAGGTCGCCAGGCGAAATCCCTTCTCAGGGTCGAACCGCTTGACGGCCAGCATCAATCCGACGTTGGCTTCCGAGATGAGGTCGGCGATGGGCAATCCATAGCGCCGATATTTCAGCGCGATCTTGGCAGCCAGTCGCAGATGGCTTGTCACGAGCCGGTAGGCAGCTTCGCGATCACCAGAATCCCGAAGACGCCTCGCATACATCACTTCTTCGGATGCATCGAGCAGCGGGAAGCTACGGATCTCTTGCAGATACCGGGACAAGGCGGCTTCCGAATGGATGGCAGGCAGGGCTGACTTGATTGACATGACTTGCCCTCCTTCAGAAGCCAAAGCCGCTCTTGAGTTCGAACGGGCTGCCAAAGGGAAGATGCAACCGCGCGAGCCCACCGAGGTGAGCGAGACCGGTGGACTGCAAGGTGAAGGGACAGGTGGCTTTCATATCCAAATCCTCCATGGAGCAAAATGGTACGACCCGCCGGGTTGCCTGACCTTGGTTGGGCCCAAAGGGCGCCCAGCGACACTCAGGCCGGCGGCGCCAAAAGAACTGCGAAGCGAATGGGTTGTTCCCCATTTCGACTAGCCATTAGTCGGAAAAATCGTCCTCATTTCGCAAGATCATTGACCACCGTACCGGCACCGCCGGCAGGACGAGGAGACGAGCCCAACGAGTGGAGCTTACCGTCCCGCCCGGCGCCACCCGCCCGATCGAGGTGAAGCGCAAATCCGCTTGCCCCTGGCCCCTCGAGCCCGGCGCGGAGCTGCATGCTCGGGATCAGGTAATCGCCACCATTCTGTCGCCGGTACGGAATGGGCGCTGCGGTTGCGAGCGCGCGCATCCGCTTGCGCAGGGCTTCGGCAATCGGCGCAAAACCGGAATGGTCGAGCCGGTCCGCCCGATAGACCACGAACGGCGGAAGGACGTCATAACCCGGATAGTGGAGAATGCCGTGATTGATGGGAAAGAGCAGGTCGTCGATCGGCCCGTTGATGCCGCGACTGGAATAGTGCTCCTCCCAGCCGCCGGCGGTCACGACCAGCATCGCGCGCTTGCCCTTCAAGGTTCCGTCGCCATAGCGATCGCCCCACCGCTTGTCGCTATGTTCGCCGACCCCATAGGCAAAGCCGTAGGCGAACACCCGGTCGACCCAGCCCTTGAGGATCGCCGGCATCGAAAACCACCACAGCGGAAATTGCAGAATCAGGACATCCGCCCACAGCAGCTTTTCGATCTCGGCTCTCACGTCGCCGGTCAACGTGGCGGCCTCAAAAGCCTGCTTGGAGGCCGCGGCCGGCTTGAGCTGCTCACCTTGGGCCAACGACGGAAAGTCGGCCCGGTCGACCTCCGATTTCCAGCCCCGGGCATACAGATCCGACACCTGCACATCGTGGCCGAGCCGCCTGAGCTCCCTGACAGCGACGTCTAGCAGCGCGCCGTTCAGCGAGCGCGGCTCCGGATGGGCGAAGACAATCAACACTTTCATGACAGCACTTCCTGATGAGTGACGTTGATCAGGTGGCACGCGAAGCCGCGATCCGGTAGATACAGACAATGGATAGGATTATGCCGAAAAATGGATAAATCAGAAGTTACGCTGGAGCGCATGCGCAGCTTCGTCCGGGTCGCCGAACGGGGCAATCTATCCGCGGTCGCGCGCGAACTGGGAGTCGGCCAGTCCACGGTGACGCGCCATTTGCGGGAGCTGGAAGACGCGGTCGGCGTGGCATTGCTCGGCAGAACCACGCGCCGGGTGACAATAACTGAAGAGGGGGCGCGCTACTATCGCCACTGCGTCCAGATCCTCCGCCAGGTCGATCTGGCGGGCGAGGAGGCGCGCAGCACACGCGGCGCGGCAGCCGGTACAGTGCGCATCTCCTGCACCGCGGCCTTCGGAGTGCTGCACGTGAGCCGTTTCATATTCGCGTTTCAGGATCGCTACCCTGACATCGTGGTTGATCTCAGCTTCACCGATGAACGGATCGACCTCGTGCGCGAAGGGGTCGATATCGCCATCCGGCTCGGGCCACCCGGTGATAGCTCGATGAAGCTGAAAGCCCTGGGCCAATCCCGGCGCGTGCTCGTTGCCGCACCTCACTATCTCGCCGCCCGCGGCAAGCCAGCACGCCCGCACGAGCTAGTCGGCCACGAAGGTGTCAGGATGTCCAACATCGCAGGGAGCGATCTGCTCGTACTCCATGGTCGCCGCGGCGGCCGCCACGTGGTGCCGTTCGGTGGCCATTTGCGCGTCGATCATGGACTCGCCGCGCGAGAAGCGCTGGCCGCGGGACGCGGGATAGCGCCCGCGCACCTATGGCTCGTGGAGGATCTCATTGCTGCCAACAAGCTCGAAGTGGTGTTGCCTGACTTCTCCCCGCCTCCGGTTCCGCTGAACATGCTGCTCGTACCCGAGCGGACGGGCATCTCCCGGGTGCGCCTGCTGGCCGACCACCTCGCCGAGCAGATCGCACGTACGCCCGGCATTGAGAAGCCGGCGGTCGGTGGCAGGATGTGAAGTCCCTCGAGCTTCGTCGAGCCGTGGCCAGGCACGGCGGAAGTGTAGTTCCTTTTTCGCTTGGTACTCGATTTGGGCGTGGTTCTCGACTTGGGCGCGCCCGACATCAGGCCTTGAAACTGACCGAGCCCGTTCTAATTCCAAGAGTGCAGCGCGCTCGGTGCGCTGCTCCGGGTGCCTTCTGAGGACCCGGTTATCGGGCGCCGGATACGGTGTCCGTGCGCTCGTAACCATATTGCTCGAAAGGAGGATGTGGCTATGACCACCTTTGACTTCAGCCCGCTCTGGCGATCGACCGTTGGTTTCGATCGCGTGTTCGATCTGCTCGAAGATTCCGCCCAATGGACGGGCGACAACTATCCGCCCTACAATATCGAGCGGACGGATGAGGACCACTATCAGATCTCGCTCGCTCTGGCCGGCTTCTCCCCCGACGAGGTGACCATCACGGCGGAGCAGAACGTGCTGACCGTCGAGGGCCGCAAGGCCGACAAGGGCCCCCATCAGTTCCTGTACCAGGGAATCTCGTCCCGCCCGTTCCGGCGGCAGTTCAACCTGGCCGAATACGTCCAGGTGAAGGGCGCTTCCCTCGTGGACGGCATGCTCAAGATCGAGCTTATCCGTGAGGTCCCTGAGGCCATGAAGCCGCGCCAGGTTCCGATCAAGGCCGGCAACGACAACCAGAAGCTCGAGCACAAGCAGATGGCCTAGGCCTTTGCCCGACGATTCTTTCTCGCCGCGCGGCCCGTTCCGCGCGACGAGGGAGCCTGCCTCCATTGGCCGGACAACCAGTGCTGTTTGACAACTTCGACGCACAAGATTTCGGAAGACAGCCATGGAAACTTGGACCTCAACGAACCTCCAGCAGATCGAGCACAGGCTACTTGCAGCGTTCGAACGCCACGGCCGTGATGGCCGAGCCATGACGCTCGAGAGCCTGGCCGCCAGCACCGGCATGGTTGGGCGCGCAAACGAACTGGCACTTGCCTTGAAGCATCTCGCGGCGCGTGGGCTCATCAGGCGAGCGGGCGAAGATCCGATACCCGGCACTGCAATCGCATTTCGTCTTGCCAGGCCGATGTCGTGCGGCCGGATCGACAAGGCGGAAGACCAACCCGCAGCGACCGGCTCGCCTTCAAGTCCAGCGGAGCCGACGAGATCGCGTGAGGCGGCGAAATCAGCACCGCCACTCCAGGCCAGCGTCCCAGCAAAGTAAACTGCGAAAGACAGGTGCGTTCATATTCTGGAACCGAGCTGCGAACGCAGACGTTGTCTGCTCGGTCAACCGGGTTGTGACGGAGATGGACGACTATCGAGATCTGATGACTGCTAGCCTTGCGCTCGTGTGTGCCGGCATCATGTTGCTTGCGGGCCAGCTCTATATCGAGCACCATCCTGTACAAGACAGCCAGCGAGTCCATTCCCAGCCGCAGCCTCCGGCCCTGGTCTCGCACGCGCCCTCTCCACACGAGAACACGGCTGGGCCGCGCCAAGGCATTGAGATGGACAGCACTAGTTGAGCGCGTGGCAGTCTGCCGATCTGCACAATCCTGTTTAAACCGCCCGCAGGCTTTCCTTGGGCATCTCCCGGATCAGCGCGTCGATGTCGCCCTGCTCCAATGTTTCCTTTTCCAGGAGCTTCTGGGCCGCGCGGTCGAGGATCGAACGGCGCGTCGTCAATATGCCTTCGGACCGCTCAAGAATGCGATCGACAATGTCCTTGACCTCGCGATCGACAGCGGCAGCGGTTTCCTCCGCATAATCACGCTCACGGACCGGATAAGGCCGGTCCGCATTCGCCAGGAAATTGCCGGGGTCGCGGTCATAGGCGACGCTGCCGAGCTTTTCCGACATGCCGTAGCGCGTCACCATGCTGCGGGCGATGTCCGTGACGCGGCGCAGGTCATCCGCCGCCCCCGTTGAGAGGTGACCGAAGACGATCGATTCCGCCGCTCGGCCGCCCAGCAGGACCGCCATCTTGTTCTCGAGCTCCTCCTTGGTCATCAGGAAGCGATCTTCAATAGGGCGTTGAATGGTGTATCCGAGGGCGCCGACCCCCCGAGGGATGATCGAGACCTTGTGCACTGGGTCGACGCCGGGCAGCGAGAGCGCGACCAGCGCGTGACCCATTTCGTGATACGCGACGATTTCCCGCTCTTTGGGATTGAGCAGTCGATTGCGCTTTTCCAGGCCGGCGATCATGCGCTCGACGGCATTGTTGAAGTCACTCATGCTCACGGAATCGCCACCGCGTCTTGTCGCCAGAAGGGCCGCCTCGTTGACCAAATTGGCGAGGTCGGCGCCGGTAAACCCTGGTGTCAGTGCGGCGACAGCGTCCGCCGCCGCGTCAGGCGCGACCCGCACCTTCTTCATATGAACCTTGAGAATCTCGATGCGACCTTTCTTGTCCGGGCGATCCACCAGCACTTGGCGATCGAAGCGGCCCGCCCGCAGCAGAGCGGGATCAAGGATTTCCGGCCGGTTGGTCGCGGCCAGGATGACAAGGCCTGAACGGGAATCGAAGCCGTCGAGTTCGACCAGGAGCTGGTTCAGCGTCTGTTCCTTCTCGTCATGTCCGCTGGCAAAGGGGCCGATGCCGCGGGCCCGGCCCAGAGCGTCGAGTTCGTCGATGAAGATAATCGCAGGCGCCTTTTCGTGCGCCTGTTGAAACAAATCCCGCACGCGCGCGGCACCGACGCCGACGAACATTTCCACGAACTCCGACCCCGAGATTGAGAAGAACGGCACCCTGGCTTCGCCAGCCACCGCTTTCGCCAGTAGCGTCTTGCCGGTTCCGGGCGGCCCGACCAGCAGCACGCCTTTGGGCATGCGACCACCGAGCCGGCCATAGTCGGTGGGGTTCTTCAGGAAATCGACAACCTCCCGAAGTTCGTCCTTGGCTTCGTCGACCCCAGCAACGTCAGCAAAGGTGATGCCGGTGTTGGATTCGACGTAGATCTTGGCCTTGCTCTTGCCGATTTGCATCAGCCCGCCGCCAAGACCCCCGCCTTGTGCTATGCGCTGGCCGATATACCACCAGATGCCGAAGAACAGCAGAACCGGCACGATCCATGAGAGCAGGTCGCGAACGAACGTGCTCTCGAGTTGCCCGGTGAAACGCACGTGGTATTTTTCAAGCTCCTGTGCCACGTCCTGGTCGACGCGCGTGGTCATGAATTGCTTCTGACCTCCAGGCAGCGGCTCCTTCAGGATCCCCTGTACGGAGCGATCGGAGATGCCGACGCTGTCAACCCTTCCGTCGCGGAGCAGTTGCTGGTACTCGCTGTAGGGGATAACGGCGATCCTGTTCGCCGTTACCACCGCGTACTCGATGAAGAACAGCGCACAGAGGGCAAAAATCGCGTAGGCGACGTTGAATCGGCTCTTTTTGGTCATGCATAAAGCTCGAGTTGTCTCCGGAACAACCGGAGAGGACGAGCTTGGTTTCAGCAGTCAGCGTCGTGTTACTCGGCTGCTCGGTCGGACGCCGGATGCATGCGTGCAGACCTCGACAGAAGGCCCGGCGGGGGCCGAGCCTTGTTGTCATCACCAGTACCAGAACGGATAAACCGGCCGATAGTAGCGAACCACCCGGTACGGGGGGCCGTAGTAGTAGGGTGGTGGGCCGTAGACCGGTCCATAGTAGACCGGGGGTGCTGTGGCAGCCGCCAGTGTTCCGGCGAACAATCCGACAGCAAGTCCGGGCCCAATTCCCGGACCGCCCCAGCCATGGTGATGCCAATGAGCGGCCGAAGCAGGGGCAACCGATCCAATGAGGAGCGTTGCCGCCGCGACGACTGCAAGAGCAAGCTTTCTCATGTCCCTTTCCTCAACTTCTTAAGCGCTCCGCGCGCTTGCTTGTTTTATCGTGCTCCAATTAGCCGAAGCTCGGTTCGGCTATACAATGAATTAGAACCATTCGGAGCGAGTTCAAGTAACTCGTTGACTAAAAGGGGTCTAGAACCACGATGTGACGCAAACAATTTCGCGAGCCCAGCACGGCGGCGACAAGTACATTGATCGAGGACCGAAGCTGCCTATTCGATAGCTTAGCACCATGCTCCGCGCGGTGTCGTCACCTGGCGCAGATCGTCGGCCACTCCCGTCGATAGACGACCAACACGATTAATTCAGCTGCAGGGCCCGCCGAGCAGCACGTCGATAAGATGATTGCCGCTACCTTTTCGTGTGCCTGCTGGAAGAGATCCCGCACCCGTGCTGCGCGTGCTCTGCAGGTGCGATCGGAAATGCCGCGGCATCGACTTTCCCCGATGCCGTAACTGCAGGTATTCGCTATAGGGAAAGACGGCCACTTGTCTGGCCGTCGCCATGAAGAGGCTCTGACGGAGCCAAGGACGGCTCCCCGTCGGCCGATCTCAACCGTTTAGATGCGGCGGTAGCCCCACCTTGGGAGAGGCCCCACCCTTGCGCTACGGTGCGCCGCAAGCCCGTCGACCACCACCTTGGCTTTTAGCGTTCGGCTCGTTCGTAGACCTCAACGTCGTATGTAAAGCGCAATTCAAGCAAATTGAGGCTCCTTCTCGTCTAGAACCTATCGTCCGCGAGTTAGTCGTCGATGCTATTCGTGAAACAGGGTTCGACGTCGTCCAGGCCGCTAATGGCGAGGAGGCGCTGAGCTCATGGGAGCGGCGATCTGCAGATGCCCTGCTGACCCACGTAGCGCGTCCGGAGAAAATGGACGGTGGCAGATCGCAGAGCACCGCCGAGAGCATGATCCGAGTTTACCTGTGATCTATATCCGGGCTTTCGCGGGTCCCGCCGCGCTCTGTGTCGGGCAGTGGTGTTCCAGGAACCTTGTGGCACCGCGCAGGTCGTGCGAGCCGTCAGGGGAACAGAGAGCAAGGCTGGGCGTTTCTGAAAAAAGAGGGGCGAGTACGCGGGAGGGAGCAATGGCTGCTGATGCCATAGCCCAGATCAAGATGGGTACAGAAGCTTTGGTGCTGTGTATTGCAGGCGCTTTGTGCGAGCGCGATCCATCGCTCTTGCGGGCATTCCGAGAGAGAATGGAGACGCTTTACCAAATCCTAGAGCATTTTCCGACCTGGCGGAATCGAAAGGGATTCCCTTCCGGGGCAAATCGTGATTCACCCTGAGGGCTGGTGATGGAGGCCAGCCCCCATGGCTAAACCCCTCTCGCCGGACCTTCGCCTTCGCATTGTTCGGGCCGTGGAAGATGAAGGCATGAGCTGTCGGGGCGCCGCCGGCCGGTTCGGCGTGGCGCCGTCGACAGCGATCGAACTGGTCAGCGAGTGGCGAAGCACCGGCGCCTGTGAGGCGGAAGCGCAGGGTGGCGACCGGCGTTCGGCTCGGATCGAGGGGCATGCTGCAGAGATCCTCTCCCTGGTCGAGGCTACGCCTGACATGACGCTGGCCGAGATCGCCGATCATCTCTTCAAAGTCCACGGCGAGCGTTTCGCGCCGAGCGTGGTCTGGCGGTTCTTCGATCGCCGCAACATCACGTTCAAAAAAAACATCGCACGCCAGCGAGCAGGATCGGCCGGACGTCGCCGCTGAACGCGCGGCGTGGAAGGCATCCCAGCCTGAGATCGACATCCACCGGTTGGTATTCATCGACGAGACCGGAGCCTCGACCAAGATGGCGCGGCTCTATGGCCGTTCGCCGTACGGCCAGCGCTGTGTTGCAGCGCTCCCGCATGGTCATTGGAAGACGACGACCTTCGTCGGCGCGCTCAGGGCGACTGGCATGACGGCGCCGATGGTCCTCGATGGCCCCATGGATGGTTCGGCGTTCGAGGCTTACGTGACGCAAGTCCTCGTGCCGACACTCAGGCCCGGCGACATCGTGGTGATGGACAATCTCGCAGCACACAAGCGGACCGAGGTCGGCATCGCAATCGATGCAGCGGGCGCTCGGCTCCTCTATCTGCCGCCTTATTCGCCCGACCTCAATCCGATCGAAATGGCCTTCGCCAAGCTCAAAGCCGCCCTTCGAAAGGCGGCCGCCAGATCTATCGAGGCTTTGGTCAACGCTATCGCCCTCGCCTTGGCCGCCTTCACCGCCCAAGAGTGTCTGAACTTCTTCGCCGCTGCCGGCTATGATCGCGTCTGATCAGAATCTGCTCTAGACGTTGAACAGCCCAAATGCCTACGCAAAAGCGGCCCCGCCATTTGCATTTGCGCAAACCGACGGAGCCTCCGGAGCATTCGTCTCTTTCGAGATCTCCTGCTCCTGGTCAAACAACGCCCAACGAGCCAATCCGTTCCGGATTGCAAGCTGAGATCTCGACACTGCGGTCGCGCCGCTGACGCGTTCCGGGAACGCGAGCTCGGCAGACGCCTTCGCTTGGGAACACCGTGCACGTTCCAGCCGCCGCGCGATAGCACCTAAGCGGCCCGGAACAGCTTAGGGGTGGAAGTCGCTTCGCCGGGGGCCTGCTGGGAATGACCCCTGGCAAACTCCGATGCCTGTCGAGGCGGCGATCAGGCCGTGAAAGGTCAGCATGCAGAGACAGTGGTCCCGAGCAATCGTTAGGCAGGCCGCAACGAACAACTGAGTGGACTTCCATTATTAGGCCCAACCATTATTAGGCCCAACGCATGTCTTGCTGCGATGCAGAATTTCATCGCCTCGGCGTATAGCAGACCTTCACGAGCCGTCAGCGCAGCCGATTTATCGGTTCACGGCCTAGTCAGCTGGAGAGCCACCTAAAAATTTTTGCCATCCTCCTCTTGAAAGCGCTTGCTGCTGTTCTACGTCATTTTTCGCCGCGACAGCGGCGTGCCGAACGCCTCCTTGGGTTCGGCGCGGGCGCCGGGCGGGAGTCTTCGGATCCTGTCTGAAACCCCTGTCTTGCGCTCCTTCGTATCCATCTTGCTCTTTGGAGGACTTGGTTATGAGGACCACCTTTGACTTCGCGCCCCTGTGGCGCTCCACTATCGGCCTTGATCATTTGGCCGACCTCGTCGACAGCGCGCTGCGCCAGGCGCCCGAGGACAACTATCCCCCCTACAACATCGAACGGACCAGCGAGGACCACTATCAGATCAGCCTCGCGGTGCTCGGGTTCGGGGTGGACGACGTCACCGTGACGGCGGAGCAGAATGCGCTCATCATCGAGGGCAGGAAACCTGAGAGCGGCGCGCGTGAGTACCTGTACCAGGAGATCGCCGCGCGTCCGTTCCGACGCGTCTTCAACCTCGCCGAGTACGTGCAGGTGAAGCAGGCCTCCTTCCGAGACGGGCTGCTGGTCATCGACCTCGTCCGGGAGGTTCCGGAAGCCATGAAGCCGCGCAAGATACGGATCGCGAACGGCACATCTCCGACGTCGCAAATCGAGCAGGAGAAAGCAGCTTAGGCTCGTCCGAGACGTTGGTATGGAGCGCGGACGGAACCTCCGCGCTTCCGAGATCATTGAATGAAGGAGGACATCATGGCTATTCGCGATCTCATTCCCTGGTCTAGAAACCAGGAGCTCACGCCGGCGCGAGGCAACTACGATCCGTTCCTGACGCTGCATCGCGAGATGAACCGCTTGTTCGATGACGCGTTCAGGGGATTCGGCGGCGCCGGCCTGTCGCCGCTTATGGAGGGCCGGTTCGGCTGGCCTAAGATCGAGCTCGACGACACCGACAAGACGCTGACGATCTCGGCGGAATTGCCCGGTATGAGCGAGAAGGACGTCCAGCTCGAAATCGCCAACGGCGTCCTTACGATCCGCGGCGAGAAGAAGGACGAGCGCAGCGGCGAAGGTAGGCACTTCACCGAGCGCTACTACGGCGCCTTCGAGCGGCAGATCCCGCTCGATGACGTGGAGGCCGACAAGGCCGAGGCCTCGTTCAAGGATGGCGTGTTGACCATCGCGCTGCCGAAATCCGAGAAGGCGCGCGCGGCGGTCAAGCGCATTGCCATCAATACGCAGTGACAATCATGGGCGGCGGCCCCGGCCGCCGTCCGACCTCAAACCCCATCCCGTAGAAAGGAGTGTAAAGGGAGTAGCCGATGACCGACGCCAACATGAATGCCGACAGACTCAATCCACTATTCCATCCTGCCGCACACTACGCCTCTCCGGACGACGTCCTGAACGACGCCGAACTCTCGACGCCGGAAAAGCGGATCATCCTCTCGTCGTGGGCGTCCGACATGTTCGCGGTCGAATCCTGTCCCGCATTGCGCGAGATTCCCGGCATGGGCCACGCCATCCGGCTTGCCGACATCCTCGCCGCGCTGCGCCAGCTCGATGACGGCGACGATGATCCACCGCCTCGCGGCGGCGTGCCGATGCGGCTGCGGCGGCCCTGGGCCGCCGAGCTGCAAAGGCACCGTCGCTCTCCAATCGGCGCTGCTACCGCGCCAGAACCAAGCCATCCGAGAGGTGGCGAGGAGCCGATGATCTGAACGCACGCTAGCTTGGTTCACTCGTGCACGAACTGGCCATCCGCGCGAACCGTGCCGCGGGCGAACGCGTCCACGTCAGACGTCACACCGGGAACAGGAAACGCCCGGCACATTTCGATGCACTCCGACCGGAGACGCGCGACGGCCGCATCGTCTCCGTTCGCCTGCAGAGCCGCCGCAATGAAGGCGCCGATCCGGCGCATCTCGGCTTCTCCCATGCCACGCGTGGTCGCCGCCGGCGTGCCAAGGCGAATTCCGCTCGGCCTGAGCGGCGGGCGCGGATCGTCCGGAATGACCTGCTTGTTCGTGGTGATGGTGATGGCATCGAGCAGTTGCTCGGCTGTTCGCCCGTCCAGTCCGATCGACGCCACCGTATCGACCACCATCATGTGATTGTCGGTCCCGCCGGTGACCAGCTGCATCCCGCACTCCATCAGCGCGCCGGCAAGAACCTTGGCGTTGCGCAAGACCTGCCGGGCGTAAGCCTGGAAATCCGCGGTCGCCGCCTGCTTGAGCGTCACGGCGATCCCGGCCACGACGTTCATGTGAGGTCCGCCCTGCAAACCGGGAAAGACGGACGCATCGATCCGGCCGGCATGTTCTTTCCGGCACAGGATGATCCCGCCGCGCGGGCCGCGCAGCGTCTTGTGGCTTGTCGTCGTCATGACGTCGAAGCCGGCATCGAGCGGATTGCGCATCACGTTCGCGGCAATCAATCCGCCATAATGGCTCACGTCAGCCATTGTCAGCGCGCCGACCTCGTCGGCGATACTCTTGAATGCCGCATAGTCGAGGTCACGCGGATAGGAGCTGTAGCCGCACAGCACCAGCTTCGGACGCGCCTCGCGGGCGATCGCGCGCAACTCGTCGAAATCGATCGCGCCGCCGTTTGACGGGGCGGTCTTGTAGCGAACGAAGTTGAACAGGCGCCCCATGTGCGACACCGGCGCGCCGTGGGTGAGATGACCGCCGTGGGACAGGTCCATGGCGAGAATGGTGTCGCCGGGATTGAGCAGGCCGAGATAGACGGCCTGGTTCATCGGCGATCCGGACAGCGGCTGAACGTTGGCGTGCCCGGCCCGAAAAACCGAGCAGGCCCGCTGCCGTGCGAAGGTCTCGATCTCGTCGGTATGCTGCTGGCCGCCGTAATATCTGCGGCCCGGATATCCCTCGGAATATTTGTTGGTGAAGACCGAACCGAGCAGTTCGAGCACCTCCGGATAGGTGTAGTTCTCGGACGGAATCAGCTCGATGCCGTCCTGTTGACGGCGCTCTTCCCCGGCAAGGGCAGCGGCGATTTCGTGATCGTTGATCGACAATTCGTTGCGAAATGACGGCATGCGCGGGCTCCTCAATGCGCTGTTTTTCCAGCAGATTGGTTGCCCAGGCGATCGGCGTCAGAACCCTTCGCGCTTCACCGTGGTCAGTTCCACGTTAGCTCGCCAGTCGCGCGACAGGACGAATGAGCCGGGAGGCTCTTCGTGATGCAAAGCCTAGTCGACCTGCCAAGCTTGCGCAACTGCCAGTTCGTGCCAACCCTTGCGGATCGGCCGCGAGTTCGTTGACGCAGCGATCGCTGCAGGCGCGACGGGCTGAAACCGAAACGATTCCCTGATAGAAGATCCAATTTCATATACAGGGAATTTGCAGAGGCAGGCCATGGCCAACGCGACTATCAAATCCGCCCGTCGCGTCATCGAGATCATGGAGTTTTTTGACCGCAAGCGGCGGCCGATCGGTCTCAAGGAAATCTGCGACGGGCTCGGCTATCCCGTCTCGAGTGGCGCCGCCATGCTGAAGAGCCTGATGCTGCTCGGCTATCTCGAATATGACAAGGCGAGCCGAACCTATCTGCCAACCATGCGGATCGCGGTGCTCGGCCGCTGGGTCGCCGATCAGCTGTTCAGCGAAGCCAGGATGCTGCCGCTGATGGAGGAGCTGCGCGAGCGGACCCGGGAAACCATCATTCTGGGAACCCAGAGCGAGATCCGGGCCCAGTACGTGCACGTGCTGCGGTCTCCCCAGCCGCTGAGCTATTCGGCCGAGCCGGGCTCGTTACGGCCGCTGACCAGATCGGGAGTCGGGCTGGTGCTGTTGAGCACCAAATCCGACCCTGAGATCGACACGCTGGTCTACCGCAGCAACTACGATGAACCAAATCGAAGCCGCCGGGTCGCGCTGAAGGACGTGATGGAAAAGGTGAGCGGCATCCGCAAGCAGGGCTACTTCTTTTCCTGTCACCTCTACACCGAAGGCGTCGGGGTGATCGCAATGCCGCTCCCGGCCGCGCCCTACAACCGGACATTCGTCGTCGCGCTCGGTGGGCCGGTCCGACGTCTGGAGAAGAACCTCGCCGCGAACCTGACGGCGATGCGCAAGGCGATCAGGACATTGCTGCCGCCGCAGATCACCTGACGCGCTTTCCAGATATATGGAAATAGCTACCGGCACGTGAATCGGATTGCGACGCTGACGGTCCGCTTCTAATCGTGACCGAGGCCTGCCGCGCGCGGGTCCCCGCCACGCGGAAGGAGCCGATGAACTTCGCTTGCAACGAGACCGACGACATCCTGTCGGAGACCATCGCACGGTTCGCCGCAGAGGAATTGCGCCCGAGGCTGCGCGAATTCGAAGCGGCCGGATCGGTCAGCCAGGACCTGCATACGCGCTTCGAAGCGCTCGGCTTTGTCGCCGTCGACCTACCGGAGGACCTCGGAGGGGCCGGGCTCGGCCTTACGACCCGCCTTCAGATCAATCGCCGGCTCGCCGAGGCTGATGCCGGCGCGGCGCTCGCGCTGGATCGTCTCGGCCCGGCCGCCTACGTCATCGAGGCGTTCGGTGGCCGTGATCTCCTGAAGCGATATCTCGATCTCCTTGCGAAGCGTCCGGAGATGCGCGTGGCGCTGGTCATCGATCCCGATGTGATTTCGGCGCCCAAAAGCTCGGTCCGCGGTGAAGCTGCATGGATCGCGTCCGGCTGCGCCGATGTGCTCGTCGGCCTCGGCCGTGCCGGCGCGTGGCTGCTGGAAAGCGGATTCGTGATCGAAGCCGTTCGCGGTGCGGCGTTGCATGCGGCAGGCAGCAGCCGCGTTCGCTATGATGGCCGACCCGCCCATGCATGGCACGATCCGAGCTCGGTAGCGCGGGCCCTGGCGAAGATCAGGCTGTATTATGCCGCACTGATCTGGGGCGTTGTCGCGGACGCCGCCGGCTTCTCGCGCCGCTATGCGCTCGATCGCGTGGCGTTCGGCAAACCCATCGCCCATCATCAGGCGCTCGCGTTCCTGATCGTTGACATGCACATCGTGGTCGAGCGCCTCGGGCTCCTCATCGAGGATGCCGCGCGACGGATCGATGCCGGCGAAGACGGCGCGGCTGACGCCGCCTCGGCCTTCATCGATGCGATCGAGGCGAGCCGCTTCGTCGGGCCGAACGCGGTGCAGATTCTCGGCGGCCATGGCTTCATGCGGGATTATCCGGTCGAGAAGGCGATGCGGGACTGTCGCGCGCTCGGATTGCTCGGCGGGGGCCTCGATGCCGCGCAGGATGATGCCGGCGCAGGGCTCGCGTCTGCCAAATCACAGGAGTTGGCGGCGTGAGCGGCTTCAGTGCGGCGCTGTGCTGCCATGTCGAACGTGCCAGGGAGTGGGGACAGGCGGAGGTTCGCCCCGCCGGCCTTGAAGCCGACCGCAACGGCGCGCCGCTTTCGGCCGATCACCCCTATTTCGCTAGGTTCATCGCCTGGCGCCGCGCGCATCCTTTGCCCGCAGAGGATGACGCCATGCCCGAGGGCCATGCCGTCCGGATGGCTGTGCTCAACGAGGAGAACGCCTATTGGGACCGCGGCATGGGCGTCGCCGCGCCGGGCCCCGGTCTTCCCACGCCGCTCGTCGTCGCGATGGGCACGCCCGAGCAGCGCGAACGCTTTCTTGCGCCGTTTCGGACCGCCAGCACGCCGCGTTGGGCAGCCTTCGCGCTGACCGAGCCCGGCGGCGGTTCGGACACCTCCGCCTTCCGGGCCCGCGCCATCCGCACCGATCGCGGTTACCTGCTGAACGGTTCGAAGTGCTTCATCGGCAATGCGGCGCGCGCCGACTGGGTGCTGGTTCAGGCCAATCTCGATCCCGACAAGGGCAGAGCCGGCCAGCGCGCGTTCTTTGTCGAGCGCGGCACCCCTGGCATGACCGGGATCAAGATCGAGAACAAGATGGGCCTGCGCGCCTATGAATCGGTCTCGTTCATTCTCGAGCACTGCGAGGTGCCGCGCGAAAATCTGCTGGGCGGCGAGCAGCCCGCGCGCGGCTCCCGATCCGGCGCCTATGGCGAAACGATGGGCGCGCTCAACACGACGCGGGTGGGGGTCGCCGCCAGCGCGGTCGGCCTTGCCCGCTGCGCCTATGACGAGACGCTGAGCTTCGCCAGGCGCTCGGGCGCGATCAGCTCGGCGCGAGTGCGAGACCGGCTCGCGGACATGCGGCGCAAGCTGCGCGCGGCCTGGCTGATGACGCTGCGCGCCGCCTGGAAGGCCGACCGGAAGATTCCCAACGTCGTCGACGCTTCGATGGCAAAGGTGTTTGCCGCCGAGACCGCGCACGAACTGGCCACCACCGGCATGGACATCATCGGCCTGGAAGCGGGCGCTGGAGAGTGCCTGGTCGAAAAATTGTTCCGCGACGCCAAGGCGCTCAACATCGTCGAAGGGACCGGACAGATCCAGCGCATCATCATTGCGCGCAACCTGGTGGGGCTGCCGCGCTGATGACCACGCCATCCCTCACACCGGCGCAGGACCATGCGCCCGCCGATGCCGGCGGCGCGGCGATCGAGGCGTTTCTAAAGCCAAAATCCATTGCTTTGATCGGCGCTGCTCCTGCCGAGCAGCGAAGCATTCGCGGCGCGCTGATGCGCGTGCTGCGCCGCGGCGGCTTCGATGGCCGGATTGTTCCGGTCAATCCAAGTTACGCCGAGATCAACGGCACCCCCTGCTATCCGTCGATCGGCGCGGTTGGCTTTGCGGTCGATCTTGCGGTGATTGCGATCCCCGCGGAGTTCGTTTGCGATGCGGCGGCAGAGTGCGCTGCGGCGGGCGTGCGCGCGGCGATCATCATCTCGTCCGGCTTCGCCGAGGAGAGCGCTGAAAAGGCGCATCTCCAGCTGCGTCTTTCCGAAGTCGCCCGCCGCACCGGCATGCGGATTTGCGGTCCGAATTGTGAGGGCTTCTACAATCTTCTCGACGGCGTGGCGGCGACCTTCAGTGCCGCCGCCGAGCCCGCGGAGGCCGAGAACCAGGCGATCGTCGGTGCGGGACGAGTTGCCGTCGTCGCGCAAAGCGGCGGTCTCGGCTTTGCCATGCTCAATCGGGGCCGCGCCCTTGGGCTCGATTTCACCCATATCGTCACCACCGGAAACGAGTGCGATCTGACCGCCGTCGATTTCATCGGCCATTTCGCCACCGATGCCGTCAGCAACGTCATCATCGCCTATCTTGAGGAGATTCGGGACGTTGCGGGATTTCGCCTCGCGGCCGAGCGCGCACGCGCATCCGGAAAGATGATCATTGTTATCAAGATCGGCCAATCGGAGCCGGGGCGCCGTGCCGCGCTCGCGCATACCGGCAGCATCACCGGGGCTGCCGCCGATCTGGATGCCATGTTCGCCGATCTCGGCGTGCTCGTCGCCGTCGAGGCCGACGAGGCCGTTGCCGCTGCGCTGGCATTCGTCACCAATCCGATATCTGCCGGCAGGCGCGTCGGCATCGTGACCACCGCGGGCGGCGCCGGCACCGTGCTTTGCGAGAGTCTAGCGGGAGCGGGCTTCGCCATTCCTGCGTTGAGCGAACCGCTTCAATGCTTGCTTCGGCCGACGTTTCCCAACTATGGATCGGCGGCGAACCCTGTCGACGTGACGGCCCAGGGCATCTTCACCGGTGGCGCCATGCGCGCGCTCGAGGTGTTGCTGGACGGAGACGAGGTCGATCTCGTCGTCTTTGCAGCAACGCTGTCGGGCGAGCGCAGCATCTCGATCGACATCGATGCCCTGCGCGAACTTGCGGCGCGTAGCGCGAAGCCGATTCTGATCTACAGCTACACCCTGCCATCCGGCTTTGCGCGCCAGGCGCTCAGGCGGGCCGGCTTGCCAGTCTTCGCGCACATCCGGGACCTGGTGGCGGCGGCGCACGCGCTGACCTTCGACAGGCGCCGCCGAGCGGGCCGCTTGGCCGAAACGGGATTGCATTCGTCATGATCAGCTTCGCGTTGACCGACGAGCAGAACCAGGTGCGCGACACGCTGACGGCGTTTGCGGAGAACGAACTGGCGCCCCGCGCGCGCAGCGCCGATCAGGCGCGAGGTGCACCAGCCGAGTTGCTCGATACCGCCTGGTCGCTGGGATTTACCGGCCTCTCCATCCCCGAGGGCTGCGGCGGCGGCGGAGCGCGGCGCTCGCATTTGACCGGCGCACTGATGCTCGAGGCCTTGGGCTACGGCTGTGCCGGCCTTGCCGGCGCGGCCTTGTCCTCCATGCTGTTCGTCAATCCGTTGATCGATCTCGGCTCCGAGGAGCAGAAGCTGCGCTACCTGCCGGCATTTTGCGGCGAGACACGGTGCGCGGCGAGCCTTGCCCTGCACGAGGCGGCGTCGGGCGTCGACCTCGCCGGAATGGCGACCCGCGCCGAACGCAGTGGAACAGGCTGGATCATGACCGGCGCCAAGCGCCTGGTTCCGATGGGCGAGGGCGCAAATCATCTGCTGGTGCTCGCGCGCGCCTCGCATGCGCCGGGACTGGCGGGAATCAGGGCGTTCATCGTCGGCACGGATGCCGCGGGCGTCACGATCACGCCCGAGCGCGGAACCATCGGGTTGACTGCGCTGGGTTTCGCACGGGTCGAATTTGCCGGCGTCCGGCTGGAGGGCGATGCCGTGCTGGGCGGCGGCGATGGCGCCGACATTCGTCCGCTGCTGGCGAGCCTGAGGATCGGCGGGGCGGCGCTCGCGACCGGGCTCGCGCGCGCGGTGACCGATTTCGCGATCCCCTATGCCAAGCAGCGCGTCGCTTTCGGCGAGCCGATTGCAAGGAAGCAGTCGATCGCCTTCATGCTCGCCGATATGCACATCGAATGTGATGCGATGCGCTGGATGGTCTGGAAGGCGGCCGCCGAAGCCGACGCCGGACGTGACGCCACCAGGGCGAGCGTGCTTGCCCGGAACTACGTCAACCGGCACGCATTCAAGATCGCCGATGACGGTCTGCAGATTTTCGGCGGGCACGGCTATATCCGCGATCTTCCGCTGGAGATGTGGCTGCGCAACATGCGGATGCTGACCATCCATGACGCGATCGCGGCAGCATAGGGGCCGACATGGTGGATTTCTCGCTTTCCGATCCAGATCGCGCCGTTCTCGATGGTGTCGCCGCCGAGGCGAAAGCCGGCGAAAAATACGCGCGTCACTATGACGACCATGAAGAAGAGGTTCTGCCGAAATCCTTTCCGGAAGCCTCCGGCTTCCCGCCCATCCAGCAACGCTTGCGCGGCCGATCCGGCCACGACACACCGATGCTCGTCCTGCAGGTGCTGATGCGGATCGAGCGCGAGGCTCATTGCGGGGTGCCGCTGCGTCAGCCGCCGACGGCGCTCGGCAATGCTGCGCTCGACGCCGCCGGGACCGCGGTCCAAAAGGCGCGCTGGGGACATCTGATGCTGGCGATGTCGATCACCGAGCCTGGTGCCGGCTCGGACACCAAGGCGATCCAGACCACCGCCAGGCTCGACGGTGACGCGTGGGTCCTCAACGGCGACAAGATCTTCGTCACCAATGGTGTCCGTTGCGACGGGACCATCGTCTGGGCGACCGTCGACAAGTCGGCTGGCCGCGGCGGCATCAAGTCCTTTCTGGTGATGAAGGGCACGCCCGGTTTTGAGCTTGTTCGCAAGGAAAGGAAGCTCGGTATTCGCGCCAGCGACACGGCCGCGTATGCGTTCCGGGATTGCCGCGTTCCGCGCGATCACCTGATCGGCGGGGACGAGAGCGTGCCACGGGGCGAGCGCGAAGGCTCGGCGTCCTACAAGGGCGTGCTCAAGACCTTCAATATGACGCGTCCGTTCGTTGCGGCCGGCGGCATCGGCAAGGCGTTAGGCGCCTTCCGGTTCGCGCGCGACAGGCTTGCCGAGGCAGGCATCGTGGTCGACGTCGACGAAGGCCCGACCTGCCGCAGCGCCGCCGCACAGGCGCTGCTGGATATCGAGGCTGACATCGAGGCGGCGACCCTGACCGTGCTGAGAGCCGCCTGGCTCGCTTCTCAGGGGAAGCCGAACAATCTCGAAGCGTCGGTGGCAAAGGCCAAAGGCGGTGAGCTCTGCCGCAGCGGGCCCCAACGCGCCATGGAAGCGCTGGGTGCGATGAGCCTCAGCCATGACTATCCGATCGAGCAGTATCTGCGGGATGGCCGCATCACGGACATCTATGAAGGCACCGGCCAGATCCAGCGCCTCGTGATTGCGCGCGAAATCCTCGGCTATTCGTCCGAGGAGCTTACCTGACGAAACCGGAAAGGCGCGAACGCCAGGGCCGCGCGCTCAGGCGCGGCCGATCCCGCTCCGTTGCTTCGCACCGTGACGGTCGCCACCCTCAACGAACAGCAAGCCGATCGTGCCAATGCCGAGCAGCACCGCAACCGGAATGAGGCCGAGCGACTGTGAGTGAAAATAGGCCGTGAAGAGCCCGATCATGGCGGGCGCCATCCAGGCGGTGGTCGAGGCCGTGACATGGAACAGGCCGAGGAAGGAGCCGAGACGCTCGGGCGGCACGATCTCGACGACCATGGCGCGGCCCGACGCGGTGGTCGCGACGGCGAACGCGGTCATCGACGAGGAAATCAAGAGAAATGCAAGCTCCGGCCAGCTGCGAAACACCGGGCCCGACCACAATGGTGCATGCGCCACGAGATCGTACTGCCAGAAATAGAGCAGCCTGGTCGGCGTCGTGCCGAGCACCATCACCAGGAGCAGGATCGTGCAGCAGAGCTCGAGGATGAGCGCGCGACGCGTTCCCATCCGGGTATTCAGGACACCGGCAAGCAGCCCGCCGAGGCTCGCGAAGATGATCTTGACCACCGCGAAGGCCAGCAGGTCGAGCGCATGCCATCCCATCACGCCGGACGCGTAAATCCCCTCCAGCTTGATCAAGGTATAAAGGCCATCGCCGTAGATCGTCCGGGCAATCAGGAATTTGAGGATGTTGCGTTGCTGCGGCAGGCTTCGGATCAGGACCAGAACGTCTCTCAGGCCCGAACGAACCGCCGTGCCCAGCGTCTCGCGTGTCGGCGCAGCGTCGATGGCGAAGCGCAGCAGGCCCGTGAGCCCGACAAAGACAACGACCGCAATGAACGGTCCCAGCAACCGCTCCATGTCGTGATCGGCTTGCGACAGGCCGAACAGCGGCTGGTCCGGCACGCCAAGCCCATGCAGTTTGCCCGGCAGCGCAAAGCCCCACAGCAGAAAGATCATGATGGCAACGGTGAAGAGATTGGCGACGCCGAGGCTGATGCCGGAATAGCGGCCTGCGCGCCGGATGCCGACCGAAGGTCCCAGCATTGCGTTGTGCAGGATCTCGGCATAGGCGAACAGTAAGCCGAGCAAGGCCAGGATGCTGATGACGGTCGTTGCCGACAAGCCGCTGCGGTCCGGTTTCGCCCACCACAGGCTGATGAGGAGCGGGATCTCGAGCAGCACGAACACCGCGATCCAGGGCTTTCGCGGCCCCATGCGGTCCAGCGCCGCCCCGAGAAAGGGCACGGTCAATGCGGCAATCACGCCGGCAGCGACGGCAAAGCCGGCCAACAGGGCCTGCGCCATGACGGGGTCGCCAATCAACACCTTGGTGACGTAGGGCGTGAAGATATAGATCTTGATCAGCACGACATAGGGAACGCGGCCAACCTCATAGCCGATCCACGACCAGGTGCTGAGCGACAGGCTTTGCCCCTCGGCCGCCCTGGCAGCGACGAGGCGCGACGAAGCAAGCGTCTCTTCGGACATGCGGCGGACTCCTCCCGTGTGACCGGCATCCTTTGATGTCCGGCTGCGGCCGATCTTTCCTTGCCCAGCAATCGGAGGCCTGCCGACCGCGTTCTCTGCCGAGAGCAGTGGCCGAACCGTAGCGTCTTCAGCGCGCCAAGCACATCGGAGGACGTCGCGCCGATGCATTTCCACATGCATGGAAATGCCGGATCCGCGCGAGTCTGACAGGTTGTTTACCTGGAGAACTCGATTTCAGGCCTATGACCACGGCAGTCATTCAACCGACGTGACGGGTGCGAGATGTCGAGATCGTGGAGAATTGCCGCCGCCGGATTGGGACTTGTCGCTGCGGCGACAGGGCTGTTGTGGAACGACCTCGTGCAAACCAACCGGACGATATTCTTCCACCTCGCGCGGAGCGAAAGTCCCGTGATATTCGGCGTTGAACGCGATGAACTCCTGAAGCTGAGAGGGAGGGGAGCAGGCCGCATCAGGAGCGCGATCGCGCAGCAGGGCAGGCTCCAGGTCCAGCAATATGCCATCAGCAGGCAGGGCGACGGCCGCTTCGGGATCGGTCCGGAAAGGCAGATCGAGCTGACGCAGGCCGATACGCCGCTGGTCAGATTTGGCGCGCTTTGTGCTTCCATAGACTGCGGTTCAGAAGGATATCTCGCTTGTGATGTTTTCAGACGGACGGAGTCTTCAGGTGTCTGGCGCGCCTGAGCAGGCCATCTGGTGGCACGTGTATCCGCTCGGCTTTGTCGGGGCGGAGCAGGAGGGCCGTGCGTGCAGCGGCGTCGCGCATCGCTTCGGCAGGCTTGCCGCGTGGCTCGACTATGCCGCGGACCTTGGTGTTTCCGGTCTGCTGCTGGGGCCGATCTTTGCCTCCGCCACCCATGGCTATGACACGATCGATCACTTTCAGATCGACCGCCGCCTCGGCGACGAGGCGGATTTCGAAGCCTTCATCTCGGCGGCACAGCAACGCGGCCTGCGGGTCATCCTCGACGGCGTGTTCAATCATGTCGGCCGCGACTGCCCGATCTTCCAGCGCGCGGTCGCCGGCGGCCCGGGTTCAAGAGAGGCGTCATGGTTTCGATTGACCTGGCCGCCGGACGGGGCGGCAGATCGCGAGCCGGATTACGCGACGTTCGAAGGCCACCGGCAACTGGTTGCCTTGAACCATGACGAACCTGCGGTCGCCGAATACGTGACGGGCGTGATGAACTATTGGCTCGAGCGCGGTGCCGACGGCTGGCGTCTCGACGCGGCCTACGCCGTCCCAAGGCCGTTTTGGCGGCGAGTTTTGCCGCAGGTCCGGGCCCGGCATCCGGACGCTTACATTTTCGGCGAAGTCATCCACGGCGATTACGCGGGCATTGTCCGTGACGCCGGCATGAGCGCCGTCACACAATATGAATTATGGAAGGCGATCTGGAGCGCGCTCAACGATCGCAATCTGTTCGAGCTCGCCTGGGCGCTCAATCGTCACGCCGCGATGCTTGAAGCGTTCGTGCCGCAGACTTTTGTCGGCAATCATGACGTCACGCGGATTGCGAGCCAACTGCGCGATGAACGGCATCTTGCCCATGCGCTTGTCGTCCTCATGACCTGTGGCGGCACACCTTCAATCTATGCCGGTGATGAGCAGGCGTTTCGCGGGATCAAGGAGCACCGGGCGGGAGGCGACGACGCGGTCCGTCCGGCTTTTCCCGCGACGCCGGCCCATCTCGCGCCGTTCGGATGGCCGGTCTATCGTCTTCATCAGGACGTGATTGGGCTGCGGCGGAGCAATCCGTGGCTACATAGGGCGAAGACTCGCATCACCGCGCTTCGCAACACCGATATGCTGTTCGAGGCGTTCCATGAAGAGAGCCGGCTGTGGGTTGCGCTGAGCGTGTCCGATGCGCCGGTCACGCACGCGATCGATGCGAGGCTCGACAAGCTGGCTGGCAATCTCGCGGTCGATCGCAAGGGTGCCATGACCGAGATTACGGTGCCGGCGCACGGTTGGGGGATTCTCGCCTGAGCGCACCGACCCTGCGGGTTCCGCGTCGGGAACCTGATGCCTGTTCGATGCAGAAAATCCTGCAGGCTGTGAGCTCGCTCATACCCCCACGCCGCGCCGCGCACTAATCAGATCGCGGGCGGGCGTTTCCTGGATTTGAGCCGGGCAGGAGATTTCGCATGAAGCCTTTGATCATGGCATCGTTCATAGCCGCCCTCGGACTGCTTGCAGTCCTGACCGCCCCGCGATCACACCCGATCTCGACCGTCGGACTTGCCATATCCGGTGGCGGATCGTCGCTGCACGACATGCAAAGCGGGCGGCAGGCCGACAAGCTCCCGGCCGACGACTTTGACGATCGGTCATTGGTCTTCCCGCGCGAATCGAAGCGGTGAAGCAGCGGACCCGTCACGGGCTCAAGAAGTTGGCCGGAATCGAACAGGCACTTCGCAACAGGCCGAGCGCTTCCAATTCGGCACGATGTGCGTCGAGTTCCAGAATGGCCAAGAGAAACGCCAGCACGGTGACGACATAAATGAGGAACGGGGACGCCTCAGCCGGCGCGTCACGATTCTGTGGCGGGATCGAATCGCGAAGTGATCGCCTCCGCGAGAGAAAATGCAGATACGTTCTAGGTCGTATATGCATAATGACGTCCTCGACGTGTCACACAGCATAGGATCGGGCTATATCGCGTTCAAGCCGGACCTATTGCGGCATTGAGTAGCGGTCGATGCGTATCACGCGGCGCAACATGGAAGCGGGCCGACCGCTCCGCATGTTGACGCGGCTCAGGGAGATGTTCTGCCTGGCCGCGGGCGACATGCCGCGGCCGGCCTGCAGGCCGATGAGTTGGGTCGCAAGTCCCGGCATCAGTCTGTGCGGCATCGTTGTCCTGCTCGCGCTCCAAACATCGCCGGCGTGCGCGCAACTGACAGGTCACGGCGGACCCGTGCGGGCAATTGCGACGTCCCGTGACGGCAACAGCCTGCTGTCGGGCAGCTTCGACACCGCTGCCATCCGATGGTCGCTCAAGACCGAATCCGCCGACCAGGTCCTTCGCTTTCATTCGGATGCCGTGAACGCGGTCGCCTTCCTGAAGGACGGCCGAATGGCGACTGCCGGCGCGGATGCGCGGATCGGCATCTGGACGCCCGGCCGGCCGCAGCCGGACCGGATTTTCGAAGGCCATCGCGGACCAATCGTTGCGCTTGCCGAGTCGCCCGACGGCACAAGGCTCGCGTCGGCGTCCTGGGACCACACGGTCCGCGTCTGGTCGCTTGCTGACGGCACGGCGCAGGTGCTCGAAGGACACGCACAGAACGTCAATGGCGTGGCATTCGCGCCGAACGGACGGTCGCTGATCAGCGTCGGTTACGATCGCGAATTGAGGATCTGGCCGATGTCGGGCGGAACGCCGAAACTCGTCGTGCTCCCGGCGCCCCTTAACGCCGTGACGGTCGCGCCCGACGGCGACGTCATCACGGGCGGCGCCGATGGGAAGGTCCGCTTTCTGACGCCGGAGGGCGAGCAAACCGGCGAGGTGGAGGCCGGCGTCACGCCGATCATCGCGCTGGCGATCTCTCCCGACGCGACGTTGATCGCCGCCGCCGCAATTCGCGGCGTGGTGGCCGTCATCGACCGCAAGACGCGAAGCATCGCGCGAACGCTGGCCGATGCGGGTTCGCCGGTCTGGTCGGTCGCGTTCCTGATCGACAACGCAACACTGCTGACGGGCGGCGGCGACGGCAAGATCAGGCGTTGGAACGTGCGCACCGGCGAGCCGATCGGCGCATCGTTGCAGGCCGCGCCACGGGACCCGCTGGCCGCCTTTGCGGGAGATCACGGCGCCGAGGTGTTTCGGGCCTGCATTGCCTGTCACACCTTGTCGGACAAGGAGCCGCAACGCGCCGGCCCGACGCTCGCAGGCCTGTATGGCCGACGGATCGCGACGCTGCCGGGTTATCGCTTCTCCGACGCACTCAAGGGCATGGACATCGTCTGGACGCCGGAAACGGTTTCGAGGCTGTTCGAGGTCGGTCCGAATGCCTACACGCCGGGGACAAAAATGCCGGAGCAGCGAATTGGATCGGCGGAGGATCGCAGGGCCCTCACCGATTTCCTCGCCCGCGCAACCTTGCAATAGACGACGCCGGTCGCCCTCGGCTGTCTAAAGTGCGATGAGATGAGGTTGAATCATCATCGCGCTTTAGCTCTTTGTTTGAGCGTAATCTCCGCGCAAACGCTTCGCGTTTGTCGCGAGGGAAAACCGCTTCACACTTTTCCGGATCATGCTCTAGCTAGAAGCCGGGCCATCGCTCGACCGGAAGATTCGTCAAGTTGGGGCGTTCCTTGAGCATGGTCATGACGTCCATGTTGGGATGGTCTTTCATGGCCTCGGTCACGCAGTTGTTGACGTATTTCCGGCGCGAGAGCCACCTGATCTTTTTGCCTTTCGCTTCCGCCTTGCAGGCCACGATCGCGCGTTTGAGGGCAACCTTTTCAGCCTTGGTTGGGCGTGCCGCCTCGGCGGGTGAGGGCATCACCGCAGCGATGCCAACAATCAACACAGCGGCGAAGGACGCAATTTTGGTGAATAGAGACATGACGCACTTCCCCCAGGTTCGTTGCTCTGTGAATAGTTGCTTGCCCTAATCCTTGTTGTCGCGCTGGCGCAAATAATCGTCCGTCGTGCGCGGCGGCGCGCGTGCCGGCACGTCCTTGAACGGGTCGAATTGCTGTTCGCTCATGGTTATCACGCGGCAGTCCGCGCACATTCTAACCACCTCCAGCCGCTTCTCGCCTGCCGGATACATCCAGTGCCGGCCCTCGAGCTTCGCGGCGATCTTGTCGATCGTGCTCTTCACACCGAAGGGCTTGTTGCAGCGGACACAAAGTGCCGGCTCTTCTTCCTTGATGATCCGCGCGGGAGCCCTGGCGGCCCGGAAATCGATCTGCGGCGTCAGCGTGATCACCTTTTCCGGGCAGGTGCTCTGGCACAATCCGCACTGCACGCAGGCGTCCTCGATGAATTTGAGCATCGGACGTTCGGGATCGTCGCGGACTGCCCCGGTGGGACAGACCGAGACGCAGGACAGGCACAAGGTGCACCCGTCCACATTGACACTGATCGCACCGAGCGGTGCGCCTTCGGGTAGGGCGATCACGTCGGTCGGCGCAGGTGCGACGCGGTGCAGCTCATGAAGCGCGAAGCGGAGCAGGTCGCGCCGCTTGCCGACCGTCTTGAAGGTTGCAGGACGCTCCACGGATCGCGCGGGTTCGATTGCCCGCAGCGCGTCCCCCAGCACATCGGGATCGTCCGTTTCGATCGTCGCCACCGGGCGGCCCGAAAATCCAAGACCGGACACGATGGCATCGGACATCGCGATGGTTTGCGAAAGCCCGGCGATGTCGTGCAGCGGCCGTGCGCGAAGCAGGAAACGGAGTCCTGCCGCGCCATAGGCAAACGACGCCACGACAGCTTCGAGGCCGACCTGCGTCACTTCGTTGACGGCGAACGGCAGCACATTGGCCGGAAGCCCATCGCCGTGACGGGCAAGCGCATCGATCAGGGCGCTGCCATGCTGAACATCGTGCACCAGAACGACGGCATTGGAACCGCCGGCTTCGCGGTAGGTCAGCAGCATCGCGCGCAGTCTGTGCAGCAATGCGTCGGCAGGCGGCAGGGCATAGCTGGCGGCGCCCGTTGGACAGGCCGCGGCGCACTGCCCGCAGCCGGCGCAGATCTCTGCGCTGATCTCGACGTAATCGCCAGCCGGCCTGATCGCGCTGGTCGGGCAGAGATCGAGGCAGCGATGACAGCCGGTCAGCTTCGAGCGCGAATGGGCGCAGAGCGATGCGGTGAAATTGATGTATTTGGGCTTGTCGAAGCTGCCGACGAGGTCGCGCGCCTTGAGCACCGTGCGCAACATCGCGGCCGGATCGCGCGGATCGGCGCGGAGATAGCCGTCGCGCAGGTCATGGGCGGGAAACAGCGGCGTTCCGCCGGAGAGATCGAGCACGATGTCGCAGCGCGAGGTCAGGCCGTTGCGCGGAGCTTCGAACACCAGCGCAGCGCGCGAGGAGGGACGGGGCGCCGAGTAGCCGTCGACCGTCAGCTCGAACGCCCCCAAATGGCCCTTGGCGTTGCGGATCGTGCCCTGCACGATCGGAAACGGGGTTGTCGCCGGCGGGGTGATCTGCGCCGGCTTCGTGATCATGACGGTTACGTCGAGATGGTCGGCCAGCAGTTGGCCTGCTTCGATCGCAACCTCGTTGCAGCCATAGATCAGGATCACCCCGTCGCTCGACAGGGCGACAAACGGAAAATCAGGGGTTGGCTCGGACGCGGCTGCGAGCAGCGCTGCCATTTTTGGCGTCGCCTGGCGCCCTTCGGTGGACCAGCCGGCGGTCTCGCGCAGGTTGACGAACTCCAGTTTCCCGGAACGTCCTTCCGCCTGCTCCGCGAACCGCGCTGCCTCCTGCGTGCAGCCGACGATCAGCGATCCCCCAGCCTTTGCCGCATCGCGAAAATGATCGAGCTCTGCGCGGCAGAGCTGGCGGAACCCGGCGACTTCGCTATCCCGGCACGTCCGCTTGAGGGCGGCCGTATCCGGGTGCATCGTGTCTTCGCACGAGCAGATCAGGATCGTCTGACGCGGATCCGGCATGCCCAGCTCTTTACCTCCCGACGAGGCCCAAGAATGATCGCGGCGGACTCGCGTCGACGCGTTTGCCCGATTAAGCTATTCTCACAAGAGAAGAAAAGGAAGGAGGAGGTCCGACTGACATCGTCAGACCTTTGGCGCGCAGTAGTCTCGGAGCCGATCGAATTGCCACCGCCGTTTGCGCTGGTGAGGCTGCGCGAGAGTCGTGATGCCTTCACCCACGCCATGGCAATTGCCGAACAGGGTGGGGCAGGTACGCTGACCTATGTCGGACGGTTCGACCTTGCCGAGTTCGCCGTCGTGCTTGAACCCGGTGAGCCCTTGCGCACCGCGCGCCGTGCCTTCTACGCGGGGATGGTCGCCCTGACCGATGCCTTGCGTGCCTATGCGCCGCCGAACAAGGAGGTCGCCATCGACTGGCCGGACGCGATCCGTGTCGACGGCGGACTCGTCGGTGGCGGCCGGCTGGGCTGGCCCTCGTCCGCGAGTGAGGAGGAGCCGCCGCGCTGGCTGGTGTTCGGCGCCATGATCCGGACGGTCGCAATGGCGGACGGCGATGCCGGTCTGTATCCGCTCGCTTCCGCGCTGGATCAGGAAGGGTTCGGCGAGGCCGGTGCGATCCAGGTGACGGAAAGCTTTGCGCGGCATCTGATGCGCGCCCTCGACGGCTGGCAAGTCGACGGCTTCGACGGCGTTGCGCGCCAATATCTCGATCGGTTGTCGCGCGAGCGGCAGGCCATGCAGGCGATCGATGACAATGGCGATCTTCTGCTGCGCCGGAGCGCGACAAGTAGGGCCGATCGGCGCGTTCTCAGCGAGGCGTTGGCCTCGTCCTCCTGGTTCGACCCCGAGCTTGGAGGACCGCGCCTGTGAAGCTGTTGCGCACCATCGCGCTCGATCCGTCCGATACGTTCGTGTTCGACGTGGCGGCGGAGCCGGGCGATTGGGCGGTGTCGGGCGCGTTCCGGTTTTGCGACCGGGATCCGGCGAAACTGGACGGCAAGGATCGATCGGCGTTCCGCAGCGGTTTCCTCGGCGTGCAGTCCTGGGGCTGGTCGACGCTGGCGCAAATCGTCCCCGCGACGGAAGGCGATTGCCGAACGCTGGTGGAGTTCCTGGCCAACCAGCTCGTCGAACGGTTCGGCGCACCGGATCTGGTGGCGGCGCGCCTTGCAGCCGAAGAGGAAGTCGCCTTCGCGCAATCGCTCTGCACGCATCCCGTCGGCGCCCTGATCGCGGTTCATCGCTCGGCGGGCGACGGCGAGGTTCGCGAGTCCTTCCGCAGGCTGCAACTGCGCGAGGGCCAGCGTCACGGCAAGGCGTTCTCCTTCATGGAAGTGGTGGATGACACGGAGACCGACGGCGATCTCGACCTTGCAAAGCTGAGCGAGGAGCGGCCGCACCGATGAAGGATTTTTGGATAGCCTGCGGCCACCATCTGCTCGATCGTGATGCGAATGGCGGGCTTGTGGTGACGGACGAGTTTCTCAAGGCCTATTTCGTGCGCCCTGAATTGATGCCGCCGGATGACGCTTGCGCGGCCGAGCGCCGGCTGCACCAGGCGCTGCTGGCCGATCCGCGCCGGGCGGTTGCTGCAGAGGAGGTTGCCGCGATCGCCGATGCGGATGCGCGCGAGAACTGGCAATTCGTGCTGGAATTCCGCGCCCTTTTGCTGCGCGAGCCCACCTTGGAAGCCGCCTATCTCGCAACGGTTCGCTCGCATTCGGTTCACCTGCCACCGCTGTTCGTGAACCACCTCGTGCACGTGATCCTGCGGAATGCACTCGATGGCTGCGAGGACCCCTTTGTGCTGCGCGCGGCCGAACTGTTCTTCCGGCCGCAGCGCATCGTGCCGCACGAGCATTCGTTGCTGCTCGGCGATGAGGAGGTCATTGGCGGGCCAAGTCCAACGCCGGTGTTGTCGCTGATGTCGATGTTGGGAGGCACGACCAGCGCCGGGGTCGACATCTTGAGCGAGGAGACTGCCGACAGTTACTGGTGGCGCAGCGATCAGTTTGATTTTGCTTTCGATCTCACCGCCGGCGGGCGGGGGTCGGCGGCGCTGGCCGAGGCCATCAGGCGCTGGATTTCGCATCTGCTCGGCGTTGATGTCGCCATCGCGCCGCTGACCGCGCTGCGCAATGCCAGGCTCACCTGGTATGTCGGCCTCGATGCTGATGCCACCCGGATCGGCGATCGGCTTTGGCATGGAGAGACGCTGGACGAGACTGCCGTGAACCGTGTGCTGTCGCTGTTTCAGCTGACCTTCCCCGATGCCGGCCTGGTCGTTGATGCCGTCGCGCGCGAGCCGGTCTATCTGATCCTTGCAATGACCGCCGATCAGCTGGTGCGGATGAAGCCGCAGAACCTGCTGACGGGGTTGCCGATCAAGCACCTGGAGGCTGCAACGTGAGCCCAGTCCTGCCATTGCTGCGCATTCCCGTCGGCGTTGTGGTCGAGCGGCGAAAAGCGGATTCGCCGTGGATCGATTTTGTCTGGCGCGGCACCGGCGTATTGCCCGACGCGCCGCAACTGACGCCGTGGACCGTCATCCGGGAGCAGGAGGGAACGACGCTGTTCTATGCGGGGAGCGCGACGGTCGACCTCTATCGCTCGGAAGCCGCGCGCTATCGCGACAATCTTGCCACCGGCGCTCCCTGTGTCTGGATCGTATTGACGCCTGCCGAGGGCAGCTGGCCGTATGCCCTCTCGGCCGTGACTGCAGATCCAGCGGAAGGGGAGGCATTCACCGAGGCCGGCGCCAATCTGGTCGAGGCGGTGCCGATGCCGGAGGTGCTGCACCAGGCGATCGAAAAGTTCATCGCCGAGCACCACGTTGCGTCGGAATTCGTCAAGCGCGAGCGGCGTCGCGCCGATCCGGAGGCGCTTGCGCGGCGTCACCACGAAGGCGGCCACGAATGAGCGACGAGCAATTCCTGGCGCGCTGGTCGCGCCGCAAGCAGCAGGCGAAGGCGGGCCAGGCGGAGCCGGCGCCGACGGACGTTGCCGGCGCGCGTGAGCCGGAACTGCCCGACCGAACGCCGACCGAGTCGGCTCTCACCGAGGCGGAGCTTGCGGACCTGCCGCCGATCGAATCGATCGACGCCGCGACCGACATCACCGCCTTCCTGCGCAAAGGCATTCCGCCGGCGTTGAGCCGTGCGGCGCTTCGTCGCGCCTGGAGCGCCGATCCCGCCATCCGAGATTTCGTGGGGCTCGCGGAGAACGCCTGGGACTTCAACGACCCGAACGCCATGCCCGGCTTCGGTCCGCTGGACTATTCGGCCGAGCAGATCGACGCGCTGCTCCGCCGCGTCGTCGGCGGCCTGGTGCAGACTGCCGAGAACCTTCCGAACCCCGACGCAGCCATTGCCGGAGACGGTGCGCCATCGGCTCATTCGGTTGCGGGTCCCGCGCCACCTTCAACGCAGACGATTGGACCGCCCGGCGAGCTCGCAGCCGCGGAATCGCCGTCCGCTTCTGCTGCATCGCAACCGGAAGCCGTAGATGACAAATCACAGCTTCCGCACCGCACGCACGGCGGCGCGCTGCCTCAGTAGACTGCGACTAAAGGGGATAGCCTTAGGCTATGTACTCGATTGACCGCGTCGCCATGCGCGCCGTAATCTTTCACACACAAACGCAATCAAGCGCTTGGCCCCTAGGATGGGAGGTCGGCGTGCGCGATCCTGGCCTTGAACGCGCCATTGATGCCGCCGGCGGTGTAGCTCCGCTGGCCAGAAAGATCGGTATTGCCCAGCCCTCGGTGTCGAACTGGAACCGGGTGCCCGCGCAACGCGTCATTGCGGTCGAAAGCGCAACGGGGGTGTCGCGCAAGGTGCTTCGTCCCGATCTCTATGCCGAGTCCACCGTGACGGACGATGCAGTGGATCCGATCGATGCCGCTCGCGCGCAGGAATACGCGCTGCTCGCAGCCTTGCTGTCGTCCGCGCCGCCGGCTGCCTTGATCGAACAAATTGCGCAATTGAAGGGCGATGCAACGCCGCTTGGCCGGGCCCATGCCGCCCTTGCCGAGGCCGCGACGGTCGCGGTCGCAACCGAGATCGAGCGCGAATATTTCAATCTGTTCGTCGGCGTCGGCCGCGGCGAGCTGCTGCCTTACGCCTCCTATTACCTGACCGGCTTTCTCAACGAACGGCCGCTGTCCCGGCTGCGCGACGATCTCGCCGTGCTCGGCATCGAGCGGGCGGAAAGCAATCCCGAGCCCGAGGATCACGCGGCGACGCTCTGCGAGATCATGGCGGGCTTTGCGGCGACGCGCTTTGCGGCATCGCCGCAGGTGCAGCGCGCCTTCTTCGAGAAGCACGTATCACGCTGGATGGGACGTCTGTTCGCCGACATCGAGAAGGCGGAAAGCGCCAAATTCTACCGAGCGGTCGGAACGCTTGGACGCGTTTTTCTGGAAATAGAATCCGAGGCTTTCACGTTCGCCAACTGACCGGTGCCACCGGTCCGGGAGAGAAGCGATGAGGGACGAGAAGAAAACGACAGTCGGCCGCCGCGATTTCCTTCGCACGGTCGGCGTCGGCACAGTCGGCGCGGGAGCGACGCTGGCAACACCCTTGATCACCCCTGCGCAGGCCGACAGCGAGAATGACGCTGAGAAGCGCAAGGCGCGTTACAAGGAAACCGATCATGTGAAGGCGTACTACCGCGTCAATCGCTATCCGGGTTGAGGGGAGGCTGCCGTGCTGATCAAGAGAACACAACAGCGTTCCGAATCTGCTTCGCGTGGATCCATCGCGGCGGAGTTGTCCGGTCAAGGCGGCGGTCTCGACCGCCGCACGTTCCTGCGCCGGTCCGGGCTTGCCGGCGGCGCGCTTGCCGCGCTGGGTACGCTGCCGGTCGGCGGCGTGCAAAAGGCGAAAGCGGCAACGGCAGGTCCACTCACATCCGGAGCGACCGCTCGCAAGAGCATCTGCACGCATTGCTCGGTTGGATGCACCGTCACCGCGGAGGTGTTGAACGGGGTGTGGATCGGCCAGGAGCCGAGCTGGGATTCCCCGATCAATCGCGGGTCGCATTGCGCCAAGGGCGCTTCCGTGCGCGAGCTCGTGCACAGCGAACGCCGCCTGCGTTATCCGATGAAGCTCGTGAACGGGCAGTGGACGCGCGTCTCCTGGGACACCGCGATCAACGAGATCGGCGACAAGCTGCTCGAGATTCGCGAGAAGTCGGGCGCCGATTCGGTCTATTGGCTCGGCTCGGCCAAGATGACCAATGAAGGCGCCTATCTGTTCCGCAAGCTCGGCGCATTCTGGGGCACCAACAACACCGACCACCAGGCGCGGATTTGCCATTCAACGACCGTCACCGGCGTAGCCAATACCTGGGGCTACGGCGCGATGACCAACAGCTTCAACGACATCCGCAACGCGAAGACCCAGGTCGTCATGGGCGGCAACCCCGCCGAGGCGCATCCGGTGTCGCTCCAGCATCTGCTCGAAGGCAAGGAGCTGCAAAAGGCCAACTTTATCGTCATCGACCCGCGCCTGACGCGAACCGCCGCGCATGCGACCGAATATGTGCGGATGCGGCCGGGCACCGATATCCCGGTGCTCTACGGCATGATGTGGCACATCCTCCAGAACGGATGGGAAGACAAGGAGTTCATCAGGCAGCGCGTCTACGGGTTCGACGATCTCCGGAAGGAAGTCGAGAAGTGGAATCCGGAAGAGGTCGAGCGGGTCAGCGGCGTTCCCGGCGAACAGCTCAAGCGCGTTGCCAAGATGTTTGCCACGGAAAGGCCGTCGACGCTGATCTGGGCCATGGGCCAGACCCAGAAGACCGTCGGCACCGCCAATGTGCGGGCGAGCTGCATCCTGCTCCTGTTGACCGGAAACGTCGGCGGGCCGGGTATGGGCGCCAACATCTTCCGTGGCCATGACAACGTGCAGGGTGCGACTGACGTCGGGCTCGATATCGTCACGCTGCCCTTCTATTATGGCCTCGCCGAAGGCGCCTGGAAGCATTGGTCGCGGGTCTGGGAGGTCGACTACGATTTCTTGAAGTCGCGCTTCGACTCCAAGCAGGTCATGGAAGCGCCCGGCATCCCGCTCACCCGCTGGTTCGAGGCGGCGACGCTGCCAAAGGACCAGGTCGCGCAGAAGGACAATGTGCGGGCGGTCATCGTGCAGGGACACGCCAGCAACAGCATCACGCGCGTTCCCGAGTCGCTCAATGGCCTGAAGGCGCTCGAGCTGCTGGTGGTCGCCGATCCTCATCCGACCACCTGGGCTTCGCTCGCCGTGGAGGCGGGACGCCGCGACAACCTCTATCTCCTGCCGATCGCCACGCAGTTCGAATGCAAGGGCTCGCGCGTCGCCTCGAACCGTTCGCTGCAATGGGGCGAGCAGATCGTCAAGCCGGTGTTCGAATCGAAGGATGACCTCGAGCTCATTTACCTGCTGGCGAAGCGGCTCGGCTTCGCGGACAGGATGTTCAAGAACATCAAGGTCGAGAACAGCCTTCCGGAGGCCGAGGATACCCTGCGCGAAATGAACCGCGGCAGCTGGTCGACGGGTTACTGCGGCCAGTCGCCCGAGCGGCTCAAGGCGCACATGAAGAACCAGGCCAAGTTCGACTTCCTGACGATGCGGGCGCCCAAGGACGATCCCGAGATCGGCGGCGACTATTACGGCCTGCCCTGGCCGTGCTGGGGCTCGCCGGAAGTCAGGCATCCAGGCACGCCGCTGCTCTACAACACCAATCTGGCCGTGATGGATGGCGGCGGCACGTTCCGGCCGCGCTTCGGGATCGAGCGCGAGGAGAAGCTTCCCGACGGCACGACGCGGAAAGTGAGCCTGCTGGCGGACGGATCCTATTCCAAGGATTCGGAGATCAAGGACGGCTATCCGGAATTCACGCTGGCGAGCCTGAAGAAGCTCGGCTGGGACAAGGACCTTACCGAGACCGAAATGGCGACCATCAACAAGGTCAACCCCGCCACGCCCGATGCGGTGTCATGGTCGCTCGACCTGTCCGGCGGCATCCAGCGCGTCGCGCTGATGCACGGCTGCGTGCCCTACGGCAACGGCAAGGCACGCATGAACGCGTTCGGCCTGCCGGATCCGATTCCGGTGCATCGCGAGCCGATCTACACGCCGCGCGTCGATCTCGTCGCGAAATATCCGACGCTGCCCGACGCCAAGCAGTTCCGGGTGCCCAACATCGGCTTCTCCGTGCAGAAGGCGGCGGTGGAGAAGGGGATCGCCAAGCAATTCCCGCTCATCCTGTCCTCGGGGCGGCTCGTCGAGTACGAGGGCGGCGGCGAGGAGACGCGCACCAATCCCTGGCTCGCCGAGCTCCAGCAGGACATGTTCATCGAGATCAGCCCGGCCGATGCCGCCGACCGCGGCATCAAGGACGGCGGCTGGGTCTGGGTCACCGGCGCCGAAAACAATTCGCGCGCCAGGATGAAGGCGCTGGTGACCGAGCGGGTCGGCAAGGGCGTCGCCTGGATGCCCTTCCATTTCGGCGGCTGGCTCGGCGGCAAGGATCTTCGCGGCAACTATCCGAAAGGCACCGATCCGATCGTGCTCGGCGAAAGCGCCAACACGATCACCACCTACGGATACGATCCCGCGACCGGCATGCAGGAGCCGAAAGTCACGCTCTGCCAGATTGCGGCAGCATAGGGAGCAACGACCATGGCACGTATGAAATTCCTCTGCGACGCCGACCGTTGCATCGAGTGCAATGCCTGCGTCACCGCCTGCAAGAACGAGCACGAGGTGCCGTGGGGCATCAACCGGCGCCGCGTCGTCACCATCGAGGACGGCAAGCCGGGCGAGCGCTCGATCTCGATGGCGTGCATGCACTGTACCGACGCGCCCTGCTCGGCGGTCTGCCCCGTGAACTGCTTCTACACCACCGCCGACGGCGTCGTGCTTCACTCCAAGGATCTGTGCATCGGCTGCGGCTACTGCTTCTACGCCTGTCCGTTCGGCGCGCCGCAATATCCGAAGGTCGGCAATTTCGGCTCGCGCGGCAAGATGGACAAATGCACGTTCTGCGCCGGCGGCCCCGAGGCCGACGGCAGCAAGGAGGAATACGAGAAATACGGCGCGAACCGTCTCGCCGAGGGCAAGCTGCCGCTCTGCGCCGAGATGTGCTCGACCAAGTCGCTGCTGGCGGGCGACGGTGAGGTCATCGCCAAGATTTACAAGGAGCGCGTGATGAAGCGCGGCTACGGCTCCGGCGCCTGGGGCTGGAAGACCGCCTATCGCGAGACGATCGAGTCCTGACGATGACATCGTCTGCTGCCGCTCAAGATCGGGAGGACCTTATGACGCGTTTGGCACGATTCGTCCGCCTTGCGATCGGCGCAAGCGCGCTTCTGTTGCTGGTCACGGCGGCCGCGCCGTCGATGGCCCAGCAGGTCAATCCGACCGCGAGCGCCGTGAAGGAGCAGCAGCTGCTGCAGGAGCTGAACCGGATCCAGGGACGCGTCAGCATTCCCGATCAGCGCTCGGGTGTGCTGGAACAGCCGGCTGGCCGTGAATGGCGCAAGTTCCGCAATGTGACGCTGCGCTGGATTGGCGGCATTGCCATCGTCGGCATGCTCGCGCTGTTGATCATCTTCTATCTCAGCCGCGGCATGGTCCGGCTGCAGAGTGGTCGTTCCGGCCGGACCATCGTGCGCTTTACGTCATACGAGCGCTTCGTGCATTGGATGACCGCGACCTGCTTCATCGTGCTGGCGATCTCCGGATTGAACGTCACGTTCGGCCGGCCGCTGCTGCTGCCGCTGATCGGCCACGAGGCGTTTTCCGCATGGTCGCAGTGGGCGAAGTATGCCCACAACTATCTGAGCTTCCCGTTCACCATCGGCGTGCTGCTGATCTTCGTGATGTGGATCGCCGGCAACATCCCGAACCGGGTGGATGTCGATTGGCTGAAGCGCGGCGGCGGGATCGTGGGCCACGATCACCCGCCGGCCTATCGCTTTAACGCCGGCCAGAAGGCGGTGTACTGGATCGTGGTCGTCGGCGGTCTGTTGGTCTCGGCCACCGGATATGAGCTGATGTTTCCTTTCTATCTGTCCGGTATCGAGGGGATGCAGATTGCGCAGATGGTCCACGCCATCGTCGCGGTGCTTTTCGTGGGGGTCATGCTGGCGCACATCTATATCGGCACGATCGGCATGGAAGGGGCCTTCGAAGCGATGGGGAGCGGCACCGTCGATGTCAACTGGGCCCGGGAGCACCACAGCCTGTGGCTGGATGAGGAGAATGCGCGCACCGACGGTGCGCGACCGCAGCCCTCCGTTACCGCGGCGGAGTAGGACCCGCGCGACCCATCGCGTGCAGGCGCTTGCTCAGAGCCGCACGCCGGTCGTCGCGAACGCTTGCTGGGCCGAATCCTGGACCTGATTAAGGACGACAAAGCCGGCCGCCGCGAGCACGATCGCGGCTGTACAGGCGAGTAAGAACGCTTTCATGGCCTCGCTCCCAGAGATGGCGCGTAGTCTATATGAGAGAGCGATCTGCGGACAACAAATTCAGCGTAAGCCCAAGGCCCGCTGCCTTCGACGGTTGCCAATTGTCTTCGGATGGGAGCAAGCGCTCCAAGAAGAGCGCGACGTTCGCGCGATCTGTCTTCAAAAGTGCAGGTGTCGAGTCCCGCTCAACTCAAGCAACAGCCCCTCCCGGGTTCGCGACGCCCGGATCAGGTCGCTTTCACAGTTGGAGCATCTCACGCGGGCCTCCTGCGAATCTCCCACCAGCGCCAGCGCGCCGAGGCCGAATGCGGAGCCGCATTCCCTGCACCGGATCTTGGCCAGCGTGATGTCGAAGGTGAAGATCTCCTGGAGGAGTTGCGTGGCGGGATCACCGTCGAGCATGAGGTCGGCGACGTTGCTGGCCATGGTGTCACCCTCCTGATGGTCCGAAGCGTTCGGTCTTGATGCTGAGAGGATTGAAGTCGAGATCGACGAGGAGACTGGAAACGTTCTCGACGAAGGCCGTGGGACCACAGATGTAGAACATCGGATTCTGGGCCGGCGGAAAGCAGTGGTCGGCAAGCAGGGTCTTGTCGATCCGCCCCCGATGGCCCGTCCAATGGTCGGGTTGCTGGCGCGTCAGCGCATAGATCAGCCGGAAGTCATTGTCGCGACGGGCAGTCGCATCGAGCTCCTCCCGGTAGACGACGTCTGCCAGGCTCCTCGCCGAATAGAGCAGCAATGCCGGGATGCCGCCCGGAGACCTCTCGCGATGGCGCAGCATGGCCATCAGCGGCGTGATGCCGGTCCCGCCCGCGATCAGGCAAATCGGACCGCCAAGGCCCCGCGTCCAGACAAAATGGCCGCCAATCGGGCCGCGAAACTCGAGCGGATCGCCGACGCGAAGTTCGTCGAGCAGATAAGGAGAGACCTCACCGTCGTCGACCCGCTCCACCGTCAAGGTCAGCAGCTTGTCTTCCGGGGCGGAGGCAATGGAGTAGCTGCGCTCGGCCTGGTAGCCGTCATCCGCGGTCAATCGTATGTCGACATGCTGGCCGGGTCGGTGGCCGGCCCAATGCGCCGGCTGCAAGACAAGACTCTTCACCCGGCTCGTTTCCGTCACGACGGCTTCGACCTGGGCGACCTGCCACGCGATCTTGTTCGGCGCCGGAGGCGCTTCAGTCGCCGTCATATCGCTGCTCCCTCCAGGGATCACCATGGATGTGATATCCGCGCGCCTCCCTGAAGCCGGGTTCGGCTTCCGGCATGAAGCGAATCCTGCGCAGCCACTTCGCGCTCTTCCAGAAGTAGAGATGCGGCACCAGCAGGCGGGCCGGTCCGCCATGGGCGGGGGCGAGCGGCACGCCGTCGAAACGCGTTGCGATCATGGCCTTGCCCGCGATCAAATCCTCGACGGGAACGCTCGTCGTGTAGCCGCCGTCGCAATGCGCCATCACAAAGGCCTGCGGCGGCTTTTCAAGCCCGGCCGATTTCAGGAGATCGTCGAACGAGACGCCCTGCCAGGTCGTATCCAGCTTGGTCCATTTGGTGACGCAATGAATGTCGGTGTTGAGCGTGGTTTGCGGCAGCGCCTCGAATTCGTCCCACGTCCACGCCCGCACCAGCGATCCGCCAAGCTGAAGCGCGAGCTTCCAGTCGGCAACCCGGATGTCCGGCGTAGGTCCTGCCGACAGAATCGGAAAATCGGTCGTGCGATATTGTCCGGGGGGCAGGCGGCCCTGCTCGGAAGTTTGTCGCTTCGATTTGAAGCCGCGAGAAACGGGGACTTCAGCCATGGATTGGTGCCTTTGTTCGCGTGCGGCCTTGCGTGACAGTTTGGCGGGCACTGTCTTGCCTGACATGCGACCCGGCCGATGAATTGTCGATGGGGCTGACGCCGAATGCGTCAAGACTGCGAAAGACAAAGCAATCGCGAACGCGCGGGACGCAGATCGATCCACTATCTGAAGTTTTCCCAGCATGACCTTGTTGATCCGGACGCGCGTTCGGGGGCGGCTGCCGGGGAGACGGAATGATTAGCAAGGCGATTGATCCCGCGGGGCTCGCCGACCTCTCCGCGATGGCGGGCCTTTCCGTGAAAGACGCCAACAAGGCCAAGGTGGCGGCGCTGTTGGTCGCGATGCGGAGCGGGGTGATGCGGCGAGCCGAGCTGCTGCCGGTGGAGTCGCCGCCGGCGCTCGTGTTCGATGCACGGTAGAGCGGGGGTGCAGATGGGCGATCTTCTCACCCTGGACGTGACAGGCGCGGCGAAGGCGATACTCTCGGGGTCGCTCTCGCCGATCGATCTGACCGAACACATGCTGGAACGCATCCTGCTGATCGATCCGCAGCTCAAGGCCTATGTCGAGGTGCTGTCGGACGAAGCGCGCGCGGCCGCAAGGCAGGCGGACGTCGAGATCAGGAGCGGACGATATCGTGGACCGCTGCACGGTGTCCCGGTCGCCATCAAGGAACTGTACGATGTCAGGGGCGTGCGAACGCGGTCCGGCTCGAAGGTGCGGGACGATTACGCCGCGGATGCCGATGCTGCGGTGGTCGAAAAGCTCAGGGAGGCCGGCGCGGTCATCCTGGGCACCACCACGACCTACGAATTCGCCTTCGGCTTCGACTCTCCACCGACGCGCAACGCCTGGAGCATCGATCACATTCCCTCGGGATCGACCGGCGGTGCCGCGGCGGCGGTCGCAGCCGGAATGTGCCTGGCCGGAATAGGCAGCGACAGCGGCGGTTCGATCCGCACGCCGGCGGCGGCCAACGGGATCGCGGGCATCAAGCCGACCTACGGACGCGTCAGCAAGCGCGGTATCACGGTCGTCAGCTGGTCACTCGACCATCCGGCGCCGATGGGGAAATGCGTTCGCGACCTCGCAATCCTGCTCAAGATCATGAGCGGCGTCGACTCACACGACCCGAGCACGAAAGACGTGCCGGTACCCGACTACACGAAAGCGCTTGACGGCGATGTCAGAGGTGTCCGCATCGGACTGCCCACCAATTATTTCTTTGACGACATCCAGCCCGCGGTGGCCAACGCACTGAATGCCGCGGTGAAGCGGCTGGATAAGCTCGGCGCTATCATCGTTCCGATCGCCGTTCCGGGTATTGACGGGATTGTCGACGCATGGCTGCCGATCGCCCTGGCGGAGGCGGCCGTCTATCATCAGCAGAGCTTGCGTGGCAAAGCCGACCTGTATGGCGAAGACGTCCGGATGCTGCTCGAGGCGGGCGAGCTGACGCTCGCCACGACCTACATCAACGCGCAGCGCGTGCGCTTCGCCTGGATAGCGGCGCTACGGGAAACCATGCAGGCGATCGATGTGATCATCACGCCGACGCTGCCGAATACCGCGATGAAGGTCGGCGAAACCATCAGCAAGATCAGCTCGCGGCACGAAACCGTGTTCGAGGTCTCGGCCAGATTCTGCGCGCCGTTCAACATGGCAGGTCTTCCCGCGGCCTCGATTCCGTGCGGGTTCGCGCCGGATGGCCTTCCGATCGGCCTTCAGATTGTTGGCAAGCCGTTCGACGAGGCGATGGTTCTTCGCGTAGGTCACGCGTTCGAGAACGACACGGACTATCACCTGAAGCGGCCGTCGCTTCGCGGGCTGATCGGCTGAATGCGGCAAAGCCGCGGCCTCGATCGCAAACATCCGAATGCGTCAAGATTGAAAAAGCCAAAGCAATCGCCGACACGCGTGGCCTGCATCAGCTCGCTATCTAAGCACCGTCCAGGTCGAACGAGAATGCATCGGTCGCTGACGTTGTGGCGTACGGCCGAAACAGCAGGAGAAAAGCGATGCGTATGGGAACCCAGGCGGTAGCAGCCGTCATTGCAGGTAGTGCGGTTGCAACGATCCTGTTCTTTGGTTCGCTCAAGGATGGGAATGCGCAGACGCAGGCGAGGGCGCGTTACCTACCGGAATACACCGCCGATGGACAGCTGCTCCTGCCGAAGAACTTCCACGAATGGGTTTACGTCGGGTCTCCCCTGACGCCGAATGCCCTCAACGGCGGCCAGGCCGGCTTCCCTGAATTTCACAACGTGTACATCGAGCCGGGCTCCTACGAGATCTACAAGAAGACCGGCGAGTTTCCCGAAGGGACGATCTTCTTCAAGGAGCTTCAGCTCACGCTGCCGCAGGAGAACCCGGACGGTTCGCGGACCGAGGCGTCGGGGCGGGGGTATTTCCCCGGCAAATGGAACGGCGCGGACGTCACCGTGAAGGACTCCAAGCGCTTCGCCGACACCAACGGCTGGGGATACTTCAACTTCAATCACCATGAACCCAAGGCAGCGATGGCCAAGGTCAAGGCGAAGGACGAGTGCGCCTATTGCCATATCGCGAATGCCAAGAAGGACGAGGTGTGGACCCAGTTCTATCCGCTGCTCGACAACAAGGATGCGCGATAACGGCGTAATCGGCGGAGGTGGCAACATGCGAACCATCCAGGCCGCAGGCGTCGCTATCGTGATGTTCGTCGCAATCGCGGCGGTGGCCAAACACACATCGGTGGGCGCGAGTGCGCAGGCCGCCATCTCGGGCAGCAGGCCGGCGGTGGACTCCGAGGGCCATCTGCATGTGCCCGAAGACTATCGACAGACCTATCAGTTTCTCGGCAGTTGGGCGATCGCGGCCGACGACGGCCGAGGCTCCAAGGAGATTCACGTCGTCTATGCGTCGCCGGGAACGATCGATGCCTTTCAGAAGGACCAGCGCTTTCCGGATGGTGCGGTGCTCGTCAAGGAAGTGTTCAAGACCGCGACCGGTGAATTGACGACCGGCACCGTCAGCCACGCCGACGCATTGAAAGGCTGGTTCGTCATGGTGAAGGACGCCACCAACCGATATCCGGGCAATGCGCTGTGGGGCGACGGCTGGGGATGGTCGTGGTTCAACGCAGCGGATCCCTCGAAGACAACCACGATCAACTACAAGGCCGAATGTCGAACATGCCACGTGCCCGCGCGAGCATCTGACTGGGTCTATCTCGATGGATATCCGTCATTGAAACGCTGACGGCGTTGCTGAGCGTTGCGAGTCTACCAACCATAATCAGGCAAAGGAGTAATGAGATGGCCACAGAGTCAATGACGATGAAGGACAGGCCCATGGCGAAGGGCAAGCCCGGACACCTCTACATGCAGACCAACGAGGTCAAGAATACCATCGTCCGCTATGAGCGGAGAGCGGATGGCTCGCTTGTCGAGCTCGAGCGCATCGCCACCGGCGGCGCAGGCTCGGGCGTCTACAAGCCGATCAGCGGCCAGGAAAGTGCACCCAATGCCTTCGAGGGCGCGGCAAGCATCATTCTCTCGCCGGACCGACGCTTCCTGTTCACGACCAATGGTGGCGACAACTCCGTCTCGAGCTTCCGGGTCAGCGAGGACGGCCGGCTGACATTGCTGGACGTGCAGTCCACCGGCAATCCCGTGGAAGGCAAGAGCGGCACCGCCAAATCGCTTGCTTTTGCGCCGTCCTCACGAACGCTGTTCGTGCTGCACTCGTTCGGCCCCGATCACCTTCGGATGATGACGGTCGACGCCGAGGGCAAGCTCAAGCTGCGGCCGGACCGTCACACCGTCAATACCTACAGCAAGCGGAATCGCGTCTCCACCATGGTCGTGGTCGCGCCCAACGAGGAGCTCGTTCTGGTCGGCACCACGTTCGACGAGCCGATCGCGCACACCGGCTTCTATCCGGATGGCTCACCGATGCTCTGGGTCCAGCGGGCCGGCGGCGCGATGCACTCGATCGCGTCGAACGCGCCGGATCCCGACGGCCTCGCCGCGTTTCCCTTGCACAAGGATGGCTCGCTCGGTACCGCCAGGTTCTATGACGCGAAGGGCGGCTCTCCCTTCTATCTCGCCTTCCTGAACAAGCGGCCGGATACCTTCATCATCGGATACGCCGTTGGCGACGGCTGCTCGGTCTGCACCATCGGGAAAGACGGAACGCTCAACATCGGCGATCTCGTGAAGATCGACACCAGCGCGGGCGTGCCGACCGAGCTGTGCTGGCTGGCGGTCTCGCCCGATGACCGGACGGTATATGCGACCAACTTCGGCTACAGCAACATCTGCAGCTATCACATCAATGGCGGTGGACTGGAAATCGCGCGCGATCCGGCATGCCCGAAGGTTCCGGGAGACGGCACGGCGCGCGGGCTGAATGGAACGGTGACCAGCGGCCCGAGCGACAGCTGGATCTCGACCGATGGCGCGTTCCTCTATCAGATCTACGGCAACGCCTCGAAGCTGGTGGGTTATGCCACCCAGCCCGACGGTTCGCTGATGGAGGTCACCAGCGTCACGATCCCCTACAACAGCCCGCAGGGACTTGCCGGCTTCTGATCGGCCCTCGAAGCGAGGTTGGGCGTCTCCACAAGGAGCGCCCAACCTCATGCGTGGCGACCGCAACTGCAACCCCGGTTTGATTCAGTCGTTCAATGTACGAGCTCGCTCACGGAGAGCCACGAGAGTTGCCCGGAAGCAGCACGGGACAGGCTAGTGCTCGCGATATCGATCTCGAGCGCGCGGTCGGCGCCAGTCGTGTCGTGTTTGCGGGCGATGCAAGCGGTACGAGGATTGTCGATACCTATCAGAAATTTCCGATCGCGCTGGCGTTTCCTGGCGTCGACGGCCGACGATCCTTGGAAGCGGTCGTCATCAACTGCTCGGGCGGGATCGCCGGCGGCGACCGTCTGGACGTCGACGTGGTCGCCCGGGGCGCGGCGTCCGTCGCCGTCACGACGCAGGCCGCGGAGAAGGTCTACCGGGCCCTCGATCGCCCGGCGCAAATCACGACGCGGCTCTCAGCTCACGAGACTGCCAGGCTGGCGTGGCTTCCGCAGGAGACGATCATCTTCGACCGGGCGCGCGTCAAACGGCGCACCGAGCTCGACCTTCGCTCCGGTGTGGAGGTGATCGCCCTCGAGTGGCTGGTTCTCGGTCGCATTGACAGCGGCGAGGAGGTGCGGGGTGGCTACGTTCTCGATAGCTGGCGCGTCAAGCTCGACGGCCGTCTGCTCTGGGCGGATGCCTTCCTCATATCCGACGACACGTTCGCGCATTTGCACAGGGACGCGCTGCTCTCGAACTGGAGAGCCGTCGGCACCCTGATCTATTTCGGGCCGAGTCTGGCCAGGCGACTGGACGTCTTGCGCGAGATCGCGAGCTCGCTCGGCTGCAAATGTGCCGCCACCATAGTCGGCGCCATCATCATCGTGCGCCTGGCCGCGATCGCCGGCGCCGACCTGAAGCGCGAGCTGCGCAGCCTGCTCGATCAATTCAGCCGCGAACTCGGCACCGGCCCCTTTGCGGTTCCGAAGATGTGGTCGTGCTAGTGCGCTTCAGCAAACGGAGGACGGTGTGAACCTGACGCCACGCGAAAAGGACAAGTTGATGGTGGCCCTCGCGGCAATTGTCGCGCGCGACAGGCTCGCGAGAGGCGTCAAGCTCAACTATCCCGAAAGCATCGCATTGATCGCGGACTTCATCATGGAGGGAGCCCGCGACGGAAGGACGGTCAACGAACTCGTGTCCGAGTGCGGCCGGGTGCTCACGCGCGATCAGGTCATGGACGGCATCCCGGAGATGGTCCGCGAGATCCAGATCGAAGCGACCTTTCCGGACGGGACCAAGCTGGTCCCGGTCCACAGCCCCATTCGATAGGAGTGAACCATGCGCCTATCCCGGATCGCGCGATCCCCAGTCCTTGCGAGGCGCACCGCCATGCACTCGCTGCGGGTGACGTCATGATCCCCGGCGAGGTCATCCCCGGCGCGGGCGATCTCGTCCTGAACAAGGATGCGAAGGTCATATCGATCACGGTTTCGAACACCGGCGATCGGCCGGTTCAGGTGGGCAGCCACTATCATTTTGCCGAAGTCAACGCCGCCCTGGCGTTCGATCGCGCGGCGGTCCTCGGATGCCGGCTCGATATTCCGGCAGGCACCGCGGTGCGCTTCGAGCCTGGTCAATCGCGTGACGTTTCCATGATCCCGTATGGCGGAGCCCGCCGCATCTATGGCTTCAGCGGCGCCGTCATGGGGCCGCTGTCCGCGTCAGGCGACGCCGGCAAGTGACGAATGAGGTAAGCACCGATGGCCTACACCATGAGCCGCGCGGCTTACGCGCAGATGTTCGGACCGACCGTCGGAGACAAGGTCCGCATCGCGGATACCGATCTGCTGATCGAGGTGGAAAAAGACTTCACGGTCTACGGCGAGGAGGTGAAGTTCGGCGGCGGCAAGGTCATCCGCGACGGCATGGGACAATCGCAACGCACGCGCAGTGAGGGGGCGGCCGACACCGTCATCACCAACGCGCTGATCCTCGACCACTGGGGCATCGTCAAGGCCGACATCGCGATCAGGGACGGGCTCATTGCCGCGATCGGCAAGGCCGGCAATCCCGACGTGCAGCGTGGCGTCGACATCGTGATCGGGCCCGGGACCGAAATCATCGCAGGCGAGGGCAAGATCATCACCGCCGGCGGCATCGATACGCACATCCATTTCATTTGCCCGCAACAGATCGAGGAAGCGCTCTATTCCGGCGTGACCACCATGATGGGCGGCGGAACCGGTCCGGCGGCGGGAACGACGGCGACCACCTGCACCCCCGGACCGTGGCACATCCAGCGGATGCTGGAGGCGGCCGACGCATTCCCGGTGAACATCGGGCTGTTCGGCAAGGGAAATGCAAGCGTAGCCGCGGGATTGATCGAGCAGATCGAAGCCGGCGTATGCGGAATGAAGCTGCACGAAGACTGGGGCGCGACCCCAGCGGCGATCGATTGCTGTCTCTCCGTCGCGGACGAGATGGACATCCAGGTCCTGATCCATACCGACTCGTTGAACGAAGGCGGCTTCGTCGAGAGCACGATGGCGGCGTTCAAGGGCCGAACCATCCACACATTCCATACCGAAGGCGCCGGCGGCGGGCATGCGCCCGACATCATCAAGGCGTGCGGCGAGAAGAACGTCATTCCCGCGTCGACCAATCCGACCCGGCCCTACACCGTCAACACCCTCGATGAAGCGCTCGACATGCTGATGGTGACGCACCATCTCGACCGCCGCATTCCGGAAGACGTGGCGTTTGCCGAAAGCCGGATCCGCAAGGAGACGATCGCGGCGGAGGATATTCTGCACGATATCGGGGCGCTCTCGATCGCATCGTCCGACAGCCAGGCGATGGGGCGCGTCGCCGAGGTGATCACGCGCACCTGGCAAACCGCGGACAAGATGAAGCAGCAGTTCGGGCGATTGCCGGAGGAGGCGGGCCAGAACGACAATTTTCGCGCCAGGCGCTACATCGCCAAGTACACGATCAACCCGGCGATCGCGCAGGGCATTTCCGGCTATGTCGGCTCGATCGAGGTGGGAAAGATCGCCGATATCGTGATCTGGGAGCCGGCCTTCTTCGGGATCAAGCCCGACATGGTGCTGAAATCCGGCACCATCGCGGCCGCCATCATGGGCGACCCCAATGCGTCGATTCCAACGCCGCAGCCCGAATATTATCGGCCGATGTTCGGCGCATTCGGCCGCTCCGTCGCGGCAAGCTCGGTGACATTCGTCAGCCAGGCTTCGCTCGACAGGACGCGGCAGCTTGGGCTGGCGAAACGGCTTCTGCCGGTGTCGAACACGCGCGCGATCGGCAAGCACTCGATGGTTCTCAACAGCGCGGTTCCGCACATCGAGGTGGATTCGGAGACCTACGAGGTCCGCGCCGACGGACGGTTGCTCACCTGTCCGCCGGTCAAGGTGGTCCCGATGGCGCAGCGCTATTTCATGTATTGATGCCATGCCGGCACATTCGGAACGCACGATGACTGCCGAGCAATTTGCGCAATTGCCGCAGGCATTGCTGCGACTGCAGAGCTGGCTCTCGCCGTCGTTCCCGAACGGCGCCTACAGCTATTCGCATGGTCTCGAATGGGCGGTGGAGGCCGGCCATATCACCAGCCGCTGCAGCCTCGTTGACTGGCTCGAGGCCGATCTTTGCTACGGCTCCGGCCGCAATGAGGCGATCTTCTTCAAGGATGCCTATCGCTCCGTGAGCGAGGGCCGGGAGGCCGAACTCCCGCAGCTTGCGGAGCTGGCCGCAGCTTTCCGCGGCACGTCCGAATTTGTGCTGGAGTCGGCACAGCAATCGTCGGCCTGTCTTGCGACGCTTCGCCAGGTCTGGCCCGACCGAATCCTCGATGTCTTCGCGCACATGCACTGCGCGCCGGTGCTGGCCGTCGTGCTTGGTGCGCGGTCGGCGCGCGAGCGAATTCCGCTCTGCCTTGCCCTGCCGGCCTTCCTGCACAGCTACGTCGCCAATTTGGTCATGGCGGGCGTGAGGCTGATCCCCCTCGGTCAGACCGACGGCCAGCTTGCGATCGCGGCGCTTGAGCACCCGATCCTCGCCCTGAGTGCCAAGGCAGTCAGCGCGACCATCGATGAGTTGGGGTCGGCGGGGTTCATGGTCGAGCTCGCTTCTATCGCGCACGAAACACAATATACGAGGTTGTTCCGGTCATGAGCACGAACGCAAGCACGATGTCGTCGCCTCGCACGCGGCCCGCTCCATCAAGCCACGGACCGTTCCGTGTCGGCATCGGCGGGCCGGTCGGCTCCGGCAAGACAGCGCTGGTGGAGGCGTTGTGCAAGCATCTGCGGGACTTCTACTCGATCTATGTGATCACCAACGACATCTACACCAAGGAGGATCAGCTGATCCTGACCCGCGCGGAAGCGCTTCCGGCCGAACGGATCGTGGGCGTCGAGACGGGTGGCTGCCCGCATACCGCGATCCGCGAGGATGCCTCGATGAACCTTGCCGCGATCAACGACATGAACGTGAAATTCCCGGCTACCGAGCTCTGCTTCGTGGAATCGGGCGGCGACAATCTCGCCGCCACGTTCAGCCCCGAACTGGCCGACTTGACCATCTACGTGATCGACGTCGCCGCGGGCGAAAAGATTCCGCGCAAGGGCGGACCCGGCATCACACGGTCGGACCTGCTGGTAATCAACAAGATCGACCTCGCGCCGATGGTGGGGGCCAATCTCCAGGTCATGGAATCCGACGCTCGGCGCATGCGCGCCATACGACCCTTCATCTTCTCGAATCTGAAAAGCGGATTGGGCGTGGAGGAGATCGCCGCCTTCATCCTGGAAAAGGGCGGCCTGACCACCATGGCGCTCTGAACAACGTCAGGCCTGCAAGGCCGAAAGATAGCCGGCCGCGCATGCAGCAGCGGCACGGCGCGTCTTCAACCGCGAACGCATCAACAGCCGCGACAGATCTTCAGCTTCCGGTCGAACTCGGCATTGTCGATGCCTTGTTGTTCGTTGAAGATCGACTGGCGACGCTGAGTGGCCTGGTCTTCCGCCGAATTCGGCATGAACTCCTGGCCGCGCGGTTGCACGCGGACATCTTCAACGGCTGCCGGCGGAGGCGCCTTGGCCGATGACGGGTTTGGCGCGGATTCCGCCGCGATTGGCGTGGCGAGGGCGAGAAGCAGACCGGCGGACGGCAGCGTGCATGAAGCAATCGAGGATATCTTCACTGTTCGTCTCCTTTCGGCAGATCGGACGATGTGTGATCCTCGTGGTCATAGAGGCTCTCGACCTCAAACTCTTTCTCCGGATTGTTGCGGCTACGCCGATCTTGGCGAATGCTGCGGTCGAAAGGCGGGAACCGTGGCCCGCCAGGTGCGCGCTGCGAAATGCCGAAAAACAACCCCATGCAAAGTAGCCGGCGGCTACCGGCCTCCGGCAAGATCCGCTTGACACGTCGGGCAACTCAGCGATATTCTTCCAATATTCCGAAATTGCGGCCCGGCTGCGCCAGGCTAGCTCTGCCGGGAGTCGGAGTGCGCGATGGGTAGCGTGAAGCGAAACACGCTGCCGTGGGGATGATTGGGCGATGCCCACAGCGCGCCGCCATGCGCCTTGATGATCGACCGACAAATCGACAGGCCGACGCCCAGGCCGCTCGGCTTGGTCGTGAAGAAGGCATCGTACAGATGCTCGGTCTCGCCGGCCGGCAGGCCGATGCCGACATCAGCCACGGCGACCGCGACGGTCCCCGAGGAGGTCAGCGCCGCGCCCAGGGAAAGAAATCGAGGCCGGTCCTCCGTCGTGGCCATCGCCTCTATCCCGTTCATCATCAGGTTCATGACGACCTGTTGCAATTGCACGCGGTCACCGAGCACGATGTGCGGGCCGACCGCAAGATCCATTCTGAGCACCACGCGTTGCCGGCGGATCTCACTGCTCAACAGCGCCGCGGTTTCCCTGATCGCGTCGATCACGTCGAGCGGCGCTCGCGTCGGCGCCGACTTCCTGGTCATCTGGCGGATGCTCTCCATCACGCCACTGGCGCGATGCGCGTATCCGGCGATGCGCGCTGCCGCGGCGGCGGCTTTGCCGATCTCGGGAGGGTTGCGCGCGAGCCAGGCGCCGCAGGCGCCGGCCCTTGCGGCGATGGCCGTCAGCGGCTGGCGCACCTCATGCGCGATCAGGCTGGTCAGTTCGCCGAACGCGGTGAGGCGGGACGCATGCGCAAGGTCGGACTGCGCCGCCTGCAACGCTTCCTGCGCACGCCTGTAATCGCTCAGATCGATCGTGGTGCCGATGTAACTCCTCAGCCGCGCTGGTTCGCAGGGAGTAGGTCGCCCCACGATATGCAAATGCCGCACCCCGTCCGGACGGACCAGGCGGAATTCGCAATCGAAGACTTCGTCGTTGCGCATCGACGCTTGCACCGTGCTGCGAAGGGCAGCGCGGTCCTCGGGATGGACCATGCGAAAGGCGCCCGCGACGCTCGGCGGCTTTCCGCTGCGGGGATCCGCGCCGAAGATCCGATAGTGCTCGTCGGACCAAATCAATCGGCCGGTACGCGCATTCCAGCTCCAGCTTCCGGTGTGGCTGATGCTCTGTCCCTCGGCCAGAAAGGCTTCGCTGCGCTGCAGGTCGGCGTATAGCCGTGCATTCTCGAGTGAGATCGCTGCTTGCGCCGCGAGCAGGTCAAGCACGATCGTCCGCTGCGGGGTGAATGCGCCGACTGTAACGTTGCTCTCGAGGTAGAGCACGCCGACGAGCTTGGCCTGCGCGACGATCGGGAGGCAATGAAATGAGACCCGCCGTCTTTGCCGCAGGTAGGGATCTGCCGAGAACAGCGCCTTGTTTGCCGGCTCGGCCGAATTGAGGCTCGTTCGGGTCCGGACAACATAGTTCAGTACCGGCTGAGGGAATTGGACGTGACGATGATCGGCTTCCGACATCGTCACGTCGACGCCGCGTGCCGAAAGGTGCGCCTCCGCGGCGATCTTCGGACCGTCATTTCCTACCAGGAACAGGATGCCGCGTTCGGCGGCGGCCTGCTCGATCACGACCTGCATCAAGGTCCGGATCAACGTGCCAAGTTCGATTTCTCCGGACAGCGCGCGAGACGCCTTGAACAGCGCGTTGACGTCGAGCTGCTGCAGCGGCAGGTCGGCAGCGGCAATCGGGATACGCGCATCCGAGGAGGGCAAATGCGGATGGGTGCGCTCGAGTTGCCGGACCTTGGCGTCAGCACCCCACCGTTGGTAGCAGTCGCGTGCAATCGCCAGATAGGAGAGGACCACGGTTCGAATGCCGCGCGCCTCGTAGAACTTCGCCGCGCGCTCGGCGGCGATCGCTTCGATCTGCACGAAGTCGGCCTCTCGGGCCAGGCGGATCGCTTCCTCGTACAGCCGTTCCGCCTCGAGTTCCCGGCCTTCGATGCGCGCGATCTCGGCCGCGAGCAGCGTCAATCGGCCGGCGAAGTTTTCCGTGGCGTGCGCGCAGCGGATGGTGAGCTCGTGCCAATGCTGACGAATGCTTTCGACATGCAACTCGCGTCGCTCTGGCGGTGCTGCATCGTGTGCGGCCGCATGGGCGAGCGCTGCATAGAACCGGTATTCCACCAACTCCAGATAGGCGCGTACGCGCAGGTAAAGCTGGTCGGCCCGTGCGACCAATGCAACAGCAGCATCGTGGTGCCCTGCCAGCACGTTGACCTGGATCCGGTTCACATAATGCATGCAGGCCGTCTGAGGCCAAGCCTCATGCCGGGGATAGACGTCGATGGGACCGGGCTCCTCGAAGCTGCGGTCGTTGTTGTGGCCGATCAGGCTGAGCGCCAGATCTCTTTGCGTCGCCGAGTTTGCGGCCGGCAGTTCGAAACCCGCAGCCTGGTCGAATGCAACGTCCCCTTCTGCATCATTCAAGGCCTCCTGAAGCGGATTGCCGCAGAACAGGCGGATCGATGTCAGCATCCAACTCAAATAGGCGACCCAGGCAAGGTCCCCCGTCGCCAATGCAATATCCCGGCCGCGTCGAACGAACGGCAACGCGGACCGGATCGGCTGAACCCAGGGGATGACATAATAGCCGAATACGGCGATCGCCCGGCCGCTGAATCCGAGTTGCGGCTGCCGCTCCGCCAGCCAAACCCCGAGCTGCGCCAGACGGACGCCGAATTGCGGATCTGCGTAACGGTTGAAGAAAACGCTGAACACGCACACCAGCGGGTAGCAAGCGCTCTCGCAGCTTCCGTGCTGCAGCGTCAGGCGTGCCGCCCCCATGATCACAAGGTGCGACAGGTTGAGATCGGTGAGGAGAGCAGGTGAGACGAGGTCGGCGAACACTGCCATCGCCGTGCGATGGTCGGGGTCGGTCATGGGGGGTAATGCGCGAAGGTCGTCGTCCGACAGCTGCTCGGACAGCATCCGCAGGCGACGGCCTTCCTCGTCCACTTCGCTGTCGGTCGGATGGGGTTGCCAGTCGATCCCGATCAAACGCAAAACATCGAGACAGACGGCAACGGCGCGCGCAAGCTGGCCCTGCATCGAGTAGAGGTTGGACAGAATCCTGGCGACGGCCGCGCTGGCTTGCAGGTTGGCGCAATTCTGCGACAGCAGAAGTAGATGTGCTTCCGCGACATCGAGATGTCCGACCAGGAATTCGCATTCGGCGCGCAGCAAGGCGATTGCAAACGCCCTCTCGCTACAGCGCGGATGCGCGTCGTCGCCGAGCAACTGCTGGGCGATCTCGAGATAGGCGATTGCGGCATTGTAGGCCGCCGCACTCCGTGCGCGCCGGCCGGCCGCAAGGTTGACGGCGATGATGTGTTGCCGTTCGACGTCGTTCGTCACGGCGGTGACGCCGCGATTGAGCTGGTTGGCGACGATGTAAAGTTTCTCGCTCGTCTCGTCCGGAGCTGTTTGTCCTGCCAGCGCCATCCCGATGCGGAGATGCAAAGCGGGCCTGGATTCGGCGGGCGCAAGCCCGTAAGCAGCCTCCTGCACGCGATCGTGCACGAAGGCGTAAGACCTGCCCTTGCGCGCGACGAGACCGGCCTGCAGCGCCGGACGCAGGCTCGCAATGACCTCCTGCATCGACTGGCCGGAGGCGACCGCGAGACTCTCAACCTCGGCGGCGCTGCCCAGCGATGCGAGATCCAGCAGGACCTGCCGCGAACCTCCAGACAGCAGGTTGAGTTTTGCCGCCATCAGATCGGCGACGCTGTCGGTGAGGCCCTGGGCCCGAACGCGGGCGATATCCCACTGCCAGGCGCCCGCACGCGGATCATATGCCAGCAGGCCTTCGTCATTCAGCGTCCGGAGGAACTGGGTGGCAAAGAACGCATTGCCGCCGGTCTTGGCATGAACCAGCTTTGCCAGCGACCGCGCTTCCGCGCGCCCACATTCGAGTGTTTCTGCAATCAAGACCGCAATGTCGAGCGAACTCAGAGGATCCAGCACGACCTCCTCGACGGGCACGCCCGCGGTGCGAATCGTGTCGAGCTGCAAGGTCAGTGGATGGGAGGGGCCGACCTCGTTGGTCCGGTAGGCTCCGATCAGCATCAGGTTCGACACATCGCGCCGAGTGACGAGATCGCCGACCAGATCGACCGTCGCCACATCCAGCCATTGCAGGTCATCCACAAACAGGACGAGGGGGCGGCCGGGGCGGGAAAAGGCCCCGACGAGCCGCCGGAACACGATGCGCAGGCGGTTCAACCGATCCTGGGGCGTCAGGTCCTCGACCGGAGGCTGCCGACCGAGGATCAGCTCGAACGCGGGGATCAGTTCCGTCACAAGATGACCGTTCGGTCCGATCGCCTCGGCCAGCGTTTGCCGCCAGGCGGCAACCTCCTCGTCATCGTAGGTGAGAATCTGGCGCAGCAGCGATGCGAAGGCCTGGTTGAGCGCCGCATAGGGCGTATCACGCGTTTGCTGATCGAATTTGCCGGTCGCGACCAGGGCGCCCTCCGGCGCCAGATGGGATTGAAATTCCGCGGCGAGCGATGATTTCCCGACACCGGAAGGCCCGGAGATCAGCGCAACCACGGTCTGCCCTGACGTGGCGACGCGGTCGTAGACCGTGTGCAGGGCGGCGATGTCATCGGCCCGGCCGTAAAGGGTGCGTGGGATCCGGATGGTGGTGACGGCATCGTACCTGCCGAGGGCGAAACGATGGACGCGCCGCCGGGCGGTCCACTCCGCCAGGCATTCCTCGAGGTCGGCCGCAAGACCCTCTCCGGACTGATAGCGGTCGGCGGGCTCCTTCGACAGCAGCTTGAGCACGATGGCGGAAATCTGTGGCGGCAGATCCGGCATGCGCGCGCTCGGCGCGGGAGGCGCGCGGACGACGTGGCAGTGGATCCACTCCTCGGGCGCAGATGCGCTGAACGGCAGGGTGCCGGTGAACAGCTCATAAAGCGTGACGCCAAGTGAATAGAGATCGCTGCGGGCATCGATCGGCCGGTTCATCCGGCCGGTCTGTTCCGGCGAGATATAGGGCAGCGTACCGGCAATCACGTCTGCGGCGACGCCGTGGGCGGTCTCCTGGGAGGTCTGATGCGTGGCGTTCCCGAATCCGGTCAGGCGCAGGCCGTCGCGCTCGGTGACCAGGAAATTTCCCGGCTTGATGTCGCGATGCACCAGCCTCTGGCGGTGCAGCCTGGCCACGCAGCCGGCCATCCCGACCGCCAGCCGAAGTCGAGCGTCAAGGTCAAGCGGATTGCCGATGCGCCCGGTCAGCGGTTCGCCGCCGGGGTCCTCGAGCACAAGCATCATGTTGTCCTTGTGGGGGATCAACTCGACCGGAAGCACGGCCCAGGCCGGGTCAAGATCGGCGGCCAGGGCGAATTCGTTTTCAAGCTTCTCGAGGCTGCGTATCGTCGGCTGCCGCGGGACGAGGACGAGTTGCGAGCGCGCTCCGCCCCCCGGATCGGCCCGATACAGGATGAACGTATCGTCTGCCCGCAGGCGTTCGACGGCGCATTTCGTGAGGTCAATCATCGATCGCGCATCCTTCGGGAGACGGATAGCGTTGGCGGCGACTGGGTCTCGCCGGCTGCAAAACACCTGCCTTCATCTTCCCGCGCATACCGGACGCAAGAATGCCGTCCGGTCGAGAGGACGCGTTGGTCAGCTCCATCGGCGGGCCGGGCGGTCGGTCACGGACCGGTGGACTCTGGATGTTCGGACACGGGATCAAGCCGGTTACACCCCCGAGCAGAATTCGCAACAGCTGCACATGACACCGGGAGCGATGGCGAAGCTCCATCGACGGACGTCTGAAGGATCACTTTGTCGCGAGAACAACGGCTTTGCGTTCGACAACCAGGATCTCGCGAGCTTCGAAGATCCGATCGGCCAGTTGTTCTGCGGGCAGGGGATTTCCTCTCGTCTGCCTGTAACGAAACGACCCTGCTCCGCGAATTAGCTATGTCGGAGTTGGCTGGACAAACCGTTCGCGAGTAACCTATCTACTCGCCGTATTAGGGTTACTCCACGCCGGAGCCGCTAGCGTGTATGCGACGATATTTGGACCCCACGATGCTGGCTCACCCGCTGACCGCCCCTGGCGCGAATGCACGCGGGCTGCAGCCAGAGCACCCGCCTGAGAGAGTCAACACGGAGCGATGAGGCGACCGGTACGGACGAGGCGACCTGCCGGGAAGCGGGGTGTGCGCCCTCGCGTGTCTTCCCGTTCGGAGCTGGAACAGCAGGTAGCCGAACTCGTTGCACAGCAAGCGGCCGTATCGGAAGTCCTGCGTGCCATTGCCCGCTCGCCAAGCGATCTGCAGCCGATCTTCGACGCCATCCTGGACAGCGCCGCGAGGCTTTGCCGCGGTGACCTCGGCAGCCTGCGTCTGTTCGAGAAAGAGGGCTTCCGTCTGGTCGCGATCCGAGGGAATCCCGACCTCCTCAAGCGGTGGCGGGTGCCGGACCTCGTGGATCACGGCAGCTATGTCGGCGCGTTGGCTGCAAGCAGGATACCGAGCCATATCCCCGATCTGGCGGTCCACGAGGCCTATCATCGCGGTGAGCCGCTCATCCGGGGTGTCGTCGACATGCTCGGCGTTCGAACCATGCTGGTCGTGCCGATGTTCAAGGATGACGATCTCATCGGCACGATCAATCTGGGCCGGATCGGGGTGCGGCCATACACCAACAAGGAGATTGCCCTGTTTACCGACTTCGCCGCGCAGGCCTCCATTGCCCTGGAGAGCACGCGTCGCGAGCGGCAGTATCGCGAATTGCAGCACGAGCTGGCACGCGCGAACCGCGTCGCCATCCTTGGACAACTCGCCGCGTCGATTGCCCACGAACTCAAGCAGCCGTTGACCTCCGTGGTCGCGAGCGGAGACGCCGGCCTGCGATGGCTTGCGAAACAGCCGCCTGGCCTCGAAGAGGCACGGCGTTCCATCGAGCGAGTGCTCGAAGGAGCGCTGCGCGGTGGCGGCATCATCACGGGCCTGCAGGGTCTCACCAAGAAGCAGCCGTCGCGCAGAGAGCCGTTGGATATCAACAGCGCGATTCAGGAGGTGGCTGTTCTCACCCATGGCGAGGCCATCAAGCACGGCGTGAGTGTGCGCACCCGGCTTGCGTCTTCGTTGCCCCATATCCAGGGAGACCGCCTGCAACTGCAACAGGTCCTGCTGAACCTGTTCGTCAACGCCATTCAGGCGATGAGCGGCATCAGTTCAGGTCGCCGTGAATTGCAGGTCAGCACCGAAAGCGTTGCGGAAGGCGTGCGGGTCGGCGTTCGGGATACCGGCCCGGGGTTGCCGCCGGAGTGTCCCCCGCGTCTCTTTGAGCCCTTCTACACAACCAAGGCCGACGGCATGGGAATGGGCTTGGCGATCTGTCGCTCGATCGTTGAAGCGCATGGCGGACGTTTGTCGGCGACCCGGTGCGAGCCGGACGGAGCGCTGTTCCAGTTCACGATTCCGGCCGACCGGGATGAGATGCCCGGCGATGCTGTCGTCGATGAGGACGCGGTCTCCGGCGATTGACCTGACGGGCCGTTCGCAGACCGGCTCGACCCACCGATCACGATCGGAAGGCCCGGACACTCCGCTTCAACGATCGGACTCTCTAGTTGGTCGCTTCCCGTTCGCTGAATGCGATCCAGCGTTCGCTGTTGCTTGCGCGCAGGATATCCTGCTTCAGCAGATACACCGATGCGGACAGCAGCACGATATCCTTCACAAGGAAGAGAAACGGCAGCGTCGCGGCCGGAAAGCCGCCGGCAGGCGCCGCCCAGGCTTCGGGGAAGAACGGGATGATCGTTACCGTTGCCACGTAGGTCGCGCACGAACCGAGCGAACCGAGGACAGCCAGCCTTCTGTTCCAGAACCCCAGCAGCAGCAGCGCGCCGATCAAAAATTCCGCGCTGCCGAGAAAGAACGCCGCGCCGCGTATGCCGAACACCGGATAAAGCCAGAAGATCAGCGGCCCGTGGCTGATGAACGGGATCAGCGCGTGCGCTTCATAGTCGAACCATTTCTGGCAGCTGAAGACGAGGAAGACGATGATCATCGTCGCGCGAACGAAATGATAATCGAAGTCGCCTCTGACGATGTCCAGTTTCGAGAGCTTCGCTATGAGAGCGTCCATGTGAGTGGCTCCAATGCGCCGTCGAACACGGAGTGACGAGCGCCGCTTCGCTTTTCGATGATCAGACATGCGCTCGCGACGGGCGCTGTCCGTCGATCAAGCAATATCAGGGCTCTCGGGGAGGCGCAGCGCGTCCGTTGCCGCGGATTTCGCAATCTTGCGGACTTTCACGCCTGCGCCCGAAGGGAACGAACAGCGACCGGCTCCCTCTCGCGGTCGGACGCCGCGGAGAAACCTATACCAAGGTATGGGTCCTGGCATCACAACCGAGATATTGTTTTGGGGACGCCGTTGAAAGCATCGTGTCGCGGCGCATTGCGCTGCCGCTCGGCGCAGGTGGACTGGTCAGGCCAGGGAGGTCATGCGCGCTCCCTTGCTTGGCAATTTTCTACGCCCGGATGCCGCGCGATAGCTCACCCAACGAGGCCGTCTTCGTCTTGTTGGGTGCGGTGATCTTGGCCACCTTGCAGGACTGCCTTCGGTGACAATTCCTTTTGTCGCAGTTGTCGATGATGACGAACCGCTATGCTCATCCCTGGTCGACCTGATGCGCTCCGTCGGCTATCGCGCCGAGGCCTTTACCTCGGCGGAGACATTGCTGACGTCCGCGGGCAGATTCACTTTGGACTGCATCATCGCCGACGTTCACATGCCCGGGATGGGAGGCCTCGATCTGATCCGGGAACTCCAGCAGCAGGGCATCGCCACCCCGGTCATCCTCATTACGGCTCTTCCCGACAAGTATCTGGACGACGAAGCGGTCTCGAGAGGTGCTCTGTGCCTGCTCAGAAAACCATTTGAAACGAGTTCATTGCTCGATTGTATCGAGAGGAGCCTGGTCAGATGAAAACGCCCGCGAACGACGGCACCGTCGCTCCGATATCGGCTTCGCCGGCGTCCGTTGGTGATGCCGGTCCCTCGCGCGCGGGGCGCGGCGCCCGTCCGCGGCACAACGCCCGATGGGAGAACTGGAACAAGTGCTCACGGCGATGGGGAGGTCTCATGGCCGCGGCGCAGGCCGGCGACAGTCGGGCCTACGAGCAGTTGCTTCGAGAACTGGATGTGTGGTTGCGCCGCTACTATGCCCGCCGATTGCCCCATCCGGCTGCCGACGATGCCAGACAGGACGCACTTCTGGCCATCCACGCCAAACGCTACAGCTACATACCATCGAAGTCGTTCGGCGCATGGGTCATGGCGATCGCGCATTACAAATGGATCGACCGGATCCGTGACGCATCTCGATATACCGCGCTGTCGCTCGACGAGGAGATTGCGGTCGAGGATCACGAGGGCGCCGCGGTCAGTGCCGCCGCGCTGGATCATCTGCTCGGCCGCTTGAAGCCGGCGCAGGAATGCGTGATCCGCCTCGTGAAACTGAAGGGGCTCAGCATCGCGCGCGCATCGGGAGCGACCGGGCAGTCCGCATCCCTGGTCAAGATCAATATCCATCGCGGCCTCAAGAAACTTGCAACCTTCGTGTCCTGATGCCGACGCGGCGAGCCTGCTGAGCTGCATCGGGAATGCCGCCAATGCGTCGCGTCAGCGTGGAGCGCGCGGCGCTAATTCATCAAGATCACCTCAACGGTCACAATCCCGAAATAGCCGGCCCCCGCAGGATGCCCGACAATGCGCGTACCTTCCGCGCGGCTCCGTATCGAACGGAGGTCGGGACGATCGAGTTCGTGCGGATCCGACAAGAGCGGGTTGATGAATGAGGCCGACAGCTTCCGACCCATCTCGGGCTGCGCGCGGGAAGCCCGGGTGTGATCTGGGGCGCGAGCGCAACGCCGCAACGCAATTGCTGGTGCGGGAGCTTCGGCATCGCATCCACAATCTGCTCGGCGTGGTTCAGTGTCTCGTGACCAACACCGAGGCGGCGACGGCCGATGATTATCGCACGGCGGTCCACGCCAGGATCGAGGCGTTGTCGGACGCTCATGATCTGATCGAGCGCGCGCACCAATCCCGTGTCACGCTGGCGAAGCTGCTTCAGCTGACGCTCAGGCCGCACGCGGCACGCCCGGGCGATCGTCTCGTCCTGGCGGGACCGGACATCACGCTCGAGCCGCATGTTGCGCTGCCGCTTCATCTGATCTTCCACGAACTGGTGACGAACGCCGGCAAGCACGGCGCCCTGAGCTCGAGGTCGGGATCGGTCGAGGTGCTTTGGGACATCGTGCCGGGACCCTGCGGCCGGGCCCTCGCCATCCAGTGGCGCGAGCGCGGCGGACTGCAGGTGAGAAAGCCGGCGAACGAGGGCTTTGGCATGCGCCTGATCGCGAAGGCGCTGCCCCGCGCACAAGTCGATCTGGATTTTGCCCCAACCGGCCTGGTCTGCCGTCTGCTCCTCGAACTCGATTCCGGGTCGGTTCGGGGAGAGTGGGTCGGCTAGGAGCAATCAGGAGTCATCACCATGAACACGCTCATCGACGTCACGCTGAACCCGATCGTCGGCATCCTGCGCCGGTCGGGGCTGCTCGCGAACGATCTTGATTACCATATCGTCCGCGCCTCGATGGTGATCATGTTCTTCTTCTTCGGCTATCAGAAGTGGTGGGCGTATGAGGCGGACCGTCTGGTGCCGTTCATCAGCAATGGCCCGCTGATCTGGTGGCTTTATCCCGTCTTCGGGCACCAGGGCGCCAGCTGGTTTCTTGGCGTCGCCGAATGGACCTGGGGTGCGCTTCTGTTCGCCGGCTTTTGGGACAAGCGTCTCGGCGTTCTCGGTGCTATCGGTTCGAGCGCGACGTTTATCGCGACGGTCAGCATCATTCCCTTCATGCCGGATGGCTGGGATGCGTCGGCCGGAGGGTTTCCGGCGATGACCGGCAACGTGCCGTTCCTGATGAAGGATGTCGTCCTGCTGGCCGTGTCGCTGTATCTCCTGAAGCAGGACGTGGCCCGCGTCACGAGCCCGGTCGTTGCGAAGGCGCTGTCGTGAGATCGTATCCCGCGCCGGCTGAAGCACACCGGCCCGGGCGATCGGCTTAACTTGTAGAGACGGCTTCGAGCGGTTACACCTTGGGCAACGCCCTAGGTGATTCCGATGACTGACCCGCGTCCCGCGCCGATCCTGGTCGCGGATTCTCCCGGTCTCGACTTCCTGAATTCGCTCGCGACGCCCGTGGACACCGAGATCGACTGGATCGGATCGGGCGAGGATCTGATTGCCTGGCTATTGCAGGCCGGCCTGGTGACGCCTGAGGCGATTGCCGACATGCGCAAGGCGGCGGCGCCGGGCGAATTTGACGCGGTCGCGGCGCAGGCTCGCAAGCTGCGCGAGTGGTTCCGCGGATTTGTGAAGGCGCATAAAGGCAAGCCGCTGAAGCCGAAGGTGCTTCAGGAGCTGCAGCCGTTGAACCGGATACTGATAAGGGACGAGGGGTTCGGCCAGGTCGTCTCCCGCGAGCCTGGTCGCAGGAAGCCGGGAGGCGCGGGTGAAGACGACGCGCCGGTTTCCGGGCTGGCATGGCGTCCGCAGCGGCGGTGGCGATCGCCGGATGCGCTGCTGTTTCCGATTGCGAAAGCGATGGCCGAGCTGGTGTGCGACGAGGATTTTCGGCAGGTCAAGGCCTGCGAGGGACATCGCTGCACGCTGATGTTCGTGGACCGGACGCGCGGACGCGCGCGCCGCTGGTGTTCGATGGCCGTGTGCGGAAATCGGGCCAAGCAGGCGGCGCATCGCGAGCGCGTCTCGCGCGCCCGCAAATAACCCCGCTCACACCGATCGTTTCCGGCATCATCGGCTTCCGGAGCTTCGCCGCATCACGCGCTTGGCGCGGTTGCCGCAGACCGCCATCGAGCACCAGCGGCGAACGCGTCCTCTGGTTCTGTCCAGAAACAGCAGCCCGCACTCCGGACCTTCGCAGCTCCGCACATTGCTGAAATCTTCCTCGCACACCAGTTCAGCCATCGCGTCGGCGACCGGCAGCAGCAGCATGTCGGGGGATCGCCAAATGCGCGCCGTGGACCATTTGAGGCCTGATCCGGCGATGCCGCCGTTCGGTCCGTCTGACACGTCAATATGGGTGACCTGGACATCCCGTTCCAGGATTCGATTGAGCGGCCCCAGTCGTTCGATCGCCTGAGGCGGCAATGGTGCGCCCTTGAAATCCTCGACGAAGGTTCGAAACCACTTACCCAGGGCCTTGGCATCAGCGGCCACGGTCTCGAGCGCGTCACGCTCCGCCGTCTTCCGCACGCTCTCGACGACCTCCGCCGGCACGAGCGCCGTGTCCTCCAACCATTGCAGGAAGGTTTCGCCATCGGAGATCGTCCTCGACGCGGCGCCGGGCAACTCGCCGAGCGCGTTCAGAAAGTCGAGACCGATGGCGTTGGCAGCGAAGGTCGTCATGCGCGTGCGATAATGCGGGGCCCGCGATTGCACGCCGATGCAGCAACGGCCTGTGGTTCGCCCGGCCGGCCCGCCTCCCCGCGAGACGCTGCAATGTGTCCGCCGTTGCGCCGGCGGTGGCTGATCCGGGTCATTGGCCTCGTCTCCCTTCCGATTGTCCAACGCGATGCTGCGAGAGGGACGTTGCGCCAAGAAAAGCGAATTCGCCGCGTCGCTCTCGTCGCGCATCTGGATATTCGCAGGTGCGATCGAAGCGGTTACATCGCGGAGGATGATTTCGATCACGACTTCGGCAGTTGCCAGCAACCAACCGCGCTGGCATGAGCGCCCTTGCCATCTCATGCAGGTGGAACGGACGGCTGCGCGACGGCCGGGTGGCCGACATCCGCTTGGCCGTGAGTTGCCCGTGTCGGTTCGCTCCAGCCCGTGGAACGGCAGCGGCGCGGTTCCTTCGGCAGTCGGAACGCCTAACTTGTCAAATTCAACACGAACGGTTACATGCGTCACACTGACGCTGGTAATCTGATCGGGGTTGGCCATCTTCGCGGGGGCTTCCGCTGAGGGGCAGAAAGAGCTTAGTTCGCCCCGCAAGGAGGGCGTCAATGGGTGCAAGAAACCAAGACGCAAGGCGCGACATTCGCATTCGTTCTCCCGGCATGCCCATCGATTCAGACGCGAAGAAGCAACCAAGAATGCCGTCTTCGGGCTTTGTGCATATCGTCGACGACGATGTGGCGGTGCTTGAGTCGCTCGGAGACCTGCTCCGCTCGCTGGACTATCAAGTCGCGCTGTACAAATCGGCCGCGGATTTTCTCAAGGCCGAACTCCCCGATACTCCGGCATGTCTGGTGCTGGACGTCAGGTTGCCGGGCACCAGCGGCCTCGAGCTGCAGGAGTATCTTGCAAGCATCAACGTCGGGCTGCCCGTCATTCTGATGACCGGCTTCGGTGACATCCCGATGAGTGTGCGAGGGATGAAACTGGGCGCGGTGGATTTTCTGACCAAGCCGATCAGGAATCAGGATTTGCTCGATGCGATCGCGGTTGCGATCCGGCTTGACCTCGATCGGCGCGAGGATATCGCGCAGATCGCAGTGTTGCGGGAGAAGTATGCGCGTTTGACCACGCGTGAACGCCAGGTCATGGCGCTGGTGGCCTCAGGGCTCATGAACAAGCAGGTTGCCACCGAGCTCTCGATCAGCGAGGTCACCGTCAAGATGCATCGCGGCAGCGTGATGCGGAAGTTGGGCGCGAGCTCGGTGGCGACGCTGGCTCGAATGGCCGAAGCTCTCGACATCGAGCGGTAGCGGCCGCCGCCGTCGCTTGCGATTACCGGAAACTTGCCCGTCCTCAAGCCGCCCATACCAAGGTATGGGATCGTGCATCCCAACCGAGAGATTGTCGACATCCACGGCCGACAGCATGGTGTCGCCGCGTACTGTGCTGCCATACGGCCTCGCATGGACCCTTGCTTCCGAGGAGGAATGATCGCGATGGCGACATGCATGTCGAGTTCGAGGGAGCGCAGAATGATGCGCCAGGATGGCATCGATGGCGTTTCTGTCGACATCGTACAGGGCAGGGAGAGAGTTGACGCGGACCCGCTGAAATCAGTCGGCGGCACCGTCCATCATCAAACCGTCAAGATCACCCCCGCTGAAGCCGCCAAGCGCTTGGGCACGGGCTGGCATTGGTGGCATTCGGAAAGCATCCACATTCCAATCGGCAGCAAGATCGAGTTCTACTTCCAGGGACTCTGGCATCTGCTCGCATTGTACGACGAGGGCATGCGCAAGAACGGCGAGACGACGGTCGATGGCCTGCGGTCGCGGCTTCGAAGTTTTGTGCACAAACTCACCTTCGTGCCCGCGGGATGCGCATACCGTGAGTGCCATGAAGCCGGAGCGTCAACGCGGTTGACGTTTCTCTATCTGAATCCCGCGGCCTTCCGTGCCTCGGACGGCGAAACCGCCCTGCTGCCACGACTGTACTTCGAAGACAGCCTGGTCTGGGAAACGGCATCGAAGCTGAAGCATACGATCGAGAGCGGCCAGGCCAAACATGCGCCGTATCTGGAGGCGCTCTCCGGCGTACTGGCCCATGAGCTCTCTCGCGTCGACCAGGAGTTGGTTCGCGAGCCGGCGGTGATCCGCGGCGGTCTTGCCAGCTGGCAAAAGCGCGCCGTGGTCGGCTACATCGAGGAGCATCTTGGCGAACAGATCTGCCTGCTGACGCTCGCCGAGCTTTCTCGGCTGAGCCTTCATCACTTCTGTCGCGCGTTCAAGCAATCGTTCGGCATCCCGGCGCATCAATACCAGGTCCAGCGTCGCATGGAGGTTGCCAAGTTGCTGCTGGCGGATCGGACGACGTCGATCACGGATATCGCGCTCAGCCTCGGCTACGCCCAGACCAGTTCCTTCAGCAGCGCGTTCCGAAAGACCACCGGCTGGACGCCGACGGTTTTTCGCAGGGAATTCGAATAGGCCGAGGATCCGATCGCCGGCGAAGCGCGATTGCGGATGTCTGCCTGACCTTTCCGCGGACGAATAACTTCTTTGTGCGCCTGTAACCGATCCACCGCCATCCGCGAAAGCATCTGATGACCGGGCTGGAGGCGTTTCGCGCATTCACAATGGATTCGGGAGATGGTTCGATGCGTGCAATCGTGCTTGAAAAGTTCGGTGGTCTCGACAGTCTTGTCATCAAGGACATCCCGGAGCCCGAGCCGAAGGCGGGGCACGTTGTCATCCAGATCAAGGCCTTCGGCATCAATCACGCCGAGATGCATATGCGTCGGGGCGAGTGGGCCGAAGCGGCGCCCGTCAGCGGCATCGAGTGCGTGGGCCTCGTGAAGTCCTGTCCCGGCGGCGAGTTTCCGGTCGGCGCCAAGGTCGCCGCCCTGATGGGAGGCCTCGGCCGCACCATCAATGGCAGCTATGCCGAATATACCCGCGCGCCGGTTTCCAACGTCGCATCGATCGAATCGGATCTGCCCTGGGCCGATCTCGCCGCGATTCCCGAAACCTATGCGACAGCCTGGACCTGTCTGTTCCGCAACCTCGCCATCGAGCGGGGGCAGCTGCTCGTGATCCGCGGCGCGACGTCCTCGTTCGGCCAGGCGGCGCTCAAGATGGCGGTCAATGCCGGGGCTCGGGTGGTCGCAACGACCCGCAACCGCGAACGCTTTGCCATGCTCGAAAAGCTGGGCGCCGAGCGCTGTGAAATCGAGCGACGTGATTTATCGGGACATATCCCGGAGGCGAAAAAGATCGATGCCGTGCTCGATTTGGTGGGCAACACGGTGATGCTCGATTCGCTTGCCATGCTTCGCCGCGGCGGCCGCTCGTGTCTGGCCGGCTGGCTTGGCGGTCTCGATCCGATCGCCGACTTCAATCCGCTGCTGCAGATGGCCAGCGGTGTCTATCTGACGTTCTTCGGCAGTTTTGTGTTCGGAACGCCGGGCTTTCCGCTCTCGGATGTGCCGCTGCAGCAAATCGCCGCCGATGCGGCCGCGGGTCGGCTCGACGTCAGGCCCATCAGAACCTTCCGTTTCGAGGAGATCCGCGAAGCCCATCGCGTGATGGAGGCCAACGAGGCCAGCGGCAAGTTGGTCGTGGTGCATGCCTGAGGCGACGCTCGAAACGAGAACAGGTACGTCTTCAATGTCGGTGCGGACCGCCCGCTGGCAGGCCGCGCTCGACTTTCGTCGTTCCGCAGGGCGGTAATACTAAAGTCGTTTGGCTTTCGTGCAAGGTGTGACGGGGCAGGCAGATATCGGGCCACGACATATGAAGAGTCGACGCCCGGCAAGTCTTCCCGCAAAACCACGGACAACCTTGGATAGTGCGCGCGGACCTTGACTCAATTCCTAGAATAATCGATGTTTCAATCTATTATTGGGGTTTGGGGGGATTGTTGCGGCTTTTTTCATTCTGCCATTGCTGTTTTCCGAGCGTCTTACGTGCATAGTAAAGATCTGAGATTTTAAGATCCGGACCAGGAATTATTCCTGAAGACCCGCCATTTTGCTGCGCATACAAGCAATCGTCGAAACCAACATTGGCTGAAGCCCGGCGCGTCCTTCCCCGCACTCGGGGGAATTCACCATGACGAATTTTGTGTTTGTTGACGGCGACGACGACGCGTTCACGATCGACAGCGCGCATCAGCGGCATGTGAATCCCGGCGGCCTCACGTTCAGTACGGTGACCGCGGTGTCAGCCTTCACGGCCGCGCAATATGCCGGCGTCTCGTTCTGGGCGATCGATTCCAGCAACCTGTCCGCCTTCCAGTCCGGCGCCGCATTCAGCGGAGTCCGGCTCGGCGCCGACAACTTCACCGGATTTATCTCCGTCAACCTGGCCCCGGGCACCTGGTATCTCGGCATCACCACCAACAGCAGCTTCACCGGCGGAAGCATTCCGACCTACAGCGAAATGTCGACGCTCTCGCTTCCGGGAGAGTCGTTCGTCGGCAACGTCCCGATGCGGGCCGACGGCAATGCCGGCGCGTGGGACGCGCAGGGATTCACCATCACCGGCAACGTTCAGCAGTTCTGGGAGGCTGAGGCGAGCGCCGGCGTCTACGTGATCATGAATGACGAGCTGTTCGGGCAATTCCAGGCGGCCTATCCCAATGGTTACACCGGCGGGAGCTACGCCTATCTGACCGCGCTGGGAAACGGCAACGGCGGCAACACCAGCGACATCGATGCGGAAACATTCCTGCCGGCCGGCCACTACTACATGGTCTGGATCAACAATTCGACTGGCTGGGCGGGCGGCGCCGCCAACCTCACCGGCTTCAGCGCCAGCGCAGGCAATTCGATCGGCACCACCGGTAGCGGTGGTTCAGGCGGCGGTGGCGGTGGTGGAGGCAACACCGGCGTCAATCTCACGACCACGCTGCTGGACGTCAACACCAACGCGGGTATCGGCCTGCCCTCGACCACGACGGTGGCCGGCGGCGACGTCATCTTCCATTATCACGTCAACAATTCCGGCAGCACCTCGGCCTCGGCCGGGGCGGTCGGCTACTATATTTCGTCCGATCCGACGATCACGACGAGCGATCGCCAGATCACGTATGGCAATCTGTTCGATGCGGTGCCGGCGAACGGCAGTTCGCAGGACTACTTCGTGGACATAAAGCTGCCCGCGGATATCGCGCCGGGCACCTGGTATGTCGGCGTCATCGCCAATTCCACCCAGCAGACCGTCGAGACCAACTACGCGGACAATCCCTCCGCAGGTTTGCCGATCACGATCACGGGCTCGTCGACCCCGTCGACTCCGACGCTCTCGATCGTTCCGGTGTCGGCGAACAAGGCCGAAGGAAGCTCCGGCGGCTCGACGCCCTTCACCTTCGAGATCGATCGCAGCGGCAGCACGACGTCGACCTCATCGGTCAACTGGGTGATCAGCCTGAACAACCAGCCGGCCGCCAACGGAGCCGACTTCGTCGGGCCGCTGTCCGGCTCGGTGTCGTTTGCCGCCGGCGAGACCAGCAAGCTGATCACCGTCAACGTCGCCGCCGACACGGTGGTCGAGTCGAATGAAATCTTCCAGGTGGATCTCTACGGCGCCGCCGGCGCCACCATCAACCCGTCGAACGCAAGCGCGCAAGGCATCATCCAGAACGACGACAGCCAGGCGACGCTGTCGATCGTGCCGATTTCAGCCAGCAAGGCCGAGGGCAGTTCCGGAGGTTCGACGCCATTCACATTCGAAGTCGACCGAAGCGGCAGCGCGGCGGCGGCCGCATCGGTCAACTGGGTGATCAGCCTGAACAACGCACCGGCCGCCAATGGCGCGGATTTCGTCGGGCCGCTCTCGGGCTCGCTGTCGTTCGCCGCCGGCGAAACCAGCAAGTTGATCACTGTCAACGTTGCGGCCGACACCGTGCCCGAGTCCGACGAACTCTTCCAGGTCGACCTCTACGGTGCCTCCGGCGCCGCCGTCAATCCGGCGGCCGCTAGTGCTATCGGGATGATCTTCAACGACGACGCGCAGCCGACATTGTCGATCGTTCCGGTCTCGGCGAACAAGGCCGAGGGCAGCTCCGGGGGCTCGACGCCCTTCACGTTCGAGGTTGATCGCAGCGGCAGCTCGTCGATCGCCTCGTTTGTCAACTGGGTGATCAGCCTGAACAACCAGCCGGCTGCGAACGGTGCGGACTTCGTCGGACCGCTGTCGGGAATGCTGTCGTTCGCCGCGGGCGAGACCGCCAAGCTGATCACCGTCAACATCGCGGCCGACACGGTGGTCGAATCGAACGAAGTCTTCCAGGTCGACCTCTACGGCGCCGCCGCCGCCACCATCAATCCGGGGGCTGCCAGCGCGATCGGTATCATCCAGAACGACGACATCCCGCCTCCGGTGCTGTCGATCGTTCCGGTCTCGGCGAACAAGGCCGAGGGCAGCTCCGGCGGCTCGACGCCCTTCACGTTCGAAGTCGACCGGGTCGGCAGCACGGCCGCGGCCTCGTCGGTCAATTGGGTGATCAGCCTGAACAACCCGCCGGCCGCCAACGGTGCCGACTTCGCCGGCCCGCTGTCCGGCTCGCTGAGCTTCGCCGCCGGCGAAACCAGCAAGCTCGTCACCGTCAACATCGCCGCCGACACGGTGGTCGAGTCGAACGAAATCTTCCAGGTCGATCTTTACGGCGCCTCCGGCGCCAGCATCAATGCGAGCGCCGGCAGCGCGGTCGGCATCATCCAGAATGACGACATCCCGCCTCCGGTGCTGTCAATCGTTCCGGTGTCAGCTAGCAAGGCCGAAGGAAGCGCCGGCGGCTCGACGCCCTTCACGTTCGAGGTCGACCGGGTCGGCAGCACGGCGGCGGCCTCGTCGGTCAACTGGGTGATCAGCCTGAACAACGCGCCGGCCGCCAACGGTGCCGACTTTGTCGGGCCGCTCTCTGGTGCACTGACCTTCGCCGCCGGCGAAACCAGCAAGCTGATCACCATCAACGTCGCGGCCGACAAGGTGCTCGAGCCGACCGAAATCTTCCAGGTCGACCTCTATGGCGCGGCCAATGCGACCATTGCGCCATCCGCCGCCAGCGCGATCGGCGCCATCCAGAACGATGATACGGCGCCGATCGTGTCGATCGCGCCGCTGTCCGCCGACAAGGCCGAGGGCGATTCCGGCCTCACGCCGTTCACGTTCAACGTCAGCCGGGGCGGGGATACTTCCGGTTCGACCAGCGTGAACTGGGTGATGAGCCTCAACAACACCCCCGCCGCCAATGGCACCGATTTTTCCGGTGGCTTGAGCGGCGCGTTGACGTTTGCGGCGGGCGAAACCACCAAGACGGTCACGATCAATGTCGTCGGCGACACCACGTTCGAAAACAATGAAGCGTTCCAGATCGATCTCTACGGCGTCAGCAACGGCACGATCGACTCGCACGCGGCGAGCGCGCTCGGCCATATTCTGAACGACGATGCGCTGGCCGGTCTGTTCACCGCGGGCAACGATACGGTGACCCTTCCGGGCCCGGGCGGCGTCTATAACGCGCTCGACGGCGACGACACGGTGTTCGGTACCACCTTGTCGGATTACATCGTCGGCGGCGCGGGCAACGATCGCCTGTTCGGCGGCACCGGCAGTCCGAACACGCTGCAGGGCGGAACCGGCAACGACACCTACTTTGTCGAAGCCTCCGGTGACTCCATCGTCGAATTCGCCAGCGAAGGCACCGATACCGTCCAGACGCCGCTCACGACATTCGTGCTGCCGGTCAATGTCGAGAACCTGACCCACACCGGATCTAGCGACTTCGTCGGCGTCGGCAACGGCTCCGACAACATCCTGATCGCGGGCGGCGGCAGCAACTATCTGGTCGGCCTCGGCGGCAACGATACGCTGATCGGCGGCGGCTCTGCCCCCAATACACTGCAGGGCGGTGCGGGTGACGATATCTACGCCGTTCAGTCCAATCAGGACACCGTCTACGAAGTCGCCAACGAGGGGACCGATACCGTTCAGACGTTCCTCGCCAACTACGTGCTTCCGGCGAACGTCGAGAACCTGACGTTCATCGGACCCATTGCCCACGACGGCACTGGAAACGTGTCGAACAACGTCTTCACCGGAACCGCGGCGAGCGATACGTTCACCGGCGCCGGCGGCAGCGATACGTTCAACTATCGCCAGGCCGGAGGTGGCTTCGACACCATCACCGACTTCAACGCCAACAATGCCGATGCCAGCGGTCATGATCACATCGACCTGACCGGACGCGGCCTGAATTTCGCCCAGCTCGCGGTGACAACGGTCGCCGGCGGCGTTGTCGTCGGCATCCCCGGCGGTGACGCGATCTTCCTCAAGAACGTGGTGGCTTCGCAGATCGATACCGGCGATTTCTTCTTCTAGGACGCGACGAAGTTAGGTTGAGTTGGAGCGGCGTCGGACGTTCACCTCTCCCCGATGGGGAGAGGTGGACCGAATCCAGGCCAAATCGCTTCGACTCAACGTCATCCCGCTCTACGAGGGGGTCACCGCCAGCCCAGCGCTGGCGCGACGTGGGTCAGGATCGCTTCGATCGCGTGGACATTGTAGGCGACGCCGAGCTGGTTCGGCACGGTGAGCAACAGCGTGTCGGCCTCGGCGATGGCTTCGTCGTTGCGGAGCTGCTCGATCAGCACATCAGGCTCGGCGGCGTAGCTGCGGCCGAAGATGGCGCGGGTGCGCGGGTCGATGAAGCCGATCTGGTCTTCCTCCTCGCGGCCGCCGCCGAAATAGGCGCGGTCGCGATCGTCGATCAGCGCGAAGATGCTGCGGCTCACCGAGATCCGCGGGGTGCGGGTGTGGCCGGCCTCCTTCCAGGCGGCGCGGTAGGCGCGAATTTGCGCGGCCTGCTGGACGTGGAAGGCTTCGCCGGTCTCGTCGCTCTTCAGCGTCGAGCTCTGCAGGTTCATGCCGAGCTTGGCGGCCCACACCGCGGTGGCGTTCGAGCCGGCGCCCCACCAGATCCGCTCGCGCAGGCCTTCGGCATGCGGTTCGACGCGCAGCAGCCCGGGCGGATTGGGAAACATCGGCTGCGGATTAGGTTGCGCAAAACCCTCGCCGCGCAGCAGGTCGAGGAAGATCTCGGCGTGACGCCGCCCCATGTCGGCATCGCTCTCGCCTTCGGCGGGCTGATAGCCGAAATAGCGCCAGCCATCGATCACCTGCTCGGGCGAGCCGCGGCTGATGCCGAGCTGCAGCCGTCCGCCGGCGATCAGGTCGGCGGCGCCGGCGTCCTCGATCATGTAGAGCGGGTTTTCGTAGCGCATGTCGATCACGGCGGTGCCGATCTCGATCCGGCTGGTTTTGGCGCCGACCGCCGCCAGCAGCGGAAACGGCGAGGCAAGCTGGCGCGCGAAATGATGGACCCGAAAGTAGGCGCCGTCGGCGCCGAGCTGTTCGGCGGCGACGGCGAGGTCGATCGACTGCAGCAGCGTATCCGCGGCCGAGCGGGTCTGCGATTGCGGGGAGGGCGTCCAGTGCCCGAACGAGAGAAAGCCGATTTTCTTCATGTGGACTAATCTAGCGATGTCCGGATGGTTTTGCGATCGGCCCAGGCGATCGCATGGCTGTGATGTGCCGGAGCCGCCGTGAACGACCTTCTCAACCATTTCTCAAGCATCTCGCGCGGCAATATGACGATTCCTGGTCCGTCCTATCGCGAGGTGGGCGAGAGGCGCCTATGTTTGTTCGACAGGACATAACCAAGTGCGCATCCCCGTGAGGCAAATGAGCCTGTTGCGAAGACTGCGCTACGCCAACAAATACGGCGGCAACCCGAGTCAGGCCGTTCGCCTGCTCTGGGTTTTCGCGACCTTGACGATACCAATGGGCGCGGTTGGTTACGTGTGGATATTCGATCTCAGGCATGGAAGCGCGCAGGACGTGATCCGCGTGCTCTGGATCCTTGCCGGCTCGTTGGTTGCCAGCATTGCCTCCGCTATTGCGGCCCCGCTTCAGTCCTTCGAGGAGGCGCGGTGCATCAGGATCGCACGCGCGAGCCTCTGCTTTGCCTTCGTCCACACGGTTGCGCTCGTGCTCCTCTTCCAGCGTCACTCCGCATTGACGGAGGTCTGCCAGATCGGATCGGAGTGCGGCGACTATCCCGTAGCGATGCTGGCGTGGACAGGCATGTTCTATTGCTACGCCGTCTTTTCCTACACGATCGACCTGATTTATTCCGGATAGGCCGGGTCGCGGGCGCCAGCCGCGGAACGAATGCCGCGGCACCGACTTGTGGGCACATGCAGGCACCAAAACCCTCCCTCGCCCGGATCGCAGCCGTCATTGCGTTTGCGATCGCAGTTTTTGCGATCGCTTACTACGGCTATCTGGCCTGGCTGCTCGTGTCGCCGGACTGACGCCATCGGAGCCTTCCCCGTCGGCAGCTCGTATGGAATGATGCCTTGCGGCTCCGGCACGTCGTGCTGACGCGCAGGCGTGACGGCCGGGCCGCATATTGTTGCGCGCTTGATTTCCCCGGTCGCACCGAAGTGAGGCACGAGATGATGCTGAAGACGCATTGCACCCGAACGCTGGCCATCAGCCTGCTGGCGGCAGCCCTCCTGACCGCGGGATCGGCGCTGGCCGAGGCCGCCACCATCGTGGCGCTCGGCGCCAGCAATACCTACGGCAAGGGCGTGGCCCGCAACGAGGCTTATCCCGCTCAGCTACAGGCCATCCTCAAGGCACGCGGCAAGCCCGCCCGCGTCGTCAATGCCGGCATCAATGGCGACACCACCGAGGGCATGCTGCAGCGGCTCGATCGCGCCGTGCCCAACGGCACCAGCCTCGTCATCCTGCAGCCGGGCGGCAACGACCGGCGCAAGGGCAGCCCGGACCGCAGCGGCGAGATCCAGAGCCGCCTCGCGTCGCGCGGCATCCCTGTCGTCGTGATGGGCAATGAGATGCTGAGCGGCCTGCCGCATCAGCCGGACGGGATGCATCTGACGCCGGAGGGCTATCACATGCTCGCGGAAGCCATCGCCGCGCGCGTCCAGGCCGCAATGGGCCGCTGAGAAAATGATCGCGCGCCGGCCATTCCTGCAGCTCGCGCTCGGTGCAGCAACGCTGCCGCTTGCCGCGTTCGGCGCACGCGCGGAATCCTTTCCATCGCGCCCCGTGACCATCATCGTGCCGTTCGCGGCCGGCGGCCCGACCGACGTGCTGGCGCGGATCATCGCCGAATACATGCGCGGCACGCTCGGCCATCCCGTCGTGATCGAGAACATCACGGGCGCCTCCGGCACGGTCGCCGGGCTGCGCGCATCGCGCGCGGCGCCGGACGGCTACACGATCACGATCGGCCATTGGGGCACGCATTGCCTCAACGGCGCGATCTATCAGCTGCAGTATGACGTGCGCGAATTCGAACCGCTGGCGCTGATCGCGAGCGGGCCGCAGCTCGTGATCGGCCGGCCCGAGCTGCCCGCGAAGGATTTGAAAGGGCTGATCGGCTGGCTCAAGGCCAATGGCGACAAGGCCACCGCGGGCACCGCAGGGCCGGGAACCGGCGCCCATGTCGCCGGCGTGTTCTTTCAGCAGCTGACGCAGACCAATTTTTCGTTCGTGCCGTATCGCGGCGCCGGCCCCGCGCTCAATGACCTGATGGCCTCCCATATCGACATCATGTTCGATCAAGCCTCCAACTCGCTGCCGCAGGTCAAAAGCGGGACGGTGAAGGCCTATGCGGTGACGGCGCCGTCGCGGCTTGCGACCGCGCCCGAGATTCCGACCGTCGATGAAGCCGGATTGCCCGGGCTCTACATCGCCTATTGGCACGGCATCTGGGCGCCGAAGGGCACGCCTGGCGAGATCGTGGCTGTGCTGTCGAAGGCGGTGATGGCCGCGCTCGACGAGCCCGCCGTCGGCAAGCGATTCGCCGAGCTCGGGCAGGGGATCCCGCCGCCGGACAAGCAGGGCCCCGCGTCGCTGCGCAGCCACCAGGCCGCCGAGGTTGAGAAATGGTGGCCGATCGTCAAATCGGCCAACATCAAGCCGGAATAGACGTAATCGTCTGATTTGGAAGCGATTTTTCGCAAAGTCCCCCTGCTTGGCTCCCTCCCTTGAAAGGTCAATTGACGTGCTTATATGTTCATATGAACATATATTGGATGCGATGACTGATACGAACAATGCGGCAGCCGCGCCGGCCTCCCGTCCCAGGGGACGCCGCAGCAAGGACATGCCGGACGGCCGCCAGGCACTGCTGATCGCCGCGACCGAAGCCTTTGCCAATCTCGGTTTCGATGGCGCCGATCTGCGCAGCGTCGCGGCGGCGGCGGGGGTCGCGCCGAACCTTGTGCGGGTTCATTTCGGCAACAAGGCCGCGCTGTGGGAGGCCTGTCTCGATCGCATCGTGACGCTCGCCGTACCGGCGATGGCCGAGGTGCATGCGATCGCTCACGACGCCAGCCGCTCGCTCGGCGACCGGCTCCGCGCGCTGATCATCCGCGTCGCGACATTCTATGCGGCGTATCCGGAAGTGCGGAATTTCGTTGTTCGGCGCGGCGCCGAGAGTCCGGAGCGCGCCACCCTGGTGACCGAGAGGCTGCTGCGTCCGGCCTATGAGACGGCACGCGCGCTTTTTCAGGCCGGCATCGAGGCCGGCATCATCCGCAGCCAGCATCCGGCGCTGTTCTTCGCGTTGCTCAATGCGGCCCTCGACCAGCCGCCGGCATTTCCAATGTTATTGACGCGGATCGCGCCCGAGATCGATGCCGAAACGGCCTGGGCGCAACTGCTCGACACCACCATCGCATCGCTTCTGCACCTTCCGCCGGCGCAAGCCGGCGGCGAATCCGCAGCCGGTGACGGCCGCACACCCGCGCCGTGACAGCCGTCCCGGCCACCCCTTCAACCTGCCAGTTAGAGAGTGATCCATGAAACTTCGTCTTGCCCCCGTGCTTCTCGCCGCAACGATTGCGCCCGCTTTGGCCCAGTCCGGACCGAACGAATCGATGCAGCGGCAGGCCTGCATGGGCGACGCGGTGCGGCTGTGCGGCGCCTACATCCCGGACCGCAACCGGATCAGGGATTGCATGGCGGCCCAGGTCGATCAGCTCAGCCCATCATGCCGCGCGGTGTTCGACGCGTCGGTGCAGGCCGAGCGCTCGCCGTCGCCGCGGCGTTGATCGAGCCGGTTTCGATTCCGACAGGCTTGCACCGCGCCCTTTGCGCGATGGACACAGTGAGGACCCCGTCAGCCCAAATCCGTGAAATCCCCGACGCGCGTTAACCATCGGTTAACCATGCGGGTCGATTGTTAACCATTCGACAAGACAAGTGAGTCAGGGGCGATGGACGCAACTCAACAGGCCGTACGTCAGCAGGTCCGCATGCGCGGCCGTTCCTATGTTGCGTTCGTATTCTCGCCCGTGGTGCCGATCGTCTCGTGGCTTGAGGAGATCGACGCGACGCTGGCGAAGTCGCCCGGCTTCTTTGCCGGCAAGCCGGTGGTGCTCGACCTGTCGGCCGTCGACTTAAGCCAGAGCGCGATCGCGCATCTGGTCGGCAGCCTCGGCGAGCGCAATATCCGGATTCTCGGCATCGAAGGCGTCGACGAATCCAGGCTCGGCGCCAACATGCCGCCGCTTCTGACCGGCGGCCGCGCCTGCGCCATCACCACGGTCGAGCCGCGGCCCAAGCCGGCAAAGCCCAAGGAGAAGTCGCCGTCGCTGCTGCTCGAGACCCCGGTGCGCTCCGGCCAGTCGATCGTGTTCGCCGAGGGCGACGTCACCGTGCTCGGCTCGGTCGGCTCCGGCGCCGAGATCGTCGCGGGCGGCTCGATCCATGTCTACGGCACGCTGCGCGGACGGGCGATGGCCGGCATCAACGGCAATTCGTCGGCGCGGATCTTCTGCCAGAGGATCGAGGCCGAGCTGCTTGCCATCGATGGTTACTACCAGACTGCAGAGGAAATCTCGGACAGCTTGCGCAACCGGCCCGCCCAGGCGTGGCTCGAGGGCGAAATGCTGCGCATCACAGCTTTGAACTGATCGACCACAAGGAGACAGAGATGGCCAAGGTTTTGGTCGTGACCTCAGGAAAAGGCGGGGTCGGCAAGACGACCTCCACCGCCGCACTTGGTGCTGCGCTCGCGCAGATGGGACAGAACGTCGTCGTGATCGATTTCGACGTCGGCTTGCGCAACCTCGACCTCGTGATGGGCGCGGAGCGACGGGTCGTGTTCGATCTGATCAACGTCGTGCAGGGGGTGGCAAAGCTGCCGCAGGCGCTGATCCGCGACAAGCGGCTGGAGAATCTCTGGCTGCTGCCGGCCTCGCAGACCCGCGACAAGGACGCGCTGACCGAAGAGGGCATCCGCAGGGTGATTGCGGACCTCCGGACAAAATTCGACTGGATCCTGTGCGACAGCCCGGCCGGCATCGAGCGCGGCGCGACGCTGGCGATGCGCTACGCCGATGAGGCCATCATCGTCACCAATCCCGAAGTGTCGTCGGTGCGCGACTCCGACCGCATCATCGGCATGCTGGATTCCAAGACGGTACGTGCCGAGCGCGGCGAGCGGGTCGAGAAGCATCTGCTGGTCACCCGCTACGATGCCGCGCGCGCGGCGCGCGGCGAGATGCTGTCGATCGACGACATCCTGGAAATTCTCGCTACTCCCTTGCTCGGCATCGTCCCGGAAAGCCAGGACGTGCTGCGCGCCTCCAACGTCGGCTGTCCGGTCACGCTGAACAATGCCGGCAGCGCGCCGTCGCGGGCCTATATCGACGCGGTGCGCCGCCTGATGGGCGAGGCGGTCGAGATGACCGTACCGGTCGAACGCAAGGGGCTGATGGACCGGCTGCTGCGAAGGAGGGCGGCATGATCAACGTGATGCGGCTGTTCGGCGGCCGCGCTGCATCGGCGCCCGTCGCACGGGAGCGATTGCAGATCCTGCTCGCGCATGAGCGCGGCCAGGGCGGCGGCGGATCCGACCTTCTCGAGCTGCTTCGCGGCGAAATCCTCGCCGTGGTGTCCAAGCATGTCGAGATCGATCCCGACAAGATCGTGGTCCGGATGGATCGGGGCAAGTTCGTCTCGATGCTCGAGGTCGATGTCGAGGTGCCCAACGGCGTGCAACGATCGAAGATGGTGGCGGCCACATGACAGCGGATAGCAACAGTCACATTGCCTGGCAGCGCGCGCAGCTCAAGAAGCTTCGCGCGGCACTGAAGGCGGTCGAGGCCGAGCAGCTCGGCAAGGCCAATTGCGGCCGGCAGACCCAGATGACGATCGACGAACTGCAGCGCAAGATCGGCGAGTCCGGCCGCTGCATCGCCGAGTATGAGCGCCGTACCCGCCGTCCGCTCGGCACCGATCGCGGCAGCCTCGCCAGCGTCAGCTGGGAGCACTGGAACGCCAACCTTCCGATGGCCAAGCCGCAGCGGCAGCGGGCGTAGGAGCCGGGCTCCAAAAGGCTCGTCATTGCGAGCGCAGCGAAGCAATCCATTCTCACCGCACGTGAGGAGAGATGGATTGCTTCGCTTCGCTCGCAATGACGTGGAGAGAGCGGTGCCCTACAGCAAAAACGCCAGCGCCGTCTCGCAACTGTCCTCGACCTTGAGCGTCAGCAGCTCGTCGGCGCGGGTGCGGCCGAGATTGACGGCGGCGATCGGCAGGCCGCGCTCCGCGGCCATCCGCACGAAGCGGAATCCCGAATAGACCATCAGCGAGGAGCCGACCACCAGCATGGCGTCGGCCTGCGCGAGATGGTCCTGCGCCGAGGCGACGACGTCGCGCGGCACGTTCTCGCCGAAGAACACCACGTCGGGCTTCAGCACGCTGCCGCAGGCCTCGCAGGCGGGCACCACGAACGCTGAAAAATCCTGCTCGAGATCGGCGTCGCCGTCGGGGGCATCGGCGGCATCGAGCGCAAGCCAGGCCGGATTGTGCCGCGCCAGCTCGGCTTGAAATTGTTCGCGCGGCATGGTCGCGCCGCAGCCGAGGCAGCGCACCACGTCGAGGCGGCCGTGCAGGTCGATCACCTTCTGGCTGCCGGCGGCCTGGTGCAGCCGGTCGACATTCTGGGTCACGAGCTGCTCGCAGCGGCCCTGCGCCTCGAGTTTGGCCAGTGCGCAATGCGCGCCGTTCGGCGCGGCGCGGCCGAACCGCCGCCAGCCGACCATGCTGCGCGCCCAGTAGCGCTGTCGCGTGCCGGCCTCGCCCAGAAACGCCTGAATGGTGACCGGCCGCGTCCGCTTCCAGTTGCCGTCGCTGTCGCGATAGTCGGGAATCCCGGAATTGGTGCTGCAGCCGGCCCCGGTCAGGACAAACAGGCGCTGGTGGCCGGCGATGAAATCCTCGAGGGCGGGATGTTGCATGGCAGCACATCTAGTGCCGAGGGCGCGGGTGCGCCAGATGCGCGCAGGCCTGCACAGGACCTTTCACGCCGCCCCTGCGTTGACGGCATGCCAAGCCGAAGAGGTGATCCATGCGGCCAGCGCTGATCGTTGCAATCTGCGGGATGATTGGCCTGCTGCTGTCGCCAGGCCGCGCACAGGATGCGGGCGCCTCGGGCGAGCAGGCGTTCAACAATTCCTGCCGCACCTGCCACACCGTCAAGGACGGCGACAACCGCGTCGGCCCGCATCTGCACGGCATCATCGGCCGCAAGGCCGGATCGGTCGAAAAGTTTCCCTATTCGGGACCGATGAAATCCGCCGATATCGTCTGGGACGAGAGCACGCTCACGCGCTTCATCGAGGACCCCGACGCCGTGGTGTCGGGCAACGGCATGAAGCCCTACACCGGCGTGCGCTCGGCGGAGGATCGCGCCAAGATCGTCGCCTTCCTGAAATCGCCCGGCAAGTAGCGGCCGTTCAAAACTCCAGTGCCGCGTTGTCGACCACTTCCTTCATCACGAAGAAGGTGCGGGTCTGCCGCACGCCGGGCAGCGCGATCAATTGGTCGCCATGGATGCGCTTGAAATCGTCGACGTCGCCGGCGCGGATCTTCAGGAAATAGTCGAAGTCGCCAGCGACGAGATGGCAGTCGAGCACGCATTTCAATTTCGCCACCGCCTGCTCGAAGCTGGCAAAGCTCTCCGGCGTCGAGCGGTCGAGCACGACGCCGACCATCACCAGCGTGCCCTTGCCGACCTTGCGCGGCGCCACCATGGCGCGGACGCCGGCCACAAAACCCTCGTCGAACAGCGCTTGGGTCCGGCGGTGGCAGGTGGCGGGGCTGACGCCGACCTGTTCGGCCAGCTCGGCATTGCTGAGCCGGCCGTTCTTCTGCAGCAATCTCAGCATCTTGAGGTCGACGCGGTCGAGCCGGGCGGGCATGGAAGAATCTTTCATTAGGTCAGGATTTGATGAGAGAAAAGATAATCAGACGCGAAAATTGCGCAATACTGAAGAAACGCGGGCCGCGACTTAGAGAGCACCTTTCGCACGCGTGGTGATAGGTGTTGCCGCCGTTCCGAGACCCCAATGAGGATCCCAGCATGCTGGAAAAATTCGCGCGCTATCCGCTCACCTTCGGGCCGACCCATATCGAAAAGCTCGATCGGCTCTCAAAGCATCTCGGCGGCAAGGTCGAGCTCTACGCCAAGCGCGAGGACTGCAATTCGGGGCTGGCCTATGGCGGCAACAAGCTGCGCAAGCTCGAATACATCATTCCCGATGCGATCGCCTCCAACGCCGACACGCTGGTCTCGATCGGCGGCGTGCAGTCGAACCACACCCGCATGGTGGCGGCGGTCGCGGCCAAGATCGGCATGAAATGCCGCCTGGTGCAGGAAAGCTGGGTGCCGCACGAGGATGCGGTGTACGACCGCGTCGGCAACATCCTGCTGTCGCGGGTGATGGGCGCCGATGTGCGGCTGGTCGACGAGGGTTTCGACATCGGCATCCGCAAGAGCTGGGAGCAGGCGATCGAGGAGGTGAAGGCCGCGGGCGGCAAGCCCTATGCGATCCCGGCCGGCGCCTCCGTGCACAAGTTCGGCGGGCTCGGCTATGTCGGCTTCGCCGAGGAGGTGCGCGCGCAGGAGCGGCAGCTCGGCGTCAAGTTCGACTACATCGTGGTCTGCACGGTGACCGGCTCGACCCATGCCGGCATGCTGGTCGGCTTCGCCGCCGACGGCCGCGCCCGTAACGTGATCGGCATCGACGGCTCGTTCACGCCTGATCAGACCAAGGCGCAGGTGCTGTCGATCGCGCAGAACACCGCACAGCTGGTCGAGCTCGGCCGCGACATCGTCGCCGATGATGTCGTGCTGATCGAGGACTACGCCTATCCCGCCTATGGCGTGCCGTCCGAGGAAACCAAAGCGGCGATCCGGCTCTGCGCCCGGTTAGAGGGCATGATCACCGATCCGGTCTATGAGGGAAAATCGATGCAGGGCATGATCGATCTGGTGCAGAAGGGATTTTTCCCGGCCGGATCGAAGGTGCTCTACGCCCATCTCGGCGGCGCCCCGGCGCTCAACGGCTACGCCTATGCATTCCGGAACGGCTGAGATCGACGCGTCGCCCTTTCCGCATTGTCGTCCTGGCGCGACGATGGGGATATCGAAGCCCGGATGAAGCGAAGCGTAATCCGGGGGCCGCAGTCACCGCGGATGGACCGGCCCCGGATTGCGCTGCGCTGCATCCGGGCTACGGTTGCTCGATCCGGGCGACAGCCACATGCCGCAGTTGACATGTTAGGAACAAAATAGGAACGTGCCTCTGTAACCAGAGGGTGTGGCGATTGCCTCATCTGCGGCGGTATTGCGCGGTCGCGGGACCATGGACCAGGCCACGCACCACTTGCAGGTGAACTTTGCTGCCGCCTATGATCGGTTCGGGCTGGGGGAGTGCGCGTGTCATGCGGGTTGTGATTTGGGCGATCGTTACGGCCGCGTGGCTGTTTGCGTCGATGGCTCCGTCGCATGCCCGTGGCCCCTATGGTTCGATCTCCGTCGGCAATTGGCAGGGCGGCGCCTTCACCAATGACACCAATGGTGCCTTCACCCATTGCTCGGCGGGCACCACTTACCAGAGCGGCATCTTCTTCATGGTGTCGATCGCCGAGAACGGCAGCTGGCGGCTGGGCTTTTCTCATGAGAGCTGGCGGCTGACGCCGGGCGAAGCCTTCCCGCTCACGCTGACCTTCGACGGCCAGCCGGCGTTCAACGTCTATGGCATGCCGCTCGGCGCGAAGCTGGTGAGCGTCGAGATGCCGGTGAACTCGGCGCTGGTCAATCAATTCCGCAAGGCGCGCCAGATGACGGCCTTCGCGCAGGGCCAGCTGTTTCAATTCAACCTGAATCAAACGGCGCAATTGCTGCCGGCGCTGCTCAATTGCGTCGTGTCGGTCAAGAAGAGCGGCATCGCCAATGCCGGCGAGTTCGCGGTGGCGGCAAAGCCTGCGGCGGCGCCGCCGCAGCAACAGCAGGCGGCACCAGGCCCGCCGGCGAAGCAGGCGAGGGGCGGCACCGGCACCGGCTTCGTCGTCAGCAGCAGCGGCCACATCGTCACCAATCATCACGTCATCGACGGCTGCAGCGAGATCACGGGCAATCTGAGCGGCGAGGCACCGGTCAAGCTGCGGCTGGTATCGAGTGATCAGACCAACGACCTTGCATTGCTGCAGGCGCCGAGCCCGTTCAAGGATGTCGCCAGGATCAAGCAAAACTCCATTCAGGTCGGCAACGGCGTGGTCGCGATCGGCTTCCCCTATCATGGCTTGCTGACATCCGATTTCACCGTGACCACGGGCATCGTCAGCTCGCTGAGCGGCATCCTCAACGACACCCGTCATCTGCAGATCACAGCCGCGGTGCAGCCGGGCAACAGCGGCGGACCGCTGTTCGATTTCGATGGCGTCGTGGTCGGCGTGGTGGCGGGAAAGCTCGATGCGGTCAGGATGGCGCGCGCGACCGGGTCGATACCGGAAAACATCAATTTCGCCATCAAGACCGGTGCGCTGCGCGATTTCCTCGACAACAGCGCGGTGGAGTACCGGTCCAACGAACGGAGTGAGCCGAAAAAGAAGGAGACATCCGAGATCGCCAAGGACGCACGCGGCTATACGCTGCTGATCACCTGCAAGGTCAATGAGCAGAGCGCGGGCGCCAAGAAGCCGGGGAATTGATCGCACCTCTCCCTCTCCCCGCCCTCTTGTCCGCCGAAGCCCGCCTTCGGGCGAAGGCGGGGGCGAGACAAGAATGCACTAGTCGCACGTTGCGTTGAGCCAGGCCAACACCATCGCCGTCATCCTGAGAGGGTGTGAAGCTTTGTCCTCACCCACCGCTGTCATCGCCCGGCCTGTGCGCAATTGCGCACATGGACCGGGCGATCCAGTACGCCGCGGCCTCTCGCTTATATCACCGGCGTCTCTGGAATACTGGATCACCCGGTCAAGCCGGGTGATGACACCGAGCAAGCTGAGCAAACCAACACCGTCACCCTGAGGTGGCCGCTTCTTCAGCGGCCCTCGAAGGGTCGACGGCCCGGCTGGTGGCCGATTCATCCTTCGAGGCTCGCAAGAGCTCGCACCTCAGGATGACGGGTCTGACGTCGGCTATCATGGCGAGGCCAATTCGCGGCGCCTTCGTTTACCCCAGCCGCCGCAACGTGTGCAGCGTGATCTCCGCCGGGCAGTTGAGCCGCACCGGCGCGAGGCTGGTGCCGGCGCCGGTCGAGGTGTAGCCGGCGAGTTTTTCAAAGCGCCAGGCGCCCTTGCCCATGCGGCGCGGCAGCCGCGCCTCCAGCTTGATCGCGATGCCGCCGGGCAGGCAGAGCTGGCCGCCATGGGTATGGCCGCTCAGCATCAAATCGAAGCCGGCCTCCGCCGCCTGGCGATACGACTCCGGCGTATGAGCCAGCAGGACCGAGAAGGCGTCGCGCGGGATTGCCGCTGCGGCCTTCGGAATGTCGTCGGTGCGGTAGAAATGCGCGTCGTCGATCCCGGCGAGATGGATCGCCGCGCCGTCGCGTTCGATCGTCAGCTGTTCGTTGAACAGCATGCGGATGCCCATCGCCTCCAGCGCCGGCGTCATGCGGATGCTGTCATGATTGCCCAAAATGCCGTAGCGCGGCCGCTTGATGCGCGCGCAGAGCTCGTTCATCGCAGCCAGGCTGGCGTCGAACGGGCCATAGGTCTTGCCGCGGTAGTCGCCGGTCAGGACGCAGATATCGCAATCGATCGTGCACACGATCTCCATCAGATGGCGCATCGCGCCCATGCTCATGTCGGCGTGGAGGTCGCTGAGCTGAAGGATGACAAAACCGTCGAACGCCGCCGGCAGACGCGCCGACGTCACCAGATTGCGCCGCACCTCTACCCGGTCGGCATTGCGCCGCGCACGGCCGTAGAGCCCGACGCATTTCAGTCCGGTCTCGACGATCCAGGGTGCGATATCCCAGTTCTCCACGTTGAAGAACAGCGTGCCCTGCCCGAACAGCTGTCCCCGGTGCCCGGTCTCGATCGCCAGCCGGCGCGCGACATGGTCGGCGCCGATCCGCTCGATCAATCCCTTTAGCGCCGTGTCGGTCATCGCCTCCGTCCGGACCGCGGACGTGGACGCGGTCCGGCGCGACACTACCACGCGCGATTCCCTCGTGCGAACGGTGGTCTAAACAACGGGAACGCGCCGGGCGGCGACCGCGGCCGGCGAGATCACCTCGATGTCGAGCGGCACCTGCCAGCGCTCGGTGAAGCGCACCTGCGGCGGCGCATTGCCGGTGCGGCCGCCGGCCAGCACGAAGCCGTCATAGCCCGAATTCATCACCTCGTTGCACTTCTGCACATAGATCGGGAAGCCGCCGATATAGGGCATGAAGACGCGGGGACGGCCGGGGATGTTGGCGCCGACATACCAGGAGCTGCACGTCGAGCGCAGCGACACGGTCGAGACGTCGTTGACATGGGCGACCCAGGCGTCCTCGTCGTCGCGAACCGCTTCGATGGTGCCGGCGCCGATGTCACGCATATGACTGATGCAGTCCGCCAGCCAGTCGACATGCTGCTCGATCGCCTGGATCATGCTGGCCAGCACCGACGGGCTGCCTGGCCCGGTGATCATGAACAGGTTCGGAAAGCCTTCCGAGGCGAGGCCGAGATAGGCGCGCGGGCCGGCGCGCCATTTCTCGGCGAGTGTCTGGCCGCCGCGCCCGGTGATCGCGATCTTGTCGAACGAGCCGGTCATCGCGGCAAAGCCGGTGGCGGAGACGATGGCGTCGAATTGATACTCGGTGCCGTCGACCACAATGCCTTCGGCCGTGAAGCGCTCGATCGGCGCCTTCGACACGTCGACCAGCTTCACATGCGGCAGATTGTAGGTCTGGAAATAGTTGGTATCGACGCAGAGCCGCTTGCAGCCGAACACGTTCTGCGGGCACAGCAGGTCGGCGGTCGCGGGATCCTTGACGATGCCGCGGATCTTGGCGCGCGCGAAATCGGCGACGGTGTCGTTGGCCGCCTTCTCGAACAGCAAATCGCCGAAGGCGCCGAGGAACGGCAGCCCGCCGCGCTCCCATGCCTCCTCATACAGCCGCTCGCGCTCCTCGGCGCTGGCTTGCAGCGCGGGCTGTGCGTTGAACGGAAAATAGAAGCCGGTCGGGCGCGCCCGCGCCTTGGCGCGCAGCTCCGGATAATGCGCCTTGGCTTCCTTCAGATACTCCGCCGACAGCTGCTCGTTCCATGCCGGCACCGACCAGGTCGCGGTGCGCTGGAACACGGTGAGCTGCTCGGCCTGCTGCGCGATGATCGGGATCGACTGGATCGCGGACGAGCCGGTGCCGATCACGCCGACCCGCAGGCCGGTGAAGTCGACCCCCTCATGCGGCCATTCGCCGGTGTGATAGATCGGGCCGCGGAAATCGCTCATGCCGGCAAAGGCCGGACGGTTCGGCGCCGACAGGCAGCCGACCGCCATGATGCAGAATTTTGCGGTGACCCGGTCGCCGCGGTCGGTCTCGATCAGCCAGGTGCCGGCGTCCTCGTCGAACGTCGCCGCGGTGACGCGGGTGTCGAACACGATCTGGCTGCGCAGGTCGAAGCGGTCGGCGACGTGGTTGGCGTAGGCGAGAATTTCGGGCTGCGGAGAATATTTCTCCGACCAGCTCCATTCCTGGTCGAGCTCCTCGGAGAACGAGAACGAATACTGCAGGCTCTCGACGTCGCAGCGCGCGCCGGGATAGCGGTTCCAGTACCAGGTGCCGCCGACGCCGCCGCCGGCCTCGAACACCCGCGCGGTAAAGCCGAGCCCGCGCAGCCGGTGCAGCATGTACATGCCGGCAAAGCCCGCGCCGACTACGATGGCATCGAACGTCCCGGTTTCCGCCGGACGCGCAATGGTGCGCGCGGCACTCTCCTGAGCCATGGCCCGTCTCTTCCCTATGTTTCGTTTGGGCCGCGCCTCGTTGGGCACGGCCATGGAAGATTAAGGCGAGCGCAGCGCGGCCCGCAAGCACGTGCATTGCCGCGTCGGGTATAGCTCCCATGCTGCAACCGGTTCGCAGGTGGCCCGGTACAGTGCCTCAGGTGTAAGCTCTCGCCGACAACAAGGACCAAGTTCCATGAAGAAGGAAGAAGTCGAGGCCATCCTCGACCAAGGCGATCTGGGGCCGATCGAAAACTACCTCGAGGCGGTCGCCACCGAACGCCGTTTGCCCGCCGTTGCTATCGGGATGTGCCTGACCAGGATGGAGGAGGCCGCTCCCGCGCTACGTGCCCTCGTCGCCAGGGCTGCGAACGGCGAGCGGCTGTCCGATGATGAAGCCCAACTGCTGTTTCGGGGTCTGTACATTCTGGGCGGCGCCCGCGATACGCAAGTTTGCAAGGACCTGTTGCGGCTCCTTCGCAGAACCGAAGCCGAGCTCGACGACCTGCTCGGAGATGGCTTGACGCAGGACATGGCACGCATTGTCGCCGGCGTCTTCGACGGTGACGTCGAGGCTCTTTTGAGCCTCGCGACAGATCGGTCAGTTGATCAATTCGTTCGCGACCAGATCTTAAGTGCGGCGGTCTTCCTCACCTGGAATGGAAGTATCGAACGCGATCGGATGCGAGGTCTGCTCGAACGATTCTATCTGGAGAAGCTGGCTGAAGATCAGGACCAGGCCTGGTTTGCCTGGCAACTGGCAATTGCCCTGTTAGGGCTCCGCGACCTGGCATCGCTGGTGCGCCGCGCGGGAGATGAAGGCCGCATACCGGATTGGCTGCGGGAGCGCCGGAGCTTCGAGGACATGCTGGCTGAGGCGGAGCAGCGGCCCGATGACATCGCGCGCTTTGAGGAAATTCGTTTGGGCTACATCGGGGACGTGCTTGAGGCGCTGCAGTGGTCCGCCTACGATGACACTACGGATCAATCATTTGATGACGATTTCGATGCGGAATGGACGCCCACGGAGCCCGTGAGGAATCCCCTCCGCCATGTCGGACGCAACGACCCTTGCCCGTGCGGAAGCGGCAAGAAATACAAGAAATGCTGCCTCGCTGGTCAGGGGTGACGTGCGGCTACGTCGGTTAGCCTGGGCCGGTCGTTCCCCGTATCCAAGCGCCTCTCACTCTAGCCGCTCGACCTTGCGCAGCGACGGGAACAGCTTCATCCAGAGCAGCGCCACCGCGATGGTGCCGAGGCCGCCGATCAGCGCGGCCGGGATGGTGCCGAACAGCGCTGCGGTGATGCCGCTTTCGAACTCGCCGAGCTGGTTGGAGGCGTTGACGAACAGATAGTTCACCGCGCCGACGCGGCCGCGCATCTCGTCCGGCGTCGCCAGCTGCACCAGCGAGACGCGGATCACGACGCTGATGGTGTCGGCGGCGCCCATCGCGGCTAGCGCCAGGGTCGAGAGCCAGATCTCCTTCGACAGCGCGAACACGCAGATCGCGATCCCGAACGCGATCACGCCCTGGAACATGCGCAAGCCGACATGGCGCGAGATCGGATGCCGCGTCAACACGGCGGTCATCACGAGCGCGCCGACCGCGGGCGCAGCGCGCATCACGCCGAGCGCCCAGGGGCCGGCCTGCAGGATGTCGCGGGCATAGATCGGCAGCAGCGCGCTGGCGCCGCCGAGCAGCACCGCGAACAGATCGAGCGAGATGGTGCCGAGGATCGCCGGATTGTCGCGGACGAATTTGACGCCGGCAAACAGCTGATCGAGCGACGGCGGGTCCGGCTCGGCCGCCGGACGTTCCAGCCGGATCGCGCCGCAGAGCACGGCAGCGAGCAGCCAGAATGCCGCCATCACGGCGTAAGGCACCGCCGGCGAAATTGCGTAGGTGAGGCCGCCGATCGCCGGACCCGCGACGATCGAGAATTGCCAGGCGCCGGTCGACAGCGCGGTGGCGCGCTGCAGCTGCCCCTCCGGCGCCACGGCCGGCAGCAGCGCCGAGGCGGCCGGGTCGCCGAACGCCGCCGCGACGCCGAACGTCACCAGCGCCGAGAAGATCTCCAGTACCGTCAAATCGCCGGCAAAGCTGCGCCAGCCGAGATAGGCGGCCGCCAGCCCCTGGATGATCTGGCAGGCCTGCACGACGCGGCGGCGATCGTAGCGATCGGCGGCATGGCCGGCGATGAAGACCAGCAGCGCGCTCGGGATGAACTGCACCAGCCCGACCAGGCCGAGATAGACCGCGCTGCCGGTCAGCGCGTAGACCTGCCAGCCGATCGCGACGGTGGCGATCTGGTAGGCGAATTCGGAGAAGCTGCGCGACGCCACGAACAGCAGGAGCGGCGGATGACGGAACAGATTGTCGGCTGCTGCGGCCTCAGGTTGTGCGGACATGCGTCACGCATGGCGGAGCGCGTGATCCACGTCAACACGCAGGGATTAGACGGACTATAAAATTCGGCTAGAGGCTCAGCCCTCGGTCCTGTTCACCAGGGCGATCAGCTCGTCGCCGTAATGCTCGAGCTTCTTGTCGCCGATGCCGGCGATGTTGCGCAGCTCGTTCAGCGACGCCGGCCGCACCGCGGCGATGCCGTCGATGGTGGAATCGTGCAGCACGACATAGGCCGGCACGCCGCGCTGCCGCGCGATGTCGGAGCGCCAGGCGCGCAGCGCCGCGTGCAGGGCGGGATTGGCGGCGGCGCCCTTGCCGTTGCTGGCGGGTGCGAGCTCGCCGCGGCGCGACTTGTCGCGGATGGCGCGGTTGCGGGCGCCTTCCGGCTGCTCGCGCAGCATCACCTGTGTCTCTCCCTTCAGCACGCCGCGGGCGCTGTCGGTCAGCTTCAGCGCGCCGAAGGCGTCGCTGGCGGCGCGCAGATGGCCCATCGCCACCAGCTGACGCAGCACCGCGCGCCACTGCTTCTCGTTGAGCTCGCGGCCGATGCCGAACACCGACAGCTGGTCGTGGTTGAACTGCTTGACGCGCTCGGTCAGCCGCCCGACCAGCACATCGATCAGGTGCATGGCGCCGAACCGCTGCCCGGTGCGATAGACGCAGGACAGCAGTTTTTGCGCCAGCACCTTGCCGTCGCGCACCCGCGGCGGCGTCAGGCAGTTGTCGCAATTGCCGCAGCTCTCGTCGGCCTGCGTCTCGCCGAAATAGCCGAGCAGGCGCTGCCGCCGGCAATGCACGGTCTCGGCCAGCGCGACCAGCGCGTCGAGCTTGCCGATCGAAACGCGCTTGAAGGCGTCGGAGCCGTTCGACTCGTCGATCATGCGGCGCTGCTGCACGATGTCGGAGAGGCCGTAGGCCATCCATGCGGTCGACGGCTTGCCGTCACGGCCGGCGCGGCCGGTCTCCTGGTAATAGGCCTCGACGCTCTTCGGCAGATCGAGATGCGCGACGAAGCGCACGTCCGGCTTGTCGATGCCCATGCCGAACGCAATGGTGGCGACGATCACGACGCCGTCCTCGTTGATGAAGCGGTCCTGGTGCCGGGCGCGCACGCTTGCATCGAGTCCGGCGTGATAGGGCAATGCCGGGATGCCGGCCTCGGTCAGCGACGCCGCGACGTCCTCGACCTTGGCGCGCGACAGGCAGTACACCACGCCGGCGTCGCCGGCATGCCGCTCCTTGATCAGGTTCTTGAGCTGCGTCACCGCGTTCTGCTTGTCGACGATCTCGTAGCGGATGTTGGGCCGGTCGAAGCTCGCGACGAAGTGCGGCGCGTCGGTGAGTTTCAGCCGTTCGGCGATCTCCTTGCGCGTCATCGCGTCCGCGGTCGCGGTCAGCGCGATGCGCGGCACGTCGGGGAAGCGCTCGGCGAGCACCGAGAGGCCGATATATTCCGGGCGGAAATCATGGCCCCATTGCGAGACGCAATGCGCCTCGTCGATCGCGAACAGCGCGATCTGCGCCTGGCCGATCAGATTGAGGCAGCGCGGCGTCAGCAGCCGCTCCGGGGCGACATAGAGCAGATCGAGATCGCCGGCGAGCAGCCGCCGCTCGACCTCGGACGCTTCCTCATAGCTGAGCGTCGAGTTCAGCACCGCGGCGTTGACGCCGGCCTCGGTCAGGCCCGCGACCTGGTCGCGCATCAGCGCGATCAGCGGCGAGACCACGATGCCGCAGCCGTCGCGCAGCAGCGACGGCAGCTGGTAGCACAGCGACTTGCCGCCGCCGGTCGGCATCAGCACCAGGCAATTGCCGCCCTCGCTGACATGGCGGATGATCTTCTCCTGCGCGCCGCGAAAATCCGGCAGCCCGAACACGTGGTTGAGCACGGACAGCGCATCGCGGGGCGGAGGGGATGCGCGATCGAGGGCTGGCTGGGCGGTCATGATCCCTGAGGTCAACAGGCGGTGATCGGGGTCTTCGGGCCGAACGATACCGGAGCAGATGTGTTAATACACGTCCCAACAACAAACTCAATTCAGGCATGGCCCGTCGGCTGCGGATCATCACAGGCATTGCGGCTGTCGTGCTGGTCGCCGGCGCGGCGGCGGGTTTTGGCGTCGCCTGGCGTCCGTCGATTGCGGCGATCGCGCCGCCGCGGCCCGATACGTTCAATCCGGACCTCGTCAAGCGCGGCCGCGATCTTGCCGCGATCGGCAATTGCAGCACCTGCCATACCGTGCGCGGCGGCGGCAATTATGCCGGCGGCCTGCCGGTTCCGACGCCGTTCGGCACCGTTTTTTCCTCCAACATCACGCCGGATGCCGCGACCGGCATCGGCAGCTGGCCGGAAGCGGCATTCGTCCGGGCGATGCGTTCCGGCGTCAGCCGTGACGGCCGGCATCTTTACCCGACCTTCCCCTATGACCACTTCACCAACGTCTCCGATGCCGATGATCGGGCGCTGTATGCCTTCCTGATGACGCGCCAGCCGGTCAGCGCGTCTCCGCCGGCGAATCAGCTGTCGTTTCCGTTCAATTTCCGGCCGCTGATCACGGGGTGGAAGCTGCTGTATTTTCACGGCGGCGATGTGCCGTCGAACGTGGCCAAGGGCGCGGAGTGGAACCGCGGCGCCTATCTGGTCGAGGGACTGGCGCATTGCGGCGCCTGTCACACCCCGCGCAACGCGCTCGGCGCCGAGCGCGTCAATGCGCAGTTTGCCGGCGGGGAGGTCGACAATTGGCACGCCTACGCGCTGAACGACACCTCGCACGCCCCGGTGCGGTGGACCGCCGACGCGCTGTACGCCTATCTGCGCCATGGCTGGCAGGCGGACCACGGCACCGCGCGCGGGCCGATGGCGGAAGTGGTCAGCAATCTGGCGTCGGTGCCCGACAGCGACGTGCGCGCGATCGCCGCGTACATGGCCGATATCTCGGGCGCGCCGGCGCCGGACGGCAAGCGGCCCGCAGATGCCGTGGCGCAATCGCCCCCGGCGGTTGCGGCACAGGCCGATCCCGCGGGTGCGGCGATCTATGCCGCCGCCTGTGCGTCCTGCCATGAGAGCAAGCGGCCGCTGCCCTATGGCGGCGTCGATCTCGCGCTCAGCACGGCGGTCACCAGTCCCGATCCGCGCAATCTCGCCAACATCGTGCTGGCGGGCGTCGGCGCGGTCGAGGGCGAGCGCAGCCCGATCATGCCGGGCTTTGCGGCCAGCATTGATGACGTGCAGATGGCGGCGTTGCTGAATTATCTGCGCGTTCGCTTCGGCAAGCGGCCGGCCTGGAACGATCTCGACAAGGCCGTGCGCGATGCGCGCGCGGCGCAAGCGGTCTCGGTCGCGGCGCGCGAGGCGCCGGCCGAATCCAGTCAGCGAGGCAAGCCATGATCACGTTGAAGGTCAACGGGCAGGATCATCAGGTCGATGCCGACCCCGATACGCCGCTGCTCTACGTGCTGCGCAACGATCTCGAGCTCAACGCCGCCAAGTTCGGCTGCGGGCTCGGGCAATGCGGCTCCTGCACGGTGATCGTCGACGGCAAGGCGGTGCAGTCCTGCGTCACGCCGCTGGTGCTGCTTGCGGGCAAGCAGGTGACGACGCTCGAAGGGCTCGGCACCCTGGCCGCGCCGGCGCCGATCCAGCGCGCCTTCATCGAGGAGCAGGCGGCGCAATGCGGCTACTGCATCGCCGGGATGATGATGCGGGCGCAGGCGCTCCTCATGCGCAATCCGAAGCCGACCGATGCGCAGATCCGCGCCGAGCTGGAGCCGAACCTCTGCCGTTGCGGCACCCATATGCGCATCCTGCGCGCCGTGCACCGCGCCGCGCGGCTGATGGACACCGCCGATGCGGCGAGCGACAGGAGCGTCCGATGAACGGGCCCGTGATCCTCGACCGCCGCAGCGTGCTGGCCGGCGCCGGCGCGCTGATCGTCAGCTTCTCGCTGCGTGGCGCATCGGCTCAAGAACAGAAGCCGGGCCAGGGGCCAGAGCTGCCCGGCAGCCTCGCCAAATTCCCCTATCTGGATTCCTGGATCCGCATCGATGCCGACGGCCGCATCACCGCCTTCACCGGCAAGGCCGAGCTCGGCCAGGGTTTTCGCACCGCCTTCCAGCAGATCGCGGCCGAGCAGCTCGATGTCGCCTTCGAGGCGGTGAAGATGATCACCGCCGACACCAAGCTGACGGCGAACGAAGGCTACACCTCCGGCAGCCACTCGATGCAGGACAGCGGCACCGCCATCCTGCATGCCGCGGCACAGGCGCGCGGACTGCTGGTGGCGGAAGCCGCACGCCGGCTCGAGCTGCCGGCCGAGACGTTGCGGACGGAAAACGCTGCCGTAGTCGCGCCGGACGGCCGGCGTCTCGGTTACGGCGAGCTTGTCGCGGCGGATATCCTGCACGTCCAGGCGCAGCCGACGTCGCCGCTGAAGGACCCGCAAAACTTCAAGGTGATGGGCCAGCCGGTGCCTCGCGTCGATATTCCGGCCAAGGTCACGGGTGGCGCAGCCTATGTGCAGGACATGCGGCTGCCCGGCATGGTGCATGCGCGGGTGGTGCGGCCGCCGAGCTACGGCGCGGAGCTCGTGGAGCTCGACGCTGCCGCGGTCGAGAAAATGCCCGGCGTGATCCGGATCGTGCGCGACGGCAACTTCCTCGCCGTAGTCGCGGAGAAGGAATTCTTGGCCGTCAAGGCGATGCACGCGCTGGCTGCCGCGGCGAAGTGGCGGGAAAGCGCAAGGCTGCCGAACCAGAACGATCTGCCCAACGTGCTGACCAAATTGCCGTCGCAGGATTTTGCGATCTTTTCGCGCAACGATTCGTCCGTGACCGGAACCAGGACGATCGAGGCGACCTACACGCGGCCTTACCAGTCGCACGGCTCGATCGGGCCATCCTGCGCGGTGGCGCAGTTCGCCGACGGCGCGATGACGGTGTGGACGCATACGCAAGGCGTCTATCCCGACCGCCAGGCGATTGCCGAGATGCTCGGCATGCCGCAGCCGAGCGTGCGCCTGATCCATGTCGAGGGCTCCGGCTGCTACGGCCACAACGGCGCCGACGATGCCGCGGCCGACGCGGCGCTGATCGCGCGGGCGCTGCCCGGGCGTCCGGTGCGGGTGCAGTGGATGCGCGAGCAGGAGCACGGCTGGGAGCCCTATGGCCCGGCGATGGTGACCAGGCTCAGTGCCTCGCTGGACGCGGGCGGCAAGATCGCCGACTGGAATTTTGCGGTGTGGAGCAACACCCATTCGATGCGGCCCGGCGGCGCCGGCGCGCTGCTCGCCGCCCAGCACATGGCGAAGTCGTTCGCGGTGCCTGCGCCAAAACCGCTGCCGCTGCCGGAGGGCGGCGGCGATCGCAACGCGATCCCGATCTACAACTTTCCGAATGCGCATGTGATGCATCATTTCATCGCGGCGATGCCGCTGCGGATCTCGGCGATGCGCGCGCTCGGCGCCTATCACAACGTGTTCTCGCTCGAGAGCTTTATGGACGAGCTGGCGGATCTCGCCGGCGCCGATCCGGTCGAGTTTCGCCTCAAACATCTCGACGATCAGCGCGGCCGCGCCGTGGTCGAGAAGGCCGCCGAGGAGTTCGGCTGGAGCCGCGACCGGAAGGCGCCGCCAAACCGCGGTCATGGTTTTGCATTCGCGCGCTACAAGAATCTCGCCGCCTATTGCGCCATCGCCTCCGAAGTGGAGGTCGATCGCGAGACCGGGCGTGCCCGGCTGGTGCGCGCGGTGGCGGCGGTCGATGCCGGGCAGGTCGTCAATCCGGACGGCATCACCAACCAGATCGAGGGTGCGATCGTGCAGTCGGCGAGCTGGACGCTGTATGAAAGCGTCGCGTTCGACGATACCAGGATCACCAGCATCGACTGGCAGACCTACCCGATCCTGCGCTTCAATGCCGTGCCTGACAGCATCAAGGTCCACATCATCAACCGCCCGGGCCAGCCGTTCCTCGGCAGCGGCGAGACCGGGCAGGGCCCGGCAGCGGCATCGCTTGCCAATGCGATTGCGCACGCGACCGGCAAGCGGCTGCGAGACCTGCCGATCAGCCGCAAGAAGATCAAGGATGCAATCGACGCCTGAGGCCGCTCAGGCGGCGGGAGCGGCCAATTCCGACGGTGGGGCCGGGGGCGGTGTCAGTTCCTCGACCCTGTAATCCTTAGGCAGGTTGATCGGACGATAGCCCGGATCCTTGTCCATGCGCTCCAGCACCGAGCGATGGATCAGCACGCCATCCGGAACCAGCCGCGGTTCGCCCCTCGGCAGATAGAAGCCGAGGAAGGTCTTTCGCTCGGGCCATTCCTTCCATTTGGCGCTCTTCGGAATCCATTCCAGGATTTTCCAGAACCCCGTCAGCGAATTGTGCAACGGCGCGGTCGCGCTCGGCGGCACATATTCGTGCTTGTGCGGCGGCAGCGGCATTCCCCAGGCGAGATGATCGATCAGCGCCTGGTCCATGTGCAGCCCGGCGGACTTGGCCTGCTCGAGCATCCAGATCAGCGGGAATTTTGACGGTCCGCTCTGATCCTCCGGATAGCCGCCGCCGACGTCGGAGTGAACGCCGGCGAACCAGACCTGGCGGATGTCCTGCTCGACCTCGGTCGCGGGATCGAACGGATCGGAACGGAATTTCTGCGGCTCGATCCAGCGGTTGAGGCGGAACATGCGCCGGCGCTCGTCGATCGAGATCGCCTGGCGGAAGCACTTGACGCTGGAATTGGTGCGGGTGAACAGCAGCGTCTGCAGGTCGAACCAGAAATTGTCCTGCCGCGGCACGATGATCGAGGCGACGGTGTCCCAGACGCCGACGAACTCGATGTCGATGTTGCGGCCGCCGGCGATCTGGCTGAAGTGCCAGACCTCCTTGAGCGGGGCCAGATCGAACTTTCCGTCGGAGTCCTGGGCGTCCGAGCTCGCCTTCTTGTAGGTCGAGAACGCGTAGCCCGCGAGGTCGAGCTGGTCGACCGGCAACAGCCCCATCACGTGAACGAAGGCGGCCAGCACCCGCACCGTATAGGCGCCGCGGCTGAAGCCGAACATCCAGACCCGGTCGCCCGGCTCCCACACCCGGCACAGGAACTGGTAGGCGCCGAGCGTGTCCTTGTCGAGACCGGCGCCGAACGCGAGCCCCCACAGGCCGCGAACCTCCTGCTTGAAGCGCCCCCAGGTGTTCTGCAGGCCGATCGTGCCGAGGCCGGGATGATAGTAGATCCGCTGCCGGTCATCCTTGTCGGCGACGCGAAACAGCTTCAGAACGTTGGAAATATTGGCGCCGATCTCGTTGCCGGTGCCGTCGCAGCAAATCACGATGTCCTTCGGCATCCGTTGCCCTCGCGGTCGCCGTGAAATTTTCCGGGTCTATCTAGGGCATAATGCGGGGGAGATTCAATCTCCAATTGAAGACAGTTTGATGTATCCGGCTGGACTTTCGCCAAGCCGAAGCCACGCAACGCCGGCGCCGACAAGCCGCCGTGGCAGTCGGCGGGGCCCCTGCACGATTCTTGGAAATCAATTGCAACGACTCAGAAAAGGTAGGATTCTGGCGAACAATCTCTCTGTATTCAGTTCATATTTTTCTCGTTTCGGAGACTGCGCCGGTGCATGCGATCGTCTTGCGCGCGGATGTCCGCGATACGTTCGGCCCGCTCAGGGGCGGACCGGCATGAGCCACGAAACCATTGTCACGGTCATCCTCGCGGCCCTGGTCGCGATCGCATTCGGCCTGTTCTGGTGGGTCGGTACATACTCCGATCGGGTCTTCGCAAAACGGTTCCGCTCCCGCTTTCCCGAGAAGACGCTGAGCTACACCGCCAATCAGCTCGGCGAGCTCGTCACGTCAGATCTGCGGATGAAGTATGTGTTTCCGATCCTGTTCCCGCTCGATCTGATCGTGATGCTGGCGCTCGCCGGCGCGATGGGCGCCGCATCGTCGCACTGGATCGGCCGGCTCTATCCGTCGTTCGCGTGGCTCGGACTGCTGGTGCCGGCGGTGTATCTGCTCAGCGACCTGATCGAGGATTGCCTGCTGGCGTGGCTGTTGCTGCGCGGTGATCCGAACGAAGCGGCGCGGTCCGTCCCGAAGCTGAAGGCGATCACGACGATCAAGCTCGTCAGCATCTCCGCTGCGATCGCGCTGACGCTGATCTCGTTCGTGGGCTGGCTATTCCGCCACGCGCTACCGATGGCGGCCGCGTCCTGATGCGTGATGAGACTAGGTCGAGCTGGAGCGGCGTCGACGGTTCACCTCTCCCTTGGGAGAGGTCGATTTGCGTAGCAAATCGGGTGAGGGGTTACGGTCTATCGAGAGAGCAAGAGCCCTCACCCGGCGCTTCGCGCCGACCTCTCCCCAGCGGGGAGAGGTGGACCGAACTCGCGGTCAAACCGATTCAACCTAACTTCATCCCGCTCTAGATCACTGATACGTCGCGACGATGTCCGACACCGCGCGCTCGAGCTGCTTGGCGGTGGCGCATTGGCGCACCACGGTGCAGAAGGTCGCGTAGCGCGGCATCTCGGAATCGCCAAAGCCCCAGGTCATGCGGCCCTCGGGGTTGAGCCACACCAGCCGCTTCGAGCGTTCGTCGATCCGGCGCAAAATGTCGGCGCGCGGATCGAGATTGTTGCTGCGGGCGTCGCCGAGCACGATCACGGTGGTCTGCGGCGTGATCGTGTTCATCCACTCATGCTCGAAATCGGCGAACGAGTTGCCGTAGTCGGACGAGCCGAAGCCGACCTTGGACATGATTTCCTTCATCGCCTCCTCCGGCGATTTCTTCGCGAGGATGTCGCTGACCTCGATCAGATGGCCGGAGAAGGCGAACGAGCGGACGTCGTCGACCACCTCGTGCAGGCTGTGGATCAAGAGCAGGAAGAAATCCGAGACGCGGGCGACCGAGCCCGAGACGTCGCACAGCGCCACGATCTTCGGCCGGTCGCGATGCTTGCGCTTCCAGGCGGTGAGGAACGGCACGCCGCCCCAGGCCGCGTTGCGCCTGAGCGTACGGCGGACGTCGAGATGGCCGCGGCGCTGGCGCTTGCGCGGCTTCGAATAGCGCTCGCGCAGGCGGCGCGCGATCTGGCGGATCAGGCTCCGCATCTGCTCGACCTGGCGCGGCTCGATTCGGGCCAGCGGCGCATTGCGCAAAATCTCGTTGCGCAGGTTCTCGGTTTCCTCGCGCCCGTACAGCAGCAAGGCTTGCGAGACGGCGTCGCGGACGGTGCCGCGCAGGCCGGTGAGCGCGTCCTGCAGCCGCTCGGCGACCGCCGGGTTGCGCGCGGTCATATTGTCGATGTCGTCGCGCAGGCGCTGGATGCCCATCGCGTCGAGGATGCGGGTCAGGAAGATGCCGCGCTGGGTGAAGTAGCGGATGTCTGACAATGACGCCGCGCCCGAGGCGTTGGCGATCGCGGTCGAGATCGCGGTGCGGTCCTGCGACAGCAGCATCTGCGCCAGCGGCCCGACGTTCTCGCTCTCCGCGCCGCCGGAGCTGTCGCCATGGCCGTCGGCTTGCGGATTGCCGCCCGACTGGTTCTGGTCGTCCGCTTTCTGCTGCTCCGAGGTCTCCTGCTGCGGCTCGGGCTGGCTGAAGAACAGGTCGAAGCAGTCGCCGAGCGCGCGCTTCTCGTCCTGGGTCTTGGCCAGCGTCAACAGAAACGTGTCGCGCAGCACGGCGCGGTCGGCAAAGCCGACCTGGGCGACCGCGCGCATCGCATCGATGCTTTCCGCGGGCGAGACCCGGACCCCGGCTCCCCGCGCCGCACGAAAGAAGCGATGCAGGTTCTCGCGCATGTTGCTCTAGCTAAAAACGCCCTGGCGCGACGCCTTGGCGATGAAGGCGGAGATCTGCGGCGTCGCGGCCTCGATGTCAGCCTCGTATTTCAACAGCACGTTGAGCGTGTCCCTGACGATCTCGTGGTCGAGTTCGCTCGCCTGCAGCAGCACCAGCACACGCGCCCAGTCGATCGCCTCGCTCACCGACGGCAGCTTCTTCAGATCGAGCGAGCGGATCTCGTGGATGAAGCCGACCATCTGCTTGCGCAAGGTCTGCGAGATGCCGGGCACCCGGCTCTCGACGATGCGCTCTTCCAGCCGCTGCTCGGGGAAGCCGATATGCAGATGCAGGCAGCGCCGCTTCAGGGCGTCGCCGAGGTCGCGCTCGCTGTTCGAGGTCAGGATCACGGTCGGCGGCGCCACTGCGGCGACGGTGCCGAGTTCGGGGATGGTGACCTGGAAGTCGGAGAGGATTTCCAGCAGCAGCGATTCGAACTCGGCGTCCGACTTGTCGATCTCGTCGATCAAGAGCACGCAGCCATTGGGCTGCTCCAGCGCCTGCAGCAGCGGCCGCGGCTCGACGAACTCCTTGGAGAAGAACACGTCGCCGAATGTGTGCAACTGGTCGAGCGCGGCGCCTAACGTCTGCGCGCCGCCGAGCACTTCGCCGAGCTTATCCTTCAGGATCTGGGTGTAGAGCAGCTGCTTTGCATACTTCCACTCATACAGCGCCTTGGCTTCGTCGAGGCCTTCGTAGCATTGCAGGCGGATCATCTTCATGCCGCGCCAGGCGGCGATCGCCTTCGCGAGCTCGGTCTTGCCGACGCCGGCGGGACCCTCGACCAGGATCGGCTTGTCGATCTGCTGCGACAGGTAGACCGCGGTCGCGATCTGCCGGCTCGCAATATAGCCTTGCGCGGCAAGGCCGCTTTCCACGGCCTCGATCGAGGCGGTGGGCCTGGTGTCAGCCACGAGGATCAGCTCCGAATTTGCCTTATTCAGACCTGTTCTGCGCCCGTTGCGGGCAAAGCACAAGGCTCGTTTGGCCCGCAAAGCCATCGGCTTAGCGCATGGTTCGGGGGTATTCCGCCGAGCGGAAGTGGCTAGCCCGTAGCCCGGATGGAGCGCAGCGTAATCCGGGACAGACCATCCGCGGAGAGACTTCCCCGGATTGCGCTCCGCTCCATCCGGGCTACGAAACGACGAAGCGGGCCTTATCTCAGCTTCAGCCCGGTCGCGGCCTCGAGCTCACCGATCGCCTGTGCGGCGTTCAGCACCTTGATCGTGGTCATGCCCATCTCGCGCGCCGGCTTCAGGTTGACGCCGAGATCGTCGAGATAGACGCAGTGCTTCGGATTCACGCCCAGCGTCTCCACCATCATCCGGTAGATGCGCGGGTCGGGCTTGCGCAAGCCGATCTTGGCCGACTCGATCACGTGGTCGAACAGCGCCATCACCTCGGCGACATAGAGCGTGCGGCCGCTGCGGCTGCCGATTGCGTTGGCCGGCAGATTGTTGGTGATGCAGCCGGTCTTGCAGGTCGCCTTGATCCGCTTCAGCGCTTCCACCATCTCGGGGCGCAGATCGCCGGACAGCAGCGGCAGCACGTCCTTGCCGCGGATTTCGGCGCCGAGCGCCTTCGATTCCGCGGCGAACAGCTCGTCGAAGGCGTCGATATCGATCTCGGCACGCTCGAATTTCGCCCAGGCGTTTTCGAGATGGTTGGCGGCGTTGGTGCGGCGGATGATGTCGGCGGGCAGGCCGCGCTCGGTCTCGTAGCGCATGAACGCCTCGAACGGCGAGGTGGTCAAGACGCCGCCAAAATCCCAGATCACTGCCTCGATCATCAAAATCCTGCCCGTTGCAAAGCGGTGGCATCGCCTCGGCTGCTCACGGAGACAGGGCGCGCGTCCCGCCTTCTTATTGGAATTGCAGCCAATCAGGCAAGCCGCCAAAGCGCGATGAGATTGGTCGAATCGTCATCGTGCTTTAGCGCTTTGATTGAGCATGATCTTTTCGGAAAACCGCTTCGCACTGTTCCGGATCATGCTGCATTCTGCGGCAAACTCCGTCACGCGGAACGGGCTTACCAGACCATCGGCACCAGCCGGTAGCGCACCCGCGCAAGGTAGTCGGCATAGCCGTCGAGCTCGGCGGTGAGCATCCGCTCCTCCATCATCGACCGCAGGCCGAGCAGCGCCGCCATGACAGGCACGATGGCAAGGCCATACCAGGAGCCGAGCAACAGCGGCGTACCGACATAGGTCAAAAGGCCGCCGGCGTAGATCGGGTGCCGGACATAGGCGTAGGGCCCCGTGGTCACCGCAGCATGTCCGCGCTCGCGCTGGATCTTCACGACCGGCGCGGCGTAGCTGTTTTCCCGATAGGTCCGGTAGACGATGATGAACGACGCCGCGATCATCAGCGCGCCGGCGCATTGCACGGAGCCGGGGACGAACGATGTCTGGTAGCGTGCCGCGTCGAGCGCCATCAGCGGCAACCAGGCGAGCCACAGCAGCGGCATCATCGAGGTGATGACGCGATCCCATCCAGCCTGGCCGCGCGATGTGCGCCGCTCGGCCAGCAGCGCCGGATCGTGCTTGGCAAGCCAGGCCTCGGTGAGCAGTCCGCCGATCGCGATCTCGAGCAGGAAGACCCAGCCGCCAGCCCACCGCACGGTGCCTGCGGCGAGGAAAAGCAGCGCCGCGAGCCCCGCGAACGAGCCCGCGGCGCGGAGGAGATTCGGGCGGCAGGGATGATCGCTTGGGTCCATGTCTCGCATCCTCGATGAACGGCAACGGCCGCCGCCGGATCCGGCGGCCATTGCTGCCTGTGGAGCCGCTTCACCGTTTTCGCACGTGCGTGCGCAGCGGATCGCGTTCAGCGCGACCAGTTTCGCGCCTGTCCGGAATAGACTTTGCTCGCAAGCCCGCGGGCCACCGGATCGAGCAGGATCCGCATCGCGGTGTTGAGCCGCGCTTCCGCATGTGGCGATCCGTCGTGGCGCAATTGCTGCGGAGCGCCGCCGGTCTGCGGCGGCGCCATGTAGAGCGACGCGGTCGCGGGAACACTGGTGGCGGCCTGCGGGCGGGCCACATAGGCGGCCTCCATCGGGCGCCGTGCCTCGGCATAGCTTGAGGCCGATTCCGTCGCGGCTGGCGGCGGTGCGCCGTCGGATCCGGATTTGCGGGGCGATTTTGCCATGGCATCGACTCCATAGGTTGGGTGATGACGACGTCAGGACGCGTCCTCGTCGGACGTCGTGCGATTGGCGATGATCGGGTTGCGGTCGCTGATCGCCGCGAGCAGCGAGGCGTGGCTCACGACCGACGATACCACGATCTTGTCGGGCGGTTGAATCGGGCGGCCGTTCTGCTGCGGGCTGCGCGCGGTGGATTTCTGCATCATGTCGATCTCCTCTGGCAAAGGTGGGGCCCGACAGCGCCGGGCCCCGGGAGTTGGCGGATCAGATACCGAATGCGCCGAGGACGCCGGGCAGGGCGTGCACGACCCCACCGAGGATGTCCTGCCAGCCCTGCGGGTTGACCGACCCGTTGGTCGCCACGTCGGTAATCCGCTTCGGACCGCGCTCGATGCCCTCACACTGGATCGGGCTACGCACGCTGCCGAAAGTCTCAAAGTCGTTCCTTGCGTACATGTTCAGCTCCTTCTTACGGTTTGAATTGACGGCAGCTACGGGAGGTGGGCACCGACCGGGGCAGCCGTCGCTGGACGTCGCCCAGGGGATCGCTCACATCGGGTCGATCCCCTGGACCACGTGACGCCAATTCGCGCCACGTTCTGATCTCCTCCGGACGCAGAGGAGCAATCGCGTCAATAGACCTGCCACTGCCGCAGCGGTCCGACCGCAACCGGCACCACGTCGCTCACGTCGATCGTGTACTGATAGACCTCGCGCGCCTGGGTCAGGACCTGCGTCGGATTGAAGAAGCGGTAGGTGACGTCGTGACAGATCGACTCCGGGCGGCAGATCACGCTCTTGTCGACTTCGACGGAGTCGAGCCGCAGGCCCTTCTTGGCGACGTCGGCGAAGATTTTTCGCGTGTTGTAGGCATTCATCGCCGAATAGTTCAGCGCGCGGTCCTGCGGCGAGAGGCCGACATTGCGGAACTCGTTGTAGATCCGCTCGAGGAAGCCCTCGGCGCCTGCGGGCCAGTTGTCGGGGTCGGGTCCGAACAGCGTGTACAGATCCCACTGGTAGAAGCCGCGCCAGTCGGTCACCAGCGTCGGCACCACGGTCCCGTTCAGCAGCTTGGTCGTGTCGGCGCTGTCGACCCAGCCGGCCATCGAGACCCGGGCAACGCCGCCGCGCCCCGGGAACGCGGACGGTGACGGCGGCGTGTCGTCGCCGGTGCGCGCCAGCGGCACCACGGTCCGCGTGGTGGCGGGATCCTCGTGCGAGACTTCCTGATGCCAGAGCGCCAGGATCAGGGCGACGAAGAACCCGAGGCCGAAGACATCGAGCGGCTTGACCGCATAGATCGGGATCGAATCGATCGTCAGCGTCCAGATGATGGCGTCGGCGTCCGGGAAGTTGTTGCCGAGGCCAGTGGGCGTCTGTGCCTCGCCCTCGGGCTGGTTCAGCAGATAGCGCGCCATGATCGCCGGATTGTACGGCGCCGAGGTGTCGCCGGAACGATCGCGGTCCGGTCCGAACATCGGATCGCCGCGTCCGATCAGGCTGTCGCGCCAGCCGGCGATCGCCTGCACGAAGTAGTCGAGGCGGGCTTCCTTGCCGAAATCGTAGAACAGCCTGCCGATCGGGAAGGCGAGCTGGCCGGTGGATTCGGCCGCGGCGCTCTGCGGGCGCAGACCGCCGCCGCAGCCGCAGCTCTTCGCGCTGGTCCGGACCGCAGGTGCTTCGTACATCGGCAGTGCCTGAGGCGTCGCGACGGGAAACGCGTTGTTCGGCATCAGCGCGGGAAGCTGCTGCGGCTGCAGCCAGGCTTGCGGGGCCATGCCGGGCGCCGGCATCACCATCTGTGGCATCATCTGCGGCATCATCATTGGCGGCATTGCCATTTGCGGCGCCGGTGTCGGCATCCACACCATGTCGCCGCCGGCATGCGGGGCGTGATAGGCATAGGGCGCGGGCGCCGCGATCGGTGCGGCGATGGCGCCTTGCTCAACGGGAGCCGCTACGGCCACCGGTGCCGGCGCTGCGGCCGGCTGGGCCTCGCTTGGCATGACTGCGGCGCTGCTTCGCAGGACCGAGCCGTCCGGCCCGTAAATGCGCGGAGCCGATGGTGCAGATGTCGCTGATAGATCTCCCATGGAACCCTCTCTGGTTGCAGTTGGCTGAGCGGCGGATGACGGTTGGACGAAAGGGCGCGCGGACACTCCCCAGAAACGAGGAGGCGCGGCCGTGGCACCCGACGGCATGACGGCGTCCGCCCGCTCGCCAAGCAGGGCGGCGACAGCCGCGGGAATATCGAGACGTCCGGCAAGGCAGCGCGTGGCGCTGCCTTCGTTGCGGCAGGGCGCCGCGCTCTCCAGCAGCGCAGCGCGGACGGCTTGCGGATCGGCCTTGCGCCCGCTGCGGCGCAGGCATGAGAGCAGCAGGGCGACGACGCCGGTGACGATCGGTGCCGCGAAGCTCGTTCCCGAGCGCAAGCTGACATTGCGCACCGGCGAGGCGCCGGCGACGTTCTCGCCCGGCGCGAGGAGGCCGTTCTCGAGATAGGCATCGCCGAAATTGCTGAACGGCAGCGGATTGCCGGCGAGATCGCAGGCGCCGACGGCAAGCACCGAGCCGAGGCTGCCCGGCACCTGCACGCAGCGGCAGCCGTCATTGCCGGCGGCGGCGACGATAAGTCTGCCGGCGCGCTCGCAGGCGCGGACCGCGTCGACGAGAATGCGATCGGCCTGACCCGTCGCGGATTGCTGGCCGCTCGAGATGTTGATGACGTCAGCGCCGGCGGCGAGCGCCTGGTTGATCGCAAGCGCCAATGTGCTTTGCGACGACGGCTCGATCTGGCCGGCCGCATTCTCGCGATAGATCGAGAACACGGTCGCGCTGCAATTCGGCGCCACACCGAGCACCGGGCTGCCGGGCGTGCCCATCAGAACGCTCGTGACATGCGTGCCGTGCTCGGACTGGATGGGCGATGCGGACGGCGCGACGAAATGGCCGCCCATTGCGACGTGGGCCTGGCTGAGCGAAGGATGATTGAGATCGACCGGCCCGTCGATGATCGCGATCCTCACCGCGGGGTCGCCGCCCGACGCGCGCTGCCACAAGGCAGACAGACCAGCGATGTCGGCAACAGGATTCATGCAATATATCCCGACCGGCCTGCCGCCAATATCGGCAGCCGATTCGTATGTCGCGGCAATCTGCACTCACGCTGCGAACGAGCACGTGCCCGTGCATCGGCGTTGTTGTGACAGGTGCGAGGTGAAAGGCCTATTCGCCGCGGTGGCTCAGAAAGGATCGAGCGCAACGTGCGGATCGGATCGATCGGTGAGATCGATCGTGTGCACCCAAGGATCGATCAAAAGATTTAGTCGGGATCGATTTCCGCGCGCCGCGATGCGCCGCGTCCTTGCGCGCGAACTCGGCCGCGATCAGCCGAACTCGGAATTCGGGATGTTGCCGTCAGTCCAGTTCGCGGCGCCGATCGACGTTCGGCGGGAACGACGCGATCCACGGCGCTTCGCGCACCCGTCGCATCGCCTGCGCACGGCGCGGCAGGCCGAGCTTCTGCAGGATGTGATGGACGTGATGCTTGACGGTCGCAAGGCTCAGATTGAGATCGCGCGCGATCTCCTTGTTCGACAGGCCCTGTCCGATCAGCCTGAGAACCTCGCCCTCGCGGCGCGTCAGTCCCTGGTCCGCCTCGATCGTATCGGTCTGACGTTCCATGCAAAACAGCGCGCGCAGCAGGCCGCCGGAAATCTCGGCGCTGCAGGCGAGCCGGCCTGATGCAACGTCCGACAGCGCGCGGCAGAGTTCATCGAAGCTGGCGTTGCGGGAAATATAGCCGCTGAATCCGGCCCGGCCGCAGCGAACCACGTCGCGCCGGTCCTCGTTGAGGCCAAGCGCCACCAGCGCGACATCGGCATGTTCGCTGGCAATCACGCGCACTTCCTCGAGATCGATGCCTTGTGTGACATCGATGAGAATGACGTTCACGCAACTGGTCTCGAGGGTTTCGCGCAGGCCGGCAAGATCGGGAACCGTCGCCTGAACTAAAAATTCGGCGTGATTCTGGAAGCTTGAGGTCAGCCCTTCGCTGAACAGCCTGATCGGCGTAACGACCGCGATCCTCATGATTATCCTCGAACTCAACAAAATGGCGGAGTGAAAGCCGTACCAAGCGCAACGGCGCCGACATCCAGAAAGTCATGAAGGTAAGTATGCGGAATGCTGCCAGAGGTTGCATAATCATCAGGTCAAAATTACGGCTGTAGCGCGTGCAGGATCAAGAGACACAGTTCACATTCCGCCGTCGCCGGGATCGCGCAGCGCAGGATTGGCTTTGCCGTATGTCGGCAATGCAGACGGCGATACGGAGTGAGGCCGTGCGAAGCGGCGCGCGGGATTTGGTGATGACTTCAACAGCGTAGTCGCCGACGTCTCGATATTTAGACAATTGACGCGCGCAATCGCGGATGCTCTGTACACGTCGCGCCTGCTTCGAAGCAACGCGCGGGCGACGCAATGCCGCGCCTCGGATGTGCCTGGTTTCGGTGCAGATCAACAGGGTTCCATGACGGGTTTGATTCGAACGACAGGCCTTCTGACCCTGCTGCTGGCAACGCCGGCGCTCGCCATCGTCGGTGGCGGTGCGCCGCAGGCCGACGGCGTTGCGCGCACCATAGTCACCATCGTCGGCTCGCGCGGCAATTTCTGCACCGGCGCGATGATTGCGCCGAAGGTGGTGCTGACCGCGGCGCATTGCGTGCAGCCCGGCGCCGACTACAAGATCGTCGAGTATGGCGCGGACCGGCAGCCGAAGCTGCAGGACGTCAAGGCGGTCGCGATCCATCCCGCGTTCAAGATGCAGGCCATAGTCAATCATGTCGCGACCGCCGATGTCGCGCTGCTGCAGCTTGCCGCGCCCGCCGCGGGCAAGGCGCAGGCGGTGCTCGGCGCGCCCACCATCCCGATCCGGGTCGGCGGCCGCTTCACCATCGCCGGCGTCGGCGTCACCGTGCGCGGCGACGGCAAGAGCGGCGGCACCATCCGCGTCGCCGGCCTTATCGCGACCGGCAAGCCCGGCACCTTGCAGATCCGCCTGGTCGATCCGGTCGGGCAGGGCGCGCGCGACGGGCTCGGGGCCTGCACCGGCGATTCCGGCGCGCCTGTGTTCGAGGACAAGCAGGGCGGGCCTGTGATCGTCGGGGTGGTGAGCTGGTCGACCGGGCCGAACGGCGCCGCCGGCTGCGGCGGCATCACCGGCGTCACGCCGCTGACGCTGTACCGCGACTGGGTGATGCAGACCGCGCGGCAATGGGGCGCGAGTTTTTAGCGCTGCTTGCGCGCTCTTCATTCCGTCATCCTGAGGTGCGAGCTCTTGCGAGCCTTGAAGGATGAATCGGCCACAGTCGGGCCGTGCATCCTTCGAGGCTCGCCGAAGAGGCGAGCACCTCAGGATGACGGGGCGGGAGAAGGACGACGGGGCGGGAGTGCCGCAGAGTGAACTTAATGCCCCGCGGCCTTGCTCGCGGCGGCGTTGTTCAGCACGATCAGGCCATCCACCGCGACGCCGAGCTTGCTGTTGATCAGGAACGGGTTGACGTCAACAGAGGCGATGCGGCCGGCGGCGTCCGCCATCAAATTGGAGAGGCCGACCAGCGCCTTTACCGCCGACGGCTCGTGCAGCGCCGGCTTGCCGCGATAGCCCTTCAGCTTGACGCCGGCCTTGGTCCTGGCGATCAGGTGTTTCGCCTCGGCGGCATCGAGCGGTGCGCCGGCCAGCGCAACATCCTTCATCAGTTCGATGTCGACGCCGCCGGTGCCGAACAGCACCACGGGCCCCATCTCGGCGTCGAGCGAGGCGCCGACCACAAGCTCGAGATCGGCCTTGACCTGCTGCGCGATCAAAATGCCCTCGAGCTTCGGCTTGCCCTTCAGCTTCTTCACCCGCGCGGTGATGTCGTTGAAGGCCTGCTTCACCTCCGCCGCATTGCCGAGGTTGAGCACCACGCCGCCGATGTCGGATTTGTGCAGGATGTCGGGGCTGACCACTTTTGCCACCACCGGGAAGCCGATCTGCTTGGCGATCTTGACCGCCTCGGCCGCGGTCTGCGCGACGGCTTCCTTCGAGATCGGAATGCCGTAGGCCTTGAGCAGCGCCTTCGAGGCGACCTCGTCGAGCGCGGCAGCGCCATTGGCGGCCTTCAGCGTCTTTTCCAGCACGGCGCGCGCCGAGGCCTTCGAGCTCGAGACGATGTCGGGCACCTCCTTGCGCAGGCCGGCATATTCGATCAGCGACTTGATCGCGCCGACGGCGCGGTCGAGGCCCTGCATCACCGCGACGTTCGGCAGGGTCTTGCGCAGCCCCTTGGTGAACTCGGTGAAGCCGATCGACATCGCGCTGATATAGATCACCGGCTTGTTGGCCTGGCCCGCCATCTCGTTGACGATGCGCAAATTGCGCTCGCGCATCTCGTGCGGCGCTTTCGGCAGCTCGGAATCGATGATGACGACGTCGGTGTCGGGATCGTCGATCATGATCTTGATCGACTTCATGTAGACGGAGGGATCGACCACCGCGGCGAAGCCGGCATCGAGCGGGTTGCCGACGATGCTGCCGGGCCCGAGCATCTGCGCCAGTTGCTCGGATGCATTCGCGCTCAGCGGCGCAAAATTCAGCCCGGCGGAATAGAACGCATCGATCAGGAGGCCGCGCTTGCCGCCGGACAGCGACACCGCGGCGAGCCGGTTGCCCTTCGGCGGATCGGCGTGAACGAAGCATTCCGTGGTTTCGATCAGCTCATCCAGCCCGCGAACGCGGATCACGCCCTCGCGGGTCGAGATCGCATCAAAGGTCTCGATCGAGCCGGCGAGCGCGCCGGTATGCGCCATCGCCGCCGCACGGCCGCCCTCGGAGGCGCCGAGTTTCAGCGCGATCACCGGCTTGCCGGCGGCGCGCGCGGCCTTGCAGGCGTCGCGAAACCCTTTCGTGTTCCGGACGCCTTCGAGATAGACCACGATGACGCGGATGCTTGGATCGGCGGCGAAATAGCTCATCAGGTCCGGCGTCTCGAGCCCGGACTCGTTGCCGGTGGTGACCATGTAACCGACGCCGACGCCGCGATCCTCCAGCGCCTGGCGGATCGCCATCACGATGGCGCCGGACTGCCCGGCGATCGCGACCGCGCCCTGCTCCATAGTGACGATGCGGTCGTCGATATTGGTGAACAGGTTCTCGCCGGCGCTTAAGTTACCGAGGCAGTTCGGGCCGGTGACCGCAAGCCCGGTCTCCTTGATCGCCTGCTTCAATTCGACCGCGAGCCGCTGGCTCTCCTCGTCCTGCAACTCGCTGAAGCCCGAGGTGACGATGGTCGCCGAGCGCGCACCGGCCGCGGCCGCATCGCGCACCACCTGCACGGCGAAGCGCGCCGGCACCAGCACCAGCACGTGGTCGGGCCGTTCGGGCAGGCTGGCAAAATCCTTGTAGCAGGTGACGCCCCAGATCGTCTCGCGCTTGGAATTGATCGGAAACAGCCCGCCGGCATATTGGTACTTGATCAGGTTGTTCCAGATCCGTTCGGCGTAGTTGCCGGGCTTGTCGGTGGCGCCGACCAGCACGATGTTGCGCGGGTGCAGCATCGCATGAATGCTCTTGACGATGTCGCTGGCGTCGTCGGACGGCGTCCATTTGAGGGACGGATGAGACGCGGTGCTTGCGAGCGCTTCCATGGAGCCTTGCCCTTACCCTTGTTGTCGTCGTTTCCTTGAGGCCGGCGGTGGATCACCGCAGGCCGCGATTTTTCATTGTTTTTATGGCGAGGAAAAGAGGGAGGCAACTCACGCTGGCGCAAGTCAGGGCATCGCGCGCGATATCCCGGCACACGCAAAATTCATCGATCAGGAACCCGGTTGGGACGGGGGCGAATCCGATTCGATCAGGGTGGCGTGCAGCAGATAGCGCTCCGGCCCCGATGTCACCGCATCGAACGGCCAGCAGGTCGACAGCACCAGCTCATACTGGTCGGTCAGCGGATCGATGCCGGACTGATCGAAGCGGACGATCGAAGAGCGATCGGCCCGGTAGCGGAACGTCCTGCCGTCGCTTCGGGTGACATCGATCTCGTCGCCAACAGCGACGTCCTTGAGGAAGCGGAAATGGGTGTCGCGATGCGCGGAGTACACCGCGACGCCACGCTCGCCGGCATCCACGGTCTGTTCGACATGGCCGGGGCCGAACGCCAGCGCCTGGCCGCTGCTGCCGGCGAGCACGATCGCGGACGCCTGCAGCCGCTTCACCTCGATCCGCGCCACCGGCCAGGTATCGGCCCAGCTCCACGGTTTTACCGGATGTCTGGTGGCGATGGTCCGCGTGAAAGCGCGCTGCAGCAGCACCTGCGCCAGCAACGCCTTGGCGTGGATGTAGGCGCCCTGGCCGAACAGGATCAGGCCGATCAGGGCGAAGACGAGGGCGGGAAGGAGGCGGGGCATTCTTGTTCTCCCGTCATTGCGAGCGAAGCGAAGCAATCCATCGTGCGGCACATGCGGAACCATGGATTGCTTCGCTTCGCTCGCAATGACGGCCGGTGGAAAAATGCGCGCGCGGCCCTTGGGGGACGGGTGGGAGGCCGCGCGCGCTCTTGAAAGAGGAGGTCGGGGGGCACCTCCTCCTTTCATCCGACGTCAACGGGGGGACGACGTCTGACGTCGGTTGAACACCAGAAGCAACAGGCTGACCGTGAGCAGGATCACGCCCGCGAGCATCTTCAATTCGGCATCGGTCGCCGTCTTCGGCAGCTGCACCGTGGCGGCCGGAGCCCGCGTCGCCACCGGCGACCGCTTCAGCGCGGCGACCTGGACCTTTGCATCACCTGCGTCGGCGCGGCGCTCGCCTGTCGCGGCCGGCAGGCGCGGACGCTCGCCGAGAACTTTTGCAAAGTCCCAGCCGGCGGGCAGGTTGAGCGGCAGCTCGGCGAGCTTCAGCGGCTCGCCCGCGGGACGGCTCGGGGTCTTGTCGACCGCAACCAGGCTGGTCAGCCGTGTGACGAGCTGATGCTCCAGCGCCAGCGCCAGGATGGTCTTGTCGGCGTCCTCGGGGCTCGCCTGCCGCGTGGTGCGCGCCACCTCGGCGTCCGCGATCTTGCGGCGCGCCCACAGCTTTGACAGGCCCTTGCCTTCGGCGGCGTTGGCCAGCGGCAAGGTCACGCTCCACGGACGGTCGCCGATGTGGCCCTTGATCTCGACCGCGCCGGCGAGCTTGTCGAGCTTCGCGGCCAGCACCAGCGGCTCGTCGCGATAGACGTCGGGCAGCGCCGCAGGCGTCAAATCGGCATTGGCGTCGGAGAACTTTGCCGAGAGCCCGGTCACGGCGGGATTCTCCAGCTTGGCGAACAGGCCGCGCATCCGCTCGTCGACCTGCTCGACCGAACCGATATGGGTGAAGCTGCCGCGGCCGAGCTCGGCCGCACGCGTCATCAGATAGGTGTTGGGCGCCGAGCCGATGCCGACCATGAAGACGCGGGAGCGGCCGCGCACCGCGCTGATGGTCTCGAACAGCTGCTGCTCGTTGCCGATGGCGCCGTCGGTCAGGAACACGACCTGGCGGACGTAGCTGGCGTCGTCACGGTTGGTGTCCGACAGCGCGGCGCGCATCGCCGGGATCATCTCGGTGCCGCCGCGGGCCTGCAGCGCGCTGACGAACGACGTCGCGGTGCCGATATTGCCGCTGGTCGCCGCGACCGGCGCCGGGAACAGCACGTCCATGGTGTCGTCGAAGCGGATCACGTTGAAGCGATCGCTCGGCTGCAGCCGGCCGAGCGCGTACAAGAGACTCGCCTTGGCCTGGATGATCGAGGTGCCGCCCATCGAGCCGGAATTGTCGATCACGAACACGACCTCGCGGGGCAACGGCTTCTGTTGCGCCTGCTCGACCGAGGGCGGGGTGACGAAGGCCAGGAGATAGTCGGAATTGCCGACATGCTCGCGGAACAGTCCGACCGACGGCGCCTTCTCGGCCGCCGGCTTCCAGGTCAGCTCGAAATCGCGATCGGCGGGCACCGGGCCTTCGGCCAGCTTGACGATGCGCGTCGTGCTGTCGGGGCCTTCGATCTTGACCTGATGGAAGGGGCTCTTCACCTCGCCGAGCGGAAAGCCGGCGTTCAGGCGCACCGTGATGTTGGTCGGATTGACCGGCGCATGCGCGGCGGGATCGAGCACCTCCGGCGTGATGCGATCGCGATCCGGCACCGGATCGGTCGTGGTGGCGCCCCAGCCGCCGCCGTCGGCACGGAGGTCGACGCTCTGCACCAGCGGCCTCGGATTGCAGCGCGGGCCGACCACCATCGGCACCCGCAGCGAGAACTCGTTGCCGCTCTGCTGCACCGGCTCCTGATATTCGATCTGCACCAGCACGGTTTCGCCGGGGCCGATATTGGCGACCGAGTTGGTGAAAATGTTCGGCCGCTCCTGCTCGGTGAGCGCGGCCTTCTGGCCGTTCTGCTTGGCCTGCTCGTAGATCGCGCGGGCCTGCTGCTTCTCCTTGATGTCGCCGACCACGACGCGGTCGCCGACCACCATCTTCAGCGTGTCGACCGCGCCGTCTGATGGCAGCGGGTAGACGTAGGTGGCTTCCATCCAGTCCTTGGTCGGGTTGCGGAAGATCTGGGTGACGCGGGCGCGGATCGTCGGCCCCGACACCGTGAGATCGACATCGATGCCGAGCCGCGTCGCGTCGGCATAGCCGTCGTCCGTCTTCAGCAGCAGCGAGCCGGAACGCGCCTCGCTCGGCCGCAGCACTGCGTGCCGCGGCTGCTCCGCCGACCACGCCGATTCGAAACTCAGAAACAGCGCCGCGAAGCCGATCGCTAGCGCGGCCACACCTTCCACCACGAAGAACAGCGCGATGCGCATCCTGCGCGACAGGCGCATCCGCCTGCTGTCTTCACTCACGTCGTAAATCGTCATCGTCGTCTCTCCCGAGCGAGGTTTTCGCTGCTTCGCCATCATGGAGAGCGGCGGTTTTGGCGCGAGCAGAATGATCGGCAATGATTGGCCGCCGCCCGGCGCGGTCCGCCCGGGGCAAAGGCGGGTTTGTGCGGTTTTGTGATGGATTGTCCGGTCTGGTAGAGTGGTGAAATCGGAAGCGTTTTCGAGCGAAGTGGGTACCGGTTCGCGTGAAGAAAACGCGTCAGAACAAGAATCTAGAGCTCCGTTCCGATTCCATCGGAACGGAGCTCTAGAGGGAATCGCGCAGGGAGCCACGATGTCGACGCCGGACAAGCAGCTTTCCGCCGAGCAGAGCCGGCAGATCGCGGAGACCATCCGCGAGGAGATCGCGCGCCGCCGGATTTCGCGGCAGACGCTGGCCGAGCAGGCGAAGCTCAGTCTCTCGACGCTGGAGAAGGTGCTCGGCGGCCGCCGCCCGTTCACGCTCGCGACCACAGTGCGGCTGGAGCAGGCGCTCGGCGTGCCCCTGCGCAAGCTGCCCGATGTCGTGACGATCAAGCCTCCGGTCAATGGCGAGGTCGCGCCCGACAGCCTCGGCTCCTATGCGCGCCGCGCGGTGGCGCGGATCGAAGGCACCTACGTCACGGTGCGGCCGTCGTTCGGCGACAAGGACGCGATCTATGCCTACCGCACCGTGATCGCCTGGGACGAGGCCGCCTCGTCGCTCGGATTTCGCGAAAGCGAGCGGCAGGATTCCGATTACACTCAGTTCGGCGAAGTCGCGGTGCCCAACGAGTCCGGCTTCGTCTATCTCGTCACCAACCGGCACGGCCAGCACCGCGTGATCACGGTGTCGCGGCCGCGAAATTCCGGCGAGATGTACGGCATCATCACGACGCTGCTCGCCGGCCGCGGCGCGGTGCTGACGCCGATCGCAGCGCCGATCGCATTCCTGCCGTTCAAGAACATAGCCAACCCAAGTCTTGGACGGATCTCGTCCGAGGATGCGAACTACAAGGTCTACCGCGAGCATCTGCGCCGCACGGTCGACGAGCCATTTGCCATCCTGCTGCAGGGCTAAAGCGGGATGAGCTTTGGTTGAATCGGCTAGCCCTGATCTCGCTGCACCTCTCCCCGCCGGGGAGAGGCATCGGCCGCTTTTGGCGGCCGTTCTTAAGGACGCCGAAGCGAAGCTTCGGCTGTGGCGTAGCGCCGGGTGAGGGCTCTTGCACTCTCGATAGACCGTAACCCCTCACCCGATTTGCTGCGCAAATCGACCTCTCCCAAGGGAGAGGTGCTCAGAAGCTGAGGCCAAACCGATGCAACCTAACTTCATCGCGCTTTAGGTCAGGCCCGCCTCGGCTGCGCCGGCGCGACGACGCCGGCAATCAGCACGGCCAGGATGCCGGTGAGGAAGACGCCGTCGAATGTGCCGGCGCCGCCGATCGAGGCGATCGGCGCGCCGAGGCTGCCGATCTTGTCGAGGTTGAGCAGGTCGGCGCCGAGCAGCGTGCCCATCGAGCCGCCGATATAGGCCAGCGGCGCCGCGTATTCGCGCGACAGCAGCAGCGCGAGGATGGCGGTGACGATCACAGGCACGAACACCGGGACGGCGATCCCCATGCCCGGCACCGGCGTGGCGCTGGCATGAACAATGGCGGCGATGACCACCGTGGCGATCATGGCCCTGAGCCAGAGCTGATAGCGCAGCACGAGATAGGCCGACATCAGCGCCGGGATCACCGCGCCGCCGACATTGACGGCGAGGATGGTGCTCGGCGAGGCCAGGTACGGTACCACGTAGCGCATGCCGAAGAAGTCGACGATCTGGCCCGCCTGCACCGGCGGTCCCGGCAACACCGTGAGCGGGATGTTGAAATAGCTGCCGATCAGCGAGCCGAACAGCAGCAGCATCGCAGCCCCCGGACTGACGCCGAGCCGCAGATAGGCGTAGCGCAGGATGCGAAGCTGGATCAGGATCAGCAGCACCACGGCCGCCAGCACCAGGATCGAGAACAATCCCGGCGTCATCGGCAGATAGTGCATGTGGGAATGCATCGGATTCGACGGCTCGGTTGTGGTGCGGCCTACCTCTGTAAGGTGGGAATTTTCGGATGGGATCGCAAGCACATTGCCAATCCGTCATCCCGTCAGTCCCGTCATCCCCGCGCAAAGGCTTCGCCTTTGTCGCTGGAGGAGCGCGCTCTTGCGCGCGTCTCGAAGGATGCACGGCCCCGATGTGTCGATGCGGAGAGAGCCGGGCCGTCGACCCTTCGAGGCTCGCCGAAGAGGCTCGCACCTCAGGATGACGGTGTTGGTTTGCTCAGCTTGCTCGGTGTCATCACCCGGCTTGACCGGGTGATCCAGTATTCCAGAGACGCCGGTGATAGAAGCGAGAGGCCGCGGCGTACTGGATCGCCCGGTCCATGTGCGCAATTGCGCACAGGCCGGGCGATGACAGCGGTGGGTGAGGACAAAGCTTCACACCCTCTCAGGATGACGGTTTGAACAGCGGCGCAACATATTCAGTGTCGTCCCGGCGAAGGCCGGAACCACCGAACGTTGTGGTTACGCGAAGCTGGGGCCACAGCCGCTTCAACAACGCAGCCCTGTGGTAATGGGCCCCGGCCTTCGCCGGGACGATACCGAATGTTTCCGCTCGTGAGTCACAAAACAACGAAGCCGCCCGGAAGGGGCGGCTTCGCGACATTGTGAAGTCAGCGCCAGCCCTAACCCCCGGTCTCCGCGCTGATGATGTCGCCGAACAGTTCCCACTGCCCGCTCTTGAAGCGCATCATCTTGAGCTGCTCGATCGGGGCGAAGTCGGCGGCGCCGGTGTTGACGCGGATGCCGGGGATCAGCGTGTCGGGCGTAAAATCCTTCAGGCTGGCGGCATGCTTCATCACGTTTTCGCGGGTGAGGTTGTCGCCGGACTGCTTCAGCACCTGCACCATGGTCTGCGCCGCGGCGTAGCCATAGACCAGGTTGGCATCGGAGATGTTGGCGCCCGGCATGTACTTGTCGATGAAGGCCATAAACGTCTTCATGCCGGCATCGTCCTTCCATTGCGGATCGGAGGCGTCCTTCAGGTAGCCGGCCGACAGCACGCCTTCGCTGGCCTCGAGGCCGGCGGGCTTCATGACCGCGCCGATCGAGATCGAGACGTCGGTCATCACATGCATCGGCTTCCAGCCGAGCTCGGCCATCTTCTTGATCGCCTGCGCCGCGAATTTCGGCGTCGAGATGTTGACGAACACGTCGGCGCCGGTGTCCTTCAGCTTGACGATGTGGGAATCGATCGACGGCTCGGTGGTCTCGTAGCTCTCTTCTGCTATGATCTTCGCGCTCGACTTCTCCAGCACCTCCTTGAGGCCGACCAGGTAGTCCTTGCCGAAATCGTCATTGGCATAGAAGATCACGACCTTGGCATCGGGCTTGGCCTTGAGGATGTACTTGCCGAAGATCCGCGCCTCGACGCGATAGCTGGGCTGGAAGCCCATGGTCCACGGGAAATCCTTCGGGTCGTTCCACTTGCTGGCGCCGGTGGCGAGGAACAGCTGTGGCACCTTCTTGGAATTGTGATACTTCTGCACCGCGGTCTGGGTCGGCGTGCCCAGCGCGTTGAACACCAGGAACACCTCGTCGCTTTCGATCAGCTTGCGGATCTGCTCCACGGTCTTCGGCGGCGAGTAGCCGTCGTCATAGGAGATGAAGTTGATCTTGCGGCCGTTGATGCCGCCCTGATCGTTGATCATTTTGAAATAGGCTTCCTCGGTCTTGCCGATGATGCCGTAGGCGGAGGCGGGGCCGCTATAGGCCTCGACATTGCCGATCTTGATCTCGGTGTCGGTGACGCCGGTGTCGTATTTCTTTTGCGCAAAGGCGGCCTGGGTGGAGAGCAGGCAGAGGGCTGCGGCGGCGGCCAGCAGCGGCAGTGTTCTTGTTGTCATGAAAGCAATTTCCTCGATTGATTCTGGTTGGGGACGTTTGCAACGAACCCGTAGCCGGTCCCGGCAATTGGCTACGGGGCAACTTCTTGTCTCGGCACGATCAGGAAAACGCCAGACACGTTTCCGGAATCATGCCGCGGTATCGGTCGGCTTCGGCTGGCTGAACTGCTGCCGCAAGGTCGGCTTATGAATTTTGCCCGTTGCATTGCGCGGCAGGGCTTCGACGAATTCGACCACGCGCGGGCATTTGAACCGCGCCAGATTGGCCTGGCAGTGGGCGTGGATCTCGGCCGCCGCCAGCGAATGGCCTGGCTTGACCGCGATGATCGCCATGCCGACCTCGCCCCATTGCTCGCTCGGGATGCCGATCACGGCGGCCTCGGCGACCGCCGCAAGCTGATGCAGCACGCTCTCGACTTCGGCCGGATAGACGTTCTCGCCGCCGGAGATGTACATGTCCTTCCAGCGGTCGACGATGTAGTAGAAGCCGTCCTCGTCCATCCGCGTGGCGTCGCCGGTGTGCAGCCAGCCGTCGGTGAAGGAGGCGGCGTTGGCGTCCGGCCTGTTCCAATAACCCGGCGTGATGTTCGGTCCCTTGACCCAGAGTTCGCCGAGCTCGCCGACCGCGGCATCCGTGCCATCCGGCCGCACGATCCGCACCTCGGTGTGCAGCACCGGCTTGCCGGAGGAGCCGGCCTTGCGCGCGGCGTCCTCGCGGTCGAGCACCATCACCGCCGGCGAGGTCTCGGTCATGCCATAGCCCTGCTGCAGCGCGACGCCGCGCGTCTCCCAGGTTTTCAGGAGCGGCACCGGCATCGGCGCGCCGCCGACGCCGCCGACGATCAGGCGGCTGAAATCGGCGGTCGCGAACGCCGGATGCTGTGCCATGAACTGGTAGATCGAGGGCACGCCGAAGAACACGTTGATGCCCTGCGCGGGATCGCTGATCAGCCGCAGCGCCTCGGCGGGATCAAACACCCGCATGATCAGCACCGTGCCGCCGGCATGCAGCACCGGGTTGGTGTAGCAATTCAGCCCGCCGGTGTGGAACAGTGGCAGCACCGTGAGCAGCACCGACGACGGCGAGATGCAGGCCGGGCCGCCGAGATTGACGCAGTTCCAGAACGTCATCCCGTGCGTGATGATCGCGCCCTTGGGCTGGCCTGTGGTGCCCGATGTGTACATGATGGTCGAGATGTCATCGAGCGTGACCTCCTCGAACCGCGCGAGCGGCGTCGCCGCAGCGATGCCGGCTTCATAGGAGCCGCCGGGGCCGAGCCGCCTCGCGGAGGCGACATTGCAGAGTTTTGCCACCGCCAGCGCGGTCTCGGCGAGATCGTCGTCATGGATCATCACGACAGGTGCGGCGTCGCCGACGATGTAGTGCAGCTCGGGCACGGTGAGGCGGGTGTTGAGCGGCAGGAACACGGCGCCGATCCGGAAGCAGGCGAACTGCACTTCCAGCGTATCCGTCGTGTTCAGCGCCAGCACCGCGACGCGGTCGCCGCTGGCGACCTTGAGCCGGTCGCGCAGATGGGTGGCAAGCTTTGATACGCGGTCGTCCAGTTGTGCGTAGCTGAAGCTGCGTCCGCTGGCGAGATCGACCAGCGCAATCTTGTCCGCTGCGCGCCGGCGATGATGCGCGATCCAGTCGTAGTAACGAACCGGCAAATGTCCCTCCTCGCGGAGCGGCGGTCTTGCGCCGCCTGCTCCTGGCTCGGTTGATGTCACGTGCTGCCAGTGGAGGCGCCGCGGCCGGAAACTGTCTTGCGTCTAGTGGCTGGCGCATGGCTGGAACGGCCCGTCCGCCCCGCCGGGCAGCCACTCGACGCAAGTGGCCCGGGAAAAATCCGGACATCGTCGCAGGTAAGAATCAATGGAGCCAGGCCGATGGCAAGCCCGTTTTACACCAGCGAGCACGAGGCGTTTCGCGAGGTGATGCGCCGCTTCGTGGCGAAGGAAATCGAGCCTTATGCCCATCAATGGGACGAGGCCGGCGAGTTTCCGCGCGAGCTTTACGTAAAGGCCTCCGAGATCGGGCTGCTCGGCCTCGGGTTTCCGGAGGAGTACGGCGGGATCGCCGCCGATCAGTTCATGAAGATCGTGGCCTCGCAGGAACTGGCACGCGCCGGTGCCGGCGGCGTCTCGTCGAGCCTGATGAGCCACACCATCGGCTCGCCGCCGATCGCGCGCGCCGCGCGGCCGGAGGTGAAGGCGCGGGCGCTGCCCGAGGTGCTGGCGGGCAAGAAGATCTCCGCGCTCGCGATCACCGAGCCGAGCGGCGGCTCCGACGTCGCCAATTTGCGCACCAGGGCGCGGCGCGAGGGCGACCACTACATCGTCAGCGGCGAGAAGACCTTCATCACCTCGGGCATGCGCGCCGACTATCTGACGGTGGCCGTGCGCACAGGCGGCGAGGGGCCCAGCGGCGTCAGCCTGCTGCTGATCGAGGGCGATACGCCTGGCCTCTCCCGCACCAAATTGAAGAAGATGGGCTGGTGGGCCTCCGACACCGCGACGCTGCATTTCGACGAGTGCCGGGTGCCGGTCGAAAACCTGATCGGCGAGGAGGGCCAGGGCTTCAAGATCATCATGCAGAACTTCAACAGCGAGCGGATGGGCATGGCGGCGAGCTGCACCGCCTATGCCCGGGTCTGCCTCGACGAGGCGATCGCCTACGCCAAGGAGCGCAAGACCTTTGGCAAGCCGATCGCCCAGCACCAGGTGATCAGGCACAAGATCGTCGACATGGCGCAGAAGGTCGCGGCCTCGCAGGCGATGCTGGAAATGCTGGCGTGGCGGCTCGGCCAGGGCGAGAGCCCGGTCGCCGAGATCTGCATGATGAAGAACCAGGCGACCCAGACCATGGCGCACTGCGCCTCCGAGGCGGTGCAGATTTTTGGCGGCGCCGGCTTCATGCGCGGCGTCAAGGTCGAGCGGATCTACCGGGAGGTCAAGGTCAACGCCATCGGCGGCGGCACCGAGGAGATCATGAAGGACCTGGCGTCGCGGCAGATGGGGCTGTGATCAAGCTTGCGCAATGTTTCGGAATACTAGAATAATACGGCTGACTTGCCCGACGTGTCAAGGGGTCTGATCGAGTTCCGGCGCCACCGGCTACTTTGCATGGGGTTGTTTTCGCGGTATTTGGCCGTGCGCTCTGGAATGACGACAGGGAGCGGAGGCCACGCCTACTTCAGCGCCGCGATCAGCTGGCTGCGCTTGCTGATGCCGAGCCGCTCATAGATGCCGCGAAAATGATTGCCGACGGTGTTTTCGGAGATGCCGAGCCGTGTCGCGATGGTCTTGTCCGGTAGGCCCATGAGCGCGAGGTCGACCAGCTGGCGCTGCCGCTCCGTCAGCTTCGACAGGTCGACAGATGGCGCCCCGACCTGCTCGGTGGCGAGGAACAGCGCGTGCAGCACCGGCGCGATCAGATTGAGTGAGGCCCGCGTGCGCACCGGATCGTCCGCCGCGACGCCGGCGAAGCTGAGATAGGTGCCGGTGTTGGCGAACGGATCGACGACACCATGCGCCGCGATCACGCCGAGCGAGAACTGCCTGATCTCGTCGAGCTCGCGCTTGGTTGCGAACGGCGGCGGGGCTGCCGGATCGAGGATGAAGGCGGCGCGGTTCTGCACCCACCAGGCGAAGCAGCCGCGTGATGCGAGATCGAACGCGGTGTCCAGCGTCGCGATGAATTCCGGCTGATGGCCCGACGTCACCAGATTGCGCATCTTGATGCGCCCGCCGGACAGCCGGCCGTAGCTGCCGAGGAAGCGCTCGAACGGGAAGAAGCGCCGCAGCGGCCCTTCGACCCAGGTGAGGATCTGGCTCTCGGTGATCGCGCCCGCCGGCGCTGCGCTCAGCGCGTCGACCCAGGCTTTCAGCTCCAGCCCGGACCGGTCCGCCGGGGTATCGGCCGGCTTGGCCTTGCGGGGAGTCCCGCTGTTCGAGCCCCGCGATCGCTGCCCCGCTTTCCGCATCAATTTCAGCCCTGCCCGACGCGGTTTCATCCTAGAATGAAACATCCGAACCCACCAGCCGCGCCGGACAGCCACTCAGCGCAAGTTCGATGGGGTGGTTTTCGGCATCGTCGCGCCGCTTCGCCGCGGTGGGCCGGCTTGCGGGTTCGAAGTGAAGGGAAACGCCTGATGATCACGCTCTATCACTGCGACGCCGCGCGCTCGTTCCGTCCGTTGTGGATGCTGGAGGAGCTTGGCCTCGGCTATGAGCTGAAGATGCTGCCGTTCCCGCCGCGGGTGTTCGCCAAGGAGTATCTCGGCCTCAATCCGCTCGGCACCATTCCGTTCATGATCGACGGCGAGACCAGGATGACGGAGTCCTCTGGCATTTGCCATTACCTCGGCACCAAATACGGCCCGACGCCGCTGATCGTCGGCCCCGATGAGCCGGCCTACGGCGCGTTCCTGAACTGGATGTATTTCTCCGACGCCACGCTGACCTTCCCGCAGACGCTGGTGCTCCGCTACAGCCAGCTCGAGCCGGAGGAGCGCCGCAATCCGCAGGTCGCCGGCGACTACGCAAAGTGGTTTTTTGGCCGGTTGCGTGCCGTGGAGGCCGCGACCGCGAATTCAGAATTCCTCTGCGCCGGCCGCTTCACCGCCGCCGATATCACGAACGGCTATGCGCTCCGGCTCGCCGCCAATATCGGCCTCGCCAAGGATTTTGGGCCGAATGTCGCGGCCTATTGGGCCCGTTTGCAGCAGCGCAACGGGTTTCGGCGCGCGGTGGCCGCGGAGCAAAAAGCCGGGCTGGAACAGAACGTTGCGCCGCGGGCGCGGCCGTAGGTTCCGGTGCGAGCGCCTCGTCCCGGAACGACTGCCGTCGGTCCGTGACAGCCTCCGAATTTGCGCTATGGTAGCCCGCCGCAGCGGCCAAAAGAGCCGCGAGGAGGATACGCCATGGACGCCATCGTGGACACGCAGAACCCGGATTCCGGCCACCGGATGCTGATCACGCCGGAGCGGGTGTTCTATGCCGGTTTGCTCGGCCGCCCGCGCGAGCGCTGCCCGGGCGCCTTCCATGTCTATGTCGCGATCCGCGACGGCCTGCATCTGTCGACCAGCGACGGCCAGCAGGCTCATGGCGAGCTCGCCGTGACCATGCCGAACCTGCGCCACACCATCACCAGCGAATACCGCGCCGCGATCTGCGTCGCGATCGAACCGGAGAGCGTGCCCGATGGCACGCTTGAAGTTGTCGCCCGCCGCCTGCAAGGCCCCGATGCGCATCTGTTCGCCAACCGCATCCGTGCCGCCTATGCGCGACTTGCCGAGATGCAGTATCGCGATTCGATCTCGAACGCCGAGTTCGACACCATGTGTTTCGGCGATGCGCTGCCGCAGCGCGTGCTCGACCCGCGCGTGGTGCGTGCGATCGCCCGGATCGGCCAGTTCTCCGGCGAGCCGGTGACCGCCGCGGGCTGCGCGGCCGAGGCCTCGCTGTCGCCGTCGCGCTTCCTGCATCTGTTCAAGGAAGAGACCGGAATCTCGTTCCGCTCCTTCCGCGCCTGGAAGCGCGCGCGGCACCTGCTGCACTTCGCCAACCAGGATATCAACCTCGCGCATCTCGCGCAGGACATCGGCTATCCCGATTCGACGCATTTCAGCCACTCGATCCGCCGCTTCTACGGCCTGAAGCCGCGCGCGATCTTTTCCGGCTCGCGCGATCTTGCGATCTATCGGGCGGGGCAGGTGGCGAGCGAGCCGGTGTTGACGTAACCCGTCATTGCGAGCGAAGCGAAGCAATCCATGCTTCCGCGTATGCGGTGCGGTGGATTGCTTCGCTTCGCTCGCAATGACGGGGCGACATCACAAATTCGCACCCTGGATCACTTCGCCGAACCGCTGCCATCCCGAGCCCTCGATTCGTTGCAGCTGCAGCTGTTGCAGCGGGTGATGGTTGGTCGGGCTGGTGTTGACGCGGATGCCCGGCAATAGCGTCGGCACTTCGACGTCCTTGAGATTGTTGGCCTGCGCCATGATGTTGTCGCGGGCAAAATTGCCCTTGCACTGCTCGAGCACGATCTTGAGCACCCGCGCCACGGTGTAGGCGTAGAGGTTGTAGCCCTCCTTCGGATTGCCGTCGGGAAAGTACTTTTCCATGAAGGCGAGAAACTCCTTCACGCCGGGATCGTTGGCCCAGGCCGGATCGGCGACGTCCTTGACATAGGCCGACGAGATCGTGCCCTGCGCCTTGTCGAAACCTACCGGCGCGATGGTCGAGGAGATCGAGGCCGCGCCGCTGGCGATGAAATGCATCGGCTTCCAGCCGAGCTCAAAGATCTTGCGCATCGACTGCGCGGTGAATTTTGCGGTGGTGCCAGAGATCAGCACGTCGGGATTGGCGCCGCGCAGGCCGACGATCTGCGAATCGATGGTGGGATCGGTCACTTCGTGCGATGCCACCACCGCGGCGCTTGCAAACTTCTCGCTCAGCACATCCTTGGCGCCGGCGACAAAATCCTTGCCGAGATCGTCGTTCTGGTAGAGCACGGCGAACTTGGCATTCTTGTTCTGGCTCAGCGCATATTTGACGAACACCTGCGCCTCGGTGCGCGCGCTCGGCGCAAAGCCCATGGTCCAGGGATAGCTTTGGTAGTCGCCCCATTTGTCGCCGTTCACCGACAGGAACAGATGCGGCACCTTGGCGGCGTTGATGTACTTCACCACCGCCGAGTTCGGCGCGGTGCCGAGCATGTTGAACAGGAAGGCGACATTGTCGCTCTCGATCAGCCGCCGCACCTGCTCGACCGTCTTCGCCGGGTTGAACGCGTCGTCGTAATAGATGTACTTGATCTGCCGCCCGGCGATGCCGCCCTGTTCGTTGAGCATCCTGAAATAGGCTTCCTGGCAGCGCGCCTGCACGCCCAGTGCCGACACCGGGCCGCTCAGCGACGTCGTGCTGCCGATCCTGATCTCGGTTGCGGTGACGCCCGGCGTGTCCTCGGCCAGCGAGGGGCGGATTCCCGCGAATGCGGCAAAGCCCGCGCCGGTTGCGCCCGTCAGCCATCTGCGCCGGTTGATCGAGACCATGACGTCCTCCCCGCGATGCCGGCTTGTTGCGCCGCTTGTGCTTGCGGCAGAGGCTATGCGCCATGCGGTTGGGTGTCTTGTGTTAACCGGCTGATGCGCCTTGCCGCGTGGCGGCGCCCGGGTAGCCAGTCAACGCAAGATGATGCCAAGCCAAATTTCCCATCATGGGAAAATCGGCAGCGTCCGCGCTGCAAGTAGGACCAGCCAGACCATGAGCGACAAGGCCGTCATCACCTGCGCGCTGAACGGCGTGCTCACCGATCCGAAGCAGCACAACGTTCCGGTGACGCCGGAGCAGATGGCGCGCGAGGCCAAGGCCGCGTTCAACGCCGGCGCCAGCATTATGCACATCCATCTGCGCCAGCAGGAGCCGAACAAAGGCCATCTGCCGTCGTGGGAGGTCAGCGTCAGCAAGGAGATCCAGCAGGCAATCCGCGAAGCCTGTCCCGGCGTCATCATCAACCACACTACCGGCACCTCGGGGCCGAACTACCAGGGCGCGCTAAACTGCGTGCGCGAGACGAGGCCCGAGATCGCTGCCTGCAACGCCGGCTCGCTGAATTACCTCAAGGTCAAAGCCGACAATACCTGGGCGTGGCCTCCGATGATGTTCGACAACGCGGTCGAGAAGGTGCAGGACTATCTCGACGTGATGAACGAGGTCGGCACCATCCCGGAGTTCGAGTGCTTCGATGTCGGCATCGTGCGCTGCGTCGGCATGTACCGGCAGACCGGCATGTATTCCGGCCCGCTCGAATACAACTTCGTGATGGGCGTCGCCTCGGGCATGCCGGCCGATCCGGAGCTGTTGCCGATCCTTTTGAAATTGAAAGCGCCGGAAGCGCATTGGCAGGTCACCGCGATCGGCCGCGCCGAGATCTGGCCGCTGCACCAGCGCTGCGCGGATCTCGGCGGCCATTTGCGCAGCGGGCTCGAAGACACGTTCTATCTCGACGACGGCACCAAGGTGACGTCGAACGGGCAACTGGTCGAGGCGCTGGCGGCGTGCGCGCGCCGCGCCGGCCGCGAGATTGCGAGCCCGGCGGAAGCGCGGACGATTTTTGGTACAAGGCACTAGTGCCGTCATTGCGAGCGTAGCGAAGCAATCCATCGCGCCACCAGGGAGGGTATGGATTGCTTCGTCGGTTCGCTCCTCGCAATGACGAGCGGGAGAGTTCATGCCCATCATCGAAAACACCATCGCCACCGGCAGCGCCGCCTACCTCGCCAACCGCGACGGCATGCTGGCGCTGATCGCACGGATGCGGGCCCTGGAGGATCGCACCCGCGCCGCATCGGCGGCCGCCAAGGACCGCTTCCACAGCCGCGGGCAGCTGTTGCCGCGCGAGCGCGTCGCGCTGGTCCTCGATCCCGGCTCGCCCTTCCTCGAACTGTCGACGCTCGCCGGCTACATGTTCGACGTGCCTGATGCGGACAAGAGCGTGCCCGGCGGCGGCGTGGTCGCCGGCATCGGCTTCGTCTCCGGCATCCGCTGCATGGTCAGCGCCAACGATGCCGGTATCGATGCCGGTGCGTTGCAGCCTTACGGCCTCGACAAGACGCTGCGGGTGCAGGAGCTCGCGCTGGAAAACAAGCTGCCCTATGTGCAACTGGTCGAGAGCGCCGGCGCCAACCTGCTGCGCTACCGCGTCGAAGACTTTATCCGCGGCGGCAACATCTTTCGCAATCTCGCGCGGCTGTCGGCGGCCGGGCTTCCCGTCGTCACCGTCACCCACGGCTCCTCGACCGCCGGCGGCGCCTACCAGACCGGCCTCTCTGACTACATCGTGATGGTGCGCGGACGCACCCGCGCCTTCCTTGCCGGCCCGCCGCTGCTGAAAGCCGCCACTGGCGAGATCGCGACCGAGGAAGAACTCGGCGGCGCCGAGATGCACACCACGATCTCCGGCCTCGGCGATTATCTTGCCGAGGACGATCGCGATGCCCTGCGCATCGCGCGCGACATCATGGCCAAGCTGCCCTGGGACCGGACGGCGCGCGAGGCGGCCGCGGTCAAGCTACCGCGTTACGACGCGGAAGAGCTGCTCGGCATCATGCCGATGGACCACAAGCGTCCCGTCGATATGCGCCAGGCGATCGCGCGCTTCATCGACGATTCCGATTTCACCGAGTTCGGCGCCAATTACGGCCCGGCGACGGTCTGCGGCCATGCTCGCATCGAGGGCCACGCGATCGGCATCATCACCAACAACGGCCCGCTCGACGTGCCCGGTGCCAACAAGGCGACGCATTTCATCCAGGCCTGCTGCCAGTCGCGCACGCCGATCCTCTATATGAACAACACTACGGGCTACATGGTCGGCAAGGCCTATGAAGAGGCCGGCATGATCAAGCACGGCTCGAAGATGATCCAGGCTGTGACCTCGGCGACGGTGCCGCAGATCACGCTGTATTGCGGCGCCTCGTTCGGCGCCGGCAATTACGGCATGTGCGGCCGCGGCTTCCATCCGCGCTTCTGCTTCTCCTGGCCGAACGCCAAGACCGCTGTGATGGGCGGCGAGCAGGCCGCCGAGACCATGGCGATCGTCACCGAGGCCGCCGCGGCGCGGCGCGGCAAGCCGGTCGAGAAGGAGAAGCTCGAAGCGATGAAGGCGCAGATCACAGGCGTGTTCGACGGCCAGATGGACGTGTTCTCGACCAGCGCCCGCGTGCTCGACGACGGCGTGATCGATCCGCGCGACACCCGCAGCGTGCTCGCCGAGGTGCTTGCGATTTGCCGCGAGGCCGAGGCGCGCAGCCCACAGCGCATGCAGTTCTCGGTGGCGCGGCCATGAGCGGAACGAAGGTGAAGCGGACGCCGTTCTTCAAGATCCTGATCGCCAACCGCGGCGAGATCGCGCTGCGCATCATGCGATCAGCGCGGCGGCTCGGCTACGGCGTGGTCGCGGTCTATTCCGATGCCGATCGCGATGCGCTGCATGTGCGCGAAGCTGATCAGGCAGTGCGGATCGGCGAGGCGCTGCCGGCGCAATCCTATCTGAAGATCGATGCGATCATCGCCGCGGCCAAAGCGAGCGGCGCCGGCGCGGTGCATCCCGGCTACGGCTTCCTCGCCGAGAACGAGGATTTTGCGCAAGCCTGCCGCGATGCTGGGCTGGTGTTCATCGGGCCGTCGCCGCAGGCGATCCGCGCGATGGGCAACAAGGCGGGCGCCAAGGACATCATGCAGGAGGCCGGCGTGCCCTGCGTACCCGGCTATCAGGGCGCCGACCAGAGCGACGCCGTCATGCTGGCGGAAGCCAGGGCGATCGGCTTTCCCGTGATGATCAAGGCGGTCGCCGGCGGCGGCGGACGCGGCATGCGGCTGGTCGCGGATGCCGCCGCGTTCCCGGACGCGCTGCGCAGCGCGCGCTCGGAGGCGCAGGGCGCGTTCGGCGATCCCACCGTTATCCTCGAGCGCGCGATCGTCGATCCCCGCCATATCGAAATCCAGGTGTTCGGCGATCGCTACGGTAACGCCATCCATCTCGGCGAGCGCGACTGCTCGGTGCAGCGGCGGCACCAGAAACTGATCGAGGAGGCGCCGTCGCCGGCCGTGACGCCTGCGCTGCGCGAGCAAATGGGCGCGGTCGCCGTGCAGGCGGTCAAGGCGATCGGCTACGAGGGCGCCGGGACGCTGGAGTTCCTGCTCGACCGCGACGGCCATTTCTACTTCATGGAGATGAACACGCGGCTGCAGGTCGAGCATCCCGTCACCGAGGCGATCACCGCCCTCGATCTGGTCGAACTGCAGCTCCGCGTCGCGAGCGGCCAGCCGCTCGGGCTGACGCAGGACGACATCACGTTCTCCGGCCATGCCATCGAGGTCCGGCTGTGCTCGGAGGATGCCGGGCACGACTTCATGCCGCAATCAGGACGGATGGCGCGGTGGCAGAGGCCTGATGGCATCCGCGTCGAGCACGCGCTGCAGTCCGGTTCCGAGATTCCACCGTTTTACGATTCGATGATCGCGAAGCTCATCAGCCACGGCGCGACGCGTGATGAGGCGCGCGGCAAATTGATCTGCGCGCTGGAGCAGGTCACCGCCTTCGGCGTCACCACCAACCAGGGATTTCTCATCGACTGCCTGCGCCACCCGGTCTTTGCCAAAGGCCAGGCGACCACTTCGTTCATCGGCCAGAACGGCGAAGCACTGCTGGCATCGCGCCCCGATCGAGCCAGCGACGTCGCACTCGCCGCGCTGCTGCTCTATGTCACGAGCCGCTACGCGCCTCTATGGCAGGGCGGGCGATCGCTCGCCGCGACATTTCCATTGGGTTTGCGGATCGACCTCGGCCACGGCGTGCAGGAGATCGAGATCGTCCGCCAGCGCGACGGCAGCTATCTCGCCGCCCGCAATAGCGATCGCTTTAGCTTCGAGATCGACGAGCTCGGCGAGGACAGCATCCGCTTTCGCCGCAACGGCCTGATGGAATCGGCAAAATTTCTGCGCGATGGCGACCGGCTCTTCATCCTGCACCGCGGCGTCACGCTGGCGGTCCGCGATCTCACCCTGGCACCACCGGAAAGCGCCAGCGCGGCCGGCGGCGACGGCAAGGTCCGCGCCGCCATGAACGGCCGCGTCGTCGCGGTGCTGGTGAAGGCCGGCGACAAGGTCGCGGCCGGCCAGCCGGTCATGACGCTGGAGGCGATGAAGATGGAGCACGTCCACACCGCCGGCGTCGCCGGCACGGTGTCGGCAATCGACGTCGCCGAGGGCGAGCAGGTGACGACGGGGAAGATCGTGGTGGAGATCAAGGTCGATAAGCAGGCGGCCTAACCACGCGTCATGTATGGACGGCCCCCTGTCGGCAAGGGCTTTCTTGATGTTTCGGCAAGCGGATCGGGGAGCGGTCATGTATACGGCCTCGAGATGCGGCCATTGACCGCGGGCCCTGATGGAGATCGCTGATCGAATTCCAATCATTGCGGCGCGCTGTGACGCGCGATGACGTGGCGGAGTGTTTCGATCCCGGTTTCCTGACCATTTGCCATCACACCTTGATTGCCCTTCCGATAGGAATGAGCGCGAGCGCGGCGGCTGTCGCCCCTCGACTAGGCAGCAGCCGGCGCGCTCGCGCGGTCGCGGTAAGGTTCTCCTTTGACCAGCATGGCCCAGATGATGCGCGCGGTCTTGGCGGCGAAGGCCACCATGGCGACCTTGTAGGGCCGCCGCGCCAGCAAATCACGCAGCCATGGATCGCTGACGCCGCGCGCCTTCTGCTGCCGCAGATGGGCGCTGGCGCCGTTGATGAAGAGCGCGCGCAGCACGCGATCGCCCTGCTTGGAGATGCGGCCTGGGCGATGCTTGCCCCCGGTGCCGTGATCTTTGCCGGTGAGCCCGATCCAGGCGGCAAAGTCCCGGCCGGAGCGGAACAGCTTCGCATCGGGCACTTTGGCCAACACCGTGCTGGCGATCATCGGGCCAACGCTCGGGACTTCCATCAGCCGCTTCGCGTCGCGATCGCGGCGAGCCGCCTTGCCGATCTGCCGTTCCAGCGCCCGTTCGTCGGTATCGAGCGCTCGCCAATGTGTGGCGAGCACCAACAGGGCGCCGCGCATGATCTCCGGGATCTCCTCACTCGGCTTCTCGAGCCGGGCCATCAGCTCGCGCAGCCCCTCATAGCCCTGCGCCGCCACGATCCCGAGCTCGCTCAGCGCCGCCCGCAGCGCGTTCGCGGCCATCGTCCGCTGCCGAACCAGCAGCGCGCGGGTGCCGTGAACCGCCAGCGCCGCCTGCTGCGCGACGCTCTTCACCGCCACAAAGCGCATCGTCGGCCGGCTCACCGCCTCGCAGATCGCCTCCGCGTCCCGGCCATCGTTCTTGTTGCGCTTCACATAAGGCTTCACATAGGCCGGCGGCATCAGCTTGACTTCGTGGCCGTACTTCCCGATCACCCGTGCCCAATGATGCGCGCTGCCACAGGCCTCCATGCCCACCAGGCACGGCGGCAACTGCGCAAAAAACTTCTCCACGGCGGCCCGCCGAAGTTGCCGCCTCAGCACCACAGCTCCCGCCGCATCAACCCCGTGAACTTGAAACACGTTCTTCGCCAAGTCCAAACCAATCGTGCTAATCTTCGTCATGGACGGTCCCCTTGTCTGGTCGAATCAACATCACCAGTCTGGCACACTGATGCCGTTGGGGGCCGTCCACCCCATCTTTGCGAGGCGCGAAGCGACGAAGCAATCCATGCCTCCGCTCGTGGAGAGATGAATTGCTTCGCGGAGCCGCTTTGCGCCGACCCGTTGGCTCGCAATGACCGAGATAGAAGTACGCACAATCTCGCCCCGTCACCCTGAGAGGGTGTGAAGCTTTGTCCTCACCCACATCTGTCATCGCCCGGCCTGTGCGCAATTGCGCACATGGACCGGGCGATCCAGTACGCCGCGGCCTCTCGGTCATTCACCACCGCCTCTGGAATACTGGATCACCCGCCTGCGCGGGTGATGACACCGAGAAAGTTGAGCAAACCTCCCCGTCACCCTGAGGTGGCCGCTTCTTCAGCGGCCCTCGAAGGGTCGACGGCCCCGCTGCGGCCGCGCGGCTACATCGGGGCCGATTCATCCTTCGAGACGCGGCCAAGTGGCCGCTCCTCAGGATGACGGTGATAGATGGAGCGCTCGGCGTTCCCCGTTCACCCGCGGCTTGAACGAGAGTTGGGCCAGAGCGGATCAGACCAGGCCGCCGTTGGCGCGCAGCGTCTGGCCGTTGATCCAGGAGCCGTCGGGACCGGCAAGGAAAGAAACCGCACCGGCGATATCGGTCGGTGTGCCGAGCCGCTCCAGCGGCACCATCTTGGCAAAGCGGTCGATTAGTTCGTCCGACTTGCCGTGCAGGAACAGATCGGTCGCGGTCGGGCCGGGCGCGACCGCATTCACGGTGATGCCGCGGCCGCGCAATTCCTTCGACAGGATCGCGGTCAGAGATTCGATCGCGGCCTTGGTCGCGACATAGATGCCGTAGGTCTCGAGCTTGGTGCCGACCACGCTGGTCGAGAAGTTGACGATGCGTCCGCCATTGCGCAGCCGCCGCGCCGCCTCGCGCATGGTGTTGAAACTGCCCTTCAAATTGACCGCGACCTGTTGGTCGAAGGCCGCATCGTCACTGTCGGCGATCTTGCCGAGCTTCATGATGCCGGCATTGTTGACCAGCACGTCGACGCCGCCGAAGGCGGCTTCCGCTGCGTCGAACATGCCGCGCACCGCGCTCGCGTCGCTGACATCGGCCTTGGCCGTCAGCGCCCGGCCGCCGGCCGCCTCGATCCGGTCGGCAACCGCCTGCGCCGGCTTGGCGTCGCCGGAGTAGTTGATGACGACGGTAAAACCGTCCTTGGCGAGCCGTTCGGCCACCGCGGCGCCGATTCCGCGCGAGGCGCCCGTCACCAGTGCTACCTTGTTGGTTTGGTTGGTCATTTTCAGTCTCCATCCGGTTGTGCGGACCAAGCCGCGTTCGATAGGAGGACGCTACGCCTTGGCATAAATCGGATAATTATGCATCTTCTGGCATCACTGTTCTGGATTTTCGGACAATGGACCGGTTCGATGCGATGCGGGTGTTCACCCGCGTGGTGGAGCGGCACAGCTTTTCCCTGGCCGCCGACGACCTCGGGCTGCCGCGCTCGACGGTGACCGATGCGGTCAAGGGGCTGGAGGCGCGGCTCGGCGTGCGGCTGCTCGAGCGCACCACGCGCACGGTGCGGCCGACGCTCGACGGCGAGGCGCATTACCGGCGCTGCCTGTCGCTGATTGCAGATCTCGAGGATGCCGAGGGCGCGTTCGGCGGTGCCAGGCCGAAGGGGCTGTTGCGGCTCGAAGTGCAGGGCACGCTGGCGCGGCATTTTCTGCTGCCGAACCTGCCCGGCTTCCTCGCCGAATATCCCGATATCGAGATCAACATGAGCGAGAGCGATCGCTGGATCGACCTGATCCGCGAGGGCGTCGACTGCGTGCTGCGCTTCGGCCGGCTGCCTGACAGCGACATGATCGCGCGCGAGGTCACGCTGCTGGAGCGGCTGACCTGCGCGACGCCCGACTATTTCGCGCGCTTCGGCCTGCCGACCGATCCGTTCGCGCTCGACGGCCATCGCATGATCGGCATCCGCTCGCTGACCACGGGACGGCTGCGGCCGATGGAGTTCGTGATCGACGGCGCGACAAGGCAGTTTCCGCTGCCGGCGCCGATGACGGTGACCGGCCCGGAGAGCTATCTCGCCAGCGCCAGGCTCGGCCTCGGCCTCGTGCAGGTGCCGCGCTTCCACGCCGAGACCGATCTCGCCAACGGCACGCTGCTGCCGGTGCTGCAGCACTGCCCGCCGCCATCGGTGCCGGTGCACCTGCTCTACCCGCGCAACCGCCAGCTTTCGCCGCGGGTTCGCGTGTTCATCGATTACGTGATGCGGGCGTTCGAGCGAAGGTGATGGGGACCGTCACGCCGCTTCAACAAAGACCGGCCTTAAGACGGACCTCGGGCAACTGCCCAACCCGGTCTCGCGCATTCGACAGAACGTCTCGATCGGCGGCGGGCAATGTATTCAGATCGCCGTCGTCAAAGAACCCCAGCGCTCGCAATGCCTGCGCGGGCTCGCCCCGAAACATCGCCTTGAAGGCACTTAGTGCCGTCGGCAGCGAAGCGCCCGCGGACAGCATGGCGGCGATGTCCCGGTAATCCTTGGCTTCGGCGCGGTCCAGCGTGGCCTTGATCTTGGTCGCCATCAGATCGTCGAGCGAAGCAACGAGCAGCACGCCGTCGGCGGTCTCAAGTGGATCGTTGACGCGGCCAATTTTGAGACCGCCAAAGAACGAAACCTTGACCGGGCCGGACGGCATCTCAGCCAGAACCACCAAGGTGTCCGGCGCATCCTGGAGGATTACGGCGTCGGCAATGAACGAGAACTCGGCACGAATGCGTTCCTTGTCGAGGCCTTCGGTACAGAAAAAGTCGAAATCGACGGATTCGCGATGGCCAAGCTGGAGTGCGATGGCGGTCCCGCCGTAAAGGACGAACTTCAATCGGCGGGCGGCAGCCAGACTGGGCCATATCTCCCGCTGTGCCGCCGGCAGGATATCAAGTCGCGGCTCAAACTGTGGCATGGAATCCCCTGCGCGGGGCCTTGTCGGGAATTGCCATGCCGGTCGCGAATGTCAGCCGGCCTCGCCAGAATTCCCACGAACGATCGCTGAACCAGCCGGGCTCGGCACCCCGCATGATCTCGACCAGACGCGCCTGACCGACCGCATCCTCGAGCAGGAGGATATCGTCATATGTCCCGAGATCCATCGTTTGCGCGATCACGCGCTCTTCGGAAAACGGACGGCCATCGACCGGCTTCCACCACAGATATTTGCGGCGAAATTGCTGCAGGAGATCGGTCGGTGGGCGCTCTGCCGTCATGACCTACCCTAGCCGAATCGGCACTGATTTTCCACGCAGAACACCGGCGCGCGCGGACCGACAACGCTGCCCCCATCCGGAACCAGCGCTACCCCCACGGCGTTATCCCGGTCAACACCGGAGAACATGTGATGCGAGTCTTTCTCGGCATGATTTTGGGCGCGCTGCTCTTGGTTTGCGGCGTCTATGTCATCGATTCCATGCGGACATCGAGCGTCGCCAGCGGACAGACTGCGCAGGAGACCCGCACCATCGTCAATTGGGACGTCGCAGCCCAGGACTGGAATGCGCTGAAGACGCGGGCGCACGAGGAATGGACCAAAATCGCCGCGAAGTAGCCGCGGACGTCCTATGGTCGACACAAAACAAATGGCCTCTCCGGCGCCGGAGAGGCCATGATTCTTGGCGAAAACGCTTCAGTGCTGTCTCAAACCATGAGGCCGCCCAGCAGTTCCCTCCGCCGTCTTTGCGAGCCAACGGGTCGGCGCAAAGCGCCGCCCGATGACAGGCTCCGCGAAGCAATCCTTTGGTCAGCAAACGTGGAAGGATGGATTGCTTTCTCGCTCCTCGCAATGACGGGCGGAACGAAGAGAGGCGACACTTATGACGTCGCAGAACTAGGGCGTGTACTCATAAACACCCGATGTCCGCTTTCTGGGGTAAGCGCGCAACAAGATTTGGTTCGAACTTGCTGATCTTCAGTTCGCTGCAGCCGGCGGCTCATAAAGTCGCAGTAACGCCGCCGTCGCCGCCTCGGCGCGCTGTGTGATTTCGCGCGGGCTCGGACGGTTGCCGACACCGAGCAGCAGACGTGTCATCTGGGTTCCCCATAATAGGCCCACGAAATGCTCGGCCATTTCTGCAGACTCGCCGTCGAGCAGCCCCGCCGCACGGGAGCGGGTCATGAGTTCGCGCAAAGCGGTGCGGCTTGCTGCGATACCGACATCGTTCAACGCCTTGGCGACATCTGGCGCGCGGACCGCCTCGGCGATTGCCAGCCGGAACACCGCGATCACGGTGGGATCGCTGATCTCCCGCAAGAGATTGCTTCCGAACGCGGCCAGCGCCAGCGTCAGCGTCTGGCGGTCGCGCGGCTCAGGCAAATCGGCCGGCATGCGCAATCGTTTCGCGCGCTCGGCGATGCAGGCGGCCAGGATCTCCTGCTTGCTGCCGAAATGCGCATAGAGCTCGCGCTTCGATGCTTTCGCCCGCGTTGCGATTTCGAGCGTGGAGGTCTTGGCGAAGCCCTGCTCCATGAACGCCGAAAAGGCTGCCTCCAGGATGCGCCGGCGTACCGGGACTTCCCCGGCCGCATCCGCGCGCGACTTCACAACTTGTTTAACTGTCATCCGGCCACCTTGACTTGGTACCAGTCGGTACCGCACATTGCCTGCAGCTTGGTACCATATGGTACCAGCGAATCCTAGGGGTGTAGTCATGACAAAACCCATTCTCGTCACATCTGCAGGCGGCGGCAGGCAAGGCAAGACCGGCCGTCACGTGTCCGAAATGCTGCTCGCGCGTGGCGTTCCCGTGCGCGCCTTTGTCCATACGATCGACGAACGATCGGAGCGACTGCGCGCACTTGGCGCCGAAATCGTCCAGGGCGATTTTCTCGACATCCGTTCGGTCCAGCGCGCTGCGCAAGGCACGTCGGCGATCTATTTCGCCTATCCGGTCCAGGACGGTCTTCTCGACGCGGCTACCCCAATGGCACTGGCCGCCCGTGAGGCCGGCGTATCCAGGCTGGTCAATCTGGTGATGCTGCAATCCTCTCCCGATGCGCCGACGCCGCGGATGCGGCAGAACTATTTGTCAGAACAGGTCTTCGAATGGGCCGACATCGGTGCGGTGCATATTCGCGCGACCATCTTCTACGAAAATGTCGCAGCACTGGTCCGTCAGAGCCTGCCAGCGCAAGGTGCGGTCCGGCTGCCCTGGGGCGGCGAAAATACCGTTCTGCCGCTGGTTGCGGGCGAAGATGTCGCCCGCGTCGCCGCCGGCCTTCTGGCCAGCCCCGAACTTAAGGCGGGCACCGCCTATCCGCTGATCGGCGCAACGCTGTCGCTGAAGGAGATCATCGCGACCTTCGCGCGCGTCCTTGGCCGCGATGTGCGGTACGAGCAAATCTCCGACGACGAATGGCGCCAAGATGCGCGGGCACGCGACTACAATCCCCATGCAGTCGAGCATCTGTCCTCACTGTGGCGGGCGATCCGCGGCGCCGCGATCGACCCGAAGGATCCCCGCTATGCAGTGACCGGTACGATCGAAAAGATCGGCGGCGCACCGCCGAAACCGTTCGAGACCTTCGTGCGCGAGAAGCAAGGCGAATTGCTCGCGAGCTAGCGCTTCGCCGCCGGTGCATTCCCCCTAGTTTCTCTCGATCTTGCGGCCCATGTTGGCCTTGCGGGCGTCGGCGATCGCCTGCTCGAACTGGTCCATGCTGAGCGCGCCGGGGACGCGGTATTTGCCGACGATGAAGGACGGCGTGCCGTTGAAGCCGAAAGCCTCGGCCTGCTCGTTGTTGCGCACCAGCAGCGCGTCGATCGCCTTGGCGTTGGCGTCGAGATCTTTCTTCAGCCGGTCGACATCGAGGCCGGCGCCGGAAAGCAGTTCGGCGATGCGCGGCTCGGTGATGCGCGAATTGACCGAGATCATCGCCTCATGGGCGGCCTCGAACTTGTTCTGGTAGCGTGCCGCCAGCGCCATCCGCGCCGCGACCTTGGACACCGGCCCGAGGATCGGCCAGTCCTTCAACACCAGGCGGACCTTGCCGTCGTCCTGCACCACCTGACGGAGCTCGGGCGCGAGCTTGCGGCAATAGGGGCAGTTGTAGTCGAACCATTCGACGATGGTGATGTCGCCGTCGGGATTTCCAATCACGGGAATCTCCGGATCGCGCAGCACCTGGGCCTCGGTCAACACCTTCTCTTCCTCGGCGCGCGCAGCTCCTGCCGCCAGCAGCCCGATGCCCGCGCCGAACAGGCCGAGCGTTGTGCGGCGGGTGAGCCCGGAATTGATCCCGGATGGTTTGGTCAGTTGGTTCATGTCTGGCTTTCGCGCGGGTCCTTCGCCGTTCTACGCTCAGGACACATTGATGTTACGCAGCAACATATAGATCGCGACGGCGATAATCACCGCCGCAAAGACGATATTGAGGGCGCCGCGCCGTTCCGACAGGTGCCGCGCCGACCGCGTGCCGACCAGCCCCCCGGCGATGCCGCCGGCGACAAACAACGCCGCCAGGCCCCACGACACCAGTCCCGACCATGCATAGCTCAATGCGGTGGTCATGCCAAAGGCGGTGACGGCCACCAGCGAGGAACTGACCGCGTTCATGATCGGCATCCCGGTCGCCAGCATCAGGGCCGGCACGATCAGAAAGCCGCCGCCGATGCCGAAAAAGCCGGACATGGTCCCGGTGGCAAGGCCAAAGCCGGTGATCGCGGGCATGTTGGCCATCGAGATCTTGACGTCGGTCAGCCCGACCCGCGCGCGGGTCTTCAGCATCAGCCCTGCGATCACCAGCATCACCAGCGCGAACAGCGCCAGCAGCTTGTGGCCGTCGAGCATCTTGCCGAGGATCGAGCCGCCGAATGCGCCGCACATGCCCGACAGCGCGAACACCAGCGCGCAGGACCAGATCACGGTGCCGCCGCGCGCATGGTTGGAGAGGTTGACCGCGGCGTTGGTAGCGACCGCGATCGCCGAGGTGCCGATCGCGACATGCGGCTCGGGCACGCCGACCACATAGACCATCAGCGGCACGGCCAGGATCGAGCCGCCGCCGCCGACCAGGCCGAGCGAGAAGCCGACCAGCATGCCCGATGCGAGGCCAAGCACACTTTGAGCTGCAGAGAAGACCAAGGGGAACAGACTCGCGTTTGCGGCCGCGACCCTAGAAGAATTTGCTGTCCAGCGCTATGCCGATAGCAAAAAACTGCACTGCATCGGCTATCAGCGCAGCAGAATTGTCACGGCGAGCGGCACCAGCAGCGACGTGACCAGCGCATTCAGGCTCATCGCGATGCCGGCAAAGACACCCGCGACCTCGTCGACCTGGAACGCGCGCGCCGTGCCGATGCCATGCGCGGCGATGCCGGCCGCAAAGCCGCGAGCGCGGTAATCGGTGAAGCCTGCGCGGTTCATCAGCGGCGTGACGATGATGGCGCCCATGATGCCGGTGAGGATCACCGCGACCGCCGTCAGCGAGGGATCGGCATGCAGGGATTCGCTGATCCCCATCGCGACGCCGGCGGTGACCGATTTCGGCGCCAGCGACAGCGCCACATCGCGCGGCAGGCCGAAGGCTTCGGCCAGCAGCACCACCGAGACGATCGCCACGATCGAGCCAACCACGAGCGCAATCAGCATCGGCAGGATCGCGGCCGCGACCCGCCTGCGGTTCTCGTACAGCGGAACCGCGAGCGCGACCGTCGCCGGCCCGAGCAGGAAATGCACGAACTGCGCGCCGGCGAAATAGGCGGTGTAGGAGGTCTTGGTCACCAGCAGGAAGACGGCGATGATCCACACCGAGTGCAGCACCGGATTGGCGAGCGGGTGACGCGCGGTCTTCAGCGAGACCGCGTCAGCCACCGCATAGGTCGCGAGCGTCACCGTCAGCCAGAGCAGCGGCGACTGCGAAAGATAGACCCAGAGCGAGAACGGATTGTCGCTCATCGCCTCTCCTCGCGGCGGGCGAGGAGACGGCTGGCGGCGACGAAGGTCGCGACCGTCGCCAGCAGCGTGATCACCACCGAGATCGCCAGCACCACGAGGATGGCGACGCCGTGGGCTTCGAGCAGGTTGAGCTTCTGCACCACGCCGACGCCGGCCGGCACGAACAGCAGCGAGAGATTGGCAAGCATGCCGCGGCTTGCGCTCTCGACACCGTCATTGGCGAGCGGCCCGCGCGCGAACGCGGCGAAGCGGTCGCGCGCGAACAGCAGCGCCAGCAGCAGCATCAGCCCGATCACCGGGCCCGGCACCGGCACGCCAAGCGCGCGCACCGCGACCTCGCCGATCAATTGGCAGAGCAGGATCAGGCTGAGGCTGGCGATCATGGTGCGGCGTTCGCGAAGGACATCCACCTATCAGGTCGCCGCGGCGGGGGCTTGTCAATGCGTGAGGCGCTGTCGGGGCGCACCTTTGCCAGGCCCGTCATCCTGAGGAGCGGCCTCTTGGCCGCGTCTCGAAGGATGCACCGCCACGGGCGGGGCCGATTCATCCTTCGAGGCTCGCCGAAGGGGCTCGCACCTCCAGCGACAAAGGCGAAGCCTTTGCGCGGGGATGACGGGGATGGATTATTGCGGGCCGCTCACTACTCCCGCGGCTGCAGCGCCATCAGGGTGCCGGTCATGGTCGCGACCAGCGTCTCGACGCCGTCTTGCACGGCGTAGGCCTTGGCCTCGCACACAGTGAGCGTGCGGCCGGGCTTGACCACCACGGCGCGGAACAGGAAGCGCTCGCCGCGGGCCGGCGCCAAAAGGTTGGTCTTGAACTCGACGGTGAGGATGCCGGCGCCTTCGGGCATCAGCGTGAAGGCCGCGATGCCGCAGGCATTGTCGAGCCCCGCGGTGATGATGCCGGCATGCACGAAGCCGTGCTGCTGGGTGAACTCTACCGCATAGGGCATTGCGAGATCGACCTCGCCCGGCGCCATGCGCGCGATCGAAATGCCGAGCGTCTGCATCGCGCGCTGGCGCGCGAAGGTGTCGGCCGCGACGGCGCGAAAATCCGGATTCTTCGGCTCGAAGCTCGGCATGGCGCTCACGCGATTGCGGGTTCGGCAGGGACCAGATGCGGCATCGCCGCGTAGCGGATCGCCGGTGCGAACGGCACCGATTTGTGCGCGGCGCGATCGATATGCACGGCCGTGATCTCGCAGGTCGCGGCGATATCGCCGGTTTCCGCGTTGCGCATCTCATGCAGGATGCGAAGCGACTTGTCGCGGAATTCCGCCAGCCGGCTCCTGACCTCGATGACGTCGCCCGCGAACAGCTCGCGCTTGTAGGCGATGCTCTGCTGCACGGCGGCCATGCCGCAGCCGGACTCGCGCAGATAGCTCGGCGTCAGCCCGATCCGCGCGAACATGTTCCAGTTCGCCTCGTCGAACTTGCCGACATACCACATCACGTTCATGTGGCCGATGTGGTCGCAGTGCCAGGGATAGACCGCGCCGCGATAGGTCGCCTCGCCCTCCATCTTGCCGCTCCTCCGCTTTTGCCATTCTTGATACGGTAGCGTATCACTGGCGAAGCGGGCTAGCAATACGGTACCGTATCGGGTCCGGTCTGCGGAGATCACATGACTGAAAGCAAGGGCGACGTCTGGATCGCCGCCGGCTTTGCCGAACTCGCCCATAGCGGGGTCGACGGCGTCCGGGTCGAGGTGCTGGCGAAGAATCTCGGCGTCACCAAGGGCGGCTTTTATCGCCGCTTCCGCGATCGCGCCGCGCTGCTCGAGGCGATGCTGGTGCGCTGGCGGGACGGGCGCATCGCGGCGATCGAGAAGCAGACCGCGCTCGACGGCGCCAGCGCGCGCGAGCGGCTGAAGGCGATCATCACGCTGTATACCGAGCGCATGAACACCGAGGCGATGGCAATCGAGCTTGCGATCCGGCAGTGGGCGCGCACCGACGAGGCTGCCGCCGCCGCGGCTGCAAGCGTCGACGCCGCGCGGCTGAAGAATGTCGGCCAGCTCTATCGCGCCACCGGGCTGTCGACTGAAGAGGCCGATGCGCAGGCGTTCCTGTTCTACGGCTTCCTGTTCGGCCAGAGCCTGCTGTTTCCCGACCGCGGCCCGCGCAAACGCGCGCAACTACTGGCCCAGTCGGCCGACAAGCTGCTCGCGGATGACCAGTGGGGCCGGTAGGGCCGGCGCCGAATCAAAAGCGGCCGGCTTGCGCCGGCCGCTCTGATCGAAAACGCGTAACGGCCGGCTCAGGCGCCCTTCAGGCGCTTGTTGCATTCGCTGTAGTAGCCGCCGCCCTTCTGAATCCACTTCAGGCCGCCATTGCCGCCGGTGGCCTTGTTGGCGTTGTACTGGTCGACGCAAGTATGCATGCGTCCCTTGCCTTCGGTCTCCTTGGCATATTTGGGATCGATGGCGCTCGGAAACACTGCCGGACCGCTCGGCGCTGCCGGTGCCGCAGCGGGAGCAGCTTCCTTCTTGGCCTCCTTCGGCGCGGCCGGAGCCGGCGCGGCGGCCGTCGGCGGCGGAGCGGCGGGCGCCGCAGCCGGCGTCGCGTCGGCGCCGCACTGCGCCTTGCGGAAGTCATTCCACTTCTGGCCGCCGAGGGTGCCGGCCGACTTTGCCGCCTGGTACTTGGCGCTGCACTCCTGCGCGGTCAGCGCCTGCGCCGGCGCGCTTGCCGCGAAGGCTGCGAAGCCCGACACCGCCATCACGCACAACAATCTGGTCTGAATGTTCATCCCTGGTCTCCCTTTGGGGGGCATTGGAATTAAGACCATTATCCTAGCGCAACCCGAACTTGCGACAACGCGCTGGCGCGCCGCCCCGGCAAAATATTGTGGCGGCGGGACCGCCGCATGTTCATCCGCGGTTCATCATCGCCGCGCGACGGTTCGGCTCCTTTCCCGATGAGGTACCTGCCATGACGAAGATTTCCTCGCTCGCGACCGTGACCGCGCTTGCCTCCGTGCTGCTGATGGGCGGCGCGTTCGCGCAAACGGCCGCGCCGGCCGCCAAGGATGCCGCCCCGCAGGCCACCGCGCCGGCCAAGGAGTCCAAGCCGCGCAGCGCCGCCTCGCTGGAATGCTCGAGGCAGGCCGACGAGAAGAAGCTGAAGGGCAAGGAGCGCAAGAAGTTTCGCAAGGCCTGCCTGAAGGAAGCCGGCGACAAGGCTGCGCCGGCGGCCGCACCGGCCAAGCAGTAATCGATCGGACCCGCTCGCGCCGGCGGACGACGCGAGATGGCGAGGCGGGACCGCCCCGACACATCGGGCGCGGTCCCTTCGCGTTGACGCGGCCTTGTCACAATCGATCGGCCGGCGCATTGCTGCATGGCGCTGCTGCAATTGTTCTACGGATGCGAATTTGCCATAAGATGCCGTGACCCAGCTCCCCGCATCTGTCGCGACAGCCATTCCTGACCGCGCCAAAGTCCTGAACGGGCTCGAGACTCTCGTCATCGGCACCGCCGGCGGCGTGCTATTCCTGTGGGCGGAATTGCCGGGCGGGCTGATCTCCGGCGCGATGGTCGCGGTCGCGATCGCCGCGCTGGCGGGACGGCCGCTCGCGGTGCCGGCGGTGCTGACGCAGGCGGTGCTGCTGCTGCTCGGCATCTCGCTGGGATCGCTGATGTCGCAGCAACTCCTTCAACATATGAGCTCGTACCCGCTGACCATCGGCCTGCTCGCGCTCGCGACCTTCTGCTCGACCTTCGGCTCCAGCCTCTATCTGCAGCGCGTGCACGGCTGGGACCAGACCTCGGCCTTACTCGCCGGCAGCCCGGGCGCGCTGTCGCAGATCACCATCCTCGCCGCCGAAAAGGGCGCCGATGTCGCCGCCATCGCCGTGGTGCAGACCATGCGCGTCATCATCCTGACCGCGGCGCTGCCGATGGTGCTGGCGCTGACCGGGGTGACCCATGCCGCGCCGCCGCCGCTGCCGACCACGGTCGCCTCGCCGTTCGGCCTTGCCGCACTGGTCGGCGCCTCGATCGGCGCCTCGCTGCTGCTGCGCTGGGTGAAATTTCCGGCAAGCTGGATGTTCGGCGCGATGCTCGCCTCCAGCCTGCTGCACGGCTCGGGCCTGGTCGATGGCGGCCTGCCGCCCTGGATCCGCAACGTCGCGCTGGTCGGCATCGGCGCGCTGATCGGCACCCGCTTCGCGCGGATGAAGACCTCTACTTTGCTCAGCCACATCAATGCCGGGCTCGGCTCGTTCGCGATCGCGATCCTGATCTCGGCGGTATTCGTCGCGGTGATCGCCTTCACCACCCATGTGCGGCTGGCCGACGTCGTGGTGGCGTTCGCGCCCGGCGCGATGGACGCCATGCTTGCGCTGGCGCTGACCCTGCACATCGACCCGATCTTCGTCGGCGCCCATCATCTGTCGCGCTTCGTGTTCGTCACGATCTCGACGCCGGGCATCATCCATCTGTTCGGCCGCCCCCAGGACGACGTCGACGATTAGCCCTCCCAACCCGTCACCCTGAGAGGGTGTGAAGCTTTGTCCTCACCCACCACTGTCATCGCCCGGCTTGACCGGGCGATCCAGTACGCCGCGGCCTCTCGGTTCATTCCCTACTGCCTCTGGAATACTGGATCACCCGCATGCGCGGGTGATGACACCGAGCAAAGTTGAGCAAACCAACCCGTCATCCAGAGGTGGCCGCTTCTTCAGCGGCCCTCGAAGGGTCGACGGCCCCGCCGGTGGCCGCGCATGCTTCGAGACGACCGCGACGCGGCCTCCTCAGCATGACGGGATTGCTAGCGCGTGTAGGACGGGTCTGCGAATCAGCCCCTGGCCGTCTTTGCGACACCCCAGGTGGCGATCGCGGCCATCAGGAGCGAGATCAGCACGTTGTAGCCGGCGAGCGAGATGCCGAGGAAGCGCCACTGCACCTCGTCGCAGCGGATCACCTTGACCTTGTCGAGCTGCTCGAGCAGCGAGCCGGCCTTGCTGAAATCCATCACCGGGCCGGAGCAATCGGTCGGTCCCGGCCAAAATCCCCATTCGACGCCGGCGTGGTAGGCCCCGAGCCCGGCATTGGCCAGCGCGGCGAGACCGAGGATCGCAAGCCCCGCCAGCAGCACCGGACGCGGCGCGCCCTTCGCCGCCGCGAACGCCACCACGGCGCCGAGCGGGACCGCGAGGTAATAGGCGTAGCGCTGCTCGAGGCAGAGCGGACAGGGCAGGATCTCCAGCACCAGCTGGAAGAACCAGGCGCCGGCCAAGGTCGCGGCCGCAATCACGGCGATCGCGGCGGCCGAGGTCAGCGCCGGATTGCCGGTGGCGGCGGCATGCGACTGATGGGCGGCGGCGAGCGTCACGGCAGTTCTCCTGGCACTTCTCTCGGCAGGTCGCCTGCGGGCATCGTTCGGACGGGCCATGCTCGTTGAGGCCCCGGCCCTGCTCTCCCGGGTCGTATCGCGCGAAAATACCGCTGTCGAGGCGCGGGACAATCACATCCGCGCGGGTTGACCGCGACGGGCCGCCCGCTATAGTCCGCGCGCTTCGCAACCCTGGCCATTTTCCACGGCTCGGGCCATGAAGGCCCCTGTGGCGGAACTGGTAGACGCGCTCGACTCAAAATCGAGTTCCGCAAGGAGTGCTGGTTCGATTCCGGCCAGGGGCACCAACTAGGTCGTTCGGGCCCGTTCGCGAGCGTCCACAACCGTCCGCACAGCGCTCCAAGCCCTTGAAAAATAGGCACTTCTGCATAAGTCGGTGTTCGTCACCGTTTGTTCTCATCCGACCCCAGCCGCGCGATTTGTTGGTATTTTTGTTGGTATCGGGAGAACAGACGTTCACGGTGACTTCCGCTATTCCGAACGATGGAATTGAGCAGATGGCTCGCAAGAACGACGGCGCGTACGCAAACCCCAAGCAGATCAGGAGCGACGTCGACTGCCGCGCCGCCCGACCGAAATTCGGCGGCGGCGCGTGGAGCCCGGCCAAGATTTCCGACGTGACCGGCGGCGGCCTCTATCTATTCGTCACGCCCGACGTGAGTAGGCCCGGGCACGCTGCTTCCAAACTCTGGCGGATGAGCTACCGATTCCACGGCCGTCAGAAAACCTACTCCATTGGCCCTTACGGCAATGGCAGTGATGGCTCGTTCTCTCTTGCTGACGCGCGGCGCGAGCGCGACAAGGCCAAAGAGCAGCTTAAGGAAGGAAAAGATCCGAGCACCGAGAAGCAGCTGGACAAGCACAGGCGGGCGGCCGCCCGGTCTTTCGGGCAATGGGCGGACGAGTGGCTCGCGAAGAAGAAAGTGGAGAAAGTCAAACGCGGCAGGGTCGTAGCGGTGCGCGATCCCAAGACCATCGAGGTGCTTGAGCTTCGCGTCGGCTACGTCAAGGGCCGCTTCGGCAAGCTGTGCAGGCAGGACATTAAGCGTCCGGACGTGCTCGCTTTCATGCGTTCATATGAAGCCGACGGGAAGCTGGAAACCCGCGACCGCGTGCGCAGCATCGGTGAGCAAATCTGCGACTATGCCGATGTCGAAGGAGACGGCTACAATCCATTCCGTAACCTGAATGGACAGATGATTGCGAACATTTCGACGCCGCGTCCTGGCGTCACCGAACCACGCGACGTGACGCGCGTTTTCAAGCTCATCAGCGTACCGTGGACGAGAGCGAGGTTTAGTGACGTTGTTGGCCTTGCCTTACGCTTCGACGCGCTGACCGTTCCTCGCCCCGGGATGGTCAATGAAATGGAGTGGACCGAGGTCGATTGGGACACCGAACGCTGGACTGTTCCAGCCGCCAAGATGAAGACCGGCTGGGACCACGTCGTGCCTCTGTCACGCCAGGCACTTGCGATTCTTAGGAGCGTTCAGAAGCTAACGGGTCATCGCCGGTACGCGTTCTCCTGCTCCAGGGACACGCCGCTGTCGAACAACACGCTCAACAAGCGCTTACGGCTGCTTGGCATTGACACCAAGACTGAACATTGTGCCCACGGATTTCGGACCACCTTCTCGACCTTGTCTCACCACGAAGAGATCAAGGACGCCAAAGCGTGGGACGGTGATGTCGTCGAGCTGCAGCTCGCGCATCTCGATAGCTCTACCGTCGAAGGTCTCTACAAGAAGCACGGACCGCTCGCGCTGATCGGCTCGCGCACAAAGCTGATGCAGCATTGGGCCGATCGGATTGACCACTGGCTCAATCCCAAGAGGGTCATTCCGATCAAGGGAGGCGCGCAGCGCTGAGCGCGCGCCTATCAGGCTGATTAAGGCTTGGTCACGCCGAAATAGTTGTGCCCACAAGTTCAAGAAGCGATCGCACTATCACCAAGCGCCGACGCCCAATCGTTGTTGTGACAAGTTGGCCCGATCCAATCAACTCATAAAGCTTCGTGCGTCCCAAGCCCGTTACCGTGCAGGCCTCGTCCACCGTGCAGCTGAGTCGCTCCCGAAACGGGACCACTTTCACGTCGCGATCGCTCGTAGGAGAAAGCGGGTTTCTGGGCGAGCTCCGCCCGTCCTCTTCCAATAGATCATCCGTCATAGCCTCTCCTTGTCACGAGAGCAGTCGCTTGATTACAGCACGCGGGAGACAGATCGGATTAGCAAAACCCAATAGTGAAGGCAGTTCAACAGCTCCGAAAATTTCACGGACTGAGCTGTGGCAATTTCAATCGAGTTACGCCACATGCACATCAAGCTCTGGCAAGCTTCGGCGCATGTGGTGAAACTGTTCAATAAGGCGTGAGCGGTCCAAGTATCAAAGCTGCCTGCCGCGGAAGAACGAGAGAGAGTGTGTGTGAGTGAGTGATGCGCGAGGATATCACCAAGACGCATCAGTCCAACCGCTCATAACGGTCTGGTTGCAGGTTCGAGTCCTGCCGGGCCCACCAAAAATATCAGTACCTTGCTTGGTCTTCGTTGTCCTCGGCGTGACCACCGCACCAGAAACCGCACCAGATACGTGCACTTTTCGTTCGCACGCAAGTTCGAAGGCGTCGGGCGAACTCGCGTGTTGGTGAGTGGATACGACACTGCATCCACGATTCTCGCCTTTCCAGCCAACGGAGAAGGGCTGACAGGTGGCAGGCGCTTCCATGCAGTCGGGCGCGCGGCTTCTTGCTACCTGAGTGAATGTCGCGGGCAACAAAAGAACGGCCACGGGGACGCTTCCCGTCGATTTCGTTGTGCTGTTCTTTGAACAACCCGGCCGCCAAAAGAAATAACAGAGCCTCCGGCTCTGGAGTTGCTCTACGTCAAACACTCCACGATCAAGCGCGTGATGATCGATCCACCGATTGGAGTGATTTGCGACATGCGTCGGATCTTCAACGCTTTGATTCGAAGGCTAGCCCGGTTCGGGTGGCACGACATCGCGTCGGCGCCGTCCGACTGCGTGATCGAGCTCGCGGTCGACGATCGACATCCGCTGGGCTTCCCCTGCATTCGGCATGCCGACGGATGGTTAGATGCCACCACGATGCGCCCCATCGCTGTGTCGGCGACACACTGGCGCTACTGGCGGCCCGACGTGCTGCCGGTGTGCTGCTGCTGACGATGGCACCGCTGGTGCCATCAACCAACTACTGCGGTCACGGCAACGCTGGCAGACGGGCCGGACCAATCGTGCTGGCCCTTCGCCTGCACAGCGCTGCCCCTCGCATCCGCGGTTTCACTGGTGCATTTTCACTACTTGGACCGGCCCTGACCGCCGACGGGCTCGTCGTCGGCAATGGCACGCCAGGCGGCGCCATCGAGGTCATCGTATTGACCGCTCTTCAGTGACCAGAGAAACCCGAGCAAGCCGGCAAAGCCAAGTGCAAGAGCCAGCGGCACCAGGATAACCAGAACTTCCATCAGACCGCCTCCCTCGTACGTGCCCTCAGCGCGTTCAGCATCACGATCACCGACGATCCCGACATTGCCGCCGCTGCGATCAGCGGTGTGACCAGGCCAGCGATCGCGATCGGTACGGCCAGCACGTTATAGACGACGGCAAGCCAAAGGTTTTGCCGCATCAGCCGCAGCGCCGTCCGGGACACCTTGACTGCTGCCAGCACCGGCGCAAGACGTTCGCCGAGAAAGACCGCATCGGCGACCGCCTGGCTCATATGCGTCGCCGTAACTGGAGACATCGAGGCGTGCGCGGCGGCCAGCGCCGGCGCATCGTTCAGGCCGTCGCCGACCATCAGCACCTTGTGGCCACGGCGCGCCAGATCTTCAATCCGAGCAATTTTGTCGACCGGCAAGACCTCGGCACGCCATTCGTGCACGCCCAGCATCTGGGCCGCGAGCCGGACCGCCGGCTCGCGATCCCCCGACACGATCTCAACGGCGACGCCTATGCGGGTCAACGCTGCTATCACCTCGGCCGCATCCGGCCGCAACCGTTGCCGAACTGAGAAGGCATATCTGTGCTCGCCTTGGCTGAATGCGACGACTGACGCCTCCGGATCGCGGCACAGGATCTCGTTCGCGAGGTCGTCAGCACCACAGAATGACGGGCGGCCCAGCCGGATCGGACGCCCGTCGTGAAAGCCGTGCACGCCCTGACCCGGTTCCTCCTGGATGTCCGGCAGCGGTGAAGCCGCCCCCGCCTTGCGCGCGACCGCGGCAGCGACCGGATGACGGCTCGAGAGTGCCAGCCGGCCTGCAAGCTTCACGACCTCATCCGGGATGTCCACGAGATTGGCGACGTCGAGGTCGGGCAATGTCAGAGTGCCCGTCTTGTCGAAGATCACCCGGTCGATCTCCGCGATACGTTCGATTGCATCGCCGGCGTTAAGCAGCACGCCCGAACCGAACAGCGCACCGGATGCCACGGTCTGCACGGCGGGAATGGCCAGGCCGAGCGCGCAGGGACAGGTGATGATCAAGACCGCAATCGCCGTCACGATCGAGTCGTGAAAACTCGCACCATAGGCTAGCCAACCCAGCATCGTAAGCAACGCGGTCGCGTGCACGACCGGGGCATAGAGCCTTGATGCACGCTCCGCCAGACGAAGATAGCGCGAGCGTGCCTGCAGCGCGTGATCCAGCAGCCGGGATATTTCATCCAGCAGCGTGCCACCGGAGGCCGCCGACGCGCGGACGCGCAAAGTGCCCGAGCGAATCAGCATGCCCGCGAATACGGTGCTTCCAGGCGTCGCCACCGCCGGCAAGGTTTCGCCTGTGATCAGGCTCTGATCGACCTCCGAGCGGCCTTCGACCACATTGCCGTCGACCGCACATCGCTCGCCGGGCCTCAGCAGCACGATGTCGCCAGGCCGAATCGCAGCCGCCGGGACCGTCTTGATCTCGGTCGGGCTGATGAACTTCGTCGCCGTCTCCGCCTTGAGGGCCGCGAGGTTGCCGGCGAAAGCGCGGGTGCGTCGCCGCATGTTCTGGTCGAGGTAACGGCCAGCGAGCAGGAACGCGATCAGCATGATCGCGGCATCGAAATAGGCGTGTTCGGCGTGGTTAAAGGTCTCGATCACTGAGGTCGCCAGTGCCAGCACGATCCCGATGCTGATCGGCACGTCCATGTTGACGCCGCGTGCCCGCAGCGATGACAGCGCCGACGAGAAGAACGGCTGCGCCGAATAGGCCGCCGCCGGCAGCACGATCAGCGCCGACAGCCAGTGGAAGAAGTCGCGCTGTTCCGGCAGCATGTCGGAGACGTTGCCGGACCACACTGGAACCGACAGCATCATCACGTTCATCGCGGCAAAGGCAGCGACACCCAACCGGCGCAACAGGCCCTTCGCCCGCTGCGCCTCCAGCGTTTCGGCGTCGTCCCGCTCGAACGGATAGGCCTTGTAGCCGAGCTCGGCGAGTCGGCTCACGAACTGTGCCGGATCGAGGGCGCCGGCCTTCCACTCCAGCGCCAAACGACTGTCGGTCAGGTTCACGCGAGCCGAGGTGACGTCGGGAATGTTCGAGAGGGTGCGCTCGATCTTGGCCATGCAGCCTGCGCAGCTGATGCCCTCGACCGCGAGATCGAGATGGACGAGCCCCGTTCCCGTATTCTTCAAATAGTGCGAGAAATCGATATCCGCTTGCATGCGGGTTACCCTCAGTTCAGCAGCACGCGATTTCTGGACAGGAACATGCGGCGTCCCTCGGCATCGCCCTCGATCACGAGGTCCCACTGCCCCGCGGCAACGCACTCGGCGCGGCCACGATAGTGGCCACCACCGGCCTCACTGATTTCGATCGTCCGATCGGCGCGACGATCGATCGGTCGTTCGAGCCTTACGAGAAAATTCAATGCCGTCAGAGGCGCACCCGCATGATCGCGTGCCTCAAGTGCAAGTGCGGCGGTTCCATCAGGCCGCCGATCAATATGCGCCTGCACCTGCCAGTCGCGCTCGTTCTGCTGCCGCGCCGCCACGATCTCGCGCTGATAGGCGAGGCTGGCGCTGTAGGCACTGTCGACTTCGGTGCCCGGAAGGGTCGTGATGGCAAGACGCATCATGACCATGTTGACGCCGATGACGACGGCGAAGAACGCGATCGCCGTGACCAGAACGAACCGTCCGGTGATGGGTCGCACGGCGGAACTCGAGGCTGCCATGGTAGATTCCGTCGTTATGGAAGAACGAAATGGTCGGTCGCGGAGGCGGCCTCTCCGAGACCGATATCCGTGACGCGGAACGTGACCGGCACCGACTTTTGCGCTCTTTCATCGAAGGGCGCCGTCACCAGCACGCGAAGTTCGGTGGTGGTGTCGCGGCCAAGCACGATCATCGGCCGGTCCGGCGTCACGGACTCAGCACCGATGACATGAAGTTTGGCCTCGGCCGGTCCGTCGACATCGATCGCAATCACCCGATCAAAGCCGCGCTTGTTGAGGAAGCGCAGCGTGTATCCATTGCGGATCGCGCCCTCGCTGAGACGCACTGCAATCGGGTTGCGGTCGTGCAGCACGTTGATGTCGAGCAGAGTGCGAGACATCAACGCGTAGAGCATCACCGCGCAGACCGCGGCAATCAGGCCGGCATAGACGACGGTGCGGGCGCGAACCGGCTTGAAGACTTCTTCCTTGCCGGCGACGCGTCGTTGAACATTGATATCGTTGTCGTAGCCGATCAGGCCGGTCTTGCGGCTGACCTTGGTCATGACGGCGTCACATGCATCGATGCACAGACCGCACTGGATGCAGCCGAGTTGCGCGCCGTCGCGGATGTCGATCCCGGTCGGGCACACCGCGACGCACTGGTTGCAATCGATGCAATCGCCGGCCTTCTCGCCGAGCGAGCGAATGTCGAACGCCTTCTTCACCGAGCAACGCGGCTCGCCGCGATCGTATTTATAGGTGACGTTGAGCGCCCATTCGTCGGTCAGCGCGGCCTGGATCCGCGGCCACGGGCACATATAGACGCAGACCTGCTCGCGCATGTAGCCGGCCAGCAGATAGGTCGAAGCGGTCAGCATCGCGATCCAGACATAGGCGATCGCCGGTGCGTGAAACGTCGCCAGATCGCGCACCAGGGTCGGCGCGTCGGCGAAATAGAGCACCCATGCGCCGCCGGTCCACCAGGCGATCATCAGCCAGATTGCATGCTTCAGCACGCGGCGGCCGGCGCGCTTTACCGTCATCGGGCCGGCATCGGCCTTGATCTGGACGCGGCGGTCGCCTTCGACCAGGCGCTCGACCGCATAGAACAGATCGGTCCAGACCGTCTGCGGACAGAGATAGCCGCACCAGATCCGGCCGCCCAGCGCATTCATCAGGAACAGAGTGAGCGCCGCTAGCACCAGGAGGCCGGTGAAATAGTAGATCTCCTGCGGCCACAGCTCGATAAAGAAGAAATAGAAGCGCCGGTTGGGAAAATCGATCAGCACGGCCTGGTCGGGCGCCCCGAGGCCGCGATTCCAGCGCACGAAAGGCAGCAAATAATACACGCCGAGGCAGACCGCCATCAGCCGCCATTTGATCGAGCGGAACCGGCCGGAGACGCTCTGCGGGTATACCTTCTTGCGCGGCGCGTAGAGCGGCCCGTCTTCGTCGGCTATGAGTTCGTCAGGCGACACAGGCTTGTTCATGGGTTGCTCGAATAAGGCTCTGCCTGAGCCTACATTCCTGCGCTGGGCGCGAACTTGACCTTGATCAACAATCGCAACTGAGACCGCCGCAGCGGCTACTTGCCGCCGCCCAACGAGTGCACATAGACCGCCAGCGCCTTGACCGTGACCGGGTCCAGCCGGCCGATCCACGCCGGCATGACGCCGGCACGGCCATTGGTAATGGTCTCGATCAGCGTCTCCTCGTCGGAGCCGTAGAGCCAGACCTGGTCGGTCAGGTTCGGCGCACCGAGTTCCGCATTGCCCTTTCCATTGTCGCCGTGGCAGCTGGTGCAATTCTCGGTGAATAGCTTCTTGCCTGCCGCGGCGTCGAACTTCGGCGCGGTGGAAAGGCCGGACAGCGAGCGCACATAGTTGGCGACCGTCACGATCTCATCTTTCTTGAGAACGCCGTCACGGCCGAACGCCAGCATCTGCCCTTCATGGGTCTTGGCGTGTCCGGAGCGCGCACCGAACTGGATAGTCTGCATGATCTGGTCGAGCGAGCCGCCCCAAAGCCAGTCGTCGTCGTTCAAGTTCGGATAACCCTTTGCACCCGCACCGCCGCTGCCGTGGCAGGGTGCGCAATTGTCCGCAAACACGGTCTTGCCGCGGGCACGCGCCAGCGCCAGCAGCGCCGGATCTTTCTCGATGTCGGCCAACGACGCATTGCCGAGCACCGCCATCTTCTCGCCGCGCAATTTTTCGAGATCGGCAAGGTCGGTCGCGACGCTCGCGCGGGTGGAATAGTGGAACAGGCCAGAGGTGTAGCCCGAAACCAGCGGCCAGGCAGGATAGACGACCCAGTAGCCAATCGCCCAGACGATCGTCGCATAGAATGTCAGGACCCACCACCGCGGCAGCGGCGTATTCAGTTCCTTGATGCCGTCCCACTCATGGCCGGTCGTGCTGCGGCCCGAAACGTGGTCGATCTCATTGTGCTCGCTCATGATCGGTCAGTCCTCCCGCAGCGGCATCCGGGCCGCGGCATCGAAGAGAGATTTGTTGCGGGGCCACAGCGCGTAGACGACGATGGCGACGAAGATTCCGACGAAGATCGGGGTCCAGAGCGTGCCGACCAGGCTTGATGCAAAATTCTCGGCTTGAATGATCGCTTTCATGCCCGTGTCCTCAGCGCAGATTGGCTTTTTCGTTGTAGAGCTTGAAGTCGACGAGCGTGCCGAGCATCTGCAGATAGGCGATCAATGCGTCGAGCTCGGTCGGATTGCCGCCTTTGCCGTCGAAGTTGCGGACCAGGGCTTTCGGATAGCGCTTCTGAAGCGCATCGGAGCCGGGGTTGTCGGGATCGACCTGAGCCTTGAGATCGGCGGCCGCATTGGCGATCTGCTCCTCGGTATAGGGCACACCGACCGCGCGGTTCGTCCGCAGATGAGCCGCGACATCGGACGGATCGAGTTCCGTCTTCGCGAGCGCCGGATATCCCGGCATTACCGATTGCGGGACGATCGACCGCGGATTGATCAGGTGCGTGACGTGCCAATCGTCGGAATACTTGCCGCCGACGCGCGCCAGATCCGGCCCGGTGCGCTTGGAACCCCACTGGAACGGATGGTCGTACATGCTCTCGGCGGCGAGCGAATAGTGGCCGTAGCGCTCGACCTCGTCACGCAGCGGCCGGATCATCTGCGAGTGGCAGAGATAGCAGCCCTCGCGGACATAGATGTTGCGGCCGGCGAGTTCGAGCGGCGTATAGGGCCGCACGCCGTCGACCGCCTCGATCGTGCTCTTCAGGTAGAACAGCGGCGTGATCTCGACCAGCCCGCCGATGGCAATGACGACGAGAATGCCGGCGATCAGGATGATCGAGTTCTTCTCAAAGATCTTGTGTCGATTCCAGAAGGACATTGCGTGACCTATTCGGCGGGCTGGAGGGCAGCGGCACCTTCGGTTTCGCTGGCTCGGCCGGCATTGACCGTCATCCAGAGATTGAAGGCCATGATCAGGGCGCCGGCCAGGAACAGCGCGCCGCCGGCTGCACGGATGATGTAAAAGGGATGCATGGCCTCGACAGACTCGATGAACGAGTATTCGAGAAAGCCGAGCGAGGTGTAGGCACGCCACATCAGGCCCTGCAGGATTCCCGACACCCACATCGCGGAAATGTAGAGTACGATGCCGATGGTCGAGATCCAGAAATGCCAGTTGACCAGCTTCAGGCTGTAAAGCTGGCGATTCCACAGCCAGGGAATCAGGCAGTAGAGCGCGCCGAAGGAGACGAAGCCGACCCAGCCCAGCGCACCGGAATGCACATGGCCGATGGTCCAGTCGGTGTAGTGGCTCAGCGAATTGACCACCTTGATCGACATCATCGGGCCTTCGAAGGTCGACATGCCGTAGAAGGCGACCGACACCACCATCATGCGCAGCACGGGATCGGTGCGCAGCTTGTCCCAAGCTCCCGACAGCGTCATCAGGCCGTTGATCATGCCGCCCCAGGACGGCATCCAGAGCATGATTGAGAAGGTCATGCCGAGCGTCTGCGCCCAATCCGGCAGCGCCGTGTAGTGCAGATGATGCGGGCCGGCCCAGATGTAGAGGAAGATCAGCGCCCAGAAGTGGATGATCGACAACCGGTAGGAATAGACCGGACGCTCCGCCCTCTTCGGGATGAAGTAGTACATGATCGCCAGGAAGCCGGCGGTCAGGAAGAAGCCGACCGCGTTGTGGCCGTACCACCACTGGAACATCGCATCCTGCACGCCGCCCCAGGCGATGTAGGACTTCGAGCCCAGGAAGGAGACCGGCAGCGCGGGGTTGTTGCCGAGATGGAGCACTGCGATCGTGATGATGAACGCGAGATAGAACCAGTTGGCGACGAAGATGTGCGGTTCCTTGCGCTTCACCAGCGTCATCAGGAACACGAGCAGATACGTCACCCAGACGATCGTCAGCCAGAAGTCGGCATACCACTCCGGTTCGGCGTATTCCTTTGACTGGGTGACCCCCAACAGATAGCCGGTGCCGGCAATCAGAATGAAAAAGTTGTAACCGACCACGACGAACCAGGGCGCAAGGTCGCCTGCAAGGCGCGTGCGGCAGGTCTTCTGCACAACGTAGAACGAGGTTGCGATCAGAACGTTGCCGCCGAACGCGAAGATGACTGCAGACGTGTGCAGCGGTCGTAGACGACCGAATGTCGTCCAGGGCAGATCAAAGTTGAGTGCGGGCCACGCCAGCTGCATGGCGATAATCAGACCCACGGTGAAGCCCGCAATACCCCAGAACATCGCCATCGCCGAGGCGAACTTGATCGGGCCGAGATTGTAATTGGGGCGCCCACCGATCTCCGCCGGAGGCAGCTCGGCCGGACGGTCAAGATAGCGATTGCAGATCACGATCACGGAAATCAAGCTGGCGGCGCAAGCGAGCGCCGCGTGAAAACTGAACGCCGCATCGTGCCCCATCGCCATGCCGAGAAAGCTAACGAAGGCAAAAACAACGAAGCCCAACGCCAGGCCGGCTTCGCCCATCGTCATCGCCTTTGAAACGGAAGACGGACTTGTCATGTGGAAGCTTTCTCTGAATGCGATGACGTCATGGAAAGCACGATCTTGCCGGCAGCTGCTTGATCGGCATCAATTCCTGCGCCCTGCCGCGCGCCACCGGCGCCGCGGCCCAGCGCGGTCAGGGTCAGTTCGTTCGGACAATATTTGGCCGGACTGGCCCGCCTTTCCCGCGCGAGATCCGCAGCACAGCGCGCCTTCTCGCGGCATAGACCGCACACTCGCTGCAGATCGCGCAACACATCGCAATGGGACGAAGCGAGACTCTGCTCGGACAAACCCGCATGCTCGAGGCGCTTGCTCAGCAATTCCGGCGAGCCTTGCTCGCGGGCAAGCGCACAAAGGTCCGACGTCGAGAGATTGAGTTCGTGAGCGATCTCATCGACCTCCCTAGCAGCCATCAGATCGAACTCGTGCCGGCGCGCTAGAAATGCACGCAGGCGACCGAGAAGACTTTCAAACTGCGGTGAGCTATTGCCGTCTGCTCGATCGGATATCATCGATACCCCTCATTGACTCGCGGTTGCCGGATTGATTCTGGTCAGCAGTGACGTTGCGGTAATCGAATGTGATCGCCGTGCAGGATCGTCAGCCGCCCCAAGCGGACGGCGGCGCCGGCGGCGTTCGAAGCTCCATCGAATCGGCAAAGATCGTCCAGTCGCGGATACCCTTTTGTCTGCAGAAGTCGGCTTCGGCCAACTGCGCGGCTGCGGAGAGCGAGGCGGCGTCGACCTTGAACGCGGCTTGACAGGCGCGATGTTCATGGCCGGTATCGTCGCAAACGGTCTTGATGAAGCGAACGTCGAATGATGTCATGGCACCCTCACCTGGGTTGATTCCTTGTTTTCCACGCTGCCATTGATGCGCGACGCCCGCTTTGATCTGTCGCAATTGAATGCCGCGCGGTGGAGATGTCATATCGCGGGAGGACATCGAATATGGACAGCGTCCTGCCCCCGGCATCGACCATGCGCAACCCGTGGCCCACCAAATCCGCAAAGATGATCGTGCCAAGAGCTACTATTTGTGGAGACGCTTCCTGTCCACGGATCGCGGCCGGACCGACGGCAGTGATGACGTATCGCTGCCAATGGTCCATCCGGCCGCAGCAATAGCAAAGCCGACGATCACGCCGATCGTAAGCATCGTTGCAGCGAATCCCAGCACATTTGCGTCGATCGTGGCGGTCACAATCAACGGAATCAGCAGAACTGCGAGGCGAACGGTCATCCTACCATCTCCTGATGCGGGCGCATGGCCGTTCTTCCTTGCACCAAATCAATCTGCCGATAATGATTTCGCTCAACTCCCGAACTTGACTGGAATCAAGGCGCCGCGACCGATTGTCGGAGATGCTGGCCTCGACATCGGGAGAAGACAATCATGCTGCAGATCCTGCTCGCCTCAATCGGAGTTCTCGCCGTCGTTCTCGTGGCGCTCGCCCGGATGAGCTACTGGGCAAGGCGGCCTCCGTTAAGACAAACCGCGCATTCGTCTGCTCCGCCTCCGCTCCGTCACCGCCGGCCTTTTTAGCCCGCGCGGGCGGATTTTTGAGCTGCATCAATACGGAGCCGCACTCCGTTATCGTAGGATGCCGCGTCCGGCAGGATTACGCAGATGACAGAAATAGCGGCCTGGCGCCCAATTATCTTCTCGTGCCCAAACACCGGCGATCGAGTTCAAGGCCTGCTTCCCCGTGACACATCCGATCGTCAAGCCGACGACCTGCAGTCGATCTCATGTGCCGCTTGCGACGGCATCCATTTCATCAACCTGCGAACCGGCACGATCGTCGTTCCCAGGCGCATTTAGCGCCAGCGTCAGGGGCATGCGCCCGGTTGACGCAAATCAACACGCAGGCACCGCCATCGTGAGACACGAGGCCACTAGCAATTGAGGAAGCTGAACATGACATACCGTAGCCAAGCCCGTCCCGTCGCCGAGGCCATCCAGAGCTGCGCGAAACGCGCAATTGCCGTCCAATCGGAGTTCTCGGAAAAGCTGATCGAAGCGAACCGACACTGGCTCGAGCAGATTCAGATCGAATCGACCGAAGCCTGGGAGCTTTTCCGCAAATTCAATTCCACCGCCTCGGTCGCCGAGAAAATCACGGCGCTGCAAGACTGGAGCAAGGGCGTGACGGCGCGCGCCGCAGAGGACGCGACATACGCGATCGAGACCGCGCGTTCGCTGGGCACTATCGAGCTGAACCTGCTTGCACGGCGAACCGGCGCTACCGAGGAGACGCCTCGAAAGGCTGCCTGACGTGACGACTCGTGACGCTTCAGACCTCTCAAAAGGCGGCGTCAGCCCGACATGGGAAGGGATCGCGGTCGCTCCTTACGACCGCGACCTGGAGCTCGCCGTGATCGAGGGTAACGCCATTCACCGGCTCGTCTTTCCCTGCCGCCGCACTCTGGGCGGCTGGATCAAGGCGGAGACCGCCGAGCGCATCGTGGTACAACCCACCCATTGGCGCCCTTGGGTCAGATAGTCCGGACTCCCGGTCGCATTCTCGCCGCCAAGAACGATCTCATACCGGGCGGGCGGTGGCTTCAGGCGCCCGAACATTGTACTATCGAACAGATTTGAGGGCTTTGCCCGGGGGAATATGTCTGACCGCATCTGGTACCGCTATGGCACTGCCGCGGCAGCGGCCGCGCTCGTATTCGTGGCGCGCGCGGCATTGAATAACTACTTCGAAGACCGGACGTTCACGATCATCTACGTTCCCGCCGTGTTGTTCGCCGCCTTCGCCGGTGGCCGCGGTCCGGCGATCCTCACAACCCTGCTCTGCCTTGCCATCAGCGCCAACTTCCTCGGCAAAAGTCTGGTTACTGAACCTGCGAACCTGGTCGACATGGCGTGTTTTGCCATCCTCGGCCCGATCCTTGGCTTTATGGGCGACCGGTTGTTGAGGGAAAGCGATCAAGCGCGAAATCGACAAGCGCATCTACAATCGATCCTGGACACCGTTCCAGACGCCATGATCGTGATCGACGACCACGGCAATATTCGCTCCTTCAGCGCGGCCGCGGAGCGCCTGTTCGGCTGGAAAACGGACCAGGTCGTTGGAAAGAACGTCTCGAGCCTGATGCCGCAGCCGTATCGCGGCGAGCACGACCGGTATCTCAAGCGTTACCTTACGACTGGCGAACGACGCATCATCGGCGTCGGGCGGATCGTGGTCGGAGAGCGGAGCGACGGCTCTACCTTCCCGATGGAGCTCGCCGTCGGCGAGGCCAAGGTACGTGGTGAGCGGTTCTTCACCGGCTTCATCCGCGATCTTACCGAACGTCGGGCGCAAGAGCGGAGGCTCCAGGAACTGCAGTCCGAGCTGGTCCACGTATCGCGGTTGACCGCCATGGGCGAAATGGCGTCATCCATCGCTCATGAGATCAACCAACCGCTATCAGCGATTACAAACTACATGCGCGGCGCGGGCGCGCTGCTGGCGTCGGAGACACCTGACGTAAAGCGAATACGCGACGCGCTCGAGCGGGCCGCGCGGCAGGCGCTGCGGGCCGGTGACATCATCCAGCGCCTGCGCGAATTCGTTGCCAAGGGCGAAACACAGCACTCTCTGGAAAGCCCAGTCACGCTGCTTGAAGAGGCCGTCGCGCTCGCACTGCTCGGCGCCAAGGAGCAGGGAGTCCGGGTGACAATCCGCAGCGACCGGGACATTCCACCGATCCTGGTCGACAAGATCCAGATCCAGCAGGTGGTACTGAACCTGGTCCGGAATGCGATCGAGGCGATGGCCGCGAGTTCGCGCCGCGAATTAACGGTCGGGGTCACCAAGGCGGATGGCGTCGCAATATTCACCGTTGCGGATACTGGCCCCGGCATCAGCCCCGATATCGCCGACCGCTTGTTCCAGCCTTTCATCACAACCAAGGAGAACGGCATGGGCGTCGGACTTTCGATCTGCCGAACCATCGTCGAGTCCCATGGTGGGCGCATCGTCGCGCTGCCAAACACCGGCGGTGGTACGGCTTTCCAGTTTACCCTCCCGTTGGCGGAGGACGGAGAAGAAGAATGACTACGCGCCGCGCAATTCTTGTAATCGACGATGACGCCGCAATGCGGGATTCGCTCGCTTTCCTACTTGACGTTAACGGCTTTGCCGTCACGACGTATGAGACCGCAACCGATTTTCTCGATCATTTCGAGAGCGGCACGGTCGACTGTATCGTATCGGATATCCGCATGCCCGGCATGAGCGGCCTGGAGCTGGTCCGCAGGCTCAAGGCAGATGCATCAGCATGTCCTGTCATCCTAATGACTGGCCATGGTGACGTCGCACTTGCGGTTGAAGCGATGAAGGCCGGTGCGGTTGATTTCATCGAAAAACCCTTCGAGGACGAAGCGCTACTGCGTGCAATCAACGAAGCCCTGCAAACACAGTCGGCAGCGCCAACCGACGCTACGGCCAAACGCGAGGCGGAAGCTCGCCTGGTAGACCTTTCGCCGCGCGAGCGCGACGTTCTGCGGGGGCTCGTGGCAGGCAAGATCAACAAGGTAATCGCCCACGACCTAGGTATCAGCCCGCGCACGGTTGAGGTCTACCGAGCCAACCTGATGGCCAAGACCAATGTGCGCAGCATGTCGGAGCTGATGCGGATTGCGATCACTGCCGGGCTGTAGATCCCCTCGGAAAACGGCCGTCCGCCCCTGCTTAGATGGAACGAGCGATGTGCTGCTCTTCAGAGCCTGACGAACCTCGTCATCTTCCAATTTGTCCAGAAGCCAGCGACGATCTTTCTCGCATTTGACACTCGCGGTGTCCTTCGGTTGCAATTGTGACTGTTCGACAAGAGGCGATTTCGCTTGGTCGGTCACGTCAACGCTCAGCAGGGTAAGAGCACCCTGCCAACGTGCGCGATCCGTCACACAGACGTATTGCGTAAGGTCAATTCCCGGGTGAAAATAATTGGAACCACCTTGTGGGCTACCGGTAACGTCCCTCAATTTGAGCCAGCCGGGTTTTCGCTTTCGCGATGATCGCGTCTTGCGTTGTTTGGCGGCTTCGTCAAGCGGCGACGGCTTGGCGGTGGCAGGACGGTGACGATTTGGGTCCGCATCGGCGGGCATGTTCGAACTGACTCAAGCTGTTTCCGTCATATTGGTCGTCTAGTTTGGAACTTATTGATGGAGTTCGAGGTCATTTCCTGAACTTTTCTTTGGAGAGCGACATGCGACCGATGACTGCTCCAAACGAACCGGCAAGCGCCAACGATCTGAAATTGCTGGACCGTTACTGGCGCGCCGCCAACTATCTCTCCGTCGGCCAGATCTATTTGCTCGACAATCCTCTGCTCAGGGAACCGCTCAAGCCGGAACATATCAAGCCGCGGCTGCTCGGCCACTGGGGCACCACGCCCGGGCTCAACTTCATCTATGCCCACCTCAACCGCGTGATCTGCGCCTTCGATCTCAGCATTATCTATGTCTGCGGCCCCGGCCATGGCGGTCCAGGCATGGTCGCCAACACCTATCTCGAAGGCACCTACACCGGCATCTATCCGGAGGTGACCTGCGATGCTGATGGCCTGCGAAAGCTGTTCCGCCAGTTCTCCTTCCCCGGGGGCATTCCGAGTCATGCGGCGCCGGAAACGCCCGGTTCGATCCATGAGGGCGGCGAACTCGGCTATGCACTGGTCCATGCCTTTGGAGCCGCCTTTGACAATCCCGATCTGATCGTGGCCTGCGTGGTCGGTGACGGTGAAGCTGAAACGGGTCCGCTCGCCGCATCTTGGCATTCGAACAAGTTCCTCAATCCAAAGCACGACGGCGCGGTGCTTCCGATCCTGCATCTCAATGGCTACAAGATCGCAAATCCCGCCGTGCTCGCGCGAATGAGCGACAAGGAGATCCGCAGTCTTTTCGTCGGCTATGGTTACGAGCCGCTCTTTGTCGAAGGCGACGAGCCGGATTCGATGCATCGGATGATGGCGGACACCGTCGACCGCGCGCTTAGCGCCATCCGCTCCATCCAGCACGGCGCGCGCGAAGGATCCGCGGATTTCCAGCGGCCAAAATGGCCGATGATAGTGCTGCGAAGCCCGAAGGGCTGGACGGGACCGAAAGAAGTCGACGGGTTGAAAGTCGAGGCATTCTGGCGCGCGCATCAGGTGCCAATCGCCAATCCGCGCGGCAATCCCGAACATCTGCAACTGCTCGAACAGTGGATGAGGAGTTATGAGCCCGAAACGCTGTTCGATGCAAGTGGCCGGCTCGTGCCGGAATTGCGGGACCTTGCGCCCGCGGGCGACCGTCGGATGGGAGCCAATCCGCACGCCAATGGCGGCTTGCTGAAGCGGGAGCTGAAATTGCCGGATTTCCGCGCCTATGCGGTCGAGGTTGCCGATCCGGGCGGCGGCGTCGCCGAAGCCACACGCGAGCTCGGCAAGTTCCTGCGCGAGGTTATGAAGCTGAACGCCGATGCGCGCAATTTCCGTATCATGGGACCCGACGAAACCGCATCCAACCGGCTCGAGGCGGTCTTTGAGGCCACCGACCGCGTCTGGATGGAAGGGATCGAGCCCTATGACGTCCACCTCGCCCATGACGGCCGGGTGATGGAGGTGCTAAGCGAACATCTCTGCCAAGGCTGGCTTGAAGGCTACCTGCTCACCGGTCGCCACGGCTTCTTCTCCTGCTACGAGGCCTTTATCCACATTGTCGATTCGATGCTCAACCAGCACGCCAAATGGCTAAAGGTCTCGCGCGCGCTGACTTGGCGGCGCCCAATCGCGTCGCTGAACTATCTCCTCACCTCGCACGTCTGGCGGCAGGATCACAACGGCTTCAGCCACCAGGATCCCGGCTTCGTCGATCTCGTCACCAACAAGAAGGCCGATATCGTCCGCGTCTACTTCCCGCCCGATGCCAATACCCTGCTCTGGGTCGGCGATCATTGCCTGCGCACCTATGACCGCATCAATGTGATCGTCGCCGGCAAGCAGCCTGCTCCACAATGGCTCCCCATGCGTGAGGCGATCATCCATTGCGAGGCGGGCATCGGCATCTGGAAATGGGCCGGCACCGAAGCCCCCAACGCCGAGCCCGACGTGGTGATGGCCTGCGCCGGCGACGTTCCGACGCTGGAGACGCTCGCCGCCGTTGACCTGCTGCGCAGGGCGCTGCCGGCCCTGAGAATTCGCGTCGTCAACGTAGTTGACCTGATGACCCTGCAGCCGAAGGATCAGCATCCACACGGCTTGTCAGATCGGGACTTCGACAGCTTGTTCACCCGGGACAAGCCGGTGATCTTCGCCTATCACGGCTATCCCTATCTGATCCATCGCCTGACCTACAACCGCGCAAATCATGCGGGCATGCATGTGCGCGGCTTCGCCGAGGAAGGCACTACCACCACACCGTTTGACATGGTTGTGTTGAACGGCCTCGACCGCTTCCATCTTGCCATCGAGGCGATCGAGCGGGTGCCGGGGCTCGATATCGCGGCCGCCCACGTCAAGCAGCAGTTTCGCGACAGGCTCATCGAACACTCGCGCTACGTCCGCGAGCATGGCGAAGATATGCCGGAGATCCGCAACTGGGTCTGGCCCGCGGGTGGCACGACGGCGCGCGAGCCCGGGGACTGAGCGCGGGGCCGGCAGCCAACGCGAAAGAGGATCGCCGATGTCCAACAATGCTCTGGTATTCAATGCCGGCTCCTCGAGCGTCAAGTTCGGCCTGTTCGATATCGAGCAGGCCGAGCCGAAGATGAAATGCAAGGGCGTGCTCGACGAACAGGAGCGAGCACCCCGCGTCGTCGTCACCGATACCTCGGGCAAGGCGCTCTTGGAGAAGAGCCGTCCCGCCGGCGAAACCAACGGCGACAGCCTGCTGGCCGAAATCTTTGCTTGGATCGACGGCTACCTCGGGTCCGGCAAGATCGCTGCCGTTGGCCATCGTATCGTTCATGGCGGGCGCGAATTCTCGGGTCCCACCGTGCTCAACGAACAAGTTCTTGCCTCGCTTGATGCGCTGACGCCGCTGGCGCCGCTGCATCAGCCGCGCTGCCTTGCGGCAGTCCGGGCCGTGCAGTCCCTGCAGCCGGGGCTGACGCAGATCGCTTGCTTCGATACGGCCTTTCATCATGACTTGACGCCGCCCGCGAGCCGCTTCGCCATTCCCCGACGCTTCGAAGAGCAAGGTATTCGTCGCTACGGATTTCACGGGCTCTCCTTTGAGTATGTTGCAGACCGCCTTGCCACGCTCGCACCGATGCAGACGCGTACGGTGATCGCGCATCTCGGCAACGGCGCGAGCCTCTGTGCTTTGCACAAAGGCAAGAGCGTCGACACCACGATGGGATTTACCCCGCTCGACGGTCTCGTGATGGGTACACGCTGCGGAGAGATCGATCCCGGTGTACTGCTCTATCTGTTGCAGGAACAGAAAATGTCGGTCGACGAAGTCCAGCATCTGCTGTACGAGCGATCTGGCCTGCTCGGCGTCTCTGGGATATCAGCCGATATGCGCGCTCTTCTGACGAGCCACGACGCCGCGGCTCGCGAAGCCATTGATCTCTTTACCTTTCGCGTCGCCGCCGAAGTCGCCGTGATGGTGAATACGCTCGCCGGCCTTGATGGCCTGATATTTACCGGCGGCATCGGCCAGCATGCAGCCGAGATAAGGCAGCAAATCTGCGATCGCCTCACCTGGCTCGGGGTCCGCCTCGATGCAGAAGCAAATGCAAGGGGAGAACAGCGCATCGCAGCGGACGGCAGCGCGGTGGACGTGCTGGTCGTTCCGACCAGCGAGGAGATCACCATCGCGCGGCACTGCCGCAGGTTATTAGGCGCCGATTCATAGCTCCGCACGACGTCCGGTCGCCCACGCGGCGGCAAACCGCGTTGCAGCCGTCAGGAATCCTATACGTACACACTGGCAACAAGGCAGACACTAGGCAACCGCCCCGATTTGATCCGGCTGCAGCTCGCGCGGCTCATGCGGCCGCAGATCCGGCCAAGCTTTGCTCAAGCGCCACGAGCAACTGCAGCCGGCCCACGATGCCAACAACCCGGGCGTCACGAAGCACCAGCACCTGAGAGATCTGACGACTGTCCATTTTGCCAACGATCTCGTCTACGGTTGCACGCTCTTCGACCCAGACAGGCTTACGGCTCATAACAGCATCAACGCGGAGGGCTCGTGTCCGCTCGCGAACGAGCTTTCCTTCCTCGCTACCGAGCAACCATTCGGGCCAACAACCTTCAGGGCAACGCACACCGAGTTCTCGACGGTGAAGGAAGTCACCCTCTGAGATCACACCGACCAGAGATCCCGTTCCGTCGAGTACCGGCAAACTTCGCTGGCCGGTTTCCAGCAATAGCCGCACAGCATCAAGCAACTGTGCGTCTGGCTTGATCGTTGCAAACGAAGTGCGCATTACGTTCATCGCAAGCATGGCTACCTCCGTTGTACTTGGCGATTGAGCTCGTTGCTTTGCAGTAACCGTCTATCAAGGTCTCGCTCGCTCATGACGATGACGACGTCCATGTCACGAGCTTGCGAGCGAGCGCGCCAAAGGCCATGTCGAAGGCCACGGCGGCGCTAGAGGGAGTAAGAGTATCGATGGCCCGCGCCTCCTCGAACAGTTGCGCTGCCTTGAGGCGACCGTCCGGATTCACTATCTTCGCTGCTAGTATGATAATCGCCTGCGGCCGAGGCCCCAGCGTAATCTCGAAACGACGCAGATCGATCAGAAGGCGCGATGCACCCTCGACAACATTGTCGGCGCGCAGCGGTGCATGTGCGATGTCAAAGTTCTCGAAGCTCTGCAGCAGCCGTGCCTGCACCAACGCCGGCAAACTATCGCTCCACTGCGCTCCGTCGAATCTCTGCGTTTCCTCGTCTGGCGTGAACAGAAAACGCTGTGTCTGTAGTCGCGCGATCGCGGTCGGCTCCGCTATGACCCACGGTGCAGGCAAAACCGCATGCGGCAGTGACCCGAAGCTGTCCACCGCGTGAAGGTCGTAGACCACCTTGCGCGTCGCCGAAGTGCCGCTGGCGGTCATACGCTCGAGGCCGGCGATGATGCCGTCAAGCTTTGGCGTATTGCGCGCTAGCCCTTCAGCGAACGTGCTGAGATTGTTGATCGTGCTGTGCAGCGGCACGGCATTCTCCGACAGGACGGCATCCACCCGGCGTAGCGCGTCGCGGGCAGCCTGCGTCATGCTCCGACCGGCCCCCTTTTCGGCCACCAGCGGTTCGCGCGCCGACGGCGCCACGGGATCATCACCGCCTTCCAGCGCGATCACCGGAACGCCGGTCAACCCTTGGAAATCGAGGCCGACACGCGTATCGCTGTGCACCGGCGTGCGCTCGGCGACTGCGATCTTGACGCGGACCTCGCGCTGGCGTTCCGGAACCAACTCAAGAGCGGTGACCTCGCCGACGCGGATACCGTTGAAGAGAACACCCGCCCCGACGAGGAGACCAGGGACGGGATCGGTAAAGACGACCTGATATGTCTCCCGCTTTCCGATTCCACCGACGTTGTTCAGCCAATAGATGAAGCCGAACACGGCGACGATTGCCGACAATACGAATGCACCAACGACAATGTAGGGCCCGCGAATTTCCATGTGCGTCTCTCTTTGCCTAATTGCCGAGGCCCAGCTTCTGCGCCCTGGCTCCGTGAAAGTAGGCCTGAACCCAGGGGTGATCGGACTTGAGCACCGACGACAGGCGCCCGATTGCTGCGATCCTGCCATCTGCAAGCGCCGCGACGCGGTCGCAGATTGCCTGCAGGCTGTTCAAGTCGTGCGTCACCATGAACACGGTAAAGCGCAATGTCCGGTGCAGCGTCCGAATCAACGTATCGAACTCGCCCGCTGCGATGGGATCAAGGCCTGACGTTGGCTCATCGAGGAACAGAAGCGAAGGATCAAGCGCCAGAGCCCGCGCGAGCGCGACACGCTTGGTCATGCCACCCGAGAGTTCGGACGGAAACTTGTCCCCGTCTTCGCGCGTCAGGCCGACCATCTCGAGCTTAGCGTTCGCAATTTCGTCCAACAGCCCTGGCGAAAGCCGCGCCCGCTCACGCAGTGGAAACTGAATGTTCTGGGGAGCCGTCAACGCCGAGAATAGCGCTCCTTGCTGGAACAGGACGCCCCAGCGGCGCTCGTCATCGCTGTTGTCCGCAAAATCGATCTGACCGCTCCGTTTGGGCAGCAGGCCAACCAGTGTCCGCATCAGTACCGATTTTCCGCCTCCGGACGCTCCCACGAGACCGAGAATTTCCCCGTCGCTCACGTCGAGGTCGAGATGATCGAGGATGATCTTCTTGCCGAAGCCGACCACGAGATCGCGGATATGAATGGCTGGAGTTTCGGTCATGGCTACAACCCGATCGACGCGAAGAATACCGCAAACAGCCCGTCAAGCACGATCACCAGGAAGATGGATTTCACGACTGACGCAGTCGTCTGCTGTCCCAGCGACTCAGCGCTGCCCTTGACGCTCAGTCCCTCGACGGCCGCAACAAGTCCGATCACCAGGGCCATGAACGGTGCCTTGATGATGCCGACCTCAAAATGCGTGACGGAAACCGCGTCATGGAGGCGCGCAATGAAAATCGCGGGGCTCATACCGCCATAGAGCCACGCGATAAGCCCCCCGCCATAGAGCGCCGCGAGCGAGCCAAGAAAAGCAAGGATCGGCAACGCCACCACGAGCGCCAGGACTCGTGGCAGGATCAGCACCGCAACAGGATCGAGCCCCATGGTGCTGAGCGCATCGATTTCCTCACGCATCCTCATCGCACCGATCTCGGCGGTATAGGCACTGCCCGATCGCCCGGCCACCATGATCGCGACGATCAGCACGCCGATTTCGCGCAGCACGAGGATGCCGACCATGTCGACGACGTACGATTCCGCACCGAAGCGGCGGAAATGGAAGATGCCCTGCTGGGCGATGATCGCACCGATCAGGAACGTGATCAGTACCATGATGGGTACGGCTTGCCAGCCCACCCGGCCGAGCTGATAGACGGTCGACGTCAGTCGGAACGACGGCGGACGCCTGAGAATGCCGAGCAACGCGGTGCTGACGGCACCCAGCATATGCAGGAATGCCGCCGAATCGGACGCCAGACGCCTGCTGCCGCGGCCGAGCTGATCGAGCCTCTGCAGCAAGGGGTTGTCCGATCTGCGTTCGGCGGAGCCGCTGCGGTTCAGTCCTCGCACCTCCTCCAGCAGGTCGCCATATGGACCGTCGGCACCAGTGAGGGCTGCTCTGGTAGCGCCACCGCGGGCGAGTCTTTCAAGCAGCCAGGCTCCGACCGTGTCGAGAGCGGTAACGCTGCGCAGATCGATCGAGCGGATGTCGGTGCGCGCGGCGTGTGTGCACAATCGTTCCAGCGCCTCGACGTTGGCAACGTTCTAGGCCCCGCATGCGGTAAGCATGCGCGGATCGTCCGCGTTTGCTGTCAATGCCGGTGCGTTCAACAAGAGACCAACTCCGAAGTCGCAGATCCAGCATAAGAGACTGAAGGCAGCGGTGTTTGACCCAGAGCAATTCGCATCCTCAGACTTTCTTGACGCAAATCAACGACTTGGCGGGCCTCGAAGCTACAATTGCCATGTCTGGCCCGGCAGCACCGGGCGCATTGAGGGAGAGTTCGATGAATCGTGCCGCCTTCACGCCACTGCAAAACACTGCGTTGCCGCACTCATTCAGGCTGATCCGGCTCGGACGTGCGCGTGAACACGATCACCCCGAGGGCGCGCCGGCGATCGGCTACATCATCGTCGCTCCGCTGAATGCGGCGTCGCGAATCGATGTAGAGACCTGGAAAGCCCATCGTGACGCCTGCCGCGTCGTTCGCCAGCGGCCGGGCGAGGAGGATCAACTCGGTCACCTTGTTCATGGTCCGAACGACAGGTGGCGCTTCCACTATGACGTGGCAGGAGCGGCCGCCGATGAAACCGGATATCATTTCGGCAACGAGCGCTTCCGCCTTGGCGAGTACGTCTCCGTCCGCGAGGCGGACGGCGTGCATCCCTATCGTGTTGTCGCCGTCACGCCGCTTTGATCCCGCCTGGGCCGGATCAGGATTTCGGCCCCTACGGCATCCGCCACTGGAAGGGAGAGGTCGAGGACGACATTGACTATCCTGTGGTCGGTCGGCTCTGTGGCGGTGGTGAACCCGAGCTCGTGGCACATGCTCAGCATGGTCGTGTTCTCGGCTAGCACTTCACCGGACAGCCGTTTCAGCCCTTCCGACCTCGCATACTGGATCAAGAGCTGCATCAGCGCCCATCCAAGCCCTTTGCCCTTCAGGTCGGATTGCAGCAGGATCGCATACTCGGCATTCTCATAGAGCGAGTCCGAATGGAGCTGGACCGCTCCCACCATAGCGCCTGTACTCGGATCCAGCGCCGCGAAGGCCATTGCACGCGCGTAGTCGAGCTGAGTCAGCCGCGCAATGAACGCATGCGAAAAGTTCTTCATTGCCTGGAAGAAACGAAGCCTGAGATCCTCGGCGGACACCCGCCTGAAGAAGCTCTCGACCATCGGCTCATCTTCCGGCCGCAGCGGCCGTACCACGAGGCGCGAGCCGTCCCTCGAGGCAAGCTCGCCTTCCCATTGCGAAGGATAGGGCCGCACGGCGAGCCGCGTGTGACCGGCAAACAGCCGCGCCGGCTTGCGGATCGCCACGCGTGCATCGAGCGCCAGCACGCCGGTCTCGTCCGCCAGCAGCGGATTGATGTCGAGTTCGGCGACTTCCGGAATATCCGCTGCCATCTGCGCGAGCTTGACGAGGGTGAGCGGCACGGCCTCTTCCGGCACAGCGGACACGTCGCGGTAGCCAGCAAGCAACCGCGAAACCCGGGTTCGCCCAACCAGGTCGCGCGCCAGGTTCATGTCGAGCGGCGGCAACGCCAGTACCTTGTCGTTGATCACCTCGACCGCGGTGCCGCCGCGGCCGAACACGATCACCGGACCGAAGGTCGGATCGTCGGCAATGCCGAGGATCAGTTCAAGTGCCGCCCGTCGCACGATCATCGGCTGGATCGTCACGCCCTGCAGGGTCGCATCCGGCCGCGCGTTGCGTGCGCGCGACAACACTGTCCTCGCCGCCTCGGCGACACTTTCGCGAGTCCGTAGCCCTAGGATGACCCCGCCGACATCCGACTTGTGGCTGATGTCGCGCGAGAACAGCTTCACCGCCACCGCAAGCCCCTGGGTCAGGAACGGCGCAGCCTTGTCCGCGGCATCGTCGGCATCACAAGCGGTAACGGTTGGAACGATAGGAATATCGTAAGCCTTGAACAAGGTGACGATCTCGGTCGGGTCGAGCCAACCCCGTTTCTCGGACAGCGCCTTCGCAATCACGCGCCGCGCTGCTGCCACCTCCGGCGTGAATGTCGAGGCAACGCTGGGCGGAGTGGCGGCGAGTGCGATCGAGGCCTCGCGGTATCTCACCAGATACATGAAGGCGCGCACCGCATCGTCCTCGGTGGGGAAATGCGGCACGTGGGCTGCCTCAAAGGTCGCTGCAGTTCGCTCGTCCGCCCCGGTCCATGCCGCCAGCACCAGCGCGGCCACCTTACTCCTGGTCGCCCGGCGGTCACGAGCACATTGCGCCACCGCTTCGGCGATCGTCTCGGTCGGCGCCACCGCGGTCTCCACATTCATAACCAGGATCGCATCGCTATTCGCGTCATCGAGCAACGCGTCGAGCGCGGACACATAACGGGCGGCGTCAGCATCGCCGGAAATATCGACAGGGTTGGCGCGCGACCAGCCTCGCGGTAGCACCTGATCGAGCCGCTCGACCGTCTCCGCGGTCAAGTTCGCAGGAGCGCCGCCGAGTTCGGCGAGCCGGTCGATCGCGAGAATGCCGAGCCCACCGCCGTTGGTCAGAATTGCGAGGCGATTGCCGCGCGGGACGAATCCGCGGCCGAGCAGCTCCGCGCAATCGAACAGCTCACGCAGATCGTAGACGCGCAGCATGCCAGCACGACGGAACGCGGCGTCATACACGGCATCCGACCCGGCCAGCGCGCCGGTATGGGTTGCCGCGGCCTTGGCACCCTGCGCCATCCGCCCCGACTTGACGACGACCACCGGCTTCAGCCGTGCGGCGGCGCGCGCCGCCGACATGAATTTGCGCGCATCCTTGACGGCCTCAAGGTAGACCAGGATCGCATTGGTATGATTGTCGAGCGCGAAATAATCGAGTAGGTCGGCGACGTCGACATCGAGCTGGTCGCCGATCGACACGATGCCCGAAAAGCCGAGCCGCCGTTCCGCCGCCCACTCGATCATCGCTGCCGCAACCGCACCAGACTGCGAGATCAAGGCGACGTGTCCGAGGGACGGCTGATGCGCGGCAAAGCTCGCATTGAGCTTCGCGCGGGGCAACAGCATACCGATGCAGTTCGGCCCGACCAGACGCATACCGTGCGCGCGTGCAGTCCGCACGATGCTCTCGGCAAGCGAGCCTGCGCCGTGCCCGAGCCCCGCCGACAGGATCACCGCGCCGGCGATACCGATCGCGGCGGCGTCCGAGATGATTCCGGGGATCGCCGCCGCAGGCGCGGTAATCACGAGGAGATCCGGAACGAAGGGGAGCGACTTGAGATCCGGGTATGTGTCCTCGCTATCGATCGCGGTATAATTTGGATTGACAACGGCGAGACGACCGGCAAAGCCGCTCGCCTTGAGGTTCATGAGCACCGCCAAGCCAAGCGACGACGGACGTGAACTGCCGCCAACAAGCGCTACGGTCCGAGGCGAAAAAACCCGCTCTAGGCCAAACGTAGACATCTAACGGTCTCGCATGGAACAAGCGGAGGCGCCTGCCGCTTCGTGCAGCGCGCCAAGGCCCGCATGACATCCTCGCGAGCGATAATGCCGAGCAGGTGGCGATACTTGTCAACCACGGGCAGGCTTTTCAGGCGGTGTGCGACCATCAGCTGCAGAACGCGCTGCAGATTTGTGTCCGGTTCGACCGCAATCACGTCACAGGTCATGATCTCGTCGACCGTGGTTCCCATGCGGTCGTCATAATGCGGTAATATGTGATCCGTTGTAAAAGTGAACACCTTCAGGGCGTCAAGTTTCGTGACAAACCCGACGACGACATCGTCGCGCAGCACGGGATAGCCATCGTAGTCTTCTTTTGCGAACAAGCGGTACAGATCGCCCACGGTCATTTCGGGAGCGATGCTCCGCACCGAGCTCGTCATGTTGTTCGCGACAGTTTCCTGGAGAAATTCGTACATGGCTGATTCCTTCGGATGGGCAAAGCTTTATGGATGCGTCGCTGCCCGACCAGCGACGTGTCCCAAGGCTTGATCATCGGTGCCTTCTGGTCGAGTGCTATTGCGAGGCAAGCTAATCAGGAACGGCCGATCGGCGTTGACCAGGATCAAAACAGGACCAATGTCATGTGATCAAAGGAATGTCACAGACCCGAGCGAGCTCCACCATGCACGCCATGATCCTGCCCGCGCGCGGTGCGCGGCTGCAATATGTGGAACGGCCTGACCCGGTTCCCCGCCCGGGCGAGGTCCGCATCAGAATCGGCGCCTGTGGCGTTTGCCGCACCGACCTGCATGTCGTCGACGGAGAGCTGCCAAACATCGTCTATCCGATCGTTCCCGGCCACGAAGTGATTGGCCGCATCGACGCGGTTGGTGACGGTGTAAGCGGTGGGCAGCTCGGTACGCGCGTCGGCGTTCCCTGGCTCGGCTCGACCTGCGGGCGTTGTCCCTACTGCCAAGAGGGCAAGGAAAACCTCTGCGACGATCCGCTGTTCACCGGCTATACGCGCGACGGTGGCTTCGCGACCCACCTCGTTGCAGATGCGCGCTACTGCTTTCCGCTCGGTGAGGACGGCGCGGATGCCGAGCTGGCACCCCTGCTGTGCGCGGGCCTGATCGGCTGGCGTTCGCTGGTGATGGCCGGCGACGGCCACAAACTCGGTATTTACGGATTTGGCGCTGCGGGGCACATCGTCGCGCAGGTAGCGCGCTGGCAAGGGCGGGATGTGTACGCCTTCACGCGCACGGGCGACACAGAGGCACAACATCTGGCATTGTCACTCGGCGCATGCTGGGCCGGAGCCTCCGAGGACCGCCCGCCGGCGGACCTCGATGCAGCGATCATCTATGCGCCCGCCGGGCCCCTCGTTCCGCTTGCATTGCGTGCCCTGCGCAAGGGTGGTCGCGTGGTCTGCGCCGGCATTCATATGTCTGACATTCCGAGCTTTCCCTACAACATCCTCTGGGGTGAACGACAGATCGTCTCTGTCGCCAATCTCACTCGACAGGACGGCGTCGACTTTCTCAAGACGGCGGCGAAGGCCGAAATCCGCACGCACGTCACCGTCTTCCCCCTGGATCAGGCGAACGAAGCGCTCGCGCTCCTGCGCGGCGGCGAGCTTGTCGGCGCAGCCGTCTTAAAGCCATGATGACGCTGGCATCATCAACCGGCATGGCCACAGGCGAGGCGGACCAAGCCGCCGTATCGTCGTTCCTGGCAGAATCGAGTCCGTTGAACCTGCCCCTGCAACGGATCGACACCCATTGCTCGATCGTCTTTCTCGGGCCTTCGCGTGTCCTGAAGATCAAGCGCGCGGTCAAGCTCCCCTATCTCGACTTCTCGACGCTGGAGAAGCGACATCGCGCTTGCGAAGATGAGATTGCCATCAACCGGCGCCACGCTCCCTCAATCTATCGCGGGGTGGTGCCGATCACGCGCGGGCGCAACGGTCTCGCGGTCGGAGGAACCGGGCCAGTTGTCGAATGGGCGGTCGAAATGGCCCGGTTCGACGAACGCAAGACGCTCGATCACCTCGCCGAGCACGGCGCATTCGGGCCGGAGCTTGGTGAGAACCTGGCCGCCGTCCTGCTCAAATCCCATCGGACCGCAACCGGCAGCGATGGATCGCACTGGCTAGCGTCGCTCCCCGCCATCATCGATCGCAATACCGAGCAATTTCGCGCCGAGACAGATCTGCCGCGCAATTATATCGAAAAGCTGCACGAATTGAGCCATCGGTCGCTTTCACGTAACCTTGATCTCCTGCGCCTCCGCACGGCGGGACAGGTACGGCACTGTCACGGCGACGCGCATCTCGGCAACATCGTCCTGCTCGACGGCGAACCGGTGCTATTCGATGCAATTGAGTTTGATCCCAATATCGCCACAACTGACGTCATCTACGACCTCGCATTTCCTATGATGGATCTGCTTTACTTTTGGCAAACAGCTGCGGCTAACAAACTATTCAACAGTTACATGCAACCGGCGTGGGACACACAGTCGAACGCATTGCCCTTGTTGCCACTATTTCTATCGATGCGCGCCGCGATCCGGGCCAACGTGCTGTTCACCAAACGGCAGCAGCACCAGAACGACGAAGCAACCGCTGCCCGTGCGACGCGATATTTCGAGCTCGCAGTCCGGCTGATTGAGCCGGAGTCCCCGCACCTTCTCGCAATTGGCGGAAAATCCGGCACAGGCAAGAGCGTCCTGGCGCGTGACATGGCGCATCTGCTCGCGCCCCCACCGGGCGCCCTGGTCTTGCGATCGGACGTCATTCGCAAGCAACTCTATCATGTGGGCGAGCACGCGACGTTACCGCCCGAGACCTATACAGCCGAAGCCTCCGACCGCGTCTATCACGCCATGCTTGATCGAGCCAGACATGCATTGACTCAGGGGATTTCCGTCATCCTCGACGCCGCATTCCTGAAGCGGGCGGAGCGCGATGCGGCAAAAGCGGCTGCCCGCGACGCCACGGTAGAGTTCCATGGAATCTTCTTAACTGCCGATCGTGCGGCACGGCTGCATCGCGTTGCCGCGCGGCGGCACGACGCCTCGGATGCCACCACAGACGTAGTCCTCTTCCAGGACAGCATCGATACCGGCAATATGGATTGGAAAGTCGTGGACGCATCCAACTCGCCTGCGATGACACTCCAACGCAGCTCACTCCATCTGTACGAAGGCTCCGCACAGACAAAGGGAACATCCCTTAAGGGATAATGCGGAATTTGTGTGCCGGCCGAAGCCTGTCAGCATCCTCCTGCGAAACAGGAGGATGCTATGAAACGCGCAATGGCCATGCTTTTTTGCGGAAGCGCCGTCACAACGGCTGCGCTTGTTCTGTTCTACAACTGGTTCTTTCCCGACATCTTGCCGCTCGCCTCCACCGAGCCGCAAGTGATCTGGCGATTTGAGGCGGCCTTCATCGTAACCGCGATTACCTGGATCACCGCGGCTGTGGCAGCGGTATCCGGGCTGTCATTGCTGCTGATGGCCTTTACCAACTCGAAGCCCACATTCGAGGGACGCTAGAACGCAGACTGACGGGTAAAAGCCGTCAACTCGTCCATCCTTCCCTTAAGGCCCGTCATGCGTCGAAAGTCGGTCCTTTGGGGCCGGCCTTCGACCTTTATCGCGTATCGAGCCCCGCGGTATTCCTCGGCGCCTGTAACCCAGCGTCGCTGCTCTGACTCGCCCCGTCGGCTTCACTCGGCCCAATTTGATCTGCGGCTTTCATGTCTTCCGCCACAGGCTCCAGAAGCTACCGCCGAGCAGAAGCGCGGTGACGAGCAGGATAGCCACAAATGTTTGAATGATGTCAAAGTTGAGGGAATCCCGCGCAACGAATAGCGCGGTGATCGATCCGACAAGAACGAAGAGGATTCGAAGGATGATGCTCATAGCTCTCTCCTAGAGGCCCAGCGTCGCTTGACGCGCCCCGGGGGCATGGATGCCTAGCCGGATCGTTGATCCTGCTATGCGGCGTTTACTGTACGGACCCGCACCGATGGAGGAGTTGCTGCAGATCAAGCTGCCTGAACACCGTAACGGCGGGTCAATGCTGGAGAACGTACTGCCCGGGCGCATCGTCGATCGGCGGCCCGCCGTCGGGCGCATGAAGCGACGACCGCGCCGGCACCCAAGCATCCGAATGCGCCGTGAGGAAGCGAACCCACTCCAGCCACCAGGATCCCTCGCGACGCGCCGCTTTCTGCAGCCACTCGTCGGGGCCCACATAGTGTTGGCCTGCCTTCGTCTCCAGCAGTTGATAGGTGTGTCCCTCCTCTGACGGTGGAGCGACAATGCCGGCGTTGTGACCGCCGCTCGCCAGCACGAAAGCGATATCGGCATCGGCGAGCAAATGGACCTTGTGGACCGACCGCCACGGCGCGACATGATCACGCAATGTGCCGACTACGAACATCGAGGCACGGAGGTCGGAAAGCGCCACCGGCTGCCCGTCCGCCAAATAACGGCCCTCGGCAAGGTCGTTATCGAGAAACAGCTTGCGCAGATAGTCCGAATGCATCCGGTACGGCATGCGAGTGGCGTCAGCATTCCATGACATCAGGTCGCTCGGTGCGGCGCGCTCACCGATGAGGTAGTCGCGCACCAGGCGCGACCAGATCATGTCATTCGAGCGAAGCAGCTGGAACGCACCGGCCATCTGTACCGTTTCAAGCACACCGCTCTGCCACATCATGTCCTCGAGGAAAGCCACCTGACTCTCGTTGATGAAGAGCGTCAGCTCGCCCGCCTCGGTGAAATCGACCTGGGCGGCCAAGAGCGTCACCGACCGGAGGCTGCCAGGCCGCTCCTTTTGCAGCCGCGCGGCCGCAATCGCGAGCAGTGTCCCGCCGAGACAATAGCCCGCCGCATGGATCGCGCGTCCTGGAACGAGCTGATTGATCACGTCGACAGCGGCATCGACCCCCAGCATGCGATAGTGATCGAGGCCAAGATCACGATCGGCCGCGCCGGGATTGCGCCACGAGATCATGAACACCGTAAAGCCGCGCTCGACCAGGAAACGCACCAGCGAGTTCCGCGGCGAGAGATCGAGAATGTAATACTTCATGATCCATGCCGGCACGATAAGCACCGGGTCGGGGCAGACGTCTGCCGTCTGGGGCGCGTATTGGATGAGCTCAATCAGCTCGTTCCGGTAAACGACCTTGCCTTTGGAGACGGCAACGTCCCTGCCCACCGCAAACGTGGTCGGTCCGGACGGCTTGGTGCTCAACAGATTCCTGCAGTCTTCCACCCAGTTGTGCCAGCCCGACAGGAAATTGCCGCCGCCCGACGCCATCGCCCGGCGCACCACCTCCGGGTTGCTGAACCCAAAGTTCGATGGCGCCACTGTATCAAGGCACTGGCGGATAACGAAATCCACAATTTCTGTATTTCCCTTCGAAACGCCGTGCAGGCCGCTGGTCGCCGAATGCCACCACTGCTCGCCGAGCAGGAATGTTTGCGCCATAATATTGAATGGCGGTAACGTCCAGTCACGGCCGGAAAACCGGCTGTCACCCGGTCGAGGCTTGACCATAAACCAGGGCTGCCAGGCCGCATGCGGCGTCGACACCATTCGTGCGAAGCGCGCGCCGTCACCAAGAGCGTTCAGTGCAAGCTCAACCCATTTGCCGGGTGACGCCGCCAGATGCAGCTGCCAATCGGCAAAGGCGAGCGCGAGGCTCGCCGGTGAGAGCCCACCGGTCAACCGCGCTATCGCCGCGCGGATCAATCGATCGGCGGATTCGCCCGCCGACGCGCCGCTCTCAGGCACCGAGACGGGCCCTTCAGGGACCGCGTCATCATTGGCGGGAAATTTCATATGATCGGAAATCGCCCGGTTCGTCATCGCCTACCTCCTTCGGCCCAAGCCGAACGAAACACATGCCGCGTCATCGCTCGATTTGAATGCTCGTTACCAAGCGAAATGTCGCATCATCGATCGAGATGAAAGCGCTTTCGGCCCAGCGCAATGATTTCCCGATCGGTCGGGTGATCACTGGATTCGACATGAAGATTGAGCTCCGGCCGAACGACCTTCAGATATTGCATCAGTTCGGTCTTCTCCGTGCCCGGGCCGATGATCAGCAGGTCGGTGCAGTTGCCCAGCGCCTCACTGATCCTTGCGAGGAATGTCGCGTCGTCGTGAACCCGGCCGGAACCGATCGCGTTTGCCTTGTGATGAAGATGGTGGGACGACAATTGCGCGCGCACGGCCGCGGCGCTGACGCCAGTCAACCCGATCGAGAATATCTTGGCGATGAAGTGGTCGATCCAGACAACTGCATGCGAGTGAGGAACTGTCGCCTCCATCATACTTCGGCTCCCTCTCGTCAGCACATGTGCTGGCCGCCGTTGATCGAAAGTGTCGATCCTGTAATGAAACCCGCTTCCTCGGCGGCCAAAAATACTACCGCACGGGCGATGTCTTCCGGTTGCCCTAGCCGCCCGACCGGAATTTGCGGCAGGATGGCCTTCTCCATGACGTCGGGGGACACCGCCGCCAGCATCTCCGTGCTGGTGTAGCCCGGACAGATCGCGTTGACCGTGATCCCAAACCTCGCGCTTTCGAGCGCGAGCGCTCGCGTGAAGCCAAGCTCGGCGGCCTTCGCTGCGGCATAGTTCGTCTGGCCGACCTGACCCTTCTGCCCGTTGATGGAGGAGATATTGATAATCCGACCAAATCGTCGCGCCCGCATGCCCTCGATCAGAGGCCGGCACATATTGAACAGCGAATCGAGATTGGTGCGAACCACGGCATCCCATTGCTCCTTGTTCATTCGGTGCAGCATGCTGTCCCGAACAATCCCGGCATTGTTGACCAGGATATCGATCGGCCCCAGCACCGCTTCAACCTGGCCAATCCCTGCTGCGCACGCCTCGTGCCGGCTGACGTCCCATTGAAACACGGGAATGCCGGTTCGATCGCGAAAGGCGTCGGCGGCGTCTATGTTGCCGGCGTAATTCGCTGCGACCCTGTATCCCGCTTCCTCCAGAGCACACGCTATTGAAGCGCCGATTCCGCGGGTCCCGCCAGTCACCAATGCAACGCGTGGCATCCTGATGTCCTCATCATTGAACCAGGTGAAGCATTCCTCGAAATGCGCAAGCACCGGTTTGATCTCGGTCAAATCGAATGAGTGAGCGCATATGAGCTAGATCAACACGCAGGTCGCGGTGTCCTGCTTTGATGGGAAGAACTCAGCTACGGAGGACAGCGATGTTTAGAAGTATCTTGGCCCACATCCCCACGGAGCGATCGGCGCGTCCTGCCGTGGACGGTGCGATTTCGCTCGCAATCAAGACGGGGGCGCATCTCGACGCGGTGGCAATCGGCTACGAATCAACCAGTGCACCATTCTTCGCAGAGGGCGGCGCGGCCGTCGCCTCGATCTTCGAAGTCGAGCGTCAGCAGGCACTGGAGCGAGCGGAAGGTGCGCTCCGCGTCTTTGAAACGGAGGCGCGAAACGCGGACATCAGCTACACCCAGCGTGCCCTGAGTGCTCTTCCCATCGATGCGCGCGCAATCATCTGCGCGAACGCACGGCTGCACGACCTGACCATCATGGCGCACCCGGAGGCCGATCATAACAGCTACGACAATGTGATCCCGCAGGAAGTCCTCTTTCAGGCCGGCGGCCCAGTGATGTTCATGCCCCACACGTTCCGTGGGGCATTTTCCGGCAAACGGATCGGGATTTGCTGGGATGGCAGCCGGCTCGCGGCCCGCGCATTGCGCGACGCGATGCCATTGCTGCGTGGGGCCGATGCCCTTACGATCATCACCGCCGTGACAAGCTCGCAATGGACCCTTCCGGAAACCTCGACCGACCACTTGCTACGGTATCTCGCAAGATCCGGGCTTCCTGCAAAGGTCGCCTCGGTACCCGCATCTCACTCCGAGGTCCAGCCGGCAATCGTGTCGATCGCGTCGGACGAGAGCCTCGATTTGCTGGTGATGGGCGGATACGGCCACTCCCGTCTGCAAGAGACGCTGTTGGGCGGCGTGACGCGCGACATGCTTCAGTCGATGACCGTTCCGGTCCTGATGTCGCATTGAGGGCGGGAACGCGATGCGACGTATCGGATCGTTCCTTCGCGCGCTCGGCGGCTGCATCGCGCTCGGCGCCATGCTGCCAACTGATGCCGACGCCGATGTGGAACAGGGCCGCCGGCTGGCGCGGCTCTACTGCGCGCGCTGCCACGCGATCGACAGGGTAAGCCCTAGTCCGCTGACGATCGCCCCGCCCTTCCGAACACTACACGAGCGCTACTCCGTCGAAATGCTGCAGGAGGCGCTTGCGGAAGGGATCGTCACCGGTCACCCGTCCATGCCGGAGTTCAGTTTTGAGCCGGACCAGGTCAACGACTTCATCCTTTTCTTGAAATCGTTGGAGCACAGCACTTCCGACCGTTGAGCGAGGTCAATGCCCAACATGCGCAGTGGCTCTAGCGTTCAATTCAAAACCCGGAGGTTCGCAATGCGCGCGCATCAGATCATGACCAAGCATGTGATCAGCGTCAGTCCGCATACCACAATTCTGGATGCGGCCAATATCATGCTGAAATGTCATCTCAGTGGTCTGCCGGTGCTGGATGAGGATGGCACGCTCCGCGGCATGGTGTCGGAGGCCGACTTCCTGCGACGGGCGGAGATCAGCACGGGACACAAGCGATCGGCCTGGCTCGAGCTGTTCACGGGCGTCGGCCGCGCCGCGACCGATTTCGTGCACGAGCGCGGCCGCAAGGTCGAGGACGTCATGGCTACGAATTCGATCACCGTCGAGGAGCAGACGCCGCTCGATGAGATCGTGCACCTGATGCACAAGCATGACGTCAAGCGAGTTCCGGTTATGAACGGCAAGACCATGGTCGGGATCGTCACGAGAGCGGACATTTTGCAGGCCGTAGCCTCGTTGGCGCGCGAAGTGCCTGATCCGACGGCCAACGATACCCATATCCGGGAACGAATCTTGCGCGAAATCAACGCGACAGGCTGGCGTCCGCCTGGGTTCCAGGTCTGGGTGCGCAACGGCGTTGTGCACCTGCACGGCCTGGTCTTCGACGAACGCGCCCGCCAGGCCGCGATCGTGCTCGCCGAAAACACCTCGGGTGTCAAAGAGGTTCATGATCACCTCTGCTTCGTCGACGGCTACTCCGGCTACTACGCCGAGTCGCCCGAGGACATCAAGGCGGTCAGTTGATCAGATCCGAGGAGCTTGCAACATGGCAATGAATACTCTGCTTGTCGTCACGGCCGTCTGCCTTATGTTCTCGTCCTTCGCGATCGTGCTCGCCCTTACCGATCGCAGCACAACACGTTGGCGCCAGGAACAGGATAGAGCAAGCACACGTGCCTCTTATCCCGACAAGAACGTCGCCTAGCCTTACGATCGATCCGCGCGCCGCAGGACCGACGTCCGGATGCGCGGGCGGCTGTCTCCGCTTGGATCGTCCGGACCTACGTACAAGTACGTAAGTGGTTTGTACTTAGGTGAAACATCCGAATTTCCCCGTCAGTTGGATGCGGTCAAAGTGCCTCCATCGATCTTGCCCATCATGGAGCGCCTCATGCACACCCAGACCGCAGCTTCTCTCGAGATCAACCGTCGTCCAAGCAGCAGCATTTCGAGCCGGCAGCCTCACGCCGAGGGCCCTTTTGGCATGACCGGGACCCCGATGCGGTTCGCGCGCAACAGCGAAATCTACGGCGAGGACGAGGCTGCGGGATACCTTTACCAGGTCGTCTCCGGCGCCGTCCGAACCTACAAGATTCTGGAAGACGGACGCCGGCAGATCGGTGCATTCTACTTGCCCGGCGACATCTTCGGCTTTGAGGCCAGCGAGACCCATATCGCCTCGGCTGAGGCCGTCTGCGAAACACGGGTCATCATGGTCAAGCGCGCTGCGCTGATGGTCCGCGCCACCCACGAAAAGGATCTGGCACGCCAGCTGTGGGATGCGACGGCTCAGGAATTGCGTCGCTCTCAGGAACATTTGATGCTCTTGATCCGCAGCGCCGAAGATCGTGTCGTCGGTTTTCTTCATGACATGGCGCGCCGCGCCGTCAAGACTGCCACCGCCATCGAGCTTCCGATGTCGCGACAGGACATTGCCGACTATCTCGGTCTGACCATCGAAACGGTGTCACGCACCTTTACCCAACTCGAGCAGAACGGGATCATTTCTCTTCCGACCTCGCGCCGGGTCGAACTGCGCAACCGCGCGATGCAAAATCGGCTGATGGCGGCGTAAAGCGACGGGGTTGTCCGCCTGCTTCCGATAGTCGATTTGCGAGGCGGAAACGAGGATCCGAATGCGGTCGAGTCTGGCGATCATCTATGGGCAGGACCGGCTGCCGCGCTATACCAGCTATCCGACGGCTCCGCATTTTTCAGCGTCGGTCGGCGAGGCCGACTACCGGGCATGGCTCCAGTCGGTGCCGACCCGACGGCCGGCCTCGATCTATCTGCACGTGCCGTTTTGCCGATCGATGTGCTGGTACTGCGGATGCCACACCTCCGTCACCAGGCTTGACGAACCGATCGCTATCTACGCTGCGGGCCTTCGCACTGAAGCGTACCTCGTCGCGAAAGCAATCGGTCGGCGATTGCCCGTCTCTCATATCCATTTCGGCGGCGGCACCCCGACGATCATGACGCCCGAAACCTTCGCCGACCTCGTCGGCGCGCTGCGCTACTCATTCTTTGTGCAGCCCGATGCCGAGATCGCCATCGAGATCGACCCGCGCACCCTGGTGGTGCCGATGGCCGAGGCGTTGGGCTACAGCGGGGTCAACCGCGCGAGCCTTGGCGTCCAGAGCTTCGATCCTGCCGTCCAGCACGCCATCAATCGTTCGCAGAGCCTCGAGCAGACCGCGGAAGCGGTTGAGCGGCTGCGCTGTGCCGGCGTCAGCCGCATCAACTTCGACCTACTTTACGGCCTCCCCCTGCAAACCGCCGCTTCTTGTCTTGATACCGTCGACAAGTGCATCGCGTTACGGCCCGACCGGTTCTCGGTGTTTGGCTATGCTCATATTCCCTCCTTCAAGAAGCATCAGCGCATGATCGACGAGGCGGCGCTGCCCGACAGCCTTGAGCGGCTTCGTCAATCCGAAGCGATCGCGCAGGCACTGACCGCAGCTGGATACGTCCGCATCGGGCTCGACCATTTCGCCCTCCCCGACGACAATCTGGCCATTGCAAAGCGTGAAGGCCGGCTGAGACGCAACTTCCAGGGCTACACGGACGATGCTGCCCAAACCCTGATTGGTTTCGGCGCCAGTGCGATCGGGCGGATGTCCCAGGGCTTCGTGCAGAATGCAGTCTCGACACGCGACTACCTCGCACGCATCGCCGAGGACCGCCTCGCCACCGTCAAGGGCTGCATGCTTACGGCGGAGGACCGTTTCCGTGCCGATATCATCGAGCGTATCATGTGCGACATGGCCGTCGACCTGCCCCGGATGTGCCGCGAGCACCGTTGGGATCCGAGTTCTGCTGTCGTCGATCGTTCCCGGCTTGACAAGCTGATCGCAGACGGCGCCGTGACGATAGTAGGTGATCGCCTCTCGATCAGCAGTGGCTCGGAATTCCTGGTCCGGAGCGTCGCCTCGGCTTTCGACGCTCACCTCACAGATTCTGCGGCTAGGCACAGCCGGGCCGTCTAGGGTCCGCTTTTCGAGCTTGCTGTAGTTCATAGAGGTCAACGCGCTTCGAGCGACCTGAAGGCATTCTTCAAGTCTCGATTCGTACCGCCTTGGCTCCAATGCAAAAGACTTCCGTTGTGCGTGTGCGGGAAATCATGTCACGGGACGTCATCACAATCGATCCCGACGCATCAGTGATCGACGCCATCAATGCCATGTTGGCTCATCACATCAGCGGACTTCCTGTCACCGGTCGGGATGGAGCGCTGATCGGTATCGTATCATAAGGCGAGGATCAGTTCCTGAAAATCACCTCGCCAGCACCGGAAGACGACTATGACGGCGGCGACTTTGTCTCTTTGCAGGAAGAGGCCTCAACGGAAGACGATCAGCCGCTCTACGCATTGTACGGGTGCCGGGCATTCCGGCATCGACGTCTCGGCATCGACAGACGAACTGCCGGCTCAGGTCACCGCCGGGTAGACCGCCTCCCGGTGGATTACCTCGCCCGACTCGTTAATGACCACGACGTAGCAATCGTCGTTGCCAGTCGGGTTCTTACAGCGAATTCTGCTGGCCATTCGCATGCTGTGCGCGATTGCGTCGCCGTCGTTGGCGAACTCAACTTCGCCCCGATCACGGATCGCAATGCCATCGTTCCCATCGAAGTAGTAGGTTCTCATCGGAGCTTCCAGGCATCCCAAGGCATCTCGGCTGAGGTGCGAGTGAAACGATTTTCGGATCAGCGGAACGCTGCATCGTCGCCCTGCACTAACTCGGGTTGAGTAGCGCTCCATTTTCGGAAGTACACCGCATTCGCTCCGGAAACGCTCACGCAGTGATGCATCTCGGCAAACTGTGCGACCCTCTCGGCAGCGACCTCGTTGATACCAAACAATCGTTCATAATCCTGCTCGGAAATTCTCAAAACAGCGCCCGCGTCGAGATGGTTGAGTCGCGACCCCAACTCGGCGAGGCCAAGGTGTGCATCCATCTACGTTGCCAGCCCCCTAGACCGAGCTGGATTTCCGCCGAGTGTTAATTCCCAGCAACGTGTATAGCGGACAGTACGAGAAGAATGCCGTGGCGATCAGAGCGAATCCGAGGGTCGCGGCGACCAGCCACCCCGCTCCAAGCGAGCCATCTTTCACGATGTATGCGATCAGAGCCATACCGATGAGGATCCGGGCATACTGATCAATGAATCCGACGTTGCGTGCCATGGCAGTGAGCCTCCTTTGAACGCCAGCGCATTTTGAACGGACTCGCGCCCACAGCACTTGATCATGATCAATTCGGATGCCCCGGATCCCCGACACCGTTTTCATCTATCTAACGCTGTCGATTCGTCGTGCCTCGCTCGTGGGCCCAAAGGCCAAGCAAGCTGGACCGCCCGTGAGCAGGCGGGATGGAATGCTGAGGTTACATTTGCCAAGCATGCTAGAGTGAGCTCGACTGCTCCGAGTTGACGGCAGGACAGCCGACTGAGGGTTCAACCGGACTACGGAGTGACCTACAAATGAAGCGTTGGCTCCGCTGGCTGCGGGTCTCGAGACCTTCGACCGTTATGAGGCCGCTTGGCTTCGGCGCAACGTCGTCGCAGGACTCGTTCTGGCGGCTGTGCTGGCTCCGGTCGGAACTGCGTATGCGGAAGCATTGGGCGTGCCCAGAATCTACGGGCTATACGCAACGATGATCTCGCTCGTGGCTTATGCGGTCTTCGGCCCAAGCCGCATCCTCGTCGTCGGACCGGGCTCCGCTTTGGCAGCAATCGTTCTTCGCACGGTCGTTCTACTATCTGGAGGCAAACCTCTTCGAGCTGCAGCTCTAGCGAGCATGATGGCGATCGTTTGGGGCGTGGTGTGCATTCTCGCGGGCATATTGCGCCTGGGCTTCGTAACTGAACTCCTCTCCAAGCCGAGCCGCTACGGCTACGTCAACGGAATTGCACTGACCGTATTGATCAGTCAGCTTCCGAAACTGTTTGGCTTCTCGATGGAGAGCAAAGCGCTACTGCCGAGTCTGTGGACGATCACCAACGCGATCATGCAGGAAAGATCTACTGGACGGGCTCGCTACTGATCGCAATCCTGCTGTTGACAGGCCAGCCTTGGGGGAGCCAATTGACTCGCCCAGAGCCGCGTTTGATATCCGCAGCACGAGCGATGAATGGATAATCAAGTCTCGGAGCCTTGGGGCGCAATGCCCAGATGATCAGATACCGACTCGATTCCCGGCGTCGCCTCGGCCGCAACGCGAACGGCTGTCTTTTCATCTACGCTATGAACAAATCCCCAGAGATCGGCGCGACGATCCTTAACGATGACATTGAAGGGTCTGCTTGCCCACGGCTGATTCCTGATGCTCTCGACGAAGCGCTGATGCAGCGCGCGGTCGCTTTCGACCCACTCCGTATTGTCGTTGGCGCGTGCCAGGACCTGCAACAGGTTCGCGCGGCTGACGATGCCGACTAACTGTTCGCCCTGAACGATCGGCACCCGTTTTATGTTATGCTTCTCCATCAAGTTTGCGATTTCCCGCAGCGGCGTTTCAGGCTGCGCCGTTACCACCTCACGCGTCATTACATCGCTTACGCGTCTGGCGTGCGATTTGACGAAATCCATCGCCAGCGAATCGCTCGACATGGGTGCCTCGCCAACGCCGGGAGGGTGCCGATCGGTGTCGATCTCGACGCGCCGGATCAGATCGCCCTCCGAAACGATGCCGACCAGCTTTGCATAGATATCAATGACCGGGAGCGCGCTGACACAGTTGCGAACCATCGCATTGGCCGCGATTTGAACGGGGATATCTGGGCCAACCGAGATGACACTGCAAATCATCACGTCGCGCGCTTGCATGTCCGGCTCCTCTTTTTGTGCGGTCGCAGGCTAACGAGGGCGGCAGAGAGAATGTTTGAGCCACGTCAATTCAGCGTAGCATGATATGGCAGAGTTCCCAGAAACTTTAGCCGATGCTCCCTCAAGCCATTTCTCCTGCGATGCAGAAACCGAGACGACGAATGCGCGCACGGCACTCGCCGACGCCCGTCAGTCCGATGGAGAGGTCTTGGCACTGAGATGTTCACTCCAGACGAAGGCATACGCACGCGTGCAGACGGCCATCTCGTTCATCGCTGCGCTCTAACCTTTCGCCTTGCGGTCTCTTCGCTCAGTCGAATTGCCAGTGTCGCCAGCAGCTCTACTCGGCTGACAATACCGACGACGACTCCGCCGCTGACGACCGGGACTTGCGCGATGTCGTAAGCATCCATCTGCTTGACAACGTCGTCAAGCGACGCATCGACGTCCTATGAGGGAGATCAATTTTTCGCGCTCGCCTGCGCTTCCATGGACGGCAGCCACTTTTCGCGTCCGGAGGACGGCAATATTCCGCAACATCGGTCGACGGATCGATTTCGCTCGCCTTCAGCACAGGCTGCAAAGCGGCCCGTTGAGCCAGGTCAATACGTCCCTTTGGCGCTGATGTATTGTTTGGCTTCCAACTGGGAGGTTAACATAATGAATGAACTCAACCAGTTCGTTGCGGTGCCGTACGACATGACCGATCAACGGCTCGTAGCCGGCCAACAGCTCAAGTGCGCCACTCCTTCTTCGGCGATAGAGTATGCGAAGCACCTGTGGAAGATACTCGGGCATACCGGCGCCGTCGCAATTGTCCGCACCGGATATCCCGAACCCAGAACCACGGTACTCAGGACGTTTGGTGTGGTTCCTTCGCACGAGGACCTACGTACAATCGCTTAGGGACTCACAGCCGCTCCTCTCGACGGTCATCGCCTTGTGTGGGCGACCTGGCACCGATGAGCCATTCGGCATGATCGGCAAGTCGTTCCCGTTCGCTCGGAATGCCGCAGTCTACGGCGAGGATGAGGCAGCGTAACGCACCCCTTCCCCTTGCGTATGGATAGCTTCCAAGAGTGAGCTCGCCACCTTGTCTATCGGTTGCAAGCCATCAACGCTCTTCAAAATACCTTGCTCACGGTAGTAATCTGCAAGCGGTTTGGTTTGTCTTCCGTACTCCTCCAAGCGAACTCTCAATGCAGCTTCGGTGTCATCTGCTCTGGCGTGGCCGTTGGCCGTCGCGTCCTTGGCTCGGTTAAGGATTCGACCCAGCAGGGCGGCTTCGTCAACGTCCAATTCCAGCACCGAGTCAAGTCGAAGGCCCGCTGCCCGCAAGATATCATCGAGTGCGGCGGCCTGGACAATAGTGCGGGGAAAGCCATCCAGAATGAACCCATATTTCGCGTCGGGCCGCGAGATGCGCTCGGCGACTATAGCGACGACTAGTTCGTCGGGAACGAGTTCGCCGCGTTCCATGATCGCCTTTGCCTTTGCGCCGATCGATGTTCCCGCCGACACTGCAGCGCGCAGCATATCCCCAGTCGACAGCTGAGGAATGCCTAACTGCTTAGCCAGACGGATCGCTTGAGTCCCTTTCCCGGACCCTGGAGGCCCCAACAGAACTATTCTCACCGCATTGTCTCCATCGGCCCGTTTGGCGCTTTCCAGTTGTTGCTGCTCAGTCACGCTGTTACGCCGGCGCGCCCTTCTTGTTCTGGCGGTTGTGCACGAGGTCGTCGACCACGGCCGGATCGGCCAGCGTCGAGGTGTCGCCGAGGCTGGACGGATCGTCCTCGGCGATCTTGCGCAGGATGCGGCGCATGATCTTGCCGGAGCGGGTTTTCGGCAGGCCGGGCGCGAATTGAATGAGATCCGGCGAGGCGATCGGGCCGATGTCCTTGCGGACCCAGGCCACCAGCTCCTTGCGCAACGCTTCGGTCGGCTCGGTGCCCTTCATCAAGGTGACATAGGCATAGATGCCCTGGCCCTTGATGTCGTGGGGGTAGCCGACCACCGCGGCCTCGGAGACCGCCTCATGCGCGACCAGCGAGCTCTCGACCTCGGCGGTGCCCATGCGGTGGCCGGAGACATTGATGACGTCGTCGACCCGGCCGGTGATCCAGTAAAAGCCGTCGGCGTCGCGCCGGCAGCCGTCGCCGGTGAAGTACTTGTTCTTGTAGGTCGAGAAGTAGGTCTGCTCGAAGCGGTCGTGGTCGCCATAGACGGTGCGCATCTGGCCCGGCCACGACCTCGTCAGGCAGAGATTGCCCGAGGTCTCGCCGTCCAGCGTCTTGCCGTCGGCGTCGACGATTTCAGGCACCACGCCGAAGAACGGCCGCGTCGCCGATCCCGGCTTCAACTTGGTGGCGCCGGGCAGCGGCGTGATCAGAATGCCGCCGGTCTCGGTCTGCCACCAGGTGTCGACGATCGGGCAGCGGTCGTCGCCGACCACGCGGTGGTACCACTCCCAGGCTTCCGGATTGATTGGCTCGCCGACCGAGCCGAGCAGCCGCAGCGAGGCGCGCGAGGTCTTCTTCACCGGCTCGTCGCCGCCCTGCATCAGGGCGCGGATTGCGGTCGGCGCGGTGTAGAAGGTGTTGACCTTGTGCTTGTCGATCACCTGCCAGAACCGCGAATTGTCCGGGTAGTTCGGCACGCCCTCGAACATCAGCGTGGTCGCGCCGTTGGCGAGCGGCCCATAGAGAATGTAGCTGTGGCCGGTGACCCAGCCGACGTCGGCGGTGCACCAGTAGATGTCGCCGCCATGATAGTCGAAGACGTACTGATGCGTCATCGACGCGAACACCAGATAGCCGGCCGAGGTGTGCAGCACACCCTTCGGCGTTCCGGTCGACCCCGAGGTATAGAGGATGAACAGCGGATCCTCGGCGTTCATCGGCTCGCACGGGCATTCGGTGGTCACCATCTCGGCGGCGGCGTGATACCAGAGGTCGCGCGTCGGGTTCATGTCGACCTTGCCGCCGGTGCGCTTGACCACCACGACCCAGTCGACGCCGCCGGTTTTGGCGATCGCCGCATCGACATTGGCCTTCAGCGGCACCTTCTTGCCGCCGCGCAGGCCCTCGTCGGCGGTGATGATCACCTTGGAGTCGCAGTCCTTGATGCGCTGCGCGAGGCTGTCCGGCGAGAAGCCGCCGAACACCACCGAATGAATTGCGCCGATCCGCGCGCAGGCCAGCATCGCGTAAGCCGCCTCCGGAATCATCGGCAGATAGATCGTGACGCGATCGCCCTTCTTCACATTCCGGGTGCGCAGGATGTTGGCCATCTTGCAGACTTCGTCATGCAGCTGGCAGTAGGTGATGTGCTTGGATTCGGAGGGATCGTCGCCCTCCCAGATGATCGCGGTCTGGTCGCCGCGCTTGTCGAGGTGGCGGTCGATGCAGTTCCAGGCGACGTTCAGCTCGCCGTCCTCGAACCATTTGATCGAGATGTTGCCCGGCGCGAAGGAGATGTTCTCGACCTTGGTGAAGGGCTTGATCCAGTCGACCCGCTTGCCGTGTTCGGCCCAGAATCCGTTGGGGTCCGTGACCGAGCGCGCATACATCTCGCGATATTTGGCGTCATCGATATAGGCGCGCTTGGCCCAGTCGGCCGACACGTCATAAACCGCTTCCGGCGAACTGGCACTTACGGACTTCGCATCCATGGCAATTCCTCCGAGATTATCTTCTGTGTAACGCCATTACCCCACCACACCAGGGAAGTCTGCTCTCTTCTCGGAGGCTAAGCGGTCCGCACGCGGATCGTGCACGGCCAGCTGGCTGTTTTATCCAACTCCCCACTCATACGCCATATATGAGCATGTATTCGATGCCGGATTGATCTCCATCAAGAAGCGCACGTCTGCAGCTGCTTTCTAGACAACGCGTCAGAGTCACCTTCGCGATCGAGACCGGCAGATCAATGCGCATCTGCAACATTTGATCTGCATCAAGACCCCTCTTCTTCGATCGTACATACTTAACGCCGCTTCATTGGCGGCTTGTCGCGAATTTATGCGCCTCGCGCCCATCAGTACCTGACGTTGAATACGCCGGAAATGAATGAAGTCCCCCGTGGTCAGAGGTTCTTCCGTCCATTCTGAAGGGATCGACAATTGAACACTTACGAAAAGATTGAGCAAGACCCGGACTATCAAGAACTCGTTCGCCGGCGTTCGTCCCTGGGCTGGACGCTATCGGCGATCATGTTGATCGTCTATTTCGGCTTCATCCTGCTCGTCGCCTACGCGCCACACCTCCTGGGCACACCCATAAGCGCCGGCGTCACAACTATTGGCATTCCGATCGGGCTATTGGTCATCGTTTCAGCATTCCTGCTGACAGGCATCTACGTCAGCAAAGCGAATTCCAAATATGACCCTCTGATCCGCAAGATTGTTGGAGCACGCCGCTAATGAAAAAGATGTCCTACCTGTTGGTGATGATTTTCTTTTGCTTTCCTTCGGTTGCACTTGCAGCCGGGACGATCGATGGCGGCACGAAGCAAGCGGTCAATTGGGCCGCCATAGCATGTTCATGGGGTTCGTGTCCCTGACGCTTGCAATTACCTATTGGGCATCGAAACGGACGGTTTCGGCGGCGGATTTCTACTCGGCAGGAGGCGGCATCTCGGCCGGCCAGAACGGGCTTGCGATCGCCGGCGACTACATGTCGGCCGCATCCTTCCTCGGCATTTCAGGTCTTGTTTACACTTCAGGGTATGATGGCCTGATTTACTCTGTAGGTTGGCTTGTTGGCTGGCCTGTCGTCACGTTCCTGATTGCTGAGCAGCTCCGCAACCTTGGCAAGTTTACATTCGCCGATGTCGCTTCATTCCGGCTCGGCCAGACGCGGATACGCATCCTGGCCGCGTGCGGTTCGCTGGTGACCGTCGCGTTCTACCTGATCGCGCAGATGGTTGGCGCCGGCAAGCTGATCCAACTGCTTTTCGGCTTGGACTATTGGATGGCCGTCATCCTGGTGGGTGGCCTTATGATGATCTACGTAACCTTTGGCGGCATGAAAGCCACGACGTGGGTGCAGATCATCAAAGCTGTGCTGTTGCTGTTCGGCGCGACGTTCATGGCCGGAGCCGTCCTTTACAAGTTCGGGTTTAGCCCTGAAGCATTGTTCGCCAAGGCGACCGAGGTACATCCCAAGAAGCTCGCCATCATGGAGCCCGGCAGCCTCATCTCAAATCCGCTGTCGGCCATCTCGCTCGGCTTGGCCCTTATGTTCGGTACCGCCGGTCTGCCGCACATCCTCATGCGCTTCTTCACGGTGAAAGACGCACAGGCCGCTCGCAAGTCAGTGTTCTATGCAACCGGCTTCATCGGCTATTTTTACATCTTGACCTTCATCATCGGGTTCGGGGCCATTACGCTTGTCTCTACCGATCTGGCGTTCCTCGACGCGGGCATCCTCGAGAAAACCAAGAGCGGGATCGCGGCCATCAGGGGTGGGTCGAACATGGCGGCGATCCATCTGGCCGACGCGGTGGGAGGCAATCTGTTCCTCGGCTTCATTTCGGCCGTCGCTTTCGCCACGATCCTGGCCGTCGTCTCCGGCTTGGCGCTCGCAGGCGCTTCCTCCATCAGCCACGATATCTACGCCATGGTGGTCAAGGGGGGACATGCCAACGAGCAGGATGAAGTTCGTGTTTCCAAGATAGCGACCCTGTTCTTGGGCGTGCTCGCGATCGTGCTCGGCATCATCTTCGAGAACCAAAACGTCGCCTTCATGGTTGGCCTTGCGTTCGCCATCGCGGCGTCTTGCAACTTCCCTATGCTGGTGATGTCGATCTTCTGGAAAAACCTAACCACGAGAGGTGCGCTGATTGGAGGCTTGCTCGGCCTGGCAAGTGCCGTGGTCGGCGTCATCCTATCGCCAGCGGTCTGGGAGGTGACCCTCGGTTTCGCGAAGGGATCCGCCCCCATCAAGCTGGACAACCCTGCTTTGTTCTCGATGGCGATTGCATTCGTCTCCATCTGGTTGATCTCGGTCCTGGACCGGAGCGCGCGCGCCGACACCGACCGCGACGGATTCGACGCGCAATTCGTGCGGAGCCAGACCGGCATCGGAGCAGCAAGCGCCACCAGTCATTGAGACCTCCACTCCGTGGAAAATAGGCGCAATGGCGAATGCCCAAGGCTTTCGACGCCGCGAATCCACCGTTTGATCGCCTGACGCCGCACGAAGCAGAGACACTTCGTGCGGCGCTGGACATTGTCTACTTTCGTCCAGATGAACCCGTTATCGATCAAGGCAGCCCTTCTCAGGCGCTCTTTGTCGTCATCAAGGGCACCATCGAGGAACGTGACGGGACCGATCTGCTGGCCTTGCTCGGCCCCAAGGACAGCTTCGATAGCCGCGCCCTCCTGCACGGCAAGAGCGGACACGCCTTCGTCGCGCGTGATGAAGCGCTGTGCTACTCGGCGCCGAGGCATACAGTGCTCGACCTGATTCAGAACAATCCAAGGTTTGCCGCGTTCTTCTATGGCGATATCGCACGCAAGCTGGATGAATTCGTCAGGGATCAGGATGAGCAGAGGCACGGATCGGTGATGCGGGCCCGCATTTCCGAGCTTTTTCTGCACCCGGCCGCCTTCGTTGACGCCGACGACACGGTAGAAACGGCAGGCCGCAAGATGCAAGAGATCAACAGCAATGCATTGTTTGTTCGCGACGGCCATCGGACTGGCATCATCACTGGCATGAACCTATCGAAGGCCGTCGTATTGAGACGCCAATCGATTCAAGCATCCGTTCGCGATCTGGCGCACTTTGACCTGGTTACACTGCGGCCTGACGATCTCGTCTCCTCGGCGCTCGTACTTATGACCAAGCTCAACAAGCGTCGCATCGCCATACGCGACGACGAACGCCTCGTCGGTATCCTCGAGGACATCGATGTACTAGGCTTCCTCGCTGGCAGCGCCCAGGTTATTGCCGGACGCATAGAGCGCGCTGCGAGCCAGGACGACCTGGCGGCGGCCGCGCGCCAAACAGCGGCCCAGGTGCGGACCCTGCGGCGCCAAGGGATCGATGTCGAGTTGATTGGCGAGATTGTCTCTGACTTGAATCAGCGTCTACTTTCCAGATTGTTCGATCTCGTGGCGCCGGCCGACATTCGCACTGGCGGATGCCTAATGGTCATGGGAAGTGAGGGCAGAGGTGAGCAAACTGCCCGCACCGATCAAGACAACGGCCTCATCCTGTCGGGTGCAGTCGAGGAGGTGACGCTTAATGCGTTTCGCACTGCTTTCTCCGGCGCGCTGTCGAACTTCGGCTTTCCGCCCTGCCCCGGAAACGTGATGGTGAGCAATCCAGCGTGGTCCAAACCGCTGTCCGATTATGTCGCCGACATACGCAGGTGGCTCACATTGCCTGACGATACCGCGCATCTGAACGTCGCTATCCTCTTCGATGCACGGTGCGTTGCCGGCAATGCGGCCCTACTAACCGAAGCGAAGACCACGCTGATCGAGATGGCGCGGGGGGAACAGGCGTTCCTCGCGCATTTTGCACGGGCCATCGACCTCTTCACGACACCGATCGGCTTATTCAGGAACTTGATCACATCTGGGGGCAATGGTGACGCGATCGACCTGAAAAAGGGCGGTCTGTTTCCGATTGTGCATGGCGTTCGCAGCCTTGCTCTCGAGCATGGGTTAATGGAAACCGCGACGGACAAGCGTATTAGTCGTCTACGTGATATGGGCGTCTTTCACGCCGAATTCGCGCGCGAGCTTCATCAAGCTCTCAACTTCATCTTGATGCTGCGTCTCGACGGACAACTGGCGGAGTCCGCCGGCGCCACAGGCACGTTGGTAAGACCATCATCCTTGTCGAGCATGGAGCGGGACCTGCTGCGTGACGCGTTCTATGTCGTCAAGAGGTTCCGCGAGTTTATTCGCCACCACTTCAATCTCGGTGTCTTCTGACGTGATCCCGCGCGCGATCAAACGCCTGTTTCATCAAGCGTCGATCTGCGACCAGTCATATCGATTCATGCTCAAGCACGGACCCGCAGATGAAGTGGTCGCCATCGATTGCGAGACCACCGGGCTAAATGTGCGAACGGATGACATCATAAGCATCGCCGCAGTCAAGATCAGAGGTAATCGCATTCTAGCCAGTGAGCGCTTCGAGAGGGTGGTACGCCCGGAGACCAACATACGGGCGGACGCCATCAAGATTCATCGCCTGCGTCAGGTCGACGTTGAGCATGAAGCCCCGATCCGGAAGCTGCTCCCTGATTTCCTGCATTTCGTCGGCGGACGACCGCTGGTCGGATACTACGTCGATTTCGACGTCGCGATGCTCGACAAGCATATCCTTCCGTTCATTGGCATCGAACTGCCAAATCGCCGCATTGAGATCTCCAGCCTCTACTATGAACGAAAGTACGGTGATGCACCTCCTAACATCTCCGTCGATCTCTCGTTCTCCGCAATTCTCGGGGACCTCGAGATCCCTCCGCTTCCTCAACATGAGGCATTCAACGATGCGCTAATGAGCGCAATGATGTACGTCATGCGGTACGACAACATCCGCGATCAGCGAAACCTGGATCACGCGGCGGGCCGCAGGCATCGTCGATCGCGTCCCGACCCTGCGCAGCACAGTCTGGCATTGTGCCACAGCCTGGCGCGACGGCTCGATCGATATTTCCGATGATGTACCTGAGTTGGTTCATATCTGTCCCAATTCTCCCCAAGCAAACTTGGCATCGACGTCGATGTGTCGGCACTCAGCGCACTACGACGCGACAGCGCCTTCGAGAATCCACTGCTAGGCGAAATCACTCGCACCATTGCCTCAGAGCTCCGCGCTCAAAACGCGCTCTCGACTATATCGAGGCGACTCTTGAAGGTGATCTCAGCCGGGACACCGTGGCGTCGAGCGCATGTCTGAGCCGTTTCACTTTGCACGAGCCTAAGCCCTCGGGCAGGCGCCTCACGGTTATGCCAGCTTGAGGCGCCTCGAGAGCGCGAAAGCGTTCCTAATCGACGCCGATCGATCTCTCGTCGACATCGCATTGGCCCTTGGGCTTTTCAAGTCAAGCCAACTTCAGGCGGGCGGTCTCGCCAGCTAGGTTGAGCAGCCGACGAGCAGGTGCTGGTGGACGCCTCCGGCTGGCTCACTTTCGACGAGGGTGAGCTGATCCGCGCAGGGCAGCGCTCGCAGGATACGGCCTGGTCTAGTTGCGCCGGCGTTGCGCTCATATCCTGTAGCAGTGGAACAACGTAAGGCGCTCGAAGGGCGGCCAGTTGTTGTCCAATTCCCAGCACCGCGCTGAACGCTTCCACCGCGTTGATCGCTTCAGATTTACTGGAAACGGTACCCGCTTGTGGCACAACAACTTCCGCGCCAAGGATCACCGGCGGCGCGGTGACCGACAGCATCGACATCGCAAACAGCCGCCCAATCCGCATCAGATTTTCTCCCGTCCCGGTACCGCAGGCCGACCACTAAGCGCATCGGGCGGCCCCTCCTCGAAAACACTGTCTGGTCGTCATTCCATTATCGCGGGAGGCGCTGTTTTCTACGGGACGCACCATACTTCGATGACGCTCCCTTTCGCGCAATCTCTTCGACCACCACTGGCGAGACGTGTTGCGCGGCCCTGCGTCTTGCTGCGGCAAAGTGTCCTGCAAGACCGGTTAGCCGCGCCTCGCTTTTCGATGCGCCACAGCGTCGATCTCGACTGTCGCTCCGTACGGCAGACAGCTCACCTCGACGAATGTCCTCGCCGGGCGGGGGTGCGCAAAGTGCTTGATCAGTTGCTGATTGGCCTCGTCGCGCAAGGTGATGTCCGTCACGAAATAGGTGAGCTTGACGACGTCGCTGAGAGTCAAATTGACTGCAGCCAGGCGGAACGCAAGCGTCTCGAGCGCGGCCTCCATTGCCGCCTCGCGCCCTCCCACGACGGTTCCATCTCGTGTCGTCGGAAGCGCTCCTGAGACGAATGCAAGGTCGTCGACCATGAAGGCTGGAGAATAGGGATGAGCCGGATCTACTGAAGCCGGCGTCGATTGCTGTTTCATCGATACGCTTTCATGTCTTGAGATCGGTCTGCAGAATGGCCGAAACGCCGGGTTCGTTTCGTCGAAGTTCCCGGTTACCTACAGATCCAGCACCAGAACCGGTGTTCTCGAGCGGGATACGCAGATCTGCATGACCTTGTTCATCGAGCGCTCTTTCTCGCTGAGATAGTAGTCGCGGTGCTCTGGCAGACCTTCGAGCACGCCCGCCTGGCAAAGACCGCAGTCTCCCCGTTTGCAGTCGTGAAGGGGCTGCTCGCCGTTTTCAATCAGCGTATCCAGAATCGATCGGCCGGGAAGAACTCGGAAACGCTTGCCAGAGCTCGCAAGAACGACTTCAAACGCGGCATCGCCCTCGGTAAAGGTCGGCTTGGTAAAGATCTCGAAGCGTAGCCGGCCATCGGGCCAGTCGAGGGCGCGCGCCGCCGAAATGGCCGCCTCTATCATCGAAATCGGACCGCATACGTAAAGTGATATGCCCTCGCCCAGCGAACGCATTTTGGCGACCACGTCGAGTACGCCGGAGACGCTATCGTCATGTATTTCGAGCCTTTTGCCGAGCAGCACCTCGAGTTCAGGAACGAAAGCCAGATCCCGCCGCGCACGGCCGGCATAAATCAACCTGAAGGCACTGCCCCGTCTGGTCAATTCTGCGGCCATCGAAACGATCGGCGTGATGCCGATCCCACCGGCGAGCAGAAGCACTTCATTCTGCCCGGGATCCAGCGCGAAATTGTTGCGGGGCGATCTGACCGCGACTCGGTCGCCCACGTTCAGGCTGTGAACGAACGCGGAGCCTCCGGAACTGGGCTCTTCGCGCCGCACGCCGATGCGATATGACTTTGCCTGTTTTGTATGATTCTCATCCAGCGAAGTATCCATCAACGAATATGAGCGCCGGTCTCCGGACGGCAGTTCGATATCGATATGCGCTCCGGCGCTCCATTCTGGAAGCAGGCCACCGTCCGCCTTCGCCAAGGTAACGGAACGGATCGCCGGCGTTTCGGTATTGATCTCCGTCACGACTAGGTTCAGCATTCCACCATTCGGTTCACTCATTGGAATAATCCCGCGCAGGTCCGCCCTGCGTATCAATCAGCGGTAACGGCTGCGCCGTCGGTGCGGCTCAACTCGTTCAGAAACTCCTGCACGGCGTGCGCAAAGCGGTCGGGCCGTTCGATGTGCGGTGCGTGGCCTGCTCCCGCGACCTCGACCAGCTTCGCGCGAGGCAGGTGCTTTGCCAGTGCTTCAGAGACTCCCAACCCGGTAACGCTGTCCTGGTCGCCGCAGATGATCAAAGCGGGCTGGACGATTCTATCGAGCCATGGCACCGCATCCGTTTCAAAGATGGCTTGAGCGACCGCAAGGTAGCCGGCTGGCCGCGCCCGTCGCATGTGCGCGGCTATTTCTTCAATCACCCCCACCGGCGCCCCTGGCGCGGCGATCTCACCGGCGCGTTCGAGGCTTCTTGAGGCGAGATTCCCGGCCAGCGCTCGCCGATGCATCAGCCAACGTTCGCGATCACTATCCCGCTCGCGCGCCTTGCCCAGCGTGGCATCGGCCAGGACGAGAGATTTCACGAGTGACGGGTAGGTGCGTGCGATGGCAAGAGCCGCCAGTGCCCCAAACGAGACACCGATGACGTGCGCGCTCCGACCGTCAAGGACCGCTGCAAGACCACGCACGATTGCACCCAGGCCCGGTTCCGCGGGATCTGGAGAGTCGCCGTATCCCGGTAGATCAGGGGCGATGCAGGTGAACGAGTTCTTCAGCCGCGAGATTTGGTGATCCCAGCCTGTCCGGCTCGATCCTATGCCATGCAACAGCAGCAGTGCCGGCCCCTGTCCGATCCGATAGGCGCTCATCGAAGTCGTCATGCTCAAAGCCCCTTAAACTCACCGCCGTCGATCAAATATCCGGTGCCGGTCACGAACTTCGTTGCTTCGCCGCAGATCGAGGCGACGATGGCCCCGAAGTCCTCCGGGCGCCCCATGGCTTTCGGGCTTGCTCCGAGTTCGCGAACACGATCGGTTGCGTGCGGTCCGGCAAATACGGCATTCACGGTAACACCGTGCTCGAACAGCGCAGGAGCCGCACTCTTCGCCCACGCCCATAGCGCGCTGCGGGCTGCGGCCGAGAGAGACAGAAAATCCTTTGGCCCTTTGACACTTGTCGACGAGACAATGACGATCCGCCCGCTCTTGCTCTCGCAAAGATGCTTCGCCGCCGCCCGGATGAGCCTTACCGCCGGATAGAAGGTGGTATCGAAGGCGCGAACGAAATCCTCGTCAGTTGCCTCCAGCGGCTTCATCGGAGGAGGCCCCGGCGTATTGACCACGACAATGTCCAACCGTCCGTATGCCCTGATGGCACAGTCGACGGCGCGCTCAGCCGTCATCGGGTCGAGCAGATCAGCAGGCATTGCGGTGCATCGGGACGGGTTTTCGGCCTCGAGCGCAGCCAGATCAGAGGCACTTCGCGCGAGCGCCACTATGTTTGCGCCCTCGGCCACCAAGGCTTCGGCCGTGGCGCGACCGAGGCCGCGGGACGCAGCGGTAATCAACGCGACCTTTTGATCGAGTCCCAAATTCATTTCATTTCACCGAAGCATGTAGTATACTAGATACAGAGACGTAGTGAACGGTCCAATCTCCTGGGTCCATCGATGCCTTCCTTCAAACCTCTTGTTCGTTCCGACAGCCTCGCACAGCAAGCCTATGTGGCGATCAGACGCGCGATACGCGAAGGCAGGATCGCTCGCGGCGAACTGTTTTCCGAAACCACGTTTGCGAAATCGCTCGGCGTATCGCGCACTCCGGTCCGCGAGGCGCTGTTGGATCTCTTTCGGGACGGGATTGTCGAAATCGTCCCGAAGCGCGGTTTTCGCCTCGTCGAGCTCGACGATGCCGCGATCGACGAGATTCGCATGCTGCGCATCGCCCTCGAGCAGCTGGTTGTGGAGCGGCTTTGCGCGACGGCCACGAATGAGGACCTCGGTGAACTCCGCACTATCGCGAGCGGCAAAGGGCGCACTCGCGACGATATGTTCGGCCTCGACGAGACACTGCACATGCGAATGGCCGAAATCGCAGGATTGCCGCAGGTCAGACGGGTTCTGCTCGGTGTCCGCGGCAAGATGTACCTCATCGCGAGCGGCGCCAGAATTACAAAACTCCGCAATGAGGTGGTTATGAAGGAGCATAACGAAATCCTCGACCTCATTGCGAAGCGCAGCCCTGCGGCAGCCAGAACGGCCATGACTGAACACATCAAGAAATCTATCGACGCGTTTCTGGCTGCTCGCGAGCCGCGTTCCGCACCTCAGCAATATGCTGAACAGCCTTCGTAACGGGATCGACGCGCACACGCCGACGGACCCCACCGGGATAATCCGCTTCATACTCCCGGATGGCTTCGCCTTCGGGGAAACTCGTGAAGAATGACTCGTGAATTGGAGAGTCGAGCGCTCCCAGAATGTGCAGCGGCTTGTCGCCATGGCAGGCGAAGCTGTGTACGGCCCGAGGCGGTATAATGACGCAAGCCGGTGCTTGCAGAACCCGCGTCTCCTCGCTCACTTCGATGGTGATCGTACCCGCGAGAACCAGGATCTGTTCCTCATAGGTGTGCCAATGCGCCGGCACTCCGATGCTGCCAGGCTCGAAGATCTGTTCTCCGACACGAATCTGCTGAGCGCCATCGATCTGACCTGACCAACTGCGGCTCTTCACGCCGGGGCGCCATTCTTCCCATTTTCGATCGCCAACCGAGACCGCGACAACTGACATAGCGCTTCTCCCTGAATCAAGATTTCGATGGACGATCGACGCCGACGCCCGAGATACACTCGTAGTATCGTTCGCTGGTCCAACCGCATGACCGCGCGAAATAGAGCAGCGCCATCGGGTGAGCACCGGCCTGCCATAGCGCGCCGATGTCCTGCTTTTCGATCGCAGTGCGCAAATCGTTCGTGAGACCGGACGTCTTCAGAACCTGCGCGGGATCCTTGGCGTACGCTCCGGCCTGGCCTCCGCGCGTGACGTCGATCAGAAACTGTGTGAGTGCGGCGGAGCTCATGCAGCCTCCCAGACAAGCTGATGCACACCACTGTTCCACCCCGTCACGTACGGGATCGCGGTGACCACTTTGGGTCGCTGGGGATACATGGCCCCGGCGACGGCAACCCAATTCCGGATCTCGTGGGTGCCATTGCCCGCCGCATCGATCTCCGCGTCCGAGATGCGAGACAGTGCATCGAGATCGCCATTTGCCAGGGCGCCGAGGAAACGCTGGTCAAATGTCGGATCATTGCGCTCCGGTCCGGGAGCGCCGACGGTATGCGATATGCCTCCGGTGGCCAGAAGGCCAACGCGGCGCCCGAGATTCGATTTCGAGAGCACTTCGCGGACCGCACGCCCGAAGTTGCGACAGCGATCCAGCGACGGCAGTGGCTTGAAGATGCTGTTGATGATCACCGGGACGATGGCGATGCCCGGCGGAAGGTTCATCAGAGCTAACGGCAGCACGGTGCCGTGGTCAAACAGGAGCTCGCTCGAGTGGGCCACGTCGTATCCGCAAGCATAGAGCTCGCTCACGAGATTCCCGGCGAATTCCGGATCCCCTCGCCGCGTCACCGGCCTCAGGTTGAAATGAGGCTCGGGGAAAGCGTTGTGGCTTTGCCCGATGCCGACCAGGAACGGAGCGGCAAGCCGGGGCTGCAAGTTGACGATGTGCTCGCTGGTGAAAGCGATGACCGTATCGACGCCGCCATCAATGAACAGCTGCCCGAGACGTGCAAACCCGTTTATCGTCGCCTCGCGGTCATTAGCCGGAGCGCGCTCGGGCCAGCCGGTAATGTAGGGAAAGTGTACTGTTGCTGCAGCCAACACGGCGCTACTCCTTGTCAGAGGTCGGTTCAGAAGAAGACGCTCAAGCCCTGTTCGGTGAACGCCTGTCGATCGAGGACCACCAGACGTGATCTCAACCGGAAACCACCCGGAATAGGCATCAGAACATCGTTCCTTTCGCCCGTAAAACTCTGATCGAGATTCCACCTGTGCTGGTAGAGCAGAAGGTTGCTGCTTGCCGCGATGGTCCCGTCGGGCTGATGCACGAGATCGAGAAGCTGGATGAAGTACCGCAGCCTGGACGTCGGTTGCTCCACCCACGACTGCTTGCTCTCCAGCTTGGCGACGCGAGCCTTCAGCAGTTCCAGGTCCTCATCGTAATATCCGAGCGCGTCGTCGGCAGCGACCAGCCCGTTCACCGTCGACGTGGTCACAGGCACCCGGTATTTGATGCTCTCATCCATGAGTTCCAGCCACTGCCGGTACCGATGACCCTGCAGCAGGAGAATTTCAGTGCGATAGAACGCTTCGATCTCCCTCCGGAGATCGTCGGACACGACGCCGGCGTCTTCGCGAACCGCATCTTCGCTCATCGATCGCCCTCCGTCATCAACTTGGCCCACTGCCGATAGTAGGCGCGCTGATTGGCCTCGGTCATAAGGATGTCGCTGGTGGAGCCCACAAACGGGGGACCGTACCGGTCCACAGTCGGACCTTCACGGCCGACCCCCATCTCGTAATTGAGCCAGCCTTGACGACCTATGCGCCCGCGCATCGAATCCTGAATGCTCTGCCACACGTCTCCGTCGTCCTGCTCGAAGATGCCGCTGGGGCCGAACGCCAGGGAGTAGCGCTTGCGCACTTCGCGCTTGAGGTCCTCCGGCAATGCACGATCCACGATCAAGCAGGAGTGGATTTCGATCTTGTCGACACCGCGCGGATGCCAGACGCGGAAGGTCCGGAAGCGGGCCGTGTCCATGAAGGAAAGGTTCGGAAAAATCGTCCCAACTCCGACGGGAACGAACGCGGCGGCCTTCTCTCCGTATTTGGCCACAAGCTGCGCCCGCATGTTGTCCATGAAGCCCTTGTATTCGGTCTGGACCGCATGACCCTGCTGTGCACCACCTCTCTCGGAACCGATCGAGTGCCCGTTGCCAGTGTGAATGCAGTAACCGTCATTGCTGAGCTGGCTGCGATAGCCCATCTCGACGCCGGCACCATGCGTGACCGGAACGTGATAGTGGTCACCGGCGAAGTTCTCTGCCGGGATCTTCCAGTTCACACCGATGGTCCACTTGTGGAGACCACCCAGCAGCTCCGTGCCGCCCTCCATGCGAGCCAGCATGAGATCGAGATAAAAGGTCATCTCGCCGAGATATTCGCGAAGAGTCGGCGCGGCCGGATCCCAGGTCGCGAAGATCAGACCATGAATTGAGTCGATCTTCGCAACCTCGCGCAGGCTGTGCTTGCTGCGATCGAAATTCTCACCATAGACCTGCCCGAGCCGCGGAACGCTCATCAGAGCGCCCTCGCTGTTGAACGTCCAGCCATGATAGGGGCACTTGAACGTCGACGAACGACCGGAATCGGCGCGGCAGATCTTCGTGCCCCGATGGGTGCAGCTGTTCAGATAGCCCCGGAGCTTACCCGCCTTGTCGCGCACGACAAGAACGGGATCCTCCGCCATCGTTGTCGTTAGAAACGACCCGTTCGCTTCCAGCTGGCTCTCATGGCCGACGAAAAGCCAGCACTTCGCGAAAATCCGCTCCTGTTCGAGACGATAGAGCTCTTCATCCACAAACAGCCTTCGGTCCACGGCAGAAGCGTCCGCATTCACCAGTTCGCCGGAACGGAAGCTTCCGATCCGCGCATCAGGCGGAACGGGTGGCGGCTGTAGACCGGCCAGTTCAGCGTGCTTGGCGCGCTCTCCCATGATCGCCTCTCCTTGGTGTAGTATGTAGTATACTACAAACACGTTGCTTCTGCAAGCGTCATTTGCCTGCATCAGGCTTTTGCCTGCATCAGGCTTTCCGTCGCGGGCCTAGATACTGTGCCGCAATATCCTCGCGGGACCGCATCTCGGCCGCATCAGCGCGCGGCGAGATTTCGCCCTGGCGCATGACATAGGCGTACTGCGCCACATCGAGCGCAAGGCGGGCATTCTGTTCGATCAGCAGAATGGACATCCCCTCTTCGCGCAGGCCAACGATCCACTCGAACATCTGGTTGACGAAGTTTGGGGCGAGCCCGAGCGAGGGCTCGTCGAGCATGAGAAGCCGCGGATTTCCCATCAGGGCGCGGCCGAGCGCCAGCATCTGGCGCTCCCCGCCCGATAGCGTGCCTGCCTGTTGCGTCCGCCGCTCCGAAAGCCTCGGGTACTTCTTGTAGACGAGGTCCAGACGATCTCTTCTCGAATGGCGCGTTGCCTTGACCGCCATTGCTCCGAGCAGCAGGTTGTCCTGGACGGACATCGAACCGAACAGCTCGCGCCGCTCCGGCACAAGGATCATACCGCGACGGACCTTCGATTCAGGCGGCTCGTCGCTGACGTCACGTCCCTGAAATACGATTGAACCGGAGCGCGCAGCGAGCCCCATTAGTCCGGAAAGCAAGCTGGTCTTTCCGGCTCCGTTTGCTCCGATGATCGTTGTGATCGTACCAGCGGCGACATCGAGACAGGCCTGGTTGACGGCCAGCTTCTGTCCGTAACGTACGTCCAGCCGGCTTACTGTCATCAACGTGCTCATGCGGCACTCCTGGGGCGGCCCAAATAAGCCTCGACGACGCGCGGATCGTTCAACACAGTGGCGACCGATCCCTCCGCTATCTTTGTTCCGAAATCGAACACAACGACCCGGTCGGCGATCTGGTCTACGAAATCGAGATCGTGCTCGACCACGAGAACCGCGACTCCGCGTTTGCGCAGTTCGTCGATCACCGTGGCAAGCGCCTGCTTTTCGGCAAAACGCAGCCCCGCGGCCGGCTCATCAAGCAAGACGATGACGGGGTCCACCATCAGGGCTCGTGCAACTTCGATGATGCGCTGCTGGCCAAGTGCGAGGGAACCCGCCTTCTCATCCCTGACCTCGGTGAGTCGCAGGCGATCAATTTGAAGAGCCGCCTCAGCCAGCAACGCGGCCTCCTTGCGGCGATCGAGCCGCAGCGCGGCGGAAATCAGACTGGTGTTGCCGCGAAGATGGCCGCCAAGTGCGACATTCTCAAGTACAGTCATGTCGTCGTTCAACTGCGCATGCTGGAACGTCCGGGCAAGACCACGTTTCACGATCGATCGCGGAGATTGACCGTCAACCCGTTCGCCAAGGAGGCTGACCGCACCCGCCGAAGGCTCGGCCAGGCCACTCAACAGATCGAATAATGTGCTTTTCCCGGCCCCGTTGGGTCCCACCAGCGCAACGACCTCGGCGGCGCCGACGTCCAGGCTCACCTCATTGAGTGCGCGAAGACCACCGTAGTACTTGCTGACACCCTTGGCGCTCAGAACTACGCCGCCCCGGGCTGGCTTCTCGACGGAATTGAGTGCCTCTCTTGCCGACCCGGTCAGCCTCGAATGCAGTTGCAGCGAGCCCGGCAGGAGTGACACAACGCCGTTGGGGGCGAAATGAAGCAACAGCAGCACGACCACGCCGAAGGCGACAATTTCATAGTTGCCGGTGGTCTGCACAAGGCTTGCAAGGTTCGTCTGCAGCAGGCTTTTCGTTACGACGACAAGGAACGGACCAATCACGGCTCCAGCGAAGTGCGAAAGCCCGCCGATAAGGCTCATGAAGAGATATTCAACGCTTGCGTTCAGGTTGAACGGGTTCGGATTCACGAATCTAAGAAAATGCGCCTGAAGCCATCCTGACAGCCCCGCGGTTGTCGCCGCGAGAACGAAGACGGCGAGCTTGTAGCGTGAGGTGTCGATACCGAAGGATTCGGCCATGGCCTTCGAACGGACGACGCGAATAGCACGCCCGGGCCCGCTGTCGAGAATGTTGATGGTGATGAGAAGCACGGCAGCTTCAAGCGCCCACACCAGGACGTTGAACGGAATGCGCTCATCGTTCCCGGTCATGAGAAAGAGCTGGGGCAGCCCCGATATGCCATCGTATCCGCCAAGCCCGGGCACGTTCGCCAGAACATAGTAGAAGCCGACGCTCCACCCGAGCGTGCCGAGGACAAGATAGTGGCCCGACAGGCGTACCGTGATCCATCCGATGACGAACGCAAAGGCGACCGTCAGTCCGAGACTTGCAAATAGAGAAACCCAGGGCGGAAGGTGGCCCTGCGTCGTCAGTAGGGCGGTCGCATAGGCACCGACCCCGACGAAGGCCGCTTGCCCGAATGAGGCAATGCCGGCCTGGCCCGCCATGACGCAGAGGCCCACGCAGACGAGTACATTGATGCCGACGGATATGACCAGCGTGAGCCAGTAGCTTGACAGAACAACGGATGATGCCGCGATCCCCAGCGGTACCAGCAGCGCAATTGTTGTTAGGCGTCTCACTCCCCGGCCTCCTCGCCGCGTCCTGAAATCTGCGTTACCGACATGTAGAGAAGCATCGGGACCAGCAATGCGAAGACGATGCTGTCTTTGAGGGCCGAGGCGTAGAATGCCGCGAATGAATCAAGCAGCCCGGTCAGAAGCGCTCCGAGTGCAGCAAGCGGAAAGCTTGCCAATCCTCCCACGACGCATCCAACGAACCCCTTGAGCGCGAGCAGGAACCCCGAGTCGTAGTAGACGTTGGACAGCGGTGCGATCAGAATGCCCGATACCGCTCCAATCAGGGATGCAAGACCGAATGCCGCCGCGCCGGCAATGTCTGAAGAGATGCCGACCAGGCGAGCACCGACGCGATTGATCGATACCGCACGCAAAGCCTTGCCCGGCAGAGTATGGTGGAAGACCAACCAAAGCGCCGTCGTCAGCAGAAGGAAGACGCAAAGCATAAAGATCAACTGAGCGGACAGCCATATCCCTCCGAAATCGATCCGTCCTCGAACGAGCGGTAACGCTCGGAACCCCTCGGGCCCGAACAGCGGCAGCATCAACCCCTGCAGTACGTAGTGAACACACATTGCCGCAAACAGCAGCGTCAGAATTGAGGATCTGCATATGTTGCGGAACGCGGTCCAGTACAGCAGCGGCCCCATCGGGGTGATGAGACAGACAACCGTGGTGATCTGCAGCCACGCCGACTTTCCTGCCGGCGGGTAGAACGTGGCGCACAATCCGATTGCAAGCGCGAGCAGGCAAATTCCATTCTGAAGACTCCAGAGACGGGAGTTGCGTTCGCGGACGAACTGTATCGCTGAAAGCACGAGGCAAAGGAGCGCCAGCGGCATCAGCAACCAGGCCGCGCCCGCGACCTCACCCCGCTGCACTTGAACCAGTGTGACCGCCCCAAGCACCACGAACTCGCCCTGGACAACAAACAGAACGCGCGTGACGAGGAAGACCAGCAGTATGGCGACCCCGAGCAGCGCAAAGACAATCCCGTTCGTTATTCCATCCTGGGCAAGAAGAAGCGCAACGGTCGGATTCATCGGTCCGCCTCCCCTGCTCAGTTCGCCAGGTAGTGGTATGCGCCGTCCTTGACGACGACCAGAATGCGGGATCGTTGATCGACGCCTTCATGATCCTCGGCGGTATAGCGATAGACGGCGTGCGTTCCCGCGATCTCCTTTCCGGCCTCGAGCGAGCCGCGAAGGGCATTCCTGAACTCCGCCGTACCCGGTTCGCCGGCACTCAGTGCGGCCGGTACGGCAGCGCTGATGAGCAGCATCGCGTCCCAGGCGTATCCTGCAAAAGGATTGCGCGTGCCCTTTCCCCATCTCGATTCGTAGGCGGACACGAAATCGATTGCTGCCTTCTTGGTCGGATATGAATCCGGCAACTCGTCCGCCACGACGAGCGGCCCCGTGGGGGCAATCGTTCCTTCCATTGCGGCACCGCCGGCCTGCAGGACGGCACGCGAGACACTTCCGTGAGAATTATAGAGCGGGCCCTCGTACCCGCTGTCCCGAAGCGTCAGATTGGGAAGCACCGCCGGCGAGCCACTCGCCCCGATGAAGACCGCGTCCGGCTTCGTCGCCAGGATCTTCAGGACCTGGGCGGTGACCGACGCGTCGACCCGATTGTATCGCTCGTTCGTCGAGATTGTGATTCCCTTGGCCGGAGCCAGCCGAACGAGCGCGTTGTAGTTTTGATCACCCCAGCTATCGGTAAACCCGATATATCCGACCTTCTTCACACCTTTTGCGGCCATGTGGTCGACCACCGCCGAGACCATCACCGGCACGGCCTGAGGTACGCTGAAGATCCACATCCGCTTTGCCGCCGGGACCGAGACAGGTGCCAGGGAAAGCTGCGGCGTTTTGCTCTCAACGGCGACATCGAACATCGCAATGGCCCCCGGAGGCGACGTCGAACCGAGGATCGCATCGACCTGCTCCTCATCTGTGAAGCGGCGGGCATTACGGACCGCCGCCGCGGGGTCGCCGGCATCATCCAGCACGATCCACTTCACGGAATGGCCGGCGATCTGAGACGGAAACAACTCGGCCGCCTGTTTGTATGGAATACCGATTGACGCCGCGGGCCCTGTGAATGTCCCGGTAATCCCGATGCGAATTTCGTCGCGAGCTGACGCCGGCGTAAGCAAGACAACGGCCCACATCATCCAGACGGCAGGACCCAAAACATTGCGCATGACGCTTCTCCTTCTTGCTTCCATGAAGTATGTAGTATACTACACACGAGAGCTGTCAAGCGAGCGCCGCGGGTACTTGCCTCGAGGTATGCCTCAAGGTTGAATTCGCGGGATTTGGACAGAGCGGCCGCAGGAGGACAAATGCAGCGTCAACTTGAGAACAAGGTGGCATTCATCACCGGCACGACGACCGGCATCGGCCGCGCCGTCGTGAAGCGCTTCCTCGCCGAGGGTGCCCGTGTCGTTGGGCTCGCCCGTAGCGCCGCACAATCGGGGGATATGACAGACGGCTATATATCTCTCACAGGCGACGTACGTTCAGCGTCCGACAATCAGCGAGCCGTTCAAACAGCGGTCGAACGCTTCGGCGGTCTTGATATTTTCGTGGGGAACGCCGGCATCTATGACAATCGCTTTCCGTTTGCCGAGTTCTCGCCGTCAACTCTCGAAGCGACGTTCGACGATATCTTCGGAGTGAACGTCAAAGGCTACATGCTCGGTGCACAGGCAAGTTACGGTGAACTGTCGAAGCGGCGGGGGTGCATCATATTCACGAGCTCGATCTCCGGCACGCACGCGGGTTTCGGCGGTACTCTGTATGTTGCAGCGAAGCACGCCATCACGGGATTGACCAAGCAACTCGCGCTCGAACTCGCTCCGTCCGTGAGGGTCAATGCGATAGCGTCCGGTTACGTACCGACCAATCTGCGAGGCTCGGAAGGTCTTCCGGAGAGCGCTCGGACGCCTGCGCCGAGAACTGCGGCCGACATGCCATTGGAGGTTCTGGGAACACCGGACGATCACGCGGCGGCTTATGTCTTTCTGGCATCGGACGCCTGTTCTCGAACCGCGACCGGCACGATCCTGACGCTCGACGGAGGCTCCACGCTTCGGGGACCTGGATCTCCAAACAGGACGTGAAGGTCAGCGCCATTTCGTAAGCATCGCGGTGAAGTCGCCGGCGACTGGAATCACGCCCTACTCCGTTTCAACCGCACAATTCGTCATTGCAGGCCCGTTCCCCGCTGAGAGAGCGTTCTTCATCTCAAGGAGCCCCGGACCACAATCCGTGTCTCAAACCGTGCAGTTTGTCTTCTCACTGGCGGCATAGGCTTGCCTCGCCGTTGTTCGCTCAAGATATGGGACCGCGCTATCGCAAATTCCCACGCCACAGTCGATCGCCCAGGTAAGGAACGTCGTGAGAAGGATGTCCGCCGTCGCGAATTGGTCACCCATCAGATAGGTTCGTCGATCGCGCAATGCGACATCAACGTTTCGGAGTTGGCCACGAAAGTACTCGCCGGCTTGCTGCACGACTTCCGGCGCATGACCGCAAATATGTGCCAATCCCTTCACCGTTCCATGCCGCCGCATCCTCTTTTCGTTCGCGGACAAACTCGCGAAGACGTCGCAAGCTTGAGTGATGAGAAGCGGATACACCGGTACCCCCATCGTCGGCTTTCCCTCCAAGGGAGGAGGCCAGACAGCGGGTGGCGCTTTCCAGTCCGCCTCGCCGCAAGCAAGCGCGTGGCGAACCGAGGATGCGCTCGCACCGGAGCAGGCGGCCGTCGCGGTTTGATCGCAGTCGCACACAGCCGGATGGCCGAGACGCGGCGCGGCTCGGTTCACAAAACCTCGGTGCGGCCAAAGGCGCACGCGCCCGGACAGGAGCACGATATTAAACATGATGAGCTCTGAGGCCGAACAGATCGGCTGCACGACGCGACCGATCGATAGCTTCAAGTCAACCACTGATACTGACGTTACAGCGCCGAAAGGCACGGCTTTCGAATCACGTCCTACGAGATGATGGGTAATAAGGTACTCACGTCGATCCGCCTGCGCATTTCGGCGAGCACGGCGCGACAATCGGCAAGATCCCGCTCAAGCGCCGTGGAGCCCTATCCGAACCGCTGTTGTCGGATCGCTCGAGCGAAGACCTGGTCTCATCGTCCTCGCAAAGATTTTAGGTACGTCGCAATCGCCTGCCTGTCCTCCTCAGTCATCTTGGACGTTGATAGGTCGACAACCTCAGCCATTGGCCCGGCGGCCGCGGCGGTCCGATTGTGTCCTGTCTTGAGGTAAAGCGCTATATCCTCGACCGTCCAACGGGCTAAGCCCGCGCGGCTGTCGCCCGTGATATCGGGGGCCGACCATCCCTGTAGGCTCGCGCCTTGCAGATACTGATCCACGCGTTCCCCCCCGAGCAAGGTCTTCGGCGTGTGACAGGCTCCGCAATGCCCAGGACCATCGACAATGAACTTGCCGCGATTCCATTCGGCAGACCTGACCGGATCCGGCTTGTAGCTACCCTCCTGAAAATAGAGCGCATTCCATACAGTCATCGCAGCCCGAATGCTGAACGGGAAAGGAAGTGTCTTGGGACTGCGCGAGTTTCGTACCGGCTGCAGCGAGTTGAGATAGGCCCGTATCGCCAGTACGTCCTCACGGGACATCTTGGTGAAGGCATTGTATGGCATGGCGGGATAGAGATGAGCACCGGTCCGTCCAATGCCCTTTCTCAGCGCGGCCTCGAATTCGTCGTCGCTCCAGGTTCCGATGCCGGTTTTCACGTCGGGCGTGATATTGGCCGACGCAATATTGCCGAAAGGCGTCTCGATCAGCCGCCCTCCCGAAAACGGCTTGCCGCCGGGAGCGGTATGGCAGCCAGAGCAATCCGATAGGATAGAAAGGTAGCGGCCGCGTTCGACCTGAGTGAATTCCTGCGGGCTCAATGATCCGGCGCATGCGCGCCAGACCATCACGGGAGCGAATAGCACCGCGACAGCCGGCGCGCCAGCTCGAAGCGTTTTGAGCATCATCTTTCTCTGTCGGTCGGCAGGCGATCACCCTGGGCGCGGGACATGCAGCCACCCTCTCTCCGAAACATTCTGGTGTGAGGCAACCGGGCTACCTCCGTGATGCGCCCTATCGCGGCTTCGCCACTGCAAGGTGCGCTCAGCAAGCGGCGCTTTCCGTCGCTCGGTCACGAAATTCGCTCGACCGTCGGCGTGAAGACATAGCCGACGCCGCGCTCGGTACGAATCATGGAAGGCGCGCTCGGATCGGTCTCGAGCTTGCGGCGCAGGTGAAGCACCTGCACATCGATGCTGCGGTCGAATACATCCTCGTGGACGCGCGTTGCCTGCAAGAGATATTCACGCGACAACGGCCTCTGCGGCGACTCGATGAAGGCTATCAAAAGCGCGTATTCTACCTTCGTGAGCGCGATCGGTTCGCCGGAAGGGTTGGTCAAGCGGCGCAATCGCCGATCAATCTGCCAGCCGCCGAAACGACAGCGACCGTTCTCGACACTACGCTGGGTGAATGCCGTAGCGGTCTCTCGCCGCCTGAGGATGGCTTTGATCCGGGCGAGGAGTTCCCTCAGGCCGAATGGCTTCGTGATGTAGTCGTCGGCCCCCAGTTCCAAGCCGACAACACGATCAATTTCGTCGCGCCGCTGACCCGTGGTGATGATGACCGGAATGTCCGACTGCGCTCGAATCTCACGGAGTAGGTCGAGGCCGTCGGCCTGTCCGAGGCGAAGGTCCAGCACGACGAGGTCCGGCTGATCGCGTGCAAGAATACCGGGGACCTCATCCCGTCGCGAGGCTGAGATGGTACGGATGTCGTGGTCTTCGAGATAGCTTGTCACGAAGCGCTGCATGGTCATGTCGTCCTCGACGACAAGACACGTGCGGGCTCGGCGAACCGTGCTGTCCGATTTAGGCCTTTGTCCGTGCAAACCGAAACTTTCGATATCAGGTTGTTTGAGAAGCGCGACCGGGGCACACCGTGCGTTGGATCATTCCGGCTTTCTCCGGTGCTCCACCGACATATAAGATCGGCATCCGAGGATCGTCGCACACATTTTCGAGAGCGGCTCTTGGAAGACGTAGATCTTCTTCTCGAGAATCCGAGGCGCTGAGATCGCCGGATCTCTTCCATTACAATTGTAGCGGGACGCGCCATCGCCTGATCGGGCGCTCGTCGGCGGCAGGTGCTGTTCCGATCCAAGTTCTCCAGCTCATCGAGACTTACTCGCCGCCGATCCGATTCTCGATACGTCTGTTGCGGCTGCAATGAGTTCTCCTGAAACTGAAATCCGAATGCAAGAATGCCCGGATATCCGGATCTGCTTCAAACGCCTCGGGGGTTCGAGGCGAAGCCTTGCCTTGCTCGACCAGAATGCAGGATTGGAGTTCCTCATGACATTTGCGCTCAACGATTCGAGCCCGATCAATCTGGCAGCCACGGATATGGGATCTGGTGACTTCTCGGATCGTCTTGCCGTAAGCCAGCGTGGTCCTGTAACTCTCGTTCAGCTATCGCGGCCCGCCAAGCGGAACGCGATAGACGCCAAAATGATGGATGCGATCCGGTCGGTTTTCAGTCATCTTCCACAGGGAACGCGTGCCGTCGTCCTGCATGGTGCAGGCGAGCATTTCTGCGCCGGCGCCGATCTGGGGGATGTCGCTGGGCGCGACGGAGCTGACGCGATTGCCTTTTCCAGGAGCATGCACGAAACGCTCGACCGCATCGAATATGGCAGCGTTCCCGTGATTGCGGCATTGCACGGTGGCGTGATCGGAGGCGGTCTCGAACTGGCCGCTTCGGCGCACATCCGCGTGGCTGAACGCAACACGTACTTTGCCCTGCCGGAGGGCATCAGAGGCATTTTCGTTGGCGGGGGTGGTGCCGTCCGGATTCCGCGCCTGATCGGCAGCAGTCGGACGATTGACATGATGCTGACCGGTCGCAGGTACAGTGCCGAGCAGCATGAGATCGGCTTCTCGCAATATGTCGCCGACAACGGAACTGGCCTGGCGACCGCCATCGAACTCGCAGAGAAGATCGCAGCGAACGCCCCCATGACCAATTTTGCCGTGGTTCAGGCATTGCCACGCATCGCAAGGGCCGATTCGGAAACCGGTCTGCTGATGGAGAGCCTCATGGTTACACTCGCCGTAGGCGACCGTGAGGCGAAGACCCGCATCCGTGACTTCCTCGAGAAGCGCGCCAGCAAGGTCCTGCACAACCCGGTGGCGGAGTGAGGCAGATCCAGCGCCAATCAGTTGGTGATCCGCGCCGCCTTGTTGGCGAGCGCCACCGAGACGAGGCGCGCCCGGCGACGCCGCCTCTCCATTATGCGGTTAAGCCAGCGTGCTTCTTCAGCGAAGCGCTTCGATCCGATAGGATCAGGCCCGTATTGCGAAAGGCCTGATCCACCTAGCGGCTTACGCGAAGTGCGGAAAAGGTGACTTGTTGGTGCGTCAGCGATTAATGACCGGCTATCCCCGACGTCATTGCGCCTTCTGCCAAGTTGGACCCATAAGACGGCACCGAAATAATTGCTGGTGCGGCAGAGGCGTTGCGGTTCCGCCATTGCTCGCCTGCCAAGATGCGGTCCTTCGCTCGATTGTGGTGGTCCCTGGGAGCAGCAGTCGCTTCTGCCGCCAGAAAAGCAATTGCCGGGACAAGAAGCGCGAGGAGGATTTCGTTTCGCATTGTTATCTCCGTTTGGTTTGCCGAAAACGCGGATTGCGCCTTTCGCATCTGCGATCGTCGTCAGCCGGACGCTCAGTGGCCGACACGTTCATCGCATCGCAGGGAGATGGCGTGGGCCAGCGTTCTCGAAAATCGTACCAAGGTACTGGTTATACGTTCGTCTTGGCTTAGCCATACCTTTGGGTGGTCACGACAAGCCGACGGTCGATCTAGATCGCAGAACCCATGGGTGATGTATTTGCATCGTCCCCCCAAGCAAAGCGCATGCGATTATTCCGGGAGGCCGATCAGCCGAAGGCCGGCATCAAATGCAGCCAGGTCGGCGGGGCGGCGCAGCGGAAACATGTTGGCAAACTTCGAGGCAGCCGCGGTTGGGTCTATTTGGTGTAGCCGTGCGACGGCCTTCCGCGCTTCGGCGTCTCGCCCTGCCACGGCCGAACTCACCGCGGTCAAAATGGCTGCCGTGACGTAGCCTGGACTGTGCCTCGAGGCCCTCTGGGCCCAGGAAAGTGCTTCTTCGTACCGTCCGGCGAAGAAGTGGGCCAGTCCAATGCCGGTTTGCACGATGAAGATGAGAGGGTCGAGCGGACTAAGGCGCATCGCGCGGTGCAAATGATCTATGGCAAGGTCCGGCTCGCCAAGAAAGATATTGACCCACCCGCTAAATCGCCATGCTGCCGCAAAATTAGCATTGAGCATGAGCGCACGTTCGATCAGCGCACCCCCATCCTCAAGTTCTCCAACCACATAGGCAAGTGCGTAGCCGGCATGAGCAAGGGCCACCGGATCATTCGCACCGAATCGTGCCGCAGCGCGGGCCAATCGTTCCGCTTCGCCGGCTTGCCCTTCCCGATCGCTTGCCCAGCCGTTTGCCTTGCACCAGACATAACAATAAGCGCACATTCCGTAGGCCGCGGCAAAATTCTCGTCCGTCCCGATCGCGCTTTGAAAATTCTGGAGGGCCTCGAGGTTGGCTTGTCTCGTGACTTGATAGATATTGGCCATACCGCGCAAAAAATAGTCGTGAGCGGCCAGGTTTTCGGTCGGCTTGCGCTTGGCCCGTTCGATTTCGACCTGTTCAAGCCTGGGCGAGATCGCCCCGATAACGTTCCTGGTAACTTCGTCCTGCAGCTCGAAGATATCATCGAGGCAGCCGTCAAAATGATCCGCCCACAAATGCGCGCCGGTGGGTGCGTCTATCAGCTGCCCTGTGATGCGAACCCTGTTTGCTACCTTGCGAACACTTCCCTCGAGCACGTAGCGCACGCCGAGTTCGCGGCCGACCTGCTTTATGTTGACTGCCTTGCCCTTGTAGGTGAAGCTCGAGTTGCGCGCGATCACGAATAGCCAGGTCATGCGCGATAATGCCGTGATGATGTCCTCGACCATGCCATCGGCGAAATACTCCTGTTCGGGATCTCCGCTCATGTTGGTAAAGGGCAGCACCGCAATGGAAGGCTGGTCGGGAAGCGCGAGTGTCGGCACATCGGCATCCATCGGCGGGCATGCATTCGCAACCGCCCGCGCTCGCCAAGCTCGTATCGGCTCGGGGATGTTCTTCAACGATTGATAGCCCATATCGTCATAGGCGATCTTCGTTTTGCCTCGAATCTGGCGGTGAGCATCGTCGGAGATGCAGATGCCGCCGGGCTCGGCGATTCCCTCTAGCCGCGAGGCAATGTTGACGCCATCACCAAAAATGTCGTTGTCGTCGATGATGATGTCGCCAACATGGATGCCAATACGCAATTCGAGGCGCTTGCCTTCGGGCACGCCGATATTGCCGTTGGCAATGCCTCGTTGAATCTCGACAGCGCACCGGACCGCTTCCACCGCGCTGATGAACTCGACCAGCATGCCATCGCCGGTGGTCTTGACGATGCGGCCCCGATGCTCGGCAATCTTGGGGTCGACAACCGCCCGCCGGCACTGCTTCAGTCTTGCCAGCGTGCCCTCCTCATCCGCATTCATGAGACGGCTGTAACCGGCGACATCCGTTGCGAGCACGGCCACAAGCCGTCGCTCAATCCGCGCCGCGGGCTTGCGGTCTGTTCCGAGTAGGGAACGTCTCCGTCGGGGGCGGTCGGGAGAGACGGGAGCGCTGCGGTGTTGTACCGCCTCAAACCGAGAAGCAGGCTCCTCGGCAGATGGCATGGTGCACTCGTCGTCTCGTCCTGTTCTTGATCCATCAACGATCGGCGCGGATGTCATGGTCAGCTCCACCCCCGCAGGTTCATCGGGCGTCGTCGGTATAAATGTTCAGGCCGTTCCGACGTGGTTTTCGAACGTCGTCCTGAAGTACTGGAGGTCGCCGGCCATTTACACTGTTTGGTGAAATATTAGCGCTTGTCGCAGCGGACTGCGCTGCGGCAGAGCCGAGGAGGCCGAGCATGGTGGAGCACCTCGTGAGCATCACGACTTCTCCCTGGTGAGTCGCGCCCTTTCTTAGCGCACCGGCGCGTAGTTCATGAGTTTGAAAAGAAGATTCATGCCGACTGAACTGGCAATCGCCTGATACGGCGTCCGGTCGCGGCGAAGATCGCATTCGTGAGCGCCGGCGCCACGACAGCCGTCGCGGCTTCACCGAGGCCGCCGGGACCGGCCCTGCTCGGCACGATATGGGTCTCGATCCGCGGCGTTTCGTCGATGCGCAACGGCAGATAACTGTCGAAGTTGGATTGCTCCACGCGCCCGTCCTTGAACGTGATCGCTCCGTGCAGCGCTGCCGTCAGGCCAAAGATCGTTCCGCCCTGCACCTGCGCGTCGATCGTCAGCGGATTGATCGGCAGCCCGCAGTCTACCGCGCAGACCACACGCTCGACCTTGACATTGGCCTCGCCATCCAACGCCGCGCGCTGGATGGCGTCGTGAATGCGATTGTAGGTACCGCACCGGGAGACATTGCTCGACATCGCGGTGTTGATCTCGGACACCGTCGAATGAGGCGTGCTGGTCAGGAGTGCCGCGGCGGACATGATCTGCCCCGACTGGCAATAGCCGCACTGGACGACGTCAAGGTCAAACCATGCCTGCTGCACCTTGCGGCCGACCGGGGTGTCGCCAATGGCCTCGATGGTCATCACCGCGGCGTCCCCGATGCTGTCGATCGTGGTCGCGCAGGAGCGGGCCGCCGCGCCATCGACGTGAACCGTGCATGTACCGCACAGCGCCATCCCGCATCCGAACTTCGTGCCGGTCATGTTGAGGACGTCGCGAAGCACCCACAGCAAGGGCGTGTCGCCGTCCACATCCACCGTCTTCTGCATTCCGTTGATCTTGAGAGCGTATTTCATTTGTCTTACAGTCGAGCGCCGTGAGATGGACGTGAAAAGACATTTCGGAAGCGGCACGTGACGGCGGAGCGGAGGTCACCCCGCAGGTTTCGTCGGTGTCCCCGGGGCAAATGTTCAACCCTTCCCACCGTGGCTTTCGAACATCGTTTTGAAGTACTGGAGGCCCACGCCGAACGGGCCGCCGTACCGCTTCGCGATCTCCACGGTGAGGTCGTAGGTCTCAAGGCGCGCCCAATCCCGCTGCAATTCCAACAGATAACCTAGCGATGTCATCGGCCGTGCGCCGGCCTGGATCATGCGCTCGACCGCCCGTTCGTGCGCCTCGACCGAGCAGTCGCCGCAAGCATCCGTGATGACATATACCTCATAACCCTGTTCCAACGCCGACAGCACCGGACCATTGCAACAGACAGACGTCCACAGGCCGCACATCACGAGGCGGTCCTTTCCGATAGCGTTGATGCGACGAATGAGATTCTCGTCCTCCCAGCCGTTCGAGGTCGTGCGATCGGCGACCTCCGCATTTGGGAAAACATCGGTGATCTCACTGAACAGCGGACCCGCGAAGGCATCCTTCGAAATCGTCGTGATGATCGTCGGGACCTTGAAGGCTCGCGCCGTATGGGCAAGGATCGCGACGTTGGTACGCAGGATGGTGATGTCAATTGACTTGGTATTGAACGCCATTTGCGATTGATGGTCAATCAGCAGCAGCGCGTGATCACTCGGACTCAGAAGCGTTTTGGCGGGTTTGGCGATGGCTTTGAGGCCCATGTGGTCTCTCCTTGTGTTCGAGCGATGCAGCGCTGTGTTTTGAAACAGTCACTGCGGATGAAGTGGGAAATGGATCCAGCGCTCCGCGCCTGCTGCGGAGTTCCGCTATTGTCGATGCTCGTGCACATCGGTACGGGCCCGCTCGGCCACGATCGAAAACCGGGTCCCTCGACCGACCGCAGAGCTCACTTGAACACGATGGCCAAGTACACCCACGGCTTGCCGAACGATGAAGAGCCCGATGCCGAGACCATCACCGCACATTACATCGATCCGCGCAAAGGCCTCGAATATTCTCGACATATGCTCACCGGAAATGCCGATTCCAGTGTCGACAACATCGATCCGGATATGATTCCCAAAGTGACGACAGCCCATCAGGAGGCGGCCGCCTGGTTCGGTGTATTTGATCGCATTGCTGACGAGATTGCGGAGCACCGCACCCAGCAGCAAAACGTCGCTTTTGATCCAGGTGCGGGTTGAGACCACCCTGATCTGAAGCCCCTTTTCCTGCGCCGCCGCTTCGTGCTCGCGCCGAACTTGTCTCAGCGACGTCTCGAGGTTGACCGCAGATAACTTGACATGCCCGCCGCGCTCGCTCAAACGAAGTGCGATCAGCAACTGATCGAGTTGCTCGCCCAATCGATCGATTGCGCTCTGGCAAAGCTCCAGGAGGGCTTGCTCGGATGCGGTTCGAAGCCCATCGCCAAGCCGCTCGCGAACTCCCTGAATGATTTGCAGCGGCTGGCGAAGATCATGCCCCGCGATCGCGAGCAGCGTTGCTTCAAACTCACGGTCGCTTAAGCGCTTTGACGAAATTGTCGTGCTTGTTGCAGCGGAGCACCCGCTATCGCCCTTGGGGTCTCGGATGGGTCTGCGCGTTCCATGCATCGGCTTGTACTCCTTGGGTCGTCTGGAGCGATCCGTCCCCGACTTGCGCGTTCGCGCTACTGTGCAGTCCAACCGCCGTCGATCGAGATCGCGGTTCCGGTGATCTGCTCCGCCGCATCCGAGCACAGGAAAGCGACCGCGCCTCCGAGTTGTTCGAGAGCGACAAATTCCAGAGACGGCTGCTTTTCCGCCAGCAACCCATTCGCCGCCTCCTCCTGACTAATGCGCTTCTCTGCGGCGAGGTCCGCAATTTGCCTCTCGACCAACGGCGTTCGGACCCAGCCAGGGCAGACCGCATTACAGGTCACGCCACTGCCGGCGGTCTCCAGGCCGACCACCTTTGTCAGACCGACCAGTCCGTGCTTGGCTGCGACGTATCCCGCCTTATGTGTTGAACCGACGAGCCCGTGGGCGGAGGCGATATTGATAATCCGTCCCCAACGCTGCTTTCTCATCTGAGGTACTGCCGCGGCGATGCCGTGGAACGCCGCTGACAGATTGATCTTCAGAATGGCATCCCACCTGGCAATCGGAAATTCCTCGACCGGCGCCGTGAACTGAATGCCGGCATTGTTGACCAGGATGTCGAGCCGGCCGAATTTCTCGATCGTACCGGCGACCAATCCGCGAACGGCTTCTCCCTGCGCCATATCCGCGCCATCGTACACAACACGCACGCCGTGCTCGCGCTCGATCCCGCTGCGCAGCGCCTCGATGGCTCCCGCTTCGCCAAAGCCGTTCAACACCAGGCCAGCGCCGAGCTTACCCAGCTCTTTGGCAATGCCCAAGCCAATGCCGCTGGTCGATCCCGTGACGATCGCTACTTTGCCTTTCAACATGAGACGTCCTTTCGATGCTTTGGGCGATAGGTCTGCCGCTCTCAATCGCGGCGATGGATGTCGTGTGTGATGACGCCGAGTTCAGGTGCGGGCGGTTCGAGACGGTGCGGGTCGGCCAGCGTGCGGCGGATGTCATCAAGCCCGCTCTGCCAATGGGCGCGCATCGCGTTCAGCCCGAACTCGTAGTCCTTCGAATGGCGCTCGTAGATCTTGGACTGGTAGATCAAGTGGATGATGTTGTAGGAGCGGTGTCGGGCCATGTTCGCAATGGCGCGGATTCCCGGGTCCTCTTTCGCGCTGGCGGGCAATTCCTCAATTATCCGCTGCAGGGCCTGACGCATGGCCTGCATGCGCAGCGCCTGGTCGGTGACGGCGCGCGTGCGGCTCGAATATTGGATGTCCTTCTGCCGGCTCGACACTTCCATCATGTCATTGGGAACGCTCCCCCTCGCCGACCAGAGATCGACCTGAAAGGTCAGCGTGTCGCAGGGTTCGCTGGACAGCACGCGGGACAGAGGGGTGTTCGAGACGACGCCACCATCCCAATAATGCTCGCCTTCGATTTCGACTGCGGGAAATCCCGGCGGCAATGCGCCGGAAGCCATGAAATGCTTCGGCCCGAGCCTGCGTTCGGCGGTGTCGAAATAAGTCAGGTTGCCCGTGCGGACATTGACCGCTCCGACGCTGACGCGTACCTCGCCCGAGTTCAAGCGATCGAAGTCGACAAGTTGCCAAAGGGTCCGCTTCAACGGCGAGGTATCGTAGAAACTGGTCGCCGCATCGCCTGAAAACGGTGACCAGAAGGGCGGCGGAAAGCGCGGCTTGAAGAACCCGGGCTGCCCTTGGAATAAGGCCCTCACCGCGGCTACCGCGTTGCGCGCCGAGCGCAGATCGAAGGCAAAGGGCATGGCGTCGGCCAACCCTTCGCCAGCGGGCCATTCCACCGGAGTAGCGCAGATTGTCTCCCAGAATTTGCGCAGCCGCTCGACACGCTCCGCCTCTGGCGAACCGGCGATGATGGCAGCGTTGAGCGCGCCAATCGAAATGCCGGCGAGCCAGTTCGGCCGGATGCCCGCCTCGTGCAGACCTTCGTACACGCCGGCCTGGTAGGCGCCAAGCGCCCCGCCCCCCTGCAACACCAATGCGATGACATCGTATGGCAACGATTTGACAGTCTGCGCCACAGAGATTGTTTGCTCTTTCATCACGTTCAACATTTTCCAAACTCCTTGCGTGGAGACGACGTCGCGCGTCTCAACTCTCCGGAACGGGTACGTCGAATGTGTTGAGCGTGACCGATACCATGCAGTAAAGACCGATGAGGTAGGACAACTCTGCCGCTCCGTGCGCGCCGAACTGCTCCACCGCCGCCCGATAGGTCAGTTCGGGCAATATGCCGCCGGACACCAGAGCGGATGCGAAGTCGTAGGCCACGGCCTCCTGCCTTGTCAGATCCGCTGGGCGTTGACCAGCCACGATGGTCGCGAGCTTCTCGTCGGACAGCCCTTTCCGCTCCGCCACGATCACATGGGCATAGAGCTCATAAGCGGCCTTGAAATGCGCGCCCGTCACGAGGATCGCGATTTCGCGGATTGGTGCCGGCAGGGAAGGATTGAAAGCCATCGCCTTGGTCAGATCCCAAACCGGCTTTCCGAACTTTGGCTCGTGCAGCCACGGATTCCAGGGTCCCATCAAGCCGCCGTCGGCGCGTATGTTCGCGAATCCCTGGAAGCTCTTGGCTATTCCCTCTTTCATGTCTACGGCGAGAGACTTCTGCTGATCGGTAAGCTCGTCGGGTGGAATGATGGGCAGGCGCATCAGTTGTTCTCCTTCAATCGTGCGGCTGCTTCGCTTCGAGCGGGGCTCTGGCGTTGCAGCGTGTGTCTCGGGGGACGGGATCGTCCGCCCGTCCGGACGCGAGCCTCAATCCGCGGTCACAGCCGCGATCTCAAGTTCAATCAGGAAATCGGGGTTTGCGAGCGCGGTGACGCCGATCAGCGTGCTTGGAGAGGGGCGGTCTCGGCTCCAGGGTATCGGGAAGGTTTCATCCCGAAGGCAGCGCTCCACGTAGGCCGATACGTCGATCGCATACACTCGGCGGAACACGACGTCGTCCCATGACGCACCGACTGCCTTCAGCTGCACGGTCAAAGCATCAAGGATTGCCCTGAATTGAGCCCTGATGTCTCCGACATGGATGGGCCTGGAGTTCTCGTCAGTTGGCACCTGTCCCGCAATATAGATCAGCTTCGACGGCTTTGTGATGCTGAGGATGCGAGTGAAGTACGGGCTCCTTGGGACACCCGCAGGATTGATGTACTCTTTCGGCACTTTGGATCTCCTTCCGGAGCGGCACAAGCAAGCAGTTACCTGCCGCTCACGACGTCGATAACGACCTTGATATTTCCGCCTGCCTTGACGGCATCGTACGCGTCCGTCGCGGTGTCGAGCGTGAACGTCCGAGAATCAAGGATGGGGCGCACTTTGCCGGCCTCCGCCAGCTTGGCGACCTCGCGCAGGATCTCTCCATGATGCGCTCGACGTTCGCCGCTCAGCATCGGGTACAGGACAAACACGCCACTGATATCAGCGCAGCGGAATGAAGAGATCGCCAGATTGTGCGCTTCGTAGGCCGCACAGCTCGCGACACGGCCATAGTGGCGTACGGCGCCCAGGGAGGCTTCGAGCGTGTTGCCTCCGACGGTGTCATAGATGATATCGAAGCCTTTCCCGTCAGTGTATTTCCCGACATATTGCGCAACGGCCGTCGTGGTGTAGTCGATCGGCGTTGCGCCGAGCTCGCGCACGAGATCCCGCTTCTGGGGCTGAGCTGTCGCGTAAACGTCGGCCCCGAATGCTTTCGCGAGCTGGACAACGACGTGGCCGACGCCGCCGGCGCCGCCTTGAACAAGGACCTTCTGTCCCGGCTGCACATGTGAGCGGTCCACCAGGCCCTCCCAGGCGGTGAGTGCGACCAGCGGTAATGCGGCGGCCTCGCGCATGCTGAGGTTGGTGGGCTTCTTCGCCATCAGCGCGGCATCGACGGTCATGAACTCCGCGAGCGAGCCCGGCAGTCCGCGCACACCCCCCGCTAGACCGTAGACCTCATCCCCGACCGCAAATCCTTTTACTCCCGGCCCGACTTCGGTGACGACTCCGGCCGCGTCCGTTCCTAACACAGCGGGCAACTCCGGCATCGCGAAGGGCGCCTGACCGGTTCGGATCAGGTAGTCGATCGGATTGACGCCGCTGGTGTGGACGCGAATCTGCAGTTCACCTTCCTTGGGAGTTCGCGCGCTGATATCAGCGTCGCGAAAGCGGCCATTCTTGTAGCTATCGAGAACGAGTGCCCGCATGTTTGTGTTCCATGGATTTAGTGCGACGTTCGCTGCGTTTCGGCGCTCGGCTCGATCGCGGAACGACCTTCATGGACACTTGTTTGCGACGATCGCCTCGACGATTCCATTGGACCAAGGTGTCGGCGATACTATTGGATTGATCGGTAAGGACAGATGTTTCTGAATATTTCAATACATCTGACGATACCGACGCCGATTGCTGCGCGCATTTCAAAGCGAATACCTGCCGCTCGAAAATACGAGCTTGCAGCGATAGCGACCGATTAGTCGCGGCGTCATCAAGTCGTAATGAGCGTCAGGCGCTACGTATCGCCTTGAATCGTCACGAACCCCTCTTGAGGACTTTCGCCGACAGACGCCCGTTCGCTGTTCGGTTCGCGGGCGTACGTTGCATCCTCGAGTATCCGGGGAACGGAAAACGCAAATGTAGCTCCTGGACCGTCATTCGGTGTCGCCCACAGGCGGCCGCCGTGGCTTTCGACGATCGACCGACTGACGGACAGTCCAATGCCCATTCCGTCCTTCTTGGTGGTGTAGAACGCATCGAAGAGTCTGGCCGTGCCTTCCGGACCGAAACCATGCCCCGAATCTTGCAAGATCAGGCGCAAATCGTCGCGCTCACCTCGCTCGGTCCTGATCAGCAATCGCTTCGGCCGATCGTCGATTCCGCTCATCGCGTCAGCGGCATTATTGAGCAGATTGATGATCACTTGCTGAAGCTGCACACGATCGCCCATCACAAGCGGAAGATCGTCGGTCAAGTCGACCTGCAGAATGATATTCTCTCGGCGAAGGCTACTCAACGACAACGCAATCACGTCGCGAGTTGCCTCATTCAAATCCACCGGGCCAACTGCGGGCGGCTTTCTGTTGAATAACGCTCGCAATCGCGCGATAATATCGGATGCACGATTGCCATCACGTATCGTCCGTCGCACCGTCTCGCGTGCGCCATCGAGATTTGGCGGATCAGCAGCCAGCATCCGCAGGCAGGTGCCGCTGTTGGTGACGATGCCGGACAGCGGCTGGTTCACTTCGTGCGCTATCGATGCGGTCAGCTGCCCGATCGTAGCAACACGAGTGGCGTGCGCCAATTCCACCTGAAGCTCCTGATAGCGTTTCTCGGTTTCGCGTACCGCTTCCTCTGCTTTCCTTCGGTGGGTCAGATCGAGAACGAACGCCACACCCTGATCCTTCGCTCCATCGAAGATCGCACAAACAACGAGCACCGGCACCCGACTGCCGTCTTTCTTCCAAAACTCCTTCTCGTAGGATTCGGCAACGCCCGTTGCCAACATATCCGCGACGCGGCGCTCGGCGGCTTCGCGGTATTCCACAGGCGTGATCTCAAGCCATCGCAAGGCACCGCTGGCGAGGTCGTTGCGGTCGTACCCCACAATGTCGAGGAAGGCATCGTTGGAATCGACGATGTTTCCCTCAAGGTCCCAGATGAATATGCCGATGATGTTTGCCTCGAAGAGACGCCGGATTTTTGCCTCACGTTCGGCGAGATCAGCGTACAGATAGGTATTTTCAAGCGAGATCGCGGCCTGCAGTGCCAGCAGCTTCAGCACGGCCATTCGAACCGACGCGAAGGCGTGCGGGGTGAGATTGTTCTCGAGGTAGAGCACACCTGTCACCTTGCTGTCGTTAACGAGCGGCAAGCAAAGGATGGATCTCGCGTTGTGCTCTCGTATATACGGGTCCGAGAAATGGGTCGGGTGAGCCGACGCATCGTTGAGGATCGTAATTTCTCGGGTTCGAATGACATAGTGGACGATAGAATCGGGAAGCGGCGCGGCCGAGTTGAACGGCCGGCGAACCTTGATGGCGTCCTGGTCGATGACAGCTTCGGCTTCCTGCCGCAAACTACCGCCGCGCGCCAGCAGTAATACGCCGCGCTGAGCACCCGCGTGCTCGATGGCGAGGCGCATGAGAGTGTCGACCAGCTTCTCCAGCACCATCTCACCCGACACCGCCTGCGACACCTTCACGACGGTTGCGAGGTCGAGGTGCTCGACCGGGGTAGCGACGGTCGCTGACAAACCGTGCGTCGACGGCGATCCATTCAGGAACGGATGGAGTGTGTCGAGCTGCCGTACCTTTCCTTCCGCTCCCCAGCTCAGATAGCAGGAACGAGCCTCTCGCAGATAAGCCTTTGCGATGATCTCAAAGCCGCGGGACGCATGAAAGCGCGCCGCGAGCTCGTTGGCGATTGCCTCATTGTGAACGAATCGGTTTGCTCGCGCGGAAGCGATGGCACGCTCATACATCCGTTCGGCCTCGAGCTCCCTGCCGGTAATACGCGCAATTTCGGCGCCGACGAGTGCCGCGCGGTTCTCAAAGTTCTCCGGGCAGTTCTGGGCCCAAGCCTCAAGCTGCTCGCGATGAAGTGTGATGGCGTCCAGCCCGCTTTGGCATGAATCCGGCTCTGACGTGCGGTACGAGGCCGCCAAGGCAAGCGCCCGGTAGAAATGATACTCTGCCGTTTCGAACATCGACGGTGACGCCCACAGGAATCGCTGCGCTCTCTCGGAGGACTCCACGGCGGCCACATGGTCACCGGCAAGGAAGCGCGCCTGGAGCTTGCGGATCCAATACCAGCCCTCGGCCAGCGCAAGAGCCGGGTTACTAGCCAAACGACCTTCGAAGCAGCGTTCGTCAAACCCCGTGTCGTCAAATGAGCCGAATGTCGGCGTCAAGCCACGCAGAGTCCGGATCAGCGCGAGTTGTGTCCGCATGCGGTCGACTGCGAGGGCAAACGGCATCTTCTGCACAAAGGCGAGACCGCGCTCGACTTCGGCCTGCACTCCTTCGAGTGGATCGCCCGCAGCCAAGAGGTTCGTGTTCAAATAGGCGAAGCAGTACGCCTCGAAGTTGAGGTCTCCCGTGCGGTTTGCCGTATCGGACGCACGACGTAGCAGATCGCGCCCCTCCCGGACGTGCTTCACCCAGGGTGTCACAAAGCTCCCAAAGTTGAAGTAGATCCTCGTTTGAAAGCGCCTAAGACCCCGTTGTTCGACCAGATCATAGCTAAGCTGACCGAACCGGAAGCCGGTTTGGTAATCGCCGAAACGGGGCCCAGCGAGGAAGCCGACCACAGCATAGGCCAGACAAGCCCCGTCACAATTGCCGCCCTCAAGACTAAGATTGACGGCATAGGCTCCGATCAACGAAAGCAGGTGCGGATCCGTGTACAAGGCCGGCACCGAAAGCTTGGCCAAAACATCGAGCGTCGCAAGCGATGACGAATCTTGCATCAAAGGCAGATCGACGAGGGCCGCGATCGGCCGGCCACCCAGCCGCGCCCCGATTCGTTCATATTCGAGTTGCGCTTCCTCTGCCGTCGGATGCGGCGACCACCTGATCCCCAAATGCCCAAGGAAATCGAGACCGACGTCGACCGCCGCATCAGTCCGGCCCAGCATAAGGTACAGATCTATCCGGAGGCAGGCCACGCTGGCTCGTTCGATAGTTGTCGCAGCCCGTGTTGCCAAAGCCGCCAGCCTGTCTTCCGCGGCGGCCGACGCGCCGGTCAGGAACTCGCATTCCGCAAGGCTCAATTGCAGCTCGAAGACGAGTTCGTGCCGGTGCTCGCGGCAATCCTCCGGCAGCAATGCGGCGCCGACGGTGAGATAATTCAGCGCCGATGCGTACGCAGTGGACGCCTTTGCGCGTTGCCCCGCGAGCAGATTGAGCTCAACGAGCCGCTCTCGCTCGTTCATCGAGGTGATCAGAATCGCCCCACGGTTGAGATGATTGACAATGTCGAAGATCGCTTCATTCCGCGCTTCCGGAGCCGTTTGCGTCGCAAGCAATCTTCCGATCCGAAGATGGGTTTCAGCTCGCTTTGCTACCGGGATCAACGAATAGGCGGTCTCCTGCACCCGGTCGTGGGCGAACTTGTACTCAGCCGCCAGAGGAACGATCAGCCCCTGGCGAAGGGCTTCCAACAGATCGGCGTGCACCCGCTCTTTCGAAATCCTGAGAACTGTCGAGAGCGTCGCGACGTCCGCAGCATTGCCTAGAGCAGCCAGCTGTTGTAATGCCTTCCGCGTGTCAGCGGACAGACGGTTCAGCTTCCAAAGCAGCAGGTCAACCACATTGTCAGTGTAAGCTTTGGCGCGAATACGCTCGAGATCCCAGCTCCATCGCGCATCGTCATGACCAAAGGTGAGCAAGCCTCCTTCGGTGAGCACGGATAGAAACTGGATCACGAAGAACGGATTGCCTGCGGTCTTTTCGTATACGAGTTGCGCAAGCGGCGCGGCGTGCTCCGACTCGCAACGAAGAGCATCCGCAACCAGTTGGTTGACGTGACCATGCGCAAGAGGCGCGAGCGTAATCTCCTGTATCCTGCCTCCCTCTCGCCGGATCGCATCCAGCGCGCGCGTGAGCGGGTGAGCTGCGGTTACCTCGTTATTGCGGTAGGCACCGATCACCAGCAGGTGACGGACATCCGACTGGGTCAGCAAATTCTCGATGAAATCAAGCGTGGCCGCATCGAGCCACTGCAGATCGTCGAGAAACAAGACCAAGGGATGGTCGGGCCGAGCAAAAACTCTGATGAACCGTCGAAACACGAGCTGGAAGCGGGCTTTCGCCTCCGGCGGCGCAAGTTCGGGAACCGCGGGCTGTTGTCCGATGATCAGCTTCAATTCTGGGACGAGGTCGACAATGAGCTGGGCGTTTGGGCCGAGAGCCTCAATGAAGGCGCAACGCCATTTACTGAGCTCGACCTCACCTTCTCCGAGCAGTTGACGAACTTGGCTCTGAAAGGCTTGCGCCAACGTGGCATATGGGATGTCGCGCTTGTACTGGTCGAACTTGCCCGATGCAAAACGACCGCACGTGCCAACCAGCTCCTTGTGCAGCTCGTCGACCAAAGCCGATTTACCGATCCCGGAATATCCCGAGACCAGCACCAAACCGACCGTTCCGGTCGCCAACACGCCGTCGAGACAGGCGATGAGGGTGGCGACGTCGTGCTCTCTTCCATAAAGTTTCTCGGGTACGAGAACTCGGTTCGGGATATCACGTTCGCCAAGACGAAATGGGGCGATCCGACGATCCGTGCTCCACTCTGCAAGGCAGCGTTGAAGGTCCCGCTCCAATCCGGCTGCCGTCTGGTAACGGTCCTCCGCTGGCTTCGAAAGCAGCTTCATGACAACTGCAGAAATCGCTTGCGGTACCTCAGGCGCCAGATCAGCCGGCGAGCGCGGCTGGCGCGCGATGTGACAATGGATCCATTCAATCGTATCAACGGCCTCGAAAGGCGGACGCCCCGTCAACAATTCATAGAAGATAATACCGAGCGCATAGAGATCGCTACGGGAGTCAATTGATCGGTTCATCCTCCCCGTCTGCTCGGGCGCCATGTAAGCAGGCGTTCCCGCGATGAGCTGAGACGACTCGGACGCCTGCCGTTCGCGTGGAAGGGGCGAAGCCATTCCGAAGCCTGTAAGGCGCGCGCCGCCATCCGTGCAATTCAGCATGATGCAGGCGGGCTTAATATTCTTATGAACCAGCCCGCGCTGGTGCATTTTCCCGACTGACCGCACGATCGCGATGGCCACGCGCAGGAAGTTCTCGATCTCCAAGGGCCTGCCAAGCCGTTGGCTCAGCAGCTCGCCGCCGGGATCTTCGAGCACTAGAATGGTTCGACCCCGCCCCTCGACAAACTCCAGCGGCCGGATTGCCCAACTACCCTCGAGGTGCTCCCGCAGTCCGTATTCACGCGCGAGCCGCTCGATGCTGCCAGGTATCGGATGTTCCGCCGCGACAAACGCAACAATGATGGAATTGCGATTGCCCTCGGCATCGCAGCACCACGTCCTGCAGAAGAGCGTTCCGCTTTCTTCCCACAACACTTGGAGCGAACTGCGCTCCTCGACCAATCCAAATAGCGACGGGCCACTCATGCGCCGCCTCCACCGATGAGCAACGGCTGTCCAAATTGTGAGCGCACGGTTTGTGCCTCGTTAGCTCGGCCGGGCACGATTGAGCATGTGCTGACTTGAGCTTTCATAGCGCAGCCCGCTGCCACTTAGGAAGTGATCAGCGCTTCAATTTTCTTCAACTACCCCGCAAGTTTAGGCAATATCGCCGGAACTTGATCGGCACGACGGTGCCGGCAGCTTCCCCGGATAATGGCCGGCGATATGCCAACTAACAATCATTGTCCGAGATCAATTGGACCCCGATTCGATCGGATTACCGCGAACGTCAGGGGGAACTCTATTGCACTATGGTATCGCCCGCACCCTTGAGACCGTGCCTGCCTTGGCCGACTGACCCTACTGTGCAATGCCGAGCCTGCCCGCAATGTTCACCAGTTCGGCAAAGGAGGCGACATTCATTTTGCGCATCACCTGTCCCCGATGCGCCTTGACCGTTATCTCGCTGATACCGAGTTCGTAACCAACCTGCTTGTTGAGAAGCCCGCGAACGACAAGAGCCATCACCTCCTGTTCACGGCGGCTGAGAGAAGCATAGCGATCTCGCAGCGCTCGTATCTCCGATTCGAGACGAAGCGCTGCATCGCTGCGCGAGATTGCATGCTGGATGGCGTTCAGCAGGATCGAATCGTTGAATGGCTTGGTCAGGAATTCAACAGCCCCTCCCTTCATAGCCTGCACCGTCATCGGCACGTTGCCGTGCCCCGTGATGAAGATGATGGGCATGTCAGGCCGGTCCACGACGACACGCTTCTGCAGCTCGAGGCCGTCGAGGCCCGGCAGACGAACATCCAGAATCAGGCAGTTTGGAACGGAAACTCGGGGGCGCGACAGGAATTGCTGTGCGGACTCGAACGTCTCCGCTTGCCAACCGGCATGACTGATCAGCAATTCGAGGGACTCGCGCACGGAGATGTCGTCATCAATAACGAAGACGATCGGCCCATCCTGCGGCATGGCGAGCGTCCCGGCTTTTCGATTGAACTCCTCGACCGGCCATTTCATTGTAGATGTTCCATCTTCTGAAGCGCAAGGGGTTTAAATGCTACGGAACCGGGTGATCAATTCACTCCGAAGGCAACGGTGAGTGCTGCCAACAAAGCGGCGTCGCTGAAGGGCTTCGACAAGCAATCTGCGGCGCCCTGCTCCAGCATTTTCGGACGCGTGGACTCGTCGCCCTGCGCCGTGACGAAAATTACCGGAATATTGTTATTGCGGCGCATCAGTTCTCTGTGAAGTTCAGGTCCCGTCATACCAGGCATTGCGATATCGAGGATCAAACAACGCGTTTGCTCTACAATTTCTGAGGCGAGAAACTCCTCGGCGGACGAAAACGCCTGAGCAGCATAGCCAAGCTCCTTCAGCAAGTCGGGCAAGGACTCCCGAACGGATTCATCGTCGTCAATGACGGTTACAAGCAACTGCGTCGTCATGGCTCCGTCCTCGCCGCGCAGCCTCCGCCAGACGCACCTCGGTCTCCGAAGCCGCGGGCGCCACCGGCATCTTTGGGTACGCGCGGAATGGAAAACGAGAACGTTGCTCCCCGACCCTCATTCAGCGTAGCCCAAAGACGGCCACGATGGTTCTCAATGATTGACCGGCTGACGGACAGCCCGATTCCCATGCCCTCGTCCTTCGTCGTATAGAAAGCCTCGAACAGTCTGTCCACAAGGGCCGGATCAAATCCGGATCCCGAATCTTGGATACTCAACCGGACCGCACCGTCGCCGTCGCGTTCCGTCCTGATTGTCAATTCCCTCGCGCGATCGTCGGTCATGCTCATCGCATCCGTCGCGTTGTGCAACAAGTTCAGAATCACCTGTTGCAGCTGCACGCGGTCGCCCGCCACAAGGGGAAGATCTTCGACAAACTCAGTCCGCAAAACGACGCCGTCGCGATCAAACTTGTTCAGCGATAAGGCGATCACCTCGCGGATCGCCTCGTGCAAGTCCACGGCTCCGGCTACCGGCGCCTTGCGGTTAAAGAGCGCTCGCAGCCGCGCGATGATCTCGGACGCGCGACGGCCATCGCGGATCGTACGCCGGACCGTTTCGCGGGCACCGGCGAGATTTGGAGGATCCGCGGTCAACATTCGCAGGCAGGTGCTGGAATTGGTAACGATGCCCGATAGCGGCTGGCTTATTTCATGCGCGATGGATGCGGTAAGCTCTCCTATCGTCATGACGCGCGTCATGTGGGCCAGCTTCGCCTGGGTCTCGCGCAGCTCTTCCTCGGCGCGCTTGCGATCCTCGATCTGAATATTGATGCCAAACCACTTGATGACGTTGTCGGTTCGGTCACGCAGCGGGTTGGCCCGAAATAGGAACCACCGATACGTGCCGTCAAAGCGGCGCAGCCGTGCTTCCGCCTCTCCAGGCTGGCGAGACGCCATGATCGATTTCCATGCCCGAGTCAACGCGTTCAGATCGTCCGGATGAACCGCAGCAGTCCAGCCCCAATCCCTCATCTGCTCGGAAGTACGGTTCACGTATTCAAGATAGTGCTGATTGAAGAATTCGGCGGAGCCGTCCGGCCGCGCCGACCATACAGCCGCGGGAATCGTGTTGATGATTACGTTCAGATTACGCTCACTTGCACGCAGCGCTTCCTCGGCGCGCTTACGATCTTCGATGTCGATCAGCAACACGCACCACCGTACGATCTGTCCATTACCGTCTCTCAGAGGAAAGCCGCGCACATGGAACCAGCGATAGACGCCATCGCTGCGGCGGTGTCTGCTTTCGATCTCGTAGGATTCGCCAGCCTCGACTGCCTTCGCCCAAGTCTCTATCGAAGGGGCAAGATCGTCTGGATGAACCGCATCATTGGCCGTCCAGCGCTGCAATTCCTCTAACGTCTTCCCGAAATACTCCAGAACAGGACGATTGACCGCCTCGACCCTGCCATCCGCCGTCATGATCGCGATCGGCGCGGGAACCGCATCCGCGACCATCTGGATGTCGATATCCCGAATGCGACGGGCTTCTTCCAATCTTTTGTGCGCGGCGATCTCGGCCTCCAGCTCCTGATTTTTGTTAAACAGCTCCTTTGCACGGCGCGCCAGCCGTCGATCGATGATCGCGGCGATCCGTTGTCGTTTTCCGAATCGGCGAGCCGCCTGCAGGGCAATTGTCATCTGATTGGCCGCTATGGAGAGACGAAGCCTCTCCGTCTCGCCAGGAAAATCGGGGCGGCGCGATGCGGCGACCAGAACTCCGAGCTCGCTATGCAGACCTATTGGAAATGCTGTGACGGATACTGTCCTGTCACCGATCGCAATTTGGGAAACCGACGACCATTTCCGCACGTCGAGATCTGGCGAATCGCTAAGGATCGCTAAGATGTCCCGCGGCAGGCTCACCGCGCCCTGCAATTGCTCGCCCCGGCCGATGTCGATCGGCGCAGAACTGATCGGATGCTTGAGGCGCAGGTGAAGAAGATCCAGCTGGAGCGCATTCAGGAGCATGTCCAGTAGATCCGACAGTACTTGTGATAGAGCACCAACACGCCAGACCTCGGGGCGACTGAGCACGTCGAACAGTTCGTCGGCGCGCCACTGAAGACGCTCGCTTTCGGTTGCGGACTTGTCGTTGGTCAGCCCATATCGCATTGCCGAACTAGACCGCCCGGGCCACTATTCGCGATCGCTTAACAACAATCGCCGCAATTGCTCGCGCTGTTCACCGACTGGCGAGATCCGTCCAGCAGCCACATCGGAAGTGCATGCTATCACCAAAATAGAAAGATGATTTCTTCATGGTTTCTGGCTGGCTGCGCATGCTTTTGGCCGGTTGCGAGTCACAAGCGAGTGGAGATCGTCATGGCATCTGCGGTCATATAGACGTTCCTTTTCAATGGAGGTCTATTGTACCTTGGTGTCGATTTCCGCACATGGCGGGACGACGATTCCATCGGACGACAGACCGGAGCAATATCGCCATGCCGAGCACGGCACATTGATATGGCTCACAGAGTGCGCTGCGATCGGCATTAGCGTAGCAACAAATCAGCTGAGCAATCGGCCGCGTCTTTCCCGGCCGGTGCATCAATCGGCTTACCGATCTGCGGGGTAATCCGATGGTATTGCCGACACCATGGTTCAATGGAAGCCCGATGGTGATCGCTGCAAGTCTGGGCGTACTGGACTACGCACGAACTAGAACCCGGAGCGCCACAACGGTCCATGTCCGTGGCGAAGATATCACGACCCATCGCCGCCCGTCACGCGACGCAGACGCTTAACGCCCGGCGCATTTCCGCAGCAGGATTTGTGAAATCTGGGTACCGATCACAGGAGGACAGCCGATGCGATTACCGATCATTGCTCCCGAACACCTCACCTTGGAGCAGAAGTCCTTAGCGGCCGACATGAAGGAGGAGATCGCCAAATACTACCAGGGCTTCTCGAACATCCGCGACGATGGCGCTCTGATGGGCCCCTGGAATCCCTGGTTGCACGAGCCGAAGTTCGGCAAGCCGATTTGGGACCTGGCGAAGGCGATGGCGGTAAACCCTTCCGTTCCGGCCGGGGTTCGCGAAATCGCGATCCTGGTGACAGGCACGCACTTCAAGGCGCCGTACGAACTCTACGCTCATGTGCGCATGGCGGAAAGAAGCGGGCTGTCCGACGCGAAGCTCACAACGATCGTGTCCGGCCAGCGGCCGGTGGATCTGACCAGGCAGGAGGCGGTCGCCTACGATTTCGCATCTGCGCTAGTTTCCGGAGGGATCTTGCCCGAGCTGACCTACAAGGCCGCAGTGGAGCAGTTCGGCGCTCAGGGGGCTGCGGAGTTGTCCTATTTCATCGGCTTCTATTGCATGGTGTCGGTTACGCTCAACACGTTCGACGTCCCGGTTCCGGAGAGTTGACTAGCCCGGAACGCTCTCTCGTCGGCGATCAGGTTGTGCCATTGGCGGGCCTGATCGTCGAGAAACCCTCCTTTGCCAACTAAGACCCAGACCACGACCGTGCGCGGTGCATCAACGTTCCCTGTCGGAAGTTGATCGTTGACGTCCTGCACTCTCGATTCACACGGGCTTCCTGCCTCTGCGTTGGGAGCCCTTCCCCCTTCGACGGCAATTGCTTTCACAGCGGCGCTATGGAGTTTGCTCAATGTCAACGACGGTCGTTCAGCACGTCCTCTCGCGGTTGCGCGACGTCGGTATTACCGACGTTTTCGGTGTTCCAGGCGATTTCTCCTTCCCGCTCAACGACACCGTCGATGCTGCCAGCGGAATGCGCTGGATTGGCTGTGCCAACGAGCTCAATGCCGCTTATGCCGCAGATGGCTATGCGAGGGTCAAAGGTGCCGGCGCTGTCTGCACCACTTTTGGCGTGGGTGAATTGAGCGCGCTGAACGCCGTCGCCGGCGCCTACGCCGAACAACTCCCGGTCTTTCATCTGGTGGGAACGCCACCGATAGCCGCGCAGGCCGCACGAATCTTATCGCACCACACGCTGGGCAATGGCGACTTCAATCTCTTCCAGCGCATGAGCGAACCTATCGTGTGCGCAAGCGCGGTGATGACGCCACAGAATGTGGCGTATGAAACTGAACGACTCATTCATGCTGCATTCTACCATCTCCGTCCTGTCTACATGGCGTTTCCCGCGGACTTGGCCACCCGACCGGCTTTGGGACGCGCGAAGCCGGTTGACGGCCCGGAAAGCGACGCCCTTTTCCTCGAACAAGTCGTTGAGAACATCCTCTCGGCCCTTGGCCGGGCGAGGACTGCCTGCATCCTACCTGGCTTTCTAGTGGCGCGCAGCCGTTTGGAAGCGTCGATGCAGGCCGTGATCGATTCATCCGGGCTGCCCTTCGCGACGATGCTGCTCGATAAATCCGTGCTCGATGAAAGCCAGCCAGGCTACATCGGCATGTATGCCGGCCGATTGCTGGATGAGGATGTGTGTCAGTTTGTCGAGAGCTGCGATGTTGTGCTCGCCGTGGGGGTCGTGTTCAGCGACCTGAATACAGGGGCGTTCACGGCCCATCTCGATCCCGCGCGACTGATTTCGATCGGTCTGCATCAGGTGACGCTGCGGGGTCGAACATACCATGGCATCGAAATGGCTGACGTTCTCACTCTTCTCTCGAAACGTCTGACCAGGCGGCGGCAACCAGCTTGCGTTCGCGCCACGTCCGTCCGAGCAGCAAGTGGCGATGACTCGGCTCCGATCACGGCGGCCGCGCTATACCCTCGCTGGAACATGTTCATCCGTCCCAACGACATCGTGGTGGCCGAAACCAGCACCGTGTCAATGGGTCTTGGCTTTGCTCGACTGCCGAGAGGAGCGACCTTCTACAACCAAGCGCTCTGGGGCTCGATCGGCTGGGCCACGCCAGCCGCGCTCGGTGCCGCAGTTGCCGCACCTGGCTCTCGCGTGCTGCTCATCACCGGAGAGGGCTCTCATCAATTCACTGCGCAGGAAATCGGCCAATTCGGCCGTCTCGGCCTGAAGCCGGTGATCTTTGTGCTGAACAATGGCGGGTACACGCTGGAGCGCCTGCTCTGCGGCGATCCTGGTGCCTCCTACAATGACATCGCACCATGGCGCTACGCCGAATTGCCGCGAGTGCTAGGCTGTGACGGTTGGATGACTTCGCGAGTCGCGACCTGCGGTGAGCTCGACCAGGCGCTCAAGCGCGCCAACAGTGCCGAAGGCGGAGTCTACATCGAAGTGGTGACAGCTCCGGATGAAGCGCCACCATTTCCGCTGCGACTGAGAGACGCGGCGACAAGGCTGTATCGACCAGACTGACGTCAGCCAACTTGCTCGGAATGCTGCTGAAAGCACTCCCCGGCCTCGATCGTGTGGCAATGTGGGTTTATGGTGCGCTCGGAGGGCGTTCGCATTTGCTGGGGTTTCAACGGCTTGTGCCGACGACGAGGATCGAAAGGGTCGTTTCAGGCTCAAAGGGGCCTTTCAGCTCCGTTAGCCGGTCCAACTTCGCACGTGAAGCAAATGAACGCAAAAAGGGCAGACGCGAAGGGCTTGGCCTTGACGGCATGGGACCGCAGGTCCCCAAAACAATCGAAAGGAAGTCAGCCGAAGGCTGTCCTGCTGACCTTGCGCGAGGGATCGTCACCAGACCGCGGGGACGCTGCAAAGCCTTGGCGAAGCAGCGGCTCCGGGAGCGCAGCGAGTAGTTCCTGGTACGGCGTGGCGGCACGCGCTTTACCAATCCGCAAGATTCTTGACGGCCGAGTCGTTCGCTGGATATGCTTACACTGTGAAAACGCTTGGCCAAAAAATCCGCGAACGCCGCGAAGAGCTCGACCTCTCGCTCCGTGAATTCGCGAAGAAGCTCAATTGCTCGCCCCCATTCATCTCCGACGTGGAGCACGGACGGCGCTTTCCGTCCGAGCCAATGCTGGAGGAGATGGCGCGCCTGCTGAAGCTCGATGTCGCGGAAATCAAGCGGCATGACCAGCGCGCGCCGCTTGATGAAATCAAACGCATGACTGAGCAGGACCCCGGCTACGCCTTCGCATTCCGCACTCTCGTCGATAAGAAGCTGACGCCGGAACAACTTCTCGAGCTCGTCAATAGGAGCAAGCCTTCACCCAAAGGAGGCAAGAAATGAGGACGTACCGGACGAACCGGGGGCCGTTCGCAGCCCGCCCTTTCTATAAGCCCGCGGAGATCGATCGCATCTGCGGCGACGCTTTGAAAGCCGCGGGGCTGATGCCCGACACGCCCGAAGCCGTCAGGGTCGAACGGTTCGTCGAAAAGCACTTCAAGATCTCACCGCGATACGAGGCGCTTCCCGACGGTGTGCTCGGCTATACATCGTTCGGGCCGAAGGGGGTCACGGGCATCGTGATCACGACGGCGCTGGATGAGGAAGGCGGCAGCGTCTCCGAGCGCCGCATCCGGACGACGCTCGCCCACGAGGCGGGGCACGGCCTGCTTCATACGCATCTCTTCGCCCTCGGCGAGAAGCCGCCGAAATTGTTCGAGGACGGAAGCGACCGGCCTGAAATTCTCTGCCGGGATGTTCACGGCACGGCGCACGAATCGCGCTACGACGGGCGCTGGTGGGAATTCCAGGCGAATCGGGCGATCGGCGGTCTGTTGATGCCGCGCGGTCTCGTTATCAAGGCGGCGGCCCCCTTTTGCGAGGAACGCGGCGGGCTGGGCCTGCCCACCCTCAAGGAGGACGAGCGGGAGCGCGCCGCCCGCGAACTGGCTGAAATCTTTGACGTAAATCCTGCCGTGGCCCGTATCCGGCTCGATGATCTTTTCGCCCGCCCAGAGAATGGTCAGCTGACCCTTTAATTTTTTTGACAGACGTGTTAGCTATATAAGCTAACGTTGGCATACAGTCCAGCGGAGGCATCTGGATCGGCGCTAGAGCCGGGAAAGGAACTAATATGCAGAGCGAAACTATGAGTCAGGCGATGGCGAAACCCGATAAGGGACCGAAGTACATTCTCAACATCGAAGGGGAGGAATTTCCCTGGGAGGAGGACACGATCACGACCGAGCAGATTGCCGAGTTGGGCGGCTGGGACATCTCGCAAGGCGTGATCGAGGTCGACCAGCACAACGTCGAACGGACGCTTGCACCGGGCGAGGTCATCGCGATCAAGCCGGGCCAGGGATTCGGCAAGAAGCACCGCTGGAAGCGTGGCTGATGCGCGCGCGTATCAGCCACGAACTGGCCCTGCTGCGCCGCCACTTCGGCGACGTCGAGCACGCGGAATCGAACGGGGAAGACTGGTTCAGGATTCCCCGTTACGTGCTGCCCGAAGGCTGGCGCATCGGCGACAAGGCGGTGAGCGAGCTGCCGGTCTGTTTTCTGATCAAGGGCAACTACCCCGGCGATGCGCCTTACGGATTTCTCACGCCCGCCGGACTGAATTTCAAAGGCGCCGCTCCGAATAACACGGGCGCTCCACCGTCGCCGCCGCCCTTCTCCGGCGAGTGGCTGCATTTCTCGTGGTCGGTGGAGAATTGGTCAGCAACCGCCGACATGGGCAAGGGCTCGAACCTGCTCGCGTGGGTGCGGAGTTTCATGGTGCGATTGCAGGAGGGAGCATGAAGGCATTTTTGAAGTTGGAGAACGGCGCGCTCGATGATTTGATGGCGCACCTGCTGCCGTCTGGCTCCGAAGAAGAGCAAGCGGCGTTCCTGTTTGCCCGCGCCGTGCGCAGCGATCATCAGGTCACTTTTGAGGTCGCGGAAACGAAGAAGCTCGGTCCTGGCGACTTCATCGTGCAGCAGGACGACTATCTAGAACTGGCCGATGAAACGCGCGCCGCGTTGATCAAGCGCGCGCACGATATCGACATGTCGCTCGTGGAATTGCACTCGCATCCCGGCCCATGGCCCGCCGGCTTCTCTTACGCCGATCGCCTAGGGCTGCAGGAGACCGTGCCGCACATGTGGTGGCGGCTCAAGAAGCGTCCCTATCTCGCCATCGTCGTCGCGAAGTCCGGGTTCGACGCCCTGCTCTGGCTCGACAATCCGAACATCCCGCGTCCGCTGGACGGGATTGTCGAGGGCAGTCGCATGCTCAAACCGACCAACTTTTCTCTGGGAGGCTGGGGATGAGCGATCTTCCTGCCCGCTTCGACCGCAACATCCGCCTCCTCGGCGAGGATGGCCAGCGCAAGCTGCGAGCCACGAACGTCGCGGTCATCGGCGTCGGTGGCCTCGGCAGCCCGCTCGTCCAGCACCTTGCCCTGCTCGGCATCGGCGGCGTCACGCCGGTCGACGACGAGGAGCTGGACGAGACAAATCGCAACCGCTTCGTCGGCGCAAGACATGACGATCCCGTGCCTGGCAGTCCGAAAGTCGAACTGGCCGCGCGTCTCGTGCGCGAGATCGATCCCACCATTCGCGTCACGCCGGTAAGGGCAAGCCTGCTCAGCGAGGAAGCGTTCGCTGCCGTGAGGCAGGCGGATTGGGTGTTTGGCTGCTTTGATGAGGATGGCCCGCGATCGATCCTGAACGAGCTCTGCGCGGCCTATGCAAAGGACTATGTCGATCTCGCATCAGACGTTCCGGAAGCGGGCGTATACGGAGGGCGCGTCTGTGTCGCTTGGCAGGGGGGCGGCTGCCTGCACTGCCTCGATGTGCTCGATCCTCGTGATGTCGAGGCATATCTGAGCACGGACGCCGAAAATGCGGGCAGAGCGGCGATCTACGGCGTGCCGGTGGACGCGCTGCGCGAGATCGGACCTTCCGTGTCCCCCATCAACGGCGTCGTTGCCGCGCTCGCCGCAACCGAGTTCATGGTCGCCGTCACCGGCATGAGAAAGCCGCAGCGCCTGATCAACTACTACGGCCACATACCGAAACTCACCACGGCGAAGCCGAAGCCGGACTGCTACTACTGTAAGGGAATTCGCGGTAAGCCGCAGGACGCCGATGCTGAGCGCTTCCTGCGGATGCCGCATCTTGGTGAAAGACGGCTTAAAAAGGCTCTGTGAATGTCAGCTTAATGCTTGTTCTCGTACCGAAGCCGTACAGGCACCTTATAGCGCTCCTTAATTAGCGGACACTTGGTAGTCATCGTCGACGAACCAACTCCTCCGGGTCGACCCTTAGAGCCTTGGCTATCCGCTCAATCACTAAAAGCGATGGGTTTCTTTTACCGCTTTCGACTCCGCTCAAATACGTCTGATGGACCTCGGACAGGCCCGCGAGCTCTTCCTGGCTGAGCTTCCTTGCCCGACGTAATTCTTGAATGTTCAGACCGACTCGATCCTGCAAGCGCATGCAGGACAGCAAGAGAAACTATGCTGACTAGCCCATAGACTATGAGTCATAAAATGGATATCCTCGCTACCTCTTGAAGAAATTGGGCGACCTATGTCAACAGGTCCGGTCAAGCTGCGCCTCAGTCCCTTCGTCAAATGCGGTCGAGAAATCTCGAACGTCGGCTATGTCGACGTGTCAACCGGGAGGGTTGTGGCTTCATTAGAGGTCCCTCTCGAACTGATCGAGCGTGCGGTTCTCGCCAACGCGTCCGTGGAAATAGCTTTGGCAGGCGACGGAAGAATTGCGTCCTCCGTCGCTGGAGGGGCAACCGTCTGCTCGTCGGCGGTTAAGACAATTTCCATTGACCAGCTAATCCAAGGGTTCCTGACTAGTAGCAACCTGCGTATGGAAGAAACGACACAAGCGGAGCTCAGAACGCTCCTGAAGCGGCTCCAAGATTCAGCTCGCGCGGTGCAGCACGCGATCGCGTCGTTCGAACGTTCGGCAAATGAGGCATAAGAGCGCTCAAACACCGTTAAAGCTTCTCGTGTTGCACCACCGCTTGATGCCTTCGTCGGCATCTTTGCCACCATTCAATGAGTCCGGTGGCCGTGGGTCGCGATTTATTCGTCCGCTGCCTCCGAATGAGGCGCAATTCGGCGGCTCGTTTATTCAGCCGGCCATGTCGGAGCCCGCTCGCTGAGATCGGTTCGTCAATCTAACGTGGGACAGTAGATCCAGCGCGCCTGCGCGATTGTTCCCGGGCCGGAGGGGCCTTGGCGATCAGCGGGAAATGCCGATGTCCGTGGTGAGACCCATCATAGAGCGTGGCCATGGGCGAGACACATCGGCGCGCCGCATGCGTCCAATCCATGCCGGACTGCCAGGCCGCGACAGGTGCTGCCTCGGTGAGCGCCTGGCGATACCGCGAGTAACCAACCGCCGCGCCCCGGTGTCCGACGACCTCACCGGGCAAGCCCAACTCCTGACGACGTCGAGGCGGAGATGGCGAAGGCCGACGTCGTTGGCTCTGGTACTGCTCGGCCAACGGGCGAAACACGCACCTGGATCGACGCTCCCAATTCGCATTCCAACAGCACACCGTGCTGCGCGCGTCCGTGATCAAGTGAAGCGTCCAATGAACGGTGACTTCATGCGAGACTCCCAGCAGAGTTGCTGTAGACTGCTGGCCGTGCTCGTGGCCCTTCGGCTAACGGCCGAGCTTCCCGCCCCGAATTCGCCGTCGATCTTTTGCGTGGTCCCATGGCGACCCGTGGTCACATACTCACCCGCAGATGCAATAAGCAAGACGCGTCTTGACCTTGGCTTGGCTTTGGCGACATCGCAGATTGTAACAGCGCTAACTCTTAGATGTGCAGACAACCACTTAGCCGCCCTTCGGCGACAGTGCTTTTATCTTGCCCTCACTCCTTCTGTTGTAAGCGTTCGGTTCCCGCACATCTTCCGAGAATGCCTCGCCGTTCCATATTGGATTTCTCTGCAGCATGGAGAATCTCGTGGGGCGGAAACAATATGAGAACAGAGCACGCCGAACCTGGTGGTCGGTGCACATCGAGGCGTGGCGTAGAAGCGGCCTCAGCCGGCGCAGTTACTGCCGTCAGCATCGCCTGGACCAGGGCACATTTGCACGCTGGCTGAGCGTCCTGGTCGACGTGGAAGCCCTTAAAGTACAGGCCGAATTGAGGCGTGAGGAGCGTCGTTTGCGGCGGTCTCTCAAGGTGTCCAGCGACGCGCGCAGCCGCGCCGTCCAGGCGTTCTGGGCCATGCATGTCGAGGCGATGACGTGGTCGGGAATGAGCATCCGGGCGTACGCAGGCGCCCATGGAATATCGCGTTACGCCCTCGGGCGATGGCGCGATCTCATCGAGGCCAAGGAGGTGGAGATCGACTGGCGAGCGCAACTCCATCCCAGTGCCTGCGCCCAAATAAGCACTGGTGCTAGCAGCGCTGCTAAGGGGTCCGGCGCCGAAAGCCGCTTGACAGACGCCTCGAGCGACGATCCGTCGGTCGACGGACGTTCCAACCGGCGCCGCTTCAGCGACGAGGAGAAGCTCGCGATCGCACGCGAATCCGATGCTCCCAATGCCAGCGCCGCCGAGATCTGCCGGCGCCACGGCATTGTCACCAGCATGCTGTTCCGGTGGCGAGTTCAGTTCGGGTTTGGCCGACGAGCGCGGGCGAAATTTGCCCAGGTCGAGGTGGCAAACGCAGCGTCAGACGCTCCTTCGCCCCTCGTTCTGCGTGATTTGTTGCAGCCGCCTGATGGCATGGTGGCAGTCGAACTGCCCGACGGTCGGCGCGTCTTCGCACCCGCCGATGTTGATCCGGACGCCGTCCGTCGACACGTCGCCGAGCAGGAGATCGCATCATGATGGTCGTTCCTGCGGGCGTGAAGGTGCATCTGGCGCTGGGGTACACCGACATGAGAAAGGGCCTCGACGGGCTCGCGACCATCGTCCAGGAAACCTTGAAGAAGGATCCGTTCTCCGGCCACCTGTTTGCGTTCCGGGGCAAGCGAGCGAGCATGCTGAAGATCCTGTTCTGGGACGGCAACGGGCTTTGTCTGTTCACCAAAAAGCTCGATCAAGGCGGCTTCATCTGGCCCAGAATGAGCGATCCAGGCGGCACGGTCACGTTGTCGCCGGCGCAACTGGCGATGCTGATCGAAGGCATCGACTGGCGCACGCCGGAGCGTCGATGGCGTCCGGCCATTGCCGGTTGAATCGCAAAAACCCGCATAGAATATAGCGAATTTGATTTTTCGAATCAGGGTGTCCGAGTAGAATCGGACATGCAGCTTGATCTCAACAATCTGCCGTCGGACCCAGCACTTCTGCATTGCCTGGTGCGCGACATCGCCTCGCTCATCGAGCATCGAAACACTGAGATCGAGCGCCTCCGCCTGATCATCAGACAGCTTCAACGCGCGCAGTACGGGCGTCGCTCCGAGCGGCTCGACACCGACCAGTTCGCGCTTGGACTTGAAGATCTGGACACCGATCTGGCAGCAGCCGAGACAGATCCCGACCCAATCACGCGCCCCGCGCCGGCTCCGGATGCATCGCCGAAACGCAAGTCGCTGCCCGACCATTTGCCGCGCGAAGAGGTCGTTCTCGGCCCTGGGAATGAGGCTTGCGCGGGCTGCGGCGGGGCCTTGCATGCCATCGGCGAGAGCATCAGCGAGATGCTGGATTGGGTGCCGGCTCAGCTGCGCGTCGTGCGTATCCGCCGCCCGAAATTTGCCTGCCGCGCATGCGGGACCGTCACCCAGGCCCCTGCTCCCGAGCGGCCGATCGCGGGTGGTCTGGCCACGCCGGCCCTGCTCTCCCAGGTGCTGGTCAGCAAATATTGCGACCACACGCCGCTCTACCGCCAGGCGCAGATTTTTGCGCGCCACGGCGTCGAACTGGAGCGTTCGACATTGGCCGGCTGGGTTGGCGGCGCCTGCTGGTGGTTCGAGAGTTTGCACGAACGGCTGTGCAAAAACGTGTTCGCCTCCGATCATCTTTTTGCTGACGACACCCCGATCCCGGTGCTGGATCCTGGCCGCGGACGGACGAAAACAGGGCGATTGTGGGTCTATGCCCGCGATCAACACGGATGGGGTGGACCGGCGCCGCCGGCAGCAGTCTACCTGTTTGCGCCGGATCGAAAGGCCGAGCGTCCCGCCTCGCATCTCGAGCATTTTAAGGGCGTTCTGCATGTCGATGGCTATGCCGGCTTCGAGCGGTTGACCAGCAATGGCGACATCATTCTTGCGGCTTGTTGGGCTCATACCAGGCGCAAGTTTTACGAGATTGCTGAGGCCGACGGCGCCCCCTTGGCGCTGGAAGCCCTGCGCCGGATCGGCGAAATCTATGCCGTCGAGGCCAGAATCCGCGGTCAATCGCCGGCGCATCGGCTCGCCGCGCGGCGCTCATTGTCCAAGCCGTACGTCGACAACTTCCGGCTTTGGCTGGAGGCGCAGCTCCCCCTGCTGCCCGGTCGCGCCAAGCTCGCCGAGGCGATGCGGTACGCTCTCTCGCGTTGGAATGGCCTGACGCGCTTCCTGCACGACGGTCGCGTTGAGCTCGATACGAACCCTGTTGAGCGTGCGATCCGCCCCGTCGCGCTCGGGCGCAAGAACCACCTTTTTGCCGGAAGCGATGGCGGCGGAGCGCGCTGGGCCATCCTCTGTTCGCTGATCGAAACCTGCAAGCTGAACGGCGTCGAACCTTACGAATACCTTCGCGATGTGCTCACTCGTATGGTCGATGGATATCCCGTCAACCGCCTCGACGAACTCCTGCCGTGGGCCTGGAAAGCCGAGAATCCCGTCAATGGATGAGGTCAGGTGCAAGCTCTGGACGCTTACCTTCTGTTCGCAGCTACCAGCTCACCCTTCCTCATCTTGCCGCAATCGCATCTGCTGATCCACGAGGCACGCAAAAAAATCGGCTGCTCGGCACGTGCCCAAGCCCTCGATTTTAGCCTCTTGGCTGTCCATAGATTGGCGTAAATTCCAACGCGGGGGAGCGATCTTTTGCATCGAAACGAAGAGAAAAATCCATCGGACGACCTTCATGCTTCGGGGCAGAATTCCGCTCCGTGCGAGTGCGTTTCGTCGATCGAAATAGGATGTTTCGCTCGTTGCCAGCCGCGTTTGCTCCTCCAAAGTGGGCCTAGCTACGGGCTCACGTGCGTCGGTCGGCGATATCCAAAACGTGGTCTCCGGAAGACAAAAAAGGGCTCCCGCGCGATGCGCGGGAGCCCTTCATTTGATCCTAGTCGACAGGATTCCAGATCAGGAAGAAGCTGCCGTCACCGTAAAGGCCGACCGTTCGACCAAGGTTGGCGCAGAGCTTGCGGCCTCCCAAGCCGGGTACTGCGAGCGACAGGCTGACGTAGTCCGTTCCGCGGCTCTCGCCGGTGAGAATCCGACCGGATCCGACCTCGAGCCCTTGGGTGAAGATGCGGAAGTCGGGTGGAGCATCGCTGGACTTATCGCGGTTCGGCACGATGTCGATGTCGGCGCAGATAGGCAGGAATTTGAGCTGGCCCCTGAAGCCGCCGTTAATTGTGCGGGTGACGAATCCGATCGCGGTCATGGTCTGTCTCCTTCGTTGCCGCAGGGCCCGATGCCCTGCGATGGCGAGACCGTCATGGCGGCCGGCCCACATCCGAACCCTTGGGGCGAAGTGCAGCGGCGCACCCGAGCCCGCTCCTTTTTTGCAGCGAAGCGGCCGCGAGGAGCCGGCTTGCCGGCGGGGAAAAAAGGAAGCGCGCGAGGGTTTCGGATGGGGGACGGCTGCCATAGGTCGTAGCGCCATAAGCAGGGAATCCTCCCCTTCCGGCGAAGGAGCCAGGCCTTGCCGCCGAGCGGCTCCTCATCGCACCAACGATGCTGGGACGACGATTCGATGTAGCCTCAAGTCTCGAGTTTCTCGCGGTCCAGACCAGATTATTTCGCTTAGGAAGCGGGTCGGTCTCGCATCCGAGGCGCCGTCCTGGCGACGACCATCGAATAGAATTCGGCGCTATCAGTGGGTAGCGCAGATGACGATGAGCTCGCGAACCACCCAACGAAAGCGCACCAAAAGCTCAATTAGTTCCCAACGCAACGCCTAGAATTGCCTCTGAGCTGCGTCACGAATCTCTGGCTGCGCGTCTCCCTTTTGAGGAAGAACATGCTCTTCCGCCTCCTGTTAAAAGCGGCGCGAGAAACGCAAAAAAGCCCCGCCTCCGAGGAGGCGGGGCCGATGCTTCCGGCCGGTCAGTCGCCGCTGCGCCGCGACCAGATCAGGCTAAAACCCTCCTCGCCTTCGATCCTGACCAGCGAGGCGTAGATCGGGGCCGGGAAGCTCGGATCGTCGAGCTTGACCGAGAGATATTCGCGCTCGCTGTCGCGGACGGTCTTCTTCCAGGCGGCGCCGAACTCGGTCGCGCCCGCGAAGATGCGGTAGTCCGGCGCCTTGTCGTTGTCCTTTTCGGATGCGACGAGCTTGGCCTTGATGTTGAGCGTCAGCGTCTTGATCGAGCCGGTGTAGCCGCTCTCGGAAGCGGTGAAAGTGCCGATGGTCGCCATGATGATCTCCGTCTGTCTTGCTCGGGCCGCGTCCATCGCAGCCTCGATGGCGATCCTTGGCCCGGGGAGCGATCGGCCCGCAGCCTTAAAGGCCCGCAGCGCCAGCGGAGGACGGCGAAGGGCTGCTTTTTTGTCTCCCCGCGAGGAATGCCGCCCGCTTCGCGGCAGGGGAAAAAAGCAGGCGCGAGCTGTTGCGGGAAGGCGATCGAGGCCCTTGCCGTCCCCCGGGCTTGATCAGCCCAATCGTGGCTGCGTTGGACGCGAGCCCATGACCGAAACTGACGGAGATTTCCTGGCGACCGCCACGTCACAGCATTAGACGACGGCTGAATCGGTGGAAGATAAGCCGATGTCCGTGCATCAATCGCAGCGAAGACGCAACCGGATCAACGCAAGGAAACCGGGCCACATGTTCGCACAGGACACCGGTCGGACCGCCGGAATTGTCCGCCCCAATGCGCGCTGGATGCGCACGGTCAAGGCCAAGATCCACACTCCGGGCCCCGGTCTTCGGCTCGCTGGTGAAGGTCGAAGGGGGCGCGATGCAGCCACCCTGGCTGCAGCAATCGGTGTAGATCGGACGGGTCATTCGCCCCCAATCGGAGGGAGCCCTTGCGTGAGCAATCGCCGCTTTGCATCCATGGAATCGGCCGCGCACCGTCAGGTGCGCGGCCGCAATTTTTGGAGCCCTGCCGGGGCCGCCTAGCAGCCCCGGCGTTGGCCTCACTCCGCAGCTTCCGCTCGGAGTTCGCTACCCTGCGCCTCGCCTTGCACGTCAGTTAGCCCTTGCGAAGCAGCCGTCCGCAGCAACGCCGGCAACCAGCCGGTCGCCGCCAACAGCTGCTCTGCGGCCTGCGCCATGCCGGCCTTCTTCATGTCCGACAGACGCTCGGCCGCCTCCCCGCCCACGCCTTCGCGGACAGCTTCCAAGATGCCAGCCTTGGTGACGCGGCCGAGATAGCTGCGCACCGTCGGGCGCCAATATCTGGTCATGTCGAGGGCCACGGCCTCCGCCAAACGGCGGGCCGCCGCCAGCGCCCGCGGCCTCCGGTCGAACGGCAATTTGACCGCATTGACCGTTAGGGAGACGCAATGCGCGAACAGCGCCATGCGGCTGTCGTGGTCGAGCTCGGCCACGAATTCCCACAGTCCGGCGACGTCCTTGGGCATCTGCCGTGCCCAATTGGCATGCCGATCCGACCACGCCTTGCCGGCCGGCGTATCCTCGATCTCGGCCGCATGCGCAGCCAAATCGCAGTTCACCGGCTGGATGCCGACCACGTGCGCATTCGCTCCGAAATAGAAGATTTGAGCGGCGAGCGCATGGGTCACCGCCACGATGGCGACGTCAGGCTGCTCACTCAAATTGAGCCGCAGCCCCAAGGTTCGGTGCGCGGTGAGGTCGCGAACCAGAGCGTCAGACAGCGGCCGGTCCTCGTCCTCCTCCTCGCTCGCGCCCTCGTCGTCCTCGCCATCCGGCGCGGCCTCCTCGCCTTCCCGATCCTCCTCATCCCGCGCCCCGACGTCGCTTTGCTGGCCGGTTTCAGTCTCGGGTTTCTCATCTTGGGGGCGGATAAAACCCCGTTCGATCCTTAACGTGCCGTCGTGATTGAGGATCACGAAAGCCCCGCCGCGTGCGACGTCCTCGGCGTCATAGGCGGTCCGCATTGCTTCCAGCCGGTCGATCTCAGCCTCCAGTTCGCCAAACCGCGCAGCCACGTCGTCGGGCAGTTCCTCGGCCGTCTGATGCTGCTCGGTCAGTCGGTCGAATTCCGCGTGAGCCGCCGCAAGGGACGCCTCATCTTCCGACGACAGCACCACCGCATGCGGGTAGACGCGGCGCATGCCATGGGCATGCGGGAAGTCGAGATAGGCCTCGGTCCACCGCCATCCCTCGGCCGCCCTCAAGGCATCTGCCTCGCGGCCAAGCTTTGCCGTCACCAACAAATCGAGCAGCGCGACGTCTTCCAGATAGCCGCCGCGATCCTCGGTAAAGAGGTCGCGCAGCACCGTGCCGCCCGCCTCCATATAGGCCTCGAGCCCGACAAAACGTACGCGCCGATCCGTGGCCGGAACGTGGGTTTCGGTGAGCAGACGGCGGATGGTGCTGGCATCCGGGTCGAACGGCAGGCGCTCATAGAGGGCTTCCTGCCGGGCATGATCATCGGTGATGGCAAACGCCATCAGCTGCTCAAGGGTCAGATCGCCGTCCCGATAAAGCTGCATCAATCTGGGCGAAACCGCTCCAAGGCGGAGGCGCTGCCGCACCACATGCGCGGTCACGCCGAAGCGGGCCGCGATGTCCTCCACACCGAAGCCGCGCTCATCCGCGAGCTTCCGGAACGCCTCGAACTCGTCGGCCGGATGCATCTTCTCCCGGGTGACATTCTCGTCCAGGCTGATCTCGTGGGGATCGTTCGCGGTGTCGACGACGCAGCGGATCGGCTCGCTCTTCCTGATCTCCTTGCGCTTGACCCGCAGCAGCTGGGCCAGCCGCCTGCCCTCGCCGATGGTCACACAGAAGAACCCGGTGGCCGCCCCCTCGCCATCGACTTCCGGCTCCACAATCAGATTCTGCAGGATGCCCTTCGCCGCAATACTCGCCGCCAAAGCCTCGATCGCCGCCTCGCTATGCGGTGTCTTGCGCGCATTCTTCGGCGATTTCTTGAGCTTGCTGAGGGGAATGCGAACCTCAGTTCCATCCGGTATTCCAACTGACTTGGCCGACATGATCATTCTTCCTTTTGGCTTCCATGGGTGCAGGGCGCACTCCGCGCCTGCACCCCTGCCCGTCGGCGAGACCGGGGGTAGCAAGGGCCAGGGCGACCCGAGCGGAGGGGTATCGCCCGCCCGAAGGGCCGCTTCGCAGAAGCGGGTCTGCACAAGCGCGTGCCTATGTCGTCCGAAGTCGGCAGAGTGAGAACAGCGCGGAAGACCGGGGAGACCGCTCGGGTCGGCGCCGGCGCAAAGCCGGCGCTTTACCCTGGCGCGCGCGAGGGGCGGAGCCCCTGAGCCCTCGACGATAAGAACGCTGGACAACCCGGAAGAAGTGAAATCAAGCGACGAGTGCCAAAATCAAAAAGGGCAGCCGCCGACAGGGCAGTGATAGCGACGCGGGCATGCAATGCCCGCGGGCACCGAGGCGACTGCAGTCGCGAGACCGGTTAACAAGGCACCCGAGCGCGGGACAGTGATAGCGACGCCGGCATGCAATGACGGCGGGGCCCGCGGGCGAGTGCCTCCGGCGAGTGACACATTATATATTGCGGTATATTGCGTGGGTGATCGTCATATGCTTGCGCTTGAGCGAGGGATGCCAGCCGGATGGCCAGGACGTCACACGGCGCGGTTCCCAAGAGCCGGTGCGGCCATCGCCGCACGCGCCCGGACAGGAACACGATGACCAGGTTTGACGAACTTGGACCTTCCTGCGAGCCGCTGTCATCGCATCACTCATCAGCGCGAGGACGACGTTTTCTGCGACTCTTCTCTCTCATGCCTTCTCGAAGTCGCAAACCCGGTCTTCCATCGTTACCGCCTCCAGACGCGCAAAGCTGAAGCGAGCGGAGCGTCGACTCGTCAGACTTCAATCATTGAGTTCGCAGCCTCGCGAAGTCCGGGCATGTGCTAGGAGCGGAACGAATTGCGGGCAGAGCGATTCGTCTGTCAGGAGCGATTTCAATGCTGATGACGAGGCAACGAAGGCCGGCGATACGGACGCCGCGCGGATGGGCGATCCACGTGCTTCAGGAAGCGGGCGCTATCCGCGAGTGCGAGGAGCACGGCTGGATGCAGGATCGCGCCGATCCGCACGCGCGAGAGCGGGCGATCGAAATCGCCCGTAAAGATCCACCGGTGGGCCTCTCCACTGATGAAGCGGTGGCCGAGGTCCAAGAGGTGCTGGATTCGATCGGCGACACCTGCCCGGAATGCCAGTAGTTCAGAAAGGACGGGCTACTTGAGCGTACGAGACATCCGTCTCATGGTCCCGTTTTCGAGATACACAACACCATCCTGGGTCGCGCTATCCACGAACTCCGCGACAAAGGCGCGCGCGATATCGTCCTGCTCGATTGCGCCAAACCGCCCCGGAATCAGGCGGCCGAGCCAGGCGACATAGCTCGGCGTATGAACATTGCCCGCGATGATTCCCGGCCGAAAGATCGCGAGACGTTGGAAGCCTGCCGCTTGAACCGCCTCTTCCTTGAGCCCCATGATCCGGACATAGCGGATCCTGCTTTGCGAGGTGCTTCCGACGGCCGAGAGCAAAGCAAACCGTGTGATGCCTGCGGCGCGGCAACCGCGGGCAAAGCCGCCGACCACGCCGATCTCAAGGGCCTTCAGCTCGTCCTCGCTCCATTTCAGGCTGCCTTGACCGACACCGACACAGCATGCCGCAAAGACGGGACCGGCTTGCCCAAGCATGCTCTGGGCGAGCTTGTTCACCTCTGATGGAAACTCGGCAGCTGCCGTATCCAGAACCACCTGCCGCACCCGGGGAGCCGCTCTCAGAGAAATTGCCCGGCGATTGACCATCACGACTTCAGCGCAGCGCGACTCCGCAGCCAGCGCTCCCACCACCGCAGCGCCCACCTGCCCCGTGCCGCCGATGATCAAGACACGAAATGCCATGCCGCATTTATATCAGCAAAATTGAGCAAGACGACCCAGGCTGACTTGCGCTGCGGTGTCGCGGCCGGCTTCCTTGCCGCGACTTCCTTCGCGGGTTTCTTGCCGGCGATCGGCATCAGCATCTCCTTTTGACCGCTCGCGGCCTTGCGCAGCTTCCTGGCGGACTTCGATGCATTTGCGGCCTTCTCGTTGCCGATGCTCTCACCCAGCGCGTCCATCAGATCGACGACATTCTCGCCACGCAGCCGCCCTTTCGCGGCAATCGGCTTGCCGGCGCGCTTCCTGTTGATGAGGTCGATAAGAGCAATTTCATTTTGTCTTCGAACTTCTCAGGCTCGAAGTGACCCGACTTTTGATTGACGATCTGCTTGGCAAGTTCGGACATGTCCCTGGTGACACTGACATCCTGGATGTTGTCGAAATACTCGGCTTCGGAACGCACTTCGTAAGAATAGCGCAGCAACGTCCCAATCAGGCCTTTGTCCATGGCCTCGATAGTAGGGCCGGATCAGATTTCGCGAATCGATTTCGGTGCGCTTTTGCAACCCGTTGCGCTTGGCCACCTGACATAAACCGCCGCGCGTACATACGCCGTAACCAAGAGATCGTCTGCGCTCCTGACCGCTGCCTTCCGAAGGCAAAGGTCACACGTTCGAATCGTGTCGGGTGCGCCAATTTCGCTTGGTTTCACAGAATGATGCGTGCGCTGACTGTTCGCCGTTCCGGATTTGTGTGAGTAAGCAATCTGGCTGCGTCAAAGGCGAATTTGCAATCATCGCCACTGAAATGCAGGTTGCGCAGCACGCGTGGGTGCAAAGAACGCCAGCGATAGCGGTCGCAAGCCGAGTCTTCCTGTCCTGGTCTACCGTCCACCCAAGTCGCCAACACCTGGTTTGTTAACGCTCTCGGACAACCTTGCGGGCTGGTTTGGTATCATTGGTACCGGCAAGGAGGCCAGTCAGCCGTCGCCGGATGATCTGCTCGGCTTCGCTCATGATGCGGTCGATCAGTTCTTTGACCGTCGGAATGTCGTGGATCAGGCCGACCACGAGGCCGCAGCTCCATGCGCCGGCATCCATCTGACCGTTGATCATCACCTTGGGGTAGACGCCTGCGACCTGTGTATGGATGTCCTCGGTTTTCAGCAACGCGCCCTTCTCACGCTCGATCTGGAGAAGCTCGTCGACGCCCTTGTTCCGCAGCACGCGTTCGGTGTTGCGAAGTGCGCGCATCACCAGCACCGTATCGAACTCGGTCGCCTTGACCAGCGCCTGCTTCACGTTGTCATGGACCGGCGCTTCCTTGGTGGCGATGAAGCGCGTACCCATGTTCATGCCGGCCGCGCCCAACGACAGCGCGGCGACCAGGCTGCGCGCGTCCGCCATGCCGCCGGAGGCGACGAAGGGGATCTTCAGTTCGTCTGCTGCGCGCGGCAGCAGAATCATGTTCGGGATGTCATCCTCGCCGGGATGACCACCACACTCGAAACCGTCGACGCTGACGGCGTCGCAGCCGATCTGCTCGGCCTTGAGCGAATGCCGAACCGAGGTGCACTTGTGGATCACCTTGATGCCAGCCGCCTTCAGTGCCGGCATGTATTGCTCGGGGCTGCGGCCCGCGGTCTCCACCGCCTTGACGCCGCCTTCCCTGATCGCGGCGATGTATTCCGGATAAGGCGGCGAAGTGAAACTCGGCAGGAAAGTGAGGTTCACGCCGAACGGCTTGTCCGTCATGCCACGGCAGCGCGTTATTTCCTTTGCCAGAAGGTCCGGCGTCTTCTGGGTCAGCCCCGTGATAATGCCAAGGCCGCCGGCATTCGACACCGCGGACGCGAGTTCGGCGAAGCCGACGTAATGCATGCCGCCCTGGATGATCGGATGCTGGATGCCGAGCAATTCAGTGATTGCTGTCTTCACGTGAAAACTCCGTTTTCAGATCAGTCCGAGGAGCCCCGCCGCGCCTATTCGTCAGGTCCGCCGAGCGGTCCAGTACCCTGAGCAACGCGCGCCTCCTGAATAGCCGCTCCATGTCCCGCGACCGGAATTGCTCGAGAGCCGGCCCGAGCCGGCCGCATACTTATCCGGAACGGTCACAGAGGCGCGGACGACGCCCGAACGCGCCACTTTGCCCCTGAACTTGACGAGGTTGGGATGCGTGACGACGCCCTCGGTGATGTTGACGGAGAAATTATAGGTCGGGTCGCACGCGCCTCGTTGCGTCACGAAGAGAAGGTCCCATGACCCGTCATACGCCGAGCGGGCTTGTGCGGCCGATATGAAGGCGACCAGGCAACCCGCGGCTACCGCTGATGTGAAGAGGTTTCTCATTGTGTGCTCCATTGTTTTCGTCATTCGCTTGGTCGAAAAAATTGCCTCAATGCGGGTCGCTGATCTCGGCGAGACCGTGGCCGATGCGGCATGCACTGCTGGTCACTCTGCCGCGAGCGCATGGTGTCGCCGCGGCAATCCGACCCGGCCCCATATATCGACCAACGCCTCACCGAGCGCGTCAATCAGCTTGTCATCGTGATAGGGAGTCGGCGTGATGCGGAGCCGCTCGGAGCCACGCGGGACGGTGGGATAGTTGATCGGCTGGACATAAATGCCGTGCTCGGCGAGCAGGAGATCGCTCGCCTCTTTGCACCTTTCCGGATCACCCACCATCACCGGGACAATGTGCGTCTCACTGGGCATGACCGGCAGGCCCACCGCATTGAGCACGGACTTTACCCGCGCCGTGCGCTCCTGATGGCGGTCGCGCTCCCATTGCGAAGACTTGAGATGCCGGATCGCTGCGGTAGCAGCGGCACAGACCGCCGGCGGCAGCGCGGTGGTGAAGATGAATCCCGGCGCGTAAGAGCGCACCGCATCGATGATATCAGCGTTCGCTGCGATGTAGCCTCCTAAGCAGCCGAATGCCTTGGCCAGGGTGCCCTCGACGACGTCGATGCGATGCAACGCACCTTCCCGCGCGGCGATGCCGGCACCGCCGCGGCCGTACATGCCGGCCGAATGGACCTCGTCAATGTAGGTCATGGCATTGTAGCGCTCCGCGAGGTCGCAAATGCGCTTCACCGGCGCGATGTCGCCGTCCATCGAGTAGAGAGCTTCGAATATGATCAGCTTCGGCCGCTCGGGCGCCTCCGCCGCCAGCAATTCTTCGAGGTGATCCACATCATTATGACGCCAGATTTTCTTTTCCGCACCAGCGCGCCGCACACCTTCAATCATCGAATTGTGGTTCCAGGCGTCAGAGAGGATTAGGCAATTCGGCAGCAGCTTGGCGATGGTCGCGATGCCAGCCTGGTTCGACACGTAGCCCGACGTGAAGACCAGCGCGGCTTCCTTGCCGTGCAAGTCGGCGATCTCGCTCTCCAATTCGACCAGTGGATGATTGGTGCCCGCAATGTTACGGGTGCCACCCGCGCCAGCGCCCATGCGGGTCGCGGTTTCGATCATTGCGCCGATCACCTTCGGATGCTGCCCCATGCCGAGATAGTCGTTCGAACACCAGATCACGACCGGCCGCGGGCCATCCGGAGAATGCCACACTGCGCGCGGAAAACGTCCGGCGATGCGCTCGAGATCGGCAAACACGCGGTAGCGTCGTTCGGCGTGCAGCCGAGTTAGCGCCGCGGAAAAGAAATGATCATAGGTCATCGAATCTTCGCCTGGTTTTTGCTCAACGATTGGGACGTCGCCTACTCAAAGAACCGCCGAGCCCATCCGATCCGCTGTCGCCCATCAGGCTGAAAGGGGCGGCCGGTCCTCGGGAGGGGAAAGGACCGGCCGCGGGGATGCCCGGCGAGGGACACGGGGGGAGGCACGCGCCGGGAGCCCAAGCTGCGTTCAGCTAATCGTGACAGATGCCGATGCTCCATATTTGGCGAACCATTTTGGCCCGGGGCCACGCATGTAATGAAGCTCGGGCCGATACGGATCGTGAGCCCTCGCCATGAGCTTGCTCAGTCTGCACGCGAATTCGTTCACCATCTGACCAAGCGGCACTTTCCGCGATCCTATTGCGCGCATGCTGACCTCAATGCGGCTTGCCAAGTACGAAGGCGAAAGGGACCACGAAGAGCTCATCGCCCTGGTCGTCACTGACATGCAGGACCCAGTCACGCCAATCCTCGAGACTGTGCTCGCTGGTGAAGGATTGCACAAGGCGGGTCGCATGATCGCGCGCCTCGGCGAGATCGTTCACCATCGCGCCGTGTTGATCGAGGAAAACCTTCCTCGTGGTCGAACGGTGGAAAAATACCTGGGTCATGTCCAATCTCCTTCGAACGGTGTCGCGGCGGCGGCGGACGCGCGAGCCAAGGCCTTCGCCGCATCGGCATGCGAAGCTTGCTCCGCTCGCTGCTCGTACATCTCGGCAAGCGTCTTCAATTGATCCGCAACCGCTCGATCTGTCGCGGCATTGGCGGAGTGCAGCAAAGTCTCCGCCGTTTTCAAATATTCCTTGCCGCGTCGTGAAATCTGCAACGTCATGGTGCCCTCCGTCGGCCCGGCGATGAGCGGGATCGATCCGGCTTGGCTCGTGTTATGCAGAATTCTCCCGGGCGTGGCTTTGCTTCGGTTGCCGCGATTTTGTCATGGATTGCTGTCGACAGCGGCCGCCATATCCGGCCGATGCAGCCGCGACGTTCGAAGCCAAATTTCGCATTTGGGCATAGAACTGATCGGCACGCCTCCTCCTTGGAGGACGCCAGACAGGCCGATTGAGCGGCTGAGATGCTCTACTTGGTTCCGTCGGGCTTCACTTTAGAGTCAGCCGAAAGGAGAACGCTCGATCTATTCCAAGCTCGGGCTAGATCGAATTGAATCCACTCCGGACTCACGTGAATGTCGAGCGAATCAAGCCGTCCAGGCCCCAAGTTCTGATAGCCGTGCGGAATGTTTGCGGGACCGAACACGACGTCACCGGCTTCGGCATCAATAGTCTTGTCGCCGACGGTGAATCGAGCTCGGCCTTCGATGATCATGAATATCTCGTCATACGGGTGAACGTGCAAGGTCGGCCCCTCGCCCACCACGTCAGTAACGTAACGGATAAGCGTAATGTTGGTCTGCAGGCTCTTTCCTTCAAGCAGACCGCGTAGTTTCTGCCCGGGATGTTGCCATTCACAAGCGGGCACTTTTGCGGGTTCTGTTTTCGATCGAATTGGCATGGCTGACACTCCCTTGGATAGTGATGTTCTTGACGCTCGGCATCCGCGATCAGAGCTGGCGGTCGCGCATCTCGTCGAATTCCACGCGGCAGGCCTCGCTGAATTCGCGCAAGAGGTCAATGGATCCGCACTTTGCCATGTCACGCAGTTCGCCGAAGCTTCTGTCCGGCTCCAGATAGGTATCCATGATCGTCTTGGCGATGTGCTCGGCACTGTGCACGACCGGCCTGGAGGACAGCACCCTCATCCTGTTGAGCTTTGCATACAGGGCAACCAGGCCCGGGGTCCCTTCGCTGACATCATGATGTTGAAGCGCATCGATGTGGCATCGCGAGGCTTCCTCGATGAAATCCCTGTAGAGAACCTGCCGCCGGCTCTTCTCATAAAGAAGCCATTGCGCGCGGACCTGGCGGCGGTGGTTCAACCAATTGGCGATCCCGCTCGTCAGACCGCCGATCGTTGCGCCGGTAAGCGCGGCGAACGCGGAAATAATGGAAGCGTCCATCGGTTTCAGCGCTGCATTTGCAAATTCATCATCTCGCCGTGTGCCATCATGTTCTCATTCAAGTTGGCCATGATCACGAGCGAGCCTGCGAGGACCAGGAATACGATGAGCACGCCAAATGCGAGCGCCAGCACATTGTGGGTGCTGTCCGGCCCCGTCGTGATGTGAAGAAAGAAGACCAGGTGCACGCCCATCTGGGCAATGGCAAGGACCGCAAGCCCGGCCGGCACGCCGGGCGCCCAGATCGCCGAGGTATTTGCCACCCAGAACGACGTGGCCGTCAGGATCGCTGCCAGCAGCAAGCCGATCGTGTATACGAGCAAGCCGGAAGATACGCTTCGCTCCGAGGCCGGAATCGCCGGCCTGTCTCCCGGTGCAACATCCCAACGCGTGTCGGTCATGGCAGGACTCCCATCAAGTAGACAATCGTGAATATCAGGACCCAGATGATGTCGAGCGCGTGCCAGAACAGGGAGAAGCAGTGCAAGCGGCGCACCACGATGTCTTGGAATCCCCTCAGCGACAGCTGAACCATCATGAGAACCAGCCAGACCAGTCCGACTACAACGTGCAGTCCGTGGCAGCCGACCAACGTGAAGAAAGCTGAAAGAAAGGCGCTGCGTTGAGGGGACGCCCCCACCGCAATCATGTCCTGGAATTCGCGGAGCTCGAGATTGAGAAATGCCGCACCCAGCAGGAATGTCACCACGGCGCCGAAGACGGTGCCGAGCTGATGGCGCGAATTGATGGCGAGCGACATCAGTCCGCAGCTGTAGCTGGAGAGCAGGAGAAACGCAGTCTCCATTCCGGCGTTGCGCAGATCGAACAGCTGGGCGCCGGTCGGACCGCCCGCACTCGCCTTTGCGAGTACGGCATAGCTCGCAAACAGCGCCGAGAACATCACGATGTCGCTGAGCAGGAAGATCCAGAACCCAAAGCCAGCAATGATTCGCTTGGGCGCGGGACCCGCCTCGCTGACATCAAGCAGCTCAGCTTGGTGGACAGATTCTACCTCAACCAGGACGTTCATAGCGCTATCTCCACCGAATGCGTCCGATCGAACCGGCCAAGCTGCTCTGCCGGAATCTCGATTTCGTCTTCTGCGCGGAACAAGAAGCCGAGCCACGTCGCGGCGGCGCCGAGAAGTCCGAGGCCGGCCATCCACCAGATGTGCCAGATCAGGGCGAAGCCGATGATCACCGCGAAGAACGCGGTCGCGAAACCGGCCGGACTGCTTTTCGGCATTTCGATTGGCTCATACCTACGCTGCCTCCCTGGCAATTCCTGCTTCGCGAGCATGCGCTGCTTCTTTGCCCAGAACGCATCAATGTCATCGACGCGAGGCAACACCGCAAAATTCCAGGCCGGCGGCGGTGAGGCGGTCGCCCATTCCAGAGTGCGGCCGTTCCACGGATCGCCCGTCGTATCGCGCAGTTGCTCACGGTGACGAATGGACACCACGAGCTGGACGACCTGACAGATGATGCCGACCATGACGATGACCGCGCCGGCTTCGGCAACCAACAGCCACGGCTGCCAGGCGAGCACATCATAATGCTGCAGGCGGCGGGTCATGCCCATCAGGCCGGTCACGTAGAGCGGCATGAAAGCGAGGTGAAAGCCGATAAACCAGCACCAGAACGCGGCGAGGCCCCAGCGCTCATCGAGCTTGAAGCCGAATGCCTTGGGAAACCAGTAATTGTAGCCGGCGATGGCGCCGAACAGGACACCCGGCACGATGACGTGATGGAAATGCGCGACCAGGAAGACACTGTTGTGCACCTGCCAATCGACCGCCGGCAACGCCAGCAGGACTCCGGTCAGGCCTCCGAAGACGAACGTCACCATGAAGCCGATCGTCCAGAGCACCGGAACGGTAAACCGGACGCGACCGCCGTACATCGTGAACAGCCAATTGAAGACTTTGACGCCCGTCGGCACTCCGATAATCATGCTGGTGATGCCAAAGAAGGCGTTCACGCCGGCGCTCGCGCCCATGGTGAAGAAGTGGTGCAGCCACACCGTGTAGGAGAGCACGCAGATCGCCAGGGTCGCGCCGACCATCGACCGGTAGCCAAACAGCGTCTTTTCGGAGAACGTCGCGCTCACTTCCGAATAGATGCCGAAGGCCGGCAGGACCAGGATGTAGACTTCGGGGTGACCCCAGACCCAGAACAGGTTCACGTACATCATCGCGTTGCCGCCGGCGTCCAGCGTAAAGAAATGAAAGCCGAGGTAACGGTCGAGCAGCAGCATTGCGAACAGCGCGGTGAGCACCGGAAATGCCGCTACGATCAGCAGATTCGAGGCAAGCGCAGTCCAGCAGAAGACCGGCATGCGCATGTAGCTCATGCCCGGGGCCCGCATTTTCAGGATCGTGGTGACGAAGTTGACGCCGCTCAACAAGGTCCCGATGCCGGAGATTTGCAGGGACCATAGATAGTAGTCGACGCCGACGCCCGGCGAGAACTGCAGCTCGCTGAGCGGCGGATAGGCGACCCAGCCGGTCTTTGCGAACTCACCGACAAAGAGCGAGACGTTGATCAGCAGGATTCCCGTCGCCGTCAACCAAAGGCTCGCGGAATTCATCGTGGGAAACGCCACGTCACGGACACCGAGCTGCAAAGGCACTGCAAAATTCATCAGCCCGATCACGAACGGCATCGCCACGAAGAAGATCATGATGGTGCCGTGCGCCGAGAAGATCTGGTCGAAATGCTCGGGCGGCAGATATCCCTGCGCGCCGCCGGCGGCGACCGCCTGCTGCGTGCGCATCATAATTCCGTCCGCGAAACCGCGCACAAGCATGAGCAGCGCAAGCACGATATACATCACACCGATGCGCTTGTGATCGACCGACGTGATCCATTCCCGCCAGAGATACGGCAAGTACCCCTTGATGGTAACCCATGCCAGGGTCGACAGGATGGCAACGCCGACGCTCGCCACTGTGCCCATGATGATCGGCTCATGAAAAGGAATGGCGCTCCAGTCAAGTTTACCCAACAGGTTCATCGTTCTGCCCTCATGGATTTGGGATAAGCGATACAGAGACCGGCAGCCGGCTGCATCGCGGCACTCATGGCGTTGGCAAACAGGCCGTCCACAACCGACCGATAAGTAAAGGGCGCAACCGCCCTGCTCGGCCGGACCAAATCGGAATAGGTCCGTGCGTCGAGCACGGGGCCGGCGCTGCGCGCTACAGCGGCCCATTGCGCAAAGCTGTCGGGCGCCACCGCGTCGACCTTGAAGACCATGTCGGAGAAACCCGCGCCGCTGTAATTCGCCGACATCCCGCGATATGTGCCCGGATAGTCAGCCAGCAGGTTCAGCCGCGTCACCATTCCGGCCATGGTGTAAATCTGGCCGGCGAGCTGCGGCACGAAGAAACTATTCATGACGCCCGAGGACGTCAGTTCGAAGCTGACCGGCGTGCCGACCGGGATCGTCAGCTGATTGACGCTCGCGACGCCCTGCTCCGGATAGATGAACAGCCACTTCCAGTCGAGCGAAACGACTTGAATCTTGAGAGGCTTGCCGGAGGAGGCGATCGGCTTGGGCGGATCGAGATCGTAGGCACCGATCCAAGCCACGGTGCCGACAAGCAGGACGGTCATTAGCGGGATTGACCAGACCAGTATTTCGATGCGGCCGGAATCGATGAAATCCGGCCGATAGCGCGCCCGCTCGTTCGATGCACGGAACCAGAAAGCAACGCCTAGCGTCGCAATGGCCACCGGGATCACGATCGCCAGCATGATGCCGGTCGCGTTGAATAGGATTTGCCGCTCGGCAAGGGCGATCGGCCCCTTGGGATCGAGTACGCCGTCGCAGCCACCAAGCGTCGCGGCCGCCAGCAGGAGCAGGGTAAGCGAACCGTATCGCATATCAGGCCTCCCGAACCTTGAAGGTATGAACACTGCGCACGGCGCCCGGCTGTCGCGCGGCAGGCGTCGACGCGCTTGGCCGGTCATCACGCGACAACTGCTTCGGCGCGAACGCACCGCCGTTGTGATCGACCAGAAGAGTTGCAAACAGCAGGAACAGATAAGCGATGGAGAAGACAAACAACCTGTGAGCTGCGCGACGATCCGCGGCGGCACTCCTGTTCAGCTGAAATGCGAGCAGGAGGAAAGCCCCGCCTGACGTGGCGACGATCCCGCCATAGGTCGCGCCTGCAAAGCCAAGCCCTAGGGGGAGCTCCGAAGCGAGAACAAGCAAGCCGCTGTAGATCAGGATCTGCCGCGTTGTTGCAGTCCGTCCTGAAACAACCGGCAACATGGGAACGCCGGCACGCGCATAATCATCGGTGCGATTGAGTGCGAGCGCCCAAAAATGAGGCGGCGTCCAGAGGAAGATGATGAGGAAAAGCGCAAGCGGCTCAAGTCCGATTTGCCCGGTCGCAGCCGCCCATCCGATCACGGGCGGAAGCGCACCGGCCGCACCGCCGATGACGATGTTCTGCCGCGTTGTTCGCTTCAGCCACGCTGTATACACGACGGCATAGAAGAAGATGGTGCCGGCCAGCAGCGTGGCTGCCGCCAGGTTCGTCGCCAACGCGAGGGCCGCAACTGCGATGATGCCAAGGACGAGCCCGAAGACGAGCGCCTCAGCCTTCGAGATCTTGCCGCGGGGGATTGGCCGCATCGCGGTGCGCGCCATGACCGCGTCGATGTCGGCGTCGTACCACATATTCAGTGCGCCGGCGGCCCCGGCGCCGGCTGCGATAGCCAGGATTGCGATGACGCCAGGAAATGGTTCGGGGCGCATCGGTGCAACCATCAATCCGACGAACGCGGTGAACAGCGAGAGCGCCATGACGCGCGGCTTGGCCAAACTTATGAAACATGGCAGTCGCTCAGCCCAGCCAGACCACGAAGTCAGCCGGAAACGCGACAACGGAATCGCGGACGTATTCATGGTGGTCGATCCCTCAAGCGAGAGAGTTGTCGATGGACTTCACGGTTTTGCCGTCGCAAGGATTTTGTGCCGCCTCGTTATTCTGCTACGACGCGCGGGGCGTCTGCACGCCTGGTGCGCAGCTCGAGGAGACCGAGCAGGATCTCGTCCCGGTCGGCTTCGAGCTCCTCGATAGTGCGCGATCCGACTTCGGCATGGACGCCGTCGATGAGCTTCTTCTGGAGCTCGGGCGTCAGCGTCGGCGATCCCAAGACCTTCCACCAGGCCGTGAGAGGTCCGGTGAACTGCTGCAACATATGCTCGATGCCGCCGGAGCCGCCGCCGAGGTGGTTGAGCATCACGTTGCCCATGATGCCCCAGCGCAGACCAGGACCCCAGGAAAGCGCCGTATCGACATCGGCGACACTGACAACTCCCTCATCCACGAGATAGTAGACCTCTCGCGCGAGCGCGGCCTGGAGACGATTGGCGACGTGGCCAGGAACCTCCTTGTTGAGCCGCACAGTCTGCTTCCCGATCGAGGTGTAGAACTCCGTCGCGCGCCGGATCGTCGCTTCCGAGGTTTTTGCGCCCCCGACGATCTCGACCAACGGAATCAGATGCGGCGGATTGAACGGATGACCGATGACGCAGCGTTCAGGATGCAGGCGACAATCGGACTGGATCTCGCTCATGGTGAGGCCTGACGAGCTCGACGCGATGATCACGTCGGCCGGCAGCAATTCATCCAGCTCGCGATACAGCTTCTTCTTGAAATCGATGCGCTCGGGCCCGTTTTCCTGGACGAGGTCCGCACCCGCCACGGCGGTCGCCAGGTCAGCGGTGAAGGCGAGACGCGACTGCGATGCGCCGGGCGCGAGGCCCAATCGTTCGAGCGCCGGCCAGGCAGCCTTCACGAAGCGTCGCAGCGCCGCCTCGGCATCCGGCGCGACATCGGTCGCAACGACGTCCAGTCCCTTGGCGAGGAATTGCGCGGCCCAGCTCGCGCCGATCACGCCGGTGCCGATGATTGCGATCTTGTGAATTGGCTTGTTGGACATATCACACTTCCTTTCAGAGCATGTCGACGTATGCGACGCCGGTGAGATTTCCCTGGGCGGCAAGCAGCATCCGCTTCTCCGTCCCATCGAGCTTCGCCGCATAGAGCGAGCCGGCGAAATCGGTGACGAACATGCGGTTGCCCGGAACATCGAGCGCGATGCCGATACCTTCCATCAGGTCCGAGACCACGATCTGCGGTGCGTTTTGCGCGGGCTTCGCGTCGACGGGCGCGCGGTTCACCGTGTTGCCCCGCGGAGGATTGCCGCGGTCGGTCCAGTAAAGAACGCGATGCTCGAGATCGAGCTCGAGATCGATCGGCTCGGGAAGGCCGTTGAAGAAGACCTCGACGTCGCTCCGATCAACTGCCGTCTCGCCCTTCGGGATATCGATCCCGGCGCGCAAGATGCGCCCGACTTCGGCGTTGTCACCGCCTTTTTGCGTCCAGTAGATCTGTCCGCGGGCCGGATCGACAGTGATTCCAACGCACCATCTGGTCTGATCGCGCCGGTCATTTTCGCCCTCCCCCGTCTGGACCAGCGTCTCGATCTGCGAACCATCGAGATTCGAACGCATGACTCGCATCCCTTCGCGGTCGGACCAGTAGAGCTTGCCGTTCGCCTTATCGAGATGGAGCTGCTTTGGCGTGAACGTGCCACCGGGCGAAACGATGAACCTGCGATTGCTTCCGTCGATATCGGCGCGTTCGATGGAGCCGTCGTTCAGCGCGGGGACGCCCATATTGGTCCAGTAGACGTGACCGGCTACCACATCGACGACGATGCCGTCGGGATGGGGACAGTCGGCGGCGATCACTTGGGGATGCGAACCGTCCGGATCCATCGACAGGACGCGGCCGCCGCTCAAGTCGAGGAGGAACAATCGGCCGAAGCGAGTTGTGGTCGACACGGTTTTTGTTTGCATGGCATGGAGTACGGTCATGGACTGTCCTTTGGGTCGCTTCTGCACTAGGCTATTCGGCCGCGCGCGGCTTCGGCAGGTTGGTGGAGAAATTGGCGGCCGCTTCTCGCGGAACGCCGTGAAGGCTTCCTTGGGTGCTTCCTTTCGAGCGCCTCTGCACGGCTAGGCCGTCCGTTCCCTTGCTTTCGGAACGGCATCGCTTTCGCGCAGGTTTTCGATACTCTTGGGGTCGAAGCCGAGCTCGCCGAGAATCTCCTCGGTGTGCTCACCGAGACCGGGCGCACGCCGGGCCGGAACCTTATCGACGCCATGGATCTTGATAGGGCTCGATACGGTTGAGGTTAGCTTGCCGCCGGCACCATTGAGCGGGACGATGATCTCGTTCTCCAGGAGCTGCGGATCGTTGATCACCTCCTGAGGTCCGCGGACTTCGCCAAAGGTGACGTTCAGGCCGGCGAAGACCGAATGCCAATGCGACATGGGGTGAGTGCCGAACAGCTCGTCGAAGATGGCCGTGAGCGGCGCCATATTCGCCATGATCTGCGCCGGGCTTGAAAAGCGCTGATCGGTCAGCAGGTCCGCCCGGCCGATCGCCTTGACGACGGTCACGAACTTGTCGGGCGTGACGATGAGAACGAACCAAATCCCGTCGGAGGAACGATAGACGTTCATCGCCGCGTTGGCGGGATGCGTGCGATCGTGCAGTGGGGGAAACTTGGCGCCGGAAAGCGCCGCCTGGATCGAAACGCTCGCCGACCACACACCCTGGGCGAGCAGCGACGTTGTAACATACGAGCCTTTGCCGGTGCGTTCGCGCCGGTAGAGGGCAGTAACGATCCCCGAGTAGAGACCGACCGCCGTCGCGTTGTCGCCGCTGCCGCCCACCGGCCAGGTCGGCGGTGCGCCGGCATCGCGGGTCAACGACAGCAGGCCGCTGCGCGCCCAGTACGCTGTTACGTCGAAGCCAGGCAGGTCGGCATCAGGCCCGTTCTCGCCGAAACCGGTGAGATCGGCGTAGATCAGGCGCGGATTCCACCCTGCTACGTCCGCATATTCGAGCTTGAGCTGCTTGCGCGCGTGGTGCGGCGTATTGACGATGAACACGTCGGCCCAATTGACGAGTTCGAAGAGAACCTGCTGCGCGCTCTGTGACTTCAGATTGAGCGCGATGCTGCGCTTGTTGCGATTGGCGAGATGCCACTGATAGGGGTCCTCCGACATCGGCTGGATCGGGGTCTGATTGCCGCGCCGCCACGTGTCGCCGTACGGCGGCTCGACCTTGATGACATCGGCGCCGAAGTCGGAGAGGATCACGGCCGCGCCCGGTGCGGCGACGAAGCTCGAGAAGTCGACGACCTTCAAGCCTGAAAAGATGTTGTCGTTTGCCATTGGTGGCTCCTGAGTTCGATTGGGTTTGCTGGTGCAATATCAGCGGCCTTGGAATTCCGGCGCGCGTTTCTCGAGGAAGGCGGTGGTGCCTTCCCGCTTGTCTTCCGTCGAGGCACAGATGCCGAAATACGAGGCTTCCAGCGCGAGACCTTCGCTCTGGCTGGTGTTGAGACCCTTGTTGGCCGCATCCAGCGAATACTTCACCGCGATCGGCGCGTTGGCCGCGATTTGCTTCAGAACGGCCTCTGCGCGTGCAATCAGGTTCGCGGCGGGGACGACTTCGTTGACCAAGCCGATGCGGTACGCCTCCTGCGCCGAGATGGTCTCGCCGGTGAGAATGAGCTGCAGCGCACGGCCCTTGCCGACCAAACGCGGCAGGCGCTGGGTGCCGCCGCCACCGGGCAGCAGACCAAGCTTGACCTCGGGCTGGCCGAATTTGGCGTGTTCGGCGGCAATGCGGATGGTGCAGGCCATGGCCGTTTCGCATCCGCCGCCCAGCGCAAAGCCGTTGATCGCCGCGATCACCGGCTTGCCGAGGTTTTCAATCAGGTTGAGCACCTCGTGGCCGAAGCGGCTGAACTCTTCCGCCTCGTAGGCGTCGACGCGGGCAAGTTCGCTGATGTCGGCGCCGGCAACGAAAGCCTTGTCACCGGCGCCGGTCAGGATCACGCCGCGCACGGAGCTGTCGGCCTTGGCGTCCTCGAACGCGCACCGCAAGTCCGCCCAGGTCGTCGCGTCCAGGGCGTTGAGCACCTTGGGGCGATTGAGCGTGACATAGGCAATGCCATTTCTCTTTTCATAGAGCACGTTCGCTAGAGCGATAGTCATGGGGGACATGGTCATCTCCTGTCAGGGCGCAGACTGCGATTCTGCGCCCGCTGGCTGGTGATCAGACGAAGGCGCTGAGTCCGGTGATCGCCTTGCCGACGATCAGGGTCTGCATCTGGTAGGTGCCTTCGTAGGAGTAGATGGCCTCGGTGTCGGCAAAGAAGCGCGCCACGTTGTAGTCGACCAGGATCCCGTTGCCGCCCATCAGCTCGCGGGCCCACGCTACGGTCTCGCGCGCCTTGGACGTGCAGTACGCCTTGACGACCGCGGCCTGCGCGTCCGTCAGCTTGCCTTCGGTTTCCAGCTGCCCCGCGCGGACCAGCATGCCTTGACACGCAACGATGTTGCCCAGCATCTTCGCGAGAAGCTCCTGAACGAGCTGGAACGAGCCGATCGGCTTGCCGAACTGCAGGCGCTCCTGGGCGTATTTGAGGGCGTTTTCGTAGGCGCCCATCTGCGCGCCGGTGATTTCCCACCCGCTGCCATTCCGGGTGCCACGCAGCACCAGCGCGGCGTCCCGGAACGTTCCTTTGCCGCCCTGCAGACGATTCGCATCGGGCACGTGGCAGTCGGTCATCGTGATCTGGCCGTTCTGCACGACCTTCAGGGCGATCTTGTTCTGCATCTTCTCGACGCTGAACCCGGGCGTCGTCTTGTTCTCGACGATGAAACCCTTGACCTGGTTGTCTTCCACGTCACGCGCCCAGATGATCGAGACGTCGCACCACGGCGCGTTGCCGATCCAGCGCTTCTGGCCGTTGAGGATCCAGCTGTCGCCGTCACGCGTGGCGGTGGTCAGGAGACCCGCACCGGTGCCCGACCCCACCAACGGCTCGGTCAACCCGAAGCAGCCGACCTTTTCCATGCGCGCCATCGGCGGCAGCCACTTCTGCTTCTGCTCCTCCGTGCCCGCAAGGTAGATGGACATCATCGCGAGGCCGGTGTGGACGCCGTGGAAGGTACAGAACGAAACATCGGTCCGTGCGATCTCCATCGCGACCAGGCCGAACAGCAACGGGCTTCCGCCTGGACAGCCGTAACCATTGAGGCCGAGACCGGCGATGTTCAGCTCCTTGTACGACGGCAGCAATTCGAACGGGAACGCGTCCTCGACCCAGTATTTGTTGATGATGGGCTGGACCTTCGTCTCCATGTAGGTCCGTACCTTCTTGACGAGCGCCCGCTCCTCGTCGGAGAGCAATTCGGCGAATTGAAAGAAGTCGCTATTCGGCGGCGGAAGCTGTTTCGAAGGCTTCGGTGCGGCAGCGGTGGCCATGTCGGTCTCCATTCGTTGCGGGGCCTGCGACTGCGGCAGGCGTCTCATAACGCATTGAAGATAAGTAAAGCGACCAGCCAAAGGATTTGCGCGGCTTGCTCTCGTTTTGTCATTTGTTGCGGGCGATCTGCAGCCAACGCAAAGGCGGGGTGACCGGCACGTCATCTCAGGAACGTCTGATTACGCTGAAGGGGGTATGACAATGCCGAACGCATGACGCGATCGAGTCGGCCCGGCCGGACGCATTCGACGTACTCAGATCAGGTCGAGGCCGCAACGCAAGAGCGCGCCTCAGTGACGCCCTGCTGATCCAAATACCTGACGAAACTGACCGGGTGCCTGACCCGTTGCTTGCCTGAATGCGCGCGTGAAACTGGCTTGGTCGGAAAAGCTGAGCGCCAGTGCAATATCGACCAACGATCGATCGCCTTGCATCAACAAGGCTTTCGCGCGGTCAAGGCGCCTGGCGCTAACGTAGCGATGGGGAGTTTGTCCAACGGCTTGCCTGAAGGCGCGAGCAAAGTGGTATCGGCTCAGGCAGGCGGCCGACGCCATGAGATCAAGGTTGAGATCGCCTTCCAGGTTCGCTTCGATAAATTCCAGCACACGCTGAAGCCTGCGTCGATCGAGCGCGCCTCTCGGAAGAGATACAAAGGGCCGGCTGGTCGGCGCCATGGTGTATTTCTGCATCAACCTCGCTGCCAGACAGATGCGAGGCCTTCAATCAGCAGATTGCCGGCGGAGGTTTGGCTCTGCAGCTCCGATGCGATTGCACATCCGATCTCGGCCAGAAGCGGATCCTCGAACGCACTTTCATAGCTCAGCGAGCCGACCACGGACGTATCGACACTGATATCGCAATTGCTCAGCGAGAAGTGGCTGAGTGGAAGATAGATATGCAAGACACCGCTCATATCTTCGGCGATATCAACCGACCCATCCTGCAAACCAGGAGGAGAGAGCCACACGATACCTCGTCTTACGACGATCCGACTTTCGATGCCTGGAGCCCGCCGCGCAATGAACGAATTATTGCCGCGGACATCGATGCACATTCGGATTTCGGATTGTGGGGTCCTCCACGGGACCACTGCCTTGCTGACACTGCACAATTGGGCCGACAGGCCCGACCAGCCTCGATCCGTGGACGTCGATAGCAGGTTCACTGGGCCATGCTTGCCCCAAAAATCGTAGTACGGCCACGGCGCATTGCGACCCTCAGCCGTCGGTTGCTCCTGCCGAACTTCCATGACGCGCTCCTGCAGAGTGGGCCTCAACTGTTGCTCGCCGGAAGATTGGGGCAATGAGCCTCTGCTTCACCAGACGGCGGAAGTGAAAGGAACCGAATTCAAAGGCGGCCAGGACTCTTCGCAACTCGCAGATAAGGCTACCTGATACTTACTCTTGCCCAAGCGGCGTCGTCGCCGTTCTCACGCCGCCCGTGCGGCTCATAGCTTCGGCCGACCTGACAGGTCTTGCCGGCTCCGGCGAGGTCGCAAGCGCGCTGCTCACGAAGCGGCTCTGCACCGGTTTGCGCGTCGGCTCGACCTCCGCTGCATCGGAGCTGCCCGCCTCAGCAACCATATCGGTGGTGACGAGATTGGTCATTCGCAACTCATCCCGAGACAGTTCATGCAGATCTTCCCACGGTGGCACGTTCAGCGACAGCGATAGCAGATCGCCCGCGCCGCCCATATCGAAGGTGTATTTGGCGAGGCGCCCGATATCGCGTTCCACGGTCACCAGATCATCTGCGCTGTACGTTGCGGCCTTGGCGTCATTGGCGCGGTCGCCGAGCCAGATCTGATGCACCCGGACATGAGCAGTCTCGGGTACGTAACGCGTCTTGCCCGACAGCAGCAGGAACACGCACATCGATTCGCAGTAGGCGACGGGCAGCATATTGGCAGGAGCATCCCGGGCGGTGTGGGTCTGGACGCTGATACCGACGGTGGTCAGTGCCCCAAGCTCGCGGAAACGCCGTCCAAGCGCGATCGCAGCGTGGACCGAACCGCCACTGGAATCCAGCACGATGGTCGCGCCGCCGAGCTGGCGCCCACGGGCGAATTCATCAAAATCCTTCGGACTGTCGGCAGTCACGATACCGGTCGCGCTGACCCAGCCCCGGCAATTCGGCTGGCAATCGACCCAAGTGAACTTCATCGGCAGTTTCCGTTCTTCGAGGACGACGCGGGCTTGCACCGAACCGCTCAGCACGGCCATCAATGCGATACAAAGGCCGGCGCCTATGAGCAGCATCCATCCTCGGAGTTCTGCCCAACGAGCGCGGTAAGAGGCCCGATCGACGCGCTCCGACGGTTTGCCCCTTGAGATTGTCGCAAGGTTGATCAAGAGGGAAACGGCAAGCAGGTACACTGGTATCGCGAACATGATTGCGTAACCTCGCCCCTATCGGATGCGGTCGGCCGGACCGCGGCGTTGAACGTAGACCGGCGACAGCTGATGGTACCCGGCCGACGGCATGACTTCAGAACCGGCGCTTTGCCTCGGTTGATACCTGGCCCGCCATTTTGGGCCAGGGCCGCGCATGTAATGCAGTTCGGGCCGGTAGCTGTCGCGTACGTCCATGATCAGGTTTTGAAAGACGCTGACGAAGTTGCTTGCTGACTCAACCGTCTTGCGAGCAAAAACTGACAATGCACTTGCATCCATGCTTCTCATCGCCGAGCTCCTCAGTCGTCTTGCCTCACCGCAATCGAACATGACGGGGGGACCGGCCGAATTCTTTGCATCGCATGCTGTGATATTGTCATTTCTTGCTGGCCAAAGATGGCCAATACACCCGCGGCATCACGCCAGCATCGAGAGAGCCTGCCCGATATCAGCCGGCGACGATCCGTGACGCCGCGATCCAAACTCGTGGCGATACCGGCCGGGCGCCTGACCTGTGGCCTGCCTGAATGCCCGCGTGAAACTGGCTTGGTCAGAAAAGCTGAGAGCCAGCGCAATATCCACCAACGATCGATCACCCCGCATCAACAGGGCTTTCGCGCGGTCAAGGCGCCTGGCGCTCACATAACGATGTGGGGGCTGTCCTATGGCTTGCTTGAAGGCACGGGCAAAGTGGTATCGGCTCAGGCAGGCAATGGATGCCATGAGATCAAGGTTGAGATCGCCTTCCAGGTTCGCCTCAATGTAATCCAGCACACGCTGGAGTCGGCGCCGATCAAGCCCTTGACTTGTATGACGAGGAAAGGCTTGAGCGGATGATGCGGTGACATACTTTTGAATCAGCCTCGCCGCGAGGCTGGATGCGAGCGATCCTACCAGTAGACCGCCGGTGGAGGTTTCACTCCGTAGCTCCGATGCGATCGCAAATCCGATCTCGGCCAGAAGCGGATCTTCAAGTGCCCTTTCGTAGCTGAGTGTGCTGACTGCAACCAGATCGACATTGATGTCGAAATTGCTCGGCGAGAAGTGGCGCACCGGAAGATATATATGTAGGATCCCCGTCAAATCTTCGGCGATATCAACCGCACCTTCCTGCAGGCCGGGAGGAGAGAGCCACACCGTACCTCGCCTTGCGATTATCCGGCTTTCGACGCCTGGGGCCCGCCGCGTGACCAGCGAATCATTGCCGCGGGTATCGACACAAATCCTGATATCGGATTGTGGCGTCCTCCATGGGATCACCCCTTTGCGAACGACGCCACACAGTTGGGCCGACAGGCCGGACCAACCTCGATCCGCTGAGGATGACTGAATCCCCTCGAAGCCGTAATGCTTCAATCCATAGGGAGTCGCAGCGGCCGGCTGATCATGTTGGATGTCCAAGACACTCTCCTGCAGAGTTGGCTCCAATGCTGTGCAATCCGATATCCGGAAACCGTTGTCGCGAGATAAGCGATGTCTCTTGTCTTGACGGTGATGACGGCCATTTCCCGCCGTTTCGCCCATTACCCGACTGCTCAAGCGGCGAGGTCGGACAAGCCCGTGTCTGGATGCTTGACGTTTTCGTTCTGGGCTTCGATGGCCTTGACCGAGTTTTCAAACGCCTCCTCCAAAACGCGGCGGCCGATGGTCCCGAGCACGAAACCGAGCAGCCGCCCCATCAGGTTCTTGCCGTCACGTACGACAACCACGTCGATGTCGGTGGTGCCGTCGGGTTGACGTCTGAAGGTGTAGGTGTGGCCCCAGGGCGCCACCCCACACGTTGGAGTCACGTCGTCAGAACGACTCGATTGGGATCGGACCAGTCATAATGCAGCGCTCCCAGATCCCGCCCGAGCCTCGTGACATCGGCCTGCAAGCCGCCCCGGTGATGCACCTTGAGGTACGCGTCGGCGCTGTTGCCAAACAGCTTCGAGCGACCAGGCCCGAAATCGGTGAGCGCGGCGAGGTACTGCTCGGGCGTCGCGGTAGTCGTCCGATGGAGGTGGATGGTGGACATGTGCAGTTTCCTTCCATTCCGCTTGACGACTGCGTGCTGTTTCCAGCCGAACTTCAGTTCGTGGCCGCCTTCGCCTTGCGAACAAGTAAACTATCGTCGTTCCGGCTGATCTCGATTGCGTCAGCTTGTTGCGGTGTTGAGAGAACCGCGCGCTGGCCGGGCGTAAGGACCGATACGACGCGGATCGGCGTTCCTGTCTCGCCTTGCGCCAGAGTGGCGATCACGCGAAATCCATCGCGCTCGGCGGTGTAGTAAGCGAGCCCCGACGTCCCGCCGAGGTCAATGCTCTTGCCCTCAATCGGACGCAGGCCTTCTGCCCGGGCGGCAGTCAGAGAGGCGAGACTGAACGCAACGACAACAAGTATGTTGCGGATTGACATAGCGATTTCTCCCAATGGTTGACTATCGAGCGCAGCTACGTTGCTGGTTACGACAACGGTTCGCCGCCCTGATGAATCCAGGTTCCGTTAATGACGATTGGTGCGTTGTCGAGCTGCCTATTGGCGGAATCGCCCGACGGGAAGACGCTCTCGTAGTTCGCGCGGGCTTCTCGTATCAGGCGGAGCCGTTCGCGCTCGGCCTTCGGGATAAATTGGATAACTTCACCCATTTTCGCCTCCAGTTCGTAACGCCGTTTTCCGGCAGGTCATGACTGGGAGGTGGGGCGTAAGGCCAGGGTCAACAGGCGGGCAAATCGGGAGTCATCCTTCCAGATTTTGGAAGTCAGACCAAGTGCTGATCATCTCGGTCAGCCGAAGTGGCGCGCACGAGCATTTCGGAAGGGGATTACGTGCTGACGCGGTGCGTTTTTGTCGCCTAGCACGCCGCATCGTCTCAACAGCGGAGATCGGAGCGGCGGCCTACCCCGCGAAGGCTCGCTTAAGCCGCGGTGCCGCAAAGTCCAGGAAAGCCCGTACCTTGATCGGTAGAAACCGGTTGGCCGTATACACCAGATTGACCGGCATTGGGGGCGGCTGAAATTCATCCAGCACGGTTGTCAATGCCCCTTCTTCCGGACCAGCGTCGATTTGGTAAGCAAAGGCGATGGAAATTCCGATACCAGCCCGGGCTGCGGTACAAGCCGCTTCAGCGCTGCCGACGATGAACCGCGTATGCACCGGCGCCGCTATAGTCTCGTTGCCTCTGACGAACGTCCAGACATCGGGTGGCGAGAAGCCAGGATAACTGATGCAATCATGCTTGACTAAATCTTCCGGCGTGCGCGGCGTTCCACGGGCCGCCAGATAGGCGGGGCTGGCGCACACGACTCGGCGCGTCGTGCCGAGCCGCAACGCGACCAGGCTCGAATCCGGCAACTCGCCGATGCGCACCGCGACGTCGATTTGCTCCTGCGCCAAGCTCAGCTTTTGATCGGTGGGGATCATTCTGATTTTGATATCTGGATAGGTCTTGAGGAAGCCCGCGATGATCGGCATGAGGATGACGCGCCCAAGGCCCAATGGGGTGGTCACACTCAGTTCGCCTGTCGGGGCGGTATACTCACCGGACGCGATACGCTCCGCTTCGTTCACATCGGTCAGAATGCGCTTGCAGGCCGCAAGGTAGGAAGTACCTGCATCCGTTAGCACCAACTGCCGGCTCGATCGATTGAAGAGCTTCGTTCGCAGGTGAGACTCGAGCTCGGATACATTGCGGCTGACTGTCGTAAGCGGCGTGTTCAATCGCCGCGCCGCCGCGGACAGGCTGCCCTGCTCGACGACGGTCAGAAAGGTCGACATCGCTTCCAGGCGATCCATCGAAGCCCCTTCCATATTTTGGAAGCGTACTTTCCGATTCTGCCACATCCCCCCTTACTTCGGAAGACGACATCGGCATAGCCGAGCAGGCCTATCGCGCGACCTTCCGCCGCTCGGAAGGACCCCTTCCACGTGCGCCCCTTTCCAAGGCAGGCCTGTCAATTGATCTCCTTAGAGGACGGCAAGAGAACGCCCGTCCTCAAACACTGAGGAGAGTTCGATGACGAGACATCTGGAATCCTATCGGTACGAAATTCTTCACGGAGACGACGCGGACTTCGTCGCGTACCAGCGCAAGTCGGGTGATGGCTGGCAGACGATCTCCACGTGGATGATTCCGGACCCGACGGATCAGTAAGTGCTTCCGACTTTGGCTGGAGCTTGCGAGTTGCGACGCCCCCGACTGCGCTCGAAGCAAGAAACGACAAGACGACAGCAGGCAATGCAAAGCCGGTGCGCCGCCATTGCACTACCGTCGCGTCATGGAGGGCAATGGGCGCCACCACGTGCCAGCGCCCTCGCTCAGTCGCTGTGGGTCCGCCTGTCATGCCTCTACGCGAGTACTTTGTCTGGGTCGGAAGTACCCTGTTCGTGGTGCTGCTTGCCGCCGACTGGTGGCTTCCGGCTCCCGCTGCGCCTTTGCCTTCTGCGATTGCCCTCAGTGAGAAGGTGCATCTTCGGATCCGTTCGGACCACAAATGGCCGGAACGGATCGTGTTCGATACCGCACATTCGGAAATGTCGGCCCCGGCTGAGTTAGAGGCCAGGCAGGACGCCATCCCGAACCAGAAGCTCGCGCAGACTAATCAGCGCAATCGATTCGACGCGCTCGCGGCGATCAACGGGAATCAAGACACGCCGACAGCAACAAATGACAAAGCGTCCGCAATCCGAGCAAAGCCGCGACCGCTCGGAGCTCGTATGACCAGCACAGTCGAGTTCGATTGATCAGGAGCTCACATGAAAGACGTTTTCTGCCTTGCCGTGCTCGCTGCCAAGGTGCTGTGCCTCATGGTGTTCGTAACGGTCGTGAAGCCCGATGGCAGCATTGGTGCTATCCGGACCTCGACTGAAACCGTCCACTGCAGGGTAGAGCGCCCGGGGTCGCGGGAATGCAACTTGAAGATATTCGCAGCGGCCTCACAAGCAGACGCAAGGCCGTAAATCTCGAGCAATCCCCTCTTCTGAAACCATCGTTTTCCGACAGCGCAAATCGCCATGGCTCAAGCTCCTTCTTTTCGGGACCGACATGCCGCCCCCATCTTTGCACTGAAGACATTTGCAGCAGCAATGCTGGCGTTCTACTTCGCGCTGCTGCTGGACATGCCGCGCCCCTATTGGGCGATGACGAGCGTGTATGTTACCTCCAACGTCCTGACCGGAGCGACCTCCTCGAAAGCGGTCTATCGCATCCTGGGAACGCTGATCGGCGCGGCAGGTGCGATCGCTCTGGTTCCGAACCTCGTGGATGCGCCCGAACTGCTCAGCCTCGCAATCGCAGTGTGGGTCGGCGCATTCCTGTATATCGCGCTGCTCGACGGCACCCCGCGCGGCTACGTATTCATGTTAGCGGGCTACACCATTGCAATTGTCGGACTTCCGGTTCTCTCGACACCCGAATTGACGTTTGACGTCGCGGTCTCGCGCGTGCAGGAAATCACGCTGGGAATCATCTGCGCGAGCGTGTTTTCGATGCTCGTGCTGCCTCGGAGCGTCGCTTCTGCCGTCGCGGGTCAGGCGGATGCCTGGCTTGCAAATGCAAGCCTGCTTTGCGCAAACGTCCTGATCGGCGGCAGCCACGATCCAAAGCGCGAAGACGAACGCATGCGCCTTGCCGCTGCTGCGTCCGCAATCGACGAGCTCTGCAACCATCTCGATTATGACGCTGCCACGTCCGCATCGATCGTGCGCGGCCTGCAGCGTCTGCGCCGGCACATGTTGGCACTGCTCCCGATGTTTTCCTCGATCGAGGACCGCATGGTGGCGCTCGACTCCGGGGGCGGAATGCCGGTCAATCTCGCGATGATCTGCGCAAGGATTGCGAACTGGCTGACAGATGGCAGTCAGGGTCGCGCGGAAGCGGATCTGATACGTACCGCACTAGCCGAGGTGCGGCCAGCGCTATACCCGGATGCCGACTGGACCGGGATCATGGCAGCGAGCCTCGTCAATCAGCTCCGCAACCTCATCGACATCATGCAGGATTGCCGCGCGCTGCGCCTGGCGATCGCCGAAGGCCGGGATCCTGAACAGCTCACGCTCGCCTTCACGCTCGATGTATCGGGGCACGCCGCCGCGCATCGTGATCGCGGGATTGCGCTCTGGTCTGCCGCGGCGACGACGCTCTCCTTGCTGGCATGCTTTGCATTCTGGATCGGCACCGGCTGGGCCGACGGCACGACGGCAGCTCTGTTTTCGGCCATCCTCGGCACATTGCTCGCCAGCGCGGACGAACCCCTCCCGGTATTTCGCAATCTCTACAAAGCGGTCATCGTCGTCGTTGCGCTGAATGGAATCTACATATTTGGCATCTTACCACGAGTGACTACCATCGAGATGCTGATGGCCGCGCTGATGCCGATGTTCCTGCTGTTTGGATGGATGGCCGCGCGTCCCGCGACAGCCGCTATTGGCGCCCTCCTTGCCAACTTTATCGCTGTGCAGCTGACGCTGCAGCCGTTTTACACGGCGGATTTCGCTTCGTTCGCGAATTCTAGCGTCGCGCTGATGCTGGGCGTTGGGCTCACGGGCGTCATATCGGGTATTGTTCGTTTCTTCGGGACCGACTGGATCGCGAGAAGGCTGCTTCGCAGCAACCGCGAGACCTTGGCCGCGGTTGCCGTACGCAAGTCATGGCAGGACCGCGTCGCAGTGGCGAGCCTGATGCAGCATCGTCTCGCACTGCTTGCTCAGCGCATTGCCGCGGTTCCCGCAGAAGCGAAAAGCGATGCCGCCAATCTTCGCTTGCTGCGGACGGCGCTGAACATCATCGATGTCAGGCAGGCAAGCCTCGACCTGTCGCTGCCCGCAAGAAGCGCGATCGAAATGCTGCTCGCGCGTCTTGCCGCGATATTCGCGACCCCAGGTGCCGGTCAACTCCCGGACGACGTGCTCGGACAGCTCGATAGCACGATTCCGTTCACGTTGCGGGAGCCGGCGAGTGAGACGCGCAACCAGGCAGTCATCGCCCTCGCCGGAATTCGCTCCGGTCTTTTCCCGGAGGCTCCGGCCTACCAGCCGTTGTCGCCAGAGCCACGTGAGATAGCCGCATGAGATACGAGCTTGATCTGTTCGGTGTCCTCGTTCCGAGCCTGGTGCTGTGGAGCGTGATTGCCTTTGTGCTTGCACGCATCGTCAGCAAGCTGATCGCGCGGGCGGGCTTGTATCGCCAGATCTGGCACCCTGCGCTGTTCGATTTCACGCTCTACGTCTGCCTTGTCGCCGGCCTGACCTTTGCTTCCACGGAGTTCTTTTCGTGACAGCCTCTGTTTCGCTCCCGAAAGCCTTATGGCGCGGATTCACGATGAAGTGCCCGAACTGCGGTCAAGGCCATCTGTTCGGTCGCTTCCTGAAGGTCATCGACAGCTGCAAGGCTTGTGGCGAGGACTACACGCCGCAACGCGCCGACGACCTTCCGGCCTATCTCGTGATCGCTATCGTTGGCCACCTTGTCGTGCCGGCACTTCTTGCCGTCGAGATGGCCTATTCGCCTCCCGCCTGGCTCCAATTGCTGATCTGGATGCCTGTGACCGGGCTCGCGGCTCTCTTTTTGTTGCAGCCCGTGAAGGGGACAATCGTCGGCCTGCAATGGCAGACCGGCATGCACGGCTTCGAAGCCGCCAGACGCCACCGGGATGGAGAAGCCCGCGATGGTGACGCGCGCCTGCCGAACTTCATCTCCAAGGAGTTGGTGCCATGAAAGCTGCCTCGAATGCGTTACGCCGCCTCGCGCCGACCGCGCTCACGTTACTGCTCGCGCTGTGGGCCGGCTACAAACTTTGGGACTACTATTTTGATGCGCCCTGGACACGTGATGGTCACGTGCGAGCCGACGTGGTGCCCGTGGCGCCCGATGTTTCCGGCTTCGTGAGCGAGGTGCTCGTCCGGGACAACCAGCAAGTTCAACGCGGCGACGTACTGTTCCGGATTGATCAGGCACGGTACGCCATCGCGCTGGAGCAGGCCGAGGCGGTGCTCGAGGCGAAACGGGCGATCCTCGTCAATGCCGATGCGGACCTGAAGCGGTACAGCTCCCTAACCACGGACGTCGTTGTTTCCAGGCAGAGGATGGATCAGGTCGTCGCCACGCAAGCCACGGCAAAGGCGAATTATGATCAGGCGACGGCCGACCACGCTCTTGCGAGGCTCAATCTAGAGCGCAGCGAGGTGCGCGCCTCCGTCAGCGGCATTGTCACCAATAACGAGCTGCGACCGGGCGCCTACTTGACCCCGGGAAAGGGTGTGATGGCGCTGCTCGATACCGACACGCTGCACATCCAGGGCTATTTCGAGGAAACCAAGTTGCAGCGCATTCACGTCGGCGATCCAGTAGCCGTGCGGCTTATGGGAAGCAGCCATGTGCTGCAAGGCAAGGTGGAGAGCGTTGCAGCCGGTATCGAAGACCGCGATCGCAGCAACGGCACCACCCTCCTTGCCAATGTCAATCCGACCTTCAACTGGGTGCGGCTGGCCCAGCGCGTCCCAGTCCGGATCGCGCTCGACCGCGCCGACGAGCGCAACGAACTCGTTGCCGGAGCCACGGCAACCGTCGAAGTCCTTGAGCCGGCCTCGCAGGGCGACACCAGCAAAGCTCGCAACCGACAAGCCGCTTCACGGTAGCACGGACATGTCCCGAGCACTACAACATCACCTGGCAGCACGGGTTGGTGAGGAATGGCTCATCCTCGACAACCGCACACTCACGCCGGTTCGCGAGACGAATCTTACCTGGACGGCGCCGGTGTCTGTCCTCGACCAGGCAGACGTCTGGCGCCTTGCCTCAGGAAACCAGCCTTCTCGAGCGCGAGGATGGGCTTCGTGAATATCCTGATAACCTTTCTGGCGTTGGCGAGCGCAAGTGTATTTGCGGCCCACACCATCGAGGCGCTTCGTGCCCTTTGGCCGCATCCCCGACCGGATAATCGACGTTCGTGCCAATAGAATCGCGCCTGTCCTCTTCGTTGGCACGTGATAAGCTGCGTCCTCGGGACTGGAATCGTCTCCGGCAGGGCGCGAAGCCAACGATGGCGAAACGGCTGAAGAGATCTACCGTACCCCGGCAGAAGGAGCGCGACCGCATCGCGCGATCCAGGGCGCCATCCTTGCTGGGACGCGAAGCGGAAATCGCTCTGATCGATGAGCTACTTGACCGAATCGATCAAGGTGGAGCTACGCTTTTCATCACCGGAGCAGCTGGAATTGGTAAATCGGCGCTGCTTGAGGAAGCCAAAGATCGAGCGCGGGAACGCGGCATGGCCGTACTCGGCATGACGGGCGTTCTCGCCGAAGCGCATTTGGCTTTCGCTGGGCTTCAGCAGGCGCTGCATCCGCTCATGAGGCAGGCAAAGTCTTTGCCTGCTCATCAACGGTCTGCCTTGCTCAATGCTTTTGGCATGGGCGACGCAACGACCGACGCACCGGATATTTGGCTCGTCGCGCTTGCGACGCTGGCACTCCTGACTGAAAGCCCATATCACAAGGCAATCCTGCTGGTGGTTGACGATGCGCAATGGCTGGATGAACCGACACGCCAGGTCCTGTCATTTGTTTCCCGTCGGCTGAGTTCTGATCCCATCGTTCTGCTGCTCGCTTTGCGCGAGGGTTTCGAGCTTCCATTTGGCGACGCCCACACCTTGCGACACGCCATTCCGGCTCTCAGCGAAGCCGATGCGACCCGGTTGCTCGAGATGAAGGCGCCCGGCCTTTCCGAAAATCTGCGCAACCGGTTTTTAAGAGAAGCCGCCGGAAATCCGCTGGCGTTGGTGGAGCTGCCGCGCAGCTTGCGGTCGGAGGACGATCGCGAGGCGGCATGGCTCCCGTTGACGGAGCGGCTTGAACGCACCTTCTCCAGCCGTCTGTCCGACCTTCCCGAGGTCACGCGCATGCTGCTGTATGTCGCGGCTGAAAACGACGGAAGCTCTCTCTACGAGATCATGCGTGCCGGCGAGGTGCTGCTGGCTCGGACCATTGACGTTGCAGCCTTCGACCTTGCGGTCTCGGCCAAGCTCGTCGATCTCGATGCAACAGAGGCGCGGTTTCGGCATCCTCTCGTGCGATCCGCGATCCACCAGGCTGCCGACCTTTCCGTGCGTCAAAAGGTTCACGCCGCACTCGCGGGGGTCATCGAGGATCAGGATCGCAAGCTTTGGCATCGTGCAGCGGCGGCAATGGGTCCTGACGATGAATTGGCTGGCGAACTGGATCTGATGGCACATCGAGCGCAGCGCAGAGGGGCCGGCAGCAGCGTTGTCGAAGTCCTGCAGATTGCTGCAAAGCTGAGCAAGACAGCCGAAGCCAGGCGAGAGCGCTTTTTGCAGGCCGCCGAAATTGTGACGGACCTCGGGCGGCCGAAGTTGCTCGAGCATCTGTTGCGAGAGGCCGCGGTTGATCCGTCAGACGAGTTGGGTACAGCGCGGGTCGGGTGGTGTCGGGAAATGAGCCAGTTCCTGACGATCAATGATCCGGGCAAGATCTCCGCGTTGATCAAATTTGCCGATCAGGCACATGCGGGCGGGGCAAAGGACCTGGCAAGCAATCTTCTCTGGCGCGCGGCACAACGCTGCTGGTGGAGCAACGCGAGCAGTGACACCTGCTCAGAGGTTCTCGCCGGAGCAAGGCGACTGAAGCTCCTGGAGCTCGACTCACGCGGCATCGCGATATGCGCCTATGCCGAACCGCTTCGCCGCGGCGGCGAGGTGTACGCCAAGCTGAAGGCGCTGTCCGAAAGGAGGGGCAACGATCCGCATGTCGCGCGAATCCTTGGCAGCACTGCGAATGTCGTCGGCGCATTCGATCTTGGCGTGACTTTTCTGGCTGAGTCCACCGCGGAGCTGCGTAAGCAGGCTCGAATTGGCAACTTGGCGCGCGCGCTTTTCGCTCAGGCATGGGCCGAAATGGAAGTCGGCGACTGGATTGGCGCAATGAGAGAAGCCGAGGAAGCGATCCGTTTTGCCGAAGAGATCGGATCCCTTGTGTGGAAGGCAGCAGCTGCCATCGTGAAGGCGAAGGTTGCCGGCATGCAAGGCAATCTGCAGCGATCCGAAGAGTATGCGAGTCAAGCGGAACGCCTCGTTTTGCCCAGCGGCGCGAGCTTCCTGCTCGCGATGCTGCAACTGGCGCGAGGCATTACAGCTATCAGCGCCGGCCGCCATTCAGAGGCACTCGCGCATCTGCAGCGCCTGTTCGCGCCTGCCGATCCGGCCTTCAACGCGGGTCTGCAGTTCTTTGCACTGGCCGACTTCGTCGAGGCGGCTGTTCATTCGGATCGAGTGCAGGACGCGCGCAGCGTGATCGATGAGATGGAGCGCGTATCTGGCCCAGGACCGGTGCCGTGGGTCCAAACGATGTTGTCCTACGGCAAGGCGTTGGTCGCGACGAATGAGGAAGCCGAACGATACTTCCTGGAAGGCCTTGGGCCGGCCGCGAAGAATTGGCCCTTCCTGCGTGGGCGTCTCTTGCTTGGCTACGGCGCCTGGCTGCGCCGGCAGCGTCGCGCCGCCGATGCGCGGGCCCCGCTGCGCCAGGCACGTGATATTTTTGACGCGCTTGGCGCTTCGCCGTGGAGTGATCGCGCGCGGGAAGAATTGCGAGCAGCGGGCGAGGCAAGCCTTCGCCGGACCGCGCAAGTCTGGGAGAACCTGACCCCGCAGGAGCTGCACATCGCCCAGCTGGCAGCGCAAGGACTTTCGAACAAGGTCATCGGGGCAAGGCTCTATCTGTCTCATCGGACCGTCGGCTACCACCTGCAGCGGGTCTTTTCGAAGATCGGAATCACCTCCCGATCGGGCCTGTCTGCCATCCTCGCCACGGCCGGTCCTACGGCAGCCTGATCCCATCGGTCACCGGACTGGTCATTTGACGGATGCCGCGCACGCCGTTCGGCCGCCTATTTTCGCGAGGTGCAATCCCGCGAGAACTGGCAGGAGGCCGCCTTGGAAATCGAAAACAGTCTACCGATCGCCCTTGCCGCGAGGCTCCATCAACCGGGAACCACGGCGCCAGGTACTCGATCGATCGGCCCGTCGGCCAAGGGAAGGCTCGATCGACGCCGGCTGTTTCGCGTCCTTGATTACATCGATAGGCATCTGGAAGGCGACCTCACCCTGGATGAGCTGGCTTCGGTCGCCTGCCTCAGCCGGTTCCACTTCGCGCGAGCATTCAAGCAATCCGTCGGGCAATCGCCTCACCGCTATGTCATTGCGCGGCGGCTTGAGCGCGCGGAAGTCCTGTTGACCGAAGGCGAAACGTCATTGGTCGAAATCGCGCTGTCTCTTCGGTTCTCGAGCCAGGCAAACTTTTCTCGCGCATTCCGGCAGTCGACGGGCATGGCTCCTGGCCAATACCGCCGCGAAGTGACGGCGTCCTTCGACATCAATGCGCTGCGCGCGAGGAGCGGTTTCAAGGAAGCCGCCCTGGCGCCCGCCAATTCCGGCGAGAGTTTTTTCGAGAGCGTCGGATAGGAGCCATGGAACTGACCGCCACCACGATCCTCGTCGCCTTTGCCGGCGTCTTCCTGATCTGCTTCATGAAGGGTGCGTTCGGCGGCGGCTTTGCCATTGTCGGCATTCCCATGCTGTCGCTGGTGATGGACCCCGTGACCGCCGGCGGCCTGCTCGCGCCTTTGTTCATCGCCATGGACCTGTACGCGCTACGCTACTGGAAGCCCTCGACCTGGTCGAAGCCGGACCTCAAAATGCTGTTGCCGGGGCTCGTGACCGGAATCGGCCTCGGCTACGCACTGTTTCGGGTGCTCGACCATCGGGCCGTCGCAATCGTCATGGCCGTGGTCACCCTGATTTTCGTCGTGCTGTGGTTCTTCGGCGGCCCCGAGGTGACGATCCAGCCTCGTTCAACGCGGAAAGCGGTCGCCGCCGGCCTCAGTTCCGGAATCGCCTCGATGGTCGCGCATTCCGGTGGACCGCCGCTTGCGATGTATCTGCTGCCGCTTGGGCTCGCGAAGGACGTCTATGCGGGAACGAGCAGCATGTTATTCACCGTCGGCAATGCGCTCAAGGCTGTGCCTTGGTTGCTGCTGGTGAGGCCAGGCCATAACGTCTGGATCGTGATGGCGACGTGCCTGCTCGCTGTTCCCGCCGGCGTGTGGGCCGGCTGGCAGCTTCACGGCAGGCTGGACCAGCGCCAGATCTATCGGGCCTGCTATGGATTGCTGGTGATCACTGCGCTGAAGCTATTGTGGGACGGTGTGCACGGCTATCTTGGTTAGGACGATCCAGAGCAGCCCAGATTGGTAGTCGAGAGGAGAATGTTTATGGCTATGATCGAGTGGTTTGACGACCTTGCCATCGGGATGCAATTCAGGACCGGTGAAGCCCGCATCACCGCTCCAGAAATCAAACGCTTCGCAGCAGAATTTGACCCCCAATCAATGCATTTGGACGAAGTCTCAGCCGCCAAAACGTTCTTCAAAGGTCTTGCGGCTTCGGGATGGCATACAGCCGCAATTGCAATGAGGCTGTTGGTTGAAAGCCGCCCTTTCGGTGATCATCCAATTATCGGGATTGGAGGCGGAGTGAGTTGGATGGCGCCAGTGCGCCCCGGCGACGTCCTGTATCTGGAGGGCGAAATCGAAAGCCTCACTCCCTCGAAGACCAAACCGCAAGGCACCGTGGGCATGAAATGGACGATGTACAACCAGCATGGCCAGGCAGTTTATGCGTTCACTCCCATGACCATCGTTCCGCGTCGCCCGGGCGCATGAACCGTCTTCGAAGCGGACCAAAACCGATATGGAAGTCGGGACCAGCCCTGCTTTATGTCCATTCAGCCCCTGAAAGCAGGGTCTCGATTGGCGATGCTCTGCCGACAAGTTAGTAGAAGCACGGTGGCGTAGTTGCGCGCGACCGGAGGCCGCATCGTTCTCAAGGGCTTTCCTTGAAGGCGTCGCGCCGCGCCAGAGCCGCTCACTTCGATATTTGGGAGCCTGCTCGGCGCTCATCTCTTCGCGGCGAAGCGGCTTGCCGCAGGACTCGCAGACCGGCCCGAGCCCCGCCGGCTCGCCGCAGACGAGGTGGATGTAGTTCATGGCGCGGCCCTCTTTCGGCGATTTGCACCAGGTCTCGCCCCAGGCGCGCAGCGCCAGGATCACGGGATAGAAGACCTCGCCCTTCTCCGTCAGATGATATTCGTGGCGCAGCGGGCGCTTGCTGTAGACGCGCCGCTTCACCAATCCGTCGGCTTCGAGCACCTTCAGGCGCGTCGCGATCATCTGCGGCGTTCCGCCGGTCTGCGCCTGGATCTCATCAAAGCGGTGCATCCGCATGAACAACTCGCGTAGAATGAGCACCGTCCAGCGATCGCCGACGACGTTCTCGGCCCGAGCAACCGGACAGAGCGTTGGGTCGACCGCGCCAAGCGCTTCTACGAGAACCTGGGTTGGCGACTGGATGCCGATTTCGTCAGGCCCGACGGATCCCGCGCCGTGCAATTGACGCCTCCGGGCTCGCCGGCCTCCATCCAGCTTGGCACAACGCCTCCATTGCCCCACTTCCTCATCGTGAACGACATCGAGGCGGCGCGCGCCGATCTGATCGCGCGCGGCGTCGAGGTAAGCGAAGTGTTTCATCGCGGCCCGCATGGACGCATCGCGGGTCCGGACCCGGACCGCCCAAGCTACGGCTCGCTCGCGACGTTCAGCGATCAGGACGGCAATGTCTGGCTGGTGCCGCAGGTCACGCAGCGGCTGCCGGGACGCCTCTCTCGCCGCAGCGCTGAAGCGCGCAGCCGCCGCGCATGGCGAGCACGAGAAACGTACCGGCGGCCACGATGCCAACTGGCCCGACTGGTACGCCGCCTACATCGCCGGTGAGCAGTCCGGCCAGAAACTGCCCGACTGACCGCGCCCGCAACACTTGCCAGAGAGACCAGCCATGACCGCGCATATCAAACCGGCCGCTCTCGCGGCGGCACACACGGACACCGACGTCATCAATCACGAGAGGCGCAATCTGCTGACCACGGCAGCGTTTGCCATCGCGGCCACGGGCGTCGCCAACCTGTTCCCGCTGCACTCGGCACCCGCTGCGACGATCGACGAAATCCGTCCGTTTCACATCAATGTGCCCGAAGCCGACCTCGTCGATCTCCGCCGGCGCCTCGCCGCGACGCGATGGCCCGAGAAAGAGACGGTCGCCGACGACAGCCAGGGCCTGCCGCTGGCGATGCGGCAGGACCTCGTCCGCTACTGGCAATCCGATTACGACTGGCGGAAGGTGGAAGCACGGCTCAATGCCCTGCCCCAGTTCATCACTGAGATCGACGGGCTCGACATCCATTTCATTCATGTTCGCTCCAAGCATGACAATGCGCTGCCGATGATCGTCACGCATGGCTGGCCCGGCTCTGTCATCGAGCAGCTCAAAATCATCGAGCCCCTGACCAATCCGACGGCGCATGGCGGCAGTGTCGGCGACGCCTTCCACCTCGTGATCCCGTCGATGCCAGGCTACGGCTTCTCCGGCAAGCCGACGGCCACGGGCTGGGATCCGCAACGCATCGCGCGCGCCTGGCTCGTGCTGATGTTGCGGCTCGGCTACCAGAAATTCGTCGCACAGGGCGGCGACTGGGGCTCGCCCGTTACCAATGAGATGGCCAAGCTCGGCGCACTGGAACTCATCGGCATCCATGTCAACCTGCCCGGCGTCGTTCCGCCTGATGTCTTCAAAGTGGTCGCCTCGGGCACGCCGGCTCCGGCGAACCTGTCGGCGGAAGAGTTGCACGCCTTCGATCAGCTCAAGGTACAGTTCACCAAGCGCCGCGCCTATGCGCAGATCATGGGGACGCGTCCGCAGACGCTCGCAGCTCTGACGGATTCACCGACCGGCCTTGCCGCCTGGCTGCTCGACCACGGCGACGGCTGGGCGCAGCCGGCCTCGGCCATGCAATCGGCCGTGCTCGGGCGCTCGGTCAATGGACATCCGGCAGGCGCGCTGACGCGCGATGACGTGCTCGACAATATCACGCTGTACTGGGTGACCAATACCGCGATTTCCTCGGCGCGGGGAAAACAAGATCAACCTCTATCTGCCCGCCGACGTCTCGATCCCGGCGGCCGTGACGGCATTTCCCGGCGAGAGTTTTGTCGCGCCGCGGAGCTGGGCCGAGAAGGCCTATCACAAGCTGATCTATTTCCATCAGGCCGAAGCCGGCGGCCACTTCGCCGCCTGGGAGCAGCCGGACATCTTCAGTAGAGAAGTCCGCGACGCCTTCCGCTCTCTCCGCGCAGCCTGATCTGATCACATCGGCGCGCGCATGCCTGAAGGACGAACCCGGCACCCTGCAATTCGAAGCGGTGCTGCCTCGCGACGACCTATCCCGAATCCTCATCTATGAAGTCTACCAGGATGACGCAGCTTTCGAGGACCACCGTGCCGCCGCGTCAATCAAGCAATTCCGCGAAGAGACAGCCGACACCGTCATCAAAGTCATCGCGACCAGATGCACACCGATTGAATAGCCAAGACCGCAGGGGAAGCAGCATGAAATTCATTTATGCCGCCGCATTGGCATTTTGTTGTCTGCCTTGTCGGCTTTAATTCCGCAAACGCACAAGAGACCGCCATGAAAACGACGCCGACGACCAAAATTCTCGCCATCGGGACCATCAATCCCGGTTTTGAACAAGCGCAGGTGTTTGCCGTCCTGCCGGATGAGGTTCGGGAAACCGTCGACCTCTACCTCGAGGGCAAGATCGAGCCATGGTACTCGCTGCAGGGAAGCGGGGCGTGGTGTTCATCATCAACGCCACCGATCCTGCCGTCGCCCACGAAATGCTCGAGAAGCTGCCCTTGGGTAAAGCGCATATGATCAGCTTCGAGTTGATCCCCATTGGTCCGCTCAACCCGCTTCGCTTCTTGTAGGGCATGCAGCCGAAACCTTGAAATGTGTGGGGACATCATGTCACAGCCGGTGAACGACAAGACGATCGATTTTGTCGAGATCGACCAGGATATCACGCTCAGGCGCATGGTTCTGCGCAGCGCGAATCCGAAGGGGGCCGTCCTCTTCCTGCATGGGTTTCCGGAGACCTTGTACGCGTGGAAGGACGTCGCCAGGGCGTTGGCCGATGAGTACGAGGTCCACGCTTTCGACTGGCCGGGTTATGGCCTCTCATCGAGGCCAACGGTCGACAGGTTTTCCTATGCGCCCAGAGACTACGCGCAAATTCTGGATCGATACATCGGCAAAGCGGGGATCGACACATCGAAGCTGACGATCTACGCGACCGATATCGGCGCGCTACCGACCCTCCTGCTGGCCGTGGAAAGACCCAATCTCGCAAGGATGATCATCGTGGGCGATTTCGCCCCGTTCAACAGGCCCCAACACATGTTCGCGAGCTTGCAAAGCCTCAAGGAGGGACCCGCGATGGCTCAGGTCCGCGCCAACATGAACGCCAATCGCGACGAGATTCTGCAGAACCCCTTCACGAGAGGTCTGCCCGCGGAAGCGCACTTTGAAATTGCGCGCGAGTTCAAGGACGACATGGCCGAGGGATGGACCCAGGGAGCGATGACGTCGGTTGACGCGTTCTCCCGCTACTACTCTCACTTCACGCGAGAGCAGGACCACTTCGAATCGCAACTTGCCAGGCTCAAGACACCTTTGAAGATCGTCTGGGGCGAGAAAGACCTCTATATCAACAAGGAGATGGGAGTGGAGTTCGCCGAGCGCGTCCGCGCGAAACTGACACTTCTTCCGGGCATAGGGCACTTCCCACACCTGCAAAATCCAATGCTGACAATCGAGGAGATTCGTGGCGCCCTCCGATGATGACCGGCGAACGGAGCGAAAATGGCACGTGCATTCCCTTCGCGTATACCATCAGACACTTGGGATGCCGATCAGTCCTCGGATGCCGATTCACAATCAACTGCTGTACGGCATCCCGCGTAGGCCAAAGCCTGCCCAGGAGGTCTTGCTAATCGCCAAACCGCGAGCGTGGATAGAGAAATTGGCGCCTGTGCTGGATATGAGGCTTGTACCGATGCTGCCTTGTGATGGCCAGTCACTCCGCCGCGAGCGCATGGCGTCGCAATGGCAATCCAAGTCGCACCCATACGTCGACCAGCGCTTCAGCCAGCGCGTCGATCAGTGCGTCATCATGGTAGGGCGTCGGCGTGATGCGCAGCCGCTCGGTGCCGCGCGGGACAGTCGGATAATTGATCGGCTGCACATAGATGCCGTGCTCGGCGAGCAGGAGATCGCTCGCCTCCTTACACGTCTCCGCATCCCCCATCATGACGGGCACAATGTGCGTCTCGCTGGGCATGACCGGTAGGCCTGCAGAATTGAGCACGACCTTGACCCGCGCCGCGCGTTCCTGGTGGCGATCGCGCTCCCATTGCGACGCCTTGAGGTGTCGGATCGCCGCAGTCGCGGCGGCGCAAACCGCCGGCGGCAGTGCGGTGGTGAAAATGAAACCCGCCGCGTAGGAGCGCACCGCATCGATGATATCGGCATTTGCCGCGATGTAGCCGCCGAGACCGCCGAAGGCCTTCGCAAGCGTCCCCTCGACCACGTCAATGCGGTGCAAGGCCCCTTCCCGCGCGGCAATGCCGGCGCCGGCCGGGCCGTACATGCCGGCCGAATGGACCTCATCGATATAGGTCATGGCTCCGTAGCGCTCTGCAAGATCGCAGATCCGCTTCACAGGCGCGACGTCGCCGTCCATCGAATAGAGCGCTTCGAACACGATCAGCTTCGGGCGTTCCGGAGGCTCCGCCGCCAGCAACTCTTCGAGATGGGCAACGTCGTTGTGGCGCCAGATCTTCTTGTCCACGCCCGCACGCCGCACGCCTTCGATCATCGAATTGTGGTTCCAGGCGTCCGACAGGATCACGCAATCAGGAAGCAGCCCGGCAATGGTAGGGATGCCGGTTTCGTTGGATACGTAGCCCGAGGTGAAGACCAGCGCCGCTTCCTTGCCGTGGAGGTCAGCGAGTTCGCGCTCCAACTCGACCAGCGGATGGTTGGTGCCGGAAATATTGCGCGTACCACCGGCGCCCGCGCCCATCCGCGTCGCCGTTTCAACCATCGCGCCGATCACCTTGGGATGCTGGCCCATGCCCAGGTAATCGTTCGAGCACCAGATCACGACCGGACGCGGTCCATCTGGAGAATGCCATGTTGCGCGCGGGAAACGCCCGGCGATGCGCTCGAGATCGGCGAACACGCGGTAGCGCCGTTCCTGATGCAGGCGGGCAAGCGCGGCGGAAAAAAATCGATCGTAGGTCATAGAGCAACATCTCCGTCCAAGTTTGCGCTCAACGATCGGCATTCCCGCGATCCAGAAGGCCGTGATGCCCATGCAATCGTGGCGAATGCGTCGATCATGTCGTCAACTTCGCTCGGCGGTCCAATAGCCCGAGCAACGCGAACTTCCCGAATAGCCGCTCCATGTCCCGCGACCTGAACTGCCCAAAAGCCGGCCTGAGCCGGACGCGTATTTGTCCTGAACAGTCACGGAAGCGCGAACGGTGCCGGAGCGCGTTACATAGCCTCTGAACTTCACCAGATTCGGATGCATGACGACGCCATTGTTGACGTTGACCGAGAAATTGTAGGTCGGATCGCAAGCGCCCCTTTGCGTCACGAAGCGAAGATCCCAAGACCCATCATACGCGGAGCGCGCCTGCGCGACGGAGAAGGATGCGAGCAAGCAACTCGCCGCTGCAGCATAAGTGAGAAGCTTCTTCATCATGTGCTCCAAGGTTGTGGTCGTTGATTACTCCGATCCAAGAAACCTCCGCATCCTTCCGATCCAACACGTCAATCGAACGGAGGGCGCGGCCGGTCCCCGGGAGGGGAAGGACCGGCCGCGAGCAGGCCCGGCGAGAACAAGGGTCGGGAACGCGCCGGGCACCGAACACTTGCGAAGCCGTCTGCCTCGCGAGGCAAATCGATACGCGACCAGGCAGCGAGGAGCGAGTGAAGCGATCCAAATTCCTGCAAATCGTGACGACCGGCCTCATCCGCCGCGCCTTCGCCTTACGAAAAGGTTACGTCGCTGATGTCGATCGACACCATCAGCATATCCAGGATCGGACGCCGGTCGGGGCCGCGCGTATAGGCGCGCCGCTTGCTCGGCAAGCGCATGCCGTTTGCCTCGGTATATTCCAGCATCAGTTGCGCGGCGGGGAAGCCACCGGCGATGTTGACACTGTAGTCGTGGCGGCGGAGCTCAAGTTGCTCGTCAAAGAAGAAATCCTGAACCTGGCAATGCGTCTCGATCGCGCCGGGAAAATAGACACGCAACACCCGCCATGTCTCCTTGCCCTCTTGCCAAGGGGCAGTCTCCTCGACACGGAAGCCATCCATCGCAAAGGCAAAGGGCGTCGCGAGATAGGTCCATAGGGCTTCGCCGTTGAAATAGGCGCGATGCAGGGGATCCCAGGGCGTGTGCATCTGGTGTCCGGCGAATGAGTCCCTGGGCATGCGCCGCTCGGCAACGGCCGTTCCGTCGAGCTTCTCGATGGCGATGCGGTCTGGGGTGAACATTGTGCGCTGATCGGCCACGCCATAAGGTGTGACGGACGATCGCTCCTCGTGCAGCCATACAGTCATGCGGCGCGGATTCGCGTCCTGCAGGACGCCTTTCAAGGCAAAGAAGCCGCCGCCGCTGACAATCGTGGCCTCAACCTTGTTGTAGCTACGCCAGCGCTCCAGACCGCCGTGGGCGTTGAGAACTTTCGTGAGTAACTCGTTCATGGCTTTTCTTTCCAATCTTCAAGAGCGATCGCGGGCATTTCGAAACGATCGCGCGTGCGCGTATACCAGCCGCCTTCCATGCGTCCGATCAGGTCAAGCTTTTCGGCATCGACGTGCTGGCGCGCCGCGTTGGTCACAGCCTCGTCCTTGACATGCACCATCAGGATCCTGCCGAGCACCAGGCTGAAGCTGCCGAGCGCGATTTCCTGCATGAAGGTGCACTCCATCGAGACCGGCGCATCCGCGATACGGGGAACGCCGACCCGTATCGAGGGTGCCAGCGACAGTTCCGCCTCTTTCAGCTCCTCGACGCCTCTTGGAAAGGCAATTGACGTGACGCGCATCTGCTCGGCCAGTGCGAACGGCACCAGATTGACGACGAACTGCTCGTTGCCGCGAATATTGGCGCGCGTGTCCTTTGGCTCAGCCGGTTCCTTGCTGCCAATGCCAATACCGACGGTCGCGGGGTCGCTGCCGAAGACATTGAAGAATGAGAACGGCGCGGCGTTGATGGCCCCGGCAGCATCACGCGTGGTCACCCATGCGATCGGCCGCGGCAAAACTGTCGCCAGCAGCAATTTGTAGCGCTCGGGCGCGCCCATCCTTTCGAAATCGAACTCCACAGCTTCTCCAATCCTCAGCTTGCGTGGCCGATCCGGTAGGAGCTAAAGCGCGATGGGATCAGATTGAATCACCATCGCGCGTTGGCTCTTTGGTTACGCATAAGCCGTCAGCTTTGAGGCTTGCTGCCGAGAAGCTGCTTGTGCGCCGTCAAGACCTGGATCTGACTGGGCGAGGCAGGCATGCCACCCAGCGTGAGCGCGGGGACGGAGGAAGTCTCCTCAACATGCCCTGCACCCATCACGGAAACCTGGTGCGCGGTGATCGGGAAGCCTGTTGATTCATAAATGGGGAGTTCGGCAGCGGCGGCCGCATCGATTCCGTTCGCGATGGCGAGGCGGCAAACGGCACTAAACGTTTCATGACTACATCTCCTTTGGTTCGACTTTCCTTAGGTTACGGTGGTGATTGGGTTACTTTGCAGACGCTACGGCAGCCTTCGGCGTGGGGCCGTTCGCTCCGACCCCGTATCGGGGAGCGGGAACGGCGCTTGAGAGCTTGCCGGACATCGCGCGGCGCGCGGCCTCGTATCTATCCCAGTCGGCCTTGTCGGCGAGCGCGGGAATGGTGACGACCTCACCCTGGTCGAGACCGGCCAGAGCGGCGTCGACCATGTCGTCGGCGGACATCACGATCGCAGCCGGGAGGTGGTGCAACGGCACGCCGGCGACGTCCCAGAAATCTGTCGCGGTTGCGCCGGGCAGGACGGCCTGGATGCGCACACCCTTCTCGGCGAGTTCGTGATGCAGCGAGAGCGAGAAAGCCAACACGTAGGCCTTGCTGCCACCGTAAACGCCATTGAGCGTCTCGGGAGAAATCGCGACAATCGACGAAATGTTGATGATGGTGCCGACGCCACGGGCGACGAAGCCCGGGGCTGCGGCATAGCTCAGGCGCGTGAGCGCGCCGACATTGAGGCGGATCATCTCATCCATTTTCGCGACGTCGGCGTTGAGCAGCGGCGCTGTGGCCCCGACGCCGGCATTGTTGACCAGGAGCGTGATGTCCGCGTTGGCGCGCAAGATCGCCTCGATCTTGGCGAGATCCGTCTTGTCGTTGAGGTCGGCTGCGACCGTATCAACGGAGCGGCCGCTTGAACTGCGCAAGCGCTGCGCCAGGCTGGCGAGACGGGTCTTGTCGCGGGCGACCAGGATCAGGTCATAACCACGCTTGGCCAGACGATCGGCATAGATGGCTCCGATGCCGGCGGATGCGCCCGTGATGAGGGCAGTGCCTTGGGTCGTAGTGCTCATGGACGTTCTCCTTTGCCGCCCACACCTATGACCTTCCGGAATTTGACGCTATACGTTAATTTTGAGAGTTATCTTTCCACAAAACGGAAGGGACGGACCGATGGATCGCCTGGAGTCGATGTCGACTTTTTTGGCCGTGGTCGAGACTGGCAGCTTGTCGGCCGCCTCGCGGCGACTCAAGACGCCACTGGCAACGGTCAGCCGCAAGGTCTCCGAGCTCGAGTCACATCTCCGGACGAAGCTGTTCAACCGTTCAAGCCGCAAGCTGGTCCTGACCGATGCAGGCAGCTCCTACTTCGCCGCGTGCAGGCGGATTTTGGCTGATGTAACCGAGGCCGAGCGCGCCGCATCCGGCGAATATTCTGAGCCGACCGGAGAGCTGACCGTAACCGCTCCGGTGGGACTTGGCCGCGCTTACCTCATCCCGATTCTCGCTGATTTCCTCAAGGCTTATCCGGATATCAAGGCGAGCTTGGAGCTCGCCGACCGCGTGCAGAGCCTGTTTCAGGAGCAGATCGACCTTGGCTTACGCATCGGTCCCCTGCCCGACAGCAGCCTGATTGCGGTACGCGTCGGCACGACGCGTCGCGTGGTTTGCGCTAGTCCAGCCTACATCGCAGCCCACGGAGCACCGCGCACGCCGGACGAACTCGCCGGGCATGACTGCATAACCTATGCGGGTTTCATGTCGCCCGATGTCTGGACATTCTTCAAGGATAAGACAGCTGTCGCGGTGCCCGTACGCGCACGGCTCGTGGTCGGCAGCGCAGAAGCAGCCTGTGACGCAGCATGCGCCGGCATCGGCATTACCTCTGCCTTCGCCTACCATTTCCAGGCGGCGCTCAAGCGCGGTGATCTCACGACTCTGCTCGATGAATTCCAGCCCGAACCGCTGCCGGTCAATCTCGTGTACGCGGCCAACCGGTTTCTGCCGATCAAGGTCCGCGCTTTCCTCGATTTTGCTGCGCCGAGGCTCAAGACAGTTTTCGGGGAATTCCAGCCGCCCGCTTAGGGTCAGCCACCAACAAAGGACTTGCGGAAATCTGGACCAAGATCGAGCTCGATCTGAACCACCGAACCGGCTGCGACCCAATTTCTACTTTAAGCTCCCCTGCCGTCCTGTTTGCCGATCACGCAGCGCCATGCCGCGAGACGCTCGGCCGGATGCTGCGTCATCCAGTCGGCAAGCTGCGGCGCGCCCATCAAGCATGACTGCACCGAGACGTTCGCGAAATCCGACGTGGTGACGATCTGCTCGTGGCAATTCGCCGGAGAAGACAGGCTGCAAAGCACCGCAATGATCTTGATCACGAGACAACTCCGGCATTGATGTTGCTGATTGCTTGACCCATCGGCGGCTTCTTGTCCTGCTTGCTGACGGGAGCCGACGGGATGACGCTGTCGCTAATCGCGCAGGGTTCATGAATCAGGCGGCTTCGTTCGCGCCCAGACGCTTGGATAAATCGAAAGAATTCTTCCATCTTCAGCCTCTTCTGAATTGCGCGCCGCCTGCCACCGCGCGATCGGGCCGATCGGCGTAGATGTAGAGCGGATGCGCGGTCCCCTCCGCCACTTCGCGCGAGATCACGACTTGCTCGACGCCTTCGAGGCCCGGCAGATCGAACATGGTCTCGAGCAGGATGCTTTCGAGGATCGAGCGCAGGCCGCGCGCGCCGGTCCTGCGTTCGATCGCCTTGCGCGCAACCGCGCCAAGTGCCTCGTCTGCGAAGGTCAGATCGATATTCTCCATCTTGAACAGGCGCTGGTATTGTTTCACCAGCGCGTTCTTCGGATTGGTGAGGATCTTCTTCAGCGAGGTCTCGTCCAGGTCCTCGAGCGTGGCGACCACCGGCAGGCGGCCGACGAATTCGGGGATCAGCCCGTACTTCGAGAGGTCCTCTGGTTCCACATGGCGGAAGATCTCACCGCTGCGGCGGTCTTCCGGTGCGAGTACCTGGGCCCCGAAGCCGATCGAGGTCGAACGGCCGCGCGCGGAGATGATTTTCTCCAGCCCCGAGAACGCACCACCGCAGATGAACAAGATGTTGGTGGTGTCGACCTGCAGAAGCTCCTGCTCCGGATGCTTGCGGCCGCCCTTCGGCGGAACTGAAGCGACCGTGCCTTCGATGATCTTGAGCAGCGCCTGCTGCACGCCCTCGCCTGATACGTCGCGAGTGATCGACGGATTCTCGGACTTACGGCTGATCTTGTCGATTTCGTCGATATAGACGATGCCGCGCTGGGCACGCTCAACGTCGTAGTCGGCGGTCTGCAACAGCTTCAGGATGATGCTCTCGACGTCCTCGCCGACATAGCCCGCCTCGGTCAGCGTGGTGGCATCCGCCATCGTGAAGGGCACGTCGAGGATGCGGGCGAGCGTCTGCGCGAGCAGCGTCTTGCCCGCACCTGTCGGCCCGATCAGCAGGATGTTCGATTTCGCGAGTTCGACGTCGTTGTGCTTGGTCTGGTGGTTGAGCCGCTTGTAGTGATTGTGGACGGCGACCGAGAGGACCTTCTTCGCGTGGCTCTGACCGATCACATAGTCGTCGAGGACCTTGCAGATATCCTTCGGGGTCGGAACGCCGTCAGGCGACTCTACCGGCGAGGACCTGTTCTCCTCGCGGATCATGTCCACGCAGAGTTCGACGCATTCGTCGCAGATCAACGCCGTCGGCCCTGCGATGACCTTGCGGACCTCGTGCTGGCTCTTGCCGCAGAAGGAGCAGTACAGCGCATTTTGCGTAAGTGAATGAACTGCCATAGCGACCTCAATGCGACTTGCCGAGCACGAAAGTGAAGGGAACAACAAACAGTTCACCGCCCTGCTCGTCGCTGACATGCAAGGCCCAGTCACGCCAATCCTCGAGGCTGCGCTCGTCGATCAAGGATCGCACGATGCGGGTCGCATGATCGCACGCCTCAGCGAGATCATCCACCAAGGCGCCGCGACGATCGACGAACACCTTCTTCGTGTTCGAGCAATGGAAGTAGACCTGGGTCACGTTCAGTCTCCTTTGGATCGAATGGGGAGTAGCGAGAGGCAAGCGTCGCTCGTGTCCTCAAAGAGGCAGCGCGAGGTAGACAGCGGCGAGGCCACGAATATTTGGAACCACATCCAGGTTGTCATCAGCGGAAACAGGATCATCTGCGCACCTCTAGAGTTGGCATTTGCCACGAATAGGAGGCTCAGCTGCCGCACTTCGTCGCCAACAGGTCGTTGAAAGCGTTGATCACGGAATCGAGCGCGGCCAACACACGCGCACCATCGACGCGTTTGGCTGCCAATTGCCGCAACATCACCGACTCGTAGAATGAGGCGGCGTAGGCGCGACAGCTCGTTTCCTTCTCGGCATTGGCCGGCTGGCTCTGCACGGTCGGCCAGCGCTTGCAAAAGGCATCGACGTCCTTGCTTGAGGTACATTCAGCCGCAAGGGAGGGGGCCGTAGATGCGATGATCGCGGCAGACGCGATGAGAACGGCTAATCTCCTCATGATCGAACTCCGCAAGGGGAATTGTTACGAGGAGAGTTACAGTTCTTTAGGCTATGTTCCATTGCACGCGAGCCGTTCCAGGTACGGCTGTGGCTGCATCAACTGAACCTTGGCTTACCGAGCGACTCTGTATGGATGCAGCGGCCCACCTTCGTCCGAGGTGACACGAGTTGACGCAGTCAGCCTGCGCGCAAGCGAACAGGCTGACCGCGTTAAAGCTGTCGTGTAGACTCATGCCGGGTCTGGAATGCAGCCCGGCCGCGCCGAGGCTCTGCCGATCAATCCGAAAAAGCTCGTTTCGAGTTTGGCGCGGGCACTTTGCAACAGCGTTGCGCTTTCGCCATCCGTGCCGTCCCGGATCGTCACAGTTGCTGTCAGGCCCGACACCAGCGGCACGCCGGTCGGGACGTGATCAATTGCGATCCGGACCGGTACCCGCTGCGCCAGGCGCACCCAGGTGTAGACAGGATCGACATTGGGCAAGCCCTGCGTGGCGGCGGCCGCATTGGACACGCTGACGCCACGCGTCACCGTTGCGATATGGCCTGTAATCGGCGCCGAATAGCCCATCAGCCTAGCCTCGGCACGGTCACCAACGCACAGCCTCGCCAGCTTGGTTTCCTCGAAATAGCCGTCGACCCAATAGCTATCCGTATCGATAATGGAGACGTTTGCGACACCAAGATGCGCGTAGTCACCCTCCCGAAGCAGGAGATTGGTGACGATTCCATTCACCGGACTGCGCACTTCGGTGCGTTGCAGGTTGATCTCCGCCTGCGCAACCTGCTGCTCGGCTGATTCGACAGCCGCCTTTGCCTGAAGAGCGTTTCCCTCATAGACCTGCTTCTGCTCGGTGGACGCAGCCAAATCAGACAAGCGGCTCCGCCGCTCGGACTGCAATGCCTTCACGCTCAGATCCGCCATCTTCTGCTGGAGGGCCGCCTTGTTCGTGCGCAGCGCAATCTCGAAATCAAAGGGGTCGACGACATACAAAACGTCACCCTTATGAACAAATTGGTTGTCGACGACTCGCAGCTGCTTGATTCTCCCGGAGATCTCCGGCGCAACACTCGCCACCTGCACGCGCAGCCGCCCATCGCGCGTCCACGGTCCGGCGTTATACTGGTCCCATGACACGAGCGCAGCCAGCACCGCAGTGGCGGCGATTCCGACGGTCGCCAGCCTGCGCACCAGAAGCCGCCCGGCTCGCGAGCCATCGTTTCGGAGCGGCGGCGTCGATTTTACTGGAGCCGGTACGATCGGCCCATCATCCGTGTGACCTTCCGATACCCTCAGTGCGGGTTGGTCGACCGGGCTCACTCGACGAACTAATTCCTCAGCTTCACTCGGCAAAGCGGCATTTGCCTGTATCTCACGAACAGTCACATCATGAACGACCGCATCCATGGCGCCCTCCTCTAGACCAACAGAATCAACAGGCCGAGAACCGTCACAAACAGGCTCATCTCGGCGATCGCGGCGTGGCTGAACATCTTCGCAAAGCCGACGGCATGCAGAAGGGGCCGAAGCGCGATGATCATGATGAGAGCTATCGCGAGGTAAGTTACAAACGGAGCGAACAGGACGCCTCCGATCACCAGCTCCGCAAAGGTCTGTGCCATCAGGTTTCCTCCGATAAATCGAGATCTTGGTCGCAACGCCCATCCCCGGGTTAGGTCAGCTTCGAACCATCGCGCCGCATCATCGTTGATTGGTCGAAACAAGAGACCATTTCGGCGAGCGCCTCACTGTCCTCTGAGCCGCCGGCGGAAAGAAACTGCCCAAGCCGTGACGCATTCCGGAGCATCGCTTCTTCCGGCGCCTCTCCATTCTTGAAAGACAGCTCCTGCAGTTCACTGCGAGCCTCCGCTAGAAGCTGCATCCTTCGTTTGTCATCGGATAAGGGAGGAATCAGTGTTTGCGTTGCGAGCAGCAACGCGGCCGCCGCGATAATGAACACGGACGTAAAGAGGAAGGCTTGCGGATTGTAGGTCTGCGGATTACTCGGCGCCAGGAGGAGCATGATGAAGGGCAGAATGGCGCGACCAAGCGAGGACCACAGAAGATTGCTGGAGGTAACGAGGAGCGCCGCGCCGATCACAAAGGGGGCAAGACCGATGGCCAGCAGCGGAAAGTCATCGGCACCATTGAGGATGAAGAACTCGAGTATGCCGGTCAGCACGATCGCGATCGGCGCAGCAACGAGTGCGATCGCCGTGAAGGCGCGCGGTTTCGGGGTTGTGGCCCCCAATCCGATCATCATTGTCACGAAAGACAGCGAAACGCTCGCGGCAGGCCACCCGGCCCACACGTAGAACGCCGAGGTGATGGCGAGCCATAGAGCAGCGCGGACAGCGCTCTCGGCAGCAATTCGGTAGGAACGATACAAAGGCGCGCGCCACAATCGCCGCGGCCACTTCGCTGAACTCAGGGCAAGCAAATCTTGCGAAACTTGTTCGCCCCGTAGAAGTACCTCACTCCGCGCCAGGATTTCCGTTTCAGCGCCCGCGCCGTGGGCACGACCGTTGCTCAGGCTCCGAGCAGCCTGCAATTCGGCGATAAGCGAGACCGCGGTGCTGCGGGCAGCCGCACTCCCAACCGCGCCGCTACTCGACTCCGGAGCTACACTTGCGATCTCCGGCCGAAGGAACACAATTTCGCGCAGCAGCGACAAGAATGTCTTGGAGTCGCCTGGTTCGCCACGGAGCGCAGCGCTGGCACAGAGACGAACGCGACGATGAATCGCCGCGAGCTGGGTGATCAGGTGCGATCGGCGATCGGGAGCAGACATCAGGGTATTCACGACTGCAATCGAGAGAACGCCGACCACGATCGCGGCGCCACGCGCCATGCCGGATTCAAAGACGTGCTGCGGGTTGTCGATCTGCTGTGTCGCAATAAATGCGACGGTATAGCCGGACAGCACCGCCGCATAAGCCCGATAGCCATCCAGGAGCTTTGCCGCGAAAACGCAGACACCAAGCCAGACCGCAAACGCTGCGAGGATCAGATCCCTCGCCTGCGAGAAGAGACCGGTGATTGCGATTGACGCTGTCACACCCACGACAGTAGCGAGCAGACGCCAACGCGCCTTGTCCAACGCCTGACCGCGGGTTGGTTCGGCGAGAATCGCAACCGTAAGCGCGGCCGTCGTCGGCGATTCAAGCTGCAACCAAAAACTCACGAACAGTGCCAGGATCGTGGCGAGCCAAATACGGATAGCGAAGCTCCAGGCGCCGACGGGTATCTTCGCTATGGTGAGCCGCTGCTCTGTTGTCGTCGCGACCACGGTCATGTCTCTGCTGATGCTTCGTCAGTCGCGCTCAATTCTCGTGTACCAGCACGTCGACCTTGCCGACGAAGCAGTAGCCACGTCCGGGAATGTTGACGATGAACCGGTGCCCGTCGCGGCCATCACGCAGCGCACGGCGCAGCGCGGACATATGGACCGTGAGGTTCGCTGGTTCGACAAAGACATTGGGCCAGACCCGCGTCATCAAGTCCTGCTTGCTGACCAGCTCACCCTGGCGCTCAAGCAAGGCGATCAGGATCTCCAGCGCGCGACTTCCAAGGCAGACCGGCTTGTCGCCTTCCAGCAGAAGAAGCTGCGTCGGAAGTAGCCGGAACGGTCCGAAAGAAACGTCGACTGGGGCGACGCCGGCCGATCTGACTCGCTGCGGGACGGATGGTCTGGTCGAGAGCGGACCCTGAACCGTGTGCGCGGCGTCGAGCCTCGGTTCAGGATGAAATTGCTCCAGGCGGCCGAAAGCTGAAATCGATCGCATCGTGACCTCGCGTGCTTTTGCCGGGCTAATCCCCGCAAAGGTGCCAGTGGCCCGCAATTTGACGATTTGGAGAGCCGCGAGCTATTCCACGCTGGTCGCGCGCAATGACAGATTTGGTTGCATGACCTAAACCTAGATTTACAGGCTGCGCGAGAGAGCGGGCCATCGATCACGAGTGCTGTGGCACGATCAAGACGCCCGACAACCCCGAGGCTTAGCACACGCCCTGCATGGCCCTTCGTGATCGATAAGCCAACGTATAGCTGGCTGTGTCTAGATCACTAGCGCGAAGCGCCCTCGGTACAATCGCGCCATACCCGTGTGCAATGGTGTCGGGCATCGCTCTGCTGTAACGATCCACCCGATGCGGATCACCAATTGCATGGTGGGCCGCTCTTTGTTGCTCCGGCACCCACGCCGGAATCGCAGCGGAACCGGACCCACGAGCCGGCAGTTGCAAGAAAAGGTCGGCGGTGTAACGCCCGCCGGCCTTTTCTGTTGGTTTGCCTGGAGATAAGCGACTGCGGATCCGAGCGTGCGGGTGGCACGCAGCAAAGTGACCACTCAAGCGCGCTGCGTCGTGTCGGGCACCAGCTTGAGCTTGTCGGCCATCCGGCCAAGCTCGGGAAGAGAACCGGCCTGCATCTTCTGCATCGCCCTGCTGCGGTGCACCTTCACGGTGGCTTCGGCGATGCCGATATCGTGGGCGATCTGTTTGCTCAGGCGGCCTCGCGCGACTTGAATCACGATTTCGCGTTCCCTGGGACTCAATGAAGCGAAACGCTCCCTCAAGGAAACCAGATCCTTGTCAGTTTCCCGCCGTTCACGATCGCGAGAAAGCCCGAGTTGAATAGCATCGAGAAGATCCTGGTCGCGGTACGGCTTGGTCAGGAACTCGATGGCCCCCCGCTTCATGGCCTGCACGGACATCGGTATGTCGCCATGCCCCGTGACGAAGATGATCGGGATATCCCTGTTTGATGCAGCAAGCTCGCGCTGAAGATCGAGGCCGCTTTGACCCGGCATTCTGATGTCGAGCACCAGGCAGGTGGGCCCATCCGGTAGGTCGGACTTCAGGAAGTCGGGAATGGAGGCAAATAGCTGAACATTGATGCTAAGCGATCGCAGCAAACGTCCGACCGACGTGCGGACGTCCGGATCGTCGTCGATGACCAACACGGTGGAATCTGCGCCAGGCATAGCTGCTGCTCGGGACGCCGCGAAAATTTCGCCTTCTTGGACCGCGGCCAGATTGCGCATTTCTAGTCCTAATCCCGGAGCCTGAACAGTCCCATTTTTCCAGAGGATGCGCGCGGGGCGTACACCAAAGTTTACGCAAGACCGACGCAACTGACCTCGCCCAACGCTGGTCGGCCTTGCCCAACCATCTACGGTTCGTCCGATAGCTGATGAGCAACACTGCCCATCAGCTCATGCGCTCCACGCGCGTTCAACATTATAGGCCAATCGAGCCGACGCTTTGTCTGCATCATCGCGCGAAGCCTTCGCGGCTCGCCGCTCGTAGTCGTCGGCAAGCGCCTTGAGCTGACCCGCAACCGCTCGATCCGTCATGGTTTTGGCGGTGCGAAGCAAAGTCTCCGCCGTTTTCAAATACTGCCTGCCTCGTGGTGAGATCTGAAGCATCATGAGGCCCTCGCACGGCTTTCGAGCGACTGGTCGGAGGTGACTCGGAGCCAGCCCATCCAGTTGCCGTCACTTTGGCGACGGCTCTTGAGGCGATCGACACACCTTTTGGAGCAAAGCTGGGTTCGCCACGAATAATGCCGGACGAGGCCGAACTTGCCATCACAGACGGCGCATCGTGTGACCCTGCGAGACCCCCGACTTTCCATGCGGTAAGGCATTGTTCTCTCCTGTTGGCCCCTGCGCATTCCGGACGCATAGACATTAGGAGCATCGTCACCGGCACCTCAATTGACCGCGAGTCGATGTAGGCCCTCCAAGGGAGGCAGGACGGCGATACGAAGGCTTATGGGGCTCCGCCATGATCTGAGATCGGCACGCATGATCCCCGCGACCAGTCCGTTCAGTGGCAATTTTCCATCAGGAGCAACGACTGCCGGGCTTGGCAATTGGTTGTCGAGGTAAGCCAAAGTTTACGGGGCGCCAGCGTCGCATTGGTGTCATCCTTGACGCAAGTCAAGCAATCCCACGCGGAGTTGCGGCACCGTTACGTCGCCCGCACGACGGGTCCTGCGAGTGGCCATAGAGGCATGATGAAGAAGGTATTGGTTTCGGTCGTCGACGATGACCGGTTCTTTCGGGACTCCATGTGCAGGCTCATGAGATCGCTTGGCCACACGGTCGATGTTTTCTCGTCTGCAGCCGAGTTTCTCGCGTCCCCACGCCTCCCGGAAACCGCGTGCCTGATCGCCGACATCCATATGCCTGGCATGACGGGACTCGAACTCCGTCGATCTCTTATCGATACGGGCTACGCGATTCCAACGATCCTCGTGACGGCGTTTCCCAATGACGTTGACCGGGCTCGCGCGCTCGAAGATGGCGTCTTGTGTTACCTGCGCAAGCCTCTGGACGAAGTGGATCTCACACGATGCGTTCGCGAAGCTCTCACAGTCGCGGGCTGGCCTGAAGAGGAGCCGTGAGCTCTGTTTCGGCATCGGGCAAGGTGAACTGAAATACAGCGCCGCGAGGCTCGTTAGCTTCGACCCACAACTTGCCTCCATGCGCGTGGATGATGGACCGGCAGATCGACAACCCCATGCCCGTTCCACTGGATTTGGTGGTATAGAAGGCATCGAAGACCCGATCGAGATGCGCCGGATCAATGCCAGGCCCGGAATCGCGAACGCCCACAAGGGCGCCTGCTCGGTCCTGCTCGGTGCTGATCAACAGCTCTCTTGCTCCCTCTTCTACTGAGATCATTGCTTCAGCCGCATTCAGAATTAGATTCAGCATGACTTGTTGCAGCTGAATACGATCCCCCAGAACCGGAGCCAATCCCTCCGCAAGCCGAGCCCGGACCGAAACGCCATTCCTGACAGTCACGCTTTGCCCCAATGTGATCACCTCCCTAATCGCAGCGTTGAGATCAAACCGCCCCTTTCGCGGCGGGGCTTTCTTGATTTGCTCTCGGATGCGATCGATGATCTCCGCGGATCGATCCGCGTCCGCAACCACACAGGAGAGCGCTTCCCGGACCTCGCTCAGGTCCGGCGGCTGCATCTTCATGAAATTCTGGGCCGCCCGAGCGTTGTTGCGCGCGCTGGCGATCGGTTGTGCGATCTCGTGAGAGAGCGAAGCCGCCAGTTCTCCCATCACGCTCACGCGGTTCATGTGCGCGAGATCCGACTGCATCTGCTGCAACCGCGCCAGCGCCTGTGTCCGATCCTCAATGTCAGTAGACGACCCGTACCATTTGACAATATTGCCCAACTCATCGCGCAGCGGCACGCCGCGGAACAAAAACCGGCGATATTCACCATCGAAGCGGCGAAGTCGGGCTTCGAGCTCGCCGGGCATGCCCGACTCCCGTATTGCAGTCCATTTTTGCAACATGCCCTTCTTGTCTTCCGGATGAAAGGCGCGAGGCCAGCCGGTTTCGGCCTGGTCCAATTTGAGGCCGGTGTAGTCGAGGGCCGGCTGATTGAGGAAGTCGGGAATCCCATCCGGGTTGGCGCGCCAGACCAACGCTGGAATTGTGTCGACGACCAGTCGAAGGCGATCTTCTGACTTCTTGATATCGTCGAAGGCCTTTTGCAGCCTCTCGTTTGCGAGGTGCTGCTCGGTAACATCGATATGCGTACTAACCACTTCGACTACTTCGCCATCCGTTCCGAGCAAGGGATGCCCCACGGAATGTACGTACTTGATCGATCCGTCTGGAAGTGCAATGCGAAAATCGACTTCGCGACCTGCTTTCTCTTGAACCGCCTGTTGCGCCGTTTCGATGACCCGCTCTCTGTCCTCGGGAAGGATACGATCATAGAAATGCTGGGGTGATCTTATGTCCTTCTTCGGATCGAACCCAAAAAGGCGGTATGCTTCGGACGATAAATACACGAACTCTCGACGGCGCACATCCAAGGCCCAGCTGCTGGTATGACTCAAGCGTTGGGCTTCAGCCAAATAGGCTTCGCTGCGTCGCAGCGCCTCCTCCGCCCGCTTGCGCTCAGTCAGATCGAGTACGAACGCAACGCCCTCGTTGCCTCCTTCCTTGAGCATCGTGGCAGCACCAACAAGCACGGGAACGCGGCTGCCATCTTTCCGGAAATATTCTTTCTCGAAGGGCTGAGCGAGCCCGGTCGAGACCAATTCTGCCCAGCGACGTTTATCGACTTCGCGCCATTCCGGCGGGGTCAGCTCGGTCAAGCTCGCTCTGCCCAAGGCCAAGTCTACACGATCATATCCTAGCATACGTAGAAATGCGTCATTGGCTTCAATAATTCGACGTTCACGGTCAACAATGATTATCCCGATGATGTTGGAGTCGACAAGACTCCGAATCTTCTGTTCGCGATTCGCAAGGTCATGGTAGAGCCGCGCGTTTTCGAGCGAGATTGCCGCCTGCGACGCCAGTACCTTCAATAGAGCAACACGGTTTGGCGTGAAAACGTTCGGCGTTAGACTGTTCTCAAGGTAGAGTACCGCTGTGAGCTTTCCCTGATTGATCAGCGGCAAGCAGAGAATAGAACGGACGCGACTCTGAAGAATATAGCGATCGGCAGAAAATTCATTCTGACATGACGCATCGTCCAGAATCACAGTCTCATGGGTGCGCGTTCCATAACGCACCAACGACTCCGGCAACGCGGCCGTGCTGTAGGATCCGTCCCGCAGACGCACGATTACATTGTCTCCACCAGCGATTGCTTCCGCTTCTATCTGCAGCACATCTCCTTGCGGAACGATCAAGAGACCTCGCTCGGCGCCGGCGTGCCCGATGGCCGCTCGCAGCAGCCTATCGATAAGCTTTTCGAGAACCATCTCGCCGGAGAGTGCCTGCGAGGCTTCAATCATTGTCGCGAGATCGAGATGTTCGACCGGCGCTTCGATCGTGCCCGCTGGCCCCAGCGCGCGTCCGTCCTGCCTCAGATGCGGATAGAGATGATCGAGTTGCCGCACCTTTCCGTCGGCACCCCATCGCAGGTAGCCCCGCCGCGCGTTTCGCAGGTAGAGATGCGCGACCTCCTCGAAGCCGCGCGCCAAGTAAAAGCGCCCGGCCAGCTCATAGGCGATCGCCTCATTGTGGACGAATCCATTGATTCGCGCCGAGCGGATAGCCTGTTCATACAATTGCTCGGCATCGAGCGTGCGGTCTTCGATCCTGGCGATCTCGGCGCCCACCAGCGCGGCGCGGTTCTCGAAATTTTCCGGGCAATTCGCCTCCCATGCGCGGAGCTGCCGGTGATGAGCAGTCAGTGCATCGAGATGCGGCTGCCGCTCCTCGGCAGGAGCGGTATCGCAAAATGCGGCGCGAGAGAGCGCCGCATAGAACTGGTATTCCGCGCTGTCCCAGTACGAAGTGGCGGTCCACACCAGCGGTTGTGCCCTGGACAGTGCGTCAACGGCCGCTGCGTAGTCTCCCGCAAAAAAACTCGCCTGCAGCTTCTGAATGCAATACCAGCACGTGGCAAGCGCAAGGTTCGGATTGCTGGATAACCGCTGCGCTACTTGATCTTCGTCGAATTCGTCGCAGTCCATTGAACCGAATGCTCGCGTCAACCCGCGTAACATTTTGACCAGCGCAAGCTGGGAAGCGATAACATCAATCCCCCATCCCATCCGCGTCCTCTGCATAAACGCGTGACCACCCTCGACCGCTCGCTGCACCTCAATGAGCGGATCTCCGGCCGCCAGCATGTGGCTGACCAACTGGCTCCGGCTGTATGCCCCGATGGTGAGATCGCCGATTTGATCGGCCGACGTCACCGCGCGACGCAGCAGATCGCGTCCGGACTTCACATGTTTCGTCCAGGGTGCGACCAGGCCGAAGATCTGATACGTCGTAGCCTGGAAGCGCGTTAATTCGTATCCTTCGCACAGTTCATAGCCAAGCTGGGCTAACCGATACCCCGCCTCGTAATCGCCGAACGAAGGGCCGGCGAGCATGCCAACTCGAATATAGGCGACGCAAGAAGCGTCGCAGTTCCCATGCTCAATACTTAAATTGACGCCGCGGCAGGCCGCCAATGAATAGAGATTTATATCCGTGAATCGCGCGGGGGCCCCTAGCCTTACCAAAACATCGAAGGTCGCGAGGGATGAAGGATCGCTCACCAGCGGCAGTTTGATCAGATCCTCGATCGAGCGCTCGCCGAGCTGCGACCACATCAAGTCATACTCGCGCAGAGCCTTCTCTTTCGTTGGATGTGCCGACCATTCCATGCCCAGCTGGCGGAAATATTCCAGAGCCACGGCGACCGCGTCGCTGTTCCTGCCGAACATCGTGTGCACGTCCATGCGTAAGCACGCGACGGTCGCACGTTCGACGGAGGTGGCGGCACGCGTTGCAAGCACGGCGAGACGCTCATTCGCGGCGTTCAATTCGCCGGTCAGAAATTCGCATTCCGCTCGGAGCAGCTCCAGTGCGAAAATGAGCTCGTGCTGGCGCTCCCAGCAATCGTTCGTCAGCAGCGCCACGCCCGCGGTGCTAAATTTGAGCGCCGAGGCATAGGCGGTGGACGACCTGGCGCGCTGCCCTGCGCGCAGGTTAAGCTCGGCGAGTTGCTCACGCTCGTCTCGCGAAGCGATCAGTGCGGCGCCGCGGTCGAGCTGATTGACGATCTCGAAAATCGCCTCCGCTCGCTTAGATGTGTCTGCCGCGAGCAGCCAGCCGATCCGCAGATGCATCTCGGGGCGTAGATCCACGGGAATGAGCGAGTAGACAGCCTCCTGGACCCGGTCATGAAGAAAGCGGTAGGACCGTTCGGTACGGAAAACGAGCCCGGCACGGACCGATTCCCATAGCCGCTCATGCATCTCTTCTTGCGACAGCCGGGAAACCATGCCGAGGAGATCGAACCCCGCGCTGTTGCCGATGCACGCCAGCAGCTGCAACGCTTGCTGCGTTTCGACGGGAAGCCGCGCCAATTTGTCAACCATTAGGTCGACCACATTGTCAGTGTGGCCCTTCGCGCGGATGCTGTTGATGTCCCAGGACCACGCGCGCTCGTCATAGTTGAATGTCAGCAGATCCTCGTCGACAAGCGAAGAGATGAATTGAATGGCAAAAAATGGATTGCCTGCCGTCTTGTGATGGATCAATTCCGCCAATGCTGCGGCATCTTCCGCTCCGCGGCGAAAACAATCGACGATCAGCTCTGTCAGATCGTCACGTGCGAGCGGCGCAAGCACGATCTGTTGAACGGGTGCTCCGGCTTTCCGGATCTCCTCCAGCTTGCGCATCAGCGGATGCGCTGCAGTGACTTCATTATCGCGGTAGGCGCCGATAAGGAGAAGATTGTGGAGGTCGGACCGGGTCACCAGGTGTTCGAGCAAGTCGAGCGTTGCCGCGTCGAGCCACTGCAAGTCATCGAGGAAGAGCGCCAGGGGATGTTCCGGCCGAGCGAAAACGCCTATAAACTGCCGAAGCACACGCTGGAAGCGCCGTTGCGTGTCCTGCGGCGGAAGCTCGGGCACCGGCGGGGGCTCTCCGATGAGGAGCTTCAGTTCAGGAACGAGATCCAGCATCAGTCCCGCGTTCGGTCCCAGCGTCTCCCTTAATGCATCGCGCCAAGGCGCAAGGTCCTCTTCACTCTTGCCCAGCAGCGGCCGGGTCAGGCTCTGAAGGGCCTGGATCAACGTCGCGTAGGGAATGTCCCGTTTGTACTGATCGAACTTGCCGGAAGCGAACAGGCCGCGCGGCGGCACCAGCACGGGCTGCAGCTCGTTGACCACAGAGGATTTACCAATGCCGGAATAGCCCGAGACCAGGACCAGTTCGGGAGCGCCGCCGTTGACGACCCGATCGAAGGCAGCGAGCAAAATGTCGACCTCGCGTCGCCGCCCGTAGAGTTTCTCTGGAATCAGGAGGTGGTCGGACGTGTCGTGCTCGCCGAGGGGGAAATCATCGATCTGGCGCTGCGCTGCCCACTCGGTCTGGCAGTTGCGAAGGTCGCTTTCCAGGCCGGCCGTCGTTTGATAGCGATCTTCCGCCCGCTTCGCGAGCAGCTTCATGACGATGGCTGAGACAGCGACCGGGATCTCTTTCAGCCGCTCAGCAGGCGGCACCGGTAGCTTGGCGAGATGGCAATGCACCCAGTCCATCGGCTCCGCAGCGGCAAACGGAAGTCCACCGGTGAGCATTTGGTAGAAGGTGACGCCAAGCGCATAGAGGTCACTGCGGGAATCGATCGACCGATTCATTCGACCGGTCTGTTCGGGCGCCATGTAAGCGAGCGTGCCGGCGATCGTCTCGGGAGGATGAGGCGATTGACGTTCGCGCGCGAAGCGCGAGGCGATGCCGAACCCGGTCAGCCGCACCTGGCCAGTCGCCTCGTTGAACAGGATGTTGGCCGGCTTGATGTCTTTATGGACGAGCCCACGTTGGTGAAGCTTGCCCAGAGCCGATGAGATGGCGATGCCGAAGCGCAAGAAGCGCCCTACATTCATGGGCACGCCGAGCAACGTCTCGAGCGGCTCGCCGCTCGCATCGTCGAGCACCAGCTTAATTCGATTGGCTTCGCGCACGAGCTCCAGCGGACGCACTGCCCACGCGGCCTCGAGTTCATCCCTTAGTTCGTATTCGTGCGTGAGACGATCGAGGCAAGAGCGGGACGGATGCTCGGTGGCGGGAGCGACGAACAACACGCCGTGGCGCTTGCCGTCTTCATCCATTCGCCAACCGCGGTGAAAGACGCGTTCGCTGTCCCTCCACAAGACCTGAGCGTCACCGTCCGAATACGCGACATTCAGCGAATGCGGCACCATGTGAGCCTCCGGCGTTCGGCCAATCGAGCTTTACACCATGCGCGCGGCCGGTCTCTGGCCCCGCGAAAATCGTACCCGATCGGCTGAGAAATGCCAGCCGTCACGTTAACCCACCTGATCCAAATAGGTCGAATCCGCTGACTCCTTAGCAGCAATTTGCCGCGATTTGGCGGGCTTTACTCGCGACGGCGACACATGCGCGTCAAATCAATCATTGCGAAACAATGGAGATCCGCATGACCACCACCCTTGGCCTCACCCCGTCATTGACGAAGCAACTTCCTGCATCCGAGCGGGCGGCCCCCGCACAGAAGTGGACTAGCCCGCGCGTCGTCGAGATCGCGGTCGGCCTCGAAATCAACTCATACGCCCGCGCCGAGCTCAATTAGCACCGGCGATCGATCGCCGAGCTCTCGCGGCGCATCAACGCCGGGTCGCCTCGGCGGCTCGGCGGCGTCTCGAAACACCGGAAAAAGGAGAACCACATGTCTTCGACAGTCCATACAGGCCCGGCCACACCAACACGAGGCCGGACCTCTGAGTTGCAGAGATACCTCGCGTGGACGCCTGCGCTGTTGGGCGGCGTGATCGCCCTGCTCGGTTGCATCCTCGCAGGCGGCGGTGCTTACCTCGCCTCGCTCGGGGGCAGCCTCTACTACGTTGTCGCCGGCGCGATGCTGATCGCCGCGGGCCTGCTCATGATCAAGGGCAAGATCGCAGGCGTCTACACCTATATCGGCGCGGTCGCCTTCACAGCCGTTTGGACGTTCTGGGAAGTGGGCTTATCGGGCTGGGAGTTGATCCCGCGGCTCGTCGGACCCTTTGTCCTTCTCATCCTCGCAATCCTGGTTGCTCCCCTGCTGGACCGGACCATTGGTCGACAGGCCCGGAAGTGGGGGTTGATCGGCGCCGGCGGCTTCGCTGCCGCACTCGCCGTTCTTATCCCGATCTTCAATCAGCAGGCGGCACCGAACCAGCTGCCTGAGGCGCACGCAAACGCCCCCTTCGCGGATTCCGCCTATGCGCCCAAGAAGGGTGAGTGGAACGCCTATGGCGGCGGTCAGAGCGCACAGCGCTTTTCGGACCTTGCGCAGATCACGCCCGCAAACGCCAAGGACCTCAAGCGCGTATGGACCTTCCACACGGGCGACATTCCGAAGAAATACGGATCGGAATTGACGCCGCTCAAGATCGGCAATGCGATCTACGGCTGCACGCCGATGAACAAATTGTTCAAGCTGAATGCGGCGACCGGCCAGAAGGAGTGGATGTACGATCCCGAGGTTCCGGCGTCCTGGGTGCCCTACACGGCGGCCTGCCGCGGTGTGGCATACTATGAGAACCCCAAGGCCGCAGCCGGCGAGGCCTGCGCGGCACGCATCATCGAGGGAACGCTCGACATGCGCCTGATCGCTGTGGACGCCAAGACGGGCCAGCCGTGCCAGGATTTTGGCAAGAACGGCGCCGCCGATCTCAAGGTCGGACTTGCGCAGAAGGATAGCGCCAATGGCGCCATCACGCCCGTCGTTCCGGGTACAGCGGCCATCACTGGCGTCCCTGTCATCGTGCACGGGGTCGTCGTCACCGGGCATCAGGTGCTCGATGGTCAACGCCGCTGGGCAGCATCGGGCGTCATCCGCGGCTACGATGCTGTCACGGGTGAATTGCGCTTTGCCTGGGACATCAACCAGCCGGAGGTGACGAAGCTGCCGCCGGACGGCAAGCCGTACTCGTTGGGCACGCCGAACATGTGGACGACCGCCGTCGGCGACGAGAAGCTCGGACTCGTCTACCTCCCGATGGGTAATTCGGCGGGCGACTACTACACCTCGCTGCGCTCGGATGAGGAGAAGAAGTACAGCTCCGCACTGGTCGCGCTCGATGTGGCGACGGGCAAGCCGCGCTGGGTGTACCAGACCGTGCATAACGACGTGTGGGACTACGACCTCGGCTCCCAGCCGACCCTGGTCGAATTCCCCACCGCCGGCGGCAAGGTGCCAGCAGTGCTGCTGCCGACCAAGCAAGGCGACATGTTCGTGCTCGACCGCGCCACCGGCAAGCCGCTGCACCAGGTCGACGAAGTTGCCGTCCCGCAGGGCGGCGCCGAGCCCGACCAGCGCTCTCCAACGCAGCCGTTCTCGCGTTACCACACGCTGCGTAAGCCCGATCTGGTCGAGCACGACATGTGGGGCATCTCGCCGATCGACCAGATGATCTGCCGGATCAACTTCAAGCGTGCTCGCTATGAGGGCCCGTTCACTCCGCCGGAGATCGACCGTCACAACCTCGAATATCCCGGCTACAACGGCGGGTCGGACTGGGGCAGCGTCGCCGTCGATCCGCAGCGCGGGGTGATCATCGCGAACTACAACGACATGCCCAACTACGACAAGCTTGTCACTCGCAAGGACGCGGACGCGATGGGACTGTTCCCCGCTGGCGATCCGCGTGCGGCCGGAAGCGCCTCGAGCGCTGAAGGCGCCGGCGCGCAGACGGGCACGCCCTATGGCATCCTCGTCAATGCGGGCTGGCAGATGCCGACTGGCGTGCTCTGCACGCGGCCTCCTTACGGTGGCATCCGTGCGATCGATCTCGCCACCGGCAAGACGCTGTGGGATCGCCCGTTCGGTTCGGCTCGCCGCAATGGTCCGTTCGGAATGCCGACCTTCATTCCGCTCGAGATCGGCACGCCGAACAATGGCGGATCGGTCGTGACGGCCGGTGGTCTGATCTTCATCTCGGCAGCAACCGACGATCTGATCAAGGCGATCGACATCAAGACCGGTGAGATCGTCTGGAGCGACGTGCTCCCCGCCGGCGGCCAGGCAGCGCCGATCGTCTACGAGCAGGATGGCAAGGAGTACGTTGTCATCATGGCGGGCGGCCATCACTTCATGATGACGCCGGGCGGCGACTCGCTGATCGCGTACGCTCTGCCGGACAAAAAGTAAGAGTCTACGATCTCTGCAACGCGCGGCATCACCCGATGCCGCGCGTTGTGCCGTCTGGAGATGGAAAGAGAGAGAGAGCCATCGATCGAGCCGATCGATTCACGAGCAGACTCCCTCGCAACAATTTGTCGCGATTTGCTGCGCTTCACTCGCGCTCACAGCACATCCGGATCAAATAGTGCCAAACGCATGCAACGAAAGAGATCCAGATGACCGCAGTCGCCCTGAGAACAACGACCATTCCCGCCGTTACCTTGGCCGTGGCAATTGCGCTCGGCGCAATGTTCGCCTCGTCTGCAGCGCGCGCCGGCGAGTTTTGCAGCCTGGACGGTGATTTCACCAAAGACTGCGGCTTCAGCTCGATGGAGCAATGCCAGGCAACGCGTTCCGGCATCGGCGGATGGTGCCTCCTGAACCCATCGAACAGGGAGACCGGCATCACGGCAATCAACCGCAATGCCTACGCCTATGCACCCCGTTTAGTCCATCACGAGCGCTCCGGAAGAACGGCTACCCACAACAAGTAGGCAAAGCATTTCGATGCTCCGCACAGAAGGACGAGCCATGACGACAATCGAAGCAGCCAAATCGAAGAACTTATCGGGCACCACCCGCTCCGGCCGACTGTTCGTACTCGAACTGAGCGGCGATCGCATTCACTCGATGAATCCCGATGGTTCCGACCGCAAGGTCATCGTTACCGATGGCCGCTACCCCGACGGCATCGTCGTGGATGCGCAGGCAGGTCACATCTATTGGACCAACATGGGCGTTCCCCCTCTCAACGACGGCTCGATCGAGCGCGCCGACCTCGGCGGCGGGAATCGCAAGATCATCGTCCCGCAGGGCGGCACCCACACGCCGAAGCAGATCCACCTCGATAAGGAGAACGGCAAACTCTACTGGTGCGACCGCGAGGGCATGCGCGTGATGCGCGCCAATCTCGATGGCTCGCAGGTCGAAACGCTGGTCCAAACCGGCCACGGCGACGAGGATGCGCGCGATCAGAACCGGTGGTGCGTCGGGATCACCATCGATCCGAAGTTCAAGAAATTCTACTGGACGCAGAAGGGCCCCGACAATGGCGAGCAGGGCCGCATCTTACGCGCCAACATCGAGATCCCGAAGGGCGAGACCCCGACGAACCGTTCCGACATCGAGGTGCTGTTCGATCGTCTGCCGGAGCCGATCGACCTTGAGCTCGATGTGGCGAACCGTGTCCTCTACTGGACCGATCGTGGCGATCCACCGCGCGGCAACACCGTCAATCGTGCGCCGGTCGACACAAAGGCAGCGCCGGAGATCGTGGTTACGCATTTGATGGAGGGCATCGGCATCGCCCTCGACGTGCCCGGCAACCGGATGTTCGTCACCGACTTCGCCGGCTCGGTTTATTCCGCCGACCTCGACGGCAAGAACGAGCGCAACTTCCTCTACGCCCAGGGCAATCTCACCGGCATCGCCTACGCCGAGGTTTGAAAGCCGAGCAGGAGAATCAAATCATGTCGAACACCAAATCCATTCGCCGCATTGCCATCATCGGCACCGGCGTGATCGGTGCGAGCTGGGCCTCGCTGTTCCTCGCGAAGGGATTGCAGGTTGTCGCAACCGACCCTGCACCAACCGCAGAGACCTCGCTCCGCAAGTTCGTGGAGGCGGCCTGGCCAGCTCTCACGCGATTGGGCCTGTCGCCCGGGGCATCGCAATCGAATCTCAAGTTCACGGCCGACCTCGCCCAGGCTGTCGCCAACGCGGACCTTGTTCAAGAGAACGGCCCGGAGCGGATCGAGTTCAAGCAGAGGCTCTATGGTCAGCTCGACGAGCTGCTGCCAGCCGACGTGATCATCGCATCGAGTTCGTCGGGGCTCACCATGAGCGAGATCCAGAAAGGTGCCGCGGCACATCCCGAGCGCTGCGTCATCGGCCACCCGTTTAATCCGCCGCATCTGATCCCGCTGGTCGAGATTGTCGGGGGAACCAAGACTTCCGAGGAGACGATCCGGCGCGCGACGGAGTTCTATGCATCGATCGGGCAGCGCCCGGTGCGCCTCAACAAGGAAATGCCGGGGCATGTCGCAAACCGCTTGCAGGCCGCGTTGGCACGTGAGGTTTATTATCTCGTTGCCGAGGGGATCGTGAGCGCCTCCGACGTTGACACCGCCCTCTCCTGGGGACCCGGCCTTCGCTGGGGCGTCATGGGCAACATGATGCTCAACCATCTCGGTGGCGGGCCCGGCGGTATCGAGCACTTCTTTCATCAATTCGCCGGCCCGACGACAGCTTGGTGGAAGACGCTCGGTGCGCCGGTGCTGACTCCGGAGTTGCAAAAGAAGCTCATCGACAGCGTCCATGCCGAGGTCGGCTCGCGCACGATCGAGACGCTGGAGCAAGAGCGTGACGATGTTCTGCTCGGCCTAGTCGAATTGCGCAAGCGGTCGGAGACGGCCGCTCCGCACGAATCCGCGGCCAAGTAGCGATCGGCTGCAGGCAGCAATCTTCCCCAAACGCAGGAATACACACGATGAACATCGAGACGACCATTCAGGCAGCGGAAGAGCTCAAACCCGATCTGCTCACCGAGACGATTGTATCGAAGCTCGCCAATCCGGAGACCAGGTCGGATTTTGACTTTCACGGCGCAGTCAACGACGTCCTGAAGGACGTCGGAATGTCGACAGCGGATAGCGGCGGCAAATTCACATTCTACGGTCGCGATCCCATCATTCCTACCCCATTTCGGTTTGGCACGATGGCGGCGATTGGTCTGGCTGCCAGGTCCACCGCCGTCGCGGCATTGTGGCGCGACCGTTCCGGTGAGGGGCAGGATATCGCCGTCGATGTGCGCAAGGCGCTCCGGCGCTTCGCCGGTTTCTTCGATCTGAAATGGGAAACCATCAATGGACGTCCGCCGGCCTTCTTTGAGCCTCTGAACCCCTTCATCGATATCCCCATGTTTCGCGAAACCCGCGATGGGCGGCACGTCATACCCCTGAACATCTACCCAAGGCTCGCCGCCCGCGCACTTAACCTCCTCAAATGCAGTTCGAGCACCGACTCCGTGCGGAACGCCATTCTGCAGTGGCGTGCCCTGGACCTGGAGAAGGCGGCGGCCGAGGCCGGCCTGCCTATCGTGATGGTGCGCACCTTCGATGAATTCCGGAGGGAGATTCAATACGCCGAAGTGCTCTCCAGGATGTCGCTGATTTCGGTTGAGAAGATCGGTGACAGCGATCCGATCCCTTTCAAGAAGGATGGCAAGAGCCCGCTGGACGGCATTCGCGCAATCGGAATGGGGCATGTGATCGCCGGAGCCGGTATCGGCAGAGACCTCGCTCAACACGGCGCCGATGTACTCAACATTTGGCGGCCTGACGACACTGAGATCGAAGCCTTTGCCTGGGATGTGCAAGTCGGGATGCGCTCGACGATCCTGAACAATTCGAAAGAGGACCGGGTACAATTCGATCGACTGCTGAAGGATGCCGATGTCTTCTTCGCCAACAAGCGGCCGGGCTATCTGGAGCGCAATGGCCTCGACGCCGACGAGCTCTGCGCGAAGAAGCCAGGCTTGATCCATGCGCGTGTCGTTCTCCATGGCGACAGAGGCCCCTGGAAGAACCGTGTCGGGTTCGACGAGATCGGCGGCGCCGTATCGGGGCTGTTCTGCATCGAGGGCACCCCCACAAATCCCAAGTCGCCTCCGACCATCCCGATTTGCGACAACGTGGTGGGTTGGCTTGGCACGGTCGGCATTCTGTCGGCGCTGCGCCGACGCGCGGTCGAGGGCGGCAGCTATCGGGTCACCGTTTCGCTGACCCGGACGCTGCTGTGGCTGTATTCGCTCGGCATTTTCGACAAGGACTATGCACGAGCGACTGCCGGGTCCTCCGACGAGCACGCTGACGTCGCTCCCGATCTGTTCACGGCGGAGACGCCGCTCGGCACGTATCAGGGGATAACCGAAGCGATCCTGTCGCGGACACCGCCAGCATTCAGGACGGTGCTCGTGCCGCGCGGCGCGAGCAAACCCGAATGGCTGGAGCGTTGAGACGATAGAGGTCCAGCGACCTGTAAATGCATGGGGCTCCCATGAAAGACCTCTTGAGCGTGGTTGCGGTCCTCATGGGAGCCCTGTGCTTTGTTGTGTTTCTCATCGCGCTGAAGCCGGATGCGCACATTCCCGTTACAGCACCGGTCAAGCCCTCACTTTGCAAAAGGCCGGCTCCTAGTGCGCCAGGATGCCGTAACGGAACTGAATACACGGAGCGTTGAGAGACCGTTGCGGACGTCAGTTGCAGACTCTCTCAATGACCAAGAGCACGAACGAGGTGAGCCTATGAGTGCGATGCTGGCTGAGACCCGGGCTGACGAGGCGACTGCCGTTGCCGAGCCCCCCCGCCGTGAGCGCAAGCGCGTCGTCATCATCGGCGGCGGCTTTGCAGGGATCGCAGCCGCGCGTGCACTCCGGCGCGCCCATGTCGATGTCATCCTGATCGACCGCCGCAATCATCATATATTTCAGCCGTTGCTTTACCAGGTGGCGACGGCGGTCCTCTCGCCCGCGGAGATCGCCGCGCCGATCCGTCAGCTCGAAGTGAAGCAGAAAAACCTCAGCGTGCTCCTGGCGGAGGTCACTGGCATCGACGTAGCCTCCCGCACAATCGAGGCGTCTTCGCCTGGCGCGGGCGCGCTCAACATCGCGTACGACTACCTGGTGGTCGCGACCGGCATGCGTCCGAGCTACTTCGGGCACGACGAGTTCGCGCAATATGCGCCGGGACTCAAGAACCTCAGTGATGCCGAGACGATCCGAGCCAAAATCCTGGGCGCGTTTGAACTGGCCGCAACGACCGAGGACGAGGCCGAACGTGCGCGTCAGATGACGTTCGTGCTCGTCGGCGCAGGCCCAACGGGTGTGGAACTCGCAGCATCCCTCGCGCAAATGGTGAAGGTCACGTTGCGCGGCAACTTCCGCTACATCGATCCGGCACAGGCGAACATTATTCTGCTTGACGCAGGCAAGCGGGTTCTGTCGACCTTTGCCGAGTCGCTGTCCCGCAGGGCAACCCGACGGCTCGAAAAGCTCGGCGTAAAGATCTTGACCGAAGTGAAAGTCGAGACCGTCGACGCGCAGGGCGTGGTCGCCGGCGGAAAACCGGATCCCCAGCGCCACGGTGCTCTGGACCGCGGGGGTTGCGGCATCGCCGATCCCAACGATGCTCGGCACCAAAACCGACCGCGCAGGGCGCGCGCTCGTTGATCCCTTCCTTAAGGTCGTGGAGGCGCCCGGCGTCTTCGTCGCCGGCGATGCGGCGTCGGTCGTACAAAAGAACGAACACCCCGTGCCGGGCGTGGCGCAGGCGGCGATCCAGGAAGGACACTATGTCGGGCGGCTGATCGCGAAGGAGCTGAAAGGAGGGAAGGTCAGGCGTCCGTTCAGCTATTTCGACAAGGGCAATATGGCGGTCGTCGGCAAGAATTACGCTGTGCTGGAGCGCGGCTGGCTGCGCACGAGCGGGGCCCTGACGTGGCTGGTGTGGGCGTTCGTTCACGTCCTCGCCCTGCCGCAGTTGCAGAACCGTTGGCGCGTGCAGCACCAGTGGCTCTGGTCGTATTTCACTAGCCAGCGCAGCTCGCGATTGATCCCGGAGCCGCCAAGGGACGTTGCTCCCGCGCGGGACTCGCGTGAGGGCCACCAGCCGACATCGTAAGCGGCGATACGCTTGCGGCGATGATTAGGATCCCCGAGTTGATGGACAATGCAGGTGCTCGATCACATTTTGAGATTTATGACGCTTGGCACGATCATAGTTAGCAGTATTGCCATCTACGCCGCGCTGCACACCAACAACAGGCGTGTAGGAGCCGACATTTTCCTCAAATATTCCGATCGGATCTCCAACCTGAGGCGCACGCTCCCGATAGCTGCCTTCGTTGAAAGAGACGCACCTTGCAACCTGGACATGACGCCCGATGAGCGTCGAGCAGCACACGAAATCATCTACTCAATCTACGAGCTTTATGAGCTTAAAGTGCATGGCTTTCTTCCATCGGCGATCTGGAAGATAAGAGAGCCCGACATTGAAAGGACTCTTTCTCTTCCGTTTTTTCGTCAAGAGTTAGCTGCCTTAGAGGGAAGATTTACCCGGCACCCACGCTTTGCGAGCTGGCTCGAACAGCTCAGGCGAGGATAGGCCGCTTACGAGCAATCAAATCTGAGGACTTCAGCGAGCAACGCCGGGCCGAATTGCATACGCTCGATCACAGTTGAGCATGTGCTCAGCATAGTTGCTCCGCTGCTTTTGAAGATTTTGCCGGAATTTGGCAGCGTTTACTCATGCATCTGAACCTCGCCAGCTATTTTGAGCGGGCCTGCATGCTGCAGACGGCTTTAGAGAGCCCCTCGGCTGCTCTCTCTACATTACCGAAACAAAAGAGGTTCAGCGATGCACTTCGATCCAGTCCTGTTATCACGCATCCAGTTCGCCTGGGTCGTCGCCTGGCACATCCTGCTGCCGGCGTTCACCGTGGGATGCGCGTCCTTCATCGCAGTCGTCGAGGGCTTGAGTTTCGCGACCGGACGCGAAGAATATGCCCGCATCTCGACATTCTGGACCAAGATCTTCGCCATCGCATTCGGCATGGGCGTTGTGAGCGGGCTCGTCATGCCGTTCCAGTTCGGCACCAATTGGAGCCGTTATGCGGCCGCCGTCGGCGACGTCCTGTCGCCGCTATTTGCATATGAGGGCTTGACTGCTTTCTTCCTGGAAGCCGGCTTCCTCGGCGTCCTCTTGTTCGGCCGCAAGCTGGTGCCGCCATGGGCGCACTTCTTCGCGGCCCTTATGGTGGCAATCGGGACGTTGTTTTCCACGTTCTGGATTTTGTCCGCCAACAGCTGGATGCAGACGCCAGCCGGCTACGAGATCGTCAATGGTCAGTTCATTCCGACAGACTGGATCAAGGTGATCTTCAATCCGTCATTTCCTTATCGGCTGGCGCATACCGCATTCGCATTCTTCACCACCACCGGCTTCGTCGTCCTCGGTGTCGGCGCATACCTGCTGAGGCGCAACCGCTCGGTTCGCGAAGCGCGCATCATGTTCTCGATGGCGCTGTGGGCGCTGACCTTGCTGGTGCCGATGCAGATGCTGATCGGCGATATGCACGGCCTCAACACCCGCAAATATCAGCCTGCAAAGCTGGCGGCCATCGAATCTCGCTGGGAGACCGGCAAGGGCGTGCCGCTGACGGTCTTTGCGATCCCCGATGACAAGGCCGAGCAGAACAAGTTCGCGATCGAAATTCCATTCCTCGGAAGCCTGATCCTGACTCACGAACTCCATGGCGAGGTGAAGGGTCTGAAGGACTTCCCCGCCGATCAGCGGCCGCCGGTGGCGATCCCCTTCTTCGCCTTCCGCGCGATGGTTGGATGCGCAGGGTTGATGCTGGGGCTCGTGCTGCTGGGCGGCTGGTTGCGGTGGCGCGGGCAGCTCTACGACACGCGGCTGTACCTGCTGGCATGTCAGTGCGCGCTTCCGCTTGGCTTCATCGCGGTCGTGGCCGGATGGTTCGTGACCGAGGTCGGCCGGCAGCCTTGGACGGTCTATGGGCTCTTGCGTACGGCAGCCTCGGTGTCGCCGTCCCTGACAAGCTCCGACGTGACGCTGTCGTTGCTGACCTACATGGCGGTCTACCTGCTGATCTATCCCTGCGGCGTCATGCTGATTGCCCGGCTCATTCGCAAGGGGCCGGTCGAGTTCAGTGAAACGGCTTCGGCCGTCGAGGCTGGCATTGCCTCCGCGCCGATCCTTACCCCCGCCATCAACGTCATCAAAGGAGAAATGTAATGACCCAGATCCTCGATTTGGTCCCGATCTGGACAGTGATCCTGGCCGCGGCCGTGTTCTTCTACGTGCTGCTGGACGGCTTCGATCTCGGCGTCGGGATGCTCTATGGCCTGGCAGGCGACAAGCACTCCCGCAACACCATCATGAACTCGATTGCCCCCATCTGGGATGGCAACGAGACCTGGTTGGTGCTTGGCGGCCTTGGCCTCCTCGCCGCGTTTCCCAAGGCCTTCGCGGTCATCATGCCGGCCGTGTATTTCCCGATCCTGGTCATGCTGCTTGGACTGGTGTTTCGCGGCGTTGCGTTCGAATTTCGCGTTCGCGACGCCGAGAACAAGACGATCTGGGACCGCGCATTCTGCTACGGATCCGCGATCGCCACTTTCGCGCAAGGCGTCGTGCTTGGTGCATTCGTCCAGGGTTTTCCGGTTCAAAACGGGCAATTCGCGGGAACATCCTTTGCGTTTCTCACGCCCTTCTCCGTTCTGACCGGCGTCGCTCTGATGTTCGGCTACGGCCTTCTCGGCGCCGGCTGGCTGATCCTGAAGACCGAGCGTGACGTCCAGGCCGCGGCACGTCGTTACGGCCGCGTCTGCCTCATCGGTGTCGTGTCTGCGATCGCCATCGTGAGTGTCTGGACACCGATCATGAGCCCCGCGGTGGCGGCGCGCTGGTTCAGCTTGCCCAATTTCGTGTTGTTCCTGCCGGTGCCGGTGCTGTCAGGCGTGGTTGCACTCTGGACTTGGCGATCCCTCAACAGCAAGGCTGAGGCGGCGCCATTCTTCAGTGCGATCGGGCTCTTCGTCCTGACCTACATCGGAATGGCCGTCAGCCTCTATCCGATGATCGTGCCCTACCAACTGACGCTGTGGGAGGCAGCCTCCTCGCCGCGCACCCAGGCATTCCTGCTGGTCGGAACGCTATTCCTGCTACCCGTCATCCTGACCTATTCGAGCTGGTCGTATTGGGTGTTCCGCGGAAAGGTCAAGGCCGAAGCGGGGTATCACTGATCGGCTCTCGTCAACGTTGGCGAGGTCAAGTGATGACGACGACGAAACATGCAAAACGCTTCGCGTCGTCATCGCGTTATTCCATGAGCCAAACTGCCCTGACTCAGACGCCGCATCCCGCAACCTGGGCGCTCCCACGATCCCGGATGCCAGAAGGCGCAATTGCAATGATCATCTGCTCCTGCAATGTCCTCAGCGATCATGATGCACGGCTACGGCTTCTCCGGCAAGCTGCCGAATGCATTGTCCTCGCCCTGCCCGGGAAGACGTATGTGCCGACATTCTCCGTGCGCCGTCGCTCAAGATATTCGACGTCATTGGCCCATCCAGCAGCTCGCGGATCAGCGTCACGCGGTCAGTCTCGCGCCAAGCGCAACCGAATCGACCCCCGAAGTCGTCCACCACGAGGTAAGTGTCTCGCTCGGGATTGTGGGCACACTGGATGGGGTACGCATGACAAGAGGCTCGCCGGGATTTCGAGTCCGAGCCGGGTTCGATTCCGGTCGGGGCGATTGTCAAGACCGGAAGGGCATTGGGGCATGCCTGCTGCCGGGGTTTTTATCGGCAAATGCCGCGCGTCATCCTGCTGGTATTTGTGCTGGTATCGGCAGCAATCGACGACAAAACTGGTTTCAAATTCAAAGGGTTACGGCTCTAGGCAATTATCGGCCAGGGGCACCACGGAAAAAAATAATAATAATAACAATAACTTAAGCCAATGGTTCGATTCCGGATTTCTCCGGAAAACTTTCGCGATGCATTGAAAATACGAGCAAAAGCCCACTGCAGCCGTCCGCTTTGCTGGTATTTTTGCTGGTATCGCCAAGCCAAACGCGCCGCGGCGGATTTCGATATTCCCGACGAGGGAATTAGGCGCCGCATGCCCCGTTCACCGCTTAACGCGTGACGTTCGGACGTCAAACTCAAATGACCAACCCCGAGTTGGCTGGCCATAGAGGAACGCGAACGCGTTCACGATTGCTTCGATGCTGATCAGGCTTTCTTCCCGGCTGGCTGAGGGGAAGCGATTGAAAATTTTGTCCCCGGCGATAGCGCCGTCGACGATGACGTGACCGACATGGATTCCATCCTCGGCGTATTCCTCCGCCATGCCCTGCGCGAGCGTTCGAAGCCCAGCCCTCGCTCAGTTGAATGCGCCATGGTTCGGCCTGCCGCGAAGCGATGCGCTGGCATGGCTCGTCCAAGTATTGGCCCAACCTTTCGATTTCCGTCGGTGCTGGACAGCCGGGCTGTTGGCGTTTGCCCTCCGAAGGCGAAGGCCACACGTTCGAATCGTGTCGGGTGCGCCATTTTTGCCATCTCCACTACGGCTTAGCCGAAAATCACTGCCAAAACTGCGAATGACGACTCCAGCCAGCAGCGATATTAAGGTACGCGCATTCAGCAGCGCTGCGCGAAGAATCAGCGCCAATGCGCAAGATCGCATCCACTCTCCAGAAATCTAAGATGACTGCCAACAAGTGACCGTCGCATTGCGAAGGTTTTGCCGCAGACGAAAAGCACGGTTGGACGAATCGTCAACATCGCTTCCGCGCATGGCCCCATCGCCTCGGCCGTACAGTGCGCTTAGATTTCATCACCGACGCGAGAACCGCCGCGTTTCGCGGCTAGCGCAATTCGCGGCACTGGTTCGAGCGCTACTTTCAGGAGTAGAAAATCGTAGAAGATCGTACTTTAGCGCGCAAAATCGCACGATTGTAGCGGGGGAACGACTCGAAGCCCCGACTGCACCGCTTCTTTTCGCCCTCGGATATTGGCGTTGGGCCCGAGTTGCGTATCAGCTCCATCACTCGAGGGCCGAGTTCATGACGCAATGCCGTCGAGATCAACCATATTCCCGACCGGCATCCAGTTAGCGCCGTCAAAGCGGGTGATTTGAAGGTTATGGACGGCACGATAGTCGGTTGGAGAGTTGTTGACCTTGATGCCATCCAGAAACAGCGGCGGCTGCTCGTCCTTCAGAGACGTTGCATGCTTCAGCAGATGTTCGCGCGTGAGTTCGTCGCCACATCGCCTCAAAACCTGCTCGATCATGTAGGCGTTGTTGTAGCCGGGCGTTGCGGTGTTGTCGTCGATGCCAACGGACGGCAGGTATTTCTTCATGAACTCGACATAGGCCCTGACACGAGGCTTGTCGCGCTGGTGCGGATCGGTCGCTATGACTTCCCACCAGGCCGAAATCAGTCCCCTGGCATTGTCGAGACCGGCTGGCGCCAGCGTTCCGCCAACCGAACTGCAATTCGAATTGACGATGTGGAGAGGCTTCCAGCCGAGGGCAGCCACCTTGCGGATGCCTTGTGCCGCGAACTTGGAATAAGTGAGCTGTACGAAGACGTCGGCGCCCGCCCCCTTGCAATCGGCGACCTGGTTGTCGATCGAGGGTTCAGTGATCTCGTGACTGATCTCCTTGACGATGGCAGTGGTGTTGCCGCCGAGCCCTTTCTTGAGACCGCGAAGGAAATCCTTGCCGAGATCGTCGTTCACATACTGAACCGCAATCTTTGCATCCGGCCTTTGGTTGAGGATGAATGCGCCTAGTGCCGCTCCCTGCGCGACGTAGATCGGGTAGAACGGCACGATCCAGGGAAATTCCTTGGGATCGTTGAAACGCTCGGCACCCGATGTCAGGAACAGGTTCGGCACCTTCTTGGCATTGAGATATTTTTGCACAGCGGCATTGGTTGCCGTACCGAGAAATCCCGCGATCGCGAATACCTCTTCGGATTCGACAAGCTTGCGGGTTTGCTCGACCGCCTTCGGCGGCGAGAACGCATTGTCGAGCGAGATCAGGTTGACCTTCCGACCGTTGATACCGCCATTGTCGTTGATCATCTGGAAATAGGCGGTTTGCGCCTGTCCGTAGACGCCATAGCCGGATGCGGGCCCGCTGTAGGGTGCGGTGGTCCCGAGCTTGATCTCCGTATCAGTGACGCCCGGTCCATAGTTGCCGGCCGCGCGCGACCGCGACGTGCCCACGAATGCAAGCGCACTCGCCCCGAGGCCCGCGACCGCCGATCTTCGCGAAATCAGTCCCATGTTCATTCCTCCCCTTTCGATTGTTGGTGATCTTGAAGCTCTTGAATCGGCTCCAATGGTCTGTTGCGCGGGCTCGGCTACGTGAACGTCACGCTGACGGGGCCAAAGCCGGAGATCCTCGCCTCGTAGACTTCGTCGGCCGAGACCGGCGATACCGGGCCAAGGGCTCCCGTCAGTACAACGTCCCCGCTTCGCAGCGGCTGGCCAGCACGCGCCATGGCCCGCGCCAGCCAGAGCGCGGCACGCAAGGGATGACCGAGACAAGCCGAGCCGCAGCCGACGGACACGATCGCCCCGTTGCGGGTCATCGTCATGCCGCAGGCCTCGAGATCCACATCCGTCAACCGCCGGGGCGAAGCACCGAGCACGTAGCGCGCGCTCGAGCCGTTGTCTGCGACGGTATCTAGAATGCTGATCTTCCAATCCCGTATCCGGCTGTCGACCACTTCAAGTGCTGCCACAGCATAGGCGGTCGATCGCATCAGCTCGCCGAGCGTGACGTCTTCGCCGGCGAGATCGCGCTCCAGAACGAGTGCAATCTCGGCTTCGATCCGGGGCTGAATCAGCCGCGCAGTTGCGATCGCCTCTCCGGTCGGGACCTCCATGTCAGCAAACAGGGCGCCATAGTCGGGCTGATCGACGCCAAGCTGCTGCTGTACGGCCTTCGACGTGAGACCGATCTTTCGGCCCACCAATCGTCTCCCGCCTGCGATGCCGCGCCGGGTCACCTCGGACTGCACCGCGTAAGCGATCGCGATGTTACCCTCGCCGATCTCGGCGGCGATCGGCTCAATTGACTGCCGGGCAGATTCCGCGTGTTGCAAGCGGGTCGCAAGCCTGTCAACGAGCGCGTTCATGGCCGGTCCAGGAAGTCGGCGACCAGCGCGTTGAACTCATCGGCCTTCTCCCACTGCGCCCAGTGACCGCATTTGGGATAAACGTGAAGCTGCGCGTTCGGCATGGTTTTGAGCAGAATGAAGGCGGAATCGAGCGGCACGACGCGATCGTCGCGCCCCCACACGATCAACGTCCGGTGCTTCAGCGCAGCCAGATTCTCGCGCCAGATGTCGAGCGGCGGCCGCTTGAAGATGTCGATGACATCCTTGCGTGTCGCGGCCTTCAACCGCTCCTCAAGCAATGCATCGGTGATCGATTTCGTATCGAACACCAGGAGTTCGATGACGCCCTTCAACTTCTGCATCGAAGGACCGTCGCCCGCATGGAACATCGCCATGCGGCGCAGGCCTTCCGTCGGCATCGGCGTGAAGATCGCTTGGCTGCCACCCGTCCCCATCAGCACCAGGCGGTTGACCCGCTCCGGCGCGCGTAGCGCAACCATCAGCGAGGTCGCGCCACCCAGGGAGTTGCCGACAAAACTGGCCGTCTGAACGCCGATCGCGTCCATGAACGCGCGGACGAACTCGCCCATTGCCTCGAAGATCGGTCCGTCCTTCAGCTTGCCTTCGGTCTCGCCAAAGCCGGGTAAGTCAACGACGATGACACGACGGCGCGCCGCCAGCGCCTCAACATTCTTGCGGTAGTTGCTCAGGCCCGAGGCGCCTGGTCCACCACCGTGGACCAGAATCGTCGGCTCTCCCTGCCCGACATCATGATAACGCGTGCGGGTCCCCGCCACGTCGATGAACTTGTCACTTAGATCCACGCTTGATCTCCTGTTCCTGGTAATGACCGATCACATCGGCGGGATGCCGGATTGTAGGTAGCGGTCGCGCAGCTTCCGCTTGAAGATCTTGCCGCTCGCCTCCCGCGGCAGGGTTTCGAAAACGAAGCGCTTGGGCACCTTGAAGCGCGCCAGACGCCTTTCGAGGAACGCCATGACGTCGGCCGGCGCAGGCTCGGCGTCCGGCTCGGCCTCGATCGCTGCAATCAGGCTTTCGCCGAATTCAGCGTCAGGCACGCCGAACACGGCGCAATCTCGTACGCCGGGACAATTGACCAGAACGTTCTCGATCTCAGCCGGGTAGATGTTGACCCCGCCCGAGATGACCATGTCGCGCTTGCGATCGCAGAGGTAGAGGAAGCCGTCGACGTCGAGATAACCGACATCTCCGCAGGTCACGAGCCCGGAACGGTCGACCTCCGAACGCTGCTCCGGACGGCCGTGGTAGGTGAAATCCGAATAGGCCTCCGTGCGCAGATAGATCTCGCCGATGCCTCCCTGGGCGACCTCGCGGCCGGCTTCGTCGTAGATCCTGAGCTCAGTGCCGGTCATCGGCCGGCCAACCGTCCCGGGATGCGCAAGCCATTCCTCGGTGTTGCAGCCGACCGCAGCGCCGGTCTCCGTCGCTCCATAGGTCTCGTGAATCACCGGCCCCCACCATTCAATCATCCCGCGCTTCACGTCCGGCGGACAGGCCGCGCCAGTGTGAGTCACCCAGCGGATCGACGACAGGTCGTACCTGCCGCGAACGGAGTCAGCGAGCCGCAGCAGACGCACGAACATGGTCGGCACCATCGTCAGATGCGTGATCCGATACTCGGCAATGACCCGCAGCAGATCCTCCGGATCGAAGCTCTGTTGCAGTACCGTGAGATCGGCGTGCTGGAAGGCCTGCCGTGCGAAAGCACCGGGCGATGCGTGATAGAGCGGCCCGCAGACGAAAGCGCGCATGCCAGCCTCGATGCCGTAGATCTCGCGAAGCAGCGCCGCGTTCTTCTTGATCTGCTCCGGCGTCATTGGTGCGCGCCGAACGCCCTTCGGATGCCCCGTCGTGCCCGACGTGTAGATCATCGTGCCCCGCGGCGCGCGCGCAGGCTGTTCCCATCGAACGGCGTTGTCGCGAAACAGTGGCCAATCCCGCGCGTGAAAGGGCGATGGTGACGACGAAGCGGTCGCGGCCGCATCATCCATGATAAAAGTCGGCAGTTCGGCCGGAATGACCGGTTGGGCCGCCGCAATCAGATCGCTGTGTCCGATCAAGGCCCGGGGCGTGCAATCGGCAAGAATGTAGCCGATCTCGTCGGCCTTGCTGTGCCAGTTCAATGGGACAACATAGGCACCCAGCAACGCAGCCGCATGCAGGACTTCGAAATAGCAGGGGTCGTTGCGGATCAGCAGCGCGATTGCATCACCTTCGCGGACACCAATTGCGTCAAGTGCCGTGGCCGCACGACTGCCCTGGTCGAGCAGTTGCTGGCGCGCAACGCGACACTCCCCGATCACGATCGTCTTGTCTGCCATTGCGCTCACTCCAGGCAAACCGTCACCCTGGCGCGAGCCGGCGGCACCAAAATGCGGTCGAGCAGCTCGAACGCCTCGTCCGAGAGCGCCAGCGGTATCGAATACGTCAATGCGTCCATATGACCGCTGAGAATGATGGGATACCGCCATTCAGCTTTCGCGATCGTGCGCCCTCGCCCACGCAATTCGAACACCAGCGGTTCGGGCTCGCTGGCGCCATGTCCGCTCTGATAGCCGTCTCCGATGGCATAGATCTCGCACGCAAAGAGCCCGGGACCACGGCGTTGGATCGCGATTTCGATGTCGAGCAAGCCGAATGCCGGATCAGCTGTCGCGCCGTCCTGATAGAAATAGACGAAGGGTATTCGGCCGTATTTGCAAACGCCCCGCGCCGCGTCCGATGGCACCTGCGCATCGCTACGGCCCGGTGTTCTCGGCGGAATTGGGCCGAGCAGACACATTTGAGGCAGTGAGCGACAGTCAGCCATGGGATAGCCCCGTCGGCTTGCCCTTCGCGTGCACTGTTGTGCCATCAAGCGGCGCAACCTCGTAGCGCCGCCCGAGGAAACCAAAGGAATTCTCGGCGAGCACCGCCTCGCTGCTCAGCGCGCGCTTGGCGAACGCACCCGGCTGCTTCTGCCGTATTGCGAAGGGATAGTCGGACCCGACGACGATGCGGCTCTCGCCCACCGCGTGACCGAGGAACGAGAGCGAAACGGAATCGTACAGAATGCTATCGTACCAGAATTTGCGAGCGAGCTTCGATGGCGCCTGCGTCATCCTGCCTTTCGCGCCGAGCCCCCAGCCGAAATCCATCCGCGGCAGTATCCAGGGCAGCGCCCCGCCGCCATGGCTCAGCAGGATTCGCAGCCGCGGAAATCTCTCGGGGACGCCGGCGGCCAACAACGACACGGACGCGAGCGCCGTCTCAAGCGGAAACACGGCCGTGGCCGCGAATTCCGGGCTGGCGCCCACCCGCTCCAGCCCGGCTGGATGCAGCGGATGCACGAAGACGCCGAGATCGAGCGATTGCGCGGCCTCGTAGATCGGAAACAGGATCTCGCTGCCGAGGGCCACGCCATTGATGTGTGTTCCGATCTCGACTCCGGCGAAACCGACCGCCTTGATCTTCTCGAGCTGCCGCACGGCGCGCGGCACATCCTGCATGCATACCATCCCCATCCCGGCGAAATGGTGCGGCGCTTGTGCCACCATGCCTGCAATCTGATCGTTCATGACATCAGCGAGATACTCGGCGTCATCGGGCGGCAGCCAATGCGACAACAGCTCCGGCATCGGCGAGAGCACCTGCATGTCGGTGCCGTCCTCGCGCATGTCGGCAAGCCGACGCTCGACGTCCCACGATCGCGTATCAATCTTTCGAAACGGCTTGCCGGCGATCATCACCGTGGCCTGATCGCCCGTCGAATGCTCGACGCTCGGCCAACGCGCGTCCCGCTTTGGGTCCGCGGGCAGCCGCGCAGGCACAACATGTGTGTGAATGTCAATCACCGTTCCCAACACGCTCTCCCTGTCGCCCTCTTGCGAGCTTCTTGTCGTGGTTCTTGTGCGCTCGCGCGTCACAGAATTCACTTTACAAACAGAAATGATTGTTTTTATCTTGGCTGTCAAGACGCCTTGGAACGTCACGGCAGCGACGAGCGGAAATGTCGCGCCAAGGGAGTGAACGACGTTGGACCTGAAGGAAGCGCGCATCGTGATCGTTGGAGCCGGACAGGCCGGCGCCCGGGCCGCCGAGGCATTGCGCGCAGCTGGCCATCACGGCCCGATCAGCCTGGTCGGCGAGGAAGAGCACCCTCCTTACGAGCGTCCGCAGCTCTCGAAGGCCGTTCTGATCGACAAGGAGCCCAATCCGACGCTCATACGGCAGGCGCAGGATTGGAGCGACCTCGAGGTCGCATTGCTCACTTCGTCCTCTGTGGTGGCGGCCGATGCACAGCGACGCGTTGTCGCCCTTGCGAACGGGCGTGAACTTTCATTCGACCGACTGCTGCTCGCGACCGGGACTCGCGTGCGGCGTTTGGCCGAGCTCGACAACGGCCCGCTTCCCGTTCGCTATCTGCGCAGCCTGGGGGATGCGCTCGCGCTCCGCCCGGAATTAAAGCCCGGACGAAGGATCGCCCTCGTTGGCGGCGGAGTCGTGGGCCTCGAAGTCGCATCCGCCGCGATCCGGCGTGGATGTCAGGTCACCATCATCGAGAAGGCGGACAGCCTGCTGCCGCAGATCGGCTCCGGATCACTCGCCGATTACCTTCGTTCCCTTCATTCATCGAAAGGGGCGAGGATCGTCTGCGGCGCTGTTGCAAAGCGAACAATATCCGGCGGACTGGAACTGAACGATGGTCGCCTCATCCCGGCCGACCTCGCCCTGGTTGGCGTCGGAGTCGAGCCGGTCACCGAACTTGCCCTCCAATTGGGCCTTGATTCGCGACGCGGCATCCGCGTGACGTCGACTGGTGCCACCGCAATCGAAGGCATCTTTGCCGCGGGCGACGTCGCCGAGCAGTGGAGCCCGGGCCACGACCGCTGGATGCGCATCGAGAACTGGGCCAACGCGCAGAACCAGGCAATCGCCACGGCAAGATCGATGGCAGGAATTGAGACGGCTTACGGCGCGCCGCCGTGGTTCTGGTCCGACCAGTATGACGCCAACATCCAGATCGTCGGCAATCCAGCCGGTGGAGACGAGATCGTCAGGGGGGACACCACCGACGGACGCTTTACCGTCGCCAGCGTCCGTGACGGCGAAGTCGTCGGCGGCATCGCCGTCAATTCCGCGCGGGACATGGCAGTGCTGCGCCGTCTCGTCGCCTCACGCAAGCGTGTTCGAAAAAGCGACCTCGAGAATCCGGCATTCGAACTCAAGCGCTTACTCGCTGCCTAGGGAACAGGAAACCGCAATGAACGCAGAACACCAACCCGCACTGCTCGTCGATCCGGCCCAGCGCATTTTCAAGGTTGCGCGCCGCAATTTTGTCGACCCCGAGATCTTCAAATCCGAGAAAGAGAAGATATTCGACCGCTCGTGGCTGTATCTCGGACATTCGTCCGAACTGCCGAAGCCAGGCGACTTCATTACCCGCAAAGTTGCCGGCCGCGGCATTTTGTTCACCCGAGACAGCAAGGGACAACTGCGCGCCCTGCTCAACACCTGCCCGCATCGCGGCGCTCAGGTGTGCCGCGAGCGTAAAGGCAACGCCAAATCGTTCCAGTGCTTTTATCACGGCTGGGTATTCGGGGCGGACGGCAAGCTCCGCAGCCAGCCCGGCGAGACGTCCTACCCGGAGGGCTTCAAGGGCCGCGACACCTCGAATATGCAGCCGGTGCCGCGCTTTGATACCTATCGCGACTTCAACTTCATTTCGTTCGATCCCAACATCATTCCGCTGGTCGACTATCTCGCCGGTGCGAAGGAATTCCTCGACGTCATCTGCGATCAGACCGATGCCGGAATGTCGATCGTCGCCGGCAGCCAGGAATATTCGATCCGGGCGAACTGGAAGCTTCTCACCGAGAACAGTATCGACGGCTATCATGCGGCAACCACTCATGCGACCTATTTTGATATCCTGATGAGCTCGACCGATAATCTCGCTTCCGGCATGGGCGGCGGCGGTTACGGCTACGATCTCGGCAGCGGCCATGCCGTTCTCGAATATGGCGCTCCCTGGGGACGTCCGGTCGCGCAATGGATTCCCGGGTGGGGAGAAACCGGAAAGTCGGAGATAACCCAGCTCTACGACAACCTGGTCAAGCGTCATGGCAAGGACCGCGCCGACCGGATCGCGCGGAAGAACCGCAATCTGTTCATCTTCCCGAACCTTGTCGTCAACGACATCATGGCGCTGACCGTGCGCACCTATTTCCCGATGGCCCCCGACTACATGGTGATCAACGCCTGGGCGCTGGCGCCGAATAATGAATCGGCCTGGGCGCGAAAATATCGCCTCAACAACTTCCTCGAATTTCTCGGCCCGGGCGGCTTCGCGACACCCGACGACGCCGAGGCGCTGGAGCACTGCCAGCGCGGCTTCGAGAACTCGAAAGAGGCGCTCTGGAACGACATCTCGAAGGGGATGGGCAAGGACAAGGCGCATCACGACGACGAGCTGCAAATGCGCGCGTTCTGGACGCAGTGGAACAAGCAGATGTTCCCTGCCCCGGCGTCCGGCATCCAAGGCGTCGCGGCCTGAGGAGAACAACATGCAAGCCCCAAGCCGAAACGACGTGGAAGACTTCCTGTTCAACGAGGCTGAGTTGCTCGATCAATGGCGCCTGCCGGAATGGCTCACGCTGTTCACGGACGATGCAAAGTACGAGGTACCCTGCACCGACCTCCCGACCAACGCCTCGTCGGACAGCAACCTGTTCTATATCGCCGACGATCGCACCCGGCTCGGCGAGCGGGTCAAGCGGCTGATGAAACGGACGGCCCACGCCGAGTTTCCGCATTCGAAGACAAGCCGGATCGTTGGCAACGTCCGGATCCAGGCCAAACGCGAGGACGAGATCGACGTCAGTTGCGTCTTCCAGACACTCCGGACCAAGGACGGCGTCACCGATCTCTACTTCGGAACTAACAAGTATCGGCTTGCGCTCGATGGCGAGGGCCTCCGCATCCGCGAGAAGCGCTGCCTGCTCGCCGGAGACGGACTGCGTCCGAGCGGTCGTATCAGCATCGTTCTTTGAGGCGGAGAACGACATGGTTCTCCGCTTCCAAGGACAATCCGTCGTGGTGACCGGTGCCGCCAGCGGCATCGGCGCGGTCATCGCCCGCCATTTCGCTGATGCCGGTGCACAGCTTGTGCTTTCGGATATCGACGAGGGGCGGCTTGGCGCCGTTGCCGATGACATCGCCGCGAGCGGCGCTAGGCGACCGGTCGTCAAAGCCGGCGACCTGTCCCGCGAAGACGTCGCCGGCGCCGTGATCAAGTCGGCGGTGGACAGCTTCGGGACGCTCGACATTCTCGTCAACAATGCCGGCGGCGGGATCATCAAGCCGTTCCTGGACCACACGCCGGACACGCTACGGACGACCGTCGACCGCAATCTCTGGACTGCGCTCTGGTGCACCTGGCACGCCGTTCCGGTCATGAAGGCCCGGGGCTACGGCCGCATCGTCAATATCGGGGCCGATTCGGTCCGCAATGGGCTCTGGGATCACGCCGCCTATAACGCTGCCAAGGGAGGCGTGCATGCGATGGCGACCGGGTTGGCGCGCGAGTTTGCCAAGGACGGCATCACCGTGAACGTCGTCGCTCCCTGTATCGTCGATACGCCCCAGGTGCGGCAAGCTACCCTCAAGGCGCCGAAGGCGCTGCAACGCTTCATCGACGTCGTACCGATGGGGCGTGCGGCCGAGATGGACGAGGTGGCATCGATGGTTTGCTATCTCGCATCGAAAGAGGCCTCGTTCGTCACCGGGCAGGTCATCAGCGTCAACGGCGGAAGCACCATGCTATGACGACCACGATCAACGGCATCCTCGTGGGCACGGTCCAGGACTTTCCCGAAGGTGAAATCCGTCCCGCCGCGATGCCGGACGGCACCAATCTTGCCATCTACAATGTGGGCGGGACGCTCTATGCGACGGCGGACTTGTGCACCCACGGCGAGGCGTCGTTGTCCGAGGAAGGCATCCTGACCGGAAACATTGTCGAATGCCCCTGGCATTTTGGTACATTCGACGTCACCAGCGGCGCGCCGACCGGCATGCCGTGCACGGTTCCATTGAAGACCTTTCCGGTCAAGGTGATAGAAGACAGCGTCTATGTCGAATTCTGAAGACCCAAAACTCAATTCTCGCCGTGCCGCAGGCTCGTCGCGAACGCCCGCCCCCCGGCAGAAGCTGAGATCGCGCCGCGACAGCACCGCGGAGCCGAAATACGCGCCGCGGCGAACCCAGGCGGAGCGCAGCGAGACCACGCGCAAGCAGCTCATGGACGCAGCGGTCAAGCTGATACGTCAGAACGGCTTCGGCGGCTTGCGAACCGTCGAAGTCGCCGACCTCGCCGGCGTTTCGCGCGGCGCGCTGATGCATCATTTCCCGAGCAAGCACGAGCTTGTGGTGGCCGTGCTGACCTATGTCAACGAGGTCACGTTCACCCAGAGTACACGCCGTGCGCAATCGGCGCGACATGACGGCGGCGATCCGATCGACAGCATCATCAAGGACGCTCAGGACTTCTTCTTCGGCGACTACTTCTTCATCGAGCTCGCCATCGGCATGAGCGATGAAAGTACCCGGCGTCTCAAACGCGAGACCCAGCAGTTCGCCCGGCAGACCCGTTTCTCGATCGAGGCGACCTGGCTCGACACGCTGATATCATCGGGCATCCCGGAACAGCTCGCCAGAGATGTGCTTGCGCTCACGCTGAGCGTGGTGCGCGGCTTCTCGGTCAGAATGCTCATCGAGAACGATCCAGAGCGCTTCTCGCGCCTGCTCGCGGTCTGGCGCAAGATCGTGCGGCAGCACATCGAGGATTCGCTCCCCAAGCCATCGAGAAAGCGGACATGACGGGCCGGAATTCGACCGAGAGAGCGCCACAGAGCCCGCTGATCGCGCTCTGCTACGTCAGGCTCGCAGTCCGTGAGCCGCTCGCGGCGGCGACTTTCGCAACCGACATTCTCGGCCTGCAACCGGTGCCGGACAAGCAAGCCCTGTTCCGGTCGGACGATCGTTATCACACGCTGTCGCTGGTACCGGAGCCGACGGCGTCGTCAATCGGGATCGAGGTATCCGACGAAGCCGCCCTCGAGCGCATCGAACAAGCGCTGCAGACGGACGGTTTCATCGTGCGCCGGAGCAACCGGGACGAATCCAGGCAGCGCTTTGTGCGCGACGCGGTCATCGCGCAAGACGCCAGCGGCAACGAGATCGATTTGGTGTTGCGGCCCGCACAAAGCGGCCGACGTTATTTTCCGAGCCGCGACGCGGGCATCACCGGATTGCAGGGCGTCGGACTGCGGAGCACCCGGTTGAAGGACGACCAGCGCTTCTGGACCTCGATCCTCGGTGCCCGGATCAGCGACTGGGCCGGCGACGTCACATATCTCGGGATCGACCGAAAACACCACCGCGTTGCGCTCTACCCGTCCGACCGCGCGGGGATTCTCTACGTCAGCTACGGCGTCGAGAGCCTGGATGCGGTCATGCAGAGCCACTATTTCGTGCAAGAACGTCAGATCAGGGTTCTGCATGGCCCCGGACGCGAGCCAGCATCGGGACAGATCTTCCTGAGGTTCGAAGGACCCGAGGGGCACGTCTTCTCATACACCCACGGCCTCAACGACATCGAACCCGGTCATCACCCTCGGCAGTTTTCAGCGCATCCCACCTCGCTCTGCGAGTGGGGCAGCCAATGCCAAGGCATCCCCGAACTGCAGCCGGCCGACCACTGATCAACGCCGAAAACAATGGAGGCGCACATGATTGAATTGCGGGATCTCGCCTACGTAAGGCTGGGCGCCTCCAACCTCGAGGACGCGCAAAGCTTTGCCACCAAAAGCCTTGGCCTTCAGGTCGGTGAACAGGCGAAGCAAGCGCTCTATCTCCGCTCCGACGATCGGGCGCACACGCTCTGCTATTTCGAGGGCGATCCGCAGGACCAAACAGTTGCCTTCGAGATCGCCGACCAGGACAAGCTCAATGCCGCGGGCGCCACACTCGACGCGCTTGGTCATGCCGTGCATGCCGGTACACCGGATGAATGCGCGCTCCGCAAGGTCAAAGCGTTCATCGGCTTCAAGGATCCGACCGGCAACCAGATCGAACTCGTCGTGCGCCCCGAACGCAACGGCAAGCGATATTTTGCCACGCGCGATGCCGGCATCACCGGCTTCAGCCATGTCGGTCTCTTTACGACTGATCCGTTGCGCGACGAGCTGTTCTGGACCCAGGTCTGCAATGCCCGCGTCAGTGACCGCATCGGCGATATCGCGTTGATGCGGGTCAACGCCATCCACCATACCGTGGCGCTGGCGCCGGGACGCGGCCCCGGCGTGCATCACATCAACCATCAGGTCGAGAGCAATGACGATGTCTTGCGTTCGTACTATCATTTGTCAGGTCAGCGCGTTCCGATCGTCTTCGGTCCGGGTCGTCACCCAACCTCCGGAGCGCGGTTTCTGTATTTTCAGGGACCGGACGCAATGGTGTTCGAATATTCCGTCGGTGTCGATGAAATCGAGGACGAAGAAGGACACCGACCCCGACAATTCGGCTTCGAACCGTCAAGCCTCTGCATGTGGGGTGCAAGGTCCGGCCGCCCCCGTTAGGCGAAGTCGGCTCTCGGCACCAGAGGAGACTTTGATATAGCCATGCTCAACTTCCGCCGCCGACAGAACCCGAAGCTGGCGGAATGAAACACGACCGGTGGGGGAATGGTTGAACGGTCCCCCGACCGTCCGGGTCGGTGCAGACTATACTTGCGAAACCCTTTGCAGTCCGCTGCTATCAGTCGTCTCGAACGCACTGGCCGATACCGGATTGCGGGCGGGGATTTACTTCCTCGGTCTGGGCGTGGAGTGTCGTTCCTCAGCCACTGACGGACCAAACGCGCAGGATATCGGCCGTGGACGCCACCTCGATCTGGATGCTGAACCGTTCGGCATAAAGCTGCAACAGCGCGTCATGACTTTGGTCGGATGAACTGCACAGCGCGTCCTCGACCACGATCACCCGATATCCGATATCGATTGCCGCCAACACAGTGGCGAGTACGCAAACGTCGGTCTCCCCGCCCGAAACAATGAGCGCATCGACCCCGTGTGCATCCAGATGAGCTTGCAGACGTCCGTTGCCGAATGCGCTGTAGATCTGCCGATCGAAAACGACGGCTGGCGGCACACAGGTGGCGAGTGCCGGTACGAGCTCTATCAGTTCCGGATCAAGCCGCTCACGGGTTACGCATTCCCATTTTTCATAGTAGGCGCGCCATATCCCTCGCGCGTCATGCTTTGAGCGCGGTGGAATAAAACGCGTGAACAGGGTACGTTCAGGCGCATGCCGCGCCAATTCGACGATACGCGGCAGCACGCGGCTCATCCAAGGCGTTGCCCAGGGCGCTGCTGGCTCGAACAGCCGCTGCATATCGATGCACAGGTGCACCGCCCGGGGACCGGGTGGGCTGAGAAGCTGTCCCATCGCTGATTCCTGCTCGCGCCGACCGGATGCTGTCACACGCAAGATCAGCCGTTCAGGCCACAAGAGGCCCCACGGTATGGAGCCCGCGGCACGGCCGGTTCACCATTTCTGGCGGCTGTACCAGTCGTTCACTTCCTTCGCGGCCTGATCCTTGGCATAGCCGTAGCGCTGCTGCAGGCGGCCTTCAAGCTGATCCTGCTTGCCGGCGATCACATCGAGGTCGTCGTCGGTCAGCTTGCCCCACTGCTCCTTGACCTTGCCCTTGACCTGCTTCCAGTTGCCTTCGACACGATTCCAATCCATCGCGGTTCTCCCTTGAACGATGAGACCGACCAACCGGCCGGCCGAGACTTCGTTCCGTAATCGCCTTGCGGCAAGACTTCGCAATCCGGCAAAACCCCATCGCCGTGCGCGTGACGGCGCGACGGCCGACGAGGCGCTTTGCCGCGCGTTGATCCGGGATAGGAACTTGCCTTCTGCACTCGTGTTGGCAGTCCGAACTATTCACCCAACTGACGGAGCGACCAATGCCGGACAAAGATCTCAGCGCCCTCTTCCTCGATACCCTCAAGGACATCTATTACGCGGAAAAGCAGATCCTCAAGGCATTGCCGCGAATGGCCAAGGCCGCCGAGTCCGACGATCTCCGCGCCGCCTTTGAGAAGCATCATGACGAGACCGAAGGACAGATCGAGCGGCTCGAGCAGATCTTCGAGCTGATTGGCAAGCCGGCGCGCGGCAAGAAGTGCGACGCGATCGAGGGCATCATCGATGAAGGCAAGGAGATCATGGAGGAGTATGCCGACACGCCGGCGCTTGATGCGGGCCTGCTCTCGGCGGCCCAGGCGGTCGAGCATTACGAAATCGCCCGTTACGGCACCTTGAAGGCATGGGCGGACCGGCTCAGCATGAAGGATGCCGTCAAGCTCATCGACCAGACCCTGGCCGAGGAAAAGAAGACGGATGAGGCGCTCACCAAGCTCGCTGTCAGCGCCATCAACGCCGAAGCCGCCTGAGGACACGAGCGATGAAGCGAACCATTCTGGCGATCGCCATCGGCTGCGGGCTAGCATTCCCCGCGCTGGCCCAATCGGTGGGTGAGAAAACCGGCGTCAATTCGGTCCTCGGTATCGCGCCGAAGACGGAAGATTTCATCAAGGAAGTCGCAATGAGCGACATGCTGGAGATCGAGGCGGCGAAGATTGCCCAGCAGAAGGGCAACGCGGCCGAAAAGAAATTCGCCGATCAGATGGTGAAGGATCACACCAAGACCAGTACGGAATTGAAGGACATGGTCAGCGGCGAGATGAAGTCGGCGTTGCCGACCAGCCTCACGACAGCTCCGGGAAGAAGCTCGGGCGGCTGCGCGACGCCAAGGCGGAGGATTTCGCCATCGAGTACGATCCGATGCAAGTCAGCGCGCACAAGGATGCGGTCTCGCTGTTCGAACGCTACGCCAAAGGCGGCGACGATCAAAAGCTGAAGGATTGGGCCGGCAAGACCTTGCCGGCGCTTCAGCACCATCTCGCGATGGCGCAGGATCTTGACAAGAACCGAAAGTAGCCGACCGGCGCCGGCAAACGCCAAAATGCTTGCCGGCGCGTTCCCCGCAGACTCGCGGGATAGCGGGTCGGCCAGCCCGGCCCGCGTGTTTCCTGCATGATCGCGATCTTTGCGGCGGTCGCGCTGATCTTCGGCCTGCTCTATCGGCGCTAATTTCGAAATCCACTCAGGGGTTCCAGCCGCCACTGCCATAAGGCCTCGTTATGATCTCGAGCAGATGGCCGTTCAGTTCCTCGAAATAGAGTCCACGTCCGCCGTCGTGGTTGTTGATCTCACCCGCCCTTTGTTGACTGGGATCCGCCCAATAAGTCAGTTTTCGATCCCGGATGCGCTTGAAGATCGCATCGAATTCATCCTCGCCGACGAGGAACGCGCGTAGTGCTGACGCGGAATGTCGGCCTGGGAGTCTTTGTAATCCAGGTTGGCGCCGTTGGCTGTGGTGACCATCTGGAATGGCCCCCAATGGCGGGGCGCCGACAAGCCCAACACATCCGTCACGAACTTAGCGGAAGCCTTGCTGTCACGCGCCGGAACGATGGTGTGATTGAAGTCAATCGGCATGATAATCCCTCCCGCCGCTTAGCTCGCTCTGCACACGTCCAAGCGCATCTCAAACGAAGTTTTGCACTACGCGTTCCTATCGTGCTCGAGCTCGCGCACTCCGTCCCCATTGGAACACGTCGCGGATCCGATAGTTCAGGATTGGCAGCGCAACCTTATCAAGCGAGCCGCCATGTCCCAGACCGTCAGCGACTTCGTCGTCCACCGCCTGCACGATTGGGGTGTGCGGCACATCTTCGGCTACCCCGGTGACGGCATCAACGGCGTGTTCGGCGCACTCAACCGCGCCGGCGGCCGGATCGAATTCATCCAGGCGCGTCACGAAGAAATGGCCGCGTTCATGGCCTCGGCCTACGCAAAATTCTCCGGACGTCTCGGAGTATGCATTGCGACCTCGGGGCCAGGCGCCTCGCACCTCACGACCGGCCTCTATGACGCGCTGCTGGACCATCAGCCGGTGCTCGCCCTCGTCGGCCAGCAGGCGCGCAATGCGCTCGGCGGTCAGTACCAGCAGGAACTCGACCTCGTCGCGATGTTCAAGGACGTGGCCAGCGCCTATGTCGCCCAGGCCGCCGCGCCTGCGCAGGTCCGCCATCTGATCGATCGTGCGGCACGCATCGCATTGGCTCGGCGCACCGTGACCGCGGTGATCCTTCCGAACGATCTTCAGGAGGAGAGTTACCAGGATCCGCCGCGCGCTCATGGCACTCTGCATTCCGGTATCGGCTACACCCCGCCCCGCGTCATCCCGCATGAGGCCGACCTCGACCGCGCCGCTGACATTCTCAATGCCGGAAGGAAGGTTGCCATGCTGGTCGGGGCTGGCGCGCTTGGTGCAACCGACGAGGTCATCGCCGCCGCAGACCGGTTGTCGGCCGGCTGCGCGAAGGCGCTGCTAGGAAAAGCGGTCCTGCCCGACGACCTTCCCTGGGTTACTGGCTCGATCGGACTGCTCGGCACCGAGCCGAGCTACGACCTGATGATGGAATGCGACACATTGCTGATGGTAGGCTCCGCCTTCCCCTATTCGGAGTTCCTGCCGAAGGAGGGCAGCGCCCGTGGCGTTCAGATCGACATCGATGCCAGCATGCTGTCGATCCGCTTTCCGATGGAGGTCGGCCTGGTCGGCGACGCCGCCGAGACACTCCGCGCCTTGCTACCGAGGCTGAAGCAAAAGAGCCCGGACGGCTGGCGCAACGCCATCGAGGGCAAGGTCCGCGAGTGGTGGACGACACTGGAGGACCGCGCGCGGCAGCCCGCCAAGCCGGTCAATCCGCAGCGCGTCACCTGGGAGCTATCACCCCGTATTCCCGACCGCGCCATCATCACCAGCGATTCCGGCTCCTGCGCAAACTGGTTCGCGCGCGATCTCAAGATGCGGCGCGGCATCGACGCCTCGCTCTCGGGCGGCCTGGCCTCGATGGGAGCCGCCGTCCCCTACGCCATCGCGGCAAAATATGTTGCGCCCGACCGTCCCGTGATCGCGCTGGTCGGCGACGGCGCCATGCAGATGAACAACATGGCCGAGCTGATCACGGTCGCGAAATACTGGCGGCAGTGGAAAGACCATCGCTGGATCGTTTGCGTATTCAACAACGAGGACCTCAATCAGGTGACCTGGGAGCAGCGGATCATCAACGCCGATCCGAAGTTCGAGGCCTCGCAGCGTATCCCTGACGTCTCCTACTCCCGCTTCGCGGAGATGATCGGACTGCGCGGCATCTATGTCGATCGGCCCGATCTCGTCGGACCAGCCTGGGACCAGGCGTTGGCGAGTGACGCGCCTGTGGTTCTCGAGGTGAAGACCGATCCAGAAGTGCCGCCACTCCCGCCGCACATCACGCTGGAGCAGGCCAAGAACTTCTCCATTGCGCTGGCCAAGGGCGATCCGAACGAGGCTGGCGTGATCCGCGGCACGGCACGGCAGGTGCTGGAAACGATCCTTCCAGGCAAGGAATGAGGCGGGCGCTGAGGCATTTCGCGAACAAGCGCGCCCGCTTCCCAGCGCTGCAGGACGGCTCGATATTTGATCGGGAAGCCCAACTTACCTCGTGCAACGGGATCACCAACACTTGGACCATCGCATGGCGCGCGTTCTGATCGGTACATCCGGCTGGCACTACTCGTCCTGGCGTGGCCCGTTCTTTCCCAAGGGATTGCCGCTCAAGCAGCAACTTGACTATTACGCGACCCAGTTCCCGACCACGGAACTGAACGGCGTGTTCTATCGCACACCGACGGAAAAGGCCGTGGCAGGCTGGCGGGATGCGACCGATAAGGATTTTGTCTTTGCCTGGAAGGCGTCGAAATTCATCACGCACTGGAAGCGTCTCTCCGAAAGCTCGGTCAATAGTCTTGAACTGCTCGAAGACCGGCTGTCGCTGTTGCGCGACAAGGCCGGTCCGATCCTGTTCCAGCTGCCGCCGAACTTCATGATCGACGCCGACCGGCTGGCCACTTTCCTCAAGCTATTGAAACGGCGGCGGCGATACTCTTTCGAGTTTCGCCATCCTAGCTGGTACGAGCCGCGCATCCTGAAGCTCCTGGCGGGCCGTAACATCGCGCTGTGCATTTCCGATCATCACGACGCTCCGGCGCCGTGGAATCGGACCGCCGATTTTGTCTATGTTCGAGGTCATGGCCCGGGAGGCCGCTACAGCGGGCACTACACCCAGGCCGAACTCGTCGATTGGGCAAAGCGTATCCGCGGCTGGAAGCGGCAGGGATGTGACGTCTACGTCTACTTCGACAACGACCAGAAAAGTGCGGCACCGGCCGACGCCAAGAGACTTTGCCAACTGCTCGGATCAACGCTTCCGCGGCGGGCGACGCAATAGGAACGAACAATTCCACCCGCACTGGCTCCCAGCAAAAGGAACCGAGACGGGATATGCCCTTCATCCCACCCGGACCGACATTGCCATCCGGATCGCCTTGACCATTTTGGCGAGCGCCATCATCGGCTTTGACCGCGGGGCGCGCGGGCATGCCGCCGGACTTAGGACCACAATTCTTGTCGGCCTCGCCGCCTCGCTGTCGATGATCCGGGCAACCTCCTTCTCAGCCTCGACGGAAAGGATTCGGGCTCATCACGGTCATGGACCTGATGCGGCTCCCGCTCAGTATTCTGACAGGCGTCGGCTTTATTGGCGGCACAATCCTCAAGAAAGGTGACCTTGTCACCGGCGTGACGACGGCCGGGACGCTCTGGCTGATTACGGTGATCGGCCTCTATCTCGGTGCGGCCAGCCTGTGCTGGGCTGCATCGCAACCGTCATTGGGGTTGTCACCCTCTCGTCCTCAAATGGGTTGACCAGACGCCACCGCGCGTCGCTGACTGTAACCTGGAGGCTGATTTCAGCGTGATCGATGCACTCCCAAAACTATGCGGGTCGATTTCAGGAGCACAGACGCCGCGACGGCTCCACCAACGCAGATTACGTCTTTGAAGGTGTCGTGGCGGCGACCAGAAATGGCCTATCCGCGGGTCGACCTTTTGCAGTCGCTTGAAAAGCAATTCGTCATCAAATCCTTCGAACTGACCACCGAGAACGGCAAGTAGTACGCCGTTCCGCCCGTGCATTCGTGCGCTGAAAGCGCCCGGTATCTTGGCACGCATACGGCGACAAAGTTAGGAACGCCCCACCAGTCACATCGTTAGGCGATTGAAGCAACTAACCACCGGAGAGGCGACTATGAAGGTTTCCGATGCGATGACGCAGGAAGTCCAGCTGTGCACCCCCGACGACACGCTACGCGACGCCGCAGAGGCCATGGCGATGCTCGGTGTCGGCCTATTGCCTGTCGCCGACAACGAACGCCTGGTCGGCATGATCACCGATCGAGACATCGCACTTCGTGGCATCGGGATGGGCCGCAGTCCGGACTCTCGGGTCGGTGACGTCATGACCGCCGAGGTGAAGTACTGCTTCGAGGATCAGGAGCTTGAAGACATCACCCAAAACATGGGAGCGATCCAGGTTCGCCGTCTGCCAGTGCTCAACCGTGACAAGCGCCTCGTTGGTATTATCGCACTCGGCGATATCGCCCAGATCCACGCGAACGGCGCCACCGGTGCGGCCCTGAGCCAGATCTCGCGGCCGACAACGCAGCATGCGCAAGTCTAGATTTCGGGTTATGCCCGGCTCCGCGGCTTTGGCGCGCGGAGCCGGGCGTTCAAGGTACTCCAATGACCGACTACCTGCCGTGGATCGTGATCGCCGTGGGGATCATCGCGTTGATCGTCACGGCGCTGCTCTGGCGCGCCAACTATGTGAGCTCCGATTAGGCCTGCCAATGAACTCGCCTGGCGGACACGCGCCAGGCATCCGCCCGAGAGCCATCAGCTGCTCTTCTCGGCGCTGTCGATACTCTCGCGGTGAATTTCACGCGCGTCGTTGCCAATCACCGAGACGAAGCAGCCACGGCCCAGATATTCCTGCCGGGTCTCGGCAAGGTCGATTGCAAGGCGCTTGGCGACGGCAATGGCTTGGTCGCGATCCTCGACCGGCTGACCCGTCGGCTCGATGATGCGCTGATCGTCGACAATTGCAAAGCGAAAAGCGGACATCGTCACATCCGCCGGCTAATGCGTGTTCGATTCATGCCACTTTTCCAGATCCGGCTTCTCATCCCCGGAGTGCTTCTTGCTTCCGGAACTCTTCTCGTGTCCGGTCCGCTGCTCCTTTTCGGGATTGCCCTTCCAGGGCTTGTCGGTTTGCGCGTGGGATCCCCAGTCGCTCGAGCGGCCGGAATCCTGCGTCACTGGTTTTCTAGTCATGTCGATCTCCTCAACAGCAGAAGCGCCGACATGGCGATCAGTTCCTAAGCCGACGGTTCCTCAAGGCCCGCCCGCGACCGAGCCGGCGATCACCATCACTAGCGCGTCGAGATCGATGCTGCCGTGAACGGCCAGGTCTCCAGCATCCTGCACGCGGAGCAGCTCCGGTCGGTCGGCGGCCTGCCGCTTTAGCTCGGCGATGATGGCTTCCCTCAGCTTTTCCTCGAGCATGTTCGACACCGCTAACCCCTACGATCGGGGCTGGTCGCGGCCACGGACCTGCGCCGGCGGCGCAGTGGCCTCGATCGCCGTGAACGGTTCCAGAATGCGATAGCTGTGCTGTGATCCCGCGGGCACCAGCCAGGAGTCACCAGGCGCCAGGCGGATGGTCTGCCCTTCCACAGTCAGCTCCGCGAGTCCATCGATGACATACCCGACCGTCTCGTAATCGCGCTGATCCGACGCGCCTTGTTGAGGCTGTTCACGGTCCCACAGCCGCATCGCGAGCCTCTTGCCCGAGACGAGATAGGTCTGCCCCAGCGCGCCTTTCGGCGACGTGCTGACCGACACTTTCTTGACCGTGCTGTCCTTCATGACGTTCTCCTATCGTTTGTGCGCGCTGCCGCTGTGCGGACCTGGCGCCGTTAGAGCCAGCCCGAGCCAGTCACGCGCCACACGGTGTTGCCGACATCGTCGGCAATCAGCAACGCGCCGGATTTGTCGAATGCCAGGCCCACCGGCCGGCCGCGGGATTTCTCGTCCTCGTTGAGGAATCCGGTGACGACGTCCTGCGCGGACCCATTTGGATGGCCTTCGGCGAACGGCACATAGACGACCTTGTAGCCGTTGAGCTGCGGTCGATTCCAGCTGCCATGCTCGCCGACGAAAGCGCCGCCCCGATATGGCGCTGGCAGGCTGTCCCCCGTCGCGAAGACAAGTCCCAGCGGCGCGACGTGCGAGCTCAACGCGTAATCCGGAACGATCGCCTTCGAAACCAGATCCGGCCGCTGCGGCTGCACGCGCGGATCGACGTTGTGACCGAAATAGCTGTACGGCCAGCCGTAGAAGCCCCCCTCCTTCACCGACGTCAGATAATCCGGCACGAGATTCGGGCCGATCTCGTCGCGCTCGTTGACAACAGTCCACAGCGCGCGGCTTTGCGGCTCGAAGGTCAGTCCGTTTGGATTGCGCAACCCGCTGGCAAAGATCTTCCAGCGCCCGGTCGCGCGGTCGACCTCGAGGATGGCGGCGCGGTTCTTCTCCGCCTCCATCCCGTTCTCGGTGATGTTGCTGTTGGAGCCGACACCGACATAGAGCAGTCCGCCGTCCGGGCTCGCCACGAGGCTCTTGGTCCAATGATGGTCGATCGGCCCGCCCGGAAGCTGGGTCAGGGTCTGCCCCGGCTCGGTGATCCTGGTATCGCCCTCGTGATACGGATATCGAACGATCGCATCGGTGTTTGCGACATACAGATCGTTGCCGACCAGCGCGACACCGAATGGCGAATGAAGGTGGTCGAGGAAGACGCTCTGCACCTCCGGCTTACCATCGCCTTTGGCGCCGCGCAGCAGCGTGATGCGATTGCTTTCGCCGGTATCGCCGCCGGAGGTCGCCCACGACTCCACCCATTTCATGATGAAGTCCTTTGGTCGCTTGATCGGCTCCGTCCCCGGCGCCTTGGACTCGACGACCAGGATGTCGCCGTTGGGCAACACATAGAGCGAGCGCGGATGCTGCAGGCCGGTGGCGAGTGCATTGATCTGCAACGTGTCCGGCACCTTTGGCTTCTCGCCCTGCTTCCAGCCGACGACCGAGGCGACATGCATCGGCGGCATCAAATACTGCTCTAATGCCGGCAAATCGGGACGCGCGCCGGTCTGGGTCTTCGGATCAGGCGCCGTCTCCCTGCTGCAGCCGGGAAGGCTTAATCCGGCCGCCAGCGCCGCCACCACTGCAATTTGAGTGATGTTTGTCAGATCGAACCGCATCAGCCTATCACTCCGACCCGATGCCGATAGACCATCGCCCAGCCGAGCCAGCCCGTGCACAGCATGACGAGAACCGTCAGCGCCGACAGCATCAGTCCGGTGGGTACCACGGAGGTCCAGGCGTCGCGGCTGTGAATGAAAGCGTTGAACAGTGCCAGCAACATTACAACCACGTTGCCGATCATATGAAGCCAGGCATAGGCCAAGCCACGGATCAGGCGATTGCTCAGGAAGTCGATCAGGCCAGCGATCGCCGCGAGGCCGCCCATGATCAGCCCCGCGAACAGCAACCAGGCGGAAAAGTTGGCCCACTGCATCTCCGCCGTCTGCCAGTAGGCAATGTCGGTCACCAAGGTGCCGACAAAGCACGCGATCGGAAACGGCACCAGCATTGGATGGATCGGATGCGAGCCGATCCGCGCCGTCGAGGCCGGATTGACCGAATGCGTAGGGACCGTGACGACCTCGTGCATTTGCGCATCTCCGAATGAGGCCTCAACGGGGCGTTTGGAGTCTGGTTCCTAAGTGGACCGAGCCGGCCCGAGATGGATTAGGAACCAAGCTCTCGCGGCCGCGTCGGGTTAGAGTTGCCACGAGCAGGACGTCAATCATGGTCCGAGAAGGTCCGGCCGAACCACCGCCGCCGAGCGCCACCGAGATGGCGCAAGCACGGAAAGCACGTCCCTACGGCATGATGATCACCTCGGCGGTCATCGCTCTGGTGATCATCATCGTCGTCTACATCTTGATCAAATAGGCGAGCGTGCGCGATTGGTCGCGGAGCCTTGCCTGCCGGTCAGGCCGCGGCCATTCTCCTGCAGGATTCTGCGCACGCACGGCACATCGCCGCGCATTCGTCCATGCCACCCACGCTCTCGCAGTCTTCGGCGCATTCGCCGCAGATCTCCGCGCATTCGCGGCAGGTGTGCTTGTGGTGCGGGGTGTTGATCAACATGAAGTGAGCCGCTGTCCGGCACATCTCCGCGCAAGCCATCATCAGTCGGAAATGCGCCGGCTCGACATGCTTGCCGCCGGTGACAAGGCAATGGTTCATCGCGGTGGCAAGACCAGTCTTGTAGCAGGACAGGCAAGTCTCGATGCATCGGTTCATTTCCTGCGAGAACGCCATGACCGTCCCTCACGCCGCACTGCGCTGGGTATGCGGTCCCTCCCTGACCTCCTCGGCGATCTTGGCGCTGAAGGCCTCGAGGTCACCGGGATTTCGAGAGGTGATGACGCCTTGATCCACCACGACCTCGGCGTCCTGCCAGGTCGCGGCGGCGTTTGCGACGTCGGTCTTGATCGACTTGTAGGAGGTCATCTTGCGGCCCTTGGCAATTCCGGTCTCGATCAATAGCCATGGCGCATGGCACACCGCGGCGATAACTTTCTTGGCATCGAAGATATCTTTGATGAACTTCAATGCCTTGGGTTCGACACGCAGCAGGTCCGGATTGATCTGTCCTCCGGGAAGAATGACTGCGTCGTAATCGGCGGCGGCCGCTTGATCCAGCGTCTTGTCGACCTTGACCGGACGCCCCCAATCCTTCTTGTCCCACCCCTTGATTTCGCCCGCGGCAAGCGACACGACATCGACCGTGGCGCCAGCCGTCTTCAGGCGATCACGCGGCACTTCGAGCTCCGACTGCTCAAAGCCATGCGTTGCGAGGATGGCGATCTTTTTGCCGTTCAAGTTCATTGGCTGCTCCGTTATCGGTTTGCCAGTTCATGATCAGCGCGAGACGATGCGGTTACTCAACGTTCCGCGGTGGCGAGAGCAATGCTTCGGTCAGCAACCGCCGCAAGAAATACAGCCCGTCAAAGGTCAGCCTGGTTTCTCTCATCTCGCCCTTCGCGGCCTGTGCCTCGAGAAAGGTCTCAAGCTCGGGAAGCGCACGGTCGAACTTGTCTGCGATACCTGTCAGTTCGCAGGTTTCCTTAATGCGCGCGATCGATCTTTCCAGCTCGGTGATCTGATCCATTTAGCTTAAGTGTGCCTGCTGCCGTTGGTTCCTAAGCGCGCTGCCGCATGCGCGGTTGCGGAAAATATCAATCTGCCGCGGCGTCATTCGGCGGTTACGCGCGTTCATGGAACATGAACCGCCGCAAAGCACGAACGTCTGCCGCCTCAGCACGTCTATGGCCGCTCCTTGCCGTCAATTTCTTCATGGCGGACATGCAGTCCGGGATCGGACCGTTCGTCGGGATATTCCTGCAGTTGCATGGCTGGAGCAGCGGCCTGATCGGGACCGCAATGACGCTCGGCAATGTCGCAGGCATGCTGATCACGACCCCGATCGGCGGCTGCATCGATACCACCACCTACAAGCGAGCGTGGGTGATCGTGCCCGGCATCGCCGTCGTTGTGGCGTCAACCGTCATCCTGGTGTCGCAAACATTCTGGGCTGTGGCCTTGTCCCAGGTTGCGACGTCGATCGCGGGTGCGGCCATCGTTCCGGCGGTCACGGGCATCACACTCGGCATCGTCAAGCAGCGCGGCTTCAACCGGCAAAATGGCCGCAACCAGGCCTTCAACCACGCCGGTAACATGATCGGCGCGGCGGCATCTGGCTATCTCGGCTGGCAATACGGCTACGTGGCGGTGTTCCTGCTCGCTGCGCTGTTTGGGGCGATCACGATCGCCTGCGTCCTGATGATCCCGCCCGACAGCATCGACTACCACGCGGCCCGCGGTAAGGAGGAAGATCCGGAAAGCCAGCCCAGCGGCTTCACGGTGCTGGTCAAGCACAGGCCGCTGCTGGTGCTCGCCCTTGCGCTCGCCGCCTTCCATCTCGGCAATGCGGCAATCGTGCCGCTCTACGGCCTTGCCGCGGTCGCCGGCGGTCTTGCCGATGGTCCGAGCTTCGTCGCAACCACCATCGTGATCGCGCAGGCGGTGATGATCCTGGCATCGATCGCCGGCATGCACGCGGCCGAACGCCGCAACTACTGGATCGTCCTGCTGCTGTCGTTCCTGGCCCTGCCGGTGCGCGGCGCGCTCGCTTTCTTTCTCTCTGGTTGGTGGGGCGTCCTGCCGGTGCAAATCCTCGACGGCATCGGAGCCGGACTGCAAAGCGTCGCGGTGCCGGGAATGGTGGCGCGATCGCTGAACGGAACCGGCCGCGTCAATCTTGGGCAAGGCGCGGTTATTACGATCCAGGGCGTCGGCGCATCGCTCAGCCCCGCGCTCGGGGCTGGGTCGCGCAATGGGTCGGCTACGGACCTGCATTCCTCGTGCTCGGTGGACTTGGATTGCTGTCGGTTCTGATCTGGATCGTCTTCCGGACCACCGTGCGTCACTACTGAAGCGGTTTTCGTGTGCAGGCCCGCTCCGCAAGTCTGGGAGCGGCGGCAATCTTCCGCCTCAGCCAGCACGGATGCGCCGGCCTCATCCGACCGCGTGACGTTTCCCGACCGCGCGGCTGCGGCGCGGCAAAGCCTAGCCGCATGGATGGAGATCCGAACGGGGCGGCAGCGAACTCGAAAACGGTCGCGCCACCATGAGCGTGGCGCGTTCATCGGTTTCCAAGGCAATCTTCTGGGCAAGCATCACATCGCCCGCCGCCAGCGATCCAGCGGGCCGGAAGCACCAGCCAAGGACAACGCGGCCTCCGCCATCCATCTCGTAGACGTTGGTCGATGTGCCGTAGCAAATCCGATACCGCTTGCCGGAGTCCGAGCCGATCACGTCGAAGCGCTTGTAGGTCTCGAACTGCGAGCGCTGCTCCGGAGAGAGCCATGCCGAAAGCAGCTCCAACCCGCGCGCTTCGATGCGCTCATACGCTTTCCAGCGGTCCCAGATCGACGCCAGCGTCGCGGCGGCGCGCCCCAGCCCAACCCGCATGGGCATATCCCGTAGACGAGCCATCATGGCGTCAGCCGCCGACCAGTCTGGGATAAAATAGCGTTTCCTCAGCGGTCGGATCCAGCGTGCGAACGAGCGCGGTTTCGCCCGTGGATCGCCGCACCGCGGCGGTATAGCCGCCCGACATCAGCTCGGCGAAGCGAGCACTCGCCCACGCCAGTTGCTCGCCGTCGTCAGGATCGAAATACTGCCTTGTGTCGCCTGTGTGATCCATGACCAAGATCGTTGCCATCATCTTCTCCCTTGAAGCTCATTCACGACTGCATCAGACCACCGGCACAGCCGTCGTCGGCCTGCCGCCCAGCCATTCCGGCAGCGCTGCGCCGTCGCGATGCCGCCCGCCTGCACAGGCTGCAGCCCAAGCGATGACCGCGCCGAACAGCAGCGCCGCAGCGGCTGAGAATGCAAAGATCACCGAGCTACGCCGCGATCGCTGGATGGCGGTTCTGGCATCGCCGATGACGCTGTCGACGCGCTTCTCGGCCTCCGCGGCAGCCAGCCCGGTCGAGGCCGCGACCTGCTGGATCAGATAGCTGTGATCCTCGGTGCTGATACCGCTGTGGCCAGAACTGGTCAGCAGGATGCGGCCTGCCTCCGCGCGCTCATAGCCGATATCGATATTGGCCGGACGCCGCAACGACCGGTACAGGCGGTCGAGCTCGGCGCTCAGCAAAGGCTCCGCGGCCGTCACCGACGGCCGGCTCTGGATCGTCGGGCGCGTGACAGACAGACCCACCAGTGCAACGATTGCGGTGCCGAGAATGACGGCGAACGCCCAGGCCGTCAGGCCGTGAAGCCCGTCGCGATTCTCCGTCACATCGGCTGGCGCCGAGCCGATCACCCGTTGCGCACGGCCGGCGATGTAGCCGCCGACGCCGAAGCTCACCAGTGCCTGCAGGATCAGATATAGCCCCGACAGAAGCGCGAGCGCCGCCGATGCGTCGCACCATGATGGCGAGCTCGAGCTGACATCCAAACCGACCGCTGCGGCAAAGCCGATCAGAATAGTCGACAGTGCGGCCGCAGTCAGCGCGCCCGCGAATACTGGACTCCATTGTAGCCGAAAGACGGTCCTGTTGCCGGCGGACACGGCAAGCCCTCGCTCGTTATCCATGACCCGCCTATCGCAGTCCGAAGAACGACAAGATCGCGAGTATGACCACGATCAGTCCCACCAGATAAATCAACTGGTTCATCCAAAACTCCTCCGCTTTGTTCTGACAATCTGGCCGAGACGGCAAGGTTCCTATGCGGACGCAGGGGTGCGATGCGGAAGCGAAGATCAACGGACGTGAACCATCGCTGAAGCTCCGTACGGGCATGGGGCGCCTGTGCGGCCAGAACGAGGTGTCCAGCTTGCCTCGACCAACCGCGCCAGAGTTCGGTCAACGAAAGAGCCGCCCGACGGCCGGAGCGCCGTGAGAAATCGTCACGCGGACGGCAGGGCTCAGCGCCACATGCTCGGGGCAGACTGTAACGCAGCTCGGCCTGCGATTCGGAGTTCATCGAGTGACGAGCGCCCATCCCGGACGGCTTGCAATAACCCGGACGCTACGCTGGTCCGCCGCGTGGTATCGGAGCGCGGCACATCTCCGCACACCTCATCAAGCACGGCGCGAAGCACTGCCGCGGTTTCACCGTCCAGCATGGCCGTCTCCCTGCCCTGGTCAATTGAGCCTGATCGTAATCTAAGACGGCACGAGGCGAGTTTAAGTATGTTAACACAGCAAGCGTAATTTCATCTCCCGCGCAATCACTCGTCGTTTCGTCTTCGTCACGACAAATCACTGTCACCGTTCGGATCGACAATGCGATGCGAGCGCGCCTCAGGTCCGCTGCGCAATTTCGAGGATCGCATCAGCGAACGCCTGCGGCGCTTCGCGGGGCACGAAGTGTCCGACGCCACCAAGCAGACGGCGCTCGTAGCCCGCGGTAAAATACTTCTCCTTGTTCTCGGAGGTGACCGGCTGATTGTCGCGATCCTCGGCCCCCTGAAGCATGATGGTCGGTATCGATATTTCGGGCGCCCCGGCGAGACGATGCTCGATTTCCTCGTGCTCCGGTGCTCCCTTGGCATCGTGCCAACGTTGCCGATAGGCGTGAAGACTGATATCGGCCCAGTCGGGATTGTCGAGCGTAGCTGCGATCGCATCGAATTCGGCATCGCGGCCCGGCCATGGCGGCGACCAGCTTGCCCAGAGATACCGGCATAGCCGCTGCCGATCCTCACGATAGGCTTTCTCGCCGAGCGAAGTTGCGACGAACCACTCGTACCAGTAGGCTTTGGCCAGATCATAAGGCATCTCGGCCACCTGCATCGCCGTGGCATAGCCGGCCGCTGCCGTCACCAGGCCCGCTACCCTGCTCGGAAACAGGGCCGCAACCCCATAGGCTACCCGGGCGCCCCAATCGTAGCCGGCGAGCACGACATCATTCAGATCGAGGGCGTCGAGGAATTCAGCCAGATCGACGGTCAGGGCCGAAATAGCGCCGCTGCGCATCGTCTTCTCCTGCAGAAACCGCGTCGGGCCGGAACCGCGAAGATACGGCGCATAGATCCGGAAATGATGGTCGCCGAGCTTCTCGATCACGCGGTCCCAACAGCGCGCTCCATCAGGCCAGCCGTGCAGCAGCACCAATGGCCGTGCATCAGCCGCACCCGAGTTCTCATAGGCAACGTCAAGCTCTCGCGTGCGGCATGACAGCAGCATCTGTTGCCGAGCGACGGGATTAATCATCCGCCGGCTCCTTCCAGCTTATCGGTCGCATCCGTTGCAGGCGACGCCACCGGCCAACACCATCCGCCTCGCTGTGTTCCTACGAGCCGAATGTCAGGGTCGCCGGACTCTTGGTATATCTCGGCATTGTGAGGAACGGTTCATTGCGTGGCGAAGCCGGGAACGCGCCTGGCCGCGCGTCAGCCGCGCCGCTTGGTGTGCGGATAGTCCGCAGAAGACAGCGCGGTATCCTTCAGGACTTTCAAATCCTTGATCGTCAGCGTCCGATCGCGCAGCACGATCAGGCCGGAGCCACGCAGCTCCTGCAGCGTCCTGTTGACATGGACAACGGACAGGCAGTCGCGTCGGCGAGATCGGTCTGCATGATCGGGAACAGACACGAGCCGTGCCTCGATCATTCCGACCGGAAGCAGCCGCTCGTATGGCTCGCACAACAAATGCGCGACCCGCTCCAGCGCCACCCTCCGGCCGACATCGGGAGCGATCGTCGATGTCGGCGAAAGAGCAGACGCACTAAGAGCGAGATCTTTCCTGAACAGCGGTCAAGGATCAGTTTAGCGATTCGAACGTTGATACGCACCCCATCTCCACAATAGCGGAGACAGCTGATGCCAGAACGCAAAACAATTCAAAAGGCGAAACAGGACCGACGTGCGGGCAAGTCGGCAACCACCCAGGCCGGCGAGTTTGTCCATGAGGAAATTCGCAAGGTTCGGCGCGGGCAACATGGAGCGAGATCACCGAAACAGGCGATCGCAATCGGCCTGTCCAAGGCGAGGCGCGCCGGCGTTCCGCTCCGGCCGCCTGGAAAGGGCAAGGCAAAGGCGAAAACGCGCAAGAGCGCCGAATATGCGTATGAGGCAGGCCAAGGCAAACGGAAGCCCCGCCGCCGGCCGCGTGTTTCGCGTGCCGTATCTCGAGCCCTGAAGCGGGAGCCCCACGGCAGTGCATCGCGGTCCGCGCTGTCGAAACAAACACGACAGGCGGCGTCGCACCGCTCGGCCTCGGCGCGCTCGGCCGCAGCCCGCAAGGCAGCCAAGACCAAGGGACCGGCACGCCGCTCGGCCGCGGCAAAGAAGGCAGCCCGGACGAGGGCGCGTCGCCGATAGGGCCTGTAGGCATTTGTAACGCTAAGGCAACTTTCCCAAGCGCCGGAGATTGGTTCGCAGACCGCTCTTCCAGGGATGCTTTCGATGGACGCCAGTTCACCCGATAAGACCGACCTGACCGCACTCGACCAGTATTGGCAGGCAGCGAACTACCTGTCCGTCGGTCAGATCTACCTGCTGGACAACCCTCTTCTGCGTGAGCCGCTGCAACCCGAGCACATCAAGCCTCGGCTGCTCGGTCATTGGGGGACCACGCCGGGGCTCAACTTCATCTACGCGCACCTCAATCGCGTCATCAGGGCACGCGACCTCGACATGATCTACATCTGCGGGCCGGGCCACGGCGGACCCGGAATGGTCGCCAATACCTACCTTGAAGGGACCTATTCTGAAATCTATCCGGATATCACGCGTGACAAGGACGGCTTGCGAAAGCTCTTCAGGCAGTTCTCGTTTCCAGGCGGCATTCCGAGCCATGCGGCGCCCGAGACGCCAGGGTCAATTCATGAAGGCGGCGAGCTGGGGTACTCATTGCTGCATGCCTACGGGGCAGCCTTTGATAACCCGAACCTCATCGTTGCCTGCGTGATCGGTGACGGCGAAGCCGAAACCGGCCCCCTCGCTGCATCCTGGCATTCGAATAAATTCCTGAACCCGGCGCATGACGGCGCTGTGCTTCCGATCCTGCACCTCAATGGCTACAAAATCGCCAACCCGACGATTCTTGCACGCATGCGCGACGAGGAGATTTCGCTTCTACTCAAAGGCTACGGCTTTGATCCGCTGTTTGTCGAAGGTAGGGATCCCAGCGACATGCACCAAAAGATGGCGCGGGCGCTCGACGAGGTGCTCGATCGCATCGGCGATACGCAAACCCGCGCCCGCAACAATCCAAGCGCCGGTCGCCCACGCTGGCCGATGATTGTCTTGCGCACTCCCAAGGGGTGGACCGGTCCGAAAGAAGTCGATGGCAAGAAGGTCGAGGGTTTTTGGCGTGCGCACCAGGTGCCCATTGAAGGCGTCCGAACCGACCACGCTCATCTCGAGATTCTCGAGAAGTGGATGCGCAGTTACCGTCCCGAGGCATTGTTTGACGACGCTGGCTGCCTGCGCACCGATCTTCAGGCGCTGGCGCCAACGGGCCTGCGCCGGATGGGCGCCAACCCGCACGCTAACGGCGGAACCCTTAAACGAAAGCTGACACTTCCGGACTACCGTAGCTACGCAGTCGATCTCCGGTCGCCCGGCTCACAATTCGGCGAGGCCACACGGATCATGGGCGGCTATCTCCGTGACGTCATTTGGCTGAACGCAGCGAACAAGACATTTCGATTGATGGGGCCGGACGAAACCGCCTCAAATCGACTCGATGCCGTTTTCGAGGCCACCGATCGCGTCTGGTTGGAAGAGATCGAGCCATTCGACGTGGGCCTCGCGCCCGATGGTCGCGTCATGGAGGTCCTGAGCGAGCATCTGTGCCAGGGATGGCTCGAGGGCTACCTGTTGACCGGACGCCACGGCCTCTTCAACTGCTACGAGGCCTTTGTTCACATCGTCGACTCTATGTTCAATCAGCATGCCAAGTGGCTTGCAGTGTCGCGCCGCCTGCCTTGGCGCCGACCGATCGCATCGTTAAACTATTTGCTCAGTTCCCATGTCTGGCGTCAGGATCACAACGGCTTCACGCATCAGGTTCCAGGCTTTGTCGACCTTGTCGCCAACAAGGATTCCGATATCGTTCGCATCTACTTTCCACCCGACGCGAACACCTTGCTCTGTGTCGCCGATCACTGCCTCCGCACCTACGATCGTATCAATGTCATCGTCGCCGGGAAGCAATCGTCGCCGCAATGGCTCTCGATGCAGGAGGCAGAGGCTCACTGCAAGGACGGCATCGGTATCTGGCAATGGGCGACCACGGAGGGGACTGACGAACCAGATTTGGTCATGGCCTGCGCCGGCGACATTCCAACGCTCGAAACCTTGGCCGCGGTTAGCCTGCTACGTGAAGCACTGCCCGATCTGAAGATCCGCGTCGTCAACGTCATCGACCTGATGACCCTGCAGCCGCGCGAGCAACATCCGCACGGACTGTCCGACAAGGAATTCGATCGTTTGTTTACGCGCGACCGGCCGGTGATCTTTGCCTATCACGGTTATCCCTACATGATCCATCGGCCGACCTACAATCGTGCCAATCATGAAAATATTCACGCGCGCGGCTATCGGGAAAAGGGGACGACGACCACGCCGTTCGAGATGGTGGTGATGAATGAGCTCGATCGCTTCCATCTCGCTATCGAGGCGGTCGAGCGCGTTCCCGGCCTAAAGGCCAAGGCGACTGCGATCCGGCAGCTCTACGAGGGAAAGCTGACCGAGCACCACCGCTATATTCGCGAGCACGGTGAGGATATGCCCGAGATCCTGAACTGGCGCTGGCCTCGCTCCTTCGGGCGGGACGAGTAATGACCAAGGCAATTCTGGCGCTGAACGCGGGCTCATCAAGCATAAAGTTCGCGGCCTATCGCGTCGACGGCGATGATCCCGGCCTCTCGCTGATTTGCAGAGGTCTTCTCGACCGGCATGCATCGAGCGCCGGGTTCACCATCAAAGATGCTGCGGGCAAGATACTTGATCAAGCGCAGTCTGCCCCCGATGAACAGACCGATCCCATTTCTCCGTTGCTTCCCCGGCTGCAATGCATTCTCGGGAGGGCCACCCTGATTGCGGTCGGCCACCGGGTCGTGCACGGAGGAGCCCACTTCTCCGCTCCCATCCTGATCCAGGACGACGTACTACAACGGATCGATACGCTTACGCCGCTGGCACCACTCCATCAACCTGCTTGCCTTGCCCCCATTCGGGCCCTGCAACGGGCGCGCCCCGAGCTCGCGCAAGTTGCCTGCTTCGACACGGCATTTCATCGCGATATGCCATCGGTTTACAAGCGGTTGCCAATTCCAGATATCGGAGATGACATTCATCGATACGGATTTCACGGCCTCTCGTTCGAATACGTTGCCGCACAGATCGGCGATCCCCAGAAGCGCACTGTCATCGCGCACCTGGGCAACGGATCCAGCGTGTGCGCGCTCCAAGACGGCAGAAGCATCAACACGAGCATGGGCCTCACACCTCTGGACGGGCTGATGATGGCGACGCGATCGGGGGCCATCGATCCAGGGCTCTTGCTGTACCTGCTGGAATCGAAGGGACTTTCGACCCAGGAACTCAAAGATCTGCTCTACCGTGAATCCGGCCTCGTCGGAGTATCAGGCGTATCTTCCGATATGAGGACTCTTCTCTCCGCATCGGACCAAAGGTCACGACTGGCCGTCGATCAGTTCTGCGCGCGGGCGGCGGAGTACATTGCCGTGATGGCGGTCAGTCTCGGCGGTCTGGACCGTCTGGTGTTTACCGGTGGCATTGGCGAGAATAGCTCGCAAGTTCGTAGCGAGATTTCCTACAGGATTCGATGGCTGGGAATTGAACTGGAGGAAATCGAAACGAACGATCCTCCAGCACCATTTCGCGCCCACGCTGCCAGATCAAGGTGCAGGTGGTACCAACAGACGAAGAAGCGATGATTGCCAAACACATTCTCCTGCTGTTGCCGAGTCGGCTCTAATGAGATCATTATTGAAAGGTTCAGCGTCACGCGATTGGCGCTTTTGGCGCCGGTCTCGCGCGAAGCGAAACGAGCGCTCCCCGAAGTCGTCCAGCGCGAGGTTAGCATCGTGGATGCACGATGGATGTGCCACGACAAGAATGCGCTGCGATACCACCTAACGGACCCTGCTTTGTTTAGGGAGTTCTGCGACGAATTCGCAACCAGGACGGCTGCCGGCGTGTCTTCCGGGGCTAGGCGGGACGCCGAAGCCGTCCCGATCAGAGCGCTCCCTCTGGAACGCCAATGTCATTGTAGCGGGAAAAAGCGGCATCAAAGACGCTCTTGCGATTACCTCAACTTGACAACTGTCTAATTTTCCGTCTTTGGCACCGCTCGCAACGAAGAGCGTCCCCGTCCTGCTCCGACCAAAGAACAAGCCATGGAACTCTTGGCTTCGTCGTGCTTTTTCCCGTTTTTGGGGCAGCAACGTCAGCTTTGGAGAGAGGAGCCATGAAGCGACGACGCCGGGTTAAACAGATTTTCCCCCTTGAAGAACGCCTTGCCAGAGAAGCCCAAGAGCTACGGCAACGAGCGAAGAAACTCCCCCCAAGTCGAGAGCGCGAGATACTGTTGAGGAAGGCGCGCCAGGAAGAGACCACCGCCCATTTGACCGAATGGCTGATGTCATCCGGCCCCCGGGTCCCGATCTAAGAGGGATCAGCACGCAGGCCAACAACCACCATATAGACGGCGTTGAGATTGTCTTCGCTTGTGCTGCAGCGGTGTCGTTTGTGGCCCTGATCGGCAGCGTGGCTTGGCTTCTGATGCGGTGAACGTGGCGCCGTGACCGGTAGGTGGGCATCACGCATGGGATACCGCAGAGGCGTCGATCTGCGCCTCATGGCGATCGAAACCTGTTAAATTGGCCCAGCGCCTTGCCCTCGCTGGGGTCCTTTCGGTGGTCGAACGGAGTTCCGGATCCGCTATTGAACCAACGTCGGTTCTGTTAGTTTACCGGCATCACCGGCCAAGGCTTAGCCGTAGGCGTCGATGGCTGAGAGACCAAGTGCGCTCCCGCCTGCGTTGCAAGGGAGCGTGACTCGATGGAATATCGAGGCATTGTCGTCGGCATTCTGCAATCCATTCCGAACGGCTGGCGTTGGCAATTCGAGCTTAACGGCACCTCTAAATGCGGTCAGGGCTTTGGTCGGCAGAACGCGGCGCATCGGGCCAGGAAGGCGATCGATGCCGCGATCAAGGACACGCCTGCCGATCGCAGCGCTTGGCAAGTTGGCCAGCGCGTTTCCCGCAAAAACCACGATGAGCTTGGCACCGTCGTCGAGATTAACGGCCAGGTCAAGGTGAAGTGGGACGGCGGCCGGACGAGCTACTTCAGACACGACGACAAAGCCAATGTCGAAATCGCTCCCCCCTACCCCCAGCCGGGAGCAGCGCCATGAAAAAGCGGCGCATAGGCAAACTCAATCATTGGAAGCACGGCTTGAGCACGAGGCGAAAAGCCTGCGCGAGGAAGCAAAAGTGCTTCCTCCAGGCGCACGAAGGGAAGCCCTGCTGAGGAAGGCGCGGCAACACGAGATCACCGCTAACATGACGGAGTGACTGATGTCGCCCGGCCTAAGGCCGCCCACCTGAGAACGCTCGAAAATGACTCCACTCAACCACCAGCGCGTGATGGAGCTATTGGAGACGCTACGCGAGCGCAGCTCTGAGGAAGTAATGATTGGCTCGCTTGCGTTGGGTGCAAGCTTCACTCCAGAGATGTGGCATGCCTTGGAGCTACTTCGCAAAGAGCGAAGTTCGTAAGCTCTGTTCATCCAAATGGACGGCATCTCGGCCGTCCTAGCCACTAGAAACCAACGGTCTGCAACCAAATTAGCCCCGATGGCAGAGTCGTTCGGCAGCAAGTTTACTATTGTTGAAGTCACTGCGGACGATTTGGCGTCGGACGTGCCAAGCCAGATTTGGATTGCGCTAGCTAAACCAAGTCAGGCCCTGACGTTGGTTCTTGCTGCCGTTCCGGAGGGGTGGACAGCGGAACTTATTGACCAGCCCCTGACACAAGAGCAGCAACGGCTATTCGAGGAGCTCAACCTCAAGCCAGGCGATGTTTACAGGCTCACCAAGTAGGTCCACCTCCGGCAGCAACTCGCCCTCTGCCATTCCAACGCAAGAAGCCGGAGGCGATCGGCACCAAGGCACTCTTTCCCGGCTTCATTGCACCGGCCCGAGGTGCCGAGCGGCACGCGCTGGATTCACGAGATTAAGTTCCAAACCCATTCGCCAATCAAGAGGTGAAGATCTACACCGGGCGCGGCAACAACTCGACCAAGCGCTTCAAGAAAATCGCGGAGGACGCCTGGCACATCTCCATTGGGCTACGCGAGAAGGCTGGCGATACCAGCACGTCAGAGCAATCATCGTAGCAATCGACCAATACGCTGAAGCTGGGTTGGGCAATCGCGAATTCTTCCTCAATCGGCCTTATGGCATTGCAGGACGAGATAACTTTCCGTAGCCACAGGCGCTAATTGAAACCCTGCTCGTTCCGGATGGCGTCGGATGCTGCATTGACGCGTTGAGCCTCTGCTTCAGCAGCCTCTCGGATTGATTTGCTGCGGTCGGCCACTGTGTCGGGATGGCAGCTCGGCCTACGGCGCCGCCAGGGCCCTCGCGCTTGTTCCGTTGTGGTCCTACTATTCCGCGCAAATTCTTCTTTTCGGCGCCGAGATCACGCGCGCCATCTTCGGTCCGCCGCTTGGCGAGCAGGAGAGCGCCGGCAGGACGCCCGCCGAACGCGCCCCCGATGACCATCCCCAGTTCCGTAGTTGCCCAGCCTGGCAGCCGAATAGGGTTCGGTCGTAATCTCAAGTCGACTCCGCCCAGCCGCTGGATGTGATCGGGACTCCTAGCGTTCCCGATCGTGAGCACTTCTGAAGCATTTCCTTGAGATCGAACTGCGTTGAACGGCCGCTCGCAAATGAGAAGTCAGGTATCGGCGGGGGCGGGATTGGAGTGGCGGCCGCCCGCTCAGCAAACCGCCGCTGGAGGGATTAGTCGACTGACGACCGTTCGGGTCGACGGATCGACCAGCATCACGCGCTCGCCCGAGTAGACATAGCGGTACTTGGTGAGCGAGGGACCCCAGTCGGTAGGCACCGCCTCGAGCTCGACTTCGCGCGGCACCCGCTGACCGACGACGATCTTCTCGCGGGTCTCCACGGGACGGACCTTGTGCTCGGTGACGTGGGTGCGGATCTTCGTGCGGTCTTCCGGTTCGATCTGCACGGCGGCGGCATGTCCGGTGCCGGTGGTGCTGACGACGGTGGACTGCGCCATCGCGCCCGTTGCGATCATCTCCGCCAGCGCAGCCGTCAGTAGACGCTTGTTCATCTTTCTCTCCTCGCCGCCATATGCGGCAGGGTCGAGAACCCTTGAACGATGGCCAGGTTCCCGCTCGTCCGCAGAGGTCCTCGCGTGCGATGGAACATTCAGGTTCGGCAATGGTTCGCCCCAGGTTCTCAGCAGGCGCTTGCTCAGGGAGTCCGCTGATGCCACCGTCCGATGCAGTCAGGAGCGCCTCCGATCGACGCCAGCGAAGGCTCCTGATCCTGTTGGCTTTAGGATTCGTCGTCTTCGGCGCCGCTGCGGCCGCCCTGTTCTACGTCCTCCAGCCCGAGACCCTCCGGATCGCCGTCGGCCCCGCAGGCAGCGACGACCATCAGGTGGTCCAAGCGATGGCGGAGGCCTTCGAAGAGGAAAGCAGGACGGTTAGACTGTCCCCTATCACTACCGCCGGAGCAGCCGAATCCCTTACCTTCCTGGGTGCCGGCAAAACCGACCTGGCAATCGGTCGCGGCGACCTCGCCATGCCGGCTGATGCGCAGACGCTAGCCGTCCTGCGTAAGAACTACGTCGTCATATGGTCGCCGTCTGGACGCGCAGGCAAGGACTCCAAGAAGAAGGCCGCCGCGAAGATCGGAGAGATCGCCGATCTTGCGGGGCATAAAGTCGGCATCATCGGAAAGACCGGCGCCAACGTCGCGCTCCTGCGGACAATTCTAGAAAGCTCAGGCGTGCAGCCCGACAAGGTTGCCGCGGCTCAATTCGGCACCGAAGAGATCGAAAAGCTTGCGCAGGACACCACGCTGGACGCGTATCTCGCCGTCGGTCCCCTCGACAGCAAGATCACGGCCGCGGCCATCGCCGCGACGTCCCGATCGCGCGGAGCGCCGAAGTTTCTTCCGGTCGAAGCGTCCGAGGCGATCGCCCTGCGGCATCCCCGCTACGAAGCCGAGGAGATCCCCGGCAGCGTCTTCAACGCCAAACCGGCCTGGCCCGAGGACAAGATCGACACCATCAGCGTCAACCATCTCATCCTTGCCAGAAAAGAACTGTCGGAAGCCAAGGCGGCGGCGTTCTACCGGCAGCTTTTCGCCGTACGCGACACGATCAAGCAACGTGTCGCCGGCGCGGCGCACATCACGAAGCCGGAGACGGAGAAGGAGGCTGAGCCCTCCGTGCACCGGGGCGCCGCAGCAGTCATCAACGGGACCGAGCGGACGTTTCTGGACAAGTACAGCGACTACTTCTGGTTCGCCCTGCTTCTTCTTTCCGGGATCGGTTCGGCCGCCGCCTGGCTGCGGCGCTACCTGAACCGGGATGAGCGGGACGATAACACCAGTCATCGCAACCGCATTCTCGCCGCGATCTCGGAAGTTCGCGATGCCGGCTCCGAACAGGATCTGCTGGCATCGCAGCGGGAGGTCGACGCGATCATCGGCGAGACCCTCAAATGCTACGACGATGGAGCTATCGAACAGGAGGACCTCGCCGCATTCGGCCTTGTTCTTGAGCTGTTCAATCATGCGGTCGCGGAAAGGCGGGCGGCGCTGCAGAGCGGTCTCGTCGATCAAGCGCGGACTCAAGGACCGACCCTCGCGTCTCGCCGATAGTCGTACCCGGCAGGCCAATACTCATGACTTCTGCAACACCGTCGAAAGCACCGAACCGTCGTTCAAGATCGAGAAGACCTCCCGCGGAGATAGATGCGCGGCGGCTCTCGCATCGACCTTGGCACGCCCGACCGCCAGGTTGGCGTCGACCGTGTCGGGTCTGGCGCGGCGAGGAGGCGTCAGCTGCGCGGGGGCGGCCGGCGCAGGAACACGGTCGGGTACCCAGTTCTTTCCGAGGTCGCCAGGAGCCATCGGAAGGAGCGACTCGCGCGGTAGCAGGCGTTGGGTCGCGATATCGTCGGCGGCCGGCCGGGGCGCCGTGCTCGGCGGGCCCATCGGAAGACCCAGAGTTCCGACAAGGACTTGTCGCCTCAGTCAGAAACCCCGCAGCTCGATCGGATCGCCCTTCACCTGGCACTGGAAGCTCAACCGCCACCACCCGCAATGGTCACGACTGGAGCACCCGCTTTCCCGCGATCGTCGAGGCTGCGCTGCGCAACCGCGCCACGTCATTCGTGCTCGACGGCGAAGCCGTGCTGCTTGGCGTCGACGGCCGCTCCGATTCCAACGGCCTGCACTCGCGCCGGCACGATGGAGGTGTAGCTCTACGCTTTCGACATTCTCGCTCTCGACGGCGACGACCTGCGCAAGCTGCCGTTGCACTTGCGCAAGACCAACCTCGCCCGGATCCTCACCCGCCGCGTCGGACGGCATCCACCGGCGCCGTTCGAGCAGGGCGAGATCGGCCCCGAGCTTTACCGCCATGCCTGCCTGATGGGCCTCGAGGGCGTGGTATCGAAACATCGCGAGCGGCCCTACGCGGCCAAGGATGAGCTCAAGCGGCGCGGCTACCGCTGGAGCGATGGCGCCGATGGCCATCCGAAGTGGACGCCGGTCCACGAGCTGGAGCGCTCCATGCGCTGCAAAGATTGCTCTCGCCGGCACGGCCACCCGTTCAAGCGCAGCCACTTTGTGGCGTTGCGGACCAACAACATATCCACCACGAACCGACCGTCGACTTGGTAGCCAGGGGAACGTTAAATCGTGGCCAGGGGAACGTTAAATCGGGAGTCGATGTTCGCCCATGTTAAGGCGAGGAACAACTAGGCCTGTTTATGTGAGCGCTAATCCAGCTTTTTGATTTGAGATACCTTGCCTCGTCAGAGCGAACCAATCTTCGAACCTAAAAAGGGTGCCCTTTGGCGCGTCCTACTGTCACTCGGAGTGACCGCCGCTATTGTGGCGGGCGTTTATTTCGTCATTCGATTCGTGATCGGTTCTTGAGAAGCCCTACCGAAAGTTGGACGGCCGCATCTGTATCGAGAAGATCAACGGTCCTTTTCTGTTCGAGGATAAGGGCACTCCGGCTGAATACAGCGCTGGCCTAAAGGTGGCGATCGATCGCGGCTGGCTAGAACTTCACGAGAGCTGCACCTATGTGCGGATGTTGCCGGCCGGCGACGACCTATTCGCCTAAAGTCGAGAGGCCGATTTCACATAGTTCATAGACGGTCGGCGCCGTAGGCCCGAGTGTGCCTGACCCTAGCCTCGTGGTGATTGTAATGGATACAGTTGGGCGGCCGATGCAAGGCCGGTTCCTTGTTCGGAGAGGCGGCACTGGTTGGATGGTCTACGATAACGAACGCAAGGGGCCGGCCCAGGCAGAAAAAGGCGGCCCATTCGCAGAGAAGCTGACAAAAGAACAAGCTGATGTCTTAGCGCAGAGGTTGAGAGAAGAGATTCGCTAACCCGCGTCGACGGCTACCGTTTGCGCCTCGAAAGACGGGCGCATCTACATTGAGAAGATCAACGGCCCGTTCCTGTTCGAGGACAAGGGGACGCCTGCCAAGTACAGCGCCGGCCTCGCCTATGCGATCGACCGGGGTTGGCTGGAGAAGCACGAGACCGGGACCTACGTCCGGATGACGCAGGCTGGCGCCGATCTCTTCGCTTGAAAGGTAACGCAGGTTAAAGACGGGCACGCAGAAAAGGTTCTTCAATTCCTCCCCTCGGGACCTCTCCAAGGGTTCGAGATCCGGCGGAAGGCGAGGCTCCGAAGCCCACAAAACCCCAACGGGGCCTCGCTGCCCGGCGCTCCCAGTATGGCGCTTCTCCAAAACAGTCAAAAATCACCGACAGGTCTCGGAGAGCGTTCCCAGCGGTCGTTCTCGCCCCAAAGAAACGGTCCCGGCGAGGGGGCGCGCGGGACCGCAGTTTAGTTGACCACTTCCAATGCGCCCTCGAAGGAAGGCGCCATTCAGAAAACTATTCGCGCCCGCGTTGGTTCCTAATTTCAGCAGGCGCGACCCGACGGCGAATAATAGCATCAACGCAGTTTTGTGATGAGTCATTGCCAATGTAACTCCACAAACCAAGCAGCCCCGAGGAGCGCTATCGCGCGCCTGTCCCCCCGCTGACTTGCTCACCAGATCGCCGACGAATGCAGCCCGAGACGCCCTGTTGAAGTCGACGACCTCGATTGCCGGCTTCAGGTGCTACGTCGCCAGCTACCGGGTAAGGGTCTTAGCTCCGCCGCGGGGATTGTGCACCCGGTGACGCGCTTCGCATTGCCAGCCCCCGCACCTACTCCCTTGGTAGTAATCCATTTGGGACATGAACCACGGCGCGCTTCGTATCGACTCCCACCTGTCGGGATTTTGCTCATCCTTCCCGGAGCTAGATCAACGCCGCCAGCGATCATTTTAAGCTTGGCGGCGTTGTTGATGCACTGTGCTGATGCCAACGGCCCGTTGCAGCACCCCGCTCCCCGCGCACGGAGGGCCGGGCCGTCATGGACAAACAACCGGTCCCCATCGGCGAACAAATCATCATCGTCGTCTTGCTGGTGATCTTCGCGCTCGTGATTTGGTACGGCGTCATGATCTGAGACGCGTTCGGTTAATAATCCGAAACGGTGGTGATGGCCCCATGCGGGCCTGCGGGTTGTTGGACTTCTCCGCGTAGGCGCAGGGATCTCGCTCAGATGACGGGGTGGGAATATCGCTAGCCGACACAGGAAGACGCCGACGATCAATGGAAGGCCGACCAGTGGTGATTCCGCGGGGCCGTTAGTGATAATTCGAAATTGCGATTGTCACGGGCATTCTGAATTCTACTGTGTCAACAGTCGTGCTGATTGGCCGACACCACGAGAAGCCCGACCATTGCATCGCGCGATCAGGGATCGTCGCCCACGAAGCGACGGTCCCGCCCAAAACGACCCCCGGCGCGGGAATTGATGGGGGTGCACCGAGGATCGTCAACCCAAGTGGGGTTTACTCCCGGTTGGGTAGTGGGCGCACCGGGAGCGGGGAATCGACTCTTCCGGGCTCTGGTTGGTTCCAAAGACTGGCGCCAGCAACGGGCTCAAAGCCGGCATCCCAAACGATTAGCCCGGCGCCGCCCCGTAGAACCACGCATTCGTACTAGTTGAAACCCCGCAGCCCCGCGGTAGATTTGTCCCATTGCTTGCCGGCGGCATTTTTCAGCCGGATGCGGAGTGACATTCCGCCAGATTATTACGGGGCTTCATTTTGACGAAGGAGCAGCTTGCTCGAGACGCCGCAGATACTTTCCGACTGCTGCGAGCATTTCGCTCGATCAAAAATCGGGCAACGCGACAGCGCCTGATCGCGTGCATTCGCTGGCCGGCGCCGGCGAGATTGCCTCTCGGAAACGCTGTATTCGGCATCGGGCGTTAGTCCTCTTCTCGCCGCCACAAGGTCGTCGCTTTCGATGCACGGCTTCGTGGTGTTGACGGACAGGCCTGTGTGTATCGAGTGGTGCGCGGTTAGGGAAACCAAGCGCGCTCGCGATCACGAGAGAACGTAAGCCGACTTCTGCTTATGGCCTTGGCTTACGACTTCGCCTTGCAGAATGGCCCGCCGTCGCCCAAGGCGGAAGTTAGTGGGGCTTCAGGGCCGCATTCCGACCTGTTCAAGACCTTCGCAGGTACGGTCGAGGTAAGAAGCGTTCCAGGGAAGGCTCGAGCGCACCTCACTGATGGTCAAACCCGGGTAGTGGCGCATGAATGTGTCGAGGGCGAATTGAGCTTCGTCGGTACGCCCCGCTAACACGCAGGCGGCAGCGAGGAAACGGTTGGTCCAGGTACTCGCCGGATTTTCTGCCTGGGCGCGCTTAAACCAACGGACCGATTCATCGTAACACCCGTTCTGGAAATAGGCTGAGGCAATTCCGACCGACCAGAGAAAATTCAGTTGGTCGGCCGGCGCCAGCGAGCGCGCGATCTGGAACTCCTCCAGCGCGTCGCTCGCCTGGCCATGATACGCCTTGACCCAAGCGCTACGGCCCCACGCCCAGGCCGAACCGCCATCAAGCGCAAGCGCGCGGTCGGCGTGGATTGCCGCCGAAGCAAGGTCGTGCGCGAGGGTGTAACCGGCTGCTAGCATGGTTTCTGCCAATGCGTCGCCGGCACTAAGCTTTGCAGCGCGGGCGGCCAATTCGCTCGCCGCGGCTCTTTCCACTTCGGGCCGTGCCGTGAAGTGATGGCCGGCGCGCAACCCCCGACACCACGCGGCCATCGCGATCGGTAGCGGATCGTGCGGAGCACGCTCCATCGCCTGATCCAGCAATTCGAGCGCCGTGCCTTCGGCCGCGGCGTTGACTGCTGTGACGCATGGGAGCGCGCGCATGGTCAGTTCCCATGCGGTAAGTTCGCCACAGTGAAGACGCGTCGCGCGATCGATTTCAGCGTCGCGCAGGGCCAGCTGAACTGCGCGCGCCACGCCCTGAGCGACGCGCTCCTCAAAGCCGGCGGGATCGCGGACATCACCCTCCCAGGTTGCCGCCCAGAGGTAGCGGCCAGTCAGGGCATCCAGCAGACGAACGATAACCCGCACGTTGCCATGCGCGCCTTCACGGACCTTGCCGTGCAATCGATAGCGCGCATTTGGCGGCGCGACGACGTGGAGCCAGTGCAGATGCCAGAGCGCGAGAGCAACCTCTTCGGCGAAGGCTGTTTTATAACCGGGCCGTACGCCGATGGTGTCGAAAGGAAGAACGGCGATAGCTGGTCTCTCCAGCCTGGATCCAAGGATCGCCAGCTGTGACACCGACGTCGTTCTGGTCCGCAGCGACCTTCGCAGCGTCGCCGACGGGGTCTCCCCGTAGCGATGCCGGTAGCGGATCGCGAAGCGGCCGAGGTGTATGAAGCCGAACCGCGTTGCAATTTCGGTGACGCTTGCACCTTGTGCGTCGCAAAGCAATTCCTGGCGCACGCGCTTGAGCCGCAGGTCGCGCAAAAAGGCCAGCGGCGCCTGGTCGAGATACCGGTGAAAGTGCTTTTGCAACGTACGCGGCGCGACCCCACACAGCGCCGCCAGCTCGCCAACCCGCCACGGGCGTGCGGGCTCGAACTCAAGCCGCTCGATCGCCTTTTTCAATCCGCGCGGAAGTAGTTCACGGCCCATGAATGCGCCTCTAGGGCCATCATAGGTCGATTGGGGTGCAAAGTGGAGCTCGTTTCGGACGCAAATTGGATAATCGGGGCGCGTTTCGCATTGCCGGGGATGCCGCTATTTTGCAGGTTCCCGAGGTCGGTACCCAAGGGCGGGAGCAGTGGCGACGCCGAACGTGACTCCTGCTTCCCCAGGATCATCCGGAGGACGTCATGTCGGCAATCCTGCGCAAGCTTCTCGTCTGCCTTTCGCTCCTAGGCCCAATCCCAGCATCGGCCAACGTGATAGCCGACTGGGATGCCACGGCGGTGGCGATCATAGCACCCGCGGTGCCGGCACCGTTGAGCCAGCGTGAGGCGGCCATCGTCAACGTCGCCATGTTCGACGCGGTCAACGCCATCGGTGGGCGCTATCAACCCTACCTATTCAAGCAAGGCGCCGCTCCTGGAAGCTCGCAGGAGGCGGCCGCCGCGGCTGCTGCTGCAGCTGTCATCGTAGGGCTGCACCCCGACGCCGCAAACGATATCAAGATGGCGCTCGAAAAGTATCTAGCACCGATTGCGGACGGCCCAGCGAAGACAGAAGGAGTAAAGATCGGCGAAGCCGTCGCGGCCACCATCCTGCAGGCACGGGCTACAGACGGGGCAACCGCTCCTGATATCTATCGGCCGAAGACCAAGCCGGGCGCATGGATCCCGACTCCGACGGCCGCGGCCTCGGCGTGGCCGAACATGAAGCCGTTTGCACTTGGAACTCCGTCGCAGTTCCGTCCCGGACCGCCGCCTGCTCTCGACAGCAAGGAGTGGGCCGCGGATTACAATGAGATCAAGACGTATGGCAGCAAGACCAGCACCTCGCGTTCGCCGCAGCAGACCGAGACCGCGCGGTTCTGGTTGGCCGTGGGACCGGCGGCTTATCACCAGATCCCCCGCCAGCTCATCATCGGCCAGAAAATGGATATCCTCGACAGTGCGCGGTTGATGGCGCTTTACTCTGTCGCACTGACGGACGCCTACATTGCGGTATTCGATGCCAAGTACCAATATGAACTGTGGCGGCCGATCACTGCGATCCGTAACGGCGACGTTGCGGAAAATGCCGCGACCAAGCGGGACCCTACATGGCAGCCAATCGACAATACGCCGATGCACCCGGAGTATCCATGTGCCCATTGCATCAATGCGGGCGCAGCGGCCGCAGTGCTCGAGGCGGTTCTCGGCTCACGAACGATATCCGAGGTAATGATGACAAGCTCGGCGGCGCCGGGCGTCGTCCATCGGTTTACCAATCTGGACGTCTTTTGTGAGGAAGTATCGAACGCCCGCGTCTGGGCCGGCTTCCATTATCGTTTCTCGACCGTCATTGGCACCACAATGGGCCGTCAGGTCGGCATGTACGTCGTGCAAAACCTCATGCAGGCGATCGCGCCGCGAGCCATCGCGTCCGACGGACGCTGAAAAAACGAGCGCACACGAGTAGAAAACAGTGGCGTCGCGGGGTCGCAACTCGCGGCAGGCGGCACAGGAGAGCTGCGAGTTCGCGTTCGATTTGGGACGGATAGGTTCCGGCGAGGTCGAGGTGCAGAGATGGCATGGTCCGGTTCTCCTACCGAGCCATGCCGTTCGGGGGTGGGGATCGAAAGGTACGCCAACCGCACCAGTTTCGCACCAGAAACGATCCCGCCAAGCGCGATAAACGCGGCCAAACATCACAAAAAATATAGAATAATCAATGACCGCATCCCTTTTCCTACCGCTCATAACGGTCTGGTTGCAGGTTCGAGTCCTGCCGGGCCCACCAAAAATATCAGTACCTTGCTTGGTCTTCGTTGTCCTCGGCGTGACCACCGCACCAGAAACCGCACCAGATACGTGCACTTTTCGTTCGCGCGCAAGTTCGAAGGCGTCGGGCGAACTCGCGTGTTGGTGAGTGGATACGACACTGCATCCACGATTCTCACCTTTCCAGCCAACGGAGAAGGGCTGACAGGTGGCAGGCGCTTCCATGCAGTCGGGCGCGCGGCTTCTTGCTACCTGAGTGAATGTCGCGGGCAACAAAAGAACGGCCACGGCGACGCTTCCCGTCGAGGCTGCGGTTTCAGGGCCCCCGAGGCGGACTTCCAATGGATCAAAGTCCAAGCTCGGCATCCAGAGCGGAAGTCAGCCATGACGCCAATCACGTCCGCCGAGGGCCGAAAGCAGTCGTTTGGCACTTTAGTCCTTGTCGAGCTCTCCGATATGACGCTGGGCATATAGCTCGAGGCCGATCCTCGCGACGAGTTCGATCTGGGTTTCCAGAAAATCGATATGCTCTTCCTCATCGTGCATGAGTTCATCAAACAGATCCCGTGTCACGTAATCCTCGACCTGATGGCAATGGGTCGCAGCTTCAGCGTAAAGGGAGTGCGCCGACAATTCGGCTTGCAAGTCGCTATCGAGCACGGCCTTCACGGTCTTCCCGATATGAAGGGATTCCAGCGTCTGCATATTGGGAGATCCATCGAGGAAGATGATGCGTTCGATGAGCTTGTCTGCATGTTGCATCTCTTCAATCGATTCCTTGCGCCACGCCTTGGCCAGCACCTTGTATCCCCAATTGTCGAGCAGGCGGTAGTGCAGCCAGTACTGGTTCACCGCGGTGAGCTCGTGTCGCAGCGCTTTGTTGAGGTATTCGATAACGTCTTTATCGCCCTTCATGCTCCGCTCCTTTTCGCGGGTGCCACTGGGATCGATTGGTTGTGTGGGCGCCTGGACTTGATGTTTGGCCGACGCGATGGAGAGTTTAGAGCGTCAGCGCTTTCGGTTCGAGCAGTCTGGGGCATCTACCGCTCGCCGTGACCGGCGACGCAAGGAAGGGGCGCTCGGCGTTGATTTGCTCACCGTTCGACACACATGAGAGGTTAATCTCTGCGCCGCGACTTCAAAAGGCGTAAGGAGATGGAACAGGGGAGTTTTGGCCATGATCGAGGGGATCAGCGCGCTCACGCTGGGCACCCATGACATGCCACGAGCTGTCCGATTCTACCGAGCCCTGGGATTTGAGGTCCTGCGTGGCGGCGAATGGTCGTCGTTCACTAGCTTTCGAGCAGGTCTGAGCTACCTCAACCTCACCGACCAGCCTGCCGAACGACGCTGGTCCTGGTGGGGTCGGGTCATCTTCTACGTCACCGATGTTGACGCACTTTACGAACGTGCGCTGGCGGCGGGTTACCAGCCGGCGACTGTGCCCCGCGACGCCGAATGGGGTGAGCGTTTCTTCCACCTAGCTGACCCCGACGGCCATGAACTCAGTTTCGCTCGACCTTTGCTTCCGGCTTCCGTCCAATAACGGATCGAAGCGGCCTGCATTCCAACCGTCGCTGCGAGAGAGTATTGTTCCGACAGGCGGCCATCGCCCTGACGTCAGCTTCGGCTCGGGCTATGGCGCGGTCTCTCGAGCAAAGATCAAAGGATGGCAACGAACGGTCGCACCGTCACCGTATTCGGCGGAACCGGCTTTCTCGGCCGCCGCATCGTTCAGCGTCTGCGCGATCACGAGTTTCCCGTCCGGATCGCGTCAAGGCATCCAGATCGCAGGCGCAGTCAGTTTGGCCCGCATGATTCCCAACTTCTGTTCGTCCAGGCCGATATTCACGACGAACGGTCCATCGCAAATGCGCTTGCCGGCGCTTACGCCACTGTCAACACCGTCAGCCTTTACGTCGAGCGCGGACGTGAGACGTTTCATTCCGTTCATGTCGAGTCCGCCCAACGGGTAGCGGCCGAAGCGCACCGGGCCGGAGTCAAAAGACTCGTTCACGTGTCAGGCATCGGCGCCGATGCCGCGTCCCAATCGCGGTACATCCGAGCGCGCGGTGAAGGTGAACTGGCGATCAGGGCTGCGTTCGCCGACGCACATATCATCCGACCCGCCGTCATGTTCGGACCGGACGATGCGTTTCTGACGACCATCCTGCACTTTCTCCGCCGGCTGCCGATCTATCCGATGTTCGGCCGCGGCTCGATGAAACTGCAGCCGGTCTATGTGGAAGACGTGGCGGAGGCGACTGTCCGGATCATCGAGCGAGCCGAGACGCAACCGACGATCTTCGAGTGCGGCGGCCCTCGTGTTTATTCCTACGAAGAATTGGTCGGAATCGTCGCGCGTCAGGCTGGTCTTGCGCCCATCCTCGTGCCGATCCCGCTGGCCGTTTGGCACGCCCTGGCATGGGCTTCCGAAATGCTCCCGGACCCGGTTCTCTCGCGCAATCAGGTGGAGCTGATGCAGATCGATACCGTGTCGTCGCCGGAGATGCCTTGCCTTGCGGGACTTGGGATTTCGCCGCTGCCGGTTGAGGCAATTCTCCAAAAGATGTTGTCAAAGTGCGGATAGAGAGCTCTTAGAGTCGGCATAGGCCTTGCAGCTTAAGTGGCGTTGGCAATTTCAGTGTCCCGGCTGAGGAATAAACTACCGCCAGGTGTGTTTTTTTGAGACCGAAGGGCGCGACCAGTTGGGAGGTAACGTTGAAATACACAGAGCCCCTACAGTCCAGATTCGTCGTTCGGAGAGGAAGCACTGACTGGATGGTTTATGACCGAGAACTGAAGGGTCCAGCACAGTTGGAAAAAGGTGGCCGCTTCGCCGAGAAACTGACGAAGGAACAAGCCGAACAGGCAAAGCAAGCGCTAACGACTGCCCTCCAAAGTCGTTCAGGCACAAGGTAGGCAAGTTCAGGACATAGCCGCTTTAGAACTACGGTTACTCTATCGCCTAAATGAATCTCTGGTCATTTTGGCAACCGGAGTAATCGGAATAATCGAGGTTCTTTTAGACTAGTGGGACTGTCGGACGCCCGCCAGGAAGGCCGCTGATGCGCGCTCTCCCGTCGCTTGTTTGAAGCGACGCATAGGCGGCCACGTCTACCGTGCCTACACGCGCCTCAAGCAGGCGGGGCACCGGACGACCGTATTCTCCTTCGGAGGATAGAGGGCCGCATTGGCGTCGCAAGCCGGATTCTATCTCCGTACTGGCGTCTCTATTGGCACGCCGGGCGCCCGATCAAGCGGCGGATGCGGCCTAGCTAGCCCCATCGCGCCCGGCGGCGTCTCATTGCTGGCCACACGAGTATTGACGTTCTGCGGCGTCGTAATCGTTGCGGCGACGAGCGCCGTCGCAAGAGCGACCGCAAATAGGATCAGTGCCACTCGGTGGTTGGTCATTGCCATGCACTCCAGCCCAAACCAATTCAACGTAGTCCCGCAAGCTCGGGTTCCTTGTTCCGGCCCCTCCTGAGGGACGGTCGATTCTTCGGCATGGCCCCTCTGCGACAGGACTCCGGCACGAAGTATCGCGATAGGTCTTCGCCCCGGTGGAAGCCCTCGCCTACGACGACGCAGTCCCGCTAGAAACGGATCATCTTCGGACGGATCCACGAAATCGATGGTCATCCACTGAATTGCGGCCGAGACTCGTTGTTTTATCGTAGTCGTATTCAAACTGAACAACCCAATCCCGTTCACCCTTACTAACTCTTGGCGTTTGCTGTCGGCGCATTCGAGACGCCCTGCTCAGACTTCAATCAAGGCATAGGGTCGACCGGTTGGCTTCTCAATTGATCGGGCCACGTTGTAAACCCGCCTACGGGTATTCGGCCTTCATAGCGACCCTGATGAGCATGGCCGTGCACTACCGCGCTCACTTTGAATCGACGATGGTTTCGCCGAGACGTGACGAGCCAAGGAACGGAAGAATCTCCGGTGGCTTGCCTTCGACCGTGTCCGGAATCGGCACATAGTGAAGAACGACCACAGCCTGCTTGCCCGCCACCGCACGCATCGCATTTTCCAGGCGTGTCTGTTCGTCGCACATGGATGCTGAGTTTCGCTCCGATCGAAACTTTGTGCTCCAGAGCGGCGTTCCTTCGGAATAATCCGCACTCGCCATTCAGGGTGGCGACATTCGGTCAATTCGCTCGACGAGATGCACGCGCGAGGGCGCGGGCTCAAATCGGTCGGCGAAATACTGCGTTTCGTGCGCCACCAGTCCTTGGAGGAATTCCATAATACTCACCACGTAAGATGGCACGTCGTCATAGCTAAGCACGAATTCGGTGACCCAGAGATCGCCCCTTCCAATAATTCGCCGGACCGTAAATCGCTTCTTGCTCGGCTGGACGAATCGGCTCTGCTGGATGTTATGCCGACCGCGAATCCGCTCGCCCGATTGCGGATAATCAAGCACGGCATCTTCGCGGTAAATTTCATGCTCGACATTGAAATCGCCAGCATCCGATGCTTGCCAGTGACGCTCCAGTGCGAGCTGCGCGGTTCGATTATCCATATCAGTCCTCCTACCTGTGCTCTTGCCAGCCATTGTTCCCCTATCGCTAACGATGATGCGAGGAAATCCCACTGTGCTGCACTGATTCAGTTCACTTAGCCCGAGGAATAAATCCGGGTACGCCGGTCTCGACGACTGCGTTAAACCTGACGCTCGTGGTGATGCGGTCGCGGATCTCTTGCATGGAGTCTTCGGGGAGAGCCGAAATATCAAAGCTCTCCCAGATTCGCTGGGGTTTGGTCGAGGTGGTCAGAAAGGCGGTGCCGCGCTGCACGGCCCAGGCCAGGGCCACTTGAGCCGGGGTCTTGTGCACACGCCGCGCGATGGCCGCAATCACGGGATCTTCCAACACGCTTGGCTCCATGGCGTGGCCTAGCGCCGCAAACGCCTGAAGTACGATGCCGTGGTCGCGGCAGAAGTCAAGCAGCTCCCATTCGGGAAGATACGGATGCGATTCGACCTGCACCATGGCAGGCCTGATCCGGGCAATCGCAACGATCTGGCGCAGCTTCTCCAAAGTGATGTCCGATAGACCGATCGACTTGCAATGACCGTCGTCGACGAGGCGCTCCAGCGCCTGCCAGGTCTCAGCTAGTGTAACGCCGGGATCATAGATCACCCGACCGCGCTCATCCCTCGGGTCCTGTTCGGACACCCCCGTTGCGTAACGGCGTAAGATCCGATAGCCAATCAGACCCCAGCGGCGCGGAGCTATTTCAAGGCAATTGCAGCTCCTGCCATTCGGCCGAGGGGCAAGGTAGCAAGGACGGCTACTATCCGAGTCTGTTCTCGAATTCGGCCACCGGTGCCAGGAACGCGACGAACCTCGTTGCGACCATCCTGTACGGTGTGAAATCGCACGACATCGGAAGGACAGGCCTTTATGCCGGGCTTCGGCGGTCGTCCGACCGACGCCAATCCACTCAGTGATCGCAACATCGCGACGTTGAGTAACTTCGTGCTCACGCACTATGGATCAGCCGACACTACCATTACCGAACAACAGGTCGCCGAAGCGCGCCAAGGCGGGCCCTCCTCCCCGCTGCTTGCACTTGCTCGCGGGAGCACGTCCATCGTGGCGGCCATTGCATTCCTGGGTGTCGCCTTTCTCCTCGTCCGGAGACGAAAACTGCGCCGAGTTGATGGCGAGTCGCCTGTTCAGGAACCCGGCTACCATCTTCGGAGAAAAATGTGATGGGACGCTTGCTTTCAGTCAACGTGGGTCTGCCGTGCGATACGACTTGGCAAGGGAGAACGGTGCATACCGGCATTTGGAAGACGCAGGTCAAAGGTCCACGGATGGTGCGCCGCCTCAACATCGAGGGCGACGGACAAGGAGATTTGGCAGGCCACGGCGGCGAACACCGCGCTGTATTGGTCTATCAGCTCGATTCTTATCGATACTGGCAGAATCAACTGAGCCGATCCGATTTCGCTTACGGCCAGTTCGGCGAGAACTTCACAGTTGATGGCCTGTCGGACGCGGAGGTGTGTATCGGAGACCGTTACCGGATCGGCAAAGCCTTGTTCGAGGTGACGCAGCCGCGGGTCACCTGCTACCGGCTGGGCATTCGGATGAACGAGCCTGACATGGCTGCGCTGCTGGTCAAGCACGGAAGACCCGGTTTCTATTTGCGTGTGCTGGAGGAAGGTGAGGTCGAGACCGGCGACGAGATCACGCTTGTCACCACCGGGCCCGAACGCATGAGCGTGTCCGAGGTCGATGCCCTGCTGTACATGCCCGGTCACCCCCGCGATCAACTGAGCGCGCGCTGCGCATTCCGGCGATGAGCGCCGGATGGCGCAAATCCTTCGAGGCGCTGCTGAACCAGGACCGTAAGGATGGTGCACCTTCGGGAAATGCCGGTCTCACCGCCGCGCCCAGCCGGGCGCCGGCATGGCAAGGATTCCGGCCGCTGCGCGTGTCGCGTAAGGTGCGGGAGAGCAGCAACGTAACGTCGCTGGTGCTGGAGCCGATCGACAAGCAGCCGATCGCCGCGGCTCTCCCCGGCCAGTTTGTCGTGCTGCGGCTCGGGCCGACACCTGCACCTACCCTGATGCGTAGCTATTCGCTGTCGGGCGAGCCCGGTGCCTCGTTCTTTCGCGTGAGCGTCAAAAGGGAAGCCCATGGCGCGGCCAGCGGCTAGATTGACGACGAGCTGAAGGTTGGCGACATCGTGCAGGCGAGTGCGGCGCGGGGCAGCTTCACACTGCGGTCGGGCAACACGCCTGTTGTTTTGGTGAGTGCCAGCATCGGAGTAACGCCGGTGCTCGCGATGCTTCATGCGTTAGTGGCCGGAGCATCGAAGCGGGATGTCTGTTGGCTGTACGGGGCCCGCAATGGCAGCGAACATCCGTTTGCCAGCGAGACGCGCCAGTTGCTGGGCGCCCTTCCCCGCCATCACAGCCAGATTTGCTACAGTGCGCCCGACCCTGAGGACCGACTCCATATTGATTTCGACGTTCGTGGTCATCTGGATATGCGAGTAATCGAACAACTCAACTTGCCGCGAGATGGTGATTTCTACATCTGCGGACCGACCGGGTTCATGAGCGACCTGTCCGCTGGGCTTGCGTCCTTCGGCGTCGCCAAGGATCGCATCCGCACCGAGATATTCGGCACGGGTCCGTTGATGACGCCAGGTATCGCCGCTTCGCCCCGCCAAACGCCCCATGTGCCGGCGGGACCTCCGGGCTCGGGACCGATGGTTTCCTTCGCGCGTTCCGGTCTCAATGTCCGCTGGGGATCATCGTTCAAGAGCCTGCTCGAGTTGGCCGAAGCTTGCGACGTTCCGGTGCGTTGGTCGTGTCGAACGGGGGTGTGCCACAACTGCGAGACCGGACTGGTAGCTGGAAACGTCAGCTACCAACCCGAACCAATCGATGCAGCGGCTGACGGTAACTTGCTGATTTGCTGCTCACGGCCCGAGGGCAACGTCGTGATCGACTTATGACGGCAGCGGCCTCGCATCAAATGATGGAGAATTCAAATGCGATCAGACATCACGCAGGGGGCCGCTTTCCCGGACTATGAGTTGAGCGACCACACCGGGAAACATCGCAAGCTCTCCGAGCTGCAGGGACAGGATCCGATGGTGGTCGTGCTTGGGCGCGGCGGCTTCTGTCCAAAAGATCGCCGCCAGGCCGAAGGCCTGCTGGAATTACATCGGGAGATGGAGGTTGGCTATTGCCGGCTGGTCACGATCACAACTGATAACATCAGCCAGACAAACGAATATCGTAACGGTGTAGGGGCGCACTGGCCTTTCTCTCCGATCCGCGGCGCATCGTTCAGAAGGATCTCGATATCGCGGAATACACCGACCCAACCCATGATCCAATGATTCCGCACGTGATCGTGCTGGAGCCGAATCTCATCATTCACAAGATCTACAACGGCTACTGGTTCTTTGGGCGTCCCACGACGGAGGAACTTCGCCAGGATCTCCGCGCTGTAACCAGGAAATGCCGTGCGGACTGGGACATTACAGCACCCGAGTTTAGAGCTCCGTGGCAGCAGGGGCGCAAAGAGCTCTTCTATCCGTACGGCAAAGGCTATCTTCAAACTCTCGGAAATCAGGATTAGCAGCAGACGCGGAAGGAGCCGCTATGGGTGAGAGCAACCTTGAGCTTGGAGATCAAAGATGTGGCCAATATCCCGCAGAAAGGCAATCGCAGCGATCCAGACCTGAGGCGCTTAAGTCCCTCGAGGTGCAAGGACTGATCACGATTAGCACCCTCGGCTGGCCGCTCGCGATCTGATTGGTTGCTGAGTTGGCTGGCGCGCCGCCTGCCTCGCATGGGCAGCGATGCACGTCCCTTCTCGCACTTCCGCTCGATCGCGATGATTCCTGCCTCCGTCCATCCACGGACGAAGTGTAGCCATTCGCCCGGCCTGTCCTGATGGCGATAATGGGGAAGCACGACGGTTTACCGGCACCGTATGCCGGAACGTCGGAAAAAAGGACAACGCACAGAACGTTCGTTCAATCGAGAGTTCAAAGTGCGGGCGAAAGTGACGTTACTGGGGAGAGCTGTGGCGTAGAAATGGCAGAGAGAGTGCGAGTCAAACTCACGATTTTCAATCATTCCGCTCGAACAGCTGAGAATAACCTCGATCGATCCCTCCGGAGGTTCGGTCAGAGTCGGGTTCGATTCCGATCGGCGCGATTGTGGAGTTTGGAACTGCATGGGCGTGCCCCCCTGCGGGAAGCCTGTTTTATTTTTGTCGGCGAATACCGCGCGTCATCCTGCTGGTATTTGTGCTGGTATCGACAGCAATCAACGATAAAAGTGGGTTCAAATTCAAATGGTTATAGCTCCAGGCAATTATCGGCCAGGGGCACCAACTAGGCTGTTCAAGCCCGTTCTCAAGCGTCCGCAACCGTCCGCGCAGTGCTTCAAACCCTTGAAAAATAGGCACTTCTGCATAACCCGGTGTTCGTCACCGTTTGTTCTCATCCAATCCCGGCCGTTCGATCTGTTGGTATTGGGAGAACAGACGTTCACGGCGACTTCCGTTATTCCAAGCTAAGGAATTGAGCAGCTGGCCCGCAAGAGCGACGGCGCGCACGCAAATCCAAAGCAGGATCAGGACTGATGTCGACTGCCGAACTGCCCGACCGAAATTCGGCGGGGACGCGTGGAGCCCGGCCAAGATTTCCGACGTGACCGGCAGCGACCTCTATCTATTCGTCACGCCGGACGTGAGCAGGCCCGGCAGCGCTGCCTCCAAAGTCTGGCGGATGGGCTACCGCTTCCATGGCCGTCAGAAAACCTACTCCTCGGCCCTTACGGCAATGGCCGCGATGGCACATTCTCTCTTGCCGACGCACGGCGCGAGCGCGACAAGGCCAAGGACCAACTCAAAGAAGGCAAAGACCCGACCACCGAGCGTGGTGCTTACCGAGCTTCGCGACGTCCGCTTGTCTAGCTATAACGTTTTTCTTTGCCGTCGTCAGCGTACCAGTCAAACGGCTCGTCAGAGAGATTGACGATGACGTTCTGGATCTGCGTGTATTCCTCAAAGGCGACGACGCCATTCTCGCGCCCGATGCCGCTCATCTTGAAGCCGCCCCAGGGCGAGCAGGGATCGATGCGATGATGGTCGTTGATCCAGACGATGCCACTCTGCAGTTGATGCGCGACGCGATGTGCGCGAGTCACGTCACGGGTCCAAATGGATGTGGCGAGGCCGAATTCGGTGCCATTGGCGATGGCAATCGCTTCCTCCTCGGCGTCGAACGGAATGACGCAGACCACTGGGCCGAAGATTTCCTCTTGGGCGATGCGCATGGTAGGATTCACATGGGTGAAGATGGTCGGCTGGTGATAATAACCGTTCGCAAACTGCGCACCGTCCGGCCGCCTGCCGCCGGCCGCGAGGACAGCCCCCTCCTGCAGACCGATCTTCACATAGTGCTCTGTGAGATCGCGCTGCCTGGCTGAGACCAGCGGCCCCATTTGGGTCGCCATGTCCTGCGGATCGCCGAGCCGGATCGCATTGGTGCGTTTCACCAGCTCCGCCACGACCGCGTCATGCACTGAACGCCGCACGAGCAGACGCGCGCCCTGCACGCAGGTCTGGCCGGTGGCGATGAACGACGCGAACAGCGCTGCGGCGACGCCGCGCTCCACCGGCGTGTCGTCGAACATGATCACCGCGGCCTTGCCGCCAAGCTCGGCGGCCACCTTGGTGAGATTGGCGCCGGCCATGGAGGCCACCATCTTGCCAGTCTCGGTACCGCCGGTGAGATCGATCTTCTTGATACGCTTGCTGGCGGTCAACGCCTTGCCGGCCACGCCGCCGAGACCGGGCACCACGTTGTAGACGCCATCGGGTACGCCGGCTTCCTTGAAGATGTCGCCGAGCAGCAGCGGAGTGATCGGCGCGAGTTCGCTAGGCTTCACCACCATGGTGTTGCCCGCCGCCATGGACGGCGCGATCTTCTTGGTGAGGATCAGCAGCGGATGATTCCAAGGCGTGACATGACCGACAACGCCAAGCGGAACGCGGCGCGTATAGTTCAGGAAGTTGCCGCCGAACGGCGGGACGGTGTCTTGGTACGTGCGCGCCAGCGCTCCGAAATACCGGAACCATTCCGGCAGGCGGCCGAGCTGCGCGCTCATCTCACGGCGGGCGCGGCCAATCTGGTCGATCTCGATGGTGACGAGTTCGGGCAATTTCTTCACCAGCAATTCGCCCGCCCGGTGCATGATGTCGCCGCGCACCGCGCCGGGCGTCGCTGCCCAGACCGAAGCAGCCTGCTCGGCGGCGTCGATGGCGCGGTCGATATCCGTCTCATTGCCTTCGGCGACGTCGGCGAGATGGCTGCGGTTCTTGGGATTCTCGATCCGCATCACACGCCCCGACGAAGCGGACTGAAAGCGGCCGTCAATGTAGAGGCCGTAGGGCTTGCCGTCATTCATCATGTTCTGTCCTCCTGCGCTAGGCGATGCGGAACAGCCGGCTGGCATTGCCGAACAGGATTTTCTCGCGATCGGCATCCGAGAGCTTCGCCTGTCTGACGAGGCCGACCGGATCGTCGTCACCCATGTCGAAAGGATAGTCCGAGCCCATCATCACGCGATCGGCGCCAACCGTGGCGACCAGATTGTCGATCAAGGTCGGCGAGAATACGCAGCTGTCGAACCACAAGCGCTTGAGATAGGTGGACGGGGCGTCCGCCGTGAAGCGGCGTACTTCGGGGCGCACCTTCCAAGCATGATCCATGCGCGCGGCATAGAACGGATAATAGCCTCCACCATGAGCGATCACCACGTCGAGATCAGGATGGCGATCGAGAACGCCGCCCATGATGAAATGGGCGATGGCCAATGTTTCCTCGACCGGCTGACCAACGCTGTTTACCATGAAGAAGTCACCCAGTCGCTGGCCCTGAGAGAAGCCAAGTGGATGGATGAACAGCGGCGCCCGCAGTTTTGCGAGGCGCGCATAGAGCGGGTCGAAGGCGGCGTTGGAAAGTTCGAGATCCTCGACGCGGGTGTCGATCTGGAAGCCGCGCAGGCCGAGCGTATCGACACCATGCACGGCCTCTTCGATGGCCCGCTGCGGGAAGCGCATCGGCAGCGTGCCCATCCCAGCGAAATGTGCGGGATCCTGCGCAACCAGCGCGGCGACGTCCTCGTTTTGCACGCGCGACAGTGCGACCAGCAGGTCCTCGCCGGCCCAGTAATGCTGCTGCGCCGGCGCTGGCGCGACGACCTGGATATCGACGCCCATCTTCGCCATCATCTCGCGGCGCGTGACGATATCGAGCATCAGCCCGGGCAGGATCTTGCCCTGCTCCGCATCGGTCTCGCGACTCGCCGGCGACATGTCGCGGCGATAGGGATTGCTCATCGGATCATATTTGCCGGCCACCAGCGGCTCGACGCGCTTGCTGAAGGCGTGGGTATGCATGTCGATGATGGGCATGAAACGTCTCTTCTAGTTGAGTTCGGCGGCGGCAGGCACGCGGTGGTGCCAGTCGGTGGCGCTCTGATAGGCGTGCGCCGCGCGCAGCATGATTGCTTCGCAGTAGGGACGGCCGACTAACTGGAATGCGATGGGCAAGTCGGCGTTATCGAAGCCGCAGGGCACCGAGGCAGCGGGCAAACCAAGATAATTGATGCCACGAGTGCAATGGGTGAGCCGGCCGATGACGCCTGCCACATCGGCGGGATTGCCTTCGGTGGTCGCGGCAATAGTCGGCACCGGGATGGAGATCGCCGGTAGCAGAGCGAGATCGGCGTCACCGATGCAGGCTGTGATCCACGCTTCGGCAAGTTGCGCGCGGAGCGAGAGCGCTTCCACATAGCGTGTGGCCGGATAGTACAGGCCGGGCTCGATCCGGGCACGGACCTGATCGGCATAATCCTGCGGGCGCTCGATCAGCCATCGGCGATGGATGGTCGCCGCCTCGACGCTCATCACAAGCTGCATCAGCGCATTGATCAGCGTCATGTCGGGTGGCGTCGTTTCGGACACCACGGTGCCGAGCGAAGTCAGAGTCTTGACCGCTTCATCCAACGCAGTCGCGATCTGCGGATGCAGCAATTCGCGATAATAGCCGCCGGGCACGGCGATGCGCAGCCCGGCGATGCCGGTATCGATGCCTTTGAGATAGTCGCGCCCCGCTATCACCGAGAGAATGCTCGCCGCGTCCTTCGCGGTGCGCGTCAGCGGACCAGCGCAATCGAGCGAGGCGGACAGCGGCATAACACCATCGATCGGCACGAGCCCCCAGGTCGGCTTCAACCCGATCAATCCGCACATGGCGCCGGGATGGCGCAACGAACCGCCGGTGTCAGTGCCGAGCGAGGCAGTGACGAGACGCGCCGCCACGGCAACGCCGGAACCCGACGACGATCCACCGGGCACGTGAGCCGGATTCCACGGATTGCGGGCATGGCCGAGAGACTCGTTAAAGCCGGTCGGGCTCATGGCAAATTCTGCGAGTTGCAGGCGGCCGAGATCGAGCGCGCCAGCCGCATCGAGCCGCGCGATGGCCGTCGATGTGACATCGGCTCGGAAATCTGCACGGATCCTGGAGCCGCCGCCAGAAAGATCACCGGCGCGATAGAACAGGTCCTTATGCGCCAGCGGCACGCCGTGCAGCGGCGGCAAGGCGGCGCCGGATGCACGCAGCTTGTCCGCGGCCGCCGCAGCGTCCATCGCGCGTGCGTTGTCGAGACGCACGACTGCATTGAGCTTGTGGCCTATGCTCACAAGGCGGTTGAGGGCAACAGCGGTCGCCTCCACCGACGTCACCTCGCCGTCAGCGATGGCCTTGGCGAGCGCGCTCAGATCGAGCGCAGCAATCTGTGTCACCTGCATCAGGACCTGTCCGCTTGGGCGAGCCACGCCTGATAGGCATAGGGCGAGGTATCGAATGGCATCGCGCGCAGGGCCTCGGTCGCGATCCGCGTATTCACATCTGTGACGAGAGCTGTCGCTCGCGCCGTGCGATTGGCGGCTTCCGGTGCCTGATTCAATTCGACGACCACCTGCCGCAAAAGATCTTCGCTCATGACAACCTCACTGGACGCCGAGGCGTTGGAACAGCACATCGGTCTGATTGTTCAGTTCTTCCGCTGTGCCATGATGCACGACTCGCCCCGTCTCCAGCACATAGACGCGATCGGCAACCGCGAGTGCGCTGTAGAGATTTTGCTCGACCAAGAGGATCGACAGTCCCTCCTTCTTCAGATCGACGATGATGCCTTCGAGATGCTGCACCATCACCGGTGCAAGGCCCTCGGACGGCTCGTCCATCAGGATCAGTTCAGGGTCGATCATCAGTGCGCGGCCGACCGCGAGCATGCCGCGCTCGCCGCCGGAGAGCTGGCCGCCGCGATGATGGCGACGCTCGGCGAGGCGCGGAAATATCCCGAACACGCGATCGAGCGTCCAGCCGTCTTTGGCGCTTGCGCTCTTGAGCATGGTGAGATGTTCGGTGACCGTTAGCGACGGAAACAATCGGCGGCCCTGCGGCACGATGGCGATCTTCTTGCCGGCGATATCGTGCGCGCGCAGACCGAGCAGGCTCTCGCCACGCCAGGTGATGCTGCCCGAGCGCACCTGCGGCGGCACGAGGCCCATGATGCAGCGGATCACCGTGGTCTTACCCATGCCATTGCGGCCGAGCAGCGCCACGATTTCGCCGGGCATTACATCGAGCGAGACGCCGCGCACGACGACCGCATCGCCGTAACCGCTGTACAGATCGCGAATCTCAAGCATGACGCGGCTTCCCGAGGTAGACTTCCTGGACTTTTGCGTTGCGGCGTATGCCTTCCGGCGGCTCCTCTACCAGCACGCGGCCCTCGAACATGCAGGTGACGTGATCGACGAGGCCGAGCGCGAGATCCATGTCGTGCTCGATCAGGATCACCGTGATGGCCGGATCGAGCGAGCGGATGACTTCCGCGATCATCGAGCGCTCCGAGGGCGACAGTCCGGCGGCGGGCTCGTCGAGCAGGAGCATGGTCGGCGTCGTCACCAGCGCGATGGCGATTTCGAGCTGGCGCTGCTCGCCATAGGACATTTCCTTGACGATGACATCCGCGCGCTCGGCAATGCGGGCGGCCTTCAGCGCTGAGCCGATGCGCGCAGCTTCGGCCTCGTCCGGATCGGGCGCGCCAAACAGCGAAAACTTCTTCGGCTTCAATCCACGCAGCGCCAGCATCATGTTGTCCTGCACGCTCAGCGTCGGAAACAGATTCGTGATCTGGAACGTGCGCGAGATGCCGAGCCGGGCTCGCCGATGCGGCGGCAGTTCTGACACGTCATTTCCGTTGAACATGACCTTGCCGGAGGTCGGCGGATGCGCGCCGGCAATGGCGTTGAACAGAGTGGTCTTGCCGGCGCCGTTAGGCCCGATGATGGCTCGGCGCTGGCCGCGTGGCACGGTCAGGCTGACCCCATCGACCGCCTTGAGGGCGTCGAAAGCCACCGTAACATCGCTCAGCGTCAGGATCGGTTCGGACACGGAAAATTCCTGTCAAGCGAGGCGCGGACCCGCCGCGTCTCGGTGTCAGCGTTTCAGATCAGGCCTTCTTGATACCCTGGAAGGTCCGCGAGTAAGGCGGCTGCTTCAGGTACGTCGCCGGATCGTATTTCCAGAACTGCGAGACATTCGGATAGGTCTCGATCGGCACGTTCCAGAACTTGCTGTCGGCGCGCTTGACGACCTTGCGAATATAAACGTCATAGATCGGGTTGCCGTAGTCGTCGAACTTGACGGCCTTGCCGAGCGGCGAGTTGTCGAGTTCGGTTTTCAGCACCGTTTCGATGAAGGTCTCGCGGTCCTCAACCTTGCCGTCGATCTTCTTCAGCGCGGCATCGATCCACATCATGCCGGAATACATCGAGAAGCCGTAGAGCGACGGGATCTTACCGTACTTGGCCTCGTACTCCTTCTCGAACTTCGCAGTGGTCGGCACGTCCGAACCTTCGGCGAAATGCGCGGCTGCGACAATGCCTTCGCATTCCGGGCCTATGGTGCGGATGACCGACTGGTCAGTGCCGTTCATGGCCATCAGCAGCGGCGTCTTCTCCTTCAGGCCGAAAGACGCATATTGCTGAATGAGGCGCGTCGAGTCGGCGCCGGTTTCCATGGCGAAGATGGCATCGACCTTGAGTTCGGCGAGCTGGCCGAGATAGGGGCTGAAGTCGGCAGTGTTCAGCGGATGCCAGAACTGCTGCACGATCGTCCCGCCGCCTTCGGTGAAGACCTGAGCTAGACCGCCGCACTGCTCATGGCCGAAAGTATAATCCTGGCTGATGGTGGCGATCCTCTTGTAGCCCTGCTTCAGGCACCAGTCGCCGAACGGATGGGTAAAGGCGGAAGCCGTATAGCCGGCGACGCGGATCACGTTCTTGATGCGCGCGCGCTGGGTGAGATCGTCGGCGGCGATGATCGGAATGAAGTAAGGAGTGCCGGTGCCCTTGACGTAATTGGCGACGGCAAGGCCGGTATTGGCGAGCAAATTGCCGATCAGCATGTGGCAATTGCCCTGCTCCACCAGACGGCGCGCCTTCTGCAGCGCCGTGTCCGGGTTCGAGGCGTCGTCCTCGATCACGAGTTCAACCTTCCGGCCGCCCATCTCGTTCTTCACCTGATCGAGATAGAACTGCACACCCTCGACCATTTCCTTGCCGCCGGAAGCGACAACGCCGGTCAGTGGCGCCAACAGGCCGATCTTGATCGGCGTGGCCTGCGCTTGCGCGGCGCGCCATGGCGCGGTGCCCGCACCCATTGCAGCCACCGCGGCGGTCGAAGTCTTGAGAAATTGTCTGCGATCCATCTCGAAGCCCTTTCGTGAGAAACCCGAATGAAATGTAAGTGCGGTCTAAGGTGCTTTGGCCTTGCGCGAGAAGATCGCGCGCAGTTTGCCGATGATACCTTCGGGGGCAAAGATCATGATGAGGACGAAAGTGATGCCGAGCACCATCAGCCAGCGCTGAGTATAGGAGCTGACGATGTTCTCCAGCACGATGATCGCCGCCGCGCCGACAAAGGCGCCAAACAGCGTGCCAACACCGCCGGCGATCATCATCAGCACACCCTCCACAGACTGCGCGAGCGCGACGGTCGAGGGACTGACGAAATTGTTGAACATCGCATACAGCGCTCCGGCGATGCCGGCGAAGACGCCGGACACCGAGAAGCCGATGAACAGATGCAGCGGCACATTGTAGCCGAGGCTGCGCATGCGGCTTTCGCTGTCGCGGATACCGCGCAGCGTCAAGCCGAACGGCGAGCACACGAAGCGCCACATGGCGTAAGAGACCACTGCCGCACAGGCCAACACCGCCCAGTAGAACGCGCTCTGACCGACAAGGATCGCCGGACGGACATCGCCGCGCATGCCGTTCTCGCCGCCGGTCACCTGAGTCCAGCGCAGACAGACGCCCCAGATGATCATGCCGAGCGCCAGCGTCAGCAGCAGGAAGTAGACGCCGGAGGTGCGCACCGCGAGCAGCGCGAACACCGCCGCCACCACAGTGGCCGCCGCAATACCGAGCAGCAGCGCCAACCACGGCGACATCTCCGCCTGCGAAGTCATATAGACCACCACATACGTGGAGACGCCGAAGATGGCGCCATGGCCAAGCGAGGTGCGGCCGGCGAAGCCCGCGAGGATATCGATCGACATCGCGAGAATGCCGAAGATCAGGATCTCGGTGGCGAGACCGACCTGATAGCTGGACAATCCCAACGGCAGCAGCGCGGCGACGATCAGGATCGCAGCCGCAGTAGTTGCGCCTCGCGCGGTCATACCGAGAATCCGGGATTTGGATGCGGGCGTCATGTGGCACGTCCGAACAGGCCGAGCGGACGGAATGCCAGCAGCACCGCCATCGGGCCGAAGATCACGAAATAAGCAAGTTCGGGGAACATTACCTGCCCCAGCGTATTCAGCAGGCCCACCAGCAGGCTGCCGACGGCGACGCCGACCAGGCTGCCGCGACCGCCGATGATCACCACAGCAAGACTAAAGGTGAGGATTTCCGCATCTGCCGACGGGTAAAGCGACAGGAAGGCGCCGCCCATCAGACCGGCGAGGCCGGCCAGCGCCGAGCCGAACAGGAAGGTAAACAGGAACACGCGGCGGATATTGACGCCGGAGGCTTCCACCATCTCGGCATCATCGACACCAGCGCGGATCAGCGCGCCGAGCCGCGTGTGATTGAGCAGCACCCACAGGCCGATGAAAACGAGAATGCCCATCACCAGCACGAACAGGCGGTACTTCGGATAGAAGGTCCCGAACACGCGCACACCGCCGCGCAGGAATTCCGGGATCGGGACGGTGAAGCTGTCCCCGCCCCAAATCACCAGCGCGAGATCGTTGAGGAAGAAGGCCACGCCGAGGGTCAGCAGCACCTGCCGCAGCTCGTTGCCGCGCACGAAGCGCAGCAGGCCCTGATCGAGCACGAAGCCGATGGCGGCGATTGCGGCCATGGCGCCGATCCCGCCGACGATGAAGCTGCCGGTCTTCACGGCGATGCTGAAACCGATATAGCCGCCGAACAGATACAGCGCGCCATGGGCGAGATTGACGATGCGCAAAAGGCCGAAGATCAGCGTGAAACCGCTCGCAACCACGAACAGCAGTGCAGCGAAGGTCAGGCCGTTGAGGAGTTGAAAGAGGCTCATGCCCAGTGACTTTGCCCGCCCTATGCCGCCGGCGCTTTCGGCCCGACGTCGAGATACCAAGCGAGAATCTGCTCGCCCGTCATGAAGGCGACGTCCGGCTTCTTCGCGATCGTGTCGAAGATGCGACGAAAATGCTTCAGGCGATGCGGTGCGCCCATGATGTAGGGGTGCACAACCAATGCCATCACGCGGGCGCTATCCGCCGCGTCCTCGTAGATCTGCTCGAACTGATCGATGGCGCGGTCGTAATATTCTGACGCCTTGTGATGCTGGATCAGCATCATGGCGACGTCGTTGCATTCCTGTGTATAGGGCACGTTCACGATGGGCGTGGTCGTCGTCTTTAGCCACACGGGCTGGTCATCCAGCACCCAGTCGCATACATATTCATAGCCTTCCAGCTTCAGCAGATCCGGCGTTTCCCACGTCTCGGTGAGGCCCGGTCCGAGCCAACCACGCGGCCGTTTGCCGGTGACTTTTTCGATCACGTCGGCGGTCTTGCGGATATCCTCGCGCTCGTTCTCCACCTTCTGCATGTTGCGCTGAGTGAAGCCATGGCCCATGAATTCCCAGTTTCGTGCTTTCGCGGCCTCGACGATGGGCAGGTAGGCAGCAATTGCCGAACCGTTGATAGCCAGCGCCGCGGGCAGCTTGTAATCGTCAAACACTTTCAGCATGCGCCAGAAGCCGACGCGGTTGCCGTATTCGTGCCACGCCCAGTTTGGGATGTCCGGTGATGGCGAGCCGCCGGCCGGCGGCGTCAACACGGTGCGCGGCATCGGCAGCTTGGCGTCCCATTCCTCCACATTGACGATGATCCACACCGCCATGCGCTTGCCATTCGGCAGCTTCAACGGTAGCCGGGCGTCGATCGGCGAATAAGAGATACGTTCGGTAGGCAGCATGCTCACACCTCCGGGGCAACGATGGTGATGCCGAGCGAGGGCAGCCCCTCGATGCGTGCATCGATGACATCGCCGGGCATCACGGCGCCGACGCCGGCGGGAGTGCCCGTGTAGATCAGATCTCCCGGCTCCAGCCTCATCTGCTTGGAAAGCTGCGCCACGATTTCCGGCACGCTCCAGATCATCTGGCTGATATCGCCGCGTTGCTTCTCGACGCCGTTGACCGACAGTGTGATGACGCAATTGTTGAAATGCCGCGCGTCGCGCGCCGGCGCGATGACGCCGCAGGGCGCCGATGCGTCAAAGCTCTTGCCCATCTCCCAGGGCAGACGCATGTCGCGCGCCTCGCGCTGGCGATCGCGGCGGGTGAGATCGATGCCGACCGCATAACCCCAGATATGTTCGAGCGCGTCTTCCACCGCGATATTGCGGCCGGGCTCACCGATCGCCAGCACCAGCTCGACCTCGTACTGGAAGTCCTCGGTGAAAGGCGGATACGGCACGCGCGAGCCATCTGGCACCACGCTGTCACGCGGCTTCTGAAAGAAGAAAGGCGGATCGCGTTCGTCGGCCTCCTTCATCTCGCGGATATGGTCGAGATAGTTGCGGCCGACGCAATAGACGCGGCGCACCGGAAAGAAACCGCCGCCGACGACCGGCACGCCGATCGCCGGGACCGGCGGCAATACCTGCTGACCTGCCACGCTCACTTGGTCACCTGCGTGTTGTACCAGTCGAGGATCTCGGCGCCGTTCATATGTACGACGCCTTCGAACTGGTTCACGTAGTCGTACACCTGTTCGAGATATTTGATGCGGAACGGCTGGCCGGAAATGTAGGGATGGATCGCGATCGACATGATCTTTGGCCGATCAGCGCTTTCGATATATAGGCGATCGAACTGATCCTTGGCGCGGTTGAAGAACTGGGTCGCCTCGTGATGCTGCACCATCATCATCGGAATGTCGTTTATCTCGACCGTGTAAGGCAGCGTGGTGAGCGGTCCCTTGTCGGTGCGGATTACCGTGGGTTCGTCGTCATAGACCCAGTCGCCGATATATTTTACGCCAGCCTCGGCAAGATATTCCGGCGTCTCCAGCGTCTGCGTCAGGCCCGGTCCGAGCCACCCCACCGGGCGCTTGCCGGTGAATCTCTCGATCACGTCCATCGAGTGATGAATCATCGCCTTCTGATCGGCCTCCTTGTGGATCGGCCCCTGCTCATAAGCGTGGCCCATGAATTCCCATCCGAGATCCTTGGCTTCCCGCGCGACGCGCTCATAGTCCTCACAGACACGGGCATTGATCGACAGCGTCGGCTTGATGCCGAGCTTCTTGTACAGATCGAAGAAGCGCCAGGCACCGACACGCATGCCGTATTCATGCCAACTCCAGTTCGGCACGTCAGGGAGCAGCGGCAGGCCGGTCGGCGCCGGGAGCACCTGCCGCGCCATCGGCTTGGAAATGTCCCAGACCTCAAAATTGACGATAGTCCAGAAGATCAGGCGGGCATTGCCTGGCAGCTTCAGCTTGGGGCGATCGACAATGGCAGAAAAATCAGAGCGCTCACGCGGCTGCATGGGACTGGTCATAGCTGGATGCCCTTGGAAGGTGAGAAATTGAAACGGATCATGCGACGCCGCTGCCGGCCTTGAGGCCGTCGAGCTCCATGACAGCATCGGTATCCATCACGAAGCCGAACGCGGTGCGGATACAGGCGAGGCCGGCGGCATGCAGCTCGGGGCCGTCCATGCTGTCCACGCAGTCCTCGACCACGATCACCGAATAATCGCGCACGTTGGCGGCCGTCGTCGTCGCCAGAACGCAGGAATTGGTGTTCACGCCGGTGATCAGCAGCGTGTTGACGCCATGTGAGCGCAGCACAAAATCGAGATCGGTGCCGAGGAAGCAATCGTAGCGCTTCTTGGTGTCGATAATGAAATCCTTGGCGTCGAGCAGCTCCGGCATCACGGTGCACCCGGGACCGCCGATGATATTGTGCCGCATCACGTTCTTGCGCGTCGCCTTGGGATCCTCGGCGCGCGTGCGCCAGAACGGATTGGCGCGGATCTCAGCCTCGTCGCGATAGGAGGTGAGCTGATGTACGACCAGAATGCCGTTGGCGCGGCACCAATCGAACAACCGCTTATTCGCAGCAATGACGCGGTCCGCTACTTCCTGCGTGGTCGGCATGGTCGCGACCGTCAGGTCGAGATGACCGCGATGAAGGTCGATGGCAACAACCGCAGCCTTGATATGATCGACACCGAGATTCATGCTCACACCAGCGGATTAAACGAGGTTTTCAGCAGCTCGCGCTGATCGATGCCGAACTTGTCGGCGAGCCAGTCGGCAAGGACCTCCTGCCCGATGGTCGGATTGTCGTGCTGGCAATGCTCGGCTCCGGTTTCCTCCGGTTCAAGCACGCGCAAGGTCGCATTCACGCCATTGGCGATAGCGTGATTATAGGTGGCCCGCGCCGCCGTCACCGTCAGCACGTCGTGACCACCATGCAGCACGAGATATGCGCACTTCATGTGCTTGAGATGCCCGTTCAACGTAAAGGGCTTCATCAGTTCGTGGGCTTCCGTCATGGTCTTGGCGCCAAATACCCAGCGGATATGCATCGCCAGGCCGAAATCGTCACCCTTCTGGCCCCACATGTCATGCACGGACCACACCGCGCCATGGGAGATCACAGCCGCGAGGCGATGCTCGTAACAGCCGGCGCGCGCTGCGTAGTAGCCGCCCATGCTGGAACCGCAGACGGCAATGCGCGACGGATCGACATCGCTTCGCTGCTCCAGCCAATCGATGCACTTGCCGACCGGCACTTCCGTATCGGCGCGCGTGGGAAGGCCGTGACGGCGCAGCGTGCCGCCCTGTCCGGGCAAATCGACCATCAGCACCGAGATGCCTCGCTGCAGACAGCCATGGGCCTGCATGAACCACATCTCATCCTTGATGGAATCGAGACCGCCCATGCAGATCAGCACCGGCAGCCTGTCGCCGGGAAATGGTGCGCGGATGAAGTAGCCGCAGATCGGCTTGCCCGGCTCATAGGGGATATCGACGACCTCGCCGGGTGGATTTAGATAGGAAATGAACTTGTGCGAACAGGCTTCCATCTTCTCGAAGGTCGGAAGCCGACGCTGGTCGATCGGCTCCAGATGGAATTCGGCTTGCCGGTAGTAATCGGCAGCACGGAGAAAGCAGTTCATGGCGGTGCGGATGTGGCCAAGTCTCTCCTCGGCCAGACCGCGTTGCCAGTTGGCATCGGCGATCACCATCCATTCCTTGTGCCAGCTCTCGAGATCGCCGGGGATCATCCGAGATCCCGCCAGCATCACCTCGGAGACGCTGCCGCCACCTTCCTGGGTCTCACCGAGACCGCGGCGGAATTGATAAGCGAGCCAGGGGTGTTCCGGCCAATGATGCCATCCGAACGGCTCATAATGCGGAGAACGGTCCGCAGTGATCTCCTCGATGGCATTTTCGCCGATCGCCCTCCCAGAACCCATGAGATGTGCCGTTCATTTTGGTCATTTCCGATGGCGCATCATCGCGCGTCACAAATCGGAGTCAACAAGAATTACATACACTTTTTAGGCCTGGTCAACATTTTTGCAGACTGCCTCCCAAAAATGCGCGAATTTCGTGCAAAATATCCCCTGAATCTGTAGGATGAACTACTGGAATTGACATTCTACAGCAAAAGTGTGTACAGTTGCCGTGATGCAGGAAATCGAGACGTCTGATCAGACAGACCTCAAAACAGCCGAAGCCGCGAGTATCCGCGCAGGCAACCGCGCGCTCTCGGTTATGGAGCGGATCCGCAACTTCATCCTGGATGGCACCGTCAGCGCCGGCGAGCGCATGAATGAGGTCCGGCTCAGCAAGACCCTTGATGTGTCGCGCACGCCGGTGCGCGCGGCCCTGCAGGCGCTGGCCGGCGAAGGCCTGCTTGATTACGCACCCAATCGCGGCTTCACCGTCCGGGAATTCCCTCTCAACGTCATCGTGGACGCCTATGAGATCCGCGCGTCGCTGGAGGGACTTGCAGCACGTTTTGCGGCCGAACGAGGCCTCAGCGACAGCGAGCGCGAAGTGATCGAGAAAAGTCTCGTTGCGGGCGATGAGTTGCTGTCACGCGGAGAATTTGCGGACGGCGACCTTCTCATCTATCGCGGCATCAATGGCGACTTTCACGACACGTTGCTGGCCGCTGCGCGCAATCGCATGCTCAGCGAGATGATCCGGATTTGCCATCACGTCCCGATGTCGTCGAGCCGCAACATCGTCGCTTTCGAACATCGTGATGTGCGCAGGCGACACGATGATCACCACCGCATTTACGAAGCCATCATGGCGCGCGAACCGTGGCGTGCAGAGGCAATCATGCGCGAGCACGTTTCCGGCGTGCGCGCTTCTCTTCTCAAGTCATTGAAGGGCAGGGTTTAATAGCGCGAGCGAGCGAACGAACCATCGCGAAGAATTGCGATGCCGGCTCAGCGAACGCCCGCAACGATCACGCGCGCTCCCGCATCGGCGAGACGCTTGCACTGCTCCTCGGATGCGCCGACATCAGTCACCAGCGTCCAGCGCGGCGGCAGCGGCGCCCAGGCCATCTGTTCGGCGCGGCCGAGCTTGCTGGCGTCGGCGAGAACGATGACTTCCTTCGACTGCTGCATCATCAGCGACTTCAGTGCGACCTGTTCGAGATCCGCTTCGCACAGGCCACGGCCATTCACCACGCCGTCGGCGCTCATGACGGCGCGGTCCGCGGTCATGCGCCGCAGCGCCTCATTGGCGAGCGGCCCCATGGTGCTCATGCTGGTGGTGCGCAGCGCGCCGCCCAGCACCACAAGCTCTATGGTCGGAGCCTTGGCGAAGAAGGGCAGCAGCGCAAGATTGTTGGTGATGATGCGCAGCCGCCGCTGCTGCAGCAGCCGGCCGAAGGCTGCGACCGTCGAGCCGGCATCGAGAATCAGCGTGTCGCCATCCTCGATCAGATCGATCGCCGCGCGCGCGATCGCCTGCTTCTGTTTGCCCTGGACCGCGAGGCGCTGCTCGAGCGTCGTCTCGTTCGCGTGGGCGGTGAGAATAGCGCCGCCATAGGTGCGGCGCACGGCATTGTTCTTGGAAAGATGCTGCAGGTCGCGCCGCACGGTGGAAGCGGAGACGTCGAAGCGCCTCGCGAGATCGTCGACATCGATCTCTCCCGCGTTCAGTGCTTCCAACAGACGAGCGTGACGCTCCTTGCTGCGCATCGACATCGAACCTCAGCCCCCGGATTCATTGCCGTCAGCCGAGCTCGACCGTATCGGCTTCGCGGCACGGTCGATGGATACCACGATACACCGGCCGCGCAATGTCAGCGGTTAACGCGCATCTCGCTCCTCATCCTAAGGGAGTCCGCGCAGCCCCCTCAAGCCGCGTTCTTCGGCGCGAGATCGACCGCCTGCCGGAGCGCCTCGATCAGGCTGCGCTCGTCGGCGATGCCTTTGCCCGCGATGTCGAAGGCGGTCCCGTGATCGACCGAAGTGCGGATCACCGGCAGACCAACCGTGATGTTCACACCGGCTTCCAGCCCCAGCACCTTGATGGGTCCATGGCCCTGATCGTGATACATCGCGACCACCATGTCGAAGTCGCCGCGGCCGGCCAGGAAGAACAGCGTGTCGGCAGGCAGGGGGCCGCGCACGTCCCAGCCCTTGCGCTGACAGGCTTGCACGGCCGGCGCGATCTTCGCGGCTTCCTCGCCGCGGCCGAACAACCCGTTCTCGCCGGCATGCGGATTGATGGCGCAGACGCCGATTTTCGGATTGGCGACGCCGGCGCGCACCAGCACGTCATGTCCGCGTGCGATGACACGCTCGACGAGGCCGGGCTCGATCTTCTCGATCGCATCGAGCAGGCCGATATGCGTGGTCACGTGAATGACGCGGAGTTTCGGCGACACCAGCATCATCGATACTTCCGGCGTGCCGGTCAGATGCGCCAGGAGCTCGGTATGGCCGGGATATTTGTGGCCGGCCGCATGCAGCGCTTCCTTGGAAAGCGGCGCGGTGCAGATGCCCTGCGCGAGCCCCGCCTGCACCACCTGCACGGCTTTCTCGATATAGCGATAGGCCGCCTCACCTGCCGTCGCCGACACCTTGCCGAACGGCAGATCGTCCGGCACCAGCTTCAGGTCAACGCACTGCACGGCCTTCGACGCAAAATTCGCCTGCTTCGCGTCGCTCAACGCATCGACCTCAAGCGACACGCCGACGATCTGACCGGCCTTGCGCAGTCGGTTGGCGTCGCCGATCACCAGCGCATTGCAGATCGCCTGCACCTGCGGCTGCGCCAGCGCCTTCATGATCACCTCGGGCCCGATACCGGCCGGATCTCCCATGGTGATCGCAATGGTCGGACGAGTCATGTGAAACTTCCTCTGGTTCGGACGGCGCGAAGCCGCTCGCTGATGCGGATGAGGCTGTTCTCGTCACCGAATGCGCCCGCTTTGGTGGCGATCGGAACAGACAATCGGCCAAGAGTAAGGCCGAGCGACACGCCCGGCTCGATTTCGTCGGCAAGACGGATGCCGTTGACGCCGAAGCGCGACAGCATCGCCGCGGCGGTTTCGCCGCCGGTCGCAGCGAAGGCGCCGATCGCGGGTGCGACGGCCTCAAGAGCGTCGGCGAGCCCCTTGGCGAGCTGCGGGCCGAGCGACATGTCGGGATCATCATCCATCATGATCTCAACCAGTGTATCGCTGCCGCCGGCAAGTCGTTTCATCACGTCCGCGGCGAGCGCCGCCCGGCCGGCACCATCGTTGAGCAGCCTCTCCGGCGCGACCGGGAAATGCGCCACGGTGCCGGTCGCCTCCAGCTCGCGCGCGGCGACGCGAGATGCGCCGGCGAGCGAGCCCACCACGATCAGGGTGCCGGATGCGCTCGTCGGAATGCGCAGCGGCTCGACGGCATGGCTGACTTCGAGGCCGGCCAGCGCGTGCGCGAGGCCGGCGCTGCCGATGAAGAAGGTTGCGGGCGATGCATGCAGGCTCGCCTCCGCGATCAAATGCAGATCGTGTTCAGTCTCGGCGTCGCAGGCCGCGACCACGTCGCCCTCCCGGGCGAGCCTCGCGAACGTGGCTTTGAGATCGCCACCGCGCACGGCAGCGAGCTTGACCTTCTCACCGCGAACGCCAGCGGTTCCGAGAACGTCGACAAGATCGGCATTCGGGTAGGTGTGGTCGCGGTGCCAGACCTCGGCCTCCTCGAGGGGGCGGCCTTTGACCAGGATACACCCGTCGATGATGGCGCGGCCGGTGGCCGGAAAGGCCGGCGCGAGCACGCCGAAGGCCGGACCCGACCGTGACCTGAGATGCGCAAGCACGGCGGCAGTCTCCGCTGCAGGTTGCCCCCGCAGCGTCGAGTCAATCTTCTTGAAAAGAATACGTCCGCCTTTGCACAGGTGCGCCAGCACATCGGCATGGCGGGCTGCAGCGGCCCCGGCCGAAAGGCCTCGACTCGCGGCATCGTAGGCCAGGACGGGCAGTTGGTTGCCCGACGCGTCGGTCATCTCACCCCACGTCACCGCAGCCGTACGCCCCCTTCTGCCGAAGGCGATCGCACAGTCCGCGGCACCGGTGAGATCGTCAGCGACGATCAGCCAGCTTTGGCTTGACGCGTTTTCTTGACTCGAACCGTTATCCACTTCGCCGGAAAACGCTGCTTTAGGGGCCATCTTCAGCGACCTGCTTCAGTGACTTTGCCTCAGTGACTTGCCTCAGTGACAACCGAGCGCGCCGCGGGGGTCATCTTGCCGGCAGAAGCCACGTTGTTCTCTTCTGCAGGCTCCTCGACGTCGCGGCCAACAACGCGGGCTGTCCAGGCGGTGACGATGGGCACGAGGATTGCGGTAACCACGACGCACGCCGCGACGAGGATAGTCGCAGGCCGCGCCGCGTCCGCATAGGCTGGATTCGCCGCGGCGACAATCGCCGGGACGGCCGCCGCATTACCGGCCGTCGAGGCCGCAGCAACACCCGCGACACCATTCCCGCCCGTGATGCGATCGGCGAGGAACAGCGGGATGCCGGTCACAACCACCACGGCCACTCCCATGCCGAGGCCGAGCAGGCCGGCCTGCCAGACCTTCGACAGATCGAGGCCGGCGCCGAGCGCGAAGGCGAAGAACGGGATCATCACAGGCACCGCGCGGCTCAGGAAGTCGCGCATCTCTCTGTCGAGATTGCCGATGATCATACCCACCACCAGAGGCAGGATAGCGCCCACGAGGGTCTGCCATGGAAATGCCGAGAGGCCGGCGACGCCCAAAGTGATCATGGTGAGGAAAGGACCGCTCTCGAGCGACATGACGGTATAGGCGCCGACGTCACGCGGACGTCCATATTGGCCCATCAACGCCATATAGAGACCGCCATTGGTGTCGTTCATCGCGGCGACGATCGCGAGCGTCGAGACACCCGCGAACATGCCAGCTGCGACCGGCGTCTCTCCCAAAATGCTGCCGAAGATCAGGCCGAGGACAACGGCCACGCCAACCTTCACGATCAGCAGGGTGCCGCCCTTCTTCACAATGTAGGGGGTCGCGCGGAAGTCGATGCTCGCGCCCATGCAAACATAGAACACCGCGAGAATCGTCAGCGCGCCAGAGAACAGTGCGCCGGTGAAGGAGCCAAAAAACTTCGGGGTATCGGGAAAGAAGGTGGCAATAAGCGCCCCGACCAACAGAGGGACTACCATCATCCCGCCAGGCACGCTCTCGATCGCCCGCTTAATTGGAACCTGCATTTTCTGTTGTCCTCCCGCGCATCGCGCACTTCGATCATTCTGCGCGTTCCGCTATAAGACGAGCAGGGCAGGTAACTTCGCCGTTTATGCTCATATCACGCAGACTTCAAGACCTGTATTGCGCATTTTGAGCAAAACCGACCCGATCATTCGCTCCGTCGGATGCGATTGATTTTGCTCGCGGGAGAATGCCAGGCAACTGAGTCTCGGCCGGGCCCTCGCCTGCAGGCGGGACACCGCCCCGGCCCAGCGGAACGTCGGCTTGTAAGCCGTCGCGCTCGCAACGATCTAAAATTAGAAACGACAAGCGATGTTTGAAAACGTTCGTTGGGCCAACTGCATGGGTCTGCTTTGGGTCAAACGGTGTCAGACCAAGAGACCGAAATCACTAAATAGAGCCCAGTTGAGCCCAAATCTGCGGATGGCTTTGCCAACAAATTTGAACCGATGACCTTCAGGTTATGAGCCTGACTATTTCCGAAGCGCTATTCGGCACGTTGGCCCGCGCGCCAGCCCATTTCCCAGAAGTCTGCCTCGAGACGAGTAGCTTCCTTGAAGATCGCAATCAGCTCTGCCTCGCGGGCCGGGGTGGCGTAGAGATCAGCGAGACGCTCCAAGTGCGCCCCCGCTTTCGCCGCGACCTCTTGGTATGGCGCGCCGGCGTACTCGGCAATCCAGCCGCGATAGGGGTTCGTCGCAGCGTCCGCATCGGGTTGTGCAGCTAGGCGCTTCGCGATCTCCGCGTACCCGATCACGCAAGGGGCTAGCGCTACCTTGAGCGCCAGCAGATCGCCGCGCATTCCGGCATCCAGCACGTAGCGAGTATAGGCTAGCATCTCGGCGGCCGGAGGAGTCTGTTCAAGGTCGCTTGGGGACAGACCCCAACCGGCACAGAGCGTCACATGAAGGTTCATCTCGACATCAAGGATGGCCGAAAGACCGGCCGCTGCTTCACGCATGTCGGCAAGCTTGGGCGATTTGTAGACCGAGAGCGCGTAGGCGCGCGCGAACTCGATGAGGAACAAGTAATCCTGGACAAGATAATAACGAAACGCCGCTTCGGCGAGCGAGCCGTCTGCCAGTCCGTTCGTGAATGGATGCTCGGTGTAAGCGCGCCACTCAGCAGATGCCTCTGTCTTTAGACGCTCCCAGAAACTCACGTTATGTTCCGTTTGGCTTGCATGAACCGCTTTTGATTACTTTCCCATAGCCTGCGTCGTGACGCTGACCTTGGCCGGCCGCGGCGATCTGCCGGCCCGCTGCCGCATGGAGGTCTCTTGCCGTCGATCGCTGAGCCTGAGTGCGTTCTCACGTTATCACCTGCAGAACGCAACGTCCTGGTCCAAGATTCGACGACAGACAATCCGCACCAGTTTCGCGCTAGTAACAACCCGCGCAATGCGCCGCGAACGTGGTCGAATTCGACGAAAAGGGCAGGAAACTTAGCAGCGGCGACGATTCTCCCACCAATGCCGACGGCAGACGCGATCAGTTTGCCTTCGTCTTCACATATCGGCCCGGCGCGGATTCGCCCGAAGGATACTGGTTGCTGCCGAGCTGCGTGCGGGCGGGCACCCGGTCCTCAGCCCACGGCTGGAGCCAGGCGATCCAGTCATTCCACCAGCTGCCCGGCTTCTCGTTCGCGCCGGCGAGCCACGCCGCAGGGTCGTCGCAGCGCTGGTCCGACAGCCAGTAGCTGCGCTTGTTCTTGGAGGCGGGATTGATCACGCCGGCAATGTGCCCGCTGGCGCCGAGCACGAAGCGGGTCTCGCCGCTGAACAGGCCCGTGGTGCGATAGGCCGACCGCCACGGCACGATGTGATCTTCCATTGTGGCCAGCACATAGGCCGGCAGGTCGACCCGCCCGAGATCGACCGGAGTGCCGCACATCGTCAGCCGGTTCGGCTCGCGAAGATTGTTCTCCAGGTACATGTTCCTGATGTACCAGCAATACATCGGCCCCGGCAGGTTGGTGACGTCGGCGTTCCAGAACAGCAGATCGAACCGCTCCGGTGGCTTTCCCTTCAGATAGTTGTCGATCACGTTCGGCCAGATCAGCTCCTTGGAACGCAGGGTCTGGAACACGAAGCCAAGCTCCGAGCCGCGGTAGATGCCGCCATTGCCGATCGTGAGCTCACGCTGCCGGGTGCCCTCTTCGTCCACGAACACGCCGAGATCGCCCGGCTCGCGGAAGTCGAGCATCGTGGTCAGCAATGTCACGCTGGCGACCTGCTCGTCGCCGCGTGTCCGCAGGATCGCCAGCGCCGACGACAGGATAGTCCCGCCGACGCACCAGCCGACGACGTTGATCTTGTCGGCGCCCGCGATCGACCGGGCAATCTCGATGGCGCGCATGGCGCCGTGCTCGACGTAATCGTCCCAGCCGAAGTGTCCGCACGAGGCATCGGGATTGCGCCAGGACACCATGAACACGGTCAGGCCATGCTCGACCGCGAAGCGGACAAATGAATTGGCCGGCTGCAGGTCGAGAATGTAGAACTTGTTGATACAGGGCGGCACGATCAGCAGCGGCCGGGCCGTCACCTGCTCGGTCGCCGGTGCATACTGAATGAGTTGAAACAGCTCGTTTTCGAACACCACCGCGCCCTTCGACGTGGCGACATCCTTGCCGACCTCGAACGCCTGCTCGTCCGTGATGGTCAGGCTGCCTCGGCCCAGATCGGCCATCAGATTGTCGAGGCCTGCCTTCAGGCTCTGACCTTCGCTATCCGTCGCCAGCTTGATGACGTCAGGGTTGGAGGCGATGAAATTGGTCGGGCTCATCGCCTCGACCAGCTGGCGGGTGAAGAAGCGCAGGCGATGCTTTTCCTTCTCGTCGAGCTCGAGCGCCTCGACGAAATCGACGCAATAGCGCGAGTTCAGGAGATAGCATTGCTTAAGCAGGCTATAGGCGGCGTTGTCGCGCCATTCCGTGGCGTTGAACCTGCGATCGCCGCGCGCAGGCTCGATGCCGCCGTCGCTCTGCACGCCGGCTGCAGATTTCATCACGTGCTCGGTGAGCTGGTACAGGCGCATCAGGTGGCCCGCCTGCAATTCGGCGAGGCGGCCCGACGCGTTCAGGGCTGCGCCGAGGTCCGCCCCGTCACCATCGGCCTTGGGTGCCCACCCGAGCGATCGCCACAGGCTTTCCCCCGCCTTCATGAAGCCCTCGACAAACTCGTCAGGCATGTTGAATGGCCGATTCATGACGTCCCCTCGCAAGATTGATGAGTTCGTTTGCTTCCGACTTCGGGCCGCTTCTACCTGGCGCCCTTTACCCTCGCATGAACGAGAGCTTGTGATCTCGTCGCCCGCACGGAGCGGCCGTCGGCCGCCGCGATCGTCAGGACGCGGAGCGCACGGTCGCGCCTTCCCTGATGCCGTCGACGTTGACTGAAAGCCGCTTGATCTTGTCGTACAGCGTCTGCTTCGGGATGCTCAGCAGCACGGCGGTCGCCTGCACGTCGCCCTGCTTGCGCCGCAGCGCGTCCTCGATGATCGAGCGCTCAATGTTCTCCAGCTGCCGCGGCAATGACACCTCCGATGTCGCGAAACCGGATTTGGTGATCGCCTTGCCGTCGAGCACGCCGAGCACAAAGCGGTCGGCGACGTTGCGCAGCTCGCGCACGTTTCCCGGCCACGAATAGGCCAGCAGGCGCAACATGGTCTGCTCGTCGAGGATCGGAGCATCGCGCTCGAACCGCCGCGCCGCGTCCAGGGTGAAATGCTCGAACAGCAGCGGGATATCCTCGCGCCGCTCGCGCAGCGGCGGCAGCTCGATGAAGGCGACGCCGAGGCGATAATACAGATCGGCGCGAAACAGCCGCTTTTCGCTCAGCTCAAGCAAATTCACCTTGCTCGCGGCCACGACCCGGCAATCCACCGCGATCGGCTTGTTGGTGCCGACGCGCTCGATCGACCGATCCTGCAGCGAGCGCAGCAGCTTGACCTGGACGCTCAGCGGCATGCTCTCGATCTCGTCGAGGAACAGCGTGCCGCCATTGGCATATTCGATCTTGCCGATCCGCTGGCGGGTAGCACCGGTGAACGCGCCGACCTCGTGGCCGAACAGCTCGCTCTCGACCAGCGATTCCGGCAGGCCGCCGCAGTTCACCGCGACATAATTGCCGCCACGCCGGCCGCTGTGATTGTGCAGACAGCGCGCGACGACGTCCTTGCCGGTGCCGGTCTCGCCGTAGATCGTGACGTCGACATTGGTCGCCGCCAGCGTGGAGACCAGGCGGCGCACCTCCTGGATCTGCGGCGACCGTCCCAGCAGACTGGCGTCGATGCCCTGGCGGTCCGCCAGCGCAGAGCGCAACGAGCGCACTTCGAGCGTCAGCCGCCGCTTCTCGGCCGCGCGGCGCACGACCGAGATCAGCTGCTCCGAGGAGCAGGGTTTTTCGATGAAGTCATAGGCGCCGGTCCGCATCGCCTGCACCGCCATCGAGATATCACCATGACCGGTGATCAGGATCACCGGCAGATCCTGGTCCAGCCGGCGCAGATCCGACAGCCAGTCGAGGCCGCTCCGTCCGCGCAAACGCACGTCGCAGACCACCACAAAGGGCATGTCGGCGCGAACCGATCCGTTGGCGGTCTCGACCGAGGCGAAGCCGAGGACGGAAAATCCGGCCAGCTCGAGCGCCTGAACGCCGCCGATCCGGACGTCGTCATCGTCCTCGACATAGATCACGCCGATCGTTTGGTCATCGCCCATGCGAAGCCGCCTCTGCTGTCTCAGCCAATGGAAGGGTCACGACGAACTCGGCACCATCAGGCATCAGGTTTCGCGCGTGCAGTTCGCCGCCAAACGAGCGCACGATGTGGTTGGAGAGCATCAGGCCGAGGCCCAGGCCCTTGCCCGCGGGCTTGGTCGTCACGAACGGCTCGAACATGCGCTGCAGCACGTCGGAGGCGATCGCCGGCCCGCTGTTGCTGATGGTGATGCGGCAGCGCGCGGCCGGCGCTTCTTCCCTGCCCGCCCGGATCAGGATCGATTTGCGCTCTGCGCCTTCCACGGCATCGAGCGCGTTCGCCACGATGTTGCACAACAGCTGCTCAAGCCGGGTCTGATCGGCAACGACACAAAGCTTGGCGTCGACCTCGGTCACGACGGCGACGCCGCCTTCTTTGACGCGTCCGGCCAGGATCTTGAGCGACTCGGCCACGGCTTGTTCGACCGACACCGCACCGAGCGGGCTGCTCGACTTGTAGGCGAATACCCGCAACTGGCTGGTCAGGCGCGCGAGCCGGCGCACCAGTTCGCCAATCCGGGTGAGGTTGCCGCGGGCATCGCCGATCGCGCCGCGGTCGACCAGCAGGACCGCGTTGTCGGCTGCGGTCTGCAGCGCGGCCAGCGGCTGGTTCAGCTCGTGGACGATGCCGGCCGACATCTGGCCGAGCGCCGCCAGCTTGCCGGCATGGACCAGCTCATCCTGCGTGGCCCGCAATTCGGCGGTGCGTTCCTGCACCCTGGTCTCGAGCATGTCGTTCGCGGTCTCCAGCGCAGCCTGGCTGGCCAGCCGTTGCCGGATCTCCCTGCGGCGTTGCTCGACCAGGCCAAGCGCCAGCAGCGCAACGACGGCTGCGAGGCCCGATATCACGCCGATAATCAGCGCGGTCTGCCGCGTCGGCGCCTCGTCGTCGAGCAGGATCAGCCGCCACAGGCCGCGGTTGATCGGAAGCTCACTGACCGTGTAGGCGGTGCCGTTCTCCGCGGTGATCCGCGCAGCATCGCCGGTGGACTGACCGGCGAAATTCCATCCCAGTGGTGCCAGGTCGTGGTTGCCGTAGGGTTTGGATCGCGCAATGTCGTCGCGCGTCTGAACCGACAGCGGCGCCATCGGGCGATAGCGCCACGCGTCGCGAGAGGCGAGGATCGTCACCCCGCGCTCGTCGACCAGCAGAATGTCGTTTTCAGTGTTGCGCCACGCCTGCTCGAACGATTCCAGATTGACCTTGACGGTGGCAACGCCCTTCGTCGCCCCGCCGTCCTTCAGCGCATAGGACAGATAGTAGCCGGCCTTGGCGGTCGTGATGCCGACGCCGTAGAACGCGCCGCGGCCGCGCGACAGCGCTTCGCTGACATAGGGGCGATACGACAGGTTTTCGCCGAACGGCGTCCCGGGCTGGTCGAAATCCGCCGCGGCAAGCGTCGCGCCGGAGACGCTCAGAACATAGAGGTTGTCGGCTCCCGCAAGCAGGTTGATCGACTTCAGATAGAGGCTGACGGATTGCTGCAGTGCACGATCGTCGGGAGCCTCGAGCAGCCGGAACACGCTGGGCGATGTCTCCAGCAGTGACGGCAGATACTCAAATCGCGAAAGATGGCCGTCGAGCCTGGCAGCCTCGACGGTCAAGCGCTGCTGAGCTGCGGCGTGCAAATGGTCGAGCCCCTGACGGAACGCGATCACATATCCGAGCCACGACGCCGCGGCGACCAGCGCAAGAGCAACCGCGCCGCGAACCAGCCAACGCGTGGAAGTGGGCACCACCGAACCGACTGTGGCAGGTCCCTTGATGGTCACCAGGGAAGGAAGCTCCGTCATCTCGTGAACCAGCACAACGCCGGGAGCGCCGGCCATTGCGGACGACCACTCACGCATGGCCCAACTCTACGGTCTTGCCCCGGAATACGCGACAGGAAAATCCGGTGCAGGCGGTGGTGAGCGGCAGGATCAAGCCGAGGAACACAGCGTCCATCAGCCTTCCCTCCAGCTTCGGCACAGCATCATGGCCGACACGGCATTCACCTCCTCTACACTGCGCTAATGGAGCTTGACGTGCGGCTCGGTCCGTCTGGTGATCAGGCGGGCCAGCGTGTCGAGCGCCACCTTCGCCGGACCGTGCAGGGCGTATTCGTGCATCTTGTACAGCGACAAGTACATCATGCGCGCGAACAGACCCGCGAACACCAGGTCGCCGCCGACCAGCGAGCCCATCATCGAGCCGACCGTGCTGAACTCGCCGAGCGACACCAGCGATCCGAAGTCGCGATATCGATAATCCTTGATCGGTTCGCCGCGCAGATGCCGCGGGATCTGGGAATAGAGGTGCGAGGCCTGCTGATGCGCCGCCTGCGCGCGCGGCGGCACATTGCCGCGCTCGCCCCATGCGCAGGCCGAGCAGTCGCCGATGGCGAAGATGTTGTCGTCGCGCGTGGTCTGCAAGGTCGGCCGCACGGCGAGCTGGTTGATGCGGTTGGTCTCGAGGCCGGCAATACCTTTAAGGAAATCCGGCGCCTTGACGCCGGCGGCCCAGACGATCAGTTCGGCGGGGATGGTTCGTCCGTCTGTCAGACTGACGTGGTCGGCGAACACTTCGGAAACCTTGGCCCCCACCAGCAGATCGACGCCGAGCTTGACGAGCAATTTCTCCGTCTCTTGCGCAACCCGTTCGGGCAGCGCAGGCAGCACCCGGTCCGCAGCCTCGATCAGCGTGATCTTGATGTCCTTGTGCGGATCGACCTGGTCGAGGCCATAGGCCACCACCTCCCGGGTCGTGCGGTGCAGCTCCGCCGCCAGCTCGACGCCGGTCGCGCCGGCGCCGATGATGGCGACCTTCAGCTGGTGCTCGCCGAGAGGCGCCGACTGCGCATGGGCACGGATGCATGCATTGACCATGCGTTCGTGGAACCGCTTCGCATCGGCCTGCGACTCCAGCTTGATCGCGTGGTCAACGACGCCGGGCGTGCCAAAATCGTTGTTCTGGCTGCCGACGGCGATGACAAGAACGTCGTAGTCGAAGCTGCGCTGCGGCGTCACCTCGCGGCCTTCGGCGTCGAGATAGGCCGCCACCTCGACCTGACGCCGCTCGCGATCGATGCCGATCATCTCGCCGATCCGATAGCGGAAGCTGTGCCAATATGATTGCGCGAGGTAGTCGACCTCGTGGGCGGCGATATCCATGCTGCCGGCTGCGATCTCGTGCAGCTTCGGCTTCCACACATGGGTGCGGTTGCGCTCGATCAGCGTGACATCGAGCTTGCCCTTGCGGCCGTATTTGTCGCCGAGGCGGGTGGCGAGTTCCAGTCCGCCCGCCCCGCCTCCGACGATCACGACCCGGCGTTTTCCCGATTGCGGCTCACTCATGATGGCCTCGATCGATCGCGTTCACAGTGCGCCCAATCCGCCCCTCGATCAGGCTCGCTCGGATATCGCATCCGCGGCTGCGACCGCGGCCATGTTCACGATGCGGCGGACGGTCGAGGACGGCGTGAGGACGTGCGCCGGCCTGGCCGCACCGAGCAGGATGCCGCCGACCGTCAGCCCCTGCCCCGCCGCCATCCGCAGCAGATTGTAGGAGATGTTGGCGGCGTCGAGGTTCGGCATCACAAGCACGTTGGCCGGACCGACGAAGCCGCAATCCGGGAATTCGTGATCGAGCACCGATTGCGAGAGCGCAGCGTCGCCGCGCATCTCGCCTTCCACCGCGAGATCCGGCGACCGCTCGCGAATGATCGCGCGCGCCTCGCGCATCTTGTGCGCCTCCGGCACCGCCGAGCTGCCGAAGCTCGAATGCGACAATAGCGCCACCCGCGGCGTGATGCCGAACCGCTTGACCTCCTCCGCCGCCAGCAAGGCGATGTCGGCCACCTGCTCGGCGGTCGGGTTGAGGTTGCAGTGGGTGTCGCAGATGAACAGCTGATGCTGCGGCAGGATCAGCATTTGCATCATCGCGAGCGTCCGCACGTTTTCTCGCGTTCCGATCACGCTGCGAATGGCGGCCAAATGATCGGCGGTCCTTCCGATCACGCCGCACAGCATCGCGTCCCCGATGCCGCGTTCGAGCAGGATCGAGGCGAGCACGGTTGCATTACTCCGCGTCTCCGACAGCGCCAGCGCGGCCGACACGCCATCGCGTTTGCGGCGCGCATGGTAGATCTCGGCGCATTTGGAATAGATCTCCGCATCATGCGGATCGACGATCTCGCAGTCGCGGCCGGGCCGCAGCCGGAGGCCGAACGCTGCGATCCGCTGCTCGATCGTCGCCGGCCTGCCAAGCAGCAGCGGCCGCGCAATCCGCTCGTCGGCGATCACCTGCGCCGCGCGCAGGATGCGCTCATCCTCGCCTTCGGCCAGAACGAGCGATTTTCCGCTGTCCTTGGCGATCGAGAACACCGGCTGCATCGCGTTGCCGGAATGGTAGACGAACCGGCCGAGCTTCTGGCGGTAGGCATCCATGTCGGCAATCGGGCGCCTGGCGACGCCGCTGTCGGCTGCCGCCTTGGCCACCGCCGGCGCGATCATCTCGATCAGCCGCGGATCGAACGGCTTTGGAATCAGGTAATCGCGGCCGAAGCGCAGTCCCTCGCCCTTGTAGGCCGCGGCCACGACTTCCGGCACCTCCGCCATGGCAAGGTCGGCGAGCGCGCGGACCGTCGCAAGCTTCATCTCCTCATTGATGGTGGTCGCCCCGCAGTCGAGCGCGCCGCGGAAGATGAAGGGGAAGCAGAGGACATTGTTGATCTGGTTCGGGTAGTCCGAGCGTCCGGTGCCGATGATCGCATCGGGACGAACCGCCAGCGCATCCTCCGGCATGATCTCGGGGATCGGATTGGCCATCGCGAAGATCAAGGGATCGCGCGCCATCTTCCTGACCATGTCAGGGGTCAGCACCTTGCCGGCCGACAGGCCGAGGAAGATGTCGGCGTCGTCAATGATATCGTCGAGCTTGCGCGCCTCCGTCCTGACGGCATAGCGCGCCTTGTTGTCGTCCATGCTCTCGGCGCGGCCGGCATACACGACGCCCTTGGCATCGGTCACGATGATCCGCTCGCGGCGCAATCCAAGACTCACGATCAGATCGAGGCAGGCGAGCGCCGCCGCGCCCGCGCCGGAGCACACCAGCTTGACATCAGCGATGTCCTTCCCGACCAGCTTCAGTCCGTTGAGGATCGCGGCCGCGGCGATGATCGCGGTGCCATGCTGATCGTCATGGAACACCGGGATCTTCATCCGCTCGCGGAGCTTCTTCTCGATGTAGAAGCATTCCGGCGCCTTGATGTCTTCCAGGTTGATGCCGCCGAAGGTCGGCTCCATCCTGGCGATCGTCTCGATCAGCGCGTCGGGGTTTTCCTCGGCGAGCTCGATGTCGAAGACGTCGATCCCGGCGAACTTCTTGAACAGGCACGCCTTGCCCTCCATCACCGGCTTGCCGGCCAGCGCGCCGATATTGCCAAGGCCGAGCACGGCCGTGCCGTTGGTGACGACGGCAACGAGGTTGCTGCGCGACGTCAGCACGTCAGCCTGCAGCGGGTCGTCGGCGATGACCAGGCAGGGTTCGGCGACGCCGGGCGAATAGGCCAGCGCTAGATCGCGCTGGGTCGCCATCGCCTTGGTCGGCACCACCGAGATCTTCCCCGGCGTCGGCACGCGATGATATTCGAGCGCCGCCTCTCTCAAATCCTGGTCCATCCTGTTCCCCGCCTTGATGCCCTCGTTCGAGGCGCCGACATGGGCTTGCCCTCGCCTTCAATTCTGCGCTGGCCGAAACAGCTCAGACCGCGTGCTGGCCGCCGTTCGCCGAGATCGTCGAGCCCGTGATGAAGCCGGCATCGTCGGACGCCAGGAACAGCACCGCGCGCGCGATCTCCTGCGGCTCGCCGAGGCGGCCGACCGGAATTTGCGGCAGGATGTTCTTGGCCACGATCTCCGGATTGATCGCCTTGACCATTTCGGTCGCGATGTAGCCCGGGCAGATCGCGTTGACGGTGATGCCGGAGCGGGCGCCTTCCTGGGCCAGCGCCTTGACGAAGCCGATGTCGCCGGCCTTGGCGGCGGAGTAGTTGACCTGGCCCATCTGGCCCTTCTGGCCGTTGATCGAGGAGATGCAGATCACCCGGCCGAACTTCCGCGCGCGCATTCCCTCCCAGACCGGCCGCGTCATGTTGAACAGCGAGTTCAGATTGGTGTTGATGACGGCGTACCACTGCTCCGGCGTCATCTTGTGGAACATGCCGTCCTTGGTGATGCCGGCATTGTTGACCAGCACGTCCACCGGCCCGAGGTCGGCTTCGACCTGCTTCAGGCCGGCGACGCAGGCCTCGTAGCTCGAGACGTCCCATTTGTAGACGTCGATGCCGGTCTGGCTCTTGAACTTCGCGGCCGCCTCGTCATTGCCGGCATAGCTGGCGGCCACCTTGTAGCCTTCAGCCTTGAGCGCGATCGAGATCGCCTCACCGATGCCGCGCGTTCCGCCGGTCACCACCGCAACCCTCGACATGATCTCCTCCTGATCGGTTTGTTGTCTGTTCGTGCGCTTTCGGCCGCCGCCGTCGCCCGCGGACGGCGTGTGCCGTCCGCGTCTTGCTTGCGTCCTGCCGGTTGGCTCAGTGCTCGACGGTCAGGGCGACGCCCATGCCGCCGCCGATGCACAGCGTGGCGAGGCCCCGCTTCGCGCCGCGCTTCTGCATTTCGAACAACAGCGTGGTCAGAACCCGCGCGCCGGATGCACCGATCGGATGACCGATGGCGATGGCACCGCCGTTGACGTTGACGATCGACGGATCCCAGCCCATGTCCTTGTTGACGGCAATGGCCTGCGCCGCGAAGGCCTCGTTGGCCTCGACGAGGTCGAGATCCCTGACCTTCCAGCCGGCCTTTTCCAGCGCCTTGCGCGACGCCGGAATCGGGCCCGAGCCCATCACGGCCGGATCGACGCCTGCGGTCGCCCACGACACGATCTTCGCCAGCGGCGTCAGACCACGCCTGCTGGCTTCGTCAGCGCTCATCAGCACCAGCGCCGCCGCACCGTCATTGAGACCCGAGGCGTTGCCGGCGGTCACCGAGCCCTCCTTGTTGAAGGCGGGCTTCAGCTTGGCCAGCGCATCCTGCGTCGTGCCGGCCCGGATGTATTCATCCTGGTCGACGACGACGTCGCCCTTCCTGGTCTTGACGGTGACCGGAACGATCTCGTCCTTGAACCGGCCGGCGTTCTGGGCGTCCTCGGCCTTGTTCTGCGAGCTGGTCGCGAAGGCGTCCTGCTCCTCGCGGGTGATCTGCCATCGCGCCGCGATGTTCTCCGCCGTGACGCCCATGTGATAGCCATGGAATGCATCGAGCAGGCCGTCCTTCAGCATGGAGTCGATGAACTTGACGTCGCCCATCTTGGTGCCGGGACGCAGATGCGACAGATGCGGCGCCATCGACATCGACTCCATGCCGCCGGCGACGATCACCTTGGCATCGCCGTTGGCGATCTGCTGCAGGCCGAGGGCAACCGAGCGCAGGCCCGAACCGCACAGCTGGTTCATGCCCCATGCCGTCTTCTCCTGCGGAATGCCGGCCGCCATGGCGGCCTGCCGCGCCGGATTCTGTCCCTCGCCGCCTGACAGGACTTGACCGAGGATGACCTCGTCGACGTCCTCGGGCGCGACCTTGGCGCGTTCGAGCGCGCCCTTGATCGCGACCGCGCCGAGCTCGTGCGCGGGCAGCGCGCCGAAGGCCCCGTTGAAAGAGCCGACCGGCGTCCGCGCCGCGGAGACAATTACCACGTCCGTCATGACCAACTCCCTTGATGCCTCGTGATGATCCGGCGCTGATCCCTTGCGGATCACGCCGCTCTGCTAGCCTGTCGTGATGGCGACCTCGATGTCGGACGGATCGATGTCGCGATCGAGCGCGACCTTCAGCTTCTCGCGATCGAGCTCGCCTTCCCACCACGCCACCACGACGCAGGCGACGCCGTTGCCGCACAAATTGGTCAGGGCCCGGCACTCGCTCATGAACTTGTCGATGCCGAGCACGATCGCCATGCCGGGAAGCAGCTCTGGCCTGACCGCCGCCAGCGTGCCGGCGAGCGTGATGAAGCCGGCGCCGGTGATGCCCGAGGCGCCCTTCGACGTCAGCATGGCCACGATCAGGATCGTCATCTGTTCGCCAAACGAGAGATCGACATTCATCGCCTGAGCGATGAACAGCGTCGCCAGCGTCATATAGATGTTGGTGCCGTCGAGGTTGAACGAATAGCCGGTGGGAACGACGAGGCCGACCACGGACTTGGAGCAGCCGAGACGTTCCAGCTTCTCCATCAGCTGCGGCAGCGCGCTTTCCGAGGACGACGTGCCGAGCACGATCAGCAGCTCGTCCTTGATGTATTTCAGGAACTTGAAGATCGAGAAGCCGGCGATGCGGGCGATGATGCCGAGCCCGACGATCACGAACAGGAACGCGGTGAGATAGAAGGTTGCGATCAGACCGGCGAGATTGCCGAGCGCCTGGGGTCCGTAGCGGCCGATCGTGTAGGCCATGGCGCCGAACGCGCCGATCGGCGCGACCTTGACCACGATCGAGATCACGCCGAACATCGCGTGTGCGACGTCGTCGATCATGGTGCGAACGGTGTGGGCGCGTTCGCCGAGCCCCATCAGCGCGAAGCCGAACAGGATGGCGAACAGCAGGACCTGAAGGATCTCGCCCTGCGCGAACGCGCCGACCACCGTGTCGGGAATGATGTGCAGGACGAAGTCCACCGACTTCATCTCGCTCGCCTGCTTGGCGTAGCCGGCGACCGCCGCGGCATTGGACTGGCCCTGGAAGCCGGACCCCGGGTGCAGCACGTTGGCGACGATCAGGCCGAGCGCCAGCGCGAAGGTCGAGACCACTTCGAAATAGACCAGCGCCTTGACCGCGACGCGGCCCACTTTCTTCACTTCGGAAATGTGCGCGATGCCGGAGACAACCGTGCAGAAGATGATCGGCGCAATCGCCATCTTGATGAGCTTGACGAAGCCGTCGCCCATCGCCTTGATCCACTCGTTCTTGCCGAGATCCGGCCAGAGCCAGCCGACCATGACGCCGAGCACGATCGCCACGAGCACCTGAACATAGAGAATCCTGTAAAACGGCTTCTTCTGCGTCACGGCCGCCGTTCCAGACGCCGCAGTGGTCGCTCCAGACATTGTGTGTTCTCCTTGATCTCGCTGTGCCCGCGGGTCGGCAGGCAGGTTATTTCTTCTTCTGCGGCGGCAGGTCGGTGCAGTGTCCCTCAAAGACCTCTGCCGCCATGCCGATCGACTCGCCAAGCGTCGGATGCGGATGGATGGTCTTGCCGATATCGGCCGGCTCGCAGCCCATCTCGATCGCGAGGCAAATCTCGCTGATCAGATCGCCGGCATGGGTGCCGACGATGCCGCCGCCGATGATGCGATGGCTCGTCGCGTCGAACAGCAGCTTGGTAAAGCCCTCGTCGCGGCCGTTGGCGATGGCGCGGCCGGACGCTGCCCAGGGGAACACCGCCTTGCCGAACTTGACGCCCTCGGCCTTGCACTGGTCCTCGGTCTTGCCGGCCCAGGCGACTTCTGGATCGGTGTAGGCGACCGACGGAATCTGCCGCGCGTCGAAATAGGATTTTTCGCCATGGGCGACTTCGGCGGCGACATGGCCTTCATGCACGGCCTTGTGCGCCAGCATCGGCTGGCCGATGATGTCGCCGATGGCATGGATGTGCGCGATGTTGGTGCGCATCTGGTTGTCGACGTCGATGTAGCCGCGATCCGTCACCCCGACCCCAGCCTTGTCGGCGCCAATATTCTTGCCGTTCGGGCTGCGGCCGACCGCCACCAGCACGAGGTCATAGAGCTGCGGCCCCGACGGCGCCTGCGCGCCCTCGAAGCTGACCTCGATGCCGGCCTCGGTGGCCTTGCCGCCGATCGTCTTGGTCTTCAGCATCACCTTGTCGAAGCGCGACTCGTTCATCTTGTCCCAGACCTTGACCAGGTCGCGGTCGGCGCCCTGCATCAGGCCGTCGAGCATCTCGACGACGTCGATGCGCGCGCCGAGCGTCGAATACACCGTCGCCATTTCCAGCCCGATGATGCCGCCGCCGATCACCAGCATCCGCTTCGGGATCGATTTGAGCAGCAGCGCGCCGGTCGAATCGACGATGCGCGGATCCTCGGGCAGGAACGGCAGCTTCACCGCCTGGCTGCCGGCGGCGATGATCGCCTTGGCGAACCTGATCGTCTTCTTGCCGCTCGCGGTGGCGACTTCGAGATGATGCGGGTCGACAAAGGCGCCGACGCCGGTCACCACCTCGACCTTGCGCGCCTTCGCCATTCCGGCGAGGCCGCCGGTCAGCTTCTTGATCACGCCGTCCTTGAACGCGCGCAGCTTGCCGAGGTCGATCTGCGGCGCGCCGAACGAGATGCCGTGGTCGGGCAGATGCTTGACCTCGTCGACCACCGATGCCGTGTGCAGCAGCGCCTTGCTCGGGATGCAGCCGACATTGAGGCAGACGCCGCCGAGCGTATCGTAGCGCTCGACCAGCACGGTCTTCATGCCGAGATCGGCGGCGCGGAAAGCGGCCGAGTAGCCGCCTGGACCTGCGCCGAGCACCAGCATCTCGCATTCGATATCAGCCTTGCCGGAATAGGAGGCCGCGGCCGCTGCGGCCGGCGGCGGCGCAGCGGCGGGCTTCGATGCGGCTGCGGGCGCAGGCGCCGGTGCGGCCGCGGCCCCCGCAGCTTCCAGCACGAGGATGATCGACCCCTCGCTCACCTTGTCGTCGACCTTGACCCTGACCTCCTTGACCACACCGGCATGCGAGGACGGGATCTCCATCGACGCCTTGTCGGACTCCACCATGATCAGGCTGGTGTCGACCGCGACGGTCTCGCCGGGCTTCACCATGACCTCGATCACCGCGACGTCCTTGAAGTCGCCGATATCGGGGACCTTGACTTCGATCTGCTGGGCCATGCCGCGCTCCCCCTTCTCAGAACAGCACGCGCCGCAGATCGGCGAGCACGTTGGCAAAGTAGACGTTGAAGCGCGCCGCGGCCGCGCCGTCGATGACGCGGTGGTCCCAGGACAGCGACAGCGGCAGGGTCAGACGCGAGGACCAGGTCTTGCCGTCGGCCGAATGCTGCTTCCAGTAACCCTTGCAGACGCCCATGATCGCGACTTCGGGCGCGTTGATGATCGGCGTGAAGTAGATGCCGCCGATGCCGCCGAGCGAGGAGATCGAGAAGGTGCCGCCCTGCATCTGGTCGGGCTTGATCTTGCCCTCGCGCGCCAGCTTGGCGAGCGCGTTCATCTCATTGGCGATCTCGGGCACCGACTTCTTGTCGGCATCGCGGATCACAGGCACCATCAGGCCGTTCGGCGTGTCGGCGGCAAAGCCGATGTGCCAGTAGTTCTTGTAGACCAGGGTGTCGCCGTCGAGGCTGGCATTGAACTCGGGGAATTTCTTCAAGGTCGCGACCGCCGCCTTCACCATGAACGGCAGCAGCGAGAGTTTCACGCCGCTCTTCTCCAGCTCCTTGTTCATCTTGACCCGGAACTGCTCGAGCTCGGTGATGTCGGCCTCGTCGTGGGTCGTGACGTGGGGAATGACGACCCAGTTGCGATGCAGATTGGCCGCGGAGATCTTCTTGATGCGGCCGAGCTCCTTGCGCTCGACCGGCCCGAACTTTGCGAAATCCACCTTCGGCCAGGGCAGCAGATCGATGCCACCGACGCCGCCTCCGCCGCTTGCCGCCGCAGCCTGCGGCTTGTCGGCCGGCGCGCCGCCCTTGGCAAAGGCCTCGACGTCTTCGCGCACGATGCGGCCGTGGTTACCGGTGCCCTTGACCTTGCCGAGATCGACGCCCATTTCGCGGGCCAGCTTTCGCACCGCGGGACCGGCATAGGCCAGCGCGAACGCCGTCTCGTCGACCGCGCCTGCCTGCTGCGCCACGGGGGCCGCGGCAGGAGCCGGAGACGCCGGCGCCGCGGCAGGCGCGGCAGCGCCGGCCGCCGCCGATGCATCGCCGGTCGCAAGCACGAGGATGATCGCGCCCTCGCTGACCTTGTCGCCGGTCTTCACCTTGATCTCACGCACGGTGCCCGAGAGCGGCGCCGGCACCTCCATCGTCGCCTTGTCCGACTCCAGCGCGATCAGCGGGTCCTCGGCCTTGACGCTGTCTCCGGGTTTCACAAAAATTTCGATGACCGGAACGTCCTTGAAGTCACCGATGTCGGGGACGCGCACCTCGGCGAGTCCGGCCGGCGCGCTGACCGGCGACGGCGGCGCGCTGACGACGGGGCGCGTCTCGGCCTGCTCGGCGCCGGCGCCCTCGAACTGCACGATCACCGCGCCTTCGCTCACCTTGTCGCCGACCTTGACGACCACGGCCTTCACCACGCCATCGCGCGGCGACGGCACCTCCATGGTGGCTTTGTCGGATTCCAGCGCGACCAGCGGATCCTCGGCCTTCACCTTGTCGCCCGGCTTGACGAAGATCTCGATCACCGGAACGTCCTTGAAGTCGCCGATGTCGGGAACCTTGATGTCGATCAGACCACTCATCGCTCTGCCCTCGGCTCCCTGCCTCACACGGTCCACGGCGCAGCGCGCCCGGCATCGATCTGATATTTGGCGATGGCCTCGGCCACTGTCGCAGGCTTGATCGCCCCCTCATCGGCGAGCGCCTTGAGTGCCGCGACGGCGACGTAGTAACGGTCGACCTCAAAGAATTTCCGCAGCTTCACGCGATAATCGCTGCGACCGAAGCCGTCGGTGCCGAGCACGACGTAGCGCCGTCCCGCCGCGTGGACATATTCCCGGATCTGGTCGGGGTAGTTGCGCATGTAGTCGGTCGATGTGACGACCGGCCCCGGATGGCCTTCGAGCTGCGTTTCCACCCAGCTCTTGCGGCGCGGTTCGGTCGGATGCAGCAGATTCCAGCGTTCCGCCGCCATGCCGTCGCGGCGCAGCTCATTGAAGCTGGTCGCGCTCCAGACGTCGGCGGTGACGCCGAAATCCGCCTTGAGCAGGTCGGCCGCCGCGATCACCTCGCGCAGGATGGTGCCGGAGCCGACGAGCTGGACGCGCAGTCCCTTCTTCGCGGTCTCGCCGCCGTTCTTCAGGAGATAGAGGCCCTTGAGAATGCCCTCCTCGGCGCCCTGGCCTGCCTCGGCCAGCGCCGGGTGCGGATAGTTCTCGTTCATCAAGGTGAGGTAGTAGTAGACGTCCTCCTGCGCCTCGTACATGCGGCGCATCCCTTCGCGGACGATGGTCACGACCTCATAGGCGAAGGTCGGATCGTAGGAGATGCAGTTCGGAATGGTGGCGGCGAGCACGTGGCTGTGGCCGTCCTCATGCTGCAGCCCCTCGCCGTTCAGCGTGGTGCGGCCGGCGGTGCCGCCGAGCAGGAAGCCGCGGGCGCGCATGTCGCCGGCAAGCCAGGCGAGATCGCCGACGCGCTGCAGACCGAACATCGAGTAGTAGATGTAGAACGGGATCATCGGCACGTTGTTGGTCGAGTACGACGTCGCCGCGACGATCCAGCTCGACATCGCGCCGCCTTCGTTGATGCCCTCCTGGAAGACTTGCCCGCTTTTGTCTTCGCGGTAGTACATCAGCTGATCGGCGTCCTGCGGCCGGTAGAGCTGGCCGACCGACGAATAGATGCCGAGTTGCCGGAACATGCCCTCCATGCCGAAGGTGCGGGATTCGTCCGGCACGATCGGCACGATGTGCTTGCCGATCGCCTTGTCGCGCACCAGCGCACCGAGCAATTGCACGAACGCCATCGTGGTCGAGATTTCGCGCTCGCCGGTGTTTTCGAGCAGCCGCTGGAACGTCGAGAGCGGCGGAATTTGCAAGGATGCGGATTTCCGCCGGCGTTGCGGCAGGTAGCCGCCGAGCTTCTCGCGCTGCGCGCGGAAATACTTCATTTCCGGGCTGTCTTCCGGCAGCCGGAGGAACGGGACCTTGGCGAGGTCCGCGTCCGCGACCGGCACCTGGAAGCGATCGCGGAAACCGCGCAGCGCATCCTGGGTCATCTTCTTGGCCTGATGCGCGATCATCTGGCCTTCGCCTGATTCCCCCATGCCGTAGCCCTTGACGGTTTTCGGCAGAATGACCGTCGGCTGGCCCTTGTGGTTCACGGCCGCGGTATAGGCGGCGAACACTTTCGCGGGATCGTGGCCGCCGCGCGCGAGCTGCCAGATCTCGTCGTCGCTCATGTCAGCCACGAGCTGCCTGGTTTCATCGTACTTGCCGAAGAAGTGCTCGCGAATGTAAGCGCCGCTCTTGCTCTTGAAGTCCTGGTATTCGCCGTCGACACATTCCTCCATGAGCCTGAGCAGCTTGCCGCTCTTGTCCTTTTCCAGCAGGCGGTCCCAGCCCGAGCCCCACAGCACCTTGATGACGTTCCAGCCGGCGCCGCGGAACACGCTTTCGAGTTCCTGCACGATCTTGCCGTTGCCGCGGACCGGCCCGTCGAGGCGCTGCAGGTTGCAGTTGATGACGAAGATCAGATTGTCGAGGTTTTCGCGGCCGGCGAGCGAGATCGCGCCGAGCGACTCCGGCTCGTCGGTTTCGCCGTCGCCCATGAACGCCCAGACCTTGCGGTTGGACGTCTCGGCCAGCTTGCGGTTCTCGAGGTATTTCAGGAAGCGCGCCTGATAGATCGCCATCAGCGGCCCGAGCCCCATCGACACCGTGGGGAACTGCCAGAACTCCGGCATCAGCCAGGGATGCGGATAGCTCGACAATCCCTTGCCGCTGGTCTCCTGCCTGAAGCCGAGCAGCTGCTCTTCGCTCAATCGCCCTTCGAGGAAGGCGCGCGCATAGATGCCGGGGGAACAGTGTCCCTGCACAAAGATCAGGTCGCCGCCATGGCTATCCGTCGGCGCGTGCCAGAAATGGCCGAAGCCGATGTCGTAGAGCGTGGCGGCCGACTGGAAGCTCGCGATATGGCCGCCGAGCTCCGAACTTTCCTTGTTGGCGCGCAGAATGATCGCCAGCGCGTTCCAGCGGATGATGGAGCGCAGCCTGTGCTCGATGGCGCGATCGCCGGGCAGCGCCGGCTGCTGGTCCAGGGGGATCGTGTTGCAATAGGGTGTCGTCAGCGACTGCTCGATCTGCAGGCCGTCGCGGCGCGCCGCCTCGAGCATCGCATTGACGACGAACTCCGCGCGTTCATTGCCGCGATGGCCCCGGACGGCCGACAGGGCGTCGAGCCACTCCCGGGTTTCCTGCGGATCCTGATCGTGCGTGTCCGCGATCGTCATTGCTCTCTCCATTGCATGCCAAGCCGAAGTCGCACGCCGACGCTCATTGCGGCCCGCATTCATGCGGAAGCGCGCAATGCCGAACGGGCGAAGTCCCGGTCGTTTCAGGTCGTGATTTGAATGTTGGTTGGCATCCGAACGTCCCCTCGCACTGTATATTCTGGAGCTGCCGCTCCTTTTGCAGGCATCTCAAGCAGCATTCGTGCCATGCCGCGGAATGCCCGGTCGATCACCGAGATGTCATTCAATTTGCTGGCTTTTGCCCTGCGGGCCGGCGCACCCGCCGGATGCGTCCAAAGCGGACCTGTCCGGAGCACCGGAAAACCGCCGGGGCGGCCATCCGAAATATCGGATCGCCCTGGTTGCGGTTCCCGAACATCGGGCGCGATCCCGCCCATCGGCCCACCGCAACCAGTGCGGGCCACCACGCACCCAGCGGCATGCAGTCATCGACTGCGACCAAAGCAGGACAACAGATTCAAGTTGACGCGCTTCGCGGCGATCGCTGAATGTCCGTGCGCGTTACATCTCGGCGCATCGAAGGCTGGCCTTAGACACATCGATCAGGCGTCAAGAATGGCGGCAACGGTAACAGGCATCTCCTCGATGGCGACCCGTCAGATCCTGGCGGAGCTGAGCAGGGCGTTCCAGAACAAGACCGGACACATGGTCGCCATCGAGTCCGTCGGCGGCGTCGATGCGGCCAAACGCGTTCGCGCCGGCGAGACGTTCGACATCGTCGTGCTCGCCGACGATGTCATGACACAACTCGATGCCGACGGTTTCCTCAGGCCGGGAAGCCGGGCAGGCTTTGCGAAATCGGCGATGGCGGTTGCGGTCGGTGCCCAGGCCAACCGCCCCGATCTCTCCAACGAGGCGAGCCTGCAAGCGGCCGTACTCGCGGCAAGATCGATCGGATATTCAACCGGCCCAAGCGGCACTCACCTGCTCGATCTTCTGCGAAGGTGGGGCATCGAACAGACTGTATCGGATCGGCTGGTGAAGGCATCACCAGGTGTTCCCGTAGGCACCCTGGTGGCTCGCGGCGAGGCCGAACTCGGCTTTCAGCAGCTGAGCGAATTTCTCGATGTGCCGGGCATCGCGGTCGCCGGACCGCTTCCCCCTGAGGTTCAGTCCACGACACTGTTTGCGTGCGGGGTCTGCGCCACGGCCTCCAATGCGGCCGGCGCACACGACTTGATCAGGCATCTGACATCTGCGGAAGCCGATGCGTCCAAGCGTCGTTACGGCATGGAGCCGGCGTGACCACGGTCAAGTCCGGGCGGTTAGCCAGAAGGGGAAGCGATGTCGAAACCTGTGACCGGGCCGTTCGAGAAGACGCCGGGCTGGCTCGACTGGTACACCGGCCCATCGACGCCTCGTTTCAAGCTACCCACCGGCGCCGTCGACGCGCATTGTCACGTGTTCGGGCCCGGCGGCGAATATCCATACGCACCCGAGCGGAAATACACGCCGTGCGATGCCTCACGCGCGCAGCTCTATGCGTTGCGCGATCATCTGGGATTTTCCCGCAGCGTCGTCGTGCAGGCGACCTGCCACGGCGCCGACAACCGCGCCATGATCGATGCACTGCTCCACTCCGACGGCAAGGCACGTGGCGTTGCCACGATCAGGCGCGGTGTCAGCGACGCCGCGCTCGCGACCATGCATGCAGCCGGCGTTCGCGGCGTCCGCTTCAATTTCGTCAGGCGCCTGGTCGATTTCACGCCGAAAGACGAGCTGAACGAGATCGCTGCACGCATCGCAAGGCTCGGATGGCACGTTGTGATCTATTTCGAGGCCGTGGACCTGCCGGAGCTCCGGGATTTCTTCACCGCCTTGCCCACGACCATTGTCGTCGACCACATGGGGCGGCCGGACGTCTCCAAGCCGATTGATGGCCCGGAGTTCGAGCTGTTCCTGAGGTTCATGCGCGAGCACGCCAACGTCTGGTGCAAGGTGAGCTGTCCCGAGCGCCTCTCGGTCTCAGGACCGCCGGCGCTGCACGGCGAGCAGAACGCCTATCGCGACGTTGTTCCGTTTGCTCGCCGCATTGTCGAAACCTTTCCCGATCGTGTGCTCTGGGGCACCGATTGGCCGCATCCCAATCTGACCGGCCACATGCCCGACGACGGTTTGCTGGTCGACGTCATTCCCCACATCGCGGTCACGCCGGACCTGCAGCAGAAGCTGCTGGTCGACAATCCGATGCGGCTCTACTGGCCCGAGGAATGCTGAAGCGGCCGACCCGGGGTTCGATCGTGCGCCCGCGACGTCATCGCCTCCCGAGACTCCTCAGATACGCGCAAAACATGTCGGCCATGGCGTCGGCATAGGCCGCGATCTCCGCCGGCGTGCGCGGGCTTTCCGAAAACTCCTTGCCGACGGCGCTCAGGGTCGTCGTAATCAACTCGCCCGCCACCGCGCGCGTCGCATCCGACGCGCTCGGCAACGCCTCGCGCAAAAATGCCTCGACAATGCCTTCGCCGGCGGCGCGCGCCTGCCGCGCTTCGGGCGCGTCGCGATAGAGCGGCGCAGCGTCGTTGAGCGCGACGCGCACCGCGGCCTCCTCGCATTCCGAGCGGATGAAGGCGTGCACCAGGCGGCGCAGCCGCTCGAGCGGCGGCCGCGCGGCATCGGCGAGAATGTCACGCAGCAGGCCGGAGGTCTGCCGCCACTCGTCGCTCTGCAGCCGGAACAGGATCGCCGCCTTGTTCGGAAAGTACTGATAGAGCGAGCCGACGCTGACGCCGGCCTTTTCCGCGACCCGCGCCGTGGTGAAGCGCTGCGCGCCCTCCCTGGTCAAAACCTGAACAGCGGCATCCAGGATCGCCGAAACCAGCTCGGTCGAGCGGGCCTGCTGCGGCTGCTTTCGCGAGGAAATTGAAGCGGTTCGGCGTTCGGTCATGGCCGCGTCGGGGAATGCGATTAGCGAATGCGAATAATTAGTCGTATTTCAGGTCGCGCGCAAGGACGCGCCACCAACCAAGGATTTGCCAAGGATTTTGCAATGACCACCCTGACCACCCCGAAGCTCGCGCGCCTGCTCGATGGCCTGTTCGCGCAAGCCTCCGCCGCGGCGGAGGAGACCAGCCTTGCCGTCGCCGATCTCTTCGATGCGGAGCGCGCGCGGATGATGCGGAGCAAGACCGACTATCGCGAGCTCTATGGACGGCTGAAGCACGCGCCGCTCGCAGTCTCGCGCGAGACCGGCGCGCTGCTCTACATGCTGGCGCGCGGTGCGCGGGCGCGGAGCATCGTCGAGTTCGGCACCTCGTTCGGCATCTCGACCCTGCACCTCGCCGCGGCGCTGCGCGACAATGGCGGCGGCCACCTGATCACCAGCGAGTTCGAACCGTCCAAGGTGGCGCGCGCGAAGGATAATCTGACCGCCGGCGGCCTGATCGACCTCGTCGAGATCCGCGAGGGCGACGCGCTGAAGACGCTGGGCACGGATCTGCCCGAGACGATCGACCTCGTGCTGCTCGACGGCGCCAAGGCGCTCTATCCCGACATCCTCGATCTCGTCGAGAGCCGGCTGAAGCCGGGCGCCTACATCGTCGCCGACAATGCCGATGACAGCCCCGATTACCTAGCGCGGGTGCGCGCGGCCAACAGCGGCTATCTGTCGGTGCCGTTCGGCGATGACGTCGAGCTGTCGATGCGGCTTGGCTGACGCCTAATCGTCGCTGTCGTCGAACAGCTCGATCCGGCGTGGCGCTTCCACCGCCATGAGACGCGGGCCCTCGGTCGATCGCCGCACACTGCGCTCCACGTCGCGCAACTCGTCGCCCTGACGGATGTCATCGCCCTGACGGCCGCGGCGGCGCTCGGCCCAGCGCTGACGCCGCTCGGCCCGGCGCTTCTCCGTAGTTGCACGCTTCACGTCCGCGTCGCGCGCGCTTGTGTTGGTGTTCGATGCTTCGGAGGACGCGGACGGTTCGCGTGCGGCGGCGGGCTTGGTCTGCGCGGGAGCTGACGGCGGCTGTGCATTCGTCTCCTGCACGGCCGGCGTCTCAGGTTGCGCGGCCGGCGGATTGTTCGGCTGCGCATTCTGCTGCTGAGGCTGCTCGGATTGCGGCGGCGCCGGCGCGACAGTCACCGGCTTCGTCGCGGCTTCCTGCGTTGCGGCAAGGTATGGTGCAGGCTGTGACGAAGCCGATGGCGGGCCGGCTTGCTCGCTGGTCGTGCGGCGGTCGAGCCGACTGGCCTCCTGCTTTGCTTCGTGTGGGTTGGCGATGTTGGCGATCGTGAAGCCGCCGCCGACGCCGACTGCGATCGCAGCAACAACAGTTCCCACACCGGCGAAATAAGCCGTTGATGTCCGCATGACTCGCCTCCTCGTCCCGGGCGAGCAACGTGTGAGGAGATGCGATGTTCCGATAAAACCGCGCGCGATGCCACGCGCGAAGGATTCACGGCGAATCAACGCGCGCGACGATGGTTCCGATCGCTCAGATCATCGCCGCGACTTTTTCCAGACCGATCAGGCGGGCCAGTGAACGGACCTCGTTCTTCTGGTCCTCGCGGAGCTGGAACAGCAGCGGCATTGCCGCCGATTTCAGCTGCTGGACTTCCTCGGAGTCCGGATCGATCGGCATGCTGCCCGAGGCCGCATCGCCCTGGCGCTTGCTGTGGATCTTGCGCGCCACCGCGCGCAGCGCGGTCTCGACCGGCGGCCAGTAATATTCCTGCGACGACGACAGGCGGAGCCGTTCCTTGATGCTGGCGATCTGTGCGTCGCTGAGCAGGGTGTAGCTCTTCTGCGGCGCCGGCTTGGCGGCCGCCTTCGGCTTCGGCGGCGCGGGGGCGACCGGCGCGGCCGCGGGCTCGGTGATCTTCGGCGCGACGTCAGCCGGCTCGGTCAGCTTCGGCAGGCCGACATCGGCGGGTTCGGTGGAGGCATAGGCCTGACGCAGGCTGTCGGAGGCCCCCGGAATGGCAGCCTGGGCACGCAGTTGCAGCTGCGACGGTGCGGCGGGCGGCGCGACCGCCTGCAGCGGCTCGAAGGCAGCGGTGGCGAGCGCCGCGACCGCAAGCTTGTCCTGCTTGCCCGCCCTGTTGGCGACGGGGGCGGCATCGGCCGGCACCGCGGCGACCGCCAACGGCGCCGCCGGGAGGCTGTCCCGGCCCAAAATGGCTGCTATCGCGGCGCCGGCGAGGAGAAAACAGGTCAGCGCGGCGAGGGTGATGGCTCTGGTCAAAAACGTCTCCATTCCCGGCCGGTGTCGCCGCAGGCTGACCGCCAAATGCGGCGTTAGCGTGCCGCGACGGCGACAATCGCCGCCAAATTGGGTGAAAATTGCACCGAAACGGCTGGAAAATCAGGCCGCGAGGTCAAGCTCATAGGCTTCCTGGATGTCGGCCACGATCTCATGGGCGGTCCACAGGGCGCCGGGCTGCACCGAGCGCAGGCTGACCGTCCAGTTGGTCCGGCGGGTGCGCGGCGTGCTGACGATGTCGAATTCGACCTGACGGCACAGCGGGTGCCGCTGCAGGGCAAAGAAGACGCGGGTCGTGAGCTCGTCGAGCGTCGCCGGGGTCTTGGCTGAAAGCGCCTCTAGGGGCATGTCGCATTCCCATCATTGGCGGCCCAGCCATGACGATGGCGGCCCGTCCTGTGGCGCTATTGTTGGGACCGGCATGGTTAATGGCGGGTTAAGTCGGCAGGTCGATACGCCGCCGGGCCGGTGCGAGGCTTGCGGCAGGGGCTTCGGCCGGGGGAACTAGATCAGCCGCACCCGCGCGCTCGCGGCCTCATACTCAGTGGCTGTGCGCGCCACGAGTTCGTCGACCGCGAGCACCCCGGTTACCCCCGAGGTAGAGTGGCCGCCGCTCCAGACGTCGCGCCAGCGCTTTGGGCGGTTTTCGCGGGCCCCGATGTCGATGTCCTTGCCGATGTCGATCGCGCCGCGCGCCGGCAGATTGTCGGGATCGAGCCCGGCCGCCGCGATCGAGGGCCGCAGCATGTTGGTCTGCAATCCGGTGAACGCGGTCGTGAGCAGGATGTCGTCGGCGGTCGCCTCGACCAGCATCTGCTTGTAGCGGTCGTCCGCCATGCTCTCGCGGGTCGCGATGAATTTGGTGCCCATATAGGCGAGATCGCAGCCCAGCGCCTCGGCGGCGCGCAGCGCGTGGCCGTCGCTGATGCCGCCGGCGAGCACGATCGGGCCGTCGAAGAAGCCGCGCACCGCACGGACGAACACGAACGGGTTGAGCCAGCCGGTCTGGCCGCCGGCACCCGCGGTGAGCAGCACGAGCCCGTCGGCGCCGGCTGCTGCCGCGCGCTCGGCGTGGCGGATCGAGGCGACGTCGGCGAACACCAATGCGCCGGCATCGTGCAACGGTGCGAGCACCGGCGCCGGCGAGCCGACCGAGGTGATCACGATCTCGGGCTTGTGCCGCAGCAGCACGGCGAGATCCTGCGCCAGGCGCGCGTTGGAGCGATGTACGATCAGGTTCGGGCAGATCGGCGCCGCGGCATGGCCGCTGGCATCCGCATGCGCCTGCAGCCGCCGGTCGATCTCGCCGAGCCAGAGGTCGAGTTGTTCCGTGTCACGGCAATTCACGGTTGGAAACGCGCCGATCACGCCATTACGGCACGCCGCCACCACCAGTTCGACACCGGAGACCAGAAACATCGGCGCCGCGATCAGCGGCAGCCGCAGGCGATCGCGAAAGCGGGCGAGAGGACCTGTGTCCGGCAACTTGTTTCTTCCCCGTATCGATGTGCTAGCGTTACCGCCAACCTTGGCACGACAAGAGCCAAAGACAAAGGCGGGAGAAACAACAACATGAGCAATCCGCTCTATGCATTTCCGGCGGTGTGCGAGCAGACCTTGCGGGCACTGGCGCGCTATCCGTCACGCACCGCCTTTGCCTGGCCGGGCGGCACGCTCTCCTATCAGGGCGCGACCGACCTGATCGGACGGATGCAGAGCGTGTTCATGCGGCTCGGCTTTGCGCCCGGCACCCGCGTCGCCTTCCTCACCGCCAACCGCGCCGACAGCTGGTGCGCCGGCGTTGCCGCCCAATTGTCACGGCTCGCCATCACCTGGCTGCATCCGCTCGGCTCGCTCGACGACCAGCTGTTCCAGCTCGAGGATTCCGAAGCGCAGATGCTGATCGTCGACGGCGTCAGCTTTCGCGATCGCGGCGGCGAGCTCGCGGCGAAAGCTTCCGGGCTCAAGACCGTGTTCACGCTGGGACCAGCCGAATACGGCGCCGACCTGCTGCAGGCGGTCGAGGCCGCAGGCAGCGCGAGACCGAAGAACTTGGCACAACACGACGACATCTCGACCCTGAACTACACTGGCGGCACCACCGGAAAATCCAAGGGCGCGTTGCGCTATCACCACCAATATGCCGGCTTCGCCAATGCGATCCTCGCTGACTTCGAAATTCCGGAGACGCCGCGCTACCTCACGGTGGCGCCGATCAGCCATGTCGCTGGCACCAAGGTGCTGCCGACGCTGATGCGCGGCGGCACCGTGCACATGCTCAAGGGTTTTGATCCGGAGGCGGTGTTCAAGACCATCGAGCGCGAGAAGATCAACTTCACGCTGTTGGTGCCGACCATGATCTATGTGATGCTGGATCATCCGGCGCTCGACAACACCGACCTCTCCTCGCTCGAGCTTCTGCTGTATGGCGCCTCCGCGATGTCGCCGAGCCGGCTGGTCGAGGGCATCGAGCGGATCGGGCCGGTGTTCTCGCAGCTTTACGGCCAGACCGAATGCTATCCGGTCTCGGTGCTGCGCAAGGCCGACCACGATCCGAACACGCCGGAGCTGTTCCTGTCCTGCGGCTTCCCGATCGCCGCCTGCCAGGTGAAGATTCTGGACCAGGAAGATAAGGAGGTCGCGACCGGCGAAGCGGGCGAGATCTGCGTGCGCGCCACCCATGTGATGGCCGAATACTGGAAGCGGCCCGACATCACGGCCGAGACGCTGAAGAACGGCTGGCTGCATACCGGCGACATCGCCCGCATGGACGAGCGCGGCTACATGTTCATCCTCGACCGCAAGAAGGACATGATCGTCTCCGGCGGCTTCAACATCTTTCCGCGCGAGGTCGAGGACGTGCTGTCGCAGCACGCCGATGTCGCGATGGTCGCGGTGGTCGGCGTGCCCGACGACAAATGGGGCGAAGCCGTCACCGCAGTGGTGGTGCCGCGCGAGGGCGCCAAGCCCGACGCCGAGGCGCTGATCGGCCTGGTGAAGGCGAAGAAAGGCTCGGCGCATGCGCCGAAGCAGATCCAGTTCGTCAAGGAGCTGCCGATGACCGGCGTCGGCAAGGTCGACAAGAAGGTGCTGAAGGCGCGCTTCTGGGCCGGTCGCGACCGCATGGTGGGGTGATAGCCATGCTTCTCATCCCGTCATCCTGAGGAGCGCGCTCTTGCGCGCGTCTCGAAGGATGCACGGCCGAGATATCACCACGCGCTTCCCCCTGTAGCAACGGCGGGGCCGTCGACCCTTCGAGACGCCGCGCAAGCGCGGCTCCTCAGGGTGACGGGGAGAGAGCAGCGTCTGGGGTGACAGCCGCGCGAGCTTCCATCCCCAGCAACTGATCGAGCCGCTGGCGGAGCTGGTCCTGGTGATAGGGCTTGGCCAGCCGCGGCAGGTCGACCTGGATGCCGTCGGGCAGTTCGGCGAAACCGGTGGCGAGCAGGACCGGGAGCTCCGGGCGCAGCTTGCGCGAGGCGGCGGCGAGCTCGATGCCGGTCATGCCTGGCATCACGTGATCGGTCATCATCAGGTCGATCGCCTGATCACTCCTGAGAATATCGAGCGCGTGCAGGCCGGAGCTGGCGGCGATCACGCGATGGCCGAGATCCTCGAGCATTTCGGCGGTCGACATCGCGATCAAGGGATCGTCGTCGACGAGCAGGATCACCGCCGAGCGCCTGATCTTCGGCGCCGCCGGCGCCGGCCCTTCCGCTTCCGGCGCCGAGGTCGCGACCGGCAGCACCAGCGTGGCGGTGGTGCCCTTGCCGAGCGTGCTGGCAAGCTGCAGCGCGCCGCCGAGCTGCACCGCGAGCCCGTGCACCATCGAAAGGCCGAGGCCGGTGCCCTTGCCCACCGGCTTCGACGAGAAGAACGGCTCGATCGCCCGTTTCAGCACGTCGGGCGGCATGCCGGTGCCGGTGTCGACCACCGACAGTTTCAGGTAATTGCCGGGCTTAAGCGCGGCATCGTTCTTGGCCTGCCAGGCCGCGAGGCGGATCTCGATCATGCCGCCGTCCGGCATCGCGTCGCGCGCGTTGATCGCAAGGTTGAGGATCGCGAGCTCGAGCTGGTTGGTGTCGATCGCGGCCGGCGGCAGCCCCTCGGGAATCTCAAGCCGGAGCGCGACGCGCGGCCCGAGCGAGCGCTCCAACAGGTTGCTCATGTCGCGCACCAGCGCGCCGAGATCGACCGGCACGGCGCGCAAATCCTGCTGGCGCGCGAATGCCAGCAGCCGCTGCGTCAACGCCGCGCCGCGCTCGGCGCCCTGCTGCGCGCCGTCGATCAGGCGATGCAACCGCGGATCGTCGGGCAGGCGCTTGCGCAACAGATCGAGATTGCCCATCACCGCCATCAACAGATTGTTGAAGTCGTGCGCGACGCCGCCGGTGAGCTGGCCGATTGCCTCCATCTTCTGGGCGTGACGCAGCTGCTCCTGCGCCTTCTCGCGCGCGGCGACCTCCCGCAGCAGATCGGCGGTGCGCTGCTCGACCCGCTGCTCCAGCGTGGCGGTGAGCTCGGCCAGCGCAGTGCGCTCGGCGGCGAGCTGCGCCAGCAGCGCCTCGCGCTCGATCTCCGCGGTCTTGCGCGCGGTGATGTCGGAGCAGACACCGACCAGGGAGCGGGTGCTGCCGTCGGCACGGCGCACCGCGCGGGCGCGGACGTCGACCCAGTGCTGGGTGCCGTCGGGCCAGATGTTGCGGTACTCGATCCGGTAGTCGGCGCCGGTGCGCAGCGTATGCTCGATGGCCTCGCCGCGGCGGGCGCGGTCTTCGGGATGCACCGCGTCGAGCAGGTCCTGATAGGTGAAGGGATCGGCCGGCCGGCGCCCGAAGAAGCGCTTGCAGGTCGGCGATGCCTCGAGCTCGAATTCGGGCAGATGGAGCTCCAGTGCGCCGAGATGGCCGGCGTTGAGCGCGGTCTGCAGCAGGTCCTCGCTCTCGGTGAGATCTTCGAGGATGGCGCGGGTCTGGTACTGGCGGCGGCGCCCGCGCACCGCTGCGGCCACCAGGCTGACCAGCGTGGTCGGATGAAACGGACGCTCGACGAAGGTGACGTTGCCGAGCGCGCGGCCGAGCCGCGCTGCTTCCGGATTGCGCTCCGGCCCGCCTCGCTCGCTCATCAGCACGATGGGGAAATCCGACCACGACGGCTGTTCGTTCAGCCAGCGCGTGAGGCCCGCGAGGTCGGCGTTGCCGATCGCCTCATCGGCAATGATGGCAAGACCGGCGCCGCTCGCGATCTGGCGCCCGAGCTCGGCGAGATCGCCGCAGATATTGGCGTAGTAGCCGGCTTCCTTGATCAGATGCGCAGTCTTGACCGCGTCCCGTTCGCTCGCGGCGAGAATGACCGCACGTTCCGAGGACGGGCCGGGCCTCACCGCGATTGTCCTTCCGGCTGTGCCGCTTGCACATCGACCAACGCGAAATCACGAAGCCGCCGGGTGGCCGTAGCCTCGATACCGGCGGCAAGATCGACACGCGTCATGAAACCCCCTCTCGGGAGCAAAACTCGGTCGGGCTGCCAACCGTTCCCGGGGCGCGGGACTATTTTGTCGAAAAAGCGGCCAAGAGGGCACGGCTCCCGGTTGCGGCTCCGGGCGAGCTAGTGCACGTGACGGGGAAGGAACTCCTCGTAGCACGGGCGCCCAACCAAAATGCCGAAAAACAACCCCATGCAAAGTAGCCGGCAGGCTGGCCAGCGTCCGACACGGCAACTTGACACATCGGGCAACTCACCGGTATTCTTCCAATATTCCGAAATCGCAGCCCTCGCCCGCGCTATTGGCGCGGCTCGATCACCAGGCTCTGGATCGCCCGGCCAAAATAGCCGCGCTGGTCGGCCAGCCGCGACATCGCAAGGCCGGCGCCGTCAGGCCCGATCCAGGATTCGCCATCGAGCAAGATCCAGTCGCCGACCGGCTCGCGCGCCAGGCTCACCGTGAGGTCGGCGTTGATGAAGGTCCACTGCTTGAAATCCAGCGCCGGCGAGGTGCCGTTGGAGAAGTCCGAGGCGACCACCGCGCGCATCGCCTGCGAGACCGCCGCGCCCGCAATCAGCGGACGGTCGACGCGGAACCAGATCGCGCCCGGCCCGGTCTCGCCGAAGCGGCCGCGTGCAGCGCGCATCGAGATGCAGTTCACGAACGGGCTGCTGGCGGCGTTGCCCGGCTCGACCATGCATTGGTCGGGGCCGGGCAGATCGAGCGGACGCGTGACGACCTCGGACGGCAGCTCGGCCGCCTGCTGCTTGATCTTCAGCACGCTGGCCGAGACCACGACGACGCCGTCGGCGAGCAATTTGACGCCGCAGAGCTGGATCTTGCGGCCGTCGCGCTGCACCTCGCTCTCGATCGTGAGCGGCGCCACCGGCACCGGCCGCATGAGGTCGATGGTGATACGCGCGATCCGCATCGGAACGGCGACCGGAAGGGCTTCGGCAGCCCAGACCACCAGCGCCGCCGGCGCCGAGCCGTGCTGCATCCGCGGATCCCATGGACCCGCGGCATCGGGGCTGGTGACGACGCGGTTGCCGTCGACGTGAAAGATCGGCTGCATCAGAGCATGATCCGGACCCGGAGGGCCGCGTTAGCGCAAAGTGTGAAGCGGTTTTCCGAAAAGATCATGCCCAAACAGAAAGCTAAAGCGCGATGAATCATTTTGATCATCGCGTCTTACGCAAGCGCCGGATCGATCGCTTCGTCGTATTCCTTCTTGAAGCGCGCGATCAATTCACCCGCGGGCACCACCTTGGAGATGCTGCCGACGCCCTGCCCCGAGCCCCAGATCTCCTTCCACGCCTTCGGCTTGGCGCGCTCGCCGGAGGCATCGGTGCCAAAGCTCATCTTCGAGGGATCGGAGGTCGGCAGGTTTTCCGGGTCCATGCCGGCGTTGACGATCGACGGCTTCAGGTAATTGCCGTGCACGCCGGTGAACAGGTTGGAGTAGACGATGTCCTCGGCGGAGGAATTGGTGATCATGTCCTTGTAGCCCTCGACCGCGTTCGCCTCCTTGGTGGCGATGAAGGCCGAGCCGATATAGGCGAAGTCGGCGCCGATGATGCGTGCGGCGCGGATGGCGCGGCCGTTGGCGATGGTGCCCGACAGCGCGATCGGTCCGTCGAACCAGTGCCGCGTCTCCGACACGAACGGGAACGGCGAGATGGTGCCGGCATGGCCGCCAGCGCCGGCCGCGACCAGGATCAGGCCGTCGGCGCCCTTCTCGATCGCCTTGTGGGCGAACTTCTGATTGATCACGTCGTGGAACACGATGCCGCCCCAGTTGTGGACCGCCTGGTTGAGCTCCTCGCGCGCGCCAAGCGAGGAGATGATCATTGGCACCTTGTGCTTCTCGCAAAGCGCCATGTCGTGATCGAGCCGGTTGTTCGATTTGTGCACGATCTGGTTCACCGCGAACGGCGCCGACGGCCGCTCCGGATGCGCCTTGTCGTAGGCGGCGAGTTCTTCCTTGATCCGATACAGCCATTCGTCGAGCAATTCCGGCGGCCGCGCGTTCAGCGCCGGAAACGAGCCGACCACGCCGGCCTTGCACTGGGCGATGACGAGGTCGGGCACGGAGATGATGAACAGCGGCGCCCCGATCACGGGAAGAGACAGGCGGCCCTTGAACAGAGCTGGCATGGACATAGGGAGCGGATCCTCGGTTGGTCGTTGATCTCAGATGCTGGCCGTCATACCAACAAGGCAATCTTTCCACTGTCAAGTCTTGCGTTTGCGCGCTGCAAAAAAGGATGACAAAACATCATCCAAACGCGGCATTTTTCTCAGGCGTCTGGCATCCCAGACGAAGCTTTGTTTTGAGCATGATCTTATCGGAAAACCGGTCCCCACTTTGCGCTAACGCGGCCCTCCGGGTCCGGATCATGCTCTATTGGCACACCGCCCGCGTCACGAAATTTTCGGTCTTGCAATCATTGGGGCCGCGTTTGTAGCCGGGCAGATAGACCAGCGGCGAGCACTTCTCCGTGGTGTTGATGTCGATGCTCTTGCCTTCCCTGAAGCCCTTGGTCTGGCACAGCCGATCGGCGCCGATCTTGCAATCCGGCGCGCCGTTCGCCGACACCACGCAAGCCGCGCGACCCGTCACCATCGACGACGGCCGCGCGATGTTCGACAGGTCGTTCATGGTCTCGGTGGGACTCTTCAGCGGCGGCAGCGCCGACCTCTTGAACAGCTTTCCGATTTCGTTGATCAGCCGGGATTCTCACGCTCGACCGGCGCGGGCGGCAGCTCGATCTGCTGCGGCTCGGGCGCAACCTGTTGCGCCAGCGACTGCAGGCCGAGCGCCGGCGGCGCCGTCTGGGTCCAACCTCGGTCGATCGCAGTCAGCGCCATCGACAGCGCAAGCCCCGCCATCGCCACACGCGCCTTGCCGCAAGTCAGCCGTGCGGGATTGAGCAGGTCGTCGATTCCTTCAGCCATCGCGGCCAGCGTAACCCGAAGCCGATCACCGGCAAAGCCGCGCGAGGCTAGACCTTTGCATCAGAACCGGAGCTCTATCTCCAGTTTGACGCACTTGCTCCACGCGAACCGGCGCCAACGCCGCGCGAAGCTAGATCAGCTTGAATGCGACGACAAAGCCGAGCACCAGCACGATGGCGCCGATCGCGACCCAGAAGCCGAGCCGCTTCTCCAGCTCCTTGCGGATCACATCGCCGTAGCGGTTGAGCAGCACCGCGACGAAGAAGAAGCGGCCGCCGCGCGCCACGATCGAGCACAGGATGAACAGCCAGATGTTGTAGCCGGCAAAGCCCGAGGTGATGGTCACGAGCTTGTAGGGGATCGGCGTCAGCCCCTTCACCAGGATGATCACCGCGCCCCATTCATTGTAGCCGGCGCGGAACGCGTCGACCTTGTCGGACAGGCCGTAGAGATGGATCAGCCATTGGCCGAGTGAATCGTAGAGCAGCGCGCCGATCGCATAGCCGACCACGCCGCCGGCGACGGACGCGATGGTGCAGACCATCGCGAACCACCAGGCCCGCTGCGGCCGCGCCAGCGACATCGGCAGCAGCATGATGTCGGGCGGGATCGGGAAGAAGGAGCTTTCAGCGAAGGCGACGGCGGCGAGAATCCAAAGCGCGTAGGGCTTGTCCGCAGCGTCGATGCACCAATCGTAAATCCGTTTCAGCATGGGCGCGATGAACCATCATGGAGCGGATTTGTCCATGCCGGGAATGAGCGGATTTTAGGTTGATTTACGGCTGCCGTTTGCGCAGGCGGCTTTCCAGAGCGACAATTCGACGCCGAACCACCGGAACAGGCGCGTTCTTGGGCACCGGCCCCTTCGGCAGCTTCTCGGCGATCCCGAGCAGGCGCTCGCGCCGTTCCATCTCGCGCCAGACGTCCTCCGGCTTCACACCGGCCTGCGCCCAGAGGACAATGAGGTTGTAGAGCAGGTCGGCGCTCTCGCGGACCACGGCATCCGGCTTGCCGCTCAGCGCATCGATCACGACCTCGATGGCTTCTTCGGCGAGCTTCTTGGCCATCTTGGCCGGGCCGCGCTGGAACAGCCGTGCCGTGCGCGAGGCGGCCGGATCGAGATCCCTGGCCGCGCTCACCGCCCGATAAAGCCGTCCGATCGAATCACTCATGACTTACGAGCCTAGTTCAAAGGCGTCGCCAGCGTGTTAACGCCGCGTACCGCAACAAAAAAATCCACCGGCCCGACGGCCGGTGGACTTCGACCTTGTGTGACAGTTGCAAGAACCGTCTGCGAGAACCGCCTTAAAGAACCGCCTGGTGCCTCAGTACGGCACGTAGGACAGCCCTGAACGGGGCCCGCCATAAGTGCGATAGCCGCCGTAATAGCCATAGCCGCCGTAATATGGTCCGCCGCCGTAATAGGCCGGTCCACCATAATAGACGGGTCCGCCGCCGTAATAGCCGGGGCCGTAACCATAGCCATAGGAGTCATAATAATCGCGGCGGCTCTGGGCCGCGGCGATCGCAAGACCGGTGCCGACGATACCGGCGAAGGCGGCCGCAGCGGCCGCACCGCCACCGCCACGATAATAACGGCGGCGTGCGCTGATATCGGTCGCGCCGCTGGTGCCGTGCGACGTGGTCACGGTGGTAGCCTTGCCCGCGGAAGCGGAGCCTGCGAACGCCATCGTCGGCTCAACGGCCGTCAACGCCACCGCGGCAACCGTAGCCAGGGTGGCTGCGCGGCCAATGGACGAAAAAACACCCTTTCGCGCAAACATTGCAGTCTTCCTTTGTGGGAGCCGGCCCGAAGGGGCCTCGGATGAGCTAACCACAGCCTCTACATTAGGTTCCGCAAACCGAATGCAAGCTGAACAACCCCGGGCAAAATCATGGCAATGATCGGCGCGGTCATCGGGCATTCACCTTGGCTGGGGCAGAATGCCTGCAATCGACGCTTGAAATTGACATTTGCCTTGAGGGATTCCTTGGCGCATTCCTTGTCATGAAGCAGGCGCAGCCGGCGCGGCACTTTGTCTCGCCTCCCGGATGTCATGATGCAGGTAACTCGGACCACCGTTCTCCGCTTGATGCTGGCCGCTGCGATCGGCCTTTCGGGAGGCGTGTGGCCGGCGCGCGCCGCGAGCGATCCGCCGCAGCCGCTCGCCATCCAGTTCACCCTCGACCGCCCGCTTGATGCCGCCGCGGCCCCGTTCGTGATGGCCAGCATCGGCGGCCTGTTCAGCGCCGAGGGGCTTGCGGTCACGACCAACGTCGCAACCAACTCGGCGGACGCGATCGCGCGCGTCGCCGACGGCGCCAGCGAGTTCGCCCTGGCCGACATCAACTCGCTGATCCGGTTTCACGACAAGCCGGGCGCCCCGCCGGTGAAGGCGGTGTTCGTGCTGTTCAACCAGGCGCCTTACGCGATCATCGCCCGCAAGAGCCGCGGCATCAGGACGCTGCCGGACATCCACGACAAGAGTCTTGGCGTTGCCGACGGCGACCTGTCGATCCGGCTGTGGCCCGCGATTGCGAAGCAGAACGGCATCAAGCTTGCGAGCGTGAAGCAGAGCACGATCAGCGCCGCAGTGCGCGAGCCGATGCTGTCCGCCGGCCAGGTCGACGCCGTCACCGGCTTCTCCTATCTGTCCGCGATCAATCTGCGCGACCGCGGCGTCCCCGCCGACGATCTCGCGGTGCTGCGCTTTGCCGAGTATGGCTGCGAGGCCTATGGCTTTGCCGTGATCGTCAGCCCGCGCCTCGCCGCGACGCGGCCCGAGGCCGTCAAGGGCTTCATCCGCGCGGTGATCGGCGGCACCAACCTTGCGATCAAGGACCCGGCGCGCGCCGCGGCCGAGGTCGCGAGCCGGATGGACGGCGGGTCGCGCGATCTCGAGCTCGAGCGGCTGCGCGCGATCATCCGCGACAACATCCTCACCAGCGAGGTCAAGCGCGACGGCCTCGGCAGCCTCGATCCGGCGCGGTTCGAGCGCGCGCTCGACCAGCTCGCGGAGGACGGCAAGTTCCAGAAGCGGCCGCATCCCACCGACATCTTTGACGAACAATATTTGCCACCGATCGACGGCCGGCTGGTGAATTGAGAGACGGCCGGCTGGTGAACTGAGAGCATGTGAATGCATGACCGACGAGCGGCGCCAAACATCCGGTGTCGTCCTAGCCAGGACGACGCGGGGAGAGAACTACGCTGCTAACCCCGTCACCCTGAGAGGATGTGAGGCTTTGTCCTCGTCTACTGTTGTAGTCGCCCGGCTCGACCGGGCGACCCAGTACGCCGCGGCCTCTCGCTTCTACCACCGGCGTCTCTGGAATACTGGATCACCCGGTCAAGCCGGGTGATGACACCGAGCAAGCTGAGCAAACCAACACCATCACCCTGAGAGGGGTGAAGCTTTGTCCTCACCCACCGCTGTCATCGCCCGGCCTGTGCGCAATTGCGCACATGGACCGGGCGATCCAGTACGCCGCGGCCTCTCGCTTCTATCACCGGCGTCTCTGGAATACTGGATCACCCGGTCAAGCCGGGCGATGACACCGAGCAAGCTGAGCAAATCAACACTGTCACGCTGAGGATGACGCGCGATCCACGCTGGCCCTTCACCGCCAACCCTGATTAGATTGCATCCCGCCTGAACGGGCGTCCATCGTTTTGCGAGTCCCGCCGGCATGTCCATGCTTCGCCTCTATACACGCGTTCTCGAGCTGCTCGGCAAGGAGGCGCGGCTCGGCTGGATTCTTGCGGGCGCCAATCTGCTGCTCGCCGGCGCGCAATTCGCCGAGCCGGTGCTGTTCGGCAAGATCGTCGACGTGCTGTCGGGGCGCCCGGTCACCGGATGGTTCGCCACAAACTCGGCGTGGCCGCTGCTGATCGCCTGGGCGGCGTTCGGCCTGTTCACGATCGGCTGCAGCGCCGTCGTCGCGCTGCAGGCCGACCGGCTGGCGCATCGCCAGCGCCAGGCGGTGCTGACCGATTATTTCGAGCACATCCTGCAGCTGCCGCTGACCTTCCATTCCGGCACCCATTCCGGACGCTTGATGAAGGTGATGCTGAACGGCACCGACGCGCTGTGGCGGCTCTGGCTCGGCTTCTTCCGCGAGCATTTTGCCGCGATCATGTCGCTGGTCGTGCTGCTGCCGCTCGCGCTCTACATCAACTGGCGGCTGGCGATCCTGTTGTTCGTGCTCTGCGTCGTGTTCACGGTGCTGACCACGCTGGTGGTGCGCAAGACCTACGGCATGCAGAGCGAGGTCGAGGCGTTCTACAGCGATCTCTCGGCGCGCGCCTCCGACGCGCTCGGCAACGTCGCGCTGGTGCAAAGCTTCGTGCGGATCGATTCCGAGGTGCAGGGCCTGCGCTTCGTCGCCGACAAGCTGCTCGCGGTGCAGATGCCGGTGCTGTCGTGGTGGGCGCTGGTCACCGTGATCACCCGGGCCTCGACCACGATCACGGTGCTGGCGATCTTCACCGTCGGCATCGCGCTGCATAATGAGAATCTCACGACGGTCGGCGAGATCGTGATGTTCGTCTCGTTCGCGACCATGCTGATCCAGAAGCTCGAACAGGTGGTGAGCTTCATCAACAACGTGTTCATGGAAGCGCCGCGCCTGCAGGAATTCTTCGATGTGCTCGACGCGGTGCCGGCGGTGCGCGACCGGCCCGGCGCGGTCGATCCCGGGCGGCTGTCCGGCCTCGTCGAATTCAACGACGTCTCGTTCTCCTATGACGGCAAGCGGCCGGCGGTCGAGGATCTCTCATTCACCGCGCTGCCGGGCCAGACCATCGCGCTGGTCGGCTCGACCGGCGCCGGCAAGTCCACAGCGATCGCGCTGCTGCATCGCGCCTTCGATCCGCAATCCGGCATCATCAAAATCGACGGTATGGATATCCGCGCGCTGAAGCTGACCGGGCTGCGGCGGAATATCGGCGTCGTGTTCCAGGAAGCGCTGCTGTTCAACCGCTCGATCGCCGAGAACCTGCGGGTCGGCAAGCCCGATGCAACCGATGAGGAACTGCGTACCGCAGCCAGCCGCGCGCAGGCGTTGGATTTCATCGAGCGCAGCGACAAGAAGTTCGACACCCACGCCGGCGAACGCGGCCGCATGCTCTCGGGCGGCGAACGCCAGCGGCTGTCGATCGCGCGCGCCTTGCTGAAGGACCCGCCGATCCTGATCCTGGACGAGGCGACCAGCGCGCTCGACGCCGTCACCGAGGCGAAAGTTAACGCCGCTCTCGATGAAGTGATGAAGGGTCGCACCACCTTCGTGATCGCGCACCGCCTCTCCACCATCCGCCACGCCACACGGATCCTGATGTTCGAGCAGGGACGGGTGATCGAAAGCGGAACTTTCGATGAACTGGTGGCAAAAGGCGGGCGTTTTGCCGATCTCGCGCGCGCCCAGTACATGGTCCAGGAGCAGGCACGCGCCGAGATCGAGGCGCCATAGTTGCCGCTTTCCAATTGAGGCGGCTGCCGAAATTCAGCCGATTTCGTCCACGATTTAGTTCGGTGGCCTCTGTTCTCGAATTGCAACCCGGTATAGGGTTTGCATTGCCGCAAAGCGGCCCCGGACACGCTTGAAACCCGACGTCACATTCGCAAAGACCTCCTTGTTGAAGGCGGGTCTCAAAGGACCGGAACCGGATTCGTGCATTTGCTTCGCCCGCTGCTGCGCCCGTCATTGAAATGGATACTCGCCGTCACGATGCTTGCCGTCGTGGCGCCGCGCATGGCTGCGGCCGAGGCGCTGCTGGTGATCGAAGCCGACAGCGGCAAGGTGCTACAGGCCGACAATGCGACGATGCCGTGGTATCCGGCCTCGCTCAGCAAGCTGATGACGGCCTATGTGACGCTGGCGGCGGTAAAGCAGGGCCGCGTCTCGCTCGACACGCTGATCACGGTGTCGCCGACCGCGGCGTCGCAATCGCCCTCGAAGATGGGCTTCCGGCCCGGCACCCAGGTCACCGTCGACAACGCGCTGAAGATGATGCTGGTGAAGTCGGCTAACGACATGGCCGTGGTGCTGGCTGAAGGCATCGGCGGCTCGGTCGACGGCTTTGCCGGGATGATGAACCAGACCGCGCAAAAGCTCGGCATGACGCAAACGAGCTACGTCAACCCGAACGGCCTGCCCGCCGATGGCCAGATCACCTCGGCGCGCGACATGGCGATCCTCGCCCGCGCCATCATCCGCGACCTGCCGGAATACGAATACTTCGTCCACATCCCCTCGATCCGCTTCGGCCGCCGCGTCACAGCGAACTTCAACAAGCTGATCGGCCGCTATCCCGGCGCCGACGGCTTCAAGACCGGCTTCATCTGCGCCTCGGGCTACAATCTGGTGGCCTCGGCAACGCGTGACGGCAAGCGGCTGATCGCGGTCGTGCTCGGCGCTTCCTCCGGCCGCATGCGCGCGATCCGCGCCGCGCAGCTTTTGGATCGCGGCTTTACCAATAACGGGCTGGCGTGGCTGAAGCCCTCGCTCGGCACGGTCGACAATCTCGTCCCGATCGATGCCTCGCCGCCGAACCTGCGCGAGGAGATGTGCGGCGGCAAGCACAAGCGGCCCGCCAGCGACGAGGATCAGGAAGACACCGTGGCCAGCGCCGGGAGCGCCGGCGGTGGCGAGACCAACATGAACTTCTTCGCCGCGGGCCTGCAGGCGGCCATGCCGAAGCCGTCGGAATTGCTGGCGCTGCCGGCGGCGGCATCGGAGCCGGTGATCGTCTATACCGGTCCGACCAAGACTGGCGCCGCGCTGATCGCAGCCGCCGCGGCCGACAGCGAGAAGATGCAGCCGGTCAAGCACGGCAAGCGCACCCGGGTCGTCATCAAGATCAACAAGCCGGACGCTGAAACCAAGGGCGATCTCAAGGGCGATGCGAAGTCCGACGGCAAGGCTGCGGCCAAGCCGGCGCGCCACGCCGCCGCCAAGCCGGATGCCGCGGTTGCGAAGCCGCTGGCCAACAAACCGGCGGCCGCCGCCAAACCCGAGAAGCCGGCGGCGGCAAAACCCGCCGCAAAGCCGAAGGCGGCCGGCAAGCCGAAGAGCGACGCCAAGCCGGCGAGCTAGCCGAGCCCTCCACTCTCCCCAGTCCAATGCGTCGATAGCGCGCAGCGGCTTGCCATTGGCCGCCGCATTGCTCAATACTGCCCGAAATAACGCGGCCGAGGCCAGCCAAGGGCGGCCAAAGGACCGGACAAGGACCGGACAAACCGGAAGCAATCCGGGACTTCGGGCAGAGTTTGGAGAGGGGAAGGACCATGGAGCGCATCTGGCTCAAACACTATCCGGCCGGCGTACCCGCCGATATCGACCTCGCGCAGTATTCGTCGCTGGTCGAGTTGCTGGAGGAGAGCTTTCGCAAGTACGCCGACCGCAAGGCGTTCATCTGCATGGACAAGTCGATCACCTATCGCGAGCTCGACGAGATGTCGGCGGCGCTCGGCGCCTATCTGCAGAGCAAGGGCCTGCAGAGGGGCGCGCGGGTCGCGCTGATGATGCCGAACGTGCTGCAATATGCGGTTGCGACCGCCGCCGTGCTGCGCGCCGGCTATGCCGTCGTCAACGTCAATCCACTCTACACCCCGCGCGAGCTCGAGCATCAGCTGAAGGATTCCGGCGCCGAAGCGATCATCGTGTTGGAGAATTTCGCCACCACCGTGCAGAAGGTGCTGCCGAACGCCGCGGTCAAGCATGTCATCGTCGGCAGCATGGGCGACCTGCTCGGCCTCAAGGGCGTGATCGTCAACCTCGTCGTGCGCCGGGTGAAGAAGATGGTGCCGGCCTGGTCGATCCCTGGCGCCGTCGGCTTCAATGAGGCGCTGTCGGCCGGCCGCGGCCTGAAGCTGAACAAGCCGCAGCTCACGCTCGATGACGTTGCCTTCCTGCAATATACCGGCGGCACCACCGGCGTGTCCAAGGGCGCGACCCTGCTCCATCGCAACATCCTGGCCAACGTGCTGCAGAACGATGCCTGGCTGCAGCCGGCGCTGGCGAAGCCGCCGATCGTCGAACAGATGGTCATCGTCTGCGCGCTGCCGCTCTATCACGTCTTTGCGCTGACCGCGTGCTATCTGCTGGGCATGCGGTGTGGCGGCACCAATCTCCTGATTCCGAACCCGCGCGACATGCCCGGCTTCGTCAAGGAACTGGCGAAGTACCAGGTCAGCTTCTTTCCGGCGGTCAACACGCTCTACAATGCCCTGTTGAACACGCCCGGCTTCGACAAGCTCGACTTCTCCAAGCTGAAGATCGCCAATGGCGGCGGCATGGCGACGCAACGGCCGGTCGCGGAGAAATGGCTGAAGGTCACCGGCGTTTCGCTGTCGGAAGGCTACGGCCTGTCGGAGACCTCGCCGACCCTGACGTGCAATCCCGCGACCATCACGGAGTTCTCCGGGACGATCGGCCTGCCCGTGCCGTCGACCTGGCTCTCGATCCGCGACGACGACGGCAATGAATTGCCGCTCGGCGAAGCCGGCGAAATCTGCGCCAAGGGTCCGCAGGTGATGGTCGGCTACTGGAACAGGCCGGACGAGACCGCGCGCGTGATGACGGCGGACGGCTATTTCCGGACCGGCGACATCGGGGTGATGGACGAGAAGGGCTATACCAAGATCGTCGACCGCAAGAAGGACATGATCCTGGTCTCCGGCTTCAACGTCTATCCGAACGAGATCGAGGAAGTGATCGCGAGCCATCCGGGCGTGCTGGAATGCGCCGTGATCGGCGTGCCCGACGCCAAGTCCGGCGAGGCGGTGAAGGCGTTCGTGGTCAGGAAGGACCCGAACCTCACCGCCGAGGACATCATCAAGTTCAGCGCCACCCAGCTCACCGCCTACAAGGTGCCGAAGCAGATCGAGTTCAGGACCGACCTGCCGAAGACCAATGTCGGCAAGATCCTGCGTCGCGAATTGCGCGACGAGAAGAAGGCCGCGGCCTGAGCATGATCCGGAAAAGTGTGAAGCGGTTTTCCGAATAGATCATGCTCAAACAAGAGCCGAGCAGGTCGGCAGTGCAGTATGACTGACGCGGGCATTGCGACGCCGGCCGACATCCTCGCCTTCTGGCGCGGGGTCGGCCGTGACGGCTGGTACAAGCGCAACGACGCGTTCGATGCCGAGATCAGCGGTCGCTTCCTCGCGACGTGGCAGAAAGCGGCGGCCGGCGAGCTGTCGTCATGGGAGGCGAGCGACGACGGCGCGCTGGCGCTGACCATCGTGCTCGACCAGTTTCCCCGCAACATGTTCCGCGACGACCCCAAAACGTTCTCCAGCGATGCGCTGGCGCGCGAGGTGGCCGGCCGCGCCATCGACCGCGGCGTCGATGCGCGGGTCGACCCGCTGCTGCGCGAATTCCTCTATCTGCCCTTCATGCATTCGGAGCATCTCGCCGACCAGCAGCGCTGCGTCGCGCTGTTCAGCGAATACGGCGGCGGCCATCCGCAAAACCTGAAATACGCCGAGGACCACGCCGACATCATCCGCCGGTTCGGCCGCTTCCCGCACCGTAACCGCGTGCTGGGCCGCCAAACGACGCCGGACGAGCAGGCTTTTCTCGACAGCGGCGGGTTTTCCGGCTGATGACGGAACAGTGACGCCCCTCGGCATTGCCGTTCCCCCGCTACGCCATATTGTGCCGTCCGCGCGCCGGGTCTAAGACAGGTCCGCTTCAGCGAGGGAGAACGACGATGACGATCAAGGTTGGCGACAAGCTGCCGGAAGCCAAGTTTCGGGTGATGACCGCCGAAGGACCGCAGGTCAAAACCACCGACGACATTTTCAAGGGCAAGAAGGTCGCCCTGTTCGCCGTGCCCGGCGCCTACACCGGGACCTGCCACAAGATGCATCTGCCGAGCATCTTCCTCAACGCCTATGCCATGAAGAACAAGGGCGTCGACACCATCGCGATCGTCTCGGTCAACGACGCCTTCGTGATGAACGCCTGGAAGCGCGACACCGACCAGCGCGACGAAGCCATCTTCCTCGCCGACGGCAACGCCGAGTTCGCCAAGGCGATCGGCATGGAGCTCGACGCCTCCGCCAACGGCCTCGGCATCCGCTCCAAGCGCTACTCGATGCTGGTCGAGAACGGCGAGGTCAAGAAGCTCAACCTCGAGCCCGCCCCGGGCAAGGTCGAGGTCTCCGGCGGCGACACGCTGCTCGGCCAGCTCTGAGCCTCACCGTCATTGCGAGGAGCGAAGCGACGAAGCAATCCATGCCGCAGCGAGCGGAGAGATGGATTGCTTCGCTTCGCTCGCAATGACGAGTTGAGATAGCTCCTCAGGAAACACTGTCATCGCCCGGCCTGGGCGCAATTGCGCCCATGGACCGGGCGATCCAGTACGCCGCGGCCTCTCGGCTCAATCACCGCTGCCTCTGGAATACTGGATCGCCCGGTCGAGCCGGGCGATGACAGTTGCGGTTGGCCAACGCCGCTCGTTCGGATGGATAGCTCGTAGGATGGGTAGAGCGCAGCGAAACCCATCAACTTCCCGCCGCGCATCGGGATGATGGGTTTCGCTTCGCTCTACCCATCCTACGCTTCTTCCCTTCTCCCCTTGTGGGAGAAGGTGGCGCGGACGCAGTCCGCGACGGATGAGGGGTCTCTTTCCGCGGAGACAGACCCCTCACCCGGCTTCGCTTTGCGAAGCCACCCTCTCCCACAAGGGGAGAGGGTACGATCCCTACGCCTTCAACCTTGCCATCGCCACGCCCTCGCGGGCGAGGAGGTCGGCGCGCTCGTTCTCGGCGTGGCCGGCGTGGCCCTTGATCCAGTGCCAGCGCACCTCGTGCGGCTTCAGCGCGGCATCCAAACGCTGCCACAGCTCGACATTCTTGACCGGCTTCTTGTCGGCGGTGCGCCAGCCGTTGCGCTTCCAGCCGTGGATCCAGCCGGTGATGCCCTGACGGACATACTGGCTGTCGGTGGTGAGGTCGACCACGCAGGGTTTTTTCAGGGCTTCCAGCGCCGAGATCGCCGCCATTAGCTCCATGCGGTTGTTGGTGGTGTGCGGCTCGCCGCCCTTCAATTCCTTCTCGACCTCGCCGAAGCGGAGGATCGCACCCCAGCCGCCCGGCCCCGGATTTCCGGAGCAGGCACCATCGGTGAACACCGTGACATGCGGCTTCTCGCTCACGCCGCGCATCCTGCCGGCGTGATGCCGTAGTCGCTGATCGCAGCGACATTCTGCTGGAAACGCAGCTTGCGGACATATTCCAGCGGGTCCTTCGGCTGCACCAGCGCGCCTTCCGGCACGTTGAGGAAGTCGACCAGCCGCGTCAGCAAAAAGCGCATCGCAGCGCCGCGCGCGAGCAGCGGCAGCGCCGCCTCCTCCGCGGCTGACAGCGGCCGGGCGCGGCGATAGGCATTGAGCAGCGCGCGCGCCTTGGTGACGTTGAAGGAATGATCCACCTCGAAGCACCAGGCGTTAAGGCAGATCGCGACGTCGTAGGCCAGGATGTCGTTGCAGGCGAACGGGAAGTCGATCAGGCCGGACAGCTTGTCGCCGAGGAAGAAGACGTTGTCGGGAAACAGATCGGCGTGGATGACGCCGACCGGCAGATCATCGGGCCAGTTCGCCTCGAGATGATCGAGCTCGCGCGCGATGAAGTCGGAGAGGCCGGCCTGCACGCTGTCGGCCCGCGCGGCGGCAAGCTCGAACAGCGGCCGCCAGCCGGACACTGACAGCGGATTTTGCCGCACCATCGGAAAATCCTGCCCGGCCAGATGCATTTTGGCGAGCGCCTCGCCGACACCCGAACAATGCGTCACGTTCGGCCGCCGCGGCCACATGCCTTCGAGGAAATTGATGATCGCGGCCGGCCGCCCGGCCAGCCGGCTAAAGACCTCGCCCTTGCGATTGCGCGCCGGCTGCGGGCACGAGACCCCGCGTTCAGCGAGATGGCCCATCAGCGACAGGAAATACGGCAGGTCGCCCTCCGCCACGCGCTTCTCGTAAAGCGTGAGGATGTAGGCGCCCTGGCTGGTGTGCAGCAGGAAGTTCGAATTCTCGACGCCCTCGGCGATGCCTTTGTAGGAAAGCAATTCGCCGATGTCGTAACTCTCCAGGAATTCCGCGAGGTCTTCGGCGGCAACGTCGGTGTAGACCGCCATATGGTCTATTCCGCCGCGGCAGCGTCAGGCCGCAGCGAGCGCGGCAGCGGGAAGAACTCGTTCTCCTCCGCGGCCGAGACCGTCTCCACGTGGAGTTCGAAGCGCTCGGCGAAGGCGCCCATGATCTCCTCGACGATCACCTCCGGCGCCGAGGCGCCCGCGGTGATGCCGAGGCTCTTGATGCCCTCGAACCGCGCCCAGTCGATGTCGCTGGCGCGCTGCGCCAGCACCGCAATCGGGCAGCCCTCGCGTTCGGCGACCTCGCGCAGGCGCTGCGAGTTCGACGAGTTCGGCGCGCCGACCACGATCAGCGCATCGACCACCGGCGCCACCTTCTTCACCGCGAGCTGGCGGTTGGTGGTGGCGTAGCAGATGTCTTCCTTGTGCGGCCCGTTGATGTTCGGGAAGCGCTCCTTGAGCAGCGCCACGATCTCGGCGGTGTCGTCGATCGACAGCGTGGTCTGGGTCACGAAGGCGAGGTTGTTGGGATCCTTCGGCGCGATCGTCTTGGCGTCCTCGGCGGTCTCGATCAGGGTCACGGCGCCGACCGGAAGCTGGCCCAGCGTGCCGACCACCTCAGGATGATGGGAATGCCCGATCAGGAAGATCTCGCGGCCGCGCTTGAAATGGATCGCCGCCTCGCGGTGCACCTTGGTCACCAGCGGGCAGGTCGCGTCCAGCGAGAAGAAGTTGCGGGACTTGGCCTCGGCCGGAACCGATTTCGGCACCCCATGGGCCGAAAACACCACCGGCGCGTTGGTATCGTCGGGGATTTCAGCCAATTCCTCGACGAAAATGGCGCCCTTGGTCTTCAGGCTGTCCACCACGTACTTGTTGTGGACGATCTCGTGCCGGACATAGACCGGGGCGCCGTAGATGGTGAGCGCCCGTTCCACCGTGTCGATGGCGCGGACCACCCCGGCGCAGAAGCCACGCGGGGAACAAAGCACGATTCTCAGGTCGGGTTTTTTCGCTGACATGGGGCTGTCTTCAGGCCTGTCTTGGGGTGTCTTGGGGCTGTCTCGGAGCAATCTCGGGACCGAATCACCCCTCGCCGGCTGGGCGGGGAACGGCCAATTTGACTAAGGACTTGGGACTGCTTTCGGGCGCTGTCAAGGCGATTTTGCTGGCCCATTGCGCCATTCCCCCCTGAGGGCTTATATAGGGCCTATAATTCCCGTCATCGCCGATGACTACCAGCTTCGCCTCGACAGAGGTGGGCGAAGCACAAAGGAGATTTGCCATGAGCAACGCACCGCTGATGCCGAAGGCGACTGCCGTGTGGTTGGTCGACAATACCGCCCTGACGTTCGATCAGGTGGCCGATTTTACCAAAATGCACCCCCTGGAGGTCCGCGCCATCGCCGACGGTGACGCCGCCCAGGGCATCAAGGGCATGGACCCCATCTCCAACGGCCAGCTGACCCGCGAGGAGATCGAGCGGGGCGAGCGCGACCAGAACTACCGGCTCAAGCTGCAGGAGAGCAAGGTGGTGCTGCCGACTTCGGCCAAGAAGAAGGGCCCGCGCTACACCCCGGTGTCGCGCCGCCATGAGCGGCCGAGCGCGATCCTCTGGCTGGTGCGCAACCACCCCGAGTTGAAGGACGCCCAGATCATGCGCCTCGTCGGCACCACCAAGACCACGATCGCGAGCGTGCGCGACCGCACCCACTGGAACGCCTCGACCCTGACGCCGATGGACCCGGTGACGCTCGGCCTGTGCTCGCAGATCGAGCTCGACTTCGAGGTGCAGCGCGCCGCCAAGGAGAAGCCCGCCGCGACCGTCTATGGCGGCGCCACGCTGCTGCCGGCCTCCGAGACCACGCGCAAGGACGAGCTCGACGATCAGCCGATCGAGAAGCACGACGATCTCAATGTCGACGCCGTGTTCGCCAAGCTGAAGACGATCGGCGGCAAGAAGATCGACGAGGACGAAGAGTAAGCGCAGCCGCTTCTCCGCATGGAATGCGCAACGCGGCAGGGTAACCTGCCGCGTTTTTGTTTGGGGCGTGCGTGCGCACCACAATCTCAACTGTCATCACCCGCGAAAGCGGGTGATCCAGTATTCCAGAGGCTTTGCAGTTTCATCGAGAGGCCGCGGCGTACTGGATACCCAGCTTTCGCGGGTATGACGCCGGGCATGTGAAGCGAGCAGCCGTCGCGCGCCTCAAGGCCGGTTCGGATTGTTCAGCATGTATTCGCCGAGATCGCGCTGCCGGCGGTCGTAGCGGGCTTCGGCGTTCTGGCGCTGCACGTCGCGGTCCTTGCGGCAGGCGACATATTCGGGCGTGCCGACCGCAACCTTGCCATTGGCCTGGCAGTACTGATCGTCATCGCCCATGCTAGCCGCGACCGGCGAGTTGCCGCGCTCGAGGCAGCCGGTGAGCAGCGGCAGCGCGAGCAGCAATGCGAAGGGTACGCGTGCGGAAAAGGATCGCATCCGGTGGTCCGTATCTGGTGGCGATATGACGTGAGGCCGGAAATGACCCGGCAATCCATCAAAATCAAGGCCGTTTTGCTTCCGGATGGGTTTCGGTGGGGCGGTCAGGAGTTGCACGATGGTGCGCTCAATCGAGGACCTCGCCCGGGGCTCCCCCCTCTCCCCAACCCTCCCCCGCAAGGGGGGAGGGAGCCTGACCAGCGTGCTCACCTCACTCGTGACAGATGACGTCGAGCACTGCCCAACGTGAGGGACGCACCGGTGGACGGGTTCCCTCCCCCCTTGCGGGGGAGGGTTAGGGAGAGGGGTGGCCACACGACGTGCTCCCTCGATTGAACTTTCATTGCAAGCGAAGCGCGCGAAGGCGTCGCTTCACTCCTCGCAATGACGATCACACCTTCCCCTTCAGCGCATCGCCGATCTCATCCAGCACCTTCGGATCCTCGATCGTCGCCGGCATGGTCCAGGGCTCGCCGTCGGCGATCTTCTTGATGGTGCCGCGCAGGATTTTGCCGGAGCGGGTTTTCGGCAACCGCGCCACCGTGATCGCGAGCTTGAAGGCGGCGACCGGGCCGAGCTTGTCGCGGACCAGCGCCACCACCTCCTTCTCGACATCGTCGGGGCTCTTGCTGACGCCCGCCTTCAGCACCAGGAAACCGCAGGGCACCTCGCCCTTGATGTTGTCCTTGATGCCGAGCACGGCGCATTCGGCGACGTCGGGATGCGAGGCAAGAATCTCCTCCATGCCGCCGGTGGAGAGCCGATGTCCCGCGACATTGATGATGTCGTCGGTGCGGCCCATCACCCAGACATAGCCGTCCTGGTCGCGGTAGCCGGCGTCCGAGGTCTTGTAGTAGCCGGGGAATTCCGACAGGTAGGCCTCCTTGAAGCGATCGTCCTGCTGCCACAGCGTCGGCAGGCAGGCCGGCGGCATCGGCAGCTTGATCACGATCGAGCCCATGGTGCCCGCCGGCACCGGCTTTGCCGCTTCGTCCACCACGTCGACCTGGTAGCCCGGCATCGGCACCGTCGGCGAGCCATGCTTGACCGGCAGCATGCCGAGGCCGACCGGATTGCCGGCGATGCACCAGCCGGTCTCGGTCTGCCACCAGTGATCGATCACGGGCACCTTGAGCTGCTGCTCCGCCCATTCCACCGTCGGCGGATCGGCGCGCTCGCCGGCAAGGAACAGCGTGCGGAAGCTCGACAGATCGTACTTGCGGATCAGTCTGCCCTCGGGGTCTTCCTTCTTGATGGCGCGGAACGCGGTCGGCGCGGTGAACAGCGCCACCGCTCTGTGCTCGCTTATCACGCGCCAGAACGCGCCGGCGTCGGGCGTGCCGACCGGCTTGCCCTCATACATGATCGAGGTCGCGCCATGGATCAGCGGGCCGTAGACGATGTAGCTGTGGCCGACCACCCAGCCGATGTCGGAGCCGCACCACCAGACCTCGCCCGGCTTGACGCCATAGAGGTTGTACATCGACCATTTCAGCGCAACGAGATGCCCGCCATTGTCGCGCACCACGCCCTTCGGAACGCCCGTGGTGCCGGACGTGTAGAGGATGTAGAGCGGATCGGTCGCCAGCACCGGCACGCAGGGTGCGGCCTTGCCGGCGTCGAGGGCGGTGCGGCGCAACGTCGCCCAGTCATGGTCGCGGCCCGCGGTGAGCTCGCAGCCGTGCTGCGGCCGCTGCAGGATGATGCAGGCCTCGGGCTTCGCGCCGGCAAGCCGGATCGCCTCGTCGAGCAGCGGCTTGTATTGCACGATGCGGCCGGGCTCGAGCCCGCAACTCGCCGAGAAGATCAGTTTTGGCTTGGCGTCGTCGATCCGGCTCGCCAGCTCCTTGGCCGCAAAGCCGCCGAACACCACGCTGTGCACCGCGCCGATCCGCGCGCAAGCCAGCATCGCGACCACGGCCTCCGGCACCATCGGCATATAGAGGATAACGCGATCGCCCTTGGCCACGCCGAAATCCTGCATCACGGCAGCGAGCGCCTGCACCTCTTTCAGGAGCTCGGCATAGGTGAATTTGGTGATGGTGTTGGTCAGCGTCGAATCGTGCAGCAGCGCAACCTGGCCGGCGCGGCCGCCGGCGACGTGACGATCCAGCGCGTTGTAGCAGGTGTTGACCACGGCGCCGCTGAACCAGCGGCCGTAGGTCCCCACCGCTGGATCGAAGATCTGCTTCGCCGGCTCGATCCAGTCGATCTCGCGCGCCGCTTCCGCCCAAAACCCCTCGGGGTCCCGGAGCGAGCGGGCATGCACCTCATGATACCGGCCCGTTTGCAGGATCGTCATGGCGTTCTCCCTCGCGCTGGTCGCGCGTCGTTGATCGACCATTGTCACGGGAAGCGGCGGCGTTTCAAGCCGAAATCACCGCCGCCGTTGCCACAGCCCTGAGCATGATCATTTCGGAAAATCGCTTCGCACTTTGCGCTAACGCGGCCCTTTGGGTCCGGATCATGCTCTAGTATCCGTCCACCCCGTTGATCTGCTGCAGCCGCTCGCGCATCGCCTTCTGCAGGTCGTAGCCCGGCTTGCCGAATTCGGCATTGCGGCGGGCGATGAACTGGTCCTGCTCGCGCTGCAGCTCGCGCGCCTGGCGCGGGTTTTGCGCTTCGCGGATCGCCCGGACGTTGGAGGCGTTGACCTCGCGGTCGAGGTCGGCGAGCTCGGGATTGGCGCAGATCGCCTTCTCCACCGGCCGGCGCGCCTTGCGGCAATCGAAGCTCGGCTTGCCGGCCACCGCCATCATCGCGCCGATCCGCTCCAGCTCCAGCGACAGCGATTTGTAGTTGGCCTTGGCCGCCGCATGGTTGGGATCGAGCTTGACCGCGGCGCCGAAATCCATGATCGCCCTGCGCCGGTCGCCCTTCCTGCGCCAGAGCTCGCCGCGCGCATTGTAGGCGTCGGTGAGCGACGGATCGAACCTGAGCGCAATATCGTAGTCCGTGATTGCGCGATCGATCATCTGCTTGCGATCATAGGCCGCAGCGCGCGCCAGCAGCGCCCTTGCGCGATCGGTCCGCTCCGCCTTCTCGTTGTCGATCAGGGAACCGCAGACCTCGATGGTCTTGTCGTCATCGCCTGCCGCGGCCGCAGCGACACAGCGGCCGGGATCGGCCTCCACGTCCTTGCCGGGCTCGCTGCTGGTCGCACGCGCGAGATCGGCGAACAGCATGCATGACAGGCAGACGCCGAGCAGCGACCGCGTCCAATTTGCAGAATTGCGTCGCATCACGATCGCCGACGAGGCGTCCCTGTCCCGCGCCTGAACCCGCCAGGCAGCCCGCCATCCGGACCGCGTAGCAATTGCCGCAAAACCACACGCTGGATTATACGTCAATTGCGACGATCGGCGCACGGGGGTTCGGCTTGCTGACATTCGAATGGATCATCGGACTGCTGCTCGCGGCCGTTGCGCTGTCGGCGCTGGCGCGGCGGCTCAAGGTGCCCTATCCGACGTTCCTTGCGATCGGCGGCATGCTGCTCGCCTTCCTGCCCTCAGGCCCGTCCTGGGCGCTGGAACCGAAACTGGCGCTGGCGCTGTTCGTGGCCCCCGTGCTGCTGGACGCCGCCTTCGACACCTCGCTGCGCGACCTGCGCAACAACTGGCTGCCGGTCACGACGCTGGTGGTGGTCGCGGTCGGCATCACCACGGTGGGGGTCGCGGTGGTCGCGCGCTGGCTGCGCCCCGATATGCCATGGCCGGTCGCGATCGCGCTCGGCGCCATCGTCGCGCCGCCCGACGCCGCCGCGGCCACCGCGATCCTGCGCCAGGTCAAGCTGCCATATCGCATCCAGAAGATCCTCGAGGGCGAAAGCCTGCTCAACGACGCCAGCGCGCTCTTGATCTATCGCGTCGCGGTCGGCCTGGTCGTCGCCGAGCACATGAAGGTGCGCGAATTCGTGCCGTCGCTCGCGGTGGCGCTGGCCGGCAGCCTCGCCGCCGGCTACATCTTCGCGCAGATCTGGATGATGATCACGCGCCGCATCACCGAGGCGCCGAGCGCGATCATCACGCAGTTCGGCGGCACCTTCATGGTGTGGATCGTCGCCGAGCATGTCGGGCTGTCCGGCATCCTCACCATCATCGCCTATGCGATCACGATCGCCCGCGCCGCGCCGGCCAGCACCTCGGCGCGGCTGCGCGTCTCGTCCTACACGGTGTGGGAAACCGTCGTGTTCGTGCTCAACGTGCTCGCCTTCATGCTGATCGGCATGCAGCTGGGTCCAATCTGGTCCGGGCTCGACGACGAGGTGCGATTCAAATATTGCAGCTTTGCCGCGATCATCCTCGCCGTGGTGATCTTCATCCGGATCGCCTGGGTGATGTCCTATGGCGCGTTCCTGCGCGTCCTGAAATCGCACGACCTGCTTCCGTCATACGTGGTCGCGGCCGTGCCGTCGTCGCGGCGCAGCATCGTCGTGTCCTGGTGCGGGATGCGCGGCATCGTCACGCTGGCGGCCGCCTTCGCGCTGCCCGAGTATTTTCCGTATCGCGATCTGATCCTGCTCACGGCGTTTGCCGTGGTGCTGGGTTCGCTGGTGATCCAGGGCCTGACGCTGCGGCCGCTGATCCTGGCGCTGAAGTTCGATGACGACGACCCGGTGGCGCGCGAGGCCGCGCATGCCCGCGGCATCGCCATTCGCGCGGCGCTGGACGAGATCGATGCCGATCCCTCCGAGGAAGCCGAGATTCTCAGGCTCGAATACCGCGCCGTGCTGCTGCGTGCCGAAAACGAGCCGGACGGCGGCGTCGCCTCGGGCGAACTGCCGGCCGACCCGCTGCGCCGCCGCGCCATCGCAGCGGCGCGCCGCGCGCTGCTCAATCTGCGCCATAACGAAGCGATCGGCGACGATGCCTTCCATCTGGTCGAAGAGGAGCTCGATCGCGCCGAACTCAGCGCCGAGGCGTGATGGGAGCGCTAGAGATGGGCGGTGCAACTCTCTCCACGCGTCGTCCCGGCGAAGGCCGGGACGACACTGTGTTTGTAGCACCGCTGTCCGATCCGTCACCCTGAGGTGGCCGCTTCTTCAGCGGCCCTCGAAGGGTCGACGGCCCGTCTGGTGGCCGTGCATCCTTCGAGGCTCGCAAGAGCTCGCACCTCAGGATGACGGGTCAATAGCCAGCGCTATGGCTCGCGACGCAGTGGACCTATGCGCCCGACTTGCTGGTGATGCCGCCGTCGACCACGAGCTCGATACCGGTGACGTACTTCGATTCATCTGACGCGAGGAACAGCGCCGCGTTGGCGACGTCCCAGGCGTCGCCCATGTGGCCCATCGGCACCTGCGCGTCGCGGGCGCGCCACATCGCCTCGACGTCGCCCTTGGCGTAGCTCTGCGCCAGACCCGCCGAATGCGCCACCATCGGCGTCTTCATCAACCCGGGCAGGATGGCATTGACGCGAACGTGTTTGGAGGCGAACTCGACCGCGGTCGAGCGCGTCATCTGGTTCATCGCCGCCTTGCTCGCATTGTAGCTGACATAGGAGATGCCGACATGGCGGATCGAGGCGATCGACGAGATGTTGATGATCGAGCCGCCGCCCTGCTTGATCATCACGGGGATGACGTGCTTCATCGACAGGTAGGCGCTCTTGAGATTGACCGCGAACACGCGGTCCCATTCGGCCTCCGCGACCTCGACCACGCTGCCGACCTCGGCGATGCCGACATTGTTGTCGAGCACGTCGATGCGGCCATAGGTTTTCAGGCAGGCCGCGACCATCGCCTCGACCTCGGCGGCGCGCGAGACGTCGGCAGTGAACGCGGCGGCCTTGCCGCCCTCGCCGGTGATGAGGCCGACGGTTTCCTCGGCCGCCGCGCCGTTGCGATCGACGCAGAACACGCTGGCGCCCTCGCGCGCGAAGGTCACGGCGGTCGCCTTGCCATTGCCCCAGCCGGGCCCAATCGAGCCCGCGCCGACCACCATCGCAACCTTGCCCTTGAGCCGATCCATCGGTTGTTTCTCCCTGTTGTTCTTGTAGCCCGGATGAAGCGCAGCGCAATCCGGGGCCGCTGTTCCCGGATTACGCTGCGCTCCATCCGGGCTACGGATTGTCGCAAGCGCTCATCGTGGTGACATTAGCACCGATCGGATGGCCGAAAATCTCCGATAGCGTCTGGCAGCGTCCCGCGTGGCACAGAAGCCATTCGCCGGCGGCGCCGGAATTGCCGAGCACGACTTCCGGCCGAGGCAGCGGCGGCGGCGACCATTGAAACCAGCCGCCGACGAGCCGCGCCTCCGGCGGCGGCTCCATGCCGGCGCCGGTGCCCTTGATGCGGGCCTGCGTCAGCTCGAGGCCGGCTGATGTGATCAGCCAATCCTCCTGCCAGGCGGTCTTCTCGATCGAATGGGTCCAGGCGAGCGTGAACGCCGCCACCGACAGCGTCTTCACCACGCCTGCGGAGGCGAGGCAGAGGCTCAAGCCGCCGCCACCGCGTCGCGCGCGCGCTGCCGCCACTGCCAGAGCAGGACGGCCGCCGACAGCGTGAAGCCCGCGGTGTCCGAGAACGGGAAATCGCCGAGCAGGCAGAGCGCCGCCACGAACGCCACCGCGATCTCGACCAAAGTCAGCCGCGTGAACAGGAAGCCGATCGCGACGATGCCGAACAGGGCGATCGCCACCAGCGCCTTGAAGGTCGCCAGCGCCACCGCGCCGTAGAAGCCGAGCTGCGCCTGCATCGGGTCTCCGCTCTGCAGCATCAGCGCCGGCGAATACACGAAGATGAAGGGAATGACGTAGCCGGCGAGCGCGATCCGCATCGCCTCCCAGCCGATCTTGTCCGGGTTCTCCTTGGCGATCGGCGCCGCCGCCAGCGCCGCGAGCGCCACCGGCGGCGAGAGGTCAGCCATGATGCCGTAATAGAACGCGAACATGTGGCTCGCGATCAGCGGCACGCCGAGTTTCGCCAGCGCCGGCGCGGCGAGCGCGGCCGTGATGATGTAGGTCGGGATGGTCGGGATGCCGGTGCCGAGCAGGATCGACAGGAGCATGGTCATGATCAGCGCCAGGAACAGGCTCTTGGCGCCGAGCCCGATGATCCAGCTGCCGAAGATGGTGCCGACGCCGGTCTGCGTCATCATGCCGATGATGGTGCCGACGATGGCGCAGGCCATGCCGACGGTCAGCGCCGACTTGGCGCTGTCGGCGAGCGAGTCGCGGCAGGCTTTGAGGGTGGCGCGGCCGCCGCGTGTGATCGCGGCGATCACGATCAGGCCGGCGACGACGCTGGCGACCGGAATGATCTCGAGCCCCTTGCGCGAGACCGCGGCGACGACAAGCGCGAGCCCGATCCAGAACACGTAGCGGATCACGGTGTTGGAAAAGCCGAGCGTGATGCTGGCGCCGAGGATCAGCGCCACAGTGAGCGCAAGCCCCATGCTGCCGGCATAGAGCGGCGTAAAACCCTCGAACAGCATGTAGACCAGCGCGGCGAGCGGCAACACCAGGTACCAGCGCGCCACCAACGCCTTCCAGGCGCTCGGGATCTCCGAGCGCTTCATGCCGACCAGGCCGTGCTTGCCCGCCTCCAGATGCACCATCCAGAACGCCGAGGCGAAATACAGGATCGCCGGGATCACCGCCGCCTTGACGATCTCCGAATAGGGCACGCCGAGCGTCTCCGCCATGATGAAGGCAACGGCGCCCATCACCGGCGGCATGATCTGTCCGCCCATCGAGGCGGTGGCCTCGACACCGGCGGCGAAGGCGCGGCGATAGCCGAACTTGATCATCAGCGGAATCGTGAACTGGCCGACGGTGACGACGTTGGCGACGCCAGAGCCGGAGATCGTGCCCATCATGCCCGAGGCGAACACCGCGACCTTGGCCGGCCCGCCGCGGGTGCGGCCGAACAGGCCGAGCGAGACGTCGGTGAACAGCTGGATCATGCCGGCGCGCTCCAGGAACGAGCCGAACAGGATGAACAGGAAGATGTAGGTCGCCGAAACGTAGATCGGCACGCCGTAAAAACCTTCGGTGCCGAACGAGAGATGGGTGACGATCTGGTCGAAATCATAGCCGCGATGATTGAGCGGCGACGGCAGATACTGCCCGAAGAACCAGTACAGCAGGCAGGCGCCGCACATCAGCGGCAGCGCCGCGCCCATCAGCCGCCGCGTGCCCTCGAAGATCAGCACCGCGAGCAGCGTGCCGACCGCAAGGTCGGTGGTGGTCGGATCGCCGTCGCGGGCGATCAGGTCGGCGTAGAAGATCCACTGATAGAGCCCGCAGAGAAAGCCGGCACCGCCGACGATCCAGCTCACCGCGCGGCCGAAATCGGTCTTGGCGGTGAAATTGCCGATCAGGCCGAAGGTCAGGAGGATCAGGAAGCCGACATGGACGCCGCGCACCACCTGGCTCGGCAGGTAGTTGAAGGCGGCGACATAGAGCTGGAACACCGCAAAGGCGAGGCCGACCGCATAGGCCAGATAGCCCCAGCCGCCGGGGCCAAACCCTTCCGGAAAGCCATGCTCGAAATTGTCGAATTCGACCTTGACGGGCTCGGCGCCCTCAAGCTGCTGCTGCATTGAATCAGTCCCCCGCCGTGCGTCCCCCGCACGTCATGCGCGGGCCTGACCCGCGCATCCATCGAAAAATAGGCTCTTTAGAAAGATGGATGGCCGGGTCAAGCCCGGCCATGACACCCTTGAAGCGTAATAGCCCTACTTGATCAGGCCCTTTTCCTTGTAATAGCGGATCGCGCCCGGGTGCAACGGCACCGGGCTGCCGGTCGCGGCGGCCTCGAGCTTGATCTCCTTGCCGGCGGCATGGGCGTTGGCAAGCTCCGGCAGCGAATCATAGACCAGCTTGGTCATCTGATAGGCCAGTTCATCCGACACCGCACTCGAGGTGACGAGATAGTTCACGACCGCAGCCGTCCGCACGTCCTTGTCCTGGCCGGTATAGGTGTTGGCCGGAATGACGACCGAGACGAAGGGCGGGCCGATCTTGTCGACGGTTTCCTTCGGCACCGCGACCACGGTGATGTCGGTCGAGGTCGAGAGGTCCTTCAGCGAGGCGACGCCGAGGCCGGCGGACTGCAGCGTCGCGTTGAGCTGGCGGTTCTTCATCAGGTCGACCGACTCGGCGAACGGCAGATATTCGACCTTGCCGAGGTCCTTGTAGCTCATGCCGGCGGCCGCAAGGATGGCGCGCGAGTTCAGCTCGGTGCCGGACTTCGGCGCGCCGACCGACAGGCTCTTGCCCTTCAGATCGGCCAGCGTCTTGATGCCGCTTTCGGCGGTGGCGACGATCTGGATGTAGTTCGGGTAGATCGCGCCGATGGTGCGCAGCTTGTCGAGCTTGGTCTTGAAGCCGGCTTCGGCATCGCCCTCCCAGGCCGCCTTCAGCGAATCGCCGAGCGTGAAGGCGATCTCGCCGCGGCCCTGCTGCAGCAGCACCAGGTTCTCGACCGAGGCCTTGGTGGCCTGCACCTGGGTCTTCACGCCAGGGATCTTGTCGCCGTAGATCTTCCCCATCGCGACGCCGAGCGGATAGTAGACGCCGGAGGTTCCGCCGGTCAGCACGTTAATGAACTGCTCGGCCCGCGCGACAGGCGCGGCGAGCACGCTGGCTGCCACGGTCGCGGCCGCCACCAACTTCCAATTCATGAGTATTATTCTCCCCTTAAGCCGGGCGGACGTTGGCCTTGTGTCCCCGCCGGGTCAAGCCATCCAAACGACGCATGCCGGGCAAAATTCGGTATGCCAGCACTGCTTTCGGAAGATGCCGGGAACTCTCCGCCTGCCGCGCGGGTTGAGAGGCGCAACCTGCCAGCGAGGTATGATTTGCAGCCGTCCGGGGCGACCGTGGGGCGCTCGATGCGCTGAACTTCTTCCTCGCCGATGTGCGCGACGGGCTCGGCCCCTATCTCGCGATCTACCCGCTGACCGAGCGCGGAGACATTGCGACGGCCGCGACCTCTCGCTCTGCCGTATCGACGCCGCGAACCAGCTGGCGCGGCTCGTCGCCCGATCGAGTCGCGATCGCAGGCCACGCGTTGCGCGCGCCGTGATTCAGAACGCGCGACGCGATCTGCTGTTCAGCAATGGTGCAGATTCGCGTCTGTAGCGGCGCATCAACACAGGCATTAACGCGGTCTCGCGATGACACACGACAACGGTGCATTCCAGTCGTGATCGTGAAGCGGCGATGAAGGTCAGATGACGCCTTTATTGCAGGCAACATGGCGCTCTCGCGGTGTCGTTCGATCGCAATTTAATTCGAATTGTCGGCTTTAAGGTTAGCGAAGCAACGCTTGTATAACCCTGAAATTTCCATGATTGCCGCCACCCCGTAGTTGTACGACTTGCGCCGGGGCAATTCCAAAAAAAGGCGGGGCATGAATCACGTCAGTCACATCGGACACGCACGGGCCGGTTGGTTCGGGCATCGCAAGCTGACTCCGCGCGCATGCATTGCGGACAGCAAAAAGCACCTTCGCACCTTCCTGGCCGAGGCGCTCGAAGACCTCGGTTTCATCACCTGCGAATGCACCCAGGCGGCCGATCTCGACACCGTCCTGGACGCGGAACGGCCGGATGTTCTGGTGCTCGGCGTGTCCGTGGACGGCATCGAAGTCAGTAAAATTCTCGAGACTTTGGTGAGAAAGGACTATGGCGGCAAGGTTCTGGTGATCGGTCAGCCGGACTCGATCATCGTCAAGGCCGTGCGCCAGATCGGCGACGAATACGGGATCGCCATGCTGCCGGCGCTCTCGACGCCGTTCAGCGCCGGAACGCTGCGCGACAGCCTGGCCTCGCTGATGCCGGTCGAGCCGGCGCCGAGCCCGGCCGTGGATGTGCCCGAAGCGCTCAAGGCCGGCTGGCTCGAGCTCTGGTACCAGCAGAAGATTCAGCTCAGGACCCTGGCGCCGAGCGGCGCGGAGGCGCTGATAAGGATGCGCCATCCCGCCTGGGGCGTGGTTCCGCCGGCCTACTTCATTCCCGATGACGGCGACCCGCATTTCAATGCCCTGTCGCACTTCGTGATCGAGCGGGCGATCGAGGACTGGCGCTATCTCGTGGAACAGATCGGCCCGGTCAACCTCTCGATCAACCTGCCGATCTCGTTTCTTGCCGACGACGACGCGGTGGGCGAGCTGTGCCGCCGGATGCCGGATCATCCGGCATTCGCGGGCCTTCTGATCGAGATCGACAGCGGCGAGGTGATCGACAATCTCGATCTTGCGATCGACGTCGCAAGGCGGGTGCGGCTGCACAACATCGCGATCTCGATCGACAATGTCGGCGCCAACTGGCCGTCGCTGCTGGGGCTGGAGAGCTTCCCCTTCGTCGAGGTGAAGGTCGACCACCAGTTCGTCACCGGCTGCGCCGACCAGCGCCTCAAGCAGACGGTGTGCCGCCGGATCGTCGAGCTCGCCCACGACAACGGCGCGCTGGTGGTCGCGCAGGGCGTCGAGACGCGCTCGGATTTCCTGGCCGCGCACGAGATGGATTTCGACCTGGTCCAGGGCTACCTGTTCGGCAAGCCGATGGGCGTCAAGAAGTTCGCGCGGTCGCGGGTCTCGCTGGCATCAGGCCCGCAGCCCGATTCGTAACGGGCTGCGCGCCGGTCAGGCGTCACTGAAACGTCATGTCGAGGCACTTGGAGATGTCGGAGCCGAGGCCGGACGAGATGGTGATGCAGCCGCGGATCTTCTGGGTGGTGTTGTCGCTCGCCCAGATCGCATAGCCGCCGGGACCGAAAAACGAGTTGGTGTTCGGCGGCTCAGTCTCGGTGGCGTCGAACGAATAATTGCCGTCGGTGTCGAAGATCCGCGGCTTCTTGGTGCAGCCGCCGTCGGCCTGGACGTTGATGACCTCCTTGTTGTCCCGCGTCAGCGCCAGCGACACCTGGCAGCGGAAGTATTCCGAGGTCTTGGCGTTGAACAGGTAGGCATAGGAGCGGCAGGTCGCGGTGTTGAGCTTGCCGGCCGACAGGCCGCGGCTGCAGGAAATCCGCTGGTTGTTGGACAACTTGAACTCGTCGGCTTGCGCGACCGAAGCCAGCGTCATGAACGACAGAGCGACACCGAAACCGATCTTCATGACGTGATGCATCCTGACCATCCCCAACCTGTGTTTCTGGCAATCAACGCGTTTGTAAACGGTAACGCGAAGATAGTCGCCAAGCTTGCGGCGGGAAATCACAAAGTCGCGGAGGGTGTGAGCGACCGCGCACCTTTGTCGTATTGACGACGCAACAGCGTTCGTGATTTGTTCAGAAACGATGGGGACAACACGCTTTTTTCAGCCGTGAGGTGGATCATGACACGTATTTCAACCAAGACCTTTTTGACGATCGCTGCCCTTGCCACGTTGACCGCGCCCGCATTCGCGCAGAGCGCCACGCCGTGGGAGCTGAAGCCCGACATGGGCTACGCCTATGACAAGGAGGGCAAGACCTGGTCCTACAAGATGGGCACCAACAATGCCGGCACGCTGCTGAAGGGCGCCAAGAAGGTGCCGCGGGGCACGCTGTTCTTCATCGGCCAGAACGGCCAGCTCTATATGCGCTCCGGCCCCTATCTCGAGGGTGACGGCAAGTTCATGTTCGGTTCGAACTGAGCTCTTTCCCTCGGCAGCCAAAGCATGATCCGGACCCGAAGGGCCGCGTTAGCGCAAAGTGCGAAGCGGTGGAGCGCGATGAGATTAGGTTGAGCTGGCGCAGCATGGAAAGTTCACCTCTCCCTTGGGAGAGGTCGGCGCGCAGCGCCGGGTGAGGGGTTACGCTCCCTCGTTAGTGCTGCGGCCCTCACCCGATTGGCTGCGCAAATCGACCTGTCCCCGCCGGGGAGAGGTGGACCGAACCCGCGGTCAAACCGATTCAACGTAATCACATCGCGCTCTGGGCGTCAGAACGCCGTGGCGAGCTCTCTCGCACCGGGCTTGTTGCTGTTGAAGTCCATCCGCTCGTTGGTGACCGCGAGCAGCTTCGCCACCGTGTTGTGGCGGATCGCGACCGGATTGCGCTCGTAGCCGGAGCGCTGGAAGAAGTTCGCGGTCGGCACCTGCTCGCGCATCGCCTGCGGCATGGTCACCATGTCGAGCCCGGTGCCGTCGCCGGTCAGGTTCATCATCTCGAGTTCGGCCGCGGTGAGCGGCCGGCCGTAGCCCTTGTTGCGGGCGAAGATCACCGAGGTCAGCAGCTTGTGGGTCTGCAGCATCGGGCCAACGTCGATGTCGAGCACCATGGCGTGCATGGCCCAGCCCTGCGGCGTGTTGCCGATCTTCTCGTGCTCCGACCAGGTGTCCGGCACCGCCTTGGCATGCGCCACCATGCGCTTCAGCACCGCGAGCTTGTGCTCGAGCGATTTGCGCGGCGGCCCTGAGGTCTGGGCGACCTTTTCGGCGAGTGCGCGAACCAGTTCGTGGCCCTGCTCGGCGAGCAGCTCGACGCTGTTGGTGGTCAGCAGCTGATTGTAGCCGATCGCGGTCGAGATCGCGCGCTTGCCGCCATGCTCGATGCCCGATTGCACGTCGTAACTGCCGGTGCCGCCGGTCTCGAACGAATAGACCCGCACCGCCTGCTCGCGCGTCAGGCCTGACGCGAGCGCGTAGCGCGCATAGGCGCGCTTGAACTCGATCTCGTTGGCCGGGCGCTGCGGCGTGAACTGATAGAGTTCCTGCGCCGCGGCGACGAAATCGGCGACCACGGGAATCGGCCTTTTCTCGGGGCGCTCCGGCGTCTCCTCCGGCTCGGGATTCACCGGCCGCTTCGGACCCGTGTAGAGCGGCGGGTGCTCCAGCACGTAATCGTCGAGCGTGATCTGAATGCGCTCGCGGCGCTTGGCATTGCGGCCGCGCCGCTTCTCGGCGATCGCGTTCCAGTAGGCGCCGGCCTCCTGATCGAACGCGGCGCGAGCCTCCAAATATTCCTTCAGCTTGCGGCGATATTCCGCGATCGCCTGCGGCGACGCCCCCTGCGCCATCGCGCCCGCGACGGACGGCGGCAGTTCCGCGGCCACGACCTGCGGCGCACCCGCGGTCAGCGCGAGCGCGAAAAATCCTGAACAGAGGCGAATCAATTGCGGGCGCATCGTCCCCTTGTAGCAAGCGCGGCCGCGAAGTCAGCCCGGAATTAGGGCGTCGAGAGCGGCGCGATGCCGCGATGCGACCGCGAATATCCGTCAAGATACGGTGTTCTGTGACAGGAGTGATCTCGGAACGGATGGAGGCGCCCATGAGAATGACGATCTGGCTCGCCGCCGCAGCCTTGGCGACGCTCGCGGCGCCGGCGCGCGCCGAGCGTCCGGATTGCGCCACTTTTCCGGATACGCGCTCGCGCCTCACCTGTTACGACAACGTGTCGCGGGCGCCGCCGGAACCCGAGGCGAAGGCAGCCACCGTGCCGCCGAAGGCAACACGGCCGGACCGGCGCAAGCCGCACGCCCAGTGATGTTCACTCCTGCTCGACGCCGCTCGCCTTGACCAGCTGCGCCCACTTCTTCTCGTCCTTGTCGATGAAATCGGCATAGTCCTCCGGCGTGCCGGGCGTGATGTCGGTGCCGTCATTGCCGAGCTGCCGCTTCACCTCTTCCGAGGCCAGCGCCGCGTGCAGCGCCTTGTTGAGCTTGTCGATCACCGGCCGCGGCGTGCCGGCAGGCGCTACCAGGCCGTAATAGAGCGAGGCGTCGAATCCCGGCAGCCCCGCTTCCGCGATCGTCGGCACATCCGGCAGCAGGCCGGAGCGTGTCGAGCTGGTCACCGCGAGCGCGCGCAGCTTGCCCGCCGCGACATTGGTGTGCGACGCGGGGATCGGCGCGAACGCCATCGGGATGTGACCGCCGAGCAGATCGGTCAGCGCCGGGCCCGTGCCCTTGTAGGGGATGTGCACCAAGGTGATGCCGGCGGCGCGCGCGAAATATTCGCCGGTGATGTGGCTCGCGGTGCCGGCGCCGGCCGATCCGAAATTGACCTTGCCCGGATTGGCCTTGGCGTAGGCGATCAATTCGGCGACCGACTTGGCCTGGAAGGACGGATGCACCACCAGCGAGTTCGGCGCATTGCCGATCATGCCGATCGGCGCAAAATCCTTGCGCGGGTCGTAGCCGGCATTCTTGTAGAGCGACGGCCCGATCGCGAGCGTGCCGGTGTAGCCGAGCAGCAGCGTGTAGCCGTCGGGGTCGCTCTTGGCGACCGCCTTGGTGCCGACGGTGCCGCCCGCGCCCGGCCGGTTGTCGACCACGACCTTCTCGCCGAGCAGCTCGCCCATCTTCTCGGCGACGCCGCGGCCGACGATCGAGGTGCTGCCGCCGGGCGCGAACGGAATCACCAGCGTGATCGGCCGCACCGGATAGTTCTGCGCCTGTGCCGCGTCCGACAGCGCGGCGAAGGCGAGCGCGGCAACAGCGACGATCAGTTTTTTCATTATGTTTTCCTCCCTACTTCCAGGCGAACACCGGCTGCTCCAGATCGGCGACGCGAGTGTTGCGCCCGGCCAGCACTTCGCGAAATTGATAGATCAATGCGGCGGTGGGCGCATGGATATGCGACCCGCCGAGCCGGAAACGAATCACGCGCCGCACGCTCTCGGGGATCGTGACGAACGTAAAGACGTCATCGGCCTCGATCGCATCGAGGCCGATGCGATGCACCGAAGCGACCTCGTCCGGGTTCGGGGTGATTGCGGCACGCGCGCCGGCCCAGACCACGACCGGTGTGATCAGATAGCCCGAGCGCGTCGGGTAGTCGTCGAGCATGCCGAGCACGTCACGCTCGCCGAGCGCCATTCCGAGCTCCTCGTGCAATTCGCGGAGCGCCGACTGGACCTGGGTTTCGCCGGCATCGCAGCGGCCGCCGGGCAGCGCCCATTGCGCGCGGTGGGAGCGCAGGCTGGCGCTGCGGCGGGTCAAGAGGAACGCCGTACCTACGCCATCATCGGCTTCGGTCAGCGCGATCGCGACCGCGGCGCGCTTCAGCATCGGTCCGGCATCCGCCGGCGCCAGGCGCGTGAACGCGGCGCAGAGCTCTGCGATATTCCGCCGGGTGGCATCGTCAAATGAGCGGGCCATGCACCTTGACTACAACACTGCAGCGTTTGATGAAATGACTGCCAACACATGCCTCCTGCGATCGATCATTGACCATGGACCAACTCATGCCGGCGGACAAACTGGCCGCGGACAAGCTCAAGGCCGACGGCTGGAAGATCGCCGAAACCACCGGCTTCCTGTCGCTGATCGGCCCGCTGTGGGAGCGGCTGAAGGACGGTTCGCTCGAGCTCGCGCTGATCACCGAGGACAAGCACCACAACCGCCGCGGCCTGGTGCAGGGCGGCGTGATCATGACCTTTGCCGATCGCGCCTGCGGCATGGCCGCGCGTTTCGTCTCGGGCAAGCCGACGCTCGCGACGGTGCAGCTCGACACCCATTTCGTCGAGGCCGGCAAGATCGGCGAGATCCTCACAACCCGCCCGCGCGTAGTGCGCTCGACCCGCAGCCTGATCTTCATCACGACGGAAGTCACGGTCGAGAAGCGCTGCATCGCGATGGCCAATGGCGTGTTCAAGATTTTGAAGACTGAGAGTTAGCACCGTCATTCCGGGGCGGTCCGCAGGACCGAACCCTCAGATGCGCAATTGCGCACCGAGAATCTCGAGATTCCGGGTCTGGTCCTTCGGACCATCCCGGAATGACAGCCGGAGGGAGCCAAGATGCAATACCGTCAGCTCGGCCGCAGCGGCCTGAAGATATCCCCGATCTGCCTCGGCAGCATGATGTTCGGCGGCCCCACCGACGAGGCGACGTCGGGCCGGATCATCGCGAAAGCGCGCGAGGCCGGCATCAATTTCATCGACAGCGCCGACGCCTATAATGGCGGCAAGTCCGAGGAGGTCGTCGGCCGCGCCATTTCCAACCAGCGCTCGAACTGGGTGCTGGCGACCAAACTCGCCAACCCGATCGGCGACGATCCCAACCATGGCGGGCTGTCGCGGCGCTGGGTGTTCCAGGCTTGCGATGCCAGCCTGCAGCGGCTCGGCACCGATGTCATCGACATCTACTATCTGCACAAGGAAGACCACACCACGCCGCTCGACGAGACGGTGCGCGCGATCGGCGACCTGATCCGATCAGGCAAGGTGCGCTATTTCGGCGTCTCCAACTACCGCGCCTGGCGCGTCGCCGAGATCTGCAACATCTGCGACCGGCTCGGCATCGACCGCCCGATCGCGAGCCAGCCCTATTACAACGCAATGAACCGGATGCCCGAGGTCGAGCATTTTCCGGCCTGCAATTTCTATGGCCTCGGCATCGTGCCCTACAGCCCGCTGGCGCGCGGCGTCCTGACCGGCAAGTACGCGCCCGATGCAGCGCCGCCCGCCGACACCCGCGCGGGGCGCAACGACAAGCGCATGATGCAGACCGAGTGGCGGCCGGAATCGCTGCAACTCGCGCAGGAGATCAAGCGCCACGCCGAGGCGCGCGGCATCACCGCCGGGCAGTTCGCGGTGTCGTGGGTGCTGAACTCGTCGTTCGTCAGCGCCGTGATCGCCGGCCCGCGCACCGAAGCGCAGTGGGACGACTACATCAGCGCGCTCGACTACCGCTTCACCGCCGAGGACGAGGCGCTGATCGACCGCCTGGTCGTCACCGGCCATCCCTCGACGCCGGGCTTCAACGATCCGGCCTACCCGATCGAAGGCCGCCGGGCGCGGACGGAGTAGCTGCAGCGTCACTGGGATTTTGAGTTGGAGCCGCGCTCCATCCACCGTCATTGCGAGGAGCGCTTGCGACGAAGCAATCCATAGCACCGCATATGCGGATCGATGGATTGCTTCGCGGAGCCTGTCATCGGGCGGCGCTTCGCGCCGACCCGTTGGCTCGCAATGACGGGGACAGACCGCCGCTTCAATCACTCGGCAACGCCGAAGTTACGTTTCGCGCCTTCCGAATTGCGCAAGCCCTGAGTCGGCTGCACCATCACGGCATGATAATGCTGATGCTGGTGCTGCAATGACGGCAACCAATGTGCTGGACTGGGTGGTGGCGCTGTTCGTCTGCTGGGCGAGCCTGACCGCCATCGTGCAATCGCCGCACGAGACGGCGCAGTGCGCCGCCCCGTACACGACCGGCAGCGCGGTGCGGACCATCCCGCCAACACCGGCCAAAGCCGAGATCGAGGCGATGATCCGGGACATGAAGCTGCACGATTGACAGAGGCGACAAACCTCGAAAGCCGTTCGTCTTGTACAAGCCCTGAAATGCGTGAGGGCGGCGCCGAAGCGCCGCCCCCTTGTCTTGCAGTTCTTAACCGCCGCTTACTTGTGGCCGACGAGGTCGAAGCGGTCGGCGTTCATCACCTTGGCCCAGGCGGCGACGAAGTCCTTGACGAACTTCTCCTTGGAGTCCGACTGGCCGTAGATCTCGGCGAACGCGCGCAGCTGCGAGTGCGAGCCGAAGATCAGGTCGGCGCGGGTGCCGGTCCACTTCACCGCCTTGGTCTTGCGGTCGCGGCCCTCATAGACGCCCTCGCCGACATGGCTCCACTCCGTGCCCATGTCGAGCAGGTTGAGGAAGAAGTCGTTGGTCAGCGTCCCGACCTTGCCGGTGAAGACGCCGTGCTTGGACTTCTTGGCGTTGGCGCCGAGCACGCGCAGGCCGCCGACCAGAACCGTCAATTCCGGTCCGGTCAGCCGCAACAGCTGCGCGCGATCCACCAGCGCCTCCTCGGGCATCATGAACTGATGCTTGCCGCTGACGTAGTTGCGGAAGCCGTCAGCCCGCGGCTCGAGCGGCGCGAACGACTCGACGTCGGTCTGGTCCTGCGACGCGTCGGTGCGGCCGGGCGTGAACGGGACCTTGACGCTGGTGCCGCCGTCCTTGGCCGCCTTCTCGATCGCAGCAGCGCCGCCGAGCACGATCAGATCGGCGAGCGAGACCTTCTTGCCGCCGGTGCTGAACTCCTTCTGGATGGCTTCGAGCTTGCCCAGCACATTCTTGAGCTGAGCCGGATCGTTGACCTCCCAGTCCTTCTGCGGAGCGAGACGGACGCGCGCGCCGTTGGCGCCGCCGCGCTTGTCGGAGCCGCGGAAGGTCGACGCCGAGGCCCAGGCCGCCGACACCAGTTCGGACACCGACAGGCCGGAGGCGAGGATCTTCGCCTTCAGCGCCTCGATGTCCTTCTCGCCGATCACCTCGTGATCGAGCGCCGGCACGCGGTCCTGCCAGATCAGCGCCTCCTTCGGCACCAGCGGGCCGAGGTAGCGCTGGATCGGGCCCATGTCGCGATGCGTGAGCTTGAACCAGGCGCGGGCAAAGGCGTCCGCGAACTGATCCGGGTGCTCGTAGAACCGGCGCGAGATCTTCTCATAGGCCGGATCGACGCGCAGCGAGAGGTCGGTGGTCAGCATGGTCGGCTTGCGCTTCTTCGACGGATCGAACGGATCCGGGATCACCGCGTCGGCGCCCTTGGCCACCCATTGCTGCGCACCCGCCGGGCTCTTCTCCAGCTCCCATTCGTACTTGAACAGGTTGTCGAAGAAGTGGTTGCTCCACTTGGTCGGGGTCTGGGTCCAGACCACTTCCGGGCCGCCGGTGATCGAGTCGGCGCCAACGCCGGTGCCGTATTTGCTCTTCCAGCCGAGGCCCTGATCCTCGAGCGCGCCGGCTTCCGGTTCGGGGCCGACCAGCGACGGATCGCCCGCGCCGTGGGTCTTGCCGAAGGTGTGACCGCCGGCGATCAGCGCGACGGTTTCTTCGTCGTTCATCGCCATGCGGAAGAACGTCTCGCGGATGTCCTTGGCCGCAGCGAGCGGATCCGGCTTGCCGTTCGGGCCTTCCGGGTTGACGTAGATCAGGCCCATCTGCACCGCGCCGAGCGGCTCGGAGAGCTGGCGCTCGCCGCTGTAGCGCTCGTCGCCGAGCCAGGTGCCTTCTGGACCCCAGTACAGCTCTTCCGGCTCCCAGACGTCGGCGCGGCCGCCCGCGAAGCCGAACGTCTTGAAGCCCATCGATTCCAGCGCGACGTTGCCGGCGAGGACCATCAGGTCGGCCCACGAGATCTTGTTGCCGTATTTCTGCTTGATCGGCCACAGCAGCCGGCGCGCCTTGTCGAGGTTGGCGTTGTCCGGCCAGCTGTTCAGCGGCGCGAAGCGTTGCTGACCGGCACCGGCGCCGCCGCGACCGTCGGTGATGCGATAGGTGCCGGCGCTATGCCAGGCCATGCGGATCATCAGGCCGCCGTAGTGACCGTAGTCGGCCGGCCACCAGTCCTGCGACTCCGTCATCAGGGCGGTGAGATCCTTGATCACGGCGTTGAGGTCGAGCGATTTGAACGCCGTGGCGTAGTCGAAGTCCTTGCCCATGGGATCGGACAGATTCGAATTCCGATGCAGGACCTGGACGTCGAGCGACTCCGGCCACCAGTCGCGGTTGGTGCGCCCGCGGGGGCTCGCATTGAACGGGCACTTGCCCGCACCGTCGTCGGTTTTTGCGTCCATGTTTCTTCTCCGAGGTGATGGATTTTGGAATGGGCTGGTGCTCTTCCAAGAATGATTCTACGCGGCCCAATCCATCAGGTGAAATTGACTTTAATGATCGCGGCGATAAGATAATCTGATGATAAATGTCACACTCCGGCAACTCAGGTATTTCGATGCGCTGGCCCGCCACGGCCATTTCGGACGCGCCGCGGACGCCTGCGCGGTGTCGCAGCCGGCGCTGTCGATGCAGATCCGCGAGATGGAACAGGCGGTCGGCGGCGTGCTGATCGAGCGCAATGCACGGCAGGTGACGCTGACGGCGTTCGGCGAGGAACTTTTGCACCGGGTCCGCGACATTCTGCGCTCGGTCGACGAGCTCGGCGACTTCGCGCGCGCCTCGCGCGACCGGCTGGCCGGCCGGCTGCGCGTCGGCATGATCCCGACCATCGCGCCGTATCTCTTGCCCAAGGTGATCGAGACGCTGGCGCGGCTGCATCCCGAGCTCGACATCCATGTCCGCGAGACGCTGACGCCGAAACTGATCAAGGAGGTGGTCGAGGGCCGGCTCGATACCGCGATCGTGGCGCTGCCGGTCTCGGAACCGTCGCTGAGCGAGGTCGCGCTGTTTTCGGAGAATTTCCTGCTGGTGCGGCCCGGCGAGGATGCCAAGACGCCGGTGCCGAGCGCCGAGATGCTGCGCGAGATGCGCCTGCTGCTGCTCGAGGAGGGCCACTGCTTCCGCGACCAGGCGCTGTCGTTCTGCAACATGCAGTCCTCGCCGCCGCGCGAGCTGCTCGATGCGAGCTCGCTGTCGACGCTGGTGCAGATGGTCGGCGCCGGCATCGGCGTCACCCTGATCCCGGAGATGGCGGTCGGCGTGGAAACCCGCTCGGCGCCGGTCACGGTGGCGCGCTTCAAGAATCCGCAGCCGTCACGGACCATCGGCATGGTCTGGCGCAAGACCAGCCCGCTCGCCGCGCAATTGCAGCAGATCTCCGAGGTGGTGGCACTCGCCGCCGACGCCCTGCGCGCGCCGAAGGCGAACGGCGCCGCCGCGAAGCGCGCGGGACGGCGGAAGGTGGCGTGAGGATTCGCCGGGACGACATCGCGTGTCGCGCAGGTCTGGTGTCAAGTAAGGCGAGCACGCCGGTCAGGCTCCCTCTCCCCTTGCGGGAGAGGGTGGGGAGAGGGGTGCCGCGGGCGAGATGCTGATGTGAGCGTGAGGGCCTCGCAAGTCGCTCGCGCATCATTCGCGCGTGAATGAGAGAGCGCGCCGCGGGTTACCCCTCTCCCCAACCCTCCCGCGCAAGGGGGGAGGGAGCCCCGGCTGCGTGCTCGCCTTACATCGGCTGTTGGACGGGATGACGCTCGCGCTCATCTACGCGCCTGCGCCGATCTCACTTCGCCTTGAGCGCCTTCTCGTGCGCCTCCAGCGCCGCAGTCAGCAGTTTTGGCAATTGGCTGGCATAGGTCTCGATGAAGGTCGCATCGCCCCAAGCGTTGGGATCGCGCGCAGCCTGCTCGGCGATGCGGGCGGCCTTGGCCTCGCACTTGGCGAACATGTGCCAGAACCAGTCCGGGTTCTTGCCGAGCGCGGTCTTGCTGCGCTTGATGACGGCGGCGCCGACCGCGCTCATGGCGCTGACGGCGCCCGCGCTCAGCGTGCTGATCGCCTGCGCGTTCAAGATGTCTTCGCGCTCCGGCGGCTGGGGCTTGGCTGCGGTCGCTCGTGCTTTGGCCGGCATGCTTCTGGCTCCTCGTGGCTCCGTTCGACGCCGCCGAGCATCGGCGGCGGAGGTTGAGGAACACTCAAGGGACATGGTTGAAAACCGGATCGGATTTCATTCCGGTTTTATGCGCTTCAGAGACATCGGGACTGGAGGGATCCGGGTTCCCTCGGTCGCCCCGGCCTATCCTGCGGGAACCGCTAGGCTTTCGCGCCGTAGCGGCGGATCAGCTGGTCGGCGACGTCGTCGAGATCACGGCCGACGACCTGCGGCTGCGGCCCGACGCCGAGCAAATCGTTGCCGGGGCGCTTGATCAGCGCGGCCTCCCAGCCGGCGGCGACCGCGCCCAGCGTGTCCCAGGTGTGGCAGGCAATCAGGCAGAATTCCGCGGGCTTTGCGCCGAGTTCCCGCTCGACATAGCCATAGGCCTGGCGCGACGGCTTGTGGTGCTTGACGCGGTCGGCGGAAAACCGCCGTTCGAACAGATCGACGATGCCGCCATGGGTCAGCTGGCGGGTCTGCACCTCGAGCAGATTGTCGGTCAGCGTGAACAGGCGGAAGCCGACCGCGCGCAGCTTGCGCAGCGCCGCCGGCACTTCCGCGTGCGGCGGCATGGTGGAGAACTTGTCCGTCAGCTCCTTCTTGTCGCCCTCGTCGATCCTGATGCCACGCGTATCGGCCAGCATCTTCATCACGGCGGCGCCGATGTCGGTGAACGGCACGTAGCAGCCGGCCACCGTGAGCGCCGCCGAGTACATGATGAAATTCGCGAACCACAGCCGCATCGCATTGCTGTCGCCAAAGATGCGCGCAAACACCGGCTCCATGGTTTCGAGATCAAGCAGGGTCTCGTTGACGTCGAACACGATCAAGGGAAGCTTGGCCATTTGTCGGTCTCCTTGCTCTTCTTGAGCATGATCTCTTTCCGGATCATGCTGGGGTGGTCTCAGCCCCTTTGCTTGATCCGGCTGCGGTGCGCGGCCTGCTTGGCGCGGTTGCCGCAGATCGCCATGCTGCACCAGCGGCGCGCACGGGCCCTTGTGTGATCGGCGAAGATCAGCGTGCAGGCGTGCCCCTCGCACGCCCGGATGTCGGCAAAGCTCTCCTCGCAGACCACCTTGGCCATCGCCTCGCCGACCGGCAGCAGCAGCGACTCGGCCGAGCCCCAGCGCCGCCTCTGCTCCAGCGCAAAACCGTCGTGGCCGCGGTGGCTGATCGCCACGACCTGGCTGAAGGTCTCGTCGCGCGCGAGCACCCGGTGCAGCGGCTCGAGCTCCGCGAGCGCCTGCGGCGTCAGCGGCCGGCCCATATGCTTGCGCACGAAGCCGCGAAACCATTCGCGCAAGGCGCGGGCCTGCTCGGCGACCTTGTCGAGCTCGCCCGGGGCGGCGCGCGCCTTCAGTTCGCCGAGCACATCAGGCGGCACCAGCTTCGCCTGCGCGAGCCAGCGCACCAGGCCGTCGCCATCGGCGATCGCATCGACCGGCGCATCGAGCGGGGTCGCGATCGAATTGATGAAATCGAGGCCCAGCGAGTCGGCGATGAACATCGCTGGCGGATGGGGTTGCACGGGTGAAGCCCTCCTGGCGGCGTCTTTCAAGGCCAGCCGCAATAACCTGCTCGAAGCCTGTTGACAAGTTACGACGAGTGAGCCATAAGCGTCGTAACCTGTCAAGCGGCTTCTGAGAAGTTACGCGACCCAGGCGACCCAGGACGTTACGATGGAGCGAACGATGTCGATCAAGGATGTCAGCGTGGTGCTTGCCCATGGCGCATGGGCCGACGGGTCGAGCTGGGCGAACGTGATCACCGCGCTCGACGCTGAGGGCATCACCGCGGTGGCGGCGCCGCTGCCGCTGACCTCGCTGAAGGACGACGTCGCCGCGCTGAACCGGACGCTGGATCGCGTCGAGGGGCCGATCGTGCTGGCCGGGCACGCCTATGCCGGCGCGGTGATCGCAGAGGTGCGCTCGCCGCGGGTGAAAGCGTTGGTCTATGTCGCGGCGCTGGCGCCCGACGAGGGCGAGACCGTCGCCGACGTGTTCTATCGCGCCCCGCCGCATCCGTTCGCGCCACAGCTCGCGCCCGATGCCAACGGGCTGATCTGGCTGCCGGAGTCCGCCTTCGCATCGGCCTTCGCGCAATGCGCAAGGCCCGAGGACCTCGCCGTGCTCGCAGCGGTGCAGCGGCCGATGTCGCCGGCCTGCATCACGGTGCCGGTCGGCCGCCCGCGATGGAAAGACGTCCCCGCCTGGTTCCTGGTCGCCGAGGAGGACCGGATGATCGCGCCCGCCACGCAGCGCAGCATGGCGGCGCGGATGAACGCCGTGGTGCATGCGCACGCCGTCGATCACAGCCCGATCGTGACCGCGCCGATGCTCGTCGCCGACATCATCCGAGAGGCGATCCGCGGCGTTACTCCGGCCTGAGGCATTTCTTGCAAATCAGGACAGGAGAGCTGCCATGCAGGAGAGACAGGTATCGTCCGATCGGCTCGGTGCGTTTTCCGATGCCGTGATCGCCGTGATCATCACCATCATGGTGCTGGAGCTGAAGGGGCCGGAAGGTCCGGCGCTCGCCGACCTGCTGCCGCTCTGGCCGACCGCGATCACCTACGCCGCGAGCTATGTCTTCATCGCCGTGATCTGGGTCAATCACCACCATTTGCTGCATCTGGTGCGGCATCCGACGCCGCTGCTGATCTGACTGAACTTCCTGCACCTGTTCGGGGTCTCGCTGCTGCCGTTCGCCACCGCGTGGGTCGCGCAGTCGCACATGGCCTCCGCGCCGGTGGTGGCCTATGCGTCGCTGTTCCTGCTGATCGACCTCGCCTATCTCGGCTTCGAGCGCGCGGTGCTGGCGCAGGCGGACCAGACCATGATCTCGGCGCGGGCGCGCACGCTGGCGCAGCGGCGGACGCTGGTCGCGGTGCTGATCTTCGCCGCCGGCGCAGCGGTCGCGCCATTCATGCCGCTGCTCGGCTTCGCCGTCGTGTGCTGTGCGCTGCTGCTCTACCTCAAGCCCGAGATGTTCAGCGCCGCTGCGGGACAGCGCGAATCCTGACCTTCCACGCCCCACCACGTTGCGACCACAAGGAGTGAGAGATGTCCCAAGTCAAATACCGCACCGCCGATGTCGACGGCTTCAAGGTGTTCTTTCGCGAGGCCGGCACACAGGGCGCGCCAAAGCTGCTGCTGCTGCACGGCTTCCCGAGCGCCGGGCACATGTTCCGCGATCTGATCCCGCAGCTTTCGGAGAAATTCAACATCGTGGCGCCGGACCTGCCCGGCTTCGGTCAGTCCGACATGCCGGCGCGCGACAAGTTCAGCTACACCTTCGACGCCATTGCCGGCGTGATCGATCGCTTCACCGAGGTGATCGGCTTCGATCGCTACGCGGTCTATGTGTTCGACTATGGCGCGCCGACCGGCTTTCGCCTTGCGGTCAAGCATCCGGAGCGGATCACCGCGATCATCTCGCAGAACGGCAATGCCTATGCGGAAGGCCTCAGCGACGGCTGGACGCCGATCCGCGCCTATTGGCAGGATCCGTCGCAGAAGAACCGCGACGCGCTGCGCGCCTTTCTCACGCCGGAGACCACGCACTGGCAGTACACCCACGGCACCACCGATCCGCAGCGCGTGTCGCCGGATGGGCAAAACCTCGACAATTACTACATGGCGCGCCCCGGCGCGCATGACGTGCAGCTCGATCTGTTCGGCGACTACAAGAGCAATGTCGCGCTCTATCCGGCGTTCCAGAACTACTTCCGCACCCACCAGCCGCCGTTCCTCGCGGTGTGGGGCAAGAACGATCCGTTCTTCCTGCCGCCCGGCGCCGAGGCGTTCAAGCGCGACAATCCGAAGGCCGTGGTGCGCTTCTTCGACACCGGACATTTCGCGCTGGAGACTCACGCCGCCGAGATCGCGCAAAGCATCCGCGAATTTTTCAACCGCTGACGCGCGCCAGGTGAGGAAATGGCCATGACAAGATCCGTCGCCATCGTGACCGGCGCGAGTTCCGGCATCGGACGCGCCACTGCGCTGCGGCTCGCGCGCGATTTTACCGCCATCGTGCTGGTCGCGCGCGGCGGCGGCAAGCTGCGCGAGGTCGGCCAGCAGTGCGAGGCCGGCGGCGCGACGCCGCTGCTGCTCGAGCTCGACCTCGCCTCGCCCAAGGCCGCGGAGACCGTGGTCAAGGCCACGCTGGATCACTTCGGCCGCATCGACGCGCTGGTCAACGTCGCCGGCGCGGTGCCCGGGCTCGATCTGTTCGAAATGACGGACGAGCAATGGGACGCCGGCCTTGCGCTCAAGATGCATGGCGCGCGGCGGCTGACGATCCGCGCCTGGGAGGCGCTGAAGGCGTCACAGGGCGCGGTGATCTTCACCTCGGGCAACGCCGCCGTGCTGCCGCGCGCAGGCGCGGCCGCCGTCGGTGCGATCAACGCCGCGATCGAGGCACTGGCAAAAGCCTTCGCCGAGCGCGGCATCGACGACGGCGTGCAGGTCAACTGCGTGTCGCCGGGCGCGGTCATCACCGGCCGCCGGCTCGCGATGCTGGAGAAGGCGGCCGCCGCAAAGGGCATCACGCTCGACGCCGCCAAGGCTGTTTTCCTCAAGCAGGCCGGCATCAAGCGGTTCGGCACGCCGGAGGAGATCGCCGATCTCACCGCCTTCGCGATCTCGCCAGCGGCGCGCTGGATGACCGGTACCGTGCTGCGGATGGACGGCGGCGAGATCAGGTCGGTGTGACGAATCGCGCGGCGTACTCCGCTTGGGCTTGACGGGACGGCGTCGATGCAATCGATCGGCAAGCCGCGCTGAGGTCGACGCCGCGCGTCGGCGTCAGATGCCCACGCTCATCGCGGCGGCCCCTGCACCACGCGCGCCGCGAACATCGCGAGCAGCCGGCCCCAATCGCCCTCGGTGTCGAAGATCCGGCGCATCTCGGCGGCGCGGGTGCCGTAACGGTCGAGCTTGCGGTGCTCGAGCTCGACTCGGGTGGCGTCATTGCCGTCGGCGATGAAGCGCACCTCGATCTCGGTCTTCAGGTCCGGATCGTACTGCCAGTCCGCGGTGATGTCCCACGACAGCACGAGGCGCGACGGCGGCTCCCAGGCCAGCACGCTGCCCCATTGGCAGGTGCTGCCGTCGTCGCCGCGCTCGTACCAGCGGCCGCCGACCCGCGGCTCCATGATCGCATCGACCGCGCTGGTCTTGCCGATCTTGTAATGCGCGAGCGGCCACCAGCTGCCCATCTGCTCGGTGAAGACGCGCCAGGCCACCTGCGGCGGCGCCTCGACGTTCATCACCTTGCGGACGCTGTACGGATCGTAGGGCGCGGAGCTTTCTTGCATCGTCATCGGGTTTTCCTCTCCTTGGCGGCTTCGCGTTCGGCCGCATGCTTGAAGGCGGTGAGCGTCTTGTCCCAGAAGCCGTCGAGCCAGCCGCGCAGGCTCTCCAGCCCGCGGGTGTCGATGGCGTAGAGCCGCCGCGTGCCCTCGATCCGCACCACGGCAAGGCCGGCATCCTTGAGCACGCGCAGATGCTGCGAGACCGCCGGGCGGCTGACCTCGAGGCCGTCGGCGATCTCCTGCACCGAGCGATTGCCCTCGCGCAGCCGCCTGAACACCATCCGGCGGGTCGGGTCTCCCAGCGCGTCGAGGGCGCGTTCTGCGCTGATCATGGCGAGTGTTGTCCGTTGCTGCCATTCATCGTAAGTCTACGCTTACGGTAAGTCAAGACTAACGGTTTGTCCCATCACGAAAACGGCGCGGCTTCGATCCAACGAAGCCGCGCCGTTGAGGCACAGATGGCAAGGAACCCGGCGCCGCCTATGCGCCGGTGACGCGCCAGATCACGTTGCCGACGTCGTCGGCCACCAGCAGCGAGCGGTCGGGACCGAGCGCGACGCCGACCGGGCGGCCGTAGGAAAACTTCTCGTCTGGCGCGAGGAAGCCCGACAGGATGTCGCGCGCGGGACCGGAGGGGCGGCCGTTTGCGAACCGCACGAACACCACCTTGTAGCCCGACAGGGTCGAGCGATTCCACGAGCCGTGCTGGCCGATCGCCATGCCCTCCGGAAAGCCCGGCAGCGTGCCCGCCGGCATCCAGCACAGGCCGAGCGAGGCGGTGTGGCCGCCGAGCGCGTAGTCGGGCTGGATCGCCTTGGCGACCATCGCCGGATCCTGCGGCACCCGGTCGTCGACGGTCTGGCCCCAATAGCAATAGGGCCAGCCGTAGAAGCCGCCGTCGCGCACCGAGGTCAGATAGTCCGGCGGCGTCTCGTCGCCGATGCCGTCGCGCTCGTTGACGACGGTCCACAGCACGTTCGTCGTCGGCTCGAAGGCGAGCCCGACCGGGTTGCGCAGGCCGCCGGCGAAGATGCGGCTGGTGCCGGCGGCGAGATCGAGCTCGTAGATCGCGGCGCGGCCTTCCTCGACCGCAAAGCCGTTCTCGGCGATGTTGGTAAGCGAGCCGACGCCGGCATAAAGCTTTTTGCCGTCGGCGCTCGGCAGCAGGCTGCGCGTCCAGTGCCCGTCGGGCTTGAAGGTCACGAGCTTGCGCCCCGCGGCGGTGATGCGGTCGGCGCCCGCGGTGTAGGGAAACGCCACCACGCCGTCGGTGTTGCCGACGTAAAAGGTGTCGCCGATCAGGGCCATGCCGAACGGCTGGCTCAGGTTCTCCATGAAGGCGCCGCGGATTTCGGCGACGCCGTCGCCGTCACGGTCGCGCAGCAGCGTGATGCGGTTGGCGCTGACGCCGAGCGCCGCGGCGCGCCGCATCGTCGCCTGCATCGCGATGTGAAACACGGAGCGCGGCGGCCCGGCGATCTGCGTCGCCTCGGCAATCAGCACGTCGCCATTGGGCAGCACCTCGATCCAGCGCGGATGGTCGAGCTCGGAGGCGAACGCGTTGACCTTGAGCCCCGGCGCTGCGGTCGGCAGTTCGCCCTTGGCCCAGCCTCGCGCCGTCGGCATCTTCAGCGTCGGGATCGCGCCCTGCGATTTCGCCGCCGGAATCTCCGGCGTCGCGCCCCAGGCGGGCTTTGGCTCGGCACCCTGCGCCCGCCGCCACGCCACCGCGACGGCCCCGATCCCCGCGACCACGCGCGCAACCACTCCGGACATGCTCAAATTCCCCTGTTGACTGCGCCGCGCGGCCCGCGCCGCCCGGCAGCATTGGCATAATGCCAGCCTTGATGACAGTAGTTATACGATCTTCGCAGCCGGCCCCGAATCGCCGAAATTACGGCGGTGCTCCTTTTCAGAGCGCTTTCTCCCTGACCTGCCCGCCGCGTCCGGCGGGCCTTCTTTTCCGGATCCCTCCGGCAGCCCTACCACCGTTCGTTATAGCCGGCAAAGCATAGCGGGTCGGCGCGAGACGCGGCGCGCCGGCGAACCACGTTCCATCTGACGCAACCCCTCCTCACCAAAACATGATCGCGCGTGAGCGCGTTTTCACATCGCTGCGCTGATCGCAAAATCAGGAACGCTGCTCCATCGCGGTCGTTGGTCGTGACACCAGCAAGGAGCATATCAATGAACCAGAAGATCAAGTTCCTCTCGCTCGTCGCGGCGTCTGTTATGGCGACGACGGCCGGTGCGTATGCGCAGGGCTACTACGGGAGTTCCTGGGACCAAGAGTATGCCTATAGCGGACCGCGCTATTATACCGCCCAGCCGGATGTGATGTATCAGCCGGCGCCTGGCTATTACGGCGCGTATAACGGCACCCGCCATCCGACCCCGAGCTCGACGCAGGGCGATGTGGGGCCGTCAGGGAACAACAACGGCACGCTGACCGGCGTCTATCGGCGCTGGTAATGCAAGCGAAGCCGAGGCCCATCGCTCCCCGAGCGATGGGCTTTTTGCCGTGTGTGCGCGCGGGTGATACCGCCTACTTCACCATCGCGCCGTAGACGATGTCCTGCACGTTCTCGCGATAATATTTGCGCAGCTCGCCCGGCGCGGCGGTGCCGACCACCACGACGAGGCGCTCCTTCGGATCGCAGAAGAACTGCGTGCCGTAGGCGCCGTTCCAGGTGAACTCGCCGGGATTGCCCGGCACCGAGGACAGGCCCTCGCCGGTGCGCACCGCCACCGACAGGCCGAAGCCGAAGCCGGCGCGATGCGGCTCGACATTGGCGACGGTGTTCTTGATCTCGGGTCCGAGATGGTTCGAGGTCATGTGGTGCACGGTCTTCGGGCCGAGGATGCGCTTGCCGTCGAGCTCGCCGCCGTTGAGCAGCATCTGGCCGAAGCGGACATAGTCGCCGACGGTGGCAAACGAGCAGGCGCCGCCGCAGTCGAATTTGGTCGGCGTGTCCAAGAGCTTGATCGATTGCGGCTTGCCGGTGAGCGGATCGTTCGAGAACGGACGCGCGAGCCGCGGGCGCTGTGCGTCAGTCGGGTGGAAGGTTGCGTCCTTCATGCCGAGCGGCCCCCACACATTGGCCGCGAGATATTCCCCGAGCCGCTGCTCTGAAACCTTCTCGACCACCGCACCGAGCACGTCGATCGAAAACCCGTATTCGAACGCGGTGCCGGGCTGGTGCACCAGCGGCAGCTTGGTGATGCGGTCGATGAAGGCCGCCGTGTCGCCCTCGACCGCCGGCGCGGTGCCGTCGGGATAGAGCCGCGCCAGCGCGCTCGAGCTGTCGGGCCGGCCGCCATACATCAGGCCGGAGGTGTGGCGATAGAGATCATGGATGAAGATCGGCTGCGCCTGCGGCTCCATCTTCAGCGAGCCGTCGCCCTGCTGCACGCCGACCTTCATGTCGGCGAAACCAGGATAGTAGTCGGCGAGCTTGGCCTGCAGCGGCAGCCTTCCCTGCTCCATCAGCGTCAGGCCCGCGACCGCCGCCATCGGCTTGGTCATCGACGCCAGCGCGAACACCGCGTCGATCGGCATCGGCGTGCCCTTGGCCGGATCGAGCTGGCCATAGGCCTTGTAGTGCACCAGCTTGCCGTCGCGCGCGATCGCCACCACGGCGCCGGGCACCCGCTTGGCCGCGATCTCGCGCGCGAAGAAATCATCGAGCCGCGCCAGCCCCTGTTGCGAGAACCCCTCCTGCTCCGGCTTTGCCTCGGGCAGCGGCGGCGCGGCGTGGGCGATGTTGAAGGCGAGACTTGCGGCGGCGGCAGCCGCGGCAATGACGATTTTTCTCATTGTTTCCTCCCCGGGGACCGCGGGTGTTTGTTATGCAGTTCGCTGCCCGCAAGCTCAGGCTTAGATGACGCCGGCAGGGGCGACAAGGCTGGGAGACGCACGGCCGCGGCGCAGCGGCGCATGTCTGGTTGCGCCTTCAGCCATTTCCATGGCTGGACCGTTGCGCCTGCGGTAGCATGGCTCGGTCCACTCGATCGGATTCGGCATGAACCGGCGCGATTTTGTTGGGGGAATAGCAATCGCCGCGGCGTTCGCGGGCGTGGCCGCGGCGCCGGCGGCGGCCGACGGCAGGCGGGTGGCGCTGGTGATCGGTAACGGCGGCTATAGAAGCGTGCCGGCGCTGTCCAATCCGCCGAGCGATGCCGGCGATATTGCCGCGGCGCTGAAGCGCCTCGGCTTCGCCGTCACCTTGATCACCAACGCAAGCTTCGACGAGATGCGGCGCGGCCTGATCGCGTTCGGGCGCGCCGCCGCCGGCGCCGACATGGCGGCGGTGTACTTCGCCGGCCATGGCATGGAGATCAACGGCGACAACTGGCTGATCCCGGTCGATGCCGAGCTGAAGCGCGACACCGACGCCGCGAACGAGGCGATCGGCCTGCAGAGCGTGATGCTGCAGGTCTCCAACACCACGAGTCTCGGCCTCGTCATCCTCGATGCCTGCCGCAACAATCCGTTCGCGGCGAAGATGAGCCGCTCGCTCGCGACGCGCGCCACTGCCGGCAGCGGGCTCGGCCGCATCGAGCCGGTCGGCAATGTGCTGGTCGCCTATGCCGCGCGCGACGGCACCACGGCGCTCGACGGCGACGGACGCAACAGCCCGTTCGCTGCGGCGCTGTTGCGCAATATCGAGACGCCGGGCGTCGAGGTGACCTTCATGTTCCGCAACGTCCGCGACGACGTGATGGAGGCGACGCGCAACGCCCAGCAGCCCTTCGTCTACGGCTCGCTGTCGCGCAAGGCGATCTATCTGGCCGGGCCGCCTGCGGCCGACGCCGGCGGCAAACAGGCGAACGCGGCTCCGGTGGCTGCGGCTCCGCTCGCCTCCGTGCCGGCGACAGCGGCCGGCGTCATCGATCCCGCGCTGGTCGGCACCTGGGAGATCATGGTGCCGGGCGGCCGCGGCCAGTCGCGCTGGATCTGGCAGATCATGGCCGACGGCAGCTACAGATTCCACGCCGAGCCCTCGCGCTCCGCGCGAGCGCATGAAGGCACGGTCACCTTCGCCAACGGCCGCTGGACGCTGCACGCGCTGCGAGGATTGCGGAATTACAGCGACGGCGGCTCCTACGAGATCCACGATGCCACCGCCGTGATCACCGGCAAGCTCGGCACCGGTTACTGGAAGCGGACCGTCGACTGAAGCGACTCCGCGACGGGGTGCCCAGGGACTGAACTTCAAAGGACTGAACCTCAAAGGACTGAACCTCAACCAGTCTGGATGCACAAATATGGAGAGTATTCCTATTCTGCACAATTTTACGTAGATCATGCTGGAGAGACGCCATGAAACGGTTCTGGCTTTGCGCAATTGCGATCGTTAGCGTGTTCGCCCTGGCGGGAAACGCCGAAGCGCGATCGGCCTATGACGGGTCCTGGGATCTGGTGTTCGTCACCCAAAGCGGCGGCTGCGATGCCGCCTACAATTTTACGGTCAATGTCTCTAACGGCGTCGTCACCCATCCCAATCTGGTGAAGTTCCGCGGCTATGTCGCGAAGTCGGGCGCGGTGCGCGCCTCCGTGGCCGTTCATGACAAATACGCGTCGGGCTCCGGCCGGCTTTCGAGGACCGCTGGCCGCGGCACCTGGCGCGGCTACTCCGGCAGCGCGCAATGCGCCGGCTACTGGACGGCGCAGCGCAATTGAAGCCTGCTCGCTGCTGATGTCGGCGGGCCTTGACCCGCACAATTACGGGCCTCACAGCACGCGTCCGACAAAACGCGTAACCGCGCCTGCACGATTCATGTGAATCATGGGAATTGTCGAAGCCGGGAATCGAACCACGGACATTTGGTTGGTAGATTTGATGTTGCCCGGGTTTTGGGCCTGCATCCGAGCCTTCGACGGCTGCCCAATATGCGACAGCCGGTCGCGATGATGCTGCTGTAATGCCGCATTTTCATCTCGCCATCGGCACAAACTCGATTGCGAATCCCGCCCGGACGCTTGCCCGGGGACGTGCAAGAAACCTCCGTTTCATCACAGGGCCAGAACGGCTCTGGATCAAGGAATTTCCAGAAGGAGCTTGCAATGGGAATTTATGGGACAAAGGTTACATCTGCGCCCGCCGGCGCGATCATCCTTCATCCAGGTGACGATGTCTCGGCTATCGTGAACGCGGCTCCCGCTGGGGCCACGTTTTACTTTGAGGCCGGTGTCTACCGCGGCGTTTCACTGGCGCCGAAAGACGGTCAGACCTTCATCGGTGCTCAAGGCGCAATCCTCAACGGCTCGGCCGTGCTGTCCAGTTGGACCCAGAGCGGCAACCTCTGGAGCATTGGCGGCCAGACGCAGCAAGGCCGCGTCAACACGAGCGCGGAGTTTGTGGCTGGCACGCAGCGACCCGGCAATCCGGAGACCGTGTTTCTCGACAACACGCCGCTCAAGCCGGTCGACGCCCTCTCCAAGGTCGTTCCCGGCACCTTCTATTTCGATTACGCCGCCGACAAGATCTACATCGCCGACAACCCGGCGGGGCACACGCTCGAAGCCGGCAAGCAGACCGATGCTTTCCACGGCACCGCCACGAACGTGACCGTGCAAAACCTCGTCATCGAGAAGTATGACCCCCAGATTCAGGACGGCGCCATCAACGGCGACCGGGGCTGGATTATCAGGGACAACGAAATCCGCCTCAACTACGCCGTCGGCGCCACGGCCCATGACGGCAGCCAGTTCATCGGCAATTACGTGCATGACAACGGCCAGATGGGGCTCGGCGGATACGGCAACAACATCCTCGTTCAAGGCAACGAACTCGCAAGCAACGGCTTCTGGTCCGGCATCGATCCGATGTGGGAAGCCGGCGGATTCAAATTCGCCGACACGGATAATCTGGTCGCGCGAGCCAACTACTCACACGACAATAACGGCGCGGGCCTGTGGACCGACATCAGCAACATCCACACGCTCTACGAGGACAATCTCGTCGTCCACAACACGATCAACGGCATCAGCCACGAGATCAGCTACGACGCGATCATCCGCAACAACACGCTGATCGGCAATGGCTACGCTGACCCGCGCGGATGGGGTTGGGGCAGCGAGATCAATATCCAGAATTCCAAGAACGTGCAGGTTTATGGCAACCGGGTCGACATGACCGGAGGCGGTAACGGCATCGTCCTGATCCAGCAGGACAGAGGTTCCGGCACCTACGGCACCTACACGACCACCGGCAACCAGATCCACGACAACATCATCGTGGATCGTGACGGGCACGGCTACATCGGCGCCTTCGCCGACTACAACGAGTCCGGCATGCTCAATGGCGGAAATACCTGGACCAACAATCAATACTTCATGTCTGACGGAGGAGACAGGTTCGAGTGGGGCGGGTCCCAAACCTTTACGCAATTCAAGGCCGCCACGCACGAAACCGGCTCGATCTCACTGTCCTATCCCGACACGAGCAGCTGGCTGACGACTTCGCCGACGGCCCCTGTCCCAACGCCACCTGCCGACCCTGCGCCGCTGCCACCCGTCGACCCGGCGCCGGTACCTCCGGTCGTCACCACGCCGCCAGGTGTGACCACCACGGTCGGTAGCGGCTCCGACGTGCTCGAACTCAAGATCACGCAGGACGCCTATCAGGGCGATTCCCAGTATGCCGTCTCTGTCGACGGCAAGCAGATCGGCTCGACGCTGACCGCCAGCGCCTTGCACGGCAGCGGGGTGGTCGACACGGTGCAGGTCAAAGGCGACTGGGCCGCGGGCAGCCACACGGTTTCGGTGCAGCTGCTCAATGATCTCTATGGCGGCACGGCCACCACGGACCGCAACATCTACATTGAAAGCGCGACCTATGATGGCGCCAATGCCTCCGGCAGTCGGGCGATTACCAGCGACACGCCGGAGACCTTCACCGTCACCGACACGACGGCCGTGCCGGGGTCGCCGACTCCGACGCCAACCCCTGCGCCAACGCCGAGTGGCCAGAACCTGCTGGTGAACGGGTCGTTCGAAGCCCCATCGGTGGCCGCGGGCAGCTGGGCCGCATTCAGTTCGATCCCGGGCTGGACGGCGATCAGCGGCGGCACGATCGAGCTGTGGAACAACCTCAACAAGGTCAAGGCCACCGACGGGTCGAACCTTGGCGCGCTCGATTATCGCGGCGCTCAAGACGGTCTCTACCAGACGGTAACGACCACGGCAGGGCAGAGCTACGATCTCTCCTTCGATGCGCGGATGCAGTCCAACGCCGGCAAGCGCACCAGCACGATCGAGGTTTTGTGGAACGACAACGTGGTCGCCACGGTCCCGCCCGGCAGCAGCTGGACAACCTACCACTTCTCGGTGACCGGCACCGGCGGCCAGGACCGCCTCACCTTCCGCGAGGTTGCCGCGCAGGCCGGCGACGGACGCGGCGCGCTCTATGACAATGTCAGCTTGGTCGCCAGGTCCGGCGCAGTCCAGCAGAGCGCCATCAGCCAGCAGCCGATGAATCTGGTGAACCAGTTCGCGGCGACAAGTTTTGCCGACACCGGCGCTGGCCTCAGCGCAGGGTCAAGCCAGACCGATCTGTCGGCAACACTGGCTCAGACATTGGCCAAAGCGCACTAGCCGGCTGCGCACCTTGAGCACGACTTCCGCCAGCAGCGCCGCAGTTCGGCTTCGCTGGCGGGAGGACTTATCCAACTCGAACTTGTCGTGCGGTCCATCTGGACGCGCCTGGCAAGCAGGTTCTGTCAAAGTCTGGCCTTGTTCGGGTTGAATGGTCGATCGGTAATTAATTGCAAGTATCTCAGTACCAAGTCGCAGTTCGGTGTGCGCCGTTGTGCCCACACCTCCGGAATTCGTCACAGATCGGAATTCATCACCGAACATGTCCCCCTGGGCACGGCCCATTTGGGCTGGACTTCGGCGAACAGCATTCATTTCCAGTCGGGGAAGGGGCGTGCACGCACCTCATACGAACTTGTCACCAACTGATCCCGGTCTCATCGCACTTGTGATGATGCTTCGGTTTCAGGGTCTGGCCGTCGATCCTGAACAAATTCGTCACCAATTTGGCGGCGTCAGCATCGGCCTGCCCGAAATGCTCCGCTGCGCCAAGTCATTCGGGCTGAAGTCCCGCGTCTCGGCGACGACATGGGCGCGGCTCACGAATATGCCGATGCCGTCGCTGGCCACCCTCAAGAACGGGAGCTTTTTGCTGCTCGGCAAGGTCGCCGAGGACAAGCTGATCGTGCTCGAGCCCGGTTGCGCGCATCCGATCCAGATGACGCAGGCCGAGTTCGAGGCCGAATGGGACGGCCGGCTGCTGATGATGACGCGGCGGGCCAGCCTCACCGACCTGTCGTCCCCGTTCGGCATTGCCTGGTTTCTCGGCGCGATCCGGAAGTACAAGCGCGTGCTGGGCGAGGTCCTGCTGGCCTCGTTCTTCCTTCAGCTCTTTGCCCTGGTCTCACCGCTGTTTTTCCAGGTCGTCGTCGACAAGGTGCTCGTGCATCGCAGCCTGAGCACGCTGGAGGTGCTTGCGATCGGACTGATCGCGATCGCCCTGTTCGAAACGATCCTCGGCATCCTGCGCACCTACCTGTTCTCCCATACGACCAACCGTATCGACGTCGAACTCGGTGCGCGGCTGTTTCGGCATCTGCTCGGATTGCCGATCGGATACTTCCAGGCAAGGCGGGTCGGCGACTCCGTTGCCCGCGTGCGCGAGCTGGAAAACATCCGCAATTTTCTCACCAGCTCGGGTCTCACGCTGGTGATCGACCTGTTCTTCACCGGCATCTTCATCGCAGTGCTGTTCTACTATTCCCCGCTGCTGACCTGGATCGTCCTCGCCTCCTTCCCGTTCTATGTCGGGATCTCCGCGGTCGCGACGCCGCTGTTCCAGCGGCGCCTCGACGAGAAGTTCAAACGCGGCGCGGAAAATCAGGCGTTCCTGGTCGAGAGCGTGTCCGGCATCGAGACGCTGAAGGCCATGGCGGTCGAGCCGCAGATGCAGCGGCGCTGGGAGGAGCAGCTGGCCGGCTATGTTGCCGCCAGCTTCCGCGTCACCAGTCTCGGAAATGTCGCGAGCGAATCCGTCCAGTTCGTCAGCAAGCTGGCCAGCGCCGCGATCCTGTTTTTCGGCGCCAAGCTCGTCATCGGCGGCGAGCTTTCCGTCGGCGAGCTCATCGCCTTCAATCTGCTGGCCGGCCGGGTCAGCACGCCGGTGCTCCGGCTGGCGCACACTTGGCAGGATTTCCATCAGGCGCGGCTGTCGATCGCGCGCCTCGGCGACATTCTCAACACCGCACCCGAGCCGGTCTACAGCCCGGGCAAGATGGCGCTCGCGGCGGTGCGCGGCGACATCAGCTTCGAGAATGTGAGCTTCCGCTATCGCATCGATGGCCCGGAGATCCTGCACGACATCAATCTGGAGGTGCCGGCCGGCCAGGTGCTCGGAATCGTCGGCACCTCCGGATCCGGCAAGAGTACGCTGGCGAAACTCGTGCAGCGGCTTTATTTGCCCGAAAGCGGCCGCGTGCTGATCGACGGCGTCGATATCGCCCAGGTCGATCCGGCCCGCCTGCGCCGTCAGATCGGCGTCGTGCTCCAGGACAGCACGCTGTTCAACGGCACGGTCCGCGACAACATCGCTCTCGTCGATCCGGCGATCCCGGCCGAAAACGTCATGGCCGCCGCCAAGCTCGCCGGAGCCCACGATTTCATCCTCAAGCTCCCCGAGGGTTACGACACCATCGTCGGCGAACGCGGCGGCACGCTGTCGGGCGGGCAGCGTCAACGCATCGCGATTGCCCGCGCGCTGATCGCTGACCCCCGCATTCTCATTTTCGACGAGGCGACGAGTGCGCTCGATTATGAAAGCGAGAGCATCGTGCAAAAGAACATGGCGCAGATGGCGCGCGGCCGGACCGTGATCATCATCGCGCACCGCCTCTCGGCGCTCCGGCTTGCCGATCGTGTCATCACCATCGAGCGCGGCCGCCTGATCGAGGATGGCTCTCACCAGGAGCTGGTCAGAGCGGGCGGCCGATACTCGAAGCTGCACCGCCTGCAGGCAGGCTTGCAGGAACACTATTCCTGACAGTGCGAAGCCCGTCTGGGGCCAAGTCACGACAAGTCACGACACGTCACATCGATGCATGAAGGCCAAGTGCGATGGAAGCAAATGCGTTGGAAGCAAATGCTAACGGAGCCGATACCAAGACCCCGATCGAGGATCCGGGCTTTCACATCCTAAACCTGTTGCTTCGTCTGATCGGCGTTGGTGCCGAACCCGGGCAGCTCCGGCGGGACGCAGCGTCTCCCATGGGCGTCAAGCAGATGCTCCAGTATGCCAGGGCGGCCGGTTGCACGGCCCGCTCCGCCAAGCTGCCGTGGACCAGGCTGGCCGGCGGTCCGCTGCCGGCAATTGCCGTGCTGCGCAACGGAAGCTTCCTGCTGCTTGGAAAGGTCTCGGGCGATACCGCCATCGTTCTCGCGCCGGATGCCGAGCGGCCAACCCTGATGACGCAGGACCAGTTCGAGGCGGTCTGGGACGGCCGGCTCGTCGTCGTAAAGCGGCGCGGAGCCCTGGCTGCTCAGGTCGAGCAGACCCGTGCGGCCGCCGTCAGACAACTCCAGCAGCTCTGGAAGACCTCGCTCACCCGCGCGAACGACATCTCTCGCAATGTGATCGATGGCCGGCGGAATATCGTCAAGGCTGACGCACGGAACGAGGAGCCGTCGAGCGCGGCGGCGAGCAACGGCGGGATCATCATATTCGCCGACCACGCCCGCAGGCTCGGGCGGGCCGTCGCACGCATCGGACCCGGCGAGGAACGCCGGCGGCACGACGAGCTGGCCTTTCTGCCGGCCGCGCTCGAGATCGTCGAGACGCCGCCCTCGCCGCTTGGGCGCGCAACCGCGTTCAGCATCGCCGCCATCTTCGCGGCCGCAGTCGCCTGGGCGTGCCTGGGCACCGTCGACATCGTCGCGATATCCCCGGGCAAGCTGATCCCGAGCGGCCGGACCAAGACGATCCAGCCGTTCGAGACCGGGGTCGTGCGCGCGATCAAGGTTCGCGACGGCGAGGCGGTCAAAAGCGGCGACGTGCTAATCGAGCTCGATACGACGATGACGGCGGCAGAGCTCAGCCGCTTGAAGGGCGACTTGCTGTCGGCTCAACTCGACGTCGCGCGCACCAAGGCGGCATTGGCGAGAAACGAAGATCCCGTCGGCGCCTTTGTGCCGCCCGCGGACGCCACCCCCGCCCAGGTCGAGATGCACCGGCGCTTTCTCGTCAGCCAGACTGCCGAGCAGAATGCCAAGCTGGCCGCGATCGACCAGCAGGTGAAGCAGAAGGAGGCTGAACGCGCAACGTTCGAAGCCTCCGTCGAAAAGATCAAGGCGACGCTGGCGCCGTTGCAGCAGCGCGTCGAAATCCGCCAACAGCTGTTTCAGAAGGAATTGGGATCCAAGCTCACATACCTGACGGAATACCAGGAGCTCGTTGCGCAGCAGCAGGAAATCTCCGTCATGCAGCGCCGATCCAGCGAAGCCGATGCCGCGATCGCGGTCCTGATGGAGACTCGGACCAAAGCAATCGCCGAGTACGAACGCGGCCTGTTCGAGGGCCTGGCCAAGGCCGAGGAAAAGGCCGCCGGCCTCACGCAGGAGGCCGTCAAGGCCGAGCAGCGAACCAGCCTGCAAAGGCTGACCGCGCCGATCGATGGCGTGGTGCAGCAACTCGCGGTTCACACCATCGGTGGCGTCGTCACGCCGGCGCAGATGCTGATGCTGATCGTTCCGAGCGAAAGCCGGCTCGAGATCGAGGCCATGGTCTCGAACCGCGACATCGGCTTCGTCGAGCCGGGCCAGGATGCGGCGATCAAGATCGACACCTTCAATTTCACCCGATACGGCCTGCTGCAAGGCAAGGTTCTCAGCATTTCGCAGGACGCGATTACCCGCAACAAGCCCACGGACAAAGGCAGCGAGACATCGGCAGGTGCGGAAGCCACCAGCAGCGAGCCGAAGGGCCAGGAGCTGGTCTATGCCGCGCGGCTGTCGATCGACCGCAGCCAGATGGAGATCGAGAACAAGCGCGTCAATCTTTCACCCGGCATGGCCGTCACCGTCGAAATCAAGACCGGCTCCCGCAGGATCATCTCTTACCTGCTGTCCCCGCTCGCCCGCTACAAGCAGGAGAGTTTGCGCGAAAGGTGAGTGCCGGAGTCTCACCTGCGGCGCCTCACCGATTCGACCGCGTTGCCTGTCAGGCAGGAAAGCAGGACGCCGCCGTCAGCGTGAGCGGCGCCAGATTGAGGATCTGCGGAAACTGGAACTGATAGCTCGCGGTCACCTGGTTGCCGCAGGCCGGCGTGGAATAGGCAAAGGTCGACGCGGGCAGATTGAGGCCGAAGGCCTTCTGGCTCGCATACGCGGTAATCATGCCCGGATTGCCGGTCGGACACAGCGTGGCGTTCACCGTGGCGCAGCGCGCGGCCAGCGCGGCACCATGCTGCATCCCGGCCTGGGTCCACAGCAGCAGGCCCATTTCGACGATGCCGAACAAGAAGGCAAAGAACAGCGGCGCGATCAGGCCGAATTCGAGCGCGGACGCGCCGCGGCGATCGCCCCAGAATGCAGCGGCGCGGCTCATTGCAGCCGCACCTTCGACTGCATGCTGAAGGCATAGCTGGCCGGCACCACCTGATAGTTGATGATAGTCCAGTAATTCGCCTGCGCCGACACGGTGGTGTATGTGCCCGCCGGCCGGCCTCCCGGACAGGTGCTCCCGCATGTCGCGCTGCTGACCCCGGACGACGTCGCGCAGCCGCAATATTTGGTCGGCGCCGGGGTGGCGGTGATCACCGGGTTGTTGGTCGCATTGACCACCGCCGCGGTAATCGCAGTGACATCAAATCCGTGCGCGATGGCATATTCGACCCCGGCCTGGGCCGCGTTCTCCACCTGCATCTTGCGGTAGATCGCAAGGCCGAGGTCGGTCACCGAAACCGCCATCAGCGCCAGCAGCGGCACCAGCACGCCGAATTCGACCGCGGCGGCGCCGCGCCGGTCCTTCCTGAACCGCCCGAAGATGCGGCGTGACTTGTCACGCCTTCGCGCAAGGCATTCTCCACCTGTCATGTCCGCCTCCATGCTGATGCTTCGGCTTACTCGACGAGCTGCGCGGTTGCCGTGCCGATGGGGCTACCGCCCATCGCCGCGCAGTTGACCTGAACATTCGAATTTCCAACAAAGGTAATCGTATCGGCAATGATCTGGGTGCAAGTGGTGCTGGTGCCGTTGCCGCCGCTGAAGCTCAAATCGCCCTTGGGCAGATAGATCGCGCCGGCGAGGTTCTGCGTGCCGCCGCCGGTGAGGTTGAACGTGGTGCCGACCGGCATGTTGCGGTCGCCATACATGGCAATGCCGGCGGTGACCCCGCTGGTGGGCGCGGTCAGCATGACATTGGCGTTGCTGCCGATGTTCGCCGAGCTCCAGCTGCTGCCCGAGCCGGTGAACACCAGGGTGACGCCGGTGCCGGTGATGGTGGCATTGCCGGCCACCGACAGGTTGCTGCCCTTGAGATAATAGATTCCGGGATCGAGCGTCAGCGTGGCGCCGGCGTTCACCGAGATGTCGCCGCAATAGCTTCCCGGGCTGAGCGCCGTCGTCCCCTTCACGTTGAACTTGTTCGAGTAGTCGCAATGGCTGGGCATCGTCGGCGTGACGTTGGCGTAGGGATCGGGCGTGGGCCGCACGCCGGTGCGGATGCCGGCGGTGGTGGTGATGTTGCTCGTGCCGGTGACGCCGCCGACCACGGCGACCATCCGCGCGTTGACCGTGGACGTGCCGGTGACGGCGAGCGCCGGGCCGCCGCTGGAATTGTCATAGAGGTTACAGTTGATCAGATTGACCTGGGCGCTGCCCTTCACGGACGCCGCCGGACTGGCGGTGGGGTCGAGGGCCAGCACGCAGCCGGTCCCGACATTGCCGAGCGCGACGGCGCGCGCCGTGATCGGCACCGTCCCGGAGCCGAACAGCGCCGACAACAGCCGCTGTTGCGGCTGGGTGATGATGACTTCGACGGCCAGCGTGCCGCTGGCGAAGCTTCCGGTGGCGGGCGGCTGGTTGACCGCGACGGTGACGTTGTCGACGCCGTTGGCATAGCCGTAGAACGCCGTGATGGCGTTGGCTTCGGTCAACAGATTGGTGCCGGCGGTGGCGGCGCTGACGGCGGCCGAATCGGCCGCGCTCATCATGTTCTTGTGCTTGTAGAACCACCAGGCGACCTCGGTGCCGAGGCCCGCCGCACCGACCAGGACGGGCAGCAGCAAGGCGACCAGGATGGCATAGCTGCCGGATTCGTCGCGCGCAAAGCGGCGCAGGTGCGCGCGCCACGCAACGACCACCGGTCTGACTTGCAACCTCATTCGCGAGGGTATTCCGGCTTCCAATCCCGCAGAGGAGATCATGCTGCCCTCAAGCATCCGATTGCCTGGACGGGCGATCATGAGCGCGCCGATTTAACGTCAACTTCGCTCGAGCAACGAAATTCGGGGCCGGCGTGTAACGCTTCGTTAGGAATTGGCGGCTGCGGCAGGCCGGGGCGATCGCTGGTCGAGCTGCCGCGTTCGAATGGCTGCGCGCGAGCGGTGCGCCCCGGCGACGGTCGACTAGCCCCGGCCGGTCGGGGCAGCCGCATTGCGCCGGTGCACCTCGAGCAAGCCCCGAATGGTCAGATCGGGGTCGAAATGATCGATCGCCTGGGTCGCGTCGTGGAACAGCGAGGCGACGCCGCCGGTCGCGATCACAGTCATCGCTTCATTCCGTTCGGCCTTGATGCGCGCGATCATGCCCTCGATCAGCGCGACATGGCCCCAGAACACGCCCGACTGGATCGCGCTGACGGTGTCGTTGCCGATCACGCGCCGCGGCCGCTGCAGCGCGATCCGCGGCAGCTTTGCCGCGGCGGCATGCAGCGCCTCCATCGACAGGTGCACGCCGGGCGCAATCACGCCGCCCTCGAAGGCGCCGTCGCTGCCGATCACGTCGAGCTTGATGGCGGTGCCGCTGTCGACGATGATCAGCGGCGGCGCATGGAGCGCCAGCGCGCCGAGCGCATTGACCAGGCGGTCCGAGCCGACCTCCGCCGGTTTCAGGGTGCGCACGGGAATGCCGAGCTCGGCATTCTCGCCGACGATCAGCGGCTCGACGTGCAGATAGCGGCGCGACAGGTTGCGCAGGTTGAAGATCGCCTGCGGCACCACACTGGCGATCACGCAAGCCTTGAGCATGCCGAGATCGAGCTTGTGCATCGCCATCAGCTGCGCGAGCCACACCGCATATTCGTCCGCCGTGCGGCTGGTCGCGGTCGCCGAGCGCCATTGCGCGACCCAGTGCTCGCCGTCGTGAACCGCAAACACGCTGTTGGTGTTGCCCTGATCGATCGCCAGCAGCATCGGTCGGTCCTTTGTGACGGGGCGCGGCGCGCCGCTTCCTGCTCAGCCTAGAGCATGATCCGGAACGGTGTGAAGCGGTTTCGCGCGAACATGGCGCGCTCGAACAGAGCCAAGGCGCGGCGACGCGTCCGGGGAGTTTTGCGGAATTTCCGGCGCGCACCCGATTGCATAATCCTCGGCTTCAAGACTAAGGTACAGCCTCGAGTAGAGCATACGATTTTCAGTAATCAACAACCATGCCCCGGTCTTCCATTGCGACACGGGTCACATTTTCTGGAAGGGCATTTTCATGGCGATCGTTACGGGAACGGATAATCCCGAAACCCTCAACGGCACCCCGGACGACGACACGATTACCGGGCTGAAGGGCAACGACATCCTCAACGGTCTCGGCGGCGACGACCTGTTCGTCTGGTCGCGCGGCGACGGTGCAGATACCGTGGACGGCGGCGACGGCAGCGACACGTTCCAGGTCAGCATTCCTTATTATGAAACGCTTTATCACGTTCTTGGACCCTATTACGGTTGGAGCACAGAAAGAGCGCGGATCGAATTCGATCCCGTCACCGGCCATGCTGTTTTCGATTCTTATGTGTACTACTATTCCTACCACTCCGCACTTCTGCTCGGCTCCGGAGAGATATCATTCCAACGAACCGACCTTCAATCGATCGAGCACTTGCAGATCTTCGGGGGCGCCGCTGACGCGCCAGCGACCTTCAGCGAAGGCTCCTATGTCGATATGACCTATCACTACTTTTCGACGAACGATAATTTTGTGTTGCCCAATCTCGCGGCGACCAGCATTCAAGACGTTTACTTCGACGGCGGCTCGGGCAACGACACTTTCGATGCGACCTTCGCCGCGGTGTCGATCGTTGCATTTGGCGGCACCGGCAACGATATCTTGAAGGGAGGAAGCGGCGCCAACACCCTGGCGGGCGGCAGCGGCGACGACATCTACTTCGTCAACAAGGCCACCGACACCATCACCGAGTTGTCCGGCAAGGGCAACGACGCCGTCTTCGCCAGCTCCTCCAGCTATACGCTCTCGGCGAACGTCGAGAACCTGTTCCATTCGGGCACGCAAAATTTCACCGGCATAGGCAATGCCGGCGACAACTGGATCCAGGGCGGCCAGGGCAGCGACTATCTGATCGGACTCGATGGCAACGATACGCTCTACGATGGCGGCAGCGCGCCGGATGCCTTGCAGGGCGGCACCGGCGACGACACCTACGTCGTCGAGGCGGCCGGTGACAATCTGATCGAATTCGCTGGCGAAGGCCACGACAGGGTGCTGACCACCCTCACCAGCTTCACGCTCGCTGCAAACATCGAGGACCTGAAATATTCCGGCAACCAAAGCTTCACCGGCATCGGCAACGAGCTCGACAACACCATCCAGGGCGGCAGCGGCAACGATGTTCTGTCCGGCCTGGGCGGCACCAATGTCCTGAATGGCGGGGCCGGCAGCGATACCGCCGACTATTCGGCGGCGCCGGGAGCAATATCGGTGAATCTGTCGAGCGGCCAGGGCCTGAACGGCTATGGCCAAACCGACACGTTTTTCAGCATCGAAAACATCATCGGATCTGATAACGATGACACCATCATCGGCGATTCCGGCAACAACACGCTGAACGGCGGCGGCGGCGCCGACACCCTGGTCGGCGGCGACGGCAACGATACGCTGATCGACGGGGCCGGCGCGGCCAACACGATGCAGGGCGGCACCGGCAACGACACCTATGTCGTGCAGGCGGTGGGGGATTCGATCACCGAATTCGCAAATGAAGGCACCGACCTGGTGCAGACCGGCCTCGGGTTTCTGATCCTGGTGTCGAATGTCGAAAATCTCACCCATACCGGCAGCAACGATTTCATCGGCATCGGCAACGAGCTGAACAATCTGATCATCGGCGGCACCGGCAATGACTATCTGGTCGGCGGCGCGGGTAACGACACCCTGATCGACGGCTCCGGCCTCAACACCCTTCAGGGCGGGAACGGCGACGACATCTACGCCGTGCAATCGAATGCCGACACGGTGTTTGAATTGATATTTCAAGGTGCCGACGAGGTGCAGACCTTCCTGGCCTCCTATACTCTCCCGGCCAATGTCGAAAAGCTGACCTTCGTCGGCGGCACTTCGCACGACGGTACGGGCAACACCCTCAACAATATATTCACCGGCGCGGCGGGAGACGATACCTTCACAGGCGCCGGCGGCAACGACACCTACAACTATCGCACGGCGGGCAACGGCTTCGACACGATCAACGACTTCAACGCCGACAATGCCATCACGGCCGAGCACGACGTCATCGATCTGACTGGGCGCGGCCTCAACTTCGGCGCGCTGGCACTCACCAGCGTCACCGGCGGCGTCGTGGTCGGCATCCCCGGTGGCGATGCCGTCCTGCTCAAGGGGGTCCAGCTTGGGCAGCTCGATGCCGGAGATTTCCTGTTCTGAAACGCACGGAGGGAGAGACTCAGTGTTGAGCCTCTCCCGCCGGAGCTTGACCGCTTCGCCATAGTCGGCAATCGCGCGGTCAAGATCCCCGGTGTTGAAGGCGCCGCGGCCCCGGTTCCTTAAGCCGCTGACTCGGAAATCGCAGACATTGTCGCGCCAACGGCTCGCGTCAGACTTGAAAATCTTCCGGCCCGGGGCACACTGGTCGTGTGCCTAAACGGCCGTGGTGCGATGATCTGAGACAAGTCCGGACTTTCATTGCATGGAAATGTCGATCGAAGACCTGTGGAGCATATCCGATCAGGCGTTGATCCGCGCCTATGCCGGCGCACGACGCCGATACGCCGAGGGTAAGCTCGCGCGCGATACGCAGCGCGCGCGGCTGGAATGGATGCGAGCGAAGGCCTTTGTCAACGGCACGGGTAACGTGACCGAACGCAGGATGGCGGTCGATGTATCGGAGGAGCTCGCGCGCAAGGGCCAGGAGGTGCGCGAAACCACCCGCGATGTCGATCTCCTGAAAATCGACGTTGACGTCATCGAGATCGTGATCCGGCTACGAGGCCTGCACGGGGCTGCGGCCGCTCAGGTCGAAGACCCCGCGGACAAGCCGGTGCATCAGGAACCCGAATGAGCCTCACTTGCACGGCCCTGTCGCATCGGGCACACAGGCCGTCCGAGAGGCTCATCTAAAGGTATCGAAAGTACTCCGCATGCCAGTCAGCTTCACAGAACTGCTCGACACATTTGAGCTTGTGAGCATGATAAACTCTATCGGGGATTATCAGGCGTTCGTGTGCCGACGGACGGGCAAGATCTACTGTCATACCGACGCTGAAGATTTCGCCGAGTTCTACGACGAGCTGCCCGATGACGTCGAGGACAATGAGAAATACATCGCTGTTCCCGACAAGCGAGAGCTCGATCTCGGCAAGCCGCTGGTCCTGGACTTCGCGCGGGAATTTCTGCCCGGCGACTTCGACGAGATTCGCGCCATCTTCAGCAAGCGCGGCGCCTATCAGAAATTCAAGGCCCTGCTCGTCCGCCGCCATGCGCTAGATCGATGGCACGATTTCGAGAACAAGGCGACCGAGCGCGCGCTGCGCGACTGGTGCAAGGACAACGAGATAAGCGTCACGGATTGACGGATGCCTGGAGCGGTGCGCCGGGACGAGGTTACGATCAGTCGCCGGCCAGCACGGCGATCGTGCGCTCTGCGACATCGCGCATCAGCCCGATCTCGGACAGGTCCGCTCCGTCGGCAATCGCCTGAGCAATGATCGTCAGCTCGGGCCAGGCCAGATCGGCTTCAGCAGGCGCTTCGCGCATCCACAGGGCCGTCCGCAGCAGCAATTCGGCCCACTGGTCGCGGCGGCGGGCGATGAAGCTCTGCAACAGATAGCTGGCAAGCTTCGCGCGACCGCGGCGCTGTCCGCGCGTCACCAGCTCCAGCAGTTCCGGATCGTCCTCGAACCAGGATTGTTCGATGACATCGAGGCCGGCAAATCCGCCGCGGTAACGCAGCACTTCCGCGACGGCCTTCGGATGATGCGCCATCTTCGGGAGGTCGGCGGTCAGCTCTGAGAGGGCCGCGCAGAAATCGATGCGCGCGGGTTGCCAGTCGGCGCCGCCGATCGTCTCGGCGACCTGCAGCAAGCCGAGCGGGGCTGCGCCGCCTCGATCCGTCGTGAGCGACAGACCGTGCGAGAGCATGCGGTCGAGGTACGATCGGGATACTGTCCGCATCGGCAGGTCCATGCTGGCGGCCGCTATCGCAACCTCGATCTGGCGCTTTGTTTCCGGTTCGCCGCTCCAGGCGTCCGCGACGTGGCCCTTCGTCAAGATCGACGAGACGCGCTTCTTGCGTCCGGCCGGCGAGACCAGCAGAAATGACTGCGTTGCAGCACCGTCGATTGCGGTGGCCAGAATCTCCTGAGCGGCGCCGGCCTCCCATTGCGCGCAGGTAACGCCCGCGGTCCGGGCGCTGCGAATGATGGTGTCGAGTTCGGCGCGTTCGCCCTCCGGTCGCCAGTTGCGCATGGTGACCAATCGGCGAAGGTCCACCGCCGACAACGACGCGGCGACCTGGGAAAGCGCACCCGCCACCGCGCGGCGAACAACGGGGCTGGAATCCAGCAGAAACAGGACGGCGGCCGGACGCGTCTCCGCTAGCGCGCCGATTGCAAGTCCGCAGCCCAAAGCGCCCCGTGCCTGCTCGGGCATGGCATGACCAAATTCCGCGAGCGAGCCAACAAGCGCGAACGGATCGCCATCACAGGCTTGCAGCAGACCTTGCAGAGCATCGCCGACATCGGCGGGCAGTTCACCTTGATAGTCGGCATGTTGCTTCGCCGAAGCGGCGGCGAACTCCGGCGACGCCGGAATGCTCGCCTGATGCAGGGCTCCTCCAACATAAACGAGCATCTGTTCGTCGATCTGTCCCGCCTCGGCTCGCGCAGCGACCTCTGCCTGGAACGTTGCGATCAGTTCGGCGGCATCCGTGTAACCCCGATCGGTCTGGTACCGCAGGCGCTCGAGCAGCGCCTGGAGCAGGAAGAGATATCCGAAGGCAAGGGACGCGTCCGTGCCCATCGGAGGCATATGGCGAGACGCCGCATCGAAGGCGGCGAAAATCTCGCCCGGGGATTCGTCCAGATATCGATCGAGATCGGGCGAGAACGCGGGTGGCCGGCCCTTGGCAATGGCCGCCGCGATCTTCCTCGCGTGCTGGTCAGTGGCAGACGCTTTGGCGTGGGCTCTTCTCATGGGCAGGATACTCCATGAAAGAGGCTACCTCGAACGGACGCGCCTGACTGACCCAAAATCAGAGAATCCACCGCAAATTGCGACGGGCGCCAGCAGATGCATCCTGTCAGAATGTCGGTGACAGTGCATTCAATTGACGCCCGATATCACGCCGTCAACGGCTGCATTCGCTTGTCGCCAATTAGTGCACTGTCACCGTAATTCCCAAGGGGTGCAGTCCAGCACTGTCACCGTAATTCCCTATCGGGGAGTATCAGGCGTTTGTATGCAGACGGACGGGCAAGATCTACTGTCATACCGACGCCGCAGATTTCGCCGAGTTCTACGACGAGTTGCCTGATGACGTCGAGGACGATGAGAAATACATCGCTGTTCCCGACAAGCGAGAGCTCGACCTGGGCAAGCCGCTGGTCCTGGACTTCGCGCGGGAATTTCTCCCCGGCGACTTCGACGAGATTCGCTACATCTTCAGCAAGCGCGGCGCCTATCAGAAATTCAAGGCCCTGCTGATCCGCCGGCGCGCGCTTGATCGGTGGTATGATTTCGAGAACAAGGCGACCGAACAGGCGCTGCGCCGCTGGTGCGAGGACAACGAGATCAGCGTCACGGATTGATGGGACGGAGCGGACTAAGCGAGCATCAATCCGGAATTTTCGGCGACAGTGCGTTCAATCAACGCCCGATATCGCACCGTGCGGCGCGCGTTGCTCGTCTCGTTGTCTCCGATCATCCGCACCGCGTCACTCAGCAGTTGCGCTCGGCTCCCGCCAATTGGTGTGCTCTGCCACCGCGTTTCCTCGATTGCATCCAACACGAAGTCGAGCCTTTTTCCGACGTCTGCAAGGAAAGCGCAGAACAAAATAGCCATTCTCGTGGAGCAGTTGGTCTTTTCTGCGATCGCGCCGGTGCGAGCCCGCTGCCGGAGCGTTCCGTTCGCCCGATAATCGTGGGCCGAACGGCCCTGAGCGAGGAGGTAGTCATGGCTACTGGACAGGTCACACGCTTGGTTCTCGAAGGTTACCTCCACTGCAAGTACTTGGCGCAACTTCGCCTTGCCGGCCGAGAGGGCGTCCGATCGGAATATGAGGATATTGTTATGAAGCTCCGCCGCGAACGGCACCTAGCGATCGCCGAAGCGCTGCGCGAACGCCACGGGGAAGGCTGCATCGGCGGGCTAAACGTCTCGCGGACCGACCTTCGGCAAGGCACCTCGTTCGTCCTTGGAGCCGAGATACGCGATGACACGTTCCATATCCAGTTCGATGCCTTGAAGCGGGTTGAGGGTCACTCCGACCTCGGCCCCTTTCACTATGTTCCAGTACTCTTCTCGGAAGCACGGAACGTTCACCGCTGGCATCGACTGATGCTGGCCTCCCTCGGCGCGTTGATCGCGCGGGTGCAGAAACGCGCTCCGTCTCGCGGCGTGATCTACCAAGGCGACCCGTGCTATGCAACGAGCGTTCCATTCGGCTCGTCGGCACGTTCCGGTGAAGACGCGGTTCGGGACCTTGTGCGCATGCAGCGCGGTGACGCCGCGCCGCCACTCCGTCTCAACGATCACTGCGCGGTGTGCGAGTTTCAGGCCGAGTGTCGCGCGAAGGCGATAAAGGACGACAATCTCACGCTCCTGCGGGGTCTGGGGGAAAAAGAACAGCGGCGCTATGCGCACCGGGGGATCTTCACGCTTACGCAGCTGTCCCACACGTTCAGGCCGCGGCGGCCCGGCAAGCGAACGCAGCCGATGCGTCGACGCCAGTATGGCCTTCAGGCCCTCGCGATCCGGGACCGGACCGTGTATGTCCTCGGCAAACCGGAGTTGCCCGCTAGCCCGACTGAGATATTCCTCGACGTCGAGGGAAAACCCGATGAGCAGTTCGTGTACCTCATTGGCGCGATCGTCCGGCGCGGCGAGAACGAGGAGCGTCATTCGTTCTGGGCGGACTGCAAGACCGAAGAGCGGCGGATCTTTGACCAGCTGGTAGCATTGCTGGCCGCACACCCAGAGGCGCTCATTTTCGCCTACGGTGCCTACGAGCATGCCTTCATAAAGCGAATGCGCGCGGGCGCTCCACGCAAGAAGCCGGTCGACCGGATCCTCGACCGGCTCGTGAACGCGCTGGCGTTCGTATACGCACACTTCTACTTCCCGACCTATACGAACGGTCTGAAGGAAATCGGGACGGCGCTCGGATGCAGGTGGCATGACGAGCGCGCATCTGGTATGCAAAGCGTTGCGTGGCGCTTGCATTGGGAACGCGATCGAGACGCCGAGTGGAAGGAGAAGCTGCTCCAGTACAATCTCGACGACTGCGGCGCGCTCGCGGCAGTAATCGCCTTCCTGAGATACGCCAGCCGACCGCAAGATCGAACTCAAGATATCGCAGCCGGTCCGGCAGGCGAGCTGAAGATCACGTCAGTCGCCGAACTCGACAAGGCCCGGTATACGTTGCCGTGGACGACGTTCGATAACCCGGACTTGGCGTTCGTCAATAAGTGCGCACATTTCGACTACCAGCGCCAGCGCGTCCACGTCCGCGGGGACGCAAAACTCCGCCGTCGCTACCGGGACAAAGACGCCAGCAAGAACCGCAAGCTACGCAGAAGCAAGCTTGTGCGCATCACGGCGTCTCGATGCCCCAAGTGTGGCGCCTGCGAGATCGACCCCATTGCTAAGCCCGATCGCCACCTTGGAACGATACCGCGCCAGAAGCGCACCTTCGACTTGCGAGTCACGCAATCAAGTCTAAAGCGGCGGGTGGTCGACTGCCGTGCGACTATGTATTGGTGCCGAAAGTGCGGCCATCAGTTCGCGCCGTTACGGTACGAACGCGTCGCGAGCCATTCCCATGCCCTCATGTGCTGGGTAATCTACCTGTCGGTCGCCCATCGCGTGAGCTTCGGCGCGATCCTGGAAATCTTCCGGGATTTCTTCGGCGTGAAGCTCTCTCCGGCAGAACTCCTCATGTTCCGCTCGCTGCTGGCGCGCTACTACCGCCCGACGTATCGCGCCATCCTGAAGCGTCTGACCTCGGGACCGCTGCTGCACGCCGACGAGACGGAGGTAACGCTCCGCACTGGCACGGGGTACGTCTGGGCGCTCGCGAGCATCACCGAAGTCGTCTACCTGTACCGGCCCAATCGTGAGGGCGCGTTCCTCAAGGAAATGCTCGGAGGGTTTACGGGCGTCCTCGTCTCCGACTTCTACGCTGCCTACGATGCGCTAGCGTGTCCACAGCAGAAATGTCTCATCCACCTCATCCGCGACCTGAACCAAGAAGTGCTCACCCATCCGTTTGACACCGAGCTTCAGTCGATTGTAAGTGGCTTCGCCACGTTGTTACGATCGATCGTCGCCACCGTCGACGAGCATGGTCTGAGGCGACGCCACCTGCGAAGGCATGCGAATCCGGTGGCCGAGTTCTTCCGGGTACTTGCGGATCAAAATCTTTTGTCCGAACCCGCGCAAGCCCTCAGAACGCGACTGCTCAAGAATCGGGAGCGGCTCTTCACGTTCATCGAATATGATGGTGTGCCCTGGAACAACAATGCGGCCGAGAACGCGATCAGACGATTCGCATATTTTCGTGACGACACCGCGCCTCTGACCCGCGAGAAGGGACTGAGAGATTACCTAGTTCTCTTGAGCTTGTTCCAAACCTGCCGGTACAAGGCTGTCAATTTCTGGCAATTCCTGCTTTCGAGGCAGAAGGACATTGACGCCTTCGCCTCGGGCGCATCGTCGCCCGGTCGTCGAGATCTCGACCTGTATCCGCCCGGCTTCGAACCGCCCCATTGGAAGAGAATCAGGGAGCGAAACGTCGCCCTTTCACCACCCGAAGCAGGTGGAATTTCGGTGACAGTGCATTCAACTGACGCTCCGGAATGACGCCGTCAACGGCCGCATTCGCTTTGTCGCCAATTAGTGCACTGTCACCGAAATTGGCGGAGAGATTGCCGGCTACGGTCACATGGGGGATGATGGTGCCCAGGGGCGGAATCGAACCACCGACACTGCGATTTTCAGTCTCACTGCCTTCGTTATCTCTCGATGTCGTGACATTGCTGCACTTGAAAGCGCTGCGATTTTTCTTCAACTCATTTGCCAGAGTTTTCATTCATTCGCTTTCCCGGTTGCAATGGGGTTGCAAAATCGAGTTGCCCATATGAGTACCGCGTTGTCGTTAACCAGGTTGCCGTCACCATCCAAACGCACTCCGACCACGCGCCTGAAGCTGACGGAGCAGCGCATCGCGAACCTCGTAAAGCCACGGGTAAGCTTAGCCTACGTTTACGACACCGTCACGCCCTCGCTTGCCATCCGTGTTGCGTCGACTGGCGGGCGCTCGTTCGTTGTCGTCAAAAAGATCAACGGCACAACCCAGCGGATTACGCTGGGTCGCTACCCCGGTCTTAGACTTGATGACGCGCGTCAAGCCGCGCGAACGATCGCCGGAGAAATCGCCAAAGGCGACAATCCGGTGGCTTTGCGGAAGGCCGCGCGCGCGCGAAAGGCCAAACTGTCCGATCTGTGGCCCGCTTATCTCTCTCATTTGAAACAACGCAATCGGACTTGGCGCCGAGACAAACAGCGCTGGGAGACCGAGGTGAGCCCGGCACTTGGCAAGAAGGCCCTGGCAGAGCTTTCCCGCAGCGATTGCCAAGGGCTGATTGATCGAATTGGAGCCGACCGCCCGATTGCTGCCAATCGCGTTGCCGCATTTTTGTCGGCCCTTCTAAACTTTGCCGTTCGATCAGACCGGCTGGCCGTCAATCCGGCGAGAGGTCTGATCCGGTTCCAGGAGACATCGCGGTCCCGCGTTCTGAAATCCGATGAACTCGAAAACCTCATGAAGGCGATCGAGGCGGAGCGAGAGCCCTGGGTCAGCGTCTTCCTGATGTTGATGTTCACCGGAGCCCGCCGCGGGAGCGTCCTCAGCTTGCGCTGGGAGGATATCGATCTTGGAGCTGCCATCTGGACGATACCGGCAGAGGTCGCGAAGAACAAGACGGCCACCCCGATTCCGCTCACGGAGCCGGCCGTCAAGCTGCTTCAGCAGCAGTTGGAGCGCGCGGCCGGCGAGCCTTGGGTGTTCCCGAGTGCTATCGGGGCTGGCCATCTGGTGGGCCTGCCAAAGGCGTGGGCGCGAGTGCTGCGTCGGGCTGAAATAAAAAATCTTCGTATTCATGACATCCGACGCTCGGTCGGCACCGCAATGGCCAGAACCGGCGCGAGCCCCCATGTTATCGCGACCGGGCTTGGGCATCGGAGCATCGCCTCCGCACGAGCCTACGTGCGACTAGCAGGCGAAGACGCACGTCAGGCGCTCAGCGAGGCCGTTGCTTCGCTCACCACAGCGAGCCCGCGTGATGGTTAAGTAGAGCGGCGATTTTTCGCTGCGCATCTCTTCCGAAAGAATCCGAGGAGCCCCGCAACGACGTGTTGCCGAAATCCCGCGTAAACGAAACCGCAACCACCTAGAGCTTGCACTAGCCGTCGTGGAGGTGATCCATGATGGTAGACACAAATTCCCCTAAGTCGTCCAGAGAAGCAAAGCGCCCCAGACTGGCTCCGCGCGCCCTGCAAGAGATCTATCGCCTTCCGGCAAACGCCTTGCTGACGCCGGCAGAAACATCGCTCGTCACCCGCCTGACCGAATCAGCCCTCTCCGTGAGACGCTCGAAAGGCCAATGGCCACCGTTCGTAAAATTCGGGCGCCTGGTTCGCTACGGGCTTGGCGATCTATTGACGCCGCCAGGCAAAGGTGGCGAACGATGATCGACCTCGTAAGCCATCCACCCGGCATCATGCAGGGCAGCGACCCGCCCCCATCTATCGCTATGCCCCGAACTACGGCCCTTACCGCCACGGTAACCAGCCCCACCCCCAGCCAAGCGGCTAGCGCCTAGCACTACTGAATGGTCGACCGCAGACGAAAGCCGCAAGTTCTTGGAAAACGTGTTGGTCTGGCCCCGGGAGCACGCTCGACGTTAGTTACCGCCACGGTAAACGAGGTCCTGATCATCAGTCGCCCACAGCGATTTAGGAAGTCGCAACGAGCTGTTCCTGACTGTGCACCGGCGGACGCTCGAACATCCGCAAGGACGTACGCGAGCGGTTTCGATCCGCATGATCATTAAGAACAGCGAGGTCAAAATGGTTCCTCTTGTACACACCATCCCGGAGGCATGCTCCGGCGCAAAGATAGGACGCACTGCCCTCTATGAAGCTATTCGCTCCGGAGCGCTGCGTGCAGTCAAGCGCGGAAGGCGCACACTGATCCTGGACCAGGATTTGCGGCAATGGGTTCGCTCGTTGCCTTCAGTTAAAGTGAGGGCAATGGACGACCCTGATAATCGCAGGGACGCAACATGATCGCCACCGAGTGCGACGGGGCTAGTCGTAGCAGGGGAATTGCGCGCACCGTAAAAGTAGCGGGTGATCTCCCGTCCGATTCGACAAATTTGGTTTCGGAGACCCGTCCGGGTGAGGCGGGGCAGTCCTGCGTGCACGGCGCCCTTGCGGATGATCAGCCCGTAGGGCTGGGCGCGCAGGCTGTCGTCGATGATGCGCCAGTAGGTCGGATTGGCGGTGTTCGCGATCAGGCCGGCGAGCAGGATGTCGTCCCGACAACAGAGCCGCTCGAACCGCCGCGGGAATCCGAACCCGAGGCGGAACGTCGTCCCTATCACCTTGACACGGGCTTTGCGGACGCCTTGGCTGAAGGCAATCCATGGTTTCCGAAGCTATTGCCGACCACTCGGAAGGAGGTAGTTGAATTTGCGGTACGACACATTGCGAATAATTCGTCCCTGTTTGAGTTGACCAAGAATGGTGGCGATCAAGGTACTTACCGGCGCCTGGTGGTGGCTATCGCTCGGAGTGGTGTAGTAGACGCCGAGGGCATCTTTGTTGACGCAGCTTCGAGCGCAAAGGAGGCCGATCCCGAAGACACTCTACGTCATTTTTTCCGAACCTGCGGCGGAGGGCACTCCGACCAGGATGGCATCACTGCGGGAACACTCATCAATAAGGCGCGCGAGGTGGGAGCGAATTTCAGCCGCTGGGAACGTGCAACAAAAGAAGATGGCTCGCCGGTTGGTTTTGCTCCCGGACATGAGCAGAAGTGCCGCGAACGCCTTGACCGCACGGTAGCTGCCGACGGTCGGACCTTCACTTTAGGCGATCCAAGCGGTCCACTCGTCATTCTTAGGAAGCCTGACCAGGACACGCTTCCCTCAGACACTCGCTGGGACGGAGACCTTCCGGCCACGACGATAGCGAAGGCTGCTGATGTTATGATGCGTGCCGAACGGCTTCAGTGGATGCAGCGCGCCGGCGGAAGGGGCGAAACGCGTATGGTCCGGACATTGCCGCCGCGAGCCTTCATCAATGACTATCTGGACCAGATGCGCGGCCAGTACGGTGCACCACCCCTACGTGGTATCGTGCGTGTGCCAAGAATTGACGATCGGGGCATAATTCACTTCACACCCGGCTTTGATCTAAAGACCGGGCTTTTCCACGACAAGGTCCCAGGATTTTACGTGCCTCTGGCACCGAAGCTCGATAGCGCCCGGAAAGCGGCCGAAGCGCTGCTCGTCCCGTTCTCCAAATACCAGTTTGAGGATGCTGCGGTCGGGCAGGCCCTGCTTCTAGCCGCAATCTTCACAGCGATAGAGCGGCCCTTTATCTCGACTGCACCGATGTTCGTAATCCGCAGTTCAATGCCTGGTACAGGCAAGGGGCTGATTGTAAACACGCTGACCTGTCTAGCCTTCGACACCAAGCCGGTCATCATCACGTGGGGTGGCAGTACGGAGGAATTTGAAAAACGCCTGGCCGCGCTTCTCCTCCAAACGCCGGCCACGCTCAGCATCGACAACGCGAATGGGATGCAGATCAAGGGCGATCTGCTCGAAAGCATCATCACAGAAGGAGCGGCAGATATCAGGCCACTCGGTCGCAGCGAAACGGTAAGAGTTCGCAACCGCTCCTTCCTCACGCTCACAGGCAACAACCCGATCATCACCGGCGATATGGCAAGGCGCGCACTCGCCATAAGCATTCTGCCCCAATCAAGCAATCCAGAGAGCGATCGCTTCGCGTTCAATCCCGTGACCTTTGTAAGTGAACGTCGCGCTGTTTTCTTGCGAGCCGCATTCACTGCTATGCGAGCGTTCCGCCTCGCTGGTATGCCGCAACATGGCCTCCCCGCGGCAGGGTCATTTGATGAATGGTCCCGCAACGTCCGCGACCTCGTATACTGGCTCACGGCTCACGACGTCGCAGATGCGTTCCGCCAGAACAAGGTGGAAGATCCCCGCCGACAAGGCGACGCCGCACTGCTTTCCGCTCTGTATCAGCATTTCGGCACGGCACCTTTCAGGGCGGCGGAAGCGATCGCTGTTCATAAGCGTGTTCTCGATCATCGACGATCGTCGCACACGTTCATCGCACCACCCTCGGCTGCGGAACAGGCACTCCACGAGGCTCTGGAGGAGGTGCTCGGCGCTCGAGACCTCACGGCAAAGGTTATGGGCTACTGGGCACGAAGAATGAAGGGCGTCCATACCGGAGGATACATCCTCGATACGCAGCAAAACACCGCGACGAACGCCAACGACATCACCGTCCGCGTCATATAAGCCGCGGCAGCGGCCGGGAAGGCCGGTAAGTCCGGGAAGTATCCACTCCTAGTATGAGGATCAAAAATGAGAGTATTGATACATAGCTTTCGGCAGAAACATTCCCGCCTTTCCCGGCCTTCCCGGCACGCTGCCGACGGCACGCGTGGCAGATCAGGCCACCTTAGCTACGTCGTTTCCGAACGAGCCGAACTAATTGCCCGCCAGAAGCGTCACAGATCGACCGCCGCAAGGGTGGCGGCTAGAACACCAGGAGGCGCCCATGTCCTTCCTTGAGAAAATGCGCGACGCCGCCAAACAGTTTGAGGCTCCTCCCGACCCGTGGCGGAAGCCCCTGGAAAACGCTCTCAAAGGCGTGGACGCTATGAGCACGGTTGCGCTCCTTGACCTCGTCGGAGCCCGCCGCACGACCCAGAACGCCCGTCGGCTGGCAGCGATTATGCGCGACCTGACATTCATCCCGATCCAATCGCGCCGGCTGATGCCTGGTGGCTTTCGCGACACCGTCACTCGCGGGTGGGCGCGGCCGATACGCGGCTCGGCTCAATCTTCAACAAGGTACAAAGGTGAGACGGCGGGCTGGGATCGGCCCTCGCCGACAAGAGAAGGAAGTACATGATGACCGGCTCGAACGTCGCAAAGTTGGTAGAAGAGCCAGGCGGAGACCTGGTATGGAGCTTAGGTGACCGGATTGTCGGGCGGGTCACGCGCAATGGCGCGTTGTGGGGCGTATCGTGGTCCCTCTCTACGAGGACGGAGCGACGGCTCACTGATCTATTCGGTTCATCCCATGCAGCATGTTTGGCGGCCGAAAGATGTTGGCCTGCAGAGGCATATTGCGGTTGGGTTGAGAGCCCTCAGGGTGGATTTTTCCGGCAGTTGGGGCGCTCGCGCATCTACGTCAGGCAAGCGGTCCCGGGCTGGTATGCAGTGCGTGACCGCAAACTCTTGGGCAGGGCGGGAAACGCCATCTGGTTCACAACCGCCAGCGACGCAATGGCCGCCGTCGAAATGGATTACTACACACCGTTCGACGCTGACCCGTTCCGCGACGTTCCCGAGCGATACACTTGGCTGACGATCGCCGGCCGGCGAGCCGCTTGAGGTCCCGGAAGTCGCGAGCGGGAATGGTCAGGTGCCTGCGTTGCACGGTATTTCAAACGTCGCTGCAGCCCCGCCGTGGAGCACAGCCGGTGCCATTGCTAGCTAGGGCGTGTACTCATAATTCCGCCGTGTCGGCTTTCCCGCTAAAGCCGGACATCGCCGGGTGACCACAGCATGTCGGTTTTGGGCCAATAACCGACATGGCCCCCTTCCATGCTGGCAACTATGTCGATAGCCTCTTCTGTAAGACGGCCAGCTGATGGGCGATCAACGCCTGCCAATCAAGTGAAGCGGCCCCGGACTCCATAAGCAGCGATCCCGGCCTGAAGGTATCAACTGATCTTCTTTCAAGTGCCAATTTCGAACGCGGAGCACTTATATGATCATCATCAACCTAACTGCTGACAATACCAGGAAGGCAAAGGCTCGCAGATTGGTTGCGTGCCCGATTGTCACGGTGCTGACCATTGCTGCCATGGCTACTCCGGCCTTCGCTGAGTCGCTTAAGGATAAGGTCATCGGCACCTGGATTTACGTTTCCAGCACTGCCAAGCGGGCTGATGGCAGCAGTGTGCCGCGCCCACAATTGCAGGGAGCAGTGACTTATACCGCGGATGGGTATTTCCACTTCATCACAGTGCCGGTTGATCTGCCCAAAATCGCGTCAGGCGACCGGCTAAAGCCCACTCCAGAAGAAGCCCAGGCTGTCGCCACTGGAGTGATCGCTTACACAGGGACTTACACCCTCGACGAAGGTACCAAGACTGTTCACCCGACTGTCGTAACGAGTACTTTTCCGAACATGGTTGCTTCGGATCAGAGTCGGATCATCACGTCGGTTACGGCCGACGAATTGCGATTGACGAATCCAGGTGGATCAGGCGGTTTGATCCTCGAACTGGTGTTCAAGCGCGCGAAATGAAAGCACCTGATCCATTATCAAGACGGCCCTACGGGGTCCCATCCCGAGCGTTCCCCTCCGCGGTTGTTAGGCACGGCCGGACTATAGATGCGAACAACTCACAGTGAGTACAACACGCCGGCTTGCCCTTCGAGAGGCGACTTAGTGTACGCACGCGACGACTTCGCCTTTGGGCCAGCCGACATCGGAGCGAAAGCGCACGTGAACCGGCAAGCGCTCTCTAAAGACCGTACTTGGCCTTTATCGTTTCCATTGTTCCGTTTGCATGCAGTTTCTTGAGCGCGGCCTCAACTTTTTCGTAGCTTTCGGAGGCGCCTTTCGGGAACGCCGCCACCACCGGACGCGACAGTGCCGGCTGGTAAGACCTCACGACCTGCAGGCCGGATAATTTATCCTGCTTCTCCATGTATCCTGCAATGATGCCGGAAAACATCGCAGCGTCAGCTTCTCCCGACGTGACAGCACTTAAAACGTCCGGGAGATTGTTGAACTCTCTGATGCTGACAATGCCACTGTTCTTGAGGTAATTTGCGTAAGCCGTGTCCTTGAGTGTGGCAAATCTCAAATTCCTGATGTCATCAAGATTGCGATACGGACGAACGTCCGTCTTCGGGACCACCAATGCTTCGGCCGTCGGCAGGATCGTAGTCGTCCGAAGGTATTTTTCCGAAGTGGTAGACGTCCACCCTGCAACGTCTACCTTGCCCTCATCCAAAGCCGCGAGCAGCGCTGACGGGTTCTTCACGTATACATAGGTGACACGTACGCCGGTGTCGTTCGCGATAGCAGTCCAGACATCTATGTCACGACCGCCCCCTTGATTGTTGTTTCGAACAACCCCGGGCTCCTCGTCCATAAGCCCTACACGCAATTCTTGTTGCGCACTTGCAACTGCAGCAGCAGAAAAAAAGAACGCCGCCAACAACAGTACAACCTTTGTAGTCCGCATCTCGACCGTCGCCTCATGTCACCCCGGAGCCGATGGACCAGCATCGTAACGGCAAAGCCCGTCCGTTGGAAGGCGTGGCGGATGTCCGGTCAAAAGCTGACCATAACACCCCGCTCGACCCTGGTCAGCTTCTCTCCTGACGGCGGACATGAGCGGCGCAACGCTGTGTTCCCTTGAGCTGGCTGTCCATCGATAGCCCGTGTTGCCCGCTCTGCAAGTGCGACACGATGATGATGTGCACGATGCCGAGGACTACGCTTGCGACGAGCAGGACGAGTTCGATGGTCATAGAAGACAGTATACCCTCAGCCGCGTGGATGTCTGCTGTGGGTCAAACTCGGAAGTCGGAACGCTCAAGCGTAACGTCCGCTTCACTTCCCGACACCGGACTTTCGATGGGCCAGCGCGGCACTTCCGAAAAGGGCCAACAGCGGACGCGGCCATCGATGGTCACTTTGCTCGCTTCCAGGTCACATCGACATTCTCGCCGCTCGGAGGGCGAATGGTCAGTGTGAGTTGATCCCTAGTGATCGTAACGAAGCGCTTCTGATCTGAACCGTTCCAATTGGGAAAGGAGCTACCTTCAACATGGATTGCGATGCTACGGTCTGCCTCGTTCACCCTGTACGTCCCGAAGTAGGTCTGGGTCCCATTAGCTGTTGTTTCATTTTCTTCCGGAGTACCCTGCCACAGCGCATTGCTTTTGTATTTGGCGCGGTCTGGGCGCATGACCGTGATGATGTACCGCCCGCTTGCGTCAAAAATGGCCATACCCGCTGGGTTCTCTCCGAATTGCCGCAAGGTAGTGCCATCGTTTTTCTTCTGCTCCCACGACGCCACGATCCATGTCCCGACGAGGCCTTCTTTCGTCGATGGTTCCTGACCAGCGGCGCTATTCGCATGCAAGGACAGTCCGAAAGCCGCAGCCATGCACGTTCCAAGAACTCTACGGTGCTTCCTCATGTCTCCTCCGCCCTTTCAAGTCGCCAGATTACAGGAAATCTAGGCTTGTGAGGGACTGATTTCCGCTTAGGGTCAAGCGCGACCGGTCGTTTGCCGGTAAGCCTGAGGCTGGGTCCGCCTTTGCCCGAGAACGGACCTGGTTTCGATGCTTAATTTGACGGCTCATTCTTATCGACTCTGTAACGAAGCCGAGGAGTATGGCCATGCAGGATTCAGTAAATACGGCTCAGCGGGTACCATGGAATAAGGGAAAGCTGACGGGCGCAAAGCCACCGCTGCGTCCCAAACATGTCTGGTCGATCCGAACGAAACTCCAGATCGAAGGCCGCACACGCGACCTAGCGCTGTTCAATTTGGCGATCGACAGCAAGCTTCGCGGCTGCGATGTCGTAGCCCTCCGGGTCGAAGATATCGCCGCCGGCGGATACACAGCCGATCGGGCAACCGTCCGGCAAAAGAAAACCGGACGGCCGGTGAGATTTGAACTGAGCGAGCAGACCCGCCAGGCCGTCGACGACTATCTGAGGTTCTCCGGAAAGCGGCAGGGCGAGTTTTTTGTTCACCGGCCGTCGCGGACCCCACCGCAGCATAACAACGCGCCGATATGCTCGGCTCGTGTCTGAGTGGATCGGGAGCGTGGGGCTGGACCCGAGGCTGTTCGGGACGCATTCATTGCGGCGAACAAAAGCGACCTTAATCTATCGGCGAACGGGCAATCTGAGAGCCGTCCAACTCTTACTTGGGCATACCAAGATCGAGTGCAGCGCGCCGACACGGCGGTGGGATACTGCTGCAATCATTGCGAATAGCTTCCTGCAGGCTCAGCCGGCGCGCGGTCAAGGTGACGCATCGTCCACCCAGACTGATTATCGCGAAGGAGCGGCCGTCACCTCGGTCCAAGCCGTCCGCCAATGCCGCGGAACAGCAAACCAGCGGGAAGAATAAAAGCACCTCATGCGATAGGCAATTTCGGATTCGCCTTTAGGCAGGGCGACGAGAGCCCAAGTTTCGATATCGCGATCGGCGAGCGGCAGATCGTGCACAGAAAACTCGAACATGCATTGTCGGGAGCCGACGCCGATGGCGGCGATGAACGGTGTCATCAGCTTCAAGGATAAGGCGAGCTTGAACCCTCCTTGGAGGCCGACAGACGACGAAAGGGATGCCGAACCGGAAATAGGCTTTAGCGCCAGATCGGCAGGAAGCGGCAAGGCAACCTCCAGCGCTCCGCTCTCACTCAGAATTGCCTTGGCGGAAGCTTCAACATTGAGATTGGCGGAAAGACGCTCCACGTACTCCGGTGCTGGCAGCAAGCCTAGAATGGAGAACGTCTGATCGGTATCAACATATTCGATCTCGCAGCCGGCCTTGATGATTTTCGATGAACCGACCACACGCCGGATTGAGAAGCGATGCGGGACAAGCCAGAGGTCAAATCGTTTGAAAATCTTGGCGGCCGTGGAGACGTTGGCGGCGCTCATCATGTCCCGGATCGACAAGGAGATAGGTCGGTCATGGATCTGCGCGCGGAATTCCGGCGAAGGAGCGGTTCCCGGCTCCACCTGTGGCACGGAGGGGCCTAGATGCGCGTCACCTTCGATTTCCAGGGCGTCGGACTCGTTGACGGGCTCAAATGGCAGGTCAAGCATTCAGGACACGCTCCAGATTCCAGTTAGCCCTTGCGCGGCAGTAAGGCCTCTGAGGAAATCGACCAATTTCTGTTTCGACTTCTCCTTAACGGTCTTGGCCATGGATTCGATCATCTGAGAGACATTTTCAGCGGGGATCGTACCCTCATAGACAAAGGCGGCCTTGGCACCGTATTGCCCAGTGATCTTTTCGGCAATGCGGCGTGTTACTGGGGTTTCGCAGGAATTGACAATGACATAGCTGTTCTTGAAAGAACCGGCGCCGCCCAGTGCATCAACGAACTTCGCAAACTCCTCGTCCGAATGCGCCGTGATCAGTATGACGTTCTTTTCCTTGTTATCGCCTTGAACTCCCTTCTGGATCGGTATGCCCGCCTGAATTAGCGAACTGCGGATGTTCTGCACGATTTTGTAATCGGTAACCTTGAACGAAGTGTCCGCGATGATCGCTACATAGTCGTTCGCATCGCCGACAAGATGGGCGCCAAGATTGCTGACGATCGATTTGGTTTGATCCGATAAAGAGTCCCGATAGACCTGCTTCTTTGGAAGAGCGCGTTGAAGCCCAAAACTGAACTGATCGGCAGACGCGCGAAACTCGTTATCATTGTCGGCGGACATAAATGGATTGGAATATTCGACGAGCGCCGCCTCCTTCAACTGATCAATAAAGGGGCTCATGGGATGGTCGGCGGGAAGCGTTCCGGTTCCTCCAAGCGCCTTCATCTCCGCGGATTGAAGCGTAAAACGCTGCATTGCGGCTGCTGGATCGCCGGTCTTGTCGCCTCCCGGCTTGGCAAAGGAAATACTGTAGCTATCGCCATCCTTCTGGATGTCGAAGAGTGCCATCTCGCTGCTGGAATATTCGACGAGACGGCTATCGACGAAGCGGCGATAGGCAGCCTTAGCTTCGCTGGCGGCGAGGATGCCGGCGCTCAGAATATCGGCGTTGGCATAAGACCCTAATCCACCGCTGGCCGGGGAATTTCTACCGGGAGCGAGGAGCATTGGCCGTTCGGGGCCGTTAGGTGACGCAGCCGATTTGTTGTCATTGGCCGGGGGCGGCGGCTCGCCTCCACCTCCAAATGAAATCTGGAATGTGTTGGATCGCTTGCCGCGAAACACGACAAAGCCTTGAGCCTGCCCGCCGTCCCTTTGAATCCAAGATGCCTTGATGGCGGCTCGCGGGAGGACTCCGAGAGCGCCACTCATCGCCGCGGTGGCCAGGCCCGCTGCACTTTCAAGAATGTCGTTGTCGTCGTCTTCACCAATAAAGAACCCGAGCTTTATCGTCGACAAAAGCTCGTCACGGATGTCGAGATATCTGACGATCGAGAGAAACTTGTCGGCGTCGGTGCTTGCGCCAGTAATGCGCCCGAGCCTTGCGTACAAAAAGATGGCGTTCGCATTGGTTTCATCGGTGAGATAAGTGCCGCTGGTTTCGGCAAGGTCGAGCTGGTGAAAGCTTGGGGATAGATGGAACTTTTGGATCGCGGACTCGGCTGCACTGGCTGTCTCTGCGTACTTCCCATTGCGATACATGGCGCGCAGATAGAATGCATAGGCGAAAAGCTGCATCGTCCGCTGGGATGTGCCTGCTTTGCGCTGCCTGATGTATTTCTGCTTACCCTTTTCATCGCCCGCCTGCACGAGAGGCTGACGAAACAACGAGCGGGTCTGATAATCGGCTTCCCACTCGTCATAAGAGGCAAGCGTTGCTTTCCAGTCGCTTTCACTTGCGTCGGCTGCTTCGTTAGCGCTTCCGGCTAACGGAACGGATATATTACATACACGTGTGTTTTCGATGCGCTTTACTTCAGCCTTATCCTTGATGTCTCGTATTTGCTTCCAAAGAGGCGATAAGCCAACAAGACCGAAGTCCTGCAGGCCCTGCGCACAAGCCGCCGCCGCAGAAAACATGGCTGCGACGCTTACCGCAATAGCGATTAACGCCAAACGTTCGCGCTGCATGTTATCACCCCTCTGCTCCCTCGGGAATAGGGATCCTTCGAGATTGCCATTAAGCGAATCACGGAGCAGCACCGTTCCGAGGAATTTCCCACTACAGGTTAAACGTAATACCTCTGGGTGGATGTGATATACTTCACAACTCGGCGGAATTGAAGGAAACGAAGCGGGCCAGCCATAGTCTAGTAGTCCCCATGGAGCCAAGAGGTCGCTCAGTCGGAAGGCCAGAAGGTCACATCCAGTCCTGAGGTTGTGCAGGTCCACGCCTGCATCACCGTTGCATAGGCCCATGCGCAGGCGATTGGATGACAAACGAAATTATACGCCAATCCTACTACCCGTCACCGCAATCCTGACGCCGCAGTACTTGATCTGGGCGCTCGAAAATATTGAAAGGCTGGCAACCCGAAAGCTGCCGATTACGCTCGGTCTGCGATAAAAGCGTTGCGTCAAGCACCTCTATCAAGCGCGAAGAGCGCCCACGCTATTCTGAAATGTCTGCTATGGGTCAAAAAGCACCGTTTTGCCGGTCTGCCGTTGCCTTCTGGTCTACCCCGACGAACAGACATTCTCGGGGTTCGTCCGCATGTCGCAGTCGGGCCAACTTCGGAAGTGGCGGGCGTTCCGCATCGGGAGCGGCTCAAGATCGGAGATCCGCCGTAATCCTTGCATGATTTGCGGCGACACTTTGCGGCGTAAAGGCCGTTCCCCAATGGAGATCAAAAATGATCTTCATGTTGTTTGCCGTGGCCATTGCCGCCCTATTTTTTGTCGGCTCACTCATCGCGCTACGTTTGGGTCAGCACCTCGGCTTGCGGCATCGCAAGCGGATCGGCGACGAGAGCATCGGAGGGTTAGCGACCGTTGAGGGCGCGATATTCGGCTTGATGGGTCTGCTGCTGGCATTCACCATTTCTGGTGCGCTGCAACGCTTCGATGACCGCCGACAGTTGGTCATTCAGGAAGCGACGGCGGCCACCATGACATATGACCGACTAAGCCTTTTCGGCGGAGACGAGGCGCGCAGGCTCCAGAGCAGCCTCAAAGAATACGTCCGCGCTCGGGTCGAACTCTATCGAATGGCGCATGATTTCTTGCTGGTCCAGCGCGCGGAAGATTTTTCGGATCAGCAAGAAAAGAAGCTGCTTGAACTCAAGAACCAGTTATGGGACGCGGCAGTGGCGGCTTGCCCGCAACCGAACTACCGTCCTGCATGTGCTCTATCGCTCCCGGCGCTGAATAGCCTCTTCGAGGTTGCGCGTCTGCGTGCGGGTGCCGCCGAAAAACATCCGCCACAGATCATCTACTTTATGCTGTTTGGCCTTGGTCTGGGCTGCTCACTGCTCGCCGGGTTCGGCATGGCCGCGAGCGCAGGGCACAGCTGGATACACATGCTGCTCTTTGCAGGAACCCTGACCGTCGCGCTCTACACCGTGACCGATATGGAATACCCGCGTCTCGGCCTCATTCGGATCGAGAACTTCGATCATTTCCTCGTCGACGCCTACGACGAAATGCGGTGAGCGGCGCGTCATATCCGATTTGGGTCCACAAGCGGCGGTATGGACGAGCACGGACCGGCGTCCACTCTGCCCCTATCAGCGGACATGACAAGGGCTTCGCCGGTGTTCGGCTTAGGGCCAGAAGCAGACAGAACATAGACGGCCCTATCTGGTTATGTTAGCAGCGCGAACGACCTTCGCGTACTTTTCCGTCTCGCTGGCTATGAACGCGGCAAAATCGGCTGCTGAGCCAGGCATTGCAGTTCCCTCGAGTTCTGCAAGCTGCGCCATGATCTTCGGAGCAGCGAGCCCGGCATTAATTTCGGTGTTGAGCATGGCGATGATGCCCGTTGGCGTATTGCGTGGAGCGCCGACGCCGAACCACGAGCCCGCCTCATAGCCAGGCACAAAATTACCCATTAGCGGGACATCAGGCAGCGCCAATGACGGCGTTGTCGCGGTAATTGCCAAGGCAATGAGCTTGCCGCTCCTAATGTGCCCGATCGAAGACGGGATCGGATCGAACATCACGTGCGCCTGCCCGCCCAGGAGATCGGCCAATGCAGGAGCTGATCCTGAGTACGGTACAAGTGTTAGATCGATACCTGCCATCAGTTTGAACAGCTCGATGGCGACATGCTGCGGAGTGCCCTTGCCGGCATACGCCACCTTCAGCTTTCCAGGATTACCCCTGACGTAGGACAGGAATTCGGCGACCGACCTTGCGGGCACGGATGGATTGATCACCACCACAAGGGGGACGCGATAGAGACCTGCAACCGCCACAATATCGCGCGTGAAATTGAAATCGAGTGTTCCCTCGAACAGGGTGGCGTTGATCGTATTGACCGGACCACACAGAAGAAGCGTGTGGCCATCGGCGACCTCCTTCACGACCTTGGCGGTGGCGATATTGCCGCTCCCGCCCGGAAGGTTCTCAACGACAAACGGCTGACCGAGCCGCTCCGACAGCCAAGGACTAATGAGGCGCGCAGCGATGTCGATGGCCCCTCCCTGCGGGAATCCGGCGATGATGCGTACGGGCTTTGTGGGATACGCCTGCGCTAACGCAGTCCTCGGTAGGAATTGCGCCGCGACCGCTCCTGCTGCCAACTGCAAAAATCTTCGACGAACGACTTCCATCGCACCCTCCGTTGCCTAAGCGAACTAGATGCAAAGTCGGCCCAGCTCCGGCATAGCGCGTCGGGTACGATTGAGCCATTATATGAAAGCAGCAAAGTTGATATGCTTTTTGGTATGGCAATGGACCTGAAGCGCCTTCGGTATTTCGTCGCCGTCGCTGAAGAGGGGCACGTCACACGGGCCGCCGAGAAGGTCGGCATGCAACAGCCGGCGCTTAGCCTGCAGATTAAGGCCCTCGAACGGGAGCTTGATGTGCAGCTCTTTCGGCGCATACCTCGCGGCGTGGAGTTGACCAGCGCAGGTGAAGCCCTTCTCGCAGATGCCAAAGCATTGCTGGCTCATCGTGATCGCGCGGTGGAGACGACTCGGCGCGCCGCACGCGGCGCGCAGGGCCGGTTGTGGGTGGGGATGACACCGACGGCTCCGTTCCACCCGTTAGTGCCTCGTGCCATTCGCGCCTATCGACAAAGCTTTCCGCTGGTGTCGCTAGCCTTGGAGGAAGCGCTGAGCAACGAGTTGATCGAACGGTTCGCCAAAGATCAGATGGACGTGGCGTTTTTTGTGCGCTCATCCAGCGTCCATGTTGAGACGCTGGTGGTGAGTACGCTGCTGGAAGAGCCAATGATCGCGGCCCTGCCTAGTCTCCACCCGATGGCACAGAATCGCCGAAGCCCGACCGTTCACCTCAGGGATCTAGCCAGCGATCCCTTCATTCTCATTGGGCCGCCGGGAACTAGCATCCACGATGAGACGGTTGCAGCTTGCCGGGCAGCCGGCTTCAACACCCGCGTCGGCCAGCAGGCTCCTAGGATTACGTCTACGCTCGGCCTAGTGGCCGGCGGGATGGGCGTCGCGCTCGTTCCTGGCTTTATGCAGAACATGAGAATGGATGGCGTCGTTTATCGTCGTTTGAAGGGACCACAACCGAAAGTCTTTTTGGGATTGGCATCGCGCCGAGGTGACCCATCGCCGGTCGTTCGCCAGTTCCTGAGCCTCGTCAAAAGGGTGGCAAAAAAATACTCCGGCCATCGCGACTTCACCGCCGGTTAGGGTCACACGCCGACCACGACGCCCCGCTCGACCTTGGTCGGCTTCCCTCCCGAAAGCGGGTATTGCGGCAGTCGCAGCAAAGGTCGGCTAAGGGCCAAGGTCGGACTCAGGGGCTACTATGATGGGCTGTCCGAGTCTACCGGAACCGTGAAGTGAAAAATGGCGCCGCGGCCTTTATCTGCGGTCACCCATACTTGTCCTTCATGCGCCTCGATGATCGACCGGCAGATTGACAGCCCCAAGCCCATGCCGTCCGCTTTGGTCGTGAACATCGGGTTGAATATCCGATCCACGGCGCCGCCAGGCTCTAGACCTTCCCCCGTGTCTTCTACCGATACCATCACGTAGCTGGAGTGATGGACTTCAGACCTTATGGATAGGACCCGCTCCCCATTCTTCGTGGCCATGGAGTCAATTGCGTTCGTAATCAAATTCACCAGCACCTGCTGGAGCTGAACTTGTTCGCCTCTTATCCGCGGCAGCCGTTTGTTAACGTCGGCTTGAACGGCGATCCGATGTCTCCGCAATTGGTCACGGACGACGGCCAGAGCTTCCTGGATGACATCGTCGATATCGAGCGAAGTCCGAGTCCGTCCACCCGTCTTGAAATGCACCCGGATATTTTCGATCACGGCGTCCGCACGGTGTCCGGTGGTCACGACGCGCCGAAATGCATTCCTGGCACTATCGAGGTCAGGTTCGACACGATCAAGCCAGTGCAATCCCGCGTTGGCACTGGCTATGATCGCCGTTAATGGCTGTTTGATTTCGTGGGCAATTGAAGCCGAGACGGCGTCACCGGTCATCAGCCGCGCCTCACGTTCGCGACGTTGCGCCAGGACCGCGCCGAGCAGCTGCGCGTGAAGCGTCGTTATCTCATACAGCAGGACAAATAGTACAAGAATGCTGGACACGAACCCGAAGACCCGGCCAGCATACCAGCCGGCGCTGAACCGGGCAAAACCGGGAAACGAGACCAGATAGATCTCAATTGCATACGCGCAAACAACCACCATCAGCCACAGATCGAGCACCGAACGCTGGTGCATCCAGAGCAAAGTGAGCGCAACTGCGTTCCACAGGATTAGACAACTGGCAATATAAAGCGCGAGGGTAGAAAAATGGACCGGGTCGAGCATGATGCGGGGCAAGTATGCCTCACCCACTGTGACAAGAACTGTCACGGCACACACAACGGCTGACGTCATCGCAACACTCGAAAGAATCGTCGCGCCCACTGAGCCCTCCCACAATCGCTTGGGCGGATCGGCAACCTTCAAAAAGGTATATGCGATGACGAACGTAGGAAAACCGGCGTACCTCAGAGCGTTGAGCCAATCCGTGCTCTGTAGCCCCGCGCCAAGCAGGCCACCTGGCGCGAACGCCCCTGGAAAGACCAGCATCCATGGGACAAGCATGAGCCCCGTGAAGAGATACCCGATTGAGATTGCGAGGAGGGCACTCGAACGCAGGGTGGCGAACTGGTTGAACAGCAGGACCGCGGTGATCATGTCATTCACGAACATCGCCGTGCCGTAGGCCGGGACGAAGCTATCGATCCGCGCCAGCTGGACGTTCGAGAGCGCCCCTGCCAAGATTAAGACGGCGCCCAGGAAAGCGAGCATGACCGCAAGGGCAAGCCGTTTCTGCGCCCGGCCGGGCGGTAAGGTCGCAAGGGCGAAAGACTGATCCTCCGGGATAGTGACGGCGGGCTTCATCATCGGAGCGAATCTCCCCAGCGGCTGGAACGCGCGGCACGAAGCTGCCCTGAGTTTCGTCTGGACGGAGCGTATGTTTTCGAGACGATGTTTTCAACTTGCCGAAGACGCGCTTGCAGGGTTTCAGTGGCCTGCTGCTAGTCCTGACCGGGCGGCACTTAAAGGTCCGCTTCGGGTCTTGGCTGTGTAAAAACGGCCCTTAGGGATGTCCGGCCTGGCAGCCAGAACCTGGCGAATCTCAGGCCACGATCGCGACGATAAGCGGCTTGACCCCGACGATGTTCATGACCCGTGTCAGATTATAAGCCAGAACCGAGAGAGCCATCTCGGTAGCTACTTTTGGAAGCGTTTTGGTCAGGAAGTGCGTCGCTCCCATGCGGGCGGATGCTCGACTGTCTCGCGACGCTGGCGCATCGCTTCTGGGTTTGCATCAGGGCGCTGCTGCACGGCCTCGAGCAGATGCTCATGCTCCCACCGCGCAATTCGCCGCTCCGGCCCGGTTGTGCATTGCGATTTGAGCGCACAATTTTGACAGGCTGTGGTCCAGTAGCTGCCGCAGCATCTTACCGTCTTCTTCACTCGTATAGCGATACGGCAATCGCTCCCCAGCCGGGCATCGATAAGCGTCCTCCTCCGACAAATAGGCAAAGTCCTGCTTGCCGAAGCGCCCATCCGCCTTGGCACCCGATGTCAGCGGTTTGGGCAAGGTTACCGTGATGCCTGCTTCGTGGCAGGCGAGGATTTCTGGGCTGTTGAAGTAGCCGCGATCGGCCACGGCTTCGAGCGTCTCGGTCTTCAGAACAGCCTTCGCCTGCTTGGCCATATTGGCAAGTTGTGCTCGATCTGAACCGCTGTCCTGGCGGAAATCCGCGATCGCCTTGTGATCTGGAGTGAGCCGACCCAGCAGCCACATCACCTCGACATTGCGGCCGGACTCTCGTTCGAGCCGTCGGCTCGACCGCACCCGGCTCAGATAGCCATAGATGTAAAGCTTGAGGAGCACCGAGGGGTGATACGACGGCCGACCAGTCGCCGCCGGCTCAACCCCCTCAAAGCCCATCTCAGCCAAATCGAGCGCATCGACAAATACGTCGATCACGCGAACGGAGTTGCTCTCGTCAATGAAATCATCGAGGCATTCGGGAAATAGCGTCCACTGCCCACGATCCGCCTCTTCAACCAAGCGACCCATCAATTTCTCCCGAGAATCACAGGAGAATCATAACCGCGGCACCGCGTTTTCACACAGCCAGGGTCATTTGCGAACCTCAACCTGAGACGCGAAGGTCAGCGAGGGGCCAGAAGCGGAAGTTGCGATCTGGGATTACGGCTCCCAGGAATCAGGCTTTCTTAACCCAGGATACCTGGCGAGAACGAACTAGGACATCGAAGTCAAACTACCACATCACCGCTGCCATCGAAATTCTCTGGCGGCGGCCCTGGAACGATTGGTGAAACAACACTACGATCGATCAGCGATGCGATAGACTCGTGCGCTGCCCTCGACACCGCGCAGCGGTGCCTCGAATCGCTCGACATCGCGACCCGTCAAGAGCTCACGAACACCGGGCGCCGTGTACAGCGCTTCCGTCAGACAGATTTCGCTGGCATCCGCGAACGATTGCACCCGCGCGGCTATGTTCACGGTCTGACCGAAGTAGTCGAGATTCTCATTGAGGGTCACGGCAATAGATGGGCCGCAGTGTGCGCCCATCTTCAGAATGATGGCAGGCTGGCGTTGCTCGCGGTTGAATTGGCCGATCTCCTGAAGCATGTGGAGCGCCGCTGACACGGCGTCGACCGGCCGGGAAAACGCTGCCATTACCGCGTCGCCGATGGTCTTCACGATTGCACCGGCGTGCCGTTGAGCGGCGGCGTCGAGCAGAGCGAAATGTTCCCGGACCAACGCATAGGCATTAAGATCTCCCAGATGCTCGTAGAGCGCGGTTGAGCCTTTCAAGTCAGTGAACAGGAGTGTCACTTGCCTGATGCCCAGGCCTTCCTCCTCGTCCACCCGCTCAGAGCGGAAGAGCTTCCGGAAGGTCTGGCGCGTCAGCAGCATGCCGCCGGAAACATAGGGGTCGAACTCGAGCGTTGGCTTCTCTGGCATGGCCACGATCTCGGGCGGCCAGTTGATCAAGAGCAGCGAGCCGCGCCTGGCGCCGGTATTGTTGATCTCGAAGACGGTGGGTCCCGACGGGACGGCCGAAACAGCGGACGTGAAACGTTGCCCATCGTAAGTGATGCGAATGGTGGCGGGAGTGCTGACGCCCGGTACGGCCACAGATGGGTCCACGACCGGAAGCATAAAGCCGGCCTGCGTCTGGACGTTGACGCCTGAGAGGGCGCCCGGCCCAATCTCCGCCTGCAGCGTCGTGGTCACGCCTGCCGGCAAATATGTCATGCCGCGCACGAGCGTACGCAGGACATCGACAAATCGGGTTTGGCCGCCGGGCAGCCGCCCGCTCTCCGCAAATTTCAGCTTCCAGTGCAGATCTTCAATCGAGAGCTTGTCAACGTCGTGCAACGCGAGACGCCGAATTTGCGGCGAGACGGAGAAAGAAGCCTCGATAAAGTCGTCGAGGGCCGTCTGACCATCAATATCGCACAGCCCGCAGACGAAATGGCTCCGGAGTGCCCTTAGCTTGCCGAAGCTTTCCAGTACCAAGCCAGAATGGGGGCATAGAATGTCCCAATGCAGGTCGAACAGCCCGGCGCGGGCGGCGTGGAGGAACAGATCGATTGCCTCTGGCTCGGCCACACCGCGATCGCGGGCGAACGCCAGGGGGTTTGCGCGGAAGATGCTGACCTCGTCGCCGCTACGGATCAGCGTTTCGAATTTGGAGATCACGCGCGGGCTCCAGGCGCGAGCCTGCTCGATTTGAACCATCTTGCTCTCGAGAAGCCGTTCGTCAATCGATGTCATCGACAGCTCCTGACTATGCCAATCTCGCGACCACCTATCAATTTGGGGACTTCACGGGCAACCGCTGCCGGACCCGGTCCGAATGATAACACAGCCACACGTCGGACTGCATCAACCCGCCGCGTTGCTTTTGGGCCATAAGCCGTCATTCGATCGCCTCATCGGATGGTGGGCTACTCGGGCAACCCCGCCTTCCGAAGACCGTCAGTCACCAGCTGCGCGTTCGATTGCCCGCTCAAAGCGATCCATCCAGATATTCTAAAGGTAGGATTGACCTCAAGCAGACGCGCCGCCGCCTCACGCGCCTCCGCGTCGCGTCCGAGATGGGCGAAAGCGGACGCGCGACAGAGGTAAGCATACGAATGGGACGGGTTGAGACGCTGAGCTTTCTTTCCTGCGACGATGGCCTCGTCAAAGCGACGAAGCTCAACAAGGGCCATCCCCATCCCGGCAAACATCGTCGGGTCAATCGGGCTCATGCGAATGCCACGTTCAAAGCACCGAACCGCTTCCTGCGGTAGCCCCGCAGCTCTATAAACCCAGCCTCTGCAGCTCCATGCGTTAAATGAATTGGGGTTGAGCGCGACCGCCCGATCTGCCATTTCGAGCGCACTTTCACTATCGCGGACCACGTAAGCCGAGATTAGGCTAGCTCCTGCTAACGTGCTCGGATCACCATCGTCGATGCGCAATGCCAGGTGAGAAAGCCGCACTGCTTCCTTGAGCTCGAATTTAGGATCGGTAGAATACCCAAAAACAACGTTGTTCAGGTGAAAGACGCTTGCCAGAGAAGCGGCTCGACCACCTGGGTCCAGCTCCAAAGCGCGACGGGCCAGCCTGATCGCTTCGGCCAACCCCTCGCGGGTCACAGGGAAGGACTGCTGAATGGCGCGGAGGAAAAAATCATAGGCGGTGAGGTTCTCCGGTCGCCGCCGCGCCGATAATGCGACTTCTGTTTGAAGTATCTTTGGCTCAATGGCCGAGACGACTGCCAACGTGACCTCGTCCTGAAGCGCAAAAACGTCAGTCAGGTCACGCTCAAACGTGTCCGCCCATATGTGCGCGCCCGTAACCGCATCAATCAACTGCCCCGTGATACGAACTTTCCCCGCTGCCTTGCGCACAGACCCCTGAAGGATATAGCGCACGCCGAGCCTGCGGCCGACCTCCTTGATATCAACGGCCTTGCCTTTGAACGTGAAGCTCGAATTACGCGCGATCACGAACAACCACTTGAACCGCGAAAGCGCCGTGGTGATCTCCTCAACCATCCCGTCCGCAAAATACTCCTGCTCGGGATCGCCGGACATGTTCTCAAACGGAAGTACGGCGATGGCGATGGCAGCCTTGTCGGGGAGCGGAGGGGCTGCACTCAGCCCCTCTGTCAGCGCGCCATGCGCACCCGCGCGCACGGCGTAAGCGCGGATCGGCTTGGAGATGTTCTTGAGTTGCTGCTCGCCTCGATCGTCGAAGCCAGCGTCCAGCTTGCCTTCGACCTCGGCGTACACCTTGTCGGAAATCAGGATGCCACCTGGATCAGCAATCCCCTCCAGCCGGACCGCAATGTTGATGCCGTCGCCATAGATGTCGCCGTCCTGGCCGACGATGACATCGCCCAAGTTGAGCCCGATGCGCAATTTGAGGGGACTGCTGCCGGCGGCGAGGTGATCCTGTAACTCGAGCGCGCATCGTGTGGCGGACAAGGGGCTTGCGAACTCGACGAGAGCACCGTCTCCGGTTGTCTTGATCAGGCGACCGTCGTGGCGAGACAGGCTGGGCTCGATTAGATCGCGCTTGAGCCGCTCGAACTCGGCATAGGTGGCTTCTTCCGCCTTCTGCATGAGCGCAGAATAGCCAACAACGTCCACCGCCAAGATGGCCGCCAATCGCCGTTGAACACGCCCCTCGGGCAATGCTGCCCCCTGCATTCAAGATCAACTTGCAGGGATCAAACCACATCAACGGGCCACTCCGCCAGTTGATTTGCCGGGCCGGAAGCAGTCGTCGGCGGGTAGCTTCGATCGCACACGGCCCATGGCCCGAGCGGGCAATCCGTTGCAGACGAGCGCAAAAGCCCGGCAGCCAGTTAAGGCCGCCGAGCGGGCGCAAATATGAACTCGATCAACGCCACGGATATGCTGCGGCGCGAGACGAATTTCCAGCCCGGATGAATACGGTGGCTTTGGCATGCTTCCGGACCGCTGAAATAAGGAGCGGACCTGGCTCAGGCTGCTGGTGCACAACGACACCGCCAAGCGCGAACGTCGAAATTAATCGCAAACGCGATTCCAGCCAGCGCGTTACTATGGGCTTCATTCGGGAATATGGGATTCAACTCAAAACATTCAGGGTGTCGAGCAGACCAGGTTTCGCTTCATGGTCGCTATCTCGCCGTTGTTAATGTTCTTTGCGACTTTTGCGCCGCTGTTTCGGCGATGGCCTAGACGTGTGTTCGATTTTAGTCTCAGCACAATGCGGCGAACGTCCTTTTTCAAAGAAAGGCGTTTCATATTCACGTCGATGGTACGCGCCGCGGTCGACAGCTCTCGGCTCCTTGAAAAGATATCATCTGCATCACACTACGTCTCAGGCCGGCCTTGGTTGAGAAGTATTGTTTGAGGGGCCTGCATGGTCTTCGGCCGTGAAGGGCATTGAACGTCGATGACTTCGGAGAGCAGATCGGCCGTCCCCTGTAGGCTATTCCGCACTTCGACAAGCCTCCGATTTGAGACCACAACTGGTCGATGAGATAACCGCAGCACGCATTCGAATACCTCATCTGAGTTGCGCATTAGCTGCAATAAGTGCTCGCCGCTTGGGCCATTTGATCCTGACAGCCAGTTTTTTGCGGTTCGCTCATTCGCACCGGTCCACCGCATCAACGTCTTATGGGCTCTATGACTGTTGCCGAGTTCGGACCGCAGCACGTCGGCGATCAAGGCCGCATAGGTGGGAGCTCCGATATCGGCGTCGCCCGGAAACTTCTTACCCGTTTTTGGAAACATGTTTCCTCCCAAGCTGCGCTATGGTTTCACTCACCGCATCATGTATTCTTGACGCTAGTGGGGCGGCAATGTTCCCAGGCACTTCTACGAACCAAATGCAAACTCCGCCACACGATCAGAGCATGTCAGCAGCCGAGTACGTGCGGATGTCGACTGATCATCAGCAATACTCGACGGCAAACCAATCCCAAGCCATTCGCGAATATGCCACACGGCACGGCTTTCAAATACAGACGACTTACGAAGACAATGGCAAGAGCGGCCTAAATCTGGATGACCGAGACGCGTTAAAGCAACTCATAGACGACGTGCAAAGCGGCGCGGCAGGCTTCTCGACAATCCTGGTTTATGACGTCAGTCGTTGGGGCCGCTTTCAGGACGCTGATGAAAGCGCGTATTACGAATACATCTGCAAACGAGCCGGCATCTCCGTGCGCTATTGCGCCGAACAATTCGAGAATGATGGAAGCCCCGTTTCGACCATTGTTAAAGGTGTAAAGCGGGCGATGGCCGGCGAATACAGCCGTGAGCTTTCGGTCAAAGTCTTTGCCGGGCAGCGACGATTGATCGAACTCGGCTACCGTCAAGGCGGACCAGCCGGCTACGGACTAAGGAGACAACTAATCGATCAGAACGGCGCACCCAAAGGGGCGCTGGTGCGCGGCGAGCACAAAAGCATTCAGACCGATAGAATCATTCTTATTCCTGGTCCCAATGAGGAAATCGAGACCGTTCGATTTATCTACGAGAGTTTCGTGTATCACGCCAAGAGTGAGCGCGAGATTGCGTCCTATCTCAATGGCAAGGGTATCTTCACCGATCTCGGCCGCCCCTGGAATAGGGCCACCGTGCACCAGATCCTGATCAACGAAAAGTATGTCGGCAACAATGTCTGGAACCACTGCTCTTGCAAGCTGAAGGGTCACCGGGTCCATAATCCACCCGAGCGCTGGATCCGACACGACAAAGCGTTCAATTCGATTGTCGATGACGAGACTTTCCAGGCAGCACAAAAGATCATCAACGATCGCGCCAAAACATATTCCGATGAAGAATTGCTAGACCTGCTGCGGGGCCTGCTCGAAAGGCACGGCTACTTGTCTGGACTCATTATCGATGAATTAGAGCTTGGGCCGTCGAGCAGCGCCTACCGCGCCCGCTTCGGAAGCCTTGTCCGGGCATATGAACTGATCGGTTTTACCCCGGATCGGGACTATCGCTATATCGAGATCAACCGGGCACTGCGGCGAATGTATCCCGAGCTGATCGAGACAACGGTTCACGGTATCGAAGAGATTGGCGGCACAGTCGAGCAGAACGTCGAAACCGACCTCCTCTCCGTCAATGACGAATTCACGGCCTCGCTATGTTTGGTTCGTTCGCAGGAGACGATGGCCGGCTCACATCGCTGGAAAATTCGGTTCGATGCCGGCCTGCGCCCGGACATCACTGTCGCGATTCGCATGAACCAGATGAACAGCGCCATCCTCGACTACTATCTGTTGCCGCGCTTCGAGATTGAGCACTCTCATGCGGCACTCGCCGAAGACAATGGCTTGGCGCTGGATGCGTACCGCTTCGATAGCCTGGATATGCTGTTTGAGCTCGCCGCGCGTTCGCAATTGATGGAGGTCAGCTATGGGCTCGGTTCAATCCATTGAGATGGTTTCGATCGGCGCGATAGACGTGGTGAACCCACGGGCTCGCAACCGGCGTGTCTTCAAAGAGATTGTCACGAGCGTTGCAGAACTCGGGTTAAAGCGGCCGATCACGGTGAAGCGGAAGGCGGGTGACGGCGACCAGCGCTACGACCTTGTCTGTGGTCAGGGGCGGCTCGAGGCCTACCAGGCGCTCGGGCAGCGCGAGATTCCGGCGATCGTCATCGATGCGACCAATGAGGACAGCGCGATCATGAGCCTGGTTGAGAATTGCGCCAGGCGCCAACATCGCTCGATCGACCTGCTGCACGATATCGACGGTCTGCGGCAGAGAGGATACGAATTCGATGACATCGCCCGCAAGACGGGACTGACCGTCGAATATGTGAGGGGCGTCAGCAACTTGCTGGAGAACGGCGAGCAGCGGCTGTTGCGCGCGGTCGAGGCCGGGCAGTTGCCGGTCAGCATTGCCGTCTTAATTTCCCAGGCCGAAGACAATGACGTCCAGAACGTCCTGCAACACGCATATGAGGAAAAGCTATTGCGCGGCCAGCGTTTGCTTGCAGCCAAGAAATTGATCGAGCAGCGGCGACGCCGCGGCAAGGGATACAAAACCGGCCCGCGCCGGAGCGACGATGGCCCGATCAGCTCGAATGCCCTGCTGCGCGCCTACCGGCAGGACGTTGACCGCAAGCGTGTCCTGGTCCGTAAATCCAACAGCACGAAGGCGCGGCTGGTCTTCATTCTGGAGGCTTTACGGAAGCTCCTCACCGAGCCGGACTTTCTAACCATCTTGGAAGGTGAGAAGCTCGATACGCTGCCGAAGAACCTTGCGGTCCGCCTACACGGCCAGGCATGAGCCATGGCGCGCCGGCCTCATATTTCCGTCCGCATGGGCTTTGAGGAGCGCACGCTCACCGTCCGGCTTGCCGATATCCAGCCCCTCAAGCTGGTGTCGGAGGAGGTCAAGCGCTCGGCAAAATACCGCCAAATCGTGGCCTCGATCGCAGAAATCGGACTGGTCGAGCCGCCCGTCGTGGCGCGCAGCCGGGACGCAAGTGGCCGATTTCTGCTGCTCGATGGTCATCTGCGGCTGGAGGTCTTGAAGGATTCCGGCCTGGTGGAGATCGAATGTCTGGTGTCGACCGAAGACGAGGCCTTCACCTACAACAAGCGGGTCAACCGCATCGCGATCATTCAGGAACATCGGATGATTCTCAAAGCGATCGAGAAAGGCGTCTCGGAGGCGCGGATCGCAAAAGCACTCAATGTCGACGTCGCCAGCATCCGTCGTCGCCGCAAGCTGCTAGATGGCATCTGCGTCGAAGCAGTTGAGCTGCTCAAAGAAAAACATCTGACCCTCAATACGTTTTCAGAACTGCGCAAACTGGCGCCGATTAGGCAGATCGAGGCCGCGGAGCTGATGATCGCGATGAACAATTTCTCGAATAGCTACGTGCGCTCGCTGGTGGTGGCGACGCCACGCGGTCAATTGGCAGCCGGCTATACTCCGCGCCAGCCCAAGGGGCTGTCGGACGAGCAAGTTGCATTGATGGAACGAGAATCCGCTTCGCTCGCCCGTGAGTTCAAGGTCGCCGAACAGACCTATGGCACCGACCATCTCGATCTGGTGTTGGCGGTCGGCTACGTCTCAAAACTGCTGCGCAACGGCAAGGTCGTTGGCTATCTGGCAAAACACTTCCAGGAGCTGCTGTTTGAATTCCAGCGGATCACGGAATCCGAGGCGACCGCGGCCTAACGGCCTGCCTGTTCGGCAGGCCCTTTAGTCAAGTTGGCTGCATTCGCGTATTGAAGATATGGAATTGCCACGTCTTCGCTCAACGTAAAACAGAGACATGTGGCGCACGACGCTAACTCGCAGCTGTTCCACACGTGGACGGCTTGCTAAGTCAAATAGCATAGTCTTCGTTGCGCCCTCGGCTTCAATGACCCGTCGCGGGGTTGATAGTTTAGGCCATTGCCTGATCAGATATGTGTAATCCATTTCACACCCGACCACTGGTTGCACCAGGAGTAATTATTTTGTACCTTAACAGAACAACCATTTCTGAGGCCGCGTAGCAGCGGGGATGCTTGCAACCAGGAATTTTCAAGAGCCCATCATACACGAAATCATTTAACGCATCTTTTACCCGCTCTACTGAGCGCGCATAGCGGAAGCAGAACATGAATGGCAATCATTCACTGCTTGATGATTTTCTTCCACTCAAGCTGCTCGATCGAATTCACGGCAGCGAAGGTCGTAGACCAGCGGCAATTCGGTTTCCCGCAGCCGTGATGTTTGTTGATGTATCTAGATACACGGCGCTCGTAGAACAACTCGCGCACCGCGGGCGTAAGGGGCTTGAAGAACTTCCGAGACTTCTGAGTACCTCGTACGGTCGCTGCTCCGAGCATGTCGTAGAACTCGGAGGTGAACTCCTCTATTTCGCCGGAGACTCGTTGCTGGCGTATTGGGATACTGAAGCCGACCATCTTGGAGACGCCGTCCGACGAGCGGTCGAGTGCGCCGATATCATCTGCCAGGGCGGCAACGATGCCAGGCGTCGCGGCGTCAGCGAGATTATCCCAGCTCTTCATATCGGAATAGGCGCTGGCGACCTTTGGGCTGCAGCTCTGGGTGATCTGTCTAATTGGAAACTAATAGCGGGCGGGCAAGCCGTTGCCCAAGCTGCTGCGTGCCAGGGCGTCGCTCGCAGTTGGAGCTACGAACTCTCTGACTACGCGAAAGGCGTGTTGGAGACACACTCGACCGGTGCACTGAATATCTCTCCCATGGAAGCCACACGCGTGCACAGGGCTCCGATTGACTGGCTAGCGGCCTTCCTACCGCCGCAGGTGAGAGAGCGTCTGGCACATTCAAAACCAGCGCGCATCCAAGGGGCGCTGGCAACCGAATTCGACCCCTTCGGACAGGTCGATGACGATTTGTCGGCGCTAGACGAAATAAGACCAGTCTCGGCGGTTTTCACACGCATAACCGGTCTCGATTGCCTACATCATTCGGCGTTATCGCAACACCAAGATCTTTGTGTTGCGTTGCAGGACGTTACTCGATCTCTAGGTGGCCCACCGGGCGAGTTTTTCTATGATGATAAAGGGCTTGTCTTTTCCACTGCATTTGGAGCCCGGGGCACCTTTCACCGAGATGATCCGCGGCGTGCTGTCCATGCAGCACACTCTATTAGTCAGGCCGTCGACCGGCTTGGGCTATCCTCATCGATCGGTGTTGCTACGGGCGACGCCTTTTTTGGAATTGTGGGAAGCGTGCGCCGCCGCCAGCTTATGTGGCACGGCGCCCCGATCAACCGTGCTGCGCGACTAATGGTGGCAGGCGACAGACGCGTTCTGTGCGACGCGCCAACAGAGCGGTCCAGTCGAACTGCATTCAAATTCGAACCGCAAGGTACGCTTCAATTAGCCGGGCTCGGAAACGTGGCAGCGGTTTTTCGCCCCATGGAGCCAAACGCAGCTAGTTCTAGCTGCGCGTCTTTGGTTGGTAGACGCAATGAACTGGAGTTTCTAACGCGTACATTCGAAGAAGTACAAAACGGCGGTAAGAGGCTGCTGGTCGTTCAAGGCGAAGCTGGCATCGGCAAATCCACGCTGATCGCTTCGTTTGCCGAAGAGCTCCGATCCTCAGGGACGTTGGTGTCTGTGGCGCGAGCCGAGCGCGATGATCGTAGGACGTCGCTTTTGCCGTGGCGACGGCTGTTGGCATCTCTTTTAAGTCTGCCATCGGATATCGAGGGCCGTGCGGTCTTAGACGCACTTATAACTTCCGTGAAGGATGATTCGGCAATTGTTGAACGACTGCCGCTGCTGGGCGGGGTCTTGGACGTTGAGATTGCTGAGAGCGATAGCACGCGCCATCTACAGGCAGCCCACCGCGGTGATGCAACCATGCGCCTGGTCGGTGACTTACTAGGCGCGATCGGTCCACACCCGTTAATTTTGATTCTTGAGGATAGCCAGTGGCTTGATTCAGCCTCTTGGAGACTCGTCGAGTGGGTCCTCGCTAGCCGTTCGTCTGTGTTGATCTTGCTGTGCGTGCGATCGGAGGAAGTACCCGAGGAGCTCCGGGCCATACAGCGGCGCGCCGATGCGGCGAGAGCAACCGCGTCGGGTACTGACCTGGATGATCCAACTCGCTTCTGCCGCTTTATGACAATCGAAGACCTTAATGATGCTGAGATTCGTGAGCTTGCCGCGCGTATACTTGGCACCGTCCCGCCAGAGCACGGACTGGCCGATAGGATTTCTGCGCTAGCTTGTGGCAACCCCCTGTTCGCGGAGGAGATCACCCTCACACTAAAGACTGAGGGATTGGTAGCCATACGCGACGGTTGCTGGCGCTCAATCCGACCGCTGGACGAGCTTCGGTACTTCGAAGGTGTCGAGCGGGTTATTCGAGAACGAATAGACCAAGTAGACCCCAAGACTCTGGAGGTCTTGAAGGCCTCAGCTGTTATCGGGCGATCATTTTCGTTTGATTCTCTTAAGGTGCTGCTGAAGCACACATCCGCGGAGGCTATACGGTGCAATCTCGACTTGCTCGTTGCGGCGCACTTCATTCGAAGCAGTGGAAGTGCCGGAGAGTACGAGTTTCGACACGATCACATTAGGGATGTTGTGTACGCTTCAATTTCCGCGGACTTGCGCCAACGATTCCATGGAACCCTGGCTGATTGGCTAGAGCAAACAGAAGACGCTACTGCTGGTGGTGATATAGCAGCTCTTGTCCAGCACTTCGAAGCCGCCGGCCAGAATGATAAGGCCGTCACTTACGCCGAGATCGCAGCGGCCAAAGCGTTGCAGGTCGGCGCATTCCGTGAGGTAGAAGCCTTTCTCGGTATATGTTTCAGCCATGAATCACGCCAGCCCATCCTGACGAAGGAGCAAAAGCTACGAGCGGTGCGACGGCGGATACAGCTAGCCGAAGCTCAGTACTGTCGAGGCGATATTCATGCTCAGGGCGTCGCCGTTCGTCGAGCACTTACTCTCGCGGGAGAATCAATTCGGAGTTCATCGGTCAGCGGGGTCCGCCGCCTTCTCGCAAGTGCGGCACAGCTCCTCCTTCAGCAGCTCTTTACTCCAACAACGTTTAAATACTCTGCTACTGCACGGGCTTGGGAGCGAGAGTTGGCTCGATGCCACAGCCAAGCAGCCATGGTCGACTATTTCGAGCTTCGATTTATCGAAAGCATGCGCCACCTTATCGAGGCTGTCGTTCATGCCGAGCGAACCGGAATCACGACGGAGCTCGCTATAGCATCATCCCAAGTAGCGTCCGGCTTCGGGCTCATCGGCCTTCGTCGCACTTGCGAATATTTCATCAGGAAGGCCGAGCGCGTCGCCATAGCTCTTGGCGATCCGGCGACACATTCCCACGTGTGCTACTTGGATGCACTCTGGCAGGTCGGCCGTTGCAATTGGCCAGCGATTGACTATCGCATTAAGCAGTCGCAGGAGCTCAGTTTGCAGGCGGGTGATCAACTGCGATGGTCTAATGGGCAGGTCATTCGATTCTGGTCTCTTTTTTATAGAGGTGATTGGACCAACTTGGAGGAGACAGCGAATGCGCTTTTATCGCGCGCTCAGAGCAGCGGAAACATCCAACAGGAGATATGGGCACTGCGATGCAAGTCCCTGTGTGCACTGCAGGCCGACAGACCTCGGGAAGCGATCGACATACTAAAGCTTATCACCTCCTCAATGTTTGGATCCGCCGACCTTGCTGCTTTCGTATCATCGAAAGGCTCATTAGCCTTAGCGCTGTCTCGCGTCGGCTCCAATGACGAGAGCCTTCAGGCCGTTGATGAGACGCTTCGACTACTGCGCGCGATGCATCGTCCGACATCTCATAGCATACTCGTTGGAATATCTGGTGTTTGTGAAGTCCTCCTCCGTGGCCGCGAGACCGGCCTGTCGCGAGAGTATGACGAATGGAGTGAGTGGGAAACACAAGCTCTTTATCAGCTGAAACGATATAGTCTCGCCTTCCCCGTCGGAAGAGCACAGTACCGTCTATGGAAAGGCGTCGCTAACTGGTTGGATGGGGAGAAGGATCAAGCGCTGGCTGTTTGGAACGAAGCTTTGTCTGCCGCGGAGAAGCTCTCGCTGCGACAAGACAAAGCGATGATTTCCGCTGAAATGAGGCGCCGACAAGATCGAATTTGACATTATAAAGCCGTCGTGGCCATTCCGTTTTCCACCGGCCAAGATCGCTCGGAGACGATATTCGAAGTCCATTTTTTGAGGATATCATTCAATGCGGCCGACAGACTCGCTTCATGAGTTGCCTTCGACACCGCCTAAACAAGCAACATGGCTGTCTTCTGGGCTCGAATCGCTGATTGATGAGTGCCCGTGGTTGGGGGATTCAGACTTACAGCGAGATAAAGAGTATGATTTTGACGTTGTCATAGTCGGAAGCGGTTATGGCGGTGCAGTTGCCGCCGCAGAGCTCAGCGCTTGCACCGACGAGAACGGCCGACCGCTACGTCTGTGCGTTCTTGAGCGCGGTCGAGAGTATTTATCTGGAGCATTCCCGTCTCGCCAGGCAGATCTAGCCGGCCATGTCCGGTTCATGACCCCCGATGCAACACGTCAAATCGGAGCGCATGATGGCCTTTATGATGTCCGCTCGAGTGACGACGCCGTTACGGTTGTTGCCTCAGGACTTGGTGGCGGCTCCCTTATTAATGCTGGCGTAATGGAGATGCCAAGATGTGAGGTGTTCCGCGAAGGACGTTGGCCTCACGCGATTCGTGTCGACGAGACGCTTTTCGAGCGAGCAGCGATATTGCGCAGGTTTCTAGGAGCACGTCCCCTTCCCGCGACGCACGTCAGACAAATCAAAAAAACGGCTCAACTCAGCAAGCTTGCGAAGGCAACATTGACGCCGATAACAGTTGCGTCGTCCCGGGCTCCGAACAGCGCAGGAGTATTGCTCAATGAGTGCGCCCTGTGCGGGGATTGTGCAACCGGTTGCAACCACGGTGCCAAAGATTCGTTAGATTTGAACTTACTCGCCTTAGCTAAGCAAAGCGGCGCACGGTTCGTGACAGGTGCGACCGTCCTTCGCGTCGTGCCGTGTACCGACGCCGGATGGGTCGTCCATGTCAATCACACCGATAACCATCTTCGTGACCGGCAACCAACGGCTTTCCAACTCCGTACAAAGCGCGTGATCCTGTCGGCGGGCACTCTTGGATCGACCGAAATATTGATGCGCTCACAAGGTGCGCTCCGGTTCTCGGCTCAGTTGGGCCGCAAGTTTTCGGCGAACGGAGATATGCTCGTCACGGCGTATGATTTGAATGAAGCGGTCAATGCGGTAGCCGACGAAACTGAGCCTCCAGTAGCTGCGGACCAGAAGCGGGGCGGCGCTCGCGCCATCGGACCGACGATCACGGCGATGATTGACCTACGAACGGGGAAGGCCGAAACCGACGTTGTTATTCAAGATTTGGCAGTCCCCGGCGCCCTGCGACGCCTATTCGAGGAAGCTATCACATCCTTTGATGTCCTTAATCAGCTAGGCCAAAAGGGGTGGAGACGGGCCGAGCATGATTGTTCAAAGCATGATGATGCAGCCGTCAACCGCGATGCAGTGAAGAAGTCGCTCGTGCTCGCGATGATCGGCCGTGATGACGCGGAAGGCGAGCTCACGCTTGGCAAGAAAGCCATCTGCGACGATGCCGACGGACTGCTCACGGTTCGCTGGCCGGGACTTCGAATGGACCGCCGTTTCGATGAACATCATCGGCGGCTCAGAGAAATGATGACGAAATCAAACGTCGGCGGGCGAGTGGTTAACAATCTGCTCTGGCGACCATTCGCCGAGGAACTCGAGCGTCTTTTCGGGAGGCAGCGAGGGCCGCTCATTACCGTACATCCGCTCGGTGGTTGCGCGATGGGCAACGACGTCCGCCAAGGAGTCACTGATCATTGCGGACGCGTCTACGACGCCAGCGGCCCGGATGCGACTTCTGTACATCGAGGCTTAGTCGTTTTGGATGGCTCAATTATCCCTACATCTTTGGGCATCAATCCCGCACTCACAATATCGGTCCTATCTCTTCGTGCTATTACTCAGCTTAAGACGGAGTGGCGCCTCACTGGTGGTCGCCTAAGAACTACGTCTCCGTGGAAAAGTCGTCTAGAAGAGAGGCCGGTGTATGCGTCCCCCTCTTGCATTACCAACCCTAAACCGACGCTCATCGAGCTCACGGAGCAGGTCCGGGGCTGCTTGAAGCTTCGGGCGCAAGATGGACGTCGTAAGGTCTGTCAAGTCCAACTAACGCTCACGAGCAAGCCAGCGGCAATTTCTGATCTGATCGCAGATCGGCCAGAGACGCTACGTGGCTTTCGGATTGATTCCGGCAAGGCAAGACTCCAAATACTCAAGCCGGGCACGGATTATGACCCGGTGTCTGACCAAGCCGACCCTGACAATATCGCTCTAGAGGCAGAGGTCTCAGGAGAGCTTCGTCTATTTTCGACTCAACGCTCAATTCCCTATCTTTCTGCCGCGCGAGCCCTGCATGCATGGCTCATGAATCGTGGACTGCGCGACGCGATTCAGTGGGGCGTGCAGCGCATTCAAGAGCATCTCCATTTGCGACCAGAGCTAGACCGACCTAGGCCTATGCCGTCATTGCATAGCCGCGCTAGAGACTTCGTCACCGGATTGCTATCTTTGTGCTCACGCGCGGGAGTCGTACGTCTTATTGAGTATGATTTGACCATTGGTAGAATAATTCGATCCTCTGAGTTTGACGTTTCTGCGTTAAGCGGAAAGCGAATTCGCGCAGTAAAGCGGCTGACCTACACTCGAGCATCCAGTCCTTTCACGCAGTTGCTGGAGATGTCGGTCGAGACTTTTCCCGAGTTATGCAAGCCGATATTTGGCAAGTTGCCTACTTTGCGATTGAATAAGCGATACCTTGCGCGCCAACAGATTCCCTTGTTGCGTGTGGTGGATCAGCAAGACGGCGTGGCATCGCTGATCGATTTGCTGTCCTTCGTGCTTTATGTATTTCGCGTCTCGATGCAAAGCCATGCCTTGAGCTTTCGCCGACCGGACCCTCCGCCGGAGCGGCTCCCTGAACGCCTACCCGGACGACTGCCCGACCTGCCTCCACCCGACGTGGATTGGCTAACGGTAGATGGCCTAGCTTCGCCGCCCGCGCGCATACGGTTGACCCGCTACAATGGCTCGACGGAACGCACGGCAAACGTTGAGATCGCACGACCGGTTCTGCTCCTCCATGGATATAGCGCCAGCGGTACGACCTTTGCTCACCCAGAAGTGCCGGGAAACTTAGTTAAGACCCTGTACGATGCAGGTCGTGATGCATGGGTGCTAGACATGCGCTGTAGCGCTGGGCTTCCGTCTGCCACGGACGATTGGCCATTTGAGGTCATGGCGGATCACGACATCCCTATAGCAATTGAACACATCGCTGCTGCACAGGGCGGCCAGGCTGCGGATTCCGTCAAAGTCGACGTCGTCGCTCACTGCATGGGAGCAGCCATGTTCAGCATGGCTGTGCTCGGTGATGGGCCGCGACAAAAGCGCTTACACCAAAGGATCGGTCGGGTGGTTTTCTCGCAGGTCGGACCGGTAATGATACTGAGCCGAACTAACGTGCTTGCGGCGTATATCATGCGGTACGCTCGACGCCTCGTATCATCAGATACCTACGCTTTTAGTCCTCAGGAAGCAGGTTCACTTAGCGGGCAGCTTCTTGATCGGGCATTGGCTGCAATGTCCCTGCCTCGCCACGAATTCAAACGTGAAAATCCATTCTGGCTGCCACGCGCCACTCCGTGGGCTGGGACCCGCCACCGAATGGATGCTCTTTACGGTCGAACCTTTTCGCTAAAAAACATTCCAAAAGGCGTACTTGCAAAACTAGATGATTTTTTCGGTCCGATCAGCCTTGAGACCGTATCTCAAGTGATTCATTTTGCGACTTACAATGCGGTCACTGACCGCCGTGGGGTCAATCACTACGTGATGCCTGACCGTGTCTCCGAGCGCTTCGATTTCCCTTTGATGTCGATTCATGGAGAGGAAAACGGTTTAGTCGATGTAGCGACGCTCAGCATCATGCGCAACCTTCTTACTGAGGCTGGCGTGCCCTATCTCAATGAAGCGTTCAGAATCGATTCAGCGTCCGACGCGAAAGCCGCCAGAGAAGGGCTACTTGATTCTTTTGGGACCCTCGTTCACTTCATCACGTCGTGGCTTTCGAAATGCTTTGGACTGGCGTTAAGTCACGCTGCGGATCGAGCCGGAGACGCTTGCCAGACCACCACGTCGCAAACAGCGAGGCAAATTGAGCGCTTGATTGACCAAAGCAGCCAATGCCTGGCGTTGGGACACCCTTCATATTTGACGTGGCGAATAAGCGAACACGGCCACCAAGACTGCCTCATTGGGAAGCATGCGCAGACCATATCACAGGTAATAGCGAAGTATCTGGCGGCCCCGGATCGAGCGCCTGCTCGTGACCCAAAAACTCCAGAGCCGGCGAGGCGCGGCATCCCGGCTTCCTATCGAGCGTTTGCGCCGGCGTTTGGCGTTAGAGCGCAGATTCTTGAGAAGGCTGGCACGATCCGGATACAGGCATGCGACGGCGCCGGCCGTGGGTCTCCTCTCAAGGCACTGGTTCTCCCGGTACAGCAAGCTGGTGAGCGGTTCGTGATCCTACAACGCGATGGAAAAATTGGGATACCAAACGACGACGCAAGTCTCCTTCAGGCAGGCGCCTGCATCCTCGACCCGATCACGAAACGAAAGCAAGAGATCGGATTACCACGCTTTTTTGAAGTGCCGAAAGCAGATTGGCCCAGCCATGCGCGCGAGGTTCTGATTCTACTGCTCTATGACCAGGCAGAAGGCATAGGAGGCAGCGCTCGTGGGCCGGGTCTGATGAAGCAGCACACCGCAAACTACTCAGGTTTTCCTATTGCTCAAGCGGCAGCGGAAGCTCTCGTCTGTGACACCATCGACGACTTGCGTGGCGGCCTGCTCCGTGGAGCGATCACGGACGAATCGCCTCAAGGGAACGTAACCTTTGCTGTCGCAAGCTGTCTTTATCCAAGCGACATCCTAAACCACATGCCGGCCGCCGAACAAATCCCGCGAGGTCCAGCTGACGCGTCGTTGCTGGCGCTAAGCGATATGCTTGGAAAGTCGGATTCTCCCAGCCTGCTGTTGCTAGCCGGGGATCAGATTTATGTCGATGCGACAGCGGGACTGTTCGATCCAAAAGTACTCGATGAACGGTTTCGCATACCGCACGAGCGTCGAGGCGAAAGCCGTGGCGCGAAAGCTGTGATGCAGCGACTGGATCTTGAAGTACAAATGATGCTCGACGATCACGAGATTAAGGACAACTGGGCTCCGAACGATCCGGACATCGAAGCAACTCGCACCGGTAGGACTGCACTTCAACGCGGACGGTCAGCCTACTTCTTATACGAACGGGGCACCCCAAAGCCCCAAAACCATATCTGGCACAAACTGCATCATCGAGGGCTGCCCTTCTTTCTCGCCGATGCACGAACAGAGCGCGACGCACGAACTGCGGCTGAGTGGCGACAACAACGAATCATGGGGCCGAGGCAATTCGGAAAACTATGTAGTTGGATGATTGCTCCGAAGCACGAGGACCTACCTAAGTTTGTCATGACAGCGTCCGCGTTGCTGCCACGACGTTTGATCATGAAGCAACCTCTCAATGCTTTGCGATCCGACGCTTGGGACGGATATCCCCGGTCTCTTTATTCCCTACTCAGATTCATCTGTGATTACGAGGTTGAGGGTTTGGTGTTTCTGTCAGGCGACGAACATATCAGCAGCCTCGTCGTGGCAAGCGTCACCTGTCTCGACACAGGGAAGAAGTGCGTTTTTCACTCCATTCACAGCTCTAGCCTGTTTGCGCCTTACACCTTTGCCAACGGTGTTCCCGACGATTTTATCGCGGACGACTGCTTTGAGTTTTCGTCTCAATCATCGAATGGGAGAATGCAGCGATATCGATGCGAGGCAAAAGTGCAGTTCTTTCCGGGCGATGGCTTTGCCGTTCTTACGGCGACCCAGCACGGCACCGCCAATTGGACTCTCCGCACCAGATTTTACGACGCGGCCGGCCTAAAGCCCGACGGTGATATTACTCTTTTTCCGTTTAGCCCGCCAGCGAGCTAACTCAAGAGTAGTGGCAATTTATCTTTACCACGCAATGCGCATATCCCATCTTATGGTAGAACTCGGCCAGCGCCCTGCGGCCGAAGAGACGCCTCGCCGTGCCAGCAAGCCGATCCCCGGTTCGTGGCGGCCGCAACCGCAAAGTACCCAGCCATTGAAGTCAAATCGACCGGAAGCACAGAGTCGCTGGCAATGTATAAGGGTTTCGTCCGTCCAGCTGAACGGCCTTCAAAGCCGCTTCGACGGTCTGGAACGCATCTCTACTCAAACTCTGATGGACATCTTGGAGGTCCCGCAGCGCGATCGCACCGCCGGCGCATACCGACACCTCGCGACCTTGATGGTTGAACTCGGCTGGACCGCAGTTCGTGTGCGCGACTTCGCACGTGGCGGATATAAAGAACAAGTTCGTGGTTACGTGCGCCCGCAAGGTGAGAAGAACGCAAGGTGACGGCATATCCAATCCTCTGCGCCGCGATTTTGGATCGAACACAAACCGAGATGTCGAACTACCAGGTACCCACGTGTCGATCGCGGGGTGGCAACCCGATCTGGACCCGAACGATGGCGTCGGCAATGCTCGTCGCCGAACATTGCAATCCGCCTCGGCTGACAGCCGTAGCGGCATGCGTGGCTCGCCATCCATGAAGCGGCGCACGCCGTTTGCGCGCGTCTGCTGGATCATGAAGTCGGCGGCGTGACTGCGCACCCTGACCCGGTGCGCGGTTCCGAGGGACTGTGCTGGGGGCTGGACCACGCGGAGGCGTTCGCGGAGTGCCGCGGCGATGCTCCCGCTGTTCGGGACTTGCTCAGCACGATTATGCCGCAAGCGGGTGAGGATCGCCGCCCCGTGGCTGACGATTTCGGCAGCGTGTACAGCCAGTTCATCGAGTTTATGGCCGGTCGGGCGGCGGCGCGCATGCTGCTCGACGGCGAACCGGCTGCGCCTGTTAACGACTTGTATCAGGCGCGTGAACTCGCCAGGCTGATTTGCACCAGTGACGAGGCGATTGATGCATTCATCGGGCACTGTGATGTGGCTGCGCGCGATTTACTTATGGCATATGGCGATGCCGTGATGGCGCTGTCTGTCGTTTTGCGCAGGACGTTGGATGGTGCTGAAACTGATCAGATCATCCGGGAAATGGAGGCGCGGAAGGCGTTGGCGGTTGAGTATCCGCGTCGGGCTGAATGGCGCAAGAGCGAGTTGGCCGCGAGCTGGTTTCGCGATGAGTGTAATCACCTCAACGCCGCTCCGCCGTCACATCTTGCTCAAGATCGGATGGTTTGATCCGTGACATGTTTGATCGGGTGGCGCGGCGGATGTACCTGCGCTTCATGATCTCGGGGGCCCCGGCGTGTAAGCGTCGGGGCCTTTGCTATGAAACTGGCTCGTCAAGGAAATGCGCGCGCGATAAGCCCATTTTCGATCACTAGCCATTGATCCAAATCAAGGGAAGTGAAGTCAAATGGTCGCGACGGGTTGTCCGAGGTGCGACAGTCTTATCCTTGCTTGCGTTATCCGCGAGGCATACTTTTCGTGGTTGCAATTAGTTCTCTGCACAATCAACGGAGAGGGCAAATGGCAATTTCTCATGTACTTATTGGATTGTCGTCGATTGCTGTCCTTCTGACGGCTGCCGGTGCTCAGGCTCAGAGTATGCCACCGGAAGGACCGGTCTCTGTCACGTTTAGCGCAACACCAATCCCGCCACCCAAGCCAATGCCCATCGGCGGCAGTAAAGAGTTTGACTTGCTGCACCAGGCGATGGCAGCAACGAACGACGCGGGAAATCCGGTGCTCAATAACATGGGTGGACGCTGCCAGTTTAGCCGGCTCAGAGATACGTCGGCCAAGACTGTCGAGGTCCACGGGTTCTGCACTTACGTCGACAAGGACGGCGATCAAACATTTGAACAATGCGATTTCTTGCCGGGACAACCCAACAAATGCAAGATCATCGGCGGGACCGGGAAATTCGAAGGTCTTCAAGCCGAACTCATCATCACCATCGAACCCCTCAAGAGTAACTTCGAAGGAATTAGTCAGGTCATTGGTCACAAGAAGGGCACGTATAAGCTCGCAAAGACCAACTGATAGGTTCAGGACGGACGCCGAACTTTGAAAGCCTGGATATCGATGGGACTGTCGTCGTCCTGCGCATTTTGATCGGATAGCGCGACAGATGTACTCCGCCGGATGATCTCGAAAGGCCCCGACGATCTTCATCGTTGGGGCCTTTGTCTTGAACAAGCTTGATGCAACGCCGCCGTTGGTCGATGCCGGGCTTAGCCTCTCGGCCGCTTCCCTTGCTTCGCCGCCGAGTGCTTCTTACGCCTGTTCGCTAGTCGCCGCCTACCCCTATCCCAGGCGTTGACTGCCTCTTCAATCGCATCCATCCGGATTAGGACCATCTCAATGAAATCGCCCTGCGGCTCCACATAGTGTGCGCGTCGATATATCTCGTTCCTCAAGCTCTTGGGCATTGTACCTCGGTCCTTTGAGTGCCCGCTAGCGTCAAGGCACAAACTGGGCAGGAACACCCGCGCGGCCATCACGCTTTAGAGTAACACAGGTAGCAAAAAGGCGGCATGGCCGTTGAAGACGAATGATAAGTTGTCCGAATAGAAACCTGAGCGGCGACGACTGGCCGAGCCTAACATGCTGTCGGATGCGGTGGGCGACAGCGTCGAATCTAGAAACCTTCACCGTCGCTAATTATACTACCTTCGCGGAAGCAGTATAACTTCGCAATGTTCTGCAAACCCTTTGAGCGAGGAATATTAGCCGTCCGGTAACGCGCCGCGTGTCAGTCGAACTGCAAGGATTGGGCTTTCACCGGAGCTGACTGACGGTTTATGATGCGGCGAAACAGTTCAACGCCGTTAGACTGGAGGCGGCCATGCTCTACTGCCTCGTCTCGTGATCGCTTCCTTCAATGGACCAATTAGGGCGGCGCAGTATTTGCGCATGTCGTCGGATGTCCAAAAGTACTCAACCGAAAATCAACAGGACGCGATCGCGGAGTACGCAAAGGAACACGAATACACCGTCGTTGCGACTTACATTGATGTCGGCAAGAGCGGCCTCTCATTGAGAGGCAGGGACGCGCTTAAGCAACTTCTCAGCGATGTGCTCTCGGTGGAACGAACCTTCGATGTCGTTTTGGTTCTCGACGTTAGCCGTTGGGGGCGGTTCCAAAACCCTGACCAAGCTGCACACTATGAGTTCCTATGTCGTCAAGCTGGCGTGCGCGTCATTTACTGCGCGGAGCCGTTCGGAGATGACATCGCGCCCATCACGACCATCATCAAGCATCTCAAGCGAGTGATGGCAGGCGAGTATAGCCGGGAACTTTCTGCAAAGCTGTACCGTGCGCATCTTCAGCAAGCGCTGCTGGGCTTTCGTCAAGGCGGAAAGCTGATTTATGGCTTCCGACGGCTTTTGGTCGATCCCACACGCAATCCCAGGCAAGTCTTGAACAGCGGGGAATATAAAGCACTCAGCTCTGACAAGGTCCTCGTTATTCCTGGTCCGCCGGAAGAACTTGCGGTGATTAAGCGCATCTTCAGACTATATGTTCGTGATAAGCTTTCTATATCGCAGATCGCCAGGCGCTTAGCGAGCAGTGGCATAGTGGGCTATGGTGCCAAGCCTTTGCAGGTAGCGACAATCAAACATCTGCTTCGCAACGAGCTCTGTATCGGCCAACTCACGTACAATGTAACGACGAAGAAGATGCAAGGTCGGACGATACGGAACCCGGATCAATTGTGGACACGGTTCCCCGCATTCGCGCCCATCGTGCCAGTTTCTCAATTCCGAAGAGCTCAGGAACGTCTTACGCAATCTGCAAACCGACGGTGGGACAAAAAGACCATAGCTCATTCTTTGCGTGGCCTACTTGCGCAGGAGGGCCGCCTTTCGCAGAAGCTGATTGACGAGGCCAAAGGCAGGCCATCGGCAGAAACCGTAGCAAATCACTTCGGATCGCTTCCCGCGGCTTATGCCGAGATTGGCTATAGCCCGCCAGTCAAAGCACCGTTCGGCATGAACGGGAAGCATTGGAGCAGAAAGGCCATCCTGACCGGATTGCAAAGGCTTCACGCCTCTAAGGGACGCATCACCAATCGATCAATCGACAGCTTTCCCGGCCTGCCTTCGTATGCGTATATCCGGCGTCACTTCGGTTCCGTGGCTGATGCAATGAGGCAAGCGGGCTTGCCTGTGCTCTCTCATAGCCAAATTCAAAGCTACACGTGGAAGTGCCGAAAGGTGGCACGTTCCGATGAATACTTCTTTGGTGTCCGATGGACGGATGCAAACCTCCTTCAAACGCTGCGTCGGCTCTACAAGCGACACGGATACATCTCCCAACATTTGCTTGATTGGACTGAAGGCATTCCAAGCGCCTACTACTTCGCCAAACGCTTTGGTTCACTCGACAATGCTCGAATTATGGCGCACATACCTCTCCTTACTCGTTCAGAGATGATGCTTGCCGCGCTTAAGCGGAAGCGAGAAGGCAAAACCATCGAGCGACCGAGCCGTCAATCAAGGGGGCGCCCTGCGCTGCGATATCGTTCCGACGACATTTTGCTTGGGTTAAGGCGATTGGCAACACGCGAAGGTGTAGTCTCTGCCCGCCTGATCGATGCAGATGCAAGATTGCCGTCTTGGGGTACGGTAGCTAGGCACTTTGGTTCGTTATCCGCAGCATACAAATTGGTCGGTCTCGTTCGATTGAGAAGGAAGCCTGCGCGTTTTGGATTGCTGCCTAAGAGAACAACTCGCTGAAACACCCCGACATCAATGATACGGTGAGCGCAAGCGAGGGAGACCATTCCTTGAGAATGTTATGAGTGCGATCACGACCAAGGCTGTCGCCGCTCTGCTCCAGGATGGCATCTGGGGTCCTCAAGTCGTGATCAAACTTCATCCCGCTGTATGAGCCGCCGTGTCCGAGCGAGCTATCGAGTGATTTGTTCCATGCTTCCGTCGGCAAAGAGCAATTTTCTTGGAATGAACTTGATCTTCAAATTCTCAAAAGAGGCGCTCCGAAGACGTTGATGAGCGTCCATGAACTGGTTGTACTTCAACCTTCCGTTCCAAACCAAGGTAGTTCCGGCTGCTACCGGCTCATTGATCGCTAGAAGCGATGAGTAAATTTCGTTGTCCAACAGATCGGTAAATGTGAGCGTTCCATCAAACGCTCTAATGTTCCTTTGGCCGATGTTCTCAATCACCAACGAAAATGTAATGTCGTCCTCAAAATCCCTGTTTGTGGGATCCGAATTCTTGAACCCTTTACGGGTCAAAGATACTCGAAACGGTGATTGAATTTGCGAAGAGACCGATGTGCTATTCGACGCGACAGGGGCGGTCCCAGCGATCCTGTTTGAAGCTGCCCCCGGACTGGAGGGAGGCGACTTTTTGTCAAGCGTGTTTCCAAATGCGCTCTTTGGAAGCACCAGCCGGTTCAAGCGCCAGCTGCCGTCCCAATGAAATAAAATGACAAACGGCTCCTCATTCGGCTTTTCGTTTCTTAGCTGGACCTTGAAAGTGAAAGGGCCACCATCGAAGAATGCATGCTGAACGCGGGAGAGATCGAACCCCTCTCCGTTTCCGTCTCCTGTGGTGGCGCCGCCAGCCCTGGCTCGTGTTTTCTGGCCGACGAGGTTCGCCATCCCTTGCGGAGTTATGTAACCGTCGATCATCTGATTTATGATGGCAGGCGCGAGAGCCGCGACCAGCCCTGAAGCAGAAGGCGACGATCCTGTGCGGGATACGTTCTGCAAGACCATCGCGTTTAGATCGGCTCGCAGGCCTTGGCGAAGATGCTCCCAATCAACTCGACTCTCGATCGCACTTGCGTTGCCGTCTTTCAACGCAACCGCCAGGTTGTAAGCGACGTGACAAGGCCAAGCGATCCAGCACAGAGCGAACGAAAGTAGTGAGAGAAAGATAGCTGTGTTTCTCTTGAAATGTGCAAATACAATGAGAGCTACAACGGCGCAAAAGATGGTTGGGATTAGCCAGTCCAAATTACCCTCCCTCGAATGAATGTTCGATTGGAAAGCAGTACCCTCATATCGCTAAACGTCGTGCACGGAATGGGGGTATCTAGGGATCACAGCGGCGGCTTCCGTGTGCGTAATGACGCGTTGAAAATTTGAAATACGTTGATCGGGCAACGCGTCCTCCCCGCAAAAGAGAATAGTCGTCCAATCGTGATGGGGGTTGATCGTTGCTCGCGTTTGAAACGTCTTTGCAAAACATGCTGCGCGCAAAGGATATGCTTCGGGCTGTCCGTATCCGAACGCCTCGAATGCATGTTTGAATTCAACGTGAACGGCCAGGACGCGGCCTGAGGGAGATCGGAGGAAGAATATGGCGTCCGACTCCAGACCTCTGCTGCCCTCAATTCGGCAAGTGCAGCGAGAGTCTTTGCCGCACCAATAGTTCGCCCAGAATGGCTGTTTCGTCGGCCCCCGTTGCCAACGTACCTTGCGTTGCTCTCCAAGAAGAGGTTGCGATCCGAGATATTCGACCTCGGCTGGCGTGCCTTTGACTAGCCAATCTCTAACCTTCTCTGACGAGAAGACGCCGTTTGCAATCGCGTCCAAATAGGGCTGCGCCTTTGAGGAATAGGTCGGCAAAATCTTCGTCCTAAATACAGCTCGGGCTTAAACTCGCGGCATTGAAAGAATAGACATTGTTCCGCAACTTGTGCGCGTATGCAAGTGTGGGTCGTCAGCCGAGATGTCCGTAGAAGCACGGGCGGCCTCATCATCCCTGGGTCGGAAAATGCTTTGACGGTAGCGGCAGTCTAACGGCTCCCTAAGCGACGACGGCCGCCGTCGCCAGCCAGAGCACCGCCGCAATTATTAGACCCGCCAACCTCAGCTATTGCGTCCATTCCATAATAACGCTCTCGTGGCGCAGGCCATCTTCCCAAGAGAGGAACACTCGATTGATCGCCGCACCAATGCGGAAGACAAATCCAGCAGGCCGATAGAGCGCGTGAGTGAGACGCGTGCCTGCGAGGTCGTGGTCGGCGGCAACCAATGCGAAATGCAGACCCTGTATGTCTAGCGCGATACCAACCAGTTCCTCGCTTCCGGCTTTTAGCAGGGGTGCAATTTGCAAATTATCAGCGCGCATGAACTGTTGGCCAACGCTTCGTGTGAAGTAGAGCCCAAGGGGTCTCTTCCAGTTCGCCACGCTCTCAAGCAACTCGATGATGTGAAGGCGGTCGACAAAGTCTCGATCAATCACCGTGCCATCAATGGCAAAATTGCCGGATACACCGAAGATCGTCAGCGAGCGCAGTATCCAGCGTTCAACATCGTGCCCTGAGATCAGGAACAATAGCCCGCGACCACAGTCATTCGTACCGCACTTCTGAATTGCTTCGAAAAACCTGGCGCCCGCAATATCAATGGGTGACAATAGGCTGTTGTGCCTTGAGCAAAGGCAATTCGCTGTGAGGGCGCCGAAGCCGAGCGTTTTCTTCTGTCCTTTGAGCCAAGGCATTCCGCTCACCTCGATCTCTTTGTCAGCGATTACCTTGAGCACAGCCTCGCTAATCAGATGCTCCCCGGAAACCCGGGTGCCGCACCCTCCCGTTCTTGACATGTAGCAGCGGTCACGACTGCCTGTCACACCCGTGTTGCGCAGGTCAAGAACCGCAGGCTTCTTATGAAAACCTCGTGCCGTCCAGCAGCATTGGCCTGCTGGCAGGCCGCTGCCGCAGATGCACGGTTCGAGCTTTCGCCGTCTCGCCTGTCCCATTGGGTCAGCGCTCAGACCCCCGCTGGTCCCTGTGCAATATCGATAACGTGCCGGTCAGCCCCAACGGTTATGACAATTGTGTACGTCTTGGCCCCGCCGCCCTGATCAGTCGGTGGCGCTAGGTGCAACTGGCCGCCATACCATTCGCCCGACATGAGTGTGTTGTCCTTGATCACGGATTGCTCAAGCGCCGCCATGTTGCGTTGGCCTGCCTCCACCGTCGCAGCGACCATCGCTTCATTTTGAGCCGCTGCATTGCCCTGGGCAATCGCCGCGGCCGTTGGGCTGTAGAAAGTACCGGTGCGACCGTTTGGAGTGGTGTAGCTGCCATACCCAGCTTGCGAAGCGCTGTAGGCGTTGCCCGCTGCCGCTAGACCCGTAATGAGAGCCCTTGCGACTTGACGGTTCTTCTCTTTCTGCATGAGCATTTCATACGTCACGATCTGCATCGAATGATCGGTTCCCTCGACGTGTTGGATCGCTTCGACCTGTGATACCCGGAAATCTATGGGGGCTCTGCCAAGATTGTTGATGCCCACGACGAATACCGGCCGACCGTTGGCTTGAAACTGTCGAGAAGCAGGACGCCACAGGACGAGCGAGTTCTTCTGTCGAGAGACAAGTGCTGGCTGCCCATCCCGCATGAGCGCCTGCTGTTGCGGATTAGAAGTTTTGAACTGAACTGTTTCGCTGTTCGTTACACAGCCGCCCAATGTGATGCAAAGCGCCACGATGCCTAAGCTACGCACGGTATTGCCCCCGCCAGACCAATATGGGATACAACCGCAACCAGAACGTGATATCAATAGGTCGCGTCAACTCACAGCATAGACCTTAGTTGTGTGTATGCGAACGAGCCGTGTCTTGTTGCACCTGGCTGTTTGATCATAAACAACCGTCGCTAAGACGGTTGCGGTTGAGGGAGGATTGCGTTGAAAGAGATTACAGTATTTGCGGTCGTGCTGCTTTGCTCAACGACCTTTGCTGAAGCAAGAGGCGGGGGAGGTCATGGCGGTGGCAGGGTTTCCTATGGAGGAGGCCATCACACGTCCAGTCATGGTGGCTCATATACTGGGGGTTCGGGATCGTCTCACAAAGGCGGCACCTATTCGAACCCGAGCACCGGAAATCAATACGGCACTCACAGGTAGCGTCATCTCACATCCCGGCACCGTTCTGCGATGCCGGGATGATGTAAATACTAGGTATGGTACGTTCGGGCAGTTGGCAGCGCATCTATTTTGGACAGTTGAGCAAAATGCCACGTCTCTGGTGGGGGCGAAATTCTCGTGCGCATCATTCCTTCGAATGACCTATCATCATCGGACCTAATCGTCGATGCCATCTATGAGGGCGGAAGGCATGGGAACGCCGCCGACGATCCAATCTCCAAAATCCTTGAGGGCGTTGGAAACCAGGGCGGGTTTCGCGAAGCTGGGCGCGGCCCGGACAAGAAGTTCGTTGTGCTCTACACCAGTGGTGAGGATAGTGATTGGCCGGACAAATTGGATTTGAGCACCGGCCAATTCATCTATTTTGGCGACAACAAGAAGCCGGGGCATGAGCTGCATAAGACATCTGGCAATCAAATCTTGCGTCGCGCCTTCGAGCTTTTGCACGGTCCTTCGGAGTTGCGCGCAAAGGTGCCACCGTTCTTTATTTTCAAAAAATTCCCCACGACTGCGAGTTCTCGGTCTGTGCAATTTAAGGGACTAGCGGTGCCGGGATTTGCTGGTCTGCCATCGACCGCCGATCTCGTCGCTGTTTGGAAGACGACAAAAGGACAACGCTTTCAGAATTATCGTGCCGTCTTCACCGTGCTGGACGTTCCGGTGATTACGCGCTCGTGGTTGTTGGCGCTGGCTTGTGGAAATGGCTCAGGTGCGGCCTCCGCACCTACGCCGTGGCAAGACTGGGTGAAATCAGGTCAAGCGAAAGCCCTGGCCTCGGAAAATACCACCGCCATTAGAAGCGCTGACCAGCAGCGTCCTGACACCCCGACGAAGACGGCGATATTGCGAGTAATCTTCCAATATTTCGAGCCGGCACCGGTTGCCTTCGAGGCCTTTGCCGCTCGAGTGTTTCAAATGCACGATCCGAGAGTCATCATCGACACCATCACGCGAGGAAGCGTGGACGGAGGTCGTGACGCAATCGGTCGATACCTTTTGGGCCTTACGGACGATCCGGTCTACGCCGAATTCTCGCTTGAGGCTAAATGCTACCAACCGGCGTTCGACGGGGAGACGGGCAACACTGTAGGGGTTCGAGAGGTCTCCCGTCTGATTTCGAGGATCCGCCACCGACAGTTCGGAGTCCTAGTAACCACCTCTGTGGTTGCGCCCCAGGCCTATGAGGAGGTACGCGAAGATCGACACCCGATCATTTTCTTAAGCGGCAAGGATATTGCAGACATTCTAGTCGCCAATGGATTCAATACGCCAGAGTTGGTGAGTTCTCTCCTAACTACAGAATTCCCACTGACCTGAAGTGTCTCATGGCAGGTCCAGCGAGCGTGGCCGTATCGACGGCGCTTGATCATACGTTGCGCTAGCGAGAGGGGCAGCCGTGAGCGACGCAAGCCTTGTTTACCAAAGTAATTGGGGGCGCGGTTTGAGACGCACTCAAATCTTTCTCGAGAATACCGCCCGAACCAGGTATCATGCCGACTCGCAAGCCCCTCCAGGGGCCAATTATCGGTGATCAAAGGCAGGGCGCTTTGAGGGTTGTTGGTCTATTTGCGGGTATCGGCGGACTAGAACTGGGCCTGAAGGCTGCCGGGCATAGTGTGGAGATTGTTGCTGAGAACGATCCCGTCGCCAGCTTGGTGCTGGCCCGACGCTTTCCGGATGTGGTGAACCTCGGTGACATCACTCGGATCGGGAAGCTGCCCGAATGCGACGTTCTGGCTTGTGGATTTCCTTGCCAGGATCTCAGCCCAGCGGGCGGCACAGCCGGCATCCATGGCCCGAAGTCGGGCCTCGTGTCTCACGTCCTTCACCTCGTTCATGCCGCCCGTCGCAAACCGAAATGGATGTGCTTCGAGAATGTGCCGTTCCTGCTCTCCCTCAAGCGAGGTGCAGGCATGCGCTATCTGACGCGGAAGATCGAGGAGGCTGGCTATACGTGGGCCTATCGTGTCATCGATAGCCGAGCCTTCGGTTTAGCGCAAAGACGCCGTCGAATCTTCCTCCTTGCGTCGCGCGTCGAGGATCCTTCCGAATTTCTTTTCTCGGATGTCGGTGCATCGCGCGAGCCAGAGTGGGTGCCAGACACGCCTTGTGGGTTCTATTGGACGGAAGGCAATCGAGGTGTGGGCTGGGCGGTCGATGCCACGCCGCCGTTGAAGGGAACATCGGGCGTGGGCATTGCGTCGCCGCCAGCGATTTGGCGGTCAGGCAGCCGTGATTTCGTTACGCCGACCATCGAGGACGCAGAAGCACTCCAGGGTTTCCGACGTGGCTGGACGGCATTTAGCTCGGAAGAAGCCGTTGCCGATCGGTTACGGTGGCGCCTCGTCGGGAACGCTGTCAGCGTGCCAGCAGCCGGATGGGTAGGGCGGATTCTCGCTGGGCAGTCTGTACAAAGGCGCCCCGAAGCGAAAGAGCTTGATGCGGCACATCCCTGGCCCATAGCAGGTTACGGCGGAAAAAACCGGCGGTGTAAGGTGGAGGTGTCGGAGTGGCCTGGTCGTAAGGCATATGTAGGTTTATCGGAATTCCTCTCCGACGCGGCGCCGCCCCTATCACTGCGGGCCGCGAGCGGTTTTCTTAGTAGGCTTGAGAGGAGTGGGCTTCGTGTCCCGCCGGAATTCACCCGCGATCTCAGGGACTTCGTCGCACGCCAAGGTGCGACTGCAAACGGATGGGGGGACGAGCGCGCGGATGAGCCGAACGCGCGGGCGAGACAATCCGCAGGAAAGAGCTCTGCGGTCAGCTCTGTTTCGTGAAGGCCTTCGCTTTCGTGTCCATTACCGCGTTCCAGGAGTCACACGACGTTCGATCGATGTGGCCTTCGTAGGATCTCGTCTGGCGGTGTTCCTGGACGGCTGTTTTTGGCATGGCTGTCCTCAGCACGCGACGTGGCCTGCGAGAAATGCGGACTTCTGGCGGCAGAAAATAAAGGCTAACCGCGAACGTGATCGCGAAACGGATGCGCTCCTAGCGGCCGCTGGTTGGCGCGTTATTCGGATCTGGGAGCATGAGGATACCGATGCGGCCGTAGCCCGCATTCGCGATGTAGCCAAAGGAAGCCGTTGACGATCGGATTCGGCGAAGGAATCATCCGCTGCAAGCAATGGGTGAGTCGGGGGCGACGTGTTTGAGGCGGGTTTCCCCATACTTCCTGGAGCCGTGGCGATGGTTCAGATCGGTAAGGCGTAAGTAGGGGATCTCACGTCAAGCATGTCATGTGCTTGAGGCCCCCGTATCCGCAACAATTCCGGCCTGACAAGTGGACACCCTAAGAGGGGGTCGGAATGAGTGATTGGCGAAGCTGGCAGCTTCCGGAGTGGAACGAACGCCTTGTCGTGCATTTCTTCGGTCGTCGCCCGGGGGAGGACGCCCCTGTCGTCGCCCTTCTCACGACACCTGAGGAACTGGCCCTTGTCACCGGAGACGCGACAGCAGACCCGTCAGACGTCAGGGACAGTTTCATCGCCCGGCTACGCGAAGCGATTGGTCCGAACCGCAGTCTCTTCGACGATGCTGCGAACTATCAGCATTGGCCGAAACCGCCGCCACCAGAACGCGTGCCGAGGTTCGTGTCCCACCTGATCTTCTCTTGCATCGCAGCGTCTGAGTCCTCAGAGGAGTTGGCGAGCGAGGGATCGTACTTGTTGCGCTTGCGTGAGCTGGCCGGAGGCACGCTGCCAGATTACACGCTGCAATGGCTGCCAACGCTATGGGGGAATCTTGCGGCCTGGCTTGCTGCGAATGCTCGGCACTTCAGGGCGCTGAGATTGCCGCATCCAGGCGGCTACACCCGGATCGGTCATTCGGTGAAGCTCGCCTTTCCCGATCGGCGCGATCAGCGAGTGTTGTCCGAAATTCTCGACCGAGCTGGTCTACAGGGGCATGAGCCTCCGGTCGGTAAGGTGATTGCGCTGGTAGCTGCTTCGCGTGGCCGGTTTCGGCAAGCGTTCCAGCAAGCCTTCGACGATTTTCGAAGCGGTTTCGCGAATGGGGCGCGCCACGCGAGAGAGACACTTGAGCATCGCTTCTGGTCGGCAGTGCGGGACGCCGCGCTGCGTGGGCGTGGCTCGGCAGTTGTTGAAGAAGGCAAGGATGCAGCACTGTTACAACTGCTTTGCGAAGAGCAGGATGATAAACTCCACCTATTCCTTGTAACGGATGAGGCGATGTCCGAAGGCCGGTTTCGGACCGCAGAATTGCCTGTGACGTTTGATCGATGGCGCTACGCCGTGATCGAGAACAAGGAAGTGGCAGATGCGCCCGAAGCCGCGTACGCGACCGCGCGTGACGTGCTCACCGGCCGCATTGCGATCCCACGCCTCAGCAGCCTCGTTGCGCAAGGTCTCGTGACATTGGTGGAGGGTGTCCACGGCTGCCTCGAATTGGGGGGACCGGAGCACCTGGAGCAGTCAAGGACCGTTCTTGCGCGCGAGGAGCGGGCAAAGGCTCTGATCACTCTCTTCGGCAAAGGGCGCGTGCGATCCAACCCATCAGTGTACCGCGGGTGGGTCGAGTTGCGAGACCTGGAGCTTCGCCGCCTTTCAGCCGAGACGCTGGAGGAGACGGCGCTGGTCGGGTGCTGGCAGCTTTATGATTCGATCGTAAGGCCATTCGCGCGATTGCAGGGCGGGGTGAGGGCGGATGACGGATGGCTAGGCCTGCGCGAGATCCTCCCCCGCATTACGGCGCCCGGCGCCAGTGCGGTCGTGATGACCGGTGTCGACGGTAGGCACGAGGCACTTGGAAAGGATGAAGAAGGCGCCTGGCAACTGCCTTCCCGCGATCTTGAGGGAGAGTTCCAATTCGAAATCGGCCTGGAGGAAGGCGGAACAGTTGGCTTGTCGGCCCGCTTCAATCGCGTGGTCGCTGGCCAGGATGTCCGCCTGCCCGACGAGCTGAATGCTTGGATCCTAGAGGGATTGGGTGGGACGACGACCTTAGCGGGAACCGCGCCGCTTCGCGAGAACCCAAGCGCTGAGTCAGCTCCGGCAGCCGACCTCACATTTCATCTTGGCCCGGTCGTGGGCCAATTCCTCGATGGACCTGAGGAGGCAGCTTGGTCTGTAACACGATTTGCTGGCAAAGCGATGGGAGCGCGATGCCGACCCGATCTTGCGGAGACGTCGGGAATCGCACGCGTATCCGACATTTCGGCTCGGCGGAGGTGGCGTCAACTACTGTTCAACTGCCGGCCGGATCCCTCGGATGAAGGTTTCAATCCTGCGAGGAGCCGAATCCGTCAGAGCGTGATCTCAACGGAATTACCGACCGCCGAAGGCATTGTGTCTTCGGCCCAGGCTGCGGCGCCGCGAGACTTGACCGTCGCTGCGGAGGTTGAGCGCCTGCTTGCGATTGCGGCGGCACGCGCTGGCGGACGTACGGGAATTCCCTTCCGGGAATGGTCCGGCCATGTGGAGCGGGTCATGGGGCTGTCGCGCGAGCGGATGCGCGCGCTCACGCGCAGCTGGGCCGAGGCAGGAATCTTGGACATCGCCTTCTATGCCCGCTGGCGGCATTGCAGCGTGTTCGCACGCGCCCCTACTCTCGTTGGATTTCGAACTGAGCGAGGCTTCGGGGCGACAATTCTTGGACTTTTGCTGCCGACCACGCGACGCAGCGTGCGGCTGGCCGCTGAGCAGGCGGGAGTGGCGATCGAAGAACGTGCCCACGTCACTGCGCAAGCGCCTGCCATCGTGACCATGCGCTGCAGCCGGCAAGAGCAACTTGAAGCAATCTCGACGCGTGCGGGCGTTCCCCTACGGTGGCTGGAGTTCGAATTCGCGCGTTATGCCGAACAAAGTCGGCACGATGGATTTGGACCAGCACCACAGAATTACGACGAGCGCACGCCTTGGACGAGGTGGTCGTTGGGTGCTGGGCTCGATACGAGTGAAATATCATTCACACATTACGTCCGCGCCGGCTGCCCAGACTATTGGCACTTGGAGGCCGGAGATCGTTCAGTGTGGTCGTTCGACCTCAACACGGCTCGCCTTTGGGGGCTCGCAATGTTGGGGCAAAAGCCTTTCGCCGAAGCAGATGGCGCGAAGCTGATTGCTGAACAAGCCTACCTCCCCTTGCCCATGGCGCGTTGCTTGGTAATCGTCAATGGTACCGCCCCTGGCGTCGCTGAGGATGGCCGATACAGCTATCCGTGCGCGTCAACAGCGCTGAGCAGAAACATATTGAGCGTTCTTGAGAGAATTTTCGATCCGCAACGCCTTCATCGGCATGCGCAAGTTATGATGGGATGAACTATGTACGATCCGATCGGCTGCTTTCTGAGAGTGCGCGAGTTGTACGCCACGTACCTCGACACCGCCTTTCGCATTGGCGATCCAATGATCAGCGCCGAACGCAGAGCCTTGATCGAGCGTCCAGGAACCCTGTGCACGGATCCGCTTCTCGAGCCGCTGCCGCGTTACCGCACCACCCCATGGAAACTGGGCGAACTCGTCGACCGCGAAGGGGATGAACAGGTCCTTGATCATTTCACGCGTAACGAGCGCGAAGTATTCGTTCGGCTGGTCGCTTCGGGGCTCTTCGATAGTGCCGATGTTGAGCTCTACCTTCACCAAGCGAAAATGCTTTACCGCGGCAGTAGGAACGCGCAACCTGGAATCGTGACCTCTGGCACCGGGTCGGGAAAGACCGAGTCCTTCCTGTTGCCGGTACTCGCAAGCATCTCACGTGAAGCACTGCGCTGGGAAGCGCCACAGGCTGGATACTTGACCCGTCGGTGGTGGCAGGATGCGAATGGGCGAAGCTACGAGAGCTACGGTGGCGAGGGCGGAATTCCGAAGCAGCGTCGCCCATTGAAGCGCAATCCCGCCGCCGATCCATTCGTGGGGCATCGTGCTGGTGAGCGGCGCGAGGCAGCCGTGCGTTGTTTGATCCTCTATCCGATGAATGCGCTGGTCGAGGATCAGCTGGCCCGCTTGCGCAAGGCGCTCGATTCGACTCCTGCGCGCGAAGTCATGGCGCAAAGCCTCAACGGCAATCGCATTTTCTTCGGTCGTTATACGAGCGATACCCCGGTCACAGGTTTCAACGTCCACCCTCGCAAGGCGGCCGAAGATGATTGGCAGCGTCGCGCTCGTCAACTCGGCAAGCTATTTGCCGAGATGGTCGATTTTGAGCGCACGCAACGCTACGTGGAGACGTTGGTTACGCGCGGCGAAGCGGAGCCGGACGACCGTTATCTTTTTCCATCGGTCGATGGAGCAGAGCTGCTCTCGCGATGGGACATGCAGACCTCACCTCCCGATCTACTTATCACCAACGTCAGCATGCTGGGAGCTATGCTTAATCGTGAGGTCGATGCGCCAATCTTCGATCGGACGCGCCGATGGCTACAGTCGGAAGATTCATATTTTTACCTGGTCTTGGATGAGCTGCATTTGCAGCGAGGCGCGGCGGGTACGGAGGTGGCATATCTCATTCGGACCCTTCTCGCGCGTCTGGGGCTCACGGAGCCGGCGCATCGGCATAAGCTTCGCATTCTAGCCTCGAGCGCCTCGTTGCCCACAGATGGCGAGGAAGGAACGAGGAGCCTCGCGTATCTCTGGGACATGTTCGGACGCTATAGTACATACACCGCAAACGGAAATGGTGTCGCGGACAGGAGGGGCTGGCGTTCGGCGATCGTCACGGGCGAAACCGAGGCCGAGCGGCCGCTTGGTACGGAGCCGTTGGTACCCGAGCCTTTCATTGCCTTCGTCGAAGCGCACGGAGGTACGAATACCGAACCGGCCTGCGCTGGAGACGTTCCGCTTCTCGAAGCGCCATGGCGGGACGTTGCGGCCGGATTGGGTGTGGTGTCAGAAGGGCCGCTTGTAGATTTGGTGCGGGCCTGCGTAGAGGAGGCGGGGCGCAGGCTCGCACTGGCCTGCTGGTCGCAGGAAGACAGGCGGGTCAGAGCCACGGAATGGTCCGTCTTGAGCAGCACACTGTTTGGGGGAAACAGCGATCGGGAGCGCGGTGCAGTACGGGGCTTGATGCTGATCCGTGGTCTTGGAGACGCGTTCGGACGATGGTTTGGGGAAGTCGCTCCAGGAGCTCGCGCGCCTTCCTTCCGATTGCACACGTTCTTCCGCAGCATCGAAGGGCTTTATGCTCCGCTGGATCGCGGCGCTGGCGTCGCACCGGCCTTTCGCTCGGAGAGCCGCGTAGCTGGCAGCCTGTCGATCGAGCGCACGGTCAGCGAAGAGCCTGTTGGCCGCGAACGTGAGGCACTGCCGCTGCGGTTGTTCGAGATGCTGTACTGCGAATGCTGTGGCGAGATGTTCGTCGGTGGCATGCGTCGTCGCCGCGGCAACAACGAATTCGAACTGCTGCCGAGCGATGCGGATCTGGACGGGCTACCCGATAGCGCAGTCAGTCAGCGATTTGAGGATCTGTCGTTCAACCAGTATGCCGTATTCTGGCCAACAGCCCGGAGTGAACTGCCCAAGGTAGCCGACTATCGCGGCAACTCGCCGGAAGGCTGGGCGGCAGCCAGGCTCGATCCTGCGACCGGTGTGGCTCGGACGATCGGTATCAATAGGCAAGCAGCACGGGACACCGATATTCTGGGCTGGTTGTTCACACGACGAGAGGGGGCTGATCGGCATCAGCGGAGCAATACACGCGCTGGCACGAACGTGCCGTACCAATGCCCGAATTGTGAGACGGACTATTCACCGCGTCGCATCGAGACCAGTGCAAGACTTTCGCCGCTTCGACACTTTCGGACAGGCTTTGCAAAGACGACGCAACTCCTCGCCAGCGAAGTATTCGATCTTCTCAAACTGCATGCCGAGAGCCCTAAGCTGGTATCGTTCTCGGACAGCCGTCAGGACGCTGCCAAAGCGGCGCTCGACGTGGAAAGCCGGCATCACGAGGATTTGCGGCGCGATCTGGTAATCACGCAACTCCAGGCCGTTCTACGCGGTCGGCCGTCTACCGAAGCGATTGACACGCAGCTTCGGGAGCTGCGCGCTCAACGCCGTCTCGCCGAGGACAACAATGACCTTCCTACCGAGGAGAGGATCAGCGAGCAGATCAGTGCGTTGAACAGCGCGCGAGCAGGTGTCGGCGAAGATAGCGTCCTTATCAGTGACATCCTTGAGAATGCACGGACCGTGGCGCAGTATTCTGGCGCACGCGGGATACGCCAGTCGCTAAAACCATTGATCCGCGCCTTTGTTGAGCTTGGAGTCCACCCCACTGACCCTGCCGGAACGCGGCCGATTGCGGCGGAGGCGGACCGAGAGACTCGCTGGTTCGAGTGGAACGAGCTGTTCGAGTCTCACGACGCGGGGTTCGATTGGCGGGATGACGTTCAGCAGCAACAATGGCTGAACCAGGCCCGGCGGCTTGTCGTCGAGGATACGCAGAAGCTCGTCACGGAAATCCTGGTGAGCCGCACATACTTTTCCATTGAGGAAGCTGGTCTCGGGCATCTATGCATGCCGCGCCAGATTTTCGGCGGCGATGAGAGCGCGTACGCACTGCATTCGGCTTTTCTGCGTGTCTTTGCCGATGCCTATCGACTGCTTGATAGTCCTTACGATCGCACCCCTAACCCGTGGACGGATGAGAACCAGATCGAGCAAAGCAGCCGTGTGCTGAAGTTTGCAACCAGCCTTTGGGGAGACCAGGCCCGGGCACGGTTGCGTGACGTGCTGCAGAGGCTTTCGCAAGCTGGTCATCAGCACGGGTTGCTCACGACCTCGGCCCTGCGCGTCAAGCTGGTGGACCCGTCTGATCCATTCTGGCGATGCGGAAAATGCGCGCGTGTGCATTTGCATCGAGGGGCTGAGATATGCACGCGCTGCTTCGATCCCCTCCCTCAGGAGCCTAACGGCCGGGTGATCGACGTCGTGGAGCGGAACTTTTTGGCCAAGCGGCTAATCCGCAACGGTGCACAACCATTCCGGTTGCATTGCGAGGAGTTGACCGGCCAGACCGACAATGGCGCAGAACGTCAGCGAAAGTTTCGAGGGATTTTGTTTCCCGCCGTAAGGCCTGCTCGGGATGCGAACGGCCAGCGAATCCTCGACGAAGATGGGCAGGAAGTTCTGGTTCGCGACGACAGGTCCTTCCTACGGCAACGGGAAGAGATCGACGTTCTGGCGGTCACTACGACAATGGAGGTCGGAATTGACATCGGACCATTGCAGGCCGTGCTGCAGGCCAATATGCCGCCGCAAAGGTTCAACTACCAGCAACGGGTCGGGCGTGCTGGCCGAAGGCGTCAGGCGTATTCGATGGTGCTGACGGTATGCCGAACGAAAAGCCACGACCTCTATTACTTCCGTGAGCCCCGGAGGATCACCGGTGACGTACCACCCCCTCCATTCTTGACGCGTGGCATGCCGAACATCGCGCGTCGCTTTTTGAGGAAGTGGTGGCTGAACGCGGCGTTCGGGCGTCTTCGCGACGAACATCCAACCAATTGGCCAGCAGACGACATGCGTCCACCTGACATCCACGGTGAGTTCATGGAGACGAGCGTGTATTTCGCCGAAGACTGGCGTGATCGTTTGCGAAACGCTTTGATCACGGAGGAGGCGTCGGCACGTGCTTTCGCAGAGCTTGTGTGTCAGGATTCTCCCTTGAATTCGCAGGCGGTGTGGATGAGCCCTGATCGGCTCGTGCAGGAGATTGACGCCTTGGAGTGCCGCCCGGAGTCGAGGCGCTATGGTCTCGCGCATTCGCTGGCCGAGCAGGGCGATCTGCCATTGTATGGTATGCCGACGCGAGTCCGCGACTTGTATGTCAGCCATCGTTTCTCTAGCTCGACACGCGAGCGCGAATGGACCACGATCGACCGCGATCTCGATCTGGCTGTCTTCGAATTCGCGCCCGGTTCGATCATTGTGAAGGACAAGCGAGAGAACGTCTGTATCGGCTTCACGGGGCGACTTGGAAGCTTCGGCCTTAGGCGACCAAATTCACCGAATCCAATGCATGTGCCGCTGATGTCCGAGGCACTTGGGCCCACTTTCTGGATGCTTGAATGCGAGAACTGTGGGTCATGGTACCGGCACGAAGCCAGGCCCGAGGAGGGACTGGCCGATTGTGGATCTTGCGGACATCCGCTTTCCCCAGACCGTTCGTCACCATGCCGCGAGCCGCTCGGATTCCGTACCAACTTCCGACCGTCACCTGACGTGGAGAGCGATGGGCCGAGCGGACGGCATCGATCGATTCAGTCGGAGGCGGGCGCACTTGCGTTGGCGCAATCGCCTGGTTCGAATCTATCTTACCAGGTGGGCGAACAGATCAAAACGTATCGGCTCAACCGGGGCGGCCTCGATCCCGATACACCAGGCCGATGGAAGGGATTCAGTGCGGCGGCGGGCGAAGAGCGGCTCAGCCGGCGCGGTCAGGAGGCGTTTCTGGATTCGCAATGGATCGCCGATGAGTTCATCGGTGATGCAGCGGGGCCAAGCGATTTCACGGCGTATACTGGCGATCAGGAGCGCCGGATCGATTCTGTTTGGCTCGCCGCGCCGAAAACGACAGACGCACTTTACATCGCGCCGGCCCAAATGCCTCGCGGCCTCAGTCTGGAGCGAGTGGTTGGGCGCCGTAACTTGGACGGCGTGGTGGGCAGAGACGTCCTTGAGGCACTCTCATCAACGAGCGTACGCGCCGCAGCACTTTCGGCGACGTTTATTCTAGTGAACAAGGCGGCGCTGGAGCTCGACATCGATCCCGAGGAGTTCGACGTCATCGAGCCTAGGATGTTTCGGCCTGCGGGTGGCGCGGCCCTGCCCGTGCTGCAAATCGCGGACCACCTGGTGAATGGTGCAGGCTTTAGCAATGCGCTGGGAACACCACAGCCGGAATCGGGTGCGGCGCTGGTCGCATCGCTGTTGCGGCAAGCAGTGACCGATGAAAGCGACTATCCGCTCAATGCTTTCATCCGCGACAATCATGAGCACGCCTGCGAACAGTCCTGTTACCGGTGCTTGCTCCGGTACCGCAACCAGCCATTTCATGGCTTGCTGGATTGGCGACTCGGCTTGTCTTTCCTTGAAGCGCTCAATCGCCTTGATTTCCGATGCGGTCTCGACGGGCGGTTCGAGGGGCTAGCCCTGAGGATGTGGCCTGAGTTGGTTGAGCGGGATCTGCAGCGCCTTCGGCGACAGTTCAGCACGGCAGAAGTGCGCGAGATCGGAGCGCTACGGGCGGTACGGTTCGATGGGAATACACGCTGGGGCGTGATCGCGCATCCGCTATGGGATCCTGAGGCGCTTGACGGGGTGCTCGGAGATGCGGTGGCCCAACTGGGTAGCGAACCATTCACGATCATCGATTCCTTCAATCTGGCGAGGCGGCCGGTGACAATCCGGCGAGCGCTGCTCGACTGGACTTGAACATGCAAGCGCTACCTGAAGCGCTGCGATCAATCGATGTGCCAAATCGGCTGGCAGCATCTCTGCTGGGTGGTTGGAGCGGGTGCGTGGCCAAGTTTGCGCAGGCATCTCAGCGGCCCGCGAGGGCTCTTTCGCTCTTGCCAGGCGGTCCCGCGGCCGCAAGGGGCATCCTTGCGCACCGAGTTATCGAGCAGTGGTTCAAGGGCGAGGGCTCGGACGATCCGGCAACTGTGTTCGCCGCCATCTATGAAGCCCTCCGTGAGGAGCTCATGGCTGATCCGGCCCGGACTGCCTTTGCCGATCTGGCCGAAGTGTTTGGCCCAGCGGAATGGAGTGGCTTCCGGGCTTGGGTTCTTCGTCGCTGTGAGACTTTGGGGCGGAACTATCCCGGTCGCCGCCGAGGAGAAACATCCGATCGAACGGGACACAGGCCGTTGTTGGGTGCGGAAGTATCGCTGACGAGTGAAGCGTTGCGGCTCAAAGGGCGGGCTGATCGTATTCGCCGCGTTGCAGCAGAGAGCTACGAGATCCGGGATTACAAATCAGGGGCAGTGCTGGATGACGATGGTGAGGTGAAGGAGAGCATCGCCCTGCAACTGCAGGCCTACGGTCTAATGTTTTTGGAGGCCATGCCGAGTGCAGAGGTGACGCTAATAGTCGACGTGGGTAAGGAGATTCCTGTTGGATTCGATGAGGCAACTCGCGCTCGTGCCCGGGAGCGGATCGAAGCCCTTTTGGCACCCGTTCCTGAGGCGGGTCACTATCCAATGGAAAGCTTGGCTAAGCCAGGCGCAGACTGTCTGGGCTGCCGTATACGGCATCTATGCCGTGCTTATCTTACACAGGCACCCTCTTGGTGGCTGGCTTACCCCGACAAATCAGCGCGGATTTCCTATGATTGCTGGGGGACCGTTCAGGCCGTGAATGCAGGCGCAATGGACGTGACGCTGAAGGACGCCGCGGGAAGACGCATTCGGGTTGATCGTCTCGCTCACCGTCATGGTATTGCTGCCTCATTTGTTGGTCGTGCGATTTGGCTGTTCGATCTGGAGAGTCCCGGACCTAGCAGGGACTTCAAGGGGAACCGCTATCACCCGCGCGTCTTTTACGAATTACCACGCGACCGACGCGAGCGGCGTGCCTGGGGTGCGCAGGTATTTCTCGAACCCGAAGGGACGGACGCACTCAAGGCCGGCGCGCGTTGATCGGAGCAGCACCCAGGGGGACGCGATTTTGCAAGACCGTCGAACGAAGGCCGCCCAATCTGGTCGCGGGCCGTCATGTTGCTAATGCGACGTGCGCTCCTGCCAACGCCATGTGAACGATAGGTTCGGTGTCACGTGCCATGACCATTTTACACGCTACGCTTTTAGCCTCCGCCTTCGCCCAAGTGATCCGGACAGAGCTGACCGATGCAATAGGCCTCTAGGAGTACCTTTGCCTTTAAGTGCTTTGGTGACGAATGAGGAGGCCCCATACAGGTGGTTGTTGAGCCGCCGACGTATGCCGTTCTTGCCTCTTACAGTTCGACCAACGTGAGCCACCCGTCCTTTGGGCGAGTAGACAATGTAGACGCCATGAAGATTGGTGACGCTGAGTCGGTCACCGGCGCTTGGAAACCGGATCTTTGGTGATCGCAGTAGCTGATCGAACTTCGCCTTGATCGCCTTCGGTTCGCCCTTCATTTTTCCCCCCACGCGCCTGAACGATTAATTCAATTGGTGGTCAAAACTCCGTCTGGGGATCGGTTCTGGCGTCAAGTCAAATCCTGTTAAGAAAGTAGCAACCTTTCGGATTTTTGACCCTAGAAATTTTCGACCCACGTGTCGGCGCGCGCGAGACGGGGGGCCTGTCCAGGTACCCCCGGGGGGTGAAGATTTGATGCGCGCGGCCTGAGGGCCCGACGCGGCTGTAACGAGCGACCGACCGGTCGCACCAGTCACAGCCATCGGGTACCTTCATGAAACGCGACCTCTATGCGGAAGTCTCGGCACGCATCATTGCCGAGCTGGAAACCGGCGCCGCCCCGTGGATCAAACCCTGGTCGGCAACCCCCGGCGCAAGCACCCCCTACAATGCGGTGAGCAATCGGCCCTACTCCGGATGCAACGTCGTTCTGTTGTGGATGGCGCAGGCGGCGGGGTATCGCACGCCGCGCTTTCTGACCTTCAAGCAAGCCTTGGAGTTGGGCGGCAACGTGCGCAAAGGCGAGCGCGGCACGAAGGTGTATTTTGTCAAACAGCTGCAGGTCCGCGACAAGAGCGCGGACGATGACGCCGTAACGCGTATTGTGCCGATGCTGCGGGAATACACCGTCTTTAACCTGGACCAGTGTGAAAACCTTCCTGAGAGGATCGTGGCGCCAGGTGCCGTAAAGCCGCGCAATTGCGACGAACGCTCCGCCGCGGTCGATGAATTTCTGGCGTGCACCGGCGCCAGCATACGGGAAGGCTTCGGCGAAGCCTACTACCTGCCCGGTGCCGATTTCATCAGCCTGCCGCGGTTCGAGGCTTTCAAGAATGCTGCTCACTTCTATTCGACCGCGTTTCATGAGCTTGGCCATTGGACGGGCCACAAGTCGCGGCTGGCCCGTGATCTGCGTCACCGCTTCGGCGAGAGGGCCTACGCTGCAGAGGAACTGGTTGCCGAACTCTGTTCAGCCTTTCTGTGCGCCGAGTTCTCGATTGACGGTGATCTGCGCCACGCCGGCTATATCGAGAACTGGATCCGCCTTCTAAGGGCCGACACGCGCGCTTTCTTCACGGCATGCAGCAAGGCGCAAGCCGCCGCTGACTTCCTGCGGGGGCTGGCGCTTTCGGCGCCGTCGGAAGCGGCGGCATGACAATATCCTGCCATCGGCACGAGCCGTTTTTCGACATTCATCCGGTGACGGGTGCCACGATCGAAGTGTTCTACACAGATCGAACGCTGGAGACCTTCGGCTGGGCAGGTGCTGGTTGGCTCTGGTGGTTGCGCCGGCCAGGGTTTGCGCCTAGCGGTGCGGCAGTTGGCCCGTTTGCTACGAGCTACTCAGCCTATCGGGACGCGCTGCATTCAGGGAGCTGCAAACGCATCTTTTTCGGAGTGAGGTTGCAATCTGGTTGCAACGAAGATTGGGCGGAAAATGTCTGGAGTGGAGCCGAGATAATTTATTGAATTAGCTCAAGGTGTTAGGTGGTGCCCAGGGGCGGAATCGAACCACCGACACTGCGATTTTCAGTCGCATGCTCTACCAACTGAGCTACCTGGGCATGTCGCGAGCGGCCCAAAGGCCGAAGCGAGCGGGCGGTTTATAGAGAGGTCGAAGCGTTGTGTCCACCCGCCTTCGCCGTTGGCTTCGGCGTGGCGAGCCCGGCCGCTGTGCCAGCCACAACACATTGAAATAATGAAGTTATTTCACATCATCAGGCGAGATTGGGCGACCAACGAGGCGATGCTGCCTGTGGTTGGCTGATCGCGGCGGGCGCTTCTTTCCTCAGTTTTCCAGCTTGATCCTGGCGTCGCGGATCACCGGGCCCCATTTGTCGGTCTCCGATTTCAGGAACGCGGCCAGTTCCGCCGGCGTCGAGCCCTTCGGGTTGGCGCCGAGTTGCTCGAAGCGGGTCTTCACCGGCGGATGCACCAGCGCGGCGTTGGTGTCGGCGTTGATCTTTGCGATCACCTCCGGCGGGGTTTTGGCGGGCACGAAGAAGGCGAACCAGGAAAACACGTCGAAGCCGGGCACGCCGGACTCATCCAGCGTCGGGATCTCGCCCACCAGGGCGACGCGCTGCCTGGTCGTCACCGCCAGCGCGCGGACGTGGCCGGCCTGCACATGCGACAGGATCGAGGGCATGTTGTCGAAGATGACGTCGACGCGGCCCGGGATCAGATCGTTGATGGCCGGCGCGCCGCCGCGATAGGGGATATGCGTCATCTCCACCCTGGCGAGCCGCTTGAACAGCTCGCCGCTCAGATGCAGCGTGGTGCCGTTGCCCGACGAAGCATAGGTCACCTTGCCGCGATTGGCGTTGCAATGGGCGATGAACGCCTGCACCGACGTCGCCGGCGAGGAATTCGGCACGCACATCAGATTGGGCTGGGTGATCAGCATCGTCACCGGCGCGAAATCATTGACCGGATCGTAGCTCAGCGACGGATAGAGAAACGGGTTGGTCGCCATGCCGGGCCCGACGATGAAGACGGTGTAGCCGTCGGCCTCCGAATGCGCGACCAGGTCGGCGGCGATGTTGCCGCCGGCGCCCGGCTTGTTCTCGACCACGACGGTCTGGCCCCAGACCTCCTGCAGCCGGTTGCCGACCAGGCGCGCGGTGATGTCGGTCGAGCCGCCCGGCGTGAACGGCACCACGATCCGCACCGGCTTTGCCGGCCACTCCGCCGCCCGCGCGCGCGAACTCAGGATTGCGGGTGCGGCGATGACGGCAAGGCCGACGAGATGGCGGCGGGTCAGCATCGGTCGTCTCCTCCACGCATCGCCCGATTGTCTCGGGTCGTGCTGTTGCCGGGAGTGTGGCGGCGGCCGGCGGCGAAATCAATCCGGCGCGGAGCGCGGGCGGGCTATTGCGCGGCGCGCTATTCCGGATCCTCGTCGTCGTCCTCGCGGCCGGGGACGACGTAGGAGCCGCTCAGCCAGCGGTTCAGGTCGACGTCGCGGCAGCGCGGCGAACAGAACGGGCGGAACGCCTGCTCGACGGGCTTGCCGCAGATCGGGCAGCGCCGCGGCGGGCTTTGCGGTTTTTCGGCTTGGTCGGTCATGGCGGCACGCAGGTTACATCAATTGGCAATGAAGAAGGCCGCCGCGCGTTCCGCGCTGCCTCCTTCCCGCTTGCGGGTGGCGATGGGTGCCTGCACGATTTCGGAATATTGGAATATTACCGCTGAGTTGCCCGACGCGTCAAGTGGCCGGCGAGCGCCGCCCGGCTACTTTGCATGGGGTTGTTTTTCGGGTTTTGGCAACGCGCCCCCGCGATCGGGCGCGGCCGCCGGTTCCTCTGCCCTTCTCCCTTGTGGGAGAAGGTGGCGCGGATGAAATCCGCGCCGGATCAGGGGTCTCTATCCGCGGAGACAAACCCCTCACCCGAATCGCATCTGCGATGCGATTCGACCTCCCCCACAAGGGGAGAGGTGCACCACCGATGCCGAGCGAATATTGCGATCCTACACCGCGACGGCGTTGAGCCAGCCGTGGCGGATCGGAAAGCCTTCGCCGCCGAGCAGGGTCACGGTCTCGTAGAGCGGCAGGCCGACGACGTTGGTGTAGGAGCCGACCATCTTGACCACGAATGAGCCGGCGATGCCCTGCACCGCATAGCCGCCGGCCTTGCCGCGCCATTCGCCCGAGCCGATATAGGCCTGGATGTCGTCCTCGCTGAGCCGCTTGAAGCGGACGCGGGTCTCGACCAGGCGCTGGCGGAACGCCTCGCGCGGCGTCACCACGCAGATCGCGGTGTAGACGCGGTGGTTGCGGCCGGACAACAGCCGCAGGCACTGCGCGGCCTCGTCGACCAGATTGGCCTTGGGCAGGATGCGGCGGCCGACCGCGACCACGGTGTCGGCCGCGACGATGAAGGAGCCGCGCAGATCGTCGTCGAGATGCACCGATTTCAGCGCCGCATCGGCCTTGGCGCGCGCCAGGCGGTTGGCGCAGGCGCGCGGCAGCTCGCCCCGCCGTGGGGTCTCGTCGACATCGGCCGGACGCAGCGCATCAGGCTCGATGCCGGCCTGGTTGAGCAGCGCCAGCCGCCGCGGCGAGCCGGAAGCAAGAACGAATTTGGGACGGCCTAGCATTCGGTTATTTGGCTGGAATCGGCGGGACGGGCGAGCGCGGAACCTATCGGATGGGGCATGGTTGCACAACCGCGGAACCGGCCGCGAATCGCGCATCCCCTGACAGACAAGGCCCCATAAGCACAGCTGTTTGTCAGTCTGGCGACAACGGCCGGCAAAGTCACCTCTCCCCCGGAGGCGGGACCGGCGTTCATCGTCATTACCCGCTCGCCGCCGCGACCTTCGCAAAGCGGCGGCGGATGCGCAGCAGCAGGCTGTCGCAGACCTCGCGATAGGCGGCGAGCTTCTGCTCGCGCGTGCCCTCGGTGCCGGTCGGATCGACCGTCGGCCAGTACTCGACATCGGCGGCCAGCGTGCGGGTGAGCTCGAGGGCCTTGTGATGGGCCTCGGGCGCCAGCGTGATGATCAGGTCGAAATTCAGCCCCTCCCAGTCCTCGAGTTCCTCGAAGGTCTGCGGCTTGTGGCCGGAAATGTCCTGGCCGAGCTCGGCCATGACGGCGACCGCGAACGGATCGAGCTCACCCTTGCGCGCGCCGGCCGAGCGGACATAGAGCCCGTTCGGAAACATCTGCTGCAACAGGCTCTCGGCCATCGGCGAGCGCACGCTGTTCAGGCCGCATGCGAACAGCACAGCCTGGGGATTGCGCGCGCCCGGCGCCACCATGCGATCAGGCTTTCAGTCGAGGAGCCCACGCCGACTTCATGCGCCCTCCTTGTTTGCGCATGATCTGGTCCGAAAACCGGTTCCCACTTTTCGGGATCATGCGCCCTCACCTTTCCAGTGCAGGACGGTGATCAGCGTGAACAGCCGCCGCGCGGTCTCGAAGTCGACGCGCACCTTGCCCTTGAGCCGCTCCTGCAGCGTGCGCGAGCCCTCGTCATGGATGCCGCGGCGGCCCATGTCGATCGCCTCGATCTTGTCCGGCGTCGCGGTGCGGATCGCCTGGTAGTAGCTGTCGCAGATCATGAAGTAGTCCTTCACGACGCGGCGGAACGGCGTCAGCGACAGCAAATGCGCGACCACCGGCGCGCCGTCCTCCTTGCGGATATCGAACATCAGCCGGTTGCCGGTGATCGCGATGTGCAGCGTGTAGGGCCCGGGCTCCGTGCCCTCGGGCGCGAACACGTTCTGCTCGATCAGGTCGTAGATCGCGATCGCGCGTTCATGCTCGATATCCGGCCCGGAACGGCCGATCGATTCCTCGTCGAGCGTCACCGCGACGATGCGACTGTTGGAATCCTCGTCGGCGGGGGACTTGGTCATGAGAGATTGAGGCGCAATCCGACGGAACGTGAATGGGCGTCGAGACCCTCGGCCTGGCCGAGCGTCATCGCGGCGGGCCCGAGCGCGCGGAGCTGATCCGGCCCGCACTTCAGGATCGAGGTTCGCTTCATGAAGTCAAGCACCCCGAGGCCGGACGAGAACCGCGCCGAACGCGCGGTCGGCAGCACGTGGTTGGAGCCGCCGACATAGTCGCCGATCGCCTCCGGCGTATGCGCGCCGAGGAAGATCGCGCCGGCGTTGCGAACCTTTTGCGACAGCGCTTCGGCATCCGCGGTCATGATCTCCAGATGCTCGGCGGCGATCGCATTGGCGAGCTCGACCGCGTCATCGAGCTGTTTCACCATGATCACGGCGCCGAAGTCATTCCACGAGGCCCGCGCGATTTTTTCGCGCGGCAAGGTCTTGAGCTGGGCCTCCACCGCGCGCTCGACATCGGCGGCGAGCCGCGCCGAATCGGTGATCAGGATCGACTGCGCGCTGACGTCGTGCTCGGCCTGCGCCAGCAGGTCGGCGGCGATCCAGTCGGCATTGCCGGTGTCGTCGGCGATCACCAGCACCTCGGAGGGGCCGGCGATCATGTCGATGCCGACCTTGCCGAACACCAGCCGCTTGGCCGCGGCGACATAGGCGTTGCCGGGACCGACGATCTTGGCCACCGGCGCGATCGTCGCGGTGCCGTAGGCCAGCGCGGCCACCGCCTGGGCGCCGCCGACGCGGTAGATCTCGGAGACGCCGCCAAGATCGGCGGCCGCCAGCACCAGCGGGTTGAGCTTGCCGTCCGGCGCCGGCACCGCCATCACGACGCGCGGCACGCCGGCGACCTTGGCCGGCACCGCGTTCATCAGCACCGAGGACGGATAGGCCGCGGTGCCGCCGGGCACGTACAAGCCGACGGCATCGACCGCGCTCCAGCGCCAACCGAGCTCGACGCCTTCGGCATCGGTAAAGCGCTCGTCCTTCGGCATCTGACGGCGATGGAAGGTTTCGATCCGATCGCGGGCGAATGTCAGGGCATCGACCGTCCTGGCGTCGCAGGCCTGCACCGCAGCGTCGATCTCGGCCGCGGTGACGCGCAGGCCCGAGGCGGCGATGTCGAGCCGGTCGAACTTTTTCGTCGCCTCGAGCAGCGCCGCGTCGCCGCGGGCCACCACGTCGTCGACGATGGCGCGGGTGGCGCGCTCGACGTCGGCCGACACCTCGCGCTTGGCCGCCAGGAAGTCGCGGAATCGCTGGTCGAAATCGGCGCTCTGTCGGTCCAGGCGAACGGGCATGGCGGCTTTCTAAAGAGGACGTAAGGGATCGGGTCCCTGCTCAATGGCGCGGCGGATTATGGCCGTCAACCCTTGCCTCCCGTCGTTCCCGGCGAAAGCCGGGACGACGCAACTATACCGCCGTCCCCAGCTCATCCGTCCCCAAATCGGTCAATTCGCACTCCAGGCACTCGACATCGAGCCGCAGCGCCGCGCCATGGCCGAACATCAGGAGCGCGCAGCCGCCGGGCGGGTCGGAGGCGTGGAATTCGATCCCGAGCAGTTCCAGGATGGCCTCCGGGGCCTCCAGGTCGATATTGCGCGACTTGCATGCCAGCACCCGGTCGAAGCGCAGCGCCGCGATCAGCCGGCGCGAGCAGGCGCCGCCCGCCAGGGTCTGCTCCCAGTCGAGCCGGTTCAGCCCGATCACGAGGCGCTTTTCGTCCTGGCGCCAGACGATATCGGCGGCCTGGACGCGGGCGTCCTGCACATGGGTGGAGATGACCGCGAGGTCATCGGCATCGAGGGCGATCAGTTTCAGCGGCGCGGGTGGGGACATGCGATCAATATAACGCCTGACCGCACCGGAGGTACCACGCTGCCGAAGGAAATCGCGGCCGACGGAACCGGGCCGCGCCGGTCAGAGGCGTGCGCCGAACAGGATGACCTTCATCGCGATGATCCCCGTGCCGCCCGCTCAGGCCGCGGTCGCGACCTGAGCGAACGGAACACCGGTGAGTGCGGCCGAGATGTCCCACAGCCGCTCCGCCACCGCGGCGTCCCTGGCCTGCGGCATGATCCGCGCCGGCGCCGGCGGGCCCTTCAATTCGTAGAACCCGTTGGGTCCGTAATAGCCGCCCCCCTCGGCCGCAGGCGAAGTGGCGGCAAACAGCGTCGGCAACGCGCCTGCGGCCGCCGAGTGGCTCATCAGGGGCTGCAGATACCGGCCGAACCGCCAGGACAGGCTCTCGGTGCCCGGGCCGTTCGGGATCAACTCGGTGCGGGCATAGCCGGGATGCGCGGCATTGCTCATGATGCCCCAGCCATTGATCGCGCTGCGGCGCTGCAGCTCGAGCGCAAACATCAGCATCGCGAGCTTCGACTGGCAGTAGGCGCGCCACGGCGCATAGCCGCGCCGGGCCTGCAGGTCGTCGAAATTGATCGCGCCGGAGCGATGCGCAAGGCTGGACAGATTGACGACGCGGGCGTTGCGGCCGCGGCGGAGCTGCGGCAGCAGCAGCGCGGTCAGCGCGTAGTGCCCGAGATAGTTGGTGCCGAACTGCATCTCGAATTCGTCGACGGTGACCCGCCGTGTCGGCAGCGCCATCACCGCGGCATTGTTGATCAACAAATCGAGCGATGTGTGGGTCGCGGCAAAGCGGGCCGCGAAATCGGCGACCGATGCAATGCTCGCAAGGTCGAGCGTCTCATAGATGATGGCAGCATCGGGAAGCTGGCCGCGGATCCGCGCCAGCGCATCCTGGCCCTTGGCGCCGTTGCGGCCGGTCAGCACCACGGTGGCGCCGGCGCGCGCCAGCTCCAGCGCGGTCTGGTAGCCGAGCCCGCCGGTTGCGCCGGTGATCACGGCGGTCCTGCCGTCGAGCCGCGGAATGTCTGCAGTGCTCCAGCCGGTCATGGTTATATCTCCTGGCAAACGCGATTCGGTTGTTGCGGGTCCAGCCGCACCGGATAAATGTGCACCAAGTGCAATTTTGCAAGAGGTGAAAATTTGAGACGCCCCGCGCTCGCGCGCAAGGCCGCCAAACCGCGGCAATCCAGGGAGAATTCGGCCGCCCCCGCCGAGCGCTCCGGCCTGCGCGCACGCAAGCGGCAAGAAACGCGAGAGCGGCTGACACGGGCGGCGATGGCGCTATTTTTGGAGCGCGGCTTCGAGGCGACCACGCTCGACGACATCGTCGCCGCGGCCAACGTCTCGCGCCGCACCTTCTTTCACTATTTCGCCTCGAAGGAAGACGTCGTGCTGGCGTGGCAGGAGGACGGCACGGCGGCGCTGGTCGCGGCGGTGGCGGCGCGCCCGGCTAGCGAATCCATGCTGCAGGCGGCGGAGAACGCCATCATCGAGCTGGTCCGGCAGCTCGATCCGCGCGAGGCGATCGCGCTGGCGCGGCTCAAGCGCGACAATCCGGCGCTGCAGGCGCGCGATCAGGCCAAGTACGAGAAGATGGAGCGGGAGCTCGCCGACGCGCTGCTCAAGCGCGCCAACCACAAGGCCGACCGGATGAAGGCGCGCCTCGTCGCAATGATCACCACCGGCGCGATGCGCGTCGGCGCCGACCTCTGGACCGCCGACGGCGCCCGCGAGAAACCGGAGCTGTTCGCCAAACGGATGTTTGCCGCGATCCGCGGGATTTTCGAGTGAGCGGACGCCCGGCGAATGGTGGTGAACGCAGCGTAAGGTGAGCACGCCGGTCAGGCTCCCTCCCCCCTTGCGGGGGAGGGTTGGGGAGAGGGGTGGCCCCGGGCGAGATGCTCGAGCAACGCACCGTCTCGCAATCTCGGCTGTGCATGATCGAAAGCAGATTGAGAGAGCACCCGTGTGGTACCCCTCTCCCTAACCCTCCCCCGCAAGGGGGGAGGGAACCCTTCCGCCGGTGACTCCCAAACGTGAACCCGCAGAGACGTGCGCGGGATCGATGCGGCACGGCGAACCGCACCGCACTCACTCCCTGATGAACGCCAGCAGATCCGCGTTGATGGTCTCGGCTTCGGTGGTCGGCATGCCGTGCGGAAAGCCCTTGTAGGTTTTCAGCGTGCCGTTCTTCAGCAGCTTGGCGGACAGCGGGGCGGAGTCGGCGTAGGGCACGATCTGGTCGTCGTCGCCGTGCATCACCAGAACCGGGACCGTGATCTTCTTCAAATCCTCGGTGAAGTCGGTCTGCGAGAAGGCGACGATGCCGTCGTAATGCGCCTTCGCGCCGCCCATCATGCCCTGACGCCACCAGTTCTGGATTACCGCCTCCGACGGCTTGGCGCCCGGCCCGTTGTAGCCATAGAACGGGCCGGCCGGCAGATCGCGGTAGAACTGCGAGCGGTTGGCGGCGAGCTGGGCCTGCAAGCCATCGAACACCGATTTCGGCAGGCCGCCCGGATTGTTCGCCGTCTGCACCATCAGCGGCGGCACCGCAGAGAGGATCGCCGCCTTGGCCACCCGGCTCTCGCCATGGCGGGCGATGTAATGCACCACCTCGCCGCCGCCGGTGGAATGGCCGACGTGAACCGCGTTCTTCAGATCGAGATGCGCGGTGACGGCGGCGAGATCGTCGGCGTAGTGGTCCATGTCATGGCCGTCGGCGACCTGGGCCGAGCGGCCATGACCGCGGCGGTCATGGGCGATGACGCGAAAGCCGTTGTTGAGGAAGAACAGCATCTGCGCGTCCCAATCGTCCGACGACAGCGGCCAGCCATGGCTGAACACGATCGGTTGGCCCTTGCCCCAATCCTTGTAAAAAATCTCGACGCCGTCTTTGGTGGTGATAGTGGGCATGGACGCACTCCTTCAGTTAGCCGTCATTCCGGTTCACGCGAAGCGTGAACCACAGATGCGCAATTGCGATTGGGCAAGATCTAGCGATGGTTGACAGAACGCGTTTGCGGATTCGCACGTGGTGCGCCCTGCAACAGCGAGTGCGTGTTGGTCGATCAGGCGAGGCGGAACGGCCTGAACCGGCGCCAGATACCAATCGTCACCACGACGAAGAACACCAGCACGATGCCCTGCACCACCGCGAACACCGGTCCGGACGGCGGGTTCGGCGGCACCGCCGGCGCCAGCGCCTGCAGCGCCGGTATCTTCAGGAAGCTCTGGATCACCAGCACGAAGACGTTGAGATAGAGCGAGACCATCGCGGTGACGACATAGACCGGGCGCCAGATGCCATTGAGGCGCATCGCATAAAGCGCGATGCAGGCGATCGCGAGCAGCACCAGCGAGAGCAGGCCGATGATGTGCGACGGCAGCAGCTTCTCGGTGAGCAGCGGCGGAATCACGAACCCGGTGACGTTGGTCAGTATCGTGAGCACGAGGAAGATCGCGGTGAGCCCGGGCATCGATTTCGACCCGAGCAGGCCAAACATCACGATCAGGCCGGAGACGATAGCAATCAGACTGATGACCACGTGCAGCAGGACCATGTGGATGCACTCCCCGTTGAGAACCCGCGCCACGTTACGATGCGCGAGGAGAAATTGCTACATGGTTCCAATGGCAGGACGGCCGACATCTCATGAAAAATCCGCCACGGCCCGCCGCCGTCAGGCATCGCGCCGTGCGCTTCCTGAGACATCGATCAATCATAGCGCGGGATCGGCCCGTTATGCGGCGTCTTGCGCTTCGACAGGTCGAACAGCACCTCGTCGACATAGCACCAGCCCCAGCCTTCCGGCGGATCGTAGCCCTCGATCACGGGATGGCCGGTGGCGTGGAAATGCGCGGTTGCATGCTTGTTGGGCGAGTCGTCGCAGCAGCCGACATGGCCGCAGGTCCGGCAGATCCGCAAATGCAGCCAGCGGCTGCCGCTCTTCAGGCACTCCTCGCAGCCAAGCGCGCTCGGCGTGACGTCCGCAATGCCGGCGATGTGGGTGCAGCCTTTTGACATTCTCTACCTCTCAACTCGTAATTTTAGTCGATCCGTCATCCTGAGGTGCGAGCCCTTGCGAGCCTCGAAGGATGAATCGGCCACCGGCGGGGCCGTGCATCCTTCGAGGCTCGCCGAAGAGGGCTCGCACCTCAGGATGACGGGACATTGAGCCTGCACGGCGCCTTCCCTACAACGACGGACTGCCCGCATCCGCAAGATAGCCGTGCAGCGCGGCGACGACCTGGGCGCCTTCGCCGATCGCACCGCCGACGCGCTTGACCGAGCCGGAGCGGACGTCGCCGACCGCGAACACGCCGGGCACCGTGGTCTCGAGCAGCGGCACGGCGCGGTTGCCCTCGCCGTTCTGCTTGCCGGTGAGCACGAAGCCGCCGCGGTCGACCTCGACGCCGCAGCCGTCGAGCCAGCCGGTGGCCGGATCGGCGCCGACGAACAGGAACAGATTGCGGATATCGAGCGAAAACTCGTCGGGCGCGAGCCGGCTCTTCCAGCGCACCCGCTCCAAGGTCTCCGCGCCCTCGAGCCCGATCACCTCGGCGTTGAACACCAGATCGATGTTCGGCGTCGCCTCGATGCGCTCGATCAGATAGCGCGACATGCTGGCCCCGAGCCCGCCGCCGCGAATCATCATGATCACCTTGCGGGCGTGGGCTGACAGATACACCGCCGCCTGGCCGGCCGAATTGCCGCCGCCCACAAGCACGACCTCCTGCTCGGCGCAGAGCCGCGCCTCGATCGGCGAGGCCCAGTACCAGACGCCGCGGCCCTCATAGGCATCGAGATTGTCGATCTCGGGCCTGCGATAGCGCGCGCCGCTCGCGACCACCACCGACTTGGCGCGCAGGGTGTGCCCGCAATCGGTGGCGAGCGCGAATGCGCCCGAGGTCTTGCTGCAGTCGAGCGCCTTGATCGAGACCGGGATCAGCATCTCGGCGCCGAATTTCTGCGCCTGATTGAAGGCGCGGCCGGCCAGCGCCTGGCCGGAGATGCCGGTCGGAAAGCCGAGATAGTTCTCGATGCGCATGCTGGCGCCGGCCTGGCCGCCATAGGCGCGGGAATCGAACACCGCAACCGACAGCCCTTCCGACGCGGCGTAGACCGCGGTGGCGAGCCCGGCCGGGCCGCTGCCGACCACGGCGACGTCATAGAGCTTGTCGTGCTTCTTGCCGCCGATCATGCCGAGCGCCATCGCCAGCGCGGTCTCCGACGGATTGCGCAGCACCGTGCCGTTCGGCGCGACCACCAGCGGCAGTTCGGCGCGGGACACCGAATAACGGGCAACGAGGTCGGCCGCATCCTTGTCGGTCTCCGGATCGAGCACGTGATGCGGCTGGCCGTTGCGCGCCAAAAAGTTCTGCAGCCTCGCCATGGTGCCGGCCGCGCCGATCAGCACCGGCCCGCCGGCGCCGCCCTGGATCAGGCTGACCCGGCGCAGGATCAGCGCGCGCATGATGCGCTCGCCGAGATCGGCCTCGGCGACCAAGAGCGCACGCAAGCGCTCCGGCGGCAGCAGCAGCGTCTCGACCTCGCCCTCGGCATGGCCGTCGACCAGCGCAGGCCGCCCGGAGAGCTGGCCGATCTCGGCCAGAAACTGCCCCGGCCCCTGGTCGATGATCGGCGTGACCCGGCCGAGGCCGTCGCGCTGGGTGATCGCGACATGGCCCGCCAGAATCACGAACATGCCCGGCCCCGGCTTGCCGGTCTCGAACAGCGCCTCGCCGTCGCCGTATGACCGCGGCTCGCCGAACCGGCGCATGCGCTCGATCTCGAGCGACGTCAGCGTTGGAAAGGTCTGCTCCTGGCGTGGGAACGCGTAGGCGGTTGCGGTGAGCCGGTTGATCGTCGGTGTGTCGTCTGCAGCCATCTTTGGCGCCCCACTTTCTTCAGCACTCGCGAACCGGCTAACGATCCGGCTCGTCTCGGTCGGCGTGAAGCGCGATGAGATCAGGTTGGATCGTCATCGCGCTTTAGCTCTTTGTTTGATCATGATCTTTTCGGAAAACCGCTTCGCACTTTTCCGGATCATGCTCTAGCGAGGCATCGCCCGGTTCGGAAGCCACATCCTCGCGACCGCGTGCCTGCGATTTCCGCCGCTTCAGGTTTTCGCGCAGCGCCAGCTTCAGGCGGTCCTGTCGCGAATCCTTCACGCTGGCTCCGGCCTGCCCGCCGCCCTTGCCTTGATCGCCTGTCATTTCCAAAACTCTGAACCGCCGACGCTCGCGCACGGAGCATAGAGGATGGCCGCCGCCCGCGCACCCTAGCCGGCCGGCCAGTTGCGTCTGGCGGACGATTCGGCCGCAAGGGCCCGCGAAGGCAACGTTGGGAACCAAATCAGGCCGGAATCCGCCGGATTGGCGACGATCGCCGGCAGGGAACGGCAATTTCCGCCGATTTCACCGCCGGCAGCGGCGCCCTTTTGCTTGCGCCGGAGGGGGCCTTGTGGCAAGAACCGCCCGCTTGGACGGGCCCCTCGAGGGTCGATTCTATTTTCCCGGGCATGCTGCCGTAGCTCAGTGGTAGAGCACTCCATTGGTAATGGAGAGGTCGACAGTTCAATCCTGTCTGGCAGCACCATTCTCTTCATAAAAGCAGATGTTTAGTTGGGGCCGATTCGGGACCAGCCATCTCGTCCGTCTCGGGGGAGCGGCAACGGCTCCCGTCATCCGATCTTGGGCAGGCCGGTTCTGGTCCTTTGACATGTGGAGACCGGGCTGGGCTGACGATGTGCGCTCACGCTGGCAAAGCAGACTTCGTGCGAAGGAGCCCGCCGCCTTCCTAGTTTGGGCCCACATGCGACCGTGGTTGCTGTCCAAGTGGCGCCACCGCAAGCTGCTCGATAGACAGCTACGCCGCGGGAGAAGTGACGCTAGCATGGCAGCACGCCGAGTTCCGACGTAAATTGCAGCTCCATATTGGAGGCACACTGCTTATTAATACGAAGGGACACGGACATGCTTACCTATTCGATTGCACGTGAATTCCTTTCCGTTGCCATAGATAGCACAACCTTTTCGGTTCGGGCCTACTCGGGCGGCGGACGAGGGCGCACCGGCGGAGGGGCTGAGCACAGCTTTTCCAGTTATGATGCGTTCCGTAAAGAGAGAGACATCAAGGCAGGTCACACCCACGGCGGTCCTATCCCGCCAGGATTTTATGTATGTCATTACGTCCCACTCCACCCGCCGTTCCACGGCCCAGTCATTCAGCTCGAACAAACCATAACATCTCTTCTCAATGTCGATGCTCCAAGTACGCCACGCTTGTACGGCCGAGATAAGTTTTGGATACACGGGAGTGGAAAGCACGGCAGCGACGGTTGCATAGTGATCGAGGACAAGTATCTCCGCGATCGCCTCAACAATGCGGTGAAAAACGCGAAGAACGCTGTTCTGCTAAAGGTAGTAGAACCGGGGTTTCCGCTTCCGGCGGCGCGTGCGATGATAAGACCTATTGCCTAGCACCGTTCTCGCACCAGAGACCCGGACTCTGATTTGCGCGACCATCGGAGACATCGGGTTCTTCGAGGTGAAGCGGAAGTCCCGGTTCGGTCGCTATGGGCGGCTTTTGGACCCAAATCCAACTTGCTTGGTCGCCCAAGTCTTGCCCTGATCAGTAGATCAGGCATAGTCCCGCCAATCACATTACTGCAGCCATTTACTTTAGCCATTTGCTGACGAGTGGGGAATGAAGAGAATTGTGCTTGTCTTTCTCGCTGGCATGTCCGTAGCGCTCGGTAGTGAGGCCATCGCGCAATCACCAGGCCCACGTTTCCGCCCTGACGGCCAAGACGCCGATGCCTACGGCAGAAGGGATGGATATCCGGCTTGCTCCAATTACGACTACGTCACCAAGCAGCGTTGTCGTGTCGGGGCATTCAGCCATTTTGATACGCTCTTCCCCACGCGCACTATTGCCGCCCCAAAGGTACCGAGCCGCTTGATGCGCGCGCCCACTGAGCCGACTATTCGCTACACCTACCTAGGGCAAACTGTGACGCTCGACGACTATCTCGAGCATCATCCGATCACCGGCTTCCTGATCGCGAAGGGCGACACTATTCTTCTGGAACGATACCAATACGGGCGGACAGACAAGCATCGTATGACGTCGTTCTCAATGGCTAAGACGATCACGGCAATGTTGGTCGGAATTGCCGTAAAGAATGGGGCTATTCGATCTATCTACGATTCGGCTGAAACTTACGTACCGGAGCTGAAGGGATCTGAATACGGACGCACCCCAATCAAGGCACTGTTGCAGATGTCGTCCGGGGTCGCTTGGAAAGAGGAAACAACCAATCTGACCGACGCAAAGAGCGACAGTGCTATTCTCTCTCGATATACCGTGGGACAGGGACCCGGAGGAGTTATTGCTGCGCTGAAGCACTTCAATACGCGCGAGGCTCCGCCAAATGTACGGTGGAATTATTCTTCTGCAGAGACAACAGTTTTGGGCCTCGTAGTTGCTGGTGCAACCGGTCGACGCCTATCCGACTACGCAAGGGAGAAGCTGTGGGCGCCCTTGGGCGCAGAGGCCGATGCCAAGTGGTCGTTGGACGCGACGGGCCGCGAGGTTGCGTATGCCTACTTCAACGCGACGCTTCGGGATTGGGCCCGCCTCGGCTTGATGCTTGCCCATGACGGTAAGTGGAACGATAAAACCATTGTCCCCGAAAACTGGCTGCTCACCGGGACCACCATCGCGCCGACCGACACCCATCTAAGTTTCTCCAATTCTTATTGGGCCGGATACGGCTACCAAGTGTGGCTCATTCCCGGGAATAACCGCATGTTTGCGTTTCAAGGTTTCCGCGGCCAATTCGTGATGGTTGATCCGGAAAACAAGCTGGTGCTTGTGCAGACGGGAGCGAGGCCCGCCAACGACTATGCCGCTGACAAGGAACTGATCGCAATTTTTCAGGCCGCGTCCGCGCAGCTCCACTAACGCTAACTTCGTTTACGTGCCGTGCCGGCGCTTCGCGTGCGAACCACAAACCCTTTGCCCGCACATGCCACGGCCGCTTGTGTCCTTAAGCGGCGGCGGAGGGATATGGCCGGCGCACCGCGCGCGCCGGAGTCGCGCAGCACGAATCAGTGCGATATCATCCCGCCGGCAAGCAGCATCATCGCCACGATATAAAAGACGAACACACTGCCGACCCATTTCCAATCGATGTCACTGTGCTCGGGGCTGAGACTTTCAATGATGCCTTGCATGATCGTCTCTCCATCTGGAGGTCGCATGCATGTCGTATAGCCCCGACCCGGCGTACGCCGCGTGACCTACTTCACACTTGCCTTGTCGCGGAGCGGAACCAGAGTGACCGGCCCAGAACTGAAGAAACTGCGCGAAGCGCTCAGCGAGGCGATCGGCCGCAAGCTGACGGCAGCCGACATGGCGAAGCTTTGCGGACTGGACGCCGGCGGTGCCGAGAAGATCCGGCGCTGGGAGGTCACCGGCCCGACCGCCAAGGTCGCCGCGCTGCTGCGGGTGCTGGCGATGGCCAGCGAGCACTATCCGATCCTGGAAAAGTTCGACGTGTTCGACCGCCACGACGTTCCCGTGAAGGAGCGGCCGGCACGGCGCCAGGCTTTTCGCGAGCAGATGCGCGAGGATGTGCGGCGGCGGCTTGGCTAGCCCAGCGCTGCGTTAAGCCTTCCTTCATCCACGCTTAAGCGTTCGTTAGGCACAACAAAACCTTTCGCGGCAAACGGCAGGTTTAGCGGCCGCGGTGGACAGCATTTTATTCAAAAGCTGTGTAACTGCAGCCGCAAGGATGGCGCCAATGCGCGGCGCCTCCGCACGACCTGTCCGGAGACTGACCACAATGAACAAGTTCCTGCTCGCAACCGCAGCCATGGCTGCCGCCGTCGCCGCCTTTGGCGCGACCGCCGAGGCCGCCGATCTCGGCGCCCGTCCCTATTACAAGCAGCCCGCGCCCGTTTACGCCGCACCGCTCTACAACTGGACCGGCTTCTATCTCGGCGGTCACCTCGGCGGCGTGTTTGCCGACAACAACACCTTCAACGGCCTCGCGCTGTCCGACAGCAGCGCCCGCTTCATGGGCGGCGTGCAGGCCGGCTACGACTGGCAGCTCTCGCCGATGTGGGTGATCGGCCTCGAAGGCCAGTATTCCTGGGTCGGCGGCCACCAGCTCAATGCGATCTTCCCCGGCGGCTATGTCTACAACAACAACCAGCGCGGCATCGCCTCGGTCACCGGCCGGGTCGGCTACACCTGGGGTCCGGGCCTGATCTATGTGAAGGGCGGCTACGCCTACTCCGACAACAACGAGAAGGTGACGCTCGGCGGCGTCGCGATCCCGTTTGCGCTCAGCGACAGCCACCAGAACGGCTGGACCGTCGGCGCCGGCGCCGAATATATGTTCGCCCCGAACTGGTCGGCGAAGGTCGAGTACCAGTATTACGACTTCGGCGACAGCCGCTTCACCGGTCCGGCCGCGCTGGTGCCGTTCGGCAGCTTCCACAATGACGAGCACACCGTGAAGGCCGGCATCAACTACCGCTTCAACTTCGCTAACCCGATGGCGGCGCGCTACTGAGATCGTCGATACAACCAGGCGTGGAAAAGGCCGGCGCACGCCGGCCTTTTGCATATGGGCACGTGCATCAATTCCGTGCAGGAGAAAGCGCCGGCACACGCGATGCTCAAAATTCGCCCGCTTTGCCGCAATTTTCCCGATTTTGTTAACCGGCCGCACCGATACTCCCGCGCCGGGAAACACTGGGGAAAGTGCACGGGGGCACGGGGGCAATGGCGTTTCGGTTCAAGCTCGGCAAACCAAGTTTCAAGAGCATCCGCGTTCCGCAGATGGGCGTGCGCGGCAGCCTGTTCGCGGCGTTTGCCGTGATCGCCGGCATGGCGCTGATCATCAGCGCCGGCGCCGGTTGGGTGCTGCACCAACTCGGCGGCACCATGACCGATCTCAGCGGCCGCGACATTCCGCGGCTTGCCGCGAGCCTGCAGCTGTCGGCGCAGAGCGCCGCGCTCGCCGCCCAAGGCCCCGGCCTGCTCGCGGTGCAGAGCGAGGACGCGCTCACCGAGCGCACCAAGAAGGTGCAGGAGGTCGCGCAGCTGACCAACGCCAAGCTCGGCGAGATCATCGAGCTCGGCGCCGACAAAGCCGTGGTCGGCGCGCTGAAGGAGAACGTCAAGAACACCGACGACGCCACCAAGAGCCTGATCTCGGCGGCGCGCGAACGGCTCGACGTCAGCGCGCTGCGCGACAAGCAGTACAACGCGCTGCGCAAGGCCCAGGCCGCCTTCGTCGGCGCCGCCAGCCCCGCGATGCTCGACGCGCAGACCCGGCTCAACGCCATCCTCGGCTCAGCCGAAGTCTCCGCCGATGACGCCACCGAAGCGGCCCGCACCGTCGGCCAGATCAGCAACGTGCTCTCGGCCGGCAATCTGATGGCCGCCGACATGACCGCGGCGCTGTCCGCCACCTCGAGCGAGACGCTGGATGCGATCGAGGCCGAGTTCAAGGCCGGGCGCGAGCGCGTCAAGTCCAACCTCGAGGACCTGCCGAAGAATCCAGCGATCGTCGCGGTGCGCGACAGCGCGGAAAAACTGCTGGCGCTCGGCGAAGGCAAGACCGGCGTGTTCAAGATCCGCCAGAAGGAGCTCGACTCGATCGACTACGGCCAGACCATTCTGGACGAGACCCGCAAGCTCAACATCGGGCTCGGCATCAGCGTGCAGCAGCTGGTCGACGCCGTGCAGAAGGAGACCGACTCGTCGACCTTCCAGGCGCGGCAGCAGATCGCGTTCGCCACCATGGTGATGATCGGCCTCGGCGCGCTGACCCTGGTCGGCTCGTTCCTGTTCGTCTGGCTCTATGTCGGGCGCAACATCCTGCGCCGCATCCGCGGCCTGCAGCGCTCGATGCAGCTGTTGTCCGACGGCGACCTCGACACCGAGATCCCGCACAGCCGCCAGCGCGACGAGATCGCGGTCATGGCCGACGCGCTGCAGGTGTTCCGCGAGAGCATGATCGAGGGCCGCGAGCTCACCGCGAGCCAGAACCAGGACCGCATCGCCAAGGCCGAGCGCGCCTCGCGCATGGAGACGCAGATCGCCGAGTTCGAATCCACCGTCCGCAGCGCGCTCGGCAGCCTGCAGAGCTCGGCGAACTCGATGCAGTCGACCGCACAGAGCATGTCGGCGACCGCCGACCAGTCCAGCGCGCTGGTCAGCGCCGTCGCCTCGGCGGCCGAGGAGACCTCGGTCAATGTGCAGACCGTGTCGGCCGGCACCGAGGAATTGTCGTCGTCGATCTCGGAGATCGGCCGCCAGGTCGTGACCTCGGCGGAGATCGCGCGCAAGGCGGTGGAGGAAGCGCGGGCGACCGACACCACGATGCAGGGCCTTGCCGACAACGCCGCGCGGATCAGCGTCGTGGTCGATCTGATCCAGACCATCGCCTCGCAGACCAATCTGCTGGCGCTCAACGCCACCATCGAGGCGGCGCGCGCCGGCGAAGCCGGTCGCGGCTTTGCCGTGGTCGCCTCCGAGGTGAAGAATTTGGCGAGCCAGACCGCCAAGGCGACGGAAGAAATCCGCCAGCAGATCGTCAGCATGCAGGAGGTCACGACCTCGGCGGTCTCAGCGATCCGCAACATCTCGAGCACGATCGGCGAGATCAACGACGTCACCACCGCGATCGCGGCCGCGGTCGAGGAGCAGGGCGCGGCGACCCGCGAGATCGCCCGCAACATCCAGCACGCCGCCGGCGGCACCAGCGAGGTGTCGAGCAACATCATCGGCGTCTCGACCGCCTCGACCGAGGCCGGCGCCGCCGCGACCGAGGTCCTGAGCGCCTCCGACGCGCTGCGCCGCGAGGCCGACGTGTTGCGCTCGGAGATCGACGGGTTCTTGTCGAATATCAGGGCGGCCTGACGCACGTCGTTCCGGGGCTCCAACCTCCCCTTGCAAAGGGGAGGTCGCTTTGCTCGTGAGCAAAGCGGGTGGGGATCTGGTCTCTCCGCCGACACTGTCGCCCGTGGCCGACCCCCCATCCCGACCTTCCCCCTTTCAGGGGGAAGGAGAAGAAAGTGCAGCGCTGCGCTTCATCCGGGCCCCGGGATCGCCTCCAACCTCCCCTTGAAAAGGGGAGGTCGCTTTGCTCGTCAGAGCAAAGCGGGTGGGGATCTCTCCGCCGACACTGTCGCCCGTGGCCGCCCCCCCATCCGACCTTCCCCCTTTCAGGGGGAAGGGGAAGAAAGCGCTGCGCTTCATCCGGGCTGCGGAATTCCCGCTCTTCTCCGCATCCGCATCCTGATTTTTCGGCTGGCGCGGCAGCCGATGTACCGCTAAGCCGGTAGCATGCATTCGAAGACCGACGGCCTGCCCTCCTCGGCGGAGGCATTGAGATACCCCTGGGAGAACCATCCCGGCCCCGACCAGGTCGTGGAGGTGGCGCCCGGCGTGCTGTGGGCGCGGCTGAAACTGCCGTTCCGCCTCAACCATGTGAACGTCTATCTGCTCGCCGACGGCGACGGCTGGACCATGGTGGATGCCGGCTTCGGCAATGAGGAATCGATCGCGGCCTGGACCACGCTGTTCGAGGGGTCGCTGAAGCACGTCAAGGTCACCCGCCTGATCGTGACCCATTCGCACCCCGACCATGTCGGGCTCGCGGGCTGGATCACCGAGCGCTTCGGCTGTCCGCTGTTCATGTCGCAGGTCGAATATCTGCAGTCGGTCTATCACCAGAACCGCGGCACCGAGGAGCGGCGCAACGCGCAGCGGCTGTTCTTCCGCCGTCACGGCATGGACGAGGACCTGACCGAAAAGCTGCTCGGCCGCGGCCAGGACTATCTGAAGCGGGTCTCGGTGCTGCCGCCGTCCTATCACCGCCTCACCCATGGCGACGAGGTCGTGATCGGCACGCGGCGCTTCAAGGTGATCACCGGCGGCGGTCACGCGCTCGACCAGGTGATGCTGTATTGCGCGGCCGACAAGCTGTTCCTGTCCGCCGACCAGGTGCTGAGCAAGATCTCGCCCAATGTCAGCGTCTGGGCGGTCGAGCCCGAGCAGAATTCGCTCGGCGAATACCTCGCCTCGCTGGCCAGCCTCACCACCACGCTGCCCTATGACGTGATGGTGCTGCCCGGCCATGGCGTGCCGTTCTACGGGCTGAAGACGCGGATCAAGCAGCTCGCCGATCACCACGAGGAGCGTTGCCGGCTGATCGCCGAGGCCTGCCGCGAGGTGCCGCAGACCTCCAAGGAACTGGTACCGGTGGTGTTCCACAAGCACGTGCTGGACGAGCACCAGATGGGTTTCGCCTCCGGCGAGCTGGTCGCCCATGTCAACTACATGCTGGTCGAGGGCCGCCTGACGGCGGAGACCGCCGACGGCGTGCTGCGCTTCAGGACGACCTGAGCGCGTCACGGCCCGCCGGCCGGTCCGGGTCCGAATCAAGCAAGATCCCCGCAGCTAGGGCAATTTGACCACCTGCGGCGCATGCCCAGATGTGAGCCAATGCATAGACATTAGAGCTGGAAAAGCTCTAAGTAAGGCCTTCAGTGCCCGGTCAGGTTCCGTTTGTGGGTTCGCCGATGGATTACAACCAGTTCTTCAATGCCGCCCTCACCCGCCTGCATGATGAGCGGCGCTACCGCGTGTTCGCCGATCTCGAGCGGATCGCCGGCCGCTTCCCGCACGCCACCTGGCACTCGCCGAAGGGCCAGCGCAATGTCGTGATCTGGTGCTCCAACGACTATCTCGGCATGGGCCAGCACCCAAAGGTGGTCGGCGCCATGGTCGAGACCGCGACCCGGGTCGGCACCGGCGCCGGCGGCACCCGCAACATCGCGGGCACCCATCATCCGCTGGTGCAGCTCGAGGCGGAGCTCGCCGACCTCCACGGCAAGGAAGCCTCGCTGCTCTTCACGTCCGGCTATGTCTCGAACCAGACCGGCATCTCGACCATCGCAAAACTGATTCCGAACTGCCTGATCCTGTCGGATGCGCTGAACCACAATTCGATGATCGAGGGCGTGCGCCAGGCCGGCTGCGACCGCCTGATCTTCCGCCACAACGACGTCGCGCATCTCGAAGAGCTGCTGATCGCCGCCGGTCCCGACCGGCCGAAGCTGATCGTCTGCGAGAGCCTCTATTCGATGGACGGCGATGTCGCGCCGCTCGCCAAGATCTGCGATCTCGCCGAGAAATACGGCGCCATGACCTATGTCGACGAGGTTCACGCGGTCGGCATGTACGGCCCGCGCGGCGGCGGCATTGCCGAGCGCGACGGCGTGATGCACCGGATCGACATCCTCGAGGGCACGCTTGCGAAGGCGTTCGGCTGCCTCGGCGGCTACATTGCCGCCAAGCGCGAGATCATCGACGCCGTGCGCTCCTATGCCCCGGGCTTCATCTTCACCACCGCGCTGCCGCCGGCGATCTGCTCGGCCGCAACCGCGGCGATCCGCCATCTGAAAACCTCGAACTGGGAGCGCGAGCGCCACCAGGACCGCGCCGCCCGCACCAAGGCGATCCTGACCGCCGCCGGCCTGCCGGTGATGTCGAGCGACACCCACATCGTGCCGCTGTTCGTCGGCGACCCCGAGAAGTGCAAGCGCGCCTCCGACCTGCTGCTCGAGGAGCACGGCATCTACATCCAGCCGATCAACTATCCGACCGTCGCCAAGGGCACCGAGCGGCTGCGCATCACCCCCTCGCCGTACCACGAGGACGGCCTGATCGACGCGCTGGCCGAGGCCCTGCTGCAGGTCTGGGACCGGCTCGGCCTGCCGCTGCACCGGAAATCGCTGGCCGCCGAGTAACCCTGTCCGTTCCTGCCCCCCGAAATCGGGCCGGTCGTGCGATGCGCGGCCGGCCCTTTGGGTTTATAGTCCCGTGACCTGGCCCTCCCCCGGCCGGGAAGGGAGATGAGCAGCGATGCTGCACGACTGGGGCGTAATCGCCACGGCGTTCGCCTACATCGGATTGTTGTTCTTCGTCGCGAGCCGCGGCGACCGGATGCCGCCCGGCGAGCGCGGCCTTGCCAGCCAGTGGATCTATCCGCTGTCGCTGGCGATTTACTGCACCTCCTGGACCTTCTTCGGATCGGTCGGCTTCGCCACCCGCACCAGCATCGACTTCCTCGCGATCTATGTCGGCCCGATCCTGATGATCGGGCTGTGCACGCCGCTGCTGCGCCGGGTGATCGCGCTCGCCAAGTCGCAGAACATCACCTCGATCGCCGATTTCATCGCCGCGCGCTACGGCAAGAGCCAGGCGGTGGCCGCGACGGTGGCGCTGATCGCGATCATCGGCTCGGTGCCCTACATCGCGCTGCAGCTGAAGGCGATCGCCTCGTCGCTGGAGGTGATCCTGAGCGAGGACCAGGCGTTCTCGAGGATCCCGATCATCGGCGATATCGCGCTGATGGTGACCTTGGCGATGGCCGTGTTCGCGGTGCTGTTCGGCACCCGCCACACCGACGCGACCGAGCACCAGCACGGCCTGATCCTGGCGATCGCGGCCGAATCGATCGTCAAGCTGGTCGCCTTCATCGCCGCCGGCGCCTTCGTCACCTTCTGGATGTTCTCGCCCGGCGAGCTCTACGAGCGCGCCCTGAAGACGCCGGAAGCGGTGCGCGCCATCGAATATGTGCCGTCGGTCGGCAATTTCCTGATCATGACGCTGCTGTCGTTCTGCGCCATCATGCTGCTGCCGCGCCAGTTCCACGTCAGCGTCGTGGAGAATTCGACCAGCGCCGACGTCAACCGGGCGCGCTGGCTGTTCCCGCTCTACCTCGTCGTCATCAACCTGTTCGTGATTCCGATCGCGATCGCGGGCCTCGTGATCTTCCCGTTCGGCGCCGTCGATGCCGACATGTTCGTGCTGGCGCTGCCGATCGAGGGTAATTCGCAGCTGCTCAGCCTTGCCGTATTCGTCGGCGGCCTGTCGGCCGGCACCGCGATGGTGATCGTCGAATGCGTCGCGCTGTCGATCATGGTCTCCAACGACATCGTGCTGCCGCTGGTGCTGCCGCGCAGCGACGATGCCCGGGTCGGCCACAAGGACTTTGGCGACTTCCTGCTGAAGGCGCGCCGGTTCTCGATCTTCGCCATCATGGTGATGGCGTATTTCTACTATCGCGCGCTCGGCAACACCCAGCTGGTCTCGATCGGCCTGCTCTCCTTTGCCGCGATCAGCCAGCTGGCGCCGGCGTTCTTCGGCGGTCTGTTCTGGCGCCGCGCCACCGCGCGCGGCGCCATCGCCGGCATGCTGATCGGCTTTGCGACCTGGCTCTACACGCTGTTCATTCCGAGCTTCCTGGAAACCTCGACCGCCGGGCTGATGCTGTTGCAGCACGGGCCGTTCGGCATCGACGCGCTGCGGCCGCAGGCGCTGTTCGGCGCCGATCTGCCGCCGCTCCTGCACGGCGTGCTGTGGAGCCTCTCGCTCAACATGCTGACCTATGTCGTGTTCTCGCTGGCGCGCGCCCCGTCGTCGATCGAGCTGTTGCAGGCCGACCTGTTCGTGCCCAACGAGCTGGCGCCGATCGCCCCCAGCTTCCGGCGCTGGCGCACCACCGTGACGGTGCAGGACATCCAGAGCACGGTGACGCAATATCTCGGTCCCGACCGCACACGGGAGGCGTTCGCATCGTTCGCCGCCGATCGCAACATCGCGCTCGATCCACAGGCGCCGGCCGATTTCGAATTGCTGCAGCACGCCGAGCGGTTGATCGCCTCCTCGATCGGGGCGGCGTCCTCGCGCCTCGTGATGTCGCTATTGCTGCAGCGGCGCACCGTGTCGGCCAAGGCCGCGCTGAAGCTGCTCGACGATTCCCACGCCGCGCTGCATTTCAACCGCGAGATCCTGCAGACCGCGCTCAACCATGTGCGGCAGGGCATCGCGGTGTTCGATCCCGACCTGCAGCTGATCTGCTCCAACCGTCAGTTCTCCGAGCTGCTGGCGCTGCCGCCGCATCTGGTACAGCTCGGCATCCCCTTACCCGAGATCCTCGAATTCATGGGCGCGGTCAGCCCGCCGCCGGCCGGCGACAGCGACAGCCTGCTGCAGCTCAGGCTGCGCGCCTACACCACCGAGGGCGAACCCTATCTGGAACGCTTCATCGACCGCCACCAGGTGATCGAGGTGCGCGCCAACCGGATGCCGGGCGGCGGCCTCGTCATCACCTTCTCCGACGTCACGCCGAGCTTCGAGGCCGCCGAGGCGCTGGAGCGCGCCAACGCGACGCTGGAGAAACGGGTGCGCGACCGCACCGAGGAGCTGACCCGGCTGAACTCCGAGCTCGCGCTCGCCAAGGGCATCGCGGAAGACGCCAACGCCTCCAAGACGCGCTTCCTGGCCGCGGCCAGCCACGACATCCTGCAGCCGCTCAATGCGGCGCGGCTCTATGTCACGAGTCTGGTCGAGCGCCAGAACGGCGGCGAGGATTCCCGCCTGGTCGAGAACATCGACGATTCGCTCGAGGCGATCGAGGACATCCTGGGCGCGCTGCTCGACATCTCGAGGCTCGATGCCGGCGCCATGACGCCGGCGATCACCAGCTTCCGGATGGCCGACCTGATGCGGTCGCTGGAGATCGAGTTCATGCCGATCGCCCGCGACAAGGGTCTCGATCTGCGCTTCGTGCCCTGCTCGCTGCCGGTCGAGTCCGACCGTTCGCTGCTGCGCCGGCTGATGCAGAACTTCATCTCGAATGCGATCAAATACACCCCGCGCGGCCGCGTGCTGATCGGCTGCCGCCGCCATGGCAAGCAGCTCCAGATCAGCGTCTACGACACCGGCGTCGGCATTCCCGTGCAGAAGCGCGGCGAGATCTTCAAGGAATTCCATCGGCTCGAGCAGGGCGCGCGGATCGCGCGCGGTCTCGGCCTTGGGCTCTCGATCGTCGAGCGGCTGGCGCGCGTGCTCAACCACCGCATTGCGATCTCGGCCAATGACAGCGGCGGCTCGGCGTTCTCGGTCACGGTGCCGATCGCAACCGCGGTCAACCATACCGCGGCCGTCACCACCGCCACCCCGGTGTCGAAGACCCCGATGAGCGGCGCGCTGATCGTCTGCATCGAGAACGACCCCGCCATCCTTGACGGCATGAGGACGCTGCTCACGGCATGGGATGCCGAGGTGATCGCGGTGACCGATGCCGACGCCGCCATCACCGCGATCGAGGCCGCCGACGGCCGCGTCACCGGCGTGCTGGTCGACTACCATCTCGACCGCGGCAACGGCGTCGCCGCGATCCGCGAGATCCGCCGCCGCTTCGGCGACAACATTCCGGCGATCCTGATCACCGCCGACCGCAGCCCGGCGGTGCGCAGCGCCGCCCGCGAGGAAAACATCGCGGTGCTGAACAAGCCGGTCAAGCCGGCCTCGCTGCGCGCTTTGCTCGGACAGTGGCGGACGCAGCAGATGGTGGCAGCGGAGTAGCGCGATCAGGCGTGCGGGATCTTCATTCCGTCATCCTGAGGCGGCCGCTTCTTCAGCGGCCCTCGAAGGATCGACGGCCACCAGCCGGGCCGTGCATCCGTCGAGGCTCGCCTAAGAGGCGAGCACCTCAGGATGACGGAATGAAGTTTGACCGGTGGTCTCTAAGTCGTCGGCGTGCCCTGGCGCCATTGACCGCCGGCGATCTTGGCGGCGGCGATCACAGCCTGGGTGCGGCTTTCGACGCCGAGCTTCTGCAGGATGGCCGAGACATGCGCCTTGATGGTCGCCTCGGAGACGCCGAGCTCATAGGCGATCTGCTTGTTGAGCAGCCCCTCCGACAGCATCATCAACACGCGCACCTGTTGCGGGGTCAGCGTCACCAGGCGGTCGCGCAGCCGCGTCATGTCGGGATCGCCGGCAGCCGAGAGATCGGTGTCCGGCGGAACCCAGACGTCGCCTTCCATCACCTTCATGATGGCGTCGCGCAGCGTCTCGACGCCGAAGCGCTTTGGAATGAAACCGGAGGCGCCGAAGTCGAGCGAGCGGCGGATGGTTCCGGCATCGTCGCTGGCGGAGACGATCACCACCGGGATCGCCGGATACTGCGCGCGCAGATAGATCAGTCCGGAGAAGCCGCTGATCCCCGGCATCGTCAGGTCGAGCAGAATCAGGTCGACCTCGGAGTCCCGTTCGAGCAGCGCGGTGAGATCCTCGAACGATCCGGCCTCGCTGATCGTGGCCGAACTCACGACACTCGACACCGCCTGGCGCAACGCATCACGGAACAGCGGATGGTCGTCAGCGATGACAAGATGAGTATTGGCAACAGCAGTCATCTCAGTCCCATTAGCGGGTTTTGACAAACCCGCGAAGTCCTTTGTCACCCAGGCGGGAATACCACGCAAGCGCCTGGTAATGCCACATGCCAACGCGGTTAACCCGCCGAACTTGTGCGCCGCAATAGACGCTTCCGCCGGCGCTCCATCCCATTCGCACTCCTGGCGATAAGACCTGGCGATAAGACCAAGTGTGCAACGGCCAAAAGTCTTATTGGGGCAGGTTTCACTGCGATGTTACCTTTCCGCGAGTCCCCATATCCGATCCGGCCTGCCGGACGTGTGGGAAGAGGAAAAGCACTGGGGAGCAAACGAATGACGATAGCTGCGACTGCGGGCGGAAACGTCCGTACACGTGGAATGACCGGCGAAGAGAGAAAGGTCATCTTTGCCTCCTCGCTCGGGACCGTGTTCGAGTGGTACGACTTCTACATTTACGGAACGCTTGGCGCCTTTCTGGCGAAATACTTCTTCTCGAACGTACCCCCAAATGTCGGCTTCATTTTCGCGCTGCTGGCATTCGCCGCAGGCTTCGCGGTGCGCCCGTTCGGTGCGCTGATTTTCGGCCGCCTCGGCGACATGATCGGTCGCAAATATACGTTCCTCGTCACGATGACCCTCATGGGCATCGGCACCTTCTTCATCGGCTTGCTTCCGGGCTATGACAGCTGGGGCATTGCCGCGCCCGTCGTGCTGATCGGGTTGCGCCTGGTCCAGGGCCTTGCGCTCGGCGGCGAGTATGGCGGCGCCGCCACTTACGTTGCGGAACATGCTCCGCAAAACAAGCGCGGCTACTACACGTCCTGGATCCAGACCACGGCAACGCTCGGCCTGTTCATGGCCCTGCTGCTCATTCTGGGCATCCGGACCTGGATGGGCGAGGCCGCATTCGGTGACTGGGGCTGGCGCGTGCCGTTCCTGCTCTCGGGCATCCTGCTGATCGTCTCGATCTGGATTCGACTGAGCCTGAACGAGTCGCCGGTCTTCCAGCGGATGAAGGAAGAGGGCAAGACGTCGAAGCGGCCCCTCACCGAATCGTTTGCCGAGTGGTCCAACGCCAAGGTCGCGATCTTCGCGCTGCTCGGCGCCACGGCCGGTGAGGCCGTCGTCTGGTACGGCGGACAGTTTTATGCACTGTTCTTCCTGACCCAGACCATCAAGGTCCCCGCCGTCACCGCACAGATCATGATCGTGGTGGCGCTGGCACTGGGAACGCCCGGCTTCATCCTGTTCGGCTGGCTCTCCGACAAGATTGGTCGCAAGCCGATCATTCTGGCCGGCTTCCTGCTCGCGGCGCTGACCTACTTCCCGATCTTCAAGGGCATCACTCACTTCGCCAACCCGAAGCTCGAAACCGCATTGGCGTCCTCCCCGGTGACTGTCATCGCCGACCCGAACGAGTGCTCGTTCCAGTTCAAGGCGACCGGCACCGAGAAATTCACCACAAGCTGCGACGTGGCCAAGTCCGCGCTCGTGAACCTGTCGGTGAACTACACCAATGAAGCCGCGCCTGCCGGCACCAAGGCCAAGGTCAAGATCGGCGATCAGACGCTTGCAGCCGACAGCCCGGATTTCGCAAAGGCGCTGCCGGCGGCAATCACGAAGCACGGCTATCCGGCGTCGGCCGATCCGAACGAGATCAACACCGTGATGACGACGGTGCTGCTCTGGATCCTCGTGATCTACGTAACCCTCGTCTACGCACCGATCGCGGCATGGCTGGTCGAGTTGTTCCCGAGCCGCATCCGCTACAGCAGCATGTCGCTGCCCTACCACATCGGCAACGGCTGGTTCGGAGGCTTCCTGCCGGCCACCGCGTTCGCGATCGCGGCGGCCACCGGCGACATCTATTCGGGCCTCTGGTACCCGGTCGGCGTCGCCCTGATGAGCCTCGTGATCGGCTTCCTGTTCCTGCCGGAAACCAAGGACGTCGACATTACCAAGACCTGATCGCAAGAGCCGATCAGTCGACATCACCATCGAAAATGCATCGGCCGCGGAGCGATCCGCGGCCGATGTTATTTGGAAGCGCGATCGAACGCGTCAGCGCGTCGCGCCGATGAACTGCAGCACGATCTCCCGGCTGTGCTGGCGCGCGCGGTGCTCGATCAGATAGATGCCCTGCCAGGTGCCGAGCGCCATCGCGCCGTCGAGCACCGGGATCTGCAGCGAGGTCGCCGTCAGCATGGTCTTGATGTGCGCCGGCATGTCGTCGGGGCCCTCGGCGTCGTGACGCCAGCCGCCGTCCTCGGGCGCGGCGCGATCGAGCGCCGTCATCAGGTCGGCCAGCACCGTGGGATCGGCATTTTCCTGGATCGTCAGCGACGCCGAGGTGTGACGGATGAACAGGCTCACCGCGCCCTCACCGGCGCGCGCCTCGCGCAGGAATTTTGCGACCTCGCGCGTGATGTCGGTAAACCCGGCGCCCGCGGTCTGCACCGTCAGCCGCGACGAGACGATGCTGGTTGCAGCGACGGAAGACGGCGCCGAGTGTGACATTGTTTTCGCCGAGTTCATCTGCACTCTCTCAACACGTCGTCCCGGCCAAAGCCGCGGCAGCGCCACATCAAATCTTGCCGCCGTTGACGTCGCGCTGCACCCGGTTGGCCATCTCGATCAGCCGCCGCCAGGCACGCTCCAGGAACGACATCATGCGGTCCATGTCGCGGTCGCTCGGCAGCGGGATCTCGATCTTGCGCTCGCTCTCGGCGGTCTTCGGCTCCGCCTTCTTGAGCTGGTCCGATTTCGGCAACGCCTCGTCGGTTTTGCCGGAGACGGCGGGCCCGCGCGCCGCGAGCTCGGTCTTCAGCCGGTCGTTGTCGGCCTGCAGGCGGCCGATCTCGGCATCCAGCGCCGCACGCTCGTCGGGCACCAGATAGCAGGCCCAGCCGGCGCGGGAGCTGGTGCAGGTCGACACTGCGCCGGTGCGGGTGTCGAGCCGCAGAAAACCATCGCCTGCAGGAGACAGCGCATAGCGGCCGTTCTCGGTGTCGGGTGTCGCTTGCGCGCGCGCCGCACCGCCGACAGTCAGGACGGTGGCCGCAATCGCGATGGACAGTTTCAAGGGCGACGTCGCTATCGGCATGACTTGCTCCGCCTCTACCAATCAGGCCCCTAACTATCAGAGCTATAGGGCTTGCGACCTGACTTCAACGCGTCTTCGAGCAATTCGATCCGGTCCTGGCCCCAGAATACTTCGCCGTCGAGCACATAGCCCGGCGAGCCGAACACGTCCGCAGTCAGCGCATCCTGCCGGTTCTGCTCATAGGCGGCGTCGATCGCCTCGCTCGCCGAGCGCGCCACGAGCTGCTGGCCGGGCAGACCGGCATCGTCGGCAAGCTGCACCAGCACCGCTGGATCGGCGAGGTTGAGCTGTTGCTCCCAGACCGCGGGATAGGCCCGTTGCAGATAGGGCTCGACGTCGAGGCCGGCCTCGAGCGCCGCGATCACGACGCCATCGGCCAGCCGCGGATTGAACGGCCAGTTGGCCGGCTGGAGGTGGAAATTCAGCCCACGCTTGTCGCGCCAGCGCTGCAGCTCGATCATCCGGTAGCGCTGCCGCACCGGATGGCGCTTGGCGAGCGGCAGCCCGCCGGTCTCCATGAACAGATCGATCAGCAGCACCGGGCGGTAATTTACCTTGAGATCGTAAGTGCTTACGAGTGCAAGGAACGGCTTGTGGCCGATATACGCCCATGGCGATTGCAGCGAGAAATAGTAGTCGACCTGGCGCGGCATATGGACTTCCCGGCTGCACGTGGAACGGGTGGGCTTCGAGCATCCCACATCGCTTCATTGTATCCCAGCTGCTGCAGTGCGATCACTGCGTCACTCTGACCTTGAATATCTCCAGATAAATCCAGCAAAATCAAAGCAATAGCTGGTTACGACGCAATCTTGACTTGATTAGACGCGGTCAGTATGGTCCGCGCGGCTTTCGACGGGGACGGGCGTAATTTCCATCATCCGCGGCATCGGTTAGTGTTTGCAGCATGGCTGAAAACACCAACGAAGACGCAGGTGGAAATCGCGATCAATCGTCTCCTGACGAAGCTGCGCTTTCCGCAAGGCTCGGAAGTCTCGATCATCGGTTGTCTGAAATTCGCGACAGCCGCAGGAGCAAGACTGATCAACCCGGTACTGAAGGCGGGGACAGTGCGGCCAGAGCTTCGGCGATGGCGCTCGGTTTTCGTCTTTCGTCGGAGCTGATCGCGGGCGTTGCCGTCGGAGCGGCGATTGGCTGGGGAGTCGACCGTTGGCTGTCGACGTCGCCATTCGGCTTCATCGTGTTCATGCTGCTCGGCTTCGTCGCCGGCGTGGTCAACGTGGTGAGGTCTGCTGGCAGGGCCTCGGGCAAGCGTTGAGCGCCGGCGGGAAGTCACGACATTTGAAATTCGATTACCGGCACGACGGCCGGTGGACCAAGAGCCGCGCGGATGAAAATCGACCCGATCCACCAGTTCAATATCGAGCCCCTCTTCACGCTCGGTCATATCGGCAATCACACGATCGCCTTCACCAACTCGTCGCTCTACATGTTCATCGCGGTGCTGCTGATCGCGCTGCTGATGCTGGCGAGCGGCCGTGAGCTGATTCCGGGGCGGCTGCAGTCGGTCGCCGAGATCTCCTACGAGTTCGTCGCCACCACGATTCGCAGCACGGCCGGCGCGGAGGGCATGAAGTTCTTCCCGCTGATCTTCTCGATCTTCATGTTCATCTGCGTCTCGAACCTGGTGGGCATCATTCCCTACACCTTCACGGTTGCGAGCCATCTGATCGTCACCGCCGCGCTGGCGCTCCTGGTGTTCTTCACCGTGCTGATCTACGGCCTCTACAAGAACGGCGTGAAATTCTTCAAGATCTTCGTGCCGTCCGGCGTTCCGATCTACATCCTGCCGCTGGTGATGTTCATCGAGGTGCTGTCGTTCTTCCTGCGGCCGGTTTCGCACAGCGTGCGTCTGTTCGCCAACATGCTGGCCGGCCACATTGCGCTGAAGGTGTTCGCGGGCTTCGTCGCGATGCTCGGCTTCTCGCTGGGCGCGCTCGGCTGGTTCGGCGGCGTGCTGCCGCTGGCACTCACGGTTGCGCTCCAGGCGCTGGAACTGCTGGTCGCGTTCCTGCAGGCCTATGTGTTCGCGATCCTGACCTGCATCTATCTCAACGACGCCATTCATCCGGGACACTAAGCGGTCCGGGGAATCTCCACCCACCAATCTGTCTATCTTTCCTCAAGGAGCTACATATGGAACCGGCAGCAGCAAAACTTATCGGCGCGGGCATCGCGTGCATCGGCATGGGCGGTGCGGGCGTTGGCGTGGGCATTATCTTCGGCAACTACCTTGCTGCTGCGGTGCGCAACCCGTCGGCCGCTCAGGGCCAGTTCGGCAACCTGATCTTCGGCTTCGCCGTGACCGAAGCGCTCGGCATCTTCTCGCTGCTGATCGCGCTGCTCCTGCTGTTCGTTCCGCTCTGAGCGGCACCCCGGTTCCGCTCTGCGGTAACCCGGTTCCGCTTTGCGGTAACCCCTTCGCGCCGCCCAAAATCGTTCCAAGGATCGTTCCAAGGGCGGCGCGCATGACAGCAACAGGAGAACACCATGGCTGAGAGTCATGGCGAGGCAAAAGGCCAGAAAGCCGGTGCCCACACCGAGGCCGATGGCGGACATCACGGCGGAACCTTTCCGCCGTTCGATTCCACCTATTACGCCTCGCAACTGGTGTCGCTGGCGATTGCGTTCGTCGCGCTCTATCTGATCGTGTCGAAAATCGCACTGCCGCGCGTCGGCGGTGCCATCGATGCACGGCAGAACAAGATCGAGGGCGACCTGGCCGATGCGCAGAAGCTGAAGGACGAGTCCGACGCTGCGCTGAAGGCCTATGAGAGCGAACTGGCCAATGCACGCTCCCGCGCGCAGGCGATCGGCAACGAGACCCGCGAGAAGCTGAACGCGGCCTCCGAAGCCGAACGCAAGGCGCTGGAGGAGAAACTGGCGGCCAAGCTCGCCGACGCCGAGAAGCAGATCGCAACGACCCGGACGAACGCCATGAGCAACGTCCGCGGCATCGCGGCGGATGCGGCCGGCGCCATCGTCCGGCAGCTGTCCGGCGTGACGCCGGATGCGAACGCAGTCGGCAGCGCCGTCGACGCGACGCTGAAGGGATAGACGGATGTTCTACGAACCGGAAACCTGGGTCGCGATCGCCTTCATCATCCTGATGGTCGTGTTCGCCTATCTCGGCGTCCATCGCACGCTGCTCACCGCGCTCGACCACCGTGCCGAGCGCATCAAGGCCGAACTCGACGACGCCCGCCGTCTGAAGGAAGAGGCCGCCAAGCTGCTCGGCGACTACAAAGCCCGCCGGGCCAGCGCCGAGCGCGAGGCCGAGGAGATCATCTCCAGCGCCAAGGCCGAGGCCGAACGGATCGCGGCCGAGGCCAAGACCCGGATGGAAGAGTTTGTTACGCGGCGGACCAAGACCGCCGAGAGCAAGATCGCCCAGGCCGAGGCCCAGGCCGTGGCCGACGTCCGCGCCGCGGCCGCCAACGCCGCGGTCGCCGCCGCCTCGACCATCCTGTCGCAACAGGTCAAGGGCTCGGTCGCCGACGACCTGCTCAACAAGGGCATCGCCGAAGTCCGTTCCAAGCTGAACTGACGCGACACCGATCTAACGACAAAGGCCGGCGCGAGACGATCGCGCCGGCCTTTTCGTTTGTCCCGTCTTTCTTTCGAATGGTTGCGATCCCGTTATGGTCGCACGCCGGATGTTGCCGCTACTTCTTCCTCGGACGGGCTTTGGGCTCGCCCTTCAAGGCCTGCGGGTCGAAGCCGATATAGAAGACATAGGCGTCGTTCTCGGCCGCCGACGGCGCGGGATAGACGACGTCCTCGGCGACCAGGCTGAACGGCACGCTGCCGCTCTCGTCGATCTGCACCGTGGTCGTGTAAGCCTTGGTCGCGATGGTCTTCTCGCCGACGCCGCCGCGCACCACGGCGACGCGCAGCGGCACTTCGACCGACGGCGGCGCGCCCGAGGGACCGACGATCACCCGGCCCTGAATCCCGATCTTGGCGGTGATCTCGCCGTTGTTCAGGCTGCACTGCCGCGCGGTGCGCGTGATCGAGGCCAGGAACTTGAGATCATTGCCGACCGGCTGCTTGCCGGGCGCCGCCACCGAATAGGTCGATGCGCCGGCCCGGATCTGCACCGGCGGACAGGTCAGCTCGGCATCGCTGTCATCGAGCTGCCGCGGCGCCGCCGGCGCGGCAGCCGGCTTGTCGGAATCCGACGAACCGCCGCCGAACAGGCTCTTGAAGCGGTCGCTCAGGGACTGCGCCGAGCTCGCCTGTGGCAGCAGGGCCGCGCCGAGACCAACCGATACCGCCGCCGCGATCGCGAGCCTGATCACCCTGTCACCCATGCGATATCCCAAAGCCTCCAAGCAAAGTTCCTTGTTTCAAGGGGCGCCTTATAGCAAGGCAATGACGGCGAACCCAAGGCGCCGGGCGGCCGCCGCCGTCAGCCAATAGGCGAAGGTCAGCCGCGAAAATCCTCATGCAGCAGCCCGAACAGCAGGTGGTCCTGCCAGATCCCGTTGATGCAGAGATAGCGCCGCGCCAGCCCCTCGCGGGTGAAGCCGCACTTCTCCAGCACGCGGATCGACGGGCCGTTGGAGGGAATGCAGGCCGCCTCGATGCGATGCAGATTGAGTTCGCCGAACAGCGACGGCAGCAACACCCGCAGCGCCGTCGTCATGTAGCCGCGATCGGCGTGGGGCTGACCGACCCAGTAGCCGATGGTTCCGGCCTGCACGATGCCGCGGCGGACATTGGCGAGCGTGATGCCGCCGATCATCATCCCGTCCGATTCGCGGAAGATGATGAACGGATAGGAGCGGTCGGCCGCGATGTCCTCGGTGTAGCGGCGCAGGCGGCGGCGGAAGCCCGAGCGGGTCAGGTCGTCGGAGGGCCAGATCGGCTCCCATGGCGTGAGATAGCCGCGGCTGAATTCGCGAAGCTGCGCCCATTGCGGGAAATCCGACATCTGCGGCGCGCGCAGCAACAACCCGTGACCGCGCGGCATCAATGCAGCCGGTCCACTGGAAGGCAAACGAAACAGGGCCATGGCCCACTACTCCCCGCCTATTGATCCCTCGCCCCGCATATGCAGGGAGAAGGTCGGGGTGAGGGGCTCCATCCACGAGCGAGCCGATCGTTGGGACCTGTACCCCTTCACCCGGATTGCTTCGCAATCCGACCTCTCCCCGCAGGCGGGGAGAGGTGAACTATATCTCCTAATGCAGCAGCGTCTTTGCCTTTGACTGGGTCAATCCTTCCGCAAAAGACACCGCCGTGTCCAGACCTCTTCCACTGCCGAGCGCCACAACGGCCGGGCGGCTGCGCGACAGCAGCGCGCGGGCGGCATTGCGGCTCGATTCGACGCTGACCGCATCGATTCGCGCCACCAGTTCCTCCACCGTCTGCGGCCGCCCATAGGCTAGCACATGGCGTGCCAATTGTTCGGCCCGGGATGAGCAGCTCTCCAGCGCCATCAACAGGCCGGCCTTCATCTGCGCCTTGGCGCGGGCGACCTCGGCCTCGGTCAGGGTCTCCACGGCGTCGTTGATGACATCGACGATCACTTCCATCATCTCGGGCGCGTCGGCCGGATCGGTCCCGGTATAGAGGCCGAAGAAGCCGGTGTCGGTGTAGGGCGCGTGGAAGGTATAGATCGAGTAGCACAGGCCGCGCTTCTCGCGCACCTCCTGGAACAGCCGCGACGACATCCCGCCGCCGAGCGTGTTGGTGAAGACCTGCAGTGAGAACAGCGACGGGTCGGTCTGCGGCACGCCCTCGAGCGCCAGCGTCAGATGCGCCTGTTCGAGCTCGCGATGCACGACCTTGGAACCGCCCTTGCCGAACATCGCCGCCTGCGGCTTCGGTGCCGGCGTGGCGTCGAAGCTGGCAAATTTCTGGGTGACGTCCTCGACGATGCGCTTGTGGTCGACGGCACCGGCGGCGGCGACCACCATGTCGGGCGCGCGGTAATGCGTCGAGAGATAGCCGCGCAGCATGTCGCGGTTGAAGGCCTTCAGGGTCTTGGCGGTGCCGAGCAGCGAACGGCCCATCGGCTGGTCCGGATAGCAGAGCTCGTTGAGATGCTCGAACACGACGTCATCGGGGGTGTCCTGCGCCGCGCCGATCTCCTGCACGATCACGCCCTTCTCGCGCTCGAGCTCGTCGGGCACGAAGGACGGATTGGCAAGAATGTCGGACAGCACGTCGAGCGCCAGCGGCACGTCCGCCTTCATCACCCGCGCATAATAGGCCGTGGTCTCGGTCGAGGTGCCGGCGTTGAGGTCGCCGCCGACCGCCTCGATCTCCTCGACGATCTCGCGCGAGGAACGCCGCGTGGTGCCCTTGAACGCCATATGTTCCAGCAGATGCGAGATGCCGTGCTCGTTCGGCTTCTCGTCGCGACCGCCGACGCCGGCCCAGACGCCGAGCGCCGCGGTTTCCAGATGCGGCATGGTGTCGGTGACGATGGTCAGCCCGCTCGGCAGTTTTGTGATCTCGACGCTCATCCGATGGCTCCCTGCTTGGCGGCGCGGCTGACCGACAGCACGAAGCGCTCGATCTCGGCGGAATCGTTCTTCATCACAGTCATATGTTCCGATTTGGCCATCAGGCCGCCGAGCCAGGCCGGCAGCTGCGGGCGCACCCCGCAGGCAGCCTCGACCGCGTCGGGGAATTTCGCCGCATGCGCGGTCGACAGCACGATGTTGGGAATCTTCGAGTCGGACGTATCGCGGTCGGCGACCGCGAGCGCCACCGCGGTGTGCGGATCGACCAGATCGCCGGCCTCGCGCCAGGCGGCGCGGATCGCCGCCGCGGTCTCGGTCTCGTCGGCACGGCTGGCGTCGAAATCGCACCGCACGGCAGCCAGCGTCGCATCCGGCAGCACGAAGCGGCCGGACTGCTTCAGCGAGGCCATCAGGCGGCGGACCTGGTCGGCGTCGCGGCCGCTGGCCTCGAACAGCAGCCGCTCGAAATTCGAGGACACCTGGATGTCCATCGACGGCGACGTCGTCGCATGCACCTCGCGCACCTCGTAGATGCCGGTCTTCAACGTGCGCGGCAGGATGTCGTTGACGTTGGCGGCAATGCGCAGCCAGCGGATCGGCAGCCCCATCCGTTTTGCCACGTAGCCGGCGAAGATGTCGCCGAAATTGCCAGTGGGCACCGTGAAATCGACAGTCCGCTGCGGCGCGCCGAGCGCGACCGCCGAGGTGAAGTAGTAGACCACCTGCGCCACGATGCGCGCCCAGTTGATCGAGTTGACGCCGGACAGCGCGACGGTGTCGCGGAAGCGATGGTTGTTGAACATCGCCTTCACCAGCGCCTGGCAATCGTCGAACGTGCCTTCGACCGCCAGCGCATGGACGTTGGCGGCGCCGGTCGTCGTCATCATCCGGCGCTGCACGTCGGAGATGCGCCCGTTCGGGAACAGCACGACGAGGTCGACATTGTCGAGATTGGCAAAGGCTTCCACCGCGGCGCCGCCGGTGTCGCCGGAGGTCGCGACCACGATGGTGGTGCGCTGGGCACGCTTGGCCAGCACGTGATCCATCAGCCGCGAGATCAACTGCATCGCGACGTCCTTGAACGCCAGCGTCGGCCCGTGGAACAGCTCGAGCAAGAATTGGTTCGGCCCGGCCTGGTCGAGCGGCACCACCGCGGGATGGCGGAACGTGGCATAGGCCTCGTTCGCCATGCGGCCGAGCTCGGCATCGGAAATCTCGCCGGCCACAAACGGGCGGATCACCTCGACCGCGACTTCCCAATAGGGCCGGCCGAACAGCGCGGCGATCTGTTCGGGCGACAGCTGCGGCCAGGTCTCGGGCACGTAGAGCCCGCCGTCGCGGGCCAGCCCGGTCAGCATCACATCGCAAAAGCCCAGCTGAGGGGCTTCACCCCTGGTCGAAATATACCGCGTCAAACCGCCCTCCAAAGGCTTCGATCCGAGCCTTAAGCCTTTGATATCATGGAAGTATCTCGCACGCCTCCGGGCGTGCCGAACGGTCACCATAGAAGATCGGACCAGCAAAGGGTAGCCCGAAGCGTGCGTCCCGGGGTCGCTTGAGGTGGTGTTGAAGCATCGGTTCGGTGCGGCGGGGCGCATCGCTCCCCTCCACGTCGTCCGTCCTGGCCTGCGCCGGGACGACGCTGAGGGTGTGGCGCGGTCAAGGTCCCACGCCGTCATTGCGAGGCGCGAAGCGACGAAGCAATCCATCGCTCCGCATATGCTGCTCGATGGATTGCTTCGCGGAGCCTGTCATCGGGCGCGCGTTCGCGCGACCCGTTGGCTCGCAATGACGCGTCTGGCGTTTGCGCAAACGTCCGCGTGATTCCGGGGACTCGCGAAGCGAGATCCCGGAATGACGAACTCTATCGGCCGACACCCGCTCCGGCAGCCTGACGCAGACGCTCGCGCACCGTCCGTGCGATCGCCGCCGGTGCCTCGTCGGGAATCGCAAAGCACGAGCTCGCGTTGATCTCGCAGAGCACGTAGGTGTCGGCGCCATCGGCATCGCGCGGACCGTAGAGGAAATCCGCATCCCAGATCACCGGCAGCGACGCTTCGTCGATCTCGAACGTCGCTGACAGTTGCGGGATCCATTCGTGCTCCATCAGCCTGCGCAGCGTCTGGAATTGCGGCGCGTCGGGGCCGTGCATGATGCGCGGTCCGGGCTGGGCCTCGGGTGCGTCAGGGCCTTCCGCGGGCGGCGGGATCAAGGCCTTGATCAGCTGCTGCCCAAAACCCGCGACCTTCGATCCGCTCACGTAACAGCGGATCATGCCCTCGGGCAGGCGCGGCTGAAAGGCCTGGTCGATGATGCAGCCGCCCCAGCCGAAATACGGCTCGCAACGCGCCATGAATTCGTCCAGCGGCATCTGCTCCGGCCGGCTGCCGCGCAGCGCATGCAGCACGCGAACGGTCGCGTCCGCATTCGGCACGGCTTCGACCTTCCAGACGCCCTGCCCGCCATTGCCGCGGTTCTGCTTGAGCACGCGCGGACCGGCCGTGCGGAGCCGCGACGGAAATTCGGCGCGGAACGCGGCTGCGGTGTCGTAGCGGTGCGTGTCGGCGCCCCAGCCGAGATGACGCGTGCGGTACAGCACCTCCTTGACGCCCATCTTGAGGATGACGTCCGGATGGGCGCTGACCCACGGGCGCTTCGCCGCGACCTCGCGGAGCAGCGGATCGAGCTCCGCACGGGTCTTGCCCTGATGGATCGGATCGACCCAGACGAGCACGCCGTCCACGGTCAGCAGTTGCTCGCGGACATCATCGGCGAAGCTCTCGTCGTAGATGACGGGAATAGCCTCAATGCCGCAAGCGGCGAGTGCGTCGAAGACGCGAACGAAACGGCTGTTGTACGCGGTCGCCCCGCGGCGCATCGCAGCATCGCCGCGGCACAGGATCGCAATTCTGGTACGAGGGGGAACGTAGTGTTCGATGTCCATATCAAAGCTCCACGACGGGATTGTGTGTCGCGCAGAGCTTGGACCGAAGTCTCGCGGGGGGTCTGCCGTTCCCCCGTGCGCTTTAATCTAGACGGCCTTGTCTAGGTTTCAAGATGGAAGGCCGTGATGGAGCCACCGGCGGAAGGGTTCCCTCCCCCCCCTTGCGGGGGAGGGTTAGGGAGAGGGGTGGCCACACGACGTGCTCTTTCGGTTTGCACTGGATAAGCGCGCGAGATTGCAAGAGAGCCGTGTTCCCATCAATCATATCGCCCGGGGCTTACCCCTCTCCCCAACCCTCCACCGCAAGGGGGAGGGAGCCTGACCAGTGTGCTCACCTCACCACCAGGAGACACGCACAAGCAAAGTTGAAACATCGCGCTTCTCCCCCATCCGGCAAGGCCGTTGACAGCGAGGGGCATTAGTTTTTTATTGAGGGTACGGGGATGTGCGATCTCCCCGCGAGGCGACATGCCCAAGAATCGCGTCCTGTTCACCAAGGGCGCACCATGTCGTCATACACATCGATCTCATCCGAAAAGTTGTCTCGTCTCATCGGCACGGCCAAGGCGCCGACGCTCGTCGACGTCCGCCTCGATGAGGATTTCGCCGCCGATCCGCGGCTGATTCCGGGCGCGGTCCGGCACTCCCATCTCGACGTCCAGGAGTGGGGCTCACGCCTCACCGGCCAATCCGTGGTCGTGGTCTGCCAGAAGGGGCAGAAGCTGAGCGAAGGCACCGCCGCCTGGCTCCGCTGCGGCAACATCACCGCCGAAGTCCTCGAGGGCGGCCACCTCGCCTGGCGGGAGGCGGAACTTCCGACCGTTCCCGCCGACAAGATTCCAAAGCGTGACAAACGCGGCCGCACGGTATGGGTGACGCGGTCGCGGCCGAAGATCGACCGCATCGCCTGCCCCTGGCTGATCCGCCGCTTTGTCGATCCGTCGGCCGTGTTCCTGTTCGTCACCTCGGCTGAAGTCGAGGCCGTCGCCGAACGCTTCGAGGCGACGCCGTTCGACATCGAGAACGTGTTCTGGAGCCATCGCGGCGAGCTCTGCACCTTCGACGTGATGGTCAAGGAATTCGGCCTGTCGACGCCGGCGCTGGAGCGGCTCTCGATGATGGTGCGGGCCGCCGATACCGCGCGGCTCGATCTGTCGCCGGAGGCGCCCGGACTGCTCGCGGCCTCGCTCGGTCTGTCGCGCATGTTCGACGACGATCTCGAGCAACTGAGCGCCGGCATGCTGCTCTACGATGCGTTCTACCGCTGGTGCCGCGACGCGACCAGGGAGACGCACAACTGGCCGACCAGCAAGGTGAAGCCATGAGCGACGTCGCAGCAACGCGAAAGGGCAACGCGCAGGAACACGCGCACGGCATCTCGTTCAACGAGGCGCTGCTGGTGTGGATGCGCGTCGCGATCCTGAGCTTCGGCGGACCGGCCGGCCAGATCGCCGTGATGCATCGCATTCTGGTCGAGGAGAAGAACTGGATCTCGGAGGGCCGCTTCCTGCACGCCCTCAACTACTGCATGCTGCTGCCGGGCCCCGAGGCCCAGCAGCTTGCGACCTATATCGGCTGGCTGCTGCACCGGACGCTCGGCGGCATCGTGGCGGGCGGATTGTTCATCCTGCCCGGCGTCTTTGCCATCATGGGGCTGAGCTACATTTATGCGGCCTACGGCAATGTCGGCTTCGTCGAGGCGTTGTTCTTCGGCCTGAAGGCCGCGGTGCTCGCCATCGTCATCCAGGCGGTGGTGCGGGTCGGCAAGCGCGCGCTGCGCAATCGCGTGATGATCGCGCTGGCGGCGATCGCCTTCGTCGCGATCTTCTTCTTCGGCGTGCCGTTTCCCTTGATCATCGTGGCCGCCGCCGTCACCGGACTGGTCGGGGCTCGCCTCGGCCGGCCCGAATTCGCCGCGATCGAGCATAACGGCAAGAATTCCGCGGTGATCGACAGCATGCTCGGTGAAGCGGTGCCGGATCACGTCCGCCCCGATGCCGCGCGCACATTGCGGGTCGGCGCGGTGTGGCTGGCGCTCTGGCTGGTGCCGGTGTTCGCGCTGCTGATCGCGCTCGGCTCCGACGACGTGTTCAGCCAGATCGCGATCTTCTTCAGCAAGATGGCGATGGTGACGTTCGGCGGCGCCTACGCCGTGCTCGCCTATGTCGCACAGCAGGCGGCCGAATATTATCATTGGGTCAGCCCGCGCGAGATGCTCGATGGCCTCGGCATGGCCGAGACGACGCCCGGACCGCTGATCATGGTGGTGCAGTTCGTCGGCTTCATGGCTGCGTTCCGCGAGGCCAGCGGGCTGTCGCCGATGCTCGCCGGCACGCTCGGCGGGCTGCTCGCGACCTGGGTGACCTTCACGCCGTGCTTCCTGTGGATCTTCGTCGGCGCCCCCTACATCGAAGCGCTGCGCGGCAACAAGGCGCTGGCGGGCGCGCTATCGGCGATCACCGCGGCCGTGGTCGGCGTGATCCTCAATCTGTCGATCTGGTTCGCGCTGCACACGCTGTTTCGCCAGACCTTTCCCGTGCACGGATTTGGCCTGGCGTTCGACGCGCCGGTGCCGGGCAGCATCGATTGGCCGGCACTGGCGCTGTCGGCCGCCGCCGCGCTTGCGATTTTCCGCTTCAACGTGGGGATGCTCAGCGTCCTCGCCGCGTCCTGCATCACGGGCGTTCTGCTGCGGCTGGCGGGCATCATCTGAACGGGCAGGCGCGTATTTCGAGAACCTGGGGCAGCACAGACAACCAGGAGAACAACCATGCAGAAACCAAAACTCTCCCAACTGATCCTTGCGTTCGCGATCGCGGGCACTGTCGTGCCCGCCCATGCCCTGACGCAGGACGAACTCGTCGCAAAGCTTCAAGCCGCCGGTTACGCCGAGGTCCGCGACGTCAAATCGACGGCCGAAGGCATCACGGCAAAGGCGATGAAGAACGGCAAGCCCGTTCGGCTCGTCATCGACAGCAGCGGTCAGGTCAAGGAACAGCACTGAGACCGCTGCGCGCCCCCAATCGAAGCGAATGAAGGAACAATCATGATCAAACCAGCATTAGCTCTGGCGGCCGCCCTGCTGTGGCCTGCCGCAACGCTCGCTGCGCCGACCGACGGCAGCGAGCAGCAGCAAGCCGTATCGGCCGAAGCGGCCGGGATCCACGCGCCGGCGCCGCAGATCGTGCGCGGTGTCGTCGACAGCATCGACGAACGCAGCGACACGATCAGGCTACGCCTGTCAGCGGACCACACCGAGCCATTCAAGGTGCAGGACGGCCTGCTCTTCAACGCCGTCCGCTTCGGCGATCCCGTCGCAGTCTCGGTGCAGACCGTTTCCGGGGTCCGGACCATCGTCGGGCTCTCGAAGGAATAGCGCCGCGGTTTTTGACGCATCGTATTCAGCTTCACAGGAGTGCTCCCATGAGAACCACCATTTCGGCGCTGATCGGCGTCAGTGCCTGCCTGTTCGCGACAGGCGGAAGCGCGCAAAAGATCGACTGGCAGGTGTTCAACGAGCCGTTCGTCTCGGCGGCCCATGCACAGGCAATCGACTGGCAGAAGGTCGACGATGCGCTGGGCAGAAAGCCGGCGGTCAGCGGCGACGTGCACCGCTACGGCTTTCCGCGCAGCGATCTCACGGTGACGCTTGACGGCGTCACCATCAAGCCGGCGCTGGCGCTCGGCGGATGGGTCGCGTTCAAGCCCATGCATGATGGCGTCATGGCGATGGGCGACCTGGTGCTGCTCGAATCCGAGATCAACCCGGTGATGGCGAAGATGATCGCGAACGGCCTGCAGATCACGGCCGTGCACAACCATCTGCTTGGCGCTAGTCCTGCGACCTTCTACATGCACGTCGCCGGCCACGGCGACCCGGCCAAGATTGCGAGCGCGATCCGCGATGCGCTGGCCGAGAGCAAGACGCCGCTTTCGATCCCGGCATCGACCGCGCCGCCGCCCGCGGTCGATCTCGACACCGCGCAGCTCGACCAGATCATCGGCGTCAAGGGCCAGGCCAATGGCGGCGTCTACCAGTTCAACGTGCCGCGCCGCGATCCGGTCACCGAGGACGGAATGGCGTTGACGCCGGTCGGGCCAATGGGCGTTGCGATCGCCATCAACTTCCAGCCGACCGGCGGCGGCAAGGCGGCCATCACCGGCGACTTCGTGCTGACCAACGACGAGGTGAACCCGGTGATCATGGCGCTGAAGACCCACGGCATCGCGATTACCGCGCTGCACTCGCATATGCTGGACGAACAGCCACGCCTGTTCTTCATGCATTTCTGGGCCAACGACGACGCCATCAAGCTTGCAAACGGCCTGCGCGCCGCGCTCGACAAGACGGCGAGCACCAGGAGCTGAGGCGGCTCTTTGATAGAGCACGCCGTGATGGAGCCACCGGCGTTAGGGTTCCCTCCCCCCTTGCGGGGGAGGGTTAGGGAGAGGGGTGGCCACACGACGCGCTCTCTCAAAGAAGTGTCGACGACGCAGGCAAGATTGCGAGAGCCGTGTTCTTGCATCGATCATCTCGCCTGGGGCTTACCCCTCTCCCCGACCCTCCCCCGCAAGGGGGGAGGGAGCCTGACCTACGTGCTCACCTCACCATCAAGGCACATCGCACAACCAAAGTTGAAACATCGCGCCGCGATGGGCGTTGAGCGCTCGGCCGCACCGGCCTAAATGGAAGATGCATCCCATCTCGCCGCACCCGCGGTCCGCATCCCATTTCAAAAAGAGCAGCTCCATGCGTCCCCACATCATCTGCCACATGGGCACGTCGATCGACGGCCGCTTGCATCCCAGCCGTTTCACGCAGGCGGCGGCGGGCATCTCGCGCGAGGTGCTGCGCGGACATTATGAGCGGATCCACGACGAGTTCGGCGCCGATGGGTGGATCATCGGCCGCGTCACCATGAACGAGATGGCCAAGGGATCGCAGCGGCAGATCGCCAACCCGCCAAAATTTCCGCGCGAGGCGCATCTCGGCCATCGCGACGGCCGCAAGCTCGCGATCGGCATCGACCCGTCGGGCCGCGTGCATTTCGGCAAGGACAATGTCGGCGGCGATCACGCCGTCGCGGTGCTGGGCGCAGAGGTCTCCGACGGTCATCTCGCCGAGCTGCGCGAGGACGGCGCGTCCTACATCTTCGCCGGCGCCAAGGGCGACGATCTGCCCGCTGCGATGGAGCAGCTTGGCCGCCTGTTCGGCGCCAGGACGCTGCTGCTCGAAGGCGGCGGCGGCATCAACGGCGCGTTCCTCAAGGCTGGGCTGATCGACGAGTTCAGCACGCTGATCTTCCCGGCGGTCGATGGCGTCGCCGGATCGCAATGCATCGTCGACTATCACGGCCCCGAGGGCGATCGCCCCGGCGCCGGACAGGCGCTGCGGCTGACCCATTGCGAGACGCTGGACGGCGGCATGGTCTGGCTGCGTCACGCGGTGGAGCGCGTACCGACCTGAGACTCCTCAAGCCCCCTTGCGGCGCTGGCCACGCCACCACAGGCCGAAGGCGATGCTGACGGCGGCGGCGAGCGAGAACCAGGTGATGGCGTACTGCATGTGGTCGTCCTTGAGACGCACCTTGAGCGGGCCCGGCTTCGGTGTGCCGCTGTCCGGCACCGGCGCTTCGAGGTCGATGTAGAACGGCGCCACCTCACCCCAGCCGAGCGCCCGGGCCATCGCGCGGTGATCGCGCACGAACCAGAGCCGCTTCGCCGTGTCTTCCTTCGGCGTCAGCCGGCCCGGCGGCTCGGGGTAGCGGAGATAGCCGGTCATCGTCACCGGCGCGCCGGTGACGAGGCGCGCAGCGACGCGATCCTCGAAGGCGCGGTCCTGCATCGTGTTCTGCACGAAGCCGGCGTTGATCACGATGGTCTCGCCGCTGGCGAGCTTGGCCGGCAGGAACGCCCAGGTGCCGGGACCTGAGATGTCGTCGCGCACCGCGGAGCCGGAGCTGTAGACCATCGCGTCCGGCAGTTTTGCGTAGGTCGCGGTGAAGTTGAAGCGGTGGAATTCGTCCTTGGCCGACGACAGCGCCGGCCACGCCGATGGCGGCGGCAGCGCTTCCGGCGCGGCGGAGAGCCGGGCGTCCAGCGTTGCGATCAGCGCATGCTTCTCGACCCGGCGCTGCAATTGCCAGACGCCGAGGGCGACGAAGACCGCGATCAGGATCAGGGTGAAGATGCCGAAGCCGGCGGCGCTCGACCGCCGCGTCGTGATGTCGTTCATTTCGGGTCGCGCTGGATCAACTGGCCTTCGGCCGCCTTGTGGTGGAATTGCAGCGCGATCAGAAGCGACTTCATGGAACGCAGCGGCAGGATGGTGGTGACGAGGATCAGCGGCAGCCAGAGCGCGGCATGAACCCAGAACGGCGGCTGGTACTTGACCTCGACGATCAGCGCGGCCGCGACCACGACGGCGCCGGCCAGCATGATGATGAAGACCGCCGGTCCGTCGCCGGCGTCGATGAAGGCGTAGTCGAGGCCGCAACGCTCGCAGCGCGGCGCCAGCGTCAGGAAGCCGGCATAGAGCTTGCCCTTGCCGCAGCGCGGACAGCGGCAGGCGATGCCGCGGAGGGCGCTCTCGGTCACGGTGGGCAGAGGTTCGGTCATCTTGGCTCTTTGTTGGAGCATGATCTCTGCGGAAAACCGGCTACCACTTTTCCGGATCATGCTCTCGAAAACAAAAGGGCGGCCGTTGCGGCCGCCCCTCTCTAGCACATCAGGGAAGCGGTTAGTGCGCGGCGTGCGCAATGGTCTCGGCGCCGCGGCCCCAGACGTAGATGCAGATGAACAGGAACAGCCAGACCACGTCGACGAAGTGCCAGTACCAGGCGGCGAATTCGAAGCCGAGGTGCTGCTTCGGCGTGAAATGGCCGGCATAGGCGCGGAACAGGCAGACCAGGAGGAAGATGGTGCCGACCAGCACGTGGAAGCCGTGGAACCCGGTCGCCATGAAGAAGGTCGCGCCATAGACGTTGCCGCCGAACGAGAACGCCGCATGGGCGTACTCATAGGCCTGCACGCAGGTGAAGCAGGCGCCGAGGATCACGGTCAGGATCAGGCCCTGCTTGAGGCCCTGGCGGTCGTTCTCCAGCAGCGCATGATGCGCCCAGGTGACGGTGGTGCCCGAGGTCAGCAGCAGCAGGGTGTTGAGCAGCGGCAGGTGCCAGGGATCGAAGGTCTCGATGCCCTTCGGCGGCCAGGTGCCGGGCACGCTGCAGGCGCCCATCGCCGTGCCGGCGCCGCAACCAAACACCGCGTCGCGGGTGGCGTGAACGGCGTCGGCCGGGAACAGCGCCGCGTTGAAGAAGGCCCAGAACCAGGCGACGAAGAACATCACCTCGGAGGCGATGAACAGGATCATGCCGTAGCGGTGGCTGATCTGCACCACGCGGGTGTGGTCGCCCTTGTACTGGGCCTCCTTGATCACGTCGCCCCACCAGCTCGCCATGGTGTAGAGCACGCCGACGGTGCCGATGCCGAACACGATCGGCGCCGCCGAGTACATGTGATGCATCCAGCCGACCGCGCCGACCGCCATGATGAAGGCCGAGATCGAGCCGACCACCGGCCACGGGCTCGGGTCGACGAGATGATAGTCGTGATGCTTGACTTGCGCCTCAGCCATTGCCGTCTCTCCATTCGCGTGCCGCAAGGCACGTCTTACATCTCATCGTTTCATCTCTCGACCATGACCCCGCAACCGCCCCGCGCTTGCCGGATCATGGGCGCATCACAAACTGCCCTTGCGCTGATCCGCCTCGCCCGACGCCACGGGCTTCGGCGCTGCGTCGCGCACGGGGAAGAAGGTGTAGGACAGGGTGATCGTCTTCAGCGTGTCGTTCTCGCTGTCCTTGGCCAGTTCAGGATCGACATAGAACACCACGGCCATCTCGCGCTTCTCGCCCGGCGCCATGGTCTGCTCGGTGAAGCAGAAGCAGTTGATCTTCTGGAAGTAGGCGCCGACCGTCAGCGGCGCGACGTTGTAGGACGCCTGTCCGGTGGTGGTGCGCGCCGACTGGTTGGTCACCGTGTAATAGACGGTGACGACCTGGCCGATCTTGACGTCGATATTGTTCTGCTCGGGCTCGAACTTCCAAGGCAGGCCCGGCGCGACGTTGGAATCGAAGCTGACCGTAATGGTGCGCGCGAGCGGCGCGTCCGACGGCGTCGAGGTTGCGACCTGGGTGGTGCCGTTGAAGCCGGTGGTGCGGCAGAACCAGTTGTAGAACGGCACTGCCGCATAGGAGGCGCCGACCATCAGCACCACGACGAAGCCGCAGACCGACGCCACCACGGCGTCGCGCGTCAGGGTGCGGCGCGTCACCTTCACGGCCTTTGCCGGCGGCGGCTGCATGGGGGGCTGGTTCGCCATCTCGCTCACAGCGGCCGCACCAGCACGGCCGGCCCCTTGACGATGGTGACGGCGAAGAACAGCACGACGAGAACGCCGAGCGCGAGCGCAATGGCGATCGAGCGCTGGCGGCGGCTCTTCAGCTGCGCCTCGGTGAGGACGATTCCTTCTGGCTCGCGATTGTCGTCCATCGATATCCCTTGCGCCCCCATCTTCGCCCTACCCGGTGATGACAGGCACAATCGCACGGATCACGACCTCGGCGAGGAGGACGGCAAACAGCGCGAACAGATAAAGGATCGAGAAGGCGAACAGCCGGCGCGTGGCGCGGTTGGCCGCCGTGCCCTCGCGGCGGCGGTAGACGTCGATGGCGAGCCACAGCATGCCGGCGCCTGCTACCAGCGAGGTCACGCCATAGATGGCGTCGAAATAGCCGAGCGGCCACGGCGCCAGCGCGATCGCAACCAGCACGATGGTGTAGAGCAGGATCTGTAGCCGGGTGGCGTCGGGGCCGGCGACCACCGGCAGCATCGGAATGCCGGCGCGCGCATAATCGTCGCTGCGGAACAGCGCCAGCGCCCAGAAGTGCGGCGGGGTCCAGAAGAAGATGATCAGGAACAAGAGGATCGGCTCTGTGGACAGCGAGCCGGTCGCCGCGGCCCACGCCACCACCGGCGGCAGCGCGCCGGCGGCACCGCCGATCACGATGTTCTGCGTGGTCCAGCGCTTCAGCCACATCGTGTAGATCACGGCATAGAAGAAGATGGTGAAGGCCAGCAGCGCGCCGGCCACCCAGTTGACCAGAATGCCGAGCGTCATCACCGAGAAGAAGGCGAGCGTGATGCCGAACGCGGCGGCTTCCGCCTGGGTGATGCGGCCGCGCGGGATCGGCCGGTTGGCGGTGCGCGTCATCAGCGCGTCGACGTCGCCCTCATAGGCCATGTTGAGCGCGCCGGACGCGCCGGCGCCGACCGCGATGCAGAGGATCGCAGTGAACGCCAGCACCGGATGCACATGCACCGGCGCGATCATCAGCCCGACCAGTGCGGTGAAGATCACCAGCGACATCACGCGCGGCTTCAGCAGCGCGATGTAGTCGCCCACTTCGGCCTCGGAAATCCGCGGCAACTCGACGGCGTTGTGATCGACAACCGACAAGATCTGGTCTCTTTTCTCTCAAAAAGCGCGGCGCACTTTGGATGCGCCGCGCGGTCTTTGACTTACTGCACGCGCGGCAGCACTTCGAACTGGTGGAACGGCGGCGGCGACGGCAGCGTCCATTCCAGCGTGGTCGCACCCGCACCCCACGGATTGGCCGCGGCCTGCTGCTTGCGCACGAAGGCATCGATCACGCCGTAGATGAAGATCAGGACGCCGATGCCGGAGATGTAGGAGCCCCAGGACGAGATCAGGTTCCAGCCGGCGAACGCATCCGGATAGTCGACATAGCGGCGCGGCATGCCCGACAGGCCGAGGAAGTGCTGCGGGAAGAACACCAGGTTGACACCGACGAAGGTGAACCAGAAGTGCGCCTTGGCGATGGTCTCCGAGTACATGTAGCCGAACATCTTCGGGAACCAGTAGTACCAGCCGGCGAAGATGCCGAACACGGCGCCGAGCGACAGCACGTAGTGGAAATGCGCCACCACGTAATAAGTGTCCTGCAGCACGCGGTCGACGCCGGCATTGGCCAGCACGACGCCGGTGACGCCGCCGACGGTGAACAGGAAGATGAAGCCGATCGCCCAAATCATCGGCGCCTTGAACTCGATCGAGCCGCCCCACATCGTGGCGATCCAGGAGAAGATCTTCACGCCGGTCGGCACCGCAATCACCATGGTGGCGGCGACGAAATAGGCCTGCGTCGCCGACGACATGCCGACGGTGTACATGTGGTGCGCCCACACCACGAAGCCGATGCCGCCGATCGCGACCATGGCGTAGGCCATGCCGAGATAGCCGAACACCGGCTTGCGCGCGAAGGTCGAGACGATCTGGCTGATCATGCCGAACGCCGGCAGGATCAGGATGTACACTTCGGGGTGGCCGAAGAACCAGAACAGATGCTGGAACAGCACCGGGTCGCCGCCGCCGTCAGCGGCGAAGAAGGTGGTGCCGAAATTGCGGTCGGTCAGCAGCATGGTGATCGCACCGGCGAGCACCGGCAGCGACAACAGCAGCAGGAACACCGTCACCAGGATCGACCACACGAACAGCGGCATCTTGTGCAGGGTCATGCCCGGCGCGCGCATGTTGAAGATCGTGGTGATGAAGTTGATAGCGCCGAGGATCGACGACGCACCGGCAAGATGCAGCGACAGGATCGCGAAATCGACCGCTGGCCCCGGATGGCCCGAGGTCGACAGCGGCGCGTAGATGGTCCAGCCCGCGCCGACGCCGTTGGCGCCCGGCTCACCCTCGACGAAGGTGGACATCAGGAGCAGCGCGAACGAGGCCGGCAGCAGCCAGAACGAGATGTTGTTCATGCGCGGGAATGCCATGTCGGGCGCGCCGATCATCAGCGGCACCATCCAGTTGCCGAACCCGCCGATCATCGCCGGCATCACCATGAAGAAGATCATGATCAGGCCGTGCGAGGTCACGAACACATTGTAAGTGTGCGTCTCGTGGAAGATCTGGACGCCCGGATACATCAGCTCGGCGCGGATCGCGATCGACATCGCGGCGCCGATGATGCCTGCGATCACCGCGAACACCAGGTACATCGTGCCGATGTCCTTGTGGTTCGTGGAGTAGAGATAGCGCCGCCATCCGGTCGGATGATGGGCGTGATCATCATGTCCATGATCTTGGGCGTGATCGCCGTGAGTCGCAGCACCAGTAGCCATGTTCCAAATCCTGCCTTGCAGTCCCTCTCGGGCCTTGCGGTCCCGTCGCCCTTATTCTTCGCGCGTAAGCCTGCTGCTTACTGCGCCGCCTGACCAGCCGAGGCGTAGGAGTTCGCCGGGTTGGTCGCAAACTTCTTCTTCGCCCCTTCAACCCAGGTCGCGAATTCCTGGTCGCTGACGACCCTGACCGCGATCGGCATGAAGGCATGGTCCTTGCCGCACAGTTCCGAGCACTGGCCGTAGAACATGCCGGTCTTGGTGGCCTTGAACCAGGTCTCGTTGAGGCGGCCCGGCACCGAGTCGATCTTGATGCCGAACGCCGGCACCGCGAAGGAGTGGATCACGTCGGCACCGGTGGTCTGCACCCGCACCACCTTGTTGACCGGCACAACCATCTCGTTGTCGACGCCGAGAAGACGCGGCGCCTTGTCCTTGTCGAGCAGCGAGTCGAACTCGAACTTGCCGTTGTCCGGATAGCCGTAGGACCAGTACCACTGCTTGCCGGTCACCTTCACCGTCAGGTCCGGCTTCGGCACGTCGAGCTCGAGGAACAAGAGGCGGAACGACGGCACCGCGATGCCGACCAGGATCAGCACCGGAATCAGCGTCCAGGCCACCTCGATCAGCGTGTTGTGAGTGGTCCGGGAGGGGACCGGGTTGGCCTTGGCGTTGAACTTCACCACCACAATCACGAGCAGCGCCAGCACGAACAGCGTGATGACGGTGATCAGCACCAGCAGGAAATTGTGAAACCAGATGATGTTTTCCATCACCGGGGTCGCGGCTTCCTGCAGCGTGTGCTCCCACGGCGCCGGCTGACCCATTTCGGCAGATGCCGGTCCTGCGGCGACAAACGCCATGCCCGCCACCGCCACCCCCAGCAATTGTCGGCCCATCCGGCCAATCGACATCTTCATGCCGCTCGCGCTCCCTAGATAATTCCCCAAAGCACTTCCGGCATTTGGCCGGAAATGCAGCACGATCCGCCCTGACAAATGGCCTACCGGACGTACCCGTCGTCAAGTCAAGGTGGGTACGGGAGCCAGATCGCTAGAACGCGTCGAAATCCAGCCTCTCAAACCATAATTCGCAGGCGCTCGCAATGCAGTAGTGGGACCGAAAGCCATGCGCGTGCGGCTAACCTGCAGCGGCGGATTTTTCCCGCAAAATCAAGCGAAAGTCGCCGGACAAATTGTCCACCTGCTTGACAGGGGAATTGCCAGATGTACCCACAGACGAGGCGGCCCGCAGGAACCTGATTCGCGGTGGGACGCCTCAATCCGGCGCGGGAATAGCTGAAGATTCGCCTTCAAGGCGCCGTCATTGGGTATCAGTCGACTGTTGCGTGCTACCGGCGGCCGGAACGGCCGGACCCAACATCAGAGGATCGACCCGGATGGGCGTTTCAGACGTTCAGGCAAGACGAAAGGCGCTGGCCGGCTGGCTCGGCGGCCTGCTGGCGGTGGTGTTCGCGCTCGGTCTGACCCAGGCCACAAACGCGCAGGGCGCGGTGCGCTCGGTCCATGGCGACTGGCAGATCCGCTGCGACACCCCGCCGGGCGCCCAGGCAGAACAATGCGCGCTGATCCAGAGCGTGGTAGCGGAAGACCGCTCCAATGCCGGCCTCACCGTGATCGTGCTGAAAACCGCCGACCAGAAGAGCCGCCTGATGCGCGTGGTCGCCCCGCTCGGCGTCCTGCTCCCCTCCGGCCTCGGCCTCAAGCTCGACAACCAGGACGTCGGCCGCGCCGGTTTTGTCAGATGCCTGCCCAATGGCTGCGTGGCCGAGGTCGTGATGGACGACAAGCTGCTCGGCCAGCTCAAGAACGCCAAGACCGCGACCTTCATCATCTTCGAGACGCCGGAAGAAGGCATCGGCTTCCCGCTCAGCCTGAACGGGCTCAGCGAGGGGTATGACAAATTGCCCTAGAGCATGATCCGGAAAAGTGCGAAGCGGTTTTCCGAAAAGATCATGCTCAAACAAGGAGCTAAAGCGCGATGGTGATTCAACCTGATCCCATCGCGCTTTAGGGCCTACGGGGTCCGTTCTGTTGGCGCAGCCCGAATCTGTCTTCCCCTTCCCCCGCAAGAGCAGGGCTATCGCATATGGCTATCGGCCATGCCCATAGCTCGTCATGCCCGTGCCCCGGGCGAGTGGCGCCTGCCAGATTTCGGAATAGTGGAAGAATATCCCTGAGTTGCCCGACGTGTCAAGCGCCTCGTCGCACAGTCGCTGTGTCGAACGCCGTCAGCCGCGTGCTACTTTGCATGGGGTTGTTTTTCGGCATTTTGGTGCGCCGCTCCCGCGCCACCGTATCGAGGGTCCGTGGAAGCTTTCCGAATGTTCATCCCGGACCGGAACTATTCGACACTATCCATGGTCTCGGCAACGTGTGCTGCGGCCTCTCGCGGAACGGGCGCCAAACCACTATCTTGGATCGAATCTCCCCGACAACGGACGATCGCTGATGACCAATCCTGCCACGACCTCCCTGCTCGACCGCGCCAAACTCGACCGTGATGCCGTCCGCCGCGAGGTGGCGCGCGGGCTTGCCGGCGCCGATGACGGCGAACTGTTTCTGGAGTTCGGGCAGACCGAGGCGCTGGTGTTCGACAATGGAAGGCTGAAGCAGGCGACCTACGACACCTCACAGGGTTTTGGCCTGCGCGCGGTCAAGGACGACGCGGTCGGCTATGCGCATTCCTCCGATGTGTCGATCCCGGCGCTGATCCGCGCGGCCGACGCGGTCGCGGCGGTGCGCGGCGGTTACGCGGGAACGTTCGCGGCGGCGCCGGCGCACACCAACGTAAAGCTTTATGGCGACGAGAACCCGCTCGACGGCCCGGCCTTCGAGGCCAAGGTGAAGTTGCTTGGCGAGATCGACGCCTATGTCCGCGACAAGGATCCGCGGGTGCGGCAGGTCTCCGCCAGCCTGACCGCGACCTGGCAGGTGGTCGAGATCGTGCGGCCCGACGGCGAGAGCTATCGCGACATCCGCCCGCTGGTGCGCGTCAACATTTCCGTGGTCGCCGGCCAGGGCGACCGGCAGGAGAGCGGCAGCAAGGGCTATGGCGGCCGCGAGGGTTATGCGCGCTTCATCGAGACCAAGGCCTGGCGCGATGCCGCCGACGGCGCGCTGCGCGAGGCGCTGGTCAATCTGGAATCGGTCCCTGCGCCCGCCGGCGAGATGGACGTGGTGCTCGGCGCCGGCTGGCCCGGCGTGATGCTGCATGAGGCGGTCGGCCACGGGCTCGAGGGCGATTTCAACCGCAAGCAGACCTCGGCTTTTGCAGGCCTGATGGGCAAGCAGGTCGCCGCCAAGGGCGTCACCGTGGTCGACGACGGCACCATGGCCTCGCGCCGCGGCTCGCTTTCGATCGACGACGAAGGCACGCCGACCAACCGCACCGTGCTGATCGAAGACGGCATTCTGGTCGGTTACATGCAGGACCGCCAGAACGCCCGCCTGATGGGCATGAAGCCCACGGGCAACGGCCGGCGGCAGAGCTATGCCCATGTGCCGATGCCGCGTATGACCAACACCTACATGCTCTCAGGCGACCGCGACCCGGCCGAGATCATCGCCTCGGTGAAGAACGGCATGTATGCCGCGAATTTCGGCGGCGGCCAGGTCGACATCACCTCGGGCAAATACGTGTTCCAGTGCACCGAGGCCTACAAGATCGAGAACGGCAAGCTCGGCGCACCCCTGAAGGGCGCCATGCTGATCGGCAACGGGCCGACCGATCTCCACAGGATCACCATGATCGGCAACGATCTTGCGCTCGACACGGGAATCGGCACCTGCGGCAAGAACGGCCAGGGCGTGCCGGTCGGCGTCGGCCAGCCGACGCTGCGGATGGAACGGATTACGGTCGGAGGAACAGGCTAGTGAGCAGCGGAAACGAGGTAGCGGCGGCGAAGCCGAAGCAGTCGACCTGGCGCGGACAGGCGGCGCAACTGGTCGCGATCGTGGCCGTCGTGTTCCTCGCCAAGGGCGCAATCGCCGAGCCGTTCTACGTGCCGTCGGGCTCGATGGAGCCGACCCTCCTGATCGGCGACGCACTGGTCGCCTCGAAATACCCCTATGGCTACGGCGCTGCCTCGCTGCCGATCCAGATCACGCTGCCGGAAACCGGCCGGGTGTTCGGCGAGACGCCGAAGCGCGGCGACGTGGTTGTGTTCCGCTGGCCGGGCGATCGTTCTCAAGCGTGGGTGAAGCGTGTGGTCGGGCTGCCCGGCGACCGCATCCAGATGCGACAGGGCCAGCTCTTCATCAACGATCATCCGGCGGCGCTGAAGCCCGATGGCACCGGCTTCGCCGAGGACGATCGCGGCGGCGGCGAGGAAGCCTATCGCTATGTCGAGACGCTGCCGAACGGCGTCAGCCACGCCATTTTCAAGATCCGCGACAACGGCCGGCTCGACAACACCGCCGAGGTGACGGTGCCGCCGGGCGAACTGTTCGTGCTCGGCGACAATCGCGACAATTCGGCCGACAGCCGCGTGCCGGTGCGCGACGGCGGCGTCGGACTGCTGCCGATCGACAATCTGATCGGCCGCGCCGATGCGGTGGTCGGCTCCTGGGACCTCGGCATCCGCAGCCAGCCGGTCTACACATGGCTCTCGGGCTTCCGCCTCGCCCGGTTCTTCACCTCGGTGCATTGAACGAGCCTGCCGTAGCCCGGATGAGCGAAGCGACATCCGGGATCGCTCTCACCGCGGATAGACCTGCCCCGGATATCGCTGCGCTCATCCGGGCTACGTTCTCGTGGGGCACTGTGACCTTCGACGACATCCGAACTCTTGCGCTGACGTGGCCGGAGGTCGAGGACGGCACCTCCTACGGCACGCCGGCGCTGAAAGTGCGCAAGAAGCTGCTGGTGCGGCTGAGGGAGGACGGCGACAGCCTGGTGATGCCGGGCGTGCCGCCGGACGAACGCGACATGCTGGTCGAGCGCCAGCCGAGCGTGTTCTATTTCACCGATCACTATCGCGACTATCCGACCGTACTGATCCGCCTGTCGAAGGCGAGGCGCGCCAGCGTCGAGCCGCTGCTGCGCCGGCACTGGCGCACGCTGGCCTCGAACAAGGCGGTGAAGGAGTATGACGCGACGATGTAGCCACGGTTCATCGATGAACTCCGACCAATTCCTTGACGCGGCGCTTCGCAACCCGGCCAACCGCATCATCACCGACGAACTGCATCGCCTTGCCTTGCCCGACGCGTGGCTGGTCTCCGGCTGCCTCGTGCAGACCGTCTGGAACGTGCTGACGAACCGTCCGGTCGATCACGGCATCAGCGACTACGACGTGTTCTATTTCGATCCCGATCCCTCATGGGAAGCCGAGGACGCCGTGATCCGCGCATTGCAGGCGCGCCTTGGCCATCTCGGCGCAGAGATCGAGGCGCGCAACCAGGCCCGCGTCCATCTCTGGTATCCCGAGAAGCACGGCCTGCCTTACCCGCCGCTGTCGCGATCGACCGACGGCATCGACCGCTTCCTCACCGAGAACACGCGGATCGGCATTCGCCGCAGCAGCGATGGCTACGAGATCTACGCGCCGAACGGTTTTGACGATGTCGCCGCCATGATCGTGCGGCCGAACCGCACCGCGAATTTCTCCGCGGCGAATTACGCCAAGAAGGCCGCGCGCTGGAAGGCGCTGTGGCCGGAGATCACGGTCTTGGCGGCGGAGTAGGTGCCTTGTAGCCCGGATGCAGCGAAGCGTAATCCGGGGCCGCTCTTGCCCCGGATGGACTTTCCCGGATTACGCTTCGCTGCATCCGGGCTACGGAGCTTCGCGCGTCAGCGCACCACGCCCGACGTGAACCCCGCCTTGCGGCGCGGCGGCTTGATGTCTTTCTTCAGGAAGCAATGCGCGTCGCGGCCGGCGTAGCCGGGGCGGGCATAGGTCCAGGCGCGGCACTTGTTGTCGGCGGTGCAGGCGGCTTGGCAGGCCCCGTCGCCCTCGGCGGCCTTCAATTCAAAATTCTTGTAGTCGCCGCCGAAGCGGTCGATCGAGGTCTCGATCGGGCCGGAGCGCGGCTCGACCACGCCGGCGCCGCGCACGCCGGAGACGCAGCAGGAATCCGGCACGCGGGCCGGTACCGTGCTCTTGAGCCAGCACACTGCGCCCGCGGCGACGTCGGTCGGATAGTTGAAGCTCCAGGCACGGCAGCGGCGGTCGCGCTCGCAGGCAAGCGCGCAATCGGCGGGATCGCCCGTGGCCACCGGCGAATTCATGTAGTCGCCGCCGGGCCGGTCGAAACTCGACTGCGCCAATGCCGGACGCGCGACGAGCAGCGCCGCAAAAATTGCGAACGTCGCCACACACGCCCTGAAGAGGCGGCCTATCTCCATGAGTTTGCTTTCAAATTCGCGCAGCCCCGCGCATTTCGCGGGGCGTCATTTGAACGCCATGAACCTGTACGGCGGATGAACGGCGCGTGACCGGCGATGCGACATCGCCGCCGCAAGCCGCGTGTTTCAGTTCATTGCTGAGGCCCCTTGGAGCTAGAACGCGTATTCCTGATACGCCGGTTCCACCGAGCCCTTCCAGGCGCCGTTGTACTTGTCCAGCATCTCCTCGGCCGGCGAGCGGCCGGCTTCGATGATGCGCTCCAACGGCTCGAGGAAGCGGCTCTCGTCGCGGCCGAGATGGTCGATGCGGCCACGCCGGCGCAAGCCGGCATGCGACAGGATCAGGCACTCCTTGGCGATCTCGAACAGATAGCGGTCCTTGATCCGCGACTTGAAGCCGAAACGCGGCACGTCGTCACGCAACGCCTGCCGCTCCGGCGCGGTCCAGTGGCGGACGATGTCCCAGGCGGCATCGAGACTGTCATTGTCGTAGAGCAGGCCGACCCAGAACGCCGGCAGCGCCGGCAACCGGCCCCACGGCACGCCGTCGGCGCCGCGCATCTCCAGATACCGCTTCAGCCGCACCTCGGGGAAGATCGTCGACAGATGATTGGCCCAGTCCGACAGCGTCGGGCGCTCGCCGGGGAACGTCTTGTTCTTGCCGGCAAAGAAATCGCGGAACGAGGAGCCCGAGACGTCGATATAGTCGTCGCCGCGCTTGACGAAATACATCGGAACGTCGAGCGCGTAGTCGACATAACGCTCAAAGGACATGCCGTCCTCGAACGCGAACGGCAGCATGCCGGAGCGCGCATTGTCGGTGTCGCGCCAGATCTCGGAGCGGAACGACAGAAAGCCGTTCGGCTTGCCTTCGGTGAACGGCGAGTTGGCGAACAGCGCGGTCGCGACCGGCTGCAGCGCCAGCGAGACCCGCAGCTTCTTGACCATGTCGGCTTCGGAGGAGAAGTCGAGATTGGTCTGCACCGTGCAGGTACGGAACATCATGTCGAGGCCGTATTTGCCGACCTTCGGCATGTAGTTGCGCATGATCTTGTAGCGGCCCTTCGGCATCACCGGGATCTGCGCCCGCGACCAGGACGGCGTCATGCCGAGGCCGAGGAAGCCGATGCCGAGCGGCGTTGCGATCTCGCGCACCTGCGCGAGGTGAGCCATCAGCTCGGCCTGGGTCTGGTGCACGGTCTCGACCGGCGCGCCCGACAATTCGAACTGGCCGCCCGGCTCGAGCGAGATCGCGCCGCCGCCGGTGACGTCGTAGAGGCCGATGATGTTGCCGCGCTCCATGATCGGCTCCCAGCCGAGCAGGAGCTTCATGCCCTCGAGCAGCGCGCCGATGCCTTTGGCGCCGGCGTAAGGCACCGGCTGATGGCCGTCGAGCGTGAACGGGGTCTTCTCGTGCTCGGTGCCGATCCGGAATTCGGACTCGGGCTTCACGCCGGCTTCAAGCCACGCCACGAGTTCGTCGCGCGACTCAAGCGGCGTCATGTCGATCTGGTCACGCGCCATACGAAATCCAACTCAAGGGCGCTTCGATCGAAGGCGCGCGGTGGCAAGGGTATCCGCGGGCCCCGTGGCGCGCGGATGATGGGGTCAGGACGATCATCGGGCAGGCACACTGTCTCGCGCAGGCGCGGCCTTGGTCTCGCTCTTGGTGTCGGCCTTTGCGTCGGCCTTTGCATCGGCCTTGGCGTCGCTGCAGGAGCAGCCGAGGCGGTCGAGCAGGCCGCAGAGTCTCGCGGCCTCGGCATCGGACAGTTTGGAGCCGACATGCTTGTCGATCGCGGCCGAATAGGCGCTCCACATCCGCTTCTGCAAGTCGCGCCCGGCCTCGGTGATCTCGACGAACTGGCCGCGCTTGTCGATCTTGCATTCGCGCCGGGCGGCGAGCCCCTCGTCGACCAGCTTGTCGATCAGCCGCGAGGTCGAATATTGCGGGATCAGCATTTGCCGCTCGAGCTCGACCGGGCGCAGCTCGCCGGACGGGGCGCGCGACAGCTCGAGCAGGGCATCGTACCAGGCGAGCGGCGGATAGCCGGCCTTCTTCAGATCCTGCTCGACACAGTCAAGCACCCGGCTCGGCACCCGCATCAGGCGGATCCAGGCGGCCGTCGCCTCGGTCGATAGCTTGCGTTTCATGGTCTAGCCCATAAGGTCCCGGAACCCAGTGTACCGCACTGAATGCATCTGCATCAATCTTGACTATTTCATGCAGGTGCATGTAGGCAATCCCTCTCCGGCTGCCAAGAACAAGGGAAGGAATACCCCCCATGAAGCTCTATTACTCCCCCGGTGCCTGCTCCCTCTCCCCCCACATCGCGCTGCTCGAAGCCGACCTGCCCTATGAGTTGGTCAAGGTCGACCTGCGCGCCAAGAAGCTCGAAAGCGGCGACGATTTCTGGCAAGTGAACCCCAAGGGCCAGGTGCCCGCGCTGGCGCTCGATTCCGGCGAGATGGTCACCGAGGGGCCGATCATCATCCAGATGATCGCCGACAAGGTTTCCGACAAGAAGCTGGCGCCGGCCCGCGACTCCAACGAGCGCTACAAGCTGCTCGAATGGCTGAACTACATCACCACCGAGTTGCACAAGAATCTCGGCCCGATGTTCTCGCCGGTGCTCGCCGACGACGCCAAGGCGTTCTTCAGGGACCGCGCGATGGGCAAGTTCAAATATGTCGAGAGCCAACTCGCCGGCCGCGACTATCTGATGGGCAGCCAGTTCACCGTCGCCGATGGCTACCTCTTCACCATGATCATGTGGGCAGCCGACCGGCTCGGCTTCGATCTCTCGGCGCTGCCCAATGTCACCGCCTACAAGGCCCGCGTCGCAGCGCGCCCGAAGGTGCAGGAAGCGCTGAAGAAGGAAGGCCTGCTCAAGGCGGCGTGAGCTCGCGATCGCAATGAAAGCGAAAGAGCCGGATCGCCGATCCGGCTCTTTTTTGTGCACGCTGATTCTCTTCCTCAGGCAGGCGCGCCGGAACCAAACAATTTGATCGGTATTGTAGTGATTAACAATGAGTCGGCGTTGTTCGCGCGTTGGGCGTTGCCGTTCTTGTTCACGCGATCCAACTGACCCACTATGACCTGCGGCGTGCCCTCCGCTCCAACTGGTCTAAAAATGTGACGATCGCCATTACCCTGTTGTTCGCGAGCGTGCTGGCCGGTCTGGCCACCGGCTTATACTTGCGCGTCTGGGCGCTGTTGCTGGTGTCGCCGGCGGTCGCGCTGCTGGCCGCGATCGTGCTGCAGTCCAACGGCTTTGGATTCGCCGGCGGGGTTGCGCTCGTGGTCGGCAGCCTCGTGGCCTGTCAGCTCGCCTATCTCGCCGGGATGTCTTTCGCTCCGCGGGCCGACAGCTCAATGGCGGAAGAAATCGACGGCGCCCCAGGCGGCCAGCGCCAGCAGCAGATCCGCGGCAAGAAGGAGCAGCGCCAGGCCCGCCCATGAGGGCCCCTTGCGGCGCAGCCGAAGCAGCCACCCGCGGCCCGACGGCAGGCGCAGCAAGCCAACCGGCGCGCTTTTCGCCGCAGTGTCGGCAGCGTCTTTTCGGAACACCAGGGAACTCATGACGGAACACCTTTGGCGCTGAACGTGGTCGCGGACGGCTATCGATTCAGCAGCAAGAGTGGTGCCAGTACGGAGCAAGCATGGTGCTCGCGGGGAGCTAGCGTGGCGGTAGTTTGACCGGCGTGACAGCGCGGCGGCGATGACGAGATTTGATCCGACCACGTGGCCCGGATGGAGCGCAGCGCAATCCGGGGCAGGCGCATCGGCAGAAAACGCCCCGGATTTCGCTGCGCTCCATCCGGGCTACAAGTCTTCTCCTTCCCCCTGAAAGGGGGAAGGTCGGGATGGGGGTCGGCCACACGCACCGTCGCTCGTGGAGAGAGTTGATCCCCACCCGCTTTGCTCTGCGAGCAAAGCGACCTCCCCTTTTCAAGGGGAGGTTAGGACGCCGCTTCGGCGACGAGAACTACTCCGCGGCCTGCGCCGCCGGCTTCTTCGGCGGGAAGCGGCCGTAGAAGGTCTCGCCCTTGGCGGCCATCTCTTCCAGCAGTTTCGGCGGCGTGAAGCGCGAGCCGTATTTCTTCTCGAAGCTGTGACACAGCGCGACGAAATTTTTCGTGCCCATGAAGTCGATATAGGACAGCGCGCCGCCGGTGAACGGGGCGAAGCCGAAGCCGAGGATCGAGCCGACATCGGCCTCGCGCACGTCGGTGATGACGTGGTCCTCGACCGTGCGCGCAGCTTCCACCGCCTGCGCCACCAGGAAGCGCTGCTTCAATTCCTCGACGCTGAGCGTGTCGGGGTCGAGCTGCTTCGGCTGCAGGCTGGCGAGCCCCGGCCACAGGCTCTTCTGACCCTTGCCCTTTTCCGGATAGTCGTAAAAGCCCTTGCCGTTCTTGCGGCCGAAGCGGCCCTGCTTCTCGACCATCTCGACCATCAGCTTCTTCTGCGCCTGGTCGACCGCGTTGGGACCGAGATCGGCCTCGGTGGCCTTGGTGATCTTCAGCCCGAGATCGAGCGCGACCTCGTCCTGCAGCGACAGCGGGCCGACCGGCATGCCGGCCATCTTGGCGGTGTTCTCGATCATCGCCGGCGGCACGCCTTCGAGCAGCATCTCGTTGCCCTCGGCGATGTAGCGCATCACGCAGCGGTTGGCGAAGAAGCCGCGGGAGTCGTTCACAACAATCGGGGTCTTGCCGATGGCGCGCACATAGTCCAGCGCGGTCGCCAGCGCGACGTCGCCGGTGTTCTTGCCGAGGATGATCTCGACCAGCATCATCTTCTCGACCGGCGAGAAGAAGTGGATGCCGATGAACTTGCCCTGGTCCTTGAATTCTTCCGCGAGCGAGTTGATCGGCAAGGTCGAGGTGTTGGAGGCGAAGATCGCGCCGGACTTGAGCAGCGGCTGCGCCTTGGCATAGGTATCGGCCTTGACCTTGCGGTCCTCGAACACGGCCTCGATGACGAGGTCGCAGTCGCTGATCGCGTTGTAGTCGGCCGTCGCCGTAATGCGCGCGAGAATGGCGTCGCCCGCCTCCTGCTTCATGCGGCCCTTGGCAACCTGGCCGTCGACCACGCTCTTGGCGTGACCCTTGCCCTTGTCGGCGCTCTCCTGGTCGCGATCGACAAGCACGACGTCGATGCCGGCCTGCGCCGAGACGTAACCGACGCTGGCGCCCATGAAGCCGGCGCCGATCACGGCGAGCTTCTTCACCTTGGTCGGCGGCACGCCGGCCGGGCGGCGCGCGCCCTTGTTGAGCTCCTGCATCGACAGGAACAGCGAGCGGATCATCGCCGCCGCTTCCTTCGAGCGCAGCACACTCGTGAAGTAACGCGACTCGACGCGCAGCGCGGCGTCGATCGGCAACTGCAGACCTTCATAGACGCAGCTCATGATGGCGCGCGCGGCCGGATAATTGTCGAACGTCTCGCGGCGGTAGATCGCGTTGCCGGCCGGGAACATCTGCATGCCCATCTTGGAGAAGACCGGGCCGCCGGGCAGCTTGAAGCCCTTCTCGTCCCACGGCGCGACGGCCTTGCCGCCGCCCTTGATCCAGTCCTTCGCCGCCTTGATCAGATCGGCGGCGGGAACGATGGCGTGGATCAGATTGAGCGCCTTGGCGCGGTCGAGCTTGACCGCCTCGCCCTTGAGCAGCAGCGTCATCGCATCCTGCGGCGGCACGAGACGCGGCACGCGCTGGGTGCCCCCAGCGCCGGGGAACAGGCCGACCTTGATCTCGGGCAGGCCGAGCCGGGTCTTCGGATTGTCGGCGGCGACGCGATAGTGGCAGGCCAGCGTGACCTCGAAGCCGCCGCCGAGCGCGAGGCCGTTGATCGCGGCGACCCACGGCTTGCCGGAGGTCTCGATCGCGCGGAACGCCAGCGACATCTGGCGGCTCTGCTCGAACAGCATCTGGTTGGCGGCTTCCTCGCCCTTCTCTTTCAGGAGCTTGGCATAGGCGTGGTTCATGCCCTCGAGCATCGAGAGGTCGGCGCCGGCGCAGAACGCCTCCTTGGCCGAAGTGATGACCACACCCTTGATCGCGGCATCGCTCGTGGTCTGCTTGATGATCTCGCCGAGCTCCTGGTTGGAGAGCTCGTCGAACACGTTCATCGAGCGGCCCGGGATGTCCCAGGTGACCAGCGCAATGCCGTCGGCATCGGTCTCGAACTTGAAATTCTTGTAGGCCATGTTGTTCGCTCCCCTCGCCTTACACGCGCTCGATGATGGTGGCGGTGCCCATGCCGCCGCCGATGCACAGCGTCACCAGCGCGGTCTGCTTGTTGGTGCGCTCGAGCTCGTCGAGCACGGTGCCGAGGATCATCGCGCCGGTGGCGCCGAGCGGATGGCCGAGCGCGATCGCGCCGCCATTGACGTTGATCTTGGCATTGTCGATGTCGAAGGCCTGGATGTAGCGCAGCACCACCGAGGCGAAGGCCTCGTTGAGCTCGAACAGGTCGATGTCCGACTTCTTCATGCCGGAGCGCTCGAACAGCTTTTCGGTGACGTCGACCGGGCCGGTCAGCATCATCGCCGGCTCCGAGCCAATATTGGCGAACGCGCGGATTTTCGCCCGCGGCTTCAGGCCGTGCTTGGCGCCAGCCTCCTTGCTGCCGAGCAGCACCGCGCCGGCGCCGTCGACGATGCCGGAGGAGTTGCCGGCGTGATGCACGTAATTGACCTTCTCGACCTCGGGATGCGACTGGGTCGCCACCGCGTCGAAGCCGGCCATCGCCGCCATCGCGGCGAACGACGGCTGCAATTGCGCCAGCGACTGCATTGTCGTGGTCGGGCGCATGTGCTCGTCCTTGGCGAGGATGGTCAGGCCATTGATGTCCTTGACCGGCACCACCGAATTCTTGAAGCGGCCTTCGTCCCAGGCCTTGCCGGCGCGCTGCTGGCTCTGCACGGCGTACGCATCGACATCATCGCGCGAGAAACCGTATTTGGTCGCGATCAGGTCGGCCGAGATGCCCTGCGGCATGAAATAGGCCGGCACCGCCATCGACGGATCCATCGGCCAGGCGCCGCCGGAGGCGCCGATGCCGACGCGGCTCATCGATTCGGCGCCGCCGCCGATCACGAGCTCATGCTGGCCGCTCATGATCTGGGCCGCGGCAAAGTTCACGGCATCGAGGCCGGAGGCGCAGAAGCGGCTGATCTGCACGCCCGGCACCTTCTCGCCGAGGCCGGCCTTCAGCGCCGCGAAGCGGGCGATGTCGCTGCCGGCCTCGCCGACCGGATCGACCACGCCGAGCACGACGTCGTCGACGGAGTCTTCCGGCAGGTTGTTGCGGTCCTTCAGCGCCTTGAGCGGCACCGTGGCAAGCGCCAGCGCGGTCACTTCATGGAGCGCGCCATCGGCCTTGCCGCGGCCGCGCGGGGTACGAACGTGATCGTAGATATATGCCTCAGGCATGACGCCCTCCGTGATATGAGGATCATAATATATAGCCGAAGGAAGCCGTCGCCGCAGCAGGTGCGGCGACGATTTTTCAGAACGCTTCCGCGGCCAGTTCCATCGTGGTGGCGCTGCCGCTCTGGATCCGCGCCAGGTGCACCGCGGTCTCCGGCAGCAGCTTCTCCATGAAGAAGCGACCGGTCACCAGCTTGGTGGCCAGATAGGGCGCGGCGCCGGAGGCGGTGATCTTGTCCTGCGCCACCTTGGCCATCCTCGCCCACATGTAGCCGAGCGCGACCAGGCCGAACAATTTCATGTAGTCGGTCGCGGCGGCGCCGGCATTGTCGGGCTTGGCCAGCGCATTCTGCATCAGCCAGCCGGTCGCCTGCTGCAGATGGCCGAGCGCCGCCGACAGCGGGGTGATGAACGGCTTCATCGCCTCGTCGCCGCCATGCTCCTTGGCGTAGGCGCCGACCTCGCCGAAGAACGCCATCGCGGCCCGGCCGCCGTCGCGCGGCAGCTTGCGGCCGACCAGGTCGAGCGCCTGAATGCCGTTGGCGCCCTCATAGATCATCGAGATGCGGGCATCGCGCACGAACTGCTCCATGCCGTGCTCGGCGATGTAGCCGTGGCCGCCGAACATCTGCTGCGCGGAGACCGTGTTGGCGAAGCCGGTGTCGGTCAGCACGCCCTTCAGCACCGGCGTCATCAGGCCCATATGGTCGTCGGCCTCCTGGCGATCCTTGGGATCGTTGGAGCGGTGGGCGACGTCGCTCTTCAGCGCGGTCCAGACCACCATGGCGCGCGCCGCCTCATTGAAGGCGCGGATGGTGAGCAGCGTGCGGCGCACGTCGGGATGCACGATGATCGGATCAGCCGGCTTGTCGGCCGCCTTGACGCCGGTCAGCGAGCGGCCCTGCAGGCGCTCGCGCGCATAGGCGACCGCGTTCTGATAGGCGACCTCGGACTGCGCGAGGCCCTGCACGGCGACGCCGAGGCGGGCCTCGTTCATCATCACGAACATGCCCTGCATGCCCTTGTTCTCTTCGCCGATCAGCCAGCCGGTGGCGTTGTCGTAGTTCATCACACAGGTCGAATTGCCGTGGATGCCCATCTTGTGCTCGATCGAACCGCAGGTGACGCCGTTGCGCGCACCCAGCGAGCCGTCGGCATTGACCAGCACCTTCGGCACGACGAACAGCGAGACACCCTTGATGCCGGCGGGCGCGCCTTCGATCCGCGCCAGCACCAGATGGATGATGTTCTCAGTGAGATCGTGCTCACCGGCGGAAATGAAAATCTTGGTGCCGGTGATCTTGAAGCTGCCGTCCTGCTGGCGCACTGCCTTGGTACGGAGCAGGCCGAGATCGGTGCCGCAATGCGGCTCGGTCAGGTTCATGGTACCGGTCCATTCGCCGGCGACCATCTTCGGCACATAGGTCTTCTTCTGCTCGGGCGTACCGTGCACCAGGAGCGCGGCGGTCGCGCCCATGGTGAGGCCGCCATACATCGAGAACGCCATGTTGGCCGAGATCTGGAATTCGTTGACCGCCTGCGAGAGCGTCACCGGCAGGCCCTGGCCGCCATATTCCGCCGGTGCCGACAGGCCGAGCCAGCCGCCTTCGGCGACCTGCTTGAAGGCTTCCTTGAAACCCTTCGGCGTGGTGACGCTGCCGTCGTCGCTGCGCTTGCAGCCTTCGAGATCGCCGACCCGGTTGAGCGGCTGCAGCACTTCCTCGCTGAGCTTGGCGGCCTCGCCGAGGATCGCCTCGCGCACATCGGCGGAGGCGTCGGTGAAGCCGGGAAGGTTGTCATAGCGGTCGATCTGGAAGACGTCGTTGAGCAGGAAGGTGACATCCTCGACGGGGGCTTTGTAGGTCGGCATCTTGGTCTCCCGGCTGGCTCGTGGTCGCATTCGCGACAATCGCTGCGCAGCTTGCTTGGGTGAGTTGGAACGAACCTTATCCGCTTCCGGCTGGCTGCGGCAGGTCCTATCGGGACTGTGATTGCGACGTAGCGCCGCTTTGCTTCATCAGCTCGGCACCCATCATCTGGTGCAGCAGGTTGATGGCCTTGAGCGGACGCACCATCACCTTGAAATGCGTGATCCGGCCATCACCATCGAACGTGATGATGTCGACGCCGTTGAGCTTGATGCCGTCGATCTCGTTCTCGAATTCGAGCACCGCGCCGCTGTCGTTGGTCCACTCGCCCAGATACTTGAAGGTGGGACCGCCGAGCACCTTGGCGGCGCTGGTCAGATATTTGAAGGTGATGTCGCGGCCGCGCTGCGGCGTGTGCACGACCGGGCTTTCGAACACCGCATCGGAATGCAGCAGGTCCCACAACGCCGATGTGTCGTGGGACTTCATGTAGGCGTACCACTTGTCGAGACCCGGCTTGCTCATTCGGACGTCTCCTGCGGCGGGTTTAAGGTTTAAGAAGAAGCCTGAACACCGCGCGCCCACGGCGGGCGCGGCGGCGGTCACCATATGCATATTGACGCATATGCACAGTAGCGCATAAAGTCAAGCGAACTGAAGAATGGCCTTTTCGGGAACCGGGATGGAGGTGGGTGTTGGCGCTCGGTGACGCAATCCTCGCGTGCCTCACGGAACGTCCAATGACGGGCTATGAGCTCGCCAAGACGTTCGATGCCTCGATCGGCTTCTTCTGGAAGGCCGACCACCAGCAGATCTATCGCGAGCTGTCCCGGCTGCGCGACAAGGGCCAGGTCCAGGGCCGCGAGGTGGTGCAGTCCGGCAAGCCGAACAAGCTGGTCTATACCCTGACCGCCGAGGGCCGCGCGGCGCTGCGGCACTGGGGAGCGCGGCCGAGCGTGCCACCCTCGATCAAGGACGACCTGCTGGTCCGGCTCTATGCGCTCGACGGCGTCGACATCGAATCCCTGCGCACCGATTTGATGGCGCGGCTGGAGCATCACCGCGACCGCTACGAGCGCTACGAGCGGATGCTCAACAAGCGCTTTCCCGATGGCACCGCGCCGCCGGCCGACCTCGGCAAGATGCTCAACCTGCGTCTCGGGATGCGCCATGAGCGCGTCGTGGTGGAGTGGTGTGAGGAGGCGCTCGACGCGCTGTCCGCGATCTCCCAGCGCAACAACGTGCTGCCGCTCGACGACAGCAAGCGCGAGAGCAACGGCTAGAAACAATTCTTAACCTCCCCTTGAAAATGGGAGGTCGCTTTGCTCGCAGAGCAAAGCGGGTGGGGATCATGTCTCTCCACGCACAGCAGTGTCTGAGGCAGACCCCCATCCCGGCCTTCCCCTTTCAGGGGGAAGGAGAAGTTCGGAGCCCCGAATTGCGCGCGGAGCGACTCAACGGCGACGCAAATCGCTGTCCTGTTCCGGCGCAACAGGTTCCCTAATTGCTAACTTTAGGGCCCCTCGGCCGCATTCCTTAACCCGTTATTTACCGTGACGGGAAAAAGTCGACAGCTGAGGCAGACGACCCGCGCAGAATTCGATTGTCTCTTAACGGGAATGCGCGGGGAGGCTGCGGGCGCAGGGTACAGCGCCGGAGTCGGGACCGGACGGAATCATGAATTCGCGCGTATCGTGGAGTGTTGACGGCATCGATCCCTCCGTCCGCGAAAGGGCCGAGGCGGCGGCGCGGCGCGCCGGCATGTCGCTGAACGACTGGCTCAATTCCACCGTCGGCGAGCCGAGCCCGCCGGATTATCGCGCCATTCACGAGCAGCGGCAGCCGATGCAAAGCCGGGAGAGCCGCGAGGTTGCCGACATCCATCAGCGGCTCGACGCCATCACCCGCCAGATCGAGCAGATCGCAAAACCGATGTCGCGCGGCGAAGCCGTGCGCGCCGAGGTGCCGCGCGGCCAGCCCGCCGTGGCTCGCCAGCTCAACGACGCCATTTCGCGCCTCGATGCGCGGCTGTCGCAGATCTCCAGGCCGCAGGCGGTGCCGCAACCGCAGGCGGTGCGGGAGCCGCAGCCCCAGTTGATCCGCGAGCAGCAGCAACAGCCGCAATCGATCCGCGAGCCGCAGATCCAGGAACGGCTCCAACACGAGCGCCTGCTGCAGGAGCGGCAGCGTCAGGCCGAGGCGGTCGAACGCGCCGCCGCGCAGGTCTATCGCGCCTCGCCGCCGCTCAGCCCGGCATCGTTCGATTCCGCGATCGCGGAGATCGCCGCGCGCCAGAACGAGCTCGACGGCCCCGCGCCGCGGCAGATGCCGCCGCGCAACGCGCCGCCGATGGCTCCATCAGCTCCGCCGATGGGCGCCTATGCGCCGCCCCCCGCCCCCGCAGGTCCGGACTTCTCCGCGCTCGAGCAGCATTTGCTCAAGATCACGAGCCAGATCGAGGCACTGCAGCGGCCCGACCATCTCGAGCAATCGATCGCCGCCTTCCGCAGCGAGCTTGCCGACATCCGCCAGGCCATCACCGAGGCGATGCCGCGCCGGGCGATCGAATCGATCGAGAACGAGATCCGCTCGTTGCATCGTCGGATCGACGAGATCCGCCAGGACGGCAGCAACGGCCACGGCCAGGTGATCGCCGGCATCGAGCGCGCGCTCTCCGAGATTCGCGAAGCGCTGCGCACGCTGACCCCGGCCGAGCAGCTCACCGGCTACGACGAGGCGATCCGCAATCTCGGCGCCAAGCTCGACATGATCCTGCGCGCCAACGACGATCCGTCGACGGTGCATCAGCTCGAGGGCGCGATCGCGGCGCTGCGCGCCATCGTCTCCAACGTCGCCTCCAACGACGCGCTGCTGCGGCTCTCCGAGGACGTGCACGCGCTGTCGGCCAAGGTCGACCAGCTGTCGCAGTTCTCGCGCACCGACACCGCGAGCGACGCCTTCGGCGTGCTGGAGCAGCGCATTGCCGCGCTGACCTCGACGATGGAAACCCGCCAGGTCCCCGGCGGCTACGACAATTCAGAGGCGATCGAAGCCGCGGTGCGCGCGCTCTCCGAGCGGATCGACCGCCTGCAGGTCGGCAATGACAGCTCCTCGGCGTTCACCCATCTCGAACAGCGCGTCGCCTACCTGCTCGAGCGCCTCGAGGCGACCGACCAGCGCACCGGCAATCTCGGCCGGGTCGAGGAAGCGCTGCATGACATCATGCGGCATCTCGAGGCCCAGCACGCCCATATCGCCTCGCTCGCCGACGCCACCCGCAACTTCAACGGCGCCTCGCCGCAGCCGATGATGGACCCCGGCATCGTCGACATGGTGAAGCGCGAGCTGTCCGACATCCGCTTCAGCCAGTCGGAAACCGATCGCCGCACCCAGGATTCGCTGGAGACCGTGCACAACACGCTCGGCCATGTCGTCGACCGGCTGGCGATGATCGAGAACGATCTGCGCACCGTCCGCACCGCGCCGCCGCCGGCCGCACCGCCGCCCACCGAAGCGCGGATGGAGATGCCGCGCGCGCCGATGCGAGAGCCGGTCGCGCAGCCCCAAGCTGATCCGTACAAGGCCGATCAATACAGGCCCGACCCGTACAAGCCCGAACTGCCGAATCCTGCGCTGGCGCAGGAGCACTTCATGTCGGCGCCGCGCGAATTCCATGCGGCGCCGCCGGCTGCTGCCGCTCCCCCGCCGCCGCTGCCGCCGCGCGCCATCAGCGAAATCCTCGAGCCGCATACCGCGCCGGCTCGCGCGACGCTGGCGCCGGAACTGCCGCCGGATCATCCTCTCGAGCCGGGCACCCGTCCCGCCGGCCGCATGTCGTCGCCGTCGGAGCGGATCGCCGCGTCCGAGAGCGCGATCAGCGACCTTCCCGCCGGCAAGAAGGAGCCGGTCTCGACCTCGAGCTTCATCGCCGCCGCGCGCCGCGCCGCGCAGGCCGCCGCCGCGCAGCCGGTCAACGAAAAGGCCGCGCGCGCCGCCAGCAAGGCTGCGGCCAAGGCCAAGGAGAAGGCCGACAAGGCCGCGAAGGCCGCCGCCGTCAAGGCCGGCGCGCCCGAGCGCGAGCCTTCGACCATCACCTCAAAGATCCGTTCGCTGCTGGTCGGCGCGAGCGTGGTCGTGATCCTGCTCGGCACCGCCAAGCTGGCGATGAACCTGCTCGACACCAGCAGCGCCCCGCAGATGCCGGCGATGGAAAGCGAGCCCGCCGCGGCTCCGCCGCAGTTGCCTTCCGATCATTCCGCGACGCCGGCGCCGCCCGCAGCCACACCCGGGCCGTCGATGACCTCGCCGACCCCGCTCGGCCGCCAGTCCAACAACACGCCCGCGCCGAACACGCTCGACAGCGCGCAGGTGGCGATCCCGGCAGCGGCGGCAGCCATGCCGGCGGTTGCACCGATGCCGGCCGCCGCTCCCGCGGCAGCAGCGCCGATCAGTGGCAATGACGTCACCGGCTCGATCGCAGCGGCACCGCTGGCGCCGCCGCTTGGCGGCAAGCTCGCGACGATCCAGATTCCCGCCGGCGAGAAGCTGCCGGATGCGATCGGCGGTCCGGCGCTGCGCACCGCCGCGCTGAAGGGCGACGCCACCGCGGCCTACGAGGTCGGCATCCGCTTTGCCGAGGGCAAGGGCGTGACCGCCAATCTCGACGAAGCCGCCAAATGGTATGGCCGTGCCGCGCAAGCGGGCGTGGTGCCCGCGATGTTCCGGCTCGGCACCTTCTACGAGAAGGGCCTCAGCGTGAAGCGCGACTTCGACGTGGCGCGCCGCTACTACGTGCAGGCCGCCGAGCGCGGCAATGCCAAGGCGATGCATAACCTCGCCGTGCTCGACGCCGATGGCGGGGGCAAGGGCGCCGACTACAAGAGCGCGGCGCAGTGGTTCCGCAAGGCCGCCGACCGCGGCGTCGCCGACAGCCAGGTCAATCTCGGCATTCTCTACGCCCGCGGCATCGGGGTCGAACAGAACCTCGCCGAGTCCTTCAAGTGGTTCAGCCTCGCGGCGGCGCAGGGCGATGCCGACGCCGGCCGCAAGCGCGACGACATTGCCAAGCGGCTCGACCCGCAGTCGCTGGCCGCCGCGAAGCTCGCGATCCAGACCTTCATCGCCGAGCCGCAGCCGAGCGACGCCGTCAACGTGGCGGCCCCGGCCGGCGGCTGGGACGCGGCCCCGGCGCAGCCCGCAGCCGCCAAACCGCTCAGGCCGGCGACGAAGCGGACCGCCGCCTTGACCGCTCACTAAGTTGAAACGAGGGCGCCCCCTCGCGGGCGTCGCCGTCCTATCCCTCCGGGCTGCAGCCGTGTAGATAAGCGCGACGTGGCTTTGTGCCGGAGGATCGGGCTTGTCTGCCGATGATCGTCAGGAGGATGGTACGGACGTGCATCGTTCGTCGCCCACCGGACCGCGGATTGCGCCGCCGCGCCAGCGCCCCTCAGTCTGGGGGCCGCCGCCAAATCCACCGCCTCGCCAGCCGCCGCCTTTCCCGCCGCAGGCTCCAGCACCGCGCGGCATCTTCCGGCCCTCGATCTGGTCCGTGATCATCTTCGTCCTGCTGCTGTCGGGTGTGCTGATCCGCGCCTATCGCGACCTGTCGCAGCCCGGCGCCTGGGAGTTCTGGCGCGAGAGCTATATCGCGGCGAGCATGACCTCGGCCGTGATTTCCAGTGTCGACATCGACGGCTCGGGCCGCGGCCGGCGCGCGCTTGCGATCAGCGGCGAGATCGGCTCGGCCAGCGCGAGCTGGTTCCGCGACCGGCTCGATGAGGCGCGCCTGTCGCGCGGCGACGCGGTGCTGCTGTCGTCGCAAGGCGGCTCGCTGAACCAGGCCGCGATCATGGGCGAGGTCATTCGCGCGCGCGGGCTGGTCACGGCGGTGGGCACCGCCGACGCATCGGGCAGGATTCGTCCCGCCGCATGCGCCAGCGCCTGCGTCCTGATCTATGCCGGCGGCGACAAGCGCTATGGCATTGCGGGCTCACGGCTCGGCGTGCATCGTTTCACCTCGAAAGCGCAGATGAGCGATCCGGTCGCCGAGGCGCAGCGCATCCAGGGCATGGTACTCGGCTACATGACCAAGATGGGCGTGTCCTCGGAGATCGTCGAGGCGATGTCGCAGACCGCGGACATCCGCTGGTTGAGCGAGAGGCAGGCGCTCGCGATGAACCTCGTCACCACGCCGGTCAACCGGCGCTGAGCTAGAGCGTTTTCCAGCGAAGGGGATACCGGTTCGCGTGAAGAAAACGCGTCAAAACAAAAATCTGGAGCGCCATTCCGATTCCATCGGAACGGAAATAGCTCCGGGCGCGTCTGTCATTAATCTGAATCATCAACCACCTCCGCAAGCACGCCGGCAACATGCGGCAAAAAAGCCCCATGAGGCGGATTCTTTAGTCCCGCCTCCCGCCGATTTCAGTTATGCAGGGATGCGGCAATCGACCCGCGTTCGCCTGCTTCTTGCGCGCCGACCGGATCGTTCTGCCGGAGAATGCCCGGAACGACACCACGCCCGTGATGCGGCCTTGCGCCCAGCCTCGCGCGCGAACCGACAGAAGCGACGCGCGTGCAGCTCTATCTCCCGATCGCCGACATTCCGGTCAATGTCTTCCTCATCCTGGCGATGGGTGCGGCGGTGGGGTTCGTCTCCGGCATGTTCGGCATCGGCGGCGGCTTTCTGATGACGCCGCTGCTGATCTTCGTCGGGATCGCGCCCGCGGTGGCGGTGGCGTCCGTCGCCAGCCATATCGCGGCTTCGTCGTTCTCCGGCGCGATCTCCTATTGGCGCAGACGCGCGATCGATCCCTTGCTGGCGACGGTGCTGCTGGTCGGCGGCACGCTCGGCACCGCGATGGGGGTGTGGACCTTCACCTTCCTGCGCTCGCTCGGCCAGCTCGATCTGATGATCGCGCTGTCCTACGTCATCCTGCTGACCACCGTCGGCGGGCTGATGTTCTGGGAAGGCCTGCGCGCGATGCTGCGGATCCGCCGCGGCGGCGCGGTGACGCTGCGCAAGCCCGGCAGCCATGGCTGGGTCCACGGCCTGCCGCTGAAGCTGCGCTTCAAGCGCTCCAAGATCTATCTCTCGGTGATTCCGGTCGTCGTGGTCGGGCTGGTGATCGGCTTCATCGGCGCCATCATGGGCATCGGCGGCGGCTTCATCCTGGTGCCGCTGATGATCTATCTGCTGCGGGTACCGACCTCGACCGTGATCGGCACCTCGATGGTGCTCACCCTCGTCACCATGACGTTCGCGACCTTGCTGCATGCGGTGACCAATCATCTGGTCGACGCGGTGCTGGCGCTGATCCTGATGGTCGGCGGCGTCACCGGCGCGCAGTTCGGCGCCCGCGCCGGCCAGAAGATCCGCGGCGAGCATTTGCGGCTGCTGCTCGGCCTTCTGGTGCTCGCGGTCGGCATCCGCTTCGCGGTCGAACTGGTGATCCGGCCGCAGGACCTGTTCAGCATCCGCGAAACCGGTGGCGGAGGTCCGCCATGAGGGCGCGCACGCCGCTTGCCATCATCGGCCTCGTTACCGCAATCCTTGCGGCCACACCGGTCCATGCCGAGCGGCTGATCGTGTCGGTCTCCAATCACCGCGTCACGGTGACGCCGAACTATTCCGGCGGCGAGCTGGTGTTGTTCGGCTCGGTCGAGAAGGATGACAAGACGCCCCCAAATCGCGGCAGCTACGATCTCGTCGTCACCGTCTCCGGCCCGCGCGCCGACATGGTGACGCGGCGCAAGGAGCGCAAATTCGGCATCTGGATCAACACCGACTCGCGGCAATTCCTGCAGGTGCCGGGCTATCTCGCGCTGTTCTCCAATCGCCCGTTCGACCAGATCGCCTCCCCCGAGGTGCAGCGGCGCCAGCAGCTCGGGCTCAACAACGTGCTCTTGATGCAGCGGGTCGGCCCCGATTATGCCGACGTGGTGCCGAACGACGCCTTCCGCAGCGCCTTCGTGCGGCTGCGCACCGAGCACGGCCTCTATCGCGAGGAAACTTCGGCGGTGACGTTCCTGACGCCGACGCTGTTCCGTACCGGCATTCCGCTGCCGGCCGAGGTGCCGATCGGCACCTACAATGTCGAGATCAAGCTGTTCAGCGACGGCGCGCTGGTGACCAAGACCGAGACCGCGTTCGAGATCGTCAAGGTCGGCTTCGAGCAGTTCGTCGCCACCACCGCGCGGCAGAACGGCCTGGTCTACGGCCTCGTCACCGCCTTCATGGCGCTGATGACCGGCTGGATGGCCTCGATCGTGTTCCGCAAGGATTGACAACAGGTGCGTAGGCTGCGCGCCGTCCATCCTACAGGAATTGCATGATCCCCATCGCGATCACGCTGAGCGCCATCGCCCCCGTCGACAGCCAGCCGAGCCAATAGAGCAAGCCGCGAACCGCGAAGCGGCCCATCACATCCTCGCGGCGCGCCATCAGCATCAGCAGCACCATCACGGGCACGGCGAGCACGCCGTTGACGACGGCGCTCCAGTACAGCGCCGAGATCGGATCGATCGGCGTGAAGTTGAGCACGATGCCGAGCCCACCCGACAGCGCCAGCACCGAATAGAACGCGACCGCCCGCCTGGGCCTGCGGGTCAGGCCGACCCGCCATCGCCGTCCCTCGCCGACCGCGTAAGCCGTCGCGCCCGCAAGCACCGGGATCGCCAATAGTCCGGTGCCGACGATGCCGAGCGCGAAGATCACCTCCGCCCAGGGCCCTGCGATCGGGCGCAGCGCCTCGGCCGCCTGCGCCGAGGTCTGGATGTCGGTCTTCCCGGTGGCATGCAGCGACGCCGCGGCGGTGACGATGATCGACAGCGCGATCAGGTTGGAGAACGCCATGCCGGTGATGGTGTCGGCGCGGATGCGGGAGAACTCGCGCTGTGCGCCGTAATGCTGGACGATCAGCGGATGCTTGGTGACATCGACGCGTTGCTCGTCGGCCTCCTGCGAGGCCTGCCAGAAGAACAGATAGGGCGAGATCGTGGTGCCGAGGATCGCAACGATGGTCGTGAGATAGTCCGCGCTCCAACTGATGTGCGGCACCAGCACGCCGGCCAGGGCTTCGTGCCACGACACCCTGGCAAAGGCGAGCGCCGCGACGTAGGCAAACAGGCTGAGGGTCAGCCATTTCAGCACCGCGACGTAGCGCTTGTAGTTCATGAAGATCTGCGCCGCCACCGAGGCGACGCCGAACAGCACGACATAAAGGATCGCCGGACCGCCGACCAGCAGCCTGGTCGCATCCGCCATCGCGGAGAGGTCGGCCGCGATATTGACGGTGTTGGCGATCGCAAGCAGCGCCACCACGGCGATCAAGATCCAGGGCGGATAATGTCGGCTGACATTGCCGGAGATGCCGCGTCCGGTAACGCGGCCGACCCGTGCGCAGATCTCCTGGATCGCCGACATCAACGGAAACGTCACCAGCATGGTCCAGCCGATGCCGTAGCCGAATTGCGCACCGGCCTGGCTGTAGGTGCCGATCCCGGACGGATCGTCGTCGGAGGCGCCGGTGATCAGACCGGGGCCGAGCGTCTTCAGGAAACGGCCGAAGCTGAACGGCTGACGCTGCGCCTTGCCACGCGGCGCATCCTCACATTGGTCCCGCGAGATCGTGTTGTGCCGCGTCATGTCCGGTTCCAGCCGTCGCGACAACGAGCCGGACACGACCAAGGTTCCTCGGACGAAACTATGCGATCTCTGTCGCAACCCCGGGCTCGAGGATGCGCAGGCGCCGGCCGAAGCCGAGCGTGTCGAACGACATCCGCAGGTCACTGGCGTTCTGCCGGAAATGCGCCCAGCCGTCGGTATGCACCGGCACGATCACGGCGTCGTCAAAAGCGCGCGCGGTCTCGATCGTGTCGTTGGTGTCCATGGTGAGATGGAACGGGCCGCGGGTCTGCGCGGCTCCCGCGAACGGCAGCACGACGCCGCAAGGAAAGCGCCGCGCCACCTCGGCGACACCGTCGAACCAGGTGGTGTCGCCGCTGACATAGATCGGCCGGGTGCCATGGCCCGGTTCCAGCACAAAGCCGATGACGTCGCCGGACAGTGGCTCGATGCCCGCCGGTCCGTGCCGCGCCGGCGTCGCGGTGATGGTCAGCGACCGGTCGCCCTTCTTCAGCACCGTCGAGGCCCAGGGCGCAAAACCCTCGGCGTGGCCGCCGAGCCGCTTGGCACCGGCCTCGGTGGTCAACACGCGCTTCGCGCGCTTGAGGAAATCCCGCCCCGAATGATCGAGATTGTCGGAGTGCTGGTCGTGGCTCAGCAGCACCGCATCAACGTCGCCGACATCGCTGGCGCGAAGCGCGGGGCCGGTCAGCTTCTCCAGCTTCACATGCGGCAGTTGATAGTCGCCGGGCGCATCGAAGGTCGGATCGGTGAGCAGGCGGAACCCGCCGACCTCGATCAAGGCCGTGGGTCCGCCGATCAGTGTGATGGTGATGCTCATGTCACAGTCCTGTTGGGTGCGGCGGCCGCGGGGCGGGTCACCAGATAAATGCCGAGTGCCACCGGAACGATCCCGAGCAGGTCGCGAAATTCGACATGCTCACCGAGCACGAGGAACGCGAACAGCATGCCGAGCGGCGGCATCAGGAAGTGATAGGCGCTGGCGGCGGTGGCGCCACACACTTTCAGGAGATGAAACCAGAGCAGATAGGCCAGGATCGAGCCGCCGAGCACCAGGAACGCGAAGGCGCCAGCCAGCCGCATGCTCGGCACGATGTCGCTGATGCTGGACAGCGTGAAGGCGAACGGCATCACCGCAAGCCCGCCGGCGATGTTCTGGATGCCGTTGCCGATCCACAGGCTGCCCTTCGGCGACAGCAGCTTGAACAGGATGGTGCCGGCAACGATCGAGGCCAGCGAGGCCAGCGTGAACACGATGCCATGCGGATCATCGGTGCCGACCGATATCCGGTGCCAGACGATGAAGGCGACGCCGACCATGCCGAGCAAGAGGCCGATCACCTTGCGCAGGGTCAGCGCCTCGCTGAGGAACAGCGCGGCCAGCACCGCGGTGAACACCGGATTGGCCGAGACGATCAGACCGCCGAGGCCGGCGGATACCGTCTTCAGGCCGGTATAGCCGAGGCCGAGATAGAGCGCGTTGTTGGCGACGCCGAGCACCGCGAACACCGCCGCATCGCGCCAGGTGAGATCCCACGCATCCCTGCGCAGCAATGAAATGCCGAGAATCAGGACGCCGGCCAGCGAAAACCGCGCGGCGAGCAGGATCAACGGCGGGCAGTCGGTGACGCCGATCTTGCCGGCGACGAAGGCATAGCTCCAGAGCAGGCAGAACAGGGCGATCAGGAACGGCAGGGCGTTGAAGCGGGCGCGTGGGGCGGCCATCGAGGACGCGACGGACATGGCGGTTCTCCTTCGGCCATGATCTAGGCCTGCGCCTTCCCATTTGGAAATTAAATGATAAACTGGCCCGCAGTGGATTTCTTAATGGAGATCGAAGATGCTCGACCTGGAGCTGCTGCGCAGTTTCGTCTCGGTGGTCGATGCCGGGGGTTTTACGCGGGCCGGGGAACGCGTCCACCGCACCCAGTCGACGGTGAGCCAGCAGATCAAGCGCCTGGAGGAGGATGTCGGCCAGCCGCTGCTGATCCGTAGCGGCAAGGACGTCACCCCGACGGAGGCCGGCGAGCGGCTGCTGTCCTATGCGCGGCGGCTCCTGGCGCTCGCCGAGGAGGCGCGCGATGTGGTGTCGCAGCCGAGCGGTGAAGGCGCGATCCGGCTCGGCGTGCCCGAGGATTTTGCCGCGTTCCGCCTGGCGAAGGTGCTGGCCGGATTCTCGCGCTCGCATCCCGCGCTGCGGCTCGACGTGCGCACCGACCAGAGCACCCAGCTAAGGCGCGACCTCGAGCGGGGCGATCTCGACCTCGCGCTGTTCAAGCGCACCGCCGGCGAGAAGGGCGGCATCGCCGCATGGCCGGAACGCGTGCACTGGGTGACCAGCAAGCATCGCCCGCGCGACACCACCACCGGATCGGTGCCGCTGATCGGCTTCCCGCCGGGCTGCCTCTACCGCGCCGGCGCGATCCATGCGCTGGAGAGCGCGGGGCGCAGCTGGCACATGACCTACACGTCGTCGAACCTCTCCGGCATCCAGGCCGCGGTGGCCGCCGGCATGGGGCTGAGCATCCTCTCGGAGATGGCGATCCAGGCCGATCACCGCGTCCTGACCGCGAAGGAGGGCTTTGCGCCGATCGACCGGACCGAGGTCGCGCTCGTCGCCTCCCCCGGCGCCAGCCCCGCGACGCTGCGGCTGGCCGAGCGGCTCGCGGAATTTTGCGAGAGCGTGCAGGCGAAGGCGGCGTAGGACAGGGTCGCGTCGCCCACGCCCATTTGCATCCCGTCATCCTCGCGCAAAGGCTTCGCCTTTGTCGCTGGAGGTGCGAGCCTCTTCGGCGAGCCTCGAAGGATGAACGGCCCGGCTGGTGGCCGATTCATCCTTCGAGGGCCGCTGAAGAAGCGGCCACCTCCAGCGACAAAGGCGAGGCCTTTGCGCGGGGATGACGGGGATGGAGTACCGACCTAGTAGCACCGCGACGCGACGAACGCGTGCACGCGGTTGTCGCCGAGCACGTGGGCCGTGAAACCCGGCGATCCAAAAATCCTTGCGAACGCCGCGTCGCGGATGCTCAGGCCGCCGGTGTAGGCGCCGAAGGCCGGCATCACCGCGCGCTCGCCGTCGGAGGCGAAGCAGCGGCGCTCGATCGAGCGGCCGCGGGTCGGCACGCGGGCCTTGGGATGCAGATGGCCGGCGATCTCGCCGCTGGCGCCGGTCGGCTCGTGGCGGAACGCGATCGGACCGATCGCGACCTCGGTGGCGACCACGCCGCCGAGGTCGGAGGGCAGCGCCGGGTCGTGATTGCCTGAAATCCAGATCCAGCTGCGCCGCGCCTGCAGCGCGGCCAGCGCCTCGCGGTCCGCATCCGACAGCCGCTCATGCGCGGTGCGATCATGAAAGCTGTCGCCGAGCGCGATCACCTGGCGCGGATCGTGCCGCGCGATCACCGCAGCGAGCCGGCTCAGCGTCGCCACGGTATCGTAGGGTGGCAGCAGCACGCCGCGGGCGGCAAAGCTCGAGCCCTTTTCGAGATGCAGGTCGGAGACGACCAGCAGGCGCTGCTCTTCCCAGAACAGCGCGCCGGAGCAATCGGCGACGAAACCGACATCCGCGACCGTGACCTTCGTAACGCGCATCTCGTCACTCGTCTCCGAAGCCAGCGCGCCTGCCGTCACGTCCCATGTCCCAGCTTTATGTCATCGCCTCCCGCACGAGTTCCTCGGCCGCTTCGGCCAGGAGCTCGTCGGATGCTTCGCCATAAACTGACTCGCGGCCGATTTCCAGCAGCGCGGGGACCGCAAGCGGGGAAACGTGGTCGAGCGACTTGTGGGTGATTCGCCCCTTGACGCGCGACAGCATGTCGCCAAGACGGCGGAGATCGAGCAAACCTGTGGCGGCATCACCGCGCGCGGCGCGCAGCAGCACATGGTCGGCCTGGTGCTTGCGCAGCACGTCGTAGATCAGGTCGGTCGAAAACAGCACCTGGCGGCGCGACTTCTCCTCGTCGGTGAAGCGGCGCGCGATCAGGCCCGAGATGATCGCGCAATTGCGGAAGGTGCGCTTCATCAGCGCGGATTCCGCCAGCCACGCCTCGAGATCGTCGCCGAGCATGTCGGCGTCGAACAGCGCGTTGAGATCGAGTCTGCCCTGCCGGATCATGAAGGAGAGATCGCCGACGCCCCAGACCGCCAGCGCATATTCATTGGCGACGAAACCGAGCGGCCGGGCGCGGGCGCGCTCCAGCCGCCGCGTCAGCAGCATGCCGAGCGTCTGGTGCGCCAGCCGGCCCTCGAAGGGATAGCAGATCAGATAATGGCTGCCGCCGCGCGGAAAGGTCTCGACCAGCAGCTCGCGCACCGCCGGCACGCGGGAATATTTTTTTTGCAGCGACAGCCAGTCGTGCACCTGGTCCGGCAGCGCATTCCAGGCGCGGCTGTTGTCGAGCAGCTTGCGGACGCGCTCGGCGAGATAGGTCGAGAGCGGGAACTTGCCGCCCATATAGGACGGCACCTTGGCGTCCTTGTCGTTGGCGCGGGAGACATAGACCTGGTCCTCGACCAGCGCCTCGTAACGCACCACCTCACCGCCGAACACAAAGGTGTCGCCGACGACGAGGCCTTCGATGAAGACCTCCTCGATCTCGCCGAGCATACGTCCGCCGCGCGCAATCGCGCCAGTCGAGCCGGAACCGCCGGCGCGCGAGCGCACCAGCCGCACCTTCAGCATGGTCTCTTCGACGATGGTGCCGACGTTGAGGCGGTAGCTCTGCCGCACCTTGGGATTGGCGACCCGCCAGCGGCCCTGCTTGTCCTGCTTGATGCGCGCGAATCGCTCATAGGTCTTCAGCGCGTAGCCGCCGGTGGCGACGAAGTCTACGACATCGTCGAAATCGCTGCGGGCGAGCGCGGCGTAAGGCGCTGATGTGCGCACTTCATCGTAGAGCTCGTCCGACAAAAACGGCTTGCCGCAGGCGCAACCGAGCACGTGCTGGGCCAGCACGTCGAGCGCGCCGGTGCGCAGCGGCGGCGTGTCCTGCGCATTCTCGGCGATGGCATCGATCGCGACCGCGCACTCCAGCACTTCAAACCGGTTCGCCGGCACCAGCACAGCGCGCGAGGCTTCGTCAAAACGGTGGTTGGCGCGGCCGATCCGCTGCATCAGCCGCGACGATCCCTTCGGCGCGCCGATATTGATCACGAGGTCGACGTCGCCCCAGTCGACGCCGAGATCGAGCGAGGAGGTGCAGACCACGCCGCGCAGCTTTCCCGCGGCCATCGCGTCCTCGACCTTGCGGCGCTGCGCAACGTCGAGCGAGCCGTGATGCAGCGCGATCGCAAGCCCGTCATCGTTCATGCGCCAGAGATCCTGGAACAGCATCTCGGCCTGACTGCGGGTGTTGACGAACACCAGCGTGGTCTTGTTGCGCTTGATCAGCTCGTAAACCTCGGGCAGCGCATGGCGCGCGCTGTGGCCGGACCATGGCAGCCGCTCGCGGGTGTCGAGCATCTCGACAACAGGCGGCGCGGCGCCGCCGGCGGTGACGACGTCGGCGGATGCGAACTCGCCGCCCGGCTGCGGCACCAGGAAACGCGCGAGCTGTTCAGGCTCGGCCACGGTCGCTGACAGGCCGATGGCGCGGATCTGCGGCGTGATGGTCCAGAGCCGCGCGAGCCCGAGCGACAACAGGTCGCCGCGCTTCGAGGTCACCAGCGCATGCAGCTCGTCGAGCACGATGCGCTTCAGTGACGAAAACAGATACGGCGCGTCGTCGGAGGCAAGCAGCAGCGCCAGCTGCTCGGGCGTCGTGAGCAAAATATCCGGCGGATAGCGCCGCTGCCGCTGCCGCCGCGACACCGGCGTGTCGCCGGTGCGGGTCTCGATCCGGATCGGCAGCCCCATCTCGGCGACCGGCGTCTCCAGATTGCGCGCGATGTCGACCGCGAGGGCTTTGAGCGGCGAGATGTAGAGCGTGTGCAGCCCGCCAGTGCGGCGAACGGAGCGGCCGGTGGAGATGAGACTGGGGCGAACTTTCTCCGCCGCCATCTCTTCGCCGCTTGCGCGGTCGTCAGACTCCTTCCCCCTGAAAGGGGGAAAGTTGGGACGGGGGTCAGCCGCTTGCTCCGTGCCCGCGGCCGGCCCCCACCCGTCCCGCTCGGTTGCGCTCACACGACCCCGAGCGTGCCGACCTCCCCCTTTCAGGGGAAGGTGAGAATCCTTGCGGTCCTGCTCGCCACTCAACTCCACCAGCGTCGGCAAAAACCCCGCCAGCGTCTTGCCGGCGCCGGTCGGCGCGATCAGCAGCGCCGAGCGCTGCTCGCGCGCCTTCGCCAGCAACGCGAGCTGGTGCTCGCGCGGCGACCAGCCGCGGGAAGCAAACCAGTCGCGAAACCGGCGCGACAAAAGATCGGCCGCCTCTGGCGGCGTGACGGAGAAGAGATCGAGCGTCGACACGCCCAACAGGTAGGCGGTTCAGGCGGCTTCGTCGAGGGTGGGCGGGAATGGCAGCAGGTGGCAGGGGGTATGCCCCCGTCGAACTTTTGATGACGCGAAGCGCCTCGAAAGTCACCTCGCCCCGCTTGCGGGGAGAGGTCGGATCGCATCGCCAGATGCGATCCGGGTGAGGGGGTACAGGCCTCGCAACTTGCACCGCCTGATGGAGAGATGCCCCTCACCCCGCCCTCTCCCCGCGAAGGGCGGGGAGAGGGGGACGAGAGAGCGTGCGCCTTCCCCTACTCCGTCACGGGCTTGTCGGAGATATCCCAGTCCTTGCCGTTGAAGATCGAGATGTAGAGCGTCTTCATCGGCGTGTAGTCGTCGGGCGTGTAGCTGTAATTGACGCCGTCGAGGAAGAACGGCGAGTGGTAGCCGGCGAGCGTGGTGGCGTGCTTCAGCACGTTGGCGCGGGTCAGCTCGTCGCCGCAGCGGCGCAGGATTTCCGCCATCGAGGCCACCTGACCATAGCCGGCATAGGCGATGGTGTTATCAGGATCGACATTGGGCAGATACTTCTTGCGCAACTCCTCGAACGCCATCGAGTCCGGATCCTTCTCCCAGCGGCCCGGCCCCGCCTCCTTGGCGTAGCGGATCGCGACGATGTCTTTGGCATTCTCGAAGCCGGCGGCGCTGAGGATCGAGCGGCCGGTCGAACCGGCCGACAACAGCTGCAGCGGCTTCCAGCCGAGCTCGGCGACCTTGCGGACCGACTGCGACGTCGCCTTGCCGGTGGTGATGTTGTAGAAGACGTCGGCGCCCGACTTCGAGAGATTGATGAGCTGGGAGTCGACCGTCGGATCGGTGAGATCGTAGGTCTGCTCCATGATCACCTGCGCGGTGCCGCCGGCATCCGCCAGCACCTTCTTGAAGGGACCGAGGAAGTCGCGGCCGAAATCGTCGTTCTGGTAGAGGATGCCGATCTTGGCGTTCGGCTTCACGGCGACGACGTGCTTGGCGAGAATGCGCGCCTCGGTCGGATAGAGCGGCAGGCCCGCCATGGTCCATTTGTTGTTCTTCGGATCGTTCCACTTCGAGGCGCCGGTGTTGAGCAGCAGCTGCGGCACGCCCTTGGAATTGAGATATTTATGCACGGCGGTCTGCGGCGCGGTGCCGAGCGAGCCGTACAGCGCCAGCACCTCCTCCTGCTCGACCAGGCGGCGCGTCGCCTCGACGCATTTCGGCGCGCTGTAGGCGTCGTCCATGGTGAGGAATTTCACCTTGCGGCCGTTGATGCCGCCCTTCTCGTTGATCATCTGGAAATAGGCTTCGCCGACGCGGCCGAGCACGCCATAGAGCGAGCCGGGTCCGGAATGCGGCACGGTCTGCCCGAGCTTGATCTCGGTGTCGCTCGCGCCCGGATCGTATTTCTTCTCGGCGGCCCGGACGAACGGTGCGGGCAGCACCGACGCTGCGATGGCTGACAATGCGGTGGCGCCGAATTCGCGCCGGGTTTGCTTTTTCATTGTTTCTCTCCCTTGGAGCGCAAGCTGTCGCATTCCGCCATGCAGCGGGCAAGCGCGAAGTCATCACCGCGCGGCGCAATGCCGCCTCACGGCAAATGCGTAGCGTGTAGACTCAAGTTGGGGTCACGGCGGCAGATGACGGTGCACCCTCTCCCCTTGTGGGAGAGGGTGGCGCAATCGAGCGGAGCGAGATGAAGCCGGGTGAGGGGTATGTCTCCGCGGAGAGAGACCCCTCATCCGTCGCGGACTACGTCCGCGCCACCTTCTCCCACAAGGGGAGAAGGGAAGAAAGCACTCACGGCTTGATGGCCACCGCAACGAGTCCCGGCGCCGGGACGTTATCCTCGTTACGCGCCGACAGATCCTCGAGCAACGCCAGTGTCAGCCCAGCCGCCGCAACCGACGCGCGGACATGCGCCGCACTGTGCGCATAGCGCAGCCCTTCGCCGACGATGACGCCCTCGCCGTCATGCGTTTCGGTCGTGAACGCGAGCACCCCGCCCGCCACCAGCACGCGCCTCGCCTCGGCGAGCACCGGCGCGAGATCGGCGACATAGACCATCGCGTCAGCGGCGAGGATCAGTTCGGCGCTGGCATCCCGCTTGCTCACAATCCCCTTCAGCATGTCGTCAGTCTCGAGCTCGGCATAGAGGCCGGTTGAGCGCGCCTTCTCGATCATGCGCGGCGACAGGTCGATGCCGATGAAGTGGTCGACGTGTTTCGCGAACGCGCCGGCCGCAAGGCCGGTGCCGCAGCCGAGATCGATCGCGCGCTTGAAGAACGCCGGCTTCTTTGCAGCGGCCCGCACCGACAGCACCGCCTTGAACAGCAGCGCCGGCCCCCGATAGCCGAGGTCGCCGACCAGCGCGGCCTCGAACCGCGGCGCATATTGGTCGAACAGCGTCTGAACATAAGCCGGCGGCATCGCGCTGACCGCCTCGGCGCCGAGCTGCATCAGGCGCAGGCCGGCGCCATGGCGGTCGTCGGGATCGGCCTCGCGCGCGGCGCGGAGGGCGGCGATCGCGGCCTCGCGCTGGCCGAGCTGCCGACGAATTTCGCCGAGCGTGAACCAGGCGGAGACGAAGTTCGGGGCGAGCTCGATGGCCTGCTCCAGCAGCTCGGCGGCGGCCGGCAGATCGCCCTTCAATTGCAGGTCGCGCGCGAACTCGAAGCGGCGGTCGGCGACGAGGTCGCCGGAGGACAGGAACAGGCGGGCTGGCATTCGCTGTTAAGGAACCGATGTTGTCGTGAAAGCCGGGACTTTTTCCGAAGAAGCACGCGGCGGTCAAGCCCGCGCATGACGGCTAAACATCGCGGATCGAGCCCCTATATTGGCACCATGCGTCCACACGACATCCTGATGCCCGTCCCGGCCGGCCTCGCTTGCAAGGTGGGCGGCTTCCATATCGACCCCGTCAAGCCGGTCGAGCGCGCGCTGATCACCCACGGCCATTCCGACCACGCCCGCCCCGGCCACCGCGCGGTGCTCGCGACCCAGGAAACGCTCGACATGATGCGGCTGCGCTATGGCGACAATTTCGCCGGCTCCACGCAGGCGGTCGCTTACGGCGAGGAGATCAGGCTCGGCGATGTCACGGTGACGTTCCATCCTGCCGGCCATGTGCTGGGTTCGGCGCAGATCGCCGTGACCTGCAAGGACACGCGCATCGTCGCCTCCGGCGACTACAAGGATGCGCGCGACCCGACCTGCGTGGCGTTCGAGCTGGTGCCGTGCGACGTCTTCATCACCGAGGCGACCTTCGGGCTGCCGGTGTTCCGCCACGGCAACGCCGCCGACGAGGTGAACAAGCTGCTGGCCTCCGTCAAATTGTTTCCGGAGCGCGCGCATCTGGTCGGCGCCTACTCGCTCGGCAAGGCGCAGCGCGTGATCGCGCTGCTGCGCGAGGCCGGCTACGACGCGCCGATCTACCTGCACGGCGCGATGGAGAAGATCACATACTATTATCAAGAGCGCGGCATCCCGCTCGGCGAGCTCCGGCCGGCCCGCGGCATGAAGAAGGCGGAGCTTGCCGGCACCATCACGCTGGCGCCGCCGAGCGCGACATCCGACGTCTGGACACGACGTTTCCCCGATCCCGTCACCGCCTTCGCCTCCGGCTGGATGCGGGTGCGCGCCCGCGCCCGGCAAGGCGGCGTCGAGCTGCCGCTGGTGATTTCTGATCATGCCGACTGGGACGGCCTGATCGCGACGATCGCCGCCACCGGCGCCGGCGAGATCTGGGTCACGCATGGCCAGGAAGATGCGCTGGTGCACTGGTGCAAGACCAGGGGCCTTGCCGCGCGGCCGCTCGACCTCGTCGGCTATGGCGACGAGGACGAAGGCGAGACCGCGGCGCTGACCGGCGAGGCCGAGCCCGTCGGCGAGGCCACGTCATGAACCGCTTCGCCGAGCTGCTGGACCGCCTCGCCTACGAGCCCGGCCGCAACAACAAGATCAAGCTGCTGGTGGCCTATTTCCGCGCGACCGAGGACCCCGACCGCGGCTACGCGCTGGCGGCGCTGACCGGCGCGCTGTCGTTCAAGCACGCAAAACCCGGATTGATCCGCGACCTGATCACCGAGCGCGCCGATCCGGTGCTGTTCGGGTATTCCTACGATTACGTCGGCGATCTCTCCGAGACGGTCGCGCTGATGTGGCCGAAGAGTACCGGCGCGTCTCACAACGAGTCTTTCCTGGGCCACCCCTCTCCCCAGCCCTCCCCCGCAAGGGGGGAGGGAGCCCAACCGTCGCGCTCACCTCACGGCGATTCGACAGTGATTGACGTGGGTGAGGGACGCATCAGCGGAAAGGCTCCCTCCCCCCTTGCGGGGGAGGGTCGGGGAGAGGGGTACCGCGGGCGAGATGTCGGCGATGACCCACGTACCCGCAACACACTGCACAACAACCCGCCGCCCGCGACGCTCACCGACGTCGTCACCACGCTGCGCACGCTCGGCAAAACCGAGCTGCCGGCGCAGCTGGCACGCTGGCTGGACGAGCTCGACGAGACCGGGCGCTGGGCGCTGCTGAAGCTCGTCACCGGCGCGATGCGGATCGGGATTTCGGCGCGGCTGGCGAAGACCGCGGCGGCCGCGCTCGGCGACAAGGACCCGCACGAGATCGAGTTGATGTGGCCGGGGCTGTCGCCGCCCTATCTCGATCTATTCGCCTGGCTGGAAAGTCGCGGCGACAAGCCGGTCAATCGCGATCCCACCCCGTTCCGCCCGGTGATGCTGGCGCACGCGATCGAGGATACGGATTTCGCCGGTCTCGACGCCGCCGATTTCAGCGCGGAATGGAAGTGGGACGGCATTCGCGTGCAGGCGGTGTCCGGCCGCGACGCACGCGGCCACGTCCAGGCGCGGCTCTATTCGCGCACCGGGGAGGACATCACCGGCAGCTTTCCCGATCTGGTGCCGTCGCTGCATCTGCCTGGCGCGATCGACGGCGAACTTTTGGTGCTGCGCGACGGCCGGGTGCAGACCTTCAACGTGCTGCAGCAGCGGCTCAACCGCAAGGTCGTCTCGCCAAAACTGATCAAGGAATTTCCGATCCACCTGCGGGCCTACGACCTGCTCGGCGACGACGAGAACGATCTGCGCGAGCTGCCGTTCGTCGAGCGCCGCGCGCATCTCGAACGCTTCGTCGCCAAGCTGAACGATCCGCGCATCGATCTGTCGCCGACCGTCCCGTTCGCAAGCTGGGACGAACTCGCCGCGGCGCGCGCCGATCCGAAAAGTGCCGGTGCAGGCGACGACGCCGACGCGGTCGAGGGCGTGATGCTGAAGCGGCGCGATGCACCCTATCTGCCGGGCCGCCCGAAAGGGCCGTGGTGGAAATGGAAGCGCGATCCGCACATCATCGACGCGGTGCTGATGTATGCGCAGCGCGGTCACGGCAAACGCTCGTCCTATTATTCCGACTACACGTTCGGGGTCTGGACCCGCGGCGACGCCGGCGACGAGCTCGTGCCGGTCGGAAAAGCCTATTTCGGCTTCACCGATGAGGAGCTGTCGCAGATCGACCGCTTCGTCCGCCGCAACACCACGGAGAAATTCGGCCCGGTGCGCCATGTCGTGCATGAGCCCGACCAGGGGCTGGTGCTGGAAGTCGCCTTCGAGGGGCTGCAGCGCTCGCCGCGGCACAAGTCCGGCGTCGCGATGCGCTTTCCCCGCATCAGCCGGCTGCGCTGGGACAAGCCGCCGCGCGAGGCCGACCGGCTGGAAACGCTTGAACGGCTGTTAATGAGCATGACGGGAAGTTAAGCCGCGCATCTGCATGGCAGCCATTGATTGGGGTTCCCGGGTTCCCCATCTGCCCCGCCGTGACCTATAATCGCCACGCGATTCCGCAGGAGACAGTGATGCCTAACGACGTCAGGGATTTGCCGGCCGGCCGGAGTGACGGCCTGTACCGCTTTCTCGGCGGATCGCCGCTCTCGGTGGCGTTCCGGCTGATCCTGCTCTCGATCCTGGTCGGCGTCGTGCTCGCCGCTGTTGGCCTCGACCCGTGGAATATCCTCTACAGCATCCGCCGGCTGTTCCAGACCATCTGGGATTTCGGCTTCGACGCGATCAATTGGGCCTGGCGCTACTTCCTGCTCGGCGCCGTGATCGTGATCCCGATCTGGCTGCTGTCGCGGCTGCTCGGCGCGCCGCGCGGCCGCTAGGGAGAGCGTGCAGTCGATGCAATTGCAATTTGTCGGCTGCGGCGATGCGTTCGGCTCCGGCGGCCGGTTCAACACCTGCTTCCACGTCACCGGCGCGCGGGTCAACTTCCTGATCGACTGCGGCGCCTCGTCGCTGCCGGCGCTGAAGCGGCTTGGCGTCGACCGCGACGCGATCGACCTGATCCTGATCACGCATTTCCATGGCGATCACTTTGCCGGCCTGCCGTTCTTCCTGCTCGATGCGCAGTTTTCCCACCGCATAAGGCCGCTCGTGATCGCAGGCCCGGAGGGCATCGAAGCCAAGCTGCCGCAGGTGATGGAGGTGATGTTCGAGCACTCCTCCAAAACCAAACAGCGGTTTGATCTCTCGGTGGTCAGCCTCGCGCCGGAGCAAAGACGCGGCTTTGGCGAAGTGAGCGTGACGCCCTACCCAGTCGTGCACGGCGAATCCGGCGGGCCGTTTTTGGCGTATCGCATCGAGGCCGAAGGCCGCGTCATCAGCTACAGCGCCGACACCGAATGGACCGACGCGCTGATACCAGCCGCGCAGCATGCCGATCTCTTCATCGCGGAAGCCTATACCTACGACAAGACGGTGAAAAACCATCTCAGCCTGAAAGCGCTGGAAGCGCATCTGCCCGCCATCGCCGCCAAGCGCGTCGTGCTCACCCATATGAGCGACGACATGCTCGGCCGCGCCCTGCCCTACACGGCGGCGAGCGACGGCATGACGATCGAATTCTGACCATGCACGCGCCGGTCCATCCCAAGATCACGACGCGCCAGGTGTTCGCCATCGCCGGCCCCGCGATGGTCGCCAACCTGACCACGCCGCTGATTGGCATCGTCTCGACCACGGCGATCGGCCGGCTCGACGACGCCGCGCTGCTCGGCGGCGTCGCCATGGCGTCGGTGATCTTCGACTGCCTGTTCTGGCTGTTCGCCTTCCTGCGCATGAGCACCTTGGCGTTCACTGCGCAGGCGCTAGGAGCGGGCGAGCCGCAGGAATTTTCCGCGATCCTGGTGCGAGGCTTCATCGTCGCCGGACTGATCGGCGCCGCCCTGATCGCACTGCAGGTGCCGCTCGCCGGGGTCACGTTCCAGCTGATGGGTGGCAGCGAGGGCGCGACGCGCGCGGCGAAAACCTACTTCATGATCCGGATCTGGTCGGCGCCGCTGGCGCTCGGCAATTACGTCATCCTCGGCTGGCTGGTCGGGCAGGCCCGCGCCAATCTGGCGCTGGCGCTGCAGATCGTGATCAACGTGATCAACATGGTGGCGACCGTGCTGCTGGTGGAGGCCTACGGCGCCGGCATCGCGGGTGCTGCGATCGCCGCCGTGCTTGCCGAGGCGGCCGGGTTTGTAGCCGGCGTCGTCGTGGCGTGGCGGATTTCGCAGAGTGGCTTCGCCGTTCCGCGTGCCACGCTGTTCGACCGTGCCAAGCTGATGCGAATGCTGGCGGTCAACCGCGACATCATGATCCGCACCGCAGCGCTGATCATCGTGTTCCTGTTCTTCACCGCAAAGGGCGCGCGTGAGGGCGACGTCACCTTGGCGGCGAATTCGGTGCTCAACAATTTCCTGCTGGTCTCCGCCTTCTTCCTCGACGGCCTCGCCAATGCCGCGCAGCAATTGTGCGGCCGCGCCTTCGGCGCGCGCGATGCCCGCGGCTTTGCCGATTCGACCCGCCTGGTGCTGCTCTGGGGGATCGGCTTTGCGCTGGTCGTGTCGGCGCTGTTCGCGCTGTTCGGGCCCGCGCTGATCGACCTGATGACGACCAGCGCCGAGGTGCGGCGCACCGCGCGCGACTTCCTGCTGTTCGTGATTCTCGCCCCGCTGCCCGGCGTGTTCGCCTTTGGCTTCGACGGCATCTATGTCGGCGCCACCTGGGCGCGCGAGATGCGCAACCTGATGCTGGTCTCGCTGGCGAGCTTCCTCGTCGTCTGGTGGACGCTGAGCGGATACGGCAACACCGGACTGTGGATTGCGCTGCTCGGCTTCTATATCGCGCGCGGCGGCTTTCAGGGCGCGCGCTATCCGGCGCTGCTGAGGAAGTCGTTCAAGTCTTGACAGGCTCGCTCCGCCCCTTCTCCCCGCGTGCGGGGAGAAGGTCGGGATGAGGGGGAGTCTCCGCGAGGACGGTGACAATTGCGCTTGCGGAAACTCCCCCTCACCCGGATCGCATCTGATGATGCGATCCGACCTCTCCCCGCAAGCGGGGCGAGGTGAAGAGCAGGCTGCCGTAGCCCGGATGCAGCGAAGCGAAATCCGGGACCAGCACTCCAATCTCCGCGGAAAAACTTGCCCCGGATTGCGCTGCGCTTCATCCAGGCTACGGGGTTACGGACACCTACTGCACCGGCCAGTCCTCGGCGGTGATGGTGGCGGCGTCGGCGCCGACGATTTCCGATAGCGAGTCGCGGCCGGTGCGCAGCAAGGTTGACGACAGATCGCGCTTGATGTCCTCGACCAGGCCGAGGCCCTTGTAGACCAGCGACGAATAGAGCTGGATCAGGCTGGCGCCGGCGCGGATTTTTGTCAGCGCGGCGCCGCCGGAGTCGATGCCGCCAACGCCGATCAGGGGAAACGCGCCTTCGACCCGCACATAGGTCTCGGCCACCATCCGCGTCGACAAACGGAACAACGGCCGGCCGGACAGCCCGCCCTGCTCCTTGGCCCGGTTCTCCTCGCGCAAGGTCGAGGGCCGCGCCAGCGTGGTGTTGGCGACGATCATGCCGTCAACGCGGCGCGAGCGCGCGATGTGCACGACGTCGTCGAGCTCGGCGAGGCTGAGATCCGGCGCGACCTTCAGCAGCACCGGCGAGTCGCCGGCGTTGCGGCGCACCCGCTCGCGGGTGTCGATCACCCGCGCCAGGAGATCGTCGAGCGCGGCGGATTGCTGCAGATTGCGCAAACCCGGCGTATTCGGCGACGACACGTTGACGGTGAAATAGCTCGCGACCGGCGCGAAGGTCTCGATCAGCTTGACGTAGTCGGCGACGCGATCCGCTGAGTCCTTGTTGGCGCCGACATTGACGCCGATGATGCCGCCCTGGCTGGCGCGGGCGGCGAGCCGCCGCAACGCCGCCTCGGCGCCGTCATTGTTGAAGCCCATGCGGTTGATCACCGCTTCGTCGCGCTCGAGCCGGAACAGCCGCGGCCGCGGATTTCCGGCCTGCGGCCTCGGCGTCACCGAGCCGATCTCGACAAAGCCGAAGCCGAGCCGCAGTAGCGCGTCGGGCACCTCCGCGCTCTTGTCGAAACCCGCCGCCATGCCGATCGGGTTCGGGAAGTTCAATCCGAAGGCTCGCACCGCAAGCTTGGGATCATCCGGCCGCTGCCGGATCGGCGGCAGCAGCTTCAGGCCCTGGATCGCCATGCGATGGGCATCTTCCGGATCGAACCAGCGCAGCAGCGGCAGCGAGAAGGCGTCGAAGGCGCGGATCACGGCTTCAGCTCCGGAACGTCGTGGCCACCGTCGGAGCGCGCGCGCAGATCGAGGATCTCGATGACAGCGCCGAGATCGAGCTCGCCATAGAGATGCGGAAACAATTCGTCGTTGCGCGATGGCTCCCAGCGCAACTCATCGCCGAGCGCGTCGGCATCGACCGCGACCAGGAACAGGCCGGTTTGGCCGAAATAGTGCTTGCGCGCGGTCTCGGCGACCTGGGCGGCGGTGGAAAAATGGATGTAGCCGTCGCGTAGATCGTCCGCACTGCCCCGGTACACGCCCTGCCGCTCGGCCTCGCGCCAGGCCGACGCGGGGGTGATTTTATAGATCGTAGGCACGTGCCGGCCTTCCCTTTTGTCCTTGAGTCTTCTGGGATTTTTTCCGGATTGATGGGGAAAAGCCCCAGAGGTGGGCGACCGTATCGACGGCCGCGGCGCAACTCAAGCGGCGCCACGCCACACCTGTCGCCAGATTTGCGCAAACCGCCACTTTCAGGCAATAATTCCTACCGCACCGGGGATGATCACGATGGCCAAACAACCCAAAGCCGCCCGGCCGCTGACCCACGCCCAGGTCTGGGCGGCCCTCGACCGGCTCGCCGAGCGCGCCGGTCTGTCGCCGTCAGGCCTTGCCAAGGCCTCCGGTCTCGATCCCACCACCTTCAACAAGTCCAAGCGCATCACCGGCGACGGCCGCGAGCGCTGGCCGTCGACCGAGTCGGTCTCCAAGGCGCTGGCGGCGACCAATGCCAGCATGGAGACCTTCGTGCAGCTGCTGGGCGACGGCCCGCGCGGCGGCCAGTCGGTGCCGCTGCTCGGCTTCGCCCAGGCCGGCGCCGGTGGCTATTTCGACGACAGCGGTTTTCCGGCCGGCAAGGGCTGGGACGAGGTGGCGTTGCCGGCGACCGGCGACGAGCACGCCTATGCGCTGGAGATCGAGGGCGACTCGATGCGGCCGGCCTATCGCGAAGGCGACATCATCGTGGTCTCGCCCGCGACCGCGATCCGCCGCGGCGACCGCGTCGTGGTGCGCACCACCGGCGGCGAGGTGATGGTGAAGGAGCTGCGCCGCCGCACCGCCAAGCTGCTGGAGCTCGCCTCGCTCAACCCCGAACATCCGGACCGCACGCTGGAGGCCGAAGAGGTCGAGTGGATCGCGCGCATCGTGTGGGCGAGCCAGTAACTCAGGCCGTCATTGCCGGGCTTGACCCGGCAATCCATCACTCTTGAAAGAATCGATTTTGAGATGGATGCGCGGGTCAAGCCCGCGCATGACAGGTGAGTGCAGCTTACGTCGCGTAGTCCGGCTCCTTGCGGTCCAGCATCCGCTTCAGCGCATCGAAATGCCGCTGCGATGGGCTCGGGCCGGTGTAGAGGTGATCGTCGCGATAATCGCGCTTGGTCTTCTCGACCACATGCGCCGGCAATTGCTTCAGCGGCTGCTGGGTCCACATTGCGTAGATCTGCACCTGCGCGGCGCGCTCGATGTAATAGAGCCGGTCATAGGCATCGGCGACGGTCTCGCCGACGGTCGAGATGCCGTGATTGGCCATGAACAAGATCGTCTTGTCGCCGATCACGCTGGCAAGGCGCGCGCCTTCGGCCGGATCGAGCGCGGGACCGGTATAGAGATCGTCATAGGCGATCGCCTCCGAGAGTCCGACTTCGGTCTGCCCGATCTCCTTGATGCGCGGATCCTCGAGCCGGGTCAGCGCGCTGGCATACGGCATGTGGGTGTGAAACACCGCTTTGGCCTGCGGCAGCGCCTTGTGGATCGGCGCGTGGATGCAATAGCAGGAGCGCTCGACCTCGCCCTCGCCGCGCTTTACCTCGGCATCGTCGATCCCGACTTCCATGAAGGACGACGCGGTCACCTCCGACCAGTGCATGCCGAACGGGATCTGGTAGTAGCGGTCGGTGCGGCCCGGCACCACGAAGGTGAGATGGTTGAAGATGCCTTCGGAGAAGCCGTGGATATAGGCGAGCCGGTGCGCGGCGGCGAGATCGACCCGCGCCTGCCATTCCTCGGCGCTGGTATCATTCCGCAGCGATGACGGCGAAACCCTGAACTGCATGCGCGTGCTCCCATCTGTGCCGGCCGCTCGACGGAGGCCGTGCGGATTTTATGGCAGGGAGTGTAGCGCAATCCGCGGCCAACCTCCGGTGAAAATGCCGATGGGCTGCCATCCGGATTTTGCGGGCCCGCTGCACCTATGCGATGATGCGCCGCAGGGGACATGACATCGGACTGGGCTGCAATGACCGACGACACCAAGCCAAAACCTCCGGCATTTGATCCGGATACAGTCGCTGAGAGCAATTACACCAGCTATCCGCCGCTGCACCGCGCCGCCAACCAGTCGCGCTACAATCGCCGGCTCGGCGACCATGCCGGCCTGACCAATTTCGGGGTCAGCTTGACGCGGATTGTTCCGGGCGGGCAGTCCTCGTACCGCCACGCGCATTCGCGCCAGGACGAGTTCGTCTATGTGCTCGAGGGCGAGGTGGTGATGGAGACCAACGGCGGCGCGCAGGTGCTGACATCAGGCATGTGCGCCGGCTTCCCCGCCGGTTGCGGCGACGCGCACCGCTTCGTCAATCGCACCGCGACCGACGTGAGGCTCCTGGTGATCGGCGATCGCACGGCCGGTGACGAGATCAGCTATCCCGATGTCGATATGCACGCCGTGCTGGGAGCGGACGGGGCCTATCGATTCACCACCAAGGCGGGCGAACCGCTGTAATCGGCGGCAGCCGGGCGCGCAATTGCCGTCATTATCCAAGTTTGTACTGACCCGGATTCGGATATTAGAAGGTCCTTTTTTCAAGCCATGGGGGGCTCATTTGAATCGTCGGCACTTTCTGAAGGCACTGGGCGGACTTGCCGTCTGCCCGCTCTGTTCAACCACCGGTTTCGCCGCGGAAGGCGCGCATTGGAGCTATGAGGGAGACGCTGGCCCCAGCAAATGGGGCGATCTCGACGCCGCGAACAAGGTTTGCTCTATCGGCTCTCAGCAATCGCCGATCGATATTGCCGGACGGTCAAATCACAACTGCCGGCGCTGAAGATCGCGTGGGGCAAGACGGCGGAGACCATCGTCAACAATGGGCACACCATTCAGCTCAATTTTGCCGATGGCAGCACGCTGAAGCTCGGCGACACCACCTACAATCTGGTGCAGCTTCACTTCCACCGGCCGAGCGAACATCTGATCGGCGGCAGGAATTTTCCGATGGAGGCGCATTTCGTCCATCGCGCCGCTTCGGGCGCGCTGGCGGTCATCGGCGTGCTGATGGCGGAAGGCAAGGCAAATGCCACGTTCGCCAGGATCGTGGCAACGATGCCGGCCAAGGAAGGGCCGGCGGTGAAGGCGGATGGCGCCATCGATCCGCACGGCCTGCTGCCGGCAAAGCTCGGCTATTATCGCTATTCCGGCTCGCTGACGACGCCGCCATGCGCGGAAGTCGTCGAATGGCTGGTGCTGACCGACCCGATCCAGGTCGCGGCATCCGACGTCGCCAGCTTCGCGAAGCTCTATCCGATGAACGCCCGCCCGGTGCAGAAAAGCAACCGCCGCTACGTGCTGCAATCGAGCTAGAGCGGGATAGGTTGAATCGGTTTAGCCGACCGCGTCAGTAGTAGCCCGGATGAAGCCAACGGGCCGCGCGAACGCGCGCCCGATGACAGGCTCCGCGCAATCCAGGGCAGTTGGACCACAGGCAAGATTCCCGGATTTCGCTTCGCTGCATCCCGGCTACGCTTCTTGCCTCGCCCCGCTTGCGGGGAGAGGCCGGAGCGCATGCAGCGAAGCGAAATGCGATCCGGGTGAGGGGGAGCCTCCGCGAAGCCATCCCTCACCGTACGTGCGGAAAGCGCGGAAAGAGGCCCCTCACCCCAACCCTCTCCCCGCAAGCGCGGGGCGAGGGAGAACCACGAACTGCGCTACAACTACGCCGACCGCGCCAGGGCGCCGTCGATCATGTTGACCGCGTTCTGCACGCCGTAGACCGCGACGAAGGAGCCGAAGCGCGGGCCCTTCTCCTGGCCGAGCAGCACCTGGTAGAGCATGTTGAACCAGTCGAGCGAGACGCCGGGACGACCGTCCTTGCCCTTCTTCACCTGGTCGAGGAACGGCTCGCGGCGGCCGATCTCGTAGACCACGTTCTGAATGTCTTCCGCGGTCGCGTCCGCGGGCAGGCTCGACAGCGCGTCGCGCAAGTCCTGCAGCGCGGCGCGCTCGCTGTCGGTCGGCTCGCGGAATTGCTTCGTCGGCGCCACGAAGTCGCGATAATAGTTGATGGCGTAGCCGACCATCGCATCGAGCTTCGGATGGGTCTGCGGCGTCGCGCCGGGACGATAGCGGCCGATAAAACCCCACAGCGTCGCGGCATTCTCGGCATTCGACGACGACACCAACGTCAGCAACAGCTGGAAGGTGACCGGCATGTCGGCCTGCGGCGGCTTGCCGGAGTGAATGTGCCAGACCGGGTTCTGCAGTTGCTGCCGCGCTTCCTGCCGCGCAAATCCGTCGAGGAACTGCTGGTAGTCGTCGACATTGCGCGGGATGACATCGAAGAACAGCCGCTTCGCCGCCTTCGGCTCGCGGTACATGAACAGCGACAGCGACTCCGGCGAGGCGTAGCGCAGCCATTCGTCGATGGTGAGCCCGTTGCCCTTCGACTTCGAGATCTTCTGGCCCTTCTCGTCGAGAAACAGCTCGTAGTTGAAGCCTTCCGGCGGCGTGCCGCCGAGTGCCGAGCAGATCTTGCCCGACAGCTTGACCGAGTCGATCAGGTCCTTGCCGGCCATTTCGTAGTCGACGCCGAGCGCGTACCAGCGCATCGCCCAGTCCGGCTTCCATTGCAGCTTGCAACGGCCGCCGGTGACGGGAACGGTGACGCTTTCCTTGGTGTCGGGGTCTTCGTAGGAGATCGTGCCGGCCTTGGCGTCATGCGCCGTCACAGGAACGTACAGCACCGTCCCGGTGCGCGGGCAGATCGGCAGAAACGGCGAATAGCTCGCCGCGCGCTCCTCGCGCAGCGACGGCAGCATGATCGCCATCACCTTCTCGATCCGCTCCAGCATGCGCAGCAGCGCGGCGTCGAACTTGCCGGAGGTGTAATACTCGGTCGAGCTCGCGAACTCATAGTCGAAGCCGAACTGGTCGAGGAAGGCGCGCAGCCGCGCATTGTTGTGTTCGCCGAAGCTCGGATGGGTGCCGAACGGATCGGGCACCTTGGTGAGCGGCTTGCCGAGGTTCTGTTCCAAGAGCTCCTTGTTCGGCACGTTGTCCGGCACCTTGCGCAGGCCGTCCATGTCGTCGGAGAAGGCGAGCAGGCGGGTCTTGATCTTGTCCTCGGTGAGCACGCGGAAGGCGTGGCGCACCATGGTGGTGCGCGCGACCTCGCCGAAGGTGCCGATATGCGGCAGGCCCGACGGGCCGTAGCCGGTCTCGAACAGCACCTCATGCTTTGGACTCTCCTTGGGATTTTTCTTCAGCCGCGCGACAATCGCCTTCGCCTGCTCGAACGGCCAGGCGTTGGATTGTTCGGCGAGCGCCCGCAGGTCGCTCGGGCTGGCGGCAAGATCAATCACGGACATTCTTCTGCTTCTCTCCAAAAAGGCCGCGAAAACTAACGCTTTCGCGGGAAAATGCAAAACGGCTGCGGGACGGTCGCCGCCTCCCTCGCCCCGCTCTCTTGTCCGCCGAAGCCCGCCTTCGGGCGAAGGCGGATGCGGGGAGAGGGTTGGGGTGAGGGGCTAGATCCGCATCAACAGCAGGAAGACGGATTCGCGGAGGCTCCCCCTCACCCGAAATTCAAGCTGCGCTTGAATTTCGACCTCTCCCCCGCAAGCGGGGCGAGGTGAAGAAACTCCGCGGTCAGAACGGGCTGATCGAAAAATACCGCAGCCACAGGTCGGTGAAGCGGCCTTTTTCCCAGATCCGGAACAGCGCCCAGTTCAGCGACTGCCGCAGCAGGTCGTTGCCCTTGCGCACGGCAATCCCGACGCCCTCGCCGAAATAGCGGCTCTCGACGAACGGGCCGCCGGAGAACGCGCAACATTCGGCGGAATCGGTGCCGTTGACCCAGAACGCCAGCGAGATCGCGTCGCCGAAGATGAAATCGACCTCGCCGCGGCGCAGCGCCGCGCGCAGCGCGTCGTTGTCAGGATAGGCGTGGATCTCGGCGTCGGTGAACATCGCCTTGAGATAGGCCTCGTGCGAGGTGCCGCCGATCACGCCGACCTTCTTGCCCTCGAGATATTCGGGGCGGATTTCCGGCAGCACATTGTCGCGCCGGGAAACAAAGCGCGCTGGCGCGCGGTAATAGGGATCGGTGAAATCGACCCTGGCGCGCAGCTGCGGCGTCACCGCCATCGAGGCGATGATGGCGTCACCCCGGTTGGTCGCGAGCGCATCGACCAGGGTCTCGAAGCGGCGCATCTGGATGGTGCAGGTGACCTTGATCTCGTCGCAGAGCGCCCGCGCCAAATCGACGTTGAAGCCGGCCGGATTGCCGTCGGGGCCGGTGAAATTGAACGGCGGATAGTCGGTCTCGGTCAGGAAGCGGATCACGGTCAGCCGCGACAGGTCCGGCCGCTCCGGCCGGCGCCGCGGGTCCCAGAACCCGGGCACCGCCTGCGGTGCCGCCTCGACGGCGGGCTTGGACGGGGTGGTCTGCGCCGGCGGGGCGGCCGCGGCCGGCGGCGCCGCGGGTGCAGCCGGCGCAGGGGCCGGCTTTGCGGTTGGGGCTGGAGCAGGCGCGGTCTTTGCCCCCGGAGGCTGCGGCGCTGGTGCTTGCGCCGCCGCGGGCCGTCCCGAAACCAGCAGCGCAGCCGCCGTCATCCCCACAGCCAGACAGAGCTGGCGCGAGCGGACGGCAAAGGGCTGGATGGACGGCACTGGCATAAACTAAGCGATTTCAAGGGAATTGGACGGCCTTATAGACCATCCGGCGCGCGATGCGAGTGCCGATTCGGTCGATTCCGCCTCCGACCAGGGGGATCAGAGATACCGTTTCAGATCGGTCGCCGCCGCTTCGGGGGTCCGTTTCAGGTTGAACGGCGAGACGAAACGGCCGTCGCGGTCCATCAGATAGATCAGCGCGGTGTGGTCCATCGTGTAGTCGCCATCCTTCAGCGGCACCTTCTTGGCGTAGACGCGATAGGCCGACAGCACCTTGGCGATCGCAGCCGGATCGCCCGTCAGGCCCTTCAGGTGCGGATCGAAGCTCGAAAGATACTCCTTCATCGCAGCCTGGGTGTCGCGCTCCGGATCGACCGAGACGAAATAGGCGTTGACGCGGTCTGCGTCCTTGCCCATCGCCTTCAGCACCTCCGAGATCTCGAACAGCGAGGTCGGGCAGACGTCGGGGCAATGGGTGAAGCCGAAGAAGATCAGGGTCGGCTTGCCCTTGAGGTCGTTGTCGGTGACGGGCTTGCCGACCTGATCGGTAAGCTGGAACGGCCCGCCGATCGCCGACGGCGCGGCGACGGTGCGCAGGCCCCCGACCAGCCACAGCGTCAGGAACAGGCCGACCGCGAGGCTGGCGGCAAAGGCGGCGAAGATCACCAGCGGGCGGGTGGTCCGGGTCATGACGTCAGGCGATCCTTGTCAGAAGCAGGCCGAGATGCCGGCAGCGATCATCTCGAAGAACACCGCGGTCCCGTAGTGGAACCAGAGCGCGGCGGCGGCAAGCAGGGCCAGCCCGCCGATCCCGGCGGCGCCCCACAGGATCGCAGACGCCAACCGGCCCTGCGCCGGGGCGGCGATATCGTGAGGCTGGGCGGAAATCGGCTGAACCATGCATGTGAGATAAGCCGGGTTCCGGCGAGCGGCAAGCGCCATGGCGGCGGCGCGCCGTCACATCATGGCGAGGGAGTTTTCCACCCGCCTGATTGGTCGTGGCCGTGCCCGGCCTTGCCTGACTGACGGAAGAAGCAGCCGCCGCTTACCGCGTAGACGGTTTGTTCGCCGAAGCCTGAGCGTCATAGAAGCAGGGCCGGTACAGCGCCTGCAGCTGCTTGCCGCGCAGGAAGATCATGCGCCGGGTCAGGCCGCCCCGCGCCGTGATCCATTTCCGCACCGCCGGGGGATACATCAAGTACAGCATGTGCGTTGCTTCGGGATTGGTGATGGCGCGTCCGTCATCACCGTAGTCCCAGGCGGCATGGAAGCCGAGCGTGGCGTGCGAGGTCACACAGATCCGATCGTGAGGAACCTTGCCGAGCACGATGGTGCAGGCCGAGGCGCACAGACCGTCGATGATCACGGTTTCGCCCGATGTGCGCAGGTCTTGATATCTGTCGACGTAGATTCCGATTTTTCCGCCGCGATCGTCGGCGATCCTGACCACTGCTTGAGACGCCCCCATTCCCGCCAGCAGCAGAACCGCAGCGAGCAACCCCGTCATCAACTTCATTGGCCTGCCCCAGTCGAAATCGAATCTGTTGGTCTTGTGATGCAAGATTGGCGTGAGCGTGTTGCGGACTCGGATTTTTGTCCAGACGACGCAGGCCAGTCAAAACAAATTCAAATTGGGTGTTGCGCCCACGCTGCAGTCACGTGTGGAAAGGTCCCAATCTGGAACAGATTGCCGCAACCGCTTGATGCCGCGCCGCCACAGGCAACGGGCTTTCGGGGACGATTTGCCGTTGACCCCGTGCAATGACGGGGTCTTCAATCTCGGCGGGTGGGGGAAATCAGAATGGCTGACGATGCAGACGTAATCGTGGTCGGCGGCGGACTTGCGGGTCTGGTCGCGGCAACCGAGATCGCCGACGCCGGCAAGCGCGTCATCGTGCTCGACCAGGAAGCGGAACAGAGCCTCGGTGGCCAGGCGTTCTGGTCGTTCGGTGGCCTATTCCTGGTCGATTCGCCGGAACAGCGGCGGCTTGGCATCAAGGATTCGTTCGAGCTTGCGCTGCAGGACTGGATGGGCACCGCGGGCTTCGATCGCGAGGAGGATCACTGGCCGCGCCAATGGGCCGAGGCCTATGTCGCCTTCGCCGCCGGCGAGAAGCGCGACTGGCTGCGCGCGATGGGCCACCGTATTTTCCCGGTCGTCGGCTGGGCCGAACGCGGCGGCTATGACGCGATGGGCCACGGCAATTCGGTGCCCCGCTTTCACGTCACCTGGGGCACCGGCCCCGGCATCGTCGAGCCATTCGAGCGCCGCGCGCGCGAGGCCGCCAAGACCGGACGGCTGATCTTCAAGTTCCGCCATCGCGTCGACGCGCTCAGCGTCAGCAACGGCGGCGTCGACGGCGTCCGCGGTGTCATCCTCGAACCGAGCAGCGTCGACCGCGGCAAGAGCTCGTCGCGCAACGTCGTCGGCGATTTCACGTTGCGCGCGCAGGCGGTGATCGTCGCCTCCGGCGGCATCGGCGGCAACCACGATCTGGTGCGGCAAAACTGGCCGAAGCGGCTCGGCGAACCGCCGAAATTCATGATCTCCGGCGTGCCCGAGCATGTCGACGGCCGCATGATCGGCATCACCGAGGCCGCCGGCGCGCGGCTGATCAACCGCGACCGGATGTGGCACTACGTCGAGGGCATCCAGAACTGGAACCCGATCTGGCCGCGTCACGGCATCCGGATTCTGCCGGGACCGTCGTCGATGTGGTTCGACGCGACCGGCAAGCGGCTGCCGGCGCCGCTGTTCCCCGGCTCCGACACGCTCGGGCAGCTGCATTACATCATGGGCACCGGCTACGATTATTCCTGGTTCATCCTGACCCAGAGCATCATCAAGAAGGAATTCGCGCTCTCCGGCTCCGAGCAGAATCCCGATCTCACCGGCAAGAGCTGGCGCATGACGATCAAGCGCGCCACCAACAAGGGCGCGCCGGCGCCGGTCGAGGCGTTCAAGCAGCACGGCGTCGACTTCATCGTGCGCGACAATCTCGGCGATCTCGTCGCCGCCATGAACAAGCTCGCCGGCGGCGACCTGCTGAAGCTCGATCGTATCAAGGCGCAGATCGAGGCGCGCGACCGCGAGATCAGTAACCCCTACGTCAAGGATGCGCAGGTGATGAACCTGCACAATGCGCGCCGCTACATCGGCGATAAACTGATCCGCACCGCCAAACCGCATCGCATCCTCGATCCCGAGCACGGCCCGCTGATCGCGGTGAAGCTGAACATTCTCACCCGCAAGACGCTCGGCGGCTTCGAGACTGATCTGGACTCGCGCGTGTTCGGCAACGATCACCAGATCATCCGCGGGCTCTATGCAGCCGGCGAAGCCGCCGGCTTCGGCGGCGGCGGCGTGCACGGCTATCGCTCGCTGGAGGGCACCTTCCTCGGCGGCTGCCTGTTCTCAGGCCGCAACGCCGGACGCGCGGCAGCGAAGGCGGTGGGGTAGAGCATGATCCGGAAAAGTGTGAAGCGGTCTTCCGAAAAGATCATGCTCAAACAAAGAGCTAAAGCGCGATGACGCTTCAACGAAATCTCATCGCGCTTTAGTCGGAGCCCGCCGGGGTGAACCGACGGGCCTTGTTGCTGAGTCCGTATGTCTTCAGGCCGTCTTGGTGAAAAGCGTCAGGACGCCGTCGGTGAGATTGACCGCGACAACTTGTGCCGAGGTCATGCCCTTCGCCTTGAGCGCGGATACGGCTTCCTTGGACCCGTCGATGGAACCCCGCAGCCTCTGCAGATCGTCCTCGCTTGCCTTTGCGACCACAGCCTCGATCCTTGACCGGACCTCGGGCTGCAGTTCCTTGACGTCTACGACCTGTATGCTCCGGATGGTGGCGGACTCTTCTGACTGAGCCTGCGGCGGCGCCTTCGGTTGCGTTCCCTGCATTTGCGCCCAAGCAGGTGTTCCAAGCGAGAGCGCAGCAGCGATGACCGATGCCGTAAAGATGCGCATGAGCATTCCTTATGTTGATTGCCCCCAACATCCCGCGACAACGAGCCTTCCCTGCATAAGGTTCCGGCCGGAACTCCACTCTCGACGAGTGCGGTATGCAGTTAGGGGCGCCACCAAATACCGAAAAACAACCCCATGCAAAGTAGCACCGGCGGCCGGCGTTCGACATGGCGGCTTGACACGTCGGGCAACTCAGGGGCAATATTCTAATATTCCGAACTCGTGTGCATGCCCCTCGCCCGCCCCGACTAATCCGCCTCCGCGCTGAAGAAGCGGACGCCGAAGGTGTCGGCGTTGGCCTCGCCCCAATCGTACAGCGCCTGCAGCATCGGCTTCAGCATCTCGCCGCGCCTGGTCAGGCAATAGCGCGACGAGCTGCCGGCGCGCTCCTGCTTGACGAAGCCTGAATTGCAGAGATCGCGCAGGCGTTCGGTCAGGACCTTGTCGCTGAGCTGCGGGATGTCGTGGCGCAGTTCGCCATAGCGCATCGGGCGCACCTTCAATCGGCTCAGGATCACCGTCTTCCATTTGCCGCTGAGCTGATCGATCGAGAACTCGACCGGACAGCCATATTTGCGCTTGGTCTTGCGGATCATCCCACTCTCCTGCGGGGCTCTCCATGCCCCGGATTGCGCGGCGCTCCACCCGGGCTAGAGGTCCTCCCCTTGAAAAGGGGAGGTCGCTTTGCTCGCAAGAGCAAAGCGGGTGGGATCTGCTCTCTCCACAAGCAGCGGTGCCTGGGGCTGCCCCCATCCCGACCTTCCCCCTTCCAGGGGGAAGGAGAAGCAAGCAATCCCTCAAGCTTTCCATCTGGTTCGTTGAGCGCCGCCGTCGATCCATCTAAGCACGCTTTGCGCGGGTTGGGCGAGATTTGGGACAGCAATGCAGGACATGACAGAGGACAGCTCCGCACCAGGCCCGGGCAACCAAAGTACGACGCGCAAGCGCATCGTCGTCAGACGCAACGGACCCTACGAACCCGATCCCGGCATTCCGATCGTCGATCATCTCGGCGTGCCTGTTACAGCCGAGGCCCCGGTGCGGCTGTGCCGCTGCGGGCAATCGCAGTCAAAGCCGTTTTGCGATGACAGCCACATCACGCGCGGCTTTGTCGATGCCAAGGACCCGCGCCGCGTGCCCGACAAGCTCGACGTCTACGCGGGGCAGCAGGCGTTCGTGTTCGACAACCGCGGCACCTGCGCGCACTCCGCCTTCTGCACGGATCGGCTCAATGCTGTGTTCCATCTCGGCGAGGAGCCGTTCATTGCGCCGAGTGGCGCGCGGCTCGACGATCTCGTCAATGCGGTGCGCCGATGCCCGTCGGGCGCGCTCGGCATCGGCATCGGACCAGTGCGTGACACGAACCTGTCCGATATCAACCGGCCGCCGCAGATCGAGATCTCTAGGGACGGCCCCTATCGCGTCACCGGGCATGTCGAGCTGGTCGACGAGGATGGCGTCCCGATCGCACAGAATGCCGGCGCCTCGCGCGAGCACGTCAGCCTGTGCCGCTGCGGCGCGTCGTTGAACAAGCCGTTCTGCAGCGGCATGCATTGGAGCGTCGCCTTTCGCGATCCGCTGCCCGATCCGCTGCGCGAGCCGACGCTGTTCGAATGGGCCGGCGGCTATCCGGCGCTGCTCGACATGACGCGGATCTTCTACAGCCGCTACGTTCCCGAGGACCCGCTGCTCGGGCCGCTGTTCGCCGAGATGTCGCCGGACCATCCGGAACGGGTCGCGGCCTGGCTCAGCGAGGTGTTCGGCGGCCCGCGCTTCTACACCGAGCGCTATGGCGGCTATCGGCGGATGGTCTCGCAGCACATCGGCAAAGAGATCAGGCCGGAGCAGCGCGCGCTGTGGGCCACCTACATGGTGCAGAGCGCCGACGATGCCGGACTGCCGTCCGATCCGGAATTCCGCGCCGCCTTCGTCGCCTATATCGAATGGGGCTCGCGGATCGCGGTGGAGAATTCCGGCCCCAGCGCCACGCCGCCGCCGAACATGCCGGTACCGCGCTGGTGGTGGGTCTGCAACGCGACGCCCGGCGCGCGGCCATCCGCCGTCGCAGATGACACGCAGATGACGAGCGATGCCGGCCCGGCCTTGCCCGGCCCCGGCGAGGCCGTCGCGTTCGAACAGCACATCTGTTCCGGCCGATGGACCGCAACTCGATGCTGTTCGCCTTCGACCTCTGGAAGGAAGACGACGTCATCAGGCACCATCGCCGGATCCTGGCCCGCCTCGAGACCGGCACCATGCCTTGCGACGGCGCATGGCCGGCCGAGCGCATGGCGCTGTTCGCGCGGTGGGCGGCGGCGCTGAACGCGCCAACCGGATCGTGAAGCCACGCCCGATTGAACCGTCCGCGCAGGCGTGGTGCAATCGCCATCGCACGGACGGAACTGCTCGGCGATGCGGCTGCGACCAATCCGCATGTTGGCTCTGGCTGGCGCGCTCGCCGTGAGCACGGCGGCAGCGCACGCGGATGCGCTCGTCGTCGGCGGCACGACGCGGACGTTCACGGCGCAGGTGCCGAACGGCACAAGGCCGGTGCCGCTCGTCATCGCGCTGCACGGCAAGACCCAGCGCGGCGCCGACATGGTCACGCGAACCTCGTGGCCATTGATCGCCAGGCGCGACGATTTTGCCGTGGTGTTTCCCGACGGGCTGAACCAGGCCTGGGCCGACTCCCGGCCGGACGAGCGGCGCGCCGCCAATCCCCCGCCAAAGGGCACCGACGACGTCGCCTTCATCACCCAACTGGTCGGCAAGTTCGTCGCCGACGGCATCGCCGACCCGAAGCGCGTCTATGTCACCGGCATCTCCAATGGCGGCGCGATGGCGATGACGCTGGCCTGCGAGCGCGCCGAGCTGTTCGCCGCCGCGGCCAGTGTCGTGATGAACCTGACCGCCGAATCCGCGCGCGCCTGCAAGCCGTCGCGTCCGATCCCGATGCTGCTGATGAACGGCACGGTCGATCCGCTGATTCCCTATGACGGCGGGCGCGGCAGCAGCTATTTTGCCGCCGACGGGTTCTGGTCGACGACGCAGACGCTGCAATTCTGGCGCCGCCTCGACGGCTGCGAGAGCAAGGATGCCGCAACCACCGATCTTGCCGACCGCAACCCCTCGGATCAATCGACGGTGACGCGGATCGACTCAGCCTGCCCGCAGGGCCGCGACGTCGTGCTCTATCGGGTCAATGGCGGCGGCCATCGCATGCCCGGTCACTTTCCGGACGCGCATTTTCCAAAACTCGCCGCCGCGCTGCTCGGCCCGCAAAATGGCGACATCGACGGCGCCGACACGATCTGGGCGTTCTTCGCGCGATTTCCGTGAAGGTGCGCGCTGCAAAATGCGCAGTGGCGGCGGCAGCGTAAGCAGGCTAGACAGTGCCGCCATTCAAGTGGAGACCCAAATGAGCATTCAGCGTTTCGAAACCGGCCCGCGCATGAGCCAGGTCGTGGTGCACGGCAACACCGTCTATCTCGCCGGCGTCGTCGCCGGCAAGGCCGCGGGCGGCAGCGTGGCCGACCAGACCAAGGACATCCTGTCGATCATCGACGGCCATCTGGCCAAGGCGGGCACCGACAAGTCAAAGCTGCTCAGCGCCAACATCTACATCACCGACATGAAGACCTTCCCCGAGATGAACGCGGTGTGGGACGGCTGGGTCTCGCCGGGCAACACGCCGGCGCGCGCCACCGTCGAGGCCAAGCTCGCGGCGCCACAGTACAATGTCGAGATCATGGTGGTCGCGGCGAAGTAACGCGACCACGTCCGCCGAAACGAGCTTCCCCATGCCCCGGATTGCAAACTGCAATTCGGGGCATGGTTTTGTCGGCGCGTTAAAGCGCGATGAGATTTGGTTGAACGCTTTAGTTCTCTGTTTAAGCATGATCTTTTCGGAAAACCGCTTCGCACTTTTCCGGATCATGCTCTAGGCGCTCATCCGCGGCGCTTCCGAGGTATCGCCGATATCGGCCTGCAGCCAGCGGGCGATCCGACGCCACGAATTGTTCAACGCCTTGCAGCCCATGAAGAGGCCGAGGTGACCGCACGGTTCGGTGGCGCGCTCCTGCCATGCCGGCGGTGTGCCCAACAATCGGGTGGTCGCCAGCGCCTGGTCGCGCGGCACCACGATGTCGTTGTCGGCGGCGAGCAGGAAAACCGGCACCTTCACCTCGGCGAGATCGACCGCGCGGCCGAGCGCGACGAAGTCGCCGTGGGCGATCCGGTTCTGGCGAAAGATCCAGTCGGTGACCTGAAGATAGTACGTGCCGGGCAGATCCAGCGTCTCGCGATTCCAGCGCTCGAACCGATCGCGCAGCGCTCTGCCGGTCTCCGATCCGGTGAGATCTCGCTGCAACGCCGCTTCCGCGTCTTTCAGGGTGAGCGGCATGCTCCATAGTTGCAGCATGTTCGCGCCGCTAATGATGCCGTCGCCCTGACGCGCCAGCACCTCGAAGCCCGGCTGCGGAAGCGAGACCACCATTTTGGCAATTGGCGACGGCACCGAGATGTCGATCGGGCTACCGGCGAGCACAAGCCGCCGCACCTTGCCCGGAAAGCGCGCGGCATACAGCAGCGACAGCCATCCGCCCTGGCAGAGTCCGGCAAGATCGACCGGAGGCCCGATTTCATCGACGGCGACGTTGAGCTCTGCAAGATAGGTATCGATCGAGAAGTGGCGCATCTCTGATGTGGCCGAGCGCCAGTCGGTGAGATAAAGCCGCGTAACGCCCGCGTTTCGCAGCACCTCCACCAGGCTGTGGCCCGGCGAGAAATCCGCAATCACCGAGCGGTGCAGCGCGTAGGGCGCGCAAACCAGCAACGGCCGGCCTTCAGCGCTTCGCGAAAAATCCACGAGACGCATCGACGGCAGTTGCAGGGCCCCCCTGTTCGGCGTGGTCCATGGCAACGGCGCCTCGTCTTCGGGCCGCTGTGCGCGGTCGGCGAACCATTGCCAATAAGTGTCGAGCATGAGTCTCGTGGCCTCAAACGGCCACAGCCAGACATGCTGCGCCAAATCGGCGCCCGCATGCCGTTCGGGAGGTCCCGTCTTGTCGCTCAAGACTGTTCACCGATTGATGGACGTCGATGTAGTCGGGGGCGGCATGGGGCAAGACGTTCGCGCCCGACCAAGGACCGACGAATTCAGGTCCATCATTCTACGCCAAATCCGGCGGAAGCGGCAGCCATAAAGGCTGCCGCCGTCAACTATGCGGCGCGTGCGGTGCCCTTCTCGGCCTCGATCTTGCGCGCAAACAGCCAGCGGAAATAGGTCAGCGGCGCATCGGCGCCGATCGCGAGCAGTTGATAATCCGGATCGGCGTCGAACACCCGCTGCTGCGCCTCGATGATGTCCTTGTCCTCGTTGAAACCTTCCTCGAGGCTGTGGCGCAGCGACAGCGCGATATTCGGATTGTCGACGTCGAAATCGTGCAGATAGTTCCAGAAGAAGTGCGTGGTCGAGCGCGTCTCCGGCGTCATGAACTGCGCGTTGCGATAGGAACGCGTGCCCGGGACCTGGACGCCCTTCTCGACGCCCTGCCCCGCCGGCGCGAAGGTGGTGTCCAGCGTGAAGATGCCGGGAACGATCATGCGACCGATATTGCGGCGGTCGATCGGGTCGGTTTTGTTCGGGATCACCTTCTTGTGGTAGGGCGGCGGCTCGGCGCCCATGTGCCAGCGCTCGACCCGGAAACCGTCGTCCAGCTTCTCGATCGCGACCGGTTTGGTCTTGTAGGCGTATTCCTCGGAACCGCCGAGCGTGTTGGTGTGCACGAAGGCGAGATGGGCGAAGTCGCTGAGGTTATCGACGATCAAGAGCCAGTTGGCCTTGTAGTGCATGTAGCCCGGCAGTCCGCGCCATTTCGGGTCTTCGAGCGGCGGATAGTCGAGGATCAGCTTCGGATCGGCCTTCTCGGGATCGCCGGTCCAGATGAAGATCAGATTGTAGCGCTCGACCACCGGATAGCTGCGCACGCCGAGTTTTGCCGGGATCGCATCCTGGCCGGGGATCTGGATGCACTGGCCGTCGGCGGCGAACTTCATGCCGTGATACATGCACCTGATGTCGTCGCCCTCGACGCGCCCCATCGACAGCGGCGCGGCGCGATGGCAGCAGCGGTCATCGAGCGCGACGACCTTTCCGCTGGAGCCGCGATACAGCACGATCGGCCGCTCCAGGATGGTGCGCGCGACCATCTTGCCGTCGATCAGCTCGTGATTCCACGCCGCCACATACCAGGTGTTGCGCAGAAAAATTCCGTCGTGGTCGGCCATGTCTCGCTCCCGATGCAATGTTGGTCGCTCGCGAGGTTAGGTGATTGCAGCCGCCCGGATAATCCGATTTGGCTGGACACACTGTACCGCTGGATGGACAATCGGCCATGGAGTGGCGCGATTGGGAGCTGTTTTGCGAGGTTGTCGAGCACGGCGGCTTCACCGCGGCCGCGCGGGTGCTCGGACATCCAAAATCGAGCCTCAGTGCTGCAGTGCAGCGACTGGAGGCCAATCTCGGGCTGCGGCTGATCGAGCGCACCACGCGGCATCTGCGGCTGACCGATTCCGGCGAGACGATCTATCGCAAGGTGCGCCCGCTGTTCGCCGCGCTGCACGACACCCACAGCGAGGCGCTGGCGATGAGCAGCGCGGTCGCCGGCACGCTGCGCATCAAGGCGCCCTACGAATTCGGCGCGCATCACGCCGGGCCGGTGGCCTGCGCGGTGATGAGCCGCTATCCGGAGCTTTCGATCCGGATCGATGTCGAGCACGACATCGTCAACCCCGTCGCCGAGAACTACGACATCGTGTTCGCGATGCTGGAGGCGCCGCTGCCGGCGGCCGGCATCGTGATCCGCCGCGTCTTCACCCTGGAGCGCGGCCTGTTCGCGGCGCCGGCGCTGCTCGAGAGGTTCGGCGAGCCGCGCACGCTGGATCACTTACGGAAGCTGCCGCTGCTGACCGGCCCCAGCGATCCGCCATGGGCGATCACCGCGCCCGGCGGCGCGGTCGAGCATCTCGCGGTCGACCACGCGCGCCTCACCTCATCGAACGCCCATGTCCGCCTGCAGGCCGCGCTCGCCGGCCATGGCGTGCTGCGGGTGACAGCGGCCTACGCCCGCGTCGCGGTGGCAGCCGGCGAGTTGCGGCGGCTGCTGCCGGACCACGCCTGCGAGCCGCTCAACGTGCATGCGCTGCTGCCGGCGCGACAATTCGTCCCGGCCAAAGTGCGCTGCTTCCTCGACGCCATGGAGACCCATGCGCGCGGCGATCCCGAGGCCTATATCAAGCCGTAAGGCTCCGGCGCGGTCGATTTTCCGGCCGGGCACTGATTTTCTCGGGAACCTGTTCGTGTCAGCCGCATCCAATGACCGTATCTCGTGATCAGTGAGGGTGACCCCGCCATGCGTCAGGCCCAGGTAACGACCGTTCTGCCGATCGGCGCAGCAGACACCGAACTGGTGCGGCGCGCGCTGGCCCGCGACGAGGCCGCGGTCCGCGCCATCATGCAGGCGAACAATCGCCGGCTGTTCCGCCTCGCCCGCGGCATCCTGCGCAACGACAGCGAGGCCGAGGACGTGGTGCAGGACACCTATGTCCGCGCCTTCACCCATCTCGACCAGTTTCGCGGCGAGTCCAGCCTGTCGACCTGGCTGTCGCGGATCGCGATGAACGAGGCGCTCGGCCGGGTGCGCCGCAGGCCGGCCAGCGTCGAATGGTCCGAGTTGCGGCAAGGCGGTCACGAAGCGCAAATCATCCAGTTTCCCCTTTCGTCAGCAGACGATCCGGAACGCTCCATGGCCCAGCGCGAGATTCAGCATGTCGTCGAGCACGCGATCGACGAGTTGCCCGAGGCTTTCCGCCTCGTCTTCATCACCCGCGTGATCGAAGGCATGAATGTCGAGGAAACCGCCGACATCCTCGATCTCAAGCCGGAGACCGTGAAGACGCGGCTGCACCGCGCCCGCGCCATGCTTCGTGACAATGTCGAGCGAAAGATCGGCCCGATCGTGTTGGAGGCCTTTCCCTTCGCCGGCCGGCGCTGCGAGCGGCTGACCGAGGCGGTGCTGAAACGGCTCGGCTACGGCGCGTAAGATTTTCGGGAACCTCTGCGCGGCCGCGCCATCCAATCCCTGTGCAATCAACCACGCGCCGGCTTGCCGCCGGACGCCACAGGAGTGTCAAACCATGTTCGTTCGATTGAGCATCGCCGTCGCCGCGCTGAGCCTGCTCGGCAGCGCCGCGCTCGCACAGGGCGCGAAGCCGACCGATCCGCAGATCGCCCATATCGCCTATACCGCCGGGGTGATCGACATCAACGCCGCCAAGCAGGCCGAGTCGAAGGCCTCCAGCAAGGAGGTCAAGGCGTTCGCCCAGGACATGGCGCGCGACCATGAGGCCGTGAACAAGCAGGCGCTCGACCTCGTCAAGAAGCTGAAGGTGACGCCGGAGGACAACGACACCAGCAAGACGCTGTCCAAGCAGGCCGCCGACAAGCTTGCCGAGCTCGGCAAGCTGAAGGGCGCGGAGTACGACAAGGCCTACATCGCCAACGAGGTCGCCTACCACAAGGCCGTCAACAGCGCGCTCGAAACCCAGCTGATCCCCTCCGCGAGCAACCCCGAGCTGAAGAGCCTGTTGCAGACCGGCCTCAAGCTTTTCCAGGGCCACCAGCAGCATGCCGAGCACGTCGCGGCCAGCCTGAAGTAGGAGGAAAACGCATGTCGCCAGGACGCCATCTCACGACGCTGGTCCTGCTGGCGCTCGGCGCGCTGGCGGTCCCGGCACATGCAGCCACCATCCAGATCGTGATGGAGAATCTCGTGGTCTCGCCGGCCGAGGTATCGGCCAAGGTCGGCGACACCATCGAATGGATCAACAAGGACGTCCTTGCCCACACCGCGACAGCGAAGAATGGCGACTTCGACGTGACGATCGCGCCGAAGAAGACCGTCACCTCGGTGCTGAGCAAGGCCGGCACGGTCGATTATTTTTGCCGCTACCATCCCAACATGAAAGCGGTGCTGAAGATCGCACCGTAACGCCGCGATGACCTGCGAGGTAATCGATCGAACGCTGCGAACCTTCGATAGTCCGGACAGCCGAACCATCCGGCAGCATCGAAGGAGACAGCCATGACCGACCACGCAACCATCGCCCGCCGCTATATCGAGCTCTGGAACGAGCGGACGCCGAGCCGGCGCCGCGAGCTGCTGAGCGAGAGCTGGACCGCGGATGCGCGCTATATCGACCCGCTGATCAGCGGCGACGGCCATGAAGGCGTCGACGCGCTGATCGCGGGCGTGCAGCAGAAGTTTCCCGACTTCCGCTTCAAGCTGCTCGGCGAGCCGAACGGCTTCGGCGACCACGTCCGCTTCTCCTGGGGCCTCGGCCCCGACGGCGTCGACAGCCCGATCAAGGGCACCGACTTCGCGGTGCTGAAGGAGGGCCGGATCAGGAGCATCACCGGCTTCCTGGACCAGGTGCCGGGCGCCTGAGGCCTCCCGTCATTCCGGGGTTCGCGAAGCGAGAGCCCGGAATGACGAAGGCATGGGCTTCCCGCCCCGCTTCCACGGCGGCGATGTCGCTGATACTCTTCCCGAAACCAAAGGGAGGATACCATGAAGGCAGCTCGCGCCTTCACGCCTGATGTCGTCAGCGACATTACGCCGGCGCTGCTCGCGATCGGCCGCGACAGCTTTCCGCAGGCGCTGATCGGCACACTGCGCCGCGTCGCCGATGTCGGCCACTGCATGGTGTTCTCGTTTGCCGGCCCGCGCTCGGCGGCGTGCCTGCTCGACGTCGGCAACATCCCGACCGGACGCGACCTCGGCATCGCCTATTCCGAGCATTTTCACCAGGCCGATCCGAACCGTGATGCGGTGTTCGAGGGACAGGCGCGGGCCGCGCCGATCGTGCTGCCGAATTTCGCCCGCCGCATGTACAGCGACGGCTACCGCAAGATCTTCTTCGACGATTCCGACATCGTCGACAAGTTCGCCTCCGCGATCTGGACCGGCGACACCTGCTTCTATGTCAATTTCTATCGCATCACCGAACAGGGCCGGTTCACGCGGGAGCAGATCGCGCGCCTGACCGCGGTGGCACCGGCGGTGAGCGCGGCGGTCGCGCGGCATTTCCAGTGCGACGAAGCGCCGGACCGCGATCCGATGGCCCGGCTGAAGACGCTGTTCGCGACCGCCGAGCAACTCGCCAGACTGACCGCGCGCGAGAAGGAGGTCTGTCTGCGCATCCTCTCGGGCTTCAGCTCCGAAGCGATCGCGGCCGAGCTCGGGATCGGCCTGCACTCCGCCCTCACCTATCGCAAGCGCGCCTATGACAAGCTCGGCATCTCCTCGCAGAACGAGCTGTTCGCGATCGCGTTGCGCCTGGTGGCGTCGTCCCGGCCGCTGAACTGAAGAGCGCCCGGCCTGTCCCAAGGCGTGGGGACAGAAATCCCCGTTCGGCTGGACTATCCTGCGGCGAGACAAAGGACCACGCCGTGAGCACCGCCCCCCGTTTCGACATCGACGTACCTGCGTTCTGGCAGGACCCCTACCCGGCGCTGGCGCGGATGCGCAAGGAGGCGCCGATCGCCTTCGTGCCGCAGCTCGGCAGCACGCTGCTGTGCAGCCGCGACGACATCTTCGTCTCGGAAAAGCAGATCGACGTGTTCTCGTCGCACCAGCCCGAAGGCCTGATGAACAAATTGATGGGCCACAACATGATGCGCAAGGACGGCGATGCGCACATGAACGAGCGCAAGGCGATCTTCCCGGCGATCTCGCCGAAAACCGTGCGATCGCACTGGACCGCGCAGTTCGAGGGACATGCGACGCGTATTCTCGACGACCTGACGCCCGGCGGCGTGGTCGATTTCGTGCGGGCCTTCGCGCTGCCGTTCTCGGCCGAATGCCTGAAGTCGATCACCGGCCTCACCAACATGCGCTTCCAGGACATGAATGCCTGGTCGCAGGGCATGATTGACGGCATTGCCAACTATGTCGGCGATCCCGCCGTGGAGGCGCGCTGTCATGCGGCGACCTCCGGGATCGATGCCGCGATCGACGACATGGTCCCAGTGCTGCGCAGGACGCCCGATCTCAGCCTGCTCGGCGTGATGCTGCAGACCGACATGCCGATGGAAAGCGTGCGTGCCAACATCAAGCTCGCGATCTCAGGCGGCCAGAACGAGCCGCGCGATGCGATCGCGGGCGCGGTGTGGGCGCTGCTGACCCATCCCGACCAGCTTCAGCTTGCGACCAGCGGCGCGATCCCGTGGCTGCAGGTGTTCGAGGAATATGCCCGCTGGATCTCGCCGATCGGGATGTCGCCGCGGCGGATCGCAAAGCCCTGGACCATCCGCGACGTCGCGTTCGAGACCAATGAGCGCGTGTTCCTGATGTTCGGCTCGGCCAACCGCGACGAGAAGCATTTTGAGCGGCCCGACGCCTTCGACGTGCGCCGCGACGCCAGCAAGAGCATCGCGTTCGGCGCCGGCCCGCATTTTTGCGCCGGCGCCTGGGCCTCGCGCGCCATGGTCGCCGATGTCGCGCTGCCGCTGATCTTCACGCGGCTGAAGAATTTGCGGCTGGTCGAGGGCAAGCCGCCGCGGATCGGTGGCTGGGCGTTCCGCGGGCTATTGGATCTGCCGGTACAGTGGGATTAGCGGCCCCAGCGCAGCACGACCGGATCGAGCGATTTCGCGATCTCGATCAGGCCGGCACGCGTCGCCGGGTGCAGCGGCTGCAGCGGGTGGCGCACCATGTCCGACTTGATGACGCCGCCCTCGCGCATCAGCACCTTGCAGGCCGATAGCCCGCATTGCCGGTTCTCGTAGTTGATCAGCGGCAGCCAGCGCGCATAGGCGGCCATCGCCTCGTCGCGGCGCCCGGCGAAGAACGGGTCGATGATCTGGCGGATGCCGTCGGGATAGCCGCCGCCGGTCATCGCGCCGGTGGCGCCGGCGTCGAGATCGGCCATCAGCGTGATCGCCTCCTCGCCGTCCCACGGCCCCTCGATCGCGCTGCCGCCCTTCTCGATCAGGCCGCGCAGCTTTGCCGCCGCCATCGGTACCTCGATCTTGAAATAGCTGACATTGGCGAGTTCGTTCGCCATCCGCGCCAGGAAATCGACCGAGAGCGGCGTGCCGGCCACCGGCGCGTCCTGGATCATGATCGGGATGCCGATGGCATCCGACACCACGCGATAGAATTCGTAGATGCTCGCTTCCGGGACGCGAAACGTCGCGCCGTGATACGGCGGCATGATCATCACCATCGCGGCGCCCGCGGCCTGCGCCTGCCGGCTGCGCGCGGCGCATACCGCCGACGAGAAATGCGTCGTGGTGACGATGACGGGAATCCGGCCGGCGACATGCTCGAGCACCGCATGCATCACCGTCTCGCGCTCGGCGTCGGTCAGCACGAACTGCTCTGAGAAATTGGCGAGGATGCAGATGCCGTGCGAGCCGGCATCGATCATGAAATCGATGCAGCGGCGCTGCCCGTCGAGATCGAGATTGCCGCTGGCATCGAAGATGGTCGGCGCGACCGGGAAGACGCCGCGGTAGGAACGTTGTGCCGGAGATGTCATGTCGAACCTCGCTTGCGATTGACTTACTTGAGCATGATCTTTTCGGAAAACCGCTTCACACTTTTCCGGATCATGCACTACGGAACGGCAGCGCGGGCCCGTCGAGCTTGCGCAGGCCCGGCTCGCGCCGCTCCAGCCACCAGCCGTATTGCTTCGGCCAGGAGGCGAAAACCTCGCCGCTTCCGCCGCCGAGCGCAAGCTCGGCATGCAGCGGCCAGTTCGGATCGAACAGCGCCTCGCGGCCGATCGCGACCAGATCGGCGTGGCCGTTGGCCAGAACGTCTTCGGCCTGCTGCGGATGCAGGATCAGGCCGACCGCGATGGTGGCGATATCGGCCGCGCGGCGGATCTCGCTGGCATAGGGCACCTGGAAGCCGTAGCCGCGCGGAATCCGCGCCGCGGTGGCCGAGCCGAGCAGGCCGCCGGACGAGCAGTCGATCAGGTCGACGCCGCGCGCCTTGGCTTCGCGGGCAAACGCAATCTGATCCTCGAGCACGATGCCGCCTTCGACGCCGTCGACCGAGGAAATCCGCACCGACAGCGGCCGCTCCGCCGGCCAGGCGGCGCGCACGGTCTCGATGATCTCCAGCGGATAGCGCATCCGCCCGGCGCGGTCGCCACCATAGGCATCGGTGCGGCGGTTCGACAGCGGCGAGAGGAATTCGTGCAGCAGATAGCCGTGCGCGCAATGCACCTCGACGAATTCGAAGCCGGCCTCCACCGCGCGCAGCGTGGCGCGCCGCCACTGCTCGCGCAGCGCAGCGAGCTCGTTGACGTCGAGCGCGTGCGGCATCAGCCAGCCCTCATCCATCGGGATCGCGCTCGGCGCCACCGTCCGCCACGGCAAATCGCCGCGGGCGTGGTCGGCGGCATCGAGCGCGGCATTGCCGTACCAGGGTCGCTGCATGCTGGCCTTGCGGCCGGCATGCGCGAGCTGGATCGACGGCACCGCGCCGTTGTCCTTCAGGAACGCGGCGATGCGCGCGAGCGGGGCGATCTGCGCGTCATTCCAGATCCCGACGTCGCCATGGGTGATGCGGCCCTCGGCGGTGACCGCCGCTGCCTCGACCATCACGAGCCCGGCGCCGCCCTGCGCGAACTTGCCGAGATGCACGAGATGCCAGTCGCCGGCGATGCCGTCGGTCGCGGAATACTGGCACATCGGCGAAATCAGGATGCGGTTTCGGGAGCTCACGCCGGCAAGCGTGATCGGCTGAAACAGAAGCGGCTGCGACATCGGGACCTGCGGGAGGGTGGAGCGGAAACGATGCCGGCAAGCTAAGCGGCTCGCCAATTCGCCGCAAGGCACGCGACAGCGCAGGCGATCAGAGGCGAATGCATGCAAGGTTGGGGATTGGAGCGGGCGAAGGGAATCGAACCCTCGTATGCAGCTTGGGAAGCTGCCGTTCTACCATTGAACTACGCCCGCGATCGCAAATCGGGTCGGACTTGTCCGGCCCGGACCCGGCGGACCATAGCCCGGGCGGCGGCGCAGGATCAAGCGCGCATTCATTTCCGTCGCGGGCCGGCCCTTCTAAAGCGCGATGAGATCAGGTTGAACCATCATCGCGCTTTAGCCCTTTGTTTGAGCATGATCTTTTCGGAAAACTGCTTCGCACTTTTCCGGATCATGCTCTAGTGACCGAGCCGCACCAGCACGTCGTTGATGGCAAAGGGCGCGGCGGCGGATGCATCGCAGCTGCCGCGGCGCGCGTAGATGCAGGCATCGGCATTGCCGACGCGGGTGCAGCTGCGCGGTGAGAAATCCGCCGGCAGTTCGCCTGCCGCGTCGGGGCGCGCAAGGATGCGGTTGAAGGCCGGCCGGCTCGCCCGCAGCAGCGCCGGAAGGCGGCCCTGCGCAATCGGGTCGGCGGCCTGCAGCGCGTAGAGCGGCGATGCGCCGGCCAGGCGGTCCCGCCCGGGGAAGAGCTGGAAACGGATATCGTAAAGCGCGAGGCCGCAGAGCTCCGGATCGCTGCGCAGTTCCGCGGCGAGCCGCGCGGCACCGATACCGCGCGTCCAGTAGTCGCGCATCGGCTCGCTGGCGCCGGCCAGCATCGCGGACACCAGCACCCAGCCGCCGGCGATGATCGGCAGCGCGAACGGACGCCATGCGCGCCGCGCGCGCAGCGCCTGCACCCAGTCGGCCGATCCCAACGCCGCCACGATGGTGAACAGCACCACCGACAGAAAGATGAAGCGGTATTCCTTGTGCGCGATCAGGCTGTGAAAGACCAGGTTCACGAGCGCCACTGCCAGCAACAGCGGTGCGTGCCGCCGGCCGCGCCAGATCGCGGCGAGCGGCAGCACGATCGCCGCCGACCAGACGACCAGGAAGTTGACGAGATAGGCCGAAGGCGGCGACACGCCAAAATCGGCCGCGCGATCATGATAGAGGTTCTGCGCGATATTGCCGATCAGCCAGCCGAACGGCACCGCGCCATGCGCGATGTCGATCACGCCGGCGAACAGCAGCGCGAGCAGCCCGCCGGCGACCAGCGGAATCAGATTTCGCCATGCGGTCCAGCATGTCCCGAGCGCGAGCACGGCGATCGCCGGCGCATACTGAAAGCGGCAGACAAAGGCGGTCGCCAGCAACGCGCCGCCGATGACCAGCCGCTGCTGCGACGGGCCGTTGGTCAACAGCAGCGCCGCCGGCACGATCAGCGCGGTCGCGAGCGGCTCACCCAAGGTGTGCGGAGCGAGCAGGATCAACTCGAACCAGATCGCGGCAGCGAATGCCGCGATGATGGCGTGGGTGCGCGAGACCCGCGCGCCAATGAACCAGGCGCTGACCACGATCGACAGCGACAACAGCGCGGCCACCAGACGCGGCACCACGAAAGCGCCGGCGCCGCCCGGCGCAATCCAGTCACCCAGCGCGACCGGACCGGCCAACAGTGTCGGCAGGAACCAGCCGCGAATGCCTTCACGCCACTCCCATGTGACGATGCTGTCGTGGCCGAGCATCCGCCACGCCGGCTCAAGGTATTGGAAGACCTCATCGGGATACATGACGGTGGGCCAGAAGGCGAGCGCCACGCGGACCGTCAGCGCCAACACCAGCATCGCCGCCAGCGGGTGCACACGCCGGATCGATAGTCCAGCCACGCCTTCACGGCCGGGCGCCGAATGAGCGCCCGCTGTCGTCAGTGTTCCGTCGATTGCGTCAGGGAGCAGCATGTTGCCGAACAGATAGCGTCGAAAGCCTTTAGGATGTGTGACCGAAACTTGCGCATCGGAGGTTGCCTGATGGCCAGGAACCGCCGTCATCGTTAACCGAGCGTCAAGATTCCGGATGCGCGCGACGGCAAGGGTGTTATGATCCTGCCTGTGGGGTTGGTGGCGTCATGGCGGGGCGTGGGTACACCATTTTCGACACGGCGGTCGGCCGATGCGGCATCGCATGGGGCGAGCTTGGCGTCGTCGGCGTGCAACTTCCCGAACTTCGCGAGATCGAGACCCGCAAGCGGCTGTTCCAGCTCTATCCCGATGCGCGCGAGCTGCGGCCGCCTGAAGAGATCGAGACGGCGATCGAGGGCATCGCCGCAACGTTGCGCGGCGGCAACGGCGATCTGAGCGGCGTGGCGCTCGACATGACCGGCATCCCGGCCTTCAACCAGCGCGTCTACCAGTTTGTCCGCAGCATTCCCCGCGGCGAAACGCGCACCTATGACGAGGTGGCGAGCGCCTTGCGCGTCTCCGGCGCGGTCTATTCAGTGGCGCAGGCGATCGGCCGCAATCCCTTCATGATCATCGTGCCCTGCCATCGCGTGCTCGAGGCCGGCAATTATGCCGACCGGATCTCGCCGAACGGCGGCAGCATCTCCAAGCGGCGGCTGCTCTCGATCGAGGGCGCGCGAACCATCACGAGCAAGACCTTGTTCGACGTTCTGCTGCCGGTTGCGCCACCACGACCCCATCCCTAAATCTGGGGCATGAACCGCACCCCGCTGCTGCAGCGCGAGCGCATTTCGGTGACCGAGTTTCGCTGCACCGCGGAGCCCGGCGACAAGCCATTCGCCGAGCAATTCCTCAGCCATTCGGTGTCGTATGTCCGCAAGGGCAGCTTTGGCTGCCATTGCCGCGGCCGCTTCCACGAACTGGTGACAGGCTCGATCCTGGTCGGCCATCCCGGCGACGAATACACCTGCACCCATGACCACGTGGTCGGCGACGAGTGCCTGTCGTTCTTCCTCGATCCGGAGCTGGTGGAGACGATCGGCGACCGCGCCGCGGTCTGGCAGATCGTCTCGGTGCCGCCGCTACCCGAACTGATGGTGCTCGGCGAGCTCGCGCAAACGGCGGCAGCTGGCAACAGCGATGTCGGGCTCGACGAGATCGGCCACCTTTTGGCCAGCCGCCTGGTCGAGCTGGTGTCCGATCGCACGGCAAAGCCGCTCACCGCCAATCTGCGCGACCGCCGCCGCGCGGTGGAGGCGGCGCTGTGGATCGACGCCAATTCGCACCGCGCCATCGATCTCGACGACGCCGCGGTGCAGGCCGGCCTCAGCACCTTCCATTTCCTGCGGCTGTTTTCCGCCGTGCTCGGCGTCACCCCGCATCAATATCTGGTGCGCTCGCGGCTGCGCCACGCGGCGCGCCGGCTTGCCGACGACGACAGCCCGATCACCGACATCGCCTATGACGTCGGCTTCGGCGACCTCTCCAATTTCGTGCGCAGCTTCCATCGCGCTGCCGGCGCCCCGCCGCTCAAGTTCCGCCAGGCCTCGCGCGGCGACCGCAAGATTTTCCAAGAACGTCTCGCGCTGCAATAGCTAGGGTTGCTCCAGGCCGCGCGTTCACCGACGCGCTAAACTCTGGAGAGCCATTCATGTACGATCACATCGGATTGCACGTCGCCGATCTCAACGCCAGCGTGCGCTTCTACACGGCAGCGCTGGCGCCGCTCGGCTTCGTACTATGTTCCCGCGACGACAGCGGCGCCGGCTTCGGCCCGAAGGACGCACCGGCGCTCTGGCTCTATCTGGACAAGGGCAAAAAGGCCGGTGACGCCCACATCGCCTTCCGCGCGCCCGATCACGACGCGATCAAGCAATTCCATAGCGCAGGCGTGAAGGCGGGCGGCAAGGACAATGGCGCGGCGGGTCACCGCAAGGACTACAGCCCGACCTATTACGCCGCGTTCCTGATCGATCCCGACGGCAACAATGTCGAGGCAGTGTGCGGGTAAGGAGCCGCTGCTCGTGTTCCGTCATTGCGAGCGAAGCGAAGCAATCCATCGCTCCGCACGCGTGGAAGGATGGATTGCTTCGTCGCTTCGCTCCTCGCAATGACGGTCTTCCACATCACAAAGGATCAAACCATGGCTTCCATCTACAAGGACATTCCCATCGACGCACCGGCCGACCAGGTCTGGGACGCGTTGCGCGATTTCGGCGCGGTGCATACGCGGCTGGCGCCGGGCTTCGTGACCGACAGCAAGCTCGACGGCGATGCGCGCATCGTCACCTTTGCCAACGGCTCGGTGGCGCGCGAAACGCTGGTCGATTGCAACGACAGCCGGCGACGGCTGGTCTATGCGATCAAGAGCGAGCGCCTGACGCAGCACTCGGCCTCGGCCCAGGTATTCGCCGAGGGCGACGGGCGCTGCCGCATGGTGTGGATCACCGACGTGCTGCCGAACGAGATCGCATCCTACATCGACGCGCAGATGGACCTCGGCGCAGCCGCGATGCAGAAAGCGCTGGCGCAATCCGCGAAGGCGAAGAGCGCCGCGTAGCGCGGCCCGATCGGAACAACTCTGTCACCGTCACCCTGAGGAGGCCGCTTCTTCAGCGGCCGTCTCGAAGGGTCGACGGCCTCCGCTTCATCCACGAGCATGTTGAAGCATCTGGGCCGTGCATCCTTCGAGGGCCGCTAAAGAAGCGGCCACCTCAGGATGACGGGACTGAGTTGCTCTGTTTGCTCAGTGTCATCACCCGCGGATGCGGGTGATCCAGTATTCCAGAGGCCGCAGTGCTTGAGCCGATGGGCCGCGGCGTACTGGATCGCCCGGTCAAGCCGGGCGATGACAGCCGTGGATGAGGAGATAGCCTCATATCCTCTCAGGATGGTGGGCCAGGATTGCTCAAGAGAGCGCCGGCTGCACCTTGGCGATCGGCGCGGGCTTGCCCCAGCGGGTCAGGACCACGCTGAGGCAAGACATCACGCCAAGCACGCCCATCGAGGCGGCGGCGAGTGCGAAGAAGTTTTGCGCGCTCGCCTCATGGGTCGACAGCCACCAGCCGCCGGCGCAGATGAAGATCAGCCGCGCAGTCTGCGCCAGCACCGGACCGACCACCTTGGCTGCGCCCTGCGACGAGAAATACATCGACATCGCAAGCCCGATGAAGGCGTACATCGGCGCGGCGGTCGACAGGTACTGATGGCTGGTGGTCCGCACATGCGGATCATTGGTGAACAGGTTGACCCAGAGATCGGGGAAGATTGCGATCAGACTGCCGATCACGCCCACCGAGAGAAATGACACCGTGCCGGCGGTCCAGGCGATCCGCCGGGCGCGCGCGATGCGGTCGGCGCCGACCGCCATGCCGATCATCGGCACCGAGGCGATGCCGACGGCGAACGCGACCGAGGTCAGCATGAATTCGAGCCGCGCGCCGATGCCGTAGCCGGCCAGCACCGCGGTGCCGAACTGCGCCAGCATGTGGGTGAAGATCGAGATGGTCAGAACCGATTGCAGCGGCGAGAAGCAGGAGATGGCACCGACCTTGAGAATGTCGATGAACATCGCCCACTGCACCCGCAATCCCCGAAGCTTCGGCACGACGCGGGCGCGGCCCGAGAACAGATACCAGCCCATCACGCTGATGCTGATCGAATAGGCGATCAGGGAGCCGACGGCGACGCCGCGCATTCCGAACTGCGGCACCGGGCCGAGCCCGAGTCCGAGCGTGCCGCCCAGGATGATCTGCCAGCACGCGGACGACAGGATCATGGTCGAGGGCAGCTTCATGTTGCCGGTGCCGCGCAGGATCGCGGCCATGGTGTTCATCAGCCAGGGCAGCACGGCGCCGCCGAAGAAGATCTGCGAATAGCCGATCGCCTGCGCCAGCACATTGCCGCGGCCGCCAAGCAGTTCGAGCAGGCGCGGCCCGAAGATCAGCATGCCCAGCATGAATGTCAGGCCGAAGCACAGTCCGATCAGCAGCGCATGCGCCGCGAGCGTCGAGGCGCGCTCGACGTCGCCGGCACCGAGCGCACGCGCGATCGACGATGCGACGCCGCCGCCCATGGCGCCGCCCGACATCGTCATGGTGAGAATGACGCAGGGAAACAGCAGCGCCATCGCCGCGAGCGACTCGACACCGAGCCGGCCGATATAGGAGGTCTCCGCGATCACCACACAGGTGCCGGCGGACAGCGCGATCACGTTCGGCCAGGCCAACCACAGCAGCGTGCGCAGGATCGGCCCGTCGAGCAGCTTGTTGCGCGCGGGTTTGCTGACCGGCGGCGGCAGCGGCCGCTCGGCTTCGTCGACAGGTATTTCGGCGAGGCCGAGATCGGACATCTGCTCTCCCGCGCGCGATCTTCTGGCGCCGCGCCACGGTGTTTCCCTACCATGGTGGCGGCCGATTCCACGTGCGCGGGACGCAAGGGGGGCCTGCGTGATTGCAGGTGAACCCGAAGCCTAGCCGATCGACCAGAGCAGCGGCGCGGTGGCAGCGCCATTCGGCTTCAAATGCACCGGAATATGCCGTCCGCAGCCGGCCGCCAGACCCTCGAACAGCCCGGTCAGCACGCTGGCGCAGGCCGGATGATAATCGGCGACATCGGCCATCAGCTTCCAGCCCTGCTGGCGGATTTCGAACTGGCCTTCTGACGCGCTGATCTCGGCGACATCATCCTGCGCCTCGAAAAGCGCGCGCAGGAACGCGGCAAATTCCGCCGCACGGCCGCGGCTGCCGCCGAGTGCCTGCGCCACCTCGTCGAAATACTGCATGCCAATCAGTTTGCCGGTGAGATGCAGCAGATAGCGCGCATCCTCCGGGCCGAACACCTGCACCATGATCGGCGCCGCCGTCTTCACGTATTCCATCGCATAGTTGCGATAGGCCTTCTCCAGCCGCGGCTTCGGCCAGCTGTCGACCGGCAGCGCCGGCGCGCTCGCCGGATCAAAGTGCGGCGCCTCGAGATGCCGCGCAAAGACGAGACGCTGGTCGAGCTCGAGCGGATGATCGTATTCGCAGTAATAGCCCTCGAGCCCGTCCTGCCCGTCGACGCTCTGCTTGGTGCAGACGAAGCCGAGCCTGAGGTCGCCGAGGGCTGCGCCGTTATTGGCGTGCCAGCCGCGCAGCATCGCGCGCGAGACCTCGCCCGGCACGCCGCAGATCGCGGTGCCCTTCCAGATCCAGCGCGGCGGCGGATAGCGGATCCAGGCCTTGCGGTCGGTCTCAACCATGTATTCCACATGCACGCCGCCGATCCAGTTGGAGAGGTAGTGATACCGCGCGGCGGCGACCGCCGGCGGCAGATGATCGAGGCCGAGCTTCTTCAAGCCGGGCAGGAAGCGCTCCTGCTGCTGGCGGCGAAACACCCGGAACACGAACTCGGCCGCGTCAGCCGTGCCGCGCCGCGTCACCACGGTGAGGATCAGGCCGGTGAAGAAGGCATGATAGAGATCGGCGACGCTGCGCCATTTCCGCCATTGCGCCTCGTGTGCGCTCTCGCCTGCGGTCATGTTCGCTCCCGATGTGTTGCTTTTGCTCAAGTGTGTCATCGCAAGAGAGCCGGCGCAACCAACACACATTCGGTGTCATCGCCCGACTTGATCGGGCGATCCAGTATTCCAGAGCCAGTCGTTATCGATCGAGAAGCCGCAGCGTACTGGATTCCCCGCTTTCGCGGGGAATGACAGCGGAGGGAATTGACGCACAATCGTAGCCCGGATGGAGCGAAGCGCAATCCGGGGCAGGTGCATCCGCCGACACAGCAGCCCCGGATTTCGCTGCGCTTCATCCGGGCTACGGAATTTTCTTACACGCGAAAATGCTTGGAGAGCTTCAGGCCCTGGGCCTGGTAGTTCGAGCCGATGCGCTGGCCGTAGAGCGCATCGGGACGCTCGAGCATGCGCTCATAGACCAGGCGGCCGACGATCTGGCCGTGCTCGAGGATGAACGGCACCTCGCGCGAGCGCACTTCGAGCACGGCGCGCGCGCCCTTACCGCCGGCGCCGGCATAGCCGAAGCCGGGATCGAAGAAGCCGGCATAGTGGACGCGGAATTCGCCGACCAGCGGATCGAACGGCACCATCTCCGCGGCGTAATCCGGCGGCACCTGCACGGCTTCCTTGGAGGCCAGGATGTAGAACTCGCCGGGATCGAGGATCAGGCTGCCGTCGGGGCGCGCCTTGATCGGCTCCCAGAAGTCATCGACCGGATAGCCGGCGCGGCGGTCGACGTCGACCACGCCGGTGTGGCGCTTGGCGCGGTAGCCGACAAAACCGTTGGAATTCTCTCCGGAGAGATCGACCGACAGCGCTACGCCTTCCGCGAGATCGGCATTGTCGATGTCGACCAGGCGTTCGGCGGCATGCAGCGCTTCGAGCTCGTCGGCACTGAGGATGGCTTCGCCGATCCGGAAGCGCACCTGGCTCAATCGCGAACCCTCGCGCAGCAGCACCGGAAAGGTCTTCGGGCTGATCTCGGCATAGAGCGGGCCGTGATAGCCGGCGCCGATCATGTCGAAGCGGCGAGTGCCGTCGGCGATCACGCGGGTGAAGACGTCGAGCCGCCCGGTCGAGCTCTTCGGGTTGGCGGCGGCGACGATCTCCGGCGGCAGCGCCAGGCTTTCCAGCAGCGGCACGATGTAGACGCAGTTGGTCTCCAGCACCGCGCCGTCGGACAGGTCGATCTCGTGCAGCTTCAGCTCGTCGATCCGCTCGGCGACGGTGGCGTCGGGCCCCGGCAGGAAGCTGGCGCGGACGCGATAGGCGATGTCGCCGAGCCGCAGATCGAGGCTCGCCGGCTGGATCTGGCTCTCGACGAAGTCATAGGCGGGCAGAATCAGCCCGGCGTCCGCCATCTCCGCGATCATGCGGTCGGGCAGGATTCCGTTGGATTCATCTTCCAGCGTGAACGACACGATGTGGTCCTTCGGTCCCTCGGGATGGCCCCAAAATCATACATTGAGCGGCCATCCAAGCCCCAGATATAGGCTTTTACGGGTTATCCGATGACCGTCTTGACGAAAAGGGCGCGAGGGAATATCAGCAGCGTTATCCCGTGGTGATTTGAGCCGGCCGGCTTGCAGCCACGTTAAATAAGTCGCTAAACAGGCCGGGGACAGTGTGATCCCGGCTTGTGGAGGCAACTCCAGGCCGGTTTTTTTGTGGCCGTTTTCCCCGGAGGGACGGCCGCGTCGGAGGTCACATGTCTGAGTCTGAAGTCACCCGCTATCGCCCTGAAACCCGCCTGGTCCATGGCGGCACGCTGCGCTCGCAATTCGGCGAGACCTCGGAGGGGCTGTTTCTCACCCAAGGCTACGTCTACGACAGCGCGGAGCAGTGTGAGGCGCGCTTCAAGGGCCAGGACCCCGGCTTCATCTATTCGCGCTATTCCAACCCGACGATTGCGATGTTCGAGCGCCGCATGATCGAGCTCGAGGGCGCGGAAGCCGCGCGCTCGACCGCGACCGGCATGGCCGCGGTGACCACCGCGATCCTGGCGCCGCTGAAGGCCGGCGATCACGTGGTGGCGTCGAAGGCGCTGTTCGGCTCGTGTCTCTATGTGGTGCAGGACCTGCTGCCGCGCTACGGCATCGAGACCACGCTGGTCGACGGCCTCGATCTCGACCAGTGGCAGCGCGCGCTGCGGCCGAACACCAAGACCTTCTTCCTGGAGAGCCCGACCAATCCGACGCTCGACGTGCTTGATATCGCGGCGATCGCCAAGATCGCGCACAGCGGCGGCGCGCGGCTGATCGTCGACAACGTGTTCGCGACGCCGATCTGGCAGAGCCCGCTGTCGCTCGGCGCCGACGTCGTGGTCTATTCCGCGACCAAGCACATCGACGGCCAGGGCCGCTGTCTCGGCGGCATCATCCTGTCGTCGGAAGCCTTCATCGCCGAGCACATCCATAATTTCATGCGCCAGACCGGCCCGTCGCTGTCGCCGTTCAACGCCTGGGTGCTGCTCAAGGGGCTCGAGACGCTCGGCGTCCGCGTCCGCGCCCAGACCGACACTGCGGCGAAGATCGCCGAGGCCTTAGCGACGCATCCCAAGGTGACGCGGCTGATCTATCCGGGCCGCGCCGACCATCCGCAGGCCGACACCGTGAAGAAGCAGATGGGCGCCGGCTCGACCCTGGTCGGCTTCGAGGTCAAGGACGGCAAGGCCGGCGCCTTCCGCTGCCTCAACGCGCTGAAGATCGCGCGCATCTCCAACAATCTCGGCGACTCCAAGAGCCTGGTCACCCATCCCGCGACCACGACGCATCAGCGCCTCGCCCCGGAGGCCCGCGCCGAGCTCGGCATCAGCGAAGGTTTTATTCGCTTCTCGGCGGGCCTGGAGCATCCCGACGATTTGATCGAGGATCTCGCGCGCGCGCTGGAGAAGGTGTGAGGCTGAGGTAGAAGCAGCGAAGCGAGCTGAGCTGGTGCGATAGCTTACAGGTCAGGAAGGCACCACCGGATGGGTTCCCTCCCCCCCTTGCGGGGTCCGAGGCGAGCGGAGCTCGCTCTCGAGGTTAGGGAGAGGGGTAAGCCGCACGGGCAGTGATCGTGGCTTACCCCTCTCTCCAACTCTCCCCCGCAAGGGGGGAGAGAGCCCCTCCCACCTCCCGTGCAGCCTCAAGCAAGATCGTGCGGTCTCCCCCGCAAGCGGGAGAGGCGAAGTGAGCAAGCCCTACGTCGCCGCCGTGGTGACGCCGCCGTCGACCACGATGGTCTGGCCGGTCATGAAGGTCGAGGCGTCGGAGGCGAGATAGGCCACCGCGCCGGCGATCTCGTCGGGCTCGCCGATGCGGCGCAGCGGCGTCGAGGCGGTGCGGCGCTTCAGATTGTCCGGATCCTCCCACAGCGCGCGGGCGAAATCGGTCTTCACGAGGCCCGGCGCCACGCAATTGACCCGCACGCCCTTCGGCCCCCACTCGCCGGCGAGGCTGCGGCACAGCGCGAAATCCGCCGCCTTCGAGATGCCGTAGGCGCCGATCACGGTCGAGCCGCGCAGGCCGCCGATCGAGGAGATGATCACGACCGAGCCCTTGCCGCGCTCGGCCATCTGCGGGATCGCGAGCGCCGAGAGCCAGATGTTGCTCTTGACGTTCGAGCCCATGATCTTGTCGAAGGCCTCGTCGGTGATGTCGAGCAGCGGGCCGTAATACGGATTGACCGCGGCGTTGCAGACCAGGATGTCGATCTTGCCGTAGTGCTTCAGCGTCCCCGAGATCAGCGCCTCGACCTCGTTGCGGCGCGCGATGTTGCAGGGGATGACGAGCGCATCGCCGCCGGCCTTCTTGATGCCGTCGGCGACCTCCTGGCAGGCATCGGCCTTGCGCGAGGAGATCACGACCTTGGCGCCGAGCCTCGCCAGCAGTTCGGCCGAGGCGCGGCCGATGCCGCGGCTCGAGCCGGTGACGACGGCGACCTGGCCGGTGAGATCGAATGGCGTGTTCTTCATTGTTGTTTGCCTCCCTGAGGTTCACACGTCATTCCGGGGCGCGACGCAGTCGCGAACCCGGAATCCAGAGGTAGTAGCGCGAGACTCCGGGTTCTCGCTTCGCGAGCCCCGGAATGACGGTTGGAAAGAGCTACGCCAACAGCCCGCCACCCTCGCTGACGCGGCGAAGGTGGTAGTCGGTGTCGCCGAGCGTGTTCTCGATCATTGTCAGCCGCTTGAAATAGTGGCCGATCTTGGCCTCCATGGTCATGCCGATGCCGCCATGGAGCTGGATCGACTGCTGGCCGACGAATTTCAGCGACTTGCCGACCTGCACCTTGGCGGCGGCGACCGCCGACGAACGCTCCTTGGCGTCGTCGAAGTCGGACGCCATGGTCGCGAACATCGACATGCTGCGGGCCTGCTCCAGCGCCACGAACATGTCGGCGGCGCGGTGCTGCAGGCTCTGGAACGAGCCGATCGCAACGCCGAACTGCTTGCGGGTCTTGATGTACTCGACGGTCTCCTTCAGCGACTCGTCCATCGCGCCGACCGCCTCCGCGCAGAGCGCGGTGCGGGCCTCGTCGGCGACGCGCTCGATCAGCGGCAGCGCGTTCTCGCCATCGCCGATCGCGGCGTCAGCGCCGACCTCGACATTGGTCAAGGTGATGTCAGCCGCGTGCAGGCCGTCCTGAGTCGGATAGCCCTTCTTGGTGACGCCCTTGGCGTCCGCCGGGACCAGGAACACGCCGATGCCGCTCTTGTCGCGCTGGCCGCCCTTGGTGCGCGCGGTGACCACGAGCACGTCGGCGTTCTCGCCGTTGAGCACGACGAATTTTTCGCCGTCGATGACCCAGCCGTCGCCCTTCTTCTTCGCGGTGGTGACGACGTCATGCAGGTCGTAGCGCGAGTTCTTCTCGAGCTGCGCGAAGCCGAACGTCTTGCTGCCGTCGATGATGCCGGGGATGTATTTTGCCTTCTGCGCGGCCGAGCCGCCATGGCGCAGGAAGCCGCCGGCGATCACGACAGTGGCCAGATAAGGCTCGACCACCAGCGCCTTGCCGAGCGCTTCCATCACGATCATGGTCTCGACCGCACCGGCGCCGAAGCCGCCATCGGCCTCCGCAAACGGCAAACCGAGCAGGCCCTGCTCGGCGAGCTTGCCCCAGAGCGTTTTGCTCCAGCCGCCCTTCTCCTTCATGTACTTCTTGCGCGCATCGAAGTCGTAGGCATCGGTCAGAAGCCCGTCGACGCTTTCCTTGAGAAGCCGCTGCTCCTCGGACAGATCAAAATCCATTTTACCATCTCTCCAAAATCACGCGGGCGCTTGCCCCGATCTCCCCTCGTCATCCCCGCGAAAGCGGGGATCCAGTACGCCGCGGCCAGCATCGTAAGCCACGACCTTCCCGGCGTACTGGGTCCCCCGCCTGCGCGGGGGACGACATCGAAATTGTGGCTTACAGCCCCAGCACCGCCTTGCTGATGATGTTGCGCTGGATCTCGTTCGAGCCGCCGTAGATCGAGACCTTGCGGTTGTTGAAGTAGCTCGGCGCGATCTGCGCGGTCCAGTCCATGCTCTCGTTCGAACCGGCGTCGCCATGCTCGTCATAGGGCGCGGCGAACGGGCCGATGATCTCCATCAGGAGCTCGGTCGTGGTCTGCTGGATTTCCGAGCCCTTGATCTTGAGCACCGAGGACGCCGGATTGGGCTTGCCCTTGCCATGCTTGCCCTCGTCGGCGACGACGCGCAGTTGGGTCAGCTCGAGCGCCTTCAGCTCGATCTCGCACGCCGTGAGCTTTTCGCGGAACGCCGGATCCTCGATCACCGGGCGGCCGCCGGCCTCGACCTTGGACGCCAGCGCGCGGATGCGGCGCAGCCGCTCCTTCGAGACGCCGACCCGGGCGATGCCGGTGCGCTCATTGCCGAGCAGGAACTTTGCGTAATCCCAACCCTTGTTCTCCTCGCCGATCAGGTTTTCGTACGGCACCTCGACGTCGTCGAAGAACACTTCGTTGACCTCATGGCCGCCGTCGATGGTCTGGATCGGGCGCACGGTGACGCCCTTCGACTTCATCGAGAACACGATGAAGGAGATGCCCATCTGCTTCTTCGCCGCCGGATCGGTGCGGCAGAGGCAGAAGATCATGTCGGCATGCTGGGCGAGCGTAGTCCAGGTCTTCTGGCCGTTGATGATCCACTTGTCGCCACGGCGCTCGGCCTTGGTCTTCAGCGAGGCGAGGTCCGACCCCGAGCCCGGTTCCGAGAAGCCTTGGCACCACCAGTCGTCGACATTGGCGATACGCGGCAGGTATTCCTTCTTCTGCTTCTCGTTGCCGAAGGTGTAGATCACCGGGCCGACCATGCTGACGCCGAAGGCGAGCGGCTGCGGCGCCGGATAGGACTGCAGCTCTTCATTGAAGATGTAGTGCTGCACCGAGGTCCAGCCGGTGCCGCCATATTCCTTCGGCCAGTGGGTGACGCCCCAGCCCTTCTTGTTGAGGATGCGCCACCAGGTGACCATCTCGTCCTTCGACAGATGGCGGCCTTCCTGCAGCTTGCGGCGGGTCTCCGGCGGCACGTTGTTCTTGAAGAACTCCCGCACCTCCTCGCGAAACGCTATCTCTTCCTTGGTGAAAGCGAGATCCATCGGATCCTCCTTTTAGTAAGATTCCAGAACTCTTTCTTGGTCGTCCCGGCGAAGGCCGGAGCGACGGAATTCAGCGCGATCCTGATGCAGTCTGCTGCAATTGCGGTTGAGGTGTCTTCGGCTGCTGCTGGCGCAATTCGTGGCGTGACAGTTTTCCGACCGGGGTGCGCGGCAGTTCGGCGACGAACTCGACCGCCGCCGGCAATTCGTGCTTGCCGATCTTGCCGGTGAGGAACGCGCGCAGCTCGTCGGCCGAGAACGGCGCCTGCCCGTCGCGCAGCTTGATGAACGCCTTGGCCCCCTCGCCGCGGTAATCGTCCGGGATGCCGATCACGATCACCTCCTGCACGGCGGGATGGGTGTAGATCGCCTGCTCGATCATCTGCGGATAGACGTTGAAGCCGCCGGAGATGATCATGTCCTTCTTGCGGTCGACCAGATAGAAATAGCCGTCGGCGTCCATGTAGCCGATGTCGCCGGTGAGGAAGCGGTCGCCGACGAAGGCTTCCGCGGTTTCCTGCGGCCTATTCCAGTAGCCCTTTGTGACATTCGGGCCGCGGATGCGGATCTCGCCGACCTCGCCGACCGGCATCACTTTCGTGGAATCCTCCAGCGACACCACGTCCATCTCGATGCCGGGCAGCATCAGCCCGATCGAGCCGGGCTTCTCCGGCCCCTCCTTCGGATGGCCGGTTCCGGGCGAGCAGGTCTCGGTCATGCCCCAGCCGCTCTTCAGCTTCATGCCGACGCGGCGCTCGAAGATCTTTGCCACCTCGACCGGCAGCGGCGCGCCGCCGGAGCCGCAGGAGACCAGCGACGACAGGTCGCGCTTGTCGAGATCGGGCAGCGCCGCGATCGCGATCCACATCGTCGGCACGCCCGGAAACGCGGTGGCGCGCTTGACCTCGATGTCGCGCATCACGGCCTCGACGTCGAAGCGCTGGTGCAGCGAGATCAGATTGCCGCGCCGGATCGACGACAGCAGCACGACGGTCAGCGCATAGATGTGAAACAGCGGCAGCACGCAGATCACGCGCTCGATCGCGTTGCGCTCGAGCCGGGCCGGCTTGCCCCAGACATCGTAGATCGACACCGCAGCGGTCAGGTTGCCGTGGCTCAGCATCGCGCCCTTGGGCAGGCCCGTGGTGCCGCCGGTATATTGCAGCAATGCGACGTCCTCGACATCGACCGCGGGCCATTGCGACGGCCGGCTCGCGCCTTCGACGAACTGCCGGTGCGTGATGATCACGGGGTTGTCGGGCAACGCGGTCTGTGGCGTGCCGACCTTGCCCCAATTGTCGTCCTCGCAGACGATCAGCCGGTCGAGCAGCCCCTTGTCGAGGAATTTCAGCGCCGTCGGCAGCAGCGCGGACAGGTTGCTGGTGACCAGCACGCGCGCGCCGGAATCCGACAGCTTGTGCGATAGCGCAATCTCGCCGTCGAGCGGCGACAGATGCACGATGCGGGCGCCGGTCTTCAGCGCCCCGAAGAAATTGATCGGGTGATCCGGCGTGTTGCCGAGGAACAGCGCGACCGACGCGCCCTTGCCGTAACCCGCGCGCATGAATGCGGAGGCCGCCGTTTCGACCAGGGTCTCCAGCGCGCTGTAGCTGATCGGCAGGTCGCGGAATTCGAGCACCGGACGGTCGCCGAATTCGGCGGCTGCAGTCGAGAGCAGATCCGGCAGCGTGCCGCGCGTGATCGCGTCGCTCCAGTGCACGCCCTTGGGATAATATTGTTCGCCGGGATAGGTCATGAATGCAACGGCTCAGCAGGCTGTCATTCCGGGGCACGCGAAGCGTGAACCCGGAATCTCGAGATTCCGGGTCTGCGCCTTACGGCGCATCCCGGAATGACGAGTGGTTACAGATGATCAAGATCACGCCGCCTTCGACGGCGCGGCGAGCGAGGCAAAGGTCTTGCCCTCGTCGGCGAGCTTCTTGAGCAGCGGCGCCGGCTCCAGCGACGGATCGTTGGTCTCCTTGGCGTAGAAGGAGAGACGATCGGCGATGTGCTTCAGGCCCACCGTGTCGGCCCAGTACATCGGGCCGCCGCGATAGATCGGCCAGCCGTAGCCATAGAGCCAGACCACGTCGATGTCGGACGGCCGCGCCGCGATACCCTCGGCGAGGATCTTCGCGCCCTCGTTGATCATCGGGTACATCATGCGCTCGAGGATCTCGTCGTCGCTGACGACGCGCTTCTTGCGGCCGAGCCGCGCCAGGGTCTCGTCGATCAGCTTCTCGACCTCCGGATCGGGCAGCGCCGCGCGCGAGCCCGGCTCGTACTTGTAGTAGCCCTTGCCGGTCTTCTGGCCGAAGCGGCCGGCTTCGCAAAGCGCATCCGCGATCTCCGACTTGATGCCGCGGTCCTTGCGCGAGCGCCAGCCGATATCGAGGCCGGCGAGATCGCCCATTGCGAACGGGCCCATCGGCATACCGAACTTCGTGACCACGGCGTCGACCTGCTGCGGCAACGCGCCTTCGAACAGCAGCTTCTCGGACTGCTTGCCGCGCTGCGCCAGCATGCGGTTGCCGACGAAGCCGTCGCAAACGCCGACCACCGCCGGCACCTTGGCGATCTTGCGCGCGATCGAAACCGCGGTGACCAGCGCATCCGGTGCGGTCTTGTCGGCGCGCACGATCTCGCACAGCTTCATCACGTTGGCCGGCGAGAAGAAGTGCATGCCGAGCACGTCCTGCGGACGCTTGGTCGACTTCGCGATCTCGTCGATGTTGAGATAGGAGGTGTTGGAGGCGAGCACCGCGCCGGGCTTGGCGTATTGATCGAGCTTGCCGAACACTTCCTTCTTGACCGCCATGGTCTCGAACACCGCCTCGATCACGAGATCGGCGTCGCCGACGTTCTCGATGCCGACCACGCCATTGATCAGCGCCATGCGCTTGGCGGGCGCGTCCGCCGGGATGCCGCCGCGCGCCGCGGTGGCCTCGTAGTTCTTCTGCATGATGCCCATGCCGCGCTTCAGCTGGTCCTCGCCGGTCTCGACCAGCGTGACCGGGATGCCGGCATTGGCAAACGACATCGCGATGCCGCCGCCCATGGTGCCGGCGCCGAGGATGGCGACGCGCGCGACGTTGCGCGGCTTGGTGCCGTCGGGCACGCCGGCGATCTTGGCGGCCTCGCGCTCGGCAAAGAACGCGTAGCGCTGCGCCTTCGACTGGTCGCCGTTCATCAGCTTGAGGAAGCCCTCGCGCTCCTTCTTCAGCCCCTCCTCGAACGGCAGGTCGATCGCGGCACCGACGGCGTCGGCCGCGGCGAACGGTGCGTCGAGCCCGCGCGCCTTCTTGGTCAGCGCGGCGACCGCATTGGTGAAGATCGAGCGATCGGCCCTGGCCGCCGCGAGCTTGCTGTCATCATCGCGCAACTTGCGCAGCGGGCGCTTCTCGGCGACCAGCTTGCGGGCAAACGCCTCGCCGCCCGACGCCGGGCCTTCGACGATCTCTTCGATTAGGCCGGCCTTAAGCGCCTCTGATGCGCCGATCGGATCGCCGCCGACGATCATCTTGACCGCGAGCTCCGGGCCGACCGCGCGCGGCAGCCGCTGGGTGCCGCCGGCGCCCGGCAGCAGACCGAGCTTGACCTCGGGCAGGCCGAGCTTGGCGTCCTTGGTGGCGACGCGATAGTGGCATGCCAGCGCGACCTCGAGACCGCCGCCGAGCGCGGTGCCGTGGATCGCGGCAACCACCGGCTTTGGCGAGCTCTCGATCAGGCTCAACACCTCGGCAAGGCCGGGCGGCTGCGGCGGCTTGCCGAACTCGGTGATGTCGGCGCCGGCGATGAAGGTGCGGCCGGCGCAGGTCAGCACGATGCCGGCAACCTGCGGATCGTCGATCGCGCGCTTCACGCCATCGAAAATACCGCCCCGCACCGCAGCGCTCAGCGCATTTACAGGGGGACTGTTAACCGTGACGACGGCAATGTTGTCATGACGTTCGAAGCTGACGACTTCACTCACCGGGATCTCCCTGAATGCTTGTTCTTGAACTTGTGCTGAGTGGCTACGCGACTGGCGTTGCGAAGCCACTTCCGAGGTGCTTCATACTAATTTCGCACTGCGAAACTAAATTCCACATCTTGACAGGGAGGGTTATTTTGAAGCACGAGCCTTGTCAACGAACATCACGAGCGCCAGGGAATGAAACGTCCAACCAAGAAGGCAGCGACCGATCGCAATTTTGTCGTCGCGCTTTCCCGCGGACTCGATGTCCTGCGCGCATTCCAGCCCAATGACGGGCTGCTCGGCAATCAGGAGATTGCGGCTCGCACCAAATTGCCGAAGCCGACGATTTCCCGGCTGACCTACACGTTGACCAAGCTGGGATACCTTACACCTGTTCCAAGGTTCGAGAAGTACCAGCTCGCCCCGTCGGCGATGGCGCTGGGCTACGCTGCGCTGGCCAATCTCGGTGTTCGGCATTTGTCCGAGCCGTATCGTGAAGAAGTGATGCGCGCGACCGGCGGCGCCGTCGCGGTCGGCGGCCGCGATCGTCACAGCATGATCTATTTCGGCCAGAGCCGGAACGGTTTGGCGCTCGGCGTGCAACTCGACGTCGGTTCGCGAGTACCCATCGCGACCACGGCGATGGGCCGTGCCTACATTTGGGCATTGCCGCCGGACGATCGGGCGGCTTTACTGCGCGAGCTGCGTGATCACTATGGCAGCCGCTGGGCCAAGATGCGCGACGGCATCGAGCGCTCCGGCGAGACGGTGGCGAAGTACGGATTTGCGATGTCCGCAGGTGACTGGCAGACCGACGTCGCCGCGGTCGGCGTGGCCTTGAAGCTGAACGACGGAACCGGCCCTTACGCATTCAATTGCGGCGCGCCGGCATTCCGCTTCACGGAAGATCTGCTGATCAACGACATTGGACCTCGTCTTGTGGCGATGGTAAGGAACATCGAATTGGCGCTCGGTGGGATGGCGCCGCAATCCAAAAAACAAGAAAGCAAAAAGGCTAGAGTAGGAGGGAAACTTGCACGTTTGGCCGAGGGGATCAGATAGCCGCCATCACGACCGGCGAAATGCATCGCAGGGTCTCTCGCACCGCACGACGACGGCGGGCGAGACGAGATGACGCAGGCACAGCTCGCGCAGGGAAATAATCCCCTGCTCGCGGTTCGCGACGTCAGCGTCGTGTTCGGCGGCATCATCGCACTCAATGGCGTGTCGTTCGACATGCGCCAGGGACAGATCCTTGGCCTGATCGGCCCGAACGGCGCCGGCAAGACCACGCTGTTCAACTGTCTGTCGCGGCTGTACCAGCCGTCGTCCGGCGACATCCTGATGGAAGGCCAGAGCATCCTGACGCGGCCGCCGCACCGGATCGCCGAGATCGGCATCGGCCGCACCTTCCAGAACGTCGCGCTGTTCCCCAACCTGTCTGTCATCGACAATGTGCGGGTCGGCGCCCATTCGCGCACCTCGAGCGACATCGTCAGCGACTCGCTGCGGCTCGCCTGGGTCCGCCGCGGCGAATCCGACATGAACGAGAAGGTGCACGGGATTCTCGGCTATCTCGACCTCGAGGATGTCGCCCACACCGTGGTGTCAGGCCTGCCGTTCGGCACCCAGAAGCGCGTCGAGCTGGCGCGCGCCTTGGCCGCGGACCCCAAGATCCTGCTGCTCGACGAGCCGGCCGGCGGCCTCAATCATGAGGAAGTCTATGTGCTCGGCGACCTGATCCGCAAAATCCGCGACGACCGCCACATCACCGTGCTGCTGGTCGAGCATCACATGGGTCTCGTGATGTCGATCGCCGACCATGTCGTCGCGCTGAATTTCGGCCGAAAGCTTGCCGAGGGAACGCCGGCCCAGGTCCAGGCCGACCCGGATGTGATCAAGGCCTATCTGGGGAGCAAGGACCAATGACCGCGATGCTCAACGTCAAGGATCTGCGCGCCTATTACGGCCAGGTCCAGGCCCTGCACGGCCTCAACTTCTCGCTCAACGAAGGCTCGCTGACCACGCTGCTCGGTGCCAACGGCGCCGGCAAGACCACGACGCTGCGCGCGATCTGCAACATGGTGCGCTCGACCGGCGCGATCGAGTTCGAGGGCAAGCCGATCGGCACCCGCTCGACCGAGAACGTGGTGCGCCTCGGCATCGCCCATGTGCCGCAGGGCCGCGGCACCTTCACCACCATGACGGTGGAGGAAAACCTGCAGCTCGGCGCCATCAGCCGCTCCGACAAGAAGGCGATCGTCGACGACATCGAGCGGATGTACACCCACTTCCCGGTGCTGAAGCAGCGCTACACCCAGCAGGCCGGCACGTTGTCCGGCGGCGAGCAGCAGATGCTCGCGGTCGCCCGCGCGCTGATGCTGCGCCCGCGGCTGATGCTGCTCGACGAGCCGTCATTCGGCCTCGCGCCGCTGATCGTGCGCGACCTGTTCGGCATCCTCGGCAAGATCAATCGCGAGGAGAAGGTGACCATCCTGGTGGTCGAGCAGAACGCCCAGCTTGCGCTCGAGCTCGCCGACCAGGCCTATGTGATCGAAACCGGACGGATCGTGATGTCGGGCAATGCCAAGGACATCGCGAACAACGAAGACGTCCGCAAATCCTATCTCGGCTACTGAGGAGCAGGCCATGGAGCTTTTTGCCAACCAGGTCCTGGCCGGTATCGCGACCGGCGCGATCTACGCCTGCATGGCGCTCGCCGTGGTGATGATCTACCAGGCGATCGACCATCTGAACTTCGCCCAGGGCGAAATGGCGATGTTCTCGACCTTCGTCTCCTGGCAGCTGATGCAATGGGGCGTGCCCTACTGGGGCGCCTTCGTCCTCACCGTCGCGTTCTCGTTTGCCGCCGGCATCGTGATCGAGCGGCTGCTGTTCAAGCCGCTGGCCAAGGCGCCGATCCTGACCAACGTCGCCGGCTTCATCGCGCTCTACGCGATCATCAACTCGGTCGCCGGCCTGATCTGGGACTTCACCATCAAGCAATACCCGACGCCGTTCGGCTCCTCGCCGTTCCTCGGCAGCCAGCTGATCTCGACCCACCAGGCCGGCATGATCGGCATCACCCTGCTGATGCTGGTGCTGCTGTTCTTCTTCTTCCGCTACACCCGCGTCGGCCTTGCGATGCGCGCGGCCGCCTCGCTGCCTGAATCGGCGCGGCTGGTCGGCATCAACACCTCGTGGATGATCGCGCTCGGCTGGGGCATGGCGGCCGCGATCGGCTCGATCGCCGGCATGATGATCGCCCCGGTGGTGTTCCTGGAGCCGAACATGATGCTCGGCGTGCTGATCTACGGCTTTGCCGCCGCCGTGCTCGGCGGCCTCTCCAGCCCGTTCGGCGCGGTGGTCGGCGGCTTCCTGGTCGGGATCTTCGAGAACCTGGTCGGAACCTACATCCCCGGAGTCGGCAATGAGCTGAAACTTCCGATCGCGCTTGCGCTGATCGTCACCGTCCTGGTCGTCAAACCGGCAGGCCTGTTCGGCCGCGCCATCGTCAAGCGAGTTTGATCATGAGCGCCGCCGCTGAAGAAGTCGTCACAGAAGCCCCGGCCGTCGAGGCCGTTCCCAAGCGTGCCATGACGCTCGGCTATGGCACCTCGCTCGTGGTGCTTGCCGCGCTCGTCATCATCCCGCTGCTCGTGAAGAACTTCATCATCTTCCAGATGACGATGCTTCTGATCTACGGGCTTGCGGTGCTGGCGCTGAACATCCTGACCGGCGGAAGCGGCCAGTTCTCGCTCGGCCAGAGCGCGTTCTACGCGGTCGGCGCCTACACCTCGGCGATCCTGATGGAGCATGTGGGCATGAACTATGCCCTGACGCTGCCGATCGCCGGCGTCATCTGCTTCGGCTTCGGCTTCCTGTTCGGCCAGCCGGCGCTGCGGCTGTCCGGCGTCTATCTGGCGCTGGCGACCTTTGCGCTCGCCACCGCGATGCCGCAGCTTTTGAAGCTCGGCTATTTCGAGCACTGGACCGGCGGCGTGCAGGGCCTCGTGGTCACCAAGCCGGACGCGCCGTTCGGCCTGCCGATGTCGCAGGACATGTGGCTGTATTACTTCACACTGGCCATCACCATCGCGATCTACGTCGCCTCGGTGAACCTGCTGCGCTCGCGCTCGGGCCGCGCCTTCATGGCGATCCGCGACAACGAGATCGCAGCCTCCGCGATGGGCGTCGACGTCGCGCTGTACAAGACGCTGGCGTTCGGCGTCTCGGCCGGCATCACCGGCGTTGCCGGCGGTCTCGGCGCCATCGCGGTGCAGTTCGTGGCGCCCGACGGCTACACCATCCAGCTCGCGATTTCGCTGTTCCTCGGCATGGTCGTGGGCGGCGTCGGCTGGTTGCCCGGCTCGATCGTGGGAAGCGCCTTCATCATCTTCGTGCCCAACATCGCCGAAGGCATCTCCAAGGGCCTGTCCGGCGCGGTGTTCGGCGTGCTGCTGTTCCTCGTCATCTTCCTCGTGCCGCATGGCGCGAGGCAAGTTGCGATCGTTGCCCAGCAACTGGCCGCAAAGCTCAAGAAAAACTGACAATCAATAGAACAAGACCAGGAGAAATTATGCTTTCTACCCTACGGATCGCCGCGATGTCCGCGGCGATCGTCGCGGTTGCCGCGACGTCCACGACCGCTTTCGCCCAGAAGAAATACGACACCGGCGCGACCGACACCGAGATCAAGATCGGCAACATCATGCCGTATTCGGGGCCGGCATCCGCCTACGGCGTGATCGGCAAGACCGAAGAAGCCTTTTTCAAGATGATCAACGATCAGGGCGGCATCAACGGCCGCAAGGTCAATTTCGTCACCTATGACGACGCCTACTCGCCGCCGAAGGCGGTCGAGCAGGTTCGCAAGCTGGTCGAGAGCGACGAGGTGCTGCTGGTCTTCAATCCGCTCGGCACGCCGTCGAACACCGCGATTCAGAAGTATCTCAACTCCAAGAAGATCCCGCAGCTGTTCGTCGCCACCGGCGCCACCAAGTGGAACGATCCGAAGAACTTCCCGTGGACCATGGGCTGGCAGCCGAGCTATCAGAGCGAGGCGCACATCTATGCCAAGTGGCTGTTGAAGGAGAAGCCCGACGCCAAGGTCGCGATCCTCTATCAGAACGACGATTTCGGCAAAGACTACCTGAAGGGCACCAAGGACGGTTTCGGCGCCAAGGCCTCCAACATCATCATGGAGGAGAGCTATGAGGTCTCCGAGCCCTCGATCGACGGCCATATCGTCAAGATCAAGGCCGCCAATCCCGACGTGCTCTTGATTTACACCACGCCGAAGTTCGGCGCGCAGACCATCAAGAAGACCGCCGAGCTCGGCTGGAAGCCGCTGCAGATCATCACCAACGTGTCGATCTCGGTCGGCAGCGTGATGCAGCCGGCCGGCTTCGAGAACGCCCAGAACGTATTGTCGGCCGCCTATGCCAAGGACGGCTCCGACCCGCAATGGGCAAACGATGCCGGCATGAAGAAGTGGAATGCGTTTCTCGACAAGTACATGCCGGGCGTCGACAAGACCGACAACGGCGTCGTCTACGGTTACGGCGCCGCGCAGACCTTGGCCAAGGTGCTGGAAATGTGCGGCGACGACCTCACCCGCGCCAACGTCATGAAGCAGGCGGCGAGCCTGAAGGATTTTGCGCCCGACACGCTGCTGCCCGGCGTCAAGATCAACACCTCCGCCACCGACTTCGCCCCGATCGCGCAGCTGCAGATGCAGCGCTTCAAGGGTCAGAAGTGGGAGCTGTTCGGCGAGATCATCTCGGGTGACGTCCCGACCCAGTAACGCTGCACTGCAGAAACAAAACCATGCGCCCCCGCGACTAATGTCGCGGGGGCTTTTTGTTGACGGCTCATGCCGATCGTATTGAATAGACAGACCAAAACACCGAGGTGGGGAAACCATGACGGCAGCACGCCAGTCCCTGACGGCGCTCTCGATGATGCTCGCGCTGATCGTGACAAGCTGCAATCTCGCATTGGCGCAGAAGGCCTACGACACCGGGGCCAGCGACACCGAGATCAGGATCGGCAACATCATGCCCTACAGCGGTCCCGCCTCGGCCTATGGCGTGATCGGCAAGACCGAGGCCGCCTATTTCAGGATGATCAACGCGTCCGGCGGCATCCGCGGCCGCAAGATCACCTTCATCTCCTATGACGACGCCTATTCGCCGCCGAAGACGGTGGAGCAGGCCCGCAAGCTGGTCGAAAGCGACGACGTGTTGCTGGTGTTCAACTCGCTCGGCACCGCGACCAATGTCGCGATCCGCAAATACATGAACGAGAAGCAGGTGCCGCAGCTGTTCGTCGCCTCCGGCGCTTCGAAGTGGAACGACCCGAAGGACTATCCATGGACCATGGGCTGGCAGCCGTCCTACCAGGACGAGGCGCGGGTCTACGCAAAATACATCATGAAGCATAACCCGGATGCCAAGATCGCCGTGCTCTACCAGAACGACGATTTCGGCAAGGACTACCTCAAGGGGCTGAAGGAGGCCTTCGGCGACAAGGCCGCGATGATCGTCGCCGAGGAGGCCTACGAGACGTCGGAGCCCACCATCGACAACCACATCGTCAAGCTGAAGGCCGCCGGCGCCGACACCTTCATCAGCATCACCACGCCGAAATTCGCCGCGCAGGCGATCAAGAAGGCGGCCGAGATCGCCTGGACGCCGATGCAGATCCTTACCAATGTCTCGGCCTCGGTCGGCGGCGTGATGCAGCCGGCGGGCTACGAGAACTCGCAGGGCATCCTGTCGGCCGCCTATCTCAAGGACGGCGCCGATCCGCAATGGGACAAGGATCCCGGCATGCAGAAGTTCATCGCCTTCCTCAAGAAGGACTACCCGGAAGGCAACCGGCTCGACGGCGCCACCGCCTTCGGCTACGCCGCCGCGCAGACCCTGGTGAAGGTGCTGGAGCTGTGCGGTGACGATCTCACCCGCGCCAACGTCATGAAGCAGGCCGCAAACCTCAAGGGCTTCGTCCCCGACACGCTGCTGCCGGGCATCACGATCAACACCTCGCCGACCGATTTCGCGCCGATCAAGCAGCTCCGCCTGATGCGCTTCAAGGGCGAGAAGTGGGAGCTGTTCGGCGACATCATCTCGAGCAGCCTCAGCAACTGACCGGCGACGCCGCGCAACTCAATGGTGCGCTTCTGAGTGACCGCAATCCTTGCGGAATTCGCGCAGGCTTACGCGACACATTGATGAATGATTGAGCAGTATATTTACGGCAGCTGCCCGCCAAACTGTCGACTAAAGACGCAACCCCTGCCGCAACGCGGCAGGGGCTTTTCATTGAGACCACCTGGGTAAGATGATAGCGTCGCCGATTAACAAAAGAGCCTTCGCAACAGGGGGCCGCGACACATCAGTCCGACAACAGGGAGAGAGACGTCATGTCCACAAGACGGCAACTGGCAGTGCTTGCCGCTGCATTGGCGATCGTCGCCACATCGGGTAGCGCGGCGCTGGCCCAGAAAAAATACGACACCGGCGCCACCGACACCGAGATCAAGGTCGGCAACATCATGCCCTACAGCGGCCCCGCATCCGCCTACGGCGTGATCGGCCGCACCGAGGCCGCCTATTTCAAGATGATCAACGATCAGGGCGGCATCAACGGCCGCAAGATCAACTTCATCTCCTATGACGACAACTACTCGCCGCCGAAGACGGTGGAGCAGGCCCGCAAGCTGGTCGAGAGCGACGAGGTGCTGCTGGTCTTCAATTCGCTCGGTACGCCGCCGAATACGGCGATCCAGAAGTACATGAACCAGAAGAAGGTGCCGCAGCTGTTCGTCGCCACCGGCGCCACCAAGTGGAATGATCCGCAGAATTTCCCCTGGACCATGGGCTGGCAGCCCAACTACCAGAGCGAGACCATCATCTACGCAAGGTACATTCTGAAGAATCATCCGAACGCCAAGATCGCGGTGCTCTATCAGAACGACGACTACGGCAAGGACTACCTGAAGGGCCTGAAGGACGGGCTCGGCGCCAAGGCCGCCTCGATGATCGTCGCCGAGGACAGCTACGAGGTGTCGGAGCCGACCATCGATTCCCACATCGTGCGGCTGAAGGCCACGGGCGCCGACGTCTTCATCAACATCACCACGCCGAAATTCGCGGCGCAGGCGATCAAGAAGAACGCCGAGCTCGGCTGGAAGCCGCTGCACTTCCTCAACAACGTCTCGGGCTCGATCGGCAGCGTGATCAAGCCGGCGGGGTTCGAGAACGCCCAGGACATCATCTCGTCGCAGTATTTCAAGGATCCGACCGACGCGCAGTGGAAGACCGACAAGGCGATGATCGCCTGGAACGAGTTTTTGGATAAGTACTATCCGGAAGCCAACCGCGCCGACGCCTCCGTGATGTACGCCTACATCGTCTCGCAAGGCCTGGTGCATGTGCTCAAGGCCTGCGGCGACAATCTGACGCGCGAGAACATCATGAAGCAGGCGGCCAGCATTCGCGATTACGAGCCCCTCGGCCTGCTGCCCGGCGTCAAGGTCAACACCTCGCCGACCGACTTCGCACCCCTCTCGCAGCTGCAGCTGATCCGCTTCAAGGGCGAGACCTGGGAGCGCTTTGGTGAAGTCCTGAGCGGCGACGTCGGCGGTTAGCTCCGGCGCTTCCAACCGAAGAACACAGCCCCCGCGGCCCGGCCGCGGGGGCTTTTCGTTGGCCGGGGCCTCGACCGCGTCCCGCTTACACTTTGGCCGGCGATGCGCTAGGGAGATCGGCGGCAGATCAAGAACAAGCCGGCGCCTCTTTGAGGCGGCAACAACGAAGGGAGTGTCAAGAAAATGCCGATGCCGATCCGACACCGCGTCGCCACCGCCCTGCTCGGCCTCACCGTCGCAGCCGCAACCGGCAGCGCCGCGCTGGCACAGAAGAAATACGATACCGGCGCGAGCGACACCGAGATCAAGATCGGCAACATCGTGCCCTATAGCGGCCCGGCCTCGGCCTATGGCGTGGTCGGCAAGGCGATGGCCGCGGTGTTCAAGAAGACGAACGACGAAGGCGGCGTCAACGGCCGCAAGATCAACTTCATCTCCTATGACGACGCCTATTCGCCGCCGAAGGCGGTCGAGCAGGTGCGCAAGCTGGTCGAGAGCGACGAGGTGCTGCTGCTGTTCGGCACGCTCGGCACCGCCTCCAACACCGCGATCCAGAAGTACCTCAACGCCAAGAAGGTACCGCAGCTGTTCGTCGCCACCGGCGCCACCAAGTGGAACGACCCGAAGACGTTCCCGTGGACCATGGGCTGGCTGCCGAGCTACCAGAGCGAGTCGCGGATCTACGCGAAATACCTGATCAAGTAGAAGCCGGCCGCCAAGGTCGCGGTGCTCTACCAGAACGACGACATGGGCAAGGACTATCTCAAGGGCCTCGAGGTCGGCTTCGCCGGCGATCCCAACCGCATCGTCGCCAAGGAGAGCTACGAGGTCGCCGAGCCCACCATCGATTCGCATGTGGTGCGGCTGAAATCCTCCAACCCCGACGTCATCGTCTTCTTCACCACGCCGAAATTCGGCGCGCAGGCGATCAAGAAGCTCGGCGAGATGAGCTGGAAGCCGGTCACCATCGTCTCCAACGTCTCGGCGTCGACCGCGACCGTGATGCGGCCGGCGGGGATGGACAACTCGCAGGGCGTGATCTCGGCGGCCTACGCCAAGGACGCCAGCGACCCGCAGTGGAAGGACGATGCCGGCATGAAGGCGTTCGACGAACTGATCGCCAAATACATGCCTGACACCAACCGCGTCGATTCTTCGGCGATGACCGGCTACAACATGGCGACCACGATGGTCGAGGTGCTGCGCCGCTGCGGCGACGATCTGACCCGCGCCAACGTGATGAAGCAGGCAGCGAGCCTGAAGCAGTTCGCGCAGGGCGGCCTGCTGCCGGGCGTGACGTTGTCGACCGGGCCTAACGACTTCCAGCCGATCGAGCAGCTGCAGCTGATGCAGTTCAAGGGCGAGCGCTGCAGCTGTTCGGCGACGTCATCTCCGGCGAAGCCGGCGGCAATTAGGGGATGATGAGGCTAATGGCGACGGCGCCAGGCTCCCTCTCCCCGTTCTTACGGGGAGAGGGTTGGGGTGAGGGGCCCTCTCCGCGCATACGGTAACAGCTGCGCTCGCAGAGGCTCCCCCTCACCCGGAACGCATCTGACGATGCGTCATAGCCGAGGCTTTGCCTCGGCGTTCTAAACGTCGGCCGCCAAAGGCGGCCTGTGCCTCTCCCCGCAAGCGGGGCGAGGTGAAGCGGAGTGCGCCGCTCGGCTCGAAGTATTGGTGCGCCTCCGCTCCTCCTTCCCGCTTGCAGGCCCGCCCAACCAAAACCCAAAAAACAACCCCATGCAAAGTAGCCGGTGGCGGCCGGCGCTCGACAGGCGGCTTGACACGTCGGGCAAGTCAGGGATAATCTTCCAATATTCCGAAATTGCGCCCGAGTGCGCCCTCGCCCCCGCAAAGCGGGAAAGGGAACCCTGCAGCTCGCAATTCAGCCCTCGCCGTGCCTCCGCCTCCGTGAGTATTGCCATGACCGACCGACGTCCCCTGCTGCGTTCGATCTTCGATGCCGCGGTTGCGGCCGCGCATCCCGATGTCGTGCTGGCGTCACGGCTGCGCCCGGTGCCGAAGGGCCGCATCATCTGCCTCGCCGCCGGCAAGGGCGCCGGCGCGATGGCCGCAGCCGCCGAGCGGCATTATCTCGACGCGCTCGGCCTCGCGCCGTCGCGGCTGGTCGGCATCGCCACCACCCGCCACGGCCACGGCGTGCCGACCCGGCGCATCAAGGTGGTCGAGGCCGGCCACCCGGTGCCCGACGAGGCCGGCCTGCGCGCCGCCGACGACACGCTGCGGCTCGCCACCGAGGCGACGCCTGACGACCTGCTGCTGGTGCTCTTGACCGGCGGCGGCTCGGCGAACTGGATCGCACCGGTCGAGGGCATGACGTTCGCGCAGAAGCAGCAGGTCAACCGCGCGCTGCTGCGCTCCGGCGCACCGATCGGCGAGGTGAACACGGTGCGCAAACACCTGTCGCGCATCAAGGGCGGCCGGCTGGCCCGCGCCGGCCAGCGCGCCGCCGAGATCGTCACGCTCGCGATCTCGGACGTGCCGCATGACGATCCCTCCGCCATCGCCTCGGGGCCGACGGTGCCTGATACGACCACGCTCGGCGACGCCGGTGCGCTGGTCGCAAGATACAATCTCTCGATCGACGACGCCGTCCGCCGCGCGCTCGACGATCCCGGCAATGAGAGCTGCAAGCCCGGCGATAGCGCCTTTGCCCGCGCGACCTTCGAGCTGCTGGCGAAGCCGAAAGCCTCGATCGATGCCGCGGTCAAGGTCGCGCACGATGCCGGCTACGAGACCATCGCGCTCGGCGCCGATCTCGAGGGCGAGGCGCGCGATGTCGCCGCCGCGCACGCCCAACTCGCGCTCAAGGCCCGCAGCGAAGGCCGGCGCGTTGCGATCCTGTCCGGCGGCGAACTCACGGTGACAGTGCGCGGCAACGGCCGCGGCGGCCCCAACCAGGAATACGCTTTGGCGCTGGCCGGCCTGCTCAAGGACACACCTGACATTTCGGCGCTCGCCGCCGACACCGACGGTGCCGACGGCGGCGCCGGCAGCGCCACCGATCCGGCGGGCGCGATGATCGACGAGACGACATTTGCGAAGATGCAGTCGCTCGGGCTGGATCCCAAGGCGTATCTTGCGAACAACGACGCCACGGGATTTTTCGCGCAGACCGGCGACCTGTTGCTGACGGGCCCGACGCTGACCAATGTCAACGACGTGCGCGTGATCTTGGTGGACTGATTCCTGCCGTCATTGCGAGCGCCAGCGAAGCAATCCATCGCGCCGCTTGCGGAGATGTGGATTGCTTCGCTGGCGCTCGCAATGACGGGGAAAGGGCTGCGACGCCCCGGAATGACGCGGCGAGGGCGGAGGCTCAAAACTCCTGCGCGAGCTTGGCCAGCATCTCCAGCAGCGCGGCGTGGTTGGCGGGGCCGAGGACCTCGATCAGCCGCGCCTCGTGCTTGTTGGCGACCAGCTTCTTGGCGCGCGCCAGCACCGCGCGGCCCCGGTCGGTCAGCACCAGAATGTGCGAGCGGCGATCGTTGGCCGAGCGCATCCGCGCGCAAAGGTCGCGGCTCTCCAGCGCGTCGAGCATGGCGACGAAGTTCGGCCGGAGGATGCCGAGCGTGTTGGCGATTTCGGTCTGGTTGCGGCCGGGGTTCTTGTCGAGCAGCAGCAGCACGGAGAACTGCGCCGGCGTCAGCTGCAGCGGCGCGACGCAGCGCAGAAAGTCCTCGAACACCTTGAGCTGGGCACGCTTCAGCGAATAGCCCAGCAGGCCGGACAGTTCGCCCAGTTGCAGCATGCCGTCGTCCCCGGCAGGATCGACCGGTTCCCTGCGCAGGGAGCGCTGTGGCCGGACGGCATCGGAGGCGGTCTTGGAAACTGTCATTCGCTCGAGGCTCGCAATCCCGCTAGAAGGATTCCCCGTGCGCGACGTTTGGGGACCTTGAGATTATATTCGATAATTGTTATCAACTATACCAAATATCGGCAGCTTTCAACAGCCGATATCGGCCGGCCCGGCCGCCACAACCGGTGGCGGTGGTCCGACGCTGAAGGGGGAGCGCTCGGCCTTGAACACAACGATCATGCTGTTCCTGCTGCAGGATGGCATCACCAACGGCGCGGTCTACGCGCTGCTCGGGCTGGCCCTCGTGCTGGTGTTCGCGGTCACGCGCGTGATCCTGATCCCGCAGGGCGAATTCGTCACCTATGGCGCGCTGAGCTACGCCATGCTGGCCACCGGGCAGGTGCCCGGCACGGTGAAGCTCGCGGTGGCGATGGGCGTCGTCGCCTTCGGCCTCGACCTGTTCTTCGCGCGCAAGGCGCTGCATGCGCGGCTGGTGCTGCGCTCGGTCGCGCTCAACATCGTCTTCCCCGTCGCGCTGCTCGCCCTCACCTATGCGCTGGTCGGCCGCAACACGCCGATCGCGATCAACATCGCGCTGGCGCTCTTGATCGTGGCGGCGATCGGGCTGTTCCTCTATCGCATCGCGTTCCAGCCGATCGCGCACACCTCGGTGCTGGTGCTGCTGATCGCCTCGGTCGGCTGCCATCTGGCGCTGCAGGGCCTCGGGCTCGTGTTCTTCGGCGCCGAAGGCCTGCGCGGCCCGGCGCTGTCGAACGCGGCGGTGTCGGCGGGTCCGCTGCGCTTCACCGGCCAGAGCCTTGCGGTGTACGGCCTGACGGTCGCCTTCATCGTCGCGCTGTGGCTGTTCTTCGGCTACACCAAGACCGGCAAGGCGCTGCGCGCCACCGCGGTCAACCGGCTCGGCGCCCGCCTGGTCGGCATCCGCACCACGCTGTCGGGCCAGATCGCGTTCCTGCTCGCCTCTGTCATCGGCGCGATCTCCGGCATCCTGATCGTGCCGATCACGACGCTCTATTACGACACCGGCTTCTTGATCGGCCTGAAGGGTTTTATTGCCGCGATCATCGGCGGCCTCGTCAGCTATCCCCTCACCGCGGTCGCCGCCATCCTGGTCGGAATCGTCGAGGCGTTCTCCTCGTTCTACGCCAGCAATTTCAAGGAAGTCATCGTGTTCTTCCTGATTATCCCGGTCCTGGTGCTGCGCTCGCTCGCGGCGCCCGCGGTCGAAGAAGAGAAGGACTGAGCGGTGTCGCAGCGGCTTCCTCTCATCATCTTCACGCTCGCGATGGCGGTAATCCCGCTGATCCCGGGCATCCCGCCGTTCTGGATCGTGCTGCTCGACAATATCGGGCTTGCCGCGCTGGTCGCGATGGGGCTGGTGCTGCTCACCGGCGTCGGCGGCCTCACCTCGTTCGGTCAGGCCGCGTTCTGCGGCTTCGGCGCCTACACCACGGCGGTGTTGACCACCGCCTACGGCGTTTCGCCCTGGCTGACGCTGCCGGCCTCGCTCTTGGTCAGCGGCATCGCCGCGGTTCTGCTCGGCATCGTCACGGTGCGGCTGTCCGGCCACTACCTGCCACTCGGCACCATCGCCTGGGGCATCGGCCTGTTCTATTTGTTCAGCAAGCTCGAATTCCTCGGCCGCAACGACGGCATCTCCGGCATCCCGCCGCTCTCGATCGGCTCGTTCCGGATGCTGAGCCCGGACACGATCTACTACGCGATCTGGATCGCGGTGCTGGTCTCGGCGCTGCTGACCATGAACCTGCTGGACTCCCGCACCGGCCGCGCCATCCGCGCGCTGCGGCGCGGCCATGTCGCGGCCGAGGCGTTCGGCGTGCAGACGCCGCGCGCCAAGCTGCTGGTGTTCATCTATGCCGCAGTGCTGGCCGGCCTGTCCGGCTGGCTCTATGCGCATTTCCAGCGCGCCGCCAACCCGACGCCGTTCGGCGCTCAGGCCGGCATCGAATATCTGTTCATCGCGGTGGTCGGCGGTGCCGGCTATGTCTGGGGCGCGGTGCTCGGCGCCGGCATCGTCGTGGTGCTGAAGGAGGTGCTGCAGAGCTATCTGCCCTACATCTTCGGCGGCCAGAGCCAGCTCGAGACCATCGTGTTCGGCATCATGCTGGTGCTGCTGCTACAGCTCGCGCCGGCAGGCGTCTGGCCGTGGCTGATGTCGCGGCTGCCGTTCAAGCCGGCCCGCAAGACGCCCGATACCTCGCTGAAGCTCGAGCATCCGGCGCGGGCATCCGGCACCTCCCCGGTGCTGCTGCACATCGAGAAGGCGCGAAAACAGTTCGGCGGCGTGATCGCGGTCAACGACGTCTCGTTCGACGTCAACGCCCGCGAGATCGTCGCGCTGATCGGGCCGAACGGCGCCGGCAAGAGCACGACCTTCAACCTGATCACCGGCGTGCTGACCGCGACCAGCGGCAAGATCGCGGTGCTCGGCAAGGAGGTCGAGAACGCGCCGCCGCAGGAGGTGGTCAAGCTCGGCGTCAGCAGGACGTTCCAGCACGTCAAGCTGGTGCCCGACATGACCGTGCTCGAGAACGTCGCGATCGGCGCGCATCTGCGCGGCTCGTCGGGTGCGATCTCCAGCATGCTGCGGCTCGACCGCACTGATGAGGCGCGGCTGCTGGCGGAAGCCGCGCGGCAGATCGAACGCGTCGGGCTGTCCGACCAGATCGACCAGCTCGCGGGCTCGCTCTCGCTCGGGCAACAACGCATCGTCGAGATCGCCCGCGCGCTGTGCGTCGACCCTCAGCTGCTGCTGCTCGACGAGCCGGCCGCCGGCCTGCGCCACATGGAGAAGCAGCGACTCGCGGCGTTGCTGCGGCAACTGCGCGACGGCGGCATGTCGGTGCTGCTGGTCGAGCACGACATGGGGTTTGTGATGGATCTCGCCGACCGCATCGTGGTGCTGGATTTCGGCACCAAGATCGCGGAAGGCGCGCCGGCCGCGATCAAGCGCAACCCCGACGTCATCAAGGCCTATCTCGGAGCCGCCGCATGAGCACGCTGTTGTCGGTCGCCGACGTCCACATCGCCTACGGCAAGGTCGAGGCCGTGCGCGGCGTCTCGCTCGAGGTCGGCGCGAACGAGATCGTCACCATCATCGGCGCCAATGGCGCCGGCAAGACCACGCTGCTCAACGCCATCATGGGCGTGCTGCCGCTGAGGGGCCGCACCAGCTTCGCCGGCACCGACATGGCGCCATCAGACATCGAGGACCGCGTCGCCACCGGGCTCAGCCTGGTGCCGGAGCATCGCGAATTGTTCGGCACCATGAATGTCGAGGACAATCTCGAGCTCGGCGCCTTCCGGATTGCCAAGGCGGTCGCGGCGCAGTCGCTGGAGCGGGTCTACGCGCTGTTCCCGCGGCTGAAGGAGCGGCGCAAGCAGCTCGCCGGCACGCTGTCCGGCGGCGAGCAGCAGATGCTGGCGATGGGCCGCGCGCTGATGGGCGCGCCAAAGCTTCTGATGCTGGACGAGCCGAGCCTCGGCCTCGCGCCGATCATCGTCGCCGACATCTTCCGCACCGTCGGCGAACTCCGCGCCGCCGGCGTCTCGGTGCTGCTGGTCGAGCAGAACGCGCAAGCCGCGCTGCAGATCGCCGACCGCGCCTACGTGATGGAGCTCGGCGAGTTCGTGCTGCAAGGCTCGGCGAAGGACATCGCCTCCAACACGCGGGTGGCGGCGAGCTATCTCGGCTTCCAGCACGAGGGCGAAAGCGCGATCTGAGGGCAGAAATGCGATTCCAGCTGCGGCCGTGTGAGGAAGCCACCGGCGGTAGGGTTCCCTCCCCCCTTGCGGGCGAGGGTTAGGGAGAGGGGTGCCGCACGGCGTGCTTTCGCGATGTGCGCTTCTGCGACGCGACAAAAATTGCAAGAGCAACTCCTCCGTTGGACATCCAGCCCGGGGCTTACCCCTCTCCCCAACCCTCCCCCGCAAGGGGGGAGGGAGCCCGAACAGTGTGCTCTCCTCACTGGTGGAATTAAAAAGCCGGCCACCTTGCGGAGGCCGGCTCGTCTGTCTCGATCCGTGATCGTCTACATCGCCGGGACGTACTTCCCGTCCTTCACCGTCAGCAGGATGCGCGAGCGGTCGTCGAGGCCGTAGCGGTCCTTTTCGGTCCAGTTATAGACGCCTTGCGTGGCGGCGATTTCCTTTTCCGAGATGAAGGCCTGGCGGATCGCCTCGCGGAATTCCGGCGTGCCAGGTTTCGCGGTCTTCAGCGCCGTCGGGACGACGCGCTTCAGCACCTCGAAGGCGTCGTAGGAATGGCCGGCGAACTGGCTGCGGCTGTTGGCGCCGTACTTCGCTTCATAGGCGGTGTTGAGCGCAAGGCCCGGCTTCTTGGTCAGCGCGCTGTCCGGCTGGGTTTCCGGCGACATCACCGGGCCCGAGGCCATGATCACGCCTTCCGCGGCCGCGCCGGCGATGCGGATGAAGTCCATGCTGGCGGCGCCGTGGGTCTGGTAGATCAGGCCCTTGTAGCCGCGCTCACGCAGCGCGGACTGCGGCAGCGCGGCTGCGGTGCCGGAGGCGCCGACCAGGATGGCGTCGGGATTGGCGGCGACCAGCTTCAGCACCTGGCCCGCGACCGAAGTGTCGGGACGCGCAAAGCGCTCCTCGTCGATCATGGTGAGGCCCATCGGCACCGCCTGCGCCTTGAAGTCGTTGACCCAGAGGTCGCCGTAGGAATCCGAGTAGCCGATATAGCCGACGGTCTTGATGTTGTGCGCCTTCATGTGCTCGTACAGCACCTTGCCCATGATCGGAATCGACTGCGGCAGGTCGACCGACCACTTCATGCGCGCTTCGTTGATCGGAAACGGCGCCAGGCCGAAATGCGGAATGCCGGCCTCGTTGGCAACGGTCGACACCGCAATGGTCGGCGGCGTGGTGCAGGAGCCCATGATGATGTCGGCCTTCGACTCGGTGACGAAGCGCCGCGCGTTGGTGGTCGCCGCGGTCGGATCGCCGCCGTCATCGAGCACGATCAGCTTCAGCGGCACGCCGCCGATCTCCTTCGGCACGAAATCGAGCGCGTTGCGCTCGGGGATGCCGAGCGCCGCGGCCGGCCCGGTGGTCGAGATCGAGATGCCGATGGTGATTTCGTTGGTCTGCGCCATTGCCGGCGCGCCCGGCAACGCGATCGCGGCCGCGAGCGCTGCTGCGGCGAGAGTAGACTTCTTCATACATTCCTCCCTGCGGATATGTTTTTGGGTTTAAGCGGTTTTTGCGGGGCAATTCAGCCCCTTCTTTAGGTCATGAGCGGGCACGATTTAGCCCTTCGTGAAGCGGTCGATCATCTCCTGCGGAAACGGTGCCGATTTCAATTTGTCGGGATCGTCGGGATGGCGGCCGACCAGCACCCGCGTCTCGAATGCCTCGATCGCAAGCGCCTCGCCCTTGAACACGCGGTGCGTCACCTCGAAGCTCGAGCGCTTGATGCCGTCGATCCGGGTCTCGATGGTAATCCAGTCGCCATGGGTTGACGGGATGTGGAATTTCGCCCGCGTGTCGACCATGGGAATGCCGACCAGGCCGTATTTGTGCACGAGGTCCTGCTTCGAGAAGCCGGCGGCCTCGAACATGATCGAGGTCGAATCGTCGAACATCGCAAAGTAGCGCGGGTAGTAGACGATGTTGGCGGGGTCGCAATCGCCCCACTGGATCTGCACATCGCGCCGATGAACGAACATCATTGACCTCGATCAGGACCCGATCATGCTCTAGCGCGGCGCCATTCGAAGCGCGGCATCGAGCCGCACCACTTCGCCGTTCAGATAGGGGTTGTCAATCATGTGCAGCGCCAGCGAGGCGAACTCGTCGGCCTGGCCGAGCCGGCGCGGGAACGGGATCGCGGCGGCGAGCGAATCCTGCGCCTCCTGCGGCAGGCCGGCGAGCAGCGGCGTCATGAACAGGCCGGGGGCGATGGTCAGCACGCGGATGCCGAACTGCGCAAGCTCGCGCGCGATCGGCAGCGTCATCGCGACGATGCCGCCCTTCGATGCCGAGTATGCCGCCTGCCCGATCTGGCCGTCATAGGCGGCGATCGAGGCGGTGCTGATCACGACGCCGCGCTCGCCGGTCGCCAGCGGCTCGAGCTTGGACATCTCGGTGGTCGCCAGCCGCAGCATGTTGAACGAGCCGATCAAATTGACCTTGATCACCTTGTCGAAATCGGCCAGGGCCATCGGCCCCTCGCGGCCGATCACCCGTTTTGCGACGCCGATGCCGGCGCAGTTCACCAGCACCCGCGCCGGGCCGTGTGCCTTGGCGGCCTGCGCGACCGCGGCTTCGGCGGCGGCGGCATCGGCGACGTCGCAGACCAGCGCGATGCCGCCGATCTCGGCCGCGACGCTCTCGGCAAGTTTTGCGTTGAGGTCGCAGACCGCGACCTTGGCGCCCTGTGCGGCGAGCCGGCGCGCAGTCGCGGCTCCCAATCCCGATGCGCCTCCGGTGACGATGGCGGCCTGGTCCTTCAACTGCATGACGCTCTCCTCTCAATTCGGTTCAGTTCAAAATTCAGTCCAGTGTCATCACGGATGGCGGCGGTGCTGGCGCATACAGCATCTCGACCACATCAGCGCGATGCTCCAGCACCGCGCGCTGATTGATCGAGCCCTTGTCCGTGACCTCGCCGCGGTCGATCGACAGCGGCGTGTCGAGCAGGATCGCGCGCCTGATCCGGTTCGACGAGCCGGTGGCCCCAGTGAGCACGCGCGCGAAGCGTTCGCGGAAAGCTGCGCGCACCTGCGGATCATTGGCCGCGGCGGCGATGTCGCCGGCCGGCAGGTTCGGATTGATCAGGCGGCAGCCGTCGAGATCGAGGATCACGATCGCGGCGAGTTCATCGCGGTTGAGACCGGCAATCACGACGTCGCGCACCAGCGGCGCGCAGGTGCCGACGAAGCGCGCGCGCAGCGGGCCGACGCTGACCCAGGTGCCGCTCGCCAGCTTGAAATCCTCGGCAATGCGGCCGTCGAAATCGAACCCGGCGTCGAGATCGCCGGCATTCGCGGGCTTCAGCGCGTCGCCGAATTTGTAAAAGCCCTCTTCGTCGAACGCTTTTGCGGTCAATTCGGGCTGCCGCCAGTAGCCCGGCGTGACGTTCGGCCCCCTGGCGCGCACTTCGAGTTTGCCATTGTTCGGCACCAGTTTCGCATCGTTGCCCGACACCGGAAGCCCGACATGGCCGGAGCGGCTGGTCTCGGGGCGCACCGACATGAAGAACGGCGAGGTCTCGGTGGCGCCGAGCCCGGTCAGCATGGGCACGCGATAGCCCTTCTCCTGCATCGCAAGTGCGTCGAGGCTGTTCCAGACGAACGGCGACAGCGCCGCGCCGGAGAAGAACATCGCGTGCAGCCGGCCGAAGAATTTTGCCCGCAGCGCGGCGTCGTCGCGCAGATAGGGCAAGAGCGATTCATAGCCCTTGGGCACGTTGAAATAGACCGTCGGCGAAATCTCCCGCAGGTTTCGCACGGTCTCCTCGATGCCGCCGGGCATCGGCTTGCCCTCGTCGAGATACATCGAGCCGCCGTTGTAGAGCGTCAACCCGATATTGTGGTTGCCGCCAAAAGTGTGATTCCACGGCAGCCAGTCGACGATGACAGGCGGCTCGTCCTTCAGGAACGCCAGCGTCTCGCGCAGCATCACCTGGTTGGCGCAGATCATGCGCTGGGTGTTGATCACAGCCTTGGGATTGCCTGTGGACCCCGAGGTCAGCAGGAATTTGGCGATCGTGTCCGGGCCGATGCCGTCATGCACGGCATCGAGGTGCGGGTGCTCCGGCGTCGCCAAGAGGTCGGCGAGGCGTGTCACGTCGCGGCCGGGCACGGCGCCACGGCTCGCTGCGATCTCGACATCGGCAGCCACATTGGCGCGCAGCGCTTCGGCAAATTTGTCGGCGTCGTCGGCAAACACCAGGCCCGGCGTCAGCAGCTTGATGACGAAATTGAGCTTGCCGTAGTCGCGCGACACCAGCGAATAGGCCGGCGACGCCGGGCAGAACGGCACGCCGGCATAGAGCGCGCCGAACGCAACCAGCGCGTGGTCGATCGAATTGCCCGACAGGATCACCAGCGGCCGCTCCGCCGACAGATTGCGCGCGATCAGCGCGGAAGCGATGCGCCGCGTGGTCTGCAGCAGCTCCGCGTACGTGACCTGCCGCCAGCCGCCACCGGCGGCGCGCTCGGCCATGAACACGCGGTTGGGCTCGGCCGCCGCCCAGTGATGCAGGCGATCGGTGATGCGGACGGGATAGTCGGCGAGCTTGGCCTTCGGCCGCAGATAGATCGTGCCGTCGGCGCGGCGCTCGACCGTGACGGCGGGATTGCCGAACGAGATCGGGCGTAGCGGATGCTCGCCGGTTGCGGAGGCGGACGGCGCGGCGCTCATGTCGGCTTCACCTTGGCGGTCTTGCGGTCGAGGAAGGCGCGAATGCGCTTCTTGGCTTCCTTGTCGCTCTGCGCCACCGTCGCCATCAGCGATTCCATCAAGAGGCCGGTCTGCGGATTGGCCTCGGCGATCATCGGCAGCGCCTGCAGCACGGCGAAATTCGTCAGCGGCGCGTTGGCGGCGACGCGTTCGGCGAGCTCCAGCGCCTTCGGCAGCGCGCCGCCGTCCTCGGTGAGATATTGCGAGAAGCCATAGGCCGCGCCTTCGGTTGCGGAGTAGACCCGGCCGGTCAGCATCATGTCGATCATCCTGGGCACGCCGATCAGGCGCGGCAGCCGCACCGATCCGCCGCCACCGACGAAGATGCCGCGCTGTCCCTCGGGCAACGCGAAATAGGCCGACGGTTCGGCCACCCGGATATGCGCGGCGCAGGCGAGCTCCAGCCCGCCGCCGATCACCGCGCCCTTCAGCGCGGCGATCACAGGCACGCGGCAATATTGCACGCGGTCGAACACCCGGTGCCACATCTGGGAATGCACCAGGCCCTCGGTGGCGTCGCGCTCGCTCAATTCGGAGAGATCGAGCCCGGAGGAGAAATGGTCGCCGATGCCGTGGATCACCACCGCGCCGATTTCGTCGGGAAGGTTGGAAAAGCAGTCCTGCAGCGCCAGGATGATGCCGTCGTTCAGCGCATTGCGCTTGGCGGGACGGTTCAGCCCGACCATCAGCACCGCACCCCGCGTCTCGACCTGGAGCAGCGAGGCGTCACTGGCGGCGGCGTTTCCCATGGCGTTATTGCTTCCTGTTCAGAATAGTTATGTTTTATAACTATTGGGAGCAAAGTCAATACGCAGGGGGCGACGGCAAGTTTGTCGCGCCTCTGTCAGACCCGTCATCCCCGCGCAAAGGCTCCGCCTTTGTCGCTGGAGGCGCACCTCTTGCGAGCCTCGAAGGATCGACGGCCACCGGCCGGGCCGATTCATCCTTCGAGGCTCGCCGAAGAGGCTCGCACCTCAGGATGACGGGTTGGTTAGCTCAGCTCGCTCCGGTGTCATCACCCGCGCATGCGGGTGATCCAGTATTCCAGAGACGGCAGTGCTCGAGCCGAAAGGCCGCGGCGTACTGGATCGCCCGGTCCATGTGCGCAATTGCGCACAGGCCGGGCGATGACAGTGTGGATGGGGACGCAGCTTCGCAGCTACCGGCCGCCGGGCTTTTCGCACGGGTACGTGTCCTGCAGCCCCCACAGCAGCAGGGAGGCGACCAGCCAGTCGCCTTTGGCCGAACGCTTTTCGGCGGACTTGAGCATGATCTCTTCGGTCTGCTCGATGCTCAGCACGAGGGTTTCGGGCATGCAGAACATCTGCTGGCCGCCATGGCTTTTCAGCCAAGCGTTGGACGCCATCATGCCGCCGCGCGCGCCATCCAGGTACATCTGATTGAAGATGCGGAAATTCTCATTCTTCGGGTTGCGATAGGATTCAAGGCGCACATCGACGGCAGCAGCGGGGGCTGCGGTCAGCAGCAAAAGGCATGCCGACATTATCCACTTGGTCATCGCAACGGTTCCTCGCATCGTCCTTGCCGATTGCCGACAGTATACATCTCCCCGCGAGGCGGGAGAGCAGTTTCGGCGACGGACGGAAGGCTGAACGCTCACAACACCTGATGCACGTCGATCACGACACGATCGGCGTGGCGGGCGGCGGAGGCGATGAAGATGTGCTGCATCAGCCAGCGATAGTTTTCGGCGCCGGTTTCGAATTTGGGCACGGTGCGGAAATAGATCAGCTTTGGATCGACAGGCTCGCCGCGCTTCAGCTTCTGCAACAGATCCACCGGCCCGAAGCGGATGCCGCGGTTCTCGACATAAACTACGGCGCCGTCGTCGGTCTCGAAGGCGTATTTTGCCTCGAGCTCGATCAGCTCGTTGGGACGGATGATCTGGAAGTCGGCGCCGAACGGCAGCACCTTGCCGTTGATACCCTCGCCCCTCACCTCGCCGCCGATGATCGGGATGATGCGGCGGACGCCGCTGCCGATGTCGCCGGCCGACGTCACCTCCGCGATCCTGGCGGTGATGGTGAAGACGTAGCGCGTCTGAATCTCTGGAACCATCGGGTCAGCCTATCATCCGCTGCGGCAGCCAGGTCGCGAGCAGCGGGAACAGGATCAGGATCACCAGGCGGATCAAGTCGGTGATCACGAAGGGCAGCACGCCGACGAAGATCGTCGACATGTTGACGTCCTTGATCACGCTCTTGATCACGAACACGTTCATGCCGACCGGCGGGTGGATCAGGCCGAGCTCGACGGTCATCACGATGATGATGCCGAACCAGATCGGGTCGAAGCCGAGCGCGGTGACCACCGGAAACACGATCGGCACGGTGAGGATCACCATCGCCATCGCATCCATCAGGCAGCCGAGCACGAGATACATCAACAGGATCAGCGCCAGCACGCCATAGGGGCCGATGCCGAGCCCGGTGAGGAACGCCGTGACGTTCTGCGGCGTCTGGGTGATGGTGAGGAAATAGCCGAAGCACAGCGCGCCGATCAGCACCGTGAACACCGCGGCCGCCGTACGCGTCGCCTGCAGCAGCGATTGCAAAATGCCGTCCTTGCTCAGCTTGCCGCGCAGGATGCCGATGATGAAGGCGCCGACGGCGCCGACCGCGCCGGCCTCGGTCGGGATGAAGAAGCCGCCATAGAGGCCGCCGATCACGAACAGGAACAGCAATAGCGGCGACCAGACGTCGCGCAACGCGACCAGCCGCTCGCCCCACGACGCTTTCTTGCCCGCCGGCAAAAAGCCCGGCCGGGCCACGCCGATGATGCCGATCGTGATCATGTGCATCAGGATCGCGAGCAGGCCCGGCACCACGCCGGCGATGAACAGCTTTCCGATGTCCTGCTGGGTGATGATGCCGTAGACCGCGAGCACGGTGGACGGCGGCAGCATCGCCCCCAACGTGCCGCCGACCGCGATCACGCCGGTCGCGAACGACTGCGGATAGCCGAAGCGGCGCATCTCGGGATAGGCCACCGCGGAGAAGGTCGCGGCGGTCGCGACCGAGGAGCCGGAGATGGCGGCAAAGCCGCCGCAGGCGCCGATGGTGGCGATGCCGAGCCCGCCCTTCCAGTGCCCGACAAAGGTGTTGGCGGCGCGGAACAGCTCGCGGCTGATGCCGGAGACCGACACGAAGGCGCCCATCAGCAGGAACATCGGGATCACGCCGAACGAATAATCCGTCACCGTGCGCATCGTGGTCTGACCGACCAGTTTGAGCGCCGGCGCGAAGCCGGTGAGGTAGCCGAAGCCGGTGATGCCGACGAGGCCCATCGCCATGCCGACAGGCACGCGCAGCAGCATCAGGACGAACAGGCTGACGAAGCCGACGACGGCGACGGTCTCGGGGCTCAGGTCAAGACTCATCGCCGTCTACTCCGCGGTCTTGATCTTGGCATCATGGATATCTTCCGGATGGAAGATCAGGCGGTAGGTGCGGATCGCGATCAGCAGCACCGCGGAGACGTCGCCGATCCACGACACCAGGAAGAACGGCCAGATCGGCACGCCGAGATCCATGGTGACGATGTGGCCGTTTTTGGTGTCGATCACCTTGTCGATCAGCGTGTAGGTCTGCACCGTCACCACGAACAGCAGCACCAGCGTCGCAAAGATGTCGATCCAGCGCTGGTAGCGCGGCGAGGCGTTGGCCCAGACCAGGTCGACGGTGATGTGGGTGCCGCGATAGCTGGTGGCGGCGATGCCCCAGAAGATCAGGATGCCGAGCAGGAACTGGCCGAAATTGTAATAGTCGGGAATCGTCACCGAAAAGAATTTGCGCATGAACACCGCGGTGAAGGTGTTGAGCGCGACCACGCCGACGAAGAATGCCGCGACCCATTCGATGGAATCGATGAAGCGGTCCATGAAATTCTTGCGCGCCGGCTCGGGTGGGCCGGTGATGACGCCGTCTGGGGAGACTTCGGAATTGGCAGCCATGGGAACGACCGTTGTGAGAAGCCGTCATTCCGGGGCGCTCGCGAACGCGAGCGAACCCGGAATCCGGAGATTGCGGAGCGAGATTCCGGGTTCGCGCTAACGCGCGCCCCGGAATGACAGATCAGATCCCCGCCTCGAACTTCTTCAGCGTGGCCTGCAGATCGGCGTCGACCTTGGCGGCGTCGCCGCCGGCCTTCTTCACCGCCTCGGCCCAGCTGTCGCGCAGCGGCTTGACTGCCTTCTTCCACTCGGCGAGCTGGTCGGCGGTGAGCTGATAGACCTCATGGCCTTCCAGCGCCTTCATCTTGGTGCGGCCATTGGCCTCGAAATCGGTCCAGGGATCGGTGACCTTGGAGGCCCATTCCGGCGAGCAATGCGCGTCGATCACCTTCTTCTGGGCGTCCGACATCGAATTGTATTTGGCGAGGTTCATGTTGTAGGTGAACACCGTCGAATACAGCGGCACGTCCATGTGGTACTTCACCACCTTGTCGATGCCGAACAGGAAGATCGAGCCCCAGGGGAAGGTGATCTCGTCGGCGACGCCGCGCTCGATCGCATCGCGCGATTCCGGCGCCGAGGCCTGCACGTTGGTGCCGCCGAACATCTTCACCATCTCGCCGATCGTGCTCTGCGCCGGGCGCACCTTGACGCCGGAGAGGTCGTTCGGCAGCACGATCTTCTTCTTGCCGTGCAGCGCGCCCGGATCGTGGATGAAGGCGAAGCACAGCTTGGTGTCCTTCATCTCGGTCGGCGCGTATTTGCGATACCATTCGTCGAGCGCCAGCGTGCCCTTCTTGCCGTCGGAGAAGGTGAACGGCAGCTGGCCCGCGGCTGCGATCGGGAAGCGGCCGGGCTGATAGCCGGGATTGACGTAGGTGACGTCGGCGATGCCGTCGCGCGCCATGTCGTAATGGTCGAACGCCTTGCCGAGCTGCTCGGAGGGGAACACGGTGACCTTGATGGTGCCGCCCGAGGCCTTCTCGATGTCGGCGGCCCAGGCCTGCGTCGCCGGCACCAGCGGATGCGCCGGCGGCACCCACAGCGACACCTTCAGATTGACGGTCTTGTCCTGCGCCAAAGCCGGCGTGAAGACCGGGCCGGCGGCCGGCACGACCGAAGCGGCCACGAGCAGCGCCAACAACGATTTCCTCATCGCATCTCCTCCCTCTCCAGTGACGTCGGGCTTCGCGCCCGCTTTAGTTAGTTAACATGTTATCTAATTCGCCCGCGCGATCAAGCCGGAATCTGCCGGACGGACGCCTGGTCGCACCCCGGCCCCCGCCGACTTGCCCCCTGCATCTTGCGCTGCGGCGAACGCATTTCACCCAGCAAATGCGCCTTGCCAAAACTGTTATATGATATAGTTGCCATAGCAAGTTTGACGGTGGCGGGCGGCGGTCATCCGCCGCGAGCCTATCGCATCGGGAGGAGCGGGTATTGCGGACAAAAGTAGCAATCATCGGCGCAGGTCCGTCCGGACTGTTGCTTGGGCAACTACTTCATACTTTCGGCGTAGACAACATTATTCTGGAGCGGCAGACCCCGGATTATGTGCTGGGGCGGATTCGCGCCGGCCTGCTCGAGGAAGGCACAGTGTCGCTGCTCGACCAGGTCGGCGCCGGCGCCCGGCTGCACCAGGAGGGCCTGGTCCATCACGGCGTCGAGCTGGCGTTCGGCGGGGCGCGGCACCGCATCGACATGCATGCGGCGACCGGCAAGACGGTCACGATCTATGGCCAGACCGAGGTGACGCTCGATCTGATGAACGCCCGCAAGGCCGCCGGCCTGACCTCGGTGTATTCGGCGAGCGACGTCAAACCGCATGATTTCGACACCGATCATCCGCGCGTCACTTACGTGAAGGACGGCGTCAGCCATGAAATCGCCTGCGATTTCATCGCCGGCTGCGACGGGTTCCACGGCGTCAGCCGCGCCAGCGTGCCGGCCTCCGCGATCACGAGCTATGAGCGGGTCTATCCGTTCGGCTGGCTCGGCATCCTCTCCGAGACGCCGCCGGTCTCGCCGGAATTGATCTACAACAATCATGAGCGCGGCTTTGCGCTCTGCACCATGCGCTCCAGCCATCGCAGCCGCTACTATGTGCAGTGCCCGCTCGACGATCATGTCGACCAGTGGTCGGACGACCGGTTCTGGGACGAACTGAAGCGCCGGCTCGACCAGAAGGCCGCGGACGAGCTCGTCACCGGCCCCTCGATCGAGAAGAGCATCGCGCCCTTGCGCAGTTTTGTCGCCGAGCCGATGCGGTTCGGCCGGATGTTCCTGGCCGGCGACGCCTCGCACATCGTGCCGCCGACCGGCGCCAAGGGGCTCAACCTCGCCGCCAGCGACGTGCATTATCTGTCGCAGGCGCTGCGCGAATATTACGACGAGAAATCCTCCGCCGGGCTCGACGGCTATTCGGCCCGCGCGCTGGCGCGGGTCTGGAAGGCGGTGCGGTTCTCCTGGTGGATGACCTCGATGCTGCACAAATTCCCCGACGAGGGCGAATTCGCCGCACGCATCCAGATCGCCGAGCTGGATTATCTGGTGAGCTCGAAGGCGGCCTCGACCTCGCTGTCGGAGAATTATGTGGGGCTGCCGTTTTAGGGTTGAGCGGCTCTGATGCCCGACCCGTCATCCCCGCGCAAAGGCTTCGCCTTTGTCGCTGGAGGTGCGAGCCTCTTCGGCGAGCCTCGAAGGATGAATCGGCCACCAGCGGGGCCGTCGACCCTTCGAGGGCCGCTGAAGAAGCGGCCACCTCAGGGTGACGGTGTCAGGAAGCGTGCCCGCTTCACGCCGCAGCCGCCGCCTGCCGCGGCGTCAGCCAGCCCAGAACCAGTGCGATCAGAAACAGCGCCGGGACGTCGCCGACGAGATGGCCGCGCTCGGCGTCATCGGTGATCGCCTGCACCGCCATGACGCCGCCATGCACGATGCTCGACCATACCGTGAACCAGATCAGGCTGCGGTGCTCGAGCGGATTGCGCGCGGCAAACAGCAGGAACACGCCGAGCGTGGCGTAGATGCCGACGATCATCATCGGGTAGTGCGAATGGCCATGCCCCCACGACCAGCCCGACGGCCAGAGCTGGAACAGCGGATAAACCGCGAAGATCATGATCAGGCCGACCGCGACCAGCGCGATGCGAAGACAGGCCAGGCGGGTCTCGGCGGACATAATCTGCTCCAAGGATACGATAGACGGGTGCAATAGACGCTGCGCGGAGGATGTCACAAACGGCGGGCGGAGCCAGTGAATTGCATCACGATTTGGGAGTGCACGGCCACCGGCCGGGCCGTCGACCCTTCGAGGCTCGCAAGGGCTCGCACCTCAGGGTGACGGTGATGGAGCGTGACGGTGATAGAGCACTTTCAAACACATCGGCGAATCCCGTTTAAAACTTTGTAGGCGGTGAAACCGTCATCGACATCGCGTTCAATGCGGGCAACGCAATGAAAGACGTGAGATCGAGATGAGCACCGATGCATCTATCGCCGCCGACGTCCCGCAGGACGTCCCTCAAGGCTTCGAGCCGCTGTTCCGCAAGAGCCCACTCACCGAGCCGTGGGAGCCGCTTTACGCCAGGAAGACCGACAGGGCCGTGATCATCGGCGTGCGGCTAGCGCGGCCGCACACCAACGGGCGCGGGCTGATCCATGGCGGGCTGATCGCAGCGCTCGCCGACAATGCGATGGGCTACAGCTGCGCGCAGGCGACCGGCTGGCGCACCACCTTCGTGACGATTTCGCTGGCGGTCGATTTCGTCGGCACCGCCAATATCGGGCAATGGCTCACGGTGGAGAGCGACGTGATCAAGACCGGCAGCACGATCTGCTTCGCGCAGAGCCTGATCAAGGCCGACGACGTCACCATCGCCCGCGCCAACGGCACCTTTCGCGTGGTGCCGAAGAAGGACGTTGTCGTTCCGGGGCGCGAGTGAAACGAGCGAACCCGGAACCTCGAGATTCCGGGTTCGATGCTGCGCATCGCCCCGGAATGACACTTACCCAAAATGCCAATCGGTGATCTCGGTGACGAGATCGATGAAGGTGCGCACCTTGGCAGAGAGCAACCGCGTCGTCGGGTAGACGATGTGGATCGGCATCGCAGGCTCCTCGAATGCGGCGAGCACGATTTGCAGCCGCCCGGCTTTCAGCGATTCGGCGGCCTGATAGGCCATCACCCGGGTCAGCCCGCCGTCCTGCTCGGCGTACTGGATCGCGGCATCCGAAGAGTTGCTGGCAAAGCGCGGCGTGCTGGCGATGCGGATCTCGCGGCCGTCCTCGACAAAGCGCCAGTCGGGCCCGGCGGCCATCGCGCCGAACTGGATCGTGTCATGATCGGCAATATCCGCCGGCCGCCGCGGCTCGCCGCGCGCCTTGAGATAGCCGGGCGAGGCCACCACGATGCGCCGCATCTCGCCGACATGGCGCGCCACCAGTGTCGAATCCGGCAAATGGCCGATCCTGACCGCGACATCGACGCCGTCCTCGACCAAATTGATGGTGCGGTCGGTCAGGCGCAGGTCGACGCCGACGCCGCCATAACGCTTGAGGTAGGCCGTCACGACCGGGCTGACGTGCAGCCGGCCGAAGCCGACCGGCGCCGAGATCACCAGCCGGCCCTCGGGGCGGGTGCGCTCGCCCTCGACCGCATCCTCCGCCTCCTCGACATCGGACAGGATCCGGCGCGCCCGCTCCAGATAGCGCGCGCCGGCATCGGTCAGCGTCACCTGCCGCGTGGTCCGCTGCAGCAGCCGCGCACCCAGCCGCTCCTCCAGCGCCGCGATCAGCCGGGTCACGGCGGATGGCGAGACGCCGAGCTTGCGCGCGGCGGGGGCAAAGCCCTGCTGGTCGGCCACGGCGACGAAGGCCTGCATGGCATCGAGGCGGTCCATGGACATTATTGCATAATCGGCAACAGTGCAGTGTCAATTCACAAGATTGATTAGAGTATGGAAATGGCCATTTTGGAGACCGAAGGACGACCGTTGTGGCGCCCGTGACGGGAGGCTCAGATGTCAGACGTTCACGCCATTTCCAGCGATATCGCATTCAGCCCGACCGTGAAGGCGATCCAGAGCCGCAAGGGCTCGCGCGACGGCTATGCCGAGATGGAGGCGCGCGGCGGCTTTCGCACCGAGATCGACGAGAACCTTGGGGCCTTCCTCGCGGACGCCAACAGCTTCTATCTCGCGACCGCCTCCGCCGACGGCCAGCCCTACATCCAGCACCGCGGCGGGCCGGCGGGGTTCATCAAGATCGTCGACAAGAACACGATCGCGTTCGCCGACTATGCCGGCAACCGGCAATACATCACCCAGGGCAATCTCGCCGAGAATCCCAAGGCCTACATCTTCGTGATGGACTATGCGCACCGCCGCCGCGTCAAGCTGTGGGGCGAGGCGCGCGTGGTCGAGGACGATCCGGCGCTGACGCGCTCGCTGATGCCGCACGGTTACCGGGCGCGGCCCGAGCAGGTGATCCTGTTCAAGATCGCGGCGTGGGACACCAACTGCCCGCAGCACATTCCGCAGAAGTTCGATGCGGCCGACGTGGCTGCGGCGCTGGCGACACGCGATGCGCGCATCGCCGAGCTCGAGGCCGAACTGGCGGCATTGAAGAGCCAGCCCGCGCCTCTTGTTTGACGCGTTTTCTTCACGCGAACCGGCATCCACTTCGCTCGAAAACGCTCTGGTCGCCAGCGAGCTAGGCCGCTTCCTGCTGCAGCGGCGCCCAACCGAATTCCGGATAATATTGCAGCATCATCCGGTCGACATAGGCGGTGAGGTTGTCGAATTTTTCGACCCGCGCGCGCAGCGGCGAATCGAAGAACGGCGTCAAAATTCCGGCGACCGCGCCGAACGCGGTGGCGTCGGTGCCGCAGGGCGTGTTGCCCATCAGATAGGGCTTGTCGCCGAGCTGTACCGACAGCGCGAACAGCGATCGCACCGCGAGGTCGACATCCTCGTCGGGCGCATGACGGCCAAGGCCGCTGAGCAGATAGTTCTCGGCGACGCGGAACTGGGCGTCCTCGCGCATCTTGTCGCGCAGATGATCGGGCGCACCGTCGAAGAAATGCGCCGGGCCCTTGGCGAAATTCGCGTCGTCGACCCAGCGGGCGCCGACCAGCGCCCAATAGACGTGATGTTCGATCATGCGCTCGAAGGCCCAGGCCTGGGCGCGCGCCTGCAGGCTGAGCGGCGCATCGAAATCGAAACCGTATTTGCCCTCGATATGGGCTCGGATGAAGGTCGAATCGGCGACGGTCTCGCCGTCGTCGGTGATGAACGGCAGCTGGCCCTTGGGCGACGCCGGCGGCCTCGCCTGTTCCTTCCGGTAGTCGAGCCCGGCCATCTTGAGCTGAACCTCGGTCTTGGTCACGAAAGGGCTGATCTCGGGCAAGCCGAAACCCGGGCCAAAACCAAAAAGCGTAATCATTTGAAGCTCCTGATTGCCTGGTCGTGAAATGAGGCTAGCGTGCCCCTGCTGCCACCATGGTGTCAGCAGTAGTGGCATTCACTGCCATAGGCGCGGACCGGAGCGAGGCGGCGAACCGCCTCGCGAACCCGTTTCACCACCCGCGCCCGTCCGTACGCAAAGGCCGCGGCGACCGACCGTGCGAGCAGCACAACCAGGGCCCAGCGCATGTCGCCGGAGGTGGAGTAGACCGTGATCATTTGTTCCAGCGCGAAACCCTGCGCCCGCCGGAAACCGAGTTCATCAAGATTGGTCATGGACAAATTCCCTTCATTTGAGGTGTTGTCCTGGTATAGCCCCCGCCTGCTGCCAACATGCTGTCAGCAGCAGCGCGGCCGGGTGTAAAAAGGCGACGCGCCGCGAGGCCAAAAAGCCTGCCAAGAGGCTCGCCAAAGAGACCCGTCAACAGACCTGCCAGAGCGTGCTGCAAGAGCTTGCTGAAAGATTGCGAAGAGAATTGCGAAGAGAAATGCCATGAGACGCGCCGACCGGCTGTTTCAAATCATCCAGGTGCTTCGCCGCACCCGTAAACCTTTGACCGCGGACGCGATCGCGGCCGAGCTCGAGACCTCGAAGCGCACGATCTATCGCGACATCGCGAGCCTGATCGAGCAGCGGGTGCCGATCCGCGGCGAGGCCGGCATGGGCTACATCCTGGAGAAGGGATTCGACCTGCCGCCCTTGATGCTGACACCCGACGAGATCGAGGCCTGCGTGCTCGGCGCGCAATGGGTGGTCGGCCATGCCGATCCGGCGCTGGCGCGCGCCGCCGAAGACCTGATGGCCAAGATCGCCGAGACCGTGCCGGACCGGCTGCGGCCGTTCGTGCTGGAGCCGGCGAGCCGCGCCCGCTCGGCGTGGAATCGCGAGCCCGACCGCATCGACATGGTGAAGACGCGCAGCCAGATCCACGAGGGCAAGAAGATCACACTCAACTACCGCGACGAGCACGGCCGCGATAGCGAGCGCACGATCTGGCCGATCGCGGTCGGCTATCACGAGGCGGTGCGGCTGCTGGCGGCATGGTGCGAGCTGCGCAAGGACTTTCGCAGCTTCCGCACCGACCGCGTGGTCGCCGCGACCTATCACGACGACAAATATCCTGAACGGCGCGACCTGCTCCGGGCGCGCTGGCGGCGCAGCCTGGTCTGGGAAGCGCCGAAGGTGACCTGATGGCGGCAGACGTGACCGAAGCCGCGGAGCCGAGCCCCTGCCAGTCCTGCGGCGCCTGCTGCAGCTATTCGGAGAACTGGCCGCGCTTCACCACCGAGGACGATGACCAGCTCGACCTGATCCCACCGCAATTCGTCAACGCGCGGCTATCAGGCATGCGCTGCGACGGCGACCGCTGCTCGGCGCTGTCGGGCAAGATCGGCGAAGCGACGCGCTGCGACGTCTACGCAGTGCGCCCGGAAGTGTGCCGCACCTGCATGCCCGGCGATGCCGAATGCGCGATGGCCCGGCGCCGCCATGGACTGCCGGTGATTTAAGGGCCTCGCAGCCGCGCCCATCAGCCCACCCCAAACCGGCCCCAGCCTTCCACAATTGGAAGGGAGCCTTCCGATTGCGCCTCTGTTGGCGGGCGCGCCTCGGCCCATTTTCACCGGGAAGACGCCGCATCGCGGCAGGTCACAAACGGAGGAGAACATGGGTGAGGTTGTCAGATTCATCTCAAAGGCCGAGCGCGAACGTATTCGCCTGATCCAGGAAGCGCGTGCGCACTATGACAGTGTGTTCCCGCCGTCCAATCCGACCGGGCAGCAGCGGGGTCAGGACGAAGACCATTCATAGTCGCCGCGGGCCGATGCTCGGCACGCGCCCGCAGCACATCCGTCGAAAAACCAGAGAAGAGTGTCATGTCTATTCGCAAGGTGGCGATCGCCACCGCGTTCATTGTTGCGTCGCTGACGGCCGCCCGTGCCGAAGGCGTGCGTCCGATCGAGGCCAAGAGCATCGGGCTCGGCGCGGTATCGGGCGTCGCCTACTACACCGCCGAGCGTGACGGGCTTCATGTTGTCACCACCCTTGCCGAGGGCAAGGACGGAACGCCGATCCGTGTCGTGTCGGTTCTCGCGCCGGGTCAGCGCGTGGTGCTCTCGACGCCGCTGGCCGGCGCGGTCGAGATCAGCCGGCAAGGCGACAGCCTGATTGTCCGCAAGGCCACCACCGCCACCAACTGAACATGCGAGGCGCGCCCGCATCGAGCGGCCTCACCAGGTGTCAGCCGCTCTCGTAGCCCAGCCGTTTCCTCAATCGCGGCACGGCGAAATCGAGAAAGGCACGCAGCTTCAGCGGAATCTGGCGTTGAGCGGGATAGATGACGCTGACCGGAATTGGCAGCGGCCAATACGTCTCCAGCAGCGGCAGCAAAGCGCGCGATTTCAGCAGATCCTCGACGAGGTACGAGAACACGCGGACAATTCCGGCTCCAGCGACCGCGGCGGCAACCTCCGCCTCACTCAGGTTCAGGGTGAGACGATACGGCACCGCGACGGACTGCGTGGCCTTGTTGGCGACGAACTCCCAATCGTAGAACGTCCGCGTATGCCCCTCGTGGATGACACAGTCGTGCCTCGCCAGATCGGCCGGCGTTTTCGGCGTTCCGCGCCGCTTCAGATACGCAGGGCTGGCGCAGAGGACATGTCGAATGAGCCCGACGCGCGTTGCGATCATGCTGCTGTCGGGCAATTCGCCGACGCGCACCGCGACATCGACTTGTTCCTCGGCAAGGCTCACCATTCGATCGGTCAGCTGCAGGCGGATGCTGACGTCCGGGAAGGCGTGCTGAAACTCCACGACGATGGGCAGAACATGGGTGCGGCCCAGCACCGCGGGAACGCTGATCGTCAATTCACCCTGCGGCGCGCGAAACTCACCCGACGCGGTGCGCTCGACTTCGGCGATCTCCTCGATGATGCGCCGGCACGACGTGACGTAGCCGCGCCCGGCGTCGGTCAGGACCAGCTTGCGCGGACCCCGATGCAGCAGGCGGACGTTCAGATGCTCCTCGAGCTCGGAAATGCGGCGGCTGACCGTCGCCAGCGGAATGCGGAGATGGCGGCTGGCGGCCGAGAGGCTACCGGTGTCCGCCGCGGTCAGCAGGATGCTCATCGCCTCTAGACGGTCCACGGGCCTTCCTTCCAGCAATGAAAGGGTTACTGCCCAAACCTACTCGATCCTTGGCCGATCTGAGAGGCCAAAATGGCGCTACGCATGGGTCCCGCTCCCGTGCGCAATAGCGCACCAGTCAGGGACGACGGCGACGATGTTGGAAAAGCCGGCGATGTGCGGCTGGTTAGCCGCTGCACCAATCCGGCCCGGCATCAGCTCCGTTAAACCGTCACCGCGTCGCTGACGTCCTCGTCGTCGAACTCGTCGACGATCGGCGCAAAACTCGCGAGCGGCTTGGTCGATAGCGTGATCGGCTTGCGGTGGCTATGCGAGGCGGCGGTGGTGCGGGCCGGCTCGCGCGACAATGCGTAAAGGGTCGAGCCGACGCGGCCGCCGAAATAGATCAGGTCGCGCTCGCTGCAGCTCGACGCAATCGCTAGCGCGAGGGCGTGCAGGTGGCTGCGCTTGTAGCAGAACAGCGCCAGGCGCGCCCGATCGTCGGACGCGACATTGGCGACCAAGAGCGAAAGGCCGTTGGGGTTGGCGCGATACATCTGGCCGAGCAGGTCGTCGGCAACCGGGCAGGCATCGTTCTCGAAGGCGTCGCGGCTTGAAAACATTTGCAAATCCCCCTCGATCGGGAAGATGCCGCGCAATCCTCTAACGAAAGGTTAACCACGGCCTCCGGTCGTCTCCGGGGACGCTTGCGCGTTGCACGCGAATCACATCGCGCCTTTCCCCCGTCATGTATGGACGGCCCCCTGTCGGCAAGGGCTTTCTTGATGTTTCGGCAAGCGGATCGGGGAGCGGTCATGTATACGGCCTCGAGATGCGGCCATTGACCGCGGGCCCTGATGGAGATCGCTGATCGAATTCCAATCATTGCGGCGCGCTGTGACGCGCGATGACGTGGCGGAGTGTTTCGATCCCGGTTTCCTGACCATTTGCCATCACACCTTGATTGCCCTTCCGATAGGAATGAGCGCGAGCGCGGCGGCTGTCGCCCCTCGACTAGGCAGCAGCCGGCGCGCTCGCGCGGTCGCGGTAAGGTTCTCCTTTGACCAGCATGGCCCAGATGATGCGCGCGGTCTTGGCGGCGAAGGCCACCATGGCGACCTTGTAGGGCCGCCGCGCCAGCAAATCACGCAGCCATGGATCGCTGACGCCGCGCGCCTTCTGCTGCCGCAGATGGGCGCTGGCGCCGTTGATGAAGAGCGCGCGCAGCACGCGATCGCCCTGCTTGGAGATGCGGCCTGGGCGATGCTTGCCCCCGGTGCCGTGATCTTTGCCGGTGAGCCCGATCCAGGCGGCAAAGTCCCGGCCGGAGCGGAACAGCTTCGCATCGGGCACTTTGGCCAACACCGTGCTGG
>NZ_CAADFC020000017.1 GCF_900696085.1 Bradyrhizobium ivorense
CCCAGGCCGCATCTCCAAGCAGGGCGATCGCGTGCTGCGCGCGCTCTTCATCAACGGCGCCAGCGCCCATCTGCGGCAGNAGAAGGCGCGCGGCGTCAGCGATCCATGGCTGCGTGATTTGCTGGCGCGGCGGCCCTACAAGGTCGCCATGGTGGCCTTCGCCGCCAAGACCGCGCGCATCATCTGGGCCATGCTGGTCAAAGGAGAACCTTACCGCGACCGCGCGAGCGCGCCGGCTGCTGCCTAGTCGAGGGGCGACAGCCGCCGCGCTCGCGCTCATTCCTATCGGAAGGGCAATCAAGGTGTGATGGCAAATGGTCAGGAAACCGGGATCGAAACACTCCGCCACGTCATCGCGCGTCACAGCGCGCCGCAATGATTGGAATTCGATCAGCGATCTCCATCAGGGCCCGCGGTCAATGGCCGCATCTCGAGGCCGTATACATGACCGCTCCCCGATCCGCTTGCCGAAACATCAAGAAAGCCCTTGCCGACAGGGGGCCGTCCATACATGACGTGGAGGGTTGTTTCGTTGGGCGGCTAATCCGCCCTACGCCGCCACAGATTCCTTGCAACGATCTTCCGCGCTCATCGTTGGCCCGGCATAGCGGAACGCGTGCCTTTGGGTTCCGTTCCGCCTCGCTGATGGAGTGCGACATGAACCAGCGCGATGACGATCTCGAAACCGCGATGAAACGCAGCAATCCGAACGGCGTCGAGCCGCCGTTCTCCGAGGACGATCTGCAGCGGCAGCAATTCGGGCCGCGCGGCGTGCCCGGACAGCCGGATCCCGCGGTGATGACGCCGCAGCGGGCGAAGAAGACGCCGATCGATTCCGGTTCCGGCGACCACACCGCCTGAGCGCAACCCAGAACAAGCAAGGTGCCGCATGAAGATCACGAGCTTCAAGGACATGTACATCGCCGAGCTGCAGGAACTGGTCAGCGTCGAGAGCCAGCTCGCCACCGCGCTGTCGCGCATGGCGGAGATCGCCACCCATCCGTCGCTGAAGGACGCGTTCGGCCGCCATCAGCGCGAGACCATCGTGCAGGGCGAGCGGCTGAAATCGCTGCTGCGCATGCATGGCGCCGATCCGGACGAGCATACCGACCAGGCCATGCAAGCGCTGATCCACGAGACCGCCAAGATGGTCTCGCTGTTGCCCGACGACAATCTCCGCGATGCCGGCCTGATCGCCTCGGCGCAAAAGCTCGAGCATTACGAGATCGCCGCCTATGGCAGCGCCGCCGCGATCGCCGGCCAGCTCGACCTGCGCGACGACCAGTTGCTGCTGCACGACAGCCTCGACGAGGAACGCCACAGCGACGCGCTGCTCACCACGCTCGCGAAGGGCGAGATCAACCAGGACGCGCTGGCGGCGTGATGCACGGTGCGATCCCATAGGATGGGTAGAGCGCAGCGAAACCCATCAACTTCGATCCACGGTGGGAATGATGGGTCTCGCTTCGCTCTACCCATCCTATGAACTACGGGACCTCTACGAGCCTCGTGAGCATTAACTCACCTTGCACCATGCTTTGCGCCCCGCCGCGGTAACCATAAGGCTTAACAGCGCGTCAACGCACCCCGAACAAGTCTAACGGTTTCGTTAAGGGGAGAATGACCCGTGGACGCATTTGCATTCGAATTCGTTGGAATGGCGATGATTGCGCTTTGCCTGATCGTGCTGGCCATGCCGGCGGCGCGCCGGCCCTCCAAGCACGCGCGCTACGAGTAGGATTTGCAGGGATTAGCGCAACCGTAATCCGCCTTTCTCGCCGACGGCGTCCTTAAGCGCGCCTTTACTCCGCAGTCTCAAGGTGCCGGCTGATTTACTGGAGCCGCGCCGATGCCGGACACTAAAGCGCAGCCGGACACCACCAGGGTCCCGGCGCTGGACCTGATGCGGGTGGCGGCCGTCGGCGCTGTCATCCTCTATCACTACGGCTTCTGGGGTCCCGCGGCGCATGGCGTGCCGCAGGTCGCGATGCCGTTGCTGGCGCCGGTCGCGCAGTATGGCTTCCTCGGCGTGCCGGTGTTTTTCGCGATCAGCGGCTTCGTCATCGCCTACTCGGCCGAAGGCCGGACGCCGGTCGGTTTTACGATCGCCCGCTTCAGCCGGATCTATCCGACCTTCGTGATCTGCATGACGCTCACCTTCGCGACCACGCTGGCGCTTGGTGGCGCCCATTTCGATGTGACGTGGCGTCAATGGTTCGCCAACCTGTTCATCGCCGCACCCGCGCTCGGGCAGCCCTACATGGACGACGCGTACTGGTCGCTGGTGATCGAGGTGATGTTCTATGTCTGGGTCGCGGCATTGCTTGCCTTGCGCATCTTCCCGCGACGGATCGACGCCATCATCGTGGCGTGGATCGCGATCACCTTCGCCAACGAGCTGACGATCGACGCGCCGATCTTCGAAAAACTGTTCATGGCCGACGACAGCGGCTTCTTCGCGGTGGGTCTGTTGATCTACGAGCACTACCGGGGACGGCGCGACGCGCGGCTCTACGGCCTGATGTCGCTGGCGATGGGAACGGCGGCGTTCCAGGCGGTGCACAAGATCGAGCGGCTCGATGTCCACACCCATGGCAGCTTCGATGCCGGCATCGTCGTCGCCATCTGCATCGTCTCGCTCGGCATGGTATTTTTGGCGACGCGCATCAGGTCGCTGCCGTTGCCGGCGCGCATCGTGCTGGCGGCGGGCGGCATCACCTATCCGCTCTATCTGCTGCACCTGCAGCTCGGCTACACGATCCTGCTCGCGGCAACCTCAGGCCAGCCCGGCATCCTGTCGACCACGGCCGCGATCGTCGGCGTGGTGTGGCTGGCGTGGTTCGTCTGGCGCGTGCTCGAACGGCCCGCGCATAGCTGGACCAAGGATCGGCTGACGATGCTGGCATCGCGGCTCGGCTGGCCATCGCGTATTCACGCCGGAGCACAGCTTGCGCTGCAGGACGCCTCGATTGGCGGCATCTCGCCGCAAAATAGAAAAGACCCCAGCGCGGGAAGGCGCTGAGGTTAGTTCTACACTTTGGTCGTCAGACACCGTGGTTAGCGGTGCCCCGCGGCACAACGTGATGCGCCGCGTTGTCAGCGTTACCATCAGGAAGCGCGATGACAACATCGCGCTTTGCAACTCACATGTGTCCAGTTTCACGGCAGTGATAGCCCGTTTGGGGGATGCCTCCAGGTGCATTCCGCACTTACGATTCCGTCCGCTAGGAGTCCCAACGGACATTGCACTGTCCGCCTCCTGGGCAAAGCCGTCCGGGCCCGGACGGCTTTGTTGTTTCTGTGCTCTCAATTCTGTCCGGCGGAATGCTTTGACCGAGGCCTGCGCCGAACTGCGCATGCAAGCTACGGAGCACCAGGCACTGATTTGCCCCTAGGGGTAGGTCAAGCCGTTACGGGAAAAATATTTCGCTTTATCCGAAGGGCAAGTCAGATGTATGGTTCGCCCGTCTCACCCGATCGAGGGGCGCTGGCCATCGTCGCGGTGTTGCGGTGAGATGCGGTGGACGCCGCGCATGTCAGTGACGACAGCATGCGAGGCGGACGGTGAAGTCGTGCAGGCCTGACGCCCTAGTGGCAGGTGTCTTCTCGCAGGATGGGAATGCGTCTTGCGAGGACGGTGACAAAAAAGCCCAGTCTCGCCGGGGAGAGCACGTATAAGCCGTAACCCATCGCGCAGGGAAAGCCGGGTTGTTTCCGGTTACACCTGTGGTCCTACCCCGGTGCTTTTTTTGTTGCACCGGGCCCATGGGTGCAATCGGCACCCGGCTTTCCCTGCGCCCTCTGATAACGAGAGGGCGGAACGAGAAGCAAAGCTCGGACAAATCATGTCGCGAGATGGCAAAACTGCGTCCCCACCCACACCTGTCATCGCCCGGTTTAACCGGGCGATCCAGTACGCCGCGGCCCATCGGCTCAATCACGACCGTCTCTGGAATACTGGATCACCCGCCTGCGCGGGTGATGACATCGAGCAGCTGTTTGAGATGCCATATGAGGCCAAATTTCCCTTGAATCCCTCTCGATCCCGGCGAAAATCCCCTGCCCTCGCCTTGTGCAGGGCCAAAATCCCAGCAAGACCCTTGACATAGCTGCCCTTTCGGCAGAACGCGTGTGTTGAGCGTCATGGACACTTCATGGATCTGATTACCACTACCTCCGAACTTGCGGCCGCCTGCGGCCGGCTCGCCCGACACAAGGTCATCACAGTCGATACCGAGTTCCTGCGGGAGACGACCTACTACCCGCTGCTTTGCGTCGTGCAGATGGCGAGCGCGGACGAGGCCGTCGTGGTCGACGCGCTGGCGCCCGGCGTCGACCTCAAGCCATTCTTCGAACTGATGTCGGATGAGGCCGTGCTGAAGGTGTTTCACGCCGCGCGGCAGGACATCGAGATCGTCTGGCATCTCTCCGGCACCATCCCGCATCCGATCTTCGACACCCAGGTCGCCGCCATGGTGCTCGGCTATGGCGACAGCATCGCCTACGACGCCCTGGTCGATCGCGTCACCGGGCACCGGCCCGACAAGACCCACCGTTTCACCGACTGGTCGCGCCGCCCGCTGACCGAAGAGCAGATCGTGTATGCCGTCTCCGACGTCACCCATCTGCGCGAAGTGTTCGCCGCGCTCGACGCCGATCTGAAGAAGCGCGGCCGCAGCGACTGGGTCAGCGAGGAGATGGAGGTTCTGACCTCGCCGAAGACCTACGACTTCCACCCCGAACGCGCCTGGGAGCGGCTCAAGACCCGGGTGCGCAAGCCGCGCGAACTCGCGGTCCTGATCGAGGTCGCGGCCTGGCGCGAGCAGGAAGCGCAGAGCCGCGACGTGCCGCGCTCGCGCGTGCTCAAGGACGACGCGGTCGGCGATATCGCCACCCACGCGCCGACCTCGCTGGACAAGCTCGGCAATCTGCGCTCGCTGCCGAAAGGCTTTGAGCGCTCCAAATGGGGCACCGACATCATCGCCGCCGTGCAGCGCGGGCTGGCGCGCGATCAGGCTTCGCTGCCGAAGCTGGAGAAGCCGCGGAATAATGCCAATGGTGCGGCGACCGTCGAGCTCTTGAAGGTGCTGCTGCGCATGACCTCGGAGCGCCACGGCGTCGCAAGCAAGGTGATCGCGACCGTCGACGATCTCGAGCAGATCGCGGCCAGCGACCAGGCCGATGTCGGCGCCCTGCACGGCTGGCGCCGCGAACTGTTCGGCGAGGCCGCGCTCAAGCTGAAGCACGGCCAGCTGGCGCTGGCGATCGACAAGGGCCGCGTGGTTCGGGTCGACCGGGGCTAGCGCCGTGTCGGCCAGTGGCCGAGCGTCGCGCGGGATCGTTCGGCAGGATCGGGCCGCGGTTGCGCCCTGCGAAACATGCACGGCCGGCGCAAGGCTTACCAACCAGCGGCTTACGAACCAGCGGCTTGCGAACTGGCAATTTTCATGTTGCAATCCCGTCGCAATCGGATTGCGGCGGTTCGACCGTGCGTTTCGCGACGTTGAGAACTTCGGACTTGAAGACTTCGCAGTTGAAGACTCGGCACCTGAACAAACACCCGGAAGCCCGTTTGTGGCGTGGCACGTGCAAAACGTGGCCGCGTTTTTTTTATGTCTAGCGTGGGAGAGAGACGATGCCGAAGGGTACCGTCAAGTGGTTCAACGCCACCAAGGGCTACGGGTTCATCAAGCCGGCAGCCGGAGACAAGGACGTGTTCGTCCACATTTCGGCAGTCGAGCGCGCCGGGCTCTCGACGCTCAACGAAAACCAGACCGTCGAGTACGAGCTGGTCGAGAACCGCGGCAAGACGTCGGCGGAAAATCTCAAGGTGAACTGAACGCCGGGGCGATCCGCGCTGATCGTCCTGACGCCTCCCTCGGCCGCATCACCCCGGGGGGCTTTGCTGATGTGCGGCTCAAGGCGCCGGCGCGATCAGCGTGGCGTCGGTCGCGCCGCTGCCGAGCGTTCTGCAGCGATCGCCGTCGAGCTTCAGCCGGCCGCTCGCCAGCAGCCGCAGCGCCTCCGGATAGATGCGATGCTCGATCTTGATGACGCGCGCCGCGAGCGTCTCGGGCGTGTCGTCGTCGGCCACGGTCACCGCGCCCTGCATCACGATCGGTCCCGCATCGGTCTCCGGGATCACGAAATGCACCGTCGCCCCGGACAGTTTTACGCCCGCGCGCAGCGCCTGGCCGTGCGGGTCGAGGCCCGGGAAGCACGGCAGCAGGGACGGGTGGATGTTGAGCATCTTGCCGTACCAGCGCCGTGCAAACTCCGCGGTGAACAGCCGCATGAAGCCGCCGAGGCAGATGAGCTCGACCTGCTTCTCGTCCAGCACCCGCTGCATCATCGCCTCGAAGCCGGCGCGATCCTTGCCGAACGGCTTGCTCTCGATGATTGCGGTCGGGATGCCGTTCGCCGCCGCCTTCTCCAGCCCGGCGGCATCGGCGCGGTTGGAGATCACGACCACGATCTCGGCGGGAAAATCCGCAGCCTTCGCAGCCTCGATCAGCGCGGCCATGTTGGAGCCGCGGCCGGAGATCAGGATGGCGACCCGGCGTTTCATGCGGAGAGGTCGAGATGGCCGTTATAGACCACGCGATGCTCGCCGGTGTGCGCCCCCTTGGCCTCGATCACCTCGCCGAGCAAGGTCGCGGTCTCGCCGGCTTCGGTGAAGACCTCGATGACCTGTTCCACCGCCTCAGGCTTGACGATCGCGATCATGCCGATGCCGCAGTTGAACGTGCGCAGCAGCTCGAGCTCGGCGATGCCGCCCTGCTCGGCCAACCATTTGAACACCGGCAGCACCGGCAGCCGGGCCAGATCGATGCCGACGCCGAGATGCTTGGGCAGCACGCGCGGGATGTTGTCGGTGAAGCCGCCGCCGGTGATGTGGGCGAGGCCCTTCACCGCGCCGGTCTCGCGGATCGCGCGCAGGCAGGATTTCACATAGAGCCGGGTCGGCGTCAGCAGCGCCGCGCCGAGCGTCATCACCGGCGCGAACGGCGCCGGCGCGTCGTAGCCGAGGCCGGACTGCTCGACGATCTTGCGCACCAGCGAATAGCCGTTGGAGTGCACGCCGGAGGACGCCAGGCCAATCACGGCATCGCCGGCCGCGATGTCGCCGCTCGGCAGCAGCGTGCCGCGCTCGGCGGCGCCGACCGCAAAGCCGCCGAGGTCGTAGTCGCCATCCTTGTAGAGGCCGGGCATCTCGGCGGTCTCGCCGCCGATCAGCGCGCAGCCCGATTCGCGGCAGCCCTCGGCGATCCCCGCGACGATCGCGGCGGTGGCCTCGGGGCGCAATTTGCCGCATGCGAAATAATCGAGAAAGAACAGCGGTTCCGCGCCCTGCACGACAAGGTCATTGACCGACATCGCGACCAGGTCGATGCCGATGGCGTCATGGATTCCGGTCTCGATCGCGATCTTGAGCTTGGTGCCGACGCCGTCGGTCGCAGCCACCAGCACCGGGTCCTTGAAGCCGGCGGCCTTGAGGTCGAACAGCCCGCCGAAGCCGCCGATCTCGGCGTCCGCGCCGGGGCGTGCGGTCGCCCGCACCATCGGCTTGATCAGATCGACAAGGCGGTTGCCGGCGTCGATATCGACGCCCGAATCCGCGTAAGTGAGCCCGTTTTTGCGCTCGGTCATGCCCAATTCCAGATGATGAGGGGCTGGTTACGAGGAATTCCGCCCCCGCGCAATGGCTCGCGGCACCGGCGCCGCGATACTATGTAGATAACACGCGGCCGCTGCTGAAAAGAGCCGGATATCGAGTAAAATCAGGATTCTAGCCGGGAAACGTCCCAACTTGAGTATGCCGACCAGCATTCCGAACATCATTACCCTCGGCCGCATCATCCTGGTGCCGGTGATCGTCTGGGCCATCGTGTCCAGCCAGATGGAAATCGCCTTCGCGCTGTTCGTGACGGCGGGCATCTCGGATGCGGTCGACGGCTTCCTTGCCAAGCGCTTCCAAATGACGAGCGAGCTCGGCGCCCTGCTCGACCCGCTGGCCGACAAGGCCCTGCTGGTCTCGATCTATGTCGCGCTCGGCGTGCTCGGCGAGGTGCCGCGGTGGCTTGTCATTCTCGTGGTGTCGCGCGACATCATGATCGTGTCCGCCGTGATAGTGTCATGGTTGTTCGACAAGCCGGTCGAGATGAAGCCGCTGATGGTGTCGAAGCTGAACACGGTGGCGCAGGTCGCGTTCGCGGCGCTGGTGCTGGCCTCGCTCGGCTTCGGCTTTCGGCCGTATCCCTACGATCTGATCCTGATGGCGCTGGTCACGATCTTTACTTTGGTTTCGGTGTCCCTCTATCTCGTCGAGTGGGTGCGGCACATGGGCACGATCGAAGCCCGGTAGAGTGACGATCTGACGAGATCGATGCTCAGACAAAGCGTTTTGGAGACTTGCGTGGCAGGCAGCGTTCAACCTCGTCAACTGGCCCTGGCGCTGCCGCACGAGGAAAAGCTGACCCGCGACGATTTTCTCGAAGGCCCGGCCAACGAAGCGGCGCTGGCGCTGATCGATGGCTGGCCGGACTGGCCGAACCGCATCATGCTGCTGGTCGGGCCGGAAGGCTCCGGCAAGAGCCACCTCGCCGCGATCTGGTCCGAGCATGCCGGTGCGCGGTCGACCGCGGCGCATGCGCTGACGGCGGAGGCGGTGCCGACCGCGCTGGCCACCGGCGCGTTGGTGGTCGAAGACCTGCGGCCGGCGGATTTCGACGAGCGCGCGATGTTTCATCTCCTCAACCTCGCGCGCCAGGACGATGCCTTCGTGCTGATCACGGCGCGTGTTCCGCCGTCGGCGTTCGAGATCGAGCTGCGCGACTTGAGGTCGCGGCTTCGCGCGGTGCCGACGGTGACGCTGCTGCCGCCCGACGACCTGCTGTTCCGCGGCCTGATCTTGAAGTTCTGCGCCGACCGCCAGATGAGCGTGGACGAGTCGATTGTCAGCTATCTGACCAGCCGGATCGAGCGTTCCTATGTCGCCGTCCGGCAGGCGGTCGAGCTGCTCGACACCGAGGCGCTGCGGCTCGGCCGGCCGGTCACACGGGCGCTGGCGGCGGAGCTGTTGCGGGATGCGTGACCATCTGACCGGCTTGACGGCGGAAGCGGCGGGAACATGAATGTCATCGAAACGTCATCGCAATATCACATGGTTTGCGTGGCCCTCGGATAGACCGCCCAGGCCGCCCTCCTCGAATTGGACCAGCACTTGATGGACTCGGCACAAGCTACTGAAATCAAAGAGAAAGAGGCGGAAGCTCCCGCCCTCCCCGCGATCGCGACCAGCCCCGAGCGGTTCATCAATCGCGAGCTCTCCTGGCTCCACTTCAATCGCCGGGTGCTCGAGGAATCGGTCAACCAGGGCCACCCCGTGCTGGAGCGCGTCCGCTTCCTGTCGATTTCGGCCAACAACCTCGACGAGTTCTTCATGGTCCGCGTCGCCGGCATCAAGGCGCAGGTCCGCGAGGGCATCGCCGAGCGCAGCCCGGACGGCCTGCTGCCGGCCGAGCAGCTCGTGATGATCAACAAGACCGTGTCGCAGCTTGCCTCCGACCAGCAGGCGATCTGGAGCGACCTGCGCGCCATCCTGTCCGACGTTGGCATTCAGCTGGTCGACGGGCGCGACGTGACCAAATCCGAGCGCGGCTGGATCGAGGATCACTTCCTCCACAGCATTTTCCCGCTGCTGACGCCGCTGGCGATCGACCCGGCGCATCCGTTCCCGTTCATCCCGAACCTCGGCTTCACCGTGGCGCTGCAGCTGGCGCGGATTTCCGACGGCAAGGCGATGAATGCCTTGATCCGCATGCCCGGCAAGATCGACCGCTTCATCCGCCTGCCCTCGTCGAAGGACGGCGCGCCGGTGCGGCTGATCACCCTGGAGCAGGCCACCGGCCTGTTCATCGCGCGCCTGTTCCCCGGCTACACCGTCAAGGGCCAGGGCGCGTTCCGCATCATCAGAGACTCCGAACTCGAAATCGAGGAAGAGGCCGAAGACCTCGTCCGCCTGTTCGAGACCGCGCTCAAGCGCCGCCGACGCGGATCGGTGATCCGGCTCGAGATCGAGGCCAAGATGCCGGAGGAGCTGCGCATCTTCGTGCAGCATGCGCTGTCGGCAGCGGATGACGAGGTGTTTCTGGTCGACGGCGTGCTCGCCATGAACGAGCTGTCGCAGCTCACCCGGCTCGATCGCCCCGACCTCGAATTCCCGCCCTACGTGCCGCGCCATCCCGAGCGCGTCCGCGACCATGGCGGCGACATCTTCGCGGCGATCCGCCAGAAGGACCTCGTGGTCCATCACCCCTATGAATCCTTCGACGTCGTCGTCCAGTTCCTGCAACAGGCGGCGCGCGACCCCGACGTCGTCGCGATCAAGCAGACGCTGTATCGCACCTCGAACAACTCGCCGATCGTGCGCGCGCTGGCCGAAGCCGCCGAGGCCGGCAAGTCGGTGACCGCGCTGATCGAACTGAAGGCGCGCTTCGACGAGGAAGCCAACATCCGCTGGGCGCGCGACCTCGAGCGCGCCGGCGTCCAGGTGGTCTACGGCTTCATCGAGCTGAAGACCCACGCCAAACTGTCGATGGTGGTGCGCCGCGAGGGCGGCAATCTCACCACCTACGTGCACACCGGCACCGGCAACTATCATCCGGTCACCGCGCGCATCTACACCGACCTGTCCTACTTCACGTCGGACCCGATCATCGGCCGCGATACCGTGCGGGTGTTCAACTACATCACCGGCTATGCCGAGCCGAGCGACATCGAGAAGATGGCGGTGTCGCCGCTGACGCTGCGCAAACGCATCATCGAGCACATCCACGCCGAGGCGGTTCATGTCCGCAACGGCCGCCCCGGCTCGGTGTGGATGAAGATGAACGCGCTGGTCGACCCCGACATCATCGACGCGCTGTATGAAGCGTCACAGGCCGGCGTCTCGATCGAGCTCGTGGTGCGCGGCATCTGCTGCCTGCGGCCCGGCCTGCCCGGATTGTCGGAGAACATCCGCGTCAAATCGGTGATCGGCCGGTTCCTGGAACACGGCCGGATCTATTGCTTCGGCATGGGGCAAGGCCTGCCGAGCACCAAAGCTGCTGTGTATATCTCGTCCGCCGACATGATGCCGCGGAACCTGGACCGCCGCGTCGAGGTGCTCTGTCCGCTGCAAAATCCCACGGTGCATCAGCAGGTTCTCGAACAGATCATGGTCGCGAACCTGAAGGACAATGAGCAGAGCTGGCAATTGTTGCCGGATGGGTCGTCTACGCGTATGAAGGCCGCGAAGGGCGAAGAGCCTTTCAACCTGCACAACTATTTCATGACAAATCCGAGTCTGTCCGGCCGTGGTAAGTCTCTCAAGGAATCTTCGCCACGCCGGCTCACGCGTCGCAACGAGCGACAGCAGCAGCCATCGTCTTAAGGGGGCTTTACGGTGAAGCGGCCGCGGAAGCGCGCTTCCAGCGTCGCTGTCATCGATATCGGTTCGAACTCGGTTCGTCTCGTCGTTTACGAGACGATGTCGCGCAACCTCATCACCATCTTCAACGAGAAGGCGCTGTGCGGGCTCGGCCGCGAGGTGCAGACCACCGGCCTGCTCGCGACCGACGCCGTCAACAAGGCGCTCACCGCGCTGCGCCGGTTTCGCGCGCTGTGCAGGATCCAGCAGGTCGGCCGCGTGTTCGCGATCGCGACCGCGGCCTGCCGCGATGCCAAGAACGGTCCGGACTTCATCGCCAAGGCCGAGCGCATCTGCGGCGCCAAGATCGAGATCCTCTCCGGCCCGCGTGAAGCGAAGCTGTCCGCGCTCGGCGTCGTCTCCGGCGTGCACAATCCCAACGGCATCGTCGGCGATCTCGGCGGCGGCTCGCTCGAATTGATCGACGTCAAGGGCAACCGCGTGCGCAGCGGCATGACCTTGCCTCTCGGCAGCCTCGCGCTGCAGGACCTCTCGCACAAATCGCTGAAGCGCGCCGAGCGCATCGTCAAGAACGAGCTGCTTGGTGTCCCCCAGCTCAAGGCCGGCCGCGGCCGCACCTTCTACGCGGTCGGCGGCACCTGGCGTGCGCTGGCGCGCATCCACATCATCCAGAGCGGCTATCCGCTCAAGGTGATGCACGGCTATTCGATCCCGGCGGTCGATGCGCTCGACTTCGCGCAGCGGCTGCGGCGGCTCGCGGCCACCAACATGCTGGCCAATATCGAGGCGGTCGCCGACGCGCGGCGGCCGCTCCTGACCTATGCCGCGCTGGTGCTCGAATACATCATCCGCGTCGCCCAGCCGAAGACCATCGTGTTCTCGACCTTCGGCGTGCGCGAGGGCCTCCTGTACGAGATGCTGCCGCCAGCCGAGCGCGCCAAGGATGGCCTGGTCTGCGCCGCGCAGAACCTCAACGAATTGCTGTCGCGCTCGGCGCGCCACGCCCAGGAGCTGATCTCGTGGACCGACCGGCTGGTGCGGGTGGTGCGGCTGCGCGAGACCGAGGAGGACCGCAGGCTGCGTCACGTCGCCTGCCTGCTCTCCGACATCGGCTGGCGCGTGCATCCCGATCATCGCGGCGAGGAAACCCTCAGCCTGATCATGAACGGCAATTTCGGCTCGATCACGCACCAGGGGCGCGCCTTCGTCGCGCTGTCGGTGTTCTACCGCTATGCGGGCCTCAGCGAGGAGAATGAGCCGCCGCTGCAGATTCGCGCGCTGGTGCCGCCGGCGATGGATGAGCGCGCCCGCGTGCTCGGCGCCGCGTTCCGCGTCGCGCATCTGATCACGGCGGCGCGCACCGGCGTGCTGCCGGCGACGCATTTCCGCACCCAGGGCCGCAAGCTGATGCTGGTGTTCGAGCACCGGATGGTCGATTTGGTCGCCGACCGCGTCGGCAGCCGCTTCCGCCAGCTGGCGCGCCTCGTCGGACGCGCCGGTTCGATCGTGCGGCGGTAATCCAAAAGCCGCGACTACGCAGCCTTGGCGGAATGCTTGGCCTTGCGGATCGCGTGGCGCCGCCAGAGCGAGCCCGCGATCAGCACCACGATGATGCCGAGCACGGCGAGCAGGATCTCGCCGCCGTTGCCGCCATGGCCGAACTGCGGCGACATCCCGATTGCGGCGAGCCACGAATCGAGCTTGGCGCCGAGCGGCCCGGCGAACAGCGCATCCAGCCGCGGATGCACCGCCGGATCGGTCGCGATGACGTCGCCCGCGATCCAGCCGAGCAGCGCGGCGCCGGCCCAGACCAGGATCGGCAGCTTGTTGAGCAGCGCCATGATCAGCGCCGCGCCGGCCACGATCAAGGGAACGCTGATCGCAAGGCCGAGCACCAGCAGCGGCACGCTGCCATTGGCGGCGGCGGCCACCGCGATCACGTTGTCGAGGCTCATCACGATGTCGGCGACGACGACGATCTGCACCGCGGCCCACAGATGCGCGGCGGCATCGACGCTGTCCTCGTCGTCGTGCTCCGGCACCAGGAGCTTGGCCGCGATCACGATCAGCGCCAGCCCGCCGACCAGCTTCAGGTAAGGTAGCTCCATCAGGCTGGCGACGATGCCGGTGAAGATGACGCGCAGGATCACCGCGGCGGCGGCGCCGAGGATCATGCCCCACAGCCGCTGCCGCGGCGCGAGCCCGCGGCAGGCGAGCGCGATCACCAGCGCGTTGTCGCCCGACAACAGCACGTTGATCCAGATGATCTTGCCGACGGCGACCCAGAAGGTCGGGGTCGCCATCTCCTCCCTGAACTGGGTGAAGAACGCGCCGATGTGCGCGGGATCAAAGATCTGCCACAGCCAATCCACAGCGAGTCCTACTCGGCCTTACGGCCGCCCCTTTGCGGCGGAGGTCCGCCGCTCCCCAGTTGAGTTAGCCGACGATCTCGTTGCCGGCGAAGAACTGCGCGATCTCGACCACCGCGGTCTCCGGCGCGTCGGAACCGTGCACCGAATTCTCGCCGATCGACTTCGCATAGAGCTTGCGGATCGTGCCCTCGGCGGCCTTCGACGGATCGGTCGCGCCCATCACGTCGCGATACTTCAGGATGGCGCCCTCGCCTTCCAGCACCTGGACCACCACCGGGCCCGAGGTCATGAACTCGACCAATTCGCCGAAGAACGGGCGCGCCTTGTGGACCGCATAGAAGGTCTCGGCCTGACCGCGGGTCATGCGGATGCGCTTCTGCGCGACGATCCGCAGGCCTGCCTTCTCGATCACCGCGTTGACCGCACCGGTCAGGTTGCGCTCGGTGGCGTCGGGCTTGATGATCGAAAAGGTGCGTTCAATCGCCATGATTTCGTCCTTGCAAAGGCTGGTTGGGAGTTGCCGGGGCTTATATCGGCGCGATGGGGTGACGGCAAGCGACCCTGTGACGCGTTAGCCATTAGTTTCGATGGATTTTCGCGACAAAAACGGCGTGGCCGCGATTGCCGGCCGGGACCGCCAAACCGGCCAAATTACGACGATTTCACGAAGGTGAACCCATTCTGTCGACGCCGTGCCGCTGCCGTTCAGCTGCCATCGCCTAGGCTCTTCACCGATCGGACGCCTTGCTGACCTATCCGCAAGCCTCACCAGGACGTCTCGGGAAACGATGTCATCGCGGGCGCCTGATGCGCGCCCAAACCTCGAGGAGACGATCATGTTACGCAAAATCTCGCTTGCTGCGATTGCCGCCGTTTCGCTCGGCGCGGCCGCGCTGGCCCCGACCTCGGCCTCGGCCTGGGGTGGCTGGCATGGCGGCTGGCACGGTGGTGGATGGCACGGCGGCTGGGGACCGCGCTTCGTCGTCGGTGGCCCTGTCGTGGTCGGCGGCCCCGCCTATTACGCCGGCGGCTACGGCGGCTGCTATGTGCGCCGCGTCGTTCCGACCCCGTGGGGTCCCCGCTGGCGCGTGGTCAACCGCTGCTATTGATCCGACCAACACCTCCCCTGACTTGCTCCGCCCCGGCCTTGCGCCGGGGCTTTTTTGCACCCGCTGGAACCCGATGGCTGTCAGCCGCTACCAGAAGGCGAGGGCAAGGCCGAGCCGGCGAAACCAAAATCGGGGTTGCGACTTGTTGTGGCAAGAACCTGCTCATACCCGCGAGGTGGAACTCGCCGAAGGACATCCGGAGACATGCAAAAAGACTTATCAAGAGACCTGCCAAGAGACCCGCTATGACGACTCAGATCGAAAACGATCCCGACCAGATGGATCACAAGACCTGCCGCTACATCTGCGACGCCGTAGGTGAACGGCTTCAGCAAAACATGCGCCCGGAGCCGACGCTTTCGTCCCGCCTGCAACAGCTTCTCGATGAGATGCGCCGACGGGAAACCGATCACCATTAGATGTTGCGGGCTGGCCGACAGCCCAAACACCTATTTGCAAGAGGTACCCGGACAGATTTTTGCAAACTGACGGGTTGCGTTTGGCGGCGGGTCCGGTGACAAACGCCGCATGCTTTCCATCACCGACATCTCAATCCGGATCGCCGGACGGCTGCTGATCGATCACAGTTCCGTGCAAATTACGGCCGGCGCACGCGTCGGATTCGTCGGCCGCAACGGCGTCGGCAAGTCGACCCTGTTTCAAGCCATCCGCGGCGAGGTCCCGACCGAGAATGGCAGCATTGCGCTGCCGCCGCGCTGGCGCATCGGCAGCCTCGCGCAGGAAGCGCCCGACGGGCCGGAGAGCCTGCTCACCGTCGTGCTGAAGGCCGATCTCGAGCGCGATGCGCTGTTGCGCGAGGCCGAGACCGCGCAGGACCCGCACCGGATCGCCGAGATCCAGACCCGGCTGGTCGACATCGACGCCCACGCGGCGCCGGCCCGCGCCGCTGCGATCCTCTCCGGCCTCGGCTTCTCGACCGCAGACCAGGCACGGCCGTGTGCGGAATTCTCCGGCGGCTGGCGGATGCGCGTCGCGCTGGCGGCCACGCTGTTCGCGGCGCCCGATCTCTTGCTGCTCGACGAGCCGACCAACTATCTCGATCTCGAAGGCACGCTGTGGCTGGAGAATCACCTCGCCAACTATCCGCGCACGGTGATCGTGATCAGCCATGACCGCGACCTGCTCGACACTTCGGTCGACCAGATCCTGCATCTCGATCGCGGCAAGCTGACGCTCTACAAGGGCACCTACTCCTCGTTCGAGGAACAGCGCTCTGCCCGCGAACTGCTCGACGCCAAGCACGCCAAGCGCCAGGCCGACGAGCGCAAGCGGCTGCAGGCGTTCGTCGACCGCTTCAAGGCAAAAGCCTCGAAGGCGCGGCAGGCGCAGTCACGCGTGAAAATGCTGGAGCGGATGAAGCCGGTCACCGCATTGGTGACCCAGGACGTGCACGAGATCACGTTCCCCGCGCCCGAAAAATTGCTGTCGCCGCCGATCATCGCGGTCGACGACGTTTCGGTCGGCTACGAGCCGGGCAAGGCGGTGCTCAACCGCGTGACGCTGCGCCTCGATCCCGACGACCGCATCGCGCTGCTCGGGGCCAACGGCAACGGCAAGTCGACGCTGGTCAAGCTGCTGGCCGGCAAGCTCACGCCGCTCTCGGGACGCATCACGCGCGCGGACAAATTGTCGGTCGGCTACTTCGCGCAGCATCAGGTCGACGAGCTCAACCTCGACGGCTCGCCCTACGACCATGTCCGCAAGCTGATGCCCGATATGCCCGAGAGCAAGGTGCGCGGCCGGGTCGGCGCGATCGGCTTTTCCGGCAAGGCCGGCGACACGCTGGTGAGGAGCCTGTCGGGCGGCGAGAAGGCGCGGCTGCTGCTCGGGCTCGCCACCTTCTACGGCCCCAACATGATCATCCTGGACGAGCCGACCAACCATCTCGACATCGACAGCCGTGCCGCACTCGCGGAAGCGATCAACGACTTTCCCGGCGCCGTCATGATGGTCTCGCACGATCGCTATCTGATCGAAGCCTGCGCCGATCGGCTTTGGATCGTCGCCAACCAGACCGTGACCGCCTATGACGGCGATCTCGACGAGTATCGTAGGCTGATCCTGTCGGCCAATGACGGCGACCGGGCACCGGCGCGCGAGCGGTCGAAAGAGCCTGCACGTTCCGAGCGCAGCCGTAGTGAAAAGCGCGTTTCACCGAAGCAGCGAATCGCGCAGGCGGAAGCCGAGATCGAGCGCATCAACGGCATCATCGCCAAGATCGACACAGCGCTGGCGCTGCCGGATATCTTCACCCGCGATCCCAAGCAGGCAGCGCAACTGACAAAAGCCCGCGCCGGCGCCGAAAGCGCGCTGCAGCGCGCGGAGGAAGAGTGGCTGGAAGCCAGCAGCGAGTTCGACGAAGCCGCAAGCTAGAGCACGATGAGAATCATCGTCGCGCCTTGGCGCGTCGTTTGAGCATGATCTCCGCGCAAACGCTTCGCGTTTGTCGCGAGGGAAAACCGCTTCACGCTTTTCCGGATCATGCTCTAGAGCTATTTCCGTTCCGATGGAATCGGAACGGAGCTCTAGATTCTTGTTTTGACGCGTTTTCTTCACGCGAACCGGTATCCACTTCGCTGGAAAACGCTCTAGCCGTGCGAGGTCGCCGACTTTTTCTTCTTCGGCTTTGCCGCTTTCGGCTCCGGCACGGGATCCGGCCCGCGCTCGACCGACGTCAACCGCCCGGCGGTGAAGGTGTAGATGCCGGCACGCGCGCCGCGCGACCAGGTGACGACCGCGACGCGGTCGCCGCCCGGACCATTGGACAGGTTCACGCTGTCGGGGGCGCCGATGCCGCGGACGACGTCGCATTCGGTGTGGCCGAGCGCGACGCTGCCGCCCGACGGCTGCGGCGGCGGTGCGCCGTCGGCCAATGCGTTGGCGCCGGCGGCACCCGCGGGCGGCGCCATGCCCGGGCAGCCGCCGTCGGCGCTGACGAGATCTTCACTGGTCACCGGCTTGTCCGGCGTCAGCGGCGGCGATTCGATCGAGATGTTGCGGATGAACAGCCGTCCGGGACGCGAGAACCACTCCGCGTCGCGCGAGAACATGTCGGACGCGCTCGAGCAACCGGCAAGGCCCGGCGCCAGCACCAGCAGCGCCAGCAGCGACTTTCGACTGAATGTTCCGTCCCGCACGATCGACAAAGGCTCCCTGTCCCCACACAAGGGGTTTGTCCGAACATCACTTTGCGGCATGACCGTGGCCCGCCGCGAGAAACCTCGAATTATCATTAATTGCTTGGAATCGCTATTGGCGCCGCTGCCAGCGCCCCCGCTCGTCGGCCTGCCAGTAGGTGACCTCGAATCCGCGGGCCTTGCAGGCGGTCCAGCTTTCCCGCGCCGCCGCCACCGCGTCCGGGTCGTCGCCGTTGAACACCAGAACCAGCCGCTCGTAGCTGTCGCAGTCGGCCGGCAGCGCCGCATTGTCGACCAGAAAGCGGACATTGGCCCGGTTCGGGTTGCCCTCCTCGATCGACAGGATGATCGGCTGGTCCTGCGCGTCGCCGACCCGCCAGGTCGCATGCGGCAGAAACGAATCGTCGCTGTAGGTCCACAGATGCGCATCGAGCGCCTCGGCGCGCTCCGGCGACGTCGACTGCACGACCACGCGCCAGCCGCGCTCGAGCGATTTCTCGAGCAGCGGCGGCAGCACGCTCTCCAGCGTCATGTTCTGCAAATGGTAGAACAGAACCTCGGTCATGCGCCGATTGCCGTCTCACTTCTTCTCATAATACTCCGAGACCAGGCGTTCGAGCAGGCGAACGCCGTAACCCGAGCCCCAGCTCTGGTTGGTGTCGGTCTTCGGCGCGCCCATCGCGGTGCCGGCGATGTCGAGATGCGCCCACGGCGTGCCGTCGACGAAGCGCTGCAGAAACTGCGCCGCGGTAATCGAGCCGCCATTGCGCCCACCGGTGTTCTTCATGTCGGCGAACTGCGAATCGATCTGCTTGTCGTATTCGGGGCCGAGCGGCATGCGCCAGACCTTCTCTCCGGTCTGAAGTCCCACCTTGGCGAGGCGCTCGGCGAGCTCGTCATTATTGGAGAACATGCCGGCATGATCGGTGCCGAGCGCGACCATGATCGCGCCGGTCAGGGTGGCGAGATCGACCATGAATTTCGGCTTGAACTTCTTCGCGACGTACCAGAGCACGTCGGCGAGCACGAGGCGCCCCTCGGCGTCGGTGTTGATGATCTCGATGGTCTGGCCGGACATCGAGGTGACGATGTCGCCGGGACGCTGCGCGTTGCCGTCGGGCATGTTCTCGACGAGGCCGATGGCGCCGACCGCGTTGACGCGGGCCTTGCGCGCCGCGAGCGCATGCATCAGCCCGACCACGCAGGCCGCGCCGCCCATGTCGCCCTTCATGTCCTCCATGCCGCCGGCCGACTTGATCGAGATGCCGCCGGTGTCGAAGCAGACGCCCTTGCCGACGAAGGCGACCGGCGCCTCATTCTTCTTGCCGCCGTTCCAGCGCATGATCACGGTGCGGCCGGGCCGCGCCGATCCCTGCGCGACGCCGAGCAGCGCGCCCATGCCGAGCTTGGTCATCGCCTTGACGTCGAGCACCTCGACGCTGACGCCGAGCTTGCGCAGCTGGCTGGCGCGGCGCGCGAACTCCTCGGGATAGAGCACGTTCGGCGGCTCGTTGACGAGCTCGCGCGCCAGGTTCACGCCGTCGACGGTGAAGGAGTTCGGCGCAAATGCCCTCTTGGCGGCGGCGGCGTCAGCGACCGCGATCGAGACGTCGGCGCGCACCGCGCCGTCCTCGTCTTTCTTCTTGGTCTTGTAACGGTCGAACTTGTAGGCGCGCAGCCGGATACCGGTCGCGATCGCGGCCGCCTGCTCCGCCGTCATGGCCCCCTCCGGCAGTTCGGCGATCACAGTCATGGAACGGTTGGCCGAGGTGAGCTTGCCCGCCGCGACGCCTCCGAACTTGAGAAAATCCTTCTCCTTGAGCTCCGACGGCTTGCCGGTGCCGATCACAATCAGCCGTTCCGCCTTGAGTCCCTCCGGCGCCAGGATGTCCAGCGCCGCACCGCTCTTGCCCTTGAACTGGTTCGCGGCGGCGGCCCGCTTGACCGTCTCGGTGGCGGCCCCCAGCGCCTTCACGGCCGCGGCGCCGAGCTTCAATTGTTCGTCGCAAAAGGCGACCACAATGCCGCGCGGAGACACAGCGAATGGGGCAAAGCCGACCTTGACGGCGTCGGACATAGGAAAATCCTCCAGATTTCAGGGTGTTGGTCGGACCTGAAGCGGCCCCTGCGGCACACGGATGAGCGATGCGATAGCGGACCGGAGCGCACCCGATCAAGCTCGCGCCACACTATGACCTGTCGGCCGCGCCGCTGCCAAGCGCCGGAGTGGCCGGAAGGCCACAAAAGCGAATAATTAACCATAAATTAAGCGCGCCTTGGCGCGGCCATTTTGTTGACGGATCAAAGGGATGGTACAAAGCGAGTGAGCCGGACGGATCCGCGGCTCGACCATAGGGGAACCCGGGTTGACGGGGGTGGTCGAAATGCCGTGCGTTTTGGCGCGCCAAGGGTCGTGCGAGTGTGATGGGGTCCATCGACAAGTACATTTTCAAGACGACCCTCGCGTCGTTTGCGCTTGTCCTGGTCAGCCTCACCGGCGTGATCTGGATTACGCAGGCGCTGCGCGGCATCGACCTGATGACCAGCCAGGGCCAGACCATCCTGACCTTCCTCGGCATCACCGGCCTCGTGATTCCCGCGTTGGTCCTGATCATCGCGCCGATCGCGCTGATGATCGCGATCTCGCACACGCTGAACAAGCTCGCGACCGATTCCGAGATCATCGTGATGAACGCCGCGGGCTTCTCGCCCTTTCGGCTGTTCCGGCCCTTCTTCTATGCGACTTGCGTGGTGGCGGCGCTGGTGGCCTTCATCGGCGCCTATCTCGCGCCCGACGGCATGCGCCGAATCAAGCAGTGGGACGCCGAGATCACCGCCGACGTGCTGACCAACATCCTGCAGCCCGGGCGGTTCGCCCAGCTCGACCAGAACCTGACGATCCGAATCCGCGAACGGCTGCCCGGCGGCGTGCTCGGCGGCATCTTCGTCGATGACCGGCGCGATCCGCAGGAGCGCGTCACCATCATCGCCGATCACGGCACGGTGCTGAAGAACGAGAGCGGCTCCTATCTCGTGCTGGAGGACGGCAATCTCGAGCGATTCCAAGTCGGCAAGCGCGATCCGGCGCTGGTCGCATTCGGCCGCTATGCCTTCGACATGTCGAAATTCTCGCAGAACCGCGACGTCACGCTCGGCATCCGCGAACGCTATATGTGGGAGTTGATGTGGCCGAGGGACGACGATCCGATCTATCAGCAGCTGTCCGGCCAGTTCCGCGCCGAGCTGCATGACCGCTTCATGGCGCCGCTCTATCCGTTCGCGTTCGCCGCGCTCACCTTTGCCTTTCTCGGCGCGCCGCGCACCACGCGCCAGAGCCGCAATTTCTCGATCGGCGGCTCGGTCTTCGCCGTGTTCGGCCTGCGCATGATCGGCTTCGCCTGCTCCGTCGTCACGGTGAAGAACCCGCTGGCCGCGGTGGTGCAGTATCTGATGCTGTTCGGCGGCATCGGCGTCGGTATCTGGATGATCGTCGGCGGCGTGGTCGTCGAGCCGCCGGCCGCGCTGATGGAGCAGATCAACCGCAACAACGAGCGCATCGCGCGCTTCTTCCGCAGGCCCGCCACCGCATGAGCATGGTGACAAACACGCTCGGGCGCTATTTCGCCGGCCGATTCGTGGTCGCGGCGGTGGGCGTGTTCGCCAGCATCTTCGTGCTGCTGGTGCTGGTCGACTACATCGAGATGGTGCGCAAGACGTCGGGGCTGGTCTCGGCGTCCGCGATCACGGTCGCGGAGACCTCGCTGTTCCGGGTGCCGCAGCTGCTCGAGAAGCTGATGCCGTTCTGCGTACTGATCGGCGCGATGACCTGCTACCTCGCGCTGTCGCGCAGGCTCGAGCTCGTGGTGGCGCGCGCCGCCGGCGTCTCGGCCTGGCAATTCATCTCGCCGGCGCTGGCCAGCGCGCTGCTGCTCGGCTTCATCGCGACCACTGCCTACAATCCGATCTCGGCCAATCTGCGCGAGCTTTCCAAGCGGATGGAAGCCGAGCTGTTCGGCTCGACGCCGGGCGGCGGCATCCAGGATGCCTCCGGGTTCTGGCTCAATCAGGTCAACGATGAAGGTCAGGCGATCATCAACGCGGCGCGCAGCGAGCAGCAGGGCGTGCGGCTGACCGGACTGACCGTGTTCCGATTCGACACGGCGTTGCAGTTCAGGGACCGAATCGAGGCCCGCGAGGCAACCCTCGAAGAGGGGCGCTGGGTGTTCAAAGGGGTACGCCGATACACCCTGGACAAGGCGCCGGTGGACCAGGACACCTTCTACCTGACCACCACCCTCACCCCGGCCCAGGTGCGCAACAGTTTCTCCACCCCAGAAACTGTGTCGTTTTGGCAACTACCGAACTACATCCGTTCGTCGGAGAGCTCGGGGTTCGCGACCGCCGGCTATCGTTTGCAGTATCACAAGCTCATCGCGCAGCCATTTTTGCTGGCTGCGATGGTGATGTTGGCGGCTTCTGTGAGCCTCCGCTTCTTCCGGATGGGCGGCGTGCAGAAGATGGTTTTGAGTGGCGTGGGTGCAGGCTTTCTGCTCTACGTTCTGTCGAAAGTAACTGAGGATTTGAGCAAGGCTGAGTTGATGCATCCCATCGCTGCGGCGTGGTTGCCTGTCGTTGTGGGCGGCCTCACCGGTTTTATGGCCTTGCTGTATCAGGAGGACGGGTAGTGGCAGACGTCGCCGCCCGCCAGATGAGCACGCCTGCGTTCAGGCGGCGCAATCCCCTGCGCCGTCAACGTAGCCGCATGGCCGCCTTTGGCGCCTCGCTCTCCGCCCTGATTGCCGCGTTTGTCGTGGTGAGCGCGCTCGGCATTGCCGCGCCGACGCCGGCCGCCGCGCAGGGCTTCACCTACAACCCGCGTCCGCCGAAACCGCCCCGGCCGCCAGCCAAGAACGACGGGCAGATGCTCGTTCAGGCCACCGAGGTCGATTACGACTACAACAACAGCCGCATCTCGGCGGTCGGCAACGTGCAGATGTTCTACAACGGCACCAGCGTCGAGGCTGACAAGGTCATCTACGACCAGAAGACCAAGCGTCTTCATGCCGAGGGCAACATCCGCATGACCGATGCGGAAGGCAAGATCACCTACGCCAACATCATGGATCTCAGCGACGACTACCGTGACGGTTTCGTCGATTCGCTGCGCGTCGACACCGAAGACCAGACCCGCATGGCGGCGACCCGCGCCGACCGCTCCAGCGGCAATTACACCGTGTTCGACAACGGCGTTTATACCGCCTGCGCGCCCTGTAAGGACGATCCGAAGAAGCCGCCGCTCTGGCAGGTCAAGGGCGCGCGCATCATCCACAACCAGCAGGAGAAGATGCTCTATTTCGAGAACGCCCAGATCGAGTTTTTCGGCGTTCCGATGGCGTATCTGCCCTACTTCTCGACGCCCGATCCGACGGTGAAGCGCAAGAGCGGCTTCCTGATGCCGGGCTTCACCTCGTACACGGCGTTCGGGTACGGCGTCGAAGTCCCCTATTATTTCGCGCTCGCGCCCGACTTCGACGCGACCTTCAACCCGCGCTTCACCACGAAGCAGGGCGTGCTGCTGCAGGGCGAATTCCGCCAGCGCCTGCAGGACGGCGCCTATCAGGTCCGCCTCTACGGCATCGACCAGACCGATCCCGGCGCGTTCAAGGGCCTGCCCGGCGACCGCCAATTCCGCGGCGGCATCGAGACCAAGGGCCAGTTCGCGCTCAACGACAAATGGA
>NZ_CAADFC020000018.1 GCF_900696085.1 Bradyrhizobium ivorense
GCCGGTGCGCATCTGCTCGAGATCCGACAAGAAGCCCGGCTTCAACGGCATGGCATCGCGGATGCCTTGAGCGTGCAGCAACCCGCTGATCCGGTTGGTGTGCATGGTGCGCTCCTTGCACAGCCGATCGCGTTCGCGCGTGCGCCGCTTGCGATCCTCGTCCTCAGGCGTGGGAACGCGAACAATACTGCAGACGCCCGGCTCGCCGCGCAGATGAGCCAGAAATGAACGCATCAGCTGCGCCAGATCGATCCGATCGGTCTTGGCCCGTCGCGCCCGTCGGTTTACCGCGATGCTTGCGGGATCGATCTCGTGATTGACGACCCCGTTATTGCTCAGCCAGCGATCAAGCCAATGACCTTCAAACCCAGCCTCATAGCAGGACAGGATGCAAACCGGCTTGCCCAGCTGCTCCGCCTTCGCTCGCGTCTTCGCCAGAATACTCGACAGCGCCGCCAGGTCCCCGCCCTCGATCTGGTAACGGCTCATCTTCTCGGCGCCGGGCGTCATCACGCCCAGCTTCCAGCTCGATTTGCTCAGTTCGAAAGCAACGTAAACCGTGGCATACTCGCTTCCGACAGGTGTGTCAGTGTGATCAGCCTGCATCGTTGATCCTCGGGGTGAGTTGGTGGTTGGAAACTCAGCTTACCTCCTGACCACCTGTCACCCCATAGGATCTACGCGCCGCCCTCACCCGTGATAGGCGAACAGCTCGATCGGCTCGGCAAAGCCGCGCACCGAATGCTCGCCGACATGTTCGAGCTTGAACTCGCTGGCGACGAGATCGGCGAATTCGCGCGACAGCAGCACCGGCTTGCCGAGCTGTTTGGTCAGGGCCTCGAGCCGCGAGGCCATGTTGACGGCAGGGCCGATCACGGTGAAGTCGAGCCGGGCCTTTGAGCCGATATTGCCGTACATGACGTCGCCGACGTGGACGCCGATGCCGTAGCGCAGCGGCGCGCTGCCGGCAGCGCGCTTCTCGTTCAGCGCGGCCATCGCCTGGCGCGCCTCGGTCACGGCGCGCAGCAAATTGGCGCAGGCCTTTGGCTCGTCGAGCGGAAAGATCGCGAGCAGGCCGTCGCCCATGAATTTCAAAATCTCGCCGCCGTGGCGCGCGATCGGCTCCGACATCGCGTCGAAATAGTCGTTGAGCAGATCGATCACGTCGTCGCGCGGCCAGGAGTCCGAGATCCTGGTGAAATCGCGCAGGTCGCAGATCAGGATGGCGGCACGCACCGTCGCGCCGCTGCCGCGCCTTGTGGCGCCGGCCAGAATCATTTCGCCGGCGTGGGCGCCGACATAGGTTTCCAGCAGCGTGCGCGCCAGCCGGTTCTTCATGCGGATTTCGCTGACCAGCGCCAGCAGCGGCAGCAGGCGCTGCAGCGTTGCGATATGCGCGTCGTCGAAGCCGCCGACCCGGTCGGTGGAGAACGCCACCATATGCTTCTTGCCGAGCGTATGGAGCATCGGCCACGCCACATAGTCGGTCAGTCCCTGCGCCCGCAGCTCGTCGTAGACGCCATGCTTGCGGCCCTGTGCTGGATCGCGGTCGAGCCGCTCGCGGATCTCGCTGACGCCGCCCTGGATCTCCTCGACCGGGCTGCCGATAAATTCGGGGCGCTGCGTGACGTCGTAGTCGACCCGCGTGATCGTCGCCTCCTGCGCGCCGTTGATCCACAGGATCCGGGCGCCGAGCCATTGCGGGTGCTGGATCAACAGATGCAGCGACGCCCGCTTCAGCGGAATGCCCGCGCGCTGCAGCCGCAGGCACAGCTCGGCAAACAGATTGTCGATGAAGCGCTGGTCGCGCGTCTCGGTGGTCAGCCAGCGCACGACGTCGTTTTCGGTCAGCGCGGCGGCGGGATCGATGTCTGGGGGCATGGCGTGGTCCTCGCCGGTCGGGTGCACCGGCGAACCACCATATGTGCGTCGCGTCGCACCGCGTCAATGACCGCCCTGCACGCCCCCCGTGCCGCAGCCGGTTCGGGCACCCGTGGGGCGACGCGGAATCGTTTGGCTTTCGATCCAATCGTATTATTGTTGCATGCAACAACAATTGATGCGCCGTCCGGCGCGAGGATCGAACAGGAGAGATCGCCGTGCCAGCGCGCGCCGCCAAGGCCGAAGCGAAGTCCGAAGCGAAGTCCGCCGTATCGGGGAAGCGAAAGCCGAAGACCGAGGCCCAGGATATCGATGCGAGCGCCCATGTCGGCCTCGACGGCCTCGCCTTGCACGTCGGATACGCGGTGCGGCGCTTTCAGCTCTGGATCTTCCAGGACTTCATCAAGACGCTCGCAACAGTCGACATCACACCGACGCAGTATTCGGTGCTGACGGTGATATCGGCCAATCCAGGCCTGACCCAGATGGCGGTGGCAAAGCGCCTCGGCATCGAGCGCGCCCGGCTGGTCCATCTCTTGAACGCGCTGGAGCAGCGCACCCTGGTCAAGCGCGCGGCCTCCAAGGTCGACCGGCGCAGCCATGCCCTGCATCTCACCGCGTCAGGCGAGGCATCGCTTCGCCAGTTCAAGCTGCTCGCCGCCGAGCACGAGCGGCATGTCATCGAGAAGATCGGCAAGGACAACCGCGAGCGGCTGCTCGAGATCCTCGCGCCGTTCCGCTAGCCGAGTTTGTGCAGCGAGTTTGCGGAGACTCCCCCTCACCCGGATTGCTTCGCAATCCGACCTCTCCCCGCACGCGGGGCGAGGTGAAGCGGAGTCCGTTGCTCACGCCGCGTTCAGCGCCTGCGCGATGTCGGCGACCAGGTCGGAGGGGTGCTCGATGCCGATCGAGAGGCGGATGGTCGAATCGAGCACGCCGATCCTGTGGCGGATCGCGGCCGGCACGCCGGAATGGGTCATGGTGGCCGGCAGGCTCGCCAGCGATTCAGTGCCGCCGAGGCTGACCGCGAGCTTGAATATCTGCAGGCTGTTGAGGAATTTTTCCGCGGCAGCCTGCCCGCCGGCGATGTCGAACGAGAAGGTCGAGCCGGCGCCGGAGCACTGGCCGGCGAACACCCGGCCCGCGGGCGAGCCCGCGTCGTGGTGACCGAGATAATGAACGGCGGCGACCTTGGGATGGTCGCGCAGATAGTCGGCGACGAGCCGCGCGTTGCGGTCGGCCTTCTCCATGCGCAGGCTGAGCGTTTCCAGCGAGCGGCTGATCATCCAGCAGGAATGCGGATCGAGCTGGGTGCCGATGGCGCCGCGCAGCGCCTTGACGTCCTTCATCAGCGCCTTGGAGCCGAGCGCCGCGCCTGCGATCAGGTCGGAATGGCCGCCGACATATTTTGTCAGCGAGTACAGCGACAGATCGGCGCCATGCTCGATCGGCCGCTGAAACACCGGCCCGAGCAGCGTATTGTCGCAGGCGATCACCGGCGTATGGCCTTGCGCCTTGCCGATCATGTCGGCGATCCGCCGCGTCAGCGCGACGTCGACCAGGCCGTTGGTCGGATTGGCCGGCGTCTCGATGAAGATCATCGACACCCGCCCTTTCTTCATCGCCTCTTCCGCAGCAGCGCGGACAGTCGCCTCGTCGAGGCCGTCGGCAAAACCCACCGCGCCGATCGAGAGCCCGGCCAGCGTCTTGGTGAACAGCGTCTCGGTGCCGCCATAGAGCGGTTGCGAATGCAGGATCACGTCGCCCGGCCGCGCGAACGCCAGCACCGTGGTCGAGATCGCCGCCATGCCCGAGGAAAACAGCGCGCAGCTCTCGGTGCGCTCATAGATCGCCAGCCGGTCCTCGACGATCTCGCTGTTCGGATGGTTGAAACGCGAATAGACCAGCCCCGCGCCCATCCCCTCCGGCGGCTCGCGCCGGCCGGCGACAAAGTCGAAAAAGTCCTTGCCGTCCTCGGCGGTGCGAAACACGAAGGTCGAGGTCAGAAACACCGGCGGCTTGACCGCGCCCTCCGACAGCTGCGGGTCGTAGCCGTAGTTCAGCATCAGCGTTTCCGGATGCAGCGTGTGATTGCCGATGTGGGTCCTGGATGGAAACGGTTTTGTCATGGCCGGTCTCCTTGACTTGCGGACACGCCGAACGGGCGGCGATCGCCGGAATCGTCCGTCGAAGGGTAATCCATCCCTGTGAAATCCGCTAAGGCCGCGCTGCGTGATTTCGGTGCACACGGGACGATTTGCCTCGCCCCGTCCTCCACAGCCGGAATCCGCCCTCGAACGCATTGGCGTTGTCGCCGAACCGCACATTGCGCGGCGGGTGATCGACGTGCTCGGCATTGCCGCCGCCGAGCACGACGTAGTCGGGCTCCAGCGCGGCGGCGAGCAGCGCGATGACGTCGTCGACGGTCTTGCGCCACTTCTTCTTGCCGCGGCGTTGCAGGCCCGCCGCGCCGACATAGTCCTCGAAGGTCTTTCCGTGGCGGTACGGCAGATGCCCGAGCTCCATCGGCTCGAAGATGCCGTCCACGATCATCGCCGAGCCGAGGCCAGTGCCGAGGCCAAGGAACAGCATCCGGCCGCCCTGATAGCTGCCGATCGCCTGCATCAGGGCATCGTTGACGACTTTGGTCGGGCGCGCGAACGCCTTCTGGAAGTTGAAGCCGGCCCAGCCGCGGCCGAGATTGTAGGGCTCCCGCAGCGGCCGGTTATTCACGACCGGCCCGGGATAGCCGATCGAGATCACGTCAAAGGACCAGTCCTTGGTCAGCGCCTTGACCTTGCGCACCATTTCTTTGGCCGAGAGGTTGGGACCGGATTCGAACTCGCGCCTGACGCGCTCCCGGTCGGTCATGACCTTGACATGGGTCCCGCCGATGTCGATCACCAGGATCGATCGCCGCGATGTCAGCTTCCTTGCCTTCTTTGCCATGCAAGAGGCATAGCACAGAATTGTAGCCCGGATGAGTGAAGCGACATCCGGGGTTTTTCCGCATGTCGCTCCGCTCATGCGGGCTACGCACTACTACGCGCGACTACATCACGTCGGCGGGGTCAGATCACGCGGTGTAATTACTACCAGCCGCGCTCCAGGTTGCGCACCGCGCCGCTGCGCGCGTCGACGTCGACCTTCATCCAGCGGCCGGCGCCGTCGCGGCCTTCGATCTCCCACTCGTCGCCGAGGAACTGGGTCTCGGAGACCGTCACGATGCCGAGATCGGTTGCGACGTCGAGCGCAGCCTGCATCGAAATCTGGCTACCGGAATCGTAGGCCATCGCCGGCGTCGCTGCGCCGAGCGCGAGGGCCGCGATGATCGGAACAATGACTTTTCGCATGGTGCACTCCTGTCGAACGGTTGAACAATCATCCCGCAATAGAACGAGCGGCAGGGGCACCCGGTTCCGAAATTGGAAAGCACGAAACCGCACGAAACTTCGGCAGTTGCGGCGATTTGGTGACGGTTCCCGCCGCGAGCGCGTCACGGCTTCGTTCCCCATCCGACTCCATTTTGTTCGCAAGGAACGAATCGGAATCGAGCAAATCGGCGCGAAGCAGTTGTTAACAACAGGTTTGCCTCGCGTGCATTGCTTGCGCCTGTCATCGGGCGGCGCGATCGCGCGTCCGATGACGATGTCAGCGATAGCGCGCGCGTCGCGGCCAATTCGGCAGCGTCACTGCGCAAGGCTCAGCAGATCATGGGATCGTCGCCCTGGTCGCAAACACCGCCGGGCATATTCTGAGGCGACGCATGGGATCCGACGGAGAACAGCGGCCGGGTCAAGGCATAGCTGTCTGTCGATTGCCCGGGCTGGGATACACTCACCCTGCTCGTCACCATCTCGTGTCGCCCGGATGCGGGCATCGCCTGCGCCGCGGCTGACGCAGTGAGCATAACGATCGCGAGCAATCCCGCGGACAGGCACTTGACCGACGTCATCGAACTTCTCCTTTGGTGGCTTCAGCATGATCGAGGCACCTTGCCTCTGCTGAATTCAGTTCGTGCACTGGTCATGACGGCCCGCGCCGCGCTTTATTCCGACGCGGCCGGGCCGACGGTCCCGATCAAACTGTTTGTGATGTCTCGTGAGAAATCGAGAAGCAGGGCCGCAATGCCGCCTTGTTCTGCCTCTGACTCCATTTTGTTCGCAAAGAACGAATCGGAATCGAAGAAATCGACACGAATCGATTCTTAACAAGACGTTTGCGCCAATCCGTAGAATCGTAGGGCGGATTAGCGGAGCGTAATCCGCCATCGGTTCAACAGGTGGCGGCGGGTTACGCTTCGCTAACCCACCCTACGCTTTCTACATCATCGTAGTCGAGCTCCGGCCGCAGCGTCCGCATCCTCTCGGCAAGCCGGCGGCTCCCCGTCTCCGCCGCGCGCGCCAACTGGTTGGCGACCGCGACATGATCGGCATCGCTCTTGTGCTGATTGAGCTTTGACTGGCCCTCGATCTCGTCGACGACGAGATCGATCACCCGGATCGCCGCCAGCATCGTCTCGCGTTTGGTCGGCTCCATCTGCGCGAGATCCCAGGGCTGCTTCGGCAGCCGCGCCTCGGCGATCGCAAGCAGCGCATCGCCGTGGCCGCGGTTGTCGCCGGTCTCGCGCAGATGCGCGACGCCGGACAGATGCACCGCCTCGTAGAGCCAGGTCGAGACGTTGTCGCGCGAGGCGTACCAGTCGTTGGAGACGTAGGCGTCGTCGCCGGTGACGATCAGCAGGAAGCGCCGCTTGCCGTCGGCGAGTTCGACCAGCGGGTTCTTCGCCGTGAAGTGCACTTGCACGGTGACGCTGCCATCGCGCTGTTCGATCACGAACGGCACGTGGGATGCGCGCGGCCCGTTCGCGTCCGCGGCGACGATGACGCCAAAGCCACGCGCGGCGGCAAACTCCAGCGCGCGCTGCTTTTCGATCCGGAACTGGGGACGGAGGATGTGCATGACGAGCGGCGATGCGTTCAGGTGATCTCGTACACCGACACCTTGTCGGCGATGCCGCTCAAGGTCACGGTTTTCTGCGTCGGCCGCAAGCCGTTGGCCTCGAGCAGGGCCCGCGTCTCGGCGTTCTCCAGCACCGCCTCCGTCACCACAATCGAGCGCGAGGCGGCTAGTCCCTGGACCCGCGAAGCGATGTTCACGGTCTGGCCGAAATAATCCTGCTGGCCGTTGAGGGTGACGGCAAGGCACGATCCTTCATGAATGCCCATCTTCAGGCGCAGGCTTTGATGCTGCCGCTCGGCGCCGAGATCGCTCATCGCCTCCTGCATGCGGATCGCCGCGGCGATGGCGCGATCGGGGGTCTCGAAGGTCGCCATCACGGCGTCGCCGATGGTTTTCACCACCGCGCCCCGCTCCGCTGCGATGATCTCCTGCAGCAGGCGGAAATGCTCGTTGACGAGATCGAAGGCGACGAGGTCGCCGACGCGATCATACAGCGCGGTGGAATCCTTGAGGTCGCTGAACAGGAAGGTCAGGCTCAGGATCTTGAGGCGCTGGCCGATGGCCAGCGTCTCGGTGCGGTAGAGGTCGCGAAAGGTCTGGTTGGTGAGCAGGCGCTTTGCGGTCAAATACGGCTTGCGCCGCCCGAGGAGATCGTCGAGCGCCTGGCTCGCCACCCACACCGCCGGCAGCACGCGGGCGTCGGTGCGGTTTTCCAAAGTCAGCCGCAGCGGCCCGGGACGCAGCACGGTGGTGTCGACCGGCACCTGGATCTTGTTGAAGACCACGGTGAGATTTTGCCGCTCGCGCGCCTCCTTGCCCCTGACGTCGAGGAATTGCGCCGCATGCGTCACCGGATCGAACACGATCAGCGTGCCCGCCGGCACGTTCATGGACAGGATCGCGCGTTCCCCCGCCGGCAGATCGACGGTTTCGAGCGTGGCCTCGCGCAGCGGCTGCTCCAGATCGTCGGGCAGATCGATCGCCGAACTCCAGAATATCTGGCGGTAGTACTCGGCCACGGACAATTCGTCGGGATTATGCGCCGCGATCTTGCGCAGCCGCGGGCTGACCGTGAAGGTGACCTCGACCAGATTGTCGAGCGTCGTCTCGTACCCCACGGCGCAGAATCCGCAATTGTATTGCGCGCTGGTCAGGGTCTTCAGGCTCTTATTGGCGGACAGCACCCCGGCGCAGCTCGGGCACATCACGGCCCACGTCATCTCGAGCATGCCGAGCGACACCGCATGCAGCAGCCCGGCGATCACCTGCTCCTCGGCCAGACCGCTGCTGGCCGCAAGGTCGAGCGGGTTCATCCGGTTCAGCGCAAGGTCCGGGGCATCCCGCACCATGCGCTCGAGCATGTCGACGACCGCCTCGTCGACCGACTGACGCAGCACAGCAAACAGGGTCTCGGCTTCACTCATGCGGCAAATGTCGCATGAATGCCGACCCGGCGGAAGCCCGCGGGCAAATCAATTGCGCGTATTGCCGAGCCTCCGGGCTCGCCCCACTCACAACTGTCATCGCCCGGCCTGTGCGCAATTGCGCACATGGACCGGGCGATCCAGTACGCCGCGGCTTCTCGGCTCTATCACCTCAGCCTCTGGAATACTGGATCACCCGCTTCCGCGGGTGATGACACCGAGTGAGCTGTTTTGACGCTTGGATCAACCCAACACCATCCCCGTCATCCTGAGGTGCGAGCCTTGCAGCGCGATTGCGCTGCTGGGCGAGCCTCGAAGGATGAATCGGCCCGGCTGGTGGCCGTCGATCCTTCGAGGCTCGCAAGAGCTCGCACCTCAGGATGACGGATCGTAGTGCCTGCCCGATCCATTCCACCGTTGAATTGACAGCAGGTGGCAGTTACCCTTCCCCCACCTCGCGCGACGGAAGGAACATCATGAACGGCAATCGGTATTACGGGGTTCGCGTCGAGGGCGCGAAATATGGCGTGGGGTTCGGCTCGGCGCTGGCGATCGCGATTTCCTACACCAAGAACCACTCGATCCTGTGGGCGATCATCCACGGCATTTTGGGCTGGTTCTACGTGATCTATGCCGCGCTGTTCGGGTGACGCGCAAGCGATGAGCGTGATCTCCATTCAGTCGCAGGTGGCCTGGGGCCATGTCGGCAACAGCGCCGCGGTGTTTCCGATCCAGCTCGCCGGCATCGACGTCGTGGCGGTGCCGACCACGCTGCTCAGCAACCGGCCGGGCTATCCGACCATTCGCGGCCGGGTGCTCGACGTGCAGCTGGTCGCGGATCTCCTGCAAGGCGTCGAGGAGCGCGGCGCGATCGCGGCCGCAACCATGATCCTGTCGGGGTATCTCGGCTCGGCCGACATCGCCCACGAGGTCGCCGATTTCGTCGCCCGCGCCAAGGCGCAGAACCCGGCGCTGCTGTATTGCTGCGATCCCGTGCTCGGCGACCGCGACCGCGGCATGTTCGTGCGCCCGGACATCCCGCCGCTGGTGCGCGACACCCTGTGCCCGCTCGCCGACATCATCACGCCCAATCATTTCGAGTTCGAATTTCTCTGCGGCGCGCGCGCGGCGACGGCCGGCGATCTGATCGCGCGGGCCGGTGCGGTGATGGCGCGCGGCCCCTCGACCATCGTCGTCACCAGCGCCGAGCTCGCCGATACGCCTGACGGCGAGATCGAGACGCTCGCGATCGAACGCAGCGGCGGCTGGCGCGTCCGCACGCCGCGCGTGCCGATCAGCCCGTCCGGCACCGGCGACCTGTTCGCGGCGCTGTTCGCGTCGGCCCGCGTGCGCGGCGCGGCGACGCCGGCTGCGCTGAGCTATGCGGCATCCGCGATCCACGGCGTGCTCGAGCGCACCGCGCAGCGAGGCACCGAGGAAATGCGCATTGTCGAGAGCGCGGACGTGATGCTTGATCCGAAGCGCCGCTTCGCGGCCATTGCCACACCCCATCACCCGGGACGCGTTTCATGATCGACCTCACCACCCTTCTCACCTACGCGGCCGTCGTGCTCGGCCTGTTCCTGATCCCCGGCCCGGCCGTGCTGCTGGTGCTGGCGCGCTCCGTGACCGGCGGCCCGCGGGTCGGCGTCGCCACCGGGTTCGGGATTGCGCTCGGCGATCTCGTCCACACCGCGATGGCGACGTTCGGCCTGTCGGCGGTGCTGATGACCTCGGCGCTGGCGTTCTCGATCGTAAAATATGCCGGCGTGATCTATCTGATCGTGCTCGGCATCCGCGCGCTGTTCGAGAGGAACGACGACCTGCACCTGCCGGCGTCGCAGCCGGTCGATGCGCAGCGCGCGTTCCGCCAGGCGATCTGGGCCGAAATGCTCAACCCGAAGACCGCGCTGTTCTTCCTCGCCTTCCTGCCGCAGTTCGTGCACCCCGATCACGGCTCCGCGGTCGCGCAGTTCGCCACCCTCGGCCTGATCTTCGTCGCGATGAGCGCGGCCTACACCTCGCTGCTGGCGCTCGCGGCCGGCCAGATCAGCCCGTGGATCCGGCGTAACAAGAGCATCGGGCGCTGGCAGGGCCGCGTCGTCGGCACCATCTACATCGCGCTCGGCGTCCGCCTCGCCTTCCAAGAACGATGACCAGCGGTGAGCCGAAGATGTCTCCCCTGAAGCCGCAAGCCAGCTACGACGACTTCGCCCGACTCGATATCCGAATCGGGAAGGTCGTCGAGGTGCAGCCGTTTCCGCGCGCCCGCAACCCGTCTTACAAGGTCGGCGTCGACGTCGGCGCGGAACGAATCATGTGGTCGAGCGCGCAGATCACCAATTATGAACCGGCGGCGCTGCTCGGCTCGCTGGTGGTGTGCGTCTGCAATTTCGGCGCCAAGAATATCGCGGGCTTCACCTCGGAACTCTTGATTCTCGGCGTCAAGGACGCCGCGGGCAACGTCATCGTGCTCGGCCCGCGCAGCGAGGTTAACGTGGGCGAAGCGGTCTTCTGACCTCGCTGATCACGGCCGCGTGATTCAAATCGTCAGCAATTCCCGTAGTTTCCCGATGGGGGATCATCCGGATTCTCCGAAACGATCCTCCCTGCTATCACAGCGTGCGAGATGAGACTCGCCATGGGAATGGGAATCCGGAAATGCCCGCAGTCTACTTCCACTGTTCCGACGACCAGCATGTGATCCTGGATCGCGCCGGTGCCGCGATGAACCTCGCCGAAGCGCGCCTGCATGCCGAACGCCTGGTGCGCAGCTATCTGATGACGCCGAGCGCGGAGGACTGGCGGAACTGGGTGCTGCATGTCACCGACGATCTCGGCGACGAGATCTTCGAGCTGCCCTTCGTCGACGTGCTCGGCGAGCTGCACTGAGAGGGCGCCATGCAGTCGATGGAACTCACCCTGCGATCGCTGCGCCGCCGCCTCGCCGTCCTGGTCGCGCGCGGCCTGGCGCTGATCGAAGGCGTCTCGCACCCCTATCGCCCCGAATTGCATTACATGCGGGGCCCCGGCCCGAAATGGCGCGCCCGGCATCAGGCCGCGCTGCGCGACTAAAGTCGAAGGCGGCGCGGCGGCGCCCTCAACGAGAAAAGGCCGGCGGGCGTTACGCCACCGGCCCTCTCCTGCAGCTGCCGGCTCGAACAGTCCGGTTCCGCCGCAATTCCAGCCTGGCTCAAGCTTGCCGTGAGACTTTTAATCAAATCTTAACGCCATGGCGGTGAGCTGGGTCACACGGACTCCATCATTGTGCCGCGCATCTGCTCGGTTGCTGATCAAGCGTGATGTTCTGCACATGGTTTTGCGCCAATCGCTCGACGAACAAGCGCAACGCACGCAGGAAACACACGACTCAGTGTTACCCTGTGCTGCATACCGAAGGAGACATCGGAATGCCGTACTACACCTTCGATCTTGTGGTGGGAGACGAGTTCCGTAATCAGGGAACCATCATCCTCGAAAACCTTCTCGTGGCCTCCGATCGCGCCGACCAGCTCGCCTGCGAGCTGTCGCAGGTCAAGCCGGAGCTGAAGGCGCGCGGCTGCGCGGTCCGCGTCACCGACGCCGATCGCAGCGAGCTGTATCGCACGCCGCTCGATCCGGTGCCGCAATGGCGCAAGGCGGGCTAGCGTCCGCCACTACGACTGGACTTGCCGCTCGCGTCAGGTGACCGCCCTCACCGCGCGGTCTTGATCTTGGCGCGCGTGGCGACCGGGTCGACCAGGCCCGGCAGGAAGCTGAAATTGGCCGACGTCTTGCCGTCGACCAGCGTCGCGAAGTTGTGGCAGCTGATGCACGAGCCGGGACCCGGCAGGCTCGGATCGCTGCCGGTGTAGTTCTGGATGTAGGTCTCGAGCGTGATGTTCGAGAGCATGCCCGGCACTGCGTTCGATGGCACCGGATTCGGCGGCGTCGGCGGCTCGAGCTGGCCGCCCCATTGCGTGCCGATCAGCATGTAGTTTTGGAACACGCTCTTCGTCGAGGCCAGCGCCATCCGCCACTGCTCGTTCAGATTGGTGGTGGTCGGATAGATCTGCCAGCAGCGCACCGCCTGCGGCAGCGCGGTGGCCTTGCTGGTGCCGCCCTGCGCATAAGGCGGCCGCGGATTCCACGGGAACCGCGTCTTGGTGCCGAGCAGGTTCTGCGGCGCGATGTTGGTGCCGAGCCCCGGCTGTGCCGGATCGTAGTACGAGTAATGCGCGCCGGGCGCGCTCGCCGCCGGCCCGCAGCTCGGCTGGTTGATCCAGTAGGTCGGGCTCTTGGCATCGCCGCAACCGTTGGAGACGTTGCACGGGGTCTGCGCCTGCGGCGCGTTGTTGACGTGCTCGAAGGTCGCCCAGATCCATTGCGGCCGCAGCGCCTTGTTCTTCTCGACGAACGGATTGCGCTGCAGGATGTGCATCCCGACCAGGCCAACCTTCTCGCTGCGGCAGAACGGCTGGCCGTTGCTGACGAGATCGCCGGAGACCGCGAGCAGGATGTTTTGCGTATAATATTTCGAGACGTCGTCCTTGCTGGGATCGAGCACACGCCACGCCGCCTTGATCTCGATCGAGCCGTTCTTGCCGTCGGGCATCGAGGCCGACGCGGTGAATTCGGCGCCCTTCGGGTTGTTCTTGATGAAATTGAGCTGCCCGTCGCGCGTCGTCAGCTTCTGCGACGACAGGCCCTGGGGCGCGCGCAAATACGACGCCTCGATCGCGTTGACGCGGCGCTCGAACAGCGTCCAGTTGCCGTTGACGTCGATCAGCGGCAAATTGGTCGAGGCCTGCAGATATTCTTCATTGTTCGGCGCCGGCGCGCCGTTGCCGTCGGAGCCGATGTAGAACGTCGGCAGCGCGAGTGCCTGGCGGCAGCCGGCGCGGTTCTTCGAATTGCCGAACAGCGCGCTGACCTTGGGATAGCCCTGCCAGACCCGCGGCCCCGGCATCGTCAGCCCCTGCGCCGCCGGCTGGTCGACGCCGCTGAGCGCCCAGTTCAGCGCCACGAACATCTGCCAGGCCATGTTGTCGAACGGGGTTTGCAGATCCTCCGACGCCTTCTGCGGCGGCTGGCCGTAGAGACCGTTGTAGCCGTCGGTGAGCGCGAGCAGCGGATCCGGCCCGATATAGGCCGGCAGCTTTGCGCACAGCGCGCCCTTGCCGTCGACGCAGAACTGCGCCTGCGGCTGATAGGAGGACTGCGTCTGCGCGACCAGCGGCGACGCCGCGATCGCCACCGCAATCACGAACGGCAGCAGGATTGCAGATAGCCATGTCTTCATGGTCTTCGTCTTCATGGAAGCCCCCGAACCCCCCGACCAAAGCCGTCAAACGCCCGCAACCGGGCGCTGCGGACAGTCGCCCGGCACCAGAAACAGAGTTGAAATATAGCTAGCTCACTACTTGAGATTAATAACATCGCCGGTGCGGCTGCACAACCGTGATTTATATTCACTATTTAAGATTGTAACCGCAGCCGAGCGACGGAGACGGTGTCTGCACGCGACGCCATTACTTCTTCAGGGACAGCCGGCCGATGAAGTCACGCTTGCCGAGTGGCGCGCCCTTGTGGCGCAGGATGTCGTAGGCCGTCGTCGAGTGGAAAAAGAAGTTCGGCAGCGAGAACGACATCAAAAAGCCTTCCGCCGTGAACGGCATCGTGCGGTCGCCGACCTTGAAGGTGACGTCGCGTCCGACCAGCGCGTTGACGTCATCAGGCGCCAGGCCCGAGAGCTCGCTATGCGCATCCTTCACCAACGCCTGCAACGCGGCATAGTCCAGGTCCGGCTTGGCTGAAGGCGGCACGAACACGCCGTTCTTCGCCGCGTCCATCGCGCCGCGCGAATGATGCGCGAGCGAGACCACCTGGAAGCGGAGCGGCAGCATGTCGGGAAACAGCCGGGTCTCGACGATCTCGGCGGGATCGACGCCCGCCTCCTTGAAGTGCGCGAGGCTCTTGTCGAGGAAGCTGGTCACGGCGCCGAGGATCTGCAGGTAATTGGCGACGGTTGCGTCGTAGAGTGAAAAAGCCATGGCGAATTCCCCCAGATGAAATTGTGCTGTTTTGCAATTATAGAGGTCCCGGAATTTCCGGCCAAGGCAAGTATCAAGGCCAGCCAAGTATCAAGGCAAGCGTCACGCAAGCAGCGCCGGGGCATCGCAAGCCGCACGATCCGGCGGAGATCGCCAGATCATGTGCTCAGGCATCTTTCTTGCCGGGTCGTCAGCCCTGGCTCGGGCCGCGCATGATCTTCATGGCCTGCTCGACATGACGCCAGTCGCGGGCCTCGTCGGTGTCGCCCTTGCTCTCGCACGCGATGGCGTTCTGCGCGGCCTGGGCGATCGCCTGCGGGCCGTGCTTCTGCAGCATTTGACGTGCGATGGTGTGGATTTCGGTCTCGGCAATCATGACGCTCTCCTCCGCTGTCCGATCTCGCAGGGACCGGCCTGGCGCTGTCCCGCGGGGCTGGGATCAAAACCGCCGAATGCGATATCTGGTTCCAGGCGACGGCCCGACTCGCCGCAATGACGGGTTCCAGGCGCCGCGCCAGCGGGTTACGCTTCAACACCGACCCGAATTGCTGTGACCATGGCCCAGAACATCTATGACGATCCCGGCTTCTTTGCCGGCTACAGCCAATTGCCGCGGCAGGTCCGCGGCCTCGTCGGCGCGCCCGAATGGCCCGCGATCCGCGCCATGCTGCCCGATGTCACCGGCAAGCGCGTGGTCGATCTCGGCTGCGGCTTCGGCTGGGCCGCGCGCTGGATGCGCGAGCAAGGCGCCACCGGCGTGCTCGGCATCGACCTGTCGCAGAACATGATCGCGCGGGCGAAAGAGATGACGCAGGATCCGGCCATCGCGTACGAGATCGCCGATCTCGAAACGCTCGAATTGCCGGAGGGCGCGTTCGATCTCGCCTACAGCGCGCTCGCCTTCCACTACGTCAGGGATTTTGACCGGCTGGCGCGCATGCTGCATCGCGCCCTGCGCCCGGAGTCGCATTTGGTCTTCACCATCGAACATCCGGTCTACATGGCGGCCGCGCATCCGCGCTGGGGAGCCGATGAGGACGGCCGCAAGACCTGGCCGGTCAACCGCTACTTTGTCGAAGGCGAACGGCGGACCGAATGGTACGTGCAAGGCGTGCTGAAATATCACCGCACCATCGGCACCACGCTCAACACGCTGATGAGCGCGGGCTTCACGCTCCGCCATGTCGAGGAGTTCTCACCGACGCCGGAGCAGATCGCGGCGATGCCTGAACTCGCCGACGAGCTCGAACGCCCGATGATGCTGCTGGTGTCAGCGCAGCGCTAGATTCTCGTTTGACGCGTTTTCTTCACGCGAACCGGCATCCACTTCGCTGGAAAACGCTCTCACGCCGCCGCGAGCTTGTCGAAATCCTCCGGCGGGTAGGATTTGCCGTCCTTGTCGGTGATGACGACCTGCCATCCCTCGCTGGCCCAGACGCGAGCCTTGGCCACGATGAGCCAGGTGCTCTCGCGTTCAATTCTGACCGTTTCGTTCTCGCGTTCTGCGATCATCTTGTAGGCCAACGCTAGTCCCTCGCCGACGCATTCTGCTCGCCCGTCTGTTGGCAGCGGCTTTGGGCCGGAATTCGCCGGGAGCGTGACAATTTGGTGAAAGCGCTTGCGCACGCACCCCAGACGCGCAACGTGCGGTCGCGGCTACGCCAGCTTTCCCATCAAGGTCAGCATGTCCAGCGCCGACGAGTTGACATTGACGCTGCGCGCGAACCGCATCTGCGGCCCCTCGAAGGTGCAGGTCACGGTGTCGCGGAACGCCGATTCGACGAAGGTCCAGGTCATCACGAAGGTGCGCACGTCGCGCCAGCTGCCGCTCGCGACCACGCGCATCAGATCCGGCTGGTACTCGTGGTGCAGCTTGTTGCCGGTCATCGTCGTCGTGCCCTCGCGCGGCGCGTCGAGCCCGACCTCGATTCTGTGCGTGCCCCTGCCGTCCTCGAGCGTGAAGGTGCAGGTCTTGTCGGCGAAGCTGAGAGTCACCGACTTGATGGCGTCGGCATTCTCCGGCATCTGCCAGGTCTTGCCCGAAATTCCGGCGGCGACCGGCGACGATGCCGGCACCAGCGGCGGCAGCAATTGCAGCGCCGCGGTGCGCGCCTTCAGCCTGGCTGCATCGGCATCGTTGTTCGCCGCCGCGCCGGAGAACATCGCGGGGAAATGGCGGAACACGAGCTTGTTGAAGCCGCTGCGTTGCGGAATGCCGGCCGTGATCGCCACCACCGCATTGTGCTTCGGGAAGACGAAGCTGAGCTGGTCGAACAGGCCGTCGGCGTAGAAGGTGCCTTCGGGTCCGATCCACCATTGATAGCCGTAGGTATCCTTGACGTGCGGCTGCTGCACGGCGGCGACCCAGTCGGCCGGCAGCACCTGCTTGCCGTTCCACATCCCGTTCTGCGCGTGCAGGATGCCGAGCTTGAGGGCGTCGACCGTCTTCCAGCTCAAGCCGTTGGCGCCCGGCGAGATGCCCTCCGGCCCGACCGGCCACTCATGGCCTGAAATTTCTAGCGGATCAAAAAGTCGCGGCTTCAGATAATCGGCCACCGCCTCTCCGGTCGTCCTGGTCACGATCGCGGACAGCAGATAGGTCGCCGCCGAGGTGTAGACCCATTTGGTGCCGGGCTGGTGGACCACCGGGATCTTGAAGAACTCGGCGACCCAGCTGGTCTTGATCGGCCGCCATGCCGAGCCCGACGTCATCGACGCATGGCCGGTGCGCATGGTCAGGAGATCTTCAACGGTCATTGCGGCGAGCTTGTCGTCGACGACCGGCGGCAGCTTGTCCTTGAAGAACGACACCGCCTTGTCCTGCAGGCCGAACCGCTTGTCGGCGATCGCAAGGCCCACCGCGCAGGCGGTGACGCTCTTGGTCAGCGAATGCATCATGTGGTTGAGGTCGGCGCGGTACGGCGACCACCAGCCCTCGGCGACCACCCGGCCGTTACGCCAGAGCATGAAGCTGTGCAGCTCGTAGCCTTGGCGATCAACGTCGTCGAGGAAATCTGTGATCGCCGACGGCGCGATGCCCTGCTCGTCGGGCCGGCCGCGCACGAGCCCGTCGGCAGAGGCGGTCTCGGCTCGTGCCGGCGTAACGATGCGCCCATCCGGCGCAAACATCATGGCCGCGCCGCCCATGAACAGCTGCAACGCACCGCGTCGCGATGGCTGCCCCAATGAGATGCCGTCGGATTTTTCGTTGTTGTCTGGCATGGCGCGCCCCTCGGGAAGAGGAGCGGAGGTTATGGCGCCGGCCGGCCCTGTCAACGTAGGGCAATCGCATATGTGGCGCACAAGCTCATCAGCTGGCTCACTTCGCCTGTCCCGCTTGCGGGGGAGGCCGACGCGCATCGTGAGATGCGTGGCGGGTGGGGGGTGTCTCCACGGTGGGATTCGCAGTGCGGAGACACCCCCACCCCGCCCTCTCCCGCAAGCGGGAGAGGGAGCCCACCGCCAATGCCAACATCACTCGAATCCCCCATATGCGATTGCCCTGCCTGTCAACGCGTTGAGGCTGCATGCCAGCCAAAGAAAAACCCCGCCTTCAGGAGGCGAAGGCGGGGAAGGTTCATTGGGTTGAAATCCACGCGCCTGGAAATCGAGAGCACGGGAAGTAGCGGCGATGATTCTAGCCGGGCTGGTTGCGCGGGCAACGGGATTAAAGCGGCGACGCGACCGGGACTTTTTCCCGGTCAGGCAAGCAAAAATCCCGCCTTCACGTCTGTCTCACTGCACCACGTCGAGCCTGACATTCGCGACGCCCTTGCCGATCATGCCGAGCGACTGCGCAGCCGTATAGGAGACATCGACGATGCGCCCGGGCACATAGGGCCCGCGGTCGTTGACCCGCACCGTCACCGAGCGGCCGCTCTTGACGTCGGTGACGCGCAGCCTGGTGCCGAACGGCAATGTCGGATGCGCCGCGGTCAGGTCGCGGCCGTCAAATTTCTCACCGCTCGCGGTCTGCTGCGCCTCGCTGTAGAAGCTCGCGACTCCCTGCGACGCGGTCCTGGTCGCGCCGGGCTTCTTGCGCGAGGCATAAGGCGTATGCCGGCGCATGGCCGCGACGCGGGTGCGGGCCGGAGCTGCCGTGGTTCGAACCGGCTCGCTCGACGCAGGCCGGCTTGCGAGCGCCTGCGAGCGCTCGCTGACGACGGAGGATTGCACGCAGGCCGCAAGCGAGGCGGCGCCGATCACGGCGGCGAACAGATGCAGCGCGCGTCGCGCAGGAGCCAATGAGACCGGGCGCACGGCGATAGGTGCGCCGCGGTTGACGTCGACGTACGAACTGACTGCACCGTCGCCTGACATGTTGCACCCCCAACTCGCGCTCCCCAGCCCAAGCCGAAAATCCAACGTCGCCCAATGGCCGAATCCAATCGGGGCGGAACGGAGGCGGAATGCGGCAAGGTGTGGCCTGCGCGGCACGATTTCCGCGCGGGTGTGGTGGATGGGCCACACAACTCGGAGCATCGCTGATGCTGACGGCGCCGGCCGATCCGTGCACCGCTCGTCCACGGGATGTTCCCGAAACACCCCAACCTCTCCACCCTCTCGCCTTGCTTTGGTCAAACCGGACTGGAGTCGTGGCGCAGGGCTAGGGTTTTGAGACGGAGCGTAAATTCGCCAGCCGCCATTTGCGGTTTGACCTTGGGCTGAAACGGGGACCGCCAATGCAATCGACACTTAAAGACGCTGATCCGCACGATATTTTCGCGATTGAATCTGACCTCAGACCGGCACGCGCAGAGCATGCCGCCGCCCCGACGCTGGCACCGGCAGGTGCTGTCACGGCGGCGCATCGCGAGCCGTATTTCGGGCCGAGCCCGACACCCATGCCTGCGTCACCGCTGACATCAGCGCCACCGTCTGCGCCGGTACCTCCGGCCGCAGCAGCGCCCTCGGTGCCGCCGGTCAGCGCTGCGCCATCGGTCGCGGCAGCGCCAGCGTTCGCGACCGCGCCAGCGTTCGCTGCAGCGCCAGCGTTCGCGACTGCGCCGGCGTTCGCGGCGGCGCCACCGGTCTCGCCGTATCACCCGGCCGCGACCAGCGACATCAGGCTCGATGACATCAAGCTCGGCCGCCCGCCGGTTGCCGGCAACAGATGGGCGATCCGTGCCTTCTGGTTCATGTTCGCGATCGTCAGCGCCATGGGTGCTGCGGCGTGGCAGCACTATGGCGACCGCGCCAGGCAGCTGACCGCGGAGTGGATGCCGCAGGTCGCGCAGCTGACGTCGCTGATTCCCGGCATGACGACGCCGGCTCCGGCCGATCAGCCGAACGCGCCCGCCGCGCAAGCGGCGGCGGATCAACCGGCAACGACAGACACGGCAGCGGCGGCTCCGCCGCAAAGCGTTGCCGCAGCCCCAGCCGCACCCGCCTCCTCCGCTGCCCCTGCGGCACCGGCACCGGCGCCGGCAGCGCTTGCGGCGGCACCGGCCACGACAGCCGGCGCGCCGGATCAAACCCAGTTGCTGCAGTCGATGGCGCGCGATCTCGCCGCGATGGGACAGCAGGTCGAGCAGCTCAAGGCGAGCATCGATCAGCTCAAGGCCGGCCAGGATCAATTGGCCCAGCGCGTCGCGAAGGCAACCGAGACCAGGGCCGCCGAGCCGCGTCCGGTGGCGCCACGTCCGCGCGCCGCAACGCCGCCGCCGGCGGCCGTGCCGCATGCAGCCGCCGTTCCGCCGCCGGCCGTCCGCCGGCCGGTCCAGGCCTACATCCCGCCGCCTCCGCCGGCCGCGGCGCAGCCGCCACGCACGTCATCCGCGCTGCCGCCGAGCGCCGCGCCGCTGCCGCTGCAATCGCAGCAGCAGTCCAGCGTTGTTGAGGCGGATGATGAGAACGGCCCCGTGGTCCGGCCGCCAATGCCGGTGCGGTGAGAGCAAAAAACAAGGCGGATTAGCGCTAGCCTAATCCGCCTTTCTTTCGTCGGGCCGCGCCCGCGCGGACCCGGTAATCCGCCCTACGCGCTATGCACGCCTACGCGCTCTGCCCCGGCGGCAGCACCACGACCACGGCGCCCGGCTTGACCCGCTGATAGAGGTCGATGACGTCGGCGTTGGTCATGCGGATGCAGCCCGACGAGATCGCCTGCCCGATATATTCGGGCTGGTTGGTGCCGTGGATGCGGTACAGCGTGTCCTTGTTGCCCTGGTAGAGGTAGATGCCGCGGGCGCCGAGCGGATTGGCCGGTCCGCCGGCGACGCGCGCCGGATACGGCCCGAGCCGCTCCTGGATGTCCTTGGTCGGAACCCAGTCCGGCCACTCGGCCAGGCGGCCGACGGTGGCGACACCGGAGAACGCCATCGCCTCCTCGCCGACCGCGACGCCGTAACGGATCGCCTTGCCGCCCGGCAGCACGTAGTAGAGATAGCGCTTATCGGTATCGACCAGGATGGAACCCGGCTGCTCCCGGCGCGTGTACTCAACAATGTGGCGCTGGAACTGCTCGGGGACTTTGACTTCCGTGTAAGGCGTGTGCGCCAGCAGTTGTTTGTCGCGCAGCGTCATCGCAGCATCGTTCACCGGCGACAGCGTCGCCTGCATGCAGCCGCCAAGCGCGAGCGATCCCACCAGCACCGCCGCAAGCCCCAACTTCGACACGATCGTTCTCCCCTGCGTTAACCCGTCGCAGAAGCTGCCCAAATCGTGCTGAAATCGTGGCAAGGCCGGTTGGAACACGTCTGTTTGATCGGTTCTTTCGGCAAGTGTGTCCTGGCGGTTGCAGTCGGTTCCGGCCGACGCTAGCTTGGCCAAAAATCGGAAGTACTCGGGAGGAATTCGATGCGTTCTGCTCTCTTGGTCGCGGGCCTGATCGTGGCCGCGTCGCCGGCCCATGCCGACCCGCGCTCGGCCTATGTCACGATGGTGCTGCAGGCCTTCGCCGCCAAGGTCGAGTGCCCCGGCACCGATGTGGTCTATCAGGACCTCGTCACCAAGGCGCAGGAGATGCACCTGCCCGACGGCACCACCGAACAGGTGCGCAAGGCGATCGCCTTCATGCACACCGGCGGCAAGATGGGCGAGAAGCAGGCCGACGATCTGATGCTGGAAGTCGCGGTTGCAACCCAGTCCATCGACCTCGACCAGCGCCGCGCCGGCATGACCACCTGGTGCCAGGACCAGAAGACGCGGCTCGCCGGCTACATCAGGACGAAGGAATAACCTTCATTCGAGTTCGGGCGGCGCGAACCAGTTGGTCAGCGACAGACCGCCGTCGATCACGATCGACGCGCCGGTGACGTAGCCGGAGAGCTTGTGCGACAGCACGGCGAGCGCCATCGGCGCGAGATCGTCGGCTTGCCCAAGCCGCCCAAGCGGGATGTGCCGTGCCAGCGCGGGATCGGCGACGAAGCCGCCGGCCGCGATCGCGCCCGGCACCAGCGCGTTGACGCGGATGCCGTAGCGGCCCCAGCTCTTGGCAAGCTCCTTGACCAGCATCGCCATGCCGGCCTTCGCCGTCGAGTAATGCGGCAAATTGCGCGGCGTGCCTGAATGCAGCGAGGTCAGCAGCAGGAACGAGCCCGGCGTCTTCGCTGCGATCAGACTGCGTGCCAACTCGCGCGACAGATGAAAGCCGGCATCGAGATTGACCGCGTGCATCTGCCGCCAGGTGTGGTCGCCCACCGCCATCGCGTGATCGGCCTCGCGCCGCGGCGGCGAGGCCGAGTGGACGAAATGCGTCACCTGCCCGATCGATGATTGCGCATGGGCCAGCAGCGCGTCGCAGCCGTCACGGGATGCGAGATCGCCGACCCAGGGTACCGCGAGCTCGGGGCGCGGCGCGGCCTTGATCGCAGCCGACACCCTGTCCTCGTGCAGGTCGGCAAACACGGTGCGCACGCCCTCGCCGACCAGCGCCTGCGCAATGGCGCGGCCGATGCCGTTGCCGGCGCCGGTGACCAGTGCCGCCTCGCGCGCGGGATCGAAAGCTGAATTGAACAGGTTCATCGTCTCCGACCTCCCACCGCGCAACGCGGCGCTCAGTATGGCGGCGCCTTGCGCGCCCGCTGCGCCTTGGCGGCTTCCATCCACCAGGCAAGATCGTCGGCAAAGCGCGGAAAGGCGCGCTCGAGCGATTTGCCGGCGTCGCCGATCGGCTTGCCGTCCTCCGACAGGGTCTGCCCGATCGGGCCTGCACCGATCGTGCTCGACACCACCACCATGCCCATCTCCGAGAGCGTGCCGTGCCAGGCGGTCGCGGCGCGCGCGCCGGCCAGGCGCCCGGCCGAGTAGCTGGCGATCGCGGCCGGCCGCCAGAACCACTCCTCGAGGAAATGATCGGTGAGGTTCTTGAGCCCGGGCTGGACGCCCCAATTGTATTCGCCGGTGACGAACAGAAAACCGTCGGCGGCGCGGATTTTTCCTGCGAGCGTCTCGAGCGCAGCCGGCGCCTGCCCCTTGGGATATTCCTTGTACATGCGGTCGAGCATCGGCAGGCCGATTGCCTTGGCATCGATCAGCTCGACATCGTCGCCGCGGCCGCGAAAGCCGTCGACGACGAAATGGGCGAGCCGGATCCCCATCCGGTCGGAGCGATAGGAGCCGTAGAGAACGAGAATGCGGTGGGCCATGGGGGCGATCCTATCATCGTGCGGCGATACCGCGCTGCGACGAAGCGCGCGCTCCGCCGCGGTCACAGGCGTTAATCGCCCTTTTCGCAGATTTTCCTGCCATTAAGCAATTCGTCGCAAGCGCGCCGCCGTGGCGCAAAATCGCCCAATTCCTTTTCTGGATACGTAACCGCTTCGAGAAGGAGAACCCGACATGCGGATCGCAAGGCTGGTTTTCGCAAGCTCGCTCGCGGCCATCGCAGCCATTGCCACCCCTGCGCTGGCGAAGAGTTCCGAGCGGCAGAAAGCCGACGACAAATCTACCGTCACATCGACCGGCTGCCAGGCCTATCAGCAGGCTGCCGACGGCAGCTGGACCCAGCTGCCCTGCGGCGAGGCCGGCACCAACGGCGCGACGCAGCATCGCGGCGCCGCCAAGGGTGCCGATGACAACGAGCACTGAGCGGCGCGGCGGCGCCGCCGGGACGCGGCCGCTTCGACTTTGGGTCGATGCCGGCGGCAAAGGCTCGCTCCGCGCGCATCGTAAACCCCTGCTTAATGCGCACCCGGTACGGTTGAGGCTCTCCCCTCTCTCGTCAAGAAATGGCGCGCACATGAAAATCGGTACCCTCCTGACGGCCGCGATCGTCTCCCTCTCCGCGGTCGGCGGCGGACTCGCGGCCTACGTCGCGGTGACCAAGTACCAGACCATGGACAAGATCTCGACCGCGCAGAGCCGGCTCGACATCGTTCGCGCCGTCGGCGACATCCCGCGCTACATGAACTCCGAACGCGGCATGGCCACCAATCTGCTGTTCAGCAGCGGTGCGATCGAGCAGAAGCAGATCGCCGACCTCGACAAGCTTCGTGCGCTGACGGATGGCGCGCTCGCCAGGGTCAACCAGGTTCGCGCCAGCCTGCCGGGATCGCTCGACGACGGCGAGGCGGTGGCCAGCGCGATCGACGCGCTGAAGGCGAAATTCGCCGCGCTCCGCGACGCGATTGCGACGGCGATCGCAGGTCCCGTCGACAGCCGCCGCCCGGCCGCGACCAAGATCGTCGCCGACAACTCGGTGTTCAACGCCGGCGTCACCGCGCTGCTCGACGAGCAGGTGCGCCGGCTCGCCGGCCTCGACGGCAATGCCTACCGCCAGGCCAGCTACGCTAACGTCGCCTGGACGCTGCGCGACATCGGCGGCCACAATGCCAGCCTGCACAAGGCGCTGGTCGGCGCCAAGCGGGTTGCGACCGAGCAGGAGAAGCAGGACCTGTTCCGCAGCACCGGCAAGACCGAGCAGATCCTCTCGACGCTGCAGGAGCTGCGCAACAATCCGGCGACGTCGGCCAACGTCCTCTCCGCCCTCGGCAAGATGCAGGCCGACTATGTCGAGCGCTTCGGCAAGGCGCTGAAGCTCGGCAAGGAAGGCGCCGTGTCGGGCAAATACGACATGGACGTCGAGACCTACTACGCGGAATCGCAAGTCGGCCTCGCCTCGATCATCGGCGTGCGCGACGCCTTCTACGAAAATGCCGAGCAAGGGCTCGCTGCCGCCTACTCGTCGGCGCGCTTCAGCTTCGTGGTGGCATCGATCGGCCTGCTCGCCGTCATTGCCGTGAGCGCCGGCCTGATCGTGCTGGTCCGCCGCCGCATCCTCAACCCGATCGCGGCCCTCACCGGCCGGATGTCGCGCCTTGCCGCCGGCGAGGTCGCCGAGGAGATCCCGGGCGCCGCGCGCCATGACGAGATCGGCGCGATGGCCGCCGCCGTGCAGGTGTTCAAGGACAACAAGATCGAGGCCGACCGCCTCGCCGCCGAGAAGGAGGCCGAGAACGACGTCAAGATGCGCCGCGCCCGCGTGCTCGACAATCTCACCCGCAGCTTCGAGACCAAGGTCACCGAGCTGGTCGGCGGACTGTCGTCGGCTTCCTCGGTGATGGAACAGACCGCGCAATCGATGTCGGCCACCGCGGCCGCCACCAACCGCCAGGCCGCCGTCGTCGCCGCCGCCTCCGATCAGACCTCGACCAATGTGCAGACCGTGGCGAGCGCGACCGAGGAGCTGACCTCCTCGATCTCGGAGATCGCCCGCCAGGTCACAACGTCCACCGAGATCGCCGCGCGCGCGGTCGATCACGCCCGCCGCACCGGCGATACCGCCCGCTCGCTGGCCGAGGGCGCGCAGAAGATCGGCGACGTCGTGACGCTGATCCAGTCGATCGCGGCGCAGACCAATCTGCTCGCGCTCAACGCCACCATCGAGGCGGCGCGCGCCGGCGAGGCCGGCCGCGGCTTTGCCGTGGTCGCCTCCGAGGTGAAGTCGCTCGCCGGCCAGACCGCGAAGGCGACGACGGAGATTGCCGAGCAGATCACCGCGATCCAGACCGCGAGCGACGAGACCGTCAGCGCGATCAAGAACGTCGTCGAAGTCATCACCGAGATCGACCAGATCGGCACCGCAATCGCGGCGGCGATCGAGGAGCAGGGCTCGGCGACCAAGGAGATCTCGCGCAGCGTGCAGGAGGCCGCGCGCGGCACCCAGGAGGTCAATTCCAACATCTCCGGCGTGCAGCACGCCGCCGACGACACCGGCGCCGCGGCAACCCAGGTGCTCGGCGCCGCCGAGCAGCTCTCGACCCAGTCGAAGGACCTCGCCGGCCAGGTCAACCGCTTCCTGTCGGACGTGCGCGCGGCCTAACCGCGCGCCGTCACGGAGCAGTAAGCTCTCTCCCCGTCATTGCGAGCGTAAGCGAAGCAATCCAACGCGCCGCAAGCTCCCTCCCCGTCATTGCGAGCGCAGCGAAGCAATCCATCGCGCCGCAAGCGGAGGAATGGATTGCTTCGCTGCGCTCGCAATGACGGGGTTTGCGGCAACGGCGGTTTGCTACCCGCCCCGCAACCCGAGCACGCGGCGCGCGATCGACTGGCGGTGCACCTCGCTCGGGCCTTCGTACATCCGCATCAGGCGGGCCTTCTGCCACAGCGCGTTGAGCGGTAGTTCCAGGGTCATGCCGAGCGCGCCGAGCGTCTGCATGGCGTGATCGCAGGCCTCATAGGCCATCTCGGTCGCGAACACCTTGATCATCGAGGCCTCGTGGCGGATGTCCTCGCCGCGGTCGGTCTTGTCGGCAGCCTCGCGCACCATCAGCCGGCAGGCATGCATGCGGGTCGCGATGTCGGCGATCCACCACTGGATCGCCTGGCGCTCGGCGAGCTTGACGCCGAAGGTCTCGCGCTGCTTGGCGTGCTCGCACAGCATGTCGAGCGCGCGTTTGGTAATGCCGATGCAAGTCGAGCCCATTTCGAGCCGGCGGGTGCGCAGGCGCAGCTGCATCGGCGCGTAGCCCTTGCCGACCTCGCCGAGCACGGAGTCCTTAGGAATGCGGCAATCCTCGAACACGATCTCATAAGTCGAGCCGCCGCCGAGCATCGGGATCTCGCGCTCGATGATGAAGCCCGGCGTGGCCTGCTCGACGATGAAGGAGGTGATGCCGCCCTGGCGCTGATCGCTGCCGACGCGCGCCATCACGATGATGAAGTCGGCCGCCCGCGCGTTGCTGATCCAGATCTTGCGGCCGTTGAGCACCCACTGTTCGCCCTCGAGCACGGCGCGCGTCTTCATCGCAGCGGGATCGCCGCCGGCGCCGGGCTCGGAGATCGCAATCGCCGACGCCATCCGGCCCTCGATATAGGGCTGCAGATACTTTTTCTTCTGCGCCTCGGTGCCGACCGCCTGCAGCATGCGCAGGTTCGGCGAGTCCGGCGGCAGCACGAACGGCACCGCGCTGCGGCCGAGCTCCTCGTGCACCGCCGCCATCGTGCGCGTCGGCAGATCGTGGCCGCCGAGATCCTCCGGCGCGTCGAGGCCCCACAGGCCGAGCTCCTTGGAGACGTCGCGCAGCCGCTTGCGCTGCTCGGCGCTCAGCTCGGGATGCGCGCTGCCGGGCAGTTTCGATTTCAGATAGTGCGGCTCGAGCGGGATCAGTTCGCGATCGACGAATTTCGCCACCGTCTCGCGGATCATTGCCGTCTGTTCGTCATCGCTCATCTTTCGTCCTCGCCGGTGCTGTTGTTGTTTTCAACAAAGCAGTAGCGCATTTTGCAGCGGCGGGAATAGCGCAAACGCAGTTTCACCTCGCGCGATGCGCCGAGGTTTCATCGCGCGGAATTCGATATCCCGCACCGTGGTCAGCGCCTGCGCAATCGCGCCGAACGCGCGCTGTCTCAATCGGCAAAGCCGACATAGCGAACGAAATCGCTGTTGGCCTCGCGATCCGACTGCACCGCGTTGGCGGCAAAGCTGTCGTCGGGATAGCCCATCGCGACGCAGGTCATGATCACGTGCTCGTCGGGGATGCTCGCCACCTCGCGCACGATGTCGGAGCGCATGATGCTCTGGCCGTTGATCACGCTGCCGAGCCCGCGATCCCAGGCCGCCAGCACGATGCCGTAGCAGAGCGCGCCGAGGTCGAAATGGCAGACCGCGCCGGGATCGAGCACCCGGTCATAGGCCAGCACCAGCGACACCGGCGCGTCGAACTGGCGAAAGCCGCGCAGCACCCAGTCCTGCCGCATCGGCTTGTCGTCGCGGGCAATCCCCATCGCGCCGAACAGTTTCTTGGCGATGTCGACCTGGCGCGTGCGGTGCACGCCCTGGTACTCGCCATGGCTGACGATGTCGCGCTTCGGCTTGGCGCCGGCGATCATCTCCGCCATGTTGCGGCGGCGCACTTCCTCGAGCGGCTCGCCGGTCAGGACGTGGACGTGCCAGGGCTGGGTGTTCATCGAGGACGGCGCCCGCTTGGCGACCTCGATGATCTCCTCGATGACGGCACGCGACACCGGCTGCTTCTTGAACCCGCGCACGCTTCGGCGTGTCTTGACCAGCGTCTCGAAATCCATTGTCGGCTTCCCCCCCAATTTGTTCCGCGCTGCACGCGGAATTTTCCTGATCCTGCTTCCGCATTTTATCGGCAAAATCCGCCAAGGGAACTTGATCGGGCACAGAATCCGATATCCAATCCGCAGCACTGGTTTGCTTTAGGGAGAACCCAGATGAAGCGGATTTTCTTGGCTGTCGTGATCGCGACCTTTGCGGCCGGCTCGGCGTTTGCGCAGGACGCCTCCTGCGAGACCAAGGCCGTCGGCAAGGACGGCAAGCCGCTGGCCGGCGCGGCAAAGACCTCGTTCATGAAGAAGTGCACGACGGATGCCTGCGCGGCCAAGGCGGTCGGCTCGGACGGCAAGAAGCTCGCCGGCGCGGCAAAAACCTCCTTCATGAAGAAGTGCCAGAGCGGCGCCTGAGCGCCCTCGCCGCGGCGTTCTCGCACCGACGATCGTACATTGGGCCGCCCAAGCGCGGCCCAATCGGCGTTGACGGATGGATGAGCGCGGCCGCCGCTCAGAACGAAACGCCGACCCGCACGCCCTTGCTCCAGACCCGCCGGCATCGTTTCCTTGTGTTGCCGTGAAGCATTTCGAAACGTTCGGGCAGTTGCACCGGCTTTGAAAATTCCAGGCAGGCGCCGCCGGCGGAATAGTCCACCAGGCGGCATTCGAGCAGCGGTGCTTTCGGCTCAAGCAGCAGCTTGACCACGCTCGACACGCAACCGGACGGACGCACACGCACAAATCGCCGGGGATGCATCGCCGAGGCCTTGTTGTTGGATCGCAAGCCCTTTGTCCGAACAGGCCGTTAAGAATCCGTTCAGGCCTATGGTTACGAGATCCTGCTACTCCCGCTTGAAGCGGTAGTCGAAGCGGTCGCCGTCCGCCTTGATCAGGCCGACCGTCGGGGCCGGGAAATGGATCGGCAGGATCAGCGTGTCGGTCTCGGCCACCGAGGCAAAGAACTTTCGCCGCGACACCGCCGACTGCTTCGGATCCCAATCCGGCTTGGCCGACCAATCCACCTCGCGGCACTGGATCACGTGATGCATCAGGTCGCCGGCGACCACGGCGCGCTGGCCCTTCGAGACGATATTGACGCAGCAATGGCAGGGCGAATGGCCCGGCGTCGGCGTCAGCGTGACGGTGTCGTCGAGCGCGTAGTCGTCGTCGACCAAAAGCGCCTGCCCGGCCTCGACGATCGGCAGGCAGTTGTCGCGAAACACCGTGCCGGGCGGGTTGGCGCCCCTGGCATGCTCGGCCTCCCAGGCGGCGTATTCGCGCTTGTGGAAGACGTATTTTGCATTCGGGAAGGTCGGCACCCAGCGGCCGTCGCGCAGGGTCGTGTTCCAGCCGGTGTGGTCGATATGCAGATGGGTGCAGAACACGTAGTCGATCTGCTCGAAGGAGACGCCGAGCGGGAACAATTCGTTGCGCCAGCGCTCCTTGCCCGGAAAGTCGAACGGCGGCGGATGGCCCTTGTCCTCGCCGGTGCAGGTATCGACCAAGATGGTGTAGCGCGGCGTGCGCACCACAAAGGTCTGGTAGGTGATCATCATCAAGCCGCTCGTAGCATCGAACACCTCGGGCTCCATGGTCTTGAGATGATGCTTGAACACGGCATCGTCATAGGCCGGGAAGAAATCCTGCGGCCGCCGCCATGGCCCCTCGCGCTCGATCACCGCATCGATCGTGATGTCGCCGATCCTGATCTGCTTCATCGCTTCGCTCCCGCTTTTTTGCAAAGCGTAGCGGCCGGCCCGGCGCCCGACAAGGCGAGCCCCGCGCGGCGTGCCATGCGCCATTGCATTGCTGCTGCGGTGCGCAGCCGCCGCGGTTCATCCGAATGCCGCGCGTGCTATACGCACTGCGGCTGCAACCGGCCGCCCGACCAAGGACATTCACATGACTGACACCAAGCCGCCAAAACTCGCCGAAACCGTCATCGCGCCGACGGTCAAGCTGCGCGAGGTGACGATCGGCCGTTGCTGCGAGATCCTCGGCGACACCGCGATCGAGTACACCGAGCTCGGCGACTTCTCCTATCTCGGTCCCGGCTGCATCGTCGCCGACGCGCAGATCGGCAAGTTTTGCGCGATCGCCGCGCAGGTGCGGATCGGCGCGCCCAACCATCCGCTGGAGCGCCCCTCGCAACACCGCTTCACCTATTGCCCGGAATACTACACGGCGTCCGCCGAGCGCGATCATGACTTCTTCCGGGATCGGCGCGCCGATCGCGTCGTGATCGGCAACGACGTCTGGATCGGCCACGGCGTCATCGTGCTGCCCGGCGTCAGCGTCGGCGACGGCGCCGTGCTGGCGGCGGGCGCGGTGGTTTCGCGCGACGTCGCGCCCTACACCATCGTCGGCGGCGTGCCGGCGCGGCCGATCAAGGAGCGCTTCAACCGCACCATCGCGGCCCAGCTTGCGCAGATCGCGTGGTGGGACTGGCCGGCGGAAACCATCTGGGAGCGGCTGCCGGAATTTCAGTCCGGCGACGTCGAAGCCTTTTGCGCGCGCTGGAGTGCGTGAACGCGGCTCGCTTGGGTTGCGCGGATAGACTCTCTCGGATTACGCTTCGCTCCATCCGGGCTACGCAGGACCTTGTAGCCCGGATGGAGCGAAGCGTAATCCGGGGTAAGCCTCTCCGCATGGTGCACTATCGACGCAATTTCATGCCGGGCGGCACATTCTTCTTCACGGTCACGCTGGAGGATCGAAGATCGTCGCTCCTGGTCGAGCACGTCGGATTGTTGCGCGCCGCATTTCGTGCGGCGCGTGCCAAGAAGCCGTTTACCCTAGACGCCATCGTAATCTTGCCGGAGCACCTGCACGCGGTGATGACGCTTCCACCCGAAGACGCCGACTTCTCGGATCGATGGCGGCAAATCAAGAGCCATTTTACGCGGGCGGTCGTTGCTGCCGGCGTGCCAGTCTCAGCCAACCATCGCGGCGAATATGGGCTCTGGCAGAGGCGGTTTTGGGAGCACACCGTCCGTAACGAACGCGACTTTGAGCGTTGCGTCGACTACACCCACTACAATCCGGCCAAACACCGCCTCGTTTCGTCGCCGGCCGACTGGAAGCACTCGTCGCTCCACCGATACATTCGCCAGGGAATCCTGCCGTCGGATTGGGGCGGCAGCGGTGCCGCCGACAATGGCGATTTTGGCGAGCGGAAAGACTGATCCCGGATTTCGCTTCGCTGCATCCGGGCTACGAAGGCGGAGCAGTCCTAGCTCCGCAACCCCGGCGCTTCTTGCCCGGTGCGGGCGACGTATTCGGTGTAGCCGCCGCCGTACTGGTGGATGCCGTCGGGGGTCAGCTCCAGCACGCGGTTGGAGAGCGCGGCGAGAAAGTGCCGGTCGTGCGAGACGAACAGCATGGTGCCCTCGAACTCGGCCAGCGCGTTGATCAGCATCTCCTTGGTGGCGAGATCGAGGTGGTTGGTCGGCTCGTCCAGCACCAGAAAGTTCGGCGGATCGAACAGCATCTTGGCCATCACGAGGCGCGCCTTCTCGCCGCCTGACAGCACCCGGCACCGCTTCTCGACATCGTCGCCGGAGAAGCCGAAGCAGCCGGCGAGCGCGCGCAAGCTACCCTGGCCGGCCTGCGGAAACGCATCCTCCAGCGACTGGAACACGGTGCGCTCGCCGTCGAGCAGGTCCATCGCGTGCTGGGCGAAATAGCCCATCTTGACGCTGCCGCCGATCGCGACCGACCCGTCATCCGGTTCGGCGGAGCCGGCGACCAGTTTCAGCAGCGTCGACTTGCCGGCACCGTTGACGCCCATCACGCACCAGCGCTCCTTGCGGCGGATCATGAAGTCGAGCCCGTCATAGATCCGCTTGCTGCCGTAGGCCTTGTGCACGTTCTTCAGGCTGGCGACGTCTTCGCCGGAGCGCGGCGCCGGCTGGAATTCGAACGCCACCGTCTGCCGCCGCCGCGGCGGCTCGACCCGCTCGATCTTGTCGAGCTTCTTCACCCGGCTCTGCACCTGCGCCGCGTGCGAGGCGCGCGCCTTGAAGCGCTCGATGAACTTGATCTCCTTGGCGAGCATCGCCTGCTGCCGCTCGAACTGCGCCTGCTGCTGCTTGTCGGACAGCGCGCGCTGCTGCTCGTAGAACTCGTAGTCGCCGGAATAGGTGGTGAGCTGGCCGGCGTCGATCTCGACCACCTTGTTGATGATGCGATTGATGAACTCGCGGTCGTGCGAGGTCATCAGCAGCGCGCCCTCATAGCCCTTCAAGAACTGCTCGAGCCAGATCAGGCTTTCGAGATCGAGATGGTTGCTCGGCTCGTCCAGCAGCATCACGTCCGGCCGCATCAGAAGAATACGCGCCAGCGCCACGCGCATCTTCCAGCCGCCGGAGAGCTTGCCGACGTCGCCGTCCATCATCTCCTGGCTGAAGCCGAGACCCGACAGCGCCTCGCGCGCGCGGCCGTCGAGCGCATAACCGTCGAGTTCCTCGAAGCGGTGCTGCACCTCGCCATAGCGCGCGATGATGTCGTCCATCTCGTCGGCCTTGTCGGGGTCGGCCATCGCGGCCTCGAGCTCGCGGAGCTCGGCCGCGACCTCGCTGACCGGCCCTGCCCCGTCCATCACCTCGGCAACCGCGCTGCGGCCACTCATATCGCCGACATCCTGGCTGAAATAGCCGATCGAGATGCCGCGATCGACCGAGACCTGGCCCTCGTCGGGGATTTCCTGGCCGGAGATCATCCGGAACAGCGTGGTCTTGCCGGCGCCGTTGGGGCCGACAAGGCCGATCTTCTCGCCCTTCTGGAGCGCCGCGGAGGCTTCGATGAAGAGGATCTGGTGGCCGACTTGCTTGGAGACGTTATCGAGGCGGATCATGCGAATGGTTGAGCAAAACAGGGATTTGCGGGCCTCTTAGTCGATCCGGGGCGCGGGTGGAAGGGTGTTCCCTGCGTTTGGCGCCATGCCCGCATGCAGGCGCCTTATTGCCAACCGAATGTGACGGGGAATACTCCGCAAATCGATCGCAAATCGATCTCCTGGGGCAATCCATGCAAACCTGGCTTCTCTATCTGCTCGCGCTCGGCGCCGGCATCAGCGTTGCCGTTCAGCAGGTCCTGAACGGCAATCTGCGCTCCGCCCTGAACTCGCCGGCCTGGGCCGGCTTCGTCAGCTATCTCGGCGGGCTCGCGACGATGGCCGTCGTGCTGGTGGCAACGCGCGAGCCGGTGCCGTCGTGGAAGCTGGTGACGGCTGTGCCGTGGTGGGCCTGGAGCGGCGGCATTCTGGGTGGCGTCTTCATCCTGCTGATGATCCTGCTGCTGCCCTCGCTCGGTGCCGCAACCCTGCTGGCGCTGGTGGTCGGCGGCCAGATGCTGGCCGGGATCGCCATGGATCATTTCGGCGTCTTCGGATTGCCGGCGCATCCTGTATCAGTTTCACGACTGGCCGGCATCGCGCTGGTGATCGGCGGCGTTCTCCTGATCAAGGACTGAGGCCGGCCCGACCGCAATCAGACGGTCCGCATCAACCTGAGCGTTGCGCCGAGGCGGAGGCTGCGCTTGCCGGCCAGCGCGATGCCCTCGAGTTCCGCGCGGTCGCCCGCGCAGGCGCCGCTGAAGCCGATGCCGACCTCGTGGCCGCCGAACACCGGGTTCTCGCCCTTGGCCGGCGTGTGCTCCTGATTGAGGATCTCGCCCTTCCAGCGGCCGTCGGCGGACGAATACGAGCCGAGATAGTAGAAGAACGCGTCGCCGCCGAGGATGCGGCCGTCCAGCAGCAGCATGACGCCGGAGAGGCCGGCATCGACACCGTCGAGCACGCGGAGGTGGATCGAATAGAGGCCGTTGACGATGCCGCCAGGACCTACCGTGCCGCGCGGCGGCAGGGCCTCGTCGTCGAGCGGCGCCAGATTGGCCCAGAACACGCCGCCCGGCATCGCATCCGACGCGCCCTCGAACAGGATGGTCGAGCCCTCGGTCCGGCCGCGCACCTTGATGACGGCGACGTCGGCGCCCATCAGCGGCTTGTAATGGGGATCGTCATTGTGGCGCTCGGTGATCACCTCGGCGGTAAGTTGGCCGCCGCCGGTTTCCTGATAGGTGCCGAGATGGGCGAAGGCCGAATTGCCACCCAGCAACCTGCCGTCATGCATGCACATGATGCTGCGGCCGAACGCCCCGTTGATGCCGTACTCGACCTTGTAAAGTCCGTTCAGCAACGCATGAAATCCAAAAATAAAATGTGTCCCCGAGCGACATAGCATCGGCGCCATGCCTCGGCCATTAGGTCTTTTGGCGCAGTCATCTCCGCAATCTCCGGGAGTGGACACCGGCCGATTCGTCGCTTAGCTGTAGGCCCCGCCCGCACCTCGTGCTGCGTCATGCGGGACCGACCATCCTGTGCAATTTGCGTCAAATGCCCGCGCGTCCGCTAACGCCACGGCGATGCGCGTCCGGCTCTCATGACAGGCTTCGAGGAGCACCACATGACCACTCGTTTTCGCCTGGCAGTTGCCGCGACCCTGCTGCTCGGCGGCAGCGGCGCCGCACTGGCGCAGGCCTTGCCCGATTACATGGCGCCGATCTCAGGCAAGACCTCATCGACGCCGGCCGACGTCGCCACCAAGGACGTGCTCGCGCTCAACACTGGCATGTTCGAGCTGTATGGCGACGCGGCCAGGATTTTCCAGAAGAACATCCTCGACAAGCATCCGGTGATCCTCGGCCTGTTCTCCGGCGCCGGCGGCCGCCTGATCCTGTACCGGCCGGGCAAGCCGCCGACCGAGGCGCCGCAGGTGCCGGTCGTCTATCAGCTGCTCAAGTCGGTCGGCCACAGCACGATGGCGCTGGCCGAGGTGGTCGGCCCTTACGTCGACAATGCCGACGACAAGGCGTGGCGCGGCTCGATGGCGGCCTATCGCAGCCGGATGCAGTCGGCGCTCGACGGGCTCGACAAGACGCCGATGCAGGCCGACTGGCGCGACAACAACCGCGCCATCCTGCAGAACAACCTCGCCTTCATGGATGAATGCCTGTCCGCCGGCGCGATCCCGTTCGCCAAGCTGCAGGCATTCGGCAAGAAGCAGGCGCCGCTGCTCGCCAAGAACGTCGCCTGGGCGGCGCAAACCCAGGTCGCGCACTGGATGACCGTGATGGCCGACTGGAAGGGCCAGCTCGGCGCCGACTGGGACAAGACCTACGGCGCGAGCAACACCATCTATGTGGCGCGGCAGAACAACGTGATCTTCAGCGTGCTGGCGCAGTTCTTCGGGCCCGACGCCATGAACGACCGCCTGATGCTGATCGAGACCATCAACTTCACCACGACGCCGCAGGACATGCTGGAGTCGCTGACCCGGATCATCGCCGACCGCTCGGTCGGCGCGCTGTTCTTCGGCAGCTACCATCTGATGGATTACGAACTGATGGGCGGCGACGCGCGCGAGGCGATCATCGCCGAGACCAAGAAGCGCGGCATGGCCACCTTCCTGCCGCCGATGGTGCCGTTCGGCTCCAAGCAGTGGCCGGCGTTGATCACGCCCGGTCCCGGGCCGGCGACGATCGCCGATCTGCAGTGAGGCGGCGGATTCCGCCTATCGTAGCGTTGCGAATCATGGCGGCTTGACCGCTACGTTGCGGCGCGTGTCGCGCCTCCCGGTAAACCGGGGCGCGACATGCGACTGAGAGCGTTGATGAGGGATCTGGGCATGCGGCCTTCGCGACGCGAATTCGTGAAGTGGTTGTCGGCGGGCGGCATCTCGGTCAGCCTGTCGCAGCTCGCCATTGCCAAGGAGTTGGCCAAGGCGCCGGCGTTCGCGACCCGGGAGACGCTGCCCGGGCGCGGCCAGTTCAATCCGGCCGCGGCCGGCGCCGGCCGCGTCGACGGCGTAGCAAAAGTCACCGGCGCAAAGCTCTACGCCTCCGACTTCCGCGCCGCCGACATGCCGGGCTGGCCGGCGACCACCTCGCACGCCATCCTGGTGCGCGCCAACGACGCGACGCATGTCTATGCCGGCATGGACCTCGCCCGGCTCGACGGCGCGGCGAAGCCGTCGGTGGTCGTGACCGCCGATGATCTCGACCGGATCGGCACGCGGGTGCCGGAGTTCTACACCGGCGACCTGTTCTGCCCGATCGGCAAGACCCCGATCTATCTCGGCCAGCCGGTCGCGCTCTTGATCTTCGAGACCTTCGACGCCTTTGACCGGGCGCGCTTCGCGCTGCGCGACGGCACCTTCGTCAAGATCGGCGACGAGACCGGCCCGGTCACCCTGCCGAATTACGGGGCCTACCGCTTCACCCGCGTCGCCGGCGCCACCCCCGACGCACCCGATGTCTATTCCCCTGTCATGGCCGGCTGGGTGTCGCCGAGCCGGATCCAGAACGCGCCGCTGCCGGTCTGGCTGCCGCTCGCCAAGGACACCAAGCCCGACTACGCCAAGGCGGCCACCTATGGCGAACAGATCCGGGCTCAGCTCAGCAAAGACGATCCGTCGCAGCTGGTGCTCGACCGCGAGTTCGAGACCCAATCGGTCGATCCGATGTTCCTCGAGCCGGAAAGCGGGCTCGCCTGGTACGACGGCAAAAGCGGCAATCTCGAGCTGGTGCTCGGCGTGCAGTCGCCCTATGAGGCGATCGAGTCGATCGCGCATCTGCTCGGCAAGGCGCGCGCGCCGTTCAGGCCCACGCACATCAACGCGCAGTTCGCCCATGTCGGCGGCGGCTTTGGCGGCCGCGACCATACCCCGTTCATCCTCTATGTCGCGCTGAGCGCGATGTTCTTGCCGGGGAAGCCGGTGCGGCTGGCGCACGACCGCTACCAGCAGTTCCAGGCCGGCATCAAGCGCCACCCGTTCAAGATGCGCTCGCGGATCGGGATCGATCGCAAGAGCGGCAAGATCACCGCGTTTGCCGCCGACCATGTGCTCGACGGAGGCGGGCTCGCCAATTTCTCCGCCAATGTCGCGACCGTCGGCGCCACCGCCGCGATCGGCATCTACGACGTCCCGAAGGTCGACGTCACCACGGTTGCCTTGCATTCGCGCGGCGTCACCGCCGGCTCGATGCGCGGCTACGGCACGCTGCAGACCATGACCGCGCTCGAAGTGCTGATCGACGAAGCATGCGATGAGCTCAAGGCCGATCCGATCGCGTTCCGCCGCAACAACGCGCTGAAGCAGAACGGCCGGACCATGACCGGCAATCCCTACATCGTGTCGGTGCGCACGCCGGAAATCCTCGACAAGCTCGAGCAGCACCCGATCTGGCAGCAGCGGGCCAAATTCAAGCAGAGCGCATCCGCCGAGCGGCTGATCGGCACCGGGGTCGCCTGCGTCACCAAGGATTACGGCGCGGGCGCGGATTGCTCGCTCGGCCGGGTCGAGCTCGGTCCCGAGGGACGGATCGCGATCTATTGCGATCACGTCGAGATGGGCAACGGCATCGGCACCGCGCTCGCCAACCGCGTCGCCGGCCATCTCGGCGCCATCGCCGACGAGGTCGCGGTCTCCCGCGTCGACAGCTACGACGCGCTTGGGCTGGTCAGCTCGGGCGATCCCTACACGATGGACCAGAAGACCCAGGATCTCGCCGAGAAGAATCCGCGCTGGGTGCCCGCGATCAGTTCGCCGACCAGCGCCTCGATCGGCGCCCATGTCGGCACCCATTCGTCGGCCGAGGCGGCCCGCATCATCTACCGCTTCGGCCTGTGGCCCGCGGCGCTCGAACTGTGGCGCATGCCAAAGACTGATCCTCGTGCCAAGCAATGGGACAAGGCGCGCTGGAAGGACGGCCAGCTCACACTCGACGATCTCGCCCCGCTGCCGCTGGCAAAACTCGCCGCGACCGCGCATGCCCGCAACCTCGTCACCGGCGCGATCGCGCATAGTTTTTCACGCTGGGCCTGGTCGCGGGCGCGCTTCCCGCTGTTCGGCGAGCAGTACCGCGCCGAGATCGACGCGCTGGCGATCCGTCGCGGCCGCAGCGCGTTCGAACGGATCGACCGGGTCAGCGTCAAGTTTCCGCCGACCGACAACAACCGGATCGGCACCGCCTATACCTCGATGTGCGGCACGCTGGTCCGCGTCGAAATCGAGCGCGCCAGCGGAACGTTGCGCATCGCAAAGGCCTACAGCGTGTTCGAATGCGGCCAGGCGCTGGTGCCCGAGGTGGTGCTGGGCCAGTCGCATGGCGGCTTTGCCATGGGCGTCGGTTACGCGCTGCTGGAAACGCTGCCGCCGTACGAGGGCGGCCCCGGCAACGGGCAATGGAATCTCGGCCAGTATCTGGTCGCGCGCGGCTCCGACCTGCCGCTGCGCGATCTCGAGATCGAGATGCTGCCGCCGCTGACGCCGGACGAGCCGCCCAAGGGCATGGCCGAGGTGGTGATGATCCCGATCGTGCCGGCGCTGCTCAACGCCATCTATGACGCTACCGGCCACCGATTCCGCTCGCTGCCGGTGACCTCAAGCCTGCTCAAGGGAGCGCTGACGTGACGACGCTCAGCCTGACCATCAACGGCCGCAAGCACGGGCCGTTCGAGGTCCGCGACGACCTCACCATGAACGATTTCCTGCGCGAGATGCTCGGCATGACCGGCACCAAGTTCGGCTGCGGCGCCGCGCAGTGCCTGAGCTGCGCCATCATCGTCGATAACCCCGACGGCACCAGCTACACCAGCCCGACCTGCATCGTCTCCGCCGTGACCTTTCACGACAAGACGATCCGCACCGTCGAGGGACACGCCAAGGACGGCGAGCTCTCCACCTTGCAAAAAGCCTTCATCGCCCACTTCGCCTTCCAGTGCGGCTACTGCACGGCGGGGTTTCTCAACGAGGGGCAGGTGCTGCTCGAACGTCTGGCGCGCACGCCGGTGCCGCGCGACGAGCTCGAGCAGACCATCGCCGATGCGCTCGACGGCCATCTCTGCCGCTGCACCGGCTACATCAAGTACCACGAAGCGGTGCGCGACGTGATCCTCGCCGACGCCCAGCGCTATTTGATCGCCAACAAATGAGCGTGCGATGACGGAGACCAGGTTTCGGATCATCGCGGCGGCGACGGCGCTCATGACCAGCCTGTGCGCGGGCTACGCGGCGTCGCAGGCCGCAAGCCACGCCCTCGCCTCGCCGGACAGCTTTGCGTCGATCGAGAACGTCGAGAAGCGATCGGCGGCGATCTTCACCGAGCTCGGCAGGGTGCTGACGCATCCGCGCTGCACCAACTGCCATCCCGCCGGCGACAGCCCGCGGCAGGGCGATGTCAGCCGCATCCACCAGCCGCCGGTGACGCGCGGCGCCGATGGTCACGGCATCGAGGCGATGCGCTGCGCGACCTGCCACCAACACGGCAATTTCGAACCCGGCCGCGTCCCCGGCCATCCGGAATGGCATCTGGCGCCGCGCGAGATGGCGTGGGGCGGCAAGTCGATCGGCGAGATCTGCGAGCAGATCAAGGACCCGGCGCGCAATGGCGGCCGCAAGGTCGAGTCTCTGATCGAGCATATCGGCAAGGACACGCTGGTGGGCTGGGCCTGGCATCCCGGCTTCGGCCGCGCCCCCGCGCCCGGCACTCAGGACCAAGCCGGCGCGCTGGTCGAGGCCTGGGTCAAGACCGGCGCGGCCTGCCCTGCACCGTAAGCGCGGCCGCTCAGGTTTTGCACATTTCGGAATATTGGAAGAATACCCCTGAGTTGCCCGACGTGTCAAGCGGCTTGGTTGGCGCGCCGCGCCGGCTACTTTGCATGGGGTTGTTTTTCGGCATTTTGGTAGCGCCCCCTGCGACGGCCTGCAAGCGGCCCTAATGCCGCTTGAAATACTGCACGTCGCGCTCGTGCTTCTCGGCCGCCGCGCGCGATTTGAAGGTTCCGAGATTGCGGCGCTTGCCGGTCTTCGGATTGACCTTGCGGGAATACAGCCGATACTCGCCGGAACGCAGCTTGCGGATCATGACATCGCCTCGCCAGTGCCTTTCGCGAGGTCAACGGCGTGCCGCGGCGAGCGTTCCTCTCGGCTAGGCGCGACGCGCCGGCGGATAATATTGCGGCGCCTCGCGGCGATCGTACATTCCGTAGTCGCGCATGACCTCGAAAACGCGAAAATATTCGGTCGTCGGATCGGCGAACAGCTTGGCACCGAAGTCCAGACCGGATTGAACATCCGGCACGTCGACGAGATGCGCGAAACGGCCGTCGCGATACATGCTCGCGAAGGAATCGCGACGCCATTGCGTGCCGACCGGCAGATCGGGATTCGTCGACTCCGATGCAACGACGTATGTAGCCGGACGCCTCGTGGGGTCGTTGTAGGGTGTGCGCCGTTCGGGTTGCCAGATCGGGCCGCCCGGCCTTGCTTCATGGATCACCTGGGCGATCCGGATGCGATAGTCGGAGAAGACTTTCTCGCGACCGATCGTCTGCACCGCATGATGGCCCTCATCGACGCGCCACGCGGTCATGGATCCCTCGTCCTGCCAGATTTGATAGGACAGCAGCAGGTTCTTGCGGGTCAGGCTCCGGAAGCGCTCGATGAAGAGGCAGCCGCCCATGGCGTCCAGCGCCGGCTTCAGCGAGGCCGCAAGGCTCATGTAGCGGTCGATGTGGCCGTCCTTTATCTCGACTTCGAAGAACTGGGAGATCATCAAGGTTGCCCCGATGTTGCGACCGTCGCTTGCGCTTGGCGTGAAAGGTCGAAGCTAGAACCGGAGTGTCGCGAAAGAAAGGGCCAGTTTCTTCCAGTTCAGGGAGCCATGCTCGCCGGCAGTTCCGGAACTCTAGAAGCAGAGATTGGTCACCGGGTTGCCGCGCTTGTCCTTGATGACATAGGGACAGCGGGCGCGCTCCAGCGCCTTCTTGGCGTCCTCGTCGCCGAGCGCCGCGGCGCGCTCGTAGTAGGCCTTGGCGGCATCGCTGTCCTTCGGCCCGCCGCGGCCGGCCTGCGCGAAGGCGCCCATCCGCTCCAGCGCGGCGGGATGGTTTTGCGCCGCGGCCTTTTCGAACAGCGCCCGTGCGGCGACATCGTCCTGCGCACCGCCCTTGCCTTCCGCCAACATCATGCCGAGCTGATATTGCGCCTCGGCGTTGGTCTCCGCGGCCTTGGCGAGCAGGTCGCGCGAGCGCGCCGGATCGGCCGCTGTGCTGCCGCCGAGCGCCGCCAGATTGCTGACGCCGCGCGGATTGCCGGCCTGCGCCGCGCGCTCCAGCAGTTTTCGCGCCTGCGCCTCGTCCTTCGCCACGCCGCTGCCGGTGCCGTAGAGCACGCCGAGCTCGACCATCGCCGAAGTTGAGCCCTTGTCGGCCGCCTTGCGCCAGGCGGCGACCGCCTCCGCGGTCTGCTTGTTCGCGGCATAGGCGCGGCCGAGCTGGTACATCGCACGGCGCGACGATTTTGCGGCGACCGCGCAGTATTTGATCGCGGTCGCGATATCCGACGCCGCGATCTCGGCGACGCCCTTCACGTCGGCCGGCCGGTCGGGATCGGAGGGATCGGCCGCAACGCGATCGCACAAGACGAGGTCGGCCGATTGCGCGTGCGCAAGCGCCGGCGCGGCCAGTGCCGCGGCAACGATGATGACATGAAGGGGTCTGAACATGGGCGGCAGGTTGCGTCGTGCTGCGGGCAAATTCAAGGCTCGAGCCCGGTCTCGCGCAATACCGGCGCGACCGCTGGCGACGACAGATAGCGCAGCAGATCATCGGCGGCATCGGCGCTTTGCGAACGCGTCATCCGGCCGGCGGAAAACACCGCCGGCGTCTGCAATTCCAGCGGAACGGGACCGATCACCTCGATGCCGTCGACCTGCTTCAGCTCGCTGATCTGCTGGACCGCAAGATCGGCCTCGCCGCTGACGAGCCTTTCTGCGGTAAAGCCCTGCGGAATGATCACCGCGCGGGCGTTGATCGCGGCCGCAATCCCGAGCCGTTCGATCAGCTGCGCGAACAGGATGCCGCTGGCGCCGAGCCGCGAATAGGCGACTGCGCGCGCACCAAGCAGTGTCGCGCGCAGCGCAGCCTCGGTCGCGATATCAGGATGCGCCGCCCCCGCCTTCACGGCAAGACCGACATAGGAGCGCGCGAGATCAGCCGCACTCTCAGGAGCAACGCGGCCTTCGCGGATCATCTCGTCCAGCCCCTCGCGGGTCAGGATCACGAGATCGGGCGCCTCGCCGCCGCGCAGGCGCTCGAGCAGCGCCAGCGTCGGCGCGAAATCCGCATCGATCCGGACGCCACTCGCGGCGTGATAGGCCGCGGCCAGCCGCGCGACCGCGCCCTTCAGCGCCAATGTCGAGAGCACGCGCACCGAATTGCCCATTACGCTCGCCGCATCAGCTTGAGCACCGCAGTGAGGCGGAGGCTGCGCTTGCCGGCAAACGCGGTGGCGTCGAGCACGGCTCCCTCTTCGTCGTAAGTGCCGGCAAAACCGATGCCGACCTCGTGGCCGCCGAAGATCGGGTTCTCGCCCACCGCCGAGGTGTGCTCCTGGTTCAGGATCTGCCCCTTCCAGCGGCCGTTCGCCGAGGTGTAGCTGCCGAGATAGTAGAAGAACGCATCGCCGCCGAGGATGCGGCCGTTGTTGAGCAGCATCACGCCGGTCAGGCCGCCGTCGACCCCGTCGAGCATGCGGATGTGGATCGAGTACAGCCCGTCGACGATGCCGCCCTCGCCGACGCCGCGGACGGCCGGAATCTCGTCTTCGGTGATCGGCGTCATCACCGACTGGAACGGCACGCCGGGCAATTCCTTCAGCTCGCCCTTGAAGCGCAGCAGCGCGCCGTCCGGCCGTCCCTTCGCAATCAGGGTCGCGTCATCGGTGCCGGCCATCGCGCGGTAGTTCGGATCGGGGTTGTGACGGACGGTCTTGATCTCGGCCGCGACCTCGTCGCCCTCGATCTCATAGCTGCCGATATGGGCAAAGGCGGAGTTGCCGCCGAGCATCTTGCCGTTGCCGACATACATCACGCTGCGGCCGACATTGCCGCCCAGTTCGAACCGGACCTTGTAAAATCCCTCAAACAAGCGCCGTGTCCCCGCGGCAGCCAAAGATACCACCGTTGTCTAGCGCGGTTCATAACGCGGCGAAACCGCTTTCGGTGCGCCGGCACCGGCCAACGCCGTCATGAAAATGCAAGGGTCCGCCAAGGCGTGCTGCCCTGGCGGACCCGTTTTGCGTGAGCGGACGCCCGTCAGGGCATCCGGTGATGGCTTAGGCCGCGGCCTTCGCGCCGGTCGGGACCTCGGCGATGGTCTTCAGGATCTGCGAGGCGATCTGGTAGGGGTCGCCTTGCGAGTTCGGACGGCGGTCTTCCAGATAGCCCTTGTAGCCGTTGTTCATGAACGAGTGCGGCACGCGGATCGAGGCGCCGCGATCGGCCAGACCGTAGCTGAACTTGTTCCACGGCGCGGTCTCGTGCTTGCCGGTCAGACGCTTGTCATTGTCCGGGCCGTAGACGGCGATGTGGTCCATGAGGTTCTTCTCGAAGGCCGCCATCAGCTTCTCGAAATATTCCTTGCCGCCGACTTCGCGCATGTACTTGGTCGAGAAGTTGGCGTGCATGCCCGAGCCGTTCCAGTCGGTATCGCCGAGCGGCTTGCAGTGGAATTCGATGTCGATGCCATAGCTCTCGGTGAGGCGCAGCATCAGATAGCGAGCCATCCACATCTGGTCGGCCGCGGTCTTGGAGCCCTTGCCGAAGATCTGGAATTCCCACTGGCCCTTGGCCACTTCGGCATTGATGCCTTCGTGGTTGATGCCGGCGGCGAGGCAGAGGTTGAGGTGCTCTTCCACGATCTTGCGGGCGACGCTGCCGACGTTCTTGTAACCGACGCCGGTGTAGTACGGGCCCTGCGGAGCCGGATAACCCTCACCCGGGAAGCCGAGCGGACGGCCGTCCTTGTAGAAGAAGTATTCCTGCTCGAAGCCGAACCAGGCGCCGTCGTCATCCAGGATGGTGGCGCGCTTGTTGGACGAATGCGGCGTCTTGCCATCGGGCATCATGACTTCGCACATCACCAGCACGCCGTTCTCGCGCGCGGCGTCGGGATAGCATGCGACCGGCTTCAGCACGCAGTCAGAGCTGTGGCCTTCAGCCTGCTGGGTGGACGAACCGTCAAAGCCCCACAGCGGAAGCTGTTCGAGGGTCGGGAACGACGCGAATTCCTTGATCTGCGTCTTGCCGCGCAGGTTCGGCGTCGGCGTATATCCGTCGAGCCAGATATACTCGAGCTTGTACTTGGTCATTGAGCCTCTCTGTTGATGATGCAAAAAACCGCGAGGAAACCGAAAGCCAGTCGGTCGCCGCACGTACCCGGCCACCATCGGCCGGTTCCTATTAAGCAATTTGAATGCCAGCCGCTGCGCTGCGGGACGCAGGTCGGCCGGAATGTCCACAGCTGCTTTTGAACTTTTTGCTGCGACAAAGGCGCGCGGCTGGCATGCGTCGGCGCCAGCCAGAATCCGCTTACTGAGCCGCCCGCCGCCCGATTCTCCAGCAAATCCGGCCGCTAGCGCCCTCGCCGATTAAAGCTGCGGCAGCGCCATGTGACAGTTTGGGTCCCGCCGAGCCGTCACCGGCAACCATCACCCCCGCTCAAGCGTTGGTCAGCTGCATCCTGCCTCGCAGGATGCAAACCGAGATTTGCCCAAAGAATGGACAATAGCTGCCCGCTTCGTAGTCATTTGCACCCAGTCCAGCCCCGGCCAATATCAGAACTCGGTAACCACACGCGAAGGAGTCGGGCGCAGCATGGAGGCTCGCATTCCGGCCAAGGAGACTTTCAGATGATCACCACGGGCCAAAACCAGGGATCTGCCAAGATCTATCAATTCCCGGCCGGGGGCCGCGCGGCTCTCGGGGGACGTCGTTACGGCGAGGCGCGCTCGGCGCTCGAGCTGGCGGCGCAGGTCGAAACCAGCATCTGCAGCGAGAGCTGGTATCATCAGGCCGCGATCGACGACGCCAAGCCGGGCCGCGACCACTGATGCCGCGGCAACCAAGTCGCGCGACGCGGCGACATCAAACAGCGTCAGAACGGTAAGGAAGGGTCGGAACGCAGCGTTTCGGCCCTTTTTTCATGTCAGGTCGCAGGCCGTGACCGGCTGCTTGCCGTGCTTCAGCCGGGCCTGACCGGTCCGGGTGATATCGAGGGTAACCCCGCTCCCGCTATAGCGCGTCCCCGTCAGCGACAGCCGCTTCCGCAGCGCCACCGCCTTGCCGTCGAGTTGCAGATGCGCGCGCGAATCCGCCCCCAGCAGCGCGACGAACTGCGTGCCGTCGGCGCAGCGATAATTCCGGAACGTGGACTGCGCCGACGCAGCCGAGGAACCGGCGACAAGAATTGCGCCGGCAACAATGGCGATCCCGCGATAAGTCATATTCTCCCCCTCACGCGCCCATTATAGACCTGTCTGCACGAGACTCCTGCGTCAAGACAGCATCCACAGCAACAGGTCTGCCCGATGTCCAAAACCCTCGCGCGTCATCTCAATCTCTCCGGTGCCAGCAATTTTCGCGACCTGGGGGGATACGTGACGCATGACGGCCGGACCGTGCGGTGGCGGCAGATCTTCCGCTCCAACCATCTGGCCCACCTCACCGAGCAGGACATCGCGGTCGTGCGCGGGCTCGGGGTCAGAAGCGCGTTCGATTTCCGCGGTGTCGCCGAGCGCGCCGAGGCGCTGTGCGGCATGACCGACGTCACCGTGCATTCGCTCCCGGTCGAGCCGACGGTCGTCGCCGCGCTGCGCGCGATCGCCGAGACCCGGCCGCTGTCGAAGGACGACGCGGTCGACGTGATGCGGGACTCCTATCGCGGCTATGTGCAGGACAATACCGAGCGCTACCGCACGCTGTTTGCCCATCTGCTGGAAGATCGCGCGCCGCTGGTGATCCACTGCACCGCCGGCAAGGACCGCACCGGCTTTGCCTGCGCGCTGATCCTGCACGCGCTCGGCGTGCCCGACGAGGTAATCGCGGACGACTATCTGCTCACCAACCAGTTCTACAAGCGCGATACGTCCGCGACCTCCGAGCTTCCCGACCACGTCAGGCAGGTGCTCGGCACCGTGCAGGCCGCGTTCCTGGACGCGGCGTTCGAGGCCATCGATGACGACTACGGCAGCCTCGACGGCTATTTCCATGACGGCCTCGGGCTCGGACAGGCCGAGCGCAAGGCGCTTGAAGGCCGCTATCTGCAAGCCTGATCAATTGGATTACGCCGCAGCCTCGAGCTCGAGCTCGGCATCAAGATCGGCAATGACGTCCTCGAAGGCGGAAATCGCCTGCTGGATCGCCGCGATCTGCATCAATTCCCAGCTGCTCACCGGCCCTTTGCGGTTCTGCAACGCCACCACGAGATCGCGCCGCTGCTCCTTAAGCTGAACGAGCGGTAAACCGTGATCCGGAAGATTTCCCATTCGCAAACCCCCTGCTTGGTCGAGGTTCCGCTTCTACGAAAAGGGTTCTGCAAACGACTTACAGAACTGCCGCGAATTTTAGCGATCACGCCATACCCCGTAGTCTTACGTAGTCACTTCACGCAATCGCGTCCCGCGCGACCGCATCGTTGATCGCACCGAGCAGCGCCTTGGTTACACAATCGGTCGCCCACTCGCTCGTATGGAGATGCTCCGGTGCGCCATCGTCGAGATCGGAGAGCAGAATACCATCGTCAACCCAGCGCTTCATCAGCGCAAAGCGGCTGAACAGGTTCACGTTCCTGCTTGCAGTGACCTTGGCGATCATCGGCATGAACCGGTTGGCGCGTTCGAGCACGTCGGCCTTGCCGATGATTGCGTCGGTGTACTGCGAATCCATCACCACGACATCGAGCGGCAGCCCACCGAGCACGTCGAGGCCTGCCTCGAGTGTCGCCTGCACCTGATCGAAGTTTAAGTCCTTGTACACCGCGTTGGTGCCGACCTGCCAGATCACCATGACAGGCGTTTCGGCGATGACGTCGGATTCGATCCGCGAAAACTCTTCCGGCGCCTCCTGCCCGCCGATGCCGCGGTTGATGATGTCGATCATCCGGCCAAACGATTGCTTCTGGCTGCGCCACAAGAGCTCCAGCCGCGGCGGGAACGGCAGGATGTTATCGGCTCCCGCGGTCGACGATGATCCGAGGGCCACGACCTTGACCCTGCGGTCGCGCTTGAGCGCTTGCGCCAGATGCGGCAATCCGTAACGGAATTTGACAACGTCGAGATGGGTTTCGCATGGCCGTGGAGCGGACATCGCCAACATCCTTTGCGGGCATAGATTGACCGTCCACACTACGGCGCGAAATTCGCCTCGTTGCAAATGAATTCCGCCTGATCATAGTGGTCCCCTGCCATTTGCGGTTACGGAGACCACCATGAACGGAAAAGCCATCGTCATCACCGGCGCCCTCGGCGCGCTCGGCAAGGTGGTCGCCGACGAAGCTCTGGCGCGGGGCGCGCGCGTCGCCGGCCTCGACCATACCGCATCGACCGCGGCGGCAACGCCCGACCGCATCGAGCTCGGTAACGTCGATCTCACCGACGCGGCGCAGGCCAAGGCGGCGATCGACAAGGCAGCGGCGCATTTCGGCCGGCTCGACGCGCTGATCAATATTGCCGGCGGCTTCGTGTTCGAGGCCGTCACCGATGGCGATCCGAGAACCTGGCAGCGCATGTACGCCATGAACGTGATGACCGCGCTGAACACATCACAGGCCGCCATTCCCTATCTGGTCAAGTCCCGCGCCGGACGCATCATCAATATCGGCGCGCTGGGCGCGCTGCAGGCCGCCTCCGGCATGGGCCCCTACGCGGCGTCGAAGGCCGGCGTGCATCGCCTGACCGAGTCGCTCGCCGCCGAATTGAAGGGCAAGGTCACGGTGAACGCCGTGCTGCCCTCGATCATCGACACCGCGGCCAACCGTGCGGCGATGCCGAAAGCCGATATCTCCAAATGGGTGACGCCGAAAGAACTCGCCGACGTCATCCTGTTCCTCGCCTCCGACGCCGCCAGCGCCGTCACCGGCGCCCTGCTGCCGGTCAACGGACGGGTTTAGCTTCGCCGATGCATGTCAGGCGGCAGTGTAGCCGCCGTCGACCACATGCGAGGCGCCGGTCATGAAGGACGCCTTGTCCGAGCACATCCAGACCACGGCCTCCGCGATCTCCTCCGGTACGCCCAAACGGCGTACGGGCACCTTGGCCATGATCTCGTCGTAACGCTCGTCCATCGTCTCCTTGGTCATGGGCGTCTTGATGTAGCCGGGATTGACGCAATTCACCCGGATGCCGTCCTGGGCATATTCGACCGCCGCTGATTTGGTCAGCCCGACGACGCCGTGCTTGGTCGCGACATAGTGAGCCGAGGTGGCAAGGCCGATCAGCCCGGCGATCGAGGCCGTGTTGACGATCGCGCCGCCGCCGCCCTGCTTGAGCATCTGCGCGATCTCGTACTTCAGGCACAGGAACACGCCCATCAAATTCACCGAGAACATTTTTGCCACGGTGGGCTGCGTGAGCTCATGAATGCGTTGGCCGGGCGGTCCGACGGAGCGCCCGGCCACTCCGGCGTTGTTGAACGCGCAATCGATCCGCCCGAACGCCGACACCGTGCGCGCCACCATGTTGGCGACGGCGGCCTCGTCGGTGACATCGCCCTGGATCGCGATCGACTGGCCGCCGGCGGCGTTGACGAGCGCGACCGTCTCCTCGATGCCGTCCTTCGAGAGGTCGGACACCGCCACACGCGCGCCTTCGCGCGCCATCGCAATCGCCGTCGCCCGGCCGATGCCCGAGCCGCCGCCCGTCACCAATGCAGCCTTGCCGTCCAGAATGCCTGCCATGAGAAACTCCTACCGCTTTCCTTCGATTGCGATCTCGACAAGGTACGGCCGCCGGCTTGCAACGGCCTTCGCAACGGCGCCTGCGATGTCATCGGCCCTCTCGACCCGGACGGCCTCGACGCCCATGCCGGCTGCGAGATGCACGAAGTCGAGCGCGGGGCCGGTGATATCCATGTTCTGATAGGGATGCTGGGTGCCGGCTTCGAAGTTCTGCCGCCAGACGTCCACATTGTGCTTGAGGATGCGGTACTCGCGGTTCGCGAGCACCACGAACACGATCGCAAGCTTGTGGTGCGCAGCGGTCCACAGCGACTGGATCGCATACATCGCCGAGCCGTCGCCGGAGACGGCGACAACCGGACGGTCCGGCATCGCGACCTTGACGCCGATCGCGCCGGCGAGGCCCTGTCCGATGCCGCCGCCGCGGCCGCCGAAATAATCGCCGAAGCCGCGATAGTCGAAGGCGCGCGCGAGATCGAGGCTGGCCGTGATGCTCTCATCGACGATGACGACATTGTCGGGTAGACCGCGGCGAAGTTCCGCGGTGACGCGCGGCATCGAGCTCGGTTCGCGGGTCCAGCTTTTCTCGACGCGCGCGCGATAGGCTTCTTTCTCCTTCGCCTGCAATTCGGCCAGCGCGGCATTGCGGTTTTGCGCAGTTTGCCTGAACTCTGCACCCGCCTTTGCGCGCAAAGCGTCGGTCAGCGCGCCGAGACTGGCGGCGATGTCCCCGACCACGCCGGCATCGAGCCGGTTGTTGAGTGCGAGACGCTCGGCCGAGGCTTCGATCTGCAGCAGGGCCGCGCCGTCAGGAATGTGGCCGCCTGGCGCAAACCAGATGTCCTCAAAGAACGGACCGCCGACCAGCAGCACGAGATCGGCGTCGCCGAGCGCCTTGCGCACCTGCCGGGCATCGCCAGGCAGCGCCTGACGGTAGCTCGGATGGCCGGTTGGAAACGGCGCGTGATGCCGCAGCCCTTCGAACCACACCGTGGCACCGACCGCTTCCGTGAGCGCCACCAGCGCCTGCACGCTGCCCGATCGCGCCACGTCATCGCCGGCGATGATGGCCGGATGTTTCGATTTCAGCAGCAGCGCGGCCAGTGCCTCGATGCCTTCAGGATCGGGGCGCGTCGCGCGCCACAGATGATCCGGCGCCAGCACATCGACCGCTGTTTCCTGTTCCATGACGTCGATCGGCAGCGCCACGAACACCGGCCCCTGCGGCGCATCGGTCGCCACCTTGAACGCGCGTCGCATGATCGGTGCGATCTCGTCGGCGCGCTCGATCTGCACGCTCCACTTCGTGACTGGTGCTGCCATCGCAACGAGGTCGTGGCCGAGCAGCGGATTGTTCAGCCGCATGCGGGTGTCCTGCTGGCTGGCCGTCACCACCACGGGCGAATTTGCTTTCAGCGCGCCGTAGAGCGAACCGATGCCGTTGCCGAGGCCCGGCGCGACATGCAGATTGGTAACGGCGACGCGTCCCGACGCCTGCGCGTAGAAACTCGCGGCGCTGACCGCGACACCTTCATGCAGCGCCATGATGTATGCGAGTTGCGGAAAAGCCGGCAGGCTGTCGAGCAGCGGCGTTTCGGTGGTGCCGGGATTGCCGAAGATGTGACGCACGCCGTGCGCCACGAACGATTCCATCAGCACGCGACGTCCACGCATTCGTTTCCTCTCGATCGGCTTTTTCTGCATCATCTGCCGGGGAGCGACCCATGGCAACCGCGCGAGACGGTTCGCGCCCGCGCGGCCGGTTGCGTCTGCCGCATGGCTTTGGGCGAAGCCGAGCATTGGGCCGCGCCGGTCAATGGGCTGGGCGGCTCACCGGAATGCGGCCCGGACCTCGGCGATCGTCAGCGCAGGGGCCTGCAAATGGGGGAAATGCCCGACGCCCGCAAGAACCGTGAGTTCCGCGTGCAGTCTTTCGGCGAGCTCAACTCCCATCTGCTTGTTGATGTAGAGGTCCTGCTCGCCCCAGACCACCTTTACCGGTGTCGTGAGCCGGGTCAGTTGCGCTTCGAAGTGATCCTGGTCTCGGGTAAAGTGCGAGTAGTAATGCGCGAACGCATCTGCCATCGTCATCGCGCCCTGCATCCATCCGCGGGACATGTCGTCCTTGAATTCGCGCGCGACGTCGAAATGAGCTTCCTTGGGCAAGCCCCTTGTGAAGGTGTTTTCAAGGATCTCGTCGCGATTGCTGTTCAGGCTGGCGCGGACCTGGTCCATCGCAGGTCCCGCCTTCAGGCTTTGCAGGCTCGGATACATGAACTGCGGCCTGTTGAACGGGGCGAAATCGCCCACGATGATCGTTCTTGCGATATCGGTTTTTTCCACGGCCAGCAGCAGCGCCGGAAGCGCCCCGATATCGGTGGCATAGATCGTCAGCTTCGATGTGTCGATGCCCGCCTTCTCGATATATCGATCCAGAAGCCGCGCGTAGTCCCTGGGCGCATAGGAGAACCGGTCGATCGCTGGCCGTGACGAGAGGCCGTAGCCCGGCCAGTCGAAAGCGTGGACCTCGAAGTCACCAGCCAGCGCCGTGGCAATATCCTGCCAGGCGTACAGGGTCTCCGGAAACCCGTGCAGGAACAGCACGATCCCCTTGGGGTTCGCGTTGTGCAGAACCATTCGCCTGAGCGTGACGTCGTCGTCGATCTTGAAGACGTCGATCGCGTCGTCGATGACTGGCCGTGACATGATGCATATCCTTTCGACGTTGTTGCCGCCCTGCTCTGGTCGGCGTCCTGCTGCGCTCAAACGCGCGTCCGGTTCTACTTCTCGATTGCAGCTTTCGGCGTGTTCCGAAAGCTGATGGCCATGCGGTTGTAGGCGTTCATCAGGCTGACTGCGATCGTGAGATCCACGAGCTCGCGCTCGTCGAACACCTCGCGGGCGGCCCGATAGGCGTCATCCGGCACGTTGGTCGCGGCGACATGCGTCACCGTTTCGGCCCAGGCGAGCGCGGCGCGTTCGCGGGCATCGAAGAGATTGCCGGCCTCCCGCCACGCCTGCAGCAACGCGAGCTTTTCGATCTTCTCGCCCTTCTTGAGCAGATCGCGCGTGTGCATATCGAGGCAGTAGGCGCAATTGTTGATCTGCGATACCCGCAGATAGACCAGATCGACCAGCACCGCGGGAAGTTTGCTCTGCATGATGTAGCCGTAGACGCCGCCCAGCGCTTTCATGCCGGCCGGCGCAACCTGATCGTAGTCGAGACGCTTGCTCATTTCGTGCTCCTTGAGGATGGATCCTGCTCAACTGTGATCGTCGGCTCCTTTTCGCCGCTATCGACGACGAACACAGCGAGCAGCTTTGCGGGTTTCATGCGGTGCTGATGCCCACGCCGGTTCACTTGCGAACCACGGTTTTCAGCGAGTCGACGAACACCCAGAACGAGGCGGCGAACAGACCGATATCCTTCAGCAGGAACTGACCCGGCGCGACCGTGATCGCGGGAGCTCCGAGCTCCGGCACGATGACGCCCGGCGTCGAGATCATGAAGCTGACGGTCGTGACGAACAGTCCGGCAGACAGCAGGCCGCCGGCTGCGGAGAACAGCGGGCTCGCCAATCGGAGCGCGATGAGCAGCCCGATGCTGAGCTCGACGAAGCCGAGGAAGGTCGAGAAGCCGCGCACCGAGAACATCGCGTAGAACCAGCTCAGCAGCGGGCTGTTCTCCACCAGCGGCACCAGGCCGTTGGCCTCGTAGGCGGTGAACTTCATGCCGCCGAACCAGGCGTAGATGATCGCGAGCGACACGTAGAGGCCGACCCGGCTGACCGGCTCGGCGGAAGCGAGCAGGCGTTCGGCGTGAACGCGCCAGGGGATAGGTGCGTTCAGAGCCAGGACCGCTGGCGGAACCTGGGTGGCGGTGCGAGCAATGGCAATTTCCGTTTTCATGGTACGTCTCCTTTGTTCAACCGGACGTGTGAAGGATTGCCGTCGCGCATCGGCGCGGCGGTCTCGGCATGTCCGGCTGGATGCCGAGGAGTACGTGTGTAACTCCGGGAGAGGCGTTGGCGTCGGCTAGACGCCTGCGCCCGCACGTCTGTGCAAATTGTAGCGAGGCGCCGGGATCGCGCTCGAGAGCCTGTCCGTCATGGCAAGGCGAGCCGCCTCATGACGATCCCACTCGGCCTTGTCGGGCAGCGACGGGATGGTGACGGTCTCGCCAAGGTCGAGACCCGCGAGCGCGGCATCGACCATGTCGCTGGCCGTCATCACGATCTGCGCCGGAAGCTGGTGAACCGGCGTGCCGGCGACATCCCAGAATTCAGTGGCCGTGGCGCCCGGCAGCACCGCCTGCACGCGCACGCCCTTGTCGGCGAGCTCATGACGCAGCGAATGGCTGAATGCGAGCACGAAGGCTTTGGTGCCGCCATAGACCCCGTTAAGCACCTCCGGCGCGATCGCAACGATCGATGCGATGTTGATGATCGTTCCGTTGCCGCGGGCGACAAATCCCGGGACGGCCGCATAGGTCAGCCGCGTCAGCGCCGTGACGTTGAGGCGGATCATATGGTCCATCTTGTCGATGTCGGAGCCGAGCAGCGGGCCCGAGGCGCCGACGCCGGCGTTGTTGACCAGCACCGAGATGCCGGCATTGCTGCGAAGGATGTCCTGAACGCGCTGCAGGTCGGCCGCCGACGTGAGATCGGCCTCGACCGTCTCCACTTTCCGGCCGGTCTCATTGGCGAGCCGGCGCGCGAGCGATCCGAGCCGCCGCCGGTTGCGCGCGACAAGAATGAGGTCGTGGCCGCGCCTTGCCAGACGATCGGCGTAGATCGCGCCGATGCCGGCGGATGCACCGGTGATAAGGGCGGTGCCTGGGGCCTGGGTCATGTTCCATCTCCATTGAGCGGGTTTCTGCCGTCGCGGTGATGGATAGGCCATTCCGAAACTGATCGGTATCTGGCAATATTGGGAGACATTCTTCCAAGAAATGGAAGTAACAGAATGGATCGGTTCGAGGGAATGTCGATCGTCGTGGCGGTGGCCGAAGCCGGAAGCCTGACCGCTGCGGCACGTCGGCAGAACATGCCGCTGGCGACCGTGAGCCGCAAAGTGTCGGAGCTGGAAGCGCATCTGCGCACCAAGCTGTTCAATCGGACGACCCGCGCCTTTGTCCCGACGGATGCAGGGCTCTCCTACATTGCCGCGGCCAAGCGCATCCTTGCCGATGTCTCGGAAGCCGAGCGCACCGTTTCCGGCGAGTACACGACGCCACGAGGAGAGCTGAGTGTTTCGACGCTCGTCGCGCTCGGGCGGTTGTGTCTGCAGCCGATCCTGTCGGATTTTTTGAAGACGTTCCCAGAGGTGGACGTGCATCTCAACCTGCAGGACCGGACCGTCAATCTTCTGGAAGATCACATCGACGTCGCACTACGCGTGGGCCATCTCGCCGACAGCAGCCTGATCGCGGTCCGCGTCGGCGAAATCCACCGCGTGGTGTGCGCCAGCGCAGCCTATCTGGAAGCGCGCGGGACGCCCCAATCGCCCGATGACCTGCTGGCGCACGACTGCATCAGCTATCCGCCGATGCAGTCGCCATCGACCTGGCGATTCAAGCGAGGGCAGACCGACTATGTGGTTCCGGTTCGGTCGCGCTTCGTTGCGAGCAATCTCGAGTCGGCCAGCGATGCCGTGCGCGCAGGCCTCGGGATCACCGAGGGCTTCTCCTATCTCCTCGACCGCTCGATCAAGTCGAAGGAGCTCGTTCCGCTGCTGCAGGATTTTCAGCCGCCGCCGCAACCGGTCAACTTCGTGTACTCGCCCAATCGCTTCATGCCGGCCAAATTGCGCGCGTTTCTCGACTTCGCCGTGCCCCGTCTCAGGGAGCGCCTCGCCGTGCCAAAAGACGTGGTCAGATCGCCACGAGCTTCCTGAGCACGGCGCCAAAGCGGATGCTGCGCTTGCCGGCGAGAGCAGTGGCTTCGCCGACCGCGCCATCGGCGTCGTAGGTGCCGGAGAAGCCGATGCCGACTTCCTTGCCGCCGAACACCGGACGCTCGCCCTGGCTCGGCGTGTGCTCGTGGTTGATGAGTTCGCCCTTCCAGCGGCCGCCGGCGCTCTGATAGGCACCGAAATAGGCGAAGAACGCGTCGCCGCCGCGGATGCTGCCGTCGTGCAGCAGCATCAAGCCGGTGTTGCCGGCGTTGATGCCGTCGAGCATGCGGATGGTCAGGGAATAGAGTCCGTTGACGATGCCGTCGGCGCCGCCGGGGCGCGACGGCGGCGCCGTCGCCTCGCTCAGCGCGGTCATGACTGCCGTGAGCTCGCCGCCAAGCAGCGGTGTGCGTCCGGCGAGGCGATAACCCTCTCCGTCGCGCGCTCCCTGCAACACGAAGGGCGCAACGCCCTCGATCGGCCGGTAGTCGCCAGTGGTATTGCGCAACACGCCGGTGATCTCGAAGCCAGGTGCTTGATCCGCTCCGAGGGCGCGCCCGGCGAAGGCATAGCCGCCATTGCCGCCGAAGATCCTGCCGTCGCGCGCGATCACCACGCCGCGGCCGAAACCGCGCGCACTGGTCACCTCGACCTTGTAGAGCCCATCCTGCATGGCGCGATCAGTCGGGTATCAGCAGCCGCAGCTTCGACCTGAAGCGGATGCTCTGCTTGCCGGCGAGCGCGATGCCCTCGCTTTCGGCTGTCTCGTCGGTATAGGTGCCGGTAAATCCGATGGTGACGATCTTGCGTTCCCACACCGGGCGCTCGCCATAGGTCGGCGAGTGCTCCTGGTTGGTGACCTCGCCCTTCCACTTGCCGTTGTCGGCCGTATAGCTGCCATAGGCGAAAAAGAACGAGTCGCCGCCGCGCAGCTGGCCGTCACGCACCACCATGACGCCCTGGTTGCCGCCGGTGACGCCATCGAGGAATTCGACGGTGATGTGATAGAGCCCGTTCCGGATCATGGAGTGACGCGCCTTGTCCCGACCAGACAATAGCCGTTTGGCCGTGACTTGAGCAATTCGGGGTGGGCAAATTCCGGAGGGGGGGTCGGGAGCCCCCATTCCGGGCTATGCTGCTGCGATGAGTCGCGGCCGAAGACGCCGCCGGAGCCTGCCGTTGGAAACCGCGCTTTATCTGCCCGTCAAACGCTTTCTCGAAAAGCTCGGCTTCACGGTCAAGGGCGAGATCGGCGGCTGCGACCTGGTGGCGCTGAGCGACGGCGATCCGCCGGTGGTCGTGGTCGGGGAACTCAAGCTTGCCTTCAATCTCGAACTGATCCTGCAGGCGGTCGACCGCGCCGCCGCCGCCGACGAGGTCTGGATCGCGGCAAAAATCTCTGTCCGCGGCAAGGGCCGCGAGAGCGATGCGCGCTATCGCAATCTGTGCCGCCGGCTCGGCTTCGGCATGCTCGGCGTCACCACCACCGGCGATGTCGAGGTGCTGGTGAAGCCGCCGACCGCGGCGATCAGGCGCAATCCGAAGAAGCGCTCGCGGCTGATCGCCGAGCACCAGAAGCGCAAGGGCGACCCGGTAGAGGGTGGCTCGACCCGCGCGCCGATCATGACCGCGTACCGGCAGCAGGCGCTGGCCTGCGCGTCGGCGCTGTCGGATGGTCCGCGGCCGGTGCGCGAGCTGCGCGCCGCCATTCCCGACGCCGGCAAGATCCTGCTGCACAATGTCTATGGCTGGTTCGATCGGGCCGAGCGCGGCATCTACGTGCTGACCGACGCCGGCCGCGCCGCGCTGAAACGCTGGCCGCAGCAGCCGGTCGAGCTGAGAGACGCGGCGGCAGCTACACCGTAATCCACAACACGCATTGGGGGACCGTCATGATCGTCGTCACCGGAAGCGTCACCGCCCGCCCCGACAGCTTTGACGAAGTCCGCCGGCTGAGCCTCGAGCACGTCCATCGCTCGCGCGGCGAGCCCGGCTGCATCTCGCACGCGGTCCATGTCGATTGCGAGAACCCGCTCAGGCTGGTGTTTTTCGAGCAGTGGGCCGACCGCGCCGCGCTGGCTGCCCATTTTGCAGTCCCCGCCTCGCGCGAATTCGTCCGCTCCTTGCAATCACTCGCGGCAAGCGCCGCCGCGATCGAACTTTATGACGCTCACAAGATTGAGAGACTTTAGCTTGCATGGCTGGATTGCCATCCCACATTCATATTGCAATGCAACATTAGGCACCTTACGTATCTCCCCGCGATTCAAAGATGAGGCTGCGATGAGCGGAGACTGGAACACCAAGTACGGCACACGGCGCGTGCGGCACGATCCGCCGACGCTGGAGGAGGCAATCTTCGCGGCCGTCGGCATCACCGAAGACGTGGAAGCCCAGGCTGAGATCGCTTCGGCGCTGATGGGTCTGCCCTATGACGAGGTGCTGGCCGAGGTGAAGAAGACCGCGCGCGTCAGCGCCCGTACCGGCACCGCGACCCGCGTGATCGCCGGCGAACAGGGCGCGCAGCGCTCCGTCGTGGTCGAGCGCCGCGTGGTCCGCCGCATCCTGCCCGCCAAGCGCACCGGCACCTGAAGTTTGAGCATGATCTTGGTCGGAAAACCGCCCCTCACTTTTCCGGATCATGCATGAAGCAAACCAACCGATCGTTGAAAAAGAAAGGGCAACTCGCTGAGCGAGTTGCCCTTTTTGTTTTCTGCGCTCAACAATCCGCTCAGGCGGCGCGGCCCCAGCCGGACATCTGCATCACCATCCGCCAATAGGCGCGGTTCATGTCGACGATCGCGCGCGCGGCCTCGACCGGCGTGACCGCGGCCGGGGCCGGGGCCGGGGCCAGCGCCGGTTCGGGCTGGCTCTGCTCGGTCAGGTCGATGCTGCCGGTCGATTCGCCGTGACGGAACGTCAGCTGCGCACCGAACTTGGTGGCGAGCGCCCGCATCGCGTCGTTCTGCGCACCGGTGGTGATGCGCAAATTGGTGTAGCCCTTGGCATGGGCCTCGGCGATCAGCTTGCGGAACAGGATGCTGCCGACACCCTTGCGCCGCGCCGAGCGTTCCACGCTGAAGGCGATCTCGGGCTGGGCGTCCGGCGACTGCTCCGGCGGATGCAGCTCGGCCGCGCCGCGGACCACGCCGTCCTCGAAATAGGCGATGATGACGGTGCCGTCATTGGCGCACCGCTCGGCATAACGGCCGATGAAACTGTCATCGATGAAGCCATGAAAGCGGTCATGCCGGCTGGACTTGTCCAGCCTCAGCAGATGATCGCGCAGCAGAGGAAGCTCCTCCTGCTGGCTCAACGTCCGGACCGTACCCTTGAGAGAGGTCGAACGGATGGAATTGCGGTTCATTTCATAACTCCTCTTGGTAGCCCTCGAGGAGGCGTCGAGTCCCTAGTAGGCTCTATATTGTGCGTCGCACCATATAATTCAAGTATTCAGATTCATTTAAGTACACCATAAGGTGATCGGGAACTCAGATCGTACGACCCACTATAATACCATTTGTGTTTGGGTCACGACCGCGACCAGCTTGCCATCCTCGGTTTCCAGCCGGGTCTGCCAGACTTGGGTTCGCCGCCCGCGGTGGACCGGGGTGGCAGTGGCGATGACGGTGGTTCCCTCCTTGGCGCCGCCAATGAAGTTGGTCTTGCTCTCCAGGGTCGTGGTGCCCTTGGCGTCCTCCGGCAGGTTGATCACGGTGGCGGCGGCGCCGACCGAGTCGGCCAGCGCCATCACGGCACCGCCATGGATGGTGTGATGCAGGGTGCAGAGGTCCGGCCGCACCAGCATTCTGGCGACCACGCGATCCTTGTCGGCCTCGGTGAAGGTGATGCCCTTCAGTTCCGCAAACGGCATCTTCATCGACTGGATCTTTTCAAGCGGCGTCATCAGGTCCTCCGGTTTTCTCCGGGCGTCGTACGCGGGCTTGACCCGCGTATCCATCACCCTTCGCAAGAGCTTTCTTGGCATGATGGATTGCCGGGTCGAGCCCGGCAATGACGTGTGAGGTAATGGCGGCCATAACCTTTATCGCCGCCGTGACAACGCGCCGCCAAGTCTGCATATGGACTCGATGCGCGACTTCCCTCCCCGCCGGATCGTCTGCCTGACCGAGGAGACGGTCGAGACGCTGTACCTGCTCGGCGAGCAGGACCGCATCGTCGGCGTCTCCGGCTATGCGGTACGGCCGCCGCAGGTGCGCCGCGAGAAGCCGCGCGTCTCGGCCTTCATCTCCGCCGATATTCCGAAGATCCTCGCGCTCGATCCCGACCTCGTGCTCGCCTTCTCCGACCTGCAGGCGGACATCGTCGCCGACCTCATCCGTGCCGGCATCGCCGTCCACGTCTTCAACCAGCGCGACCTCGCCGGCATTTTTGCGATGATCCGCACCCTCGGTGCGATGGTCGGCGCCGCCGACCGCGCCGACCAGCTGGCGCAACGGTTCGAGCTCCGGCTGGCCGAGATCGCGGCGACGCCGCGGCCCGGGCCGCGCCCAAAAGTCTATTTCGAGGAATGGGACGATCCCCTGATCAGCGGCATCGGCTGGGTCTCCGAGCTGATCGAGATCGCCGGCGGCGAGGACGTGCTGCCGCATCTGCGGGCGCAGAAGGCGGCCAAGGATCGCATCATCGCGCCGGATGTGGTGCGCGCGGCGGCGCCCGACGTGATCCTGGCATCCTGGTGCGGCAAGAAGGTCGTGCCCGAGCGCATCAGGGCGCGCGACGGCTGGAGCGATATTCCGGCGGTGCGCAACAATCGCATCGTCGAGATCAAGTCGCCGATCATCCTGCAGCCCGGCCCCGCCGCGCTGACCGACGGGCTCGACGCGATCGTGCAGGCGTTGTGGCCGCAGCGCCCGTGACTGCTCCACGCCGCCTGGTGCTCACGTCACCGCATTCACGACCTGATATTCCGGCCGGCGCCACAGCTCGCCATTGATCACCTCCTCGATGATCTCGGCGGCCCTCATCACCTCGGCTTCACCGATATAGAGCGGCGTGATGCCGAAGCGCATGATGTCAGGCGCCCGGAAATCGCCGATCACGCCGCGCGCGATCAGCGCCTGCATCGCGGCATAGCCGCCTGCGAAGGCAAATGAGACTTGCGACCCGCGCTGCTCATGCGGGCGCGGCGTCACCAGCTGCAGCGACGGACAGCGCCGGGCGAGCTGTTCGATCAGCAAGTCGCCGAGCGCCAGCGAGCGCGCGCGGACTTCGCCGAGATCGACGCGGTCCCAGATATCGAGCGATGCCTCGAGCGCAGCCATCGCCAGCACCGGCGGCGTGCCGACCCGCATGCGCTCGACGCCGCCGGCAGGCTGGTAATCGAGATCGAAGGCGAACGGCTTTGCGTGCCCCATCCAGCCCGACAGCGCGGCACGCGCCTGATCGGCGTGACGCGGCGCGACGTAGAGGAAGGCCGGCGCGCCGGGGCCGCCATTGAGATATTTGTAGGTGCAGCCGGCGGCGAAATCGGCGCCGACCCCGGCGAGGTCGACCGGCAATGCGCCGGCCGAATGCGCGAGATCCCAGACCGTGACGATGCCGAGCGCGTGCGCCTTCGCGGTCAGCGCCTTCATGTCGTGGCGGCGTCCGCTGCGGTAGTCCACCTCGGTCAGATAAAGCACCGCAACCTCGTCGGACAGCGCGGCCTCGACCTGATCCGGCGCCGCCAGCCGCAATTGATGGCCGCGCCCGAGCGTCGCGATCAGCCCTTCCGCCATATAGAGATCGGTCGGGAAGTTGCCGGTGTCGGAGAGGATGACCTTGCGCTCGCGGTTCATGTCGAGCGCGGCCGCAAGCGCCTGATAGACCTTGAGCGACAGCGTGTCGCCCATCATCACCGCGCCAGGCTCGGCGCCGATCAGGCGCGCGATGCGATCGCCGACGCGGCGCGGCTGCACGTACCAGCCGGCCGTGTTCCAGGCGCGAATGAGTTCATCGCCCCACTCCGCCGTGATGACCTGAGCTACCCGTCCGGCAACGCCCAGCGGCAGCGCACCGAGCGAGTTGCCGTCGAGATAGACCACACCGGCGGGCAGATGGAACATGGCCCTGGTGTCGTCGTAGACCCGCAGTTGCGATGTCGCTTCGGTCATGGCTCCTCGCTCAAAGGATGGTGCGGACGCGCCACAACTCGGGAAACAGCTCGACCTCGAGCATCCGTTTCAGATAGCTGACCCCGCCGGTGCCGCCGGTGCCGCGCTTGAAGCCGATGACGCGCTCCACCGTCGTCACGTGATTGAAGCGCCAGCGGCGAAAATAATCCTCGAAATCGACCAGCTTCTCGGCGAGCTCATAGAGCATCCAGTTCGGTTCGGGCGCTTCGTAGACCCGGCGCCAGGCCTGCAGCACGCCCTCGTCAAAGCGATGGGTTTCGCGGACGTCGCGTGACAGCACGACCGCGGGCATCGCAAGCCCCTTGCGGTCGGCCAACCGCAGCACCTCGTCATAAAGGCTCGGGGTGGCAAGCTCGGCCTCGAGCAATGTCATCACCTCGGCATCGTGTGCATGCGGCTTCAGCATCGCTTCATTGCGATTGCCGAGCAGATATTCGATCTGCCGGTACTGGAACGACTGGAAGCCCGAGGACTGCCCGAGCCGCGAACGGAAACGGGTGTATTCGCTGGGCGTCATGGTGCGCAGCACGTCCCAGGCGTTGTTCAACTGCTCGAATATGCGGGAGACGCGCGCCAGCATCTTCATCGCCGGCGGCACCTCGTCGCTCGCAATGGCGTGCCTGGCGGCGCGCAGCTCATGGATGGCGAGCCGCATCCACAGCTCGGAGGTTTGATGCTGGATGATGAACAGCATCTCGTCATGCGAATCCGACAGCGGGTGCTGGGCGCCGAGCAGCGCGTCGAGGTGCAGATAGTCGCCATACGACATCTTGCGGGCAAACTCGGTCTCGGCGCCCTCGCTCGCGGGATCGTAGTTGCTGCTCATGACACATCCTTCCAAAGGATCGCGGTCGTCAGTCGAGGCCGACAAGGCACCTTGTGATGGCGGAGGACGGGTCCTTCAGCCCGTCGACAACGGTAAAATGGTTATGCCCGGCCTCGACGACGAGGCGGGTGTCGACGTCGAAGCCGGTCCAGATGTTGGCCATCAACTCTGCCTGGCGGATGAACTCCGGACGCTCGTTGCCGCCGACCCAGGCGGTGAGCGGCGATTGCCCGCGCGGCAGCCGCAAGGCGGCGCTTTCGCGCGTTGCCTCGTCGATGCTCATCCCGAGCGTGTCGTTCATCCTCGTCCTCAGCAGCGGCCGCAGATCATGCAGACCGCTGATCGACAGCGTCGCCGCGATCCTGTCGTAGACCGCAGCCTCGAGCCGATTGTCATCACACAGCACGCGGGTGACGAGATGGCCGCCTGCGGAATGGCCTGCGAGCCTGATCGGACCGGAGACCTGCGCCGCAGCCGAGGCAATCGCAGCGGCGATCTCGGCTGTCATCTCGGAGATGCGGGCGGCCGGTGCCAGCGTGTAACTCGGCAGCGCCACCGTCCAGCCATGGCTTCGCGCGCCCTCTGCGAGATCGGTCCATGACGATTTGTCGAACCGCATCCAGTAGCCGCCGTGAACGAACACGACCAGGCCCTTGCTGTCGCCGTCCGGCAGGATCAGATCGAGACGCTGCCGCTCGCCCGGTCCGTAGGCGATATCGGGCTTGAATGATTTGAGGCGAGCGCGATAGGCGGCCGCACGCTCCGCCCACCACGCCGGCAGCTTGTCCGATCCCGGTATGTGCGCCGAGTTGGCGTAGCTATCATCCCAATCGCGCATGGTGGCTCCCCGAGGACTCGACGGTGCTCGGGCAGCACATTGCCACGGGCCGGGCTTACCGCCCAGCCTTTATTTTAAACCTAAAGCATCGACGCGCGCCGTCCGGGCGAAGCAGCCGTGGAACACCGCGCTTGCGGGACAAAGACGCTATGCCTTCTCTACCCCGCACCATTCGGCGATGAACAGCGCGGTGGCCTTGGTCGACTGCCGTAGCGAGTCGAGTTCGACATATTCGTTGAAGCCGTGCATCGCGGCACCGGTGGCGCCGAAGCAGAGGCTCGGGATGTTGTAGTTCAGCCCGTAGAAGCGGGTGTCGGTCAGCGCGGTGAAGGCGCGGTCCTGCACCGCGCCGCCATAGACGGCCTGGTGCGCTTTTGCAAAGGCGGCCTCCGGCGCCGCAGAATTCACCAGCTCGTAGCCCTCCGACAGAAAGCCCGACCATTCCACCTGCGGCGGGTTGTTGGAGAGGAAGCGGTGGTCGCGCGCCGCGGCCGAGACGCAGGCCAGAATCTCCTTCTGGCACTCGGCGATCGACCAGCCCGGCAGCACCGCGATGCGGCAGTCGACGTCGCACCAGGCCGGCACGCTGGAGGCCCAGTCGCCGCCCTTGATGATGCCGGGATTGAAGTTGATCGGATGATTGACGTCCTTGAAGTGACGATCGGCCTTGGCGCGCTCGTTCCAGGCGATCTCGAGCTTCTCCAGCGCGTGCACCAGATGATAGGCCGCCATGATCGCGTTGGAGCCGGCGCCGGCCTCGAACACATGCACCGGGAAGCCGCGCACCTTCAGGCGGAACCAAATCACGCCAACCTGCGAGCGGATCATCTTGCCGCTGGTCGGCTCCGGGATGAAGCAGGCATCGGCACGATAGCCGCGCTGCAATGTCGAGAGCGCGCCGACGCCGGTGCTCTCCTCCTCGATCACCGACTGGAAATGGATCCGCGCGGTCGGCTTCAGCCCGGCCCTCCTGATCGCGTCCAGCGCATAGAGCGCGCCGATCGTGCCCGACTTCATGTCGCAGGCGCCGCGGCCATACATCCTGCCGTCCTTGATGGCCGCCGAGAACGGCGGCGTCTCCCACATGTCGAGCGGCCCGGTCGGCACCACGTCGCAGTGGCCCTGCAGGATCAGCGATTTTCCGGCGTTGGTGGCCGGCCGATAGGTGCCGACCACGGTGCGCGCCTTGGAGAAATCGTGCTCGATCGGTCCAAAGCCGCGCAGGTCCTTCAGCTCGTCGAGATTGATGTGCCAGTCGTCGACCTCGTAGCCGCGCTCGCGCAGGAGATCGCCGATCATGTCCTGGCATGGCCCCTCGGCGCCGCGGGTCGAGGGGATCGCGACAAAAGCCTGCGTGGTCGCAAGCTGCGCATCGAACCCCTCATCAACGGCGGCAAGGATTCGTTGTTGGACGTCGGCAGTCATGCGGCAGCTCCATGGGGAACATCGGAAAGGCGGGAGCCGCAGCGTAACCCGATTTCACTCGGCGGGGTAATGCGCAAAATAGGCTTCCCGCAATGCATCCTCGAGCAGGCGGCCCTCCGAGTAGCCATCGAGCGTTTTCGGCCGCGTCACGCCGTCGAGCAGCCGCGGACACGGCTCCGGCGCGCCGAGCACGGTGCGCACCGGGATGCGCTCGGCATAGATCGGCAACTCGTAATCCTCGTCATCATCGGCGACGCCCTTGGCGCGAATTTTTGCCGAGGCTTCCTCGATCTCCATCGCGATGAACGAGGTCGCCTTGATCTCCTGCTTGTTGCTCGGCCGCAAGCTCGCGGTGCGCTCGGGAAAGAAGCGGTCGACCATCGCGACGATCGCGCGCTCCTTCTCCTCGGGGTCGGTGACGAGATACGCCGTGCCGAACGCCATCACCGCGCGATAGTCGGCGGAATGGTTGAAGCCGCAGCGCGCCAGCACCAGGCTGTCGAGATGCGCGACCGTGAGGCAGACGCGTTGCCCCTCCGACTGGTTCTCCAGCATCCGGCTGGCGCTGGAGCCGTGCCAGTACAGTTTTGTGCCCTCGCGCCAAAAGAAGGTCGGCGTGCAATAGGGCTGGCCGTCGATCACGTAGGAGACGTGGCACAGCATCGAGGCGTCCAGAATTCTGTGCACGGTGGTGTGGTCATAGAAGCCGCGGTCATGGCGGCGCTTCACCCGGTTGCGGGACGAGGTCGGGTAGGACGGAGTGGATGCGCCTTCGGTCACGGCAATGCCTCACGAAATTGGAATCTGTCGAGAGTTGTAGCGAGCCATTTGGTCTGCGATAGTGCCAATTCCATGCGAAAAATTCCGACCAATTCTGCAAGGCCCTCGCCGCGCAAGGCCGAGCTGCCGCTCGACCTCTCAGGCCCCCATGTGACGCAGGGCGCGGCGTCGCAGCAGCGGCTCTATCAGGCGCTGTGCCACGCCATCGTCGGCGGCCTGGTCAAGCCGGGCGAGCCGCTGCCGCCGTCGCGCATGCTGGCCAAACAGACCGGCTTCCGCCGCAACGCCGTCACCACGGCCTATGAGCGGCTGATCGCCGACGGCTTTGCCGAGGCGACCGTCGGCTCCGGCACCTTCGTCGCCGCGCGCATCCCGGCGCAGGCGGGCGCGCCGCGCCAAGCGAAGATCGCGATCGAGCCGCCGCAGCACGACGCGCTGTCGCTCGGCTGCACCCATATCGACGAGCGCGCGCTGCAGCGGTTTCGCGCCTTTGCCGGACGGCGCCTGCGCGCCTTCGGCCCGGAGCATCTCCATTACGGCGATCCGCGCGGCAGCAGCGAGTTGCGCGCCGCGATCGCCGATCACTTGCTGTCGGCGCGCGGGCTGCGCTGCGACCCCGGCCAGATCATGCTGGCGTCGGGCACGTTGCACGCGCTGCGCATCGTGTTAGGGGCGATCCTCAAGCCCGGCGACCAGGTCTGGTGCGAGGATCCCGGCTATCCGGCGGCACGGCGCGCGATCGAGCATTGCGGCTACCGCCCGGTGTCGGTGCCGGTCGACGCGTCGGGCATGCGCGTCGACAAGGGCCGCGCATCGGCGCCGGCCGCCCGCGCCGCCTATGTCACGCCGTCGCACCAGTTTCCGCTCGGCGTGCAGATGTCGATGCCGCGCCGGCTCGAGCTGCTGGACTGGGCCCGCGACGCCGACGCCTTCGTGTTCGAGGACGATTACGACAGCGAGTTCCGCTACGACGGCGCGCCGCTGCTGTCGCTCGCCGGCATCGATCATTTGCGCCGCGTGATCTACATGGGCACCTTTGCCAAGACGTTGTTCCCGGGGTTGCGGATCGGCTACTGCGCCCTGCCCGAAGCGCTGATCGGACCCGTGACGGCGGCGCGTGCCGCGCTCGACCGCTTTCCGGCGACGTTGATGGAAGGTGCGGTCGCCGACATGCTGAACTCCGGCGCCTTCGCCGCCAATCTGCGCCAGGCGCGCAAGCGCTATCGCGAGGCGCGTGACGTGCTGGCGTCGACGCTCAGCAGTGCATCCAACGGCGAGCTCACGGTTCCGGTCCCGTCGCAGGGCCTGCACCTCGTCGCGCGGCTCGATCCATCGACCGATCCGCGCGTTGCAGCCGAAGCCAAGGCAAGAGCCGGTGTCGGCGGCTGGCTGCTCGCCGAGACCTATCATCGCGCCCGGCCGCTGCCGGGATTCGTGCTCGGCTTTTCCGGCCATCCGGTTCCGCAGCTCGTCGCGTCGGCGGAACAATTGGCGAAGGCGTCGCTGGCCGCCTTGCGCGCGGCGCGCAAGACCTCAGCGAGACCGCGGCACCCTATGAGAATCGCGACCGGCTGACTAAGGTCGCCGCGTCAATCGGTGCGCCACGGAGATGCTGGATGCCCGCCCCTCGCAACGTCCCGTATCCCGCTATCGCCGCGCTCGCACTTTTCGCGACAAGCGCGCCCGCCTCCGCGCAGCATGCCGTGATGCGCGAGGCCGACATCGTCGATTTACGCGTCGGCCAGCGCGTGCTGGTCGATGACGGCTCCTGCCCCGCCGGGCAGATCAAGCAGGTCGTCGGCGCCAAGCTCAGCGAGATCGGCGTCGAGCGCACGCGCAGCTGCGTGCCGCGGCTCGCCAAAAAGTAAAACGCCCCGCTTTCGCGAGGCGCCTGTCGGTATCGCAATCGGGAGCTGCGATCAGTTCGAGGCCATCGGCTCGAACATGCATTGCAGCGTCGGCTTGGCGATCTTGGTGAAGGTCGGGCCGATCTCGCCCTGTTTCGACGCCGGCACCCAGGCGGTCTCGATCGTCGGCACGCCGGTCTCGCTGATGCCGCGCAGCAGCGCCTGGCGCAGATCCGGGTCTTCGACCGAGGCCGCGGCGTGGTCATGCAGGCAGCCGCACACCGCCTCGGGATGCGCCCAGCGGCCGAGCATGTGGGGCGCACACTGGCGGACGAATTCGTCGCGCGGCTCGGGCATCCTGAACAGCGAGCGGATCTGCATCGACTCCAGCGGAAGCTGCGCCTGGGCCTGTGCGTTGGTTGCGAAGAGGAGCGCGAAGATCGCTGCGGAGCAAATTCGGAGCAACATGCGGTGCCTTTTTCGACAGGTCTCTTATCGGCAGGTCGGTTGGATCGGTTGTGGCGGTCAGTTGGCCGCAGCCACCACCATCGGCGCCGGGGTCGCGATCGGCGTGCCGTTGTAGGAGAAGGTGCCGATGCCGGGCAGACCATTGTCCGGGGAACCAGCCATGGACGAACCAGCCATCACGAAGGCGAAGGCGAGGATGAAGCTGATCGTCCGCATTTGACTGTCTCCGCGATTGTGACGGGCGTTGCCGCCGTCTTGTTGGCGGTTTGATAACGATTGGCCGTTTCCGGAGTTCTGCACCAAAAGTGGAAAATGGTTTCATCCACCCGAGAATTGTTTCGTCGGATGTTGCCGGACGAAACATTGGCCGAAAAACACCAATGTTTTCAGTGATCGCTCCCGCACTGCCGATCGGTCCCTGGGGACCGAGGCAAAGCCGGCTTTGGTTAACCCCGGCCGGCGCGGAGAGGTCTTGGGGGACGGCGCGCAGGCGATGAAACGTGCCACGCGGCCGCCGACTCACTTCGGCATCGTGCAACCATCGCCGCCGTGCTACGTTGTGGAGGTCCCACCAATCCAACGAAGGATGTCAGGTATGGGCAATGGCAGCACCGGTGTTGGTCAGCAATCCGCAACCCGCAAGCCCGGCCAGCAGCAGATGGCCGCAGCGATGCCGCAGCAGGGTACGCTCGTGATGGGCGACAATGAGTGCGCGCCGCAGAAGCTGGTCCGCCTCGTCGGCTGCCGCGACAACGGCGTCCGGCCTGACTTCAACATCCGTGCGAAGCAGTTCGGCGAGACCAAAAGCTAACTCGCCCGCCGCTTCAGCTTCACAGCCCAAGCCGCTGTAATAGCTACTGAATGAACTCGCCGCACTTCTGTACGGCGGCGTCGCTCGTGCCCCACGGCATGATCGGCACCGACGAGGTCGAGTTCTTCGGCGAGCCCTCGATCAGCCGGTCCGAATAGACCATGTAGACCAGCACGTTGCGCTTGGCGTCGCAGCCGCGGACGATCTGCATCTTCTTGAAGAACAGCGAGCGGCGCTTGCTGAACATGTCGTCGCCCTGGCCCATCTTGTCCTTGAAGCGGATCGGCCCGATCTGCCGGCAAGCCAGCGAGATATCAGAGACTTCCTCGGCCAGGCCGAGCCAGCCCTTGAAGCCGCCCTTCTCCGGCACCGTGAAATGACAGGCCACGCCCTCGACCTCGGGGTCGTCGACGGCATAGGTCGCAAGCTTGTCGTTGGGGCTCAGCCATTTGAACACCGTCGAGCGGCGGAAGATCAGATCGGGTTCGTCCGCTGCCGCGGCGGGACCGGCCGGCGCCAGTGCCAGCAGCGCCACGACCAGGACCAGCACCGTGCATCCGCATCGAGACAACACGTCACACAAGCTCACATTTCGTAGTCCCGATGTCATGAAGGTCTCCGTGGATGGGTCGCCGCCTATTTAGTTGCGCAAACGCCGCACAGGAAGGCGCTGACAGGTCGGTGATCGCGGCCTGCGCTTTAACCTTATGTGAGGCTTTTTTGTTACGCTTTTCCTGAAAAAATCTCCCTCACGGAAGGGTTAGATCGCTGGCGCTGGTGAACGCAATCCGCGTCTGCGACAACCAAGAGATAGTTGGACTGGGATTGGGAATATGAGCGCGCGCGGACGTCGGATTTCGATGCTTGATTTCGCCAATCAGCGGTTTTGGCAATTTGCGATTCTGACGGCGGCGGGCACCATCGCCGTCTCCTCGCCGGCCGATGCGGCGGCCTATTACTGGAACGGCTACGACAACGTCTACTACGCGCAGCCCGAGCCGATGCCGCGGCCGCACCGGCAGAAGGTACGGCGCAATCCGGCCAAAAAGGATGCGCTGGTCGAGAAGGAGGCCGGCAGCAAGCCGCAGGGCCCGCTGGTGATCGCGATCTCGATCGACCAGCAGAGGGTGCGGGTCTACGACAGCAAAGGCCTGTATGCCGAGAGCCCGGTGTCAACAGGCATGAAGGGCCACTCGACCCCGATGGGCATCTTCAGCGTCATCCAGAAACAGAAATTCCACCGCTCCAACATCTATAGCGGCGCGCCGATGCCGTTCATGCAGCGCATCACCTGGTCGGGTGTGGCGATGCACGCCGGCGTGCTGCCCGGCTATCCCGCCTCGCATGGCTGCATCCGGATGCCCAATGCATTCGCGATCAAGATGTACAATTGGACGCGGATGGGCGCCCGCGTGATCATCACGCCCGGCGAGCTCTCGCCGGAAAGCTTTTCGCATCCGCTGCTGGCGACGCAGAAGGTCTTGCCGGTCGCCGACGAAGTCCTGAAGATGGATGCGCCGCTCGGGGTGAAGAGCGACAAGGGCGTCGAGAAGCCCGAGACCCGGCTCGACCTGCGCACCAGCATCGATCACGCCGTCCCCGCCTCGCTGCGCGACAACACCCACACCGCCGACGCCAGCAACGCGCGCGCGTCGGCGACGATGTCGGATGCCTCCTCCGCCGCCACCGACAAGCCGATCTCCAACGCTGACGACAGGACGGTCGGCGAATCCTCGATCACGGCCACGACCAATGCCGCCAAGCCCGGGGTCTCGGCGAACGATCACGTCCAGGCTGAGGCGAAAGCCGACGCGCCGAAGGCGGACGCCGCCAAGCCTGCTGTCGCCGAGGCCCCGAAGGTCGATGCTGCCAAGACCGATGCAGTGAAAGCTGACGCAAAGGCTGATTCGACCAAGCCGGCCGACCAGCCCGCGGCCGCCGCGGCAGATGCCGCCGACGCCAAGAAGGATACGGCACGGCTGCCGGGCCTCGCGCGGGCCGACACGTCGAAGCGCGCCGGTCAGATCGCGGTGTTCATCAGCCGCAAGGATTCCAAGCTCTATGTGCGGCAGAACTTTGCGCAGCTGTTCGAGGTGCCGGTGACGATCGCGCCGAGCGACCGGCCGCTGGGCACCCATGTGTTCACGGCGGAAGCCGACAAGACCGACGCCAATGCGCTGCGCTGGAGCGTGGTCACGCTGCCGACCCGGCATGCCGCGCGGCTCGACGAGGAGGAGCTCACCTCGCGCCGCCGCAAGGTCGCGGCCGTCGAGGCAAAACCGCAGCCGGCGCCGGACAGCCCGGCCGCGGCGCTCGACCGCATCACGATTCCCGCCGACGCGATGGCGCGGATCACCGAAGCGCTCGGCACCGGCGGATCGATCATCGTCTCCGACCTCGGCGTCAACTCCGGCGAGACCGGCGAAGGCACCGACTTCATCGTCCCGCTGCGCTAATTACGCACAGCGCGTAGCCCGTAGCCCGTAGCCCGGATGGAGCGGAAGCGAAATCCGGGGCCCACTCTCCGCAGACAGACTGATCCCGGATTACGCTGCGCTGCATCCGGGCTTCTGTAACGGGCCCTGGTTAGTCAATCCCTTTTTGCATCATCCGCTCGCCGGGAACCTGCTTCTGTACGGGATCGGCGCGGTGGCCGTCGCCTGATGGGGTTCTAAGAGGAGCAGGCCGGCCAATCTACGGAAGCGTGATCGCATCAACGGATGCGTCGACAACCCGGATGACGGCCTGACCTGATCCATCGTCCCGGCGAAGGGACTTCGCTTCGGGAAGGCTGGTGTGGTGACCCGCCCGAAAACTTGTTTGCTCCTGTTTTAAGCCGCCATGGCGGTTGCCTTGGCAGTCGCGTTGAAGGGGACGTTGTCCTTGAGCATGCGCAGCATGATCACGGCGAGCTTGCGCGCCAGCGCCACCTTGGCCTTGCTGATGCCGGCGCGGCGGGCGATCCGCATCGCCCAGCTCTTGAGCTGCGCGCAGCCCTTGATCGGCTTGCTCAGGATGCTGTGGGCGGCCTCATAGAGCGCCTCGCGCACCGCGGCGTCGCCGTTTTTGCTGATGCGGCCGGAATAGTCGGTCTCGCCCGACTGATACTTCTTCGGCGTCAGCCCGAACAGCGGCCCCGCCCGCTTCGACGAAATGAAGCGGGAGGTGTCGTCGATGGCGCTGGCATAGGTCAGCGAGGTGACCGGTCCTACGCCCGGCGTCGACATCAGCAGCCTGGCCTTGGCATCCAACCGCGACATCGCCCGCACCCGCTTCTCAAATCCGTTGAACTCGCGCACCAGCACCGTGTGGGCCGCGAGCAGCGCCTCGGCGATCGTCTCGAGCGCCGGATGGCCGGTCACCAGCTCGCGGATCCGTGGCGCAAAGCTGCGCTTGGTTGTCTTGCCGACCTTCAAGCCGAAGCCACGCAAGATCCCGCGCAGGCTGTTCTCGACGTCCTGGAGCTTGTTCTGGACCAGCTTGCGCGCCGTCAGCATTGCGCGGGTCTCCTGCGCGCTCATCGACTTGCAGTGGACCGGCCGGAACCAGCCGAGCCGGATCAATTGCGCGATATTGCGGGCATCGTTGCGGTCAGACTTCACCGGCATCGCCTTGAACGCGTCGCTCACATGGCGCGTCTCCAGAAGCTCGACCGCCAGACAGGCCTTCTTCATCGCCGCATAGAGCCATTGCGACAGCGGTCCGGCTTCAAGTCCGATCCTGGCCAGATCGAACCCGAGCGAGCGGAACCAGTCGATCAGCGCCTCCGGCTCGCTCGCCACCTTGGCCTCGCGAACGATCTTGCCGTTCGCATCGACAACGCACACGCTGGAGCATTCCAATGACACGTCGATTCCGGCATAATGGTCCATGGTCGTCTCTCCTCGATGCTTGGAGCAGGGTTCAAGCCCCGACTCCGTTACACCATCAATGTGAGGGACGACCGCCTCCCTTCCAAGCAAGCCGCGCGACGCGCGCATCAAAACAGCGCCGTAGCTAGCGCGGCTTGCTTGGAAGGGAGGACCGCGGGCCCGTTACCCCATCTACGAAGCGGCGCTAAATTACCCCACCGTCATCGCGAGCGGAGCGAAGCAATCCATCGCACCGCATATGCGGAACGATGGATTGCTTCGTCGCTTCGCGCCTCGCAATGACGGCGCGGGCGATGAGATGCGCCCTGCCATAACGGCTTCTTGAAGTCCTTCGCCCCGTCCCCTGGATTATGATCCCCCGCAAATCCGTCCGGGGACATGGACCATGATCGACCGCAGGACACTGATCGTTGCGGGGCTCGCCGCGGCCGCCGGCTCCCGAGCGCATGCGCAGCAACCCGCGATCAGCCGGATCACCGCCTATGCCTTCTCATTCGCGGCCCTGTCGGGCGGCGATATCAGGCTCGCCGACTATGCCGGCCGTCCGATGATGATCGTCAACACCGCCTCGCTCTGTGGCTTCACGCCGCAATATGCCGGCTTGCAGCAAGTGTGGAGCGAATTCCGCGACCGCGGTTTTGTCATGATCGGCGTGCCGTCGAACGACTTTGGCGGCCAGGAGCCGGGCGGTCCGACCGAGATCGCCGAGACCGCGCAGCACCAATACGGCGTCACCTTCCCGATCGCAGCCAAGGTGGTGGTCAAGGGCGCCAATGCGCATCCGTTCTACAAGTGGGCGGCGGAGGCGCGGCCGAAGGATGTTCCGCGATGGAACTTCCACAAATACCTGATCGGCCGCGACGGCTATATCGCCGACGTGTTCTCTGAACAGGTTGCGCCCGAAGACACCCGCATCAAGACCGGAATCGCACGGGCCCTCGCGGTCGCCTGAGGGCGCGCCGACAATCCCCGGAATTAACTGATCCACCGAGGATTTTGGACACGAGCCCGCCACCTTCATTGCCTTGGCGCGGCGGCTCCGACTAGGGTACGATCGGTTGGGGGCAGAAGCGTCCCGGTCGCGGCGATGCCGGCACCGGGCGCGCGATCAGCAGGGAACACGCCATGCGCATTACGGCAGGTCTGATTTTCGCGGGGACAGTGTCGTTGCTCGCATCGAGTGCAGCCTGGTCGCAGACGCCGCCTGCCAAAGGCGCCGCGCCTGCGCCGGCCGCCGCGGCCCCCGCACCTGCAGCCAAGGGTGGCACCGCCGCACCGGCGGCCGCGCCCGCAGCTGCCGCCCCCGCTCCTGCTGCCGCTGCTCCAGCCGCCGCAGCAGCCCCGGTCCCGCCGAAGCAACCGCCGCAGCCGGCGCGCGCCGCCTGCAACAATCCGAACGCGCTTGGCGTCGGCCGCACCGTCGAGATCGACACCACGGGCGGTCCGGGCTTCGGCTTCGAGCATTTCAAGCAGCTCGACTTCCTGCGCGACAAGGAGGTCGTGCTGACCTTCGACGACGGTCCGTGGCCGAACAACACGCCGGCGGTGCTGAAGGCGCTGGCGGATGAATGCACCACGGGCATCTTCTTCCCGATCGGCAAGCACGCGACCTATCACCCCGAAATCCTGCGGCAGGTCTATGCCGCCGGCCACACCGTCGGCGCCCACACCTGGTCGCATGCCAATCTGAACAACAAGAAGCTGACCGAGGAGCAGAAGAAGGACGAGATCGAGCGCGGCTACGCCGCGGTGAAATGGGCGCTCGAGGTCTCGCCGTCGCCGTTCTTCCGCTTCCCGGCGCTGCAGCATCCGCCGGAGATGGTGACCTATCTCGGCAACCGCAACATCGCGATCTTCTCCTGCGATCTCGACTCCTTTGACTTCAAGGCGAGCAAGCCGCAGCAGGTGATCGACACTGTGATGAAGAAGCTGAACAAGCTCGGCAAGGGCATCGTCCTGATGCACGACTTCCAGAAGCATACCGCCGAGGCGCTGCCCGAGCTGCTGAAGCAGCTGAAGGCCGGCGGCTACAAGGTGGTGGCGATGCGCGCCAAATTCCCGGTGACGGTGCTGCCGCAGTACGAGCAGGAGCTCGCCAAGGACGTCAAGCTGCCGACCGTGACGTCGCGTCCGGTGAACAGCGTCGTCACCACGGTCGATCAATAAGCCGCACCGTTTCAGTGGCGGCGTTGCGTATCGAGGGTTTCGTCATCGTCTCGGCCGACGGCCGGCTGGCGAACGCCGCCAACGTGATGCCCGACGATCTCAAGATCGAGGGCGACAAGCGCTTCTTCACCGCGGCGCTCGACCGCGCCGACCTCGTCGTGCACGGCCGTCACTCGGGCGAGGAGCAACCGAACGCGCCGAAGCGGCGGCGCATCATCCTGACCCGCAAGGTCGCGGCCACCGCGCCCGATCCGTCCTATCCAAAAGCGCTGTTGTGGAATCCCGCCGGCTGTTCGTTCGATGAGGCCAGCCGCGTGGCCGGCGTTACCTCGGGCATGGCCGCGATCATCGGCGGCCCTGCCGTGTTCGGCATGTTCATGGACCGCTACGACGTCTTCTGGCTGTCGATCGCGCCGCGGGTGCGCATCCCCGACGGCGAGCCGTGCTTTCCCGGCGTCCCCGACCGCACCCCGCAAGAGGTGCTATCCGCCCACGGCCTCGTCGCCGGCGCGCCAGAGCTGATCGACGCCGCGCACGATGTCAGCGTCACGCCGTGGCGGCGCGCGGATCGATAGCGTCCGGCCGCGCCCGCGCCTGCAGGCGGGACACCGCCTCGGCGAGCGGAACGTCGGCCTGCGCGCCGTCGCGCTCGCGCAGGCTCACCCTTCGGTCCCGCATCTCGCGCCCGCCGACGACGGCCATCACCGGCACCGCCATCTCGCGCGCCGCCACGATACGCCGCGACAGCGTGTCGGCGCCGTCATAGGCGACGGCCCTGATCCCGGCGTCCTCGAACGCGGCCAGCACCTCGGCGCCGTATCCGGCCTGCTCCTTCGAGATCGGCGCCACCGCGACCTGCTCCGGCGACAGCCAGAACGGCAGCACGCCGCCATGGTGCTCGAGCAGGATCGCAATCATGCGGCCGAGCGATCCGAAGATCGCATGGTGGATCATCAGCGGCCGCGCGCGGCTGCCGTCAGGCGCGATGTAGGAGGCATCGAGCCGCTCCGGCAGCACGCCGTCGAGCTGCACCGTGCCGCACTGCCAGGATCGGCCGAGCCGGTCACGCAGCGAAAATTCCAGCTTCGGTCCGTAGAATGCGCCCTCGCCGGGACTGATCCGGGGCACGAGACCGCATTGCCGCGCGGCATCGCCGAGCTTCGCCTCCGACCAGTCCCACGTCGCGTCGTCGCCAGCGCGCAGCGCCGGCCGCGTCGACAGCGCCACCTCATAGTCGGGAAAGCCGAGCTCGCGATAGACCTCGCCGAGCAGCGCGATGAAGCACGCGACCTCACGTTCCACGTCCTCCTCGCAGCAGAACACGTGGGCATCGTCCTGCTCGAAGGCGCGGGTCCGCATGATGCCGTGCAGCGAACCGGACGGCTCGTTGCGGTGGCAGGCGCCGAACTCGGCATAGCGGATCGGTAGCTCGCGCCACGAGCGCAGCCCCTTGTTGAAGATCTGCACATGGCACGGGCACGACATCGGCTTCAGCGCCATCGCCGCGTCGCCGTCGTCGAGACGGAACATGTGCTCGCCGAACTTGTCCCAGTGGCCGCTGCGGGCCCACAGCGCCTGCGGCAGCAACTGCGGCGTACGGACCTCGGCATAGCCGGCGCGGCGCATCTTGCGCCTGACATAGTCCTCCAGCACCCGGTAGATCGCGTGGCCGCGCGGATGCCAGAACACCATGCCCGGCGCATCCTCCTGGAGGTGCCAGAGCTTGAGTTGCACGCCGAGATTTCTGTGATCGCGATCGTCCATGACTTGAGTTCCTTGTGATGGGACCAAGCGCGGACGGGATCATCAAACACAGAAAAGGCCCCGTCCGTCGCCGGCGGGGCCTTTTCTGGGTGAAGGACGCTTGTCTCTAGCGCGCGCAACCAGCAGGCGATCCGCCGTAAGCGGTCGCGGTGGTGGTCGAAGCGGCTGAGCGAAGCATGTTCATGCGCCGTATATGGCGGCAAAACGCTCAGACGTCAACGCCCGGTTGTTCCCACTGCGCTACCGGTTCCAGTTTCCTCGAAACTCAGCCGTCATTGCGAGCGAAGCGAAGCAATCCATCGGCCCGCACGCGCGGATAGATTGCTTCGTCGCTGTCGCTCCTCGCAATGACGATGGAGAGCAGATCTTAAACGTCCCCATAGGCCGGCTCGTCGCGGCGCGGGCCGCGGCCGTAGCCGGCGATGACGAACAGGGCGCCGATCAGGGAGAGGTTCTTCAACGCATCCATCAGGGTCTGGTAGTTGCCGGGCGCCGGCTGATTCCAGAAATCGTGGAAGTAGAAGGTGGCAAAACAGACGAAGATGATCAGCAGGATGGCGAAGAACCGCGTCAGCACGTTCACCGCGATCATCAGGCCGGCGATGATCTCGAAGGCGCCGATCGCAATCGCCAGCAGCTGCATGAACGGCATGCCGACGAAGCTTTCGATCTGCTGGGTATAGGGCGCGACGACGGCCGGAATGGTCACCTTGGCCGCGAGCAGGCCCGCGGTCGCCTGGATGCCGAACAGCTTGTAGGCCCCCGAATAGAGGAACAGCACGGCAAACAGGATTCGCCCGAAGGTGATGAACGCTGGCATGGGTCGGCCTCACTGGGTGGCAGAAATCGGACGAAGCAGGCACAGCGATTATGGTCGCTCCGCCTGCTTCGATCAAATCGAATGCGTCCGGCCTCTCCGCTCAGCCGAACAGCGTCGGCTGGGCGCGACCCGCCCGCTCCTGGGCCTCGACCGCGGCAACCGCGGTCATGTTGAGGATGCCGCGCGCCGTCACCGACGGCGTGAGAATGTGCGCCGGACGCGCCGGTCCGATCAGGATCGGCCCGACCGGCAGCGCATCGGCCAGCGACTTGATCATCTGGTAGGCAATGTTGGCGGCATCGAGGTTCGGCATGATCAGTACGTTGGCCTCACCCTCCAGCCGCGATTGCGGCAACACCAGCCGGCGCGCGACCGCCGACAGCGCGGTGTCGCCCTGCATCTCGCCGTCGGCCTCGATCTCCGGATGCCGCTCCTTCAGGAGCTGGGTGGCCCGGCGCATCTTGCGCGAGGAGTCGGTATCATAGCTGCCGAAGTCGGAGTGTGACACGAAGGCGATCCGCGGCTTGAAGGCGAAACGCTGGACGTGGATCGCCGCCAGCGACGCCACCTCGGCAAGCTCCTCCGCGCTCGGGTTCGGCCGCACCTGGGTGTCGGCCAGGAAATGCGCGCCCTTGGTGGTGATCATCAGCGACAACGCGGCGTAGTCGGAGATCCCCGGCAGGAAGCCGATGATCTCGCGCACGTGCCGCAGATGGCTCATGTAGCGGCCCTCGACGCCGCACAGCATCGCGTCGGCCTCGCCGCGCGACACCGCGAGCGCCGCGATCACAGTGTTGTTGGTGCGGACCACGGTCCGTGCCGCCTCGGGCGTCACGCCGCGGCGGCCGGCGACGTCGATATAGGACTGCACATAGGAGCGGTAGCGTGGATCGTCCTCGGGGTTGACCAGGTCGAAATCGCGCCCGGCCTTGATCGACAGCCCGAAGCGCTTGATCCGGGTCTCGACCACCGTGGGGCGGCCCACGAGAATCGGCCGCGCCAGCTTCTCCTCCAGCACCACCTGAGTGGCGCGCAGCACGCGCTCGTCCTCGCCCTCGGCGTAGATCACCCGCACCGGCTGGGTCTTGGCCTTGGCGAACACCGGCTTCATGGTGAGGCCGGAGCGGAACGCGAAGCGCTCGAGGTTGGCGGCATATTCGTCGAAATTGCCGATCGGCCGGGTCGCGACGCCCGACTCCATCGCGGCCCTGGCCACCGCCGGCGCAATGCGCAGGATCAGCCGCGGATCGAACGGGCTCGGGATCAGCGAGCCCGGGCCGAACCCTTGCGTCTCGCCGGTCTCGAAGCCGTGGGCCACCGCGTCCGACGGCGGGTCGCGCGCGAGCTGCGCGATCGCGTCCACTGCGGCGTGCTTCATCGCCTCGTTGATCGCGGTGGCGCCGACGTCGAGCGCGCCGCGGAAGATGAACGGGAAGCACAGCACGTTGTTGACCTGGTTCGGGAAGTCCGACCGCCCGGTGCAGATCATCGCGTCGGGCCGCGCCTGGCGCGCCTCATCCGGCATGATCTCCGGCACCGGATTGGCGAGCGCCATCACCAGCGGCTGGTCGGCCATCTGCTTGACCATCTCGGCCTTCAGCACGCCCGGCGCCGACAGGCCGATGAAGATGTCCGCGCCCGGGATGACGTCGCCGAGCACGCGCGCGTCGGTCTTCTGGGTATAGACCGCCTTCCAGCGATCCATCGTGGTGTTGCGGCCGTCATAGACCACGCCGTCGATATCGCAGACCCAGATGTTCTTGCGCTGCGCGCCCATCGAGACCAGCAGATTGAGGGTCGCGATCGCCGCAGCCCCGGCGCCGGAGCAGACGATCTTCACCTCGGCCAGCTTCTTGCCGTTGAGCAGCAGCCCGTTGACGATCGCAGCCGCAACGATGATCGCGGTGCCATGCTGGTCGTCATGGAAGACCGGGATCTTCATGCGCTCCTTGAGCTGGGCCTCGATCTCGAAGCATTCCGGACCGCGGATGTCCTCCAGATTGATGCCGCCGAAGGTCGGCTCCAGCGCCGCCACCGTCTCGACCACGCGCTCGATGGTGTCGGCCTTGATCTCGATGTCGAACACATCGATGCCGGCGAACTTCTTGAACAGCACCGCCTTGCCTTCCATCACCGGCTTGGAGGCCAGCGGGCCGATATTGCCGAGCCCGAGCACCGCGGTGCCGTTGGAGACCACCGCCACCAGGTTGGAGCGGGCGGTCAGCGAGGCCGCCTCGGCCGGGTTCTTGGCGATCTCGGTGCAGGCGGCGGCGACGCCGGGCGAATAGGCCAGCGCGAGGTCGCGCTGGTTGGCGAGCGGCTTGATCGCCTGGATCTCGAGTTTGCCCGGCCGCGGCAGCCGGTGATAGGCGAGCGCCGCATTGTGGAGTTCTTCAGACGATGACGACATGCGTGCTCCCCGCGTTTCCAACCCGATTGTCTTTTTTGTATGCTAAATCCAAGCGATAGTCAGTTGTCCGGCAGATCGAACCGGATGTGAAGCACGCCCGGCCGCTTGGATGCAACATCCGATCACACCCCCGTCAACAGGCCCGGGCCGGGCGCAGGCCGACGCTGCCGTTTCCGAGTCACCCACCGAAGATTGGCAAATTTTTTCTCTTGATGCGCCGGAGTTGACCGAATGAAGAAAATCCTGCTCGGCCTGCTCGTCATTGTGATTGTGGCCGCCGGCCTGTTCGGCTTCGACCGCTACACGCAGCATCGGGCGACCGCCGGCGTCGAGGCAGTGTTCGAGCAGGTTCGCGCACAGGGCGGCAAGGCGAGCCATGGCCCTGTCTCGTTCGACGTGCTCAAGCGCAGCCTGACCATCACCGATATGAGCCTGGAGACCGCGACGCAGCCGCCGATCATCGTCAAGGCGGCCAACGTCGTGGCCCACGGCGTCAGGCAGTCGGATGCAGCACGGTTCTCGGCGCAAAGCATCGACGTCAACGACATCGAGGTGAGCGCGGCGACCGAGGGCAAGCAGCCCTTCAAGATCGCCTACAAGGCGCCGCTGGTTACGTTGAAGGACTATTCCGGCCTGGCCGGCGCGCCGCGGCCGCCGGCTTCGTCATCCCTGTTCGATCTGTACCGGTTCGGCCTCGACCAGCTCGCCGCCATCAGCGCCGCCTCGATCACCATCCCCGATATGACCGGAACGGTCCAGGTCACCCCAGCCTTCGGCGACGGCGCGGCAGGCGAGTTCAGCTACTCGGGCCTTGCCTTCGAGAACATCAAGGACGGCAAGATCAGCTCCAGCAAGATCAGCAAGGTTGCCTTCACATTCAACCCGCAGGCGGCCGGCAAGCCGGTCAAGGTCACCGGCAGTCTTGCCGACCTCGTCGCTGACGACATCGATGTCGGTGCGATGGCCGCAGCCTTCGATCCCCCCAAGGCCGATGACGACCGGGAATACCGGGTGTATCGGCACGTCGCGGCCGGTCCCTACGTCATCACCTCATCGCAAGGCGTGAACATGCGGTTCGACGGCATCACCATGGATGACGTCGCGCTGCGGCCGTCACGGATGCAATTGCCGAAGCTGATGGCGGTGATGACGCCCTCCGGTGGCGCACCGCCGACCGCGGCGCAGGCGCGCGAGATGATGGAACGGGTGGCGGCGCTCTATGACGGCATCCGGATCGGCAATTACGAGATGCGCGGGCTCTCGATCGAGACGCCGCAGGGTCCAATGAAGCTCGCCTCGACGCGGCTCGATTTCGTCAACGGCAAGATCGGCGAATTTGCCATCGAGGGTTTTGACGGCCGCGGGCCGCAGGGGCCGATCAAGTTCGGCCGCTTCGCGCTGAAATCCGTCGACGTTGCCAATCTGATGCGACTGACGGCGCAGTTTGCGCCGCAGAAGGCGGTCCCCGAGCAGGCGCTCGCGCTGCTGCCGCTGATCGAAGGTGCGGAGGTCAAGGGACTTGTCGCGCCCTACAAGGCCACCGGCAAGCCGGTCAACATCGACGTGCTCAGCCTGGACTGGGGCCAGTTCGTCGGATCGATCCCGAGCAAGCTGCGGCTGGTCGCCAAACTGTCCGGGCCGCTCGACCGCACCGACTCGGCGCAGCAGCAGCTCGTCGCCGCCGGGATCGACCGGATGACCATCGATGCCGATCTCGGCGCTGTCTGGACCGAGGCGTCGCGCGCCTTCGCGCTCGAGCCGGTGAAGCTCGACCTCGGTGGGCTGTTGAATGCTTCGGCCCGCGCCTCGCTCGGCAACGTGCCGCGGGAAGCGTTCGCGCTCAGCCCGCAGTCGATCGCCGCGGCAAGCCAGATCGAGGCCGGCCCGATCGAGCTCACGCTGCGCGATCTCGGCAGCGTCGATCTTGCGGTCGGCGCCTATGCGCGCAGCCATGACGTCGGCCGCGACGAGGCGCGGCGCGCCATGCTCGATGCCATCAAGGCGCAGAGCGAAGCGGTCAGTGGATCGAACCCGGAGGCCACCGCCCTGTTCGCGGCCATCAGCCGCTTCGTCGAGACGCCGGGCCAGACCCTGGTCATCAAGCTGACCCCGCGCGCCAAGGCGCCGGTGCAGCAGCTGATCGAGCTGGTCAGGATCGATCTGCAGTCGGCGCTGGCGCAATTCAAGATCGAGGCGTCGACGGGGCTATGACGCTCCCGTAGCCCGGATGCAGCGCAGCGCAATCCGGGAACGGTGCCGCCGCGGAGAGACTGCCCCGGATTGCGCTTCGCTGCATCCGGGCTACGGACTTCCGCAAAATTGTTGCCAGATGGACTCGCGGGGGCTCCCCCTCACCCGGATCGCATCTTGCGATGCGTTCCGACCTCTCCCCGCAAGCGGGGCGAGGTGACGTCTCAGCCCTTCGCCGGCAAGTTCGTCCTGATGTGCAGCTCCTTGAGCTGCTTCGGGGTCGCTTCCGACGGCGCGCCCATCAGCAAATCCATGGCCTGCTGGTTCATCGGGAACAGCGAGATCTCGCGCAGGTTCGTAGTGCCGCACAGCAGCATCACGATGCGGTCGAGGCCGGCCGCCATGCCGCCATGCGGCGGCGCGCCGTACTGGAACGCGCGGTACATGCCGCCGAAGCGGTCGATGACCTCCTGCTCGCCATAGCCCGCGATCTCGAACGCCTTCACCATCGCTTCCGGCTTGTGGTTGCGGATGCCGCCGGAGGCGATCTCGTAGCCGTTGCAGGCGATGTCGTACTGGAACGCTTTGATGGTCAGCGGGTCCTGCGACTTGAGCGCATCGAGGCCGCCCTGCGGCATCGAGAACGGGTTGTGCGAGAAGTCGACCTTCTTGTTCTCCTCGTCATACTCGTACATCGGGAAGTCGACGATCCAGGCCAGCTCGAAGCGGTCCTTGTCGATCTGGTTCAGCTCCTCGCCGAGCTTGGTGCGTGCAAGCCCCGCGAACTTCCAGAATTTTTCAGGATCGCCGGCGACGAAGAAGGCCGCATCGCCTTCCTTCAGGCCGAGCTGGTCGCGGATCGCAGCCGTGCGCTCCGGGCCAATGTTGTTGGCAAGCGGACCCGCGCCCTCGCCGCCCTCGCGCCACATGATGTAGCCGAGGCCGGGCTGACCCTCGCCTTGCGCCCACGAGTTCATGCGATCGCAGAACGCACGCGAGCCACCGCCGGTGCCGGGGATCGCCCAGACCTGGTTCTTCGGGTCCTCGAGCATCCGCGCGAACACCTTGAAACCGGAGCCGCGGAAATGTTCCGAGACTTCCTGCATCACGATCTTGTTGCGCAGGTCCGGCTTGTCGGAGCCGTACTTCCGCACCGCCTCGGCGAACGGGATCCGCGGCCAGTTCTTCGTGACCGGCTTGCCCTTCGCGAAGTCCTCGAACACGCCGGTGATCACCGGCTCCATCGCCGCGAACACGTCGTCTTGGGTCACAAAACTCATCTCGACGTCGAGCTGATAAAACTCGCCCGGCAGGCGGTCGGCGCGCGGGTCCTCGTCGCGGAAGCATGGCGCGATCTGGAAGTAGCGGTCGAAGCCCGACATCATCAGCAGCTGCTTGTACTGCTGCGGCGCCTGCGGCAGCGCGTAGAATTTTCCCGGATGGATGCGCGAGGGCACCAAAAAGTCCCGCGCCCCCTCCGGCGAGGACGCCGTCAGGATCGGGGTCTGGAATTCGAAGAAGCCCTGCTCCTTCATCCGCTTGCGCATGGAATCGACGATCGCGCCGCGGGTCATGATGTTCTGGTGCAGCTTCTCGCGACGGAGGTCGAGGAAGCGGTACTTCAGCCTGATGTCTTCAGGATATTCCTGCTCGCCGAACACCGGCAGCGGCAGCTCGGCCGCCGGGCCCAGCACCTCGATCTCCTTGATGTAGACCTCGACCATGCCGGTCGGCAGTTCGGGATTGTCGGTGCCGGCGGGGCGGCGGCGCACCTTGCCGTCGATCCGCACCACCCACTCCGAGCGGAACTTCTCGACCTCGGCGAACGCCGGCGAGTCCGGGTCGGCCACGCACTGGGTGATGCCGTAATGGTCGCGCAAATCGACGAACAGCACGCCGCCATGGTCGCGGACCCGGTGCACCCAGCCTGAGAGGCGGGCCGTCTGGTCGATATCGCTCTCTCGGAGCGCGCCGCATGTATGTGACCGGTAGCGATGCATAGTCATCCCAAAATCGATGTCGGAGGAGAATCGCGGTAGGAAATTTCCTATCCGAAGGCGCTGGGTTTACCCGAGCCCGCCCGGGGCGGCAACCAAGGGAACGCCCGGTTTTGGCCCGAAACCGCACAATTTGCGGCGATCCGGCACCAATCGTTTGCCTATTCGCCCCACCGGCCTATCTTCAGCACATGACCATCCATTTCCCGTTCCAGAACACCTATTCGGCGCTGCCGGCGAACTTTTTCGCCCGCGTCGCGCCGACCCCGGTGGCCGCGCCCCGGCTGATCAAGCTGAACCGGCCGCTGGCGGTCCAGCTCGGGCTCGAGCCCGACCTGCTGTCGACGCCCGAGGGCGCCGAAATCCTCGCCGGAAAACGGCTGCCCGACGGCGCCGACCCGATCGCGATGGCCTATGCCGGCCACCAGTTCGGCCATTTTGTTCCGCAGCTCGGCGACGGCCGCGCCATCCTGCTCGGCGAGGTCATCGACAGGGACGGCGTCCGCCGCGACATCCAGCTCAAGGGAAGCGGCCCGACCCCGTTCTCCCGCCGCGGCGACGGCCGCGCCGCGCTCGGTCCGGTGCTGCGCGAATACATCGTCAGCGAGGCGATGCACGCGATGGGCATCCCGACCACGCGCTCGCTCGCCGCCGTCGTCACCGGCGAGGCCGTGATGCGCGAGACCGCGCTGCCCGGCGCGGTGCTGACCCGGATCGCCGCGAGCCACATCCGCGTCGGCACCTTCCAGTTCTTCGCCGCCCGCGGCGACACCGATGGCGTCCGAGCGCTGGCCGACCACGTCATCGCGAGGCACTATCCCGAGCTGAAGGCCGCCGATCAGCCCTACCACGCGCTGCTCGCCGCCGTCGTGGCGCGGCAGGCCGCGCTGATCGCGCGCTGGCTGCTGGTCGGCTTCATCCACGGCGTCATGAACACCGACAACACCTCGATCTCGGGCGAGACCATCGATTACGGCCCCTGCGCCTTCCTCGATGCCTACAACCCGGGCCAGGTGTTTTCCTCGATCGACGAGATGGGCCGCTACGCCTACGCCAACCAGCCGCGCATCGGCCTGTGGAATCTGACCCGGCTCGCCGAATGCCTGCTGCCGCTGTATTCCGACGATCAGGAGAAGGCGATCGAACAGGCGCAAACCATCCTCGGCGAATTCCCGGAAAAATTCACCACGGCCTACATTGCCGGCCTGCGCGCAAAAGTCGGCCTGTTCACCGCGCGCGACGGCGACGAGGCGCTGATCCAGGACCTGCTCGATGCGATGGCGAAAAATGCCGCCGACTTCACGCTGACCTTCCGCCATCTCGGCAACGCCGCGGCCGACGATGCCGCCGACGTCCGCGCGCAGTTCACCGATCCTGCCGCGTTCGACGAATGGGCCGCCCGCTGGCGCGAGCGCCTCGCGCTGGAGCCGCAGTCGCCCGCCGAGCGCAAGGCCGCGATGCATGCCGTCAACCCGGCCTTCATCCCGCGCAACCACCGCATCGAGGCGGTGATTGCGGCGGCCGTCAACAATGACGACTACGCGCCGTTCGAGGAACTGCTGACGGTTTTGGCAAAACCATTCGAGGACCAGCCGCACTACGCGGCCTACACCGAGCCGCCGCTGCCCGAGCAGCGCGTGACGCAGACCTTCTGCGGGACGTGAGGCCGCTCCCCACCGTCATTGCTGTCGAGCCAACGGGTCGGCCCGAAGGGCCGCCCGATGACAGGCTCCGCGAAGCAATCCATATCTCAGCTCGGGGATCAATGGATTGCTTCGCTTCGCTCGCAAAGATGGGGTGGACGGCCCCCAACGGCATCAGTGTGCCAGACTGGTGATGTTGATTCGACCAGACAAGGGGACCGTCCATGACGAAGATTAGCACGATTGGTTTGGACTTGGCGAAGAACGTGTTTCAAGTTCACGGGGTTGATGCGGCGGGAGCTGTGGTGCTGAGGCGGCAACTTCGGCGGGCCGCCGTGGAGAAGTTTTTTGCGCAGTTGCCGCCGTGCCTGGTGGGCATGGAGGCCTGTGGCAGCGCGCATCATTGGGCACGGGTGATCGGGAAGTACGGCCACGAAGTCAAGCTGATGCCGCCGGCCTATGTGAAGCCTTATGTGAAGCGCAACAAGAACGATGGCCGGGACGCGGAGGCGATCTGCGAGGCGGTGAGCCGGCCGACGATGCGCTTTGTGGCGGTGAAGAGCGTCGCGCAGCAGGCGGCGCTGGCGGTTCACGGCACCCGCGCGCTGCTGGTTCGGCAGCGGACGATGGCCGCGAACGCGCTGCGGGCGGCGCTGAGCGAGCTCGGGATCGTGGCGGCGCAGGGCTATGAGGGGCTGCGCGAGCTGATGGCCCGGCTCGAGAAGCCGAG
>NZ_CAADFC020000019.1 GCF_900696085.1 Bradyrhizobium ivorense
GCCAGCGCCGCCTGCTGCGCGACGCTCTTCACCGCCACAAAGCGCATCGTCGGCCGGCTCACCGCCTCGCAGATCGCCTCCGCGTCCCGGCCATCGTTCTTGTTGCGCTTCACATAAGGCTTCACATAGGCCGGCGGCATCAGCTTGACTTCGTGGCCGTACTTCCCGATCACCCGTGCCCAATGATGCGCGCTGCCACAGGCCTCCATGCCCACCAGGCACGGCGGCAACTGCGCAAAAAACTTCTCCACGGCGGCCCGCCGAAGTTGCCGCCTCAGCACCACAGCTCCCGCCGCATCAACCCCGTGAACTTGAAACACGTTCTTCGCCAAGTCCAAACCAATCGTGCTAATCTTCGTCATGGACGGTCCCCTTGTCTGGTCGAATCAACATCACCAGTCTGGCACACTGATGCCGTTGGGGGCCGTCCACCCCATCTTTGCGAGCGAAGCGAAGCAATCCATCGATCCGCATATGCGGTCCCATGGATTGCTTCGCTTCGCTCGCAATGACGGGGGAAGCTTGGACGCTCCCCCTCGATACGCCGCTTGTGGTGACCGCTAAACCGTCGCCGGCTTGAGCTGTACCGACTCGCCGCAGCCGCAGGCGGAGACCTGGTTCGGGTTGTTGAACACGAACTGGGCCTGCATCTTGTCGGCCACATAGTCCATCTCGGTGCCGAGCAGGAACAGCACGGCCTTCGGATCGACCAGGATCTTGACGCCCTTGTCCTCCACCACTTCGTCGGTCGGACGGATCTCGTGGGCGTATTCGACGGTGTAGGACTGCCCGGCGCAGCCGCCGTTCTTGATGCCGACGCGCAGGCCGACGATCTCCGAATCGGCGCGGTTGGTCAGCTCGGTGATGCGCTCAGCCGCGGCATCGGTCAGTTTCATGACCTGCGGGCGCGGCCGCTTCGGCTTGGCGGGCGCAGCCTTCTCTGGATTTGATGCAGCGTGTGTCATGTCACTCATGTGGTCAGTCCCAGCGGCAAATCAATTGCCGATCTTTGCTAGAGCCTAAGCCGTGTTCCCTAACGCATCACCACATATTCAGGACGAGGCGCGCCTCGTCCGACATGCGATCCGGCGACCAGGCCGGATCCCACACCAGATTGACGTTGACGACACCGACGCCGGGCACGCTCGCCACCGCGTTCTCGACCATGGTCGGCAGCTCGCCGGCGGCCGGGCAGTTCGGGGTGGTCAGCGTCATCAGGATATCGACCGCGCGATCGTCCTTGAGGTCGACCTTGTAGATCAGGCCGAGCTCGTAGATGTCGGCAGGGATTTCCGGGTCGAACACCGTCTTCAGCGCCGCGACGATCTCGCCGCTCAGACGCTCGGTTTCCTCCGCCGGCAGCGCCGAGGTGGTTTCCATGGTGGCCGGTTTGACTTCGACAGTATCCGTCATGCGAACAATTCCCGCGCCTTGAGCAGCGCCTGTGCCAGATGGTCGACTTCTTCCCTGGTATTATACATCCCGAACGAGGCGCGGCAGGTGGCCGTGACGTTGAACCGCTCTAAAAGCGGCATCACGCAATGGGTGCCGGCGCGCACCGCGATGCCCTGGCGGTCGATCACGGTCGCGACGTCGTGGGCGTGCGCGCCCTTCAGCTCGAACGAAATAATCGGGCCCTTGTTGCGCGCTGTGCCGATCAGCCGCAGCGAGTTGATCTCGCGCAGCCGCTCCTGGGCATAGGTGACGAGCTCGTGCTCATGCGCGGCGATGCGTTCCTTGCCGATCGAGGTGACATAGTCGATCGCGGCGCCGAGCCCGATCGCCTCGACGATCGGCGGCGTGCCGGCCTCGAACTTGTGCGGCGGATCGCCATAGGTAACCCAGTCCTTGGCGACCTCGCGGATCATCTCGCCGCCGCCGTTGAACGGCCGCATCGCCACCAAATGCTCATGCTTGGCATAGAGCGCGCCGATGCCGGTCGGCCCGTAAACCTTGTGGCCGGTGAAGGCATAGAAATCGCAATCGAGGTCCTGCACGTCGACCGGCAGATGCACCGCGCCCTGCGCGCCGTCGACCAGCACCGGAATGCCGCGGGCATGCGCGAGCCGGATCACCTCTTTGACCGGCACCATGGTGCCGAGCGCGTTCGACATCTGCGTAATCGCGACGATCTTGGTGCGCGGCGACAGGAGCTTCTCGAACTCCTCGATCAGGAAATTGCCCTCGTCGTCGACCGGCGCCCATTTCAGCACGGCGCCCTGCCGCTCGCGCAGGAAATGCCACGGCACGATGTTGGAGTGGTGCTCCATGATCGAGAGCACGATCTCGTCGCCCTCGCCGATGTTCACGCCGCCCCAGGACGCCGCCACCAGGTTGATCGCCTCGGTGACGTTGCGGGTGAAGACGATCTCTTCGCTGCGGCGGGCGTTGATGAATTGCGCAACCTTGCCGCGGGCGCCCTCATAGGCCTCGGTCGCGGCATTGGCGAGGTAATGCAGGCCGCGATGCACGTTGGCGTATTCGCTCTTGTAGGCCTCGGTCATGCGGTCGAGCACCGCATTCGGCTTCTGCGCCGAGGCGGCGTTGTCGAGATAGACCAGCGGCTTGCCGTAGACCTGCATGGCGAGCGCCGGAAAATCCTGCCGCACGCGGGCGACGTCGTAGGCGCCGTTCATGACTGCCGGATGCGTGCTCATGCCCTCGCCTCCAGCCAGCGCTGCGCGGCCGCGATCGCGACCTCGCGCAGAGCGTCACTTGCAATGGTTTCGATCGCCTCGCCGACGAAGGCCTGGATCAGCAGCGCCTGGGCTTCCTTCTCCGGCAGGCCGCGGGCGCGCATGTAGAACAAGAGGCTCTGGTCGAGCGCGCCGGTGGTCGCGCCATGGCCGCAGGTGACGTCGTCGGCAAAAATCTCGAGCTCCGGCTTGTTGTCGGCCTCGGCTTCGTCAGACAGCAGCAGCGCCCGGGTCATCATCTTGGCGTCGGTCTTCTGCGCGTCCGGGCGAACGATGATGCGGCCCTGGAACACCGAATGCGCGCGGTCGTCGACGACGGCGCGGAACAGCTCGCGGCTGGCGCAGTTCGGCACCGCGTGGTCCATGAATAGCGTGGTGTCGGCGTGCTGCTTGCCGTTGATCAGATTGACGCCGTTGGTCTCGACCTTGGAGCCCTCGCCGGCGCAGGCCACCGCCAGCTGGTAGCGGCTGACATGACCGCCCGACGTCATCGCGAAGGTATTGAAATGCGCGTGGGCGCCGAGCGAGACGGTCGCCGAGGAGATGTTGAAGGCGTCCACGGCGTCTTCGACGAACCTGACATGATCGAGCCGCGCATTGTCGCCGATCGAGACCACCAGCCCGTCATGCGCCTGGTACGCCTTGGCGCCCTCGGCGGCGAGAAAGCTCTCGACCAGCGTCGCGCCGGCATCGCGGCCGAGCCGCAGCAGCGAACGGGTGAAGATCGCGGCCGGCGCCGTGCCCGACGCGACATGGACGATGTGCAGCGGCTGCGACAGCACCGTGCCGTCGGCGAGCTCGATGACAACGCCGTCGGTCGCCATCGCGCCGTTCAGCGCGACCATCGGATTGGAATTGTCGGAGGCAAAGGCCTGCGCGGCCAGCGCGCCGTCGCCCGTCTCCAGCACCTCGCGCAGCGCACGAATGCCGAGCCCCTTTTCGAGCTTGCCGAGATCGGACAGCTCAGGCGAGAACGCGCCATCGACCAGCACCAGGCGGCGCACGCCCTTGATCGCGCGCAGCTTTGCCGCAGCGGCGGCGCGCTTCAGCGCGGCGGCATCCGGCAGCGGCGCCAGCGGCAGCACCTCGCGCATCAGCGCGCGCAGGTCGGTGTATTTCCAGTCCTCGATCCGGCGATGCGGCAGACCTGATCGTTCATAGGCCTCGAACGCCTGACGGCGCTGGTCGGCGATCTGGCCCTTGCCCGGCAGACGGTCGCGCACCACGGCGAAAGCATCGCCCAGCGCGCGCCCGGTCTCGGTCTTTGCAACTACGTTCATCTCAAACCACCTGTCAGGCAGCGTCCTCGAATTGCGCGTAGCCGGACTCTTCCAGCTCCAGCGCCAGTTCCTTGCCGCCGCTCTTCACGACCCGGCCCTTCGACATCACGTGCACCACGTCGGGCACGATGTAGTTGAGCAGCCGCTGATAGTGCGTGATCACGACCATCGCGCGCTCCGGCGAGCGCAGCGCGTTGACGCCGTCGGCGGCGATCCTGAGCGCGTCGATGTCGAGGCCGGAATCCATCTCGTCGAGGATACAGACGGCCGGCTCGAACAGCGCCATCTGCAGAATCTCGTTGCGCTTCTTCTCGCCGCCGGAGAATCCGACATTGACGCCGCGCTTCAGCATGTCCTGCGGGATGTTGAGCGATTTGGCGACTTCGCGGACCTTCTTCAGGAACGCCGGCGACGAAATCTCTTCCTCGCCGCGTGCCTTGCGCTGGGCGTTGAGCGCGGCATGCAGGAAATTCCAGGTGGTGACGCCGGGGATCTCGACCGGATACTGGAACGCCAGGAACAGGCCCTTGGCGGCGCGCTCGTTCGGCTCCATCTCCAGCACGTCCTCGCCGCGGAACAGGATCTGTCCGCCGGTCACCTCATAGCCCGGCTTGCCGGCGATCACATGAGACAGCGTCGATTTGCCGGAGCCGTTCGGCCCCATGATCGCATGCACCTGGCCCGGGTTCACCGTCAGCGACAGCCCATGGAGGATCTCGCGATCCTCGACACGAACCTTCAGATCCTTCACTTCAAGCAGAGACATCGCATTTTTTCCTGAGCGTCATCCCGAGGCGCGTCATTCGCAACCATGCGGGATGGGGGTTTAGCCAACCGAACCTTCGAGGCTGATCGAGATCAGCTTCTGCGCTTCCACTGCGAACTCCATCGGCAGCTGCTGCAGCACGTCCTTGACGAAACCGTTGACCACGAGGCCGACGGCTTCCTCCTGGCTGAGCCCGCGCTGGACGCAGTAGAACAGCACATCCTCGGAGATCTTCGACGTCGTCGCCTCATGCTCGAACGTCGCCGAGGAATTCTTGGCCTCTACATACGGCACGGTGTGCGCGCCGCATTTGTCGCCGATCAGAAGCGAATCGCAGGCGGTGTAGTTTCGCGCGCCGGTCGCCTTGCGATGGGCGCTGACCAGGCCGCGATAGGTGTTCTGCGATTTGCCGGCGGCGATGCCCTTGGAGATGATGCGGCTCGACGTGTTCTTGCCGAGATGGATCATCTTGGTGCCGCTGTCGACCTGCTGGAAACCGTTCGAGATCGCGATCGAATAGAATTCCCCACTGGAATTATCGCCGCGCAGGATGCAGCTCGGATACTTCCAGGTGATCGCGGAGCCGGTCTCGACCTGGGTCCACGAGATCTTGGAATTCTTGCCGCGGCAGTCGCCACGCTTGGTGACGAAATTGTAGATGCCGCCCTTGCCTTCCGAATTGCCGGGGTACCAGTTCTGCACCGTCGAATACTTGATCTCGGCGTCGTCGAGCGCGACCAGCTCGACCACGGCGGCGTGCAGCTGATTCTCATCGCGCTGCGGCGCGGTGCAGCCTTCGAGATAGGAGACGTAGGAGCCCTTGTCGGCGATGATCAGCGTGCGCTCGAACTGGCCGGTGTTGCGCTCGTTGATGCGGAAGTAGGTCGACAGCTCCATCGGGCAGCGCACGCCCGGCGGCACGTAGACGAACGAGCCGTCGGAGAACACCGCCGAGTTCAGCGTCGCGAAATAGTTGTCCGAGGTCGGCACCACGCTGCCGAGATATTTCTGCACCAGCTCGGGATGCTCGCGGATCGCCTCCGAGATCGGCATGAAGATCACGCCGGCCTTCTTCAGCTCGGCCTTGAAGGTGGTGGCCACCGAAACCGAATCGAACACCGCGTCGACCGCGATCTTGCGGCTCGGCGTCTGTTCGCCGCCCGGAGCCGGCTCGACGCCCTCGAGGATCGCGACCTCGCGCAGCGGAATGCCGAGCTTCTCGTAGGTCTTGAGAATCTCCGGATCGATCTCGTCGATCGAGGTCAGCGCCTTCTTCGGCTTCGGCGCCGCGTAGTAATAGATGTCCTGATAGTCGATCTTCGGATAGTTGACGCGCGCCCAGGTCGGCTCGGTCATGGTCAGCCAGCGGCGGAACGCCTCCAGACGCCATTCCAGCATCCAGGCCGGCTCATCCTTCTTGGCGGAGATGAAGCGGACGGTGTCTTCCGACAGCCCCTTGGGGGCCTTCTCGGACTCGATCTCCGTCTCAAACCCATATCGATACTGGTCGACGTCGATGCGCCGGACGCGCTCGACCGTCTCTTGTACAGCAGGCATTCAATCCTCCGCTCGCGGTTTCAAGGACCGCGGTGGATCTCAGTTCCGAAAGTCTCTTACGATGCTTTGAAGACGAAATCACCCGCTTAGAACAGTTCAAGCTGTGTTTCGTCGCTCTCCCTTAACTAGGGTATCCGCGAGCTTTCGCCAAGCCTTGAGGGCCAAATCCACGTCTGTCTCCGTGGTAGACCAGCCAAGACTGAGCCGCACCGCTCCCTGCGCCAGCTCCGGACGGTATCCCATTGCCGCCAAGACATGCGACGGCTGGACCTTGCCTGATGAGCAGGCGGAACCCGAGGACACTGCGACACCCGCGAGGTCGAATCCGATGACCGCCGTTTCGGCCTTCATCCCCGGCACCGTGAACAGGACGGTATTTGACAACCGCTTGACGCCGTCCGCGTAGACCAGCAGGCCCGGCGTCTCCCTTAAGCCGTGTTCCAGCCGGTCCCGCAGGCCCCGCACCCGGGCCGCATCGGCCTTCAGCCCCGCCATGGCCGCCTTGGCGGCGGCACCGAAGCCGGCAATCCCGGTGACGTTCTCGGTCCCGGCACGGCGCCCGAGCTCCTGGCCGCCGCCACGCAGCCACGCGTCCAGCCCCTCGACGCCCTCGGCGAGCACCAGCGCACCGGCGCCTTTCGGTCCGCCGATCTTGTGCGCGGAGAGCGTCAGAAGGTCGGCCTGGGTCGAGGCGAAATCGAACGGGATCTTTCCGAAAGCCTGGATCGCGTCGACATGCAGCAGACCGCCGGCCGCGTGGACGATCTCGGCCACTTCGGCCACCGGTTGAATGGCACCGGTCTCGTTGTTGGCCAGCATCACCGACACCAGCGCCGGCGGACCGTCGGCCAGCAGCGCGCGCAGATGCGCCAGATCAACCACACCGGCCGGCGTGACGTTGATCGAGCCGATCGCATCGGCCGAAAACCGTCCGCCTGCGAGCACCGAGGCATGCTCGACCGCCGACACCAGGAGCCATTCCGCCGGTCCGTTGACGCCGCGCCTAAGCCCCGGCGTCAGCGCGAGCGCGTTGGCCTCGGTGCCGCCGGACAGAAACACGACGTCCTGCGGCCGGCCGCCAACCGCCTTCGCCACGGCATCGCGGGCGTCCTCGACCAGCCGCCGCGCGGTGCGGCCCTCGTTGTGCACCGATGACGGATTGCCGCTCAGCTCCCACGCCGTCAGCATCGCCGCTTTCGCCTCAGGGCGAAGCGGTGTAGTGGCATTCCAGTCCAGATAAACGCGCCCAGCCATTGCTTACAATATTACCTTTTTAGCAGACACGCGGTTTCCGCTCCGGATCGCCGCTTCTTCGAACGACTTTGCTTCAAGTGGGGATCGCAGCGCCGCGTGCAATCGCATCTCGGCGTGGACTCCGCTTCGGGATGCTCAAGATGCTTGCTTTTTGCCCCACGGCTCATGTTAGAAGCGGGCCACACAAAATTCACCGAAGCGTCGTCCGCGCGCACGCCAGCGATGCCGATCACCCTTTCAATGCGCTGCTTTGTCTGCTGGAGCCGATGAAGCCAGCCCGTGTCCGGCTGATGCGTATGGGTCACTCGAGGGATCAAGCAAGAGATCACGATGCCTGAAGTCATTTTCACCGGCCCTGCTGGCCGCCTCGAGGGCCGTTATCATCCGGCCAAGCAGAAGAACGCGCCGATCGCGATGATCCTGCATCCGCATCCGCAGTTCCACGGCACGATGAATCACCAGATCGTCTACCAGTGCTACTACGCGTTCGCGCATCGCGGCTTCTCCGTGCTGCGCTTCAACTTCCGCGGCGTCGGCCGCAGCCAGGGCTCGTTCGATCACGGCACCGGTGAATTGTCGGATGCGGCGAGCGCGCTTGACTGGGCGCAGGCGATCAATCCGGAAGCGCGCGCCTGCTGGGTCGCCGGCTTCTCGTTCGGCGCCTGGATCGGCATGCAGCTTCTGATGCGCCGGCCGGAGATCGAGGGTTTCATCTCGATCGCGCCGCCGGCCAATCTCTACGACTTTTCGTTCCTGGCGCCCTGCCCGTCATCGGGCCTGATCGTGCATGGCGACAAGGACGCCGTGGTGCCGGCCAAGGACGTCAACACGCTGGTCGAGAAGCTGAAGACCCAGAAGGGCATCGTGATCGACCAGCAGGTCATCCCCGGCGCCAACCACTTCTTCGACGGCAAGCTCGAGCCGCTGATGGAGACGGTGACCGGCTATCTCGACATGCGCCTCGCCAACGTGCGGTAAGGCACAAAGTCCCGTAGCCTTGTAGCCCGGATGAAGCGCAGCGCAATCCGGGATCGCTCCCACCGCGGTGAAAGCTACCCCGGATTGCGCTCCGCTCCATCCGGGCTACGAAGCTCCATCCGGGCTACGGAATCCGCCTATTCCGGCGCGAGCTTCAGCGCGGCGATGCCGGCGAGCACCAGCGCGATCCCCGCTATCTTCATCGGGTTCAGCGCCTCGTTGAACAGCAGCACGCCCATGCTCAGCGTGCCGACTGCGCCGATCCCGGTCCACACCGTGTAGGCGACGCCGACGCCGAGCACCTGCAGCGCGCGGCCGAGCAGGAACACAAACGCGGCGAGCAGCAGCAGCGAGACCAGCGTCCAGCCGAGCCGCGTATAGCCCTCGGCATATTTCATCGAGATCGCCCAGCCGACGTCGAGCAGGCCGGCGACCACGAGCGCAACCCACGCGATCGAGTGCGACATGGCGCGTTACGCGGCGAGCTTCAGCATGTGCGCGCGGTGGTTAACCAGGAACGCGTGCAGCAGTGCGGGATAATCCGGCGACACCGCCCGGCGCACGCTCGGCCGCTGCGCCAGCGCGCTGCGCCATGCGCGCAGTTTTGGCGTATGGGTGAACACGCTGAGCTCGGTCAGCTGATCGAACAGGTCGAAATAGCGGAAGATCGGCGCGAACACCGCGTCCACCAGGCTGAAGCTTTCGCCCGCGAAGTACGGACCGGCACCGAGCGCCGCCTCGACACGCGCGAATTTCGCCGCGACCGCCTGACGCTTGCTCTCGAACAGTGCCGCATCGGTCGCGGTCTCGAGCCCCCAGAGATCGCCGAGGATCGCCGAGCCGAACTCCATCCAGGCGCGGTGCTCGGCGCGCGTCAGCGCGTCCTGCGGATGCAGCTTCGCGCCCGCTTGCGTCTCCTCGATGTACTCGCAGATCACATTGCTCTCGAACAGCGCGACCTCGCTGCCGTCGTCGCGGGTCACGACCAGCACCGGCACCTTGCCGAGCGGCGAGATCTTCAAGAACCAGTCCGGCTTATTGGCGAGATCGATGTCGATCCGCTCGAACGGAACGCCCTTTTCGGCGAGCGCGATCACCGCGCGTTGCACATAGGGGCAGAGCTTGTGGCTGATCAGCTTCAAGGCGGCCATGGAGGATCCTCGCGTTCAATGCATCTGCATCCAATTAAATGCAACTGCATGGAACTGTCAAGGTAGATGCATTTGCATCTAAATCACGGACGCGCGATGATGCCCCCGGTCATCGGGATCGGCACCCCCGTGGTGGCGGGATAGCTCAGCGGCAGGCCCTTCAGGCCGCGGGCCGCCAGGAAGCCGAACGCCTGGGCCTCGATCGCGTCCGACGCCCAGCCGACGCTCTCGGCGGCCTGAACGGTCGCCGGAGCCAGCCGCTCGCGCAGCATTCTGAGCATCGTCAGATTGGAGGCGCCGCCGCCGCAGACGATCCAGCACTTCGGCCGCTTCGGCAGCAGCGGCACGATCCGGGCGATCGCGGCCGCGGTGAACGCGGTCAGCGTCGCGGCGCCGTCGGCCGGCGCCACCGCGCCGAGCTTGAGCGCCGCAAAATCGTTGCGGTCGAGCGATTTCGGCGGCCGCGCCGAGAAGAACGGCAGCTTCAAGGCCTGCGCGATCCAGGTCTCGTCCGGCTTGCCCTGTGCGGCAAAGCGGCCTTCGGTGTCGAATGCCTGATGCATGTGGCGATACATGAAATCGTCGATCAGCGCGTTGCCCGGCCCGGTGTCGCAGGCGATCAGCGTGTCCGCGCCGTCGATATAGGTGATGTTGGAGACGCCGCCGATGTTGACGACGACGATCGGCCCCTCGCGATTGAGCGATTGCGCCAGCGCGCGATGATAGACCGGCACGAACGGCGCGCCCTGCCCGCCGGCCTCGACGTCGGCGGCGCGGAAGTCGTGCATCACGGGGATGTGGATCGTCTTGGCCAGCGCGCCGGCGTCGCCGATCTGCACCGTCAGCCGCCGCTCCGGGCGATGCAGCACGGTCTGGCCGTGGAACCCGACGATGTCGATGTCCTGGCAGGAGATCCGGTGCTGCGCGGTGAAGCTCGCGACCGCCTCGGCATGGGCGATGGTCACCGCCTGCTCGGCATGGCGCAGGATGCCCGGCCGGGCATCGCGCTGCGGCAGATGCACCGCCTCGGTCAGCGCCTGCCGGAGCAGGCTGCGCTCGCCTTCAGTGTAGGGCCGGTAACCGGAGGGTCCGAACGCCTTGATCTGGCGTCCATCGGTTTCGATCAAAGCCACATCGACCCCGTCGAGCGAAGTCCCGCTCATCAGACCGAGTGCCGTCAGCATCATCTTAGGTCGCGCCCCAACCGGGAACCCCCGGCTTGTCTCAAATATCTACATCCTATAATGCCACAGCGCGTCCGGCTGCGGCGGCCTCTGGGTCAAGGTTCCGCAAATAGATGCAAAAACCGTAAAACAAGAATGATCCAGGTCGCAGACACATGACTGCATTTAAATCGGATTTCCTGAACACTTTACAGGAACGCGGCTTTATCCACCAGTGCTCCGATTTCGAGGGCCTCGACGCGCTTGCCGCGCAGGGCCAGGCGACCGCCTATGTCGGCTACGACTGCACCGCCCCGTCGCTGCATATCGGCAACTACCTCACCATGATGATGCTGTACTGGCTGCAGCAGAGCGGCAACAAGCCGATCACGCTGATGGGCGGCGGCACCACCATGGTCGGCGATCCCTCCGGCAAGGACGAGACCCGCGCGCTGCGCACCGTGGCCGAGATCGAGGCCAACAAGGCCTCGATCCGCGGCGTGTTTGCCAAGGTGCTGCGCTATGGCGACGGCCATGCCGACGCCGTCATGCTCGACAATGCCGAGTGGCTGACCAAGCTGAACTGGATCGAGATGCTGCGCGACATCGGCCGGCACTTTTCGGTCAACCGCATGCTGACCATGGACTCGGTGCGGCTGCGGCTCGAGCGCGAGCAGGAGATGAGCTTCATCGAGTTCAACTACATGGTCTGCCAGGCCTACGACTTCGTCGAGCTGTCGCGCCGCGTCGGCTGCCGGCTGCAGATGGGCGGCTCCGACCAGTGGGGCAACATCGTCAACGGCGTCGATCTCGGCCGCCGCATGGGCACGCCGCAGCTGTTCGCGCTGACCACGCCGCTGCTCACCACCGCCTCCGGCGACAAGATGGGCAAGACCGCCAAGGGCGCGGTGTGGCTCAATGCCGACCAGTTCTCGCCCTACGACTTCTGGCAGTACTGGCGCAATGTCGAGGACGCCGACGTCGTCAAGTTCCTAAAACTCTTCACCATCCTGCCGATGAGCGAGATCGCAAAGCTTGCGGCGCTCGGCGGCAGCGAGATCAACGAGGCCAAGAAGGTGCTGGCGACCGAGGCGACCGCGCTGCTGCACGGCCGCGATGCGGCCGTCGAGGCCGCCGAAACCGCGCGCCGCACTTTTGAAGAAGGCGCGCTGGCGGAAACCTTGCCGACGGTGGAAATTCCGCGCGGCGAATTCGACGGCGGACTCGGCGTGCTCGCCGCTTTCGTCAAGGCCGAGCTCGTCGCCTCCAACGGTGAAGCGCGGCGGCAGATCAAGGGCGGCGGCTTGCGTGTCAACGATGCCGCCGTCACCGACGAGAAGATGCAGATAACGTCGGCCAATCTGACGCCGGAGGGTGTGGTGAAACTATCGCTCGGCAAGAAGCGGCACGTTCTGCTCAGGCCCGCATAAGGCGCATTCGCTTTTGTCGGTTGCGGGGGGCGCTGAAAGCGCGCTCCCTGCTAGCGCGATCAGCAAAAGTGGCCTTCCGGTTTTGCGTCCGATCGCGCGCGGAAAGGCGGATGGATCAGCACACGCATCGGGACGACACGCGCACGACGCCGGCGAAATCGGCCGGCGTCGCGCTGAACGTGCTCGCGCTCTGCTTCGTGCTGATGGTGCTCGGCCGCGGCCTCAGCGACAGTTTTAGCGTGTTCCTGAAACCGATCTCGGAAAGTTTTGGCTGGGATCGCGCCGAGGTGGTGTCGGTCTACTCGCTGACCTGGCTCGCCGCCGGATTGACCGCGCCGGTGGTCGGCCGGTTGTTCGACCGCCTCGGACCGCGCGCGGTCTATGCGCTCGGATTGCTGCTGCTCGGCGGCGCCTTCCTGGTCGCAGCGCACGCGCGGCAGCTCTGGCAGTTCCAGCTCAGCGTCGGGCTGTGCGTCGGCTTCGGCGCGGCGCTGATCGGCATCGTGCCGCACTCGATCATGCTCGGCCGCTGGTTCGGGCCGCGGCTGCCGACCGCGATGGCGGTGCTGTACTCGGCGCCCGGCGCCGGCCTCCTGGTGTTGTTGCCGCTGTCGCAAATCCTGATCGATCGCATGGGCTGGCGCGGCGCCTATCAGCTCTATGGCGTCGTCATGCTGTGCCTGCTGCTTCCGCTGGTGTTGCTGCCCTGGCGGCGGTTCGCAGGTGGAGCGCCGCATGTGGTGAAGCCGGCCGAGACCTCGCTCGCCGCCGAAGGTTGGACGCTCGCAAGCGCGATGCGCCACCACGCCTTCTGGGCGCTGTTCTCGACCTTCTTCTTCACCTCGATCGCGATGTTCGGGCTGACGGCGCAGATCGTCGCCTACCTGATCGACGTCGGCTTTCCGCCGTTGCAGGCGGCCACCGCCTGGGGCTTTTCCGGCGTCACGCTGTTCGTCGGCATGCTCGGCGTCTCCACGCTCGACGGCATCATCGGCCGCCGGCCCTCGATCCTGTTCAGCTACGGCGTCTCGATCCTCGGCATCATCCTGCTCTGGCTGCTGCAGTGGTATCCCAACTACTGGCTGCTCACCGGCTTCGTCGTGACCTTCGGCAGCATGATCGGCTCACGCGGCCCGCTGATCACCGCGACCGCGCTGAAGATTTTTCGCGGCGAGCGCGTCGGCACCATCTTCGGCGCGATCTCGATCGGCAGCGGCCTCGGCTCGGCGTTCGGCTCCTGGAGCGGCGGCCTGATCCACGACTGGACCCACAGCTACAATCCGCTGATCGCCTTCGCGCTGGTCAGCGTGGTGCTGGGCATGATCCCGTTTTTGGTGGTGCCGGCGCTTCGGCGCTGACGAGCGCTATCGGCTTCGCCACAGCCCGCGCTGCGCAAAGCAACTAGGGCGCGTCCATTGCTTGCAGCCGAGGGTGCAGTTGTGTCCGCCGGTTGATTTATGTCAAGCTGACGTCCGCGAGAGCGAGAAATCTAGAATCCCGAAGGCGGCCCGTTTTGGGTGGGGAGCAGGAGAGCAAGACTCGAGGTTGGAATACCGACCATTTGCGGTCCAACCCCCGAGCAAAGTCACGCAACCTCGCCATCGACCGGGTCCGGTCCTTCCCGTGCCAACAATCGAGGAGCGTGGCGTCATGACCAGCACGACGGCCGAACTCGCTAGTCACACTCGACGTCAGCTAGGTTTGCCGTTGGTGTTTCCGTCGATCAGGCGAAAGATCGTCGGGATCGCTCTTGGGCTGATTGTCCTGATGGTGATCACGTCCGTGTTGTCGATAGTGATGTCCGCACAAGTAGGGTATCTACTCCAGGAACTGACGGACAAGTACATTCCCGCTTATAGCCACCCGGCGCGAGCTAACATCCGATCACTGGAACGGGCGCTTACGCTGCGCCGAATGGTGATCGCGAGGATGCAGGTCCCTCCGGACGATCAAGGGTATGCCGCACGGCTACGCGCCTTCCAGGATAAAGATAGCGAGATCGAGCAAGAGACGGTGTCCGCACGCAAATTGATCAACGCGATCATAGAAGACACGCGCACGCCGTCGGACAACGCAGGTTTGGCGCGCATCGAAAACCGAATCGAAAATGCGATGACAGAGCTTCGCCAGCACCTCGATCAAGAAGACGCGAAATTATTGGAACACCTCGACGCCAAGGAATTCCCCGAGGCGCGGGCGATCCTGGCGAGGGCGGATGTACTACGCGATCAATTTACCCAGAAAATCGACGCGATCCGGGCTGACATGCGATCACAGGTGTCTTCCAGCATTTCCACCGTCATTCAAAATCAGCAGAAGACAATCACCGTATCAGGCGTTGTCACGGCTCTCGCGGCGATACTTGGCCTCAGCTTAGCACTTCTCGTCGCGAGCGGCATCACGCGGCCAGTGCGGCAATTGTTGGACGGGACACGAGAAATCGAAGCGGGCCGACTCGATCAATTGATCCGCGTCTCCACGAATGATGAAATAGGCCAACTGTCCGCCGCCTTCAATCGGATGGTTGAACAACTTCGCCGAAATGCGCGTATCCGAGAGACTTTCGGTCGATATATCGATCCAAGGATTGCCGAAGGACTGATCGATCGGCCTGATGCGACTGAGGGCCAACGCCGGTTGATGACCGTGATGTTCTGCGACATGAAGGGATTCACCTCGATGAGCGAGGGTATGACCCCTCAGGGCTCGTCAAGGTCATGAACTGCTATCTGACCATGATGTCAGAGCCGGTTCGTGAACATCGAGGCGTGATCGACAAGTATATTGGCGATGCCATCATGGCATATTGGGGTGCCCCCTTCATTGATGAGGGGGACCAGGCGCGGCTCGCATGCCTGGCTGCGGCTGACATGGTTCAGCGAGTGCCTACCTTGCGGCAGGAGTTGCCGGAACTCTTGGGCGTTCGTGTCATCCCCGCCGAGTGCGACATCCGAATAGGTATTGCGACCGGTGAGGTTTTGGCGGGAAGCATCGGCTCGGAGCTGATGATGAGCTTCACCGTAATGGGAGACACCGTGAATCTTGCTTCGCGGCTCGAGGCCGTCAACAAGGTCTATGGATGCCGAATCCTTATCTCCCAAGCAACTGCCGCCGCCCTCGGAAACGCGCTTGAGCTGCGAGAGATCGATTATCTGGCGGTGGTCGGACAAAGCGTCCCACAGGCCGTCTTCGAAGTGATGGCAAAACGTGGAGAACTCACCGAGCAGCAGGAAATGCTGCGATCCCACTATAGAGACGGGCTGGCAGCTTATAGAGACTGCCGCTGGGACAAAGCGGAATCGCACTTCAGGGAAGCCCTGAAGGTCTCTCCGGAAGACGGCCCATCGCTGCTCCTGTTGCAGCGGATCGACCAATTTCGATCTAGCCCGCCTCCCGCAGATTGGGACGGTTCTTGGCAGATGGAGCACAAGTAGCAGCGTCGGCTTTCGATCTGCGGACGATCCAGACGGGCTCTGAGAGAGAAGCCATCCTTGCGACGGAAGCTTGATCCAGATCAATGGATCGGCGTCCAGCCAGCAAAGGCTTCGCGTAAGCCATGGAGGTATGAAGATGGTAAAGCGCCTTCTGCTTGCACTTCTCCTGCTCGCATTTCTGCCGGTCACACGCCCACCGGCATTGGCGGGTCAGGCCGCTGCGTCTCCAAAAATCCAGGAAGAGATTTGGGCCCTACCCTTTCCATTGCCGGTCCTTGCCTATCTGGTCAGGCCCGTCGGTGACGGGCCTTTCCCTTTGGTGATTATGAACCACGGCATTTCTCTCGGTGCTCAAGAGCGGACGATGTTTCCGACGCTCGAGTACCCGGAAGCCGCACGCTGGTTCGCGCGCCGAGGCTATGTAGTCATCTCGCCGATCAGGTACGGAGCCAGCAGCCTCGATGATAAGGACAAGGGACTTTACGGGGCGGTGTTTGCGCACGTCGGCAGCTGTGACAATCCAAATTTCCGTGGGCCCGGATTGGCGATCGCGACCTTAAATGAATGGGTCATTGACTATATGAGCAAGAAGAAGATGGTCCAGCCCGGTAAGGTCGTCGTCGTTGGCCAATCGGGGGGCGGATGGGGATCCATTGCTCTTGCCAGTCTCAATCCTGCGTCAGTCAAGGCGGTGATCACCTTTGCAGCTGGGCGCGGAGGCAGGGTCGATGGCAAGCCAAACAACAATTGCGCGCCCGACAAACTCGTCGCTGCTACAGGCGAATTTGGCCGCACGGCGCGAGTACCGATGTTATGGATATACGCCGAGAACGATAGCTATTTCGGCCCGGCACTTACGAAGCGCATGCATGATGCGTTCGTAGAGGCGGGAGGGAACGCAGAATATAAAATGCTGCCCCCGTTCGGAAGCGACGGCCATTTCATGATCGATTCTCCAGACGCTGTGCCGATATGGTCACCCCTTGTGGCGCAGTTTTTGGAGACCCATTCAGCAACCGGCAGCCCGCCACAGCAGCAAGTCAACAAGCGCGATGACCCAGAGCAGCAGCCCACATTTCAGCCGCCTAAACTGAGTCTGCCTCAGAATATTCATTACTCTAGCTGGCAAAAACTTTGTTTCGATTCATCCGACAAGACTGAAATATGCCGGACCACATCGACCGGCACGGACGATCTAGATCAGGTGATTGTACGGGTAGACCTCATCGAGCGCGCCGATGGTCGGGGTCGCCTACAGCTTTTCGTTCCGCAAGGAGCGAATTTGCAGCAGGGGGTCAATGTGAGGATAGATCAGGGCCGATCAACGCAAATCCCCTTCAATTGGTGCCTCACAAACATCTGCATCGCGGCAGACGCGGTCGATCCTGCGCTCATTGCTGAATTGGAAAACGGACAGAACCTCAAGCTGGAGCTAACCAGTTTCAACTCATCCTCGGTTTCGCTAAATTTGCCGATTAGGCCATTTGGTGAAGTGCGCAAGGCTGCGCCGTCGCAGACCTTTAATTTCGGCCTAAATGCGGAATAAGCGCTATGGCGTGCGGGAGGATCAGAGACTTGCCCGCCAGCAAGGAGGGCGAACATTCCTCCGAAACGAAATCGCAAAGACCCGACCTGCTTCAGCCGCTATCTATCTAACGAGCGCGTCGGCACCATCTTCGGCGCGATCTCGATCGGCAGCGGCCTCGGCTCGGCGTTCGGCTCCTGGAGCGGCGGCCTGATCCATGACTGGACCCACAGCTACAACCCGCTGATCGCCTTCGCGCTGGTCAGCGTGGTGCTCGGCATGATCCCGTTCCTGGTGGTGCCGGCGCTGCGGCGGTGACGAGCGTTATCGGCTTCGTCGCACCCAAGCGACCGTGCGCAACCGTGCCCAAAGTCGCATTGTTTTTGATAGATGGACAAGGCCGGCAATTGGACGTCGGGCCTACATTTCCCGATGCTTTTGCGCCTGTTCGGTTGCTAACGTCTTAGCTTCAACAGCCGTGTCCGGATTGGCGGCTCAAGGGGCAAGTGACGTTCGACGAGATTGGGAAGCTGTGAACGGATTTCTTAAACTAAGCCCGCGCTGCGCAAAACAGCTAGGGCGCGTACCCAAAAATCGGGGATGTCCGCTTTTGACAGGCAATGCGGACACGCCGGCCGACCGCAGGGATGTCGCCTTGTGATCCATAGCTACCGATGCACCGCCTCAACCGTAAGCGCTCAGCCGGGGCCCTATTGAGGCTGGCTTGACGCCTTGCGGAAGCGCCACGGCATGAGGTCGCCGATTCTGCTATGGGGATGGCCGTCGATAATCGCCTCGAGTGTTTCGGCGATGTAGCCGGCCGGATTGACGTCGTTGAGTTTGCAGGTGGCGACGATCGAGGCCAGTAAGGCCCAGTTTTCCGCTCCGATTTCATGTCCGGCGAAGAGAGCGTTTTTCCTGGTCAAACAGATTGGCCGGATGGCGTTCTCGACTGGGTTGGTGTCGAGCTCGAGACGTCCGTCTTCGAGGAAGCGGGTCAGCCCCTGCCAATGATTGAGGGCATAGCGGATGTCCTCCGCGAGCGTCGAACCGCTGGAGATCATCGACAGCTGTTTCTCAAACCACGACTTCAACGCGGCTACCATGGGCAGCGAGTGCTCTTTGCGCGCGGCCAACCGGATGTCCGGCGATGAGCCGCGTACCATGGCTTCAATGGCGTAAAGCTGTGCGATGTGCCGCACGGCGGCCTCGGCGATCGGCGATTTGCTGTTGCGCACCAATTTCACGAAGCGCCGGCGCAAATGGCTCCAGCAATGCACGAGCGTCCAAGGCCCTTGCGGTCGAACGACTTCGGTCAGCCGGTCATAGCCGTCATAGGCATCGCATTGCAGGAAGCGTCCGCCAAAGCCGTCCAGGAACTGCTGCGCGAAGGCACCGCTGCGACCGGGGGCATATCTGAACAACACGATTGGCGGACTTGGACCGCTGTGGCCGCGATCGTCTGAGGCGATCGCCCAGAAGTAGCCTTTCTTCGTTTGGCCGCGCCCCGGATCGAGTACCGGCGCCTTGGTCTCATCCATGAACAGCCGATCCGCCATGGCCAGGTGGCGACGCATGTGGTCCGCGATGGGTTGAAGATGGAAGCAGGCGCGGCCAGCCCAATTGCCCAGTGTAGCCCGATCAAGCCGGATCCCCTG
>NZ_CAADFC020000020.1 GCF_900696085.1 Bradyrhizobium ivorense
AATGTGTGGCGAGCACCAACAGGGCGCCGCGCATGATCTCCGGGATCTCCTCACTCGGCTTCTCGAGCCGGGCCATCAGCTCGCGCAGCCCCTCATAGCCCTGCGCCGCCACGATCCCGAGCTCGCTCAGCGCCGCCCGCAGCGCGTTCGCGGCCATCGTCCGCTGCCGAACCAGCAGCGCGCGGGTGCCGTGAACCGCCAGCGCCGCCTGCTGCGCGACGCTCTTCACCGCCACAAAGCGCATCGTCGGCCGGCTCACCGCCTCGCAGATCGCCTCCGCGTCCCGGCCATCGTTCTTGTTGCGCTTCACATAAGGCTTCACATAGGCCGGCGGCATCAGCTTGACTTCGTGGCCGTACTTCCCGATCACCCGTGCCCAATGATGCGCGCTGCCACAGGCCTCCATGCCCACCAGGCACGGCGGCAACTGCGCAAAAAACTTCTCCACGGCGGCCCGCCGAAGTTGCCGCCTCAGCACCACAGCTCCCGCCGCATCAACCCCGTGAACTTGAAACACGTTCTTCGCCAAGTCCAAACCAATCGTGCTAATCTTCGTCATGGACGGTCCCCTTGTCTGGTCGAATCAACATCACCAGTCTGGCACACTGATGCCGTTGGGGGCCGTCCACCCCATCTTTGCGAGCCAACGGGTCGCGCGAACGCGCGCCCGATGACAGGCTCCGCGAAGCAATCCACGCCTCAACTCGGGGATCGATGGATTGCTTCGTCGCAAGCGCTCCTCGCAATGACAGGCCGTCTGGAACGGCCCGTCAGGCAGTATCACCCTGCCGGGCTCGGCGCGGCGAGGTGGCCTGGGATCGGCAGCGGCGCATCCTTGGAGACGCCGAGCACGGGATAGCTCCTGATCTTGCGCACGTTCGGCAGGCCCGAGAACTGCAGCAGCTGCTGGCGTATGTCATCGACGCTGGGCGCGACGCATTTCAGCATGAAATCGGCATCGCCCGAGATCCGCCAGCATTGCAGGAACCGCGGCACGGCCGCCACCGCCGCCTCGAACGCCTCGATCGCGGCCAGCGTCTGGCTCTCGAGCTGGATCAGGACGAAGGTCGTCACCTCGTAGCCGAGCGCCCGCTCGTTCAACGTGGCGCGGACCGCCTGGATCACGCCGCGGCTGCGCAGCGCGCGGACCCGGCGCAGGCAGGGCGGGGCGGTTATGCCGACCCGTGCGGCGAGCTCGTTGATCCGGATCCGGCCGTCCGTCTGCAATTCGGACAGGATCTTGAGGTCGACGTCATCGAATTGTTGGCGCTCCGTCACGAACGCGCACCCGCTGCGGCGCCGTGCGGCAGCCTGCCGGTCTCGCGCACTTCCCCGGTCACCGCCTGCGCCGCTCCGACGCCGGAGAGCACCAGCTTCTCATGCGCTGCTATGATCGCCTCCCGGGTCAATCGGCCGCCGGGCCGATACCAGGTGCAGAGCCCGGTCAACAGCGCCAGGATTGCAAAGGTCGCGACCTGGATGTCGACGACCTCGAACACGCCGTCGGACACCCCGTCGGTCAGGATCTGCGCCAGCCGCTGCTCATAGGCGCCGCGCAGCGCCACGACGGCATCGTAGTTCTTCGGCTCGAGGCTGCGCAGCTCGGAATTGGCGATGAAGACCTCGCGCTTGCGGGTCATGTGATAGGTGACATGGAAGGACACGAAGGCGCGCAGCTGCTCGACCGGATCGGCCTTGCCCGCCAGGGCAAGATCGAGCTCGCGCAGCAAATCGTTGATATGGTCCTGCACCAGATCGAACAGCAGGTCCTGCTTGGTTGAGATATGGTTGTAGAGTGAGCCGGCCTGGATGCCGACCTCGGCGGCGAGCTTGCGCAGGCTCATCGCCTCGTAGCCGTTCTCGTAGATCAGGCGCACGCCGGCCTTGCGGATCGCCTCCAGCGTTGTGGGGCCATGTGAGCCGATCGTGCGTGCCATCGGGGCCTCGGAGGGGTGTTGGCTTGCCAGGGGAGGCCGGAAACAAGCGAACGACCGTATGTTTATCGCATGAAATCCAAGGAAATTCAATGGAATGCGGATTTCTTGCAGCGATCATAGCAGGTCCGCTTGCGAAGCCAAGAAAAAAACGTATGATCGTTTAATTGAAAGAGGAAACTGTAGGGAGGGATCATGGCCTCGAACCAGGCGGCAGTCTTCAATTTCGACCTTGGCGAGACCGCGGATGCGATCCGCGAGACCGTGCGCGATTTCTCGGCCAACGAGATCGCGCCGCGCGCCGCCGAGATCGACCGCAGCAACAGCTTTCCGCGCGACCTCTGGCCCAGGATCGGCGCGCTCGGACTGCACGGCATCACCGTCGAGGAGGAGTATGGCGGGTCGGGCCTCGGCTATCTCGAGCACTGCATTGCGGTGGAGGAGATTTCGCGGGCATCCGCCTCGGTCGGGCTGGCCTACGGCGCGCATTCCAACCTCTGCGTCAACCAGATCCGCCGCAACGGCAACGAGGCGCAGAAGCGGAAGTATCTGCCAAAGCTGATTTCGGGCGAACATGTCGGCTCGCTCGCGATGTCGGAGCCATCCGCCGGTTCCGACGTGGTCTCGATGAAGACCCGCGCCGAGAAGAAGGGCGACCGTTTCGTGCTCAACGGCAGCAAGATGTGGATCACCAACGGTCCCCACGCCGAGACGCTGGTGGTCTATGCCAAGACCGATCCGAACGGCGGCCCGCGCGGCATCACCGCCTTCATCATCGAAAAAGGCATGAAGGGCTTCTCCACCGCGCAAAAGCTCGACAAGCTCGGCATGCGCGGCTCCGACACCTGCGAGCTGGTGTTCGAGGATTGCGAGGTGCCGGAGGAGAACGTGCTCAGCGAGGTCGGCCGCGGCGTCAACGTGCTGATGTCTGGTCTCGACTATGAGCGCGCGGTGCTGGCGGCAGGTCCGCTCGGCATCATGCAGGCCTGCATGGACGTGGTGATGCCCTATGTCCACGAGCGCAAGCAGTTCGGCGAGCCGATCGGCTCGTTCCAGCTGGTGCAGGGCAAGATCGCCGACATGTACACCACGATGAATGCCTCGCGCGCCTACGTCTATGCGGTGGCAAAGGCCTGCGACCGCGGCGAGACTACGCGGGAGGACGCCGCCGGCGCCATCCTCTACGCCGCCGAGAAGGCCACGCAATGCGCGCTGGATGCGATCCAGCTCTTGGGCGGCAACGGCTACATCAACGATTATCCGACCGGGCGCTTGCTGCGCGACGCCAAGCTCTACGAGATCGGCGCCGGCACCAGCGAGATTCGCCGCATGCTGATCGGCCGCGAGCTGTTCGCCAAGTCGGCGTAGCTTCTCTTCTCCCTCGCCCCGCTCTTGCGGGGAGAGGGTCGGGGTGAGGGGCTGTCACCGCATCAACGGTGGCAGAAGTGTTCGCGGAGGCTCCCCCTCACCCGGATCGCATCTTCGATGCGATCCGACCTCTCCCAGCAGGCGGGGCGAGGTCAGGAACGGCTTCCGCGACACTGGCTATCGTGCGCTTCGGCGCGATGATCTAATTCGCAGACCCACCTCCAACGAAACGTGCAACACAGATGCCGCTTCATTCGACGATCGATCCCACATCATCCGAATTCGCCCGCAACGCCGAGGTGATGCGCGGCCTGGTCGCCGAGCTCCGCGACAAGCTCAACGTCGTCTCCGGTGGCGGCGGCGAGAGTTCGCGCAAGCGCCACACCTCGCGCGGCAAGATGCTGGCGCGCGACCGCGTCGATCTCCTGATCGACCCCGGCACCGCCTTTCTCGAGCTGTCGCCGCTGGCCGCCAACGGCCTCTATGGCGGCGACGTGCATTCGGCGAGCGTCATCACCGGCGTCGGCCGCATTTCGGGGCGGGAATGCATCATCGTCGCCAATGACGCCACCATCAAGGGCGGCACCTACTACCCGATGACGGTGAAGAAGCATCTGCGCGCCCAGGACATCGCGCGGCAGAACAATCTGCCCTGCGTCTACATGGTGGATTCCGGCGGCGCCTTCCTGCCGCTGCAGGACGAGATCTTTCCCGACGAGCGGCACTTTGGCCGCATCTTCTACAACCAGGCCCAGATGTCGTCGCAGGGCATCCCGCAGATCGCGATCGTGATGGGTTCCTGTACCGCCGGCGGCGCCTATGTGCCGGCGATGTCGGACGAGAGCATCATCGTGCGCAATCAAGGCACCATCTTCCTCGGCGGTCCGCCGCTGGTGAAGGCGGCTACCGGCGAGGTGGTCACCGCCGAAGAGCTCGGCGGCGCCGACGTGCATTCGCGGCAGTCCGGCGTCACCGACCACTACGCCCAGAACGATGCCCACGCGATCGGCATCGCGCGGCGCATCGTCGCCACGCTGAAGCAGCCGGCCAAGGCGCCGCTCAACATGCGCCCGCCGCTGGAGCCGTTGTTTCCCGCCGAGGAGATCTATGGCGTGGTCTCCGCCGACGGCCGCAAACCGTTCGACGTGCACGACATCATCGCGCGGATCGTCGACGGCTCGGAGTTCGACGAGTTCAAGAAACTGTACGGCACCACGCTGATCTGCGGCTTTGCCCATATCTGGGGCCATCCGGTCGGCATCATCGCCAACAACGGCATCCTGTTCAGCGAGAGCTCGCTGAAGGGCGCGCATTTCATCGAGCTGTGCTGCCAGCGCGGCATTCCCCTGGTGTTCCTGCAGAACATCACCGGCTTCATGGTTGGCAAGAAGTACGAGGCCGGCGGCATCGCGCGCGACGGCGCCAAGCTGGTGACGGCGGTGGCAACCGCCGGCGTACCAAAGTTCACCGTCGTGATCGGAGGCTCCTACGGCGCCGGCAATTACGGCATGTGCGGCCGCGCCTACTCACCGCGCTTCCTCTGGCTGTGGCCGAACGCCCGCATCTCGGTGATGGGCGGCGAGCAGGCGTCGATGGTGCTGAGCCAGGTCAAGCGCGACGGCATCGAGGCCAAGGGCGACACCTGGTCGGCGGAAGAAGAAGATAAATTCCGCGAGCCGATCCGCGCGCAATACGAGAAGCAGGGCAATCCCTATTACGCCACCGCACGGCTGTGGGACGACGGCGTGATTGATCCGGCCGACACGCGGCTGGTGCTCGGGCTCGGCCTGTCGGCCGCCGCCAATGCGCCGATCGAACCCACCAAGTTTGGCCTGTTCAGGATGTGATCATGGACCGCTCAAAACTCTACCGGCGTTTCCGCACGCTTCTGATCGCCAACCGCGGCGAGATCGCCTGCCGCGTCATCCGCTCCGCGCGTGCCTTGGGGCTGCGCACCGTCGCTGTCTATTCCGAGGCCGACCGCGACGCGATGCATGTCGCGCTGGCCGACGAGGCCGTGCTGCTCGGCCCGGCACGGGCCCGCGACAGCTATCTCAACATCGAGCGCGTCATCGCCGCGGCCAAGCAGACCGGCGCCGAGGCCGCGCATCCCGGCTACGGTTTTCTGTCTGAAAACGCCGAGTTCGCCGAGGCCTGTCTCGCGGCCGGGCTGGTGTTCGTCGGCCCGACCGCCGAGATGATGACGGCGATGGGCTCGAAGTCTGGCTCCAAGGCGCTGATGGAGAGGGCCGGCGTGCCGCTGGTGCCCGGCTATCACGGCGAGGCCCAGGACGAGGCCACCCTGGCGGAGGCCGCCAACCGGATCGGTTTTCCGGTGCTGGTCAAGGCGTCGGCCGGCGGCGGTGGCCGCGGCATGCGCGTGGTCAATTCGGCCGGTGAATTGTCGGCGGCGATCACCAGCGCCAAACGCGAGGCCAAGGCGGCGTTCGGCGACGACCGCATGCTGATCGAGAAATACGTCCAGAACCCGCGCCATATCGAGGTGCAGATCATCGGCGACAGCCATGGTCATCTGCTCTCGCTGTGGGAGCGCGAATGCACGCTGCAGCGCCGGCACCAGAAGGTGATCGAGGAGGCGCCGTCGCCGACGCTGAACGCCACGCAGCGCGACACGGTCTGCGAGGCCGCGCGCAAGGCAGCCGGCGCGGTCAATTATGTCGGTGCCGGTACCATCGAGTTCGTCTCCGACGGCAAGGACGTGTTCTTCATCGAGATGAACACCCGGCTGCAGGTCGAGCATCCCGTCACCGAGCTGATCACCGGCGTCGACCTGGTCGAGTGGCAGCTCCGCGTCGCGTTCGGCGAGGCGCTGCCGCTGAAGCAGGACGAGATCAGGCTGAACGGCCACGCCATCGAGGCACGGGTCTACGCCGAAAATCCCCAAAAGAACTTCATGCCCTCGGTCGGCCGCATCAAGACTTGGCGGACGCCGCCGGAAGGCGACGGCCTGCGCATCGACGCCGGCTATCGCAGCGGCGATGCTGTGTCGCCGTATTACGACGCGATGCTCGCTAAGGTGATCGCCTGGGCGCCGACCCGCGAAGGCGCGATCGAAAAGCTCAACCGCGGTCTGGAAGGAACCGACGTCCGCGGCATCGTCACCAACATCCCGTTCCTGTCGGCGCTGGTGACGCATCAGAACGTCCGCGACAACGCGATCGACACCGGCTTCATCGAGCGCGAGCTGAAAAACCTCACCGCCGAGACCGGCGCGGCCCGCGAGCTCGAGCTGTGCGCGGCGGTCGCGGCGATCGTCAACGCCGAGCGAGCGGCGGCGCGCAGCGAGGCCAATTCACCCTGGCAGACCTTTGGCTGGCAGCCGGTCGGCCGCCGCCAGCGCGTGTTCTCGTTCCGCCAGGGCCATGAAGCCCCGCACACCATCACGCTGCATTATGGCCGCGGACCGTTGACGCTGTCGGTCGGCGGGCGCGACATCCCGTTCGCGATCTCGTCGGCGGACGGGGCCGGCTTCGACCTGACGCTCGACGGCGTGAAGACGCGTGTCGCGTCGGTGATCGAGGGCCATGAGCTCTATCTGCGCACCCGCAATGGCCGCTTCGACCTGCACTGGGTCGATCCGTTCGGCGGCGAGAGCGAGGAGCAGGTCGGCGAGGACAAGATCGTCGCGCCGTTGCCGGGCACCGTGGTCGCGCTGCTGGCCGAGGAGGGCGCCACCTTGGAGAAAGGCGCGGCGATCCTCACGCTGGAAGTGATGAAGATGGAGCAAACGCTGCGCGCGCCCTATGCGGGCGTCTTGAAGAAGCTGAAATGCAAGGTCGGCGACATCGTCGGCGAGGGCGTCGAACTGGCCGAAGTCGAACCTGTGGCCGCGTCATGAGCATCCAGATCGTCGAGATGGGGCCGCGCGACGGCCTGCAGAACGAGAAGACGCCGGTCAGCGTCGAAGCGCGCATCGCTTTCGTCGAGGCGTTGGTCTCGGCGGGCCTGACCACCGTCGAGGTCGGCGCCTTCGTCTCGCCGAAGGCGATCCCGCAAATGGCGAGCTCGGATGCGGTGTTGCGCGGCGTCAGCCATATCAAGGACGCCGAATTCCACGTGCTGGTGCCGAACGAGAAAGGCTACGACGCGGCGCGCGCCGCCGGCGCCCAGGTGGTCTCGGTGTTCGCCGCCGCCTCCGAAGGCTTTTCCCGCGCCAACATCAACTGCTCGATCGCGGAGTCGATCGAGCGCTTCAAGCCTGTGCTGGCGCGCGCCAAGGCCGATGGCGTCAAGGTGCGCGGCTATATCTCCTGCGTGCTCGGCTGTCCGTTCGACGGCGAGATCAAGCCGAAAGCGGTCGCCGATCTCGCCATCACGCTGTGGGACCTCGGCTGTTACGAGATCTCGCTCGGCGACACCATCGGTGTCGGCACGCCGCTCAAGGCAAAGGCGATGCTGAGCGCGGTCGGCGCTGAGATTCCGGTTGCCAACCTCGCGATGCATTTCCACGACACCTACGGCCAGGCGCTGGCCAATCTCTATGCCGGCATGGAGGAGGGCGTCCGCGTCATCGACAGTGCCGCCGGCGGCCTCGGCGGCTGCCCCTACGCCCCCGGCGCCACCGGCAATGTGGCCACCGAGGACGTCGTCTACATGCTCGAGGGCATGGGCGTGAAAACCGGCATCGACATGGACAAGCTGCTCGCCGCGACCAACGAAATGGCCGGATTGCTCGGCCATCCGCCGGTCAGCCGCGTCGCGTCCGCGTTGAATGCGAAGCGCAAGCGCGCGAATTGACCGGCGCGCTGCCGGTATCCGCGGCCCAGAGCAAAGAAGGGAAGACGCAAGGCCCAGCGCGATGGGTATCGGAGCCGTCGGCGCGGAACTCGGCAAAACCGAATGCGTATTTTCCGAAATCTTCCTTGACGGCGGCCCCCAACTCACTGTCTAATCCGCCCGTCTCACCCGATCGAGGGGCGCTGGCCATCGTCATAGTGTTGCGGTGAGATGCGGTGGACGTTTCGCATGTCAGTGACGACAGCATGCGAGGCGGACGGTGAAGTCGTGCAGGCCTGACGCCCTAGTGGCAGGTGTCCTCCGGCAAGACGCGCAAGCGTCTTTGCCGAAGCGGTGACAAAAAAGCCCAGTCTCGCCGGGGAGAGCACGTATAAGCCGTAACCCATCGCGCAGGGAAAGCCGGGTTGTTTCCGGTTACACCTGTGGTCCTACCCCCGGTGCTCTTTTGTTGCACCGGGCCCACGGGTGCAATCGGCACCCGGCTTTCCCTGCGCCCTCTTTACGAGAGAGGGCGGAACGAACAGCAAAGCTCGGGCAAATCATGTCGCGAGAATGCGAAGCTGCGTCCCCCTCCACGCTGTCATCGCCCGGCTCGACCGGGCGATCCAGTACGCCGCGGCCTCTCGGCTCAAGCACTGCCGCCTCTGGAATACTGGATCACCCGCCTGCGCGGGTGATGACATCGAGCTAGTTTGTCGTAGCACAACTCAGGCGAAATTTATTCGTATATATCAACCTCTGATCAATCTCCGCCGGCTCCGTCGGTTCCCATAAGCTTCGATAATACATGGTTGCCCGAGAGCCACGAATGTTGCGTCTGCGCCACAGGATTGGAACATTTAACCCTAATCACAGCCGGTTCGCGGTCGCGCCGCTTTTTGGCCACACCCCGACATGAAAGGATGTTCACAAAGCTGAATGGCCAGCACTCGCGACGGGACGATTCGACCGGTTCCGGCGTTACAGAGCAAAAGAGTGCTGGGAGCAGGGTTGCGATGGACGCCAAGGTGGATGCGAAGACGAACATCAAAGGCAGGCTGCCCAGCCGTCACGTGACGGAAGGGCCGGCGCGCGCCCCGCATCGCTCCTATCTCTACGCCATGGGGCTGACGACAGCCCAGATTCATCAACCCTTTGTCGGCGTTGCTTCATGCTGGAATGAAGCGGCGCCGTGCAACATCTCGCTGATGCGCCAGGCGCAGGCGGTGAAGAAGGGCGTCGCCTCCGCCGGCGGCACGCCGCGCGAGTTCTGCACCATCACCGTGACCGACGGCATCGCGATGGGCCACGACGGCATGCGCTCGTCGCTGCCGTCGCGCGAATGCATCGCCGATTCGGTCGAGCTGACCGTGCGGGGCCATGCCTATGACGCGCTGGTCGGGCTCGCCGGCTGCGACAAGTCGCTGCCGGGCATGATGATGGCGATGGTCCGTCTCAACGTGCCCTCGATCTTCATCTATGGCGGCTCGATCCTGCCGGGCAATTTCCGCGGCCAGCCGGTCACGGTGCAGGACATGTTCGAGGCGGTCGGCAAGCACTCGGTCGGCGCCATGTCGGACGAGGACCTCGACGAGATCGAGCGGGTGGCGTGCCCCTCGGCCGGGGCCTGCGGCGCCCAGTTCACCGCCAACACCATGGCGACCGTCTCCGAGGCGATCGGCCTCGCGCTCCCGTATTCTGCCGGAGCTCCGGCGCCCTACGAGATCCGTGACTCCTTCTGCGCCGCCGCCGGCGAGAAGGTGATGGAGCTGATCGAGAAAAACATCAGGCCCCGTGACATCGTCACCCGCGAAGCCCTTGAAAATGCTGCGGCCGTGGTTGCAGCCTCAGGTGGCTCGACCAATGCTGCATTGCACTTGCCGGCAATCGCCCATGAGTGCGGCATCAAGTTCAACCTGTTCGACGTTGCCGAAATCTTCAAAAAGACTCCTTACGTCGCGGATTTGAAGCCGGGCGGCCGTTATGTTGCCAAAGACATGTTCGAGGTTGGCGGCATTCCGCTGTTGATGAAGACGCTGCTCGACAATGGCCACCTGCACGGGGATTGCTTAACCGTCACGGGCCGAACGATCGCTGAAAACCTCAAAGGCGTGAAGTGGAATCCGCACCAGGATGTGGTGCGGCCCGCCGACAATCCGATCACCGTGACCGGTGGCGTTGTCGGTTTGAAGGGTAATCTCGCTCCGGAGGGTGCGATCGTGAAGGTCGCGGGAATGTCTAACCTGAGGTTTACCGGTCCCGCCCGGTGCTTCGACCGCGAGGAGGACGCCTTCGAGGCCGTGCAGAACCGCACCTACAGGGAAGGCGAAGTCATCGTGATCCGCTACGAGGGGCCGAAGGGCGGCCCCGGGATGCGGGAGATGCTGGCGACCACCGCGGCGCTGACCGGGCAGGGTATGGGCGGCAAGGTCGCCCTGATCACCGACGGCCGGTTTTCCGGTGCCACGCGCGGCTTTTGCATTGGACATATTGGACCCGAGGCGGCCATCGGCGGGCCGATCGGGCTGTTGCAGGACGGCGACATCATCGAGATCGATGCGGTCGCCGGCACTCTTGACGTAAAGTTGAGTGACGCCGAGCTCACAAATCGTAAGACCAAATGGGCCCCTCGCGCGACGAACCATACATCTGGTGCGCTGTGGAAGTACGCCGAGCAAGTGGGGCCGGCGGTGGATGGCGCTGTTACCCATCCGGGTGGCGCGTACGAGAAACAGTGTTATGCGGACGTTTAGGCGTACGATATTTGCGTTTGCGTTAGGGGCCATTCCGGTGGCGGGCCCCGGATTCGGATTCGACGGCGCCCCGGTCAACCCGCAGGACACAACCATCCCGGTGGTTTCCCCGCAGCCAGGCGCCGCCGCCGCGCTGAAGCGGGCTGCCGCGCCGATCGCGCCGACGGCGCTGCCGAACTCCAATTCCAGCGTGATGTCGCTCGCCGAGGCCGGCCACCCGGTGGCGCAGTGGAAGCTCGGCAAGATGTACGCCGAAGGCGACGGCGTCGCCCAGGACGACCTCCGCGCTTTCGAATATTTCAGCCGGATCGCCAATGCGCATGCCGAGGATTCGCCGTCGGCACCGCAGGCCTCGATCGTCGCCAACGCCTTCGTGGCGCTCGGCCGCTACTATCTGAGCGGGATTCCCAATTCCAAGGTCAAGGCCGACACCGAGCGCGCGAGGGAGATGTTCTCCTATGCGGCGTCCTATTTCGGCAACGCCGACGCCCAGTACGACCTCGCCCGGCTGTATCTGAAGACCCCGGACGCCTCGCGCGATGATTTCCGCTACGGCGCGCGCTGGCTCGGGCTTGCCGCCCAGAAGGGTCAGCATCAGGCCCAGGCGTTGCTCGGCCAGATGCTGTTCAACGGCGACCGTCTGCCGCCGCAGCGGGCGCGCGGCCTGATGTGGCTGACGCTCGCGCGCGACAGCGCGACGCCGGACGAGAACTGGATCCGCGAAAGCTACAACCGCGCCGTCGCCAAGGCGTCCGAGGACGACAAGACCATGGCGCTGCAGATGCTCGAGCACTGGGTGCAGGGCCGGCGGGATTAATCGCCCGCGGTCGGCCCCGTGCGCGGCCCGCCCGGCTCAGGCGGTCTCGAAATCGAGATCGGCCCAGACCGGGACATGATCGGAGGGCTTTTCCCAGCCCCGGACATAGCTGTCGATGCCGACGTCGATCAGCCGGTCGCTGGCCTGCGGCGACAGCAGCAGGTGGTCGATTCTGAGGCCCCAGTTCTTCTGCCAGGCGCCGGCCTGGTAATCCCAGAAGGTGTACTGGCCGGGGTCGTCATTGACCGCCCGCAGCGCGTCGGTGAGGCCGAGGCCGAGCAGCGACTGGAAGGCCTCCCTCGTGGTGGGGCGGAACAGCGCGTCGTCGGCCCAGGCGGCCGGATTGTAGACGTCGCGGGCCGCCGGGATGACGTTGTAGTCGCCGGCCAGCACCAGCGGCTCCTCGGCCTTGAGCCGCTCCTTCGCGTACTCAAGAAGCCGCGACATCCACTTGAGTTTGTACGGATATTTGTCGGTGTTCGCCGGGTTCCCGTTGGGCAGATAAAGACACGCCACCCGCACCACGCCCTGCTTCAACGTGACGACACCTTCAATGAAGCGGGCATGGGCGTCCTCGTCGTCGCCGGCCAGCCCCGACTTGGTCTCGTCGAACGGCAGCTTCGACAGCAGCGCGACGCCGTTGAAGGTCTTCTGGCCGTGGGTGACGACATTGTAGCCGAGCGATTCGATCTCGAGCCGGGGAAACGCCTCATCGACGCACTTAATCTCCTGCAGGCAGACGATGTCGGGCGAGCACTCCTTCAGCCAGCTCATGAGAGGCTCGATCCGCTGCCGGACCGAATTGACGTTCCATGTTGCTACGCGAACTGGCATCAAAGTTCCTCTATTCCAATGGGTTTTCGCGTTAGCGGCCCCGCCATCCGCAGCCCGTCAGACCAAGCGTTTCCGCATCTCGATGTGCGAGATGCCGGCCTCCACGAATTCCTCGCCGACAGGCTCGAACCCGGCGCGTGCGTAAAACGGCGCCGCGTGCGTCTGCGCGTTGAGGATCAATCGGGGATAGCCGAGTTCGGCCGCCTTGACCATCAGCGCGTCCAGGACACGCGCGCCGACGCCGGTACCGCGTGCCGGCTTGAGGACCGCCATGCGGCCGATATGGCCGTCGGCTAGCAGCCGGCCGGTCGCCACCGGCGTACCGTCCTCGGCAAAGCCCAGCGCATGCCAGCTCGTCGCGTCCTTGTCGTCCCACTCCAATTCCACCGGCACGCCCTGTTCCTCGACAAAGACGCTGTAACGGATGGATTTGGCGCGCTCCTGGGCTTCTTCCCAGCGGCAGACGAGGACGGAGGCGGACATGAACGGCGATCGGAACGGCTCGATGTTGATGGGCCACGCCCATTCTTGCGAACTTCCGGCAATGCACAAGCGAAGACGGCCGCACAATTTATCTTAGGTGGCATACCATGTGCGGCCTGCCTGTGCTAACCCTGAAGGGAAACAAGGCGCAACAATTGCCGAGGGGGAGCTACGAACCGTCCTGGTTTTGACGATGGGGGCGGCGCGCGTGCAAAACTTATGAAGAGACGCAATTTCCTTTTGATTGTTGCCGTGCTCGGCATTGCGGCCGGGGCGGCTTACACGACCCGATCCTCATGGATGAATGGCGGCGCCGCCACGGCGCAGGGCGGCCCACGTGCCCGCGTCGTCTCGGTCGATCTCGCCAAGGCCGAACGCAGATCGGTGCCGGTCGATGTCGATGCGATCGGCTCGGTGACGCCGATCTCCAGCGTCGCGCTGAAGTCGCGGCTGGAGACCACCATCGTCTCGGTGCATTTCGAGGACGGCGCCAAGGTCAGTGAAGGCGATCTGCTGTTCACGCTCGATGCGCGGCAGATCGACGCCCAGATCGAGCAGGCCGAGGGTGTGCTGGCGAGGGACCGCGCGCAGCTCGAAGGCGCGCAGCGCGACCTGCGCCGCTACACCGAGCTGGTCGGCAAGGGCGCAACCACCCAGGTCAATCTCGATAACGCCAAGACCCAGTCCGACATCCTGATCGCCACCATCAAGGCCGACCAGTCGTCGCTCGACAATCTCCGGGTCCAGAAGAGCTATACGGTCATTCGTGCGCCGTTCGCGGGCCGGATCAGCGCAGCCAACGTCAAGGTCGGCAATTTCGTGCGCCCTGCCGACACCCAGCCGCTTGCAACCATCAACCAGATGGCGCCGGTCTATGTCACCTTTGCCGTCCCGCAGAAGGCGCTGGTCGACCTGCGCGACGCGATGGGGAAGGGCGACCCGCAGGTGCTCGCGACCATTCCAGGCCGCCAGCGCTCCGAGAGCGGCAAGGTCGCGATGGTCGAAAACACCGTCGATGCCACCACCGGCATGGTCACCGTGCGCGGCATCATGAACAATGAGAGCGAGACGCTGTGGCCCGGCACCATCGTGCAGACCAAGCTGATCATCCGCAACGAGGACGCGGTCGTGGTGCCCACGGTCGCGGTGCAGCGCAGCCAGAACGGCAATTTCGTCTTCGTGGTCAGAGACGGCGTGGCAAAAGTTCAGCCGGTCAAGGTCGACCGCACCTTCCAGGGCACCTCGGTGATCGCCGACGGGCTTGCGGGCGATGAAAGCATCGTCGTCGACGGCCAGCTGCTGCTGTCAGACGGATCGCGGGTCGAGCCGCGGGCGCGCAAGGCTGGAGCCTAGCCGATGACGCTGTCCGAGCTCTGCATCCGCCGCCCGGTGATGACCACGCTGATCACGGCGTCGATCATCGCGTTTGGCGTGTTCGGCTTCCGCCTGCTGCCGGTCTCGGCGCTGCCCAAGGTCGACTTCCCGACCATCGCGGTGACCGCGACGCTGCCCGGCGCCAGTGCCGACACCATGGCCGCCTCGGTCGCCGGCATCATCGAGCGCCAGCTCTCGACCATCGCCGGCATCTCCTCGATGTCGTCGAACTCGTCGCAGGGCACCAGTGTCATCACCATTCAGTTCGACCTCAACCGCAACATCGATGCTGCCGCGCTCGACGTGCAGACCGCGCTGACCATCGCGCAGCGCCGGCTGCCGATCGAAATGACGATTCCGCCGAGCTTCCGCAAGGTGAACCCGGCGGACTTCCCGGTGCTGTTCGTCTCGCTCGGCTCGGCGACGCTGCCGCTGTCGTCGGTCAACGAGTATGGCGACATCACGATTGGGCAGGCGTTGTCGCAGCTGCCCGGCGTCGCCCAGGTGCTGATCTACGGCGCGCAGAAATTCGCGATCCGGGTCCAGGCCGATCCGGAAGCCGCCGCCGCCCGCGGCGTCTCGATGGAGGACATCCGCGCCGCGGTGTCGCGCGCCAATTCCTCGACCCCGGTCGGCACGCTGAACGGTCCGAAGCAGGACGTCGCCCTGCAGGCCTCCGGTCAGATGGACAAGGCGGCCGACTACCGCCAGATCTACGTCGCCTGGCGCAACGGCTCGCCGGTGCGGCTGGACGAGATCGCAAAGGTCTATGATGCCGTCGAGAACGACAAGATCGCGACCTGGATGAATGACGAGCGGGCGATCGTGCTCGCGATCCAGAAGCAGCCCGACGCCAATACTGTGGCGGTGGTCGACGCCGTGCTGGCCAAGCTGCCGGCGCTGCGCGCGGCGATCCCGCCGTCGGTCACCATGCAGGTGATGATGGACCGCTCGGTCTCGATCCGGCAGGCGGTCAGCGACGTCGAGGAAACCCTGCTGATCGCGATCGGGCTCGTGATCCTGGTGATCTTCCTGTTCCTGCGCTCGGCCTCGGCGACCTTCATTCCGGCGCTGGCGGTGCCGATCTCGCTGCTCGGCACCTGTGCGGCGATGTATGCGCTCGACTACTCCATCAACAACATGACGCTGCTGGCGCTGACGCTCTCGGTCGGCTTCGTGGTCGACGACGCCATCGTCATGCTGGAAAACATCATGCGCCACATCGAGCACGGCATGAAGCCGTTCGAGGCGGCGCTGAAGGGCGCGCGCGAGATCGGTTTCACCATCATCTCGATCACCTTCTCGCTGATCGCCGTGTTCATCCCGGTGCTCTTGATGGGCGGCATCGTCGGCCGTGTGTTCCGCGAATTCGCGGTGACGATCTCGGTCGCGATCATCGTCTCCGGCTTCGTCTCGCTGACGCTGACCCCGATGCTGTGTGCGCGCGTGCTGCGGACGCATGACGCGACCAAGCGGCCGAACATCGTGCTGCGGGCGTTCGAGGCGGTGTTCGAGTCGTGGCTGAAAGCCTATGAATGGGCGCTGGACTGGGTGCTCGCCAAGAAGGCCCTGATGCTGGTGGTGACGCTGGCGACGCTCGGCGGCACCATCTACCTCTACATGATAGTGCCGAAAGGCTTCTTCCCGCAGGAGGACACCGGCTTCCTGATCGGCGTGACGGAAGCGGCGACCGACACCTCGTTCGAGGCGATGAAGGTCCGCCAGCAGGCGCTGGTCGAAGTGCTCCGCACCGATCCGGCGGTCGACTACGTCAATTCCACCGTCGGCTCCGGCGGTCCCAATCCGACCACCAACTACGGCCGCCTGTTCATCGCGCTGAAGGACCAGAAGACGCGCGACAACGCCGCGGTCGTGATCGGCCGCCTGAGGCAGAAGGCCCGCCAGATCCCGGGCATGCAGGCGTTCTTCCAGAGCGTCCAGAACCTCAATATCGGCGGCCGGGTCTCGAAGAGCCAGTATCAGTATGTGATGCAGAGCGGCGACACCGAGGCGCTGTACCGCCTGGCGCCGGAGATGCGGGACAAGATCGAGAAGATCCCGGGCCTGCTCGACGTCACCACCGACCTCTACATCAAGAACCCGCAGATGACGGTCGACATCGACCGCGAGAAGGCGGCGGTCTACGGCATCACCGTCGACCAGGTGCGCAACCAGCTCTACAACTCTTATGGCGCGCGCCAGGTCGGCACCATCTACATGCCCTCCAACGACTACCAAATCATTTTGGAGGTGCAGCCGCAGTTCCGGGTCGATCCGTCCGACCTGTCCAAGCTCTATATGAAAACCGGCACCGGCCAGACCATTCCGCTGGATGCGGTGGCGAAGCTCGTTCCGACTGTCGGGCCACTCCAGATCAACCATCAGGGCCAGCAGCCGGCGGTGACGATTTCGTTCAACCTCGCGCCGGGCACGTCGCTCGGCTACGCGGTCGACAAGATCACCGAGCTCGAGCAAAGCGCCAATCTGCCGCCGACCATCGTGACCGGCTTCTCCGGCACCGCGCAGGTGTTCCAGGATTCGCTGCGCGGGCAGGGCGTGCTGATCCTCGCCGCGGTGTTCGCCGCCTTCGTGATCCTCGGCATTCTCTACGAGAGCTTCATCCATCCGATCACCATCATCTCCGGCCTGCCGTCGGCCGGCATCGGCGCGATCCTGACCTTGATGCTGTTCAACATGGAGCTGTCGGTGATTGCGATGATCGGCATCGTGATGCTGGTCGGCATCGTCAAGAAGAACGCGATCATGATGGTCGACTTCGCGCTGGAGCGGCGCCGCGTCGGGCTGAGCGCCGAGCACGCGATCCGCGAGGCGGCGCTGCTGCGCTTCCGACCGATCATGATGACGACGTTCGCGGCGATCTTCGGCACGCTGCCGATCGCGCTCGGCGCCGGCGCCGGCGCCGAGCTGCGCCAGCCGCTCGGTGTTGCCGTGGTCGGCGGCCTCTGCGTGTCGCAGCTGCTGACGCTGTTCATCACGCCGGTAATCTACATCTATCTCGACCGCATCGACCGCAGGCTGCGGCGCAAGCTCGATCCGCAGCTTGAGGCCGAGGTCGAGCGGCCGCAGGTGGTCGCGGCGGAGTGACGATGCTGCGCGGCGCGCACCATCTCGTCGTCGCCGGGATCGCAGCGCTGGCCGCGCTGGCATCCTGGTCCGCGGCGGCGGCCGAGCCGATCGAGATCTTCGACGCGCATCTGCACTACAATTGGGAGCCGAAACCGTTCTACCAGCCCGACGAGGTGCTGGCGCTGTTTCGCAAGCACCATGTCACCGGCATCCTCGCCACCAGCCGTCCGAACACCGGAACGCATGTGCTGGTCGAGCGCAAGGCGGACGGTCTGCAGGTGGTGCCGTTCATCCGGCCCTATCGCGTCAGGCCGGATATCCAGACCTGGTTCAACGACCCCACGATTTTCGATCTGATCCAGGACGAATTCAAACGCGGCTACTATCGCGGCATCGGCGAGTTTCATCTCCACGGCAAGGCGGCGGAGAGCGAATGGGTGAAGAAGATGGTCGACTTCGCGGTCGCCAACGATCTTTATCTTCACGCCCATTCCGATGCCGAAGCCGTCGAGATCCTGATGCGGCACAATCCGCGGGCGCGGATCATCTGGGCGCATACCGGCTTCGGTCTCGCGACCGATCGCGTGGCGGAGATGCTGACGAAATATCCCAAGCTATGGGGCGAGCTGTCCTATCGCGGCGGTATCGTCGACGGGGCAGGGAAGCTGACACCGGAATGGCGGTCGCTGTTCGAGCGCTTTCCGGATCGCTTCATGCTGGGCTCCGACACCTGGATCTCGGAGCGCTGGGCGAGCTACGGCGAGATCATGGCCGGCTATCGCGGCTGGCTGGATCAGCTGGCGCCTGAAGTCGCCGCGAAGATCGCGCATGGCAACGCGCGGGCGCTGTTCGCCGCGCGCTGATCGAGGTCAGATCGAGAAACTGGTGCCGCAGCCGCAGGAGGCGGTAGCGTTCGGGTTGACGACGCGGAACGAGGCGCCGATCAGGTCGTCGACGAAGTCGACCTCCGAGCCCGCCAGGAACGGGACCGAGGCGGGGTCTACCAGCACGACGGCGCTGTCCCGCTCGATCACGAGGTCGTCATCGGCCTGGGTATGCTCGACATCGAATTTGTACTGAAAACCGGAGCAGCCGCCACCCTCGACGGAAATGCGAAGTTTTGCGCCGTCGCCTTCCTTGCTCAGGATCTGCCCGATACGGCGGGCGGCCCGTTCGCTGACAGTGATGGCAGCAGTCATGGTCATCGGTCTCCGGTCCTCTTATTTGAAGCATGATCTGATCGGAAAACCGGTGGCCACTTTTCCGGATCATGCTCGCGCGTCATACCCATTTTATTTGGTATCCGCCGCTATCAATAGTTAAGTGCGTCGGGCCATGGAATCAAATGGATAAGGACTAAAATACCGTGTCGGTCGGAATGGCTGCTCCCCGCGCGCCTTATGCCTGCGACCCCGATCGCAGCCGGGGCCGGCTGGTCGCCGAGCCGCCGAGCCGGACCCGCAGCCCGTTCCGGCGCGACTGCGACCGGGTGATCCATTCCACCGCGTTCCGCCGCCTCAAGCACAAGACCCAGGTCTTCATCTTCCACGAGGGCGACCACTACCGCACCCGGCTGACCCATTCGCTGGAGGTGGCCCAGATCGCCCGCGCGCTGGCCCGCCAGCTCGGGCTCGACGAGGATCTGACCGAGACGCTGGCGCTGGCCCACGACCTCGGCCACCCGCCTTTCGGGCACGCCGGGGAGCGGGCGCTCGATGAATGCCTGAAAGGCGACGGCGGCTTCGACCACAATGCGCAGACGTTGCGGGTCGTGACCTCGCTGGAACACCGCTACCCTGAGTTCGGCGGGCTGAACCTGACCTGGGAATCGCTCGAGGGCATCGTCAAGCACAATGGCCCGCTGACCGCGCGCAGCGGCGCGCCGATCGGACGCTATCTGGAGAGCGGCGGCATTCCCGTCGGCATTGCCGATTACACCAAGACTTACGACCTCGAGCTCTGGAGCTACGCCTCGCTCGAGGCGCAGATCGCGGCCTTCGCCGACGACATCGCCTACGACGCGCACGACATCGATGACGGCCTGCGCGCCGGCCTGTTCGCGGTCGATGATCTCAAGGAGATGCCGCTGACCGCCGAGATCATCGGCGAGATCGACCGGCACTATCCGGCGCTCGACGAGATCAAGCGCGGCGCCGAGCTGGTGCGCGAGCTGATCTCCCACTTCATCAGCGCGGTGTTTACCGAGGCGAGCCAGCGCCTGGCCGCCGCCCAGCCGCAGTCGGCCCACGATGTCCGCCACTACCATGCGCCCCTGATCGGCTTCCCGCCCGACGTGGCGGAGGAGGAGGCGGCGATCAAGGCGTTCCTGTACCGGCGGATGTACCGGCATCACCGGGTGATGCAGATCATGGGTGACGCCGAGCAGGTGGTCCGCGACCTCTACGAGCGCTACCGGCAGTCGCCGGGCGACCTGCCGGCGGAATGGATCGAGGGCACCGAGCAGGAGACCGACAGTGAGCGGAACAGGCGGATCGGCAATTTCATCGCCGGGATGACCGACCGTTTCGCCCTGATCGAACACCACAGGCTTTTTGACTCGACCCCGGATTTGCGTTAGCGCCCTGCCATGGCCGACACCCCTGCTTCACCACACCTTTTTGCCGACGTGCTGGCGCGCGTGCACGCGATCTGCGCCGCGATCGGAGCCGAAGATAACTGGCCCGCCGGCATCGATCTGTCCCGCGTCGTGGTCGAGCCGCCACGCGATGCCAGCCATGGCGACATGGCGACCAACGCCGCGATGGTGCTCGCCAAGGACGCCAAGGCCAAGCCGCGCGAGCTCGCCGACAAGATCGCGGAGCGGCTGCGCGCCGACGACCTGGTGGCCTCGGTCGATGTCGCCGGTCCCGGGTTCATCAACCTGACCTTGAAGCCGCAGATCTGGGCCGACGCACTGCGCGCCGTGCTGGCGGCCGGTGCGGCGTATGGCAAGAGCGACGTCGGCAAGGCCGAAAAGGTCAATGTCGAATACGTCTCGGCCAATCCGACCGGGCCGATGCATGTCGGGCACTGCCGCGGCGCCGTGTTCGGCGACGCGCTGTGCAGCCTGCTGCAATTCGCCGGATTCGACGTCTGCCGCGAATATTACATCAACGACGCCGGCGCTCAGGTCGACGTGCTCGCGCGCTCCGCATTCCTGCGCTACCGCGAGGCGCTCGGTCAGGACATTGGCGCGATCCCGGAAGGGCTCTATCCCGGCGATTACCTCGTGCCGGTCGGCGAGGCGCTCGCGAAGGAGTACGGCGACAAGCTGCTTGGTATGACGGAGTCCGCGTGGCTTCCGATCGTGCGCGACAAGGCGATCGCCATGATGATGGAGATGATCAAGGGCGATCTCGCCGCGCTCAACATCCATCACGACGTGTTTTTCTCGGAGCGTTCGCTGATCACATCGGGCAACAACAAGGTCGCCGAGACGATCGATTTCCTGCGCGCCAAGGGCGACATCTACGAGGGCCGGCTGCCGCCGCCGAAGGGCAAGCCGGTCGAGGATTACGAGGACCGCGAGCAGTCGCTGTTCCGCGCCACCGCCTATGGCGACGACGTCGACCGTCCGCTGATCAAGTCGGACGGCAGCTACACCTATTTCGCATCCGACATCGCGAACCACCGCAACAAGTTCGAGCGCGGCTTCACCAACCTGATCGACGTGTTCGGCGCCGATCACGGCGGCTACATCAAGCGGATGCAGGCGGCGGTGAAGGCGGTGACCGCGGGCAAGGCCGTGCTCGACGTCAAGATCGTGCAGCTCGTCAAACTGCTGCGCGACGGCGAGCCGGTGAAGATGTCGAAGCGCTCAGGCGAATTCGTCACGCTGCGCGAGGTGGTCGACGAGGTCGGCTCCGACGCGGTGCGGTTCATGATGCTGTTCCGCAAGAACGACGCGGTGCTCGATTTCGACCTCGCCAAGGTGATCGAGCAGTCCAAGGACAACGCCGTGTTCTACGTCCAGTACGGCCATGCGCGGGGCCATTCGATCTTCCGCAATGCGCGGGAGGAGGCGGTTCCGGATCTGCCGCAGGCGGACGAGGCCCGGCTGGCGTATTTGCGGAGTGCCGCCGTGGAGCGGCTGACCGACCCGGCCGAGCTCGACCTGCTGAAGCGGCTTGCGCTTTATCCCCGGATGATCGAGGCTGCGGCCATTGCGCATGAGCCGCACCGAATCGCATTTTATCTGTATGATTTGGCCAGCGAATTTCATGCGCTGTGGACCAAGGGGCGGGATTTGCCCTATTTACGCTTCATTATCAATAATGATGCAGAAATCACAAAGGCGCGACTGGCAATGGTTCAGGGCGTCGTCTCGGTTCTGGCATCGGGCTTAGCTGTTCTAGGCGTCCACGCTCCGACCGAGATGCGGTAGGCAGGGGCATTTGGCTCTCACGAGTGGGGATTTGTGAGAGCATCTGGCAGGGGCCAATTCGTTCGGACCGGCAGCGCCGGCGATCTTGGCGCTGTCCCGAAGGGGATGCATCATCACGATGGCTGATCGATATCAGGACCGACCTTTTCCCGCCGCTGACGATTACGATCGCGGTGCTTATCCCGACGCGGCCCCGAAGGCCGAGGGCGACCCGCTTGCCGAGCTGGCCCGGCTGATCGGCCAGACTGATCCGTTCGGGACCGCGAGCAAGACGCAGCCGCCGCATCCGCTGCTGTCGCGTGCCAATGCGCGGCCGCCAGCCCAGCAGCATGCTCATGAACCGCCGGCGGAAGATGAGGATACGCGACCTGCGGGCCCGCCGCCCTGGATGCAGCGTGCGCGCCAAGAGCCTCGCCAAGAGCAGCCTCGCCAGGAGCCTCAGCCGCCCGCGCCGGTGGCGTACGATGAAGAGCCCGAGCAGGATTATCAGCCGAGCGCGGTGCATCCGTTGCACCGTTATGCCGCCAAGCCGGCGCCTGTGCCCGAGCCGGAACCTGTCGTGCCGTATCAGCCGGCTCCGGCCTTCCAGCAGGCCGACGGTTTCGACGAGGAGTTTCGGCATCAGGACGACGGTCGCCAAGGTCACGGCCAAGGTCACGGTCAAGACCACGATCCGTCGCGCTATGACGACGCCCTGTACGGGCAACTGGAAGCCACCGGCGAGCACGATTTGCAGCGCGATCCGGCCTATCCGGACGATCCCTACGCCTATCAGGACTATGAGGAAGAACCCGAGCCGCGCCGGCGCAGCAGGGGCGTGATGACGGTTGCCGCGGTGCTCGCGCTCGCGGTGATCGGGACCGGGGGCGCGTTCGCGTACCGCACCTATGTAGGTTCGGCCCGCAGCGGCGAGCCGCCGATCATCAAGGCCGACAACACGCCGACCAAGGTGATCCCGGCGCAGGCCGACGCGCCAGCGAAGACGCCGGACCGCATGGCCGCGGGCGACGGCACCGAGAAGATCGTGTCGCGCGAGGAAACCCCGGTCGACCCCAGCGCGAAGGTCTCAGGACCGCGCGTCGTGCCGCTGGTCGCCAATCCGAATCCGCCGCCGCTGTCCAGCGTGCAGACCACGCCGCCCCCACCGGCGCCGGCCACGGCGAACGGGACGCTGCCGAACAACGAGCCGCGTAAGGTCCGGACCCTGTCGGTCAAGGGCGATACGCCTGACGGTGCGCAGGCCGCAGCCAAGCCGCCGGCACCCCCCAAGCCGCAGGTTCCGCGCAGCAACCCGGCATCGGCCAACGCCAGCGTGAATTCGCCGTTGTCGCTGACGCCTGGCCAGGCCGAGGCCCCGGCCGCGCCTCCGACCCGAGTGGCCTCGACCACGACGGCCTCGGTCAGCAGTGGTGGCTACCTGGTGCAGGTGTCGTCGCAGAAGAACGAGGCGGATGCGCAGGCGTCGTACAAGGTGCTGCAGAACAAGTATTCCAGTCTGCTCGCCTCCCAGCCGCTGGTGGTGCGACGTGTCGATCTGGCCGAGAAGGGCGTGTACTACCGCGCCTTCGCCGGCCCGCTCGGCTCCGCGGAGGAGGCGAACCAGCTCTGCAAGAGCCTGAAGTCAGCCGGCTTGCCGAACTGCTTCATCCAAAGAAATTAGCGGCCGTTTCCTTGACCGGTGAGCGGCATGCGGCCTAATCGGCCGAATGACGAACCGCGCATTCATCACCGGCATATCCGGGCTGACCCTCAATGACGCCGAACGCGAATTCATTCGCGCCGAGCGGCCATGGGGCTTCATCCTGTTCAAGCGCAACATCGAGAGCCCGGCACAAGTCTCGGCTCTCGTTGCGGAACTCAAGGCAGCGGCCGGGATGGCCGACGCGCCGGTCCTGATCGATCAGGAGGGCGGACGGGTGGCGCGGCTCGGGCCGCCGCACTGGCCGGTCTATCCGCCGGGCGCGAGTTTTGGCGCGCTGTACGACATCGACCCCAAGCTTGGTTTGGCCGCGGCGCGGCTCAGCTCCCGCCTGATTGCGGCCGATCTGGCCGACCTCGGAATAACGGTCGATTGCCTGCCGCTGGCTGACGTTCCGGTCTCCGGCGCCGATGCGGTGATCGGCAACCGGGCCTATGGAACCGAACCCGGCAAGGTCGCGGCGATCGCCCGGGCCGTCACGGAAGGACTGGAACAGGGCGGCGTGCTGCCGGTTCTCAAGCACATACCCGGCCATGGCAGGGCCACCGCAGACAGCCACTTTCGGCTTCCGACGGTCGATACCGCTCGAATCGAGCTGGAAAGGACCGATTTTGCCGCGTTCCAGCCCTTGGCCGACCTACCGATGGCCATGACCGCACATGTTGTGTTTAGCGCGCTGGACCCCGCCCAACCCGCGACGACTTCTGCGACAATCATCGAACAGGTGATTCGCGGCCGGATCGGGTTTGAAGGTCTGTTGATGAGTGATGACGTGTCGATGAATGCGCTGGCTGGATCGATCGCCGAACGAACGGCAGCCATCGTCAGCGCCGGGTGCGACATGGTCCTGCACTGCAACGGCAATTTCGACGAGATGCGCGAGGTCGCGCGGGAAACGCCGGAGCTGGCCGGCAGGGCGCTTGAGCGCGCCGATCGGGCGCTGGCCGCGCGGCGGCAGCCGCAGCCGCTCGACCGCCAGGCGGCGCGGGCGGAACTGGATGCGTTGTTGGATCGGGTAGGGACGGCATGACCGCGGAAATTCTATCGTTCGAGACCGGGCGGCCGGCCGACCTCGCCGAAGGCGAGCCGGCGCTGGTGGTCGACGTCGAGGGCTATGAGGGCCCGCTCGACCTGCTGTTGACGCTGGCGCGGCAGCAGAAGGTCGATCTGTCGAAGATTTCGATCCTGGCGCTCGCCGACCAGTATCTCTCGTTCATCGAAGCCGCGCGAAAAATCCGGCTCGAGCTCGCGGCCGACTATCTGGTGATGGCGGCCTGGCTCGCCTTCCTGAAGTCGCGGCTGTTGCTGCCGGAACCGCCGAGCGCGGAGGGGCCGAGCGCCGAGGAGATGGCGACCGCGCTCGCCAACCAGCTGCGCCGCCTGGAGGCAATCCGCGAGGCGGCGAACCGGCTGATGAACCGGCCCCAGTTCCAGCGCGATATCTTTCCGCGCGGCAATCCGGAATCGATCGCGGAGATCAAGCATCCGAAATTCACCGCGACGCTGTACGACCTGCTATCGGCCTATGCCACGCAGCGCCAGGCACGCGTGCTGACGTCGGTGCACCTGGCCAAGCGCACGGTGTGGTCGCTGGCCGAAGCGCGCGCCTCGCTGGAGCGGCTGGTCGGCATTTCCGAGGATTGGAGCTGTCTCGACGAATATTTGATGAATTACGTCGCCGATCCCACCCAGAAGGCGACGGTGTTCGCCTCCAGCTTCGCCGCGGCCCTCGAACTGGTCCGTGAAGGCGAGATGGAGATCAATCAGAAGCAGGCGTTCGCGCCGATCTATTTCCGAAAGCGCCCCGCGCAGGCCGCAATGGCTGCGCCGGACCTGTCGGTTGAGTAAGTGGAAGAAGGAGAGCAAGCCGATGGCAAGCTTGGCGGAAGTGCGCATGGACGAGCCCGAGGAGGAGGTTTCTCCGGTGGATCATATGGCGCGTCCTGAGGAATTGCGGCTCCTGGAAGCCCTGCTGTTTGCATCGAGCGAACCGATCGACCAGGCGACGCTGGCAAAGCGGATGCCCGACGGCGTCGACATCAAGAAGGCGCTCGCGCAGTTGCAGGCCGAGTATGCGCCGCGCGGTGTCAATCTGGTTCGCGTGGCCAACAAGTGGACGTTCCGCACCGCCGGCGACCTGTCGTGGCTGATGACCCGCGAGAGCACCGAAACGCGAAAACTGTCGCGTGCCGCGATCGAGGTGCTGGCGATCATCGCCTACCACCAGCCGGTGACCCGCGCCGAGATCGAGGAGATCCGCGGCGTCGTGACGTCCAAGGGAACCATCGACGTGCTGCTGGAGACCGGCTGGATCCGGCCGCGCGGCCGCCGCAAGACGCCGGGCCGTCCGCTGACCTTCGGAACCACCGACGGGTTCCTGTCGCAATTCAGCCTCGAGGCGCTCGGCGATCTGCCGGGGCTCGAGGAGCTGAAGGGAACGGGTCTGCTGGATTCCCGCCTGCCCACCGGCTTCAGCGTTCCGTCGCCGACCGACGATGCGACGCTGCGCGAGGATGAGGAGCCGCTCGAGCCTGGCGACACGCTGGAACTGTTGCTCGCGCCATCGGCTGAGCCGGAGGCTGAAGCCGCACCCGAGGCGGAAGCTTCCGCACCGGAAGCGACTGAAGCTGAAGCGGCCGCACCGGATTCCACGGAGCATGAAGCCCGTGCCGGTGACCACGGCGATGAGGCCGAGGAGAAGGGCGAATAGTCCGGAATATTCCCGGTTAAGCCTAGCAATATTACGTAGCCGCGACAGCGATTTGCCGCGGCTGAAGTCCTTGTTTTTGACACCCCGCGGGCCTACCTTCCGGGCAAAGCTCAGGTCGGCAATGCCGGCCATTTCTGGAGGGTTGCAGGATGGGTTCGCTTAGCATTTGGCACTGGATCGTCGTGATCGCAGTGGTCCTGCTGCTGTTCGGACGCGGCAAGATTTCGGACCTGATGGGTGACGTCGCCCAGGGCATCAAGGCCTTCAAGAAGGGCATGCAGGACGACGACAAGGTCGCCGAGAAGACCGAGCCCGCAAAGGCCATCGATCACAACGCGGCGCCGACCGCGGCGCGCCAGGACGTCGGCAGCAAGGCCGTCTAAAGCCCTTGTCCCGAACCGATATTTCGACGTTTTTTGTTGCGCGAAACGGTGACGCCGCCGCGTGAAAGCGCTATGGACGCCGATTGAGAAAGGCGCCGGCCGCCCCAAATCCTGTTAAGGCAGATGGGGTCGTCAGCGGCGCGCTTAGGCGGAAGCATTCATGTTCGACATCGGGTGGAGTGAACTGGTCGTCATCGCGGTCGTCGCGCTGATCGCCATCGGCCCGAAAGAGCTGCCGGGCGTGCTGCGCATGGTCGGGCAATGGATGGGCAAGGCCCGCAAGATGGCCGCCGAATTCCAGGGCCAGTTCCAGGAAGCCATGCGCGAGGCCGAGATGGCCGACCTCAAGAAGAGCTTTGACGAGGTCAAGGAAGCCGCCACCGGGATCACCAGCGGCAATGTCATGACCTCGCTGCAGAAGGACGTCAGCGACGCCCTGCAGATCGACAAGCCGGTCGATGCCCAGGTGGCGTCCGCGATCGACGCGCCGGTGACGTCAAGTGACGCACCGGTGACGTCAACCGATCCGTTGACACCGACGACGCCGGCCGCACCGACGCCGGAAACCTTCGTCGAGGCCGAGACCCACGCGGCGGCGGGTGAGCCGCTCGCGATCAGCAATGAGGTCAAGCCCGAGCCGCATGATGCGGCGCCGGCGGAGCCCCACGTGTTCAAGGACGCCAAAGCGTCATGAGCGCCGAAGATATCGAGGCCAGCAAGGCCCCCTTGATGGACCATTTGATCGAGCTGCGCTCGCGCCTGATCAAGGCGCTGCTCGGCTTCGGCGTGGCCTTCATCTTCTGCTTCTTCTTCGCCAAGCAGATCTACAACGTGCTGGTGTGGCCGTTCGTCTGGATCGCGGGGCCGGAGAACTCGAAGTTCATTTACACCGCGCTGCTGGAGTATTTCATCACCCAGCTCAAGCTCGCGCTGTTCGGCGCCGGCTTCATCTCGTTTCCGATCGTCGCGACCCAGATCTACAAGTTCGTCGCGCCGGGCCTCTACCGGCACGAGCGCAACGCCTTCCTGCCGTATCTGATCGCCACCCCGGTGTTCTTCGTGATGGGCGCCGCGCTGGTCTATTTCGTGGTGCTGCCGATGCTGGTGCGGTTCTCGCTCGGCATGCAGCAGTCCGGTGGCGCGGAGACCGCGCAGATCCAGTTGCTGCCCAAGGTCGGCGAGTATCTCTCGCTGATGATGTCGCTGATCTTCGCCTTCGGCATCGCCTTCCAGCTGCCGGTGATCCTGACGCTGCTCGGCCGCATCGGCATCGTTACGTCAAAAATGCTGCGCGAGAAGCGGCGCTATTTCATCGTCATCGCCTTCATCATCGCGGCCGTCCTGACGCCGCCCGACGTGCTGAGCCAGGCCTCGCTGGCGATCCCGCTGCTTGCGCTCTATGAGGGCGCCATCATCGCGGTGCGGATGGTGGAGAAGAAGGCCACGACCACGGCCGCCTCGTCGGGGTCGGCGACCAATCCGGCCGAGTAACCCGTCTTCGCTGTTCCAAATTCGCCCCATTTCGGGTACTGGAAACGGCCCTCAAGGCACGATCCTGAAAGTCCCGCCATGCACGATATCAAAGCGATCCGCGACAACCCGACCGCCTTTGACGCCGGCCTAAAGCGCCGCGGTCTGGGCGCGCTGTCGCCGTCGCTGCTGGCGATCGACGAGAGGCGCCGGGTCGCGATCCTGGCCTCCGAGCAGGCCCAGGCGCGCCGCAACGCGGCCTCGAAGGAGATCGGCGACGCCAAGAAGGCCAAGGACGAGGCGCGCGCCGCCAAGCTGATGGCCGAGGTCGCCGAGCTCAAGACCACGATGCCGGAGCTCGAGATTGCGGCGAAGACGGCTGACGAGGAACTGACCCGGGAGCTGTCCTCAATTCCGAACCTGCCGCTCGACGAGGTGCCCGACGGCGCCGACGAGCACGGCAACGTCCAGCACCATGTGTTTGGCAAGCAGCGCGACTACGGCTTTGCGCCGAAGCTGCACGACGACCTCGGCACCGCGCTCGGCGACATGGATTTCGAGGCGGCGGCAAAACTGTCCGGCGCGCGCTTCGTGGTGCTGAAAAAGGGGCTCGCGCGTCTCGAGCGTGCGATCGGGCAGTTCATGCTCGATGTGCACACCGGCGAGCACGGCTATACCGAGATCAATCCGCCGCTCCTGGTGCGCGACGCCGTGATGTTCGGCACCGGGCAATTGCCGAAGTTCGAGGACGACCAGTTCTGGGCGATCAAGGGCGAATTGCTGGCAACGCCGAATGCCGATCTGCGCAGCGAGCGGCTCGGGCTGATCCCGACCGCCGAGGTCTCGCTGACCAATCTCGCGCGCGAATCCATCCTAGATGAGAAGGAGCTGCCGATGCGGCTCACCGCGCTGACGCCGTGCTTTCGCGCCGAGGCAGGTGCGGCAGGGCGTGACACCCGCGGCATGATCCGACAGCATCAATTTACAAAAGTCGAGCTGGTGTCGATCACGACGCCGGAAGCCAGCAAGGACGAGCTCGAGCGCATGCTGGCCTGCGCCGAGGAGGTGCTGCGCCGTCTCGACCTGCACTACCGCGTGATGACGCTGTGCGCCGGCGACATGGGATTCTCGGCGCAAAAGACCTACGACATCGAGGTGTGGATGCCGGGGCAGGGCGACGGCGGCGCCTATCGCGAGATCTCGAGCTGCTCGGTGTGCGGTGACTTCCAGGCCCGCCGCATGGACGCGCGCTATCGCGCGGGGGACGGCAAGCCACGCTTCGTGCATACGCTGAATGGTTCCGGCACGGCGGTCGGACGCGCGCTGATCGCTGTGATGGAGACCTATCAGCAGCAGGATGGTTCAATCGCGGTGCCCGATGTGCTGCAGCCCTATATGGGCGGGCTCAAGGTCATCGAGCACGGCATGTAAGGGGGAGCCAGTGTGATGCCACTGCACCGTGACATCCACTGGCTTGGTCGCCAATGGGCCGTGACCGGCCACGGGCTGCAGCTGATCAATCAGAAGCAGATGGGCTATTACGACATCGAGGTCGCGCGGCTCTGGGAGCCCGGCGTGATCGAGGCGATGCAGTCGAAGGCCTGGATCAACCGCGCCGACTTCGACAAGGCGGTCGAGGTTGCGCGCGGCAAGTTCGCCCATACGGCGCCGGCCGATTATCAACCGGCGGTCGCGCCAGCCGTTGCGCCGATGCCGCCCGCCGCACCGCCCGTGACGCGGGCGCCGGCCGAGCTGCCAACCGGGCCTTCGCTTGAGGAGCTGCTCGCCAAGCTGAAGGCGAGGTCGGCGGCTTCAGCGCCAGCCGCGCAGCCGGCGGATGCGCGCGTCGCCGCGCCGCCTGAGGCGGAGCGGTCCAATCCCATGTCAGAGCTTCTGGAGCCGGAGCTTTCCAAGCCGGAGCTTGCGAAGCCTGAGCGTGCCGCGTCTGAACCTGCGCATGATCCAAAGTCCGAACTCGGCCAAACCGAGCGGCCGAGGCTCGAACCGACCGAACCTCAATCTGCCAGACCCGAACCTGCCAACGCCGAGCTTCGCCCCATCGTGCAGGCCAAGCCCGAGCCGCCGAAGCCCGAGTTGCCGAAGCCTGAGGCTGCCGAGTCTGAGGCTGCCGAGTCTGAACCCGCCAAATTGCACAAGCTCACGCTTCGTCCGTTTGCGGAGGTCGGGCTCGAGCCCAAAGCCGAACCTTCGAAGGCTGAACCGTCCGAGGCTGAACCGTCCAAGGTCGAGCCGTCCAAGCCCGAGCCATCGCAGCCCAAGCCGCGGCAGGCTGAATCTCCGAAGTCCGAACAGCCCCAAACCGCAGCGGCCGAAGCCAACTCGCGCAGGCCGGTGCCGATTCCGATCCGGATCGTTCGGCCGCCGGGGCCGCCCAAGCCGATTTTGCCGGTGTTCAGCCGGAAAATCGCCGGCAGCGCCCGGTTTGTCAGCCCATGGCGCGCGCGCTGGATTTCACCGGGTTTGCCTCCGCGGCCCTAGCCGGTTAAGACGACCGCCAGGTTGAAGAAACCCGCGTCGAATCAGAACAAAAAGGCACGTTGACGGATGCGAATTCTCTGCACCAATGACGACGGCATCCACGCGCCCGGCCTGCAAGTGGTCGAGCAGATCGCGCGGGCCTTGTCCGATGACGTCTGGATCGTCGCGCCCGAGCTCGATCAGTCCGGCGTCTCGCACTCGCTGTCGCTGAACGATCCGCTGCGCCTGCGCGAAGTCAGTCCGCGTCATTTCGCGGTGCGCGGCACGCCGACCGACTGTGTGATCATGGGTGCGCGCCACATTCTCGGCGACAAGCTGCCCGATCTGGTGCTGAGCGGCGTCAACAAGGGCCGCAACGTCGCCGAGGACGTGGTCTATTCCGGCACCATCGCCGGCGCGCTGGAAGGCACCATTCTGGGCTTTCCGTCGTTCGCGCTGTCGCAGGAGTTTTCCATCGACACGCGCAATGCGCCGCTGTGGGAGACGGCGCTGAAATTCGGACCCGACATCATCCGCAAGGTCATCGATGCCGGCGTCCCCAGGAATACTGTCGTCAACGTCAACTTCCCGTCCTGCATGCCCGATGACGTCAAGGGCATCAGGATCACGCGGCAGGGCAAGCGCAATCAGGGTTTTCTGAAGATCGACCGCCGTCACGACGGGCGCGGCAATCCGTATTTCTGGATCGGCTTCGAGCGCGCCGCGATGATGGATACGCCGGCCGAAGGCACCGATCTGGCCGCGCTTGCCGCGCGCTACGTCTCGGTGACCCCGCTGCGGCTCGACCGCACCGATGAGGCGTTTTCGGAAGCGCTGGCCGCGACGTTGAAGTGACCTTGTAGCCCGGATGCAGTTTCGTAGCCTGGATGAGCGCAGCGATATCCGGGGGCCGCCATCTCCGCCGATAGACCTTCCCGGATGTCGCTCCGCTCATCCGGGCTACGGCTCCGAGTTTTGCGGTTAGACCGGTGCGCCCTTCATGGCGTTGAAGATCACCTGCGCCAACGTCTCCAGCTGGAAGGGCTTTTGCAGCGCCGGGCGGTCGCGATATTCCGGCGGCAGGCCGGACGAGCCATAGCCGGTCGCGAAAATAAAGGGGCGGTTGCGGGCGTTGATCAGCTCGGCGACCGGGGTGATCACCTTGCCGTTGACGTTGACGTCGAGGATCGCGAGGTCGAATTCGGTGGATTGCGCAAGCTTGACCGCTTCGCCGATCTCGCCAGCCTCGGCTGCAACGCTATGGCCGAGTTCTTCCAGCATATCGGCGACCATCATCCGGATCATGACCTCGTCCTCAACGAGGAAAACTGAACAGCCCGCCGGCCGTGTCGCTGTCATGATGGAATCCTTGCCCGTCGCTGAACCAAGCTCGCAAATAACATCAAGAGGCGCAATGCAAACGTTCGGGAATTGCCGCATTTTGCAGCGCGCAACCGCGAATCGTTCTATGGCGTTGTTGGCCTTGTCGAGCGCGTTGGAAGAGGCTCGGCACTGGTGGCCGGGACGTCTTCACTCGAACTGCCCGGTCTCAGTCATACCGGGGCTTCATTGCGCGTCACTGCGGCTCCATATGGGGAGCAGTCACCGCGATGCCAACCGGAGATCGGGAGCTGGTTCCTGATCCGGAACAGCGGCGACGGGAAAGTTTTCCTTAACGCGGCATTTCGAATTTCGATGGCATCTAGAGCGGGCCGCATTGCCACCCCGCGACGTTGACGAGCATGGCCGTGACCTTAGACCCGCCCGAGAAGATGATGTTTCAGCTCACCCTGCGGCGGCGTGGGATCAGCGACCAGGCGGTGCTGCGGGCCATGGAAGAGGTGCCGCGCGAAGTCTTCGTCGAGGCGCGCGACCGCGACGATGCCTATCGCGACAGCGCGCTTGCGATCGCCTGCGGCCAGACCATCAGCCAGCCGTTTGTGGTGGCCTACATGACCGAGCAGCTGCAGCTGCAGAAGACCCACCGTGTGCTGGAGATCGGCACCGGATCGGGCTACCAGGCGGCGATCCTGTCCCGGCTGTGCAAGCAGGTGCTGACCATCGAGCGCTACCGCACCCTAGCCGACGGCGCCCGCCAGCGGCTGGAGAAGCTCGGCTACTACAACGTCGAGGTGCTGCTCGGCGACGGATTTGACGTCCCGGCCGGCGCCGGCGATTTCGACCGCATCATCGTCACCGCGGCGATGGAGCAGGTCCCCGACAAGCTCGCGGAACGGCTGGAGGTGGGCGGCATCTTGATCGCCCCGGTCGGGCCGCATCAGGGCACCCAGACCCTGGTCCGGATGGTGCGGACCGCGACCGGCTTCGACCGCAAGGAATTGGTCGACGTGCGCTTTGTGCCGGCGCTGCCGGGAATTGCGCGCGAGCTCTAGAAACCGCGGATTGCCGCTTGCCGCCAACGCCTTATTCGCAGGCTTAAGCGGTTGTTTACTCGGTACGTGTTTACTCAAAACAGTCTTTTGTTGCGTACGAGTGAGTAACCATGTCTGGGGTTGTCGAGTTGCTTCGCTCGCGTCGCGTGCCGCAGGTCGCGGTGCTGGCGCTGATGTCCGTGGCTTTTGCCGGTTGCAGCGCCGACATGTCGTCGCGCTTCTCGCAAAACTCATACTCGCAAAATCCGTTCGCCTTCGATCCGCAGCCGACCGGCGCGGTGCAGCAGCAACCGCCGCGCGAGCTGCCGCAATATTCGAGGCCGCAGTCGCCGCAATACTCGCAGTACCAGTCGCAGCCCTTGCCGCCGCCGGTCGCGGCGGCGCCGCAGTCTTATCCGGTGTCCGGTAGTGGCACTGGCGTTTCCGGAGGAGGGCGCGGGCTTTCGTCCTACACGCCGCCCCCGGCGCGTCCGCAGATCGAATCCACCGGCACCGTGCCGCGTTCGGTCGCGGCGGCCCATGCCGGGCACGGTAACGGCACCACCATCATCGTCGGCACCAGCGATACGCTGGAGGTGCTGGCGAAGCGCTACAACGTCTCGAGCGCCGAGATCCTGCGCGCCAACGGCTACAAGGGTCCGCGCGCGCTGTCGCCCGGCCAGCAGCTGATCATTCCGCGCCCGGGCGCAACCGCTGCCGCGCCCGCGGTGGCCGCCAAACCGGCTGCCGTCGCGGCGGCGCCTGCCGGCGTCCACTATGTCAACCGCGGTGACACGCTGCACAGCATCGCCCGCCAGCACCACATCCCGGTCGCCGAGCTCGCCCGCGCCAACAATTTCGACGCGTCGGCCCGGCTTAGCCCGGGCATGAAGCTGGTCGTGCCCGGCGCCAAGACCACGGCGGTTGCGCCCGCGGCCCCCGCCGTTGCGACCGCGCCGGTTGCCGCTGCGCCGGCACCGGCCCTCGGCGCCCCGAAGGTGGTCGCGACCGCGCTGCCGCAGCAAAGCGCACGGCTGGCGCAGCCGACCGCAAATGTCGAAGCGCCGCCTGCCGCTGCGGAAACGCCTGTTGTCACCAAGTCCAGCGAGGCGACCGGCGCACTGCCGACCTTCCGCTGGCCGGTGCGCGGCAAGGTCATCACCGCCTACGGCTCCAAGACCAACGGCAAGGTCAATGACGGCATCAACGTCGCGGTGCCCGAGGGCACGCCGGTGAAGGCCGCCGAAGACGGCGTCGTCGCCTATTCGGGCAACGAGCTGAAGGGCTACGGCAACCTCGTGCTGGTCCGCCACTCCAACGGCTACGTTACCGCCTACGCCCATGCCAGCGAGATCATGGTGAAGCGCGGCGACACCATCAAGCGCGGTCAGGTGATCGCCAAGTCCGGTCAATCGGGCGAGGTGGGCTCGCCGCAGCTGCACTTCGAGATCCGCAAGGGCTCGTCGCCGGTCGACCCGCTCCAGTTCCTCAACGGCGCGTAAGCCACGCGCCGGACTTCCAAAGCTCACGACAAAGGCAACGGGGGTGGCGCAAGCCTCCCCCGTTTTGTCTTGCTCGCACCACTCATACTGTCATCGCCTAGCTGCAGCGCCACGGCGGCTGTCATCGCCCGGCCTTGACCGGGCGATCCAGTATTCCAGAGACAGTGGTGATTGATCGAGAGGCCGCGGCGTACTGGGTCCCCCGGTCAAGCCGGGGGACGACAGCGGCGTGCGTTGAAAAATCCGCGGCTACTTCGTGCTCAATCGCACGCCCAGCCGTCCCGCCAATTCCTGGGTGAACTGCCAGGCGACGCGGCCGGAGCGCGAGCCGCGGGTGGTCGACCATTCCAGCGCCTCGCGCTCCAGCTCCTCGTCGGCGATCTTGATGCCGAAGTGGTCGCAATAGCCCTTCACCATGGCGAGATACTCGTCCTGGCTGCAGCGGTGGAAGCCGAGCCAGAGGCCGAAGCGGTCGGACAGCGACACCTTCTCCTCGACCGCTTCGCCCGGATTGATCGCGGTCGAGCGTTCGTTCTCGATCATCTCGCGCGCGAGCAGGTGCCGCCGATTCGAGGTCGCGTACAGGATGACGTTGTCGGGACGGCCCTCGATGCCGCCTTCCAGCACCGCCTTCAGCGACTTGTAGGAGGCGTCGTTGCCGTCGAAGGAGAGGTCGTCGCAGAACACGATGAAGCGGAACGACGAGGAGCGCAAAAGCTCCATCAGGCCGGGCAGGCTCTCGATGTCCTCGCGGTGGATCTCGATCAGCTTCAACCGGTCGGCCGGCTTGCGGTCGAGATTGAGGCTGGCATGCGCGGCCTTCACCAGCGACGACTTGCCCATGCCGCGCGCGCCCCAGAGCAGCGCGTTGTTGGCGGGAAAGCCGTTGGCGAAGCGCTCGGTGTTCTCCATCAGGATGTCGCGCATCCGGTCGACGCCCTTGAGCAGGCCGATCTCGACGCGGCTGACGCGCGGCACCGGGGTGAGGCGGCCATCGGGATGCCAGACGAAGGCGTCCGCGTCGGCGAACGGCTCGCCCAGCTCCGGGTCGAGCTCCGGGGAGGCGGCCGCGAGCAGTATGGCGATGCTCTCGAGGGCCGTGGCAATCCGCTCGGCGGTCGTGCCATCGAAGGCCGTTTCCGGGCGTTTTGTCGCGGCTTTTACCGGCGTCCTGGCGGCGGCTTTGGACGTGGTTTTGCTGGCTGTTTTGTTGGCTTTTTTCGGCATTTTTCCAGTTCCTGACGGCGCAGCCTTATCGGGCTGGCGCCGCTCCCGCAAGCGGCCTAAATGGAAGGCTGTTAACGTTGCAATTGGGACCGCGGCCGCTATAGTCCGCGCGAATTTGTCCGGACCGCCATACCGCCCAGGGACTTCAAGGGACTGGAGGGCGATGCCGGTCCTTTCCCGTCTTATCCGAGGATCGTCCGAATGCTGATTACTCCTGCGTTTGCTCAGGCTGGAGCCGGTGGTGATGCCAACAGCATGTTGATGTCGCTGCTGCCATTCGCGCTGATCTTCGTCATCATGTACTTCCTGATTCTGCGTCCGCAGCAGAAGAAGGTGCGCGATCACGCCGATCTCGTGAAGAACATCCGCCGTGGCGACACCATCGTGACCTCCGGCGGCCTGGTCGGCAAGGTCACCAAGGTGGTCGATGACGACCAGGTCGAGTTCGAGATTTCGGACGGCGTCCGCGTGCGGCAGATGCGCCAGATGATCTCGGGCGTGCGCGCCAAGGGCGAGCCGGCGAAGGGCGAAGCCAAGGACGAGGCGTCCGCGAGCTGATCGCGCGCGGCCTCACTGGAATCTGACAGGTCAACTCGATGTTGTATTTCACGCGGTGGAAGGCGCTGGCGATCGTTCTGACAGCGCTGGTGGTCTGTCTGTGCGCCGTGCCCAATTTCTTTCCCGAGGCGCAGGTCAAGAGCTGGCCGGCCTGGGCGCAGCGCCGCCTCGTGCTCGGCCTCGACCTGCAGGGCGGCTCGTATCTGCTGCTCGAGGTCGACGCCAATTACGTCAGAAAGCAGAAGCTCGACCAGATCCGCGGTGACGTGCAGAAGGTGGTGCGCGAGAACCGCATCCTGTACACCGGCCTTGCCGTCCGCAACGATGCGGTCGAGGTGCGCATCTCCAAGGAGAGCGATCTGCCGACCGCGCTGAGCAAGCTTCGCGAGCTGTCGCAGCCGCTCGGCGGCCTGCTCGGATCGAACGGCCAGCGCAGCATGGAGGTCACCGACGCCGGAGGCGGGCTGATCAAGTTCACCGTGCCGCAGGCCGCGATCACCGAATTGCTGCGCCGGACCATCGAACAGTCGATCCAGATCGTCGAGCGCCGCGTCAACGAGCTCGGCACCGTGGAGCCGGTGATCCAGCGCCAAGGCACCGACCGCATTCTGGTGCAGGTGCCCGGCCTGCAGGATCCGACGCGCTTGAAGGAACTGCTCGGCAAGACCGCGAAGATGGAATTCCGCATGGTCGACACCTCGGTGTCGCCAGATCAGGCCCAGCAGGGTCGGGTGCCGCCGGACTCCGAACTCTTGATGAGCACGTCGTCGCCGAAGGTGCCGTATGTCGTCAAGAAGCAGGTGCTGGTCTCCGGCGGCGAGTTGACCGATGCCCAGCCGGGGTTCGATCAGCGCACCGGCGAGCCGATCGTCAGCTTCAAATTCAACACGACCGGCGCGCGTAAATTCGCCCAGGCGACGTCGGAGAATGTCGGCCTGCCGTTCGCGATCGTGCTGGACAACGAGGTGATCTCGGCGCCGGTCATCCGCGAGCCGATCACCGGCGGACAGGGCCAGATTTCCGGCAACTTCACTGTGCAGTCAGCAAACGACCTCGCGGTGCTGCTGCGCGCCGGCGCGCTGCCCGCGCCATTGACGGTGGTCGAGGAACGCACGGTCGGTCCGGGTCTCGGTCAGGATTCGATCGAAAAGGGCGAACTCGCGGCCTATGTCGGCTCGATCCTGGTCATCGTGTTCATGCTGGTGACCTACCGCCTGTTCGGCGTGTTCGCCAACATCGCCGTGACCATCAACGTCGCGATGATCTTCGGCCTGCTGTCGCTGCTCAACGCCACACTGACGCTGCCCGGCATCGCCGGCATCGTGCTGACCGTCGGTATCGCGGTCGACTCCAACGTGCTGATCTACGAGCGCATCCGCGAGGAGCTGCGCGGCGGCCGCAACGCGATCTCGGCGATCGACGCCGGCTTCACCCGGGCGCTGGCCACCATTCTCGACTCCAACATCACCACCTTCATCGCTGCCGCGGTGCTGTTCTACATCGGCACCGGACCGGTGCGCGGCTTCGCCGTGACGCTCGGCATCGGCATCATTACCACGGTGTTCACCGCCTTCACGATGACGCGCTTGATCGTCGCCACGTGGGTGCGCTGGAAGCGGCCGCAAACCGTGCCGATCTGAGAGGCCTGTCGTGACTCATTACGTTCTGATCGGCCTTGGCATTCTGATCGTCGTTCTGACGGTGGTCGCGGCGCTCGGCCTGATGCCGTCGCTGCGCATCGTGCCCGATGATACGCATTTCGACTTCACGCGCTTCCGCCGCATCAGCTTTCCGGTTTCGGCCGCGCTGTCGATCCTGGCGATCACGCTGTTCTTCACCCATGGCCTGAACTTCGGCATCGACTTCAAGGGCGGCACGCTGCTTGAGGTGCGTGCCAAGTCTGGCACCGCCGATATCGCGGCGATGCGCACGAGCCTTAACGGTCTCGGCCTCGGCGAAGTGCAGCTGCAGCAGTTCGGCGGCCCGGCCGAGGTGCTGATCCGCGTCGCCGAGCAGCCGGGCGGCGACAAGGCGCAGCAGGACGCCGTCGGCAAGGTCCGTGGTGCGCTCGGCGAGTCCGTCGAGTACCGCCGCGTCGAGGTGGTGGGACCGCGCGTCTCCGGCGAATTGCTCGCGTTCGGCATGCTCGGCCTGATGCTCGCGATCGTCGGCATCCTGATCTATCTCTGGTTCCGCTTCGAGTGGCAGTTCGCACTCGGCGCCATGATCGCCAACGTGCACGACATCGTGCTCACGATCGGCTTTATGTCGATCAGCCAGGTCGACTTCGACCTCACCAGCATCGCGGCGCTCTTGACCATTCTCGGCTACTCGCTCAACGACACCGTCGTCATCTACGACCGTATCCGCGAGATGCTGCGGCGCTACAAGAAGATGCCGATGCCGCAGCTGCTCAACGAATCGATCAACTCGACGCTGTCGCGCTCGATCATCACCCACGTCACCGTGACCCTGGCGCTGCTCGCGCTGCTGCTGTTCGGCGGCCAGGCGATCCACAGCTTCACCGCGGTGATGATGTTCGGCGTGGTGCTGGTCGGCACCTACACCTCGATCTTCATCGCAGCGCCGATCCTGATCTATCTCGGCGTTCACAGCACGCGCGGCGAAGCGCCGGAAGCGGCGGAAAAGAAGCCGGGCGCGGCAGCCAAGAAGTAGCCCGGTCATGAGCAACTCCTCGGACGCTCCCCATCTTCCGAGGTCGGCGCCGATCGAGGCCTACGGCAAGGGCGGCTTCGCGTTCGCCGACATGTCGCATCGCGGCTCGCTCTTGTGCCTGCCTGACGCGATCTGGGCCTGGCCGGTGACCAGCCCGCAGCAGATCGACGAATATTCGCTGCAGAAGGTGTTCGCGGCCGCCAACGCGATCGACACGCTGATCGTCGGCACCGGCAACGAGGTCTGGGTGCCGCCCAGGGGCCTGCGTGAGGCCCTGCGCGCGGTCCGGGTGGTGCTCGATGCCATGCAGACCGGCCCGGCGATCCGCACCTACAACGTCATGCTGGGCGAGCGGCGGCGCGTCGCGGCGGCGCTGATCGCGGTGCCATGAGCGCGACGGAAGCGCCCAGCGACACACCCAAGGAAACGCCAAAGGACGGCGCGGCCTTCTGCGCTGATCTTGTGAAGACCCATGATTTCGTGCGCTACGCCTCGACCTTGTTCGTGCCGGGTCCGGAACGCCGCGCGCTGCTGTCGATCTACGCCTTCAACGTCGAGATTTCGCGCGTGCATGAGCAGGTCAGCCAGCCGCTGCCCGGCGAGATCAGGCTGCAATGGTGGACCGACATGCTGGCCGGCAGCGGGCATGGCGGCGTCGAAGGCAATCCCGTCGCAGCCGAACTGCTGCACACCATCCGCAACCACCGCCTGCCGGTCTCGGCGCTGTCGCGCTTGGTCGAGGACCACCAGTTCGATCTTTACAACGATCCAATGCCGTCGCTGGCCGCGCTCGAGGGATATCTCGACGCCACGGCGTCGGCACTGTTCTCGCTCGCCGCGCGCGTGATAGTGCGGCCGTCGGAGGCGATCGAACACGTGGCGCGCCATGCCGGCCTTGCCCAGGGCATGACGCAGGTGATCACCAGGCTGGCGCGGGACGCCGCGCGGCAGCAGCTGTTCCTGCCGCAGCAGTTTTTGCAGCAGCATGGCAGCAGCAAGGAGGAGGTGTTTGCCGGCAGGCTGACGCCGAACATCCGTGCCGCGGTCGATCAGCTCGCTGGCGAGGCGCAGACCCATCTTGCGACCGCACTGGCGCTGCTGGCGGATGTTCCACGCGAGGTGCGGCCGGTGTTCCTGCCGCTGGCGCATGTCAGGCGCGAGCTGAAGCTGATGGCGCGGGCCGACAGCGATCCGTTCCTGGCAAGGCCGGCGTCGCGCCTGCGCATTCTCTGGGCGCTATGGCGCGCCGCCCGCACGCGGGAATTCGGCGGTTAACTTTCTTGCTTGGGGATGTGCTTGGTGAAGATCCGGATCGTCGCGCCCTTGACCGGCGGGGCGCTGTCGTGGATGCCGGACGCGATTTGCTCAATCATGTCGCGCAGCGCGACGAACTGCGCCTGGCGCGCCATGCTCGGCGTGCCCCGCGTTCCGGCCAGTTCATCCATCGCGGCGTCGCTGATCTGGCATTCGATTTCCTGATCGCCGTTCATCATGGTGAATCCGAACGCCATCCGCTCGGAATCATAACCCCCGATACGGCCACGGGTGAGTGGCATCAAACTTGTCCCTTGAGCGCGCGCTGCCACTGCAAGAGTGGGGCTTCGCGCCGTGTTTGTCGAGGCCTACGAGGCCTCTCTACGACGCCTCTCTCTTGGCTGACGCTTGGTCCATCTCGGCCACTTCGAAGTTGAAGCGGTCGCGCAGGTTCTTGCGTTGCTCGAGAATGTCCTTGAGGAATTCACGGTCGGCATCGCTGCGCATCATCGGCTCGATCAGATCGACCTGGTTCATCGCGACGAGCTGCAGGATTTCGGTGCGCGGCTTGCCGGCGGCGTCGCGCGGCAGCGCGTGCACCACCTGGATATGTTCGGGCGGCTTGACGCCCTTCGCCGCGGCGAGCTCGCTGCGCAGCGTTTTCTCCAGCGCGGACTGATCCGCCTCGACGAAGGCATAGAGGCCGACGCCGACACGGCGGTCGGCAAACGCCACGATCGCGGTATCGCGCACCTCCGGATTGCGGCGGATCAGGTCGACCAGAACCGGCGCGTCGTTGACCAGCCGCCGGCCGCCGCCCTCGCGGTCGGTGAAATTGAAGATGCCGCGGGTGATCGCCTGATAGACCTTCTTGCCGGTCTTCAGCCAGATGCTGGCGAACGGCGACTTTCGCGCCAGCACCTTGCGCTCTTTCGGCGTCAGCGCCTCCGGCGCGTAGCTGCGCTTGTGCTTCAGCAAATGGCGCAGATCCTCGTAGGCTGCGATACGGAACAGCCGGCTGCGGGTCTTGAAGCAGGCGGCGAGCTGGAAGTCGGTGAGATAGGCGCGGCCGTCGCGGCCGACCAGCCAGTTCTGCTCCTTGGCGAGGTCGTTGTGGCAGATGCCGGCGCGATGCAGCTTGCGCAGCGCGGCCTTGGCCGAGCGGAAGTAGGCGAGGTCACCGTGCGGCTTGGCCAGATGCAGCGCCACGCCGTCGATGAAGCCGCGCACCAGCGCGCGCCGGCCGGCCCACAGCAGTTTTGGGCCGACGTCGAGATCGCGCGCCAGCATCAGCGCGCGGCGCTCGCGCCAGAACAAATGCAGCGCGAGGCCGAACGACCAGAACGGCACCTGGTCGAGCCGGCGCAGCACGCCCTCGACCTCGCCGTCGGCGCTGCGGAAGCGGCCGCGCTCGACGGTCGAGAACACGTCGCGCTTGAGCAGCACGCCCTGGCTCCATCGCGCCGACAGGGTGGCCGCGTCGTCTTTCGGCAGGCTCATGATGATCAGGCCGCCGCCGCTACGCGCAGGTGCTCTGCGATCCAGTGATCGAGATCGGCAAGCGCGCGGGCGCTGATCGCCTGCTTCTTGGCGACCGTCTTCTCGTTGCCGCGCAGCCGCGAGCCGTCCGGTTTTTTCGTCGGCGGACTGGCGAGCGGCGGGAACAGGCCGAAATTGATGTTCATCGGCTGGAACGAGCGCGGCCCTTGCTCGATCGTCTCGATATGCCCGCCGGTGATGTGGCCGAGCAGCGCGCCGAGCGCAGTGGTAGCCGGCGGCGGCGTCAGCGAGGCGCCGCGCGCGTCGGCGGCGGCGCAGAGGCCCGCGATGAGGCCGACGCTCGCCGACTCCACATAGCCCTCGCAGCCGGTCATCTGTCCTGCAAAACGCAGCCGCGGCTGGGCGCGCAGGCGCAACTGGGCGTCGAGCAGTTTTGGCGAGTTGAGGAAGGTGTTGCGATGCAGGCCGCCGAGGCGGGCGAACTCCGCCTGCCCGAGGCCGGGAATGGTGTGGAACACGCGCTGCTGCGCGCCGTGCTTCAGCTTGGTCTGGAAGCCGACGATGTTGTAGAGCGTGCCGAGCTTGTTGTCCTGCCGCAGCTGGACGATCGCATACGGCTTCACCGTCGGATTGTGCGGATTAGTGAGCCCGACCGGCTTCATCGGCCCGTGGCGCAGCGTCTCGTGCCCGCGCTCGGCCATCACCTCGACCGGCAGACAGCCGTCGAAATAGGGCGTGTTGGTCTCCCACTCCTTGAAGTCGACCTTCTCGCCCTCGCGCAGCGCCGTAACGAAAGCATCGTACTGTTCCTTCGTCATCGGGCAGTTGATGTAGTCGGCGCCGGTGCCGCCGGGCCCGACCTTGTCGTAGCGCGACTGGAACCAGGCCACCGACATGTCGATGGAATCCCTGTGCACGATCGGCGCGATCGCATCGAAGAACGCCAGCGCGCTCTCATCGGTCAGCTGCCGGATCGCATCGGCAAGCGGCGCCGAGGTGAGGGGGCCGGTCGCGACGATCACGTTGCTCCAGTCGGCCGGCGGCAGGCCGGCGACTTCCTCGCGGCTGAGCTCGATGTTTGGATGCTCGTGCAGGGCTTTTGTCACGGCCGCCGAGAAGCCGTCGCGATCGACCGCCAGCGCGCCGCCGGCGGGCACTTGGTTGGCGTCGGCCGACCGCATGATCAGCGAGCCCAGCCGCCGCATCTCGGCGTGCAGCAGCCCGACCGCATTGTTGGCGGCGTCATCGGAGCGGAACGAGTTCGAGCAGACCAGCTCGGCGCAGCCGTCGGTGCGGTGCGCCTCGGTCATCCGCTGCGGACGCATTTCATGCAGGACGACGCGGACGCCGGAATTGGCGACCTGCCAGGCGGCTTCCGAGCCGGCGAGCCCCGCGCCCACGATGTGCACGGGTTGGGAAGAGGAGTGATGCGGTGTCATCGCGCAGCGTTAGCGCGTTTCGGTCCCGCATGCATCTGAAACCGCGCCACAAACGACAACGCCCGCTGCGGGAGCGGGCGTTATCCGTCATTCAAATGGCTTCCAGATGGCTTGCCGGCGATTAGCCGTTGTAGGTACCGGCAGCAACGCGCGGAATGTCCGAGCGATCGAGGCCGATATCGGCCAGCTCGCGATCGCTGAGCTGGGACAGTTCGCTGACATTGCGCTGATAATCCCGGAAAGCCTGGATCATGCGGATGAGCGAGAGCAGCATAGTAGTCTCCTAGTAGTTCAGATTCAGCCCTTCCGGGGCCAAATCGTTGAAATGAATATAGATCGGATTTTGCACTGCAGTAGTTCCGATGTTGCGATGCAGCTAAGCCCAAAATGCATGGCGACGCTAAGTTTTGATTAAATGTTTCGGTCCAGCGGAGGAGGTGCAGGGAATAGAGTTCCTCCTAGCCGATGCCAACCGAAAGAAACTCTGCTTTGTCAGTACCTTGTTCGAACATTTCGTCTCCACCCCATCGCCCAAGAGGTGGTAATTCAGGACCGGTAAATCAAGCGCCGGTTGTCCCGGGCCCAACTCGGTTTCGATCGGGTTCCATGCGCGATTCGCATGCAACCTGAAGACATAAAAATGATCTTTAGTTCACTTCATGTCGAGGATTGCGGGCGAAGAGCATTAGCGGCAATCCGCTGCATTGACGATGCAGGTATTCTCGTCCGTCTGGACGGGCAAGTCCGCAATCGACCGCGCATGATCGCGCAGGATGCATTGCTGAATATCGCAACTGCGAACCATTCAGCGGCTCGATTGAAGTGGCGCTGCAGCAGATGCGATCGCAGTGCACTTCCTTACCGGCTTGTAATCAAAACACGATGCAACGCATGCGCGCTACGCGTGCAGCGCTCATCACATTTGCATCGCGCGGATTTCATTCTGAACGCTGTCGGGAACAGGCGAATAATCATTTCGCAGATTCCGCAATCACGCTGGTTTCTGTCTAAGAAAAAAGATGGATAATTCCCATGATCAAAACATTGATCGGCGCAGCCGCAATGGCTGCCGTTGCGTTCGCTGTTCCCGCTCACGCCGCCAAGAGGGGCGTCGGATGCAGTGGTGACAACCTCGGCAAGACCGAATCCGCTATCGAAGCCATGGCCGACACCGAGGTCAAATTCGCCGCCGAGAAGGAAATGTCGCTGGCTCAGGACGCGATGCTCAATGGCAAGATGGGCGCCTGCGGCATGCACCTGACCAAGGCTGCGCGCGCCAGCATGGCGAAGTAAGCCTTTGCTCAAGGCGATAAGGGCCGGTCGCCTGGGGCGATCGGCCCTTTGATTTTGTTCGCTTCGATCGACGACGCGCTACGGCGCGCGGGCGAGCTGGGTGGCGAAGTAGCCGATGGTCTTGGCGTAGACCTCGCTCTTATTCCACTGCTTGATCACCGCGAAATTCTCGCTGCCGGGCTCCCAGTCCTTGCCCTTCTTCCAGCCATAGCTCTTCAGGAAGTTTGCCGTCGACGCCAGGACGTCGGGCACGTTGTGCAGAAGGTCGCGCTTGCCGTTGTTGTCGAAGTCGACCGCGAACTTGATGTAGGACGATGGCATGAACTGGGTCTGGCCGATCTCGCCGGCCCAGGCGCCGCGCATCTCCTGCGGCGAAAGATCGCCGCGTTCGATGATGCGCAGCGCATCCAGCATCTCGGCCTTGAACATGTCGGAGCGGCGGCAATCATAGGCCAGCGTCGCGAGCGAGCGCATGGTGGAGAACTTGCCGGTGTTGACGCCGAAGTCGGTCTCCAGCCCCCAGATCGCGACGATGATCTCGCCCGGCACGCCGTAGGCCTCCTCGATCCGCGACAGCACCGAACCGTAGCGCTTCAACATGTCGGAGCCGCGGGTGAGGCGGGGCGGCACCATGCGGCCGGAGAATTGCTCGAAGGTCTGGTTGAACACCTGCTGCGAGTGGTCGCGCGCCACGATCGCCTTGTCCTGGGTCACGCCGGCAAGCCCGGCCTGGATCGCGTTCTGCGAGATGCCCTTGGCCACCGCCTCCTTCTTGAAGTCGTCGAGCCACGCTTCAAAGCTGCCCGTCCCGCAGGGCGCCGCGAGCGCCGATGCCGTCGAGGTCAGGAGCCATGCGCCGACAGCGAGGGTACCAAGGGAAACACGAGAGGTCATAGGGCGGTTCACTCCGGAGTCTGCGATGTCATCGACATTGGTCGCGGAACCCAGCGGGTATGTTCGCGGCAACAGCGGCCAAAACAAGGCTCCGTCTTCGACCTGTCGATCTCCTGTGTCGGAGCAAATCACACGCCAGGTTCACATCCCGTTGACGGCCGGCGCCGGCCGCATGCGACCGAAAACCGCCGGCCGAGGCGCGGCCGACGGTTTGGGGGATGGATCGGCATTGCTCGCGACGGATGCGGCCAGCACCTAGCCGCGGTCGCTCCGCCGCCACGGGAACAGGTTGGCCGGGAAATCGGCGGCCGGCTTGCGCGCGCGCGATTCCGGGATCACCGGCCGCGCATTGGGATCCTTGACGATGACCGCGCGATAGAGATGCCAGGTGGCGTGACCGAGCAGCGGGATCACGACGGCAAGCCCGAGGAAGAACGGGATCGTGCCCGCCACCAGCAGCACCGCGACGATCAGGCCCCAGGCCAGCATCGGCACCGGGTTCTGCGCGACGACGCGCATCGAAGTCACCATGGCCTCGCCGGCGGTTGCCTGGCGGTCGAGCATCATCGGGAATGCGACGACGCTGATGCACAGCGCCACCAGCGCAAACAGAAAGCCGATGCTGCAGCCGACCACGATCAGCCACCAGCCCTGCTGGGTGGTCAGGACGCGCTCGGCGAAATCGGGCATGTTGGCCGCGGTCTCGTAGCCGAACACTGCGGTGTAGACCGCCTGCGCCGTGGCGATCCAGGTCACGAACAGGGCGAACAACAGCGTGCCGACCCCGAGCATCGCGCCGAACGACGGCGAGCGGAATACCTCCATGGCGGTCCACGCGGACGCTTCCTCGCCGTTCTCGCGGCGGCGGCTCATCTCGTAGAGGCCGATTGCGGCAAACGGGCCGAGCAGGGCGAAGCCCGCGGCCAACGGAAACAGCAGGGGCAGCACGGAATAGCCGTGCACCGTGCGCGCAAGCACGAGGCCGAGCACGGGATAGATCAGGCACAGGATGATGGCATGGGTCGGTATCGCCTTGAAGTCTTCCCAGCCGAGACGCAGCGCTTGGTGCAAATCGGACAGGCCGATGGTCCGGATGATGGGTGCGGACGCAGCGCCTTCGCTCTGCGTCACCGATGTGACATTGCCTTGAATTGAACTGGCCATGGTCGTTGTCTCCCACTGGCAGCCGCGTCTTGCGCCCGCACGCGGGCACAAGCGTGCCGCCCTCGAAGCGATCACGAACCGGCCAGACGCGAAAGACAAAGCAGGGAACTGGCCATGCCGCGAACTGTCGCGTGAGGCTACTCCCAAACGTCGCCAAAAGCACTCACGCTTAAGTGAATGTCGCATTGGCAAGCTATGGAGGGGGCGGTACAGTTGAACTGCGACCGCGGCCAGGCGTCTCAGCGCCGTCTGGCCCTCACACCATCTCAACTCTTCTGGGAGCCAACGATGAGCATATTCGGAAAAATCATGGGCGCGATCTTCGGCAGCAGCGCGCAGGCCGCGCCCGCTGGCGGAACGGCCACCAGCGCAGCTCCCGCCGGTGGATCCTCCAGCAGCGCATCGGCTCCGGCCGCCGGCGGTGCGGCGCCTGCCGCGACCGTCGACGTCGCGCCCATCCTCGACAAGGCGGTCGCCGCCAAGGGCGAGAAGCTGGAATGGCGCACCTCGATCGTCGACCTGATGAAGGCGCTCGACATCGACTCCAGCCTGTCGGCGCGCAAGGAGCTCGCCCATGAGCTCGGCTATACCGGCGACACCAGCGATTCCGCCAGCATGAACATCTGGCTGCACAAGCAGGTGATGGCCAAGCTCGCCGCCAATGGCGGCAAGCTGCCGGCTGATATCAAGCACTGACGGCATCGCCGCAGTCATCAACGAGGCCCGCGACATCGCGGGCCTTTTTTTGTAGAGCAACCAACAACAACAACAAGGAGAACGCCCATGACTGATCTCGACCGCCGGACGATGCTGACGACCGGCGCCCTGGCGCTGGCCGGTGCCGCTGCGCAATCCGCGCCAGCTAAGGCGCAGGCCGCGCCGAAGCCGATCTTTGCCGTCCCGGCTGTGACCATCCCGATCGTGGGCGAGGCCGAGGTCTTCCAGGTCCGCCGCATCTACTGCATCGGCCGCAACTACGCGGCGCATGCGATCGAGCGCGGCTCCGATCCGACCCGCGAGCCGCCGTTCTTCTTCCAGAAGCCGACCGACGCGATCCAGAACGTCGCGGTCGGCACCGTCGCCGATCATCCCTATCCGTCGCTGACCAAGAACTATCACCACGAGGTCGAGCTGGTGGCGGCGCTGAAATCCGGCGGCACCAACATTCCGGCCGACAAGGCGCTCGATCACGTCTATGGCTATGCGCTCGGCCTCGACATGACACGGCGCGATCTGCAGAACGGCATGGCCGCGGAGAAGAAGCCGTGGGAGATCGGCAAGAGCTTTGACCACGCCGCCGTGCTCGGGCCGATCCACCCGGCTGATAAGACCGGCCACTTCACCGCCGGGGCGATCTCGCTCGCGGTCAACGGCACGGTGCGGCAGAACTCCGACCTGAAGAACATGATCTGGAGTGTCGCCGAGCAGATCGCAAAGCTCTCGGAGGCGTTCGAGCTGAAGGCCGGCGATATCATCTATTCCGGCACGCCGGAAAATGTCGGTCCGGTCGTCAAGGGCGACGTGCTGCTGTGCAAGCTCGAGGGCCTGCCCGACATGTCGATCAAGATCGTCTGACGGGCAGGGTTCTACCCGGCAATGTCTGCGTATTCCGGATGCTTGCGCAGATAGTCCACCACGAACCCGCAGCCGGCGACCACCTTGTGGCCGTCGGCGCGGATCAGCTCCAGCGCTCCCTTGACCAGCTCGGAGGCGATGCCGCGGCCGCGCAGGGCGCGCGGTGTCTCGGTATGGGTGATGATCACAGCCGACGGCGTCCGCCGGTAGTTGGCAAAGGCGAGGCCGCCCCCGGCGTCGAGTTCGAAGCGGTTTTCGGTCTTGTTGTCGCGGACGGCAGCCATTGCAAAATCCCGGTTGATTCACTGCGTCTGATCTAAGCGCGTGAACCCGTCCGCGCAAAGCCGCGACCAACGGGCAAATTGGCATTTGTGGATTGACGATATGCGCATTCTGGCCTGCCTGACCGCCGCATTGCTCGGCGCCGCTTTCACGCTCGCCCACGCCTCCAGGGCCTCCGCCGCTGACGATCCAAGCTGGCAGGCCTGCGTCAGCCTGTCGGCGACCCCAGGCGACCGCGTCGCGGCCTGCAACACCGTGATCGAGGGCAGGACCGAGGCCGGCAAGCGGCTCGCCGCGGCCTATTGCAACCGCGGCTACGGGCTCACCGAGAAGCGCGAGCTCGACGCCGCGCTCGCCGACCTCAACGAGGCGATCAAGCTCGATCCCGCCTATGCCTGCGCCTATACCAATCGCGGCCGCGTCTACGCCTTCAAGCGCGACCTCGATCGCGCGATCTCCGACTACGACGAGGCGATCCGGATCGATCCGAGCTTTGCGCTGGCCTACAACAACCGCGGCGACGCCTGGCTCAACAAGGGCGATCTCGACCGTGCGCTGGCCGATCTCAGCCTCGCGATCAAATACAATCCGAAGCTTGCGGGCGCCTATGGCAACCGCGGCTTCGTCTACTACCGCAAGCGTGACGCGGCGCATGCGATCGCCGACTTCACCACCGAGATCAAGCTCGAGCCGAACGTGCTCGCCTATATCAACCGCGGCAATGTCTACCGCGACACCGAACAGCTCGATCGCGCCGCCGCCGACTATGGCGAGGCCGCGAGGATCGCGCCGACCGATGCGCGCGGCTGGCGCAACCGCGGCATGATCCGCCTGTTCAAGGGCGACAACAAAGGCGGCATCGCCGACTACGACAAGGCGCTGCAATACGATCCGAACGACGCCTATTCCTGGAATAACCGCGGCCAGGCCAAGCTGCGGCTGGGCGACAAGAAGGGGGCGGCGGCCGATTTGAGCAAGGCGCTCGAACTGCGCCCCGACCTCAACACCGCACAGGAGGCGCTGGCGCGCCTCGGCGCGACACGATGACGCTCGACGGGCGATCCCGCATCGCACACAGGCACGCGAGGACTTGCGGGCCGATGCGGTTCGATTAGGCTTGACCTCGGACATACGCCCCCGCTGCGGCCGGATGGTCTGGAACGGAGTGCCGGCCGCCGACGTATGCCTCTTGTCGGGAGGAGGTTCGTCATGTCGGACAATCGTTTCTTCTCTACACATCGTCCCTGGGAGGACTGGGTCGGCATGGCGCTCGGCGTGCTGATCATGGTCTCGCCCTGGTTTCCGGTGCAGGCGAGCGACATCATCGATGCCGAACACAGCCACCTGGTGCTCAACAGCTTTGTGGTCGGCATGCTGGTGCTGGGCCTCGCCCAGCTGGAATATGTCGCGCTGCATCGCTGGGAGGAGGTGGCGAGCATTCTGCTCGGGCTCTGGCTGATCGCATCGCCCTTCATCCTCGGCTATTCCGCCGATCATGGGCTGCAGGCCTGGCACGTCCTGCTCGGCGCGCTGGTTGTCATCGTCGGCGCGTTGCAGCTCTGGCAGGACTGGAACCTGAGCGAGCAGGAACTGGCCAGGCATCCGCAATAGCCCGCCTGCAGGCGAGACGGGCAGGCGAGCGCGACGCCTGCCGCCTTCGTGCGGCCGCCGCGAGGCCGCGCGTCGGCCTTTTTGCGGCCCTTGCCGAGGACTGCGCCTTGGCGATAAACCGGGTGCGACCTTCCCCCTTGCGGCGCTTGAAGACGCCCGGTTTTGACCGAGGAAATAGCCGATGATTGTCCTGAGCATTCCCCCTGTGTTTTGCGTGGCGGCGGGGCGGCGATGAGCGGGGCGGCTGCCACTGCGCCGCGCGGCGGGATCGCGCGGGTATCGCGCCGGGTGATGAACCTCGCCTACATCCTGACCCAGAACGCCCGCCGCCACGGCGACCGGCCCGGCTTCATCTGGAACGAGAAGACCTGGTCCTGGCGCCATATCGACCAGAACGTCTCGGCGCTGGCGGCGGCGCTTGCCGCGCGCGGCATCGTCAAGGGCGACCGCATCCTGGTGCATTCCAAGAACTGCGACCAGATGTTCTGGTCGATGTTCGCCGCCTTCCGGCTCGGCGCGGTCTGGGTGCCGACCAATTTTCGCCTGATGCCCGACGAGGTCGCCTATCTGGCGACGGCGTCCGGCGCCAAGGCGTTCCTCTGCCATGGCGACTTTCCCGAGCACGCCAAGGCCGCCGCCAATCCCGCGCTGGAATTCACCTGGCGGATCGGCGAGGAGGGCACCTTCGGCGAGGCCACGGTTGGTGACGTCATCGCCAAACACGCCGGCGCCGAGGTCGAGAACGCGGCGGTCGAGTACGACGATCCCTGCTGGTTCTTCTTCACCTCCGGCACCACCGGCCGCTCCAAGGCCGCGGTGCTGACCCACGGCCAGATGGCCTTCGTCATCACCAACCATCTCGCCGACCTGATGCCCGGCACCACCGAGGACGACGCCTCGCTGGTGGTGGCGCCGCTGTCGCATGGCGCCGGCGTGCATCAGCTGGTGCAGAGCGCGCGCGGCGTTCCGACCATTTTGCTGCCGTCGGAAAAATTCGACATCGCCGAGGCGTTCCGGCTGATTGCCAAACACCGCGTCAGCAACATGTTCACCGTGCCGACGATCCTGAAGATGATGGTCGAGCATCCCGCCGCCGACCAGCACGACCATTCCTCGCTGCGCTACATCATCTATGCCGGCGCGCCGATGTATCGCGAGGATCAGAAGGCGGCGCTGGCAAAGCTCGGCGGCGTGCTGGTGCAGTATTTCGGGCTCGGCGAGGTCACCGGCAACATCACCGTGCTGCCACCCGCGCTGCACGATCCCGAGGACGGTCCGCATGCGCGGATCGGCACCTGCGGCTTCGAGCGCACCGGCATGCAGGTCCAGATCCAGGGCGACAACGGGCGCGAGATGAAGCCGTTCGAGACCGGCGAGATCTGCGTGATCGGTCCCGGTGTGTTCGCGGGCTATTACGACAACCCCGAGGCCAACGCCAAGGCGTTTCGCGACGGCTGGTTTCGCACCGGCGATCTCGGCCACATCGACGCCGAGGGCTTTGTCTACATCACCGGCCGCGCCTCCGACATGTACATCTCCGGCGGCTCCAACATCTATCCGCGCGAGATCGAGGAGAAGATCCTCACTCATCCCGCCATCGGCGAGGTCGCGGTGCTCGGCGTGCCCGACCCGTTCTGGGGCGAGGTCGGCGTCGCCGTCTGTGTCGCGCGCGAGGGCGTGGACCCCGTCGGCGAAGCGGAGCTTGCAGCGTATCTCGCGCCAAAAGTGCCGCGCTACAAGATGCCGAAGCGGTTCTTCTTCTGGGAGGCGCTGCCGAAATCGGGCTACGGCAAGGTGCCGAAGCGGCTGATCCGCGACGAGCTCGCGGCGCTCGGGCTGCTCGAGGTCATCGCCAAATCGACGGGCGGTTGAGGCGATGCGCAGCATCGCCCAGCCCGGCGCTCCGATCCCGGAGCGCATCCAGTGGGTCGCGGCGCGCGGCCGCGCCTTTTCATTCACGCTCAAAGCCGGCATGCCCTTGCTTGAAGCGGTGCGCCGCGGCTTTGCGGCGGAAGGTTTTTCCGGCGGTGTGCTGAGCGCGCGGGGCGGAGCGCTCGGACCGTTCGCCTATGTGATGCCGGCACTGTCGAAGGACGGTGCCAATGCCGCGTTCTACAGCGAGACGTTTCGTCCTCCGGGTCTGACCAGGCTCAAGCTTGCGGCACTGACCTTTGGCATGCGCGACGGTGCGCCGTTCTTTCACTGCCATGGGCTGTGGACCGAGGTCGACGGCCGCTTCAATGGCGGCCACATGCTGCCGGAGGAGACCGTCGTCGCCGAACCGTTCGAGGTCAGCGCGTTCGGGATCGACGGCGCGACCTTCCTCGCCGAGCCCGACCGCGAGACCAATTTCAAGCTGTTCGGTCCGGTCGCAACCGAGCCTACCGGCGCGAAGACGACGAGCCGCGCGTTTGCGCTCAGGCTGCGGCCGAACCAGGATTTCTCCGACGCGCTGGAGGGCTTTTGCCGCCAGCACGGCATTTTGCGGGCGCGGCTGCATGGCGGCGTCGGCTCGACCATCGGCGCCGTGTTCAGCGACGGCCACAGCGTGGTGCCGTTCGCTACCGAGCTTGCGGTGACCGCGGGCCAGATTGCGCCCGACGCCAACCGCCGCCTGCGCGCCAGCCTCGACGTCGCGCTGGTCGACTATCTCGGCGGCATCGCCGAGGGACACCTGGTGCGCGGCGACAATCCGGTGCTGATGACGATGGAGCTGGTGCTTGAGGTGCTGGAAGAGGCGGAGCGGCCGTAGGGGGGCGTGCGGGAAGGTGTTCCGTCATCCTGAGGTGCGAGCACTTGCGAGCCTCGAAGGATCGACGGCCCGGCTCTTTCCGCACGGCTACGAGCCGGCCGATTCATCCTTCGAGGCTCGCCGAAGAGGCTCGCACCTCAGGATGACGGGGTGAGCGTTGGTTTGATTCACCTGTCAAACAGCTAACTCGGTGTCATCACCCGCGCAGGCGGGTGATCCAGTATTCCAGAGACGCCGGTGATTGAACCGATGGGCCGCGGCGTACTGGATCGCCCGGTTAAACCGGGCGATGACAGTTGTGGGTGGGGACGCAGCTTCGCCATCTCGCGACATGGATGCCCGAGCTTTGCATTTCGTTTCGCCGCTCTAAGAACAGAGGGCGCAGGGAAGGCCGGGTGCCGATTGCACCCATGGGCCCGGTGCAACAAAAAGCACCGGGGTAGGACCACAGGTGTAACCGGAAACAACCCGGCTTTCCCTGCGCGATGGGTTACGGCTTATACGTGCTCTCCCCGGCGAGACTGGGCTTTTTGTCACCGCGCTCGACAAGACGCTACGCGTCTTGCGAGGGACACCTGCCACTAGGGCGTCAGGCCTGCACGACTTCACCGTCCGCCTCGCATGCTGTCGTCACTGACATGCGAACCGTCCACCGCATCTCACCGCAACACTATGACGATGCGCAGCGCCCCTCGATCGGGTGAGACGGCGCGCATTAAATCCGTGAGTTGGGGTGCCTGTCAAGAACAAATTCGGAAAATACGAACCAAGGCGCGCCAAAACAGAATTCGTGGCCGCCGGCAAATCGGCGATCGCTGCGCTACCGCCGCTTCCGCACATGGATGTTGATATCGAGATCGATCGCGCTGACGCAAGTCTGCGTCGTCTGGTGCGAGCCGCCCTCGTGCCAGCGGCCCCTGCGCAGGCCGGTGTCGCCGACCCGGGCGAGCCGCAAGCAGCGCCATTGCGGCAGCTTGCCGGAACTCTCGCCGGCGAACTGCCAGGCCAGCACGACCTCTTCGCCGCTTTTGTTGTGGCCGATGATGTGCGGACAGAGCTCGCGCGGGCGGCCGTCGTAGAGGCAGACCACCTGCTGCTCGGTGAGGATGGCCTTGCGGAAGAGGGTGTAGGCGGGGCTGGGCATGCGGGATTGCGGTATAATGTTCTTGTTTCGTTCTTGACGGCTTCCATCCAATCTGCGATTGTATCGCAGCAATTGCGTGACGGATCGGGGTGGGGGCGCGTGGCACGGCGAAACCGGACGATTAACATGCCGGCGCCGTATCTCCGGCGGGTCTGGCTCGATCCCGCGCGCATTGCGAACCGCGATGTCTATCCGTTCGTGCTGCCGCTGCTGCGCGACGATTTCGAGCTCACCTTCGACAAGGCCATCACCATGATCGTCGGCGAGAACGGCACCGGCAAGTCGACCTTGCTGGAAGGCATCGCCGTGCTGGCGGGCTTCGACGACGCCGGCGGCGGCAAGGGCTATCGGCCGGTCGACCATTCCAGGGCGCTGGAGGAAACGGGCGGCTCGCTCGCGACCGCGCTGCGCGCGAGCTGGCTGCCGAAGATCACCAATGGCTGGTTCTTCCGCGCCGAGAGTTTTTTCTCGGTGGCGCGCTACCTCGATGAAGCGGCGCTCGATGATCCCTTTGGCGGACCTCCGCCCGACTTCCTGTCGCATTCCCACGGCGGAGGCTTTTTGCGCTTCTTCGACGAGCGCTGCCAGCGCCAGGGTATCTTCATCTTCGACGAGCCGGAGTCGGCGCTGTCGCCGTCGCGGCAGATCGAGTTTCTAAAGCTGTTGCACCGGATGAACGCGATCGGCCATTGTCAGGTCATCATGGCCAATTCGCCGGTGCTGATGGCCTATCCCGACGCAACGCTGCTGCGGCTGACCAAGTACGGGCTGGAGCCGGTGAGCCTGAAGGATACCGATCACTTCAAGGTCATGCGCGAGTTCTGCGATGACCCCGAGGGGTTTGTCGAGGGCGCGCTGACGGGGGCTGCGGACTAGCATGGCACGACGACGCATCCGTCCGACCACGCTGTCGGCGCCGTATCTCAGACGGGTCTGGCTCGATCGTGCCGCCATCCCGGACCAGGACGCCTATCCGTTCTGCCTGCCGATCTTCAGCGACGGGTTCGATCTCGGCTTCGAGACCGCGGTCACCATCATTGTCGGCGAGAACGGGGCCGGCAAATCGACGATACTTGAAGGCATCGCCGCGATCGCCGGCTTTGACAGCGGCGGAGGCGGCAAGGGACACAACTCGGTCGAACAGGGGTTGGAGGTGACCGGCGCCGACCTGTCATCGGCGTTGCGCGCGGCCTGGTTGCCTAAGGTCCCCTATGGCTGGTTCTTCCGCGCCGAGACGTTCTTCTCGGTCGCGCGATATCTCGACCGCTCGGCGATCGCGGCCCAGGAGGATCTCGGCGCGGTGACCGGCGCGGCGCCGCAATTCGCGCCCGACTATCTGTCGTTCTCGCACGGCGAGGGCTTCATCGCCTTCTTCGAGGAACGCTGCCAGAAGCAGGGTATCTACATCTTCGACGAACCGGAATCGGCGTTGTCGCCGGCGCGCCAGATCGAGTTCCTGAAACTGCTGCGCCGGATGGATCAATCCGGCCATTGCCAGGTCATCATGGCAACCCACGCGCCGATGCTGATGGCCTATCCCGGCGCAACCCTGCTGCGGCTGGCGAAATACGGGCTCGAGCCGATCAGCGTGGAGCAGACCGATCATTACCGGGTGATGCGCGAATTCTGCGCCGACCCGCGCGGATTCATCGAGGCGACAATCGAGGAGTGAGCCCGTTGCGGGCTTGTCTCGGGGGGAAGACGGCCGCCGCGACTTCGCTCTGGTGCAAGCAGCCGCTCTCCATCCAGGCCACAATGCCGGGATCAAAAAAATCGGCCGGCGCTTGCGGCGCTGGCCAAACACACATTGAGGAGACGGGATGAGGAGAGCGATCGCGAATGCTTGCGTCGTGATGGCGGCATTGGCCGTATTGGGAGCCGCGTGGGCGCACGGGCCGACCCGCCAGAAGGTGCGGGAGTCGATCGAGATCAACGCGCCGCAGGCCAAGGTGTGGGCGGTGATCGGCAATTTTCAGGACATGAGCTGGCTCGCCGGCGTCAGCAAGACCGAAGGCGAGAAGGGCAACGAGATCGGCGCGACCCGGCGGCTGACCCTGGCGCCGGGCGCCACCGTCGACGAGGAGCTCTACAAATACGAGCCCGAGATGATGAGCTACTCGTACCGGATCACGGCGGTCGACGTGAAGGTGCTGCCGGTGACCAATTATTCCTCGACGCTGACGGTGTCGCCGGCGCCCGACGGCAAGACCAAGCTGGAATGGACCGGCGCGTTCTACCGCGGCTATCCGAACAACGACCCGCCGCCGGAGCTGAGCGACGAGGCCGCGGTCAAGGCGGTGAGCGGGCTCTACCGCAGCGGGCTCGAGGCGCTGAAGAAGAAGATCGAGAGCGGCAGCTGAAGCGTGATGAGATCAGGTTTCAGCAGCAGCGGGACTGCGTTCCCTCTCCCGCGTGCGGGGGAGGGCTAGGGTGGGGGCTCTCACCGCGAGTCGAATCCTGGAGGGAGCCCCCACCCGGATCGCATCGATCGATGCGATCCGACCTCCCCCGCAAGCGGGAGAGGTGCAGCGAGTCTGTGGCGAGATTGCTCCGACTCGAGCTCATCGCGCTTTAGCCGTGCCCTTCATTGTCCTGGCGGCACTCCTCGCCGGCGCCGCGCGAGCGGAAGAGGCGTTCGTCACCAACCAGCTCAGCGACGACCTCACCGTGGTCGATCTTGTGATCTCAAAACCGGTCGCGACGATCGCGATCGGCGGCAAGCCGGCGGGCGTCGCCATCTCAGCGGACGGCCGCTTCGCCTATGTGACCAGCCCTGACGCCAAGGTGCTCACCGTGGTCGACGCATCGGCGCGAAAGGTCGTGGGCCGAGTCGATGTCGGCGGCGGGCCGCTCGGCATCGCGGTCGCGCCCGACGGCGCCACGGTCTATGTCGCCGACTGGTACGCCGCCGCGGTGCGGGTGATCGACGCGAATGAGCGCAAGGTCGCCGCCAGCATCGCGGTCGGCGCATCGCCGTCCGGGCTCGCCGTGACGCCGGACGGCCGCCTGCTGCTGTCGGCGGACCGCGACGACGACAGCGTCTCGATCATCGACACCGGCACGCGCGAGCGGAGAGGGGTCGTGAAGGTCGGCACCTGCCCGTTCGGCGTCACCATCGACCTCGAGGGCAAGCGCGCCTACACCGCCAATGTCGGCAGCAACGACGTCTCGGTGATCGACATCGCCACTGCCCGCGAGATCGGCCGCGTCCATGCCGGCCTGCGCCCCTACGCCGTGGCGCTGGCGCAGGGCCGCGGCTTTGTCACCGACCAGTATGACGGCACCGTCAGCGTGTTCGACCTTACGACCCTGCAGCCCGTGAGGCGGATCAGCGTCGGCGACTACCCCGAAGGCATCGAGGCCACCGCCGACGGCAAGCGCATCGTGGTCGCGAATTGGGAGAGCAACACGCTCAGCGTGATCGACGCCGCCGAGCTGAAGGTCGTGGGCGAGATCAAGGTCGGCGATGGACCACGGGCGTTCGGGGCGTTTCTCAGGAGGACGAAGTAGGGGCTGTAGCTCGCATGAGCGAAGCGACATGCGGGACGAAATGTTCCCGGATGTCGCTTCGCTCATCCGGGCTACGCCGCCGAGTTTGCGGCAGGTGCGGCGATTGCGCCTCGCCGGTCCGCCCCTGCGCCTGCCCATTCGTGCTATGGTGCCGTTCAAACCCACTGAAACTGGGAGGACGCCATGAGTCATACCTTGGTGCCCAGTGACCGCGTTGAGCACGTCAACGTCTACGGCCGCAACGGCACGAAACTCGGATCGATCGAGCGGCTGATGCTCGACAAGTTGACCGGAACGGTCGCCTATGCGGTGATCAAGACCGGCGGGATGCTGAGTACCCACCATCACTATCCCATCAAGTGGAGCGCGCTCAAATACGATCCCGAGCGTCTGGCCTACGAGGCCGAGGCAACGCTGGAAGAGCTGCAGACCGGCCCCTGCGAATTCGACGGCGACGAATTCGACTGGGGCGACCGCTCGCGCTCCTACACGCACCCGAACTACTGGGCGGTGTAACGGCGGGCCGGAATTGTAGGAGCCGTAGCCCGCATGAGCGAAGCGAGATGCGGGATCGTCGTCATATTGCACTGATGGCCCCGGATGTCGCTTCGCTCATCCGGGCTACGTATCAGAGGTGGCGCGTTAGCTACTCCGCCGCCTCGCTTGCCGTGCCGCTCTTCCGCGGCTTGCTGTTCGCCTTCTTCAGCACCGGGGCCAAAAATTTGCCGGTGTAGCTCCGCGGCGCCTTGACGATATCCTCCGGCGGGCCCCAGGCGACGATTTCGCCGCCGCCGTCGCCGCCTTCGGGGCCGAGGTCGATGACCCAGTCGGCGGTCTTGATGACTTCGAGATTGTGCTCGATCACCACTACCGTATTGCCCTGGGCGACCAGCTCGTGCAGCACCTCCAAAAGCTTGGCGACGTCGTGGAAGTGCAGGCCGGTGGTCGGCTCGTCCAGGATGTAGAGCGTGCGGCCGGTGGCGCGCTTTGACAGCTCCTTTGCGAGCTTGACGCGCTGGGCTTCGCCGCCCGAGAGTGTCGTGGCCTGCTGGCCGACGTGGATGTAGTCCAACCCGACACGGTGCAGGGTCTGGAACGTCTCGCGCACGCGCGGCACCGCCTTGAAGAACTCGGCGGCTTCCTCGACGGTCATGTCGAGCACGTCGGCGATGCTCTTGCCCTTGAACAGCACTTCGAGCGTCTCGCGGTTGTAGCGCTTGCCCTTGCAGGTGTCGCAGGTGACGTAGACGTCGGGCAAAAAGTGCATCTCGATCTTGATAACGCCGTCGCCCTGGCAGGCCTCGCAGCGGCCGCCCTTGACGTTGAAGGAGAAGCGCCCGGGCTCGTAGCCGCGCGCCTTCGCCTCGGGGAGGCCGGCGAACCATTCGCGGATCGGCGTGAAGGCGCCGGTATAGGTCGCCGGGTTCGAGCGCGGGGTGCGACCGATCGGCGACTGGTCGATGTCGATGATCTTGTCGATGTGCTCGAGGCCCTCGATGCGGTCGTGCGGCGCGGCGCCCTCGCTGGCGTTGTTCAGCTTGCGGGCGATGGCGCGGTACAGCGTGTCGATCAGCAAGGTCGACTTGCCGCCGCCGGAGACGCCGGTGACGCAGGTGAACAGGCCGAGCGGGATTTCCGCCGAGACGTTCTTCAAATTGTTGCCGCGGGCGTTGATCACCTTGATGGTGCGGCGGTGGTTCGGCGGCCGCCGCTCCGGGATCGCAACCGACAGCTCGCCGGTGAGATACTTTCCGGTCAGCGACTTCGGGTTGCGCATGATGTCGGCAGGTGTGCCTTCGGCGACGATGTGGCCGCCATGCATGCCGGCCCCGGGACCGATGTCGAGCACGTAGTCCGCGAGGCGGATGGCGTCCTCGTCATGCTCGACCACGACCACGGTGTTGCCGAGGTCGCGCAGCCGCTTCAGGGTGTCGAGCAGGCGGGCATTGTCGCGCTGGTGCAGGCCGATCGACGGCTCGTCGAGCACGTAGAGCACGCCGGTCAGACCCGAGCCGATCTGCGAGGCGAGGCGGATGCGCTGGCTCTCGCCGCCGGACAGCGTGCCGGAGGAGCGCGACAGCGTCAGGTAGTTCAGGCCGACATCGAGCAGGAAGGTCAACCGCTCGCGGATCTCCTTGAGGATGCGTGCCGCGATCTCGTTCTGCTGCGCATTCAGCGCCGCCGGCACCGTCTCGAACCATTCGCCGGCGCGCCGCACCGAGAGGTCGGCGATCTCGCCGATATGCTTGCCGCCGATCTTGACGCAGAGCGCCTCCGGCTTCAGGCGGTAGCCGTTGCAGCCGGCGCAGGGCACGTCGGAAAAATACTTGCCGAGCTCCTCGCGCGCCCACTCGCTCTCGGTCTCGCGATAGCGGCGGTTGATGTTGGTGATGACGCCCTCGAACGGCTTCTTGGTGTCGTAGGAGCGCACCCCGTCCTCATAGGAGAACTTGATCTCGTCGTCGCCGGAGCCGTGCAGCAGCGCTTGCTGCACCTTCTTCGGCAGGTCCTTCCACTTGGTGTTCAGCGTGAACTTGTAGTGCTTGCCGAGCGCGGTCAGGGTCTGGATGTAATACGGCGACGACGATTTCGCCCAGGGCGCGATCGCGCCCTTGCCCAGGGTCAGCTCCTTGTCGGGGATGACGAGGTCCTCGTCGATATGCTGCTCGACGCCGAGGCCGCCGCAGGCCGGGCAGGCGCCATAGGGATTGTTGAAGGAGAACAGGCGCGGTTCGATCTCGGGAATGGTGAAGCCGGAGACCGGGCAGGCGAATTTTTCCGAGAACAGGATGCGCTCGGGCCCGCTCTTGTCGTGAATCTTTGCGGTCTTCTTCTTGTCGTCCGCCGTAGCGGCCGCCGCCGGCGCGTCGGCGTATTCGATCACGGCGAGGCCTTCGGCAAGCTTGAGCGCAGTCTCAAAGCTCTCGGCGAGGCGCTGCGCGAGATCCGGGCGCACCACGATGCGGTCGACCACGACGTCGATGTCGTGCGGGAATTTCTTGTCGAGCGCGGGCGCCTCCGACAGCTCGTAGAAGGTGCCGTCGATCTTGACGCGCTGAAAGCCCTTCTTGAGGTACTCGGCGAGCTCCTTCTTGTACTCGCCCTTGCGGCCGCGCACGACCGGCGCCAGCAGATAGAGGCGGGTGCCCTCGGGCAGCGCCAGCACGCGGTCGACCATCTGCGAGACGATCTGGCTCTCGATCGGCAGGCCGGTTGCCGGCGAATAGGGCACGCCGACGCGGGCCCACAACAGGCGCATGTAGTCGTAGATCTCGGTGACGGTGCCGACGGTGGAGCGCGGGTTCTTCGACGTGGTTTTCTGCTCGATCGAGATCGCCGGCGACAGGCCGTCGATCTGGTCGACGTCGGGCTTCTGCATCATCTCGAGAAACTGGCGCGCATAGGCCGACAGCGACTCGACGTAGCGGCGCTGGCCCTCTGCATAGATGGTGTCGAACGCGAGCGAGGATTTTCCCGAGCCGGACAGGCCGGTGAACACCACGAGCTTGTCGCGGGGAATCTCGACGTCGATGTTCTTCAGATTGTGTTCGCGCGCGCCGCGGATCGTGATGGCGCGCGACGAGGAGCCGGCCTGTTGACGCTTCGCCTTGAGCACTTCATCCATTGCGACAGTTCCGGGCGCCTGAACGTTGCGCCTTTTGGGCGCGCGCCACCGGTGATGCCGGGACCCTGCGCCGATGGTGGTGTGAGGACTGGAACGTAGGAAGAACGGCGGCAGATTTCCAGTGCCGAGTTGATTCCATCAACGGATAGTTCGCTCGATGGCAGCAGCCGTCAGCAGGGCCGGTTCCGGCAAAGCAAAAAGGCCGGCCACCAGGGCCGGCCTTCGGGTCCCGATCGTGCGATCAGGAGTTGCTCAGTGCTCAGTACCTCGCGACCACCGGGCCGCCGAAGTGATAGTTCACGCCGAACTGGACGCTGTGCAGTTCGAGCGTTCCGGAGGGCACGCCGAAATAGGTCTCGCTGTCCAGGCTGCGGTACAGGTACTCGCCCTTGAGCGACCACTGCGGCGCGATGAACGCCTCGATGCCGGCGCCGACGGTCCAGCCGGAGTGGAAGTTGCTCTGCGAAGCGGTGACGCCGAGCGCGGTGACGCTGAGCTTGTTGTCGACCCAGGCGTAGCCGCCGGTGCCGTAGAACAGCACCTGGTCGACGGCGAAGCCGACGCGGCCGCGCACGGTCCCGAGCGCTTCGATCTTGCTCTTCACGGTGACGCCGAAGCCGCTGACCGACGCATTGACGTCCGCCCAGGCGCCGTCGGCCTCGAGGCCGTACACGAAGTTGCCGGCCTGCCAGTTGTAGCCGATGGTGCCGCCGCCGAAGCCGCCTTCCATCTTCGGGTTGCCGGAGTTTTCGCTGGCGTAGCCACCGAAGCCGCCGATGTAGAAGCCGGTCCAGTTATAGATGGCAGCGGGCGGCGGAGCCTTCACGTAGGGGGCACGGGCCGCCATGTCCGCGGCGCTGGCCGGTGCAAACGCGCTCAATACAAGCAAACCGGCCGAAGCCAGCAACAGATTCCTCATTTCCAAATTCCCAGTCCCGATTGTCTTGTCGACGCTATCGTCGACCCTTCATGCCCCGTGCAGGACATCACGCAGGATTGCCTGACGTTGTCATCCTTCTACACAGCCGGACACAGAATGTGTGTGCCCGGAAAACAACAATGCGCCGGAAACACACAACCTAAGGTGTTTTGGCGGCACCGGATCACAGCTTTTCGTCTGAACAGCAAAAGGCCGGCGCGAGGCCGGCGGGCGGCATCGGCGGGCGGGCAAACAAAAAGGCCGGCACAAGGCCGGCCTTTTCGATGGTCTGAAATCCGATCGCGCGATCAGTACTTCGCGATGACCGGGCCGCCCCACTTGTAGTTGACGCGGACGGTGACGACGTCGACGTCCTGACTGATGCGGGTGTTGCTGAACAGCAGGCCGCCAGCCGGAGTCCTCAGAGTGTAGGTGTGGTCTTCCATGAAGAAGTGGTTGTACTCGACACCGGCGGTCCAGTTCGGCGCGAAGCCGACTTCGATGCCGGCGCCGACGGCTCCACCCCAACGGGTTTCGTCGGTCTGGCCCGCGACGACCGGGGCAGGCACGTTGGCGAAGGTGCGATAGCGGTTGTCGGTCAGAGCAGCACCGCCCTTGACGTAGAGCAGCACGTTGTTGACGGCGTAGCCGATCTGGCCGGTGAACAGGCCGAAGGCGTCGATCTTGGTCTGGTTGGTGAACGCGCCGGGCGCGAACAGTGCAGCGTTATTGCTGCCCTTGAAGTCAGCCCAGTTGCCCTGGGCTTCGAGGCCGAACACCCATGTGCCCGACTGCCAGCGATAGCCGATCTGACCACCGGCGGTGCCGCCGGTCGCGTCGTGGCAACCATCCGATCCGATATTCACGCCGCCGACGATTTGATCCCAGCAGTTGTGGCTCGAGCCCCAGCCGCCGTTGGCGCCGATGTAGAAGCCAGTCCAGTCGTAGATCGGAGCGATGACGGGCGGCGGCGCCTTGGTGTAGGGGCGGGCAGCGAGGTCGGCGGCAGCGGCAGGCGCAGCGAACGCAATCAGAGCGACGGTACCGAGTAAAAATTTCTTCATCGTCAAATCTCCCAGCTCGTGATCGGCTTCCTGTGGTCCCGAAGCGCGATCTCAGACGCGAGCGCCCGCGTCATGGATTCAAGCTATAGCCTGATTCAACCGCCAAGGCCGTCTCCCAAAAGCCACACTCGCGTAAGAAGTGCAAAATACGCAAGTTGCTGTTTTTCCTGCGCTTTTGTCGCGGCTCCACCAAACGATGGGCGGCTGGAGCGCGAAATCGGCCATAGTTCCGTTGCTACGGAGAGTTGCAAGGAACAAAACTGGAACACCGCCTGCCGGAGTGCTATATGTCGATAATGGCGTGGATAACCCGCGCGACGGCACAGGCGGCGGGCCGGTGTCGGCGTATAGGGTCGTTCGCGACGCCTGCAGTAAGTGGCGAAGGTTGAGAGTGGCGGCCGATGTCCGGCTGCCCGGTTGAGTGGAGAAGAAGCGATGGCGGGAAGCGTGAACAAGGTGATTCTGGTCGGCAATCTCGGCAAGGATCCGGAGATCCGGCGGACGCAGGACGGTCGTCCGATCGCGAACCTCTCCATCGCCACCTCCGAAACCTGGCGCGACAAGGGTACGGGCGAGCGCAAGGAAAAGACCGAGTGGCACCGCGTCGTGATCTTCAACGAAGGCCTTTGCAAGGTGGCCGAGCAGTACCTGAAGAAGGGCGCCAAGGTATACATCGAGGGCCAGCTGCAGACCCGCAAATGGACCGACCAGAGCGGCGTCGAGAAATACTCGACCGAGGTCGTGCTGCAGGGCTTCAACTCCAACCTCACGATGCTTGACGGGCGCGGTGGCGGAGGCGGCAGCAGCTTCTCCGACGATGGCGGCAGCGATTTCGGCTCGGCCGGTCCGGTCTCTTCCGCGCCGCGCCGCCCGGTCGCCGCAGGCAGCCGCAACAGCGACATGGACGACGACATTCCGTTCTGACCGGCGGCGGCGTTTCCAGGCAGCGCACTCAGGACGGGCGTTATGATGCGCGATGGAAACTTGTTCAAGTGGACAAGTGGGATAGCTCCATATCTATCTGATAAGATACAGGCATTTGTTCTGGCTGTTCAAGGTTCCCTCGGCTTTTGACACAGCCTGATGTTAATGGTATTTACATCGGCGCCGGCAATGCGCTGTGGTTGCCGCGAAGCGCCTGAGGGCTGTCATCATGAGCCTCGCACCGTTGCTCGACGCCGCGCCTGCGATCCCGCTCCACGCCTTTGCCGCGATGGCCGCCTTCGTGCTCGGCTCTATCCAGCTCGCCGCGCCCAAAGGGACGCTGCCGCACCGGACGCTGGGCTGGATCTGGGTGATCCTGATGCTGGTGGTGGCCGGGAGCTCGTTCTGGATCCACCAGATCAAGCTGGTCGGCCCGTGGAGTCCGATCCATTTGCTGTCGATCTTCTCGCTGGCGATGCTGGTGCTGGGCGTGATGGCCGCGCGAACCCACAACATCCGCCGGCACAGGTTCACGATGATCGGCATCTTCTTCGGCGCGCTGGTCATCGCCGGCCTCTTCACCTTCATGCCGGGCCGCATCATGCACGCGGCGGTATTCGGGCCGTGAGAGCAGCGAATGGGGGAAAGCGAAGAGGGCTTTTCCGTTCGCTGTTCGCCATTCACTATTCGGCCCTCAATCGCGTCGTTCGGGAACTTGCGAGCTTCCCCGTAAGTGCATGAAAAAACAGACGGAAAAACCGAGCAGCAAAGCCGCGTGGGGGTGGTTTTCGGGCCCCCGATACGCTATATGATTCCCGAGTAAAACTGAGCGGATTTCCCCTTTGTCCGATAGCGAAGACGACAAGCCCGGCGAGCAGCCGGGACCCTCCGATATTCGTCCCGTTTCCATTCTCGAGGAGATGAAGAAGTCCTATCTCGATTACGCGATGAGCGTGATCGTGTCGCGTGCGCTGCCCGATGCGCGCGACGGACTGAAGCCGGTGCACCGGCGCATCCTCTACTCGATGCATGAGCAGGGACACACGCCGGACAAGAAGTATGTGAAATCCGCCCGCGTGGTCGGCGACGTGATCGGTAAGTATCACCCGCACGGCGACCAGTCGATTTACGACGCCATGGTTCGCATGGCGCAGGACTTCTCGCTGCGCGTGCCGCTGATCGACGGGCAGGGCAATTTCGGCTCGGTCGACGGCGATCCGCCCGCGGCCTACCGATATACCGAAGCGAGGCTGACCAAGGCGGCGCTTGCCCTGCTCGCCGACATCGACATGGACACTGTCGATTTCCAGCCCAACTACGACAATTCCGAGCAGGAGCCGTCGGTCCTGCCGGCGAGATTCCCGAACCTCTTGGTCAACGGCGCCGGCGGCATCGCCGTCGGCATGGCGACCAACATCCCGCCACACAATCTCGGCGAGGTGGTCGACGCCTGCGTGGCGCTGATCGACAACCCGGCACTTACGATCGACGAGCTCATCAACATCATCCCGGGACCGGATTTCCCGACCGGCGGCGTCATCCTGGGGCGCCAGGGTATCCGCTCGGCCTATCATCTCGGCCGCGGCTCGATCATGATGCGCGGCAAGGTGACGATCGACACCATCCGCGGCGGTCGCGAGGCGATCATCATCACCGAGATTCCGTATCAGGTGAACAAGGCCTCGATGGTCGAGCGCATCGGCGAACTGGCGCGCGAGAAGAAGATCGAGGGCATCGGCGAGATGCGCGACGAGTCCGATCGCGAGGGCTACCGCGTCGTGATCGAATTGAAGCGCGACGCCGTGCCCGACGTGGTGCTGAATCAGCTCTACAGGTTCACGCCGCTGCAGACGAGTTTCCCAGCCAACATGCTGGCGCTGGACTCCGGCCGGCCCCAGACCATGAATCTGAAGGATCTGCTCACCATCTTCGTCGCGTTCCGCGAACAGGTGGTGACGCGCCGGACCAAGTTCCTGCTCGGCAAGGCACGCGACCGCGCCCATATCCTGGTCGGCCTCGCGATCGCGGTCGCCAATATCGACGAAATGATCCGGGTGATCCGCACCTCGCCCGATCCGAACACCGCGCGCGACACCCTGATGTCGCGCGACTGGCCGGCACGGGATGTCGAAGCGATGATCACGCTGATCGACGATCCCCGGCATCGTATCAACGATGACGGCACGCTCCGGCTGTCGCTGGAGCAGGCCAGGGCGATCCTCGACCTGCGGCTGCAGCGGCTCACCGCACTGGGCCGGGACGAGATTTCCGAAGAGCTCGACAAGCTCGCCGCCGAGATCAAGGACTATCTCGAGATCCTGCGCTCGCGTGCGCGGGTGCAAGGCATCGTGAAAGACGAACTCGCCGAGGTGAAGGCCCAGTTCGCTACCCCGCGCAAGACCGTGATCATGGAGCAGGAAGGCGAGGTCGAGGACGAGGACCTGATCCAGCGCGAGGACATGGTGGTGACGGTGTCGCACGCCGGCTATGTCAAGCGCGTGCCGCTCTCGGCCTATCGGGCGCAGCGCCGCGGCGGCAAGGGCCGCGCCGGCATGCAGACCCGCGACGAGGATTTCGTCTCGCGCTTGTTCGTGGCTTCCACCCACACGCCGGTGCTGTTCTTCTCTTCGCGTGGCCAGGTCTACAAGGAGAAGGTCTGGCGGCTGCCGGTGGCGGCGCCGAATGCACGCGGCAAGGCGCTGATCAACATCCTGCCGCTGGAGCAGGGCGAGCGCATCACCACCATCATGCCGCTGCCGGAGGATGAATCCTCCTGGGGCAATCTCGACGTGATGTTCGCGACGACAGGCGGCAACGTTCGCCGCAACAAGCTGTCCGACTTCGTCGATGTCCGCCGCTCCGGCATCATCGCGATGAAGCTCGACGACGGCGAGGCGATCGTCGACGTGCAGATCTGCACCGAGCATGACGACGTGCTGCTGACCGCCGATGGCGGCCAGTGCATCCGCTTCCCCGTCACCGACGTGCGCGTGTTCACCGGTCGTACCTCGATGGGCGTGCGCGGCATCGCGCTCGCCGAGGGCGATCGGCTGATCTCGCTGGCGATCCTGCGTCATGTCGACACCACGTCGGACGAGCGCTCGGCCTATCTGAAGATGCGCCGCGCCGTCGCCGGCGAGGCCGCGGCCGACGAGCCGGCGGATGCCGAGGGCGAGGAGACCGCCGATTCGATCCAGCTCACCCAGGAGCGCTACGCCGAGATGTCGGCCAAGGAGCAGGTGGTGCTGACCGTCTCGGTCAACGGTTACGGCAAGCGAACCTCGTCCTACGAGTACCGCACCACCGGCCGTGGCGGCAAAGGCATCGTCGCGATGAGCGTCAACAACCGCAACGGCAAGCTGGTGGCCTCGTTCCCGGTCGAGGACGCCGACCAGATCATGCTGGTCACCGACAAGGGGCAGCTGATCCGCTGCCCGGTCGCCGACATCCGTGTTGCCGGCCGCTCGACCCAGGGCGTGATCGTGTTCGACACCGCCGAGGACGAGCACGTCGTCTCGGTCGAGCACATTCCGGAAGAGGAAAACGGCGAGAACGGCAACGGCGGCTAGTGCCGCCGTTGTTGCGGGCGGGAGATCCGTAGCCCGGATGGAGCGAAGCGAAATCCGGGGAAGCATCACCGCGGACAAGCTGTTCCCGGATCGCGCTTCGCTCCATCCGGGCTACGGGCTGTGCCGCTTGTCACCTCACTTCGGATTGATACACCGGAAGCCAGGAAGGATGCCGATGTCGAGCCAGCAGGAGCCGTTGCAGAATTTCGGTGCCGGCTCTTCACCAAAGATCGAACTGCCATCGGTCCATCCCCGGCAGAATTTCGCGATCGACGCCTCATCCCATTTGATACAATTTTCCTGGACCAGATCGCGTTGAGCCTTGCGACACACCCAGGGATTGTCCTTGGTCTCGCGATCGCAATCCCGATTCATGGCGATATAGGAAAGACAATAGGGGATCGGGTCCTTGAGATACCTGCAATAGGGATCGCTGGCGTTCGTGCAGTATTTCGATGGATCGTCGGGTGCTTCTGCCGCCAATGTCGCAGCGGTGCCAATCCACGCGAGAACGACGCCGGCCGCGAAAGCCAACGCCGCTCTGCGGCTCCAGCCGCCACGATGATGTTGTAACGTTCGGCGCATCCCGGTCGCATCTGTTCAGAACATTTTGTTCTCTTGTAGCCCGGATGAAGCGAAGCGAAATCCGGGGGGCACCGCGGATAGACTTTCCCGGATTGCGCTTCGCTGCATCCGGGCTACGCAATCACGTTGCGCTCTCCAACTCCGCGGTGAGAGCGGGCAGCGCATCCGGCCGGCCGATCTGCGCCATCCAGCACCAGAGCTCCAGCGTGCAGGCGAGCCGGTAGAGCGCGATCGTGGCTTCCCAGTCCGGCCGGTCGCGCGTGCCGTGGCCGGCGAGCAGGCCGTCGCGCTTCGGCGCGTCCTTCGCGGTGAAATAGTACAGCGCCTTGGCGATATCCATCAGGGGATCGCCGGCGGTGGCATTCTCGAAATCGACGATGCCGGTGAGGCGCGGCTTGCCTTCCGCCGTCACCAGCACATTGCCGGCATGGAAATCATAGTGGCAGAGGCGGGGCGTCTCGGCAGCGTCGAGCAGATGGCGGCGGGCGGCGACGCTGCCCCGCAGCCGTTCCGCCAGCGCGTCATCCCCGCCGCGTATGCAGAACTCGTCTAGCTTGCGATCGAACTGGGCGGACATGTAGGCGCGATTGGTCGGGTGCGGCGTCCATACCCCGTTGGGACCGATATAGCCAAAACTGTCGAGGGTGACGTCGTTGATCCGGCGCATCGCTGCACCCATTTCGGCGTAGATCGCAGACAGCTCCTGGTCCGTCAGCGCCGGCTCGCGGTGGCCGAGCACCATGCCGTCGAGCTTCGTCATCAGCACGAAGTTGAGGTCGATCGCCGCGCGCGTGTCGTCGGCGAGAAGGATGCGGGGGACGGGGATGTCGACCCGGGCGAGCAGCCCGAGGACGTGGACCTCCTTCGCCATCTTCCATTGCAGCTGTGTCGGATAGATCTTCAGGATGCAGTTCGGCGCATCGGTGAGCACGATCTCCAGGATCGTGCTGATCTCGCCGCCTTGCAGCTCGATGACGTCACGGACCGTCGCGTGCGGCGCAACGCGCGCCATGATCGCCTGCGCCTGGTCGACCGAGACCGTCAGCCGGGGTTTGAGCTGAAGCGGCGGATCGTTGGACATTCCCTGAACCCGTAGCCCGGATGCAGCGAAGCGAAATCCAGGGTCTTGCGAAGCGGCGGCGGCCGTCCCGGATTGCGCTTCGCTGCATCCGGCTACAGGTGCTAGATCTCGATCTCGGTGCCGAACTCGACGACCTGACCGGTCGGCACGCCGAAGAAGGCCGCGGACCGCTCGGCGTTGCGTTGCAGGAAGGCGAACAGCGATTCCCGCCACACCCACATGCCCGGAATGTCCTCGCGCGGGATGATGGTCTCGCGGCCGATATAGTACGTCACGTCGGTCAGGCGGACACCGGGCAGCTTGCCCTGGCGGCAGGCGAGCTTCAGCCCTTCGTAAACGGTCGGATACTGCATGAAGCCGTAACGCAGGATGACCCGGATGATGCCCGGGGTGACGTCGTGAATCACCGCACGGTCCTCGTCCGAGATGCGCGGGGATTCCTCGATCTGTACCGTGACCAGCAGCACCCGCTGGTGCAGCACGTGGTTGTGCTTGACGAACTGGGTCAACGCGAGCGGTACGCCGTTGGGGGCGGAGGCGAGGAATATCGCGGTGCCCGGCAGCCGGCTGTGGCACTTGTTGACCGCGGTCTCGATCAGATCCTCCTCCGGCTGGCGCAGCTGGCCGCGCGCCTTCTCGACCAGCTTGACGCCGCCGCGCCAGGTCAGCATCAGGAACGCCACCGCGCCGGCGAGCAGCAGCGGGAACCAGCCGCCCTCGAACAGTTTGGTCGAATTCGCCGCGAAGAAGATCATGTCGATGATGAAGAAGAAGCCGTTCACGGCGATCACCAGGATCGGCGCGTAGCCCCACTGGATCGCCACCAGCGCGGCGAGCAAAGTGGTGATCGCCATCAGCAGCGACACCGCGATGCCGTAGGCGCCGGCCAGCGCATCCGAGGTGCCGAAGGCCAGCACCGCGCCGAGTGTTCCGGCCGCGAGCAGCCAATTCACCAGCGGCACGTAGATCTGCCCGATCGCATCGCTGGTGGTGTGCTGGATATGCATCCGCGGCAGGAAGCCGAGCTGGATCGACTGCTGGGTCAGCGAGAACACGCCGGAGATGATCGCCTGCGAGGCGATCACGGTGGCGACCGCCGCGAGCGCGACAAGCGGATAGTGCGCCCAGTCCGGCGCGAGCTGGAAGAACGGGTTGTCGATCGAGTTGGGGTCGGAGATCAGCTCGCCGGCCTGGCCGAAATAGTTCAGCACCAGCGCCGGCAGGCAGACCGCGAACCAGGCGAGCCGGATCGGGAAGCGGCCGAAATGCCCCATGTCGGCGTACATCGCCTCACCGCCGGTCACCGCGAGGAAGGCGGCGCCGAGGATGGCGAAGCTGACATGGAAATTCTGGTGGATCAGGAAATCGAACGCATAATACGGGCTGAGCGCGACCAGCACGCCGGGCGCCTTGACGATGCCGTGGATGCCGAGCGCGGCGAGCACGAAGAACCAGAAGAGCATCACCGGGCCGAAGATCCTGCCGATGAATCCGGTGCCCTGCTTCTGCATCATGAAGAGGCCGATCAGGATTACGACGGTGATCGGCACCACCGCCGATGACAGCGACGGCGCGTCGACCTTCAAGCCCTCGATCGCCGACAGCACCGAGATCGCCGGTGTGATCGCGCCGTCGCCATAGAGCAGGGCGGCGCCGATCAGGCCGACCACCAGAAGGTGGGCGCGCCAGGTGCCGGGCGCCGCATTGCGCGCCGAGAGCAGCGCTAGCAGTGCCACGATGCCGCCTTCGCCGCGGTTGTCGGCGCGCAGGATCAGCATGGCGTATTTCAGCGAGATGATCAGGATCAGCGCCCACAGGATCAGCGAGACCACGCCGAGCACGGCGCTCTCGGTGAGCGGACCGCCATGGGTGGCGGCCTTGGCCGCTTCCTTCAGCGCGTAGAGCGGGCTGGTGCCGATATCGCCATAGACGACGCCCAGCGCACCGAGGGTGACGGCAAACGGCAGCGGGCTGGTGGGAGGGTGGCCGGAGGAGACGACGGCGGGTGTGCTGGTCACGTGCGATCTCCCGATGGCTTGGCGCCCGCCGGGTGATCCGTGCGAGCGCCTTAGACGTTAGTCTGCGACGGGTCGTCGCAAATTACCATCGGGATTTGTGTGACGGTCAGACGTGACGCTGCACGGGCAGACGTGACTACGGGGTGCGATCGGCGGTGACGAGGCGGGCTTCGCGAACCACTGTCTTGCTGCCGGCGGAGCGCAGGCAGGAGGCCTCGAAATTCGGCCAGGCCTGCTGCGAGCAGCCCTTGCCGATCGGGTGGACATCGAGGCGGTCGCCCTTGGCGAGCGGCTGCGGGGTCGAGGCTTCGACCTGCGGGGCGAAGCCCGGAAGAACGGTGAGCGCGGCGGCGATGAACGCAGCAATCGCGATGGCGGAAAATGCCTTGATCATGACGGTCCCCATTTGATCGGGCCCCCCGGGCCCGTCGTTTCGTTGTCCGAGATGTACCGGCCGCAAGTTTCCTGACGTCTTCGCCACGCCGGAAAATGGTTTCATCCCGGGCCGGTTGTGTTTCGTCCGCCAGCGGGCGACGAAACATTCGGCCTGGTAGACGCTGGCATCCCAGAGCTGGTTCAGTGGCCGACGGACAAAAGTCCGTTGGCCGACTTGGCCCGGAGCCGGGGAGCGGCGGAACCGGGCTGGCTTGCCGCGGCGGGCCGGGCGGGTTAGAGGGGACCCATGCCCCGTATTGCGCTCTATCCCGGCTCCTTCGATCCCGTCACCAACGGCCATCTGGACGTGGTCCGGCAGGCCGCCGTCCTGTGCGACCGCCTGGTCGTGGCGGTTGCCGTGCATCCCGGCAAGAAATCGCTGTTCTCGACCGAGGAACGGCTGCAGATGCTCCAGGAGGTGTGCGGTCCCGTGGTCCAGCAGGCGGGCTGCACGCTCGAGTGCACCACCTACGACAATCTGACGGTGACGGCGGCGCGCAAGCTCGGCGCCACCATCATGATTCGCGGCCTGCGCGACGGCACCGATCTCGACTACGAGATGCAATTGGCCGGCATGAACGAGGCCATGGCGCCGGAGGTGCATACCGTCTTCGTCCCGGCCTCACCCGCGGTCCGTCCGATCACCGCCACACTGGTGCGCCAAATCGCCCAGATGGGCGGCGACTTCTCAGCCTTCGTGCCGTCATCAGTCGCCGCTAGCCTGAAGGCCAAGTTCGCCGGCTGATGCCGGCCATCCGCTATATCCCGAACGTTCAGAGATCCGGAGTTTCCATGATCCGCATTCTTGCATTCGTTGCCGCGCTGCTCTGCGTCGTGCCCGCGGTCGCGCAGCCGCTGCCGGCCAATCTCGACAAGGCCAATGCGATCGTGATCGACACCACCAAGGGCCGCATCGTCATCAAGCTGCGCCCCGACCTCGCACCGCAGCACGCCGAGCGCATCAAGCAGCTGGCGCGCGACGGCTACTACAACAACGTGCCGTTCCACCGCGTCATCGAGGGCTTCATGGCGCAGACCGGCGACGGCAAGAATTTCAACGGCACCGGCGGCTCGAAATATCCAAATCTTCCGGCCGAATTCTCCAACGTGCCCTACAAGCGCGGCATCGTCGGCATGGCGCGCACCAGCGATCCCAATTCGGCGAATTCGCAGTTCTTCATCATGTTTACCGACGGCTCGAGCCTGAACGGGAAGTACACCGTGATCGGCGAGGTGGTGTCCGGCATGGACGTGGTCGACAAGCTCAAGCGCGGTGAACCGGTTGCCGATCCCGACAAGATGGTGAAGGTGCAGGTCGCATCCGACATCAAGTGACGCATGATGGCGGCGCGCAGCAGGCCATGGACCTTGCTTGCAACGCCGCTGCTGTGGCTTGGGCTGACCACCGCCGCCGCGGCCGAGTCGGAACAGCTCGACACCATCAGGGATGTCGTGCTGGCCATTCACCGCTGCTGGCGGCCGCCGCCGCCGGACAAGGCCGGCCTGATCGACATCACCGTGATCGTCAGTTTCAACCGCGCCGGCGCGATCCTCGGGCACCCCAGGATCACCTATGAATCGCAGGGGGCCAGCGATAACGACCGGGTACAATACCGGATTGCCGTGATGGAGGCGTTGCAACGCTGCACGCCGTTGCCATTTTCCGAGAGTCTGGGCGGCGCGGTGGCCGGCCGCCCGTTTGCAATCCCGTTCAGGAACAAGAAATATCCACCCAAGAGCCAGGAGAGACGAGCATGGCTGCTACCGAAAATACTCTGATCCTCGAGACCACGCAGGGCCCCGTCACGATCGAGATGCGTCCGGATCTCGCGCCGGGCCATGTCGCGCGGATCAAGGAGCTGGTGCGCGAGGGCTTTTACGACGGCATCGTGTTCCACCGCGTGATCGAGGGCTTCATGGCGCAGACCGGCTGCCCGCAGGGCACCGGCATGGGCGGAAGCGGCAAGAAGCTGAAGGCCGAGTTCAACAAGGAGCCGCATGTCCGCGGCACCGCCTCGATGGCGCGCGCCGCCAATCCGGATTCCGGCGACAGCCAGTTCTTCATCTGCTTCGACGACGCCTCCTTCCTCAACGGCCAGTACACGGTCTGGGGCAAGGTCACCGAGGGCATGGAGAACGTCGACAAGATCAAGCGCGGCGAGCCGGTGCAGAACCCGGACAAGATCGTCAAGGCGCGGATGGCCGCCGACGCGGCGTAAACCAACACTCTCCGTCATTCCGGGTTCGTGCTTTGCGCGCCCCGGAATGACGATGTTGAATCATGCGCACTGACCTTTTCGATTTCGAACTCCCGCCCGAAAGCATCGCGCTCCGCCCCGCGAGTCCGCGCGATGCCGCGCGGATGCTGGTGGTGCATCCGGACGGCGTGCTGCGCGACCAGGGCATCGCCGATCTGCCGCATTGGCTGGAGCCGGGCGACCAGATCGTCGTCAACGACACCAAGGTGATCGCGGCGCAGCTCAAGGGCCGGCGCATCGGGCGCGAGACCGAGCCGAAGATCGAGGCGACGCTGATCAAGCGGCTCGACGGCTCGCGCTGGCAGGCGCTGGTCAAGCCGGCCAAGAAGCTCGCCGAGGGCGACACTGTCAGGTTCGGTAATGAGGGCAGGGTCTGCCTGCTCGGCCATCTCGATGCGCAGGTCGAGGCCAAGGGGCCGGAAGGCGAGGTGACGCTGTCGTTCTCGTTCCACGGCCCCTCGCTCGACCAGGCGATCTCAGATGTCGGCATCACGCCGCTGCCGCCCTACATCGCCTCGAAGCGCACGCCTGACGATCAGGATGCGCGCGACTACCAGACCATGTTCGCGGCCAATGAAGGCGCGGTGGCCGCGCCGACCGCGGGGCTGCATTTCACGCCGGCGCTGGAGGCTGCGCTGAAGAACCGCGGCGTCGAGCTGCACCGGCTGACGCTGCATGTCGGGGCAGGGACGTTCCTGCCGGTCAAGGTCGAGGAGACCTCGGAGCACCGGATGCACGCCGAATGGGGCTGCATCACCGCAGCGACCGCGTCGGCCTTGAACGCGGCGCGCGCCAAGGGCGGCCGGATCGTTGCGATCGGCACCACCTCGCTCCGGCTATTGGAAAGCGCGACGACGCCCGACGGCACGGTGCAGCCGTTCGCGGGCGATACGTCGATCTTCATCACCCCGGGCTATCGCTTTCGCGCGGTCGACATCCTGCTGACGAATTTCCATCTGCCGCGCTCGACGCTGTTCATGCTGGTCTCGGCCTTCTCGGGCCTGGAGACGATGCAGTGCGCCTACGCACATGCGATCAAGGACGGTTACCGGTTCTATTCGTATGGCGATGCGTGCCTGCTGTTCCGGGCGCACGAGCCCCACGGCGATGTAGACCTGTAGGGCGTAGGGTGGGTTAGCAAAGCGTAACCCACCATCGTTCCGCAACCGGCGTAATGGCGGGTTACGGCTTCGCCTAACCCACCCTACAAATCCTCGTGGTCACGCGCAGCTTACACCCAGCCGCCGTCCACGATGTAGTTCTGGTTGGTGCAGGCGCCGCTGTCGTCGGCGGCGAAGAACAGCACGACGCGGGCGATGTCGTCGGGCACCAGCTTGCGCTTGAGGCATTGCCGCTGCATCAGCTCGGCCTCGCCGGCGGGCGTCAACCAGTTGTCCCGCTGCCGCTGGGTCATGATCCATCCGGGCAGGATCGAATTAACCCGCACATTGTTCGGTCCGAGATCGCGCGCCAGCGCGCGGGTGAGGCCCTGTACCGCCGATTTGGCCGTGGTGTAGCAGGGCATGTTGCCCTGGCCGATCACCCAGCTCACCGAGCCGATGTTGATGATCGCGCCGCCGCCGGCCCTGGTCATATCAGGCGCGACCGCTTGGGCGGCAAAGAACTGGTGCTTCAGATTGACCGCGAAGCGCTCGTCCCAATATTCCGGCGTGACGTCCGCGATCGCGTGACGGTCGTCGCGGGCCGCGTTGTTGACCAGGATGGTGATCGGCCCAAGCGTCTCGCGGATGGCCGCGATCGCGCGTCGCAGCGCCGCGATGTCGCGCAAATCGGCGTGCTCGAACTGCACGCGCGCGTGTGCCGGCAGGCTGGAGAGCAGCTGCTGCGAGGCCTTCGCATCGATGTCGATGAAGCCGACCCGCGCGCCCTGGTCGGCGAACTGGCGGACGATGGCTTCACCGATGCCGGAACCGCCGCCGGTCACCAGCACAGTCCGGTCCTTGAGGCTTGGATAGGTCGCGCCCTGCATGTTCATTCTCTCGATCTTGCGCCTTCACGGCGTCGGTTGCTTGATTATGGTCCAGAGAAGGGCCGCGCTTCCAGTGTTCACTCGGCCGTTTCCAGCAGGTTGCGGTCCACCACCCGCAGCGTCCGCCGCACCATGCCGTCGACGATCGCCGCCGACTCGCTCGGACGGACATAGATCGCGGTGGATTTGAGCAGCCACGGCAGCACCGCCTGCTCGAGCCGCTCCTCATAGGCGTGCCGCATCATCTCGAAGGCCTGCAGGCCGGGGCCCGCCAGGATGATGTGATGCGGGCGCAGCACCGAGATCGTGGCGGCGACCGCCCCTGCGAGCGAGCGGCCCGCCGCCTGGTACAGATGTTCGAGGCGGGGATCGCCGCCCTGGGCGCGTTCGCGCAGCAACGTCATCTGGGCCTCGGACGGCTGCTGTGCCGCCGCCGGCGGCAGGTCGAGAAAGGTGCGGGCGTCGCGGTAGAGCGCGTAGTCGGCGAGATAGGCCTCGATACAGCCGCGCTGGCCGCAGCGGCATTGCGGACCATCCGGCGCCAGCTTGACGTGGCCGATCTCGCTGCCGGCGTCGGTGCCCCAGCGCGGCTCGCCGTCGACAACGACGCCCATGCCGACGCCATGGCCGACCACGATGCTGGCCGAGAGGCCCTGCGCCAGCGCCGGCTCCGCGGCGGTGAGCGCCAGCGCAACCGCGACCGCGTCGTTCGCCATCACGGGCTCGACGCCGAACGCTTCGCGGATCGGCGTCGCCAGATCGACGTCGGTGGCCGACAGCGCCGGGCTCCACAGATGCCGGCCGGTATCGGCGTTGACGATGCCTTGCAGCGCGATCCCGATGCCGAGCAGCCGATGCCGCGGCGTGGCCGTCGCATCGAGGATGGCATCGATCTGGGCAATCACCAGCGCGCGCAGCGCGCTTGCATCGAGCGCGCGGGTCGGGATTTCAAGCCGCGATTGCGCGAGGCCGGAGCCGCTGAAATCGGCGATCAGCGTCTCGATCAGGTTCATGCGCAGCGAGACCGCGACGATGCGGCCGAACTCCGGGTTCAGCGTCAGCAGCACCGCCGGCCGGCCGCGGCGGCGGACGGAAAGGCCGTCGCCATCGTCCTCATCGGCATCGTCGGCCCAGGCCACCGCGTCGGGCTCGGCCTCGCACAGCAATTCTTCGGCGATCAGTTTCGACGTTATGGCGGAAATCGCCGCAAAGCTCAGCCCCGTGCTCCGCGCGAGTTCGACGCGCGGCATCGGTCCCTGACGCCGCAGGACGTCGACAAGACGGCCGCGGTTCGATCCGCGGGCCGGGTTCAGGGCACGTTTCGACGGTTCGGGCTGCTCATCCACGGGGTCTTTCATGGGGTCTTTTTAATTCGCCTTCTGAAGTTAATCAACGCGTGCAGATGCAAGTGTAATCTAAAAAGCACAGTTTGGGGCTGATATGTCGCAGCATATTTACTAATATCGTCCCTCGTGTACCATTCATGCTTGAAGAAACAATAAGAAACATCCTTGACTGGATATTTCGTCGGTCTAGTTTCTTCACCGACTAAATAAAATAGGGCGCGAAAAGCGCCGCGTGTGTGAGGCCCTCAAAGTGGGGTCACAAAAGGGGAGGTGCTCATGAAGGGCCCAATGAAGAAATTGATCCTGCCTGTCCTGGCGAGCGCAGCCGCGCTTGCGATGGCCACGGGCGTGGCGCAGGCGCAGCAGAAAAAGACCATCGCGCTGGTGACCAACGTCCCCGCCGACTTCTGGACCATCGCCGGCCGCGGGCTGGAGAAGGCGCAGAAGGAGCACCCGGACTATAAGATCGAGCTGATCGTCACCAACGAAGGCACCGCGGCGGGCCAGCGGCGCGAGCTCGACGACCTCCTGGTGCGCGGCGTCGCCGGCATCTCCATCTCGGTCGACGATGCGCCGCATGCAACCGAACAGCTCAACAAGGTTGCGGCCAAGACCGTGCTGATCACGACGGACAGCGACGCGCCGCAGAGCAATCGCCTCGCCTATATCGGCACCGACAACGTCGCTGCCGGGCGGCAGGCCGGCGAGGAGATCAAGAAGGCGCTGCCGAATGGCGGCAAGATCGCGCTGTTCGTCGGCACGATGGACGCCGACAACGCCCGCGAGCGGGTGCAGGGCATCAAGGAATCGATCGCCGGCACCAAGGTCGAGCTGGTCGACGTGTTCACCGACCAGGTCGACTTCGCCAAGGCCAAGGCGAACATGGAGAACGTGCTGGTCAAATATCCCGACATTGCGCTGATGTCCGGGCTGTGGAGCTACGAGACGCCGCTGATCTATGACGCCGTGAAGGCGTCGGGCAGGGCCGGCAAGGTCAAGATCGTCGGCTTCGACGAGGACCAGCGCACGCTGCGCGGCATCTCCGACGGCACCATCGAATCCACGGTCGTGCAGCAGCCGTACGAGTTCGGCTACCTCTCCGCCACCAACATCATCAAGACGCTGAACGGCGACAAGTCCTGGATCCCGGCGGACAAGAAGCTGATCGTCCCGACCAAGGTGATCAGCAAGACCAACGTCGCCGAGTTCGCCGCATCCCTGAAGGACCTGCTGAAGAAGTGACTTCAGCGTGCTTCACCGCCCGGCCGCCCCAGGCGGCCGGGCGCTGTGCCGGAGGACCACGAATGGCCGAGACGTTGCTGGAGCTCGCGGGGATCAGCAAGACCTATCCCGGTGTCCGGGCGCTCGACAATGTCAGCCTGCGCGTCTGCCGCGGCGAGGTGCTCGGCTTGATCGGCGAGAACGGCGCCGGCAAGTCGACGCTGATGCGCGTCCTCGGCGGCGTGGTCGCGCCGAGCGAGGGCGTGATCCGGATCGGCGGCATCGACCACGCCGAGATGACGGTGACCGAGGCAACGCGATGCGGCATCGCCTTCGTGCACCAGGAATTGAACCTGTTCGAGAATCTCGACGTCGCGGCCAACGTCTTCATCGGCCGCGAGCCGCTGACCGGCGGCCCCTTGAGGCTGGTCGACAACGCCGAGATGCGCGCCCGCGTGACGCCGCTGCTGCAGCGGCTCGGCGCCGATTTCACGCCAAACACGCTGGTCGAAAACCTGTCGATCGCGGAGCGCCAGATGGTGGAGATCGCCAAGGCGCTCTCGATCGACGCCCGCGTCATCATCATGGACGAGCCGACCTCCAGCCTGACGATTTCGGAGACCGAACGGCTGCTCGAGGTGATCGCCGACCTGAAGGCGCACGGCATCTCGGTGATCTACATCTCGCACCGGCTCGGCGAGATCATGACCTGCGCCGACCGCGTCGTGGTGCTGCGCGACGGACGCACGGTGGGCGAGCTCGCGCGCGACGAGCTGAGCCACGCCGCCATGATCCGGTTGATGATCGGCCGCGACCTCAAGGCGCTGTACACGCCGCCGAAGCGGCCGGCGCAGCCGGGCGGCTGCGACATCGCCGGCGTCGTGACGACCGCCTTTCCCGACCGCCAGATCGACCTTTCGGTGCGCCGCGGCGAGATCCTCGGCCTCGCCGGGCTGGTCGGCGCCGGCCGCACCTCGCTGGCCCGTGCGGTGTTCGGCATCGACCCGCTGCTCGGCGGTGAGATCAGGATCGACGGTGCGCCGGTCGGTGTCGCCTCGCCGCGCGATGCGATCCGGCAGGGGATCTACCTGGTGCCGGAGGACCGCAAGAAATCCGGGCTGGTGCTGGAATTGCCGATCCGGGAGAACGTGACGCTCGCGAACCTGCTGGGCCATGCGTGGATGTGGCTGATCCATGGCACATCCGAGCGCAAGGTGGCGCAGGACCAGGCGCGGCGCCTGTCCATCAAGGCGCCGAGCATCGATATCGAGGCCGTGACGCTCTCCGGCGGCAACCAGCAGAAGGTCGTGCTCGGCAAATGGCTGTCGATGCAGCCGCGCGTGATGTTCTTCGACGAGCCGACCCGCGGCATCGATGTCGGCGCCAAGAGCGAGATCTACGCGCTGATGCGCGAGCTCGCCGACCAGGGCGTCGCGATCGTGATGATCTCCTCGGACATGGAGGAGGTGATCGGCGTCTCCGACCGCGTCGCCGTGATGCATGAGGGCGCCGTCAGCGGCGTGCTCGAGCGCGCGCAATTCAGCGAATACAACGTGCTGCGGCTGGCGATCGGGCAGCAGCTGGAGACCCAGGCGCTGGAAACCATGGAAGCCGCTGCGACATGATGAAGAAAGAACTCGGCCTGTTCCTGCTGCTTGCGGTGATCTCCGCCATAACAGGCGCGATCAATCCGGCGTTCCTGTCGGTGGTGAACCTGTTGAACATGGCCAATCTGATCGGCCTGTTCGGCGTGTTCGCGCTGGGCGAGGGGCTGGTGATCATCACCGGCGGCATCGATCTTTCGCTCGGCTCGATGTTCGCGCTGCTCGGCGTCATCTTCGTCGACCTGCTGGTGACCTATCAGGTCGACTGGCCGCTCGCGCTGCTGCTGGTCCTGCTCGGCGGGCTGGTGCTGGGAGCCATCCAGGGTTTCCTGATCACCCGGCTGAAGATGCAGCCCTTCATCGTGACGCTGTGCGGGCTGCTGATCTATCGCGGCGCGGCGCGCTACTATACCAGCGACTCGACCCGCGGCTTCGGCTACGGCGATGAGGCCAGTACGCTGGGCAGTATCGCCTCCGGCAATGTCGCGGGCATCCCGAACACCTTCATCTTCCTGATCGTCCTCGCGTTGATCCTCTGGGTGCTGCTGCACCGCTCGGTCTACGGCCGCTGGCTCTATGCCGTCGGCAAGAACGAGGAGGCGGCGCGGTTCTCAGGCATCAACACCAACGTCGTGATCGCGACCGCCTACATCATCAGCGGCGGGCTCGCCGGCGTCTCCACCGTGTTGTTCGTGTTCTACACCAACTCGGTCTCGCCGAGCTCTTTCGGCAATTTCTACGAGCTCTATGCCATCGCGGCTGCCGTGCTCGGCGGCTGCAGCCTGCGCGGCGGCGAGGGCTCGATTCTCGGGATCGTGCTGGGGACGGCGCTGCTGCAGGTGCTGCAGAACCTCGTCAACATCCTCGGCATTCCCAATTCGCTGAACTTCGCGGTGATGGGGACGGTGATCCTGGTCGGCGTGCTGGCGGATCAGCAATTGCAGAGCCGCCGGCGGCGCAAGGCGGCGCTGGCCGGCCTCGCCCGCAAGGCGCCGAAATCGACACATGTGCAGGGAAACCACAGCACAACACCGCGCGGCGCGGCCGCGTTGTCTGCGACAACGGACGAACAGAGATGACAGCTTCATGCTCCGGTTGACACACGGTCGCTGCGTCAGCGGCTGAAATCGGCGCGTGCTGAGACGGGGGCACGTTCCAGCTCGTGGGCTTGGGCAGGAACGTGATGCAAAACAGACAAAGCCTGGGGAAGCTGGAAGGACTACGAAAATGTTGCACTGGTCTGTGACCGCCGCACGCATGTGCGGCGCAGGGATACTATTGTCTTTGCTCAGCGGTGGAGCACATGCGGCCGATCTCATGACGAAGGCTCCGCCGATCCCTTATGCCGAGACCGACGATTTCTGGACGAGACCGTATCTGTTCGGCGATCTCGGCAGGACGCAGTTGAAGGAACGCGGCATCTCGCTGGCGCTGACGCTGGGTGACGAAGCGGTCGGCAACCTCTCGGGCGGCAACAGGAACACCGCGACCCAGGCCGGGCAGCTGTTCTTCCAGGCCAAGTTCGATATGGCCAAGCTGGCCGGCATCCAGGGTGGCCTCGTCGGCCTCACGCTGGTCGACCGCTTCGGCCACAACCTGAATGACGAAGCAGGCATTCCGGCCCTGCAGCTGACCAACGAAGTGTTCGGCCGCGGCAACATCCTGCGCCTGACCGAGCTCTACTACTCGCAGAAGCTGTTCGATGGCCAACTCGAACTGAAGGGCGGCCGCCTTCCGGTCGGCTCCGACTTCTTCTTCGGCCTGTGCGAGTTCATCAATCTGACCTTCTGCGGCGGCCAGCCCGGCAACATCCAGGGCGGCTACATCTACAACTGGCCGGTGAGCCAGTGGGGCGGTGTGGTCCACTACAACTTTGCCAAGGGATTCCAGCTGTCGGTCGGCGTCTACGACGCCAATTCGAACTATCTGACGACGACAGACCCCACCACTTACTTCCTGCCGGGCGTGCCGAACTCGAATCCCGCCGCCGGCGTGCTGGTGCCGGTCGAATTGGTCTGGGCGCCGAGCGGCCCGCTGGACGGCACCTGGCGGTTCGGTGGCTGGTATGACAGCGCATCCTCGATCGACGGCGGCCTTCCGGGCATTCTGGCGATTGTCCCGGGCAGCAATGGGGGCCCGGACCAGAACATCGGAGATCAACGCGGCCGCTACGGCATCTATGAATCGATCCTGCAGCGGCTGACCGTCGACGGTCCCGACGCGCAGGGTTGGTACACCTTCCTCAATACGACCGTCGCCGATCACCGCACGTCTTATCAGGACTACCAGATCGCCCTGGGCTTCCGGCACACCGGCACGTTCAGCTGGCGCCCCAGGGACGAAGTCGGCTTTGCGGTGGGCACGACCCACGTGAACTCGGCGGCGCTGACCCCGAATGCCGGCGGCAACGAAGTCCCGATCGAAGCCTGGTACGGCTGGCAGGCGACCGGCTGGATGAACCTCAAGTTCGACGCCCAGTACGTGATCAATCCCGGCGGGCGCGGCTATAATGCCGCCGGCGTCAAGACGAGCAATGCTTGGGTGCTCGGCATCCGCACGCTGGTGCACTTCTGATGCGACGGCTGGCTGCCCGGGTCACGGCAATGAACGACGGCAACGCCAAAGCCGTGAGCATGCCCGCTCACGGCGCCTCCTGTCGATCGTTTGAGCGAGGACCGCGATGGTAACCTCTCAAGCTGCCGGGCAGCCAGCCCTGGACAAATCGGCATTGAACCAGCCCGTGCTGGAGTTGAAGGGCATCGGCAAGGAGTTCGGCGCCATTCGCGCGCTGCACGATGTCGACCTGCGCGTCGCTCCCGGCGAGGTGGTCGGCCTGATGGGAGACAACGGCGCCGGCAAGTCGACGCTGGTCAAGATCATCGCCGGCAATTTCCCGCCGAGCCATGGCGAGATCCGCTTTGACGGCAGGACGGTGCATTTCGCCCGTCCGATCGATGCCCGCGCAGTCGGGATCGAGGTGGTCTACCAGGACCTCGCGCTCGCCGACAATCTCACGGCGGCCGCCAATGTCTTTCTCGGCCGCGAGCTCAAGCGCAAATTCGGTCCGTTCGCCTTGCTCGATCACAAGGCGATGGCGGCGCGTGCGCTGGAGCTGTTCGGCGAGCTGCGCTCGGAGACCCGTCCGCACGACCTCGTCAGGCAGATGTCGGGCGGCCAGCGGCAGGCGGTCGCGATCGCGCGGACGCGGCTCTCCAATGCCAAGCTCGTGATGATGGACGAGCCGACCGCGGCGATCTCGGTCCGCCAGGTCGAGCAGGTGCTGGGCCTGATCCATCGCCTGAAGGAGCAGGGCGTCGCGGTGATGCTGATCTCGCACCGCATGCCCGACGTGTTCGCGGTCTGCGATCGCGTCGTCGTCATGCGCCGCGGCGAGAAGCGCGCCGACAAGGCGATCGGCGACACCAGCCCGGAGGAGGTCACCTCCCTGATCACGGGCGCGAAGGAGGCTGCGTGATGGCCACGCCGCTGGAATCTCCCATCACCTTCAGCAATGTCGGCAAGGCCCGATGGTGGCAGAGCGGCCTGTTTGCCTCGCAGACCGGCTACGTGCTGCTGGCGCTGGCGGTGCTGTTCGTGGTGATGAACTTCGCCAGCCCGTATTTCTTCACCCAGGGCAACATGCAGAATGTCGCGAAGAACTTTTCGTTCATCGCGATCGCCACGCTCGGCGTCACCCTCGTCATCATCATCGGCGGCATCGATCTCTCGGTCGGCTCGATGATGTGCTTCTCCGCGATGATCACCTCGATGGTGATGACGCAGCTCTCGACCCCGGGCGCGCCCGGCGCGGAGTGGTTCGTGCATCTCGCCGACGACGGCAAGACGGTGATCGCCAATTTGCCCGGTCTGATCCTGCTGATCTCGGTCCTGGCAGGGCTCGGCGTCGCGCTGATCGTCGGCCTCGTCAACGGCTTCTGCATCGCGGTGCTCGGGCTGTCGCCGTTCGTCACCACGCTCGGCATGCTCTCGATCGTGCGCGGCCTCGGCTATGTCGTTTCCAACGGCCGCGGCAGTTTTCCCGGTGGTCCCGACGCGGATTATTTCTACGCGCTGACGTCGGGCGTCGTGTTCGGCATGCCGGCGCCGTTCATTTACCTCGTGGTGCTCGCGGTGGCGATGGCGGTCGTGCTGCATCACACCGGTTTCGGCCGCCACGTCTTCGCCATCGGCGGCAATGAGAAGGCCGCCGCGCTGACTGGCATCCCGGTGGTCCGGGTCAAGATCGAGGTCTACGTGATCTGCGCCCTCGCGGCGGGGCTGCAGGGCATCATCGTCTCCGGCTGGCTGGGCTCCGCGCCGGCCAACATGGCGACCTCCTACGAGCTCAACGTGATCGCGGCCGCCGTGATCGGCGGCGCCAATCTTGCCGGCGGCATCGGCGGTCCGCTCGGCGCCATCGTCGGCTGCATGCTGCTCGAGGTGATCCGCAACGGCCTCGTGCTGGCGCAGGTCAACTCGTACTGGCAGCAAGCATTGGTGGGCGTGATCATCATCGCGGCGGTGCTGGTCGATCGCGTCCGCTCCCGCATGGCTTGAACCATTTGCTCCGGGAGGATCGCGACATGATCGCCTATCCGCCTCCCGAGGCCGCTGACGTCAAGGATGGGCGCAAAAAATGTGGAGGGAAGCGATGAGGAAGACACTTTTTGCCGCCGTGGCCGTTGCCATGATGGCCACACCGGCGTTGGCGCAGAGCTACAAGTTCGTGATCGTGCCCAAGGCCATGAACAATCCGTTCTTCGATTTCGCGCGCGACGGCTGCCTGAAGCGCGCCAAGGAGCTCGGCAACATCGAATGCATCTACAAGGGTCCGGTCGAGCACGAGCCGGCCACGCAGGCGCAGATCATTCAGGATTTCGTCACCCAGAAGGTCGACGGCCTCGCGATCTCGGTTGCCGACGTCGCCGCGATGACCAAGTCGATCGCGGCGGCGTCCGCGGCGGGCATTCCCGTCATCACCTTCGACTCGGACGCGCCCGGCTCGAAGCGGATTGCCTATATCGGCACCAACAACAAGGAATTCGGCACGGCGCTCGGCAAGCAATTGCTGAAGCTGCGGCCCGACGGCGGCAAATACGCCATGATCTCCGGCGGGCCGGGTGCGGAGAACCTTGCCGAGCGCGTCAATGGCGTGCGTGAAGCGCTCAAGGGTTCGAAGTGGAGCGAGGTGCCGGGCTCGCCGAGCTTCTGCAACGACGACCCCGCGCTCGGCGTGCAGCAGATGACCGATCTGCGCACCGCAACGCCCGACCTCGCGGCGATCATCCCGGTTGGCGGCTGGCCGATGTTCGCGCCGGAAGGTTTCAAGGCGTTCGCCAGCAAGAGCAAGAAGGATATCGACGCCGGCAAGTTCACGCTCGTCGTCGCCGATACGCTCAGGATGCAGCTCGAACTGCTCAAGGAGGGTTATGCCAATGGCCTGGTCGGCCAGCGGCCGTTCGAGATGGGCGAGAAAGCGATGGATACGCTGCTTGCGATCAAGAAGGGCGAGAAGGTGTCTGACATCATCTACACCGGTCTCGACATCGTGACGAAGGAGAACGTCGCGAAAATGTTGAAGTAGGAGGTTCGCAGGGCCAACCTTGCCGCGCGACCTCCTCCGGTTCGGGAAGAGGCCGCGCGAGGAGGTTCACATGCGCGCTCGGCCTCACGCCATCGCGCGCTCGGGCAGCAGCTCGGCGATCTGCACTGCATTGAGCGCAGCGCCCTTGAGCAGTTGATCGGCCGCGACGAACATCGCGATCGAGTGTCCCGAGGGATCGCTGAGATCCTTGCGGATGCGGCCGACCAGCACGTCGTCCTGGCCGGAGGCGTCGACCGGCATCGGAAAGTAGTTCTTGGCGCGGTCGTCGACGATCCTGACGCCCGGCGCCCGCGCCATGATCGCGCGCACCTCGTCCTCGGTGATCGGCCGCTCGCATTCGAAGGTGATCGCCTCGCAATGCGCGCGCAGCACCGGCACGCGCACGCAGGTGACGCCGACCGCGATCGTCTCATCCTCGAAGATCTTGCGGGTCTCCTTGATGACCTTGGTCTCCTCGTCGTTGTAGCCGGTCTCCGGATCGATGGCGGTGTTGTGGTTGAACAGGTTGAACGCGAAGGGATGCGGCATCACCTTCGGCGCATAGACCTGTCCGTTGAGATGGGCGCGGGTGGATTCGACGAGCTCGTCCATCGCGGCTGCTCCCGCGCCGCTGGCGGCCTGGTAGGTCGAGATGATCACGCGCTTGATGCGGTTCTTCTGATGGATCGGCCACAGCGGCACCAGCGCGGTGATCGCGGCGCAGTTCGGGTTTGCGATGATGCCCTTGTGATCACGGATGCGGTTCGCGTTGATCTCGGGGATGACAAGCGGCACGTTCGGATCCATCCGGAAGGCCGAGGAATTGTCGACCACGACGGCGCCGGACTTCACCGCAAGCGGCGCGAACTTCTTGGAAATGCCGCTGCCGGCCGAGAACAATGCGATGTCGACGCCCTCGAAGGCGCGCTCGGTGAGCTCCTCGATCACGACAGGCTTGCCGCGGAAGTCGATGGTCTTGCCGGCGGAGCGGGCGCTCGCCAGCGCCTTCAGTCTGCCGACGCGGAAGCCGCGCTTGTCCATGGTGGCGATGAATTCGGCGCCGACGGCGCCGGTGACGCCGACAATCGCGACGACGGGATCGTTACTCACTGTGTTCTCCGTTTGAGTCTCGGTTGGGCATGATCTGATCGGAAAACCGGTTTCCACTTTTCCGGATCATGCTGTGTGCTGCAGGCAATAAAAAAGCCCCGGACCTTCATCAGCCGGGGCTTCGGGTAGAGATGATGCGGTTCGACCGACTACGCGCGCACGCCTCCCGAGGCCCCGGAGGGCTTGGTGGTTTTGGTCGTGCGTTTGGTCGCGCTGATCATGGGGCGGACTTATGCGGGAGAGATCGGCGGTCGTCAACGGCTTTTGGGCGAAATCCGGGCGGTGCCCCGGCCGGCATCAGCGCATGCGGCCGCCGGGCGGCTCCAGGATCACCTGTTTCAGATCGCTGCCGGCGACCACCACGATGACGAAATTCAGCTTGCCGCGTTCGCGGGTCAGGCCGCCGCTGATCGCCTTTCCGGAGGTCGCACGCTCGGCGACTTGCACCGCATCGGCCAGGCGGTGCCGGAGCGCCCTGAGCACGACGAGGTTGCCGCGGTCCTCACTGTCCAGCGAGGTGAGGGGCGAGGCGGCCTCGCTGCCGGACACGGCGCCGGTCGTGGCGTCGATGGTGTGGCGCCAGACTCGATCGTGCTGCACGGTCTTGACCCGGTACACAGCGGTTTCCGCCGCGGCGTCGAAGCTGATATCGGCGGTCGTTGAGCCGGTGTGGAGTTTTTCTGCAATCGCCATCGCCTGACGCAACGAGATCTGGGCGGCCTGAAAACTGTCGAGCTCGCGGCGAACCTCGTGGGTGTCGAGCGCGGCCTCGTCTTCCTGGGCTTGAGGCAGGCCCGCAGCGGCATCCGTGGTCGCGATCGCATGGGCCGGCGCGGCAAATGGCAGGGACAGCAGCGCAATCGCAAACAGCCGGGTTCCAAGTGCCCAATACCCCAGCCTGCGCAGTCGTCCGGTCGTCATCATGGAACCCGTGCTCCGCGCGTCGCCCTCGCGCATCCAGGGGGCCGTGTCGGTGGAAATGCGCGGCCGACCTCTTAAGTAGAGGCCGGCCGCCGAACTCCAAGTCGGAGCGACGGCGACGGCTCCGCGACGGCGATCGAAGTTTGCTTAGGCGGCGCGAGACCCGAGGGGGCTGAGCAGGGATTCGCGCCTGTTATAACAAAACCATACGGTTTCGTTTTGTTTTGGTCAAGCCCAACTTATTGTGATGACGCGCGGGGCATCAGCATGTTCCTGTGGGAACCGTCAGCGCGGCGATCGGCGGCGGGGCTTGGTTGGATCCTTGCCGGCGTCGTGGAGCCGGTCCGGCGGGCCGACGGCCCCGGCCAGGAACAGCCGGATCGAGACCTCCATCCGCTGTTCGGCCGCCTCCAGCTCGAACGGGATGCCGAAGGTTGCCATGCGGTGGGCATGGCCGACCACCATGTTGAGGAAGGTCTCGGCCGCGATGGTGGTGTCCTCGAGGTCGAGTGCGCCGCTGTCGACCAGCTGATCGAAGAATTCGGCGGTGGTTGCGACCGCTTTCGACCAGCCTTCGTCGACCGCAAGCTTTGCCACCTCGGGAAAATTGATCGCCTGCGCGGTCAGGATCCGGCTGAACGCGATCGAGTCCGCGCTGCAATTCAGAATCAAGAGCTGGCGTCCGAGATCGATCAGCCGCTGCTCGACCGAACGATCGGATGCACTGTCGACCCGGATGTCAGACGCCGCCGCGGCCAGCGGGGCGAGCCAGCGCGCGATCTCACGCCGCAGCACCGCGGTGAACAGGCCGCGCTTGTCGCCATACTGCACGTAGACAGTCGGCTTGCTGACGCGGGCGGCCTCGGCCACCGCGTCGATCGAGGTGGCGTCGAAGCCGCGCTCGAGGAACAGGCGGGTGGCGACCTCGATCAGGCGCTGGTCGCGCTCGATCGCGGCGTCCCGGGTCGGCCGGCCGCCGCGCGACTTCGTCACGCTGCGCTTTGCTGCCCTGACCTTGGTTGCCGTCAATCCCATTGCCCTTCATCTCGTTGCACGCCGGACGGGCCACTTGTGGTCTATAACCCGCGGCGGCGGGATTCGTCCAACGCGGGGGCGTCCGTTGCCCACCGTTCACGGCGGCGTCGTGGTCCAGGCCCGGCCGGAAGCGGCCTTCTGGTAGCCGTACTGATACAGCGCGCGCATATAGGCGGTGTCGAACCCTGGCGTCTCCGGCGCGGGGTAGTCGCGCTCGATATAGGACAGGTGGAAGCCGAGCCGGTTGCGCCGGGCGAAATCGTAGGTCGAGAGAATGACGGAACGGGTCTGGGCCTGGGTGATCGCGGAAATGCTACGTGAGGCGACGTCGACGGTGGAGTTTGACACCAGCTCGAAATTTCCCTCGAGCTTCTTGTTGACGAGAATGTAGATGTTGAGGCGGCCGTTGGCCGGCCATCCGCGCTCGCGGAACAAGAGCGCGTCCGGCAGCGTCAGCACCGGTGCGGTGACGCCGCCGTCGACATGCATCTCCTGGAAGCGGCGGCCCTGGCCCTCGGCGTCGATCATGATCGGCGGAAACACCAGCGGGATGCTGGCGGAGGCCGCCATCACGTCACGAAACAGCTGCAGCGCCTCGGGCGTGCCGACGGCGGCGATCCGCCCCATGTCCCAGATCACTGTGCGCTGGGTGTCGAGATCGGTGGTGACGATCAGGAGCTTTCGGCCCCTGGCGTGCTCGCGCGCCACCTCATTGAGGATGTCCTGTCCGACATAGCGGGCAACCAGTTCGCGCAGCCGCTTGTTGCCGAACAGGCCGGAGCCGAACAGCACCCGCACGATGCTGGGATCCTGCAGCAGGCTTTCCGCGATGCCGGAGGTATAGACCTCCTTCAAGGTCTCGTCGTAGGCCGGACCGAGGAACGCAAACGGTGCAATTAGCCCACCGGTGCTGACGCCGGAGACGACGGAAAAGGCGGGACGGGTGCCGGCGGCGGTCCAGCCGTTGAGCACGCCAACGCCATAGGCGCCGTCGGCGCCGCCGCCGGAGAGCGCCAGATAGGTCGTGATGGCACGCGAGGGGATTTCCTTCTCGATGCGGAATTTCGTCGCCGGTTCATCCGCATAGCGCCGGAGCCCGTCGAGATCGAGCACGCGCGAACTGGCGGCGTCGGCCGCGGTGTAGGGCGTGCGCGGCAGCGAGCTGCAGGCCGCCAGTGCAAAGACGAGGCTGCAGAGCACGAGCAGCCGGAGCGCGCGGGCCGTCATCCGGTGGTCGGCGCTGATAGCCCTGACTTGGGGGAACATCGGATGCCGGGTGCTCTTCGCGGTGACGCTCGATGCAGCGGCCGGGCCGCCGCCATATTCTCGGCATAAAACGAAACGGTTTCGTTTTGTTTAACAAGACGTCGCGCCGGGTGCAAGCCTGGGTCCCTCTGCCGCGTTCACGAAGTCCGGCGTGCCTGTGCCGGGTTGATCACGCACGGGCGACACGCAATAAGCAGCCGCATGAGTCCTGCCAATCATCTTGCCAATCATTTCGAGTTGCTGGCCACCGACGGGGCCGCCCGCACCGGGCGCCTGACCACGCCGCATGGCGTGGTGCGGACGCCGGCGTTCATGCCGGTCGGCACCGCGGGCGCGATGAAGGGCATGCACTGGCGCGAGGTGCGTGATGCCGGCGCCGATATCGTGCTCGGCAACACCTACCATCTGATGCTGCGGCCGGGCGCCGAGCGGATCGCCGCGCTGGGCGGCCTGCAGCGGTTCACCGGCTGGGGCGGCCCGATGCTGACGGACTCCGGCGGCTTCCAGGTGATGTCGCTGTCGGAACTGCGCAAGGTGACCGAGCAGGCCGTGACGTTCCGCTCGCATATCGACGGCACCAAGCTCGAACTGTCACCGGAGCGCTCGATCGAGGTGCAGCGGCTGCTCGGCTCCGACATCGTGATGCAGATGGATGAATGTGTCCGGCTGCCGGCCGGGCACGCCGACATCGAGCGGGCGATGCAACTGTCGCTGCGCTGGGCCGAGCGTTCCAAGCGGGCGTTCGAGACGGCAGCGGACGACACCATGCTGTTCGGCATCGTGCAGGGCGGCGACGTGCCCGCGCTGCGGCATGTCAGCGCGCGGGGGCTCACCGAGATCGGCTTTCACGGCTACGCGATCGGCGGGCTCGCGGTCGGCGAGCCGCAGGCGGTGATGCTGTCGATGATCGACGAGACGGCCCCGGTGCTGCCGGCCGACCGGCCGCGCTATCTGATGGGCGTCGGCACGCCCGAGGACATGCTGGAAGCGGTGGCGCGCGGCGTCGACATGTTCGACTGCGTGATGCCGACCAGGAACGGGCGCCACGGCATGGCCTTCACCCGGTTCGGCCAGATCAACCTGCGCAACGCCCGCCACATCGACGATCCGCGTCCGCTGGACGAGGAGAGCCCGTGGCCGGCGGCGCGCAACTATTCGCGCGCCTATCTGCATCATCTCGTGCGCGCGGGCGAAACACTTGGGGCAATGCTGCTGTCCGAAATCAACGTCGCCTATTACCAGGAGCTGATGCAGGGCATACGCGCGGCGATCGCAAGCGGCACGTTCGAGGAATTCAAAATGCAAACGCGCGCCGGATGGGCGCGCGGTGACATCGCTCAGATGTGAGCTGTGTGATCAGTTGCACACGATCGGCTTCACCGAGTGTTTTGTCACAAAGCCGTAACCACAGGTGTCGCAGGTCCAGAGATAGCTGATCAGATTGTCACGAAGGTACGCGGACGCCTCGGCCGCGACCATCGAATCCGCACACACCGGGCAGGTCGGCAGATCGCTGCCGCGCGGATCGGGCTTAGACGCGACGGTCGACAGGATTTCAGCAAATGCTGGCATCGTGACCTCCTTTGCGTTCTGAGCTTCACTGACGAAAGTATATAGCCTGAATTGTTTGACCTTGTCGCAACACAAATGCGTTGGTTTGACGATATTTGTGCAGATTCTGATTTTGCGATGCAACGAAGAACGGATCAGCCGGTTGTCACTTGCGCCTCGTTGCCGCACTGCGTCTAATGCGCGAGAGCCACATCTTCCCCGCACATTTGGGCCCAAGGAGCCGCCGCTGATGGACGCGCCGTCGACAACGAGTGCACTGCAATCCGGACGCGGACGCGTCTTTGACTCCATCGTCGATGCGATCGGCAATACGCCGATTGTGCGCCTGCACAGACTGCCGCAGGCGGCTGGCGTCAACGCGACCATCCTCGCCAAGCTGGAATATTTCAATCCGGCGGCCAGCGTGAAGGACCGCATCGGCGCCGCGATGATCGTGGCGATGGAGAAGGCGGGCATCGTCAACGCCGACACCGTGCTGATCGAGCCGACCTCGGGCAATACCGGGATCGCGCTCGCCTATGTCGCGGCCTCGCGCGGCTACCGGCTGAAGCTGGTGATGCCGGAATCGATGTCGATCGAGCGGCGGCGGATGCTGGCCTTTCTCGGCGCCGAGATCGTGCTGACGCCGGCGGCGCAGGGCATGAAGGGCTCGATCGCGACCGCGGAAGAGCTGGTGCGCACGACGCCGAACGCGGTGATGCCGCAGCAGTTCAAGAACCTCGCCAATCCGGAAATCCATCGCCGCACCACCGCCGAGGAAATCTGGAACGACACCGGCGGCAACATCGACTATTTCGTCGCCGGCGTCGGCACCGGCGGCACCATCACCGGCGTCGGTCAGGTGCTCAAGCCGCGCAAGCCCTCGCTCAAGGTCGTCGCGGTGGAGCCCGAGGAAAGCCCGGTGCTGTCGGGCGGCCAGCACACGCCGCACAAGATCCAGGGCATCGGCGCCGGCTTCGTCCCCGACATCCTCGACCGCTCGGTGATCGACGAGATCATCAAGATCAACAGCGCGAGCGCGATCGAGACGTCACGTGCGCTGGCGCGCAGCGAGGGCATCCCCGGCGGCATTTCGTCCGGCGCTGCGATCGCCGCGGCCATGCAGATCGGCAAGCGGCCGGAGGCGGCCGGCAAAACCATCCTGGCGATTGTACCTTCATTCTCGGAGCGCTATCTCTCGACTGTGCTCTTCGAAGGAATCTGAGACATGCCCGATCAGCCCAGGCGACCGCGTACCCTGAACGACCCCCGCAGCGAGGCCGAAGCGGCCTTCAAGCGCGCCACCACCAAGGTCGCGGAGGCGCCGCCGAAGACCGTTGCGGTCCCCGGCGTGCGGGAGCAGGTCACGCTGCGGATCGACAAGGACGTGCTGGAGCACTTCCAGGAAGGCGGCCCCGGCTGGCAGGACCGCATCAACGCGGCACTCCGCAAGGCCGCGGGGAAGTAGCGCCATCGCAAACAAAAGGCCCGGGTCGATCCCGGGCCTGTTGCCGTCGCTGGCTTGCAAACCATCAGGTGCCGGCGCGGACCGGCACCCGAGCGCCCGGCCTCAGGTTCAGGAGGTTGCCGGTCAGGATCATCGCCGCGCCGAGCACCGTGAAGGCGTCGAGCCGCTCGGCATAGACCAGCCAGCCCATGATCGCGGTCAGCGGCACGCGCAGGAAATCCATCGGGATCACCACCGTGGCGTCGGCATGCAGCAGGGCGCGCGCCATGCAGTAGTGCGAGAAGGTGCCGCAGAACGCGATCACGGTGAGCCAGCCCCAGGTGGCGAGCGGCGGCCAGGTCCAGACGTAGAGGCCTGGCCCGAGGCTCGCCAGCGACTGCACCAAGAGCATCCAGAACATGATCGTCACCGTCTGCTCGGTCCGCGTCAGCAGCTTGACGACGGCGACCGAGACGCCGAAGCCCACGGCGGCGACGAGCGCGATCAACTGGCCGGGATTGATCGCGCCGGTCGCCGGCCGCACGATCACGAGCACGCCGATGAGGCCGAGCGCGATTGCCGTCATCTTCCACGCCGTCATGCGCTCGCCGAGGAAGCTGGCGGCAAGGATCGCGGTCCAGATCGGCATGGTAAACTCGATCGCGACCAGCTGGCCGATCGGGATCAGGGTCAGCGCATAGAACCAGCCGAGCTGTGCGGAGAAATGGATCAGGTTGCGCGTGATGTGCAGATGCACCCGCGCCGTTTTCAGAACCGCAAGGCCGCCGCTCATGGCGATCAGCGGCGACAGCATCACGAGGCCGAGGACGCCGCGAACCGCCATCAGCTGAAAGACGTTGACCTCGCGCGTCGCTTCGCGGCCGGCCACCGTCACGATCAGCATCAGTGCGAGCCAGCCGGACATCCACAGCGCGGCGCGGGTCTTTGAGGGCGTGCGATCCATGGCGGGAAGCAAGGTGAGGGGAGAGCCGGTATCGGCGAGCTGATACTGATTTGCAACGCGCAATTCTGCCGATGCGGATACGCCGTCCATGCGATCGGTGCTAAGCAGCCTCGAATGCCAAAAGGGTCAAAGGAGGATCTGCTCATGCGCGTGTTGCAACCGGCCGAATGGTCGAAACCCCGCGGCTTCTCGCACGGCGTCGCGTTCGACGGCCCCGGTAAATGGATCGTGCTGGCCGGCCAGACCGGCGGCGAGAACGGCGAGTACCAGCCCGACATGGCGGCGCAGGTCGGCACCGCGCTGAAGCGCATCGTCAAGCTGCTGGGCGAAGCCGGCGCGGGCCCGGAGCACATCGTGCGCCTGACCTGGTATCTCACCAGCCGCAGCGAATACGAGGCCGCGGGCGGTGGCATCGGCGCGGCCTGGAAGGAGACGCTGGGCCGCAATTTCCCGCCCTCGACGCTGCTCTACATCGACGGGCTGGTCGATCAGCGCGCCAAGGTCGAGATCGAGGTCACGGCGTTCGTGCCCGGCGCGTAAGGCCAGTTGCTGGATTCAGCCAATAAAAAAGCCCCCGGGCGCGGCCCGGGGGCTTTCTCGTCGGTGCAATCGATTACTTCGACAGCGAGATGTTGGCGCCGCGGAATTGGCTGTCGGCCCGGATCGAGACCGACTGCTTGTTGCCGCGGGTCTGCAGCGCGATGTTGGCGTTGAAGCCGGGGGCGCTGGCGAGAACCTGGAAGTTGCCGCCGCCGCCGCGCCCCTCGATCGAGCCGCTGACATTGCGGCTGGTCTCGCTCCAGGTGCCGCTCACCGCGTTGCCCTCGGCCTGCACGTCGGCGGCGAGGTTGAACTTGTAGGCGTCGCTGGCGCAGGTGAGGCCCATGGTCATCCGGGGGCCGGCGACATGGTAGGTCGCACGGCAGCGAATGCGCTCGCTGGAGCCGTCGTCCAGGGTGACCGAGCCGCCGCCGGACCAGGTGCCGGCCATGCCGGCGAACGGGCCGGACTGGGCGTGGCCGGTGCCGCTTGCGAGCGCCGTCACGAAAAACGCGACGGCTGCAAATGCAGGCCGCCGCGCCATCTCGAAAAATCTCTTGGCGAACAATCCTGGTGCGCTGATCTTACTGACGGGACGCTTCCCATCGGCCGCTGCACGGTACGCCAGCTGATGCCCCATTCCACTTCCCCGATCCGGATTTGCCACTGAGTTGACCGTTCGCATATGCACCATTGATCGAGACTCGCACAAGTCCCCCGCTGCCGACGGTGCCGGAGATCGCCGCGCCCTGCGCCGAGATCTTTCCTTCGCTGACGGTCACGGTCGAGCTGGTCGAGGGCTCGCAGCTGCCGGTCTTGGTGACCACAGTGACCTGCCAAAGGCCGTCATAGGGCTGCTGAGCGGAAACGGGAGCGGCGGCGACGACGGTCGCGGCGGCGGCCAACGAGGCCAAAAACATGTTGCGGATGCGGATCGGACGCATGAATCAATTTCCTGTCATTTAGGTGAGATGACACGGCTTATCCGGGCACAATGTGACCAGAATTTGGTGCGCCGCGGAACCGGAGAATGTTCCTGTGGATTCAAGCACATCATGGTGAATTTGGTTCCGGTCGCGGAACCGGTTTCGGCCCGCAGGTCACACAATTTAGTGCTTGCCGTCCAGACTGGGCGCCTTGGTGGCGAATTCCTCGTCCTGCGGCTCGGCGGGCAGGGTCTTGTGGGTCTTGGCGTGGTCGATGACCTGGGCGAGCAGGCGCAGGCCGAGCGGCGCCAGCGCACGCTCCCACAATTCGCGCGCGGTCTCGCCCTTCTTGACGAAGATCCAGTCCTGCGCCGCGATCGCGCCGGCATCCATCCGGTCGGCGAGGTGGTAGATGGTGCCGCCGGCGATCGGATCGCGCTCCTTGATGGTCCATTCCACCGCCGCGATGCCGCGGTGCCGCGGCAACAACGACGGATGGTAGCCGATGCCGCCGAGCCGGCTCGCGGCGAGGGCTTCCTTGCTGACGCGGGCATGGCTGTGGGCGGTCACGATCAGTTCGGTGCCCGGCGCGATCTCGGACGCCGCCACAATCTTCGGATTGGCCTGCACCACGACATCGAGGCCCGCGGCCCTGGCGGCCGCCGCCAGGCGGTCCTCGCCGTCATGGACCACGACCCTGGCGATTACGATGCCGTGGTCGCGCAGCATGTTCAGGGTCGTCACGCCGAAATGGCGGGAGCCGACAAGGGTAATTCGCATGGGATCCGTTCCGTGGGTTGGCCGGGAGGGTTATGCCGATAGCACAGTGGGGCTGTCCGTTTCGCTGTCCTGCCCGTTATCAACAGGACGGCCGGGAGGCAATGTCAGGCGGCTGGCTTGCGACTCGCCAGCACCTTGTCGATGCGCCTTCCGTCGAGATCGACGATCTCGAACTCCCAGCCCTGCGCCAGGGTTTTGGCGCCGACATCGGGGATCGCGCCGAACTCGTGCAGCAGAAATCCCGCCGCCGTCTGGTAGGGCCGCGGCGAGGGCAGCGCGACGCCGAGCAGCTCGCTGAACTCGAGCGCCGGCATCCAGCCCGAGATCAAATAGGAGCCGTCGTCGCGCCTGACATAGGCGGGTTCGGCGGGGCCCTGCTCGGTGTGGAAGGCGCCGACGATCGCCTCCAGAATGTCGGCGCTGGTGACGACGCCCTGGAAGGTGCCGTACTCGTCATGCACGAGGCCGATATGGACCGCGGAGTCGCGCAGGATCGCGACCACGTCGCGGGCGTCGACGGTCTCCGGGATGATCGGCGCATCGCGGGTCAGCGCGCGGACGTCGGGGGTCTGGCCGGCGAGATAGACGTCGAGCACGTCCTTGGCCTGCACGATGCCGAGCGCGTGGTCGCGGTTGCCGTCGAACACCACGCAGCGCGAGTGATTGCTCTTCTGCAGCGCCGCCAGGATGTCGGGGGCGGGGTCGGCGAGGTCGATCAGGCTGACCTCGTGGCGCGGCGTCATCACGGCGCCGACCGGCAGATCGCCGAGCCGCATCACGCCGGCGATCATCTCCTTCTCGCCGGGCTCCAGCACGCCGGCGTTCTCGGCCTCCACCACCAGCGTCTTGATCTCGTCCTCGCTGACGCGGTCCTGCGCATCGTCGCGATGGCCGAGCAGCCACAGCAAAAGCTTGCCGGAGCGATCCAGCAGCCATACGACCGGCAACGACAGCTTGGCCATCATCGTCATCGCCGGCGCCACCCGCACCGCGATCGACTCGGGATCGCGCAGCGCGATCTGCTTCGGCACCAGCTCGCCGACGATCAGCGAGGCATAGGTGATCACGCCGACCACGACGCCGACGCCGACCGCGTCGGCAAGGCTCGACGACATCCCGAACTCGAGCAGCCATGCCGACAGGCGCTGGCCGAGCGTCGCGCCGGAAAACGCGCCCGACAGCACGCCGATCAGGGTAATGCCGATCTGCACCGTGGAGAGAAATTTTCCGGGATCGGAGGCCAGCGCCAGCGCGCGGCGCGAGCCGCTGACGCCTTTCTCGACCAGCGCGGCGAGCCGCGCCGGGCGCGAGGACACGATGGCGAGCTCCGACATCGACAACAGACCGTTGACGACGATCAACACCGCCACGATCGCAAGTTCCAGATAAAGCACGGGAGTCCCTGAAGCATTTTGGCGGCGTTCGCCGCGGCACGACGGCCCCTATATAGCCGGACCGTTGCGGTTTTGCTGTGCCTTGTGCGGCCACGCGCAACCGTCGATACGCATGACGCGCATGCAGCTGAAAATCGCGGCATTTTGGCGCGCCGGCGTGCGGTGAGCGCGTCGACCGCCGTCGCGCAGGGGGGCGCGCATCCAAAACCCGAAAAACAACCCCATGCAAAGTAGCCGGTGGGCAGACGCTCGAAACGAGCAACTTGACACGTCGGGCAAGTCAGCGTTATTTTTCCAAAATTCCGAAATCGTGGCGGATGCGACGCGGGCGTGGCCGGTAGCCCTATGCGGAAGCCCCTGGCTCCTGCGAGAGTTTTGGCGTCTGCGAAAGCTTTGGCGTCGACGGCGGGCGCGAACCAAAGCGGGAGCGGCAGCTAGCTCCAGGCCAGCAGCCGCAGCTCTGGCTTGGCGAACCTCTTGGAGGGAGTCGCCGGCGGCACCGGCGGTCGATCGGATGCCTCCTGCAGGTGCATGCGCAAATCCGCGGTGCACTGCTTCATCTGGTTGCGCAATTCGCGGCGGGAGAACGTGGTCATCGAGGGATCGGCGAGCTGTTGCCAGGCCTGCCGCAGCCATTCCTGCAGTTCGCGAATCTTTTGATCCAGAACTTTCTGGTCCAGGACCTTCTGATCCTGGGCCCATTGATCCAGGGCCTTTTGATACGAGGCTTTCTGATGCGAGACTTCGGGGTGGGCCATGTCGCCGATATCCCAGGAAGCGATCGGTTGTGAAGTAACGCTGATTCGCGTCGTTTCACCTAGCGCCATCTTGAGCGACGAAGCTGTATGCACCGGCGCGGCACTGCGGCAGGCGGGCGATGCGAGAGTGGACGCTGCGTCAGCGCGTCTCGTCGGGAGGGGAGCGCACCAGATCCAGCGCGAGCGGCAGCGCGACGACCAGCGCCGTGATCATCGAGAGGTGACGGGTCTGCACCGCCGACAGGCCGAGATCGTTCTGGGCGACATAAGCGAGCATGATCGCGGCGTATCCGGCCACGCAGACCGCGACGATGATGCTGGCGAAATCGATCTTGCTGTCCATGGCGCCGCCGGTTGCTTGCGGAGCCGGTGTAGCGCGGCGGAGACCGGCGCGCCTATGAGCTGGATCACGCCCGCGTTGCGCGGTTACCCCTCGCAGGAAGCAGCTACTCGACGCAGAAATAGGTGCGCGGCACGACGCGGGCGGCGGTGTAGCGATAATACGGCCGGTAGGCGAAGCCGCGGTAGATCGCCGGCGGCTCGCTGTAGAGCGCGCCATGATAGGCGTTGTACACCGGGCCTGTCGTGCAGCGATACGGCGTCGGGCTCGGCGGATACGGCGTCACCACGGCGAGCTCGGGCGGGATGGCCGGCCAGCGTTCCACGGCCTGCGCAGACCGTTCGGCGGCCACCAGGGCCAGGGTGGCAAGGGTGGCGATCGCGGCAAGCGCCAGAGCGCGTTTCATCTGCTCACCTCATCGCCGGCCGACGCGGCCGGTGGGACAAGGTTGCCAGCAATCCCGCTGACGGTCCACGGCCTGCCGCGGATTAAAGCGCGATGAGATTGGGTTGAATCATCATCGCGCTTTAGCTCTTTGTTTGAGCATGATCCTTTCGGAAAACCGCTTCACACTTTTCCGGATCATGCTCTATTTCCCGCGCGGCAGCGTGACCGGGACGTGCGGCGAGGTGCTCACCACACGCGGGCTTCCATCGGGATTGCGGGGTTGGCCGTTAAGCAGGGTCTCGAGATACAAAAAGAATTTTTCGGCAAGCATGGGCGTAGCCCTCGTCGTGTATTCCCGTACGTCGCGGGCGCTCGCTGGACAATTCAATCAACAAAATGCGATTCACGCCGGCACTGCGATGCTGCGGCGCGTGTGCGTCGATGTTCAATCCGTGAGATTACCGGCCATCCGTGCCGCCCGGGCTTGTCGCAGCCGTGACCTTCCAGGGCGCCTGAAGCGCCTCGTCGGCCTGGCGGGCGCTGCGCTCGGGAACCAGCCCGCGCTGCGTGGTCACGCAGCGGGCAGGCGCGTCGAGCTCTTGGGATAACGCCTCAAAGCGCCACAGGGTGACGGGCGCCGCTACCGAGCAATGTTCGCAGCGCAATGGCGTGCCGCCGCCCAGATATCGTCCATGCCGGAACGTCTCTGGCGACGCGGGTTGTTTGCAGGTCGGGCAAGCCAGCGCGAGCTTGCTTGCCTTCCACCATTGAACCACGCGAAACACCGCACCCCTCGGGCATTGCCGCCCATTGCCACAATTGTGACAATTTAGCGAAGTCGCCACAATTGGGCAATATCGGTTGGCGGGGGACGCGGCAGTTAGCCACGCCTTTCAGCGCAGTGTCCGGGACGGCTAGGGGGCACCGATCTACCTGAGTTGGTTAGTGAATTCCTAAGAATTGTGGGTGCAGGCTGTGAGCGCATCACACAGTTCCTTCAAGGATGCGGGTTAGCAATTCGGATCATGGACAGGCAGAACGACACCGACGATCGAATCGTACCCGCGTTACGCCAGCGCTATGGACGGCTGGCTTGGTGGATCGTCCGGTTCAATCGGATGTTCGAGCCGTCCCGCGTCGCCGAGCCGACACGGACCTACCTGCCGCCGCGGACCGCCGTTCCGCCCAGGCGCCCGTTGCCGCCGCGCCCCGAATAGCGCCTCCACGAAGACCTGCGAGCCCCCGTATCGGCGGCCGGACCGGGCTGCTATGCATGCGGCAGCGGCGGACGGCAGGTCCGCTTTTGGCGATGCGCGTCACGGGGACGGGCGCAAGCGACGAGAAGGACGAATGCAATGATTGAGACGGTTGGCATCATCGGCGCGGGGACCATGGGCAACGGCATCGCCCAGGTGTGCGCAGCGGCGGGGCTCGACGTCACCATGGTCGATATTTCCGACGCGGCCGTGCAACGCGGCCTGAAGACGGTGGGGGCGAGCCTCGAGCGCCTGGTCAACAAGGACAAGATGACCGCGGCCGATCGCGACGCGACGCTGGCGCGCATCACTGCGACCACCGACAAGGCCAAGCTCGCCGCCTGCGACCTCGTGATCGAGGCGGCGACCGAGAACGAGGACCTGAAGGTCAAGATTCTGAAGGATCTCTGCGCCGGCCTGAAGCCGAGCGCGCTGGTCGCGACCAACACCTCGTCGATCTCGATCACCAGGCTTGCGGCGGCGACCGATCGCCCCGACCGATTCATCGGCATGCACTTCTTCAATCCGGTGCCGGTGATGGCGCTGCTCGAACTGATCCGCGGCCTGCAGACCTCTGACGACACCGTCGCCAAGGCCGATGCGTTTGCAAAGCGCGTCGGCAAGGTCGCGATCACGGCGAAGAACAGCCCGGGCTTCGCCGTCAACCGCATCCTTTGCCCGATGATCAACGAGGCGATCTTCGCGCTGCAGGAGGGCATTGCGACCGCCGAGGAGATCGATGCCGGCATGAAGCTCGGCTGCAATCACCCGATCGGGCCGCTCGCGCTCGCCGACCTGATCGGGCTCGACACCATGCTGTCGGTGATGGAGGTGTTTTACACCGGCTTCAATGATCCAAAATATCGGCCGGCGCCGCTGTTGAAGGAGATGGTCGATGCCGGTCATCTCGGCCGCAAGACCGGCCAGGGATTCTACAGCTACAGCAAGTGACGTCTTTCGGTGTGCGCGCCGCTGCCGGCGCAGACACCGTAGTGATCCGGAATGGATCGCACGCAAGACCTGACGTAACACGCGGCTCATCCGCCGCGTGAGGCGGGGGACAAAAGACACGAGGCCCGGGCTCCTAGGCACACCGGGCCTCGTGTTGTTTTTGCGGGCGCCCGCAGTCTACGGGCTTTGCTCACGCTCTGGAAAAATCAACGGCGCGGTCGCTGCGTCAGCATTCTCGGTCATCCGGGATGCGCCGCAGGCGCAGACCCGGAATCTTGAGGTTATGAGGACTCATCTCGGATTCTCAGGTGCGCGATTGCGCACCTGAGAGGATGTGAGGCTTTGTCCTCACACACCGCTGTTCATCGCCCGGCCTTGACCGGCCGATCCAGTACGCCGCGGCTTCTCGGTTCATTCACCACTGCCTCTGGAATACTGGATCACCCGCGTGCGCGGGTGATGACACCGAGCAAATTGAGCAAACCAACCCGTCATCCTTGTATGCGGACGCGCAGGTGAGGGGCGTGCCGTCCACCCACGCGCAGCCTCACAGTGAGTTGAGCGGCGGCCGGAAACCTCGCATCGCCGCCGCCCGTACCCTACATCACGGCTGGGAGCCGAAGGTGAGAAGGAACTGGAATAATGCGCAGGACGATTTGGGCGGCTTTGGCGTTCACGGCACTCGGCTCGCTGGCGGGCGCGGCGTCGCCGGCCGCGGCTGCGACGCATGACTATCCCTGGTGCGCCCAGGGCCGGCAGGAGGGATATCCCGGCGACTGCAACTACCGGACCTACGAGCAGTGCCAGGCCTCGGTGTCCGGCCGCGACGCCTATTGCGGCGTCAATCCGCGCGTCGGGTACAGCCAGCCGCGGACCTCGCCGCGGGCATACCGCTGAGAACCGGCGCGACCGAAATCACGAAAAGCAGCGTGCGGCTTGCCGCCGGCAGAGGGCGGGGGCCGCGCTGCGCCACCATCCGGCACGATGGTTGCAGGATCCGACGGTATCCGGTGCGTCAAATGGGGCGCATCCATTCCTCTGCATTGGAGAGCCACATGGGCGAGATCATCAGATTCATCCCGAAAGCCGAACGCGAGCGCGCGCGCCTGATCCGCGAGGCCCGCGCCAACTATGAGCGCATCTTTCCGTCGGGCGGCTCCGGACAGGCCGAGACAGGTACGTCCGGAAGTAACGCAGACCAGGTGTCGTCCGAACCTTGAGCGCGTAGTCGAGCTGGGGAGCGGGCGATGTGGAAACGGTTGTGGCTGACATGGACGATCGACAAGCCGGCGGCGCTGGGTGACTTGCTGTGGCAGGTCCTGGTCGTCGATTTCGCGGCCTTGCTGGATCGGCTGACCTTGCGCAGGATCATCGCGCTGATCCCGCTGGTCCTGGTGATCGCGGCCTATGTGCACCGGATTCCGGTTCCTCCGGAGTTGATGCTGGTCGGCGATCTCTTTGCCTATATCGACGTGTTCTCGATGGTCTTCCTGATCGGCCTGTTGACGCGGATGTCGACCGTCCTGGTCGTGGTCAAGCAGGCCGTCGATCTCGCGCGCAGGCTGTTGCAGCGCGTGCCGGGCACCTTGCGCCGGCTCGATCTCCGCCATCGCCGCGCCAAGGACAGCACCCGCCGCAAGCACCTCGGCCGCGCCACAACGGACGATGATGACGGTGCCGTGATGCCGGGCCTCGCCTGGGCATAGATCGCCGCGCCTATTGCGGCCGTCCGATCTGAGGTTCGAGCTCGTCGGCCGCGGAGCCTTCGGTCGGAGCGCCGTGCCCGGCCTGCCGATGCGAGCTGGAGAGATCGGTCACGCCGAGCCGGGATCGGTGATACGCGATGCCCATTTGCACGCTCCAGACGCCGAACAGCAGCGCGCCGGCGGCACACGCCGCGACGAAAGCCCAATCGCGTTTCTTCATCAGCTCGAACAAGGCCAAACCCGTTGCGGCGTTCCGCGGCCACATCTGGGCCCGGTCGGCTCGGAGGAACGTTCCGCTCCATCATCAAGCTCGAAGTGGCAGCACTAAGGCATTGATTCCTTTCGTGCAAGAGGTGGTATTATGAACCGTATAGCACCGGAGGTAGTTTTGCCGGAATTCGGGAATTGGCGCGGATCCAGCGGTCGATCTGCAATGAAGGCGACCGAGACGTCGCAGCTTTGCGCGCTCGGCAACCGCGGGACAGACGACCCCCGTGCTTGCAAGAAAAAGCCCCGCCGAGCGTGAGCTCTGGAGCGGGGCTTTCCTGGGGGAGCCTTTCACGAGCCTTGGAGGCAGGTTGATGTTGCATCGTCACGCCGGGCGTTGCCAATCACATGCGCTGGAAGTGGAGACCTTCCAAAAGCAAAACGCCGCGAGCAGGGCGCGCGGCAATTGCGGTGCGCGTTGCTGACTGCAGCATCACCTGCGCAGCGCTGCCGGACCCAATCATCGCATTAAGAAATCGCAACGTGATCTCGCAGGCTTGTGAGTGGCAGACGGAGTCGGTGCGACTATTTTGGTGGCCCGGAGGGCAGCGATGAAATACAGCGCCGAACTCGTCCAGACGATGCGTGATGCGTTAGAAGCTGTGATGGCCAAGGTGCCGAGAGACCAGGTCGTGTTCGGCCTCAAGGCCGCAGTCGCCGAATACATCCTGGTCACCGCCGCGCACGGCCAGACCTCCTACGACGGCCTCGTGGCGTCAGCGTCGGATCAGGTGCAGACGATTATTTCGATGCTGACGTGAGCGCGGACACGGGTCTCTTACGACGGCACTGCTTGCCGATCGAAGACATGCGGAAGCGTTGCCGGGCGTCGGCCCGCGACGGGAAGGGCAGGCGACGCCCATCAGGCCTCTGGTTGTCCCGGGAAAAGTACGCCGCCGGTCTCAAAAATACACGCCCGGCGACGTTTCCTTCCTGAACTGGGACACTGAAATCCCCAGCGTCACTCATACTGCATGGCCTGTGCCACGGGCTGCATGGCCTGTGCCACAGGCCTTCATCATCTAGGACAGTGGACGGCAGGTTGTTACGAACACGGTCTTGCTGCACTGCCAGTCGCTGCCGAGCGCGGCGCTCGAGACGTGCTTGGGACCGGTGACCGCGATCAATAGAACCGCCCCCGCGGCCAGACAAACTGCGATGGCAAGCATCCGCAAGCTGCCTGCCCATGTTCCGGCGAAGGCCGCGCCTTGCCGGCGACGCCGCAACCAGGCGCCCAAGTCGGCCGATCGGCGGAGCTGGGCGTTACGCAAAACCTGGTCGAGATCCTGGAATTGAATGCCACTGTCATGCTGCATGGCTTGACCCCTGAAATTTGCAGGTAAGCAAACAATGCAGCAATGATGGGCGTCGTTTGTTTCGCCTTCGCTTCAAGCGGGCCGAAATGATGTTTCGTTCACGGCAAGGTTATCGGTTTGACGACGATGAGCCCTCGCGATCGTCAATGTGGGCCCCGCACAAAAAACCACGCCGCCGAGCTTGAAATGCAGCATCCCGGCGGCGTCACGTTCTTCCAGCCCTGGGCCCTGAAATCCCCAGTGGCCAAAACCTAGCAAATGATCAAACCGGTGAACTGTTGCTTGGTTCACACAAATTGAAAAAGAGAGGCTGACGCCAGGGCTGTACGCCAGCCCCTCCGAAACGTGACCGTACTCTACTGTCGTCCCCAACGGTCCCGTCCCTTGGAGAAGCCTGCGCCTATGAGGTTGCTGATTTGCTAACGGAGGCCGTTTTCCCGCTCCAGCGGAGTACCTCGTCAGATTTTGTCAGGTGCACGGCGACGTGGAGTACAGTTCGGGGCTGCCGCGGATGTACCGGCGCGCTCTGCTGAACCGAGGCGGCCTGCCCACTGGCGCCCGCGCTACAGCAGACGGAACGACGGCTTCAACGATCCCCCTTTGCTGAGGCCGTTCGTAGTGACGGCCTCGGCGCGCCGCCCGCGCTGGGGCCGTTCTTATTGGCATCAGTTGTGAGGGCATCGCCGGGTGCGGCTATTTTGTACGCTTGCTAAGTGCGGCCAACCGAGGCTGTAGCAAGCTAACGACGTGAGTCTCAGCCTGGAAATATGAGGGATAAATGACATCAATCATCGGTTTGCGAACTCCGCGGTTCCAACGCTGAGCTTCTCCGGTCGAATATTTGCGTTTTCCTTTCTCGAACAACTCGCGATATCGAAACGGCGAAATTCCGAGAAACCGCTGGAAGCTGACGCGAGGACCTTTCCCGTCGCCATCGACTTCGATCGAGTCCGAATGCAGTTCTTCTGCGTAACTCTTGGGATAAGGTTCTATCGAGACAACGCGCCTTATGCCGGCGGCCACTATGTGTTTGGCGCAGAGGTGACATGGAAAGGTCGTGCTGTACAAAGTCGCTCCAGTAACAGGCACTCCGTTTCGGGCCGCATCTGTTATCGCCGACATTTCGGCATGGATATCACGTCCGAACTCTATCAGGTCCATTACCTTAACCAGTTGTGAAGCCCGATCGCCTGTTGATACCCTGATTACACGGAATTTGTTGCCCTCTGCGCAGCGCGGCGTGGAGCTATACGTTGCTGATTTTAGTAGCGATTTGGTGAGCGCGGAGGGACTCGAACCCTCGACCCCATGATTAAAAGTCACGTGCTCTACCGCCTGAGCTACGCGCTCACTCACCTGAGCATAGCATCCGGATGTCGGCGGTGGCCTGCATCCGTGGATCACGCTCCAGTCCGCGCTGTGTAGGGGGCGGGGCCCATCGGGTCAATAGCCGAGGGCGCCGCGACGGCGTTCCCGTGTGGCTAAATTTGCCTTGGCGGCGCCGGTGGTTAGGAGAATGTCTTCACCCTGCCGGCGGCGCCGTCCACGGCGTTCGGGCCGCCGTCTCAGCCGTCCTGGCGCATTTCGCTGGCGACCGGCTGGCTGGGGGCGGCGACCGAGGGCAGGCTGACCGGGCGCAGGCCGATCAGTTCCGCGGTGCGGATCGCGCCGTTGCGCCAGAACGCGAACTCGTTGATGCGGGAATTCTCCAGGATCGCGATCGACACCGCGGCGAGGAACGGCAGGCTCTGCAGCACCAGCACGCCGGCGAAGATGTAGATCTCGCGCACCTGCTTGAAACCGTTGGTGGCGACCAGCACGGCGGCGCCGACCAAGAGCAGCACGCCGATCACGGCCTCCCAGAACGCCTGGAATTCGATCGACATCCGCGACAGCCCGCCCTTGGAGGTGCGGGCGAAGGCGAGGTGCTCGGTGATCAGGCCCTGCGCCACCGCGCGCGACACCGTCCACTGCACGCTCATCGCGGCGATCATCGCGCCCAGCATCTGGCCGGCCTTGATGTTCACCCGCAGCCGGTACAGCGCGACGAAGTGCACCAGCGAGACGATGAAGGAGGCGATGATCGGCAGCGTCAGGATCTTGTCGGGGATCGCGATGTCGGCGAAGGCGACGATCGGCACCCAGATCAGGTTGAGGATCGCGACCACGACGCCGAGGCTTTCGGCGCCGAGCCAGTTGAGCCAGCCGAGCGAGAACTCGCGGCGCTGATCCGGCGTCAGGCGGCTGGCGCCGGGAAGGAAGCGCCGCCAATGCTTCTTGACGATCTGGAAGCCGCCATAGGCCCAGCGGTGGCGCTGTTTCTTGAAGGCTTCATAGGTGTCGGGCAAGAGGCCCTCGCCGTAGCGCACATTGGTGTAGTGCGTGAGCCAGCCCTGCTGCTGGATGGTGAGGCCGAGGTCGGTGTCCTCGCAGATCGTGTCGCTTGACCAGCCGCCGGCCTTGTCCATCGCGGCGCGGCGGATCAGGCACATCGTGCCGTGCACGATGATGGCGTTGAACTCGTTGCGCTGGACCATGCCGATGTCGAAGAAGCCGGCATATTCGCCGTTCATGATGTAGTGCATCAGCGAGCGGTCGCCGTCGCGGTGCTCCTGCGGCGCCTGCACCAGGCCGACGCGCGGATCGGCGAACGCCGGCACGAGGTCCTTCAGCCAGTCCGGGTGCACGACATAGTCGGCGTCGATGATGCCGATGATTTCGGCATCCGCCGCGGTGCGCTCCATCGCGATGCGCAGCGCGCCGGCCTTGAAACCCTGCACCTTCTCGGCGTTGATGAACTTGAAGCGCTCGCCGAGCTGCCGGCAGTGATCCTGGATCGGCCGCCAGAAGTCGGGATCCGGCGTGTTGTTGATGATGCAGACGCATTCGAAGTTCGGGTAGTCGAGCCGCGACACCGCATCGAGCGTCTGCTTCAGCATCTCGACCGGCTCGAAATAGGCCGGGATGTGGATCGAGACCTTTGGAAACGACAGGTTTTCGCCCATCGTGGCGGGCGCCAGCGGCGCGCTCTGGCCGATCAGCCGGCGCGGGCCGCGGCCGAACGCGACCGCCGCGATCTCCTCGATCCGCGCCATCGCGATAAGTACGAGGGGAACAAGCAGCACGAGGCCGAGCGTGAGCGCAAAGGCCGAGCCCCAGACGAAGTAGTGCGTGGTCCAGTAGGCGAACACGGTCGCCACCCAGGCGCCGACGCCGTTGGCCGCGGCCGACAGCGCGAAGGCCTGCATCACGGTCGGCGAATCCAGCCGCAGGATCGGCAGCGACATGAACAGCCCGACGAGGACGGCGACCAGCGCGATCTTCCAGTAGTTCAGGTTGGTGATCGGGCCGGTCCAGGCGAACTTGGCCTCGCGGTCGGCATTGAGAACGCCCCAATAGGGACCGACGCCGCCTTCGAAGAACTTCCAGGGCTGATCGATCGCCTCGACGATGTTGTAGTCCATGCCGATGGCGTCGGCGCGCGAGACGAAGTTGCGCAGCACCGTGGCCTGCTGGAACGCGCCGGGCTCGGCGCTGCGCAGGTTGTAGCCCTGGCTCGGCCAGCCGAACTCGGCGATCAGGATGCGTTTGCCGGGGAATGAATCGCGCAGCAAATTGTAGCGGTCGACCGCCTGGTCCACCGCCTGCTTGTCGGTGAAGTTTTCCCAGTACGGCAGCACGTGGGCGGCGACGAAGTCGGTCGAATTGGCGAGCGACGGATGGTCGCGCCAGATGTTCCAGATTTCGCCGGTGGTGACGGGAACGTTGACCGATTTCTTGACGCTTTGGACCACCCTGATCAGGCGGTGCACGTTGTTTTCGGCAATCGCCCATTTCATCGCCTCGGACCGCTTGTCCTCGGGCTGCACTTCGGCGTCGCGAAGCCGCGCGTCCTCCTCGCGCTGGATCCGCGGGGCGTCGTCGCGCATGAAGCGGGCAAATTCCTCGCGGAAGCGCTCGGCTTCTTCCGGGCTGGGGTCGGGCTTGGGCAGCGGTCCGAGATTCTCGATCGGGACCTGCTCGCCGCGATACACGGTTTCGTTGCCGACGATGATGCCGATGACGTTGCTGTTGCGCTTGGCGAGATTGATGGCGGCCAAGAGCTCGCGGCTGTTGCGGTCGCCGTTCTTGTCGATCCAGGCGCCGACCGTGACCTTCATGCCGAACTCGGCGGCGATCGGCGGCACGATCTCGTTGCCCTCGGTCGACGAATAGAGGCGGACCGCCTTGGTGAGGGTGGACAGCTTTCGGAGGTCGGCGCGCACCTTCTCGGCGTCGCCGTCGACGGCGACATGGCCCGGCTCGAACGGAGCGTAGGACAGGCTCGGCAGCGTGCCACGGAAATCAGGCGCCGACTGTTTCTCCTGGAACAGGCCCCACAGGGCGGCGTGAGCGGCGGTGACAAGCAACAGGACGGCGACGACGGCGCGCATCGCGGTTAAACCATACGGGGCCTGAGATTGAGGATAAAGCGAACCCGTCCCCTGGGTTCGACCGGCGTGGCGGCGGGGCTAAGGATATCTCCGCCACACGATTTAACAACTGGTATGCCGCGATGGCGTTTTAAGGGCCAAGCCGTTCCGGCAGCGAAAAAAATCACGGCCGGCGCCCGACCCGATGCGGCTATTTGGCCGGCGGCGCCGGCGAGGCCGACGGCGCCGGCGCAGGCGAGGGGGACGCGGCCGGCGCGGGGGCGGCATTACCCGCCGTTGACGGCGAAGGCGTCGGCGGCGTGGCGGCCGCCGTCGCGGCCTGCGGCTGGGCGCCGGGGTTGATCCAGCAGGCGTGGATGCGGCCGTCGAGGCTGCCGCGCACCTTGTCGTCGATCTGGGCGCCGAACCGGGTCAGGCAGCGAAAGGTGGCCTGGACGTGGCCGCCGGGGCAGCCGAACCGGTCGTAGAGGTCGAGATGCCGGAAGGCGGTGTCGAGGTCGTCGTTCCACATCAGGCGGACGACGCGGCGGCCGAGCCAGACGCATTCCGGGTTGCCGGCCGGGCCGTTGATCGCCTGCTGCGCCTCGACGAATTCCTCGACCTTGCGCTGGTTGGCTTCCCGCGCGGCATTTGCGGTGTCGGCCGGATTGCCGGACTGCTGCTTGGCCTGGTCCTGCGGATTGGGCGTGCCGCTCTGGGCGAAAGCGCCACTGGTGCCGATCATGAGCGCAAGGCCCGTTGCGGCAAGATGGCGCAAACCAGTGTTCTTCAACTCAAGCAGCCGTCGACGCATGCATTCCCCGATATATGTTCCTGCCCCCGCAGGGATCATCCTAACGGCTCGAATGGTGCCGTCCAACAGTCTCCAATGCGGGGAGATGCTGGCGGAATCCCATGACGTGAATTTGTTATTTTGTCCAGCAAACTCACAACTTTATCGCAGCAGCGCAAAACTGTCGCAGGACAACCATGGTATTGACCTAATCCCGCACTTGGCAGACGGGCTGTGACCGGCTAAGTCGACGGTCCCCCGGAGGATGGAACCGATTTCGCTTCGTACGCCGCTGGCGCTTCTTCTGATCTCGCTCTCCGTGATTGCAGCCGTGTGGTGGTGGCTTGCCACGCCGATCACGCTTGCGCGCGCCCCGATCGATCCCAATGCGAAGCTGCAATGCGTGTCGTACACGCCATTCCGCGGCGCGCAGACGCCGCTCGATCCCACCACCCAAATTCCAGTCGAGCAGATCGAGCAGGACCTCACCGATCTCGCCAAGATCACCGATTGCGTGCGCACCTATTCGATCGAGAACGGCCTCGACCAGGTGCCGGGCGTCGCCGCCAAGCTCGGGCTGAAGGTAATGCAGGGCATCTGGCTCGGCAGCAACCGCTTCAAGAATCTGCAGCAGATCGGCATCGCGGTGCGGCTGTCCAAGGAATATCCGGCCGTCATCACCTCGCTGATCGTCGGCAACGAGGTGCTGCTGCGCGGCGAGATGACCACCGCCGACCTCGCCGCCAACATCCGCGCCGTGAAGGCGCAGGCCAGCGTGCCGGTGACCTATGCCGATGTCTGGGAGTACTGGCTGAAGAACCGCGAGATCTACGACGCGGTCGATTTCGTCACCATTCATATCCTGCCGTATTGGGAGGACGTGCCGATCAAGGCGAAGTACGCCGCGGCGCATGTCGATGACATCCGCAAGCGGATGGCGGTCACGTTCCCGGCCAAGGAGATCCTGATCGGCGAGACTGGCTGGCCGAGCACCGGACGGATGCGCGAAGGCGCGCTGCCGTCACGCGCCAACCAGGCGCGGGTGGTCTCTGAGATTCTCGATCTCGCCCGGCGCGAGGGCTTTCGCGTCAACCTGATCGAGGCCTACGACCAGCCCTGGAAGCGCATGCTCGAGGGCACCGTCGGCGGCTTTTGGGGCCTGTTCGATTCGGTGCATCGGCAGGTGAAATATCCGCCGGGGGTGGCGATCACCAATTATCCGGCCTGGAAACTGTACATGGGCTGCGGCATGGCGCTCAGCGTCGCCACCTTTCTCGCGGCCTGGCTGACGCTGCGGCGGCGGCCCTGGACGCCGCGGCCGTCGGCCTGGATCGCGGTCGCGATCTCGGCGACGACGGCGGGGACGCTGGTCGGGATCGCCGCCGACAAGATGGCCTATGAGAGCTACGGCGCCGCCGGCTGGGTGCATTGGGGCGTGCTGCTGGCGGCGGCGATTGCCGCGCCCTTGCTGTCGGCGCATGCGCTGATCGCCGGACGCTCGCTGCCGACCTTTTTGGAACTGATCGGGCCGCGCGACTATCGCGGCAAGGGCGCACTGATGGCGCTCCTGGCGCTCGCCCTCGTGGTGACCACCGTGATCGCGGCCGAGACCGCGCTCGGTTTCACCTTCGATCCGCGCTACCGCGATTTCCCCTACGCCTCGCTGACCATGGCGGTGGTGCCGTTCGCGCTGCTGACCATGCTCAACCGTCCGAAGGAGGGCGCCCGCCCGCTTGCCGAATCGGTGTTCGCCGGGCTGCTGACGATCGCCGCGGCCTACATGCTGTACAACGAGGGCACCATCAACTGGCAGTCGGACTGGACCTGCGCGATGTACCTGCTGCTGGCGGCTACGCTGTGGCGGGGGCGGGCCGCGCAAATCCCAGGATGAACAGCCCGATCGCAAGCCCCGACAGGATGACGTTGTAGAGCACGATGCCGAGCGCGGCGGCGATCAGCCCGCCGGTCAACAGCACGATCGACGGCCGCATCAAATTCAGCACCGCGATCACCAGCGCGGTGATCCCGAACACCGAGTTCTTGAACAGCACGGTCGAGAGCGCGCGCGCCTTGCAGATCATGGTCTGCATGCCGGCGTCGCAGGCCAGCGCCGTCGGCGAGAACTCGATGCCGAGATAGCGCAGATAAAGCGCGTAGCCGATGGTGACGAAGCCGATCACCATCAGGAACTGGACTTGGTAGGGGGAGAGACGGAACGGAGGTTTTGTCATCGCAGCACTATGGTCGGGATCGGGTCATCGGACAAGGCGCGGTAACTAGCGCTCCGTTCCGATGGAATCGGAACGGAGCGCTAGATTCTTGTTTTGACGCGTTTTCTTCAAGCGAACCGGTATCCACTTCGCTGGAAAACGCTCTGCCCGCGAAATCGGTTGAGAATTTGGCCGCAATGCGTTGCCGTGCATGATTCATTGGCTGTTGCGGCGGAACATCGAGGAGAACGTCGTCGGCTCCGGCTTCTTCTCCTCGGCAACCGGCGGCGGAGGCGGTGGGGGCGCCACAGCACGCCTCGGCACCGTCCGCCGGTGCGCCGGCGCAGGCCGGGCTGCAGGCGGCTCGTTCAGGCTGAGGCGCTGGCCGTCATAGATCGCCGTCTCGCAGGTCCGCTGGTTCGGGCTCAGGCTGGCGCAGATCTTTGCCGCGGTGCCGGCATCGTTCAGCGGCCCGGCCACCAGGCGCAGCTGCATGCCGAGCCCGTTGGTGTTCTCCTTGATCACGATGATCGGCCGCAGCGCCGCCAGCGGGGCGTTGGCTTTCGACTTCAACAGGCCGCGCCACAACGCGCGTAGCCCATTGACCGAATTCGCGGTACCGAGATCGACCCCGAACTCGGTGCGCTGGATCTTTGCTTTCGGCGCCTCGCTGTCGTCGTCGGCCTGGGAATCCGGATCCGCCATCACTACCGGAAGCGGCTCGGCGGTGACGTGATCGGCGGCCGGCGGCTTCACCAGCTCGAGCGGTTTGCCGGCGGCCGGATCGGGCGGGCTGGTGATCGACTTGTCGGTGACCAGCGCCGCCGCCGTGGGCTTCCCGTCGCGCGGCTCCGCGGCCGCAGTCGCCGGGCTCATCGCGATCGGCGCAGGCGGTGCCGGATGGTCAGCGGCCGCCGCCGGTGGGTCGGCGGCAGGCGGTGTCTTGCCAACCGGCGCAGGCGCTTTGTCCGCGGGTTTCTCCACCGCGGCCTGCGGTCTGTCGGCCGGCAGGGCAGGCTTGCTCTCGGCCGGCGTCACCGTCTTCTCGGCGGCAGCCGGCTTGTCGGGCTGAATGGTCGCGACCGGTGCGACCGCCGGGACCGGTGCTGTCGGCTGCGCCGGCGGCAGATTAGCGGGAGCGGGCGGCGTGCCGGGCGCAGTTGCCGCAGTCGAAGGCGACGGCGCGGGCGCCGTCGCCTGCCGGGCGATCGCGCCGGTGACGGAATCCAGATTCTGTTCCAGCGTGGTCACGCGCGCGTAGAGCCGATCGCGGTCGCCGCTCAGCGTATCGATGGCGGATGCGAGCCGCCGCGCCTCGCTGTGGCTCTCTTTGCTCAGAGCCCGCAGCTGCTGGGTCTGCTGGGCCATGTCCGCGACCGCGAGCTGGTCGCGCTTCAGCGTCAGCGACGATTGGTTGGCCATCACGGCAATCACGATCGCGCCGACCGCAGCCAAGCCCCACGATCCGAGTCGCCACAGCAGGCGGCGGTCGAGCGCGTCCTCCTCGGCCAGCAGGCCGCCGCTGCCTTCGGTGTCGAAAGCCGCCGCAAGGTTGTCGGGATCTTTGGCCAAAGCCCGCTCGGCCCTCCTCAAGGCCCGCCGAATCACAGGGTAAAGATTAACAGGAAATGGCGAGGGAACTTGAATCCGGGCGCCAAAGGCGGCGAATCGGTTTCTTCTGCCGGGGAAAACAATTAAAGACGGCCTCCAAGAGAAACCTTGTGAGAGCCTCGCGCAGTCAGCTGCGCGGGACGTTGAGGACACTGGATGACTGCACGATCGAGCCTGACGGTGGTGCTTGCGGCCGGCGAGGGCACGCGGATGCGCTCGGCGCTGCCGAAGGTGCTGCATCCGGTGGCGCAGCAGTCGCTGCTGTCGCATGTGCTCAATGCCACCGACGCCGGCGAGGGATCGCAGCTTGCGGTCGTGATCGGGCCCGACCACGAGGCCGTCGCGGCCGAGGCACGCCGGGTGCGGCCCGACGCCCAGACCTTCGTCCAGCGCGAGCGGCTCGGCACCGCGCATGCGGTGCTGGCGGCGCGTGAGGCGCTTGCCCGCGGCGCCGACGATCTGCTGGTCGCATTCGGCGACACGCCGCTGATTTCGGCCGAGACCTTTGCCCGCATGCGCGCGCCGCTGCGCCAGGGCGCGGCGCTTGCGGTGCTCGGCTTCCACGCCGCCGACCCGACCGGCTATGGCCGGCTGGTGGTCGAGAACGGCAGACTGGTTGCGATCCGCGAGCAGGCCGACGCCAGCGCTGAGGAGCGCAAGATCACGCTGTGCAATGCCGGCGTGATGGCGTTCGACGGCAAAGGAGCGCTGGCGATCATCGAGAAGATCGGCAACGCCAACGCCAAGGGCGAATATTATCTCACCGACGCGGTGAGCATTGTCAGGGAATTGGGACTGGAGGCCGTCGTGATTGAAACCAGCGAAGACGAAGTGCGCGGCATCAACACCAAGGCGCAGCTCGCCGAGGCGGAGGCCGTGATGCAGGCGCGGCTGCGCAAGGCCGCGCTCGAGGCCGGCGTGACCTTGATCGCGCCCGACACCGTTTATCTCTCCGCCGACACCAAGTTCGGCAAGGACGTTACCATCGAGCCGTTCGTGGTGATCGGCCCCGGCGTCACCATCGACGACGGCGCCGTGATCCATTCGTTCACGCACATCATCCAGTCGAAGATCGGCAAGAAGGCGCTGGTCGGTCCCTACGCACGGATGCGGCCCGGCAGTTCGCTCGGCGAGGGGGCGAAGATCGGCAATTTCGTCGAGACCAAGGCGGCCGTGATCGAGGCCGGGGCCAAGGTCAATCATCTGTCCTATGTCGGTGATGCCCATGTCGGCGCCAGTGCCAATCTCGGCGCCGGCACCATCACCTGCAACTATGATGGCTTCCTCAAGCACAAGACCCTGATCGGCGAGGGCGCCTTCATCGGCACCAACACGTCGCTGGTTGCGCCGGTCACGGTCGGCAATCGCGCCTATATCGGCTCCGGCTCGGTGATCACCAAGGACGTCCCCGACGACGCGATGGCCGTCGAGCGCAGCCAGCAAACCATCCGCGAAGGCGGCGCCGCGCGCTATCGCACCGCCAAGCTGAAGGAGAAGGCGGCGAAGGGGAAGTGAAGCGCTGTCCCTGTGTACGGTTGCTCCGCGCAGCAGACACGGTGTCGTCCTGACGGAAAACATGACCCACAACCACCGATGGCCGACCGCTACTTTGGCGGCTCGACCGTCGTTTTTGTCGACCCGTCTGGCGCCGGCTGCATCCGAGGGGGACTTTGCCCCTGGGGGCTTTCCGGCGGCGCACCGCCGGAACCGGTGTCGATCGGTCCGGTCCAGCCCTGCGGTTGTAGCTGACCTTTTTCTTCAGGCGCTGAGCGACCATCTGGCGCTTTGATATCTCCCGTTGGCTGCGCTGCGGCCAAATCGAACGAGAGGGCAAGGCATATGGCCGCCAATTCAGCTCGCACCTTGAATCTCCCATATTGTTGCGTGGACGGCTCTGGCCTCGGACAACTTCCGGGCTCGGTGCTGAGTTCCTCCGGCCAGCGCGTGTCTAGGGATGGAGCAGCGAGAGCAGGCGTTGGCGGTTCTGCTCCCGGTCGAGCTGACTTCTGCGCATCACGTCAAGTTCGGCTTCCACCCTGCGGGTGTCTTCATTCCGCTGCTTCAATTCAATCAGGAGCGCTTCTTTCTCTGCCAGCCGCCTCTCGCCCTCGACCACGTCGATTTCAATTTGCCTCAGCTCGTCCATGATCGATTCTTTGTACATCGCATCTCTACGAGTTGCCTGGCCTATGTGTTGCGGGTTGCACCAATAGCTGCAACGGCTTGGATTTCTGCTCGTTCCTGAGGCGTGGGCTTACCTCGGAAAAGGAGCAATCGTTGCTGCTCAACGGAATCGCCATGTAGCGCAAACCTTGCGCTCACTTAGACGCCAAGGCCGAACGCTCGTCATTGATCTGTGTGAATCGTTGGGGTGCAGAAGGCCCAGGTCCGGCCTCCGCGGGCGGGCCGGGTGCACGACTGCGATCCGGATGGCAATGCTGCAATCCAAACTGTTGCGCGCGACGATCAGCCAGGCTGATACCGGCGGATTTCGCCGATGGTCATGTTGAGCGCCGCAATTTGCTCGGGGTCGATTTGACGGGGATCAAGGCTGACGGCCCAGCCTTCCGGGATAACGTCCAGCACGCGGTCGAGGGCCTCATCGATCGACGTGGCGGCCAGCCAAATTTCGACGTCTCCGTCGTCGGTCCTCACGCGCACCAAATGGACCTCAAGGGCAGGCTGCATTAGCAATAAGCGCTGCGCAGGAGATTGGTTGCTTGTTCACCTGTGTTAATTTTCTGGTGGAGGCGCCATTCCCCATCACCAGAAGGTCGTCCGCGTCGCTGCGGACGACTTTCTCTTGCCGGCCCGTGATGAACTCAAGCCGCCTTCTGATTGACGCCCCGCAGCGCCATCGCGTTGAGCTTCTGATCGGTCGCCTTTTCCTCGTCGAGGTTCTGCTGCAGGACCGAGGCGCAGTCGCTGCGGCCAAGCATGTTGGCCCATGCGATCAGCGTGCCATAGCGCGTGATCTCATAGTGCTCGACCGCTTGCGCGGCAGCGATCAGGGCTGCGTCGAGTACCTTCTTGTCATCGACGTCGCCGGCAATGTCGCTAGCCTCCTCGAGAATGCCGTCGATGGCCGGGCAATCGACCCCCGTGGCGTCGACGCCATGCATCTTGAAGACCTTCTCGAGCCGAATGATCTGGTTCTTGGTCTCGGCGAGATGGGTTTCAAAACCCTTCTTCAGCGAGCCGTCGGTTGCCTTCTCGATCATGTCGGGCAGGTTCTTCGTAATCTGCTGCTCGGCGTAGTAGATGTCGCGCAGGGTGTGCACGAAGAGATCGTTGAGTGTTTTGATGTCTTTTGTAAAAAAGCCCATGAGGCGTCTCCTTGGTTCTGTGTCGCGAAGCAACGGGCGGCGTTCGCGAGCGTTCCTAATCCCAAAGACTGATCCCAAGCGTTGGCCCCGGGAAATCACTGCGGGCTGGGGGCCTTGCGAATAGGGGCCGTATAAATTTCCTTTCCCGAATCCGTTTTCACGACAACGGCGCTCAAGGACTCGTCAGCCACGTCGTTGCTGATCTGCTCGGCCATTCGATGCGCGATGGCCTTCGCCTGGTCCTCGGTTGGAAGTTCAACCCCAAGCGGGTCTTCGATGGTGTAGCCGTCGACGATCTCGAAATGGAATCTCGGCACTGGCTTCTGCTTCTCCGCAATACCTTAGAAGCAAAATCCGTCTTCGTTGTTCCTTCCAGGAACGCCTGGCAGCATGCGACGTTTTCACCGCAGCGATTGGATGATTGCCAGACGGCGCGCGGTATGCCTGCGATCTCTGGAGCAGGGGCCGCGCGCTACGAACCGGAGGCGCGGATGCCCGACAATCTGACGAAACGAGTGCAGCCCGACCGCTCAAAGATCAACATGCAGGAGGACTACGAGGTCAAGTACTGGACCCACGAACTCGGGGTGACCCGGGACGAGCTGCAGCGCGCCGTCGACAAGGTTGGCAACGCGGCGGCCGCCGTTCGCAAAGAGCTGGGCATTTGTCCCCCGGGTGATCGAACCCCCAATGCTCCATCGCAGAAAACCGGCCGGCGCCGGATTTCGAGCGCGAACGTTACTCGCTAGGAACAATTGCCCGTCGCTCCAGTTTCCTGACGTACTATGAAGAGGAGAGGACAATGCGAATTATTCCGACGGTGATCCTGGCTTGCACGCTGGCGTCGCCGATGGCTGTTGCCCAGACCAACACCCAGACCAATACGACGTCGCCATCGACGGCTGCGGCGCCGGTCTCGGCTTCAGGTCAGTGGCGCGCCTCCAAGCTGGTGGGCGTCAACATCTACAACAAGCAGAACGAGAAGATCGGCGACGTCAGTGACGTGATCCTGGATTCGTCCGGGAAGGTCGCGGGTGTTGTGGTCGGTGTCGGGGGCTTCCTCGGGATGGGCGAGCACGACGTGCTGATGCCGATGGACAAGATCCACTTCGCGAACGAATCCGGCAAGACCACCACCGGCTCGACGAGTTCGGGATCGAAGCAGTGGTATCCGGACCGCGGTACGGTGGACGCCACCAAGGATCAACTGAAGGCGATGCAACAGTTCAAGTACTAAAGCCAGGTACTAAAGCATAGGCCCCTTCACCGGGGCCTATTGTTTGCTCACCAGTGTTTGAGCCTGGCGCCGAGGATGATTGCCCGACTGATGACGTCTCTCGCTCAGCATTCGCTGCACTCGCGCGTGCTGTTCCGGCCTTGCGGAGCAGCGGCGCATGCTGCTGTCCGCGATCGGACGCTGGACGATGCAGCGCTCTGCAAAGACTGCGTCAGGAACATTGCCGTCTTTTGATGGTTCTCAATAGGCCGCATGGGCGGCGAGGAGGAGAATGATCATGAAGAAGTTGTTGCTGATGTCGGCGACCGCGCTGCTGGTGTCGACGGGAGCGTTTGCCCAGCCGACGACAATCGCGCCTACGACTGGCACCGGCCACGCCACCACCGTGCAGATCGAGCCGGAGTATCGCACGCGGATCCGCAGTTACGTCACCGAGCACAAGATCCGTCCGGTTGAAACGCGCGAGAAGATCGTGGTCGGCGCCACGGTGCCTCGCGAGGTCGAGCTCGAGCCGGTGCCGGCCGACTGGGGTCCGTCACTGACCAAGTATCGCTACGTCTATTCCGGCGAGCGCGTCATGCTGGTCGATCCCGGCACCCGCACGGTCGTCCAGGAAATCGACTGAGGCCACAGCGGCGGGGCGCCGATTTCGAAAGGCGGCCCGCCGAAGCCGGCGGCGGGAGAATAGACGTGGGTTAATGCCGGAACCTTCCCCAGCGGGCAGGATCATGGCTCTCGCATGGGGGAGGACGCCGATGAAGGGGCAGTCGAGCGCGCTGAGAGAGCTGAATTTCTGGTTGTCGATGCTGCTCGGCCTGTCGCCACTGTGGGCCGCCGCGGCGCTGCTGATCTTCTTTGGTTTGTAACGGTCGATGCGCGTCGCGCTCAGGTGAAGGCGACCTCGACCCGGTTGTCCTGCTTTGCGGTGATGCGGCAGGCCCGCGACAGCGCGTCGGCGGCGATCGCGAGCTTGAACTGCTCGGGGATGCCGGCGGTGGTGTTGACCTCGATCGTCGCCGGCGCGACAGTCCGCGCACGGTGCAGCCGACGATGGAATGGCCGGCGTTGAAGCTGAACTTGCCGGCCTTGAAGACGCGCCGCGCGGTCGGCGCGATCGACGGCGCCGGGTCGACCGAGGCCAGCGCCTGATTGCGGCCGGCCCAGCACCATGTCGCCGACCGCGTGCCCGTAACGATCGTTGACCGACTTGAAGTGATCGACATCGAGCACGGCGCAGGCGAGCGGGCTGAGATGCCGCGCGGCGTCTGATGCTCGCTCTGCTCGTCGCGCTCGCGGAGCCCTGAGGTCGCGGCAGCGGAGCTTGCCGGTGCATCTTGACGCGGTTTCGCCAAAATGGTTAGCCCCAGTTAACCAGCCTTTCGCATCGATATCGCCGCTTAAGACTGTCGCAATCCGCAATAATTATTGAGTATCTTGCGGCCGGCGATTCCCGTTAAGGGACCGTGTCGCCGCGTTGGCAAATTTTCGGCGATTTGGGGACATTGAACCGCATGTGCGGCATCGTCGGCATTCTTGGACGCGCTCCGGTCGCGGAGCAATTGGTGGATTCGCTGAAGCGGCTCGAATATCGCGGCTATGATTCCGCCGGGGTCGCCACGCTGGAGAACGGGGCGCTGGCGCGTCGCCGCGCCGAGGGCAAGCTGAAGAACCTGGAGGCCCGGCTCGAGGCCAAGCCGCTCGGCGGCCATACCGGCATCGGCCACACCCGCTGGGCCACCCATGGCCGGCCGACCGAGAACAATGCGCATCCGCACGCCACCGAGCGGGTCGCCGTGGTGCATAACGGCATCATCGAGAACTTTCGCGAGCTGCGCGAGGGCCTCGAGGCCAAGGGCACGGTGTTCTCGACCGAGACCGACACCGAGGTCGTGGTGCACCTGGTCGACAATCTGCTGAAGGGCGGTGTCGCGCCGGTCGAGGCGGTGCGGGCGGTGCTGTCGCAGCTGCGCGGCGCGTTTGCCCTCGGCCTGATCTTCGCCGGCGAGGACGACCTGATGATCGGCGCCCGCAACGGCCCGCCGCTGGCGATCGGCCACGGCGACGGCGAGATGTATCTCGGCTCCGATGCGATCGCGCTCGGGCCGTTCACCGACACGATCAGCTATCTCGAGGACGGCGACTGGGTGGTGCTGAATCGCAAGGGCGCCACCATCTTCGACAAGGACAACGCCATCGTCCACCGCGAGGCGATCAAGCACCTGACGGCGACCGCGCTGGTCGACAAGGCCAACTACCGCCACTTCATGGCAAAGGAAATCCACGAGCAGCCGGAAGTGGTCGGGCACACGCTCGCCCGTTACGTCGACATGGCGACCGAGCGCGTTACCATGCCGGTCAAGCTGCCGTTCGACTTCAAGAACATCCAGCGCGTCTCGATCACCGCCTGCGGTACCGCGAGCTATGCCGGCTTCGTCGCGAAGTATTGGCTGGAGCGGCTGGCGCGGCTGCCGGTTGAGCTCGATGTCGCCTCCGAATTCCGCTACCGCGAGGCGCCGCTGCGCAAGGGCGATCTCGCGGTCTTCATCTCGCAGTCCGGCGAGACCGCCGACACGCTGGCGGCGCTGCGCTACGCCAAGGCGCAGGGCGCGTACACGCTCTCGGTGGTCAACGTGCCGACCTCGACGATCGCGCGCGAGAGCGAGGTGGTGCTGCCGACCTTGGCCGGGCCGGAGATCGGCGTCGCCTCGACAAAGGCGTTCACCTGCCAGCTGATGGTGCTGGCCTCGCTCGCGGTCGCCGCCGGCAAGGCGCGCGGCGAGCTGTCCGATGCCGACGAGGCCAAGCTGGTGCATTCGCTGGTCGAGATTCCGCGGCTGATGTCGGAGGCGCTCACCACCGAGCCCCATATCGAGAAGCTGGCGCGCGAGATCTCGAAGTCGCGCGACGTGCTCTATCTCGGCCGCGGCACCAGCTATCCGCTGGCGCTGGAGGGCGCGCTGAAGCTGAAGGAAATCTCCTACATCCACGCCGAGGGCTACGCTGCCGGCGAGCTCAAGCACGGGCCGATCGCGCTGATCGACGAGCACATGCCGGTCGTGGTGATCGCGCCCTACGACAAGGTGTTCGAGAAGACCGTCTCGAACATGCAGGAGGTCGCCGCGCGCGGCGGCAAGATCATCCTGATGACCGACGCCAGGGGCGCGGCGGAGGCGACCATCCAGTCGCTGGTGACGATCGTGATGCCCGACATGGGCGCGACCTTTGCGCCGATGGTCTATGCCGTGCCGGTGCAGCTGTTGGCCTATCATACCGCCGTGGTGATGGGCACCGACGTCGACCAGCCGAGGAACCTGGCGAAATCGGTCACGGTCGAATAGTCGCAAGTGACGCCGTCACGCGGCCCTTCAAAAACCTGCTAGGATGGCTTAGCTGAGGGGTGCTTGCGCGCGGTGGTTCGGGACAGGATTATCATCGTGCGCTAGCCCGTTGTTTATGCATGATCTTTTTTGGAAAACCGCGGCGCACTTTTCCGGATCATGCTGGTGAGGACGGCCGCGTCGACGACCTGGAACCGCAATGACGTCCAACCAAGTGCCTCCCGTCTCGTCAGGTGAACTGCCCCCCGACGCCCCGCGCGGGCTGATGGCCCGGTTTCGCAACTATTTCCTGACTGGCCTCGTGGTGGCCGGGCCGGTCGCGATCACGCTGTATCTGACCTGGTGGTTCGTGAACTGGGTCGACAATCTGGTGCGGCCGTTCGTGCCGACCGCGTACCGGCCGGAAACCTATCTGCCGTTCGGACTGCCCGGTTCCGGCCTGATCGTCGCCGTGATCGCGCTGACCCTGCTCGGCTTCCTCACCGCCAATCTGATCGGCCGCACCTTGGTCGATCTCGGCGAGCGGTTGCTCGGGCGGATCCCGGCGGTGCGCGCAATCTATCGCGGGCTGAAGCAGGTGTTCGAGACGCTGTTCTCCGGCAACGGCTCGAGCTTCCGCCGCGTCGGCCTCGTCGAATTTCCCTCGCCGGGGATGTGGTCGATCGTGCTGATCTCGCAGGCGCCGAGCGCGGAGCTTGCCGCCAGCCTGCCCGGCGCGGAGGAGCACATCTCGGTGTTCCTGCCGTGCGCGCCGAACCCGACCACCGGCTTCTTCTTCTACGTGCCGAAGAGCAAGATCATCGAGATCGAGATGAGCACCGAGGATGCCGCCACGCTGATCATGTCGGCCGGCGTGGTGCAGCCCGGCGCCGCCGACCAGAAGCGCGCCGCAGCGCTCGCCGGCGTCGCCAACGCCGCCCGCATCGCCAGTCAGGCCTCGCTGCAACCGGCCGCAGCGCCGGCGAAGGTGGAGTAGGGCGGCGCGCCTGTGTACGGCGCGCCTGATCTTGCTATCGTACCGTCATCCTGAGGAGCGCGCTCTTGCGCGCGTCTCGAAGGATGAATCGGCCCCGCTGGTGGCCGTCGATCCTTCGAGGCTCGCAAGAGCTCGCACCTCCAGCGACAAGGGCTCCGCCTTTGCGCGGGGATGACGGGACAGACGGGTGGCGTGTGTCGCGTTGAATCACCCAGCCCCGATCAGCGGCACGGCTTCGTCGCGTTCGTAGAGGTAGAGCAGGCAGCGCAGTGCGTCGCCGCGCTCGCCTTTCAGTTTTGGATTGTCCTTCATGATGCGCAGCGCCTCGTCGCGGGCTTGCGTGATCAGCTGGGCGTGGATGTCGGAGCGGGCGATGCGGTAGCCGGGCAGGCCGCTCTGGCGGATGCCGAGCACGTCGCCTTCGCCGCGCAGTTTGAGGTCCTCCTCGGCGATGCGGAAACCGTCCGTGGTCTCGCGGATCACCTTCAGCCGCGCCTTCGACATCTCGCCGAGCGGCTCCTTGTAGAGCAGGAGGCAGGTCGAGGCCTCCGAGCCGCGGCCGATGCGGCCGCGCAGCTGGTGCAGCTGGGCGAGGCCAAAGCGCTCGGCGTTCTCGATCACCATGATGGTCGCGGCAGGGACGTCGACGCCGACCTCGACGACGGTGGTGGCGACCAACAGCCCGATCTCATGCGCGGCGAACTGCGCCATCACGCGATCCTTTTCCGCGCCCTTCATCTGGCCATGCACCAGGCCGACGCGATCGCCGAACCGTTTTTGCAGCGACTCGAAGCGCTCGGTGGCGTTGGTGAGATGCTCGGTGCCTTCAGCTTCGGACTCATCGACCAGCGGGCAGATCCAGTACACCAGCTTGCCGGCGCCGAGCGCGCGGCCGACGCCGTCCATCACGTCCTCGATCCGGCTCATCGGCACCGCGCGGGTATCGATCGGCTGCCGGCCGGCGGGTTTTTCGCGCAGCTCGGAGACGTCCATGTCGCCGAAATAAGTCAGCACCAGCGTGCGCGGGATCGGGGTGGCGCTCAGCACCAGCACGTCGACGGCCGCGCCCTTGGAGGTTAGCGCGAGGCGTTCGCGCACGCCAAAACGGTGCTGCTCGTCGACCACGGCGAGCGCGAGGTCCTTGTAGATCACGTCGTCCTGGATCAGCGCGTGCGTGCCAACCAACAGATCGATCTCGCCGGCCTCGAGCCGCGCCAACAGCTCGCGGCGCTCCTTGCCCTTCTCGCGGCCGGTGAGGATGGCGACGCGCATCCCCGCGCGCTCGGCGAGCGGCGCGATGGTCTTGATGTGCTGGCGCGCCAAAATCTCGGTCGGCGCCATCAGCGCCGCCTGCTTGCCGGCTTCCGCGACGGCGGCGGCCGCAAGCAGCGCCACCACGGTCTTGCCGGAGCCGACGTCGCCCTGCACCAGCCGCAGCATGCGCACCGGCTGGCGCAAATCCTCGGTGATGGCGGCGACCGCCTCACGCTGCGATTTGGTCAGCGCATAGGGCAGGGCGTCGATGATCTTGCTGCGCAGATGGCCGTCGCCGGCATTGCGAACCCCGGCGGGGCGGCGCAGCGTGGCGCGGATCAGCGCCAGCGCGAGCTGGCCGGCCAGCAACTCGTCGAACGCCAGCCGTGACCAGAACGGGCCATCGGGCAAAATGTCGGTCAGCTCGACCGGGACATGGACACGGGTCAGCGCTTCCCGGATCGGCGGAAACTTGCAGCGGCGCAGCACCTCGGGGCTGATCCACTCCGGCAAGTCAGGCAGTTTGGTCAGCGCCTGCGCGATGGCGCGGCGGAGCGAGCCAATCGCAAGGCCCTCGGTCAGCGGATAAACCGGATCGATGCCGGAGAGTTTTGCAAAACCGGCCTCGTCGACAACGCGGTCGGGATGCACGATCTGCGGAATGCCGTCATACAGCGCCAGCGTGCCGGAGACGTAGCGTTTCTCGCCGACCGGCAGCAGCTTCTCGACAAAGCCGGGCGGGCTGCGGAAATAGGTCAGCACCACATCGCCGGTGTCGTCGCTGGCATAGACCAGGTACGGCGCGCGCGAATTGCGCGGCGGCGGCGGGCGATGGCGGTCGACGGTGACCTCCAAGGTCACCATGGTTCCCACCGCGGCGTCGCGGATTTTTGGCCGCGCCCGGCGGTCGATCACGCTGGCGGGCAGATGCAGCAGCAGGTCGACCAGCCGCGGCGTCTCGCTGCGGTCGAGCAGATAGCGCAGCAGCTTGTCCTGCTTCGGGCCGACGCCTGACAGCGTCGTGACCGGGGCAAACAGCGGATTGAGCAGGCTGGGGCGCATTCGGAAAACCTAGGACTAATCTTCACCGTCATGCCCGGCCTTGTGCCGGGCATCCACGTCTTTTTTTGGAGCCGCTTGTTCGCCGGGTCCCGCCTTCGCCAAGGCTTCGGCGGGCGGGCAAGCCCGGCAATGACAACATGGCTCGCAGGCCGCAGATGAGGGCTGACATCGGCCATCGCGGTGGCTATATCAACCCCGCCCGGCACGTCCGGGCTTTTGGCGTTGGATGGATTTTGCGACATGACGGGATCGACACGGTCGAGCAGTGGGCTCGATGACCGCCGCAAGCGGCTTTTGTTTCGCTGCTGGCACCGCGGCACGCGGGAGATGGACCTGATCCTCGGCCGTTTTGCGGACGCCACCATCGCCGATCTCACCGACCAGGAACTGGCCGAGCTCGAGCACCTGATCGAGGTGCCCGATCCGGACCTCTATGCCGCACTGACCGGCGACAAGCAGCTGGCGGCCGAACACGCGACCGCGCTGTTTGCCCGCATCAAGGCGTTTCGGGTGGCGGATCACGGCGCATGAAACAGCCTTTGAAATCGCCGGCCGCGATGCTGGCGCCCGGCCGCGTGCTGACCATCGCCAATGTCGCCGAGGGCGCCGAGGGGCTCGTCATCTCCGATCTCGCGCGCGCGATCGCGGCCAAGCCGAAGCGCACCGCCGTGAGTCTGGCCGTGGTCTGCCGCGACGGCGCGCGGATGCAGCAGCTCTCGCGCGCGCTGGAATTCTTCGCCCCCGACATCGCGGTGATGCAGATCCCGGCCTGGGACTGCCAGCCCTATGACCGCGTCTCGCCGCATTCCGGTATCCTGGCGCAGCGCCTCACCACGCTGGCGAAATTGTCGCGGCTGGTCGGCTCCGACAAGCCGCTGATCGTGCTGACCACGGTGAACGCCGCCGTGCAGCGAGTGCCGGCGCGCGAGCTGGTTGCCGCGCAGGCGCTGTCGGTCGCGCCGGGCAACGTGGTGCCGATGGACTCCGTCGTGGCCTGGCTCGAGCACAACGGCTACAGCCGCTCGTCCACGGTACGCGAGCCCGGCGAATACGCCGTGCGCGGCGGCATCCTCGACCTGTTTCCGGCCGGCCTCGACCAGCCGGTGCGGTTCGACTTCTTCGGCGACAGCCTTGAATCGATCCGCAGCTTCGATGCCGAGACCCAGCGCACGCTGCTCGACATGCGCGGGCTCGACCTCGTGCCGGTCTCGGAATTCCAGCTCACCACCGAAACCATCCGCCGCTTCCGCATGGGCTATGTCGCAGCGTTCGGTGCGCCGGAGCGCGCCGACCAGCTCTATGAAGCCGTCTCCGAGGGCCGCCGCCATCCCGGCATGGAGCATTGGCTGCCGCTGTTCCAGGAGCGGATGGACACGCTGTTCGACTATCTCGACGGCGCGGTGGTCGCGATCGAGCCGCAGGCCGAGGACGCCGCGCGCGAACGCTTCACCCAGATCGTCGACTATTTCGAGGCGCGCCGCGAGGCGCTGGAGCATCCCGGCAGCGGCGCGATCTACAAGCCGCTGCCGCCGGACAAGCTCTATCTGACCGAGAGCGAGTGGACAAAGCTGCTCGGCGATGCGCCGCTGGCGCGGCTGACGCCGTTCGCGGTGCCGGAAGGCTCGACCGAGGTGTTCGACGCCGGCGCGCGGGCCGGCCGCAACTTTGCGCCGGAACGTGCCGACACCAAGGTCAACGTGTTCGAGGCCGTGGTCGGCCATGTCGGCGCGCTGCAGTCGCAGCGTAAGAAGGTGGTGATCGCGCTGTGGAGCGAAGGCTCGCGCGACCGCATGGGCGCGATGCTGCGCGACCACAAGCTGCTCAACACCACCAGCGTCAACACCTGGCGGATCGTGCAGGCGACGCCGCGCAACGAGACCATGCTGGCCGTGCTCGGCATGGAGTCCGGTTTCGAGACCGACGAATTCGCCGTCATCAGCGAGCAGGACATTTTGGGCGACCGCCTGGTGCGGCCGCGCAAGGCGAGCCGTAAGCTCGACAATTTCATCTCGGAGGTGACGAGCCTTGCGACCGGCGATCTCGTGGTCCATGTCGAGCACGGCATCGGCCGCTTCGTCGGCCTGCAGACGCTGGAGGTCTCCGGCGCGCCGCATGACTGCCTCGAGCTGCATTATGCCGCCGAGACAAAACTGTTCCTGCCGGTCGAAAACATCGAGCTGCTGTCGCGCTATGGCTCCGACAGCGCCAACGTCGAGCTGGATCGCCTGGGTGGCGGCGGCTGGCAGGCGCGCAAGGCCAAGCTGAAGAACCGCATCCGCGAGATCGCGGGCGAGTTGATCAAGATCGCCGCCGAACGGCAGCTGCACGAGGCGCCGAAATTCCCGCTGCAGCCGCATGTCTATGACGAGTTCTGCGCGCGCTTCCCCTATGAGGAGACCGAGGATCAGCTCGGGGCCATTACCTCGACACTGAAAGACCTCGAAATCGGCCGCCCGATGGACCGGCTGATCTGCGGCGACGTCGGCTTCGGTAAGACCGAGGTGGCGCTGCGGGCGGCCTTTGCGGTGGCGCTGGAGGGCAGGCAGGTCGCGGTCGTGGTGCCGACCACGCTGCTGGCGCGGCAGCACTCGCGCACCTTCGCCGAGCGCTTCCGCGGCTTCCCCGTCAACGTCGCGCAGGCCTCGCGGCTGGTCTCGACCAAGGAGCTGAACCAGGTCAAGAAGGGAATCGCCGACGGCAGCGTCGACATCGTGGTCGGCACCCATGCGCTGCTCGGCAAGACCATCAAGTTCAAGGACCTTGGCCTCCTGATCGTCGACGAGGAGCAGCACTTTGGCGTCAGCCACAAGGAGCGGCTGAAGCAGCTCCGCGCCCAGGTCCACGTGCTGACGCTGTCGGCGACGCCGATCCCGCGCACGCTCCAGTTGGCATTGACCGGTGTCCGCGAGCTCTCGATCATCGCCTCGCCGCCGGTCGATCGCCTCGCGGTGCGCACCTTCGTCGCGCCGCATGATCCCCTGATGATCCGCGAGGCGCTGCTGCGCGAGCGCTATCGCGGCGGCCAGGCGTTCTACGTCGTGCCGCGGATCGAGGACCTCGCCGGCGTCAAGGACTTCCTCGACAAGAACGTGCCGGAGATGAAGGTCGCGGTCGCCCACGGCCAGATGCCGCCGACCGTGATCGAGGACATCATGTCCGCGTTCTATGACGGCAAATACGACATCCTGCTGTCGACCACGATCGTCGAGTCCGGGCTCGACATTCCGAACGCCAACACGCTGATCGTGCACCGCGCCGACATGTTCGGTCTGGCGCAGCTCTATCAGCTGCGCGGCCGCGTCGGCCGTTCGAAGCTGCGCGCCTATGCGCTGTTCACGCTGCCGGCACAGCAGAAAATCACCGCGCAGGCGGAGCGGCGGCTCAAAGTGCTGCAATCGCTGGAGACGCTCGGGGCCGGCTTCCAGCTCGCCTCGCACGACCTCGATATCCGCGGCGCCGGCAATCTGCTCGGCGAGGAACAGTCCGGCCACATCAAGGAGGTCGGCTTCGAGCTGTACCAGTCGATGCTGGAGGAGGCGATCGTCAACCTCAAGGCCGGCGTCGCCGAGCCGGCCGCCGACCGCTGGTCGCCGCAGATCACGATCGGCATGCCGGTGCTGATCCCCGAGGATTACGTCAACGATCTCTCAGTGCGACTGTCGCTGTATCGCCGGCTCGCCGATCTCGACACCGATGGCGAGATCGACAGCTTCGCCGCCGAGATGCGCGACCGTTTTGGCGTGCTGCCGGACGAGGTGCGCTATCTGTTCAAGGTGGCCGCGATCAAGGCGTATTGCCGCCGGGCCAATGTCGAGAAGGTCGACGCCGGCCCGAAGGGCGCGGTGATCGCATTCCGCGACAACTCGTTTGCGCGGCCGGATCGGCTGGTGTCGTTCATTCGCCAGCACGGCCAGGCCGCAAAAGTGCGGCCGGACATGAAGGTGGTGTTCTTCCAGGATTGGGAGACGCCGGAAGAGCGGCTCGCGGGGACGACGGAGATCTTGCGCCAGCTCGCCAATCTCGCGGAGAGCAAGAAGGCAGCGTGAGGCGGAGCTATCTCCACGTCATGTATGGACGGCCCCCTGTCGGCAAGGGCTTTCTTGATGTTTCGGCAAGCGGATCGGGGAGCGGTCATGTATACGGCCTCGAGATGCGGCCATTGACCGCGGGCCCTGATGGAGATCGCTGATCGAATTCCAATCATTGCGGCGCGCTGTGACGCGCGATGACGTGGCGGAGTGTTTCGATCCCGGTTTCCTGACCATTTGCCATCACACCTTGATTGCCCTTCCGATAGGAATGAGCGCGAGCGCGGCGGCTGTCGCCCCTCGACTAGGCAGCAGCCGGCGCGCTCGCGCGGTCGCGGTAAGGTTCTCCTTTGACCAGCATGGCCCAGATGATGCGCGCGGTCTTGGCGGCGAAGGCCACCATGGCGACCTTGTAGGGCCGCCGCGCCAGCAAATCACGCAGCCATGGATCGCTGACGCCGCGCGCCTTCTGCTGCCGCAGATGGGCGCTGGCGCCGTTGATGAAGAGCGCGCGCAGCACGCGATCGCCCTGCTTGGAGATGCGGCCTGGGCGATGCTTGCCCCCGGTGCCGTGATCTTTGCCGGTGAGCCCGATCCAGGCGGCAAAGTCCCGGCCGGAGCGGAACAGCTTCGCATCGGGCACTTTGGC
>NZ_CAADFC020000021.1 GCF_900696085.1 Bradyrhizobium ivorense
CCTGCGCCGCCACGATCCCGAGCTCGCTCAGCGCCGCCCGCAGCGCGTTCGCGGCCATCGTCCGCTGCCGAACCAGCAGCGCGCGGGTGCCGTGAACCGCCAGCGCCGCCTGCTGCGCGACGCTCTTCACCGCCACAAAGCGCATCGTCGGCCGGCTCACCGCCTCGCAGATCGCCTCCGCGTCCCGGCCATCGTTCTTGTTGCGCTTCACATAAGGCTTCACATAGGCCGGCGGCATCAGCTTGACTTCGTGGCCGTACTTCCCGATCACCCGTGCCCAATGATGCGCGCTGCCACAGGCCTCCATGCCCACCAGGCACGGCGGCAACTGCGCAAAAAACTTCTCCACGGCGGCCCGCCGAAGTTGCCGCCTCAGCACCACAGCTCCCGCCGCATCAACCCCGTGAACTTGAAACACGTTCTTCGCCAAGTCCAAACCAATCGTGCTAATCTTCGTCATGGACGGTCCCCTTGTCTGGTCGAATCAACATCACCAGTCTGGCACACTGATGCCGTTGGGGGCCGTCCACCCCATCTTTGCGAGGAGCGAAGCGACGACTTGTCCGCCGTAGCTCGAAGAGCGAAGGCGGAAGCAATCCATGGCTCCGCGGGTGCGGAGGAATGGATTGCTTCGCTTCGCTCGCAATGACGGGGAGAAGTGTGTGCACGAATGGCGGGCACGTCGCTTCGCTCCGTTGCCACCCTACGCAGCTTACGCCGTCCTTACGACGCCGCGCGCTCCGGCATCTGGGTGAGGCGCGCCAGCAGCGAGGTTGCGGAATCGCCCGGCTGCAGCGTGGCGACCGCGACGGCCGGCTCGGCTCTGACGTCGCGGCGGCCGTGATGGGTATGGCGCATCACGCTGGCGAGCCGCCGCGTGATTGCATGCGCGTTGCGCAAATCGGTCCCGGTGAACACGACGATCAGCGAGCGGTCGTCGTGCACTGCGCCGAAATCGGCCTGGCGCATCAGCCGGCTGATGATGCGGGCGCCGTCGAACTGGGCGCGCGGATGGGTGTCGTCGAAGGTGAAGCGCGCCACCGACAGGCTGCCGCCGCGCTCGGCGGTCTGGTAGACGGCAGTCGCGAAGTCGCGGTCGAACGCGACCTTGGTCAAGAGGCCGGTGCGGGCATCGATCAGGCCCTTGGCGTCGATCGCGCGCAGCATGCGGCCGAGCCGCGCCTCGAAGGCGTGCTGGCGGATCATCGGCAGGGCGATGTCGGCGATCCGCGACGGCCCGGCGGTGACGATCTCGAGATTGGGCAGATCGTAGCGCGGCGTGAGCTCGCCCGAGGCGACCAGCACCGGCAGCGGGCGAAAGCGCACATCCTCGGTCAGCACGGTCAGGAACGCATCCATCACCCTCGGCGTAAAGCCTTCGGCGAGCACGATGCCGTCGATGTCGCGGCTGGAGAGATGCTTTGCCGCCGCCTCGATGCTGAGTGCGCCGACCACGCCGGCGCGTTCGCCGAGCGCCACCGACAGCGTCGGATAGGCGCCGCCGCGGCCGATCAGGAGCGTGGTGGCTTCGCCGACCGGATCGATATCCGACAACGCAATCGGCGCCGGCGGCACCAGGCGCCGCATCACCGTCGCATGCAGCGCGCGGACGCGCAGCGACGCGTTGAGCCGCGCGATCAGGCGATCGGGCAGGCCCTTGCGCTGGAAGAATGCGATTGCGGTATCGGGCAGGGTGGTCGCGGGATCGACTGCGATCAGCGGCAGATAGGGCGCCCGGGCGGCGGCGCGTTTCGCCAGCGCCGCGAGCGCTGTGAAATCGGTGCCCTCGGCCGCCGCGATGATGGCGGCCGGCTTCACCTGCTCGATCGCCCGCCCGGCCTCGCTCCAGTCGGTGACCACCACCGGGAACAGCTTCGTCTCATCGAGGACGGCGGCGAACGGCGGTTTGGCCGCCGCCGATACGATGAGGACCGGACCTTGTTGCGACATACGAAAAGCTCGGAACCAATGCGCGAGATCAGCAAATTGGCGCGATGCTAGTTCGCTTCGCTTAATGCAGTGTCAACGCAATGCTAAGACTAACGCATCGATAAGATTCAACCCGTCGCGGCGTTGGCGCGGTCGCGAAAAGCTTCCACCATCAATGGGTTAAGCCCGAGTTCCGTCAGCGCGTCGCGGGCCCGTGCATTGTCCTGCGCCCGTCCGGCCAGCCGATGGCCGCTGAGCCGGTCCGGCAGCGCGGTCAAAAGCGCGCCCTGGCCGAGGCGGCGCGACCACTCCTGCAGGTCCTGCGCGAGGAAGCGGTACCCACCAACCGTCATGACCCCGGCCGGCGGCGCGGTGATGTTGAGGCCGCCGGTCGCGCGCTCGATTCGGGCGGCGTATTCGGTGTCGACGTAGTCACGCGGCGGCGGTGCGATCATGCCGTCGCCCGTCGGGGGCGGCGGCGCATAGGCGGCGACCGGCACCATCGGGCCGCGCAGGCCGAGCGTACCCTTCGGCGTCAGCAGGATCTCGCCGGCGATCGCTGCACCCGGCGCTTCGCGCGGCGCGCTGTGCGGGCCGACCTTGATCGGGGCGGGCGATCCGTCCTCGGCGCTGCGGCGGGCACCGAACAGCCCGGCTTCGCCGAACAGATAGACATCGGTCAGGGTCGCGCGCTTCGCGGTCCAGGCCGCGCTGGAGCCGACCTGTTCCGGCGTGCGCCAGAGCCCAACGACGTTGCGCAGGCCCGGCAGGCGCTCCAGGCCGCGTTCGTCGAGCCGCAGCGCGAGCTGTGCCGGCGCGATCAGCGTGTCGCAGCCGTAGTCGGTGAGCTGGGCTTCGAGCACCTCTTCGTCGAAGGGGTGATGCAGCACCAGCGTTCCGCCCGACAGCAGCCAGGTCACCAGCGAGGCGCAGATGCCGGCAAACGACATCGGCGCGAACGCCGCCATGATGGTCGAGCCCTGCGCGAGGTCGCTCTCCAGCGACATCGCGAGCCCGCCGGCGATCAGGCTGAAATGCGCGCGCGGCACCGGGCGAAAACCGTCACTGGTGACGTCGAAGGAGATCAGCGCCGGCTTGCGGCCGTCCTGGATCACCGAGCGCGAGGTCCGGGAATCCTGCAGGATCGCCTGATCGAGCGAGGCCATGCCCTCGGGCAGGTCGCTGCCGAAGCCGCAGACATGACGGATCGAGAACGCTTCGGCGGCGGCGTTCATCGCGATGTCAGCATAGGACACGCCGTCGATCCGGCCGCAGGTGACGATCGCCCGCGCCGCGGTGCGGTTGAGCACCGATGTCAGCTCGGACTGCCGCCACAGCAGCGGCAGCGGCACCACCACCAGCCCGGCGCGATGCGCCGCGAGCACTGTCAGCGCGAACTCGACGGTGGTGGGCAACTGGACGGCGATCACCGTGTTGGTCGGCAGCCCGCTCTCGATGAAATGGGCCGCGATCGCCGAGATCGCGCGGTCGGCTTGGGCGTAGGTCAGGCGCTTGCGGTTCTGCCCGGTGATGCGCTGCTTGTTGATCGGATCGACCAGCGCCAGCGCGTCCGGCTGCCGCGCCAAAGTCCGCTTGAACAGGGTATCGAGCGTCGGCGAGGTGATCTGCTGGTTCACGGGGTCAAATTCGGTTGCATCGCTTGATTCGGATCAGGTCACTTCGGCTTCGCGACTTCGGGCTTTGTGACTTCGGGCTTAGTGACTTCGGGCTTTGTGACTTGCGGCTTCGCGCCGACCCTCTGCCACCAAGTCTCCGGCAAATAGCCCGCCAAGGCCGTAGTCGATGGCCGTTGTACCCGATTCCAGCGCGCGATCCATTGCTCTCCCGCGTTAAACAGGGGGATAGCGTAGAAGCCCGACATCAGCGCCCGGTCCAGCGCCCGCACCGCCGAGACGAAGGCCGGCCGCTCCCGCGCCGCCAGCAGCGCCGCGATCATGGCGTCGATCGCGGGGTCCCTGGCGCCCATGTAATTACGGGTGCCGGTGACGTCGGCGGCCTGGCTGCCCCAATAGAACGCCTGCTCATTGCCTGGGGACAGCGACTGGTCCCAGCGGTTTGGAATCATGTCGAAGTCGAAGGCGAGCCGGCGCTGCTCGAACTGCACCGCATCGACCACCCGCACCGTGGCCTCGATGCCGGCGCGCTTGAGGTCGCGCTGATAGGCGAGCGCGATGCGTTCATGCTCGCGCGTCGTCACCAGGATCTCGACGGTGAGCGGCATTCCGGTCGCGCGCTGCTTCAACACCGTGCCGTCGATGCCGTAGCCGGCCTGCTCCAGCAGATCGAGCGCGCTGCGCAGGATGGTGCGGTCGCGCCCGGAGCCGTCGGTGACGGGGAGGCGGTAGTGGCCGTCGAGGATGTCGGGCGCGATGTGCGACAAATAGGGCTGGAGCAGATCGCGCTCGCGCTCGTCGGCAGGGCGGCCATAGGCGGACAGTTCGGATCCGGCAAAATAGCCGCCGGCGCGCGAATACAGCCCGAAATAATAGTTGCGGTTGATCCATTCGAAATCGAACAGCATCGCCAGCGCCTGGCGCACCCTGACGTCGGCGAATTTCGGCCGCCGGCTGTTGAACACCAGGAATTCGGACGGGTAGGGCGTGCCGAGCTTGTTGGTGTCGCGGACCACCTCGCCGCTGCGCACCGCCGGGAAATCATAGCCCTCGTGCCAGCGCAACGGCTCGTTCTCGGTGCGGAAATCGTACAGGCCGCGCTTGAACGCCTCGAACAGGCCGTTGGCCTCGCGGTAGTAATCGATCCTGATCTCGTCGAAGTTCCAGAGGCCGCGATTCACCGGCAAATCGCGGCCCCAGTAATCGGGATTTCGGGTGAAGGTGACGCTGGCGCCCGGCTTGACCGTGGTGACGCGATAGGGCCCGGAGCCAACAGGCGCGGCCAACGTGGTTTCCTCGAACCTGGCGGCGTCGACGGCGTGCCGCGGCAGGATCGGCATCAGGCCGAGGATCAGCGGCAGCTCGCGATCGGCGACGCCGCCGAAGTCGAACCGCACCGTCAGCGGGTCGGGCGCCTCCGCCTTTGCGACTTTTGAATAGTACTGGTGATGCAGCGGGCGGCCGTGGTCGCGCAGCAGCGCCAGCGAGAACAGCACGTCGTCGGCAGTGACCGGCTGGCCGTCGGAGAAGCGTGCGCGCGGATCGAGGTGGAAGGTGACGTAGCTCCGCGCATCGTCGGTCTCGACGCTGCGCGCTAGCAGGCCGTACAGGGTGAAGGGCTCGTCATTGCCTCGCACCATCAGGCTTTCATAGACATAGCCGCGCTCATAGGCGTAGCCGCGGACCTGCTGGACGGCGACGCCGCGGACGATCAGGGGATTGAGGCTGTCGAAGGTGCCGATCAGGCCCTGCACCAGCCGGCCGCCCTTGGGCGCGTCGGGATTAGCGTAGGGCAAATGGGTGAAACCGGGGGGCAGCGCCGGCGCGCCGTGCATCGCGATCGCATAGCTTTCGGCGGCGGCCGCGGGAGCCGGTCCCGCCGTCAGGAGGGCCAGGGCGATGGACAGACCGGCCAGCAAATGGCGCCCGACGCGCTCGGGAACACGCGCGTGAGGCGCCGGATTTGATTCGCGAGACGTCACGCCGGGAGCTTTATCACAGGCGGCCTCAACTCGCCGTAAGATGCGCGCAAATATGCTTGCCGCCATTGATCTTTCCGTCCGCCGCTGTATTGAAGGCGTGCAATTGACCGGGCGGCAACGCCTGTCACGTATCCGCCTCAATTGACGAGGAGACAGCCGCCCAAACGGCTATGTGTCGGCGCCCGCGGCGGTTTCGGGCGCTGCCCGTTCAGAAAGGGTTTTCCGCAATGAATTTCCGTATCTTGGCCGCTCCGGTCTTGCCGCGGGGGCGAGTTGTCGCCCTGATGGCGGCGACGGCATTGTCTGCAGCGTTCCTGGTTCCTGCCGCTCAGGCCCAGCAGCCCGCAGCGCCGGCGCCCGCGGCACCGAAGGCTGCGCCCAAGGCGGCACCCAAGGCAGCTCCGAAGGCGCCGGCCCCGGCGGCCCAGCAGGCCCCGCCGGCCGCTCAGCCGCCCGCCGCGGCCGCCCAGCAGCCGCCGCAGGACCAGCAGATCCAGCTGATCTACGCGCCCTGGACCAAGTTCTGCCTCAAGGGCCAGGAAGCCGGCGCCAAGCAGGTCTGCTTCACCGGCAAGGACGGCCGCATCGAGTCTGGTCAGCCGGTGATCGCCGCCGTGATCATCGAGCCGGAAGGCGAGCCGAAGAAGATCCTGCGCGTGACGCTGCCGCTCGGCATGCAGCTCGTGCACGGCACCCGCATTATCGTCGACAGCAACCCGCCGCAGCAGTCGCCTTACGTGATCTGCTTCCAGAACGGCTGCATGTCGGACTATGAAGCCACTCCCGAGCTGATCGCCAACATGAAGAAGGGCCAGAACCTCGTCGTTCAGGCGATCAACTCCAACGGCGCGCCGCTGACGCTGCCGCTGCCGCTCAACACCGAGTTCGCCAAGGCCTATGACGGCCCGCCGACCGATCCGAAGGTGTTCGAGGAGAACTCGAAGAAGCTGCAGGAAGAGTTGCAGAAGCGCGCCGAAGAGCAGCGCAAGAAGCTCGAAAGCGCCGGCCAGGGTCAAGGCGGCGCGGCGCCGGCCCCCAACGCGGCCGCCAAGTAAGCGCGACATCAACGACAATCAAGAAGGCGCCCCGAGAGGGCGCCTTTTTTGTCATGCGATCACGTCTGGCTGATGGCGGCTTACTGCGCTGGTGGTCCTGCCCGTCGTGTGCGATGTGTCAAAGCACAATCACAGAATCGATACGGGAGGCCAGACGAACGCGCGCAAGCGCCTTCGATGCGCAAACGCGTGTGTTCCGCCTGGCCGCTTGTTGCGGAACCGTGATGACGCGATCCGTCCATCTGGATTGCATCGGTTGCAATTCGTAGTCCCGGAATTTGCCTGATGTCCCGACAGTTGAATCAACAACGGCAGGAACCGCGATCCCGGCCGCTGCAGCCGCAGCTGCGCACGGCGTCCGTCGCGGCCGCGCCGCGCGTCACGCAGGACAATTCCGCGCGGACATTCCATCCCGGGATCGTTCATCTCGCGCTGGCGATGGGCGGTTTTGCGATCGGCATCGCCGAATTCGCCACCATGAGCCTGCTGCCGTTCTTTGCCCATGACCTCGGCGTCAGCGAGCCCGCGGCCGGCCACGCCATCAGCGCCTACGCGCTCGGCGTCGTGGTCGGCGCGCCCGTGATCGCAGTGCTGTCGGCGCGGCTGACGCGGCGGACGCTGCTGATCGCGCTGATGGGGTTCTTCGCGCTGATGAACGGGCTCTCCGGCCTCGCGCCGGATTACCACACCCTGCTGGCGCTGCGCTTCCTCGCCGGATTGCCGCACGGCGCCTATTTCGGGATCGCGATGCTGGTTGCGGCAGCGCTGGTGCCGACCGACAAGCGCACCGCGGCGGTCGGCCGCGTGCTGCTCGGGCTGACGATTGCGACCACGGTCGGCGTGCCGCTCGCCAACGGGGTGGGGCAGGCGATCGGCTGGCGCTGGGCGTTCGCGATCGTGGCCGGCCTCGCGCTGCTCACCGCGACGCTGGTTGCGATCTTCGCGCCGCGCGACGTCGTCAACAGCAAGGCGAGCCCGCTGCGCGAGCTCTCCGCACTCGGACGCAAGCACGTCTGGCTGACGCTGGCGATCGGCGCCGTCGGTTTCGGCGGGCTGTTCTCGGTCTACACCTATCTCGCCTCGACCATGCTGGCGGTGACGCACACCTCGCCGGCGATGGTGCCGGTCGCGCTCTGCGTATTCGGCATCGGCCTCACCGCCGGCAACATCATCGTGCCGCGCTTTGCCGACCGCGCGCTGATGGCGACCGCCGGCGGCCTGCTGCTGTGGTCGGCGGCGACGCTGGCGCTGTATCCGTTGGCCGCGGCGAATATCTGGACGCTGTGTGCCGACGTGTTCCTGATCGGGCTCGGCGGCGCGCTCGCGACCGTCTTGCAGACCCGCCTGATGGACGTCGCCGGCGAGGCCCAGAGCCTCGCCGCGTCGCTGAACCATTCCGCCTTCAACACCGCCAATGCGCTGGGGCCATGGCTTGGCGGCATGGCGGTGGCGGCCGGCTATGGCTGGACCTCGACCGGCCTGGTCGGCGCGGGATTGGCGCTATCGGGGTTCGTGGTCTGGGCGATCGCGGCGGCGCTCGCCGCGCGCGAGGGCGTGTAAGCGATGCGCGAGATGCGCGGCGCGTCAGTTCAGCGAGGGATTGCGCGGACGGTAGCCGCCGGACTTGTCCTTCACAAAAATCTCGGCGACCTGCGAATGGCGGATCGGCTCACCGGAATCGTCCGGCAGCAGATTCTGCTCCGAAACATAGGCGACGTATTCGGTCTCGGAGTTCTCCGCGAGCAGATGGTAGAACGGCTGGTCCTTGTGCGGCCGGACGTCCTCGGGGATCGACAGCCACCATTCCTCGGTGTTGTTGAACTCCGGATCGATGTCAAAGATCACGCCCCGGAACGAGAACACCCGGTGACGGACGATCTGACCGATCTGAAATTTGGCGGTGCGCGCTTTGATCATGCCTCGTCGATAGACCAACATCGTGGCCGATGCTAGGGGCATGGACGCGATTTAACCCACCGTTTACCACTTCCAGGCGGCCCAACCGCCCCGAAATCCGGCCGAGAAGTCACTTTCAGAATGCTCGATATCCTCAATCTGGCGCTGCCGTATTTCGGCCTGATCTTCATCGGTTACATCTGCGGCAAGGCCAAGGGATTGCCCGAGGCCGGGCTGTCCTGGATGAACTTCTTTCTGCTTTACGTCTCGTTACCGGCGCTGCTGTTCGGGATCATGTCCAAGACGCCGTTTGCCGAGCTGAACAACCCGCCATTCCTGATCGCCACCACGCTCGGAACCGTGATCGCGTTCTTCCTGGCGATGGTCGCAGGAAAGCTGATCGGCGGCCTGTCGCTGCGCGAGGCGACGCTCGCCGGGCTCTCCGGCGCCTACGGCAATATCGGCTACATGGGACCGGGGCTGGCGCTCGCCGTGCTCGGCAGCAAGGCGGCGGCGCCGACCGCGCTGATCTTCTGCTGCGACAGCATCTTCCTGTTCTCGATCGTGCCGCTGCTGATCGAGCTCACCGACCGCGACCATCCCTCGCTGCTGCATGCGCTCGGGGTGGTGGCGCGGCAGATCGTGCAGAACCCGCTGATCATGTCGGCGGTGTTCGGCGCGATCGTCGCCGCGCTGCATATTCCGCTGCCGGTCGCGCTCGACCGCACGGTGCAGTTCCTGGAGAACGCGGCGGCGCCGATGGCGCTGTTCGTGCTCGGCGTCACCGTGGCGCTGCGGCCGTTCGAGCGGGTGCCGTGGGAGGTGCCCGGCGTGATCGCGATCAAGCTCCTGATCCATCCGATCGTGGCGTTCGGCCTGATGCTGCTGTTCGGCCCGTTCGCGCAGCCCTGGGCGGCGACCGCGGTGCTGATGGCCTCGCTGCCGCCGGCGCTCAACGTGTTCGTGATCGCGCGGCAGAACGACACCTGGATCGAGCCGGCGTCGGTCGCGGTGCTGATCGGCACGTTCGCCTCGGTGGTCACGCTGACCAGCGTGATGTGGCTGCTGCAGACCGGGCGGCTGGTATTCCCTTAGAAGGGTTAGCGCCGCCACGAGGGCGCGAGGCCCTCGCGCATCGCGAGCCGCCTGAGCGGGCCGATCGACCCAATCATGTGCAGGCCGGCGGCGCGCATGGTCTGCATGCCGACGAAGTCGCTGAGCAGCGAGCGGTTGGCGATGTCGATCGCCCAGGTCCGGCTGCTAACGTCGGGACGCCGCGCCGCCTGGTAGCGCGACAGCACCAGCGACGAGCCCGGATCCTCGCCGCGCCCGATCGCCTCGCCGGCGATCGCGGCGATGTCGGCCGCATCGCGCAGGCCCATGTTGAGGCCCTGGGCGCCGATCGGCGGCAGCACATGCGCGGACTCGCCGACCAGCGCGATGCGGTTTTTCGCAAACTGCCGGGGACTCTCGATGGCGAGCGGAAACACATGCCGGCCGGGCTCGACCTCGACGCGGCCGAGGATCGAGTGCGACTGCCGCTCCGCCGCCACGGACATTTCGTCGTCGCCGAGCGCCATCAGCCGCTCGGCCTCCTTCGGCGTGGAGACCCAGACCACGCTGCTGCGGTTGCCGGCCAGCGGCACGAACACGCAGGGACCGTGCTCGGTGTGAAACTCGGTCGAGACGTTCTTGTGCGGCCGCGTGTGCGTGATGTTGAAGGTGAGGGCGGACTGTCCGAGGGCGCGGCTGACCATCTCGATGCCGGCGGCCTCGCGCGACAGCGAATTGCGGCCGTCGGCGCCGACGACCAGCCGGGCCGACAGCGAGCGGCCCTGGCGCGTCGTCACGCTGACCGCAGCGTCATCGGGGAGGATGGTGGCGGCCTCGTCGTCGAACCGTGTCAGCGCCGACAGTTCACCGGCGCGGTCCTCGAGCGCGGCCACCAGCGAGCGGTTATCGATGTTGAAACCGAACTGCGCGCGCCCGATCTCCTCGGCCGAGAACCGCACCTCGGGCGCGCGGATCAGCCGCCCGGTGTCGTCGACGAGGCGCATGGTCTTGAGCTGAGCCGCCTTGTCGGCACAGCGCCGCCACACGTCCAGCCGTTCCAAAAGATCGGTGGAGGCGCCGAGCAGCGCCGTGGTGCGGTTGTCGGCATAGGGCGCGCGGCGCGCCACCAGCGCGGTCCGCGCGCCGGCGTCGGCCACCGCGATCGCGGCCGTCAGCCCGGCCGGTCCGCCCCCGATAATGATAACGTCATAAACCTGCAGGTCGTCGCTCATCCCAGGACAATTGACATTGTTCGCCGCATTTTCAAGCCACCGCTAACCTTCAAAAGTTTCCCGCAGATTTGCGCGGCGGAACGCCGCAAGACTGCATATGCAAATCGGGGCGATTCCTGATAGCACTGCTGGCAATGGATCATACCAGCCAGCCGGATGCGTTGCCTGCACGGATGCGGACCGCCGCATTCTCCGTTCATATTTTCACGGCGCTGGGGGCGGGGGTCGCATTGCTGGCGATGCTGGAGGCCGTGCGCGAGCACTGGGCCAACATGTTCGGCTGGCTCGGCGTCGCGCTCGTGATCGACGGGATCGACGGGCCCCTGGCGCGCCGGCTCGATGTCGTGCGGCGGGCGCCGAACTGGTCGGGCGAGGTGCTCGATTTGGTGGTTGATTTCGTCACCTATGTGTTCGTGCCGGCCTATGCGATCACCGCCAGCGGCCTGCTGCTGCCGCTGGCCGCGCCGATTCTCGGCATCGGCATCGTGGTCTCCAGCGCGCTGTATTTCGCCGACCGCAGGATGAAGTCCGACGACAACCATTTTCGCGGCTTCCCGGCGCTATGGAATGCGGCGGCGTTCTATCTGTTCCTGCTGCACTTGCCGCCGGTGATCTCGACCATCGCGGTCGCGCTCCTGATCGCGCTGACCTTTGCGCCTTTTCATGTGCTGCACCCGCTCCGCGTGGTGCGGCTGCGCTGGCTGACGCTGTGGCTGCTCGCCGCCTGGGCGCTGCTCGGCATGTACACGCTCGCCAACGACTTCGTGGTCGGGCCGTCGGTCACGTTCGGGCTGTGCGCCATCGCCGCCTACATCGTCGGCAGCGACACCCTGATCCGCCGCATGAAAGCATTTCGCGCATGATGCAATTGATCGTTAGCCCGGAAGCCTGGGCGGCGCTGCTGACCTTGACCGCGCTGGAGATCGTGCTCGGGATCGACAACGTGATCTTCCTGTCGGTCCTGGTGTCGCGGATTCCGCCCGCGCAAGCCAAGCGCGCCCGCCAGATTGGCCTGGCGCTGGCGCTGGTGTTCCGCATCCTGCTGCTCTCGGTCCTGGTCTGGCTGATCGGGCTGACGCAGCCGGTCATCACCATCAAGGGCATGGAGCTGTCCTGGCGCGACATCATCCTGATCGGCGGCGGCCTGTTCCTGATCGCCAAGGCCACCCACGAGATCCACGGCGAGGTCGAGGCGCGCGAGGGCGAGGCCGGCGAGCAGCCGAGCTCCAGCGCATTCTTCTGGGTGATCGTGCAGATCATCATCATCGACCTCGTGTTCTCGCTGGACTCGATCATCACCGCGATCGGCATGGCCCAGGATATCGAGATCATGATCGCGGCGGTCGTGATCGCCTGCATCATCATGTACGTCTCGTCGGGGCCGGTGGCGCGGTTCGTCGCGGAGCATCCGACCACAAAAATGCTGGCGCTGGCGTTCCTAGTCCTGATCGGCGTGGCGCTGGTGGCCGACGGCTTCGGCGTTCATATCCCGCGCGGCTACATCTATTTCGCAATCGCGTTCTCGGCCGCGGTCGAGATGTTCAACGTGATGGCTCGCCGCAACCGCAGGAAAGCCGTGAGATAAGGCCTGTTCCGGCGCCTCGGTTGACAAGGCCGCGCCGATGGCATTCGCTCGCCTGACGCGAGACGGAAGGGGAGCACGACATGACCAAGGCTGTGCGGGTGCACAAGGTAGGCGGACCGGAAGTCCTGACCTATGAGGATGTCGAGGTTGGCCCGCCCGGCGCCGGCGAGGTTCGGATCCGCCAACACGCGGTCGGGCTGAATTTTATCGACGTCTATTTCCGCACCGGCCTCTACAAGGCGCCGGGCCTGCCGTTCATCGCCGGCAACGAGGCCGCAGGGGAGGTGCTGGCGGTCGGCCCGGGGGTGACCAATTTCCATCCCGGCGATCGCGTCGCCTACTACTTCAATCTCGGCGGCTACGCCTCCGAGCGGGTGATCCCGGCCGACAAACTTGTAAAACTGCCCGACCACATCACCTATGAGCAGGGCGCCGTGCTGATGCTCAAGGGGCTGACGGTCTGGTACCTCTTGCACAAGACCTTCAAGGTCGAGCAGGGGCATCGGGTGCTGATCCACGCCGCCGCGGGCGGCATCGGGCTGTTGGCCTGCCAGTGGGCGCGGGCGCTCGGCGCGCATGTCATCGGCACCGTCGGCTCCAAGGCCAAGGCCGATCTCGCGCTCGCCAATGGCTGCGACCATGTCATCCTCTACAACGAGGAAAATTTCGTCGAGCGCGTCAAGCAGATCAGCCGCGGCGAGCTCTGCGACGTCGTCTATGACGGCGTCGGCAAGACCACGTTCCCGGGCTCGCTGTCCTGCCTCAGGCCGCGCGGCCTGTTCGTCTCGTTCGGCAACGCCTCCGGCCCGGTGCCGCCGTTCCCGCTCGCCGAGCTCAACAACCACGGCTCGCTGTTCGCGACCCGGCCGAAGCTGAACGACTATGTCGGCACCCGCAAGGAATTGCTCGAAGGCGCCGACACGCTGTTTGCCGCCGTGATCAACGGCAAGCTGCACGTGCCGATCAATCACGCCTATGCGCTGAAGGATGCGGCAAAGGCACATATCGATCTGGAGAGCCGGGCGACCACCGGCGCGGCGATTCTGCGGCCGTAGTGTAGCCCGTCATTCCGGGGCATCGCGTCAGCGATGAACCCGGAATCTCGAGATTCCGGGTTCGATGCTGCGCATCGCCCCGGAATGACGGAAAGATGTCACACCACCTGACGTCATTGCGAGGAGCGCAGCGCGAAATTGCAACGCAATTTTGCCCTGAAGCGACGAAGCAATCCATTGATCCCCGAATGGAGAAGTAGATTGCTTCGCTCGCAATGACGAGGTGGTGACAACTACGCCACCCGCCTTGCCGCGCCGACTTTCGTCAGCACCGTATCCAGGCAATCGATCACCGCCAAAATCTCCTCGCGCGCGACGTTGAGCGCCGGCATGAAGCGCAGCGTGTCGGGCTGCGGCGAGTTGATCAGCACGCCGGCCGCGAACGCCTCCGCCACCACGGCAGCACCGATCGGCATCTTGAGATCGAGCGCGAGCAGCAAGCCGCGGCCCCTGATCTCGCCGAGCCCGTGCCGCGCCGACAGCCGCTGCAACTCGCGCTCGAGCAAGAGGCCCGCATCGGTCGCGGCTTTCAGGAAATTGGGCTGGGCGACCTGCTCGAGCACGGCAAGGCCGGCGGCGCACATCAACGGGTTGCCGTTGAAGGTGCCGCCCTGGTCGCCGTGGTCGAAGCACGCTGCATGTTCGGTCGCGAGCAGCGCTGCGAGCGGCACGCCGCCGCCGATGCCCTTGCCGAGCGTCATGATGTCGGGCTCGATCCCGGCATGCTCATAGCCGAACAGTTTTCCGGTCCGGCCGATGCCGGTCTGGATCTCGTCGACGATCAGGAGCAGGCCGCGCTGCTGGGTCAGCGCGCGCAACTCGTTCAGGAAGGCATCGGTTGCCGGCCACACGCCGGCCTCGCCCTGTATCGGCTCCAGCATGACGGCAACCGTCGACGCGGTGATCAACTGCCGCACCGACTCGATGTCGTTCAGCTTGGCCTTCCGGAAGCCCGAGACCTTCGGCTCGAACAGCGGCTCGAACGCCTTCTTGCCCGAGGCCGACATGGTCGCGAGCGTGCGGCCGTGGAAGCCGCCTTCGAAGGTGATGATCTCGTGCGCGCCGTTCTTGTACTTTGCGCCGAACTTGCGCGCGAGCTTGATCGCGCCCTCGTTGGCCTCCGCGCCTGAATTGGCGAAGAACACCTGGTCGAAGCAGCTGTTGTCGACCAGCAGTTTTGCCAGCTTCAGGCTCGGCTCGTTGTAGAACGCCGGGCTTGGCGTGAGCAGCCGCCGGGCCTGCGAGGCCAGCGCGTCGGCGACTGCGACCGGCGAGTGGCCGAGCGCGTTGACGGCCCAGCCCTGCACGAAATCGAGATAGCGGTTGCGGTTGGCGTCCCACAGATACGACCCGGCGCCGCGCACGAACACGACCTCGGGGCGGGCCGTGATGTCCATCAGCGCGTCGAACGGATGAGTGGCGTTGGTCATGTCGATCTCCTCTGGGGTCGGTGTGGGGAAGGGCGGGCCAAAAAGCGAGAAGGCCGCGTTTGGGGCGCGGCCTTCTCGAAAACCTGGGCTGATTGAGCTAATCAGCGCTGGCGTCGGACACGGCGCGACCCATCATCGTCGTTGCTACGACGACGGCAGACGGCGCGGCGGTTGGTCCGGTTCAGCTTCATGGCGCAGGCCCATACAGCCGAACGGCCGGCGCTGTCAAGCGCGCGTGCGTCATTCGATGCCGTAGGGCGCGAATTCCTTGGCGATGTCGGGCTGAATTTCCCGGGCGGCAGTGCTGTCGGCCTGCCCCGCATCGGCCTCGCCCTGCTTGCGCCGGGCGATGCCGCGTCCATAGAGCGAGCTGGCGAGTTTCGGGTTGATGCTCAGCGCGGCGTCGAAATCCGCGGTCGCTGCATCGAGCTCGCCGAGCTTCAGGCGGCAGATGCCGCGGCTGTCGAGCGTGTAGGGATCGTCCGGCTTCCATTGCAGCGACTGCTGGCAATCGGCGAGCGCGTCCTGCGCCCGTCCCAGGATCACGAGCGTCAGGCAACGCGCGTTGAGCGCCGCGGCGTATTTCGGATTGAACTTGATCGCATTGCTGAAATCGTCGAACGCGCGCGCGTAATCCTGCCGTCCAAGATACAAATTGCCGCGGGCGTAATAGTCGCGGTAGCCGGCCGGATCGAGCCGCAGCGATTGATCGAAATCGGTCAGCGCCCGATCAATGTCGCCGCGATCGCGAAACAGCCGCGCGCGGTTGCCGTAGGCCGCCGCATAGCGCGGGTCGAGCCGCAGCGACATGTTGTAGTCGGCCATCGCGCGATCGAGATCATTGCGGCCGCGCCAGGCATTGCCGCGATTGTAGTAGACCAGCGCGAATTTCGGATCGAGGCTGATGGCGCGGTCATAGTCGGCTATCGCGCGATCCGGCTCCCTGGCATCGGCGTAAGAATTGCCGCGGTTGTTGTAGTACCAGGCATCCTTCGGGTTGAGCCGGATGGCCTCGGTGTAATCGGCGATGGCACGCTCCGGCTCGCCGCGGTCGCTGTGGGCGATGCCGCGATTGTAGCGCGCGAAGACATCCTTCGGATTGAGCGCGATGGCCCGGTCGAAATCGGCGATCGCCGCATCAAGGTTGCCCTTGCGGCGGTAGGCCTCGCCACGGTTGGTCAACGCCTTCGCCCGCAACGGCTCGTACGTGATCACTTCGGTGAAGTCGGCGATGGCGCGATCGAGATCGTTGCTTTCGAGATAGCCGGCGCCGCGGTTGAGCAGGAGGCCGGCGCGCTGCTTCTCCTTCCATTTCTTCCGCAACGCCAGCAGAAAGCTGCAACCGCCGATGCGCTGCGCAGCGTCCTTCTTGCTGAAGCACCAGGCCTGCGCGGCGGATTCGGAGGACGGCCGGGGCTCGGCGCGCGCGGTAGTGCCGGCAAACGCCAGCGCCAGCGAGACGCGGATGGCCGCGGCCACCCGGCCGCGCGCGAACAGTCGTTTCCAGGATTGCCGCAAGGCCAGGCTCCGTGCGACCGAAGTGTCGCCACTGCTTTGTGAGCCCAGACCGCGGCCGGGTTCACCAAAACAGACGATGCCCGGCTGTCAGAACCTTGGCCGTCAGAACCCCGCGACGCTGCCGTGCAGGTCGTATTCGTCGGCGCGCTCGATCTTCGCGGTGACGATCTCGCCGACCTTGAGCGGGCGGCGGCTGGACAGATAGACGGCGCCGTCGATCTCCGGCGCATCGGCCTTTGACCGACCTTTTGCCACCGTCGGGCCGACTTCGTCGACGATGACCTGCTGGCGGGTGCCGACCTTGCGCTTGAGGCGGCGGGCCGAGATCTTCTGCTGCCGCGCCATCAGCGCGTTCCAGCGCTCCTGCTTGACCTCATCAGGCACGGCGTTGCCGATCGCGTTCGACGCGGCGCCGGCGACCGGCTCGTATTTGAAGCAGCCGAGGCGGTCGATCTGGGCTTCCTCGAGCCAGTCGAGCAAATAGGCGAAGTCGGCGTCGGCCTCGCCGGGGAAGCCGACGATGAAGGTCGAGCGCAACGTCAAGTCAGGACACTGCTCGCGCCACTTCTGGATCCGCGCCAGCGTCTTCTCCTGGGCGGCCGGGCGCTTCATCGCGCGCAGCACGTCCGGGCTCGCATGCTGGAACGGGATATCGAGATAGGGCAGCACCTTGCCCTCGGTCATCAGGCCGATGACCTCGTCGACATGCGGGTAGGGGTAGACGTATTGCAGCCGCACCCAGGCCCCGAGCTCGCCGAGCTCCTTCGCCAGGTCGAAGAATTTGGCGCGCACGGCGCGGTCCTGCCACGGGCTCTCGGCATATTTCAGGTCGACGCCGTAGGCCGAGGTGTCCTGCGAGATGACCAGCAACTCCTTGACACCGGCCTTCACCAGCTTCTCGGCCTCACGCAGCACGTCATTGGCCGGCCGCGACACCAGATCGCCGCGCAGCTTCGGGATGATGCAGAAGCTGCAGCGGTTGTTGCAGCCTTCGGAAATCTTCAAATAGGCGTAGTGCCGCGGCGTTAGCTTGACGCCCTGCGGCGGCACGAGGTCGAGATGCGGATTGTGCGCCGGCGGCAGCGCGCGGTGCACGGCGTCCAGCACGCTCTCATATTGCTGCGGGCCCGTGATCGAGAGCACGCCGGGGTAGGCGGCCTCGATCTGCTCCGGCTCGGCGCCCATGCAGCCGGTGACGATGACCTTGCCGTTCTCCGCCATCGCCTCGCCGATCGCAGACAGCGATTCCTGCTTGGCGCTGTCGAGGAAGCCGCAGGTGTTGACGATGACGATGTCGGCGCCGTCATGCTTGCGCGCGAGCTCATAGCCCTCCGCACGCAGCCGGGTGATGATGCGCTCGGAATCGACCAGCGCCTTGGGGCACCCCAAGGACACAAAGCTCACTTTCGGCGCGGCGGCCTCTTGCATATCTCTGAATCTGCCTGATTGATGGGCAGGAGCTAGTCCGAATTACCGAGAATTACAACCCTTTCCGGGGCCCTCCGGCGTGTTATGGATGGCCCTTGCCGGGTCCTACGAGTTCTCGATGAGCGCTGAGTCGTCTCCCAAGATCGTCATTGTCGACGAAAGCCCGATCCGGGCCGCCATCCTGGAGGAGGGGCTGCGCGAGGCCGGGTATACGGACGTCGTCCACATCAGCGAGATGCAGAGCCTGCTCTCGCGGATCTATGCGCAGGACCCCGACATCATCGTCATCGACCTGGAAAACCCCAGCCGCGACGTGCTGGAACAAATGTTCCAGGTCAGCCGTGCCGTCCGCCGGCCGATCGCGATGTTCGTCGACCAGAGCGACGCCGCCTCGATCCAGGCCTCGGTCGAGGCGGGGGTCTCGGCCTACATCGTGGACGGTCTGAAGAAGGAGCGGATCAAGCCGATCCTCGACCTCTGCGTCTCCCGCTTCAACGCCTTCTCCAAGCTGCAGGACGAGCTCGACCGCACCAAGCATGCGCTGGAGGAGCGCAAGGTGATCGACCGCGCCAAGGGCATTTTGATGAAGCTGAAGGGGCTGACCGAGGAGGAGGCCTACGTGCTGATGCGCTCGACCGCGATGCGCGAGAAGAAGAAGATCGGCGAGATCGCGCAATCGATCCTGACGGCGTCGGAGCTGTTGAAATGAGCACACACTTGCGCATCGGGTTCATTCCGCTGGTCGACGCCGCCGCGCTGATCGTCGCTGTCGACAAGGGCTTTGCCGCGGCCGAAGGGCTCGACATCGAGCTGGTGCGGGAGGTGTCGTGGTCGAATGTCCGCGACAAGCTCAACATCGGCCTGTTCGACGCCGCCCATCTGCTGGCGCCGGTGGCGATCGCCTCGAGCCTCGGGCTCGGCCACGTCAAGGTACCGATCGCGGCCCCGTTCAATCTCGGGCTCAACGGCAACGCCATCACGGTGTCGCCGGCGCTGCACGCCGCGCTGATGGAGGAGATCGACGGCGACCGGTTCGATCCGATGGCGACCGCGCGCGCGCTCGCCCGCGTGGTGGCGAAGCGGAAGAGGAGCGGGGCGGAGCCGCTGACCTTCGGCATGACGTTCCCGTTCTCGACCCACAATTACCAGCTGCGGTTCTGGATGGCCGCGGGCGGCGTCGATCCCGACGAGGACGTCCAGCTCGTGGTGCTGCCGCCGCCTTACATGGTCGACAGCCTCGCCAACGGCCATGTCGACGCGTTCTGCGTCGGCGCGCCCTGGAATTCGGTCGCGGTCGATCTCGGCATCGGCCACATCCTGCATTTCGTTTCCGACATCCTGCTCAGCGCGGTCGAGAAGGTGCTGGCGGTGCGGCAGACCTGGTCGGAGCAGCATCCCGATCTGGTGACGGCCTTGGTGCGCGCGCATCTGCGCGCCGCCGAATTCATCGAGCAGCCGGCGAACCGGCCCGAGGTGGCACGCATGCTCAGCTCGCCGGAGCGGATCGGTGTCGATGCCGGCGTCATCCAGCGCACGCTGGACGGCCGGCTGAAGATCGCGCCCGACGGCACCATGCGCGAGAGCAAGCGCTACCTGCTGGTCGGGCGCGAGGCGGCGGCGCGGCCCGATCCGGTGCAGGCGGCCTGGCTCTATGCGCAGATGGTGCGCTGGGGCCAGACGCCGCTGCGGCCGGATGCGCTGAAGACGGCGATGGCGGTATTCAGGCCCGATCTCTACGACGCCGCCATCGGGCGCGCGGCGGGGACGGTGAACGCCATCGGCGCCTTCGCGGGGCCGCCGTTCGATCCGAACGATGTCGCCGGCCATCTGGCGGCGTTCAAGATCGGCCGCTGGAAGCCCTGAATCGGGGGCAAGGCCGGTTCCCGACGCGTCGAATCCGGCCGAATAAAATTCTCGGTCGAATCGAGCATGGGGAATTTTTCTCTCGGAACCGAGTTCCGGAAGGCGGTCGCATCGCTATTTTCGCCGCCCGCTTGAAACTGCGCGAGAACGATATTCCATATCCCGTCAAATGGGGCGTTGGAGATCGACCATGCGCGAGCTATCGGCGGAAGCCCGCCTGCATTTTCATGCGCGAAACATTTCACGAAAAACCGGGAGTGGCGTTCATACCGCCGCGCTGTACAGCGCCTTTGCGGTGATCGCCGCCATCGTGTTCGGCACGCTGTCTGTCCATCCGTTCTGAGGCGTCAAGAAACCAAGAAGCCGCCGCCTGATGTCGTCAGGCGGCGGCTTTGTTTTGGCAGAAATGCTGGCGCTCAGTAGCCGCGATAGCCGTAACCGTATCCACCATAGCCGTAGCCATATCCGCCGCCGCCGCAGGTGCTGCAGGTCTGCTGCACCGGCGCGTAGTAGGAATAGCCCGGCGAGACCATCTCGGTGCGCTCCTGGGTGGCGTATTGCGGCGCGATGCGCTCATACGCGACGCCTTCGGGGGCGACCATCACCGTCTTCGGCACCATCACGGTGCGATACTGCGCCGGCGTGCGATGCGCGATGACGCGGCCCGGCGACACCATCACGGTTTCCTGCACCGTGCGATACTGCGGCGGCACCGTCTGCACCTGATAGCAGGTCGTGCAGGGCTGGGGCGGCGGCGTGTAGCAGCCGTAGCAGCCGGCGGAGGCCGCGCTGGAGAAGGCGGCGGTGGCGACCGCGGCAATGGCAATCGAGAGGCTGGTGCGGAACATGCTTTTCGTACCCAATGTTCTGAGAGGAACGTGAAGGCTCGGATGCAGCACCTACCAACCAATCGGCAAGTTTGGGTTTAAGAAGACTCTTAATGGAATCTAAAAGGGCCGGCGCTCGTGCCGACCCTTGCTGTCTTTGTGCACGCAGCTCAATGCGCGGTCTTGAACGGCGCCACCGTGATGCCGGCGCTCTTCAGCGCCTCGCGCACGCCGCGCGCGATCTCTACCGCACCCGGCGTGTCGCCGTGGATGCAGACGGTGTCGGTCTGCATCTTGATCACCTTGCCGGTGACGGACACCACCGCGCTGTCCTGCACCATCCGTACCACGCGTTCGGCGATCGCCTTGGGATCGTGCAGCACCGCGCCGGGCTTCTTGCGCGACACCAGATTGCCGTTGTCCTCATAGGCGCGGTCGGCGAACACCTCGTGCGCCATCGGCAGATTGGCGGCTTCGCCGGCGCGCACCAGCTTTGAGTTCGCGAGCACGACGAACACGAGGCTCGGATCGACCGCCTTGATCGCATTGGCGATCGCGCGTGCCGTCATGTCGTCCTCGCAGGCGACGTTGGAGATCGCGCCATGGGCCTTCACATGCGTGACCTTGTGGCCGGCCGCGGTCGCGATCGCCTGCAGGGCGCCGATCTGATAGGCGATCAAATTCTCGATCTCCGACGAGGTCAGCCCCGGCATCGGGCGGCGGCCAAAACCGTGCAGGTCGCGGTAGCCGGGATGGGCACCGACGCTGACGCCGCGCGCCTTCGCGAGCTCGACCGTCTTGCGCATGATGTCGGCATCGCCGGCGTGATAGCCGCAGGCGACGTTGACCGAGGTCGCAAGCTCGATCATCGCGGCGTCATTGCCCATTTCCCACGGGCCAAAGCTCTCGCCGAGATCGCAATTGAGGTCGATGGTTGAGGTCATGACGATCGATCCATTCTTGTTGATTTAGGGCAGCGCAACTTGCCACGTCGCGGCATCGATGGCGCTGACCGCCTGGCCTGCGACGTTAGCATCTCTGAGCGCCTCGATGTTGAGGCTGAAATCCTCAATGGCGCGAAGGCGGTCGGGCAGGGAGCGCAGAAGCTGCTGGAACTTGATCGCCTCGGCCTGCGCCTCCGCCATCGTCACCGCCTTGAAGCGGAATGGCCGGCCGGCGGAGATCTGGGCGAAGCGGCCGAAATCGGCCGTGATCACGGTCGCGATCTTCGGATAGCCGCCGCTGGTGCCGCGGTCGGGCATCAGCACGATCGGCTGGCCGTTGCCGGGCACCTGGACGCTGCCGTTCACGGTGCCGTCGGAGACGATGTTGTGGCCGTCGAGGTGCTTGATCACGGGACCTTCGAGCCGGTAGCCCATGCGGTCGCTGGTGGCGGAAATCTTCCACTCGCTATCGACGAACAGTTTTTTGTTTTCGTCGCTGAATTCGTCGTCCTGCGGACCGAACAGCACGCGGATTGGCGCCTCAGTGGCAGGTGGCAGTTCGATCCGGCGCTCGGCGGCGCCGCTCGCGGCCTGGGTCTGCAACTCGTCGCCGCTCTGCAGCGGCCGCGGATAGGGACTGCCGAGCCCGGCGCGCGCATTGACGGCGAGGCTGCCGAACATCGGCTCGCCGGCGATGCCGTGCTCGATCGCGAGGTAGCTGAACGAGCCGCCGCGGGCGAAGCCGAGATTGAGGGTTTCACCATCGGCCAGTGTCGCCGAACTGTCCGAGGCGACCGGCCGCCCGCCGATGTCGGCGTTGCGCGGCGCGCCGGCGAGGCCGATCCGCACCGCGCCGCCGCGCGCCGTGAAGGCGGCGCCGAATGGGCCGATCTCGATGGCGGCCGCGAACAGGTCGTTGCCGACCAGCGCGTTGGCGGTGGCGAGCGAAAGCCGGTCCATCGCGCCGCTCGGCACCAGGCCGTAGCGCTGCGAGCCTGGGCGGCCGGCATCCTGCACCGAGCTCGCAGGTCCGATCGAGGTGACGACGAGCTTGCTCATGGCATCACCAGTTCAGCGATGACCTCGCCGGCCGCGGCGGCGCGGTCCTGCTCGGCGAAGGTTTTGGCGTCGACCGCGGTGAAGCTGATGGCGTCGCCCGGCTCCAGCAGGAAGGTCGGGTCGCGGTGCAATTGGTAGGTTCTGACCGCGGTACGGCCGAGCAGGTGCCAGCCGCTGGGACCGGCGAGACATTGCACGCCGGTCTGGATGCCGCCGATCGAGATCGTGCCGGCCGGGGTCAGCAGCCGCGGATCCTTGCGCCGCGGCATGTGCAGGAACTTTTCCAGCCCGCTGAGATAGGACCAGCCGGGCGTGAAGCCGATCATGGCGACGCGATAGTCGCCGGCGACATGGCGCTTCACGATCTCGTCGGGCGTGGTGGCGAGCGCCTTCGCCACGTCCTCGAGATCGATGCCGTTCTCGCCGCCATAGGCGACCGGAATACGCCAGCGCCGCGTTCCGGCGGCGGTCGGCAGCGCCCTGGCGGCGCGCGCCAGCAGCTGCTCGCCGAGGGCGTCGAAGCCGATCTCGACCGGATCATAGTGCACCAGCAGCGAGCGATAGGTCGGCACCGTCTCGGTGATCCCTGCGATCGGTTCGGCCGAAATCAGGCGGTCGAGCGCCAGCACGCGCCGGTTGGCGGCGTCGTCGATGGTGCGGCTGAATTCCACCGTGATGGCGGCATCGCCACTCGGCAACAGGCGGGGAGGGCTTAGGGTTTCTGACATCGGATCAAGCGGACTCGTCGCCCATCAAGCTAGCGTGTTTCGGCGCGGGAAGGAATTCACCTCGTGCAAAATGATGCAGCAACTTCAATAAATTAATCGGCATGCCCGTGATAAGTTTGGATGATCGCAAGATTTTCCCGCAGCCCTTGACGCAAGGGCCTTGCCCGGCAACATGCGCCCGTCATTTCCTCCCATCGGAGCACACTTTTCAGATGTCCCTGTCCGCCGAAGCGATTGCGACGCTGTCGCACGTGTCCACCGCCACCATCACCACCGTCCTGCTCAAGAAGGGGCTGCGTAACGTCTGGATGCGCGGCACCAAGCCGCTGCAGCTGGGCCAGAAGCGGTTGGTCGGACCCGCCTTCACGCTGCGCTTCGTGCCGGCCCGCGAGGATCTGGCGACGCCGGAATCCTGGTCGTCGCCGATCTCGACCCGCACCGCGATCGAGGCCATGCCGGAGGGCTGCATCGCCGTGGTCGACGCCATGGGCATCACCGATGCCGGCATTTTCGGCGACATTCTCTGCGCCCGCATGGTCAAGCGCGGCGTCGCCGCGCTGATCACCGACGGCGTCGTCCGCGACCTCGAGGGCGTGCTCGGCACCGGCCTGCCGGTGTGGTGCGACGGCTACGCGGCGCCGCCGTCGGTGGCAGGGCTGACCTTCGTCGGCTGGGGTGAACCGATCGGCTGCGGCGGCGTTGCCGTGTTCCCGAACGACGTCGTGGTCGCCGACCAGGACGGCGCGGTGCTGATCCCGCAGGCGTTCCTCGATCAGGTGCTGGCGGAGGGGCCGGAGCAGGAGCGGATGGAAGCCTGGATCGTCAACGAGGTGAACAACGGCGCGCAATTGCCCGGCCTCTATCCGATGAACGCCGAGACCAAGGCGCGCTACGCCGCGAGCAAGAAATAACATCAACAGAGCGAGGTAACCCCATGGACATCCACGTTTCCGGCTCGCGGCCGACCCGCCGCGCGCCGAAGGAGAATTTTACCGGCACGGTGCTGCAGGACCCGATCAACATGGCGCCCGCGCCGGCGCGGCTGAACGCTTCGCGCGTCTCGTTCGAGCCCGGCGCGCGCACCGCCTGGCACACCCATCCGCTCGGCCAGACGCTTTACGTGATCTCCGGCATCGGCCGGGTGCAGGCCAAGGGCGGCCCGATCCGGGAAATCCGCCCCGGCGACGTGGTCTGGATTCCGCCAAACGAGAAGCACTGGCACGGCGCCTCGCCCAGCAACAGCATGACCCACATCGCCATGCAGGAGGCGCTCGACGGCGTCTATTCGACCTGGATGGAGCACGTCACCGACGAGGAATACAACGGCAAGGTCGGCTGATGACCGACCTGTAGCCCAGGTGATGAAGCCTCGCTCATCGAGCGGGGCTTCTTTGTTTCTGGGCCTCGAATGTCCCTCAATTCACCCGCGTCCAGGTCTGGCCGCCGCAGAACATGCCGCCAAACGCGCAGCCCTGGACGCGCAGCGTATCGGGGCCCTTCAGCGCGATGGTGGAATCGTAGCTGCTGCCGCTGTTCGGATCGACGATGCGGCCGCTCCATTTGTCCTTGCCCGGCTTCATGTTGATCAGCACCTGCTCGCGGTTCTGGCTGGTCTTCTTGTCGACCGCGTAGCCGCACAGATTGGCGCCGCATTGCTCGATGCGGACCTTGCCGTCCTTCTCCTCCGTCAACCAGACGCCGAGCGGCGAATTCGCGGCCTGCACGGCAGGCGCGGCGGGCTTCGGCGCGGCAGCGGGTGGGGCGGCAGCAACGGCAGGCGCTGGCGCGGGCTTTGCTGCGGGCGCGGCGTCCTGCCGAACCGGTGGCGGAGCAGGCGGAGGCGGTGCGGTCGATGCCGGATCTGACGGCGCCACGGCGACGGCCGTGCTGGCGTCCGCGGGTGCCGCTGCGGGCGGAGCCGCGGCTGCCGCGGGCGGTGGTGCTGCTGCCGCCGGTGCCGGCGCAGGTGCTGCGGCCGCAGCTGGCGGTGTGGCGGGCGCAGGCTGCGGATCCGTCTTGACCTCCTTCGCGGCGGGCTTGCGCTTCGGCTCGGCGTCCTCGCCCTTGGCGCGCTTGCTGCGACGGGGCGTGTTGTCATAGACGCCGGGGATCGAGACGGTGCCGCGATCGGGGTCGATCCGGATGGTGCGGCCGTCAACTTCGAAGCTGTATTGCGCCTGCGCGGCGGCCGTGCTCGCCAACAACAAGACGGCGATCGCCAAAAGCTTCTTCATCTCGACCTCCAGTGCAGGGAACCTGGCTGGGATTACGCGACGGGGGCTTGCCCGAACGTGATTCCGGTCACGTCAAAATTGGGGTCACTTCAACATTGTGAGTCGTGTCCTGACCGCCTTGGTTCAATGATCGGATCGCAGCCTGGTTTCATGTCCGCGGGCGGGCAATTTTGTCGCGGATGCCGCGGCATCGGCTATTCGAACCATGCCGCGTAGATCTTCTTGAAGGTGCCGTCCTCGCGCACGATGTGCAGCCACTGATCGACGAACGCTTTGAGGGCAAAATCGCGCTGCATCCAGTAGGCCTTCTCCGAGAAGTCGAACGGCTTTTCGGGATGCACCGCGCACAGCACGCCGGGGTGCAGCTTCTGCTGATAGCGCGTCTCGGATGCGTCGGTCATCATCAGGTCGGCGTCGCCCCTGGCGATCTCGTCGAATATCCTGGTGTTGTCGTTGAACACGCGGATCTCGGCGCTCTTCACATTGGCGCGTGCGAAGCGCTCGTTGGTGCCGCCGGGATTGACGATGACGCGGGTGCCCGGCTTGTCGATCTCGGCGATGGTCTCGTACTTGCCCTGGTCGGCGCAGCGCGCGATCGGCGTCTTGCCCTCGCGCATGATCGCGGTCGAGAACAGGCCCTTCTTCTGCCGGTCGAACGTGATCGAGACGCCGCCCATCGCGATGTCGAAATCGTCGGCTTCGAAATCCTTCATCATCTGCGGCCATGAGGTCGGCACGAACTCGACCTTGACGCCGAGCGCCTTGCCGAGCGCCTGCGCCATGTCGACGTCGAAGCCGCGGAACGTTTTCGTTTCCTTGTCGAGCGAGGTGAAAGGCAAATAGTCGCCGGTCATGCCGACCCGCAGCGTGCCGCGCTTGACGATCTCGTCGAGGCGGGAGGGAGCCTGCTGTGCCTGGGCCGTGGATACGAGCAAAGCCAAAGCGACACCGGCCAGCATGCGAAACATCAAACTTCTCCCTCAATTCCGATGACATGTCGTTGCCGAGCATTTAGACCAGATGGCGCGATCGAGCCAATCAATTGGATGCCAAGTGACCATCTCGCTGCATGAAGCTTCCGTCGGCGTCTTCGTGCCGTATCTGCGCAATCTTTCCGCGCTGCTCGACCATGCGCAGGCCCACGCCGACGCGCGCAGGATCGATCCCGACGTGCTGCTCGGGATGCGGCTTGCTCCGAACATGTACAGCCTTCGCCAGCAGGTCGGGGAGGCCAACCGCCACGTCATCCTGAGCTGCGCGTTGCTGGCCGGTTGCGTGCCGCTGGCCTTCGCCGATGCCACGCCCGATATCGCCGAGCTGAAGGCGCGGATCGCTGCCACCATCGACTTCGCGCAGGGCGTGCCGCCGCCGGCGATCGACGCGGCCGCCGACAAGGAGGTTGTGTTCACCTTCCGCAGCGGCGCGACGCGGCCATTCACCGGCAAGTCGCTGATCCTGACGTTCAGCGTCCCGCAGTTCTTTTTTCATATTGCAACGGCCTACGACATCCTGCGCCACGCCGGCGTCGCGCTTGTGAAGAAGGATTTTTTGGGACCGCCGCGGGAGGCGTAGGCGTGAGGCTGGACGACTTGTGCGTCTAGCCGATTTGTCGGTCGAGCCGCCCGACGCGGTGTCATCACCCGCGAAAGCGGGTGATCCAGTATTCCAGAGGCAGCGGTGATGGAGCCGAGAGCCCGCGGCGTACCGGATCGCCCGGTCAAGCCGGGCGATGACGGTTGTGGGTGGGGACGCAGTTTTGCCATCTCGCGACATGATTTGTCCGAGGTTTGCATTTCGTTTCGCCGCTCTGAGATCAGAGGGCGCAGGGAAAGCCGGGTGCCGATTGCACCCATGGGCCCGGTCCAGCAAAAAAAGCACCGGGATAGGACCACAGGTGTAACCGGAAACAACCCGGCTTTCCCTGCGCGATGGGTTACGGCTTATATGTGCTCTCCCCGGCGAGACTGGGCTTTTTTGTCACCGCTTTCGCAACAACGCTTTCGCGTTTTGCGAGAGGACACCTGCCACTAGGGCGTCAGGCCTGCACGACTTCACCGTCCGCCTCGCATGCTGTCGTCACTGGCACGCGCGGCGTCCACCGCATCTCACCGCAACACTGCGACGATGGCCAGCGCCCCCTCGATCGGGTGAGACGGGTACGTCTATACACCTGAGTTGCCGTTCGGATAAAGCGAAATATTTTTGCCGCGGGGGCTTGCGCCGTCGGGCAAGTCACTGATTAAATTCCTGCGGACAGCTGTGTGCGTCGATGTTCACCGCGAAGAGACTATTCACGCGCCTCGTCGTCGCCGTTGTCCTCGTGCGCGAGAACGGTCGGAGCCGCAGGCACCGTGCGGGTGATCATCTCTTGCCTGAAATCCTCAAAACGCTGGCGCGCCTCGGCTTCGCGGTCGTCGACGAATTTGATCGCGGCGTCCTTGTCCATCGGGCCGTTGACGAGCGGGGTCGATCCTTCGCCGACGGTCTCGTCGACATAGTAGCGGCCGCCGTCCTCGCGCACGGTCCAGCGGAAGCGCAGCGCGGCCATCGGGCCGGGGCCGGCCTTGGAGTAGCCGTTGGCCTCGATCGGCTGGACCGGTTGCGGGCTCGGCTCTGGTTCGCTTTGCTCCGGTTCACTTGCCTCTGGTTGGCTTGGCTCCGCTTCGCTTGGCCCGGGTTCGATCGACGGCTGCTCGATCAAGGGCTGCTCGATCGATTGCGGTAGGGGCGGCGGCACCGCCACGGCCACGGGCGGCTCCTCGGCGGGAGCTGCCGGTTTGTCCGCCGTCTTGTCGGTCGCCTTGTCCGTCGTTTTGGCCGGCTCGGGAGGCGCAGTCGGCTGATCGAGAATGCTTGCAATCGCAGCTAGCGCATTGTCGGTCGGGTCGTCGCTCACGGTCAGTCTCCTGGGCAGCGCGCCGGCTGAACCGCGCCGACGCCATCCCTATCTACCTGATCCGGCTACATTTTGTAACCCAAAGCGCGATGGGATTGGGGTTAATCCCATCGCGGGGGCGGCTTCCTGTTGGAGCAGGATGTCGCGGAAGGCTCTAGCCGCAAGCCGGCGGCCGCCGGTCCTTCCAGGGGCGGGCCTGCTCGAGCTGGCCGGCGAGGCGGAACAGCAGGCCTTCCTCACCGAACCTGGCCGCGAACATCATCCCGAGCGGCAGCCCGGCCTTGTTCCAGGCTGATGGTACCGACATCGCCGGCTGACCGGACATGTTGAACATCGAGGTGCCCGGAATGTAGCGGCGCAGCAGCGGCGCGATCTGGCTCAGATCCTCCGACATCGTGTTCAGCTCGCCGATCCGCACCGGCGGTGTGCACAGCGTCGGGCTGAGGAAGATGTCGCAGCCCTCGAAGAAGGTCGCCAGCGCGCGCGAGATCTGGAACGCGGCGAGCTGTGCGCCGACATAGTCGACCGGCGTCAACTTGAGCGAGTTCTGCGCCATCGCGAGAGTCAGGCGTTCGACGTCATCAGTGGTCAGGCTGCGGCCGAAGCGCTGCTCGAGCAGGCGGAGCGTCAGCCCGGTGTTGCTGCCGACGATGGTGGTGATCGCGGCGGCAGGATCGGCGGCGAGCGGCGGTGCGCGCTCCTCGACGTGATGGCCGAGCCCCGCCAGCAGTTTTGCAACGTCGCGGACCGCTTCCGCGATCTCCGGATCGATGGCATCGCCATAGGGCGATTTGTCGGTGAAGCTGATGCGCAGGCGGCCGGGATCGCGGCCGACCTCCTGTGAGAACGGCCGCTCCGGCGGCGGCGCGACATAGGGGCTCGACGGTTCGGGACCGTGGATCGCGTCCATCATCACCGCGCTGTCGCGGACGCTGACGCTGACGACATGCCCGACGGCGAAGCCGCCCCAGCCTTCGCCGCGGTCGGGGCCGACCGGGTTGCGCGCCCGGGTCGGCTTCATGCCGAACACGCCGGAGGCGGCGGCGGGGATGCGGATCGAGCCGCCGCCGTCGCTGGCATGCGCCACCGGCAGGATGCGCGCTGCAACCGCGGCAGCGGCGCCGCCGGACGAGCCTCCCGAGGAATGTTCGAGATTCCAGGGATTGCGGGTCGGGCCGAACAGGCGGGATTCCGTCGTCGGCATCAGGCCGAATTCGGGGCTCGCGCTCTTGCCGAAGATCGCAAGGCCGGCATCGAGGAAACGCTGGGCCAGCGTGGAATTGTGATCGGCGACGAAATCCTTCAGCACGGTTGCGCCCCACGTGGTGCGCGTGCCCTCGAGCGGCTCGAGGTCCTTCAGCAGGAACGGCACGCCGGTGAAGGGACCGTCGGGCAGCCCCTTGGCGATCTGGCGCTCGGCATAGTCGTAGTGCTTGACGACGACCGCGTTGATCTGCGGGTCGAGTTTCGCCGTGCGCGCAACGGCCTCGTCGAGCAGCTCCTTCGGCGTCACATCCTTCTTGCGCACGAGTTCGGCGAGCCCGACCGCGTCATAATTACCGTATTCCTTGAAGCTCATGCGCATGCTCCGAAATCGCCGGGCCGCTAACGCAGCGGTCCCGGCGTTGTCAGTTCGGCCGAACGCTCAGCCGAGGACGTCCTGATTGATCACGTTCTGGCGCAGCGGGGTGCCGTCCAGCACGCTCAAAATATTCCGCGCGGTCTGCTCGCTCATGCGATCGACGGCCTCGACGGTGACGCCCGCAACGTGCGGCGCCATGATCACGTTCGGCAGGCTGTGCAGCGGTTGACCGACCGGCGGCGGCTCGACCTCGAACACGTCGAGGCCGGCGCCCGCGAGCTTGCCCGACACCAGCGCGTCGTGCAGCGCGTTCTCGTCGACGATGCCGCCGCGCGCGGTGTTGATCAGGTAGGCGGTCGGCTTCATGCGCCTCAACCGGGCCGCGTTGAACATGCCGACGGTCTCCGGCGTCTTCGGGCAGTGGATGGAGACGAAGTCCGCGCGCGACAATGCCGCATCAAGGTCGGGCACTGCTTCGCAGCCGGCCGCGGCGATCTCGGCGGCCGGCTTGTAGGGATCGTAGACCAGCACGTTCATTTCCATCGCAAGGCAGCGCTTGGCGGTGCGGGTGCCGATGCGGCCGAAGCCGACGATCAAGACCGTCTTGCCGTAGAGATCGAACGGTAGCACGCCGAGCCGGCTCGCCCAGGTGCCTTCCTTGACCATGGCATGCATTTCCTGCGAGCGCTTGGCGAGCGTCAGCATCATGAACAGCGCATGCTCGGCGACCGAGGGCGAGTTGGCGGTCCCTGCGACCATCAGCGGCACCTTGCGGCGCGACAGCGCCGGCACGTCCACCGCGTCGTAGCCGACGCCGATCCGCGTCACCACCAGCATGCCGTTGGACGCCTCCAGCTCGGCCTCGCCGAACCGGGTGGCGCCGAGCGCAACCCCATGGACCGGCGCATGCTGCTGCAGCATGGCCTGAAAATCCGTGGCGGAGATCAGGTTCGGAAACTCGATGAGCTCGAGATCGTCTCGCGCGCTGAGGAGAGCCCGTGCCCCCGGTGAGAAAGTCTGGGTGATGAAGATCTTTTTCTTGTTGGTGGCCATTTCCTGCCCTTGAGGTTTCTTGTCCGCCGTCAAAGCACGGCGCCGGTCACCTCGTTTAGCAAATGCATATTGTTGAGGTCCACAGCCAATCGGAGCGGGCTGCCATCCTGCGCGCCGGCATTGGGATTGACCCGGCCGCAGACCTGGCTGCCTTCGAGCGTGAAGTAGACCAGGGTTTCCATGCCCATCGGCTCGGTGACGTCGAGCACCGCATCGAACGGCTCGATGCCAGGCTCGGCATGCGGCCTTGCTTCCATGACATGCTCCGGCCGGATGCCCAGCAGCAGCTTGTCGGTGCGCGGCAGGCTCCCGTAGCGGGCGGCGCGCGCCGGCGGCAGCGGGAAGGCGAGGCGGTCGGTCAGCCGCACGTTCAGCTTGCCCGCGACGTCCTCGAGCCGGCACGGCACGAAATTCATCGCCGGCGAGCCGATGAAGCTCGCGACGAACCGCGTCGCCGGCTTGTGATAGAGCTCGTTGGGCGTGCCGATCTGCTCGATCCTGCCATGGTTCATCACCACCACGCGGTCGGCCAGCGTCATCGCCTCGACCTGGTCGTGGGTGACGTAGACGGTGGTGGTGCGGACCTTCTGGTGCACCTTCTTGATCTCGATCCGCATCTGCACCCGCAGCTTGGCATCGAGGTTGGACAGCGGCTCGTCGAACAGGAAGACCTTCGGGTTGCGCACGATAGCGCGGCCCATCGCGACGCGCTGGCGCTGGCCGCCGGACAGCTGCTTCGGCTTGCGGTCGATCAGGTCGGTGATGTCGAGCATGCGGGCGGCTTCGGTGACCCGGCTCTTGATCTCGGCCTTCGGATAGTGCTTCAGCCGCAGCCCGAACGACATGTTCTCGGCGACGGTCATGTGCGGATAGAGCGCGTAGTTCTGGAACACCATGGCGATGTCGCGATCCTTCGGCGGCACGTCGTTGACGACGTCGCCGCCGATCATGATGTCGCCGTCGGAAATGTCCTCGAGGCCGGCGATCATCCGCAGCGTGGTCGACTTGCCGCAGCCCGACGGTCCGACCAGCACCACGAACTCATGGTCGGCGATATCGAGATCGATGCCGCGCACCGCCTCGACATCGTCATAACGCTTCACCACCTTACGCAACGTCACGTCAGCCATGAATCCCTACCTCGCGTTCAACCCTTTGTCGCACCGGCGGTCAGGCCGGCAATGTAGTAGTCCATCAGGAAGGCGTAGATGATCAGCGGCGGCGCGGCGCCGAGCAGGGCGCCGGTCATGATCTGTCCCCAGTTGAAGACGTCGCCCTTGATCAGGGTGGTGATGATGCCGACCGGCAGCACCAGCTGGTCGGTCGAGGTGGTGAACACCAGCGGATAGAGGAACTGGGCCCAGGACACCGTGAAGGCGAAGATCGTCGCCGCGATCAGGCCGGGCAGCGCGACCGGGATGAAGATCCGGGTCAGGGTCTGGAACCAGCTCGCGCCGTCGATGATCGCGGCCTCGTCGAGCTCCTTCGGGATCGAGGCGAAATAGCCGATCATGATCCAGGTGCAGAACGGCACCGTCAGCGTCGGATAGACCAGCAACAGCACGTACCAGCGGTTGATCAGCTGGATGCCGGTCCAGTCGCCGAACACCGCGAACATCTTGAACAGCGGGATGAACAGCAACGTGTCCGGGATCAGGTAGGTAAGGAACACGCCTGTGGCGAGCGTGGCCGAGCCCCAGAATTTCATCCGCGCCAGCGCGAACGCCGCCGGCACGCTGATCAGCATCGTGATGGTGACGACGATGATCGAGACCCAGGCCGAATTCCAGAAGAAGCGCAGGAACTGGTTCGAGGTCAAAAGCCCGAGGTAGTTCTCCAGCGTCGGGTGATACACCCACCACGGATTGGTCGCCGCCGAAATCTCGGCGCTGCTCTTCAGCGACGTGATCAGCATGTAGAACGGCGGCGTCAGCGAGAAGACCGCAAACAGCACCAGGAAGAAATACGACCAGCGCAGCGCCCAGGCGCGGTCGCGGCTCATGCTGCCGTACTTCACCTTGCGGGTCGGTCCGGACTTGTCGATCGTCACCGTGCTCATCAGGCTTCATTCCCGCGTTTGGAGATGTCGCGCAGGATGAACACCGCGGCGATGGCGAGGATCGGCACCATGAACAGCGACACGCTGGCGCCGAGCGGCACGTCGCTGCCCTCGATGCCGACGCGGAACGCCCAGGTCGCGAAGATATGGGTGTGGTCGAGCGGCCCGCCGGCGGTGAGGATGCGCACGATGTCGAAATTGGCGAAGGTGACGATCAGCGAGAACAGCGTCGTGATGGCGATGATGTTGCGCATCATCGGCAAGGTCACGTACCAGATGCGCTGCCACCAGTTGGCGCCGTCGATCGCGGCCGCCTCGTAGAGCTGCTCGGGGACCGATTTGAGCGCCGCGAGATACATGATCATGAAGAACGGCGCGCCGTACCAGACGTTGACCAGGATGACGGAGAAGCGCGCCCAAGCTGCATCGCCGGTCCACGGGATCGGGCCGATGCCGAGGAACGACAGGGTGTAGTTGAAGGCGCTGTAGGACGGGTCGAACAGCCACAGCCAGGCCAGCGTCGACATCGCCGGCGGGATCACCCACGGCACCAGCAGCATGCCGCGCCATTTGCGCTGCTTCTTGGCGGGCACGTTGTGGACGAAATGCGCGACGATGAAGCCGATCAGCGCTTTGAAGATCACGGCCGAGATCGCGAAGATGCAGGACTGCTTGACCACCAGCCAGAAGGTGTCGCGCCTGAACAGGAACTCGAAATTGCCGAAGCCGACGAATTTCGCCATCGACTTGTTCAGCGTCGCCAGATGCAGGGAATAGAAGGCGGGATAGACCACGAGGATCAGGATCAAAAGGATCAGCGGCAACGTCATCACGAACGCGACCGTCGATTTGCGCCGCAGCGCGTTGCGCATGCCGCCGCGCTTGCGCGCCTGGCTGCCCGCGACACGGTTGGGCTGGAATGTCACATCAACCATGACGCAGGTTCCTCGCGTGGGTTGGTCGAACGGGCCTGCGGCCCGGTCGGCGTACATTTTGGGGCGGCGCAGCGCGTGCGGCCGCCGTGTCGGCAGCCGCACGCGAGGCTGCGTCCGTCAGCTCCGCATGAAGCCTTCGCACTCGCCCTCGGCCCAGGCGAGGGTCTTCTCCATGGCCTCGCCCTGATAGTACCTGAGGCACATCTTGGTCAGCGTGGCCTGGAAGTAGATCTGCTGCGCCACCTTGGGCGGCGCCGGCGAGGCCGCGATCGACAGGGTCTGGTGCTTATAGGGGTTCGGGTAGTGATAGAGCGTGCCCTTCGGCGGCGCTTCCTCCTGCCAGACCTTCAGCGTCGTGAGCTTCTCGTAGGCCGGCAGATCATAGCCGCCGCTCGCCACGCACATCTTCTCGATCGAGGCGGGCTTCGACAGATGTACCAGCAGGCTCTTCGCCGCCTCCTTGTTCTTGGAGAAGTTCCAGATGCTCCAGAAATACGGCAGATACGGCGCGAAGCGCCCCTTCGGCCCGGCCGGGAAGCCGTGGGTCCAGCACTGCTCGGCAACCTGCGGCGCGTCGCGCTTGGCGACCGCCCAGGCGCTCGGCGGATTCATGATCATGGCGCCCTTGCCGGAGACCAGCCATTTGTTGTTGGAGCTGTCGTCCCATGCCGCGGCGTCGGGCGGCAGGAAGGCGATCAGCTTCTTGTAGAATTCGAGCGACTGGCGCACCGCGTCGGTCTTCACGGTGAGATTGCCCTTGGCATCGACGAGCTGGGCGCCGAACGACTGGAAGATCGCGCCGGCGGTATCGACGCTGTCGCTGGTCTCGCCGAGGCCGATCCCGAACGGGACGCCGGCCTTGTGGCAGGCTTCCGCCGCCTTGAGGAAGGTGTCGAACGTCCAGTTGTCTGCCTTCGGCGGGCTGCCGGCCGGATACATCTCCTGCACGTCGATGTTGGCATGCTTCTTCATCAGGTCGATGCGCGAGCAGGGGCCCTTGATCTGGCTGCCGACGGAGGCGGGAACGCCGAGCCACTTGCCGTCGAGCTGACCGAGGTACTGCACCGTGCCGTTGGCCGCGCCATTCTCGGCGATGATCGGGCCCATGATGTCGTCGACGCGCTCGAGCTGTTCGGAATTGGAGTGACACCACCAGGTCGGCATCGCGAAGATGTCGTGGCCGGATTTGGCCTGCGCTTCGGCGGCGATGGTCAGGATGTTCTTGTTGCCCTGGCTCGGGACGTAGTCGATCGTGACCTCGACCTTCTCCTTCTCGGCCCATGCCTTGACGAGCTCCTCGGACGCCTTGTTGGCGCCGGGCACCCAGTGATCCCAAAAGGCCATCGAGAGTTTGCCGGCAGCGTACGCGCCACGCACGTAAGGAGCAGTTATCAGCGCAGCCGATGTTAGCGCTGTCGCAGCAACGAATTCTCGGCGTGAAAGCTTCTTCCGTGACATGGCAATACCCTCCCTGGTGAGCCGACGGACAAAGACTTGTTTGTTTTTGTGCACCGCGTTCGCGCGGCGTCGCGTGATTTTGTTGGAGGCAATCAGAACAGAATTGCCAGCGTCTGTCGAGAAACCAGATGCTTGCGTGTGTAGAACTAACGTTGTGGTCAAATTGCAGGCAGTGCAGTTCGGTTGCCGGCCGTTTGCAATCCTTCCTTGGCTTCCTTGCCTCATGCTGCGGCGCACGCGAGCCGCCACATGCGCACCTCTTAAGACGGTGCGCTCTTGAGCCGCAGGTTTCGTAAGCCCAGGCGAGACCAGGTTTCGTCATCTTGATGCCCAGCGCGCCCAATAGACTCGCTGAAGTTCACGGCGATAAAATCCGGATTCGTCGACGACCCCCGCCTATTGCAAACCCACCCTCGATCATGGAGACCCGATAATGCCTATCCCGGTAGCGAAGCTGCGATGGACACTGTGCGTCGCGCTCGGGGCCGCCGCCGTGACGTTGTTCGCAGCACCTCGTCTCGTCGATGCGCAGATTGTGCAGGGCGTCGAAAAGGGCGCGCGGGAGGGCAACAAGGCCGCCGGACCGGTCGGCGGCGTTCTGGGCGGAGCCATCGGCGGCGTCGTCGGGGTGGTGACCGGCGTGACCGGGGTCCTCACCGGCAACAATGGCAACGCCCCGAGCGGCAAGAACGCGCCCGCGTCCGGCGACAAGCAGGGCGCCAAGGCCACGAAGTCGGCCAAAGCCAATGACAAGGCCGGCAATGACAAAGCGGGCAAGGACAAGGCTGCCAAGCCGCCCGCCGTGCTGACCCAAGATGGCGCACCGCAGCTCACCGCCGAGCAGATCGTCGCCAACAGCGATGCCAATATCGAGCGGATCAAGAAGGAGCTGAACCTGACGCCCGAGCAGGAGAAGCACTGGGCCGGGTTCAACAGCGCGATGCATTACCTCGGCCACAACGGTGCCGACCGCCTCAACCTGCGCATCGCCCGCGCCCAGCGCGATCCGCCCGACGACATCGTCGAGCAGATGCGCAACGAGGCCCAGTTCCTCAACGACCGCGCGGTCGATCAGCGCAACGTCGCCGACGCCGCCGAGCCGCTGTTCGCCAGCCTCGACGACAAGCAGAAGCAGGTCTTCATCACCGAAATGGTCCGCCTCAGTCACGAGCGCGGGCTGGATTGACGACCATCTCGCTCCGCCGTGGGGACGAATAGCCGGGCCACCAGGCCCTGGGGTAGGTTGAAAGGCGCGGCACCCGGCTATTCTGCCGCAGCGGCGCGGCACGGCTACATCGTCATTCAATGTTGAAGAAAAGCCGACCAGATCGCGCCCGAGTGATGGCCGAGTAGCGGTGTTGTCGGGAACCCGATTGCGTCATCATCATCGGCCGGCGACGAACCGGCCGATGAGTCCAGGGATCAGGGCGAGACCAAACCCGACAAAACAACCCCATGCAAAGTAGAGATGGGGCCTCGCATCCATTCGAGCACACCAGATTTAGCGGGCCCCCGTTCAGCTCTTCGGAAAATTCAGCTCCACGCCGATGCCGTCGGGGTCATAGAGGAAGATCTGGGTGTCGCCGGTGCGCGGCACGATCTGCTCGCGGAAGGTCACGTTGCTGGCGTGCAGGCGCTTGCGGACGGCCTCGACGTCGGTGGCGGCGAAGGCGATGTGGTCGAGGCGGCCGGTGTCCTCGTATTTCTTCTCGGTGCCGCGCACCACGATGCCCTCGCGCGGCTTGCGGGTGCCCATCAGATGGACGGTGGCCTGGCCGCCGGAATAGAGCCAGTAGCCGGGGAAATCGAGCGGCGGCCGGTCGCCGTTCTCGAGCCCGAGCACGTCGCAATAAAACGCCTTGGTGCGCTCGAGATCCTGCGGTTCGATGGTGTAATGCTGCAGTCCGCCCAATGGCATGGCTCTTCTCCTTGAGAAACCGGGTTAGACGAAGGACAGATCGGCCTCGGCGCCGAGCATCCAGGCGCCGACGGTCTCGAAATGGCTGAACCGGCCCTGCAATTGCTGAGTCACGGTGTGGATGTCGCGGAAGCGGCGCTCCAGCGGGTGGCCGTCGAAGATCGCGGTGGCGCCGGCGGTGTTGTAGGCGAAGTCGACCGCCTCGCGGGCCTTGTGGATGGCATGGGTTGCCGCCATCCGGATGGTCATGCGCTGCGCCACCGTGATGGTGTTGCCGGCAACCACGTACTTCCAGATGTCGGCCATCGATTGCAGCAGGAAGGCGCGGGCGGCGAGCAGATTGACCTCGGCCACGGCGAGGCCGGACTGCACCACGGCATTGTCGCGCAGCGTCTTCTTCATGCCGCGCGGCACCTTGTTGCGGGCGACGTCGGTGAAATTGTCCAGCGCGCTACGGGCGATGCCGCAGGCGACCCCGGCAAAGCCGATCTGATAGCAGGTGTGGTTGCTCATCCGGTACAGCGGGCCGTGCTCGCGGCACTCGCGGTCGAACTCGCGGGTGATGGAGTGATCGGCGCGGACGAAGAAATCGTTCAGGGAAAACTGGTCGCTGGCGGTGCCGCGCAGCCCGACCGTGTTCCAGATGTCGGTCCACTCGACGTCCTCGCTGCGCACCAGCATGGTGCGCTCGGCCTGCTCGCCATTGGCGTCGCGGCGCGGCGAGCCGTCGGCTGCATAGATCGGGCAGTGCGCGCCGAGCCAGGTGGCGTGCCGGCCGCCCGAGGCGAACGACCAGACGCCGGTGACGCGGTAGCCGCCCTCGCATTCGACCGCCTTGACCTTGGGGCCGGGACCCCAGGCGAGCACCGCGCGCGGATCGGCGAAGATCTCCTGCGCAACCGGCAGGTCGAGATAGGCCGCCGACATCGCGCAGCCGCCGGCCTGGCTGAGGCACCAGGCGGTCGAGGCATCGGCCTTGGCGATGGTCTCGATGACGTGGAAGAAGGTGACGGGATCGGTCTCGATCCCGTTGCTCGAACGCGGCAGCAGCAGGCGGAACAGCCGCGCTTCATGCAGTTGGTCGAGCAGCTCGGGCGGCAGGCGGCGCGTCGTCTCGATGCCGTCGGAGGCGGCCGCAACCGCGCTCCTGACCGCCTCGGCGCGGGCGATCACGTCGGAATCGCCGGCAAGGTCGGCGGATGTCACGTTCATGTCCGCCTCCTTCAGGCCTGCCGGATTTTCGCAGCCGCCGCGACGTCAGCCGCCGCGTTCAGTTCCTGGTCGATCTGCTCGATCGATTTGCCGCGGGTCTCGATGCCGAGGAAGTAATAGACGGCACCCGCCATCAGGAACCAGCAGCCGAGATAAACGAAGGCGGTCGGAATCTGCGTCATCGGCACGTCCGGCTTGAGATAGTTGTTGGAGCCGACGATCAGGGCGAGGCCGACGGGGCCGAGGATCTTGCCGATCCCCCCGAAGCCGTAGGCCGAGCCCATGCCGGTGGTGCGCAGATGCGAGGGCCAGATCTCCGCGGCATAGGGGCCGACGATGGCAAAGCCGCCGTCGGCGAAGAAGAACGCGACGGCCAGCAGCAGCCAGAACGCCGATATGCCGAACAGCGTCGCATCGTAGTGATAGCCGGCAATGATGGTCAGCGCGCCGGCGCCGAAGCCGAGCAGGCCGCCCGCGACGCGCCGTCCCATCAATTCCGAGAAGTAGGAGAAAGAGATGCGGCCGATGAAGCCGGTGACGCTGAGCAGGATCATCATCTTGGCGGCCTGCTGCGGCGAGACCTTGAGCAGCAGCACGAACAGCGCGGGCGCCCACAGCGTGATGCCGTAAACGCCGGTCTGCGCCCCGGCATTGCCGAACCAGGAGACGATCAGGCTGCGCGGATATTTGAACAGGTCGAACCAGTTGGTCTTGACGATCGGGCCGGCATCGGCCGCGCTCGGCAACGGCAGTTCCGACGGTGGCACCTGCAGCGCCCAGGCCAGCGACTTGCGGGCTTCCTCATAGCGCCCCTGCCGGCACAGCCAGCGCGGCGATTCCGGAACCCAGAGCCGGACCAGCAACACCAGAACCGACGGCAGCACGCCGATCGCAAACAGCAGCCGCCACTGGTCGGTGCCCATCACCGCGCCCAGCACGGCGCCAAGTCCGACCCCGAGCGGGATCACGCAGGTGACGAGCCCGCCGACCCAGCCGCGCTTGTGCGAGGGCATGAACTCCTGCACCAGCGGCAGGTCGACGCAATACAGGCCGCCGACGCCGGTGCCGACGAAGAAGCGCAGAATGGTCAGATAGATCCAGCCATTGTCAGGCGTGAAATAGAGCAAGCCGGTGGCGATCGAGAAGTTCAGCACCGTGCCGATGAAGACGATGCGGCGCCCGATCCGGTCGGCGAGCCAGCCCCAGAGGTAGGCGCCGAGGATGGCGCCGATGCCGGAGCTCATCAACACGATGGCCGACTGGCCGAAAGTGAGCTTCCACGGGCCGATCAGGAATGCGAGCACGAAGCCGATCAGGAAGTAATCGAAGAATTCCAGCGCATCGCCGATGATGGCCGCCGCTAGGATTTTGAGCTGGTTGCCGGTCAGAGTCGTCCGGCGATCGAGGATCTCGAACATGGCGCGTCTCCCCTTGGCGCCTGTTCATTTTTTTGGACGGAGCGTCGCGCCAGCGCACCGTCAATGTCGTGAGGCTAGCCTTGCGCGGTTGCGAACGACAACCCCGCCCCGGCGCGGGGCTCGTCTGCGCCGATGCGATAAGCAATTCGGCTTGCCGCTCCGCACAAATCGCGGTGCGAAAGCCCGAAGCTGAACAAAGGGACCGTTGACTCGTTCACTGCCGATGGCCAAGCCTGTGTCACGACATTCGGGGCCAAGCGGAATGGATGAGAAGCGCAAGCATCCGCGAACCGAAATCAATGAACCCGGCTATGTCTCGTCGGGCGGTTCGGTCATGCATTGCGTGATCGTCAATATCTCGCCGGAAGGGGCCGCGATCGAGGTCGACAACCCGGCCTACGTCCCGGATCGCTTTCAGCTGGTGATGGCGAACGATCCCTCCGTCGTCTACGAGTGCCAGGTGGTCTGGACCAAGAAGACGCGGATCGGGTTGAGCTTTGTGGCGGCGGCCTGACCGCAAGCCATCGGCGAATATTCTGCCTGGCAGCATATCGCTGGTGTTAGACTGAGCTGGACTCGCTAGTGGAACAGCAGGTGCCGCGATGACTACACAGCCTGCATCGGTCTGCCTCGGGTGCTGGCAGAACCTGCACGTGCCGATCCCGCTGCGAGGACCGCTGTCGGCGCCGTTCCGGTTGTTCGGCATCCGGCCGAGCCGAATGAATCCCAACACCTGCACGATCTGCGAGATGGCGTTCTCGAAGGTCATGAAGGCGCGCTCCGTGACCATCGACGCCACCATTATGTTCGCCGATCTGCGCGGCTACACAACGCTGACGCAAACCATCGCGCCGAGCGGGCTGACCTTGCTGCTGGATGCGTTCTACGACGATTGCGCGGCCGCGATCTGGCGCCATGACGGCCTCCTCAACAAGACCATCGGTGATGCCGTGCTTGCGATCTTCAATTTCCCGGTCAAGCAGCAGGATCACGCGGCGCAGGCACTCTTGGCCGCCCGCGCCATTCAGGAGAGCTTTCGCCGCAGGCGGGACGAACTGGCGCGGGACATCGGCGCAGGCGATGTCGAGATCGGAATCGGGATCGGGATTGACAGTGGCGACACCAATTTCGGTGAGTTCGGCCAGACCCATCGCGATCTGACGGCCGTCGGCACCGTGGTCAACCGCGCCGCGCGCGCCCAGGCCGCCGCGAAATCGGGTGAAATCCTGGTCACGGCGGCCGTGCGGGATCGCACCGGCGCTATGGTTACGGCAAGCGGTTCCGACTACGCGCTGAAGGGATTTGCCGAGCCGACCAAGCTGTTCTCTGCCTGATTGACGCAGCGCAAAAACGACGGCCTCGGCGTGTCCTCAGGACTACGCGCCGAAGCCGTCGGGACGGTCGTTTGCCGATTACGAACGCCGCCTCAACGTTGCTGACGGCAGGTTCGTTCCGGCCCCAGCTAGCAATTTTTCAATCGGGGATCAGCGCCACATGCCGCGCATCTTGGCGCGGAGGTCGATCGGCGGCGCCGGCTTGGCCGACCCGGGTTCCGCGGCGGCGGCGCGGGGCCAGGCCGTCCGCTCGAACATCGGCAGCAATCGTTCCGGGATGAAGCGGGTGCGCGAGGCGTACATGTGGCGATCGCCCTTGGCGGCCTGGCCGTGGACGAAGAAGCGCTGCGGCACCATCAGGTGCAGATCGTCCTTGGCGCGGGTCATCGCGACATAGAGCAGGCGGCGCTCCTCCTCGAGTTCCGCCGACGTGCCGGCGCCGAGATCGGACGGCATGCAGCCGTCGACGATGTTGAGCACGTAGACCGATTTCCACTCCTGGCCCTTGGCGGAATGGATCGTCGACAGGATCAAATAGTCCTCGTCGAGCAGCGGCACGCCGGCCTGGTCGCTGGTGGCATCCGGCGGATCGAGAGTCAGCTCGGTCAGGAAGCGTTCACGCGACGGATAGCCGCTCGCAATCTGCTCGAGCTGAATCAGATCGGCGCGGCGGACCTCGCTATCCTCGTGGATGCGGTCGAGATGCGGCTCGTACCACAGCCGCGCGCGCTCGATGTCGACGGGCCATTCCGAGTAACGCAGGTTCTCGATCGCCTCGACGAACAGCCGCCAGTCCGCACCGGCGCGCGGCGGCGAGGGCAGCGATGCCAGCGTTGCGATCGGGTCGGCGGCCTCTGCCATGTGGTCGAGCACGCGCTGCGCCGAGGCCGGCCCGACGCCGGGCAACAAATGCAGGATGCGGAAGCCAGCGACCCGGTCGCGCGGATTGGCGGCGAAGCGCAGCAACGCCAGCATGTCCTTGACATGCGCGGCATCGAGGAACTTGAGGCCGCCGAATTTGACGAACGGGATGTTGCGGCGGGTCAGCTCGATCTCGAGCGGCCCCGAGTGCGAGGAGGTGCGGAACAGCACCGCCTGGTGCTTCAGCAATGTGCCTTCCTCGCGGGTCGCCAGCACCTGCTCGACGATATAGCGGGCCTGCTCGGCCTCGTCACGGATCGTGACGAGCAGCGGCTTGCGGGTCGAGGCCCGGTCGGTCCACAGGTTCTTGGTGAAGCGCTCCTTGGCCAGCGAGATCACGCCATTGGCCGCCGACAGGATCGGCTGCGTCGAGCGGTAGTTGCGGTCGAGCGTGACGATCTCGGCCGCAGGGCGGAATTGGTTCGGGAAGTCGAGGATGTTGCGCACCGTCGCGGCGCGGAACGAATAGATCGACTGCGCGTCGTCGCCGACCACCGTGAGCCCGCGTCCCGCGGGCTTGAGCGCGAGCAGGATCGACGACTGCAGGCGGTTGGTGTCCTGATATTCGTCGACCATCACGTGGTCGAAACGGCTGCCGATCTCGTCCGCGAGGGCAGGGTCCATGACCATCTGCGCCCAGTAGAGCAGCAGGTCGTCGTAATCGAGCACGTTCTGCTGCTGCTTGGTCTCGACATAGGCCGCGAACAGCCGCTTCAGTTCATTGGCCCAGCCCGCGCACCACGGGAAGTGCTGGCCGAGCACCGCCTCGATCGGCATCTCCGCATTGACGCAGCGCGAATAGATCGCGACGCAGGTGCCCTTGGTGGGAAACCGGCTTTCTGTCCGCGACAGGCCGAGGTCGTGGCGGGCCAGGTTCATCAGATCGGCGGAATCCTCGCGGTCGTGGATCGTAAAGGCGGGATCGAGCCCGATGCGCTCGGCGAATTCGCGCAGCAGCCGTGCGCCGATGCCGTGGAATGTTCCGGCCCAGCTCAGCGCATCGGTCATGACGGAGGCGCGATCGCCGAGCACCCGGCTCGCGATGCGCTCGACACGGCCCGCCATTTCGCTCGCCGCGCGCCGCGAAAAAGTCATCAACAGGATGCGGCGCGGGTCGGTGCCGGCGACGATCAGATGCGCGACGCGATGCGCCAGCGTGTTGGTCTTGCCGGAACCGGCGCCCGCGATCACCAGCAGCGGAGGCCCGATGATGCCATCCGCGCCGACGCCGTGCTCGACCGCGCGGCGCTGCTCGGGATTGAGCGCATCCAGATAGGCTGTGTTGGCAAGGTCAGGCACGAATCACCCCCGCCAAACGCTAACAGACATCGCAGCGGATGGGGTCGACGCGCCGGCGCGGGAAGCAAGAAATTAGATTGACATTACCGCGGCGCGTTGCACACAACCGCGCCATGAGTGATGCATATGGCTGACGTATCCAGTTCCGACACACCGCTGAAGGCGACGTTCAAGGTGCGGCTGAACGGCGAGACGGTAACGCTTGCGACCGTCGGCCAGGCCCACCGCTTCATCACCAATCTCAGCGCCGTCGAATGGATGGAGTTCCGCTCGCTGCACGACGATGCCGTCGCTGCGCTGGAGCTCGCAGCCGGCAATGCCATGCTGACGGTGCAGGCGACCAACGCACTGCGCGCGCTGTTCGTCCGCGCTAGGATGCTTTGAGCAGGTTCTGAAAAAGAAACGGGCCGCCTTGGCCCTCCCAGGCGGCCCCAGATGGCTGAAGCGCAATGCCTCACGCCGTGATGTGTACCGCCGTTACCTTGTTTGCGGCCATGACGGAGATGGCCTTTACGCAACCGCAGCCGATTCGGCTGTAGCGGCGACACCACAATCAGGTGCCGGAATCGTCGACGAGGCGGTCATACACAAGGGCGGACCGGAGATTGATGGTGGCGATCTTCAGATAGCTCGGCTCGCGCATCGCGTTGTTGAACATCATGATCGCGGTCCGCCAATAGCTGCGCTCGCGCTGATCCAGGCTCAGCGCGGACATGTAATCGGCGGCGTCACCGACCGTCGCGAGCGTCCGCCCGTCCTTCAGCGTGATCGGGAACGCAAGCGGCGATCGCTTCTCCAGTTCCTGCACGTAAAGAATCCCCCGCGGCCCCGACTGCAATAGCAGGAACCAGCATTAGCTGCGCCGGCTATATCAAGTGTTAAGCGGGCGCCGGGCGGGGCTGGTCGGTGCCTCAGAACGAGTCCGCCAATGCAATCTCGGCCCTGAGCGAATTGATGCGCCGCTCCGCCTCCTCGAACGTCAGGTCGCGCGCGTACTGGTTCGGCTGGTAGGCCTCCTCGGCAAGGCTCCGCAGCCGGGCGGCCTGGGCACGGGTCATCTGCCCCTGGATGCGCTCGGTGACCCCACCAAATTTTACCGCTGCCATGCTCATATTTCACCTCACTAGCAAGCTCGTGACTTGACAATATGTTCTATTTTTGTTCCAACAAGCCATGGACAACAAGATTAATGAAATTCGTCGGAAGATCAGCGTGTTGCGTGCCGAGATGACTCTGGTCGAGGCGGCGATCCGGGACCAGGTCAATCGCGACCTCGATTGCAGCGAGGCGTCCTACCGGCTGATGGCGATGCGGGCCGAGGTGGCCGAGTTGATCAAGCGCTGGCGGGCCGCCGGCGGTGACGACCGCCTGCCGACGGTTCGCGAGCGTTTGAGCCGGACTTATCGGGATCGTCTCACCGCCAACGCGGACGCAAAAGCGATCGCCGGAGTGAAGCCGGACAAGGGTAAGCCCAGCCGGGTTGGCACCGGGCCCAAATAAGGGTTTCAGGTCGGGAACTCGACGCGCGGGATAGGCATTTTCTAGCGATGTCGAGTCCCATTGCATCGTCCGACGCCATGATCGCCGATCCGACCGTGCGACCGCCGCGCGCATCAGTGAATGACGATCGCAGCCCGCTGCTGACGTTGATCTCCTGCGTCAGCTGCGCCAGGACCATGCGGCTTGAGACCAGCTATCCGGGAAGCGAGGGCAGGGACATCCTTCAGTACCGCTGCGAGCGGTGCAATCGCATCGAGCGCGTCCTGCTGGTGCGCCGGACCTGGCCCGCGGAACGCTAAAGCGCGTTGAGGTTAAGTTGAACCATCATCGCGCTTTAGCTCTTTGTTTGAGCATGATCTCCGCGCAAACGCTCCGCGTTTGTCGCGAGGGAAAACCGCTTCACACTTTTCGCTCACGCGGCCGTACCGGTCCGGATCATGCACGAGCCTTCCGCCCGACCTAGCTGCGGACTTTCGCTCTTGCCTTGGAGTTTTCCTGGACTTTTTTCTCGTCCGTCGAGCTGGTGTCGAATTCGCCGGAGGGGGCCGCCGATCGGCCGTCCGCCTCGGCAGCGGCTTGATGCCCCGTCAGCTTGGACAATTCGCGGCTGAGATCGTGAATGTGATACGGCTTGCGCAGCACCGGGAAATCCGACTTCACGTCGCGCGCGCTGTCGCTGTAACCCGTCGTCAGCAGGATCGGCAGCTCGGGCTTCCGCTCCCGGATCGTGCGCGCGAGCTTCAGCCCGTCCATCTTGCCGGGCATCACGATGTCGCTGAACACCACATCGACCCCGTTCGCCTCGATCGCCCGCAACGCGTGTTCCGCATTCGACGCCCAGTTCACGGTGTAGCCGAGCTGTTCGAGCAGGCCGGTGCTCGCGTCGGCCACGGCGGGATTGTCCTCGATCAGGAGGACGGTAGCGGATCGCTGCGCGGTCCGGTCCGGGTTTCCGGGATGCGGTGCCGCGGTCCCGCGCGGCAAGACGATGCTGACGGTGGTGCCCTTGCCGAGCGTGCTGGCGATCTCGACCCTCCCGCCGGCCTGGTGGGCGAAACCATGGACCTGGGACAGCCCAAGGCCGGTACCCCTGCCGATCGGCTTGGTGGTGAAGAACGGATCGAACACCTTGCTCAGCACGTCATCGGGAATGCCTTCGCCGGTGTCGGCGACGCTGACCACCACGTGGTCGGCCTCGGGCACGTTGCGGGCCGAGACGGTCACCGTGCCGCCGTCCGCCGTTGCGTCGCGCGCATTGACCACGAGGTTGATCAGTGCGGTTTCAAAATCGGTCGGGTCGACGAAGACCGGCCAGACCTCGGGCTGGATCTCGATGTTCAGCCTGACCAGGCTGCCGAGCGCGCTGCCGAGGACTTCGCGCACCGAGGCGATCCGGTCGGCGACATTGATGGTCTGCGGATTGACGCTCTGCCGGCGCGCGAAGGTCAGCAATTGGCTGGTCAGCGATGCGGCGCGCTCGGTGGCGGTCTCGATCGCGCCGAGCGCGGCCCGACCGCGCTCGCTCGTCACCTCGCGCTTGATCCTGTGCAGATTGCCCGAGATGATCATCAGAAGGTTGTTGAAGTCGTGGGCGACGCCGCCGGTCAATTGGCCGAGCGCATCCATCTTCAGGGTTTCCGCGAGCTGGCGCTGCACCTGCTCGAGCTTCTGTTGCGCCTCGCGGCGCTCGGAAATGTCTCGCGTGATTTTGGCGAAGCCGACCAGCGTGCCTTCGGCGTCGCGGATCGGATCGATCACGACGCTGGCCCAGAAGAACGAGCCGTCCTTCCGCACCCGCCAGCCATCCTCCTCGTAATGCCCGGTCTCTTCCGCGATCTTGAGCGCGCGGGCGGGCTTGCCGGCGGCCTGATCGGCCGGCGTATAGAATCGCGAAAAACTCTGGCCGATGATTTCGTCCGGCGCGTAGCCGTTGATGCGCTGACCGCCGGCGTTCCAGTTGGCGACGATGCCGGCCGGCGTCAGCATGTAGAGCGCGTAGTCGGTGACGTTGCTCACCAGCAGGCGGAACTGGTTCTCGCTGGCCTCGAGGTCGGCGCGCGCCTGGCGCCGCTCGGTCATGTCACGGATCACCATGGCGTAGCCGACGAGCTTGCGCGTCTCGTAGATCGGATCGATGACGACGGAGGCATAGAATTTCGAGCCATCCTTGCGAAGCCGCCAGCCCTCGGTGAGGAAGTGCTTTTCCTTGCGGGCGATCCGCAGGGCTTTTGCGGGAAGGCCGGATGCTCGGTCCTCCGGCAGGTAGAATTCCGAGAAGTGCTTGCCGAGGATCGCCCTGGCGTTGTGGCCGGTCGTGCGCTCGGCGCCCTTGTTCCAGTTGATGACGCGTCCGTCGGCGGCGAGCATGCAGATGGCATAGTCGACAGCTCCGCCGGCCACGCGCTGGAAACGGCGCTCGCTTTCGGAATTGCCCCGTTCGCGCTGCTCTGATCTCTTAACCATCACCGATCCCGCCGAGGCCCGAAACGCTCGGAACAGGCCTTTGTTCCAAATGCGACAAACCGGCAATACGAACGGCTTACCCTGCCGGTCAAAAAAGTTCCATCCAGCCCTGGAACCTTCGGTTCCAATGGCAATTAACATGCTCGGTTTGCGTCACAAATCGCGTTTGTCGCGTTTTCATGCTTGAATGGATCACCGGCACTCATTCTTATGGTTTTGCTGGCTTATCCGAGTCCTTGGAGTCCGAGTCCCTGGATTCCGAGTTCTAGGATTCAAGGCCAGCACGTAGGGGAAATTCAATGACCGATCTCGGTTCGTCGCCGCGCCCCCGCACTGAATCACGCCGCGCCCAGTCATCCAACGGAAGCCTCGATCCCTCCCATGATCTGCTGCAGTCGCTGCAGGCGATGCGGGCCGGCGATTTCTCGGCGCGGATGCGCGGCGATTATCTCGGGATCGACGGCAAGATCGCCGACGCCTTCAACGAGATTGCCGCCGCCAATGAGCGGATGGCGCAGCAGCTGGCGCGGGTCGGCGAGGTGGTCGGCCGCGAGGGACAGACCCGCCAGCGCGTCAATTTCGGGCTCGCCAGCGGCGCCTGGGCGGACATGGAGAGTTCGGTCAACACCTTGATCGACGACCTGCTGTGGCCGACCCGCGAGGTGACCCGCGCGGTCGCCGCGGTGGCGCAGGGCGACCTGCTGCAGACCGTGAAGCTCGACGTCGAGGGCAGGCCGCTGCGCGGCGAATTCCTGCAGTCGGCGAACATCGTCAACACGATGATCAAGCAGCTTTCGGTGTTCACCTCGGAAGTCACCCGCGTGGCGCGCGAGGTCGGCACCGAGGGCAAGCTCGGCGGCCAGGCCCAGGTGCCGGAGGTGACCGGCGTCTGGAAGGATCTGACCGAGAGCGTCAACTCGATGGCCAACAACCTGACCGGCCAGGTCCGCAACATCGCCGAGGTGACGATCGCGGTCGCCAACGGCGACTTGTCGAAGAAGATCACGGTCGACGTCCGCGGCGAGATCCTGCAGCTGAAGGAGGCCATCAACACGATGGTCGATCAGCTGCGTTCGTTCGCCTCCGAAGTCACCCGCGTGGCGCGCGAGGTCGGCACCGACGGCAAGCTCGGCGGCCAGGCGATCGTGCCGGGTGTCGCCGGCACCTGGAAGGACCTGACCGACTCGGTGAACGCGATGTGCGGCAACCTGACCGCCCAGGTCCGCAACATCGCCAACGTCACCACGGCGGTGGCGCGCGGCGACCTGTCGCGCAAGATCACGGTCGACGTGTCGGGCGAAATTCTCGAGCTGAAGGACACCATCAACACCATGGTGGACCAGCTCAATGCGTTCGCCTCGGAAGTGACGCGCGTGGCGCGCGAGGTCGGCACCGAAGGCAAGCTCGGCGGGCAGGCCAAGGTCCCCGGCGTCGCCGGCACCTGGAAGGACCTGACCGACAACGTCAACTTCATGGCGTCGAACCTCACCGCGCAGGTCCGCAACATCGCCGACGTCGCCACCGCGATCGCCGGCGGCGACCTGTCGAAAAAGATCACGGTGAACGTGTCGGGCGAGATCCTTCAGTTGAAGGAAACGCTCAACACCATGGTGGACCAGCTCAACGCGTTCGCCTCGGAAGTGACGCGCGTGGCGCGCGAGGTCGGCACCGAGGGCAAGCTCGGCGGCCAGGCCAACGTGCTCGGCGTCGCCGGCACCTGGAAGGACCTGACCGACAACGTCAACTTCATGGCGTCGAACCTCACCGCGCAGGTCCGCAACATCGCCGCGGTGACCACGGCGGTCGCCGGCGGCGACCTGTCGAAGAAGATCACGGTCGACGTGCGCGGCGAAATTCTCGAGCTGAAGGACACCATCAACACGATGGTCGACCAGCTCAACGCCTTCGCCGGCGAGGTGACGCGTGTGGCGCGCGAGGTGGGCACCGAAGGCAAGCTCGGCGGCCAGGCCGAAGTGCGCGGCGTTGCCGGCACCTGGAAGGACTTGACCGACAGCGTCAACTCGATGGCCTCGAACCTGACCGCGCAGGTCCGCAACATCGCCGAGGTCGCGACCGCGGTGGCGAAGGGCGACCTGTCGAAGAAGATCACCGTGAACGTGTCGGGCGAAATCCTTCAGCTGAAGGAGACGCTGAACACGATGGTCGACCAGCTCAACGCCTTCGCCGGCGAAGTGACGCGCGTGGCGCGCGAGGTCGGTACCGACGGCAAGCTCGGCGGCCAGGCCGAGGTGCCCGGCGTCGCCGGCACCTGGAAGGATTTGACCGACAGCGTCAACTCGATGGCCGGCAACCTCACGGCGCAGGTCCGCAACATCGCCGAGGTGGCCACCGCGATCGCCGGCGGCGACCTGTCGCGCAAGATCACGGTCGACGTCCGCGGCGAGATCCTTCAGCTGAAGCAAACGCTCAATACGATGGTCGACCAGCTCAACCGCTTCGCGGGCGAGGTGACGCGCGTGGCGCGCGAGGTCGGCACCGATGGCAGCCTTGGCGGCCAGGCCAACGTGCCCGGCGTCGCCGGCACCTGGAAGGACCTCACCGACAACGTCAATTCGATGGCCGGGAATCTCACGGCGCAGGTCCGCAACATCGCCGAGGTGACGACCGCCGTGGCGCGCGGCGACCTGTCGCGCAAGATCACCGTCGACGTGAAGGGCGAAATCCTCGAACTGAAGAACACCATCAACACCATGGTGGACCAGCTCAACGGTTTTGCCGGCGAGGTGACGCGCGTCGCCCGCGAGGTCGGCACCGAGGGCAAGCTCGGCGGCCAGGCCGAGGTGCCCGGCGTCGCCGGCACCTGGAAGGACCTCACCGACAACGTCAACTTCATGGCCTCGAACCTGACCGCGCAGGTTCGCAACATCGCCGAGGTCGCGAGCGCGATCGCCGGCGGCGACCTGTCGAAGAAGATCACGGTGGACGTGCGCGGCGAGATACTGCTGCTCAAGGACACCCTGAACACCATGGTCGAGCAGCTGCGCTCGTTCGCGGCCGAAGTGACGCGCGTGGCGCGCGAGGTCGGCACCGAGGGACGGCTCGGCGGCCAGGCCGTGGTGCCCGGCGTCGGCGGCACCTGGAAAGACCTCACCGACAACGTCAACCTCTTGGCCGCCAACCTGACCACCCAGGTCCGCAACATCGCCGAGGTGACGACTGCGGTGGCGCGGGGCGACCTGTCGCGCAAGATCACCGTCGACGTGAAGGGCGAAATCCTCGAGCTGAAGAACACCATCAACACCATGGTGGACCAGCTCAACGCCTTCGCCGGCGAGGTGACGCGCGTCGCCCGCGAGGTCGGCACCGAGGGCAAGCTCGGCGGCCAGGCCGAGGTGCGCGGCGTCGCCGGCACCTGGAAGGATCTGACCGACACCGTCAACGTCATGGCGGCGAACCTGACCGAGCAGGTGCGCGGCATCGTCAAGGTGGTGACCGCGGTCGCCGACGGCGACCTCAAGCAGAACCTCACGGTGAAGTCGAAGGGCGAGGTCGCGGCGCTCGCCGACACCATCAACAACATGACCGAGACGCTGGCGACCTTCGCCGAGCAGGTCACCGGCGTTGCGCGCGAGGTCGGCGTCGAGGGCCGGCTCGGCGGTCAGGCCGCCGTGCCCGGTGCGGCCGGCACCTGGAAGGACCTCACCGGCAACGTCAATCTGCTCGCGGCCAACCTGACATCCCAAGTGCGCGCGATCGCGGAGGTCGCGACCGCCGTGACCAAGGGCGACCTGACCCGCTCGATCCAGGTCGACGTCCGCGGCGAGGTGGCGGAGCTGAAGGACAACATCAACACCATGATCGGCAACCTCCGTCTCACCACGGAGCGCAATACCGAGCAGGACTGGCTGAAAACCAACCTCGCGCGTTTCACCAACATGCTGCAGGGCCAGCGCGACCTCGCGACCGTCGGCCGCCTGCTGCTGACCGAGCTGGCGCCGCTGATCAACGCCCATATGGGCGTGATCTACCAGGTCGATAATCCCGAGAACGCGCAGCTGCGTCTGCTCTCGGCCTATGCCAGCGACAGCAGCAATCCGCATCCGCAGATCGTCCAGTTCGGCGAGGGGTTGATCGGGCAATGCGCGCTCGACAAGCGCCAGCGCCTGGTCTCGGACATTCCGGGTGATGCGGTGCCGGTCAATTCGGCGCTGATGCGGATCATGCCGAAGAACCTCGTCGTGTTCCCGGTGCTGTTCGAGAACCAGGTCAAGGCGGTGATCGAGCTGTCGTCGATCTCGTCGTTCACGACCTCGCAGATCACCTTCCTCGAACAGCTCACCGACAGCATCGGCATCGTGCTCAACAGCATCGAGGCGACGATGCAGACCGAGGCGCTGCTGAAACAGTCGCAGCAGCTCGCCGGCGAATTACAGACCCAGCAGAAGGAGCTGCAGCAGACCAACGATCAGCTCGAGCAGAAGGCCCAGCAGCTCGCCGAGCGCAACGTCGACGTCGAGCGCAAGAACCAGGAGATCGAGCAGGCGCGGCGCGCGCTCGAGGAAAAGGCGACCGAGCTCGCGCTGACCTCGAAGTACAAGTCCGAATTCCTCGCCAACATGTCGCACGAGCTGCGCACGCCGCTGAACTCGATCCTGATCCTCGGCCAGCAGCTGACCGAAAACCCCGACGGCAATCTGACCGGCAAGCAGGTCGAGTTCGCCCGCACCATCCACGGCGCCGGCACCGATCTGTTGAACCTGATCAGCGACATTCTCGATCTCTCCAAGATCGAGTCCGGCACCGTGACGGTCGATGCCGAGGAGATCCTGACATCGAGCCTGCTGGAAACCGTCGGACGGCCGTTCCGGCACGAGGCGGAGAACCGGCATCTGTCGTTCAGCATCGACGTCGACGCCAATCTCGCCCGCAGCATGGTGACCGATAGCAAGCGGCTGCAGCAGGTGCTCAAGAACCTGCTCTCGAACGCCTTCAAGTTCACCGCCGAAGGCGGCGTCAGCCTGACCGTCTCGGCCGCGGTCGGCGGCTGGAGCGTCGAGCATCCGATCCTCAACACCGCGCCCGCGGTGGTGGCGTTCGAAGTGTCGGATACCGGCATCGGCATTCCCCAGGACAAGCAGAAGCTGATCTTCGAGGCGTTCCAGCAGGCCGACGCCGGCACCAGCCGCAAATACGGCGGCACCGGCCTCGGCCTTGCGATCAGCCGCGAGCTCGCAAGCCTGCTCGGCGGCGAGATCCATCTGCGCAGCGCCACCGGCAAGGGCTCGACCTTCACGCTGTATCTACCGCTGAAATATGCGGGACCGTCGGTCGCGCTGCGGCAGCACATTCAGCCGGTGCAGATGCCGCACACCCCGGCGCCGTCGCTGCAGGCCTCCGCCGCGCAGGAGCGGGCGATCGAGCAGCTGACCGACGACCGGCTCAATCTGGAGCCCGGCGACACCATCCTGTTGATCGTCGAGGACGACCCGCACTACGCGCGCGTGCTGATCGATCTGGCGCGCGACAAGGGTTTTAAAGTCCTGGTCGCCACCCGCGGCGCCGAGGCGCTGGATCTTGCCAAGCAATTCCAGCCGGCCGCGGTGTCGCTCGACGTGTTCCTGCCCGACATGCTCGGCTGGAGCGTGCTGAGCCAGCTCAAGCACAATCCGCTGACCCGTCACATTCCGGTCCAGATCATCACGCTCGACGAGGACCGCCAGCATGCGCTGGCCCGCGGCGCCTTCTCCTTCGTCAACAAGCCGACCACGACCGAAGGCGTCAGCGCGGCGCTGTCGCAGATCAAGGAATACGCCAAGCCGCGCCGCAAGCGGCTGTTGATCGTCGAGGACAATGCGGCGGAACAGCTCAGCATCACCGAACTGCTCGGACACGAGGACATCGAGATCGTGACCAGCGATACCGGGGCGGGCGCATTGTCGGTGCTGCGCGAGAATCCGTGCGACTGCGTCGTGCTCGATCTTCGGCTGCCCGATATGAGCGGTTTCGAGGTGCTGGATCAGATCCGCAAGGACGACGTGCTCTCCAATATTCCCGTTGTGGTGTTTACGGGGCGGGAACTGTCGGCCGAAGAAGATGCGGAACTGCACACGATGGCGCGCAGCATCGTGGTCAAGGGCGTGGAATCGCCGGAACGGCTGCTCGATGAAACGTCACTGTTCCTGCACCGTGTGATCACGGAATTGCCCGTCGCAAAACAGAAGATGCTGGAGAAGCTCAATAGTTCCGATGAGGATCTCATTGGCAAGACCGCGCTTCTGGTCGACGACGACGCCCGCAACATCTTCGCGCTCTCGAGCGTGCTGGAGCGCCGCGGTATGAAGGTGCTGACCGCGACGACCGGGCATGAGGCAATATCGCTCGTACAGTCCAATCCGAAGATCGCGATCGTGCTGATGGATATCATGATGCCGCAGATGGACGGCTACCAGACCATCGGTGCGATCAGGCAAAATCCCGCCTTCGCGCGGCTGCCGATCATTGCGCTGACCGCAAAGGCGATGAAGGGCGACCGCGAGAAATGCCTTGAAGCGGGCGCGTCCGACTATCTGGCCAAACCCGTCAACACCGAGCAACTGCTGCTCGCGATCCGCATGTGGCTGCACCGCTGATCGGCGATCGACAATGATGGACAATGAAAAAATAAACATCCTTCTGGTCGACGACCAACCGGCGAAGCTGCTGGCTTACGAGGTCATCCTGAAGGAGCTCGGCGAGAACCTCGTCGCGGTGTCGTCGGGCCGGGAGGCGCTCGAATTCCTGCTCAAGAACGAGGTCGCCGTCATCCTGGTCGATGTCTGCATGCCCGAGCTCGACGGCTTCGAGCTTGCGGCGATGATCCGCGAGCATCCGCGCTTCCAGAAGACCGCGATGATCTTCATCTCGGCGATCCAGGTCAGCGATATCGACCGGCTGCGCGGCTACGAGATGGGCGCAGTCGACTACGTGCCGGTGCCCGTCGTGCCTGAGGTGCTGCGGGCAAAGATCCGGGTGTTCGCCGAGCTCTATCGCAAGACCCGGCAGCTTGAACGCCTCAATGCCGAGCTCGAGGACCGCGTGCGCGCACGCACCGCCGAGCTCGAGCAGTCGACTACCCGCCTGGTGGAGAGCGAGCAGCGCCGCAGCATGGCGATTGCCGCCGGCAAGATGGGATCGTGGGACTGGGATTGGGTCAACGGCGACTGGATGTGGGACGAGGGCCAGTACAAGATATTCGGGGTCGATCCAAAATCCTTCGAACTCACCTCCGAAAATATCCAGGGGCTGTTTCATCCTGACGATGTCGAGGATCTCAAGCGCGCCTGGGCCGGCTTCGGCAAGGGCGAGACGTCCTATGAGGCCGAATTCCGCGTCATGCGGCCGAACGGGGAGGTGCGCTGGTGCGTCGGCACGGCCGCCGCGACCAGCGACCGCCATGGCCGGGTGGTGCGGGTCAGCGGCGTCACCGTCGACATCACCGATCGCAAGAAGGCCGAGGAGCGCCAGAGCCTGTTGACCCGTGAGGTCGATCATCGCGCCAAGAACGCGCTCGCGCTGGCGCAATCGATCGTGCGGCTGACGCGCGCGCAGAACGTCAACGCCTATGTGCGCGCGGTCGAGGGCCGCATCACGGCGCTGGCGCGGGTCCACACGGTGCTGTCGCTGTCGAGCTGGCAGGGCGCCGAGATCCGGCGGCTGGTCACCGAGGAGATCGCGCCTTATTCCGAGGCCGGGCAGATCCAGATCGAAGGCGCCGAGGTGCAGCTGCAGCCCGCGACCGCACAGACGCTGGCGCTGGCGCTGCATGAACTCGTCACCAACTCGGCGAAGTATGGCAGCCTGTCGGTGCTGTCGGGCCGGCTCGCGATCACCTGGGCGGTACAGGACGACGCGCTGATCCTGGCCTGGGTGGAAACCGGTGGGCCCAGCGTGACCAAACCGACGCAAAAAGGTTTCGGCACGCGAAGTGTGATCGCCAGCATCGAGACCCAGCTCGGTGGGCGCGCCGATTTCGATTGGCGGAGCGAAGGCCTGGTCTGCCGCCTGACCGTTCCGCTCAAGGCCGGCATCACCGAGAGCACAAGCTACCGGGATCTGACCGCGCCCGAGCGCCAGCCGGTGCTGAGTTCCAGGGCCGTGTAACAACCTCATTGTGCAGGAACCAAGCGTCGGACCTTTCGGTTAACCGCGAGGTCGATCGCCGCCGTTCCTGAACTTGAGGTGTAACCTTGGATGCCCGAACCAGAGAGCGCGGGCCGTCCGCGGAAAAGCCGCGGCAGCCCGAGCGCACCCCTGAGCAGAAATCCGCACCGGACAAGTCATCAACGGTGCAAGACGCGCGGGAGGCCGACAAGAAGCCGTCGCTGCGTGAACGCCTGCGTCAGCACTGGATGCTTGCCGCTGCGGGCGCGGTCCTGCTGCTGGCCGCGCTGATTGGTGGCGGCGCCTACTGGCTGAACATTCGCCACTATGAATCGACGGACGACGCCTTCGTTGCCGCGCGCAGCTTTGCGGTCGCCTCGAAGGTCGGCGGCTATGTCGTCGACGTCCCCGTCACCGACAACCAGCACGTCAATGCCGGCGATCTGCTGGCGCGGATCGATGAGCGCGACTACAGGATCGCAGTCGAGCAGGCCGGCGCGCAGGTCGCGATCGCCCAAGCCAACATCGCCAATGTCGAGGCGCAGCTCGACAGCCAGCAGGAGCAGATCAAGCAGGCCCGCGCGCAGGAGCAGCAGGCCGAAGCGCAATTGAAGTTCGCCGAGGAGGAGGCGTCCCGTGCGCAGAATCTGGTCGAGAAGGGCGCCGGCACGGTACAGCGGCAGCAGCAGACGCGTTCCGACCTCGATGCCCAGCAGGCCAATACCAGCCGCGCGAAGACGGCAGTGACCGCGGCCGAGCTCGGCGTCAAGACGCTGGAGGCGCAGCGCAAGAGCAGCCAGGCCTCGCTCGAGCAGGCGAAGGCGCAGCTCGATCAGGCCAGGCTGAATCTGCAATACACCAACATCGTTGCCGCGCAGTCCGGGCGCGTCGTCAAGCTGAGCGGTGCGGTCGGCACCTACGTTGCGCCCGCCCAGAGCGTCATGATGTTCGTGCCGGACGAGGTCTGGATCACCGCCAACTACAAGGAAACCCAGCTGACGGACATGCGTCCGGGCCAGCCGGTCGAGATCAGGATTGACGCCTATCCGGAGCGCAAGCTGACCGGCCGTGTCGCCTCGGTTCAGCCAGGCTCCGGCACCGCGTTCAGCCTGTTGCCGGCGGAGAATGCCACCGGCAATTTCGTCAAGGTCGTGCAGCGCGTTCCCGTCAAGATCGTGGTCGACAATTGGCCGGGCGACGTGCCGGTCGGGCCGGGCATGTCGGTGGTGCCCTGGACGCGGGTGCGATGAGCGATGCCGTGGACGGCGGCGGCGCCTCCTGGTCGCCGGAGCGCTCGGCCGCCGGTGGGCACAATCCCTATCTGATCGCCTTCGTCGTCTCGATCGCGACCTTCATGGAGGTGCTCGACACCACGATCGCCAATGTCGCCTTGCGCCACATCGCCGGCGGGCTCGCCGTCGGCATCGACGAGAGCACCTACATCATCACCAGCTATCTGGTGGCCAACGCCATCGTGCTGTCGATCTCGGGCTGGCTCTCCACCGTGATCGGCCGCAAGCGCTTCTACATGATCTGCGTCGCCACCTTCGCGTTCGCCTCGCTGCTCTGCGGATTTGCCTGGAGCCTGGAGGCGCTGGTGCTGTTCCGGATCCTCCAGGGACTCGGCGGCGGCGGGATGGCAACGAGCGAGCAGGCGATCCTGGCCGACTCCTTTCCGCCGGGGAAACGCGGCCAGGCCTTTGCGATCTACGGCGTCGCCGTCGTGGTTGCGCCCGTGATCGGGCCGACGCTCGGCGGCTGGATCACCGACACCTACACCTGGCACTGGATCTTCCTGATCAACGTTCCGATGGGCCTCATCTCGCTGTTCCTGGTCGGCACGCTGGTGAAGGAGCCGTCGGGTGCCGAAGAGGAGCGGAAGGCGTTGCTCAGCAAAGGCCTGCGCGTCGACTATATCGGCTTCGTGCTGGTCGCGATCGGACTCGGCTCGCTCGAATTCGTGCTCGATGAAGGACAGCGCAAGGACTGGTTCGGCTCCAGCATGATCGTCGGCTTTGCGCTGGCCGCTGCGTTCTGCCTGATCGCGCTGATCCCCTGGGAATTGACGCGCAAGGATCCGATCGTCGACCTTCGCCTGCTCGGACGCCGCCAGTTCGGCTCCTGCTTCCTGGTGATGCTGTGCACCGGCGCCGTCCTGATCTCATCGACGCAGCTGTTGCCGCAGCTGTTGCAGACCGAGCTGAACTATACCGCGCTGCTCGCCGGGCTCGCGCTGTCGCCCGGCGGCATCGTCACGCTGATCCTGATGCCGGTGGTCGGCAATCTCGTCAGCCGCGTGCAGCCAAAATACCTCATCTCGCTCGGCGGGGTCATCGTCGCCTATTCGATGTGGCATCTGACCGGGCTGACCGGCGACATCACCTATGGCTACGCTGCGCTGGCGCGAATTTTCCTGTCCGCCGGACTTCCGTTCCTGTTCCTGCCGGTGACGACCGCGTCCTACGACGGCGTGCCGCCGGACAAGACCAACCAGGCATCGGCGCTGATCAACGTCGCGCGCAACGTCGGCGGATCGATGGGCGTCGCGCTTGCCCAGACCGCGCTGGCGCAGCGCCAGCAATTCCACCAGAACCGGCTGATCGAGCACGCCGCACCCTCCGACATCGGGTATCAGCAAACCATCGATGCCATGACGCGCTTCTTCCAGGCCCAGGGCTCCAACGCCTCCGACGCCGCGTCCCAGGCGGTCGCCTGGGTCGGGCAGACCCTGCAGCAGCAGGTCGATCTGCTCGCCTATATCGATGTGTTCTGGTTGCTTGGGCTGATCGGCCTTGCGATGATCCCGCTCGCATTGATCATCAAGCCGATCGATCTGTCAGCGCCGCCCAAAGGACATTGAGAAGGCCGCTCAGGAAGACGACATTGTGAACGGAGACGATGGCCGATCTGCGCTATTGAGGTAAAGACGGACGCGGACATCGCGCGGGGAGCAACATGCCCGGAATGAACCTTGTCAGCGTGAGCCTGGCTGCCGTCCTGCTCGCTGCGATGACCGTCACGGGATCGGGCGCCGAGCCGGTGCTGAAGGGCGCGGACGCCTTCGGCGACTGGCAGCGCGACAAGCCAGGCACGATCAGACTGATCACGCCGCAGGATCTGCCGAAGCCCGGCGCGACCCCCTCCAGCAGCAACGCGCCCCGCGTGATGACGCGCCCGGCATCGGTCGTGCCGCAGGTGCCAGCGGGGTTCAAGATCGAGTTGTTTGCCAGCGGGCTCAGCGGGCCGCGGATCATCCGGACCGCGCCCAATGGCGATATCTTCGTCGTCGAAACCTCGCAGGGGCGAATCCGTGTCCTGCGCAGCGCCGCCGGCGCCAGCAAGCCCGCGACCAACGAGACCTACGCGACGGGACTGACCCGGCCATTCGGCATCGCGTTCTTTCCGAATGGCGACAATCCGCAATGGCTCTATGTCGCCAACACCGACAGCGTGGTCCGCTTCGCCTACCGTAGCGGCGACCTCAAGGCGTCGGGAAAACCGGAGACCGTCGCCAGCCTGCCGCACAGCTACTTCGGCCATTCCACCCGCGACATCGTGTTCACGCCGGACAACAAGCGGATGCTGGTGTCGGTCGGCTCCGTCGGCAATGCGGGCGAGGGGCTCGGCAGGGCGCCCGACGGCTGGAGCACCGAACGCCCGCTCGGCGCGGCCTGGGGCGCGGAAACCGATCGTGCCGCCGTGCTCGCCTTCGATCCCGACGGCAAGAACCAAAAACTGTTTGCCACCGGCATCCGCAATTGCGTCGGGCTCGCGATCCAGCCGGGAAGCGGCACGCCGTGGTGCTCGACCAATGAGCGTGACAGCCGCGGCGACAATCTCGTGCCCGACTATGTGACGCGGATCCGCGAAGGCGCGTTCTACGGCTGGCCGTGGTTCTATATCGGCGGCAACGAGGACCCCGCCCATGTCGGCGCGCGCCCCGATCTGAAGGACAAGGTGACCATCCCCGACGTCCTCCTGCAGGCGCACTCCGCCTCGCTGGGCATCACCTTCTACACCGGGAGCAATTTTCCGCCCGAATATCGCGGCGATGGCTTTGCCGCCGAGCACGGCTCGTGGAACAGGTCCCGGCGGACCGGCTACAAGGTGGTCCGTATCAGGCTGAAGGACGGCGTGCCGACCGGCGAGTATGAGGATTTTGTGACCGGCTTTGTCATTGGCGACAACGAGGTCTGGGGCCGTCCGGTCGGCGTGACCGTGGCAAATGACGGCGCGCTGCTGGTCTCGGAAGACGGCAACGGCACGATCTGGCGTATCAGCCACGAGTAGCGGCGAGCCCTTGGGCAGCGCCCGAGATGGAGCAAAGACTGTGGCAGGCGCGCTACAGCCTTGAGGTGCATTCTGCCGATATTCTCACGCCAGTGATTCAAGCAATTTTTGGGGCGGGAGATTTTGGAATGCGGAAGATTGCGGTTGGCACCATCATGGCGCTTGCGCTCGGAGCATCGGTTTCTGCCAACGCGGCCGATCTGGCCGCGCGGCCTTACACCAAGGCTCCGCCGATGGTCGCTGCGGTTTATGACTGGACCGGCTTCTACATCGGCATCAACGGCGGCGGCGGCTCGACCCACAAGTGCTGGGATTTCGTCTCGCCCGGCAGGGGCATTCTCGTTCCCGAGGGCTGCCACGACTCCACCGGAGCAACGGTCGGTGGCCAGGTCGGCTACCGCTGGCAAGCCGCCAACTGGGTGTTCGGCATCGAGGGGCAGGGCAACTGGGCCGACTTCTCCGGCGACAACATCAGCGCTCTGTTTGCCGCGGACCGCAACCGCAGCCGCATCGACGCCTTCGGCCTGTTGACCGGACAGATCGGCTACGCCTGGAACAACGTGCTGTTCTACGTGAAGGGCGGCGGTGCCGTCGTCGACGACCGCTACGACGTCTACGTAGCTCCCGGGTTTCCGGGGGCAGGCGCGCTGGTGGCTTCCGCGGATGAGACACGTTGGGGCGGCGTTGTCGGTGCCGGCCTCGAAGTCGGCTTTGCCCAGAACTGGTCGATCGGCATCGAATACGACCATCTGTTCATGGGGCACCGTACCGTTGGCTTCACCACGCCGGCTGGTCTGGCCGCCGGTGACAGGCGAATCGATCAGGATGTCGACATCGGCCTCGTTCGCCTGAATTACAAGTTCGGCGGTCCCGTGGTGGCGAAGTACTGATCGTCCCCCCCATCATATCGACCGGCGGCGCCTGAGCAGCGTGCCGCTGGTTGCTATCCCAATCCGTCCTTGAGGCCGTATTCCTCGTAGATGATCAGGGGATTGGTGTCGGGAAACAGCCGGCACTTGGCCTGCGCAAGATGCAGGGTGACAGCGCCGGATTCGCATCTGGACGTCAGGATTTTCCGGACGTCCTCCATATGCGCACGCGGCTGATGCTTTGACGGCAACTGCTCGAGGGCGACCAGCGCCGTGGCCAGGGCCTCGGTAACCACCCAATCATCGTGTCCGGTAATTCCTTTTCGCGGCATCGCCACACCTCCCATGCCAGCGGCGCGACATTGTAACGCAAGGTGGGTGGGGGCTGTCATCAGCCAACATGGGCAGGGCGGCGCGGAACCCGCTCGAAACTTGCTGCCACGAAGCGCCGCAGGCGCCACGGGTGGCAGCTGCCGCAGGCAGTGACTAGAACGACGGGCTCAGCCCCGGCCCGCCAAACTCCCAAAACTCCGTCTCCGAAATGTTCGAGCCCTATCTGTCCGCGTGGAGCCTCATTCCTGACGGCAACCCGATCGTGACGCACGCCGCGCGGCTGTTGCCGGTGCGGCGGCACGGCGAGCCTGCGATGCTCAAACTGTCGACCGAACGCGACGAGCGCCTCGGCGGCATCGTGATGGAGTGGTGGGACGGCGATGGCGCGGCGCGCGTGCTGGCCCGCGAGGGCGACGCGCTGCTGCTGGAGCGCGCCACCGGACCCACCTCCCTCAGCGAGATGGCCCGAACCGGATGGGACGATGAGGCCTGCAATTTCCTCTGTGCGACGGCGGCCCGCCTGCATACCGCCAGAACAAAGCCGCGGCCGGACCTGACGCCGCTCACCGACTGGTTTCGCGAGCTGTGGCCGGCGGCGCGGACGCATGGCGGCATCATGCGTCGATCGGCTGCAGCCGCGGAGGCGCTGCTTGGCGATCAGCGCGAGGTGGTGGTGCTGCATGGCGACTTGCACCACGACAATGTGCTCGACTTCGGTGCGCGCGGCTGGCTCGCGATCGATCCAAAGCATCTCGTCGGCGAGCGCGGCTTCGACTTCGCCAATATCTTCACCAATCCGGATCTTGCGGACCCGACACGTCCGGTCGCAATCGTACCCGGGCGCTTTGCGCGCCGCGTCGATATCGTGACGGAAGTTGCGGGGATGGACCGCCGGCGGTTGCTGTCGTGGATCCTCGCCTGGACCGGATTGTCGGCGGCCTGGTACCTCGGCGATGCCGATCCGCTGGCCGAGATCGATCTGACGATCGCAAGACTTGCTGCGGCCGAACTGGACCGATGGCGTGACGCCCGCGGCTATGCCGCGACTGCGCCGGCTCCGGTCAGTGACACATTGAGGATCCGCCACTTCGAGGTATCGAAGAAATAGGTGGCCTTGATGTGCGCGGACGCGGAATCCGGCGCCTGAATCACCGTGTGGAATTTCCGCGTTCCATCGCTCAGCGAAATTCGGAATGTCTGCATCGGTCGAACCTCCACTCGCCGAATGCTGCGGTAGCGACGGTTAACGTTCGGTTGACCGACGAAGGCGAGGGCCCGCCGCAGCGCTGCTTGCGTGCGCTGACGGCGGCTGCGGCAGCGATGTCAGTCCGGCGCGCGGGTTGGCGCGGGGATCGCCAGCTGCTTCGCTACGCTTGGACGCTCTCGCATGCGTCCGTACCAGGCGAGCAGCGCCTCGCATTCCGCGGGCACCGCCAGCTTCACCAGCGCTGCAAAGATCAACCCGCCGATCACAGTGATGTCGGCCATCGAGAACGCCGCGCCGGCGATGAACGGTTGTCCTTTCAAGACCGCATCGAAATAGTGCATGCCCCTTAACGCCTTGTCGCGCTGACGCAGCCCCCATTCCGCGTTCTGGTAAAGCTCGACATCGGGCCCAAGCCCCGGCGTGGCGTGGTGGAAGTAGACACTGATCGCGTCGAGCAGCTCGAGTTCGGCGCGCTTGCTCATCATGTGGATGATGCCCTTCTCGCGCGGCGTCGCGCCGGTCAGCGTGGCGGTGCCATCGAGCGCGTCGAGGTACTCGGTAATCGCCGTGCACTCGGCAATGAACGTCCCGTCGTCGAGCTCGAGCACCGGGAGCGTGCCTGAGTAGTTTTTGGCGAAGAAGTCGACCCGCTTGTGCTCGCCCTTGCGCAGATCGACGCGCACAAACTCGACGCGCGAGTCCAGGTTCTTCTCGGTCAGGGCGATCCGGACCCGTGCCGGATAGGGGCCGGTCGGCCAATCATGAATTCGCATTGCGGTCTCCTCTCTGCCTAACACTTGGTAGAGGTGGAATTAACGGATTATCATTGCCCAGTCAATCACTATCTAACAGTTGGTAGGTTTGAGTCTGAAGCAATGAGGGATTGAAATGGGTGCAAATTCCAGGGAAGCCATTTTGGCCGCCGCCAAGGGAATTGCGCAGGCGCGCGGTTATGGCGGCTTGAGCTTTCGCGACCTGGCGGACGAGGTGGGGATCAAGGCCGCGAGCATCTACCATCACTTCCCAAGCAAGGCCGATCTCGCCGCGGCGGTGGCGCGGCGCTATTGGGAGGATACCGCGGCAGCTCTGGAGGCATTGTCGGCAGCAACGCCGGACCCGGCGCGTTGCCTGCGGCAATATCCCGAGACGTTTCGCAAGGCGCTTGCGAACGACAATCGGATGTGCCTCTGCAGCTTCATGGCTGCCGAATATGATGATCTGCCTGACGCGGTGAAGCGGGAGGTCCAGATCTTTGCCGACGTCAACGTGGCGTGGCTGAGCCGGGTGCTGTCCGCCGCCGGCGTGGTCAGGCCCGAGGAAAGCCAGCAGCGCGCCCGCGCCATTTTTGCGGCGATCGCCGGCGCGCAGCTGGTTGCACGAAGCCGCGCGGATATCTCGCTCTACGACGCACTGATCGACGGCTATCGCGCGGCGGGTCTGTTGCCGGCGTAGTCCGCGATCACGTCACGCATCCGAAACGTTTGGCCGCGCTGCAGTCCCCAATCCGGAATCACCACCAGTACGGATTTGGCTGGCTGTAGATCACCCCGGGCCCGACAACGCGCCGATGCCGGAAGCGCGCGTTGACCAGATCGACGGCGATCGCAGTCACATCGTGGCCCGTGTAAACAGGGTAGCCTTTGGAGAACAGGTAGCCGTCATAGGTCGGCGGAGACCCGTATCCGAATCCCCAGGGGAATCGCGGGGCGAACGGCGCTCCGTAGCCATCAGCCAGCGCTGATCCCGATAATGCGACGGCACTTAGCCCGAGTAGCGAGACGGCCAGCAAAAGACGCGGGGTCCGTTTCATTGCGTTTCTCCTCCCAAGGTCGGTCAGGACGGTCAGTCGCCACAGTCATGTTATCCGCTGATCGCTGTGCTGGCCAGTGATCCGGCGGGAGCCGCCCGCAACGCCGGCGTCCTGCGACACAGATTGCACTGGTCAAGGCGACGCTGCGCACCGATAATGACGTCATCGCCTCTGGGACTGACGAGGGTCGCTTGTGTTCAGGCTACAGATTCTCGCATTCGCGGTCGTGATCCTCCAATTTTGCCTGACACAAGACGCGGCCGCGTTGCCGCTCACGCCTTTTCGATACGAAGCCCAGGCGCAGCGCCATTGCCCGGACGATACCGTGGTGTGGCTCAATTTCCGGAACGGGCGCTACTATCTCAAATGGCAGAAGCGCTACGCCATGGGGCTGGATGGCAATTTCGTATGCAGGAACGAAGCACGCGACAGCGGCTATCGGCAATCACTGCTCGGTCGCCGTTAGCACCGCCTCCACCGCGCCTGGGGAGAGGAGCGCATTGTTGAGGGAATGGAGACCACGTATTATCGCTGCAAGATCCCGCGGTACGCGATCCGCAGTGCCGGACCCTGGGCTGGTTCGAGAGGCGATGACCGGCCGAGCCAAGGCTAGTCGGTGAACGGTCATGGATGCGATCAGATTACCGGCATGGTTGCGGATCACCCTGGTCGCCGGGGTGGCGCTGTTGGTCGGCGGCGCCAGCCTGATCGCATATCGCTGGTACACAATGCCGACGACGCTGACGGTTGCGGTCGGCTCGCTCGACGGCGAGGCGACCAAGCTCGTGTCCGCGATTGCCGGCAAGCTTGGCCAGTCAGGCGCGCCGGTGCGGCTCAACATCGTTCACACCATAGGTCCGCTGGAATCCGCGAAAGAGTTTGCGGCCGGAAAGGTCGATCTGGCGGTGGTGCGCGGCGACGTCGGCGATCTCTCGCAGGCACAGGCCGTCATGGTGCTGGCGCATGCCGTAGCTCTCTTGGTCGCCCCGCCGGGAGCCTCGATATCCGACGTCAGCGAGCTCAAGCGTGCCACGATCGGCGTCATCGGCGGCGAGGCCAACCAGAAGCTCATCAAGGTCTTGACCGACGAATACGACCTCGCGCGGGCCGGCGTGACGTTCAAGGACATCGCTCCGGCCGATGCGCGGCGCGCGCTCGAGGCCAAGGAAGTCCGCGCGATCCTGGTCGTGATTCCGCTCACGGAGAAATACCTGGCGCTGTTGCGCGGCCTGTTTGCGCATGGTGCGAAAACCGGCCCCGTGATGATCGCGGTGGAGTCCGCCGGCGCGATCGCCGAAAAGGAGAGTGCCTACGAAAGTTTCGATGTGCCGAAGGGCACCGTGCGCGGCGCGCCGCCAATTCCCTCTGACGATCTGACCACGCTCAGGACGTCGTTCTATCTCGTGGCCCAGAAGAAGCTCGGCGCCGACCTGATCGGCGACTTGGCCGAGTCGGTCATGAAAGCTCGCCGGGATCTGCTTGCGGAATTGCCCATGCTGGGACAGATCACGGCACCCGACACCGCCGCGGACGCCTACCTGCCCGTGCATCCGGGAGCGGCTGCGTTCTACGACGGCACGCGGGAAAGTTTTCTCGACAAGTGGGGCAATGCGATCTTCCTCGCGCCGATGATCGCCGGTGCGCTGGCCTCGATCCTTGCGGCGGCGTGGAAGTTCGTCCGGCCGGTCGAGCTCAAGAGCCGGCAGGAAGCGCTCGACGAGCTCTATGCGCTCGGGCCGCGGATCCGGATGAGCGAGCAGGCCGCCGAGCTGGACGAGATCGAGCGCGAGATCGACCGCGTGCTTCGCATCCAGCGCAATGGGGATGCTGCTGGCGAGAATGCCGAGCGCCACGTCACGGCGGTGAACGTCGCCGCCCATCGCCTGGAAAACCTGATCCACGACAGGCGCCTGCATCTTGCGTCACGGCAAGGGGGCAATTCGCAGGGTTGAAGGGGGCTAGCTGCAGGTTCCCGCTGAAACCACCGTAAAATTCCGGAGGACGTTCATTGGAAATCACGGCTAAGTCCGTGGTTTAGCGACGTTAATGGTTAAGCAAACACAAATCTCGTTCATGTAGACGATCGCACAAATTTGCTGCAATCTGCACGCGAACTAGGTTAAGGGATCCTTCTAGGTTAAGGGATCCTTGCCCGGCTGAACCCGTCACGGGGAGGTCGGGGATTGAAGTTACGTAACGAGAAAATTTAAGCGACAAGCATTTTCAGGGTGCGCGGTGTGCGGACCGAAGCACGCAGCAGGCAGGGGTTACGGCGGTCGTAGTCATTTCACGGTAGGCAAAGTGCATATTGCAACGGCAGATGTTTCTTTGGCCGGATGCCCACGCGAATTTGGATGGGCGTTCGTGTTTTCAGTGAATTGAATTGCAATCGCTCCTGCTCTGCCCCAGCAGAGTGGAGGAGGAGGCGTTGGTTTGCGTAGTATTGCCGCACATCATAGTCGAGCCTACGCTTGACAGGTCCGGAATCGAACCGCGCCTGCAGAGCATCTCAGTCGCTTCAACACGTTGTTCTTCCGACCTTCCGCTCGATCAGTCCGCAGGTCTCGCGAGTCATCTGCTGGCAGGCAACGCGCCCTGGCGGCTACTTCATCAACGCGATCCAGGACCTTTTGGTCGGTTGAACGCCGCCGAGCGCGACGCCGCGTCGAGATTTCAGACCTCGACCGATTTGAACTTTTGAATAGGTCGGCCTCCGACCGCGAAATTATTGCGAACAAGATTTTGGAGCGAAAGTAATGGCAAGCGCCAGCGGCACGACCATCCTCTCGGGTACACAGAGCAACGATAATTTGGTCGGCGGGTCGGGAAACGACATTCTCTCCGGTGGAGCAGGAAATGACCGCCTGAATGGCGGGTCCGGCGATGACATCCTCAACGGGGGCAGCGGTTTCGACGTTCTCTTGGGAGGATCAGGAACCGACATCCTTATCTACAAGGCATTCGAAAATCAGTATATCCTCGGATCAACTGGTTTCAGCGCAGCAACCCAGCAGATCAGCGGAGGGGTTGCATATTCCGGAGCGGACCAGACCACGTTGGGAAGCGTGGGTACGCAGTCGACGATCACCGGATCGTCATTCCCGGGATATGACTCCTACAACGGCGGAAGCGGCGCGGTACAGCTAGGCAAAGCGGGGGCGACCCCGGACGTCGATACACTTCAGATTTGGCTGAGCACTGCGCAGCTCGCAGACAGCAACATCCAGGCTGAAATTTCCTATTACAAGAATGTTTGGGTGCCGGCGCACATCAATGCGCAGACCGGGCAGTCTGACGAGACCATCTACACTTTCAAGACCTTGAATTTGCAGGTCGCGGCCATTGAGAAGGTTGAGGTTCGCGATAGCGCCGGGGTTCTTACCATTGCGGCCAAATCGGATACCGCTTCGGCGACAGAAGCAGGCGGCGTCAACAATGGGACGCCCGGTGTAAATCCGACCGGCAACGTTCTGACGAACGATTTTGATTTTAGTTCTGCCACGAAGTCTGTCGCCGGCGTTGTCGCTGGGACGACGAGTGCTACCTTAAGCACAGGTGCCGGGTCCGATATCGTCGGTGCGCACGGCACGCTGCATCTCAATGCTGACGGTTCTTACACTTACAACGTGAACAATGCCGATACGGCAGTGAACGCATTGCCGACGTTCAACGATACCCTCACAGACACGTTCTCTTACACGGTCAAAGACACCGCGGGAGCGACTGCGACCACCACGTTGACCGTGACCATCCACGGCGCCAACGACGCAGCCACCATCACGGCGTCGGCGGGCGAGGACACCTCGGTGACCGAGGCCGGCGCCGGCAACGCCACCGTTCAGGCAACCGCCGGCGATGCCAGTGCGGGCGGCACGTTGACGGTCCATGACGTCGATGCGGGCCAGGCCCACTTTGCTGCCGTGGATCCGACGGCCTTGGCCGGGACCTACGGCAACTTCACCTTCGATCCTGCGACCGGGGTGTGGGGCTACACGCTCGACAACAGCAAGACGGCGACCGAAGCGTTGATCGCCGGCCAGCCGGCCACCGACACGCTGACGGTGACGTCGGCCGACGGCAGCGCAAGCCAAACCATCACGGTCAACATTATCGGGGCCAACGACGCCGCCACCATCACGGCATCGGGCAGCGAGGACACCTCGGTGACCGAAGCCGGCGGCGTCAACAACACCACGGCGGGCGACCCGAGTGCATCCGGCCAGCTCACGGTGTCCGACGTCGACGCCGGGCAGGACCACTTTGCCACCCCGGCCAGCCTCAACGGCACCTACGGCACCTTCACCTTCGACACCACCACGGGAGCGTGGACCTACACGCTCGACGACACGCGCAGCGCCACCCAGGCCCTGATCGCCGGCCAGGCCACCACCGACACGCTCACCGTTGCCTCCGCCGACAACTCGGCGAGCCACGACATCGTCGTCAACATCACCGGCGCCAACGACACCGCTGCGATCGGCGTGGTCGCCGGCGGCGACTACGCCGCCAGCGAAGCCGGCGGCGTCAACAACACCACGGCGGGCGACCCGAGTGCGTCCGGCCAGCTCACGGTGTCCGACGTCGACGCCGGGCAGGACCACTTTGCCACGCCGGCCAGCCTGAACGGCACCTACGGCACCTTCACCTTCGACACCACCACGGGAGCGTGGACCTACACGCTCGACGACACGCGCAGCGCCACCCAGGCCCTGATCGCCGGCCAGGCCACCACCGACACGCTCACCGTTGCCTCCGCCGACAACTCGGCGAGCCACGACATCGTCGTCAACATCACCGGCGCCAACGACGCGGCCACCATCACGGGTACCCCGAGCGGCTCGGTGACCGAGGACGGCGGGTTGACGGCAGGCAATACGCTGACGGCCAATGATGTGGATACGGGGCAGAACCATTTCCAAGCCCCGGCCTCCCTGGCTGGCACCTACGGCACCTTCACCTTCAACGCGCTAAGCGGCGTGTGGGGCTACACGCTCGGCAACGGCCAAGCCAATGTCCAGGCACTCGCAGGCGGCACGCAGGTACACGATACGCTGACAGTGAAGTCGTTCGACGGTACCGCCACGCAGGTGATCGACGTGACCATCAACGGTGCGAACGACGCGCCGGTTTTGGATGCAACCAAAACACCGGTCCTCGCGTCCGAGAACCAGGGGGTCGGAGCGCCCGTCGGTGCAGTCGGGACACTTGTCTCGGCGCTGGTCGATCTCAATCCTCCGGTCGGCGGCCTTGATAACGTCACTGATGCCGACACCGGTGCGGTGACCGGCATCGCACTGGTTGGCACCGATACGAGCCATGGCACCTGGTTCTTCTCCACCAACAACGGTGGGACATGGACGGCCGTGGGCACGGTGTCGAACACGTCGGCTCTGCTGCTGTCGGCCGACGCCAACACGCGACTTTACTTCCAGCCGAGCCCGGGTTTTGCCGGGACGGATACAGGCGCCATCACATTCCGCGCCTGGGACCAAACCAGTGGGTCGAACGGAGCGACCGGTGTGAACACCTCCTCCAATGGAGGTACGACAGCCTTCTCCACTGCAACCGACACCGCCAATATCACCATCAATGCGACGAACGTCGCGCCGGTTGTAGATTTGAATGGACCGGGCGCCGGCAATGACGCCACGGCGAGCTATCCATCACAGACAGCACCGCTGGCGATTGTTCCTACGGCGACGATCTCCGATTCCGACTCAACAAATCTTACGTCTTTGACAATTACGCTCACGAATCCGCAGGATAATAGTTCAGGGACCGGTATCAGGGAGATACTGTCGCTCAATGCTGCCGCATCCTCGGCCGCTACGGCTGCCGGATTGACCGTGAGCTTTACGTCGACCGTAACCAACAATACGGATCCGGTCACTCTGTCCATCACCGGGTCGGCTTCCGTCAGCACTTACCAAACCATCCTCAGAGGACTCCAGTACGCTGACACCAAATCCGGAGCGCACATCGATTCCCCGGCGCGCATCATCAATGTGGTGGCCAGCGACGGCACGAGCAGCAGTGTCGTCCACACGATCACGCTGAGCGTCGCAAAACCGGCAGGCGTTGCGGGCTCCGAGATCAATCTGGCCCTGAACGATCCTGCCGATCACGTCGGAGCCACCACCGTGACCGTTACCGGCGTTCCTTCGGGATGGACCTTGAACGAGGGGACGCACAACAGCGACGGCAGCTGGACGGTGACGACCAATAACGTGTCGTCGCTGGCGATCACCTCGCCTGTCGACTACGTCGGAGCGGCGGTCCTGAATGTCGCGCTGGCCTGGACGAATTCCGATGGCAGTATCGGACACGCAACCGTCATCGATAATGTCGAAGCGTATGCACCGGGCTCTCCCATCTTCGCCGTTGCGGGCACCGATACGCTGACGGCCTCAAGCGGTAGCGACGTGCTCGTATTCTCGCAGCCGATTGGCCACGACGTCGTCTACAGTTTCGACGCGATGCACGACATGATCGACCTGGTCGGATACGTCGGTTTCGGAAGCTTCGCCGACATTCAAGCGCACACTGTCGACGACGGTGCCGGCAATGCCGTCATCACGCTGGGGGAGGGGCAATCGATCACCCTCTATGGCGTGGGTGCCGCGTCGCTTTCCGCCGACGACTTCGCGTTCAACCAGACTCCGTTCACGGAGAATCCGATCACGATGACGATCGACGACGGCGCGATCTTGCCGCTCAGTGGCGTGATCCACAACACCGGTACGATCGCGCTGAATTCAGCCGGCGCCGAAACCGATCTTCAGCTCGTGGGACATGGCATCACGCTGGAGGGCGGCGGTCAGCTGATTATGTCCGACAACGCCGGAAACTTCATTGCTGGTGCAAGCAGCGACGTCACGTTCACCAACGTGGACAATATCATCTCGGGAGCCGGACACCTTGGCGCTGGACTGATGGTCCTCGTGAACGAGGGGACAATCATCGCAACCGGGACCAATTCGCTCGACATCGATACGGGGACGAACTCAATCACCAATTCCGGAACGCTCGAAGCGATCGGAAGTGGAGGTCTCGTCGTTCACAATGACATCGTCAATGACGGCGTCCTGTGGGCTAATGGTGGGAACGTCACCGTGGAGGGCAATGTCAGCGGCACCGGATCGGCGATCATAAGTGGGATGGCTACGCTGGAGTTTGCCGCGACTTCGACCGGAAACGTGGCATTCGCGGCCGGTTCGTCGGGAACTCTGGCACTAGATCACGCCTTCGACTTCTCGGGCATTGTCTCAGGTATGACCTCCGAAAATCATTTGGATTTGCTTGATTTCAACTTCGCGGACACAACTCTGAACTACACCGCGAACGCTGAAGGGACCGGCGGAACGCTAAGCGCCACTGACGGCGTTCACACGGCGAGCATAGCTTTGATTGGTCAATACGATCCGGCGGGGTTCCAGACCGAGGCCGACAAGGGGGCCGGGACACTGATCAACTATCACCTCCTGGCGTAATGCGGTCCACACGACGAAACGACGTACACACCGGGGGCTGACGCCTCCGGTGTTCGTTTGGACGGGGGCTGGATCGTCCGTCTGCCTCTTTCTGGCCCCCTTGAGCCGGTCGTGGTTTTCTTGATCGGCGGTGCACGGTCCAGGAGGAGACCTCCGCAGAGATGCAACCGTGGATAGAGCAATGCGGAGGATATATACTGGCGGAAGGGGTGGGATTCGAACCCACGGTACCCTTGCGGGCACGCCGGTTTTCAAGACCGGTGCCTTAAACCACTCGGCCACCCTTCCGTCTGGATGCGAGCGACATAGCAAAGGGGGGAGGTTCGCGAAAGGGGCATGCGGGTGCCCATGGATGGGCGCGGGCGCCCCAAGGTCTTAAATCTTCAGCTGAACGCGAACGCTAGCAGGCTCGAGCACAGCAGCACGAAGCTCGCTGCGGTCAGGGTCAGAAATCCGTCGGAGACCAAATCGTGATTACGCATGATACACCTGCCTTGAAGGGATGCTCATCCGAATTGATTAAAGCTTTCCGAACTGTCGCTCTTGCTCCTGGAAAGAGATGATGCGTCTTTCCGCTTTCAACGGACCCGATCAGGCCCGATACCAGTAGCCTTCCACAGCGTGAGCCACGAAGATGGCTGCACTCACCAGGCCCATAACCGCTGTAACCGTCTCGATCATCGCAAACTTCCTTTGCGCCCCGCAGGCGAGAGAACGATTGCAGCCTTGCACAGTCAAAAAGATTCAATTGTTGGAATCGAAGATGCGCCGAGACTGATGATTTGCTGCAACAGTGTGTCTGATTGCGGGACACGTGAGCCCGCTTGGTGCGGCTCTAGCTCAGTAGATCAACGGAGGGCGCGCAACAGACCATTCACCACGGCGGGCTAGCTTGAAAGCTCACCCCATTTCCGCCGTGTTCCGGTTGCGATATCGTCACGGTCTGGTGCGGAAGGTGGGCCGCATCATGGGGATATGACCTCGACGCCTCGCAGTAGGCGCGGGTCCGGCAGAATGGTACTTGGGGCAGATGGGGATTAGACGGCCAGATTCGATCATCCGGACGGCGCGCGGCGCTGTTGCGGTGGCCACGTGCCTCGTCCTCGCCAACTGCGCCTCGTCGAACAAGTTCGCCAGCCGCGTCGACCCCAGATACGGCGTGTCGTCCAGCCCGCGCGTGGTCGCGCTTGGCGATCCCGTGCCGAAGGGCGGCGGCACCTACCGGATCGGCAAGCCCTACGTCGTCGCTGGCCGCACCTACGTGCCGGAGGAGGACGTGAACTACCGGGCCGACGGCATCGCCTCCTGGTACGGCAACGATTTCCATGGCCGCCTCACGGCCAATGGCGAGGTGTTCGACATGAGCTCGCTCACCGCGGCCCATCCGACCCTGCCGATGCCGAGCTACGCCCGTGTCACCAATCTGAGCAACGGCAGGTCGCTGGTCGTGCGCGTCAATGACCGCGGCCCGTATCACGGCAACCGCCTCATAGACGTCTCGAACAAAGCCGCCGAACTGCTTGAATTCAAAGGCAATGGCGTCGCCCGGGTCCGCGTCGAATATGTCGGCCGGGCGCCGCTCGAAGGCTCCGACGACCGCCAGCTGATGGCAACCCTGCGTACCGGCACGCCGGCACCGTCGCCGTCGATGGTCCGGGTCGCCTCGGCCCGGCCGTTCGTGCCGGATCTGTCGTCCTCGTCCGGCCGGATCCGCGGCGATGTCCCGCTGCCGGAGGGGCGGCCCTACAGCCTCGGCAATACCTCGGCCGATTACGCCTCGGTCAATGCCACCTCCGAAATGTCCGCTTCCGGCCGCTCCCGTGGTCGCGCTTTGCACAATCCGCGGGAAGTGTCCTACGAGAATGACGAGCGCTTTGCCGCGAGCCCGAGCCCGGCGTCCGCTTATGTGCCGATCGACGCGCGCGGCCCGGCGGAAGTGCTGAGCGGGCGCGGCCTCTACTGAATCAGGTACTTCGCCAGATTATTTGAGGAATGCGATCAGCGCCGCATTGACCTCGTCCGGGCGCTCCTGCTGGATCCAGTGGCCGGCGCCCTCGATGATCAGCTTCTGCTTCAGGTTCGGCAGCACGCGCTCCATGTCGGCCACCCGCTTGGCGCCGATCAGCCCGGTGATGACGGAATCGTTCGAGCCGGCGATGAACAGCGAGGGCTGGAGGATCTGCGCGTCCTGCCAGGGCGCGGTCAGCTCCCAGTTGCGGTCGAGGTTGCGGTACCAGTTGAGACCGCCGCGGAAGCCGGATCGGCGGTAATTGTGGGCGAACTCGGCGATGTCGGCCTCGCTCAGCCAGGTCGGCAGCGGCTTGTCGCCCGGCAGCTTGCCCAGAAAGCCCTTGGCCTCGTCGACGAACATTGAATCCGGATCGGACACGCCGCGCCCCAGCACCAGCCGCATGGTGCTGATGACATCGCGCTCGAATTCGGCCTCGGCGACGCCCGGCGGCTGAAAATACTGCCAGTAGAAATTGGTGATGCCGCCCTCGCGCAGGGTTTCAAGCGGGCGACCGCGGCCGCGGAAAGGCGGGGGGACGCTAAGGCCGGCGACCTTGGTGAAGATATCCGGCCGGAACAGCGCCGCGTGCCAGGCCACCGGCGCGCCCCAGTCGTGGCCGATGATCACGGCCTGTTTCTCGCCGAGCGCGGCCACCAGGGCGACCATGTCGCCGACGGTGTCGAAGATCGAATAGGCGCCGACCTCGACCGGCGCGCTGGTGCGGCCGAAGCCGCGCATATCGGGCGCGACGACGTGGAAACCGGCGGCGGCAAGCGCGGTGATCTGGTGCCGCCAGGAGTAGGACAGTTCCGGCCAGCCGTGGCAGAGCACGACCAGCGGTCCTTCGCCTGCCTCGCGCACGAACATGTCGATACCGTTGACGGTGATGGTGCGTGAGGAGGACATCGCGTTTCCGCCTTGTTTGCCGGTTCTGTTGCCTTTGCCGGTTCCAAGATTACGGACGTTCCGCGCAGGCGGCAATCCAGCCGGCCGTGCATAAGCGCAAATACCTCAGTTGTTTGCGATACTTCCACCTGTTAGAACGCAGTCTTTCAGGACATCGCCGATGGCAGGAAAGACCGCAGTTCCCCGCACGTTCGCCGCTCGCGCCGGACGAGGCTGGCGCGGCCTGATCGCGGCCGTCGTCGCGCTGGCGATCGGCTGCGGCGGGGTGGTCTATGCCGCCAACAACAGCGTGCAGGGCGCCAAGAAGGAAGAGGGCGGTTTCGACGGCGATGCGCCGACCGCGATCCTGGTCGAGGCCTCCAGCGGCAGCGTGCTGTTCGAGAAGAATGCCGACGAGCTGCGCGCGCCGTCGAGCATGATGAAGCTGATGACGGCCGAGGTGGTGTTCAACGCCATCAAGAAGGGCGACGTCAAGCTGACCGACGAGTACCGCATCAGCGAAAACGCCTGGCGACGGGGCGGCGCGCCGTCCGGTACCTCCACGATGTTCGCGGCGATCAACAGCAAGGTCTCGATCGACGATCTCCTGCACGGCGCGATCATCCCGAGCGGCAACGACGCCTGCATCGCGCTGGCCGAGGGGCTGGCCGGCAACGAATATACCTTCGCGACCGACTTCATGACCAAGCGCGCCCGCGAGCTTGGCCTGACCAAATCCACCTTCGGCAATTCCAATGGGCTGCCCGACCCCCGCAACAAGATGACGGTGCGGGAACTCGCGGTGCTGGCGCGCCACATCATCCTGACCTATCCCGACATGTACAAGCTGTTCGGCGAGAAGGAATTCACTTGGAACAAGATCCGCCAGCAGAACCGCAATCCGCTGCTCAACGCGCTGCCCGGCGCTGACGGATTGAAGACCGGCTACACCAAGGAGGGCGGCTACGGCATGGTCGGGTCCGCCGTGCAGAACGACACACGGCTGATCGTCGTGGTCAACGGGCTCGAGGATTCCGAGGACCGCGCCACCGAGGCCAAGAAGATGCTGGAATGGGGTTTCCGCAGTTTTGAGACCCGAACCCTGATCGCGGCCAACCAGCCGGTCGGTTACGCCCGGGTATTCGGCGGCGAGAGCCGCTCGGTCAAGCTGACCACCCCCGATCCGGTCAAGGTCATGGTGGCGAAGAACGGCAACGACAAGCTGATCGCGCGCATCGTCTATAGCGGCCCGGTCAAGGCGCCGATCACGGCCGGCCAGAAGATCGGCGTGGTCAGGGTCTGGCGTGGCGGCAACGTCGCGGTGGAGCAGCCGGTCTATGCGGCGGACCCCGTCGCCACGGGGTCGACGATGCGCCGTGCGCTCGACGGCGTGCAGGAGCTCGTCATCGGCATGTTCCGCGCCGGCGTCGAGAAGCTCTGACATGGCAGAGGCAGCAGTCAAACGGCCGAGCTTGCGCGGTCGCTTCATCACCTTTGAGGGCGGCGAAGGCTCCGGCAAATCGACCCAGATCCGCAAGCTCGCCGAGCGGCTCGACGCCGCCAAGCTGCGCGTCATCGTGACCCGCGAACCCGGCGGCTCGCCGGGTGCCGAGATCATCCGCCACCTCGTGCTGTCGGGGATGGGCAAGCTGCTCGGGCCGGATGCAGAGACGCTGCTGTTCGCGGCTGCCCGCGACGATCATGTGCGCACCGTGATCCTGCCGGCGCTCAATCAAGGCATCTGGGTGCTGTGCGACCGCTTCTTCGATTCCACGCGCGCCTATCAGGGCCAGCTCGGGCAGGTGCTGCCCGGCCTGGTCAACGCCATGCAGCGCGTCACCATCGGCGATCTCAAGCCCGATCTGACCTTCATCCTCGACGTGCCGGTCGAGGTCGGCCTGCAGCGCGCCAGCGCCCGCCGCGGCAATGCGGCCGCAGATCGTTTCGAGGCGGAGGACGTCAAGTTCCACCAGGATCTGCGCGAGGCCTACCGGAAGATTGCGGCCGAGGATCCGCAGCGCTGCGTGCTGATCGATGCCACACCCGATCCGGATGCGGTCACGGCCAAAATATGGGCGGAGCTGCGCGAACGCCTGCGCGCGACGCAATCGGCGGCAAGCCCGGCATGAGCGCGCGCAAGGTCGAACAGGAGATCGCGGTCCGGCATCCGCGCGAAACGCCCGATTTGTTCGGGCATCGCGAGGCGGAGACGGCCTTGCTCGACGCCTATCGCAGCGGGCGGATCCCGCACGCCTGGCTGATCGGCGGCGCGCAGGGCATCGGCAAGGCCACGTTGGCCTATCGCATGGCGCGGTTCGTGCTGGCGTTCCGCAATCCCAAGGCCTCGCAGGTTCAGCGGGCGCCGACGCTGCGGCTCGACCCATCCGATCCGGTGGCGCGGCAGGTCACGGCCGGCGCGCATGGCGGGCTCCTGGTGCTGGAGCGCGGCCTCAACGACCGCGGCGTGCTGCGCACGGTGATCACGGTCGACGAGACGCGCGAGACGATCTCGTTCTTCGGCTCGACCGCCGCGGTTGATGGCTGGCGCGTCTGCATCGTCGATACCGTGGACGAGCTCAATCCCAACGCCGCCAACGCGCTGCTGAAAGTCCTCGAGGAGCCGCCGCAGCAGTCGCTGTTCCTGCTGGTCAGCCACGCGCCGTCGCGGGTGCTGCCGACCATTTTGTCCCGCTGTCGCAAATTGCTGCTGCGGCCGCTGGAGCAGGACGACGTGTTGCGCGCGGCCGCCGCCGCGACCGGCATGGCGTCCGACGATCCCGCGCTGGCGGAGGCAGCGGCCGCATCCGAGGGCAGTGTGGGCAGGGCGCTGTCGCTGCTCGGCGGCGACGCCCTCAAGCTGCAGCAGCGCACCGCTGCGCTGCTCGCGACGCTGCCCAACGTCGATCCGCGCGAGCTGCATGCGTTGGGCGACGCGCTCGGCACCAGCGATCGCGTCGCGCTTGCGGCCTTCATCGACGGCATCGATCGCTGGATGAGCGAGCGCATGCGCTCCGGCGATGCCAATGCCAATCTGCCGCGCCTTGCACGGCTGGCGGAGGTATGGGAAAAGATCGTCCGCGCCGCGCGCGATACCGAAGCCTACAATCTGGAGCGCAAGCCGCTGGTTTTCTCGGTGTTTTCGATGCTCGCCGATGCAACCCGATAGACGCTCCGTCTGACAACACTCCCGACATTCCCATTTCGATCTGCAGAGGATTTTGTGGTGGCGACCGCTAGGAAGAAATCGTCGAAGAAGAAGGCGAAGAAGACGAAGAAGGCGGCGCCCGCTCGCGCAAGTGGGAAGAAGGCCGCAGCCAAGTCCGCAATCAAGTCGCGCGCCGCCAAGAAGGCCAAGCGGGTCGTCAAGAAGGCGAAGAAGGCTGCCAAAAAGACCGTCAAGAAAGCGGGCGCGAAGAAAGCGGCCAAGAAGACAGTAAAGAAGGCAGCGAAGAAGGCTACGGAGAAGGCCGCCAAATCGGCGCCCAGGGCCGCGGCTGCAAAGGTTCCGGTATCGCCGGCCCCCAAGGCACCGAAAGCTCCGGCAGCCAGCAAGGCGCCAAAGCCGGCCCGTGCGCCGAAGCAGCCCAAGCCCGCCGCGCTTGCTCCCGTGTCTGCGCCCATAGCCGCACCGGCCGCAGATCGCGGCAACGTCTTCTACATCACGACGGCGATCGCCTATCCGAACGGCCAGCCGCATATCGGCCACGCCTATGAGGCGATCGCGACCGACGCGCTGGCGCGCTTCCAGCGGCTCGACGGCAAGGACGTGTTCTTCCTGACCGGCACCGACGAGCATGGCCAGAAGATGATCCAGACCGCGCAGGGCGAGGGCATGAGCCCGGAAGCACTTGCGACCCGCAACGCCGCGCGTTTCAGGGAGATGGACGAGCGGCTCAACGTCTCGTTCGACCGCTTCATCCGCACCTCGGAGCCGGCGCACCACAGGTCGGTGCAGTCGATCTGGAATCGCATGCAGCAGAACGGCGATATCTACATCGACACCTATGCCGGCTGGTACTCGGTGCGCGACGAGGCCTATTACGCCGAGGACGAAACCGTCGTCGGCGAGGACAACGTTCGCCGCGGGCCGCAGGGCACGCCGGTCGAATGGGTCGAGGAGAAGAGCTACTTCTTCAGATTGTCCGCCTATCAGGACAAGCTGCTGCATCTCTATGAGAGCCAGCCCGATTTCATCGGGCCGGATTCGCGCCGCAACGAGGTAATGAGCTTTGTGCGCGGCGGCCTGAAGGACCTCTCGATCTCGCGCACCACCTTCGACTGGGGCGTCAAGGTCCCCAATGATCCCGAGCACGTGATGTATGTGTGGGTCGACGCGCTGACCAACTACATCACCGGTGTCGGTTATCCGGACGAGGGCGATGCGAACTGGCGCTACTGGCCGGCGGACGTGCACATCATCGGCAAGGACATCATCCGCTTCCACGCGGTGTACTGGCCGGCCTTCCTGCTCTCGGCCGGGATTCCCGTGCAGAAGCGGGTCTATGCCCACGGCTTCCTGTTCAGCAGGGGCGAGAAGATGTCGAAGTCGGTCGGCAACGTCGTCGACCCCTTCAATCTCGCCGACCAGTACGGCGTCGACCAGGTGCGCTACTTCTTCCTGCGCGAGGTGCCGTTCGGCCAGGACGGCAACTACAACCACGAGGCCATTGTCGCGCGCATCAACGCCGACCTCGCCAATGATTTCGGCAATCTGGCGCAGCGCTCGCTGTCGATGATCGCAAAACAACTGGGCGGCGTGCTGCCTGAGCCAGGCGAGTTCAGCGACAACGACAAGGCGATCCTGGCCCAGGCCGACGCCATGCTGGAGACCTCGCGGACCGCGATGGCGACTCAGCAGATCCACCAATGGCTCAACACGGTGTGGGCCGTGGTCGCCGAGGCCAACCGCTATTTTGCCGGCGAGGCACCGTGGGCGCTGGCGAAGACCGATCCTGCGCGCCAGAAGACGGTGCTCTATGTCACCGCCGAAGTCGTGCGCCAGATCGCGATCATGGCGCAGGCGGTGATGCCGGAATCTTGCGCCAAGATGCTCGACAGCCTCGGTGTTGCCGCGGACGCTCGGCAGTTTGCCGCGCTCGCGGAGCGGATCAAGCCGGGGACGCTGTTGCCGGCGCCCGTTGGTGTGTTCCCGCGTTACGTGGAACCGAAGAGCGAGTGAGCGGTTCGGACATCATGCTGGTCGACAGTCACTGCCATCTCGATTTCCCCGATTTTGCCGACGATCTCGACGGCATCGTCGGCCGCGCCGAAGCGGCCGGCATCGGCCGCATGGTCACGATCTCGACCCGGGTCAAGCGGCTCAACGGGCTGCTTGCAATCACCGAGCGGTTTCCCGACGTCTATTGCTCCGTCGGCACCCATCCGCATCATGCCGATGAAGAGGACGGCATTCCCGCCAGCGAGTTGATCGAGCTGACGAAGCATCCGAAGGTCGTGGCGCTCGGCGAGGCGGGGCTCGACTATTTCTATCAGCATGGTTCGCGTGAGGCGCAGGAGCGCGGCTTTCGCGCCCACATTGCCGCCGCGCGTGCGACCGGGCTGCCGCTGGTGATCCATACCCGCGAGGCGGACGAGGATTGCGGCCGCATCCTCGAGGACGAGGTCGCGAAGGGACCGTTCAAGGCCGTGCTCCATTGCTACACCGGCGGCCGCGAGCTCGCGATGAAAGCGATCGCGCTCGGGCTGTCGATCTCGTTCACCGGCATCATCACGTTCAAGAAGTCGGAGGCGCTACGCGCGCTCGCAGCCGAGCTGCCGGCCGACCGCATCATGGTCGAGACCGATGCGCCGTATCTCGCGCCCGGAAAATTCCGCGGCAAGCGCAACGAACCGGCCTATGTCGTCGAGGTCGCCAGGGTGCTGGCGGAGACCCGCGGCGTCTCGCTCGACGAGATTTCGCGGCAGACCAGCGAAAACTTCTTCCGGCTGTTCTCAAAAGTGCCGGCGCCGAAGGTTGCTGCATGACGCTGACACTGACAATTCTGGGCTGCGGCTCTTCCGCCGGCGTGCCGCGCCCGGCGCTCGGCTGGGGCGCCTGCGATCCCAACAATCCCAAGAACCGGCGCCGCCGCTGCTCGATCATGGCCGAGCGCGCCACGGCGCAGGGCACCACGCGGGTCGTGATCGACACGTCGCCGGACCTGCGCGAGCAGCTGATCGACGCCGATGTCGAGCATATCGATGCGGTGTTCCTGACCCACGAGCACGCCGACCAGACCCACGGTATCGACGATTTGCGCTCGGTCGTGATGCACCAGCGCCGCCGCATCCCGGTCTATTTCAACATGTCCACCGCCAAGGACATCATGGCGCGGTTCTCATATTGCTTCATCTCGCCGGAAGGCAGCGATTATCCGCCGATCCTGACGCGGCATTCGATCGAGGCCGGCGAGAGCCACACGGTCGAAGGGAAGGGCGGCGCGCTGAAGCTCGAGGCCTTCCTGGTGCAGCATGGCCGGATTCCCGCGCTCGGTTACCGCATCGGCGATTCCGCCTACACGCCCGACCTGCACGACATTCCGGAGGAGAGCTGGCCGGCGCTGAGGGATCTCGACCTCTGGATCGTCGACGGCCTGCGCTATGCGCCGCATCCCAGCCACTTCAGCGTGGCCGACGCGCTGTCGTGGATCGAGCGCTTCAAGCCGAAGCGCGCGGTCCTCACCAATATGCATTCCGACCTCGACTACGAGGTGCTGCGGCACAAGCTGCCGCCCGGCGTGATCCCGGCCTATGACGGCATGCGCCTGACGCTCGATCAGTCGGGCTGACGCTTCCCAATCACGACATTTCCGTCGGTCGGACGGCACCCGTCCGCCGCCGCACGTTCGCCGTGCCAGCGATCACACGCTTGCGCATTGACGTTTCGCGCGATTGGAATATCGTTATGATCATAACGATATTGGGAGGATCCCATGGCCGAAGCCTTGGCAACGCGCGATTACACCGACCGCACGCGCTATGACGCCTTGATGGACGTCGTGAAGAACCGCCTGACGACGCGGGCGTTCGATTCCAGCTACGTGATGCCGGCCGAGCATTACAACATGATCCTGGAGGCGGCGCGGCACGCGCCGTCCGGCGCCAATGCCCAGCCCTGGCACTTCATCGCCGTCACCGACCAGGACCTGAAGAACCGGATCACCGAGTATTTTCGCGAGGAGCAGGTGGCGCGCGCGAGGCTCAAGATGAAGTTTCCGACGCCCGACTATCGCGGGCTGGCCTCGGCGCCCGGCTTCATCGTCGTCGCCAGTGATTTTCGCTGGGTCAGGGCGTTTCCGGTGCTCAACGACGGCTCCGAGCTCGACAAGATGTACAAGGAGAACGCCGAGCGCATCCTGCTGCAGAGCGTGGCGGCGGCGACGATGTCGGCGCACCTTGCGGCCGCTGCGCTCGGCTACAATGTGTGGTGGGTCACCGCGATCGGGCAGGAGAAGGCGCAGCAGGCCATGAAGCCGCTGCTCGGCATCCCCGAGGAGTTGTCGGTGCTCGACATCATTTGCTTCGGGCCGCCGGCGAAGCCGCCGTACAAGCGCTGGAAGAAGAGCCTGTCCGATATCAGCAACTGGAACAGGTTCGACGCCTCGCACTACATGACCGAGGCCCAGATCGACGAATGGGTTTCGACCACGCGCCACAAGGTGATGTACCGCGATGCCGAGAACGTCGACTAAGGTAGCCGCGCCGGTCAGGCGCCAGGCGCCAGACTACCGGCTGGAGGACCAGGTCGGCTTCCTGCTGCGCCGCGCCTACCAGCGCGCCTCGTCCAATCTCGTGGAGCAGATCGGCTCGCATGATCTGACCGCGCCACAGTTCGCCACCTTGGCCCGGCTCTATGAGCGCGGGGCGCTGTCGCAGAACCTGCTCGGCCGGCTCGTCGCGATGGAGCCGGCCAACATCCGCGACGTGGTGCTGCGGCTGAAGAAGCGGCGGCTCGTTGCAACGCGCCGCGACCCGACCGACAGGCGGCTGGTGCTGATCGACCTGACGGCTGCCGGCGTCGCGCTGGTCGAGCAGTTGATCCCGATCGAGATCGCATGCACGGCTAAGACGCTGGCGCGGCTCGACGCCGAGCAGAAGCAGCTGCTGTACGATCTGCTCGGCCGCCTCGCGGACAACTGAGCGCCTCGCCCAACACACGCTGTCGTCCCTGCGAAAGCAGGGACCCATAGCCACAGGGCTTTGGCGTTGAGGTAAGCTGTCGCTCCAGCGCAGCAACACAATTGGCATTCGTGGTCCCGGGGCAGGCCCGGGACGACAGCGAGTATGTGGGGCCTTGCTCAGGCCGAGATCGCCTTGGCGGAGCCGACCTGATTGCGCAGCAGGAATTTCTGGATCTTGCCCGTGGACGTTTTCGGGATCACGCCGAACACCACCGATTTCGGGGTCTTGAAGCCCGACATGTGCTCGCGGCAATAGGCGATGATCTCAGCCTCGGTTACCTTCGCGCCGTCCTTCAATTCGAGGAAGGCGCAGGGCACCTCGCCCCATTTCGGGTCCGGCTTTGCCACCACCGCCGCGAACAGTACGGCCGGGTGCTTGTAGAGGATGTCCTCGACCTCGACCGATGAGACGTTCTCGCCGCCGGAGATGATGATGTCTTTCGAGCGATCCTTGATGATGACGTAGCCGTGCTCGTCGAGCACGCCGAGATCGCCGGTGTGAAACCAGCCGCCGGCAAACGCTTCCTGGGTCGCCTTCTCGTTCTTCAGGTACCCCTTCATCACGATGTTGCCGCGGAACATGACCTCGCCGATGGTCTCGCCGTCGCGCGGCACCTCGCGCATGGTTTCCGGGTCGAGCACCGTGACGCCTTCCTGCAGCGGATAGGAGACGCCCTGGCGCCGCTTCAACTGCGCGCGCTGGTCGGCCGACAGCGCGTCCCAGCCCGGCTGCTCGGCACAGACCGAGGCGGGGCCATAGACCTCGGTCAGGCCGTAGACATGGGTCAGCTTGACACCGATCCGCTCGGCGCCCTCGAGCACCGCAACCGGCGGCGCCGCGCCCGCGATCAGGCCGATCACGGGTTTTGCCTTGCCGCCCTTCGGCGCATCCGGCGCATTGATCAGCGTGTTGTAGACGATCGGCGCGCCGCACATGTGGGTGACGCCGTGCCTGGGGATCAGCTCAAAGATCTTCGCCGGGTCGACCTTACGCAGGCAGACATTGACGCCGGCCGCGGCCGCGATGGTCCAGGGAAAGCACCAGCCGTTGCAGTGAAACATCGGCAGCGTCCAGAGATAGACCGGATGCTGGCCGAGATTGCCGGCAAGGATGTTGCTGACGGCGTTGAGATAGGCGCCGCGGTGATGCGTCACCACGCCCTTCGGGTTACCCGTCGTGCCGGAGGTATAGCTCAGCGCGATCGCATCCCATTCGTCGGCCGGCGGCCGCTCGACAAACGAGGGATCGCCCTGCGCGACCGCCGCCTCGTACTCGATCTCGCCGATCCGCTTGCCGCCGGCAAACGCCGCATCATCGACGTCGATCACGAACGGCTTTGCGCCCTCCATCAAGGTCAGCGCTTCCGCGATCACGCCGGAAAATTCCGGGTCGACGAGGATGATCTTGGCGCCGCCATGGTCGAGCTGGAACGCGATCGATGGCGCATCGAGCCGGATGTTGAGCGCATTCAGCACCGCGCCGGTCATCGGCACCGCGAAATGTAGCTCGTTCATCGCCGGGATGTTCGGCAGCATCGCCGCGACGGTGTCGCCGTGGCCGATGCCGCGGCCGGCCAGATACGACGCAAGGCGCTTGCAGCGCTCGTAGGTCTGCTTCCAGGTGAAGCTGCGGCCTTCATAGACCGTGCTGACATGGTCGGGATAGACCGCGGCCGAGCGCGCCAGGAAGCTCAGCGGCGTCAGCGGCACGTAGTTGGCCGGCGACTTGTCCAACCCGATCGCGTACTGGTTTTGAGCTGCACTCATGTGGCCCATCCCAAGGTTCTTACAGGAAGCCGATCGAGATCCAGGGGAAGATGGCGACGATGACCAGGCCGATCAGCAGCGCCAGCATGTAACCCCAGATCGGCCGGATACCCTCGGCCGGATCGACGCGCCCGATGGCGCAGGCGGCATAATAGCCGACCCCGAACGGCGGCGCGAACAATCCAATGCCCATGGCCAGGATGATGATCATGGCGTAGTGCACCTCATGGACCCCGACCGTCCGGGCGATCGGAAACAGCAGGGGCCCGAACAGCACGATCGCCGGGATGCCCTCCAGCACACTGCCGAGGATCACGAAGGCCAGGATCGAGACCGCGATAAAGCTCGCGGAGCCGCCGGGCAGGCCGGTCATCGCCGCAGCCAGCGCCCGCGAAAAGCCGGACTGGGTCAGGCCCCAGGCCATGCCGGTGGCGGCACCGATGATCAGCAGGATCGCGCCCGAAAGCGAGGCGGTTTCCACCAGCATCGGAACGATCCGCCGCCAGTCGAAATTGCGGTAGATCAACAGCCCGTAGATGAAGAAGCCGACGATGAAGGCATACACGATGCCGATCGTGGAGACCTCGGTCGCGGTCGCAATGCCCTCGACCACGGCGTAACGGATCACGAAAGGCAGTGCCAGCGCGGGCAGGGCGACGATCAGCGCCTTGAGAATCTCGGCGCCGCTGGCCCGCGTCACATGGCTCAGATTCTCACCGCGGTAGCGCCACCACACCAGCGCCGACAGCGTGATCGCCAGCACCACGCCGGGCAACAGGCCGCCGGTGAACAGCGCCGCGATCGACACGCCGGTGACCGAGCCGATCGTGATCAGGACGAGCGACGGCGGGATGGTTTCGGTCTGCGCGCCGGTCGCGGCGAGCAGGGCGACGAGGTCGCCGGGCTTCGCGCCGCGCGCCTTCATCTCCGGAAATAGCACCGGCGCGACGGCTGCCATGTCGGCCGCCTTCGATCCGGAAATGCCTGATACGAGGTACATCGCGCCGACCAGCACATAATGCAGCCCGCCGCGGACGTGGCCTAGCAGGCTCGCCAGGAACGCCACCATCGCCCGCGCCATTCCGGTCATTTCGATCAGAAGCCCGAGGAACACGAACAGCGGCACCGACAACAGGATCAGGTGGCTCATGCCTTCATCCATGCGCCCGACCAGCACCATCAATGGCGTGCTCGTGGTCAGCGCCAGATAGCCGTAGGTGGCGAGCCCGAAACCGAACGCGATCGGGACGCCGGCGAAGACGCAGAAGCCCGCCACGCCGACGAAGAAGATGATCAAATTGAGGTTGCCGAGCGGTTTCAGCGCGCCCTTGAGCAGCCAGAATGCGGCGATGACGGCCGCGACCGAGGCGATCGCTGCCAGCACCGTCCTGACATTGCCGGCGCGGGCGAGCCGCAACAGCGCAAACAGGGCCATCAGCGCGATGCCGACCGGGAGCGCCGCGGCGCGCCAGCTGTTGAGGATCTGCAGCGCCGGCGTGGTGATGTAGCTTTCCTCATATGCGTATTCCCAGGACGGCCAGGCGATCATCACGAGGAACGCCAGCGCCGCACAGGTCGCCACCAGATCCAGATAGGCGCGCATCGCAGGCCGCGCGTTGGCGACGACTGCGGTCATCCGCATGTGCTCGGCGCGGCGGAATGCGACGGCCGCCCCCAGCATCGCCAGCCACAGGAACAGGATCGACGCCAGTTCGTCCGACCAGATCAGCGGCTGGAGCAGCACGTAGCGCGCGACCACGCCGGCAAACAGGATGACGATCTCGGCGACGACGAGCACCGCCGCGGGAATCTCGACCAGCGTTCCGAGCAACGATTCCAGCGCGACGAGGAACGAGCGGCGGCGAGGGGGCTGATTCACCTCGCCGGCCGCGACTTCGGTCAATTCGGCATGAGCCATACGGCCCCCTGCACTCAGGCTTCTTGCTTTGACGCGTTACGACAGCTTGCCGACGGACTTCTCCAGCAGGTCCCAGGCCTGCTCGCCATACTTGCCCTTCCATTCGGCATAGAAGCCGGCCGCCTTCAGCTTCTCGCGGAACGGCGCCACGGTGGGCTGGTTGAAGGCCAGGCCCTTGCCGGCCAGTTCCTGCTGCAGGCCGGCATTCAGCTTGGCGACGTCGGCGCGCTCGTTGACGGCCGCGGCATTGATGTTCTTGGCGACGACGGTGCGGACATCCTCCGGCAATTTTTCCCACGCCCGGCGGTTCATCAGGAACCAGAAGCCGTCCCACATATGGTTGGTCAGCGAGCAGAACTTCTGCACCTCGTAGAGCTTGGCGGTCGAGATGATCGCCAGCGGATTCTCCTGGCCCTCGACGATCTTGGTCTGCAGCGCCGAATAGACCTCGCTGAAATTGATCGAGGCGGGCGACGCATCGAATGCCTTGAACATCGAGGTCCACAGCGGCGATACCGGCACGCGGATCTTGAAGCCCTTGAAATCGTCCGGGCCGTTGATCGGCTTGGTCGACGACGTGGTCTGGCGGAAGCCGTTGTCCCAGATCTTGTCCATCACCTCGAGGCCGGCCTTCTTGATCTCGCCGCGGACATAGGCCCCCAGGCCGCCATCCATGGCCTTCCAGACCGTGTCGTAATCCGGGAACGCGAAGCCGATGCCGTTGATGGAGGCCGCCGGAACCAGGGTCGCCAGGATCAGGCCGGACAGCGTGAAGAACTCGACGCCGCCGGAGCGGATCTGGCTCAGCATGTCGGTGTCGGAACCGAGCTGGTTGTTCGGGAATATCTGCAGGTCGAACTTGCCGTTGGTCTCGGCCTTGATCGCCGCGGCCATCTCCTTGGCGCGCACATTCATCGGATGGCCATCCGGGAGATTGTTGGCGTACTTGTAGGAGAACTCGGCGGACTGGGCGCGCGCCACATAAGGTGCGCCGACGCTGCCGAGGACGGCGGAAGCGGCGGTGGCCTTCAGCAGCGTGCGTCGTGAAAAACTCATTGGTGGTCTCCCTCGAGAGGCTTGTTGTTGTTCTGAGATGCCAATCCTATACGGACCTGATGCCGTGGGGTCACCAGCGATCTCTGCATACGGCCGCGCTTATTGCAGCGTCCGCACGCCGCGGCAATATCGGCTTTCAGCCGAGGCGGCTGGCGGTGGACCGGCATGCGGTGGCAGCCCGCCGACATGGCATCTGTCGAGCTGTCGAAGCAGCCCGGTCACAGCGCCCAGTTGCCAGCGTTTGCGAAGATTTCCCACTAAATATCTGATCTAATTGTAGATATAAAAATTCCATAATATACCTTATGCGAATTATGGGTACGGGGCCGCCCGGCGAACGGTAGCGCTGTGCTCCGCGTTGGAGCTATCCGTCGCTGCGACTGCGGCAGAGCCACCACTCCCGCGCCGAACGTCGAGTATTGGGCCGCCAAGTTCGATCGAAGCGATGCCGGAATGAAACCTTTGCCGCGAGCTGCCGTTGGCGGAAGAAGCCAGCTTTCTCGAGACGGGTGCAAAGATGAGAAAGGCAATGAAGGTCGAAATGGCGTTCAGAAAATTGACCGTCGGTCACCGTCAACTGCCGGCTATTGGCGGTATGGCGTTGACGGCCCTGGCCACCATCGGCACGGCGGTTGCCCAGCCGAACTCCACTCATGGTCCCAACCTCGCAACGCGGCCTGCGGGCGCGATCCAATTGATCGGAGATGTCGCATCGCCCAATGGAGCACCCGGCAACTTCGCCGATATGGCCGAGAGAGCTCAACCCGCTGTTATTGGCGTCATCTCCAGATCGGTTGAAGCCAAGCAACTGCGGCCGGGCCTCCCCTTCGGCGACGGACCCGAGGAGGACGCTCCCAATGAGAACGCTCCCGGCAAGGGACCTTCGGGACCAGGTGGCCTGAGCCCGAGAAAGAGCCCGAATGCGATCCAATCGGTCGCAATGGGCTCAGGCTTCTTCATCTCGCCGGACGGATACGCGGTGACCAACAGCCACGTTGTCAAAGACAGCGATACTGCCACGATCCTCACGAGCGATAAGAAGAGCTACTCGGCAAAGGTGGTAGGAAGGGATGCGCTCAGCGACCTCGCCCTGATCAAGGTCGATGGGCGAGCCGATTTTAGCTACGTGAAAATGGCCGAACGGCCGCCGCGCGTCGGCGATTGGGTGCTGACTGTAGGCAATCCGTTCGGGCTTGGAGGGACGGTCACGGCGGGGATCGTCTCGGCACGGGAACGCGAACTCGAGAATGGTCCAAGCGAGGGCTTCCTTCAGATCGACGCGCCGATCAATAGCGGAGATTCCGGCGGCCCCAGTCTCGATACCAACGGCGATGTCATCGGCGTGAACAGTATGATCTTTTCTCCCTCCGGCGGTTGGTCGGGGGTTGCGTTCGCGATCCCGGCAGACACCGTCAAGTCAGTGATCCCCCAATTGAGGGAAAAAGGCACCGTAACGCGCGCGTCGATGGGCGCCGAAGTCCAATCGGTTACCCCGGAGATCGCCGATGGTCTCGGCGTCGAGAACCTCCAAGGTGCGATCATTGCCAATCTTCAAAAGGATGGACCCGCGGTGAAGGCCGGTTTGCGAAGCGGCGACGTCGTGACCTCGGTGGCTGGAGAGCCGATCAAGGGCGCCACCGAATTGACGAAAAGGATCCACGCAATGGCGCCCGGCTCTTCAGTTCAACTCGCGATGGTTCGCGCCGGAAAGCAGAGCTCAGTGAGCGTAACCTTGGGTCAGCTTCCAAATGAGTCCCAGCAGTCTCGGCCGCGCAATCCGGAGTAGATGTCGTCCCTTGCATCTTGCGTGGATCGTCGGCCGAAGTCAGCCACCGAATACCTCCCTGCTCGCATTGTTGTGTCAAATGCCGGGCAATCGCTCGCCTCGACATAGCACGGCCAGTTCGCCTATCCTGCCGCCATGACCGACCATGATCACGACCATCATCATCACGATCACGACCATTCCGAGCTGTCGGAAATGGAGCTGCGCGTCCGCGCGCTGGAATCGATCCTGAGCGAAAAGGGCTATTTCGAGCCGGCCGCGCTCGACGCTATCGTGCAGGCCTACGAGACCAAGATCGGCCCGCATAACGGCGCCCGCGTCGTCGCCAAGGCGTGGAGCGATCCCGCCTTCAAGCAGGCGTTGCTCGACGATGCCAGCAAGGCGGTCGGCACGCTCGGCCATGTCAGCCGCGTCGGCGATCATCTGGTCGCGGTCGAGAACACGCCCAATCGCCACAACATGGTCGTGTGCACTCTGTGCTCCTGTTATCCTTGGGAAATGCTCGGGCTGCCGCCGGTCTGGTACAAGGCGGCGCCGTATCGCTCGCGCGCGGTTAAGGATCCGCGCGGCGTGCTGGCCGATTTCGGCGTCAGCCTGCCGACGCAGACCGAAATCCGGGTCTGGGATTCGACCGCAGAAACCCGCTTCCTGGTGCTGCCGATGCGGCCGGCCGGCACCGAGGGCTGGAGCGAGGAGCAACTCGCTGAGCTCGTGACGCGCGACTCCATGATCGGCACCGGATTCCCGAAGACGCCGGGAGCCCCGTCGTGAACGGCGTGCACGACATGGGCGGCATGGACGGGTTCGGCAAGGTCGAGCCCGAGCCCAACGAGCCGATGTTCCACCAGGAATGGGAATCGCGGGTACTGGCGATGGTGCGCGCGATGGGCGCGGCCGGCGCCTTCAACATCGACGCGTCGCGGTTCTATCGGGAGTCCCTGCCCCCGCACGTTTATCTCTCGAGCTCGTATTACAAGAAATGGCTGCTCGGGCTCGAAGACCTGCTGCTTGCCAGGGGTTATGTCGCGCCTGAGGACGTCGCGGCCGGACATGCGGTGGCGCCGGCGAAGTCGCTCAAGCACGGCAAGTTCTCGGTCGCCGACGTCGAGCGCGTCATGGTGCGCGGCAAGTTCGGCCGCACCGCGCCGGCGGCCGCGAAATTCAAGCCGGGCGAGCGGGTGCGGGCGAAAAACATCCATCCCGCCACCCACACGCGGCTGCCGCGCTATGTGCGCGGGCATGTCGGCGTGGTCGAGCGCGATCATGGCTGTCACGTGTTTCCCGACACGGCCGCCAACGATGCCGGCGAGCATCCGCAATGGCTGTACACCGTCGTGTTCGACGGACGCGAGCTGTGGGGGCCGGACACTGACCCGACCATCAAGGTGTCGATCGACGCCTTCGAGCCGTATCTGGAGCCGGCCTGATGGACGCCTCCGCGGCCGCTCGCGCCACCAGCGCCGTCGCCAGCATTCCCCGTGATGACGACGGCCCGGTGTTTCGCGCGCCCTGGGAGGCGCAGGCTTTCGCCATGGCGCTCACTTTGCACGACCGCGGCGTCTTCACCTGGCCGGAATGGGCCGCGGCGCTGGCCGATCAGATCAAGCGCGCGCAGGCCGCCGGCGATCCTGACACCGGCGAGACCTATTATCTGCATTGGCTGGCGACGCTCGAGCATCTCGTGGCGGCCAAGGGCGTCACGACCCCGGACACGCTGCGCCGCTACCGCAACGCCTGGGACCACGCCGCCGACCGCACCCCACACGGCAAGCCGATCGAGCTGACGCCGGCGGATTTCGAGTGATCGCTCCACTGTCGTCCCTGCGAAAGCTGTCAGACCCGTCATCCCCGCGCAAAGGCTTCGCCTTTGTCGCTGGAGGTGCAAGCCTCTTCGGCGAGCCTCGAAGGATCGACGGCCACCAGCCGGGCCGATTCATCCTTCGAGGCTCGCCCAGCAGCGCAGTTGCGCTGCAAGGCTCGCACCTCAGGATGACGGTCATTGTTGAACCGAGAGACCGCGACGCCACATGGATCAGCGACCGCCCTGCGCCACATACTCCCGCCAGCCCTTGGCGCGCAGGCTGCACGCCGGGCATTCGCCGCAGCCAAAACCCCAATCGTGCTGCGCGCCGCGTTCGCCGAGATAGCAGGTGTGGGAATGCTCGCGGATCAGGTCGACCAGCCCTGCCCCGCCGAGTTCATGTGCGAGCCGCCAGGTCGCGGCCTTGTCGAGCCACATCAGCGGCGTGTGCAGCTCGAAGTTTTTGGCCATGCCGAGGTTGAGCGCCGACTGCAGCGCCTTGACGGTCTCGTCGCGGCAATCCGGATAGCCGGAGTAGTCGGTCTCGCACATGCCGCCGATGATGTGGCGGATGCCGCGGCGATAGGCCAGCGCCGCCGCGAAAGTCAAGAACACCAGATTGCGGCCCGGCACAAACGTGTTCGGCAAGCCGTCGGCGCCCATCTCGATGGCTACGTCGCGGGTCAGCGCGGTGTCGGAAATCTCCGCCAGCGTCGGGATCGCGATGGTGTGGCTGTCGCCGAGCTTTGCGGCCCAGTCCGGCCGCAGCGCGCGGATGCCTGACAGCAATCGGTCGCGGCAGTCGAGCTCGATCGCATGGCGCTGGCCATAGGTGAAGCCGAGCATTTCGACGCGGGCAAAGCGCTGCAAGGCCCAGGCGAGGCAGGTGGTGGAATCCTGGCCGCCCGAAAACAGCACCAGCGCGGTATCGGAATTGATTTGATCGGTCATGGAACGCGCTTTAGCACCCTCTGGCACGGTGGCCAATCGGTGGACATCACGGCGAGTTCAGCGCCTTTGGCTGGGATCGGCTCGCTCGTTTTGGCATAACACCAACGCATCAAAAAAGACCCCTCACAGTCCGGTGCCCGATGACCCCTTCCCGCGACATTTCCCGCCTGATCGAGATCATGGCCGCGCTGCGCACGCCGGTGACCGGCTGTCCCTGGGACCTCGAGCAGGATTTTGCGACCATCGCGCCTTACACGATCGAGGAGGCCTATGAGGTGGCGGACGCGATCACGCGCGGTGATTTCGACGACCTTCGCGAGGAACTCGGCGACCTCTTGCTGCAGGTGGTCTATCACGCCCGCATGGCCGAGGAGCAGAACGCCTTTGCCTTCGGCGACGTGGTCGAGGCGATCACCAGGAAGCTGATCCGCCGCCACCCGCACGTCTTCGCCGACAAGGACGGCAACATCCAGCCCGCCGGCGTGAAGAGCGCCTGGGAGCGCATCAAGGCCGAGGAGAAGGCCGAACGCGCCGCGCGGCGGCCGCCGGAGGAGACCGCGCACACCTCGCTGCTCGCCAGCGTCAAGGCGGGCCTCCCTGCCCTGACCCGCGCGATGCAATTGCAGCGCAAGGCGTCGACCGTCGGCTTCGACTGGAACGATCCGCGCGCCGTGCTGGCCAAAATCCGCGAGGAAGCCGACGAGATCGAAGCGGCGCTCGACAGCAAGGACAAGGAGGAACTCGCGTCAGAGACCGGCGACCTGATGTTCGCCGTCGTCAACCTCGCCCGCCATGTCGATGCCGATCCGGAGACGGCGCTGCGGGCGACGAATGCCAAGTTCGAGCGGCGGTTTGCCTATATCGAGAAGGCGCTGGCGGCAAAGGGGCGTTCGCTGGACGATGCGTCGCTGGAGGAGATGGACGCGTTGTGGAATGAGGCGAAGGCCACAACCACCGCCGTCGTCCCGGCGAAGGCCGGGACCCATACCACGTGATCTAACGGTGATGGACGGTGCCAGTCCCGCACTCATGCGGAACTGCGACTATCGTCAGCGGTGAGGCCGGTGGTTATGGATCCCGGCTATGCGGACATGGTCCATTCAAGGATCCGTTCTGCTGAATCTGCAATTGCTCAGCATAAAGCTCGAAGCTCGTCGTTCCATCCGTGGCTTCCATGGCCCAGGGGGTCAGAATGGAGATGTCAACGATTTCGCGCCCAACACCATCTTGCCGTCTTGCAACCACCTCGCACGCAATGAGAACGGGCTGAGGGAATTGGCTATCGGGCCGCAGATCGGCGTCCGTAAGGACGGATAGCTTCTCGATTATCGCCCATTCTTTACCGAACCGGTCGGAGAATCCGCATGCGACAACGCCCGGGAAATCGTCACTGACCCACCTAACAATCTGAGCCCGAATATACGCAGTCACGACCTTTACCCTGCCCTGGCCTACAACAGCGTCCCGCGCAGGGTGACCGCCGCCACGCCGAAATAGATCACGAGCCCGGTGACGTCGACCAACGTCGCGACGAACGGTGCCGACGCACTCGCCGGATCGAAGCCGATGCGCTTGAGGATGAACGGTAGCATCGATCCGCACAGCGAGCCGAAGGTGACGATGCCGACCAGCGCAGCGCCGACGGTTGCGGCGACCAGCACCCAATGCGGGCCGTAGTCGAACAGGCCCAGCGTCTGCCAGAGCGTGATCCTGACGATGCCGATCACGCCGAGAATGGCGCCGAGCACGATGCCGGTCGGCAGCTCGCGCAGCGCCACCCGCCACCAGTCACGCAGCCGCACCTCGTGCAGCGCCAGCGAGCGGATCAACAGCGAGGTTGCCTGCGAGCCGGAATTGCCGCCCGAGCTCATGATCAGCGGGATGAACAGGGTCAGCACGATCGCCTTCTCGAGCTCGCTCTGATACGACTGCATCGCGGTCGCGGTCAGCATCTCCGAAAGAAACAGCGCGCACAGCCAGCCGGCGCGCTTCCTGATCATCTCGCCAAAACCGATCCGCAGATACGGCTCGTCGATCGCTTCCATGCCGCCGAACTTCTGGGCGTCCTCGGTGGATTCCTCGACGATCGCGTCGATGACGTCGTCGACCGTGACGATGCCAAGGATATGCCCGGGACCATCGACGACGGCGACCGCGAGCAAATCGTAGCGCGAGATCAGCCGCGCCGCCTCCATGCGGTCGGCCTCCGGCGCGATCATCAGCGGTTTTCGCGCCGGCGCGGCGGTCAGCACGTTGGCATGTGGATCGCCGGAGATCAGGCGGCGCAGCGGCACTGCCTGGATCAGCGTCTTCTTGACCGGATCGGTCACGAAGATCGAGTAGACGGTCTCGCGGGTGCGCTCGACCATCCGGATGTGATGCAGCACCTCGGCGATGGTCCAGGTCGCGGGCACGCTGACGAACTCAGTGGTCATGATCGAGCCGGCGCTGCGCTCGGGATAAGCGAGCAGGCCCGAGATGACGGCGCGGGTGTCCGGATTGAGGCCGTTCAGCAGCGTGGTGCGCAGCGGTTCGATCAGCTCCTTGAAGATGTCGGCGGCGCGGTCGTCGGACACGCCCGACAGCAGCGACACCGCGGTGTCCGTCGGAAGCTCGGCGATGATCTCGCAGGTGTTGTCGAGCCCGGGCAAATCGAGCACCTCGATCGCCCGCTCCGCCGGCAGCGACCGCAGCATCTTTGCGGCATCCGCGGGCTCCCTTGCGTTGAGCGCCTCGACGATTTCGGGGGCGCGCTCATGGGCCAGATCGCCGGTCGGGCTCACGGGCGCGTCGCGGGTTATGGTATCGCTGGAGTCTTGCATCGATCGCCCTCGCCTTGGGTTCTGCAGCGCAATGAACCAAGGCGGCGCGGATTTCAAACGGAAAGTGCGACGTCGCGCCGCAGGCGCGCCGACGCCGTGAGATGTCACGGCTTGGTCATATTTCCGGAGATTGCGGCTTGCGCCGCATTTCTTTTGGGCATGGTCTCTTCGGAAGACCGCTTCGCACTTTTCCGGATCATGCCCGGCTCAGGCCTGGTGTGGCACGGCGTCGAACCGGTTCATCACGATGTCGCGTTTGGTCTCGTCGACGCGCACGGTCATATCGAAGCGCTCGCCGTGCAGCTCCTTGTTCAGGACCTCGGCGTTGCGGTGCAGCCAGCTGATGCCGGCGCCGTCGGAGGCGTCGATCGAGAGATTGAGCGTCATGCGCTTGGCCGCCAGCCGATCCTCGATCGCGGTCAACAGTTGGTCGATCCCCTCGCCCGTCGCGGCTGAGACCAGAAAACACGGCCGCTCCGGCGGCCGGCGCGCGGCGATGTTGCGGAGATTGTCGCGCTCCTCGGGATCGAAGCGGTCGATCTTGTTCCAGACCTCGATGATGCGCTGGCCGCCATCGGCGTCGGTGTCGATGCCGAGCTGGCGCAGCACCGCCTCGACGTCGCGCTCCTGCGCCTCCGCATCTTCATGCGAGATGTCGCGGACGTGCAGGATGATGTCGGCCTCCAGCACCTCCTCCAGCGTGGCACGGAAGGCGGCGACGAGCTGGGTCGGCAGGTTGGAGATGAAGCCGACGGTGTCGGAGAGCATCGCCTTGCCGCCATGCGGCAGGTTGAGCGCGCGCAAGGTCGGATCCAGCGTCGCAAACAGCATGTCGGCGGCTTGCACGTCGGCACGAGTCAGTCGGTTGAACAGGGTCGACTTGCCGGCGTTGGTGTAGCCGACCAGCGCCACCACCCGATACGGCACGCGCTGGCGGCCGGCACGATGCAGCCGCCGCGTCGCCTGCACCTTCTTCAGCTCGCCCTCGAGCTTGGTGATGCGATCGCCGATCAGGCGGCGGTCGGCCTCGATCTGGGTTTCACCCGGGCCGCCCATAAAGCCGAAGCCGCCGCGCTGGCGCTCGAGGTGGGTCCAGGATCGCACCAGGCGGCTGCGCTGGTAGTTGAGATGGGCGAGCTCGACCTGCAGCGCGCCCTCCTTGGTCTTGGCGCGGCGGCCGAAGATTTCCAGAATGAGTCCGGTGCGGTCGAGCACCTTGGTGCTCCAGGCCTTCTCGAGGTTGCGCTGCTGGATCGGCGACAGCGCGCAATCCATCACCACGAGCTCGACATGGTTGCCGGCGACGAGGCCGGTGATCTCCTCGACCTTGCCCTTGCCGAGATAAGTCGCGGGCCGGATCTGGCTGATGGGCGCGACCAGTTGCTCCACTACGTCGAGATCGATGGCGCGCGCAAGACCCGCGGCTTCCTCGATCCGCGCGTCATAGTCGCGGACAGAGAAATCCATTTGCGCATCGCCGTCGCCACGGCGCATGCGCAGGTAAGGGCCGATGACGATCACCCGCCCGGTACTGCTATTCTCCGCCGACCCAGGCCTAGATTTGGGACGGTCGGCGCCCCCTTCACGATTGAAGGGTTCCAATCAGGTCACTCTCAAGCCGGTGCGTCCTCGCCACCTTCGAACAACTGAATCGGAGCGCCCGGCATGATGGTCGAGATCGCGTGCTTGTAGACAAGCTGCGAATGACCGTCGCGCCGCAGCAGCAGGCAGAAATTATCGAACCAGGTGACAATCCCCTGCAGCTTTACTCCGTTCACTAGAAATATCGTCAAAGGTGTTTTGGTTTTACGAACGTGATTAAGGAAGGTGTCTTGTAGATTTTGTGCGCGGTCTGCCGCCATTGTTTTTGTCCCGCATTGCTTGTGCTTCTTTTTATTGAACCGGTGATTGCTCTCTCACGGAGTCTGCATCCGGCTGCTCACCTGCCCTGAGATCCCCCTCCGGCAGGCATAGCGGTAGGATTAGAAGCCACGCGCGCGTGTTAGGCAAGCCAGTTCGCGTATCAGTCGGTAGGAACACGGTGGCAATTCTAAGAAAGCGCTGCGAAAGAGACGAATATTCTCAGCCTGCGTGGATAACTCCCCCGGAATTATACCGGCCCTGCGTCGGCACGCCCATGCTCACGTCAGCGTGCAGATAGCCGGTCCGATTTCGGTGGAAGCGCAGGCCCCAGACGATCCTTGGGGGTCAGCCGACCCCCAGCGCCTTCAGCTTGCGATGCAGCGCCGAGCGCTCCATCCCGACGAACTCCGCGGTGCGCGAGATGTTGCCGGAGAAGCGGCTGATCTGCGCGATCAGATAGTCGCGCTCGAACACCTCGCGCGCCTCGCGCAGCGGCAGGCCCATGATGTGCTCGCCATTGTTGGAGGTCGGCATCGCCGGCACCATCGAGCCGACGTCCTGCGGCAGCATGTCCGCGGTGATGATCGCCTCCGGTCCGCCGCCGGCGAGAATCATCACGCGCTCGACATTGTTGCGGAGCTGGCGGACGTTGCCCGGCCAGACATGCGACTGCAGCACGGCCATCGCGTCCTGCCCGATCTGCCGCTTCGGCAGGCCGGTCGCGGCCGAGATCTGGTCCATGAAATAGTCGATCAGCTCGGGGATATCCTCGCGCCGCTCCGACAGCGGCGGCACCCGAATCGGCACCACCGACAGCCGATGATAAAGGTCCTCGCGGAAGCGGCCGGCGGCGATCTCCTCCTCGAGATTGCGCGCGGTCGAGGAAATGATGCGGACGTCGACATGGACCTTGGCGGTGCCGCCCTGGCGCTGAAAAGTCTGGTCGACCAGCACGCGCAGAATCTTGTTCTGGGTCTCGCGCGGCATGTCGGCGATCTCGTCGATGAACAACGTGCCGCCATGCGCCTCTTCGAGCGCGCCAGGCTTGCGCTGCTGCTCGCCGTTCGAGCCCTCGACGCCGAACAGTTCGAGCTCCATGCGCTCCGGCGTGATCGCCGCCGCGTTGATCACCACGAACGGCCCCTCGGCGCGGCCGGAGGCATTGTGCAGGGTGCGCGCCGCGAGCTCCTTGCCGGCGCCGGCAGGCCCGACGATCAGGATCCGGCTGTTGGCCTTGGCGGCGCGATCGATGGTTTGGCGCAGCTGGTTCATGCAGGCCGAGCGGCCGGTCAAAATGCTAGCCGCCGGAGCCAGTTGCTTGAGCTCCTTCACCTCGCGCCTGAGCCGCGAGGTCTCCAGCGCCCGGGTCGCGACCAGGATCAGCCGGTCGGACTTGAAGGGCTTTTCGATGAAGTCGTAGGCGCCGCGCTTGATCGCGGCGACGGCGGTCTCGATGTTGCCGTGGCCGGAGATCATCACGACAGGCAGATCGGCATTGTCCTTCTTGATCTGCTCGAGCAGCTGCAGCCCGTCGAGCTTGGAGCCCTGCAGCCAGATGTCGAGGAACACCAGATGCGGACGGCGGTTGGCGATCTCGGCGAGCGCCGAATCGCTGTCGCGCGCGGTGCGCGTGGAAAAGCCCTCGTCGTCCAGAATGCCCGCAACGAGATCGCGAATATCGGCCTCGTCATCGACAATCAGAATGTCGCTAGCCATGGGTATACACCTGCCTGTCAATCGCCCGTTGCGGCTTTGATTCTTGGTAGTTGGATTTCTGGTTGATCGTTGGTCGTTTCTGCCGGTGCGCTGGTCGGCTCACCCGGCGGATTTTTTTCAAGTTTTAGTTCGCCCGGTTCCGGTTTCGCGTCCGGTCGCTGCGCGCTGTCGGGCTTCGCCGCCTGCCCCGAGACGGCAAACCGCAGCCGCATCCAGGCGCCGCGCTGGCCATCGCGGAAGTCCGACGCGTCCTTGAGCTCGATGCGGCCGCCATGGTCCTCAAGGACGCGGCCGACGATCGCCAGCCCGAGGCCGGTGCCCTTGGCCCGCGTCGTGACATAGGGCTCGAGCAACCGCGCGCGGGCGACCTTGGGCAGGCCGATACCGTTGTCGACGACGTCGATCAGGATGTCGTCGTTCTCGCGCTGCGCCACCACGTCGATCCGGCCCTTGCGGAGTTCCTCGGGCGGCACCTGCTCGATCGCCTCGGTGGCGTTCTTGATGATGTTGGTCAGCGCCTGCGAGATCAGCCGGCGGTCGAATTGCGCGGGCAGCGGGTCTTGCCTGATATCGGCCTCGATGTCGAGGTCGGGATTGGCGACCTTCATCAGGAACACCGCCTGCTTCACCACGTCGGCGACGTCCTCGCCCTCCATCACGGGCTTCGGCATGCGCGCAAAGCGCGCGAACTCGTCGACCATCCGCCTGATGTCGTCGACCTGGCGCACGATGGTGTCGGTGCACTGGTCGAAGATCGACTTGTCCTTCTCCTCGGTGATGGTCTTACCGAACCTACGCTTGATGCGCTCGGCGGAGAGCTGGATCGGGGTCAGCGGATTCTTGATCTCGTGGGCGATGCGGCGGGCGACGTCGCCCCAGGCCGAGGTGCGCTGCGCCGACACCAGCTCGGTGATGTCGTCGAGGGTGATGATGTAGTTGTCGCGCGACTGGCTGGTCGGCTCGGCGGAGATCCGCACCGAGAGATTGCGCTCGTGACCGTCGCGGTTGATGGTGATCTGGCCCTGCACCAGCCGCTGGGTGCCCTCCCGCGCGGTCTTCATCATCTCGTCGAGCTCGGGCAGCACGTCCGACAGCGGATGATCCAGCGTCTCGGATTCGGCGTGCCCGATCAGTTTTTCCGCCGAGCGGTTGAGGATGCCGACGCTGCCTGAGGCGTCGACGCCGATGATGCCGGCGGAGGCCGAGGACAGCACCGCCTCGATGAAGCGGCGGCGACTGTCGATCAGCTCGCTGGCGTTGACGAGCTCGTCGCGCTGGGTGCGCAGCTCCTGCGTCATGTTGTTGAAGGTCTGGCCGAGCTGGGCAAGGTCGCCCTCGGATTTGACCACCGGCACCTGGACATGCAGGTCGCCGGTCGAGACCTGGTTGGCCGCGCTCATGATGTTGCGGATCGGCTCCACCAGCCAGTTGGCGAAATTCAGCCCGATCAGCACCGAGGCCATCAGGATGGTGAGCGCGATCACCGCGAACATCAGCGCGAAGGTGACCTGGATGCCGAGCCGGCGCGATTCGATCTCGGCATATTCGGCGACGCTGGTCTGGGTCTGTTTCAGCTGCCCGACCACGTTGGGGTCGAGCAGGCGCGCGACGTAGAGGAAGACCCCGTCGAAATTGCGCAAGCGCACCACGGCGGCGACATAGTTCTCCTCCGGAAACACCGAGATTTCCGGCTTGTTCTCGCCGATATCGTCGAGCAGTTCCTTCGGCGGCGTCGCAAACACCTGGGTGGCGCCGGTCGGCGCCGTCACGACGGGCTTGCCGTCCCGGTCGAGCAGCATCGCCCCCGGCAGGTTGCGCGCGATGGCGCCCGAGGTCAAAAGCTGCAGGAAGGTCAGCCGGTCCTGATCGAACAGCGGCCGGGAATTGGCGAGGTCGCTGGCCATCGCCAGGATGTCGCCATTGATCAGCTGGGCGTGCTCATAGGTATAGGCGCGGGCCACGCTCAGCGAGTTCTGGATCGCTTCCCGGGTCGGTCCCGAGAACAGCCGGTCCAGGCCGCGGTCGAGGGTGACGTTGGCGACGACCGCCACCAACACGGCCGGCAGCACCGCGATGATCGAGAACAGGCTGACGATCTGGACGTGCAGCCTGGCTGCGGCCCGGCCACGGCGGCGGGCCTGAATCACGTCCCAGACCTCGCGGGCGATGATCCCCATCAGCAGCAGGATCGAGGCCGCGTTGATCACCAGGAAGGAGTAGACCACCGGCTTGGTGGGCTCGATCGGGGTCAGACCGCTCAGCACCACGAAGGTCAGCATCGCCGACAGCAGTGCCGTGGCCGCGGCGAACGGCGCCAGCCATCGCCGCAAGCCAAAACCCTTCGGCTCGGCAGCGGGGGACGTGTCTATGGTCGAGGCCGTGGTCTCTGCGCTGGTCATACCGGCAATTGAGCTGGAAGCGTTCGCCCGCAGGACTTGCGGACTGATGCAATGATATCACAATGTTGCCGAATTGCGACATTTCCGCGGCGCAAAGATCGGCGCGGACGCGTGTTCCCAACACCATTTGTGACGAAAGCATAACCGCGGGTGAGAAAAGCCGCGGAAGTCATTCAGGCGATGGGCTAAACGGCCGCCGTCGGTCCGGGGAACGCTAGCGCGACCGCCGGGATCCCCGGACGCAGATCATGGCCACGTTCGTTTTCGTCAGGGGGCGCCCGATGCAGCGGATGAAAGCGACCACGCCTTCTCCGGACCGGAAGAACAGCAGGCACAATGCCCCAACCGGGCCTATCCAGGAAAAGGCAGGGTCGCCTATACACTACGTCCATGGGCCCAGTGCGCCGATCAACTAGAGAGACCTGCATGTCCGACGTCGAGACCAAACCGACCATGACGACGATCATTCTGATCGCCATCCTCGTGCTCAACGTTTTGGGAATCGGTCTTTCTGAAGTTCAGCGCAGGCAACTCGGGCAGCAAAGCTTCCTGGCCACACTCGAGCTCCGGGACATCGAGAAACAACGGCTTGAGCAACAGGCTACGGAACTGAATCGTCTCTACGGTCTCGTTGCCAACATCGACCAACGGATCAGCAAAGTGCAAGCTGCGGTTGAGAATGCGGAATTGGCGCACCTCAACAGTCTTGTCACCAACGTCGACCAACGTATCAACAAAGTGCAGACGGCGCTCGAATCTGGCCCGCTCGCCCTTCAGGTAAAGGACATCCAGGCGCGTATAAATGCTGTCCAGATCAAATTGGACCAAGCACCTGCCGGCAAATAGCCGTTCCGGACGCTATTCCCCGGCAGCGGAGCGCGCCTCGCCGGCCCGCCCTACCCGCCGCTGCGGTAGACCTGGATGTCGAGGTCGCGGATCTTCTTGCGCAGCGTGTTGCGGTTCAGTCCGAGCAGGTCGGCCGCCCGGATCTGGTTGCCGCGCGTCGCCGCCAGCGCCGCGGTCAACAGCGGCACCTCGATCTCCTTGAGGATGCGGTGATAGAGGCCCGGCGGCGGCACGCCATTCGGGAAGCCGGAGAAGTGTGAGGACAGATAGGCCTCGACCGCGCCGCCGAGATTGTCGACGCCGACGCTCGCCGTGCTGCCCGCGGTGACCGCCGGCGGCGCCAGTTCGCCGTCGATCACCGAGCCGGTGATGACGTCCTGCGGATAGAGCGCAGCCAGACGCCGGGCGAGGTTTTCCAGCTCGCGGACGTTGCCGGGCCAGCGATGCTGCTTCAGCCGTTCCAGCGCCTGGGCGTCGAGCTTCTTCGGCGGCAGGCCGTCCTTCTCGGCGAGCGCGAAGAAGTGCCTGATCAGGTCAGGCAGGTCCTCGATCCGCTCGCGCAGCGGCGGCAGCCGCAGCGGCACCACGTTAAGGCGGAAGAACAGGTCTTCGCGGAACAGCCCCTGCTGGATCAGGATGCGCAGATCCTTGTTGGAAGCGGCGACGATCCGCACGTCCGTCTTGATCGGGGTGCGGCCGCCGACCGTAGTGTATTCGCCCTGCTGCAGCACGCGCAGCAGCCGGGTCTGCGCTTCCATCGGCATGTCGCCGATTTCGTCCAGGAACAGCGTGCCGCCCTCGGCCTGCTCGAAGCGGCCGGAGGCGCGGGTGTTGGCGCCGGTGAACGCGCCGCGCTCATGGCCGAACAGTTCCGACTCGATGAGGTCGCGCGGGATCGCCGCCATGTTGACCGCGACGAACGGGCCGTTGCGGCGCCTGCCGTAATCGTGCAGCGCGCGGGCGACCAGCTCCTTGCCGGTGCCGGACTCGCCCGAGATCATCACGGTAAGGTCGGTCTGCATCAGCCGCGCCAGCACCCGGTAGATTTCCTGCATCGCCGGCGAGCGGCCGACCAGCGGGATCGAGTCGAACTCGTTGTCGTCGTTGGCGCTCGCCACCCGCTCCTTCGGCTCGGCCAGCGCGCGGCCGACGATGGTGATCAGCTCCTTGAGGTCGAACGGCTTTGGCAGGTACTCATAGGCGCCGCGCTCGGAGGCGCGGATCGCGGTCATGAAGGTGTTTTGCGCGCTCATCACGATGACCGGCAGGTTCGGCCGCATTTTCTTGATCCGCGGCAGCAGGTCGAACGCGTTCTCGTCGGGCATCACCACGTCGGTGATCACGAGGTCGCCCTCGCCTTGGCTGACCCAGCGCCACAGCGTGGCGGCATTGCCGGTGAGGCGCACCTCGTAGCCAGCGCGCGACAGCGCCTGGTTCAGGACGGTCCGGATGGCGGTGTCGTCGTCGGCGACAAGTATGCTACCTGCAGGCATTGTTGTTCCTCATCGTGCATCCTGAGAGGCAGGCGACGGCGTACCCGGAACGTCATCGCGGTTGCTGTGATCGTGTTGCTTGGCGGCGCTGTACATCGGCATCAGCACGCGGAAGGTGGTTTTCCGCGGCTGCGACTCGCATTCGATGATGCCGCCGTGATCGCCGATGATTTTTGCGACCAGCGCAAGGCCGAGCCCGCTGCCGGTCTGCTTGGTGGTGACGAAGGGATCGAACAGGTTCGGCAGCAGGTCTTCCGGCACGCCCGAGCCATTGTCCTTGACGCAGAATTCCAGCGGCAGCGAGACCCGCGATTTCTTGCCGGGGACCGACAGCCGCACGCCTGGCCGGAACGCCGTGGTGAGCTGGATCTCGGCGTCGGTGCCGAGATCGGCGACCGCTTCGGCCGCGTTCTTCACCAGATTGAGGAACACCTGGATCAGCTGATCCTGGTTGGCCAGCACCGGCGGCAGCGACGGATCGTAGTCCTCGATGAAGCGGACATTGCGGGCAAAGCCTGATTGCGCCAGCCGCTTCACATGGTCGAGCACGGAATGAATGTTGACCGGTCCGCGCGCCACCGGGCGGTCGTCGCCGAACACCTCCATGCGGTCGACCAGCGTGACGATGCGATCCGCCTCGTCGCAGATCAGCCGGGTCAGCAGCCGGTCCTCGGAAGACGCCTGCTGCTCCAGGAGCTGCGCGGCGCCGCGGATGCCCGACAGCGGATTCTTGATCTCATGCGCCAGCATCGCGGCGAGCGCGATCACCGAGCGCGCGGCGCTGCGATGGGTGAGCTGGCGGTCCATCTTGTCGGCGATGGTGCGCTCCTGCAGCATCACCACGATGTGGCCGGGCCGCTCGGTCAGCGGCGCGACGTGGAGATCGACCTGTCGATCGCCGCCGATCCTGGGCGTGCCGAGATCGACCTTGTATTCGTTGACCGGCGAGCCTGATGTCCGCACCTGCTCGATCAGCGCGAGCAGCGGGCTGCCGAACGGCACCAGCTCCTTGAGCGACTGCCGGCGCAGGAACTGCGTCGAGATTTCAAAGAACGATTCGGCGGCGATGTTGGCATCGACGATCCGCCCGTCGGGGGCGACCAGCAGCACCGGGTTGGGCAGCGCGTTGAGGATTGCCTCGCCATCGGTGGGTATTGGCCTGCGAAAGTCCATGGCTGACGTCATGCGGCAGCGCTCCAGGCAAAGTCGTCGTAGGCCTCCTCGAGCGAGCGGTGCACGCTCGACGGTTCTTCCGAGGTCAGGATCTTCTGCCGCCAGCTCTTCAACGTTGCGGCCGGCGCGCAGCTATAGGCGGCCGCGACCTCGAGCGCCCAGCCGAGATGCTTGCGTGCATGCTTGAGCCCGACGCGGAGGCCGTAATGGCTGCAGACCTCGTCGTAGAGCGCGCGGACATGCTTGAGCTGCTCGGCCAGCGGCGGTGCGGCCTCGGCGATGCCGGTCTCGAGCCGGCGGCCGACCTGCCCCGGCAGCCAGGGCTGTCCCTGCGCGCCGCGGCCGATCATGACGGCGTCGGCGCCGGACTGCTCGAGCGCCGTGACGGCCTTATCGAAGGTGCTGACGTCGCCATTGACCACCACCGGGACCGCGACGGCGTCCTTGACCGCCCGGATTGCCTGCCAGTCCGCCTCGCCCTTGTAGAACTGGCAGCGGGTGCGGCCGTGCACGGTGATCATCTGCACGCCGGCGCCTTCGGCGCGGCGCGCCAGTTCCGGCGCGTTGAGCGAACGGTCGTCCCAGCCGAGCCGCATCTTCAGCGTCACCGGCACCTTGACCGCCGCGATCGTCGCCTCGATCAGCGTCAGCGCATGGTCGAGGTCCCGCATCAGCGCCGAGCCGGACTGGCCGCCGGTCACGTGGCGGGCCGGGCAGCCCATGTTGATGTCGATGATGTCGGCGCCGGCGGCCTCGGCGATGCGGGCGCCCTCCGCCATCCAGCGGGTCCCGCAGCCGGCCAGCTGCACCACATGCGGGCCGATCCCGGCCGCTTCGCAGCGCAACTTCGACATCGGCTTGCCGTTCACCAGATCGTCGCTGGCGGTCATCTCCGAGACCACCAATCCGGCGCCCAAGGCCGCCGTGAGTCGGCGGAAGGGCGCATCGGTAATGCCGGACATCGGCGCGAGGAGAACCCGGTTGGCGACGGCAATATCGCCGATCTTCAACGGGTTACGAGCTACACTTTGCACGCCGGTCACGGCTGTCTCGAAGTTGGGTCGGCCACGTCATTGCAGCCGACATTGTTTATTTTGCGCACAATTCTTGTGCAGTCAAGGTTCTTGCCTACAGTTTAGACAATTCTACCACCGACGCAAGTGCACTGCAACAAAATCTGCTTTTCCCACAGCTAGCTGGAAACGCTCTGTTCTTGCGCACCGGGCATGGTAAGGGCTGTGCGCGACTGTGACGTCGCCCTCTCCTCACCCCCGATTCGTCTGTCATTGGTTCAACATGCCCAAGCCTGAGCGTACCGCAGCCATTCTTGTCGCAGCCGGCCGAGGCCTGCGCGCCGGCGCGGGCGGGCCGAAGCAGTACCGGACCATCGGCGGACAGACCGTGATCTATCGGGCCATGGAGGCGTTCTCCGGGCATCCTGACGTGTTCGCCGTCCAGCCGGTGGTCAACCCGGATGACACCGCGCTGTTTCGCGACGCCGTCGCCGGCCTGCGCCACCAGCCGCCGACCCCGGGCGGCGCGACCCGGCAGGCCTCGGTGCATGCGGGGCTCGAGGCGCTTGCGAGTAACAGGCCCGATATCGTGCTGATCCACGATGCCGCACGCCCCTTTGTCACGTCGGCGGTGATCTCGCGCGCGATCGCGGCCGCCGGCCGCACCGGTGCTGCGATCCCGGTGATTCCGGTCACCGATACCATCAAGCTTACCGGCGATGCCGGCCACGTCGAGGCGACGCCGGAGCGCGCGCGGCTGCGGATCGCGCAGACGCCACAGGCCTTTCGCTTTGACGTGATACTGGAGGCGCATCGTCGCGCGGCACGCGAGGGCCGCAGCGATTTCACCGACGATGCAGCGCTTGCGGAATGGGCGGGATTGACGGTTGCGACATTTGAAGGTGATCCTGCCAACATGAAACTCACCACTCCCGACGATTTCGTGCGCGAGGAAGCGCGGCTCGCGAGCCAGCTCGGCGACATCAGGACCGGCACCGGCTACGACGTGCATGCCTTCGGCGACGGCGACCATGTGATGATCTGCGGCGTGCGTGTGCCGCACACCAAGGGCTTTCTCGCCCATTCTGACGGCGATGTCGGGCTGCATGCGCTGGTCGACGCGATCCTCGGCGCTCTGGCCGACGGCGACATCGGCTCGCACTTCCCGCCCAGCGATGCCAAGTGGAAGGGCGCGTCCTCCGACCAGTTTTTGAAATATGCCGTCGAGCGCGTCACCGCGCGCGGCGGGCGGATCGCCAATCTCGAGGTGACGATGATCTGCGAGCGGCCGAAGATCGGCCCGCTGCGCGACAGCATGCGGGCGAAGATCGCGGAGATCTCCGGCGTTCACATCTCGCGGGTGGCGGTGAAGGCGACCACCAGCGAGCGCCTCGGCTTCACCGGCCGCGAGGAAGGCATCGCGGCAACCGCGAGCGCGACGATACGTCTCCCCTGGGACGATAAAGGCTGGAGTGCCTGACATGGGCGGCAGCGACGCTCGTGCCCTCTCCCGCTCGCTGCTCGACCTGTGCCGGATGCGCAAGCTGACCATCGCGACCGCCGAATCCTGCACCGGCGGCCTGGTCGCCGGCGCGCTGACCGACATCCCCGGCTCGTCCGACGTGATCGACCGCGGCTTCGTCACCTATTCGAACGAAGCCAAGCGGGTGATGCTCGGGGTCAAGGCGGCAACGCTCGAGACGTTTGGCGCGGTCAGCAAGGAAACCGCGACTGCGATGGCGATCGGTGCGCTGGAAAAGGCCGGCGTCGACCTCGCGGTCTCCATCACCGGGATCGCCGGGCCCGGCGGCGCCACGCCAGGCAAGCCGGTGGGTCTCGTGCACTTTGCCGTTGCCGCGCGCGACGGCCGCATCATTCACCGCGAACAGCGGTTTGGCGCGATCGGCCGCAGCGCGGTGCGCCAGCGCTCGGTGGTCGAGGCGTTGCGCATGCTGATGGAGCTGGCGCGCCCGCCGCAAGCGGCAAAGCCGCGTCGCGAGGCCGTCAGCCGGCTGCGGCCGCGGGTGGCGCGCTCGCCGCGCAGTCACGCCGCCAAGCGGCGCCGGACGCCGCGCGGATGAACTTGGCAGCTTGAGTCGCGCCCTAAAGTCGATCTATTTCCAATCGTGTTAACTGCAACCCAGTGTCGCTGGGCCGGCACGCAACTTTGACGTTGCCTCGCCGTTTTCTCCTGTTCCAACCTGCGGCATTCCAACCGCAAATCCACAACAAGGAGAAAATTGATGAAGTTGGGAACGTTGGTCGTGGCCAGCATCACCGCCGGTGCCATGACACTGTCGACTGTTGTCCCCTCGGTTGCCGCGCCGCTCGCTCCGGCACGTTTGCAGGATCAGCCTACCTCCGTTCAGCAAGTGCAGTACCGGCACTATCATGGCGGCGGCCCGCGCTACGGCTACCGCGGCGGTGGTTATCGCGGCGGATATCACCACCACGGTGGCGGCGGAAATGCCGGCGCGGTGATCGGCGGTCTTGCGGTCGGCGCGATCATCGGCGGTGCGATTGCCGCAAGCCAGGCCAAGGCCAACAACGACGCCTATTGCTCCCAGCGCTTCCGCTCCTACGACCCGGCGTCGGGCACCTACATCGCATCCGGCGGCGTGCGCCGTCCCTGCCCGTAAGGCAATGCAAGGGCATTGCCTGTAGTTCACCGTTGCGATCCCCTCTCCGTCATTGCGAGGAGCGACAGCGACGAAGCAATCCATCCATCAGCGTACGCGGAGATGGATTGCTTCGCGGAGCCTATCATCGGGCGCGCGTTCGCGCGACCCGTTGGCTCGCAATGACGTTGAGAGATTTATGAAGCGACCGGCTTGCCGTAGATGTGGTCCGCCCGCTTCTCGAACGCTCCGGCGAAACGGCCGAACGCGGCGTCGAACATCGAGCCCATCAGCATCGCCAGCATCCGGTTCTTGAATTCGTAATTCAGGAAAAAGCCGACGTCGCACTCGGCGTCCGACTTCGGCTCGAAGGTCCAGCGATTCTCCAGATTGCTGAACGGACCGCGCAGATACTCGACCAGGATTTTCAGATTGGGTCGATCGAGCGTCACCTTGCTGGTAAAAGTTTCCCGCACCAGCTTGAAGGAAACAGTCATGTCGGCCACCACGATCTCGGTGCCGTCGTCCTTCGGTGTGCGCTGACGGATCTTCAACGCCTGGCACAGCGGCACGAATTCCGGATAGCGCTCGACGTCGGCGACCAGATCGAACATTTGCGCGGCGCCGTGACGAACCCGCCGCTTGCTTTGGAATCGCGGCATGATCTAGCGGCCGCGGGCGACGCGGGCCGCCTGCAGCCTGGCGAAATCCTCGCCGGCATGATGCGACGAGCGGGTCAGCGGGCTCGCCGACACCATCAGAAATCCCTTGGTATAGGCGACCCGCTCATAGCCGGCGAATTCATCCGGCGGCACGTAGCGCATCACGGCGTGATGCTTGCGGGTCGGCTGCAGATACTGGCCGATGGTGAGGAAATCGACGTCGGCCGAGCGTAGATCGTCCATCACCTGCAGCACCTCGTGCCGCTCCTCGCCGAGGCCGACCATGATGCCCGACTTGGTGAAGATGGTCGGGTCCGTCTCCTTGACCCGCTGCAGCAGCCGGATCGAGTGGAAATAGCGCGCGCCGGGACGAACCGTGAGGTAGCGCGACGGCACGGTTTCCAGATTGTGGTTGAACACGTCGGGCTTTGCGGCGACCACGCGCTCCAGCGCGCCGTCCTTGCGCAGGAAGTCCGGGGTCAGGATTTCGATCGTCGTGATCGGGCAGCGCGCACGGATGGCGCGAATGGTTTCGGCAAAATGCTCAGCGCCACCGTCGGCGAGATCGTCGCGGTCGACCGAGGTCACCACCACATGGGTCAGGCCGAGCTTGAAGGTCGCCTCGGCGACATATTCCGGCTCATTGGTCTCGAGCGCCGCGGGCATGCCGGTCTTGACGTTGCAGAACGCGCAGGCCCGCGTGCAGGTGTCGCCCATGATCATGAAGGTGGCGTGCTTCTTGTCCCAGCACTCGCCGATATTGGGGCAGCCGGCCTCCTCGCACACCGTGACGAGGCCGTTCTCCTTGACGATGCGGCGGGTGTCGGCATAGCCGCGCGAGTTCGGCGCACGGACCCGGATCCAGTCCGGCTTCGGCGGCGAGACTGCATCCGGCCGGTTCACCTTTTCGGGGTGTCGCGGGCGCAACGGGGTCGTGGAGATGGTATCGACGATGGTGACCATAGGTGCCTGCAAGTCGCGAGAGCATGATCCGGAAAAGTGGAAGCCGGTTTTCCGAACAGATCATGCTCCAGTAAAGACCTTAGCTAATCCGTGTTGACGCGGCCTGCAACCCGGCGCCCGACCCTAGCAGAGCGGCCGGAATATTGGCAGTCTCCTGCCCTGTTCCGCCGCGATTCCCACCTGAAAATGGCTCAAAAACCGCAATCGACCACGGCGACCGCGCCGCGCCTCGGCAAGCCGCTGAAACGCTCGTTCTTTGACCGCAGCGTGCATGAGGTCGCGCCCGACCTGATCGGCGCGACCTTCCTGGTCGGCGGCGTCGGCGGCATCATCGTCGAGGTCGAGGCCTACCACCACACCGAACCGGCGGCCCATTCGTTCAACGGGCCGACCCCGCGCAACCAGGTGATGTTCGGACCGCCCGGTTTCTCCTATGTCTACCGCTCCTACGGCATCCATTGGTGCGTGAACTTCGTCTGCGAGAAGGCCGGCTCGGCCAGCGCCGTGCTGATCCGCGCGCTGGAGCCGACCCATGGCCTCGCCGCGATGCGCAGGCGGCGCGGGCTGGACGATGCGCGGGCCCTGTGCTCGGGGCCCGGCAAGCTCTGCGAGGCGCTCGGCATCAGCATTGCCCACAGCGAGCTGCCGCTCGACCGTCCGCCAATCGCGCTTTATGCCCGTACCGAAACGCCCGACATCGCCACCGGCGTGCGGATCGGCATCACCAAGGCGGTCGAGCTGCCCTGGCGCTATGGGGTGAAGGGATCAAAATTCCTCAGCAAGCCGTTTGCGTCAGCGTAGCGGCGCGCTTGACGGAGGCGACGGCGGCGCCATGACCATGCTGCGCAGTTCGGCGACGCGCCGCGGCCGCGGGATCAGCACGGACGGCACATTCGCGGGATCGTAAAGCCGCAGGTAGAAATGACCGATGCCGGCGAGCCCGAGCAACAGGCTCGCCGCCGCCGGGTACGCCGCACGGCCACGGCAGGTCCTTGCGGCGACAGGTTTCGATGCCATAGCGCCCGACGCCTTCGGCAACCGCGCGCGCGGTTTGATCGCCGAGCACCTCGGCGGCGGTGATGAACAACTCGGCATTGCCGGCGCGGCCGTGGCATGGCGTGAAATCGAATTGCGAACCGTAATTCGGATCGGCGAGCGTCCGCCCGCCTTGCTAGTTGGGCACGATCCTTTCGGAAAACCGCTTCACACTTTTCCGGATCATGCCCTACGACGCCTGCTTCAGCCGCTCGATCGCCTCGAGGATCTTCGCCTTGCGCTCCAGTGCCGCCTCGCGTTTTTCCTTCTCTTCCTCGACCAGCTCTTCCGGCGCATTGGCGACGAATTTCTCGTTGGAGAGCTTTGCGTCGACCCGCTTGATGTCGGCGTCGGCCTTGCCGAGTTCCTTCTCCAGCCGCGCCCGCTCGGCGCCGAGATCGATCACGCCCTTGAGCGGCAGCGCGACCACTTCGCCGCGCACCAGCAGCTGCATCGCGCCTTCGGGCGGCGCGTCGGCGAAGGAAATCTCCGACAGCCGCGCCAGGCGCTTGATGGTGTCGTTCCAGCGCTGCGCGCGGTCGCGCGTCTCGTCCGACGTCGTCACGATCACCAGCGGCGTCAACGTCGACGGCGGGATGTTCATCTCCGCCTTCACCGAGCGCATCGCGGTGACGAGGTCGACCACCCAGCCGATCTCGGCCTCCGCGGCGGGATCGCTGAAATCGTCGGCGTCGAGCGCTGCGATGATGGGTGGAATGATCTCGCCGGCCGGGCCGGGCCCGGCCATCGCGGCAAGCTCCATCTCGGTCATCGCGGCCTTGCGCGGCCACTGCGCCAGCACCAGCAGGCTGTCGCGCTGGGCCGTCACCGCCCACAGCTCCTCGGAGATGAAGGGCATGAACGGATGCAGCAGTTTGAGAATCTCGTCGCGGGTCCAGGCGATCATGGCGCGGGTCTCGGCCTTGGCGGCGCCCTCCTCGCCCATCAGCACCGGCTTTGCCAGCTCGAGATACCAGTCGCAGAACACGTTCCAGACGAAGCGGTAGATCGCGCCGGCGGCATCGTTGAAGCGATAGCTCTCGATCGCCTCGGTCACCTCACGGGTGGCGCGCGAGGTCTCGTGCGCGATCCAGCGGTTCAACGTTTCCTTCAGGGTATCCTTGGCGCCCTTGGGATCGAAACCGTCCGGCTTCACGCACTCGTTCATCTCGGCGAAGCGGCACGCGTTCCAGAACTTGGTCGCAAAATTGCGGTTGGTCTCGACCAGGTGCGGCGACAGGCGGATGTCGTGGCCCTGCGCCGCCTCACGGGTCAGCGCGAAGCGCAGCGCGTCGGCGCCGTATTCGTCGATCACGCCGAGCGGGTCGATGACGTTGCCCTTCGACTTCGACATCTTGGCGCCCTTCTCGTCGCGGACGAGACGGTGGATGTAGACGGTCGAGAACGGCGCCTGCTTCATGAAATGCAGGCCCATCATCATCATGCGGGCGACCCAGAAGAAGATGATGTCGAAGCCGGTCACCAGCGTGTCGGTCGGGTAATAGCGCGCGACCTCCGGCGTCTCGTCCGGCCAGCCCAGCGTCGAGAACGGCCACAGCGCCGAGGAGAACCAGGTGTCGAGCACGTCCTCGTCGCGGGTGATGAAGCCTTCGCGCTTGGCCGGATCGGTGGCCATCTCATGGCCCTGCTCCGGCGTGATGACCTCCTGCTCGACGTAATAGCCGAGCGCATTGCCGACCGCCTCTTCCTCGGTCTCGGCGACGAACACCTTGCCGTCCGGCCCGTACCAGGCCGGGATTTGATGGCCCCACCAGAGCTGGCGCGAGATGCACCAGGGCTGGATGTTCTCCATCCACTCGAAATAGGTCTTTTCCCAGTTCTTCGGCACGAAGGTGGTGTCGCCGGAACGCACCGCCGCGATCGCCGGCTGTGCGAGCGTGTGCGCGTCGACATACCACTGGTCGGTCAGATAGGGCTCGATCACGACGCCGGAGCGGTCGCCATGCGGCACCATGTGGGTGTTGGGCTCGATCCGCTCCAGGAAGCCGAACTCCTCCAGCCGCGTCACGATCTTCTTGCGCGCGGCGAAACGCTCGATCCTGTCGAACTCCGCCGCGAACTCGGCGGATCCTTCGGGCAGACCGCGCAGATAATCCTCGTTGTCGACCAGGCTGAGGCAGCCCTCCTGGTCGAGCACGCTGATCTGCGGCAGGCCGTGGCGCTTGCCGATCTCGAAATCGTTGAAGTCGTGCGCCGGCGTCACCTTGACCGCACCGGACCCCTTCTCCGGATCGGAATAGTCGTCGGCGACGATCGGAATCCTGCGGCCGACCAGCGGCAGGATGACGTGCTGGCCGACCAGCGCGGTGTAGCGCTCGTCGTCCGGATGCACTGCAACGGCGGTATCGCCGAGCATGGTCTCCGGGCGCGTGGTCGCGACCACGATGAACGACTTCGGATCCTCAGGGCTGAAGGTCCGGCCCTCGATCGGATAGCGCAGATACCAGAGATGGCCCTTGACCTCGACCTGCTGCACCTCGAGATCGGAGATCGCGGTCAGCAGTTTCGGGTCCCAGTTGACCAGCCGCTTGTCCTTGTAGATCAGGCCATCGCGGTGCAGCTCGACGAACACCTTCACGACGGCGCGCGACAGCCCCTCGTCCATCGTGAAGCGCTCGCGCGACCAGTCGCAGGAGGCGCCGAGGCGCTTCAGCTGGTTGACGATGGTGCCGCCGCTCTCCGCCTTCCACTGCCAGACCCGCTCGAGGAATTTGCCGCGGCCCATGTCGCGGCGGCCGGGCTCCTGCCGCTCCATCAGTTGCCGCTCGACCACCATCTGGGTCGCGATGCCGGCATGGTCGGTGCCGGGCTGCCACAGCACGTCGCGGCCGCGCATCCGCTCGAACCGGCACAGGATGTCCTGCAGGGTGTTGTTGAGGGCGTGGCCCATATGCAGCGAACCGGTGACGTTCGGCGGCGGGATCACGATGGTGAAAGGCGCAGCGTCCTGGCGTTCCGGCCGTCCGGCCTTGAACGCACCGCTGTCCTCCCAAACCTGGGACATCCGGCGCTCGATATCGGCGGGCTGGTAGTTCTTCTCGATCATGACACTGCAATTTGGGAATGTGGAAACGGCTAGAAAGCCGCCCGAACGCACCGAGTCAACCGGACCGGCGCACGGAAACGGCAATTAGGGCATTTTGGGGTGGCTGAATGAGGGCCGGATAGCCCCGCGGGGCTTCAGCGCCCGCGCGAGACCCGCTCGATCTCGGCCTTGACGATCCGCTCGACCAGCCCGGGCAGGTTGTCATCCAGCCAGGCTTTCAGCATCGGTCGCAGCATCTCCTTGACCAGATCCTCCAGCGTCCGCGCATTGTTGCTCAGCACGGTATTGGCCAGCGAGTTGAACGCGGATTCGACCGCCCGCATTGTGGTTCCCGAGATGATCGGCTGGATCGTCGCGGGGTCGACCGGCGGCGGCTCGCGGACTGGCTCGCGTACCGGCTCACGAACTGATTCTTGGAGCGGCGCACGGCTCCGCACCGACGGGTCGGTGAACTCGACGTCGTCTTCGGGCTCGACCTTGCGGAACGAAGGCGCGGGCGCCGGATCCGGCAGCGCCATGTCGTCGGTGAGCTCGAACACGTCAGCTTCCGGCTGTGGCGGCGATGGCCTGATCTCCGACGCCGGCGTTGCTTGGTCGAGGCTGGCCAACAGCGAATCGATATCGTCCTGGCTGTTGCTCGGCGTTGCTGCGGGCGCAGGCGGCACCGGTTTTGGCGCGGGCGCGGCGGCCTTCGCAGCCGGAGCCGGCGGCGGGCTGGCGGGTTTGGCGGCTTGCGGCTCGACCTTCGGCGGCGGCGCGGCGGCCGCCGGTTTCTCGGCCGCGGCTGGCTTCGCCTCGTCGTCGGCAATGATGCGACGGATCGACGCCAGAATCTCCTCCATCGAGGGCTCTTGGACCTTTGCAGGTTGCGTCATTTCCGACTCCACATCGAAACCATTTTACATCAAGCCCGAGAGGATTCGCTGGTTCCGATGATGCGGGCCGAGATTTTCGTCGCTCCCGCCCCGACTTGTCCCCAGATCAAGCCCGCCCGAGGCCTTCGCGCAGCCTCGTGTCGCTCGTTGCGTCCGCTGCACCAACATCATGGCCCTGCCGCGAATCGCCTTGCTGCCCGGCATAACGGTAAGTCAGCCTTTATCGATTGCAAGCAAACGCGCGCGCTCGCGGTCCTGATTGACACAGAACCACGAGCTTAAGCGCAACAAGCAACGTTGATGTGGCGGCTAGCGGCCGTCGGGCGTGCGGACGCCGGCCCAGCTGTCGCGCACCTGGTGGTAGTGCACGCTCGGATCGTAGACCGAGGTGGGCAGGCCCATCACTGTCGGCGACAGCCGGCCGATCGCGTTCAGCACGTTGTAGGAAGCGACGACGCGGTCGTGCTGCGCCGTGACCAGCGAGTTGCGCGCGTTGACCAGCGCCTGCTGCGCGTTGAGCACGTCGAGCGTGGTGCGCTGGCCGGCCTTGGCCTCTTCGCGCACGCCGTTCAGCGCGATCTCGGAGGCCTGCACCTGCGCCTGCGCCGAGGCTACCTGCGACTTGCCGGCGATCAGCTGGCCCCAGAAGGTGACGACGTTGGCGCGGGCCTGGTCCCGGGTCTGCTCCAGCACCAGGCGCTGCTGCGCCAGCGATTCCTTGGACTGCCGGATCAGCGCATATTCGGTGCCGCCCTGGTAGATCGGCAGGGACAGTTGCACGGACGTCAACGCGTTGAAAGCGCGCTGCGTCAGCAAGGTTTGCTCGTATTGCTGCGTCACCTGGGTCGACAGCGTGACGGTCGGGAGCAATGCGCCCTCGGCGATCTTGGTCTGCAGGAAGTTGACGTCGACGCCGAACATCGCCGCGGTGACGTTCGGATTCTGGGTCAGGCCGAGATCGACCGCGGCGGCCAGTGTCGACGGCAGGAAGCGGTCCACCGGTGATCCCGGCGCGAGATTGGTCGGCTCGCTGCCGATGATGCGTCGGAAGTTGGAACGCGTCGTCGTGAGATTGGCTTCGGCAGTGAGTTGCTGCGTCCTGCCGGCCGCGAGCTGCGCTTCGGACTGCGCAACGTCGGTCCGGGTCACTTCGCCGACATTGAAGCGGTCCTGGGTCTGCTTCAGGGTCTGCTCCAGCACGCGGGTGTTGCTGCGCTGAACCTCGACGATCGCCGAATCGCGGAGATAGTCCATGTAGATCGTGGCGGCCTGCAGCAGCACGGACTGCTCCAGCACCCGCAACCCTTCGCGTGCCGACGACACCTGGCTCTCGGCCGCGCGCACCCGTTGCGGCGTTTGCGCATTGAAGAGCGGCTGGTTGACCGTGATGCCCGCGCTGCGCGGCACCGTGGGGCCGATCACCGGCTGCCCGCCCTGCCGCGAGTCGGTATATTGATAGCCCGCACTCGCGGTCAGCGCGACCTGCGGGCGATAACCTGAGAGTGCCTGCGGAACGCCTTCGTCGGTAGCCCGCACCTGCGCGCGTTGCGCGTTCAGCTGGGGATTGTTTTGGTAGGCACGCACCAGCGCGGCCTCGATTGTATCGGCGAGCGCAGGCACGGGGCCCATCTCAGCCAACAGAAGGACCGCAATCGCAGCCGCGGTGATGACCTTCACCCCACGCATCCCCAGTAATCCATCCATTTGTAGTCGCCCGGCTCATGAACATGGGCCGACCGTCGCCTCAGACGAAGTGAGTCCGGCCTCACCTTAGTCCGCAGCTAGGGGCAACGGAACTACCCCGCAACGCAAGACGGTGGAAACTCTTTACGTGGGGCAAACGGGCCACACTTCTGATTCAGAACGGGATTTTATCGAGCCCCGGCAGCGCAGTCCCTGGCGGCGCGGTAATGGCTCAGAAGACGAAGGCCGGCAGCCGCTCAAGTCCGGGCAGCACAGGAGCCGTGGCGTCGAACAGCTCCCGATGTCCGTAGTCCCCCCGGGTATGGGTCACGAGGCCTGCCCTGGGCGGCCGCGTCAGCGCGAAGACCCCCACCAGCCGGCCGCCTTCCTTGAGCTGGGCAAACAGCCCGGTCGGGAGGATTTCGGTGGCGCCGTTGAGGACGATGACGTCGTAGGGCGCGCCCCCAGCGTCGCCGTCGGCGGCGGCGGCGGTCGTCACTGTGACATTCCGGCTGCCGAGCTGGGCCAGCGCCGCGCCAGCCTTGGCGGCCAGGGCCGGATCGCTCTCGGTCGCCCTCACCTCGCCGGCGAAGCGCGCCACGATGGCGGCGGCGTAGCCGGTCGCACAGCCCACCACCAGGACGCGGTCGGTCGCCTTGATGTCGGCCGCCTGCAGCAGTTTGGCGAGCAGCGCCGGCGTGATCAGGCAGCGCCTGGTGCTGCCGCCCTCGGCGACGTCGAGATCGAGGTCGAGATAGGCCAGCGCCTGCTTGTCGGCCGGCACGAAGGCCTCGCGCGGCACCGTCAGCATGGCATCGAGGATTCGATCATCGGTGACGTCGCTCGGACGCACCTGACCATCGACCATGTACTGGCGCGCGGTCGAAAAACCGGACATTGGCGAAGACCCTGCAAGTCGCGCGGCATTGCCGCTGGAGGAGCTAGAACAGGGCCATCTTTTGGAACAAGCTCCGCCAAAACGCAACACGCGGTTAACCTGCGCGCGTGCGCCCGGCGGCCGCCTATTCGATTGTGACGGCGAGCCGGCCGATCAGCCGGGCCACTTCGTCGAGATGCGCCGAATCGTGGTCCTCGACGGCCTTCGCCAAACGGCGCACGCATTCATCGTCGCTGATGTCGGGAACATCGGCGGGAACAAGCGTCGGCTGCTGGAATGACAGGTCGACCAGGTTAATGGACATGACAATCACCTCTCGAGACCCGGCGAGATGGAATGTCTGAAGTTATTGAGTCGATTTGACGACGGGAATGGTCTGTCGCGACAGGCCACAGGCTTGTGATCGGGTGATGGATGATCGATGGGGCCAGGACTGGCTCCCCGGGCTGGATTCGAACCAGCGACCATTCGATTAACAGTCGAATGCTCTACCGCTGAGCTACCGAGGAATAGGCGAACCAATCGTTCGCGAGCGGGCAGCGTATAACAAAGCCTTTCGGCCTTGCAAAGAACCAAATGCTGGCTCCGGGGAAACTTTAGCAAGTACGGTAAAGTCACTGCCGCACAAGGGTTTATCCCACAGCCGGCCATCCGCCGGGCCCCGCCGCAGGCCGACGAAGCCTTAACCACGATGCGGTGAACCGCCCTGCCCCGATTCTCGACAGATACGCTTCGATTGCTGACACGGCTCTCCGGACCGCAATCGCGCTATCGCTGGGCGATCGCGACCATGAACAGCACCATCGCCGCGGTCGAGGCGACCGTCCGCACGTGGTTCCAGAAGGTCCAGTCGGTCAGGTGGCGCGCCCAGATCGGCGCGGCCGCGCTGCTCGCCGGATCGGTCGCGGCAAGCCGGTCGTTGAGCGGCACGTTGAAGACCATCGTGACGACGAACATGCCGACAACATAGATGACGCCGCCGCAAATCATCGCGAGCGCGCCCGGCTCCTGCCACTGCAGGCTTGCCAGCAACACCAGCGCCGCGCAGGCGAGTGTGGTGCCGAGGAACAGCGGCATGAACAGCGAGCGGAGGATATCGACATTGATGGCGTTCATCGCGGAAATCCCGGCCGACTGATCAATGCGGCCGAGCGAGGTCATGATGAAGGCCGAGAACGCGAAATACAGCCCGGCGATCAGGCCGCAGCCGATCGCGGAAAACCACAACAGGCCCGAGGTCAGAAGCTGGCGCATCGTTCGATCTCCAAATGCGAGGATTGCTCGTGTTTGATAAATGCGATAAACTCTCGTATTAAGGAGGTCAACACCCGATCGCGGAGCCGACCGATGACGAGACGAAAGGCCGCGCCCGCGGCGACAGAGCCTAAGGCCGGGCTGGCGCGGCTTGCCCCGGCGCAACAGCGCAGCCGCTTGCGCTTCGAGCGCATCCTGGCCTGTGCGGCCGAGATCATGGCCGAGAAGGGCAGCGAGGCGTTCCGGATGAGCGACATCGTCGAACGCAGCGGGATCGCGTTCGGCTCGCTCTATCAATATTTCCCGGACAAGACCGCGATCATCGGCACGCTGGCGGAACGCTACAACGCCGTTGGGCGCCACTGCGTCAGGCGCGACCTGGCCGCCGTGACCACCGCGCGCGACCTGCACCCTGCCCTGTGCCGCATCGTCGACAGCTACTACGAGATGTTCATGCGCGAGCCCGTGATGCGCGACATCTGGCAGGCGACCCAGGCCGACCGCGCCCTGCAGCAGCTCGACGCGAAGGACATGGCCGCGCTCGCGGGCCTGCTGTCCGAGGCTGTCAGGCGGATCGCGCCCGATCTGCCCGCAGCCGCCCTCGCCACCTTCTCAGGGCTGACCATGACGCTGATCGCAGCCGCCGTACGTCACGCGATCACCCTGCCGGCACGACAGGCACGGCGCGTGCTCGAACTGTTCAAGGGGATGCTGCCGCGAGATCTGACCAGGCTGGCGTGATCGCTTGACCGACGCGTCCGGCGGCCGCGTCCGAGACGTGCCTTCATGGTCACGTCTTCCTGACACCGTAGGATTGCTGCAGCGCTCAAGCGTCCGCTGTTTTTCGCAGAATGTGATTTGTTTCACACGAGGCGATCGACGGCCCGGCCTAAAACGCGAAGGGAGATGTTAGCGCCTCATTAACCAGAGCGGATGCCATCGTCCTTTTCGTAAAATTCGAACGATTCGCTCAATCCGGACCGAAGACCGTTTTGCGACCATGGCGCTCTCGAACCTCGGAGAGCGCGATGAGCGAAGTCGAATTTGATCTGTTGCTGGACGCCGTGCGAGCGGCCGTCGCGCCCATTGCTCAGGAGGATTTCGTGGCCCAGACGTCGCCCCGCATTCAGCCGCCGCCGCGCGCCGCCAATGACAATGATGCGCCCTGGCCGTTGATTCCGTTTCCTGAAGGCTGGTACGCCGCAAGCTAATGCGGCTTCTCATCTGTTGGCTGCAAGTCGCTGAAAGCAAGCCGCTAAGCAAGCCTCTAAGAATGAGTGGAGGCCACGACCAGAATTGAACTGGTGTACACGGTTTTGCAGACCGTTGCGTAACCACTCCGCCACGTGGCCCCTTGGGGGCGGATCAATACAGACCTGCAAGGGCTTAAGCAACCGCTCTCACGCGGTTCCAGGTGGAGTTCTGAAACTCGACCCGCCGCGCGTCTGACGCTGGCGTGCCCATTCTGTTCTCGGTAGGATGATGTTCCTTTGCTTGGGAATTCCTTGGGAACCCGGCACAGACCTATTGTGCCGGGCAGACCGGCCGGGAGATTACCGAAACCTTTGGCAGAGCCGCGCGTCAATTCGGGACCGCCGGCTTGCAAACCTGGCGCATAATGCGCGATGTGGAGCGGCGCAGACTGCCTTCTCAACAACCATCACTGCTGATGTGCTGTCTTTGCAGCACAGCGTTCGATAGTCACGTACCCATCATTCGTTTGTTTCACACTATTTGAATTTCAGAGTACCAACGCCGTGAAAAACGTCCATGAACGCCGCCTGGAAGAACGCCGTTCCAGTGCCTCTTCGGAAGCGGCGACGCAACGTCTGGTAGACCACACCATCAGGTTCATACGCGCCGCCACCCCGGATGCCAGGCCCGATGGCCGGGCGAGCAGGTCCATCGACAGGCGATGGCTGTGGTCGCTTTGCGCGGCCATGCTTGCCGTCTATTTCGCCGCCGCCCTGTATCTCGATCGAAGCTTTGTCGATCCGACACCGAAGGGCGAAGTGGTCGTGCGCCTGACGCGGCCCTTCGAGCGGTACGGGCTTGCTTCGGTGGCGTTCCCGGTCAACCTGAATGCCGAAGCCGACAACCCAGCCATCGACGGCGACCGCACATCGCGGTTGGTCATCTACGAGGACGATCGCCCGCTCGGCCCGGCGCATGTGGGGTTCGGGGAAATCGACAAGCTGGGCGGCGGCCGGTTTTCCCACCTGCCGAACGGCATCTTGTTCTCAAGCAGCGACGGCACCGATCCGAACACCAACCGCCGCAACTATTGGGCTGTCGTTCCGATCGAGCTGAAACCGAAGGGTGACAACGTTGTGCGTCTGATGGGCCCCTTCGAGCGGTACGCCCTTGCATCGGTGGCGCGCCCGAGCAAGCTGGAGGCCGCAGCCGACGACCCGGCGGTTGAGGGGGATCGCACATCCAAGGTGGTCGTCTACGAGAATGACCGTCCGCTCGGACCCGCACACACGGGGTTCGGCGAGATCGACAAGCTGGGGGGCGGTCGATTTTCTCATCAGACAACCGGCATCGTCTTCTCGAGCAGCGACGGCAGCGATCCGAATACCAATGGCCGCACCTATTGGGCCGTCGTCCCGCCTCCCCCGAAACGGCCGGCAGGGCGAGAAGTCGTGCAACTGACCGGGCCCTTCGAACGGTACAAACTAGCATCCGTGGCGCGCGACCTGTCGCAGGAACTGCAGGCCGAAGCCGACAAGCCGACCGTCGAGGGGGATCGTACGTCCAAGCTGGTCGTCTACGAGAATGAGCGTCAGCTTGGCCCCGGGCACGCAACCTTCACCGACATCAACGAGCACGGCGGCGGCCGATTCTCCCATCAGCCAACCGGCATCATCTTCTCGACCAGCGACGGCACCGACCCGAACACCAACGGGCGCGTCTACTGGGCGGTCGTCCCGTAAGCACGCGGGATGGCCTGGCAAGCGATCTAGTTCCGGCGGCGCCGGCGAAAATCCCGCTTCTTCGGTTTCGGCGCCAGTTCCGGCATCGTTGCCTGGACGTCGCGGAAGCGCGTCAGCATCCGATCGAAACTGTCGTTCAAGGCCTCGGCGATGTCCGGCCGCTTTTGCAGCGCCCCCAGCAGCATCGCCGCCGCCTCGATGGTGGACAGGCCGTCGCGGCGCGGTTCCCGTCGCAACTGGCCGTAGCGCGAGGGCCGTTTCGGTCCGAGGATCACCCGCTGACACCTGAGCATCCAGGGATTGCGCCACCACAGCGCCTTGGCCTGGCTCCAGGTGCCGTCGAGCAGCACGATGCCCTCGATGCGGCCGAGGATGCTGCGCTGGTTCGGCTCCAGTTCGCCCTTGCGGTTGATCGCGACGATCTCGGCATCGGTATCGAGGTCCTCGACCTTGGCCGAGCCGAGATAGAGCACCGCCCAGCGCGCCGGATCGGCCACCGGCCGACCGAGCGCCTTGGCGAGGCTGGGCCAGGACAATCCGATCCGGTGCACCGCATTCTCGAAATGACGGGCGGTCAGCCGCGCGGTGCCGAGCGCCCTGTCCTGCTCCTGCGGATGCTGCAGGATCAGTAGCTGGATGCGGCTTTCGATCGGCGTGACGCTGTCGCAGATGCAGAGCGGCAGCGGCTTGCCGCAATGCGGGCAATCGGCCACGACATCGGGGGCTTCGACAGGATTCGACATGCCACGGCTATACGCCGCCAATGGCCGCGCCAGCAACATCAACGCAAGGCCGGCCTCGCTCAGACCGTCTCGTTAAGGGGCCGGATCGGGCGCAATGATCAGATCCTCGGGATTGAAACGCAGCGACAGGCGGTTGCCGGAGATCTCGAAGGTGTCGTGCATGTTGGCCTTTTCGCCGTTCGGAAGGCGCAAAGTGTCGTCGCGCCTGACCGGGTCCTGGCGAATCCAGCTGTCGAATTCGGACAAACCGCTGTGGCCCTCCCGGATAAAGGTGACAAGCCGCCTGAACAATTTGGGCCACATCACCAGAGCCTGGAGATCATTGAGCGCGACGATCGTGGCCGGTTTTTCCACCCCGACGCTCTCGCTGTCGAACATCCCGGCGTTATCAGCCCTGGCCTGCGCAATGATGCTACGCAAGCGATCGATGAGAGCGATTGGCATCGTGTCATAGGGTTCGACATAGGCAAGGCCCGCGCGCACCAGTGTGGCGTTCACGCTGCCGTCGAGCCGTGCCTCGTCGACAAACAGCGGCTGTCCATCCTCCGTCGGTGGAACGCCGACATAGACCAGTCCGAGCAAGCGGCCGTTGGACTCGATGCCGTTGGCCACCACGTAACCCGGCAACGGGTCAACGTCGACGGCCGACACGATGTTGGGTTCGTCCGCAAAAAATTGGACACCTTTGTAGCCGAGCAGCGCCAGATTCCTGTCGCGGGCACCGAAGGCGAACCTGTCGTTTTGATGGGCCCCGTCAAAATGGGTTTCCAGCGTATCGATGCCTTCGTAGCGAACATTGATGCCTTTCGACCGGATGTCCGGCGGCCGGGCGGAAAAGCGCGGCAACGAGGCCAGGAGCTCGAGGTTGGCCGGCTCGAAGCGGATGGTGTCGCCGTCGGGCTGCGGGCCTCGCCGCGGATCGTCGGCGCGATGAATACGATACTGACCGTGGAGAACCGTGTAGCGTGCCTTCGCCATCATCCTCTCCTTCCGCAATATGACATCGAGTTGGCGGCGTGCGCCCAGCGCATCGCCGGCGACCAAGCCTAGCATCCCGGCCACAACCTAAAGTGTGAAGTTGACGACAATTCGCTCCGGCCGCGGCGCTTTGCGGCGAGGCGTAGACGCAATCGACAAGCCATTCTCGCGTCTGCCGAAAATCGTGTCTCTTCCGCTTCGATGCGAGGTGCGGCATTTTGCCGTGCACCTCGCGCCAGAGCGCTCTCGAGCCGTTTATTCCGCCGGCGCGGGGACGGCGGACGGCGCGGAGCGCTGCCGCAGCCGGTCGATCAAGAGATAGATCACCGGTGTCGTGTACAGCGTCAGGATCTGCGACACGAACAGGCCGCCGATGATGGTGATGCCGAGCGGCCGGCGCAGCTCGGTGCCCGGGCCGGTCGCTATCACCAGCGGGACGCCGGCGAACAGCGCCGCCATCGTCGTCATCAGGATCGGGCGGAAGCGCGCCCGGCAGGCCTCGAAGATCGCATCGCGCGACGACAGGCCCTGATGCCGCTCGGCCTCGAGCGCGAAGTCGACCATCATGATGCCGTTCTTCTTGACGATGCCGATCAAGAGGATGATGCCGACGAAGGCGATCACGGTCAGCGGCGTGTTGGTGACCTGCAGCGCCAGCAGCGCGCCGAGCCCAGCCGACGGCAAGGTCGAGATGATCGTGATCGGATGCGCGAGGCTCTCATAGAGCACCCCGAGCACGATATACATCGCGACCAGCGCGCCGAGGATCAACAGCGGTTGCCGGCCGCTGGTCTTGTTGAAGTCGCCGGCATTGCCGTCAAAACTGCCGCGAATGCCCTCCGGCATGTGCAACTCGTTGACCGCCTGCTGGATGTTGCTGGTTGCGACCTCGAGCGGCACGTTGGGCAGCAGGTTGAACGACACCGTGGTCGAGGGGAAGCCGCCGGAGTGATAGACCGCGAGCGGCGACAGTCCGCGCTGGTAATGCACCACGGCCGACAGCGGCACCTGCGCGTCGCCGGCGCCGGCGACATAGACGCGGTCGAGGTTCGACGGGTCGCTCTGGAATTTGGGATCGGTTTCCAGCACCACCATGTACTGGTTGCGCTGGGTGTAGATGATCGAGATCTGGCGCTGGGCGAACGCGTTGTTGAGCGCGTTGTCGATGTCCTGGACGCGGACGCCGAGGCTGGAGGCGGTCTTGCGGTCGATCACGAGGTTGAGCTGCAGGCCGCCGGGATCGCGGTCGGAGGAGACGTCGGTGATGCCCTCCACCGTCTCCATCCGCTTGGCGACGATCGGCGCCCATTTCTGCAGCAGATCGAGATCGGTCGAGGCCAGCGTGTACTGGTAGTCGGAATCGCTCTGCCGGCCGCCGGTGCGGATGTCCTGCGCCGCGAACATGAACAGGCGGATGCCGGGCACCATGAACAGATTGCGGCGCAGCCGGTCGATCACCTGCGCGGTCGAGAGCCCGCCGCGCTCCTCCGGCGGCTTGAGGCTGATGAACATGGTGCCGCGGTTGGAGGTCGCCCCGCCCGGCCCGCCGCCGGAGCCGACCGACGAGCCGATGCCGGCGACCGCGGGATCGGCCATCACGATGTCGGCCAGCCGCTGCTGCAGCGAGAGCATCGCCTGGAACGAGATGTCCGCCGAGGCGCGCGTCGAGCCGATGACAAAACCGCTGTCGTCGGTCGGGAAATAGCCCTTCGGGGTCTTGATGTAGAGCGTCACCGTCAGCGCGATAGTGGCGAAGAACACGATCAAGGTGAGGAACGGATAGCCGAGCACGATCCGCAGGGTCGACGTATAGAACGCGACGACGCGCGACAGCGTGCCCTCGATGGCGCGGTCGTACCAGGTGGCGTGGTCCGAGGTCGCCTCCTTGATGTAGTGCGCGCAAATCATCGGCGTGACCGTCAGCGACACCACGGTCGAGACCGCGATCGCAAACACCAGGGTCAGCGAGAATTCGCGCAGCAGCCGGCCGACCACGCCGTCCATGAAGATCAGCGGCGTGAACGCGGCGATCAGCGACAACGAGATCGACAGCACGGTGAAGCCGATCTGCTTGGCGCCCTCGAGCGCGGCCGGATACGGCGCCATGCCCTGCTCGAGATTGCGGTACATGTTCTCGATCATCACGATGGCGTCGTCGACCACGAAGCCGACCGAGATCGCGAGCGCCATCAGCGACAGATTGTCGATCGAGAAGCCGGCGAGCCACATCCCGGCGCAGGTGCCGGCCAGCGCCAGCGGCACCGAGACGCCGGCGGCGATGGTCGGCACCATGCGGCGCAGGAACACAAACACCACGACCATCACCAGCACCACGGTCGCGAGCAGCGTGAACTGCATGTCCTCGACGCTGGCGCGGATCGTTCCGGTGCGGTCGACCAGGGTCGAGATCTCGACCCCGGCCGGGATCCATTGCTTCAGCTCCGGCAGCAGCGCGCGGACGCGGTCGACGGTGTCGATGACGTTGGCATCTCCCTGCTTGGTGATCTGGATCAGCACCGCCGGCTGCTTGTTGAACCAGGCGATCGAGCGCGAATTGCGCACGGAATCCTCGACTTCGGCGACGTCGGCGAGGCGGACGAAATTGCCGATCGAGCTCTTGATGATGATGTCGCGGAACTCGGCCGCGGTGCGCATTTGCCGGTTGATCGATAGCGTCTCGCTCTGCCGGCCGCCGTTGAAGATGCCGACCGGCCCGAGCGGATTGGCGTTGATGATCGCGAGCCGGACGTCGTCGGTCGCGATCCCGGCGTTGGCCAGCGACACCGGGTTGAGCGCGATGCGCACCGCCGGTTGGTCGGCGCCGCTGACGGTCACCTCGCCGACCCCCGGCACTTGCGAGATGCGCTGCGCGATCACGGTGTCGGCGACGTCGTACATCGCGCTGGTCGAGATCGTCTTCGAGGTCAGCGCCAGCACGAACACCGGCGCCGCCGCCGGATTGGCCTTGCGGAATTTCGGCAGCGTCGGCAGGTCGCTCGGCAGGTCGGCGAGCGAGGCGTTGATCGCGGCCTGGACGTCGCGCGCGGCGCGGTCGATGTCCCGGCCGATCGAGAACTGCACCTGGATGCTGGTGGTACCGAGCGAGCTCGTCGAGGTGATCTGGTCGACGCCGGCGATGGTGCCGAGCTTGCGCTCCAGCGGAGCCGCGACAGTCGCGGCCATCACCGACGGATCGGCGCCGGGCCGGGTCGCCGACACCCGGATGGTCGGGAAGTCAACATTCGGAACCGACGACACCGGCAGGAACTGATAGGCGACGATGCCGACCAGGAACAGCCCGATCGCAAGCAGCGTGGTGCCCACCGGCCTGCGAATGAAGGGCTCCGAGATCGACATCACTGAATGCCTTCGGTCGCGCCCGCGGTCGGCGGCCCGCGGGGACCGGGATCCGGCACCGCCCGCTCGATCCGGCGGTTGAGCCGGTCGAGCGCCAGATAGATCACCGGCGTGGTGTAGAGCGTCAGCAACTGGCTGAGCAGCAGGCCGCCGATGATCGAGATGCCGAGCGGGAAGCGCAGCTCGGCGCCGGTGCCGCTTTCGATCGCAAGCGGCAGCGCGCCGAACAGCGCCGCCAGCGTCGTCATCATGATCGGACGGAAGCGCAAGAGGCAGGCCTGCACGATCGCGTCATAGGACGACATGCCCTGATGCCGCTCGGCCTCCAGTGCGAAGTCGATCATCATGATCGCGTTCTTCTTGACGATGCCCATCAACAGGATGATGCCGATCAGGCCGATCACCGAGAGGTCCTGCCCGCACAGCCACAGCGCGAGGATCGCGCCGACGCCGGCCGAGGGCAGCGTCGAAAGGATGGTGATCGGGTGGATGTAGCTCTCATAGAGCACGCCGAGCACGATGTAGATCGTGACGATCGCGGCCAGGATCAGCCAGGGCTGTCCGGCGAGCGAGCGGGCGAATTCGGCGGCGTCGCCGGAATAGATGCCGGCGATGCTGCCGGGCATGCCGATCCGGGTTTCGATCGCCTTCACCGCGTCGACGGCGTCGCCGAGCGCCTCGCCCGGCGCCAGATTGAAGCTGAGCGAGGCCGACGGGAACTGGGCCTGGTGCGAGATCGCAAGCGGCGCCGTGGTCCGCGTCAGCGTCGCGACCGCCGACAGTGGCACCTGCCCGGCCGGGCTGCCCGGGGTTGCCGCGACGCCCGGGACATACAGCTTCGACAGGATCGATGGATCGCGCTGGTACGTCGGCAGGGCCTCCAGCACCACGCGGTACTGGTTGGCTTGTCCGTAGATGGTCGAGATCTGCCGCTGCGCGAAGGCGTCATTCAGCGTGTCGTTGATCACCTGCAGGCTGACGCCGAGCTGGCCGGCGCGCTGGCGGTCGATGTTGAGCGCCGCACGCAAGCCGCCCTCCTGCGCCTCCGAGGAGACGTCGCGGAAGATCGGATCGCGCCGCATCTCGGCGACCAGCTTCTGCGCCCATTGCGAGACCTCGGCGGCGTCGGTGCCGGTCAGCGTGTACTGGTATTGCGAGCGGCTCGACTGAGTCGAGATCTGCACGTCCTGCACCGGCTGGAAGTAGACGGTCATGCCGGGCACCGTCGCCACCTTCTGCTTGAGGCGCTCGACCACCTTGGCGACGCCATCGGGCCGCTCGTCGAGCGCCTTCAGCGTCATCACCAGGCGGCCGACATTGGTGGTCGGGTTGACCGAGCCCGAGCCGATCACCGAGACCACGCCGACCACGTCGGGATCGGCCTTGAGGATGTTGGCGACCTCGGTCTGCCGCCGCTGCATTTCCGCGAACGAGACGTCGGGGCCGGCCTCGGTCACCGCGGTGATCGAGGAGGTATCCTGCAGCGGCAGAAAGCCCTTCGGCGCCAGCACATACATCACCAGGGTCAGCGCGATGGTCGCGAACGTCACGAACAGCGTCGCGCGCTGGCGCTGCAGCACCCAGAGCAGCGTGCGGTGATACAGCGTCACCGTCCAGTCGATGAAGCGGCTGACCGCGGCGAGGCCAGGGATCGCGACTTCCTCGTGGATGTTCTTGAGCAGCCGCGAGCACATCATCGGCGTCAGCGTCAGCGACACGATTGCCGAGGTCACCACCGCGATGGTCAGCGTCAAGGCGAATTCGCGGAACATGCGCCCCACGAGTCCGGACATGAACAGCAGCGGGATGAACACCGCGATCAGCGACACCGTCAGGGAGATCACGGTGAAGCCGATTTCGCTGGCGCCCTTCAGCGACGCCTCCATCACCGTCTCGCCCTCTTCCATGTGGCGGACGATGTTCTCGATCATGACGATGGCGTCGTCGACCACGAAGCCGGTTCCGATGGTCAGCGCCATCAGCGACAGATTGTCGAGGCTGAAGCCGGCGAAATACATGATGCCGAAGCTCGTGATCAGCGACAGCGGCAGCGCGACGCCGGCGATCAGGGTCGCGCGCAGCGACCGCAGGAACAGCAGCACCACCAGCGTCACCAGCACCACGCTGAGCACCAGCGTGAACTGCACGTCGCGGACCGAGGCGCGGATCGTCACGGTGCGGTCGGACACGATGGTCAGATTGACACCGGCCGGAACCGCGCGCTGCATCCGCGGGATCTCGTTGCGGATCTGCTTGACGACGTCGATCACATTGGCGCCCGGCTGGCGCTGGATGTCGATGATGACGGCCGGCGTGCCGTTGTACCAGCCGCCGGTGCGGTCGTTCTCCAGCCCGTCGATGATCTGGGCGACGTCGCCGATCGTGACCGGCGAGCCGTTGCGGTAGGCGATGATGATGGGACGGTAGGCGTCGGCGGCGGCGATCTGATCGTTGGCGGCGATGGTGTAGGACTGCTGGGCGCCGTCGAGCGAGCCCTTCGGCCCCGACACGTTGGCGCCGGCGATCGCGTTGCGCAGGTCCTCCATTGAGATGCCGTAGGCGGCGAGCCGGGCGAGGTCGGCCTGCACCCGCACCGCCGGCTTCAGGCCGCCGAGGATCGAGACCCGGCCGACGCCGGAAATCTGCGCCAGCCGCTGCCCCAGCAGGGTGTCGGCGAGATCGCTCATCGCCCGCAGCGAGATGGTGTCCGAGGTCAGCGCCAGCGTCATGACCGGCGCGTCGGCCGGGTTCACCTTGTTGTAGACCGGCGGGTACGGCAGCGTTTTGGGCAGGATGCCGGCCGCGGCGTTGATCGCGGCCTGGACGTCCTGCGTCGCACCGTCGATGTCGCGGTTGAGGTCGAACTGCAGCGAGATCTGGCTGACGCCGAACGAGCTCGTCGAGTTCATCGACGACAGCGACGGGATCTGGCCGAGCTGCCGTTCCAGCGGCGCGGTGATCAGCGACGCAATGACGTCCGGGCTCGCGCCCGGCAATTGCGTCGTCACCTGCACGGTCGGGAAGTCGACCTGCGGCAGCGCCGAGACCGGCAGCGCCCAGTAGCCGAGCGCGCCGCCGATCATCAGCGCAATGCCGAGCAGCGAGGTGGCGATCGGCCGGCGGATGAACGGTTCGGAGACGCTCATGGCTGCGTGCTCGCTGTGAGATCGATCATGACGAGGTTGTCGGTTAGGTCATGGCTGCTTCGCCGCGCCTGACTGTTCGCCCCCCGCCGCCGGTGCCGGACCGGTCTGCCCCTTCTGATCGCCTTCGCTGTGCTCCTGCCGGCCGCGATGTTCGCCGCCCTTGCCCGGCCAGTCCTTCTTGCCCTCTCTGCCTTGCCCCTGACCCTGCCCCTGGCCTTGGCCCTGACCTTGGCCGCCGCCCTTGCCGTCGGGACTGCGGCTGCGCTTGCGCGGCGCAAGATCGGCGGCCGGCGGGCCGTCATCCTTGCCGATCACGACCTTCGCGCCGTCGGCGAGATTGGCAAAGCCCGTGGTCACGACGCGGTCGGACGTGGTGAGGCCGCTGGCGATGACGGCGTCATGCTCGTTCTGCTGCGTCACCGTGACGGGCCTCGCGGTGACGACGTCGCCCTCGCCGATCACATAGCTGAAGGTGCCGGCCGGCCCGCGCTGCACGGCCGAGGTCGGCACCACGATCGCCTGTGACAGCGTCTCGACCTTGAGGCGGACATTGACGAACTGGCCGGGCCAGAGCTGATAATTGGCGTTGGGGAATTCGGCCTTCAGCTTCAGCGTGCCGGTGGTCGGATCGACCTGGTTGTCGATGCCGGTCAGCTTGCCGGTGTCGATCACGGTGACGCCGTCATTGCCGAACACGTCGACCGCAAGCTGGCCCTTCGCCGCTGCCGCGTTGACCCGCATGATCTGCTGCTGCGGCAGGCTGAACCACACCGCGATCGGCTGCAGCTGGGTCAGGATCACGAGCCCTGTGGCGTCCGCCGCGTGGATGATGTTGCCCTGGTCGACCTGGCGCAGGCCGGCGCGGCCCGACATCGGCGCCACGATCTTGGTGTAGCTCAGCGTCGCCGCCGAATTGTCGATCGCGGCCTGGTCGGCCTTGATCAGTGCCTCCTGCTGCGCCACCAGCGCGCGCTGGGTGTCGGCCTGCTGCTTGGAGCCGGCATTGGTGGCAGCAAGCTGTTCATAGCGGGCGAGGTCGAGCTTCTGGTTGGCGAGCAGCGCGACGTCCTGCGCCTTCTTGGCCACCGCCTGGTCGTATTGCGCCTGGTAGATCGCGGGATCGATCTCGCCGAGCACATCGTCCTTCTTGACGTCCTGGCCCTCGACGAAATTGACCTTGATCAGCTTGCCGTCGACTTGCGAGCGCACCGTGACGGTGTTGAGCGCCTTCACCGAGCCGACGCCGTCGAGATAGACCGGCACGTCCTGTACGCGCGGCGTTGCGGCCAGCACCGGCACCGGCAGGTCAGGCCGCGCGAACGCGCCGCGGCCGCCACCGCCGCCCTGCTTGGGCTGGTACGCGAGCCAGCCGAGATAGCCGAGACCGCCGAGGATCACGAGCGTGATGATGAGCGACACGATGCGCCCGAGCACGCGCGAGAGCACGCTCCGCCGGGGCCGCGCGGTGCTTTTGTCGTCGTCCCTTTCCTTGGAATCGGGCCTAAAGAGCATCGACCGGTCTTTCCATCTTCGGTTCCCAGCCGCCCCCCAGTGCCTGATACAGGCTCACGATCGCCAGCAGCCGCGCCAGTTGGGCCTGGGAATACGCATCTTCAGCCTGGAACAGAGTCAGCTGGGTGTTTAGCACAGTTACGATATCGGCGGTGCCGGCCTTGAGCTGCTGCTCGGCGAGCTGAAAGGCGCGCCGCGAGGCCGACAGCACGTCACGCTGCAATTGCAGCTTTCGCGTGGTCTCGCGAATCGCGACCAGCGCATTGTCGACGTCGGTAAAGGCCTGGACCACGGTCTTGCGGTAGGTCTGCAGCAGCTCGTCCTGCTTTGCCTTCGCGTTTTCGAAATTGCCGAGAATCCTGCCGCCGTCGAAGATCGGCTGGGTCGCGCTGCCGACCAGACTGAAGAACGCCGCGTGCGGCTGGAACAGCGAGACCAGCGCCTGGCTCTGATAGCCGCCCTGCCCGGTCAGCTGGATGCTTGGAAAGAACTGCGCCCGCGCGCTGCCGACATTGGCGGTGGCGGAGGCGAGCTGCGCCTCCTGCCGGCGGATATCGGGACGCTGGGTCAGCAATTCCGACGGCAAGCCCGGCGTGACGCGGGGGATACCGACCGAATTGAGCGTGCCGCCGGCGATCCGCACGCTTTCCGGCGGCCGCGACACCAAGACCGCAAGCGCGTTGATGTTCTGCTCGAGCGTCTGGCGCAGCGGCGGCACCAGCGCGCGCTGGTTGGCGAGCACGCTCTCCTGCTGCGCGACGTCGAGATCGGTGCCGGTGCCGGCCTTGAAGCGGTCCTTGATGGCGTTGAGGATGCGCTCGGCGCTGGCGATGTTGCGCTGGGCAGTGCGCAACCGGTCCTGGCTGGCGAGCACGGTGAAATAGGCGTTGGCGACGCTCGACAGCGTGGTCAGCGCCACCACCTCGCGGTCGAACCGATTGGCGACCGCGGTCTCCTCCGCCGCCTGCAGCGCGTCGCGGTTCTGGCCCCAGAAGTCGAGCTGATAGCTCGCGCTCAGCGACGCGTTGTAGTTCACGACCTCGCGGCCGCCGATCGAGAGGCCGCTGGCGCTCGAGCCCGAGGTGCGCGAGTAGCTTTCCGATCCGTTGAGATTGACGGCCGGCAGCAGCGCAGCGCCGGCCTGCCGCGCCAGCGCGTCGGCCTGGCGAAACCGCGCCACGGCTGCGGCGATATCGAGGTTGACGGTCTGCGCCTCCTCCATCAGCTGCGTCAGCTCCGCCGAGCGAAAGCCCCGCCACCAGTCGAGCGTCGGCACCGCATCCCCCGGCTTGCCGAGACGCGCGGCCTTGTAGCCCTGCGGGATATCGAGCGCCGGATCGGGAATGTCCTGGGTCAGGATGCAGCCGGCGGAACTGGCGAGGAGACCGAGCGCGACAAACGACCGGCCCGCGAGCCGTCGCACGCGGACGACGAGGCCAAGGGGGCCTCCGGGGACCGTCGCGGGCACTGGCTGGGTCACACCCGTTCTCCGCCGAGCACAGAGTCCACCCGCGGCGTCCCAATGACGCGTTCGGGGATGGTCTGGGGGTCGTTCACGGGGTGATGCTTTCAATGGAACCGGCCTGGCCCATACTACCCCTGGCGCAAGGGGGCGGACAGTCCTGTCGGGGGCGTCCAAGGTCGCATCCACCGCGATTTCGGGCGCGCTGAAAGGTCGATTTCGCCCTATTTTTTACGGCCTTTTCGCGCAATCGCAGGCGCGCGGTCGGTCGCGATTCTTACCAAGATTTCATGGGGATTTCTCCCTCCTGTGGCGCCGAATCCGCAACTTGCCGCGTGTCGGGTCGAGGCCGGCACCATCATTGCGCCCACACGCGGCCGCCGCCGGCGATCGCACGGCGTCCGTGAATCGATCGTCGGTGGCCTCGCGCAACTTCGCGCGAAACGTTGATCCGCAGGAAGATTCTGCCAGCCGGTCGCATGGCCAGAAGAACCGTGTTCTCCGCCCCTTTGCCGCGGTGCAAAAGCCCTTTCCTTTTTCGATCGGCGCACTAGGTTCGCTCGGGTAAGACACCGTCAGACAAAGAAATTCCCCAACATGGCATTCAACACAGACGTCATCGAAGCGATCGGCAATACGCCGCTGATCAAGCTGAAGCGCGCCTCCGAACTGACCGGCTGCACCATCCTCGGCAAGGCCGAGTTCATGAACCCGGGCCAGTCGGTCAAGGACCGCGCCGGCAAGTGGATGATCCTGGAAGCCGAGAAGCGGGGTGATCTCAAACCGGGCGGCCTCGTGGTCGAATCGACCGCGGGCAATACCGGCATCGGGCTGGCGGTGGTGGCGAGCGCGCGCGGCTATCGCACGATCATCGTCATTCCGGACACCCAGAGCAAAGAGAAGAAGGACTTTCTACGGCTGTGCGGCGCCGAGCTGATCGAGTCGCCGCAGCTGCCGTACTCCAATCCGAACAACTACCAGCATGTCGGGCGTCGGCTCGCCGATCAGTTGCGCAAGACCGAACCGAACGGCGTGCTGTTCGCCGACCAGTGGAACAATCTCGACAATGCCAAGGCGCATTACGAATCGACCGGGCCAGAGATCTGGCAGCAGACCGGCGGCAAGATCGACGGCTTCATCTGCTCGGTCGGCACCGGCGGCACGCTCGCCGGCGCCAGCCGCTATCTGAAGGAGAAGAACAAGGACATCGTCACCGCCTGCGCCGACCCGCACGGCTTTGCGATGTACGAATTGTTCAAGAACGGTCAAGCCAAGTCGACCCCGGGCGACTCGATCACCGAAGGCATCGGGCTCGGCCGCGTCACGCCGGTCGTCGAGACCGCGAAGGTCGACACCGCCTTCCTGGTCTCCGACGAGGAAGCCGTGACCGTGATCTATGAACTGCTCGAGCACGAGGGCCTGTGCCTCGGCGGCTCGACCGGCGTCAACATCGCCGGTGCGATCCAGCTCGCCAAGCAGCTCGGCCCCGGCAAGACCATCGTCACGATCCTGGCGGACTCCGGCAGCCGCTATCTGTCAAAGCTGTTCAATCCGGAGTTCATGCGCTCGAAGAACCTGCCGGCGCCGGAATGGCTGGAGAAGCGCAGCAAGATTCAGCTGCCGTTCGTGTAAGTAGCGAATAGCGAATGGTGAGTAGCGAACAGCGGAAAATCTCTATTCGCCATTCGCTATTCGCCGCTTCCCGCCCTCACCGCAAAATCTGACTCAAGAACAGCTTCGTCCGCGCGTGCTGCGGGTTGGCGAAGAATTCCTGCGGCGTGTTCGACTCGATGATCTGGCCGGCGTCCATGAACACGACGCGGTTGGCGACCTCGCGGGCAAAGCCCATTTCGTGGGTCACGACCAGCATGGTCATGCCCTCCCGCGCGAGATCGACCATGGTATCGAGCACCTCCTTGACCATTTCCGGGTCGAGCGCCGAGGTCGGCTCGTCGAACAGCATCACCTTCGGGTTCATGGTCAGCGCGCGCGCGATCGCGACGCGTTGCTGCTGACCGCCCGACATCTGGCCGGGAAACTTGTTGGCCTGGTGCGGGATCTTGACCCGCTCCAGAAACTTCATCGCGGTCGCCTCGGCGTCCTTCTTCGGGATGTTGCGCACCCAGATCGGCGCCAGCGTGCAATTGTCGAGCACGGTGAGATGCGGGAACAGGTTGAAGCTCTGGAACACCATGCCGACCTCGCGGCGGACCTCGTCGACGCGGCGCAGGTTCGGGCCAAGCTCGATGCCGTCGACCACAATCTCGCCCTCCTGGAATTCCTCCAGCGCATTGATGCAGCGGATCAGCGTCGACTTGCCCGACCCCGACGGGCCGCAGATCACGATGCGCTCGCCGCGGCCGACTTCGAGGTTGATGTCGCGCAACACATGGAAGTCGCCGTACCATTTGTTGAGCGTGGAGATGTTGACGATCGGATCGGTGGACATGGTGACCTTGTTCAGTTGCGGCGGTGGGCGTTGAGCCGGTTTTCGACGAACAGCGAGTAGCGCGACATGCCAAAGCAGAACACGAAGTAGATCATCCCGGCAAAGGCGAAGCCGGTGAAGGCCGTGGTCGGCGTCGACCAGGTCGGATCCGAGAACGTCGCGTGCAGCGAGCCGAGCAGATCGAACAGCGCGACGATCGAGACCAGCGAGGTGTCCTTGAACAGCGCGATGAAACTGTTGACGAGGCCGGGAATGACGTGGCGCAGCGCCTGCGGCATCACGATCAGCGACGTCGTCTTCCACCAGGACAGGCCGAGTGCGCTCGCCGCTTCGCCCTGCCCGCGTGGAATCGCCGCTAGGCCGCCGCGCACCACCTCGGCCTGGTAGGCGCCGGCGAACAGCGCGATGCCGATCAGCGCGCGGACCAGGCCGTCGACGTTGAAATTGCCCGGCAGGAACAGCGGCAGCATGTAGGTCGCAAAGAACAGCACGGTGATCAGCGGCACGCCGCGCCAGAACTCGATGAACGCGATCGAGAAGACCCGAATCAGCGGGATGGTCGAGCGGCGGCCGAGCGCCAGCGCAATGCCGATCGGCATCGAGGTGACGATGCCGGTGACGGAGACCACGAGCGTCACCAGCAGGCCGCCCCACAGCCTGGTGTCGACGACCGCGAGCCCGCCGCGGTCGAGCCCCATCAGCTTGATCACGACGGCGATGCCGGCAAAGGTCACGAGGCTCGCGAGCAGCGCGCGCTGCCCGGTCCGCATGCCGCCGCCGAGGAAAAACAGGATCAGCGAGACGATCACCGCGGTGAGCAGGAAGTCGTACCACAGCGGCTGGCCCGACATCTGGAGCTGATCGCGCAGCCAGGTCAGCGGGAAGATAAGCCAGCCGACCGCGCTGCCGATCAGCACGATCAGCTTGCCGATCCCCCACAGCACCGGGCCGATCGCCGAATTTTGGCTGAGATTGACCAGCACCTGCCCGGCATTGACGATGCTGTCGCCGAACAGCTGCGAGAGGCTTGCGACCCAGCTGACGCCAAAACCGGTCAGGCCGCCGCCGCGCAGCAGGAAGAACGCGACCACCGGGAAGGCGAAGAAGAACAGGCTCGCATTGAGGCCCTTCGCCGGCAGCCGTGGAATCAGCAGCGGTGCCAGCAGCACGACCGCGAGGATGAAGGTCAAATTGACCCGCCAGCGCTCGGCTTCCGGATAGAAGCCGTAGATCAGTTGGGTCAGCTTGGCCTGGATATATGGCCAGCAAGCGCCGACCTGATGCCCGGTATTTTCTGCAAGGCAGGCATTGCGGTCCTTGCCGCTCCAGACCGCATCGACCAGCAGGAATTTCAGCGCCGGAATGATGGTGTACCAGAGCAGCAGCAGCGCCACGATGGTGAGCAGGATGTTGGTCGGCGAATTGAGCAGCCGCGTGCGCACGAAGCCGATGAAGCCGGTGGTTTTCACCGGCGCCGGACGTTCCGGGACGAGGTCCTGCCGGACGAAGGATGACGCAGTGACGTCGGTCATGCCCCTGCCCCCAGGCTCCGGTTGATGCGCCAGCCATAAACGCTCATGACCGCGCTGGTGACCAGCGAGATCAACAGATAGACACCCATGGTGATGGCGATGATCTCGATCGCCTGGCCGGTCTGGCTCAGCGTCGTGCCGGCGAACACCGAGACCAGGTCGGGATAGCCGATCGCGACCGCCAGCGACGAGTTCTTGGTCAGATTGAGATACTGGTTGGTCAGCGGCGGCACGATCACGCGCATCGCCTGCGGCACCACGATCAGCCGCAAGGTGGCGCCGCGCGACAGGCCGAGCGAGGAGCCGGCCTCCATCTGCCCCTTGTGCACCGACAGGATGCCGGCGCGGACGATCTCGGCGATGAACGCCGCCGTATAGGTCGACAGCGCGACCAGCAGCGCAACCAGTTCGGGGATGACGCGCGCCCCGCCGGCGAAATTGAAACCCTTCAGCTGCGGCATCTCGAAGGTCAGCGGCAGTCCGAAGATCAGCATCGTCGCCAGCGGCAGGCCGAACAGGAGGCCAAGTACAGTGGGCCAGATCCGGATCGCCTGCCCGCGCTGGAACAGGGCCCGCCGCGCGTAGCTGCGCAAGGCCAGCGCGCCGACAATGCCGATCGCGATCGCGATCAGGAACGGATCAAGCCCGGCCTCGCCGATCGGCCGCGGGATCACGAGGCCGCGGTTGGACAGGAAGGCGGTGTTGAACAGCGAGATGCTCTGCCGCGGCCCCGGCAGCGCCGCCAGCACCGCGAGGTACCAGAACAAGAGCTGGAACAGCAGCGGCAGATTGCGCACCAGCTCGACATAGATCTCGCCGATCCGCGCCAGCAGCCAGTTCGGCGACAGCCGGCACAGCGCGATGATGAAGCCGATGATGGTGGCGAAGATGATGCCGATCACCGCCACCAGAAGGGTATTGAGCAGGCCGACCAGGAACACCCGCGTATAGGTGTCCGATCCCGAATACGGGACCAGGTTCAGGCTGACGTCGAAGCCCGCGGTGTTCTTGAGAAAGCCGAAGCCGGAGGCGATGCGCTGCGTCTCCAGGTTGGCGCGGGCATTGGCCACGATCTCGTAGGCCACCCAGGCCAGCACCGCCGCGAACACGATCTGCACGGCAAGTCCGGTCCAGCCGGACTTGCCGCCGAGCGCGCGCTTCAGGCGGAAGATGAATTGCGGCGGTGGTTTTCGGGGCTCGGTCGTCATCGCCGCAGCCGCCCTGTCACCAGATCAGCGGATCGGTGGCGCGTACTGGATGCCGCCCTTGCTCCAGAGGTTGTTGAGCCCGCGCGCAATCTGCAGCTTCGAGCCGGCACCGACGTTGCGATCGTACATCTCGCCGTAATTGCCGACCGCCTTGATGATCCGGGAGAACCAGTCCTTGGTCAGGCCGAGCTGCTCGCCGAGATTGCCGTCGGTGCCGAAGGCGCGCTTCAGGTCGGGCTTGTCCGACTTGGCCATCTCGTCGACGTTCTTCTGGGTGACGCCGAGTTCCTCGGCATTGAGCTGGGCGAACAGCGTCCACTTCACGATGTCGAACCACTGGTCGTCGCCATGGCGGACCATCGGGCCGAGCGGCTCCTTGGAGATCACCTCGGGCAGCACGACGTGGTCGGCGGGGTTGGCGAGCTTGAGCCGCTGGGCATAGAGCTGGGAGACGTCGGAGGTAAACACGTCGCAGCGGCCGGTCTCGTAGGCCTTCACGGTCTCGTCGGCGCCGGCGAACGCGATCACCTCATACTTCATATTGTTGCCCTTGAAGTAGTCGGCGAGGTTCTGCTCGGTGGTGGTGCCGGTCTGCACGCAGACCGAGGCGCTGTTCAGTTCCAGCGCCGAATTGACCTTGAGCGACTTCTTCACCAGAAAACCCTGCCCGTCGTAATAGGTCACGCCGGTGAAGTTGGCGCCGAGCGAGGTGTCGCGCGACAGCGTCCAGGTGGTGTTGCGCGACAGCACGTCGATCTCGCCGGACTGCAGCGCCGTGAAGCGGTCCTTGGCCGACAGCGGCACGAACTTGACCTTGGTCGGATCGTCGAAGATCGCGGCCGCGATCGCGCGGCAGACGTCGACGTCGATGCCGGTCCAGTTCCCCTTGTCGTCGGGCGACGAGAAGCCCGGCAGGCCGCCGCTGACGCCGCAGGACAGCTGACCCCGGTCCTTGACTGTCTTGAGGGTTTGCGCCGAGGCGGCCTGGACCGAAAGGGCGGCGGCTGCGGCAAGGGTGAGAGCCAGGGATACGCGTTTCATGGGCGGGGGCCTTTCAGGGGTCGTCCGTTGGACGTTTGCTAGTGATCGCCTCGCGTTCACGGGCCACCCCGATGATCCCCTGCAGCAATAAAGCCGATCTGACCGGTAGTCTTGACGTGCTATCCGGTCAGGCAAAGGATCGTAGGTCGCGGCAGGCCCCTCAACGTGCGGCGACTGGTAGTTGCGGCGCATCACATAGCGACTGACGAGCCGGGTCAAGGGGTTGACGCACGTCTTCTACCTCTTGTTAGTAGCAATCCCGGCGTAACCCGTCGTCCCGACGGGTTACGGCTGCGGCAAAAAGTCTAAAGTCCAATGGCTGCGCCCCATGACCTCATCCGACGGCTCCACGCCCGCCCCTCCGCAACATTCCGCAACACGCCTGGTTACGGCCGGCCGTGACACCAAGGCCCAAAAGGGCTTTGTCAATCCGCCGGTTTTCCACGGCTCCACCGTGCTCTATCCGACCGCGGAGGACCTGCACGCCCATCGCGCCGAATTCACCTATGGCCGCCACGGCACCCCGACCACACGGGCGCTGCAGGACGTGCTGATGGCGCTGGAGGGCCCGCAATGCGCCGGCGTCGGCCTCGCCCCCTCGGGACTGTCGGCCATTTCCACCACACTGCTCGCGGTACTGAAGGCCGGCGATCATCTCCTGGTCTGCGACAACGCCTACCGGCCGACCCGCAATTTCTGCGAGGGCATGCTGAAGCGGCTCGGCATCGAGACCAGCTATTTCGATCCTATGATCGGCGGTGGCATCGCGGCGCTGTTCAAGCCCAACACCCGCGCGGTGCTGGTCGAGGCGCCGGGCTCGCAATCCTTCGAGATGCCCGACCTCCGCGCGATCGCGGACGTCGCGCACGCCCACAGCGCTCTCGTGATCGACGACAACACCTGGGCGACGCCGCTGTACCACCGGTCGCTCGAGCAGGGCGTCGACATCAGCATGCAGGCCGGCACCAAATATATCGGCGGCCATTCCGACATCATGTTCGGCACCATCTCGGCGAATGCCAAGGCCTGGCCGCTGGTTACGGAGGCGATCCGCCTGCTCGGCGTCTGCGCCGGACCCGATGACGTCTATCTCGCGCTGCGCGGCGTGCGCACGCTGTCGGTGCGGCTCGCGCAGCACCATCGCTCCGGGCTCGACATCGCGCGCTGGCTCGCAGGCCGGCCGGAGGTCGCGCGCGTTCTGCACCCAGCGCTGGAAACCGATCCGGGACATGCGATCTGGAAGCGCGATTTCACGGGCGCCTCCGGCCTGTTCAGCATCGTGCTGAAGCCGGTGCCGCAGAAGGCCGTCGACACCATGCTGAACACGCTCAAACTGTTCGGCATGGGGTTTTCCTGGGGCGGCTTCGAGAGCCTCGCGATCCCGTTCGACTGCAGCGAATATCGCACCGCGACCAAATGGGCGCCGGGCGGGCCGACGCTGCGGCTGCATATCGGGCTCGAGAATGTCGACGACCTCAAGGCCGATCTCGATCGCGGCTTTGCGGCGCTGCAAGCCGCGGTCTGATCCGCGCACGCCCAAGCCGCGCATTACCGCTGCATTAACCACGGCCGCCGTGCCGCGGCATCGCGCATCGTGATCGACGACGCGCGTCGCACACGCGCGCGATATCCGGAATTTTGCGGGGATTTGACCGCATCGATAACCAGCCGTTCACCATCCCCACCAATCCCTTAATCGGCCGGCCCGGCCATCAAGTTCCCTTATACTTTTGCCGCCGTAGTCATGCTCCCGGGAAGGGCTGTCAGCACCGCAAGGTTGTGTGACCGCCTGCTGCAAGGGCATTCAGTCAAGCACATGAAGACGGCACGCATCGTGGTCCTCGCCATCGCCGGCGTCGCAGGCCTCGCGGCCACCTATCTCGCGAGCGTAAGCCAGCAGAAGCCGGAGCCGCCGCCCGCGCCGGTCGTGCAGTTGCCGACCGTCGAGGTGCTGGTGGCGAAGGCCGACATCGGCCTCGGCCAGCCGATCAAGCCGGAAGACGTGCAATGGCAGCGCTGGCCGGCCGAGACCGCCAGCAGCGCCTTCCTGCGCCAGGATACCAATCCCGACGCGATGAAGGATGTGATCGGTTCGATCGCGCGCTCCCCCTTCATCGGCGGCGAGCCGATCCGCGAGCAGAAGCTGGTCAAGGCCGACGGCAGCGGCTTCATGGCCGCGATCCTGCCTTCCGGCATGCGCGCGATCTCCACCGAAATCTCGCCGGAGACCGGCGCCGGCGGCTTCATCCTGCCGGGCGACCGCGTCGACGTGATCCTGTCCAAGCGCGACAAGAACCCCGAGCGGTCCGGCGCCGACGTCATCTCCACCGAAGTCCTGCTGTCAAACGTCCGCGTGCTGGCGATCGACCAGGCGCCGAAGGAGAAGGACGGCAGCAACTCGCTGGTCGGCCGCACCGTCACCCTCGAGCTGAAGCCCGAGCAGACCGAAACGCTGGCGCGGGCGCGGCAAACCGGTGTCCTGACGCTCGCGCTGCGCAGCATCGCCGACGTCAACGAGAAGACCGACGAGACCTCGGCCGACGACCACGCCTCGAAACGGGGCGAGAGCATCAGGGTGGTTCGCTACGGCGTGCCCAGTGCTCCGACGACACAGAAGTGATGGGGGCTTCGACAATGACATCGCCTGCAAAACAATTCACGCTGCGGACCGCACTGGCCCGCTCGCTGTCGTTCTCGGCGGTCGCCGCGCTGCTGCTGGCCCCTCTCCTTGCACCGGCGGTTGCGGCCGATTCCGACAGGAGTGGTGAAGCCGGAGGGAAAGTCGACTTCTCGACGACCAGCAGCATCGCCGCCAAGACGCGCTTCCTCTCGCTCGGCGTCGGCAAGTCGATGGTGGTCGACCTGCCGCGCGAAGCCAAGGACGTGCTGGTCGCCGATCCCAAGATCGCCAACGCGGTGATCCGCTCGGCGCAGCGCGCCTACATCATCGGCGCGGCGGTCGGCCAGACCAACGTGGTGTTCTTCGATGCCGACGGCCAGCAGGTCGCCTCCTACGACATCGCCATCAAGCGCGATCTCAACGGCATGCGCGCCGCGCTCAAGCAGATGCTGCCGGGAGTCAATATCGAGGGCGTCGGCGACAGCGTGGTGCTGACCGGCACGGTGGCGAGCCCGGTCGAGGCGCAGCAGGCCGGCGACATCGCGGCCAAGCTGGTCGGCGCCGCCGACAAGGTCGTCAACTCGATCGTGGTGCGCGGCCGCGACCAGGTGATGCTGAAGGTCACCGTCGCCGAGGTGCGCCGCGACGTCATCAAGCAACTCGGCGTCGATCTCAGCGCCAGCATGAACTTCGGCACCGCGGCGGTGGCTTTCAACAACAGCAACCCGTTTACCGCGAACAGCGCCGCACTGGTTCCCGGCAACCAGCTGACCGGCGCGGCCCTCAACAAGCTGGGCCAGGCGTCGGTGACCGCGACGTTGCGCGCGATGGAGAGCGCCGGCGTGGTGCGCACGCTGGCGGAGCCCAACCTCACCGCGATCTCGGGTGAATCGGCAACCTTCATTTCGGGCGGCGAGTTTCCAATTCCGACCGGCGTGACCTGTCAGACCACGACCTCGGGCACGATCGGAAACTGCGTCCAGACCGTCAGCTTCAAGAAGTTCGGCATCTCGCTCAACTTCACGCCGGTGGTGCTGTCGGAGGGGCGGATCAGCCTGAAGGTGATGACCGAGGTCTCCGAGGTCTCGACCGAGAACTCGCTGACCGGCGGCCAGAACGGAACGACGATCCCCTCGATCAAGACTCGCCGCGCCGACACCACGCTGGAGATCCCCTCCGGCGGCTCGATCGCCATGGCCGGATTGATCCAGCAGCAGACCAAGCAGGCCATCAACGGCATGCCCGGCGTTGACCAGATCCCGGTTCTCGGCCAGCTGTTCCGGAGCCAGGACTTCGTCAACAACGAGACCGAGCTGATGGTCATCGTGACGCCCTATGTGGTGCGCGCCGTCGCGCAGAAGGAGCTGTCGCGTCCGGATGACGGATTTGCCCCGGCCTCCGACGCCCAGTCGGCGCTGCTCGGGCGCATCAACCGGATCTACGGCATCGCCGCCCGGGCCGAGCCGATCGGCGCCACGCCGGCCAATTTCGGCTTCATCATCGACTGACGCGGGGCATCAGGGGTTGGGGGATCGAACGATGACACGCAACACAACAGCCGGCCGCACCAAAATACTGCCGATGTTCGGCGCCCTCCTCGTTGCGGGGGTCGCGCTCGGCGGCTGCAATCTGACCGGCGACGGCGTGACCGGAAGCGTTCCGGACGACTACCGGCAGCGCCATCCGATCGCGGTCACCGAAGGCGAGCAGTCGATCGTGGTGTTCGTCGGCCGTGGCCGCGGCAACCTGACCGAGACCCAGCGCGACGACGTGATGGGGCTGGCGCGCAACTGGCGCCGCGAAGGCACCGGCGCGATCGCGGTCGACGTGCCGGTCGATACACCGAACTCGCGCTCCGCGCAGGCGGTGTATCAGGAGATCCGCGGCCTGCTCACGTCGATGGGGGTGCCCGGCCACGCCATCACCAAGCGCGCCTACAATGTCGACGATCCGCGCGCGCTCGCCACCATCCGCCTCAGCTATCCGAAGATGGCCGCGGTCGCCGGCCCCTGCGGGGTCTGGCCCGCCGACCTCGGGCCGAATATCTACAATCCGAACTACAACGAGAACAAGCAGTTCGACAATTTCGGGTGCGCCTCGCAGCGCAATTTGGCGGCGATGGTCGGCAATCCGTCCGACCTCGAGCAGCCGCGCAGCGAGACCGCCGCCTACACGCCGCGCCGTACGATCGCGTTTGACAGATACCGCAGGGGCGAGTCGACCGCGACCACCTATTCCGAAGTTGAAAAAGCCAAGCTGAGCGACGCCGCGAAATGACTGCTCCACAGCAAGACGAGCCACCGCACGCCGACGATTACATCGCGCCGGCGCCGCGGATTTCCGTGCAGGCGTTCTGCGCCAGCGTCGCGACCGCCACGACGGCGCGCGCCGCGGCCGAGGACCGCCGGCTGGCCAAGGCCCACCTCTCCGTCCACATGGGCGGCATCGTGGCTGCGATCGACACCTATCACAAGGCGCCGACGCCCAACGTCATCGTGCTGGAAACCGAGCCGGACAAGGATTTCCTCGCCGGCCTCGACGAGCTCGCCACCGTCTGCGATCCCGGCACCCGCGTCGTCGTGCTCGGCACTCCCGGCGAGGTCGCGCCCTATCGCGAGCTGGTGCGGCGCGGCGTCAACGACTACGTGGTCGGCCCGGTCAAGGTGCTCGACATCGTGCGCTCGATCTGCAGCCTGTTCTCGGCCTCGGAAGCGGTCTCGGTCGGCCGCCTGATCGCGGTCGCGGGCGCCAAGGGCGGCGTCGGCGCCTCGACCATCGCCCACAACGTCGCCTGGACCATCGCGCGCGATCTCGGCCTCGATTCGGTCGTCATCGATCTCGACCTCGCGTTCGGCACCGCCGGCCTCGACTACAACCAGGATCCGGTGCAGGGCATCGCCAACGCGGTGTTCGCGCCCGAGCGTCCTGACACCGCCTTCATGGACCGCCTGCTCGCCAAGTGCAGCGACCATCTGAGCCTGCTGGCGGCGCCGGCCACGCTCGACCAGGTCTACGATTTCGGCGCCGACGCGTTCGACGCCATCTTCGACACGATGCGCATGACGACGTCCTGCATCGTGCTCGACGTGCCGCATCAATGGACCGCCTGGACCAAGCGCGTGCTGGTCGGCGCCGACGACATCCTGATCGTCGCCGAGCCCGACCTCGCCAACATGCGCAACACCAAGAACATGCTCAACCTGCTGAAGTCGGCGCGCCCCAATGACCGTCCGCCGCTCTACTGTCTGAACCAGGTCGGCATGCCGAAGCGGCCCGAGATCGAGGTCAAGGAATTCGCCAAGTCGATCGAGAGCCAGCCGATCGCGGCGATCCCGTTCGACTGCCGGCTGTTCGGCGAGGCCGCCAACAACGGCCAGATGATCGCGGAAGTTTCTGCGCGCCACCGCACCACGAAGACCTTCCTGCAGATCGCGCAGCGCCTGACCGGTCGGCCCGACCTCGCCGAGGAGCGCGAGTCGCTGCTGTCGCCGATTCTCAAGCGGCTGCAGGGGCGCCGGGCTGCCGGCTAATCATCACTGTTGATGGCTAGATGGAGCTAGTCGCGGCGGCTGGTCGCGACCGGAATCTTGTCGGTGTCGGCGCGGCTGGCTTCCTTGCGCGCCAACAGCCGCTTCAGCGCGGCGACGTTGGCGGTGCCCTGCTCCGGCGGCAGATCGGCCTTCATGATGGTCTCGGCCTCGGACTGGCGGCCCTGCAGGCCGACCACGACGGCGAGATTGGTCCGCACCCGCATGTCGCCGGGCGCACGCTCGCGGGCCTTGCGCAAGGTCTCCTCCGCCTTCGGCAGGTCCTTTGACAGCAGGTAAGACAGACCGAGATTGGACAGCACCGACGGATCGTCAGGCGTGATCTTCAGAGCGCTGGAATAATACTGGCGGGCCTCGTCATGGCGGTCGAGCTGGTCGAGCACCGCGCCCTGCGCGGACAGGATTCGCCAGTTCGGATCTTCGGGGCTGTGGGCGCGCCCGAGCACCTCGAACGCCTGCTGGAAATTGCCGTTGTCGGCGAGCGCCCGGCCATAACCCGCCAGCAGCGGCTTGTTGCCGGGCTGGGCCAGCACCGCCTGCTCGAGCACGGCGACCGCCTGGGCCCGTTGCCCGGTGGCGCGCAGCGCCCGGGAATATTTCAGCGTGGCGTCGACGTCCTTTGGATTGGCGCGGACGCGCTCATGATAGGCTTCGATGTCGCGCCTGACATCGCTGGGCGCCGGGCTCGGCTCCGCCATGTCGCCCAATGACCCAGTGATATCGGACGGCCCCGAGGTCTGGCAGGCGGACAGCCCGATCAGCAGGATCGCGGCAGACATCGTGCCTGCGAAACGGCGCGCGCGGCCTTTTGGTCGGAATGATTTCTCAGACATCAACGGGACTCGGGAACGGCGAAGGTTCCCGGATGCTCACAGCTTAACCCTAATGCCGGGTTAAGCCCGGTATCATGCCCCCGTCATACCAATGGCCGACACGGCCCAAGGTACGGTCGGGGCGCGGCCAGGCCGCGCCAAAAGCTGCACCGAAATCGGGATCAGTCGACGAACTGGGCGCCGAATTCGTGTCCGATCCGCCAGGCCAGGCGGCACTGGCGCGGCCTGCCGGTCGAGAACAGGATGGTGAATTCCGGCGGAATCTCCAGATATTCGGCGATCACCTTGACGCCGCCGGAGGAAATATCGGTGATCATGCAGTCACGCGGCAGCGAGCCCGTTCCTATCTGGATCTTGGCGACGCTGCGGCACGCACGGCGTTCGCTCTTGCGGCGATTCACAAACATTCTCTGCCCCAACCCTTGCTGGACAATCCTTCGCGTCCAACCGTGATAGCGGGGAAAGATTGGGATCTGCCTAGCGGAACGCCACGTAGTTTAGCGATTGCTTTCAACCTTCACTTACCTCGACGGCCCCCGCGAGCCCGCAGCCCGGGCTGGATCGGCGCGAAACCTTCGGGAACAAAAGGGGTTGAACCCCCGCCGATTGGGCTTAGCCTGTTCGTTCGACTCGATTTTCCGGGGTACGACCGAGCATGGGAACCATGGTCTTACTTGATCTCCTGGGTGGCGTGGCGCTGCTGCTGTGGGGCCTTCATATGGTCCACAGCGGGATTTTGCGCGCTTTCGGCCCCGATCTGCGGCTGTTGCTCGCCAAAGGTCTAACCAACCGCTTCACAGCGTTTGCCGCCGGGCTCGGCCTGACCGCCCTGCTCCAGAGCTCGACCGCGACGGCCCTGATCACGAGCTCGTTCGCCGCCGAGGGGCTCGTCAGCCTGGTGCCGGCGCTCGCCATCATGCTGGGCGCCAATGTCGGCACCACCCTGATCGTGCAGGTGCTGTCGTTCAACGTCGCCGCGGTCGCGCCGGTGCTGTTCGTCATCGGCCTGGTCGCATTCCGCAGCGGGCCGCGCTCGAAGGTGAAGGATCTCGGCCGGGTCTCGATCGGCCTCGGCCTGATGCTGCTGGCGCTGCATATCCTGCTCGACACCCTCGCGCCGGCGGAGAATGCGCCCGGCATGCGCGTCTTCATGAACGCGATCACCGGCGATCCGGTGCTCTGCATCCTGATCGGCGCCGTCGTCACCTGGCTGGTGCATTCCAGCGTCGCCAGCGTGCTGCTGGTGATGTCGCTGGCCTATTCGCAGTTCATCTCGCCCTACGCCGCGTTTGCCCTGGTGCTCGGCGCCAATCTCGGCAGCGCGATCAATCCGCTGATCGAGGGCGCGCGGCGCGACAATCCGGCGAGCTACCGCTTGCCGGTCGGCAACCTCGTCAACCGCCTCGTCGGCATCCTCCTGATCGCGCCGTTCCTGCGCCCGATCACCGAGCACATCCACGCCTGGCAGCCCGATCTCGCCAAGGCGACCGCGCAATTCCACATCGCGTTCAATGTCGCGACCGCGGTGCTGTTCATCGGCGTGCTCGACGGCATGGCGCGGCTGCTTGAGCGTGTCCTGCCCAAGCGCGTGCAGGAGACCGATCCGTCACGGCCGCGCTATCTCGACGAAACCGCACTGGAGACGCCCTCGCTCGCCCTGACCGATGCCTCGCGCGAGGTGCTGCACATGGGCGATTACGTCGAAGCCATGCTGCGCAAGGTGATGGCAGCGATGATGACCAACGATCGCGGCGTGGTCGACCAGGTCTCGAAGATGGACAACAGCGTCGACAGCCTCAACGAGGCGATCAAGCTCTACGTCACCAAGCTGACCCGCGGCAGCCTCGACGAGCGCGAGGGCCAGCGCGCCATGGAGATCGTCGCCTTTGCGATCAATCTCGAGCATATGGGCGACATCATCGACAAGAATTTGAGCGAGCTCGCGACCAAGAAGATCAAGCGCCGGCTGCAATTCTCCAGCGAGGGCGCCGAGGAATTGTCGGCCTTCCACAAGCGAACCATCGATTCGCTGCGCATTGCGTTCGGCGTGTTCATGTCCGGCGACGCCAATGAGGCGCGCAAGCTGCTGACCGAAAAAGCCGCGTTGCGCGCGGTCGAGCTCGCTGCCGTCGACCGCCACCTCGAGCGGCTGCGCGAGGGCCGCCCCGAGACCATCGAGACCACCTCGCTGCATCTCGACGTGCTGCGCGACCTGCGCCGCATCCATTCGCACATCTGCTCGGTCGCCTATCCGGTGCTGGATGCCACCGGCGAGACCGCGGCCGATCGCAGCCGCGACGCGGAGGTGGACCCACTGCCGGCCGCGCCGTCGCCGGGCCGGCCGTAACGGTCGATCAGAGATTTCACCTCTCCCTTGGGAGAGGCATCGGCCGCCTTCGGCGGCCGTCGTCAGGAACGCCGAAGCGAAGCTTCGGCTATGGCGCAGCGCCGGGTGAGGGGCTACGGTCTCTCGTTGGATCTGCGGCCCCTCACCCGATTTGCTGCGCAAATCGACCTCTCCCCATCGGGGAGAGGTGAACCGAGATGCCAGACCGGATTAACCCAATTTCATCCCCCGCTACGCTTCGTCGGGTGGGATGACACCCTTCTTCAGGATGAAATTGCCGTAGAAGCGGCGCTCGCCGGTCTGGATGATGCAATAGGCCTTGCGCGCCGCCTCATAGAAAGCAAACCGTTCGATCGCGCCCATCGGCGACGAGCGCCCCTGTGCGGCATCGATCTCGTGCTGCACCTCCTGCCGCACCGGCGGGATCTCGCGGGGCTGGCCGACCACCTCCATCGTCGTCACCGCCGTGTCGACGAAGGAGTCGAGCGGCAGCACCGACAGGATGGCACGGGCCGCCCGCGGCGCAGACACGTTATCGATACGCAGCAGCTTGCCGAGGACGGTCTGGCGCGCCACGGTGTCGGCCGGGAAATTGGTGTCGCACAGCACCAGCTCGTCGCCATGACCCATCGATCGCAACGCATGCAGCACATCCGCGTTGAGCAGCGGATCGATCGATTTCAGCATGGTGCCCGCCTCTCTGACGTATTCTCTGTTCCGATTGTGCCACGCCCGACGGCTGCACGACCTCCGCTGTATCCGGTCGCATATCCATCCGGCAGACTACCGTGCTGAACGCGCCGGCGAGCTAGACTAGCGTCCGATCACGTCGGTACAATGGAGCCCGCGAGCTTCCGGCTCTGGCCGCCCGACCCGACTCATCAACGAGCCTTCCAGCAAACTGGACATTAGTCCGGTGGGAGGACGATGGCCCAGGAGTCTTGATAGACACCATATCAACATAGACACCATATCAACGCGCATACACACTACTCCCGTCCAGAAACAACCTGAGCTATACAGCTGGTCAACGGGGGAGATAGCTCATGTCTGACAATAATGTCTGGGGCATTCACGGCGGGAAGACCGGAGACGCAGAATCGTTGTTTTTCAAACACGACTGCGTGGCTCTCGGTTGGGCGTCGGTCGGCGACCTTTCAAAACTAAAGCCAGACCGCGAAGCCTTCAAAGAAGTCATTGCAGCAACCTATCCGGAAAAGAAACCAGGCTCAGTCCCCGTAAATGCTGGCCAATTGTTTCGATTTGTGCACGAGGTTGAGCTCGGGGATCTAGTCGTCTACCCATCGAAGGCCGATCGCAAGATTTATGTCGGGAAAATTGCCGGCGGTTATTTGTACGATCCGACGACGGAACCAACGTATCCTCATCGTCGCGCCGTGAAGTGGCTGCACTCCGTACCGCGTACCAAGTTTAGTCAGGGCGCCCTATACGAAATCGGTTCGGCAATGAGCCTCTTCCTGGTGAAGAACTATGCTGATGAATTCCGAGCCGTTGTGGTTGGCAAGGCGATCCCAGTCCAAACTGTGCCGGTCTCTGAGGACGAGACGGTTGCGGCGGTTGCGGAGGACGTTGAAGAGAGTACAACCGACTATATCCTCAAGAAACTAGCTACCGATCTAAAGGGGCACCCGTTCGCTGAGTTTGTTGCACACCTCCTTGGCACTATGGGGTATCGCACTCGTCTGTCCCCAGAAGGTCCGGATGGCGGGGTCGATATTATCGCCCACAAGGATGAACTCGGCTTTGAACCTCCCATCATCAAGGTACAGGTGAAAAGTAGCGAGGGTAGTGTCGGCGACCCTGCTCTCTCCGCCCTTTACGGCAAGGTAGGGCATACCGAGTTCGGCCTCTTTGTTACGTTGGGCACCTTTACCAATCAGGCGAAAAGCTTTGCAAAGGGGAAAAGCAACCTCCGGCTTATCGACGGTCAGGAGCTAGTCAAGCTCGTCTTCGAACACTATCAGCAATTTGATGCTCGTCACAAAGGGCTTCTGGCTTTGCGCCAAGCCTATGTCCCTGACGTCATCGAAACCGAGGACGATTGAGCCTTTTAGAGGTTGTGGGCCAGTCTAGCGATCCAGCGTCTTCGATGCGGAGCCGCGGCTCTTCACCATCAGCATGATGTTGCGGGTGCAGATCAGCGTGGCGAGCCCCCTGCCCGATGATGATGAGGGTTCGCGCCTGCTTCCCACTTTTCGAGGGCATAGCGAACGTCCCGTCATTGCGCCCCAGAGGTTCTGCCGTTGACAGTCGGCCGCTTCACCGGTCGAGCGTGGCGAGATAGGCGGCAAGTGCCAAAAAGTCCGCCTCGTCGAGCGGTTTGACCACATCGATCATCGGCTTGCTCTCGGGCCCAGCGCGGAAGCCGTGCCGGTATTCGTAGAGCTGGCGGAAGATGTAGGTCGGCGAGCGCCCGGCGATGCCCGGCACGACGTCGGTGCCGGTCAGCTTCTCTCCATGGCAGCCGGCGCAGGCGATCTCCGGCTTCGCGGCCAGCCCACGACCGGCAGCGACGCTACCGGGCGGCACGTAGGCGGTAAAGCGGACGCGCGCGTCGCGGTTGACGAAGCGGCCGACGTCCGCGGGTGTCTCGATGATGCGCATGCCGATCGGCTGGCGTTCATCGCCTTTAGTGACGAAGAACCAGCCGGCGACCGTCGGTTTCGGCACGGTCTCAGTCTCCACCACATCGACCAACTTCTTCGGCTTGATGGCGGAAAAATATTCAGCCGCCGCCTTGATCTCATCGTCGTTCGCAGCCTTTGCGACCGAGATCATCCATGCTTGCGGAATGCGGTCGGGTAGTGCTGTCGTGCGTTTGCCGCTCCTGTAGTCTTGCATCTGTCGAATGAAATAGGACACCGGCAGGCCGGCGACGTCGGCGTTCTCCGGACCACCCGTTCCAGAGGCACGATGGCAGAAGCCGCAGGCGTAGACGTCAGGCGCGCGGCCGCTTGCCACCACCGTCGGCATCGCCGGATGGTCACCCGGGTGCCAATCCGGTGCGAGAAAGCGATCGCGCGTTTGTGGAACCGTATAGCTCACCGTGCTGTCGGGAACGTGGCGAGGTTGGCCGTCATCGGACGGCGGCTTGAAATCAGGCGGATTGTAAGTGTAAGCCCAGAACGGCGGCTTGTCGGTGGTCTGCGCTTCCGCCCCCGCCGCTGATACGAAAATTATGGGCAGTGCAACTAACGCCTGAACGGCCGCTCCCAACCGTGCCATGTTCGCCTCCGGCTTTCGGGCAGCGAAGAGAGACAAGCTAGCCTTGAATCCGCGCGGGAACAATTGGCTTGCTTGTTGTTGAGGCCGGCCGCCCTGAGGCTCGCTGTGGGTCATAAGTCGCCGATGGCGACCGAACTGGGCAACTTCCGCTTATGACTGGACGCCGACGTTTATGAGCACACGCTCTAACGATCCAGCGTCTTCGATGCAGCGCCGCGGTTCTTGATGATCAGCATAATGTTGCGGATGTAGATCAGCGTGGCGAGCCCCTGCCCGATGATGATGACCGGCTCGCGCTTGGCGAGGCCATAGATCAGCGTCATCAGGCCGCCGCCCATCGAGAAGAACCAGAACGCCATCGGCACCACGCTCTGGCCGGCGCGCTCGCTGGAGATCCACTGCACCAGGAAGCGCGCGGTGAACAGCAACTGCGCGACGAGGCCGAACGCCAGCCAGAAATCGAACTTGGCGATGAACACGTCGTAGAAATAGGCGTTCAGCGCCTGGCCGTATTGGATCAGCATCAGTTCACCTTCGTCACGCCTGGCACTTTGGCGCCTTCAGCCACTTCAGTGAGGTCCGTTACCTCAGTGACATCGGTCACTTCAGTGACCCCGGTCACCTCGGTGACCACAGGCGTCGGCTTCTTGCGCCGGATCAGCCACCAGACACCGGCGAGATCCATGATCCCGATCCAGAGCCGGTCGAAGAATCCATAGTTCGAGACGCCGGAATGGCGCGGGCGATCGACGACGTCGACATAGGCAATTGCAAAACCTTCGCGGCGGACCAGCGCCGGCAGGAAGCGATGCAGGCCGTCGAAATACGGCATCGCCAGAAACACCTCGCGCGGAAACGCCTTCAACCCGCAACCGGTGTCGCGGGTGCCGTCGCGAAGGATCACGCCGCGTACCGCATTGGCGATCCGCGACTGCAGCTTCTTGAAGCCGGTGTCCTTGCGCCCGACCCGCTGGCCCGCCGCGAGGCCGACGCGGCCGCCTCCGCTCTCGATGGCGGAGATCAGGTTTGGCAGGAAGGCCGGGTTGTTCTGGCCATCGCCGTCGAGCGTCGCCACGATCGCGCCGCGCGCCGCCCGCACGCCGCTGCGCACGGCGGCCGACTGGCCGGCGGAGGCGGCGTGGCGAAGCTGCCGGAGATTGGGCCGCTGCACCATGATCGCGGCGAGCCGTTCGCCGGTGGCATCGGTCGAGCCGTCGTTGACATAGATGATCTCGTAACCCCAGCGGCCGTCGAGCGCGGCCGCGATCTCGGCGATCAGCGGCGCGATGTTGTCCGCCTCGTTGCGGACGGGCACGACGATGGAAACGGCGACCGTCGTCTGGTCGGAAGCAGGCAAATCGGCTCTCGTGGTTGGTTTGGAGTTCGCGGAACCCGCCCGATCCGGCCGTCGGGCGACCGCTTTTATGGGGCGAAGGCGCTCCTCGCAACCCTTTTGAGGCGCCCGGACAGCGCCACGACCGTGCCGTCCCGATGAATGGCAAAACCAAGGCGGCGGGCGGCGAACCAGTAGCGCACCGCCATGGCGCCGATCACGCCGACCAGCGCGCCGGCCACCACGTCGCTCGGGTGATGGGCCAGCAGCACCAGCCGCGTCGCGGCGATCACCAGCGCATAGACCAGCATGATGATCCGGGCCCGCGGCCACACCGCCGATACCGCGAACGCCAGCGCAAACGCCGTGATGGCGTGCCCCGACGGCAGGCTCGCATAGGCTTCGCTGCCGTTGAAATGCTGGAAGTTGAAGGCATTGGCCTTGCCGCCGACAAACGGCCGGCCGCGGCCGACGATCCATTTCAGCACTTCGCCCACGGCCACCGACAGCGCAACCGACAGAAACAGATATTGCAGGCGGGTCCCGAGGCCGAGCAAGGTCGCGCGCGAGGTGCCATGCAGCGCCGGCGCCGCCAGCGAGACCGCAATCAAGAGACCGCCGAGCGTCCACAGCACGTAGACGTCCTTGCCGAAATTGGTGAGCATTTTCACCCACCACAGGCCCGGCGTATCGCGCGGCGGCATCAGGCTGATCTCCGCGACGTCGACCGCATACATCAGCGTGATGATGACTACGCCGATAACGACGAAGAGCAGCAGCACGTGGCGTGCCGAGCGGCGCGCCGCTTCGGCGCGGCGCGAATGCGACGGCGAGCGCACCAGTTGCGCGAAGGACAGCCAGACCAGCGTCAGCAACCGTCCAAAATAATGCGATGGTTCCACGATTGCCGGTGTCGGCATCTCATCTCACTCCGTTCCTTCGGAGCGGAAGATCGCGATCGAGATCGCCTTGCCCTGCGAGATGTTGTAGCCGTCGACCCGCACCGGCGCGTTGTAGCGCAGCCCGATCGCCTCGGCGCGCTGCACGAAGGCGCGCTCGGAGCGCTGCTCGACCAGCGCGAAGCGGCAGGTGCCATGGGCGAGGAAATCGGCGGCGCCCGATCCATCGGTGAGCAAGGTCGAGGTGTCGGTCATGAACACGAGGCTCGGCTCATGGAAGCCGGCGGCCGCCGCCTTCGGGCCGACGCAGGTGACGTTGCGCAGCGCGCGCGCCACTTCCTGGCTCGGAAACACCGTGTTGAGCCGCGGCAGCACCACGCCGTAGGTGGCGCCTGCGAGCAGCGCCGCGGCGACCACGGCGTTGAGCAGAGAGCGCTCGGCGCGGCTGTCCTCGAACAGCCACCACGCGATCAGGCCGAACACCATCGCGAAGGCAAACAGCGGCCAGGCCGGAAATACCGGCTGATGGATCGCCTTGATCGCGCCGACGATCACCAGCACCGCGGCGATCGCCGGCAGCGCGAACCACCAGGCGGCGCCGCGCACCAGCCAGGAGTTGCGCGACAGCACCCGCCGTTCCAGCGCGCCGATGGTGAGGATCGCGATCGCCGGATAGAGCGGCAGCACGTAATGCGGCAGCTTGGTCAGCACCGCCTCGAACACGATCCAGGACGGCACCAGCCAGGCCAGCAGGAACTGGGCGCCGGGCTCGCGCCGCGCGCGCCAGACCGCCGGCGCCGCCATGCCGGCGAGCGGCGCGGCGGGCCAGAACGTCACCCAGAGCAGCAGCAGATAGGTGCCGGGCGGCGCGCCATGGGATTCCTGGGCGCCGAGCTTGCTCAGCATGTCGCCGCCGACGGAGTCGGCAAAGAAGGTGTCGCCGGCGCGCAGGAAGATCAGCACGAACCACGGCAGCACCAGCACCAGCGTCCACATCAGGCCCCAGACCGGGCGCAGGCGCCAGAACCAGGCCATCGAGCGGTCGAAGAACGCGACCACGGCCATCGTCAGGCCGACGAACATCAGGATCAGCGGCCCCTTGAGCAGGATGCCGACAGCGAGCGCCGTCCAGAAGATTGCAGGCGGGCCCCATGACGGATGCGCGGGATCCTCGCCGCGCTGCCAGGACATGTAGACCCGTGCCATCGCGCCCATCGCCGCGGTGACGGAGAGCAGCAGCATGGCGTCGGTCTTGGCGAGCCGCGCCTCGACCCCGAGCAGCACGCAACTCGCCAGCATCAGCGCGGCGAGCACCGCGCCCTGCCGCGTCACGAACGCCAGCGCCGTCCAGTATGTCAGCAACACGGCGCCGATGGCGCCGATCAGCGACGGCAGCCGGTAGACCCAGATGCGGACCTGGGCGCGCGGAACCCCGAGCGCCGAGATCGTCTTCAGCGTCGCCGCCTGCATCCAGTAGATGCCGACCGGCTTCTTGTAGCGGACGTCGTCCTGGAAGCGGATGTCGACGAAATCACCGCTCTCGACCATCTGCTTGGTCGCCTGGGCGAAGCGCACCTCGTCGCGGTCGATCGGCGGGATGGTGAAGAAGCCCGGCAGGAACAGCACCAGGCAGGTCAGCGTCAGGAACAGAATCGAACGCCATTGGCTGGCTGTAGCGAATTCGAACGCCATGAACAGCCTGCGGCTGGAATGCGCAGGCTTTACAGACTGTTGCCCTGCTCCAAAGCGGGGTTGGAGGCTATCCACCATGGGTTTCGCATACGATGAAACCGCAGCGCAAACAACCGTGCTGTTCCGCTTTCCCGCGCGGTCATTGCACGCGGATCACAACTGTGTCCGCGGCGCCAGTGGCGTCGATCACGGTCAGCCGCGCGAAGCCCGGCCCCGGCGGGTCGATCAGGCGCTGGCGGCGGCTGTCGATGTCCCCGGCTGAGACACCGTTCACCAGCACGGTCAGCGGCAGCACGCCGCCGGCGACCTTGACCGGCATCGCCGCATAGCGGCCGCCTTCGGAGTGATCGACGTCGATGCGCGAGCCGTTCAGCGGGAACTGGATGTGCGGCGCCTGGTCGCTGCCGGAGCGCACCAGTTCGCCGAGCGGCCGGAACCGGCGCAGCGGCGGCGGTAGCTTTGTGTTGCTGGCGACCAGCACGCCCTTCGGCGGCTTCGGCAGCGCCGCCGGAATTTTCCCGGTGCGCGCGAAGGCATCGAACAGGATCGGCGCCGCCGAGACGCGGCCGACCAGGCCCGGCACCGGCACGCCGTCCGGACGGCCGACCCAGACGCCGATGGTGATGCGGCCGTCGAAGCCGACCGACCAGGCGTCGCGATAGCCGTAGCTGGTGCCGGTCTTGAACGCGATCCTGCCGTGCACGCCGTTCTCCGGCGGCGGCGTGCCGAGCAGCACGTTGCCGACCTGCCAGGCCGCGGCCTGATCCATCAGCCGCATCGTGTCGCGCTCGTCATTGGCGCGCATGATCTCGCGCAGCGGCTTGGTCGTGCCGAGCCGCGCCAGCCCGGCATAGAGCTGGGTGAGATCCTGCAGCGTCACGCCGACGCCGCCGAGGCCCATCGCAAGGCCCGGCGTCTCGTCCTTCGGCAGTACCAGGCTGGTGCCGGCCTGCTTCAGCCGCGACGACAGCCGGCTGGCGCCGACACGATCGAGCAGCGCGATCGCCGGCACGTTCAGCGACAGCTGCAGCGCCTTGCGCACCGGCACCGTGCCCTGGAACGTCATGTCGAAGTTTTCCGGCGCATAAGTGCCGAACCGGATCGGGCGATCCTCGATCAGGCTGTCCGGATGCACAAAGCCGTCCTCGAAGGCGAGGCCATAGATGAACGGCTTCAGCGTCGAGCCCGGCGAGCGCACCGCGCGGGTCATGTCGACCTGCCCGGCCCGCCGCTCGTCGAAATAATCCGGCGAGCCGACCCGCGCCAGCACGTCGCCGCTCTCATTGTCGACCGCGATGATCGCGACCGAAATGTCCGGCCCCTGCACCACGGCACGGTCATGCGCCAGCGCCTCGAGGTTTTTCTGCAGCGTCGCGTCCAGCGTCAGCCTGATGACCGGCGCGTCCTTCATGGTCGCGACCGCCTGGTCGGCGGAATGCGGCGCCAGGATCGGGATCTGCTTGCGCATCTTCGGCACAGCCGTCGCCTTGGCCTGCGCCGCGTCGTCCTTCGAGACTACGCCGTCCTCGACCATGCGGTCGAGCACGCGGTTGCGCGCTATCTGCGCCGCCTCCGGATGGCGATCGAGCCGCCGCCGCTCCGGCGATTGCGGCAAGGCCACCAGCAGTGCGGCTTCGGCCAGCGACAGCCGTTTCGGCTCCTTGCCGAAATAGGCGATCGAGGCGGCGCGCACGCCTTCGAGATTGCCGCCGAACGGCGCCAGCGCGAGATAGAGATCGAGGATTTCTTCCTTGGAGAGCTGCTGCTCAAGCTCGACCGCGCGCACCATCTGCCGCAGTTTTGCGTACAGCGAGCGCTGCTGCCGCGGCTCCATCAACCGCGCCAGCTGCATCGTGATGGTCGAGCCGCCGGAGACGATGTGACCGCGCGTACCGAGCTGCAGCGCCGCGCGCGACAGCGCCAGCGGATCGACGCCGTGATGCTCGTGGAAGCGCTTGTCCTCGTAGGCGAACAAGAGCTTCAGATAGGTCGGATCGACCGAAGTCTTCGCGTCAGCCGGCAGCCGCCAGCGCCCGTCCGCCATCGCATAGGCGCGCAGCAGTTTGCCGTTGCGGTCGATCACCGTGGTCGAAACCTGCCGGGCCTGATCGAGCGGCAGCGGCCCGAGCGAGGCGACCCAGGCGACGAAGGCGCCGGTCGCAAGCATGCCGGCGACGGCACAGCCTGCCGCCGCCAGTTTGAGCCATCGCCAGCGCGATGGCCGCGCCGGCGCCATGGTCGCCGTCCCGCTCATTTCGCCGGCCTGACCTCGACCGCGCCGGTGCCGCTGCGGCCGTAGCGCGAGGGATTGTACATGTCCTCGACATAGGCCTGCGGCAGCACGTATTTGCCGGGCGAGACCGCGCGCACGACATAGGCGACCGTGAACACCGACTTGTCGTTGGCGGCACGGTCGATCGCCGCGGTGAAGCGGTCATCGCGGAACTCGGTGTTCTTGGCTTCCACGCCGTCCTCGATCCAGCTCAGCGTGCCGGAATCGCCCGACGACACCAGATGCGGATTGTCGATCTCGAGCCCGGCCGGCAGATAGTCGGCCACCATGATGTGCCCGAATTCCGGCCGCGCCTCGGTGACCTTGAGGACAACAGCGAAACGGTCGTTCTGTTTCGCCTTGGTGACGTCGGCCGGCTTGCCGTCGAGCGTGAAATAGCTGCGCTCGATCTTGAAGCCGTTGGCGGCGGCGGGCTCCGGCGTGACCGGCGAGCCCGACACCGAGATCACCGCCTGCACCGGCGCATCGCCGGTGTTGGTGATCTTCAGCGGCTGGCTCACCATCTCCTCGGCCTTGTAGCTGCGATAGACCGCGGTCTTGACCGGCTGGCCGTTGATGTCGAGCGTCAGCGTCTCCTTGGCGAGCGCGCGCGCCGCCAGCACCATCCACGCATTCTCCTGCGTCGAGGTGTAGGGCGTGAGCCCGCGCGCGGCTTCGACCCGCAGCACCGCCTGGGTCAACGTCGCACGCGGCGCGTTGCCCTCGCCGGCCAGCGAGACCAGCGCCGCCGCATCGCGCAGCGCCGAGCCGTAATCGACCCGGCCGAACTCGAAGACCGGCTTCGGGTTCAGCGCGTCGAGCGCGGAGCCATAGACCCGCTCCGCGCGCGCCTTGTCGCCGACCAGCGCCAGCGCCGCGGCAAGCTGCGCCTTGGAGATCGGCGTCGCCAGATTGTTCAGCTTGGTGTCGGCGAGATAGCGCAGGTCGCCGATCGGCGCGGCGCCGTTGCGCGCGAGCACGTAGAGGCCGTAGGCCAGATCGCGGCCGCCGTCCTTCTCCGGCTCGTTGGCGTTGACCACCGAATTGCGGATGCGGTCGAGCGCGTTCTTGAACAGTACGTCCGGCACCGCAAAGCCCTTTTCACGGGCGCGGGTCAGGAAGTCCGTGACATAGGCATCGAGCCAGGCATCGTCGCCGCCCGCCGACCACAGGCCGAACGAGCCGTTGGAGCCCTGCCGTGCCAACAGCCGCTCGATCGCGTCGCGGATGCGCTGGTCGACGGCGGTGTCCATCGCCAGATGGGCGCCGGCAGCGAGATCGTTGACATAGAGCAGCGGCAGCGCGCGGCTGGTAATCTGCTCGGAGCAGCCATAGGGATAGCGGTCGAGCGCCTTCAAGATGCTCGCGGCGTCGAGCGCGGTCGACAGCGACGCCGAGAGCGAGACGCTGCCGGTGCCCGGCACGAGGTCGGAGAACATGTCCGCGGTCAGCGTCAGGCTCTCGCCCTTCGCCAGGGTGCGGATCGAGCGCCGCGCCAGCACTTGCGTCGCCGGCTTGACGTCGATCGCATAGTGCCGCGCCAGTGTCAGCCCGTTCGGTCCGGTGATCGCGACGTCGAATTCACCACGTCCGGCGCCGCCCGCCTCGAGGCCGAGCGACATCGACGAGCGCTGCTTGGCGTTCAGTTTCAAGGTCGTGGTCGGATTGCCCAAGACCTTGACCGGTCCGGTGGTCTTGACGCCGACGGCGAAATTGCCGGCGGCGCCCTCGACATTGTCGATGTCCAGGCTCAGCGTGCCCTTGTCGCCGGTGAGCAGGAAGCGCGGCAAGGTCGCGGTCAGCACCACGGGATCGCGGATGATCACGTCGGTGGTGGCGCGGCCGAGTTTGGTCGCGCTCCATGCCACCGCCATGACCCGCGCGGTGCCGGCGAACTCCGGGATGTCGAAGCTGATCTCGGCGGTGCCGTCGGGGCCGACGGTGACGATGCCGGAATACAGCGCCAGCGGCTTTTGCGTCGGCGGCGAGCCCTGCAGCTCGGCTCCCCCTGCGTCACCGCCGCTGCGGATCTGGCCGGCCGTGCCCTGCATGCCGTCGATCAGCTGGCCATAGAGGTCGCGGATCTCGGCGGTGAGGCGGCGCTGGCCGAGATAGTAATCATCCGGCGCCGGCGGCTTGTAGTTGGTGAGGTTGAGGATGCCGACATCGACGGCGGCCAGCACCACCTTGGCGTCCTCGCCGGGATTGAGCCCGCCGAGTTTGACCGGGATCTTCAGCGTCGAGCCCGGCCGCACCAAAGCGGGCGGCGGCAGCTCGACCGCGAGCGTGCGGGTCTTCTTGTCGATGCCGAACCATTTCAAACCGATCGCACGGCCCGGCATGCGGCCGGCGGCGACGTCGAGCGGACGGCGCAGCGTCGTCAGCACATAGGCGCCGGTGCCCCAGTCCTTGCCGACCGGGATTTTCACCTGCTGGGTGCCTTCCTTGACGTCGACGCTTTGCGTCGTCAGCAGGCGGTCGCCGAGCACATAGACCGTGAGCTTGCCGGCGGTGCGCGCATTCACCGTAACAGTCACGGTGTCGCCGGAGGCGTATTCCGGCCGGTCGATCGAGGTCTCCAGCAGGTCAGGCGTGTCGGCGCTGCCGTCGGAATACCAGCCGACGTCGAACTGCACCGAGGTGACCGGACCGTCGGCATCGGTCGACTTGACGTCGAGCCGGTAGCGGCCGGGCTGCGGCTGGAACGTCAGCCGCTGCGCCTTGTCGGCGACCAGGTTGACGTCACCGTCGGCGACGCGGCGGGTCGACTTCACCGGCTCGTAATTCCACGACGAGTTCTGCCGGTACCACTGGTAGCGCGACTCCAGCTTCAACAGCTCGTAGCGCAGCCCGCTGCGCGCCAGCTGCTTGCCGTCGGGCGCGACGAACAAGACGTCGAACTCGGCCTTGTCGCCTTCGGCCACGCTCTTGTCGCCGAATACAGGCTTGATGCCGATCAGCGAAGTCGCGGGCGCCACCGGCAGCACGATCTTGCGCTCGACCGAGCGGCCGCCGGTCTCCGCCATGCGGATGAAGATCTGGGCCTCCTGCGGCCGGGTCGAGGTCGGCGCCTTCTCGAGCTTGACCGGGAACGTCGCCGCGCCCTTGTCGTCGGCCTCGGGGAGGTCTGCGATCGGGGTGCGCTCGTTGCTCGCGCTCTCCTCGTCGGCGACGCCGAACTGGTAGCCGGGATAGCCCGGCCTCCCCGACGCCGCTGACGTCACCAGCATGTCGCCCTCGAGCTGCAGGCCGGAGGCCGGCGCGCCATAGAGGAAGTGGCCGCTGACCTGAAGTTCCACTGGAACTTCGGCTTTGATGGTCTTCTCCTTGCTGGTGAGATCGAATTCGATCCGCTCAGGGATGTAGTCCTCGACCATGAAGGTGGTTTCGCCGACCGAGCTTGCCTTGGGGTCGGTGAAGACGCGGGCGCGCCAGGTGCCGGACGGCACCGCCGAGTTCAGCGCCACCGCCAGCGAGCGGCCGCCGGCGCCCTGGTCGGGCAGCACGGCGCGGCGGAATTCGACGCCGTCGGGCCGCTCGATCACCATGGTGAGCGGCGTCCCGGTCAAGGCATTGCCCTGTCCGTCGCGCAGCAGCGCGGTGAGATAGACGGTCTCGTTGGAGCGGTAGACGCCGCGCTCGGCATAGACGAAGGCGTCGGCCCCGAGCGGGATCGCGCGTCCGGCAACCCCGCGGTCGGTGAGGTCGAAGGCGTTGGTCTTCAGGCTGAGGAAGGCATAGTCGGCCTTCTCGCCCATCACGGTGAGCAGCGCCGGCGACAGCCCGCCCTCGCCGCGCGCGAGCCCTTGCTCGAACAACACGTGGCCGGCGGCATCGGTCTTGCGGGTGGCCAGGATCTCGTTGTTGCGGGCGACCAGCTTCACCTCGGCATTGGCGACCGGCTCGGTCGAGGCCAGCGAGTTGACGAACACATGAATACCGTCATTGCCGGAGAACGCCGACAGGCCCATGTCGGAGACGATGAACCACTGCGTCGCCAGCGAGCTGTCCTCGTCGGACCCCGGGCTCTTCGCCGCCGCCGTCATCACATAGACGCCCGGCTGCAGATCGCCGAGCGCCTGGTCGACCGGGAACGCCGTGACGACGTCCTGGTTCAGCGTCGTCGCGGTCGACAGCTCGCCGGACCAGACCTTGACGCCGCGCTGGTCGCCGAGGTCGGTGAGCTGGTAGCGGCTCAGCGTGCTCTGGAAGTCGGAATCGATCACGGTATTGATCAGGTTGCGGTCGCCGATCCGGAACACGTCGATGGTCACCGCCGGCGTGTTGACGCTGACCAGCGGGATGCCGCGCTGTCCGGTGCGCGGCAGCACATAGGCGCGGCCGGTGAAGCGCACGAACGGCTTGCGGTCGCGGACATAGATGTTGAACTCGGCCGATTTCGGTAAGCCCTCCTTGACGCCGGACGGCAGGCCGGCGCGCAAATTGATGTTGTAGCGCTCGCCGTGCTTCAGCCCGTCGACGCAGAGCTGCTTGCCCTCGGCCGACAGCGCCGGCTTGTCGGTGCCGGCCAGCGCGAGGAACGGCGCGAAGTCGACGCGCTTTGCGAGTTCCTCGGAGAACTGGAAGCAGGCCCTGGGCGAAGCCGAATCGGAATCGACGGTGTAGTCGAGCAGCCGGAAACCGTGCTCGTCGCGCATCCGCTCGTATTGGCCTCTGATATCGGCGACCTCGCGGATGTCGAGCGACAGCCGCAGCGCATCGAGCGCCGGCCGCCACAGTTTTCGCTCCGACAGCGCCTTGCCGAGCACGGCCAGCGCATCCGCTTCCTCGCCGGCATTGCCGGCGCGCTGATAGGCGATGTAGGCCGCGGTCGAGGCGCGCTCCATCAGAAAGGTCTGCTCGCTGGACGAGACGGTGCGGATCTGGAAGATGGTCTTGGCCAGCTTGAGCCAGTTGGCGCCGTCCTCCGGCGCCACCGCCGCGATCTGGCCGAGGATGCGCAGCCCGGTGCGGGCGTCGTTCTTCGCCAGCGCCGCATCCGCGTCGGTGCGCAGGCTCGCCGCCGGCTTGTTGACGGGGCCCGCCTCGGTCTTGATCTGGGTCTCCAGCTTGACCGCCGAATCGGCCAGATCGTCGCGCTTGAAGGCCTTGTCTGCGGCCGCGGCGCTCACGATGCCAAAGCCAACTCCAAGCGCCAGCGCGGCGCAAACTGCGGCGGCCCGAACCAAACCGATCATGATGGAGCTCCCAAGGGCGCCGCGGACCTCTGCCCGCGTGCGGCTAAAACATGCGCGAAAACGTGACGGAGTGAAGGCGAGATGAACGGACGAATACGTCACAGCTTGCATTGCCGGCAATCCTTCGACCCGCGCTTACCCGGCGCCGCCACATCGCGCGGCCGGCCGGACAGACGCAAGGGGAACGCCCCTGCGGCACACCCCTGCACGCCTTTGTCGCCCGACCACAAATTCCGGTTCGGTCCGGCTTGGCGAAAAAGCGGATTTTTCATATTGACGGTGCTACAAGGCCGCCACGGTCCCGTAGCTCAACTGGATAGAGTAGCGGATTTCTACTCCGCGGGTTGCAGGTTCGAATCCTGCCGGGATCGCCAGCGGCAAAAACGCATACTGAAATCACTCCACAATTTAGGCCAATGCGACCCACCTTTTGGAACGCATGTTCTGGTGGGTCACATAGACTTGCAGAAACGTACGCACCGGCGTTGTAGTGCGTCGACCATGACCAAAGACCCGCCACATTACGGTGACAGTGCACTTAATGGGTACGCGTCCGCGAACCGCGTGGTGACCTGCTAAATGCACTGTCAACGTAATACCCGTAATGCCTTCACTTCGGCTGCATGAGAAATGCTCCCATTCCGTCCCGAGCGCCGGGATATTCGCGGAGGAAAACTTCCAGTTCATATAATTTGGCATTCTGGGCGTCGTAAATGATGCGCACCTGCCCATTATTCCTTACCTGGCCGTAGGTTATGTGGCCACCACCACGAGGATTCCTCATAGTTACCGCGTAGTGTCCATCCGGTAGGGGCGCCTTTCCTCCAAAGTCGCCTTTGAATTCGGAACGCGCGCCGATTGCGAAGGCAACCTGGCTTGCAGCAGTCGATCCCTTGAGCGTGGGCGTCATAGTTTCAAAGTCAGCAGCTTTGGCACCTGCTCCCTTGACAAATTGGTTTTTTAACATCGCCGCCGTGCAGGCCACGCAATTCTCGTTGCTGCGAAATCCTTCCAAGTCTGGAGGGTTGATTGGATTGGCTCCTCCTGGATCCGTAAGGGTCGGCTCTGCTTGTACGCGACCAGGTCCTGCACCCCTAAACGCGTCTCCTGGTCTGGGCTCCCCTCGCCCGTAGTCTGCGGTTCGGCGGACTGAGCGGGGCGGCCCGAAGCGCTGCATTTCTTGGGCAAGCGCATACCAAGCTTCCCTATTTTGATCCGCCGACAGCTTAAGCCACTCTTCTTCCGCCTCTTCTGGTGTCCACCACCCTTCGACGGCTTCCTTGTGCAGCGGATTGAGTCCATCTCGCACATAAATTGTTCGACGGCGGCGATCGTAGGGCTCGTGCAACTCTTTTATTTCGCCGTACTGCTTCTCAATTTCATCAGATGGGTCAGGGCCTCCGAAGTCTCGGATTGTTACGCCCTTGCTGATGACAAATCGAGCTAACGCCTGGTTCGTAACCGGGCCTAATCCCAGCTGCAATTTAAGTTCGTTCAAAGTTACGGTCTGCCGCAGCAACGCGAGAATCTCTGCCTTCGTGAGCTTATCGGGCGTCCGGTCAAGCACCATCACGACTTCGAGCTTGATCCATGCCGATTGATCCAGGCCCGCCTCGACGGTGACTTTCTCGACGAGATCGCCTGCCTGCAACGTGTAGATTTTTTCGATGTCGTTGTGGACCTTCTCACTTACGACCTTAACAACCCGGTCGTTTGTCGATTTCAGCCACAACTCCCTGTTGTTGACCTTGTAAAACTCCAGACCGACTTCCTTGCGTTCTCTTGTCTTAATCGTCATCCGACCGACTGACAGTGGTCCACCAGCACCGCCTTCGGGGAAATAGCCCGTCGTGTCGCCGAGGGGTACGCCGGGCGGCGCGCAGAAATTGGCCATAGCCTAGGTCCTCCAACAGTGTGTAAAGCGGCGGCTAGCTCGTCTATCTCGTGTGAACCTGAAGGATCAGGTCCTCGCCTTCTCTGGTAGTGTCGTCTTCTTACTCCTGTGGTCCAGCTAACTAGCAGGCCGTCGATTTGTTCGGCGCGGACTCTCAGGTTTCCAGCGCAATGTGCTTGAAGTTGCGCACGGATGTCGAGGGGTTAGCCTCGGTTGCCAGCAAAGAACCTGCTAGTGAGGGCGTTAAGGCGCGGCCCCCTCCATACCTCAGGGGTGGTGACATTTCTTCGTCTGGGATGGTTCAACTGGCTTCCGGTCCAATCCGGCGGCCATATACGCGTGAGCCAAGCGTGCGGATCGACGTCATTCATATTACAGGTCTCCAGCAGTGTGGCGATGTCATTACGGTGACAGTGCATTTAATAGCAGGTGTCCCGCGAACCGCGTGATGACCTGTAAATGCACCGTCACCCGTAATACCGACAATTGGGCGTCCCGTAAAAACCAGGGACCTGCTCGAGCTTGGTTGTGGTGATAGGCTCGCGTCATTTTTGAAGGGGCGCTAATTTGGATTCTCAGCATATTGAACCCCGCCCTCATCTTAGGGCGTTAACTGGACTGCGCGGCGTCGCCGCGGTCGTTGTCATGTTGGGGCACTACAACCTCAAGCTGCCCTATCATCTCGCGGATTTTTTCGACTGGTTCTACTCCGCAGTCGATCTGTTTTTTTGCTTGAGCGGATTCACGCTGTCGTACGTATACGCCGCTACCGACTTTCGTTTCTCGCAATATCTGGTGGCGAGGGTGGCGCGGATTTATCCGCTTTACATCGTCACGCTGATCGTCGTCGGAGCAGCATATACCCTACCAGCCCAGATCGTTCCGGCTACATATCCTGCAGTCGCGGCCTTCTCCGATTTTGTGCGGCAAGTGCTGATGGTGAATAGCTGGCCGATTATCGGAACGGGCGTTCACTGGAACACACAGTCGTGGTCGGTGTCGATCGAATCGCTCTGTTACGTGGTTGTGTTTCCGATATTGCTGCGCCTGAGGCCGCCAGCATCTGAGAACGCCAGGCTTCTGCTATTGGTGGTACTCTCGGCCGCCTGCTTCGCCGCCCAAATATCATTCTACGATCCGGCGACGAACACAGTCCCTCATGATGCGAATGTCTGGAGGACCTGGGGAGAAACGATACGAGGCATTTCGGCATTTTCGATGGGCTGGATCGCTTTCTGGAGTTACGAGCAGCGCGACCAGATACACTCGCTCTGCACGAGATTTTCGACAGCGCTCTGGCTATGCTTCGCAGCCGCGTTGACGCTTTCGTATCTCGGCATTGTGCGGTCTCACACGGTGACGTTCCTGTTTCCGTTTATCGTGCTGGCGGCAACAGACCCTTATTCTCGATCATCGCGCCTGCTTGAATCGTCACCTGCTCATTACATCGGCGTCATCTCCTATTCGATCTACATGGTGCACTTCATCTCGTATCTGGCATTTTTCTACCTCTTCGGTAGGCCTGTAATGTGGACGGCTCCCGTTCAGGTGGCATTGATCGGCACGACATTCGCGTTCTCCTCCCTGACTTATTCCTTTCTTGAGAGACCGGCGCGCGATGCCCTAAGACGATGCCGCATCATCCGGCAACCTGAAGGTCAATTGAATCCGGATTAGACCAATCCGTGGCGATCCGCGTCCATTGCGGCCCGAAATCCCTGGCAACCATCCCGTAAAACCACGGCCCCGCCTCCTGATTGAAACACGGCTGGCTCGCGGTAGGTTTGGTTCCATTGTTTAAGGGGTGCGATTCTTCGGCCCACGGCCGATGAGGCGTCCCGCCGGATTGTCACGGGGATCTATTTTGACGAAGGAACAACTCGCTCGAGATGCAGCGGACATTTTCCGACTGCTGCGAGCATTTCGCTCGATCAAGAATCGGGCGACGCGTCAGCACCTTATCGAGACCATAGAGGCAATGGCCGAGGGGCGGATACCCGACACACCACTTGAGGGGACGGCCGGTAAACCGCATGGCTGAGCCGGGCCGGCGCCGGGAGGATCTGATTGAACTGCGCTAGGGAGCTTGCGTGATGGGCCCAACCGGAATGATCGAGCATCTCAGCGGTCGAACCGGAGAGATTGATCCAGCTCACGACTGGCCGAACCTTGGTCATTACCGGGACAGCAATGCCGCAATCACGGCGCCGCCGCGCGCGGTGTTCATCGGGGATTCCCTGACCGAGGCATGGCCTCACGTTGATACCGAGCTGTTCTCGAACGGGATTGTCGGGCGTGGCATCGGTGGGCAGACCACGCCGCAGATCCTGCTGCGCTTCATGGCGGATGTCGTCGCACTCGGGCCCAGGGTGGTTCACATTCTGTGCGGCTGCAACGACATCGCCGGCAATACCGGCCCGACGACCTTCCGCGACTATCAGAACAACGTGCTGGCGATGCTGACACTCGCCGATGCGCATGGCCTGCGGGTGATCCTCGGCAACTACGCCGACTACGACCGGTTCGCATGGGCGCCGGAGGTCGATGCCAAACCCTGGATCCGGCGCATGAATGGCTGGATCGAGGATATCGCAAGAGCGCGAGGGCATGTCCTTGCCGACTATCGAACCGCATTCGGAGAGATGGATGAAGCCAGAAAGGCGGCCGTCATGCCTGATGGTGTCCACCCCAACGTTGCGGGTTATGCCTTGATGCGGCCCGTCGCGCTCCGCGCATTGGACCAGGCCTTCGAACGGGCGCGCGTATAGCAGCAAGGGACAAGGCGCCCCGCGGCACCACGGTCCTGCCGGGGTTGCGAACGTCCGGCCGAACTTCAACTGGAACATCACGGAACCAATTGACGGTATGGCGTATCGGGTGCCTCTGCGATCGTTTGAACTGAGGATCTCAGGTGCGGGAAAGGCTTAAAGGAATGAAGAAAAAGGAAAGGCCGATGCCCCCCGATGTCGTATCCCACCTGCGCCTCACTTAGGCCTTGCCACTGCGCCAGTATCGCTTCGAACACGATCAGCGGTTGCGAGGGGCCACGATGGCAAGAGCAGAGCCGAGCGATATTTCGCTATCTGCAAGGGCGCATTTAGCGGCAGAGCGAAAAGTGGGTGCGAACCACCTGATATATGATGTGGGCGTAAATGACGGAACCGACTCCACCTACTATCTCTGGCGGGGATACAGGGTACTCGGCATAGAGGCGAGCCCGGTCTTGGCTGAAAAGCTGAGGGAGAAGTTCGAGCCGGAGATCCGGGAAGGTCGTTACACTCTGCTGGAGGTCGGAGTGGCGGACGACGATGGCACAGCTGAATTCTGGATGTCAGACGTTACCGAGTGGTCGTCTTTCAACAAAAGCATAGCGTCACGCGACGGGACGCCTCATCGCGCCGTGCAAATAGCAACCAGAAGATTTTCCTCGATCGTCGAAGAGTTTGGCGTTCCGCTTTATTGCAAGGTGGATATCGAAGGTAATGACCGGTGTTGCGTGAGAGGTTTCACCAGCCATACCGCGCCTCCTTATCTGTCCATCGAAATGTCACACAAAGATGGCGGGGTCGATCTCGATCTGCTCGACTCGCTGGGATATCGGCAGTTCAAGATCATCAGCCAGGTGACGCGCGCGCAGCCGGTTCCATCGTTGATGAGAATTGATGGCTTGCTCTCTGGTTTTCCCAAGAAGGCGTTGAGGGCAGCGATCAAGCGAACGTTGGGTGTACGGTCTTTCCAAGGCCGGAAATTTCCTTTGGGCGCGTCCGGTCCATTCGCCGAGGACACGCCCGGCCGGTGGCGCTCGGTCAGCGAAGTCAGACGGCTTTGGGCATTCCTGAAGGACATCGACGAACGCGCCGGCAAGAATCGCCTCGGCGAGTGGTTTGATTTTCACGCCAAGCGGTAGTCTCGACATCGGAGACCGCGTCGCCATCCCGTGCTGCTATACCACCCCTCCTCCGGCCGCTCGCTCGCCCAAGCCCGCTAGATCGACGGGGTAACCGATCCGCAGGGCTTCAAGGTCTTGATGATATGCCCGCTCCAGCACTCCTGGTGCTCCTGGGCGTAGCTGATCGCGGCAATCACGATCAGGGCGACGACGACTAGTCCGGCGACGATGTTCTGTACCATGGCTGCCACTCCCGGGACCTCACCGCGCTGAGGGTCGGATGATGGACAACGGGACCCGCAGCCGTCAATGCGCCACGTGGCCCTCCTCGCGGCGTTTTCGCGGCCAGTCCTGCGTCGGCACAATTTCGGAATATTGGAAGAATACCGGTGACTTGCCCGACGTGTCAAGGGGCCGTATCGGCTGCCGGCAGCCGCCGGCTACTTTGCATGGGGTTGTTTTCTCGGGTTTGACCATGGCAGGGCGCCGGCCGCCGCAATGCGCGCAGGCCTGCGCCCCGGGATGGCAACGGCTACCACGGATCGATCCACACGCCGAACGCAATGATTGCGAGAGCGACCGCAATGACGATCAGATCCGTCGTCAGCCAGTCAGGGATTCCACTCGATGGCTTTGCGCTCATGTCCGCGACTCCTTCTGTTCGCGTCCAAGCTCAAATCTGCAGCGGATCGGCCGCCGATGCGCGTGAAGCAGCTCACATCGGTCCGGAAAAAGTGACGGATGCAAAATTCCCCGCGCGCCACGCGCCCGCGTTGCGGCGCTCCGTCGCCGCATCCTGCAAGATAGGCCTCGACATCACGACCACGGCGGCGCGCGCGAATGGCCGCCCGTGACGGGTGCAGCATCGTTTCACGATTTGTGAAGATTGATCGACAATGGTTTTCCCCTCGTTGTTTTTCTTTTCTCCACGGCGAGCGACGCCGACCGCCGCCGCGACCGGGCATTTCGGGACCGTCATGGAAGATTCCGTCCAGATCCGCTGCACCCGCTGCAAGAACGTGTTTCGCGATCGCGCCAAGCGCCTGCAGAACGGTTATTCGCGCCAGTGCCCGAGCTGCGAGGTGGTGCTGTTTTTCGACGAGGACTCGCCCAATCCGCACATCAAGAAGGCGATGCGCGCGGCGCGGCGGCTGCGCAAGGAGATGCGCGAGATGGAGAGCATGCAGTCGGGCCGGGCCACCGCGGTGTCGCGCCGGTTCAGCGGCCGCTCGGCCTCCAGCGCCCAGGACGAGGGGGCGGACGACGAGGGTTGAGCTGGTGGCGCGCGGCCGCGCCCGACTACCCGCCGCCGAGACCCTCCGTGGCCTTGTCGAGCCATCGTTGCGTCGACTCGTCGCTCCAGCCCGGCACCGCGAAGCGGGCGCCCGGCCGGGGCTGGGGCGCCTCCGCGGGTGGACGGGTCGCCACGGGCTCGCGCGCGCGGGGGTGGCGGCGCGGCGCCGCATCCGCGGGCACGCACAGCATGACCAGCAGACCAAGAGCCAGAACCGAGCGCATCGCAGGTGCTCCCAACGATCGATATTGCCGGCTGCATTCCATCACGGTGGATGTTGACGCCAATTTTGCCGCTGGTCCATGCTGATCCCGCCCTCTTCACCCGCCGGTGAGCCCGTCCGATGCCGACATTGCGTGATCTGGTGGTTTGCACCGCGCTGCTGCTCGCGAGCCCGCAGGCGGCGCTGGCGCAGGCCGGCAGTAGCGGCGGCAGCGTCGGCAATGACGAGAAATCGCTGTCAGGGACGCGCGAGACGCCCGATCGGGGCCGCGGCGAGAGCATGGCCGGCACCAATTGCGTCATCGCCGATCCGACATCGACGCCGTTGAACGTGCGCACGTCCCCTAACGGCACCATCGTCGGCACCGTCGCGAACGGGACCCGTGCGCGGATCCTCGATCAGGCAAGGGACCGCGGCGGCGAGCCGTGGGTCTATATCGCCGACGCCACCGCCCGCCCGCTGGGCTGGGTGATCCGGAAATTCATCGTCTGTCGATGACGCCGCGCGGCTGCACGCCCCACGAAACCATTTTCCCGGCGGCGCGAAGCCGGCCCGAAACAATCCGGGTCTAGGCTGTCACCATTGAACCAAAGGGGATTGGTCATGTGGGACCTCATCAACGCATTGTACCGAGATTATTGCCTGGCGCGCCTGCAGGAGATGCGCAAGCTCGAACTCACGATGTGATCCGGCGCAAGACCGA
>NZ_CAADFC020000022.1 GCF_900696085.1 Bradyrhizobium ivorense
CGCTCCGGCCGGGACTTTGCCGCCTGGATCGGGCTCACCGGCAAAGATCACGGCACCGGGGGCAAGCATCGCCCAGGCCGCATCTCCAAGCAGGGCGATCGCGTGCTGCGCGCGCTCTTCATCAACGGCGCCAGCGCCCATCTGCGGCAGCAGAAGGCGCGCGGCGTCAGCGATCCATGGCTGCGTGATTTGCTGGCGCGGCGGCCCTACAAGGTCGCCATGGTGGCCTTCGCCGCCAAGACCGCGCGCATCATCTGGGCCATGCTGGTCAAAGGAGAACCTTACCGCGACCGCGCGAGCGCGCCGGCTGCTGCCTAGTCGAGGGGCGACAGCCGCCGCGCTCGCGCTCATTCCTATCGGAAGGGCAATCAAGGTGTGATGGCAAATGGTCAGGAAACCGGGATCGAAACACTCCGCCACGTCATCGCGCGTCACAGCGCGCCGCAATGATTGGAATTCGATCAGCGATCTCCATCAGGGCCCGCGGTCAATGGCCGCATCTCGAGGCCGTATACATGACCGCTCCCCGATCCGCTTGCCGAAACATCAAGAAAGCCCTTGCCGACAGGGGGCCGTCCATACATGACGTGGATAGGGCAGTGCATGGGGGCGACGGGACATGGACCGCGAATTCCTGACAGACCTGTTTGCCGACTTCGGCCCGGTGACCTTGCGCCGGATGTTCTCCGGCTACGGCATCTCCGCTGACGGCACCAATTTCGCGCTGGCGCTGCGGGCCGGGCTCTACTTCCGCGCCGACGAAGAGACCATTCCGCAATTCGAGGCGGAGGGTTCAAAACCCTTCCAGTATCAGACGCGGTCGAAGACCGTGCTGGTCAACTCATACTGGCAGCTGCCGGCACGGCTCTTCGACGATACCGAGGAGCTTGCGGTGTGGGCGCGCTCGGCGCTCGCGGCTGCGCAACGCGCCGCGCTGCGCAAGCGGCCAAGGAAGGCGAAGGCGCCAGCGAAGAAGGCTGCGGGCAAGAAGACAGTGGGCAAGAAGGTGGCCGTGAAGAAGGCGGCCGCAAGGAAACCTGCGGCCAAGAAGAAGCGCGCGCCGAGGAAAAGATCCTCATCCTGAGCGTCCGACTACATCCACGTCATTGCGAGGAGCGTAGCTACGAAGCAATCCATAGCTCCGCACGTGCGGGACTATGGATTGCTTCGCTTCGCTCGCAATGACGGCTGAGGGAGGCGAAGGGCGAAAGATCACGCCACGCGGGTCTGCGTCTCGCTGCTGTACTCTGGGTCGGCTTCGCAGATCACGCGGTTGCGGCCGGCGCGCTTGGCGGCGTAGAGGCAGGCATCGGCGCGCTCGATCAGCGAATCCGTGTCGTCGGTGGGTTTCAGCATCGAGACGCCGACCGAGATCGTGACGCGGCCGAGGATCTCGCCGGTCGACTTCTTCTTCAATTCCTTGGCCATCACGGCGCGGCGGATGTGGTCGGCAACCGTCAGCGCCTGCCGCAGCGCGGTGTTGGGCAGCACCACCGCAAACTCCTCGCCGCCGTAGCGGGCGGTGATGTCCTGGCCCTTGATGGTCTGCTTCAGCGACTGCGCCACCAGCCGCAGCACCTGGTCGCCGGTGAGGTGGCCGTAGGAGTCGTTGAACGACTTGAAGTGATCGATGTCGAACATCAGCAGCGATAGCGGCTCGCTAGAGGCGAGCGCGGTCTGCACCGCCATGTCGATCGAGCGATCGAAATATTTGCGGTTGCCGAGCCCGGTCAGCGGATCGGTCAGGCTCTCGGCGCGGATCGCTTCCAGGCTGTGCTGCAGGTCGCTGATCTCGGATTTCGACAGCGCCAGCCGGTTCTCCAGCGCCATGTTGGTGTCGCGCATCTCGCGGGTCGATTTCACCAGGCCCTCGACGATCGCCTTGATCTGGTCGCGCGAGGTGGCGGTCGCCAGCTTGTCGCGGGCGCCGATCAGGCTCGCATCATAGGTCGCCGACACGCCGAGCGCGTCGGTGATCAGCTTCATGACATCGTCGATCTCGCCGATGACGCGGGCGCCGACCTTGTCGATTCTGTCCGAGGTCTTGATGTGCGAAAGATAGGTCTCGTAGATCTGCTCGAGATCGGATTCGCTGAGCTTGCCGCTGCGCGCCAGCGTCTCGTTGATGACCTTGTTGAGCGGAGCGTTGTAGCCGGTCGCGTAGACGTACCAGATTTCGTAGTTGCGCGGCACGGCGGTCTGGCGAAGCGAGCGGATCTGACCAAGTGCGACGTCGGCAAAGGCCAATGTACGTTCGTGCTCGTCCAGCAGTTTGACCACTGTCACGTCCCCAATGCGCAGCAACGCCGGGTCATCGCCCGGCAGCAATAACTAAACTATTGGGGCGAGGGTACGGGACGAGAGTGAAGGCGAGGTAAACAGTAGAACTACGGGAGCCGGCCGCGGTCGCCGCAGCGTGCCGGATCCCGTCGAATTCTGCGCGCATTTGCTTCAAACACGCAGCACCGCGCGCATCCGTCGCAAGACAGCAGCAACACAGCTCGCCGTGCGCGTCCGCTTGAAGCCGGCCGGGGCTTATGCGCGTGCGCGCACCGGGCGCAGCAGGAAGGCCGGCAGATGCGAATGATCGGCGGGTTCGTGGTCCGCCTCGCGCTGTTGCCGCCGCGGCTCGGCGCGGCCGATCGACGGCACGTGCGACGGCTCCTGCGGCGGTGCATTGCGGCGGTGACGCGGTTCGCGCTCCTGGCGCGGCTCACGCTCCTGAGCCCGCTCTTGCGTCCGCTCCTGGCGCGGCTCCCTGTCGTGGCGCGGCTCGCGCTCGCGGCGCGGCTTGCGGCCGCCACGGCCGCCCTCGCGTGATCCATCGCGGCCGCGCGAGCGGCGCGGCGCGTCGGCCTCGTCGGAGGCGTCGCTGTGCACGGTGTAGTCGCCCTCGGCGCGCGGGATCTGCTGGCCGATCAGCTTTTCGATCGCGGCCATCGACTTGTTGTCGAGCGGGGTGACGATGGAGATCGCGGTGCCGGTGCGGCCGGCGCGGCCGGTGCGGCCGATGCGATGGACGTAGTCATCGGGATGATGCGGCACGTCGAAATTGAAGACGTGGCTGACGGCCGGAATATCGAGGCCGCGCGCGGCGACGTCGGAGGCGACCAGCAGCGGCAGCTCACCCTTGCGGAATTGATCCAGCGCGGCCATGCGCGCGCTCTGATCCATGTCGCCGTGGAGGGCGCCGACGCTGAAGCCGTGCTTCTGCAGCGATTTGTGAAGCACTGCGACTTCGCGCTTGCGATTGCAGAAGATAATCGCGTTGTTGAGGTCCTTGGCCTCGCGCAGCAGGCGGCGCAGGATCTCGCGCTTCTCGTGTGCCTCGCGGCCGGCGGGCACCTGCGACTGGGTCACGGTCACCGCCGTGGTTGCGGGCCTCGAGACCTCGATCTTGGCCGGGTTGTGCAGGAACTGCTCGGTGATGCGGCTGATTTCCGGCGGCATCGTCGCGGTGAAGAACAGGGTCTGCCGCGTGAACGGGACGAGCTTGCAGATGCGTTCGATGTCGGGGATGAAGCCCATGTCGAGCATGCGGTCGGCTTCGTCGATCACCAAGAGCTCGACGCCGGTGAGCAGCAGTCCGCCGCGTTCGGTATGGTCGAGCAGGCGGCCGGGGGTTGCGATCAGGACGTCGACGCCGCGCGTCAGTTTGGAGTCCTGGTCGCCGAACGAGACGCCGCCGATCAGGAGCGCGACGTTGAGCTTCTGGCCGGCGCCGTATTTGTCAAAATTTTCCTTGACCTGGGCGGCGAGCTCACGGGTCGGCTCGAGGATCAGGGTGCGGGGCATGCGTGCCCGGGCGCGGCCCTTTTCGAGGATGGTGAGCATCGGGAGAACGAAGGCAGCGGTCTTGCCGGTGCCGGTCTGGGCAATGCCGAGGACGTCGCGGCGGGCGAGGACGTGCGGGATTGCCTGTTCCTGGATGGGAGTGGGCTGGGTGTAGCCGGTGGCCGCGACTGCGGCGAGGACCTTGTCGGACAGGCCGAGATTGGAAAAGGACATTGAGCCTCTGGTCGATACCGCCGTTCGGAATCGAAAGTAAAAGGCTGTCGCGTTCGGCCCCGAAACGGCTCGCTTCTCAAAAAAGCTCGGGGGCTGCTAAAGGACGCTGACGGGCGGCAAACCTGACGAATCGTGCTTCGATCCGAGGCCGCGTTGCCCCGCAACATAGGGGCCAAACCGGCAAAGTCAATCAGGGAACCGGTCCGATGGCCGAAAAAGCTTAATGTTTTCGCCTAAATGGGCGGCTTTTCCGTCATTTTACGGTCAAATGGCCCGTGGCCTCGGTAGCGGGGGACGAGGCGTCGGCACCGCTGCCGCGAGCCCTGAACTCGCCGGGCGTCAGGCCTTCGGAGGCGTTGAAGATCCGGTAGAACGTTGCAAGGCTGCCGAACCCGCACGCATGGGCGATCTCGGCGATCGGCCGCGGCGGCGTCTCGCGGAGCAGCCGGCGGCTCTCCTGCATGCGCTTGATGGCCACGGTCTGCGAGAAGCTCGTGCCGGTGGTTTCGAACAGCACGTGCAGGTAGCGCACCGAGACGCCGAGCAGGCCGGCCACGAAGGTCGGCGACAGCGATGATTTCGACAGATGCCGCGCGATCAGGCGGCGCGCCAGGCTGAGCCGGGCGATCCGCAGCGTCCGCTGCGCGCGCCGGCTGCCCGGGCCGATCGCGCCGCGCTCGATCAGCGTGAAGTCCGCCACGGCCCTGACCAGCGGCGGAATCCTCGCCGCATCGTCGGCTTCCATCGCGTTCTTGAGATCGGCCGCGCAGGCCTCCTTCAACGGCGCCCATCCGCGCCAGCTCTGGTCGAGGCGCTGATCGAAACGAACCTGGGCCGCGGGCGAGCCGGGAGCGGTGGGTGGCGGTCCAGCATCAGCACGCATGGCGCACCATGCCGTTGCCAGGTTCGGCGCGCTGCGCATCGCACGGCGCGCCACGCCTCATTCCCCGCCTGCCGCCAATCACCGCCATGATCTCGCCCTGCACGTCGCCGGCGTAGTCTTGGCGCAGCGGTCGCGGGGCGTCTTCTCATTGCGCGCACGCCGATCAATTCGGCAGCGCGCCGGCGCTTTGCCGGCTTCAGGCGGATCGAGCCCGGTAGTCGCCCGGCGTCATCTGCTCGGCCGCATTGAACAGCCGGTAGAATGTCGCAAGGCTCTCGAAGCCGCAGGCGAAGGCGACGTCGGCGATGGTCCAGTCCGGCCGCTCGCGCAGCAGGCGGCGGCTGCGGTCGAGCCGGAGCCGTGTCAGCGTCTCCGAGAAGCTCATCTCCGCGTCTTCGAACAGGACATGCAGATGACGAACCGAGATGCCGAGCGTGTAGGCCACCAGGGTTGGTGACAGCGTCGGCTGCGCGAGCTGCCGCGCGATCAGACGGCGCGCCAGCGACAGGCGGCCGGTTCGTAGCGCCTGTTGCCCGAGCCGGCTGGCCGAGCGGAGCACGCCGCGCTCGATCAGCGCGATATGGGCCAGCGCCTGCACCAGCGGCGCGGTGTCCGCATGCGCGGCATCGCCGCCCTCGACGAGGTCGTGGAAGCAGGATTCCAGCAGCGGCCGCAGCGCGGCCTGATCCTGCACCGGCTTGGGGACGAGCTCGTCGAGCGTGGCGCGGCGCGGCAGGGGAATGTCGGCGACCGGGACCTTGATGATGCGCAGGTTGAAGCCGTCGTCGCGGAGCGGCACCGTCCGGTACGGCAGGTCGGCATAGCTGGTCGCGAACATGCCGTCGCGCACCGCAAAGTCCTCGAGCCGGCCGCCGCTGAACCAGCCGCCGCCGCCAAGCTGCTGGTAGATGCACAGGCTGTCGCTGCGCGCATCGGCGATGTCGCCGTCGCGGCGCTCGACGCGGTAGGGCGAGGCGCGCAGCTCGACGAGCCCGGCATTGCCGAGCTTGCGCAGCGAGAATCTGCCGAAGAAATCCTGCCGATGCTCGGGCTCGAGCTCCGCGGTGACGCCGAACAATCCCTTGGCGCGCACTTCACGCCAATAATCAAAGCGATCGCGCGGATCGATTTGTTCGGTAGACCATGTGAACACGGGAGGCAGCCCTTGGACTCGCGGAGACGCAGAACCTATCATGCAGATGCGAAAAGGGAACGTGACCGGCGGCTGCGCGGCCTGCTCATTTTGGCGGATGGTCGCCGGTCAGAACGATGCGCCGGTATCACCGTCGGGGCTTGAACCGGGCAAACGGCTCGTCCGACTATTATGCGGCGGTCGTGGGTCGCCGGCGCGCCGTGCATGCGGGAACGAGGATGAAGAGCTGGCTTTCGGGATTATCGGCAATAATCGTCGCGGCGGCCCTGTTGGCCTTTGCGGTGCCGGCGCATGCCGCCAAGCGCGTTGCGCTGGTCATCGGCAACAATGATTACAGGAACGTGCCGAAGCTGCAGAAGGCGGTCAACGACGCCCGCACCATGGGCGACACGCTGAAACAGCTCGGCTTTTCCGTGATGGTGGCCGAGAACCTGAACCGCCAGGCGTTCTCCGAAACGCTGCTGGCCTTCGACCGCACCGTCGAGCCCGGCGACACCGCGTTCTTCTTCTATGCCGGCCACGGCTTCGAGATCATGGGCCAGAATTTCCTGCTGCCGACCGACGTGCCGGCCGCGACCGAAGGGCAGGAGGAACTGGTGCGTGATGCCTCGGTGCTGGCCGACCGCATCGTCGAGCGGCTGCAGAACAAGAAGGCGCGCACCTCGATCCTGGTGTTCGACGCCTGCCGCAACAACCCGTTCGAGCGTGCCGGCACCCGCGCGGTGGCGGGCGGCGGCGGGCTCGCGCCGATGACGCAGCTGCCGGAGGGTGTGTTCTCGGTGTTTTCGGCGGGGCCGCGGCAGACCGCGCTCGACCGCCTGTCGAACGACGACACCAATCCCAATTCGGTGTTCACGCGGACCTTCGCCAGGGAATTGCTGCAGCCCGGCGAAAACCTGGTGCAGGTCGCGCAGCGCACGCGGCGCCTGGTCAGCGAGGCGGCCGAGACCGTCAAGCACAAGCAGATCCCGGTGTATTTCGACCAGATGGTCGACGACGTCTTCCTGAACGGGGCGGTCAAGGAGCTCGCCGACGCTGCCAAGGATGCAATCAAGCCTTCGGCCCCGCCGCAGCAGGTTGCGGCGCTGCCACCGGTTTCGGTGCCAAAACTGCCGAAGGAGGATTCCGTCAACGCGCCGATCGCGAGCTTCTCGCGGCACAATGGCGGCTGGACCGTGGTGTTCTCGATCGCCGACCCGACGCTCGGGATTTCCTGGCGGATGGGCGATGCCGGCGATTTCCGCGAGACCGGCTTCATCGACACGCTCGATCCGCGCACCCGCAAGCGGATGCCCAACCCGTCGATCGAGCTGCCGGCCGATGCGCCCGCCGGCACCATCCAGCTGCGCTATGTCGATACGCTGGGCGAAATGCAGGGGCCGTTCCCGATCAGGTTCGATCCCGACGCCGCGCTGATCCGCGACCAGCGCAAGATCCTCGACATGACCGCGACGAGCTGGCTGTCGTTCCGCGAGTTCAACGGCCTGCTGGTCTACTACACGCATCTGATGTCGTACCGCTGCGCGATCCGCGAGGTGCGGATCGGCATCGACAGCGCGGTGCCGGACAAGGTCCTGAAGATGCCGGCCTGCAATTCGCGCGACCCGAGCGCTATTCCGTCCGACGCGCAACCCTATCTGAAGCTCGCGCCGCAGACCAAATCGGTCTCGGTGGAGCTGACCTATCGCGACGGCAGCGTGTCGGAGATCAAGACCTTCAGGCGCTAGCCCTTGCAGCGTTCCTGTTCGATCCGCGTTACAATGCGGACGTGAGGTCGAGCGGAGGGATGACGCCATGAATGCTGGCGATCTGCAACAACCGGATGCGCGGACGATGAAGACGCGCTGCTGCGTGGTCGGCGGCGGACCGGCCGGCATGATGCTAGGCTACCTGCTCGGGCGCGCCGGGGTCGACGTCGTGGTGCTCGAGAAGCACGCCGATTTCTTCCGCGATTTTCGCGGCGACACCGTGCATCCCTCGACCTTGCAGGTGATGGACGAGCTCGGGCTGATCGACGGCTTCCTGAAGCTGCCGCACCAGCGGATCCAGAAGATGGACGGCATCTTCGGCGGCCAATCGGTGCGGGTCGCCGACCTCAGCCGCCTCAAGGTGAAATATCCGTTCATCGCGATGATGCCGCAGTGGGATTTCCTCAATTTCCTGCGCGAGAGCGGCAAGCGCTTTGCGTCGCTCAAGGTGCTGATGAACACCGAAGCCACCGATCTGCTCCGGCGCGGCGACACCATCACCGGTGTCCGTGCAACGACGCCGGATGGCCCGATCGAGATCGCCGCGGATCTGACCATCGCCTGCGACGGCCGTCATTCCACGGTGCGCGAGCGCGCCGGCCTTGCGGTGGAGGACATCGGCGTGCCGATGGACGTGCTGTGGTTTCGCGTCCCGCGGCGGCCGGACGAGACCGAGAACTTGTTCGCCCGCGTCGAGCGCGGCAAGATGATGGTGACGTTCGATCGCGGCGACTATTGGCAATGCGCCTATGTGATCCCCAAGGGACAGTATGAAGCGGTGAAGGCGAGGGGATTGCCGGCGCTGATCAACGACATTCTGCAGCTTGCGCCGATCCTGAAAGCGGGCATGGCCGACGTGAAGAGCTTTGACGACTTCAAGCTGCTCACGGTGGCGATCAACCGTCTGACGCGCTGGACCCGTCCGGGCCTGCTTTGCATCGGCGATGCCGCGCATGCGATGTCGCCGATCGGCGGCGTCGGCGTCAACCTCGCGGTGCAGGACGCGGTGGCGACCGCCAACATCCTGGCGGCGAAGCTTGCCGATGGCTGCCCGTCGGAGGACGAGCTCGATGCGGTCAGGCGGCGGCGCGAATTTCCGGTGCGGGCGACCCAGCGCATCCAGGTGGTCGCGCAGAACAACATCATCACCGCCGCGCTCAAGCCGGGCGATCAGCCGATGCCGTTGGCGTTGCGGCTCATCACCGCGGTCCCGTGGCTGCAGGGACTTACGGCGCGCGCGCTCGGCCTCGGCGTGCGGCCCGAGCACGTCCATTCGCCGGCCCGAAGCTGACCGCGCAGGTAGGAATTCGTCAAGGATAACAGTGGCTTAAATTAACTATGAAAAGTTGCGCGGCTGCAACAGCGGGGCAGGATTCGAATCCGCCGCGCGCGGATTCGGCGTCGCCCGGCGCTCGAGTTTTCTTTTGGTAAGGGTCTCTCTGGGAAAGCTGGCACCCATCAGACAACGCCCATCAGACAATTTGGGGTGCCACCATGTTTCGTACCAAATTCATTGCCGCGCTGACCGTCACGACCGCCCTCGGCGTCAGCGTCGCATCCGCGGCCGACCTCGGCGCGCGTCCCTACACCAAGGCGCCGGCTTACGTTGAGTCGGTCTACAACTGGTCCGGCTTCTACATCGGCGGCCATCTCGGCGGCGCCTGGACCAACGAGCAGTGGGTCAACAGCGCCAACACCACGGCGTTCGGCGATCTCGTTCCGGGCCAGGGCTTCCGTCAGCGCGGCTCGGGCTTCATGGGCGGCGGCCAGATCGGCTACAACTGGCAGGCCAACAACTTCGTGTTCGGTGTCGAGGGCACGTTCTCCGGCCTCGATAATTCCGGCCGGCTCAACAACGCGGTGTTCGGCGGTCTCGATGATCAGTTCAGCTGGCGCGCGAACTTCATGGCGACCATCGTCGGCCGCGCCGGCCTCGCGATCAACAACAACCTGCTGTACTTCAAGGGCGGCTATGCAGGCGTGAACAACCGCCTGTCGGTGGTCGACAACGTCGCCAACCCGGCAACCGGTTCGGGCAGCCAGACCCATTGGGCCAGCGGCTGGACCGTCGGCGGCGGCTGGGAATACGGCATCACCCGCAACTGGACCGTCGGCGTCGAGTACAACTACGCCGCCTTCGAGCGTGCGACCTATCAGCTCGCGGGCACCTCGGGCGGCACCTATACGTTCGACGCCAAGCCGCGCGACATCCAGTGGGCGGTGGTGCGCCTGAACTACAAGTTCGACGCGCCGGCGATCGCGCGCTACTGAGTCTCGTTCGCACCCACAGAGTTGCGAAAGCCCCGGCAATGCGCCGGGGCTTTCTTGTTTGCGCACGATCTCTTCGGAGAGTTCAGACCATCACCGAGTAGCCGCCGTCGACCGGAATCGCGGTGCCGGTGACGAAGTCGGAGGCCGGCGAGGCCAGGAACACGGCGATCCCTGCGAAATCGTCGATCGCGCCCCAGCGTCCGGCCGGCGTGCGCGCCAGCACGCGATCGTGCAGCCCTGAAACCTGCTGGCGCGCGCCGCGCGTCAGGTCGGTGTCGATCCAGCCGGGCAGGATGGCGTTGACCTGGATGTTGTCGGGCGCCCAGGCGTTGGCGCAGGCGCGGGTGTACTGCACGATGCCGCCCTTGCTCGCGGCATAGGCCGCAGCAAAGCTGGCGCCGAAGATCGACATCATCGAACCGATATTGATGATCTTGCCGCGGCCGGATGCCTTCAGCGCCGGATAGGCCGCCTTCGAGCACATGAAGGCGCTGGTCAGGTTGGTGTCGATCACCTTGCTCCACTCGTCGAGCTCGAGCTCATGCGGCGGCTTGCGGATGCTCATGCCGGCATTGTTGACGAGGATGTCGATGCGGCCGAGCTCATTGGCGACACGCTCGACCATGGCGGTCACCGCCGACGAATCGGTCACGTCGGTTGCCACCGCGATCGCCTTGACGCCGCGCTGCCGCAGATCCTCGACCGCTGCTTTCGATTTCGCCTCGTTGCGGCCGACCACCGCAATCGCGGCGCCGGCATCCGCCATGCCCTGGGCCATGCCGAGCCCGATGCCGCCATTGCCGCCGGTGACGACAGCGACCTTGCCGGAGAGATCAAACAGTTGGTTTTTCATTGTTGTTGTCCGCTGTGTGAGGGAAGGGCGCGCGAGCCGAACGGTGAGAGCCTCGCGCGCGCCGGCGCGGGCCACCAGAAACCGTTCCAGGGAGCGCCCGTACCTCCTGATCGGATACGATGCCGCCGCGATCGGCAAGGCCGGAATCGCGCATGGAGGACCGGAAAAATGCGCCGGCAGCCAGGCCGCGCCTACGGGCTGCTCAAGGCGGCAATCTCCGGGCGTTAGCTCAAACGAAAAAGCCCCGGGCGATGCCCGGGGCTTTGGTCTACGATATCAGCAGAGATCAGTACTTGGCGACAACCGGGCCGCTCCAGTTGAAGCGGTAGACCAGCGACGTGCTGATGGTCTGCACGAAGGGCTTGAAGCTGATGTCGGTGCCGTTCGAGACGTTGGTGCCGTTGATCAGCTCGGAGACGTTCTTCCGGTCGTAGTAGGCGGCACGGTACTCGGTCTTCATGAACCAGCCCGGCGCGGTGATGCCGAAGATGTTCAGGTTGTTCTCGACGCCGCCGCCGACGAACCAGCCGCCACGGTCGAAATCGTTGGTGTGCAGGCCAGCGTCCAGACCGCTGATCGTGCTGAACAGGCCAGTGCCCTTCCAGTGCGAGTTGGTGTAGCCGGCGTTGACGTAGGACAGCACGTTCGGCGCAACCAGATAGCCGAGGCGTGCGCCGGCGGCCCAAGAGTAGTCGTTCTTGATGTTGCCCGCGACGAAGATGGCCTGATCCTGAATGGTGCCCTTCAGGCTGCCGAACTGGCCGTCAGCGAACACGCCGAACACCCAGGTCGGGGAGACCTGCCAGTCGTAACCGGCGCCAACGGTGCCGAACCAGCCATCGCCACCCTGGCGCTGATTGATGCCGACGAGCGGCAGGCCGCCGATGGTCGTCTGGGTGTGGGTGTCAGCGTCCCAGATGCCGCCGCCGCCACCGCCGAAGATGTAGAAGCCGGTCCAGCTCGGCGCCACCGGGAGCGGGGCCGGAGCCTTGGTGTAGGGGCGGGCGGCGAGGTCAGCCGCCGACGCCGATGCCGTCATCGCAGCAACCGCGGTCAGAGCGAGCAGAAACTTCTTCATATCCAAATCCTCGACTTTAGCGTTCGATCGGGTCGCTTGACGGAGGCGCGCTGGCACCGATTCCCGAAACTCATGGTCGGACTATACGCAGTTCCGCCGGAAATGCTGTTGCGGGTGAGACACAACCAGCCGAAAACGAAGTGGGCGGGGTGCTCCGAAAAGGCGAATGAAAACGGCCGCCCCCGATCGGAGGCGGCCGGAAAATCCTTCGAAATCAATCGGCTACGGGCCTGTTCAGACGTCCAGCAGGTCGTCGCTGGCGAATTCCGCCTTGTCGGAGATGAAGGCAAATCGAGCTTCCGCCTTGGTGCCCATCAGCCGTTCCACGGAATCGGCGGTGCCCTCGCGGTCTTCGGTCAAGAGCTTCACGCGCAGCAAGGTGCGCGTGGCCGGATCCATGGTGGTCTCCTTGAGCTGCGTCGGGTTCATTTCACCGAGGCCCTTGAAGCGGCCGATCTCGACCTTGGCGTTGGCGTGGAACTCGGCCTTGATCAGCTCATCCTTGTGGATGTCGTCGCGGGCGTACACCGTCTTGGTGCCGTGGGTCAGCTTGTAGAGCGGCGGCACCGCCAGATAGAGATGGCCCTGGTCGATCAGCGGTTGCATCTGGCGGTAGAAGAAGGTGATCAGCAGCGAAGCGATATGCGCGCCGTCGACGTCGGCGTCGGTCATGATGATGATGCGCGAATAGCGCAGATCCTCTTCGCGGTAATGCGTCAGCGTACCGCAACCGAGCGCCAGAACGAGGTCGGCGATCTGTGCATTGGCGGTGAGCTTGTCCTTGCCGGCGGACGCGACGTTGAGGATCTTGCCGCGCAACGGCAGGATGGCCTGGGTCTCGCGGTTACGCGCCTGCTTGGCGGTGCCACCGGCCGAGTCGCCCTCGACGATGAAGAGCTCCGACCCCTCGGTGCCGGCGTTGGAGCAGTCGGTCAACTTGCCGGGGAGGCGCAGCTTCTTGCCGGCGGACTTGCGCGCGGTCTCCTTTTCCTGGCGGCGGCGCAGCCGCTCCTCGGCGCGATCGATCACGAAATCCAGCAGGCGGTTGGCCTGGTTCGGATTGCCCGACAGCCAGTGGTCGAACGGATCCTTCATCGCCTGTTCGACGATGCGCTGCGCTTCGGCGGTGGCGAGGCGGTCCTTGGTCTGCCCCTGGAATTCAGGCTCGCGCACGAACACCGAGAGCATCACGGCGGCGCCGACCATCACGTCTTCCGAGGTGATCGAGGCCGCGCGCTTGCCTTGCCCGGCGCGCTCGGCATGGTCCTTCAAACCGCGCAGCAGCGCGCTGCGCAGGCCCGATTCATGGGTGCCGCCGTCCGGCGTCGGCACCGTGTTGGTGTAGGACGACAGGAAGCCGTCGGCATCGGCGGTCCAGGCCACCGCCCATTCGCAGGCGCCGTGCGAGCCGCTGCGGCCGGACTTGCCGGAGAAGATATCCTGATGCACCAGCGTGTCGGCGTGGATCGCCGCCGTCAGATAATCCTTCAGGCCGCCGGGGAAATGGAAGGTCGCCTCCGGCGGCACATCCTCGACGCCCTTGAGCAGCTCCTGATCGCAGCGCCAGCGGATCTCGACGCCGCCGAACAGATAGGCCTTCGAGCGCGTCATCTTGAACAGGCGCTGCGGCTTGAAGGCGGCCTTGGCGCCGAAGATGTCGGTGTCCGGCTTGAAGCGGGTGCGCGTGCCGCGGCGGTTGTTGATCTTGCCGAGCTCCTCGAGCTTGCCCTTGGGAATGCCGCGCTCGAAGGTCATGCGGTAGAGTTTTTGGCTGCGCGCGACCTCGACCTCGAGCCGTGAGGAGAGGGCGTTGACCACGGAGACGCCGACACCGTGCAGACCGCCCGAGGTCTCGTAGGCCTTGGAGCCGAACTTGCCGCCGGAGTGCAGCATGCACATGATGACTTCGAGCGCCGACTTCTTCGGGAATTTCGGGTGCGGATCGACCGGAATGCCGCGGCCATTGTCGGTGACGGTGAGGAAGCCGTCGGCGGTCAGCTCCACCTCGATGAAGGTGGCGTGGCCGGCCAGCGCCTCGTCCATCGAGTTGTCGATCACCTCGGCGAACAGATGGTGCAGCGCCTTCTCGTCGGTGCCGCCGATATACATTCCGGGCCGCTTGCGGACCGGCTCCAGCCCCTCCAGCACCTCGATGTCAGCCGCCGTATAGCCGTCCTCGGCACTGCCGCCGGACCGGGCGGCGACCTTCAACGGCGCGCGCCCCTTCGACTCCGGGGCTCCGAACAGATCGTCGGCTGACTTCGTTTTAGTGTTTGATTTCTGAGGCTTGGACATGTTTCTTCAAGTATGGCGCGAAACCGCGCCGCGAATCGGTTGCTTCTGACTATGCCACGGATGGGCTGAAAATGGGGACGGCCGAAGGCAGCGCCCGGCCGCCCCACAGATAGGAAGTCCGCTTACGCCCGCGAGGTGCGGAAGACAACAATCGCAAACAGGATCATGGCGAGAACCACCAGCAGCGATCCGGCGATCGGGGCGGCCTCGAGCGAGGGGCCCTTCAGCAGCACCACCGCCACGCCGGCGGGAAACAGGATGCCGCCCACGATGTGCAGCCAACCCTGGATCTTCGCCAGCAGCATGGTGCCGGCCGCCGGCACCATGCGGTAGTAGAGGCCGAACAGGAATAGCAGTACGCCGCCGACGAGGTTGAGATGCGCGTGTGCGGGCCCGAGCGTGAAGTCGTGCTGGATACCCATGGCGATGCCCGCGAGCATTCCGAACAGCAAGACGACGACGCTGACGCACATCATCAGTGATCCGATCATCCGTATTTCCTTTTCTTGTGGGGGAGATGCCAGCCAGCCTGAACCGAGGCGGTCTTTCGGGAAATCACGTGCGATCCCCCGCCTTTGTGACTTGATGTCACGTGGAGGGCTGGCTTACCTCTTCTTAGGCGGAAGGCCGCTAGAAAGGTTCATTCACGGACGTTCAACGGAGCGGGAAGGCACTCGACGAGATGGAAGATTTTGCGCGCGCCCTGGCCGAGTTCGTGCGCCACCACCAGGTCTGGGCCGCTCCAATCGTCATGCTGCTGGCGTTCGCCGAATCGCTCGCCTTCATCTCGTTGCTCGTGCCGGCCTGGGGGGCGCTGATCGCGATCGGCGCACTCATCGGGGTCAGCGGCATCAGCTTCTGGCCGGTGTGGATCGCCGGCGGCATCGGGGCTGCGCTCGGCGACTGGGTCTCCTACTGGTTCGGCTATCGCTACAAGGAGCATGTCGCGCAGATGTGGCCGCTGTCGCGCTACCCTGAGTTGCTGCCGCGCGGCGAGGAATTCGTCAGGAAATGGGGGGTGCCCAGCATCTTCATCGGCCGCTTCTTCGGTCCGCTGCGCGCCTCGGTGCCGCTCGCCGCCGGCATTTTCGAGATGGCGTACTGGCAATTCCAGATCGCCAATTTCGTCTCCGCGCTGGTCTGGTCGGCCGCGCTGCTGCTGTTCGGCGACATCATCGCCCATGCCGCCGAATGGATGTGGCGGGCGGTGTGACGGGTGGGGAATAACGCTATGATGCAGGGGTTACGCGGGATGACAGCAGGCTGCGTCGCTGTCATCGCGGAACCATTGAACCCTGCCAAGATCTCGCCCAACAGGCGCTGACGTCACCACGCGCCATTACCGCTCACTGGAAGGACATGACATGGAATTGACACGTCGTCACGCTCTCGCCGGCGCGGCCGGCCTCGCCGCTGCGCCATTGTTGCCGTCCGTTTCTGCCAAGGCGGCTGCGCCGATCGCCGACAAGCAGGCGCCGAGCTTCTATCGCTACAAGGTCGGTGACATCCAGGTCACCGTGGTCTCCGACGGCAAGAACGTCTTCAAGCTGGAAGACTCCTTTGTCACCAATGCGAAGCGCGAGGATGTCAACGCGGCACTAGAAAAGGCTTTCATGCCGCCTGACATGATGACGATCTATTTCGCACCGCTCGTGCTCAACACCGGCGGCAAGCTGGTCGTGATCGACACCGGCAACGGCGCGACGTCGAAGGCCAACAGCAAGGGCGCCAACGGCCTGTTCGCGGAGAATTTCGTCGCCGCCGGCTTCGATCCCAAGGCTGTCGACATGGTCGTGATCTCGCATTTCCACGGCGACCACGTGAACGGCCTGCTGACCGCCGAGGGCACGCCGGCGTTCCCAAATGCCGAAGTGCTGGTGCCGGCCACCGAGTGGAAGTTCTGGATGGACGACGGCGAGATGAGCCGCGCGCCGGCCGGCCGCATGCAGGGCCTGTTCAAGAACAACCGCAACATCTTCGAGGCCGGCCTGAAGAAGAAGGTCACACCCTATGAATGGGGCAAGGAAATCGCGCCGGGCCTGACCTCGGTCGAGACCGTCGGCCACACCCCGGGCCACACCTCCTATGTGCTGTCGTCCGGCTCGGCGAAGGTCTTCATCCAGTCCGACGTCACCAACCATCCCAACCTGTTCGCCGCCAATCCCGGCTGGCACGCCTTCTTCGACCAGGACGCGGGCGTGGCGGAAAAGACCCGTCGCCGCGTCTACGACATGCTGGTCGCCGAGAAGCTGCAGGTGCAGGGCTTCCACTATCCGTTCCCGGGCGTCGGCAACATCGTCAAGGACGGCGACGGCTACCGCGTCGTCCCGGCGGCGTGGAATCCGACCATCTAGCCGCCCGTCATTCCGGGGCGCCCGAAGGGCGAATCCGGAATCTCGAGATTCCGGGTTCGATGCTGGCGCATCGCCCCGGAATGACGAGACAGCATCTTGACGCGAAACGGGCGCGGCCTTATAGCCGCGCCCATGATCAACGCCGCGACCATCATCATCGCCCGCCGCCGCCGTACCTCTGCGGTACGGGCGGTCGTTCGCGTTTAACGATCATCGCCTCTGCCGCCGGATCTTGTCCCGCGGCGCTCTCCTGAAAAAAGACACGCGGTACGATCTGGCGGCTCCTACGTCATGCAGGAGTTTCGACCATGTATACGCCACCGGTATTCAAGCCTGACCGCGCCGCAAGCCTCGGCTTTGCGGAAGCGCGCGGCTTCGGCCTTGCCTGCGCGTGGGACGGCGCGCGGCCGATCGCCTCCGCGCTGCCGTTCTACCTGACCTACGCCGCCGACGGCACGCCGCAGGCGCTGTTTCATGTCGCCCGTCACAATCCGCTGGTAAAGCTGGCCGATGCCGGCCCCTGGCTGCTGGCCGTCACCGGCGCCGATGCCTATGTGTCGGCGGACTGGTACGTGTCGCCCGACCAGGTGCCGACCTGGCTCTATCAGGCCGTGCATCTGACCGGGCCGGTGCGGACCTTGTCGGGTGAGGAACTCGCCGCCCAGATCGAGGCGCTGAGCGCCAAGTTCGAGAGCCGGCTGGCGCCGAAGAGGCCGTGGACGGCCGCCAAGATGACAGCCGCGCGGCTGGATGCCATGAAGAAGGCCATCGTCGGCTTCGAGATGACGGTGGAAGAGGTGGAGGGCAGCTTCAAGCTGAACCAGCACAAATCCGAGACCGACTTTGCCGCGGTCGCGGGCAACCTTGCCGCGCAGACCGATGCCGGCGCGCAAGCAATCGCGCAGCTGATGCGGCAGGCGCGGCCGGACGTCTTTGCAAACCAAGCGAACGAACTCGAAAGGAGCGTGCCATGACCCTCACCGACACCAACCAGCCCAAGAGCGTTAACCAGCCCAAAAGCGGTGCGACCAAGGCGACCGTGTTCGTCGATGGTGCGTCCGGCACCACCGGGCTTGGCATCCAGGAGCGGTTGCGCCTGCTCGACAACGTCGAGGTCAAGCACATTGCCGAGGACAAGCGGAAGGATGCCGGCGCCAAGCGCGCGCTGATGGAGGAGGTCGATCTCGTGATCCTCTGCCTGCCCGACGCGGCCGCCAAGGAGACCGTGGCGCTGATCGACACCATGGGCAACTCGGCGCCGAAGGTGCTCGACGCCTCGACCGCCTATCGGGTCGCGCCCGACTGGGCCTACGGCTTCGCCGAACTCGCGCCCGACCAGGCCGACAAGATCCGGACCGCGGCGAAGGTTTCCAACCCGGGCTGCTATCCAACCGGCGGCATCGCGCTGCTGCGGCCGCTGGTCGATGCCGGGCTGCTGCCGCCGGACTATCCGCTCACGCTGAACGCGGTGAGCGGCTATTCGGGCGGCGGCAAGTCGATGATCGCGAGTTTCGAGGACGGCTCGGCGCCGGCCTTCGAGCTCTACGGCCTCGGCTTCGAGCACAAGCACGTGCCGGAGCTGCAGCTCTATTCGCGGCTGACGCGGCGGCCGATCTTCATCCCGTCGGTCGGCAACTACCGGCAGGGCATGCTGGTCTCGGTGCCGCTGCAGCTCGACACGCTGCCGGGCAAGCCCAGCGGCGCCGACCTGCAGGCCGCGCTGGCGAAGCGCTACGCCGGCAGCAAGTACGTCACGGCGATGCCGCTGAACGAGCCGGGCAAGGGCGGCAAGCTCGAGCCGGAAGCGCTCAACGAGACCAACCAGCTCGAGCTCTATGTCTTTGCCAGCGACAAGCACCATCAGGCGGTGCTGGTGGCCCGGCTTGACAATCTGGGCAAGGGCGCTTCGGGCGCGGCCGTGCAGAACATGCGGCTGATGCTCGGGCTGGCCGACGCCTGACGCCGCGCGCATCGTGGACGAGGACACGCTGCAATTCTACCGGCGCAATGCCGAGGCCTATGCCGGGTGGGCGAAAGCTCCGTCCACCCGGCTCAAAGGCTTTCTGGCCTTGCTCCCGGCCGGCGGCGCGATTCTCGAACTCGGCTGCGGCGCCGGCAATCATGCCGCGGTGATGCTCGCCGACGGTTTTGCGCTGCGCGCGACGGATGGTTCGCCCGAGATGGCGGAGGTCGCATCGCGTCGCATCAATCATCCCGTTGAAGCGATGCGGTTCGACGAGCTCGAGGACCAAGAGGCCTATGACGGCGTCTGGGCCAGCGCCTGTCTGCTGCACGTGCCGCGCGACGAACTGGCCGGCATTCTCGGCCGCATCCACCGCGCGTTGAAGCCCGGCGGGCTGTTCTACGCGAGCTACAAGATCGGCCACGACGACGGCCGCGACAGCATCGGCCGTTACTACAATTATCCCTCGCCGGACTGGCTGGCGTCGACCTACGCCGCGTCGGGGGCGTGGACCGACGTGTCGCGCGACACCAGCGAGATCAAGAGCTTTGACGAGGCGCCGGCGACGATGCTGCATATCGTCGTGCGCAAGGGGGAGAGGTAGCCGCCGGTCGGGCCGTTGCCGCAACCGGCGGAAAGGGAGGTTCAGAGCACCTTGAAGATCGCGAGCGCCAGCACGGCCTGGGCGAGGAAGCCGATCGTGAACGCCAGCGTGCGGAACACGGGCAGGCCGAGCGTGTAGACGATCAGATGCGCGACACGGGCCCAGAAATAGACGGCGCAGGCGAGCACGGTCCATTTGGTGGAATAGTCGGCGGCGTTGAGGATCAGCACCAGCGGCGCGAAGATCACGAGATTCTCGACCGCGTTGTCGTGCGCGAACATCAGCCGGTTGGCCCATTCGGCATGCGGCTTGTCGTTGCGCGAGGGGTTGGCCATGGCGCCGGAGAGGCCGCGCACCTGACAGCGGTTGAGGATGTAGGGGATCCACAGCAGCCCGGTCAGGATTACCGTCAGCGACAGCCAGAACAGTTCGCGCGTCATCGTATCCCCCTCAAATGATTTCGATTCCCGACCGCCGGGATGGTCTGTTTATAGCTGAGCGGGAGGCCTTTCGCTACGCGCGGACGCGGACATAGCTGCCCGGAGCGTCCTCCAGCGGCGGCGTCGCGACCGAGCCGACATCGCGCGCCGGCACCGTCTCCGGATCGTGGCTCGCCAGCCATTCGCGCCAGTCGGGCCACCACGAGCCCTTGTGCTCCTCGGCGCCCTTCAGCCAGTCCGCGAGCTTGACGTCCTTGATGTTGTCGTTGGTCCAGTACTGATACTTGTTCGACGCCGGCGGATTGACCACGCCGGCGATATGGCCGGAGCCCGCCAGCACGTAGCGCACCGGGCCGCCGAAGAACTGCGAGCCGTACAGCACCGATTCCGCCGGCGCGATGTGGTCCTCGCGGGCGGCGAGGTTGTAGACCGGGACCTTGACCTTCGACAGGTCGAGCAGCGTGTTGTCGAGCACCATGGTGCCGGTCGACAGCCGGTTCTCCAGGTAGCAGTTGCGCAAATAGTAGGAATGGTTGGACGCCGGCATCCGCGTGGCGTCCGAATTCCAGTGCAGCAGGTCGAACGCCGAGGGCGACTGGCCCTTCAGATAGTTGTTCACGACATAGGACCAGATCAGGTCGTTCGAGCGCAGCATATTGAAGGCCATCGCCATCTTGCCGCCGTCGAGCACGCCGGATTCGTACATGTCGCGTTCCAGCGCCGAGATCTGGTCCTCGTCGACGAACACCAGAAGGTCGCCGGCATGGGTGAAGTCGACCTGCGCGGCAAAGAACGTCGCCGAGGTCACGCGCTGGCGGCGCTTCTCGGCGAGATAGGCCAGCGTCGAGGCGAGCAGGGTGCCGCCGACGCAGTAGCCGGCGGTGTGCACCTTCATCTCGCCGGTGGCCTTCTCGATCACGTCCATCGCGGTGAGCGGGCCTTCGGTCATGTAGTCGGCCCAGGTCTTCTTGCCGAGCTCCTTGTCCGGATTGACCCAGGAGATCACGAACACCGTGATGCCCTGATCGACGCACCATTTGATGTAGGATTTCTCGGGCCGCAGATCGAGGATGTAGAACTTGTTGATCCACGGCGGCACGATCAGCAGCGGCGTGCGCAGCACGGTCTCGGTTGCCGGCGAGTACTGGATCAGCTGCATCAGATCGTTCTGGAAGATCACCTTGCCCAGCGTCGTCGCCATGTTGACGCCGACCTCGAGGTTGGTCGGATCGGACTGGCGGATCCGCAGTGTGCCGTGGCCGGCCTCGATATCCTCGGCCAGCATCTTCATGCCGCGCACCAGATTGTCGCCATTGCTGTCGACGGTGGCGCGCAGCACCTCCGGATTGGTCAGGATGAAATTCGACGGCGCCAGCGCGTTGGTGATCTGCTGGACGTAGAACTCGGCCTTCTTGCGGGTGTGCGGATCGAGCCCGTCGGCGTTGCGGACCAGTTCCTGCGCCCATTTCGAGGTCAGCAGATAGAGCTGCAGGATGAAATCGAAGAACTGATTCGACTTCCACTCCGGATCCTGGAACCGCTTGTCGCGCGGCGCCGGCTCGATCGTGGGCTTGGCGTCGGCTTCGCCGGCCATGCGGCGTGCTGCCGCGCCCCACAAATCGAGGTAGTCCTTGCCGAGCTTCATCTGCAGCTCGGAGGCGCGCTCCTTGTCGGACAGCCAGTACTCTGCAACCACGCTGAAGGTCTTGATGACCTCGCCGAGCTCGTTCGGGGTCTTGTCGCGCAGCTCGCCGCTCTGGCGCGGCTTGAGGTAGGCGGCAAGGGCCTGGCCGCTGCTCTCCATCGCGCGCGCGATGTTCATGGCAAAGGCTTCGGCGTTGAATTTGGGGGCGGTCTCGGGTTCGGTAGTCACGTTGCTCATCTGATGGACAATATCGCGTCGTTTGGTGGGCGTCATCGCGCGGTGCGGTAACGATAATCAGTCAAATTCCAATGTTTCCTTCTGTTGCACCGCGATAAAAATCTTCGTTCTGACATATTGAAGCCTTACGGCTCGCATTTCCTGTTCCCGCTTTAACCGTTTCGGGCGACAATGGTTTGAACGGTCAAGGCGAGAATTGACGCAGCGGAGGCTGCAAGGCTCGTACCAAAGGCTCGTACCAGTGCGACCCGTGTCGGCAACGTGCGACCTGCGCGCTAGCTTGTTGGGGACATTTCGGCACATGCCGATCGATCGAATGAAAAGAGGCCTTGCGGCCGCAGTGCTGTTTGCGTCGATTGCGGCGCTGGGCGGCTGTTCGAGCACGATCGCGGATTACACTCTGCCGGCCGATGCTCCGGCGCGCGCCAGGGATTCGAGCGGCTACCTGCCGGTCCACGACCTTCCGCCCGACCGCAGCGAGCAGACCATGAAGCCGGCGGATCAGGCCAAGATGGAAGCCGAGCTCAAGGCGGCGCGGGAGCGCCAGGCGACGGCGGCGGCCCAGAACGCGGCTGCGGCGGGCGACGCGGCTGCGGCGAACGCCGCGGCCGGGAAGTAGCCGCCGGACGGGGCCGATCTGCGCTGGCGCTACGGAGCGTCCGTGGTAAAAGAACTTCAATTCAACCGCAGATCCGGCCGTCGCCCCAGATCGCGCGCCTGAATTCGCCCTAAGTCATTGATCTAGTGCGATTTCCGGATGAGGCCTGTTCCGGCTTCGGCAACCGACGGGGTGGTCGATTCTGGCATGGCGGTTGTCGGAGCAAGGGTCCCATGGAAGATTTCTACCGCATTCGCCGTCTGCCGCCTTACGTCTTTGAGAAGGTCAACCAGGCCAAGGCGGCCGCGCGCAACGCCGGGGCCGACATCATCGACATGGGCATGGGCAACCCGGACCTGCCGACCCCGCCGCATGTGATCGAGAAGCTCAAGGAGACCCTCGGCAAGCCGCGCACCGACCGCTACTCGGCCTCGCGCGGCATCAACGGCCTGCGCAAGGCCCAGGCCGGCTATTACGCCCGCCGCTTCGGGGTGAAGCTCAATCCGGACACCCAGGTGGTGGCGACCCTCGGCTCCAAGGAGGGCTTTGCCAATGTCGCGCAGGCAATCACCGCGCCGGGCGATGTCGTACTGTGTCCCAACCCGAGCTACCCGATCCACGCCTTCGGCTTCCTGATGGCGGGCGGCGTGATCCGCTCGGTGCCGTCGGAGCCGACGCCGCAATTCTTCGAGGCGGTCGAGCGGGCGATCGTCCATTCGATCCCGAAGCCGATCGCGCTGATCGTCTGCTATCCCTCGAACCCGACCGCCTATGTCGCGGACCTCGATTTCTACAAGGACCTCGTCGCCTTCGCGAAGAAGCACGAGATCTTCATCCTGTCGGACCTCGCCTACGCCGAAGTTTATTTCGACGAGAACAATCCGCCGCCGTCGGTGCTGCAGGTGCCGGGCGCGATCGACGTCACCGTCGAGTTCACCTCGATGTCGAAGACGTTCTCGATGGCCGGCTGGCGCATGGGCTTTGCGGTCGGCAATGAGCGGATCATCGCGGCGCTGGCGCGGGTGAAATCCTATCTCGATTACGGCGCCTTCACGCCGGTCCAGGTGGCGGCGACCGCGGCGCTGAACGGGCCCGACGACTGCATCCGCGAGATGCGCGACACCTACCGCAAGCGCCGCGACGCGCTGGTCGAGTCATTTGGCCGCGCCGGCTGGGACATTCCGCCGCCGCAGGCCTCGATGTTCGCCTGGGCACCGCTGCCGAAGGCGTTCGAGGCGGTCGGCAGCATGGAGTTCGCAACCCTGATGGTGGAGAAGTCCGGCGTCGTGGTGTCGCCCGGCGTCGCCTTCGGCGAGCATGGCGAAGGCTACGTCCGCATCGCGATGGTGGAGAACGAGCAGCGGATCCGGCAGGCCGCGCGCGGCGTGCGCCGCTTCCTTGAAAGCGGCATCGAAACGTTGCACAACGTGGTTCCTCTCGCCAACCGACGCTAATCCTTCCAGGTTCCCAATTATCATGGTCGCACCCCTCAGAGTGGGCATAGCGGGGCTCGGCACCGTCGGTGCCGACGTCGTCCGTCTGATCGAAACGCAGCAGCGCCTGTTGTCCGAGCGCTCCGGCCGCGGCGTGCGCGTCGTCGCCGTCACCGCGCGCTCCAAGGCCAAGAAGCGCGGCGTCGATCTGCGCGGCATCGAATGGGCAAAGAGCCCGCAGGCGCTGGCCGAGGATCCCGACGTCGATTGCTTCGTCGAACTGATGGGCGGCGCCGGCGATCCCGCACTCTCCGCCATCGAGGCCGCGCTGAAGTCCGGCAAGTCCGTCGTCACCGCCAACAAGGCGCTGATCGCCAAGCACGGCCTGCGTCTTGCCGCCGCCGCCGAGAAGCATGGCGGCGCACTGAATTTCGAGGCCGCGGTCGGCGCTGCGATCCCGGTCATCAAGACGCTGCGCGAGGGCCTCGCGGGCACCAGCGTCAATCGCGTCTATGGCATCCTCAACGGCACCTGCAACTACATCCTGACCCGGATGGAGCAGGAGGGCATCTCGTTCGAGGAATGTCTGAAGGACGCCCAGCGTCTCGGCTATGCCGAGGCCGATCCGTCGTTCGACGTCGACGGCTACGACACCGCGCAAAAACTCGCGATCCTGGCCAGCCTCGCCTTCGGAACCAAGGTTGCGGAGAGCGCGGTTTATGTCGAAGGCATCTCCTCGATCACGCCGGAAGACCTCAAGGCCGCCGCCGAGCTTGGCTACCGCGTCAAGCTGCTCGGCGTCGCCGTACGCACTGCAAAGGGCATTGAGCAGCGCGTGCACCCGACCATGGTGCCGAAATCATCCTCGATCGCGCAGGTGATGGGCGTCACCAATGCGGTGACGATCGACGGCGAGGGCATGCCGCCGATCACGCTGGTCGGTCCCGGCGCCGGCGGCGGCGCGACGGCCTCCGCCGTGGTCGCCGACATCGCCGACGTCGCGCGCGGCATCCGCGCCAGGCCGTTCGGCCGTCCGGTGGAGCGATTGGGCGATACCACCAAGGCGCCGATGGAACGCCACGAGGGTGGCTATTATATTCGCCTGATGGCGCGCGATCTGGCAGGCACTGCTGCAACAATCGCCACCCGGTTGGCGGAACAGAAGATATCCCTGGAATCGATCGTGCAGCGGCATCCGGATGGCGTTGATGTGAACGGTTCGGCCAAAAAACCTTCACCGGTCCCGGTCATTCTGATTACCTATGCGACCAGTGAGGATGCCGTGCATCGCGCGCTGGCTGCAGTGCAGCGCGACAAGGTCATCAGCGGCCGGCCGCAGGTGATCCGGATCGAGAAGAACTAGCGCGTTTTCGAGCGAAGTGGGTACCGGTTCGCGTGAAGACGATTGAGGCGGGCAACTTTGCCCGCGCCTAGAGGCCTAAGGAGTACGCCGATGTCGACCCATATTTCCGTTCCGCCCCAGATGTTGCTCGAGCGCATCCTGACGCTCGAAATCGTGCGGGTGACGGAGCGTGCGGCGGTGTCGGCCGCGCGGCTGCGCGGCCACGGCCAGGAGAAGGCGGCCGACAAGGCCGCGGTCGACGCGATGCGCCGCGAGCTCAACCGGCTGCCGATCGAAGGCACCATCGTGATCGGCGAGGGCGAGCGCGACGAGGCGCCAATGCTGTTCATCGGCGAAAAGGTCGGGCTCAATGCCGGTCCCAAGGTCGACATCGCCGTCGACCCGCTCGAAGGCACCACGCTGTGCGCCAAGAACATGCCGGGCTCGATCGCCACCATGGCGATGGCCGATGGCGGCACGCTGCTGCACGCGCCCGACGTCTACATGCAGAAGATCGCGATCGGTCCGGGCTTCGACAAGAACGTGATCGAGCTCGATGCGCCGCCCGCCGACAACGTCCGCCGCCTCGCCAAGGCGAAAGGCGTCGACCCCACCGCGATCAACGTGCTGGTGCTCGACCGTCCGCGCCACGCCGACATCATCAACAGCGTGCGCTCGACCGGAGCAGCCGTGCAGCTGATCACCGACGGCGACGTCGCCGGCGTCATTCACTGCGCCAAGCCCGATGAGACCGGCGTCGACATGTATATCGGCACCGGCGGCGCGCCCGAGGGCGTGCTGGCCGCGGTGGCGCTGCGCTGCATCGGCGGCCAGATGCAGTGCCGCCTGATCCTCGACAGCGAGGAGAAGCGGGAGCGCGCGCACAAGATGGGCGTCACCGATCCGAAGATGATCTACGGCATCGAGGACATGGCCAAGGGCGACTGCCTGTTCGCCGCCACCGGCGTCACCACCGGCTCGCTGCTGTCGGGCGTGAAGTTCAAGAAGGACGTGATCGAGACCGAGACCGTGGTGATGCGCTCGGTCACCGGCACCGTGCGCTACATCAAGGCCGAGCACCGGCAGCTCGACAAGTTTTATCTGGATTGAGGACGTCATTCCGGGGCGCGCGTAGCGCGAACCCGGAATCTCGAGGTTCCGGGTTCGATGCTTCGCATCGCCCCGGAACGACAAGGCAAGAACAACAACAAAAAAGGGAGCCCAAACATGTCCGATCTTTCCGGCGTCAAGGCACTGGTGTTCGACGTGTTCGGAACGGTGGTCGACTGGCGCACCAGCCTGATCAACGATTTCTCGAAATGGGGCGAGACGCGCGGCATCAAGGCCGACTGGACCGCGCTGGTCGACGGCTGGCGTGCGGTCTATGCCGCCTCGATGGACGAGGTGCGCAAGAACCCGCAGAACGGCTACGTCATCCTCGACGTGCTGCACCGCCGCTCGCTGGAGAAGCTGGTCGCACAGTTCGACATCAAGGGACTCACCGAGGCCGATCTGCAGCATCTGACCACCGGCTGGCACCGCCTGCATGGCTGGCCGGACAGCGTCGCCGGCCTGACCCGGCTGAAGACGAAATACATCATCTCGCCGCTGTCGAACGGCAACGTCGCGCTCCTCACCAACATGGCGAAGTTCGCAGGGCTGCCGTGGGACCTCGTGATGTCGGCGGAGCTGTTCGAGCACTACAAGCCCGATCCGGAAACCTATCTCGGCGCGGCAAAGCTGCTCTGCCTGCCGCCGGAGCAGGTGATGATGGTCGCCGCGCACAATTACGACCTCAAGCATGCGCAGAAGCACGGCCTGAAGACCGCCTTCGTGGTGCGCCCGCAGGAATACGGTCCGCTGCAGAAATACGATTTCGAGGCCACGGGGCAGTGGGACATCGTCGCCAAGGATTTCGGGGAAATAGCCGACCGGATGGGCTGCTAGCGCTGGCCCGCGAATATCTGAAGCATTACGATTCCCTCCCAGGGCGATGACTCGTCACCGCCTTGGGAGTTCGTTTGAGCATGATCTTCTCGGAAAACCGCTTCACACTTTTCCGGATCATGCCGTGGAAGGAATCATGACGCTGCACGCATCCGCATTGCCCGTCGAGGCGCCCCAGGCGTTCCTCGGCGTGACGCGGTCGCTGACCGGAAAACTCTGGCGCGACCGGCTGGATGCGCGCGGGGCGGCGCGGGCGCTCGCGATCGTTCAGCGCCACAATCTGCCGGAAATGCTGGCGCGGGTGCTCGCCGGGCGCGACGTCGAGATCGACGCGGTCGCCGACTTCCTCGATCCGACCATCCGCAAGCTGATGCCGGATCCGCACACGGTCACCGAGATGGAGGCTGCCGCCAAACGCATCGCGGACGCGGCGGTGCGCGGCGAGAAGGTCGCGATCTTCGGCGACTATGACGTCGATGGCGCGACCTCGGCGGCGCTGCTCGCCTGGCATCTGCGGCATTGCGGGCTCGATCCGCTGATCCACATTCCCGACCGCCTGTTTGAAGGCTACGGCCCGAACACCGAGGCGGTCCGTGCGCTGGCGGCGAAGGGCGCGACGCTGCTCGTCACCGTCGATTGCGGCACCACCAGCATCGAGCCTTTGGCAGAAGCGAAGCGGCTCGGCCTATCGGTGGTCGTGATCGATCATCACCAGACCGGCGACGAACTGCCCGTGGTCGACGCGCTGGTCAATCCGAACCGGCCGGACGATCTCTCGGGGCTCGGCCATCTCGCCGCCGTCGGCCTCGTGCTGGTGACATTGGTGGCGGTGAATCGCGACCTGCGCCAGCGCGGCTTCTGGACCGCCGAGATGCCGGAGCCGGACCTGCTCGGCATGCTGCATCACGTTGCGCTTGGCACCGTCGCCGACGTCGCGCCGCTGATCGGGCTGAACCGCGCCTTCGTGGCCAAAGGGCTGATCGCGATGCGCCGCCGCGACCATGTCGGGCACACCGCGCTGATGGATGTGGCGCGGCTCAATGGCCCGCCGGAGGCCTGGCATCTCGGCTTCATGCTGGGGCCGCGCATCAATGCCGGCGGCCGCATCGGCCGCGCCGATCTCGGCGTGCGGCTGCTGCTCGAGGGCGATGTGTCGGAGGCGGCGCGGATCGCGGCCGAACTCGACCGCCTCAACACCGAGCGCCGCGTGATCGAGCAGGCGGCGGAAGCGCAGGCCGAAGCCGAGGCGCTGGCCTCGCTCGGGCTCGAGGACAAGGGCGCGGTGATCGTCACCGCGGCGGAGGGCTGGCATCCCGGCGTGGTCGGGCTGGTCGCCGCGCGGCTGAAGGAGAAGTTCGCGCGGCCGGCGTTTGCGATTGCGCTCGAGCCCGGCGGCATCGGCACCGGATCGGGCCGCTCGATCGGCGGCGTCGATCTCGGCCGCGCGGTGCGGCAGGCGGTGCACGACGGCTTGCTGATGAAAGGCGGCGGGCACGCCATGGCCGCCGGCGTGACGCTGCGCAAGGAGAAGCTCGCCGAATTCCGCGCCTATATGGAGAGCGCGCTCGCCGCGGATGTCGCCAACTCGCGCCACGAGAACGAGCTGTTCATCGACGGTGCGGTGACCGCGCGTGCGGTGACGCCGGAATTCGCGGCGATCCTCAATCGCGCCGGTCCATTCGGCAGCGCCAATCCGGAGCCCGTGATCGCGCTGCCGTCGCACCAGCTGGTCTATGCCGACGAGGTCGGGCAGGCGCATTTGCGGCTGCGCTTCAAGTCCGGCGACGGCTCCATCGTCAACGGGATCGCATTCCGTGCGGTGGGACAAAAGCTCGGCAGCGCCTTGACGCAAAATCGCGGTCAGCAATTGCATGTCGCGGGCTCGCTCGCAGTCGACCGTTGGCAAGGCACCGAACGTGTGCAATTCCGTGTCCACGACGTCGCGGTCCCGGATCAGGGCCCGGCGGTGATCCGATAAGAAACGAGCGAGAGTGGACATGGCAGGACAGGTTGAAGGCAAGGTCGCGCTGGTGACCGGCGGCGCCTCGGGGATCGGCGCGGCCATCGTCGAATTGCTGGCGCAGGAAGGCGCGATTGTCGTCGCGACCGATATCGACGAGCTGAACGGACCCGAACTCGCCGCACGGCTCGCGAAGGCCGGGGGCAAGGTGATCTTCCTGCCGCAGGACGTCACCAGCGAGGAGCGCTGGATCGAGGTGGTCGGCGAGGTCGGCAAGCGTTACGGCCGGCTCGACATCATGGTCTCCAACGCCGGCATCGGCGTCGGCGCGCCCTCGATCGTCGACATGACGCTGGCGGACTGGCGCCGGCAGACCGCGATCAATCTCGACGGCGTGTTTTTGTCGGTGAAGCATTCGCTGCCGCTGATGCGCAAGCATGGTGGCGGCTCGATCATCATGATGTCCTCGCTGGCTGGCCTGCGTGGCGCGGCGAACCTTGCCGGCTATAGCGCCACCAAGGGCGCGGTGCGGCTGTTCGCCAAATCGATCGCGATGGAATGCGCCCAGATCGGCGACGGCATCCGCGTCAACTCGGTGCATCCCGGCATCATCGACACGCCGATCTGGGGCAAGATTCCGACCGCGGCCACCGGCGCCGGCCAGAACGCGCCGATCGATCCCGAGGAGCGCGCCAGATTCGCAACGCCGCTCGGCCGCGCCGGCCAGGCGATCGAGATCGCGCAAGGCGTGCTCTATCTCGCCTCCGACGCCTCGCGCTACGTGACCGGCACCGAGCTCGTGATCGACGGCGGCATGAATGCCGGCGGCGTGGTGCGGACGCCGCAGGCGCGATGAGACAAAGCGGCTGAATTAGGCTGTGTACTCATTAAGCAGCTGTGCTGCGCTCCGGGGTCTCGGTGTCAAAATGCGCGGTCGCAACCACAACCGGCCGCGGCGGTTCGGCTTTTTGCGCCACGGTGTCCTTGCACCCGGCCAGCGCAGCGGCCATCAAGGCCAGCGAGGGGCGTCTCCCCCTGCTAATCGCTATCAGCTTGCGCGGGATTGCGCGCCGTGACGATCCACGTCGCGCCGTCGATCATCACCGACCGCTCGCCGGGGCAGTCCGCGAAGGCGGCACGAACCGCGGCCGAGGCGCGGGCGCGGATGTCGTCGGGCTGATCAACAAGCGCGCGCGACAGCGGGCCGACCTCGAACGTCATCTTCACCGCGTCGTCGATCGCCGCGTCCCGCGTCGCGCCCTCGCCAAACGGGACGGAAGCATCGAAGGGCGCGATAGCGATATCGTTGAAGCCGGCCCCCGTCAGGATGCGCGCCACCCGCCCCCGGTCGCCGAACGAGAACGGGCCGGGCGTTTCGGGATCGGGCGGCGCGGTCGCCGGGACGATGCCCTTAATCGCGCCCATCGGCAGGCGCATCCAATCGTTCTCGGCCGCGCCACGCCAGCAGACGAAAGCGACCCGCCCGCCCGGCTTGAGCGCGCAGCGCATATGGGCGAACGCGCCTGTCGGATCGTCGAAGAACATCACCCCGAAACGCGAGAACAGGATGTCGAACGCCCCCTCGGGCAGCTCGGCGCTGCTGGCGTCGGCGACGCGGAACAGGGTTGGCGCGTCCTGTGGCGCGAGCGCGCGCGCTCGGGCGATCAGCGGTTCGGATATGTCCACGCCCAGCACTTGGCCCCCCGCGCCGACGCGGTCGGTCAGAGCCAGACTCGACGCGCCCGCGCCGCAGCCGACGTCCAGCACGCGCTCGCCCGTCGCGGGCGCGGCGGCTTCGATCGCGGCCTGACCGAACACGGCCGCTATGGCGTCGAGCCGGGCCTGGTGGGCGACCCAGCGCTCCCCGCTTTGGTCATTCCAGCCAGCGGCTCGATCGGCATTGTGCTGTGCCATGACATATCCTTGTTCTCTAAACTGTCCGATGCCAAAGCGCGCATCGTCTCCAGCAAGCAGCGAGGGCGAACGGGATGAAGCGATCCATTCTCCGTTGATCCTTCAGAGGAACGACAAGATCCGGATCGAAGCTCCGTGTGCATCGTCAGCCTTCAGAGCACCGCTTGTTCGATGAGCTCCGCACGCCAGCGCCCCTGCAGTTAACCGTCCACTATTCTTTTCAACGTGGCCCTTTGCATTGATCGCGGCGTCAGACGATTTGAAAAGGCTGCCATCTTGTTCGCCAGGCCGGCGATCACCATGGCTTTTCCTTCCATAAGCGCCCGAACACCGCTCGCGGCGACCGGACGAGGCTTCATGGTGAGGAGGCGCAGCAAGGCCGTTGTGGCTGCGCCGGCTGCCGCATCGAAACCCGTCGCGGTGTGCCCCGGGCAGAGAGTGGTAACAACCACACCATGCGAGCGGAGTTCGTCGTGCAGGGCCTCGCCAAGGGCGAGTACATATGCCTTGGTCGCCGCATAGGCCGCGTAGCTAGGAACGGCTTGGAAGGCCATGAGACTGGCGACGAGAAGGATATGTCCAGAGCGCCGCGCGGCCATGTCACGGCCGAACAGGTAGGTCAGCTCTGTGAGCGTCGTGATGTTGAGCTGGATCATGTCTGTCGTGCGCTCGATAGGCGTGTTCAACAAAGCGCCGTGCAAGCCGTATCCGGCATTGTTCAGCAAGACGTCGATCGTCACCGACCTCGCATCGAGACTGCTTTTCAAGTGGCTGGCCGCGCCCGGCGCGGCAAGATCGATCGCCTCGACCACCACGTCCACCCCGTATTTGCGGCGGAGATCGGCGGCAAGCTTTTCCATCGACTCCCGCCTTCGGGCCGCCAATACGAGATTGACTTTCTGCGCAGCCAGGAGATCTGCGAAGTCGAGGCCGAGGCCACTCGACGCCCCGGTGATCAGAGCCCATTTTGAGGCGAAGCTGTTCATTGGTTCTTTCGGCATCGTTCTCTTCCTCAACTCCAATTCGATGGCACGCGGCAACCGGAGAAGGGAATCTGCGCTCTCAAACCACCATCGACTGCTGGGCGAAGATACCCGCCATCGCGCCCTGCGATGATGCCTGGGTGACCGAGGGCAAAAAGGGCGTGGTGAGGTCGCCGGCGGCGTAGATGCCAGGCGTGCTGGTTTGACGGCGTTCGTCGACCTTGAGGACGATGCCGGCGGGCGTAGCCACGGTGGCAAGGCCCAGTGCTTCATGCAGGCTTGCGGACGGCTCGTTGCGCGGATTGGCGAACAGGATGTCGACCGCGACATTGCGGCCGGTATCGAGATTGACGGTGGCGATACGGCCCTGGTGACGGGCGATCTCGACGATCCGGCCATCGACGAGAGGTATGTTGCGGCGCGCCAGATCGGCCTGGATATCGGGCGGAATGTCGTGACCATCGGCGAAGAGCGTCAACTTGTCAGTCCAATCGTGGAACAGCCTGACCTGATTGTGCGACTGCGGGCTGGACCAGACGAGGCCCCAATGCTGGCCGGCGACTTCAAAGCCGTCGCAATAGGGGCATGGCACGATGGACGTGCCCCAGCTTTCGGCGTAGCCCGGAACATCAGGCATCTGGTCGGCGACGCCATAGCTCAGGATCAGACGACGCGCCGCAAGGCTTTCACCATCGCCAGTAAGGACAGAGAAATTGTCGATGGCGCCGGAGACGCTGTCGGCCCGGGCACTGACAAGCTTGATCGCGGGATAACGCGCCAACTGCCGACGCGCCTCCGCCAGGATGTCCAGCGGCGGCTTGTGATCGTGGCCGAGCAGTCCATGCGAGTGGCCGGCGAAGCGGTTGCGTGGCAGACCGGTATCGAGAACGGTGACCTTGCGGCGGGCGCGGCCGAGCTGCAAGGCGCCGGCGAGACCGGCAAAGCTGCCGCCGATGATGATGACGTCATCCATGGTGATGGGCTCCGTGTTGTAGATGGAGGGAGACGAGTTGGACTTGGCGGCGGCCTGAGCGCGGGCGAGGCCGATGGTGGAAAGCGCAGCCAGCTTCAGCAGGGCTCGTCGTTGCATTGAAGGAGTCACCCTACCCCCTGGCTTGCACATTTCAGATACTTCATGGTATCGTAATTCAAGAATTAGGATACTGTCAAGTACTGGAATTGCCGTGACCGAAAACAGCCAGGGCCGGCGCGGCCGGCCCGCCAACGAGGCGCTTGGCCAAACCATCATCGACGCCGCGCGCGAGCTCTTTGTGGAACTGGGTTTTCAAGCGACGACATTGGACAAGGTCGCCCAGCGAGCGAAGATATCGAAGCTCAGCATCTACAGGCACTTCGAGAACAAGGAGGCGCTGTTCGGCGCGGCCATGGCGGCCGGCTGCCATCAGTTGTTTGCACCACAGGCCCTTCTTGAAGGCGTCGACGGTTCGGTCGAAGAGCAGCTCGTGGCGGTGGGATCATCACTGCTTCGCACGCTGTTGAGATCAGACGTCCGCAGCCTCGAAGCCATGGTCACGGCCGACAAGACGAGTCAAAATGCGTTAAGCAAGCTCCATTTCGAAGCCGGCCCCGCCCATGTCATCGCCGAAATCGAGGCCCTGTTGCGTCAGTTGCACGCGAAGGCGGTTCTGAACGTGCCCGATCCTCTCCGGTCCGCCCGCTTGTTCGCCGCGCTTTTCAAAGGATCCGATCTCCTGATGATCGCACGCTTCGATCAGGCGAAAGCAGAGGACGACAACGAAATCGAATCCTATTGCCGGTCGGCCGTCGCCATGTTCATCGCCGCGCACCGTGACAACGACCAAGTGGGCGGAGATTTGCCTGCCTCAAGGTCAAAAAACAAAATTTGAATCGTGCGTGACCTAGTCGGCCAGCAGGTCAAGGCAGGCAGCCGATCATGAAAATTGACGAGCCGGCCGCATGGTCCGACTAACGTCCGCTTGGGTCATTTTCGACGGACTCAACGAGGGCTGTCGCTAGCTGAAGCTTTGCCCAGAGAGCGCCGAGCCAGGCCAGAAGCGTTGCGCTTGGACCGCCCCCCATGATTCAAACTCCCAAACCGGGGGGACGAATCATGCGCTACGAACTCGCCGACTATGAATGGCTTGCCATCAAGCCGATGCTGCCAAACAAGCCTCGTGGCGTTCCTCGGGTAAACGACCGACGTGTTTTAAACGGCATCTTCTGGGTCCTGCGATCCGGGCACCTTGGCGCGATCTGCCGGATCATTTTGGCCCTTACACGACCTGCTATAACCGTTTCGTCCGTTGGCGGCGGGCTGGTGTCTGGGGCCGCATCATAGACGCACTTGCCACTGCTCATGATGCCGCTGTCCAGATGATCGACACATCTATTGTCCGCGTGCACCAGCATGGAGCCTGCGTTACGAGAAACCAGCGCCAATCGATGGGAAGGTCACGCGGCGGTTCGACGAGCAAAATTCATGCGGTGGTCGATAGCAATGGTCTGCCGGTACGGCTGGCGCTGAGCCCCGGTGAGGCGCACGACGTTCGACTAGCCGGAAAACTGCTGTCTCGTCTGAAATCCGGGGCAATGTTACTCGCCGACCGTGGCTATGACGCCGACTGGATCAGAGAACTTGCGATGAAGAAGGGGGCGTGGGCCAACATCCAGCCAAAGAGCAATCGCAGCGATCCGATCTGCTTCAGCCCGTATCTCTATCGCGCTCGCAACCAGGTCGAGCGGTTCTTCAACAGGATCAAACAGTGCCGTCGCGTGGCAACTCGCGATGACAAGCTGGCAGCGAACTATCTTGCTTTCGTTCAGCTCGCCTCGATCAGGCTATGGCTTCGCGTTAATGAGTCCACGTCCTAGTCGGACCACAGGCCCGCTTCGCCTCTCCCGGTTGCGGGACGCGGGGCGAGCCTGGGTTCGGAATAGTAGAATAATACCGCTGTTTTGCCCGAACGGCTACTTTGCATGGGGTTGTTTTCGCTGGTTTGGCGGTGCGCCCTGCGACGGCGAGCGCGTGTGGCGGTCAGCCCTGGTTCCAACCTGACTTCGTCGCGCCCTAGGCCCGCTCTTCCCAGATCATCGCCAGGTGGACGATGGTCTGCACCGCCTTCTCCATGTCCTGGCGGCTGATCCATTCGAGCCGGGAATGGAAGGCGTGCTCGCCGGCGAAAATGTTGGGGCAGGGCAGTCCCATGAACGACAGCCGCGAGCCGTCGGTGCCGCCGCGGATTGAGGTCTTCACCGGGGTCAGGCCGGCGCGCTTGATCGCCTCGATCGCGTTGGCGACGACCTCGGGATGGCGGTCGATCACCTCTTTCATGTTGCGGTACTGCTGCTTGACCTCCATGCGATAGCTCGAGCGCGGATAGGCCGTCATGACGTCCTTCACGATGGTCTCGAGCAGCGCCTCCTTCTGCTTCAGGCCGACCTCGGTGAAGTCGCGCACGATGAAGTCGATCCGCGCCTTCTCCAGCGCGCCCGAGATCGCGACCGGATGCAGAAAGCCCTCCTTGCCCTCGGTGGTCTCGGGCGAGCAGGTGTCCTTCGGCAGGCGGTCGACGATCGCGGCCGCGATCTTGATCGCGTGCTCCATCTTGCCCTTGGCGAAGCCCGGATGGGTGGCGACGCCCTCGATCATGATGCTGGCGCCGTCGGCGGAGAAGGTCTCGTCCTCGATATGGCCGGCGCTTTCGCCGTCCATGGTGTAGCCGAAATCGGCGCCGAGCTTTTTGATGTCGACCTTGTCGACGCCGCGGCCGATCTCCTCGTCCGGCGTGAACAGGATCTTGATGGTGCCGTGCTTGATCTGCGGGTTGCTGACCAGGAAATGCGCGGCATCCATGATCTCGGCGAGGCCGGCCTTGTTGTCGGCGCCGAGCAGGGTGGTGCCGTCGGTGGTGATGATGTCGTTGCCGATCTGCTCGGCCAACGCCGCATGCTCGGCGGCGCGGATCACCTGGGTGGAATCGGCCGGCAGCACGATGTCGCCGCCGCGGTAGTTTTTCACGATCTGCGGCCTGACGTCCTTGCCGGTGCAGTCGGGCGAGGTGTCCATATGCGAGCAGAAGCAGATCACCGGCACCGTCTTGTCGGTGTTGGCCGGGATCGTGGCGTAGACATAGCCGTGCTCGTCGAGATGGGCGTCCGCCAGTCCCATCGCCTGCAGCTCGGCGACCAGCAGGCGGCCGAGATTCTTCTGCTTCTCGGTCGAGGGGCAGGTCGGCGAATCGGGATCGGACTGGGTGTCGATCACGACGTAGCGCAGGAAGCGCTCGGTGACGGTGTGCTTGAAGTCGAGGACCGGTGCCAGCATGAAAACCGCGCAAAGGATGAGGGGGTAACGTTTTCGAGCGAAGGCGGTTCGCGTCAAACGTGTCGAAGCCAGGAATATACCGGCTCTCTAACAGAAAAGCGCCATTCCGGGGCCGCGTCGCGGGCCGGAATGACGCTTTGTTTAGCGGGTGGTGAAGCAGCCTAGACGGCTTCCTTCAGCTCCTTGGCGGCACGGAAGGCGACCTTCTTGCTGGCCTTGATGTGGATCTGCTCGCCGGTCGCCGGATTGCGGCCCATGCGGGCGGCGCGCTTGCGGACCTGGAGGATGCCGAGGCCGACGATCCTGATCCGCTCGCCCTTCTTCAGGTGCTTGGTGATCCGCGTGACCATGTCGGTCAGGATCGCCTCGGCCTGCTTCTTGGACAGCTCCTGCTCTTCGGCGATCGCCGCCGCCAGATGCTTCAGCGTGATCGTCGCCGGGGTCGCTGCTTTCTTCGCCATGTGTCCCTCCTCGTTGCTGAATGGCTGGATTGGTGTTTTCGCGCGAATGGCAAACCCGTTCGCGTCAGCAAAATCCGTCTGCAAGAGTCCTGAAACCACCAGTTATGAACAGGGTCAGCGCCTAGGCCGGCTCAGGAAACCAAGACGTATCAGGCCTTATTTGATTCGGGGCTTTGCCGACACCGCTGTTTTGCCCGAAAATAGGGCGCAACTTGCATCGCCGGCGCAAAAACGCCTGTCCCGTGCGGACTTCCGCAACGTCCTTGACTAACGAGATGAGGACCATTATGCCCTCGGTCCTGCGCGGATCAATCCGATGATCGGCATCCGCGGGAGTAGCTCAGTTGGTTAGAGCGCCGCCCTGTCACGGCGGAGGCCGCGGGTTCGAGTCCCGTCTCTCGCGCCATATTTTCAACGGCTTAGCCCAAGTTCCAGCTTTGAGAAGTGTCACAAGGGACGGGCACTCCGACGCCAGGCAGACAGTGTTGCGTCCGCCGAGGGGCGTGCTGGTCGGCGGACTGATCACGTCGATCTATGCGCTGACAGTTCTGCTCACGACCATTCCCTATCCCGGCAAGATCGGGGTCAACTACAATACCCTCGGCACCGACTGGATGGTGTTCTACGGTGCCATCCGCTCGGTGCTGGATGGCCACGCATCGCTGATTTTCGATGCCGAGCGCTTCACCGATTTCCTCAACGCGGCTTTTGCCGGTTGGCTCTCCAAGCCGCTCGACCTGCGGCCATGGGCCTATCCGCCAAGCTTTCTGCTGCTGTTGCTGCCATTTGCCCCGCTCGGCTTCTTTGCCTCCTATGTTGCGTTCCAGCTCGCGACCGCCGGCCTGCTGGCTGTCGCGCTGCGGTTCAGAGCGGATGACCGGGCGACATCCGAAGTCCTGCTTGCGATCGTCCTGCTCTGTCCTGCGGCCTTCATCAATGTGATCGATGGCCAAGCGGTCTTTCTGGTGGCCGCGTTGATTGTCGGCGGACTGCGCCTGCTCGAGTCTCGTCCCGTGCTGGGGGGATTGATCCTCGGATTGCTGACCTTCAAGCCGCAGTTCTGCATTCTGGTGCCGCTGGCCTTGATCGCCGCCGGGCAATGGCGCGCCTTCTGGGCCGCCGGCCTGTCCGCGTTGGCCCTGGCGGCTGCGAGCGGGGCGATATTCGGATGGGAGCTCTGGCTGCGCTGGTTTCCCCTGATGGTCGAGAATCTGACCGGCTCCAACACCAAATGGATCGAGGTCGGCAGGATATGGGGCAACAGTGTCTATACGTGCGCGATGCTGCTTGGCGCGCCGCAGGGCCTGGCGTCCGGGCTCCAGCTGCTCGCAGCCTTGTTTGCCGCGGCCTCCGTTGTGATCGCGTTCCGGTCTCAGCTGGGCGTGAGAGAGAAGATGGCGGTCTTTCTGGCCGCCACGCTGCTCGCGGCGCCGCACTCCGGACCCTACGATCAAGAACTGCTCATGCTGGCCGCAGTCCTTTGGCTGACGGTGTTGGATGCGCCGCGCCCGCCGCTGTGGTGCTGGACGTTGGCGCTATTGATCTGGCTGGTGCCATTGGTCAGCCCGCCCGTTCTGATCCCGGTGAGCAGGCCCGCGCCGCTGCTGACGGTGGCGCTGATCGTGCTCGTGCTTCACCGTCGGCCGGTGCTCGTTCACAACGCCAGCCAGTGAAGCTCGGGCGGCGTGGACTCAAGCTCCGATCCCTGTTCCCTGAGAACTCCGCTGCGCCGTCGGCGACGACCAGGACGCTGCAAGACCAACAGCACTGATCGGCCGGGCGATCGGTTCGGGGCTGTGGGAAATTTCGGGACGCCATTCGGGCGTCAGCCACCACAGCAGGAACAGCACGGCCACTCCGTTCGACAGCATGCTGGTGGTGAGCGGCACGTTCAGGATCGCCTGGACCGCGATGCCGGACGAGACCGCGACGAAGCGCGGCGACAGATGGCGCGAGGCGATCGAGCCGACCGACAGGATCAGGCCGCAGACGAACGCTGCGACCGGTGCGAAGGCAATGCCGACCGACGCAATGCCTTCGGTGGCGAGGAAGGAGGCGTTGAAATTGCCGTCGCGATAGACCGCCGCAAGCGTCGGTCCGAGCTCGCCATAGGCGCAGCCGTGCAGATGTCGCAGGACGGATACCTGGCAGAAATGCGTCAGCTCGCGGCGCGCGAAGAAGTCGGCATAGTGATCAAGCGCCAGCGAGGGGATCGCGATGAAGCGCAGGTTGATGGCGCTGAATACGACGTAGCTCTTGTCCGGGAGGACGAAGAAGGCGGCGAGACCGATCATGATCGGCACAAGAAATGCCAGCACCGTTGCGAGCCGCGGGTCGAAGCGGCCGAACAGCCAGAACAGAAACGGCAGCCAGATCGGCAACAGCAGAATGGTCTTGTTGTTGACGACAGGATAGAAGCAGACCGCAAACAGCAGCACGCCGATCGCGTGCATCGACTGCCTGCGCGTCGCAAAATGCGCGAACAGATACGGCAGCACGGCTCCGATGACGATCCCGGTGAGATAGTTCAGCAGCGCCGGTCGCGTCACGATGTTGCGAGCTGCGCCGTAGGGATCGCCGAGGCTGGCCCCGTAGGACAGGTCGGCAATCAGCACGGCGAACGCCGTCCCGAGCAGCAGCATCACGATGCGACGCAACACGGCTTCCGACAGCTCGGGTCGCCAGATCGGGATATCCTGGAACAGGAGCGGGATGATCACCGCGGCCAGCGCGGCGATCATGGCCCAGCGCGCGATCGCATGGGGATAGTCGAACGCGCTGAAATGGCTGAGCCAGACGAAGCCAAACACCGCCGACAGCAGCGCGAAGGCGACGATGTAGCCGAAGCTAAATCGTCCGGCGACAAACGCCGGAATGAAGGCGAGCATGATCGCGGTGCCGAGCACGGCCTGCGCAGTGAAATTGTCGGAGCGCCAGAAATGCATCGCGGGAAACGCGTGCCCGCAGGCGATCATCGACACGATGCTGACGACGAAAAATCCGAGAAGTGAACTTCCGACAATCAGGTCGTCTTGCGTCAGTTTCATCGGCCGGTCCGATTCCGAAAGCTGCGTGACAGCTAGTCAGCAAAGCTCGGAACCGGGCAAGTTAAACCAGGTTAAGCTAGGTCTCGTTCTGTGTTGATTTGTTTCTGACTGAAGCGCGACGCGCAGCGACCCGGCGCATCGTCGCACAAGTTCAGGCGAAGAACGCGGCGATCGCTGCGAGGTCGGCTTCCACCGCGGCATCGCCGCGCAGGTTGGCGTCGATGGCACGGCGGCAGGCTTCTACCGTGTGCGCGTCACCCAGTTCGTTGGCGGCATCGAGGATCGACCAGATCGTGTCGATCGGCACGTTGTCGCTGAGCTGGGCGGCTTTCGGATCTGACAGCATCGTCCGTCCGTCCTAGAATTCGAACAGGTCGCTGCTGCGCTGCGCCAGCACATGCAGGTCCGCCATCGTGCCGCGGACTGCGCTGCAACGGCGGCATTCGATGATGGTGTCGTCGGACGTATGCGCCGGATCGGTCGCCTTGATCGACAAGCCGCCGCAATCGGTACAGACAATCTTGAAACCGGATGAAATGGTTTGCTGCTGCAAATTCATTGTGGCCTGAGCCCCTGTTGACGCCAACCTTACGGAACAACTTTTAAGACTGGGGTCGCGGAGTGGATCGCAATCGAGCGACCGCATTAGGAGGCAGTTAAGAGTCGCGCCCGGCGAAACGCAAAAGGCCGCCCAGGGGCGGCCGTCCTGCTGCCGATGCCTGGAAAACGTTTAGCGGACGGTCGAGGTCCCCGACGAGGTGATCGCGACCGGTTTGCCGGCCTTGATAACCTGGGTGGACTGCGCGGTCTGGGTGAAGTCCGCGTTGTTGCGGGCCGAAATGCCGAGAGCTGCAACCGCGATGCCGGCCACGAGCGCGACGACCACAATCTTGAGGTGGGTCGAGCGGTCCGCTGAATGGATCGAGTGGTTCATGATCGCCTCCGGGCGTCTACGCGCCGTCTGTTGCATGGATTCGTAAGGCCCATCTGTTTCCGGATCGTTTCGTGGGTTCCCCGAAATGGTTTCATCCCGCGGGCGGTTTGGTTTCGCGGGCGGCTTACCGGCGCGGCCGGCGGCCCGCCAGCTGGCCCAGGCCCAAACCGGGCCTGGGAGAAAAACAGTAATGAAAACAATGGTCATGACCCGCAGGGTGTGCTGGGAACGGGCTCCGCGACGGTCGCCGCCGCAATGCTTGGTAAACCTGCCCTTGCCGCGGCCGAGTTCGATTTCAAGCTCGGCGTCAACACGCCGGAAACCCATCCGCCAATGTTCCGCCTCACCGAGGCCGCCGAGGCACGTCGGCGCGTTACCTGACGCGTAATCGCACCGGTGATCTCCCTTTGCGATGCTCGGCTCATCGGCAGCGACGGCGCCGATCGATCTGCAAGGGAGATACGTGATGGACAGCCGACCGCTCTACGCGTCCGCGAGAGATGGCACAAAACTGTTCGTGCAGGACTGGGGCGCCGGCCGCCCGGTGCTGCTGCTGTCGGCGTGGACGTTCGACGCGAGCACCTGGGGCAGCCAAATCGCAGCACTCAACGACAGGGGCTTTCGCTGCATAGCGCCCGACCGGCGCGGGCACGGTCGATCCGAGATGCCGTCGCATGGCTATGATCTGGATACGCTGACCGACGACGTCGCCGATGTGCTCGAGCGGCGCGATCTGCGCGACGTGACCCTGGTCGGCTTCTCGATGGGAACCGCCGAGGCCGTGAACTATCTGGCGCGTTACGGATCGAAGCGGATTGCGCAGCTGGTGCTGGTGGCGCCGACGACACCGTGTCTGGTTGCGACTGACGACAATCCGGACGCGATCCCGAAGGCAATGATCGAGGCCGACCTCGCCGCGATTGCGCGGGATTTTCCGGCCTGGATCGCGGCCAACGAGCCGCCGTTCTTCCTGCCCGAGACGCCGGAGATCACGCGCGCCTGGATCCGCCAGATGATGCTGCGCGTGCCGCTGCCGGTGGTGCTGGCGTGCCGCAAGACCATTGCGCATGCCGATCTTCGCGCCGCGGTCGTCGGCATCGATCGTCCGACCTTGATCGTGCATGGCGACAGCGATGCCAGCGCGCCGTTGCCGTTGACCGGTGCGAGGACGGCCAAGCTGATCAAAGGCAGCAGGCTCACCGTCTACGCCGGTGCCCCGCACGCGCTGCCGCTGACGCACAGCGAGCGCCTGCTGTCCGATATGCTCGCGTTCATGGCGAGCTGAGACGGCGGCTAACTCGCGCGCGCGATGTCCGAGCGGATCCAGCGCGCGGCCCAGACGAAAAGCAGGGCGCCGAGCGTGGTGGTCACCGCGGCCGACAGCAGCGAGTAGCGCACCGCGTCGACGCCGTAAGCGCCCTTCAGCGCGTCGTTGATGATACCGACGGCGAGCGGGCCGACGCCCTGGCCGAAGCAGGTCGCGGTGAGCAGCACGATCGCCGAGGCCAGCGCCCGCATGCTCGGCTTTGCCACGGTCTGGGCGATCGCGAAGATCGGGCCGAGATGGAAGCCGACCATGAACGAGGTCAGCGCCAGGGTTGCGACCATCAGCGCAAAGCTCGGCGTCAGCATGCAGAGCGCGAACACAGGGCCGGCGAGGCCGGACATGATCGCCGGCGCCCATAATTTCCAGCGGTCGTCGCGGCGGCTGATCTGCGCCACCACGAGGCCGCCGACCAGGGTGCCGGCCATGCCGGCGAGGCCCTTGAAGGTACCGGCATAGGTGCCGATCTCGGCGCTGGTCAGATGATGGATGCGCGCCAGGAACGGCGGGATCCACACCGCGGTGGCGTAGTTTGTGTAGGTGGTGAGACAAAAGCCGATCAGCACGATGACGAAGCTTGGCTGGAGGCTGAGAAAGCGCAGCGTCGGCCCGATCGGCTCGGCCTTGAACGTTTCGGCCATCGCGCCGCGCTTCGGCTCGGAGATGGTCAGCCACAGCACCGCGGCGAGCGCGATGCCGGGCAGGCCAGCGGTGAAGAAGGCGGTGCGCCAGCCGTAGTGCTGGTTGACATAGCCGCCGATGAAATAGCCGAGGAAGACGCCGAGATAGGTGCCGATGGCGTAGATGCCGAGCGCGCGCGGCCGTTCGTTCTTGCTGAAGAGATCGGCGATCATCGATTGCGACGCCGGGGTGCCGGCGGATTCCCCGATGCCGACGCCGATCCGCGCCAGCGCCAGCGTGGTGACGCTGATGGCGAGGCCGCAGAGATAGGTCATGGCGCTCCAGAACGCGAAGGCGATCGCAACGATGTTGCGGCGGTTGAGGCGGTCGGCCATTCGCGCAATGGGAATGCCGAGCAGCGAATAAAACAGCACGAAGCCGAAGCCGGCGAGCAGGCCCATCGTGGTGTCGCTGAGCACGAACGCCTTCTTGATCGGCTCGATCAGCACATTGAAGATCGTGCGGTCGAGGAAGTTCAGGGCGTAGACGATGGTGAGCAGGGCGAGCACGTAATAGCGCCGGGCCGAGGGCCGGGCTGTGGCCTCGGCCGGCGCGGCTGCCTGCGGTGCGAGATCGACCATGGCATTCCCCCCGATGTCTTTATTGTTGTTTGTGAGCGCGGGCCGTCAGGCCTCGCGAATGTAATTCCCCGCCTCGAATTTGACCGGCTCGGCCGCGGCGTCGAACGACACCCCGATCGGGTCGCGCCCGGCGGCCAGCGCCTCGAGCTGGTCCGTGAGCATGCGGCGGATCATCAGGATGCCGCGGTCGCTCTGGCCAAAATGCTCCTCGGAATGAACCGTCACCGGGCCCTGGCCGACCTGCGCCTCGTAGTCGCCGGGGAATTGCTGGTGCTCCCGCTCGGTCATGTCCCACCAGAACTTGCCGTTGAACTTCGAGCGCATGCGGCCGATGTCGCCCGCATTCTTGACGCGGCCGGCGACGTAGATCCGGAACGAGGTGTCGTCGATCGGCAGGGTCCAGCCGATTGATTCGACGCGGGCGAATTGCGCGACCCGCGGGTTGGGCACCACCCGCAGCGTGGGCAGGGCGGCCTCGGTGACGCGGTAAAACACCCGGCCGTCGTCCTGGTTGCGGATCGAGCGCACCGCGACGCCGCGCGGCGTCATCTCGAACTTCACCTCGGGCATCGAGGCCATCATGGTGGTGAACTGCGGGCCCGAGAACGAGCCGTGCAGCACCGGCACGTGGTAGGGATCGACCACGTTCTCGAAATGCTGCAGCCAGTTGCAGGGGATCACGGCGGGTCCGCCGCCGCCGATCGAGGAATCGTCGGCCTCGACGAACTCGCCGTCGTCCATGGTCTCCAGGCACTCGTAGCGCGGCAGCACCGGCTGCTTCTCGGCCGGGCCCATATAGGCGAAGATCAGGCCGTAGCGCTCCTGCACCGGATACCAGGGCTGCCGCACCTTGTCCTTGAAGCGGCCGCCCTCGGGCTCGCAGGGCTGCTCGAGGCAACGGCCCTCGGTGTCGAATTTCCAGCCGTGATAGCAGCAGCGGATGCCGTCCTCCTCGACCTTGCCGTAGTAAAGGGTGGTGCCGCGGTGGCAGCACCGGGCATGCAGCAGTCCGATCCGGTTATGCTTGTCGCGGAACAGGATCAGGTCCTCAGCCAGCGCGCGGACTTTCCTGGGGATATCGGTGGCGTCGCCGGCGAGGCCGATCGGGTGCCAGTAGCGGCGCAGCAATTCACCCATCGGCGTGCCACGACCCACCGAGGTCAGCTCGGTTCGCCTTGCGGCCGGCTTCATGGCGTAGGCCGTGCCGAGGTCGCGGTCCCGCTGGGTGATCGTCATATCGTTTCCTCCCGCCGCCGGACTGCTGCCCGCGATCGCCTATCGTTGATGAAGTCAACGATAGATCGATGACAATGTCAACTATCTCGTTTAGCTTGGCAGCGGGCTGCTTTGTTGGCAGAGGTTGGCGATGACCGAGAAGCTGAAGACTGCGAAGGCTTTGCCGCCGGCGATCGCCGTCGACGCCGAGCAGGCGCCGATCACCGCGATGCTGTCGTCGCGGCTGATGGTGGTGGCCAATCTGCTCAAGCGCGGCGCCATCCTGCGCTACAAGCGGCTCGCCGGGCTGTCCTCGGTGGAGTTCGGCCTGGTGGCCTCGCTTGGCCGGCGACCGCCGATGAGCGTGGTGCGGCTGGCGGAAGCCGTCGGCATGGACAAGGGCCAGATCAGCCGGGCACTGGCCGAGCTCGTGGCGCGCAAGCTGGTCGCCAAGGCGATCAACCCGCGCGACAACCGGGAAACCCTGGTCTCCCTGACCAAGGCAGGCCTTGCCGCCCATGACGCAATTGTGGCCGGCGCGCAGGAGCGCAACCGGCGTCTGCTGGAACAGCTCGATCCCCAGGATCTTGAGGTTCTGCTCGGACATATTGACCGGCTGACCGCGACCGCCGCGGAAATGCTCGCCGACGAGAAAGAGCTGGGCTGATATGGCGGCGGGGCAGGGCACCGGATGGCCTGCATGGCGTTGCCCCGTGAGGCAAGCGCATCCGCCTCACAAGGCCGCGAGCCCGCGGAGACGACGGTAAAAGCGTCAAAATAGCTTGTCTTGCGCCCTCTGTTGCGCTGCGCTAAAGCCTCAGAATAATTCCAATCAACGAATCTGCGGCACGTCCGAAACCGCAGCAAGAAGGCCATCGCCGATGACCGGCATTCTGCAGAATTATCTTCCACTTGTGGTCTTTGTCGGGGTCGCCAGCCTGATCGGCCTGGCGCTCCTGGTGGCGCCGTTCCTGGTCGCGTTCCAGCAGCCGGATCCGGAAAAGCTCTCCGCCTATGAATGCGGATTCAACGCTTTTGATGACGCCCGCATGAAGTTCGACGTCCGCTTCTATCTGGTGGCGATCCTCTTCATCATCTTCGACCTCGAAGTGGCGTTCCTGTTCCCGTGGGCGGTGGCGTTCGGAAAGCTCGGCGCAACCGGGTTCTGGTCGATGATGGTGTTCCTGGCCGTGCTGACGGTCGGGTTTGCGTATGAATGGAAGAAAGGCGCGCTCGAATGGGATTGAGCCCCACCGCCGCAACCTCGCAGCCTGCGATCGCGCAAGCTCCGAAGGGCATTCTCGATCCGTCGACCGGCAAGCCGGTCGGCGCCAATGACCCGTTTTTCCTCGAGGTCAATCACGAGCTGTCCGACAAGGGCTTCTTCGTCGCCGCGGCCGACGACCTCATCACCTGGGCCCGCACCGGCTCCTTGATGTGGATGACCTTCGGTCTTGCCTGCTGCGCGGTCGAGATGATGCAGGTCTCGATGCCGCGTTACGACGTCGAGCGCTTCGGCTTCGCGCCGCGCGCCTCGCCGCGGCAGTCCGACGTGATGATCGTTGCCGGCACGCTGACCAACAAGATGGCGCCGGCGCTGCGCAAGGTCTACGACCAGATGCCGGAGCCGCGCTACGTCATCTCGATGGGCTCCTGCGCCAACGGCGGCGGCTACTATCACTATTCCTATTCGGTGGTGCGCGGCTGCGATCGCATCGTGCCGATCGACATCTACGTGCCGGGCTGCCCGCCCACGGCGGAAGCTCTGCTCTACGGCGTCCTGCTGCTGCAGAAGAAGATCCGCCGTATCGGCACTATCGAACGCTAAGGTTTTACGTCATGGACGACGGCAAGCTCGACGCCCTTGGGCAGACGATTGTGAGCGCGCTTCCGGGCGCGGCCACTTCGCACTCGGTCGCGTTCAACCAGCTCACTATCGATGTCGAGATTGGCAGAATCGTGGAGGTCGTTACGTTTTTGCGTGACGATCCGAACTGCCGTTTCGTCAACATCACCGACGTCACCGCGGTGGATTATCCGTCGCGCGAAAAGCGCTTCGACGTCGTCTACCATCTGCTGTCGCCGACGCTGAACGCGCGGATCCGGCTGCGCGGGCAGGCCGACGAGACCACGCAGGTGCCGTCGATCATCGGCGTCTTCCCGGGAGCCGACTGGTTCGAGCGCGAGACCTACGACCTTTACGGCGTGATTTTCATCGGCCATCCCGACATGCGGCGGCTCTTGACCGATTACGGTTTCGACGGTCATCCGCTGCGCAAGGACTTCCCGCTCACCGGCTTCGTCGAGGTTCGCTACGACGACCAGGAGAAGCGGGTGCTGTACGAGCCGGTCAGGCTCAACCAGGAATTCCGCAAGTTCGATTTCCTCTCGCCCTGGGAAGGCGCTGACTATCCGCTGCCCGGCGACGAGAAGGCCAAGGCGGAGCCGAAGGCATGAACGAGCAACCGCAAAATCTTCGCAACTTCACCATCAATTTCGGGCCGCAGCATCCGGCGGCGCACGGCGTGTTGCGCCTGGTGCTGGAGCTCGACGGCGAAGTCGTCGAGCGTGTCGATCCGCACATCGGCCTGCTGCATCGCGGCACCGAAAAGCTGATCGAGCACAAGACCTATCTGCAGGCGATTCCCTATTTCGACCGGCTCGACTACGTCGCGCCGATGAATCAGGAGCATGCGTTCTGCCTCGCGGCCGAAAAACTGCTCGGCATCGAGGTGCCGCGCCGCGGCCAGCTGATCCGCGTGCTCTATTGCGAGATCGGCCGCATTCTCTCGCATCTGCTCAACGTCACGACGCAGGCGATGGACGTCGGCGCGCTGACCCCGCCGCTGTGGGGCTTTGAAGAGCGCGAGAAGCTGATGGTGTTTTACGAGCGCGCTTCCGGCTCGCGCATGCACGCGGCGTTCTTCCGCGTCGGCGGCGTGCACCAGGACCTGCCGCCGAAGCTGATCGACGACATCGAGGCGTGGTGCGATCCGTTCCTCAAGGTGGTCGACGATCTCGATACGCTGCTCACCGGCAACCGCATCTTCAAGCAGCGCAACGTCGACATCGGCGTGGTGCCGCTGAAGGAAGCCTGGGAGTGGGGCTTTTCGGGCGTGATGGTGCGCGGCTCCGGCGCGGCCTGGGATCTGCGCAAGTCGCAGCCCTATGAGTGCTACGCCGAAATGGAGTTCGACATCCCGATCGGCAAGAACGGCGACTGCTTCGACCGCTACCTGATCCGCATGGAAGAGATGCGCCAGTCGGTGCGCATCATGAAGCAGTGCATCCAGAAGCTCAAAGCGCCGGACGGGCAGGGCCCGGTCGTGGTCGAGGACAACAAGATCGCGCCGCCGCGCCGTGGCGAGATGAAGCGCTCGATGGAAGCGCTGATCCACCACTTCAAGCTCTACACCGAGGGCGTCCACGTGCCGGCCGGCGAGGTCTACGCCGCGGTCGAGGCGCCGAAGGGCGAGTTCGGCGTCTATCTCGTCGCCGACGGCACCAACAAGCCCTACAAGTGCAAGATCCGCGCGCCGGGTTTCGCTCACCTGCAGGCGATGGATCACATTTGCAAGGGCCATCTGCTGGCCGACGTTTCCGCCATCCTCGGCTCGCTGGACATCGTGTTCGGCGAGGTCGACCGGTGATGATGGCCGCATCCGCACCGCTGAATTGAGAGTTTGATCGATGTCCGTCCGCCGCCTTGCCCCGAAGGAATTGCAGCCCGCGAGCTTCACGTTCACCGACGAGAATCTCGCCTGGGCCAAGAAGGAGATCGCAAAGTATCCGCCGGGCCGTCAGGCCTCGGCCGCGATCGCGATCCTGTGGCGCGTGCAGGAGCAGCACGAGGGCTGGGTGTCGGAGGCGGCGATCCGCGCGGTCGCCGACCTGCTCGAGATGCCGCATATCCGCATGCTGGAGATCGCGACCTTCTATACGATGTTCCAGCTCTCGCCGGTCGGCAAGAAGGCGCATGTCCAGGTCTGCGGCACCACGCCGTGCCGGCTGCGCGGCGCCGCCGACCTGATCGAGGTGTGCCAGCATCGCATCCATCACGATCCGTTCCAGCTGTCGAAGGACGGCAACTTCTCCTGGGAGGAGGTCGAGTGCCTGGGTGCCTGCGTGAATGCGCCGATGGTGCTGATCTGGAAGGACACCTATGAGGATCTGACCAAGGAAAGCTTTGGCAAGGTGCTCGACGGCTTTGCCGCCGGCAATCCGCCGAAGCCGGGTCCGCAGGTCGACCGTCAGTTCTCGGCTCCCGCCGGCGGGCCGACCACGCTGAAGGAGGTCACCTGATGCAAGGCTTTCAGGTCAGCGGGACGGGGACGGGCGCTGCGATGAAGAACTGGCGCAACGTCGCGCTGCACAGCGCGCTGGCGGCCGGCTTCATGTTCCTGCTGCAGCGCTACGGCCTGAGCGCCACGCTGGAATCCAGCCTGTTGTGGGCCATCGTGTTCGGCGGCTGCGCCGCCGGGCTCGCTTATTCCCAAGCCAATCGGTGATGTTCGGAAAGTTTTGAGCATGCTCGACGACAAGGACCGCATCTTCAAGAACCTCTACGGCCTGCATGACTGGGGCCTCGAGGGCGCGCGCCGCCGAGGCGCCTGGGATGGCACCAAGGCAATCATCGACAAGGGCCGCGACTGGATCATCAACGAGATGAAGGCGTCCGGCCTGCGCGGCCGCGGCGGGGCGGGCTTCCCGACCGGCATGAAGTGGTCGTTCATGCCCAAGGAGTCCAAGGACGGCCGTCCGAGCTACCTCGTCGTCAACGCCGACGAGTCCGAGCCCGGCACCTGCAAGGACCGCGAGATCATGCGGCACGATCCGCATCTGCTGATCGAAGGCTGCCTGCTCGCGAGCTTCGCGATGGGCGCGCATGCCTGCTACATCTATGTCCGCGGCGAGTTCATCCGCGAGCGCGAACACCTGCAGGCCGCGATCGACCAGGCCTATGACGCGAGGCTGATCGGCAAGGACAACATCAACGGCTGGCCGTTCGACCTCTATGTCGCGCACGGCGCCGGCGCCTATATCTGCGGTGAGGAGACCGCGCTGCTCGAGAGCCTCGAGGGCAAGAAGGGCCAGCCGCGTCTGAAGCCGCCGTTCCCGGCCAATGTCGGCCTCTACGGCTGCCCGACCACCGTCAACAACGTCGAATCGATCGCGGTTGCGCCCGACATCCTGCGCCGCGGCGCCGCCTGGTTTGCCGCCATCGGCCGGCCGAACAATGTCGGCACAAAGCTGTTCTGCGTCTCCGGCCATGTCGAGCGGCCCTGCAACGTCGAAGAGGCGATGGGGATTCCGTTCCGCGAGCTGATCGAGAAGCATTGTGGCGGCATCCGCGGCGGCTGGGACAATCTGAAGGCCGTGATCCCCGGCGGCTCGTCGGTGCGCATGGTGCCGGCCGAGCAGATCATCGACACGCCGATGGATTTCGACTCGCTGAGCAAGCTGCGCTCCGGCCTCGGCACCGCGGCCGTGATCGTGATGGACAAGTCGACCGACCTGATCCGGGCGATCGCCCGCATCTCCTACTTCTACAAGCATGAGAGCTGCGGCCAGTGCACGCCGTGCCGCGAGGGCACCGGGTGGATGTGGCGGGTGCTGACCCGCATGGCCGAGGGCCGCGCCCACAAGCGCGAGATCGACATGTTGCTGGAGGTCACCAAGCAGGTCGAGGGCCACACCATCTGCGCGCTCGGCGATGCTGCGGCCTGGCCGATCCAGGGCCTGATCGCGCACTTCCGTCACGAGATTGAAGAGCGCATCGACCAGTATTCGCACAAGGCCGATCTCGACGATCAGGGCGTTCGAGATCCCATGCATATGGCGGCGGAGTAATGACGGCGATGGCGCAACAGGCCGCATGGTGGCAGAGATACGGGACGCTGGCGCAGATGGCGCACGCGACCGTGGCGCTGCTCGGCTTTGGCGCCGTCCTGCTGCAGATCAACGAGATCCGTTGGTCGAACCGCGCCTCCGCTGCGCGCACGGCGTATCTCGGCTACACCGATCTCGCCTTCAAGAACCCGAAATTCGCGCAGCCCGATTACGAGGCCATCAAGGCCGGCAGCCGCGAAGAGCGGTCGCAATATGAGAGCTTCGTCTCGTATTTCCTCTATGCCTGCGAGGAAACCTTTGCCGCGTTTGCGGACAAGCGCGAATGGCAGGCATCCTGTGACTACGAGCTGAAACCGCATTTGGCGTTCCTCTGCGAGAAGAACCAGGCGCAGCCCGCGTATCTCGCGACCTACGGCGCCGAGACCCAGCAATGGGTGAAGACCTCACTGAAAACCGCCGGCGTTGCACCGCCCGACTGCAAGCTCGGAAAGACCTGAGACAGACATGAGCAAGATCATCATCGATGGCAAAGAGATCGATGTGCCGCCGGAATACACGCTGCTGCAGGCGTGCGAGGAGGCCGGCGCCGAGATTCCGCGCTTCTGCTATCACGAGCGGCTGTCGATCGCCGGCAATTGCCGGATGTGCCTCGTCGAAGTGAAGGGCGGCCCGAAGCCGGTCGCGAGCTGCGCCTGGGCCGTGCGCGACTGCCGTCCGGGCCCGAAGGGCGAGCCGCCGGAGATCTCGACCCGTTCGCCGATGGTCAAGAAGGCGCGCGAAGGCGTGATGGAGTTTTTGCTGATCAACCATCCGCTGGACTGCCCGATCTGCGACCAGGGCGGTGAGTGCGACCTGCAGGATCAGGCGATGGGCTACGGCGTCGACACCAGCCGCTTCGCCGAGAACAAGCGCGCGGTCGAGGACAAGTATCTCGGCGCGCTGGTCAAGACCTCGATGAACCGCTGCATCCAGTGCACGCGCTGCGTCCGCTTCTCCGCCGAGGTCTGCGGCGCGCCGGAAATGGGCGCGACCGGACGCGGCGAGGACATGGAGATCACGACCTATCTGGAACAGGCGCTGAGCTCGGAGCTGCAGGGCAACCTGGTCGACATCTGCCCGGTCGGTGCGCTGACCTCGAAGCCCTACGCGTTCGCGGCGCGGCCCTGGGAACTCGGCAAGACCCAGTCGGTCGACGTCATGGACGGCGTCGGATCGGCGATCCGCGTCGACACCCGCGGCCGCGAGGTGATGCGCATTCTGCCGCGCATCAACGAAGCGGTGAACGAGGAGTGGATTTCCGACAAGACCCGCCACGTCGTCGACGGCTTGCGCACCCAGCGCCTCGACCGGCCCTATGTGCGCCAGAACGGCCAGCTCCGCCCGACCTCGTGGCAAGAGGCTTTTGCCGCGATCGCCGCCAAGGCCGGCCGCACCGACGGCAAGCGGATCGGCGCCATCGCCGGCGATCTTGCCGCGGTCGAGGAGATGTACGCGCTCAAGGAGCTGCTGGCGAAGTTCGGCTCGGTCAATCTGGCGGTGCAGGGCGGCGACGCCTTCGACGCCAAGGCGGGTCGCGGCTCCTACATCTTCAACCCGACCATATCAGGCATCGACCAGGCCGATGCGCTCCTGATCGTCGGCTCGCATCCGCGCAAGGAAGCCGCGGTGCTGAACGCGCGGATCCGCAAGCGCTGGCGCCATGGCGGGCTCAAGGTCGGCCTGATCGGCAGCAAGGCCGAGTTCACCTATCCCCACGAATATCTCGGGGCGGGCACCGAGACGCTGGCCGATCTCGCCGCCGGCAAGCATTCCTTCGCCGACGTGCTGAAGAACGCCAAGCACCCGATCATCCTGGTCGGCGCCGGCGCCTATACGCGGCACGATGGCGCGGCGGTGCTGGCGCAGGCCGCCAAGCTCGCGCTCGATGTCGGCGCGATCAAGGACGGCTGGAACGGCTTTGCCGTGCTGCAGGATACGGCTTCGCGCGCCGGCGCGCTCGATATCGGCTTCTCGCCGGCGGCCGGCGGCCTGACCACGGCGCAGATGACCACCTTCGGTACGCTCGACGTGCTGTTCCTGCTCGGCGCCGACGAGGTCACGGTGCCGGACGGCACTTTCGTGGTCTATATCGGCACCCATGGCGACCGTGGCGCGCATCGCGCCGACGTCATCCTGCCGGGCGCGGCCTATACCGAGAAGTCCGGCATCTACGTCAACACCGAAGGGCGGGCGCAGCTCGCCAACCGTGCCGCCTTCCCGCCGGGCGAAGCCCGCGAGGACTGGGCGATCATCCGCGCGCTGTCGGATGTGCTCGGCAAGAAGCTGCCGTTCGACTCGCTGCAGGCGCTGCGCCAGGCGCTGTTCAAGGCCACCCCGCACCTGATGCGGCTCGACCAGATCGAGGCCGGCAAGGCCGACGACGTCAAGGCGCTGGCGGGCAAGGGCGGCAGTGTCGACAAGGCGGCATTCAAGCCGACCGTCGAGGATTTCTATTTGACCAACCCGATCGCACGGGCCTCCGCCGTGATGGCGGAATGCTCGCGGCTGGCATCGGGCAAATTGCTGACGGCAGCGGAGTGAGCGTGACCTGATGGCTGATTTCTTCGCAAGCTCGTTCTGGACCGGCTTCCTCTGGCCGCTGATCATCATGGTCGCGGAGAGCCTGTTGCTGCTGGTCGTGCTGCTGATCGCGATCGCCTACATCCTGCTTGCCGACCGCAAGATCTGGGCGGCGGTGCAGATCCGCCGCGGCCCCAACGTGGTCGGCCCGTTCGGACTGCTGCAGTCGTTCGCCGACCTGCTGAAATTCGTGCTGAAGGAGCCGGTGATTCCCGACGGCTCCAACAAGGGCGTGTTCCTGCTGGCGCCGCTGGTCAGTTGCGTGCTGGCGCTGGCCGCCTGGGCCGTGATCCCGATGGATCTCGGCTGGGTGATCTCCGACATCAATGTCGGCGTGCTCTACATCTTTGCGATCTCGTCGCTGTCGATCTACGGCATCATCATGGCCGGCTGGTCGTCGAACTCGAAATATCCGTTCCTGGCGGCGCTGCGCTCGGCGGCGCAGATGGTGTCCTACGAGGTCTCGATCGGCTTCGTCATCATCACCGTGCTGCTCTGCGCCGGTTCGCTGAACCTGTCGGCGGTGGTGGAAGCGCAGAACAGCCGCGGGCTCGCGCACCTGATCGGCCTGCCGCAGCTCACCATCCTGAACTGGTATGTGTGGCCGCTGTTCCCGATGTTCGTGGTGTTCTACGTCTCGGCGCTGGCGGAAACCAACCGCCCGCCGTTCGACCTCGTCGAAGCGGAATCCGAGCTGGTTGCCGGCTTCATGACCGAATACGGCTCGACCCCGTATCTCTTGTTCATGCTCGGCGAGTATGTCGCGATTACCACGATGTGCGCGCTGGCGACGCTGCTGTTCCTCGGCGGCTGGCTGCCGCCGGTGAACCTGCCGCCGTTCACCTGGATCCCGGGCATCGTCTGGTTCGCGCTGAAACTGTTCTTCATGTTCTTCATGTTCGCGATGGCGAAGGCGATCGTGCCGCGCTACCGCTACGATCAACTGATGCGGCTCGGCTGGAAGGTGTTCCTGCCGCTGTCGCTGGCAATGGTGGTGATTGTGGCCGGCGTGCTGCAGTTCGCCGGCATCGCGCCGAAGTGAGGCCGTCATGAGTGTCAACGTCAACGCAACTGCCCGCTCGCTTCTGCTTTCGGAATTCGTCTCGGCGTTCATGCTCGCCATGCGCTATTTCTTCAAGCCGAAGCCGACGCTGAACTATCCCTTCGAGAAGGGCCCGATCTCGCCGCGCTTCCGCGGCGAGCACGCGCTGCGCCGTTATCCGAACGGCGAGGAACGCTGCATCGCCTGCAAGCTGTGCGAGGCGATCTGCCCGGCGCAGGCGATCACCATCGAGGCCGGCCCGCGCCGCAACGACGGCACCCGCCGCACGGTGCGCTACGACATCGACATGGTGAAGTGCATCTATTGCGGCCTGTGCCAGGAGGCCTGCCCGGTCGACGCCATCGTCGAGGGGCCGAATTTCGAGTTCGCGACCGAGACCCGCGAGGAACTGTATTATGACAAGGCCAAGCTGCTCGCCAATGGCGACCGCTGGGAGCGCGACATCGCCAAGTCGATCGCGCTCGACGCGCCGTACCGGTGAGGTGAGGGCATGATCCTTCCGGCGCTGTTCTTCTATCTGTTTGCCGCGGTCTGCGTGGCCTCGGCGGTGATGGTGATTGTCTCGCGCAATCCCGTGCACTCCGTGCTGTTCCTGATCCTGGCCTTCGTCAACGCGGCCGGGCTGTTCATCCTGATGGGCGCCGAGTTCCTCGGGATGATGCTGATCGTGGTCTATGTCGGCGCGGTCGCGGTGCTGTTCCTGTTCGTGATCATGATGCTCGACGTCGACTTCGTCGAGCTGCGCGAGGGCTTCATCCAGTACCTGCCGATCGGCATCGTGATCGGCGGCATCTTCATGTTCGAGCTGCTGCTGGTGGTCGGCGCCTGGGTGATCAACCCACAGGTCACCAAGACGATCACGGCGGCGATCCCGACCAATGTCAGCAACACCGAGGCGCTCGGCCTCGTGCTGTACACCAAGTACATCCATTACTTCCAGCTCGCCGGCATGGTGCTGCTGGTCGCGATGATCGGCGCCATCGTGCTGACGCTGCGCCACAAGGCCAACGTCAAGCGCCAGAACATCAACGTGCAGAACGCGCGCACGCCCGACATGGCGATGGCGCTGCGCAAGGTGGCGTCGGGGCAGGGGCTTTCGGACGCCGATGCGGCGGAGTGGGTGAAATGACGATCGGGCTCGGGCACTATCTGGCGGTCGGCGCGATCCTGTTCACGCTCGGGATCCTCGGCATCTTCCTCAACCGCAAGAACATCATCGTCATCCTGATGTCGATCGAGCTGATCCTGCTCTCGGTCAACATCAACCTGGTGGCGTTCTCGACCTTCCTCGGCGACATCGTCGGCCAGGTGTTCGCGCTCTTGGTGCTGACGGTGGCGGCCGCCGAGGCCGCGATCGGCCTTGCCGTGCTGGTGGTGTATTTCCGCAACCGCGGTTCGATCGCGGTTGAAGACGTCAATCTGATGAAGGGCTAGCGCGCCGATGTACCAGGCAATCGTATTCCTGCCTCTGCTGGGCGCCATCCTCGCGGGGATTATCTCGCTGGTCGGGGCGCATGCGCGCAACCCGAGTGGCGACACCGTCGATCACCACGACGATGCGCATGGCGACGCCCATGCTCATGCGTCGGCGGCGCATGACGATCACGCGCACGACGACCATGGCCACGACGACCATCACGTCGCCGAGCCGCCGGCCGCGAGCTCGCGGGCGGCCGAGCTGATCACCACCGGTCTATTGTTCGTCTCCGCGGCGCTGTCCTGGTTTGCCCTGGTCAACGTCGGCTATTTGCACGAAGAGGTGCGGCACGTCGTGCTGCTGCCGTGGATCACCTCGGGCGAGCTGCAGGTGAGCTGGGGGCTGCGGATCGACACGCTGACCGCGGTGATGCTGGTCGTGGTCAACACCGTCTCCGCGCTGGTCCACCTCTACTCCATCGGCTACATGGACGAGGACCCGTACCGGCCGCGCTTCTTCGGCTATCTCTCGCTGTTCACCTTCGCGATGCTGATGCTGGTGACCGCCGACAACCTCGTGCAGCTGTTCTTCGGCTGGGAGGGCGTCGGTCTCGCAAGCTATCTGCTGATCGGCTTCTGGTACCAGAAGCCGTCGGCGAACGCCGCGGCGATCAAGGCCTTCGTGGTCAACCGCGTCGGCGATTTCGGCTTCCTGCTCGGCATCTTCGCGGTCTTCATGCTGGTCGGCTCGGTCGATCTCGAGACCATCTTCCACGCCGCGCCCGGCTTGACCGGCAAGACCATCGACTTCTTCGGCTGGCACGCCGACGCCCTGACCCTGACCTGCATCTTCCTGTTCATGGGCGCGATGGGCAAGTCGGCGCAGTTCCTGCTGCACACCTGGCTGCCGGACGCGATGGAGGGCCCGACCCCGGTGTCGGCGCTGATCCACGCCGCGACCATGGTCACCGCCGGCGTCTTCATGGTGGCGCGGCTGTCGCCGCTGTTCGAACTGGCGCCGACCGCTCAGGCCGTCGTGATGTTCTTCGGCGCCACCACGGCATTCTTCGCCGCCACCATCGGCCTCGTCCAGAACGACATCAAGCGCATCGTCGCCTATTCGACCTGCTCGCAGCTCGGCTACATGTTCGTGGCGATGGGCGCCGGGGCCTATTCGGTCGGCATGTTCCATCTGTTCACCCACGCCTTCTTCAAGGCGCTGCTGTTCCTGGGCTCCGGCTCGGTGATCTACGCGATGCACCACGAGCAGGACATCCGCAACATGGGCGGCCTCCGGCACAGGATCCCGTACACGTTCTACGTGATGTGCATCGGCACCCTGGCGCTGACCGGTTTCCCGGTGTTCGCCGGCTTCTACTCGAAGGACGCGATCATCGAGGCGGCCTATGCGGCGCACAACCCGTTCGCGATCTACGCCTATCTGCTGACGGTCGTGGCCGCCGGCCTTACCTCGTTCTATTCGTGGCGTCTGATCTTCAAGACCTTCTGCGGCGAGCCGCACGACCAGAAGCACTACGAGGCGGCGCACGAGGCTCCGCTGTGGATGCTGGTCCCGATCGGCGTGCTCGCCGTGGGCTCGTTCGCCGCCGGCTTCCTGTTCAAGGAGGTGTTCGCCACCCCGCACGGCGTCGAGGAGTTCTTCCGCCACTCCGTGACGATGAACCCGCACATCCTCGAGGACATGGAGCATATGCCGGCGCTGCTCGGCTATCTGCCGACCGTGATGATGCTGCTTGGCCTGTTCGTCGCCTACATCTTCTACATCACCAGGCCTTACCTGCCGGTCGAGCTCGCGCAACAGCAGCCGATGCTGTACCAGTTCCTGCTCAACAAATGGTACTTCGACGAGCTGTACGAGCTGATCTTCGTGCGACCCGCGAAGTGGATCGGCTACCAGCTCTGGAAGAAGGGCGACGGCTTCGTCATCGACGGCTTTGGGCCGGACGGCGTCTCGGCCCGCGTGCTCGACGTCACCCGCAACGTCGTCAAACTGCAGACCGGCTACCTCTATCACTACGCGTTTGCGATGCTGATCGGGGCTGCCGGATTGATCACCTGGTTCATGTTCGGCTTGGGAGGCCAGTAAAGCGATGACCTGGCCAATCCTTTCGGTCACGACCTTCCTGCCGGCGGTCGGCGCGATCCTGGTTTATCTGCTCGCGAGGAGCGGCGACGCGACCGCCGACCGCACCGCGCGCTGGATCGCGCTGTGGACCACGCTGATCACCTTCGTGATCTCCCTGATCCTGGTCGCGCGGTTCGATCCGGCGCAGTCCGACTTCCAGTTCGTCGAGAAGGCGTCCTGGCTCGCCACCGGCATCACCTACCACATGGGCGTCGACGGCATCTCGCTGCCGCTGATCATCCTGACCACCGCGATCATGCCGCTCTGCATCATCGCGAGCTGGAACGCGATCACGACCCGGGTCAGCGAATACATGATGGCATTCCTGATCCTGGAAACGCTGATGGTCGGCACCTTCTCGGCGCTCGACCTCGTGCTGTTCTATCTGTTCTTCGAGGGCGGCCTGATCCCGATGTTCCTGATCATTGGCGTCTGGGGCGGCCCGCGCCGGGTCTATGCCTCGTTCAAGTTCTTCCTCTACACGCTGCTCGGCTCGGTGCTGATGCTGCTCGCCATCATGGCGCTGTACTGGAACGCCGGCACCACCGACATCCCGACGTTGATGCACACCGCGGTGCCGCGCGGCCTGCAGACCTGGGCCTGGCTCGCCTTCTTCGCCTCGTTCGCGGTGAAGATGCCGATGTGGCCGGTGCACACCTGGCTGCCGGACGCCCACGTCGAGGCGCCGACCGCCGGCTCGGTGATCCTGGCGGCGATCCTCTTGAAGATGGGCGGCTACGGCTTCCTGCGCTTCTCGCTGCCGATGTTCCCGCTGGCCTCGCACGACTTCGCGCCGTTCGTGTTCACGCTCTCGGTCATCGCCATCATCTACACCTCGCTGGTGGCGCTGATGCAGGAGGACATGAAGAAGCTGATCGCGTACTCCTCGGTCGCGCATATGGGCTTCGTCACCATGGGCATCTTCGCGGTGACGACGCAGGGCGTCGCCGGCGGCATGTTCCAGATGATCTCGCACGGCATCGTCTCCGGCGCGCTGTTCCTCTGCGTCGGCGTGGTCTACGACCGCATGCACACCCGCGAGATCGCGGCCTATGGCGGCCTGGTGAACCGGATGCCGCTCTATGCGCTGACTTTCATGGTGTTCACCATGGCCAATGTCGGCCTGCCGGGCACCTCCGGCTTCATCGGCGAGTTCATGACGCTGCTCGGCACCTTCAAGGTGTCGCTGCCGACGGTGGTGCTCGCCACCACGGGCGTGATCCTGTCGGCGGGCTACGCGCTCTGGCTCTACCGCAAGATCGTGTTCGGGGCGCTGGTCAAGCCGGCGCTGATGAGCATGAAGGATCTCACTTTGCGCGAATGCGTGACACTGTTCCCGCTGATCGCGCTGACCATCCTGTTCGGCGTCTATCCGAAGCCGGTGCTCGACATGTCGGCGGCCTCGGTGCAGCAGCTCGTCAATAATTACAATACCGCCGTGACGGCCGTGAAGGCCGCCGCGTTGGTTACCCAGTAAGGCCTTAGCCCATGAGCTTTTCCAGTGCAGGTTATCAGTTGCAGCCGGTGCTGCCGGAGCTGGTGCTCGCGGTCGGCGCCATGGTGCTGTTGATGATCGGGGCCTACCGCGGGCAGGGCACGACGCGGCTCGTCACCGCGCTTGCGGTGTGTCTGTTGGTGCTGACCGGCGTGCTCGAGCTGTGGCTGCCGGGCGGCAAGCTCGTCACCTTCGGCGGCAGCTTCATCGTCGACGATTTCGCCCGCTTCCTGAAGGTCCTGGCGCTGATCGGCTCGGCCGCGACCTTGATTCTGGCGACCGAATTCCTCTCCGTCCCGTCGCAACGGACCTTCGAATTCTCGATCCTGGTGCTACTGTCGACGCTCGGCATGATGGTGCTGATCTCGGCCGGCGATCTGATCGCGCTCTATCTCGGCCTCGAGCTGATGAGCCTTGCGCTCTACGTCGTCGCCGCGAGCCAGCGCGACAACGCCAAGTCCAGCGAGGCCGGCCTGAAATATTTCGTGCTCGGTGCGCTGTCGTCCGGCATGCTGCTGTACGGCGCCTCGCTGATCTACGGCTTCACCGGCACGGTGAGCTTTGCCGGCATCGCGGCGGCGGCGACCAAGGGCAGCGTCGGCATTGTGTTCGGCCTGGTGTTCCTGCTCGCCGGCCTCTGCTTCAAGGTCTCGGCGGTGCCGTTCCACATGTGGACGCCCGACGTCTATGAGGGCGCGCCGACCCCGGTCACCGCGTTCTTCGCCTCGGCGCCGAAGGTCGCTGCGCTCGCGGTGTTCACCCGCGCGACGCTGACCGCATTCCCCGGCATCGTCACCGAGTGGCAGCAGATCCTGGTGTTCGTGTCGATCGCCTCGATGGCGCTGGGCTCATTCGCAGCAATCGGCCAGACCAACATCAAGCGGCTGATGGCCTATTCCTCGATCGGCCATATGGGCTTTGCGCTGGTCGGCCTCGCCTCCGGCACGGTCGAGGGCGCCCAGGGCGTGCTGATCTACATCGCGATCTATGTCGCGATGACGCTCGGCTCCTTCGCCATCATCCTGGCGATGAAGCGCAACGGCCAGGCGGTGGAGCAGATCAGCGATTTCGCCGGCCTGTCGCGCACCAACCCGCTGCTCGCCTTCTTCTTCGCGATGATCCTGTTCTCGCTCGCCGGCATCCCGCCGCTCGCCGGCTTCTTCGCCAAGTGGTACGTGTTCGTCGCGGCGATCAAGGCCAATCTGTTCACGCTCGCGGTGATCGGCGTGCTGACCAGCGTGGTGGGCGCGTTCTACTATCTGTCGATCGTCAAGGTGATGTATTTCGACCAGCCGCTCGGCAAGCTCGATCCGATGCGCCTCGAGCTGCGCACCGTGCTCGCGGTCGCCGGCGTCTTCAACGTGTTCTTCTTCGCCTATCCGGGCCCGCTGGTCAGCGTGGCCACGGCGGCGGCGAAGTCGCTGTTCTGATCCCACGGCGAGACCACTGGCTTTCGGGGCAGATCATGCGCAGAATGCCAGCATGACGTTCGCGCTCGGTCCCCGGGCCATATCGGCCGGCTGCAAGCTCGCCGCCTTCGACCAGCTCGGCTCGACCAACGTCGAGGCGATGTTGCGCGCGCGCGGCGGCGAGGGCGGCCCGATCTGGTTCGTGACGGCGGAGCAGACCGCGGGGCGCGGCCGCCGGCAGCGCGCCTGGATCGCGCCGCGCGGCAATCTCGCCTGCAGCATCCTCGAGGTGATGGACGTCCAGCCCGCGGTCGCGGCAACGCTCGGCTTTGCCGCCGGGCTGGCGCTCGAAGCCGCGCTGCAAAAGGTCAGCGTCGAGGCGGCACTGCGGCTCGGGCCGCAGGGCCCGCGCTACGCCCTGAAATGGCCCAACGACGTGCTGGCCAACGGCAAGAAACTCTCGGGTATCCTGCTGGAGGCCGAGGCGATCGCCGGCCGGCTCGCCGTGGTGGTCGGCATCGGCACCAACGTCGTGGCCGCGCCCGAGGGCACGCCGACACCAGCAGTGTCGCTGGCGGCGCTGGGGGTGCAGATCGCCGCCGAGGAGCTGTTTGCCGCGCTGTCGGACGCCTGGGTCGATTTCCGCGGCATCTGGGACAACGGCCGCGGCTTTGCCGAGATCCGAAGGCTGTGGCTAGCGCGCGCCGCCGGCCTCGGCGAGCCGGTCGCAATCCGGACCGGCACCGCGACGCTTGAAGGCACCTTCGATACCATCGACGACACCGGCTGCCTGATCGTGCGATCCGCCGACGGCCGCCGCATGCCGGTCACCGCCGGCGAGGTCTATTTTGGCGACGCAGCCTCGGCGAGGGCAACCTGATGGCGCGGCCGGACGAACTGACCTTCGCGCCGCTCGGCGGCGTCGGCGAGATCGGCATGAACCTGTCGATCTACGGGCTCGGCAACCGCCACCAGCGCTCGTTCCTCGCGGTCGATCTCGGCGTCTCCTTCGGCGACGAGGAGCATCTGCCCGGCATCGACCTGATCATGCCGGACATCCGCTTCCTCGAGAAGGAGCGCAACAACCTGATGGGCCTGGTGCTGACGCACGCCCATGAGGACCATTTCGGCGCCATCATCGATCTCTGGCCGAAACTCGGCTGCAAGATCTACGCGACCCAATTCAGCGCCGCGCTGTTCGAGGCCAAATGCGCCGCCGAGCGCAATCCGCCAAAGATCCCGGTCACCGTGATCCCGTCCGGCGGCCGGGTCGACATCGGCCCGTTCAATGTCGAGTTCATTCCGGTGGCGCATTCGATTCCGGAATCCCATGCGCTGGCGATCCGGACTGATGTCGGCACCGTCTTGCACACCGGCGACTGGAAGATCGACCCGACCCCGATCATCGGGCCGCCGACCGACGAGCGACGGCTGCGCGAGCTCGGCGACGAGGGCGTGCTGGCGCTGGTCGGCGATTCCACCAATGCCGTGCGTGATGGCCGTTCGCCCTCGGAAACCGAGGTGGCCGCCACCATCAAGAAGCTGGTGATGGCGGCCAAGGGCCGCGTCGCCGTCACCACCTTCGCTTCCAACGTCGCCCGCGTGCGGGCGGTGGCGGAGGCCGCAATCGCCGCCGATCGCGAGGTGGTCGTGGTCGGCCGCGCCATGGAGCGCGTGGTGCAGGTGGCGCGCGAATGCAGCTATCTCGATAGCTCGCACAAGTTCCGCAGCATCGACGTCTACGGCCATTTCCCGGCCGACAAGGTGCTGGCGCTGTGCACCGGCAGCCAGGGCGAGCCGCGCGCCGCGCTGGCGCGGATCGCCAATGACGACCATCCGCAGGTCACCCTGAACAAGGGCGACACCGTGATCTTCTCCTCCCGCACCATTCCCGGCAATGAGAAGGCGGTCGGCAGCATCATCAACAATCTGGTGATGCAGGGCGTCGAGATCATCACCGACCGCGAGCATCTGGTGCACGTCTCCGGCCATCCGCGCCGCGACGAGCTGCGCGACATGATCTCCTGGGTGCGGCCGCAGCTTTTGATCCCCGTCCACGGCGAGGCGCTGCACCTCGCCGAGCACGCCAGGCTGGCGCGCCACGCCGGCGTGCCGAAGGTGCTGACCTGCCGCAACGGCGACCTGGTCAAGCTCGGTCCCGGCGAGCCCGGCATCATCGGCGAGGTCCCGGCCGGCCGGCTCTACAAGGATGGAACAATCCTGGAAGATTCCAAGTCGCGCGCGGTGGTGGAGCGGCGGCGGATGGCGTTTGCCGGCTGCGCCTTCGTCGCCGTCGCCATGACCGAGCAGGGCGAGCTGGCCGACGATCCCGAGGTTGATCTCGCCGGCATGCCGGAGAACAATGCCACGGGCGAGCTGCTCGACGACATCGTGTTCGATGTGGTGGTATCGACCATCGAGGGCCTGCCGAAGCCGCGGCGGCGCGATCCGGACGCGCTGGCGGAATCGGTGCGCCGTGCGGTGCGGGCGGTGATCAACGAGCACTGGGGCAAGAAGCCGATCTGCTTCGTGCATGTGCTGACGGTCTGACGCCGCGGCGACGGTGGTTTACCTCTCCCTTGGGAGAGGTCGGCGCGAAGCGCCGGGTGAGGGATTACGGTCTCTCATAGGGCTGCGGCCCCTCACCCGATTTGCTGCGCAAATCGACCTCTCCCCGTCGGGGAGAGGTGAAGCGAATAAGGGAGAGGAACATGCTGGGCCGGCTCAATCACGTCGCGATCGCGGTCAAGGACGCCAAGAGCGCCGCGAAGATCTACGGCACCGCGTTCAACGCCGAGATTTCCGACGCCGTGCCGCTGCCGGAGCACGGCGTCATCACCGTGTTCGTGACCCTGCCGAACACCAAGATCGAGTTCATCGAGCCGCTCGGCGAGGCCTCGCCGATCGCCAAATTCGTCGAGCGCAATGCCGACGGCGGCATTCATCACATCTGCTACGACGTGCCCGACATCATCGCCGCGCGCGATCGCCTGATCGCCGACGGCGCGCGGGTGCTCGGCGACGGCCAGCCGAAGATCGGCGCCCACGGCAAGCCAGTGCTGTTCTTCCATCCGAAGGATTTTTCGGGCGCGCTGGTCGAGATCGAGCAGGCCTGAGGCCAATGACCGCGTACCAGATCTCCACCGGGCTCGCGATCTACTTCGTGCTTTGGTGGCTCACGCTGTTCTTGACGCTGCCGTTCGGGGTGCGCAGCCAGCACGAGGACGGCGTCGGCGCGCCCGGCACCGACCCCGGCGCGCCGGTGCTGGCGCGGATGGGCCGCAAGCTGATCTGGACCACGATCATCTCGGCCATGATCTTCGCAATCGGGATGTGGGCCTATTACGCCGGCTATCTTTCGATCGAGCGGCTGTCGAAACTGATGGGGATGCCATTCTAGGACTGGCTGTCGATGGCCCATGCCCGCATGAGCGAAGCGACATGCGGGAACAGTCCCGGGTATCGCTTCGCTCACCCGGGCTACGAAGAATGTTAGAAGTCGTTATCGGTCTTGGGGGAGAGGAATGAATTTCCAGCGGATCGCGATCGTTCTGTTCGTGCTGCTCGCCGCCGGCCTTGCCGGATCGTTCTATTTCTCCTGGAAGACGCTGACGCGGCTGCGCACCGTGCAGGCCTTCGTCGAGAGCTCGGTCTTCGCCGAAGCGGTCGCGGCCTGCGAACGGGCGCAGAGCACGACGCCGTTCAAGTGGAACGGCGGCCAGTCAACCGCGGTGATCGGGCTGCATTCGGTCAAGGTCGACAAGAGCGCCGTCAGCGCGAGCTACACGCTGTTCGCGGACAGCGTCTATTGTGACTATGATCCGATCCGGAAGAAGGCCGATATCGGTTCGAACTTCCTGGAACGGGAGTGAGGATCAACCTCACCCCGGGAGTGTGAGGAGGAGACCAAATGAACCTGCAGGCGCAATCCGCCTCCGGGCCAAGCCCATATCGCATCCTGCGGGAGACGGATCTCCGCGAATATCTGGCGGGACTGCCCGCCATCGTCGCCCAGCTCGGCGGCGCGCCGGCCGACTGGTCGATCAGCGAAGTGGGCGACGGCAATCTCAACCTCGTCTTCATCGTGAAGGGCAAAAGCGGCGGCGTTGCCGTCAAGCAGGCGCTGCCCTATGTGCGGCTGGTCGGCGAGAGCTGGCCGTTGCCGCTGTCGCGCGCCCATTACGAGCACATGGCGCTGGTGCATCAGGCGCGATTGGCGCCCGACCTGGTGCCGGCCGTGCTGCATCATGACGGCCCGTTGGCGCTGACCGCGATGCAGCTGCTCGAGCCGCACATCATCATGCGCAAGGGGCTGATCGGCGCTGTCAGCTATCCGCGCTTCGTCGATGATATCTCGACCTTCATGGCGCGGACGCTGTTCTTCTCCTCCGACCTCGCGCGCGGGGCGGCGGAGCGGAAAGAGGGGATCGCGGCGTTCGCCAGTAACCACGCGCTCTGCAAGATCACCGAGGACCTGATCTTCACCGATCCCTACCGGATTGCCGAGCAGAACCGCTGGACCGCGCCGTATCTCGACGACACCGCCGCCGCGTTCCGCGACGACCTCGACCTGCATGTCGCCATCTCCCGGCTGAAGCTGAAATTCATGGCGAGCCCGGAGGCGCTGATCCACGGCGACCTGCACACCGGCTCGATCATGGTCACCGACAGCGAGACCAGGGTGATCGATCCCGAATTCGCCTTCTACGGCCCGATGGGTTTTGATATCGGCGCCGTCATCGGCAATTTGCTGATGGCCTATCTGGCGTCCGCGGGGCACGAGCGCACGCCGGGCGAGCGGGCCGCGTTCGAGGCCTGGCTGCTGGACGTGGTCGAAGGCGTCTGGACCGAGTTCGCCCGGAAATTTTTGGCGCTGTGGCGCAGCGAGGCAAGCGGCGACGGCTATCCGGCGTCGCTGTTCACGGGCGAGGCGGGCGCTGCCCGGCTGGAGGCCGAGCGGCAGGCCTACATGGCGCGCCTATTCCAGGCCACGGTCGGCTTCGCCGCGGCCAAAACCATCCGTCGCATCCTCGGCCTCGCGCACAACATCGACTTCGAGTGGATCGCCGACGAGAAACAGCGCGCGATCTGCGAGGCGCGCGCCCTCAAGCTGGCGCGCAGCCTGATGCTGGAGGCCCCGTCGTTCACCACAATCGCCACCGTCACCTACGCCGCCCGCGAACTGCGCCACTGGCAGCCGCACTTCGCGAGGTAGGGAACGTAGTCGTAGGGGGCAAAGCGCGGCGTTTGACATGTGAACCAGAAACCCACTCCGTCATCCTGAGGTGCGAGCCTTGCGGCGCACTTGCGCCGCTGGGCGAGCCTCGAAGGATGAATCGGCCCGGCTGGTGGCCGTCGATCCTTCGAGGCTCGCCGAAGAGGCTCGCACCTCAGGATGACGGGTTAATTTGCTCAACTTGCTCGGTGTCATCACCCGCGCATGTGGGTGATCCAGTATTCCAGAGGCGGTGGTGAATGAACCGAGAGGCCGCGGCGTACTGGATCGCCCGTCAAGCCGGGCGATGACAGCGGTGGGTGAGGACAAAGCTTCACACCTTCTCAAGATGACGGGTCCAACAATGCCCCCTCGATCGGCTCAGTCCGCCGCCTGTTCGCGCAGTCGTTGGGCGTAGACGTTGATGATCAGCGCCGCCAGCAGGATCAGGCCGCGGATCAGGATCTTCAGGAAGCTGTCGATGTTGACGTGGTCGAGGCCGTTGTTGAGCACGCCGAGCACGAACAGGCCGACGATGGTGTTGCCGATGCCGCCGCGGCCGCCGAACAGGCTGGTGCCGCCGACCACCACGGCCGCAATGGAATCCAAGAGATAGGTGTCGAACTCGTTCTGCTGCGCGCTGCCGAAATGCGCGACGCCGAGCATGCCGCCGATGCCGGAGCACACCGCCGAGATCACCATCACGGCGCCGAGGATCAGCTTGACGTTGAGGCCGGCAAATTCGGCGGCCTCGCGGTTGCCGCCGACCATGTAGACGTAGCGGCCGAACCGCGTGTAGGTCAGCACCAGATGGCCGCCGAGCAGCATCACGGCGGCGACGATTACGATCCAGGGGATGCCACTGACCGAGCCGGAGCCGAGCGTCGTGATCAGCGGCGGCACCTTGTAGGCGATCTGGCCGCGCACTAGCAGCGCGGAGACGCCGGCCGCGATCTGCATCATCGCCAGCGTCATGATGAAGGAGGGGATGCCGATCACGGTCAGGCCGAGCGCGTTGACGAGGCCGAGCAGCGCGCACAGCGCCAGCGCCAGCAGGATCGCGGCCCAGCCGGGCATCGGGACGTTGGCGATGTTGACGTAGGATTCCTGCAGGGTGAAATACGCCACGGCGATGCCGGTGACGTTGGCGATGCTGGCGATCGAGAGATCGATCTCGGCGCACAGGATCACGAAGGTGAGGCCGACGGCGATGATGCCGGTGACCGAGACTTGCGTGAGAATATTGCCGACGTTGTCGAGCGTCGCAAAGGAGGGGCTGGCGATCGCAAAGAAGCCGCTGAGCAGGATCAGGGTCAGGAACGGCGCAATGTTGCGCATCTGCGAGCGCAGGAACGGCGCCAGCCCGCGCGGCCGCTGGTGATCCGCCGGCCTCGTCGCGCTGTCACTGCTCGCCATTACGTCTCTCCATCAGGCCCGATGAGCAGGTCATCGGGCCTTGTTCGCTTGTTTGCGCATGATCTCTTCGGAAAACCGCTTCGCACTTTTCCGGATCATGCTCTAAGCCGCCTCCAGCAGGCGGTCCTTGCTGACCGCCTCGCCCGCAAATTCACGCACCACCGCGCCGCGCTTCAGCACCAGGATCCGGTCGGCCAGCGACAGCACCGTCTCCGGCTCGGTCGACAGCACGATGATCGCAAGCCCCCTGGCGCGGAGGTCGCGGACGATGTTGATCACGTCGTTCTTGGCGCCGACGTCCATGCCGCGGGTCGGCTCGCACAGCACCAACAGGCGCGGCGGATAGGTCAGCCATTTCGCCAGCGCCACTTTCTGCTGGTTGCCGCCGGAGAGCATACCGAGGTCGAGCCCGACCACCGGCGGCCTGATCTGCAGCTGCTCGACCTGGCGTTTTGCAATCGCGCGCTCGGTCACCGGCTTGAGCAGCAGGGCGGAGATCCGCTCCAGAACGCTGATCGAGATGTTCTTGTAGACCGGCTCCTGGTGGAACAGCATCGCGCGCCGGCTCTCCGGCACCAGCGCGATGCCGGCGCGCCGGGCGGCTGCGGTGCTGCGGAAGATCTTTGCCGCGCCGTCGACCGCGAGCGTGCCGCCATCTGGCTTCAGCTTGCCGAACAGGATGCGCGACAGCTCGAGCTGGCCGCAGCCCATGAAGCCGTAGACGCCGAGCACCTCGCCGGCGCGCGCCTCGAACGAGACGTCCTGCAGGCTGCGGCCGAGCGAGAGCTGATCGGCCTTCAGCACCACCGCGCCGCCGTTCGGCGCCGGCAACATCAGGTCGTCGGTGTAGCTGTGCTCCAGCGCCTCGCCGCCGCGGCCGATCATGGCCTCGATCAGCGCGCCCTTGCTGGTGGCGCTGGAGGCGGTCTCGGCGACTTTGCGGCCGTTGCGGAACACGGTGACGACATCGGAGACGCGCAAAATGTCTTCGATGAAATGCGAGATGAAGACGATGCTGGTGCCTTGGTCGCGCAGCCTGCGCAGCGTCGCGAACAGGCGCTCGACCTCGGGCGGGGAGAGCGCGGAGGTCGGCTCGTCCAGGATGATGATGCGGGCGCCGGAGAACAGCACGCGGGCGATCTCGATCAGCTGCTGCAAGCCGATCGGCAGGTCGCCGAGCCGCGTCATCGGGTCGACGTCGATGCCGAACCGGGACAGCTGCTCGCCGGCCTCTCGCGCCATCCGCCGCCATTGCACGAGGCCAAGGCGGTTGGTTGGCTGGTTGCCGAGGAACACGTTCTCGGCAACGGTGAGATCAGGCGCGACGCTGAGCTCCTGATGCACCATGCCGATCCCGGCGGCGTGCGCGTCGCGGGTCGAGCGGAAGCGGGTCTCCTTGCCGTCGAGCATGAAGCGGCCGGAGAATTCGGGGTGCACGCCGGCGATGATCTTCATCAGCGTGCTTTTCCCCGCGCCGTTCTCGCCGACGAGACCGCGGATCTCGCCGGCGCGCAACGCGAAGTCGACGCCACGAAGAGCTTCGACACCGCCGAAGGCCTTCGTGATCTCCTTCAATTCGAGGATCGGGGAGCGTCCTTGCTGCATGAGGACCGCTCAGATCAGGAAGTGATCCTCCATCCACTGCATGCCCGGCGCGTTGGCCTTGGTCACGACCGGACCGTCGGTGATGACGTGTTTCGGGATGCCCTGGCCGCTCTTCTCGCCGCCGGCCACGGCGGCGACGCCCGCGACGATCGCACCGCCATGGATGCGGCAGGACGGATTGCGCACGGTTGCGAACATGCGGCCTTCCGCGACGGCCTGGATTGCCGGCGGCATGGCGTCGACGCCGCCGATCAGGATGTTGGTGCGGTTGCGCGCCTTCATGATGTTGTAGGCGGCGAGCGCCATGTCGTCATTGTGGAAGAACGCCGCGTCGATCTGCGGATATTTTGTCAGATAGGTTTCCCAGAGCCGGGCGGTCTTGGAGACGTCCCAGTCGGCGGGCTGGGTATCCAGCACCTCGATGTTCGGGAACTGTTTTACCACGCTGTTGAAACCCTTGGCGCGGCCCTGCGCGCCGGTGTGGCCGAGCGCACCCTGGGTCATGATGATCTTGCCCTTGCCGCCCATCGCGTTGCACAGCGCCTGCGTCACCGAAGCGCCCATGAACTCGTTGTCGGGTGCGAGGAACGAGTGGACGTTGATCTGATCGAGCGGCGCGATCAGCGTGTCCATGTCGATCACCGGCGTGCCGGCGTCGATCATCTTTTGCACCGGCTGGGTGAGGGTGCCGATGCCGAACGCCTGGATCGCGACGAAGTCCCACTTCTGCGACGCCATGTTGTCGATCGCGGCGCGCTGCTTGACGGCGTCGAGCTGACCGTCGAACCAGGTGACCTCGACGTTGAACAGCTTGCCCCAGAACTCGGCGGCCTGCTTGCCCTGCGCGCACCAGGTCGCCTGCAGTCCGGCGTTGGAGAAGGCGGCCTTGAGCGGCTTTTCCGAGCGGCCCATTTCGGCGGCGAGCGCCGGGCCCATGGCGCCGAACATCGCTGCGGCGGCGCCGCCGGCTGCCGCGATTTGCAGAAGGTCGCGCCTCGTCGTCGACGATTTGTCCATCCCTGGCATGGTTGCTTGCTCCCTCTTCATTTTTTGACCGACGGCGTCAGTTGCACGCGCCGCGGATCATGGGAGTGTGTCACAATCGGAACGGCGACGCTACGGTGTCTCACCGGCAAGATGCTTCTGCTGCAGCACGACAGCATCGATGTCGCGCAACAGCTTGTGCCACGCAGCATCGATCTCGTCGGACCATTGCGCACCGAGCATCTCGCGCAGTTCGTCGGCAATCACGGCAAAGAACGCGACGAACAAATCGCGTGGCGTGCCGTATGCATCGTGCGACGACACCTCGCATTCGATCATGCGGAAATGTCCGCGGCGTTCGCCGGCGAAGTCGATGATGGCCTCGATGGTCAGCGACAACATCGAACCTTTCACCGATTCGCTGCCTTCGCTGCGAAACATCGCCTGTGCTTCGGGATGCTCGCGGAACAGACGCCGATAGACCTGCGGCGTCAGGTCATCGCAGCGCGCGGCGGCGAGTTCAAAACTGTGTTCGATAGGATTCGGCGATGACGTCATGGCGGATTGCGATCATCACACAAAAAAAGAGCAGGGCTGAAAGCCCTGCTCCAAAAATTGTGTCGACCCTATTTTCCCCAAAAATGAGATTTGATCTTGATTATTGGGGTGACGCTGCTTGTGCGCGTCGGGCTCCTCCCGAGACTTGGACCACCAGGACACGCCTCGCGGCTGGCCTGAGCCCGGATTGGTAGACCATCTTTCCAGGCTTGTCACCATTTTCGGCAACGATTGTTCAAATTTCCAGCAGTTTGCGAAATGATCGGCATGACGCCACTGACGGTTGCAGCAGCGGGAGGAAAACGCGCGATGGGGTAAGGGGATACGGCAGGTTGTTGGAGTGGCTGTGACGCACGTGCCACGCCCGGTCATTTCCGCCTGCTGGAATAAACCGCGTGCTGCTTTGTCTCGACTTCCAGCGATGGCGGTGATTAGTTCCTCGCAGGATGGGTTTTGCGATGCGCCGGCGGCTCAAGAATTTCTTGCCGATCGTCCTGGTTGCCCTGCTGGTGCAAATTTTTGCGCCAATCGGGGCCTGCTGGGCGGCGAGCCTTGCCGCGTCCGACCCGCTCGCGGCGGCCACGATCTGCCATGGCGATGGCGGTGCCGGAACCGGGCAGGGCGACCAGACCGGGCAGCGGGCCCATGACGGCTGCTGCTCCGCCTGCAGCGTGCTGCAGACCGGTGCGCCGGTTGATACACCCGAAGTCGCCGATGTCGCCGTCGACCGAGCGCCGACCCAGGTCGCCTGGCTCGATTTCGCGCGCGATCTCGCCCATTCGCGCGCCGGCTCTCCCGCACAGGCCCGCGCACCACCCTCGTTCTCCTGACCACGTTCTCGCAGCCGGCGTCACCTTGGTACGCCGGCAAGTGCCCTTGAGCAAACCGGCCGAAGAGCCGGTGTCAGGATTCATCCATGTTCCGTTATCATCCGCCGGGCGGGGCAAGCGCATTGGTGCTGGGCGCCGCGCTGTGCGCGATCCCGTCCATGATTCCATCTTGGGCGAAGGCCCAGAGCACGGCCTTGCCGCCCGTCACGGTCGAGGCGCCGCAGGCTGCGCGCGCCAAGCCGGCGGCAGCGAAGCCGCGCGCGCGGACCGCGTCCGTCCGCCGGCCGGCGCGGGCGCGGGCGGCGCCGACCGTGGCGACGACGGCCCCGGCACGGAGCGCGACGCCATCAGAGACGGCAGGCGCCGCGCGCGACAGCCTGAACCGGGCACCCGCCGGCCAAACGGCGACCACGATCGATCGCAGCCAGTTCGACAACCGGCCGGCGTTCTCGGTCGCCGACGTGCTGCGCGACAGTCCGGGCATCTCGATCAAGCAGGGCAACGGCCCGCGCGACTTCGGTATCTCGATCCGCGGCTCCAACGCCCGCAACGGTTTTGGCATCCGCAACCTCGTGATCTTCGACGACGGCTTTCCGGTCACCCAGCCCGACGGCCTGTCGCGCAGCGACCTGATCGATCCGCACGCCTATGGCGCGATCGGCGTGGTGCGCGGGCCGTCATCGGCGCTCTACGGCAACTACGCGACCGGCGGCGCGCTGAATTTTCGGACCCGGCCGGGCGGCACGATCGACGGCATCGAGTACGGCGTCGACGGCGGCAGCTTTGGCTATCTCAACAACTATCTCGCCGCCGGCAAGAAGGTCGGCAATTTCGAGGGCTCGCTGTTCGCCAGCGACGCGCGCGGCGACGGCTATCTCGGCAACAGCTGGTTTAATACCCAGACCGTCAACTTCCTCGGCACCCTGCAGGCGACGCCGGACGACCGCTTCACAGTAAAGCTGATCAACAACGACCTGACAGCGCGGCTGCCGATCCGCGCCTCCCTGAATCAATTCTACCTAAATCCGTTCCAGCGCGGCTGCACGACGGGAGCGACCGCGGCGCCGGGATGCGGCACTGTGACCTTGTTCAACAACGGCTTCAACACCGCCGCCGGGACCGACAAGGAGACCGCGCTGCAGGCGGGCCTCGAACGCGACGACCGCCGCACCATCGTCGGGGGGCGCTGGGAGCACGATTTCGACAACCAGACCACCTGGCGCAATCAGTTCGTGTTCGACGACCGCAACATCAACCAACCGACCGGATCGACCAGCGCGATCGGCGATTTTCCGTCCTACAATTTCATGAGCGACGTCACCAAGCGTGGTGAAGTCCTCGGGATGGATTCCACGACGTTCGTAGGAGCCTGGTACAACACGCTGACCGCGTCGAGCGATACCCGCAATGTGATGCCGGGAGGCAACGCGACGCTGGGCCGGCTCCAGAGCAATCTGTTCAGCGACACCACGAACTATGGCATTCGTGCGCGCGAGGAGTTGAAGCTCACGCCCGCGCTGACGGCGATTGCCGGCATCGGCTGGGAGACCACCAATCTGAGCGGCCGCAACACCGCCTACACCTACACGGGCGCGGCCGGGACGACGACCACGGCCATCACCACGGCGGACCGGCAATTCCAGAACACCGCGCCCGAGCTTGCGCTGCTCTACCGGCTCAACGGCGAATGGCAATTGCGCGGCCGGGTCGCGACCGGTTACGGCACCCCGCAGGTCAGCAACTTGTTCGTGCTGCCGACCGGCCTCTCGGGCAACAACACCGGCCTGCAGCCGCAAACCAATCTCGGCTACGACATCGGCGCCGACTGGACGCCGAACAATGCGCTCAAGGTCAGCGTCACCGGCTTCTACGAGTTCTTCAAGGACGAGCTGGTCTCGCAGGCCACGCCGATCCAGGGCATCAGCTACACCTTCAATGCGCCGCGATCGGAACATCGCGGCGTCGAGCTCGCCGCCGACTGGAAGTTCCTGCCGGGCTGGCGGTTCTCCGCCGCCTACACCTATCTCGACGAGGTCTACACCGAGTACACCGAGAACATCACCAACGGCGCGGTGTTCAGCTTCAATCGCGCCGGCAACAAGATCCCCGGCATCTCGCCGAACGAGCTCACCGCACGGCTGGGCTACGACCAACTGTCGGGTCCGTTGCAGGGCCTCGGCGGGTTCGTCGAAGTGCAGTGGAAGGATTCCTTCTACATGGACAACGCCAACCTTCTGAAGGCGCCGGGCTACGAGCTCGTCAATCTCAACCTGCACTACAAGACCGATCTCGTTTCCGACTATTTCCGGAGCGTGAACCTGTTCCTCGAGGTGCGGAACGTGTTCGACCGCACCTACGTGGCGTCGGCGAACAACATCGCGAATTCGGTCACGGCGGCAGGCGTTCAAAATCCTGCGAGCGTACTGGCGAACACGACCGGCTCGATCTATGCCGGATCGCCGCGCGCCTTCGTCGCCGGCATGAAGGTCGCATTCAAATGAGGACCGCATCGATGGGATATCGCAGAGCTGCGGCCTCGACCTTGCTGACGGCGATCATGCTCGCGGCCTTGCCGGGCGTGGCGTCGTCGCAGATGAGCCATCAGCACGCCTCCGAAGCGGCGTGCGAGGAAGCCGATTTGCACTGCGCGACCAAGGTCACGCCCGCGTTCGGTCCGGACGGAACGTTGTGGCTCGCCTGGATGGCGGGCGGCCAGATTTCGGTCGCGAGCTCGAAGGATCAGGGCAGAAGCTTCTCCAAGCCGGTCCAGGTCACGCAGAAAGGGCTCAATCTGGATTGGGGGCCGGACGCACGGCCGAAGCTTGCGATCGATGCAAAGGGCGGCATCGCGCTGGCGTTCTCGACCTTCCGCGATCAGGCCTTCAATGGTCAGGTGCTCACCACGCGCTCGAGCGATGGCGGGCGCACATTCGATCCGCCGAAGCCGATCACCGCGAGCAATGAAAGCCAGCGCTTCGAGGCGATCGGTTTCGATCCCACCGGCGCTGTGTTCGCGGCGTGGCTCGACAAGCGCAACCGCGTGCCGGCACAGCAGCGCGGCCAGAAATACGACGGTGCCGCGCTGTTCTTTGCGACCTCGAAGGACGGCGGCGCGACGTATTCCGATGCGCAGCTGGTGGCCGACAATACCTGCGAATGCTGCCGGCTCGGACTTGCGTTCGACGGCGCAGGGCATCCCGTGGTCGTGTTCCGCAACATATTTGAGGGCGGCGTGCGCGATCATGCGATCGTGACGTTCAGCGATCTCGCCAAGCCCGGCGAGGTGCACCGGGTGAGCCGCGACGACTGGCAGATCGCGGCCTGTCCGCATCACGGCCCGAGCCTGACCATCTCGGCTGCCGGCACCTACCACGTGACCTGGTACACCAACGGTAAGGCGCGCAAGGGATTGTTCTACGCGCAGTCGCGCGACGGCGGGAAAACCTTTAGCGAGCCGTTTCCGATCGGCCAGCCGAACCACAGCCCGTCACGGCCGCAGATCATCGCCGGAACGCAGGGGCTCGCGATGGTCTGGAAGGAGTTCGACGGGCAGAAGACGTCGGTCAATCTGATGACGTCGCGCGATGACGGCGCGACCTGGTCGAAGCCGTCGGTGATCGCCGACACCGCCGACAGTTCCGACCATCCGCTGCTCGTGTCGGACAACCACCAGGTTTATTTGTCCTGGATGACCAAGGCCGACGGCTATCATTTCCAGGCGATCGGAGGCGAACCATGAAACGTCATTTGCTCGCTGCACTGATGCTGTTCGCCGCGCTGCCATCCGCCGCGGCGGCGGAGCAGGGCGCGCTAAAGCCGTTCGAGCGCGGCAGCTGGCAAAAACTGCTGCGCGCGCATGCCGGCCATCCGACTCTGGTACATTTCTGGGGTGTGACCTGCGGACCATGCAAGGTCGAGCTGCCGGAGCTCGGCCAGTTCATGAAGGATCACCCCGGCATCGACGTCGTGACGATCAGCGCGGATCTGGTTCCCACCCTGCCGGAGGCGACCCGAGCGATGCTGGATCGCGCCGGGCTGGCGTCGGCCGAGAACTGGATCTTTGGCGACGGTTTTGCTGAGCGGCTGCGCTTCGAGATCGATCCGGCATGGCAAGGCGATATCCCGCGAACCATGCTGGTGGCCCGCGACGGAACCGTCACAACGATCGAAGGCTCGGCCGAGATCGCCGATCTGAACAAATGGTCCGAGGCGCAGGCTGCCGCGCTACGATGATACGATAACTGGAAAGGACTCCGTTGCCATGAACACGTTCTCCCGTATCACCGCGCTCACCGCGCTCGCCACCGCACTCGTGTCCGCATCCGCGCGCGCCGAGGACGTCAAGGCCGGCGATCTCGTGATCACCCAGGCCTGGGCGCGCGCCACGCCGAGCGGCGCCAAGATCGGCGGCGGCTATCTCACCATCGAGAACAAAGGCACGACGCCCGATCGCCTGGTCTCGGGCTCCGGCGACGTCGCCGGCCGGATGGAGATCCACGAGATGGCGATGGACAACGGCGTGATGAAGATGCGCCCGCTCGATAAGGGCGTGACCATCGAGCCCGGCAAGACCTTGAAACTCGCGCCCGGCGGCTTTCATCTGATGATGTTCGACCTGAAGAACCCGCTGAAGCAGGGCGACAAGGTGCCGGTCACGCTGCAGTTCGAGAAGGCCGGCAAGGTGACGGTGTCGCTGGATGTGCAGTCGGTCGGCGCGCAGTCGCCCGGCGGCGGCCATTCCGGTCACAAGATGTGAGGCTGATCATGCGGACATATGCGCTCTTCGCCGTTGCCGCCGCGGCGCTCGCCGCGTCGCCGGCGATAGCGCACATCACGCTCGAGGCCAAGCAGGCGGCAGTCGGCTCGTACTACAAGGCCGTGTTCGCCGTGCCGCATGGCTGCGCGGGATCACCCACCGTCAAGGTCCGCGTGCAGATTCCGGAAGGCGTCATCGGGGTGAAGCCGATGCCGAAGGCCGGCTGGACGCTCGACATGGTCACCGGCAAATACGCCAGCGAGTACGACTACCACGGGGCGAAAATCTCGGAGGGGGTGACGGAGGTGGCGTGGAGCGGCGGCAAGCTTTCCGACCAGAACTACGACGAGTTCGTGATGCAGACCTTCCTCACCGATACGCTGAAGCCGAACACAGTGCTGTATTTCCCGGTCGTGCAGGAATGTGAGCAGGGCGTCAGCCGCTGGATCGACATCCCCTCGGCCGGGCAGGACGGCGGCCACGGTCATGGCAGCAGGACGCCGGCGCCGGGCGTCAGGCTGCTGCCGAAGTCGTAGCGCGATGCGGCTGGTCGCAAGCCTCGCCGCGCTGCTGGTGGCGCTGTGTCTTGCGACCGCGGCCCATGCGCATGCGGTGCTGATCGCCGCCGAGCCAGCCGACGGCAGCGTTCTGGCGGAAGCGCCGAAGATGCTGGTGCTCCGCTTCAACGAGGCGGTGGCGCCGACCGCGGTCAGCCTGCTCGATGCCGCAGGCCGGCCCCGCGACGTCGCAATCCGCGCCGTCGACCAGTCGGTGTTGGTGTCGCTGCCGTCCGACCTGCCGAAGGGCACGCAGGCGATCAGCTATCGCGTGGTGTCGCAGGACGGCCATCCTGTCGCCGGCTCGCTGCTGTTCTCGATTGGAACCGTCACCGGCGCGACGGCGGCGCCCGACGGCGGCGTGCTGCACGCACTGATCTGGCTGGCGCGGCTCGCGCTCTATTTCGGGCTGCTCGCCGGCGTCGGCGGCGTGTTCTTCGCGGCCTGGATCTCGCACGGACCCGCCGGTGAACGCCTGATCATGTGGGCGCTGAAGATCGGCCTGGTCGGCGCGATCGCCTCGCTCGGCTTGCAGGGCGTCGATCTGTTGAACCTGCCGCTCACGGGGATCCTGACACGGGCGGCATGGGCCACCGCCATCAATACCAGCCTGTTTCCCGCCTTGCTGCTCGCGATTGCCGCCATGCTGATCGCGGCGATCGCCTGGCGCAGCCCGTCGATCGGCGCGTCATGGCGGCGCACCGCGATCGCAATGATCTGCGTCGGGCTGTCATTTGCGATCAGCGGCCATGCCGCCACCGCCTCGCCGCAATGGCTGACGCGGACCGCGCTGTTCATCCATGGCGTCGGCCTGGCCTATTGGATGGGCGCGCTGGCGCCGCTGGCCGTGCTGGCCTGGCAGCGCAAGGATTCGCTGCTCCGGGTGCTCAGGTATTTCTCGACGCTCGCGGTGCCGATCGTCGCGCTGATCGCAGTGTCGGGCCTGGTGCTCGCCGTGGTTCAGCTGGAAAGTTTTCGCGCGCTCGTCGACACCGGATACGGCAACATCCTCTTGCTGAAGCTTGTGCTGGTGTCGTTGCTGCTGGTGTTCGCCGCGCTGAACCGGCTGGTCTTCACGCCGGCGATCGCGCGCGAATTCCACCGGACGCGGCCGCTGCAGCGCTCGATCGCGCTCGAATTCGTGCTGATGATCGCCATCCTCTCGCTGGTGGCGCTATGGCGCTTCACGCCGCCGCCGCGCGCGCTGGCGATGTCATCAGACGTTCCGCTCGCCGTCCACATTCACACCGATGCCGCAATGTTCCAGGTGCTGATCACGCCCGGCAAGGTCGGGCAGAACGACTTCGTGCTGCAGCTGATGAACGGCGACGCCAGCCCGTTTGCCGCCAAGGAGGCGGCGCTGACCTTGAGCCTGCCGGAGCGCGGCATCGAGCCGATGGAACGCAGCGCTACGCTTGGTCCCGACGGCTACTGGCATGTGAACAAGGCGCCGCTGCCGTTCCCGGGCCGCTGGCACATGCAGATCGGCGCCCTGGTGAGCGACTTCAAGAAAGTGACACTGGAAGACGACGTCGATATCCGCTAATGGCTGCGGCCTGCGTGCCGGGCCGTCCAGGCGGAGCGCAATACGCTCAAATGGCCGAAATTCGCCTGATTTGAAGGGTTTTTGACCTGAAGCGGCCTTGTGTTTTCGCACCCGATCCGGTTTCACTGCAGCTCCTCTGAGCCACCTCTGATTCTCCGAGTAACCCCATGCGATTGTCGCGGTTTTTCCTGCCCATCCTGAAAGAGAACCCGAAAGAGGCGGAGATCGTCTCGCATCGGCTGATGCTGCGCGCGGGCATGATGCGGCAGGAGGCGGCCGGCATCTATGCATGGCTGCCGCTCGGCTTCCGGGTGCTGAAGAAGATCGAGCAGATCGTGCGCGAGGAGCAGGATCGCGCCGGTGCGCTGGAGCTTCTGATGCCGACGCTGCAGCTCGCCGATCTCTGGCGCGAAAGCGGCCGCTATGATGCCTATGGCCCGGAGATGCTGCGCATCGCCGACCGCAACAAGCGCGAACTGCTGTACGGGCCGACCAACGAGGAAATGATCACCGAGATCTTCCGCGCCTACATCAAGTCGTACCGGAACCTGCCGCTCAACCTCTACCACATCCAGTGGAAATTCCGCGACGAGCAGCGTCCGCGGTTCGGCGTGATGCGCGGCCGCGAATTCCTGATGAAGGACGCCTATTCGTTCGACCTCGACGAAGCCGGCGCGCGGCGCTCCTACAACAAGATGTTCGTCGCTTATCTGCGCACCTTTGCGCGGATGGGCCTGAAGGCGATCCCGATGCGCGCCGAGACCGGCCCGATCGGCGGCGACCTCAGCCATGAATTCATCGTGCTCGCCGAGACCGGTGAGTCCGGCGTCTTCATCAATCGCGACGTGCTGGATCTGCCGGTGCCGGGCGCGGACGTCGACTATGACGGAGACCTGACCCCGATCATCAAACAGTGGACCTCGGTCTATGCGGCGACCGAAGACGTGCACGAGGCGGCGCGCTTCGAGCAGGAAGTGCCCGAGGCCAAGCGTCTGAACACGCGCGGCATCGAGGTAGGCCAGATCTTCTATTTCGGCACCAAATATTCCGACACGATGAAGGCACTGGTCACCGGTCCCGACGGCGTCGACGTACCGATCCACGGCGGCTCCTACGGCGTCGGCGTCTCGCGCCTGGTCGGCGCGATCATCGAGGCCTGCCACGATGACGCCGGCATCAAATGGCCCGAGGCCGTGGCGCCGTTCCGCGCTGCGATCCTCAACCTCAAGCAAGGCGACAGCGCGGTCGATGCCGCCTGCGAGCAGCTCTACCGCGACCTCACGGCGAAGGGCGTCGACGTGCTCTACGACGACACCGATCAGCGCGCCGGCGCGAAATTCGCAGCGGCCGATCTGATCGGCATTCCCTGGCAGATTCTGGTCGGGCCGAAGGGACTTGCCGACGGCAAGGTCGAGGTGAAGCGACGCAGCGATGGCTCACGCGACAACATGAGCCCGGCGGACGTGGTCGCAAAGCTCGCGGGCTAAAGATTATTCCAGTACGCAGTTATCCGCGGGGTAATGCGGCCACATTTGCCCCGAATCATGGGATTATCGACAGATGGATGAGACCATGACCGAGCCAGTCCGCACCCCGCCGTTTGCGCCATTCGAATGGCTGCTGTCCGGACGCTATCTGCGCGCGCGCCGCAAGGAAGGCTTCATCTCGGTCATCGCCGGCTTTTCGTTCCTCGGCATCATGCTCGGCGTCGCCACGCTGATCGTGGTGATGGCGGTCATGAATGGCTTTCGCAAGGAGCTCTTGGACAAGATCCTCGGCCTCAACGGCCATCTGCTGGTGCAGCCGCTGGAGTCGCCGCTCACCGACTGGAAGGACGTCGCCGACCGCATCAGCCAGGTCCCCGGCATCCGCCTGGCCGCGCCCGTCGTCGACGGGCAGGGGCTCGGTTCGTCGCCGTTCAACGCGGCCGGCGTCTTCATCCGCGGCATCCGCTCCGACGACCTCAACAACCTCACCTCGATCGCCAAGAACATCAAGCAGGGCTCGCTCGAGGGTTTTGACGAAGGGCAGGGGGTCGCGATCGGCCGCCGGCTTGCCGACCAGCTCTCGCTGCATGCCGGCGACATGATCACGCTGGTGGCGCCGAAGGGAGCGGTGACGCCGATGGGCACCACGCCGCGCATCAAGCCCTACAAGATCACGGCGGTGTTCGAGATCGGCATGTCGGAATACGATTCGACCTTCGTGTTCATGCCGCTGACCGAGGCGCAGGCCTATTTCAACCGCAACAACGACGTGTCCTCGATCGAGGTGTTCACCACCAACCCCGACCGCATCGACACCTACCGCAAGCTGGTGACGGAAGCGGCCGGGCGGCCGGTGTTTCTGGTCGACTGGCGGCAACGCAACTCGACCTTCTTCAACGCGCTGCAGGTCGAGCGCAACGTGATGTTCCTGATCCTGACCATGATCGTGCTGGTTGCGGCGCTCAACATCGTCTCCGGGTTGATCATGCTGGTGAAGGACAAGGGCCAGGACATCGCGATCCTGCGCACCATGGGGGCCTCGCAGGGCTCGATCATGCGGATATTCCTGATCACCGGCGCCTCGATCGGCGTGGTCGGCACGCTGACCGGCTTCTTCGTCGGCATGCTGATCTGCCTGAACATCGAATCGATCAGGCAGTTCCTGTCGTGGCTCACCAATACCGAGCTGTTCTCGCCGGAATTGTATTTCCTCTCAAAACTGCCGGCGGAAGTCGATTTCGGCGAAACGCTGGCGGTCGTGATCATGGCGCTGACGCTGTCTTTCCTCGCGACGCTCTACCCGTCGTGGCGCGCCGCGCGCCTCGATCCGGTCGACGCGCTCCGGTACGAGTGAGGCGTGCACATGGCGGAGGGGGCGGCGGAAGATGCACCGGTCATCTATCTTCATGATATCAAGCGGGAATACAGGCAGGGCGAGGCCACGCTGACGGTCCTCAACGGCGCCAAGCTGGCGCTGTGGCCGGGCCAATCGGTGGCACTGGTGGCACCTTCGGGATCGGGCAAGTCGACGCTGCTGCACATCGCCGGCCTCCTGGAGAGCCCCGACGACGGCGAGGTCTATGTCGCGGGCACGCCGACCTCGCAATTGTCGGATATGGACCGCACCCAGATTCGCCGTACCGATATCGGCTTCGTCTACCAGTCGCACCGGCTGCTGCCGGAATTCTCGGCGCTGGAAAACGTTATGCTGCCGCAGATGATCCGCGGCCTGAAGCGTTCCGAGACCGTGAAGCGCTCGACCGAAATCCTGTCCTATCTCGGGCTCGGCGACCGCGTCACCCATCGTCCGGCCGAGCTCTCGGGCGGCGAGCAGCAGCGCGTGGCGATCGCCCGCGCGGTCGCCAACGCGCCGCGGGCGCTGCTCGCGGACGAGCCGACCGGCAACCTCGATCCTGGCACGGCCGACCACGTCTTCAATGCGCTGATGCAGCTCGTGAAGGCGACCCGGGTCGCGATGCTGATCGCGACCCACAACATGGATCTCGCCGCGCGGATGGATCGCCGGGTGTCGCTGGCGGACGGGCAGGTCATCGAGCTGGGATAGGCATGATCCGGAAACATTCCGAAACGATCGTGCCCTCACGAAAGGCCGGAGCGCCTCAATAGGCTGGGCGGGGCCGTCTGGCTGCGCCCCGCGGCCGACCGGCGGCAGCTCCGGCGTAATAGGGATTGTCGAAGCAGATCGCGCCAAGGCCGGACGATACCGCCTTGCACTGCGCCAGCGAGGTATAGCTGCAGTCGGTGTCCTCGCCGCCAAAGCGGTAATTGGTTTTGCAGACCGGCGAGGTCGTATCGTACTTCTGCGCGCTCGCCGGCGTGGATGCGACAGCGCCCAGCGCCAACAGTGCCAGAACCAGGCCGCGCATCAGAAATCTCCTGTCGATCGGGGCGTCCGCAACGCCAAAGCGTGATGACGATTCAACCCAATCTCATCCGCTTTAGCGGAAAAACAGGTTGAAGAAATTTCCGTCGTCGCGGCGCTCGCGCGGAGGAACGTTGAGATAGGAGCGGGGATCGCGGTCACCGGCATAGTAGGGATTGGCGATGCAGTTCTGTCCAATTCCCGAGGCGGTGGCCAGGCACTGCTCATACGTCTCATAGCTGCAATTGCTGAGACCCTCGTAGCGGTCGCCCTGAATGCAGAACGGGTAGCGCACACCGACGGCATGCGCGGGGCCGGCTCCAAGTCCGGTTCCAAGCGTTGCGAGCGTGACCACGGACGCCGCAGCGAGAAGCATTGTTCGCATTTTCATTTCCCTGCCGCGAAGACTCTCTTGCGACGATCCAAACCGGACAACCGGGTTCCCGTCAACACGGTCTCACGCGCAATTGCACATGCCGATTTGAATTGTGAAGAATGTGCGGCGACGATGTGGCGAAATGTGCAAGAAGTGCCTCTAACACAGCATTAACTTACAATTTGAACTGACACGTTTGGGAGTGCCTGTTGCAGCGAAGTTACAGCAATTTGGATCGAGACTGCTATGACGATGTCTCGCGGCCTTGGGGGCCAGTAGAAAAAGTTGGAACGGGAAAAATGAAAAAGGTTTTGCTTGTCACGGCCAGCCTGATCGCGCTCGCTGCGGTCACTCCGGCCTCCGCGGCCGATCTCGCGGCTCGCCCTTACACCAAGGCACCGCCGATGGTTGCCGCCGTGTATGACTGGACGGGCTTCTACATCGGCGTCAACGGCGGTTGGGGCTCCAGCCGCAGCAGCTGGAACTCGGTTGCGCCGTTCCTGGTGGGCGGCGAAGGCAGCCACGATGCGGACGGCGGCACGGTCGGTGGTCAGATCGGCTATCGCTGGCAGTCCGGCGGCTGGGTGTTCGGCCTCGAAGCTCAGGGCAACTGGGCTGACTTCAAGGGCAGCAACAACAGCCTGCTGTTCCCCGGCTTCGTGAATACGTCGAAGACTGAAGCATTCGGCCTGTTCACCGGTCAGATCGGTTACGCCTGGAACACCACCTTGCTCTACTTCAAGGGTGGTGCTGCTGTGACCTCGGACAAGCATCGCATCAACTCGGCTGCCACTGGCGCGCTGTTTGCGAGCTCGAACGATGACACCAACTGGGGTGGCACCGTCGGTGTTGGTCTCGAATGGGCGTTCGCTCCGGGCTGGTCGGCTGGCGTCGAGTACGACCATCTGTTCATGCAGGATCGTACCGTCAACTTCACCTCGCCGGCCGGCGCGCTTGTCGCCAGCGACCGCATCAATCAGGACGTCGACCTCGTCACCGTCCGCCTGAACTACAAGTTCGGCGGCCCGGTCGTGGCGCGCTACTGATCGCTCGCTTAATTCAAGCGACACAGAAAGCCCCGGGCTCTGCCCGGGGCTTTTTTCTTTGGCGGGTTGGCTGAGACGCGCGGATTAACCATCGGTCGCGATCGCGAGAGAGACCCTTGCCGGGCGCGCTTGACTCCTAGAACAAAAAAGGAACAATGTTCTGCATACGTTCCAGTTCACGGGAGGCAAACATGCTGAAGGTTTTCGTGGAAGAAGCGGCGGCGCTGGCATCGATCACGCTGTTCGTCGGGATGATCGCGGTGTGGGCTCAGCTGATCCCGCAATTCTGAGAATGTGTGAGCAGGAACAGGGATATAGTGCGCCTTGTGGAGCTTTGGGGATAAGCGGTTAAAGCGATCAATCCACAGCGTTCCGCGTGGACTCGACAGTGCTCAAGCCTCACGATGCGAGGGCGAGTCGGGTCTGTCATTCTCCGAGGCCCGGCGCTCGCTCATCCCTGACGCAGACACCTTTGAGCAGCCATGTCGAATGCCGGATTCGTTCATCTTCACGTTCATTCGGCCTATTCGCTGCTGAAGGGCTCGATCAAGATCGCCAAACTCGGCGAGCTTGCGAAGGCCGACCGCCAACCGGCGCTGGCGCTCACCGACACCGACAACATGTTCGGGGCGCTGGAATTCTCCGACAAGATGGCCGGCTATGGCATCCAGCCGATCGTCGGCTGCGAGATCGCGGTGGATTTCGGCGACGTCGATCCGACGTCGCGCAGCATTCTGGCGGCGGGGCCGACGCGCATCGTGCTGCTGGCGGCGCGCGAGCGCGGCTACCAGAACCTGATGCGGCTGAACTCGCGGGCGTTTTTGGAGACGCCGGTCAACCAGACCCCGCACATCAAGTTCGACTGGCTCGCCGACAACGCCGAGGATCTGATCGCGCTGACCGGCGGGCCCGACGGGCCGATCGCGATGGCGCTGCGCGCCGATCAGGCGCAGCTGGCGGCCGCGCGCTGCGAGCGTCTCGCCAGCCGGTTCGGCGACCGTCTCTACATCGAATTGCAGCGCCACGGCGTCGACAAGGAACGGCGCACCGAGACCGGCCTGATCGATCTCGCCTACGCCAAGGGCCTGCCGCTGGTCGCAACCAACGAGCCGTATTTCGCGACCAACGACGACTATGAATCGCATGACGCGCTGCTCTGCATCGCCGGCGGCCATCTGATCGCCGAGACCAATCGCGAGCAGCTGACGCCCGATCACCGCTTCAAGACCCGGGCGGAAATGGCGGTGCTGTTCGCCGACATTCCGGAGGCGCTAGCCTCGACGGTCGAGATCGCCGAGCGCTGCTCGTTCCGGCCGAAGACGCGCAAGCCGATTCTGCCGTTCTTCACCGTCGGCGCCGAATCGAGCGTGGACGCCGCCGCCGACGAGGCCGCCGAGCTGAAGCGTCAGGCCGAGGAGGGGCTTGCCAACCGCCTGCGCGTGCACGGGCTGTCGCCGGGCATGACCGAGGAGGACTACAGCAAGCGGCTCGCCTTCGAGCTCGACGTCATCACCCGCATGAAATATGCGGGCTACTTCCTGATCGTGTCCGACTTCATCAAATGGGCCAAGGCGCAGGGCATTCCGGTCGGGCCAGGCCGCGGCTCCGGCGCGGGCTCGCTGGTGGCGTGGGTGCTGACCATCACCGACCTCGATCCGATGCGCTTTGCGCTGCTGTTCGAGCGCTTCCTCAATCCTGAGCGCGTTTCGATGCCGGACTTCGACATCGACTTCTGCCAGGATCGCCGCGGCGAGGTGATCCAGTATGTGCAGGAGCGCTACGGCCGCGACCAGGTGGCACAGATCATCACCTTCGGTACGCTGCAGGCGCGCGGCGTGCTGCGCGACGTCGGCCGCGTGCTGCAGATGCCCTATGGTCAGGTCGACAAGCTGACAAAACTGGTGCCGCAAAATCCGGCGGCCCCCGTGACGCTGGCGCAGGCGATCGAGGGTGAGCCGAAGCTACAGGCGTTCCGCGACGAGGATCCGGTGGTGGCGCGCGCCTTCGACATCGCGCAGCGCCTGGAGGGCCTGACCCGCCACGCCTCGACCCACGCCGCCGGCATCGTGATCGGCGATCGCCCGCTCAGCGAGCTGGTGCCGATGTATCGCGATCCGAAATCCGACATGCCGGTCACCCAGTTCAACATGAAATGGGTCGAGCCCGCGGGCCTCGTCAAATTCGACTTCCTCGGCCTCAAGACGCTGACCGTGCTCGACGTCGCGGTCAAGCTGCTCAAGCAGCGCGACATCCATGTCGATCTCGCGACGCTGCCGATCGACGACGCAGCGAGTTACCAGATGCTGGCGCGCGGCGATGTGGTCGGCGTGTTCCAGGTGGAAAGCCAGGGCATGCGGCGCGCGCTGATCGACATGCGGCCGGACCGTTTCGAGGACATCATCGCGCTGGTGGCGCTGTATCGCCCCGGTCCGATGGCGAACATCCCGACCTACTGCGCGCGCAAGCACGGCGACGAGGAGCCGGAGTATCTGCATCCGATCCTGGAGCCGATCCTGAAAGAGACCTTCGGCGTCATCATCTATCAGGAACAGGTGATGCAGATCGCGCAGCAGATGGCCGGCTACTCGCTCGGCCAGGCCGACCTGCTGCGCCGCGCGATGGGCAAGAAGATCCGCGCCGAGATGGACAAGCAGCGCGACGTCTTCGTCGCCGGCGCGACCAAGAACGGCGTCACGAAGGGCCAGGCGGAGACCATCTTCGAGCTGCTGGCAAAGTTCGCCGACTACGGCTTCAACAAGAGCCACGCCGCCGCCTACGCGCTGGTGTCCTACCACACCGCCTACATGAAGGCGCATTACCCGGTCGAGTTCTTGGCGGCGTCGATGACGCTCGAACTCAACAACACCGACAAGCTCTCCGAATTCCGCTCCGAGGCGCAGCGGCTCGGCATCAAGGTCGAGGCGCCCAACATCAATCGCTCCGGCGCGACCTTCGAGGTCGGCGACAAGACGATCTATTACGCGCTCGCCGCGCTGAAGGGCGTCGGCATCCAGGCCGTCGAGCAGATCATCGCGGAGCGCAACAACAAGGGCGCCTTCACCTCGCTCGCCGATTTCGCCTCGCGCGTCAGCCCGAGGGCCATCAACAAGCGGATCATCGAGAGCCTGGCTGCGGCGGGCGCCTTCGACACGCTCGAGCCGAACCGCGCGCGGGTGTTCGCCGGCGCGGATTCGATCCTCGCCGCCTGCCAGCGCAGCCACGAGGCCGCGACGTCGGGGCAGAACGACATGTTCGGCGGCGCCGCGGATGCTCCCAGCATCATGCTGCCGCAGGTCGAGCCTTGGCTGCCCGCGGACCGGCTGCGCCGCGAATATGACGCGATCGGCTTCTTCCTGTCGGGGCATCCGCTCGACGATTACGCGACCGCGCTGAAGCGGCTGCGCGTGCAATCCTGGGCGGAATTTTCCCGCGCGGTCAAAACCGGCGCGACCGCCGGCAAGGTCGCCGCCACCGTGGTGTCGCGCATGGAGCGGCGCACCAAGACCGGCAACAAGATGGGCATCATGGGCCTGTCGGACCCGACCGGCCATTTCGAGGCGGTGCTGTTCTCCGAAGGGCTCGCGCAGTACCGCGACGTGCTCGAGCCGGGCGCAGCGGTGCTGCTGCAGCTCGGCGCCGAGCTGCAGGGCGAGGACGTGCGGGCGAGGGTGCTGCACGCCGAACCGCTCGATCACGCCGCGGCCAAGACCCAGAAGGGCCTGCGCATCTTCGTGCGCGACACCAGGCCGCTCGACTCGATCGCCCGCCGGCTCAACATGCCGGACGCGGCGCCCGCCGCGGGCGCAGGCGGCGCGCCAAAGCCGCCGGTGCTCAAGCCGGGCGCAGCGCCTGCACCGCCGCCCGCGGGGGCCGACGGCGACGTCTCGCTGGTGATGATGCTCGACCTCGAGACCGAGGTGGAGATGAAGCTGCCGGGCCGCTACAAGGTCTCGCCGCAGATCGCCGGCGCGATCAAGGCCGTGGCCGGGGTCGTCGACGTCCAGACGCTGTAAAGCCGGGCCAAAACCGGCCGTTTCGGCCGGAATCCGGCGTTTCCGGCCGGCGTAACCGGCCGTATTTCCTTGCTTCTGGCGCAAATCGCGCTATATAGCGCGCCATCTCACACGGAAACATGGCTCTCAAAGGCCGTCCGGTGGCAACCGGGCCTGTCAAGGCGCGTTTGCTCACACGTTTCCGGAGGAACCAACCGGAGAATCAAAACCTATGGCGCTACCCGATTTCAACATGCGTCAGCTCCTCGAAGCTGGCGTTCACTTTGGCCACCAGGCCCACCGCTGGAACCCGAAGATGCAGGATTACATCTTCGGCGCCCGCAACAACATTCACATCATCGATCTCGCGCAGACCGTGCCGATGCTCCACACCGCCCTGAAGGCGGTCAGCGACACGGTCGCCAAGGGCGGCCGCATCCTGTTCGTCGGCACCAAGCGTTCGGCGCAGGACGGCGTCGCCGAGGCTGCCAAGCGTTCGGCGCAGTACTTCGTCAATTCGCGCTGGCTCGGCGGCACGCTGACCAACTGGAAGACGATCTCGGCCTCGATCAAGCGGCTGCGTCACCTCGACGAGGTGCTCGCCTCGGGCGAAGCCAACTCCTACACCAAGAAGGAGCGGCTGACCTTGCAGCGCGAGCGCGACAAGCTCGACCGTTCGCTCGGCGGCATCAAGGACATGGGCGGTCTGCCCGACATGATCTTCGTGATCGACACCAATAAGGAAGACATCGCGATCCAGGAGGCCCAGCGCCTCAACATTCCGGTCGCCGCGATTGTCGACACCAACTCGGATCCGAAGGGCATCACCTATGTGGTGCCGGGCAATGACGACGCCGGCCGTGCGATCTCGCTCTACTGCGACCTCGTGGCGCGCGCCGCCATCGACGGCATCTCGCGCGCCCAGGGTGAGTCCGGCATCGACGTCGGCGCGTCGGCGGACCCGGTACAGGAAGAGCTGCCGGCGGCCGCGCCGTCCGGCTTCCAGGGCCTCGCGGGTCCCCGCGGCACCGCCGACAACCTCAAGAAGCTCACCGGTGTGTCCGGTGCGATCGAGAAGAAGCTCAACGACCTCGGCATCTTCCACTATTGGCAGCTCGCCGAGCTCGACCATGACACCGCGCACAAGATCGGCGAAGAAGTCGGTCTGCCGAGCCGCGCCGACGCCTGGGTCGCCCAGGCCAAGACGCTCGCCGAAGCGGAATAAACGTTACGCGGCGTGGCCGGGCCTGTCCCGGCCGCCGCTCCTGTTCCACGAACAACGGTTTCCCTGTTGCTGAAAGCGGCGCCACCCGGCGCCGCGGCTTCATCACAGGCAAGAAGGACATTGAACGATGGCGACGATCACAGCAGCGATGGTCAAGGATCTCCGCGAGTCGACCGGCGCGGGCATGATGGATTGCAAGGCGGCGCTGACCGAGAACAACGGCGACATGCAGGCCGCGCAGGATTGGCTGCGCAAGAAGGGCATCACCAAGGCTGCCAAGAAGTCCGGCCGCGTCGCGGCTGAAGGCCTGATCGGTGCGGTGACTTCCGGCACCAAAGGCGTGCTGGTCGAGGTTAATTCGGAAACTGACTTCGTCGCGCGCAACGAGCAGTTCCAGGGCCTGGTCAAGATGATCGCCCAGGTCGCACTGCACAACGGTGCCGATGTCGAGACCATCAAGGCCGCCAAGGTCGGCGACGTCACCGTCGAGACCGCGATCTCGGACGCCATTGCGACCATCGGCGAGAACATGACGCTGCGCCGCGCCGCCGCGCTCGAGGTCAGCAAGGGCGTGGTGTCGAGCTACGTCCACAACGCCGTGATCGACGGCGCCGGCAAGATCGGTGTGATCGTGGCGCTTGAATCCGCCGGCAAGACCAACGAGCTTGCGATCCTCGGCCGCCAGCTTGCCATGCACGTCGCCGCCGCGAAGCCGCTGGCGCTCGACTCGACCGGGCTCGATCCGGAGACCGTCAAGCGCGAGAAGGACGTGCTGGCCGACAAATACCGCCAGCAGGGCAAGCCGGAGAACGTCATCGAGAAGATCGTCGATTCCGGCCTGAAGACCTATTTCAAGGAAGTCTGCCTGCTGGATCAGGCCTTTATCCACGACAGCGGCAAGTCCGTTGCCCAGGCCGTGAAGGAAGCTGAGGGTAAGGTCGGCGCGCCGATCAAAATTGCCGGCTTTGTGAACTATGCTCTCGGTGAGGGAATCGGGAAGCAGGAAAGCGACTTCGCCGCCGAAGTCGCGGCCGCCAGCGGCAAGAAGTAAGCCGCTGACATCGAGGCCTCCGGCGCACGCGCCGGAAGCCTGCCTGCGCGGGATAAGAAAGCGATCGCATCATGGCTGAGCCGATCTATCGTCGCGTGGTGATCAAGCTGTCCGGCGAATATCTGGCCGGCTCCCACGCCTTCGGGATCGACCAGCCGACCGTCGACCGCATCGCCGACGACCTGATCGCGGCGCAAAAGCTCGGCATCGAGGTCGCGGTCGTGATTGGCGGCGGCAACATCGTCCGCGGCGTCGAAGTCTCCGCGCGCGGCGTGTCCCGGCCGACCGGCGACACCATGGGCATGCTCGCCACCATGATGAACTGCCTGGCGCTGGAGGCGGCGATCGAGCGCAAGGGGACCGCGGCGCGGACGCTGTCGGCATTCGTTATGCCGGAGATTTCCGAGCTGTTCACCCGCAGTGCAGCGCACAAATATCTCGCCGAGGGACGGATCGTCCTGCTCGGCGGCGGAACCGGCAATCCGTTCTTCACCACCGACACCACCGCGGTGCTGCGGGCGGCCGAGATCGGCGCGCAGGTGGTGCTGAAGGCCACCAATGTCGACGGCGTCTACAGCGCCGATCCGAAGAAGGACCCCAAGGCCAAGCGCTTCGACCGCCTGACCCATTCGCAGGCGATCGAGGGTGGCTACAAGGTCATGGATGCGACCGCTTTCGCGCTTGCTCGCGAGACGTCGCTGCCTATCATCGTGTTTTCGATCGCGGAGCCCGGTTCGATCGGTGGGATTCTGCGCGGGTCCGGACACGGCACCGTCGTCGCCGGCTGACGCTGGCGCCTACGGGCCGCGTCAACCGGTTTCTTGAAAAGGGAGAACGTCATGGCCGCACCTGGTTTTGACATCAACGAAGTGAAGCGCCGGATGCAGGGCGCCACGCAGTCGCTCAAGCACGAGCTTGGTGGCCTGCGCACCGGCCGCGCCGCGGCCTCCATGCTGGAGCCGGTCCAGGTCGAGGCCTACGGCTCGCACATGCCGCTCAACCAGGTTGCGACCATCAGCGTGCCCGAGCCGCGTCTGCTGTCCGTTCAGGTCTGGGACAAGTCGATGGTCAAGGCCGTGGAAAAGGCGATCGTCGATTCCAATCTCGGCCTGTCGCCGGCCACCGAAGGCCAGGTGCTGCGGCTGCGCATTCCCGAGCTCAACCAGGAGCGCCGCAAGGAGCTGGTCAAGGTCGCGCACAAATACGCCGAGCAGGCCAAGGTCGCGGTCCGCCACGTGCGTCGCGACGGCCTCGATATCATCAAGAAGATGGAAAAGAATCACGAGATCTCCGAGGACGATCAGGAGCGCCTGTCCAACGAGGTGCAGAAGGCGACCGACGGGATGATCCACGAGATCGACCAGCTGCTGGCCGCCAAGGAAAAGGAAATCCTGACGGTCTGACGCGACCTTTCGCTTTGACGCGCTTTCTTCACGTCGGCTTGTCCGCGTGAGAGCGCCATGGGAACACGCCATGTCGAACGCCGTAGCCCCTGCAACCGACGGACCGGATCGCTCCGGAAGTCCGTTGCACGTGGCGATCATCATGGACGGCAACGGGCGCTGGGCCGCCGCGCGCGGCCTGCCGCGCGCCGAAGGCCATCGCCGCGGCGTCGAGGCGTTGCGCCGCACGGTGCGCGCGGCCCATGAACTCGGCGTGCACTACCTCACGATTTTCTCGTTCAGCTCGGAGAACTGGTCGCGGCCGGCGACCGAGATCGGCGATCTGTTCGGTCTGCTGCGCCGCTTCATCCGCAACGATCTGGCGAGCCTGCATCGCGATGGCGTGCGGGTGCGTGTGATCGGCGAGCGCGACGGGCTCGACCCCGACATCTGCGCGCTGCTCAACGAGGCCGAGGAGCTGACCAAGGGCAATGTGAAGCTCAATCTCGTCGTCGCCTTCAACTACGGCTCGCGCGCCGAAATCGCCGCTGCCGCGCGGCGGCTCGCGCGCGAGGTCGCCGAAGGCAAGCGCGACGCCGCTTCGATCGACGCCGACACGCTCGGGCAATATCTCGATGCGCCCGACATTCCCGATCCCGATCTGATCATCCGCACCAGCGGCGAGCAGCGCCTGTCGAATTTCCTGATGTGGCAGGCCGCCTATAGCGAACTGGTGTTCGTGCCGGTGCTCTGGCCCGATTTCGACAAGGCGGCGCTGGAGAGCGCGATCGCGGAATACGGCAGGCGCGAGCGCCGCTTCGGCGGCCTCGCTGCGAAAACCGGCTCGTGACCGAGGGCGAAGCCGCGCGCGCGGCAGCGGAAGCCGCACCGGAGCCTGCGAAACACGCTTCCGAAGCCGCGAGCGAGCAGGGCTCGCGCAATCTCGTGATGCGCGTCGTCGCGGCCCTCGTGCTGGCGCCGGTCGCGATCATGCTGGCCTATGTCGGCGGCATTGCCTGGACCTTGTTGGTGACGCTGGCCGCGATCGGACTGTTCGTGGAATGGCTGATGGTCACGGACGTCGGCCGCGAGCTCCGTGTGGTGGGCCCCGGCGTTGCCGCGCTGCTGCTTGCCGGTCTCGGCCTGATCGCCGGCCGGATCGATGCGGCGCTGATTGTGCTCGCGATCGGCGCGGTCGCGGTGGCGCTGACCTCGGGCGAGCGGCGCAACTGGGCGACCGCCGGACTGCTCTATGCAGCGGCCGCCGAGGTCGCATCGGTGCTGGTGCGCCTCGATACGGCCAAGGGGTTTGGCGCGCTGATGTTCGTGCTGCTGGTGGTGTGGGTCACCGACATCGGCGGCTATTTTGCCGGTCGCAGCATCGGCGGACCAAAGCTCTGGGTGCGGATCAGCCCGAAGAAGACCTGGGCCGGCGCCATCGGCGGCTTCGCGGCGAGCCTGCTGGTGGCGGCCGGCTTTGCCGCCTTCGAGATCGGCTCCACCGCGCCGCTATTGGTGCTCGGCGCGCTGCTGTCGGTGGTGTCGCAGCTCGGCGACCTCTTCGAATCCGCCGTGAAGCGGCGGTTCGGGGTGAAGGATTCGAGTCATATCATTCCCGGCCATGGCGGGGTCCTGGACCGCCTGGACGGGTTTGTCGCGGCCGTGATTGTTGCGGCGATTTTAGGTTTCGTTCGCGGCGGCGCCGATGGCGTCGGGCGCGGTCTTATGGTTTGGTGATGTGATGAGCGCAGTTCCATTGCGTAACAACAAGGCCGCGGCATCCGCGGTGCGGTCGGTAACTGTCCTGGGCGCCACCGGCTCGATCGGTGACAGCACCATGGATCTCCTGCGCGGCGCGCGGGATCGCTACCGGGTCGAGGCGCTGACCGCGAACAGCAATGTCGAGGCGCTGGCCAAGCTCGCCAGGGAATTCGGCGCGCGGTTTGCCGCGATCGCCGACCCCACGAAATTGTCCGCGCTGAAGGATGCGCTGGCCGGCACCCGCACCGAGTGCGGGGCGGGCGAGAGCGCCATCATCGAGGCCGCGGCGCGGCCTGCCGACTGGGTGATGGCGGCGGTCAGCGGCGCCGCCGGGCTCAAGCCCGCGCTCGCCGCGGTCGATCGCGGCGCCTCCGTTGCGCTCGCCAACAAGGAGTGCCTGGTCTGCGCCGGCGATTTCTTCATGGAGCGCGCCGCCAAGGCCGGCGCCTGCATCCTGCCGGCGGATTCCGAGCATAACGCGCTGTTCCAGGCGCTGGCCTCGGGCGACCGCGCCGAATTGGTTCGCGTGATCATCACCGCTTCGGGCGGCCCGTTCCGCACCTGGGCTCCGGCCGACATCGAGCAGGCGACCCTGGAGCAGGCGCTGAAGCATCCGAACTGGAGCATGGGCCAGAAGATCACGATCGATTCGGCGTCGATGATGAACAAGGGCCTCGAGGTGATTGAGGCGTCCTATCTGTTCGCATTGACGCCGGACGAGATCGACGTGCTGGTGCACCCGCAGTCGATCATCCACGGCATGGTCGAATTCTCCGACCGCTCGGTGATGGCGCAGCTCGGCGCGCCCGACATGCGGATCCCGATCGCGCATTGCCTCGGCTGGCCCGACCGGATCGTCGGCCCGTCGGCGCGGCTCGATCTCGCCAAGATCGGTCAGCTCACCTTCGAGGCGCCGGATTTCGCCCGCTTCCCCGGGCTGCGGCTGGCCTACGAGGCGCTGCGGACCGGGAAGGGCGCGACGACCGTCTACAACGCCGCGAACGAAGTCGCGGTCGCCGCGTTTATCGCTGGCAAGATCAAGTTCGGCGCGATCGCTCGCCTGGTCGAAGCGACGATGAACGATTGGATCCGGACCGGGAATCGGGCACCGCTGGTCTCGGCGGATGATGCGATTTCCGTTGACCATGTTGCGCGAAATAAAGCTGCCGCCCTATTGCCTCAAATTGCCTTAAAGGCAACCTAGAGGGTTGGGGACGGAGCCTTTGGCTCTTGTCGAGGGAACACGGATGCCCGAATTTTTTCTTCATACTTTCAGTACGTTGAGTCATGGGCTCGTCGGTTACATTGTCCCATTTTTATTCGTCCTGACGATTGTCGTCTTCTTCCACGAACTGGGTCACTTCCTGGTCGCGCGCTGGGCCGGGGTGAAGGTGCTGACCTTCTCGCTCGGGTTCGGGCCGGAGCTCGCGGGCTTCAACGACCGCCATGGTACGCGCTGGAAGATCTCCGCGATTCCGCTCGGCGGCTACGTCAAGTTCTTCGGCGATGACTCAGAGGCGTCGACGCCTTCGACGGAAAAGCTCGCAACGATGACGGCGGAGGAGCGCGAAGGCAGCTTCCACCACAAGACCGTCGGGAAGCGCGCCGCGATCGTCGTCGCCGGCCCGGTCGCCAATTTCATCCTGGGTGCGCTGATCTTTGCCGGCATGGCGCTCTATTACGGCAAGCCCAGCACGATCGCCCGGGTCGACGGCATTGTCGCCGACAGTGCGGCCGCCGCGGCGGGCTTCAAGGTGGGCGACGTCATCCTCGAAATCGACGGCAGTCCGATTCAAAGCTTCGCCGACATGCAGCGCGTCGTAGGATCGAGCGCAGGTTCAAAGCTTGCATTCCGGGTCAAGCGCGACGGCGAGGTCGTTTCATTCAATGCGACGCCGGCGCTCAAGGAGGTCAAGGATCCTTTCGGCAACGCGCATCGCATCGGCGTGCTCGGGATCGAGCACAAGGCCCAAACCGGCGAGGCGACCAGCGTGCCGGTTGGCGTCGTGGAATCGCTCCGAATCGGCGTCGAGCAGGTCTGGTACATCATTTCCAGCACCTTCAAGTTCCTGGGGTCGCTGTTCGTCGGAACCGGCAATCCGGGCGAGGTGAGCGGGGTCCTTGGCATCGCGAAACTCTCCGGCCAGGCGGCGAGCGCCGGGTTCCAGTTCGTCGTGAACCTGTGCGCAATCCTGTCGGTCTCGATCGGCCTGCTGAACCTGTTCCCGATCCCACTGCTGGACGGCGGGCACCTCATGTTTTACGGGGCGGAAGTGCTGCGCGGACGCCCGCTCTCGGAGCGCACGCAGGAGGTCGGGTTCCGAATCGGTCTTGGTCTGGTCCTGATGCTGATGGTGTTTGCAACCTATAACGACATCCTCAAATTGGCTGGGTCGTGAAACGCGGCTTTTTTGTGACGTTGCTAATGGGCAACGTCTTGGAACGAATTGGAAATACGCTCCCGTAGAAAGTTTGCCCCCATGGCAAATTTGGTTACAAGCTGAGCATAAGGTTGGGAATCTGTCGGGGCGTTGGGGAACGATCCGGCATCGGAAGGATAAGGGCGCGTTGCGCATGATGTTTGGAATGCGAGTGAGGGGGGGCTTGTTCGCTGCCCTGGTCATGTTCGCCGTGCCGGTGGCTGCCACCTTGGCGGCCGTGAGTGTGTCTGCGCCTGCGCTTGCCCAGACCGTCGATTCGATCGCCGTCGAGGGCAACCGGCGTGTAGAGCTCGAAACCATCCGTTCCTACTTCCGTCCGGGTCCGGGCGGTCGGCTCGGGCAGGCCCAGATCGACGACGGCCTGAAGGCGCTGATCGAGACCGGCCTGTTCCAGGACGTCCATATCGAAACGCGCGGCGGGCGCCTGGTCGTGATCGTGGTCGAGAACCCGGTGATCGGCCGCGTCGCCTTCGAGGGCAACAAGAAGATCAAGGACGAGCAGCTGACGGCCGAGGTCCAGTCCAAGCCGCGCGGTACCTTCTCGCGCCCGATGGTGCAGTCGGATGCGCTGCGAATCGCCGAAATCTACCGCCGGTCCGGCCGCTACGACGTGCGGGTCAATCCGCAGATCATCGAGCAGCCGAACAACCGCGTCGACCTGATCTTCGAGATCAATGAAGGCGTGAAGACTGGCGTCCGCTCGATCGAATTCATCGGCAACAACGCCTATTCGGCGTCCCGTCTGCGCGACGTCATCAAGACCCGTGAATCGAACATCCTGAGCTTCCTCGGCGGCAACGACGTCTACGATCCCGATCGCGTCGAGGCCGACCGCGACCTGATTCGCCGCTTCTACCTCAAGAACGGTTATGCCGACGTCCAGGTCGTGGCCGCGCTGACCGAATACGATCCGGACAAGAAGGGCTTCCTGGTCACCTTCAAGATCGAGGAAGGCCAGCAGTATCGCGTCGCCGCCGTCAACTTCACGTCGTCGATCTCGACGCTGGATCCGAACGCGCTGCGCTCGTGGTCGCGCGTCAATGTCGGCTCGCTCTACAACGCCGAGGCGCTGGAGAAGTCCGTCGAAGAGATGCAGATCGAGGCCTCGCGCCGCGGCTACGCCTTCGCGGTGGTGCGGCCGCGCGGCGACCGCAATTTCGAGAATCACACGGTGTCGATCACCTTCGCGATCGACGAGGGCCCGCGCACCTACATTGAGCGCATCAACGTCCGCGGCAACACCCGCACCCGCGATTACGTCATCCGCCGCGAGTTCGACATCTCCGAGGGCGACGCCTACAACCGCGCGCTGGTCGATCGCGCCGAGCGCCGGCTGAAGAACCTCGACTTCTTCAAGACCGTCAAGATCACCACCGAGCCGGGCTCCTCGAGCGACCGGGTCATCCTGATCGTCGATCTCGAGGAGAAGTCGACCGGCGACTTCTCGGTGTCGGGCGGCTATTCGACCACCGACGGCGCGCTGGCCGAAGTCTCGGTCTCCGAGCGCAACCTGCTCGGGCGGGGCCTGTTCGCCAAGGCGTCGGTGACTTACGGCCAGTACGCCCGCGGCTATTCGCTGTCGTTCGTCGAGCCCTATCTGCTCGACTACCGCGTCGCGCTCGGCCTCGACCTCTACCAGCGCCAGCAGCTGTCCAACAGCTACATCTCCTACGGCACCAAGACGCTCGGCTTCAGCCCGCGGCTCGGCTTCAGCCTGCGGGAAGACCTCTCGCTGCAGCTGCGCTACTCGATCTATCAGCAGGAAATCTCGCTGCCGTCGACGCTGAACAACTGTAACAACATCCAGACCTTGCCGGATGGAACGCCCAATCCCGCGTTCTTCCCGAGCCCGGCCTTCGCCAATCTGCACGGCATCGACCTGACCTCGACCAACGGTCTCGGGTGCTTCTACGACGGCGAAGCCTCGCTGCCGGTCCGCAAGGAACTGGCGGGTGGCAAGACGCTGACCTCGGCGCTCGGCTACACGCTGAACTACAACACCCTCGACAACAACAAGAATCCGACCGACGGCCTGCTGGTCGACTTCCGGCAGGACTTCGCGGGTGTCGGCGGCGACGTCAGCTACATCAAGACCGCGATCGATGCGAAGTACTACACCCCGCTGGTCTCCGACCTCGTCGGCGTGATCCACGCCCAGGGCGGTATCCTGAACAAGCTGGGCAGCACAGAGCTGCGCATGCTGGATCACTTCCAGATGGGCCCGAACCTGGTCCGCGGCTTCGCGCCGAACGGCATCGGTCCGCGTGACATCAACCCCTACAGCACGCAGGACGCGATCGGCGGCACCAAGTACTGGGGCGTGTCGGCGGAACTGCAGATGCCGTTCTGGTTCCTGCCGAAGGAAGTCGGCCTCAAGGGCGCGGTCTACGCGGACGCCGGTGGTCTGTACGACTACCAGGGACCAACGTCGTGGGCGGCGACCGGCGAAGTCAACGTGCCGGGCTGCGTCAGGCCGACCAACAACCCGCCGACGCCGGGCACCTGCCTCGGGCTGAACTTCGACGACAGCAAGGTCGTCCGCACCTCGGTCGGTGTCGGCCTGATCTGGCAGTCGCCGTTCGGACCGCTGCGCTTCGACTATGCGATCCCGCTGACCAAGGGCCAGTTTGACCGCACACAAGAGTTCCGGTTTGGCGGCGGTACTTCGTTCTAAGACCGGTTGCCGGCCGGACTGCGACGGAAAGAATGGCGCAGCCGATCTTCTTCAAGAAGCCTCCTTCGTCAACGCTGGCTGAGATCGCCGCGCTGACGAAGGCGCATCTGGTCGACCCCGCGAGGGGCGCGCAGCAGATCAGGGGACTGGCTTCGCTCGACGAAGCCGGCCCGATGCACCTCGCCTTCTTCGACAATCTCAAATACGCCGACCAGCTCGCCGCGACCCGGGCCGGGGCCTGCCTGGTCAGCCCGCGCTTCGAGGCGCAGGTGCCCAAGGGCACCGCGGTGCTGCGGGCGACCAAGCCGTTCCACGCCTTCGTCCAGCTCGCCCGCGAATGGCATGCCGATGCGCTGCGGCCGCAGTCCTGGTTCGATACCGAGGGCATCGCGCCGTCGGCGATCATCGACCCCACCGCGCGGCTGGAGGACGGCGTCATCGTCGATCCGCTGGTCGTGATCGGGCCCAGGGTCGAGATCGGCGCGGGCACCATCATCGGCGCCGGCGCGGTGATCGGGGCCGACGTCAAGATCGGCCGCGACTGCAATGTCGGCGCCAAGACCACCATCCAGTTCGCCCTGATCGGCAACAACGTGCTGATCCATCCCGGCTGCAACATCGGCCAGGACGGCTACGGCTTCATCTTCTTCGGGCCTTCGGGCCACCTGAAGGTGCCGCAGACCGGCCGGGTGCTGATCCAGAACAATGTCGAGGTCGGTGCCGGGTCGACCATCGACCGCGGCTCGCTGCGCGACACCGTGATCGGCGAAGGCACCAAAGTCGACAACCAGGTTCAGATTGGCCACAATGTGACCATCGGCAGGCACTGCCTGCTCGCGGCCCAGATCGGGCTCGCGGGCAGCCTGACGATCGGCGACAATGTCGCGCTCGGCGCCAAGGTGGGCATCAACAACCACCTCAACATCGGCGACGGCGCCCAGGTGACGGCGATGAGCGCGGTCAAGGACGACATCCCGCCGAACGGTCGCTGGGGCGGGCACTTCGCCAAGCCGACCAAGCAGTGGTTCAGGGAAATCATCGCGGTCGAGCGCCTGGTGCGCGACAACGAAGCGAAGGGTAAGGACGAGGAGTGATGGAGGAGTCGCCGGTCAGGTTCGAGCTCGTGGATATCAACGATATCCTGAAGACGCTGCCGCACCGCTTTCCGATGCTGCTGATCGACCGGGTCATCAAGATCCGCGCCGACTACAGCGGCATCGGCATCAAGAACGTCACCTTCAACGAGCCGCCGTTCCAGGGACATTTTCCGGAGCGGCCGGTGTATCCCGGCGTGATGATGATCGAGGCGATGGCCCAGACCGCCGGCGTGATCGGCATCAAGTCGGTCGAGGGCACCGAGAAGCCGCGCGCGGTGTACTTCCTCACCATCGACAAGTGCAAGTTCAGGAAGCCGGTCATGCCCGGCGACACCATCGAATACCACATGCGCTCGCTCGGCCGGCGCAAGACGATGTGGTGGTTTCACGGTGATGCAAAGGTCAACGGCCAGGTCGTGGCCGAGGCCGATGTCGGAGCCATGCTGACGGATTAAGCATGATCCGGAAAAGTGTGAAGCGGTTTTCCGAAAAGATCATGCTCAAACAAAAGCCACGTCACGACGTGCGGCAGGCGTAGCGGCCGTCGGCGCCTGCGATCCGCAACACGCGATTGACGAAGATGCCCATCGACGGTGCGTTCATCAGCGCGTCGAAGGTCTCAACCGGGACGCTGCAATAGTGCTGGTAGCTGCCCCTGACCGTGACCAGCAGCGCGCGCTGGCTGGCGTCGTAGCAGACGCGCTGCACGATCGAGCTGCGATTGATGTCGCGACAGTCGAAGGTCGAGAGATCGACGCGGCCGCCGCGCCCGAGATCGACCGTCTCCGGGCCGACAGGCGCAGAGAGCAGGCTGAGGATCAGCGTGGCGGCCCGGACCATGGTCGGTTGCGACCCGTTTCGTTGCAATGGGCGGTCATGATACGTCACTGGACAGGGCGGGCAAAGTCGCGCTAACGACCGCCCCAACCGACAGTCTAGCGCCTCAACTAGCGCATTGGCGCCGTTAACGAATTCCGGACCGCAATTCCATGACCATGATCGATCCCACTGCGCGCATTGCCGATGGCGCCGTGATCGGAGCGGGCACCGAGATCGGCCCGTACTGCATCATCGGCCCCAATGTCGTGCTCGGCGAGAATTGCAAGCTCCTGGCACACGTCACGGTCAACGGCCACACCACTGTTGGCGCCGGCTGCGTCATCTCGCCGTTTGCCGCGCTCGGCGGCCCGCCGCAGGATCTGAGCTATCGCGGCGAGCCGACCCGCCTCGAGATCGGCGAGGCCTGCACCATCCGCGAGGGCGTCACGATGAACATCGGCACCGTCAAGGGCGGCGGGCTGACCCGCGTCGGCGATCGCGGCTTCTTCATGAACAACAGCCATGTCGGCCACGACTGCACGGTCGGCAACAACGTGATCTTCGCCACCTCGGCGACGCTCGGCGGCCACTGCGAAATCGGCGACTTCGTCTATATCGGCGGCCTGTCGGCGGTGCACCAGTTCACCCGCGTCGGCCCGCAGGTGATGATCGGCGGCGTCTGCGGCGTGCGCGGCGACATCATCCCGTTCGGGCTCGCCAACGGCCAGTATGCCGTGCTCGAAGGCCTCAACATCATCGGCATGCGGCGCCGCCAGTTCACCAAGCAGCGGCTGGCTGCGGTGCGCGCGTTCTATCAAAAGCTGTTCCACGGCCCCGGCGTCTTCGCCGAGCGGCTGGCGTCGGTGCAGCCGCTGGCCGACGAGGATCCCGCGATCGCGGAGATTCTGGCCTTCATCGACGGCGCCAAGCACCGCGCGCTCTGTCTTCCCGCCAACACCAACTGAGCAGGGGATGGCCGCCAGCATGACGTCAGCGGCGCCCTCGCTTTCCTCACCGGTCGGCGTCATCGCCGGCGGCGGCGCCATGCCGTTTGCGGTCGCGGACTCGCTGGCCGCGCGCGGCATCACGCCGGTGCTGTTCGCGCTGCGCGGCGCCTGCGACCCGGCGCGGGCGCAGCGGTTTCGCCATCGCTGGATCTCGGTCGGCCAGCTCGGGCGGGCGACGCGGCTGTTCCGCGACGAAGGCTGCCGCGACCTGATCTTCATCGGCACCCTGGTGCGTCCGGCGCTCTCCGAGATCAGGCTCGACTGGGGCACGCTGCGCGTGCTCGGCCACGTCCTGCGCGCGTTCCGCGGCGGCGACGATCATCTGCTCTCGAGCGTCGGCCGCATCCTGGAGCAGCAGGGTTTTCGCATGGTCGGGATCAAGGACGTCGCGCCCGATCTCCTGATGCCGGAAGGCGCGGTCACGCGCACGGCTCCCGATGGCGACGCGCTCGCCGACATCGCGCGCGGCCGTGCGGTGCTCGACGCGCTCGGACCGTTCGACATCGGGCAGGCGGCCGTCGTGATCGACGGCCATGTGGTCGCGGTCGAGGATATCGAGGGCACTGACGGGCTGCTGGCGCGCGTCGCGCGGCTGCGTGCCGAGGGCCGGATCCGCGCCAAGGCCGGGAGAGGCGTGCTGGTGAAGGCGCCGAAGAGCCGGCAGGATCTGCGCTTCGATCTGCCGACCATCGGCCCGCGGACGGTCGAGGGCGCGGCGGCGGCAGGGATCGCCGGCATCGCCGTGATTGCCGGCAACACGCTTGCCGCCGAGCCGCAGGCCCTGATCGAGGCCGCCGACGCCAAGGGCCTCTTTGTCATCGGGCTCGAGAGCTGATGGCGGCACGCAGCCCCACCGCCGGCCGCAAGATCTTCCTCATCGCGACCGAGGAGTCCGGCGATCGGCTCGGCGCCGCGCTGATGAAGGTGCTGCGCCAGCGTCTCGGCGACGCCGTGCAGTTCTCCGGCGTCGGCGGCCGCGCCATGACGCAGGAGGGCATCGACCCGCTGTTTCCGATCGAGGAGCTGTCGATCGTGGGCTTTGCCGCGGTGGTGAAGCAACTGCCGAAAATCCTGCGATTGATCCGCCGCACCGCCGATGCAGTGCTCGATGACGCGCCCGATATGCTCGTGATCATCGACAGCCCCGATTTCACCCATCGCGTCGCCCGCCGCGTCCGCGCGCGCAATCCGGTCATTCCGATCGTCGACTACGTGTCGCCGTCGGTCTGGGCCTGGCGGCCGGGCCGGGCGCGCGCGATGCGCCGCTATGTCGATCACGTGCTGGCGCTGCTGCCGTTCGAGCCCGAGGAATATCAGAAGCTGCAGGGGCCGCCGTGCAGCTATGTCGGCCATCCCCTGATCGAGCAGCTCGGCTCGCTGCGGCCGAATCCTGACGAACGGCAGCGCCGCGACGGCGCGCCGCCGGTGCTGCTGGTGCTGCCGGGCAGCCGGCGCAGCGAGATCCGGCATCATCTGGCATTGTTCGGCGCAGCACTCGGTACGCTTGGCGAGCGAATGAAGTTCGACCTCGTGCTGCCGACCATGCCGCATCTCGAGGCCATGGTGCGCGAGGGCGTGGCGTCGTGGCCGATCGTGCCGCGGATCGCGGTCGGCGACGCCGAGAAGCGCGCCGCGTTCCGCATCGCGCGTGCCGCGCTGGCGAAATCGGGCACCGTGACGCTGGAGCTCGCGCTGTCGGGCATTCCGATGGTGACGGCGTATCGGGTCGGCGCCGTGGAGGCATTCATCCTGCGCCGCGCGATCCGGGTGTCGTCGGTGATCCTCGCCAATCTCGTGATCGGCGCCGACATCATTCCCGAGTTCCTGCAGGAGGACTGCACGCCGGACAAGCTCGCGCAGGCGCTCGGCGAGGTGATCGCCGACACGCCCGAGCGTCTGCGGCAGCTCGTGGCGTTTTCGACGATGGACGCGAAGATGTCGACCGGCGACCAGCCGCCGAGCGTTCGCGCCGCCGACATCGTGCTGGCGACGATGGCGCGGCGATCCGGCTAGACTCCCCGTGTCGCAGGGGCGCGTTGCCAATATGGCGAAAACAACCCCATGCAAAGTAGCCCAGCGGTAGCCGGCGGCCGCCGGCACTCGACAAAGGCGGCGTTCGACGGCAGCCTTGACACGTCGGGCAAGTCAGCCGTATTCTTCCACTATTCCGAAAACCGTGCATCCAGGGGCCCGCAACCAGCTGGCTGGATGCGGCATGCCGCGAGCGGCATCCGGCCGCAGCGGTTCCGCTTGCATCGGATAATTAGCTGGTACTAATATTAGCTATCTCTAATATTATGGAAGCCACCCGATGAAGATCGATCCCATTGCCTATGTCGGCGCCGTCATTCGCGAAGTCGCGTTCCGGGAGCGCGACGGCAAGCCGGCGCGGACGGTAATTGCGACCCGCCGCTATGACACCGACATCGACGATCTCTGGGATGCGCTGACCAATCCGGAGCGGATTCCGCGCTGGTTCCTGCCGATCTCCGGCGAGCTGCGCCTTGGCGGCCGCTACAAGTTCGAAGGCCAGGCGGGCGGTGAGATCACCGCCTGCGAACCGCCGCGCCGGCTCGCCGTGACGTGGGAGGCGATGGGCGCCGTCAGTTGGGTGACCGTGACGCTGGCGGAGGATCGCTCCGGCGGCACGCGTCTGGAATTGGAGCATGTGGCGATCGTCGAGGGCGACTTCTGGGATCGCTTCGGACCCGGAGCGGTCGGCGTCGGCTGGGATCTCGCGTTGCTCGGGCTCGCCCTCTATCTCGCCACGCCCGCGGGCCAGGAATTCGACCGCGCCGCCGCCTCGGCATGGCCTGCCTCCGACGACGGCAAGGACTTCATCCGCCGCAGCAGCGCAGATTGGTGCCGCGCCTCGATTGCGGCGGGGACGGAGGAGGCGGCGGCGCGCAGGGCAGCGGCGAACACCACGGCGTTCTATTGCGGCGAGCCGGAGCCGGGCGGGAGCTAACTCACCGTGCACGCCTTCGATATCCTCGGCGATCCGGTCCGGCGGCGCATCCTGGAACTGCTCGCGACCGGCGAGCACAGTTCGGGCGACATCGTCACCGTCGTGCAGCGCGAATTCGGCATCACCCAGTCGGCGGTGTCACAGCAGCTGCGGATCCTGCGCGACGCCGGATTTGCCTCGGTGCGCGCCGACGGCACGCGCCGCATCTATGCAGTGGAACCCGCTCGGTTGCGCGAGGTCGATGACTGGCTCGACCGCTTCCGGGCGTTCTGGCTGCCGAAGCTGGATGCACTCGCCACCGAAGTCGCCCGCGGCAAACGAAAACGGCGCCATCAGGAGTGATGGCGCCGTTCCGGATCGCTTGATGCGTGCCGCTTACTTGCGCTTGTCGATCGGCACGTAGTCGCGGCGGGCGACGCCGGTGTAGAGCTGGCGCGGACGGCCGATCTTCTGCTGCGGATCCTCGATCATCTCGCTCCACTGGCTGATCCAGCCGACGGTGCGGGCGACCGCGAACAGCACGGTGAACATCGACACCGGCAGGCCCATCGCCTTCAGCGTGATGCCCGAATAGAAGTCGACGTTCGGGTAGAGCTTGCGGTCGATGAAGTAGGGGTCGTTGAGCGCGATCTTCTCGAGCTCCAGCGCGACCTTGAGCATCGGATCGTCGCCGTGGCCGGTCTCCTTGAGCACCGCGTGACACATCTTCTGCATGATCTTGGCGCGCGGGTCGTAGTTCTTGTAGACGCGGTGGCCGAAGCCCATCAGGCGGACTTCGCTGTTCTTGTCCTTCACCTTGGCGATGAAGTCCGGAATGTTTTCGACCTTGCCGATGCCGTAGAGCATGTTGAGCGCGGCCTCATTGGCGCCGCCATGCGCCGGGCCCCACAGGCAGGCGATGCCGGCCGCGATGCAGGCGAACGGGTTGGCGCCCGAGGAGCCGGCGATGCGCACCGTCGAGGTCGAGGCGTTCTGCTCGTGGTCGGCGTGCAGGATCAGGATCTTGTCCAGCGCGTCGGCGAGCACCGGATTGATCTTGTACTCCTCGCAGGGCACCGCGAAGCACATGTTGAGGAAGTTCTCGGCAAACGACAGCGAGTTCTTCGGATACACGAAGGGCTGGCCGACCGTGTACTTGTAGGCCATCGCCGCCAGCGTCGGGATCTTCGCGATCATCCGGATCGAGGCGATCATCCGCTGCTTCGGGTCATTGATGTCGGTGGAGTCGTGATAGAACGCGGCGAGCGCGCCGACGGCCGCGACCATGATCGCCATCGGATGGGCGTCGCGGCGGAAGCCCTGGAAGAAGCGGGCCATCTGCTCATGCACCATGGTGTGGTGCGTGACGGTGTAGTCGAAGTCCTGCTTCTGCTTCGGGGTCGGAAGCTCCCCGTACAGCAGCAGGTAGCAGGTCTCGAGGAAGTCGCCGTGCTCGGCGAGCTGCTCGATCGGGTAGCCACGGTACTCGAGCACGCCGGCGTCGCCGTCGATATAGGTGATCTTGGACTGGCAGCTGCCGGTCGAGGTGAAACCGGGATCGTAGGTGAACACCCCGGCCTGGCCGTAGAGCTTGGCGATGTCGATGACATCAGGCCCAACCGTGCCACTGAGGATCGGGAAATCGTAGGTCTTGTTGCCGATGGTGAGTGTGGCTGTCTTGCTGGATTTTGCGTCCATCGTGATATCCCCGATGAAATCGTTGCGAAAACCGCCCTTGCCCAGTCGCTAATTGACGACCCGTGGCGGGGTGGGACGGCTTGTGGAGAAAGCGTCCGAGGATGGGTAGCTCATTGCCATGTGCGCTGCAAGATGGACCCTGGCAGGGTCCATGCAGGATCACGCCGCCTGATCGGCGAGACGGGCAATACACTCCTGGCGTCCTAGGACCGCCAGCACGTCGAAGATGCCCGGCGATGTGGTGCGGCCGGTCAGCGCCACCCGCAGCGGCTGGGCGACGGCGCCGAGCTTCAAATTGTTCTGCTCGGCGAAATTCCGCATCGCGGACTCCGTCGTCTCCGCGGTCCAGTCGTTGACGGCTTCGAGCGCCGTGCGCAGCCTGCCGATCAGCGCGCGGGTTTCCGGCGTCAGCAGCGCCGCCGCCTTTGGATCGAGTTCGAGCGGGCGGTCGGCGAAGATGAAGTAGGCGCCGGCGATCAGCTCGATCAACGTCTTGGCGCGCTCCTTCAGGCTCGGCATCGCGCGCAGCAATTGCGCCCGCGTGGTGTCGTTGAGCTTCGGCTTCAGGGCCGCGCCTTCAGGAACATAATCCAGCACGCTCTCGAACTGGGTCACGAGGGATTGATCGTCGCTCTGGCGGATATAGTGACCGTTGAGGTTCTCCAGCTTGGCGAAGTCGAACCGCGCGGCCGAGCGGCCGACGCCGGAGAGGTCGAACGCGGCGATCATCTCCTCGGTCGAGAAGATCTCCTGATCGCCATGGCTCCAGCCGAGCCGGACCAGATAGTTGCGCAGCGCCGCCGGCAGGTAGCCCAGCGCGCGATAAGCGTCGACGCCGAGCGCGCCATGGCGCTTCGACAGTTTCGAGCCGTCGGGACCATGGATCAGCGGAATGTGGGACATGCTGGGCAGCTCCCACTCCAGCGCGTCGTAGATCTGCTTCTGCCGCGCGGCGTTGATCAGGTGATCGTCGCCGCGAATGATGTGGGTGACGCCCATGTCGTGGTCGTCGACCACGACCGCGAGCATGTAGGTCGGGGTACCGTCGCCGCGCAGCAGGACGAGGTCGTCGAGGTTCTCGTTCTGCCAGACCACGCGGCCCTGGACCTGGTCCTCGATCACGGTCTCGCCGGTCTGCGGCGCCCTCAGGCGGATGGTCGGCTTGATGCCGGCGGGCGCGGTCGACGGATCGCGGTCGCGCCACATGCCGTCATAGAGGCGGGTACGGCCCTCGGCGCGCGCCTTCTCGCGCATCGCGGTGAGCTCCTCCGGCGAGGCGTAGCAGTAATAGGCGCGGCCTGCGGCGAGCAGGCTCTCGGCGACCTCGCGGTGGCGGGCGGCGCGGCTGAACTGGTAGATGACGTCGCCATCCCAATCGAGCTCGAGCCAGCGCAAGCCGTCCAGGATGGCGTCGATCGCCTCCTTGGTGGAGCGCTCGCGGTCGGTGTCCTCGATTCGCAGCAGCATCTTGCCGCCGTGCTTCTTGGCATAGAGCCAGTTGAACAGGGCGGTGCGGCCGCCTCCGATATGGAGGAAGCCGGTCGGCGACGGAGCGAAGCGCGTGACGATCGAAGACGAGGTCATTTCGAGAATGGGGTACCCAATGAGTGAGCCGGGCGACCGTGTATCATAGCCGGGGGAGACTTAGCCAATGCTTATCCAGGTCGTTCATAGCCATCCGCTCGAGGACAGCTATGACCACGCGCTGTTTCAGACCATCGTCGGGACATTGCGGCGCCGGCATGAGGTGATCGCGACCGATCTCGACCGCGAGCGGTTCTCGCCGGTGATGACCGAGGCGGAGCGGCGGAGCTATTTTCAGGGCCCCCATGCGGAGGAGGCGGTGTCGCGCCTGATCGGCGACCTCCGCCGGGCGGACGGCATCATCTTCTGCTTTCCGCACTGGTGGTTTTCCATGCCGGCGATGCTCAAGGGCTATTTCGACCGGGTCTGGGCGCCGGGAACCGCGTTTGCCCATGATCTGGCCGGCGGGCGCATCAAGCCGCTGCTGACCAACATCCGCCTGTTCGGGGTGGTGACGACCTATGGCTCGCCCTGGTGGCTGACCCGGATCGTGATGCAGGATCCAGGCCGCAAGGTGCTGTTCCGCGCCCTGAAGCCGATGTGTGGCGCGGGCGCCCAATCGTTCTATATGGCCCATTACGACATGGACCGCTCCACGCCGGCCTCCCGGACGGCGTTCATCGAGCGGGTACGGGCGAGGGTCTCCGCGCTATGATTGGCGCCGCGCAGGGCTTGGCCGGACCGCGCGAATTTGGCAGAAGGCACTTCAATCCAATGGGAACCCTTTGATGACGACTGACACGGCGACGGCAGAGGCAGGGCGCGATTTCATCCGCGACATCGTCCAGGCCGATCTCTCCTCCCACAAGCACAGCCGGATCGTGACGCGCTTCCCGCCGGAGCCGAACGGCTACCTGCATATCGGCCACGCCAAATCGATCGCGCTCAACTTCGGCATCGCCCAGGAGTTCGGCGGCCAGTGCAATCTGCGCTTCGACGACACCAATCCGACCAAGGAGGAACAGGAGTATATCGACTCCATCCAGGCCGACGTGCACTGGCTCGGCTACGACTGGGGCAACAATCTCTTTTTTGCCTCGGACTATTTCGAGCGCCTCTACGACTGGGCCGAGGGCCTGATCAAGGCCGGCTATGCCTATGTCGACGACCAGTCGCAGGAGGAGATCCGCACCTCCCGCGGCACCCTGACCGAGCCAGGCAAGAACTCGCCGTTCCGCGACCGCCCGGTCGAGGAGAACCTCGATTTGTTCCGCCGCATGAAGGCCGGCGAGTTTCCGAACGGCGCCCGCGTGCTGCGCGCCAAGATCGACATGGCGTCCGGCAACATCAATCTGCGCGACCCCGTGCTGTACCGCATCCTGCACGCCCATCATCCGCGTACCGGCGACACATGGTCGATCTACCCGAGCTACGACTACGCGCACGGCCAGTCGGACGCGATCGAGGGCATCACCCATTCGATCTGCACGCTGGAGTTCGAGGATCACCGGCCGCTCTATGAGTGGCTGCTCGACAAGCTGCCGGTGCCCTCGAAGCCGCACCAGTATGAAATGGCGCGGCTCAACCTGACCTACACGCTGCTGTCGAAGCGCGTGCTGACCCAGCTCGTGCGCGACGGCCACGTCTCGGGCTGGGACGACCCGCGGATGCCGACCATCGCCGGGCTGAAGCGGCGCGGCGTGCCGCCGGCGGCGGTCCGCGAGTTCATCAGGCGCATCGGCGTCGCCAAGGCCAACAGCGTGGTCGACGTCGGCATGCTCGAATTCTGCATCCGCGAGGAGCTGAACCGCACCGCGCTGCGCCGCATGGCGGTGCTGCGGCCGCTCAAGGTGGTGATCGAGAACTATCCGGAAGGCCAGGTCGAGGAGCTCGAAGCGATCAACCATCCCGACAATCCGGAGGCCGGCACCCGCAAGATCGCGTTCGGCCGCGAGCTCTATATCGAGCAAGACGACTTCATGGAGAACCCGCCGAAGAAGTTTTTCCGTTTGTCGCCGGGCAACGAGGTGCGGCTGCGCTACGCCTACTTCGTCAAGTGCACGAGCGTGGTGAAGAACGATGCCGGCGAAATCGTCGAGCTGCGCTGCACCTATGACCCCGCGACCAAGGGCGGCAACGCGCCCGACGGCCGCAAGGTGAAGGCGACGATGCACTGGCTTTCCGCGGCGCAGTCCAAGCCCGCGGAGATCCGAATCTACAACCAGCTGTTCGCCAACCCGAGCCCGGACGCAGGCAATTTCGCCGGCGACCTCAATCCGCAGTCGCTGGAAGTGCTGACGGACGCGCGCGTCGAGCCTGCTATTGCCGAGAGCAATTCGCCGGATGCGATGCAGTTCGAGCGGCAGGGCTACTTCGTGCGCGATCCGGACTCGACGCCGGACAAGCTGGTGTTCAACCGCACCATCGGCCTGCGCGACACCTTTGCCAAGGAAGTCGGCGGCAAGGGTTAGGCCGTCCGGCAAGCGGAAGCGGAGGCGATCGATGCCAAGCGAGACCGACGAGATCGCCTCCGCCATCATCGCCAGATGGTCGGCTGCGTTCAGCAAGCTCGATGCGGAGACGCTCGCCGCGCTCTATTCCAGGAGCGCGTTCTTCTTCGGCTCGAACCCGACCCTCTATCGCGGCCGCGACGGCGTCAAAGCCTATTTTGAAGGCCTGCCGCGCTGGCGTGCGCCGCGCGTCCAGTTCAGCAATGTCAGCAGCGAGCGGGTGAATCCCGATCTCGTCAACGTGGCCGGCATCGCATCCTTCTTCCTCGACAGCGATGCGCCGTCGCTCGCCGTCAAGATCACCTGGGTGATTGCGCGCGAGGACGGCGACTGGAAGATCGCCTGCCATCACGTCTCCTCGCAGACGCCGTTGATCTAGATGTCGTAGTACAAATGGAACTCGTAGGGATGAGGTCGCAATCTGATGGGATCGACCTCCTTCTTCCGCTTGTAGTCGAGCCATGTTTCGATCACGTCGGCGGTGAAGACATCGTTGCGCAGCAGGAATGCGTGATCGCGTTCGAGCGCGTCCAGCGCCTGGTCCAGTGACCCCGGCGTCGACTTCACGTCCTTCGCCTCGGCCGGCGGCAGGTCGTAGAGGTTCTTGTCGATCGGGCTACCCGGGTCGATCTTGTTGCGGATGCCGTCGAGACCGGCCATCAGCATTGCGGCAAAAGCCAGATAGGGATTGCAGGAAGGATCCGGCGAGCGAAATTCGACACGCTTGGCCTTCGGGTTCGGCGAATACATCGGAATGCGGCAGCAGGCTGACCGGTTGCGCTGGGAATAGACCAGGTTGATCGGAGCCTCATAGCCCGGCACCAGACGCCGATAGGAGTTCGTGGTCGGGGCGCAAAGCCCGCACAACGCCCAGGCGTGGGTCAGCAGGCCGCCGATATAGTGGCGGGCGAGCTGGCTCAGTTCGGCATAGTCGCCCCTGTCGTAGAACAGGTTGGTCTCGCCTTTCCACAGCGACTGATGAACATGCATTCCAGACGCGTTGTCCTCGAACAACGGTTTCGGCATGAACGTTGCGGTCATGCCGTTCCGGCGAGCGGTGTTCTTCACCACGTATTTGTAGATCATCAGATTGTCCGCCATGCGCGTGAGCGTGGTGAAGCGCATGTCGATTTCGTTCTGCCCACCGGTCGCGACTTCATGGTGATGGGCTTCGATCTGGATGCCCAGCTGCTCCATGGTCAGCACCATTTCGGTGCGGAGCGCCTGCATGCTGTCCGTCGGGGGCACCGGAAAGTATCCCTCTTTCGGGCGCGGCTTGTGTCCCAGATTGGGCGCTTCCTCCGAGCCGGTGTTCCAGCTGCCCTCACTGGAATCGATTTCGTGGAAAGCGTAATTGATGCCCTGTCCGTAGCGCACGCTGTCGAACACGAAGAATTCCGCCTCCGGACCGAAGTAGCTGATATCGGCGTGGCCCGTGGCCTTCAGGTGGGTTTCGGCTTTCTGGGCGATGTAGCGGGCATCACGGCTATAGGATTGACCGGTCGTGGGGTCGCGGATGTTGCAGATCAATACCAGGGTGGATGCAGGGGAATACGGGTCGAGAAAGGCCGTGGTCGGATCCGGAACGACCAGCATGTCGCTTTCCTGGATTTCCTGAAAGCCGCGGATCGATGAGCCGTCGAAGCCAATTCCCTCTCCGAGAGCCTCGACGCTCGCGGCGCTCGGCGGGACGGAAAAATGTTGCCATACCCCCGGCAAATCGGTGAAACGCAGATCGATCATCTGCACTTTCTCGTCCTTGATCGCCTTCACGATATCTTCGGCTGTTGCGCACTTTGGAAACATGGCTTCGCTCCTGTCATGGAGAGCCGCGTCGATGAGATTGTGCTGCCGTTCTCAAGCCGCCATAGGGCAGCTTGAGACTGATCCCGCTCCAGGTTCTGCGCAGCTCGCGGGCGGCCTCAGCTTTGGTGCGGCCCGCGCATCAGCTTCATGGCGTCTTCGATATGCCGCCAGGTTCTGGCCAGCTCGGCCTCGCCTTTTGCTTCAAGCTCGATGGCGTTTTGGGCAGCTTCCGCAATGGCCTTGGCGCCATGTGCCTCGAGCAACTGCCGCGCATAGCTGTGGATGTCGATTTCTCGCATGGCGTCATACTCCTCTCGTCCTGAGCGCAACCGTAAACACCGGTCGGGCCGCGAACCGCAGACGTTGACACCTGGTCAAGCGCACGCAGTGTGCATCTTGCTGCGGCGCGATTGCAAGAGCCCTTTCCGGGTAGCGGGGACGCCCGGGTGGACGTCGGCTACGGATCAGCAGCGGCAACAGATCGCAGGTCCGGCTAGATGCTTTTTGCTCCCGCCGCACCATATCCGGGGAAGAGGGAGGTGAGGATTATGCGCATTCAACACTGGCAGGATGCTGCCAGCCTGTTGGTGGGAGTCTGGCTGATTGCGTCGCCGTTTGCACTGGGCTTCTCCGGGGCAGCTCTCTGGATCTCCATCGCACTCGGATTGGGCGTCGTGCTGTTTGCCTTGGAGGCATTCATCATTCCGTCCTATCTGGAGGAGTGGGGCGAGATGCTGATGGGAGCGGCTCTGGTGTTGGCACCCTGGACGTTCGGCTACGAACAGGGACCGGTCACCACGAGCAGCGTGCTCGGCGGAATCGTGGTGATCGCGCTCGCTTGCTGGGAGCTGACGACAGATCGTGATTTCGCCACCTGGTGGCACGATCGCTGGCATCACCGAGCTGGCTGAGGGGAAGCGAACCGGGTTGTTGGCCTGACCGCCAGCGACTGGCGGCCGGAGAGCTTGAATTTGCCTGGCGCTGCATCCCCTCCGGCTGCGTTGACGCATCGCGGATGCCGGTTCTGCAAGGAAATCACGCCCGAGCGACGGCGAGTGCGGGACGATCCGGAAGCCTCGCCCCGCACGTGGTGGAACGCCGATCATGAACCTTGCTGCGGGGTTAGCTGTGCCGCAGCAAGGTCACTCCGTCACGGCGCGGTTCGCGCCTCGATCTGCTCCCAAATTTTGGTCTCGCGTGTCTCCGGCATGATGAAGAGCGCGATTATGAAGCACACCGCGGGAACGGCGATCGGGTAGATCAGCGCGTAGCCTATGCTGCCGGTCGCTGCGAAGGCAGCTGATGTGATGAACGGCACCAATCCGCCGCCCCAACCGTTGCCGATGTGATACGGCACCGAGACCGAGGTGTACCTGATCCTGGCCGGGAAGAACTCCGCCAGGAATGCACCGACCGGCCCGTACACCATCCCGACGTAGCAGACGAGGATGAAGACGATGAGGATGGCGACCGGATAGTTGATGTGTCCCGGCTGCGTGACCGTGCCGAGCCACAGATACAGCGGATAGTAGGTGATCGCGGCAAGCAGCATTCCGCCGAGGATCACGGGTTTACGGCCGATCTGATCCGACAGCCAGCCAAAGAAGATCAGGCTCGGCGTTGCGATCAGCAGCGCGGTTCCCACGATGTAGGCAGAGGTGATCGCATCGACCTTGGAGACCTGCTGCAGGAAGTACAGCGCCCAGAATTGACCGCTGTACCAGACCACGCCCTGTCCGATCAGGACGACGATGGCGATCAGGATGTACTTGATGTTGGCGCTGAGGAAAGCTTCCCGCCAGGGATTCCTGGTCATCTGTCCGCGCGCCTTGATCTCCTGGAAAATCGGCGTCTCCTGGAGCTGAAGGCGGATGTAGATGGCGATGGCCACCAGCAGGAACGAGACCAGGAATGGAACGCGCCATGCCCATTCGTCGAAGGCCTGATTGCCTGCCCAGGTCCGGGTCAGGACGATCACGGCCAGCGACACCACGATCCCGAGCGTCGGCGAGGTTTGGAGCCAGCCGGTATAGTAGCCGCGGCTGTCGTCCGGAACATGCTCGGCGACATAGGTGATGGCGCCGCCATATTCGCCGCCCAGGCATAGACCCTGGACCATCCGCAAGCCGAACAGAACGAAAGCGGCCGTCAGGCCGATCGACTGATAGGTCGGGATCAGTCCGATCGCGCCCGTTCCCAGGCCCATTCCGCTCAGCGTAATGAGGAATGTATATTTGCGGCCGATCCGATCGCCCATCCATCCGAACAGGAAAGCCCCGAGCGGACGGATCAGGAATCCCGCAGTGAACAGCGCGATCGTGCTCAGCAGGGCTGCGACGGGGTGGGATTGCTCAAAGAACTTGACCGACAGCACTGCGGCCAGGCTGCCGAAAATGTAGAAATCGTACCACTCAATGATGTTTCCCACTGACGCAGCAACAATCACGCGACGAAAATCGCTTGGTACTTGAATAGCCATGTGCTGCTCCTATCAAATGCAAACACTACGCCTCGCGTTTTTCAGCGATCGATCCGCTCGCGGCGTGCGCGTGGTGCACGGCGTTACAGGCGAGATTGGCGAGTTCGTCCGCAACGCCTGGTCTCAGGCGGAGTTCTGGGCCACCTGAGAAGAGCTCCAGCGGCCTTCACGTGCCGCGAGCCGTTACTGCCTCATCCCTGTCTGATCGGGAGTGGAGGCATCCGGACAGTCTAATCCCAATGGGATTCGGTACCTAATGAGACTTTCGGCTCGATCGGTTTGACGCAGGCCGCAGGAGAGGGGCCGGCGCGGGAGCCGCGGCGCAGGCCGGTCCTGGTATCGAGCCTTGCCGGTTCGTATTCTGGATCCGTTCCGCTAGCGGCAAGGTCACAGCTTCCGGTAGCTTGGCGTCCCGGCAGGGATCGCAAGCGGAATGGCGGAGCAGGGCACGACGCCGGGCGGCAAACGCGGCTACGCGGGGACGTGGCCGCCGCGCGCGGCCGCGCCGGCCGGCGGCTACGCGCCGGACCGTCCCAGCATCTGGCCGCCGCTGGTCGAGACGCTGCGGCAATGGGCGCGCGCGGAGGCGGGCGCTGGGCGGCTGCTGCCCTGGGTGCCGGTGGCGTTCGGCACCGGCATCGCCTTCTATTTCGCGGCCGAGCGCGAACCGATGCTGCCCGCCGCGGCAGCCGTTGCGATTGCGCTGTGCGCGCTTGCCGTCCTGCTGCGGCGCCAGCGGCTGTTTCCCGTCATCGTCATGGTAGCGGCGGTTGCGGCGGGATTTGCCACCGCGACCTGGAAGACGGCGCGCGTCGCGCACGGCGTGCTGGCGCGGCCGATGTTCTCGGTGGCGCTGACCGGCTTCGTCGAGACGCGCGACATCAGGGAGAAGACCGACCGCTTCGTGCTGCGCGTGGTCACGATGGAGAGCCCGCGGGAGACCACAAAACTTGAGCGCGTGCGGCTGTCGGTGAAGAAGGGCACCGCGCCTGAGGTCGGCAGCTTCGTCGAATTGAAGGCGCGGCTGCTGCCGCCGCTCGGGCCGCAGCGGCCGGGCTCCTATGATTTCGGCCGCGACCTGTATTTTCAGGGCATCGGCGCCTCCGGCTTCGTGATGGGCGCGGTCAAGAGTAAGGAGGCGCCGGCGAGCGGTGGCTTCGCGCTGCGCTACGCCGCCTTCATGCAGGGCCTGCGCGACGCCATTGATGCGCGGATCCGCACCACGCTCGACGGCGACCGGCGCGCGATCGCGACCGCATTGCTGACCGGCCGGCGCGATGCGATCTCGCCGCCGGTCAACGATGCGATGTTCATCTCCGGGCTCGGCCACGTGCTGTCGATCTCCGGCTACCACATGGCGGTCGTCGCCGGCGTGGTGTTCTTTGCGGTGCGGGCGCTGCTGGCGCTGTTTCCGGCGCTGACGGCCGCGCATCCGATCAAGAAATGGGCGGCTGCGGCCGCGCTGCTCGCCGCCGCTTTCTATCTCGCGCTGTCGGGCGCGGAGGTCGCGACGCAGCGCTCATTCTTCATGACGGCGGTGGTGCTGATCGCTGTCATGGTGGATCGCCGCGCCATCACGTTCCGGACGCTGGCGGTGGCGGCGCTGATCGTGCTCGCGATCGCGCCGGAAGCGCTGGTGCATCCGAGCTTTCAGATGTCGTTTGCCGCAACCCTCGGGCTGGTGGCGCTGGTGCAGATCGGGATGCCGAGCCTGTTGGCATCGCCCGACCATTCGGTGACGGCACGCGTCGCGCTGTGGGGCGGGCGCGAGCTTGCGGTGCTGGTGCTGGCCTCGCTGGTGGCGGGGCTCGCGACCACGCCCTATGCCGCGTTCCATTTCCATCGGGTGACGCCCTACGGGCTGCTCGCCAATCTCGCGGCGATGCCGGTGGTCTCCGCGATCGTGATGCCGGCGGGCCTGCTCGGGCTCGCCGCGATGCCGTTCGGGTTCGACGGCGTGTTCTGGGCGATCATGGGATTTGGCATCGACTGGATGATCGTGGTGACGCAGTGGGTCGCCGCACTGCCGGGCGCAGTCGGCCGGATGGCGGCATTCGGCACCACCCCGCTGATCGCGGCGAGCGCCGGGATCATCCTGCTCGGGCTGTTGCGCACGCCGCTGCGCTGGTCGGGCGCGGCGTTGCTGGTGGCGGCCTTGGTTTGGGCGGTGCGGGCGCCGCTGCCGGACATTCTGATCTCCGCCGATGGCCGCAATGTCGCGGTGCGCGGCGGCGACGGGCGGCTGCATCTGATGCACAGCGCGCGGGACGCCTTCGTGGTCAAGGAATGGCTGGCGGCGGATGCCGACGCGCGGACCGCGGGCGATGCGTCGCTCGGCGAGGGCGTCTCCTGCGACGAGGCCGGTTGCGTCACCCGGCACCGCGGCGGCGGCTTTGTCGCGCTGTCGACGCGGCCGGAGGCGCTGGCCGACGATTGCGAGCGGGCTGCGGTGATCGTGACGGCGCGGCAGGTCGCCCAGGGCTGCGCGGCGTCGGTGATCGATGCCGAGCGGCTGCGCCGGCACGGCGCGCTGGCGCTGCGCCGGATCAGCGACGGCTTTGCGATCGATGCGGTCAAGCCCGGCGGCATCGACCGGCCGTGGTCGCCGGCGGTTCCCGGCGACGGCGACAGCGAGACAACGCTGCGGCTGCCCGCCAGCGCGGCACGCCCCGCCGTCGATGCAACGCCGGCCGAGGCCGATCTGCAGGTCGATGATTAGTGGTGGTCGGAGGAGGGGGCGGTCGGCAGCTCGAACAGGCCGAGGTGGTATTCGTCGGCATCGGGGCCGGCGTCAGGCTTCTTGACCAGGGTGAAGACGGCTTCGGGAAACTGCTGCCAGACCTTGAGGTCATCGGCGGTCACGGTCAGCCAGCCGAACCGGAACATGTAGCGGCCCGGTTCCGTGACGCGTCCAGCTCGCTGCCATGTGACCTTGTCGACCACCGCACGTCCTCCGCGCGGGATGATGCGCCAAGGTGCCGTTCGGCGCAACCAAGGTGCCGTCCAGCGCAACCGAGCCGGCGTCCGGCGCAACCTCACTGATGCGCCCCGGAACGGAACTCCGGGGTCGCTCGAAATCGCTTTGGTCACCCGCCGCGGGACAGCTCATCCTGCGGCGACGATGCGCTCAACCCAAAAACAGCGATGCGAATGCGGAGGGCCGCCGCTCTGCGACCTTGGGCTTGTGCTCGACGGTCGGATGCAGCGCCGGCAGCTGCAGCACGGTGACGCGCTGGCCTTCGACGAGCTGGGTCACCAGCACATGGCTGCCGTCGGGGAATTCGACCGCGTCGTGATGGCGATCCGGCACGTCGGGCTCGACCTCGTTGAACACGCCGACCCGATAGCCGATCGTCTTGGTCCAGATCCACCGGCTGTCGTAGCGGACGTTCTCGACGAAGGCGAGTTCGGTGCCGGGCAGCATGCAGACCGCGACGTTGGGATCGTTCTCCGAGGCAAAACCGCGGGTCGACGTGCCGCGGAAAGTCGTGCTGATCAGCGTCTCTCCGACGACGGCGGGACGCGATTGCACCGCATGCAGGCTATAGTCACACATCGGAAGGCTCCTCTGTCGAGGTAGCGACCCGTGCCTCTCCTTGAGGCGCGGGCCTCTACCAGAGTGGACGATAGCGAACGAGTGTTTTCTCGTTTCGAGGCGATTGTACGACTGGCCACGGACGGCCTCAATCACAAACACGCTACAGCGCGTCGGCGGTATCTGGGCGCATCTGGTGCAAGTCACACGTCGCGCTATCCGCCAAGCAACGGTCCGATGTGTCGCTCCGTTCCTCGATCGGGATGACTTTTCTTCGAATCGTCATCCCGCCCGATAGTTTTGCTTGAGCATGATCTCCGCGCAGACGATCAAGTGCCGCCGGCGCCTAGTATTTCCTGTACAGGCCGATCAGCTTGCCCTGGATGCGCACCCGGTTCGGCGGCAGGATGCGCACTTCATAGGCGGTGTTGGCCGGCTCGAGCGCGATCGATGCACCGCGGCGGCGGAAGCGTTTCAGGGTGGCTTCCTCCTCGTCGATCAGCGCCACCACGATGTCGCCGGTGTTGGCGGTGTCGTTGCGCTGGATCAGCGCCATGTCGCCGTCGAGGATGCCGGCGTCGACCATGGAGTCGCCGCGCACTTCGAGTGCGTAGTGCTCGCCGGCGCCGAGCATGTCCGGCGGCACGCTGATGGTGTGGCTGCGGGTCTGCAGCGCCTCGATCGGCGTACCGGCCGCGATCCGGCCCATCACGGGGACGGCGACCGGACGGTTGCCGTCGTCCTCGGCCACCGGCGGCGTCGAGGAGCGCTTGCCGAGCGCGCCCTCGATCACGCTCGGGGTGAAGCCGCGGCGGCCATTGCCGCCGCCGGCGGCCAGTTCGGGCAGCTTGATCACCTCGATCGCGCGCGCCCGGTTCGGCAGGCGGCGGATGAAGCCGCGCTCCTCCAGCGCGGTGATGAGGCGGTGGATACCGGATTTCGAGCGCAGGTCGAGCGCATCCTTCATCTCGTCGAAGGAGGGCGGCACGCCGGCCTCTTTCAGACGTTCATTGATGAAACGCAGAAGTTCGTACTGTTTGCGCGTGAGCATCTCGAGTATTCCCCCGGTTGATAGCGTCGTTCGATTCCGAGACTTCGGAAGACCCGGAGCACGGCGCTCCGCGATGAACTCCCGATTGTAGACACCAGTACTCGAAACAAATCATGAACGGACACTATATGTTCGATATGTGTTCCGCAACCACTTAATTTCAGGTGAACGTAACGGGCAATCGGCGAAGTGGCGGCCGCGCGAGGCTCACTCCGGCATCGTGAGGATCTCGCATTCGGCGCCGCTCGCGGCCGCGGGCGCGAACGGCGGACGAACGAGAAGTGCCTGCGCCGCAGCGAGATTCCCCAGCAGCGATGAGTCCTGCTTCAGCACGGGCGTTGCGATCAGCGTGCCGTCCGCGCGCGCCTCGAGGCGGGCGCGCAAGTAATCCTCACGCTGGTCGTTGGCGGCGAGATCGCGGCCGAGCAATGCGCGCGCGCGGACGTGATGAATCACCTTGCGGCCGCTCAGTGCCCGAATCAGCGGCACCAGGAACAGGTAGGCGCAGACATAGGACGACACCGGATTGCCGGGCAGGCCGATCACCCGCATCGCGCCGAGCCGGCCGTGCATCATCGGCTTGCCGGGCCGCATCGCGATCCGCCAGAACGCCATGGTGACGCCCTCGGCCTCCAGCGACTGCTTGACCAGGTCGTGGTCGCCGACCGAGGCGCCGCCGGTGGTTATCAGGACGTCGGCGCCGGCATCGCGCGCTCGGCGGATGCCTGCGGTCGTTGCGGCCACGGTGTCGGCGGCGATCCCGAGATCGATCGTCTCGGCACCCTCGGCGCGGGCCAACGCCCGCAGCGCATAGCCGTTGGAATAGACGATCTGGCCGGGACCCGGCTTGGAACCCGGCATCACCAGCTCGTCGCCGGTTGCCAGCACCGCGACTCTGGGACGGCGGCGCACCGCGAGTTCCGGATAGTTCATGGCGGCGGCAAGCGAGAGCGCGCGGTCGGAGAGGCGGCTGCCGGCCGCAAGCAGCACGTCGCCTTCGCGGAAGTCGACACCGGGGGGACGGATATGCCGCCCGGTGACCGCCGTCTCGGTGATGGTGATGTGGTCGCCATCGACCCTGGTGTCTTCCTGGATGATCACAGCGTCGGCGCCGTTGGGGATCACGCCGCCGGTAAAGATCCGCACCGCTTCGCCGGCGCCGACGGTGCGCTCGAACGGGCGGCCGGCGGCGACCTCGCCGATCACCTTCAGCCGCGCCGACAGGTCGGCCGCATCGATCGCGCGCACGGCATAGCCGTCCATCGCCGACATCGCTTGCGGCGGCTGGGTGCGCAGCGCCGCGACGTCGCGCGCCAGCGTGCGGTGATAGGCGGCATCGAGGCCGACCATCTCCTCAGGCAGCGGCTCGGCGCCGGCGAGAATCGCGGACAGGGCATCGGCAACCGGCATCAAGGCCACGCGCGGACCTCCTCAGATTTTGCTCTCGATCCCAAGCGCGGACAGCGCCCTTGCCACGTCATCCGTCGATGTCACGTGGACGGCATGAAGGCCGCGCGCCCGCGCGCCCTCGATATTGGCCGCCGTATCGTCGAAGAACAGGATCCGCGACGCCGGCACGCCGATGGCTTTTACCACATGATCATAGGCCGCGGCGTCGGGTTTGCGCAGCCCGATCGTCGAGGACAGGAACACGGTGCGGAAATGGCTGAGCACATCGGCATAGGCGACCGAAAAATGCGCGACGTGGGCCGGGTTGGTGTTGGAGAACGCGTACAACGGCATCCGCTGGGCGGCGCCGGCGAGCAGCGGCGCGATGCCCGGCATCTCGCCGGCGAAGATCGCGTTCCAGCCCTCGAGGAACTGGGCGTCAGTGAGCCTGACGCCGAGCGTGTCGCGCAGATTGGCGAAGAACGCGGCGTCATCGATCCGGCCGATCTCGTGATGCTTGAAGCTGTCGTCGACGACGAAGCGGCCGGCGAGGTCGGCGGGCGCGCAGCCGGCGTGGCCGGCCCAGCACGCCATCACCTTGTCGAAGCTGATGTCGAGCACGACGCGGCCGATATCGAACAGCAGCACGTCGACGGAATTGGGGGAGAGATCTGGGGTCATTGCGCCGACGGTGTACGAAAATTGCGGGCAGGCGGCAATGGATTCGACGGGCTGGCGGGAGCGGGGGAGCATCGTCCGGCTCACATGCTTGCGAGTGGGATGCGTGCGGGTGGGGCCCATGCTCGGTCTCGTCGCAGCGGACGTTATTTCGAACATTCTAGAAATACCGATTGACGCGGCGTCAAGGGCAAAGCATGGTCGCATCATGAAGATCGATGACGCCGCAGCACGCCTGGAGGCCCTCGGCAATCCGACCAGGCTCAGGATCTACCGGGCGCTGGTCCGCGCCGGACATGCCGGCATGCCGGTCGGGCGTCTGCAGGACCGGCTCAGGATTCCGGCGTCGACGCTGTCGCACCACGTCAAGGCGCTGGTCTCCGTGGGGCTGATCTCGCAGGTGCGCGAGGGCACCACGCTCATCTGTCACGCCCAGTACGACACAATGCAGGGCCTGGTGGATTTTCTGGCTGCCGAGTGCTGCGCCGACGAAACGGAATGCAAAGAAGCCAAGACGGCGGCCTGATCCTTTAGCGCTTTCTTCGATGATTCCAGAAGGACAGAAAAAATGAGCGTAACGATGGTCGGCCGGCTGCGGGTGTTCCTAGTCCCGGCGGCAGGATGAGGACACGCCCTTTCGCACTCGAACATCGTTCGCTGATAGCGGCGATGTGCCTCGGACAGATCGGCAATCTGCTTCCGCATGTCGCGCTGTCGGCCAATCTCGCGCAGCACCTCATGCCTGCCTGGGGTATGAGTGCGGCCGAAGGCGGGCTGCTCGCCAGCGGCTATGCCTTTGGCTACATGCTGGCGGTCCCGGTGCTGACGACGCTGACCGATCGGATCGATGCCCGCCTCGTTCTTCTCTGCGGATCGATCGTCAGCGGACTTGCCACGATCGCGTTCGGTCTGTTCGCAGTCGGCTTCTGGTCGGGCGTGGTCATCTGGTCGCTCGCGGGTCTCGGCTTCGCCGGCGCCTACATGCCGGGGCTGAAGGCTCTGACAGATCGGCTGCCAGCGGGGAACACCTCCCGGGCCGTGACACTCTACACATCCAGCTTCTCGCTGGGCGTCGGGCTTTCCTTTCTGGTGGCGCAACTCGTCGCTGAACATTGGGGTTGGCGGGCGGCTTTTGTGGTCACCGGCATCGGGCCCGCCGTGATGGCCGTCGTGTGCCTGGCGATGGAAGAACGCAGGTCGGAGCACAAGCCCGGGCGGCTTTTGAATTTCAAACCTGTCTTCGCGAACCGCGAGGCGCTGGGCTACATCTTCGGCTATGGCGCCCACTGCTTCGAGCTCTACGGCGTCAGGACCTGGCTGGTGGGGTTCTGGGCCTACGTGACCGCGCACCAGGGCGCGCCGTCCTGGATGTCCCCGGTCGTCGTGAGTGTCGTGTTCGCTGTCATTTCCATGCCTGCCAGCATCCTCGGCAATGAGGCCGCGCTGAAGTTCGGTCGCCACCGCGCCATCACGGCGGTGATGATCGCATCTGCCTCGGTGGCGGTGCTGATCGGCTTGAACGTCGCTGCGCCGGCGTGGGTGGTCGCGTTGCTGCTGTTGGCCTACGGCCTGACCGTTCCCGCCGATTCCGGAGCGCTGACCGCCGGCATGTCGGCTGCGGCAACCCGCGAACATCGGGGTGCGACGCTCGCGCTTCATTCAACGGTGGGCTTCGGGCTTTCCGCCGCCGGCGCCTGGGGAACGGGTGTGGCGCTCGATGTCGCCGGCGGTCCGCAGAGTGCCGCCGGATGGATGCTGGTCTTCATCGTCCTCGCGGGCGGAATCGCGATGGGCCCGCTCGCGCTTCTCTGGTCGCGCGCCGGCGAGACGAAAAGCGCGATTGCCGCGAAATAACCGCGCTTGGACACAGGGAGAATGCGGGTGGATCGATCACGGCTCGGCATCATCGCGGCGCTCGGCACCGCGCAAACGCTGGCCTGGGGGTCGAGCTACTATCTGCCGGCGATTCTCGCCGATCCGATCGCGCACGATCTCGGGATTTCCAGCAACTGGTTCTTTGCGGCGTTCTCGGCATCGCTGGTGATCTCGGGGCTGCTCGGCCCGCGCATCGGCCGCCAGATCGATCGCGTCGGAGGACGGCAGGTGCTCTGCGCCTCGAACGTCGTGCTCGCGGCAGGCTTGGCGCTGCTCGGCGCCTCTGGCTCGGTGTGGACGATGTCGGCGGCCTGGCTGCTGCTCGGCATCGGCATGGGCCTCGGGCTCTATGACGCCGCGTTCGGTGCGCTGGGCCGCATCTATGGCAGCGACGCGAGGTCCGCGATCACCGGGATCACGCTGATCGCGGGCTTCGCCAGCACGGTCGGCTGGCCGCTGAGTTCGCTCGGCCTTGCGACCATTGGCTGGCGCGAGACCTGCTACGCCTGGGCGATCGCGCATCTCGTCATCGGGTTGCCGCTCAACCTGCTGCTGCCGCGGACCGTGCCGGCGGCCGCTTCCGATGGCTCTGCCGCCAAGCCCGCCATTCCGATCGACCGGACCATGGTGTTGCTGTCATTCGCGCTCGCTGCTGCCTGGACTGTGACCTCGGCGATGGCCGCGCATCTGCCGCGGATCGTCGAAACCTTCGGCGCGACTCCGGCGCAGGCGGTGTTCGCCGGCATGATGATTGGGCCGGCCCAGGTCGGCGCCCGCATCCTGGAGGCCGGCTTTCTCAGCAGATTCCATCCGCTGCTCTCCACGCGGCTCGCCTGCATCACCCATCCGGTCGGCGCCTGCGTGATCGGCGTCTTTGGCGGCGGCGCGGCGGCAGCCTTCGCGCTGCTGCACGGCGCGGGCAACGGCATCCTGACCATCGCGCGCGGGACGCTGCCGCTCGCGATCTTCGGGCCCGAGAATTACGCGTACCGGCTCGGGCTGATCGGCGCGCCGTCCCGGATCTGCCAGGCGCTGGCGCCGCTGGCTTTCGGGCTTCTGATTGAGCCGATGGGAAGGGCGGTGGTCGTCGTGTCGGCCGGGCTCAGCCTGTCTGCATTGATCGCGCTGGCGCTGTTGCCGCATGGGCGCTCGGCCGGGGCAACAGCACATAGCAAAGCGCGATAGCTGGTAGACACATCCTCGTCTACCTCCACATCGCGGCGTGAGCTATCACCGCAATGATCATATCTCGGCTCACGTCTCCCTGTGGGCACGAAATCCCGCACCTTGCATCGCCCAGGAGCCGTTGATGCGCTTGCCTGCCGTCCTCTCGTCCGCTCTGCTGTCGCTCGCGCTCGCCGCAAGTTCCGCGGCCGCCGAAGAGCTCTCGGGCACGTTGCAGAAGGTCAAGGAGACGAAGAAGATCACGCTCGGCTACCAGGAGGCCTCCGTTCCCTTCAGCTATCTCGACGACCAGCAGCGGCCGATCGGCTTTGCGCTCGATATCTGCCTCAAAATCGTCGACGCCGTGAAGGAGGAGCTCGGCACACCCGACATCGCGGTCGACTATCTTCCGGTGACTTCGTCGAACCGGATTCCGCTGATGGTCAACGGCACGATCGACCTGCATTGTTCGGCGACCACCAACAGCGCCGATCGCCAGAAGCAGGTGACGTTCACCAACACGCACTTTCTCAGTGCGACCAAATTCGCCGCCAAGAAGTCGGCCAACATCAACACGATCGACGACCTGAAGGGCAAGTCGGTCACGGCGGTGGCGGGGTCGGTCAACCTGACGCAGCTCATCAAGGTCAACACCGAGCGCAAACTCGGCGTCAATGTCTTGCCGGCCAAGGACCAGGCCGAGGCGTTCCTGATGCTGGAGACCGACCGCGCCCAGGCCTATGCGCTCGACGATGTGCAGCTCGCGGTGGCGATCGCGCGCTCGAAGCAGCCGGCGCTCTACATGATCAGCGAGGAGGCGTTCTCGAAGGCGGAGCCGTTCGGGATCATGCTGCGGCGCGAGGACGCGCCGTTCAAGGCGCTGGCCGACCGCGCCACCGCCGAGCTCTACAAGAGCCCGGAGATCGAGGTGATGTACAAAAGGTGGCTGGAGCAGCCGACGCCGCCGGTTGGCATCAACTACAACGTCCCGATGTCGCCGGCGCTGCGCAACGCATTCAAGAATCCGAATTCAAGTTACGATCCTGACGCCTATCAGGTCGCCAAATAGGCCGAGCGATCGCTGCCGGAATCAACAGAATGAGGCAGTCTCACTGCTTCGCTCGGTCTGACTGGAACACCAGTGAGGCGTGAAACAACGGCGTGGTCTCGGAGCGAACCTCAATCGCCACGTCCCGTCGTTTATTCTCGTCCGCCGCATCGCGGGCCAAGGCAGCCAAAGCATCGGTCGCTTCGACCTCGGCCGCGAGTTGGTTCGGCAGGTCCAATCCTTCGTCGGGGTAGAGGTTTTTTCCGTCTCTGATGTCGAAGAAGTAGCGCATCATGCCGACCTCGCGGGGCAACGTACAACGAAAGGCCTGCAAAGCCGTTCCTGTCCTGACGAAACAACCGGGAACCAAGCCATCCCGTGCTCACCGCCCGGTGAGTCTTCGCTTACTTGCGCCGCGGTGCCAACACCCATATGCTGGCCTCGTTCGATTAGCCGCCGTGCCTTTTTGAATGTGCCCGCGGGCTACCTTCCCAAAGACATCGCACCAGTTGAATCCGGCCAGAGGATGGTCGAGCGAACGTGTTTTTGGAGAAAGACAAATGGCGACCGGTACAGTGAAGTGGTTCAACGGCCAAAAGGGCTATGGGTTCATCCAGCCGAACGACGGCGGCAAGGATGTGTTCGTTCACATCAGCGCCGTCGAGCGGGCAGGTTTCGGCGGTCTCGCCGAGGGACAGCGCGTGAACTACGAGATCAGAACCGACCGCAAGAGCGGGAAAGACAGCGCGGACAATCTTTCGCTGTCCGAGTAACGGTTCCGTTACATCATCACGGACGTAGCGGAACGCTGGCGGCTCGCTCGATCACGCGATTGAGCGAGCGAGCCTTGTTTCGTGCAGACGAGGATCAGCATGGACGGGAAGAAGATGCTCTCGCCGACCAGCGTCGCTCGCGCCGAGCGTCAACGTCTGGCCGCAGAGGAAGGCGCGCGCGCCATGGCCGAAGTCGACCGGCAGGCCGCGGCGGTCCGCAAGAACATGGCACGGCTTCGCATCCTGAGAGAAGCCAAGGAGGCGGCGGAGGCCGGTGCCCAAGCGGACGCCCCCGTTGCGCTCAAGAAGAAGCGCAAGACGATCGGGTGACAGCAGGCTGCGGGTGTCGGCGGATTCCGGCTCCGGAAAACGGATCGCCGCGCATGACGGCGACTCTTGGAACGGCCTTTCGCGCGCGATGCCAAAAACGAAATAGCGTCTCATATACATCGGCGGGTTTTTCCGCAAAGCTTGCGGCGTTGTGACTGCTGATCGGGAGCGCTGCCGGTGACCACGCCAATTTCCATTTCACGACGGTCTGCACTCGGCGTGCTCGCCGGAAGCCTGCTTGCGGGGGCAGCGCGCGCCGAGACCGGTGCGGGAGCGGGGGCCGATCTCGGCGGCGTGACGCTGCGCGTCGCCTATTACAAGGGCGGCTGGCGGCCGCTGCTGCAGGCTGCCGGCGAGGACAAAACGCCGTACCGGATCGATTGGAAGGAGCTCAACAATGGCGTGCTCCATATCGAGGCGCTGAACGGCGATGCGCTCGACATCGGGTCTGGCAGCGAGATCCCCGCGATGTTCGCGGCGCGCCAGAACGCCAAGGTGCGCTTCATCGCCGTCACGCATGAAGACCTCAACACACAAGTGACCGTGGCAGCGAAGGATGCGCCAATCCGTTCGATCGCCGACCTCAGGGGAAAGCGGGTCGGGTATGTGCGCGCGACCACCGCGCACTATTTCCTCGCCCGGCAGCTCGAGGAAGCGGGCCTGTCGTTCGCCGACATCGAGGCCATCAACCTGACGCCGTCGGACGGCTACTCGGCGTTTGCCTCCGGCAAGCTCGATGCCTGGGCGATCTACGGCTACAACGGCCGGCTCGCGATCGCAAAGCAGGGCGCGCGCGTGCTCAAGACCGGCGTCGGCTATCTCTCCGGAAATTTTCCGATCTACGCCAACCCGAAGGCGGTCGACGACCCGCTGCGCCATGCGGCCGTGACCGACTTCCTGCTGCGCGTCCAGCGCGCCTATGCGTTCGCCAACAGGAATTTCCCGGTCTACGCCGCCGCGGTGGCGGCGGACACCCATCTGCCGGTCGAGGACCTTCTCGACCAGTTCGCCCATCGCAGCGAGGACTACGCGCTGGCCGGCGTGACGCCGGATGTGCCGGAGACGCACCAGCGGGTCGCCGATACCTTCCTCAAGCTCGGCGTCCTCGATGTCCGCACCGAGGTCGGAAAGTTCTGGGATACGAGCTTCAACGAGGCGATCGCAAAGGGCGCGGCGAAGCTGGCGACGCTCTAAAAGCAAGAAGGCCGCACGCGCGAAATCGAGAGTGCTGTCGTTCGTTTCAGCCGGCGACGTACTCCTGAATACGGGCGGCGGCCTGACGGAGCTTCGCCTCGTTCTCGCTCGCCAGCGCGAGATAGCTGAGCGAGTGTTCGTAGTAAACTCGAAGCCGCACATCGCCGAACTGGAGGGTACCTTCGACGAAATCCTCTCTCATCTCATATGGTGGGAGAGATCATGGCGGCCGAACGCTCCAAACTAGCCTTGATGGTGCACGATCGGTTGATGGAATGGCCCCGGATGTCGCTGCGCCCATCCGGGCTGCGCCTGCTGGCTGATCTGTCTTCTGTCCGTTAGTCGATGGCGATCGCGTTGACCTGCTCGCGGGGCAGTTCCGGCCTTGCCGCTCTATCGGCCATGACGCGGCGCGTATATCGTCTGGCGCCAACAGAAGATCGCTCCGGCCCCCGCCGGGCAGCGACCAAGACGCGAGGAAGCCCGATGTCCGACACACTCCTGTTTTCGCCGCTGTCGATCCGCGGTGTCACGCTGAAGAACCGCATCGTGGTGCCGCCGATGCACCAGTATTCGGCGGAGCAGGGCTTTCCGACCGACTGGCACCTGATGAATGCCGGCAAGTTTGCCGCCGGCGGCACCGCGCTCGTCATTGTCGAATCGACAAAGGTGGAGCGGCGCGGCTGCGGCACGGTCGGCGATCTCGGGATCTGGGACGACAGGTTCATCGAACCCTTGAAGCGCCTCGCCGGCTTCATCAAGCAGCAGAACGCGGTGCCCGGCATCCAACTCGGCCATTCCGGCCGCAAGGCGCGCGCCAGCCGGCCATGGGAAGGCGATCGGCCGCTGCAGCGGACACCCGAGATCGAGGACTGGGACGCCTGGACGCCGGTGGCACCGAGCGCAATTGCCCATAGCGAGCGCTGGCCGGTGCCACGGGCGCTGGAAACGGCCGAGGTGAAAGACCTCGTCGCGGCCTGGGGGCAGGCGGCCCGGCGCGCGCATCAAGCCGGCTTCGAGGTGCTGGAACTGCACGGCGCCCACGGCTACCTCGTGCACGAGTTCCTGTCCGAGCGCTCCAACCAGCGCAGCGACGCTTATGGCGGCTCGGAAGCCGGCCGGATGCGCTTCCTGATCGAAGTGACGGAAGCGGTGCGGGCGCACTGGCCGGATCACAAGCCGCTGTTCGTGCGGCTGTCGGTCGAGGACCATGCCGGTTGGGGGCCGCAGCAGAGCGTCCGGCTGGCCAAGATATTGAAGCAAAAGGGCGTCGACGTGATCGACTGCTCCTCGGGCGGCATCACCGAGCTGGCGCCGATCCTCGGCAAGGAGATCAAGTACAACTATCAGGTGCCGCTGGCGGAATATGTCCGCTTCCATGCCGATATCATGACCATGGCGGTCGGGCTGATCATCCATGGCGACCAGGCCGAACAAATCCTGCGTGATAAACAAGCAGATTTGATCGCCGTCGGCCGCGAAATCCTCAATAACCCGAACTGGCCGATGGATGCCGCGCTCAAGCTCGGCGTCGACGGCCCGTTCCGCAACGTGCCGCCGCAGTTCGGCTATTGGCTGGGCACGCGGGCCAAGCGCGGGTTCGGGACGGCGCCGTCGACCTGGCAGAACGGATTGGCCGAACGGCTTGCGGGAGACGAAAAGGCATCGTGACAAGACCGTAACGCACCGGCGACGGCGCGGCCTTGATGCGACCAAAAAGCCATTGTGTGGTGCCCCGGTCGGGGTGGGGCCGATTGTTGCGAAACATGTCCGGCCATAGCGAAAAGGGATCGATGATGCGCAAGAACGTTGGCTTTTTCCTCGGCTCAGTTGCGGGGGCGTGCCTCACCCTGCTCGTAACCTCGCCGCAGGGTGCGCATCTCGTCAACGCAGCCAAGGCCGCCGCGCGCTCCGACAACACCTATTCGCAGCTCAATCTGTTCGGCGAGGTGTTTGAGAAGGTCAAGTCCGACTATGTCGAGAAGCCCGACGACGCCAAGCTGGTCGAGGGCGCGATCAACGGCATGATCTCCTCGCTCGATCCGCACTCCCGCTACATGAACGAGAAGGGCTGGGCGGAGATGCAGGAGACCACGCATGGCGAGTTCGGCGGGCTCGGCATCGAGGTCACGATGGAGGACGGCCTGATCAAGGTGGTGGCGCCGATCGACGACACCCCGGCCTCGCGCGCCGGCATCATGTCGGGCGACGTGATCACCGCGATCGACGACGAGCAGATCCAGGGCATGACGCTGGACCAGGCCGTCAACAAGATGAAGGGCACGCCGGACAGCTCGATCCGGCTGAAGATCATCCGCAAGGACGCCGACAAGCCGATCGATCTGGCGATCGTCAGAGAGATCATCCGCGTCCGCCCGGTGAAGTATCACGCCGAGGGCGGCGACATCGGCTACATCAGGGTTTCCTCGTTCAACGAGCAGACCACCGAGGGACTGCGCAAGGCGATCTCCGACATCCAGAAGCAGATCCCGCAGGACAAGCTCGTGGGCTACGTCATCGACCTGCGCAACAATCCGGGCGGGCTGCTCGACCAGGCGGTGTCGGTGACCTCGACCTTGATGCAGCGCGGCGAGGTGGTCTCGACCCGCGGCCGCCTGCCGGAGGAGACCCAGCGCTTCACCGCGCATGGCGGCGACATGACCAAGGGCAAGCCGCTGGTCGTCCTGATCAACGGCGGCTCGGCCTCGGCCTCCGAGATCGTCGCCGGCGCGCTGCACGACCACAAGCGCGCGACGCTGATCGGCACCCGCTCGTTCGGCAAGGGCTCGGTGCAGACCATCATTCCGCTCGGCCCCGGCAACGGCGCGCTGGCGCTGACCACGGCGCGCTACTTCACGCCGTCGGGCCATTCGATCCAGGCGCTCGGCATCAAGCCCGACGTCGAGGTGCTGCAGGACGTGCCCGACGAGTTCAAGACCCGCGCGGAGATCAAGGGCGAGATCTCGATGCCCGGGCATCTCCTCGGCGAAGGCCCCGAGCAGGCCGGCTTGTCGGCCGGCTCGCAGTCCTACGTGCCGCCGGACGAGAAGAACGACAAGGCACTGGCCGCGGCCTTCAAACAGCTGCGCGGCGTCACCGTGAACGCCGACGCCAAGAACGCCGACAGCAAGACCGTGCAGAAGCGGCCGGTGCCGAACTAGGCCTGCTTCTGCTTCACCTCGCCCCGCTTGCGGGGAGAGGTCGGATTGCATCGCAGATGCAATCCGGGTGAGGGGGACTCTCCGCGAATCCAGCTCCCACCGTATGCGCGGAGGCAGCCCCTCACCCCAACCCTTTCCCCGTAAGAACGGGGCGAGGGAGCCCACGAGCTCACGCCGCGCCGGCGAACGGTTTGCGCCGGCGCATGCGGGTTGGACCGGCGGCGGGCGGGCCGTGGCGGTGCGCGGCGAGCAGCTCGCGGATCTGCGCGGCGGGTTTCGGCGCGCTGAACAGATAGCCCTGCATCTCGGAGCAGCCGAGCTCGCGCAGCAATTGCTGCTGCTGGGCGGTCTCGACGCCCTCCGCCGTCGTCGTCATGCAGCGCTCGGTGGCGATGTTGACGACGGCCTCGACGATGCCGGCCGAGCCCTGCGGATCGGCGATGTCGGTGACGAAGCAGCGGTCGATCTTGATCTTGTCGAACGGAAAACGCTTCAGATAGCTCAGCGACGAATAGCCGGTGCCGAAATCGTCGAGCGCGATGCGGATGCCGATGGCGCGCAGCTGATGCAGCGCCGACAGCGCGGTCTCGTCGTCGCGGATCAGCACCGCCTCGGTGATCTCGAGCTCGAGCCGGCCGGCCGGCAGGCCCGAGGCCGCAAGCGCCGCGATCACCTTCAGCGCCAGCGTGCCGCTGCGGAACTGGACCGGCGAGACGTTGACCGCGAGCTTGACCTGGTCGGGCCAATTCACCGCTTCTCTGCACGCCGTCAGCAGCACCCATTCGCCGAGTTGGTTGATCAGGCCGGTTTCCTCGGCGATCGGCACGAAATCGGCCGGCGAGATCATGCCGCGCAGCGGATGGCGCCAGCGCACCAGCGCCTCGCAGCCGTTGATCTCGTTGCTGCGCAGATCGAGGCAGGGCTGATAGTAGACTTCGAGCCCGCTGCCGGCGGCGATCGCCTGGCGCAGCTCCATCTCGAGCTCGCGGCGGGCGCGGGCGTCGGCGTCCATCGCCGGCTCGAAGAAGCGCGAGGTGCGCCGGCCGGCCGACTTCGCCGCATACATCGCAAGGTCGGCGTTCTTCAGGATCGTGTCGAGATCGGTGCCGTGCTGCGGCGCCAGCGCGATGCCGATGCTGGCGTCGGTGGTGAGCTGGTGGCCGAGGCACTGATAGGGCGCACGGATCGCCTCATAGATCCGCGCGACGAGCTCGGTGACCTCGGCCGGGCTCTTCAACCCGGTCTGCACGATGGCGAACTCGTCGCCGCCGAGGCGGGCGACGAAATCGCCTTCGCCGATCACGCGGTTCAAGGTCTTGGCCACCGACTTCAAAAGCTCGTCGCCGACCATGTGGCCGAGCGAATCGTTGACGCCCTTGAACTCGTCGATGTCGATATAGAGCACCGCGAGCTGGCTGGCCGGCGTCACATGCGGCAGCTCGCGCTTGATCTGCTCGCGGAACAGGGTGCGGTTCGGCAGGTCGGTGAGCGCATCGTAATGGGCGAGGTGGGTGATGCGTTCCTCGGCGCGGCGGCGCTCGGTGATGTCCTCGTGGGTGGCGAGCCAGCCGCCGTCGGCGAGCGGCTCGTTGACCACCTGGATCGAGCGTCCGTCCGGCGTCGAGATCACCATGGTGTTGCGGGTGCCGACGTCGCGCAGCACCAGCCCGACATAGCGCTCGACGTCGCCGCGGAACGAGCCGGTGGCGTGGCGATGGGCGATGACGTCGTGGAAGCTGCAGCCGGGCCGGATCACGTCGGCGGACAGGCCGTACAGCTCGATATAGCGCTTGTTGCAGATCACCAGGCGCTGCGAGGCATCGAACAGCAGCAGCCCCTGCGTCATGTTGTTGACGGCGGTGTCGAGCCGGAGTTTTTCCAGCGTCAGGCGCTGCTGCTGGGCCCGGTGCTGCTGCAGCAGCTTGCGCACCACGAGCGTCAGCAGGATCGCGATCGCCAGCACCGAAGCGCTGGTCACCGCGATCAGAATGCCGATCTGCTCGCGCCAGATCGCCAGCGCCGCCGTCGTGGTCGTCGTCGCCACCACGACGATCGGGAAGCTGGTCAGCGCCCGCGACGACACCAAGCGGTCCTCGCCGTCGATCGGGCTGGTCAGTCGCGAGGTGCTTTGCGGCAGGTCGAACACGTTGAGCTGGCTAGGCGGGCCGGCGCGAAAATTCCTGCCGATCAGCTCCTCGACATGCGGGTAGCGCGCCAGCAGCGTGCCGTCGCGATGGTGCATCGAGATCGCGGCACCTTCGCCGAGCGCGACGGTGGCGAAGAACCGCTCGAAATGGGCCGGCTCGATGCCGCGGCCGACCACGCCGAGGAACTCGCCGTTCGGTCCGGTCACCTTGCGCAGGATCACGGTGGTCCAGTTGCCGGTGACGCGGCTGTGCAGGGGGATAACCAGCATGTCCGGCGACGAGGTGCTCGACTTGAACAGGCGGAAATAGTCCCGATCGGCAATGTTCGCCTGCGGCAGCGGCCATGCCATCGAGCTGTTGATCAGCGCGCCGTCGGCGTCGAACACGTTCAGGCTGCCGACATAGGACAGCGCGTCGATCTTGGACTTGAGCATGGCATGGATGTCGGCGCTCGCCATCCGGTGCCGGTAGTTCTCGGCCGTCGCGATCCCGTTGATGCGCATGAAGGCGATCAGGTCGCTCTGTACCACCTCGAAATCCTCGAGCTGCTGGTCGAAATGCCGCGCCAGCAGCAGCACGGTGTTTTCCAGCTCGCGCTCGCTGTTGCGCAGCGCGCGCTCGCGAAAATTTCCGGCCATCAGCGTCGCGCCGATCGCGATCGCGGCCATCAGCACGGCGCCGCCGAGGATCAGCCAGCGGATCGGTCCGCTGCGAAACACCGAGCTGACGTTGAACGAGGCGCTGCCGTCTGACTTCATGGGATCCGATCGCTTCCAGGCATTTCACCCGGAAGTAGCTTGCGTGCACTTCCGGCCCGCGAAAGTCGTATCCAATCGAGATGGAGCTGCGGTTAGCGAGACTGGTTAACGAACGGTTGCCGGTGATCGCGAAACAGGGGCCGCCGTCCCGCAGCAAGCAGGCTTTCGGCCCCGTATATGCGGCGTTTGCATATCGACGGGGAGCCTGTAGACTTGAGATCAGTCCCCTGAATGAAAAAGCCAAACAACCGCGCTGTCGAACGGCGGGTCAGGGACAGCAATTGGAGGAAATGCATTTCAATGGGGGTCATATGTCGAACCTGGGCGTCCTGCTGGGCAGCCTGAAGTACCAGGTCTCACGCCCGATCGCTTTTTCACCGGTCAGCGCCGATGTCTGGCGAGGCGCCGGTCTGACCTGCGCGCGGACCAACTTCGCGTTCTCCTCGGAAGCGGCCTTCAGTTCGCTCACCATCCAAAGGGCGACAAGAAGCCTGACCGACGCCTTGCGCCCTGCCAGAATTGACCTGGGCGGTGTTCTTTCCGCGAACGTCCCCGAGCAGGATTACCGCGCCCGCGTGACGGCGCCGATGACATGCGCAACACTTTTCCTGACCCGGCCGCTGTTGGAAACGGCGCTCGATATGACCTACACGCCGTCGGTCAGCGTTCAAAATCTGACTAAGGTCCGGACCGCCGGCGTCGTCGCGCACTTGATGCAGGCACTGATCGAGGATGCGCAGGCCGCCAGCCCGGGCGGGCCGTTGCTGGGTGAGTCGATCATCGCGGCGATCATCCAGGTTCTTCATCCGGTTGAGCTTGGAAAGATGGAGATTCGCGACCGGCGCCGGGCGGCGCTTTGCTCGAAGGATTTGCGGACGGTAACGGAATTGATCGATGCGCGCTTGTCGGCTCCCCTGCACCTGGAGGATCTCGCAAAAGCTGTAGATCTGAGCATTCGCCAGTTCTCGCGGCTGTTCAAGAATGCAAAGGGGGTTTCCCCGCATCAGTACGTTGTCAATGCGCGCGTCGAACGGGCTCGCCATCTCATCTCATCGACGCAGGAGCCGCTCGATGAGATTGCCTGGTCGGTCGGCTTCGCCAGTCGTAATCACATGGCAACCGCTTTCGGCAGGGTGCTGGGCGTCGCGCCGTCGCATTTTCGTCACAGCCGGCAAAAATAGTTGGTGTGCGGACACGTGGCGTGTCCGCTTTGTATACGCGTGACGTTTTCAAGGTCGGGCGAGGCTGAGCCGTGTTGCTAACTGATCATGTTTTTCTGGGAGGAAAACATGATGCTCGATTTCGTCTCTGTTCGATTTGCAAAAGCAAACGGGAGATTTCTGCGGAAACCCACGATCACGTCCGGCGGCGTGCTTCTGCTTGCTGCTGCATTGCTGATGCTCGACACCTCTGCAAGCCACGCCCAATCGCGATATGTCAGCTTGACCGCGTTCGGCGACAGCTACGCAGATAGCGGCATAAACAACTTTCTCAAGGTCGTCGCCAATCCTTCGGCGTATCCGTCTTCCGGTGCGTCGCCCTCGGCGGTAGCCGCAGCGACGCCTTATGTCGCGTACCCGTATTGGATCCAGAGCCAGCTCGGGCTCGCCGATGCGCAGGTCAAGAACTATGCGATCGGAGGATCGACGACCCAGGTTCTGAACGCCTACGGAACTTCGGTCAGCCTTCCGTTCCAGCTCGCCAACTGGAACGGGAAGACATTCGGACCGAATGACCTCGTCACGATTTCGATCGGGGGGAATGATGCGCTCACCGCAAGCGGTGCGGTCTATCCTCTGCTCGGCTTTGGGCCGACCGGGCAGCAATTCACGGCGAGTGCGGCGACCACGCTTGCGAGCCAGTCGACCGCAAACGCCACCGCGGCCATCAAACAGCTCGCGGCTGCCGGCGCGCGGAATTTCGTCCTGGCTGGCTTCTCCGATATGAACGGTTTGCCTCAATCGGCCGCAGCTCCGTTTCCCGCCAATCAGACGCTCTACAGTCAGGTATATTTCCAGGGGCTGCAGACGAGTCTGCAGCCCCTGGCGCAGTCGGGCATCCGCATCTTCCTTGTCGACGAGGCGAAGCTGATCCGGCAGGTGGGCGCCAACCTAGCCGGTTACGGCTTCAACTCCTATCAATACGTCAATGCATCCCAGCAAAGCCTCTTCCAGCCCGAAGGCGTGCATCTCACCACACACGGCTTCGAGGTGCTGGCGGCATACATGACGAACCTCATCAAGGCTCCCGACACGGTCGCGGCCCAGGGAGAGATTTCGCAACTGGTGGCGGCGAATTTTGCCGGTTCGATCTTCCAGCGGCTGGACGCCTACCGCAATGTCGGCTCCTACGGCGAGTCGCTGAACAATGCGCTCGCCTATGCTCCGGCGGGCACGCCGACGAAATATGTGAAGGCTCCTCCAGGCAGCGAGATGCCTCTGTCCGTTTATCTCGAAGGCAGCCACTATTCGGGTCGGCGCGACGACAGCGTAGGGGCCAACGGCTTCGATTATGATGTAGAGGGGGCCACCTTCGGATCGGCCTATCGGGTCAACCCCAATACGCAGGTTGGCGTCGCCTTCAACTATTCCAATCCAAAGGCCGATCTCACGCATTCAGCCGGCAAGATCGACGTCAACACCTATCAGTTCGGTGCATTCGTCTCCTCCGAATACAGGAACTGGTTCGTCGACGCGGTGGCAACCTATGGCCACAACCAGTACCGGCTCGAACGCGCCGGCATATTGGATGTGGTGCGAGCCACGACGTCAGGCGATACGTTCACGATCGGGGCGAAAGGCGGTTATCTGTTCGACCTCGGATCGGTCCGTTTGGGGCCCATCGCAGCGCTGAATTATGCGAGGTCCCACATCGGCGGCTATACCGAAGCCGGCGACCCGTTGCTGACGTTCAGCGTGTCGCAACCCGACCTCGAATCCCTGATAGCGAGCGCGGGCATCCAGTTGCGGGCACCGTTTTACATCGACACCACGAGGGTGAGCCCGTTCCTGAACCTGACAGCCGAGCATGACTTCATCGGAAGCGATCGAACGATCCTTTCGATCGAGACGCAGGCGCCGCTATTGCCGATCTATTCGGCCGTGCCCGGCCTCACCGCCGGCACCTATGGCAAGGTGGCGGGCGGGCTCAGCGCACAATTCAGCGATCGGTTCAGCGCCGAATTGCACGCGGCCAGCACATTTGCACGCGCGAGCGGCAACGATTTTGGTGTCGGTGGCAGCCTCAAGCTGGCCTTCGCAGCGCGATAGGCCGTCAGCGGGAGCTGGTAGGGAAAAGCCCCGTCCGACCATGCCAATGCCTGGTCGGGCGATGGCGCTCCGCAAAACCGATCCATCGGGATAGACTGCGGATCGGCGGCTTCATGCACCGGCGCGAAAATGCCCGGACTTGCCACCGATCTTTTCGATCAGGTGGATGCCCTCGATGCGCACGCCGCGCTCCACCGCCTTGATCATGTCGTAGATCGTCAGGCACGCGACCGACACCGCGGTCAGCGCCTCCATCTCGACGCCGGTCGGCCCGGTCACCTTGACGGTGGCCCGCACGATGCAGCCCGGCAGCTTGGCGTCGGTTTCGATATCGACGGTGACCTTGCTCAGCGCCAGCGGATGACAGAGCGGGATCAGCTCCGAGGTCCGCTTCGCGGCCATGATGCCGGCGATCCGCGCCGTCGCCAGCACGTCGCCTTTCTTGGCCTGGCCGGAGGAGATCAGCGCCAGCGTCGCCTTGCTCATGATGACGCGGCCTTCGGCGACCGCGGTCCGCTCGGTCGCCGGCTTGGCCGAGACGTCGACCATCCGCGCCTCGCCTTTGGCGTCGATATGGGTGAGGGCGGCGCCGGACCCGGTGGCTTTGGCCTTTCGCGCCATCGCGTCAGCGCGTGCCGGTGGCACGCGGCGCGGCCTGCCGTGTCAGCAGCGCGCGGGTCGCCGCGGTGACGTCCTGCTGCCGCATCAGGCTTTCGCCAACCAGGAAGGTCGACATCCCGACGCGCTCGAGCCGGGCGAGATCGTCAGGCGTGAAGATGCCGCTCTCGCCGACCATCAGGCGGTCCGGCGGGATCAGCGACGCCAGCGCCTCGCTGGTGGCGAGCGTGGTCTCGAAGGTGCGCAGATTGCGGTTGTTGACCCCGATCATCGGCGACCGCAATTTCAACGCGCGGTCGAGCTCGGCGCGGTCGTGGATCTCGATCAGGACGTCCATGCCGTAGCCGAGCGCGGCGTCCTCGATATCCTTCGCCGCGGCATCGTCGAGCGCGGCCATGATGATCAAAATGCAGTCGGCGCCGTGGGCGCGGGCTTCCGCCACCTGGTAGGTGTCGAACATGAAATCCTTGCGCAGCACCGGCAGATTGGTCGCCGCGCGCGCCGCGACCATGAAGTCGAGATGGCCCTGGAACGAGGGCGCATCGGTCAGCACCGACAGGCACGCCGCGCCGCCGGCCTCATAAGCCTTGGCCAGCACGGGCGGATCGAAATCAGCGCGGATCAGTCCCTTCGAGGGCGAGGCCTTTTTCACTTCCGCGATCAGCGCATACTCGCCACGCGCATGCTTGTCCTTGAGGGCGCGGACGAAGCCGCGCGGAGCTGCGGCTGCTTTCGCCTGCGCCTCGATCTCGGCGAGCGGACGCGCGCGCTTCGCGGCGGCGATCTCCTCGCGCTTGTAGGTCTCGATCTTGGTCAGGATGTCGGACATGGCGCCTTTCTAGAGCATGATCGTGTCGAAACCGGTTCACGCTTTTTCAAATCATGCTCAACCGTTGGAAACCGCGACCAGATGCTTCAGCCGCGCCGCGGCCGCGCCGCTGTCGAGCGACTGCGCGCCGATCGCAACGCCTTCCTTCAAATCCTTGGCGCGGCCGGCGACGATCAGCGCCGCAGCCGCGTTGAGCAGCGCGACGTCGCGATAGGCGCTCGGCTTGCCGTTCAGCACGCTCGAGAGCGCGATCGCGTTGGCATCGGCGTCGCCGCCCTTCAGCGCCTCGCCACCGACGCGGCCGAGGCCGGCTTCGTCAGGCGTCACCTCAAAGGTCCTGATCTCGCCGTTCTCGAGGCTGGCGACGAAGGTAGGGCCGGTGAGGGTGATCTCGTCGAGGCCGTCGGAGCCGTGCACGACCCAGACCTTGTCGGCGCCGAGATTTTTCAGCACCTGCGCCAGCGGCTGCACCCACTGCCGCGAGAACACACCGACCATCTGGCGCTTGACGCCGGCGGGGTTCGACAGCGGGCCGAGCAAATTGAAAATGGTGCGGGTGGCGAGCTCGACCCGGGTCGGGCCGACGTTCTTCATCGCCGGATGATGCGCGGGCGCGAACATGAAGCCGATGCCGGCCTCCTTGACGCAGCGTCCGACCTGATCGGGCGTCAGGTCGATCTTGACGCCGAGCGAGGCCAGCACGTCGGCCGAGCCGGACTTCGACGACAGCGCGCGGTTGCCATGCTTGGCGACGGGGATGCCGGCGCCGGCGACAATGAAGGCCGCGCAGGTCGAGACGTTGACCGAGCCGGAGCCGTCGCCGCCGGTGCCGACGATGTCGACGGCCTCGGCCGGCGCGCTGACCCGCAGCATCTTGCCGCGCATCGCCGCAACCGCGCCGGTGATCTCGTCGACGGTCTCGCCGCGCACCCGCAGCGCCATCAACAGGCCGCCCATCTGCGAGGGCGTAGCTTCGCCCGACATCATGGCGTCGAACGCGGACGCCGCCTCCTCACGCGTCAGCGTGGCGCCGGTGGCGACTTTTCCGATGATCGATTTCAGGTCGTCCATTCGCTGGCTCAGGGTCTGTTGCTGGAGCTTGATCTCCGCGCGATGCCATCGCGTTGGCCGCGCGGAGAGGAGGGGTTCCGGATCATGCTCAATTATTTGCGCCTGTCACTTGCGCGAAGGCAGCCTGGTTGACGGTCACGCCGATGTCGGACTCGATCTTGGTGACGTATTGCGCGACCTGCTCGTCGCTGAGCGAGCGCCGCAGCGCCTCCTGGAGCTGCTTGACCTCGTTGGAGGCAAAGTCGACCTGCGGCAGCGTCACGTCGGTGACGCGGAACACCACCCATTGGCTGCCGCCGGCCGCCGGCGTCTGTCCGTCGCTGTCCTTCGGCGTACGGAATGCCGCGGTGATCGCAGCAGCCGGCACGCCCGGCGGGGTCGCGTCGCGGCGGAAGTTGGCGGCGGTCTCGACCTTGACGCCAAGCGCGGCCGCCTCGTCGGCGAGCTTGCCGCCGCCGTCGAGCTTCTGCACCAGCTCGGTCGCCTTGGTGCGCAACTTGGCCGAGATCTGGTCCTCGCGCCATTTCGCCTCGACCTGGTCGCGAACCTCTTCGAGCGGGCGCTCGCGCGACGGGGTGATGCCTGCTACCTCGTACCAGACCCAGCCGCCATTGAACTGGATCGGGTCGTTGTCGACGCCGACGTCGCTGGAGAACGCCGGCGACACCACGTCGAGGCCGCGCGGAATATTGGCCGCGGGCTGACCGTTCGGCAGCCGGCCCGAACGGTCGACCGCATCGATGGTGACCGGCGTCAATCCGAGCTTCTGCGCCGACTCGACGACGCTGGCGCCGCCGCCGCGCTCGTCCTCCATCTTGTCGCGCAGCTCGGCGACCTTGTTGCGGGCGCGCTCGGTCGCGATTTCGGTCTTCACCTGTTGCGCGAGGCTCTCATAGCTCGGCGTCACGCCGGGCTCGACCTTGCCGACCTTGACCAGCGCCACGCCGAAACGGCCCTGCACGGGTTGGCTGACCTCGCCGGACGGCAGCTCGAAGGCGGCATCGCCGACCGCGGGATCGAGGATCGCCGACTTCGCCACCAGGCCGAGATTGACGTCGGCAAGATTGAGGTTGCGCTCCTTGGCGATGTCGTCGAACGGGGTGCCCGACGTGATGCGGGCGCGCGCGGCCTGCGCCTCGCCGGCGTTCGGAAACACGATCTGCGACACTTCGCGCTTCTCCGGCGAGCTGAGCCGGTCCTTGCGCTGCTCGAAAATCTTCTTGGCGTCCTCGTCGGAGACGGTGGTCCATTTGCCGATTTCTTCGGGCGTGACTGCGACGAAGGAAATCTTGCGGTATTCGGGGGCGCGGAACTGGACCTTGTGGTCCTCGAAATAGGCGGCGAGCGTCTCGGGCGAGGGCGGATCGATGGTGCCGGCCTGCGCGGCGCCGAGCGTGATGTAGTCGATCGAGCGCTGCTCGTTCTGGAAGCGCGTCAGCGCCTCGATCAGCGGCTTGGACGGCTCGATCCCGGACGAGATGGTGCCCGCGATCTGCCGGCGCAGGCCGACCCGGCGCTGCTCCTGGATGTAGCGGCCTTCGGTGTAGCCGGCGTTGCGGATCACCGCCTGGAAGCGCTGCGGGTCGAACTGACCGTTGAGGCCCTTGAAGTTCGGATCGTTGTAGATCTGGCGCAGCACCTCGGCGTCAGACTGGTTGAGGCCCATCCGGCGCGCCTCTTCATCCATCGCGGCTTCCGCCAGCGTCTGCTGCAGCACCTGGCGATCGACGCCGAAGGCGCGGGCCTGGTCCGGGGTTAGCGGACGGCCGAACTGGCGGCCGATCTGCTGCAGGCGGTCGTTGTAGATCTGGCGGAACTGATCGGCCGAAATCTCGGTCCGGCCGATCTTGGCGAGCGACGACTGGCCGAATCCCCTGAAGATGTCCGCAATGCCCCAAATGCCGAAACTGATGATCAAAACGCCCATCACAACGGCCATAATCGTCTTGCCGAGCCAGTTTGATGAGGCTTTCCGCATTCCTCGAAGCATGGGTCCAACTTGTTTTGCAGGTGGGGAACCGGGTCGTGCCCAAAGCAAGGCCGCAGGGCGTCACCGGATTGAAAACGCTTATAAAGTGGCTGATGTCCCCCCGCAACCTTAAGGCTGTGGGCGGATTGAAGCGGTGAATCGCCGCGACGCCGCGCTCTGGAAGTGGTCGCCCGCGTCTGGTAGCCCGTGGGCGCGCTTGATCGATGGGGAATTCTGACATGACCAACACCATCCGGCCGCTGATCGCCGGTAACTGGAAAATGAACGGCCTGACGTCATCGATGGCCGAGTTCGAGGCGATGCTGGCTGGGGCCGGCAGCGTGGCCAAAGCCGATCTTTTGGTTTGCCCGCCTGCGACGCTGGTCGGATCGTTCGCCGCCAAGGCGCGCGGCAGCAAGGTCGCGGTCGGCGCCCAGGATTGTCATCCCAAGGCATCGGGCGCCCATACCGGCGACCTCTCTGCCGAGATGTTCAAGGATCTTGGCGCGGTCGCCATCATCGTCGGCCATTCCGAGCGGCGCGCCGATCATGGCGAGACCGATGCCTTGATCCGGCAGAAGGCCGAGGCCGCCTGGCGCGCCGGCCTGACCGCGATCGTCTGCATCGGCGAGACGCGCGAGCAGCGCGATGCCGGCAAGACGCTCGATCTCTGCGGCACCCAGCTCAAGGGCTCGCTGCCGGATGGCTCGACGTCGGCGAATCTCGTGGTGGCCTACGAGCCGGTCTGGGCGATCGGTACCGGCCTGACGCCGACCGCAAAGGATGTCGAGGAAGTTCACGCCTTCATCCGCGGTGTACTCACCGATCGCTTCAAGGGTGAGGGTGAGAAGGTGCGGATCCTCTACGGCGGCTCGGTCAAGCCGTCGAACGCCGCCGAGCTGATGGCGGTCGCCAATGTCAACGGCGCACTGGTCGGCGGCGCCAGCCTGAACGCGTCAGACTTTTTGGCGATCGCGGCGGGCTGCTAGGCGGCCACAGCTCCACCCACGTCATTGCGAGCGAAGCGAAGCAATCCATGCCGCCGCACGTGCGGAGCGATGGATTGCTTCGTCGCTTCGCGCCTCGCAATGACGGGGTTGCAGCGGAGCTAGACTAGGCCGCAGCCGCGCCGATGCGCTTCCAGTAGATCAGCGTGCCGGTGAGGCCGCCATGCGGCTTCAGCGCGTAGTCCGGGATGAGGCCGGTGAGCTGAAAGCCCAGCTGTTCGTAGAGCGGGGCGGCGCCGTCCTCCTCGGCGGTGTCGAGCACCAGCAGCGTGCGGCCATGCGCGACCGCAAGCTGCTCGGCGGCCTGCATCAGCGCCGTCGCCACGCCGCGCTTGCGGTGCGCGACGCGCGTCATCACTTTTGCGATTTCCGCCCGATGCGGCTGGTTCGGCGGCAGCCTTAACAGCAGCGTGACGGTACCAACCAGCGCAGCGCCGTCGAACGCGCCGAGCACGATGCGCTCGCCCTGCGCAGCGGCCCGAAGCGAGTCCTGCCAGAAGGCAAGGGCGTCATCCAGTGACAGCGGATGCATGAAGCTGACCGAGCCGCCGCCGGCGACGGTTTCGACCAGCAGTTCGGCGAGCGCGTCGCGAATTGCGGGCGTATCGTCGAGCGGCTTGATGACAAAGGAAGCCATCGATCAGCTCCGGGCCAGCGCGACGACGTAGGTGCAGGGGGCATTGCTCTCGTTGGCAAAGGTCGTCTCGGCCGGCGGCCCGAAGCCGAGACAATCGCCGGCGGCGAGGGGATAGCGCGTGCCGCCTTCGGTGATGACGAGGCTGCCGCTCAGCACCCAGACCAGCTGGCGGATATGGGCGTAGGACGAGGCGGGCAGGGTGACCGCCTGCTTCGGCGGCAGCTCGACCCGCACCAGCTCGACCGGATGGTCGGGGCGGCTGAACACCTGGCGACGCAGATAGCCGCTTTCCGGATCGCGCCAGACCGGCTGCGTGGCGGCGCGCGACAGGCTTTCGCCGTGGCCCTCGGCACGCAGCATCAGCCCGGCCAGCGTGAGGTCGAAGGCGCCGGCGAGCCGCACCAGCACGACCGCGGTCGGGCTCACCTCGGCGCGCTCGATCTTGCTGATCGTGGCCTTGGAGACGCCGGAGCGCTCGGCGAGATCGGCCAGCGACCAGCCGCGGCCGTCGCGCTCGAGCCGGATGCGCTGCGCCAGGCGCTGGCTCAGATCGTCTATCAAAGTATCCATTTGTCTATTATTATGGAAATGCAGGCGGCGTTCAAGGGCCTCTGTGGGCTGCGCTCCGCCTCGCTTGTGAACGTCGCCGCTGCGACTATCTCGGGGGTGACAATGCCCGGTGCAATCGTGTAACAGGGCGCGACTTCACGAAAACCCGTAAAGCCGATAGCGCCGTTTGTCTGGCCGCTTGGCGGCTTGTGACGGAAGGCTTGCGATGCAGACTGTCGTTATCATCATCCATCTCATGATCGTCGCCGTGCTGATCGGTGCCGTGCTGCTGCAGAAATCTGAAGGCGGCGGCCTCGGCATGGGCGGCGGCGCCGGCTTCATGTCGAGCCGCGGCACCGCCAATTTGCTGACGCGGACCACGGCGATTCTGGCGGTCGGCTTCTTCATCACCAGCCTGTTCCTGTCCTGGTATGCGGGCTACGACCGCAAGCCGAGTTCGATCATCGGGACCGGCGCGCCGGCGCAGCAACAGCAGCCGGCCGGCGGCACGCCGATGAACGCGCCGACCTCCGGCGGCATCCTCGATTCGCTGAAGAAGGCCGACGAGCAGCAGGGCCAGCAGGCACCGAGCGGTCCGCAGGCGCCACGGTCGCAATAAAGCAGGGTGGCCATGCGGGATGCCGCGCTGGCATTCTGCTTCGAGAACCCCCATTAATACTCTGAAATCGCTTCAAATTTAACGTCACCCACAGCCCGGTCGGTAGTTTGCCGCGGAGAGCCGATTCGTTTTGCGAATCACAGGAAGCGGATTAAAGGTAAAGTCCCATGGCGCGGTACATATTCATCACCGGCGGCGTGGTCTCATCGCTCGGCAAGGGTCTGGCTTCAGCGGCGCTCGGCGCCCTGCTTCAGGCTCGCGGGTACAAGGTCCGTCTCCGCAAGCTCGACCCCTATCTCAACCTCGATCCCGGAACGATGTCGCCGTATCAGCACGGCGAAGTGTTCGTGACCGACGACGGCGCGGAGACCGATCTCGATCTCGGTCACTATGAGCGCTTCACCGGGCGGCCGGCCACCAAGGCCGACAACATCACCACCGGTCGGATCTACCAGGACATCATTTCCAAGGAGCGCCGCGGCGACTATCTCGGCGCCACCATCCAGGTGGTCCCGCACGTCACCAACGCGATCAAGGAATTCGTGCTTGATGGTAACGACGAGTACGATTTCGTGCTGGTCGAGATCGGCGGCACGGTCGGCGACATCGAGGGCCTGCCGTTCTTCGAGGCGATCCGCCAGCTCAAGAACGAGCTGCCGCGCGATCACGCCGTCTATATTCACCTGACACTTTTGCCGTACATTCCAAGTGCCGGTGAACTCAAGACAAAACCGACCCAGCACTCGGTGAAGGAGCTGCGCTCGATCGGCATCCAGCCGGACATCCTGCTGTGCCGGACCGACCGCGAAATCCCCAAGGAAGAGCGGCGCAAGCTCGGCCTGTTCTGCAACGTGCGCGAAAGCGCCGTGATCGAGGCGCGCGACGTCGACAACATCTACGCGGTGCCCGAGGCCTATCACGCCGCCGGCCTCGACGACGAGGTGCTGGCCGCCTTCGGCATCACCGCAAAGATTCCGCCGGCGCTGCAGAGCTGGAACGTGATCAACGAGCGCGTCCGCAACCCGGAAGGCGCGGTGACGATCGCGATCGTCGGCAAGTACACCGGCATGAAGGACGCCTACAAGTCGCTGATCGAGGCGCTCTCGCACGGCGGCATCGCCAACAAGGTCAAGGTCAATCTCGACTGGATCGAGAGCGAGGTGTTCGAGAACGAGGACCCGGCGCCGTTCCTCGAGCACGTCAACGGCATTTTGGTGCCCGGCGGCTTCGGCCAGCGCGGCGCCGAGGGCAAGATCAAGGCGGCGCAGTTCGCCCGCGAGCGCGACGTGCCGTATTTCGGCATCTGCTTCGGCATGCAGATGGCCGTGATCGAGGCGGCGCGCAATCTGGTCGGCATCGAGGACGCCAACTCGACCGAGTTCGGCCCGACCAAGGAGCCCTTGGTCGGCCTGATGACGGAATGGCTGCGCGGCAACGAGCTCGAGCGCCGCTCGCAGAGCGGCGACCTCGGCGGTACCATGCGGCTCGGGGCCTATCCCGCGGCGCTCAACCGCGGCAGCCGGGTCTCGCAGGTCTATGGCGGCGCGACCGAGATTTCCGAGCGGCACCGCCATCGCTACGAGGTCAACACCGCCTACAAGGACCGGCTCGAACAGCACGGCCTGCGCTTCTCCGGCATGTCGCCCGACGGCGTGCTGCCGGAGATCGTCGAGTACGAGGACCATCCCTGGTTCATCGGTGTCCAGTTCCACCCCGAGCTGAAGTCGCGGCCGTTCGAGCCGCATCCGCTGTTTGCCTCGTTCATCGAGGCGGCGGCGAAGCAGAGCCGGCTGGTCTGATCCGGCGCTCACGCCGGCACGGTGCAATCCTCGCTGGCCCGGCGCTCGCCGGTAATGCGCGCGACGGATGAATCGTCCGCCGGCGCGCTATCGCGCGTGATCAGCTTGTATTGCGGCCGCCGCGTCAGCTTGTAGACCGCAGCGGGCGGCACGTTGAGCAGCGCGCGATCGACCAGGGTGGCGCGCAGGCCGAGCCGGTCGAGAATCGGCCGCGGCACCGGGCAGCGCATCCCGTAGGTGAACTGATAGAACGCGCCGCCGGGACGCAGATAGCTGAATGCGCCGCTGACGATCGAGATCACCTTGCGCGGCGACATGTTGAGCAGCGGCAGGCCGCTGATCACGGCGCCGACCGGCGATCCCCGGTAGAGCTGCTCCGAGGCCAGCCGCGCCGCATCCATCCACAGTACGCGCGCGCCGGGAAAGCGCAGCTGCAACAGCCGCATGAAATCCGAGCCGTATTCGATCAGCGTCAGATCCTGCTGGCGCACGCCGCGCTTCAGCAGCTGATAGGTGAACGCGCCGGTGCCCGGGCCGAGCTCGAGGAGCGGACCGGTCGCAGCCGTGATGTCGCGCGTGATCAGCTCGGCGAGCGCTGCGCCCGAGGGCGCGATCGCGCCGACGCGGCCGGGCGCCGCCATCCAGGCCGTGAAGAACGAGAGGAAGTCGTGTGCCATTTGCTTTCCCAGCAAGGTGAGTTCGCGCCCCGATTCCAGTGCGGGGCGTGAGCTGTTTTGCGGGAGCTGGATTGCAGCAACATTGCGCGGTGTCACGCCACGATCGGCGCCGGCGGCAGCGTCAGGCGGAAGCACGCGCCGCCGTTCGGCCCGTCGAGCACGGAGACGTGACCGCCATGCAGTCTTGCGATCTCGCGCACCATGTTGAGGCCGAGGCCGGCGCCGCGATCGAGCGGCTTCAGCCGGTAGAACGGATCGAAGATCTGCGCGCGCTGCTCCGGCGGAATGCCGTCGCCTTCGTCCGTGACGTCGATGGTCGCGGCGCTGCCGACATGGATGGTGATGGTGCCGCGGCGGCCGCCATGCTGGATCGCGTTCTGCACCAGATTGGTCAGCGCGCGCTCCAGCGCGGCGCGGTCGCCTGTCGTCTCGACACGTTCGGTCGCAGTCTCCAGCGACAATTCGTAACCGGCGGCGATCGCCAGCGGCGCGAGATCGGCGGCAACGCCGCGCGCGACCGCGACGAGGTCGACGCGGACAAACGGGTTGCGGCACTGGTCGAAGCGCTGGATGTCGAGCAGCTGCTCGGCGAGCGTCGCGAGGCGGGCCGCGTCCTCGAGCAGATGGGTCTTTTCGGGGCTCGGCGGCAGCGATTCCAGCCGCGTGTTGAGGATCGCGATCGGCGTGCGCAATTCATGCGCTGCATCGGCGACGAAGCGCTGGTGCCGCGAATAACCGTCGTCGAGCCGCTTCAGCGCGTCGTTGATGGCGGTCACCATCGGCACCACTTCGAGCGGCAGATGATCTGCGGACAGCCGGCTGCCGCGCTGGCGGAAATCGATCCGGCGCGCCTGATCGGCCGTGGTGGCAAGGCCGGCGAAGGCGCGCTTGATCACCATCGGCGTCGCCACGAAGGTCGCCGCGGCCATCAGCAAGAGGCCGGGCACGGTGACGGCGAGGAAGGTCAGCGAGGCCGTGAACAGCGCCTTGGCGCCGAGCATCCGGCCCTGGGTGGCGGTCACGATCTGAACGTTGCCGGCGTCGGTGTTGACGCGCTTCAGGCGCGCCGGCGGCTTGCGCGGGTCGTCCTCGAACATCTGCCAGCCGAGCCGCGCCTGGCTGATATGGTCGAGCGCAGCGCCGAGGTTTGCAAACTCGTCGGGCACCCTGCCTTCGGACAGCGTGTTGCCCTGGCGGTCGCGCACGATGAACCAGAGATCGGGGGCTTCCTCGCGCAGCTGCTTCAGCGCCGCCGTCGGGCGCAGCACCAGTCTGCCGTCGGCCTCGCGCCCGAGCGACCATTGCACGACGTCGATGACGCGGTCCTCGTCGCGGTTGATCACCGGCAGGCCGCAGGTCCACAGCGCACCGACCACCAGCGCGATGATGGCGGCCAGCAGCGCGGCCTGCAGCGTCACCAGCCGCCAGCTCAGCTTGGTGCGCAGACAATAGTGATCGGCGATCTCGCTCATAAGGTAAGCACCGCTTCGCTCATGATACCTGCTTCAGGAGATAGCCGACGCCGCGGATGCTGTGGATCTCGATCCCGGCGTCATTGTCGGCGAGCTTGCGCCGCAGGCGCGAGACATGGGCGTCGAGCGCGTTCGACTGGATCTCGTCGTCGAAAGTGTAGACCGCTTCCTCCAGCGTCGCGCGCAACACGGTGCGGCCCATGCGGCGCAGCAGTGCCTCCAGCACCAAGAGCTCGCGCCGCGGCAGGTCGAGCGGCCGGCCGTCGACGCTGACCTCGCGATGGCTGCAATCGAACGCGACGCGGCCGGCCTTGATGATTTCGAGCTGCAGCCCGGCGGGGCGGCGCAGCACGGCGCGCAGCCGCGCCAGCAATTCCTCGACCGCGAACGGCTTTGCCAGATAGTCGTCGGCGCCGCTGTCGAGGCCGATGATGCGGTCGGCGAGGTCGCCGCGCGCGGTCAGCACGATGATCGGCACGCCGTCGGCCCGGGCCCGCAGCTTTGGGATCAGGGCCAGCCCGTCGCCGTCGGGCAGTTGGCGGTCGAGCAGCACCGCGGCATGCACGTCGGCGGAAATCGCCTCTTCGGCCTCGGCAAGGGTCGGCACATGGTCGACCACCATGTCGTAGCCCTTGAGCGCCTGTGACAATGCCGCCGCCATTTCGACCTCGTCTTCCACCAGCAAAATCCGCATGTTGTTCGCGATCCAGTCCTCGCAGGTCTCAAACGGTCGGTTCTAGCGCCATCAACATTGCAGCAACATTGCGAGAATGGCGCTGACGGGGCGGGCAGGGGTGCCATGTTGTCACCCCTCAAGACAGGGGGGAACCCGCTCGCTATAACCGCCCGCGCCAACGATATGGGAGGACCGCCAATGATCTACGAGACCCGCGTCTACCGCTGCCTGCCGGGCCGGCTGCCGGCGCTGCTGAAGCGTTTTGAGACCATTACGCTGAAGCTGTGGGACAAGCACGGCATCAGGCAGGCCGGCTTCTTCACGACGCTGGTCGGCGAATCCAACCAGGAACTGACCTATCTGCTGGCCTGGGAATCGCTCGCCGAGCGCGAGAAGAAATGGACCGCGTTCCAGACCGACCCGGAATGGATCACCGCACGCGCCAAGACCGAGGAGGACGGCCAGATCGTTCTCAACATCGTCAACCAGCTCCTGGTGCCGACGGCGTTCTCGTCGGTGAAGTGAGCTGACGCCGGAGCATTGGGGCTCTATCCCCGTCATTGCGAGCGAAGCGAAGCAATCCATCGCGCCGCATATGCCGCACGATGGATTGCTTCGCTGCGCTCGCAATGACGAGAGGCGGGTAACGGAGCTATTGCGGGCAGCCCGAGGTCTGGTCGCCTTCACGGACCATCGGCTTGCCGTTGATGAAGACGCCGTGGCTGCCCGAGGTGGTCTTGCCGCCGCAATGGGTGCGGTCGCCGATCACGGCCGCCGGCTTGCCGTTGATCAGGACGTTGGGCACGCCTTCGATCAGCGGGCCGCCATTGCTGGTGGTGTCGCCGCTGCGCGCGGCCGGCTTGCCGTTGACGATAACGCCGGTGGCGCCGCTGGTGACGACGCCGGGCTGCTGGCTGCTCGCCTGTCCGTAGGCCAGGCCCGGCAGTGTGGACAGGCCGGCCAAAACTCCGATCACAAGCGCCATGCGCATGGGTGCCTCATTGCATCTGTTCCCGGTCAGTCTATAGGGGCTGATAGGGCAGGATTGTGATAGCACGGACCGGCCCACGGCGTCAGCGCAACCCCCTCAAGCGGTGGGATGGCTTGATCCATCACGCACCGGATTGCATGGTCGCCCGCGAAAGGATGCAGCATTTTGACCAGTCACGTTTCCGCGCAGGCCACAGCGCCCGTCGTCGCCGTTGGATCGGTGCAGTTCGGCAACCATTTGCCGCTCCAGATCATCGCCGGCCCCTGCCAGCTCGAGAGCCGCGCCCATGCGCTCGAGGTGGCCTCGGCGCTCAAGGACATCGCCGGACGGCTCAAAGTCGGGCTAGTCTACAAGACCTCGTTCGACAAGGCCAACCGCACCAGCGCCTCGGCGGCACGCGGCATCGGGCTTGCGCAGGCGCTGCCGATCTTCGCCGAGATCCGCTCCTCGCTCGGGCTGCCTGTGCTGACCGACGTGCATGAGGCGAGCCAGTGCGCTGATGTCGCGCAGGCGGTCGACGTGCTGCAGATTCCGGCCTTCCTGTGCCGGCAGACCGATTTGCTGCTGGCGGCGGCCGCGACCGGCAAGGTCGTCAACGTCAAGAAGGGCCAGTTCCTGGCGCCCTGGGACATGGCGAATGTGGTGACGAAAATCACCGGCGCCGGCAACGCCAATGTGCTGGTCACCGAGCGCGGCGCCTCGTTCGGCTACAACACGCTGGTCTCGGACATGCGCGCGCTGCCGATCCTGGCGCGCACCACCGGCGCGCCCGTGATCTTCGACGCCACCCATTCGGTACAGCAGCCCGGCGGCAAGGGCACCTCGTCCGGCGGCGAGCGCGAGTTCGTCCCGGTGCTGGCGCGCGCCGCGGTCGCGGTCGGGGTTGCCGGCGTGTTCATCGAGACCCATCCCGATCCCGATCATGCGCCGTCCGATGGCCCCAACATGGTGCCGCTGCGTGATTTCGAATCCCTGGTCAAGCGGCTGATGGATTTCGATTCGCTCGCCAAGACGATGGCCTGACGCGGCGGATCCGGACATGACCGCAACGAGCGGCATGCCGCCGGCCCTCAATGTCATCACGCTGGCGACGTTCGCGGCGAGCCTGTCGGTGCGCGCGCTCGATCCGGTGCTGCCGCATGTCGCCGACGATTTTTCCGTCAGCATCGCGACCGCGGCGAGCTTTGCCGCGGTGTTCGCCTTCACCTTCGCAGCGGTCCAGCCGGCAATCGGCGCCGCCGCGGACCTGTTCGGCAAGGCGCGGCTGATGACGATCTGCCTCGCGCTGCTCGGCCTCGCCAATATTCTGGGCGCGCTCTCGACCTCGTTCCCGATGCTGTTCGTGACCCGGATTCTCGCCGGCATCGGCTCCGGCGGCGTGTTTCCGGTGGCGCTGTCGCTGACCTCCGATCTGGTCGGCCCGGAGAAACGGCAACTGGCGATCGGGCGGACGCTGGCGGGCTCGATGACCGGCAATCTGCTCGGTGCGACGGCGTCAGGCCTGATCGGCGATCTGCTCGGCTGGCGCGGCGTGCTCGCGGTGCTCGGCGCGCTCGTCATCATCGTCGCGCTTGCGGTGGCGGCCGGCTTCCGCGGCGCTGCGCTGAACCGTCCGCCGCGGACCAGCCTGAAGGCACTTCGCCACGGCTATCGCACCATCTTCACCAACCCCAATGCGCGGATCTGCTATTCGGCGGTGTTCGTCGAAGGCTGCTGCGTGCTCGGGCTGTTTCCGTTCATCGCCTCGTTCCTGTTCGAGCTCGGCGAGACCTCGCTGTCGATCGCCGGCATCGTGATCGCCGGCTTTGCGATCGGCGGCTTGCTCTACACCCTGACGGTGGCCCGTCTGCTGCCGTGGCTCGGCGTCCGCGGCATGATGATCGCGGGTGCGACGCTGGTCGCGATCCAGCTCGTCGGTGTCGCGTTTGGGCCGCTCTGGAAGCTGCAGATGGCGGGCCTGCTGGTCATGGGCCTCGGCTTCTACATGATCCATGGCTGCCTGCAGGTGTTCGCCAGCGAGCTCTCGGTCGAAGCCCGCGCCACCGCGCTGTCGCTGCATTCTTTCTTCTTTTTCATGGGCCAGACCGTCGGCCCGATCGCCTACGGTTTCGGCCTGCAGCACGCCGGCAAGACGCCGACGCTGGTCTCGGCCGCCGCCGTGATGGTCGTGCTCGGCTTTGTCTGCGCGAAATATTTGAAGCAGCGCCGTCCGGCCGATGCCGACGCACGGCCCGACGTAGAACCTTAAGCGATCCCGCACGCGCGTAGCTGCGCTGGTGTGTCGCATCCGACCGCTCCAAACATCTCGAATTCAGCGCTAATGTTCCGCCGTCGAGCTATCGCGCGGAGCCGATCATGGCTTCAAGGATGTCTTCGGGCACTGTCGCGTTGCTGCTGGTCGGAGCAACAGTGCTTCTGATCGCCTTGATCGCAAGCCGGCCACCTGCGTGGATCCTGCTGCTGCTAGGATCCCTCGCGCTGGCTGTGCTGTATATCGTGGCAAGGTCAAGGTCGCGTTACGATCCGCTCGATCAGCGCTTCGGCAGCTGCATCCCACCGATCTCCAGACCGAAGACCGGCGGCGGCGATGGCTCCGATCACAGCAGCGACGGCTAACATCCATCAGATGCCCCGCCTACCGCTCCAGGGAGCGAGCTGGTAACCTTGCGCTCGCGAAGGGGGAAGGCGTCGGCGGTTTAGCCGGTGCAGCCAAGCCGGCACGGCCGAGCGCGGGAGCGATGCGATGATACTCAGTCCGGATCATGTGACGATCGCGGTGGCGGACGCAGGCCGGGCGATCGAATTCTTCGCGCTCCTTGGCTTCAGAAAAACTCACGTCGCGACCATCGACGGTGGCATTCCCGCGAAGTACATGGGTATGCCGAACATGAAGGCGCAGCACATCACCCTCGCACTCGAAGGAGCGGAGTCTCCTTTCGAAATCCAGCTGCTCGAGTTCGACCTGCCGCAAGGGACCGATGCGGGTGTGCATCCTACTAACCTGCGAAAGCTTGGCTTCAATCACCTCGCGTTCCGCGTCGATGACATTGAAGCGGCCACTGCGCACCTTGTGGCCAACGGTGTCACCATGCTGAGCGACGAGATGGACTACATCTCGAGAAAGCTCCGGCTGTTCGAGGGTCCCGAAGGCATCACCTTCGAGCTGGTCCAGCGGGACGCTTAGACGCTTCTCGCTGGTGCGTTTTGCGGCTGCCATGGCGGACAAGCCTTCAAGCTGCCCAGCCCTTGATGCGCAAGCCTTGATCCTGATCAAGCATCGCTGCGCGGCGATTGCTCAACTCGATGCCCTTCGACCAAGGATGGTTGCTGCGACGCAGCAGAGGCGGGCAGTGAACCGCGCGACGGATGCGTGACGTGCCAGCGGGATTTGCCACAATGAAGCACTGGTTGCCCGGACTAGAGACACTCCGTCGATATGAGGCAGCATGGCTTCCGCACGATATCTTCGCCGGCCTCGTCCTGGCGACGATGCTGGTCCCCGTTGGAATTGCCTACGCAACGGCATCGGGCTTGCCTGGCATCTATGGCTTGTACGCAACGATCGTGCCGCTCCTGGCCTACGCGGTGTTCGGCCCTAGCCGCATTCTCGTGCTGGGTCCCGACTCGGCGCTTGCAGCAATCCTGCTGGGAGTCATTACTCCCCTGGCTCACGGCGACCCCGCGCGCACCGTGATGCTCGCCGGCATGATGGCGATTGTCTCGGGGGCGGCCTGCATTCTCGCAGGTGTCGCGCGCCTCGGTTTTGTGACCGAGCTGCTTTCCAAGCCGATCCGCTACGGATACATGAACGGAATTGCGCTCACGGTGCTGATCAGCCAGTTGCCCAAGTTCTTCGGGTTTTCCATCGACAGCGAGGGACCGCTGCGGAGCTTGTGGGCGATCGGCGGCGCGATCCTCGCAGGAAAGATAAATTGGGTCGCGTGCGGAATTGGGGCCGCTACGTTGATCGTGATCCTGCTTCTCAAGAACAGCAAGCTGCCTGGCATTCTGATCGCGGTCGTTGGAGCAACCATCGCCGTCGGGATGCTTGATCTCGGGACGCTGTACGGCGTCAAGGTCCTGGGTCCGCTTCCGCAAGGTTTGCCGGCGTTCGTTGTGCCGTGGATCAGCTACGACGACATCGTCCCGGTGCTGATCGGCGGTTGCGCAGTCGCACTGGTTTCGTTTGCCGATACGAGCGTACTTTCACGTGCCTACGCCGCGCGATTGGGGTACCGGGTCGATCCGAACCAGGAGATGGTCGGGCTTGGTGCCGCCAATCTGGCCGCAGGCTTTTTCCAGGGCTTTCCGATCAGCAGCAGCAGTTCCCGTACTCCGGTCGCCGAAGCCGCCGGCGCCCGCACCCAGCTCACCAGCGTCGTCGGCGCGCTTGCCATCGCCTTGCTGCTGTTGGTCGCGCCGAGCCTCCTGCAACATCTGCCCAACGCGGCATTGGCCGCCGTCGTCATCGCGGCGGCGATCGGCCTGATTGAAGTCGCCGACCTCAAGCGTATCTATCGCATTCAGCGCTGGGAATTCTGGCTCGCGATCGTCTGCTTTATCGGTGTAGCGGTGCTCGGGGTGATCCCGGGAATTGGTCTTGCAATCGCACTCGCCATCATCGAGTTCCTATGGGACGGCTGGCGCCCGCACTCCGCCGTGTTGGGGCGCGCCCACGGCGTCAAAGGTTATCACGATATCACGCGATATCCGGATGCACGCCGCATCCCCGGCCTGGTGCTGTTTCGGTGGGATGCGCCGCTGTTCTTCGCCAACGCGGAATTCTTCAAGGAGCGTGTCCTCGATGCCGTCGCGAAGTCGCCGACTCCGGCACGTTGGCTGGTGGTCGCCGCAGAGCCGGTGACCAGCGTCGACGTCACCGCCTGCGACGTGGTTGCCGAATTGGACCAGGCACTGCACGCGCAGGGGATTGAGTTTTGTTTCGCCGAGCTCAAGGATCCGGTGAAAGACAAGCTGAAACGATTTGGCTTGTTCGCGCAGCTTGGAGAACACTATTTCTTCCCGACGATCGGCGTCGCGGTGGCGCGCTATCTCGAAACCAACAATGTCGAGTGGGAGGACTGGGAAGATGAGGATGGGCTGGCCCCGGTCACAATCGCGGACCGAAAACCCGCGTCTGGCCTCTAGCTCACAATTCGAACCGCCGGTGGCGAGGGTCTATGGGTCTCTAGCCCCGCCCGCGATACGGCGCGACGGCCTGGTCGGGAACCCAGATGCCCTTCGGCAGCCGGCCGGTCTGGAAGAACACGTCGATCGGGATGCCGCCGCGCGGGTACCAGTAGCCGCCGATGCGCAGCCATTTCGGCTTGATCTCGTCGGCGATCCGCCGGCCGATCAGAACCGTGCAATCCTCGTGGAACGCGCCATGGTTGCGAAAACTCGCCGCGAACAGCTTCAGCGACTTGGACTCCAGCAGGAAGCGGCCCGGCACGTAGTCGATCACCAGATGCGCGAAATCCGGTTGTCCCGTCACCGGGCAGATCGAGGTGAATTCGGGCACGGTGAAACGCACCAGATAATCGGTGCCGGCCTGCGGATTGGGCACCCGGTCGAGCTTTGCCTTTTCGGGGGTGTCCGGCCATTCCACGTCACGGCCGAGTTGCAGGTCGCCCGAGGGCTTCGATTTGCTGGATTTTTTCGCCATTCAGGTGCTCCGTGGCGTCCTCTTAGCGAATGATCCGGGGCCCGTCACCCGGCCTTTTCGGCCCCGACGCATTGCGGTAGAAGCACCGCAATCCGACCCGACCACTGCCAGAAGAGGTTCTCATGACTGCCATCATCGACATCATCGGCCGCGAAATCCTTGACAGCCGCGGCAATCCCACGGTCGAGGTCGATGTGGTGCTGGAAGACGGGTCGATCGGTCGCGCGGCGGTGCCGTCGGGCGCCTCCACCGGCGCGCATGAGGCGGTCGAGCTGCGCGACGGCGACAAGGCGCGCTATCTCGGCAAGGGCGTCCAGAAGGCGGTCTCGGCCGTCAATGGCGAGATCTTCGAGGCGCTCAGCGATCACTCGGTCGAGGACCAGGTCGCGATCGACCAGATCATGATCGATCTCGACGGCACGCCGAACAAGAGCCGGCTCGGCGCCAACGCCATCCTCGGTGTCTCGCTGGCCTGCGCCAAGGCCGCCGCCGAATCCTTCGACATGCCGCTGTATCGCTACGTCGGCGGCACCTCGGCGCGGACCTTGCCGGTGCCGATGATGAACATCATCAATGGCGGCGTGCATGCCGACAATCCGATCGACTTCCAGGAGTTCATGATCCTGCCGGTCGGCGCCACCAGCTTCGCCGAGGCGCTGCGCTGCGGCTCGGAAATCTTCCACACGCTGCGCGGCGAGCTGAAGAAGGCCGGCCACAACACCAATGTCGGCGACGAGGGCGGCTTTGCACCGAACCTGCCGACCGCCGACGCCGCGCTCGACTTCATCATGAACGCGATCGGCAAGGCCGGCTACAAGGCGGGCGACAACGTCATGCTTGGCCTCGACTGCGCCTCGACCGAGTTCTTCAAGGAAGGCTCCTACGTCTATGGCGGCGAGAACAAGACCCGCTCGCGCTCCGAGCAGGTGAAGTATCTCGCCGATCTGGTCAGCCGCTATCCGATCGTCACCATCGAGGACGGCATGTCCGAGGACGACATGGACGGCTGGAAGGAGCTGACCGATGCGATCGGCAAGAAGTGCCAGCTGGTCGGCGACGATCTGTTCGTCACCAACGTCACCCGGCTCGCCGACGGCATCAAGCACGGCCGCGGCAACTCGATCCTGGTCAAGGTCAACCAGATCGGTACGCTGACCGAGACGCTGGCGGCGATCGAGATGGCCTACAAGGCCGGCTATACCGCGGTCATGTCGCACCGCTCCGGCGAGACCGAGGATTCCACCATCGCCGACCTCGCCGTCGCCACCAATTGCGGGCAGATCAAGACCGGCTCGCTGGCGCGCTCCGACCGCACCGCCAAGTACAACCAGCTGCTGCGGATCGAGCAGCAGCTCGGCACCCAGGCCAAGTATGCGGGCAGGGCGGCCTTGAAGGCGTTGGCCTAGCGCCCCAACTGATCGGAACCGATAATGTAAAGCAGGGAGGTCGGGATGAGCGACGGCAAGAGCGGATTGCAGCTGCGTTCGCTGCTCAAGAAGAATGGCGAACTGGAGCTATCGCTGGTCAATGTCCCGACCCCCGAGCCCGGACCCGACGAGGTCGTGGTCCGTGTCGAGGCCACGCCGATCAATCCGTCCGACCTCGGCCTGTTGATCGGCCCGGCCGACATGTCGGCGGCAAAGGTCTCCGGCACCAGGGAATTGCCTGTGGTGACCGCGCGGGTGCCCGAGGCGGCGTTGGGCGCGCTGGCGGCGCGGCTCGATGAGTCGATGCCGGTCGGCAATGAGGGCGCCGGCGTCGTGATCCGAACCGGCTCGTCCGATGCCGCCAAGGCGCTGATGGGCAAAACCGTCGCGATGATCGGTGGCGCGATGTATGCGCAATACCGCACGCTGCGGATCGGCGAATGCCTGCCGCTGCCCGAGGGCACCACGCCGGCCGACGGCGCATCCTGCTTCGTCAATCCGCTGACCGCGCTCGGCATGACCGAGACGATGCGGCGCGAGGGCCACAAGGCGCTGGTGCACACGGCCGCAGCCTCGAACCTCGGCCAGATGCTCAACAAGATCTGCCTCAAGGACGGCATCGGCCTCGTCAATATCGTGCGCAACAAGGAGCAGGCCGACATCCTGCACAAGATCGGCGCCAAGCACGTGGTCGATTCCACCGCGCCGACCTTCATGGACGATCTCACCAATGCGCTGGTCGAGACCGGCGCGACCATCGCCTTCGACGCGATCGGCGGCGGCAAGCTGGCCGGCCAGATCCTGGTCGCGATGGAGACCGCGATCAACAGAAGCGCAAAAGCTTACAGCCGCTACGGCTCCAATGTGCACAAGCAGGTCTATGTCTACGGCAGCCTCGACACCCGCGAGATCACGCTGCCGCGCGGCTTCGGCATGGCCTGGGGCGTCGGCGGCTGGCTGCTGTTCCCGTTCCTGATGAAGATCGGCCCGGAGGCGGGCAACAAGCTGCGCCAGCGCGTGGTCGCCGAGCTGAAGACCACCTTCGCCAGCCACTACACCAAGGTGGTGTCGCTGCAGGAAGTGCTGCAGCCCGACAACATCGCGGTCTACAACAAGCGCGCCACCGGCGAGAAATTTTTGATCAACCCGAACAAGGCGATGTGACGGCGCGCGCCACATCGCATCGTCTAGTCGCGATCGAACGCCAGTTTCCTCAAGCGCTGCTGACGCGCCATGGCGTGGCCGATCAGGACGTCCATCAGCTGCGGTTGTGGCAGGCCGCTGGCCTCCCACAGCCGCGGATACATGCTGATGTTGGTGAAGCCGGGCAGCGTGTTGGCCTCGTTGACGTAGGCCTGTTCGCCGTGCAGGAAGAAGTCGATCCGCGCCATTCCTTCGCAGCCGAGCACAGTGAACGTCCTGATGGCGAGCTCCTGGATCTGATCGGCGATCGCAGGCTTCACATCGGCGGGCACGCGGAGCAGGGCGCCCTCGGCATCGAGATATTTCGCATCGTACGAATAGAAGCCGTGCTTGTCCGAGGGGACGATCTCGCCGAGTTCCGAGGCGCGGACCCGGCCTTCGGCGTCCTCGAGCACCGAACATTCGACCTCGCGGATCGGTGCGATGCATCGCTCGACCAGGATCTTGCTGTCGAAGCGAAACGCCAACCGGCAGCAGGCGTCGAATTCGGCAGCGGTCCGCGCCTTCGAGACGCCGACCGACGAGCCCATGTTGGCCGGCTTGACGAAGACCTCCTGCGATCCGAGGGCGCTGACCGCGGCGTCGTAGGTGATCGGAGCTGCGGCCGACACAACGACGCAGGGGACAACAGGCAATCCCGCCTCGCGCATCAGCCGTTTTGCAAAATCCTTGTCCATCGCGGCGGCCGATCCCATCACGCGCGAGCCGACATAGGCCACGTCGGACAGTTCGAGCGCGCCCTGCACCGTGCCGTCCTCGCCGTTCGGGCCGTGCAGCACCGGGAAGACGACATCGAATGCCGGCAATTCCTGAACACCATGACCTTCGAGCGCCAGCGCGCGGCCTTGTCCGCCCGGCAGCAAAGCGAGGCGCGGTCCATCGTCCGGAATGGTCAGCGCGCCGCTGCCCGTGCCGGCGCCGTTTCCTGCAGGCACGACGATCCAGCGGCCGTCGCGCGTGATCCCGATCGCGGTCGCCTCGTAGCGGTCCGGGTCGAGGGCGCGCAGCACGTTGGCTGCGGACGCCCGCGAGACGTCGTGCTCGGCGGACCGCCCGCCGAACAGGATGGCAACCCTCATCTTGTGCTCTGCCATGGATTAGTTCTCTGGGCTTGCTGCTCTGGATAGGCCGGATGATGCGCGCGATCCGCCTGCAATATGTTTAAACGAACATGTCGATAATTTGCCCCGATACGGTGATGCGATCGGCGGTCTGTGGGGCGGCATCGCGGCGGCGTTCGGCCAAGTTTCCAAAACGCTGCGTTTCCGGAATTGCACAATCCATGCACTTGCATCTTTCTTGCCGCACCGGTAGGTGAAGGCGGACCGTTCGCTTCACGCACAACCCGAGGGGGATTTGCTATGGCCTATAACATCGTCACCATCGTCGGCAGCATCCGCAAGCAGAGCTTTTCGCTCAAGATCGCCAATGCGCTCGCCAAGCTCGCGCCGGACACGCTGAAACTCGACGTCACGACGCTGCAGGGCATTTCCTTCTTCAACCAGGATCTCGAGGCCGCGCCGCCGGCGGACTGGCTCGCGTTCCGCGACAAGCTGCAGAAGTCGAACGGCGTGCTGTTCGTGACCCCCGAATACAATCGTTCGATCCCGGGCGTGCTGAAGAATGCCATCGACGTCGGCTCGCGTCCCTATGGCAAGAGCTCGTTCAACGGCAAGCCGACCGGCATCATTTCCAACTCGCCGGGTCCACTCGGCGGCGTCAGCGCGGCCAAGCACCTGCAGAACATCCTGCCCGGCATCTCGGGCCCGATCCTGCAGCAGCCCGAAATCTATCTGAACGGCGTCGGCGACGCTTTTGACGAGCAGGGCGCGCTGGTCAAGGAAGCGCTGAAGACCGTGCTGCAGCAGTACATTACGGCGTTCGCGGCCCACGTCGAGGCGCACAACAGGTAAGCAGGACCGCGCGCTCTTAAGCGTCCATTAACATGGCCGCCGCATGGTGGCGGCCATGGTCTCCCGCACACGACTCAAATCGATCCTGACCGGGCTTGCGCTCTACACGATAGCGGCGCTGATGGTCAGCTATTTCGGGGTCAATGCCTATACCGGCAAGTATGGCCTGAACGCGCGGCAGGAGCTCGATCAGGAAATCATCGCGCTGACCTCGGAGCTGGCGCGGCTGAAGAAGGAGCGCGCCGAGGGCGAGCAGCGGGTGTCGCTGTTGCGGTCCGATCGGGTCGATCCCGACATGCTCGACGAGCGTGCGCGCTTCCAGCTCGACTACGTCAATCCGCGCGATCTCGTCCGGATCAACAAGGCGAATTGACGCGTTCGCAAATTTCAAAAATTCTCGCGTGCTATCACAAAAGTGTCGCGCCGCGTTGCACTGCGGCATAGCAAAATTCCATCCAGCGAACGCACTGCTTCCAAGGCGATTTGACTTGGGTTAGAGAGGGCTTTCCGACCTCTCTCACCCGGAATTGCCATGGCCGCACCGAAGAAATCCGCCGCAAAAGAATCAGGGCAGGAGAAGGCGGGATCTCCGCCCGACCTGAGCCAGGAGCAGGAACTCAAGGCGCTGCGCGACATGCTGTTGATCCGGCGCTTCGAGGAGAAGGCCGGCCAGCTCTACGGCATGGGTGCGATCGGCGGCTTCTGCCATCTCTATATCGGCCAGGAGGCGGTCGTCGTCGGCATGCAGATGGCGCTGAAGCTCGGCGACCAGGTCATAACCGGCTACCGCGACCACGGCCACATGCTGGCCTGCGGCATGGAGGCCAAGGGCGTGATGGCCGAGTTGACCGGGCGCCGCGGCGGCTATTCCAAGGGCAAGGGCGGCTCCATGCACATGTTCAGCCTGGAGAAGCACTTCTATGGCGGTCACGGCATCGTCGGCGCGCAGGTGTCGCTCGGCACCGGGCTTGGCTTCGCCAACCGCTATCGCGGTAACGATTCCGTCAGTGTGACCTATTTCGGTGACGGCGCGGCCAACCAGGGCCAGGTCTACGAAAGCTTCAACATGGCGGAGCTGTGGAAGCTGCCGGTGATCTATGTCATCGAGAACAACCGCTACGCCATGGGCACCTCGGTGTCGCGCGCCTCGGCGCAGCAGGATTTCTCCAAGCGCGGCGCTTCCTTCAACATTCCCGGCAAGCAGGTCGACGGCATGGATGTGCGTGCCGTGAAGGCCGCCGCCGACGAGGCCGTGGCCTGGTGCCGCGGCGGCAACGGCCCAATCATCCTGGAGATGCAGACCTATCGCTATCGCGGCCACTCGATGTCCGATCCCGCGAAGTACCGCACCCGTGAGGAGGTCGAGAAGGTCCGTCACGACCAGGATCCGATCGAGCAGGTGCGCAACCGTCTGCTGGAGGCCAAGGTCAGCGAGCAGGATCTGAAGGCGATCGACGCCGAGGTCCGCGAGATCGTCAACGCCGCTGCCGACTTCGCGCAGCACGATCCGGAGCCCGATCCGTCCGAGCTCTACACCGACGTCTACCGCTGATTCCCCGCGCAGAAGAACTTTCAAGACCGATTTCGGGAGCCGATATGCCCATTCAAGTGCTGATGCCTGCGCTGTCGCCCACCATGGAGAAGGGCAACCTCGCCAAATGGCTGAAAAAGGAAGGCGAGACCATCAAGTCCGGTGACGTCATCGCCGAGATCGAGACCGACAAGGCGACGATGGAAGTCGAGGCGACCGACGAGGGCACGCTCGGCAAGATCCTGATTCCGGAAGGCACCGCCGACGTCGCGGTGAACACGCCGATCGCCACCATCCTCGCCGACGGCGAAAGCGCCGCCGATCTCGCCAAGGCGCCCGCCGCGCCGCCGCCGAAGGCCGAAGCCGCGCCGGCGGAAGCGAAGACGGAAGCCAAGGCCGAGGCGCCGGCACCCAAGCCTGCGGCGGCACCGGCCGCGCCGGCAGCTGTTGCGGCTGCCGATCCGGAAGTGCCCGAAGGCACCGAGATGGTGACGCAGACCATTCGCGAAGCGTTGCGCGACGCAATGGCCGAGGAGATGCGGCGCGACGGCGACGTCTTCATCATGGGCGAGGAGGTCGCCGAATATCAGGGCGCCTACAAGGTGACCCAGGGCCTGCTGCAGGAATTCGGCGCGCGGCGCGTGATCGACACCCCGATCACCGAGCACGGCTTTGCCGGCGTCGGCATCGGTGCGGCGATGGCGGGCCTGAAGCCGATCGTCGAATTCATGACCTGGAATTTCGCGATGCAGGCGATGGACCAGATCATCAACTCTGCGGGCAAGACGCTGTACATGTCCGGCGGCCAGATGGGCTGCTCGATCGTGTTCCGCGGGCCGAACGGCGCCGCCGCGCGCGTCGCCGCGCAGCACAGCCAGGACTACGCCGCCTGGTACTCCCAGATCCCCGGCCTCAAGGTGATCGCGCCGTATTCGGCCGCCGATTACAAGGGCCTGCTGAAGGCTGCGATCCGCGATCCCAATCCGGTGATCTTCCTCGAGAACGAGGTGCTGTACGGCCACACCGGCGAGGTGCCGAAGCTCGCCGACTTCATCGTGCCGATCGGCAAGGCCAAGATCGCGCGCCCCGGCAAGGACGTCACCCTCGTCTCCTGGGCGATGGGCATGTCCTATGCGCTGAAGGCCGCCGAAGAGCTTGCCAAGGAGGGCATCGAGGCCGAGGTCGTCGATCTCCGTACCATCCGTCCGATGGACACCGAGACCGTCGTCAACTCGGTGAAGAAGACCGGCCGTGCGGTCACGGTGGAAGAGGGCTGGCAGCAGAGCGGCGTCGGCGCCGAGGTCGCAGCACGGATCATGGAGCACGCCTTCGACTACCTCGATGCGCCGGTCGCGCGCGTCTCCGGCAAGGACGTGCCGATGCCCTATGCCCACAATCTCGAGAAGCTCGCCCTGCCGTCCGTCGCCGAGGTGGTCGCGGCCGCCAAGGCCGTGTCCTACCGGTAAGCCCCATGGCCGGTCCCAAGGAGCAGCCGCTGCCGCCCGACGTGATGGGCCGCGACGACGCCATCGAGGTGCTGCGCGCTTTCGTGGTCGACGGCGGCCTGTCGATCGCGTTCCAGCGCGCGTTCGAGGAGCCGGACATGTGGGGGCTGATGCTCGTCGACATCGCCCGTCACGCCGCGCGCGCCTATGCCCGCGAGAGCGAATTCACCGAGGACGAAGCGCTCGCGCGCATCGTCGAGATGTTCGAAGCCGAAATCGCCCGGCCGACCGACATGGGCAAGACCATGCCACGGTCGCAACAAGGTCACTGACAATGCCGATCAACATTCTCATGCCCGCGCTGTCGCCCACGATGGAAAAGGGCAACCTTGCCAAGTGGCTCAAGAAGGAGGGCGACAAGGTCAAGTCCGGCGACGTCATCGCGGAGATCGAGACCGACAAGGCGACGATGGAAGTCGAGGCGGTCGACGAGGGCACGATCGCAAAGATCCTGGTGCCCGAGGGCACCCAGGACGTGCCGGTCAACGACATCATCGCCGTGCTCGCCGGCGACGGGGAGGACGTCAAGGCGGCGGCCAGCGCCGGTGGCGCGCCGGCAGCGAAGCCGGCCGAGGCGCCAAAGCCCGCCGAAGCGCCGAAGCCGGCCGCCGCGGCACCGGGGCCCGCACCCGCGCCGGATGCCAAGCCGGCTCCCGCACCGGCGCCGCAGCCTGCCGCAGCGCCCGCTGCCGCGCAGGCCAATGGTCACGGCCGCATCTTCTCCTCGCCGCTGGCGCGCCGTCTCGCCAAGGATGCAGGGATCGATCTCGGCCGCATCAACGGCACCGGGCCGCACGGCCGCGTCATCGCGCGCGACGTCGAGGAGGCAAAATCCGGCAAGGGCCTGAAGGCGCCGGCGGCCGCGCCTGCCGCGGGGCCGAGCATCGCGCCGTCGATGTCGGACAAGCAGATTTTGGCGCTGTTCGAGCCCGGCAGCTACGAAGTCGTGCCGCATGACGGCATGCGTCGGACCATCGCACAGCGCCTGACGGCGTCGGTGCAGAGCGTCCCGCATTTCTACCTCACCATCGACTGCGACATCGGCAAGCTGCTCGCCGCGCGCGAGGAGATCAACGCCGCTGCGCCGAAGGACAAGGAGAAGAAGCCGCTCTACAAGATCTCGGTCAACGATTTCGTCATCAAGGCGATGGCGGTTGCGCTGCAGAAGATCCCGAACTGCAATGTGAGCTGGACCGAAGGCGGCATGGTCAAGCACAAGCATTCCGACGTCGGCGTTGCGGTGGCGATGCCGGGCGGCCTGATCACCCCGATCATCCGCAAGGCCGAGACCAAGACGCTGTCGACGATCTCCAACGAGATGAAGGATTTTGCGACGCGCGCCCGCGGCCGCAAGCTGAAGCCGGAAGAGTACCAGGGCGGCACCACGGCGGTGTCGAACCTCGGCATGTACGGCATCAACCACTTTACCGCTGTCATCAACCCCCCGCATGCGACGATCCTTGCGGTCGGCACCTCGGAGGAGCGGCCGGTGGTGCGCGGCGGCAAGATCGAGATCGCGCAGATGATGAGCGTGACGTTGTCGTGCGATCACCGCGCGATCGACGGCGCGCTCGGCGCCGAGCTGATCGGCGCCTTCAAGCAGCTGATCGAAAACCCCGTGATGATGATGGTCTGACGGGCATCGGTCATGTACGCGATCTACGGTCCGTACGTCCTGCTCGCCGCCATCGCCGTTGCGTCGATCATTGCGGTCAATCGTGACCTCGTATCCACGATCCAGTTCAGGGTCATGATCATCGGCGCGGGCGTGCTCGCGCTGATCTGGACGGTGATCCTCGGCGTGTTTTGGCCGGAACATGGATAATGGCCGACAGACGGATCACGCGCTGGCCCTGGATCTCGCTGCTGCTGTCGGCCGCCGCCGCGCTCAATCCGGTCGGGCTGGACATTCTGCGCTCCGCGTTCTTTGCCGGCGAGCAGCTGGCGCGGAGCATCGGCCAGGCCGTCGTGCTGATCGCCGTGGTCATCATGGCCCTGGTCATCGCCCTCGAATGGCTGGTCAGGTTGTTGATCACAAGAAGCCGCGCCCGCGGTGTCACAAGTTGAGTTGAATGGGAGCCGTCATGGCCGACACATCTTTCGACGTCATCATCATCGGCTCCGGTCCCGGCGGCTACGTTACGGCGATCCGTGCCGCGCAGCTCGGCTTCAAGACCGCGATCGTCGAGAAATCCTATCTCGGCGGCATCTGCCTGAACTGGGGCTGCATCCCGACCAAGGCGCTGCTGCGCTCGGCCGAGATCTATCACTACATGCAGCACGCCAAGGACTATGGGCTGTCGGCCGACAACGTCTCGTTCGATCCGAAGGCCGTGGTGCAGCGCTCGCGCGGGGTCTCCAAGCGGCTCAACGACGGCGTCGGCTTCCTGATGAAGAAGAACAAGGTTGCTGTGATCTGGGGCGATGCCAGCATCGATGCGCCCGGCAAGATCACAGTGAAGAAGTCGGCGGTCGAGGCGCCGAAGGGCGCGCTCGGCGAGGGCGCGTACCAGGCAAAGCACATCATCATCGCGACCGGCGCGCGGCCGCGCGTGCTGCCGGGGCTCGAGCCCGACAAGAAGCTGGTCTGGACCTATTTTGAGGCGATGGTGCCGGACCGGATGCCGAAGTCGTTGCTGGTTGTCGGCTCGGGCGCGATCGGCATCGAGTTCGCCTCGTTCTTCCACACCATGGGCGCCGACGTCACCGTGGTCGAGGTGCTGCCGCAGATCCTTCCCGTCGAGGATGCCGAGATCGCGGGGCTAGCGCGCAAGCGGTTCGAGAAGATGGGGATCAAGATCCTCACCTCGACCAAAGTGACAAAACTCGAGAAGAAGGCCGACAGCGTGGTCGCGACCATCGACGACGGCAAGGGTTCTCCGCAGGCCAAGGAGTTCGAGCGCGTCATCTCCGCGGTCGGCGTGGTCGGCAATATCGAGAATCTCAGGCTGGAGAAGCTCGGGGTGAAGACCGACCGCGGCTGCATCGTGATCGACGGCCTCGGCAAAACCAACGTGCCCGGCATCTACGCGATCGGCGACGTCGCCGGCCCGCCGATGCTCGCGCACAAGGCCGAGCATGAGGGCGTGATCTGCATCGAGGCGATCAAGGGCCTGCATCCGCATCCGATGGACAAGCTGATGATCCCGGGTTGCACCTATTGCCACCCGCAGGTCGCCTCCGTCGGGCTCACCGAAGCCATGGCGAAGGAGGGCGGCCGCGAGATCCGCGTCGGCCGCTTCCCGTTCGTTGGTAACGGCAAGGCGATCGCACTCGGCGAGGACCATGGCCTGGTCAAGGTCGTCTTCGACAAGAAGACCGGGCAGCTGCTCGGCGCGCACATGATCGGCGCCGAGGTGACCGAACTGATCCAGGGCTATGTCGTCGCGATGAACCTGGAGACCACGGAAGAGGAGCTGATGCACACCGTGTTCCCGCATCCGACCCTATCCGAAATGATGAAGGAAGCGGTGCTCGACGCGTATGGCCGGGTGCTGAATATTTGACGAACGCCGTCCCCGTCATCCTGAGGTGCTCGCGAAGCGAGCCTCGAAGGATGCACGGCCGAGATCTAGCAGCCGGGCTCGTCGCCCTTCGAGGGCCGCTGAAGGAGCGGCCACCTCAGGGTGACGGGTCTTGGAGTGGTGAACCGAAAAACAAGAAAGACGGAAACCGTGAAAGACAACGACAACCTCACCATCGAACGCCCGACCTTCGTCACCCATCTCGAATGCGCGATGGAGGGCGATCACTATCCGGCTGACCAGGTGCATAATCTCTCCAAGGCCGGCAAGCCGCTCTTGGTGCGCTATGACCTCGCCGGCGTGAAAAAGGCGCTGACCAAACAGGCGCTCGCCGAGCGTCCGGCCGATCTGTGGCGCTACCGCGAGCTGCTGCCGGTGCGCAAGTGCCAGGACATCGTCTCGCTCGGCGAGGTTACGACGCCGCTGATCCGGCTGCCGAAGCTCTCCGCAAAGCTCGGCGGCGGCGAGATCATCGTGAAAGACGAGGGGCGGTTGCCGACGGGCTCGTTCAAGGCGCGCGGGCTGGTGATGGCGGTGTCGATGGGCAAGGCGCTCGGCATCAAGCACATGGCGATGCCGACCAACGGCAATGCCGGCGCTGCGCTCGCCGCCTACGCCACCTCCTGCGGCATCAAGACCACGATCTTCTGTCCGGCCGATACGCCTGAGGTGAACGTCAGCGAGATCGAGCTGCAGGGCGCCACCGTCTATCGCGTCAACGGCTATATCGACGATTGCGGCAAGATCGTCGGCGAGGGCAAAGCCAAGGTCGGCTGGTTCGACACCTCGACCTTGAAGGAGCCGTACCGGATCGAGGGCAAGAAGACGATGGGCCTCGAGCTCGCCGAGCAGCTCGGCTGGGACGTGCCCGACGTGATCTTCTACCCGACCGGCGGCGGCACCGGCTTGATCGGGATGTGGAAGGCGTTCGACGAGCTCGAGAAGATCGGATTCATCGGAAGCAAGCGCCCGCGCATGGTGGCGGTGCAGGCCTCCGGCTGTGCGCCGATGGTGCGCGCCTTTGAGGCCGGCACCGAGCACGCCGCGCGCTGGGAGGACGCCCACACCATCGCCTCCGGCATCCGCGTGCCGCAGGCGATCGGCGATTTCCTCATCCTGCGCGCGGTGCGCGAGAGCAAGGGCTTTGCGATCGCGGTCGACGACGACAAGATTTCGGCCGCGCTCAACGAGGTCGCGCGCGAGGAGGGGCTTTTGCTGTGCCCCGAGGGCGCCGCGACTTACGCCGCCTACAAGGCGAGCCTCGCCGATGGCCGGGTCAACAAGAATGACCGCGTGATGCTGTTCAATTGCGCCAGCGGCCTGAAATACCCGCTGCCGCCGGTGACGCGCACGCTGGACCGGCACAAGCCGATCGATTTCTCGCAGTTTTAAGCGCGATCATTTGTAGGTCGTCATTGCGAGCGAAGCGAAGCAATCCATCTCACCGCATATGCTGAAGCATGGATTGCTTCGTCGCTTCGCTCCTTGCAAAGACGAGGTCATTTTGAGGGAGTGAGCGATGCGGAGACTGGTTCTGGCCGTGCTGGCGATGTTGGCGTTCACCGGGGCCGGTTTGGCGCAAAGCTATCCGGCGCACCCGATCACCATCATCGTGCCGTTCTCGGCCGGTGGGCCGTCGGATGCGATGGCGCGCGTGCTCGGCGAGCGCATGAAGCAGTCGCTCGGCGAGGTGCTGCTGATCGAGAACGTCACCGGCGCGGGCGGTTCGATCGGCGTCGGCCGCGCGGTGCGCTCCGCGCCTGACGGCTACACCGTTTCGTTCGGCCATCTCGGCACCCATGTCGCGAACGGTGCGATCTACAAGCTCGGCTACGACCTCGTGGCGGACCTCGAGCCGGTGGTGCTGCTGCCGAGCAATCCGATGATCATCGTCAGCAAGAACGCGGTGCCGGCCAAGTCGCTGAAGGAGCTCCTGGACTGGCTGAAGTCGCGGCCGCAGCCACCGACCGCGGGCACCGCCGGGGCGGGCAGCGGCAGCCACATCGCCGGGCTCTACTTTGAAAACGTCTCCGGCATCAAGCTGCAATACGTGCCGTATCGCGGCACCGGTCCGGCGCTGAACGATCTCGTCGCGGGGCAGATCGACATCATCGTCGACCAGACCTCGAACTCGATCAACCAGGTCCGCGCCGGCAACATCCGCGCCTACGCCGTCACCGACTCCAAGCGCGTCGAGAACGCCAAGGACGTTCCGACCGTGGACGAGGCTGGGCTGCCGGGTTTCCACATGACGCTGTGGTCCGGCCTCTGGGTGCCGAAAGGCACGCCGAAGGAGATCATCGCCAAGCTCAACGCGGCGGCGGTCGAGGCGCTGAACGATCCGGCGGTGCAGAAGCAGCTGGAAAATCTCGGCCTGCAGATGCCGCCCAAGGACCAGCTCACGCCCGAAGCACTCGGCGCCTGGCAGAAGGCCGAGATCGCAAAATGGTGGCCGATGATCAAAGCCGCCAATGTGAAGGTGGATTAAGGCTCGATCTTTCCACAGGTCGTCCTGGCGAAAGCCAGGACCCATAACCACCGCCGTTGATTTTGCGAAGGCTGGGGCCCCATCAAGCTCCAGCCATCGCATTTGTGGTAATGGGTCCTGGCTTTCGCCAGGACGACGGTGACTACTGGGACGGGACCGTTGCACCCGCCGGCGCCGCGTTGGTCTCCTGTGTCGCGGCGGGCCCGCCGGCCTTGGCCATCGCCGCGCCGGCGTCGTCGAAGCGCGCCTGATAGACGGCGAGATTCTCGATCACGCGCTGCACGTAGTTGCGGGTCTCCGAGAGCGGAATCCGCTCCACCCAGTCGACCGGATCGACATTGGGATCGCGCGGGTCACCATAGGCCTTGACCCAGTCGCGGACCCGGCCGCGGCCGGCGTTGTAGCCGGCGAAGGTCATGATGTGGTTGCCGCGATACTCCGACAGCAGCGCGCTCAGCTCGGCCGCGCCCATCTGGGTGTTGTAGACGGGATCGGAGACCATCCTGCTCCAGTCGTAGCTGACCTTGAAGCGCTTTGCGGTGTCGCGGCCGGCTTCCGGCGTCACCTGCATCAGCCCGACGGCGTTTGCGGCCGACTTGTCGCGCTGGTCGAAGGCACTCTCGGTGCGCGCCACCGAATAGGTCATGCTGCGCCCGATATCGGGCGCGACCGGCGTGTGTTTTGGAATGCCGATGGTCGGGAAGGCATAGTAGTCGAGCGCAAAGCCGCGGCCGAGCGCGATCTTGCCAATCTGCAGCATGGCTTTGGCGTCGTTGCGGCGGCCGGTGAGCTCGCCCAGCGCTTCGAGCATCCCGACATCGGTGCTTTCCTCGGCAAGGTCGGCGACGAAATAGAGCACGACGTCGGGCTCGCCGATCGCATACAGCATGTCGGCGGCGCGCACCCGCTCGTCGGCCGCCGCGCTCTCGGTGCTTGCGGCGGGCGAGGGGGCGCGCAGGTCGAGGCCGTCACGCCCGAGCTTCGCCAGCGCGAGCTGGCCGTAATAGGCCGTCGGGTAGCGCGTGGCCGCTTCGTAATCGGCGCGCATCACCGCCCGGTTGCCGAGCGCCTCGGCGACGCGGCCGCGCCAATAGGCGGCGCGCGCCAGCACGGTCGGGTTGGTCTGGCCTTCGTCGATCCGCGCGAAATGCGCCGCGGCGGTCTTGGCGTCGTCGAGATAACGCAGCGCGATCCAGCCGCACATGAAGTGCAGGTCGGAGCGATAGTACGGGTTGTCCGGCAACGCCGCGGGACGGATCACGTCGTAGGCGGTCTGGAACTTGCCCTGGTCGAGCAGCTTGCGGGCCAGCAGGCGCCGCTCACGCCACCATTGGTCGGTGTCCTGCTGCGCCATTGTCTCCGGCGCTGCCGCGATCCCGACGCGCGCCGCGTCGTCGATGCGGTTCTGCGCCAGCAGCCACTGCATGCGGCACAGCGTGTAGCCGAGATCGCGCCGGGCATCCTCCGGCACATCGTTGAGCATGTCCTCGGCCTTGCTCGATTTGCCGCGGGCGGCGCCGCAGGCCTTCACGATCGCGAGCTCGTCGTCGCCGAGCCGCTGCGCGGCACGCCGTGCCCCGGCAAGGTCCTTGGCGCCGATCCGCTTGTCCATGCGCGCGCGATGGTCGTCGCGGGTCAGGAGATCCTTGAACGCGTCATAGGCATCGCTCTCGGTCCGATCGGACAGATCCTCCGACCGCCATGCCTCGCGCACCAGCCGCGTGGCGCCGTCGCGGTCGCCCTCGCCAAGCAGCACGCGGGCGAGGGCGAACTTGCCCTTGGCGCTCAGCGGCTGATCGAGCGTGAAGCCGTGCACCGTGGCGGCATTGCTGCGCTCCTGCCACATCCGCGCTTCGGCGCGGCGGCGCAGCAGCGTCACGCTCGGCCAGCCCGGATTGGCGGCAACGAAGGCCGCGTAGCGGCTGAACGGCGCGTTCGACTCGGAATGGCGCAGCAGGTACCACTCGACGAGCTTTTGGCCGACAGGATCGGTGATCGTGCCTTGAATTTCGGTTGCTTCGCCGGTCTTGCCCCGGCGCGCGGCGACGATCGCATCCTTGATCAAAGCGAGATCGCCGGACAGTTGCGGGGCCGCCGGCTTCTCCGCCGCGGGCTTCGCTTCGGCGGATTTGGACGCGGCGGATTTGGCCTTTGCAGATTTGCGTTTCTCGGCGCCGCGCTTGGCATGCCGGCGCTTGCCGGACGTCGCCTCACGCGTCTTGGCGCCATGCGCCTTCTTGTCCGCCGCGTGCGAGCTCTTGGCTTGTGGTTGGTGGTGCGGCTTGGCGGGCGCCTTGACTGGAAGCAGCGCAAGCGAAGCGGCGGTGGCGAAGCACGCCAACGGACGTAGGCAACGGTTCATTCCCTGGTCCCCCCTGCGAAACCATCAGGCACAAACGGAGCGTCACACGCGGCACAACCGCCGCAGAATACCACTACCCTCGATTCTCAGAATTAACGCTTGGTGCAACTCAACAGGGAAAAGGCGGCAAAATAAGGCACATGGCGTGTGGAACTCGGCGGAACCCCCAAGTTCCGGGCCGCCATCATCGCGCTCCGGTCGGCGCCGGGCGCATTTACCGGTCGTCCTGGCGCATTATTCTCGTTGCCGAGAGAATCGGAGGCTCCGCGGATGCGATCACGTCATGACGGCTGACCTGAAGACCGTGCTCGACGGCGGCCGCTACTTCGAAGCCCCGCGCTGGCATCGTGGGCGGCTGTGGTTCGTCGACTGCATGGCGCGGACGCTGCTCAGCATCAGTCTATCAGGCGAATTGCAGCAGCATGCCCCGGTGACCGACGACACGCCGTGCGGTCTCGGCGTGCTGCCTGACGGCGACATCGTGGTGCTGACGATGTTCAAGAAGCGGCTGCTGCTCTTCGCCGACGGCAAGCTCTCGCTCTACGCCGACCTCTCGCGCATCGCGACCGGCACGATCGACGACATGATCATCGACGGGCAGGGCCGCGCCTATGTCGGCGATCTCGGCTTCGACCTGCCGCCGCCGGAGGGCCGCGGTGCCGTCGGACGGATCATCCTCGTCCTGCCTGACGGCAGCGCCCGTGTCGTCGCCGACAGCCTGCGCTTCCCTAACGGCATCGCCGTCTCCTCGGATCACCGCCGGCTGGTCGTCGCCGAGATGGATGGCGCGTGCCTGGCTGACTACGAGATGGCGCCGGACGGCGGTCTGCACCTGCGCGGACGGCTCGGCGGCATGAGCGACCCCGATGGCATCTGCCTCGATCGCGACGGCGCGGTCTGGGTCGCGTCGTTCACTGAAGGCGCCTTCGTGCGGATCGGCCGCGATGGCGTGGAGCGGCAGCGGATCGCGGTGCCCGGCCGCCGCGCGCTGGCCTGTGCGCTCGGCGGCGCCGACCGCAGCACGCTGTTCTGCCTCAGCGCGGCGACCTCGTATGAGGAGTTGCGGAAGGGCAAGTCGGTGTCGCGGATCGATGTGGTCGAGGTCGATGTGCCCGGCGACGGCTACCCCTGAGGGGGTTTCTTCTTTTTCTTTTTGTTTTGAATGACTTCGGCCTGGCGCCTGAAAGCTTGGGCGAGCGTGCGCATCTGGTTTGCAACCATCGCGTCGGCGGTCGCTGCTGCGACCCGCTCGGCGGTCTGCGCCTGCTTCCGAATTGCCTTGGCCAATTTCATCACAAGGCAATCGCAAGGTGCGGGTCGCGGTTCCAAAAGGCGCAGCGCTCAACTTGCGGCTTGCAGTCAGTTCCCGTTTCGTTCACATTGGCGCAGTCTGGGAGATTCGCCATGGACGTTCAAAAAGACCGCGAGATCATCCGGCTGTGGCATGAGCTGCGGCGACTGCAGCGCGAGGGACTCCCGAGCGCGGCGATCGTTCGCCGGATCGAGAAGGCGCTCGCGGAACGGGAGCGGGAGGCGGCCTGAAGTTATCTGCCGCCGTCCGGCCCCATCACCAGGTTCGGCAGTCCGGTGGAAATCTCCGGGAAGACGCAGAGCAGCAGCACCGCCAGCATCATCAGCAACACGAACGGCAGCGTGCCCCAGATCACCTCGCTAAGGGGGATGTCGGGCGCGACGTTGCGGATGACGAAGATGTTCAGGCCCACCGGCGGGTGGATCAGGCCCATCTCCATCACGATGGTCATGACCACTCCGAACCAGATGATGTCGAAATTGGCTGCCCGCAACGGCGGCAGGATGATCGGCGCGGTCATCAGGATGATCGAGACCGGCGGCAGGAAGAAGCCGAGCACGATCACCATCACCAGGATCGCAAACAGCAGCTCCCAGCGCGGCAGGTGCATCGCGACGATTGCCTCCGCCGCCGACTGCGAGATGTGCAGGTAGCTCATCACGTAGGAATAGAGCAGCGACATGCCGATGATCATCATCAGCATGGTCGACTCCCGGATGGTCGATTTCAGGATCGGCGACAGGTCGTTCGGCGTCCACACGCTGTAGATCACCGCGATCAGCCCCAGCGCCAGCAGGCCGCCGAGGCCCGCGGTCTCCGACGGCGTGGCGTAGCCGCCATAGAGCGCAATCATCACGCCGGTGAGCAGCAGCACGAACGGAACCACGCGCGGCAGCGCGCTGAAGCGCTCGGCCATGGTGAACTCGTCGCGCTGCAGGATCGGGGCGTCCTTGCCGGTCGCCTCGTAGGCGGCCTTGGCCGTGGCGTACTCCTTGCGGAAGCGGAACACCGCGTAGAGGCCGAACAGCGTCACCAGCAGCAGGCCGGGGCCTATGCCGGCGAGGAACAGCCGCCCCAGCGATTTCTCGGCGGCGACCGCGAACAGGATCATCGTGATCGAGGGCGGCAGCAGGATGCCGAGGGTGCCGCCGGCGGCGATAATGCCGGCCGCGAAGCCGCCGGAATAGCCGCGCTTGCGCATCTCGGGGATGCCAGCCGAGCCGATCGCCGAGCAGGTCGCCGGCGAGGAGCCGGCCATCGCCGCAAACAGCGCGCAGGCGAATACGTTGGCGACGCCGAGCCCGCCGGGCACCCGATGCAGCCAGGCATGCAGCGCCGAATAGAGATCCTGGCCGGCGCGGGATTTGCCGATCGCCGCGCCCTTCAGGATGAACAGCGGGATCGACAGCAGCGTGATCGAGGCCATTTCCTCGTAGACGTTCTGCGTCACGGTATCGAGCGAGGCCGCCGGCATGTAGATCGCCATGAAGACGACCGCGACGGCGCCGAGCGCAAAGGCGATCGGCATGCCCGAGAACATCGCAAACAGGGTGGCGAGCCCGTAGGAGAGGCCAATACCAAATACGGTCATCGGCGCGTGCCACCGGTCAGCGGAAGGATGATCTGAAGCAGGAGCTGGATGCAGAGCAGGCTCATGCCCAGCGCCATCAGCACGTAGGGAATTGCGAGCGGCGGCGACCACATCGAGTTGGAGACCTGGCCGTCGACATAGGCCTCATGCGCCAGCGTCCAGGATTTCCAGGCGAAGAACGCGCAGAACGCAAAACTCGCGACGTCGACCAGCCACAGCCGGATGCGGTTCGCCCGCTCCGAGAGCAGGCCGACAAACGCCTCGATGCTGACATGACCGCGCTGGCTCTGGACATAGGCCGCGGTCATGAAGGTGGCGCCGACCAGCAGGAACACCGCCGCCTCGTCCTGCCAGTAGTTCGGGCTGTGAAACAGGGCGCGACCGAGCACGCTGTAGCTCAGGATGATGCAGGCCGCGATCAGGGCGATCGAGGCGAACACCACGATGACGTTGTTGCAGAGGCCAAGCGCGCGCTGCAGCACCGCCAGGGGCGTGTTGCCCATGGCAGTGCTGGTGCTGTCATCTTGATCCGTGACCGGACCATGCATCATGCGGCGACGTCGGTTGCGAGCTTCAGCAGATTGGCTGCGGTCGCCGTCTTAGCACTGTAGTCCTTCCAGGCGGTATCGCGCGCAATGTCGCGCCACTTGCCGACGGTGGCGGCATCGAGCACGCTGACCTTGGCGCCGGCCTTCTCGTAGACCTTGGCGACCTCGACGTCGTCGTCCTGCGCGCCCTTGCGGCCGAACGCTTCGAGCTCGGCGCCGACGGCCACGATGACGTCCTGCTGGTTCTTCGGCAGCTTGTCGAAGATCGCCTTCGACATCATCAGCGGCTCCAGCATGAACCAATAGGAGGCGCCGGCGCCCGAGGTCAGCGATTTCGCGACCTCCTCGAGGCGGAACGAGATCAGGCTGGTGGAGGAGGTGATGCCCGCATCGCAGGCGCCGGTCTGCATCGCGGCGTAGAGCTCGTTGGACGGCACCGACAGCACCGCGGCGCCGGCGGTCTGCAGCACCATGTCCATCTCGCGCGAGCCGCCGCGCACCTTGAGGCCCTTGGCGTCCTCAGGCGCCACGATCGGCTTGGAGCGGCTGGCGACGCCGCCGGCCTGCCAGACCCAGGAAATCAGGAGGATGCCCTTGTCGGCGAGGAAGTCGGACAGCGCCTTGCCGACCGGCTCCTTCTTCCAGCGCAGGCCCTGGTCGTAGGTGGTGACGAGACCCGGCATCAGGCCGATATTGGTCTCCGGCAGCTCACCGCCGGCATAGGGCATCGGATAGAGGCTGAGGTCGAGTGCGCCCTTGCGCATCGCCGAGAACTGCGCGTTGGTCTTGATCAGCGAGGAGTTCGGATAGACCTCGGCGGCAAGCTCGCCGCCGGAACGCTTGGCGACCTCGGCCGCGAACATCCGGCACAGCCGGTCGCGGAAGTCGCCCTTGTCGATGGTGCCGCCGGGGAATTGGTGCGAGATCTTCAGCGTGGTTGCGGCATGCGCGGTGCCCGTCCCCATCCGCAGGATGGCGGGGGCGGCGAGGGCAGAAGCGAGGACGTGGCGGCGTGTGAGCATGGTTTCTCCCCTGCAGAGTTTTCTTGGATGGCTGATGCTGGATTTGAGTTTAGCCGGTCTTGGCCTGAATCTTCTCTAGTCTGATAGTTCGAGGCGCCCTGATAGGGCGGGTGGGCAGGCTGCGGCAAGCCCCGGCGATGCTGCGCCGCACACCTGGCGCGAAACCTCCGTCCAATGTTCCAAACACCGGCATCGGCACCGCCTGGGCTCAAGAATTTGTCATTGGAGGTAACAACGGATGCGGCCGGTGCGTCGAGCAAAGAGCGGCAGTCGTCGCTCTCGCAATCGACCACACAAGGACCACCATCATGACCAGCAAGACCTCTATCGGCCTCTCCGCCGCGCTCCTCTCGCTCAGCCTCGCGCTCGCGCCCGCCGCGTTCGCCCAGGACAAGATGGGCAAGGACGACGCGATGAAGAAGGACACGTCGATGTCCAAGGATCACATGAAGAAGGACGACGGCATGATGAAGAAGGACGACGCCATGAAGAAGGACGGCGGCGCGATGATGAAGAAAGACGACGGCATGAAGAAGAACTGACGCCGTCGGCTTTCGATGTCGTCCGCAGGCCCGTCGTCACGGCGGGTCTGCCGCATGGCTCAGCGCTTCTTCTTGCCGCGCTCCTTGCGCGCGGCGTAACGGGCGTCGCGCTTGGCCTTCTGCTCGGCGAGCAGGGCAGCCTCGCGGGCCTCTTGCTCTTCCTTCTCGCGTGCGATCCGGGCGGCCTCAGCCGCGGCGGCTTCTTCCTCGCGGCGCTTCTGCTCGGCCTTCTCGGCTTCACGCGCTTCCTTGGCCTTGGTGCGGCGTTCGGCGATCGCCGCGCGCTCTTCGGCACGCGCCTTCACGGCCGGATCGTCAGGTCCCGGCTGGGTGCGAAACTTGTTGAGAAGGTTTTGCCGCGCCTGCTGGGCCGCCTTCGCGCGGTCGGCAAAACCCGGTTCCTTGAAGCCACTCATAGAGGAAGCCTTGCTGCTTTCTGTTCGGATGTTGATGGGATGGGGATTCAGTTCGGCGTTTCAATAAGTGAACGGCGGGAAAATTACCAGTGTCGAGCGAGCGCTGCGAAGCAGGGGAGATATGAGTGCACAGCAAATGCCCGCACGGTGAGCGAATGGTCACCGCGTGTCGCCTCGCCGTCTAGCTGCGCTGAATGAGCTCGCGCCGTCCGCTGCTCAGGACCTTGATGCTGAAGGCTTTGCTGCTCGGCGCGCTGGTGCCCAGGACCTTGGCAACCGTCTCGGCGGTCATCGCGCGGCGGTCCGAGGCGCGCTGCGCTTCCAGCCGGTCGCGGGCCTTCTCCCTGATCAAGAGGTCGATCAGCCGGAGCCGGCTGGTCTCGTCCGTGGCCTCCGCGAGCAACCGCCGGTAACGATGATGGTCGTAGCTCGTTTCTGGTTCGCCCATTGGCACGCCCCGCATCCGCGCTCCGCTGCTTGGCCAGTTTTTCGCAAGCTGCCGTGGCGTGCAACGGCTGGTGACCGGCCGGCGCGATTTGTTGCGCGACTGTTGCAGAATTGATCGCACGCCAGCGTGCAAAGCGGTCATGATGTCGCCTAGCATGATGGACATCGTAGCGAGCATGGGCGAATCCGAAAACGGCGGCAGCCGCCGCGGCGCGTTGATCGGACTGCTGGTGGCGGTGGTCATGCTCGCCGTCGGCCTCTGGCTCGCCCGCGAACTGACCGCAGCGAGCAAGATGCAGGACTGCCTGATGTCGGGCCGGACCAACTGTAATGTGATCGAGCCGGCGCGCTGACGCTTCTTGCGGCAGTGCAGTATGGGTCCCACATCAAAGCCCAAAGGTTAGTCCGAAATATTTGGCCAGAACTGTGATTTCAGCCACATAGGGCCAGGCGGGCTGTTCCTATCTTCCGAGAGATCGACGGGAACCAAGTCCATGATGACCATGTGGTCCAGAAAGGGCGTGGCGCTGGCGGCCGCAGTGGCGGCGGGTGCCGTTTTGGTGGCGTTGCTATCCTTCGCGATGGCGTCGCCCGAGCCGATCTCCAGCGCCGCGCTCGGGCCGGAGTGGCAGTGCAGCCGGGTGGCCTTCGTGCTGACCACCTGCACCCGCACCACGGGGGCCGCGGCCGCGGCCATCGCGATCCCGGTCCGGGCGAAACAGCCGGATTGCGCTTCGGAACTTTAGCGGGTGGGAACTCGGGCCGCCGGGGCGGACGTTGCCGAAATCACTTCTTGCCGGCTCCGCGCGACTTGATCGACAGACCGAGCCGCATCGCCATCTTCTTGATTCGCTCGGGCGAGCGTCCGGTGGCCCGGACGACCTCTTCCAGCGACTTCGAGGCGCGCGCCAGCTCCATCAATCGACGGTCCTCCTTGAACGACCAGCGCGGCTTCCGGGCCATGGTACTGCTATCCTCGCTTCATTTCGCCAACAAAGCCGCCAAGCAGAATCGCCTGACGGCTTTGCCGGTGTGGGCCCGGACCTTGGGGAAATGTCCGGTGGATAAGCAATACTGCTTCCGGATGAGGTCGCAATTGAAACCGGAATTTAACCTAACCGATCAAGGTTACCTTGTTTGAGCGTGGCAGGAGGCCTTATGCGCAAGGTCGCCATTTGGAGTGCCGCAGCATTTTGCCTGACCGGGTGCTGGTCCGAACCGGAGGTGACGGGCTCGACCAACAGCTGCACGGCCAATTTATACAGCCGGTATAATCCGAAGGTCATGGAGCAGTGCGTCAACGCCTGCATCAAGTGTGACCGCGGCAACGTCACCACCTGCACGACCTCCTGTACGCTGAAGGGTGCGCGGTAGTCCGATCCCGCAAAATCCCGGACGCGACGAGAGGCCCGGCCCGACGGTGTTGCTCGGGCGGTTTTGCTATGCGCTCGCCTCAAACTGCTTGTTCTAGTGTCATCACCCGCGCGTGCGGGTGATCCAGTATTCCAGAGGCAGTCGTTATTGAGCCGAGAGGTCTCGGCGTACTGGATCGCCCGGTCAAGCCGGGCGATGACAGTGTAGACGACCTGCGCCTTGCACGATGCCGGCAACGGCTTTATCGCATCCGGGTGGCGGTATCGGCGCAGCACCAAAACCTTGCAGCATGGGACCAACGGAATGAGCGACGCTGCCTATGTTGCGGTCGACTGGGGTACCAGCAGCTTTCGGCTCTGGCTGATGGACGCTGAAGGCCGCTTGCTCGGCGAGCGCCGCAGCGACGAGGGCATGACGGTGGCTGCGCAGCGCGGCTTTGCAGCGGTGCTGCAATCGCATCTCGATGCGCTCGATGTCGCGGCGGATCTCCCGGTCGTGGTCTGCGGCATGGCCGGCGCAAGGCAGGGCTGGGTCGAGGCCGGTTATGTCGACACGCCGGCGCGCCTCTCCGATATCCTCGACGGCGCCGTAGCGGTCGGCGGGCAGGCGCGCGACATCAAGATCCTGCCGGGCATCGCGCAGCGCGATGCCGCTGATCCCGACGTGATGCGCGGCGAGGAGACCCAGCTGCTCGGTGCGCTCGGCGGAGATGCGCGTGACGATCCGATCGTGTGCATGCCGGGAACCCATTCCAAATGGGTGCATGTGCGGGCAGGGACCGTCGAGCGCTTCGCGACCTTCATGACCGGCGAACTGTTTAGCGCCATTGCGCGCGACACCATTTTGGCGCACGCCGTCGCCGGTGCCGCGGAGGCGATCGATCGGGACGCATTCGGATCGGCGGTCGCGGCGGCGTTTGCCGCGCCGGCGCGCGCGGCCAATCTGCTGTTTCGGGTGCGATCGCGGCAGCTTCTGCTCGGCGGCAGCGCGGCGGCGGCGCGCGAGACGATCTCGGGCACGCTGATCGGCGCCGAACTGGCGGCGGGGCTGGCCGGCCACGTGCCGGGAAGCGCGATCACGCTGATTGCGTCGGGACGGCTGCAGTTGCTGTACCAGCTGGCGCTCGAGACGCTTTCGATTCCGCTCCATTGCATCGATGCCGATGATGCCGTCCGGCGCGGCCTGTCGAGGGCCGCGGCGGCGATCTGGAACCACTGAGGACCAACGCATGAGCATTCCGTTCCCGCCGATGCAGCGTCCGCTGGTCGCGATCCTGCGCGGCGTCAAACCGGACGAGGCAGCCGGCATCGTGAGCGCGCTGATCGAGGCCGGCATGACCGCGATCGAGATTCCGCTCAACTCGCCGGATCCGTTCCGTTCGATCGAGATCGCGGTGAAGCGGGCGCCGGCCGATGTGCTGATCGGCGCCGGCACCGTGCTGTCGGCGGCCGAGGTCGATCGTCTCCATGATGCCGGCGGCAAGCTGCTGGTGTCGCCGAATGTCGATGTCGAGGTGCTCTCCCGCGCCAGGGACCACGCCATGATCACGCTGCCCGGCGTGTTCTCGCCGACGGAAGCGCTGCTGGCGGCCCGCGCCGGCGCGTCGGGCCTAAAATTCTTTCCGGCGAGCGTGCTGGGGCCGGCCGGCATCACCGCGATCCGCGCCGTGCTGCCGCCGGACTTGATGGTCGCCGCGGTCGGCGGCGTCTCCGACGCCAATTTTGCCGACTATGTGAAAGCCGGCATTCGCGCCTTCGGCCTCGGCAGCAGTCTCTACAAGCCGGGCATGACGGCCGCGGACATTGCTGTCCGCGCCAAGGTCACGATCGAGGCGTATGACAAAGCGGTGCAAGCCGCGGGTTAGAGCGGCCTGCCGTTTGCTGCAATCGGATGGGAGAGGCGGCGGCGCTATTTCAGCGGCAAGAACAGGTCGGCGACCGCCTCATGCTCCGGCACTTCCGGGAAGAAGCTCAGCCGCTGGCAATAGATCGGGAAGTCGCGGGCTTCCTCGCCGCTGGCCGGAAGCCAGTCGCGATAGAGGTAGAGCGCGGCGGGCTCCAGATTGTCGGTGTTGCCGACGACGCGCAGCACGGCGCAGCGCCCGCCGGGGATCTCGCCGGCCTTGATCTGCTCGCCGTTCGCTTCGATCGGCTGGTCGGTCCCGACGCAGAGGCCCACGCTGTAGTCGGCGGGCGACGCCGGACGCCGCTCGGAACGCCAGACATTGAAGGTCGGGTTTGTCCTGGGGTGCAGGCTGGCGGCCTTGCGCCACGCGATGAAGCGCTGGATGGTGGCGCCGAGCATCGCCGGGTCGCCCCGATGCTCCATGATCGCCACCGCTGTCGGGGGCACATCGCGTATCGTCACGTCGTCAGTAGTAAAGGTCTTCTGCATGAGCTTGCTCCTCGCGTTGTCGAGAGGCCCGAAGGCCGCAAGCCACGGCTCCCAGTCGGGAGATTTTTGGAACGACGAAGGCGATTGCCCGAACCGTTGCCGAAAGGCGCGGGCGAAGGCGTCCGGTGCGTCGTAACCGGCATCCATCGCGACATCCGTGACGCTTTGGGCATCCCGGTAAGCCAGCCGGTATGAAGCGCGCTTCATGCGGGCGAGCTGGATATAGCGATGCACCGACAGCCCGAAGGTCGCCGTGAACTGCCGGTGGAAATGATATTTCGAGTAGGCCGCGATGCTGCTCAGCGCATCCAGGTCCAGATCGTCGTCGAGGTGCCGGTCGATGTGATCCAGCACCCGTTGCATCCGGGCATGGTAGTCCTGCAGCGCCGCCTTCATCGTCCTGTCCTCCGTGGCGGCGCCAGCTAAGCGCAGGCAGGCATGACGCGCTCGACCGATCTTGCGGTTTTGGTCCCGCATGCGCGATGAGATCAGTCGTCTCCGCGTTTGCCGCCATCGATCACCCGAAACAGCGGCGCCGCTTCGCGGGGATGCTCGAGCAGCTCGTCGACCATGGCGATGGCCGCCGCAACATATTTTCCGGTTGCGGCATCCAGCGGCCGCTCGGCTTCGTCTGACAGCGCAAGCTTGGCGCCTTCGAGCAGCTGGCGGGTTCGGGTCGCCTGCTCATCGCCGGCGGTGAGCGAGGCCCGCGCGATCGAGCGCAGCACGAACAGTTCCCCCTCCAGCCGCAGCAGGCGGTCGTTCAGCTTGCTCAGGACGGTGTTCAGGTTCCGCATGATGTCCTCTCGGGCGGGGGCTCGTCAGCCGAAGCCGGCCATACGGCTTACATCGCCGTTTCTTTACACAGTCCTTCCTGACGAAATTCTTGTGCCGGGGGGCGGGCGGGACCGGCCACGCACCATCCGGTTCGTTGCCGGGCCATTTCTCGATCGCCGCGGACGTCCTAGACTGAGGCAGCGAAGCGGCGGGCCTGATCGCCGCCGCCACGGGGAGAGCGACGTGATCGATGCATTGAAGGCCTGGCCGCTCGGCGCCGCCAACGAGATCGAGGGACGCACCACCGGCGCCGAGACGTCGGTGATCGTCGTCGACATGCCGCCCGGGCCGGGGCCGGCCTTGCACCGGCATCCCTATGCGGAGACCTTCATCCTGCTCGAGGGCCGCGCCCGCCAGCCCGCGGCCGCCCGTCCGCCCGCCGAGCTGAGGCCGCCGGCCCGCTTCGCGGTCCCCGGCTGGAGCGACGAATCGACCCGGCAGTGGCTCGATCAAGCCTCCTGCTGCGTCGGTGGCGGCTAGGCGCCGCTCCGACAAGCGCTCTGGCTAAGCCCGGCGCAGCCAATCTGGCTGAATTCCGTCCCCGCTTGGCCCGATTTGTGCCTGTGCAACAGCAATCATTAGGGGCAGGCATGATTGCTGAACATTTTTTGGTCTGGGCCGGGCTTTTAGGCGTTGTCACGTTCCTCGCACTCAATTCCGAGGGGCAAAAACGCGGCTAGCGGGCGCAGATTGTGCAAACGATGCGACTGTAGGCAGGACCTGGTCGTGACGCTAGGAACCGGGGTGGGCACGCGCTGTTGATCCTCGCACAGGAGGTAGACAGCATGTATCTGAAACCGTTCATTGCGGCGACGGCATTGGTATTTGCCTCGTCGGCGTTCGCGCAGGGTGTTTCCACCAAGACGCCTGGGCACCAGATGCAGAACGCAACGAAATCAACCGCGCCTGGCGCGTCCGAATATGCGCCGGGTCACAAGATGCATAAGGCGACCAAATCAACGGCGCCCGGTGCATCCGAATATGCTCCAGGTCATCAGACGACCGGCAGCAATACCCGTACGCGCCGTTGAGGCGTACCCGGAAGGGCCCCAGCATCGGGGCCCTCTTTTTTGACGGTACGGATTGCGAGGTATCGTCGGTCGTCGATGGCTTCGCCGGCGCTTGTCAGGCGCCCAAAAGCACGACGCCGCTGCAGCCGAGTATGATGGCTGAGCGGCGTTGCCTCCGCGCTGGGCCCTGAAATCCCCAGCATTGCTGTGTCTGTAACGCGGACGCCCGAGTTCGAACAATCCGTGATCACACGGGCCGCCTCGCAGGTTTCCGGATCATGCCCTAGGTGGTGTGGACTCTAGGGATTCCCTTTTAGGGGCAAATCAGATTCAAGATTGCTTTTGGGGAGGCAGTCTTGGGTGTGATGGATCGGCTGGTGTTGAGCGACGCGGCGTGGGAGCGGATGGCGCCGCTGATCATAGGCCGGCCTGACCAGAAGGGCTCGACCGGCCGCGACAATCGGATGTTCGTGGAGGGTGTGCTTTGGATCGTGCGTACGGGCGCTCCCTGGCGTGATCTTCCGGAGGCGTTCGGAGACTGGAACAGCGTGTTCCGGCGCTTCAGTCGATGGAGCGCCAAAGGCGTCTGGTGCCGCATCTTCGAGGCGATGTCCGATGACCCCGACTTCGAATATTTGATCGTCGATTCCACCATCGTCCGAGCCCATCAGCATGCTGCCGGGGCCAAAAAAGGGGGTCTGAAGATCAGGCAATTGGCCGTTCGCGCGGCGGCCTGAGCACCAAGATACATATGGCCGTTCGCGGCTTGGGATGTCCCGTACGGTTCACGATCACCGCGGGTCAGAAGGGCGATGCACCGCAAGCTGCCGAATTGATCGAGGGGTTGCCTGCCGAGGTGGTCATGGGCGACACGGCCTATGACGCCGATCACTTGCGCCAAGCCATCGCAGCCAAAGGGGCGCTCGCCGTCATCCCCAACAACCCGTCACGAGCGCTCAAGCATCCGCTCGACAAGTATCTCTATGCCCAGCGCCACCTCGTCGAATGCTGCTTCTCAAAGCTCAAGCAATTCCGCCGCGTCGCAACCCGCTTCGAAAAGACCGCTCGAAATTATCGGGCGGTCGTCACCCTCGCAGCCATCATTCTCTGGCTGCGGTAAGTGTCCACACCACCTAGGGCGTCAGGCCTGCACGACTTCACCGTCCGCCTCGCGTGCTGTCGTCACTGACACGCGCAGCGTCCACCGCATCTCACACCGCGTCTGTGACGATGCGCAGCGCCCCTCGATCGGGTGAGACGGGCGCATTGAACATCTGACTTGGGGTCCGCGTCAAGAGGAAATTCGGAAAATACGAACGACTACGGCATGTGGTGGCCGGCGGCCTGTCCGCCGTCGACGCGGAGGATTTCGCCGGTCACGAATCCCGCGCCGTCGAGGTAGAGCACGGCGTCGACGATGTCGGAGACGTCGCCCATCCTGCCGACCGGGTGAAGGGCGGCCAGTGCCTGATGCGCCTCCACCGGGTGCATCGGGGTCTTGATGATGCCCGCCGACACCGCGTTGACGCGGATTCCGCGCTTCGCATGCTCGATGGCGAGCGCGCGGGTCGCCGCGTTCAAGCCACCCTTGGTGAGCGAGGCGAGCGCGGACGGGACGCTGCTCATCGGCTGGTCGACGAGACTGGTCGTGATCGTGACGACGTGACCGTGGCCCTGCCTGCTCATCAGCTCCAGCGCTCGCTGGGTCATGTGGAAGAAGCCCGTCACGTTGGTCGAGATGTAGGCGGCGTAGTCCTCCTGCGAGTAGGCGGTGAAGGGCTTTGCCATGAACATGCCGGCGTTGTTGACCAGCGTGTCAACGCGGCCGAAACGGTCCAGCGCCGCCTTGAACACCCGTTCCGCCGTTTCAGGGAGGCCAACGTCACCTTGCACCGTGACGATGTCCGCATCATCGGCCGGCCTGATCGACCGCGACGTCGCCACGACCCGGCAGTTGCGATCCCTGAAGGCCTGCACGATGCCGGCGCCGATGCCCTGCGACGCGCCGGTGACGACGGCCACTTTCTGCTCTGTGCTCATGATTGCACCCTCCAGAATCTCGCGCCTACGCCGCGCCGCTGGCCACGAGCGGGCTGTAGTCGTCGCGCTTGAACATCGTGTGCAGCTGCCGCCGCCGGACGCCCATATTGCCGCCGTCGAAGATCGGCAGCGCCAGCGCGTCCTGGAGCAGGCGGCCGAACGGCGCCTCGTGATCGTAGCTGTCGATGCCGACCACGCGCATCAGGTCGGTGATGACGCGCACCGCGGCTTCGGAGCCGAAGATCTTCGCCTGCACCGCGAGCTCCTCGGCCGCGGGCGACTGGGTATCGAGCGCGTGGCAGGCCCGCCAGCTGAGGGTGCGCGCCGCCTCGATGGTGGTCTTGGCATCGGCCAGCGCGTAGCCGACCGCCTGATGCTCGATGATGGGGTGAACGCCGCCGCGCTTCTCGGCGCGGGCAAAATCGAGCGCGAACGCAAATGCCGCACGCATCAGCGCGACGCCGAGGATGCCGACCAGCGCGGCGGTGCCGGTGAATGCCGCCGCGGTCAACGCCAGGCCGGAGCCCTGCTGTCCGAGCAGATTGTGCGAGGGGGTCGTGACATTGTGCAGGCCGAATTGCGGGACGAGGTGCGCGCGATGACCGATGGTGTCGATCGCGCGCTCGAACACGAGACCGCTCACCGGCCCTTCCACCGCAATGATCGAGATCGCGGCGTCGGGCGCCGCCGCCGGATCGGTTCGGCACACCACGGTCAGTACATCGGCGCCCGCGCGATTCCATCCCGTGGCCGAGGACACCCATTTCTTGCGGCCGTTGATCACCCAATTGTCGCCTTCGCGCCTCGCCGTGGTGCGGACGCCCTCGCCGGGCGGCGGCGAGCCGGCGTTGGCGCTGCCGCCGGGCTCGCTGGAGCAGAAGGCGGCGAGCGGGGCGCCGCTGGTCTTCAGGAACGGCGCCAGCAGCCGCTGGCATTGCTCCGGCGTGCCGCCGAGCAGCAGCGGCAGCAGTCCGAGCACGGAGCCGAGCATCGTCAGCGTGACGCTGGGGTTCACGCTGTAAAATTCCTCGGCCAGGATCGCCATATCGATCATGCCGGCATTGTCGCCGCCGGCCGGCGCCGGGATGCATTTGCGCAGATAACCGGCCGCCACCATCGCCTCATAGGTCGGTCTGGTGGCGAAAAAGCGCTGCTCCGGCGTCGCCAGCAGCTCGGCCGACCTCGCCTCGGTCAGTACCTCGGCGGCGAATTTGCGGGACGCAAGCTGCAGCTCGCGCTGCGCTGCCGTGAGCGTGAAATCGATCGCCATGCCAAGCCCTCCGGCCGCCGTGTCGTTTGCGACATGGCTATCCCGGTGGGTCAGGAAAATCTTGGACGGCAGCGCCAGATTTCTAGGCTCGGAGTGAACCGGCCCGGTCGCGCCTCAGTGCGCCGCGGCGCGGCGGAATTCGCGCGGGGTGAGGCCGTTGCCGCGCTTGAACAGACGGTTGAAATGCGAGATGTCGCGGAAGCCCGCGGCAAAGGCGATCTCGGCAATGGTCTTGTCCGCGGCGTTGCGATCGAGCAGCGCGCGCGTGCACAGCGCAATCCGCCGCTCGTTGACGTGCTCGCTCACGGAGCGGCCGGTGGCGGCAAACAGGCGGTGCACGTAGCGCTCGGAGCAGCGGAATTTTGCCGCCAGCGCTGCCGCGCCGAGCCCAGGATCGCTGCTGCGACGCGCGATGTGGTCGAGCATCATCGACAACAGCACCGGCGTATGCACGCGCTCGGCCGGCACCTCGGCGAGGATGCGAGGGGCGTGTGCGATCAGCTCGGCGACATGCGCGCCGGCCATCGCCGAGGTGTTTGCCAGCTGATGACCGCTGAGGCAGAGCTCGGCGTAGCTCGACAGCGTGCGGGACAGCGCGCGGCCGGTCGCGGTCGCGGACAGGCCGAGCCGCGGGCGGTCAAGCAATGCGTCCGGCAAGAGCCGCCGCGGCACGGCAAAGCAGAACAGCTTGAAGTCGTGGCGGTGGGCGATCTCGAACGGCTGCGTCGTGTCGGCGAGCGCCAGATCGCCGGGCGCGCTGATCTGCTCGTGGCCGCGCTGCGTGGTCTGTCCCAGCCCTTCGAGCTGAAGGTTGACGAAGCAAAGATCATCCGTGCTCGACGCGATGTGGGAGGCGAGCCGCTGCACGGTATGCCCGCTGGCGGAGACCAGCGAGATCTGCAGCGGAGCCGCGTCAACCTTGCAGATCGTCCCTGCAAAGGGCTCCTCGGTGGTCCGGCACGGCTCCAATCGGACGAAGGCAGCCGCGAGGTCGTCAGCCCAACTGCCGAAGGGTTGATCCGGACGGGCCGGCCTGGTCGACCATTCCATGGGCACCTCGAATGAGTTGCGGCTGCGAAGGACCCAGCGCGCGAAAGATATAGGCGGTCAAACGGGCGGTCAAATTCACCAATGGCCTAGTCACGCAGCGGTGAATCACGCCTCCGTCACCGATGTGTGTCACACGAAAGCGTCGCGCACGATCGCGCGACGCGGCCGCTTCGCCATCAACGAAGCGCTTCGCATCACGCCGCGCGCGCGCCGAGCAATGTCTTCGGCTCGAGATAGGCCTCGAGCCCGAACGGGCCGTTCTCGCGGCCGAGCCCGGACTGCTTCATGCCGCCGAATGGCGCCAGCGGCTCGTGCGCGGCGCCGTTGATCACGACGCGGCCGCTGTCGATCCGCGCGGCGATCCGCTCGGCGTGCGCAGGGTCACCGAACACGTAGGCCGCCAGGCCGTAGCTGGTGTCGTTGGCGATGGCGACGGCCTCGTCCTCGTCGCGATAGCCGAGGATCGCAAGCACCGGCCCGAAGATTTCCTCGCGCGCGACTTTCATGTCGTTGCTGACATCGGTGAATACCGTTGGGCGGACGAAATAGCCTGATAGCCCGTCGGGCCGGCCTTCGCCACCGGTCAAGAGGTGCGCGCCTTCCTGCTGGCCGAGGCGGATGTAGCGCTGCACGCGTTCCCATTGGGTCTGGCTCACCATCGGCCCGACCGTGGTCGCGGGATCGCGGGGATCGCCGACCTTCACCCGTGTCTCGATCGCGGCCTTGAGAAGCGCCTCGAAGTCGGCGCGGCGATGCTCGGACACCAGCACGCGGGTGCCGGCGATGCAGGCCTGGCCCGAATTCATGAAGCCGGCCTCGATCACGCCCGGGATCACCGCATCGAGGTCGGCGTCGTCGAGGATGATGGTCGGCGACTTGCCGCCGAGCTCGAGCGTCACCCGCTTGAGGCTCGCGGCGCTGGCCTGCACGATGGCCTTGCCGACCGCGGTCGAGCCGGTGAAGGAGATTTTTGCAACATCCGGGTGGGCGGTGATCGCGGCCCCGACATCGGCGCCGCTGCCGTTGACCACATTGTAGACGCCGGCGGGCAGGCCGGCCTCATGCAGCGCGCGCAACACCACGTCGGTCTGCATCGCGCTCATCTCGCTCGGCTTGATCACCGCGGTGCAGCCCGCGGCGATGGCGTAGGCGAGCTTGTTGCAGATGAAGCCGGCGTTGGAATTCCACGGTGTGATCAACCCGACGACGCCGACCGGCGTCATCACGACGCGTGCGGTGCCGATCTTGCGCTGCAGCGGATAGTCGGCCAGGGTGCGCGCGGCGGCAACGAACGTGTCGGCGGCATAGTCGGCCATCCAGCTCGACCGCGAGACCGGGGCGCCATATTCTGTGAGTACCGCCTCGCGCAGCTCTTCGACATGCGCGCGCATCGCGCTGTGCAGCGCGTCGAGCATCTGCAGCCGCTCGGCCTTGCTGGTGCGCGCCATGCCGGGCAGCGCGCGCTTCGCCGCCGCAACCGCGGCATCGACGTCGTCGGCGTCACCGAGGCGCACCCGGCCGATCACCGCGCCGGTCGCCGGGTTGTGCAGGTCGAACAACTCGCGGCCGTGAGGCTCGACGAAGCGGCCGTCGATATAGTTGTGCTCGATGATGCGCATGGGATGTCTCCGTGTTGGCTGTCGCGGAGATAGACTTGGCAATTGATCCCGATTAGTGGCATTGTTCCGGATGAATTGACCTAAAAAACGGGATAATGGGCCGAGGACGTCTGATCGAGCTCGAAGCTGCGGTGGCGGTCGCCCGGCGCCGCAGCTTTCGTGCCGCTGCCGCCGAACTCGGGTTGTCGACCACGGCCCTGAGCCAGGCCATCGCCGACCTCGAAGCCCGGCTCGGTGTGCGGCTGTTCAACCGCACCACGCGCAGCGTCGCACCGACGCCGGCCGGCGAGCAGTTCGTGGCCGAGGTCGCGCCGGCGCTGACCGCGATCCGCGAGGCGTCCGATGCCGTCAACCAGCACCGCGCGACCCCGACCGGCGTGCTGCGGCTCAACACGTCGGCGGGCGCGGCCCGGCGCATCCTGCAGCCGATCATCTTCGAATATCTCGACCGCTACCCGGAAATGTCGGTCGACATCGTCACCGAGGGCAAGCTGATCGACATCGTGCGCGAGGGGTTCGACGCCGGCTTCCGCCTCGCCGAGCAGGTGCCCGCCGACATGATTTCGGTGCCGCTCGGACCAAGCGCGCGGCTCATCGTCGTCGGCGCGCCGGCCTATCTTGCGGCGCGGGCCGCCCCGCACACGCCGGCCGATCTCGCCGGACATGATTGCATCCGGATGCGGCTGCCGGCCGGTACGGTCTACCGGTGGGAGTTCGAGAAGGACGGCGAGCAGCTGCTCATCGACCCCTCCGGCCGGCTCACGCTCGACGAGCCGAATTTGATCCGCGAGGCCGCGCTCGCCGGATACGGGCTTGCCTACATGTCGGAATGGGACGTCGCTGAAGCCGTGCGCGACGGGCGTCTGGTTCAGCTATTGGCGGAATGGACGCCGGCTTTCCCCGGTCTCTCGCTCTACTATCCCGGCGGCCGCCACGTGCCGGCAGGCTTGCGCGCCTTCATCGACCTGATCCACGAGCGGCGCCGCCAGGGCGAAGGTTAGCGCAAGCAAACGGGGGCCCGGCTTGCGCCCATCCGTCACTCGACGATTTCGGTCACGACACCCGCGCCGACGGTGCGGTTGCCTTCACGGATCGCAAAGCGCGACCGCGCCTCGAGCGCGATCGGCTTGTTGAGCTCGATCGTGAACTCGGCGCTGTCGCCCGGCATCACCATCTCGACGCCATCGCCGAGCTGGACGGTGCCGGTGACGTCGGCGGTGCGGAAGTAGAACTGCGGACGATAATTGGCGAAGAAGGGCGTATGCCGCCCGCCTTCGTCCTTCGTCAGCACATACACTTCCGCGCGGAAGGTCTTGTGCGGCGCCGCGCCACCGGGACGCGACAGCACCTGACCGCGCTGCACGAGCGCCTTGTCGATCCCGCGCAAGAGGCAGCCGACATTGTCGCCGGCCTGCCCCTGATCGAGGATCTTCCGGTAGCTCTCGATGCTCGTCACCACCGACTTTCTCGTGTCGCCGAGGCCGACGATCTCGACCTCGTCGCCGAGCCTGACGACGCCGCGCTCGATCAGCCCGGTCACGACGGTGCCGCGGCCGGCGATCGACTGCACGCCCTCGATCGGCATCAGGAACGGGCGATCATTCGGCCGCTCGGGGAGCTCGATATAGCTGTCGAGCGCCTCGAACAGTTTCAGGATCGCCTGATCCGCAAGCGGACCCTGCTCGCCGCGCAGCGCCGCCATCGCCGCCCCGCGCACGACCGGGACGTTGTCGCCGTCGTACTGGTACTTCGACAACAGGTCGCGCACCTCGATCTCGACGAGATCGACCAGCTCCGGGTCGTCGGCGACATCGCACTTGTTCAGGAACACCACGATGCGCGGCACGCCGACCTGGCGCGCGAGCAGGATGTGCTCGCGGGTCTGCGGCATCGGTCCGTCGACCGCTGAGACGACCAGGATCGCGCCGTCCATCTGCGCCGCGCCGGTGATCATGTTCTTCACATAATCGGCGTGGCCCGGGCAGTCGACATGCGAGTAGTGGCGCGCCGCCGTCGAGAACTCGACGTGGCTCGTCGCAATGGTCAGGATCTTCGAATCGTCACGCGTACCTTGCGCGGCCGACGCCTTGGCAACGTCCTGGTAGGAGACGAACGCGCCCCAGCCGTTATCGGCCGAGACCTTCGTCAGCGCTGCCGTCAGCGTCGTCTTGCCATGATCCACGTGGCCGATCGTGCCAACATTGCAGTTGGGCTTGAGGCGGATGAACTTCTCTTTGGCCATGGGACACCTGTGGTGTGCGAGCTCCCGTGCTGGTTTGCACGACTCGAGGCACCGCGAGAGCTCGTTCGGCGCCCGGAGCCGCTTCCGCTCCGGGCCGCTTCCCAATGTCAGGTGTGAATTGGTGAGGTCAGGTCCAAAGCAGATTGGCGGCGGACGAGGGGGTTAGCCCTCCCGTCATCAGCATCGATGCTCGCTGTGACTGCCGCATTGTTGGAAACCTGGGTCGCTCTCGTCTTCAAGGAGGCGTGTACATAAGGGCTGGCTGCGCAATTGGCAAGAGCCGCGCGCCTTGCGCGACCGCGCCGCGCTGGCGTTCCCGCCGCCCGGCGGGTATAATTCCGGCAGAGGGACAGTTACTCGAATGTCGATCTTCGCAAGTAAAAGCGGCCTCGCAATGCTGCTGGCGGCGCTCTGTCTGGGCGGCCAGCAGGCCCATGCGCAGGCCGATCCCGTACGCTACTGGACGCCGGGCTCGCTGTTCGGATTCGGCGGCAGTCTGGCCGACGCTCAGAAGGCGGACACCTACGGCAACTTTCCGAGTTTCGATGCTGCAAGCGCCCAGGGCGGAGGTGCCTGGCTGAACGCCAATCGTTCGGACGGCTGGTTCATGGGCAGCGAGGGCGGCCGCTTCGGCTGGAGCGGGTTCGGCCGCTCCGGCGCGTTCGGCTCGTATGAATATCAGGGCGCTCAGGTCGGCTACAATTTCAAGAGCGGCGACGGCTCCTCGCCGGTGACCTTCTTCGCCGGCTTCGACAGTCTGAAATACAATCCGCCCGGCGCCGGCGGGCCGCTGGCGCCGTTCAGCGGCAGTTCCAGCGCCAACGCCGGCTATGCCGTGCGCGGCGGTGTCGAGTTCCGGCCGACCTCGAACCTCAGCCTCTCGATCGGCGCCAGTTTTGCGCAGCCGCAGGCGGAGCGGATGGACAGCGACATCAATTCGCAGCTGCTGCCCGGCCAATCGCCGCTGCTGTTCGGCCGCTAGAACTTTCAAACCGGAGCTGAGCGTTGGTTGAACCGACGCCGCCTAAAACTTCGCCCTGATGCCGGCATAGGCCGCGAGCGGCATGCCTGGCACGAAGGTGCGCGGGTCGGTCAGCTGCGCCATCAGATTGGTGACGCCGCGCGTGGTGCTGGCGAAGCCGCCGGGCTCGAAGAAGGCGCCGCCGAGATAATAGTGCTGGTTGAAGACGTTGTTGATCAGCCCGAACACCTCGACATTCTCTGTGATCTTGTAGGAGGTGTGCAGGTTCAGCACCGCATAGGCCGGCACCTTCGGGCTCTGGTTGGTGTCGTCGCCGATCAGCCATTGGCTGCCGACCACGTTGACGTCCGCGCCGATCTTCCATGCGTCGCTGGCTTGGTACTCGACACCAGCCTTGAAGCGGTGCGCGGGAATGCCCGGGATGTGATCGCCCGGCTTGACGTTGATGAACTGGGAGCCGCTGGCCGGGTCGGTGATGGCATTCGGATTGTTGGGCGACGGCAGCGTATTGGCGCTTTGGAAGGTGGCGTCGATGAAGGTGTAGTTGGCGTAGGCGTTCCAGCGATCGACGCGGTATTCGAGCTTGGCCTCGATGCCTTGCCGCAGGGTCTGTCCGGCATTCTGGAAATAGCCGAAATTGCCCGTGCCGAGTGGGCTGGTCACGCGGATGATGTCGTCGTCGGACAGGGTCCGGAACCCGCCGAGGCCCCAGCTCAGCACGCCGGTCCTGGCGTCGCGGCCCCAGCCACCGCGGATTCCGGCCTCGACGGTGTGCGCCACCACCTGCTTGAGCGGCGGATCGGCGATCAGGAAGCTGTCGATCACGCAGGGGCGCGCCGGATCGGAGCAGCCGAGCTCGAGCGGCGTCGGTGCGCGGTTGGCTTCGGAGTAGCCGGCATACACCGTGAGGTTCGGCGTGATCTTGTAGGTGCCGCCGATCACCGGATTCAGGCGCTGGAAGCGGTTGTTGCTGTTGAGCAGCGGGTTGGTCCCGGTCTGATCCTGCAAATCGATCTGCGCCAGGTTGAATCGGCCGCCCGCGGTTACCGCGAACTTGTTGGTCACGTCGAACGTGTCGGTCAGGTAGACGCCGGTGTAGGTGTTGGTGGCGTGCAGGTCGACCGGGGCGAGGCCGGCGTCGGGCTGGTTGACGAAGATCCCGGTGCCGGTCACGAACAGATTGTTCGGATCGATGGTGCCGAGCTCGCTGGTGGCGTTGAACTTGGTGTAGCCGTGGTCGACGCTGACGCCCATCACGACATGGTTGTCGTGGCCGAACAGCTTGTCGCTGCCGGTCACCTGCGCGGTGCCGCCGTACGAATTGGTGGCAGCGGTGTTGCGGTCGATCTCGCCAAGGAAAGCCGTGCCAAGCGTGTTCGGCACCGGCGTCGTGCCGAAGATCGGCATGTTGTCCTGCGCGCCGTCGAGGCACAGATTGCGGCCGCGGTTGCAGGACTCGACGTCGGTGCCGTTGCCGTCGACATGGGATTGCCGGAAGCCGCGGAAATAGGCGTTGCCCTGGAACGACCAGGTGTCGGAAAAATTGTGGTTCAGCGTCGCGTTGACGAAGGCGAGCTGCAGATGCGTGGTCTGTGGCCAGGTATAGACACTCGACCAGCGCTGGTTGAGCATCTGGATCGGCGTCGCCGCGACATTGCCGAGAATGTTGTCGGCGCCGGTGAAGTTGACGTGGAATTCGGTCTGGTCGTTGCGCGCGCCGACGTCGACATACATCCGGTTGACGTGGGAGGAATTGGCGTAGTCGCGCCAGCCGCGGTCATAGGCGGATTCGAACGCCGCATAGGCGGAGACGTTGTCCTTCTGGCCGCCGGCCTGCACACTGCTCTGCACGCGTCCGTAGGAGCCGCCGAACAATTCGCCCTCGACGCCTTGATAGGTGAAGCCATTCTTCATCTGGATGCTCAGCGCCCCGCCGATCGCGTTGAGGCCGAACACCGGATTGTTGGGGAACAGCGAGACCCGGTCGATCGCCTTCTCCGGGATGAAGTCCCAGTTGACGACGTCGCCCCAGGATTCGTTGATGCGCACGCCGTTCTGATAGACCGCGAGCCCCTGCGGCGTGCCCTGCACCGGCGAGGCGGTGAAGCCGCGATAGTCGAGATTGCGCTGGAATGGATTGCCGGTGTGGTCGCCGAGGGTGACCCCCGGCAGCTTGCGGTTCACCGAGTCGAGGAAATTGGTCGAGTAGTTGCTGCTGAAATCCTGCGACGTCAGCACCTCGGTGTTGGACGGGACCTTGTCGCGATCGATCAGGCTCGAGTCGCGGTCGGACGGGCCGGGGGCCGCCGTGCCGCCTTCCGGCGCCGCCGCCGGTGCAGCAGGTGCGGTTCGGGTTCGGGCGGTTCGCGTGCTGCGAACCGCGGGCCGTGCCGCCGGCCTTGCGCTGCGGGTGCCGGCCAGCGGTGACGGGGCGATCACGTTGACCGGCGGCAGTTCGGTGACGGGAGCGGTGGTCTGGGCGTGCAGGACGGTCGACGGCGCAGCGGCGCCGATCGCGACCAGCATGACTGCTGCCCCGCGCGCACGAAAGCAAGAGGATCGATATCGAGTTGCCGCACGCAACAACGTCGCAGCCATGGCGCCCACCACCCAGTCCCGGTCCGTCATTGTCCCCAACGAACCTTGCGGCTTCGAGACTGCTCAAGCGATCCGGCTTTGGCAAACAGGATTCGTTTCTGGCGGCCGGGATTCTTTTCCGGATGGTATCGGGAAAAATTCCCGATCGGGTCTCGTGGGGCTGCAACGGGCGGCGTTCCGGCCGGTTTCGGGCGGCCTTAGAACAAATTGTAGCCGGGGGTCAGCAGGCCGAGCGGATCGTAGCGTCGCCTGGCTTGGCGCAGCTTTGGCCAGGCGGGCCCGAAGTGATGTTCCCAGTCCTGCGGCGTCATCGGAAGGGCGCTGACCGGATACAGGACGCCGCCCGCATCAACGACCCGGTCGTAGATCAAGCGGTTGTTCGCCAGCAGCCGATCGACCTGCGCCGGGTCGGCCGATGCCGGCATGTGGACGATGTTGCAGCAGAACGCCACGCCGCCCTCGGGCCACCGCACCAGCGGGGTACCGGATGCGCGGGTGCGCAGCGGATAAAACGTCACTCGTCCGAGCTGGCCGATGTCCTCGCCGGAGAGGCGGCCGAGGATCTCATCGGCCAGCTGCTCGGCGTTGACGTTGGGCAGGAAGGTGAACAGCCAGGGGTGCGGATTGGACCAATGGCCTTTCGAGCGGAGCAGCGCCTCCAGCTTGGCAAAGGCCAGCGCGTCGTCGTGATAGGTCAGATCGGTGACGACGGCGGTCTCGCGGTTGCCCGACAACGAGGCGAACACCGTATTGTCGTCCGGAGGCGAGGCCTTGCCGTAGAACAGCGCGCCTTCGAGCTGGTATCGCCAGCCCGACTTGCCGTCGGGGAGAATGGCGCCCTGCAATTGATCGAAGCGATCGGCTTGCAGCGCGCGGCGCTGATCCACCGCCAGCGAGGCGAGGTCCTGATAGAACAGCTGATAGCGCCGCACCCGTTCCGGCGCGCGCACCAGCTTTAACGTCGCGCGCGTGATCAGGCCGCATTGTGCGAGGCCGGCGCGCGCTGCGTCGAACAGATCTGCGTTCGATCCCCGCGAGCAAGTCAGTGGCTCGCCGCTTCCTGTGACGATGTCGAGCTCCAGAACATGGTCGGTCTGCATGCCGTGGCGCGAGGTGCTGCCGCCGATTCCACCGACCGCGATGGTGCCGCCGACGGAGAGGCCGAGATAGTTGGTGAGCACCGGCGGGGTGAGGCCGTGTGCCAGCGTCGCCTCGAGCACGCGCTCCCAGGTCGCGCCGGCGTCGACGACGATGTGATCGGCGCCGATCCGATGGATCGCGTTGAGCCCGCTCATGTCGATGACGACACCGCCCTCGGCCATCGCCCGGCCGTAGGTCGAGTGTCCCTGTCCGCGTGCTGCGACCTTCTGCCCCGATCGGCCGGCGGCGCGGAGCGCGCTGCTGATATCGGTGGCGGAGGCCGGCTTGACCACGGCGCGCGGCGGTCTTTGAACGATGTTGCCGAAATCGCGGGACGCGGCGGCGCGATCGTCGCCATCGTCGCCGAGCGCACCGGCCACCGGCAGCCAGTCGCATGCATACTGGCGCAGCTCGCCGCTCGCCGCCGGCCATTCGCAGCCTTGAACCTGCACTGGCGTCTGCGCCGGCATCGCCCCGAGCCCGGCGCGGGACGCGAATGCTGCGGTCATGCAAAGTCCTGCGCCGAGCAGGGCGCGCCTGTTCGTGGTCATGGGGCTCTCCTCAAGTGCACGATGCCGGCACGTCTCGTTGCCGTTCACCTGCACATTGGGTTTGGCCCTTGGGACGGACAATCGGTGCGGGGCGGGAAGCACCTTCTCGCAAATCGGGAGAATGGCGGGCGACGCGCGCCGGCGTCTCAGAGCCGCTCGTGCTTCAGCCGGGTGGCGAGTTGGTCGGCAAACAGCCGCGTCTTGGCCGCTGGCATTCCGCTCGGCGGAAATACCGCATGGATCGGCGTGCGCGGTGCTTCAAATTCCTCGAGCACGATCTCGACGGCGCTCTCGTTGAAGAGATCGCGGATCTGCCAGAACGGTCCGTAGCCGAGGCCGAGACCGTCACGCGCCGCCGCGCACAGCGCCGCCGAATTGTCGCTCTCGAAGCAGCCGTTGACCCGAACCGCCTTTGGCTCGCCGTCGATCTGAAAGCGCCACAGCTCCGGTTCGCCGTCGCTGCTGATGCGCCGCACGCAGCGATGACGCGTGAGCGCATCGGGATGATCCGGCCGGCCGTAACGGGCAAAGTAGCCCGGCGCGCCATAGACGACGGTGCGAATTTCGCCGAGCCGCCGCGCCTTCAGCGACGAATCCGGCAAGTCCCTGATCCGAACGGCAACGTCAAAGCCGTCGCCGACCACGTCGACGGCGCGGTCCGAGGCCTTGAGCTCGGCCTTGATCAGCGGGTAGCGCGCGATGAAGTCCGCGATGACAGGCACGACGAAGGCGGAGGCGAACTGCACGGGTGCAGCGATGCGCAGCAGGCCCGACGGTTCGCCGCGCTGGCTCGCCGCCTCCAGCCGCGCCTCGGTGATCTCGGCAAGCGCCGGCTTGACGCGCCGGTAGAACGCGAGCCCGGCCTCGGTCGGGAACGATCGACGCGTGGTTCGCCGCACCAGCTCGACGCCGACGCTGCGCTCCAGCGTCATCAGCGAGCGGTTGACCGATTGCAGCGAGCGGCCGAGCCGGCGCGCCGCCGCGGTCTGGCTGCCGGCCTCGATCACGGCGAGAAAGGCCTCGATATCCTCCACAGCGCCACCTCATTCTATCGGATGGTGGGAGGATATTACGGTGCTGTGCGATTGTCAGGGCGCAGCTCGGGCTGGAACCCGTGGTGCGAATTGGATCGCTGAAACGAAAAAAGGACCGTCGACGTGACGGTCCTTTTCTGCCGGTTGAAATGGATCCTCTAAAAACTCAATCGTATAAAATGCTTCGCAAGTTACGGTCGCGCCGGCAGGGACCGTATTACGATCATCCTGGTTTATCAGAAATCCGGATCAGTACGGTGTTCCGGCCCGTGGAACCACGGGCGGAAGCGTTTGCACTATGATACCTGCATGCAGTCCTGTAGCCCGGATGAAGCGAAGCGCAATCCGGGATCCTCTATCCGCGGGCGCACCGTTCCCGGATTTCGCTGCGCTCCATCCGGGCTACGGGTCACAGGTTCAACTCAGCCTGTCTTGCGCATTTTGCTGAGCAAATAGTTGTCGTAATAGTTCTCCGCGATCTGGGTGTAGAACAGCACTTCCTTCATATAGGCGTCGTGGCTCTCGCGCGTCTTCTTGAACAGCGGGCTCTTCTCGGAAATCTCGTTGAGGTGGTCCTGCGTGGCCTGGTAGCTGGCCTCCATCACCGGCTGCGGGAAGGCGCGCAGCTCGGCCCCGCCGGCGACCAGCCGCTTCAGCGCGGCCGGGTTCACGCTGTCATATTTTTCCAGCATCCAGGCGCCTGCCGCAGCACCAGCCTGGTTCAGCACCGCCTGGTATTGCTTCGGCAAGCCATTCCACTTCTCGTCGTTGACGATCATGTGCAGCATCGCGCCGCCTTCCCACCAGCCGGGGAAGTAGTAGTATTTCGCCACCTTGTAGAAGCCGAGCTTCTCGTCGTCATAGGGGCCGACGAACTCGGCGGCATCGATCGATCCTTTCTCGAGCGCGGCATAGACCTCGCCGCCCGCGATCTGCTGCGGCACGATGCCGAGCCGCGCCAGTACATGGCCGCCCATGCCGGCGATGCGAAACTTGAGGCCCTTCAGGTCGTCGACCGTCTTGATCTCCTTGCGGAACCAGCCGCCCATCTGGGTGCCGGAGTTGCCGGCAAGGATCGCATGCGCCTTGAACGGTTTCAGCGCCTCGTTGCACAGATCGGCGCCGCCGCCGAACGCCCACCAGGATTCCTGGTGGCGATGGTTCATGCCGAACGGCACGCCGGTGGCATAGGCCAGCGCCGGCTCCTTGCCGATGTAGAAATACAGCGGCGTCTGCGCCATCTCGACGGTCGCGGAGCTGACCGCATCGAGCGCCTGCAGGCCGGGCACGAGCTCGCCGGCCGCAAAGGTCTGGATCTGAAACTTGTTGTCGGTGACATCGGCGACGTATTTCGCAAAGGTCTGCGCTGTGCCGAAGATGGTGTCGAGCGACTTCGGAAAGCTCGACGTCAAACGCCATTTGATCTCGGGCATGCTCTGCGCGATCGCAGGCGCCGCAACCAGCGTGGTTGCGCCGGCGAGGGCGCCGCCTGTGAGGAACGTACGGCGTTTCATGATGGGGACACTCCTTTGGCTGGCAGGTCACCGGGCGGGACGCCGTCCGGGACGATCTGGCCGGTATCATTACTGGCTCCAGGGCAGGGGTGGAAGGTGCCTTGCGGGCCTGCGGGCTTGTAAAGTGCCGGCAGGACGCGCAGTTTGTATCCGCTCCGGGGACAGCAGGGCGCGGCGACGCTCGCGATTGCGCGGCATCGGATCATGATCAGAAACGGACTTTACCTGGCCGAGACGCGATTTCTGGACGGCGTGGAGGCCTACAACCGGCACGTCATGGTGCTGCGCGACGGCATGATGCGCGGCGGCGGCGGATTCTACTACACCGTCGGCAGCTACACCTCTGCGAACGGCAAGTGGAAAGGCGAGATGACGAGCCGGGAGCACTCGCCGATTTCCGCAACCTATCCCTGGGCGCGCAAGACCATCAGCATCGGATTTTCCGGCACCTATACGGATGAGGCCGCCGAGTTCGAAGCCACTGCGCTGGCCGGCAAGCAGTCCTTCCGCTTCAAATCGGTCTACCGGCTGCTGCACGCGGATTGAAATCGCGGCGCATGTCTGCTTTCAGGCAGACGTGACGCCGCGCTCTGCCGCAAAAAATACGAGTCAGTCCTTGTACTCGCAGCCGAGCCGCGCCAGCGTTTCGTCGACCCAGCGGCGATCGGGCGTGCCGGCGAGGATCTGCTGGATCGCCTTTTCCTCGCTCGCCTTCTTGGCTTCGGTCTGCTTGCAGATTTCCGCGGCCTGGTCATAGGGCACGCACAGCACGCCGTCGTCATCGGCGACGATGAGGTCGCCGGGCTCGACGATCATGCCGTCGATCGAGATCGCGCAGTTGATCTCGCCCGGGCCGTCCTTGTAAGGACCGCGATGCGCGACGCCGGCGGCGAACACCGGGAACGATCCGGCGCGGATCGCGCCGGCATCGCGGATCGAGCCGTCGATGACAAAACCCGCGACGCCCTTCTTCTCGGCGAGCGTCGACATGATCTCGCCGATGATGGCGTTGACCAGGATGCCGCCGGCGTCGACGACGATGACGTCACCCGGCTGCGCCAGATCGATCGCCTTGTGCACCATCAGATTGTCGCCGGGCCGGGTCTTGACGGTCAGTGCCGGGCCGCCGAGCCAGCCGCCGCCATGCATCGGCCGCAACCGGTTGGTGCCCGCGATCCGCGACATCACGTCGCTGATATTGGCGACGGGGAGCGTGCGGTAGCGCGCGACCAGATCGGGCGACACTTTTCGTTTCGTCTTGTGAATTGCAAATCCAATGGCCATCGGTTTTCTCCGGGTGTTCTGAGTTTGATTGCTTGGAACGTGATTGGATCGGGTCGCATCGCTGCCGCGCAGGAGGTGTACTCCCTCTCCCGCTTGCGGGGGAGGGTCGGGGTGGGGCTCTCTCCACCAATCATATCGTGGAGAAAGCCCCCACCCGGATCGCATCTTGCGATGCGATCCGACCTCCCCCGCAAGCGGGAGAGGTGAACGAGCCTGCGGCCGGATCGATGCAATCGGTCTTCTCTAATGCGCGCGGCGGTCGAGATGGGCGTTGAGGCGGGGATAGACGCGGCGGGCGTTGCCTTCGAAGATCTTGGCCTTGTCCTCGGCGCTCAGCGGCAAGGCGTCGATATAGCGGCGGGTGTCGTCGAAGTGATGGCCGGTCTCGGGATCGATGCCGCGGACGGCGCCGACCATCTCGGAGGCGAACAGGATGTTCTCGACCGGGATCACCCGGGTCAAGAGCTCGATGCCGGGGAGGTGATAGACGCAGGTGTCGAAGTACACGTTCTTGAGCAGATGCTCCGACAGCGGCGGCAGCTTCATGTCTTGCGCGAGGCCACGGTAGCGGCCCCAGTGATAGGGCACCGCGCCGCCGCCATGCGGGATGATGAAGCGGAGCGTCGGGAAGCGCTTGAACAGATCGGAGGTCAGAAACTGCATGAAGGCGGTGGTGTCGCCGTTCAGGTAATGCGCGCCGGTGCCGTGAAAACAGGGATTGCAGGACGAGGAGACGTGGACCATTGCCGGCACGTCGAGCTCGACCATCTTCTCATAGAGCGGAAACCACCACTCGTCGGTCAGCGGCGGATCGCACCAGTAGCCGCCGGCCGGATCGGGGTTGAGGTTGCAGCCGACGAAGCCGAGCTGGGTGACGCAGCGCTCCAGCTCGGCGATGCAGTTTTTCGGCTGCACGCCGGGGCTCTGCGGCAGCTGGCAGACCGGCACGAAATTGTTCGGAAACAGCGTGCAGACCCGGTGCACCATGTCGTTGCAGATCGTGGTCCATTCCACGCTGGTGGCTTCCTTGCCGACGTGATGCGCCATGCCGGCGGCGCGCGGCGAGAAGATGGTGACGTCGGTGCCGCGCTCCTTCTGCAGCTTGAGCTGCGCGCCCTGCACGCTGTCGCGAATCTCGTCGTCGCTGATGCCGAGATTGGTGGTGAGCGGGCGACGGCTCTTGTCGGCGAGGCCGGCGAGCTGCTTGTCGCGGAACGCGTGCAGTTTTGGCGGCTCGGTGGTGTAGTGGCCGTGGCAGTCGATGATCATGATTGCACTCTCTCTTCTAATGCGTAGCGGATGACGGGATCGCGTGCGTCAGCTCCGCCTCGCGCGGCTTGACGCGCATGGTGGCGGCGATGGCGGAGGCGACGATCAGGAAGCCGGCGATTCCGACCAGCGCCCAGGAGAAGCTGCCGGTGGAATCCTTGATCAGGCCGATGCACCACGGGCCGATCAGCCCGCCGAACTGCGCGAGCGTGTTGACCATCGCGATCGAGGCGGCACCGGCCGCACCGGTCAACAGCGAGGCGTTGATGCTCCAGAACAACGGATTGCCGGCGTTCAGGCTGAAGCCGACGATGCAGAGGAACACGAACGCCAGCACCGGGCTGTGCACATAGGCGCTGCCGAGCATCGCGATCGCCGCCAGCAGATAGACGCCGGCAAGATGAAACTTGCGGTCGCCGGTCTTGTCCGAGCTGCGGCTGACCACGATGGTGCCTACGACGCCGAGCAGCGGCGGGATCGCCGAGAGAAACCCGACCTGGATGTTGCTGAGCTCGCCCATGCCCTTGATGATCTGCGGCAGCCACAGCAACAGGCCATAGATGCCGACCAGCGCGCAGCCGAAGAGAGCCGCCAGCAGCCAGACCCTGATATCGAGGACGCAGTCGATCACCCTGTGCTGCCCCTGTTGCTCGATCTCGGCCCGCTCGGCGGCGAGCTCGCCCTCCAGCCAGTCGGCCTGCTCTTTGCTGAGCCAGCTCGCCTTGGCCGGGCGGTCGGTCAGATAATAGAGCGTGAACAGGCCGAGCAGAATGGTGGGCACGCCCTCGGCGAGGAACATCCACTGCCAGCCATGCAGGCCGCCGGCGCCGTCGAACCAGGTCATGATGCTGGTTGAGATCGGCCCGCCCAGCACAGCCGAGAACGAGCCGGCGATGATGTAGCCGGCGACAGCTCGGGCGCGATAGCGCGACGGAAACCAGTAGGTCAGATAGAGCACGACGCCGGGCATGAAGCCGGCTTCCGCGACGCCGAGGCCGAACCGCATCACATAGAGGCCGAACGGATTCCAGACGAAGGCGGTCAGCGCCGCGACCAGCCCCCAGGTGATCAGGATGCGCGCGAGCCAGATTCGTGCGCCGAGCAGATGCAGCATGAGATTGCTCGGCACCTCCAGCACCATGTAGCCGAGGAAGAAGATGCTGGCCGCGAAGCCGAAGATCGCCGGGCTGAAGCCGAGATCCTGGTTCATGGTCAGCCCGGCGTAGCCGAGATTGATGCGGTCGAGATAGTTGAAGAACATCATCGCGAACAGGATCGGGATCAGCCGCCAGTAGACGCGGCGGATGGTCTGGCGCTCCAGGTCGCTGACGGCAGGTTGGGCCATTGTTTCCTCTCGTCTTGTCATTGTTGGCGCCGGCGGACCAAGGTTGGGGTTAGTCTCCGCCGCGAATTCGCATGGCAGACCGGCAGTGCGCGCTGCGCTCCAGCACCCGGTCGTGATGCATATTTCGCCTTCCCCCTTTGCTCCCCATGGAGCATCGGCATTTTGTCGCCAAGATCGGGAAACGGTCCGGGGAGGTCAAATACCGCTTTGACCCCTCACTTATAGGGAAACGGAATAAGCGATGGACTACCGGCAGCTTCGCTACTTCATCGCCGTCGCCGAGGAGCTGAGCTTCAGCCGCGCCGCAAAGCGTCTGCATGTCAGCCAGCCGCCGCTGAGCACGCAGATCAAGGCGATGGAGGAGGAACTCGGCACCCAGCTGCTGTCGCGGACGCGGCGCGCCGTCGAGCTGACCCAGGCCGGCCACTTGCTGCTCGAGCACGCGCGGCGCGCCGTCGGCGAGCTCGATCTCGCGTCGGAGACGGTGCGCCGGGCCGCGCGCGGCGAAGCCGGCGTGGTCCGCGTCGGTTTTACCGACTCGGTGCCGATGCTCGACATGTTCGCCGAACTGTTCCGCAGCTTCCGCGCCAGCTATCCGCGGGTGAAGATCGAGCTCAGGCACATGTCGACCGCAAAGCAGCTGCAGGCGATGGCCGATGCCGAGCTCGATGTCGCGATCATGCGGCCGCCGCTCGACTTCCGTCCCGCAGCCGACCTGCAGGTGCACGTGGTCTGGCGCGATCGGCTGATGGCGTTTCTGCCGCTGGATCATCCGCTCGCCGCCGCGCCGGGCAAATTGCAGATGGCCGATCTCGCCGACTACGAATTCGTCGGCATGGCCGAGAGCGGCTGCGGCGTCGGCGACCAGGCCGCGATGCTGTGCCGGCGCGCCGGCTTCGTGCCGCGCATTGCGCAGGAGGCGCATGAGCTGCGCACCGTGCTCAGTCTGGTGGCGGCGGGAATCGGGATCTCGGTGCTGCCGTCCTGCTATCAGCAGGCCGGCGTCATGAACGTCGTCGCCAAGACGTTGGATACGCCTGACGCCGAGAGCCGGATGCTGGTGGCGATGCGCTCCAGCGCCTCGCTGCTGCCGCGGCGTTTCGTCGAATGCGCGCTGCAGGCGGCGTCGCGCAGCGGGCCGCCGCTTGCGGCGGAGGTTGCCGCCGCCGGCCGCTGATCAGCCGCGCGGACGGGTCAGGAAACGCGTGATCACGCCGCCGAGTTTGGCGTGATCGAGCGGTTCGGCGAGCGAGGCCTTGGCTGAAACGACCTGCGCGTCGGGCGCGCGGCCGCGGTGCAGGTCGCACAGCGCGTCGGCATAGTCGATAGAAAATTCCGGATGCGGCTGCACCGACAGCGTGGTGCCGCCATCGTAAAGCAGTCCGGCATGCGGCGTGAAATCGGACGCCATGATGGTGCGCGCGGCGGCGGGCGGGGCGATCACCTGATCCTGATGCGAGCAGGCGACGGCGATCTCTTCGCCCGCGATCAGCCCGTTGTCTTGCGCCAGCCGGTAGACGTGACGTCCCATGCCCCAGCCCTTGTCGGATTTGCGCACCGTGCCGCCGAGCGCCTGCGCGATCAGCTGATGGCCGAAGCACACGCCGACCATCGGTGTGCGCCGGTCATGGGCCGCGCGCACGAGAGCTTCGAGCGGGGCGATCCAGTCGAATTCGTCATAGACGCCGGCCGGTGATCCCGTGATCAGGATCGCATCAAGGCTGGCGGGGTCCGGAAGTCGCTCGCCATTGGGAATGCTGACTGTGTCGCAGGCGATCGACCCATCGGCGGCGGCGACCATTCGCGCGAACATCTGCGGATAGCTGCCGTGGCGCGCGCGGAGCTGCGCATTGACGAGACCGGTTTCGATGATGGTGATGCGGGGCATGGACGGCCGGCGGATGAGCGGAGGACGGCCCCGCCTTTACTCCGAAAGCGCGTCCGGCCACAAGCCGCGCGCGGCGGCTATCCGATCAATTCCGCGGCGGCGCGGCCTGCTCGATCGTCGCGGTCTGCGGCGCTGCCGGCGTCGTGCTGACGATCGCCCGCTCGGTGCGGTAGCGCGGCAGCTGGTCCTCGAGCGAATAGCCGACGCACAGCGCAAGGCTCGACCACACCGCCATGCTGAAATACAGCGACATCCAGGCGATTTCCTCGCGCCATTCGGCGATGTCGTGGGTGACGACCCAGCGTGTGCTGACGTCGCGCAGGCCTTCGAGCGGGTGCAGCAGCGTGCCGCCGGCGGCGAGCTCGGCGCGCCAGCGGTTCAGATACATCGGCACGTCGACCGTCATCAGGAAGGCGAGATAGCCGGTGATGCCGATGATCGCGATGACGAACGCCCAGCGCACCGGACCGTGAAACTCCGGCAGCAGCCGGCACAGCGCGATGCCGACCAGGAAGAACACCACGGCCCAGATCGAATTCTCGATCGCGTTGCCGAGATAGTGCGTGGTCAGCACCGCATACCAGGAGAAGGCTTCCGCGATCAGGATCAGCGGCACGATGATCCATGCGATGTTCACCGTGGTCTCGGCGCCGGTCATGGTGCCGAGCTGATGCAGCACGATCGCCCATTGCGCGGCGAAGCAGACCTCGGCGACGGTGGCGACGGTTCGCCCGACCGCGACGCTCGACAGCCAGGTGTCGAACAGGCAGATGCGCTGCACGTCGGCGCGCGGCAGGATCGAGCGAAAGGCGCAGCCGAACACATAGGCCGCGCACAGCAGCAGCATCAGGCCGATGCCGGACGAGTTGCCCAGGCTGCCGCTGCTCTGCTCGTGGAACTGGCGGTACAGCACAAACCAGACCGCGATGTTGGCGGCGCTGACCAGCGTCAGCAGGCCCCACCACCTGACCACCGGATTGGACCAGGCCAGCGAAACCGGCCGTGCCTGACGCTTCATGCTCAATTCACCGCTCCGCGTGTTACCGAACCGACATTGATATGTAGCAATTCTGTCACAAATGTCCGCGAATCACGACTAAAAAATGCGTGTGGGAGCGGGGCGGGGGTGTGAGGTGCGGGGATGCGGGAGTAACGCATGACTCACGAGCGGCACCAAACCATTCAGTGTCGTCCCGGCTTTTCGCCGGCACGACGTGTCACAGAACTACGCTGACCGTCATCCTCATGAGGAGATGCGGCGAGGAGGCCCTGCCTCAGCCGCGCAGCGCGGTTTCCGGGATGGTGCGGCGGACCACTTCGCGCATCGCAAAACTGGAATGGATGCGGGCGACGCCCGGCATTCGCGACAGGTGCTGCTTGTGGATGCGCTCGAAGTCGGCGATGTCGCGCGCGATGACCTGCAGGTGATAATCGTCGCTGCCGGACATCAGGTGGCAGGAGACGACGTCGGGGCAGCGCGCGATCGCGGCCTCGAACGCCGCCAGATAATCCTCGCTCTGCTTCTCCAGCGTGATGGTGACGACGACTGTGGTCACGAGACCGAGCGCTGATGGTTCGAGATCGACGCGGTAGCCTCTGATGACGCCGGTCTCCTCGAGATGACGGATGCGTCGCGCGCAGGCGGTCGGCGACAGCCCGACCTTCTCCGCCAGCTCGATCTGGCTGGCGCGGGCATCCAGCACCAGCTCGGCCAGGATACGGAGATCGATGCGGTCGAGACCGTCCACGCAGCTTTCCTCTAAGAATGCCGTCAGGTGCGAAGGATATGAGCGTATTCGGCTGTGAGCAAGCCGGATTTCGCTGAGAAACGCCATGTGGTGAGGAATAGCCTCAACGTTAACGGGAGTGATTCATTTCAGGAGCGGACCATGCGCATCGGCGTGCCCAAGGAGATCAAGATCGAAGAGTATCGTGTCGGACTGACCCCGGCGTCGGTCCGCGAATATGTCGCGCATGGGCATGAGGTCGTGGTCCAGCGCGGCGCCGGCGAAGGCATCGGCGCCGGCGATGACGTCTACCGGCAGGCCGGCGCCAGCGTCGCCGACACCGCCGACGAGGTGTTTGCCACGGCCGACATGATCGTGAAGGTGAAGGAGCCGCAGCCGTCGGAATGGACACGCTTGCGCGAAGGCCAGATCCTCTTCACCTATCTGCATCTCGCGCCCGACGTGCCGCAGACCAAGGGCCTGCTCGCCTCCGGCTGCACCGCAGTCGCCTATGAGACCGTCACCGACGCGCATGGCGGGCTGCCGCTGCTGGCGCCGATGAGCGAGGTCGCCGGCCGGCTTGCGATCGAGGCCGCGGGCGCGGCGCTGCGCAAATCCGCCGACGGCATGGGCAAGCTGCTCGGCGGCGTGCCCGGCGTGCCGCCGGCCAGGGTCGCGATCATCGGCGGCGGCGTGGTCGGCACCCATGCGGCGCGGATGGCGGCCGGGCTCGGCAGCGACGTCACCATCCTCGACCGCTCATTGGCGCGGCTGCGCCTGCTCGACGATCTCTTCGCCGGGCGCGTCCGCACCCGCTTCGCCACGCTGGAGGCGATCGAGCAGGAAATCATCGCCGCCGATGTCGTGATCGGCGCGGTGCTGGTGCCCGGCGCCAGCGCACCAAAGCTCGTGTCGCGCGCGCAACTTTCCAGCATGAAGCGCCGCGCGGTGCTGGTCGATGTCGCGATCGACCAGGGCGGCTGCTTCGAAACCTCGAAGCCGACCACGCACCAGGCGCCGACCTATCTGGTCGACGACATCGTGCATTACTGCGTCGCCAACATGCCGGGCGCGGTGCCGGTGACGTCGAGCCACGCGCTCAACCACGCCACGCTGCCGTTCGGCCTGGCGCTGGCAGCGAAGGGCTTGCGCGCGCTGGTCGAGGACCCGCATCTGCGCGCCGGCCTCAACATCCATCGCGGCCGCATCACCAACCGCGCCGTCGCCGAGAGCCAGAACCTCGCCGTTGTGATGCCGGAGGAGGCACTGGCGTCGTGAGAGTCCCGATCTCGTGCGGGTCAAACCTCCCCTTGAAAAGGTAGGGCTATCGCATATGGGCGAGGGCGGAGAGAAGGAAGTCGTTGTTCCATCTGGCCTGGAGCATTTTGTGGCTGATGCGGGCTGGACCTGGCGTTGCCTGCAGGACATTGATGGCCAGCTTGCGGATGACGGCGAGATTTTCCGCGGCATGATCCTTGCGGCTGCGGCAGGCGTCCTCGTCGAATAGAACGTCGAGAACCCAGTGCAGGTTGTTCTCGATGCTCCAATGGGCGCGCACGACTTCGAGCAGTTTCCTGGCAGACAGCACGCGCGAGGCCAGAA
>NZ_CAADFC020000023.1 GCF_900696085.1 Bradyrhizobium ivorense
GACTCGCCGTTCAAGACCACCACGACCGCGGCCGACGGCACCTGGTCGTTCAGCAACCTCGATCCCGGCAAGTACATTGTCGAGGAGGTGCTGAGCGGCGGCTATGTCACCAAGGACAATGTCGACGTCGCGATCACGCTGGCGTCGGGCGAGACCCACGGGGTCGATGAAGGCACCACCTTCATGAACTACAAGCCGGCCTCGGTGAACGGCATCAAGCTGCTGGATGCGGACGCCGACGGCGTGCACGACGCCGGCGAGAACACCCCGATCTCGGGCATCACCATCAACCTGTACAAGGATCTGAACGGCGACGGCGTGCTGCAAGCCGACGAGCGCGACGGCGTGCTCGACAACGACAGCCAGGACTCGCCATTCAAGACCACGACCACCGCGGCCGACGGCACCTGGTCCTTCAGCAACCTCGATCCCGGCAAGTACATCGTCGAGGAGGTGCTGAGCGGCGGCTATGTCACCAAGGACAATGTCGACGTCGCCATCACGCTGGCCTCGGGCGAGACCCACGGGGTCGATGCCGGTACCACCTTCATGAACTACAAGCCGGCCTCGGTGAACGGCATCAAGTTGCTCGATGCGGACGCCGACGGCGTTCACGACGCCGGCGAGAACACGCCGATCTCCGGGATCACCATCAACCTGTACAAGGACCTCAATGGCGACGGCGTGCTGCAGGCCGACGAGCGCGACGGCGTGCTCGACAACGATAGCCAGGACTCGCCGTTCAAGACCACGACGACGGCGGCCGACGGCACCTGGTCGTTCAGCAACCTCGATCCCGGCAAGTACATCGTCGAGGAAGTGCTGAGTGGCGGCTATGTCACCAAGGACAATGTCGACGTCGCCATCACGCTGGCCTCCGGCGAGACCCATGGGGTCGATGAAGGCACCACCTTCATGAACTACAAGGCGGCTTCGATCAACGGCATCAAGCTGCTCGACGCTGACGCCGACGGCGTTCACGACGCCGGCGAGAACACGCCGATCTCGGGAATCACGATCAACCTATATAAGGATTTGAACGGCGACGGCGTGCTGCAGGCCGACGAGCGCGACGGCGTCCTTGACAGTGATACGGAAGATTCCCCGTTCAAGACCACGACGACGGCGGCTGACGGCACCTGGTCGTTCAACGGCCTCGATCCCGGCAAGTACATTGTCGAAGAGGTGCTGAGCGGCGGCTATGTGACCAAGGACAACGTCGACGTCGCCATCACGCTGGCCTCGGGCGAGACCCACGGGGTCGATGAAGGCACCACCTTCATGAACTACAAGCNGGCGTCGGTGAACGGCATCAAGCTGCTCGATGCCGATGCCGACGGCGTGCATGATGCCGGCGAGAACACGCCGATCTCCGGGATCACCATCAACCTGTACAAGGATTTGAACGGCGACGGCGTGCTGCAAGCCGACGAGCGCGACGGCGTGCTCGACAACGACACCCAGGACTCGCCGTTCAAGACCACGACGACCGCGGCCGACGGCACCTGGTCGTTCAGCAACCTCGACCCCGGCAANTACATCGTCGAGGAAGTGCTGAGTGGCGGCTATGTCACCAAGGACAATGTCGACGTCGCCATCACCCTGGCCTCGGGGGAAACCCACGGGGTCGATGAAGGCACGACCTTCATGAACTACAAGCCGGCCTCGGTGAACGGCATCAAGCTGCTCGATGCGGACGCCGACGGCGTCAAGGATGCCGGCGAGAACACGCCGATCGCCGGGATCACCATCAATCTGTACAAGGACTTGAANGGCGACGGCGTGCTGCAGGCCGACGAGCGCGACGGCGTGCTCGACAACGACAGCCAGGACTCGCCGTTCAAGACCACGACGACCGCGGCCGACGGCACCTGGTCGTTCANCAACCTCGACCCCGGCAAGTACATTGTCGAGGAGGTGCTGAGCGGTGGCTACGTCACCAAGGACAATGTCGACGTCGCCATCACGCTGGCTTCGGGCGAGACCCACGGGGTCGATGAAGGCACCACCTTCATGAACTACAAGCCGGCCTCGGTGAACGGCATCAAGCTGCTGGACCTCGATGCGGACGGCGTCAAGGATGCCGGTGAGAACACCCCGATCGCGGGGATCACGATCAACCTGTACAAGGACCTCAACGGCGACGGCATCCTGCAGGACGACGAGCGCGACGGCGTGATCGACAACGATGCCCAGGACTCGCCGTTCAAGACCACGACGACGGCAGCCAACGGTACCTGGTCGTTCACCGGTCTCGATCCCGGCAAATACCTCGTCCAGGAGGTGCTGAGCGGCGGCTATCTGTCGGCGGACAAGACGACGATCGCCCTGACCCTCGCGTCCGGGGAATCCCACGGCGTCGATGCCGACACCACCTTCATGAACTACCTCAACGGCTCGATCCACGGCTTTAAGTTCGAGGACGTGAACGCAGATGGTGTGTACGACGCGGATGGCGCCGACAACATCGCGAACACCGCCGACGATGAGAAGCCGATGGCCGGTGTCACCATCCAGTTGCAGGGTGATATTGACGGTAACGGGACCCAGGACACTATTACCACCACGACCGGTGCCGACGGCAAGTTCTCATTCCTGAACCTGCATCCGGGCATCTACACGGTCACCGAGCTGTTCACCGACGGCGGCCAGACCTGGGCGGCAACCGTCGATCACAACAATGACGGGATCGGCGACAATACGACGACGGTCACCATCCAGAGCGGCGAAGAACTGGTGGCCTTCGCGGGCGATGCCGGCCTCGGGGCCAGCGATCCGCAACATGAGGTCGTGGTCGGCGATGACCTGTTCTTCGGCAACCATGCGGTCGGGGCAGTCGGGCTTACGCCCGGCTTCTGGTGCAACCATCTCTACGTCTGGGACGGCATCGCCAACAACGGACCTTCGGACGGGCAGGGCCGGTTCCTTGCCGACAAGCTTGCCGCCGGCGGCACGATCGAGCAGGCAGACATACTCAACCTGCTGCCCAATCATTCCGACGCGAACAGCAACTTCGTCGACGTCGACAATGACGGCAAGAAGGACCTGGTATTCGAGGGTTCGAATGGTAAGTGCCTCGTCATCGAGTGGGATGACGCGCAGGAGGTCGTTTGTGGTTCCAATGGCACCGGCGGCGACAAGCTCGGTGACTTCGCTCGCTATGCGGTCACGACTTTGCTGAACGATGTCGGTGTGCCGGACTTCAACGCACCGGCCGGTCTCCTGACCGATATCGCCGATTGGCTGATCAAGTACGGCGGCACCAAGACGGACACTCTGAGTACGGGTGGGACGACTTGCGAGGTGTTGCAATACAACAACGCGGGCGAGCCCGGGAAGGACGGCTTTACCAAGGTCGTCAAGGCCAGCAGTGCTGCGTGGCAAGTTGGAGAATCCGACGACGGCATCCCGTCCGGCAGCGATATCTTTGCCGCGATGAATGCGCTCACCGATTCAGCTGGCAGTAAGCAGCTCGCGGTGTCGCAGAATCAGTCGATGGTTCTGCTCGGCGTCAACAATGGAGACTATCTCGGTGTCATCGACGCCTGGATCAACAAGGACAGCAGCTACGTGAATCTCGTCTGATTGACGCTGGCTTTCTTCGGACCAAGGCGCCGGCCGGGTAAACGGAGTACCTGGCCGGGTGCCGCGGGCGCAGTGGTAAAGTTTTTCGTTGGAGGGGCGGGTATCCTGCCGGATTGAGTGAGCGTACCGTTGAAGAGGCCGGACGAACTCCGGCAGTTGGTGCAGACCTGCCAAGGATATTTCCTGACCGCCGGGACCTTTAGCCTCGCGATCAACCTGCTGTACCTGGCCGGCCCTCTCTATATGTTGCAGGTCTACGACCGCGTGATCTCGAGCGCCAGCGAGATCACGCTGTTGATGCTCACCATCGCGCTGCTGCTGGCCTTCATGGCGCTCGCCGGGCTCGACGCGGTTCGCGCGCGGGTGCTGACCCGCGCCAGCATCCGGCTCGATCGTAAGATCGCCGCGCGGGTGATGACGGCGATCATCGATCGCTCGGCCGCTGCAGGCGGCGCCCGCAGCCAGGCGCTGCGGGACTTCGATACATTCCGCCAGTTCGTGACCGGCACCGGAATCCACGCAATCTTCGATCTGCCGTGGGCCCCGATCTACATCGCCGTGATCTTCGTGCTGCATCCCGCGCTGGGCGCCTTTGCGCTCGGCGGCTCGATCATCCTGGTGCTGATGGCGCTGCTCAGCGAATGGCTGGTGCGGCTGCCGCTGACGGAATCGAACGAGGCCGCCGCGCGCAGCTACAGCTTCACCGAAATGAGCCTGCGCAACACGGAAGTCGTGCGCGCGATGGGCATGACCAGGGGCTTGCTGCGGCGCTGGCGTCGCGATCGCGACCGGATGCTGGAGCGGCAGGTGGCCGCGAGCGACCGCGCCGCTACCGTCCAGAGCCTGATCCGGTTCCTGCGGCTCGCCATGCAATCGTTGATCCTGGGCCTCGGCGCCTATCTCGTTATCGAGCGGCTCACGACCGTCGGCTCGATGTTTGCCGCCAGCATCCTGCTGGGCCGTGCCTTGCAGCCGGTCGAGCAGATCGTTGGCTCGTGGCGCAGCCTGGTGTCGGCGCGGACTGCATTCCTGCGCATTCAGGAGCTTCTCACCGCCGATCCCGTCCGCGAGACCGGGCTTACCCTGCCGAGACCCAAGGGCCGGCTGTCGGTCGAGGCACTCACTTTTGTGCCGTATGGCAGCTCCAAGCCGATCCTGCGCGGCGTGACCTTCGCGATCGAGGCGGGAGAGGTGCTCGGCGTCATCGGCCCCTCCGGCGCGGGCAAGTCGACGCTGGCGCGTCACCTCGTTGGCGTGTTGACGCCGTCGGCCGGGGCGGTGCGCCTCGACGGCGCCGACGTGTCGACCTGGGTCAGGAAGGCGGTCGGCGACCATGTCGGCTATCTGCCTCAGGACATCGAGCTGTTCGCAGACACCGTTGCCGCCAATATCAGCCGCTTTGATGCGAGCTGCGACACTGAGGTGATCCACGCTGCCCAGCTCGCCGGTGTCCACGAGATGATCGTGCGGCTCCAGAGCGGCTACGACACCCAGGTCGGAGAGGGCGGGGCGATCCTGTCAGGGGGCTTCCGACAGCGCATCGGCCTGGCTCGCGCCGTCTACGGCAATCCGAGCTTCGTCGTCCTCGATGAGCCCAGCTCAAATCTCGATGCTGAAGGCGACAACGCGCTGGCCGATTGCATCGTGCAACTGAAGAAGCGCGGCACCACCGTCGTCATCATCTCGCACCGGCCGGCAACCATCAGCGTCGTCGACAAGATCCTCGTCCTCCGGGAGGGGACCGCCGAGATGTTCGGACCGCGTCTTGAGATCATGTCGCGTCTGACCCGCCCCGTGCCTGTGCACGCGGTGCAAAGCGCTGGCAGTTAGGCGGATCCCATGGACTTGGCCATTCTCGAAGGGAATCTCAGGAAGCTCCTCTCACTTGCCGCGCCCGCGCCGGCCCCCGCACGCGGAGCACTCAGCGATTCGATCGAGCACGTGGCGCTCGCCGGCTGGATCATGATCGCGGTCTTCTTCGGCGGCATCGGCACCTGGGCGGCAACCGCTCCGCTCAACGGCGCCGTGGTGGCGAATGCCGTCGTCAAGGTCGACGGCAACCGCAAGAGCGTCCAGCATCTGGACGGCGGCATCGTTAAGGAGCTGCACGTCAAGGAAGGCGACCAGGTTGGCGCCGGCGACCTGCTCATCGTGCTCGACGAGACCCAGGCGCGTGCGGAATTCGAGGTTCTCACCCAGCAACACGTCGTGCTCCGCGCGACGGAGGTTCGCCTTCTGACCGAGCTCGATCGCGGATCCAGGCTGACGATGCCTCTCGACCTCAAGGCCCGCTCCGAGGATCCGTATTTCAAGAGCGTGTGGAACGGGCAGGTCAGCCAGCTCGAGAGCCGTCTGGCGGCAATCGCGGGACAACGCAGCGTCATTCGCGAAAAGATCAACCAGCTTGGCTCGCAGATCGTCGGAGCCGAGGCGCAGGTCAAGGCATTCACCGATCAGGTCACGTCCGTTCACCGCGAGGCAAAGGATATCGCGCCGCTGGTTGAGCGGGGCCTGATCGCGCGCCCCCGCATCCTGCAGCTGGAGCGCACCGCGTATGGCCTCGAAGGCCAGATCGCCGATGCCAATGCCGGCATCGCCAAGGCGCGTCAGGCCATCGCCGAGCAGGAGCAGCAGATGGCCCAGCTCGACAACGACCGCATGACCGAGGTCACGCGGGATTTACGCGATACCCAGGCCAAGATCCTGGAGGTGATCCCGAAGGCGATGAATGCCAAGGCGGTGCTGGGCCGGATGGAGATTCGTGCGCCCTACAGCGGGCGCGTGGTCGGACTCAACGTGTTCTCGGTTGGCGGCGTCATCCAGCGCGGCGACAAGATCCTGGATATCGTGCCGCTCCAGGACGGATTGACGATCGAGGCCCAGGTCGCGGTGGAGGATATCAGCGACGTGCATCCAAACACCCGCGCGGAGGTGCATCTCACCGCCTACAAGCAGCGCATCGTGCCGATCATCCACGGCGACGTCACTCAGGTCTCGGCGGACCGGCTGACGGATCCCAAGACCAACAATCCCTACTACACCGCCTTCGTGCGGGTCGATCAGGACGAACTCGCGGCGATGCCGAACATTCGCCTCTACCCGGGCATGCCGGCAACGGTGATGATCCCGACCGTGCAGCGCACCGCGCTCGAATACATCGCCGGGCCGCTGATCATGTCGTTCAACCATTCGTTCCGGCAGAGATAGCGCACGGGACGTGGTACCGGTGCTAGAGCATGATGGGATTAGATTGAGCTGTAGCGGCATCGGAAGTTTACCTCTCCCTTGGGAGAGGTCGGCGCGCAGCGCCGGGTGAGGGGTTACGGTCTCTCGTGAGAGCTGCGGCCCCTCACCCGATTTGCTAACGCAAATCGACCTCTCCCCGTCGGGGAGAGGTGGACCGAAGCCGCGGCCATACCGATCAACCTACATCATCGCGCGCTAGCTAGTGGCCGATGCGCAAGATCACGTCATTGACGGCAAAACGCGACGCCACGGATGCGTCGCAACTGCCGCTGCGTGCATAGATGCAGGCATCGGCGTCACCCACGGGGGCGCAACTGCGCTTTGAATAGTTCGCCGGAAGATCACCCGCCGCCGCCGGCCGTGCGATGATGCGGTTGAACGCCGGGCTGGTCGCCTCGGTCAGCGCCGTCAGACGTCCTTCCGTCAACGGGTCTCTCGGATGCAGCAGATAGAGCGGCGCTGAACCGGCCAGTCGCTGTTGTCCGGGGAATGCCTGGAAGCGAATGGCGTACAATGCAAGACCGCAGCGCTGCGGATCGTCGCGCAACTCTGCCGCAAGACGCGCCGCGCCGATACCGCGCGTCCAGTATTCGCGGATGTCCGGGGCGGCGACGGCAACCCCCAGCGAGAGCAGGAGCCACCCGCCGGCGATCACCGGGAACGCCCAGGGCCGCCACCTGCGCCGCGCCCGCAGCGCCTGCAGCCAATCAGCCGATCCCAGCGCGGCCAGGATGATGAACAGCGCCGTCGACAGGAAGATGAAGCGGTCTTCCTTGTGGGCAATCAGGCTGTGAAAGACGAGGTTGACCAATGCCACGTCCAGCAGCAATGGTGCACGCCGCCGGCCGCGCCAGATCGCCGCCAGCGGAAGCACGATCGCCCACGACCAGAACATCAAAAAGTTTTCGAAGTAAGCAAGCGGCGGCGTCGCGCCGAATTCCGCTGCGCGATGTTGCACCAGGTTCTGTTCGATATTTGCGACCAGCCAGCCAAACGGCACGGCGCCGTGCGCAGCATCGATTGCAGCCCCGATCAGCAGTGCGACGAGCCCGCCGGCAACCAGCGGAATCAGATTTCGCCAGTACGATCTGCACGCGCCGACGACAAGGATGGCGATGGCCGGCGCATATTGGAAGCGGCAGACGAAAGCGAGGCCAAGCAGGGCACCGGCGGTGACAAGGCGGTTTCGCGAGGGACGATCGGTCAGCAGCAACGCCGCTGGCATGATCAGGGCGGTCGCCAAGGGTTCGCCCAAGGTGCGCGGCGCGAATATGATGAACTCGAACCAGATCGCGGCGACATAGGCGGCGATGACGGCATGGATTCGCGATACCCGCGCACCAAAGCACCAGGCGCTGATCACGATCGACAGCGACGCGCACACGGCAACCAGACGCGGCACCACGAAGGCGGCCTCGCCGCCGGGCGCGATCCAGTCGCCAAAGGCGACCGGTCCGGCCAACAGGGTCGGCAAAAACCAGCCGCGAATCCCTTCGCGCCACTCCCACGTGACGATGCTGTCGTGGCCGAGCATCCGCCAGGCCGGCTCGAGATACTGGAAGACCTCGTCGGGGTAGACGACGTTGGGCCAGAACGCGGCTGGAATCCGTATCGCCAGCGCCAGCACCACCAGAGCGATCAGCGGATGCAATGATCCGGCCGAAACACCGGCCGCGCGTGCACGGCCGGGCGCGGCACTGGCGCGCGTTCCGGTCACTGTGCCGTCGATCGTGTCGTGCAGCAGCATGCCGCGAACATAGCGCCCAGGCCCTTAAGATACCATAAGAGGACAGCCGCCTGCGGATGGTCGCTCCCCGGCTACAGGGAAATCAGCTTCGCTGCGAGCAACAGAATCGGCTTCGGCCGTTTAGTTCGGCAGCAGCACGGCATCGACGCGGCGGCTGTTTCGCGTGCTGATGATGATCGCGCCGTTGCGGGTCGCAAATCTTGCACCGACCAGTCGCGGCACTTTTTCGGTCAGCGAGGAGGGCAGTGGAATCATTCCGCCGGTGACGGGATCGCCGACCTTGGTTGTCACCGCAGCGGCACCCGCTGACGGGGCGGCCTTGATGTACTCCCTGATCAGCTGGATCTCGTCGCGCGACAGGCCGAGCATCGCCTGCTCGCCGCCGCTCTCGGACGCCTTCCTTTCAGCCTCGGCCTTGGCTTGTTGCGCTTCTTCCTGTTGGGCGGCCTCGCGGCGCGCGGCCTCGCTCTGCTCGAGCTTTGCCAGTCGCTCCCGCAGCGGCGCCTGCTCGCGGCGCAGCGCGGCGAGATCGGCCTTCAGCGAGGAGATCTGACCAAAGGCAATCGCCGCACCGACGCAGGCGATGATCGAAAGCGCGCTGAGGAAGGCCAGAGCCAGGCCGGTTTTTCCGGCCCTGCCTTCGACGTTCCGATCCGGAATATCGGCGATGGCGCGCCGCCGCCGCGCGCGGGCTGTTCCGGGCATCACCTTGCCGAACAGTCCGGCGAGAGCGGATAGCCGGGACTCGTTCCGGCTATCCGGCTGCACGGAGCCGAACGCCGGCGGGAGGACGATCGGGGCATCCCGCGCCGGTGGATCGGGCGCAGGCGGCGAAGGGCCCGCGTGCGACGTGACGCGATTGCCGTGGTCGTGGTCTGTGATCGGGGGGAGCTCAAGATCGATGATCTCGGGCTGTTCAACGATGGCCGCACGGCGCGTGCTGGTGGCAGCGGTGTCCAACGGTCCGGATCGGCGCTCGTCGCGTTGCTTTTCGATGCCGGCGGCCTCGAGCGAGCGCAACAGCGAGAGGCCGGTGTCGGTAATCTGCAGGCCGGCAGGATTGATCGAGGCCCAGCCGGACTGGAAAACATCGGCATTGCCGAGCTGCTCGGCTGATCGATCCAGTTGCGTGGCGGCATCGCCCGCCGCGATCATGCGCTTGACTTCGCGGCTGACCTCTTCAACCGGGATCCGTTGCTCGGGCCTTGCGGCAAGCACAGTCAGGATCGCCAAATTGAATCTCATGCGGCGTTCTCTCGATGCCCCGTCGGCGTGCTGCGGGCCGTGCCGGGCAGGGCGCAGCAGATACGCGGTGCCGGCCTAGGCGCGTCAACCGGAGAGTCGGCCGATTGTAGCTGCTCGTGTACGGGCAAACAATCCGGCGGCCCACGCGAGGCCGACGAGGGAGATCGTTCGCGGACCGCGGGCGTGCTCAAAGGAAATCCCGCAGCCTCGACAGCTCGACGATGTGTTCCGGCGACAGGATATCGCCGACCAGCGGTGCCTGCGGCGTGGTGCGGATTTCATAGAGGTGTCGAGACCGCTCCGGCTTGGCCATGAAGTCGCGGATGCATTCATCCAGCGTTCCCTCGGCAACCATGTATGGCGTACGATCCTCGCGTCGCAGATTGCCGAGCGAGGGCCATTTGTAGAGACGTGCGGCAGCCTCGAAGTTGAGCTGTGATAAGTCGTCAGACATGGGACATCGCAAGCTGGCGATCATCGCGCGGAGCGGCGGCGGGTCGCAGATGCGCTGGCCGGCATCCGATCGCGGGCAACCAGTTGGAGACGGCGAGCCGTCCCATCACGAGGATGAAGGTGGCCACAAGCCTGGCCAGGCGATCATCTGCCAAATTGCAACTCCAATAAGCATTCGCAAACGCAATGAATGAACTCGGGCACCGGGCAATTCGGCGCAGCATCGCCTGAGCGCCAGCGGCCGGACCGACCTGCAATCGGCCGGGCCGGCGACCATGATGAACGCATCTTATTACCAAAGCCCACACCTGCATTGCGTTGCGCAGCAGCCGGAGCGCTGCCCGACCTGCGGCAAACGCCGGTCATTCAAAAGGCTAGCTAAGCTATTGAAAATACAGAATGGCGGAGAGGGAGGGATTCGAACCCTCGATACAGCTTGAGACCGTATGACGCTTTAGCAAAGCGTTGCCTTCAGCCACTCGGCCACCTCTCCGGTGCGAGCCTTATGCATCGATTTTGTCGGCACGGTCAATTTGGAAGGGCGTGTTTGTGCTCGATTATTCTCAGTGATGTTGCAGTGGTGGGCCCTCAGATCGGTTTGCGTCTAGACCGAGAACGGATCGTCAGAAGAACGGACGCGGAACAACGGCCTTTGGCCTGTTCTAAAAGGAGGGTTCCGCGCACGGCAATTGCCGTCGGCTCGCTCAAGCTATTGATTTGACTTGAAGAAATTGGGCCGCCGCCGGCTCATTCCACGCTGGCGCCGCGGCGCAGGTCGGCCTCGATCTGCAGCTTGGTGCCGCCGCCGAAGCGCGCACGGTAGACCTGCAGGTTCTCCATGATCCGCTGCACGTAGTTCCGCGTTTCCGAGAAGGGAATCAGCTCGACCCAGTCGACCGCGTCGACCTTGGGGTCGCGCGGGTCGCCGTAGCGGTCGATCCACTTCTTCACGCTGCCGCGGCCGGCATTGTAGGCGGCGAAGGTCAGGATGTAGGAGCCGCGATAATCCTCGAGCAGGCCGCCGAGCTCGGCGGCGCCGAGCATCGCGTTGTAGACCGGATCGGTCTTCATCCGGTTGAGGTCGAAGCCGATGCCGGCGCGCTTGCAGACGTAGCGGCCGGCCTCCGGCGTCACCTGCATCAGGCCGTAGGCCTGGGCCGGCGACACCACCGCCGGATTGAACGCGCTCTCCTGGCGCGCGATCGCATAGACGATGCTGCGCTCGACCTCCGGCCCGACCTGGGTGAAGGACGGAATGCCGTTGATCGGGTAGGCGTAGTGGTCGAACGGCAGCCCGCGATTGAGCGCGGCTTTGCCCATCAGCAGCATGCCGCGGGCATCGCCGTGGCGCGCGGTCAGCTCGCCGAGGCCGGCCAGCGCCTCCGGATCGCCATTGTCGCCGAGGTCGCCGAAGATCGGGATCGCAAGCTCGCGCGCGCCGATCTCATAGAGCAGCCCCACCGCGCGCACGATCTCGAGCCGCTCGGCGCCGCGGCCGCGCGGCACGCCGTTGAGCTCGATCTGCGGCAGGCCGAGCTTGGCGCGCGCCAGCTGGCCGTAATAGCTGGTCGATTGCTCGGCGGCGCGGGAGTAGGCGGCACGGGCCTCCTGGCCGCGGCCGGCGGCCTCGGCGGCGCGGCCCTGCCAGTAGCCGGCACGCGCCAGCGCGGTCGGGTTGGCGCTGCCGACGCCGATCCGGGCGAAGTGCTGCGAGGCCAGCGCGGGATCGTTGAGGAAGCGCAGCGCGATCCAGCCCGAGGTGAATTCCTGCTCGGTCTTGTAGATGTCGCGGGCCGGCAGCGCCGCGTCGCGCGCGATCAGATAGGCGGTGCGGTACTCGCCGGTGTCGATCATCTTGCGGGCGAGCAGGCGCCGCTCGATCCACCATTCGTCGACATTGAAGAGGCGGGCGGCTTCTTTCGGCGCGCTCAGCATCAGCTGCGCGGCCTCGGTGAATTTCTCCTCGCGGCGGAGCAGCTGGATCTTGGCGAAGATATAGCCGGTGTCGCTCGAGAGCTCGTGCGGCACCGCTTCCAGCAGCGCACGTAAATTGCCGCCCTTGCGGTTGGCGGCGGCGCGCGCCTTCGCCAGCGCCACGTAGCCCGAGCCGAGGCGCTTGGCGGCTCGCATGCCGGCGGCCTCGTTGTCGGTGCCGTAGAGCATGGTCTCCATGCGCGCCTTGTGGTCGCCGCCGGTCAGGAACGAGCCGAACAGATCGAGCGCGGTGGTCTCGGTGTCCTCGCTCATCGGGTCGTTGCGCCAGGCCTCGCGCACCAGGCGCTCGGCATTGGCGCGGTCGCCGCGGCCGATCATCGCCTTGGCCAGCGCCAGCCGGCCCTTGGCCGAGACCGGGGATTCACTCTGGAACCAGGTCCAGACCGCGGAATCGTCGCGGCGGTCATCCCACAGCGCGGCCTCGATACGGCGGCGGAGGAAGGTCTGCGACGGCCAGCTCGGGTTGGCGTCCAGGAAACTCTTGTAGCGCTCGACCGAGGCGCCATTGTCCTCGCTGCGCAGGATCAGCCACTCCGCAAGCTTGCGCGCGACCGGATCGGACATCGAGGCTTCCACCTCGGTGGCATCGGCGGCCTTGCGCTTGCGCAACAGCTCGACGACGTTCTCGAGCGCATCCTTGTCCGCCTGTGGCGTCGACGAGGTCGCGGCGACTGCCGCGGGCGTGACCGGCTTGCGCACGGCCGGCGCGGCGTGCTGGCGGGTGGCGGGCACCAAAGCGGGCGCGATGGCGGTCGCTGGAGCCGGCTTGTGCGACACCGTTCCGGTGGCCTTGGGAGCTGTTGCCTTGGCGGCATCGGTTTTGGCGGTGCCGGCCTTGGAAGCGCTAACCTTGGGAGCGCCAGCCGTATCGCTCGTCTTGGCGTCGCTAGGCTTGGGAGCGCCCATCTTCGGAACGCTGGACTTGGCATCGCCAGGCTTGGCAGCCGTCGTCTTTGCAGCGCCGGGCTTGGAAGCCTCGTTCTTGGAAGCGTCGAGCTTGGAAGCGTCGGTCTTGGGGGCGGTCGTCTTTGCAGCGGTCGTCTTGGCTGGCGTAGTCTTGGCTGCAGCATCCTTGGCTGGTGCGTCCTTGCCCTTCGCATTCTTGGCCGGAGCACCTTTGGCTGCGGCGTCCTTGGCGACCGCGCCGTGCGCAGCCGGCTTCGCTGCTGGAACCTCCTCGGCGGCCCAGGCGCCGGCCGCGATCACGGCAACACCGAGCACGAGCGCCAGGCTCGTTGCCAGCGCTGTCGATCGCAATGTGCCTGCGCGGGCGGAGTGGATCACGAAGGTCCCCTGCGGCGCCGAATCATCCGGTCGTTCGCGCCATCCGTTCTTATTTGAATGAATGTGTGCACAAAATACTAAAGCGTCGGTGGTGCGGCTGTTTGCGCCAGCACCACGGCAAAATCGCGGCTGCCCAATTTCGGCCCGCAGCGGATCTCGGCCCGTGTCGAGAAAGCGCGTGAAAACAAGGCTCTAGGAGCCTCTGTTGTGACCCGGCCGGAACCGCTTCAGGTGCTGAAATGAGGTCGCTGGGAATAGGTACGGTGCGGCCCTTTCACAGCTCGGCCAGACCCGGTATGAATTGCCTTTCATGGTGATTTCGCGCGGGCCGGCCGTCGGTTACGCGGACGAGGAGCACGCCGAAGCGAAGGTCCATCGACCTAGCCTGAAGCCCGAAGCGTTTGGAGGAAGTCCATGGCAGCCAAAACAAAATTCCGGGGGTCATTCACCGCATTGGTGACGCCCTTCAAGAACGGCGCGGTGGATGAGGCGGCTTTTCGCAGCCTCGTGAACTGGCAGATCGCCGAGGGCACGCATGGCCTCGTCCCGGTCGGCACCACCGGCGAGAGCCCGACGCTGAGCCATGACGAGCACAAGCGGGTGGTCGAGTGGTGTATCGCGGAGGCCAAGGGCCGGGTGCCCGTGATCGCCGGCGCCGGCTCCAATTCGACCAAGGAAGCCATCGAGCTCGCCGAGCACGCCGAGAAGGCGGGCGCGACCGCGGTGCTGGTGGTGACGCCGTACTACAACAAGCCGACCCAGGAAGGCCTGTACCAGCACTTCAAGGCGATCAACGATGCGATCGGCATTCCGATCATCATCTACAACATCCCGCCGCGCTCGGTGATCGACATGTCGGTCGACACCATGAAGCGGCTGTTCGAGTTGAAGAACATCGCCGGCGTCAAGGACGCGACCGCGAGCATGGTGCGGGTCTCGCAGCAGCGCGCGGCGATGGGCGAGGACTTCAACCAGCTGTCGGGCGAGGATGCGACCATCATCGGCTACATGGCGCATGGCGGCCATGGCTGCATCTCGGTGACCTCGAACGTCGCGCCGCGGCTGTGCTCGGAGTTCCAAATCGCCTGGCAGAAGGGCGACGTCGCCACCGCGCTGAAGATCCACGACAAGCTGATGCCGCTGCACACCAACCTGTTCATCGAGAGCAATCCGGCACCGGTCAAATACGCGATGTCGCTGCTCGGCAAGCTCGACGAGAAGCTGCGCCTGCCCATGGTGCCGGTTGCCGAATCGACCCGCGCGGCGGTGCGCAGCGCCATGGTGCATGCCGGCCTGATCAACTGAGGCCGGCCGGCGCCGCCGCCGGCGCGACAGCGCGTAACGTCGAACAGTAGGGGATGGGCATGCTGAAGGAATTCCGCGAATTCGCAATGAAGGGCAATGTCGTCGACCTCGCCGTCGGCGTCATCATCGGCGCAGCCTTCGGCGCGATCGTCACCTCGCTGGTCGGCGACATCATCATGCCGATCATCGGCGCGATCACCGGCGGCCTCGACTTCTCCAACTATTTCACCGGACTTTCCAAGGCCGTGACCGCGACCAATCTGGCCGACGCCAAGAAGCAGGGCGCCGTGCTGGCCTGGGGCAACTTCCTGACCCTGACGCTCAACTTCCTGATCGTCGCCTTCGTGCTGTTCATGGTCATTCGCGCCATGAACCAGTTCAAGCGCAAGGAAGCGGTTGCGCCCGCCGAGCCGCCGAAGCCGACCGCCGAGGTCGCGCTGCTGACGGAAATCCGCGACCTGCTCAAGAAGGGCTAACGTGGCTGAGAAGAACGAACGCCCGATCAAGGTTGTCGCCGAAAACCGAAAGGCCCGCTTCAACTACGCAATCGAGGACACGATCGAGGCGGGCATCTCGCTGACCGGCACCGAGGTGAAGTCGATCCGCAGCGGCAAGAGCACGATCGCGGAATCCTATGCGGATTCCAAGAACGGAGAGCTGTGGCTGATCAATGCCAACATTCCGGAATATCTGCAGGCCAACCGCTTCAACCACGAGCCGAAGCGGCCGCGAAAGCTGCTGCTGCATCGCAGGCAGATCAACAAGCTGCTCGGCGCGGTCGACCGCGAGGGCATGACCCTCATTCCGCTAAAACTGTACTTCAACGAGCGCGGCCGTGCCAAACTGCTGCTCGCGGTCGCCAAGGGCAAGAAGCTGCACGACAAGCGCGAGACGGTGAAGAAGCGCGACTGGAGCCGCGAGAAGGGCCGTCTGATGCGGGCGCGGGGATGAACCGGAGCGAGTAGGGAATGGCGAATAGCGAACAGGGCAATTGAGGTTGCCCGCTCTTCCATTCGCTATTGGCCCAGGGGAATTCGACATGACTCAACCCAGCCTCACCGACGTGGACTGGAGCAAGATTCCGGCACCATCGGACGATGGCGGCGCGGCGCATCTGACCGGAATGACAATTCCGCCGGTCCGCCTGCGCGCCACCAACGACACCTCGGTGACGCTGTCCGCGCTCGCGGGCCGCACGGTCGTGTTCGGCTATCCCAGAACCGGCGAGCCGGGCAAGATCGGGCTGGTCGACGATTGGGACATGATCCCGGGCGCCCGCGGCTGCACGCCGCAGACCTGCGCGTTCCGCGACCTGTTCGCCGAATTGAAGGCGGCCGGCGCGTCGCACGTGTTCGGACTGTCGACCCAGAGCAATCAATACCAGACCGAGATGGCGTCGCGGCTGCATCTGCCGTTCCCGGTGCTGTCCGACGAGGCGCTGGAATTGACCGGCGCATTGAAGCTGCCGACGATGTCGGTCGCGGGACTGACGCTGATCAAGCGGCTCGCGCTCGTGATCGACGACGCGCGCATCACCCGCGTGTTCTATCCGGTGTTTCCCCCGGACCGGAATGCGAGCGACGTGCTGGCGTGGCTGAAGGACAATCCGCGGTAGGAGCTAGCCGAGATCCTTCCGCACGTTCGCAAACACCTTGCGGAACATGTCGGTGGTGAGCACGCCCGTGTTCGTGTTGTAGCGCGAGCAATGGTAGCTGTCGTAGAGCTTGATCTGCCCCGACATATGCACGGCACCATGCGCAAAGGGGGCGGCGGCCAGCCGAATCCCCAGCGCCTTCAACGTCGATTCGTGCGCGATGCGCCCGAGCAGCACAATCGCGCGCACGGTCGGCATCGTGGTGATGGTGGCGCGCAAGAATTGCCGGCAGGTGTTGATCTCGGCGGGCAGCGGTTTGTTCTGCGGCGGCACGCAACGCACCGCGTTGCTGATCCGGCAATCCACCAGCTTGAGGCCGTCGTCCGGCCGCGCCCGGTAGACGCCGCTGGCAAAGCCATACTCGAGCAAAGTCGCGTACAGCAGGTCGCCGGCGTAATCACCGGTGAACGGACGGCCGGTGCGGTTGGCGCCCTGAAGCCCCGGTGCGAGCCCGACAATGAGCAGCCGTGCATTGGGATCGCCGAACGAATCAACCGGCGAGTTGAACCAACCGGGTTCGCGCAAGCGGGCCTGTGCGCGGAAGTCGGCCAGCCGAGGACAAAGCGGGCAGTTGCTGTCGGGTAGGGTCGGGGCGGTGACGAGGTTACTCGTCGAAATCGTCATCGGCTCCCCGGGGCGCCACCGTCGTGGTCGTGCGCTGCAGGAACTGCGGCGAGTGGTGGCGCGGTTCGCGCGGTTCACGTGGCGCCGGACGTTCGGACGGATCGCGGCCAAGCTTGGATTGCAACTCGACGAGGTCGGTGAAGACATCGGCCTGACGACGCAACTCGTCGGCGATCATCGGCGGCTGGCTGGCGATGGTCGAGATCACGGTGACGCGGACGCCGCGGCGCTGCACGGCCTCGACCAGGGAACGGAAGTCGCCGTCGCCGGAGAACAGGATCATCTGGTCGATGTGCTCGGCGAGTTCCATGGCATCGACGGCGAGCTCGATGTCCATATTGCCCTTCACCTTGCGGCGGCCGCTGGCGTCGATGAATTCCTTGGTGGCCTTGGTGACGACGGTGTAGCCGTTGTAGTCGAGCCAGTCGATCAAGGGACGGATCGACGAATACTCCTGATCCTCGATGATCGCCGTGTAGTAGAACGCCCGCAGCAACGTACCCCGGCCCTGAAATTCCTTGAGAAGGCGCTTGTAATCGATGTCGAAGCCCAGGGTCTTTGCGGTGGCGTAAAGATTGGCGCCGTCAATGAAGAGCGCGATCTTGTTGGAAACAGGTGACGACATCAAAGTGTTCTCGCGTGGTTGTTAGTGTTCTTAGCGCAGCGGCAACCTACCGCGCGCAATTTTTCTGCGTTGCAGCCTAAAGTTCGGTGAATCTTCCCCACGACAGTCACCAACGCAATTATGGTGAGGCGAGGGCAGAAAGCCTAGTCTTTTGACGTTGCAATGAAGAGATTTACTTGTCTGGGACAGCAACATAGCCATGTCGTCAGACGCGCTCCGGCCGTTCTAGCCCCAGCACACCGGGTTATCAGAGCCTGTTCGGAAGGCAAATCACAAATTTTGCCTTGCGAAACCATGGCTGGGCCTATAACTAACCCTCATAATCAACATGTTCGGTCCATTTTACCACGGAGCGCCTCGACATGGCTCGCGTCACCGTTGAAGACTGCATTGACAAGGTCGACAATCGCTTCGACCTGGTCCTGTTGGCGGCGCATCGCGCCCGTATGATTTCGTCGGGCTCGCAACTCACGGTTGATCGCGACAACGACAAAAACCCGGTCGTATCGTTGCGGGAGATTGCTGATTCCACGATCTCGCCGGAAGACCTGAAAGAGGAACTGGTGCACTCGCTGCAGAAGTTCGTCGAGGTCGACGAGCCCGAGCCCGACACCGTGCCGCTGATCGGTTCCGCCGGCGCCAGCGTCGATGCCGACGACACCGAGGTCGCCGTGGAGCGGATGACCGAGGAAGAGCTGCTGAAGGGCCTCGAGGGCCTCGCTCCCCCGGAGGAGCAGCCCGAGGAAGACGAGTAAGCTCCGCTTCCAGTTTCGGATAAAATCGCCAAAGGCCCGGACATCGCTCCGGGCCTTTGCTTTTGTTGACAATTTCGCGGTTACGATGCGTCCTATGGGGGCGCGGGAAATTGAACGGTTCTGCTCCCGCCGGGGTGCTGCTTCATTCGAAAGCGGACTAGATTGAGTAGGGAGGGGCCATCCGGCTCCGTAAGAGGCATCGAATACATGGCGTACCGACGCCGCAGTTCCAGCCAGATGCAGGCTGCGACCGAGACGGTCGCGGTGGCGCCGGCTTCGTCCCGGGCCGAGAAGCCGGCCAGGCCGCGGGCGCGGATGATGCGGCAATATGACCTTGTCGAGCGCGTCCGCTCCTATAACCCCGACACCAACGAGGACCTGCTCAACCGCGCCTATGTCTACGCCATGAAGGCGCACGGCACCCAGACGCGCGCCTCCGGCGATCCCTATTTCTCCCATCCGCTCGAGGTTGCGGCGATCCTGACCAACCTCAAGCTCGACGACGCCACGATCGTGGCGGCCCTGCTGCACGACACCATCGAGGACACCGAGGCGACGCGGGCCGAGATCGACCACGTGTTCGGCCACGAGATCGGCGCGCTGGTCGAGGGCCTGACCAAGCTGAAGCGGCTGGAGCTGGTGTCGCGCGAGGCCAAGCAGGCAGAGAACCTGCGCAAGCTGCTTTTGGCGATCGCCGACGACGTCCGCGTGCTGCTGATCAAGTTCGCCGACCGCCTGCACAACATGCGCACGCTGGAGTTCGTGCCGCCGGCCTCGCGCCGCCGCATCGCCGAGGAGACGCTGGACATCTATGCGCCGCTTGCCGGCCGCATGGGTATGCATGAAATGCGCGAGGAACTGGAGGACCTGTCGTTCTTCGTGCTCGACCCCGAGGCCTATGCGGTGGTCAAGCAGCGCCTCGATGCGCTGGCCGACCGCAACCGCAATCTGATCGGCGAGATCGAAACCCAGCTTTCCAAGAACCTGCAGAAGAACGGCATCACCGCCCGGGTGTTCGGCCGCCGCAAGCAGCCGTTTTCGATCTGGACCAAGATGGAACGCAAGTCGGTCGGCTTCGAGCAGTTGTCCGACATCTACGGCTTCCGCATCATCCTCGACGACGTCGGCGCCTGCTACCGCGCGCTCGGCATCGTCCACACCACCTGGCCGGTGGTGCCGGGCCGCTTCAAGGACTACATCTCGACACCGAAGCAGAACGACTACCGCTCCATCCACACCACCGTGATCGGGCCGGGCAAGCAACGCGTCGAGCTGCAGATCCGCACCGAGGGGATGAACCAGATCGCCGAGTTCGGCATCGCGGCGCACGCCTTCTACAAGGAGGGCATGGGCTCGCCGAACGAGCGGCTAAAGCACGAATCCAACGCCTTCGCCTGGCTGCGCCATACCATCGGCATCCTCTCGGAAAGCGCCAACCCTGAGGAATTCCTCGAGCATACCAAGCTCGAGCTGTTCCACGACCAGGTGTTCTGCTTCACCCCGAAGGGCAAGCTGATCGCGCTGCCGCGCAACGCCAACGTGATCGATTTCGCCTATGCCGTGCACACCGCGGTCGGCAACAGCGCGGTCGGCTGCAAGATCAACGGCAAGTTCGCGCCGCTGTCCTCCGAATTGCAGAATGGCGACGAGGTCGAGGTGCTGACCTCGAAGGCGCAATCGGCGCCGCCGTCGGCCTGGGAGGCGCTCGCCCGCACCGGCAAGGCGCGTGCCGCGATCCGCCGCGCCACCCGCGATGCGGTGCGCGACCAGTATGCCGGGCTCGGCCGCCGCATCGTCGATCGCCTGTTTGCCCGCGCCAAGATCGAATATGCCGACGACAAGCTGAAGGGCGCGTTGCCGCGGCTGGCCCGCACCTCGATCGAGGACGTGATGGCCTCGGTCGGGCGCGGCGAGATCAAGGCCTCAGACGTCGCGCGCGCGATGTATCCCGACTACAAGGAAGAGCGGATGGTGCGCTACGGCGCCAGGAAGGGGCTCGCCACCAAGCTGAAGACCCAGACCCCGCCGCATCCGGCGCGTGCCGCCTCGGTGATCCCGGTGCGCGGCATCAATTCCGACCTGCCGGTGAAGTTCGCGCCGAACGGCGGCGCGGTGCCGGGCGATCGCATCGTCGGCATCGTCACGCCGGGCGAGGGGATCACGATCTATCCGATCCAGTCGCCGGCGCTGAAGGATTTCGAGGAGGAGCCGGAGCGCTGGCTCGACGTGCGCTGGGACATCGACGACACCATGCCGCAGCGTTTCCCGGCGCGGATCCTGGTCCACAATGTCAACGAGCCCGGCAGCCTCGCCCAGATCGCGACCGTGATCGCCGAGCACGACGGCAATATCGACAACATCCACATGTCGCGCCGCTCGCCCGATTTCACGGAGCTGACCATCGATCTCGAGGTCTATGACCTCAAGCATCTCAGCGCTATCATCGCGCAGTTGCGCGCCAAGGCCGTCGTCGCGCGGGTCGAGCGCGTCAACGGGTGAATTGCTGTCGTTGCCGGGCTTGACCCGGCAACCCATCTCTCGAAGATGGATGCGCGGGCATAGGCAAGCGGAAGCGACGCCGTCCTTCGGACGGCTACGCCCGCGCATGACGAGCTAGATTGTAGGTCAAAGAGATGTCCAAAACTCCTCCGCTGCGCCTCGGCGTCAATGTCGATCACGTCGCGACCCTGCGTAACGCGCGGGGCGGGGCGCGGCCCGATCCGGTGCGGCTGGCGCTGGCGGCGATCGCAGCAGGCGCCGACGGCATCACCGCGCATCTGCGCGAGGATCGCCGCCACATCCGCGACGAGGACATGGCGCGGCTGAAGGCCGAAATCTCCAAGCCGCTGAACTTCGAGATGGCGGCGACCGACGACATGCTGCGGATCTCGCTCGCCACCAAGCCGCACGCGGTTTGCCTGGTGCCGGAGCGGCGCCAGGAAGTGACCACCGAAGGCGGGCTCGACGTGGTCGGCCAGCACAACGCGCTAGCGCCGTTCATCGCCCGGCTGAGCGACGCCGGTATCCGCGTCTCGCTGTTCATCGCCGCCGATCCCCGGCAGATCGAAATGGCGGCCAAGCTGAAGGCGCCGGTGATCGAGATCCACACCGGCGGCTGGTGCGATGCCGTGGTCGACGGCCACAAGGACAAGGCCGAAGCCGAATGGAAGCGCATCGTCGAGGGGGCGAGGCTCGCCCATGCGGCAGGGCTCGAGGTCCATGCCGGCCACGGCCTCGACTATGACACCGCTGAGACGATCTCGGCGCTGCCGGAAATCCGCGAGCTCAACATCGGCTATTTCATGATGGGCGAGGCGCTGTTCGTCGGCATCGCCGAGACGGTGCACACGATGCGCGCGGCAATGGAGCGCGGCCGCACCCGGGCCGAAGCCGCAGGCCGCGCATGATCATCGGGATCGGCTCCGACCTGATCGACATCACCCGGGTCGCCAAGGTGATCGACCGCCATGGCGAGCGGTTCCTCGAGCGCATCTTCACCGATGCCGAACGCGCCAAGGCGGCGCGCCGCGCCAACAGTGAGAAGATGGTGGTCGCTACCTACGCCAAGCGCTTTGCGGCCAAGGAGGCCTGTTCCAAGGCGCTCGGCACCGGTATCCGGCGCGGGGTGTGGTGGAAGGACATGGGCGTGGTGAACCTGCCGGGCGGCCGTCCGACCATGCAGCTCACCGGCGGGGCGCTGGCGCGGCTGAAGGAACTGACGCCCGAGGGCATGGAGGCGCGGATCGATCTCTCGATCACCGACGACTGGCCGCTGGCGCAGGCTTTCGTCATAATTTCGGCGGTTGCCCCGGCCAAATGAGCGGGCGGACGCACTGGTCGCCGCAAAACTTTGGAAAACTAAAAAATCATTGATATTTCAATGAATTGCGAAGTTTTGACGCGGCGATTGATTGCGCCCCCGCGAACAACCGTCTAAAACGCCGCAGGGTTAACATCGAGCGAGACGCGGATTCGGGTTTGCGCCGGAATTTGCCCTCAAGATCAGAATCAAGGCCATTTTCCTCACGCGGGGACCAAGCGCTTCGCGCGAAGAGAACGTTCTGCCACCGCGCGGGCGCCAGAGCCCGCGGGAATTGGGAAAGCAATGAGCGCGACCACCGGCACCAAATCTGAAAGCGGCTTTGGCGAGACCATCCGCGTCGTCATTCACGCTCTTCTGATCGCGCTCGTCATTCGGACCTTTCTGTTCCAGCCGTTCAACATCCCCTCGGGATCGATGAAGGCGACGCTGCTGGTCGGCGACTATTTGTTCGTCTCGAAATATTCCTACGGCTATAGCCACTATTCGATCCCGTTCTCGCCGAACCTGTTTTCGGGGCGCATTTTCGGCTCGGAGCCGAACCGCGGCGATATCGTGGTGTTCCGGCTGCCGCGGGATGACTCCACCGACTACATCAAGCGCGTGGTCGGGTTGCCCGGCGACCGCATCGAGGTCAGGCACGGGATGCTCTACATCAACGACGAGCCGGTCAAGCGCGAGCGGTTGAGCGACTATGTCGGCGAGGACCCTTGCGGCTCGGCGGACGCCACCTCGCGGGTCAAGCGCTGGAAGGAGACGCTGCCGAACGGCGTCAGCTATGACACGCTCGACTGCACCGACAACAGCTATATGGACAACACCAACGTCTACACCGTGCCGCCCGGCAATTTCTTCATGATGGGCGATAACCGCGACAACTCAACCGACAGCCGCTTCCTCTCGCAGGTCGGCTATGTGCCGTTCGAAAACATCATCGGCCGCGCCCAGATGATCTTCTTCTCGGTCGCCGAGGGCGAGCAGGCCTGGATGTTCTGGCGCTGGCCGTTCACGGTGCGGTGGCATCGTCTATTCTCAATCGTGCGATGAACGACGAGACGCCAGCCATCACGGATCAACCGCCGCCGGGCGAGCCGAGCCAGACGCCTGCCGCGACGACGAGCACGGCCGCGCCGAAGAAGCGGCGCAGCAAGGCTGCCAAGGCCGCGGTTGAGAAGGCCGCGATCGCGGGCACCGAGGCGCGCATCGGCTACGCGTTCTCCAATCCGGTGCTGCTCACCACCGCGTTCACCCACGTCTCGGCGCTCAAGCCGGCCAGCCGCAACCGCGCCGACAGCTACCAGCGGCTGGAATTTCTCGGCGACCACGTGCTCGGGCTGATCGTCTCCGACATGCTGTTCCGGGCATTCCCGAAGGCGGACGAGGGCGAATTGTCGAAGCGGCTCGCCGATCTCGTGCGCAAGGAGAGCTGCGCCGACGTCGCCAAGTCGCTCGGGCTGGTCGACGACATCAAGCTCGGCATGGTGAAGGCGGTCGAGGGCGCGCGGCTGCGCAAATCCGTGCTCGGCGACATCTGCGAGGCGGTGATCGGCGCGATCTATCTCGACGGCGGTGTCGAGGCCGCGCGCCAGTTCGTCGAGCGCAACTGGACCGAGCGGATGAACAAGCCGCGCCGGCCGCTGCGCGATCCCAAGACCGTGCTGCAGGAATGGGCGCAGGGCAAGGGATTGCCGACACCAGTCTATCGCGAGGTCGAGCGCACCGGTCCGCACCACGATCCGCAATTCCGCGTCGCCGTCGATTTGCCCGGACTGCCCTCCGCCGAAGGCCTCGGCGGCAACAAGCGCGCCGCCGAGAAGGCCGCGGCATCGGTGATGATCGAGCGGGAAGGCGTCGGCACCCATGACTGACGAGGCCAACGCGCAGCCTGCCGCGACCCGCTGCGGCTTCGTCGCGCTGATCGGCGCCCCCAATGTCGGCAAGTCGACGCTGGTCAACGCGCTGGTCGGCTCCAAGGTCACGATCGTCTCGCGCAAGGTGCAGACCACCCGCGCGCTGATCCGCGGCATCGTGATCGAGGGCAATGCCCAGATCATCCTGGTCGATACGCCCGGCATCTTCGCGCCGCGGCGGCGGCTCGACCGCGCCATGGTGTCGACCGCCTGGAGCGGCGCCCACGATGCCGATCTCGTCTGCGTGCTGCTCGATGCCAAGGCCGGGATCGACGAGGAGGCGCAGGCGATCCTGGCCAAGCTCGAATCGGTCGCGCATCCGAAGATCCTGGTGCTGAACAAGGTCGACCTGGTTCAGCGGGAAAAACTGCTGGCGCTGGCGCAGGCGGCCAATGAGCGGATGCGCTTCGAGCACACCTTCATGATCTCGGCGCTGTCGGGCGACGGCGTCGACGATCTGCGGCGGACGCTGGCGCAGATGGTGCCGGAGGGGCCGTTCCTCTATCCCGAGGACCAGATGTCGGATGCGCCGATGCGGCATCTGGCGGCCGAGATCACCCGCGAGAAGATCTACAGCCATCTGCATCAGGAACTGCCGTATCAGTCGACGGTTGAGACCGACAGCTGGACCGACCGCAAGGACAAGTCGATCCGGATCGAGCAGACGATCTATGTCGAGCGCGAGAGCCAGCGCAAGATCGTGCTCGGCAAGGGCGGCGCCACCATCAAGTCGATCGGCGCGCAGGCGCGCACCGAACTCGCCGAGATCATGGGCGTGCCGGTGCATCTGTTCCTGTTCGTCAAGGTGCGCGAGAACTGGGGCGACGACCCCGACCGTTACCGCGAGATGGGCCTGGAATTCCCCAAGGAATGAGAGCTGGCGTTTGCAATGAGCGTGCCCAGAAACGTGCTTTGGTTTGAAGTGCTGCTCTACGCCTCGCTGACGCTGGACGCGCTGTCGGTGGCGTTCACGGATCGCACGGCACGCAGCGAGATGACCGAGCAGATGATCATGGTGGCGACGCTGATGGCGGGCTGCATGATCGTGCTGCTGATGTATTTCGTCTATTTGGCCGCGCGGCACCGCAAGAACTGGCCGCGCTGGGCGCTGGTTGCCGCGCTGGTGCTGTCGGCGATCTCGCTGGTGCAGGTGATCGGGGATCGCGGCGTCGAGCTCGACAGCGGCATCGAGGTGGTGTCCTGCATCCTGACCACGGCCGGGCTGTACTACTCCTTCACCGGCGACGCGCAGGGCTGGTTTAACGCGTAGCCCCAGCCGTCATTCCGGGATGGTCCGAAGGACCAGACCCGGAATCTCGAGATTCCGGGTTCGATGCTAACGCATCGCCCCGGAATGACGACTGCGGAGGCAACTGAAATCCTGTAATCTCTCTTTCATGGAATGGACCGACGAAGGCATCGTGCTGGGCGTGCGGCGGCATGGCGAATCCTCCGCCATCGTCGAGCTGATGACGCGCGAGCACGGCCGCCATCTCGGTCTGGTACGCGGCGGCGCCAGCTCGCGGATGCGGCCGCTGCTGCAGCCCGGCAACAGCGTCACCGCGGTGTGGCGGGCGCGGCTCGACGAGCATCTCGGCATGTACACCGTGGAGGGCACAAAACTGCGCGCAGCGACGCTGCTCGCTTCGTCGCATGCGGTCTACGGCGTGACCCATCTGGCGGCGCTGGCGCGGCTATTGCCGGAGCGCGATCCGCATGAAGAGATCTACCAGATGGTGCAGTGGATTCTCGACGATTTCGACGACGCCGGCACCGCCGCGGTGCATCTGATCCGGTTCGAGCTGGCGATGCTGGCCGAGCTCGGCTTCGGCCTCGACCTGGAAAACTGTGCGGCGACGGGCTCGACCACCGACCTCGTGTACGTCTCGCCGAAATCCGGCGGTGCGGTGTCGCGCGCGGCCGGCGAGCCATGGGCCGACCGGTTGCTGCCCTTGCCGGCGTTCCTGCGCGAAGGCGAGGGCGCCAGCAACAGCTGGTCGGAGCAGGACCTGCTCGACGGCTTTGAGATCACCGGCCTGTTCCTGCTCCGCCACGTGCTGGAGCCGCGCGGGCAGGGCCATTCCGACGCCCGCGACGGATTTATCAACGCTGTCACCAGGCGGCGGACCCGCGCGGCCATTCCGCAGGGCTGATTCGCGGCCTAAATTCCCTGTGATTCGCGGCTTGCCCGATTCACCGCGACGGTTTAACGCCTCCCCATGGGAAAACGACAGAAACCGCCGGAAGAGCCGGCCGAAATTCACGAGGTGCCGCTGCGTGATGCGCTCGAGGAGCGCTATCTCGCCTATGCGCTCTCGACCATCATGCATCGCGCGCTGCCGGATGCCCGCGACGGGCTGAAGCCGGTGCACCGGCGCATCCTCTACGGCATGCGGCTGCTGCGGCTCGACCCCGGCACCGCCTTCAAGAAATCCGCCAAGATCGTCGGCGACGTGATGGGCTCGTTCCATCCGCATGGCGACCAGGCGATCTATGACGCGATGGTGCGCCTGGCGCAGGATTTCTCCTCGCGCTACCCGCTGGTCGACGGCCAGGGCAATTTCGGCAATATCGACGGCGATAACCCCGCCGCCTACCGCTACACCGAAGCGCGCATGACCGAGGTCGCGCGGCTGCTGCTCGACGGCATCGATGAGGACGGCGTCGAGTTTCGTCTCAACTATGACGGCCAGTCGAGAGAGCCGGTGGTGCTGCCCGGCGGCTTCCCGAACCTGCTCGCCAACGGCGCCCAGGGCATCGCGGTCGGCATGGCGACCTCGATCCCGCCGCACAACGTGGCCGAGCTCTGCGACGCCGCGCTGCACCTGATCGAGAAGCCCGACGCCAAGTCGAAGACGCTGCTGCGCTGGGTCAAGGGTCCGGACTTTCCGACCGGTGGCATCATCGTCGATTCCAAGGAAGCGATCATCGAGGCCTACACCACGGGGCGTGGTTCGTTCCGCACCCGCGCGCGCTGGTCAGTGGAAGAGGGCGCCCGCGGCACCTGGGTGGTCGTCGTCACCGAGATCCCGTGGCTGGTGCAGAAGTCGCGGCTGGTCGAGAAGATCGCCGAGCTGCTCGAGCAGAAGAAGCTGCCGCTGGTCGCTGAGGCCAGGGATGAATCAGCGGGCGACATCCGCCTCGTCATCGAGCCGAAATCGCGCGCCGTCGATCCGGCGCTGATGATGGAGTCGCTGTTCCGGCTGACCGAGCTGGAAAGCAAGATCTCGCTGAACCTCAACGTGCTGGTGCAGGGCCGCATCCCCAAGGTGATCGGCCTCGCCGAATGCCTGCGCGAATGGCTCGACCATCTGCGCGACGTGCTGATCCGTCGAACCAACTTCCGCAAGGGCGAGATCGAGCACCGGCTGGAAATCCTCGGCGGCCAGCTGATCGCCTATCTGAACGTCGACAAGGTGATCAAGATCATCCGCACCGAGGACGAGCCGAAGCCGGTCTTGATGAAGACCTTCAAGCTCTCGGACATCCAGGCGGAAGCTATCCTCAATATGCGCCTGCGCAATTTGCGCCGGCTGGACGAGATGCAAATCCGCAAAGAGGATGAGGATTTGCGCAAGGAGCTGAAGGGCATCGAGGGTCTGCTCGGCTCGGAGGCGCAGCAATGGGCCAAGGTCGGCGAGCAGGTCACCAAGGTCCGCGACATCTTCGGGCCGAAGACCCCGCTCGGCAAGCGCCGCACCACCTTCGCCGACGCGCCCGAGCATGATCTCGCCGCGATCGAGGAGGCGTTCGTCGAGCGCGAGCCGTGCACTGTCGTGGTGTCCGAGAAGGGCTGGGTGCGGACGCTGAAGGGGCATGTCGAGGATCTCTCGGGGCTGGCCTTCAAGACCGACGACAAGCTCGAGCATTGGTTCTTCGCCGAGACCACCTCGAAGCTGCTGCTGTTCGCCACCAACGGCAAGTTCTACTCGCTCGACGTCGCCAAACTGCCGGGCGGCCGCGGCCACGGCGAGCCGATCCGCATGTTCATCGACCTCGAGCAGGACGCCGCGATCGTCTCGCTGTTCGTCAACAAGGGCGAGCGCAAGTTCCTGATCGCGAGCAGCGAAGGCCAGGGCTTTGTCGTCAAGGAAGAGGACTGTGTCAGCAACACCCGCAAGGGCAAGCAGGTGCTCAATGTCGAGATGCCGAACGAAGCCCGCGCGATCGCGACCGTATCGGGCGACACCATCGCCGTGATCGGCAGCAATCACAAGATGGTGCTGTTCGGCCTCGACCAGGTGCCGGAGATGGCCCGCGGTCGCGGCGTGCGCCTGCAGAAATACACCAGCGCCACGCTGTCCGACGTCGCGGTGTTCGACTCCAAGACCGGCCTGACCTGGAAGGATTCCGCCGGCCGCGAGCGCAGCATGACCATGAAGGAATTGGCCGACTGGCGCGGCAGTCGCGCCGACGCCGGCCGGCTCGCCCATGGCCTGCCGACCTCGAACAAGTTCAACCGCGGCGTGGAGTAGCGTGTAGCCCGGATGGAGCGCAGCGAAATCCGGGACACTTTCTCCGTAGAGCAAAGCCCCCGGATTGCGCTTCGCTCCATCGGGCTACGCGTTCTTCAGGCACGGTGTGATAGTATCCACATCTCACCGCGCTATAATTGTCGCCGACGACATCGGGCGACAGTTGCCATGGCGCACAATCACGACCACGACCATCACGATCATTCCGACGATCATTCCCATGCCGGGCACAGCCACGCGCCCGACAGCTTTGGCATGGCGTTTGCGATCGGCGCCTCGCTGAACGCGGCGTTGGTGATCGCGGAACTGATCTTCGGCTATGCCGCCAACTCGCTGGCGCTGGTCTCCGACGCCGTTCACAATTTCTCCGACGTGATCGCGCTGCTGCTCGCCTGGGGCGGGGCGTGGCTGGCGGGCAAGCGGCCGACCGATACTCACACCTACGGCTATCGCCGCGCCTCGATCCTGGCCGCGCTGTTCAATGCCGGGCTGCTCCTGATCGCTGTCGGCGGCATCGCGGTCGAGGCGATCAACCGCTTGCGCGAGCCGGCCGAGGTCGCGAGCTGGACCGTGGTCTGGGTCGCCGCGCTCGGCATTCTGATCAATGGCGGCACGGCGCTGCTGTTCATGCGCGGCCGCGATACCGACCTCAACGTCCGCGGCGCCTATCTGCATATGGCGGCGGATGCCGGCGTCTCGCTCGGCGTGGTCGTCGCCGCGCTCCTGATCATGGCGACCGGCTGGCAATGGCTCGATCCTGCGATCAGCCTCGTCATCGCCGTGGTCGTGCTGCTGAGCGGCTGGGAGCTCGCCCGCGACAGCGTCAATCTCGCCCTCGATGCGGTGCCGAAGGGCATTGATCTCAAGCAGGTGAGAGACTACCTCGTGACCGTCGAGGGCGTTACCGAGGTTCACGATCTGCACATCTGGGCGATGAGCACGAGCGAAACCGCGCTGACCGCGCATCTGGTCCGCCCCGGCGGCCATGACGATGTCTTCCTGCATCAGGTCTGCGCCGAGCTTTCCGCGCGGTTCAGCATCCATCATGCTACGCTGCAGGTCGAGATCAGCAGCGAAACCTGCCGGCTGGCGCCGGCCGAAATGGTCTAGTATGCGCGCGACGCGGCGCCCTTGAGTGACGTTCCGGAGACTTTTCATGCACTCGCATTCGATCGACCAATGGACCCATGATCACGTCTTCCTCGGCGGCGCGCATGCCCGTAACGAGCGCCGCACCTGGATCGTGGTCGGCCTGACCGCCGCGATGATGGTCGGCGAGATCGTCGCGGGATGGCTGTCCGGATCGATGGCGCTGCTGGCCGACGGCTGGCACATGGCGACCCACGCGGCCGCGCTCGGCATCGCAGGGCTTGCCTACCTGCTGGCGCGGCGGCAGGCGCGCAACGCACGCTTTTCGTTCGGCACCGGCAAGTTCGGCGATCTCGCCGCCTTCTCGAGCGCAATCATTCTGGCCATGATCGCGATCCAGGTCGCTTGGGAAAGCATCGACCGGCTGATGCACCCGGTGCCGATCGCCTACAGCGAGGCGATCGCGGTGGCGGCGCTCGGCCTTATCGTCAATCTCGGCAGCGCCTGGCTGCTGCGTGACGACCATGATCACCATCATCACGGTCACGGGCACGGTCATGATCATGCGCACGATCATCACCACCATCACCACGACAACAACCTGCGGGCCGCCTATGTCCACGTGCTGGCCGACGCCGCCACCTCGATCCTGGCGATTGCTGCGCTTGTGGTCGGGATGTCCGTCAACTGGGCTTGGGCCGACCCGCTGGTCGGCATCGTCGGCAGCCTTGTGATCGCGAGCTGGGCGTACGGCCTTATCCGCGCCGCCGGTGCCGTGCTGCTCGACGTCAACGCCGACGAAGCGCTGGAGACCACCATTCGCGAGCGCATCGAGACCAAGGGCGACCGCATCACCGACCTGCATCTGTGGCAGGTCGGCCCCGGCCATCGCGCCGCCGTCATCTCGGTGCTGTCGGATCACCCGCTGCCGCCGGCGACCTACAAGCGCCGGCTCGGCGGCCTGCGCGGCCTCAGCCACATCACCGTTGAGGTCCAGCTCTGCCCCGATCACGAACAGCATGCGCATTGAGCGGGACGAGCAGACCGGCTAGTTGCGTGGCGCTGATGGTGCGGCGGCCGGCGCCGGGGCTGGCGCGTGCTTGGGCTTCTGCGTGCCGGCGTAGAACGACAGGGTGAAGACCAGGATCAGGGCGACGAGGTAGACCGCATAGGATTGCGGTGGGGTGATTGCCCATTGCACGGCGCGTCGGATCGGGTTGTCGGGGCCGGGATCGTTATCCATGCCGTTTTGTGCGCGAAGGCCGGGCCAAAGGAAAGCAGAATCGCCGCCATTCGGTGGGCCTGTGCTGCGCGAAAGGGCGGCAATGGCCGGTCTTGCAATGCCATATGCGCGTCCGCATCTGTAAGGGACCGTCGCCACGGCATGCCTAGGTAATCTCTTGGCAAGTTCCTTGGCAGACGGACCAACCCTTCCTCCCGCACCAATTGCCCGGCATACTCCGCTCATGGAACTGACGCCCCGTTTGCGCCTCTCGAATTGGCTGGTCCGTCAGGGACTGATGGGCCTGCCGGAAAACGACCTGTTACGCGGCTTCTGCGAGCGCTGCCGGGCCGCCGGCATGCCGCTGTCGCGCGCCATCGTGTTCATCGACACCCTGCATCCGATCTTCGAGGGCCGCGGCTTCCGCTGGAATGACGGCGAGAGCAACGAGTCCGATGCCTTCGAATATGGCTCGACCAGCACCGGCGAGGCCAACCAGACCTGGCGGCGGTCGGCCTTCTATCACATGCTCGAAAACGGGCATGAGGAGATGGTGATCGATCTCGCCGACCCCTCGCACGATTTCTCGATGATCGGCGAGCTTGCCGAGAAGGGCCACAAACATTTTGCCGCTTTCGTGCATCGGTTCGGCGAGGCCGGCACGATCGGGGAGATGGACTGCTTCTATTCCTATTACACCACGCGCCATTCGGATGGCTTCGACGAGCACCATATGGCCGCGCTGCGCGACCTCGTGCCGGTGCTCGGGCTCGCGATCAAATCGGCGGCGCAGGTCGAGATCGCCCGCACGCTGGGCCGGGTCTATCTCGGCCGCGACACCGCCGAGCAGGTACTGCGCGGGCGCATGCAGCGCGGCGTCACCGAGAAGATCAAGGCCGTGCTGTGGTACTCCGACGTGCGCGGCTCGACCGCGATCAGCGCGCGCATCGGGCCGGACGAGATCATCCCGTTCCTCAACGACTATGCGCAGGCCTCGATCGACGCGATCCACGACGCCGGCGGCGAGGTGCTCAAGCTGATCGGCGACGGCGTGCTGGCGATGTTCACCAACGAGAACATGGCCGTCGCCAAGCGGGCGGCGCTGCGCGCCGAGCACCGCTTCCGCCACAACATCCGGGTGCTGAACGATCGCCGCGAGAATGAGGGGCGGCCGACCACGACGGCCTATGTCGGCCTCCACATCGGCGAGGTGTTTTACGGCAATATCGGCAGCGAGGACCGGCTGGATTTCACGGTGGTCGGCCCCGCGGTCAACGAGGTCTCGCGGATCGCCTCGATGTGCAACTCGGTCGACCGCGAGTTTCTGGTCTCAACCGCCTTCCGCACCGGGCTCGATAACGCCGGCCGCAACTACCTGGTCTCCACCGGCCGCTTCGTGCTGCGCGGCATCGGCCATGCGCAGGACTTGTACACCCTCGATCCGGCGGTGGCCGCCGACGAGGTCATCGGCGGCAAGTACGAGCGGTACTTGGCGGGTTAGGCTCTCACCCCGTCATTGCGAGCGAAACGAAGCAATCCATGTCTCCGCTTGTGGCGAAATGGATTGCTTCGCTGCGCTCGCAATGACGGTCGGCTAGCACCGCGCCGGTTCGCCGACCATGTCGGGCTGCCGCGTCAGCGACACCGCTGGAGAGATCAGGATCACGAGCGCCTGGGCGGCGAAGATCGCGGCGGCCAAATAGAGGCAGGCCTCGGCGCTGTAGAGGCCGCCGACGATGGCGCCGAGCGCGGAGCCGAGCGGGCGGGCGCCGTAGCTCATGATGTTGATCGCCGAGACGCGGCCGAGCAGCGAGGGCGGCGTCACCGACTGCCGCAGCGTGGTGGTCGAGATCACCCACAGGATCGGGCCGACGCCGAGCAGGAAGAAGCTGAGACCCGCGAGCAGCGGCGTCGGGATCCAGGTGGTCAGGGCCATCACGGCCGCGGCGACGAAACCGGTCACCGGGCCGAGCCCGATCACGGTGCCGAATGCCAGCCGCTGCATCACCCGGGTCGCAAACAGCGCGCCGACCACCATGCCGACGCCGTACATCGCGAGCACGGTGCCGACGCCGGTGGCGCTGAGGCCGAGATGGCGCACGGCGTAGGGCACGAACACGGCGAGCAGCAGGAACGACGCCGTGTTGAAGATGAACTGGGTGATGAACACCGGGCGCAGCAGCGCGTGATGGAACACGAAGGCGGCGCCTTCCTTGATGTCCTGCAGCGGATGGCGCTGCGGCGCCGGCTGCCGTACGGGCTCATAGATGCCCGCGAGCAGCACCACCGCGATCGCCGACAGCGCCGCCGCAAAACCGAACGCCGGCGCGGCACCGACCCAGCCGACCAGCACGCCGCCGAGCGCGGGGCCGCTGGCGAACGCGACGGTGCGTGCCAGCTCGATCCGCGCATTCGCGGCCGGCAGCTGTTGCGCGTTCACCAGCGAGGGGACCAGCGCGGGCGCGGCAACGCTGTAGGCCACCGTGCCGCAGACCGCGACGAAGCCGAGCAGCGCAAGCAGCGGCAAGGTCATCAGGCCGAGCCAGAGCAGCAGCAGGATCGCGGCCAGCGCCGCCGCGCGCAGTGCCTCGGCACCGGCCATCACCCAGCGGCGCGACACCCGGTCGGCGAGCAGGCCAGCGGGAATCGCGAACAGGATGAAGGGCAGCGTCAGCGCGGTCTGCAAGAGGCCGGTCTGGCCTTCGCCGACCCCGAGCAGCAGCACGGCGACGATGGGAGCTGCCGCAAGCGCGACCTGCTCGGCCGATTGCGCGGCGAGGTTGGACCAGGCCAGGCGATTGAAGGTGGCGGGCAGGCGAAGCGTCTCGGACGACATGGCAGATTCCCTGGAAATTTCGATCTGGCCACAGTGTGCGGATGGAAGGCGTCCGATCCCACCCGTTTTCCGACAAGGCATAGGGATAAGCCGCCGGGAATTCGGCAGCCTTTCCAGCAAATGCTGTCGTCATGGCCGGGGCAGATCCCGGCCTAACCAAAATGCCGAAAAACAACCCCATGCAAAGTAGCCGGCGGCTGTCCGTTCGAAACGGCGACTTGACACGTCGGGCAACTCAGTGGTAATCTTCTATCATTCCGAAATCGTGCGACGTCCTTTGCCCAAAGCCCGGGTATGACGGACTATCGGGCGTGGCCGATAGCCCTATGCGATAGCCTTGCGCTTGCGGCGGAGGCCGGCCGTTTCATGTCGCGAGAATGCGCAATTGTATCCCCACTCACAACTGTCATCGTCCGGCCTGTGCGCAATTGCGCACATGGACCGGGCGATCCAGTACGCCGCGGCCTCTCGGCTCAAGCACTGCCGTCTCTGGAATACTGGATCACCCGCTTTCGCGGGTGATGACACCGAGTTAGCTGTTTAACAGTTGAACTAGAAGCGGCCGCCGGAGGCGGCCCACGCTCCCCCCGCGCGCGGAAGAGGTGAAGCGCATCTGCCGTCAGACGGGGACCGCCTTACACCGATCAGTCGGTCACTGCGGTTTCGGACCCGGCGCGAGTTGCCCGGTGATCGTGCCGATCAGCGCCGTCGGCTGGCTGCCGTCGCCGCTTGCTGGCGTCTCGGCGACCTCGGCTTTCCGTTGCGCCAGCGCGCTGGTCAGGCTGGTGAGCGCGTCGGGCCCGGTCGGGAAACCGGCCTCGGAGAGGATCTTGTCGATCATCGGCTTGAACGCCGAGACCGACAGCAATTGCGCGGCGAGGCCGTCGCCGAGCCCGAGGCCGCCATTGCCGTTGGCATGACCGTTGGCGCCGCCGCGGCCGAGCATGCTGCCGGTGTCGAAGATCCTGATGTCGGAGATCTTCTCGATCGGCTTGACCGCCTCGGCGAGCGCGCTCGGGATCACGTTGATGCGGGCGAGGTTGAGATCGTAGGCGATCATGTCCGCGCTCAGCTTGTTGCGCGCTTCCGCCTTCATGGTCGCGACCTCGGCCTCGGCCTGGCCGAGCGCCTTGACGCCGGCGGCGCGGGTGGTGGCGGCGGCCGCATCGGCCTTGGCGAGCACGCTGGTGGCTTCCGCCTTGTTGGCGGCGGCCTGGCGCTCCGCCTCGGCCATCACGGTGACCGGCATCGCGTCGGTTTCGGCGACCTTGCGCGCGGCGATCACGTTGATGATCCTGTCGCGCTCGGCGACCTCGGTGGCGCGGGCGGTGGTGACCTTTTCCTCGGCCGCGATCGCAACCGCGCGCGCGGTCTCGGCGATGGTCTGGGCCTCCGACTGCTCCTTGTTCTTGTTGGCGACGACGATCGCGGCTTCCTGGGCCACGATCTGCAGATCGCGCTCCATCTCGGTGGTGCGGCGCTTCACCGCGAGATCGGCCTCGATCTTGCGGGTGTCGCGGGCTTGGTTGGCCTCGGTCTGCTTGTTGGCGACCGCGAGCTCCTGCTGGATGCGGTACTCGGCCTCGTTCTGCAGCGCGGTCTGCTCGACCTGCGCGGTCTGCGCCCGCATCGCCGCGGTCTTGTTGGCGATGTCGCGCTGCTGCGCCAGCTCGGCCTCGCGCTTGGTGCTTTCGATCTGCAGCGTGGTCTGCCGCGCCACCAGGTCCTGCTGCGCGATGTTGACCTCGGTGGTGCGGACGATCTGGTTACGCTCCTGCTCGCGCTGTTTCGTGATTTGGGTCAGCGTGGTCAGGCCGTGGGCGTCGAAGAAGTTGGTCGGGTTGAAGTGCTTGATGTCGCTCTGGTCGAGCCGCGTCAGCGACACCGATTCCAGCTCGAGACCGTTGTTCTGGATGTCGGCGCCGACGGCGTCCTGCACCGCCTTGACGAAGGTGGCGCGCTGTTCCTGCAATTCCTCGAGGTTCATGGTCGCGGCGACCGAGCGCAGGCCGTCGACGAATTTTGCTTCCACCAGCTCACGGAGCTCGGCCGCGTCATTGGTGCGGTTGCCGAGCGTCTGTGCGGCGAGCGCAATCGACGACGAGTCGGGCTTGACGCGCAGGTAGAACTCGGCGCCGATGTCGACGCGCATGCGGTCCTTGGTGATCAGCGAGTCCGGGCCGCCGCGCGCGACTTCGAGCCGCAACGTCTTCAGGTTCACCGCGGCGGTGGAATGGAAGATCGGCAGCACCACCGAGCCGCCGTCGAGCACCACCTTCTGGCCGCCGAGGCCGGTGCGGACATAGGCCTCATCGCGCGTCGAGCGCTTGTAGAGCCTTGCGAACAAGATGCCGATGACGAGGATGGCGATGACGGCAATGAGGACGGGTACAGCAAGTTCCCACATTTGATTATGCCCTGTTGGAAGATCGTCGTTGTTCTCTGAGATCGGCGGGAGCGGCAATCGCGACAAAACTTTTGGCGTCGCGATCGACCAGCTGCACGCTGGCGCCGACCGGCAACGCCTCGGAATCCGGACCGGCGCGCGCCGGCACGGTGTGCCAGTTGCCGAAGACATCCTTGAGACGGACCCGGCCGGGCAACCCGTGATCGAGCGGACCGACCGTGACTTCGCCGATATGACCGACGAAATCGGTTTCCTCGACCGCATAGCTCTCGTCGCGCGGGATGATGCGCGCGATCTTGCGGCTGGTGACACGGGTCAGCGGCAGGCTCCAGACCAGCGCAACCAGCGCGGCGACCCAGGCCGGCACCGGCAGGCCGATGCCGTGGGCGAACGCCTGGGTGACGAAGCCGATAATCGAGAAGTAGCCGAGCACCAGGATGAGCAGGATCAGCAGCGGCAGATGCCCGGCATTGACCCAGAGGAACAGCCCCTCGAGGGTTCCGTGGTTGTCGCCCTCGGCGGCGACCTCCTTGCCGAACAGTTCGCTGATCGAGAAACCGACCAGCATCGATACCAGCTCGATACCGCCGAGCGTTACCATGATCGCAGCCGCAATCGCGAACGGCCGTACGTCGGGGGCGAGCAGAAGATCGCCAATGACACTCATTGTTGTGACTTGATCCTTTCAAGCCGCGCCGCGATGTCGCGGTGCAGGCGATCCAGTTCGTCAAGCTCCTTGTCGTCGAGCACGCCGGAGGCGGGAACACCGGTGATGGGAATCGCCGTGGCGCGCAAAGCACTCGCTGTATTTGTCGCCGATGGGCGTCGACTGGTTTCGTTGTTGAGCCTCATATCCCGGCATCTTGAACGACACCAAGATGTGTCGGGCGACAGTGCTAATGGTCCATGAAGTTGGATCGTCGATCGCGAACAACTTGTCGTCGAGCGGTATCCGGCGGATGGAAGCCGCTGCGGTGGGCGCTGACGGGGGAGCTCGGCGCGGACAACAGTCGGTTCCAGGCCGCTGCGGTGGACCCCTCGGTCGCGGGGATGTCGTCGTCCGGGCGAGGGCGGTCGGGCAGGGGTTCCGCGATAGCGGCATCGTGAGCCTAGATGCAGTTGCAAATGAGTTGCATTAACGGGGTGGATCAGCCATCTTGTCCGTATGGACGCTCGTACGCCTGAAATGCCCACCGTTGCCCTCTCCACGGCCCTGCCGGCAGCCTCCGGCTGGCGGGGCGACGCCGGGCATGTCCAGAGCCTGCCCGAGGTCAATTCGACCGTCGCGGTACCCACCGGCGGGCTGTGGTGGCGTCGGCTGCTGGCCTTCGCCGGGCCGGGCTACCTGGTCTCCGTCGGCTACATGGACCCCGGCAACTGGGCCACCGACCTCGCGGGCGGCTCCAAGTTTGGCTACACGCTGCTGTCGGTCATCCTGCTCTCCAACCTGATGGCGATCCTGCTGCAGGCGCTGGCCGCCCGGCTCGGCATCGCCACCGACCGCGACCTGGCGCAGGCCTGCCGCGCGACCTATTCGCGCCCGGTCAACTTCATGCTGTGGCTGGCCTGCGAGGCGGCGATCATCGCCTGCGACCTCGCGGAAGTGATCGGCACCGCGATCGCGCTCAAGCTGCTGTTCGGCATTCCCCTGGTCGGCGGCGCGCTACTCGCGGCGCTCGATGCGTTCCTGCTGCTGCTCTTGATGAACCGCGGCTTCCGCTTCCTCGAAGCCTTCGTGATCGCGCTCCTGATCGTGATCGCGGTCTGCTTCGTGGTGCAGATCACAGCGGCGGCGCCGCCGGTGGCCGCCGTGCTCGGCGGCTTCGTGCCGTCGCGCCAGATCGTCACCAATCCGGAGATGCTGTACATCGCGATCGGCATTATCGGCGCCACCGTGATGCCGCATAACCTCTATCTGCACTCATCGATCGTGCAGACCCGCGCCTATCCGCGCACCGAGGAGGGCCGGCGCGACGCGATCAAATGGGCGACCACCGACTCCACCATCGCGCTGATGCTGGCGCTGTTCATCAACGCCGCGATCCTGGTGGTCGCCGCCGCGACCTTCCACAAGACCGGCCATGCCGATGTCGCCGAGATCGACCGCGCCTTCGAGCTGCTGTCGCCGCTGCTTGGGCTCGGCATCGCCTCGACGCTGTTCGCGGTGGCGCTGCTGGCCTCCGGCCTCAACTCGACGGTGACTGCGACACTCGCGGGCCAGATCGTGATGCAGGGTTTTCTGGACCTGCGGATGCCCAACTGGGCGCAGCGGCTGTTGACCCGCGGCATCGCGATCGTCCCGGTGGTGGTGGTCGCCGCGATCTATGGCGACAGCGGCACGGCGCAGCTCCTCGTATTCAGCCAGGTCGTGCTGTCGATGCAGCTGCCGTTCGCGGTGATCCCGCTGGTGCGGTTCGTCTCCGACAAGCGCAAGATGGGCGCGTTCGCGATCCCTATGCCGGTAGCCGCCGCGGCGTGGATCGTCGCCGGCGTGATCGTGATCCTGAACGTGAAGCTCTTGATCGATACGTTCTTCGGCTGAAACGGCGAATAGCGAATAGTGAGTAGCGAATAGGGGTCGTGACTATTCGCTATTGGCTACTCGCCATTCGCCCCTTTAGTCCTGCGGCTCCGCCAGCGCCTCGCTGGAGGCGTCGACGCGCAGCCAGCCGCTGGGGGCGAGCCGCTGCTGCGGCAGGAAGCGGCCCTTGTAGTCCATCTTCTTGGAGCCCTCGATCCAGTAGCCGAGATAGACGTAGGGCAGGCCCTGGCGGCGGGCGCGGGCGATGTGGTCGAGGATCATGAAGGTGCCGAGCGAGCGGGCCTCCTGCGACGGCTCGAAGAACGAATAGACCATCGACAGCCCGTCGCTGAGCACGTCGGTCAGCGCCACCGCCAGCAGCTCGTCGCCGCGGCCGGTGATGGCGCTGTCGACGTTGCGCTTGCGGTACTCGATGATCCTCGTCTCGACATGGCTGTCCTCGACCATCATCGCGTAGTCGAGCACGGTCATGTCGGCCATGCCACCGTTGCGGTGGCGGCGGTCGAGATAGGCCCGGAACACCGAATATTGCTCCGAGGTCGGCACCGCGCTGCGCTGCTCGCCGATGATGTCGGCGTTGCGGGCCTGGACCTTGCGGAAGTTGCGGGAGGGGCGGAATTCGTTGGCGATCACCCGGACCGAGACGCAGGCCCGGCACTGGTCGCAGGCCGGGCGGTAGGCGATTGACTGGCTGCGGCGGAAGCCGCCATGGGTCAATAAGTCGTTGAGATCGCCCGCTTTGTCGCCGACCAGATGCGTAAACACCTTGCGCTCATGCCGGCCCGGCAGATAGGGGCAGGGGGAGGGCGCGGTCAGATAGAACTGGGGAGTATCACGCGAGTGCTGGGTCACGTCTGATCGTCAGGCTCCGCAACAAAACAGTACAGGCAGCCGGGTAAGCATCGCCCTCCCGAGGGTAATGGTCAATTGGTTTAGGCGGGCCTAATAGGCCCGCGCGGCCGGCGCCGCCGGGGCCCGGACCGAGCTGTTGATAACCACTGTTCCGAGCACGAGGTCGTGCAGCAGCTGGCGGCGGCGGGTGATCAGGCCGACCAGGAGCACCAGCGGCGTCAGGAACGAGATCGTCACCCAGAACAGCACCGCGTGCACGGCGCCGAGCACGAAATAGCCGCGGGCGCCGTACCAGGTGCGCAGTTCCAGATCCATCATCCGCATGCCGATGGTCGCCGAGTGCTGCCCGCCGATCGAGGCGCCGTAATAGACGATGGCCCAGATGATCGAGAGCGGGGAGATCAGGCCGAACAAGGTCCAGCCCAGGAAGAAGGTGACGAAGCCGAGCAGGAAGATGAAGACCACGGCGAGGATCACCGGTATCGCAAGCACCACGAGGTCGATCAGGAAGGCGAACAGGCGCCGGGTCAGCACGCCGCGGAACAGGTCCGGCCGCGTCATCGGATCGAACGCATGCGGGGGAACGCCGCCGTCGTTGCGCCAGGTGCTGCCGCCGTCATTGCCGTAAGACATCGCCAACCTCCGAATCGGGTCCCGCGCAGGACATGGGAACAGGAGGCTCGCCTGCCAAGCCGGGGCGAACATCAACTTGCCGAAATATTCCGGCGATTCGGCGGCCGGATCGGCCCGTGATGTCGCCATCTCGTCAATGCGAGCCAACCGGTCGGCGCGAAGCGCCGCCGGATGACAGGCTCCGCGAAGCAATCCAGGCTTCCCCGAGCCGAGAAATGGATTGCTTCGCTGCGCTCGCAGTGACGAGGAGAGACCGTCAGCTCTCGGCCCTGATCTTCTCGGCGGCCTGCGGCGCAAAATAGGTCAAGATGCCGTCGGCGCCGGCGCGCTTGAAGCCGACCAGGCTCTCCATCATGGCGCGTTCGCCGTCGATCCAGCCATTGGCGGCGGCGCCCGCGATCATCGCGTACTCGCCGGACACCTGGTAGACGAAGGTCGGCATCGCAAAGGTGTCCTTCACGCGGCGGACGATGTCGAGATAAGGCATGCCCGGCTTCACCATCACCATGTCGGCGCCTTCGGCGATGTCGAGCTCGACCTCGCGCAGCGCCTCGTCGGAATTGGCGCTGTCCATCTGATAGGTGCGCTTGTCGCCGGTCAGCGTCTTGGCGGAGCCGATCGCGTCGCGGAACGGGCCGTAGAACGCGGAGGCGTACTTGGCCGCATACGACATGATCTGCACGTCGCCAAAACCGTTGTCGTCGAGCGCATCGCGGATCGCGCCGATCCGGCCGTCCATCATGTCCGACGGCGCGATCACGTCGCAGCCGGCCTCGGCCTGGGTCAGCGCTTGCTTCACCAGCACCGCGACCGTCTCGTCGTTGAGGATCTTGCCGTCTTCGAGCAGCCCGTCATGGCCGTGGCTGGTGAAGGGATCCAGCGCGACGTCGCAGAGCACGCCGATGTCGGGAAATTCTTTCTTGATCGCGCGCACCGACTGGCAGACCAGATTGTCAGGGTTGAGCGCCTCCGAGCCTTCCGCGTCGCGCAGCGCCGGCTCGGTGAACGGGAACAGCGCGATGCAGGGGATGTTGAGTTTCGCGGCGCGCTCGGCGTCGCGCACGATCTGGTCGACGGTGAGCCGTTCGACGCCGGGCATCGAGGCGACCGGCGTGCGGGTGTTGTGGCCGTCGACCACGAACATCGGCCAGATCAGGTCGTTGGTGGTCAAGACGTTCTCGCGCACCAGGCGGCGGGCCCACTCCGTCTTGCGGTTGCGGCGCAGGCGGATCGTGAGGTCGAGCGACGGGGCGGCGAGGGTTTCAGCCTGGCGGCGCGGCGCATCGCGCAATTCGATCGGGCGCCCGAATTTGATCGCCATGTCTCTATCTCCCCGGAAACGGCTGGTCTGGACCTGATATAAGTCCAGTTCTAGCACCTGTCAGGGGTGCCGTCATGGCGCCCCTGGTGGCCCCTGATTTGCCGTCACGGCAATTGATTTTGCCGGCTCCGCGGGCCAAGACTGGCCACCATGAAGACCTCACTGCAGCCGCTATCCGGCGATTCGCATGTCTGACACCTCGGCACGCGAGGCTGCGCGGGACAATGCCATCACACCCGGCGCGATCTCGTCCGACCGTATCGAGCCGGATGAGAATGCGTGGACGCGGCGGCTCGTCATCTTCCTGCGCATCATGGCCGTCGTCTCGATCGCCAAGGGCCTCTATCACTGGGCCCAGGTCACCGGCTTCGTCGGCGGCGAGGAGGAGGCGTTTGAGAACCAGTCGATGGCTTGGCAGACCGCGACGATCTATTTCGCGGTCATCGAGCTCGTCGCCGCGGTCGGCCTTTGGCTTGCGACGCCGTGGGGCGCCGTGGTGTGGCTGACGACCGTGGTGTCGATGGCGGTCATCGAGCTGATGTTTCCGGGCATCTATGGCGGCAGCCTCACCGTGGTCGCGCTCGAGGCGGTGATGCTCGCGGCCTATCTGGCGCTGGCGTGGATGGCGGCGCGCGAACGCCCGCCATAGCCAGGCAACGCGGTGTGGCCTCGCGGCGACAGCGCGGCGAAACCGCCGGCATCTTCATGTCCGTGCGCGCAGTGAGAAGACAGGACCGGCCGGTCTGGCTAGGTCGGTGCCACAGACCGCGCACCCTGCGACACTCCATCCCGGGAACACGCGCTTCTGCGGGAATCGCCGTCGGGACCGATTTTCTCGATCTCGGCGCGCAAGTGCCAGCCGGCTTTGCGCTGGTCGACGGCGTGACCCGGTCTTTCCGCGGCAGCGGGGAGGCCAGTTCCGGACGCCGCCCGCGCGCGCATCGCGGCCAGGGCGCCACGGCGCGACCCGAAAAAATTTCAAAGAATTTTCCGGTAACCCGCCGGTCACCGTAAAGGGTTCCCTCACACCCGTTACCCCAGCGTTTCGAATTCAAACGATGCTGTATCCGAATGTGACAGAGGGGCAGACGAAGCGTGAACAAAGGGCCTGCCACCGTCAATGAAATGTTGCGAGAAGCCCTTGATCCATGGGCTTAATCCGCGATTCACTGTCTTAAATTCATGATCTCTTTATTGTCTTATTTAAGCGGATCTTCAAACGGCCCCCTTAAGTTGCAGCTATCAGGCGGGACACAAGTTTCGTCGAATAAAGTCGATAAAAACGACAAACAGGGGAAGTGTCATGATGAAAGCCGTTGCGACAACGGCGGTGGATGCCGCTGATCGCGCTGCCGGTCAATCGCCGGTGCAGCCGCTCTATCTGGAAGCACTGACTTTGGTGGAGCGGCTGCATCGCCGGCTGCTCGACGTCATCAAGGACGAATTCGACCGCCGCGGCCGCGCCGACATCAACTCGGTGCAGGCACTGCTGCTGTACAACATCGGCGACAAGGAGCTGACCGCCGGCGAGCTGCGCACCCGCGGCTACTATCTCGGTTCCAACGTCTCCTACAATCTGAAGAAGCTCGTCGAGCTCGGCTTCCTCGATCACCAGCGCTCGCGCGTCGATCGCCGCTCGGTCCGCATCCGTCTGACCGCGCAGGGCCAGGAAGTCCGCCGCATCGTCGACGCGCTCTATCAGAAGCACGTCAAGACGGTCGAGCAGGTCGGCGGCATCTCGAACGAGGAGTTCGCCAGCCTCAACAAGTCGCTGCACCGCCTCGAGCGGTTCTGGACCGACCAGATCCTGTATCGCCTCTGAAACCCGACTTTCTTCGCCTGATGGCCCAAGCCGGCCGACCAGAAGACCGGCAGCCAATCTCCAGACAGCGCATCGGCCATGCCCGGCCGGTGCGCTTTGTCATGCTGCGCCTGCGAAAAAATACTCTCGCGCAGGAACCAAGGGGCTCCCGGCGGCTTATCTCCCGGTCGAGCATGATGGGTTCGCATCATGCTCTTCTGTTCTTGTTTGGACGCGTTTTCTTCACGCGAACCACTTCGCTGGAAAACGCTCTGATGGAGACGCAGGATATGTTGCTGGAGCGCGGGATCGAGGTGGTGAATGTCGAGGTGGTGGGCGATGCCTACGCGATCGCCTCGAATTACCTCCGCAAATCCGGTGCGATACCCGACACCTTCGCCACCAACGAGCGCCTGCTCGGCATCATCGTCAAGATGTTCCAGCACGGTGAGATGAACCGGCTCCGCCTCGCCAACAAGGCGATCGCGAAGTTCGAGGCCGAGACGCTGGTCGTCGCCTGAGCGTCAGTTCCCCCGGAGACGTCATGGAAGCCGCTATCGATCGCATCATGCAGACCTATGATCTGCTGCTCAACCGCACGGCTGCCGCCAGCGACGAGGCGCGCGCCAAGGTGACGGAATATGTGCGGACGCTGGTCGAGGCCGGCGAGACCGACACGCACCGGCTGACCGTGTGCGGCCTGACCTATCTGCGCCAGCTCGACGGCAGCACCGACCATGTGAAGGCCGGGTATACCGGGCTGTAGGGCGCCGCACCGCTGCTTCCCCGTCATTGCTTCGCTTCGCTGGCAGTGACGCGGCATGTGATTCACTTTTCCAACAGCCCGCCTGTGAGACCCGTCATCCTGAGGTGCGAGCTCTTGCGAGCCTCGAAGGATGCACGGCCCGGCTGGTGGCCGATTCATCCTTCGAGGCTCGCCAAGCGGCGCACTTGCGCCGCTTGGCGAGCACCTCAGGATGACGGGTGTTGGTTTGGTTCGCCTGTGAAAGCAGCCAAAGGTGCAACCGGAAACAACTGAAGCTGGCGCGGCGGGCAACCCGGTCCCGGTCATTCCGGTGGCGAAATCGTGATTTCGGGCGGCTTTGCGCCAGGCCACATGACGTGCGACAAGGAACCATGCACCTCAGGCGGCTGGCCAATCTCTGGATTTTGCTGTTCGTCGCGGCCGGGCTCTTGCTCGCGCCCGTGGCGCCGGCGTTTGCCAGGATGGCGCCGGATGCCGCAATGGGGGCGATGCCGGCGATGTCTGACGACATGCAGGCGATGTCCGACGACATGCCGTGCTGTCCGGACCAGAGCAAGAACAAGGCCTGCGACGATTGTCCGTTCGTCGCGCTGTGCATGCTGAGCGTCCCGCTGTCCGTCCCTGCGGGGGTGGCGTCACTGATCGAGCGCCATCCGCTGAAGAGCCGGTTCGGCGCGCATGATGATCGCCGGCACGACGGCCTCGGCGCCAAACCTCCCGACCATCCGCCTCGAACCGAGGTCTGAGGGGCGCGCAAGCGCCTGATCGCTGACGCGTGCGCCGGACGGCGTGCGCGCCGTTGCAAGCCGCTGACGCGGCCAATCAGACCTATCGAGGATTAGCAATGAAGACGTCCAACCTGGCGCGCGCCACCGTGGCCGCGCTGCTCGGCGTTGCCGTGGCGAGCCTGCCGGCGCGTGCCGAGATCAAGAACTACGAATTCCAGCTGACGCAGCCGACCGTCCAGGTCGGGGCCGACCGCATCGTCACGGTGCGGCTGGTCGACAAGACCACCGGAAAGCCGGTCCCGGACGCCGTGATCTTCGCGACACGGCTCGATATGGCGCCCGACGGCATGCAGGAGATGGTGACCAAGGTGACGCCGATGCCGGGCACCGAGCCGGGGACCTACCGCTTCAAGGCGACCTTCAGCATGGCGGGCCGCTGGCAGCTCTCGCTCGGCGCCAAGGTGCAGGGCGAGACCGGCACGGTCGACAACAAGCTCGTCGTCACGGCCGGGAAATGAACCGTCTCGGCCAGGCCGGCGCCGCCGCTGCGATTGTCGCAGCGGCGGGCGTCGCAATTGTCGGCCGCGGCCTGCCGACGCGTTCGATTGCAAATGTCGCAGCCTCCACCGCGCAGGCGGCGGAGACCGGCGCGCCGATCTATTTCCGCGATCCGGACGGCAAGCCGCTCTATTCGCTGACGCCGAAGCAGACGCCCGACGGCCGCGACTATCGGCCGGTGCCCGCCGGCGCCGATGTCAGCTTCGACGCGCCCGAACCGGCTGTGGAGATGCAGGCGGCGGCTCCCAAGGCCGATCGCAAGATCAAATACTACCGCAACCCGATGGGGCTTCCCGACACTTCGCCGGTGCCGAAGAAGGACTCCATGGGGATGGACTACATCGCGGTCTATGACGGCGATGACAGTGACGACGGCTCGATCACGCTGTCGCCCGGCAAGGTCCAGCGCACCGGCGTGACATCGGAGCCGGCGGAGCGGCGCCGCATCCGGACGCTGGTCCGCGCGCCCGGCACGATCCAGCTCGACGAACGGCGGGTGTCGGTGATCGCGATGCGTGCCGAAAGCTATGTGCAGAAGGTGGCCGACGTCACCACCGGCAGCCGGGTGAGCAAAGGCCAGCCGCTGATGGAGATCTACAGCCCGGCGGTGTCGTCCGCCGCGGCCGAATATCTGGCGACTATCACGTCGAAAGCGACCGCCGGGCTGGAGCCTTACGGACGCGGCTCGCGGCAGCGCCTGATGAACCTCGACGTGCCCGAGCCGGTGATCGCCGAGATGGAGAAGAGCCGAACCGTGCCGATCGCGATCCAGTGGTCGTCGCCGCGGGACGGCATCGTGCTTCAGCGCAACGCGATCGAGGGCATGCGCGCGCAGTCCGGCGACGTGCTGTTTCGGGTCGCCGACGTCTCGCTGGTGTGGGCCGTGATCGACGTCGCCGAGCGCGATCTGGGGACGATTGCGGTCGGGCAGCCGGTCACGGTGCGGGCGCGCAGCTATCCTGGCCGCGCGTTCGAAGGCCGCATCGGCGTGATCTATCCGCAGCTGAACCGGGAGACCCGCACCGCGCGGATCAGGATCGAACTGGCGAACGCCGATCTCGCGTTGCTCCCCGACATGTATGTCGATGCCGAAGTCGACACCGGCAGCCGCGAGCCGGTGGTTGCAGTCGCGGAAAGCGCGGTGCTCGACACCGGCAGCCGGCAGACCGTGCTGATCGACAAGGGCCGCGGCCGGTTCGAGCCGCGCGAGGTCAAGCTCGGGCGGCGCGGCGAGGGCTACGTCGAAATCCGCGACGGCCTCGCCGGCGGCGAAGCGGTCGTGACCTCGGCCAACTTCCTGATCGACGCCGAAAGCAACCTCAAGGCGGCGCTGAAGGGATTTGCCGAGCCCGCCGGCGCCCGCGCTGCCGACCTCTCCGGTGACGCGACCATGGAGGCCAAGCCATGATCGCCCGGATCATCGCCTGGTCGGCGCGCAACCTGCTGCTGGTGCTGTTCGGCAGCGGCTTTGCGGCGGCGGCCGGCTTCTACGCGCTGCTCCATCTGCCGCTGGACGCGATTCCCGATCTTTCCGACACCCAGGTGATCGTCTACACCGAGTACCCCGGCCAGGCGCCGCAGGTGATCGAGGATCAGGTCACCTATCCGCTGACCACGGCGATGCTGACGGTGCCGCGCTCGAAGGTGGTGCGCGGCTTCTCGTTCTTCGGCGTCTCCTTCGTCTACGTGATCTTCGAGGACGGCACCGACATCTACTGGGCGCGTTCGCGCGTGCTGGAATTCCTCAACGGCGCGGCCTCGCGATTGCCGGCCGGGGCGACGCCGACCATCGGTCCGGACGCGACCGGCGTCGGCTGGGTCTACCAGTACGCGGTGATGTCGAAGCAGTTGAACCTCGCCGACACCCGCACCATCCAGGACTGGAATTTGAAGTTTGCGCTCGCCAAGGCCGAGGGCGTCGCCGAGGTCGCCAGCGTCGGCGGCTTCGTCAAGCAGTACAATGTCATCCTCGATCCGCAGCGGATGCGCGATCGCGGCATCACAATGCAGAAGATGCGCGAGGCAATCCGCGCCAGCAACGCCGATGTCGGCGGCCGCACCGTCGAACTGTCCGAGTTCGAATATGTGATCCGCGGCAAGGGTTACCTGAAGAGCATCAACGATCTCGGCAATATCGTGCTGAAGACCGACAACGGCACGCCGGTGCTGCTGCGCGACGTCGCGCGCGTCGAGCTCGGGCCGGACGAGCGGCGCGGCATCGCCGAGCTGAACGGCGAAGGCGAGGTGGCCAGCGGCATCGTGCTGCAGCGCTTCGGCATGAACGCGCTCGACGTGATCGATAACGTCAAGAAGCGGTTCAAGGAGATCGCGAGCAGCCTGCCGCAGTCGGTCGAGATCGTGCCGGTCTACGACCGCTCGAACCTGATCCACGCGGCGATCGATACGTTGAAGCGCACCCTGACCGAGGAAAGCACCGTCGTCGCGCTGGTGTGCATCGTGTTCCTGCTGCATGTCCGCAGTGCGCTGGTTGCGATCCTGATGCTGCCGGTCGGCGTCCTGATGGCGTTCGGCGCCATGAAGTTTTTCGGGATCGGCTCCAACATCATGAGTCTCGGCGGCATCGCGATCGCGATCGGCGCCATGATCGACGCCGCGATCGTGATGATCGAGAATGCGCACAAGCATCTGGAGCGCGCCGAGCCCGGCCGGCCGCGGGTCGCGATCCTGATCGAGGCGGCGGCCGAGGTCGGCCCGGCGCTGTTCTTCAGCCTCTTGATCATCACCGTATCGTTCATGCCGATCTTCACGCTGGAATCCCAGGAGGGGCGGCTGTTCTCGCCGCTCGCGTTCACAAAAACCTTTGCGATGGCGGCAGCGGCGCTGCTGTCGGTGACGCTGGTGCCGGCGCTGATGGTGATCTTCGTCCGCGGCAAGATCGTCCCCGAGCACAAGAATCCGATCAACCGCTTCCTGATCTGGATCTACCGCCCGGTGATCAAAGGCGTGTTGCGCGCCAAGGCGCTGGTGATCGTGCTGGCGCTCGCCGTCCTCGCGGTCTCGATCTGGCCGGCGCGCCAGCTCGGGACCGAGTTCATGCCGAACCTGAATGAGGGCACGCTGCTGTACATGCCGACGACATTGCCGGGAATTTCGGTGACCAAGGCGGCCGAATTGATGCAGACCCAGGACCGCATCATCATGAGCTTTCCGGAGGTCGCCTCGGTCTATGGGAAGGCCGGCCGCGCCGCGACCGCGACCGATCCGGCGCCGTCGGAGATGTTCGAGACGGTCGTCAACCTCAAGCCGAAGCCGCAGTGGCGGGCCGGCGTGACGATCGACAGCCTGATCGCCGAGATGGACAAGGCACTGCAGTTTCCCGGCGTGTCCAACGCCTGGACGATGCCGATCAGGGCGCGCATCGACATGCTGTCGACCGGCATCCGCACTCCCGTCGGCGTCAAGGTGATCGGTCCGGACCTCGCCGGGATCGACAAGCTCGCGAAGCAGATCGAGCAGATCCTCAAAGCGGTGCCCGGGACCTCGTCGGCCTATGCCGAACGCGGCCTCGGCGGCTACTACCTCGAGATCACGCCGAACCGCGCGGCGCTGTCGCGCTACGGCATCATGGTGCAGGACGTGCAGGACACCATCGCAACGGCGCTCGGCGGCCAGAGCGTGACCACGACGATCGAGGGGCGGCAGCGCTTCACGGTCAACATGCGCTACCCGCGCGATCTCCGCGACAATCCGCAGGCGATCGCCAGCGACATCCTGGTGCCGATGCCGGCGGGCGGCGCGGTGCCGCTCGGCGAGGTCGCCGACGTCGTGCCGGCGCGCGGGCCGACCTCGATCAGGACCGAGAACGGACAACTCGCAACCTACATCTATGTCGATATCCGCGATCGCGATCTCGGCGGCTATGTCGCGGACGCGCAGCGCGCCGCGCAGGCGAGCGTCCAGTTTCCGCCGGGCAGCTATCTGGTCTGGAGCGGGCAGTACGAATATCTGGAACGCGCCGCGGCGCGGCTCAAGATCGTGGTGCCGGTGACGCTGGCGATCATCTTCGTGCTGCTCTACCTCAACTTCCGCTCGGTCGCCGAGACCATGATCGTGATGCTGTCGCTGCCGTTCGCGCTGGTCGGCGGCCTCTGGCTGATGTGGGCGCTCGGCTTCAACATGTCGGTTGCGGTCGCCGTCGGCTTCATCGCGCTCGCCGGCGTCGCCGCCGAGACCGGCGTGGTGATGCTGATCTACCTCAACCAGGCGCTGGCAGAGGCGATCAAGCGCCGCGCCGCCGCGGGGGCCGCGCTGGATCTCGACGATCTCCATGGCGCGATCATCGAGGGCGCGGTCGAGCGCGTCCGGCCGAAGATGATGACGGTGGTCGCCATCATGGCGGGACTGCTGCCGATCATGTGGAGCACCGGCACCGGGTCCGAGATCATGCAGCGCATCGCGGTGCCGATGATCGGCGGCATGATCTCCTCGACCTTGCTGACGCTGATCGTGATCCCAGCGATCTTCGCCATCGTGAAAGGCTTTGGGCTGCCGCCCACCGCCAGCAGCGGCAATCAACAGCCGACGACCGGTGTCGAGAATACGCAGACACGCGCTCGCGTGCTCGAGCGTACGGCGTAGGCGAGCCGGACTGCGATGGCCAGCCAATATGACCACCAATGAAAACGAGCTCAAGACGCTGATGCTGGCGAGCCAGCGTGGCGAAGCGGAAAGCCACGGCGTGCTGCTTGCGAGGCTCGCGCCGCGTCTTCGCGGCTACTACAAGCGCAGGCTGATGGGATTCGGACGCAGCGCGGAAGAGGCGGAAGACCTGGTCCAGGAAGCCTTGCTGGCGATCCATCTCAAGCGCCACACCTACGATCCCGAGGCGCTGTTTACGCCCTGGCTGCAGGCGATCGCACGCTACAAGCTGATCGATTACCTCCGCACCAACAGGAAAGCGCGGATGAACGTTCCGATCGACGACCATCACGAACTGATGGCGGCGGACGATCACGCCTCGACAGAGAGCACGCATGACATGGCAAAGCTGCTCGGTCGGCTACCGCGAAAGACGCGCCGGGCGATCGAGGCGGTCAAGCTGGATGGAAAGAGCGTAGCGGAGACCGCGGTACGCTATGGCATGTCGGAGTCCAACGTGAAAATCAGCGTTCATCGCGGCCTGAAGGCGCTGGCTTCTCTCATTCGCGCGGACGGCGACGCCTGATGGCAAACCCACCTTTCAACTCCGCGCGTGCTGCATCTTCACCTCAGCGTGAGCGTGTAACCCAGTGGAGAAAAGCTCCGAATTCCCTTGCAGGAGCGCGCATGGAGCGCCCTTCAAGGAAAACGGAGCAGACGATGCTGACGAAGTTCACCAAACCCATTTTCACGCTCTCACTTCTGACATCGCTGGTGGTGGCGACGTCCGCAACCGCGAATGCCGGAGCGACGAACTCCGCTAAGCGCAATTGGTCGAACGAAGTGGATCCCGCTTACCGCTCGATCGCTGCGCGACATGCAGGGCGTGACGCGTTCGCCGCGATCGGCCGGACGGCCGAGCCTGTCGCCGCGCTTACCGAGGATGGCAATGCCTGGCGCTATTCCGGCGGCCCGAAATCGCCTGTTCCGCCGTCGCGAGACTTCTAATGCAGGCCTTTGGCCTATGCTCGGTCCCCGGCAGTTGCGTTGGTGATGCCACGTTTTGAAGGTCTTGATCTGCCTTGGCCGCGGGTCGATATTGCGGGTGGAAGGGAGACTCATGAGCGACCGTTGCTGCCAGCAAGAAGCGACCGAGTGCTGCGCTCCTCCCGCACTTGTGCTGCCCCCGAAAGCCCAGGCAGGGTCACCGGCTCGTCTCGCCGACGTTTCGTGCTGCTGCGAAGGTGGCGTTCCGGTCTTCGACGGTCTTGATGTCAGCTACAAGCGGGTGCTGTGGACGGTCATCGGCATCAACGGCGCAATGTTTCTGGTGGAGACGATCGCGGGGCAGTTGGTCGGCTCGCAGGCGCTCAAAGCCGACGCGCTCGACTTCCTCGCCGATACCGTCACCTATGGACTGAGCCTTGCGGTGATCGGCGCCACCCTGCGGACGCGCGCGTCCGCAGCGCTCCTGAAGGGCGTGTCGCTCAGCCTGATGGCGTTGTGGGTGTTCGGCTCGACCGTCTACCAGACGCTGGTTCTTGGCGTTCCCAAGGCCGAGGTGATGGGGGCGGTCGGCATGCTGGCGCTGGCGGCCAACCTGACCTCGGTGCTGCTTCTGCTGTCCTACAAGGACGGCGACGCCAATGTCCGCTCGGTCTGGCTCTGTTCGCGCAACGACGCGATCGGAAACATCATCGTGATGGTTGCCGCCCTCGGCGTCTGGGGAACGGCCACGGCGTGGCCTGATCTCGCGGTGGCCGCGGTGATGGCGGGCATCTTCCTCACCTCATCGATCCAGATTCTGCGGCAGGCGTGGGCCGAGTATCGCGGGGGCACGACGGGCATGCCGACGGCGGCGTCTCGCTGACCGAGCCGCGCGCGTGATGCTGACGCGAGTCGGTCTGGCCAGCCGGGGCGCCCTGCACGAATGCAAGCGGAAAGCCCTCGTGGTGGGTGCGACGATTTGCAGCACCACCTTGTCGGGCCGCTGACTTGCCGAAGGCTGTGGCGAATGGTCGCTAGGAGACTCCAACGCGACCTCGGCAAGCGATTCCTCCACCAGGGTGCCGCTTCCGGTTGACGCTGCGACCACGCAAGAAGGCTGCGGCCAATGATTGATCGGCCGCTTCGTAAATCAGGAGGAAGCCCCATGATCTCGTCCCACATGCGCCTGTTCGGCGCGGTCGTCGCGCTGTTGCTCGGGGCGAGCGGTCCGGCGCCGGCCCAGCAACTCGAACTGAAGATCATGGCGCCGGCAGCGCCCGGCGGCGGATGGGATCAGACCGCGCGTGCGATGCAGCAGGCGCTGGTCGCCGCCGGTGTCGCGCGCAGCGTCCAGGTCACCAATGTCGCCGGCGCCGGCGGCAGCGTCGGCATCGCGCAGTTCGTCAACGGCGCCAAGGGCGACGGTAACCAGATGATGGTGAACGGCTTCGTCATGGTCGGCGCGCTCGCCATGAACAAGTCGCCGGTGACGCTCGAGCAGGTGACGCCGATCGCGCGCCTCACCGAGGAAATCCAGGTCATCGTGGTGCCGGCGAATTCGCCGCTCAAGACCGCGCAGGATCTCGCGGCCGCGCTCAAGGCCGACATCGCCAAGGTGACCTTTGCCGGCGGCTCGGCCGGCGGTGTCGACCACGTGATGGCGGCGCTATTCGCCGGCACGGTCGGCGCCGACGCCAAGAAGATCAACTACATTCCGTTCTCGGGCGGCGGTGAATCGCTCGCCGCGATTCTCGGCGGCAAGGTCACCGCGGGCATCTCGGGCCTCAGCGAATACGAGGGCCAGATCAAGGCCGGCAAGCTGCGCGCGCTCGGCGTGACCTCGGAGAAGCGCCTGCCGGGCTCCGACATTCCGACCTTCAAGGAGCAGGGCATCGATCTCGTGCTCGCGAACTGGCGCTCGGTGGTCGCACCGCCCGGCATCACGCCGGAGCAGCGCAAGACGCTGAGCGACGCCGTGGAGAAAATGGCCAAGTCCGACGCCTGGAAGGAGATCCTCAAGCAGAAGGGCTGGGATGACGCCTATCTCAGCGGCGATGCGTTTAGCGATTTCCTGAAGAAGGAGATCGTCCGCGTCACCGACGTGCTGAAGTCGGTCGGCCTCGTCAAGTCATGAGCTCGGAGGGCGCTCCCGGCGATCATCCGGGCGGGGCGGGGCGGCGCGTCGATCGCGCCGGCCTCGTCATCGCGGCGGCGCTGGCCGCGCTCGCTGCGGTGCTGGTGTGGGACGCGAACAAGCTGCCGGCCACCTCGATGTACGGGATGGGGCCGGAGGCGATGCCGGTCGTCATCGCCGTCGGCCTCGTGCTGCTCGCGATCGGCAATCTGATCGACGCGCTGCGCGGCAACCTGCCGCCGCGCGAGAGCATGGATCCCAAACCGGTGTGGCTGATCATCGTTGGCCTGGCGCTGTTGATCGGCATCATCGGCTTCGGCGGCGGCTTCATCCTCGCCACCTCGGCGCTGTTCGTCACCACGTCGGCGGCGTTCGGCCGCCGCGCCGTCGTGGCCGACAGCGTGATTGCGCTCGTGCTGACCACGCTGATCTATCTCGCGTTCGACAAGCTGTTGACGCTGAGCCTTCCCGCCGGGCCCCTGGAGCGACTGCTGTGATCGATACTTTTGCCGCGTTGGCGCATGGCATGGCGGTCGCCCTCCAGCCGATGAATCTGCTGTATGCCCTGATCGGCGTGTTCCTCGGCACCGCGGTCGGCGTGCTGCCCGGCATCGGCCCGGCGCTGACCGTCGCGCTGCTGCTGCCGGTGACCTACAAGCTCGATCCCGGCGGCTCGCTGATCATGTTCGCCGGCATCTATTACGGCGGCATGTATGGCGGATCGACCACCGCGATCCTGATCAACACGCCGGGCGAGAGCGCCTCGATGGCGACCGCGCTCGAGGGCAACAAGATGGCCAAGGCCGGCCGCGGCGGGCCGGCGCTGGCGACCTCGGCGATCGGCTCGTTCGTCGCCGGCACCATCGCCACCATCGGGCTCGCGTTCCTCGCGCCATGGCTGGTGGATTTCGCGGTGCGCTTCGGCCCGGAGGATTATTTCGCGCTGATGTGCGTCGCCTTCGTCACGGTGTCCGCCACCTTCGGCGACTCGCCGGTCCGCGGCCTGACCAGCCTGTTCATCGGGCTGACGCTGGGGCTGATCGGCATCGACAAGCTGACCGGGCAGGCGCGGCTGGCGTTCGGCATCCCCGAGCTGCTCGACGGCGTCGAGGTGACGACGCTCGCGGTCGGGCTGTTTGCGGTCGGGGAGGCGCTTTATGTCGCCTCGCGCCGGCATCACGCCGAGGAGAAGCTCGAGCCGGTGCGCGGCTCGCTGTGGATGACCAGGGAGGACTGGAAGCGGTCTTGGAAGCCGTGGCTGCGCGGCACGCTGTTCGGCTTCCCGATCGGCGCGCTGCCCGCAGGCGGCGCCGAGATCCCGACTTTCCTTTCGTATTCGACCGAGCGGCGATTGACAAAACATCCCGAGGAATTCGGCAAGGGCGCGATCGAAGGCGTCGCCGGACCCGAGGCCGCCAACAACGCATCGGCCGCCGGCACGCTGGTGCCGCTGTTGACGCTCGGGCTGCCGACCTCGGCCACCGCCGCGATGATGCTGGCGGGCTTTCAGCAATACGGCCTCAACCCCGGGCCGCTGCTGTTCGCCGAACGGCCCGATCTGGTGTGGGGCCTGATCGCCAGCCTGTTCATCGCCAACGGCATGCTGCTGGTGCTCAATTTGCCGCTGGTCGGACTGTGGGTGCGGCTGCTCGCGATCCCGCAGCCCTGGCTCTATGCCGGCATTCTGGTGTTCGCGACCATGGGCACCATCGCCGCAAAGCCGTCGGTGGTCGAGCTGTCGATGCTGGCCGGCTTCGGCATCATGGGCTTTCTGATGCGCCGGTTCGATTTCCCGATCGCGCCCGTGGTGATTGGATTGATCCTCGGCCCGATTGCGGAAAGCCAGCTGCGCCGCGCGCTGGCGATCAGCCTCGGCGATCCGATGGTGCTGCTGCAAAGCCCGATGTCGGCGACGCTGCTCGGCATCGCCCTGATCGCGCTCGTGGCACCGTTCGTGCTGAAGGAGCTGCGGCGGTTCAAGGCCAACGAGGATTAAGGGCGCCCGCAATCCCGTGACGTCGTGCCGATCAAAAAAGGCGGTCTCTGACGCCGCCTTACCGCTTCCTTGTGTCGAGGCCTGCGGGTGGTCGCTATTCAGCCGAGCATCCGGAGCCTAGCCAGAGTTTGCGCAGGATCCTATCATCGGGCGACCGCCAGCAAATCGGCGGAATCCAGGGAGGAGTCGATCATGCCAATGCGACTGCAGCGTTCATTGCTATGTGCTCTTGTCCTCGTCGCCTCGGGTTTCGCCGTGCTGCCGCAGACCAAAGCCGAGGAGGCGGGCTGGATCACGCTGTTCGACGGCAAAAACCTCGAACAATGGGATCAGGTCGGCAAATCCAATTGGCATCTGGCGGACGAGGTGGTGGTTGCCGACAAGATGGACGGCAAGGATGCCGGTTATCTCGTCAGCAAGAAGCCGTACAAGGACTTCGTGCTGCGCGTCGAATTCTGGCCGAGTGACGATGCAAACAGCGGCATTTATTTCCGCTGCCTCGATGCCACGAAGATCACCGACCGTACCTGCTATGAAGCCAATATCTTCGACCAGCGCCCCGATCCGAGTTACGGCACTGGCGCTATCACACGCTACGTCGAGATCAAGACCATGCCGAAGGCCGGCGGCAAGTGGAATACGTTCGAGATCACGGCGAAGGGGCGCGACATCACGGTGGTGCTCAACGGAGAGAAGACGGCTGAACTGAAGAACGGCATGTTCGATGAAGGCGCGATCGCCCTGCAGCACGGCGCGGGAACGATCAAGTTCCGCAAGGTTCAGATCAGGCCATTGTAAGGGGCGCCATTGATTTCAGTTCGTTGTGTACCCGCGAAGGCTATTCTGGAAGACCAGCCTTGCGAAGTCCCTCGTGCAAACGAGCCTCGTCATCTGACTGCGCAAGCGCGATCGACGCAAGAAATCGCGAGATCGTAAAGTTAGGCCGAAGCCTCAAGGTCGCGGAGGCGGCCGCCTTCGCCTCGTCTTCAAGGCCGAGCCGCGCTGCTGCAGCGGCGTGCCACACGCGTGCCTGATAGACTGCCGGCAGGCGATCCACGGCCGTGCGGCTTGCCTCCAGCGACTCCTGGTAGCGGCCGGCGAGATAATAGGAATTGGCGAGATAACTGTAGTAGATCGGTCGATGCAGCGGATCGAGACGAAATATCTGCCCTAGCATCGCGATGCTCTCCTCCGAGCGGCCGGCGTGAGCAAGCGCGAGCGCGTAGCGACCATCCGCCATATTGGGGTTAAGGTCAGCCGCGCGCCGAAAGGCGCTCAGTGCGTCAAGCCGCCGCTGTCTCCAGTGGAGAACCCAAGCGAGCTGCGAATGCGCCTCCGGAAGCGTCGGGTCGGCCGTGATCGCGCGCTCCGCCAGGGCCAGAGCCTCGTCGCTCGCGACGGGACTTTGAAACTCGTCGGCAAGCTCCGCCTCATTGTTGGAGACAAGCCATGCGCGGTTGTAGGTGTCGGAAAGCGCCGTGAGAGTTGGCGCGTAGCCTGGGTCAAGCCGCACAGCCTCGTTGAGGGCTCGCCTGGCGCTCAGCAGGCGCCGACCATACTCTGCTGCCGTCGGGCTGGAATCGACGCTGGCGAGCAGGGCGCGGCCGCGCAGAAAGAAATCGTAGGCTCCGAGAGACCGCGGTCCCTTCCGTTCGGCGCGTTCAAGTTCAACCTGCGTGATCCGGGAGAGCAGAACACCGACAATGCGGCGGGCCAGGTCATCCTGCAGGGCTACGACATCAGCAGGCGGGCGTTCATAAAGGTCGGCCCACCGTTGCACACCGGTCTCGGCTTCCACCAAACGAGCCGACACCCGCAATTGTCCCTGGTCGCGCCGCACCGCCCCAAGAAGAAGGTAGCGCACGCCCAACCGCCGTGCTGTCCCACGCAGATCCGTCGTGCCCTTGAAAGAGGACGCAGATTCGTTCGCGATGACAAAGAGTTCGGAAAACTTGGATAAGCGAACCGCAATGTCTTCGGTAAGCCCGTCGCTGAAATAGTCTTGCTCCTTGTCGCCTGCGACGTTGGTAAAGGGCAGAACCGCGATCGAGGGACGCTCCTGCTGTGCGTCCCCGCTTGCCATCTTCTGCCAAACGCCAATACCAACGAGCAGCAGGCATGCCAGCACTCCGCCAACCAGTGCCAGCAGGGCAGGGCGTCCGCGCCCAATGATCCATGGAGGCCTCTTCTCCGCCGCGACCTTGGCGACGATCGTCTCGGCAGCTTCACTTACAGGCACGGCAAGCACATAGCCGCGGCGGGGCAGCGTCTTGATGATGTCCTGAGCCTCATCGTCGAGTGCCTGGCGGATGTCGCTGACGCATCGGCTCAGCGATTCGTCGGTAACTGTGATGCCCTGCCAAACAGCCTGCGCAAATTCGTCTCTGGACACAGGCTCACCGGCGGCGGCAAGCAGCTGGCACAGGACGTCAAAGCTCTTCGGACGAAGGGCGATCCGCCGCCCATCGCGCGTCAACGTCCGGCGTCCGGCGTCGAGGATGAATGGCCCAAAGCGCATCGGCCGCAGAACACCAGGCGCGGGCCGCGCCCGTTCATCTCGGCTTTCAGACCTTTTCATGGTTTTTCAGCATGCCTTTCAGGACTTTAGCTCAGGCACCTGCTCTTTGTTCCTAGCCTACTCTTGCAACGCAACCTTTGAAAGACCAATCGAAAAGGGAGAGCCTCATGCTGCTACATCGCGCCTGTTGCCTCGGTTTTTCCGGAGCGATGCTCTTGTTGACCGCGCAAGCTTTCAGCGCCGACAACCCGGATGTCGCCAAGCTCACGACCGCCAACTCGGCCTTCGACGCTGCCCTGTCGAAACGCGACCTTGCTGCGCTCGACGTCATCTGGGCTCAAGATGACCGCGTCAGCGCTTTTCACCCGTCGAGCAAGGCCACCATCGTCGGCTGGAGCGCCGTCCGTCGGAGCTGGGAAGGCGCCTTCGGAAATTTTCCTGAGATCTCGGTTGAGATGAAGAACCCGCACATTCGCGTCACGGGAAACATGGCGCTGGTCACCGGTACCGAGACCTTTCGCGGCAAGCGTTCGAACGGAGAAGTCGTCGAGTTCCTCGCGCCCACGACCAACGTCTATGAAAAGCTCGGTGAACAATGGGTTCTGGTGCATCATCACGCTGGACGCGCGCCACAATAGGTCTCCGTGAACATGCGTGCGAATCTACCCGCACCGGCGGGCGACGCGCTTCATCCCTGACCCGCCGGCGGGACGACATACAGCGTCAGTGCAAACACGGCGTAGATGAAGATCAGCAGCGCGCCGACGAACCAGGCCGAACGTCCGCTGGTGGTGATGAAGCTCGCCGTCACGGTTGCGATCATCACCATGGTGACGGCGCCTGGCCAGAACTGCAGGTCCATCGGCGTCGGCCCCACGAGGTAGCTGAGCAGCACCAGCGCCGGCGCCACGAACAGCGCGATCTGCGAGGCGCTGCCGAGCGCAATGCTGACGCTCATGTCGAGCCGGTCCTTGCGCGCCGCGGCAAAGGCGACCGCGAATTCGGCGGCGGCGCCGACCAGCGAGACGATGATGAAGCCGACGAAGGCCGGGCTCATCCCGAAGGTTTCCGCGGCCTTCTGCACGGATTCCACAAAAATCTCGCTGACCAGCGCGACCAGCACGGTCACGACCAGGAGCGTGCCGACCGCCAGTCCGATCGGCCAGTGCGCCTCCTTTTCGTCGCCATGCTCGACGCCCGCAAACAATTCCTTGTGGGTCTTGAGCGAGAACAGCAGGCCGAGCGCGTAGGCGGCGATCAGCAGCACCGAGATGCCGATGCTAAGCGTGTGAATGACCCCGCTGTCCTTCGGCAGGTGATCGAGGTCGGCGACTGCCGACGGTGCGAGCAGGGCGACGGTTGCCATCAGCAGCAAGCCGGAGGAAAGCCGCGCGCCGGCGCGGTTATACTCCTGCACGTGGTAGCGCAGGCCGCCGAGCAGCAGGCAGGCGCCGAGCATGAACATCGCGTTGGTGACGATCGCGCCGGCGATCGACGCCTTCACCAGCATGTACTGGCCCGCGCGCAGCGCCGTGATGGCGATGATCAACTCCGTCAGGTTGCCGAGCGTCGCATTGAGCAGCCCGCCCACGGCATCGCCGGTCCTGGCGGCGACCGCCTCGGTGGCGTGGCTGAGCAGGGCCGCCAGCGGCACGATCGCCAGCACGGCGAGCACGAACAGCAAGGTGTGGGAATGCGGGGCGGCCGTCTCGGCCAGCAGCACGATGGGCACGAAGGCCAGCATCCAGAGCAGGGGGGTGTCGCGGATTTCCCTGAGCAGAGTTTGCATGCCGGCCGCCCTTCCCATCGATGCGCGGATGGAAGGTCCGGCCGGACGGCAGGGCCGGCATTGATCTAGCTCAACGCGGATCTAGCCGCGTGGACCGGGCTGCGGTGACGGCGACGCGCCGGGTTGTGGCTGCGGTGAACTGGACGACGAGGGCGGACTGGAAATGGGCTGCTGATCTCCGGCACCGTGCGGAATGCACGTTCCGGCGTTGGCGAGGAGCCGTCTCGCCTGCAGGTCACGGGCCTTGGAATAGTCGCGCCGCTTCGGGATGTTCTCCGCCGCCCAGCGATCCCACGCCTCGAATGCATCGGCGTAGTGCTTGCGCATCTGTTCTTCGGCCGACATGCAATCGGCGAACTTCTCGAACACCAAATCCGTGTTCACGGGCGTCATGCCGCCGACCAGGACCACAAGCATCCATTTCATGGCGATAATGCCTTCGGTATCGCCCCAATGATCGCGGACGGCGACAGCCGCCCGGACGGCGGCAGTCCATCAAGAAAGGCCGCCAATTCGATTGGCAGCCTTCCTGTTCGTTGCCGGATCGTCAGCGCCAGTACCGGTGATGATGCCGCCAGCCATAGTGGTGGCCGCGGTACCAGCCGTAGTGGCGACCGCGGCCCCAGCCGTAGTGATGGCCGCGTCCGCGATGGCCCCATCCGTGCCCATGTCCATGACCGCCGCGAACCTGGATGACAGCGTCATCCTGGGCTGCCGAGGGGGCTGTCAGGGGCGCCATTCCCAACCTCGCGGAAGCGGGGCCGACAAGCGCCAAGATCAGCAACGACACCGCTGCTGTCATCCACCTGATGTATCTCACCGACGAATTCCTCCCGCGCGGGATTGCGCGGGATGCAAAGCCAGCAGCGCGTCATTTGTTCCAATTGGGGTGCCATATAGTTCCGGATATGGCTCTGGCTTGCGAACGGCGCCATCGGCGGCCGGATCAACGCGCCCCCTAGCTGGTTGTCACCTTCCGTACGGGGGGCGGCTTCCAGGTCCCGTTGATGATCGACGGCGACCGCTCATTCGGCCAGTACATGCGCAACATCAAGATGAACTTGCCCGCAGGGGCGGGCAGCCAGTTGCTCTCCTTGTCAGGACCCGGGTTTTCCTTCTGGATGTAGAGATCAACCGAGCCGTCTGGATTGGATTTGAGGTTCTGGCGAGCACTGATCGACTGACGGTTGATTGGATTGGGCACGAAGAAGTAGTTCTCGTCATACATTGTGAGCGACCAGAAGCCGCCGACCGGAGGAAGCTGCCCTTTTGGAAAACGCATGACGTACTTGTTGCTGCCGAAGTAATCCTTGTCGTCGGCGTCCTTCTGCGATGATGGATAGCACGCATCCTGAATTCGATTGGCGCCGAGACCGATTGCCGTGATGAGCGCACGGTTGAGATAGTTGGTGCCATAGATGCCGGCTTCGCTATCGAAAGCCCAGCCGTTCACGTTCCGGATCGCCTTGTTGACCTTGAATTGCAGCATGATCCGGTCGAACGCCACTTGCGGGACCCGCTTGGCGAACGCGACGTCGAATTTGCTCGCATCGAAATCCCTGCCGGGGACCAGCCCAATCTTGGCGAATTTGGCGACCTCGGCCGCGTCGGCGGAGGCTGGCGGATTCTGCTTCATGAGTTGCGCAAGAAGGGTGAAGTAGGCCACGGCGTCCAGACGGTTGACTTGATCGCGAACAGCCGTCTTCATGTCGATTGAAGCATCGACCTTGCCTGATGGGGGCGTATACGACTTGCCGTATGCGCTGAGCGGCACGAGCTTGAACGCGTCCTGCGCGGCGTGCACGGCGGCATAGTCCTCCGGCGTACCGGTGCAGTAGATGCGGCCCAATATCCAGACGATGCTGGTGGGGGATTTGTACTCCTTGACACCTGCGGGAAGCGTTCCCTTCCAGTTCGGTCCAGTAATGGCGTAGGTCTGCGCCTTGGTGCCGGTCGTGCGCTTGCCGGGCACCTGGAAGACGTTGGTCCAGCCATCCAGCATCGGAAAAAGGAAGTAACGGTCCTTCATGTCCGGCATGCTCAAGACCCAGGGCTCGTTCCCCACGTCGATCCAGGCTAACGTGTAGAGGGTATCGGCATTGGGCGCCGTGACATCCCTGAAACTGGCGTCCGGGTACTTGCGGGCCTTGACGAATTGTCCCATCGGCGCGCGTGTGCCTTCCGGGCTCGCGACGTTCGTCATGATCCGACGCGTCATCTCCATCGTCACGAGTGGATATCCGTAGATATACGCATCTTGGGCGAGCCAAAAATCTTCGCCGCCCTCCAACGCCCGAACAACCGGACCGTCAAAATCGGCGCGTGCGGATCGAGACATTCCGAGAGACGAAACCGCGGCACTCAGCACCGCAAGCGCTTGACGACGATCGATCGACATGAAGAGCCCTCCTGACCTCATTCGGACGATAACGAGACGAGTTTAACCTTGGCTTGATTTACATCAATGCCATGTTGCGTCGCTGCAGACGCGCGCCGGCCGTCTGGGTGGGATGGGCCAAAAGGGAGACAGCAACAGTCAATGACCCGGCGGAGACCGCCCGAAGGCCGTCTCTCGCTTGGGACATGAAAAGCTTCCTCTCAGATCTCGACCTGGACGGAAAGATTGGAGCGTACCCAATCCGCTTGCCCGGCCTTCAACCGCTTGGCCTGAAATTCAGTGAAAGCCGGATCGTTACCAATTGATGCCAGGCTGCGCCCGTAAGCCTCGACGCTGTCGAAGCGAGCCACGAACGCGTAGTTGCCGACCTCGCCACCGATCACCGACCAGTAGCTGACGTCGGCCCCGTGTTTTCGCCAAAGCACCGCAGCTTCCTTTGCGAGCCCCAACACGGTCGCAAGATCGCTGCCGGGCCTTGGATGCGAAACGAACTGCATAACGACTGCAGGCATCTTCCCCTCCATAAATAATTAGGTGTCAAAAAATTGCCCGTTGGGGCCATTCAAACACCGGGGAGGGTTTCAAACGGGTCAGCCCCAGGCTTGATCTGGATCAATCCTTTTCCGGCTTCGCGGCAGCGCGTTCCTGGTAGCAGGCACGCTCGGGGGACGGGGCGCAGGGCGGTTTCCTTGCCGCCGGTTGGGCAGGGCGGGGCTGCGCGGGTCGGCTTTCTTCTTTGCGGGCTTCGTGACGCCCGGGCCCTGATCCTGGGCCGGCGCCGGCGGTGAAAAACAGGGGATAGTCAGGGCCAGACAGAGCGCGATGAGGATAACTCCCATCGGTAATCTCTCGGATGAAATATAAGGGTGCAGTCGGCAATCACTGGTTACCCTGCCCAAGCCGACCGCCACCGGCAATTGGAAAATCCTCGGCGCCGGCGGCCGAGATGGTTTGATGATGAGCGCACCAACCTGCGTCCGACCACCCGGCCCGGTGAGGCCATCGGACCGCATCGACAGTATCGACGTGCTCCGCGGCGTCGCGCTGCTTGGCGTGCTCGCCATCAATCTCGTCATGGAATTCCGGGTGTCGATCTTCGAGCAGTTTCTGCCTGCGTGGCAGCAGCACGCAGGGAATCCGCTCGACCGCGCCGTTGTGGCGATCCTGATGCGGGCCGTCGATTTGAAGGCGTTTGCACTGTTCTCGCTGTTGTTCGGCGCCGGGCTTGCCATTCAATTCGAGCATCTCGCGGCGAACCCGCGCCGCGCGCGCCTGCTGTTTCGCCGGCTGATCGTGCTGCTGGTGTTCGGGTTGCTGCATCTGTGCCTGATCTGGAACGGCGACATTCTCACTGAATACGCGCTCGCGGGACTGATCGTCCTGCCGTTTCTGCTCGGTCCGCGCTGGCTCGTGGCAGGCGGCGCGCTGACGTTTCTCGGCGTCTATCTCGCGATGCAGCTATGGCCGCCGCCTGGACTATTCCCCAGCCTCGGCGCGATCGAACTCGATGTGCAGCAGGCGAACCGGATTTATGCAACGGGCGGTTTCGGCGAGGTCCTGAAATTCCGGCTTGGTGAAATCCCCCTGATCATCCCGCTGCACGTCTACATGTTCCCGCGTACGATCGGGCTGTTTCTGCTCGGCGCGTTCGCCTGGCGCAGCGGCGTCCTGCGCAAGCCGCATCAGCGGCTGCTGGTCTCGACCGGGGCTGTCTGCGTCGGCCTCGGCGCGCTGCTTGTGCTTGCCGGCGCCGGCGACATTCTCGCCGCTGCCGGCAGCAGCAGGCTCGCAACGCCCCTTGGCACAATCGTGCTTGCGCTCGGCTACGGCGCAACCATCGTCGCGGCAGCCAACACGGCGCGTGGAAAGGCCTGGCTCGGATGGGCCGCGCCGCTCGGCCGCATGGCCTTCACCAACTACCTTGCCCAATCCGTGATCTTCGGCTGGATTTTCTACGGTTACGGCCTCGGCCTGTTTGGCCGCCTCGGCGCCGCCGCAGCGCTGGCGATCGGTCTCGCCGTCTATGTCGCCCAGGTGATGTTCAGCGCATGGTGGCTGCGCCGCTACCGATACGGTCCGATCGAGTGGTTGTGGCGAACGCTGATGTACGGCGCGTGGCAGCCGATGTCGCTGGCGCCGCTCAAGCCCGCCGCGTAGCGCGTGGGCATCATTCCTTCCGCAAAATCTTGTCCATGGCTTTGCCGCGCGCCAGCTCGTCGATCAGTTTGTCGAGGTAGCGAATTTCGCGCATCGTCGGCTCCTCGATCTCCTCCACCCTGACGCCGCAGACCACGCCCGTGATCAGGGCGCGCGACGGATTGAGGCCGGGGGCCTTGGCGAAGAAGGTCTCGAAATCGGTTTTCTTCTCCAGTTGGGTCTTCAGTTCCTTCGGGCCGTAGCCGGTCAGCCAGGCGATCACCTGATCGACCTCGGCTTTGGTACGTCCCTTCTTCTCGGCCTTCGCCACGTAGAGCGGGTAAACGCTTGCGAAGCTCGTGGTGTAGATCCGGTGTTTCGCCATCAGCTGCTCCGGGAAGTTAAGGCCGGCGTATTTCGAAATAGGTCTTGCCGCCGCGAACAAAGCCCGCTTGCTCGTAGAAGCGCAAGGTGCTCTCTCGCTTCGAGCCGGTCGCCAGCAGGACCTTGTAGCAGTCGGCCTGCCAGGCAAGATCGATCGCATGGGCAAGAACCCGCCGGCCGAGCCCGAGCCGACGATAGTCGGCATGTGTGACGACATTTTCGATCACCGCATAGGACCTGCCGCCGCGCGACAGGTTGGGCACGATCGCGAGCGTGCAGGAGGATACGAGCAGGTCCGCGGCCTGCGCCACGATCACGGTCATGAAGTCCGATGCGAGCAAAGTCGACCAGACGCGCTCGGCCGTCGCCGTGTCCAGCTCGGGATCGTGCGGATGGAGGTGCTGGTAGAGGTTCAGCACCTCAGGCAGATCGTGCTGTGCCGCGGTGCGGACAATCGCTTCCGTCATATGCTCCATCGACCGCCCCCTTCGTGGAGGCGGACTTTAGCAAATCCCGGAGAGATTCGGCGGCTCAGCTCACCATTTGTAGGCGAGGCTCGCGGTGATGCGGCGGCGGTCGCCGTAGTAGCAGGAGCTGATCACCGCGCAGCTCGCGACGTAGATCTTGTCGGTCACGTTGACGACGTTGAGCGCGGCGCGCCAGTGGTTGTCCCATTCGTAGTGCAGAGCGAGATCGCCGAGCACGAAGGAGGGGACCTGCGCGGTGTTGGCCTGATCCGCAAACGACGAGCCGACATAACGTACGCCGCCGCCGAAGCCGAAGCCGCGCAACGGGCCCTCGCTGAACGTGTAGTCGGTCCAGACCGAGGCGAACTCGCGGGGCGTGTTGGTCGGCACGGTGCCGACCAGCGCCGGATTGAGGTCCTGGCTGACGAACAGGTCGTAATTGGTGTAGCTCGCCACCAGCTTGAAGTCCCGGGTGATGTTGGCGACCGCCTCGAGCTCGATGCCGCGCGAGGTGACTTCGCCGTTCTGGACCTGGAACAGCGGGTTGTTCGGATCGGTGGTCAGTGCATTTTTGCGCTTGAGGTCGAAATAGGCGACGCTGAAGCGGGCATTGAGCCCGACCGGCTCGTACTTGATGCCGACCTCGGTCTGCTCCGACGTCTCCGGCAACTGCAGCTGGCCGGCCGCATTGAGGCCGATGATCGGATTGTAGCCGGTCATGTAGGAGACGTAGGGCGCGACGCCGAAGTCGAAATTGTAGATCGCGCCGACGCGGCCAGAGAATTTGCTGTCCTCGCGGCTCTGGTCGGCGCCGATCCGGTTCTGGTTGACGAGATCGACAAAGTCCTGGCGGCCGGACAGTACCACCGTCAGGCGGTCGAGCTTGACCTGGTCCTGCAGATAGACCGCGGCCATGCCCTGGGTGAGATAGGCGTTCTGATACAGCGCGCCGCTGAACGGCGCGTTGACGCCGTAGACCGGGTTGAAAACGTTGAGATTGGTGCCCATGCCAAATCCCTGCCGGTCGTCGACGGCGTAATGCTTGAGATCGACGCCGAACAGCGCGGTGTGCTGCAACGGCCCGGTGTTGAAGCGGTACTCCAGCTGATTGTCGAGGTTGAACTGGTTGGCGACGCCGCGGGCATAGAAATTGCCGCGTGCGATATCGCCCGCCGCCGGCGTCGTGGCCCAGCCGAGGCCATAGAGGCCGGTGTAGTAGACGTCGACATGGCCGAAGCGCGCGTTCTGGCGGAAGTCGATGGCGTCGGTGAGATTCTTCTCGAACTGGTAGCCGAGCGTCTCCTGCTCGCGGCGGAACTGGTCGGCGCTGGGGTCGCCGATGAACAGGCTGGTCGGAATCCGGCCGAACGGCGCGTTGGTGACGGTGCCGACATAGGGCAGGAAGTTCTCCGCCCGCGTGTTGTTGTGCGCCGCCGTGGCGTAGACCGTGAGCTTGGTGTCGACGTCAGGCCGCCAGGTCACCGACGGGGCGAAGAAGAAGTTGTTGTCATAGGTGTAGTCGGTCTGGGTGCCGCCGCCCTGCACCTGGCCGACGAACCGGTACAGCAGCTGCGCGTTGCCGGGCTGCGGGACCGCGCCGCCGATGTCGAACGCGGTATAGGCGTTGCCGAAATTGTTGACGCCGGCCTCGATGTAATGCACCGGCTCGGCCTGCGGCAGCTTGCTCACCGCGTTGACGAGTCCGCCGGGTGCCGAGCCACCGTACAGGATGCCGGACGGACCGCGCAGCACCTCGACGCGCTCGAGGTTGAACGGCTGCAGCTTCCAGCTCGCATAGGAGGTGTAGAACAGCTGCAGGCCGTCTAGGAACAGCGACTCGTTCTGCGCCGGGAAGCCGCGGATCAAGAACCAGTCGTTGCGGAAATCGCTGCCATAGGTGCCGCCGATCACGCCGGGCGTGTAGCGCAGCACCTCGTCGAACTTGCTGACGATCTTCTGGTCGCGGATCTGCTCGGCGCCGATCACGGTGATCGATTGCGGGGTCTGGATGATCGGCGTGCTGGTCTTGGTGCCGCTGGCGCTGATGCGCGCCAGATAGCCGTTCACCGGGCCGGTCGCGGTCTCGCGCGCGCCGCGGCCGCCAGGGCTCGCGACCGGTGGCTGCGCGGCGGTCTGGGTCTGGGTTTGCCGCGGGGTGGCGGCGCGGCGCGAAGCACTGCCGGCGCGCGCGGCCCGTTGCGACGATTGCACCGGTCGCGCCGATTGCCGGCTTGGCGCCTCGACCGTGACGGGTGGCAGTTGCGATTGGGCGAACACCTCGTCCGCACTAATTACGCAAAAAGTCACCGTCGCCGAAACGGCAAACCGCTTCGGCCCCATCCACCTGCACGACATTTATTCCACGCTCCACGAAAAATATTGAGCGAGTCGTTAGCACGGTGATTTCTGGAAACCGGCGCTGCGCGCTTAGAACCTCTTCAAGCTGCGCGCAAAGCTTGCGAGTGTGACCGAGCGACAACGAAATGTCGCTTGCGTGCGCGGCATTGTCGCACGCATCGCGTGAGAGTTTTGAATCGATCCAGTCTTGAATGATTCAAATCACGCGCAGCTTCTTGCTGGAGCGACTCAGCCCTTAGGCACGCCGGCCAGACGCAATCCGGTAATCAACCGGTCGAGCCCGGTGAGATAGACCGGATTGTTGCTGAAGTTGCTGGCTTGCAAGCGCCGAATCGTGAAGCCCGGGTTGATCGAAAGGCCTTCCTGCGCAGCGCGTGTTGCTTCGTCCTCGATCCCGAGCAGGCCGAGCGCCGCCGCCAGCGCAAAGTGGGCCCGCGGCAGGTTGCGATTGGTCTCGATGCTCCGTCGCAGCCAATCGGCGGCTCTGGCATCCTCGGCCAGATAGATCAGCGCTTCGCCCATGAAGTACTTCATGTAGTACGCGTCGACATGATGCGGGCAGAGACGAAGTGCCTCCAGGATGTGGGCTTCGGCCTCGGCCGTCCGGCCGATGAAACACTTGGCGAAGCCGATACAGCCAAGGGCCGACGTCCTGCTGTGATCGAGCGCGATGGCTGTTTCGTAGGCGGCAATGGCCTGGTCGACCCGGTGCGTCAACGCATAGACGCCGCCCAGCACGAAGTGAGCGTGTGCGTTGTTCGGTGTCAAGGACAGCGCCTTGACGACGTTTGCCTCCGCCCGCGACAAGGTCGCGGCCGTGTCATCGGTCAAGAGAGAGAGAAGCACGCATTGACGTCGACGTTGGCCAGACCGGCCAGCGCGACCGTGTAACGATTGTCGATCGCGAGCGCGCGTTCGAAGAAGCCTCGCGCCACCACGGCGGACCGCGGGGTCAGCCCGTCACACAGGCTGGCCATGCCCTGTACGATCAGGTCGCCGGGGCCAGGAAACATCAGGCGCTCGGCGCGCCGTGCTTCATTGAGGACAACCTGGGTGGCGACGAGAGGGGCGAGCCGCCAAGCGATCTCGTCCTGCAGGTCGAAGGGATCAACGACTTGCTTCTCAAAGCGATCGGCCCACACGTGTCTTCCGGTCTCAACATAGGTCAGCTGCACATTCACGCGGAGCCGGTCTCCGCTGCGCTGAAGCGAGCCTTCGAGAACGTAGCGGGCGTTCGCATCCCGGCCAGCCTGCCTGATGTCGATGACCTCGCCGGTGTGCGAATGCGGCTTGCGACGTGCCACGATGAACGTCAAGCCCGTGCGCGACAAATCCGTGATCAGGTTCTCGGTGACGCCGGCCGCAAACGCGGCCTGCTCGGGACCGCCGCCAATGCTGGTCAGCGGCAGCACCAGGATGGATAGGCGCGGCGCGGGTTTGCCGTCGGCTCGCGCCGCCCCCGTAGCGACGTCCTGGTCCGATGCGCCGTCGATCGTTGCGGGCTCGTCAGCGAGCGCGCGCGAGGAGGCTGCCATTTCGTCCGCACCGGCGCGCGGTTCGACTTCATTTCATCGGCGCAACGAAGCGGAAGCCCCGCCGCGGCAAGGTCCTGATCAGCCGCTGCTCATTGCCGGAATCGCCGATCGCGCTCCGCGCGACGTTCAACCTGGTGGTAACAGCCGCGTCGGACACGGCGCGGCCGTTCCAGATCGCGTCGATCAGCTCGTCCTTGGTGACGACCCGATCGCGGTTGCGGATCAGGTAGCTGAGCAGATCGAACACCTGCGGGGCGATCGAAACCAACTCTGCGCCGCGACGCAATTCGCGGGTCCCGGTGTCGAACGCGTAGCCATCGAAATTGTATTGCAAGCGGCGCGCTCCCCTCGGGCGCTTCCGATCCAGCCGTGCCAATGCGTGACGCTGCATGATAAGGCGCCGGTGAGAAAAATGTAAGCCGGAGGTTAAGCGCGTCGCTCCCGCCTTGGCACAATGCATCGGAATCGAACACGCCGTCATTGGGAGCCTGACGTCATGGAATTCCCCGCGCAGGGCCGGGTTGTGGGTGCGCAGCGCGCCGTTGGCCGCGAGGGCGGTGTGCGCATCTGTCACGATCGATCTGCCGCGCTGCTCGTCGCCGCAATCGCGGTGGCTGCGACCGGTCCGGCGTCGGCTCACGACCCGCACAAGCCGGAGCTCAACGCCTGGTTCAAGAGCCTGAAGAACAAGGCCGGCGCACCCTGCTGTGACGGCGGCGACGGCGAGCAGGCGCGGGCCGAGTGGGACATGGGGAAGGCCGGCTACAAGGTCCAGTTGAAGAATCCGCAGCGGCCCGACGAGCCGGGGACCTGGTTCCTGGTGCCTGATACGGTGGTGATCCAGCAACCCAACCTCAGCGGCGCTGCCATGGTTTGGTGGTGGCCGTCCTACGACATCGACGGAACGATGACCCCGCAATGGCGCTGTTTCATTCCGGGGCCGGGGAGCTGAGCGTTCCCGCGAGGTCGGAACAGCGGCTCGCCGGAACTGCCGTGCTGCATCGGCGCGACGTCACCGGGGTGGCCGCCGGCGGCCCCCGATCCCTCGCCTGGGGCTAGACGAGGAGGGGGCCGCCGCCCTCGCAATCCCCGCCATCCCCACCATATCTGGCATAATTGGCAGCGGGGGACCGCAACCGCTTGGCCATTGTGGGCCAATGTGATAACTCTCCCGGGCCAGCTTCGACCGCCACTCGTGACCGTCCGCACCCTCACTTAAGGGCTTGCGGCGGTGGAGATATTTCGCCGATGACCTCTTCGACCAAGACCGCTTCCGCGCCCGATTCCTTCTTCTCGGCCGGCCTTGCCGAGGCCGACCCCGAAATCGCCGCCGCGATCAAGGGCGAACTCGGCCGGCAGAGCCATGAGATCGAGCTGATCGCCTCGGAAAACATCGTCAGCCGCGCGGTGCTGGAAGCGCAGGGCTCGGTGATGACCAACAAGTATGCCGAAGGCTATCCGGGCGCGCGCTATTACGGCGGCTGCGAATGGGTCGACGTCGCCGAGACGCTGGCGATCGAGCGCGCGAAGAAGCTGTTCGGCGCCGGCTTTGCCAATGTGCAGCCGAACTCCGGCAGCCAGATGAACCAGGCGGTGTTTCTGGCGCTGCTGCAGCCCGGCGACACCTTTATGGGCCTCGACCTCGCCGCCGGCGGCCATCTCACCCACGGCTCGCCGGTCAACATGTCCGGCAAGTGGTTCAAGGCCGCGCACTACACCGTGCGCCGCGACGACCAGCTGATCGACATGGACGAGGTTGCCAAGCAGGCCGAGCAGGTCAGGCCGAAGCTGATCATCGCCGGCGGCTCGGCATATTCGCGCGCCTGGGACTTCAAGCGGTTTCGCGAGATCGCCGACTCGGTCGGCGCCTACCTGCTGGTCGACATGGCGCATTTCGCCGGCCTCGTCGCCGGCGGCGTGCATGCCTCGCCGGTGCCGTACGCCCACGTCACCACCACCACGACGCACAAATCGCTGCGCGGCCCGCGCGGCGGCCTGATCCTCACCAATGACGATGCGCTGGCCAAGAAGCTGAACTCGGCGATCTTCCCCGGCCTGCAGGGCGGTCCCCTGATGCATGTGATCGCGGCCAAGGCGGTGGCGTTCGGCGAGGCGCTGCGGCCGGACTTCAAGGTTTATGCGAAGAACGTGGTCGAGAACGCCAAGGCGCTGGCCGAGACGCTGCGCGGCCACGGCCTCGACATCGTCTCGGGCGGCACCGACAACCATCTGATGCTGGTCGACCTCAGGCCGAAGGGGCTGAAGGGCAACGTCTCCGAGAAGGCGCTGGTGCGCGCCGCCATCACCTGCAACAAGAACGGCATCCCGTTCGACCCCGAGAAGCCGTTCGTCACTTCGGGTCTGCGGCTCGGCACCCCGGCGGCGACCACGCGCGGCTTCGGCGTCGCCGAGTTCAAGCAGGTCGGCGGCATGATCGCCGAGGTCTTGAACGCGCTGGCGCAGTCGCCGGACGGCAAGGCGCCGCTGGTCGAGGCCGCGATCAAGGAGCGCGTCAAGGCGCTGACCGATCGCTTCCCGATCTATCAGTAGGGCCGCATGATCCGGAAAAGTCGGCACCGGTTTTCCGAACAGATCATGCGCAAATAAAGGCTGGGTTGGATGCGCTGTCCGAGCTGCAATTCTCTCGATACGCAGGTCAAGGACTCGCGTCCGACCGAGGACTCCGCCGTGATCCGCCGGCGGCGGGTCTGCATCACCTGCAACTTCCGCTTTACGACCTTCGAGCGGGTGCAGCTGCGCGAGCTCACCGTGATCAAGCGCAACGGCCGCCGCGTGCCGTTCGACCGCGACAAGCTGGTGCGCTCGCTGCAGATCTCGCTGCGCAAGCGCCCGGTGGATTCCGAGCGGCTGGAGAAGATGGTATCCACCATCGTGCGCGAGCTCGAAAGCGGCGGCGAGGCGGAAGTCTCGTCGGAGGCGATCGGCGAGATCGTGATGGAGCATCTGCGCCAGCTCGACGACGTCGCCTATGTGCGCTTCGCGTCCGTCTACCGTAATTTCCGCGAGGCCAAGGACTTTGAAGCCGTGCTCGACGAACTGACCGGCGAAGAGGACCCGCGGGTCGCGACGTTGCGAAAATGATCTTCCGGATCCTGGAAGACCAGCTCGCGCAGAAGTCCAAAGAGGCCAAGGCCGCGGACCTGCGCTTCATGCAGCTTGCGCTTGCGCTCGGCCGGCGCGGGCAGGGGCGCACCTGGCCCAATCCGGCGGTCGGCGCCGTCATCGTCAAGGATGGGGTGATCGTCGGCCGCGGCTGGACGCAAGCAGGTGGACGTCCGCATGCGGAGGTCGAGGCCCTGAGGCGCGCCGGTGACGCTGCGCGCGGCGCCACGCTCTACGTCACGCTCGAACCCTGCTCGCATTTCGGCCGTTCGCCGCCTTGTGCCGATGCCGTGGTCGCGGCCGGACTTGCCCGCGTGGTCTCGGCGATCGAGGATCCCAATCCCGAGGTTGCCGGGAAGGGCCACGCCAAGCTGCGCGCCGCCGGCATTGCGGTCGATATCGGGCTGTGCGCGGCGGAGGCCGCGCGCGACCATGCCGGGCATTTCCGCCGCGTCAGGGACAAGCGGCCGCATGTGATGCTGAAACTCGCGGTCTCGTCCGACGACAGGATTGCCGCCGCCGGCTACCGGCCGGTCGCGATCACCGGCGACGTCGCACGGACCCGCGTGCATCTGCTGCGCGCGCAGAGCGATGCCATCCTGATCGGGATCGGCACCGTGCTCGCCGACGATCCGCTGCTGACCTGCCGGCTGCCGGGCATGGCTGATCGTTCGCCGGTGCGGGTGGTGCTGGACCGTGCGCTGCGAACTCCCGGCAGCAGCCGTCTGGTGCATTCCGCGCGCGAGACGCCGCTCTGGGTGCTGACATCAGACATGGCCGAGGCGCCTGCGGCGGTGAAGCTCGGCGCCGCCGGCGCGCAGGTGATCCGCATCACCGCGGCGGCGTCGGGGCCGGGGGTCGATCTGCCCGCCGTGCTGCACGCGCTGGCGGAGCGCGGCATCACGCGGCTGATGGTCGAGGGCGGGGCGCGGGTCGCGGCGTCCTTCGTAGCCGCAGGCCTCGTCGACGAAGCCTGGCTGCTACGCGGGCCCGAGGCCGTCGGCGCCGGCGGTGTTCCCGCGCTGGACGCATTGCCGCTGGCCGCAATCACGCAGTCGCCGGCCTTCCGCCTTCATGCTAGCGAGATGCTCGGCAAGGACAGTCTTTCGATCTACGAGCGGACCTAATGTTTACCGGAATTGTCACCGATGTCGGTGAGATCACCAGCCTGAAGCCGGTGGCGCAGGGGCAGCTGCACCGGATGCGGATTGCCTGCGGCTACGACCAGACCACGATTGCCGACGGCGCCTCGATCGCCTGCAACGGCGTCTGCCTCACCGTGGTCGCCTCCGGCACATCAGGCGGCAAGACCTGGTTCGATGTCGATGCCGCGGCCGAGACGCTCGGCATGACCACGGCCAAGCACTGGGGCGAGGGCGGCAGGCTCAACCTCGAGCGCGCGCTCAAGATCGGCGACGAGCTCGGTGGCCACATCGTGGCCGGCCACGCCGACGGCATCGCCACCATCGTCAAGCGCCATGATCTGCCCGACATGGCGCGGTTCGAGCTCAAAACCAGCCCCGAACTGGCGCGTTTCATCGCGGCAAAGGGGTCGGTGACGCTGGACGGCGTGTCGCTGACCGTGAACACGGTCGACGACGTGACCTTCTCGGTGCTGATCATCCCGCATACACTGCAGGTCACGACCTTGAGCGGCTGGAAGGCCGGCAGCGAGGTCAATATCGAGGTCGATCTGATGGCCCGCTACGCGGCGCGGCTGTCGGAGATGAAGTGACGGCGTAGGCCGTCACGAAGCTGTCGTGAGGCCGTCATTCCGGGGCGATGCGCCAGCATCGAACCCTCAGGTGCGCAATTGCGCACCGAGAATCTCGAGATTCCTGGTTCACGCTTCGCGTGCCCGGAATGACAATGTCCAGCGCATTCGCGCTTGGAATACCGCGCCGCGGCGACTACAAACGTGCGCGTTGACAAACTACATAGGCGTTGTTTGTCCACATGCTGAACATACGGATTGAACAATGGCTGACGCGCGGCGCGCACCCCTGAAGGACCAGACCGACATCGCAGGCGCGCGCGCGCTGATCGTCGAGGCGCGGTTCTATGACGATATCCAGGATGCGCTGCTGGAAGGCGCGCTCGCCGAGCTGAAGGCGGCCGGCGTCACCCACGACATCATCACCGTGCCGGGCGCGCTGGAAATCCCGGCCGCGATCGCAATCGCGATCGATGCGGCGGCGGCGAATGGCAAGCCGTATGACGCGGCGATCGCGCTCGGCTGCGTGGTGCGCGGCGACACCATTCATTTCGAGATCGTGTCGCAGGAATCCTCGCGCGGCCTGATGGACCTCGCGGTGAGCCGCAAGTTCCCGCTCGGCAACGGCATCCTCACGGTCAACACCGAGGCGCAGGCATGGGCGCGGGCGCGCGCCAGTGAACTCAACAAGGGCGGCGACGCCGCGCGCGCGGCGCTCGCGATGCTGCGCATCAAGCGCCGCCTAGCGAAGGCCTGATCATGGCAGACAGCAACAAGCCCGGCAAACCTTTAGAGCGCAAAGCCAACCGGCGCGGCGCCGCGCGGCTCGCCGCCGTGCAGGCGCTGTACCAGATGGACATCGGCGGCGCCGGCATCAACGACATTTTTGCCGAGTTCGAGAGCCACTGGCTCGGCAACGAGGTCGAGGGCGACAAGTATCTGCCGGCGGAAGCCGCGTTCTTCCGCGACGTCGTCTCCGGCGTGGTGCGCGACCAGGCGCGGCTCGATCCGCTGATCGACGACGCGCTGTCGAAAGGCTGGCCGCTGAAGCGGATCGACGCCATCTTGCGCGCCGTGCTGCGCGCCGGCTCCTACGAGCTCGAGCACCGCAAGGACGTGCCCGGCCGCGTCGTGGTGTCGGAATATGTCGACGTCGCCCATGCCTTTGTCGAGAAGGACGAGACCGGCATGGTCAACGCCGTACTCGACCAGATCGCGCGCCAGTTCCGCAGCGACGAGTTCGTGCGGGGATAGGTAAGCGTTGCCTCTCTCCGTAGCCGTCACCCTGAGGTGCGAGCTCTTGCGAGCCTCGAAGGGCGGCGGCGTGGCGTGGAGGCTGCATCCGGGCCGTGCATCCTTCGAGGCTCGCAAGGGCTCGCACCTCAGGATGACGGGACCATGAGTACGGCGAGCAATCCTCCCTCCGGCGAAGACTCCCTCATCGCGCGCTATTTCAGGCCGCTGGCGACCGCTCCGGGTGCGTTCAATCTCGATGACGATGCCGCGGCGCTCAAGGCGGATGGCGAGGATGTCGTGGTCACGACGGATGCGATCGTCGAGGGCGTGCATTTCCTCGCCGGTGATCCGCCCGACACGCTGGCGCGCAAGGCGTTGCGGGTGAACCTTTCCGACCTTGCGGCCAAGGGCGCCACGCCTGCCGGCTTCGTGCTGACGCTGGCGCTGCGCGCCGTGGAGGAGGACTGGCTAAAACCCTTCGCCGCAGGCCTTGGCGAGGATGCCGCCTACTACGGCTGCCCGCTGCTGGGCGGCGATACGGTCTCGACGCCGGGGCCATTGATGATCTCGATCACCGCGTTCGGGCGGGTGCCGCCGGGCAAGATGGTGCACCGCGCCGGGGGCCAGGCCGGCGACCGGATCTTTGTCACCGGGACGATCGGCGATGCCGCGCTCGGCCTCGACGTGCTGCGCGGCGGTCCGGCCGCGGCGGCGCTCGGCAATGACGAGGCAGCCCGGGCCGCGCTGGCCTCCCGCTACCGGGTGCCGACGCCGCGCAATGCGCTGGCGCGTGCGGTGCGCAGCCATGCCAGCGCGGCGATGGATGTCTCCGACGGTCTCGCCGGGGATCTGACCAAGCTCTGCGCGGCATCCGGCGTGGCGGCCGTGATCGACGTGCCGAGCATTCCGCTGTCGCCGGCGGCAGCCTCGCTGGTGTCGCGCAAGGCGGTCGGCATCGAGACCCTGATTGCCGGCGGCGACGACTATGAAATCCTCTGCGCGGTCCCGGGCGACCGCGTGGACGGCTTCCTGCGGGAGGCGAAGCAGGCCGGGGTCGTGGTGACCGCGATCGGCGGGCTGATCGCCGGAACGTCGCCGCCGAGCTTCCTCGACGCCCACGGCCGGGAACTGGCGCTGAAGCGGCTGTCCTACAGCCATTTCTAGAATTCCGCCCGAAGGCCCCGATTTTCCCTCTAAATAGCTGCCGATATCGGCGGTTTCGGCCTCGTGCGGCGTTGCACAGGGGGGACGATTTTGGCAAGGTCGCGCCCGATTTGAGGCGATCCCTTGTGGGCAGGGATGGTCCTCGCAAATAAGCGCCCGCCGCCTCGAGCGGCAAAAAAGGCGCGGGGGTTACATCAAGGATCTGAGGCAACAATCAATGACAGCTTTATGGGTGATCGTGCTCTGCGGGGCGCTTTCCATCGTCTACGCGATCTGGGCGACGCAGTCGGTCCTGGCCGCGGATGCGGGCACGCCGCGCATGCAGGAGATTGCAGGGGCCGTGGCCGAGGGTGCGCAGGCCTATCTGCGCCGCCAATACACCACGATCGGCATGGTCGGTATCGTGATATTCCTGCTGCTGGCCTACTTCCTGGGCGTGCTGGTTGCGATCGGATTCCTGATCGGCGCCGTGCTGTCGGGCGCGGCCGGTTTCATCGGCATGAACGTCTCGGTGCGCGCCAATGTCCGCACCGCGCAGGCGGCGACCACCTCGCTCGCCGGCGGCCTCGAGCTGGCCTTCAAGGCCGGCGCGATCACCGGCCTATTGGTGGCCGGTCTCGCGCTGCTCGGCGTCACCATCTACTTCATGGTGCTGGTCAAGTTCATGGGGCTTGAGGCGAGCAGCCGCACCGTGGTCGACGCCATGGTGGCGCTCGGCTTCGGCGCCTCGCTGATCTCGATCTTCGCCCGTCTCGGCGGCGGCATCTTTACCAAGGGCGCCGACGTCGGCGGCGACCTCGTCGGCAAGGTCGAGGCCGGCATCCCCGAGGACGATCCGCGCAACCCGGCCACCATCGCCGACAACGTCGGCGACAATGTCGGCGACTGCGCCGGCATGGCGGCCGACCTGTTCGAGACCTATGCGGTGACCGCGGTCGCCACCATGGTGCTGGCCGCGATCTTCTTCGCCAAAACCCCGATCCTGGTGAACATGATGACGCTGCCGCTCGCGATCGGCGGCATCTGCATCATCACCTCGATCATCGGCACCTTCTTCGTCAAGCTCGGCGCCAGCCAGTCGATCATGGGCGCGCTGTACAAGGGCCTGATCGCCACCGGCGTGTTGTCGCTGGTCGGCGTCGCGCTCGCGATCCAGTGGCTGATCGGCTTCGGCAAGCTCGACGGCGTCGACTACACCGGCATGGCGCTGTTCTGGTGCGGCGTGGTCGGCCTCGTCGTCACCGGGCTGATCATCTGGATCACCGAGTACTACACCGGCACCGACTATCGTCCGGTGAAGTCGATTGCGGCGGCCTCGGTCACCGGTCACGGCACCAACGTGATCCAGGGCCTCGCGGTCTCGATGGAAGCGACCGCGATGCCCGCGATCGTGATCATCGCCGGCATCCTCGTCACCTACAGCCTGGCCGGCCTGTTCGGCATCGCGATCGCGACCGCCACCATGCTGGCGCTGGCCGGCATGATCGTCGCGCTCGACGCCTTCGGCCCGGTCACCGACAACGCCGGCGGCATCGCCGAGATGGCGGGGCTGCCCAAGGAGGTGCGCAAGTCGACCGACGCGCTCGATGCGGTCGGCAACACCACCAAAGCGGTGACCAAGGGCTACGCGATCGGCTCCGCCGGTCTCGGCGCGCTGGTGCTGTTTGCGGCCTATAACCAGGACCTCAAATTCTTCATCAGCGACTCCAACGCCCACGCCTATTTCAAGGGCGTCAATCCGGACTTCTCGCTCAACAACCCCTACGTGGTTGTCGGCCTGCTGTTCGGCGGTCTGTTGCCGTATCTGTTCGGCGCGATGGGCATGACCGCGGTCGGCCGCGCCGCCGGCGCAATCGTCGAGGAGGTGCGCCGTCAGTTCCGCGAGAAGCCCGGCATCATGCAGGGCACCGACAAGCCGGACTACGGCAAGGCGGTTGACCTGCTGACCCGGGCGGCGATCAAGGAGATGATCATCCCGTCGCTGCTGCCGGTGCTGTCGCCGATCGTGGTCTACTTCCTGATCTATGCGATCGCAGGCGGCGGCGCGGCCGGCAAGTCGGCGGCGTTCTCCGCAGTCGGCGCCATGCTGCTCGGCGTCATCGTCACCGGCCTGTTCGTCGCGATCTCGATGACCTCGGGCGGCGGCGCTTGGGACAACGCCAAGAAGTACATCGAGGACGGTCATTATGGCGGCAAGGGCTCCGACGCCCACAAGTCCGCGGTGACCGGCGACACCGTCGGCGATCCCTACAAGGACACGGCGGGTCCCGCGGTGAACCCGATGATCAAGATCACCAACATCGTGGCGCTGCTGCTGCTCGCAATCCTCGCGCACTGATCCTGTCTTAAAGCGAGACAGAAGAAGGCCCCGCGGCGTGGCCGCGGGGCTTTTTCTTTGGGCCGCGATTTGTCGTGGCCTGTCGCGTTATGTCGCAGCCGAATGTGGGGTCAATTACAGATTGTGGGATAAATAGAACGTAACTCCGCGGGTGATCAGCGCGATCATTATTTTTTGCCCCCACGGAGGTGTGCATGACACAGATTGCGAATATCAACCCAAAGCATGGCAGAGCAGGGCGTCAACCGACCAAGGCCGCACTGAAGCCGTTCAAGGACAACGCCGATCCGGGCCTGTTCGGCCGGATGTTCGATCTTCCGGCGTTTGCGCCGTCGGAAGCATCGTTGCACGCGCTGGCCGACGCGATGCGCGACGCCCAGCCCAACAACCCGGCCGACGACAATCCCAACGTCCCGTCCGGCTTCACCTATCTCGGCCAGTTCGTCGATCACGACATCACGCTCGACCTGACCTCGCTGGCCGAGAAGCAGGAAGATCCGCATGCGACGACGAATTTCCGCACGCCGCGGCTCGATCTCGACAGCGTCTACGGCCTCGGACCAGACGGCAGTCCGCAGCTCTACGCGCGCAATCCCAACAACGTCTCGCAGCCGAGTCCGAAGCTGTTGCTCGGCAAGACCGCGGCGACGCCGCGCGCCGCGGGCGATCTTCCCAACGACCTGACGCGCAACTCGCAGGGCCGCGCGCTGATCGGCGATCATCGCAACGACGAAAACCTGCTGGTGGCGCAGACCCACCTCGCATTCCTCAAATTCCACAACAAGGTGGTCGACCGGCTGGCCGGCGGCGCCAATCCGCCGGCGCCGGACAAGCTGTTCAGCGAGGCGCGCAAGCAGGTCACCTGGCACTATCAGTGGATGGTGCTGCACGACTTCGTCGAGCGCATCACCGAGCAAGGGATCGTGGCGAAGATCCTGCACGAGGGGCGCAAGTTCTACCGCTTCCAGAAAGTGCCCTACATGCCGGTCGAGTTCTCGGCGGCGGCCTACCGGCTCGGCCACAGCATGGTGCGCGAAGCCTACAGCCACAACCGCGTGTTCACGCCCGGCGGCCTGACGCCCGCAACATTGAAGCTGGAGTTCGCTTTCTCAGGCCTCTCCGGAATCATTCTCGGCCAGGATGCCGCGACGCTGCCGGCTTCGCCCGGCGTCCCGCCCAACGTCGCCACGCTGCCGACCGACTGGATCATCGACTGGAGCCGGTTCTACGAATTCGATCCGCCGATCGCGCCGACGCCGAACTTCCTGTTCAACCATTCGCGCAAGATCGATCCGTTCCTGATCCCGCAACTGCACGATCTGCCGGGCGGCGGCGGCAGCCTGCCGTTCCGCAATCTGCAGCGCGGCGTCAATCTCGGTCTGCCGTCGGGTCAGGATGTCGCGCAGGCGATGGGAATTGCGGCGCTGACGCCGGCCGAGATCGCGACGGGGAGCGATGGCGTGGTGGCTGCGGCGCACGGCTTCGACAAGAAGACACCGCTTTGGTATTACATCCTGAAGGAAGCGGCGGTGAAGAAGGGCGGCCAACGGCTTGGCCCGCTCGGCGCGCGGATCGTGGCCGAGGTCTTCGTCGGCCTGGTTGCCGGCGACAGCCAGTCCTATCTCAGCGATCCCAACTGGAAGCCGACCTTGCCGGCGAAGACGCCGGGCACCTTCCTGATGAGCGATCTGTTGCGCTTCGTCGGCGATATAAGCCCGATCGACAACGTCACGACGGGTTAGCAGCCTTGATGGCTTGCAATCTCTGACAAACCCGCGGCGCGAGCCGCGGGTTTTTGCTCTTCATTGGATCGTCTCCTGCCGATCGACGGCGCCGCAAACGACGCTGCGCGTCACTTCACCTCCATCTGCAGGCCTTCCTTCTCGATGATGGCGGCGAACTTCTTGGTCTCGGCGTCGACGAAATCGGCGAACTGCTGCGGCGAGCCGTAGTCGGCGCGCGCGCCCATGCTGGCGATGTTCTTCTTGACGTCGTCGCGGTCCAGCATCGCCTTGACCTGGCGGTTCAACTCGTCGAGCACCGCCGCCGGCGCGGTCTTCGGCAAAAACACGCCGAACCAGCTCGATACGTCGAACTTGGCAAGCTCGGGCGCGCCCTCGCGCATGGTCGGCAGATTGGGCGCGGAGTCGCTGCGTTCGGGTGTGGTGACGCAGAGGCCGTTGAGCTTGCCGTCCTGTACCTGTGGCAGCGACGGGTAGAGATTGTCGAACAGGATCTGGATGTCGCCCGCGAGCCCGGCCTGCAGCGCGGGACCGGCGCCGCGGAACGGCACATGCGTCATCTTCAGCCCGGTGAGCTGCAAGAACCAGGCGCCGGTGAGGTGAGGGCTCTGCCCGGTGCCGGACGAGCCGTAAGTTAGCTTGTCGGGATTCTTCTTCAGATAGGCGATCAGTTCGGGGATCGACTTGATGCCGGTCGACGGATGCGCCGAGACGATGTTCGGGATCCGGATCATGTTGGTGACCGGCTGCAGCTGGTCGGCCTTGTAGGTCAGGTTCTTGAAGATGCTGAAGGCGATCGCGTTCGGCCCGGGATTGCCGATCAGGATGGTGTGGCCGTCGCCCTTGGCGCGCGCGACCTCCGAGGTGCCGATGGTGCCGCCGGCACCGGAGCGGTTCTCGACGATGACAGACTGGCCCCAAATCGGTTGCAGATGCGCCGCAAGCAGCCGCCCCATCACGTCGGTCGAGCCGCCGGCGGCGGCCGGCACGATGATCCGCACCGTCTCGGCCGGCCGCCAATCGCCGGCTCCAAGGCTCGCGCGCGGGACGATCGCTGCCGCCGACAATGCGGCTGCGCCTGACAATACCGTACGGCGGGAAAATCTCTTGCTGGTCACGTGTTTACCCCCTTCTCAGGTCTTGGTTTTGGGGGCGACCGTAGGGGACCGCCTGCGGTCAGGGCAAGCGACAACTTGGCGCATCATCGAGCCAGGTTCCGGCCCAATGCAGTGCTCGGCCCGGATGCGATGCGCGTCAGGCTGCGGGCGCCCCACGACAACGTCGCGGGTCGCCGGCAGTCTCGGTCATTTCAGGCCGCGACGTCGCGCGGCGCCGCTCACACCAGCGCGTCCGCGTTCTTGGCAAATTCCTCGTCAGTGGTGAACGGAATCTCCGTGACCTTGACGACCGCGTTCTTGTTGCTGCCGATGATCACGATCTCCTTGAGGAAGGAGCCCGGGAATGAGCCCGAGACCTTGTACGGCTTGGTGCCCTGGCCGAGCGGGCCGGTCCATCCCATCACCTTGATGGCCAGACCGCCGACCCACTGCTCGTCGCGAACGAGCTGGATGCCGGAGGTGTAGTTCGGGGCCTGTCCTTCGACGGTGACGGAGAAGAAGCCCGGCGCGCCGAGGCCGGTCCAGACGTAAACGGCTTTTGCGGTGTCGAAAGGTTCCGGTCCATAGAATCCCATGACGTAACTCCTGCTGAATGAAGGCTGACGAGAGCCGTTGAAGAGCCGATTGGCATGATCGGGCTCATGGCGAGCGTAGCACGTGCATCGCAATCAGCGTGTGAAGATATTGCAAGCAACTATAAATTGATTAGAGCGATCGCTCGGTCGACGCATGACAATCGTGCGAAGGAGCTGCGCGACTCTTGTTTTTGCTATCGCCGTGTTTCTTTTCGTTTCCAGGTCGAGTGTGCATGCGAAGCCGATGACCAACTTTTCGTGTTGAACAAGAATCGTTCTTGCGTTCCGCGTCCGTGCGTGCATACTACCTCAGGCTGTAACAACCTACAGAAGCATTTTATCAAAATAAAGCCTTTAAGTGCTGCCGCGCCGCGCGATCGGCGCAGCCGCTTGCGACACCTTGCATTTTTGGATCGGACAGCGATGGGAACAGTCGACGCACTGATCGTTGTTGATACCGAGGGCGCGCTCTCCAGCGGATCGGCCGTCGATAATTCCTTTCTGGTCGACAACAACGGCTATCTCGGCTCGTGGAACGAGGGAACGCCGACGCTCAACACGGTGGTGCAGGACGGCCAGGTCGCGAACTGGAGCGTCACTCCCGTCAGCGCCACGGGCCAGGTGTCGATCACCGGCTTCTCCGGTCAAATGATCTCCACATCGGTCTGCAAGCCGGCTCCGCAAGTGGGCAACCCGGATGTGTGGTCCGGCCGGATCGAATCCCACGGTCAATTCGCGTCCTTCTCCTACACGATCGCCCTGTCGATCGGTGGAAGGCCAATGACACTCAACTCATTCATCAAGGTCGTCTAACGCAGGGAGCAGCAGCGTGAGTGCAGATAAAAGAGATGCAGCAGCCGCATTGAGTCAAGTCGATGTGTTGATCGTGGCGGATGTCGAAGGCGCGCTCGCCTCCGGCAACCTTCAGGACAACGTCTATATGATCGACACCAACAAACATGCGGGTTCGGGCAGCGAAGGGCAGGCGGAGCTCTACACCGCGGTCAAGGACGGTCAGGTCCTCAACTGGAGCGTGGTCGGGGTGTCGCCATCCAGCGACGTGAACATCACCCAGTTCACCGGCCAGATGATCAACGACAAGATTTGCGTTCCGCAGGCGGTATCCACGCCCGACGGCACCTATTGGTCCGGTCGGGTCGAAGCCCAGGGCTTCAAGGGCAACCAGCAATATTCCTGCGTGCTGACCATGGACGGCAAACCCATGACCTTCGATCCATTCCTGAAGATATCCTGACCATGCTGAGCCCATCGATCAACGTCGCCAACAGCCTGCTGGCCCAGGCGTTCAACGAAGTACTGCGGCTCGACAGCTATTCGATCAGCGCGGGCGGCACGACCATCGGCGTGCTGGCAAAGGACCCCGAATGGCTGGCGCCGGTGCGCAATCAGGTCGGCATGCTGGGGCAGGCCGGTGCGCAATGGATCGAGGACAAGCCCTCGATCTGGGGATCGGTCCTGACGCAGTTCTCCGACTATGGCAGCGCCTTCGCCGGCGTGGCCGATGCCAAGGCCACCACGAGCGAGCAGTGGATCAAGTTGCTGAAGGAGGTTCTGCTCAGCCAGCTCAACAAGTCGATCGACGCCACGAACGTCGCGGCGACTGGGCTGCAAAGCCACTATCAGGCCTTCAAGAACATCCAGCCGTTGCTGGAGGGCAGCATCAATGCGGGATGGGCCGAGCTGCACAACGAAGAGCAGCAGATGGTCAAGATCGCCACGCAGCTCACGCGGCTGGAGGATCTGGTCGGCTCGCTGCAGGATTCCATCACCGCGGGCGACCTCAGCACCGGCCAGAGCGTGGTCACGACCACGGTGAAGACGCTCTACAACGTCGCCACCGGGGTCGGCGAATCTTTCTCGTTCCTCGGCATGGCCGCCGCCGCCTTCACCGTCGGCAAGTTCTATTACGACATCATCACCAAGACCGCCGCGGTCGGCGAAACCTTGCAGCAGATCGCCAAGCTCCAGATCGACGCGAGCCAGGAGGCGCAGGCAGCCGCCGGCACCAAGCTCGTGCTGCGGCTGCTCTACAATCTCGAATTGTCGTTCGGACGCATCGTCGACGTGATGCCGCAGATCGCAACGATGTGGAGCACCGAGCGCGACAAGGTGCAGCAGGCGATCCAGGCGCTGCAGGCCGGCGCCGATCCGGCGACCTATTTCGACATCTTCACCATCCCGATCGCGAACGCGAACTGGCAGGCGATCAGAAAGTTCGCAATCGCAATACCGGCGACCAAGACCACCGTCGGGCCGCCGGTGACGCTGGACCCACAGAACCCGATCGCAACCTAGCACCGCGCAGGAGAGAGATCATGATGGCAGTAGCAAAACTGAAAGCAAAGGCAGCGCCGAAAATGGCGGCGACCACCACGCTCGAGACCCAAACCCAATCGGCCTTCGTGATGTTGTCATTGATCACCCAGGCATGTCACGGCATCGTGAATACGGTGTTCGTGGCGCCGTCGCCCAAGCCGAGTTGGTTCGACGACCTCAACAGCAAGCTCGACGTCGCCAAGACGCACGCGCAGGACTGGATCGACAATATCGGACCCAGCGTCACCGGCGGCGTTCCGGTGCAGGTCATCAACTACGGCACGACCTATTCGGCCATCACCGGCACGATCCAGTCGATCGTTAACGCACACCCTGACGCTCAAGGCGCCGACAACCCCTACGTCAAGCAGGTCCATGAGCTGGTCGGCGCGCTGGAGCAGTCGGTGCAGGTCATCGTCACCAATGCCAACACCACGCAGACGCTGATGAAGAACTGGGGCGACCTGATGCAGGCGTCGCACGACGCCCTGACTTCGGGCGCGGTCAGCATCCAGAAGGCGGAAGCGGATCTGAGCGCCGACATCAGCAAGATGAACGAAGCGATCAAGGTGCTCAACGACACCATTCATAACGAGAACATCGCGATCGCCGCGTCCGCCGGCGGCATCGCCATTGGCTTGCTTCTGCTGGTGGTGGGTATCGCGCTCGCGCCTGAAACCGGCGGCGCCAGCCTCCTTGTCGCCGGCACCGGCGGCTTGCTGGTCGTCGGCGGCGCCGTGACGTGGGGCGTCATGCAGAGCAAGATCAACAAGCAGTTCGACGAGATCGCCAAGGACCAGAACGAGCTCGACGACGACAAGCGCCAGATGGTCGCCCTGCAGGGGCTGGGCTCCGCCTCGAGCCAGGCGATCACGTACATCACCGACGCCAGCAACGCGTTGTCCGACTTCCGCACCAGCTGGACCGTGTTCCAGGGCGAACTGCAGGGCGTGCTGGCAAAGCTCGAATCGGCTGAAGCCGCGCTCAGCACCATCGTGGCGGGTGCTTTCACCACCGCTGCGGCCTCGGAATGGGCCGATGCGACGTCGTTTGCGCAGGGGCTGGCCAACGCCCCGGTTTCATATCCGGCCAAGCAATTGGCGATGGACGGCAAGGCCGCTTGATCATCTCGCGGGCGCCGCCGGTTGTCGGCGGTGCCCGCTCCGTTTGAGAGGAGCTCATCATGTCGAACGGCAAGCCATCGGACGAACCTGATATGGGCGGCTTGGGCCGGCTGATTTCAACCAGCAAGGCAACCTTCGAGGCACTCGCTGCGATTACTGACGACTGCCATGGTTTGCTCAACGCGCCGCTGTTCCCACCGTCGCCAAAACCCGGCTGGTTCGACGACCTCGACAGCGCGCTCGATTCCGCCAAGGCGCGGGCGCAGAGCTGGATCGACGATATTGGGCCTAATGTTACCGGCGAAATTCTGGTGCTGGTCGTCAACCACGGCACGGCGTTTTCAGCGATCTCTGCACAGGTCGGCTCGATTGCGGCTGATCATCCGGATGCGCGGGGCGCAGGCGATCCCTTCGTTCAAACCGGGCTCGAACTCTCCGGTTCGCTGGATCAGTCATTGCACGCAACCGTGGCCCGCCTCGAAACGAGGCTCGCAACGATCACGGCATGGAGCGAGACCATGCAGGCCCGCGATGCTGCGCTGCGCGCCGCGGCGGACGAATCGCCTGACGCAAAAGCCGCGGCGGCGCCTGCGCTCGCGGCTGCCGCACAGGTGCTGGGATCGACCGACGATGCGCTCAAGCTGCTGCGTGAGCTCATCGTCGCCTGGCGCGAGCTTGGGGACGCGATGCGCGATGCAGTGGCGGAGCTTCGGGCCGGCAAGGTCACGCTGGGCACGTTCGCGGCCGACACTTTCAGCGCGGCGGCGCAGGCCGAATGGGGCGTCGCCACGCAGTTCGCGCAGAAGCTCGCGACTGCTCCGTTCGGAAGCCCCGGCAGGGCCGCGTAACAGAGGGAGTCGATATGCCTTTCAGCGGTGCGGCGACGAATGCGCAGATCGACGCGAGCATGGGCGCGATCGTGCTGCTCAACTCGTCCTGCCAGGCGGTGATCGAAGCCGAGATCGCGGAGGTCGCTTCCCCCTGGTACGATCAGCTCGACCAGGAGCTCGGCGCCGCCGAGAACCTGGTGGTCGGTTGGCGCCGCAGCGGCGTGCTGTATTTCCAGACCGACATCCTCGATACGATTGCCGCCGCCGGGCAGGCGTTCGTCGCGGCAGCGCCAAACATCGGCGCTCTGTTTGCCGCGCTCGAGCAACATTTTTCGGCCGGCGGCAAGGCCGAACTGATTACCGCGATGCAGGCGCTCGAGCCGCCGGTCCAGGCTATGATCGGACAGATCGCGGCCTATCTCGGCAAGCTCCAGACGTTCGAGCAGGCGATGCTAGAGGCCGACCAGGCGATGCGCACCACAGTCGGGCAGGTGCAGGCCCAGGAGGAGAAGATTCAGGGCGAGATCGACGCGATCAACAACCAGATCAAGCTGCTCAACGCGCAAATCCAGACCGACCGCGACGCGATCGCAAAGGCGAAAGCCGCGCGCACGAGCGGCATCATCGAAACCATCTTCGGTATCCTGTTCGCGCCGGTGACCGGCGGCGCGTCGCTGATCCTGGCCGGTATCGGCGTGGCCTCGATCGCCGACGCCGAGGGCCAGATCAACAGCATGCAATCGGAGATATCAGGCTATCAGCAGAAAATTGCTGGCGATCAGTCGACGCTCGGCGACGATCAAAGGATCGTCGCAACGCTGGGCGCGCTCACCATGAGCACCGGCCTCGTGCTGAGCGATATGGCGATGATCGAGAACGCGCTTGATTCGCTGCGGACCAGCTGGACCGCTTTCGACGGCGAGCTCGACGGCGTGATCGCCAAGCTGCAGGCCGCGACGTCGGCGGCCGACCTCATCGTCAGTCAGGCCTGGTACACCGCCGCCTGCACCGAGTGGAATCTGATTGTCAGCCACGTCGCCGACCTTACCGGCCGGCAGATCGACACCAGCCGGGTGCGAATTGGCTAGTGCTGCGGACCGCGCTTTGAAGCTCCGGTGCCGGAAAGCGGCAACGCTACGCCTTCTTCACGAACTCCGACTTCAGGTTCATCGCGCCGATGCCGTCAATCTTGCAGGCGATGTTGTGTCCGTCGCTCCCCTCGGTGAGGCGAATGTTCCTGACCTTGGTGCCGCCTTTGACGACCGATGACGAGCCCTTGACCTTGAGGTCCTTGATCACGATGACGCTGTCGCCGTCCGCCAGCGGGTTGCCGTGCGCATCGCGCACGCCCGCCTCCTGCGCGACCTCGCCGGCCGCGGCCGCCTGGGCGCTCCACTCATGGGCGCATTCCGGGCAAACCCAGAGAGCGCCGTCCTGATAGGCATGCTCGGAATTGCATTTCGGGCAGTTCATTGACGCGTCCATCGTCGACATGATCCTCGTCGTGACCGGGCGCACCGTAGGGTCGTGTGCAGGTAAAGCAAGGCGAACCCTCCGCGCGCGGTCGGGCGCCCGGCACTTTTCCGGGTGATGCCCTAGTTGAAGCTGAGCAGCTTGAACAGCGGCGTCAGGTACGACATCTCCTGACCCGACGTCGGCGTGGTGCGGCTGACGAAGTCGAAGATCTTGCCGTCCTTCAGGCCGTAATTGGCGAGCCGCCGGACCTGGCGATTTTTGTCGAAATAGACCGCGATCACGCGCTGGTCGACCACCTGCTGGTTCATGAAGGCGACCGGGCGGGAGGTCCGTTGCGAGATGTAATAAAACACCTCGCCGTCGAGCGTGGCGACGGTCGACGGCGTGCCGAGCACGATCAGCACCTGGTCCTGGCTGGCGCCGATCGGAATCTGCTCCAGCGCGCCCTGCGGCAGGATATAGCCCTTCTGGAATTGCTCGCCGCTGCAGCCGGCAAGGGCGGCGCAGACGAGGCCCGCGGCGGCCACCGCGCGGAAGCGCGAGAACAGGCTGCGCGCGGACGCGGCGCGAAAATGTCTTGGAGTGGTCTGGCTCATCGGCGGAACTGATCCGTCCCCTTGCATCGGGCGAGGCGTTGACGTACCGGGCAGCTCAATGGATTGCAATATTGCCGAGGCCCAACGGACCGCCCCCTCAACAGGCGACCTTTGGGGCCCGCAGCCGGAACCCATCATGCTTTGGCCGTTCAATCACTTCAGGAAACCCCGGCAGCCCGCGCGCAGCACCATTGAGACCATCTATGGCATGATCGTGACGCAGGCGCGAGAACCGTTGTTTTACCGTGACTTGGGCGTCCCGGACACGGTTAACGGCCGTTTTGACCTGCTTCTGATGCACCTCTGGCTGGTGCTGCGGCGGCTCAAATCGGCGGAAGCCGGGCCGGACCTGTCGCAGGCGCTGTTCGATCATTTCTGCACCGACATGGACGACAATCTCCGGGAAATGGGCGTCGGCGACCTCACGGTGCCCAAGCGCATGCAGGCCTTCGGCGAGGCATTTTACGGCCGGACGGCGGCCTATGACCTGGCGCTGACCGACAGCGAGGAGGCCTTGGCCCAATCGTTCTGCAAGAACATCCTCAATGGCCAGGACATCGAGAAGGCGCGCGAATTGGCTGCCTATGCCCGGGCGGCGATGGCGGCGCTGGCGCGCGCCGACCTCGCGGCGCTCGGCGCCGGCACGTGGCGCTTCCCCGCGCCACTGACTGCGGGGACGGCGGCATGAGCGGCGGCAGCGGGCGGCAGGGTGCACCGCGCGACCGCGATCCCTGGCGGGTGCTGGTCAATGTCGCCCAGATCCCCGAGACCGGGCTGCATCGCGAGATCGAGGCCGACGAGGCGGCGCGCAAGGCGATGGCCGAGGTCGCCGAGCTGCGCGAGGTGGTCTCCGCGCATGCGGCGTTCGACATCATGCCGAGGCGCGACGGCAGCTACCACGTCACCGGCCGGGTGCAGGGGCGGGTCGGGCAGACCTGCGTGGTGACGCTCGATCCGATCGAGAACGCCATCGACGAAGAGATCGACGTGATCTTCGCGCCGCCGGAGCAGATTCCGCAAATGGCCGACCTGGTCGACGAGGCCGAGGACAGCGACGAGGAGACGCCGGACCCGCCGGAGCCGATCGAGGGCGGCTTCATCGACATCGGCCGGCTCGCCACCGACGCGCTGTTTCTCGGCATCGACCCCTATCCGCGCAAGCCGGACGCCGTCTTTGAACGGATGGTTGAAGCGCCTGATCCGGAAGATCATCCCTTTGCCGCGCTGAAAGCGCTGCAGGAAAAGGGCGGCGGCAAGAAGCCGAAGGGTGGTTAGCGGCGACTTTTGAGGGGATGGCTTGCCTGCGCCGCCGCGCGAAGGGTGTCGGCCATCACTTCAAAAATATCGCACAAAATATTGAAATGTCGGATGTTTCCGCTATATTGTGAGGCATTTCGTAGCGCGTCCGCGGCTCGGGCCTGTGTGGTCCAAAAGGTTGTGTCGGACCGCGGACACGCTATTGTCGCCGCCCGGCCGGGACGCGACTTGGCGTTTGGCCGCGCGCCGCCAGCAGCGGTGACTTCAAGCTCGCGGTCTCGTCCGAACGGGACTGCGGGGAGAGCAGGTTTCCGGGACGTTCATGCCTCATAAGGTTCGAATCGCGCTTGACGCCATGGGGGGCGATGTCGGCGCATCGGTCGTCATTCCCGGCGCCGCGATCTCGTTGAGCCGTCATCCCGACAGCGAATTCCTGCTGTTCGGCGACCAGGCCAGGATCGAACCCGAACTTGCGCGGCACCCGGCGTTGAAGGCGGTGTCGAAGGTGGTCCACACCGACGTCGCCGTTAAGAATGACGACAAGCCGAGCCAGGCGCTGCGGCGGACCCGCAGGGCATCCTCGATGTGGATGGCGATCGATGCGGTGAAACATGGCGAGGCGGATGTCGCGGTATCCGCCGGCAACACGGGCGCGCTGATGGCGATGGGCCGGCTCAATTTGCGGACGCTGCCGGGGGTCGACCGCCCGGCGCTCGCCGCGGTGTGGCCGACGCTGCGCGGCGATTCCGTCGTGCTGGACCTCGGCGCCACCATCGGTGGCGATGCCCGCCACCTGACGACGCTCGCCGTGATGGGCAGCGCCATGGCGAGCGTGCTGTTCAACCTCGAACGGCCGACCGTCGGCCTGCTCAATATCGGGGAGGAGGAGGTCAAGGGCCATGAGGAGATCCGCGAGGCGGCCGGCATGCTGCGGGCGATGAATTCGCGGCAGTTCGACTATATCGGCTTTGTCGAGGGCGACGGCATCGGCAAGGGCGCGGCCGACGTGATCGTATCGGAGGGATTCTGCGGCAATATCGCGCTGAAGACCGCCGAGGGAACCGCGCGGCAGATGTTCAGCTTCCTGCGCGAGGCAATGTCCTCGAGCCTGCTGGCGCGGATCGGCTATTTGTTCGCCCGCGGCGCGTTCCGGAAGCTGCGCGACAAGCTCGACCCCAACAAGTCGAACGGCGGCGTGCTGCTCGGCCTGCAGGGCGTGGTGGTCAAGAGCCATGGCGGCACCAACGCGGAAGGCTTTGCCTATGCCGTGGATGTTGGCTATGAGATGGCCCACTACGATCTCCTCACCAAGATCAATCAGATGCTCAATCGTGACGGCAGCGCGCTGGTGCAGGCGCAGACCGCGCCGGAGGATGTCTCGTGACTGCTATACGTTCGGTAGTGCTCGGCTGCGGCTCATATTTGCCGGAGCGGGTTTTGACCAATGCCGAACTGGCTGCTCGAATCGACACGTCGGATGACTGGATCGTGCAGCGCACCGGCATCCGCGAGCGCCACATCGCGGCCGACGATGAGTTCACCTCGCATCTGGCGATCAAGGCGGCGCAGGCCGCGCTCGCCGATGCCGGGATCGACGCCCAGTCGATCGACCTGATCGTGCTGGCGACCTCGACGCCCGACAACACCTTTCCCGCCACCGCGGTCGCGGTCCAGCACGCCCTCGGCATCAACCACGGCGTCGCCTTCGACCTGCAGGCGGTGTGCTCCGGCTTCGTGTTCGCGCTGACCACCGCCGACAATTTCCTGCGCGCCGGCACCCACAAGCGGGCGCTGGTGATCGGCGCGGAAACCTTCTCGCGGATCCTCGACTGGAACGACCGCGGCACCTGCGTGCTGTTCGGCGACGGCGCCGGCGCCGTGGTGCTGGAGGCGCAGCCGCATGCCGGCACCACCGCCGATCGCGGCGTGCTGACCACGCATCTGCGCTCCGACGGACGCCACAAGGCAAAGCTGTTCGTCGACGGCGGTCCCGGCTCGACCAAGACGGTCGGGCATCTCCGGATGGAGGGGCGCGAGGTGTTCAAGCATGCGGTCGGCATGATCACCGACGTGATCGTCGACGCCTTCAATGCCACCGGGTTCACCGCCGAGGACATCACCTGGTTCATTCCGCACCAGGCCAACAAGCGAATCATCGACGCGTCCGCGCATAAGCTGCATATTGCGCCGCAGAAGGTGGTGCTGACGGTCGACAAGCACGGCAACACCTCGGCCGCCTCGATTCCGCTCGCGCTAGCCGTTGCGGTGAAGGACGGCCGCGTCAAGAAGGGCGATCTCGTGCTGTTCGAGGCGATGGGCGGCGGGTTTACCTGGGGTTCGGCGCTCGTGCGCTGGTGACCGACGCCTGGAAAGTTACTGACGATTTGCCGGTATCTTTCATCGCCGGCATGCTGGTCGCTGTTGACCATTGCGCGCTAAGCTTTTAATTTCAGTCAAGAAATTGTTCGCCGAGAGTGCGGGGCAGGCGATGACCACGGGAACCGGAAAAACAGTTACGCGCGTCGATCTATGTGAGGCGGTCTACCAGAAGGTGGGGCTGTCGCGCACCGAATCGTCGGCGTTCGTCGAGCTTGTGCTGAAGGAGATCACCGATTGCCTGGAAAAGGGCGAAACGGTGAAGCTGTCCTCCTTCGGCTCCTTCATGGTGCGCAAGAAGGGACAGCGCATCGGGCGCAACCCGAAGACCGGCACCGAGGTGCCGATCTCGCCGCGCCGGGTGATGGTGTTCAAGCCGTCGGCGATCCTGAAGCAGCGGATCAACGGCCATGTGGCCGCCAATGGCGACGGCAGCAAGGCCGAGTGACCATTTGAACTAAGGCGAGAGGAGCGGGCATTTGGACAAGGCGCCGGATGCGTTCCGTACGATCAGCGAAGTTGCTGACGAGCTCGATATTCCCCAGCATGTGCTGAGATTCTGGGAGACGCGCTTCGCGCAGATCAAGCCGATGAAGCGCAGCGGCGGACGCCGCTATTACCGTCCCGACGATGTCGATCTGCTCAAGGGCATCCGCCGGCTGCTGTACGGCGAGGGCTACACCATCCGCGGCGTGCAGCGGATCCTGAAGGAGCACGGCATCAAATCGGTGCAGGGAATCGCCGACCAGACCGCGGCGATCTCGTTCGGCGCGGTCGAGGAGGCGGTCGGCCACAGCATGGCCGAGGCCGACGATGCCGACCTCAACGACGGCATCGATCTCGACAGCGAGGAGGGCGACGGCGACGAGGGCGGCATCGACTACCGCTTTGTCGATCCCGACGAGGACCCGATCCTGTCGACCTACAAGGCGCGCGCCCAGCCGGCCAAGGCGGCGGACAAGGCGCCGGCGGCGGCCGCCCGGGCCGGCGTTCCGGCCGCCGATCGCGAGCGCCTCGAGCGCGTGCTGCAGGAACTGGTCGCCTGCCGCCAGATGATCGACGCGGCGTTGAAGGACGGCTGACAGCGAAGGACAACTGATCCTTGGGGGAACCGGCCCCCGATTGACACCATTAAGGCCTGTCCCCGCCTTGCGCGAAGGCAGGATCGCAGCTAATGGAACGGCATCGGAGCGTGGCGCAGCCCGGTTAGCGCACTAGTCTGGGAGACTAGGGGTCGGAGGTTCAAATCCTCTCGCTCCGACCAAAAACTCTTTACGCGACGCGGATTGGAATCAGAGGTCGCACATCACGACCGCTGGTCCGCGATATCCCTTTGCCTCCGGGCAACGGACATGGCTCGGCGTGGACCTGACGCGAGGTCATTAACGGGGTCTGGCCCGTTCCGGGGTCGCCGCGCAGGTTACCCCTTGCAACACAAAAGCCCCGCCGAGGCGGGGGGCAATATGTTGAACGACTTAACAGAACTAGCAGGCCCGCCGCGCCGGAATAGCGCAGCCATTCAGCATAAACGGGATCATCCCACGATCGCAGAAATCGACGGATGCGCTGAGCACGAAGCGCGGCCCAGCCGAAATATCACTGGCTCAATGTGTCGGTCGCGATCTTTTTCTTGAGTGCCTCGCAGGTATCCCTGACCTCGGTGGTCATCAACGAGACGGCCTCGATCTTCAGGAAAAAACGCTTGCCCTGATCGCGGTAACCTGCAGCGAACTCCTTGATTTCTGCGATCATGTCATGGACGCCCGCCACCATTGCCTCGCAGTTCTTGGCGGCCAACTGCAGCTCCGTTCCAAGGGCCTCAATCTCTTTCACCGCCGCTTCGTATTCGCGCACGACCGCCTCGGCCGAGAGCTTGCCCACCTCGTTGACGCCGTTGCGGTGCTCGACGTAGTCCGGCATCGGCGAGAGAGGCCGAATGTTGCTGCGAGGTCGAGGCGAACTCAAAGGATCGATTTCGCCAGCCAACTGTTCCAACGGGGCACGGGCGAGAACTTCCGCACTAACACTCATGCAAACGCTCCATAAGTTGTTACGGCGAATGCAGTTTATCAATGTCAAAGGATTTGTCTCGCTTTTCAACAGATTTGAAGTAAGTTCATTTGTGCGCTGCAGCACGGCGGAATTCCGTATTTGCGCAGGTTGATGAACACACGCCGCCGGCGGGCCGCGCGGGTGGGTCCAAAAAACTCCGGCAAGGACCGTCGTCAAATTCGTCGGCGTTGCCGGCAGAGGCAATTTGAGTTTGGGTCAGCCTTGTTCTCCGATCACACGATTTCTTCGCGGTGCAATACGCGGGGAGGGCGCCGTGAAGAAAACAGATGTCGCACTCGCTGAGGAACGGCGGGATCGCCGTTGATTTGCGAGGCTGCGTCCGCGCGGCGGATCGAGGTAACGGCGCAATACTTGCGGCTGCAAACGTCCCTTCGCCGCGTCAGAGCCTACTTTGCAGCGCCGCCTGCAGGCAGGCCTTTTCGAGACGGTTGTTGAGCTCGGCGAGCTTGGTCGTGAAGTCGGCCAGCTCACGCTCGCTGAACTCCTCGAACACGGTTTTCCGAAATGCCTGATGTTGCTCGGCGAGACCGGCGAGATGCTTTCGGGTCTTGTCGGTGAGCGACAGGTTGACCACCCGCGCGTCGGCCGGGGAGGGCGTGCGGCGCAGCAGCTCCTTCTGTTCCAAAAGCTTGGACTGGGTGGTCACGAACGACGGATCGACGTGAAGCAGTTTCGACACCACGTTGATCGGCACGCCGTCATCCTTGGCGAGATCCGAGACGGCGATCAGAATCATCCATTGCGGACCACTGACGCCGAGCGCCTTGCCCCACAACTGGCGGACCCGTTCCAGATGCGAGTTGATCGATGAGATCTCGAGCGTGAAGCGCTTGATGATGTCGAGATTTTCGATGGCGCGCTGACGCGTCGTCTCCTTCCTTGTCACTGACACTGCTTCCCCTCTTCCTCAGGCGCGGGACCAGCTTTGCGCTGATTTGATTCTTGTTACCTGCGCGAATGGTGCGATTGTGCTCGCAACTGAGCCACGAACGCAAGTGACCGTAAAGCTATTATGATGGTCATATGACAGTTGGGTTTTTTCGGATGTGACAGGTTTTCCCCGTAGCTGCAAAGGGCTAGCGGGGGTGGCGTTGCCCGCGGGACACAGTGTGACCGCATTCGTATAGCTGACTTTATAAACTATTTTGATTAGGGAATTGGCCAATGCATATTGAACCCCGGCGGTAGGGGAATCTCGATCGTCCCGTTGCGTTGATCGTTCAAGTCCGTCGCGCTCCCTGGGGTTGATCAGGGGCGCGGGGTTTGGGGAAGCGATTTTCGATATGCGGGAGATCTCGGGGCGCTCGCGGCCCGGACTCTCCGCATATGAGCAACTTGGAGGTTTAATATGAAATTGGTGAAGAGCCTTATCCTGGGCTCGGCGGCTGCTCTCGTAGCGGTCGGCGGAGCGCAGGCGGCTGATCTTCCCGTCAAGGCCAAAGCGGTCGAGTACGTGAAGGTTTGCTCCCTGTACGGTCCCGGCTTCTACTACATCCCGGGCACCGACACCTGTATCAAGCTCGGCGGCTACCTGCGTATGGACATGGTCGTCAACGCGAACAGCGTTGCTGGCCCGAACTACAACGGCCCCGGCGGTGCCAACAACCGTTTCACGAACGGCTACACCTGGCGTTCGCGTGAAGACCTGAACATCGATACGCGCACCGCGACCGAGTACGGCGTGGTCCGCACCTACTTCGATGCGGTGTTCACCTGGACCACCGACAACTACGCTGTGAACGGCGCGGCTCCGGGCTCGACCATCTACTCGGCGCTCGGTGGCGGCGGCACGGTTGCCCCGGCTTCGGCCCCGAACAACGCCGGTGCCGGCAACGGTTCCTACGGCACGGTCGGCGTCTACTTCGCCTTCATCCAGTTCGCCGGCTTCACCATGGGCAAGGCGATCTCGCAGTTCAGCGCGCCCTGGACCAACTATCCGGGCAACAACTTCGACGGTCTCGTCGGCGGCGGCGGCACGGTCACTGGCGTCAACCAGTTCACCTACACCGCGCAGTTCGGCAACGGCGTGTCGCTGGCCCTGTCGGCCCAGGATCAGACCCAGTACTTCCAGGCTGGCGTCAACAACCTGAGCGCCGGTGGTGCTTACGGCGCCAGCGACTATGCCGGCACGATCTCGCCGGACTTCGTTGCTGCGCTCAAGATCGATCAGGCTTGGGGTGTCTTCCAGGCGTCGGTCGCTGCGCATGACAACCACGCTGCCTACTACGGCTCGACCGAGTTGACCGGCCATCCGGACGACAAGTGGGGCTGGGCTGGTCAGCTGGCTCTGTCGATCAAGAACATCCCGACCGGACCTGGCGACACGATCAACGTCCAGGGCGTGTATACGGATGGTGCGACCCGTTACAACATCCAGGACCTGGCCAGCCAGGCTGGCGCGATCGCGATCTACAGCGGTTCGAGCCTGCCGGGTGCCTATGGCAGCGTCGGCTTCGGTACCGCTCCGGACACCGTGTTCGTGGCTGGCGGACAGCAGCAGACGGTCAAGACCTGGGGTATGCGCGGTGCGTACACCCACAACTGGGATCCCTACTGGAACACCAGCATCTACGGTGCTTATGCCGGTATCATGTACAACGATACGGCTAAGACCCTCATCTGCGGCGTCGGTGGCGCCGTCGGTGGTACGTTCCGCGCGGCCTTCGCTGGCGGCGCTGGCGTGACCAACTGCAACCCCGACTACAACATCGGTCAGATTGGTATCATCACCCGCTGGACCCCGGTCAAGAACCTGACCTTCTCGGCGGACGTGACCTACACCATGCTCGATCAGAAGTACGCAGGCACGATCACCACTTCTGCTGGCGCCATCGGCAAGCCGAGCGCGACCTACCAGCTGAAGGACCAGGATACCGTGATGCTGCTCCTGCGCGCTCAGCGCAACTGGTAACACCCGGTTGATCTGATCACGATGCAACAGAAACCCCGGCAGGCAACTGTCGGGGTTTTTCTCTGGTGGTTTTTCTCTGGTGAAGACGTGTTGCGAATGCTGCTGTGACAAACGTGCTTCACGCCGATCACGAAGACGTGCCATGCGATTCATTCGCGGCAAACTTATTTACTTACCTGATCTACTAAACTATATAGGGATTGGCCAAACATTGAACACTGGCTTCTTAGCTTCATGCTAAGCCTCCCAAACCTCCGGCAATGCCCTGCCGGAGGTTTTTGATTCCAGCCTTGGCGTTCTCACGGCAACGATCGCCGCTCGTCGCGCCGCCGATTCGATGCCGTCAAGATTTGACGGAATCGATCCGCAATGCACTCTCGCCATCGATGGGACGCTTCAGGAACAGCCGTCTGGCTCGCATGAGCAGCGGCCACTACTGCTTGATACGGGATCTCGGGCCGGTGAAGGGCGGCAAGGGACTGCGGCACCATGAGGTGATCCTCGACATCTCCTGGCGCGGCCTGCTCAGGTTCTTCATTCGCTAGACTCGTGCGGCACTTCGTCCCGCGTCATGTCCGCATCACCGGCCAGCTCCTCCAGTGCGACGACTGGACGCCGCGGCGGCAATCGCTACGCTTGGTCCGCCGAGCGCGATCACCGCCGCCAAGAGCGGGATCCGATCGGCGGGAAACAGCGAGGGCAAGCCGATGAAGACACGTCCGACCGGCGTGATACCGCCGATGACCACGCCGTTCCGGAGCGACGGCGAGATCGATTTCAAGCTGGTGGCGCCGCAGGTCGACTGGCTGCTCGGCGCGGGCAGCCACGGCCTGGCGGCCGGCGGCTCGACCGGCGAGGGCCACGCGCTCGACCACGAGGAATATCGCGACCTGATCGCGGCGACGGTCGAGGCGGCAAGGGGCCGCGCACCTGTGATCGCCGGCATCATCGTCGACTCCACGCGCGACGCGGTCAGGCGCGGCAGGCTGGTGCGCGACATGGATGTCGCGGCGCTGCAGGTGACGCCGGTGCATTATCTGTTCAAGCCCGACGACGAGGCGATGGTCGGCCATTTCCGCCGCATCGCCGACGAGACCGGCATGCCCATCATCATCTACAACGTGGTGCCGTGGTCCTATCTGTCGCCGGCGCTGCTGACGCGGATCATGACCGAGGTGCCGCTGGTGATCGGCGTCAAGCAGAGCGCGGGTGACCTGAAGCTGTTCGCCGACCTCATGATGATGGCGCCCGACAAACTGATCTTCAGCGCGGTCGATGCCTTGATGTATCCGTCCTATACGCTCGGCGCGCACGGCTCGATCGCGGCAATTCTCACCGCTGCACCGCACGCGTCGGTGGCGCTGTGGGACGCCGTGAAGGCGGGCGATCATGCACGTGCGCTCGACCTGCACAAGAAGCTGCTGACATTGTGGAACGCCGTGATCGCCGACAATCTGCCGGCCTGCACGCGCTATGCCCAGACCCTGCAGGGCTTGCCGCAAACTTTTCCGCGGGCGCCGATGCCGGAGGCTTCGGCGGTGCAACAGACGGCGATCAGAAAGGCGTTGGAGGGGATGGGCGCGCTTGCCGGCAAGCGCGTCGAGGCGGCCGAATAGCTCGCTCAAGCTTTGCGGTTGGGATTAGATTCCGAGGACCCAAACGCAGACGACGACACCGAAAACCGCCAGCCCGCTGATGGTCCAACCGGCGGCATAGGCCGCGCTCGAGGTGTCGGGTTGATCGACCATCGTGTCATGCCAGTGGGTCATTCCAACCTCCCTGGAAGAAAACGCTCCCTGTCGGGTAGGTCTCGGCCGCAGGGAGAAGGTTCAACCACGGGACGCGATTTAAGTTCCGCGGCCTGGCGCTGCGGCGGGAACGGCTTAGCAGCTGCTGACCTGCCGGCCTAACGGCGGTGGATCACGACTCTGGCCTTCACCGGCCGAGCGGCTGTGGTCAAAATTCCGTCAGTGATCGTCATCAGCATGGAAGCGACCATCCTATTCAGGACCTGCATGGGTCATCGTCTCCGATTGTCGATACCGCTTTGTTCGCGGCGCGGAATGTGTTCGTTACGCAGCCATCGGCTCACACGCGCGTGAGGCGCGGGCGGCGTTGCTGGCCGACAAATCGGTGATGTAGAGTGCAGCGCGAAACGGTTGGGACCGCGATCCGCGCGCCGACCGATACAAAGAAAAAGCAGGGACGAAACGGATCTCACATGAAGGATTTTGCCGGAAAGATTGCCGTCATCACCGGTGGCGGCACAGGGATGGGACGCGAGCTGGCGCGACAGCTGGTTGCCGAAGGCTGCAACGTCGCGATGTGCGACGTCTCGGCGGAAGCGATGGCCGAGACCAAGCGGCTGTGCGAGGTCGAGCGGCTGCCGCAGGGCCTGCGCATCACCACCCATATCGCCGACGTCTCGATCGAGGATCACTACAAGCGGTTTCGCGACGAGCTGATGGAGCAGCAGGCGACCGACAAGATCCATCTGCTGTTCAACAATGCCGGCATCGGCGGCGGCGGCAGCATGTTCATCAACACGCGCGAGCAGTGGGAGCGCACCTTCAACATCTGTTGGGGCGGCGTCTATCTCGGCGTCCGCACCTTCCTGCCGCTGCTGGTAAGGGCCGACGAGGCGCATATGGTCAACACCTCGAGCGTCAACGGCTTCTGGGCTTCGGTCGGCATCGGCGTGTCGCACACCGCCTACAGCGCCGCGAAATTCGCGGTGAAGGGATTCACCGAGGCGCTGATCAACGACCTTCGTCTCAACGCGCCGCACGTCAAATGCTCGGTCGTGATGCCCGGCCACATCGGCACGTCGATCGTCTCCAACTCGCGCAAGGTGCAGCTCGGCACCGAGTCCGATCAACTATCCGCCGACGAGTTGACGCAGGCCCGGCAGCGCCTGAAGGGGCAGGGCGTCGACGTCGCAAAGCTGTCGGATGCCGACATCCAGAAGCTCGCGCTCGACCGCGCCCGGATCTTCCACGACGAGGCGCCGACCACGGCGGCGGCCGCCGCCAAGATCATTCTCGACGGCGTCAAGGCCGACCGCTGGCGCATCCTGGTCGGCGACGATGCGCACCTGCTCGACGAGCGCGTGCGCAAGACGCCGGAGCAGGCCTACACGCCGGAGTTCTATCAGAGCATCGTCGCCGAGACCGGCTGGAAGGTCGGCTGACTACAGCTTCGGTTCTGAATGGATCAGAACCGAAGCTCGTCCTTGCTCTGACGCGTTTTCTTCACGCGAACCGGTGTCCACTTCGCTTGAAAACGCTATCCGCGGGCCGCGCGGTGGCGCGAGCCGACCTGGTAGGCGAGGCGGTAGTGCCCTGAGCAATAGGGCATGCCGCCGAGCGGGGTGTTGCCGCAGAAGCAAAAATCCTCGGCGCCGGGCGTGCTGATCGGCCAGCGGCAGTGCTGCTCGCTCAGCTCGAGCAGCGAGCAATGGTTGGCGCTGACGATCGGCGCGTCGTCCGGCTCCTGGTCGTAGACCGCGTGCCGGATCTGGAACGGTTGCTTCGCCGTCGACTTCTGCGCGGGGTGAGAAGATCGCTTCCTCCGCGCGCGCCGCTCCTCCGGCGATGTGCGGGTGAGGTTCAGCCGCGACAGCTTGCCGATTACGGCATTGCGGCTGACGCCGATATTGACGGCGATGTCGCGGCAGGAGAGGCCGGCGGCAAAATAGCTCTTGAGCTGGTCGATGCGCTCCGGCGTCCAAGTGGGCTGAAGAGTGGGTTGAAGGATTTGTTGGTTGGCAATCATCTGACGGTTCCACGTTCTGTGTGTTGAACCGCCGCGCCGGCACGCCCCCTCAGGGCGTGCGGCCGTTGTCGCGGATTGCAAGCAACCCGTCCTTGATGGCGAGCCGAATGCCTTCCTCGATCAATGTCCGTGCGACGCCCGGGACGCTCGTGCCGTGGGTGCCCTGCCGCACCAGCTTCTCGAGATAACCAATGGTCGAGAGCGCCAGCGTGACCGGGACGCGGTCGGTTTCGGCCTTTTCCGTAGCCATGAGGAGACGCTTAACTCTGAACTCTGTTACTGAAAAGTATCTATTTAGACTCTATTTAGGAATATGACGGTCCGTCAAGCCGGGCTTTTGCGGGGTGAACAGGCGCGCGCCAGCGCACGCCGGGGCTTGGTCCCGGCGTGACGACAGCGTTGACGCTGACGGATTATCCAGTCGGATGAATGCGTTAGGCGCGCAACTCAACCTTGACCGGAAACTTCTTGAGCAGCCGCTCCGCGGTTTCGGCCTTGTCGGGCGGCGCCGTCACACTGAGATACAGGCCGCGCGAGGGGTCGGTGATGGCTTCCACGCTGACCTCGCTGAGGCCTTCCAGTTTCAAGAGCTCACGCGCGGCCTCGCCGGCGGCGATCTCGCGCAGCTTTGGCTTGAAGATCTTGCCGACCGGCGTGACCGGCATCTCCGCAATCACCGACACCACGCGCGGCCGCGCCGGCGGCTCCAGGATGTTCTCCTGCACGAAGGCGGCGAGCGCCTGCGAATCGATCTGGGCGCCGGGCTGCGCCGAGACGAACAACATCGGCACCTCGCCGGCATAGGCGTCGGGGCGGCCGACCGCGGCGGCGAGCGCGACGCCCGGGAACTGCAGCGCCGCGTCCTCGATCGCGCGCGGGTCGATGTTGTGGCCGCCGCGGATGATGACGTCCTTGGCGCGCCCCAGGATGTAGACGAAGCCGTCGGCATCGATCCGGCAGATGTCGCCGGTGCGCAGCCAGCCGTCGCGGAACGCTTCCTCGGTCTGCTTCCTGTCGACGTAGCCGGCGAACACCTGCGGCCCTCGGGTGAGCAACTCGCCGACCGGCGAGGGCCACGGTCCGGTGTGCAGCTTGCCGCCTTCGAGGATCGCGAGTTCGACCAGCGGATTGCGGGTGCCGACGCTTTCCGCGCGCGGCTTCACGCCGTGCACGTCATGGGTGATGGCGCCAGCGAGCTCGGTCATGCCGTAGAGCTGCTGGATGCAGGCGCCGCCCCAGGTCGCGAGGTAACGCCGCTCGATCTCCGGCGGGCAGATCGAAGCCCCGGTGGCGGTGACACGCAGGCAGGAGATGTCGCTGTCGGCGACCGGGATATCAGCCAGCGCGCCGAGCGTGGTCGGCACGTTGCCGGCGATGTTGATGCGATGCTTCTCGATGATCCGCCAGAAATTGGTGATCAGTGCGGGATCGCGCGCACCGGCGGGGCCCGGAATGAACATCGTCGTACCCGCGGCGAGGCAATTGGCCGTGGTGCAGAACAGGCCGCCGACATGGAACAGCGGCAGCGTGATCATCGCGCGCTCGCCGCGCTGGAAATCCAGCGCCATGCGCGAGGAGACGGTGGAGGCGACCATCGCGCGGTTGGTGAGCCGCGCCACCTTGGGATGGCCGGTGGTGCCGCCGGTCGGCAGCATCACCGCGACGCGGTCGGCCTCGCTCGTGTCCGTCGACTTGCCATAGTGGTCGCGCCAAGCCGGATCCGGCCGCAGCACCTCGCCGTCGAACGAGATGGTGCCGTCGAGCGGCACGACCACGATCCCCTTGAGCGAAGGCACCTCGCGCTGCAGGCCCTCGACCTTCTCATACAGCCCGCCCGGCATGCCCGGCGGCGGCGCCAGCAGCAGCTTTGCGTTAATCGCATTGAGCTGGGCGACGATGGCCTCGCGGGTGAACAGCAAATTGAGCGGTTCGGCGATGCCGCAGGCCGCCGCGCCGAAGATCGCGACCACCGTCGCGGGACACGCAGGCAACAGAATCGCCACCGGATCGTCCTTGCCGATGCCGCGGCCGCGAAAGTAGGTCTCGGCCGCCTTGACGCAGCCCATCAGATGATCGTTCGAGAGTACGACCGGATTCGGATCTAGCGGCGCGCGCAGGTAAATCACGCCCTCGGCGTCCGGCGCGCCCTGCGGGCCGCGGGCAATCAGATCGAGGATGCGCGGGCAGGCGGCGAGCGTCGCCTGCATCTCCGCATCACGCGTGGCCTCGTCGGCCGGCGAAAGCCTGTCCTTCAGCATGTTCCGTCCCCGTCGCTTTGTGTTCGTTGGGACGGAGTGTATCGAGCCGGTCGCGCGGAACAAGTGCGGCGAGTCACCACCCCGTCATTCCGGGGCGATGCGCAGCATCGAACCCGGAATCTCGAGGTTGGCTTGCACGTTTGCCAATCCCGAGATTCCGGGTTCTCACTTCGCGAGCCCCGGAATGACAGCCTTAGCCGTGCACCACCGACTTCGCGATCATGCAGTGAATGCCCTTGGAGCCGTTCACCGTCTGCGTCACGCGGAGGTCGGCGGCGAGGCTGCACAGCGTGTAGGCGTCCTCGCGGGACAGATTGCGCTTCTCGCCGAGCAGCACGATCATGTCGCGCAGCGCCCGCACCACACACTGGTCGAGATCGGGATCCATCGCCATGGTCATGTAATGGTCCGCGGTCTCGGCGCGCGGGTAGGCAAGCTTGAGATCGTTGCGCAGGGTCAGGCGAAAGCGGCCGGTCAGCGCGGTCTCGATCGCGGTGACGCAGACCTCGCCGTCGCCCTGCACGCCATGGCCGTCGCCGCAGGAGAACAGAGCGCCCGGCACGAACACCGGCAGATACAGCTTGGCGCCGGCGCCCAGCTCCTTGTTGTCGAGGTTGCCGCCCATCGCGCGCGGGATCAGCGAGGAGATGCGGCCCCAGGCCGGTGGCGGCGACACGCCCATCACCCCGAAGAACGGCTTGAGCGGCAGATCGAGCCCCCAGGGCATGCGGCCGACCATCCGCGCGCGATCGAGCGGGATGTTGAGGATGCGCATGTCGTGGAAATCGTCGGGCAGGGTGCCGGACAGCGGCTTGATCAGATTGTAGCCCCAGTCCTGGCGCAACTGCACATCGAGAATATCGACCTCGAGCACGTCGCCGGGTTCGGCGCCGCTGACCGCAATCGGGCCGGTCAGGATGTGGCCGGGGACCATGCGTTCGTTCTTCGCATGAATGTCGTCGAGTTCGGGCGGCACGTGAAACTTGCTGCGGTCGGGCACCACATCGGCACCGCCGCTGACGGTTTCAATCGTGACCTCGTCGCCGCTCGCGATGGTCAGCACCGGCTTCAGCTTGGCTTCAAAAAAGCCCCAATGGCAGGTTTCGGGACTGGACTTCAGGTGATGATGGGGCATGTGACGTCTTTCGATTGCTGCGACGACAGCGTATGACGTGACGGCAGAACTTCCCAGAGGCTTCCCTTGTTTTTTGTGCTCTCCAAGACGCTCGGCATCATGCTGCTGCCGATCAACTTCCTGATCGGTATCGGCGTCATCGGCGCCGTCCTGCTGCTGACGCGGTTCGCTCGGCTCGGCCGCTTGCTGATGGTGGCGTCGCTGCTGCTGCTCGCGATCTGCGGCTTCTCGCCGCTCGGCAATGTCCTGATGTACGGGCTGGAGCAGCGCTTTCCGCCGTGGGATGCCTCGCGCGGCGCACCCGACGGCATCATCGTGCTCGGCGGCTCGATCGACGCCGACATCTCGGCCGCCCATGGCATGCCGGTGGTGCGCGCCGCGCCCGATCGCGTCATCGCGGCGGTGGCGCTGGCGCGCAAATATCCGAATGCGCGGCTCGTGTTCACCGGCGGCAGCGCCAATCTGATCGCGACCGACGCGCGCGAGGCCGACTATGCCGCCGAGACCTTCGAGAGCCTCGGCATTGCCAAATCGCGGCTGATCATCGAGCGCAATTCGCGCAACACGGTGGAGAACGCCACCTTCTCCAAGGCGCTGGTCGATCCCAAGCCGGGCGAGCGCTGGCTGCTGGTGACCTCGGCCTATCACATGCCGCGCGCGGTCGGGCTGTTCCGCAAGGCGGGATTCAAGGTCGAGGCCTATCCGGTCGACTGGCGCGTCGGCAATGTGTTCGACTTCGCCAACCTCGCGATCGAAGGCCTGGCGCGCACCGAGCTCGGCATGCGCGAATGGATCGGGCTCGTAGCCTATCATCTGGCCGGCAAGACCGACGATCTGCTGCCCGGTCCAGCGACGCCATAGAGCGCGCCACAGGCTTGTCGCATCAGCCGCGCAATCCGGCTAACATCGAAGCAACAGGCGGCGTCAAGCCGCCGATCACGGGAGTTTTCGCCATGCAACAGCAGACACCGCCGGAACAGTTCGACCTCGGTGCCATCGTCGCCGATCTGAACAGCCTGTTGCGGCTGAAGACCACGGTGATCGGCATCAAGATGTTTTCCCGTGTCGAGGACATGGAAGCGATCCCGAAAATTCGCCGCCCGTCAGCCGTGCACACCACCGACCAGATCGTCAGCATGGCGTCGCGGCTCGGCTGGACCGTCGGCATCACCGGCGATGATCTGGTCGGCGCGCAGTGCCGCGCGGTGATCGGGCTCGCGCCGCAGGACGAGAAATGGCTTGCCGGCGAAAATTATGTCGGGGTCTGGCACGGCACCGCGGAGGACGCGCGCAAGCGCCAGGAGGCGCTCGATGTCGTGCCTTACGGCCAGTACCAGGCGATGGCGGTGAGCCCGCTCACCTCCGGCCGGATCAATCCGCCCGATATCTGCCTCGTCTATGCGACGCCGGGACAGATGATCATCCTGATCAACGGGCTTCAATACACCGGCTACAAGAAGTTCGAGTGGGGCGTCGTCGGCGAAACCGCCTGCGCGGATTCCTGGGGGCGCGCGCTGAAGACCGGCGAGCCGAGCCTGTCGCTGCCGTGCTTTGCCGAGCGCCGCTATGGCGGCGTGCCCGACGAGGAGATGCTGATGGCGCTGCCGCCGGCCTATCTCGTCAAGGCGATCGCGGGCATGAAGCAACTCGCCAAGAACGGCCTGCGCTATCCGATCGCGCCTTACGGCATCCAGGCCGACGTGCGCGCCGGCATGGGCGTGTCGTACGGCAAGAAATAGCGAGTTAAATAGCGGATTGCGCTGTCGCGTCCGCGGTGACAAAAGGGCGCCAGTTCGCCCCGCAGGGAACCTGATCTATGGCCTCGCCGCAACTCGACATCGTCGTCTATGGCGCCACCGGCTTCACCGGCCAGCTCGTCGCCGAATATCTCGCCGCGCATTATCGCGACGGCAGCCTGAAATGGGCGATGGCCGGGCGCAGCAAGGACAAGCTCGCCGCGGTCCGCGACGCGATCGGCGCGCCCGCCGATACGCCGCTGATCGTTGCCGATTCAAGCGACGCTGCCGCGTTGAAGGCGATGGTCGCGCAAACCAAGTCGGTGATCTCGACGGTCGGCCCGTATCAGCTCTACGGCAATGAGCTGATCGCGGCCTGCGTCGAGACCGGAACGGACTATTTCGATCTCTGCGGCGAGCCGGTCTGGATGCGGCAGATGATCGACAAGCATGAAGCCGCGGCGAAGGCGAGCGGCGCGCGCATCGTGTTCTCCTGCGGCTTCGACTCGGTTCCGTTCGAGCTCGGCACCTTGTTCGTGCAGGACGAGGCCACGCGCGTGTTCGGCGCGCCGGCACCGCGCGTGAAGGGCCGCGTGCGCGACATGCGCGGGACGCTGTCCGGAGGCACTGCGGCGAGCGCCAAGGCGACGTTCGATGCAGTTGCAAAAGATCTCAGCCTCATCGCCATCCTGAACAACCCGTTCGCGCTGACGCCGGGCTTTGACGGTCCGAAGCAGCCGCGCGGCAGCAAGCCGGCCTACGAGGAGGACCTGCAATCCTGGGCGGCGCCGTTCATGATGGCGCTGATCAACACCCGCAACGTCCACCGCTCCAACATGCTGATGGGCTTTCCCTACGGCAAGGAGTTCGTCTACGACGAGATGGTGCTGACCGGCCCCGGCGAGAAGGGTGAAGCCAACGCCAGGAAGGTGATGGCGCTCAATACCGAGAAGACCGGCCCGGGCGCGCCGAAGCCGGGCGAGGGGCCGTCGAAGGAAGAGCGCGAGAACGGCCGCTACGACCTGCTCTATCTCGCCATCGCGCCGGATGGCCGCGCGGTCCGCGCCGGCATCAAGGGCGACCGCGATCCCGGCTACGGCTCGACCTCGAAGATGATTTCCGAATGCGCGATCTGCCTGTTGCGCGACACGCCGGACGTGGCCGCCGGCTTCTGGACCCCGGGCGCCGCCATGCAGCACAAGCTGATCAAGCGGCTGGTCGATCACGCCGGGCTGACGTTCCAGGTCGAGAAGTAGGTCGCTTTACCTCGCCCGGCCAAAACCCGAAAAACAACCCCATGCAAAGTAGCCGGTGGCGGCCGGCGCTCGCTCGACAAGGCGGCTCGACAAGGCGGCTTGACACGTCGGGCAACTCGGGGGTAATATTCCAATATTCCGAAATCTATCAGCGCGCCGTGGGTGCCGGGACGAACCCGGGCAAATCTTCCGTCGTCGCCCGGCTTGCCCGCTTTCGCAAGAGCGAAACACCGACAGCAGTTAATTCAACAGTCGAAGCCCTGATAAACAGCTTCCCTAAGAACTCTGCATTTGGCGGGAGCTGCGCGGAAATAGGCTGCATAAGTCAAGCGCTCAATGCGGGGGTAAATCCAAACGGAGGTTCCATCGCTACTGCCGCAATCAAAAGGTTGGGAAGCACGGTGCAAGGAGCATCAATTGAGCCATGCATCACCTGCTCTCAAGCGTTGCGGTATTTCAACATAAGGTTTGTACAATAACCATGACAGTCTACGACAGTCTCTCAATTGTCGATCAATTTGAGGAACGCACCGATAACCGAACGGCTGTGAAGCGCGCGTGCGACGTCATGTTGCGCTACTTGATGGAATTGAAACGCCCTTTACCCGACGTTGCCGCGCAATCTGTTAAGATTGCGCGCGAATATTGCGCTGGGTCGAGGGGAATTCAGAGCCTTCATGATGAAGATAAGCGGATTTCCAACTTCTTGAGGAATGCTAGTGCTCGTTCGAATGGAACCGTCTCGGTTGTTCGAGCAACAGGAGCGCTCGTAAGGCTCTTGCAGGAGCCGACATGGGGAGGGGGTGCCTCTGAGGCTCTCTCGAATTTTCTGAATTGGGTAGACGAATTTGAACAGGATCACACCATGTTTAAGCGTTTGTTGGAAGGTGCATTTCCTATCCCAGTTCCGTTGGTCTTTTTCGATGTCGTAGATCCGCGACCGTCGTGCAAATGGACGTTGACGAAATACAACGATCACGAAGCATCCTTGTTGCCTCTGGAGCTACAAGACAAATTCTTCATTGATCGGTTAACAGATGGGGAGCGAAGCGACGTTGAAGCCTTTAAGAAACTACTTGTCGATCTAGAGAATGAGTTTGAGCCGATCTAAGTCCGACTACGGATTACGGTGACAGCGGATTACGGTGACAGTGCACTTAACTGCCCGTTGGCGATTAGTGCACTGTCACCGAAATCTCCGGTCAAGCCGGGGGACGACAGCGAGTATGCGGCGATCTGCCTGCCCATCTAGCGGAGCTAACGCCTTCTGGTTCACGTCCTCGCGTTTGCCACCGAGGCTCCCCAAAACTCCGCTGTCATCGCCTGGCCTTGACCGGGCGATCCGATACTCCAGAGACGGTTGAGCTTGAGCCGAGAGGCCTCGGCGTACTTCATGCCCCCGCCTTCGCGGGGGCATGACAGCAACGCCTACGCCGCGCGTGGATTGTACGCGTACATGAAATCCATGGCTTTCGACGAGACCGGCAGCAACAGCTTCAGCATGTGATCGCGCAGCCAGGCCCCGGTCGGGCTGAACTCGCGCTTGCTGTTGCCGTTGCGGCGGGCGAGCGCCACGATCTTCTCGGCGCGCGGGCGCCGCTCGTGCTCGAAGGCCTGGAAGGTCTGGCCGAGCTCCTGGCCTTCGCGCATCAAGGCGCCGAGCCGCATCGCGTCCTCCAGCGCCAGCGACGCGCCCTGGCCGGCATGCGGGCTGGTGGCATGCGCGGCGTCGCCGATCAGCAGCGTGCGCTTGCGCGACCAGGTCGGCAGCGTCGCGACGTCGAGCGTGTCGGTGACCACGATGTTCTCGGCTGCCTCGATGATCGCCGGGATCGGATCGTGCCAGCCGGCGTGGAAATCGCGCAGGTGCTGCTTGATCGCGTCCTGGCTCTGCAGGCGGTAGGCCGCCGCGGTCATGCCGTGCGACGGCTGCGTGCTCCACCACATCGCGCCGGCTTCGGGATCGGGGCTGCACAGGGCGTAGCCGAAGAAGCCGCTTTGTCCGAACGTGGTCTCGACCCGCTGACCGATCGGCAGGCTTTCGATCAGCGCGCGCGGCACGAAGCCGCCGAATCCGATCAGCCCGGTATCGAACGGCGTCGGGCCGTCAGGGATCACGTGCCGGCGCACCACCGAATGGACCCCGTCGGCGCCGATCACGAAATCGCCCTCCGCGGTCGTGCCGTCGGCGAAATAGGCGATCACCGGCTGATCGCCGCGATCCTCGATCTTGACCAGGCGCTTCTCGAAATACACCGAGACGTTCGAGCACCAGGCCTTGTCGACCAGCGTTTCGTTCAACGTCGCGCGGCACATGTTGACCGCGGGCTGGCCGAAGCGCTGCTGCATGTTGCGGTTGAGCGAGCCGAGCTTCTTGCCGGCTTGCGAATAGAAGTCGAACGATTCGGCGATCGAGCCGCGACGGATCAGCTCGTCGGCGAGCCCGAGCTCCGCCAGCACGTGCATGCCGTTCGGCGCGATCTGCAGCCCGCCGCCGCTCCCGGTGGAGTAGGGCCAGGCCTCGTGGATTTCGGCCTCGATGCCGGCGCGCTTCAAGAACATTGCGGCCACGGGACCTGCGATACCGGCGCCGATGATCAGAGCTTTACGGGGACGTCGGGTCATGCCTTGCTCCATGCGTCGATGTGAGTTAGGAAAGATCAGTTGCTAATCTTCTTAGTAACTAAGATATCAATCTCGTAAGGTAGAGGATCGGGCTTGTCAAGAGCGGACTCGCGTGCGGTGCTGATGCAGGAACTCGAAGAGGCGATGCGGCGGTCGTCGGCGCAGGGCGTGATGTATGGCCAAGCCGTTGCGAACATGGCCGGAATTTCCAATTCCGACATGGAATGCATGGACATCCTGTACCTCGAGGGGCGCGTCACCGCGGGCCGTCTTGCCGAGGTCACGGGACTGACCACCGGCGCCATTACCGGCGTGGTCGACCGTCTGGAGAAGGCCGGCTACGTGCGCCGCGAGCGCGACGAGAGCGACCGGCGCAAGGTCTTCATCTCGGTGGTGGAGGAAAAGGCCGCCGAGATCGGCAAGTTCTACGTGCCGATGCAGGAGGCGATGTCGCGGCTGTGGAGCACCTATACCGACGACGAGCTGCGCCTGCTGCTGCGCTTTGCCAATGACGGCTACAAGGGCGTGCTGGAGGCGACCGAGGCGCTGAAGGTCGTGATCGACACGCCGCCGGAGCAGCGCGCCAGCCTCAAGATGCCGCCGAAGCGTCGGCGCTGAGGGCCGCCGCCGACGTCGCGCGATAGCGCTCGGCCGCCGCGTACATGCCCCACATCGTGCCCAGGATCATCCAGAAGTGCCGCCAGTGGTCGGTATCGATGATGAAGCTCTCGGCGACGGTGCCGAGAAACGCCGAGAACACCGCCAGATAGGAGCGCTGCCACGGCACCCGCATGAAGACATAGCGGAAGCCGACGATCACGCTGACGAACACCAGCGCCGGATAGCAAACCCCGGAGATCCAGCCGCCCGACATGAAGGCGTTGAGGAAGGAGTTGTGGGTGTCCTCGGGGAAGTAGGTGTGGAATTGCAGCGGCCCGATGCCGAACGGCATTTCCAGCGCCATCTGCGCGCCGAGGATGTGGCGGCCGAACCGGCCGAAGCGGCCTTCGTCATAGCTCTGGTCGAAGCTCGCGCGCTGCTTGAACATATCCGCGACCGTGCCGATCGAGAGCAGCACCGCAACCAGCGCGACCGCGAGGATCACCGCGACCAGCGTCATCACGATGATGCGCGAGCGCTGCGCCTGCGAGCGGCTGGTCAGCACCATCAGCGCCAGCATGAACACCGACGTCAGTACCAGGCCGCCCCAGGCGGCGCGGGAGAACGACAGCAGGACCGCGAGCGAGATGATCCCGAAGGCGATGGCGTTGCGGAACGCCTTGCCGAAACGGTCCGAGACCACGCTCTGCAGCGCGAACAGCGCCGGCAGCACGAGAAACGCGCCGAGCACGTTCGGATCCTTGAAGGTGCCGCGGGCGCGGTCATACAGCGTCAGCAGGTCGTAGCCGCCGGGCACCAGACGGAAGTAACCGGCGATGCCGGCGAGCGACGCGATCATCGCGCCGACCAGCAATCCGCGGCGCAGCATGTCGAGCCGCGCCTCGGTATCTTCCGACATCACCATGGCGAAGAAGATCACGGTGACGGCCATGTACCAGGAGGTGAAAACCCAGGTCACGACCTCCGGCTTGTCGAGGAACGGCACCGCGCCGATGCTGTAACCGACATTGAGCACGATCAGCGCAAACAGCAGCGGCATGAAGACCAGCCGCATCCGCAGCCCGGTGGCGAAGAACAGCAGGCTCGCGGTCAGCGTGACGAGCTCATAGGGGCTCGGCTCGATGAACACGATGGCGCCGGACGCGCCGGCCAGCCAGACCAGCGCCCGCTGCAGCGCCAGCACGCCGGGGGACGCCGCGATCGGCGAATAGGACGTTCCGGCTGTCGCCGCATAGGCCATCGGATACTCACGCAACGCTACAACAAGATGCACTCACGCCCGTCATTGCGAGCGCAGCGAAGCAATCCATATATCCCCGTGCTGCGACATGGATTGCTTCGCTGCGCTCGCAATGACGGCAGTTAGTCAGTACGCGTTCTCGTTCTTGGTCAGCAGCGAGAACGGGGTCTTGAACAAAATGTAGAGGTCGAACAGCACCGACCAGTTCTCGATGTAATAGAGATCGAACTCGACGCGCTTCTGGATCTTCTCGTCGGTGTCGACCTCGCCGCGCCAGCCGTTGACCTGGGCCCAGCCGGTGATGCCGGGCTTGACGCGGTGGCGCGCGAAGTAGCCGTCGACGGCCTCGTCGAACAGGCGGTTCTGCAGCTTGCCCTGCACCGCGTGCGGACGCGGACCGATCAAAGAGAGATTGCCCTTCAGCACGACGTTGAACAGCTGCGGCAGCTCGTCGAGCGAGCTCTTGCGGATGAAACGGCCCACACGTGTCACGCGCGGGTCGTTCTTGGTCACGACCTTGGAGGCGGTGGGGTCGGCCTGATGGTGATGCAGGGAGCGGAACTTGTAGACGTCGATCCGCTCATTGTTGAAGCCGAAGCGCTTCTGCCGGAACAGCACGGGGCCCGGGCTGTCGAACTTGACCGCGAGCGCGACCAATCCCATCACCGGCAATGCCGCGAGCAGGATCAGGCCGCCGACAATGCGGTCGAACAGCCATTTCATCACCAGATCCCAGTCGGTGATCGGCGCCTCGAACATGTCGAGCGTCGGCACCTTGCCGAGGTAGGAGTAGGAGCGGGGGCGGAAGCGCAGCTTGTTGGTGTGCGCCGAGAGGCGGATGTCGACCGGCAGCACCCACAGCTTCTTCAGCATTTCCAGGATGCGGATCTCCGCCGAGATCGGCAGCGCGAACAGCACGAGGTCGACCCGGGTGCGGCGGGCGAATTCGACGATGTCGTCGACCTTGCCGAGTTTCGGCGAGCCGGCGCAGGTGTCCATGGCGCGGCCGTCGTTGCGATCGTCGAACACGCCGAGCACGTGGATGTCGGTGTCGTCCTCGGCGTTCAACGCCTCGATCAACTGCTCGCCGTTCTGGTCGGCGCCGACGATGATGGTGCGGCGGTCGAGCCGGCCGTCATGCGCCCAGGCGCGCACCATCGAGCGCAGCACGAGGCGTTCGGCGATCAATACCGCCAGGCCGGCGAAGAAGTAGGACGACAACCAGACCCGCGACACCTCGCCGCCGAGCTTGGCGAGGAACGATGCGCCGATGAACAGCAGGAAGACGAAGGTCCAAGACGAGATCATCCGCGTCATCTGGCGGAGCTGGCCGCGGAAGATCTGCACCTGGTAGATGTCGGCGGCCTGGAAACAGATCACCGCGGCAAGCGACATGACCAGGATCGCCGCGATGTATCCCCAGTAGAAGCCGGCCTGCGGCATCACGTAAGCGAGATAGAGGGCGACGCCGACCAGGCTGAGCAGCACGAAGTCGGCGACCCGGACCACGCCGGCGATCACGACCGGCGAGTAGGCGCTGCGGACTTTCTGGTTGGTGACGGCGAGTGCGGCCGCCGACAGGCGCCGGCGTCGTTCGACTTGCGGCTGAGCGGCCGTTGCCGACGCAGCGGCATCCAGCATCGAGCGTGCGTTAAGCGGTTCCACGTGTCCACGTCCATTCCTGCGCATGCACATGGGCATGCGGGAGCAGCGGCGAAATTCCCCCGGACGTGACTTAAGGGGACAAATCGGAAGAAACGGTTACGTCTGCAAGGAATGGTTAATGTTTGGCAAAGGCGTCGCGGTAGCCGGCCAGCACGCCCTCGACCATCGCGCTCTGCGAGAAATGTTCGGAAATCCGCTCGCGCAATTTTTGCGCTCGCGCCGCGGTCGCCGCCGGATCGTCGAGCGCCGCCTTGATCGCATCCGCCATCGCGCCGACATTGCTGGGCGCGAACAGCGCGTCGGTGTGGGTGTCGAAGATTTCCGGGATGCCGCCGACATTGGCGGCGATCATCGGAACCCCGGCCGCCGCGGCCTCGATCACCACATAGGGCATCGAATCGCCGCGCGAGGGCACCACCAGCAGGCTGCCCTTGGAGAAGCCGTAGCGCGCCTTGACGTGGCCGATGAAGCGGACGGCATCGCCGAGCGCGAGCCGCTTGACCTGCGCCTTGAGCCGCTCGGTCTCCTCGCCGTCGCCGCCCAGGGTCAGCGTCACCGGCTTGCCCTCGGCGCGCAGCTTTGCGACCGCATCGATCAGGAGGTCGGCGCCCTTGATGTGCCTGAACTCGCCGACATAGACCACGTCGGTGGCGTCGTCGGCCTTGGCGACAGGCTCGAATTCCTCCGCGGTGACGCCGTTGAAGACGCAGTGCACCACCCCCGCGCTGGGCACGCCGACGGTGCGCTGGTAGGTGTTGCGGGCAAACGCGCTCTCGAACAGGAACAGGTCCGTGCTGTTCATCAGCGTACGTTCGAGCTGGCCGTAGAACCTGCCCTTCAGCGTATCGAGCGGGTAATGCAGCGAGCCGCCATGCGGCGTGTAGACCCGAACGACCTGCTTCGAACGCCGCCGCAGCCGGACATAGGCGCCGGCCTTGGCGCCGTGACCGTGCACGACGTCGGGCTTCAGTTTTCGGATCAGGCCGGAGATGCGCGCCCAGATCGCGGCATCGGCCAGCCGCGGCTCGCGCTGGATCGGCACGCGGCGCACGCCGAGCTTCAGACGGGGCTCGATCTCGGCAAGCGCCGCCTCGGCCCGCGCGCCGCCGGTCAGGCTGTCGGCGACGATGCCGACATGGTGGCCGCGCGCGATCTGGCCGTTGGCGACGTCGAGAATGTGACGGAAGATGCCGCCGACCGGCGCGCGGACGACGTGCAGGATGCGGAGCGGCGGTTCCTGGGTCTGCTCTTGGGCAATCGATTCTTGGGCCATCGATTCTTGGGCCATCGATCAGAACCAGCGTTCGCTGACGAACACGGTGTCGCCGGGGCCGATCGGCGTGCCGAGCGGAACCACGAAGCGGCCCGACCCCGATGCGTCGGTGTGGGTGAGGGTGACGGCATCGCGCTTGGCGCGCGGCGAGAAGCCGCCGGCGATGGCGACCGCGCTCTCCACCGTCATGTTGGGAACGTAGGGATATTGGCCGGGCGCCTGGACTTCGCCGAGAATGAAGAACGGACGATAGGCCTCGATCTCGACCGCCACCGACGGCTCACGGATATAGCCGTTGCGCAGCTTGGCGGTGATCTCGCTCGCGAGCCCGGCCGGCGTGCGGCCGCGCGCGGGCACCGAGCCGATCAAGGGCAGCGTGATCGCGCCCGTAGCATCGAGCACGTAGGTGTTGGTGAGGCCTTCCTGGCCGTAGATCACGACGCGGAGCTTGTCGCCGGGGCCGAGATGGTAGCCATCGCCGGCCGGGCCGGGCTCGGCATAGGCGGCAGCCATCGGGGCGGGCCCGGCATAGGCCATGGAATCAAGGCCAGGGGCCGGGCCGACGGCGACCGGCGCAGTGCGCCCCATGCAGCCCGACAATACGAGCGCGGCAATCAGGCAAACGGTGGGAGTGCGCAAACCGCGCATATGAGGAATCCCGCAAGAAATTTCGGCTCCGATTAACCGCGCTCATGGTTAACAAAGCGTGAGGGAATTGCTCCCCGGGGCTGGACCCCGGAGCGCCCGATTAACCCAGCAGCAACCTTAATGGACTGTAATCGCCTCCGTTGAGGCCGAGTCGCGGCGTCCGCGGGAGTTGTGTGATGCGTTTTGCATTTTGGCGTATTGGCAAGGAGAAGGCCGTCGTGCAGCGGGCGTTGCCGAAATCTGCGCCCGTTGCCGGCGAGCCCATTGCAAGGCCGGCTTCAACTGAAGCCGCCGCCAAGCCGGCGCGCGCATCCGAGGCCGGCGATCTCGATCTGCATGTGCTTGGCAGCGCACTGGCGCGCAGGCGCGCCTGGATCATCATTCCCACCGTGCTGGTGTTCGCGGTGTCGCTCGCCGCCGTCAACGTCGTGACCCCGCGCTACAAGTCGGAAGCGCGCATCCTGGTCGACAATCGCGAGAACGCCTTCCTGCGGCCGAACGGCGAGCGCGACCTCGAGCGCACGTCGCTCGATGCGGAAGCCGTGACCAGCCAGGTGCAACTGTTGCTGTCGCGCGATCTCGCCCGCCAGATCATCAAGCAGAACAAGCTCGCCGAGCGCCCGGAGTTCGACCCGGTGCTGCGCGGCTTCTCGCCGCTGAAGTCGGTGCTCGCGCTGTTCGGCATCGGCCGCGACCCGTTCACGCTGACGCCGGAAGAGCGGGTGCTCGATTCCTACTACGAGCGCTTCCAGGCCTTTGCGGTCGACAAGTCGCGCGTCATCGTCGTCGAATTCCAGTCGGAGGATCCCGATCTCGCCGAGCGCGTCGCCAACTCGATCGCCGACGGCTATCTCGTGCTGCAGCAGGCGGCGCGGCAAGATCAGGCCAAGTCGGCCAGCACCTGGCTGCTCGGCGAGATCGACAAGCTGCGCGGCAAGGTCGCGGATGCGGATTCGCGGGTCGAGGAATTCCGCTCGAAGTCGAGCCTGTTCGTCGGCAACAACAACATCCCGCTGTCGAACCAGCAGATGGGCGAGCTCAACACGCAGCTCAACAATGCGCGCGTGCTGATGGCGGACAGCGAGACCAAGGCGCGGCTGATCCGCGAGATGCTGCAGAGCGGCAAGCCGATCGAGGCGTCCGAAGTGCTCAACTCGGACACGATCAGGCGCTTTGCCGAGCTGCGCGCCGCGGTGCGCGCGCAGCTCGCCGAGCAGTCGTCGACGCTGCTCGACAATCATCCGCGCATCAAGGAATTGAAGGCCCAGGTCGCCGATTACGACCGGCAGCTGCGTGACGAGGCCGGCAAGATCTCGCGTTCGCTCGACAACGACGCCCGCCTGGCGCGCGATCGGGTCGGTGAGTTGCAGAAGAGCCTCGACCAGTCCAAGAAGCAGGCTTCCTCGAGCAACAGCCAGGACGTGCAGCTGCGCGCGCTGGAGCGTGAAGCGAAGGCGCAGCGCGACCTGCTGGAAGCCTACCTCGCCAAATATCGCGAGGCGACGGCGCGCGAAAACATCGAGGCCGCGCCGACCGACGGCCGCATCATCTCGCGCGCCACGGTCTCCAACACGCCGGCCTATCCGAAGAAGCTGCCGATCGTGCTGATCGCGACCATCGCGACGCTGCTGCTGTCCTCCGGCATCATCATCACCGGCGAACTGCTGCGGATGTCGGCACCGGGGGCCGCGGTCACCCGCGCGGTCGCGGCGACGGTCAAGCGCCGCGAGCCGGCGATCGATCCGGTGTTGGAGCCGGTGATCGAGACGCCGGAGCCGAAGTTTTCGCGTGAGCCCGACCTGACCATGGCGCCCGAATTGCCGCCGGAGCCCGCTGCGGCGCCGGCACGCGCGGTCGGCGAGCCGCCGGCGGTGCCCGCGGCGCTGGCCGGCGAAATCGACGAGGTCGCAAGCCGTCTGGTCGAAGCCGGGCCCGCCGCGCACAAGGTCACCATCCTCGGCACCGCGGCCGCCGAAAGCGTCACGTCGACGGCGCTGGCGCTGGCGCGGCTGATGGGGCAGCAGGCCAAGGTCGTGGTGGTCGATCTCGTCGCGTCGTCGCCGACGCTGACGGCGGCCTCGGTCGATCCGGCGGCGCCGGGACTCGCCGAGCTGATGCAGGGCGAGGCGACCTTCGCGCAGATCATCACCAAGGACCGGCAGTCGCGCGTCCAACTCGTCAGTGCCGGGCGGCCTGGGTTCGATCGCGCCCATCTGCAATCGCCGCGGCTGACGCTCGCGATCGACGCGCTGCTCCGGGTCTACGACCACGTGCTGCTCGACGCCGGCTCGGCGGTCGACCTACCGGCCGAATTGCTGACCGCGCAGGCGCAGGCCGTCGTGGTGCCCGACGCGGCGATGGCGCAGGATGCGCGCCGGCTGATGGTCGATCAGCTCAAGGCCGTCGGCTTCGCCCACGTCACGATGCTGAGCAAGCCGTGCCAGCCGTCGGAGCCGATGCCGGGGCCCCGGGTGGTGGCGGCTTAGACCGTCAGTGCGCCAGCACCGGCTGCCGCGCGGACCGTTCGAGGACCGGATCGATCCGCAGCCGGATCGTGACCAGCGCGCCGATCAATCCGATCACGGCGAGCAGCAACAGGCCTGCGGTGAAGCCGCCGGTCAAATCCTTCAGATAGCCCATCGCGAACGGACCGGCGAAGCCGGAGAGATTGCCGAGCGAGTTGATCGCGGCGATGCCGGCCGCAGCCGAGGCGCCGGTCAGAATGCTGGCGGGCATCGGCCAGAACATCGGCGGCACCGATGACACGCCGATCTGGGCGAGGCAGAGCAGGGCAACGATCAGCACCGGGCTCGACACCAGCCCGGCAAGGCCGATGCCGACCGCAGCGAGCGTCAGCGCCGCGGCGACATGATAGCGCCGCTCGCCGGTCTGGTCGGAATGGCGGCCGAGCAGCACCATGCCGATGGCGCCGAAGATGAAGGGCAAGGCCGCGATCAGGCCGGTCTGGGTGTCGGTGACGCCGAACGCCTTGATGATGGTCGGCAGGAAGAACGCGACGCCGTAGCTCGCGGCATTGAGGCAGAAATACACCAGCGCGCAGGCAAGGACGCGCGAATCGGTGAGCGACTGCAGCACCGAAATGTGCTCCACGGCCTCGGTCTGCTGGCGCTCGAAGTCGAGCGTGGTCTGGATCCACTTGATCTCGTCCGGCCGCAGCCAGTGCGCCTGGCGCGGGAAGTCAGGCAGCAGGATCAGCACGGCGAAGCCGACCAAAACCGACGGCAGCGCCTCCAGGACAAACAGCCACTGCCAACCGTGCAGGCCGAGCCCCGACAGATTGAGCAGCAGTCCAGAGATCGGCGACCCGATGATGCTCGAGATCGGGATCGCGAGCATGAACAGGCTGATGACGCGGGCGCGATAGACGCTGGGGAACCAGAGCGTCAGATAGAAGATGATGCCGGGGAAGAAGCCGGCCTCGCAGGCGCCGAGCAGCAGCCGCAGGAAGTAGAAGATCCATTCGTTGGACAGGCCGGTCGCCGCCGACATCGACGGGATGAAGGCGAATGCCGCCGAGACGATGCCCCAGCTGATCATGATGCGGGCGATCCAGCGCCGCGCGCCAAAGCGCTCCAAGAGGATGTTGGAGGGCACCTCGAAGAAGAAGTAGCCGATGAAGAACAGGCCGGCGCCGAGTCCGTAGGCCGCTTCGCTGAGGCCAAGCGCGGCATTCATGTGCAACTTGGCGAAGCCGACATTGACGCGATCGAGATAGGCCACGAAATAGCAGAGGATCAGGAACGGGATCAGCCGCCGCATCATTTTCCCGATCGCGCGCTTCTCGACATTGTCGGTCATCGCTTCCATCCCTTTCTGATTGTCGGTTCGACGCGCTGACGCCGCTGTCAAATGCGGCGCATTGGTGTACCAGCAGCGGCCCGTCGACTTGCCCTTGCAAGTGTTCCGGTCATTGTTGTGTAATCGATGGGCGCGTGACTAATGGCATTTGGGAATGGAGCCACGGCGAAACTGTCATGATGCGTCGCGGCATGAATGCGGGAACCTTGCCGGGGCGAGCAGGTGACGGAGTCGTGATCAAGAATCTCAAACTGCGCCAATTGCGCCTGCTGGTCGCGCTGGATGCCGAGCGCAAGCTGCAGCTGGCCGCGGAACGCCTCAACATTACCCAGTCTGCGGCCTCGAAGATGCTGGCCGAGATCGAGGCGCTGGCGCGGGTTCCGCTGTTCGAACGCACCGCGCGCGGTGTCGAGCCGACGGACTATGGCGCGATCCTGATCCGCGGCGGCAAAAGCGTGCTGGCCGATCTCGATCAGGTCACCGACGAATTCGCGGGCTACAAGTCCGGCGAGCTCGGGACGGTGTCCGTCGGCACGGTCGCCAAGCCGAGCATCGACCTCGTCGTCGACGTCATTCAATATCTCGGCGAGAAGCTCAACCGGGTGAACATCTCGCTCGATGTTTCGACCAGTCCGCCGCTGATCGCACGCCTGCGTGCGCTCGAGCTCGATTTCGTGGTGGCCAGGATTCCCGCCGGCGTCGATCCCGGGCAGTTCGAGTATCACGAGATCGGCGCCGAGGAGGCGGCGCTGCTGGTTCGCGCCGAGCACCCGCTGGCGCTACGCAACAGCGTCGATCTCGCCGACATGGTCGAGCAGCAGTGGATCTGCCAGCCGCGGGAATCCTTCATGCGGCAAGGGGTCGAGCGGCTGTTCCTCAGTCGCGGCCTGACGCCGCCGCGCCGGGTCATCAACACCGAGTCGTTTCTTGCTTCGGTTGGGATCGCGGCCGGGATCGATGCGATCGTGCCGGTCCCGATGCTGATGTTCGACCTGGTCGACCGGCAGCGCTTCAAGATGCTGCAGATCGGCGATCAGCTCATGCTGGAGAGCTACGGGCTGATCAAGCTCCGCGCCCGCGCGCTGTCGCCGGCGGCTGCCCTGGTGTTCGACGCGATGAAGCGGCTCGGCGATCCGAACGGCCGCACCGGGTCTGATACGGGCTAAGGGTTCAGCGGAACATGCTGCGCAGATTCTGCGCGATCTCGAGCAGGGCCGGGTTGTGCTTCACCGCGCGCTTGGCGCGGTTGATGCCGGAGAGCACGCTGACCGCCGGCCGGCCGCGCAGGCTGAGCGGGATGAAGCTGTCGAAGATCGCCTCGTCGTCCTTGCAGAACAGCCGCTTGTACTCGTCCGATCCGATGCCGAGGTCGAGCGCGCGATAGTTCTCGCCGGCATGGCGATCGATGATGTCGCGCATCAGGATCAGGCCGGGGCTGTATTTCGAATTGCCCGACATCGTGTAGGTGTTGAACATCATCGAGAAGCGATGGCCGTCGGCGACGCCGGCGAAGATCGCGATCACCTCCTCGTCGCATTCCAGCGCATGGATGTCGATGGCGTATCCCTTGCCGTCGGCGCGCGGCGCGAGGCAGGCGGCGCGGATGAACTGCTCGACGCCGGGCTCGGCGAACACGTTGGGCAGCTTCTGCTCGGCCATGCGCTGCGGCTTGACGCGGAAGAACCAGTCGAGCAGGCGGCAGACGTCGGCGCTCTCGGTCGCGACGTGATAGCGATAGCCGGGCAGCGCCTGCAGCTTGCGCTCCTTGCCCTTGAGGCGGCGGCGGAACGAATTGCTGACCAGCGTCGCCGGCGCCGCGCCCGGCTCGATCGTCAGCAGCGGGCAATCATTGACCGAAGGCTGGTGCGGCAGCAGGGACAGCGGGTTCGGCAGGTCCTGCCAGCGCAGCGGTTGCTGATGCAGCGCCAGCGCATCGAGGCGGGACCGCTCCGCGATCAAGCCGATCAGGGCTGCGAGGTCGGCTTCGGTCGCGTTGGCGGCGAAGTCCTTGTCGTAAAGCCCCATGTTGAAGGTCGCATGCTTGCCGCCCATGAAGCTCGCGCAGTGCGCGCCGAGGCGCTGCTCGATCGCGAGCGGCAGCAGCAGCAGCGGCCGGCGCTCGCTGTCGTGGGCCACAACGATGAAGGGCCGCGCGCCCTCGCGCTCGCCGACCTGGCGCTGCCAGGCAGCGAGGAAGTCGAAGCGCTGATAGGGGGTGTAGGAGTGCTGCGGCGTCTCGAGGCCGCGCCAGACCGCTTCGGCCGCAGTGAGATCATGGAAGATGTCGACACCGGCGATGCGGATCGCATTCGACCATGTCCGCGTGGTTGCCGTCTGGCCTTCGATTGCCGCAGCCATGGTCATCTCGAAACCCGAATTGTTATAGGTATTAATATACAGTCCTCGGCTGAGGCCGACCTTCGCAGGGAAATGTCAACAAAGAGTAAGAACATATGCCGTGGGGGACCCATGGCAGCCTACGTAAACATTTCAATAGCTTAGCGCCATGAGAAGGTATCTTGTGCCGGCCGAATTAGGCACATGATTGCATCCCCTCTTGCCGATTTCTGGGGAACATCCGGAGACCGTTTCCAAGGCATCAAGGTTCGCGTTGGTGTTTGCTGCTTGCGCGCAGTCGACCCGTTGCCGCGAGCCAACGATTTGATCTTTCGAGAAGTGGTAGGCCCGGCGGGAGCTTCCGCCGTTGCACGAAAGCGGGGGGTTGCAGGCTCTCTGGTCGGTCGGGACGATGTCCCACTTTCGTGCCCTACTTAGCAACGAAGACTCAAGGAGGTCGTTCAGTCCGCGTTCTGCCGCCTGTTCTAGAAATTCGTTCGGATTTGTCACGCCTTGCATTTGTAAGACGGCTCGCTGTTCCTCCTCTGTCAGCTTTTCAAGCGCTAAAACTACGTATCCTCCGTGGCTGTTGAAGTACGGCTGAAAGGTTGCGAGGTCGGTCGAGCCCAGCCAGTCACTTTCGCGGCAGGAGATACGAAGTTGTTTTGGCTGCACATCAAACAATTTTTGAACGACGGCATCGATCGTGCTCTGGTCACCGCGTCCTGCTCGACGCTCATCGAGCGCATCGATGAACAAAGTTGTCGCAGCTGGCAAGGTAGGAATGTTCAAGAAATCGCGCGTCGTAACTCGCATGCCATTCTTGGCTGCGGTTTCGATAAACAGGTGAGTTTTCCCGGCGCCGGGCGCGCCCAATAGCACTATGTTGGGCGTCTCAGCGTATTCAGAAAACAGCCGTCTTTGATTTGGCTCGGCAGGTTGCGGGACTAGTTGCCGAACAATCCGATCAATCATTCAAGATGCCTTGGCTCGTTTGCAAGAGGCAATTGTAGATTGAGTCGGCGGGGTCCTTGCAAATTTAGATTGGATGAAGGCAATGGTGATGCGCGATGCACATACGAATGTCGCGGTGCGTCCCTCGACAGGGAGGCTGTAATCTTATTCTGGGGAAAATTCCGGGGATAACCAGAGTGCGAGGCAAATAGCTCCGCGTTTTCAGCCCCTTAAAGAGGCTCTTAATAGAGTAATAACAATGCGTTGGCGGTGCGCGGGGAACCGCGGGGGACGTGCGACCGTGGCGTCGGATAGCGGGTTTTTGCGGCGGGCCCGAATGGAGCTCGCGTATTTCAGCGGCGCCTTCAGCTGGACGCCGCGCGACGTCGGCGGCGCCGGCGTGATCCTGCGTTTCGAACGGGTCCGCCCGCCGCGCCGGGCCCGGTTCCAGCCGCTGAAATCCCGGGAGATCACGCCGCAATTCCTGCACTGGACGATCCAGGCGCTGAAGCGCTGGAATTACGACATCGTCGGCATCGACGAGGCGTGCCGCCGCGCGGTGACGCTGCCGGAGAAGCGGCGCTTTGCCTGCCTGACCTTCGATGGCGCCTCCAAGGATCTCATCACGCATGCCTATCCGGTGCTCGCCGGCCACGGCGTTCCCTTCACGGTGTATCTGCCGACGGCGTTTCCCGACGGCGTCGGCGAGGCCTGGTGGCTGGCGCTCGAAGACGTGATCGCGCGCGAGAGCCGCATCGGCCTGATGATCGACGGCGGCGAGCGGCACTTCGAGGTCTCGAGCCTGTCGGACAAATACCAGCTGTTCGATTTCCTCTACGACTGGATGCGCCGGCTATCGCCGTCCGACCGGTCGCTTGCCATCAACGATCTCGGCAGGCGCTATGCGGTCGATCTCGCGCAGCTATCGCGCAATATGTCGCTGGATTGGTCGGATCTGGCGAAGCTGGCGGCGGACCGCAACGCGTCGTTCGGTTGCGCCACCGTGAACTATCCGGCGCTGTCGACCCTGAAGGACGCCGATGCGCGGCGCGAGATGGCGATGGGGAAGGCGGTGGCGGAGAGCGCGCTGCGGCGGCAGGTCAGCCATTTCGCCTTTCCGTTCGGCGATCGCGACGCCTTTCGTCGCGCACATGTGCTGATGGCGGAGGAGACCGGCTTTGCCAGCGCGGTCTCGACGATGCCGGGCATCGTCGGGGCGCAGGGCCGCACCAATCTCTACGCGCTGCCGCGCATCGCCTGGGACGGACGCCAGCGCTCGCTGCGGATGATGCGGGTGCTGCTGTCGGGCATGATGTTCGCGCCGGTGCAGCCGACGCGCCACACGCGCGAGCTGAGCATCCTCTAGGTCGGGTCGGGCCGCGACATCCACGAGACGATCGGCATCGCCGGCAGCACCCAGCCGAGCCCCGCCACCACGTAGAAGATCGCCTGCAGCAGCCCCGAATTGGCCAGCCACGGCGTCTGCGCCACCGTCATGCCGAGCAGCGACCACACCACGACGAGGATCAGCAGGAAGATGGTTCCGAGCAGTTTGCGGGTGCGTATGGCCATGGCTCTATTGTGGGTAACTCGTGATCTCTGCGGCGCTTGCGCCGCTTGCGGGGCGGACTATAAGGGGCGCGAAAATCCAATCAAGTCAGGGCGAAATGGCCGGTATTTCCGCAAAGACGTCGCAGCTCCGTGCGGTCCGGGTCTGGCTGTTGGCCGTCGCCGCCCTGATCGCGCTGATGGTGCTGGTCGGCGGCGCCACACGCCTCACCGAGTCCGGCCTGTCGATCGTCGAATGGAAGCCGGTGACCGGCACGCTGCCGCCGCTGACCGCGGCGCAATGGACGCAGGCCTTCGAGGGCTACAAGGCCATCCCGCAATATCGCGAGCTCAACGCCGGCATGACGCTCGACGAGTTCAAGACGATCTTCTGGTGGGAGTGGAGCCACCGGCTGCTGGGCCGCTTCATCGGCGTCGCTTACCTATTGCCGTTCCTGTACTTCCTGTGGCGCGGCGCGGTCAGCGGCGAACTTGGCCGGCGGCTGTGGTTCATCTTCGGGCTCGGTGCGCTGCAGGGCGCGGTCGGCTGGTGGATGGTGGCGTCCGGCCTGACCCAGCGCGTCGAGGTCTCGCAGTATCGGCTGGCGACGCACTTGGTGCTGGCACTGCTGATCTTCGCAGCGATCGTCTGGACGCTGCGGCGGCTGACCGAGCGTCCGCCGCTGATCGCGCCGGTCAGGTTGAAGATCACCAGCGCGGTGCTGCTGATCCTCACTTTCGTGCAGCTGTATTTCGGCGCGCTGGTCGCAGGGCTGCGCGCCGGCAAGGTCTTCAACACCTGGCCCGAGATCGATGGCGCGTTGATTCCGTCGGCCGACCGTCTCTGGTTCGAGACGCCGTGGTGGCGCAATCTGTTCGACAACACGCTGACGGTGCAGTTCGAGCACCGCATGACCGCGTACCTCTTGTTCGCGCTGGCGATCCTGCACGCAATCGATGCGGTGCGCGCGCGCGCCGGAGGCGGCGTGATTGCGGGCGCCTGGTGGCTGGTCGCGGCCATTACGCTGCAGGCGACGCTCGGCGTCCTGACGCTGCTGCATCAGGTGCCGATCGATCTGGCGCTGACGCATCAGGCGGTCGCGATCGTCGTGCTGACGCTTGCGGTACTGCAGGCCGAGCGGTTCGCCGCGCGGCGGACCGAACGGGATCAGCCGAACCTCGTTCCGGTCGGCCAGCCCGGCTGATCCTTCAGGTCTTCACGACAGATAGTCGAGCCCAATATCGAGCGCGGCGGAGCTGTGGGTCACCCAGCCGACCGAAATCAAATCGACGCCGGTGGCCGCAATCGCCGGCGCTGTCGCCGCGGTGATGCGGCCGGAAGCCTCGGTGATCGCCTTGCCGCGGGCCATCGTCACGGCCTGCGCCATCTGCTCGATCGTCATGTTGTCGAGCAGCACCGCATCGACGCCGAGCGCCAACGCCTGCTCTAGCTGGGCGATTGTGTCGACCTCGACCTCGATCTTGACGAGGTGACCGGCATTGGCCTTGGCGCGTTCGATCGCGGTGCGGATGCCGCCGGCGAGTGCGATGTGGTTGTCCTTGATCAGCACGGCATCGTCGAGCCCAAAGCGGTGATTGCCGCCGCCGCCGGCGCGGACCGCGTATTTTTCCAGGGCGCGCAATCCCGGCGTGGTCTTGCGGGTGCAGACGATCTGCGCACGCGTGCCGGACACGGCTTTCACGAGTGTCGCGGTCGCGGTGGCGACGCCGCTGAGGTGGCAGAGGAAGTTGAGCGCGGTCCGCTCCGCGGTCAGCAGGCTGCGGGCCGGACCGTCGATGATCGCGATCACCTGATCTGATTCGACCGCGCTGCCGTCGGGCCGCTCGGCGCGCAGCTCGATGGCCGGCGAGACCATCTGAAACGCCGAGCGCGCAACGTCGAGCCCGGCGACGACGCCGGGTTGCCGTGCCCGCATCACCAGCCGGGCCTGCTGGCCGGCCGGCACGATGGCGTCGGCCGTGATGTCTCCGGCGCGGCCGAGGTCTTCGCGCAGCGCGGTCTGCACGACCGGCTCGTACATCAGCGGCAACAGCGGATTGAGGGTCATGACAGGGCACTCCTGACGAATGGATTGGACTCGACGATGGCGCGCGCAGCGGCGAGCGCTTCTGTGCGGGTAAGGGACGACGGCACGGCCGAGGATGCGGTGTCCGGAAAGTCGGTGCGGAAATGTCCGCCACGGCTTTCCTCGCGCCTGACGGCGGCGACCGCGATCATCAGTCCGACCAGGGCCGCGTCAGACGCCGCGCCCGGGCCGCGCGCAAACGGATAAAGGCTGAGGATGACACGCTCGATCCCATCACGGTCGCGCAGCACGCCGAGCCCCTGGGTCAGGATCGGGCGCACCGCTGAGGGATCGGCAGCGGGCGGCGCAGCTTCCTCGCGCAACATCGCACGTGGACCCGCGCTCACCCCCTCGATGCTCTCGGCGACCCACCGCGCGCAAACGATCGCTTCCATCAGCGAGTTGCTGGCGAGCCGGTTGGCGCCGTGCAGTCCGGTGCGCGCGGCTTCGCCGCAGGCCCACAGGCCCTGCACGCTGCTGCGGCCTGTGCCGTCAACCGCGATGCCGCCCATGTGATAGTGCACTGCGGGGCGGATCGGGATCGGATCATGCGCCGGATCGATGCCCGCCATCTTGCAAAACGCGCTGATCACGGGATAGCGCTGCGCAAAATCGGCGCCCGGATGCTGGCGCGCATCGAGGAAGGTGCGGTGGCCGGCGGCGCGGTGGCGCCACACCGCGCGCGCGACGATGTCGCGCGGCGCGAGCTCGGCGCCGGGTTGGTCGGCCATGAAGCGCTGCCCGGCCTCGTCGATCAGCAGCGCGCCGTCGCCGCGGATCGCCTCGGTCAGCAGCGGCATCGGCCGCGACGGCCCGTCGAAGGCGGTCGGGTGAAACTGGACGAATTCGAGATCGGCGAGCGTTGCGCCGGCGTGTGCAGCGAGCGCGAGCCCCTGGCCAAAGCAGCCGCCCGGATTGGTGCTGTCGGCGAACAGCCCGCCGATGCCGCCGGTCGCGATCACGACGCGGTTGGTCGCGATCGTCAGTGGGCCGCGATCGTTTGCCGCCAGCACGCCCTTGATCGTATTGTCCTCGACCAGTAGCCGCCGCGCCTCGACGCCTTCCAGCAGCGTGATCGACGGCGTGCGCCGGACAGCCGCGATCAGCGCGCGCATGATCTCGCGTCCCGTGCCGTCGCCGGTCGCGTGCACGATGCGGTTGCGGCTGTGCGCGGCTTCTAGGCCGAGCCGCCAGCTGCCATCCGCACGCCGGTCGAAGCCGACGCCGAGCTTGGCCAAAGTTTCGACGGCCGCGGGCGCGGCGTGAACGATCCGGCTCGCGGCGGCCTCGTCGCACAGGCCGGCGCCGGCCGCGAGCGTGTCGGCGAGATGCAGGGCAGGGCTGTCGTCGGCGCCGACCGCGGCGGAAAATCCGCCCTGCGCCCACATGCTGGACGCCTCGGCGCCGAGCGGCGATTTCGACAGCAGCACGACCGGTTCGGGGGCGAGCTCGAGCGCGGTCATCAGCCCGGCGGCGCCGCCGCCGATGATGACCGGGCGGCCGGTCAGATCGGAGATGTCGGTGCTCATATCGCCAGCATCCTTTCCACGCTCTTGCGCGCGCGCTCGGCGATCTCAGGATCGATCGTGACCTCGTGCTGATTGGTCTCCAGCGCGTGACGGATGTTCTTCAGCGTGATCCGCTTCATGTGCGGGCAGAGATTGCAGGGGCGGACGAAGTCGACATCGGGATTACGGGCCGCGATGTTGTCGCTCATCGAGCATTCCGTCAGCAGCACGACGCGCGGCGGCCGCTTGGTTTCGACGAACGACTGCATCGCGGCCGTCGACCCCGCAAAGTCCGCTTCGGCCACCACCTCAGGCGGGCATTCCGGATGTGCCAGGACGGTGACGTCGGGGTAATTTTCGCGCAACTGGCGCACGTCGTCCGCGGTGAACAGCTCATGCACCTCGCAATGGCCCTTCCAGGCGATGATCTTCTTGCTGGTCTGCTTGGCGATGTTCTGCGCCAGATACTCATCCGGCAGCATGATGACGCGCTCGGCGTCGAGCGATTCCACCACCTTCAGAGCGTTGCCTGAGGTGCAGCAGATGTCGGACTCCGCCTTCACCGCGGTAGAGGTGTTGACATACGCGACCACAGGCGCGTCGGGATAGCGCGCGCGCATCAGCCGCACGTCGGCTGCCGTAATGGAGTCCGCCAGCGAGCAGCCGGCCCTGAGGTCGGGGATCAGCACGGTCTTGGCCGGATTGAGCAGCTTTGCGGTCTCGGCCATGAAATGCACACCCGCGAGCACGATGACGTCGGCATCGACCTTGGTGGCTTCGCGCGCCAGCAAGAGGCTGTCGCCGACGATGTCGGCGACGCCGTGGAAGATCTCCGGCGTCTGGTAATTATGCGCCAGCACCACCGCGTTGCGGCGGCGTTTCAGCGCGAGGATCGCATCGACATCCTCGGCGAAGGTGGCCCATTCGAAGGGCGGGATCACGCGCTTGACGCGCTCATACAGCGGCGCGGTGCGCTCGAGCAGTTCGGCGTTGGGACTGGCCATTTATACTCTCCGTGAGCATAAGATGGCTTATACTTATCCTGAGCATAAGGTCTGTCAAGTGCGCGACAGCGGAAGCTTGGTGCCGGTAATGGCCCGTTCCGCCAGAATGCCATGGCGGAAGCGGAACAGCTTGGCGGGACGGCCGACGGTATCCGCGGCCATTGCGCCAGTCTCTTCAACGAGTTCCTGCTGCTCCATGAGGCGGCGGAAGTTCTGCTTGTGGAGCAGCCGGCCTGCGAGCGCCTCAACACTGCGTTGCAGTTGCAGCAGGGTGAACTCGGCCGGCATCAGCTCGAACACGACCGGACGGTATTTGATTTTGGCGCGCAACCGGGCGAGCCCGGTGGCAAGGATGCGGCGATGATCCGCGGTCATCGGCTTGCCCGGCACGACGGCGGTGTCGCGGCCATGGGCGCGTCCGGCCTCCGGGATCAGGCCGGCCTCATAGAGCAGCTCGTAGCGTTGCAGCACCAGCTCCTCGTTCCAGTCGCGCTCATCGAGGCCGAAGGTGATGGCGCAGCGCTGCCAGCGCTCGCGCTGCAACGGCGGCGTCGGTGCCGACTTCGCCCACGCCTTCAGTTTCGGCGTGATCAACTTTGCAATGAAGGGCGGCGCGCCGGCACGGTGGTCCTCCCAGGGGAAATAATCGTACCAGCCGGACCAGTGCGCCTCAAAACTCTCGCCGACCTGGTCCTCACGCGTGAGGCCGAGATAGCTGATGGAGACGCTGTGCGGCCCCTTGACGTCGCCGGAGCGGCCGCGGTCGGCGAAGGTGTACAACTGCTCGACATAGCCGAGCGGGTGGCCGGTCTGGGTCTCGACCCAGGCCCTGAGCGCGGTCTGCAGCGAGCGGTGGCTGAATTCGAACGGCCCGCTCGGCAGCGCGGCGCCGCCGGCGATGGTCATGATCTTCGGCGTGCCCTCGGTGACGGCGACCAGCACGGCGACGAGGTCGGCGGTGATGGCGTTCCCCGAAGCGGATGTCGTGGTCTTTTGCGGCGAACGGGCCACGCTAGCAGTAGCCGTAGACGCCGCAGGCGTAGGGCAGGCGGTCCCAGTAGTCCACATAGGCGCCGCCGTAGTAGGGGCCGAGATAGCTGTAGGAGCGGGAGTTGCCGTAGTAGCCGGGCAGCGACGACGATCCCGGCAACAGCGGCTCACCCGGCACGTAGGGGATGTAGGGCTCCGAGTTCAGCGGCACCACCACGACCTCGGGCTCGACCACCACGAGCTGGCGGCCGCGGCGCACATAGGTCGGCGGCGCGATCGTGGTGCGGTAGGCGTAGTTCCGGCGCGGCAGGCCGGCCGGCAACTGGCGTGCGGCCTTGACGGTGGCCTGCCTGGTGGCGACGGGGGCGTCGGTGGCGTCAGCAGGCGGGATCGCAAACAGCGCGATCGCGAGCGGCAATATCCAGCGCAGCATCAATGGTCTCCCGAATCATCCGGAGCCTATCACTGCCACTTTATGCCGGAATGAGCGTTAACGAGAGCCTTGTCCTTTCGACTGACCTCGCCGGAGCGATGCGGCGCACCGCTCCGGAACTTATGGTGCGGTTCAGGCGCGCAGCGCCTGGTCGAGGTCCGCAATCAGGTCTTCCTTGTCCTCGATGCCGATCGAGACCCGCACCACGTCGGGCGCCGCGCCGGACCTGACCTTGGCCTCGTCGTCGAGCTGGCTGTGGGTGGTGGAGGCCGGGTGGATCACCAGCGAGCGGGTGTCGCCGACATTGGCGAGATGCGAGAACAGTTTCAGGTTCGACACCAGATTGACGCCGGCGTCATAGCCGCCCTTGAGGCTGAAGGTGAACACCGCGCCGGCGCCCTTCGGCGAATATTTGCGCTGCAAATTGTTGTAGCGGTCGCCGGGCAGGCCGGCATAGTTCACCGCCGAGACCGCCGGGTGCGAGGAGAGGAATTCCGCGACCGCCTTGGCATTGTCGCAGTGCTTCTGCATGCGCAGCGGCAGCGTCTCGATGCCGGTCAGGATCATGAACGCATTGAACGGCGACAGCGCCGGGCCGAGGTCGCGCAGGCCGAGCACGCGGCAGGCGATCGCGAAGGCGAAATTGCCGAACGTCTCCTGGATTCGGATGCCGTGATATTCCGGGCGCGGCTCGCTCAGCATCGGGTACTTGTTGTCCTTCGCCCAGTCGAAGGTGCCGGCATCGACGATGATGCCGCCGAGCGAGTTGCCGTGGCCGCCGAGGAATTTCGTTGCCGAGTGCACGACGATGTCGGCACCGTGGTCGATCGGCTTGATCAGATAGGGCGAGGCCAGCGTGTTGTCGACGATCAGCGGCACTCCGGCCTTGCGCGCCACCGCCGCGATCGCTTCGATGTCGGTGATGCTGCCGGCGGGATTGGCGATCGACTCGATGAAGATCGCCTTGGTGTGCGGCGTCACCGCGCGCTCAAAGCTTGCGGCGTCGTCCGGATCGGCCCAGGCCACGTTCCAGCCGAACGCCTTGAAGGCGTGGGTGAACTGGTTGATCGATCCGCCATAGAGTTTGCGCGCGGCAAGCACCTCGTCGCCGGGCCGCATCAGCTGCTGCAGCACGACCACCTGCGCCGCGTGGCCGGAGGCCACCGCGAGCGCCGCGGTGCCGCCCTCGAGCGCGGCGACGCGCTCTTCCAGCACCGCATTGGTCGGGTTGCCGATCCGGGTGTAGATGTTGCCGAACGCCTGCAGGCCGAACAGCGAGGCGGCATGGTCGGCATCGTTGAACACGAATGACGTGGTCTGATAGATCGGCGTCGCCCGCGCGCCGGTGGTGGGGTCAGGCTGCGCGCCCGCGTGCACGGCGAGGGTGGAAAATCCCGGAAGGCGATCGGTCATTATCTGGCGTCCTGTTGTGGCCTGGTCGAAAATGCGCGGCATGCTGATGGCAGCACACGCCGCCGTCAAGGCAGCTCGGCGGCGGCTCCTCGGGTTTGAAGTGAGGTGCTGCACCTGATCGCGGGATCGAAACGATTGTTCCGCGGTGGCCTCAGGTCGTCTCGGTTTTGTTTTTCGCGGCGCGGTCGGATGCGGCAGTCTGGCCGCCGCCGAAGCTCGTGCGATTGAGCGACAGCCGCATGCCCTGGGTCGGAATCGGCGCGCGCTTGGAGCTCAGCGTGCGCGAATTGACGCCCATCCAGGAGATCTCCGACGACAGCCGGCCATACTCGATCTTCGGGCAGCGGTTCATCACGACCTTGAGCCCGGCGGCCTCCGCCTTCTCGGCGGCCGCGTCATCGCGCGCGCCGAGCTGCATCCAGATCACCTTCGGCGGTGGCGACAGCTTCAGCGCCTCCTCGACCACGGGCATGATGTGGCTCGAATTGCGGAAGATGTCGATCATGTCGATCGGATGACCGATGTCGGCGAGCGAAGCGACGAACGGCTTGCCCATCAGCGTCTTGCCGACATGGCCGGGATTGACCGGGATCATGTCGTAGCCGCGCTGCGCCAGGTATTTGAACGCAAAATAGCTCGGCCGCACATTGACCGGCGAGGCGCCGACCATCGCGATCGACTTCACGCCGTTGAGGATGCTGCGGATGTAATTGTCGTCGTAGGCGTCGTGGTTCATTACATATCCAATCTGTCATTCCGGGGCGATGCGCAGCATCGAACCCGGAATCTCGAGATTCCGGGTTCTCGCTTTGCGAGCCCCGGAATGACGACGCATAGATTGCGTCGTCACTTATCCTGCCATTTCGGCTCGCGCTTTTCGATGAAGGCGCCGATGCCTTCCTCGGCGTCGCGCGCCATCATGTTCTCGGTCATCACCTCCGCCGCAAGGCGATAGGCATCCGCGAGGCTCATCTCGGCCTGGCGATAGAACGCCTCCTTGCCGAGCTTCACCGTGTAGGCCGATTTCAACGCGACTTGCTGCGCCAGCGCGATCGCGGCGTCGCGTTCGGTGCCTGCTGTTACCACGCGGTTGATCAGGCCGATATCTTTCGCGGTTGCCGCCGAGATCGGCTCGCCGGTGAGCAGCATCTCCATCGCCTGCTTGCGCGGCACGTTGCGCGACAGCGCCACCATCGGCGTCGAGCAGAACAGCCCGATGTCGACGCCCGGTGTCGCAAAGCTCGCGGCCTCCGAGGCGACCGCGAGGTCGCAGCTCGCGACCAGCTGGCACCCGGCCGCGGTCGCAATGCCCTGCACGGACGCTACCACCGGCTTCGGCAGATGCACGATCGCCTGCATCATCGCGCTGCAGGCGTTCATGATCTGCGCAAAGTAGGCGCGGCCGCGATCGGCGTCGCTGCGGCGCGCGGTGAGCTCCTTCAGATCATGGCCGGCGGAGTAGGCCGGGCCGTTGGCGGCGAGCACGACGGCGCGAATGCTCTTGTCGTCGCGGATCGCGTTCAGCGCCGCGTGCAACTCGGCAATCATGCCTTCGGAGAGGCTGTTGCGGGCCGCCGGGCGATTGAGCGTCAGGATGGCGATACTGCCGACGGTCTCACGCAGCAGGATCGGGGCGTGCGGCACTTCTGCGCGGGCAGCTTGGGTGGTCATGGCGAAATTCCATTATGGTGTCGATGACAATTTAATGTAACAGGCAGGCAGAGGCGAGGGCAGGAACGGCATGGCGATAGCGAAAATGGGCGCGGCTGAGGTGGAGGAGTTCCTGCGCAAGGAATTTCCGCAGGCGTTCAGCAGCGACGATATCAGGATCGAAAGCGCCGACGGCGAGACGGCGCTGCTGCGCCAGCGTTTCAGCGAGCGCATGCTGCGGCCGGGCGGAACGGTGTCCGGGCCGACCCTGATGGGGCTCGCAGATTTCGCCATGTATGTGGTGCTGCTGTCGGCGATCGGGCCGGTCGGCCTCGCCGTGACCACCAATCTCAACATCAATTTCCTGCGGAAGGGCCAGCCGGGGCAGGACGTGCTCGCGGTTGCGAAGCTGCTCAAGCTCGGCAAGCGGCTCGCGGTCGGCGAGGTCAACCTGCTGTCCGGCAGTTCGCCCGACCCGATCGCCCATGTGACCGCGACCTATTCCATTCCAAATATTTGAGCTTTTCGCTGGTATTATTACACCATATTTATAAGCTGCTGTTTCTATTGATATAATTTGCGCGCACCGGCGTTGACTGGCGCGCGCGGCTTCTCTAGAAAGCCGCCCAGTTCGGCGCATACGGCGCCGATTTCCTTTTTCACGGATTTCACCATGAGCACGTTCTCGGCCAAGCCCGCCGAAGTGACGAAGAAGTGGGTCGTGATCGACGCCAAGGGTTTGGTCGTCGGCCGTCTCGCCACCCTCGTTGCGATGCGCCTGCGCGGCAAACACCTGCCCACCTACACCCCGCATGTCGATTGCGGTGACAACGTCATCATCGTCAACGCCGCCCATGTGGTGCTGACCGGTCGCAAGCGCGAGCAGAAGACCTACTACAAGCACACCGGCTTCATCGGTGGCATCAAGGAGCGCACCGCCAAGCAGATCCTCGAGGGTCGCTTCCCCGAGCGCGTCGTCGAGAAGGCGATCGAGCGCATGATCCCGCGCGGTCCGCTCGGCCGCATGCAGATGGGCAATCTGCGGGTCTATCCCGGCGCCGAGCATCCGCATGAAGCGCAGAGCCCCGAGAAGATCGATATCGCTTCCCTGAATCGCAAGAACACGAGGGCCGCATAATGTCCGATACGTTGCAGTCCCTCGACCAGCTCGCGCAGGTCAAGCCGGCGGCTCCCGAAGCGCCGAAATACGTCAAGAAGGTCGACAAGTACAACCGCGCTTACGCCACCGGCAAGCGCAAGGACGCGGTCGCCCGCGTCTGGGTCAAGCCCGGTTCGGGCAAGATCTCGGTCAACACCCGCGAGTTCGAAGTCTACTTCGCCCGCCCGGTGCTGCGCATGATGATCCAGCAGCCGCTGGTCGCTGCTGCCCGCAACGGCCAGTACGACGTGATCTGCACCGTCGCCGGCGGCGGTCTGTCCGGCCAGGCCGGTGCTGTCCGTCACGGCATCTCGAAGGCGCTGACCAACTTCGAGCCGGAGCTGCGCGGCGTGCTCAAGAAGGGCGGCTTCCTGACTCGCGACTCTCGCGCGGTCGAGCGCAAGAAGTACGGCAAGGCGAAGGCCCGCAAGTCCTTCCAGTTCTCGAAGCGCTAATTCGAGACTTAAAATTTGCGGCAATCGCCGCACGCATAGAATTGAAGAGGGCGCCGAGAGGCGCCCTTTTTGCTGCGCTGCGTGTCGATGTTTCTGTGCCGCTCTTAGATGTGAATTAACGCAGTTTTTCGCGAAAACTTGCGTATGCGTGCAAACGAAATTGGAACTCGGCCGCCCTAGCGTGGCAACCAGCAGAAGCGCAGCATCACCAATTTCAATTGCGCCTGCGAACGTTACATCACCCAGGGCTGGGGGCTGTTCATGTCGTTTGACACATCGACACTTTATTTGTTCGCGACCATGGTCGCGGGCATGCTCGGCGCTATGCTGCTGATGTTCGGCAGGCAGGAGAGCATTCCCGCGCTGAAATGGTGGGGCACTGCCTATCTGCTCGGCGCAGGGGCGGTCGCGATCTGGACGCTGGGCGGCTCCTCGCTCGGCGTGCACATCGTGCTCGCCCTCAATGCGGTCGGCTTTGCCGCCTGCGGCCTGGTCTGGAATGCGGCGCGGATTTTCCATGGCCGCAAGCCCAACCTGGCGGGTCTCGTGCTCGGCCCGATCGTCTGGGTCGCCACCATGACGATGGTGGAGAGTCCCGCAATGCGCATGACGATCGGCGCCGGCATCGTCGCGGTCTATGCGGCGCTCACCGCCACCGAACTGTTCAGCGAGCGCCGCCGCGCGATGCAGAAGCGCTGGCTTGCGATCGCGGTGCCGGTGCTGCATGGCGGCGCCTTGATGCTGCCGATCCTGGTCGGCGACCTCCTGCGCCCGCACGATGTGAATTTCGTCTCGAGCTTCTGGGTCACGCTGTTCTCGATCGAGCTCGTGCTGTACGCGATCGGCACGGTGTTCGTGATCTTCATGATGGTGTCGGACCGCGCGGTGGCCGTGCACAAGACCGCGGCGTCGATCGATCCGCTCAGCGGCATGCTCAACCGCCGCGGTTTCACCGAGGCCTGCACGCGCGTGATCGAGCGCGAGGCCAATGCCGGCCGGCCGGTCACCGTGATGATCTTCGACATCGATCACTTCAAGTCGATCAACGACCGCTTCGGTCATCCCGCCGGCGACGAGGTGCTCAAGCTGTTCTCCGCCGTCGTGGTCAACAACCTCAGGATCAGCGACCTGTCGGGCCGCATCGGCGGCGAGGAGTTCGCGGCGCTGCTGCCGTGCTCGCTCGAGGAGGGCGTGCTGGTCGCCGAGCGCGTGCGCGAGGCCTTCGAGTGCAGCAACATCACCTGCGAAGAAGGCGCGGTCGACACCACGGTCAGCATCGGCGTCGCCGGCGGCCCCGCCGGCACCGAGCTCGAGGTGCTGCTGGCCTCCGCCGACACCGCGCTCTACCAGGCCAAGCGCGGCGGCCGTAACCGCGTCGAGGCCGCCGAAGAGCTGCCGCTGTCGCTGGAGAACTGGCGGCGCAAGACCGCGGGCCTGCCGGCCACCGCGCGGCAGAAGCCGGCGCCGGTGCGGGCCTGAGCGGTAACGTCCGGTTAACCATTCGATCCCATGCTTTTGGGCATGGAGTCGATCCGCACCCGCAATCCGCAGGCTGCTCTGATGTCGCTCGAAGCGGCGGCGGCTTCGGCGCGCGGCGGTTTCGCCTGCCTGTTCGCGAACTCCGACGAGTACGAGACCGCGTTGATCGCCGAACGCCGCGCGCAGGGCCGCTACGCGCCGCCCCAGCGCCGCTGGCCGGTCGTGATGCTGATCGGCGTCATGCTGATCGTCGCAGGCATGGTGCTGCTGCTCGCTTGAACCTATTTTTGTCTTGACGCGTTTTCTTCACGCGAACCGGTATCCACTTCGCTCGAAAACGCTCTGATCTCACGCGGCTTTGGCAGGCGCGCTATTCTCCGCCTTGAAATGGTCGATCATCACCTTGGCGATCGCGATCAGCGGCAGCGCCAGCGCCAGCCCCCAGACGCCGAACACGACGCCGAGCAGGATCTGGAACGCGAACAGCGTCGCCGGCGGGATGTCGAGCGCCTGGCGCTGGATGATCGGCGTCAGCACGTAGCTTTCCAGCGCGTGCACGCCGAGGAACAGCACGAAGGCGGAGACCGCCGCGATCCAGCCCGTCGCGAGGCTCGCCAGCACCACGATCAGCCCGCCGAGGATCGCCCCGACGGTCGGGATGAAGGCGAGCAGTCCGGCCTGGATGCCGAGGATGAACGAGCTCGGGATGCCGATGATCGCAAGCCCGATCCAGGTGACCAGGAATACCGCCACCATCGTGATGATCTGCGCGATCAGCCAGCGCTCCAGCGTCTCGCCGATGCGGTCGACGATGGCGGTGGCCTCGCGGCGGTATTTTGCCGGCGCGATGAACAGCAGCCCGGCGCGGTAGACGCTCGGCTGGGCGGCGAAGGCGAGCCCCAGGAACAGCACGATGAAGAAGTTGCCGACCACGCTGACGGTGCCGAGCAGCACCTTCAGCGTCTGGCCGATGATCGCCCCGCCGCTCGAGGCAAGCGCGCTGGCGCCGGGCAGGCCGTGGCTCTGCGAGGTGGCGGGCGCCGTCGTCGTTGCCGCGCCGGCGCCTTCCTGTTTCGCCTCATTGGTCACGTTGCTGAAATCGAAGTAGCTGGTGTCGACGCCATGCTGCTCGAGGAAGTCCTTGACGCTGCCGAGCTGCGACTTGATCGTGTTGGTCAGCACCGTGGCCTGCTGCGCGATGGTGGTGCCGCCGAGGAACACGATGCCGGACAACAGCCCGGCCAGCGCCAGGCAGACGATCGCAAGCCGCAGCGGGTGGGGCAGCCCGGTCAGGCGGCCCAGCAGGGTGGTCATGGCGTTCAGCCCGACGCCGAGCAGCATGCCGGCGAAGAGCAGGAACAGCGTCGCGGCGAAATGCCAGGTGAACATCAGAAGCGCCGCGAACAGCACGATCCCGGTGCCGCCGACGGCGATCGCCCACGCCATGTCGTTGCGCGCCCGCAGGCGATTGTCAGCCGAGTCTGTCACGGGTGATTCCCTTCCGCGCCGGTGTCCTCGCCACTTTGTCGCGAAACCGCCGCGGGGATCAAGCTGCGACCGCACGGCGGTTTGACGCTGGCGTCCCGATTGTGCCAAGCGAGGCAAAAGATCGATCGGGCGGACGCGCTCGGGGAACGGCGAGGGCGGGGCATGGTTTTGAAATGGGTCGGGCCGCTCGCGCTGCTCGCGGCGCTTGTGATCGGCGACCAGATCCGGATCAACCGGCCAGGCCACAAATACCGGCTGTCGGTCGAGGTCGAGACGCCGGACGGCATCAAATCCAACTCCGGCGTGCTCGCGGTGCATCCCGACCGCGGCTACAGCCGCGGTGGCCACACCCGCACCGCGGGCGATGCGGTCTATGTCGATCTCGGCGGCGGCAAGAATTTGGTCGCGCTGCTCGCCCATCTCGACAAGGCGATCGATCTCGACGACATCAACTACGTCGCGCTGCGCGCCTACGGCGCGGCCCGCGGCGACCGCGTCTCGTTCAGCGCGATGAGCAGTCAGACCGGCGTGGTCCCGGTGACGGGCAAGCTGATCCCGGTGCTGATGACGTTCGCCGACCCGGCCGACCCCGGCAGCGCGCGTGCCGTTTTGCCCGACGACAGCGAGGCCGCACTCGGCCCAGGGGTACCGGCTGCACGGGCTCACCGCCGAAGTGGTGCCGAACGGCTACTGGCCGCTCGATTTCGGCGGCAGGCTCGGCGAACCCGTCACCCGCGCCATCAAGGCCCGGCTGCCCTGGCTCGGCGGCGACAGTGCGCCCGCCGCCGCCGCGCTCCGTGCGGCTGGCCTGCCCGGCGTCGAGAGCATCGATGCCGGGGCCGCCTTCGCCCGAAAGTGACCGCTTTTGGCGCCGCTAGGGCCGATCCGGGTCATCGGCACCGGTGCTGTGCAGGGCTGCAAGGTGGGCTTTGCACAGATAGGCAGTTGATCCGGCGGGAACTCGAAGGCATGATCGTCTTTGCAGCGTCGCAAACTTAGAAGAATCATTGCGCGAGACTTGAGATAATGAGACGGCCCGTGGTCGGCGTGATCGGAAACGCCCATCGCATCGAAAATCGTTTCACAGTCCAGATGGTCGGGGAGCGCAACCTTCGCGCGGTTGCCGAGGTGTCGGGCGCCGTCCCGCTGATGTTCGCAGGCAGTCCTGAAATTACCGACGTCGGGGCCTTGCTCGACGTGGTCGACGGCGTGGTGCTGACGGGGGCGCGCGCCAACGTTCATCCGACCCGTTTCAACACCGAGCCCTGCGCGGCCCACGAACCCTACGATCTGCACCGCGACGACGTCGCGCTGGCGCTGTCGGAGGCCTGCGTCGCGCGCGGCGTGCCGATCTTCGGCATCTGCCGCGGCCTGCAGGAGATGAACGTCGCGTTCGGCGGCTCACTGCATCCCGAAATCCGCGAGCTTCCCGGCCGCATGAACCATCGCATGCCGCGGCTGGAGAACGGCGAGATCCATCCCGATCCCACGGTGATCTTCGCCGACCGCCACGACGTCGCGCTGACACCGGGCGGCGCCTTCGCCAAGATCCTGGGGCGCGAGTCGATCCGGGTCAATTCGCTGCACGGGCAGGGCATCCTGGTGCCGGGCGATCGCGTCGTGATCGAGGGCATCGCCGAGGACGGCACCATCGAGGCGATCCGCATCGCCGACGCGCCCGGTTTTGCGCTCGGCGTGCAGTGGCACGCCGAATACGACCCGCAGCGCAACCCGATCAACCGCGCCCTGTTCGAGGCTTTTGGCGACGCACTGCGCGAGCGGCGGCGGGCGGCGTAGGGCGCATCTGGCGATCCATTTGCGGTGTCATCACCCGCGCATGCGGGTGATCCAGTATTCCAGAGGCAGCAGCACTTGAGCCGAGAAGCCGCGGCGTACTGGATCGCCCGGTCGAGCCGGGCGATGACAGGTGAGGACGCGGTCGTAGACCGCCGAAATGCATCTCCGTAATTCTACGGATACGAAATTGGCGGATCGCCGGGCCGGACTCGGCTAAGCAACACCGGAGCAGCCCACCGGATATTGCCCGGCGCCGACGATCCTTTCCGAATTCCTGTTTCCCTTTTTTCCGTTTCCGGTGCGGCTGATCACGATGAGTTGGTCGGGATGAATTTGTCGGGCCGTCTGGCGCTCGGGGTGACGCTCCCGGTCGTCGCGATCCTGCTTGCGCTGGGGCTTATCCACGGCGCCTCCTGGTCGGGCCTTGGGCTCGCCGTGGGCGCAATTGCGGTGGTGCTGATGATTGCCGAGATCATTGCCAGATCGCTCTCGAAGCCGCTCGCCCAGGCGGTGGAGGGGCTGTCGCGTGGCGAGCCGGCAACGGTGTCCACTGCCAGCGGTCATGAGATCGCTCGCCTTACCGCGGCGCTTGCCGATCTGTCGGCGCAATTGGGCTCGCGGCAGAACCTGCTGGAAACGACGGTCGAGAGCATCCGTGACCTGGTGGTGATTGCCGATGAGACCGGTGCGGTCGTGGTCGTCAACGCCGCCGCGCGACAGCTGTTCGGCATCGATGCCGGCTTCAACAGCCTAACCGGCGTGCGCAGCTTCGAGTGCTATTACGCCGACGGCGTGACGCCGATGCCAATTGCGGAGTCGCCGCTGGTGCGGGCGCTGCGCGGCGAGGATATCGAGGCTCTCGAGCTGGTGGTGAAGCCGCGGTCCGGCGCCCCCGAAGTCTGCCTCGTCGCCAACTCCCGGCCGTTGCGCGACGACGCCGGGAATCTGCGCGGTGCGGTCTCGGTGCTGCATGACGTCACGGCGCGGCGGCAGGCGCATGCGGCGCTGGTCGAGAGCGAGCAGATGGCGCAGGCGATCATCCGGACCGCGCTCGATGCCTTCGTCCAGACCGACCAGGACGGCATCGTGCTGGACTGGAGCCCGCAGGCCGAGGCGCTGACCGGCTGGACCAGATCGGAGGCCGTCGGCTGCAAGGTGGTGGAACTGGTGGTCCCGGAAGAGCTGCGCGTCGCGCACCGGCAGCGCATCACCCGTTTCCTGCAGGAGACCGCGGCCGGCGGCATGGGCATGCGCTATGAATCGCCGTCGGTGCACCGCGACGGCCATTTGTTCTATGTCGAGGTGTCGCTCAACGCGCTCAAGCGCGGCGATGGTTACGTCGTCAACGCCTTCGTCAGGGACATCACCCAGCGGCGCGTCGCCGCCGAGCAGTTGATCCAGGCCCAGAAGACGGAATCGCTGGGGCGGCTGACCGGCGGCATCGCGCACGACTTCAACAATATGCTGACCGTGATCACCGGCACGATCGAGCTGCTCGCCGACGGCGTCAAGGACAACCCGCAGCTTGCCGCGATCGCCAAGCTGATCAGCGATGCCGCCGATCGCGGCGCGCAGCTGACATCGAGTCTGCTGGCGTTCTCGCGCAAGCAGCCGCTGCAGCCCGCCGAGACCGACGTCAACGAGCTGATCGGCGAGGTGGTGCGGCTATTGTCGCAGACGCTGGGCTCGCAGATCGAGATCAGGACCGAGCTCCGCCGCGACGCCTGGCTGGCGTTCGTCGACCGCAGCCAGCTTTCGGCGGCGCTGGTCAATCTCGGCATCAATGCGCGCGATGCGATGCCGGAGGGCGGCACTCTGACGTTTGCGACCCGCAACATCCAGCTTGGGATTCCCGAGGCGGTGACGCGCGGCGTCGAGCGCGCCGGCGATCATCTCGTGATCGAGGTGACCGACACCGGCGTCGGAATCTCGCCGTCGCATCTGGAGAAGATCTTCGATCCGTTCTTCTCCACCAAAGAGGTCGGGCAGGGCACCGGGCTCGGGCTCAGCATGGTGTTCGGCTTCGTCAAGCAGAGCGGCGGCGGCATCGAGGTCCGGAGCGAGGAGGGGCGCGGCACGATCTTCCGGATCTATCTGCCGAAGGCCGACGGCGTCGCGCCGCGTGCGGACGAGGAGGACGAAGCGCCGGTCCGCGGCGGCACCGAGACCATCCTGTGCGTCGAGGACGACGCCCGGATCCGCGAATATGTCACCGGACAACTTGAAAGCCTCGGCTACAAGGTGCTGGTGGCGGCCAACGCCGACGAGGCGCTGGCGATCGTCCGCCGCGGCACCGCGTTCGACCTCTTGTTCACCGACATCGTGATGCCCGGCAGCATGAACGGCCGGCAGCTCGCGGAGACGCTGATGGCAGGGCGCCCGGCAATGCGGGTGCTGTTCACCTCGGGCTACAGCGACGGCGCCTTGCCAACGCAGCAGGGGCGCAGTGGTCACGGCATTCCGCTGCTGACCAAACCCTATCGGCGCAGCGAGTTGGCGCGAATGCTGCGGCGCTGCCTCGATCTGCAGGTCGACTTTCAGGGCGACCCGGTTCCGCAGCCTTACTCCGTGCTGCCCGATCTCGAACGCTTCTTGCGCGAGAACCCTCCGGACAAGACCGATCCGCGGTCTGCAGGATAGGTATCGCTTCGCTCGACCCATCCGACTATCATCACTTCCGTAACAATGGCGTGGCCGGTCAACGGCCCGACCCCCGGGGAGTGTGCAGATGCAGGACCGCAAATGGTCGAGGCGCGATTTGATCAAGGCGACGGCGGCGACCGCGGCCGGCATGGTGTTCGCCGAACCGCTGAGGGCGGCGGCGCCACCGGCCGAGGCGGTGACGCCGGAATTGATCGCGGCGGCGACCAAGGAGGGCAAGGTCTCGTTCTACACCGCGCTCGAACTGAACACCGCCGAGCGGCTGGCGCGCAGCTTTGAGCAGAAATATCTCGGGATCAGCGTCCGCGTCGAGCGCTCGGGCGCCGAGCGGATCTTTCAGCGCATCGCACAGGAGCAGGGCAGCGGCATCAACGCCGTCGACGTCGCCAACTCCACCGACCCCGCGCATTATCTCGACTGGAAGAAGAACGATTGGCTCGCGGCCTACGTGCCGGAAGATGTCGCCAAGAATTTTCCGGCCGACCAGATCGATCCGGATGGCACCTCGGCGACGTCCTGCGCCTGGTTCGAGGTGATCGGCTACAACACCGATCAGGTGAAACGCGAAGAGGCGCCGAAGAGCTTTGCCGACCTGCTCGACCCGAAATGGCGCGGCAAGATCGTCAAGGGTCATCCGGGCTATTCCGGCGCGATCATGACCGCGACCTTCGTCTTGGCGCGCGATCTCGGCTGGCCCTATCTGGAAAAGCTGGCGCAGCAGCGGGTGATGCAGGTGCAGTCGGCAGCCGATCCGCCGAAGAAGATCCTGCTCGGCGAACGCGCCATCATGGCCGACGGCAATGACTACAATTTGGTGCTGGCCAAGGACCAGGGCAAGCCGGTCGAAGTGGTCTATCCAACCGAAGGGGCGCCGCTGATCATCGTGCCGAGCGGCATCTTCAAGAGCGCGCCGAACCCGAACGCGGCAAAACTGTTCCAGAGCTTCTTCTTCAGCGCCGCGACCCAGCAGATGCTGGCCGACGAATTCGCCCACCGCTCGTTCCACGCCCAGGTGAAGGAGAAGGCCGAACATGTGCCACTGAACAAGCTGAAGATGCTCAAGGCCGATCCGGCCCAGGTGCAGGCGCAGAGCGAGGAGATCAAGGCAAGATACGCCAAGCTGTTCCGGGTGTAGGTTCGTCGGGGTCCGGAAGGGTGGATATCGCTTCCGCCTTCGCTCTTCGAGCTACGGCGGACAAGTCGCTCCACCATCCTGCGGTTCGCTAGCCTCCTACTTCCGCGCTGAGCATGGGCCCGAACAGCTCCCATTTCTCGCCCTTGAGTCGTCTGAGCTGCATCTGCTTGATCGGCGCGAAATCGATCGGGCTGGTGTTCATCGTGATTCCGGGCAGCAGGTTGCTGGTCCGGAAGGCCTTCAGGCTGGCGGCCTGTTTCATCACGTTGGCACGCGTGAGATCGTCGCCACACTGCTTGAGCACCTGAACCAGCGTTTGAGCGGCGTTGTAACCCGTCATCACCAGGCTGTCGGCCCGATTGCCTTCGGGGAAATATTTGGAGAGAAACTCGTCGAACGCCTTCATCCCGGGGTCGTCCTTCCATTGCGGATCGAGCGCATCCATCATGTAGGCCACCGAGATGATGCCCTGTGCGTTCTCAAAACCGGCAGGCTGGATCACGGCGCCGAGCGAGGAGGCCACCGAGTTGAGGATGTGTAACGGTTTCCAGCCGATCTCGGCCGCCTTCTTGATGGCCTGCGCGGCGAACTTCGGTGTGGCAATGTCGACGAATACATCGGCGTTCATCGATTTCATCTTGACGATGTGCGTGTCGATCGTCGGCTCGGCCACCTCGTACGCATCCTCGATGACGATCATCGACGCCGCCTTGTCGCCGAGGCCGTCCTTCAGGCCCTTGAGATAGTCTTTTCCATAATCGTCGTTCTGATAGAGGACGGCGATCCTGCCGCCCGGCTTTTCCTTCAGGATGTGCTTGGCGTAGATCCGTCCCTCGCTCTGATAACTGGGCTGCCAGCCCATGGTCCACGGAAAGTTCTGCGGATCGTTCCACTTCGTGGCGCCGGTCTGAATGAACAGCTGCGGTACTTTCTTCACGTTCATGTATTTCTGAATCGCGCCGTTGGATGCCGTGCCGAGCGCTGCGAAGATCAGCAAGACCTCGTCGCCTTCAACCAGCTTGCGTGCCTGTTCGACCGTTTTCGGCGGACTGTAGCCGTCGTCGTACGAGATGAAATTGATCTTGCGGCCATTGATGCCGCCCTCGGCGTTGATCTTGCGGAAATAAGCCGCCTGAGCCCGGCCGCTGGTGCCATAGGCGGATGCCGGCCCGCTGTAGGGCATGATGTTGCCGATCTTGATTTCAGTATCGGTTGCGCCGGTGTCGTATTTCTTCTGGGCAAATGCGCTGCCAGCACAGACAGCGAGAATGGTGATGGCGGTCGAAAGCGCCGCTATTCGTCGAGCGACGAAAGACATCTCGTTTCTCCCCATGCAAAATGAATGTGTCTGTTTTTACCGCGCGCCGCTTTTCCGGTCGTTGCCGCGAGTGAACACCCGACTCCCGGCATTGTCGATTCAGAACGTCACCTTGCGTGCTGGTTCGCGCCACTTCGTGGGGTTTTGTCAGCGTTGCTGACCGTAGTCTTCCGGCCTTCCCGCGATCAGGCAGCGCGCATCGATCGCTGCGCGCGATAGGCCTGCGGCGAGGTCAGCGTCAGCTTGCGAAAGGCTTTGCGAAAGCTGCTCTCGTCCTCATAGCCGGTGGCGCGGGCGATCGCCTTGATCGGCTGCGTGGTCGTCTCTAGCAGCGTGCGGGCATGCTCGACGCGGCGGCGCGTGATGAAGGCTTGCGGCGGCTCGTGGGTCAGCTCGCGGAAGCGGCGGTTCAGCGTGCGTTCGCTGAGGCCCAGTGCATGGGCGAGACGGCGGACCGTGATCGGCGTCTTGCCGGTGCGGCGCACCAGCATGTCCGCCTTCATCAGCAGCGGATCCTGGGCGAGCATGTAGTCGAGCGGCATGAAGATCGCCTGGGTGCGCTGCGCGGTGTCGATCACGGCATAATCGGCGCAGACCTTGGCGACCTCCGGGCCTTCGACCAGCTCGATCAGCCGCAGCAGCAGATCGACCCACGACATCGGGCCGGCCGCGCAGACCAGGCGATCGGCCTGGGTGATGACGGCGTCGCCGGCGAGATCGACCTTGGGATGGCGGCGGCGGAGCTCGCTCTGCAGCCACCAGGTGATGGTGGCGCGGCGGCCGTCGAGCAGCCCGGCATTGGCGAGCAGCAACACGCCGCTGCAGAAGGCGCCGATCAGCCGGCCGCCGGCGTGCTGACGGCGCAGCCAGGCGCCGGCGCGGTCGTACTGCGGTTGCAGGCGCTGGGCCGCAGCGTGATCGATCAGGCTGCCGGGCACGATGATCGCGTCATAGGTCGCGCGTGTACCGATCGCGCCGTCGACCGGGAGCAGCATGCCGCCGCCGGCGCGCACCGGCTTGCCGTCGAGCGACAGCGTCCGCCAGCTAAACGGCGCCGCGCTGCCGCGCAGCGTCATCACATGGTTGGAAAGGGCGAGGATGTCGGCAATGCCGGCCACCGCCGACTGCATGCAGCCTTCCAGTGCGAGGATCGCGAGCTTCATGGCACCTCCGGGCGCGGACACTAGCCGATCAACGCCGCCGGCCGCTGGCAGATATTGCCCGATCTCTGTCCGATCGGCCACTGCTGTGTATTCAGCCCGTTCGGCACACTCGCCGCGCTGTTTCAACCAACGGAGCGACCCAATGCCTTACGTCACCATTTCCACCGTCCGCGGCATCCTCGATCTCGCGCAGAAGCGGGCGCTGCACGAGCGCATCACCGACCTGATGGTCGAGGTCGAGGGGCAGGGCAATCCCGATTTCCGCAAGACGGTCTGGGTCAAGATCGAGGAGGGCGAGCCGGCGAGCTGGTCGCTGGGCGGCATGATCCCGACGCCGGACCTGATCGCAGGCACCTTTGGCGCGATCGACGAGAGTGGCCGGCGGATCGCAAAGGCGAAGGAGTAGTTCGCAGGACAGGTGGAGCGCAGCGTACCGATCCTACGGATCAGGGCCGCTCACTCGCCGCGTCATTGCGAGCCAACGGGTCGCGCGAACGCGCGTCCGATGACAGGCTCCGCGAAGCAATCCATCTCACCGCTTGCGGAGACTTGGATTGCGTCGTCGCTGCGCTCTTCGCAATGACGGGAGACATTTGTGCCCAAAAACAAAAGGCGCTTCCGTCGGAAGCGCCTTTCGCATTGCTGAGAGCCGTAAAGCTTACAGCGAGTAGTACATCTCGAACTCGACCGGGTGCGGGGTCATCTCGAAGCGGGCGACCTCGGTCATCTTCAGCTCGATATAGGCGTCGATGAAGTCGTCATCGAACACGCCGCCGTTCTTGAGGAAGGCGCGGTCCTTGTCGAGGTTCTCCAGCGCCTCGCGCAGCGAGCCGCAGACGGTCGGGATCTGCTTCAGCTCCTCCTTCGGCAGATCGTAGAGGTCCTTGTCCATCGCCGGACCCGGATCGATCTTGTTCTTGATGCCGTCGAGGCCGGCCATCAGCATCGCGGCGAAGCCGAGATAGGGATTGGCCATCGGGTCGGGGAAACGCACCTCGACGCGCTTGGCCTTCGGGTTCGCGGTGTAGGGGATGCGGCACGAGGCCGAGCGGTTGCGCGCCGAGTAGGCGAGCAGCACCGGCGCCTCATAGCCCGGCACCAGACGCTTGTAGGAGTTGGTCGACGGGTTGGTGAAGGCGTTGATCGCCTTGGCGTGCTTGATGATGCCGCCGATGTAGTGCAGGCAGGTCTCCGACAGGTCGGCATATTTGTTGCCGGCGAAGGTCGGCTTGCCTTCCTTCCAGATCGACTGGTGGACGTGCATGCCCGAGCCGTTGTCGCCATAGACCGGCTTCGGCATGAAGGTGGCGGTCTTGCCGTAGATGTGCGCGACCTGGTGGATGCAGTACTTGTAGATCTGCATCTGGTCGGCCATCAGCGTCAGCGTGTCGAACTTCATGCCGAGTTCGTGCTGGGCGGAGGCGACCTCGTGATGGTGCTTCTCGACCTTGACGCCCATCTTGGCCATCGCCCCTAACATTTCCGAGCGCATGTCCTGCACCGAGTCCTGCGGCGGCACCGGGAAGTAGCCGGCCTTGGTGCGGATGCGGTGGCCGAGATTGCCGCCTTCATATTCGGTGGCGGAGTTGATCGGCAGCTCGGAGGAATCGAGGCGGAAGCCGGTGTTGTAGGGGTCGGCCGAATAGCGCACGTCGTCGAACACGAAGAACTCGGCCTCGGGGCCGACGAACACGGTGTCGCCCACGCCCATCGACTTCACCATCGCCTCGGCCTTCTTGGCGATGCCGCGGGGGTCGCGGTTGTAGGGCTCGCCGGTGGTCGGCTCGAGCACGTCGCAGGTGATGACCATGGTGGTCTCGGCGAAGAACGGGTCGATCGTCGCGGTGACTGGGTCGGGCATCAGGCACATGTCGGATTCGTTGATCGCCTTCCAGCCGGCGATCGAGGAGCCGTCGAACATCTGGCCTTCGGCAAAGGTGTCCTCTTCGATCATGCCGACGTCGAAGGTCACGTGCTGCCATTTGCCGCGCGGATCGGTGAAGCGCAGGTCGACGTATTTGACGTCGTTGTCCTTGATCATTTTCAGGACGTCTTTGGCGGTCTTCATGAATACCCCTTATGGATGAGCGGGTCGGTTTTGCGGCGGTGGGCGAGGTTATTCCCGCTTGTGGCGAGTTGGCGTGACGGCTCAAACGAAATCAGGCTGCCGAAGCAGCCTTTGTTCTCTTTTGGCGTCAGAAAATCCGGATAGCACCGCCCTCAAATAGCGTCCAGCCCGGATTCGCCGGTCCGGATGCGGATCGCTTCCTCGATGTTGGAGACGAAGATCTTGCCGTCGCCGATGCGCCCGGTCTGGGCGGCGCGGCGGATCGCGTCGATCGCCTTCTCGACCAGGTCGTCGCCGATCACGATCTCGATCTTCACCTTGGGCAGGAAGTCGACGATGTATTCCGCACCGCGATAGAGTTCGGCGTGTCCCTTCTGCCGGCCAAAACCCTTGGCCTCGGTGACGGTGATGCCCTGCAGTCCGACTTCCTGGAGCGCCTCTTTCACCTCGTCGAGCTTGAAGGGCTTGATGATGGCTTCAATCTTCTTCACTGAGCGCCTCCCGGGCATTGCAGATAACAAGTCGTGTTTTGATGCGCGTGGGGCGCAGTCTCGTGGGTTCTTAAGGCTTCCGGCGGCTGGCCGGAAGCACGCATAATGGCCGCAACAGCCGCTGCTGTGTGCGGCTTCCTCAAAAGCAGGGTCTATGCCAAGTTGTGATGGTCCCCGAATTTGGAATGTTATCAGCCTTTTAACAGGCAGTCGGCTGATATCGAACCAGATGGCTATGATATCCAAGCCTAACGAATAGGCAAATAGATCAATCCGTATGCAATCAGACCTTAGAAACTCCGGGAACAGCGCGGGAGTTGCCTCTCGAAAAGGCGAAGCGATTGAGGATTCGGCATGGACGTCCTGACCACCACCGAGATGGAACGCGCCGACCGGCTGACCATCGCGGCCGGCACGCCGGGCTTCGCGCTGATGATGAGCGCCGGGCAGGCGGTCGCCGAGGCGGCGATGGACCTGGTCGAGGAGGGGCCGATCGTCGTGGTCGCCGGCCGCGGCAACAATGGCGGTGACGGCTTTGTCGCCGCCGCTGAACTCGCCGCGCGCGGCCGTGAGGTCTCGGTCGTCCTGCTCTGCGAGCGCGACAGCCTGCAGGGCGACGCCGCGCTGGCGGCGAAGGGCTGGAAGTATCCGGTGCTGCCGTTCAACCCGCAGGCGCTCGGCAAGCCGGCGCTGATCATCGACGCGCTGTTCGGCGCCGGCCTCAACCGTCCGGTGAAGGGCGACCCGCTGGAGATGATCGCGGCGATCAACGCCAACGGTGCGCCGGTGCTCGCGGTCGATCTGCCGAGCGGCATCAACGGCACCACGGGCGCGGTGATGGGTGCCTCGGTGCAGGCGACCGAGACAGTAACGTTCTTCCGCAAGAAGCCCGCGCATCTGTTGCTGCCCGGGCGGATGCAATGCGGGCGGGTCCGCGTCGCCGACATCGGCATCGATCTGACCGTACTCGACGAGATCAAGCCGCTGACCGCGGAGAACGTGCCGCAGGCCTGGCGCTGGTCGTTCCCGGTGCCGCGGATCGACGGCCACAAATACGCACGCGGTCATGCCGTCGTGGTGTCGGGCGACATCGCCTCCACCGGCGCGGCGCGCCTTGCGGCGCGCGGCGCGCTGCGTGCCGGCGCGGGCCTCGTGACGCTGGCCTCGCCGCGCGATGCGCTCGCGGTCAACGCCGCGGCGCTGACCGCGGTGATGGTGCGCGCGGTCGACAACCCGATCCAGTTCGCCGAGATGCTCGGCGACAAGCGCTTCAATGCATGTGCAATCGGTCCCGGCATGGGCGTCAATGCGCGCACCCGCGACTTCGTCCACACCGCGCTGGCGGCGCAGCGGCATCTGGTGCTCGACGCCGACGCGCTGACCAGCTTTGCCGCCGCGCCGGACCGGCTGTTCGAGGCGATCAAGGCGTCCGACGGCCAGCAAATCGTGCTGACGCCGCATGAGGGCGAGTTTCCGCGGCTGTTCAGCGACATCTCCAACAAGCATCCGGGCCGCTCGAAGCTGGAGCGCGTGCGCGCCGCGGCCGAACGCTCCGGCGCTGTGGTGCTGTTGAAGGGTGCCGATTCGGTGGTGGCCTCGCCCGACGGCCGCGCCACCATTGCCGGCAACGCGCCGCCCTGGCTCGCGACCGCCGGCGCCGGCGACGTGCTCGCAGGCATCATCGCGGGTTTTCTGGCGCAAGGCGTCGCGGCGTTCGAGGCCGCCAGCATTGGCGTGTGGATGCACGGCGAAGCCGCCAGCGAGGCTGGCCCCGGCCTGATCGCCGAAGATCTCACCGAAGTGCTGCCCGCCGTGTTCCGCCGCCTCTATGACGAGTTCGGGATTGAGTACTGAGTCCCCTAGCAGTGGTTGAGGATCGATCTCAGCCCACCAGATACTTCGCGACCGCCGGCTCGTTCCATTCGATGCCGAGGCCGGGGCCGCGGGCGGTGACGGCGCCGTCGACGATCTCCGTGGGCTTCGTCAGGATCGCGCCGGCAAAGTCGAGGAATTCGAGCCAGTGGGCGGTCGGCGTCACCGCGAGCAGGTGTGCGCTGACCTCCGCGAACAGATGGCTCGACATTGGGATCGACGCGGCGTCGGCTTGGCCGGCGACCTGCAGCCAGCCGCTGACGCCGCCGACCTTCATCACGTCGGGCATGATGAAGTCGGACGCGCCGGCGGCGATCGCCTCGGCAAAGCCACGCGGGAACCACCAGTTCTCGCCGGCCTGGATCGGCGTCGGTGAGGTCTCGCGCACCTTGGCGTGACCGGAGAGGCTCTCCTGCGGCACCGGCTCCTCGATCCAATGCAGATCGTAGGGCGCAAGGCGCGCGATGCGGCGGGTGGCTTCGGCCGGATCGAGCGACTGGTTGAAGTCGAGCATCAGCGCGATATCGGGTCCGAGCAGGGCACGCACGCCCTTGACGACGCGCTCATCATTGGAGGCATCGCCGTCGCCGCCCTTGATCTTGATGCCCTTGAATCCCTGGTCGAGGGAGCGGCGCAGCGCACGCTCGTCGGCTACGGGATCGACCACGCCGTAGCTGTCATAGGCCTTGATCGGTTTTGCGGTACCGCCGAGCAGTTCGACCAGCGGCCGGCCGGCGAGCTGGCCGAGCACGTCCCAATACGCCATGTCGAGGCCGGACACCGCCATGCCGACCAGCCCCTGCCAGCCGAGCAGGCGAAATTTGGCATCCATCGCCCGCATCAGATCGAACGGCGCGACCGGCTTGCCGACGAGCTCGCGCCCGATCTCCTCGATCAGATAGCAAAGCGGTTGAAGCGTCAGTCTGCTGTAGGCGAACAGATAGGTGCGGCCGGTCACGCCCTGATCGGTCTCGACATCGATCAGGACCAGCGGACCGGAATCGATCGTGGCGAACGCGGTCTTCACCGGGCGCTTGAGCGGCACCACGACGCTTCGCGCGCGAACTGCGCGGATCGCTGCAACTGTCTGGCTCATGAGCGTTTCCTGTTGTCGTTATTGGACACTGTACCATCGCAGCAGCCGCGGCGCGGCCCAATCGGTCGCGACCTGCTCGATCAGATAGCGCCCGGGATATTCGGCGAGGAAGGCGACGCGCTGGGTCTGGCCGGGCTCGATCGCAAGCGTGTCGAGCCAGAACGGCTTCCAGCCGTCGTCGAGCCGGTCGAGCAGGCGGAAGTGATGGCCGTGCAGATGGAAAACGGTGGCAACCGTTGCGCGGTTGGCCAGGGCCAGCACGACGGGGCGTCCGGCCTTGGCCTGAAAGGCTGGCGCGGAAGATGGCTTGAACTCGGCCGGCTGAACCCAGTCGGCCGGCGCGCCGAGCGCGAGGTCGAACCGGGCGGCGGCCTTCAGGTCGAGCTGGGCCGGCAGGTCGTTGCCCGGCAGCGGCGGCGCCGGGGGAAACGGCGCGGGGCGCAGCGGCGGCTCGCCGGAGACCGTCAGCTTGCCGACCGGCCGGGCCTGCTTGCCGTCATGGAGCAGGATCAGAAAGCTGGTTCCGGCCGGGCCGACCGCGTCGACGAACACGTCGGTGCGGCTTCCCGGCGCCAGGACCAGCGCACCGTTGCGGGCCGGGAACGGCTCGGCGGGCTGGCCGTCGATCGCCATCACCCTGGTGTCGATGTTCTCCAGCTTGACCGCCAGCACGCTGCGTTGGCTGCCGTTGATAAACCGGAGTCTGAGGCGGGCGTTGGCCGGAGCCGAGAGTTCGAACGAGGATTTGCCGTTAAACGTATGAATCGGCGTGGTATCTTTCGGGTCGCTACCAGGCGGAACCGGCGTTCCATCGGCGCGCAGGCGCCACTCCTCGATCAGGACGATCTCGTCACGATCAAGCGCGACCGGCGAGTTGCCGGTCACGATCAGGGCGCGCGGCCGGGCCTGCAGGCTGCCATCGCCGAGCAGGCAGGGCTCGCACAGGAAGGTTCCGGCATGGCGAAGCGGGAGCTGGAAGGTATCCTTTGCCCCCGGGACGATCGGGGCGCGCGAGATCAGCGGCTGTGCGGCCGGCACTCCGTCGAGCCCGCGGCAATCGAGCGTGGCGCCGACCGCGAGCTCGTTGCCGAAGCTGACCTCGAGGGTCTCGCCGCGCTTGAAGCGGAGCTCGCCGCCGGCAAGCGAGACGACCGGCGTCTCGGGGCCGCCGGGGCGAAGCGCAAGGCGGTCGGCCTTGGCTTGCAAGGCGACCGCGGTCCGCCCTTGCGCCGAGCCTGTGGCCGGCCAGACCGGACAAAGCGCCGCGGCGCCGATGGCGGTCATCAGCTCGCGTCGGGTGAGGGTAAAATCAGGGCTTGATACGGGACTTGCCATCGGGCCGATGCGGACCATTTTCAGTTAAGCCTGTCCAGTCGCGATCAGTCGCAGCGCAGCTTGCATAACGGCCATTTTTTTGCTGCGAACCGGTGGGCGCATGCTATAAGCCCGGCCGCCCGCGGCATCGCGGCCGGAGTGGATGCTTTTCACGCGGGCGTGGCGGAACTGGTAGACGCGCTGGATTTAGGTTCCAGTGACGAAAGTTGTGGGGGTTCGAGTCCCTCCGCCCGCACCAAGCGCTTACAGCGTTTGCATGACGATTCCTTGGAGAACCTTGAGCCTCACGCGGGCCGCGGGTTCACCGAACCACCGGCGTCAGGCTTGAACAGGCCGCGCGTCGACTTGATTGAACACTGCGACGGTCCGCAAGGCCCGTGGCGAAAGCGGAAGAAGATTGACACCATGCAGGTCACCGAGACCCTCAACGAGGGACTGAAGCACGAATTCAAGATCAGCGTTCCGGCATCCGATCTCGATGCCAAGGCGGGCGCCAAGCTGGTCGACCTCAAGGACAAGGTCCGTCTCAACGGCTTCCGTCCCGGCAAGGTGCCGGTCGCGCATCTGAAGAAGATCTACGGCCGCTCGGTGATGGCCGAGACCATCGACCAGACCATCAGCGACACCAACAAGCAGATCTTCACCGACCGCGGCTTCCGCCTTGCCGGCGAGCCGAAGATCACGATGCCGACCGAGAAGGCCGAGGTCGAGGATCTGCTGTCGGGCAAGACCGACCTGACCTACACGGTCGCGATCGAGGTGGTGCCGCCGATCACGCTCGCCGACTTCAAGACCTTCTCGGTCGAGAAGCCGGTGGTCGAGGTCTCCGATGCCGATGTCGATGACGGCATCAAGCGCGTCGCCGAAGGCGGCCGTCCGTACAATGCCAAGGCCGAGGGCGCCAAGGCGGAGCAGGGCGACCGCGTCACCATCAACTTCAAGGGCACCATCAACGGCGAGGCCTTCGAGGGCGGCACCGGTGAGGGCATCCAGGTCGTGATCGGCGCCGGCCAGTTCATCCCCGGCTTCGAGGAGCAGCTGATCGGTATCGGCACCGGCGAGACCAAGACGCTGAAGGTCTCGTTCCCGAAGAACTATCTCAACGACAAGCTCGCCGGCCAGCCGGCGGAGTTCGAGACCACCGCGACGCTGATCGAGGCGCCCGGCGAGACCAAGATCGACGACGAATTCGCCAAGACGCTTGGCCTCGAGTCGCTCGACAAGCTGAAGGAACTGATGCGCGAGCGTCTGAAGGCCGAGTTCGCCGGCGCCACCCGCCAGCGCGTCAAGCGCGCGCTGCTCGACCGTCTCGACGAGAGCCACAAGTTCGAGGCGCCGCCGTCGCTGGTCGACGAAGAGTTCAACCTGATGTGGAACTCGATCAAGGCCGAGATGGATTCGTCCAACAAGACCTTCGCCGACGAGAACACCACCGAGGAGGCCGCCAAGGAGGAATACCGGGCGATCGCCGACCGCCGCGTCCGCCTCGGCCTCGTGCTGTCGGAGATCGGCGAGAAGAACAAGATCACCGTGACCGACGACGAGATCTCGCGCGCCGTGATCGAGCGCGCCCGCCAGATGCCGGGCCGCGAGAAGGAGGTCTGGGACTACTACCGCAGCAACGCCCAGGCGCTGGCCCAGCTGCGCGCCCCGATCTACGAGGACAAGGTGGTCGACTTCATCCTGGAGCTCGCCAACGTGACCGAGAAGAAGGTCACCAAGGAAGAGCTGTTCAAGGATGAAGACGCTGAGAAAACTGCCGCCTAATCGCGGCACCTCGCGTTAATGATGTACCGAGAAAGCCGGCCTGCGACGGATTGCCGTCGCTAGGCGGGGCGGGTCGAATCAGCTTGAAGTTCGACCCGAACTCCCGACCTGCCCGGGTGGCTAGTGCCGGTCTTGTCGGCCGGAAATTGGCCTATATCTGGGTTAAGCCTCAAGGTAAGCCTTAAGGCAAATTCGCCTAAGACCAAGCCTTGAGACCAAGTCGTTCAGACGTCCTGCATCACCCCTAACCCCAGGGTCCTTCCAATGCGCGATCCCGTTGAAACCTACATGAACCTCGTCCCGATGGTCGTCGAGCAGACCAATCGCGGTGAACGCGCCTACGACATCTTCTCGCGCCTGTTGAAGGAGCGCATCATCTTCGTGACCGGCCCGGTGGAAGACGGCATGTCGACGCTGATCGTCGCCCAGCTGCTGTTCCTCGAGGCCGAGAATCCGAAGAAGGAAATCTCGATGTACATCAACTCGCCGGGCGGCGTGGTGACGTCGGGCCTTGCGATCTATGACACGATGCAGTTCATCCGTCCGCCGGTGTCGACGCTGTGCACCGGCCAGGCGGCCTCGATGGGCTCGCTGCTGCTCGCGGCCGGCGAGAAGGACATGCGCTTCACGCTGCCGAATTCCCGCATCATGGTGCATCAGCCCTCCGGCGGCTTCCAGGGCCAGGCCACCGACATCATGCTGCACGCCCAGGAAATCCTGAATCTCAAGAAGCGCCTCAACGAGATCTACGTGAAGCACACCGGCCAGACCTACAAGGCGATCGAGGACGCGCTCGAGCGCGACAAGTTCCTCACCGCCGACGATGCCAAGGCGTTCGGCCTGGTCGACAAGGTGATCGACAAGCGTCCCGACGACCCGGCAAGCGCGAAGGCCGCTTGAGTCAGGGCAGGCATCCCGGGGCGTCGGTGTGATCTTCACATTGACGCCTCACATAACCGGCAAACACGCCGGCGGACCCGCCCGCAAGTGCACGGGCATGGGCAGAAAGTTCCGCTTTCGTGCTCGTTTGCCGGCGTGGCAATCCCGCAACGTTCCGTGGATTTCGACGCGTATTCCACGTGCGATCGTTGAAAATCACGGTATTGTCACGGTCTTGAGCTGGCCCCCCGATTAGCGAATTCTTGATAGTCGGGTGCCAGCATGGTTGGCTGTGACGCATCGGCTATGATCGCGGGGGATTCGAATAAACCGTGATTCGCACGGTCAGTATTGCGTAGGGTCTTTTTTGGTACGGAATTTGCTCTATCTACCCAAAAGCTCCGGTTTGGTGCCGGATTGGGTCGATCTGGCAAACGAGATCGAACGGCGGACGGAGATAATGGATGAGTAAGGTCGGCACGAGCGACTCCAAGAACACGCTATACTGCTCGTTCTGCGGCAAGAGCCAGCATGAAGTTCGCAAGCTGATTGCCGGACCGACTGTCTTCATTTGCGACGAATGCGTCGAACTCTGCATGGACATCATCCGTGAGGAGAACAAGTCCTCGCTGGTGAAGTCGCGCGACGGCATCCCGACGCCGAAGGAAATTTGCAAGGTGCTGGACGACTACGTGATCGGCCAGAGCCATGCCAAGAAGGTGCTGTCGGTTGCTGTGCACAACCACTACAAGCGCCTTAACCATCAGACCAAGCACAACGACGTCGAGCTCGCGAAGTCGAACATCCTGCTGATCGGTCCGACCGGCTCGGGCAAGACGCTGCTGGCGCAGACGCTGGCGCGCATTCTCGATGTGCCGTTTACCATGGCCGACGCGACGACGCTGACCGAGGCCGGCTACGTCGGCGAGGACGTCGAGAACATCATCCTGAAGCTGCTGCAGGCGGCCGACTACAACGTCGAGCGCGCGCAGCGCGGCATCGTCTACATCGACGAAATCGACAAGATCAGCCGCAAGTCGGACAATCCTTCGATCACCCGCGACGTGTCGGGCGAGGGCGTCCAGCAGGCGCTGCTGAAGATCATGGAAGGCACGGTGGCGTCGGTGCCCCCGCAGGGCGGCCGCAAGCATCCGCAGCAGGAGTTCCTGCAGGTGGATACCACCAACATCCTGTTCATCTGCGGCGGCGCCTTCTCGGGCCTCGAGAAGATCATCTCCGCGCGCGGCCGTTCGACCTCGATCGGCTTCGCGGCGCAGGTGCTCGCGCCGGAGGATCGCCGCACCGGCGAGATCTTCCGCCACGTCGAGCCCGAGGATCTCCTGAAGTACGGCCTGATCCCGGAATTCGTCGGCCGTCTGCCGGTGGTTGCGACGCTGGAAGACCTCGACGAGGCCTCGCTGAAGAAGATCCTGACCGATCCGAAGAACGCGCTGGTCAAGCAGTACCAGCGCCTGTTCGAGATGGAGAACATCGAGCTGACCTTCGCCGACGAGGCGCTTGGCGCGGTCGCCCGCAAGGCGATCGAGCGCAAGACCGGCGCCCGCGGCCTGCGGTCGATCCTGGAGAGCATCCTGCTCGAGACCATGTTCGACCTCCCGGGGCTCGAAGGCGTCGAGGAAGTCGTGATCTCGCGCGAGGTGGTCGAGGGAACGGCGCGTCCGCTTTACATCTACGCGGATCGTTCCGACCGTGCGGTCGAGAGCAGCGCCAGCGCCTGAGCGCGCGCGCCAAAGCCTTGCCAAAAATGCACGGCTGCCGGTCGTTCCGGCAGCCGCTGTCATGTCGCCGCGCCGCTAGTTTCGCGCAGCAGCAAATGCTTGTTTAGCCCTGAATTTCCGGGCACTTCTCAGACTTGACTCCCCTGTGCCCGATAGCCACCTAATGCTATCGGTGACGGGCCTCATGTGTTGAGATTCGTCGCTTCACGAGACGGAAAAAGAGCGGCCCAAGACGCCTTACTTATTCCGGATCATCAAGGCACCTTGTGGCGGTTGCGCGAGCGCGGGCTGCGTGCAAGGGGGCAAAACAAGAGGATTAGGCCATGACGACTTCCAAACCCCGGCCAACGATTATCCACGGCGAAAGCCATTCCTATCCGGTGCTGCCGCTCCGCGACATCGTCGTCTTCCCGCACATGATCGTGCCTCTGTTCGTCGGCCGCGAGAAATCGATCCGCGCGCTCGAAGAGGTGATGAAGAACGACGCGCTGATCATGCTCGCGACGCAGAAGAACGCGTCCGATGACGATCCGGCACCCGACTCGATTTACGAGACCGGTACACTTGCCAGCGTCCTGCAGCTGTTGAAGCTGCCCGATGGCACCGTGAAGGTGCTGGTCGAAGGGCTCGAGCGTGCGCGCGTCCAGAGCTATTCCGACCGCAGCGAGTATTACGAAGCGACCGCGGTCGCGCTCGAAGACACCGACGCCAACTCGGTTGAAGCCGAGGCGCTGGCGCGTTCGGTCGTGTCCGACTTCGAAAACTATGTGAAGCTGAACAAGAAGATCTCCGCCGAGGTCGTCGGCGTTGTTCAGGCGATCACCGATTTCGCCAAGCTCGGCGACACCGTCGCCTCGCACCTAGCCGTGAAGATCGCCGACCGGCAGGGCATCCTGGAGACGTTGTCCGTCACGCAGCGCCTGGAGAAGGTGCTCGGCCTGATGGAGAGCGAGATCTCGGTGCTGCAGGTCGAGAAGCGCATCCGCTCGCGCGTCAAGCGCCAGATGGAGAAGACCCAGCGCGAATATTACCTGAACGAGCAGATGAAGGCGATCCAGAAGGAGCTCGGCGACGACGAAGGTCGCGACGAGCTGGCCGATCTGGAGGAGAAGATCTCCAAGACCAAGCTTTCCAAGGAAGCGCGCGAGAAGGCCCAGCACGAACTCAAGAAGCTGCGCCAGATGTCGCCGATGTCCGCGGAAGCGACCGTTGTGCGCAACTATCTGGATTGGCTGCTGTCGATTCCGTGGGGCAAGAAGTCCAAGGTCAAGAAGGACCTCGAGGCCGCGCAGGCGGTGCTGGACTCTGATCACTACGGGCTCGAGAAGGTCAAGGACCGCATCGTCGAGTATCTCGCGGTGCAGTCGCGCGCCAACAAGCTGACCGGACCGATCCTGTGCCTGGTCGGACCTCCCGGCGTCGGCAAGACCTCGCTCGGCAAGTCGATCGCGAAGGCGACCGGCCGCGAGTTCGTGCGCGTGTCGCTCGGCGGCGTGCGTGACGAGGCCGAGATCCGCGGTCACCGCCGCACCTATATCGGCTCGATGCCCGGCAAGATCATCCAGTCGATGCGCAAGGCGAAGACCTCGAATCCGCTGTTCCTGCTGGACGAGATCGACAAGATGGGCGCCGATTTCCGCGGCGATCCGTCGTCGGCGCTGCTCGAGGTTTTGGACCCCGAGCAGAACTCGACGTTCAACGACCACTACCTCGAGGTCGACTACGACCTGTCCAACGTGATGTTCATCACGACCGCGAATACGCTGAATATTCCGGGCCCGCTGATGGACCGCATGGAGATCATCCGGATCGCCGGCTACACCGAGAACGAGAAGGTCGAGATCGCGCGCAAGCACCTGATCCCGTCCGCGCTCTCCAAGCACGGTCTGGACTCCAAGGAATGGTCGATCGACGACGCGGCCTTGCTGCTGATGATCCGCCGCTACACCCGCGAAGCGGGCGTGCGCAACCTGGAGCGTGAGCTTTCGACACTCGCCCGCAAGGCGGTGAAGGAGCTGATGATCTCCAAGAAGAAGTCGGTGAAGGTGACCGAGGCGAACATCGAGGAGTTCCTCGGTGTGCCGAAGTACCGCTTCGGCGAGATCGACAGCGAAGATCAGGTCGGCATCGTCACGGGGCTTGCCTGGACCGATGTCGGCGGCGAGCTGCTGACCATCGAAGGCGTCATGATGCCCGGCAAGGGCAAGATGACCGTCACGGGCAATCTGCGCGACGTGATGAAGGAGTCGATCTCGGCGGCGGCGTCCTACGTCCGCTCGCGCGCGATCAACTACGGCATCGAGCCGCCGATGTTCGATCGCCGCGACATCCACGTGCACGTGCCGGAGGGCGCAACGCCGAAGGACGGTCCGTCCGCAGGCGTGGCGATGGCCACTGCGATTATCTCGGTCATGACCGGCATTCCGGTCCGCCACGATGTCGCGATGACCGGCGAGATCACGCTGCGTGGTCGTGTGCTGCCGATCGGCGGTCTGAAGGAGAAGCTGCTGGCTGCCGCACGCGGTGGCATCAAGACGGTGCTGATCCCCGAGGACAACGCCAAGGATCTCACCGAGATCTCCGATGCGATCAAGGGCGGCATGGACATCATCCCGGTCTCGCGGCTGGACGAGGTCGTCGCCAAGGCGCTGACCCGCGTGCCGACGCCGATCGTCTGGGAAGAGGAGACCAAGGTCGACGTCAAGCCCGACGCTTCGGATGAAGCCAGCGGCCTGACGGCGCACTGAGCGAGCTCTTTCGACAAGCAATCAAACGGCGCCTTCGGGCGCCGTTTTCGTTTCACGCGGCTAGCGCTTCCCTTCGACCATCCAATTGCCGATTGCGCCGAGCGCCATCAGCACGCTGGTGCCGAGGAACACCGCTGGCATGCCGATATGGCCGCCGACGAATCCGCCGGCGAGCGGGCCGATCACCTGGCCGGCATATTGCGCCGACACCGAATAGCCGAGCATGCTGCCGGTGACCGCATCCGGCACGTTGTGCCTGATCACGCTGGCGATGCAGGGCAGCAGGCCGCCGAGCGCCAGGCCCATCAGGAAGCGCAGCAGGATCAATTGCCAGCCGCTGGTCACGAAGGCTTGCGGGATCAAGAGCACCGCCGAGACTGCGAGGCAGATGATGATGATGCGCCAGTGGCCGACGCGATCGGCGAGCTTGCCGAGATGCGATGACGACAGCAGGCTGCCGAACGCCGCCGCCGACATCACGAGGCCGGCGACGAACGTCACCTGCGGCGCTTCCACCAATTGCGCGACATAGACCGTGATGATCGGCTCGATCGACATGTTGGCGATCATCAGCAGCAGGCCTGTTACCCACATCGCGATCAGCGGCCGCTTGTCGGGGACCAGCGCCCAGCCGCCGCGCGCTTTGCTGCCGCGCGCCGTCTTCGGCCGTGGTCCCTCGCGGAGCAGGAAGGTGGTGGCGAGGAAAGTGATGAAGATGACGCCGCCGATCAGGAAGAAGCTGGCGCGGATACCGATCAAAGGCGGCAGGATGCCGCCGACCAGAGGCCCGACCAGGCTGCCGGCCGTGATGCCGGCGGACAAGACGCCGATCGCCCAGCCCGAGCGCGCCTTCGGCGTCTGCGCCGCGACCAGCACGGTCGAGCCCGAGGCGTAGCCACCGAGCAGGCCGGTCAGGAGCCGCAGCCCGACTAGCTCATAGACATTGTGCGCCATGCCCATCAGCGACATCGCGATCGCCATGCCGAGACTGGCGCGGATCAGCATCAGCTTGCGGCCGTAACGGTCGGCGAGCCGTCCCCACAGCGGCGCGGTCAGCGCGGCCGAGAAAAAGGTGGCACCGTAAGCTATGCCCGACCACTGAACGATGGCGGCGTGATCCGACACGCCGAGTTGCTCGACATAGAGCGGCAGGAACGGCAGCAGCAGCGTCATGCCGACAATGGTGGTGAAGGAGCCGACCACGCAGACGATCAGGTTGCGTTTCCACGGGCCGGCCTCGAGCGCCGCCTCGCGGTCGATCTCAATGTTCACGTGAGCATCCATGTCAGCGCAGCCCGATCACGGCGAAGCCGCGCGCCTTGAGGCCGCGGCGGTCCTCGTTCAGCGAGCGCAGCAGGCGGTCGCGGGTGTCGCGGATATGATCGGCCGCCTCGCGCGCCGCGGCGTCCGGATCGTTCGCCTTGATGAATGAGAGGATGCGCCGGTGCTCGGCCCAGGCCTGCTCGCGCGACGGCTCGGTCCACACCTCCAGCCAGCGCGCCCGCGACAGCCTTGTCATGGCGCCAGCGATCGCCTTGACGATGAACGGATTGCCGGAGAGGCGCGCGATCTCGACATGGAAATCGGTGCCAACGCGGTGCCATTCCTCGCGCGGCGCGCCCGACTGGCAGGCGTCGAGCATCGCCTCGATCGCGGCGATATCGGCCTCACCGGCGCGCGCGCAGGCGAGACGGACCGCAGTCGTCTCCAACGGCAGGCGGAATTCGGCCAGTGCCTCGAGTTCGCCGAGATCGATCGGCGCCACGATCCAGTTGCGGCCGTCGCGGCGCACCAGCTCTTCGCCCTCGAGGCGCACCAATGCGGCCCGGATCGGCGTGCGCGATCCCTCGAAGCGGCTCTCCAGCCAGCGCTCGGTCAGCCGTTCGCCCGGGCCGAGGTCGAGCGAAAGGATCATCTCGCGCAGCTGGTCGTGGATCTGGAGCATCTGGGACATGCGCGGGCCTGCGGAAAACAGTGAAATCTCGGATTCTACCCGGATATCCCGAATTGGTATCCCAGACAATCCCATTTCGGGATACCAGGGATGGCCGTTCGCGGTAACCGGCGGCGTGGAACGGGCCGGCGAGGACACCATTTTCCCGGAGCGGAGACAGGAGGAGGGACACGCGATGCAGATCGACGGGCAGTGCCACTGCGGCGCCGTGACCTATCAGGCCGAGATCGATCCCGAACGCGTATCGATCTGCCATTGCACGGACTGCCAGACCCTGACCGGCTCGCCCTATCGGGTCACGGTGATCTGCGCCGGCGAGCAGGTCCGGCTGACCGGACGGGCGCCAAAGGTCTACGGCAAGCGCGGCGACAACGGCCAAATCCGCTTCCAGCATTTTTGCGGCGAGTGCGGCTCACCGCTGTTCACCAGCGGCGAGGTCGGCGGGCCCGACGATTGGGGCATCCGCTGGGGCAGCATCCGCCAGCGCGAGCAGCTATCCCCGAAGCGGCAAATCTGGTGCCGCTCGGCCGCGCCGTGGATCAACGATCTCGCGGGGGTGCCGGGGCGCCCGGCCGATTGAGCCGGCCACCTTGCGCGGCGGGGGCGGGCGAGGCTAAAGAGGCGCGACAAGGCAGGGGCGGTTAGCTCAGCGGTAGAGCACTGGTTTTACACACCATTGGTCGGGAGTTCGATCCTCTCACCGCCCACCAGCCTTCGCCCTGCGGGCTACGGCTCGGCAGGCCAGCCTTCGCCGGAACAATTGCCACTTGCTCTATCGCGGGCGAGGGTTGTCGCAGCGAAGCTCGAAGAGCGTAGGCGGACTTTCTCCTTGTCCGACTCTCGTCATTGTTTTCGCGCAGATGATATGATCGTTGCACAACCGGGAACTTGATCCATGCGCATCATCGCCGTCGCCTTCCTTTTGTCCCTGATCGCCGGACCTGTCTTGGCGCAGGACCACATCCAGCAGTATCGCGAAGAGGAAAAGGAGAAGACGCAGGCGCAGAAGGCCGAAGAGCAGCGCGCCCAGCGCGCCTACCAGCGTTCGCTCGGAAATGTGCCGGACCAGAAGCAGGCCGATCCATGGGGCATTGCGCGCACCGACAGCGCGGCAAAAAATCCGCCCAAGGCCGAGGCCAGGTCGGAGGCCAAGTCCGCGGCGAAGACGGCCGCGCCGAAGCACGCAAAGCCCGCCAACGCCGCCAATTGACCTCGCGCTCCGGGCCAGCTCGATGAAGTACTACGTCTGCAGGTTGACCGGTCCGCGTCCGACCTTTCCGCAGGACATCACGCCGCAGGAAGCCGCGATCATGCAGGCGCATGTCGCCTATTGCGGCGAGCTGCTGCGCGCCGGCAAGGCGCTGGTGTTCGGCCCCGTGGCCGATCCCGCCGGCCTCTGGGGCCTTGGCGTGCTGCAACTGCCCGACGATGCCGATCCGCAGGACATCGTCGCCAACGATCCCGTCACCAAGGCCAATGCCGGGTTCACCTACCAGGTGATGCCGATGCTGCGCGCCGCGACCAAAGAGACCTGCTGATGGATACGTCCCAGGGCCACGAGCACAACGCCGACCAGATCGCCTATTGGAACGGCCCCGGCGGCGAGCGCTGGGCGAAGCGGCAGGCCGCGCAGGACATCGTGCTCAAGCCGGTGCTCGATCTCCTGGTCGACCGCGCAGCGCCGCAAGCCGGCGAGCGCGTCGTCGATGTCGGCTGCGGCAGCGGGGCCTCGAGCTTTGCGCTCGCGGCGAAGGTCGCGCCAGACGGCCGGGTGTTCGGCGTCGACGTCTCCGAGCCGATGCTGACGCGGGCGCGGCAGAGCGTGCCGTCCGGATTGCCGGTCGAATTCGCGCTCGCCGATGCCACCGTGTATCCGTTCGCGCCGGAAAGTTTTGACCTGCTGGCCTCGCGCTTCGGCGTGATGTTCTTCGCCGATCCGGTGTTGTCGTTCGCCAATCTGCACAAGGCGATGCGAAAGAGCGGGCGGCTCGCCTTCGTCTGCTGGCAGGAGCCGCGCGAAAATCCGTTCTTCATGGCGCCGCTGCAGGCGGTCTATCAGCATGTGCCGAAAATGCCGCCGGTCGGCCCCGAGGATCCTGGTCCGTTCGCCTTCGCCTCAGAAGCGCGGGTGACGCGGATCCTGAGCGAAGCCGGATTCTCGCGCATCGCCATGGAGCCGTGCCGGGTCGAGCTCGATATCGCGACCGGGCGCGGCATCGATGCGGCGGTGCAGAGCGCGCTCGAGATCGGTCCAGCCAGCCGTGCGCTGGACGGGCACCCCGACGACGTCCGCGCCGCCGCCACCGCATCGATACGCGAGGCGCTGACGCCGTTTGCGAAGGGTGACGCCGTGCTGCTGCCGGGCGCGATCTGGATCGTGACCGCGCGGGCGTGACGCCGCGCCTCAGCCGCCCTGCCTGAGCCGCGCCAGCACTTTCAATCCGCCATAGCCGTCGGCGGGCAAGAGGCCCGCCTTGGTCTGAAAGTCCTTGATCGCCTTCATGGTGTCGTTGCCGACGCGGCCGTCGGTGCCGCCGGTGTCGAAGCCGGCCTTGGTGAGACGCGTCTGCATCTCCTGCACTTCGGCGAGCGTCAGCGCGCGTTCCGAGCCGGGGAACGGCTGGATGAAGGGCGGTGCGCCGAGGCAGCGATCGCCGAGATGGCAGATCGCCAGCGCATAGTTCATCGACGGGTTGTAGCTCTTCACCGAATAGAAGTTCGGCCCGAGCAGGAAGGCGGGGCCGCCCGCCACGGGAATCCAGAGCTGCGCCGAGGCATTTGGCTGCGGGAACGGCTGGCCGTCGGCCCTGACGACGCCGGCGCTCGCCCAGGCCGCATAGCTGCGGCTGCCGCTGCCGCCACCGGAGGCGCGCACCTCGTAGCCCCAGTGCTCGCCGCGATGCCACTTGCCGCGGTTGATCAGGTACTTTGCGGTCGAGCCCAGCGCGTCGTCGGGCCGGCCGAACGGCGATACCTTGCCGTCGCCGTCATAGTCGAAGCCGACATTGAGCCAGACCTCCGGCATCCATTGCGAATGGCCCATCGCGCCGGCCCAGGAGCCGTTCATCTCGTCGGGCGTGCTCCAGCCGCGCTGCACGATCTTCATCGCGTTGATCAGCTCGGTCTCCCAATAGGCCTTGCGCCGCGGCTCGTTCCAGGCGAGCGCGGCGAGCGAGGGAAACACCGGCGTCATGTGGTTCTGCTGCACCAAGGGATCGCCATAGGCGGACTCAACGCCCCACAGCGCGAGCAGCGTGCCGCGCTCGACGCCGAAGTCGCGCTCGATCCGCGCGAACAGCGCCTCGTTCTTCTTCAGCGCCTCGCGGCCATGGATCACGCGCCAGTCGGAGACGCGGCGGTTGATGTACTGCCAGATCTGCTCGTGGAATTCCGGCTGGTTGCGCATCTGCCGGAACACGCTCATGTCGGGCTCGACCCGTCCCATGCAGCGATTCCAGGTCGCGTCCGAGATGCCCTTCGCGGCCGCGCGGGCGCGAAAATTCTCGCGCCATTGATCGAAGCCGGGCGGCGTGGCCGCCAGCGCCCCAAACGGATCGGCCAGCATGGCGCCGGCCGCAAGGCCCGCCTTCAGCACGGCGCGGCGGGTGGGGGACTTTGGAGAATCAGGCTGTTTCATATGGCCAGCTTAATGGCGCCGATGGGGTGAGCCAAAAGCCACGACGCCGCAGAATCACTATTTGAGCATGACCTTGTCGGAAAACCGGTACCGGCTTTTCCGGGTCATGCTCTAGTCTAGCTATCCTGCAAATCTGTGGCGATTTTTGACAGCCATTGCCGGACCACGCGCTCGCTTTTGGCATCCAGGCTGGCCGCCAGCCGCCGCTCCTGGGCCTTGGCGATCTGCCGGCATTTTTCCAAGAGCGTGGTTCCATGGCTGGTCAGCGTCCACTGCAGCACCCGGCCGTGGACCGGGTGCGGCGTCTTGCGGATCGCGCCGTCGCGCTCGAGGTTCTTGATGATCACGCTGACGGTCTGCGGCGTCAGGATCGCAACCCGCGCCAGATCAGCGCCTGACAGCCCCGGATAGGCCTTCAGCATGGTCAGCACCACGAATTGCGGCGAGGTAACGCCGAGGCGCGCCAGCGCGCGCTCCATCGACAGCCGCGAGGCGCCATGCGCCTGGCGCAGCAGATAGGCGAGGTAGCCCTGTTCGCCGCGCTTGCCCTCGCCGGGCGGCGGCACGGAGACGGCGAGCATGGTTTCCGCGCTCGGTGCCGGTGCCGCTGCGGCCTTGCCGGCCGCTTTCCCTCGTTTGCGCATTGCCGCCATGCCGCCCGCTGCTGCCCTTGCCGATGCCTGCGTCTTGCCCATCATATCAGTGCTCTGATAATATCTCAGAACACTGATAACATGAGGCCGCCCCGATGTCACATGCGCGCAAGGAATACATCGATTTCGAGAAGCTCGCCCCCGACGTGTTCGCCGCGGTGCGTGCGCTCGGACAGTTCGCGGCCAAGGCCGGCCTCGACAAGCAGCTGCTCGAACTGGTCAAGCTGCGCGCCTCGCAGATCAACGGCTGCGCGTTCTGCGTGCAGTATCACATCCTGCAGGGCGAGAGCCTCGGCGTGCCCACCGACAAGCTGAACCTCGTCGTGGTGTGGCGCGAGGCGCCGCAATTCTCGGCCCGCGAGCGCGCGGCGCTGGCCTGGACCGAGGCGCTGACGACGCTGCCGAACGGCGTCAGCGACGAGATTTATGCGGAGGTCTCTGCGCAATTCTCCGAGCAGGAGCTGACCTATCTCACCTCGGCGATCGCCTCGATCAACGTCTGGAACCGGTTCGGCGCCGCCTATCGCTGGACGCCGCCGCCGCGCCGGCAGCAGGCGGACGCAGCCGCGTCGTAAGGTCGGCGCGCGAAATGGATTGAACAACGGGAAACAGGGAGAACCACCAATGACCTCGATGGCAGCGACAATGACGGCTCCTTTCGCACAGCCGCCGCGCTCGGTGGCGCTGGCCGTGATCGCGGGCCTCGCCTGCGCGTTTGCGATCGGCAAGGCGGTGCCGGTCTCGATGGACACCATCTCCTCGGCGATCGCGCCGCTGTGCGCGAGCGCGAATGCGGCGTCGCCGCTCGACAAGGTCGAGGTCATCACCTCGCACGCGCTGCCCAACGTGGCGGGCAAGCGCGTCACGGTGGTGCGCGTTTTCTATGGGCCCGGCGGCTTTACCCCGCCGCATCGCCATTCCGGTTCGGTGACTGCCTACATCACCAAGGGCGAGATCCGCTCCCAGCTCGGCGGCGGGCCGGTCGAGACCTTCAAGGTCGGCCAGTCCTTCTTCGAACCGCCGGGCTCGACCCACGTGATCTCCGCCAATGCGAGCGCCACGGAGCCGGCGGAGCTGATCGCCGTGTTTGTGGCCGACGAGGGCGCGCAGCTGACGACGATGCTCGAATGATCTGTTCGTGATCGGGGGCTAAATACCTGCGCGCGCCAGCGGGTCGACGCCGAACCGGTTGTCGCCCCGCGATCCCGGCAGCACGCCCAGCGTCGCGACGATCGCGAGATAGAGCACCCAGTACTTGACGTGCAGCGCGCTGGCGAGGTGAGGAACGCCGAGGATCGTCAGCGCCCACCAGCCGGAGACGTTGAGGTCATGCAGCCGCTTCACCAGAATGGCGACGATCGGCCACAATGAGGCGATCAGCAGGAGGTGGAGGACGGAGATGTCGTGACCCGGCGGCGGCCGGGTGTCGTAGTAGCGCGGCGCGGAGTCGAACTTGAGCCCGATACGCACGACCAGCATGTCGACCAGAATGAGACCGAACAGCCCGAGGCCGAACTCCTGGCGGCTGATGCGACCTTTTGGCGAGAGGAAGTACCAGGTGAAGGTTGAGAGCATGCAGTTGGTTCCGCCCGAGCTGGCATCTGCGATACACCAGCGTCTATTAACGGGGATGGAATCGGTTCCGCAATCAACTACCTTGCCGGCGTCCTTGCCGTGACATTCCGCCGCGACGGATTGCCGCCATGACGCGCGGGAGGCGCCCACAGGGCGCGGTGCGGCGAGAAGCGGCTGGTACACCGAGATTGATCGAAACTGGATCACCTCGAACCGGGTCGACCGCGCTATGAGTTTTGTTCAGAAGCCCACCGACGCATGCGCCGCTGCAGAGGAATAGACCGATGACCAATCTGAAGGGACTATCCGCATTTCCCATCACGCCGTCGGATCGCGATGGACGGGTCGACGTCGGCGCGCTCCGGGCGCTGGTCGAACCGTTGCTTGCCGCGAAAGTGGATTCGATCGGGCTGCTCGGAAGCACCGGCTCCTATCCGTATCTGTCTCGCGACGAGCGGCGGCGTGCGGTTCAGGCGACGGTTCGCCTGGCGGAAGGGACCACGCCGATATTGGTCGGCATCGGTTCGCTCCGCACCGACGACACCGTGAGGTTGGCCCAGGAGGCGCGCGATGCTGGCGCGGCCGCGGGGCTGCTGGCGGCCGTCTCCTACACGCCGCTCACCGATGATGAGGTGTTCAATCATTTCCAGACGGTGGCGCGCGAAAGCGGGTTGCCGATTTGCATCTATGACAATCCAGGCACCACGCATTTTCGTTTCACGCCGGCGCTGATCGGTCGGTTGAGCCGCGTCGATGGCATCGTGGCGGTGAAGAGCCCTGCGCTCGATGCGGCTACCGTACCAGGCCATCTCGCGGAATTGCGCGCGGCCACAACGGCCGGCTTCTCGCTCGGCTACAGCGCCGACTGGAATTGCACTGCAGCGCTGCTGGCCGGCTGCGACACCTGGTACAGCGTGCTCGCGGGAGTTTTCCCCGGGATCTGCCTCGAGATCGTTCGTGCCGCGACCAGCGGCAATGCCGCAGAGGCGCGACGGCTCGACGCGCGCCTGCAGCCGGTCTGGGAGCTGTTCAAGACGTTCTCGAGCATTCGCGTGGCCTACGCGATGGCCAATCTCAGAGGCATCCACGCGCAGCCTCCACTCCCGGTCATGCCGCTGTCTGCCGAAGGCCAGCAGCGCGTGAAGGAGGTCCTGGCCGCAATGCAGCTCGACTGACGGTGTGACAACAGCGCGGCCGCGCTAATTGCCGCCGCCTTCCTGGGTGTCGATGTTGCGCATGACGTCGTCGGGCAAAGCGTGCGCCACGGCGGCCGCTGCCGGCGGCTCCGGCCCGATCTCACGGCCGCGGCCGCGGATCAGCCGCTCATAGGCCGACACCAGTGTGATGTAGGGATTGACCCAGATCCAGCCGTCGCGGGTGAACACCTGCACGTCGAAATGCAGGTGCCGCGAGGTGCCGTTGGGATGGTCGAGATAATTCGAGACTACGCCGATCTTCTCGCCCTCGGCGACGCGGCGGCCGTTGAGCAGGCCGTCGCCATCCATCACCGTCGGATTCATGTGCATGTAGCGGAAGCGGATGTGCTCGGTGCGGGTATTGACCTGCAGCGTCGCGGCCTGCTGCTGTTGTGAGCGGATCACGATGCTGTCGCGCACCGCGACCACCGCCTGCTGCCTGGGGTCGCAGCCATCCTTGCTGTCGACGGGACACGCGCCGGGGCGGACATCCTGGCCCTGATGGCCGTAGCCGCTGGCGCATTGCCCGACCTCAAAGCTGCGCGCCTCGCAGAAATTGTCCTGCCAGGGATATTCGTCGACCGGCGCACCGGCCTTGCGCTTGGCGAAGGATTGCGAATGCGCAAAGGCCGGCGCCTGCTCGAGCGGAAAGCGGATCTGCGAATAGACCGTGACGTCGGCATGCCCGCCCTGTTTGCGCGCGCCGCTGCCCGCGATGATGTCGCCGCTCGGGCGATAGGTGAAATCGGATGAGGCCGCTGCCGGCCGCTCCGCGACGTCGGAGGTGATGTCGTTGCGCGGCCGCGACGGTTGTCCGCCGGTGACGCGCAGCGCCTTCAGAAAGCGTTCGGCGACGGGGTAGGCCTCGCGGCAGGCCAGCCGCTTCGGCCGCGGCACGCTGTCGAGGCATTGGATCGACACCACATAGGGAATGCCGAAACGGGTGAAGGCGTAGCGGACATAGCCTTCGCGGATGAAGCGGCGCAGGTCCGGAAACGTGCCGGCCAGCGCCTTGACCGGCTCGCCCTTGCCGGCGAGGCGGTCGGCAAGGTCGTAGACCAGCACCGAGCCCGAGATCTGCACCTCGACCGGCTTTGCGAAGGTCCGTGGCGGCATGCCGTCGCCGGCGCCCGGCTCGAGCGAGAACACGGCATCGTAGCCGGAGCCGCCGGCATGGAAGACATCGGCCGGGCGGAAGTCGGCCTGATAGCGCGCCACCGACAGGCTCGCCGGCGCGCCGTCCTGCCGCGCTTCGAGATAGTTTGCGGTATCGAACGGCAACAGCACGGGGATCGGGCTACGCGCGATCCCGGGGAAGATTTGCGATGTCACCGCATTGAGCTGCACCAAGGCGGGGAGCGAACGCGGATCGGAGGCGGGGACGCGGCGCTGGCTCGCGAAGGTGAAGCCCGGGGCTATGGCCGGGCGGGCGTTGATCTCCAGCCGCAGCTGGTCGAGCACGCCGCGCCATTCGACCCGCATGGCCGAAATCGACGGCGTCCTGAATTCGTCGGCGGAAGCGCCGGGAAGAGGCAAGACAACGGTTGCCAGCCAGCAACTGACGAAGCTGACAACCTTCCTGTTCACTGCACCCCTCGGCCCATTTGCGAAATCGCAGGAGAGACTAAGCCATGATCCGGAAACCAGTGTAGCGGTTTTCCGCAGCTATCGTGCCTAAACAAGATGCTGAAGCGCGATGAAGGTTAACCAGCCGCCATCGCGCGTTAGGCTTAATCCTTGGCGCGTTCGACGTACGAGCCGTCTTCAGTCATCACCACGATGCGGGTGCCGGTGGAAACGTGCGGCGGCACGCCGGTGCGGATGCCGTTGGAGAGCACGGCTGGCTTGTAGGACGAGGAGGCGGTCTGGCCCTTGGTGACCGGCTCGGTCTCGACGACTTCGAGCGTCACGCGCTGCGGCAGCTGGATCGCGACCGGATTGCCCTCGTGCATCGAGAGCTTCACGGTCATGTTCTCCTGCAGATACGGCGCGGAGGTGCCGACGATCTCCTTGGAGACCTGAACCTGGTCGTAGTTCTCGGCGTTCATGAAGTGGAAGCCGTCGCCGTCCTCATAAAGGTAGTTGAAGTTGTGGTCTTCGACCGTGGCCTTCTCGACCTGGTCGGTGGTCTTGTAGCGCTCCGAGACCTTCACGCCGTCGCCGATGCGACGCATTTCGATCTGGCTGACCGGGGTGCCCTTGCCGGGATGAATGTTCTCGGCGGACAGGACCACATAGAGCCGGCCGTCCTGCTCGATGACGTTGCCCTTGCGGATGGAACTGGCGATGACTTTCAAAGGTGTTTTCCTGAATTTGGGAAGCCGGGAGCGCAAACCGGGTCGCCAGCCCCTCGGCCATGGCGGCGATTTCGGGCTGCAACATACTGATTTGTCCCTGAGATGCCAGTCTTTTGCGGCCGATTTTGGCAGGTTGCCAACCGTTCTGATCGCGGCGATCAGCGCGATTTCCGGTCCGGATCGGGCGTTTTCCACGCCTTGGCGTTGTGCTCGGCAAAGGCCTCGGGAACCGAGAAGGTCCCGGTTTTCAGGTCGTAGAGGCAGCGCCAGTCCTCGACCCAGGGGAACGGCGTGTCCTCGCCCTGAATGTCGAACGACAGGCCGATGACGAGGTAGCGGCTGTCGGGCCAGTGCTGGCCGAGCCAGGCATAATTGTCCTCGAGCCCCTTGATCAGGCCCGCCTGCATATGATCGAGCGAATAGGGGTCCTGGGGGTCGTACCGAACGACCTTGGCGGCGGGCTGGGTGAAGAAATAGTCCCAGGCGGCATCGCCCAGCGGCTTGTTGGTCGCCGCCGCAAAGCGGTCGCCGCTGCGCTTGTAGAGGTGCAGTGTCTGCGTGCCGGAGCCGATCTTCTGCATCCGCACCAGCCATTGGCTGTCCGGGCTGAAGCGGAAGCCGGCCTGATAGCCGGCCTGGTCGGTGGTTTCGCCCTCATTCAGCGGGAAAGCGTTCTTGCGGGCGCGGTCGAAGGTCCAGAACTGAAACAGCATGCCGTCATCGCCCATGTCGCGCGCATATTGCTCGACGCGCAACTTGCCGTCGGGCGAGGTGATGACCTTCGCATCCCTGACCCGCTTGAACTCGCTGGCGGGGCCCGTCGGCGTAGGCCGGCGCGGCAAGGGCCAGAGCGAACAGCAGCACCAATCCTGGAAGTCGGCCAAACATCGTCGCGTTCCCTTGTCCGTGGGTTGCAGATGGGACGCCGGGGCAGCCGGTCCGGTTCAGTCCATCGCGCACATGGACAACGCCGGTATCTTTCGACATGAAGGGATGGGGCAGCGCCCATGGGGCACGAGATCGAGATCGTGACAGTCATAAATACTTTCAGAGTCAATGGTTTGTGCTCGCTTCTTAAGCGGAATTGGCGGCGCGTTGATGTCGAATCCGCAGGAGCCGTGCGGCGATGACGGAGCACGGCCAATCCTCGCCATGGTGGACACCGTCGCGCTTCGGCGACCGCAGGCAATTCCTGCTGGCGCGGACCGCGATCACCAAGGCGCTGAGGGCCTGGTTTGAGGAGCAGGGATTTGCCGAGGTCGAGACGGGTGTGCTCCAGGTCTCGCCGGGCAACGAGACGCATCTGCATGCCCCGCGCACCGAGCTGTTGCGGGCGGACGGCTCGACGGCGACCCGCTATCTGCGCACCTCGCCGGAGTTCGCCTGCAAGAAGCTGCTCGCGGCCGGTGAACCGAGGATCTATGAGTTCGCGCGGGTGTTCCGCGATCGCGAGCGCGGCGACCTGCATCTGCCCGAATTCACCATGCTGGAATGGTATCGCGCCAACGAGGGCTATGACGCGATCATGGCCGACACCGTGGTCGCGATCGCCCATGCCGCGCAGGCCACCGGGATCGGACGGTTCTCGTTCCGCGGCAAGGTAGCCGACCCCTTCGCCGAGCCGGAGCTGCTGACTGTTGCCACCGCCTTCGAGCGGTTTGCCGGGATCGATCTGCTGGCGACGATCGCAGCCAACGAGGGCGACCGCGCGGCGCTGGCGGCGGCGGCAAAGCAGCGGGTGCGGATTGCAGACGACGACACCTGGTCCGATATCTTCAGCAAGGTGCTGGTCGAGCATGTCGAGCCCCATCTGGGGCAGGGACGCCTGACCGTGCTGTTCGAATATCCGTCGCCAGAAGCGGCGCTGGCGCGCACCAAGGCGGGTGATCCGCGCGTCGCCGAGCGTTTCGAGATCTATGCCTGCGGCGTCGAACTCGCCAACGGCTTTGGCGAGTTGACCGACGCCGCCGAGCAGCGCCATCGTTTCACCGCCGCGATGGACGAGAAGGCGCGCCGTTACGGCGAGCGCTACCCGCTCGACGAGGATTTCCTTGCCGCGGTCGGCCAGATGCCGGAGGCGAGCGGCGTCGCGCTCGGCTTCGACCGGCTGGTGATGCTGGCGAGCGGCGCGCCGCGGATTGACCAGGTGGTCTGGACACCGCCTGCAGGAGAGACATGAACAAGATCGATCGAAGATTGGCGGCAACGCTGCGGCAACCGCGCGAGCTGCTCGATGCCGGCCTCGCGCCGGTGGAGGCGCTGCCCGAGCTGGAGCGCGTCGCCGCGCGCTATGCGGTGGCGGTGACGCCGGAACTCGCCGCGCTGATCGATCCGGCCGATCCGGATGATCCGATCGCACGGCAGTTCGTCCCCAGCGCGGCCGAGCTCGTCGAGCAGCCGGGCGAGAACGCCGACCCGATCGGCGACGACGCGCATTCGCCGGTCGCAGGGATCGTGCACCGCTATCCGGACCGGGTGCTGTTCAAGCTGGTGCATGTCTGCGCGGTGTATTGCCGGTTCTGTTTCCGGCGGGAAATGGTCGGGCCCGGCAAGGCCTCGGCACTATCAGACGACGCCTATCGCGCGGCGCTGGACTACATCCGCGCGCATCAGGAGATCTGGGAGGTCATCCTGACCGGCGGTGATCCCCTGATGCTGTCGCCGCGCCGGCTGTCCGAGATAATGGCCGATCTCGCCGGCATCGATCATGTGAAGATCATCCGCATCCACACCCGCGTGCCGGTCGCCGATCCCGTGCGCATCGACGCCGACCTGGTCGCCGCGCTGCGGGTTGCGGGCGCGACAACATGGATCGCGGTCCATGCCAACCATCCGCGCGAGCTGACGGCTAGCGCTCGCGCGGCCTGCGCCCGCTTGGCCGATGCCGGCATCCCGCTGGTCAGCCAGTCGGTGCTGCTGCGCGGCGTTAACGACGATGCCAAAACCCTCGAGGCGCTGATGCGCGCCTTCGTCGAGTGCCGGATCAAGCCGTACTATCTGCACCACGGCGATCTCGCGCCCGGCACCGCGCATCTGCGCACCACGATTGAGGCCGGGCAGGAATTGATGCGCACCCTGCGCGGCCGCGTCTCCGGCCTGTGCCAGCCGGACTATGTGCTCGACATCCCCGGCGGCCACGGCAAGGCGCCGATCGGCCCGAGCTATTTGTCGCAGTCATCTTCCCACGAACGTGAAGAGGCCGGGGAACGACGCTATCGGGTCGTCGATTATTGCGGTGACGTTCACCTTTACCCGCCGGAAACGTGAGCCAGGCGATGGGCGGGAGCGGCGACGGGCGGCAGGAGCCGCCCGAGGACGAGGGCAACCGCTGGATCGAAAATGCCGTGCTGCTCGGCTTCTTTGCGGTACTGGTCGCCGCCGGAATCTGGCTACTTGGCACGATGGCCGATATACGGAAGGTACAGGATTGCGCGGCGCAGGGGCGCCGCAACTGTGCTAACATCGATGTCCCGGAACGGGCGCGATAGGGTTGAGAGCGGAGACGCGAGATGCGGAAAACAGTTTTGGCGATGGCGTTGATGGTTGCGGTCGGCGCGCTGCAGACCTGGGCACCCCAGGCCTGGGCACAGCAGCAAGGTGGGTCGTCCTCGGTCCAGAAAAACGGGCCGTTGCTGGAGGCGCCGATCGGCCACCGTCAGCCGCGCCGCGGCGACGTCCCCAGTGAGAAGAATCTGAGCGATCCGAACAGCGCGATGAACAAGGAAGACGCCGCGCTCGACAAGAAGATCAAGAGCATCTGCCGCGGCTGCTAAAGCATGATCCGGAAAAGTGTGAGGCGGTTTTCCGAATAGATCATGCTCAAGTAAAGAGCGAGAGCCGGCGGAGCGCGAGTTCGCCCCGCCGGCAGCGCTCAATCCGTTCCCGCCTCAGGCCGAACGCTCCTTCAGGCCGTCGCGTTGCACGCTGCGCCGGGCGTCGACGGCATCGGCCAATTGCTTCAGCACATCAGCCGTCGTGTCGAAGTCGATGCAGCCATCGGTGATGCTCTGGCCATAGGTCAGCGGCTTGCCGGGAACGACGTCCTGGCGGCCCGCCACCAGATTGCTTTCGATCATCACGCCGACGATGCGCTGCTCGCCGCCTGCGACCTGGCCTGCGATGTCGGCGGCCACCAGCGGCTGGTTCTCCGGCTTCTTGCTCGAATTGGCGTGGCTGGTGTCGATCATCAGCCTTGCTGCGACGCCGGCCCGGCCAAGCTCGGCCGCGGCCGCGTCGACGCTCGCCGCGTCGTAGTTCGGCGCGCGGCCGCCGCGCAGGATGACGTGGCAGTCCTCGTTGCCGCTGGTCGCCGCAATCGCCGAACGGCCGCCCTTGGTCACCGCCATGAAATGATGCGGGTGCGAGGCCGACTTCACGGCGTCAGCTGCGATCCGCAGGTTGCCGTCGGTGCCGTTCTTGAAGCCGACCGGGCACGACAACCCCGACGCCAGCTCGCGATGGATCTGGCTCTCGGTGGTGCGCGCGCCGATCGCGGCCCAGGAGACGAGGTCGGCGATGTATTGCGGCGTCGTCATGTCGAGGAATTCGGTGCCGGCCGGCAGGCCGAGATTGTTCACCGCCGACAGCACGCTGCGGGCGAGCCGCAGGCCCTTGTTGATGTCGAAGCTGCCGTCGAGGCCGGGATCGTTGATCAGTCCCTTCCATCCCACGGTGGTGCGCGGCTTCTCGAAATAGACCCGCATCACGATCTCGAGGCGGTCGGCGAGCTGTTCACGCAGGCCGGCGAGGCGCTCGGCGTAATCGACGGCCGCCGCGGGATCGTGGATGGAGCAGGGGCCGACCACGACCAACAGGCGGTCATCGGTCCCGTGCAGGATCGCGTGGATGGCATTGCGCGCGCCCATCACGACCCGGGTCGCGGTCAGGGTGCGCGGGATTTCCCGCATCACCTCATCGGGCGTACTGAGCTCTTTCAGTTCCTTGATGCGAAGATCGTCTGTCGTACTCAACACGGCTGGCTCCTTTGGATGTGGGACCTGCCGGCACACAAAAAAGCCGCCAGGTCTGGCGGCTTGTTTTGGTGGTCTGCTGCAATTCTTCAGATTGAGCGCGATCCTCCTGCCGCCAGCAAGCTGTCGTAGCTAAAATACCAAAAATAGCTGGTGGCGGCGGTGATCATGGGCCGGGTCTATAGCCCATGGAATCCGGCCTGTCACCCCAAAATCTCGCGCCGGCTTGCCGGTTCGGCGTCAGGTGTTGCGCGCCGCCAACGCCATGCCGATCAGGGTGGCGCCGCCGAACATCAGATTGAGGCCGACCAAAAGGCCGATCGCCCATTCCGCCGAGCCCGGCAGGCCGGCGATGATGAAGAACGCGATCAGGATGTCCATCAGCCCGGCGATCAGGAGCCACGACCAGCGTCCGGACAGTTCGCGGCGGTGCTCCAGCGCGTACATGATGGTGGCGACGCCCTCGGCGATGAAATAGGCGCCGATCACGATGGTCAGCGTCAGCACGCCCTGCATCGGCCGGGCCAGCAGGATCAGGCCGGCCAGCACCGCGAGCGCGGCCGAGATCAGCGACCACCAGAAGCCCGGCATGTCGCGCGCCCACCAGGTCACGATCAGCCCGCCGATGCCCGAGATCAGGAACATCCAGCCGAGGAAGATGGTGACGGCGAGGCTCGCGAATGCCGGCACCAGCATCGCCGCGATGCCGAGGATCACGAGCAGAATGCCCTCGAACAAAAACGCCCGCCAGTGCTGCTTGACCGCGGCGCTCATTTGCGATCGCAGCTTGTCGAGATTGTCGGGAAGTGTCATCGCGGCTCTCCGGATCTGCGAGCGTCGAGACGAATTCTAGAGCATGATCCGGAAAAGCGCGAAGCGGTTTTCCGAGAAGATCATCTCATCGCGCTTCAGCTTGGGCCTGATGCGGACGAAAAACCCTCTCCGGCGCTCCGCATCCGGTTACGGCCGAAGAAATACACGGCGGTGGTTGCGATCAGCAGCGCGAAGCCGATCAGGATCGAGGTGAAGCCGATCGGCACCAGGATGAACGACGCGTTGCGCTCGGGGTTGACGTACCAGTGATGCAGCGAGGTGAGCAGGAAGGAGACGCCGGCAAAGCCGGCGCCGCCGCCGATCAACAGCAGCGCCCACATCCGCCTGAGCTGGCTGAGCCGCTCGCGCGCAATGTCGGTGCGCGGCGCGTGATGCTTGCCGACGCGGCGCACCAGGCGGATGGCAAAGCCGATCGAGGAGAAGCCGATCACGACGCTGGCCGACCCGAGCAGCAGCCGCGTGGTCGAGCCAAGGTCGGGAATCCGCTGCAGGCACAACAGCGGGAAGTCGAACGCGGCGTGCAGCGCAATCGGCGCGAACAGCACCAGCGACCAGCTCGAGATCTTGGCCCAGTCGCGGTTGTGCCGGTGCGCGCCGAGCGCGCCGCCCGAGCGCGCGATCGCAAGATAGGCGCCGGCAATGATGCCGAGCGCGCCGTGAAACGGCACCGTCAGCACGCTGCGCAGCGCCGCGAGCGCACGCCACATGTCCTTGTGCTGGACCAGATAGGCAAGGTTCTCATAGGCCGCGAAGCCCAGCCCGGCCGCCGCGCCATAGACCACCGTGTCCATCGGATCGGCGGAGGCGCGGCGCCGCGCCGAGATCGCGACGATGACGAGGACCTTGACGATCTCCTCGGGCGCCGCGACGCCGAACGCCGCGCGCACCGCCTGGGTGAGCCAGGGATCGTCGGGAATGGCGAGCAGCGCGTTGAACGGCGCCCGCGCCAGGCCGAGCAGCGAGATGCTGGCGGCGCCGAGCACGAAGGCCAGCCACACCTGGGTCGGCGGTCCGGGGCGCTCATCGGCTGCGATCACGAGCCACAGCACCAGCAACGCGGGCGCGATGGCGGCAGCCCCAATCACAGTCGGAAGCGACTCGAGCAACAACATGAAGCCAATTTGTCCTTATGAGCGGCGAAAATGGCCGCAAATCCAGCCCTTTGCAAGGTGGCCCGTCGCCGCGGACACGCGGTTGGGAATTCACGTTTCGCTGTAACGGGGTGCAGGCCTTGTTGCGTGGCAGACGGGGGGCCGGGTATGGCGCGCCCGGCGGCAGCGCGCCGGCCAGCGGGGTCTCGGCGGTCGTTCCGTTCGGACGGCGGGTCTGAGTTAGCGCGCAGCCGCGCCCGCCAGCAGGCGCCGGCAGGTTTCGACGTAGACGTCCGCGCCGGTGACGATGTCGACGTCGTCGGTGTTCTCGGTCCAGTGATGGCTGATGCCGCCGATCGACGGCACGAACAGCATCGCCGCCGGCATGATGGTGGCGAGGATCTGGGCGTCGTGGCCGGCGCCGCTGGGCATGCGCACGGATTTGCCGTCCGCGCGCGCTGCGCTGGCGGCTTCGATCGCATCCTGGAACGGCTGATGCATCATCGCCGGCGCACCGGTTCTGATCCGTTCGACTGCGGCGCTGCAGCCGCCGCGCGCGGTGAGCTCGGCGGCCATGCGCTGCAGATGCTCTTCCAGCCGCGCAATCACGGCAGGGTTGTCGTCGCGGATCTGGAACAGCATCTCGGCGCGGCCCGGGATGATGCTCGGCGCGCCCGGGTCCAGCGTGATGCGGCCGGTGGTCCAGACCGTGCGCGGTCCGCACACGGCCGGGAAGCTGTCGTCGATCGCGACGCAGAACCGCGCCAGCGCCAGGCCAGCGTCCTTGCGGATCGCCATCCGCGTGGTGCCGGCATGGTTCTGCGCGCCGGTGAATGTGATGCGGTACTGCCAGATCCCGACGATCGAGGTGACGACGCCGATCTTCAGCTGGCCGCTCTCCAGCGTGTCACCCTGCTCGATATGCGCCTCGAGATAGCCGATATGGCGTCCTGGCGCGGCGTGCAGGCGCGGCCGGCCGGCAAAGCCGGCATCGTGCAGCGCCTGACGCATGGTACAATCGCTGCTGCGGTCGCGCGCCGCATCGATCTCGGCCTCGGTCACCGCGCCGACGTAGGAGCGGCTGCCGAGGAACTGGCCGAAATGGCCCTCCTCGTCGCACCAGGCCGCGACCTCGACGGCACCGTCGATCGAGGGATCGGTGTTGATGACGCGCGCGGCTTCGAGCGCGTAGATCACGCCGAGCGGGCCATCGAGCCAGCCCGCCTGGTTCTGGCTTTCGAGATGCGAGCCGGCGAGCAGTTTTGGTCCGGCCTTGGCGCTGCTGCCGAGCACATTGCCGATGCCGTCGATCGCCGCAGTGAGACCCGCCTCCGGCAGCCGCGCGGCGAGCCAGTCGAGCGAGCGCAGATGCGGCTCGGAAAACGTCGGCTTGTGCACGCCGGTCTTGAAGGCGCCGATGGCGCGCAGCGCGTTGAGATCGGCGAGCACGCGCTGGCCGTCGAAGCGCGGGTTGACGTCAGGCATGGCTAAACTCCCGTTTCACTTTTACGCCGCAATACCGTCGTCCTTGCATGCGATGGCTGGCCGACAGGGCAAACGATTTCTTAGCGGTTCTGCTCTTAGGTCGCAGCACGAATAGCGTGAGAGTTTGATCATGTCTGCATTCCGGAACTGGGGCGGCAAGGCCGCGGTGCTGTTGTTGCCGTTCGCACTCGGCGCCTGCGCGCAATATGCGCAATACGGCATGACGACGTCGACACAGCCGGGGCAGGGGCCGATCGCCTGGGACGGTGCCGGACAGGATCCGAACCTCCCACCGCCGCGGCGGCAGGCGCGCAATGCATCGCCGGCCGTGGCGCAGTCGGCGGATGCCGACGATCAACTGGCGCGGAAACTCGTGATCTGCAGCACCTGCATCAAACCGGCGCCGGCGCCGGCGCAGGTGGCGGTGCAGCCGGACAACCGCCAGGACGTGGCCAGCGCCGCCAATCGCTAGCCGGGTCGCGCGGCACGCGCGCTGAACGTTGGCCGCAAATCTCGGAACAGATCCGCGGGCCATAGTTAGGCCACGATATCGTCTGATGCGCAGGCCCATGCTGTTCGGAAGACCTGTCGTTCCCATCATCGTCATCGCGCTTGTTGCCGCCATCCTGATTCACCTCGGCGGCACACGGGCGCATGCGCATATGCCGCCGCATTGTGGATTCTGGACCACAATCCAGGCCGGACTTTCCTGCCGGTGACCGGGTCGCTCGCGCTTTGATCTATTTGGGTCATGACCGGAGCTGGTCCGGCGTGCTCTCAACTGGCGCAGGATTGCAGTTCATTTTTTGAAGTGACGGCGGCGCGTGGAAACACGCAGCCGGCGTCGCGGTCGGCTTTTCTCACTCCAGGTGATTTTGATCGTGCGCATTGGCTTCATCGTATTCGTCGTCTTGGCGGCCATCGCGGGCCTGCTGTCGCTTCCGGACCTGGACGAGCGCGCGGTGCTCGACCGCGGCGTCCCGGTCAGCCAGCTGGAACAACGCTGACGGCGCGCGGCGACGAGGCTCGGCAGGCGACCGCTTGAAGAAGCCAGCGCAATCCCTTGAGCTTGCTTGATTTTGGATTGGCCTTGATGGCGCTCCCTAGCGGAATCGAACCGCTCTCTCCACCGTGAAAGGGTGGCGTCCTAACCGATAGACGAAGGGAGCAAAACTCCCGGCAAATCAATACGTTAGACGTGAGATGCGCCGGACTGGCCGCAGCCGTCAACGGCCGCGACGGGCGAACGTATAGTGGCGATTGGCCGGGTGAGCAAGCGTTCCGAGCGGCTTTCCCGCGCCCCGGTGGATCGCTGCAATCCACGGCGATTTCGCAACCCTTTGGTAAGTCACCGGCGATACGGCTTGGCCTCGGGAATGATGGCAATGGCTCTCGGGACCAAGAAACGCGAAACGCGCAAATCGCTGCGCCAACCCGGCTGGATCACGCTCGACGGCGGATTCGCCGCGCGGCCCTGCGTGGTCGAGGACCTGTCGTCGACCGGCGCCAGGATCACGATCGAGGACCGCAACACGCTGCCCGCAAAACTGCGGCTGGCGTTCTCGCGCGATGCCCGTACCGGGCGAGCCTGCGAGGTGGTTTGGCGCGAAGGCAGGACATTCGGCGTCAAATTCGTGCGCTAGCCTCGACCATCCGCGCGCGATAAAAGGCCGGATGCGAACAACACTCTTCGCCATCCTCGCCGTGCTGCTGCCGGTCGCCGCGTTCGCGCAGCAGGGCAGAAGCCGCGATTTTCAGACGCCGCCCGATGCAGGCAAGGCGCTGCCGTCGAAGCCCGCGGCGCGGGCCAATCCTTGCGCGTCGTTCGGGCCCGGCTTCGTCCGGGTCGAGGGCACCGACACCTGCGTCAAGCTCGGCGGCGCGGTCAGCGTCGGCGGCGGCTACTCGAGCGGGCGCTGAGCGCGGCCTTTTCGTTTGAGCATGCTCTCCGCGCAAACGCGTTCCGCGTTTGTCGCGAGGGAGAACCGCTTCACACTTTTCCGGATCATGCTCTACGACATCGGCGGCGCGACGAAGCGGACGAATCCCGGCCGCGCTGCGAGCTCGCCGAACCAGCGGTCCAGATTGGGCAGCTTTGGCTTGCTGACGCCCTCGACGCCGAGCCAGCGCCGCGCAAACGCGCCGAGCACGATGTCGGCGATGGTGAACTGATCGCCCTCGATGAAGCGGCGGGTCGCGAGCCTGTCCTCGACCACGCGCCACACCACGCCCTCGGCGTCGACATCCTTCTGGATCTGGACCATGTCGCGCTTCTCCGGCGGCGTGCGCACCAGCGCCCAGAACACCGGGCGATCGACCGGCTGCAACGTCGACAGCGACCAGTCGAGCCAGCGGTCGACCGCGGCGCGCGCCTGCGGCGCCTGCGGATAGATCGGCGATCCCTGACCATAGGCCATGCAGAGATAGCGCATCACCGAATTGGATTCCCACAGCACGTAGTCGCCGTCGACCAGCGTCGGCACCCGGCCGTTCGGATTCATCGCCAGATAGTCCGCCTGGTCGTTCTTGCCGAACTGCATACCGGCGTCGATGCGTTGATAGGGCAGCTCGAGCTCGGCAAGGCACCAGAGCACTTTCTGCACATTGACCGAGTTGGCCCGGCCCCAGATCGTCAATTGCGGCTTGCTGTCAGGCACGCGTTTCTCCCGCTGTTGCTGTTTGCGGCGTTCTTAGCGGAGTCTTCCGCGGAAAGCCCGCAGTGAATTGCTCGCAGGACAAAAAACAGGCCCCGCCGCGGGATGGCAGGGCCTCTCGTTTCCCGGGGCGGTCATGCGTGCGTCGTACGCGCCGCCGAATTCAGTGGCCGAACACCAACCAAAGCAAAATGATCACCGGGATCGGCACGCCCACCAGCCAAAGCAAAATTCCTCTTGCCATGCGTCGTCCTCCTCCGCTTTGGGAAGACAACGATGCTGATAGCACCATGTTCCTAATGCGGATCCGGACCGGCTAGCCTCGCGGACCAGCGCGCTGCCGCGCGGAGTGGCGGAGGATTTCGCCGGGGCCTGTCGGGGACCTACCAGTGGCCGGTGTTCGGCATCGAGGTCCACGGCTCCGCCGGCGGCTTCGGGTCGCCCTTCTGCAACAGCTCGATCGAGTGCAGGTCGGGCGAGCGCACGAACGCCATGTTGCCGTCGCGCGGCGGACGGTTGATGGTGAGGCCCATCTTCATCAGCCGGTCGCAGGTCGCGTAGATGTCGTCGACCTCGTAGGCGAGGTGGCCGAAGTAGCGGTCCTCGCCGTACTTCTCCTCGTCCCAATTGTAGGTCAGTTCGACCAGCGGCGCGCCGCGGGTCTGCGGCTGCGACTTCAACAGATCGAGGTCCTCGGCCGCGCACAGGAACACCAGCGTGAAGCGTCCCTTGTCATTGTCGATGCGGCGCACTTCCTTCAGCCCCAGCGCGTCCTGGTAGAATTTCAGCGCCGTATCGAGATTGCGGACGCGCAGCATGGTGTGGAGATAGCGCATTTTTCTTATCCTCCTGAGAACGTTCAGAGATGCTCGTTTGGGCGAGGGAGCGGGGCGGAAATTAGCAGCAAATTGTGGGGAGGGGCAGCCTTTGCGTGCCGGTTGCGGGCGAATGAAAGCCCCTTTGTGCGCCTTGCGCTCTCAACCTTTCGCGAGCTTTCGGCGCGCGGAGCCGATAGCGAAATTGCCAGGCTCGCGCCTGCAGCGTTCTACAGAAAATCTCCTGAATGACTGCGCACGCTGGCAAGCGCGAACAGGCCTATGCTGCCGGCATGAAGCGATTTCTGGCTTTTGCCCTGATCGGGCCATTCATCACCATCGCGCTGCTCACGGCCTACATTGTCGTGCGCTCGGGAACGACGAACCCGGCGCTGGTGGCTGCCGGGTTCGTGGCGAGCGCGTATCTGGCAAAAAAACTGTTCGTCTTCCTGACATCGCTGGCGGCCTGGCTCGGCGATGTGGTTCTGGTTCATTGGCGCGTTGAGCTGCTGAAACGAATCCTCGTCATCGGGGGAGGGGTGACGGTGCTGACCGCGGGTCTCGAGACATTCAGCACCGCCGTGCTCGTCATTGGACTGATTTGCGGTTCGATCGCGGCGCTTTGCGTATGGCTGTCGGACCATGAAGAACGAGGAAAGCAGGAGTCTTAAAGCATCTCGCGCGCTCCATCTGCGTTCGTGAAAACAGAATGAAGCTTACCGGAAGTTCATCTGACGAGAGGTGCGTACTGCGACAATAAGGTGCCTAAGGTTGCAGCGGTTTAATGATGGGCGAGCGACGACCTGGAGTAATTTCCGCTCCAACAATCGGAGCTTATTTCCATGTCGAACCGCGTCGAAGACGTGCAGATGTTGAGGTTGGCGAAAGCGTTCTACAAGATCAAAAGCTCGGACGTTCGCCGAGCTGTCGTGCAGTACGTCGAAGAACAGCTCGAAAAGGAAGAACGGGAAGAGAAGAAGCGGGCGTGATGGTTTTGCGAACGAAGCTTGCCTCTCCGTTAGAGGTCAACTTTTCGCGAGATTTCAGAAATGGCGCTGATCACCGCCAGGGCAAGGCCGAAGGCGATCCGCTCCGAACGATGCCTCTCCCAAAAATGGAAAGCCCCGCAGGCTGGATGCGGGGCTTTCCCAGTTGACGGTCTGGGATTTTCAGGGCGTGAGCCGTCAACTGCTACAGACAAACTTAAGGTTGAATTCGCAAAAAGCAACAGCGCCGAGGCGACGGAACATGTTCGTGCCCGCGGCGCTGCCTAGATACTGGGCCCTGAAAAACCCCAGCGCCCGTGCGTCGTCGCAGTCGCCAAAAGTTCAAAGCAAACCCCGCGAGCGGGAATCGCGGGGACTTCCGAAGCCGACAGGGCGGTGAGCTGCCGGCACTACTGAACGCTGTTTTGGGTTCAATGCGGCTTCGGCCGATTCGTTCCCCCTGCCGCAGCAGGGTTGAGGCGGTCGGGCTTCCAATCCGGTTGCGGCTCGTATTCGCCAACCCGCTCCACGTGATAGTCGGCAGCAAGAATACGCCCTCCGGCTTCGTCCGCGGCGGGAACATTGGCCACGAGGCCGTCGATCAAAGCGGCTTCCCAGACTTCCTTTTCAGTCGGGAAGGACCGTCCAAGCTGCGTCTTGCCGCGGAACAGTGCGTACATCGCGCCTCCTTTATATCAAAACCCCGCCAGCTACCGAGGTAGGCTGACGGGGCTTGTTGAGCTGATATTTCCGGTGGATTTCTCCCTCGTTGTATCGCTCGCAACATCAACGGTCGGATCGAGCATCCGTTCCAAATTTTTTGCGGGCTGCGCAACGCGCTGCGCCAAGGCCGAGGAGAGCCGCGACGCCCGCCCGTGCAGAGCGGGCCGCTACTTCCTGGGATTGTCCTTCCTGGCGGCGTTGCCCTTTGTCGTGTCCTTCGCGTCGGGCTTGTTGGCGCGGTTCACGTTCATGCCGGTGGTATCCATCGAGCCTTTCGGCGTGGCCCCATTGATATTTTCCGGCCGCTCCATCCCGGTCTGGGGAGCGGGGCCCGTATCCTGCGCGAAGGCCGGGCCGCACATCAGGGCGAGGGCGGCAACGACGACGAGCTTGTTCATGAGCATCTCCTTGCCCATGACTACCTGTGCGCGGAGGAGTGGTTCCAGTCGCCGGCGAGGTTTCCCGCGCGCGCGAGACCTTGGCACACGACGGGTGCCCTTCGCGGCCTGACGATGGCCGGCGTTCAGACCTTGATGTTGAGGATGGTCTCGACGGCGTCGCGGTCGGCCTTGTTCTTGGCGGCGAAGACGTCGAGCACGTCCTCGTTGACAATGCGCGGCTCAGCCTTCGCGGTCTGGTCGACGACGAGCTGCACGCGGGCGTGCGTCACTTCGACAGGTACGGGGTAGATGAGCATGGCTCTCCCTCCTGGGGGAACCTTGTCAGCGGCTTCTTAACGCTTTGTAAATGCGAGGGTGCGGCGTTTTCGGCCGAATCAGCCCGGGCCCCGGTCAAGCGGCCCACCGGATCGGCCGATAAATACCAATTGTGCACCTCTGTGGATTTGTGCGCAGCAAGATCATTAAAATACTAGGCAAAAGCGCTCTGATGGGGCTGTGGATTTGCTGCGGACAAGCTCTGGATATGCTGCGGATCGGACGCTGGCGGTCCGCAGAGGCGGCCGCTCACGAAACGGTCCGGCCGATAACCCTATTCGGTTAGGTTAAGCGCTATATCGCGTTGTCACGACCCGTGATTGGGCGTGGAATGGCTGCGGATGACAGCCATGATGCCGACATTTCACAGTGCGGACCGACCGACCCACCGGCGCGTGATGGTGATGGGGCTGCTGTTTTGCGCCGCCTTCATCGCGATCAGTTTTTGGCTGCGGCCGCAGCCGGAGAGTGGGCATGTGCTGGTCAAGGCGGACAGGCTGGTTCGCACCGCGGGTGAGCCGCACAAGTCTAACTAGAGCACGATCCGGAAAAGTGTGAAGCGGCTTTCCCTCGCGACAAACGCGGAACGCATTTGCGCGGAGATCATGCTCAAACAAAAAGCTGAAGCGCGATGATGACTCAACCTCATCTCATCGCGCTTTAGCGGCGGCGCCGAGGCTCAGTCCGGCAGCTTGCCGTTCGGGTGCTTGTGATACATCGCGATCGCGATGAAGCCGGCAAAGCCCATCACATTGAGTAAAAGTTCCATCCAAGCCGGCATAGGTCAACCTCACGAGATCACATATTAATCCCTGAGGTTGTCTTCTAGTTCCCGCGCCAACCGATGGTGGCTCTGCGCTATCGCATGGCTGTGGAACCGGGCGAGGGGGGAATCCAGCGTATTTGCTGATGCTTGGCGCCCCGCGTTGATCTGAAACCATCGCTCCGCGCCGGCGTTAATCCCACGAAATGAGGAGAGGAGGTTGCGGATGAAAAAGACATTGGCAGTTGTGGCGGCGGTTGCGACTGTTGGCGCAACCGTGCTGAGCGCGCCGGCGGAGGCGCGCCACCGCGGTATCGGTCCTGGTCTGGCGTTCGGTCTGGCCGCCGGTGCGATCGCTGCCGGCGCAGCGGGCGCTTACGGCCCATACTACTACGGGCCGGGCTACGGTTACTATGGCCCGCGCTACTACAGCCCGGGGCCATACGCCTATTACGGCGGTCCGTATTATCGACACCGCTATTACCGGCACTATTACGACTGGTAATGACGAAGCCCGGAGCGCACCGCTCCGGGCTTTTTCAATGACGGGTCAGCGCGCGATCGGTTAGCCGGGTTGCGGGCAGACCAGAGCGATGCACTGATCGCGTTTCGCACCGCGCGGCATCACGCGTTCTCGCGTTGAAATCCGCTCCAGGCATTGCCGAGCGTGTTGGCGAAATATTCCTGGCGATCGCGTTCGAACTTCTGCTGCGTCGCCCTGAAGCTGGCCACGCGTGCGGCGATCTCTTCGCGCTCGCGCGAGACGCGATCTTTCTGGTCGGTCATTGCCCATCCTCCGTGTCACCCCCGTCCCCGGCCGCATTGGCATCGGCGATTTGGGCGTCAATGGGGAGCTGAAATTGCAGGAATGTGATGAAGCGAAGGCGGTGCCGTCGGCAAAACTCAGGAAGAGCAACGAGACGGGCGCCGGAGCAGCACGCTGCCAAGGCCGCTTGATGCCGCCGCCTGATGGACGCGGCTCGATCGAGCGAGATCGCGCGCCCGCATTGCGCGTTGGTCCCGCAATCGGCCGTGCTATAGTCGGCGCATCCAACCGGATCGTCTCCTGTGATTGCAAAGGATCTGCGCAGCGGCGTCGAGCAGCTAGGCAACATGATTGCCGAGGCGTCGTCGATCGTGCCCTTCACCGGCGCCGGCATCTCGACCGAGTGCGGCATTCCGGATTTCCGTTCGCCGGGCGGGCTGTGGACCCGCAACCGGCCGATCCCGTTCGACGAGTTCGTCGCCAGCCAGGATGCGCGCGACGAGTCGTGGCGCCGGCGCTTTGCGATGGAACCAACCTTCGCCGCGGCTAAGCCCGGTCGCGGGCATCGCGCGCTCGCCTCGCTCTATCGCGCCGGCAAGGTTCCGGGCATCATCACCCAGAACATCGACAACCTTCATCAGGCGTCAGGCTTCAAGGCCACCGACGTCATCGAGTTGCACGGCAACACGACCTACGCACGCTGCATCGGCTGCAGCAAGGACTACGAACTCTCGTGGGTAAAGCGGCAATTCGACCAAAGCGGTAGTGCGCCCGACTGCGCGGACTGCGGCGATCCGGTCAAGACCGCGACGATTTCGTTCGGCCAGGCGATGCCCGAGGACGCGATGTTGCGCGCGACGGAACTGACCAAGACCTGCGATCTGTTTCTCGCGATCGGATCGTCGCTGGTGGTGTGGCCGGCGGCGGGCTTTCCGATGATGGCGAAGAACAGCGGCGCGCGGCTCGTGATCATCAACAAAGAGCCGACCGATCAGGACGACATCGCCGATCTCGTGATCCGCCACGACATCGGCGACACGCTCGGTCCGTTCGTCGGCAACTGATGCCTGTTTGATTCGCAGCTGTGCAAGCCTGTTCATAGTTCCCGTTAGATTCGATTTTTAGCTATGCCCCGCAAGCGGGAGTGTTATCTTTTGATTCGAGAGATTCGCGCAGCGTTCTCGTGAGTTGGTCATGAATGGCAGCGTGTTCAGGCTTTGCCGCAACGACGGCGAACTGCAATTGATGTGTGGGGTCCGGGGTCATGGGGTCGGACGGATTTGAGTCCAAGAAGCTCGGCGGGCCGCCCGCGAGCGGAGGTGGGCAGAGCAGAATTGGACAAGGCGAGTATGGCGGCGGCGCGCCGCGCGATCCGGCGCTCGATGCATTCTCCGGACTGGGCGATGCAGCGGCCAATCTCGTCGAGCTCTCCGGCGTCATCAAATGGTTCGACGCCTCGAAGGGTTACGGCTTCATCGTCCCCGACAATGGCTGGCCCGACATCCTGCTGCATGTGACGGTGCTGCGCCGCGACGGCTATCAGACCGCCTACGAGGGCGCGCGCCTGGTTGTCGAATGCGTGCAGCGCGCCAAGGGCTATCAGGCCTTCCGCATCGTCTCGATGGACGAGTCGACCGCGATCCATCCGGCGCAGATGCTGCCGCCGCGCACCCACGTCACGGTGACCGCGACCAGCGGGCTCGAGCGCGCGCAGGTCAAGTGGTTCAACCGGCTGCGCGGCTTCGGCTTCGTCACCTGCGGCGAGGGCACGCCCGACATCTTCGTGCACATGGAGACGCTGCGCCGCTTCGGCATGACCGAGCTGCGCCCCGGCCAGTATGTGCTGGTGCGGTTCGGGCCCGGCTCCAAGGGCATGATGGCCGCCGAGATCCATCCCGAGACCGGCCCGTCGGCGCTGTCGTCGCACTAGCCCCCGGCGCTTGACCCAGAGCACTTGACCCCAAGGCACTTGATCCCAAGGCACCTGACCCCAAGGCGCTCGATCCCGGACTCCTGATTCAAGATTTGGGATCGCCTGACGGAAACGTGAGGCGAGGGGCCGCCGGCAAGGCTCTGGCATTTGCCGCAATCATCGGGTTAGGGTCCGCCGGCAAAATTCCACCGGCATGAGTATCCTTCGATGAATTTCGATCGCATTGTTGGGCGGCTTCGCCCGTGGCTGCTGGCCGCGCTCGTCATCCTGTCCGGCGCGCTGCTGGTCCCGGCCGCGCAGGCGGCAAGCTTCCAGCCGCTCGAGATCGTCACCAAGTCCGGCGTCCACGTCTTCTCGGTCGAGATGGCGACCACCGAACAGGAGAAGGAGACCGGCCTGATGTACCGCAAGGAGCTGGCGGACGGCAAAGGCATGCTGTTCGACTTCTCGCCGGAGCAGGAGGTCTCGATGTGGATGAAGAACACCTACATCTCGCTCGACATGATCTTCATCCGCGCCGACGGCCGGATCCTGCGGATTGCCGAAAACACCGAGCCGATGTCGACCAAGATCATCCCGTCGCGGGGGCTCGCGAAGGGCGTGCTGGAGGTCATTGCCGGGACCGCGCAGAAGTACGGCATCCAGCCCGGCGACCGGGTCGCCCATCCCCTGTTCAACGGCCGCTAGCTGCTTATTTTGACGCGCTTTCCCGGAGGCGGGCCGGCGTCCGGCCGGGCTTGCGGCGCAACGCTTGGGGCGCCCAACCGGTGCCTTGCTGGCGCCGGGCTAAGCGTGTATCCACTCGCCTCATGGAGTTCGGGGTATAGCGCAGCCTGGTAGCGCGGCAGTTTTGGGTACTGCAGGTCGTTGGTTCGAATCCAGCTGCCCCGACCAACCAACCCACTGAAACTGGCTGTACATTTTTCCTCCGCTTTTGCGACGAATGCCTGTGCGATCTCCGGCAAACACGGGGGAAGCACAGGCGCCGTTTGAAGGCCCGGCTAGGGTATTCTAGTGCGCCCGGAAGGCGCTTACGCTATCCGCGGCGAGATCGAGCGTATGCGCGTCCAGGTAGGCCGGCAGAGGAAGGAGATCCTTACCCTTCAGCGGGTTGGCATCTCCACGGCGTCGGCCGAAGCCTTGCTTGAGAGGTGCTCGACAAGGTCGACACTTTTTGCGCGAAGAGGGACAAGCTCAAGAAGGCACTCCCAGATCCCAAGATCGGAAAAGCGCTAGGAGGTCGTGGCTGGTGAGGTGGTTTGCGACGAAGCCGACTTGTCACCGTTTCTGACGGCACCGCGCGACGTTCAACGGAAGCAACGCGGGAAGGGTGGTGCTATCTGCTGGACGCGGCGAAGATAAGAATGACTGTTCCAAGCCCGCTCAACGTTGTCTACCCAGTGCAATTCAAGGTTCGTTATTGCGATGCGACTTGAGAAATAACACGTCGGTATAATCATTGGCGGCAACCTTGGCATGGATTTCAGTCCGAGTCGCCGTCTTGTGGCCTACCCGGGTTAGCCAATACGGGGCGTACCCCTTACCCTGGAGCAGATCTAAGACTGCGGCAACAGACGAGCCGAAATCCTGTAGGGCGTTTTCCGATAACTCAACAAAAAGGGCCGGACTGCCAACGTCTAGGATCTCGTTCATTCCGCGAAGTACCAGCATTTCCGCACCCTGCACGTCGATTTTTACCAGCGCGGGACGAAGCCCGTTGTGATCTCGGGCGAGGTCGTCGACTGTCACCGCCGTGACTGGGACACCAGTGTGGCTCCGCGAAAGCTTATGATCTGCCGGGTGGAGCGGATTCAGCTCCAAATATTTCGTCCCGGGTTCGTCGGCAGCAACCGCCTTCACCGCAAACACGTGGTCAAGCAGGTTTGCTTGGCTCAATGCTGAGACCAAGGTTTCAAAGTTCTGTAAATCCGGCTCGATTGCAATGACACGGCCATCTCGACCCACCCAGTCCGCAAACCGTAGCGTGAAAAATCCGACGTTCGCGCCGACATCAATCACTACAGACCCGGCCGGTACAAACGATCTGAGGCGATCGATCGGGCCGGCTTCGAAATATCGCTTGTAGATTGGATACAACGTAAGATAGGTTTGATAAAATCCCGGTAAGCGATGCAAACCTAACTTTACTGTTAATCCAAACACCGTGACGGTGGAATTCTTGAAGAAGTTGAGAAGCATTTCCGATTACCCAAAAAACGGAGAGCGGGGGCGCATTTTAAATTACGGATTACGGAATATTGTGGATTTGTGCAAATGGTGCCGTTCGCTTAGCTTGTGACCTTTCCAAGCGCCCGTAGTTTTTCAGGAAACTACAAGTGCAGCATGAATCAATTGGAGCTCGGATTGCGTAATCGTTTATCGTGGCCCGCATCAGCTGCGATCGTTTTTCTCCTGATCCCTGTTAGCCTCTCGTATCTCTACCCCACCTCATTCTGGGCCAACACGGACTATCAGCCGCTCGGTCTCGCCGACGCTCTGAATTTTGCTTATCGGCTTGCCGACCTCAAGATGTACACCGGTCGCGGCATGGCGGACCATCCTGGTGTCCCGTTCTATTTTATGAACTGGTTCGCACTAGCGTTGACTGGATTTCCGATTGCCTGGAAGGACGCTCGATTTTATACCGAAGTCCTCGAACACCTGCAGACCTACTATTCGATCACCATTTGGCTTGGCGCGTCAATTGGCGCATTTGGCGTTTATCTGTTCGCGCGTGTTGCACAACGCATTGCGCCCACCAGCACTGTGATGCTTGGGCTGCTGATGTGGCTTGTGTCAACGCCGGCAACGTTGCTGATGTTTACGTCGCCATCGATCGACTCCTTCGCGATCCTGATCAATGCCCTTTTCTTCGCAGTCCTCGTGAAGCTTGCCTATCGTCCCGATATTACTGCTAACGTGTGTGCATTGGGTGCCGCGGCAAGCGCTTTTGGCTATCTTAACAAGCTGTCCTACGTTTACATCGGCCTCTCTCTTGCCGGCACCCAGATACTCAATCTTATCCTTCGCAGACCTGGTTGGCTTCGAAGCATTTGGATCTGCGTGATCTTCGTCGCTCTCTTGCTTGCGATCGTCTTCATTGTTGGCAAGTTCGTCATCGGACAAGCCGCCTTCGATGCCTTGATTGAATTTCACAAGCAAGTAATTCTCGGCTCAGGTATGTACGGTAGCGGGAAGGAAAGCGTTGTAAGCGGTGACGCGATCCGCCTGGCCATAGCCGCCATTCCCGCGGAGGGGACCTACGCGTTGGCGATTGCCTTGGTCGGTGGCTTCATGCTGGGGGCCGCGGGCCTTGTGACTGCGTTGAGAGGACCGGAGCACTTGCCGGCAGCGATAATTGCCGTTGGATCTGGTTTCGCCTCCTGCTTTTCCGCCCTCATCGTGCTGAAGCATTACTCTCTCCACTACACGGCCGGCGTATCGGCCACCCTACCTGCCTCTGTAGTTGCGCTCTATTTGCTAACGAAGGATTGGAAGTATCAAGTTCGATGGACGGCGGCGTTGCTTGGAATAGGAGCGATTGCGGCGATGGGCGCGAGAAATGCTCCGGCGCTAGCTACATCTCTTGCGTTGGTAGCCAAGAGGACCGAACTGGCGAGCGCAGACAGAAAGGATTTCACTGCTCATCTTGGCAGAGACAATCGCCTTGTCGAATTTGTCTATGCCGCGCCCTTTGCCGAGTACGGTGAAGGCTTCGTTGTTGTCTATGGAAGCGTGCCGCGATTGACGCAGGCTTATCGAGATTCCCGGCGTGACGTGATAAGCAGCATGACGGCCGACTTAACAGATCGTGAGGTCGGCGTTTTCGTCCTCGACAAGATCTACTTTCCAACTGCCGAAGCGATCAAATCCTCGCCGAACATTGCTTTGGTTTCGCCTCGGCCCGCCACCATGAAGGAGGGCGACAAGCTGATCGAACTTCGCACGGTTTTTCTGTTGATCCGCCAATAACCTTCGCATCGCTAATTGCTCATAGCCAGTTTTACGAGGGCCCTTATGATTGAGATGGTGTCGAGTGAGAAGATGGTTGCGCCAGTCGATGCTCGCAAGCAGCGGGTTTGGACAGACGCGGAGGCCTCAGGCGGTGAGCAGTACCTCCGCGGCAAATTCAACAGTTCATATCGAAGCGACGACATCAAATTCATGCGTTTCCTAGTTCCGAGGGGCAAGCGTGTCCTCGAACTCGGCTGCGGCAGGGGTGACATGCTTGCGGCTCTTGAGCCGTCTTACGGAGTTGGAGTGGATTTCAGTCCGACGACCATCGCAAAGGCGCAAGCTACTCATCCAGGGCTAAATTTTATTCTGGGTGATGCAGAGGATCCGTCGACACTGGCGAAGGCCGAAGGGCCTTTCGATTATGTGATAATCGCTGACACCATCGGTATGTTCGAGGACATAGATGGCACGCTAAATTGCTTGCGGCGGCTGTGTCTGCCGTCAACGCGTATCGTGATTTCATATTTTTCTCATCTTTGGAAACCTGTCCTCAGGTTGGCGGAGATCCTGAAGCTGAAGAGCCGCCAGCCCGAAATCAATTACATTGCGACCGTTGATTTTCTCAATTTAATGGACCTCACGGATTTCGAAGTCATCCGGCAGGAACAGCGGCAGTTGATTCCGTTTCATTGGCTCGGATTGGGGCCATTGGTTAATCGGTTCATTGCTCCGTTGCCGGGGATTAATCGGCTCTGTCTACGCACTTATCTTGTGGCGCGTCCATTTGAGCAGTTTTCTGATCGGAAGTTGTCAGTAAGCATTGTGATCCCATGTCGCAACGAGAAGGGAAATATCGAAAGCGCAATTCGCAGGATGCCGAGGTTCGGTCTGGAACAGGAGATATTGTTCGTTGAAGGCAATTCGAGCGACGGCACCTTCGAGGAATGCGAACGAGTACGCGATGTCTATCGCGATACCTGGGATATCGCAGTGCTGAAGCAGGATGGCAAAGGTAAGGGCGATGCCGTTCGGAAAGGCTTTGCCGCAGCGAAGCACGATGTCCTGATGATTTTAGATGCGGATCTTACGATGCCGCCCGAAGCGCTGCCGAGATATTGCGCGATGATCGAGAAGGGAAGGGCTGAATTCGTCAATGGAACGCGCCTGGTCTATCCGATGGAGGGCGAGGCTATGCGGCCTCTTAACTTCATAGCCAACCGCGTTTTTGCCTATCTGTTCAGCTACCTCGTGAACACAAGGTTGACCGACACTTTGTGTGGCACCAAAGTTCTATTGCGACGCGACTACGAGGCGCTGGCGCGAGAGCGAGACTATTTCGGTGAGTTCGATCCATTCGGCGACTTCGACTTAATCTTCGGTGCAGCACGGAAGAATCTGAAAATCGTGGAGACGCCGATCCATTATAGGGCCCGCACTTATGGCGAGACGCAGATTTCTCGCTTCCGGGATGGCTGGTTGTTGCTGAAGATGGTTTGGTTTGCGTTTCGCAAACTGAAGGCGATCTAGCGCGAATTTCGCAAGGTCGCTGGTCGAGAAGGTATTCGCCGCTTCCACTTCGCGCGCGGCCGCCTCAGGTACCCCTCATCGTTTTTCCAGGACGACTTTCTGACCTTGGCGTACTGGTCAAGATACAGCTGGGCGAACTCGTCGAGTGCTGATCCTGTTTGGGGCGCCTGGTGCGCTTCTCGGCGGCGGGGTCCGCACCGTTTGCCACCATCCCGGGCAGGCTCCTGGCCAGGGGCGGGCCGCGCCCGGCGCTATCTTGCCGACGGCGCCGACGGTGAATCGACGGACGGGGTGTCCGGCCGGATCCCGCCCGATAGACAATGATGAACGACTTTGTCCCCGTGAGGCGTACGCGCACGCCGAAGCCGGGGCGGCTTGCCGTCCCAGACGGTGTACTCGGCCGCCTGGGGTTCCAGCCCGTCGACGGGGGTTTTGCTGATGATTTGACCGCTCTTTTTCCCCCGCGAAGCCCGCGGGGCATGGGATGGTGAGGGAGGGTAGGTGAGGCAATAGCTTTGGGTACTGCAGGTCGTTGGTTCGAATCCAGCTGCCCGGCCAATCACCTGGCCGAATTTGCCACGATGGCCGAGCTCGTGCCCGGTCGTTGACGGTGCGGCTTGCGCCATGGTCGAGCCCGGTCTTGCCCCGCGCTCACGCGACGGCAACCAGCAAGTTTTCCGAAAATTCGAGTTCCGATTTAGTGAAAATGCACGGGCTGGTCATTCAGACGGCCTTAAATTCTTCCGTAGTAATACCCCGTTCAGAACCGGGATTTCATCCGTGTTCTTGAGCAGAAGATCTAAGGGCAGGGCTGTCATGAAAACTCTTATTGTTGGTTTTTTGCACGACGAATCCGGAGCGACCGCGATCGAATACGCACTGATCGCGACGGGCATCGCCATCGCCATCATCGCGGCCGTCAACGGTGTTGGCTCAAAGCTGAGCGGGACCTTCAATTCCATCAGCAGCTCGCTGAAGTAATCGAAGCCGCGACGCCGTATCAGCGCAACCGCGTTACAAGCAACCGAGGGAAGCCAATGTCCCTCGGTGCTTTTTTCTATTCCGGCCAGGCCGACTGGACGCCCGCGGGGCGGGCCCCGCAGGCGGATCGGGATGCCGCGGGCCGGTGCCCGCCGACCACATCCCAACAAACAACAGCGCCGCCTGAACGGAATATGATCGTTCAGACGACGCCGCCGAAATCACTGGGCCCTGAAATCCCCAGTGTCCATGGGTCGCGGCCACCGTCAAAAGGTTCAAACTTGGTGAACCGTTCTTTTGGGCTGATTGTCGCAGGCCGGCCAGCGCTGGCCGCGGGTCTGCCGGGCGCGCGTCCGGATGATCCCAGATGCCAGGATGCCCGGCCGTTGCCCGTCCGCGAGGACGGGCAACCAGTCGCATGCCGACTCAGAAGAGGAAATCTCCTGCATCGAGCTGCCCGATCAGGACGCCCTTGAGCAGCACCGCATCGCCGCCGGAGATGCCGACCACGACGCCGCCGGTCACGCTGGTGAGCGCCAGCGCGCCGAAGTTGAGCCCGCGTCCGGTTAGATCAATGAAGTCGCGCTCGATCGCGTTGGCATTGTCGGCGTTGAAGTCGTTGATCGTGTCGAACCCGTTGCCTGCTGTGCGGTAGTTGTAGGTGTCAATGCCTCCCGCTCCGGTGAAGGTGTCGTCTCCCGCTTTGCCGGTGAACGTGTTGTTGGATAAATTGCCCGTCCCGGTGTGCGACGACGAGCCGATGAAGGTCAGCTTCTCGACGTCCGGAGAGAGCGTGTACGAGGCGAGGAAGGTCTGCACCTCGTCATTGCCTTCACCGGCAAATTCGAACACGGTGTCGGCGTTGGATTGCACGGCGTAGATGTCGTCGCCCAGTCCACCCTGCAGGGTGTTGAGCCCCGCGCCGTCGATCAGGGTGTCGTTACCACCGGCGCCGACCAGATAGTCGTTGCCGGTGCCGCCGACGATCAGATTGCTGAGCTCGTTGCCGATGCCGGTGAAATCGTTGCTGCCGGTATGGGTGAGGTTTTCGACATTCGCCGCCATGATCAGGAACCCGAGTCCGGTCTGCACCAGATCGGTGCCCTCGTTGGCGAACTCGATGATCGAATCCCCCACGGCCTGCGCGATGTAGGTGTCGTTGCCGGCGCCGCCTTGCATGGTGTTGGCGGCTCCGGCCCCGCCGATCAGCGTGTCGTTGCCATCGCCGCCGACCAGCGTGTCGGCACCGCCGCCGCCGTTCAGCGTGTTGTTGCTGGAATTGCCGATGATGGTGTCATCGTTGTTCGATCCGGTGATGTTTTCGATGCTGAAAAACGTATCAGTTTGGCCGTAGCCGTTCAGGCCCTGGCCGCTCGACAGATTCACCGAGATCGCTCCCGGCGCTGCCGAATAGTCGGCGGTATCGCTGCCGGGCCCGCCAATCAGGGCATTGTAGCCGCCCAAGCCGGTCAGAACATCGTTGCCGTTGCCACCCTGGATGGTGTTGTCGAGCTCGTTGCCGATTCCGGTGAAGCTCTGGCCGCCGGAATATTTCAGGTCCTCGATGTTTGCACCGAGCGTGAAGCTGGTGAGGGTGGTCAGCACCCTGTCGTGACCTTCGCCCGCGAACTCGATCAGATTGTCGCCGGCAGCCTCGACGACGTAGGTGTCGTCGCCCGTGCCGCCCTGCATGGCATCCGGCGCGCTGCCGCCGTCGTAGAGCGTATCGTTGCCACCGAGGCCGATCAGATAGTCGCTGCCGACGCCGCCCTGGATCCAGTTGTCGCCGGCATTGCCGATGCCGGTGAAGCTCTGCGTGCCCAAATAGAATAGGTTCTCCACGTTGGCGGAGAGCGTATAGCTGGCCGAGGTCGCGAACACGGCGTCGTTGCCCTCGCCGGGAAGTTCGATGATGATGTCGGACGCCTTGTTGACGAAGTAGACGTCGTCACCCGTGCCGCCGACAAGCGTGCTGGGGCCGCCACCGGCCCGCAAGATATCATTGCCGTCGTCGCCCACGAGCGTGCTGTCGCCCGATCCGCCGTTCAGGACGTCGTTGCCGGTGCCTCCATGCGCAATGACCGCTACTCCGGCTAGCGTTGCATCGAACGTGTCGTTGCCAGAGCCGCCGTCGAAGGACACATCCACAATCCCGGTCGCCGCCAGATTGGGCAGCACGAAGCTGTCGTTCGTCGAAAAGATGTGATGCCAATAGTCCGAGTACGGGGGGTTGTCTTGCTCAAAGTCCGCCGGTGCATCCGCGGCCCCTCCAATGATCTGCAAGTGCTCGATCGATTGAAGGTCGGTTCTGTGGAAAGAAGTCTCTTCGGCGCTCGCCGTTAGGCCGGAGCGGTGGACTTCGGTCCACGCATACGAATCGAAAATAACATGTCCGGTGACGGGATCGACCTCGATGCGGGCTCTTTCAGCGTCCGAGACCAACCAGGGTATGGTCACATGGTTCAACGTTTCATAATATGGAATGTTGACCTGGAACGTGTCGCTGCCGTCGCCGCCGCTCACGATGTCTGCGCCGTCGCCGTGCGACCAGGCCGAGTGGTCGTTTGCGCCGTCGCCGCGCGACCAGACGAACAGGTCGTCGCCGCCGAAACCGTTGAGCGTATCATTTCCCTTCAGTCCGATAATCGTATCATCGTCCGGGGTGCCGTTGAGAGTTTCTGGATTGTCGGTTCCCTGAATCAAAGCCATCAAAATTGCCTTCCCAAATTACGCCCGTGTCTCAATTGCGACTGAGATAGCGAGAGAGGCTCAAGTCTGACTCTCTCCCTCCGTGAGTTTCAGAACAGGAAATCTCCCGAATCGAGTTGCCCAACCTGGACGCCCTTGAGCAGGACGGTGTCGCCACCGGGGATGCCGACCATGACGTCGCCGTTCACGCTGGTGAACGTCAGCGCTCCGAAGTTAAGGCCGCGTCCAGTCAGATCGATGACGTCGTGCTCGGTCGCGTCGGCATTGTCGGGATTGAAGTCGTTGATCGTGTCGAAGCCATTCCCCGCCGCGCGATAGTTGTAAATGTCGTTGCCGCCGGCACCGGTGAAGGTGTCGTTGCCCGCGCCACCGGTGAGGGTGTTGGCGAGATTGTTGCCCGTCCCGGTGTGCGACGTCGCGCCAAGAAAAGTCAGCTTCTCGACGTTGGGCGAGAGTGTGTAGGAGGCCAGGAAGGTCTGCACTTCGTCGATGCCTTCATTGGCAAACTCGACCACGCTGTCGGTGTTCGCTTGCACCGAGTAAAGGTCGTTTCCGGTGCCGCCCTGCAGCGTGTTCAAGCCGCCATAACCTGCGTTCAAGCGGTCATCGCCGCCGAACCCGACCAGGTAATTGTAGCCGGACCCGCCCATGATTAGATTATCGAGGTCGTTACCGATTCCGGTGAAATCGGCGCTCCTGCCGTTGTGCGCGAGGACTTCGACGTTCGCGGGCAGGATGAAGAAGCCAAGGTCGGTCGTAACGTCATCTGAGCCTTCGTTGGCGAATTCGACGATCGAATCGCCTACGGCTTCGACGAAGTAGTGGTCGCCCCCGGTGCCGCCCTGCATGGTGTTGGCAGCTCCGGTCCCGCCCGTGAGAAAATCTTCACCGCCGCCACCGACCAGAGTGTCGGCGCCGTCGCGGCCGAACAGAAAGTTCGTTGCGTCATCGCCGATGATGGTGTCATCGTTGTTCGAGCCGTTGATGATTTCGATGCTGATATACGTATCGGTTCCGCCGTAGCCGTTCAGACCATGGCCGGTTGCCAGATTCACCGTGACCGCTGCAGGCGCTGCGGAATAGTCGGCGGCATCGAGACCACCAGCGCCGTTCAGAACATTGTCGCCGCCCAAGCCGGACAGTCTATCAAAGCCGATGCTGCCCTCCATGATGTTGTCGAGTTCGTTGCCGATGCCCGTGAAACTGCCGCCCGGTGAGCTGTTGGAACTCTTCAGGTCTTCGATGTTCGCCCCGAGCGTGAAACTGGAGAGAGTGGTCACAACCTTGTCGTGGCCTTCATTGGCGAACTCGATCAATGTATCGCCGGCATCGACGATGTAGGTATCGTCACCACGACCGCCCTGTAGCGCGTCCGGCGCGCCGCCGCCGTCGTATAGCGTATCATTGCCGTCGAGGCCGATCAGATAGTCGCTGCCCTGGCCGCCCTGGATCCAGTTGTCACCGGCATTGCCGATGCCAGTGAAACTCTGCGTGCCCGAATAGAACAGGCTCTCGACGTTCGCCGAGAGCGTAAAGCTGGACAAGCTTGCGAAGACGGCGTCGTTGCCCTCGCCGGATAGCTCGGTAATGGTTACACCGGAGGTGTTGACGAAGTAGACGTCGTCGCCGATGCCGCCTACCAGAGTATTGAGGCTGCTTCCGGCCCGCAAGATATCGTTGCCCGCGTCGCCATAGAGCGCGTCGTTGCCCGACCCGCCGATCAAGATGTCATTGCCGGTTCCGCCGTGCGCAACAACCGCTACGCCGGCAAGCGTTGCATCGAAAGTGTCATCGCCGGAGCCGCCGTCGAAATAAACATCCTGAACGCCGGTTCCCGCCAGATTGGGCAACTCAAAATTGTCGTTCGTCGAGAAGCTGTGCCTAGGGTGGAACGGAGCGTTGACGTCGGTAAAGCTCGCAGGTGCATCTGCGGCACCTCCGATGATCTGCAGGTGCTCAACGGACTGAAGGTCGGTTCTTTTGAATTGCCCGGCGCTCCAGGAGCCACGAAAACTGGAGAAAGTGGAGAGATATGAATCAAACACAGCGTGGCCGGTTACCGGATCGACCTCGATGCGAGCCTCCTCGCTCTGGTCAACGCGAGTGTCGCCGGCGATCTGAAAAATGTCCTCGTAGTAAGGAATGTTGACCTGGAACGTGTCGCTGCCGTCGCCGCCGTCCACTGTATCTGCACCGTCGCCGCGCGACCAGACGAACAGGTCGGCGCCGCCGAGACCATTGAGCGTATCATTACCCTTCAGTCCGATGATCGTATCGTCGTCCGGGGTGCCGTTGAGGGTTTCGGGATTGTCGGTTCCTTGAATCAAAGCCATCAAAAATTGCCTTCCCAAATTGCGCCCGTGTCTCAATTACGACTGAGATAGCGGGAGAGGCTCAACACTGAGTCTCTCCCTCCGTGAGTTTCAGAACAGAAAATCTCCCGCATCGAGCTGCCCAACCTGGACGCCCTTGAGCAGAACGGTGTCACCACCGGGGATACCGACCATGACGTCGCCGTTCACGCTGGTGAACGTCAGCGCTCCGAAGTTAAGGCCGCGTCCAGTCAGATCGATGACGTCGTGCTCGGTCGCGTCGGCATTGTCGGGATTGAAGTCGTTGATCGTGTCGAAGCCATTCCCCGCCGCGCGATAGTTGTAAATGTCGTTGCCGCCGGCACCGGTGAAGGTGTCGTTGCCCGCGCCACCGGTGAAGGTGTTGGCGAGGTTGTTGCCTGTCCCGGTGTGCGACGTCGCGCCGATGAAGGTCAGCTTCTCGACGTTCGGCGAGAGCGTGTAGGAGGCGAGGAACGTCTGCACCTCGTCGATGCCTTCATTGGCGAACTCGAATACCGTGTCCGCATTCGATTGCACGGCGTAGATGTCGTCGCCGGTGCCGCCTTGGAGAGTGTTGAGGCCCGCGCCGTCGATCAGAGTGTCGTTACCCGCGCCGCCGACCAGATAGTCGTTGCCGGTGCCGCCGATGATGAGATTGTTGAGTTCGTTGCCGATGCCGGTGAAATCGTTGCTGCCGATATGGGTGAGATTTTCGACATTCGCCGCCAGAACCAGAAACCCGAGCCCGGTCTGCACCTGATCGGTGCCTTCATTGGCGAACTCGGTGATCGAATCGCCCACGGCCTGCACGATGTAGGTATCGTTGCCGGCACCACCCTGCATGGTGTTGGCGGCTCCGGCGCCACCGTTCAGCGTGTTATTGCCGGAATCGCCGATGACGGTGTCGGCGTTGTTCGATCCGATAATGTTTTCGATGCTGATGTAGGTATCCGTTCCGCCATAGCCGTTTTGGCCGTGGCCGGTCGAGAGGTCGATCGAGATTGCCCCCGGCGCCGCGGAATAGTCGGCGGTATCGCTGCCGCCGGCACCGTTCAAGACATTGTTGCCGCCGGCGCCAGTCAGAAAATCGTTGCCGCTACCGCCCTGGATCCAGTTATCTCCGGCATTGCCGACGCCGGTGAAACTCTGCGTGCCCGAATAGAACAGGTTCTCCACGTTTGCCTGGAGCGTAAATCTGGACGAGCTTGCGAACACAGCGTCGTTGCCTTCGCCGGGCATTTCGATCACGGTATCGGCGGTGTTGTTGACAAAGTAGACGTCATCTCCGGTGCCGCCCTGCAAGGTATCAGGCGCGCCGGCGGAGCCGAGCAGATAATCGTCGCCATCGAGGCCGATAAGATAGTCGCTTCCCGGGCCGCCCTGGATCCAGTTGTTCTCGGCATTGCCGATGCCAGTGAAACTCTGTGTGCCCGAATAGAACAGGTTCTCGACGTTTGCCGGGAGCGTAAATCTGGACGAGCTTGCGAACACAGCGTCGTTGCCGTCGCCGGGCATTTCGATCACGGTATCGGCGGTGTTGTTGACAAAGTAGACGTCATCTCCGGTCCCGCCCTGCAAAGTGTCAGGCGCGCCGGCGGAGCCGAGCAGATAATCGTTGCCATCGAGGCCGATGAGGTAGTCGCTTCCCGGGCCGCCCTGGATCCAATTGCTCTCGGCATTGCCGATGCCGGTGAAGCTCTGCGTACCCGAATAGAACAGGTTCTCGACGTTTGCGGAGAGCGTAAAGCTGGAGGAGCTTGTGAAGACCGCGTCGTTACCCTCGCCGGATAGTTCGGTGATGATGTCGGCGGCATTCTTGACATAGTAAGTGTCGTCGCCGGTGCCGCCCACCAAGGTATTGAGGCCATCTCCTCCCTTCAACGTGTCATTGCCGGACCCGCCGTGCGCAACGATCGCTACGCCAGCAAGCGTTGCGTCGAAAATGTCGTTGCCGGAGCCTCCGTCGAAGGACACGTCCTGAACGCCGGTGCCCGCCAGATTGGGCAGCACGAAATTATCGTTTGTCGAAAAGCTGTAGGTCAAACGCCGGTAGTCGTCGGTGAACGCCGCCGGCGCGTCTGCGGTACCTCCGACAATTTGCAAATGTTCGATAGATGTAAGAACTGTTCTTGTGAGGCGCGTTTCTTCGGGCGAGTGGGTCTGCGGAAGGGGAATAGGGACGAGGTTTGTTTGAAAAAGGGTATAGGTATCGAAAACAAGCTGGCCGTGACTGTCGATCGCGATGCGAGCCTTTTCAAGGCCGTCAAGGAAGTAAGGCCCCCACTGTTCTGTTTGGTAGGCGTCTTCATAAAATGGAATGTTGACCTGGAACGTGTCGCTGCCATCGCCGCCATTTACGGTATCTGCGCCGTCGCCTCTGACGTTCGCATCGTATGTTTCTGAGGCAACACTGCCAGTCCCGGCAGTCGCGTCACCGCCGCTCGACCAAACGAACAGGTCGTCGCCGCCGAGACCGTTAAGCGTATCATTGTCCTTCAGTCCGATAATCGTATCGTCGTCCGGGGTGCCGTTGAGAGTGTCCTGACCGGCGGTTCCCTGAATCAAAGCCATGAAAAATTACCCTCCCAATTGCGCCCGTGTCTCTATTGCGACCAAGGCAGCGTCAGCTAACCCTGACGACCAAGTTTGGAACGTCAGATTGCGCTCCAAGCAGGCCCAGATAGCGGGAGAGGCTCAACCCTGAGACTCTCCCTCCGTGAGTTTCAGAACAAGAAATCTCCCGCATCGAGCTGCCCAACCTGGACGCCCTTGAGCAGGACGATGTCGCCACCGGGGATGCCGACCATTACGTCGCCGTTGACGCTGGTGATCGCCAGCGCTCCGAAGTTAAGGCCGCGTCCCGTCAGATCGATGACGTCGTGCTCCGCCGCGTTGGCATTGTCGGCGTTGAAGTCGTTGATCGTGTCGAAGCCATTCCCCGCCGCGCGATAGTTGTAAATGTCGTTGCCCCCGGCGCCGGTGAAGGTGTCGTTGCCGGCGCCGCCGGTGAAGGTGTTGGCGAGATTGTTTCCCGTGCCGGTGTGCGACGTCGCGCCGATGAAGGTCAGCTTCTCGACGTTCGGCGAGAGGGTGTAGGAGGCGAGGAAGGTCTGCACCTCGTCGATGCCTTCATTGGCGAACTCGAACACGGTGTCCGCATTCGACTGCACGGCGTAGATGTCGTCGCCGGTGCCGCCTTGGAGGGTGTTGAGGCCCGAGCCGTCGATCAGGGTGTCGTTACCCGCGCCGCCGACCAGATAATCGTTGCCGGTGCCGCCGATGATCAGATTGTTCAGCTCGTTGCCGATTCCGATGAAATCGTTGCTGCCGGTATGGGTGAGATTTTCGACATTCGACGCCAGAATCAGAAACCCGAGCCCGGTCTGCACCTGATCGGTGCCTTCATTGGCGAATTCGATGATCGAATCGCCCACGGCCTGCACGATGTAGGTGTCGTTTCCGGCGCCGCCCTGCATGGTGTTGGCCGCTCCGGCCCCGCCGATCAGCGTGTCGTTGCCATCGCCGCCGACCAGCGTATCGCCTCCGCCGCCGCCGTTCAGCGTGTTGTTGCCGGAATTGCCGATGATGGTGTCATCGTTGCCGGAGCCGATGATGTTCTCGATGCTGAAAAACGTATCGGTCCTGCCAAAGCCGTTCTGGCCCTGGCCACTCGACAGATTCACCGATATCGCTCCCGGCGCTGCCGAATAGTCGGCTGTATCGTTGCCGTATTCGCCAATCAGGACATTGAAGCCGCCCAAGCCGTACAGAACATCACTGCCGTTGCTACCCTCAATGGTGTTGTCGAGCTCATTGCCGATGCCGGTGAAGTTTTGGTTGCCGGAATATTTGAGGTCCTCGAGGTTTGCACCGAGCGTGAAGCTGGCGATGGTGGTCAGCACCCTGTCGTGACCTTCGCCCGCAAATTCGATCAGATTGTCACCGGCCGCCTCGACGACGTAGGTGTCGTCGCCGGTGCCGCCCTGCAGGGCATCCGGCGAGCTGCCGCCGTCGTAGAGCGTATCGTTGCCAGCGAGCCCGATCAGATAGTCGCTGCCCACGCCGCCCTGAATCCAGTTGTCGGCGGCACTGCCGATGCCGGTAAAACTCTGCGTGCCCAAATAGAACAGGTTCTCGACGTTGGCTGAAAGCGTATAGCTGGACGAGGTGGCGAAGACCGCGTCGTTGCCCTCGCCGGGCAGCTCGGTGATGGTGTCGGTGGTCTTGTTGACGAAGTAAACGTCGTCGCCGCTGCCGCCGGCCAGGGTGTTGGCGCTGCTTCCTCCCTTCAAGATATCGTTGCCGGTGCCGCCAAACGCAACGATCGGCACCGAGGCGAAGGTTGCGTCGAAAACATCGTTCCCGGAACCGCCGTCGAAATAAACGTCCTGGACGCCGGTCCCCGTCAGATTGGGCAACACGAAATTATCGTTTGTCGAAAAGCTGTAGTCCGGCGGCCAGACGACGTCGCCGAACCCCGCCGGTGCGTCCGCGGTACCTCCGACAATTTGCAAATGCTCGATGGATGTGAGGACTGTTCTATTGAGGTGAGATTCTGACGTAATGTAAAAACGTTGAGAATGAGTACCGACGACCAGCTCTTGATAAAGACTGTAGGTCTCAAAAACCACGTGGCCGTTAGCATCGATTCCGATCCGCGCCTTTTCGATGTTTTCCCTGTAGTGATCGATTTCGTATACTTCATAGAAAGGAATGTTGGCCTGGAACGTGTCGCTGCCATCGCCGCCGTTGACGGAATCTGCACCGTCGCCTGCGACGTTCGCATAGTATTTGCCTGAGGCGGCGTTGCCGGTCGCGGCATCCGCGTCATTGCCGCTTGACCAAACGAACAGGTCGTCGCCGCCGAGACCGTTCAGCGTATCATTACCCTTCAGTCCGATGATCGTATCGTTGTCCGAGGTGCCGTTGAGGGTTTCGGGATTGTCGGTTCCTTGAATCAGAGCCATGCTAGTTCACTTCCGATGAAATTGTACCCGAGACGGGCAAGTCGTGGCCGGGGCGCGAGCCCGCCCGCTAGGCCTGATCCAGAAGTTCTTTCGCGCGTGATGCCCGGCCGTTGCCCGTCCGTGAGGACGGGCAACGATTGGTGCAGCAACTCAGAACAGGAAATCTCCCGCGTCGAGCTGGCCGATCAGGACGCCCTTGAGCAGGACGGCATCGCCGCCGGGGATGCCGACCACCACGCCGCCGGTGACGCTGGTGAGCGCCAGCGAGCCGAAGTTGAGCCCGCGCCCCGTCAGATCGATGTGGTCGTGCTCGGCCGCGTTGGCATTGTCGGCGTTGAAGTCGTTGATGGTGTCGAACCCGTTGCCCGCCGTGCGATAGTTGTAGGTGTCATTGCCTCCCGCGCCGGTGAAGGTGTCGTCGCCCGATGCGCCGGTGAACGTGTTGTTGAGCACGTTCCCGGTCCCGGTGTGCGACGGTGAACCGATGAAGGTCAGCTTTTCGACGTTGGGAGAGAGCGTGTACGAGGTCAGGAAGGTCTGGACCTCGTCGATGCCTTCATTGGCAAATTCGAACACGGTGTCGGCGTTCGATTGCACGGCGTAGATGTCGTCGCCCGTTCCACCCTGCAGGGTGTTGAGGCCCGAGCCGTCGATCAGGGTATCGTTGCCCCCAGCGCCGACCAGATAGTCGTTGCCGGTGCCGCCGATCATCACGTTGTTCAGGTTGTTGCCGACGCCGGTGAAATCGGCGCTTCCGGTGTGGGTCAGGTTTTCGACGTTCGCCGACAGGGTGAACGACCCAAGAGCCGTCTCGACCAGGTCGGTGCCTTGATTGGCGAATTCGATCACTGAATCTCCGGCCGCCTGGACGATGTAGTGGTCGTCGCCGGTGCCGCCTTGCAGCGTATTGGCCGCGCCGGCGCCGCCGATCAGCGTATCGTTGCCACCGAAACCGATCAGGTAGTTGGAATTGGTGTCGCCGATCAGGGTGTCGAAGCCGCTGCCGCCGTCCAGGGTCTGGATGTTCACCAGGGTATCGATGCCGGCCGCGCCGGTGTCCTGGGTGCCCTTGTTGCTCAGGTCGATATGAAGGTCGCGCGTGTACCTGGAGTAATCGACCTCGTTGGTGCCGCCGAGACCGTTGTAATAGTCATTCCCGTCGCTGCCGTAGAAGTGGTCGTTGCCGGCCCCGGTGGTGTAGGTGTCGTTACCCGTGCCGCCGAACACCCTCATGTTGTTCGTTGTGAGCTGCGCGTCGAGGTAGTTCTGATCGCCGTCGGCAAAATAGGTCACGGTGCCGGTGACGCCGGTGCCGGTCAGATCGCCGACAGTCAGGCTGTCGTTGCCTGCGCGGCCATGGATATCGATGCTTTCGATCGAATTGAATGTCAGGGTGTTGAAATAGGTGGAGTTGCTGATATCCAGCTTGGCGACGCCGGCCACGGATCGCAGGTAGAGATGATCGCCGAGGTTGGAGCCGGTGATGTCGGCGTTGTCGGTGCCGCCCGCGCCATTGAAGGTATCGTTGCCGTCGCTGACCGCACCGAAAATGCTGTTGCCCCCCATCCATATGAAGGTGTCATTTCCACCGAGGCCGTTCAGGGTATCGTCGCCCTGCAACCCATCGAGCACACTTCCGTTGGGGGCCGTCGCGTTCAACGTCTCGGGATTGTCCGTACCATAGGCAATGGGCAGCGGGCTTCCCTGCAGCGCTTCACCGATAAAGAGCCGATATTCACCGGTGCTGGTGGCGCCGTTCCCCGACGATGGATCAAAGGCATTCGCCTGAATGTTGTTGAACGCGGCGACTTGAAGATAGAAGTTTCCAGGTTGGTTGACGTTCGTGTAGGTAAAAAAGGAATCATTCAGATCGTTGTCGTCGCTGCTGGCGACCACGTTGCCGGCTGCATCCATCAACCGCAGAAACGGATCCAGGCTCGAGCCCAGCCTGTATGCGTCGATATCGACCTGGATCGTGCTGTTGGTCGGGATCGCGATAACATAATAGTCGAAGTCGCCCGACGTCGTGCCGTATGGACCGTCGCCGATGAAACCGTTGGCCTGAACAATGGCGCCATCCTGGAAGCGTGCAAGCGCGTTGTTGGCAGAGAGGATCGAACCGTCGTTTTCGCCTTGGGAAATTTGGGTGATTTGGCTGACTTGGGTCGAACTGGTGCCTTGAATGAAGGGCATTACTTATCTCCCATAAAAAATCGCGTGAAATAGCAGTGGTTAAAACATCGTTAAGGTAACGCGGGGTGCTTGCAGCCGTCAACGTGGAACAGAGCGGCCAAGCGGACTCGAGAAGCCCTGCACGCCATGGTTGTGGCGATAAATTGGGATGGGGCGTGGTCCGAGACTTAGCGCGCCCAGCCGACATGCGACAGAGATCAACTGGCGCGGGCTTCGTTGGAATGAGAAAAAGATCGGGACAAGAGGCAACGCAACGCGCACGTCCCTTTTGGGAACTTCTATCGTAATGCGAGGTGAAAGCAACGTCCCACTGCCAGGCGGGGTGTTCTCGATGTGCCAGGATCCGGCGAGAATGGGGTAGGATGGACCGGCAAAGCGACGCCAATAGCACGGCCTCACAAGAACAATCCGCGAGCAGCACCATGACGCGCAGACTGATCGACATCTCCGTTCCCCTGCAGAATGACGTGCCGGCCGATCCGCCCGGCAATCATCCGACCATCCAGTACATCGACCACCAGCAAGGTCTGCCGCGCATGCTGCAGTTCTTCGACGGATTGAAGGCCGAGGATCTGCCGGACGGGCAGGGCTGGGCGGTCGAGCAGGTTTCGCTCTCCACCCACAACGGCACGCATCTCGATGCCCCCTGGCATTTCCATCCGACCATGAACCGCGGCGAGCGCGCCTGGACCATCGACGAGGTGCCGCTGGAGTGGTGCTTTCAGCCCGGCGTGAAGCTCGACTTCCGCCATCTGCCCGACGGTTACGTCGCGACCGCCGCTGATGTCGAGGCCGAGCTGAAGCGCATCGGCCACACGCTGTCGCCGCTCGAGATCGTCGTCGTCAACACCAGCGCCAAATACGGCCGCCCGGATTACGTCAACTCCGGCTGCGGCATGGGCTACGAGGCGACCATGTATCTGCTCGAGCGCGGCGTGCGGCTCACCGGCATCGACGGCTGGAGTTGGGACGCGCCGTTCGTCTTCACCGCGAAGAAGTATGCCGAGACCCGCGACGCCAGCCTGATCTGGGAGGGCCACAAGGCCGGCCGGCACATCGGCTATTGCCACATCGAGAAGCTGCACAATCTGGAGCAGCTGCCTTCGACCGGCTTCATGGTGTCCTGCTTCCCGGTGAAGATCGAGCGGGCGTCGGCAGGGTGGACACGGGCGGTCGCGATCCTCGATGGCTAGGCTTGGATGCCAGCTCTGGGTGACTGGGCCCGGTGCCGGTCACAGCACCGTGCTGCGGGCCTTTCATAACGGTGGATTGTTGCGGCGAGGCCACAGCCTCAGGCAGCCAAATGTGATCTCATACACGCCGTAGTCGTGCGGCGGCTGGCGCGTCAGCAGCGCATGATCTGCGAAGGTCTCTCCCGCGGACTGTGAGCCCCGGCGTCGTCCGGGGCTCTTTCTTGCCCGGGCCTGCCTCGCGCCAAAAAAATCAGGTGCGCCGTCACCGACGCACCTGACCAACCCTTGCAATATGACTTGCGTGGAACGGGCGGCTGTTACCAGCGGCAAACGCGAACGCCGCGCGGGGTCCACCAGCAACGCGGACCGACCACTCCGTATCCATATCCATATCCGCCGCGATAGCCATAACCGCGATAGCCATAGCCGCGGCCGCGATAACCCCAGCCGCCGCCGCGATAACCCCAGCCGCCGCGTCCGCGATAGGCTTGAGCCGGCGAGGTGGTTGCACCCACCAGAATGGCGGAGGTGCTGGCGACATAGACGAACAACAAAGCGACTGCTGCGAGGCAACGAGTCAGGATATTGTAGCGTTTAGTCATTCTGAACATCTCCAGGTCACTTCCAAACATCAGAAACTGATGATGGTTGTCTCGCTTAGACGCGCCAGACCGGCATTCGGTTCGCACGCGCCAAGACAATATTTTCACGAAGGTTCTTGCGAGCTTTCGCGACTCTATTGAGACGAACAGATAAGGTCAAGTTACAGTCCTGATTGTGATGGAAGATCATGGAGTTGCGTTCATCTTGCTGTTCATCGGCCGTTCATTCTGTTCATCTTGATCTATAGGTTAATCGATTTGTGCACCGCAGAAGCCGAGACGGCGGGCGGCGGCGCGTGCGGATCGAGAACTGGAAGTCGACACCATCGTAATCCCAGAGCGTTGAAAGCAGTCCCTCCGAAGAGTCCCCATGCCGAAACAACACACCTACGTGCTTGGTCTCAACACCTACGACCATGACGTCAGCGCCTGCCTGCTGCGCGACGGGGCGATCGCCTTTGCCATCGCCAAGGAGCGCATCACCCGCGAGAAGCACGCCTCCGGCTTCTACAAGGAGGTGATCGACTATTGCCTCGAGGCCGAGGGCATCACGCTCGACGACGTCGATCTCGTGGTGCGCAACAGCTACATCCTGCCGGTGCCCGACATGGAGGAGCGGCTGGCGCATCAGGACATGCCGGGCTTCCTGTCGTTCGCCGAGCGCAACGAGGCGGAGAAGCATCCGCTGTTTGGCGCCAAGTCCGACAAGGTGGTGTCGATCTCGCATCACCTCGCGCATGCCTACAGCGCGTTCGCGGTGTCGCCGTTCAAGGACGGCGTCGTGATGGTGGTCGACGGCGTCGGCAGCTATCGGGCCGACGCGATGGAGCCGTATCCATCCGACGAGGCCGGCAGCCCGCTGGCGCGCGAGTCCGAGAGCTACTACAGCTTCGACGACGCCAAACTCGAATGCCTGAAGAAGGTCTGGATGGAGCCGGCGCGCGGCCTGCTCTCGGACGAGTTCTACAACATGCCGGGGCTGGGCGCGCTGTACAGCCGCGTCTCGACCTACGTGTTCGGCGACTGGAACAAGTGCGGCGAGCTGATGGGGCTGGCACCCTATGGCCGCCGCGAGCAGGTCGGCCACCTGCTCGAGATGACCGACGGCAGGCTGCACGTGCCGTTCTGGAGCGAGGCGAACCGCCAGCCTTACCTGCTCGACAGCGGTAGCTGGGACAAGAGCCCAGCGATGCGGCACTGGGAGGACATCGCCTGGCGGGTGCAGGACGACACCGAGAACGTGCTCTTGGCGCGGGCGCGCTGGCTGCGCGAGACCACGGGCGCGAAGAACCTCTGCATCGCCGGCGGCGTCGCGCTCAACTGCGTCGCCAACGGCCGCGTCGCGCGCGAGGCCGGCTTTGACAATGTCTGGATCCAGCCCGCCGCCGGCGACGACGGCATCGCGATCGGCTGCGCGTATTACGGCTGGCTGGAAATCCTGAAACGGCAGCGCTGCTTCGTGATGGAGCACGCCTATGTCGGCCGGCCCTACAGCGACGCCGAGGTGGCTGCCGCGCTGAAGGATTTCCTGGTGCGCATCCAGGTCGAGGCCAAACGCAGCGACAACATCTGCCGCGACACCGCAAAGCTGCTCGCCGAGCAGCGCGTGATCGGCTGGTTTCAGGGACCGTCGGAGTTCGGGCCGCGCGCGCTCGGCAATCGCAGCCTGATCGCCGATCCGCGCAAGGCCGAGATGAAGGACATCCTCAACAGCCGGGTCAAGCACCGCCAGGCATTCCGCCCGTTCGCGCCGATCGTGCTGGCCGAACGCATGAAGGAGATTTTTGAAGGCGAGGAGGACTCGCCGTTCATGCTGATCGCCAAGCCAGTGCGCCCTGAATGGCGCGACAAAATTCCGGCGATCGTCCATGTCGACGGCTCGGCGCGGGTGCAGAGCGTGCGCGACGACACCAACCCGATGCTCTATCGTCTGCTCAAGGAGTTCGAGGCGCTGACCGGCGTGCCGGTGCTGATCAACACCTCGTTCAACGTCAAGGGCGAGCCGATCATCGAGACGCCGCAGGACGCGGTGAGCTGTTTCCTCACCACCGGCATCGACACCCTCGTGATGCACGACACGCTGGTGACGAAGACGCGGATGCACAAGGTGGTGGCGCCGGTCATGACCACCTTCGGCGACGTCGCGACCATCGTCGCCTCGACCACGCAGAACGGCAGCCGGGGCGGCTAATCCTTAGCTCGCCTTGGCGGGGGCCGCCGGCTTCGGCGCCGGCGGCTTGATCGGCTTGTCCTGCCGCTTCGACCAGGAGATGTAATAGGCCACGATGGTCATGATCGCGATGCCGGAGATCGACACGAAGATCTGCGCGAACAGCGAGCCCGAGCTCATCGAGAGCTCGAAATGGCCGACAAAGGACAGGAACACGCCGACGCAGAACACCGCGAGCGACTGCTGGCCGCAGACGATCAAGGGATCGAACACCTTCCATTCCAGCGCCGCCCAGTCCTTCGGGATGAAGCGGATCACCAGCACGGTGATCACCACGAAGTGCAGGAAGCGGTAGGGCGCAAGGTTGGTCTTGTCGTTCGGGTTGAACGCCGAATAGAGCCAGTCCGGGAACAGCGCACCGAAGTCCGGGAAGCGGCCGGCCATCGTCATGATCAGCGCGAAGATCATGTAGGCGATGCAGAACCACAGGGTGTAGGGCGAATTGATGATGTGCATGTTCTTGCGCGCACCGCCCATCGCGCACCAGGAGCCGAACACGAACAGCACCTGCCAGGCGAACGGATTGAAGTACCAGGTGCCGGCCGGATAGGCCGCCAGGTTCCAGCCCATGTGCCGCGACACCAGCCACAGCGCGATCGAGGCCAGCATGGTCCAGTTCGGCCGTCGCAGCATGAACCACAGCACCGGCGGGAACAGGCCCATCAGCACGATGTAGAGCGGCAGCACGTCGAGGTTGACCGGCTTGAACTTCAGAAACAGGCCCTGGCGCAGCGTCTCGGTGGCGTTGTCGACGAGCCCCGCGACGTTGAACTCGTTGATGATCTCGGAATCGCCGAACCGCAGTGCCAGGTAGCTGATCGAGGCGATGTAGATCACGAACAGGATGATGTGGGCGACATAGAGCTGCCAGACCCGCTTGGTCAGCCGCGTGGCGCCGACGACGAAGCCGCGCTCCAGCATCATGCGGGCATAGACGAACGAGGCGGTGTAACCGGAGATGAAGACGAACAGGTCGGCAGCGTCGCTGAACCCGTAATTCCGGGTCGTGATCCAGTTCACGACATTGTCGGGGATGTGATCGAGATAGATCGCCCAGTTCGCGATCCCGCGGAACAGGTCGAGCCGGAGGTCACGTCCTTTTTCGGGCAGGGTGGCGTGGATTTCCATGGGGCCGCTTCCTCGAGGTGACGCTGTCGAGCAGGCCGCGCTGCGGGCCCGAGGCGTTCCAAAGGAGAGCCCGGGGCCAGATTGTCACAGCGCGGTAGAATGACTATACCGGTCCGGCGAAGGCTGCCTCCGAGATCGAGGAATCACCGATCACATCACTGAGCGGTGTTTCTATACTATCCCGGCGGTTTTCCTCCAATCGTTCCCATGTCGCATATCCCACGAGGCTCGACCATCCATGACCGCACGCATTTTTAAGCCGGCCAAAAACGCGATGCAATCGGGACGCGCCAAGACCAGGGAATGGCAACTGGACTACGAACCCGAGCAGCCGCGCGCCGTGGAGCCCTTGATGGGCTGGACCTCGTCCGGCGACATGAAGCAGCAGCTCACGCTGCGCTTCGACACCAAGGAGGAGGCGGTGGCCTATTGCGAGCGCAGGGGCATCGCCTATCAGGTGATCGAGCCAAAGGACTCCGCGCACCGCCAGATCGCCTACGCCGACAATTTTGCATTTCGCCGCTGGGAGCCGTGGACCCACTGAGTCCGACCCCTTAGGGTCCTGAGGACTCCCACCCCGTCATGTATGGACGGCCCCCTGTCGGCAAGGGCTTTCTTGATGTTTCGGCAAGCGGATCGGGGAGCGGTCATGTATACGGCCTCGAGATGCGGCCATTGACCGCGGGCCCTGATGGAGATCGCTGATCGAATTCCAATCATTGCGGCGCGCTGTGACGCGCGATGACGTGGCGGAGTGTTTCGATCCCGGTTTCCTGACCATTTGCCATCACACCTTGATTGCCCTTCCGATAGGAATGAGCGCGAGCGCGGCGGCTGTCGCCCCTCGACTAGGCAGCAGCCGGCGCGCTCGCGCGGTCGCGGTAAGGTTCTCCTTTGACCAGCATGGCCCAGATGATGCGCGCGGTCTTGGCGGCGAAGGCCACCATGGCGACCTTGTAGGGCCGCCGCGCCAGCAAATCACGCAGCCATGGATCGCTGACGCCGCGCGCCTTCTGCTGCCGCAGATGGGCGCTGGCGCCGTTGATGAAGAGCGCGCGCAGCACGCGATCGCCCTGCTTGGAGATGCGGCCTGGGCGATGCTTGCCCCCGGTGCCGTGATCTTTGCCGG
>NZ_CAADFC020000024.1 GCF_900696085.1 Bradyrhizobium ivorense
CGACACCCTGGCTCGTGGCAAACAACCACAACGCCAGTTGCAGGCGTGGGCTGACCGGCGCTTGACCCGGACCATGGGCACGCGCCCGAACGGTCCCTTCAAGCGCGCTCAGATCGAGCCTCTCGACATAGGCCCAGATCACGCGTGCCGGATGCTCAGCCGGCAGCAACGCCTCAAGATCGACCGCCCGCAGCTCAACTTGATCGCGGACAGGCTCGCGAAGCCGGGCGCTTCCCGGCCAGTCCCGCGCAACCGCCTCTGCTTCAGGTAGATCACCAAACAGTGTTTCGCGTGACATCCGTGCCTCCATCGACCTTGAAAGCAGGGAATCATCCGACTCACGCTTACGCAAACAGAAACCCGCCAAATCACATAGATTCACAGCCTCTGAGGTGCGAGCTCTTGCGAGCCTCGAAGGATGCACGGCCCGGCTGGTGGGCCGTCGACCCTTCGAGGGCCGCTGAAGAAGCGGCCACCTCAGGGTGACGGGTTGAATAGCGGTGCGACCTCTCGATGTCGTCCCGGCCGTCGCTAGGACGACATTGAATATTCAGTGCCGCTCGTGAGTCCCGCGACGCGCACTCCACCACATCGTTCGCTCGCCATCGTCGCGCATCGTGCAACCGATGCTAGAAGCTCGGCGCACCTAATCGTCTTCGCGCAACTTTTGTCGATTGCACAAGACTGACACGGACCTGTCATTCGCTGCGGCTAATGATCCGAGTGCTAATGTGTCGCAGGTCAAAGTCATAAATCTGTAAAGAACAGGGGCGCTACGGTGAAAACCAAGTTTCTCTCAACGGTCGGAATCTGTCTGGTTGCTGGCGCGGTCGCGTGCAGCACATGGGTGTTTGCCGCCCAGGATAATCAAGGCAATCAGGGTAACAGTGGCCAGGGTAACGGTCATCATCCGCACGAGCTGCACACGGCGACGCCGATCAAGCATCTCGTGGTCATCTTCAACGAGAACCGCTCGTTCGATCATTATTTTGCGACTTACCCCAATGCGGCGAACCCGTCGGGCTCGATCGCCTTCGTTGCCAGGCCGCATACGCCGAAGGTCAACAACCTCGCCAACGCCGACCTGTTGACCAATAACCCGAACCTCAATCCGGCCAACGGCACCGGCGCGACCAATCCGTTCCGCCTCGACCGCACCCAGGCCAACACCAAATCGCAGAACCATGCCTATACGCCCGAACAGCAGGCGGTCGACAACGGCAAGGAAGATCTGTTTCCGAAATTCACCGGTCGCGGCACCGCCGGCGGCGTCGGCGCCTTCGGCACCAACGGGCAGGTGATGGGCTATTTCGACGGCAACACCGTCACCGCGTTCTGGAACTACGCCCAGAACTTCGCGATGAGCGACAATCACTGGACCGACACCTTCGGTCCGTCGACGCAAGGCGCGCTCGCGGTGATCTCCGGCCAGACCAATGGCGCGCAGAACATCGTCGGTACCTCGTCCTCGATCGCCGACGGTCAGGGCGGCCTGACCCTGATCGGCGACACCGATCCCGGCTTCGACCAGTGCTCGAGCAAGACGAGCACGGTGCTGATGACCGGCAAGAACATCGGTGACCTGCTCAACGACGAGCGCATCAGCTGGGGCAGCTTCATGGGCGGCTTCGATCTCACGCTCAAGAACGCCAACGGCACCACCGGCTGCGCGCGCAGCACCTTCTCCAGCAACGTCGCCAGCACCGTCACGGACTACATCCCGCACCACGCCTGGTTCCAGTACTACACGTCGACCGCCAACCCGACCCATGCGCGGCCGAGCTCGGTGCAGGCGGTCGGCCACACCTATGCGGCTGACGGCAAGACGGTCGATCCGGCCAATCACGGCTACGATCTCGAGGATTTCTACGCCGTGGTGAAGGCCGGCAATTTGCCGGCCGTCTCCTACATCAAGATGCCGGCCTATCAGGACGGTCATCCCGGCAACTCCGATCCGCTCGACGAGCAGGCCGGCAATGTCGAGCTGATCAACTTCCTGCAGAAGCAGAAGGAGTGGGGCGAGACCGCTGTCATCATCACCTATGACGACTCCGACGGCTGGTACGACCACCAGTACCTTGCGCCGATCAGCGCCTCGTATGATCCGGCCGCCGATCAGGTCAACGGTCCCGGCCAGTGCGGCCGCGGCGTCAACAAGCAGAAGCAGCCGAACGGTCTCAACGGCCAGCCGGTCAACGGCCGCTGCGGTCCGGGCACCCGCGTGCCGTTCATCGTGATCTCGCCCTTCGCCAAGCGGAATTTCGTCAGCCACGTCAGGATCTCGCAGGCGTCGGTGGTGCGCTTCATCGAGGACAACTGGCTGCACGGCAAGCGCATTGGCGGCGGCTCGTTCGACGACGACGTCGGATCGATCAACGACCTGTTCGACTTCGATCGCGGCCACGGCCAGGATCACGAGTACCGGCAGGATACGCTGTTCCTCGATCCGACCGCCGGCACGGTCATCGTCAGCCCGCCTGACGATCACCACCATCACTAAAGTGTTGCCCGTCCGATGAACGGCCGCACTTCGTGGCTCCTTGGCGCCGGCCTGCTCTGCATGGCCGGCGCCGTCGCAGCCGTCGAGACGCAAACGCTGCCGGGGACCAACCCGAACCCGGTGCAGCTCAGGCGGGCGCCGGTCGCCCCGCTGTCCGCGATGGCGCAGCTTGGCCAAAAGATCTTCTTCGACGCTTCGCTGTCCTCGTCGGGCGCGCGCTCATGCGCGTCCTGTCACAGCCCCGACCACGCCTACGGCCCGCCCAATGACGGGCCGGTCATGCTCGGCGGGCCGGCGCTGAACCGGCAAGGCGCGCGCGCCGTGCCGGGACTGACCTATCTTGACCGCCTGCCGAGCTTCAGCATCGGCCCCGAGAAGGACGACGACGACAATGTCGTCAGCCTTGCGCAGATGGCCACGATCGGCCAGCAGGCCGCGCGCGCCAAGAAGGTCGCCACCGCGACCTCGGCGTCGGCGGTCAACATCGTGCCGCAGGGCGGGCTGTTCTGGGACGGCCGCGCCGATACGCTGCAGGACCAGGCGATCTTCCCGCTGCTCGATCCCAACGAGATGGACGGCGGCAGCATCGATGTGGTGGCGGAGAAGCTGCAGCGGGCGTCCTACGCGCAGCGCTTCGCCGAGCTGTTCGGTGCCGGCATCTTCCAGAACCGGGGGCTGCTGGTCGCGGAGGCGATGTTCGCCGTCGCGCGCTACCAAATCGAGGAGCCGAGCTTCCATCCCTACACCAGCAAGTACGACTACTGGCTGGAGGGCAAGGCGCGGCTGAGCGAGGCCGAACTGCGCGGCCTGCAATTGTTCAACGATCCGGAAAAGGCCAATTGCGGCGGCTGCCATACCTCGGCGCCGACGCGGGACAATCTGCCGCCGCTGTTCACCGACCATCAGTATGAGGCGCTCGGCGCGCCACGCAACGCCGCGCTCGAACGCAACCGCGATCGCGATTATTTCGATCTCGGGGTCTGCGGCCCGCATCGCGCCGATATCGCCGAGCAGACGCAATATTGCGGCATGTTCGCGACGCCGACCTTGCGCAACACCGCGACCCGCCACGCGTTCTTCCACAACGGCGTGTTTCACAGCCTCGAGCAGGTGCTGGATTTCTACAATTTCCGCGACACCAATCCGGAGAAGGTTTTTCCGCGCGGCGCTGACGGCAAGGTCCGGAAATACGACGACCTGCCGGAGAAGTATCACGCCAATGTCGATGTCAGCGATCCGCCGTTCGAGCGCCACCTCGGCGACATCCCCGCGATGACGTCGCAGGACGAGGCCGACATCATCGCCTTCCTGAAGACGCTGACCGACGGCTACCAGGTGGAACCCTGAGGCGGGCAGGCGAACCCACATCCGCGTGAGTTGGCAGGTGCAATTCATGCGCGCATAATGGGCGCATGAACCTCGTCGAAGGCAACGGCGCCAGAATCCCCGCGATCGGGCTCGGCACCTGGGAATTGCGCGGGCGGACCTGTGCGCGGATCGTCGAGCAGGCGCTGCGGCTCGGCTATCGCCACCTCGACACCGCCCAGATCTACGACAATGAGCGCGAGGTGGGCGAGGGGCTGCGCGCCTCCGGCGTCAAGCGCGATGACGTCTTCATCACGACCAAGGTCTGGACCACGCATTTCTGGCCGAACGATCTCGAGCGCTCGGCCAAGGAGAGCCTGGTGAAGCTGCGGCTGACCGAGGTCGACCTGCTGCTGCTGCACTGGCCCAATCCGCAGGTGCCGCTCGCCGAGACGCTGGGCGCGCTGGCCAAGGTCAAGCAGGCCGGGCTGGCGCGCCATATCGGCGTCTCCAACTTTGGCGTGGCGCTGATCGAGGAGGCGGTGGCGGCCTGTCCCGAACCGCTCGCCTGCGACCAGGTCGAGTACCATCCCTATCGCGACCAAAGCAGCGTGATCGAGGCCTGCGCCCGCCAGGAGATGGTGTTCGTCGCCTACAGCCCGATTGCCAAGGGCCGCGTCAAGAACGACCGTGCGCTGGCGCGGATCGGCGACCGCTATCGCAAGACCGCCGCCCAGGTCTGTCTGCGCTGGCTGGTGCAGCAAAATGTCTCGGCGATCCCGCGCACCTCGAAGCTCGAGCGGCTGCAGGAGAATATCAACATCTTTGATTTCGAGCTCTCCGACGAGGATATGCAGGAGATTTTCGCGATGGGTGGCGCCAGGGAGCATTGATTCGCAGCGTTGATTTCCGGCGATGACCCGCCGCCGGCCGCTCCGTCTTCGCTCCACAGCTTTCCGGATCGTGCTAATGGCCGCCTGACCGGTTTCGGGTTTGGGCCGAAACGGGATTGAGGCAGGCACGCCCCGACCGCTATTGTAGCCGGCGGGGAGACATCACGACGTGATCGAGTGGGATGAAGTTTCGGCCAAACGCGGACATGATGGCGTCGGTGCTCGTGCACCTGCTGCTGCTCGCGCTGATATTCCTCTATTCGGAAGTCCATCAGTTCGACCCGGTCGCCGCTGACACGGTGCCGGTCGAGGTGGTGACGCCGCAGGAGGTCGCCGAGATCAAGCCCGATCCGACGCCGAGCCCGTCGCCGACCCCGGAATTCCAGCTGCCGTCGCTCGACAAGCAGGCCGAGGCCGCCAAGCCGGAGCCGGCCGCGCAGCCGACTGCGCCGCAACCCCAGCAGCCCGAGCAGAAGCAGGCGACGCCGCCTCCGGCACCAAAGCCCAGCCCGACGCCGCAGCGGTCAGCCGCGGCCGAGCCGCCTCCCGCGCCGCCGCAACCCCAGATGCCGCAAGCAGCCCAGCCTCAGCAACCGCCGCCGCCGTCACCACCAGCCTACAAGCCGCCGGAGCCGGACCTCTCGGTCAAATACCATGTCATGCTCGGCCTGCCGCCCGATCTCTCGGTGCCGAAGCCATCAGCCGCGGCGCCGTCGAACAATGACGGCGGCAAGGATAGTTTCGATGCGCCGGCCACCGAGAAGGCCGATATCGGCTCCAGCGTGGTCGCCGAATTCCGCCGCCATCTGAAGAGCTGCATGAAGCTGCCGCCGCAGCTCACGACCGGCGACGACGTCAGGGTCAAGCTCAGGGTGTTCATGAAGCCGGACGGCAAGCTCGCCGCCGCGCCCCAACTGATCGAGGCCTCGGCGTCGGCCAAGGGCCCGCTGCTGCTGCAGAGTGCAACCAACGCGCTGCAGGCGTGCCAGCCCTATGCCATGCTGCCGAAGGATCGCTACGGCGAATGGAAAGTGCTCGACCTCGATTTCGCCCCGCGCGATTTCGCGTCGTAAGCAGAAGGCTCGGCTTCGCCTCTCCCCGCCTGCGGGGAGAGGCATAGGCCGCCCCTGGCGGCCGTCCTCTGAGAACGCCGAGGCGAAGCCTCGGCTATGTCGCATCGAAGATGCGATTCGGGTGAGGGGAGTCTCCGCGCCACGGACATCTGAGACTTAGACAAATTAGACAGTTGAGCTTTTCTGCGAGCGTTCCTGCCCGGAACAAAAGATAGTGCTCGCATTCGGTCAAATCCGGGCGCACATCCCGGCATCACCGAGCGGCCCGTGGCGATCATCGGTGACCGAGAGACCAATTGCGCTCCCGCCAATGCGACAGGGAGAGCATCATGATCCACCAGCCCTACCTCGAGCCCTATTCGGTCCCGGCGCGCATCTGTCTTGGCGTCGCCGTCCTCAGTGCGGCGGTCCTCGTCGCGGCGGTGAGCGCCTGCGTCTTGGCCTAAGCCCGCGTGAGGCCCCCCATCATGGCAGAACTGCTCTATCGGGCCAGTCTCGTGGCGCTCTGTCTGTCGCCTGTCGCAATCGCCGTCATTGTTTTTTTCATGTAGCTGGAGACGCCCCTCAACTGCCCATCGCCTGCCAGGCATTCGAGGCAAACTGCCGCCGCCAGATCACGATCACGACCGCGGCTGTCGTGACGAACAGCACCCAGGGGCTGATGAACCAGCCGAGATAGCCGAGCGCGAAGAAGAACGCGCGCTGGCCGCGGTTGAAGTGCTGGCCGGCGCTCTCGAACAGCCGGCTGGTGCGGATCACATGCGCCTCCGCCGCCGCCGTGTCGCGCTCGGTCGCCGGCGGCATCGCGCCGAACAGGATTGCGACATAGTTGAACAGACGGTAGGCCCAGGCGAACTTGAAGAAGGTGTAGATGAAGATCAGCACCAGCCCGAGGCACTTGATCTCCCACAGCGCCGGCGAGGGGTTGAGGCTGATCGGCAGCGTGCCGAGCACCGCGATCGCGTCGTTGGTGGCGCGCAGCAACGTCAGCGCGCCGCCGATCGCGAGCAGGCTGGTGGAGGCGAAGAACGCGGTGCCGTTCTGCAGGCTCGCCATGATCTGCATGTCGACCATCCGTGCGTCACGGTTGAGCAGGTTGCGCACCCAGATCTCGCGATAGACATGCATGCGCGCCGACAGGCTGTCGCGTCCGTAGGCGGTGTGCTCCAGCGTGATGGCATAGACCAGCCATTCCAGCGCGAAGAAGCCGACTGCGGCGATATCGACCCAATAGCCAGTCATGGTGCTGAACCTCTCACGCGTGCTGCCGCGCCGTTTCGCGCCATGTACAAATTGGACGCGTGCGGTGCACTATGGCAAGCTGCAACTCACAACAGGATTCTTTCGGCATGCTCAAGCTCGTCATCGGCAACAAGAACTATTCGTCGTGGTCGATGCGGCCCTGGCTCGCGCTGCGCGCCAACGACATCCCGTTCTCGGAGATATTCATTCCGCTCTACACCAACGACCAGGCCGACAAGGACCGCATCCTGAGCGTCAGCGCTTCGGGCAAGGTGCCGGCGCTGATCGACGGCGACGTCACGGTGTGGGATTCGCTGGCGATCATCGAATATCTCGCCGAGAAGTTTCCGGAAACCAAGCTCTGGCCGGCCGACCGCGCTGCGCGCGCCCATGCCCGCGCGATTTCGGCCGAGATGCATTCCGGCTTCGTGCCGCTGCGCATCGAGTGCGGCATGAACCTGCACCGGCCGATCCGTGCCGTGGCGCTGTCCGACGATGCCAAGGCCAATGTCGCGCGCATCCAGGAGATCTGGGCCGATTGCCACGCGCGTTACGGCAAGCAGGGGCCGTTTTTGTTCGGCGCCTTCTCCGGCGCCGATGCGATGTACGCGCCGGTGGTGCACCGCTTCCGCACCTATGCGATCCCGGTCGAGGGTGATGCACGGCACTATTACGATGCGATGCAGGCCCATCCGGCATTTCAGGAGTGGACCCGCGACGGGCTCGCCGAGACGCTGCTGATCGATAAGTTCGAGGACGCCTGAGACGGCGCGCTCATTCAGGATTGTGAACGGTGGCCGCGACAATCGCGGCTTGACGCCGTCACGGCAACGGGTCTGAATCCAGAACCAGTCCTTGCAATCAGCGCGAAAGGTTTTGAGCATGGGCATTCTGGATTCCTTGGAGAACTCGCCGGAGCTGAAGGGGATGCTTGGCCAGCTTGGCGCGGCGGTGATCCCCGCGGTGCTGGGCGAGGTGCTCGGCAATGGCGGGCAGGGCGGGCTGTCGGCGATCGTCGCCAAGCTCGAGCAGGCCGGCCTCGGCGAGCAGGTCAAATCCTGGATCGGCACCGGCCAGAACCTGCCGATCACCGCCGACCAGCTGCAGCAGGTGCTCGGCAGCGACACCGCCAAGCAGCTGGCGGCCAAGTTCGGCATCCCGATCGACCAGCTCTCCCAGGTGCTGGCCCAGCAGCTTCCCGCCGCCGTCGATCACGCGAGCCCGGACGGCAAACTGCCGCGCAGCGCCTGATTGGCGATGGAACCCGGCCCGGGCGACGCGCACCGGGCCGATTCCCGTCTGGCACGCAAATTGCTGCCTATCGCCCTGAAAAACCTGCAAAAACTGCACAATCGCCATGTTCCGATCTTGCTGGATTTTGGGCGTCGCGATGTGCTAGTTTGGCGCGGGGTTCTCAAGAAGCTGGCTTCCAGCCACCGGGACTGTGCGCTCGGCCAGCGATCTCTAAAAAAATGGAGAGGGCGTTGAAGCATAAGTACTCGATTGGCGAGACTGTCTATTTCACTGCCAGCAACGTGGCGCGCCCCGCCGCGAGCGGGACCTACCAGGTGATCCGCCTGTTGCCGACCGACGGCGATGACTGCCAGTATCGCATCAAGAGCTCGACCGAAGCTTTCGAACGGGTGGCCAAGGAGAGTCAGCTCGCGCTGTCCTGACGGACCTTTGCGCAAGCCTGCGGCTGGGGCTAATCCGCCCCGCCGCCGTGAAAAGGCCCTGTTCGCAGACATTCTGCTGAGGGTTGAGCGCCGGGGTGGCGGCGTTCGCCGTCACCGTTTGTGCTCACGCTGCGTTGAGGGACACCGCGCATGAATTGGTCTTGGGCTTCCTCGCTGGATCAGATCTGGCGCTCGCCGACCTTCCCGATGTGGCTGACGCTGGCCGCTGCAGGGTTTTTCGGAATTGTCGTTCTGGTCACGCTGTTGCGCGCGGAAAAGTCCGTCGCCAACGGCGCGCTGACCGTGATCACGCTGCTGTCGATCGCGGTCGCGGTCGCAGCCACGATCCGCGGCTTCGCGCCGGGCGGACCGGCGGCGCAGACCGAGGCGCGCAGCGGGCCGGCGACCGGTCAGACAGTGGCGGCGCTGGCCTGCGTCGACGACCTTGCCGGCGACGCCGTTCTCAATGCCTGCGAGAAGGTGCTGTTCGGCTCGGCTGATAACGCCGCGGCGGCGGTCAGCTATGCCGCCGCCCAGCTCTCGCGCCTGACCTCGTTCGGCGACCTCGCCGCGGCCGAGCGCAATGCGAATACCGAGGTGCAGGCGCTGCGCCGCGCGATCGAGCACGACCGCTACGGCCTGATGGCCTACGTGCTGATGACGCGCGACCGCTGCACGCCGACCGCGTGCCCCGCGTTCCGTTCGCTCGGCGACAACCACCAGGTCATCGCCAACATGAACGAGCGGACCTACGAAAACCTGATCACCCGCTACACCGCATCATGGAACGCGCCGCCCGCCCAGGCCGCCGCCGCGGGCCTCGTCGCGGCGCTGCCGCCGTCAATGCCGACCGGCAGGCCGACCAATGCCGAGTTTCCGAGCGCGGCCTCGACGCCGCCGGTCAGCATCATGTCGCCTGAGCCGGGCAGCAAGCCGCCGGCCGCGGCGCCGCCACCGGCCGCGCGCGCTCCGGCCCCGCCCGCGCCGGTCGCCGCCGCGAAGCGGCCACCAGCGCCGAAGCGCCCGGTCCAGATCACGCCGCAGCAGGCTGCGCCAGCACCAGCCGCGCCGGCAGCCGCCGCACCGGCCGCTGCGAGCGAGGAATAGCCGCGACGCCGGTCTGATCGCCTCGCCGCGCGATTTCGCGCACAAGTCCCGATATCCACTGTTGTGGATTGCGCTCCCTTTTCAAAGCCGGCGCCGGTCGCTAAATCCGGCGCATGCCGCTTCATCTCATCAAGCTCGCCGTCGGTTGCGACTCGGTCAAGGAACTCAAGGGCTGGGTCGCCGAACGGATGGCGACCGCGAAGAAAAAGGGCCTGCCGCTCCGTCACGTCCACGTCACCCGCATGACGCCGAAGCGCGACGAGGAGCTCCTCGCCGGCGGCTCGCTCTATTGGGTGATCCGCGGCGAGATCGCCGCGCGCGAAAAGATCATCGCGATCGAGCCGTTCCGCGACAAGGACGGCATCGGACGCTGCCGCATCGTCATGCAGCCCAAGGTGATCGCGGTCTCGCCGCGGCCGATGCGGCCGTTCCAGGGCTGGCGCTATCTGACCGCAGACTCCGCGCCGGCCGATCTCACCAAGTCGAGCGCCGCCAGCGTCGCCTCGATGCCCGAGCCGATGCGCCGCGAACTGCGCGATCTCGGATTGCTCTAGCTAGCGATCGATCACAGCGAGATGTCGGTGATGATCCGGAATCGAAGCCACTGGGACGACGGGATTCGGATCCATTGCCCCGAATTTCCCCCAAGGTCGAGCAACTGGGGATCGACACCCATGTCGCTCAGATACTTGTGATGTTTCTCGCTGAAGATGGTCCCCAGGCTCTTGCGCTGTTCCTCGGAGACGTTGGGCGCGAAGCGGTTGTAGATCCGCAGGCTGCCGTTCACGGCAACCTTGGTCTCGGGCGGCAGATTGCGATGAACGCCGCCGGCGAGGATGAAGATGCAGGCAAGATCGCACGTCGCGCGCGACGTTACGATCTTGGCTTCGAGTGACTCGCCCTTGCGCTTGAGGTCGAGACATTCTTCCCTGGATTTGCCATTGCAGGCTGCTGCTTCAGTCGGTCCTGCCGTCGTGTCGATGCCACGGTCGCGCAGAATTCGCCCAAGGCTGGCCGCGACGTTGACGTCGGCGAAACCCCAGGCGTTGATGACGAGCGGCAGCTTGCGGCGGCCCTGGCGGTCGAGGATCGCGATCAGCCGCTTGTAGGTATCCCATTGCACGCTGCCTTCGGCGGCAATCCATTCCGCGCAGGTTGGGCCGCACGCGCCCGTCGGACCGTGCGCGACATAAAAGATCATCGGGGTGGGGGGCGCGCTGGTGCCGTCTGCCGATTCCGCCTCACCCGGCGAACCGGGCCCACCACCAACCGGCGGACGTTGCGGCGACTGCGCGTGTGCCAGACCCGCCATCGCCAAGATCAGATTGCCGAGAACAATTGCTCGCTTGAAACGCCCGCTCATCGCATCAACTCCACCCCCGCGACGATTAATCACGGGCGGGTGGGACGATGCAACCGCAACCGCAGGCTTCACTTCTACACCGCGATATTGTCGATCAGGCGCGTCGAGCCGAGCCTGGCCGCCACCAGCATCCGCATCGGGCCGTCCTTGAGCGAGCCGATCGGCGCCAGCGTGGCGGCGTGGCGGACCTCGAGATAGTCGAGCACGAAACCGGCCTCGGTGATCGACGCGGCGCCGGCGGCCATCGCGGCGGCGGTACCTTCGCCGGCGCGCAGCCGCGCCGCGGTGTCCTTCATCACCCGGTGCAGCGTGGGCGCCGCCTGCCGCTGCTCGGGCGAGAGGTAAACGTTGCGCGAGGACATCGCGAGCCCATCCCGCTCGCGCACCGTCTTCGACCCGATTACCTTGACGCCGAGGTCGAGATCGGCGGCCATCTGGGTCACGACGCGGAGCTGCTGAAAGTCCTTCTCGCCGAAGATCGCAACATCGGGCCGGCATTGCGTGAACAGCTTGCCGACCACGGTGGCGACGCCGCCGAAGAAATGCGGCCGGAAGCGATCCTCCAGCCCGGCGGTGGCCGGACCTTCCGGCACGATCCGGGTCGCAAAGCCGTCCGGGTACATCGCCTTCACCTCGGGGTGCCAGATCAGGTCGACGTCCTCGGCGGCGAGCTTGGCGACGTCTTCCTTCCAGGTGCGTGGATACGAACCGAAGTCCTCGGTGGGCGCAAACTGCGTCGGGTTCACGAAGATCGAGACGATGACGCGCTTTGCGCGGCGCTTCGCCAGCCGCACCAGCGACACATGGCCGTCATGGAGGGCCCCCATGGTTGGCACAAGCGCGATGGTCGCCTTCCTGGCGCGCAAGGCGTCGACAGCGCGACGAAGGGCAGGGACGGTGCGGACGACGGTGGGGTTTCTCGGCATCGGATCTCGACTCGCGGGGCAAGGCTGGGTGGGGAGACTTGGTGAGGGACTTCTTGAGGCGCTTGGCGTTCGGCACGCCGGCGGAGTTTACCAAGACTGAAGCGCTGCCGGCAAACCGCCTTCGTCGCGACAGCAATACCCGATGTCGGAGCTGCAGGGATCGCCGCGTGATGCCGCCGATCGACGCACTGGCTTGCGCGATTCATGATTAAGCGCGACGGCGATTGATTTCGTGCTGCCGTGATGCATTTCACTTGACCGTAGCCGTGCGCGATTTGAAGATATTGCCGGGGATTGAATCATGTTAGTGCAGGCCAGTCAGGGTCGGTCCGGCTCCGCACATGTCGTCGTGCTGGGCAACGAGAAGGGTGGTTCAGGCAAGTCGACCACCGCCCTGCATATCGCTGTCGCACTGATGAAGGCCGGGCAGCGCGTCGCCAGCATCGATCTCGACTGCCGCCAGCAAAGCTTTACCCGCTACATCGACAACCGCCGGGCATGGGCGCGGCGGACCGGGCTCGATCTCGAGCTTCCGGTCCACACCTGCATCAAATACGGCGAGACGATGCAGATCGAGGAGAACGAGAGCGCCGAGTTCCAGCAATTCATGGAAGCCGTGAGCGCGGTGGAGCGCGCCTTCGATTTCATCGTCATCGATACGCCGGGCTCCGACAGCTACCTGATGCGGCTCGCGCATTCGATGGCCGACACGCTGGTGACGCCGATCAACGACAGCTTTCTCGATTTCGACGTGCTCGGCACCCTCGATCCCGCCACCTATGCGGTGACCGGCGAGAGCCACTATGCGGAGATGGTGCGCGACGTCAGGCGCAAGCGCCGCCAGCTCGACGGTTCGAGCACCGACTGGATCGTGGTCCGCAACCGCCTGTCGATGCTCGGCTCGCGCAACAAGCAGCTGGTCGCCGATGGACTGAAGCAGCTGTCGCTGCGGCTCGGGTTCCGCTCCGTCGATGGCTTTGCTGAGCGCGTGGTTTATCGCGAGTTCTTTCCGCGCGGGCTGACCGCGCTCGACGACATCGACGAATTGACGCTCGGCACCCGCCCGAGCATGGGCCACGTCACCGCGCGCGAGGAGGTGATGAACCTGCTGCGCCAGCTCAAGCTGCCGCTCGACGAGCGCGGCCGCCGCCGCGCCGCCAACCGGGCTGAATGGTTCAGCCAGGTCGACAAGCCGCTCGATGTGCACGACATCTTCGGCAGCTAGGGCAGTGCAGCCTTTGTTGCGAGCGACGTAACCGCGGGCGCGCGCCCCACAAAAAAAGGCGGCCACTCGGGCCGCCTTTCCTCGCCTTGTCAGAGGAGACTACTGGCAGGGATGTTGCGCGCCGTCCGGACCCTTGAAAGTCGTGCCGGGCGTGCAGGCAAGGTTGTTGCGCTTGGCATAGGTCTGCCAGTCGCGGCCGCCATGGCCGTAGCCATAGTAGTTGTTATAGCTGTTGTCGGCCGCCTGGAACGGGGCAGTTGCGATCGCCCCGGCGGTGGCGACGGCACCGCCCACGACAGCGCCCGCCACCTCGCCGGGCCCCGCAGGCCTGCGATACATGGGCTCCCTCGGCAGTGCCGCGTTGGCACCGCGGATCCGTTGGCTGCGGTAGCTCGCGTGACGCTGGCCTTTGGCGAGCGTTTGGGCCTGAGTGTGCTTCGCACCCTTAGCCATTGTACCCTTGACCATTGTTTCCTTGGCCATTGTTCCCTTGGCCTTTGCACCCTCGGCCATCGCCGGGCTCGCGAGCACGGAGCCGACGATGGCTGCGGTGCCGAGGACGGCAAGACTTACGGTCTTCAGTCTCATCATTGAACGCTCCCTTTTTCGTGATTTGTGAGCAAGGGCAAGCATGGAAGACCGGCGGATGTTCCTCGCCGCTTCTCAAACCGATGTGATCGGGCGTTCGAGTTTCGCGTTCAAGTTCCTTGGGCCTGAGAAAATCCGCAACAACCGTTGCAACATCGGCGCGTGCACTTGCTGAGCCAGCGCCTTAGAGTCGCCAACGTCGCCGCCACGGCAGACCCCATCGTCGTTGTGGAAATGCCCCGCTCAGCAGCCGGATGATCAGGAGGAGCACAACGGCGCCGATCATGGCGACAATGATGGTGTTGACGAAGCCACTGCCGATGTGAATGCCCAAGCGGAGGAGCAGCCAACTGCCGATGAAGGCACCGACGATGCCGACGGCAATGTCACCGATCAAACCAAAGCCTCCGCCCGCAACGATCTTTCCCGCCAACCAACCCGCGATGAGGCCAGCCAGCAGGATCACGACGAGACTTTCACCTGAAATGTACATCTTGGCCTCCTTCGGTCGAAAAGGGTCGGCCGACTGATGTGCAAAAACAAACCGCAAGAAGTCTTCGAGTTCCTGGCGCCCGCCTTTCGTCAGCGCTGCCCAATTCCGTTTGGACGCACGGCGACAAGCCGTGCCCGCGTTCCGGGACTTGCTGGCTCGGCTTCCGGTAACGGCCCGAGTTTGGGAACTCACCGTGGGAGCCACATGCGATAGCCGTCGCAGGCGCGCACCGCCAAAATGCCGAAAAACAACCCCATGCAAAGTAGCCATCCGCAGCGGCGAACTCGGGCCGGAGGGTGTTATTTCACCTCCAAGCGCGGGCTGGCTGAGCTTCGCAGGTACGAGCTACCGATCCGGGAAACACACCATTTCCCCGGAAAACGCTTGAAAGTCCGTGGTTTTGCGGTGATTTTGGCCACAGGGCGGTCGAAAAGCCGGAACAAAGCTGCCGATATCCGGTTTCCCTAGACTTCGATCCAAGGCTCGAACGGAACCTTTGGAACTGGCGTCTGATAAAGGAGAAGCACGAGCCGTCGTAGGTTGTCTTGTGCATGTGCACAAATTATAGGTGCGCCGCACAACGTTAGGGCTGCCAAGCCACAACTTTTAGACTTCCTGTCACGGCACTGTGACATATATTCTAAGAAGGAGGCCGAAGAGTCTCCGGTCAAAATCTGCCCCTGAAAAGGCGGGCGCGTCGAGGACGTCATGAAACGTGGAATTGCCGTTCTGCTTTCGCTCACCGTGGTGGTCACGGCGGCCTATTTCTCTGCGAGCAAGTGGGCCATCCGTCATGAAACCATCATGTTCAAGGATCCGACGCGCGACGACCGTCCAGTCGCGGTTGACGTTGCGGTGCGCTTCGACCGGGAGATGCAGGCCAATGCCGGCATGGTGAAGCTGCCGGTGGCGATCCTCAATCACGGCAACACCGTCAAGTTCACCGAATACTCGTTCCTCGCGAACGCGTTTGCGGCGCGCGGCTACCTCACGGTCAGCATTCAGAACGACCTGCCGTCGGACGGGCCGATGGTGACCAAGGTCGGCGAGCTCTATGTCGGCCGGCTGCCGCAGTATCAGCGCGGCATCACCAACATCAAATTCGCCATCGAGCAGATGAAGAAGCTGCACCCGAACGCGGACTACAGCAAGCTGACCATGGTCGGCCATTCCAACGGCGGCGACATCGCGATGTATTTCGCCAAGCAGTATCCCGACGAGATCAAGAAGGTCGTGACGCTTGACAATCTGCGCGTGCCGTTCCTCACCGACGGCAAGTTCAAGATCCTCTCGTTCCGTTCGCATGACTCGCAGTTCAAGCCCGACCCCGGCGTCGTGCCGGACGCGGATGAGTGCGAGAAGGCCGGCATCACGGTCGTGAACACCAACTTCCAGCACAACGACATGCGCGACACCGGTCCGGATGCCGCGAAGAACTCGATCCAGGCGATGCTCGATAAATTCCTGGCCGACAACGACAGCGCCGTCGCGCCGGTCGACACCCGGAGCGCGCCGCCGAAGATCCTGGAGCCGGGACCGGTCTCGATGTACGTGCCGGTCGAAAAGCAGAGCCTGGCCGACAAGTTCAGGAAGGCCCTAACCCTGACCAGGACCGAGAAGAAGGATCCGTCGGTCGCCAATTGATAGCCGGCGGCCCGGCGCGAGATCCGGGCGGGCAGGCGCCTCACATTGACGTGGCAGACGTCGCCGCCCACATCATGCTGGCTGCAAGAGGCAAGCGTTGATGGCCGGCGAGCCCACCAAACCACCATCTGGACAGGACACACGTCCGGCGACTTCGCCTGACGCGCGCAAGTCCGGTTCCGTGCCCGATGCCCGGACATCGACCTCGGACGACATTGCGGCGTTCGTGGCGCAGGCGCGGGCGATGTCGCCGCATCGTGCCGGCGCGCCCGGCCGCCTGGTGTTCGCGCTCGACGCCACCATGAGCCGGCAACCGACCTGGGACATGGCGTGCGCGCTGCAGGCCGACATGTTCCGCGAGACGGCGGCGCTCGGCAGCCTCGATATCCGCCTGGTCTACTACCGCGGCTTCAATGAATGCCGCGCCACGGGCTGGATCTCCGACAGTGCGCAGCTGGCGCGGCTGATGAGCAAGATCGATTGCCGCGGCGGCGATACCCAGATCGGCCGGGTGCTGGCGGAGACGCGGCGCGAAGCGGTTGCCTCCGGGGTGCGCGCGCTGGTGTTCGTCGGCGATGCGATGGAGGAGCGGATCGACGCGCTCTGTGCGACGGCGGGTGAGCTCGGCCTGCTCAAGGTGCCCGCCTTCATGTTCCAGGAAGGCGAGGATGCCACGGCGGAGAAGGCGTTTCGCGAGATCGCGCGGCTGACCGGCGGCGCCTGGTGCCGGTTCGATCCGGGCGCGGCGGCCCAGCTCCGCGAGCTGCTGCGCGCCGCCGCGGCCTACGCCGCCGGCGGCCGCGATGCGCTGCTGCAGCTGGCCAAGACCACGAGCGGTGCGGCGAGGCTGATCGGCCAGATGAAATGAGCGTCACCCCGTGGCCGACGTCACCGCCTTGGCGATCGCGCCCAGCGCCGCCGTGAGGTTGGCGGACACCGTCCTGGTCTGCTCCGCAACGCCGTGCCGCTCCGCAAGCCACGCCGGATCGTTGTAGGACAGCCAGGTGTCGCCGGCGGCGTCCTGCCAGACCAGCGCCTTCAGCGGCAGGTCGATGCCAACCGTCTGCGCCGCCTGCATCAGCGGCGTACCGCCTTTGGCATGGCCGAAGATCAGCACGGCGGTGGGGCGGAGCGCGAGGCCGACATCTGCCGCGCCCGCCGCGTGATCGATCGCTGCGAACAGGGTCAGCCCGCGTGCCTGCAGTTCGGCCTTGAGCCGTTCCACGGTTTGCTCGGGTCCAAAATTGCTGCGAAAACTGACCAGTCCATCAACCGCCATCATGCTGCTCCGGCTGCAATCCAGGAAGATCGCCGAAGCGGCCGCGCTGCAACGTCCCGGGTGAGGCGAAGCTTCGCATGCTTTTTGTCGGCGGGCCGCCTATATTCCGCGCATGCCTACTTTGATCGCCGGCATTATCGCCGTTGTCGTGCTCTATTCCGCGCTGCAGATGTTTCGCGCGGCCAATCCAGCTGTGCTTGCGCGCGCGATCAAGATCGGGGGCGGCGTGCTGGCGCTCGCGGTGGCGGCGTTCACCGGCGTCAGGGGCGAACTGGCGGTCGCGATTCCGCTCGGCATCTTCGGCGCCGGACTGCTCGGCTGGTCGCCGTTCGGCAACACCGGGTTTCCCGGTTTCGGCGGCAGGTTCGGCGGCGGCCAGACCGCGGGGCAAAGCTCGCGGGTGCGATCGCAATATCTCGACATGACGCTCGACCATAACAGCGGCGTGCTGAAGGGCCGGATCGTCGAGGGGCCGCATGCCGGCCGCATGCTCGACGAGTTCGAGCTGTCGGAGCTGCTGGCGATGGTGCCGAGCTTCGACGCCGAGAGCGTCGCGCTACTTGAAAGCTATCTGGACCGCCGGTTTCCCGCCTGGCGTCAGGACGCTCAGGGCCACCGGGCAGGGGGGCACGGCCGCACGGCGGCGACCGGCAAAATGACCGAGGAGGAGGCCTACCAGATCCTTGGCCTGCAGCCGGGCGCGACGCGCGACGACATCAGCCGGGCCCACCGCACCCTGATGAAGAAACTGCATCCCGACCAGGGGGGCTCGACGTATCTCGCTGCCCGTGTCAACGAGGCCAAGGATACTCTGCTTCGCACGCATCTCTAACTCCGGCAACGCAACTGACGCCACAAGCCGAGTGCTGCTTCCGTCGATCTGATTGATGCCCCGTGCCGCTTTGCGCGACCGTTCCTTCTTTGGTGAAAACTTAACCGTAAATTCTTGACGAGAAGTTTTCGCGAGAATTTTCCCGAGCCGCCGGCGCGATCAGCCGTCTCGACTGTGCGCCAAAAGCAACAAGGCCGGCGCTTGCGGCGCCGGCCTTGTGAGTGTCCTTGCGAACTTCAGACGATGTGATCGATCAGTTGCGAACGGTGATGCAGGAGATATCGGCGCGCTTCAGCGTCCGGCACACCGCTTCGGCCTGGTCGCGCTCGAGGCCGGCGAAGCGGGCCCGATAGAGCTTGCGATTGTCCTTGGCGACCACCTCGGTGAACGGATCGGCCTTGCTGAGCATGCCGCGGGCCGAATTGCGGGCGAGGTCGATGCGCTGCTTGGCTTCGCTCTCGGACTCCAGCGCGCCGACCTGGATGATCCAGCCGGTATGCGCGACGGCCGCAACAGGCTTGACCGCGCTGTTCTGCGGGGCGGGCTGGCTGCGGGCGGGTTCGATCGCGGCCATGGTCTGCGGCGCGGCCGGTGCAGGCGCCTGCACGTGCGAGGCCGGCAGCACGCCGAGGATGCCGTTGCCGGTGCCGAAATTCGCCGGCTGCGGCGGCATCTCGGGCCGTGAGGTCTCGGCGGCCCGCGCCATCACCGCGGTCGAGGTTTCAGCGACTTCGGCGCGCGCCTGAACCGTGCTGGTGACCGGCGGCGCCGACTGTGCCGGGCCGGCGGCGGCGAGCTTGATCTGGCCGGCCTTGACCTGCACCGTCTTCACCTTCACCGGCTTCATCGGTTCGGCCGAACCCGGGATCGCGGCAATCGGCTGGGTCTGGATCACGCCTGAGGTCAGCGGCGCCGGCTCGGGCTTGGCTTCGGACTTGGCTTCGAACTTGGCTTCGAATTTGGCCTGCGGCTCGGGCTTGGCAGGGAGCGGCGGCAGGGCTGCGGCCGCGGCGGCCATCAGCGACGGCTTGGCCGGGCGCTGCGGTTGCACCGCGGCGGCCGCTGCAGGCTCGGAAGCCGCGGTCACGCTCTCGGCCGCGCGCGGGGTATCGTCATCGGCGACCTCGATCTTGGCGTCGGCCGGATTGCGCTCGGTGATCGCGGCGACGGTGCGGGTGGTCGCGCCCTTGCCGACGTTCTCGGCGAGCAGGTTGCGCATGATGGCGTCGCGGGAGCCGCCGCTGCGGCCGCCCAGCACCACGCCGACCAGGAAGCGATTGCCCCGGTGCATCGAGGTCACGAGGTTGAAGCCGGAGGCGCGGGTGTAGCCGGTCTTGATGCCGTCGACGCCCTCGACGCTGCCGAGCAGGCGATTGTGACCGGTGATGGTGCGGCCGCGGAAATTGAACGCCGTGGTCGAGAAGTAGCGATAATAGCGCGGGAAGCGATCTTGGATCGCGCGGCCGAGCACCGACTGGTCGCGCGCCGTCGTGATCTGCTCGTCGTTCGGCAGGCCGGAGGCGTTGCGATAGACCGTCCGGCTCATGCCGAGCGCGCGCGCCTTGCGGGTCATCATGCGGGCGAAGTCGTCCTCGCTGCCGCCGATCGCCTCGGCGATCACGACCGCGGCGTCGTTGGCCGAGCGGGTGACGAGGCCCTTGATGGCGTCCTCGACTCGGATGGTCTGGCCGGGCCGCAGGCCGAGCTTGGTCGGATCCTGATCGGAGGCGTGCTCGGACACCGGCATCTCGGTGTCGAGCTTCATCTTGCCGGAGTCGAGACGCTCGAACAGCAGATAGAGCGTCATGATCTTGGTCAGGGAGGCGGGGTGGCGCAGGCCGTCCGGGCTTGTCGCCGTCAGCACCGAGCCGGAATTGCCGTCGACGATGATCGAGGCGAACCGCGGGTTCTCGGTTTCGCGCGCGACCTGGGTGTGATGGTGCCGGGCATAGTGGCGGTGCCGGCGGCGCGCCTCGGCGCTGTCGCTGGTGATCAGGATCGCCGTCGTGATGGTCACGAGCCCCAGAACGCCAACTCGCAGCGCCCGCGAGGAAGCCAAGGTTGTACGAAGCATCTACTTCCCCGTCCCAATTTCTATCTAGATCACCGGTCCGTGAGGCGAAATTGTGCCCGGCGGCCGCCGATCCTTGCCTGCGCAACAATCCACTCTTGGGCAGAACCTTTGGCCCCGGTGGCAGCGCAGGTCGCTGTTCTAGCTAAGGTGTTGTTCACAAACAGCTTTTCATGGCTGCCCGTCGGAAGGCGAACAAAGTCCGGGAATCAGGTTAGGCGGGCCGAGTTTCCAAAAGATTAAGCAACCGTTGCGTAGTCCTCCGGGGTTTATCGCAAACGCGAAGGATTCGGCCAACAGATTGTGCGTCGCACAATATTTCTTGACCTCATTGTGCGATGCGATATCTTAATCGTGTTTGGGGGGCCGGGAGCTTCCCGGCAATGGGAGTTGCATTTTCGAGTCTGGGAACAAGGAACCCCTAAACATGGTCAAGATCGAAGACATTCAGAACTACGGCAAAGAGCATCTGGAATCGGTTGCGGCGTCTACCAGCAACCTGCAGAGCGGCGTTCAGGCGATTGCCGCCGCCTATGGCGACTACGCCAAGAAGTCCTACGAGGACACCAAGTCGTTCGTCGAGAAGCTGTCGGGCGTGAAGTCGCTGGACAAGGCGGTCGAGGCGCAGACCGAGTACCTGCGCACCGCCTACGAGACCTTCGTTGCGGAATCGCAGAAGATCGCCGGCCTCTACAGCGACTGCGCCAAGCAGACCTTCAAGCCCTATGAGGGCCTGGTCGCCAAGATCGTGCCGGCGACGACCTCGCACTAAATATCATCGACGCCACGCGCGCCGATCGCAAAACAAAAGCCCGGCCTGACGGCCGGGCTTTTTCGTGCGCCGCGGGGCTTATTTCGAAACGCGTAGCTGGGTCAGCTGGGTGCCGATGGTGGTGAACACCGAGGCCACCTGGTTGGACGCCGTGACCAGGAAGAACTTGTCGGACGAACTCGCGCAGTATTGCAGCACTTCCGAGGTCGGGTCGCCCGGCGAGCCGGTATTCACCTGGATGGTGTAGATCGTATAGGCCGACTTGCCGGTCCTGGGGTCGATCACCGCCTTGATGTTGTCGCACAACAGCTTCTGCCGCGCATCGATCTGGCCGAGGAACTGGTTCTGGCCATCGCCATAGGCCGGCCAGCGGTCCTGGGTGTTGAGGCCGTCGGACAGCAGGATAATGGCCCTCGTATAGGTGTAGTTGGAGTCCTCGGCCGGCGCGTTCAGCGGCGCGCCGGTCTGCAGCGACTGCCAGGCCCAGGCGAGTCCGATCGGCTGGTTGGTGCCGCCGGTGGGCTGCATCGCATTGATCATGGTCTTGATCGACGTCCAGTCATTGCTCAGCGACTTGATCGGCTGCAGGAACGGGCTGTTGCCCGGTTTGCAGTAGTATTCGCTGTTCGAATAGTACTCTTCGGCCGGGAACAGCGTCGCGACGTTGGTCGCCACCGGCGTCGTGCTCTGGGCGTCGTAGGGCTGGGTACGGTCGGTGACGCAACCGGTCCATTTCGAATGGTCGGGCGTCCAGGTCTTGCCGTTGCTTTCGCAGCGGCTCTTTTTCGTATAGCTGGAATCGCTGCAGGTGCCGTAGGTGTTGCCCGGGCTGCTGTTCTCCCAGTCGGTCCAGTCGATCCAGCTCTGACTGTAGTTGCTGGCGCCGACGTTGACGTCCTTGGCGAAGGGGACGACCGAGATGTAGACGTCGCCGGAGTTCTTGTTGAGCGCGCTGAGCTGATCGACCAGGTTCGAGGCCGCGGTCCGCAGCGCGGCGATCTTGCCGTCGGAAGCCATCGATCCGGTGTTGTCGAGCGCCATCGCGACCCGCATCTTGTTGATGCCCCAGGTCGAGGTCGAACTGGTGCCGAAATTGACGCTCGGGTAGCCCGCGAGCTTCAGGAAATCGGTGTTGACGGCGCCGGAACCGTTGACCTTGATCGTCGCCGCGTTGGGGCCGGTGGCGGCGGTATAGACCGCGTTGACGCTGACCGATTTGGCGTCGGTGTTGGTGTAGAGCGCGTTGAAATAGGCCTGCGCCTTGGTGTTGATGTCCGCGACGGCGATGACACCGCTGCTGAGGTCCTTGGCGACCATCAGCGCGGTGGAATCCAGCGCCGCCTGCATCGAGGAGCGGGCGCTGTTGGCGCGGGAATAGTCGATCGCGACGCCGATGAAGCTGATCAGCGGCACGGCGGTCAGCGCGAAAATCACCGCGACATTTCCGTTACGTGCAGCGGAAAACCGGCGGGCGGCCCGGCGTGTCCGACTGAAAATGGCTGAACCAAGCATTGGTGTGCTCTCATCAAATTTTTCGCTGGTGCGCCATATCGGCGCGAGCGGCTAAACAGATGATGAATCCGGTCGGGGAAACCCCGTCCGCGGCGCCCGGCATGTGTCGGAAAGCGTGCAAATGTCGGCATTATCCTCAACGCGGGTTAAACCCGGCGCCCGGACTCCTTTGTCAAACCGGCCAGAAATGATTAACCTTAGGCCGATTGCCGCGACGGAATCGGCGGGCCGGAAGCCGGGGCGAGGGGTGCTTTCCCCGCTTGCGACGGGCCGCCGTCGCCTCCATATTGAGGAAGCCGACCCAGCCGCTGGGTCGGGACCGGGAGCGGCAATCTGGAAAGCGTTGCTGGAAGTTCCGTGATGGCCGGCTGACGGCAAATCGCGAAGCCGCCCGATACGCTATCCGGTTTCCCACTGGAATTCGAACGCTTGAGCCATGTTGCGATCCACGTCCATAGTCCCTTCGTCGTCGGCGCCGCCCGCGGCGTCCGCCGCCAGAATGAGCAATGACGAACCCCGCAATGGCGGGACCGGCGGTCCCTCGACCTCCGTCATTACCAAGGTCAAGCCGAAGACCAAGCGCCCGAACCTGTATCGCGTCCTGATCCTGAACGACGACTACACGCCGATGGAGTTCGTCGTTCACGTGCTGGAGAAATTCTTCAACAAGGACGCCGAGGCGGCGACCAAGATCATGCTCCATGTCCACCACCACGGGATCGGTGAGTGCGGGGTCTTCACCTACGAGATCGCCGAGACCAAGGTGACCCAGGTGATGGATTTCGCGCGCAAGCACCAGCATCCGCTGCAATGCGTGATGGAAAAGAAATAGTTCGCAGGTAGCTTTCATGGGTTACCTTGACGCGGGTAACCGTCGATCCGCCGCCCAGGGAGGCGGAACGGGTCTTGCATCGTGATTTGTGACATCGCGAGCGGCGTTCCGTATCAGCACGGAGTGTGGTTGCACGACACCGTGGCGCCGGAATTTTAGAGGAAAACCAACGCGTCGGGACCGGGCTTTTGCCACGATCCATCGTAACTATATCACAGGGGATCACGAACGTTGCTGTTGCCTGACCCGGCAATGGCGATCATGATGGCCGGGGGCCATAGAGGACGCGAATGCCTACTTTTTCCCAAAGCCTGGAACAATCCCTGCATCGCGCATTGGCGATCGCAAACGAGCGTCATCATCAATACGCGACGCTCGAGCATCTTCTGCTCTCGCTGATCGATGACTCGGATGCGGCGGCGGTGATGCGGGCCTGCAGCGTCGATCTCGACAAGCTGAGAACCAGCCTCGTCAACTATCTCGAGACCGAATTCGAAAACCTGGTGACCGACGGCGCCGACGACGCCAAGCCGACCGCCGGGTTCCAGCGCGTGATCCAGCGCGCGGTAATCCATGTCCAGTCGTCCGGTCGCGAGGAAGTGACCGGCGCCAACGTGCTGATCGCGATCTTCGCCGAGCGCGAGAGCCATGCCGCGTATTTCCTGCAGGAGCAGGACATGACGCGCTACGACGCGGTCAACTACATCAGCCATGGCATCGCCAAGCGGCCCGGCGTCTCCGAGGCGCGGCCGGTGCGCGGCGTCGACGAGGAGACCGAGACCAAGGGCAACGAGGACGCCAAGAAGAAGGGCGAGGCGCTCGAGACCTATTGCGTCAACCTCAACAAGAAGGCGCGCGACGGCAAGATCGACCCGGTGATCGGCCGCAACGCCGAGATCAACCGCGCGATCCAGGTGCTGTGCCGCCGCCAGAAGAACAACCCGCTGTTCGTCGGCGAAGCCGGCGTCGGCAAGACCGCGATCGCCGAAGGCCTCGCCAAGCGCATCGTCGACAGCGACGTGCCGGAAGTGCTGGCGGCCGCCACCGTGTTCTCGCTCGACATGGGCACGCTGCTGGCGGGCACCCGCTACCGCGGCGATTTCGAGGAGCGGTTGAAGCAGGTGCTGAAGGAGCTGGAGGCGCATCCGAACGCCATCCTGTTCATCGACGAGATCCACACCGTGATCGGGGCCGGGGCCACCTCCGGCGGTGCGATGGACGCGTCCAATTTGCTGAAGCCGGCGCTGGCTTCGGGCACGATCCGCTGCATGGGCTCGACCACCTACAAGGAATACCGTCAGCACTTCGAGAAGGACCGCGCGCTGGTGCGGCGCTTCCAGAAGATCGACGTCAACGAGCCGACGGTGGAAGATGCTATCGCGATCCTCAAGGGCCTCAAGCCGTATTTCGAGGATTATCATCGGCTGAAATACACCAATGAGGCGATCGAGGCTGCGGTGCAGCTGTCCTCGCGCTACATCCACGACCGCAAGCTGCCCGACAAGGCGATCGACGTGATCGACGAATCCGGTGCGGCGCAGATGCTGGTCGCCGAGAACAAGCGCAAGAAGACGATCGGCATCAAGGAGATCGAAACCACGATCGCGACCATGGCGCGGATCCCGCCGAAGAGCGTGTCGAAGGACGACGCCGAGGTGCTCAAGCATCTCGAGCAGACGCTGAAGCGCACGGTGTTCGGTCAGGACAAGGCAATCGAGGCGCTGGCTGCGTCGATCAAGTTGTCGCGGGCCGGCCTGCGCGAGCCGGAAAAGCCGATCGGCTCGTATCTGTTCTCGGGCCCCACCGGCGTCGGCAAGACCGAGGTCGCAAAGCAGCTGGCAGCCTCGCTTGGCGTCGAGCTGTTGCGCTTCGACATGTCCGAATACATGGAGCGGCACACCGTGTCGCGTCTGATCGGCGCGCCTCCCGGCTATGTCGGCTTCGACCAGGGCGGCCTGCTCACCGATGGCGTGGACCAGCATCCGCATTGCGTGGTGCTGCTCGACGAAATCGAGAAGGCGCATCCGGATCTCTACAACGTGCTGCTGCAGATCATGGATCATGGACGGCTCACCGACCACAATGGCAAGCAGGTCAACTTCCGCAACGTGATCCTGATCATGACCACGAATGCGGGCGCCGCCGACCTCGCGCGGCAGGCCTTCGGCTTCACCCGCGCGAAGCGGGAAGGCGACGATCACGAGGCGATCAACCGGCAGTTCGCGCCGGAATTCCGCAACCGTCTGGACGCGATCGTCTCATTCGCGCACCTCAATGCCGACGTCATCGGCATGGTCGTCGAGAAGTTCGTGCTGCAGCTCGAGGCGCAACTCGCCGATCGCGACGTCACGATCGAGCTGTCCGAGCCCGCCAAGGCCTGGCTGATCGAGCACGGCTATGACGAGCAGATGGGCGCGCGTCCGATGGCGCGCATCATCCAGGAGCACATCAAGAAGCCGCTGGCGGACGAGGTGCTGTTCGGCCAGCTCAAGGGTGGCGGCCACGTCCGCGTCATCCTGGTCAAGGACGAGGCCACCGCGAAGGACAAGATCGGCTTTGAGTTCGTCGAGGGGCCGGTCACGCCGAAGCAGGAAAGCCTGCCGCCGCGCAAGCGCAAGCCGCCCAAGTCGGGCGGAGGCGGTGGCGGCGGCACCAAGGCGCCGCCGTCGCGCGGGCCGCTGGTCAAGGTCTGAGGCGTTTAGCGAACCATCAAGTGAAAAGGCCGGCTCAACAGCCGGCCTTTTTGTTTGTGGCAGGAGGCCCGTGCGATGCGGATCGAGGTCTCACTCGCCCTTCAGCCGCTGGCTCTCATGAACCCGGACCTGCTCGGCGCCGCGGCTGCCCGCCGATGACAGCCGCAGCATGCTGAGCATGGCGCCGATGAGCGCAAAGCCGACGCCGACCATCAGCGAGATCCTTGTTCCGTCCGCCGGATAGCGGGCCAGCAGCAGGGCCACCAGCGCCGCGCCGAGGGTCTGTCCGAGCAAGCGGGCGGTGCCCAGCATGCCGCTGGCGCCGCCCGAGCGCTCGCGCGGGGCGGCGGCGATCATGGTGCGGTTGTTGGGGGTCTGGAACAGGCCGAAGCCGGCGCCGGCGAGCGCCATGCGCCAGATCACGTCGATCGGCGTGGCGTCGGCCGGCATCAACGCCAATGTCCCCAATCCCATTGCGAACAGCAGCAGGCCGATGCCGCCGAGCAGGCCGGCCGGATAGCGCTCGACCAGCCAGCCCGCCAGCGGCGCCGCGCACGCCACCGCGATCGGCCAAGGCGTGATCAGGAGGCCGATCTGCACCGCCGAATAGCCAAAGTGGTTTTCGAGGTAGAACGGCATCGCGACAAAGGCCAGCATCTGGCCGCAGAACGAGGCGATCGAGGTGCCGATCGACAGCGCGAAGATCGGAATCGAGAGCAGGTCGACCGGCAGCAGCGGCGATGGCAAATGCCGCTGCCGGCGGTACAGCAGATGCGATGCGACCGCGGCCACGGCAAACTCGAACGCGCACAGATACAGCGCCTCGCCATGGCCGGCGCTGTCGATCGCGCTTATGCCGAAACCGAATGCGATGGCGCTCAGGCCGGCGCTGCGCCAGTCGAAGGCGTGAACGGCGGGCCTGGTGTGCGGCAGATAGCGCCAGCCCAGCGCCAGCGTCACGATGCCGAGCGGGACATTGATGGCGAACAGATACGGCCAGGTCCCGACCGCCAGGATGAACGAGGCGACGGTGGGACCGACCGCGGCCGAGATCGCGACCACCAGCGCGTTGATGCCAATGCCGCGGCCGAGCTGGGCACCCGGATAGATGAAGCGGATCAGCGCGGTGTTGACGCTCAAGATTCCGGCGGCGCCAAATCCCTGCAGCACGCGCGCCACCGTCAGCAGCGGCAGCGTATGCGCCAGCGCGCAGAACAGCGAGGCCAGCGTGAACAGCAGCAGCCCCGCCAGATAGACCCGGCGATAGCCGATGATCTCGCCGAGCGAGGCCAGCGGCAGCAGCGAGACGGTGATCGCCAGCTGATAGCCATTGACGATCCAGATCGAAAACGCCGGACTGGCGTCGAGGCTGCGGGCAATCGTCGGCAGCGCGACGTTGGCGATCGAGCCGTCGATGACGGCCATCACGAGGCCTAGCGCAATGGTCAGAATGGCCCAGTTGCGTTGCGGCTGCGGCAGGCCGTCGGCGTGCTCGATCGGTGGCGGGGACATGATGAAGGCGAGGGTGATTGGAGCCGTGATTGGTCCCCGGCTTAGGAAATTGCAGGAACGACCGCAAGCCGGGTGATGTGGATGATGTCGGGGGCGGGCGAGGACCGGAGAATAGGCGTGCGCATTCTGCCTTGGGCACGGACGCGCGGCTGTCAGTCCCGTCATCCTGAGGTGCGAGCCTTGCAGCGCGATTGCGCTGCTGGGCGAGCCTCGAAGGATGCACGGCCACCAGCCGGGCCGATTCATCCTTCGAGGCTCGCCGAAGAGGCTCGCGCCTCAGAATGACGGGGATGGAGCGGGCAGGAACGTCGTTCGATGCGAGCGGGCAGCCGTCAGCCCTGGCCGAGCAGCTCCCGGATTCGCCGCTGTAGCTGGCGCTTTTTGATCTCGCTGCGGCGCAGCCGCTCGTCGAGGTCGCTGACCGGGGTGTCGGAGGTCATGATGCGGAAGGCGAGCCCGACCTTGTTGGCCTGGCGCCAGATCAGCCGCGCGAGATACGACCGGCCCTTGCGTGCGACCGTGAGCTTCATCTCCTCAGGCACGCGCTCCGCCGCGCCGAATTCCACGCAGGCGCCGTGCTCGTTGATGTTGCGCACCACGCAATCCATCGTCGAGCCGCGTTCGTTAATCTCGGCGACGCCGCCATAGAGCACCTTGTCGCGCACGCCCTGGCGCCGGTCCTGCATCTCAAATCCTCCAAATGAACGACCGGACTGTAACCTCCTACCGCACGAAAAGAAGGTCGGCGGCGCAATCTGTTGCAGTTAACGTAAATTGTTCGCGGCCGCGATGGTCCGGATTCCGCGGCAGTTTTTGCGCTGCAAAGGCGCTAGGAAGATCAGTTCGGCAGCCGGCTGTGCCGCCAGTCGCGCGGCGACAGGCCGTAATGTTCGCGGAACACGCGGCCGAAATGCGAGAGATCGTTAAAGCCCCAGGCGAAGGCGATCTCGCTGATATGGCGGTGGGCATGGGCCGGCGAGGCGAGGTCGCGGTTGCAGCGCTCCAGCCGCTGCGCCAGCACGAAGCGCTGGAACGAGGTGCCTTCGTCGGCGAACAGGCTGCTGGCGTAGCGCGGCGAGATGCCGAGCGCGGCGGCGGTCTCGGTGAGGCCGAGATCGGGGTTTTGCAGATGCGCCAGCACATGCGCCTTCAGCCGGTAGAGCAGCGCCGAGCGGTGGGTCGAGGCCGGCAGCGCGGCGCTGCCGAGCCGCTCGCTCATCGCCATCGCCAGCAGGTCGGCCGCCTGGTCGGACAGCCGGATCGCATCGTCTGGATCGAGCCTGTCGGCGACCTCGGCAAGCCCGCTGATGAACTGGTAGGCGAGCCGCTGCACCGGGCTGTCTGACGTGAACACGGTCGCGGTGAGGCCCTGCGTACCGGCAAAGCGCCGGTGCAGCATCTCGCGGGGCACCTGGAAGATGGTCTGGGTGAAGTCGGCGTTGAAGCGCAGCTCATAGGGCCGGGTGGTGTCGTAGAACGCGAATTCGCCGGGGTGGATCACGGTCTCGCGGCCGTCCTGCAGCACGGCACCTGAGCCGTGCCGGCCGAGCGCGAACAGGACAAAATCCTCGCTGGCGCGCGCGATCCGCGACGGCGTGCGCAGCACGCGCTGCTGGCCTGAGGACACCGTCGAACATTTCGCCGGGCCGAGCTGCGATGAGGTGATCGCGCCGTGAAAGGCGCTGCCGAGGTCGGACTTGCAGTCGAGCTGCACGAAGACATCGCAGACGATGTCCTGCCAGAGCGCGAGGCGCCGGTGGGTGGGCGCGTCTTGCGTGGTGAACAGGGCCGGCATGATTTCCTCCCTTCCTTCACGGGGTCAGCGCTGGCCACACCAACAAAGCAAGCTCCGTACCGTGGATCATCGCCGCCGCAGTCGACTTTTCCTTCCGTCCTGGTCGAGCGGCGATCCCGGTTCCGGGGCAGCATGATGTCAGAGGCCGGCAGGGCCGATCAAGTGCGAACCGGCAGGAATGCCGCGGCGGGAGGACGTCATGGGCATCGAACATCCGAAATATCGCGTTGCGGTGGTGCAGGCGGCGCCGGCCTTTCTCGACCTCGACGCCTCGATCGGCAAATGCATCGCCCTGATCGAGGAGGCCGCCGCCAAGGGCGCAAAACTGATCGCATTCCCGGAGGCCTTCATCCCCGGCTATCCCTGGTATATCTGGCTGGACTCGCCGGCCTGGGCGATCGGGCGCGGTTTTGTGCAGCGCTATTTCGACAATTCGCTGGCCTATGACAGCCCGGAGGCGGAGCGGCTGCGGCTGGCGGTGAAGAAGGCCGGCATGACCGCCGTGCTCGGCCTGTCCGAGCGCGACGGCGGCAGCCTCTACCTCGCGCAATGGCTGATCGGGCCCGACGGCGAGACCATTGCGAAACGGCGCAAGCTGCGGCCGACCCATGCCGAGCGCACCGTCTATGGCGAGGGCGACGGCAGCGACCTTGCGGTGCACGACCGCCCCGGCATCGGCCGGCTCGGCGCGCTGTGCTGCTGGGAGCACCTGCAGCCGTTGTCGAAATACGCGATGTACGCCCAGAACGAACAGGTGCATGTCGCGGCCTGGCCGAGCTTTTCGCTGTACGATCCGTTCGCGCCGGCGCTCGGCTGGGAGGTCAACAATGCGGCCTCGCGGGTCTACGCAGTGGAAGGCTCGTGTTTCGTGCTGGCGCCCTGCGCCACGGTCTCGCAGGCGATGGTCGATGAGCTCTGCGACCGCGACGACAAGCACGCGCTGCTGCATGTCGGCGGCGGCCATGCCGCGATCTACGGGCCGGACGGCAGCGCGATCGCCGAGAAGCTGCCGCCGGAGCAGGAGGGCCTGCTGCTCGCCGATATCGATCTCGGCGCAATCGGCGTTGCCAAGAACGCGGCCGATCCGGCCGGGCATTATTCGCGGCCCGACGTCACGCGGCTGCTGTTGAACAAGAAGCCGTCGAAGCGGGTCGAGCATTTTGCGCTGCCGCTCGACAATCTGCCGGGCGAAGAGATTCAGGCGGCTGCAAGCTGAGGGAGGCGTCTCATGGAATCCGCCATTCCCTCACATCTGCAGACGGCACGGTCCCGGCACCGGCGCGTGCCCGACGATTACGCGCCGCCATATCCATCCTTCGTGGCGCGGCACAAGCCCGCGGTGACGCGCGTGATCATGGCCTATTTCGGTGTGCAGTATCACGGCGAGCCGACGGCCGCTGTCGCCGAGGCGCTGGCGCAGATCGCCGCGCGCTTTGCCGGCGACAACGGCCCCTCGCATTGGGACCGCGCGCACTATGTCGATCAGGCCGGATTCACCAACGTGGTGTCGGTTTCCTATTGGGACGATGCCGCGCGGTTCGATGCCTGGTTCGACGGGGCGCGCGAGACGTGGACCGGCGGCACTCCGGCTGATGGCATCGGCCGCTTCATCGAGGTACTGCGGCCAGACGTTGCGCGCTACGAGACGCTGTTCTCGTCGCCCGACCGCGCCGAGGGCGTCGCGGTTCTCGCCGATGCCATGAGCGGCGAGGTGCAGGAGCACGCCTATTGGGGCGGCATGCGCGACCGCATCCCGCTGTCGCAGACCGATGCGATGGCACCTCGCGGCGAGCCGCGCGCGGTCAGGGACGGCGCACGCATCCGCGTCGTCGCGCATGACAATCTCTGCCTGATCCGCTCCGGCCAGGACTGGAGCGACACCGAGGCCGCGGAACGCAAGATGTATCTCGACGACGTCGAGCCGGTGTTGCGCGAAGGCATGGACTTTCTGCGCGACGACGGCGTCGCGATCGGCTGCTACGCCAACCGCTACATGCAGGTCGTCGACGGCGCGGGACGGCCGACCGAAAAGTCCTACGGGCAGAGCTGGTGGAAGAGCCTCGCGGCACTGGAACGCTGGGCGGAATCGCATCCGACCCATGTCAAAATCTTCGGCGCGGCGATGAAGTATCTGATGACGCTGGGGCCGAGTGCGAAGCTGCGACTCTATCACGAGGTCACGGTCGCCGCCGCGGACGAGCAGTTCTTCGAGTATCTCGGCTGCCATGACCGGACCGGGATGCTCGGCGCGGTCCCGCTCACCGTGGACAGTGCGTAGGGTGGGTTAGCGAAGCGTAACCCACCATTGCCATTGTCGTGATATGAGGCCGGCGGGTTACGCCTTCGGCTAACTCGCCCTACGATTCTGGCACTCTTGCCCCGCTTGTCGTCCCCCGGCTTGACCGGGGCGACCCAGTACGCCGCGGCTTCTCCGTCACTCACTGGTGTCTCTGGAATACTGGATCGCCCGGTCCATGTGCGCAATTGCGCACAGGCCGGGCGATGACACCGTGAGTTGGGCGACCGATGCTGTCTAACGCTCAGCTTTACGTCACGCGACGCGCAGACCCTTGGCGATTTCCTTCTGCGCGTCGAACTCGCGGCGCAGCCGCGCCAGCTCGTCGGCGCTGAGCGCGTCGGCATTACTGTAGTCGCGCTTCCAGGCATGGTCCGCGCTCCAGCGCAGCGGCGACTGCACGGTGGTTTGCGGGCCGGGCGCCGTCTCCAGCACGCGCAGCGCCAGCTCCAGCGTGAGCGCCTGCGAGGCCGTGTCATGCGGCCTGCCCGCGGAGTTGCCGAGCGGGAAATCCGAGAACAGGAAGCGCGGCACCGCGGCGTGTTCGACGATGTCCTTGGCGCAGCCCATCACCACGGTCGGGATGCCGTTTGCCTCGAGATGCCGCGCCACCAGGCTGACGGTCTGGTGGCAGACCGGGCAGTTCGGCACCAGCACCGCGGCATCGACCGCGTCAGTGCGGCAGCGATTGAGGATTTCGGGCGCGTCGGTGTCGATGGTGACGCGGTGGCTGCGGTTGGTCGGCGCGCCGAAGAAGCGCGGCGCGACCTCGCCGATCTTGCCCTCGTCGGCGAGCCGCTTGAGCTGTGCCAGCGGGAACCAGGTGCCGCTGTCGGTGGCCGAGGTGTGGGTGCGGTCATAAGCGATATGGGAAATCCGCAAATCATGCGGCTGCGAGGTGTCGCTGTCATAGACCGCGTAGAATTTGGCGCCGCCGTTGTATTTCGCGCCGGGGCCCTGATCGCCCTTGGCCGGATCGAACGGGGCCGCCGTCGTGATGATGGCGATGCGGGACTGGCTCAGCGGCTTGTTGAGGGGCTGGAACGGCGCGGACGCGTAATGCGCCCAGCGGTAGGGCGTGGTGTAGCCGATCGCCGCGTAATAATCGCGGGTCCGCTTCATATAGCCAATGGGAGCGTCATCGTCGGGGGCAAAGCCGAGGTGATCGTCCGAGGCTGCAGCCATGTTGCGCTCCCTTTTGCGCGCCATCTTTGTCAGCCATAGCTAGACCAGGAGCGGGCGGTGTCAAGCCGCGCCCGGTGGGAACAGATTTGCGATGCGAACGGGTCTTTGCGCCGCACTCGGGATGTTTCTGATGCTGTCGGCACTGGCCCGTGCCGAGGAGGCGACGCCTGCTGCGCCCCCGTCGCCAGCCCCCGAGCAGCCCGTAGCGCCTCCCGCGGACAAGGCCGCTCCGCCGGCCGAGCAGCCTGCAGCACCGCCGGCCGAACAGCTCGCGCCATCCGCCGAGAAGTCTGCGGCGCCTCCGGAGGGGACACCTGCCGACAAGCCCGCCGCCGCTGAGAAGCCCGACGACAGCGCGCGCGAGAGCGACACTCGCGAGGCGATGTGCCTGATGATCGAGTCGGCGGCGCGCTCCAACGATTTGCCGCTGGAATTTTTCGCCCGCGTGATCTGGCAGGAGAGCCGTTTCCAGGCCGACGCGGTCGGCCCCATTACCCGCAACGGCCAGCGCGCGCAGGGCATCGCGCAGTTCATGCCGGGCACCGCCAGCGAGCGCGGACTGCTCGACCCGTTCAATCCGGTGCAGGCGCTGCCGAAGTCGGCCGAGTTCTTGAGCGAGCTGCGCAGCCAGTTCGGCAATCTCGGGCTCGCGGCCGCTGCCTACAATGCCGGACCGCGCCGGATCCAGGAGTGGCTTGCCGGCACCGGCTACATGCCGCAGGAAACCCGCGCCTATGTCTACGCTATCACCGGCTCCAGCGTCGACGATTGGGCGGCCGCGGGACGCACCGGCAAGATGCCCGAGCGCAAGGCGACCTCGAGCTGCCGCGAGCTGATGGCGCTCTTGAAGCGCGCGCCGAATCCGTTCGTGGCCGGGCTCGAGCAGCACGTCACGCTGTCGGCGGCGAAGGTCTGGGGCGTGCAGCTCGCCGCCGGCTTCAGCCGCGACAAGGCGCTGGCGATGTATGCCCGCGCCATGAAGCGGCTGTCCAACGTGATCGGCGACCAGGATCCGAGCCTGCTCTCCTCGCGGCTGCGCACGCGCGGCAGCGCCACCTTCTACCAGGTGCGCATCGGCGCCGACACGCGGCCCGAGGCCGACGGCCTCTGCAACCGCATCCGCAAGGCCGGCGGGGCGTGCTTCGTGCTCAAGAACCGCGCGTGAACACGTAGCCCGGATGCAGCGAAGCGAAATCCGGGGGCCGCTGCGTCCGCGGAGAGTGCAATCCCGGATTACGCTTCGCTCCATCCGGGCTACGCAGGAATTCTCCACGTCATTTGCGAGCCAACGGGTCGCGCGTACGCGCGCCGATAATCGGCTCAGCGAAGCAATCCATCGGTCCGCATACGCTGCGGCATGGATTGCTTCGCTGCGCTCGCAATGACGGTTGGGGTGACGGTGTCGCATACCGGCCCTGTGCCGCCGCTTGCTTGACCCTGCACCCCGCGCGCCCTAAGCCGCCGCCATTGCAACACCATCCGGTTCACCGTGGCGCTTCCTCCGCTCGATTCTCCGCAATGGCAGACCTCGTTCCGCGCCTTTCTGTGGGGCGCGCGGTCGATCGGCGCGACGGTGCTGACCCTGGTGCTGTTTGCGACCTATCTCGGCATCGGCGCGCTGGCCCATGATTCCGGCTTCTCTCTGGGCTGGACCCTGGCGAGCACGGCGTTCGTCTGGGCGGGGCCGGCGCAGATCATCGTGATCACGACGCTCGGCTCCGGCGCCACCGTGCTGCAGTCGGCGATCGCGGTCACCGTCAGCGCGATCCGGCTGTTTCCGATGGTGGTGTCGGTGCTGCCGATGATGCGCACCGAGAAGACAAAACGCTGGCATTTGATCCTGGTGGCGCATCTCACCGCGGTGACGTTGTGGGTCGAATGCTTCCGCTTCCTGCCGCAGGTGCCGCGCAACCGGCGCATCGCCTTCGTGCACGGGCTCGGCTGCGGGCTGGTCTCAGTCTGTCTGATCGCGAACACGATCGGCTACACGCTCGCCGCCAATCTCTCGCCGCTGCTTGCGGCCGGCATCTTGATGCTGACGCCGCTGGCGTTCCTGTTCTCGACCGCGCGCAACTGTCGCGAAGTCGCCGACGTCGTGGCGCTGCTGCTTGGGCTGCTGCTGTTCCCGGTGGCGGCGATGCTCAACAGCGGCGTCGACATTCTGGTCAGCGGCGTCGTCGCCGGAACTGTCGCCTATGGCGTGCACCGCGTCAGGGCGGGGATGGTGAGGGCGCGCGCATGACGGGCTTCATCGGCGACTGGCATGCGCTGGCGATCCTGTTCGTTGCCGGCGTTATCCCCAACCAGATATGGCGCATGCTGGGCCTGTGGTTCGGCGGCGGCATCGACGAGAGTTCCGAGCTGCTGGTCTGGGTGCGGGCGGTTGCGACCGCGATCCTTGCCGGCATCATTGCGCAGATCGTGGTGCAGCCGCCGGGCGCGCTGGCCAGCGTGCCGGACTGGCTGCGCTACGGCGCGGTCGCCGCCGGTTTTGCCGTTTTCATGCTGACGAAACGCTCGATCTTCGCCGGCGTGATCGCGGGCGAAATCGTCATGCTCGCGGGCAAAACCTGGCTCGGCTGATTGCGGCGAGCGCATTATCGGCTAGTCTCGCGCCCCAACAAACAACAATTGGGGAAACGGCATGAGATGGCGGGCAGCAGCAATCATTGTCGGTCTGATCGCAGCGCTTGCGGCGCCGCCGTCCCGCGCCGCAGACTATCCGGCGCGCCCGATCAAGCTGGTCGTGCCCTATGCCGCGGGCGGGCCGACCGACGTGCTCGGCCGCCTGGTCGGCGAATATCTCGGGCGTGACCTCAAGCAGGTCGTTGTGGTCGAGAACAAGGCCGGCGCGCAGGGCGCGATCGGCGCCGAGGCCGTGGCGCGCTCAGATCCCGACGGCTATACGCTGTTCGTGACGGCGGCCTCGATCTTCGTGCTCAACCCGCTGCTCTACAAGAAGCTGCCCTACGATCCGACGCGGGATTTCCGGCTGCTGGCCGTGATCACCGATGCGCCGATGATCATGGAGGTGCATCCGTCTGTGCCAGCGAAGACGATCGCGGAGTTCGTCGCTTATGCCAAGAAGAACCCCGGAAAGCTCAATTTTGGTTCGGCCGGCACCGGCGGCACGGTGCATCTTGCCGGTGAGATGTTCAAGCAGATGGCCGGCGTCGAGATGACCCATGTGCCCTATAAGGGCGCAGGTCCCGCGCTGACCGATTTGCTGTCCGGCAACATCCAGCTGATGTTCGACACGCTCGGCACCGCGTTGCCGCCGGTCAAGTCGGGCATGCTGCGGCCGCTCGGCGTCAGCTCGACGCAGCGTATTGCCGATCTGCCTGATCTGCCGACCATTGCCGAGAGCGGCTATCCCGATTATGCGGTCAGCGTCTGGTATGGTATCGCAGCGCCGTCGAAAGTGCCGGACGAGATCGCCGGCAAGATCAAGGCGAGCCTCGATCGGGCCTTGAACGACGAGGCGTTTCGCGCTTCGCTGCTCAAGATCGGCTTCCCGCCGCTGCAGCCGAAGAGCCAGGCCGAGATCGACAAATTCGTGGACACCGATCGCGCGCGGTGGGCAGGCGTGGTCAAGGCGCTGAACATATCGTTGGACTGACAGATGGTACGTGAAATGGAATTGCGCCAGGGCGAGGTCGCCGTCGACATGCCGTCGGCGCGCGATGCCGGCCTCGTCTTCATCGGCCGCATCCGCACGCCCTGGACCTCGCGGCTCGAGACGCCGCGGCAGGGGCGGCATGACGGCCCGGTGTGCCAGCTCGAAATCTTCGAGCCATGGGTCGCTGCGATCAAGGGCGTCGATTTCTACAGCAATCTCGAAGTACTGTACTGGCTGCATCAATCGCGCCGCGACATCGTGCTGCAGAGCCCGAAGAATAACGGCAACACCCGCGGCACCTTCTCGCTGCGCTCGCCGGTGCGGCCCAATCCGATCGGGACGGCGATCGTGAAGCTGGTCGGCGTCGAGGGCAACGTGATCCTGGTGCGTGGCCTCGACTGCCTCGACGAGACGCCGCTGATCGACGTCAAGCCGGACCGCTGCGAGTTCACCCCGCTCGCGCCGCCGCAGCCGGGCGATTTCGAGACGGAGTGAGCCCCGTAGCCCGGATGCAGCGAAGCGAAATCCGGGGCCGGTGTCGCCGCGAGGTGGGAATCCCGGATTACGCTTCGCTGCATCCGGGCTACGAAGCGGTGCGGACGGCGAGCCTACTTCAACGCCGCGATCAGCTTCGCCGCCGTTGCCTCGAGTACCTTGGCCTCTTCCTTGCGGCTGGCGGGCGGCAGCAGCGGCTCGCCGTCCCTGCGCGGCATCACATGCATATGCAGGTGGAACACGACCTGGCCGCCGGCGGGCTCGTTGAACTGCTGCACGGTGATGCCGTCGGCCTCGAATGCCTTCATCGCGGCGGCGGCGATCTTGTGGGCGCCGCGCGCGACATGGGCGTAGTCATCGGGCTTGACGTCGAGGATGTTGCGGGCAGGGGCCTTCGGGACCACCAGGGTGTGCCCCGGCGAGCGCGGCATGATGTCGAGGAAGGCGAAGACGTGCTCGTCCTCATAGACCTTGTAGCAGGGCAGCTCGCCGCGCAGGATTTTTGCGAAGATGTTGTTGGTGTCGTAGGCGGCAGGCATCTTGATCGCTCCCTCAATTCTCTTTGCGTAATGTCGCGCCCTCGGCAACGACGTCAAGCGTCGTCGTCGGCCGTCTTGCGGAACGGACCGGCCTCGGTGAGTTCGCGGCCGACCTCTTCGACATAGGCGCGCTCGCGCTTGAGGTAATCGGCGATCGCGCGGCGCAGCGAGGGGTCGGCGATGAAATGCGCCGAATAGGTCGTCTGCGGCAGGTAGCCGCGCGCCAGCTTGTGCTCGCCCTGCGCGCCGGCTTCGACCACCTGGAGCCCGCGCTGGATCGCGAAATCGATCGCCTGGTAGTAGCAGACCTCGAAATGCAGGAACGGGTGGTGCTCGATCGCGCCCCAGTTGCGGCCGAACAGCGTGTCCGAGCCGATGAAGTTGATCGCGCCGGCGATCCAGCGCCCGTTGCGCTTGGCCATGACAAGCAGCACGTCGCGGCTCATGCTCTCGCCGATCAGCGAGAAGAATTTCCGGGTCAGATACGGCCGGCCCCATTTGCGCGAGCCGGTCTCCATGTAGAACTCGAAGAACGCGTCCCAGGCGTCTTCGGTGATATCTGGGCCGGTCAGATGGTGGATGGTGATCCCGGCTGCGACCGCTTCGCGGCGTTCGCGCTTGATCGCCTTGCGGTGGCGGGAATTCAGCGAGCCGAGAAAGTCGTCAAAGGTCTTATAGCCGTCATTGTGCCAGTGGAACTGCTGGTCGGTCCGCTGCAGGAACCCGTGCTCGCCGAGCAGCTTGGCTTCCTCCTCGCGAGCAAAGGTCACGTGCACGGAGGAAGCCTCGGTGGCGTTGCACAGCGCCCGCAGGCCGCGCGCCAGCGCTGCGCCGATCAACTCGCGGTCGACGCCGTCGCGGATCAACAGCCGTGGCCCGGTCGCCGGCGTGAAGGGAACGGAGACCTGCAGCTTCGGATAGTAGCTGCCGCCGGCGCGGTGATAGGCCTCGGCCCAGCCGCGGTCGAACACGTATTCGCCCTGCGAATGCGATTTCAGATAGCAGGGCACCACGCCGACGATTTGGCCGTCGAGCTTTGCGATCAGATGCCGCGGGCCCCAGCCGGTGCGCGGGCAGGCCGAATTCGAGGCTTCCGCGGCGGCGAAAAAAGCGTGCGAAACGAACGGGTTATAGCCGGGCTTTGAAATCGTCCGGCAACTGCCTGCAACGTCGGGCGAGGCCAGCGTATCGAGGTTTTCCAGGCTGTCCGGATCGCCTTTGGGATTGGCGCAGGCATCCCACTCCGCGGCGGGAACGCCGCTGATCTCTGGAACCGCTTCGAGGGTGATTTCGGAAGACGCCATCGAGAATGAAAACCGGTGCCTCTTTTGCGCATGATCCCTTGCACGGTCCCTTGCACGGTTCCTTGGGAAAACCGACTTCCGCTTGTCCGGATCATGCCCTGCAATCAGCCGCCGCAGCTGGCGACCAACCCTTGCAAAGATCGTGCATCGCAGCGACGACTTCAAGGCTGCAAGGGACATGTCAGGTTCCCGGGACAAACCCCTCAAAAATCATCTGGTCGGCGTAGCGCGCCGCGCGCTCGCGTTGGTCCGCGGTGCGCACGGTCCAGGCCAGCAGCGGGCAGCCGAAGATGTTGCGGGCGATCCAGGGCGCCGGCGCGGGCAGCTGGTTGACCCAGAAGGCGACGAAATGCGGCTCGGTGCTGAAGCCATGGCGCAGATACAGCATGCTGTCGCGCTGCGCCTGCGTCAGCTTGGTCCAGGAGCTGTCGTCATAGGTCCGCTGGGCGGTGATGCCGCGCGGCAGGTTCGGCATGATCTCGCGCAGCGCCAGCACCTGGTCGGGATCGAACGACATGCCCACGACGGGCCCGGAATAGGACGACAGCACCTCGGCCATCCGCCGCACCAGCTTGCGGTCGCCGTCGAAATGGCTCTTCACCTCGACGACCAGCGGAACACGGCCGGCGACCAGCGTGCAGAGATCGCCGAGCGTCATGATCTGCTCGGCGGTGTCCTTGAACTTCACCGCCTTCAGTTCCGCCGCGGTCTTGGTCAGCAACGGGCCGGAGCCCGCGGTGAGACGCCCGAGCTTGTCGTCGTGATGCACCATCGCCTCGCCGTCGGCGGTGAGCTGGATATCGCACTCGATGGCGAAGTTGCCTGCGACCGCGGCATGGGCCGCGGCCGGCATGTTCTCGATGATGCCGCGTGCGGCATCGTGCAGGCCGCGATGGGCGACCGGCCGCCTGGTCAGCCAATCCGGCGCGCGCATCGATCAGGAGACTTCGAAAATGCCTTCGACTTCAACCGCCGCATCGGCGGGCAGCGAGGCGACGCCGACGGTGGTGCGGGCATGACGGCCCTTGTCGCCGAATGCCGCGACCATCAGGTCGGAGGCGCCGTTCAGCACCTTCGGTCCGTCGACGAAGTCGGGCGCGGAGTTGATGAAGCCGCCGAGCCGCACCACGCGCACCACCTTGTCGAGATCGCCGAGCGCGGCCTTGATCTGCGCCAGCAGGTTGATGGCGCAGCCGCGCGCCGCCGCCGCGCCCTGCTCGAGGGTGACGCCGGCGCCCAGCTTGCCCTTGGCGATCAGCTTGCCCTCGGCGTTGAAGCAGACCTGGCCGGACACGAACAGCAGGTTTCCGCTGCGGACGAACGGCACATAGTTGGCGACCGGGGAGGTGGGCTCGGGCAGCGTGATGTCCTGTTCCGCCAGCTTTTGTTCGACTGTACCCGCCATCTTGTTGGACCCCCGGTTGGTTTTTGCACGAAAGCCTGAACGCGGTCAGGCCGGGATTGTTTCGCGCATCGCGCCGCCGGTTGCAAGCGAGCGACAAGGCACGACCGGCCCCGCGATCGCTGTGGGACGCGGCGCGGACGGGCCGCCGAAAAAGCCGGCATTGCCTTCTGCGGCCATTGCTTTTTTGTGAAACTTGCCCCAGTTGCGGCGTAATACAACCGTCACTATTGTGGCGACTCGCTGGCTCTTTGAGGAGAAATCATGATCCTGCCGTTCCGGACTGCGTCGCGTGCCCTGGTGCTGTCGATCGCCGTGGCCGCCGGATCCGGTCTGGCCCACACGCCGGCCGCGGCCGCCGCCGGCGGGCCGTTTCTGGCGCATCAGGCGCTGTACGATCTCAGCCTTTTGAAGTCGCGCGGCAGCAATGCGATCAACGACGCGCGCGGGCGCATCCTCTACAATTTCTCCGGCAACTCCTGCGAAGGCTACACCTCGGAATTCCGCCAGGTGTCCGAGCTCGACAGCGGCGAGGGCAAGGTGACGCTGTCGGACCTCCGCTCGTCGTCCTGGGAGGACGGCGCCGGCAAGAGCTACCGCTTCAAGATCGCCACCCGGATGAACGACAGCGAATCGTCGCCGGTGGATGGCATCGCCGAGCGGGTCGGCGATCATATCACCGTGAAGCTGACCCAGCCGGTCAAGAAGACCTTCAATCTCGAGGGCAAGGTCGTGTTCCCGACCGAGCAGATCCACCACATCATCGATGCGGCACGCGAGGGCAAGTCGGTGCTCGAGCTGACCGTCTACGACGGCTCCGACAATGGCGAGAAGGTCTACAACACGCTAACCGTGATCGGCCGTCCGATCACCGGCGACCGCACGCCGGCGTCGCCCGATCCTTCGACGGCGAACGACGTCATGAAAACCATGACGCGCTGGCCGGTGACGGTGAGCTATTACGATCGCGACGCCCGCGCCAAGGATGGCGAGCAGTCGCCGGTCTACGCGATGTCGTTCGAGCTCTACGAGAACGGCGTCTCTCGCGCGCTGGTGCTGGATTACAACGATTTCGTGATCTCGGGCGCGCTGGACAAGTTCGACGTCCGGGATTCCAAGCCCTGCAAGTGACGGGCTGATTTTCTCCCCACACTCAACCGTCATCCCGGCCTTCGCCGGGACGACGGTGGAGCGAGGTCGCTCTGCTTCGCTCTGGTCGAACCCGCCGGACCCGGATACGCTTTCCCCAACAACGCGTGTCAGGGAGGCACCATCATGGCGAAGCTCGAACATCATCGTCCCAGCGGCCTGCATCACAATCCGGCCTATTCCCACGTCGTGGTCGCCTCGGGCGCGCGCACGATCTACATTTCAGGACAGGTGTCGGTGGACGAAGAGGGGCGGGTGGTCGGTCCCGGTGACCTCGCCGCGCAAACGACGCAGGTGATGACGAACCTCGGGTCGGCGCTGAAGGCCGCCGGCGCGACCTATTCCAACATCGTCAAGATCACCACCTTCGTGGTCGGCTACAAGCCGGAGCTGCGTCCGATCATCGGCAAGGCGCGCGGCAAGTTCTTCGAGGGCATGGAGCCGCCGGCCTCGACGCTGGTCGGCGTCACCGCGCTGGCGGCGCCGGAATGGCTGATCGAGATCGAGGCGGTGGCGGTCGTGGATTGAGGCTCCTTCCGCGTCATTGCGAGGCGCGCAGCGACGAAGCAATCCATCTGTCCGCGCACGCTGAAGCATGGATTGCTTCGCTTTGCTCGCAATGACGGAACCCTGTGGAAGCCGGGGCGGCTACTCCTCCGCCGTCTTCTCCGGTCCCTCATAGGCGATGCCCCGGATCACCGCGGCGTTGCCGAATTTCTTGCGCAGATTGTCCATCGCGCGCTCGGCGTGGGCGGAGCGGCGGTCGAGCATGTCGGAATCGCCGGCCTGCGCGCCCGGGCGCAGCGCGCTGACGCCGGCGCCCATCAGGCGGAAGGCGGTGCCGTCGATCTCCTTGGCCAGCATCTCGCGCGACACCGCAAAGATCTTGGCCGCGAGCTGGGTCGGCGACTGGATCGACTGCGAGCGGGTGCGCTGACGGAAGTCCGCGGTCTTCAGCTTCAGCGTGATGGTGCAACCGGAGAGCTCGCTGGTCTTCAGCCGCGCCGAGACCTTCTCCGACAGTCTCCAGAGCAGCCTTTCCAGCGTCGCGAAGTCGCGGATGTCGGTCTCGAACGTGGTCTCGGCCGAGATCGTCTTGGCGCCGCGATCGGCCACCACGCGGCGGTCGTCGATGCCGCGCGCGAGCCGCCAGAGACGGCGGCCTTCGCTGGCGAACTGCTTCATCAAATCGTTCTCGTCGGCGCGCTGCAGGTCGGCGATGGTGCGAAAGCCGCGCTGCACCAGCTTCTCCTGCGTCGCCGGGCCGACGCCGTAGATGAAGCCGACCGGCTTGTCGGCCAGCATCACGTGGGCCTCGTCCTGATCGAGCGCGGCAAAGCCGCGCGGCTTGTCGAGGTCGGAGGCGATCTTGGCGAGGAATTTGTTGCAGGACAGGCCGACCGACACCGTGATGCCGACCTCGCGCTCGACGTCATGGGCGAATTTGGCCAGCACCTTGGCCGGGATCATGCCGTGGACGCGCTGCGTGCCGGAGAGATCGAGAAAGGCCTCGTCGATCGACAGCGGCTCGACCAGCGGCGTCAGCGCCTGCATGGCGCGGCGTACCTCGCGCCCGACCCGGACATATTTCGCCATGTCAGGCGGGATCACGGTGGCCTCCGGGCAGAGTTCCAGCGCTTTGAACATCGGCATCGCCGAGCGCACGCCATAGGTGCGGGCGATGTAGCAGGCGGCCGAGACCACGCCGCGCTTGCCGCCGCCGATGATGACGGGCCGGTCGGCGATCTCAGGATTGTCGCGCTTCTCGACCGTTGCGTAGAACGCGTCGCAATCGATATGCGCCAGCGCCAGCGTCGGCAGGGTGCGGTGACGCACCAGCCGCGGCGAGCCGCAATGGCTGCATCGCTTCGCCTTGATGTCGAGATCGCCGAGACAGTCTCGGCAGAAACTGAGGGGGCCGTCGAAAGCTGCGGCTGCCGTCGTCACGGCACGTCGCGCTCCCATTGCGGGTCGCCCAGCACCTGACGGGCGGCAGCGATGTTGGTCGGGTGCAGTTCCGAGGCCTTCGCGAAGGCCTGCACGGTGGCATCGTCGCGCATCACGAAATCGAGCACGCTCGCAAGAAATTGCGGGTCGGACGCCGCGTTCCGCAGCGTCTCCGGACCGATTCCGGTCTCGGCCAGGAACAGGCCTAGCCGTTCAGGATCGCCGGCAATGAAGCCCAGCGCCTGAATCGCAACGATTTCAGCGACTTCCCGGGGGTTGTGAACAGGCTTTTTCAACGCGCCGGTTTGCCTTTCCGTTAACTTATGGTCTCTAATGAGAGGCCCATCATGCCCGAGTCTTCCGCGCATGTTCAAGCAACGGAAACCACACTGCGGAAGTTGGACTTCGGGTTAACGGGTTGGAGCGATTCAGGCGCTAGTTTGAATTCACATTTTCGACGCGCCCCGAGCGCGGTGCGTGAGGTGCCGCAGCCGGGCCCGTTTCTTGAGGTTTGGGAGGGACGGGATGGCCAAAACCGTCCTGATCGTGGAGGACAACGAGCTCAACATGAAGCTCTTTCGCGATCTGTTGGAAGCGCATGGCTATCAGACCTCAGGCACCAGCAATGGCTTTGAGGCGCTTGATCTCGTCCGCAAGCTGCGCCCTGATCTCATCTTGATGGATATCCAGCTGCCTCAGGTCTCCGGCCTCGAGGTCACGCGCTGGATCAAGGACGACCCCGACCTGCGCACGATACCGGTGGTCGCTGTTACAGCCTTCGCCATGAAGGGCGACGAAGAGCGCATCCGCGAGGGCGGCTGCGAAGCCTATTTGTCCAAGCCGATCTCGGTCGGGAAATTCATTGAGACTGTCCGACGCTTTATCGGATAGGGGAGTACCAGTTCATGTCCGCGCGTATCCTCGTCGTCGATGACGTTCCGGCGAACGTCAAGCTGTTGGAAGCCCGCCTGTCAGCCGAATATTTCGATGTGCTGACTGCATCCAACGGAACCGAGGCGCTGGAAATCTGCGCGCGCGCCGAATGCGACATCATCCTGCTCGATGTCATGATGCCTGACATGGACGGCTTCGAGGTTTGCCGCCGGCTGAAGTCCAATCCCGCCACGCATTTCATTCCGGTGGTGATCGTCACCGCGCTCGACAGCCCGGCCGACCGCGTGCGCGGGCTCGAGGCCGGCGCCGATGATTTCCTGACCAAGCCGGTGTCCGACGTCGTGCTGATCGCGCGCGTGCGCTCGCTGACGCGGCTGAAGATGATGACCGATGAGCTGCGCATGCGCGCCATCACCTCGCTCGAGATCGGCATGCAGGCGCCGGAGCGCAGCGCGATTGCCGACAAGGGCATGGGCGGCCGCATCCTGCTGGTCGACGACCGCCCGTCGTCCTACGAGAAGCTGGCGCCGATCCTGTCCAGCGAGCACACCGTCGATGTCGAGACCAATCCGGCGGAAGCGCTGTTCCACGCCGCCGAGGGCAATTACGACTTGCTGATCGTCTCGCTCAGCCTCGACAATTACGACGGGCTGCGGCTGTGCAGCCAGGCCCGCTCGCTGGAGCGCACGCGCCAGGTTCCGATCCTCGCGATCTCCGATGCCGACAACAACACGCGGCTGATGCGCGGGCTCGAGATCGGCGTCAACGACTATCTGCTGCGCCCGGTCGACAAGAACGAGCTGATGGCGCGGGCGCGCACCCAGATCCGCCGCCGCCGCTACACCGATCATTTGCGCGACAATGTGCAGAACTCGATCGAGATGGCGATCACCGACGCGCTGACTGGCTTGCACAATCGCCGCTACATGGAGAGCCATCTCGCAACGCTGGCCGAGCAGGCCTCGATGCGCGGCAAGCCGCTGGCGCTGATGATCCTCGACATCGACTACTTCAAGGCGATCAACGACACCTACGGCCACGATGCCGGCGACGACGTGCTGCGCGAATTCGCGGTGCGGATCCGCAAGTCGATCCGCGGCATCGATCTCGCCTGCCGCTACGGCGGCGAGGAGTTCGTGATCGTGATGCCGGAAACCGACCTCCACGTCGCCGGCATGGTCGCCGAGCGGCTGCGCCGCTCGATCGCAGGCGAGCCGTTCGCGGTCGACAAGGGCGGCACGCGGATCGCGGTGACGATCTCGATCGGCCTCACCACGCTGGAGCGCAAGGGCGAGCCGGTCGGCGATGTGCTGAAGCGCGCCGACACCGCGCTCTATCGTGCCAAGCACGACGGCCGTAACCGGGTGGTTTCGGCCGCGGCGTAAAATTATCTCGTAGCCCGGATGCAGCGCAGCGCAATCCGGGGCCCTTGTGTCCGCGGATGCAGCGTCCCCGGATTGCGCTGCGCTGCATCCGGGCTACGAAGCTATCTCACCGCCCGCGTCTCACCGCCTCATAGGCCATCCGCTTGAACTCGAACGCAAACGGATGGACGAACGCCATCTGGCGCTGCGCCATCATCACGCCTGCAACGCCCGTCTTCGGCGAGATCCACCACTGCGTGCCGGCGACGCCGCCCCAGTAGAGTTCACCGGCCGCATCGGGATGATCGATCGGCGAGGTCGGGTTGAGGATCAGCCCGCCGGCGAGGCCAAAGGCCTTGCCGGGCTGCTCGCCCATCATCGCAAAGCGGATCCATTGGCCCGGGACCAGCTGATTGGTCATTGCCTGCGCGATCGTCTCGGGCTTGAGCAGCGTCGGACCGCCGGGCAGCAGGCTGCGGATCAGCGCGACCATGTCGTGCATCGTCGAGACAAGGCCGCCGCCGCCGTTGAAGCGCGGTACTGGCCGCAGGTAAGCGCCGGGATAGGGCGAGTTGTCGGTCCGCGTCAGTCCCGGCTTCATCGGATCCATCAGATCGGCGCCGGCGTAATAGGCGACGAGCCGGTTATGGTCCTGCTCCGGCACGAAGAAGCCGGTGTCGACCATGCCGAGCGGATCGAGAATCCGTGCCTTGATGAACGCGTCGAACGGCTGGCCGCTGATGACCTCGACAAGCCGCGCCACCACGTCGATGGCAACCGAATATTCCCATGACGTACCGGGATGGAAGACCAGCGGCAGATCGGAAAGGCCGTCGACCATGTCGGCGAGCGTCGACAGCGGATTGAGGATTCTGCGCTCGTTGTAGGCCTTGAAGATCGGCGTGCCCGGATCGAACAGGCCGTAGCTGAGGCCGGCGCTGTGGCTGAGCAAGTGACGAATGGTGATCGACGATCGCGCCGGCTCGGTGTCGTCGATCGACGTCGCGCCCGGCCGCAGCACCTTGCGCTTGCCGAGCTGCGGGATGAATTTCTCGATCGGGTCGTCGAGCTTGAAGCGGCCTTCCTCGACCAGCAGCAGCGCGGCGCAGGAGGTGATCAGCTTGGTGTTGGAGAAGATGCGGAAGATGTGGTCGGTGCGCAGCGGCGTCTGCGCTTCCTTGTCGGCCCATCCGACGCAGCCGACGTCAACGATGTCGCGTCCGGTCAGAACCGTCCAGGAGATGCCGGACAACAGATCGTTGTCGATGTAGCGCTGCATGGCCGCTCGCGCCGGCGCGAAATCGTAGCCGGCGGCGGTCACCTTCAGATCTTCCATGGTCGCTCCCCTGTTGCGCCGCAGGCCGTTAGCGCTGCTATCGGCAATCTCGCCTGACGGAATATCCAGCGAGAGATGCCGTCACGCGTGGACGCTAACAACCAAACGCGACGCGGGGACGCAACCGTATTCAGCCGGCGCGCGGCTTCGCCGCGCCTGATGTGCCGAGCTTCACGCCGGCATTGGCCAGCAGCACCTTTGCGGCTTCCCTGGCCGCGCGCGCCATCGCGGGATCGTCGCGCACCAGGTCCTGTGCGATCGAGCCGTCGACCAGCAGCACGAGCTGGGTCGCAAGCCCTTCCGCATCGGCGACGCCGAGCTGCTGCAGCAGATCGCGAAACCAGACGCGGCGGCTTTCCTTGAAGGCGACGGCGATGTTCCTGACGGTGCGGTGCTCGTCCTCCGGACCGAGCTCGGCCACCGCATTGACGAACGGACAGCCGCGAAAATCCTCCGCCGCGAAGCGCCGCTCCAGCGAATCGAAGGTGGCGAGAATCTGCTCGGCCGGCGGCTTGTCGGAGGGGCGGGGATCGACAAAGCGGCGCCGCAGATAGGCCTCGATCAGCGCGTCCTTCGACGGGAAGTGATTGTAAAGCGTGCGCTTGCTGATGCCGATCTCGGCCGCGATGGTGTCGACGCCGATGGCGCGAATGCCCTGCAGGTAGAAGAGTTTGTCGGCGGTCTCGAGGATCCGCTCTTTCATGGTCTGTTTGGAAGGCAGGGAAGCCATGCGTGGGCCGGGATCGTCTTCGCTTGACAGCACCACCCCTGTATAGCCTAATTACACAGGTCTGTGTAACTAAAACAGATGGGAATCGCAGGACGCGGCTGTCGTGCCGCGCCTGAACGGGAGAATAAGAACAATGCCCCTGTTACAGGTCCTGCGTCCCACGCTTCCGATTCTGATCGGCGCCTCCATCATGCTCACGCTGAGCATGGGGCTGCGGCAGAGCCTCGGCATCTTCCTGCAGCCGCTGACCCAGGACATCCACATCTCGGTGTCCGATTTCACGCTGGCGCTGGCCGTGCAGAACCTCGCCTGGGGTTTTCTGCAGCCTTTGGCCGGGGCGATGACAGTGCGTTACGGCTTTCGCCCGATCATGCTGGTCGGCGCGCTGCTCTACATCGCCGGCCTTGCGCTGATGACGGCCGCGCATGGGCTGGTCAGCGTCATGATCGGCGGCGGCGTTTTGATCGGCACCTCGCTCGCCTGCACCGCGGCGGCGATCGCGATGTCGGTCGCGGCGCGCGCGGTGCCGGAGACGGTGCGCTCGACGGTACTCGGCATCGTGTCCGCCGCGGGCTCGCTCGGCGCGCTGCTGTCGGCGCCGATCGGCCAGATGCTCAATGAGGGCTTTGGCTGGCGCGTCGGGCTCGCCGGCTTCGTCATCCTGTCGATCTTCATGATTCCGGCAGCATGGTACGCCGGCCGCGTCGACAAGGTCCCGCTGCCGAAGCCCGCTGGCGACGACATTGGCAACGCCACCGCCGCGATGGCCACCAAAACCGCGTTCGGCAACGCGTCGTTCATGGTGATGACCTGCGCCTACATGGTCTGCGGCATGCAGCTCGTCTTCCTTACCACGCACCTGCCGTCGTATCTCGCGATCTGCGGCCTCGATCCGATGCTGAGCGCGCAGACGCTTGGCATGATCGGCGGCTTCAACGTGCTGGGCTCGCTGTTCTTCGGCTGGGCCGGCCAGCGCTGGAACAAGCTGGCGCTGCTCGGCGGCATCTACATCTTCCGCTCGCTGGCGCTCGCCTGGTACTTCATGCTGCCGGCGACGCCGGCATCCACGCTGCTGTTCGGCGCCATCATGGGCTTCCTGTGGATGGGCGTTGGTCCCTTGGTCGCTGGCGCGGTCGCCGAGATGTTCGGCCTGCGCTGGCAGGCGATGATCCAGGGCCTCGCCTTCATGAGCCACCAGATCGGCAGCTTCCTCGGCGCCTATGGCGGCGGGGTGCTGTACGACGCGCTGGGCTCCTACACCATGGCCTGGCGCATCGGCGTCGCGCTGGGGCTTGCCGGCGGCATCATCCAGGTGGCGTTCGCGCTGATCCGGCCGTCGCAACCGCCTGTGCTCAAGACCGCTTAACTTTCAGATCCATGCGTGGTCGGTGACTGCTCCTTGTGAGAGCAGTCACCGCTTGCTGCCTATTTTTCGATCAATCGCCTGCCGCTAGAGCGTGCAGTGGAGCGCGATTCCGTTCTAGCCGCGGATCGAAGTGGCAGCACTTTCAAAGCGTTACGCGGCGCGCATCGGTGGCACGAATCTTGTTTCGATTTGGCTAGAAATCGTGCCGGAAGCCCTCGCCAAGGTTTCCGGCCTGGGGACTCATGGGAAGGGCTGGCCGCGATGAGGCTAGTCGCCGTCACTCTCCAGCCATCTGCGCACGACGGCCTTGGCAGCGCCGCCGAGCAGGCCCTTGTGCCTTGCGTCCGGCCAGATGTCGCCACGCGTTCGGTACTTCGCGCCACCCGCATCACGGCACGTCGAGACATTCCGAAAACCCAGCGCGCAGGTGTGCCTTTCGGCGCTCACGCCTCGGACGCGCCGCGCCCTTTCCGAACACCAACACGTCTTGTGATGGGAGGAAGATGATGGAGTATGCGACATACACGCGCCGGAAGCTCGCGAGAATCGTCGTTGCCCTGCTGGGAGTGGCGTTTCTTTGCCTGCTGTTCAGCGACCCGGCGCTAGCCGAGGACGCTGCGCCGCCGGCCTGCGGCGGCAAGATTCTCGAGAAGTGCACGCCGAATTCCGGCGACACCGCCTGGATGCTCACGTCAGTCGCGCTCGTCCTGATGATGACGGTCCCGGGGCTCGGCTTGTTCTATGGCGGCATGGTGCGCAAGAAGAATGTCGGCGATACCGTGATGACCAGCTTCGCCGTCACTTGCCTAGTCACGATCCTGTTTGCCGTCCTCACCTACAGTCTGGCGTTTCGTGCCGGCACGCCGTTTATCGGCGGCCTCGATCGCCTGTTCCTCAAGGACATCCTGAGCGACATCGGCAAGGGCGGCATCGGCAATCCCAATCCACTCGCCGCGACCATCCCTGAGTCCGTTTACATCTGCTTCCAGATGACGTTCGCCATCATCACACCGGCGCTGATCGCGGGCGCGTTTGCCGAGCGGATGAAGTTCTCCGCGATGCTCTGGTTCATCGGGCTGTGGGCGATCTTCGTCTATGCGCCGATCGCACACTGGGTCTGGGGGCCCGACGGCATATTCGCGGCCGGCAACGACGCTGCGTGGGTGAAAGTGCTCGATTTCGCCGGCGGCACCGTGGTGCACATCAACGCGGGCGTCGCGGGCCTGATGTGTGCCATCATGCTCGGAAAGCGCAGTGACACCGGACCGGCACACAACATGGTGCTGACATTCATCGGCGCTTCGCTGCTGTGGGTCGGCTGGTTCGGCTTCAATGCCGGCTCCGCCGTCACGGCCGGAATGCAAGCGGGCATGGCAATGCTGGTGACCCAGATTGCAACGGCGATGGCAGGCTTCACCTGGATGCTGGTGGAATGGGCGTTGAAGGGAAAGCCGACCGTCGTCGGCATCTGCTCCGGCGCCGTCGCCGGCCTCGTCGCGATCACGCCGGCCTCCGGCTTCGTCGGCCCGGTCGGCGCGTTTGCCATCGGCATCGCTGCCGGCGTCTGCTGCTACTGGGGATGCACCGGCTTGAAGCGCATGTTCAGCTATGATGACGCGCTGGATTGCTTCGGCGTCCATGCCCTCGGCGGCATCGTCGGAGCGCTGCTGACGGGCGTGTTCGCGGTCGAGCAATATGGTGGTACCGCGGGCGTTCTGGAGGGAAATGCCGGACAGTTCGTCAATCAGTGCATCGGCGTCGCGACGGTCTTCGTGTATGATGCCGTGGTGAGTCTGATCATCCTGTTCGTGATCAATCTCTTCGTCGGGCTTCGTGTGACGCGGGATATCGAGCGCGAGGGATTGGATCTGGCACTGCACGGCGAGGTCGTGCAGTAGGCTTGGCGGCATTCCGCAAGGCCGGCGAAGTCAGCCGGCCGGCGCGGGATAAAGCTGTTCGAGGTGATCCCATGAACTGGTTCTATTGGAACACAGCGTGGTCGCTGTTCTTCAGCCTCGTTTGGTTCATGACCATCACACACAATCCAGATGCGCAGATCGCAGATGCGCATCTGCGCGATGAGGCGTTCAAGGGTTAGCTCCGGTAGTAACGCCACATCCTGAGGAACGTCCGGTGGATCTCATCGGGCGCCCGATCGAATGGCTCGAGATTGACGCGCACCACGCCACGATGGTCCATGCGCCACGGCAAGCGCATCAGGCGCCGATAGGTCGGCCGCTTGCGCCAATCGGCCACCAGCGCACTGCCGAGCGGTGCGTTGAGCGCGATCTGCAACTCGTGAACGGTCATCGCGCGCTCGGCGATCTCGACGAGGTCGATGCGCGCGATGGCGCGCCAGCGGATCAGTCCGAAGGCCTGGATGAAGATACCGTACTGGTTGGCGCCGATGGTCGGACGACCGGCCTCCAGCAGGGGGATGTTGTAGTAGGTGAAGCCGGCGGCCGCCGCCGCCGGCGCCAGCCAATAGATTGCGCCCGTGATCCAGGTCGCGGTCAGGAAGATCGCGGCCAGCGCGGCCGTGACATAGACCGGAAAGTAGATGTCCTCGCGGCCGTAGGCGACCGAGTAGCCGCCGACGTTTCCCTCGTCTAGGCTTGCGATCATGTGAGCCCCGCACCCGGGACTTGTCCGGAAAAGATGAGGGACGACACCAGGCCATAAAGCAAAAACGGGGCCGCGAGGGCCCCGTTCGAAACGTCGGAAGCAGACCGGCTTACTTGATCTTGGCTTCCTTGAACTCGACGTGCTTGCGCGCGACCGGGTCGTACTTCTTCTTGACCAGCTTGTCGGTCATGGTGCGCGAATTCTTCTTGGCGACGTAATAGAAGCCGGTGTCCGCCGTCGACACGAGCTTGACCTTGATGGTGACCGCCTTGGCCATGTGCAAAACCTCGAAAATAGGGAGATATCGGGAGCCGGCCAAATCGGCCCGCGTTTGGCCGGGAAACTAGCCACAAACCGCCAGAAGTCAAGGATTTCCCGGCCGAACCAGTGCCGATTCCGGCCAATTAGCCCTCGAAGAAGCGGTTTTTCGGCCGCGGCAGGCCCAAATTCTCGCGCAGCGTCCGCCCTTCATACTCGTTGCGGAAGATCCCGCGCCGCTGCAGTTCCGGGACCACCTTGTCGACGAAGTCGAACAGGCCCTGCGGCAGATAGGGGAACATGATGTTGAAGCCGTCGCTGCCGTGCCCCGTCAGCCATTCCTCCATCTGGTCGGCGATGGTCGAGGGCGTGCCGACGAAGGCGAGCCCGCCATAGCCGCCGACGCGCTGGGCAAGCTGGCGCACTGTGAGCTTGTCACGCGCGGCGACCTCGACGAGGCGCTGCCGTCCGCTCTTGCTGGCATTGGTCTCCGGGATCGGCGGCAGCTGCCCGTCCGGATCGAAGCCGGAGGCATCGGTGCCGAGGATCACCGACAGCGAGGCGATCGCACTGTCGTAATGCACGCGGCTGTCGAGCAGCGCGCGTTTCTCCTTGGCCTCCTCGACGCTGTCGCCGACCACGACGAACGCGCCGGGCAGGATCTTCAGATGTTCGGGATCGCGGCCGATCTTTTCCATGCGGCCCTTGATGTCGGCATAGAGCTTTTGTCCGTCGGCGAGACTGCCGCCGCCGGTGAACACGGCTTCCGCGGTCTCGGCCGCGAGCTGCCTGCCGTCATCGGACGCGCCGGCCTGCACGATCACCGGCCAGCCCTGCACCGGGCGGGCGATGTTCAGCGGGCCGCGCACCGAGAGATATTTGCCCTTGTGATTGAGCGTGTGCATCTTCGCGGGATCGAAGAACAGCCCGGACTCGACGTCGCGCACGAAGGCGTCGTCGGCGAAGGAATCCCACAGCCCTGTGACGACGTCATAGAACTCGCGGGCGCGCTTGTAGCGCTCGGCATGCTCCATATGGTCGTCGAGGCCGAAATTCAGCGCAGCGTCCGGATTGGACGTGGTGACGATATTCCACCCCGCGCGGCCGCCCGAGAGATGGTCGAGCGAGGCGAAGCGGCGGGCGACGTGATAGGGCTCGTCGAAGGTGGTCGAGCCGGTCGCGATCAGGCCGATGTTCTCGGTAACCGCCGACAGTGCCGAGAGCAGCGTGAATGGCTCGAACGAGGTCACGGTGTGGCTGCGCTTCAGCGCATTGATCGGCATGTTGAGCACGGCCAGATGGTCGGCCATGAAGAAGGCGTCGAACTTGCCGGCCTCCAGCTTGCGGATCAGCTGCTTGATCTGGTCGAAGTTGAAATTGGCGTCGGGCCAGGCCCCGGGATAGCGCCAGGCGCCGGTGTGGATGCTGATCGGCCGCATGAACGCGCCGAGCTTGAGTTGACGCTTCGCCATTGCCCCGTTCCGTTGTTGAGGTCGTTAGCGGAACAGATAGGGAGGCGGTCCACGGCGCGCCATCCCGGCGGCGGCAGAAGATTTTTGCAATTTGAACGGCCGCTGGAGGATAAGTCCGCAACCGCCGGCCACATCGTCATCGCGAGCGAAGCGAAGCAATCCATCGTCCCGCTTGTTGAAGCATGGATTGCTTCGTCGCTTCAGCGCAAATTGCTTTGCAATTTTGTCGCGAGCTCCTCGCAATGGCGGTTGGGTGTGCATCACGCCCCCAGCACATCCTTGTGCATCTTGCCGCCGTAGAAATGGAAGAACGGCACCGCGGCATCATGGCGGAGCGGGCCGGTGGCGAGGCGGCGGTCGAGCTCGGCGAGCACGTTCTTGGTCATGGCGTGCGCATCCGCCAGCGGCTCGGAGCCGATCTCGACCCACACCAAATCGACCAGCTCGGCGTCGGCATGCACCACGCCATCGACGCGGTGCGCGATGGTCGAGGCATCGGCGGTGAAAAAGCGGGTGTCGAAACGGCGGACGCGGCCGGGCGGGGTGATCGCGCGCGCGATCAAAAACAGGCCGGACGGATCGGGCAGCAGGCCTGCGTCGGCGAATGGCTTCCAGGGACCATCGAGCTTGATGGTCTTCTCGACCTTGCGGCCGAGGCAGAGGCCGGTCTCCTCGCAGGCTTCGCGGATCGCGGCGTTGGCCAGCGCACGCGCGCGGCCGGGCGTGATCTTCGGGCTGCCTTTCAGAAGATTGGCCTCGAGCTCCGGCGTGATCTGTGCCGCGACCGGCACGCGGTTATCAGCCTTGTCGACGCGGCCACCGGGGAAGACGTATTTGCCCGGCATGAACACCACCTTGTCGTGGCGCTTGCCGACCAGCACCTTTGGTTTGGGACCGGAGCGGTCGATCAGGATCAGCGTCGCCGCATCCTTGGGCCGGAAATAGGGGTGATGATCGGCTTCTTTTTCCCCTTGGTGGACAGCGGCAGCTTCAGTCATTTCATCCCTTTCGGCTCTTGTTGGGTCCGGTTTAGCTAGACCGGCGGGATGTCGCTAGGGGGATTCTCGTCAAAGCCATGCATGCGCAGGGCCCATTGCAATCCGATCACGGCTCCTTTCACCGGCTGCAGCAGCGCCAGCGACGCAAACAGCGTGAGCGGCAGATAGATCGCAAGCTGCAGCCAGACCGGCGGTGAATAGTCGGTTTCGATCCACAGCACGGTCGGTACCACGATATGGCCGACGATGACGATGACGAGATAGGCCGGCAGATCGTCGGCGCGGTGCGGCGAGAAATCGAGATCGCAGACCGGGCAATGGCCGTCGCATTTGAGAAACTTGCGGAACAGCCTGCCTTTGCCGCAGCGCGGGCAGCGGCTGCAAAACCCGCGCATCATCGCGGTCCAGACGTCGCGCTTCTCGGGATTGGTCGTGTCGCGGGTCCAGACGACCGTCTCCGGGGTCACCCCTTCCATGACTTGCCTCGCTTCGACTTGCCGGACTTCTTCGGCCTGGCCGGCTTGCGCTCCTTCTTGCTGCGCGCCTTGCGCTCCTTGTGCGCGCCGGCGCGACGCTCCGCTCGTGCGCCGTCGCGTTTTCTGCCGCGCGGAAGTGCCTGTCCCGCCGATAGCAGCTCGAAGCGCAACGCGCCGGCGATCGGCGCGGCCTCGACCAGCCGCACATCGACGACGTCGCCGAGCCGGTACATGGCGCCGCTGCGCGAGCCGATCAGCGCGTGGCGGGTTTCGTCGTAGTTGAAATATTCGCTGCCGATGGTGCGGATCGGGATCAGCCCGTCGGCGCCGGTGTCGTCGAGCTTCACGAACAGGCCCGAGCGCGTCACGCCCGAGATGCGGCCCTGGAACGAGGCGCCGACCTTATCGGCGAGGAAATGCGCGATCAGCCGGTCCGCAGTCTCGCGCTCGGCCTTCATGGCGCGGCGCTCGGTGACCGAAATCTGTGCCGCGATCTCGGCGAGCGTCTCCACCGTTTCGTCGGTCGGCAGCGCACCGTCGCCGAGGCCGAGCGCGCGGATCAGCGCGCGGTGCACGATCAGATCGGCGTAGCGGCGGATCGGCGAGGTGAAGTGGGCGTAGCGGCGCAGGTTCAAGCCGAAATGGCCGTAATTCTCGGCGGAGTATTCAGCCTGCGCCTGCGAGCGCAGCACCACCTCGTTGACTAGCGGCTCGTAATCCTCGCCGGAAACCTGCGCCAGCACGCGGTTGAACTGCGAGGGCCGCAGCGCGCCCTGCTTGGTGAAGGGCAGGTCGAGCGTCTTGAGAAATTCCTGGAGGTTGTAGATCTTCTCCTGGGTCGGCTCGTCATGCACGCGATAGATCAGCGGGAGGTTCTTCTTCTCCAGCATTTCCGCCGCCGCGACGTTGGCGAGGATCATGAACTCCTCGATCAGCCGGTGCGCATCGAGCCGCTGCGGCACGATCACGCGGTCGACGGTGCCGTCAGGCTTCAGCAGGATCTTGCGCTCGGGCAGATCGAGATCGAGCGGGTCGCGCTCATTGCGCGCGAGCTTGACCAGCTCATAGGCCGACCACAGCGGTTTTAGGATCGGATCGAGCAGGGGGCCGGTGGTGTCGTCGGGGCGGCCGTCGATCGCGGCCTGCGCCTGCGCATAATTGAGCTTTGCCGCCGAGCGCATCAGCACGCGATGAAATGTGTGCGAACGCTTGCGGCCGTCGGCGCCGATCACCATGCGCACCGCGAGCGCGCCGCGCGGCTCGCCTGGCACCAGCGAGCAGAGATTGTTGGAGATGCGCTCCGGTAGCATCGGCACCACCCGATCGGGGAAATACACCGAGTTGCCGCGCTGCAGTGCGTCGCGGTCGAGCGCCGAGCCTGATCGTACATAGTAGGCGACGTCGGCGATCGCGACATGGACGATGTAGCCGCCCTTGTTGTTCGGATCAGGATCGACCTCCGCATGCACGGCGTCGTCGTGATCCTTGGCATCCGGCGGATCGATGGTGACGAGCGGCACGTCGCGCCAGTCCTCGCGGCCCTGCAGCGCCGCGGGTTTTGCCTCTTCGGACTCGCGGATCGCGGCAGGCGAAAACACCTGCGGAATGTCGTGGGCGTTGATCGCGATCAGGCTGATCGCCTTTTCGCTCGCGATCGAGCCGAGCCGTTCCTTGACCCGGCCGGAGTTGAGGCCGTAGCCGCGGGTGCGCACGAGATCGACGCTGATCAGGTCGCCGTCCTCGGCGCCGCCGGTGTCGGCCTTGGCGATGTTGAGCTCGCGGCCGGCTTGCTTCTTGTCGACCGGGATCAGCCGCCCGCCGCCGTCGGGATTTTTGCGGAAGATGCCGAGGATGCGGCTCCGCGCATGGTCGATGATCTTGATGACGCGGCCGCGATACGGCGTGCCGTCGCGCTCGTCGGTCACCTCGACCCGCAGCAGGGCGCGGTCGCCGACGCCGGCGGTGGTGCCGGGTTTTGGCCGCCGCGGCGTGTCGATACGGATCTTCGGGGCGGTGCCGTTCTCTTCGGCATCCCACTCGGCGGGGGTGGCGATCAATTCGCCGTCGCTGTCGCGGCCGGTGATGTCGGCGAGCACGGTCGGCGGCAGCGCCGCCGGCTCGTGCATCTTGCGTCCGCGCTTTGCAATCGTGCCGTCATCGGCGAGCTCGCGCAGCATGCGCTTCAGCTCGACGCGGTCGGCGTTCTTCAGGCCGAAGGCACGAGCGATCTCGCGGGTGCCGACCTTGCCTGGATTGGCGCGAATGAAGGCGACGATGGCGTCCCGGGCCGGAAAGCCATGGTCGGGTTTTTGTTTCACTTATCCTCTTGCCTTGCCGGCGCTCTTCTTCGCCGGCGATTTCGATCCCGCCGCCGGCTTTGCGGCCGAGGTCTTGGCGCCTGACGAGACCGGAGCGCGCGCCTTGCTGGCGGCCTCCGATTTTGGTTTCGCTGCGGCCTTCTTCGCCGCGGATTTCTTGGCGGGCTTGGCCTCAGCGTCATCCTTCTCGTCGGACTTCGCTTCGGATTTGGCCTTGGCCGGCTTCGCCGCCTTGGCTTTCTTGCCCTTGGCCTTGCCGCCGCCCTTGGCCGCGCGCTCGTCGATCAGCGCGATCGCTTCCGCCAGCGTGACCTCGTCGGGCGTGCGGTCGCTCGGGATCGTCGCGTTGACGCCGCCCGCGGTGACGTAGGCGCCGTAGCGGCCGTTCTTCAGCGCGACCGCGCCGAGCGAGGGATGATCGCCGAGCGGCTTGCCGGGATCGGCGCCGAAGCGGCGGCCGCTCGGGCCTTTTGCAATTTTCTCGGCAATCAGCGTGACGGCGCGGTTCAGCCCGATATTGAAGACCTCGTCGCCGGCCTCGAGGCTGGCATAGGTCTTCTCATGCTTCACGAACGGCCCGAAGCGGCCGAGGCCCGCGGTGATCGGCTGTCCGGTCTCCGGATGCTTGCCGATTTCGCGCGGCAGCGACAACAGCTTGAGCGCCAGCTCGAGGTCGACATCCGCGGGCGAGGTGCCCTTCGGAATGCCGGCGCGCTTCGGCTTCTCGCCTTCCTCATAATCCTTCTGCTCGCCGAGCTGGATATAGGGGCCGAACCGGCCGGCCTTCACGGTGACATCGAACCCGGTGTCGGGATCGGTGCCGAGCACGCGGTCGGCGCTCTCCGCGCTGTCGGCGGCGAGCGGGCGGGTGTAGCGGCATTCCGGATAGTTCGAGCAGCCGACGAAGGCGCCGAACTTGCCGGCCTTCAGGTTCAGCTTGCCGGTGCCGCAGGTCGGGCACTGCCTGACATCGCCGCCATCGGCGCGCGGCGGGTAGATGTGCGGGCCCAGCATCTCGTCGAGCGCATCGAGCACCTCGGCGACGCGCAGATCCTTGATGTCGTTGACCGCGCCGATGAAGTCGCGCCAAAAGTCCTGCAACACCTGCTGCCAGGCGATCTCGTTGTTGGAGATGCGGTCGAGCTGCTCCTCGAGATCGGCGGTGAAGTCGTATTCGACGTAGCGCTGGAAGAAGTTTTCCAGGAACGCGACCACGACGCGGCCCTTGTCCTCGCCGTGCAGGCGCTTCTTCTCGAGCTTGACGTAGCCGCGGTCCTTCAACACCTGCAGGATCGAGGCGTAGGTCGAGGGCCGGCCGATGCCGAGTTCTTCCATCCGCTTCACCAGCGACGCTTCGGAGAAGCGCGGCGGCGGCTCGGTGAAATGCTGGGTGACGGCAAGGCTCTGGCGCTTCACCGCTTCGCCGGTGTTCATCGCGGGCAGGCGGCGCGAATCCTCGTCCTCCTCGTCGTCGTGACCTTCCTGATAGAGCGCGAGGAAGCCGTCGAACTTGATCACCTGGCCGGAAGCGCGCAGCTCCAGCACACGGGAGCCGGCCTTGCCCTCGATGTCGACCGTGGTGCGTTCGAGCTCCGCGGATTCCATCTGGCTCGCGATGGTGCGCTTCCAGATCAGCTCATAAAGCTTGGCCTGGTCGGGATCGAGCCTGCGGCCGATCGAGGCCGGGCGGCGCGACAGGTCGGTCGGGCGGATCGCCTCGTGGGCCTCCTGCGCGTTCTTGGCCTTGGCCTGGTACTGGCGCGGGGCATCCGGCACATAGGCGTTGCCGTAATCCTCGCCGATCACCTTGCGCGCCTGGGTGATCGCTTCGGGCGCGATCTGCACGCCATCGGTTCGCATATAGGTGATGAGGCCGGTGGTCTCGCCGCCAATGTCGATGCCCTCATAGAGCCGCTGCGCGATGCGCATGGTGTGCGCCGGGGCGAAGCCGAGCTTGCGGCTGGCTTCCTGCTGCAGGGTCGAGGTGGTGAAGGGGGCCTGCGGATTGCGCCGCGCCGGTTTTGCCTCGACGCTCGCGACGCGGAAGGTCGCGGCCTCGATCGCCTTCTTGAAGTCCTCGGCTTCCGCGCCGGAGCCAATGTCGAGGCGGGCGATCTTCTTGCCGTCGGCGCCGACGAGGCGCGCCTCAAAGGTTTCGCCGCGGGTCGTGACCAGCGTCGCGACCAGCGACCAGTATTCCTTCGGCACGAACTTCTCGATCTCGAGCTCGCGGTCGCAGACCAGCCGCAGCGCGACCGACTGCACGCGGCCGGCCGAGCGGGCGCCGGGCAGCTTGCGCCACAGCACCGGGGAGAGCGTGAAGCCGACCAGATAGTCCAGCGCGCGGCGCGCCATATAGGCGTCGACCAGCGCGCCATCGATCTGGCGCGGCGCCTTCATCGCCTCGGACACGGCCTGCTTGGTGATGGCGTTGAACACCACGCGCTCGACCTTCTGGTCCTTCAGCGCGCGCTTCTCCTTCATCACCTCCAGCACGTGCCAGGAGATCGCCTCGCCCTCGCGATCAGGGTCGGTTGCGAGAATCAGGCGGTCAGCACCCTTCAGCGCCTTGGCGATGTCGTTCAGACGGCTGGCGGCCTTGGCGTCAACCTCCCAGATCATCTGGAAATTGGCGTCCGGATCGACCGATCCGTTCTTGGCCGGGAGGTCGCGGACATGGCCGAACGACGCCAGGACCTCGTAGGAGGACCCCAGATATTTGTTGATCGTCTTGGCCTTGGCCGGCGACTCCACAATGACGATATTCATGTCATTCCAATAGCTTACGGGAAAACTTGAAGACGGATTCCGCTAGACTCGCGACCCGCCATGTCGGGGCGAACATGGGTGCTGGGGCCGTCGGTGTCAAATCGCCAGATATTGAGGGGGTGGTTCCAGATGGGGAAATCCTATCCCCAGGGTTGAAAAATGCGTCCTAGAGTTGCGCCCGCAAAAGGCGTACCTCTCTTTATATAGGGCGGGAATCGGAAAGCGGACGTTTGACCAGGACAGGGGGCGGCCGGAAGCACAAGGCGTCCGGCCGGCGGCGATCGGCGGGCGAGGAGACAGGAGAGGGCAGCCCGGATGACGCCCTGGTCCTGATCCGGGCAGCCGTGACCGAACTGGCCAAGCTCGCCCAGCGCCACAATTTCGCGGTGCTCGACCACCTGTTAGCCATGGCCCGGCTGGAAGCCGACGAGCAACTGCGCGCCCGCAGCCGGCGGAAGCTGTCGTGAGGGCAATGGCGCCACATAGTTAGTCCCGTCATCCCCGCGCAAAGGTTTCGCCTTTGCCCATGTCGCGAGAATGCGAAGCTGCGTCACCACCCGCAACTGTCATCGCCCGGCTCGACCGGGCGATCCAGTACGCCGCGGCCTCTCGGCCTAACAATGATTGCCTCTGGAATACTGGATCACCCGCATGCGCGGGTGATGACACCGAGTTAGCTGTTCGACACTTGAATCCGCGTCTATTGGCTCTCGCTGCGCGAGCCCCGGAATGACGGAGCTACGCCGGCACCCGCCGCGCGCGCTTCGCTGCGGCCCGCGGCTTCAGCGTGGTGTCGGCTGCGCTCAGGAGCCGGCCGTCCTGGGAATACAGCGCGAGCTTCTGCACCGGCTTGCCGTTCTCGCGGTCGACCAGAAACGTGTCGATCTCGTTCGGATGCTCGTCGAACTCCTCGCTCCATTGCCGCAGCGCGACCAGGATCGGAAAGATGCCGCGGCCCTTCGGCGACAGCACATATTCCTGATAGGCGCTGCCGTCGGAGGCCGGGATCATCTTCAGTATGCCGCGCTCGACCAGCGTGCGCAGCCGCGTCGCGAGGATGTTCTTGGCGAGCCCGAGGCTGGTCTGGAATTCGCCGAAGCGGCGGCAGCCGAGGCTGGCGTCGCGGATGATCAAAAGCGACCACCAGTCGCCGAACACATCGAGCGCGCGCGCGATCGGGCAGCTGTCGCCGGCAAGACTGGTTCTCTTCACCACGCGGTCTCCCAAGGATTCCTTGTTTGAGCATGATCTCCGCGCAAACGCTTCGCGTTTGTCGCGAGGGAAAACCGCTTCGCACTTTTCCGGATCATGCTGCAATCACGGTCTTGTGTGGTTGCAATATTAAACTGGATACCCTAGTTAGGCAATCAGGTTTAATAATGCAACCAGACTGGAGGCGGACAATGAGACTTGCAAACAAAGTGGCGTTGATCACCGGCGGCAACAGCGGCATCGGGCTTGCGACGGCAAGGCTGTTCGTGGCCGAGGGCGCCAAGGTCGTGATTACCGGGCGCAACAAGGAGCGGCTGGCGGCGGCGGCCAAGGAACTCGGGCCGAACGCGCTGGCGGTGGAGGCCGACGCCACCGACGTCGCGGCGCTGGAAGCGGCCGTGAAGCAGGGCGCGGAGAAATTCGGCAAGTACGACGTGCTGTTCGCCAATGCCGGCATTCCCGGCCAGACGCCGGTCGGCGGCACCACGCTCGCGGCATTCGAGAGCGTGATCCGCACCAATCTCACCGGCGTGTTCTTCACCGTCCAGGCGGTCGCGCCCTATCTCAACGACGGCGCCTCCGTGATCCTCAACGGCTCGGTGATCTCGGTGCTCGGCAATCCTGGCTACTCGGCCTATGCCGCGAGCAAGGCCGGCGTGCGCGCGATGGCGCGGGTGATGGCCTCAGAGCTGTCGCCGCGCAACATCCGCGTCAACGTGGTGGCGCCGGGCGCAGTGCGCACCCCGATCTGGGGCGCCGCAACGGCAACGCCGGAGGCCGAGAAAATATTCGAGGCGCGGATCGGCAAGACCACGCCGCTCGGTCGCATCGGGGAGCCCGATCATATCTCGAAGACGGTGCTGTTCCTGGCGTCCGACGATGCTGCGCATGTGCAGGGGCAGGAGCTGTTCATCGACGGCGGCGCTACCGCTTCGCCCGCCGGCGCGCCGATCTATCGCGGCTAAAGCTCGACTCGTTTTCTGCACGCGAACCAGAGTCCGCTTCGCTGGAAAACGCTGCAAATTGTTTCTCATTGTAAAGAACGGCCGGTGTGAACGGGATCACACCGGCCGATGTCGTTCGTGACGTATCATCGTGTCACGAGACATTGAACCTTTGTCGCAGTCAAAGGACTTCTGAAAAGGGCGAGGAATTTTTCACCACGGAATCATTTGGAGTGCAGTCATGCCGAAAGCAGCACGCATCCCGTCATCGATTACCGTATCCTCCGCATCCGAAAATTCGGATACGTCGCAATTCGTCACCGTCGCATTGTTCTCCGGCATCGGTTTATTGATTTCGCTCCTGGTCGTCATTCTCGGCATTCAGGGCGTCTGGCTCTGAGCTGATTGACCTGAACGCACGCCTGCCGCCGCCTGCGCCGCGGCAGGCGCTTCATCGCATCAGGCTGCGTTCAGGCTGCCGGCGGCCTGTAGCGCGCCTGCGACCGCCTTTTCGCGATGCTCGGGGCCGACCTGGATGCCGTCGGCAGGGATGAATTCAAGGTTCGTGACGCCGATGAAGCCAAACACCCCGCGCAGATAGGTTTCGAGATGCTCGAGCGCGGCCATCGGCGTGCCGGCGCCGTAATAGCCGCCGCGCGAGATCGCGATGATGACGCGCTTGCTGCCGGCCAGTCCCTCGACTCCGGCGGGACCGTATTTGAAGGTCTTGCCCGCCACCAGGATGCGATCGATCCAGACCTTGAGCTGGCTCGGAATCGTGAAATTGTACATCGGCGCGCCGATCACGACGGTGTCGGCGGCCAAGAACTCCTCCAGCACAAGCTGACCGGCGGCGACGTCATCGCGGACCGACGGGTCGGGCGCCGCGCCCTGGCCGGCAGCGAGGTGCAGGCCGGTGAGGTGGCCGAGCGGGGTCTGGGTCAGGTCGCGGTAGGTCACGACCAGGCCGGGATTGGCTTGGCGCAGCCGCTCCACGGCGGCGGCCGAGACCTGGCGGCTGACCGAGTGCGGGCCGAGAACGGAGGAGTCGATGTGCAGAAGTTTCATGGCAGGGGATCCCCTTGGGTATAGGTTTGTAACTGGCGCTATATGAGTGACCACCCTAAATCCCCGCAAGAACGCACATTTTTGAAACCCGAGCACAGCCATGAGACCCGAGCACATCCGTGTGCCTGACCCGCCGCCCCATCCGAGCCCCGATCATTCCGACTGTCGCGCGGTCGCCTCGGTGCTGGCGCGGGTCGGCGACAAATGGAGCGTGTTCGTGATCATGAACCTGATCGACGGTCCGCGCCGCTTCAACGAGTTGAAGCGCATCATCAACGGCATCTCGCAGCGGATGCTGACGCTGACGTTGCGCGGGCTGGAGCGCGACGGCCTCGTGACGCGCACGATCTATCCGACCATCCCGCCGCGGGTCGACTACGAGCTGACCGATCTCGGCCGCGGTCTCGCCGAGCCGGTGAAGGCGCTCGGCCAATGGGCGTTCGCGCATCTGCCCGAGATCGAAGGCGCGCGGAGCAAGTTCGACGCGCGGAATGAGGAGTGAGCTTCGACTCGTCCGCCTCGCGATAGCAGGTCCGTAGCAGATCCGTCACCCTGAGGTGGCCGCTTCTTCAGCGGCCCTCGAAGGGTCGACGGCCCGGCTGGTGGCCGATTCATCCTTCGAGGCTCGCAAGGGCTCGCACCTCCAGCGACAAAGGCGAAGCCTTTGCGCGGGGATGACGGGAAACGGCGGCCTTTGCGGTAATCCGTCACCCTGAGGAGCGCGCACTTGCGCGCGTCTCGAAGGGTTGACGGCCACCGGCCGGGCCGATTCATCCTTCGAGACGCGGCCAAGAGGCCGCTCCTCCAGCGACAAAGGCGAAGCCTTTGCGCGGGGATGACGGGAAATGAATTGCGCAACCCGCTAAATCATCGACACCAGGCCGCCGCCGTGGCGCTCGAGCTTGCCGGCGAGTTCGAGTTCGAGCAGCACGGCGCGGACGACCGCGGGCGATGCATCGGACATCCGGATCAGGTCGTCGAGACTGATCGGGCTCGGGCCCAAGAGGCTGACGATGCGCTCGCGCTCGGGCGCATCGGTGGCGAAATCCAGTGGTTCGTCGTCCTCACGTGCCGACAACATGATCGGCCGCTCCATGATCGGCGCCACCGCGGTGATGATATCGGCGGCCTCGGTCACCAGCGTCGCGCCCTGCTTGATCAAATCGTTGGTGCCGGCGGCGCGCGGGTCGATCGGCGAGCCCGGCACCGCAAACACCTCGCGGCCCTGTTCGGCGGCCATCCGTGCCGTGATCAGCGAACCCGAGCGATGCGCGGCCTCGACGATGACGACGCCGAGCGCGGCGCCCGAGATCAGCCGGTTGCGGCGGGGAAAATCCCGCGCCCGCGGCACATGGCCGAGCGGCATCTCGGAGATCGCAGCGCCTTGCGCGAGCAGCGCGGCCAGCAGATCCTCGTGCTCCGGCGGATAGATCTTGTCGTGGCCGCCGGCCAGCACGGCGACCGTGCCGCTCGCGACCGTGGCGCGATGCGCGGCCTGATCGATGCCGCGGGCGAGGCCGGAGATCACGACAAAGCCGGCGTCGCCGAGGTCGCGCGCAAGGGTGCCAGCAAATTTCAGCCCGGCGCCGGAAGCGTTGCGCGAGCCGACGATCGCGATCATCGGCCGCGTCAGGGCGTCAAGCGCGCCGCGCACGCCGAGCAGCGGCGGGGCATCGTCGATGGTGGCAAGCCGCGGTGGGTAATGGGCCTCATCCGGCGCGACCAGGCTGACACCGGCTTTCCGGCACGCCGCGAGCTCCGCGGATGCGTCCTCCGCGCTGCAGATCCGGCCCGGCCCGGATGCGCCACCGCGGCGCGCCAGCTCGGGCAGCCGCTCCAGCGCGCTCGCCGCATTGCCGAAATGGCGGAGCAGCGATGCAAAGGTGCGCGGACCGACATTGTCGGAGCGGATCAGCCGCAGGCGGTTGAGCCGTTCCGTGTCGGTGAGTTTTGCCGTGCTGGGCGTCCGGTCGTGCATGCGCGCGCAGCTTCGCCCAACCGCAGATTGCAATCAACCGTGACATTGGCTTGCCCCTGCGCAACGCGCTACAAGCGGCCGACAGGAACAGGAATGCCGCCATGATCTCACTGACCGAGCTTCGAGAGCGCATCGAACAGGGGGCGGTTTCGCCCGACGCAGCCATCGCGCAGTCGCTCGCGGCGATCCGCGCGCAGGACAAGGCGATCGGCGCCTTCGTCCATCACGACGAGGGCGCCCGCGCGCAAACTGCGGGGCCGCTGCGCGGTATCGCGGTCGGCATCAAGGACAACATCGACACCGCCGATTTCCCGACCGAGATGGGCTCGCAGATCTACCGCGGCCATCGGCCGCGCGGCGATGCGCCGGTGGTGATGGCGCTGAAGCGGGCGGGGGCGACCATCGTCGGCAAGACCACGACCACCGCGTTCGCGGCCAACGATCCGACCGCGACGCTCAATCCGCACAATCAGGCGCACACGCCGGGCGGATCGTCGTCGGGCTCGGCGGCGGCGGTCGGCGGTGGCATGATCCCGCTGGCGCTGGGCACGCAGACCGGCGGCTCGGTGATCCGGCCGGCCTCGTTCTGCGGCACGGCTGCAATCAAGCCGAGCTACCGGCTGCTGCCGACCGTCGGCGTGAAATGCTTTTCCTGGTCGCTGGATACGGTCGGGCTGTTCGCGGCGAGCGTGCGCGACGTCGCCGCCGGGCTCGCGGCGATGACCAACCGGCCGGAACTGCTGGTGCCGTCGTCGGTCGCGGCGCCGCGCATCGGCGTGGTGACACAGGCGTTTGCCGGCGCGCCGGAGGCGGCGGGTGCCGAGGCGCTGCAAAGGGCGGCGCGCGCGGCTGCGCAAGCCGGCGCAACGGTGCGCGAGTTGGCGATGCCCGAGATCGTCGCCGAGGCCTGGCGCATCCATCCCGTGATCCAGGACTTTGAGGCGCATCAGTCGTTCGCCTGGGAGTACGGGCAGAATTACGACGCGATGCCGCCGCTGCTGCGCGGGCGGCTCGACGAGACCAAGGGCGCCACGCCGAAAGACTATGACGCGGCGGTCGACGTCGCGGCGCGGGCACGGGCGGCGCTGGCTGCGGTGTTCGACGAGGTCGACGCGCTGGTCACGCTGTCGGCGCCGGGTGCCGCGCCGAAAGGTTTATCGTCGACCGGCGATCCCCGCTACAACCGGCTGTGGACGCTGATGGGCGTGCCCTGCGTCAACGTGCCGACGCTGGTCGCGGACGGCGGGCTGCCGGTCGGCGTGACGGTGGTCGCACCGTTCGGCGCCGATGCGCGGGCGCTGGCGGCGGCGGCGTTCGTGGAGGCGGCGCTGAAGCGCGTCTAGTACGCCGTCACTTCTTCTCGCCGATCTTGCCTTCGGTGCCGGCCTGCAGGCGCTTGATGTTCTCGCGGTGCATGTAGAACAGCAGGATCGTCAGCACGGCGAACAGTGAGGCCAGCGCGTTATGGCCGAACCACCACAGGAACAGCGGCGTCACGAACGCCGCGATCAGCGCCGACAGCGAGGAGTAGCGGGTGGTGTAGGCGGTGCCGAGCCAGATCACCGCGAAGATCAGCGCCGCCGGCCAGAACAGGCCGAGCAGCACGCCGATATAGGTCGCAACCCCCTTGCCGCCGCGAAACTTCAGCCAGACCGGGAACAGGTGGCCGAGGAAGGCGCCGAGCGCGGCCACCATCGCCGCGTTGGGCCCGTCGATCGATCCGGCGATGACGACGGCAATCGTGCCCTTGAGCATATCGCCGAGCAGCGTCGCCGCGGCGAGGCCCTTGCGTCCGGTGCGCAGCACGTTGGTGGCGCCGATATTACCGGAGCCGATCGAGCGCAGATCCTGCGTGCCGGCGAGCCTGGTCAGGACCATGCCGAACGGGATCGAGCCGAAGAGGTAGCCGATCAGGAAGGCGACGGGCAGCAACGCGTCAGCAGACATCGCGGTAGGTCCCTTGGCAGCACGCCGCGGCCGCAGCGGACGGGCCGATCAACCGAATATTAACCATAAATCCCCATCATGGCCTACATATCGAGGGAGCTTACCATGGCTTCTGCACGCAAGCGGCTGGAGCAGATTCTGTTTGGTCTTTACATCGTGGCCGGCGCCGTCGGCATGATGATGGAAGCGATTGCGCAGGTGGTGGGGCGCTAAAGCGCCGCGCCACGCTTTAAAGTTCCATTGCACCTCAGACGTGCTCGTACACGGTGCGTCCGCCGACAATCGTCCGCACCACGCGCCCGGAGAACCGGGCATCGTCGAACGGCGTGTTCTTGCACAGCGATTTCAGCTCGTCGCGGTCCAGCACCCAGGGGGTGTCGGCATCGATCACGATCACGTCGGCCGGGGCGCCGGCGCGCAGCGTGCCGCCGGGCAGGCCGAGCAGCTCCGCCGGCCGCGTCGACATCGCGCGGATCAGCGTCTTGAACTCCATCTCGCCATTGTGGATCAGCCGCAGCGCCGCCGGCAGCATGGTCTGCAGCCCGACCGCGCCGCTGGCGGCTTCCGCGAACGGCAGCCGCTTGACCTCGACGTCCTGCGGATTGTGGTCGCTCATCACGACGTCGACCAGCCCGGAGGCCAGTGCTGCCACCAGCGCCTTGCGGTCGTCCTCGGTGCGCAGCGGCGGCGCCAGCTTCAGGAAGGTGCGGTAGGGGCCGATGTCGTTCTCGTTCAGCGTGACATGGTTGATCGACACCGAGGCCGAGACGTCGAGGCCGCTGTCGCGGGCGCGCTTGAGGATTTCCAGCGACTCCATCGAGCTCAGCGACGCCGCGTGGTAACGGCCCCCGGTCAGCGCCGCGAGCCGCATGTCGCGCTCGAGCATGATCGATTCGGCGGCGGTTGGAATTCCCATCAGCCCGAGCCTTGTGCCGAACTCGCCCTCGTTCATCACGCCTTCGCCGACCAGATGCGGGTCCTCGGTGTGATGCACGATCAGCGCGTCGAAATCGCGGGCGTAGGTCAGGGCGCGCCGCATCACCTGCGCATTGGTGACGCTCTTGTCGCCGTCGGTGAAGGCGACGGCGCCTGCGGCCTTCAAGAGGCCGATCTCGGTCATCTCCTGGCCTTGCAGGCCTTTGGTCAGCGCCGCCATCGGATGGATGTTGACGATCGCGGTGTCGCGGGCGCGGCGCAGCACGAAGTCGACCGTCGCCGAGTTGTCGATGACCGGCGAGGTGTCGGGCTGGCAGATGATGGTGGTGATGCCGCCGGCGGCCGCGGCCTGGCTCGCCGAGGCAAAGGTCTCGCGGTGGCTGGCGCCTGGCTCGCCGACGAAGGCGCGCATGTCGATCAGGCCGGGCGCCACGATCTTGCCGGCGCAGTTGACGATGTCGGTGCCTTCGGGAACGCCGGCGGCGCCGATGCCGCGCCTGGCGTCGCGGATCACGCCGTCGGCGATGAGAACATCACCAGGGCCGTCGAAATCCCGCGCCGGATCGATGACGCGGGCGTTGGCGAGCAGGATGGGGCGGCGATCGGTCAGCATCGGTCTCACGCGTTCGGCAGGTTGCGGGCGAGTGCTTCGAGCACCGCCATGCGCACCGCCACTCCCATTTCCACTTGTTCACGGATCAGCGACTGCGCGCCGTCGGCCACGAAGGTGTCGATCTCGACGCCGCGGTTCATCGGGCCCGGATGCATCACCAGTGCGTCGGGTTTTGCATAAGCGAGCTTCTTCTGGTCGAGGCCGAAATAATGAAAGTATTCGCCCGAGGACGGCACGAAGGAACCGTTCATGCGCTCGCGCTGCAGGCGCAGCATCATGACGATGTCGGCGCCGTTCAGCCCCTCGCGCATGTCGCGCGCGACCTCGACGCCCATCCGCTCGATGCCGGGTGGCAAGAGGGTGGAGGGCCCGACCACGCGGACGCGGGCGCCCATCGTGTTGAGCAAGAGGATGTTGGAGCGCGCGACGCGCGAATGCAGCACGTCGCCGCAGATCGCGATCACCAGCCCCTCGATCCGGCCCTTGTTGCGGCGGATGGTCAGGGCGTCGAGCAGGGCCTGGGTCGGGTGCTCGTGGCTGCCGTCGCCGGCATTGATCACGGAACCGTCAACCTTGCGCGCCAAGAGCTCGACCGCGCCGGAGGCGTGGTGGCGCACCACCAGGATGTCCGGATGCATCGCGTTCAGGGTCACCGCAGTGTCCATCAACGTCTCACCCTTGCGGGTCGACATCGAGGACACCGACATGTTCATGACGTCGGCGCCCAGCCGTTTTCCGGCGATCTCGAACGAGGACTGGGTCCGCGTCGAGGCCTCGAAGAACAGATTGACCTGGGTGCGGCCGCGCAGGGAGGCGCGTTTCTTGTCGACCTGGCGGTTGAGCTCGACATATTCCTCGGAGAGGTCGAGCAGGCCCGTGATGTCGTCGGCGGAAAGGCCCTCGATGCCCAGCAAATGCCGGTGGCCAAGGACAAAAGTCGATTTTAATGATGGGGTCATTAAAGCCAGAGCTATAGGCGCGGATCGCCGGTGGGGCAAGTGCGAAGAGGGGGTGGCGGAGTTTTCCCCCGGTCAGTGTCTGGCGCCGTCATGGCCGGGCTTCTCCCGGCGGCTTTTCCAGTAAGGTTCGCGGGACAACACAGGGCAGGTGTCGTGAAAACGGTTGCAGGTGCATTTCTGCTGGCAGTCCTGATTGCGCCCGTGCAGGCGCAGACCTTGCCCGGCGGCTTCGTGTTCCTCCGCGACATCGACCCCACCATCATCCAGGACATCCGCTACGCCAGTTCGAACAATTTCACGGGCCGGCCGCTCGCGGGCTATGGCGGTGCGGAATGCGTGGTGAAGCGGGAGGTCGGGCTGCGGCTGAAGGCCGTGCAGCAGGAACTCGCGCAGAAGAATCTGTCGCTGAAGATGTACGATTGCTACCGGCCGGCGCGGGCGGTAGCCGACATGGTGGCGTGGTCGCGGAACGGCAAGGAAACCGCGGCCGAGCGGCGCTACAACCCGGCGTTCGCCAAGGCGGATTTGTTCCGCCTCGGCTACATCGCCACCCATTCGCTGCATTCGACCGGGGCCGCGGTCGACCTGACGCTGGTCGACCTCACCGCCGACAATTCCGGCAAGTTCGATCCAGCGAAGGACTATGCCGACTGCACCGCGCCGGCGGCCGCGCGCGCCCCGGAGGGCAGCGTCGACATGGGCACCGGCTACGACTGCTCCGACGTGAAGGGCCATACCGCCACCGATAGGATCACGCCGGCGCAGCGGCGCTGGCGCACCATGCTGGTCGCGGCGATGGCCCGGCAGGGTTTTGTCAATTACGCCAAGGAATGGTGGCATTTTTCGCTGCCAGGGGCGGGCGGGCCGGCCTACGATTTTCCGATCACCCGAGCGCGCTAGCCCGCGAATTCCCTCAAATGCAAAGCATCTTCGCAATGTTGCGGTTGCCATCGCCGATATAGCCGCCCGCGCGTTCAACACTCCTTAATTGCCGCCCGCAATATCTGCGAGCATTGCGGGAGTACCTATGATGCGTTTGGCAGCCGTTGCAATCGTCGTCGTCGGCATCGTCGGGATCGTGGCCTACGACCATTACGACAAGAAAACCAATTTCCTGCGCGTCGATGCCCGCATCGCCGCGATCAACGAGCAGTGCTATCTGGAAAAGGTCGAGCGCGGCGTCATGACCAAGACCACGTCGACATCAGACATGGTGCGCTGCGAGGTCGCCGAGATGCTGAAGCGCGAGCATCCGAAGTGGCAGGGTTACGACGTGAAGCACAAGATCGAGGTGCGCGTCGTCTACGTCTCGCCGGTCGATAACGCCACGCACACGTCCAGCCTGCAGATGTCGGCGTTTCCCAACGGCAAGGCGCTGCGCCCGGGCGAGGTCTTTCCGGTGCTTGCGTCCAAATCCAAGCCGGACAAGACGCGGATGATTTGAGCCATGCGCCTCGGCTTCTACGGCATCATCTGCATCGCGCTGGCGGGCTATTACGTCTACAGCGAGTTCGACAAGCGGGTGAATTTCCAGCCGGTCCATGCGCGCGTCCGCAGCGTCCAGGAACAGTGCTACATGGACAAGACCGAGGGGCAGCGCAGCTCGAGCTCGGATCTGATGCCGTGCGAGCTTGCCGTGCTGCTGACCCGTTCGCATCCGAAGTGGCAGGGCTACGACATCAAGCACAAGATCGAGATCGGCTTTGCCTACATCTCCCCGGCGGACGGCGCCGTGCATGAATCGAAGCTGCAGCTGGCGGCCTATCCCGACGACCGGCCGCTGCATGCCGGCGACCTTTTTCCGCTGCAGGCCTCGCGGAGCGCGGCGAGCAAGACCCGCACCAACGACTGGCTGGACATCAAGCTGGGCAGCCATGCGCCCAGGCAGGGAAGTATCTAGCTGTCAGCGCATTTTTCGCTGCCCGGGCCCGGCGGGCAGGCTTATGATCCCCCAAATCCATTGCGCTGCTGCCGGAGTGAAAACCCGGTCATCAGCGATATGATGGCGCAGTTCCCTGAGGAGACCATGACGCAGGCCCGGTTTGCCACCCACGAGGTCCTGAACCAGTCGCCGCCGTTCGAGGACGTCGATCTGTTCACCGCGGATGCACCGCTGGTTGCGGCGGTCGCGGCCAATGGCGGCGCGGGAGCCGCAGCCGAACTGTCCGAGTTCGGCAAGCACTGGGGGTCCGCCGCGATGGCGGAGCGCGGCCGGATCGCCAACGAGAACACGCCAAAGCTGCGGCTGTTCGATGCCCGCGGCAATCGCCGCGACGAGGTCGAGTTTCATCCGGCCTATCACGAGCTGATGGCGCATTCCGCGCATGCCGGCGTGCACAACTCGACCTGGACCGCCGACGGCAAGCCGGCCGGCGGCGCCGCCGAGGTGGTGCGCGCGGCAAAGTTCTACATCGCCGCCCAGGTCGAGACCGGCCATCTCTGCCCGATCACGATGACGCGCGCCTCGGTCGCAGCACTGGCCTCGCAGCCGGAGATTCTGGCGAAGACGATGCCGGTGATCGCCACGCGATCCTACGACCCGAGCTTTGCACCGTGGTGGACCAAGCGCGGCATGACGCTCGGCATGGGCATGACCGAGAAGCAGGGCGGCACCGACGTGCGCACCAACATGACGCGGGCTGAACGCGACGGCGATGCCTACCGGATCACCGGGCACAAATGGTTCATGTCGGCGCCGATGTGCGACGCCTTCCTGGTACTGGCGCAGACCGACGGCGGCTTGAGCTGCTTCTTTATGCCGCGCTTTGCGCCCGATGGCTCGGTCAACGCGATCCACTTCCAGTGCCTGAAGGACAAGCTCGGCAACCGCTCCAACGCCTCGTCGGAGGTGGAATTCCACGGCGCTCATGCCGAGTTGATCGGCGAGGAGGGCAAGGGCATCCGCACCATCATCCAGATGGTGCAGCTGACGCGGCAGGATTGCGCGATCGCCTCCGCCGGGCTGATGCGCTCGGGGCTGGCCCATGCGCTGCATCACGCCCGCCATCGCAGCGTGTTCCAAAAACATCTCGCCGACCAGCCGCTGATGCAGGGCGTGCTCGCCGACATGGCGCTGCATGTCGAGGCGTCGATTGCGCTGGTGATGCGGCTGTGCGGCGCCTTCGATCGCGCGCCGACCGAGGCGGGCGAAGCGGCCTATATGCGGCTGCTGACGCCCGCGATCAAATACTGGATCTGCAAGAGCGCGCCGCCCTTCCTCTACGAGGCGATGGAGTGCCTCGGCGGCAACGGCTATGTCGAGGAGGGCATTCTGGCGCGGCATTACCGGGAATCGCCGGTCAACGCGATCTGGGAAGGTTCCGGCAATGTGATGTGCCTCGACGTGCTGCGCGCGCTCGGCCGCGAGGCTGACGCAGCGCTGGCGGTGTTGCGCACCCTCGCCGAGGAGACCAAGGGCCTGCCGGGCGCCGCGGAGACGGTCGCGCTGATCGGAAAGTCGTTCCGCCGTCCCGACAGCGAGCGGGTGGCGCGGCTTGCGGTGGAAAAACTGGCGCTGCTGGCGGCAGCCGCCGCGCTCAACCGGGTCTCGCCCGGCAGCGCCGAGCTGTTCGCGGCGACCCGGCTTGCCGCCGGCCATGCCGGCATGTACGGCGCGGTGGAAATATCGGACAATGACCAGCGCGTCCTGCTCGAGCGGGCGCTGCCATGAAGGCCTGTTGATGGACGCACTCAATCCAACCATGCCGCCGGCGGCCGTCGAGCCGCCGCCGCTCCCGCCGCGAGTCTGGAAGTTCTGGGGCACCGCGCTCTGGGGCCTGTTCATTTTCGGCGCGATGTTCGTCGGCCAGGTCGCCGTCATCGTCTACTGCGTGCTGCTGCAGGGCGGGCCGCTGTCGGTCGAGGGCATCACCCACGTGGTCGCCGACGGCCTGACCATCTCGCTGTCGGTGCTGGCCGGCCTGCCGATGGTGTTGCTGGCGCTGTGGGTCGCGATCCGCACGACCCGAATCCCGTTCGCCGATTATCTCGGGCTGCGCTGGACGTCCTCGAAGAACATCATCATCGGCATCGTTGCGATGGCGGTGCTGATCGGCGGCTGGGACATGGTGTCGCGCGCCGCTGGCCGCGAGGTATTGCCCGGCTTCATGGGGGACGTCTTGAAGTCGGCGCAGGCCGACGGCGCCCTGTGGCTGCTCGTCATCGCGTTCGCCGGCGCCGCGCCGGTGTGGGAAGAGCTATTCGCACGCGGCTGGCTGTATCGCGGCTGGTCGGAATCCCGGCTCGGCCCTTACGGCGCGATCCTGCTGTCGGCGCTGGTCTGGACGCTGATGCACCTGCAATACGACTGGTTCTTCCTCTGCGAGGTGCTGTCGATCGGCTTGCTGTTCGGCTATCTGCGCTATCGCACCGGCTCGACCTGGCTGACCATCGTGCTGCACGGCCTCAACAATCTCGCGGCAACGATCCAGACCTGGTGGCTGACGGGGTGATGGTTCAAGATGGCAGAGGGGGACTGCCGGTTTGGTGGGTGCGCATCTCGTCCGCCCACTCCGTCAAACATTGCTCAGCATAGCGCAGGCCTTTGGTGGTCCGCTCGAGGCAGTCCCGACCAACATCGCTGTCAGGACCACGGGAAATGGCCTCGGCGATGTATAGTCCAGCCATGGACACTCCCCTCGTTACCTCCTTCAGGGCCAGGATGCCGTCGCGCTGCCGAGCTTGGGCTTCTGCGGTTGTGGGCCGCGCTTCCTCTGCAAGGGTCAGTTGGGACAACGCTCGCAGGCCCAGCCAGCTGAAAATGCCGCATAGCTGTCTCACTTGTTCAGGCGCAGTGCGCGGGTCGAAGCCCTTGACCGTGCCCGTGAGCTTGGCTTTTCGGGCGACAAGCTCGGCAAGTGCTGCCGTCACGGCGCGCGCGCCCGCCTCGGTGAAAGCATAGGGGCTTGCGACGTGCGCCATGGGCAGATCGTCGAGCGCGATCCGTTGTGCCCAGCCTGCACGTTCCATTTGCGACCACAACGCATCGTTGGCGCTGCCCACCGTCGTGATCATCACGCTTCCGGGACGCGCCGCCGCGCTTTCATTGACGGACAGATCGCCGGAAGAAAGGGTCGCGAGCCAGAGGCAAAGCTGACGGGCGTCGAAGTCAGACGAATTGGAACCGGGGTTCACACGTGCAGCCCGCCGCTTGCTTGAAAAGGCACGTATGATGTTGGCGAAATAGGTTTGAAGCGATGATTTGGAATTGCTGTTCACGCGCGCAGCCGCCGGTTGCATGGAGAGGCACATATAGCTTTAGCGAGACAGGCTTGAAGCGACCGTAAAGGCCAAAGGTCGACTTGTGTGTATTTACCGAGAACGTCGGCTCGTGGCCCAAGGTCGACATGCTTCCACGCTCGCCCCAGCATCGCCGTGAGACCAGAGCGAACGTGATAATCTTTCGATCGCACGTGACGAGCTGCGCGAGCGGCGGCGCGTTGCCGCCCGCCGCGCATCCAAGCCAGACCCTCAGATCAGCAAGAAGCTGTTTGCGCTGAGCTGGCTCAGGCTGAAATTGTCCACGACGATGTTGTTGGCCGCATTGTGCGGATCGCTGATCACGACGTTGCCGTGCCCGTCATTGACGGCGTAGTGCGCAAGGATGTCGGCGACGCTGCCGAACGTGGATGCCTGCAACACAATGGTGTCCGGCTTGCCGAAATCCCTGATTTCGTTGTGACCAAAATTGTCCTGGAATACGAACTGGTCTGGACCGTTGGCGCCGGCCAGCCGATCGTTGGGACCGCCCAGTAAGACATCGGCGCCGTTTCCGCCTGCCAGGATCTGGTGACCGAGTGTTCCGTCGAGGATGTCCTGGCCATTGCCGGCCGACATCGTCTGGCCTGGCGCGCCTGCCAAATAAGTCTGGCCGTGCGCAAAGGTGGTGACCGTCAAGCTCGCTGTTGCGGCGCCGCCCTGAGCGTCGGTCACCGTGTATGTGAACTTGTCCTGAGCAAAGCCTTGTGCCGGGGTACGAGCGTTTGCGTCCGATTGATAAGTGTAATGTCCGTCGGAGGACAAAGTCAGCGACCCATACTTGCCATGCAGTTGTTGGCCGACAGTGCCACCGTTCAATGCCGCCACCGCGACGGCGTCGCCATCCGGATCGGAATCGTTGGCGAGCACGTTTCCGGAGATCAAGCCTCCCTTTCCGACACCGGCAATTTCGGCATTCGCAATCGGAGCGCGGTTGATCGTGATATCGAGTGCGGCGCTGTCGGTGCTGTTGCCGTCGCTGGCCGTATAGTTGAAGCTGTCGTGCAGGTGGATGCCGGTCGGTGCCGAGGCGAGGGCCGCGCTGTTGTCGGCCGCGTAGCCGTAGTGGCCGTCGGAAAACAGTGACAGATGGCCGTAGGTGCCCGCCGTCGCGACGCCGACATTGCCGGCGAGTCCATTGACGGCGCTCACGACAAGGGCGTCGCCCTCTGGATCGGTATCGTTGCCGAGAACGCCGGGCGCAGCGATCGTCGTGCCGGCAGCTTGCGCATGGCCAACATCGTTCACCGCCACCGGTGCGTCGTTGTAGGTTCCGTTGAGGGTGATCGCGATGTCGCGCTGGGCGAGGCCGCCATTGGCGTCGGCAATCGTGACCTGAAAGTGCTGGACGCGGGTTTCGCCGGGGGCGAGGAACGCAACGGCTGCGTTGTCGACGGTGAATTGCCAGTCGACCGAACCGCCGGTGCCGTCGCCGGTGGTATCGGTGTGCAACGAGGCCGTGAATGTTCCGACCGCGCCCGGCGTCAGCGGGGTGACCGCGACGGTGTGAGTGTCGGCGATATCCGAATCCGAGAAGCCGAATGATCCGGCGGTCGCGAGCAGGCCGGTAACACCGCCTTGTAACTCGGTGACCTGTCCGGGGGCGGTCCAATGTGCAGCGAGCGAGAAGCCGAGCGTCGCCGCCGCGACGCCTTGCAGCGCTGCGGCCACCTCCGGTGTGATGCCGAGATCGGCGGCGGCGTGCTCGGCGGCGCCGAGCGAGCGGGGATCGAGGCCCGTCAGCGTGCCGAACAGCGTGAGCGCGCTGAGATAGGAGCCGTACTTGGAGGCATGCAGATTGTCGTCCCACCACAGGTCGACCTTGCCATCGGCGCCGGCATCGGGCGCGTAGGGATTGCGGATCGCGGTGCCGTTCTGAACCGCGGCCAGGAAGGCCGCGCCGACCGGAGCCACGCCTGCGAAGATCGGATTGGCCGCGGCAAGGCCCTCATAGGCGGCGCGCAGATCCGCGGTCATCGCCTCGAGCGAGACGTAATACTCGGGCGCCGTCGTCGTCGTGTTGGTGACGGCCCCGGTCTGGTCGTTGGTGTTGGCGACGATTGCGCCCGTCACCATGTTCGGCCGCGCCCAGGTCTCGTACAAATAGACGTCGGTTGCGGCATTGGCGTGCGGGTTGGCCGGAACGGTGCCGTCGGCCGCGCCTGTCGTCGCGTACTGCGCAAGCTTCACGGTGTAGGTGTTGAAGGACGCAAGGTTCGGATCGGCGGCGCCTGCCGTCGCGAAGCTGTTTGCGCCGGTGACGGTGAAGTCGTTTCCCGGCAGCGTCGCCGTTCCCGACACGCTGAATTTGACGGTCAGGGGTGCAGCGTTCGAGCCGGTCCGCGTAAACTGGTAGACCAGATTGCCGGAGCCATCCTCGAAAACCGCTGAAGCGGCCAGGCTGAGCGAGATGTTCGGCAGCGAGGTATCGGTGCCGGGCGCGAAGTCGTCGTTCAGGATGGTGGCGGAGATTGCGCCCTGCGTACCGACATTGTAGGCGGCGTTGGCGCTGAGCGTCAGGCGGATCGATTCATCGGCCTCTACAGTGGTGTCCGGCTTCGGATCGAGCGTAAGGGTCGCGCTGCTGGCGCCCGCCGGAATCACGACCGAGCCGGAGTTGCTCGTGAAGCTCATGCTGCCGGTGGTCTGCTGGCCGTTGGCCTGGAAGCTGGTCGTAAACAGGTTGACGAAGTTCTCGAAGTCGCCGGTCGAGGTGTTGACCGAGGGCGCCGTGCTGCCGTCACGGGCCGCGCCGAATTGAATGGTGAGCGGTGTATCGGTCGGTCCGGTGCGCGTGAAGGTGTAGACCAGCTTCTGTGCGCCGTCCTCCAGCACCGCGCTCGGAGAGGCGACAAGCGTGACCGTCGGCAGCGCGGGATTGACGACCGGGCCGCTCGGATCGTCGTTCAGGATGGTTCCGGTGACGACGCCCGCGCTTGTCCGATAAGACGGGTCGGCGGTGAGCTGGAGGCCGATCGTCTCGTCGGTTTCGATCTTGGTGTCGGCTGTCGGATGGATGACCAGCGTCGCGGTCGAGGACCCTGCGGCGAAGGTGATGGAGCCGGACCCCGAGGGCAGGGCCTGGGTGCTGTTGTCCTGCAGCACCACGACGTCCCACGGCTGGCTCGCGACGTTGCCGCGCAGGTCCCAACCGGCGGGATTGCTGTTGAGGTACTGGCCCTGCAGCGTCGCGGCATTGCGGGCCGAGATGGCGACGTCGAGCTGCAGGCCTGACTGCTCGGCGAACGCCTCGAAGATGCCGGGAACGCCACCCCAGGGATGCGGCTCGTAGGGATTGGACCCGGTCGTGTTCGCGAATGTGGTGCCGGGCACCGGCGCAGTCAGATCCCGTACGTTGTCGGTATTGTAGCTCATCACCGGATCGACGCGGCCGAACGTGAAGCTGTTGCCCACGAAGAGAATTGAGCCGCCGGAATCGAGCTGGATCGAGCTGTCAGTCATGATGTTCCTTCCCTAACGCCACGAATTGAAAATCGGGCGGAATCTTTCTCGTTGGACCGGGCCAACAAAAACGACGCCTGTCGTGATGTCAAATATATGAAATTGCGGTATGCCATATCCTATGGATATGGAGCTTCGACATTTGCGCTACTTCCTGGCGGTGGCCGAGGCCGGGCATCTGACCCGCGCCGCCACCCGGCTCAACATCCAGCAGCCGCCGCTCAGTCAGCAGATCAAGGCGCTGGAGAACCATCTCGGCATGGTGCTGTTTCGCCGCCATGCCAAGGGCATGGCGCTGACCGAGAGCGGCGAGCTCTTCCTCGAAGAGGCCCGGCGCATCCTCGACGGCGTTGCCGTCATGGAGCAGCGCATGGCACGGGTTGCCAAGGGCGTGCGCGGCCGTCTCGCGATTGCCTTCACGACCTCGGCTGCCGCCCACTTGTTGACGCCGCGCGTGCTGCGGCTATTCCGCGGCCGCTATCCCGAGATCGAGCTCTCGCTGTCCGAGAACAACGCCGGCGAGATCACCGAACGAATTGCCTCGGGCGAGCTGCATTGCGGTTTTCTGCGCGTGCCGGTCGCACGGCCGCCCGGCCTGGTGTTCCGGACCTTGCTGAGAGAGCCGGTGCTGGTGGCGGCCCCGCTCGACCACCGCTTGGCGCAGAAGCCGCGCGCCGGCAAGAATGCCGCCGTCGCGCTCAAGGATTTCCACGGCGAAAATCTGATCCTGGTGCGACGCGCCGGAGCGCCCGGGCTCTATGCCAACCTGCTGGCGCTGTGCGCGGAACGGGGCATCTACCCGAACGTCGTGGCCGAAGTCGAACGCATGATGACAAATCTCAATCTGGTGGCCGCGGGTGCAGGGATCTCCGTCGTACCGGCTTCGATGCAGCAGGTGCACGCGAAGACGGTGGCCTATCGCCCGCTCGCCAACGGCGTTCGCCTGCATGCGCCGCTGACGCTGGTGTATCGCGCCGCCGATCACACCGCCGCGACGGCCTTTTTCGTGGAGCTGGTGACGACAACCACCGCCGGCAGCGGCAGCGCGCGTTCGTGAGGAACATTCTACCGCTTGCGGGCAGGGCTATCGCAGATGACTATCCGCCGCGCCCGATAGCTCGTCATGCCGGGCATTGGGCGAGGTGCGTCCGCACGGTTTCGGAATAATAAAAGAGTACCCCTGACTTGCCCGACGTGTCAAGTCGCCTGTCGAACGCCGGCAGCCGCCGGCTACTTTGCATGGGGTTGTTTTTCGGGATTATGCCGGGAGGGGTGCCGCGCGGCTGTCGCAAGGCTGAATCGGGCTGACTTCATCGCGCGTCAGGGGCCAACCGCGGCAATCGCGATCGGCATCGTGATCGCGGCCAAAATCGTCTGCAGCGTGATGATCTGGGCGAGCAGCGGCGCGTCGCCGCCCATCTGGCGCGCCAGCACATAGGCCGAGGGAGAGGTCGGCACCGCGGCGCAGGCCGCGACGATGGCGAGGTTCGAGCCGGTGACGCCGAACCACACCGCGAGCCCGACCGTGAGCACGGGCATCGCGACCAGCTTGAGGGCCAGCGCCACGCTGGCGGCGAGGCTGGGGCGGAAGATGCCTTTCAACTGCAATCCGGCACCGGTCACGAGCAGGCCGATCGCCAGCGACGAGCCGCCGAGCGCATCCGCGACGTCATGCCAGAGTTTTGGCAACGGGATGTGCATCACGTTGATGGCGAGCCCGATGACGCAGGCCCAGATCAGCGGGTTCTTCACGACCGTCATCACGATCGCGCCCGCCGACCGCTTCTCGGATGAGGCATACTTCGCCAGCACGGCGACACTGAACACGTTGACCAGCGGGATGATCGCGACCATCGCGACGGAGGCCAGCGCAAGCCCGACCTTGCCGTAGAGATTGCCCGACACCGACAGCGCGACATAGGTCTGCCAGCGCGTCGCGCCCTGGAAGATCGAGGTGAAGGCCGGGCCGTCGACCCCGGCGCCGGCGAGCGGGGCCCGCAAGGCAAGGCACAGCAGCGACATCACCAGCGCCGCGAGCAGCAGCGCGCCGCCGACGCCGGCGATCGGCACCGCCGTCAGATCCGCCTTCACCAGGGTCTGCACCAGCAGCACCGGGAACAGCACGTAATAGGTGAGCTGCTCCAGCCCGTGCCATTGCGTATCGAGCCGCATCAGCGTCTGCCGCAGCACGACACCGAGTACGATCAGCAGAAACACCGGCAGCAGCGCCCCGATCACCACCGCCATCGTCAGCGGTCCCCGCGCAGCTTCGCCAGCCGGTCCAGCGCGCCCTGCAGGATGAAGATCGCGGCGTGCTCGTCGATCACCTCGGCGCGCTTGGCGCGGCTGACGTCCATCCCGATCAGCTCGCGCTCGACCGCCGCGGTCGAGAGCCGCTCGTCCCACAGGGCGATCGCGAGCGGAGTGAGGCCGGCGAGGTTGCGAGCGAAGGCCCGGGTCGATTGCGCCCGCGGGCCCTCGCTGCCGTCCATGTTGATCGGCAGCCCCAGCACGAAGCCGACCACGTTGCGCTCGGCGGCAATGGCGAGCAGCCGCGCCGCGTCGGCCTTGAACTGCTTGCGCTGGATGGTCTCGACGCCGGTCGCGAGCCGCCGGTCCGGATCGGAGACGGCGACGCCGATGGTCTTGGTGCCGAGATCGAGGCCGACCAGCGCGCCGCGCTCGGGCCAGTGCGGCGCGGCTTCGATCAGGGGGAGAATGGGGGCGGGCATGACTCAGCGCTTAGCATGCGCCATGGCGAGCGCGCAAAGCTCTTGCTTCACCTCTCCCCGGCGGGGAGAGGTCGATTTGCGTAGCAAATCGGGTGAGGGGGCTCGGCACTATCGAGGGACCGTAACCCCTCACCCGCGCCTTCGGCGCGACCTCTCCCGACGGGAGAGGTGGCACCGTCATTCGCGGCGAGATCTACCGGATCGCGATCGGGTTGATCATGCTCTGCACGCCGCCACGCCAGCGCGGCTGGCCGAGCACGAACAGGAACTCGTAGCCCTTGTCCTTGGCGAGCTCGGCGGTGTCCATGTTCTCGAGGATGTAGGTGCCGTTCATCGCGAGCAGGATCTGGTGGACCTCGAACACGGTCTTGCCCTCGAACGGCAGCACCTCCAGCGCCCAGGTATCGGCGCCGATGGCGACGACGCCCTTGCTCGTCAGGTACTTTGCGCCTTCGACGCCGAGCCCGGGCTCGCCGGCCGAATAGCGCTTGTCGTCCTTGCCGATCAGGCTGAGCCAGCCGGTGTGGAAGATCACGACGTCGCCTTGGCGGATCTCGACGCCCTGTTTCTTGGCGACCTCGTCGATCTCCTTGACGTTGAACGCGGTGCCTTCCTTGACGATGTCGGTGTTGTAATAGGCCGCCATGTCGAGCAGCACGCCGCGGGTTACCATCGGCGGCACCTTCTCGATGCCGAGCTTCTTCAGGCCGGTGGGATCGGCGAAATCGGCGAGCTTGTTGCCGTTGTAGTAGACGTGCGCGACCCCGAGATGGCCGAGGCCGTCGAGCTGGCTGCCGATGCCGACCCAGGTGTCGATGATATCGTCATTGTAGGTGGCCTTGTTCGGACCGAGTCCATCGATGCCGGCCTGTCCGGGCTGCACGATCGTGATCTTGAAGCTGCGCGGCGGGTAGGCCGGGGTCTTGGTGTCGACGGGAATGCCGAGCGCGTAAGTCTTGCCGGTCTTCACCAGCGACGCCGCCTTCACCACGAGGTCGGGCGTCATGTAGTTGGCGGCACCGATCTCGTCGTCCGGTCCCCATTTCGATTTGGTCCAATCCTGAGCGCCGGCAGCTCCTGGCGTCCCCAACAAGGCAATCGAGCAGCACAAGACGAATGCTTTCCGCATCGCAGTTCCTCCCAGAGTTTGACGTTTTGGTTATGGGCTAGCGTCTCATACTAACGTAGTAGAATGACACGCTTCAAAAGATTTCCGGGAAGGCTGCGCTTAAATCCGTGGCAAGCCCGCATTCGCAATTGCGATATTGCGGGATTCACTTGTTGCAGGGGCAGGCCGGGCCGCGATCACGCGGCAGCGGAGGCTTCCTGCTGGTCGAGGCAGGCCAAGAATCCCTGCAGCGCGCTGTACTGATGCGCGGTGCGGCGCTGAATGAACAGCGTCTCGACATGCGCGTGCGGCGCCTTCAGCTTGTGGATGTTGACGTCGCGATGAACGTGATCGCGTTCGACCACCGCACGCGGCAGCATGGTCACGCCCATGTCGGCGGCGACGCAGCCGATCATGCCGTCGAGCGTGCCGAACTCGAAGCGCACTGCCGAGGGCCAACCGAACTCGGTGAACACCTGCTCGAGGCGCTGCCGGTAGGTACAGCCGGTGCGGAACACCAGCGCGGTCGGGCCGGACTCCGGTGTGCCGGCGCGCAACGCAGCGAGCGAGGTCCAGCGCTGTGCGGTGACGAGCACCAGTTCCTCGGTGAATGCGACCGTCGCGGCGAGCTCGGCATGCTCGATCGGGCCGGCGACAAACGCGCCGTCGAGCGAACCGTCGAGTACGGCGGCGACCAGATCGGCGGTCGTCGCGGTGCGCAGCGTCAGCCGCACGGCGGGATAGCGGCGGTGGAATTCGGCCAGCAGCGTTGGCAGCCGCACCGCCGCCGTCGTCTCCATCGAGCCGATCGACAGCGGACCCTTCGGCTCGCCATCGTCGCGCGCAGCGAGCACGGCCTCGCGCGACAGCGCCGCCATCCGCTGCGCGTAAGGCAGCAGGCGGCGGCCGGCGCCGGTCAAGGTCATGCCGCGGCTGTGGCGCTCGAACAGCGCGGTGCCGATCTCCGCCTCCAGCGCCTTGATGCGCTGGGTGACGTTGGACTGCACGGTGTTGAGCTCTTCGGCGGCGCGGGTGATGCCGCCGAGCCGGGCGACGGTGGAAAAGGTGAGGAGGTCGGTCATTTCCATCTGAATGCACCGTTTCATTTCAGAGATGGTAGCGTTCTCTAGTATTCATTTTCCGAGAATGTTAGGCCCGCTTACGCTTCGAGTCCAGAACAGGGAGCAAACGCATGCCGATCAATACCGAATTGACGGCGCGGCTGGGCATCCAGCATCCGATCCTGCTGGCGCCGATGGACACGATCTCGGGCAGCCGGCTGGTCCGGGCCGTCAGCGAGGCCGGCGGCTTCGGGATTCTGGGTGGCGGCTACGGCGACAGGACACGGCTCGAGACCGAGACCGCGAAGCTGAAGGGTTTTGCAAAACCGTTCGGCATCGGCTTCATCACCTGGAGCCTGGCCAAGCAGCCCGAATTGCTCGACATCGCGCTTCAAGCGCGGCCGCACGCCGTGATGCTGTCATTCGGCGATCCCGCGCCGTTCGCGCCCAGGATCAAGGCGGCGGGTGCGCTGCTGATCTGCCAGGTGCAGAGCGAGGAACTGGCAAAACAGGCGCTCGATTGCGGCGCCGACATTTTGATCGCGCAGGGCACGGAAGCAGGCGGTCACGGTGCATCGCGCACCACGATCGACATCGTGCCCGCGATCATCGATCTCGCGGCCGGCCGGGTGCCGGTCGTCGCCGCCGGCGGCCTCGCGGATGGACGCGGCCTTGCGGCGATGCTGATGCTCGGCGCATCCGGCGTGCTGATGGGAACGCGGTTCTATGCCAGCGTCGAGGCCGACGCCGCCGAGCAAGCGAAGCAGCTGATCCGCGCGGCGCGGAGCGGGGAGACGGTGCGCGGCGTGGTGTTCGACTGGTCGCGCAAGCTGATGTGGCCGGCGCCGTTCACCGCACGCTCGCTCGTCAACGATCATTTGCGGCGCTGGAGCGGCCGCGAGATCGAGCTGATGCAGCGCGCGGACGAAATCGCGGTGGAATATGCTGCCGCGAAAGCCGCCGGAAACTTTGACGTCGCGGCGGTGTTCGCCGGCGAGTCCGCAGGCCTGATCCATGATATTGCTCCGGCGGCCGAGATCGTCGGCCGCATCGTCGCCGAGGCGGAGCAGAGCCTGCTCGGACGGCGTAACTTCTTCCCTTCTCCCCTTGTGGGAGAAGGTGGCTCGCATCGATAGATGCGAGCCGGATGAGGGGTCTTTCTCCGCGGAGACAGCCCCTCACCCGGTTTCGATGCTTCCGCATCGAAACCACCCTCTCCCACAAGGGGAGAGGGTAGTTCTGAGCAAGCCTGGAGAGACACACCATGTGGCCTGACCGTCGTTTGATCGATCGCTTCAACATCGAATTTCCGATCGTGCTGGCGCCGATGGCGGGCGCGATCGATGCCGAGATGGCGATTGCCGTGGCTGAGGGCGGCGGCCTCGCGTCGCTGCCATGCGCGATGCTGTCGGCGGAGAAGGCGCGCGAGCAGGTCAACATCGTTCGGCAGCGGGTGACCGCGCCGGTCAACCTGAACTTCTTCTGTCACAAGGCGGTCGACGCCGACCCGGCGCGCGAGGCGACATGGCGGCAGCGGCTGGCGCCTTACTATCGTGAACACGGCCTCGACCCGAACGCGCCGGTCAATGCCGCCAACCGCGCGCCGTTCGATGAGGCGTTCTGCGGTGTGGTTGAGGAGCTGAAGCCCGAAGTGGTCAGCTTCCATTTCGGCCTGCCGGAGCCAAAACTGCTGCAGCGGGTGAAGGCCACCGGCGCCATCGTGCTGTCGTCGGCGACCACCGTGAAGGAGGCGATCTGGCTGGAGGAGAACGGCGCTGATGTCATCATCGCGCAGGGGGCGGAGGCCGGCGGTCATCGCGGCATGTTCCTGACCGAAAACATCGCCGAGCAACCCGGCACCTTCGCGCTGGTGCCGCAGGTGGTCGATGCGGTGAAGGTGCCGGTGATCGCGGCCGGCGGCATCGCCGACGGGCGCGGGATTGCCGCGGCGTTCGCGCTCGGCGCCGCCGGCGTGCAGATCGGCACCGCCTATCTGCGCTGTCCGGAATCCAAGGTGAGCGCGGCCGCCCGCGTCGCGCTGGCGCAGGCCAGCGACGAATCCACCGTCATCACCAATGTGATGACTGGGCGCCCGGCGCGCGGCGTCGCCAACCGCGTGATGCGCGAGGTCGGCCCGATTTCGCCGGATGCCCCGGCGTTCCCGCATGCCGCAACCGGCCTCGGCCCGCTGAAGGCAGCTGCCGAAAAACAGGGCAGGGTCGATTTCACCAACCTCTGGGCCGGGCAAGCGGTGCGGATGGGCAAGGAAATGCCCGCCGCCGAGCTGACCCGGGCGCTGGCGGGTGCCGCCTTGGCGCGGATGAGCCAGCTGGCGGGCTGAAACGGCGGTTTCGACCGCGGTTGCGGCGCAAAACCGGCCTCTGCTATACGGCAGGCTGACCTTTCAGCCCCGAGGCCATATATAATGTCCGTAGACGCCACGACCGTCCGCCGCATCGCGCATCTGGCGCGGATTGCGGTCAGCGACGCCGAAGTTCCCCATCTCCAGGGGGAACTGAACGCGATCCTGGCCTTTGTCGAGCAGCTGTCGGAAGTGAACGTCGAGGGCGTCGAGCCGATGACCTCGGTGACGCCGATGGAGATGAAGAAGCGCGCCGACCTGGTCAATGACGGCGAGATCGTCGACGCCATCGTCCGGAATGCGCCCGACACCACCGATCACTTCTTCCTGGTGCCGAAGGTGGTCGAGTAACCCTTATCTGGGAACGTCAGTCCGATGTGTCTGCTCTGCGACGACGAGAAGGCCTACAAGGCCTATATGGACTTCCTCGATGCGATGGAGCGCAAGGGCAAGGTTGCCGATCCCAATGAGGCGATCGATGCCGTGCTCGACCAGCTCGAAGCACTCGACGCAGCACGCGCCAAAGAAAACAAGGCACGGCTGGACGATCCTGCCAACGACAAGACCCTGTCTCCCTTCTTCTGCAGCCCGATCAATAAATGACTGATTTGACATCGCTGACGATCGCCGAGGCCCGCGCGGGCCTCGCGAGCAAGTCCTTCACCGCGCGCGAGCTGACCGACGCGCATCTCGCCGCCATCGAAGCCGCGCGCGTGCTCAATGCCTATGTGCTGGAGACGCCGGAGCGCGCCCGCGAGATGGCGAAAGCCGTCGATGAGAAGATCGCCAAGGGCGAGGGCGGGCCGCTGGCCGGCATCCCGCTCGGCATCAAGGATCTGTTCGCGACCCGCGATATCAGGACCACGGCGTGCTCGAAAATCCTCAGCAATTTCATTCCGCCTTACGAGTCGACCATCACCTCGCAGCTGTGGCGCGACGGCGCGGTGCTGCTCGGCAAGCTCAACAACGACGAATTCGCGATGGGCTCGTCGAACGAGACCTCGTGCTTCGGCCCCGTCACCAACCCGTGGCGCCGCGAGGGCTCGAACACCACGCTGGTGCCCGGCGGCTCGTCCGGCGGCTCGGCGTCGGCGGTGGCCGCTTCGCTCTGCATGGGCGCGACCGCGACCGACACCGGCGGCTCGATCCGCCAGCCGGCGGCGTTCACCGCGACCGTCGGCATCAAGCCGACCTATGGCCGCTGCTCGCGCTGGGGCATCGTGGCGTTCGCGTCCTCGCTCGACCAGGCCGGCCCGATCGCGCGCAGCGTGCGCGATGCCGCGATCCTGATGTGCTCGATGGCGGGGCACGATCCGAAGGACACCACCTCGGTCGATATCGCCGTGCCGGATTACGAGGCCGCGGTCGGCAAGTCCGTGAGGGGCATGAAGATCGGCATTCCCAAGGAGTATCGCCTCGACGGCATGCCGGCCGAGATCGAAAAGCTCTGGAGCGAGGGCGCCGCGTGGCTGAAAGCGGCGGGCGCCGAGCTGGTCGAGGTGTCGCTGCCGCACACCAAATACGCGCTGCCGGCCTACTACATCGTCGCACCCGCGGAAGCCTCGTCGAACCTCGCGCGCTATGACGGCGTGCGCTACGGGCTGCGCGAGGGCGCCAAGAACATCATCGAGATGTACGAGAACACCCGCGCCGAAGGCTTTGGCGCCGAGGTGCGCCGCCGCGTGCTGATCGGCACCTATGTGCTGTCGGCCGGCTATTACGATGCCTATTATCTGCGCGCGCAGAAGGTGCGCACGCTGATCAAGAAGGATTTTGAGGACTGTTTTGCCAAGGGCGTGAACGCCATCCTGACCCCGGCGACGCCGTCGGCGGCGTTCGGCATCGGCGAGAAGGGCGCCGATCCGGTCGAGATGTATCTCAACGACATCTTCACGGTGACGGTGAACATGGCGGGGCTGCCCGGTATTGCCGTTCCCGCCGGCAAGGACGCACAGGGCCTGCCGCTCGGCCTGCAGCTGATCGGCCGCGCCTTCGACGAGGAGACGCTGTTCTCGCTGGGCGAGGTGATCGAGCAGGCCGCCGGCCGCTTCACGCCGCAAAAATGGTGGTGAGCGATGGCGGATTTCCGCGCCAGTCTCGCTGAGGCCGCGCCGGATCCGACGCTGGCGCCGCCGCTCGCCGCGCTGTGGTGGGCGGCGAAGGGCGATTGGGACCGGGCGCACCGCATCGTGCAGGACGAGGACGATGCCAATTCGGCCTGGGTGCACGCCTATCTGCACCGCGTCGAGGGCGATCTCGGCAATGCCGGCTACTGGTATCGCCGCGCCGGCCAGCCGGTCGCAAAGGATGCGCTCGAGGCCGAATGGGAGCGGATCGTCGCCGTGCTGCTGGCCTGAAACCACCGCGACAATTAACCCTGTTTGGTCCGCCATGCCGCCGCCCAGATTGGCCATGATAGGCTTGTGGAACCGGGGGCGGGGGCCAGCGGCAAGAGAGTAGTCGTGCGTGGGTCGGGTAAAGGGGGATGGCTGGCGGCCGTGATGGCGGCGGGCCTGGCGGGCTGCGCGTCCGTTTACAATCTTCCGGGCAACGTGCCGCTCGGCGCGGCGTTCGCCGACAGCAACGGCGTCACCGACCTTCCGAGCTATGAAGACGATCTGCTGCTGGCGTTGTCGTTTTCCGGCGGCGGCACCCGCGCGGCGGCGTTTTCCTTCGGCGTGCTGGAGGAGCTCGATCACGCGCGCTCCGGGCTGGCCGGTACCAAGACGCTGCTCGACCGCGTCGACTTCGTCTCGGGCGTCTCAGGCGGATCGATCACCGCGGCCTATTTCGGATTGAAGCGGCGCGCGGCGCTCGAGGATTTCCGCCAACGCTTCCTGCTGCGCAACGCCGAAGAGGACCTGAAGACCAGGATCTCGCTCGGTAACATCGGGCGTGCGCTGGGCGGCGGCGTCAACGACAGCCAGTTCACCGACTGGCTCGACCGCAACCTGTTCAACGGCGCACGGTTCGAAGCGTTGCCCGACGATCACCGGCCGCGGGTCTGGATCAACGCGTCCGACATCTACAACCGCACGCCGTTCGTGTTCGGCAAGACCGCCTTCGACGCAATGTGCAGCGATATCCGCTCCTACCGGGTCGCCGAAGCGGTAGCGGCATCGGCGGCGGTGCCGCTGGCGTTCGCGCCGATCGTGCTGGAAACCTTCCCCGGCGGCTGCGCTGCGCCGCTGCCGCCCTGGCTCGAGCGGGTGCGCAAGGATCCGAATGCGCAGCCGCTGCTGCGCTCCTACGCCGAAGCTCAGGCGCGCTACCGCGACGGTTCGATGCGCTACGTCAAGCTGCTCGACGGCGGCCTGGTCGACAATTACGGCCTGTCGGGGCTGAGCATCGGGCTACTCGCGGCGCAACGGCCCTATGAGCCGCTCAGCGAGCGGCAGGCCGCAAAGCTGCGCCGCATCCTGTTTCTCGTCGTCGACGCCGGCCGCGGCATCTCCGGCGATTTCGTGCAGACGCTGGAGGGACCGAACGGCGTCGAGCTGGTGTCGGCCGCGGCCGATACCGCCATCGATGCCAGCGTGCGCTCGAGCTACGCGGCGTTCACCGCGCTTGCCGACGACTGGTCGGGCAAGCTGAAGCGCTGGCGCTGCTCGCTGTCGGCGGCGGATCGCTCGCGGCTCGGCGTCGGCGCCAACTGGAAGTGCGGCGACGTCGCGATCTATGTCGAGCGGCTCGGCTTCGACCGGCTCGGGCCGGAGCGCGCCGGCATCCTCAACGCGATCCCGACCCGGCTGTCGCTACCGCCGGAGCAGGTCGACCAGCTGATCGCGGGCGGCGCGGACGCGCTGCGCACCAGCAAGGCCTATCAGCAGTTCCGGCGCGGGCTGTAAGGCGGCTTGACTGCCGCGATCGGTTGCGCGAAGCCCAATTAACCCCAGATATTGTCCTATCCGGAAAACCAGACCCATGACTGCATCTGCCGCTCCTCACAAGCTGATCAAAGGCGCTACCGGCGACTGGGAGGTCGTGATCGGCATGGAGGTCCATGCCCAGGTCACCTCGAACGCAAAGCTGTTCTCTGGCGCCTCCACCGCGTTCGGCGGCGACCCCAACAGCCATGTCTCGCTGGTCGATGCCGCGATGCCGGGCATGCTGCCCGTGATCAACGAGGAGTGCGTCCGCCAGGCGGTGCGCACCGGTCTCGGGCTCAACGCCAAGATCAATTTGCGCTCGGTGTTCGACCGCAAGAACTATTTCTATCCGGACTCGCCGCAGGGCTACCAGATCAGCCAGTACAAGTCGCCGATCGTGGGCGAGGGCGAGGTGGTGCTCGAGCTCGACGGCGGCCGCACCGCCACCGTCGGCATCGAGCGGCTGCATCTGGAGCAGGATGCCGGCAAGTTGCTGCACGATCAGTCACCGACGATGACCTATGTCGACCTCAACCGTTGCGGCGTCGCGCTGATGGAGATCGTCTCCAAGCCCGACATTCGCGACGCCGAGCAGGCCAAGGCCTACGTCACCAAGCTGCGCTCGATCCTGCGCTACCTCGGCACCTGCGACGGCGACATGGAGAAGGGCAGCCTGCGCGCCGACGTCAACGTCTCGGTGCGCAAGCCCGGCGGTCCGCTCGGCACCCGCTGCGAGATCAAGAACATGAACTCGGTCAACTTCATCGGCCAGGCGATCGAGTACGAGGCGCGGCGCCAGATCGAGATCATCGAGGAGGGCGGCGCGATCGAGCAGGAGACCCGGCTGTTCGATCCGAACAAGGGTGAGACGCGTTCGATGCGCACCAAGGAAGAGGCGCACGACTACCGTTACTTCCCGGATCCCGACCTGCTGCCGCTCGAGTTCAGCCAGGCATTCGTCGACGAGCTCAAGGCGCAGCTGCCGGAACTGCCGGACCAGAAGAAGTCCCGGTTTATTACGGGCCTCGGTCTATCCGCCTACGATGCGAGCGTGCTGGTCGCCGAGCGCGAGAGCGCCGAGTTCTACGAGACGGTGCTCGCCGGCCTCGCCGACAAGGCGCGCGACGGCAAGCTCGCCGCCAACTGGGTGATCAACGAGCTGTTCGGCCGGCTGAACAAGGAAGGCGTTGCGATTGCGGCGTCGCCGGTGTCGGCCGCGCAGCTTGCCGCGATCGTCGACCTGATCGGCGAGGGAACGATTTCCGGCAAGATCGCCAAGGACTTGTTCGAGATCGTCTGGCAGGAAGGCGGCGATCCGCGCGTGCTCGTCGAGAGCCGCGGCATGAAGCAGGTCACCGACCTCGGCGCGATCGACAAGGTGGTCGACGACATCATCGCGGCCAATCCCGACAAGGTGGCGCAGGCCAAGGCGAAGCCGCAGATGGTCGGCTGGTTCGTCGGTCAGGTGATGAAGTCGTCCGGCGGCAAGGCGAATCCGCAGGCGGTCAACGACCTCCTGAAGTCCAAGCTCGGTATCTGAACGAACGAGACAACGACGTTGTCCTTCGTTCTCCTTGGCGCATGATCCATCCGGATCATGCGCTCACGCCGTCTCCTCAGTGTCGTCGCGCGCGCGTGAATGGCGCGTGATCCTGCCTCACCCCTCCCTTGATCGTCGCAACGTCGCGGTCGGCGCCGAATCGCCTGGAGCCGTGACTCGACCGGGAATCGGGTTCTGATGACCTCCGACGAGGCAAAAGCGAGCTTACCCACGAAATTTTTTTTCATTGCCAAAAGTTGCGACTCGGAGGCCCCGCCGCCCCGTCTCGCGTCGTTGCGTCCGACTCATTGCAGCGACACCGTCGCTTCAATTGCTCGAATGCAAATTCAGGAAACACCTTTAATTCAAGCGTTTCGTGCAACGTTGACAAATGCAGATGTCGGCGGCGCTTGCATTTCTTGCATCGTTGCGCCAACGCGCGGTCGATTTTTTCGGCGACGCGCGCTGCACGCAGACGCACCGCTGCGTCAACACTTCCTTAAGCGGGACACTGTTTTTTTTGCCCTGTTGGTGTATTCGGGAAGTAGTGCATATCGATTCCCGAGTGCACGCAGCGAAGTAAGAGCCATCTCACACACTGGAGGGCAACATGGCTAAGAAGGCAAAGAAGGCGAAGAAGGCGAAGAGCGCAGTGAAGAAGACTGCGAAGAAGACCCGCAAGGTCGCCAAGAAGAAGAAGTAAGCCTCTCGCCTCGAGAGGTTCGCCGGCGGCTTGACGCCGGCACGTCGCGAGGGCCAGCGGACGGACTGCTGAGAGGCACATCCCCGCAAGGCCCTGGTCGACGAAAGAGGGTGTCGGCGAGACATCAGGTCAAACGGCTGGATCGAATTTCGGAGAGGGCCCCTTTCCCAAACCGATCCGGCAGAAGAAACCAGAGATTTCTTCGTTCGGTGCGGAGCCCATTTGGTTCCGCAGTTTCACCGGCGGCAATGCCGAGCTGAAATCTGGTCCTGACGTGTTCGCCGACCCCCTCGATCCGGCGGCCCGCGCAGTCCGCGCCCCCGCCAGCCATTTCCCTAAAACTCATTCTGGAACGTCACTTGGCCCGTCGGCCTTGTGCGCGGTGCTGCGTTCAAGCCCGATTGGCTTGCGGCCGGTCACCGCGACCGGACCTTCTATCCCTCCTTGCGATCCTTCCGCCCATTGCGTGACTGCTGCACGCCATCGGCCGCGACCGGCCGAGCTGAGCGGCCAATCTCCGCCATGGTTATCGTAGTCCGAAACGCAAGGGTAAACCGGCGTTCACGAATGCAGAGAAATGCCTGCGGCACAGCGACTTCTTCGATTCCCTGAACTGCCGCGCGCGCCGCCCATTTACATCCCGTTCATCGCGATACTTAAACCGCTCTTCAAATTTGCTGGGCCATGATCATCCCAACAAGCCGGCCAACGGCGAGCGCATGATCCCAAGGATCAGCGCGGCGCATAATCCAAAGGATTAGCGCGGGGAGACAGAAGGCGTTTTGACAGTGGACGGGGGCCGCGCTCGGGGGAGGGCGGCAACAAGAAAAGGGGAGCTACCATGTTTCAGGGTTTCATCGATCAGGACGCGGCCATCCCGGTTGCCGCGACCGCGATCCAGGACGTGCTGTTCGAGCGCGGCATGTACTGGGCGAGCGGCCGCTCCGGCGTGGTCAACCTCGTCGCGGCGCACAAATGGTTCAATCTGGCGGCGCTCAAGGGCCGCACCGACGCGATCGCGCACCGCCGTGAAGTCGCCGAGCAGATGTCCGATGTCGAAATCGCCGCAGCCCAGCGCGAAGCCCGCGCCTGGATGACCACCAACTGAAACGCCTGCCGGTGGCCCGCACCGCCACCTGGAAACCGTCTCAGTCCTTTCGCTGTGCGCGGTCGGCGCGCAGCGCCTGCCAGACGGTGATGTCGCGATCGTCCGCAAGCAGTTTTGGCAATGCCGCGTGCCACGCCCGCCGATAGGGCCGGTGCAACTGCACATTCAGGACGTCGTCGTGATCTTCCCAGGTCTCGTAGAGCATGAAACGGCAATCCGACGCCGGATCGCGATGCAGAATTGCTTCGTGGAACATGGGCTCGGATCGCATGGCGTCGAGCACGCCTTCCAGCAGTCCGAGAAAGCGGGCGCGCTGATCCGGGATCACGTTGAACTTGATCAGGTAGGTGACGGCCATTGCGATGGTTCCGATCTCCATGGGCTGTTCGATCACAATGGGCAGTGCGGGGAACGAGGTCGATTACCCCAGGGGTAGGGTTGATGTCGTTGGGCTCGACGCGATCGGCGAGGTGGTTCGGGTTGTCGCCAGCGCGATGAGCGCCGCGACGACGTTGGCGGCCGCGCTGATCGCCACCGGAATGATGTAGCTGTGGCTGACGTCGAACACGAAGCCGGCGACGCTGGGGCCGAGCAGCGTGCCGAAGGCGACGCTGGTGTAGAGGATGCCGATGATGCCGCCGACATAGCGGCCGCCGAAATGATCGGTGACCACGGCGGGCAGGATCGCGACCCAGCCGCCATAGAACACGCCGAACAGCAGCGCGAAGGCCGCGAGCGACCAGAAGTCGCCGGCGACCGCCCAGATCGCCAGCGAGACCGCCATCCCCGCATACATTGCGATCAGGAACGCATCGCGGCCGAGCCGGTCGGCGATGCCGCCGAGGAAGAAGCGGCCGGCGGTAGAGCCGACACCGATCGTGCCGAGCAGCAACACGGCGAGGGCGGGCGTCACCTGATGGTCGACGGCGAACGGCACGAGGTGCACGAACGGGACGAACACGCCGAACGCGCTGATCAGGCAGGCGGCATAGAGCCCGGCGAAGCGCGGCGTGCGCACCGCATCGCGGATCAATACGCCGGTGCGGACCGGCGTGCTCGCCGCTGCGCCGAGCGGATCGCCGTCCGGTCCGGTGCCGTGACGGCGCGGATCGTCTGCGATCAGCAGCGCTGCGCTGATGCCGGTGACGACAGCCACAATGCCCAGCACGAGATAGGCGTCGCGCCAGCCCAACGTTGCGATCAACCAGGTCGCGAGCGGCGGCATCACCAGCGTCCCGACACCGATGCCGCTGACCGCGAGGCCCGACGCAAAGCCGCGCCGCCGCACGAACCAGCGCTGCACCGCGCCGAGCGTCGGCACATAGGCGCAGCCGACACCGGCGCCGATCCCGATGCTGTAGGCGGCATAGACCTGCACGATCGTCTGCGCGCGGCCTGCCAGCAGCAGGCCGAGACCGACCAGCGCCATGCCGAGGGCCGTAAGGCGGCGCGCGCCCCAGCGGTCGGCAAGCGGACCCGAGATCACGCCGAGGCCGAAATACAGGAAGCCTGCAAAGGAGAACACCAGCGACACCGAGCCGCGCGAAGCGCCGAACTCGCGTTGCATGGAGTCCACGAAGGAGGAGAATGTATAGGCGCTGCCGAAGCCGATAAACGTCACGACGAAAGCGGCGCCGACCACGAACCAGCCGTGGAACAGTTTTGCCTTTGTATGATCGGCGATCACAGCGGTGTTCCTCATGATTGCTCCGTTGATGTTTGGCGGCCGCCGGTGCTGGCCGCGGGATAGAGCAGCATCTGCGTGCAGCGAAACAGCGCGATGGTCCTCCCGCTCGCCTCGCTGCGGATCTCGGCATCCCACACCTGCGTGGTGCGCCCGGCATGAACCAGGCGCGCCTCGCAGCTCACGCGTCCATCGCGCGCGGTGCCGATGAAGTTGGTCTTCAGCTCGCTGGTGGCGAAGCCGCGTGCACCTTCCGGCAAGGAGGCGAGGCAGCCGAAGCCGCACGCGCTATCGGCCAGTGCGACGATCGCAGCACCGTGCAGAAGTCCGTGCGGTGAGAAGTGTTTTGGCGCGACCTCGAATCCGCCGCGGACCAGGCCCTTGCCGGCCTCGGTCCATCGGAACTCGAGCACACCGGGCAAGCTGTCCGCCTGCGACGTATTAATGTGATCGACCGGGTTGTTCATGTCCTTTGGCATCACCTAGAAAATCTAATGTGTAGAGGGGCCCGCTGCTTGCTATGGGGCAGTTTTTTGGATGTTATGTCTTGATAGAACAGCGTAATATGCCGTCCAGCAAACGAGAATTACTTCGTCTCTGAGATTAGAAATTCTAAATCATGGAGCAGAGGCTTCCACCGCTGAATGCGCTCAAGGCATTCGAGTCCGCCGCCCGCCATCTCTCGGTGAAACTGGCGGCCGAGGAGCTTTGCGTGACGCCCGGCGCGGTCAGCCAGATGCTGAAGACGCTCGAAGCGCATCTCGGCACAAAACTGTTCGAGCGCGTGCCGCGCGGCATCTATCTCACCGACGCCGGCCGCGACTACCTGCCGTCGATCCGCAACGCGTTTCGCCAGATCGCGGAAGCCTCGCGCCGTGTCGCTGCGTCGAACGACATCGGCACGCTGACCGTCAGTGTCACGCCGTTCTTTGCATCGGCCTGGCTGGTGCCGCGCATGGCGTCGTTTCAGCGCGCGCATCCCGAGATCGATCTGCAGATCGTCACCAGCAATGTGCTGGTCGATTTCTCGCGCAACGGCGTCGACGTCGCCGTGCGTCACGGCCTTGGCCGCTATCCGGGACTGCGCAGCGACCGCGTGGTCACGGTCGAGATGGTGGCGATCGCAGCGCCGCCGCTGGCCGAGCGGCTGGGGCGGCCGACATCCGCCGCCGACCTCGCACGCTGGCCGCTGGTGCATGATGCCGAGCGCAAGGGATGGAGCCTGTGGTTTCAGGCCAACGGCATCACCGAGGTGCGCGCGCCGCGCGGACCCTCGTTCGACGATTCAGGTCTGCTGCTGAAGGCCGTGCTGGCGGGGCAGGGCGCCGGCCTGCTGCCGGCTGCGATGGTCGCGAGCGAGATCGCAACGGGCGAACTGATCCAACTGCTGGACACTGCGCAGATCGAGGAGTTTGCGTACTATCTTGTCTGTCCCGACAACAGGCAGGCGCTCCCGAAAATCGTGGCGTTCAGGGAATGGATCCTGGGACCGGCCGCCCACGCCGTCCCTGCCGGAGCTTAGCTGCGGCGCGAAGGCGGGCACGCAGGTGACGCGTTGATCATGGTCGCCGCGATCGTCCACGCGCTGCACGATGTGATGCAAATTGCCGCCATGATCCCCGCATTGTGACTGCGCATGAGTGGTGGCGTTGAAGCGCGCGCATCACATAGAGGGCGAAGGAGCCCGATGATGCGTGTTGCTTTGGCGTTGGGTGTGGTGGCGATGCTGTGGAGTGCGGCTGCCGACGCCGCAACGGTTCATCACCGGCGCGTGCGCCACCACGCCATTGTCCGTCCAAGCGAACCGGTCGCAGCCCCAGCGTGGTACGGATTTCCCGGCTACAAGCCGATCCCGCCGGAGGAGAACCGAAATCTCGATCCATCCAATTTCGGTAGCGGTTGAGCTACTCGACGGTGCCCGATTCGCAACAGGTGCCCGGCGCCGAAGCGCCGGGGCCGGCGACACCTTGCTAAGCACGAACCGATTTGGCACTCTCAGGGCGGACACGTCATCCGACCGAGGGCGTTATGCAAAAGTCATTTTCTGCGATCATTGCCACGGCCGCTGCAGTCGTCGTTCTTTCATCGACTGCGGCGCAAAGCGGGGATTATCCGTTCGGTGATCCGCCGTACCGGCTCGATTACGGATGGAACGAGCCGCAAATCGAATCGGGCTGCTGGAAATGGAATTGGCAGCTGTATCAGTGGAACGACTACTGTCCGACCTACATCCGTCCCAAGGCCTATATGTACCCGCGAGCCGCTCGCGCGGTGCTTCGCACCAAGGGGTGAGGGTACTTTCGGGATGGTGAGGCCGCGTCATGCCAATCGGGCTGACGCGGAGCGCGTTAATTCGCGATAGCCTCGGGTAAAACCATCATCGCATTCCGGAAAACCGCTTCGCGCTGTTCCGGATCATGAATGCGCGATGGTGCACGCCACCCGGCTGTGCTTGCCGAAATTGAGCAAGGCGTTGTCCCTGAAGCCGTCCAGCCAGATGCCGCGACCGGCGTAGCGATAGCCGACGCCCATCGGCACGTGTCGTACATGCACGCCGCCGTGATGACCGGTGCGGAGCGACGCTGTCACCACTTCGCCCGCGACCGATACGGCAATCGGGCAGAGCGGATACTGCCGACCGTTCTCGCAGGAGAAGACGATCTCGCAGCTGCCGACCGGTGCCTTCGTGATCAGGCCGAGGTCCGCGGCCGCCGCCGGCCGGGCATTGCCTGACAGCGTCACACCCAAGGCCAGAATGCCCGCGACCGTGTAGCAAAACCGAGTACGCATCAGGGCCCCCTCGTCAGCCATAAGCAAAGAAATTCAGCAAAAATGTCTTGTGCTAAATGAGCAAAAAAACCTGCCAAGGTCAAACCGGTCCCGTGCGACCTCCGATCACGCCGGATGCCGTCATTCGACGGCTCCCGGTTCGCGATCCGATCGTGCAGGGCAACTGGAATTGCCGCGACATGGGCCCGTAAAGCACCGGTCTGGCGTCGGGGCGCAAGTGTTGCAACTTTGCTGCACTGGATCGGAATTACGCGAGAGGCCGCTTTGCGGGGGTCGCCGTGCCTTTACTGGCCACAATTGGCCTGCAACTGGTGGGGCATTACCGAGTCGCTTGGTTGGAATGCTTCAACGACCTGATCGGACCGCAGCAAATGCGGCCTGAAGAACATTGGGAGTGGCAATGATCTTCCGTGACCGCATTGCAAGTTCGCTGCTCGCCTTGGCGATCGTCTCGGCGCCCGCGCTGGCGGCCCATGCGCAGACGCCATCGCCGCAACCGGTCAACGCGGCGGCTCAGCCCGGTCACGAGGCTCCGTCGTTCTCCGGCCCCAGCTTTCGCAAAGGTCTGTGGCGCTTTGTGCGAACGCTCGATGTGGTCAGGGACGCCAACAAGAACTTCAAGTATCGGGTCGTCAACGCGGAGACGACACGCTGCGTCGATCCGACCCACGCCATGAAGGCAACCTTTTCCACTGCGCCCGTCGGTACATGCGTCTCGGACAAGCCCGAGAAGGTCGGCAACAAATACACGTTCGGACGTCGCTGCGACTACATGGGCGCGGTCAGCACCGTCATCACCGTGCGCAGCGACGAGGCCTACACAGAGCTGAACGAGGTCAGCGTCGGCGAACATCCCAGGACCGACCTCGTGGTCGCAACGCGGATTGGCGATTGCGAGGACAGCGCGGCGCGCAATTCCGACATCTCGGCCGCGGCGCAGCTGCGCAACTAGCTCACAATCTGTCCGCTATCGGCCTGACCGCGTGAGCCCCCGTCGCCGGTCCGCGTCTTTCCCCCACAGCCCTGCGAGGCGAGCGTTTACCGGAACTTAACGCGAGTGCCTTGGAATGATTCGACGCCGCGCCGGGCGCGCGCCGCAAGCCGAAACGATGCAGCCCAAGTGGCGCAGCCGACAGGAAATCGACAAATGAGCTCAGGTGGGGACTTCGGGCCGTCGAAGATCGCCATGCGCACGCTCTGCGCGGCAGTCGCCTTGTCCGCCTCCGTGCTCGCTTCGCACGCTTCGGCGGCCGAGCAGGAGTTTGGCGGACCAACGTTTCGAAAAGGCATGTGGCGGTTCGTGCGAACGCTCGAGGTGCTCACCGCCACAAACGGCCGGCACAAATTGTTTGAGCGGGAGATGACGCGTTGTGTCGATCCAACTCAGGCGATGAAAAGCACGTTTTCGTCCGCTTCAATCGGGAATTGTCATTCCTCGAAGCCGGAGAAGGTCAGCAACAAATACGTCTTCTCCAACCGGTGCGACTATATGGGACCGGTCAGCACGGTGATCACGGTGCTCAGCGAGGAAGCCTATACCGAGGTCAACGAGGTCAAGGGTGTGGCGCCGCGGACCGACCGGGTGGTTGCCCGGCGGATCAGCGATTGCCACGAGGACCGGGCCTCGCTTGGCCAGCCCGCCGGACCGCACGAGGACATCCCGCAGGAGCGGGAGCACGATGAGAGTGAGCCGCTCTAAAGCGAGCGATCAACGCGCGCCTTCCTCCTAAAGCTTGTCCCATCAGATCTTTTGCTGGGCTCCCGGGCCGCTGACCGTGACGGTGATCTTCTGGATCTCAGTGCGTCCGCCCGGATACTTGACTTCGATCGTCAGCGAATCGGCGCCGAGGAATTCCGGCGGCGCCTTGTACAAGGCAACGTAAGCAGGCACCTCGAGCGCCAGGCACGCCTTGTAGTTGGTGGCCTTCGCCTTTCCGGACCGCACCACCACCTTGCCCGCGGCCGGCGGGCTGACCAGCCGGATGGTCGGCAGGGGTCCTGACGTGCAGTCAGGTAACACGTTGAGATAGATGCCGATTTGGGTGTCCCGGTTGGGCTGGGCCCGAACCGAGCGCTCGACCGTCGTTTCCGACGGGACCGCCTTCGGGTCTTGCGCGGACGCGGTGCCGACCGAGCAGCAAAGCAAGGCCAAGGCGCACATCTGAATGATCACCCGCATCGGCCACTCCAACTTGCCCTGGCAATAAGAACTTAAGTCTTCAGCCCACCGCCATCCGTGTTCGCCCGGGCTTGAATGCCTAAGCCTTTGTTCTTGAAGCCCCGGCTTGGTTAATTTTTACCACACTCGTACCGAAAGTATTGATTAACCAAATACATTTCTTGACCGGCGCGAGGGTTAACAATAGCCTAAAGCTAAATTTTTCAGCAAGTTTTTCGCGAATTCTTTGATCGGAGTCGATAATGCAGGGTCAGTTCCAGATCGCGCAAGCAGCCACTGGCGCGGGAAATTCCAGCAATTCAGGTCCGGTACGAATTTACAAATTGACGAAGCCGCTCACCGATCAGGCCGTTGTCGTCAATCTCGGATACGACCAGAAGGTGAAGGTCGATTTTACGTCGATCGCCAACGAAAAGATCACGCTGGTTCATGTCGGCGAAAAGCTGATCATTCTGTTCGACAACCAGTCGACCGTCACGGTCGAGCCGTTCTTCGACTCCCGCGCAGATTCGCAAGGCCAGTCGCAAGGCGGTAGCCCACGGGCCAACATCACCGTCGAGATGGCGCCCGGTCGCGACATCTCGGTGCAGGAATTCGCGAGTCTGTTTCCGATCGGCACCGACACCTCCGTGTTGCCAGCGGCCGACGCTGGCGGCACCTCGAACGCCAACGCGCAGGCGAGCGGTGCGAACTTCAGTCCGTTCGTGGTGGATCCGCTCGGCCCCGTGCCCACCAATCAACTGGCTCCCCAGGAAGAGCTTCCGAACTTCGCGATCACGCTGCCAACTGGCTTCGTGCTCGAGCAAACGGCTCCGCTTCCCACCATTTCCGCCGGCGTCGTGCCGCAAATGGTCGTGGACGAGAGCTTCCTGACCGCTGCAACCAACGGCGGCGTTGCGGGTTCGGGACTGGGCCCCGCAGGGGCGACGGTGTCGTCGGTGCTGGTGCCGTTCGCGATCAACGCGCCCGGCGGCCAGCAGTCGCTGACCTTTGCGCTGTCCGTCAGCGCACCGAACGCCGATTCCGGCTTGATCGATTCGGCCACCGGTCAGCACGTCCTGCTCTCGGTCAACGCCGGCGGTGTCGTTGAAGGTCGTACCGCCGTCGGCGGCGATCTGGTGTTCACGGTCTCGGTCGATGCTTCGGGCCGCGTGACGCTGACCGATCTGCGCGCCGTGCACGAAGGCACCCCGGGTGATTTCAACGAAGGAATTTCGCTGCCGTCCGGCCTGATCACGCTGACGGGCACGGTCACCGATAGCAGCAACCAGACGGCAAGTGCGAGCACCGATGTCGGGTCGCATCTGACGTTCCTGGACGATGGTCCGAGCGTGACGGTCACGGCGACGGCGGCGGCGGATGCGCTGGTGGTCGATGAGACCAACCTGGCGATCAACGCGTCGGCGAATTTTGCCGACAATTTCACGGTGGTCAGCAACTTCGGCGCCGACGGTGCGGGCACGACCACGTCGGCCTTTGTGCTCGGCATCAAGAGCGCAGGCGTGGACTCCGGGCTGATCGACGTTGCGACCGGCCAGCACGTCTTCCTGTTCATGGACGGCGCTGATGTGGTTGGCCGGGTCGGCTCCGGCGGCGCTGCCGATCCTGCCGGCACGATCGACTTCCGGGTGAGCGTGAGCGCGGCCTGCGTGGTGACGCTGGACCAGGTGCGCGCGCTGCAGCACCCCGACGCGACCAATCCGGACGATGTGGTGACGCTGTCGTCGGCCGACTTGATCACGCTGACGCGGACCGACACGATCACCGACCACGACCTGGATTCGGCCTCGAGTTCGGCCAGCATCAACATTGCGACGGCGCTGTCGTTCCATGACGACGGTCCGAGCATTACGGTAACGGCGACGGCGCCGGCGGATGGGCTGGTGGTCGACGAGACCAACCTGGCGATCAACGCGTCGGCGAACTTCGCCGATAATTTCACGGTGACCAGCAACTTCGGCGCCGACGGTGCGGGCACGATCAATTCGGCCTTTGCGCTGGGCATCAAGAACGCAGGGGTGGATTCCGGGCTGATCGACGTTGCGACCGGCCAGCACGTGTTCCTGTTCATGGACGGTGCCGATGTGGTGGGCCGGGTCGGCGCCGGCGGCGCTGCCGATCCTGCCGGCACGATCGACTTCCGCGTGAGCGTGAGCGCGGCCGGCGTGGTGACGCTGGACCAGGTGCGCGCGCTGCAACACCCGGACGCGACCAATCCGGACGACGTGGTGACGCTGTCGTCGGCTGACCTGATCACGCTGACGCGGACCGACACCATCACGGACCACGATCTGGATTCGGCCTCGAGTTCGGCCAGCATCAACATTGCGACGGCCCTGTCGTTCCATGACGACGGACCGGTCAACAACTCGGTGACGCTCGCACCGCAGACGGTGTTCGAGGACGGGCTGACGCTTGCCAACTCGAACGGCCATTCGGTGGGCAACCCGGAGGCGGGCCATACCGCAGTCACGGCGACCTACACGGCGGCCCAGATTCTATCGTTGGTGACGATCGGCGCGGACCAGCCGGGCACGGTGAAGCTCTCCGGCGCCGGGATCGACGGCACGGCGACCGGCATCTTCTCGCAGGGCGGGTCGGTGACCTGGCACGTGGTGAGTGCGACCGAGATCGACGGCGTGGTCGGTGCGCGCGTGGTGTTCACGCTGGTCGATGACGGTCTTGGCAACTTCACCTTCACGCTGAAGGACCAGGTCGATCATCTGCCGGTCAACGCGGCGAGCGACGACAACGACCAGAGCGTGACGATCGACATCGCCAAGGCGTTCGTCGTGACGGACGCGGACAACGACCCCGTGCAGCTGGACAACGGCGCCGTGGTTGCGATCGAGAACGACGTTCCGGTCAACAACACGAACAAGCTGGAAACCCGGGAGGTATTCGAGGACGGCCTCACGCTTGCGAACTCCAACAACCAGTCGGTGGGCAACCCTGAGGCCGGTCACACCGCTGTGACCACGACCTATACGGCTGCCCAGATTCTGTCGCTGGTCAATATCGGCGCGGACGAGCCCGGCACGGTGAAGCTGGCCGGTGCGGCTGGTATCGAGGGCACGGCGACGGGCATCTTCTCGAAGGGTGCCTCGGTGACCTGGCACGTGGTGAGCGCGACCGAGATCGACGGCGTGGCCGGCGGGCGCGTGGTGTTCACCCTGGTCGATGACGGCGCGGGCAACTTCACCTTCTCGCTGAAGGATCAGGTCGATCACCTGCCGGTCAACGCGGCGAGCAGCGACAATGATGCCACCGTGACCATCGACATCGCCAAGGCATTCGTGGTGACGGACTTCGACGGTGACTTCGTGCAGCTCGACAATGGCGCCGTGGTTGCGATCGAGAACGATGTTCCGGTCAACAACGCGACGACTCTGCAGCAGCAGACAGTGTTTGAGGACGGGCTCACGCTTGCGAACTCGAACGGCCAGTCGGTGGGCAACCCGGAGGCGGGTCATACCGCCGTGACGGCGACCTATACGACGGCGCAGATCCTGTCGCTGGTGAACATCGGCGCGGACGAGCCGGGCACGGTGGCGCTTGCGGGTGCGGCGCAAGCGATCGAGGGCACGGCGACGGGCATCTTCTCGCAGGGCACGTCGGTGACCTGGCATGTGGTGAGCGCGACCGAGATCGACGGCGTGGTCGGTGCACGCGTGGTGTTCACCCTGGTCGATGACGGCGCCGGCAACTTCACCTTCTCGCTGAAGGACCAGGTCGATCACCTGCCGGTCAATGCTGCCAGCGACGACAACGACCAGAGCGTGACCATCGACATCGCCAAGGCGTTCGTTGTGACCGACGCGGACGGCGACTTCGTGCAACTCGACAATGGTGCCGTGGTCGCGATCGAGAACGACGTCCCGGTCAACAACACGACGACGCTGACGCAGCAGGTGGTGTACGAGGACGGACTGACGCTGGCGAACTCGAACAACCAGTCGGTGGGTAACCCCGAAGCTGGCCATACCGCTGTTACGGCGACCTACACGACGGCGCAGATCCTGTCGCTGGTGAACATCGGCGCGGACGAGCCGGGCACGGTGAAGCTCGGTCTTGCACCGGGCGTCGACGGCACGGCGACGGGCATCTTCTCGCAGGGCACGTCGGTGACCTGGCATGTGGTGAGCGCGACCGAGATCGACGGCGTCGCCGGCGGCCGTATTGTGTTCACGCTGGTTGATGACGGCGCGGGTAACTTCACCTTCTCGCTGAAGGACCAGGTCGATCACCTGCCGGTCAATGCGGCGAGCGACGACAATGACCAGAGCGTGACGCTGGATATCGCCAAGGCGTTCGTGGTGACGGACGCGGACGGCGACTTCGTGCAGCTCGACAACGGCGCGGTGGTTGCGATCGAGAACGACGTTCCGGTCAACAACACGACGACGCTGCAGCAGCAGGTCGTTTACGAGGACGGGCTGACGCTGGCGAACTCGAACAACCAGTCGGTTGGCAATCCGGAGGCGGGTCATACCGCCGTGACGGCGACCTATACGACGGCGCAGATCCTGTCGCTGGTCAACATCGGCGCAGACGAACCCGGCACGGTGAAGCTCTCCGGTGCGGCGATCGACGGCACGGCGACCGGCATTTTCTCGCAGGGCGCCTCGGTGACCTGGCATGTGGTGAGCGCGACCGAGATCGACGGCGTAGTCGGCGCGCGCGTGGTGTTCACGCTGCTCGATGACGGTCTGGGCAACTTCACGTTCTCGCTGAAGGACCAGGTCGACCATCTGCCGGTGAACGCGGCCAGCGACGACAATGACCAGAGCGTGACCATCGACATCGCCAAGGCGTTCGTGGTGACCGATGCTGACGGCGACTTCGTGCAGCTCGACAACGGCGCGGTGGTTGCGATCGAGAACGACGTCCCGGAGAACAACAGGGCGACGCTCGGGCAACAGGTGGTGTATGAGGACGGGCTGACGCTCGCGAACTCGAACGGCCAGTCGGTGGGTAACCCGGAGGCGGGCCACACCGCTGTCACGGCGACCTATACCGCAGCGCAGATCCTGTCGCTGGTGAACATCGGCGCGGACGAGCCCGGCACGGTGAAGCTCGGTCTTGCGCCGGGCGTCGAAGGCACGGCGACGGGCATTTTCTCGCAGGGCGCGTCGGTGACCTGGCATGTGGTGAGCGCGACCGAGATCGACGGCGTGGTCGGCGCGCGCGTGGTGTTCACGCTGGTCGATGACGGTCTGGGCAACTTCACCTTCTCGCTGAAGGACCAGGTCGACCATCTGCCGGTCAACGCGGCCAGCGACGACAACGACCAGAGCGTGACCATCGACATCGCCAAGGCGTTTGTGGTGACGGACGCGGACGGCGACTTCGTGCAGCTCGACAACGGCGCGGTGGTTGCGATCGAGAACGATGTTCCGATCAACAACACGACGGCGCTGACACAGCAGGTCGTCTACGAGGACGGGCTGACGCTGGCGAACTCGAACAACCAGTCGGTGGGTAACCCCGAAGCTGGCCACACCGCTGTCACCGCGACCTACACGACGGCGCAGATCCTGTCGCTGGTCAACATCGGCGCGGACGAGCCCGGCACAGTGAAGCTCTCCGGCGCCGGGATCGACGGCACGGCGACGGGCATCTTCTCGAAGGGCGCGTCGGTGACCTGGCACGTCGTGAGCGGGACCGAGATCGACGGCGTGGTCGGTGCGCGCGTGGTGTTCACGCTGGTCGACGACGGCGCGGGCAACTTCACCTTCTCGCTGAAGGACCAGGTTGACCATCTGCCGGTCAACGCTGCCAGCGACGACAATGACCAGAGCGTGACGCTCGATATCGCCAAGGCGTTCGTGGTGACGGATGCCGACGGCGACTTCGTGCAGCTCGACAACGGCGCGGTGGTTGCGATCGAGAACGATGTTCCGGTCAACAACACGACGGCGCTGACGCAGCAGGTCGTCTACGAGGACGGGTTGACGCTGGCGAACTCGAACAACCAGTCGGTGGGCAACCCGGAGGCGGGTCATACCGCCGTCACGGCGACCTATACGACGGCGCAGATCCTGTCGCTGGTCAACATCGGCGCGGACGAGCCCGGCACAGTGAAGCTCTCCGGCGCCGGGATCGACGGCACGGCGACGGGCATCTTCTCGAAGGGCGCGTCGGTGACCTGGCACGTGGTGAGTGCAACCGAGATCGACGGCGTGGTCGGGGCACGCGTGGTGTTCACCCTGGTGGACGACGGCGCCGGCAACTTCACGTTCTCGCTGAAGGACCAGGTCGATCATCTGCCGGTCAGCGCTGCCAGCGACGACAACGACCAGAGCGTGACGCTCGACATCGCCAAGGCGTTCGTGGTGACGGACGCGGACGGCGACTTCGTGCAACTCGACAACGGCGCCGTGGTCGCGATCGAGAACGACGTCCCGGTCAACAACACGACGACGCTGACGCAGCAGGTGGTGTACGAGGACGGGCTGACGCTGGCGAACTCGAACAACCAGTCGGTGGGGAACCCCGAAGCTGGCCATACGGCTGTCACCGCGACCTATACGACGGCGCAGATCCTGTCGCTGGTGAACATCGGCGCGGACGAGCCGGGCACGGTGAAGCTTGGTCTTGCGGCCGGCGTCGACGGCACGGCCACGGGCATCTTCTCGAAGGGTGCGTCGGTGACCTGGCACGTGGTGAGTGCGACCGAGATCGACGGCGTGGTCGGCGCCCGCGTGGTGTTCACGCTGGTCGACGACGGCGCGGGCAACTTCACGTTCTCGCTGAAGGACCAGGTCGACCATCTGCCGGTCAACGCGGCCAGCGACGACAACGACCAGAGCGTGACGCTCGACATTGCCAAGGCGTTCGTGGTGACCGATGCGGACGGCGACTTCGTGCAGCTCGACAACGGCGCCGTGGTTGCGATCGAGAACGATGTTCCGGCCAACAACACGACGGCGCTGACGCAACAGGTGGTGTACGAGGACGGGCTGACGCTCGCGAACTCGAACAACCAGTCGGTTGGTAACCCGGAGGCGGGCCATACCACTGTCACGGCGACCTACACGGCGGCGCAGATCCTGTCGCTGGTGAACATCGGCGCGGACGAGCCGGGCACGGTGAAGCTGGGTCTCGCGGCGGGCGTTGACGGCACGGCGACCGGCATCTTCTCCAAGGGTGCCTCGGTGACCTGGCACGTTGTGAGCGCGACTGAGATCGACGGCGTGGTCGGCGCGCGCGTGGTGTTCACCCTGGTCGACGACGGTCTGGGCAACTTCACCTTCTCGCTCAAGGATCAGGTCGACCATCTGCCGGTCAACGCTGCCAGCGACGACAACGACCAGAGCGTGACCATCGACATCGCCAAGGCGTTCGTGGTGACGGATGCCGACGGCGACTTCGTGCAGCTCGACAACGGTGCCACAGTTGCGATCGAGAACGATGTTCCGGTCAACAACACGACGGCGCTGACGCAGCAGGTCGTCTACGAGGACGGGTTGACGCTGGCGAACTCGAACAACCAGTCGGTGGGCAACCCGGAGGCGGGTCATACCGCCGTCACGGCGACCTATACGACGGCGCAGATCCTGTCGCTGGTCAACATCGGCGCGGACGAGCCCGGCACAGTGAAGCTCTCCGGCGCCGGGATCGACGGCACGGCGACGGGCATCTTCTCGAAGGGCGCGTCGGTGACCTGGCACGTGGTGAGTGCAACCGAGATCGACGGCGTGGTCGGGGCACGCGTGGTGTTCACCCTGGTGGACGACGGCGCCGGCAACTTCACGTTCTCGCTGAAGGACCAGGTCGATCATCTGCCGGTCAGCGCTGCCAGCGACGACAACGACCAGAGCGTGACGCTCGACATCGCCAAGGCGTTCGTGGTGACGGACGCGGACGGCGACTTCGTGCAACTCGACAACGGCGCCGTGGTCGCGATCGAGAACGACGTCCCGGTCAACAACACGACG
>NZ_CAADFC020000025.1 GCF_900696085.1 Bradyrhizobium ivorense
CGGCTTCAACGGCATGGCATCGCGGATGCCTTGAGCGTGCAGCAACCCGCTGATCCGGTTGGTGTGCATGGTGCGCTCCTTGCACAGCCGATCGCGTTCGCGCGTGCGCCGCTTGCGATCCTCGTCCTCAGGCGTGGGAACGCGAACAATACTGCAGACGCCCGGCTCGCCGCGCAGATGAGCCAGAAATGAACGCATCAGCTGCGCCAGATCGATCCGATCGGTCTTGGCCCGTCGCGCCCGTCGGTTTACCGCGATGCTTGCGGGATCGATCTCGTGATTGACGACCCCGTTATTGCTCAGCCAGCGATCAAGCCAATGACCTTCAAACCCAGCCTCATAGCAGGACAGGATGCAAACCGGCTTGCCCAGCTGCTCCGCCTTCGCTCGCGTCTTCGCCAGAATACTCGACAGCGCCGCCAGGTCCCCGCCCTCGATCTGGTAACGGCTCATCTTCTCGGCGCCGGGCGTCATCACGCCCAGCTTCCAGCTCGATTTGCTCAGTTCGAAAGCAACGTAAACCGTGGCATACTCGCTTCCGACAGGTGTGTCAGTGTGATCAGCTTGCATCGTTGATCCTCGGGGTGAGTTGGTGGTTGGAAACTCAGCTTACCTCCTGACCACCTGTCACCCCATAGGATCTACATCATCGCAGTCACTCCGGCAGGCCGGCATCACGCAGCGCGTTCGCGAACGTCGCAAAATCCTCAGTGCGGCGAAATGGCGTCAGCTCTCTCAAGGTGGCAGCGCGCAGATTGGGGTTGCATTGCCGCGCCTGCAGGACTGCGCCGCGTGCCGGCCCGAGCCGCCCCGCCAGCGCGCTGCCGGCCGCGAAAACGCACAGCGAGAGCAGGTAGGCGGGGTGGTCGCGCAGCGCGTTTTCGGCGCACGAGGCCGCGGCATCATGGCGGCCGGCCAGAAAATGCGCATATGCCATGGCTCCGTGCGCCTCGTGCTGGGTGGAGGGATCGAGCGGATTGAGTCGCATGGCGTGCGCCGCGTGCTCGAACACGAGGTCCGGCTCGCCCCTCCAGACCCGCAGCCAGGCACTGGTGCCCCAGGCCTGCGCAAAGTTTGGATTGATGGCCAGGGCCCTATCGATGAAGGCCGCGGCGTCGTCGAACTCCTCGGCGATGAAGGCGAGGGCATATGCACCGACATAGAGCGCAGCCGGATCATCCGCACCGAGATCGACGGCCTTGCGCGCCAGCCGCGTCGCCTCGGCACGTTCGCGCGCGTGATCGTCGATCCAGCCATTGGCCTTGCGCCGGACGTAGCACCAGGCGGCCATGCCGTAGGCGCAGGCGAGACTGCGGTCGAGCTCGATCGCCTTGGTGAACAGCCGCAGCGCCTCGCTATTTGCGGCGTTGTCGGACCAGCGCGCCTTGGTCAGGCCGCGCAGGTAATGGTCGTAGGCGTCGAGACTTTCGGTCGGCTTGCGCCTGGCCCGCTTGATCGCCTCACGCTGCAGCTTCGGGGCGATGGCGCCGACGACGCTGGACGCCAGGTTGTCCTGCAGATCGAACATGTCCTCGATCGGCCCCTCGAAATGATCCGCCCAGAGATGGACGCCGGTGTCGGCATCGATCAACTGTCCCGCGATCCGCATGCGGTGTCCGCCCTTGCGCACGCTGCCCTGCAGCACGTAGCGCACGCCGAGCTCGCGGCCGACCTGCTTCACGTCGACGGGCCGGCCCTTGTAGGAAAAGCTCGAATTGCGGGCGATCACGAACAGCCAGCGAAAGCGCGACAGCGCGGTCGTGATGTCCTCGACGACGCCGTCGGCAAAATAGTCCTGCTCCGGATCGGAGCTGAGACTGGTAAACGGCAGCACGGCGATCGAGGGACGATCCGGCAGGGTGAGGGCGGCGGGTCTGGGCGGCTCGGCCGGCCTGTCGGTGATGGCCGCGCCCGCGGACATCGGTAGCTCCCGCACCGGGCCGACGAAACGAAAACCCTTCCGCGGCAACGTCTTGATCAGGCGCTGCGCCTCGCCGCTATCGCCGATCGCGGCGCGCACGGCGTTCAGCCGCGTGGTCAGCGCGGCCTCGGAGACGATGCGGCCGTTCCAGACCGCCTTGATGAGATCGTCCTTGCTGACGACCCGCTCGCGGTTGCGGATCAGATGTTCGAGCAGGTCGAACACCTGCGGCGCAATGGAAACGACATCCGACCCGCGCTGCAGCTCGCGCCGGTCGGTGTCGAGTGCGAACTCCTCGAATTGATAGCGCAAGCTGCCAATCCCTCGGGCAGTCTCCCCATCGCAGGGAGGTGGCTCTGGCGCACAGAATAAGCCGCCCGCAAGCGAAATGTAAGCCGACCAGCCTGCCGGCAACAACGCCTGCGACAAATCTACCGCTTCACCGGCTCGCTGACCGGTTTGCCCTTTTCGACCACGAACACGTTGAAGGTCTTTGCGGGCGTGCTTGCCTTGTTGTTCGCTTCGTGAACGACGCCGGGCTCGTTGTGATAGGACTGCCCTGCGGTGTAGGTTTTCGCTTCGCTGCCTTCCTTTCTGCCGACCACTTCGCCCTCAAGCACGGTCGTGTATTCGTCGCCGGGGTGGGTGTGAAGGCCGGTGCCGGACCCCGGCGGCCACTCGACGATCAGCGCGACAACCTCCTTGTCCGGTTGTCCTGTCAGCGGCTCCTTTTGCAGCGGCGTGATCTTCAGCTTGGGAGCTTCTTGCGCGTGCATAACCGTATTCGGCATGCAAAACGCGACGGTTGCGATCAGCGCAAGTGGCGTCAAAATATCAGCGAGCTACATTCGAAATCCTCCTTGGAATGATCAATCAAATAAATTGGCCGAGGTTCGCAATGTCGAACCTCGCAGTCGTCGCCAGGCCAAAGTTACAACCCCGGTCCGGTGCCGGACCTGCGACAAATCAACCCGAGGGGCATGATCAAGGAGAGAGAAGGACAAACATGCCGCAGAATTGCGCAGCTCCGTCCCCGGCCCACGCTGTCATCGCCCGGCTTGACCGGGCGATCCAGTACGCCGCGGCCTCTCGATTCAATCACCGTCGTCTCTGGAATACTGGATCACCCGCCTGCGCGGGTGATGACACCGGTTGTTTGATGGTTGAATCAGGACGCAATCCCGTCATCCTGAGGTGGCCGCTTCTTCAGCGGCCCTCGAAGGATCGACGGCCCGGTCGGTGGCCGTGCATCCTTCGAGGCTCGCAAGACCTCGCACCTCGAGCGACAAAGGCTTCGCCTTTGGGATGACGGGACTGATAATTGCGCGCCAACCTAATCCGACGCCAGCGGCACGTAGTCGTATTCGCCGACGCCTTGCAGGATCAGGAAGGTCAGCGACGTCGTGCCGGCATTGGTGACGAGGTGCGGGCGGGTCGGCCGCACGGCGTAGACTTCGCCGGGCTTCAGGTTCACTTCCTCCTTCGGCTCCTGCAAGAACAGCCGCATCTGGCCTTCCAGGACGTAGAAGGTGTCGGAGATGTTGCTGTGGGTGTGCCACGGCACCTTCTGGGTCGGCGAGAGTTGCAGCTCCTGGATGCGGAAGCCGGGGCGGGCGGCGTGCTGGGCGCGGCGCTCGACTTCGTAGAGATGGCTGGCGTCCTTGATCGGTTGTCCCTGCTTCATGGCGGCCTCCCTGTCGTTGCTCCCGTGTGCGGGAGAGGGGGCATGCTAGTCCGGTTCGGCGGGTTGCGAAACCATCCGCGCTGCGTCGACTCTATCCCCCGTCGTCCCGGCCTTCGCCGGGACGACGCGTGGAGAGAGCACTGGCCTCACTTCATCCCCATGCAGTTGGCATAGAATGTCGTGGTCGCCGGCCAGTCGGAGAACATTGCGCGGACGCCGACCTGTTTTGCCAGCACGTCGAGCACGGTCAGCGTGTCGCCGTCGCGGTCGATCGCCGCCTTCACCGAGCGGTGGTAGAAGCCGCCGCCCTTGTGCAGCGGGCCGTCGCGCTCCAGCGACCAGCCGATCAGCTCGAGGCCGGCGGCCTTTGCTGCCTTGGCGTAGGCCGACGGCACGATCTCGCCCTTGTCGTTCAGCGCCAGCATCGCGTAGATCGGCGGTCCCAGGATCGCGACGCCCGACGCTTTCAGCTCCTGCATCGAGGGCTTCCAGGTCTCCGGTCTGTTCGGATCGAGGCCGTCCTTCTCGTAGCGCTCCTCGAGAAACACTGCCTGCTTTGCAAAATCCGGCTCGGTCTTCACCCAATAAACGATGTCCTTGAGGCTAAAGCTTTGTGCGAACACGTCGCTCGCCGGAATCCCGGCGGCCTTGTAGGCGGCGAGCATTTGCGTCGCATATTTTTCCTGGGTGTAATCGCCGTCGAACGGCATCGGCACTTCCGCCGCCTTCAGCTCCGGCGTGAATTTGGCGCCCAGGCTCTTGATCAGCGCGATGCTCTCGTCATGGGTCATCAGCGTGCCTGATGTGGCGTAGAGATCGGTGCGCCAGCGCGGCGTGCCGCTCAGGAATTCCTCCACCGTCGTGGCTGCCGGATTGAAGCCGTCCATCTTCGCGGTGAGCCGCTTGAACTCGGCGAGCGTGATGTCCGAGGTGCAGCATTTCGCCGACGCCTTCCTGCCGGCGGCGGGATCGGCCGGGGAAAATCCTTGCGTGCACTTCGCAGCGAGGTCGGGCACCGTCAAAATGTTGGTCGTGGTGTGCAGGTCGCATTGCGAGTGGCGGCAGACCAGCTGGCGGTTCTTTGTGAAGGTGACGTCGCATTCGATCACGCCGGCGCCCATCCGCGCGGCGGCGAGATAGGCCTCCCGGCTGTGCTCGGGGAATTGCAGCGCGGCGCCGCGGTGGCCGATCGAGAAATCCGATCTGTGGAACGGGCCGATGCACTGTGCGAGCTGCTGCTTCAGCGGCCCGTCCTTCATCTTGTCGACCAGATAGAACGGCCGCGGCCCGAGCTGCGCCTCGCGCGGCAGCGCGATGTCATCGGCCGCAGCGGGCAGGGCGGCGCCGAGCATGAGGAGGATCGGGAGCAAGGCGACGCGGTATCGGGCAGGCATGGGTGGTCCCCCTCGGGAAGCGTTGTCGTCAGGCGCTCTATCATGGCGCATGTGAGGGCCGTATGCGACGGCGGTCCCGTGCGCGGTTCAGCCGGCGTTCAGATCGGCGCGACGAGACTTGGCTGCGTGACCTCAAGCAACATCGGGAAAGGAAATCTGTCATGGAACGCCGGGATTTTCTCAAGATCGCCTGCGGTGCCGCCGCGGGCGCCGCAGCCTTCGCCGCCACCGCGCAGGCCGCGCCGCTCGCACCGCATCCGCTCAATGAAGATGCAAAGCTGCCGGGCGGCGCGCAGGCCCAGCCCGCGGTGACTTCGGATGCGGAAGCTGCGCGCCTCAAGCCGGAAGAGGTGCGCTGGCATCATCGTCACTGGGGTTGGCGCCATCGCCACTGGGGCTGGCGGCGGCGCTGGCACCGCCGGCATTGGCGTCGTCACTGGCGTCGCCGCTATTGGTGAGGCGCACGCGGTGCAGCCGCGGGCTTCCGCACACAAAGAAAAACCCCGCGCGAGGCGGGGTTTTGTTTACTCGGTTCAAGCCGCGATCAGATCGGGCGGCAGCGGCCGTAGCGCCAGGCGAATCCATAGGGGCAGGCGCGCACGCGGGGCGCCACCACGACGGGGCGCTCAACCACGACCGGGGGCCTGACGACGACGGCAGGGCCGGGGGCGACCACGACCGGGCCACGGTTTCTGACGCAGCCGCCATAGGGGCCGCGATGCCAGCCGGGGCCGCAACCGCCGGCTGCTTCCGCTGCACTCATTCCGGCGAACGCGGTCGTCACCAAAACTGCCGCTGCAAAAAGATACTTCATGTGTTCTCCCTTTGATTTGGGCCGCACTGCGGCACCGCAACAAACATTCACTCACCGATTCGCCCGGCCGGATCATTGCAGAAGCCGTGCCTTGTGTCGCCGACCATAATGTTGCGGGCTGAATGCGACATGAATGTTGCAGGGCTGCGTCAGGGCGACGCAACCCTAAGGATATGCAGGTCAGTCAAACCAAAATGATGAACCGCCGCTAAAGCGCGATCAGATTGGGTTGAATCGTCATCGCGCTTTAGCTCTCTGTTTGAGCATGATCTTTTCGGAAAACCGCTTCACGCTTTTCCGGATCATGCTCTATTCGCCGGCCCCGAACAGCGCCGCGAACCGCTTCTCGCCGTTGCGCGAGAAATTGACCACGCGGCTGCCCGGCGCAGTGTCCCGCGCCGCCCATTTCAGTTCGGTGAAACGGTCCATCAGCGCCGCACCGAGGGTGCCGGCGAGATGGTGCCGCCGCTCGCTCCAGTCGAGGCAGGCCTTGCACACCGGACGGCGCGGATGCGTCAGCGCATCGGCGTCGATCTGCAACTCCTCGGCCATGAAGCGCTTGCCTTCGCCGGTGAGCTCGATCGCCTGCTTGCTCTGGCGCACCAGCCGCTGCCGCCGCATGCTGTCGAGCATCTGCACGCCGAGATCGCCGGCGAGATGGTCGTAGCAGATCCGGGCGCGGCGCAGCGCCGGATCCTTCGGCCCGGTGCGCACCCGCATGTGGCCGGCGCGGGCGGCAATGCCCTGCAGGCCCTCGAGCACGCCGGCGACGTCGGGGTCGGTGAGGCGGTAGTAGCGGTGGCGGCCCTGTTTCTCCGGCTCGATCAGCCCGCCGGCCTCGAGCTTGGCGAGATGCGAGCTCGCGGTCTGCGGCGTGATGCCGGCCTCCTGCGCCAGCTCGCTCGCGGTCAGCGCGCGGCCGGTCATCAGCGCGGTCAGCATGTTGCAGCGGGCGGGATCACCGACCAGGGCGGCGACCCGGGAGATGTCGGGTCCTGCTTTCATAGTTCGATGATAGCCGAAGCATCGACGTCGGGCAAGCTGATAGTCTCTCACCATCGCGTCATTGCGAGCGGATCGATGGATTGCTTCGCTGGCGCTCGCATTGACGGCAAACAAAGAGGGAGTTGCAATGACCGTCACCGTCTTCATTCGCTACCAGCTCGATCCGTTCAAGCGCGCGATGTTCGAGCAGTACTCGAAAAACTGGCTCTCGATCATCCCGCGCTGCGGCGGCGATCTGATCGGCTACTGGATGCCGCATGAGGGCACCAACAACATCGCCTTCGCGCTGATCTCGTTCCAGAACCTCGCCGCCTACGAGGCGTACCGGGCGCGGCTGCGCCAGGACGAAGAGGGCGTGGCGAACTTCACCTTCGCCGAAGAAAACCGCTTCATCCTGGCGGAGGAACGGACATTTCTGCGCAAGGTCGAGCTATAGTCACTGCGCGACACGCGAGCGAGCGTTCGGTTCTGATCCAATCCGCGCCGAAGCACTAGCGAGCGCGAGCGCACGCGCCTATCTCAGCGCGGCCAACCAAACTCCGGGAGAGAGTCATGCTGCCAACTGCTGACAAACGCGCCACCTTCAAGAAGCTGCACGAGAGCGGATGCTTCATCATTCCAAACCCGTTCGATGTCGGCAGCGCGGTTGCGCTCCAGCATCTCGGCTTCAAGGCGCTGGCCTCGACCAGCGCGGGCTTTGCCTGGACCATCGCCAAGGCCGACAACCGCGTCACCGTCGACGACGTCTGCAATCATCTGACCGCGGTGTGCGCGGCGGTCGATATTCCCGTCAACGCCGACTATGAGGGCGGCTTCGCCGTCGAGCCCGACAAGGTCGCTGTCAACGTCGCGCGCGGCGTCAAGACCGGCGTCGCCGGGCTCTCGATCGAGGACTCCACCGGTGACGCGACCAATCCGCTGTACGAGCACAAGCTCGCGGTGGAGCGCATCAAGGCGGCGCGCAAGGCGATCGACGCCGACAGCTCTGGCGTGCTGCTCACCGGCCGCTGCGAGGCCTTTCTGTGGGGCAAACAGGACATCAAGCTGGTGATCGAGCGGCTGCAGGCCTATTCCGACGCCGGTGCCGACGTACTGTATTCGCCGGGCATCAAGACCAAGGAAGACATCACCGCGGTGGTGAAGGCGGTGGCCCCGAAGCCGGTCAACCTCTTGATCGGCGGGCCGGGCCTGTCGCTGCAGGAGGTCGCCGATCTCGGCGTGCGCCGGATCAGCGTCGGCGGGTCGCTGGCGCGGATGGCCTGGGTGGGGTTCATGAAGGCCGCAAAGGAGATGGCCGAGCAGGGCACCTTCGCCGAATTCGCCAACGGCTATTCCGGCGGCGAGCTCAACAAGATGTTCAAATAACCGAATATGAAAGCAGCGGGCCGATCAGGCCCGCTGCTCCGGCCGTTCCCACGTGTGAGGTTACTTGTTCTTGTCGCCGGTCGCATCCGACGGCGGGCTCGCGGGCTGTGCCGGCGCCGCGCCGGTCGTCGTGCCGGGCTGGCTGTTCGGTTTCGGCGTCACGTCACGCATGCCCGGAGGCGCCCCGGCCGGATTGGCGGGTTGGGTCTGCGCGGTCTGACTCGACGGGGTCGTGCCGGCCTCCTTCACCGAGGTGTTGTTCAGCCCGTAGAACAGGGCGCCGAGCACCACCGCCACCGCAACGGCGAACATCGCGATCTTGGTGCCGCTGGCCGGCCCCTCCGCGAGTTCGGGATCTGGCTGCAGCTCATTGTCCAGACTGTTGAAGCGCGCCTGACGGCGGATTTCGTCATCGGTCAGGTTGGCGCGATACGGATCGTCAGGGTGGTTCGTCATTTCAAGGTTCCTCCGTTAGCACCCCAAAAGCTAAACGCAGGGGACAATGGCTGGCGCCGGAGGATGTTCCGCGCCAATGTTGCAACCTCTTCATCATGGAACCGGCGATTCCCGGAGTTCCATGCCCGTTCCATGAGGCCTTCGCAATGTGGACCCTGCCGCCCACCGATTCGGTGCTGCACGTGCTTTCGTTCATCGCGGTTGCGGCGCAGTCGATGACGGCGGCGCTTGCGGCGGGAAAGCGCAGCATGGACTGGGCCGGCGTCTGCATGCTCGGGGCGATCACCGCGCTCGGCGGCGGCACCATCCGCGACGTGCTGCTCGGGCATTACCCGCTGGTCTGGGTCGCACATCCGATCTATCTCGTGATTGCGGGGGTGGCGGCGCTGGTCACCATTGCGCTGGCGCGGCTGGTGGTGAGGCTCAATCTCGCCTTCCTCGTGCTCGATGCGATCGGGCTCGTGGTGTTCACGATGGCCGGCTGCGACGTCGCCTGGCAGGTCGGCGTTCCCGTGGCGATCGTGATCGTCTCCGGCATGATCACGGGCTGCGCCGGCGGCGTGCTGCGCGACATCCTGTGTAACGAGGTGCCGCTGCTGTTTCGCAGCGAGCTGTACGCCAGCGTCTCCGTGGTCACCGGGCTGTTCTACGCCGCCGCCCTCCGCCTGCAGCTGAACGACACGCTTTGGGCGGTGCTGCTGACCTTCGTGCTCGGCCTGACCTTCCGGCTGCTCGCGATCCGCTACAAATGGGAGATGCCGAAATTCGTGTTCAGCGGCGAGGAGCGCTGAGCGCTATCTCGTCGTGCTATTTCCCTTGCGCGCCTTTGCGACCTCGTCGGCGGTGACCGCGGGCGCCGCATTGCCCCAGGCATTGCGGATGTAGGTCGCGACATCGGCGATCTCCTGATCCGTCAGCTTCGGATAAGCCGGCATCGAGCCGGTGTTCGGCGCCCGTGGCGTCGTCATGCTCTGTGCGCCATCGAGGATGATGCGCAGCGTGCTCGCGGGATCGGCCGATTGCAGATTGGCGTTGCCGGGCAGCGGCGGATAGATCCGCGGCGCGCTGGAGCCGTCGAGCTCGTGGCAGGCGACGCAGGCGCCGCGGTAGATCCGCTCGCCGTTGCTCATCTGCGCCGGGGAGGGCGCCGTGACCGCGGGCTCCGGCGCGCCGGCCGGCAGGCTCTTCAGATAGACCGCGATCGCCCGCACGTCGGCATCGCTCATCTTCGACGTCGAATTGAGCACCACCTCGGACATCAAGGGACCGGCATGGCTGCGCGCATTGCGGCCGCTCTGCAGATACTCGACGATGTCGTCCACGCTCCACGATTTCAACCCGCTGCGCGCGGCGCCATCGAGCCTTGGCGCGAACATGCCTTGAACCACATTGCCGCCGAAGGCCTGGTCGCGCTTGTCGGCGCCGAAGATATTCTTGGGCGTATGGCAGGCGCCGCAATGGGCGAGACCCTCGACCAGATAGCGGCCGCGATTCCATTCCGCGCTCCTACCCTGGTCCGGCTGGATGATGCCTGGCGTCAGGAACAGGGCGTTCCACGCCCGCATCAGCCCGCGATAGTTCAGCGGCCAGAGCAGCTCCGGCGGCGGCGCTTGGTTGCTGACCGGGCTGAGCGTCGCGAGATAGGCGCGGATCGCCAAAATGTCGTCGCGGATCAGTTTTGTGAAATTGGGGTAGGGGAAGGCGGGGTAATAGCGCGCCCCCGCCGGCGAGACGCCGGTACGCAGGGCGCGGACAAAATCCTCGTCGCTCCAGCCACCGATGCCGGTATCGCGGTCGGGCGTCAGGTTCGGCGAGAACACCGCGCCGAACGGCGTATCGATCCGCTTGCCGCCGGCAAACGGCTTGGCCGGATCGGCGGTGTGGCAGCTCGCGCAATCACCCGCGATGGTCAGCGCCTTGCCGCGGGCGATGATCTCGTCGGCCGGCGCGGCCGCGCATTCGCGGGCCGCGAACGCAGCGCACAACAGGGCGGTGGCCAGAATCGTTGCCGTTGCTCGACCTCGTCGCGTCATTCGTCCACCGTCCGGCCCGCACGGCGCGTTACGCCATTTCGCCGCAGGCCCGTCCTGCGACAGAAACCGAAACGCGCTCGCGATATTCCCGGCACGAAGTTGCGATTTTCGAGCAAGCGGCTTCATGGCTCAGAATTGTGCTGCGCGCAGCGAAAAATCCGACATAGACTGGTTCTAACAAGCTCGGATGACTAGCTAAATCAGTCGTCGCGACCAGCAAGAAGAGGGCTAAATGGGAATCAACCAGGGTCCTATCAGTCTCGACCAGAAGTATACCCAAGGCACCGGCCACGTCTTTCTGACCGGCATCCAGGCCCTGGTCCGCCTGCCGATGGCGCAGATCAGACGCGACCGCGCCGCAGGCCTCAACACGGCAGGCTTCGCCTCCGGCTATCGCGGTTCCCCGCTCGGCGGCTACGACCAGCAGCTGTTCGCGGCCAGAAAACATCTCGAGCAATACAACGTCAAATTCCAGCCCGGCGTGAACGAGGACCTGGCGGCCACCGCGATCTGGGGCTCGCAGCAGCTCGGGCTGTCGCCCGGCGCCAAATACGACGGCGTGGTCGGCATCTGGTACGGCAAGGGCCCCGGCGTCGACCGCTGCGGCGACGTATTCCGGCACGGCAATGCCGCCGGCTCCGCCAAGCATGGCGGCGTACTTTGTCTGGCCGGCGACGACCACGGCGCAAAGTCTTCCACCGTCCCGCATCAGTCCGACCACGCCTTCATCTCCGCGCTGATGCCCTACCTCTACCCCTCCAGCATCCATGAAATGATCGAGATGGGCCTTTTGGGTATCGCGATGTCGCGCTACTCGGGCTGCTGGGTCGGCATGAAGGTGATCACCGAGACGGTGGAGACCACGGCCGAAATCGACCTCACCGACGAGATGACGCCGTTCATCATCCCGCCGGATTTCGAGCTGCCGCCGGGCGGGCTCAACATCCGCTGGCCCGACGACCGCTTCGAGCAGGACCGCCGGCTGCAGGACTACAAGGGCTTTGCCGCGATCGCCTTTGCCCGCGCCAACAAGGTCAACCGCGTCACCATGGATTCGCCGAACGCGCGCTACGGCATCATGGCCTCGGGTAAGAGCTATGAGGACATCCGCCAGGCGCTGCGCGAGCTCGGCATCACGCCTGAGATCGCCGCCAAGATCGGCATCCGCCTCTACAAGATCGGCATGCCGTGGCCGCTGGAGCCGGAAGGCGTCCGCAATTTCGCCGTCGGCCTCGAGGAGATCTTCATCGTCGAGGAACGGCGCGAGATCGTCGAGAACCAGGTCAAGCAGGAACTGTTCAACTGGCGCGACGACGTGCGTCCGCGCATCGTCGGCAAGATGGACGATCACGACAAGCGCTTCCTGACCTTCGCCGCCGAGCTCAGCGTTGCCTCGCTGGCGAGCTCGCTGACGGAGCGGCTGCTTCGACTTAATCTCAATCCTGAAATCGCCGAGATGCTGCGCGCGAAGGCCGACTGGTTCAACGGCCGGCAGTCGACGCAGATGCAGGCGACGGCGCCGATCAGCCGCACGCCGTATTTCTGCTCGGGCTGTCCGCACAACACCTCGACCAAGGTGCCGGAGGGTAGCCGCGCCATGGGCGGCATCGGCTGCCACTTCATGGCGCTGTGGATGAACCGCTCGACCGAGACCTTCACCCATATGGGCGGCGAGGGCGTGCCGTGGGTCGGCATCTCGCCGTTCACCAACGAGAACCACATCTTCGCCAATCTCGGCGACGGCACCTATTTCCACTCCGGTATTCTCGCGATCCGCCAGTCGATCGCCTCGAAAGCCAACATCACCTACAAGATCCTGTACAACGACGCCGTCGCGATGACCGGCGGCCAGCGCCATGACGGCGATCTCTCGCCGCAGCAGATCACCTTCCAGCTTCACGCCGAAGGCATCCGCGAGATCTATCTGGTCTCGGAGAATCCGGATGCCTATCCGGCCGACACCATCGCGCCGGGCGTCAAGCTCTACCATCGCGACGAACTCGAGAACGTCCAAAAACTGTGCCGCGAGACCAAGGGCACGTCGGCGATCGTGTTCGTGCAGACCTGCGCCGCCGAGAAGCGCCGCCGCCGCAAGCGCGGCCTGATGGAGGATCCGCAGCGCCGCGTGCTGATCAATCCCGCGGTGTGCGAAGGCTGCGGCGACTGCTCGGTGCAGTCGAACTGCATCTCGGTCGAGCCGCTGGAGACCGAGCTCGGGCGCAAGCGCACCATCAACCAGTCGACCTGCAACAAGGACTATTCCTGCGTAAAGGGCTTTTGCCCGTCCTTCGTCACCGTCGACGGCGGCAAGCTGCGGCAGCGCGCGCCCGCCGAGCTTGGCGATATCGGCGCCTTGCCGGAGCCGGCCGCGAAGCCCGCGCTCGACCGTCCCTACAACATCGCGATCGGCGGCGTCGGCGGCACCGGCGTGCTGACGATCGGCGCGCTGCTCGGCATGGCCGCGCATATCGAAGGCAAGGCCTCGATGATCCTCGACATGTCGGGCCTCGCGCAGAAGGGCGGCGCGGTGCTGAGCCACGTCCGGCTCTCCGAGCACACCGCCGACGTGACCTGCTCGCGCATCGTGACCGGCACGGCCGATCTCGTGCTCGCGGCCGACGAGGTGGTGGCGGTCTCCAAGGACACGATTACGCTCTGTGATGCGAGCCGCACGGTCGGCATCATCAACAGCCATGTGATTCCGACCGCGGATTTCATCCTGAACCGCGACTTCAACTTCCAGACCCGCAAGGTCAACCACGTGCTGGAGACCGAGCTGCGCAAGGATTCTTCTTTCTTCGACTTCACCAAGCCGGCCGAGGCGCTGCTCGGCGACTCCATCGCCACCAACATGATGATGATGGGATTTGCCTACCAGCGCGGCCTGCTGCCGCTGTCGGCCGAGGCGATCGAGAAGGCGATCGAGGTCAACGGCGTCTCGATCAAGATGAACACCGAAGCGTTTCGGCTCGGGCGCCTTGCCGCCGTCGATCCGGCGCGGCTGGCTGCGATGATGAAGGGGCAGGATGACGACGTCGCCGCGCCGAAGACGCTGGATGCGATGTCGCTCGACGAGATCATCACCCATCGCATGGCGCTGCTGACCGACTACCAGAGCTCGCGCCTGGCAAAGCGCTATCGCAAGCTGGTCGATCAGGTCCGCGACGCCGCCGGCAAGGGCGGCTACGGCGAGGCGCTGCCGCGTGCGGTCGCGATCAACTACGCAAAGCTGCTCGCCTACAAGGACGAGTATGAGGTGGCGCGGCTGTTCAGCGACGGCCGCTTCGAGAAGCAGCTGCGCGACCAGTTCGAGGGCGACTTCAAGTTCAACTTCAATCTCGCACCGCCGATCCTCGGCGGCGGCCTCGACGCGCAGGGCCGGCCGAAGAAGCGCGCCTTCGGTTCGTGGATGATGTCGGCCTTCAGGGTGATGGCGAAATTCCGCTTCCTGCGCGGCACGCCGCTCGACATCTTCGGCTACAGCGCCGACCGCAAGATCGAGCGCGACCTGATCGCGGGCTACGAGAAGGACGTCGCGACGGTGCTGGGTCTGCTGTCGCCGCTCAACCACGACATCGCGGTCGAACTGCTGTCGCTGCCGGATCGCATCCGCGGCTATGGTCCCGTGAAGGAGAAGGCGATCGCGGATGCCAAGGTTCGCTACGCGCAACTCGCCGCCGACCTCGCCAACCCGCCGCCCGCGCCAAGGCAATTGGCGGCGGAGTAGGGAGTTGCGTAGAGTGGATTAGCCGAAGGCGTAACCCGCCATTGCCACGGGATGGGCGAAGAATGGTGGGTTATGCTTCGCTAACCCACCCTACGAAGTGGTGGCCGGCGACCTTCGAGACGCGCTTCGCGCTCCTCAGTGTGACGGTGTTGGTTTGCTCAGCTTGCTCGGTGTCATCACCCGGCTTGACCGGGTGATCCAGTATTCCAGAGACGCCGGTGATAGAAGCGAGAGGCCGCGGCGTACTGGATCGCCCGGTCAAGCCGGGCGATGACAGCGGTGGGTGAGGACAAAGCTTCACACCCTCTACGATTCACCGCCACCGATCCAATACGATTGCCCATCGTAATCGTATCACCCTGTCGCCGTCAGCGTGGTCTCGCCTGACGGAATATTTCCGCGCTTGCCAAGGCCGCAGCGGCGGTTCAGAAAAACGCTGGAGATGAAGAAACGCCAGCGGAGAGCGATTTGACCATCAAGGGCAAGGCCTACATTGCCGGGATATTCGAACATCCCACCCGGCACGCACCCGATAAATCAACAGCGCAGCTACATGCCGAGGTCGCCAAGGGCGCGATCGAGGATGCCGGGCTGACCAAGGACGACGTCGACGGCTATTTCTGCGCCGGCGACGCGCCGGGCGGGCTGTGGCCGATGGTCGATTATCTCGGCCTCAACACCAAGAAGCTGCGTCACGTCGATTCCACCGAGACCGGCGGCTGCTCCTATCTGATCCATCTCGGCCACGCCGCCGAGGCGATCGCCGCCGGCAAGTGCTCGGTCGCGCTGGTCACGCTGGCGGGCAAGCCGCGCACCGGCCCGATGCCGCCGCGCGCCGCCGGCGCCGAGGCCGATTTCGAGTCCGCCTACGGGGCAACCACCCACAATGCCTACGGCATGTGTGCCATGCGCCATATGCACGACTACGGCACCACCTCCGAGCAGCTGGCCTGGATCAAGGTCGCGGCCTCGCATCACGCGCAGTACAATCCGCATGCGATGCTGAAGGAGGTCGTCACGGTCGAGGACGTCTTGAACTCGCCGATGATCTCGGACCCGCTGCACCGGATGGATTGTTGCGTCGTTACCGACGGCGGCGGCGCGATGATCGTCACCACGCCGGAGATCGCGAAGAGTCTGAAGAAGCCGCTGGTGCGGCTGATCGGCCATGGCGAGGCGATGAAGGGGCCGCGCGGCGGCAAGGATATCGACCTGACTTACTCCGCCGGCGTGTGGTCCGGCCCGCGCGCCTTCGAGGAAGCGGGCGTGACACCGAAGGACATCAAGTATGCCTCGATCTATGACAGCTTCACCATCACGGTGCTGATGCAGCTCGAGGACCTCGGCTTCTGCAAGAAGGGCGAGGGCGGCAAGTTCGTCGCCGACGGCAATCTGATCTCCGGCGTCGGCAAGCTGCCGTTCAACACCGATGGCGGCGGCCTATGCAGCAACCATCCGGTCAACCGCGGCGGCATGACCAAGATTCTCGAGGCCGTGCGCCAGCTGCGCGGCGAAGCGCATCCGAAGGTGCAGGTGAAGAACTGCGACCTCGCGATCGCCCACGGCACCGGCGGTCTGCTCGGCGTTCGCCACGCCGCCTCAACCTGTATTCTGGAGCGTGCGTGATGTCTGAAGCGAAGAAGTACAATGCCCCGGTGACCAATCCGGAGACCGCGCCGTTCTGGGAAGCGGCCAAGGCGGGCAAGTTCATGATCAAGCGCTGCACCACCTGCGGCGAGGCGCACTACTTCCCGCGCGCGATCTGCCCGTTCTGCTTCTCCGACAAGACGGTGTGGGAGGAATCGAGCGGCGAGGCCACGGTTTATACCTATAGCTTGATGCGGAAGTCGCCGACCGGTCCTTACGCGATCGCCTATGTGACGCTGAAGGAAGGCCCGTCGCTGCAAACCAACATCGTCGATTGCGATCTGGAGAAAGTGAAGATCGGCCAGAAGGTGAAGCTGGTATGGAAGCCGACCGACGGCGCGCCGCTGCCGTTCTTCACGCCGGCCTAAGAAGTACCTTCTCCCCTTGTGGGAGAAGGTGGCAGCCGAAGGCTGCCGGATGAGGGGTGTCTCTCCGCGAGAGAGATGAGTATGCGGAGGCAACCCCTCACCCAAGTGAGTTTGTTGCGCTGTCTGTGTAGCCCTCTCCCACAAGGGGAGAGGGCGCTGTAACGGGCACCGCGCCGCAGAGAGAAAAATTCGGGGTGAAACGACAATGCCGATCGTGTACGAACAGCTGATGGCCCTGAAAAATCTTGGCCAGAAATACAGCTACAGCGACCGCGAGGTGATGCTGTACGCCTACGGAATCGGCATGGGCGCCGATCCGATGGACGAGAAGGAGCTCGCTTTCGTCAATGAGGGCGTGCTGACGCCGCGGCCGCTCAAGGTGGTGCCCACTTTCGCCTCCGTCGCAGCCTGGGGCGCGGGCCCCGGCGAGATGAATCTCAACCGCGTGATGGTGGTCGACGGCGAGCGCGACGTCACCTTCCACAAGCCGTTTGCGACCGCAGCCCACATCACCGCGGACTCCACGGTCCTCGATGTCTTCGACAAGGGCAAAGACAAGGGCGCGGTGATCCGTCATCAGACCGTGCTGAAGGACGAGAAGGGCGAAAAGCTCGCCACGCTGGTCGCGTCGCGCTTCGCCCGCGGCGACGGCGGTTTCGGTGGTCCGTCGGACGGCCAGCCCGAGCCGCACAAGGTGCCGGAGCGCGCGCCGGACCAGGTGGTCGACATCACGACGCGGCCCGACCAGGCGCTGGTCTACCGGCTCTGCGGTGACCGCAATCCGCTGCACTCCGATCCGGAGTTCGCGAAAAAGGCCGGCTTCCCGCGGCCGATCCTGCACGGCATGTGCACCTACGGCATCACCTGCCGCGGGGTGCTGCAGACCTACGCCGACTATGATCCCGCCGCGTTCAAGCAACACGTGGCGCGGTTCTCCTCGCCGGTGTTTCCCGGCGAGACCGTGACCATGGAGCTGTGGAAGGACGGCAATGTCGTGTCGTTCGAGGCCAAGGTGAAGTCGCGCGGCGTCACCGTGATTCGCAACGGCAAGACGGTGCTGGCTTAGCCATGCGCGACGGCCGTTGGCTCCCTCGCCCCGCTCGTCGCGGGGAGAGGGTGGGTGAGGGGCTCTCACCGCGCGTAGTGACCGTGGTGAGACCTGTACCCCCTCACCCGGATCGCAAGGGCGATCCGACCTCTCCCCGCAGGCGGGGAGAGGTGAAGAAGAAAGAACAACAAGGGAGAAAACAACCATGGGATTACTCGACGGCAAGGTGGCGCTGATCACGGGCGCCGGCGGCGGACTGGGTGAGGCCTACGCAAAGCTGTTCGCGCGCGAGGGCGCGGCGGTCGTGGTCAACGATCTCGGCGGGCCGCGCGACGGCTCCGGCGCCGACACGTCGATGGCGCAGAAGGTGGTCGACGCGATCAAGGCCGAGGGCGGCCGTGCGGTCGCCAACGGCGCCGACATCTCGACCTTGGCCGGCGGCCAGTCGGTGTTCGACGACGCCATCAAGCATTTCGGCCGCGCCGACATCCTGGTCAACAATGCCGGCATCCTGCTCGACGAGACCTTTCACAAGGCCAAGGAAGCCAACTGGGACAAGGTGCTGAAGGTGCATCTCAAGGGCACCTTCTGCTGCACCCAGCCGGTGTTCAAATGGATGCGCGACAATGGCGGCGGCGTCATTGTCAACACGTCCTCGACCTCGGGGCTGATCGGCAATTTCGGGCAGACCAATTACGGCGCCGCCAAGGGCGGCATCTGGGGCCTCTCCAACGTGCTGGCGATCGAGGGCCGCAAGTACAACATCCGGATCTGGACCCTGGCGCCGGGCGCGCTGACCCGCATGACCGCGGACCTGCCGCGCTACAAGGAGAACCCGGGCGCGGCGCTCGGGCCGGACGGCATCGCGCCGGCCGTGCTCTACATGGTCAGCGACCTCTCCGGCGACCAGACCGGCAAGGTGCTCGGCGTCTCCGGCCCGCGCGGGGTGCGCGAGATGCGGATGATGGAAATGGAGGGCTGGACGCCGCCGTTCACGGGGTGGAAGGCCGAGGACATCGTCACCCACGCCAAGGAGATCTTCTTCTCCGAAGAGGAGATCAAGAGGTCGGCGCGGCGGTTCAAGTAGGGGAACGCCATTCCCGGGACGAGCCTGCGGCAGGCGGCGCATTCCCGATGCGCAATGGCGGATCGGGAAATGACGCTGTATAGAGAGCGGGAACAAACGAGGCATCCATGACAAAACTCACCGCCCAGGCCGCCGGCACCTTCGCCATCGCGCCGACCCCGTTCCACGACGACGGCCGCATCGACGAGGCCTCGATCGACCGTCTCACCGATTTCTACACCGATGTCGGTTGCGACGGCGTCACGGTGCTGGGCATTCTGGGCGAGGCGCCGAAGCTCGATGCCGCCGAGGCCGAGCAGGTGGCGCTGCGCTTCGTCAAGCGGGCCAAGAAGCTGCAGGTGATCGTCGGGGTCTCGGCGCCGGGCTTTGCCACCATGCGCGCGCTGGCGAAGAAGTCGATGGATGCGGGCGCTGCCGGTGTCATGATCGCGCCGCCGCCGCATCTGCGCACCGACGACCAGATCACCGGCTATTTCAAGCAGGCGCAGGAAGCGATCGGCGACGACATTCCCTGGGTGCTGCAGGACTATCCGCTGACGCTGACCGTCCAGTTCACGCCCGCGGTGATCCGCAAGATCGTGATGGATTCGCCGTCCTGCGTGATGCTCAAGCACGAGGACTGGCCGGGGTTGGAGAAGATCTCCACGCTGCGCAACTTCCAGAAGGACGGCTCGCTGCGGCCGCTGTCGATTCTGGTCGGCAATGGCGGCCTGTTCCTCGACTTCGAGATGGAGCGCGGCGCCGACGGCGCGATGACCGGCTATGCCTTCCCGGAGCTTTTGATCGACGTCGTCAATCTCTCCAAGGCGGGCAAACGCGATGCCGCGCACGATCTGTTCGATGCGCATCTGCCGCTGATCCGCTACGAGCAGCAGCCCGGCGTCGGCCTCACCGTGCGCAAATACGTGCTGCAGAAGCGCGGCATTATCTCCTCCAGCGCGCAGCGCAAGCCGGGCGCGGTGATCACGCCGCAGGCGAGGGCGGAGGTCGACTATCTGCTGTCGCGCGTGGCGCGCGTCGACCGCCGCGCCAATCTGCAGCCGCAATCCAGCGCAGCGGGCTAAACCATGACCGAGATCGCTGCGACCCGTCCTGCGTCCACCGTGCTGCTGCTGCGCGACGGCACGACATCAGCTGAAATCGAAATCTTCATGATGGTCCGCCATCACCAGATCGAGTTCAACTCGGGCGCGCTGGTGTTTCCCGGCGGCAGCGTCGACAAGAACGACAACGAGATAGCAGCTAACCCCGCGCTCTATTCCGGCGGCGAAGGCCTCGACGCCGACGCGCTCGGCTTCCGCATCGCCGGCGTCCGCGAAACCTTCGAGGAGAGCGGCATCCTGCTGGCGCGGCCGAAGGGGTCGTCCGAGCTGGTTGATGCCAAGCGCGCCGACGCACTCGCGCTCGCGCACCGCAGCGCGCTGAACGAAGGCAAGATCACCTTCCAGACCATTCTCACCGACAACGGCCTGGTGCTCGCGCTCGACGCGCTGGTGCCCTATGCGCACTGGATCACGCCGGAGGGCATGCCAAAGCGGTTCGACACCTGGTTCTTCCTCGCCGCAGCGCCGCCCGAGCAGCTCGGCGCCCATGACGGCAAGGAATCCACCGACTCGATCTGGGTGTCGGCGCGCGAGGCGCTGGCGGGCGGCGAGAGCGGCCGCTTCAAGCTGCCGTTCCCGACCACCCGCAACCTGATCCGGCTCGGCAAGCAGCCGAACGTTGCGGCCGCGCTTGAAGACAGCAAGGCCATGTCGATCGTCACGGTGATGCCGGTGATGACCAAGACCGCCACCGGCCGCCAGCTCCGCATCCCCAAGGAAGCCGGCTACGACGGCGAGGTGTTCGACGTCGGCGCGATGGGGTAGCCTGTTGTCACGAGCGATCGGGCGCGCGTGACTCACAGGCGGCGCAGCACATTCGCCGGGACGACGAGGGGAGAGAGAATCGCGTCCCTCACACTTCGGTCTGCACCGAAGTATCGTGCTGCACCGGCGATGTAATTTCCGTCTCAAACCCACGAGACGGAATCCCCGCCATGACCACCGCATCGCGCCCGCCCGGCATGGCCTTCGAGCTGGCCCTGTTGCTCGCGCTCGCCACGCTCTGGGGCGGCTCCTACACCTTCATCAAGCTCGGGGTCGAGACCATCCCGCCGATCACGCTGATCGCGGCGCGCACGGCGATCGCTGGAGCACTGCTGCTCGTCATCATGCGGATGCGCGCCGTGACGATGCCGACCGACGGCGCGACCTGGCGCCGCTTCATGTTCCAGGGCTGTCTCAACAGCGTGATCCCGTGGACGCTGATCGCCTGGGGCGAATGCTTCGTCGATGCCGGGCTCGCCACCATCCTCAATTCGGCCTCCCCGATCTTCACCTTCCTGTTCACCGCGATGGTCACCCGCCACGAGGCGGCGAGCCCGCGAAAACTGTTCGGCGTGGTGGCCGGCATGGCCGGCATCTGCCTGATCGTCGGCGTCGACGCGTTCCGCGATCTCGGCACCGGCCTGGTGGCCGAGGTCGCCATCGTCGCCGCGACCATCTGCTATGCCTGTGCGGCGATCTTCAGCCGCGGCTTCAAGGGCCTCGATCCGATGGCGCCGGCGGCGGGCTCGCTGCTCGCCGGCGCTGCGATCCTGATCCCGCTCAGCTTCGCCGTCGAGCGGCCGTGGACGCTGGCGCCGTCGACGACGTCGCTCGCGGCGCTGCTGGCGCTCGCGGTGTTCTCGACCGCGATCGCCTTCGTGATCTACTTCCGCCTGATCCAGACCCTCGGCTCGGTCGGCACCACGGCGCAGGCCTATCTGCGGGTGCCGATCGGGGTCGCGCTCAGCGTCAGCTTTCTGGGTGAGCGGCTGAGCCCGACGGCGTGGCTCGGGCTCGCCTGCGTCGTGATCGGGGTTGCCGCGATGACCATCCCGGCGCGGAAAACTGCCGCCGCCTGAAGTTTCGTCTGCCGAAACCAGCCGGCAGGAATCGGGACGATGCTGACGGTGCCGGCTGCGGGGCCAGGAGCGCACCGCTGCGGCGATTCGCCGACGTCATCAGGCTGGACCTCGCGGCCCGGGCCAGGGCCGTCAGGGGAGGCGGGTAATCCCGCCGGACTGACGCCGGCCCTGTGCCGATTTCGGGCACGGCACGTCATCAGGGTGACGCGGATCACACCCTAACTGGCTCCGGCGCTTCAGCATTTCCCCAACGCCCGTAATTTCCCGTATATTGCCGTCCATTGGACCCCGGCCCTGACCATATGACCGTTGAACTGCCGCCGAATTCGCAAGCGCCGCGAGCATTTTCCCTCTCGATCGGCCAGCTCACCTTCGGCAGCTTCCTGCTGGTGCTGGCTGTGATCATCATCACATCCACCGCCAGCGTGATCGCGATCCGCCATATCGATACGACCTTTGCCGAGCTGCAGCGGCTGCAGAGCGTCGGCGACATCTCCGAGGATATCGACCGCCGCATGAACGAGCTGCGGCTGGCGGCGCGGGATTTCGTCACCGAGCCCGGCAGCCAGTCGATTCAGGTCGCCGAGGCGGCCCAGTCGCTGAGCGAGATTCTGAAGAAGACCCGTATCCGGCTTGCCCCCGAGCAGCAGGACATGATCGACGGCGTCACCCAGCGGCTGGCGACCTATCGCGGCGGCATCGAGCGGATTTCGACGCTGCTGAGCCGCCGTGCCGAGCTGGTCGCGGGCCTGCCGCCGCTGCGCGATGCCTTCGACAAGGCGGTCGCCGACAGCCCGGAGCCCGCCTTGGCGGCCGCGCTGTCGCAGACCCAGAGCCGCATCGCGACCGCGCTGCTGGCGCACAACACCTCGGCGGCCGAGCAGGCCGCGCAGAGCATGCGCGCGATGACCATCGCCGATCCCGCGCTGCGGACGGCGGTCGACAATTATGCCGAGGCGATCAGCGCGATCGCAACGCGCGAGGGCCAGATTGCCGACATCGACCGCGAGGTGCTCGGCGAGGAGGGCCGGCTGATCCAGCGCGTCACCGAGCTGCTGCGCGAGCTCAGCACCCGCCGCGGCCATGTGCTGTCGCGGGACTTCGCGCGCACGCTGGCCGAGGCCAAGTGGCAGAGCATCGTGCTCGGCACCGCCGGCGTGCTGATCGGCCTGTTCGCCGCGGTGCTGGTGGTTCGCCGCACCGTGCGGCCGCTGGCCAAGATCGCCGGCTCGATCCGCAAGGTCTCCGGCGGCGAGAAGAGCGCGTTCATCCCGGGCGCCGATCTCGACAACGAGATCGGCGATATCGCGCGCGCCGCCGAGGTGTTTCGCCAGACCCTGATCGACGCCGACAGCGCGCGCGAGGCCGCACTGCGCGCGCTCGCCGAGCAGCGGCTCGCCGAGGAGAGCTATCACAAGCTGTTCGAGGCCTCGGTCGAGGGCATCTATGTGACGACGCCGGGCGGTACGCTGCTCAACGCCAACCCGGCGCTGGCGCGGATGATGGGCTATGCCACGCCGCAGGACCTGATCAACGGCATCGACGACATCGCCTCCACGGTCTATGTCGATCCGGCGGCGCGCGCACGGTACCAGGAGCTGATGCAGCGCGACGGCATGGTGCGCGACTACGAGTACCAGGTCCGTGCGCGCGACGGCTCCGCGCTGTGGCTGTCGGACTCCGCCACCGTGGTACGTAACGATGTCGGCGAGGTGATCCGCTACGAGGGCACGGTGCGCGACATCACCGACCAGAAGCGCGCCGAAGACGCCATCGCCGAAGGCCGCCGCCTGCTGCAGATGGTCATCGACACCGTGCCCGCCGTGATCAACGTCAAGGACAGTGAGCTGCGCTATGTGCTGATGAACCGCTACATGGCCGGCATCTTCGGCATCGAGCCGCAGGACGCGATCGGCCGGACCACCGCCGATCTGATGTCGCGCTACGGCGCGGCCAAGAGCGACGAAAACGACAAGCGCGTGCTGTCGGCGCGGCGCGAGCTCGGCTTCTACGAGGAGGAATACAAGGATTCCGCCGGCAACATGCGGCAATGGCTGGTCAACAAGCTGCCGATCCTCGACACCCAGGGCGAGATCGAGAACATCGTCACGGTCGCGCTCGACATCGGCGAGCGCAAGCGCTCCGAGCAGGAGATGCGCAAGGCGCGGGACTCCGCCGAGGCCGCGCTGCGCAATCTGCGCGAGACCCAGAACTCGCTGATCGAGGCGGAGAAGCTCGCCGCGCTGGGGCGGCTGGTCGCCGGCGTCGCCCATGAGGTCAACAACCCGGTCGGCATCAGCCTGACGGTGGCGTCCGCGCTCGAACGCAAGACCGCGACCTTCGCTGCCCAAGTCGAGCGCGGCGAACTGCGCCGCTCCAGCCTCAACGAATTCCTGAACACGACGCGGGATGCCTCGTCGCAGCTCGTCGCCAATCTCAACCGCGCCGCCGAGCTGATCCAGTCGTTCAAGCAGGTCGCCGCCGACCGCAACTATTCGGACCAGCGCAGCTTCGACCTCGGCGATCTCACCGAGCAGGTGGTGATGAGCCTGCGGCCCGGACTGCGCAAGCACAATCTGACGCTCAACGTCGATTGCGAGCCGGACCTGATCATGAACTCCTATCCCGGGCCGTATGGCCAGGTGCTGACCAACCTGTTCCTCAACGCGGTGGCGCACGCGTTTCCGGACGGCAAGGCCGGCGAGGTCGATATCCAGGTGCACGCCTGCGGCAAGGACAATGTCGAGGTGGTGTTCTCCGACAATGGCTGCGGCATGAGCCTCGACGTGCGCCGCCGCGCCTTCGATCCATTCTTCACCACGCGGCGCGATCAGGGCGGCACCGGGCTCGGCCTGCACATCGTCTACAGCATCGTCACCACGCGGCTCGGCGGACGGCTCAGTCTGGAGTCCGAGCCCGGCCGCGGCACCCGCATCCAGATCATCCTGCCCCGCACCGCCCCGCTGGAGCAGGCCGCGGAGTAGGGGTTTGCTTGCGCGGCTATTTCTGCATGGTGCATTCGCTCTAACCCCGTCATTGCGAGCAAAGCGAAGCAATCCATGTTTCAATTCGGGGATAGATGGATTGCTTCGCTTCGCTCGCAATGACGAGAGAGCAGCTCACTGCCAGTTCCGTCATCCCCGCGCAAAGGCGGAGCCTTTGCGCGGGAATGACGGGCCTAGACTAGCTGCGACTGCAGAGCATTAATTGACATCCGCAAGCTTGTGCAGCGTGGCGCCGAAGATCTGGCTCGCCTTGCCGACCAGCGCGGTGCCGCTCATGGTGCCGCGCGTTTCGGTGAAGGTGCCGGTCACCCCGATGCCGACGGGGGCAGGGCCTCCGAACAGCGGATTGTCGGTGTCGCGCGGCGTGGTGTGGCGCTGCACCAGCACCTCGCCCTTGAAGGTGTCGCCCTTCACCGTGTAGCTGCCGGTGTAATACAAATAGGCGTCGCCGCCGAGGATCTGACCGTCGCGGAAGAGAATCACGCCGCTGCCCTTGCCGACGCGCCCGTCCAGCAAGGTGACGTGGATTGAGTACAGCCCGTTGTTCATGACGTCCCACTTTGCCGGCCCGCCGCGCCCACGGCAGGCCGATCGGTTTTTTATGCCAAAGCACGCAACTTCGCGCAACGCGGCCGGTTATCCCGAGTTGTCCCGACTTGGCGCGAACCCTCGGTTCCTGCCAATGCTGTGACAGCGCGATGACGGCGGGGCCTTGCACGAATCAAATTGGCCCACGAAATGCATAACTGTGGTTGCACTGGCCGGTGAGTGCTGGAGCACACGATACATGACTGACTGCACGGAAGCCGGCGGCCGGTTGGCGCGCCTGTCTCGCGATCATGGAACTCTGGCCCGCCGGCGCGCGGTCGGGGTGACGGTGTCACTGCGGCTCGGCCTGGTGGTGCTGCTGTCGGTGGCGGCTGCGCATCTCGCGGAGGCGCGCGATCCCGACGGCCGCTACGCCAATTCGCCGCTGAAGCAATGGTTCGACGGTCTGCGCAGCGGCAAGGGTCCTTGCTGCTCGGACGCCGACGGCAGCGCGCTCAGCGACGTCGATTGGGAGTCCAAGGACGGGCACTACCGGGTGCGCCTCGACGGCCAATGGATGGACGTCCCCGACGACGCCGTGGTCACCGAGCCCAACCGCGCCGGCCGCGCCATGGTCTGGCCGATCCGCAACAACACCGGCATCACGATCCGCTGCTTCATGCCCGGCAGCATGACCTAGCGGGGCGAGCTTACGAGCAGATCCCGCTCCGCGTCATCCCCGCGCAAAGGCTTCGCCTTTGTCGCTGGAGGTGCGAGCCTCTTCGGCGAGCCTCGAAGGATCGACGCGGCCCCGTCGGTGGCCGTCGACCCTTCGAGGGCCGCTGAAGAAGCGGCCACCTCAGGGTGACGGGTCAGGTTGAATTTGTCCGCTGCTTCAGTGTCACGCGTACTTCTGGTCGCGCTCCAGAAGCTCGATCGAGATGCCCTGCGGGCCGCGGATGAAGCAGATGCGCACGCCGGGACGGATCGTGGTCGGCTCCTTGGTGAACTCGACGCCCTTGGCCTTGATCTCGGCGGCGACCGCGTCGATGTCCTTCACCGTCAGTCCGAAATGGTCGAGCCCCTGATAGGGCGTCACCGGCGGCGCGTTGACGCCGTCGCCGGGTGCGACCTCCGCGATGAACACCTTGGCACCGCCGAGCGCGACGTCGATGCGGCCGGGACCGCGGATGATCTCGCCGCCGAGAATGTCGTGCAGCCAGGCGGCGGTCGCCTCGGGATCGGGACTGCGCAGGTGGATATGGTCCCAGGTCACGGTAGGCATCGCGGTCTCCTTGATTCTCACGCGCTTGCGGCGCGCATTGCCGAGGCGGCGCAAATCTAGAGACGATGCAGAAAGCTGTGAAGCGGTTTTCCCTCGCGAAAACCGCGGCAGCGCGCGCCTTATGCGCCGACAGAAGCCGGCGCTGAAGCGACTGCCGCAAAATCACCGTCCCGGAAGGAAACCATTTTGGTCTCCGGCGATTGTCTCGGCTGTGGCGCCCCGACCCTGCGGCCGTCTCAGGACCAGTGCGGAAGCGGTGCCTGTCGGGGCATGGGCGGCAGGTTGCCGCCGGGGTGAGGGCACGGCGATGCGGATCGGCTTGGCGTCGTTTCGAAACCCGTTTCAAAACGTTGCTGTCGGGCGTTTCGGTGCAGGCAGGTTCTTCGCGGGCCTGCTGTTGCCGCTGATTGCCGTCGCGGGGATCACCGCCTGGCTGATGCTCCCGGAGCTCAGCGACGCTGCCGATGAAGCCGTCTCGCCGGCGCCATCCTCGATCATCCTGACAGCGCAGACTCCGTCGTCCGAGCCGCAGCCCGATCAGGCCGCCGCGAACAAGGAGACACCGCCCGCGGTCGCGATCGTGCCGGCGAACGAGCCGATCACGGAGGGGATCGCGCCTGCGTCGCCGGCCGCGTCCGAGCCCGGCGTCGAAAAATCGCCGCTCGAGGGCCTGCGCGTTGCCTCGCAATCATGGCGGCGCGGCGGGCTCGGCTCGAAGGCGCTGGTCACGCTGACGCTGCGCAATCGCAACGATTTCGCGGTCAAGGATATCGAGATCGCCTGCGCCTTCGCCCGCCGCGACGGCAGCCCTCTGACCCAGCGCAAGCGCCTGATCACCGACACTATCGCGACGCGGACCCGCAAGACCTATTCACGGATGCTGGTCGGATTCGTCAATATCAACGCAACAAAGGCGAAATGCTCGGTTGTTACCGCGAGCCGCCTTTAATCCCCTATCCCGAAAAAGTGAGCACCCCGGGTGAACCAAAATCGGCGGGGAGGAACTAACTAGTACATCACCAGTTTAGGACATGACTCGGCGACGCCGATGCCGGCTTTCCGGGGGATCATGCGCAACCGATGAGATCGGGCGCACGATGGCGGCTGTCATCGTGCGCATACGAGTTGAACCGCGCCCGCTGCGCGGGGGAGCCAGCAAGATGCCAGTGGCGCGTTACTTCATGTTCGTTGGCGGAGTTCTGCTCGCGCTGCTGTTCGCCTTCGATGCCTTCACGCCGAAGGAGAGCGTGGTCGGCAGCGCCATCCAGTCGGCCGGCGGCATCGACAAGAGCACGGTCCGCATCAAATCGACCCAGAAATTGCCGGAGCTGGTGGTGTATGACACCAATCTACCGACCATTGTCCCGTCGCAGGTGAATGCCGTGGCTGCGGCCGCGCCGGCAGCCGCCCGCGACAGCTCGGCGCAGTCCCGGGTCCGCGACACCTTCGCCCAGTTCGTTCCGGGCGAGAAGAACGAGGCAGCCAGCAAGCCGGTGGTGGCGGAGGCCAAGCCGGTCGAGCAGCCGGTCCAGCCGGCGCAGGCGCCCAAGAAGCGCAAGATCGCCCGCAGCCACGCGCATCCGCCGACCCAGCTGCAGCCGCAGCGCTTCGCGCAGCCCGGCCCGTTCCAGTCGGGTCCGTACCAGCCATATCGCGTCGCGCAGCAGCAGCAGCGCTTCGGCTTCTTCAACTGGTAATCAGCCCAGCCGACGATCCGGCCGCCGCGGCAGACGCCAGCGGCGGCTTTTTCGTCTGAATCGCATCAGGCCGAACGGGCGGTCACGCGACCGCCTTGGCCAAATCCCGGCGAAACGCGGTTAGCGGGGCAGGCGCGGGATCTTGTCGGCAAAGCCGTTGTAGCAGGCCAGCCGCTCGTCCTCTTCCTTCACAAAGCGGCAGTCATTGACGCCCTTGGCGGGAGTGGCCTTCGGCTTTGGCTGCGGCTTGAAGATCTCGTCGTAGCAGTTCAGCCGCTCCTTGGTGGCGTCGTCGATGTCCTGGCAGGCCTGCAGCTTCTGCGCGACCGACTGCTTGCCGGCCGGCTCGGCCTTCTCGCCCTTCTTGGCAGCCGACTTGGCCGACTTCTTGCCGACCTGGACCAGCGGCTTGTCGCCGACCATCGGCGGCTGCGCGGCGGCCGGGGCGGTGGCGGGCGGTGCGGCGGTGCCTTGGGCAAGCGCGGCAGCCGGGACCAGGAGCGCCAGCACGAGGATGATCTGTCTCATGTCGAAAATGTCCGAATGGTGATGACCGGGAAGGCGGCGCCGGGAATCCGAAAAGCCCGGCAGCTGCCGTGACTTACCGCATGTTTTGGGGAAATCCTACCCCTCAGCGGACCTCCCCGGAACCGATCCACCGTCAAAATTGGCCCGCCGGGCGGGATTTGGCGCGCCGCGGCCGGGTCAAGGGAAGCGGTCCCGCATCGCCAATTCCGGTCGCGTGCCGAAGCTCATGACCTCCGAGGGAATGGAACGGCGTCGGCGTTGGTCTATCGTCCCGTCTGAAACGGGAGGCGCGCGATGCTGTATGCGGAAGATCTCGCCGAGGGACAGACGTTTCAGCTCGGCAGCTATACGATCAGCGAAGCCGAGATCCTGGAGTTCGCCGGGAAGTATGATCCCGTGCCGATCCACACCGATCCCGTTGCGGCGGCCGCCGGCCCGTTCGGCGGCCTCATCGCGAGCGGCTTCAACACCATTGCGATCTATCAGCGCCTCGTGGTGGAGGCGATCTGGAGCAAGGTCGCCGGCATCGTCGGGCGCAGCCTCGAGATTCGCATCCCCAGCCCGGTCCGCCCCGGCGCCACGCTCACCGGCCAATCGCAGGTCCAGAAGATCACGATGCGGCCGGAGCGCCGCGACGCCGTCGTGATCTTCCGGACCGAGCTGGTCGACGACGAGCGTCGCCCGGTTCTGGTCGTGGTGCTCGACGTGCTGATCCGCATGCGGCCGGCGGACATCGCGTAATCGACGACCTTGCGCGCAGTGCTGCGGCAATTACGACAGGCCGGCGGCGGAACAACGGCGCATCAATGACGCCATTCTCGGCGAGGTCGTGCTGCCCGGCGCCGCCTGAGCCCGCTGCGCGCTTTCACGCATCGACAGACACGGAACTTGTGGGGAACGCAGTCAATGCGTCGCGGCTGCGGAACGTTTCGGTGCCGGATCGGTTCGAGACTTCGAGGCCCCCTCAGAGGGCGAGCGGGGAGGGGAAACCAGCCAAAACCGGAACCACGAACAGGAGCAAGCGCATGAAGCTCAATTCCGCGCAGGTCAAGCAGACGATGACGCAAATGAACGCCCAGGTGCTTCCAGAAGATCACCCGGCGGTCGCGCAACTGAACAGCGTGTTCGGCGAGCACACGTTCTTCGTCGACACCAGCGGCCTGAAAGTTCTCGAACCTGCCGAAGCCCCTGACATGCAGGGGCAGACCGGCGAAGTGGTCAGCCTCGCCGAATGGAGCGATCCGGAACTCACCAGTCTTCGGCCACACGAGCCCGAGCCGACCGGTGTGCTCATCACGCTCGAGCCGAGCAAGCATTGATCGCGCCAGCAGCGCTCCGCGAACGGCCCTGGCGGCCGCTTGCGGAGCGGCTGCCACAAGCCGCAGCGCAGCCGGCCAACGCGCGATGAGATCGCGTCGCATGTTCATCGCGCCTTCGCTTCCCATCCGAGCATGATGCCGGCGCTTGCGCGTCTGCGCGTCACTGCTCGCGACGTTTTGGAATCGGCGACGCGCGACGCGGCGGCGCTCGGCTCGCGGGCGGCGGGAGGAATTCGTCACAGATGCAGTTGCCCTGTCCATCGTCTCGAGCCGGGCTGCCGTCAGGACAGACGTGGCAGAACGGGGGTGGCGGATTCTCCGGCGTGTTGCAGGCGCACGACCATACCCCGATGATCGGCTGCCAGGAGCAGAACCAGTTTTCCGGCGCGCATTTCTTTGGCCTCGCGCATGTGCAGGCATTGCCGCCCCAGAATGGCGCAGAGCCGTCCGGGCACGAAGGCACCATGCCCTCGCAGATTTTGTCGGCCGCAGCTCCTCCCGCAAATGCCGTCAGACCAATCACCACGGCGAAGACAAACGTACAAATCGAGCTCACACGCATAAATATACCTCACTGCTGAAATCGTGGTGAGATTGTACAGCGGATGGCACCGATCGGCCAGCGCAAATGCCTCGGGGTGGAAGCCCGGCGAGTGGTCTGGTGGCGGCGCCGTTTGCCCTCGTGATCGCCGACAGTCCCTAAGGTCACGCCAAGAGGTGCCGAAAGTCACATCCCAAATCAGCCGCGCCTGCCTATGCATCGGTTCCAGGTGCATATCGAGGCGGTGAGGGGCAGATGGGGATGGTGCGGCGCTGGACCTCCGAGGAGGACGAGACGCTCAGGGAGCTCGCCCGGGCCGGAAAGAATGCGCTCGAGATCAGCAACGCGCTGACCCGCAGCCCCTCCGCGGTGCGCCGCCGCGCCGAAGTGCTGTCCGTCCTCATCATTGCAAAAGCCTATCGCGCGCGTCCCTCGCATGTCGCGACCCATCTCGAGCGGGTGGCGATCGACGCGATCGGGAGTAGCCGCCCGTTTCCCGCGGGCGTCGGCCCGAGCACCATCGCCGGAATGATCGAGAAGGGCTGGATCGTCGCCGAGGGCACGACGGCGCGGAAATATCGCGTCACCGATGTCGGCGTCGAGGCGGTGCGGCGCAAGATTCCGAGCGGCGGCTGAGCGGGCGCAGCTCGGTCTCGCGTTGTTCAAATCGGTCGCATGCTCGGTCTTATCTGTGTGATGGCGACGCCGGAGATCGCGAGCGCTCCACCGAAGATCAGCTTTGGCGTCATGCGGTCGCCAAGGAACAACACGCTCGATATCAGGGCGAACACCGGAATTAGCAGGCCGAAGGGGGCGACGCGGCCCATGGAGCAGCGCCCGATCAGCCAGAACCAAAGGCCGAACCCGACAATTCCTCCGATGAAAATGGTGTAGGCGAGTGCCAGCCAGCCGCGCTCATCCGCCGCGACAAGGCTCGTCAGTTGCCCATATTCGAGCAGCAACGACATCAACATGACCTGCGGCACCGTCAGCAGCGACGACCACCCCATCAGCATCAGCGGATCGAACGGGCCGTAGCGTTTGGTCAGGACGGTGGACACCGCAAATGCGAAGGCTGCCCCGACCACGAGCAGCAGCGGAAGCGGATTTGCCGACAGGTCGGGCTCCGTCGCCAGCACGATCACCCCGATGAATGCAAGCACCACGCCGGCGCATGTGGTGAGCGACGGCCGCTCCGCGAGCAGCGGCCAGGCCAACAGGACGGTGAAAGGCGGGGCGAGTTGATAGGCGACGGCCGACATGCTTCCCGAGCCGAGCCCAAGGCCGACATAGAACAGCCCGAAGTTCAGCCCACCAAGGAAAATTGAAATAGCTGCGATAGGGCCGAACTGTTGAGGCGTGGGCCTTTTGACAAACGGAACAAGCAGCAGCGCGATGGCCATGAACCGCAGCGCGAGGAAGAAGAGAGGTGGAAACTCCGTAACGCCCACTTTGATGGCCACGAACTGATAACCCCAGAGCAAGGGAACGGCCACCGCGCAGACGATCTGGATGGCAGACATGGCATCTTTCCTTTCAAGACCGATCGGTCCAAATATCGGCGTGCGAATTCACGGCGCTGTCCACGGGCTGTTTACCTGACGAAACGATCGAGTAGAGCGTCGGCGGTGGCTTGCGACGTAATCGGTGTGGGGCCGGTCTTGGCGATGACGCGCAGCCCCTCGACGAAACAGACGAGAATTCGCGCGGCACTTGAAGGCTCGACACCGTCGGCCAACTTGCCGGCCGCCTTCGCGCGGGAAAGTGCGGCCGCCACCCTGGTCTCCATGGCTTTGAAAAAGCCCGCGGCGCGACGATTGACGTCGGCATCCTGGCCAGCCAGTTCCATGGTCGTGGCCACCAGCAGGCATCCGCGACGGCCTTTCGCACCGCTCGTGCGGTCGACGTAGCCGGCAAAGTAACTCCGCAGGCCGTCGACGGGATCTCTGCGCGGATCGAATTCGATATCCATCCGTGCCAGCGCATCGGCGATGTAGCGATCGAGCGCACACAGGAACAGCGAGTGCTTGTCACCGAAAGCAGCATAGAGGCTGCCGCGCGAGAGCTTCGTCGCACGAAGCAGATCGGGCAGCGCCGTGGCGTGATAGCCACGCGACCAGAACACCTGCATGGCCCGTTCGACGGCGCCGTCGACGTCGAAACTTCGGGGGCGGCCGCGGGGCAACTGTGCCGGAGCTTGATTCATGACCGATATATAGACCAATCGGTCTTTAAATCGCAAGCGCCAAGTACGTGTCGGCGTCGCAAATATCAGCCGCGGCCATGTTCCATGACGGCAAGGGTGAGAACAAGGCACGGTGGAATCGGCTATTGCCCGAAGCTCATGCCGGGCCGGATCATGCCTTCCAAGATCGCATTCATATGCCGGTCGACCGTCGCGATGTCGGTGGAGGGGCCGACGGCGACGATGCTGTACGCCAAGTGCTGATCCATGGCCTGACAGGCAATCTGGATCAAAAGTTCCTGCGAGTTTGGAAACATCGCGCCGCCACCGACGCCGATTTCGCTGAAACCGTAAATACTGAAACCATGCAACAAAAGTTGCCGCTGGCCCTCCGCTGCGCAGTCGCCGTTCCACTTTTTGATGTAGTCGGCGGTCATCTTTGGCGGAAGCGTATATGCCTGCCATCGCCAATTCATGTACATCGTCGGGCTCGACAGCTTGGAGGCATTGGCGCCGGAGGGAAACAGCTTGTCCCAACTGGTGACCACGGCGGTCGCCAAACTCAAGACGGCGACGATCACCGCAATCCAGGTCGTCTTGCCTGATCCTTCGCTCACGATGCCGGGTCCAACGTTGGTGATGAAAAAGCCCGCGCGAAATGCACTCTGAAAAACGTCCGGGACGAGTATATCAGAGGTATAGATTTATACCCATCACAACCTGTCGATCCGGCGGGGGGCGCACTCGCGTATCCGGAATATCCGACCTGGGGTGAGGCTTGGGCGCGGCAGGTGCTCGCCGACCGAAGTCCGAAATGGCGGCTAACCCGTTGATAGAAGCGCGCTCGAATGGATTTGAATCTCCGACCCTCGGAATCGAAATCCGATGCTCTGGCGGGGTGAGCCGCAAAGGCGCGCGCCGCCGAATTGCGGTGGAGGCACTACGCGCCGGTGGTCGCCGAACCTCCGTCGCGGGACGCGAGATCGTTGGGCTCACCGCGCGGCCGATCGCGCAAGTTCAGCTTGCTTGTGTCGCCACCGGCCCACGCCAATGTCTTCGGGTCCATCACACGGAACCAGAGCGGCGGGATGGCCGCCAGCCCGAACATCCCGGTGTAGCCGTTCGGCAGCCGCGGGATGTCGTCGAAGTCGCGCAGCGACTGGTAGGGGCGCATCGGGTTGGCGTGGTGATCGGAATGACGTTGCAGATGGAAGGTCATCAAATTCGAGACGATGTGGTTGGTGTTCCAGGAGTGGCGCGGCTCGACCGGCTGGTAGCGGCCGTTCGACAGTTTTTCGCGCAGCAGCCCGTAATGCTCGACATAGTTGGCCTGGGTCAGCGCATACCAGCCGAGGAAATGATGCGCGACGATGAACGGCGCGACCTTCCAGCCGAACAGCGCAATCAGCGCGGCCGCGACGACGAAGGTGAGCGCAAAGCCTTGCAGGATCTCGTTGTTGACCGACCAGACCGGCTCGCCGCGCCTGGTCAGCCGTTCGGCCTCGTTGCGCCAGCCGCGCCGGAATGCGCCGGGCAGTTCGCGCAGCGCGAACGCATAGATCGATTCACCGAACCGCGCGCTGGCGGGATCCTCGGGGGTCGCGACCCAGGTGTGGTGGCCGCGATTGTGCTCGACGCGGAAATGCGCGTAGCCGACCGCGCAGTTGGCGAGCGTGCCGAACAGGATGTTGAGCTTGTCCGGCTTGTGGCCGAGCTCGTGCCCGATCAGCAGCGCGCCGCCATTGATGGTGCCGACGCCGAGCAGCAGCGCGACATAGGACCACCACGGCAGCTCCTGGGTGCCGAAGAACGCGATCAGCGCAACGTAGTTCACCCAGGGAAACACCACGGTGAAGCGCGCCAGCCTGAGATAATACGGATCGGCCTCCATCGCGCCGACCACCTCGGCCGGCGGATTGTGGGTGTCCTCGCCGATCAGCATGTCGAGCAGCGGGATCAGGCCGAAGATGAAGACGAACGGAATCAGCGTCGCCAGCGGATTGTGGGTCTCGAGATAGAGCCGGTAGGACAGCAGCGGGACCAGCGGCGGAATGAAGGAGAGCATCCACAGATAGCGTTTGCCGTCCCGATAGGTGATCGTCTCGCCGGCAGCATTGGTGCCCGTGAAGATCATCGTCATCCTCCAGCGTCGCTTTTTCGAGGCGGCGTTTGCCGTTGTTGCGCTCAGCATGCCGCGAGGCGGGGCTGCGCCGCCAGTTCACAACAGGCCAATTTTGTGGCATTTTGCGCCAAGCCTACGCGAGGGGAGGTCGCCGACGCCATGCAGGGATCGGACTCGGTTGCTCTCCGTGCGCCGGTCACCGTGAGCTATGCGCGGGCCCTGGTCCGGGCCTTCGGCAAGACGCGGGGCGAGCGCGACGAGCTGCTGAACGGCACCGGTGTGCAGCTTGCGCTGCTCGAGCAGCCGGGCGCGCACATGCCGGTCTCGGCGCTGGTGGCGCTGGCCGCCAACATCACCCGCCGCAATGGCGAACTGTGGCCGTTGTCGGCCGCGGCAGTCTGGTCGACATCGCTGCAGGGCGCGCTCGACGTCGCGACCCGGACCGCGCCGACCATCGCGGATGCCTTGACCATCGGCGCCCGCTTCGGATCGACCCGCGCGCCCTTCATCCGCAACCAGCTGCGCAAGACCGCGCGGGCGATCCAGATCGAGATCTCGCCCACGGTGGCGATGGACGATGCGCTGTGGCGCGCCGTCGCGCTCGCGGTCGGCCTCAATGTGCACGCGGTGTATGTGCAGCTGCTCGAGGATGCGATCGGCCAGGCGACGCTGCAGTTTCCCTGGCCGCCGCCGGCGGGCGCGGAGCGGCTGGCGCCGCATTTCTCCTGCGCCGTGCAATTCGACGCCGCCGCCTTCGGCTTCGAGGTGCCGAAACTGCTGTGCGCGCGGCCGTCGCCGTTTGCCGATCCGGAATTGCACGCCCGGGCGATCGAGGCGCTGCAGGCGGTCGAAAAACCGCGGCCGGACGGCGAGGCGTTGGCGCGGATCGTCGAGAACCTGATCGCGGCGCGCCTGCCGCAACGTCTGGCAGAGGAAGAAGCCGCGCGCCTGCTCGGCACCTCGCGGCGCACGCTGGTGCGGCGGCTGGCCGAGACCGGCCACGCCTTCCGGCCGTTGCTCGACGCCGTGCTGCGCGAGCGCGCCCGCGCCATGCTCGCGTCGGGGACGCAATCGCGCGACGCGATGGCCGCCGCGCTCGGCTACACCGACGCGACGAGCTTCAGCCGCGCCTGTCGGCGGTGGTTCGGGGAGAGGGGCGGGCGGGGCTAGAGCATGATCCGGAAAAGTGTGAAGCGGTTTTCCGAAAAGATCATGCTCAAACAAAGAGCAAAAGCGCGATGACGATTCAGCCCAATCTCATCGCGCTGTAGCGGGGCTTGCGAGCAGAGCTATTCCGGCTTTTTGCCAACCACCCACTTCACGATCGGCCAGCCCACCAGGAAGGATGACCCGACGGTTCCGGCCAATCTGACGAACAAGTCGCCGTAATGGCCGTCGAAATAGAACGGTGCCCTGTTATAGAAGATGAGCACGAGGATGACGCTGAGCGCGCAGCAAAGTGCCGCCAGCAAGCGGGAGACCTGTCCCTCCAGATGCGCGACGCGCTCAACGAGATTGTCGTTATCGCCCATCTCACGACTTTCCTTCGGCCCAGGCTCGACAATGGACGGATCGCCTCACATGGACCGGGTGCAAGAGGCGTACGGCGAATGCAGCGTCCTGCAACCGGCAAGGAAGCGCAAGGCGTGGGTTTTACGGGGCAGCCGCTGCGCAGCAGCGTAAGGTGGGGAAGAGCGCAGCGAAACCCCATCGATTGCATCGGCGCGGCGAGACGATGGGTTTCGCTGCGCTCTACCCACCCTACACACCGATCACGGTGACGCTTCACTCAACGACTATGCGGGGGTGCTGTTGGGTGGCGCGCTCGGAAGGATTCGAACCTCCGACCCTCGGAATCGAAATCCGATGCTCTATCCAGCTGAGCTACGAGCGCGTTGCGGGTCGATTACCAGACTTGGCCGGGGAGGGCCAGCAACCTCGGCATGCGTGTGCCGCGTGCTGGCCGTCAGCTCAATTCCTCAGAAGCACGGGTGGCGGCGGTGGTCCTGGCCGATATAGGCGGCGGAGCCCTGGTAGCACTTGTTGGTCGAGGGGCCGTCGTAGAACGCGAAGGTGCCCGGGGTGGGGCCGGGGCCGTAATTGTGCAGATAGCTGATGTGGTAGGGCAGGCCCCAATGGGCGTGGCGGTGGTGATGCCGGTGGCGGGGGTAGAGGGACATATCGGCCGCGGTCGCCGTGCTCAGGGCCGGAACGGCCAGGGAAACGGTCAGGGCTAGGGCGGCGAGCAGCTTGGTCTTGGTCATTGGCGGCCTCCGGGCATTCACGCTGGAATCGGCAGTTTCGGCCGCTCCGGGCTCCATTTAACCCGGAATCGGGCGAAAAGCTGCGGGAAATCAGCCACAGCGCGCCAAATTTTGCCTTTTTGCGGATGCTTAACCGATTGCCAACACAGTCCGGCCAGAGTCTTGCGGTCAGGTCCATCCGGCCTGACCCCTCCCGGCCAGGCTTTTTCGGTTCAAACCTTTCATGCGCATCACGCCCCTTGCCTTGCTGCTCCTGGTTCTGGCTGCCGCGCCGGCGCGGGCGGATCTGCACATCACGCGCGACCACGGCGGCTATGTCGAGGAGTACAAGACCAAGTACAAGCGTATCAAGGAACGCGGCGAGCGCGTCATCATCGACGGCATCTGCAACTCGGCCTGCACGCTGGTGTTCGGCATCGTGCCGATGAACAAGATCTGCGTGACGCCGAAGGCCAGCCTCGGCTTCCACCAGGCCTATTACGACAAGGCCTTCACCTTCGGCATCAAGGTCACCAGCCTCGAGGGCACCTCCGACCTGATGTCGTACTACCCCAACACGGTGAAGGACTGGATCCGCCGCAACGGCGGGCTCACCACCGAGATGAAGAAGATCAAGAACGGGATCGAGCTCTGGAAGATCGTCGATCCCTGCCCTGAAGAGTGGTAGCAACCGGCCCACGGGTCATTGTTGTTTGACGCGTTTTCTTTACGCGAACCGGCCTCCACTTCGCTCGAAAACGCTCTAGCTCTTCGGCCTGATCTCGCCGTCCGACACCAGCAGCACCGAGACCTTGGACTTGCCGAGCACGGAAGCGGCGACGCTGCCAAAATTCAGGCTGTCGCCCTGGATGCGGTCGGTGCCGAGCACGACGAGATCGGCGCGGCTTGCGGCGATCTCCTGCAGGATCGCGACCTCGGGCGCGGTGTTGGCGCGCAACGTCGTCGCCACGTTGACGTCGTAACGCGCCGCGGCCGCGGCGATGTCCTTCAAAATCGCTTCCTCGCGGGCCAGCGACATGCTGGTGCTGCTGCGGCGGGCGCCCTTGTCGCGCGTGGTCGAGACATAGACTACCTGCAGCGGCAGCGCGGACAGGCGTGCCAGCGCGATCGCGACCTCGGCGCCGCGCCGCGACACATTGCTGCCCGACACCGGCACCAGGATTTTTCGCGGGTTCGCGGTCGGGTGCTGCTGATGCGCGCCCTTGGCGACGACGATCGCCAGCGGACCGTCGAAGCCCGCGGTCAATTCGTCGATCCCCTTGTTGAAACCGCCGTCGCGGTCGGCGACATCGTCGATGCCGACGACCAGCAGGTCAAATCCCTTTTTGGCTTCCTCGGCGATCGCCTCCGCCGCCGCCTTCTCGGGCGCGCGGGTGAGGACGTCGACATTGCCGCCGCCGTCGGCATCGGCCTTTGCGCTCTCTTTGGCGGCGTTGATCACGGCGGCCTCGTGGCTTTGCTCGTCGCCGCGGTTCTGCTCCGCAAGCCCGGGATGGGCGCCGACGTGCAGCACGGTGATCGGCAGGCCGCGCCCGCCGGCCAATAGACCTGTGAGATGGGCGGCGAATGTCGCGTTGAGGCTGTCGTCGACCGCGAGCAGCAGCCGCTCGAGATTGGCGACGAAACCGCGCTGCTCGTATTCCTCGCGCTCCAGCCGCTCCTTCTCGTCCTGGCCGAGCGGCAGTTTTGACAATGCCGCGCGCAGCATCGGCGGCATCGCAATCGTGGTCAGCACCGCCATGGTCAAGATCATCGAGAACATGGTCTGGCTCAACACGCCCATCGACAGGCCGATGGTGGCGATGACCACCTCGGTCGAGCCGCGCGCATTCATGCCGCTCGCCAGCGCATAGGATTCCTGCCGCGTCAGCCCGCCGAGCGCGCCGCCGGCGAAGGCGCCGCCGAATTTGCCGATGCTCGCGATCAGCACCAGCGCCGCGGTCAGCGCCAAGAGCGACGGATCCTTCAGCACGGTCAGATCGGCGCTCAAGCCGGCGAGGCCGAAGAACACCGGCATGAACAGGCTCGAGATCAGCCCGCGCAGCCGTTCGTCGATCTGCCGGGTCAGGATCGGGGATTCGCCGACCAGCACGCCGGCGATGAAGGCGCCGAGCACGGTGTGCACGCCGATCAGATGCGTGATCATCGCCATCACGCTCATCAGCAGCAGGATGACGGTGATGACGGCCGCGGTGCTCATCAGATTGTCATTGGCCCAGCGGATCAGCCGGAACACCAGGCGACGGCCGATCGTAAAACTGACCGCGAGGAAGGCGAGGGTGCCGAGCAGCGCCTGCGCCACCGACATGACGTCGAGCGTGCCGCGCGAGGCGAGGCTGAAGATCATCGCGATGATGATCCAGCCGATGGTGTCGTCGATGATCGCGCTCGCGACGATGATCTGGCCGACATTGCGGCGCATGAAGTTCATCTCGCGCACCACCACGGCGACGATCTTCACCGACGAGATCGACAGCGCGGTGCCGAGGAACAGCGCTGCGATCAGCCGCGCTTCCGGATGAGGCAGCAGATATTGCGGCAGGAATTCGCCGAGCGCGAAGCCGCAGACGAACGGCACCGCGATGCCCGCGATCGAGATCGTGGTCGCGGCGCGGCCGACCTTGCGCACCAGCTTGAGGTCGGTCTCCATGCCGGTCAGCAACAGCAGCAGCAGGATGCCGAACTGCGCGATGCCGTCGATTAGCGCCTTCTGCTCGCCGGACGTCGGAAAGATCGCGGCCTGCGCCGAAGGCCACAGCCAGCCGAACAGCGAGGGGCCGAGCAGCAGGCCGCCGAGCAGTTCGCCGATCACGGAGGGCTGGCCGACCCGCTGCATCAGTTCGCCGAGCCCGCGCCCGACCGCGATCAACAGCGCGATCTGCGCCAGCAGGATGAACTCGGAAGGTTTTGCCGCCTTGCCGGCCTCGGCGCCGGCCGCGGTTGCGGTCGCGAGCAGAATGATCACCGCCCAGATCGCCGGTTGCAGCCGCCGCCCGCGGATCACCATCGCGTCTCCGATTCCAGATCCGGGCCCGAGCGGACAACAGGCCCGCGCGTTGTGGCCCCGATCAGCCCATCAACGCCCGGGTTCCAAAAGCGATCCATTGCGCCTTCGCACGGCGGCAGGCCGGCGCTGTGCATGGTGATCTGGAACCGAGGCCAGCCGCATGCGTTGCATCTCCATGATGCGAATGTCCCACCGTTGATGAGCCTGGCCCGCGTGCGATCGCGAGCCCTGCTCGCATGCACGGGAGGCCATGATGGCGACCAGAACCAATCTTTCGAAAGCAGAACTCGCGCGCAGCGTCGCCGGCGCGGCGTCGGCAATGATCCTGAGCGGGCTGGCGCTGTTTGCCGTCGCCCATCATCTGAGCGGCGGGTAAGTTATGCAGGGTCCGGGGCAGTCCACCGCCGACGCGATCGACGACGCGCGGATTGTGCGCGCCTCAGAGGCGATCTGCACGATGACCGGCAATCACGAGACCGAACTGAATGAGACCTGCGGCCCGCAAGGCTAGCGCGTCCGTCCGCCCCTGCAACGGCTTCGCGCGATTACGCGGAGGCCGCGCTGCAGGCGCTTGCGTGCGCCTTCCTGATCAGGGTGCTGCTGGCGCGCCGTTGAGGCGCGCCAATCGACGTGGTCAGTTGCAGATCAAGCCGCGCGGCGCTTGCGCGTGCGCGCCGCCTTCTTCGCCGAGCGCGATCGCGCCGCGGCAGGCCGTTTCGCGGCGGACTTGCCGCCCAGCTTGCCACCCTTGCGCGACGGGGCATGGTTTTCGCGCGTGCCGCGGCCGGAGCCGCTCTTCTTGCCGCCATGGGTCTCCGCATTGACGGTGGCCCATGCGCGGCGCTCGGCCTCGCGCTCGGAAACGCCGCGTTTCTCGTAGCCTTCCTCGATATGCTCGGCCTGGCGCTTCTGCTTGTCGGTGTAGCTGGACTTGTCGCCTCTGGGGCATTGTGCTCTCCTACTCCTATCGTCAAGACCCTTGCGGTGCGTCGGCGTCGTCATCGTTGGGCTGCACGACCTCGAACCGCGTCCGGCTGAAGCGGCCCAGACCGCTCAGCTCGTAATAGCCGTCGCGCTCGAGATCGCGCGTCACCTCGTAGACGCGCCCCAGCGAGAGCGTGTCCCGCTGCAGCGTGTTGTCGATGCATCGAACGAGCAAATTCTTGCCGGTTTCCATGCCGTCATCCCCAAGTGTTTCGCCAAAGTGTCGGGCAATTGTCTGATGCGCCATGCTGGCGCGCCGTCATCGTGACGTGCTGGTCGTGCCGGTCACGAGACCTCCTTCGGCAGCTTCCACGCAGGCGCCGGTTCAAACACCTCGTCGCCGGGAATCTGCTTCATGTGATAGCCTGCGGGCAGCACCTGACCGCCGGCCTCGTCGGCGACGGGAACGTCGAGGACGAGCCCGCTGATCAATGCATGTTCCCACGCTTGCTTTTCCGTCGGAAAAGCGCGGTCGATTTGTTTGTCGCGATCGAACAACGCGTAGGGCATTTCGTTTCCTTCGGATGGAATGCCGGTTCGCGGAGGGTGCCGCCTGTCATGCTGAAAACGCTTGCCGCTGGCGGGCGTTCCTAATGCGCGCGGCCGCCGCCAGGCAGCCGGCGATCGGCCAGTCCCCCTGTGGTGAGGTGCGACCAATTGTCGGTCCAGGGTTGCCGCCTTTCGGATCGGCCCGCGCCACCCTTCCGCCGCGGCACGCCGTCATATATGAAATTTGTCACTGGAATGTGCTGATTTGTCCCGGGGATCGGATTGGACGATGTGAAGGTGGCGGCAGTTGGTTAATCCAAGACGCGTAATCTCTGATGTGATCGACGCAAACCGCGGACTGGCATTGCAACCGGGGCATGGCATGGCAAATCGAACGACAACGGCGCAAACCACCGCGGCGATGCGGCGTTGGGGACCTCGCGCCATTGTGACTTTGGCGATGGTGGTCACACTTGCGGCGCCTGCCAGTGGCGCCGGGGCGAAGCAGCAGCGCCGCGAGGCCACCGTCGAGGCGACGGCGCCGCGCCAGTCGGGCGAGCCGCTGATGGCGATCGTCTCGATCGCGAGCCAGAAGGTCACGTTCTACGACGCCGAGGGGTGGATCTACCGCGCGCCGGTGTCGACCGGCGTCAAGGGACGCGAGACCCCGGCCGGCGTGTTCGCCGTGATCGAAAAGGACAAGGATCACCACTCGACGCTTTATGACGATGCCTGGATGCCGAACATGCAGCGCATCACGTGGAACGGGGTCGCGCTGCATGGCGGCCCGCTACCCGGCTATGCAGCGTCGCATGGCTGCATCCGGATGCCCTACGAGTTTGCGGAGAAGCTGTTCGACAAGGCCTATATCGGGATGCGGGTGATCATCTCGCCGGAGGACGCGGCGCCGGTCGAATTTTCTCACCCGGCGCTGTTCGTGCCGAACAAGGATGCGATTGCGGCCGCTCCGGGCCGGGCCCAGGCTGCGAGCCGCGAGGCCGCGGAAGCCGCGCGCGTGGCCGAGGAGGCGAAGAAGGCCGCCGCCACCACCGCGCGCGACCTCACATCACTCACGGCGGCGCTGCGTAAGCTGGAGCAGCAGAAGGCCCGCACCGCCGCCGAGCTCGCCTTCGCCGACAAGGCGATTGCCAACGCCAAGAACGACCAGGCCAAGGCGAAGGCCGAGGAGCTGAAGCAGAAGGCCGCTCCCAAGGCCGAGGAAGCCGCGACCCAGCTCGAGGCCGCTAAGGCCGATGCGACCGCGAAGCGCGACGCCGCCGCCGCGGCAAAGGACGCCGCCAAGGCGGCCGAGACCAAGAAGGCCGACACTGCCAAGACGGCGACCGAGGCCAAGCTCGCGCTCGAGCCGGTCTCGGTCTACATCAGCCGCTCGACGCAGAAGCTCTACGTCCGGCGCAACACCCACAAGGCGTGGCCCGACGGCGGCGAGGTGTTCGATTCCTCGATCGAGGTTCCGGTCACCATCCGCGATCCGAACCGGCCGATCGGCACGCATATCTTCACGGCGGTGGCGCGCAGCGGTTCCGGGCTGCGCTGGACCGCTGTGACGATCGACGAGGGTGACAACGCCAAGGATGCGCTCGACCGTGTCATCATCCCGCAGGACGTGCTCGACCGCATCGCACCGACCGCCATGCCGCGCTCCTCGATCATCGTCTCGGACGAGCCGCTGAGCAGCGAGACCAACTATCGCACCGAGTTCGTCGCGGTGCTGAGCAACCAGCCGCAGGGCGGCTTCATCACCCGCAAGCCGTCGATGGAGGACCGCATCGCGCGGACCGGCGGTTGGGGCAGCGAGGACGACGACGGTTTTGGCTTCTTCTCGCAGCGCTCCCCGCAGGCCAATAATTACAACTCGGGCAATAGCTGGGACTCTCCCTCCGGGAGCAATTGGTGGGGCCAGCAGGGCAACAGCGCGAACTACCCCCAGCCGGGGACGACGCGCCGGCGCAGCAGCGGCGGTCAGCCGTATTATTATGGCCAGCAGCGCTATTACCAGCAGCCGCAGCAACAGGGCTGGGGCTGGCAGTAGGCGCAAGCGTGTTGGCGGCGTGACCGCAGAGGCGAATAGGGCGCAAGAACTTGCGTCCTTCACGGCTCACTGAGCGCCGCAGCGGTCACACCGCGAGCAGGAGGTTATTTCGCAGAGGTCGCAGCCTGCGCCTTCGACAATTCGAGCAGCGCGGGCCGATAGGGCGGCTGGGGATCGTCGTCCTCAGGAATCGCGCAATAGCCGAATTCCTGCTGGATGCGCTGGATCTCCATCACGCGCTCGTTGAGGCGCTGCAGATGCTCCAGCGATTTGGCCTTCCAGTATTGGAAAGTGTCGAGCGTGAGGGGCACGAACGCGGTGCCGAACAGCGTCGGATCGGGGACGATGGTGCGGCCGAGCATCATGTATTTGTTGTCGCCGACGATCACGAGCGTCGCGTAGGGGCGCGCCGCGGTCATCCGGATGCCGTTGAGCGACAGCTCGACGATCTTGCTGTAGTAGGGCTCCTCGCGCCAGCGATCGGGATTCTCGATATCGACCTGGATGTTCAGGGTGTCCATGCCGAAATGCGGCACGATGCCCGACTTCTCGGGAAACCAGTCGTCGTCGAAATGCCCTTGCAGCCAGGCGCAGCTGAAGGTGCGGCACTGCCGCGGCCGCTGCGCGTAGATCTCGCAGCCGCCGCCGGACATGATGTGCTTGCACGCCGTGTTCACGGGCTTGCCGAGGTCGGTGACCTCGAGCACCTTGCAGCACAGCGTGCATGTTCCGCACTGCCGGACCGTCGGTGCCACCGGAATACCGAGCGCCCACGAGCCCTGGCTTTCGCGAAACACCAGCTTCTGCTTCTCCAGCGCGCTCAATGCGCGGTCGACCTTCAATCGGGACAAGCCGGTCGCGTCGATAATCGCTTTTGTCGTCGTCGCGCCGCTTTCGAGCGCCCGAACGACGACCAAGTTCACCTGATCCATTTTCCTGGCTTCTGTGCCTGGTGTGAGGTCGCGGGCCTCCGCCTGCGACCGCTCGCGTCTTCGTATTCGGAATTGCTGCAGCCGAACCCGGCGATAACACAAGCCTATCGGCGCGAACAAGGTGCCGCAACGGGCCGGGTTCCGGGCGGGCACCCGGGACGACGAGGGGAGAGGGGAATGCGGATCTGCGTCCCCACCCACAATTGTCATCGCCCGGCTCGACCGGGCGATCCAGTACACCGCGGCTTCTCGGCTCAATCACTGCAGCCTCTGGAATACTGGATCACCGGCACGCGTCGCTGAAAGAGCTATCAGATCCGTCATCCTGAGGTGCGAGCTCTTGCGAGCCTCGAAGGATCGACGGCCACCAGCCTGGCCGATTCATCCTTCGAGGCTCGCTCAGCGGCGCAATTGCGCCGCAACGCTCGCACCTCAGGATGACGGTTCAAGAGGCACCATGCGCAAACCACCCGCGCAGCAAGGTTGCTAAAATCGCGATTGCCGAGTGCCTCATCTTCGGGCAATGACGGCCGCAAATGAACAAGAGCTTCGAGGCAACTGCCGCTCGTCTGGCGCCGGCGATCTTTGTCGTGCTGTGGAGCACCGGATTTATCGGCACCAAATACGTCATCAACAACGCGGAGCCGCTGACCTATCTGGCGATCCGGATGGCGTTCGTAGTGGTGGTGATGGCGGTGATTGCCGCGGTGGCGCGGCCGACATGGCCGGACCGCATCGGCGTTTTCCACAGCGCGGTGGCCGGCATTCTGGTGCACGGCTTCTATCTCGGCGGCACTGCGATTGCGATCGCGCATTCGATTCCGGCCGGGCTGTCGGCGCTGATCCCCGGACTGCAGCCGATCCTGACCTCGACGATTGCAAATCGCTGGCTCGGCGAGCGCGTCACGCCGCTGCAATGGGGCGGCTTGGTGCTCGGGCTCGCCGGCGTCGTGCTGATCCTGCACGACCGGCCGCTGACCGGCGAGGCCGGCTGGGGCTGGCTCGCCTCGATCGTCTCGCTGATATCAATCACGCTCGGCACGCTCTATCAGCGGCGCTACTGCAACCGGATCGACTGGCGCGCCGGCAATCTCGTGCAGTACGTCGCGGTGACGATCTTCTTCGGCATCGGCGCCTATATGTTCGAGACCAACGTCGTGCATTGGAACGCCGAATTCGTGCTGGCGCTGGCCTGGCTGGTGTTCGCGCTGTCGGTCGGCTCGATCGGGCTGTTGTACTGGCTGATCCGCCATCATGCCGCGACTTCGGTCGCAAGCCTTTTCTATCTGGTGCCGGCGGTGACCGCGCTGATGGCCTATGTGCTGTTCAACGAGCGGCTCGACACCGTCGCGATCATGGGTATGGCGGCCTGTGCCGCGGCGGTGCTGCTGGTCAACCGCCGCGGATAGGCTCGCTCACGCGCCCTGCGCAATCGCGGGCGGTTACTTCGGCTGCGGCACGATGCGGATATACGGCTTCGGCGACTTCCAGCCCTGCGGATAGATCGTCTTGGCCTCGTCGTCAGTGACCGAGCCCGCGATGATCACGTCCTCGCCCTGCTTCCAGTCGGCGGGGGTGGCGACGCGGTGCTTGGCGGTCATCTGCAGCGAGTCGATCGAGCGCAGGATCTCCTGGAAATTGCGGCCGGTGGTCATCGGATAGACCATCACCAGCTTGATCTTCTTGTCCGGCCCGATCACGAACACGTTGCGGACGGTCTGGTTGTCGGCCGGCGTGCGGGTGAGGGGATCGCCGGAGGTCGAGGCCGGCAGCATCTCGTAGAGCTTGGAGACGTTGAAGTCGGTGTCGCCGATCATCGGATAGTTCGGCGCGGCACCCTGGGTTTCCTTGATGTCCTCGGACCATTTGGCGTGGCGGTCGACCGGATCGACCGACAGGCCCATGAGCTTGACGCCGCGCTTGTCGAATTCGGGCTTCAGCTTCGCCAGTGCGCCGAGCTCGGTGGTGCAGACCGGGGTGAAATCCTTCGGATGGGAGAACAGGAGGGCCCAGCTGTTGCCGATCCAGTCGTGGAACCGGATTTTACCTTCCGTGGTCTCAGCTTCGAAATCGGGTGCAACGGTGCCAATCGGGAGTGCCATGATCTTACCTCATCTCATTGAAGTTGCTGATGAATTCGTTTTAGAGGCGTCCGCGCCAGTATACGGCGCGCAAAGGCTCAAGTGAACTAGCTGATGAAAAAGGTGAAATTCTTCTCTCAGAGGCGGAACTCATAACACCTTCTTTTGATCCGTGCGCGTGCGGCGAAATAGCCCCGGCGGCACGAAAAGCTTCGGTATGCCCAGATAATGCCGCTTATCGCCGCCATCACGCCGCCCCTGGTTGTTATACGACCGAACCGTGACAGGGGTCACGGCGACCAAATGGCAACCATCTAAAAATCTCGGAACGCAAGTTCCGAATCATTAACCACTCGTTTACGCCCGCATGGAAAAGCTGGCTCCAGAATAGGAATTGAAAGCTCCAACAATGTCTGCCCCAAGTACCAAGACCGCTGAGTTTCTCAGCGGTGCGTTGCAACCGTCCTGCCGCAAGACCGCCGCCCATGCGCTGACCATTGTACGCGACGGCGTCATCACCGGCGAAGGCCCGACCACCAGGGGCCGCATCCATTTCTCCCGCTCGCTCGATGCCGATGACGCTGCCTGGTGCGCGCGCATCCTGACGGCGACCGCTGTCGAGCATCAGCCGGTCAGCCGGGCCGAGATCGAGGCGCTGTTCGCGATCAACGAGGCCGCCGCCGAGCGTTCGGACGACGGCAGATTCGACGACCTGCTCGCCAAGGCGATTGCCCATCATGCCGCCTCCGAGTCCGGCCTGCCGGTGCCGCCGCGCACCGTGGCATTGTCGCCGGATACCGACATCGAGGGCTGGGCGCCGACCCAGGGCGCCAAGATCGACACCAAGGTTTTGGAATGGATCGCCGGCCAGATGCGCGGCAAGCGCCGCGCCGGCCGTGCGCTGGCGGCGCTGGTGGCCACGCTGGTCGGCGCTACCGCGCTGCCGCTGGCGGCGCAGCTGCCCATCGTGCTCGATATCGGGATGATGTAAAGGCCATCATCCCGATTGGGGGTTTTCGAGAGCGGCGGGGATCACTTCCCCGCCGTTTTCTGTTTGCCGCCCTCGGCCTCGAGCCCGAGCGTCCGCCCCGGGAATCCGGCGACGTCGAAATAGCGGGTCGAAAGCACGCGCTGGAATTTCAGCACCGTGCGCAGCCCGTTGGCGGCCGGCTTCGACGAGATGGTGCCGTCGGCCATCTTCGGCACGATGCCGTTGGGCAGCGCTTCCGACATCACCCGGCCGATTAGCCCGCCATTGTTGGGCGCGCGCAGGCCGAGCAGTTGCGCCGCGGTCATGCCGACGTCGGCGTTGCTGACCGGCAGCGCGTCGACATAGCCCGACTTGAAGTCGGGGCCGATCGCCGCGGTGAAGTTGAAAGTGTCGCCACGGCTGAAGCTGCCATGCATGCCCTGGCCCTGGCGCAGCACGGTGTCGGCGATCTGGACCGAGCAGTTGGTCGGGATCTCGCAGCCGCTCGACCAGGAGCGGAAGTTGACCACGATCGACGGGTTCGGCGTCACCGCCTTGCCCTTCAGATTGAGGTTCGACATCGGCAGCGTGCCGGCAAACTTGCCGAGCTTGTCGTCGACGAACAGGCCACTGACATAGTCCTGCTCGAGCAGCGCCTTGACGATGCGGTCGGCAAGCTTTTTGTCCTTGTTCGGCAGGTAGATCAGGTCCGAGCCGCCATTGGTCGCGATCACGACGTCGGGCTTGGCCGGGTCCTGGCCGAGCACGCCGTTGCCGGCTTTGGGGTGGGCGTTGTCGGCGACCTTGGCGTTCTTGTCGTTGGGGTCGTAGAGCGGCAGGTTCAGCGCCTTGGCGAGATCGATCGCCAGAAAACCCATCGGCAGGAAGTCCTTCGGCGTGTCGTCGTAGGCGATCTTGGCCGACGGGCTGGTCTTGCTCTCCTTCGAGATCGTCGAAAAACCGTGGTCGGAGGAGACGATGATGTTGGTGCTGTCGGCGAGGCCGAGGTCGCCGAGCGCCTTGCGGAGCTGGGCGAGGTTGTTGTCGGCGTTCTTGATGCCGGCCATCGAGGTCGGGCCGTTGATACCGGGGGTGATGGTGTTGAGGCTGTCGCCGGTGTTGTGCTGGCTGCCGTCGGGATCGCGCGACCAGAACACCAGCACGAACGGCTTGTTGCGCGCCTTGAACATCGGCAGCACCACCTTGGTCGCGACATCGGCCATGTAGACCTGCTGCGCGACATTGGCGACGGTGGTGCCGGGGGTCTTGGCATCGCCGGCCTTGGCGTTGTCGCCGCGGCTCGGGGTGGCGAGCGGCAGGCCGGCCTTGGTCAAGGCGTCCTTCATCTCGTCGGAGAGCGGCACGCCGGTCTTGCCGCCGGTGGAATCGTCGATCACGATCGTGTTCTTGCCGCGATCGGTGTGGTCGAACAGCAGGGTGGGGCCGACCTTGCCGATGGCGGCGGTGCTAAACCCCTGGCCGCGGGCCATCTTCAGCAGCGTCTCCTCGTTGAGCTAGTCGCCGTTGAAATGGTCGTCGACGTCGGCGAGCACGGCGTCGTTCTCGATGAAGGGCACCACGGTATCGCCGGCCGGCGCCGAGCTGTAGCCGGTGTAGATCGTATTGGAGAAGGTGCCGGTGTCGCCGAGGTAATGGCCGGTCGACAGCGCCGAGCTGTTCGCCATGGTGAAGGTCGGGAACAGCGAATGCGAATTCTTGAAGTTGACGCCCTTGTCGCGGATCTCGGCCATCGCCGGCGCCGTCTCGGCCGTCACGATGCCACCGCGCAGGCCGTCCGGCACGAACAGAATGAGGTTGCGGGGCTTTGCATTCTGCGCCGACGCAGCGCCGGCAGAAAGCGCGATCATGCTCGCGGACAGCAATGTAATGGCACGGCGCATGTGTTCATTCCCCCTGATCAAGCCCGCGGCAGATCGCCGCCGTCTTCGTTTAGTTTTGCCACATGACAGAATTGTTACAGCGTCCTCACGCCGCGACAACAGTTTAGTTTCTCCAACGAAGCGCCGGCGCAAACCCCATCATTCCGCCGGCTGAATCGCCGTTCTCTCATTACGCGCGGCGCGGCCCGCATGGCCGTACCGCGCATACAGCGCAGGCAGCACGGCGAGCGTCAGCAGCGTTGCGCTGATCAGGCCGCCGATCACGACGGTGGCGAGCGGCTTCTGCACCTCGGCGCCGGTGCCGGTGGCAAACGCCATCGGCACGAAGCCGAGCGAGGCGACCAGCGCCGTCATCACCACCGGGCGGAAGCGGGTGAGGGCGCCTTGCTCGATCGCCGCGCGCATCGGCACGCCGCGATCGCGCAGCTGACGGATGAAGCTCAGCATCACGAGCCCGTTCAGCACCGCCACGCCCGACAGCGCGATGAAGCCGACCGCGGCGGAGATCGAGAACGGCATGCCGCGCAGCCAGAGCGCGGCGATGCCGCCGGTGAGCGCCAGCGGCACCGCGCTGAACACCAAAAGCGCATCGCGCGCCGAGCCCATCGCCGCCAGCAGCAACAGAAAGATCATGGCAAAACAGGCCGGCACCACGATCGCAAGGCGCTGGCGCGCGGCGGCGAGATTCTCGGATTGGCCGCCCCAGGTCATCCAGTAGCCGGGCGGCAGCTTGACCGCTTGCGCGACCTTGGCCTGGGCTTCCTCGACCACCGAGCCGAGATCGCGGCCACGGACATTGGCGGTCACCACGATGCGGCGCTTGCCGTTCTCGCGGCTGATCTGGTTCGGCCCCTCGGTGAAGGAGAACTGCGCCACACGATTCAGCGGCAGGCTCTGCACCGGCGAGCTCGGCGTCGCCTTCGGCAGCGCGACCGGCAGATTGCTCAGCGCCTCCAGATCGGAGCGCACGCTCTCCGGCAGCCGCACCACGATGTCGAAGCTGCGGTCGCCCTCATAGACGACGCCGGCGTCCTGGCCGCCGACCGCGGCGCCGATCACGTCCTGCACCGCCGAGACGCTCAGCCCGCGCCGGGCGATCGCCGCCTTGTCGACCTTGATCTCGAGCACGGGCAGGCCGCCGGCCTGCTCGACCTTGACGTCGCTCGCGCCGCGGACGCTGCGCAGCGCCGCCGCAATCTGGTTCGCCGCCTTCTGCATCGGCTCGAACTCGTCGCCGAACACTTTGACGGCGATGTCGCCGCGCACGCCGGCGAGCAGCTCGTTGAAGCGCATCTGGATCGGCTGGGTGAACTCGTAGACGTTGCCGGGTAAGCGCCCGACCGCCTTCGCAATGTCCTCGATCAGCCGCTCCTTGGTCATCGACGGATCCGGCCACTGTTCGCGCGGCTTGAGGATGATGAAGGTGTCGGAGGCGTTCGGCGGCATCGGATCGCTCGCCACCTCCGCGGTGCCGGTCTTGGAGAACACGAACGACACCTGCGGAAAGCGGCTGACCGTCTTCTCGACCGACAGCTGCATCGCCTGCGACTGCGACAGCGCCGTGCTCGGAATTCTGAGCGCGTGCATCGCGATGTTTTTCTCGTCGAGCGAGGGGATGAACTCCTGGCCGAGGCGCGAGAAGCCGAACAGGGCAGTTGCGAACAGCACGACCGCCACTGCAATGACCGGCACGGGTGTTGCAACGGAGCGCCGCAGCAGCGGGCTGTACCAGCGCTTCAAGGTGGCGACGAGACGGTTCTCCTGCTCCTGCACGCGGCCGGTGATGGCGATTGCGATCAGCGCAGGAACCAGCGTCAGCGACAGCACGAAGGCCGCGGCGAGCGCGAGGATCACGGTCAGCGCCATCGGCTCGAACATCTTGCCTTCGACGCCGGTGAAGGTCAGCAGCGGCACGTAGACCAAAAGGATGATGGCCTGGCCGTAGAGGCTCGGCTGCACCATCTCGACGGCGGAGGCGCGCACTGTGGCCAGCCGCTCGTCGCGGCTGAGGACGCGGCCGAGCGCCTGCTGCTTCTCGGCGAGGTGGCGCAGGCTGTTCTCGGTGATGATGACGGCGCCGTCGACGATCAGGCCGAAATCCAGCGCGCCGAGGCTCATCAGGTTGGCGCTGATCCGGCCCTGCCACATCCCGATCGCGGTCATCAGCATGGCGATCGGGATCACCAGGGCGGTGATCAATGCAGCGCGAAAATTGCCGAGCAGCAGGAACAGCACCGCGATCACCAGCAGCGCGCCTTCAGAGAGGTTGCGCGCCACCGTGCCGATGGTCGCATCGACCAGCTGCGTGCGATCGAGCACCGTCGTGACCTCGACGCCGGCCGGCAGCGACGGCGCAATCGCGCGCAGCTTGGCGTCGACCGCCGACGACACCGTGCGGCTGTTGGCGCCGATCAGCATCAGCGCGGTGCCGACCACGACCTCGCGGCCGTTCTCGCTGGCGCTGCCGGTGCGGGTCTCGCCGCCGATCGACACGGTTGCGAGGTCGCGGATGCGGACCGGCACGCCACCACGCGTGGTGACGACGACGGCGCCGAGCTCATCCATGGTCTCGAGGCGGCCGCCGGAGCGCACCACAAAGCCTTCGCCGTTGCGCTCGATATAGCGCGCGCCGCGGCTGACATTGTTGCTCTCGATCGCCTTGGCGACGTCGGCGAAGGTGAGTCCGAGCGCGATCAGCTTGGCCGCATCGGGATGCACCTGGTACTGCTTCAGATAGCCACCGATCGAATCGACGCCGGCGACGCCGGGCACCATCTTGATCTGCGGCTTGATGATCCAGTCCTGCACCGTGCGCAGATAGGCGTCCTTCTCGACCTCGCTGTGCAGGACCTGCCCGTCGGCGGTGAGAAAGCGGCCGTCGCTCTGCAGGCCCGGCGCGCCGTCGGTCTGCACCGGCTGGCCCGAGAAGTGGACGGTCCACATGTAGATTTCGCCGAGCCCGGTCGAGGTCGGGCCGATCCGTGGCTCGATGCCCTGCGGCAGGCGCGCGCGAACCTCGGTCAGGCGCTCACCGATCTGCTGGCGGGCGAAATAGATGTCGGTGCCTTCGCTGAACACGGCGGTGATCTGCGAAAAGCCGTTGCGGGACAGCGACCGCGTGCTCTCCAGTCCCGGCGCGCCCGCCAGCGCGGTTTCGATCGGGAAGGTGATCTGCTTCTCGATTTCCGCCGGCGACAGCGCGGGGGCCGTGGTATTGATCTGCACCTGCTTGTTGGTGATGTCGGGCACCGCGTCGATCGGCAGTTTTGTCAGCGCGACGCCGCCGAGCAGCATCAGGATGGCGGCGAGCGTCACGACGACCCAGCGGCGCTGGATCGCAAGACCGATGATGCGCTCAATCATGGCTGTGCTCCGCCTCGTCCTTCTCGAGCTCGGCCTTCAGCGTAAAAGTGTTTTGCACGGCGATGGTCTCGCCGGCGGCGAGGCCGGCGACGATCTCGATATCGTCATCATCCTCGCGGCCGGTGCGGACGGACCTCGCCTCAAAGCCGTCGGCGTCGCGCACGAACACCGTCGGCGTACCCTTGATGGTCTGCAGCGCCTTCTTCGAGACGATCACCCTCGATGGCGCGCCGGCGAGCGGCACTTCCGCGGTGACGAAGGTGCCGGGCTTCCAGCGGTGCTCCTTGTTGGGCAGGGTCGCGATCACGCGCGCGTTGCGGGTTTCACGGTCGAGCAGGGGGCTGACGAAGATCACGTCGGCGCCGGCTTCGTCCTCGGTGCCGATGGCGCGGATCTTGACCGAGACGCCTTCGCGGACCGCGCCGATGTCCTCGGGCGAGACCGCGAGGTCGACCCAGATGTCGTCGAGATTGACGATGACGTAGAGCTCGCTTTCCTGGCCCTCGCGGCCGATCAGGCCGCCGAGATCGACGCGCCGCTCCGAGACCCGGCCCGAGATCGGCGCCCGCAGGAACTGGGTGCGCAGGCTTTCCGGCGGCTGGTTCGGCAGGTCGGCGATCTCGCTCTCCGAAAGGCCCAGCGCAAACAGCTTTTGCCGCGCGCCGTCGAGTTTGATCTGGGCGTCGTTCGCGGTCAGGCGCGTGCGCAGGAACTCGTTCTCCGACACGGTGCGGCTCTCGACCAGCGTCTTCTGCCTGACGTAGAGCGTCTGCTGCAGATCGTTGGTCAGGAGCGCAGCGAGGTATCCGCTCTTGGCGTCGGCCACCTCGCGGCTCTCGATCGCGGCGACGATCTCGCCCTTCGCGACACTGTCGCCGAGACGCTTGCGCAGTTCGGTGACCGTTCCCAGCACGCGCACCGAGACGCGGCCGATATGGTCGGCGTCGGGGATCAGCGACCCCGGCGCGAGGAAATGCCGCTTCAGCATGCCGCCGCTGGCCTGCGCCAGCGTGATGCCGGCGTCGCGAACCTGGTCGTCGGCAAGCTCGATGTGTCCGGGCGCTTCGTGCCTGGCCTCGGCTTTCGAGCCCGCTGTCGCGGTGTCCTGCCGTGCAGCCGGCAGCGTGACCGGCCAGCCCATCGATCCGGCCGCCAGAACAACCAATCCGATGCCGGCGGCGACACCGGCGAGAAATAGAACAATCCGTTTCATCTGCGCCTCTCCGCAGCGCAGGCCAAAGGGCTCGCGCTGTCGCAACATCGATCTGTGCGGAATCCGTCTCGCGGCCCCGAGGGCCGCGAGACGCGGCCGGTCATGCCGACCGGATCAGGCGCGTGGCGGTTTGAACGGAGAGAGGCGGTCGGCCGAGCCCGGCAGGTACATGCTGGCGTCGCCATAGGCATGCAGTGAGTACGCGACGGGGAACGCGGCCACGAGCGGCGCGACCGACGCAACGTGCGTCAGGCAATGATCGCCGTGGAGCGCGGCCGGATGCGCCGGGGCCTTGCCGCCGGTGTCGTTGATCGACTGCGCAATGGCGATGGCAGAAGCCGCGTCGTCATCGCCGTCGAAGGTCCAGCCGTGGAAGAAGGACAGCACCAGCGCAAACGAAATCAATCCCGCGAGCAGGCTGCGCCAGCGGCGCGTCCCGCGCAGGGAAGATCGAATCGTGGCTGATGACGTCTCCATGCGCCCTAGTTAGCGCCGCATCCGCACCCGTTCAAGCTTGCGCCCGCGGCAGATTCGCCGGGAACACAATGCGAATGCTATAACGTTACGCGGTCGGCAGCGCGGCGCAGCCACCATCTGCGCGCGGCGACCACGGCCCAGACCGCCTCGACGAGGCCGAATGGCCAGGCGCCCTGCAGGAAGCCGTAGGCCGAGCCGAGCGCACAGGCGACGGCGAACGCCAGGATGAACCACGGGCTGCGGTCTTCGGCCGCATAGCAGACCAGCATCAGCGTCACCGCGAACAATCCGAACAGCGTCAGTGCATCCATCGCGTGGCCCGGTCTCGATCGTGTTGTGTGAGCATGCTTGCCGGTGACCGCCTCTTCAACCGATACGACCATGCCCAGGCAAACAACGCACCCGGCTACCGCCGTAAGCAAAGGCTTAATGCCTCCGACATAATGTCGTCGCGATCCTGCCCCCGCGCGAACCTCCGGTTAACCATGCGGCTTCTGCCAATCAAGGACCCCGAACGGTCCTGGAGAAACATCAAGGCACGGTGGAAGAAGGACGCTGAAGGCGTCGGCGAGGATTTTGCCAGCTTCGGCGGCATCGCGGCGTTCGATGCGCTGACCGCCAAGGAAGGCGACAATCAGGGTCTGTACTATCTGGCCGACGATCAGCGCGTTCACGCGGTCTGCCAGGTCAGGCGCCTGTTGATGAGCAAATATCCAACGCCGGCCTTGAACGTGCGCTTCGTCAACGTCTCTCCGATCTATGACCTCGGCCTTGCCGACACCGGTGAATACGCGCAGATCCTTGTGGCATTGTTCTCCGGGATCATCTGGCTCTCGCGGGATGCGCTGTCGGCGAACCACATCCGCTTCTTCCTGAAGAGCCCCGGCGACTCGCAATTCTTCGCGCCGCTCCAGGCCGCTACGCCGCATTCCCCGTTTTCGAAGTTCACCATCGAGGGCGCGCTGATCGAGTGCAGCCTGAAAGAGGCCGGCGCAACGCAAGCGGCGGCCTCCTGACCGAGCGTTGTCGTGCCGGCCGCGATCGTCTTAACCCCCCGATAACTGATTTTCCTAACGACCCCTTGGGTTGTGTTCCCGTACAAGGGCACCCGCAGGGCAGGAAAATGTCGGTTGGTTCAACGTGCAGCGCGATGCCGGAAAACCGGTGGCTGTCGATCAAAGGTGTGCTGCGCGCCACGCGGATGGGCGCCATCCAGTGGCTCGTGCTGAGCGCCGCGCTGCTGGTGCTCGCCATCACGCTCGGCACCGGCTACCTTGCATTGCAGTTTCGCGAGCGTGCGCTGGAGATGTCCGAGCGCGAGCTCAACAACACGGCGCTGTTGCTGTCGCGGCATTTCGACCAGCAGCTCAGCGATCTCCAGCACGTCCACGACGATATCGTGAGCTACCTGCAGGCCGGTCAGGTCGACACCGCCGACCAGTTCGAAAAGACGATGTCGCTGCTCAGCGCGCACGAGATGCTGCGCACCCGCCTTGCGGCTCTGCCGCATGTCGGCGGGCTCAATGTCTTCAACGCCAAGGGTTGGCTGATCAACTCGTCCGAGATGTGGCCGGTGCCCGACATCAATATCGCTGACCGGCGCTACTATCAGGAATTCACCTCGGGCAGGCCGACGTCGCCGGTCATCGTCGAGCCGGCGATGAGCAAGGTGACCGGCAACTGGACCACGATCTTCGCCCGCCGGATCACCGGCCGTAACGGCGAGATCATCGGCTTTGCCAGCCGCGGCGTCGAGCCCAGCCATTTCGAGGATTTCGTCGCGTCGCTGGCGCTGAACGGCGACACCGTGATCTCGATGATTCACCGCGACGGCACCATCATCGCCCGCTACCCGCAGGATGCCAGCGTGGTCGGCCGCAACGTCATCGATCAGCCGCTGTTCCGCAAGGTCCTGAGCCTCGGCGGCAACACGTCGGGCCGCTTCGCCGGCACGTCGGGCGAGGAGAATGTCGGGGCGGTCCGGTCGCTGTCGCATTTTCCGATCCTGATCCTGGCGACGACCCGGACGTCCACCGCACTGGAGGACTGGCGCGCCCAGACCAAGCTGCAGTTCTGCGCCGCTGTGCTCGCGGTGCTGATCGTCGTCGTCACGATCTTCCTGATCGTGCGCCAGCTGCAGCGCCAGCACGAGGCGGCGCGGCGCCGGCTGTCCGAGAAGAGCCAGCATCTCGACACCGCTATCAACACCATGACGCAGGGCCTGCTGCTGTTCGACGCCTCGGGCCGGCTGGTGATCTGCAATCAGCAATATATCGAGATGTTCGGTATCTCGCCGGAGATCGCAAGGCCCGGCTGCCACCTGCGCGAGCTGATCCTGCACCGACAGGCGACCGGCTCCTTTGTTGGCGACGTCGACGACTACTGCGCCCGTTTCACCAGTCCTGACAATGCCGAGGTCCAGGACATGGTGATCGCGACGCCCGACGGCCGCAACATCCGCCTGATCTACAAGCGTTCGCCCGACGGCGGCTGGGCCACCACGCTCGAGGACGTCACCGAGGGCCGGCGCGCCCAGGCCAGGATCGAGTATCTCGCGCATTACGATGCGCTGACCAATCTGCCGAACCGGATGCTGTTCCAGCGCCACGCGGAAGGGCTGCTGCTCGAGCCCGCCGCGCGCGAATTCGCGATCCTCTACATCGATATCGACGAGTTCAAGCGCATCAACGACACGCTCGGCCATCTGGTCGGCGACGAATTCCTGCGCAGCGTGGCCGAGAAGCTGCGCCGGTCGGTCGGGCCGAACGACTTCATCGCACGCCTCGGCGGCGACGAGTTCGCGATCGTGCAGCACGACATCGCCTCGGATGACGACGTCAACGGACTGGTCGCGCGGATCTATCAGTCGCTGCGCGCGGCGTTCGACTGCCACGGCCATCGGCTGTCCGGCGATGCCAGCATCGGGATCGCGATCGCGCCGCGCCATGGCGCCGACCTGTTCGGCCTGCTCAAATGCGCCGACCTTGCGATGTACGCCGCCAAGGCGGCCGGCCGCCGGACCTATCGCTTCTTCGATCCGGCGATGGAAGCCCAGGCCAATCTGCGCCGCGAGCTGGAGGCCGACCTGCGCACCGCGCTGGCCGAGGGCGGCTTCGAGCTGCACTATCAGCCGCTGGTCGATCTGCGCAGCGACGAGGTGACCGGCTGCGAAGCGCTGCTGCGCTGGCGCCATCCGGTGCGCGGCATGATCTCGCCGGCGGAGTTCGTGCCGGTTGCCGAGGAAACCGGCCTGATCGAGGACATCGGGCAGTGGGTGCTGCGCACCGCGTGCATCGAGGCGGCGGCGTGGCCGGCGCATGTGCGGGTCGCGGTCAACGTTTCGCCGGTGCAGTTCAAATCGGAGACGCTGTCGCTGAAGGTCGCGAGCGCGCTCGCCGAGAGCGGGCTCGACGCGCGGCGGCTCGAGCTCGAGATCACCGAGGCGGTGCTGATCGCCGACGACGATGCGGCGCTGGTCACGCTCGGCCAGCTTCGCGCACTCGGCGTCCACATCGCGCTCGACGATTTCGGCACCGGCTACTCGTCGCTGCAATATCTGCAGCGCTTCCCGTTCGACAAGATCAAGATCGACCGCAGCTTCGTCAAGGAAGTGACCCGTAACTCCGGCTCGGCCTCGATCATCCGCGCGGTGGTCTCGATCGCCGCCGACCGCAACATGATCACGACGGCCGAAGGCGTCGAGACCGACCAGCAGCGCGACACCGTGCAGATGCTCGGCTGCACCCAGATGCAGGGCTATCTGTTCAGCAGGCCGGTTCCCGCACCCGACCTGCGGACGCTGCTGGCAGCCGACAGCGTCGAAGACGCCGCCTGAGCGATCCGCCGTTCGAAGCGCCTTCGATCCATCAGGAACAATCCATGCCGCCTCAAATTGGGAGTCCAACGACGACTTTCAGAATCGAGGCGGTCCATGAAAAGCAGGCAGGTATCCGATGCGCCCGGTGCGCAGGTTCACGTCGTTGTGCTCGACAGCGGCGAGGAGACCTTTGCCGCGCTGACGAAATTCGCCAACGATGAAAAGCTGGCGGCGGCATCGCTGACCGCGATCGGGGCGTTCGCGCGGGCGACCGTCGGCTGGTTCGATTTCGCGTCAAAGACCTACCGCAAGATCGAGATCGACGAGCAGTGCGAGGTGCTGAGCGCCGTCGGCGACGTCGCCACCGGCGACGACGGCAAGGCCAGCCTTCATATCCATATCGTGCTCGGCTTGTCCGACGGCTCGACCCGCGGCGGTCACCTGCTTGCAGGTCACGTGCGGCCGACCCTGGAGGTGGTGCTCACGGAAGTGCCGACCAGGCTACGTCGCACCAAGCGGCCCGATCTCGGCATCGCCTTGATCGATCTCGCCGCGAAGTAGGCGTCGTCCGGCGGGGCTATTGCATATGGCTACGGGCCGGGTCGCATAACTCGTCATGCCAAGCTCGTCCCGCGCAGCTGCGGCCGTTTGCGCGATTTCGGAATATTGGAAGAATAACGGTGAGTTGCCCGACGTGTCAAGCGGCGTGTCGAACGCGGCGTGTCGAACGCTGGCCCGGTCGAGCGCCGGCCGTCACCGGCTACTTTGCATGGGGTTGTTTTTCGGCATTTGGCGGCGCGCCCCGCTGGGTAGGGGGAGCGAGCTACAAATTTCGATCTGCCGGGGCCGAACGCGGAACCGGAACCGCGGAACCGCGTTCCCTCGCGGGGGCTCGACCCGGCAGGCAATCCATGAAGACCGCAGCAACGTCGGCGGCCATACTCCTGTTTGCCTCTTGTGCGGCAAACGCGGAGAGCGGCCTTGCGTCCTATTATCGTGGCATCGGCAGGAACGGCGAGATGACCTGCGCGCATCGCCACAGGGCATTCGGAACCATGCTCACCGTCTCCTATCGCGGGCGATCGATCCGCTGCCGCGTCAATGACCGCGGCCCGTTCATCCGCGGACGCATCATCGACGTGTCGACCACGGCGGCGCGGGCGCTCGGCATCCTGCAGCACGGCGTCGCGCATGTCGTGATTCAGTAGCGGCGCAGCCGGCGCGCTGCGTTCAAGGTCGGGAAGCGCGCTGCTCGGCGATCGCCTTGCGCAGCGTGCGCGACAGCGCCTCGACCGAATAGGGTTTCTGGATCAGCTCGAAGCCGCTGTGGGCGTTCTCGGCAAGCACGTTGCTGTAGCCGCTGGTCAGCACCACCGGCAGGCCGGGGAAGCGGTCGCGGATGACGCCGGCGAGCTCGACGCCGTTCATGCCGGGCATGATCACGTCGGAGAACACGAGGTCGGCAGCGAACTCGTCCTCCGAGAGGATCGCGAGCGCCGCGTTGGCACTGGCGGCGCGCTTGACCGAGTAGCCGAGGTCCTCGAGCAGCTCGGTGGAGAATTGGCCGACATCGTCATTGTCCTCGACGACGAGGACGCGATAGCCGCGCCCGATCGAGGCCTGCTCGCTGCCGGCGATTGCTGCGATCTTGGCGTCGGCCGGGCGCATCGCCTGCGGCAGATAGATCGTAAAGGTGGCGCCGTGCCCGGGTTTGCTGGTGACCTCGATGTCGCCGTCGGACTGCTTGACGAAGCCGAAGGCCTGGCTCAGGCCGAGACCGGTTCCCTTGCCGACCTCCTTGGTCGTGAAGAACGGCTCGAAGATCGCGTCGAGATTTTCCGGCGAGATGCCGGTGCCGGTATCCCGGATCGAGACCGCGACGAAGTCGCCGCTGCGCGAGGCCTGGGCGCGCAGGGCAGGGATGGTCTGCACCTTCCTGACGGCGATCGTCAGCTGGCCCTCGCCATCCATGGCATCGCGGCCGTTGACCGCAAGATTGATCAGCGCGGTCTCGAACTGGCCGACGTCGGCGACCGCAAAGCAGTCGGGATTATCGATCCGCACCTCGATCTGAATCCGCACGCCGACCAGCGGGCGGATCAGCTGCACCACGCTGTCGACCTGGGCGCCGACGTTGAATACTTCGGGATTGAGCGGCTGCCGGCGTGCGAATGCCAACAGCTGCGCGGTCAGCTTGGAGGCCCGCTCCACGGTGTCTGCGATCGCATCGATGTAGCGGCGGCGACGCTCGTCGGGGAGATCGCGGCGGCGCAGGAAGTCGGTCGCGGAGCGGATGATGGTCAGCAAATTGTTGAAGTCGTGCGCGACGCCGCCGGTAAGCTGGCCGACTGCCTCCATCTTCTGCGACTGTCGCAGCGCCTCCTCGCCGCGGCGGCGTTCGGTGATGTCGACGGCCTCCGGCACGGCGCCGACGATGCTGCCGTGCTGGTCGAGCAGCGGCCGCATCGCAAAATCGAAATAGCGCTCGCCCATCGGCAGGCGCAGCTGCATCTCGAGCTTGACCTCCTCGCCACGCATCACGGTCGCAAAGGCATTCTGGATCGTGCGCGGCATGCCTTCGGTCTCGGTGAACCACGGCGTGTCCCAGAACGGCCTGCCGACGACGTCGCCCGCTTCGGCGCGGATGCCGGCCAGCGCCGTCTCGTTGGCGTAGAGCAAATTGCCGTCCTGGTTGAGCAGCATCTGATACTGATGGCTGGTTTCCAGGATCGCGCGCGTCTGCGCTTCGCGCGATTCGAGCTGCGCCGTGCGCTCCAGAATCCGCCGCTCCAGCGATTCGTTGAGCTTGCGCAGCTCGATCTCGGCCTCCTTGGCCGAGGTGATGTCGTGGGCGACGCCGATGAAGCCGATGTGCTTGCCGTTCGCATCCCAGCGCGGCTGCGATTCCGAGCGCAGCCAGCGCCAGTCGCCGGCGGCATTGCGGTAGCGCGCCTCGAGCACGAACGGTTTTAGCGAGAGCTCGCCGGTGATCTGCTCCTGCAGGATGCGCGGCAGGTCGTCCGGATGCAGCGCCTTGCGCCAGTCGAACACGATCGCTTCCTCGAACGGCAGGCCGAGGAAGTCGAGATAGGCCTGGTTGGCGAACGAGCGGGTGCGGTCGAGCTTGGTCACCCAGACCGGGACCGGCGCGCTGTCGGCGATCAGGCGGAAGCGCTCCTCGCTCTCGCGCAGCGTCTCCTGCGCCAGCATCTGGTCGGTGACGTCGAGATCGGCGCCGACCAGGCGCAGCGCGCGGCCGTTGCGGTCGCGCTCGATCTTGGCGACGACGCGGATCCAGCGGCTCTCGCCGTCGCTCGGACGGATGATCCGGTATTCGTCGGTGTAATCCTCGCCGCCGCTCTTCAGCACGCTGAACAGGTGCTCGATGGTGCGCTCGCGGTCCTCGGGATGAACCCGCGAGATCCAGTCCTCATAGGCCTCGTTGACGTGTGCGTCCGACAGCCCGTGCACCAGCAGATATTCGGGGGAGCGGATGTTGCGCACGCCGTCGCGGAAGTCGATCTCGAGCCCGCCGACCCGCGCGATGCGCTGGATCCGCGCCAGCTCGGCCTCGCGCTCCTGCAGCTCGCGATGGGCGCGGTCGCGCTCGCGCGCCAGCTCCTCAAGATGCTGCCGCAGCCGTTCGGCTGCCGCAGTTTCGGGGAGCACATCAGCGGGATCGGACGGGGTCATACGCGCAGGCAACCTCTGCGTTCAGTGAAACACAGGACGAGGCGGCTTTGCCAGCGGTGATTTTGCTGTGGTTACTTACCCTTGGCGGGTGGGCGGCAATTATAGGCCCTGCGGAACCCGGCTGCCTGCGCATCCTCCTCGGAGCAGAACCAGCGGTCCGGATTGGTTAAGCCGGGGTAACTGCGGCAGGCCTGCAGATGATAGATGCCGATATTGCCGGTGACGCGGGCGCGCACGGCGTATTTGCCCTTGATGTTGCAGCTTGCGGGCATCGGCAGGCTGTCGGGGAAGAGCGCGGCGCGTATCTGGGTGTCGCGGTCGGCGGGGCAGGAATTGCCGAGCAGGGCGCCGTCCTTCTTGCCGAGGCGGAAATCGCGCGGCGCGACGAAGCAGCCCTTCCACAGCCCGGCGCGATTGTCCCGCGCGGCGCCTTCATCCGGCTTGAAGCGGCCGGTCGCCGATGCCTCGAGGTTCAGCGCGTAACCCTTCTGAATCAGCAGCTGGCTCAGGCTGGTCGGGTCGCCCTCGATCTTGCAGACGCCGAGCCGGCGCTTCTTGGAGCTCGGATCGGCGCCGATGTCGTCGCAGCGCACCGGCTTGCCGCCGATCAGTTTTGCCAGTTGGTCCCGTGCTTCGATACCGCAGCTCCAGACGTCGGCGTGCTCGTCGGTGCAGAGCTGGTCGAGCGGCGGTGCGTCGATGCCGTCGAGCCGGTAGGTGGTGTTGCCAAGCTGGACGGTGCCGGCGTCCTTGATCACCGCTGACGCGGCGAGGCCGGGAGGCGCAGTCAGGCATGTCAGGAGAAGCGTCGTCAGAAGGGAAGCACGAAACTGCATTTTTTCACGTCGGGGGCCTGGCTGATGTCACGGACTGTCTAGCACAGTCGGGCGCGGTCAAACCAAGAGCCATGGCCCGATGGATCATCCGGCGCGTTGCAGTGAGTAGACTCAACTCAAACGGTACATTGACTTGATGAGAACAAAATAGGAACATAAGCCGGCTCCCTTGATCCGGATATTTCCCATGCCTGCCGCACTGCCCGAAACTGACGACGATAACGGGCTGGAAGCGGCCGTCGATCAGGCGATTTCCGCCTGCGGCGGGGACATGCGGGCGGCGATCCGCGCGTTGATCGTCGCCAATGAATTTCTGGAGAACGAGGTCAGCGAGCTGATGAAGGCGGTCTCGCACGCCTATACGCGCGGCCGCTTCCAGAGCTATTCGGGCTGAAATACCGCTCGGGCCGCCGAAGCGGCCGGGCAGGGCTGCACTTGCCTCCGGGACAATTTGCTGTACCACGGAGTGGTGACGCCCAATCGCCCGTGCCAGATTGCGCGGGGAGGATCCTGCCCAAAGTCCGAAAAAAGCCCAAGCAAGAGAGCATGTTCAAACGAATCCTGATCGCCAACCGCGGCGAGATCGCCTGCCGGGTCATCAAGACTGCGCGCCGTATGGGGATTGAGACGGTCGCCGTCTATTCCGAGGCCGACCGCGACGCGCTGCATGTCGAGATGGCCGACGAGGCCGTGCTGATCGGCCCGCCGGCCGCGGCCGAGAGCTACCTTCTGATCGACAAGATCGTCGAGGCCTGCCGCAAGACCGGCGCGCAGGCGGTACATCCCGGCTACGGCTTCCTGTCCGAGCGCGAGGCGTTTCCGCGCGCGCTGGAGGCGGCCGGCATCGTGTTCATCGGCCCCAACCCGGGCGCGATCGCCGCGATGGGCGACAAGATCGAATCCAAGAAGGCCGCTGCGAAGGCGAAAGTCTCGACCGTGCCCGGCCATCTCGGCGTGATCGAGGACGACAAGCACGCGGTGCAGATCGCCGACGAGATCGGCTATCCCGTGATGATCAAGGCCTCCGCCGGCGGCGGCGGCAAGGGCATGCGGATCGCGCATTCCAAGGCGGAGGTCGCCGAAGGCTTCAATCTGGCGAAAGCCGAGGCGAAATCCTCGTTCGGCGACGACCGCGTCTTCGTTGAAAAATTCATCGTCGATCCCCGGCACATCGAGATCCAGGTGCTCGGCGACAAGCACGGCAACGTGATCTATCTCGGCGAGCGCGAATGCTCGATCCAGCGCCGCAACCAGAAGGTCATCGAGGAGGCGCCGTCGCCGCTGCTGGATGAGACCACCCGCCGCAAGATGGGCGAGCAGGCGGTCGCGCTGGCCAAGGCGGTGAACTACGATTCGGCGGGCACCGTGGAGTTCGTCGCCGGCCAGGACAAGAGCTTCTACTTCCTGGAGATGAACACCCGTCTGCAGGTCGAGCATCCCGTCACCGAATTGATCACCGGCATCGATCTCGTCGAGCAGATGATCCGCGTCGCCGCCGGCGAGAAGCTTGCGATCGCGCAGAAGGACGTCACGCTGACCGGCTGGGCGGTGGAATCGCGCGTCTATGCCGAGGATCCGTTCCGCAACTTCCTGCCGTCGATCGGACGCCTGGTGAAATATCGCCCGCCGGCGGAAGCCAGCCATGACGGCGTCACGATCCGCAACGACACCGGCGTGCAGGAAGGCGGCGAGATCTCGATCCATTACGATCCGATGATCGCAAAGCTCGTTACCCATGCGCCGTCGCGTGCCGCCGCGATCGAGGCGCAGGCCACCGCGCTCGATGCGTTCTATGTCGACGGCATCAGGCACAACATTCCGTTCCTGTCGGCGCTGATGAACCATCCGCGCTGGCGCGAGGGCCGGCTCTCGACCGGCTTCATCGCCGAGGAATTTCCAAAGGGCTTTTCGGCGCGGCCGCCGGAAGGCGAGATCGCGCGGCGGCTTGCCGCGGTCGGCGCCGCCATCGACCACGTGCTGGGCGAGCGCAAGCGGCAGATTTCCGGCCAGATGGGCGGTCGCGTCGTGCAGCGCGAGCGGCGCCGCGCGGTGTGGCTCGATCGCGCCGAGATCGCGCTCGACGTCGCGCGCGAGGCTGACGCGATCGCGGTGCGCTTTATCGGCAGCGACAGCCTGCCGGGCAATCCGCACAATCTGGTGTCGAGCTGGGTGCCGGGCGAGCCGGTCTGGCAGGGCACCATCGACGGCAATTTTGTCGCGCTGCAGGTGCGCGCGATCAACAACGGCTTCCGCCTCGCGCATCAGGGCTTTGAGGTGCCGGTCTACGTCTTCACCGAGACCGAGGCGACCTCGGCGCGGCTGATGCCGGTGACCTCGGCGGCCGACACCGGCAAGAAGCTGCTGTGTCCGATGCCGGGCCTTGTGGTGTCGATCGCCGTGACCGAGGGCCAAGAGGTCAAGGCCGGCGAGACGCTGGCCGTGGTCGAGGCGATGAAGATGCAGAACGTGCTGCGCGCCGAGCGCGACGGCACGGTGAAGAAGATCCATGCCGCCGCCGGCGCCACGCTCGCCGTCGATGCGCTGATTCTGGAGTTCGTGTAGACCGTCATTGCGAGCGAAGCGAAGCAATCCATCTTTCCGCATATCGCGGCAGCAAGGATTGCTTCGTCGCTTCGCTCCTCGCAATGACGTGGAATATGGAGACGACGCACCATGGCCTTCCGCAAATGCCGCGAAGCACTGCGCTCGATCCTGTCCGGATCGACCTGCATCCGCCCGGGCTCGGTCTATGATGCGACCTCGATCCGGATCGCAGAAGACCTCGGCTTTGAGCTCGGCATGTTCGGCGGCTCGGTGGCCTCGCTTGCGGTGCTCGGCGACCCTGATGTCGCGCTGATCACGCTGACCGAGCTGGCCGAGCAGGTGCGCCGGATGTCGCGCGCCTCGACATTGCCCTTCGTGGTCGATGCCGACCATGGCTACGGCAATGCGCTCAACGTCCGCCGCACCGTGCAGGAGCTGGAGGCCGCCGGCGCCGCGGGCCTCACCATCGAGGACACCTTGCTGCCGCAGGCGTTCGGCCAGGCCAAGCCGCAGCTGATCTCGCTGGAGGAGGGCGTCGGCAAGATGAAGGCCGCGCTCGACGGCCGCAGCGATCCGTCGCTGGTCATCCTCGGCCGCACCGGCGCCGTCTCGATCACCAGCCTGGACGATGCAATCGCGCGTGCTAGAGCTTATGAGGCGGTCGGCGTCGATGGACTGTTCCTGACCGGCATCAAGTCGCGCAGCGAGCTGGAGGCGCTGTCGGCGGCAACGACCTTGCCGATCGTGACTGGCGGCGCACCGGAGGAGATGACTGCGCCCGACTATCTCGCCAGTCAGCGCGTCAGGATCGCGCTGCAGGGCCACGCGCCGTTTGCCGCCGCGACGCAAGCCGTCTACGAGACGCTGAAGGCGCTGCGCGAAGGCACCTCGCCGAAGCACCTGAAGGGCATTGCTTCGGCCGAACTGACCAGCCGCGCGATGCGCGAGTCGGAGATGAAAGCGCGCAGCAGCGAGTTTCTGGGCCTCAAGACATGAGCGGCGTGATCCGCCACGTCACCATCAGCGGCCGCGTCCAGGGCGTCGGTTACCGGGCATGGGTCGAGGACGAGGCGGTCTCGCGGGGCCTCGAGGGCTGGGTGCGCAACCGCCGCGACGGCAGCGTCGAGGCGGTGTTTTGTGGCCCCGAGGACGTCGTATCCGGGATGATCGCGGCATGCGATCGCGGGCCGGTGTCGGCGCGGGTCGGTGCCGTGCAGGCCGCATCAGGCAGTTCCGATCTTCTCAACCTGCGCCGGGCAGGGGAGCGGTTCTCGGTGCTGCCGACGCTGTAGGTCGCACTGCAAGGCGCCGCTTCACCCGGCGGCCGAAATCACCAGCGCCTGGATCTTGCCGTCGATTGCGCCCGTGCCGAAACGACGCGCCAGCGCCTCCGCGGCGCTTTTCGTCGCGGCCTCGAGCGCGGCTGCGCCGTGGCTCTCGATCTCGCCGCGCATCGGCGTGCCCTGGCAGTAGGCGATAGCCACATCTTGGGGCGACGCCGCCGGGCTTCGATGCGCGATCGTCTCGATCGCAATGTCCTTGAATCCCGCGGCGGCCAGGTCGGCGCGGATGCGCGCGGCATCATGGTAGCCATGCGGCGTGCGCGCCAGGAATTGCGGAGGGTTGTCCGGGAATAACGTCTGCAGCGCATGGATCACGACGTCGGCAAACTCATTGTCCGCGATCCGGTCCCAGACATTGAACAGCAAGTGTCCGCCGCCCCGCAGCACGCGGCGGGCTTCGGCATAGCCCTTGACCCGGTCGGGAAAGAACATCGCGCCAAACTGGCAGGCGACAACATCGAAGCTTGCATCCTCGAACGGCAGGGCAAGTGCGTCGGCCTGTTGCCAGGTGATGTCGGGCCGGTCCGGCATATTGGATTTCGCGCGCGCAATCATCGGCTCGTTCAGATCGGTTGCCACGATGCTGACATCGCGGCCGAGCGCCGACGACAGCGCGCGCGTCACCGCACCGGTCCCGGCGGCGGTCTCGAGCAGGTCGCGCGGCCGGCACGCCCTGACGCGCTGCGCGAGATCGCGCGCGTAGGGTTCGAAGATCATCGGCACGAGCAGCCGGTCGTAGAGTTCCGGAATGGAGCCGACGAACTCCTTGTCAGACGCTGCCATGGCTCGATCTCCTCCGCGCGGCCGCCGACCAGGCCGACGACATCCATCTGTCCAACCCGCCGCCAGCTTGAACGAACGCCGCGACGGCCACAAAGAAAAACCGCGTCACTCGCGCTGAATTGTCATCACACGCAGATCACAGAGATCGTGAGGCGGACAGTCTTTCGCGGTCGGGACGGGGCCCTTGACTTTCGCTCCGAACTGTCTGATATTTCTGTCATGACAGAAACAACCGCCAAGAAGAAACTCCCCACCGTCGTCGAGCGCTTCATCCTGCATTGGGGCGACATGGGCGACGAGTGGGGCGTCAACCGTTCGGTCAGCCAGATCCACGGGCTGCTCTATCTGGCGGAAGCGCCGATGACCGCGGAGGACATCGCCGACACGCTCGGCATGGCGCGCTCCAACGTTTCCAACTCGATCAAGGAATTGCTGGCCTGGGGGCTGATCCGCCGGGTGCCGATCCTCGGCGACCGCCGCGACCACTTCGAGGCCGAGACCGACATCTGGGAGGTCGCGGCCAGGATCGCCGCCGGCCGCAAGGAGCGCGAGATCGACCCGGCCGTCGCCGCGCTGCGCGCCTGCGTGTCCGACGCCGCCGACGATCCGGCGATCAGCCCGGTCGCCAGCAAGCGGCTGAAGGAGATGCTGGCGTTCACCGAGCTGGTCGACCGCTGGTACGAGCAGATGCTGAAGGTGCCGCGGCCGCGTTTGGTCGCGCTGATCAAGCTCGGCGAGAAGGTCGTGAGTTTCCTGCCGACAGGCAAAGCCAAATAGGGGCGGCGGTAACGGGAGTGTGCGATGGCGTCAGCAAGGATTTCCACCTTAAGGACATCGCCGGTCTCGGATACAAAACTGCTCGACGACCGTCGCTTCCGCACATTGCTGTCGGACGAGGATTGGGGGCGTCTCCCGGTCGCGATCTGGCGGCGATTTTCAAAGCGCTTCGAGGACGGCAACACCGTCGTCTATGTCGGCGAGGTCGATGAGGCCAGCTTCAGCCGAGCCGGCTGGTGGCTGGCGCGGGCGGCGCGCCTGATCGGCGGACCGCTGCCGACCGGCAGCGAGACGCAGGTGCCGATGGTCGTCACGGTCACCGAGGACGCCGCCAGCGGCGGCCAGATCTGGAGCCGGATCTGCGCGCGCCGCGACGGGTTTCCGCAGGTCATTCACTCCGCAAAACGCTTCGCCGGTCCGACCGGCCTGGAAGAGTATGTCGGCTTTGGCGTCAGCATGGCGCTGCGCATCGCGGTCGAGCACGAGGCGCTGGCGTTTCACAGCGTGTTCTATTCGCTGCAGCTCGGCCCATTTCGGCTGCGGCTGCCGGAATGGCTGACCCCCGGCGACCTCACCGTGACCCATTCCGATCTCGGCGGCGGCGACTTCCGCTTCACGCTCGAGATCATCCACCCGCGTTTTGGCCGGCTGCTGCGGCAGTCGGCCGTGTTCAGGGAGGCCTCGTCATGACGCCGCTGCTTTGGACGCTGATCGCGATACAGATCGTGATGGGCGTGTTCGACACCTTCTATCATCACGAGTTCACCGAGCGGCTGGCCTGGCGTCCCTCGCAGCGTTACGAGCTCAAGCTGCACGGCGTGCGCAACATGCTCTATGCACTGCTGTTCCTGGTGCTCGGCTGGCTCGAGGTGCACGGTATCTTCGCAATGGCGGTCATCGCGGTGCTGGTCGTCGAGGTCGTGATCACCTTGATGGACTTCGTCGAGGAGGATCTGAGCCGCAAGCTGCCGCCGAGCGAGCGGATCAATCACACGCTGCTCGCGCTCAACTATGGCGCCATCCTCGTGCTGCTGCTGCCGGTGCTGATCGGCTGGGCGATGCGGCCGACCGGCATCGTGCTGGCCTATACCGAATGGCTCAGCATCATTGCGGCCGCCTCGGCGGTCGGCGCCGCGCTGTGCGGCATCAGGGATTTCGCGGCGGCGCGGCGCCTCGGACGGATGACCTCGGTGCCTGCGGCGAGCTTGGTCGAGAAACTGCCGGCGCGGCAGACCGTGCTGGTCACCGGCGCGACCGGCTTCATCGGCAGCCGTCTGGTCGCAAGCCTCACCGCATCACGCCATCAGGTGATTGCGCTGATCCGCAACCCGGCCAAGGCCGACATGCTGCCGCCGCCGATCACGCTGATCACCGGCCTCGAGCAGCTGTCCGCCGACACGAAGATCGACGCGATCGTCAATCTCGCCGGCGAGCCGATTGGCAACGGCCTGTGGACCGAAGCCAAGCGCCGCAAAATTCTGGCCTCGCGCATCGACATGACCGCCGATGTCGTCAAGCTGATCGCGCGGCTGGAACACAAGCCGTCCGTGCTGGTGAACGGCTCGGCGATCGGCTGGTACGGGCTCTGGCAGGACCAGGTGCTGACCGAGTCGGCAAAATCTCACGCCTGCTTCAGTCATGAGCTGTGCGAGGCCTGGGAGAACGCGGCGCGGCCGGCCGCCGACCACGGCGTGCGCGTCGCTTACTTGCGGATCGGTCTCGTGATCGGCACTGATGGCGGCTTCATCACGCGGATGCTGACGCCGTTCGAGTTCGGGCTCGGCGGGCCGCTCGGCTCCGGCAAGCAGTGGATGTCGTGGATCGAGCGCGACGATCTGGTGCGACTGATCGCGCATGTGATCGCCAAGCCCGAACTGTCCGGCCCGATCAACGCGACCGCGCCGATCCCGGTGACCAACACGAAGTTCACCGAAGAGCTCGGCCGCCGTTTGCATCGACCCGCGATCTTCCGCGTTCCCGCCGCGCTGCTGCGCGCCGTCGGCGGCGACTTCGCCAACGAGCTCCTGCTCGGCGGCCAGCGCGTGCTGCCGAACAAGGCGCTGAGCAACGGCTTTGTATTCCGGCACGAAACCCTGCGCAGCGCGTTCGAGGCGATTTTGTGAGGAGGCGAGGATGTCCAGCAACTGTACCCACGCATTCGGGGGCTGGCTCGCGGGATGCGGCGCCGCGACGGCGGTCATCTCCGCCGTCGTGCAGACCTTCTTCATGATCGCATCAGGCGGCGATGTCGCGCGATTGCTGCAAGGGATCGCTGTGCTTGTGCTTCCTTCCGCAATGGTTTTCGTCATCACCTGCCTGCTGACCGCCATTCCTGCGGCCGTCGTCGTCTGGCTTGGCGAGGCGTTCCGAATCCGATCGGCGATGTTCTTTGGCTGCGCCGGCGCTGCGATCGGAGCCTTGAGCATCAGCGTGCTGATGCGGTCCGCCGCCGTCTGGACGTCGGGAGTAGGCATTCTGTTCATCGTGGCGGGGTTTGTCGCCGGCCTGACCTACTATTTCGTCACGCGCGAGCTCGCTGCCTACGAGCATTCGATGTGAGACCGCCTACGCTGTCGCGGCGACGCTGCGGAACGTCGCCGCCAGCGTCCGCAACGCCGCGAGCTTGGCGGGATCGCTGACCTTCGAATGCAGCATCACCTTCGAGGTGCCGAGCTTCGGCAGCTTGTGCGCCGGTCCGATATCGACCAGGCCCGGCGGCGCGATGCGGCGGACGAGGGGGGCGATCGCGAGGCCGGCGAGCGCGGCGGCGACCACCGCGGTGACGCCGCCGCCGACGAAGCTTTCGGTCCAGGGCACGCCGGCCTTGTCGAGGGCGCGAACGGCGAGCGCGCGCACCCCGCAGGGCGGTGCCAATGTCGCGAGCGGCAGCGCGTCGCCGCGCGGCCACACGAAGCGCTTTGCCGCGAACCAGCCGAATTCGTCTTCCGTCAGTTTCTCGCCGCCGCGCCGGCTGCCTTCCTGGCGCACGATCACGGCGTCGAGCTCGCCGGTGTCGTAGGCGTCGAGCACGGCGCGCGAGAAGCCGATGGTCACGGCGAGCGCCAGCTGCGAGGCCATCGCGTGCAGCCGCTCCAGCAGCGGCACCAGCTCGGGGCCGGCGGCATGATCGCTGATCCCGAGCGTCAGAAGCTGCCGCGCCGGCCGCTCGCCCGACAGCGCACGTTCATGCACCTCGATCAGCGCGCGGGCGTGGTGCAGGAAGGCGGCGCCGTCGGCGGTGAGCCGCACCGCGCGCGGCGAACGCTCGACCAGCCGCTTGCCGAGCACGGTCTCCAGCCGTTGCAGTTTCATGCTGATCGCTGCCTGCGTGGTGCCGAGTGCCTCGGCAGCGCGGGTAAAGCCCTGCAGCTCGGCGACGAGGAGGAAGGCCTGCACGGTATCGATGTCGAGCGTGGTCATAAATGATCAACAATCGTTATCATTGCTATTGGTATGGATAAGATACCAAGATGGTGCGGAAAGGTCTAGCTAGGAGGGGCGCGGTTGACCCGCGCCAACGGAATTCAAGGAGAGACCGACCATGCCCCTTATCACCGTCACCTACGCCACCTCGCGCCAGATGTCGTCGCTGAAGTCCGACATCGCCGCGGCCGTCTCGGAGCTCACTGCAAAGATCCTGCACAAGGATCCCAAGGTCACCGCGATCATCGTGAAGTCGGCCGATGCCGCCGACTGGTTTGCCGGGGGGAAGTCGCTCGCCGAGCAGAACCTCGCCAGCTACTGGCTCGACATCCACATTACTGAGGGCACCAACACCAAGGACGAGAAGGCGGCCTATCTCGCTGCGCTGTTCCAGCGGATGGGCGAGCTGCTCGGGCCGCTCCACAACGAGAGTTACGCCCATGTCGACGAGGTCAGGGGCGACGCCTACGGCTTCGGCGGCCTCACTCAGGAGCGCCGCTACATCGCCGGCAAGCTCGAGGTCGCGCCGCAGAAGGCGGCAGCTTGATCGCCGGCTGCGTGTCTCACGGACACCGTCCGCCGATCGCGCTCTCGATCGTCCCGGTCCAGGCGGCATAGCCATCGGCGCTGAGATGGATGCCGTCCTCGACCTGCGCCTTCGCCGGCGTGTTCAGCGTGCCGACATCGATCAGCGCAAGCGAGCGATCGCGGGCGGTCTGCCGGATCGTCCGGTCGATGTCGGCGAAGCGCGCGCGATCGATGGCATTGGCCAGCACGCCGGTGTCGGCAATCGGCGCCAGCGACACGACGAAGACCTTGCCGCCGTGCGCGCCGGCCCGCCGCACGATCTCTTGATAGCTCTCGGCAAACGGACGGCGGTCGACCACCAGGCTGTCATTGACGCCGACTGAGACCACGACAATGGCCGGGGCAAACCCGACGCGGCCGAACTCCTTCAGCAACTGCAGCACGCCGCTCGCGACCGCGCCGGCATAGCCGGCGTTGAAAACGGGCCGGCCGCAGAGCGCAGGGGAAAAGCTCGCGCTCTCGACGAGGCTGTCGCCGACGAACGCGATCGCTTTGTCGGTGCCATGACGCGCCATGAAATCCTGCACGCGCCGCACCGTTGCGTCCTGTCGAAGCTTTTCGACCGGCGTTTCCAGCAGCTGATACGACAAGGTCGCCGCGGCCACGACGACGAACGCCACCAGCACCCCCTTGCGCATCAGGTCACAGCGCTGCTTCTTCGCGCGTCGCGCTCGCGGCAGCCCCGAACACCTCGGCAAACGCCTGCCGGAGCGCGATGTCGACGTCGGCCATGGTGACGGGCAGCCCGAGATCGACCAGCGAGGTGACGCCGTAGCGCGGATCGACCACGCCGCAGGGTACGATGGCCTGGAAGTGCGACAGGTCAGGCTCGACATTGATCGCGATGCCGTGGAACGAGACCCAACGCCGCAGCCGGACGCCGATCGCGGCGATCTTGTCCTCGTGGCCCGGACCCTTGTCGGGGCGCTTGACCCAGACCCCGACGCGATCCTCGCGGCGCTCGCCGCGGACGTTGAAAGCGTCGAGCGTCCGGATGATCCATTCTTCCAGTGAGGCGACATAGGCGCGAACGTCGGGCCGGCGCCGCTTGAGGTCGAGCATCACATAGGCGACCCGCTGGCCGGGGCCGTGATACGTGACCTGGCCGCCGCGGCCGCTCTGGAAGGTCGGAAACCGCGGATCGAGCAGATCGCCGGCTTTGCCGCTGGTGCCGGAGGTATAGAGCGGCGGGTGCTCCAGCAGCCAGACCAATTCGGGCGCCGAGCCGGCCGCAATCGCCGCCACCCTTGCGTCCATCTCGGCGAGGGAATCGGGGTAGGGCACCGGTACGTCCGAAATCCGCCATTCGACCGTGTCGCCGCCCGGCGGGCGCGCAAATCGTGTCAAATCAAGGCTTTGGCGGTCGTTAACCATTGGCTAACCCTAACGTGGTCAGGTGAACCCACAAGTTAGTTCCCCGGTTGGCGGTTCAGAAGTGGCGACCCTCGATAAAGTCAGCGTCGATCTCATGGTGGTCCTCGGCACGACCACAATGCCGATTCATCAGGTGATGCGGCTGTCCCGTGGCGCCATCATCGAACTGGACGCCACCGAGGCCGACGAGGTCAAGATCCTCGCCAACAACCTGCCGATTGCCAGCGGCGTCGTCCTGGTCGACCGCAACCGGATTGCGGTCGAGGTCAAGCAAATGCTGCCGAAATCCCCGGGTGTCCGCAGTTAATTTGCTCATCAATCGCCTTGTCCCGGCATCCGTGATTTGTTACATCGCGCCGTCGATCCGGCGGCGCCCCAAAGGTTCCATCCAAAGGGCTCCATCCGGCATCCCAAAGCGCTCGTGGCGGAATTGGTAGACGCGCTGCCTTGAGGTGGCAGTGGGTAACACCGTGGGGGTTCGAGTCCCTCCGAGCGCACCACCCTCAAATCATTGCAGAAATCAGGGCTTGTCGGCTCTGTCTGCCGAGCGTGAATCTCGGACAGAACGAGAACCTGGGGCGTTTGCTGGGGCGTTTGAAATCGGCCATAGTGCGGCCGATGACGATCTCGGATTCCGAAGCCGCCTATGTCGAGAAGGTCCGGAACGACCGCGACGACGCGCGCGGCGAAGCCTGGCGTCTGAAGGTGCTCCTCGAAGAGATCAAATTGACGCTGCGGAACGACTGGCCGGCCGACGCCAAGGTGCAGTGGCTGATCGAGCGGCTCGAGGTCTAGCGCGCCGCCCACCACAGCCCGATGTTTGACTCGCCCGGTCACGCCGCCTTCTGTAACTTGATCCCGGGGCGCAGCCCGGCGCGCTGCGCAAGCCGGACCAGCATGCTCAGGCTGAACCGGTTGATCTTTCCGTTCTTGATCTCCGATGCCCGAGCCTGGGTAACGCCGGGCTGTTCCGCCGCTTCGGTCTGCGTCAATCCGGACTTGCTCAGCCATTTGTTGATGCCGGAAAGCAATTTGGCGCGCATCTCAAGCTCTGCAGCTTCTTCCTCGGAGAAGAGGTCGTGGAAAACTGATCTTGCCATCATCGTCACCTGATTTGTCTCAGTCGTGCTTGGCGAGGTCTATGCCAATTCTGGCATAGCCAATTTCGGCGACAGGTGGCGGACCGATCACGTCCACACCTGAAGCCGGCCGGTAAAGCTTTGCAGCGTGAACAGGCCTTGGGCGGCGGCGAGTGCGGCCGCGGAGGTGTCGCGGTCACCGTTTGCGGCTGTCCGCGCGAACAGCTGGGCGAGCGGGCCCAGCGACGCCAGCTGGTAGGTTCCTGCCAGCGGCGCCAGCAGGCGCTCGCGTGCGGAGGCGTGCAGGCCGGCTTCCGCAAAGCCGATCAGCGCATCGACACCGCCTTGCAGCAGCCGGGAGGTCTGACGCACGGTGGCGTCGGCCGGTGGGGGCGGGGCGAATTGGGCGACGGTGCGGCGCAGGCCGGCCATGATGCGGGAGACCACGTCCTTGCCCGGTGCAGGCGCGCGCTCGGGGAAATCGAGCAGCGTCGCCGTGTCGCCCCACAGCGCGATCGGCTCCAGCACCAGCTTTCCGGCTTCGGGCCGCGCCAGCGCGACGATGGCGAACGGCCGCTTGTTGCCGGCATCGCCGAGCGCAGCCTCGAGCGCCGCGATGCGGCGCGCGCCGAGCCCGCGTCCGTCGTCGTCATGATCGAGCGTGAGGGAAATCCAGCTGCCGCTCGCATCCATCAGCGGCCAGCGCAGGCGCTGGGTCAGGTCATCGAACACGAGCGGCGCGATGCGGCTCGGCAGCAGCACGACCGGCTCGGCGGCAAGCGGCGGCGCATCGAGCGACGGCGCGAACGCGCGGGCGAGATGGCCGCCCAGCATCGGCCACGATAGATGGGCAAGGCCGGCGAGGGGCGCATCGAGATCCTGCGCCCAGGCGACGACCGGATCGCGGCTCGGCTTGAACGGCGCGACCTGTTCGGCGCGGCTGCTCTGCGACAGCGACAGCCGGCCGGTCGCCGACGCCTGCGCGCCGGACAGGCGGAAGGTCGACGATGACAGCCGCGCCAGCGTGTAGCCCCACACCGCCTGGGTGCGATAGGCGTCGCGCGGATCGAAGCGGATGTCGTGGGCGGTGCTGCGCGCGAGCGTGGCGGTGAAGCGCCGTCCCGTGGCGGGCTCGACGAAATGCCCGGTCACGCCGACTGCGCCCGTGATGGTCTCGAACATCGCGGCGCCGAGCCCGATCAGATCGACATCGCCGATCGGCTCGTATTCCGCGCGCACCGTGCCGGCCAGCCGCCGCAGCCGCGCGTCCTCCTTGGTCTGCGACAGCGCGTGGAGCAGGGCATGCGCGAAGGCGATTTCGCGCAGCAACTCGACCGGATCGTGATTGACGTTGCGCAAGCGGCGCTGCTCCAGCCCCTCGGCGATGCGGCGCAGGCTGGCGGACAGACGCGGCATCGCCTCGGCGCGGCTGGAGACCGCGAGCAGCATCAGCCGCTCTTCGAGTGCGCGCGACGGCACCGCAAAACCCTGCGCATAGGCGCGGCGCACCGAATCCTGCATCGCCGCGAGCAGCGGGCCGTCGGGTGCAAACTCCTTCGGCTCGGCGGCAGCTTCCGCGTCATCGAGCTCGATTGCCTCCTGGCCGAAATGACGCCGCGCGGCGAGGATCGCGGCGGCGTGGCCCGCAGGGCGGCGGCGCTCGGGCAGGCCGGATGCGATCGCGCTAAACTCGCCGTGGCCGGGAATCGCGACCTCGATCTCCTCCGCCTTCGATCGCAGCACGACCTTGAGCGAGAGTGGGCCGGGCTCGACCGTGACGGCATCGGCCAGCGCGAACAGCCGCATCGCCTCGCGTAGGCCGGTCTTGCCGGCCGCGCTTTGCAGCGCCTTGCGATCGAACGCCGCAAGCCGAGCCGGCCAATCGATCTCGACGGCCGGTGCCGCCGGCTGCTCGCCACCCTGTGTCCGCAGCGCGAGGACGACCGCGATGCGGTGCCGGCAAGTGGTTGCGGCCGGGCAGCTGCAGCGCCCCTGGGCAAGTCCCATGTCGTCGAGCCGCACCGTGGCGCCCTCGATCTTGCCGACGATCTCGTCGGCGCCGATCGCTTCGAACTGCACGTTGGCGGCATCGGTGCGGGCGCGGCGTACGATGCCCTTGGAGGTCATCGTCTCCAGCGTGGCATCGTCGATCTGCGCATAGAGCGAGATGAGTTTGGTCATCGAGGCCCTAATCCATGATTCCGACCAGCCATTCGGCGAAGCGGTCGGGCGTCATCGCCGCGATCTGCATGCCGAGGCCGGCCAGCTTTTCCGCGGCCGAGCGGTTGAACACCGCCTCGCCGTTGGTGTCGAGCGCGGCGAGGCCGATCAGCCGGGTGCGGGCTTCCGCGAGGCGCCGGACACAGCGCAGCAACTCGGCGAGCGAGCCGCCTTCCTCGAAATCGCTGATCAGCGCGATCACGGTGCGGCTCGGGTTGACGACCAGGCTCTCGCAATAGGTCATGGCGCGGGCGATGTCGGTGCCGCCGCCGAGTTGTACCGAGAGCAAGAGATCGACCGGATCGGCAAGCTTGTCGGACATATCGACGATCGAGGTGTCAAAGGCGACGAAGCGCACATCGACCGCCGGCAATCCTGCAAGGATCGAGGCCATCACGGTGGCGTGGATCAGCGAGTTCAGCATCGAGCCGCTCTGGTCGACGCACAGGATGATGGTCCAGGGCATGCGCCGCTTCTGTCGCGAGACGAAATGCAGCCGCTCGGCGATGATCGCCTTACGCTCGGGATCGAAGTGGCGCAGGTTGTCGCGGATGGTGCGGCGCAGATCGAGATTGGCCGCCGAGCGCAGCCGGCCGCGGCGAAAGCGATCACGCCGGCCCGACAGCGCGCGCTCCATCTCGGCCTTCAGTTTGCGCTTCAGATCCTCGACCACCGCATCCACCACCCGGCGGATCGCCTCGACCAGATTTCGGTCCGCCTTGCCCTTGAAGGCGAGCAGCACCTTCATCAGGTCGAGATTGGGCTGCAGCTTCTCGAGCGCGGCCGGACTGGCGAACAGGCCGGCGAGGCCGAGATCGTTCAGCGCATGGCCCTGAATGGTCTCGAACACCGAAGCCGGAAACAGCTTGCGGCTGTCGGTGAGCCAGTCGGGAATCGTGATCTGGCTCGGATCGAGCGAGCCCTTGCGGCCGCTGCCGAGCCGCAGGCCGCGCTGACGGCCGCGCTCCGCATAGATGCGCTCGAGGAGTTGATCGCGACGGCGATCCTCCGCCGACAGGCCCGAACCGCCGAGCTGGTTCTCTGCATAGCGCCCGAGCGCCATGCGCCAGCGCAGCAGGCGGCGGGTTTTCTCGGCGGACAATTGCGTGGGCTTGTCGCCGGGCGTCATGGCGCGGGCTCCAGCCAGGCTGCAAGGCCGTCCGCTTGCCATTGGCTGCGCAGACGCTCGCTGAGCATGAGATGATCCGCCAGCACCCGCGCGTCCGGCACCCGCTGCAGCAGCGCAAGATCGTCCTCGCTTGCGCCGTGCGCCGCCGCAACGATCGCGGCAACCTTGTCGGTCTCCTGCGGGCTGAGCTCGGCAAACGCCATGCGCAGTTGCGGCAACAGGTCGAGGAAGCCCTGGTCGTCGACGGCGCCGAACAGGTCGTCGATGGCGGTGATGACGCTGCTGTCATTGACGAACAGCTGCGGCGCCAGCGCCATCACGCCCGACAATGTGCGAATGGCATCGCCGGGGCGCTCGAATGCACCGGCCAACGCGGCCGACAATCGCTGACCGGCCTCGGCCTCGTCGATCAGGCTGACCAAAGCGGCCAGCGCAATGACGGCGCCGGTCAGCTGCGGATCGAGCTGCGCGGACATCAGACCCTGCAAGGCGTCGCGCAGCGGCTGGGTCGGGAACGGCGGATCGGGATCGGCCATCGCCTCGGCCAGCGCCGCGAGACACGCGATCGCGCCGCCGACATTGTCGGCGTTGACGGCGGCAAGGTCGGGCAGCAGTTCGGCGATGCGCCGCGCCAGCCGGTCGAGCAGGGCAGGCAGCAGGTCCGCGAATGCCTTGATGGCAGCGTCGGACGGCATCGCCCTAGCCCGGCTGTTGAGCGCCTGACCGATCACCAGCGCGTTGGTCAGGCGCAGCAGCTGGGTGTCCGCACCGACGGCCTCGCTGACGGCTGCGATCAGCGTCTCGGCGGCGCTGCCGATCCCGGCATCGAAGGCAATGCTGAGAAGATTGAACGCCGCCTCGGCATTGTTGCGCTGGCCTTCCTGTTCGAGATCTTCGAGCCTGCGGATCAGGAGTGCGGCGGCAACATCGCGGACGGTTTCGCCATCGCCGGCCCGCTCGATCAGCGCGGCCTCGACGGCAGGCGACCAGGCATAGGTCCAGGTCTCCATCAGCATGTCGGCGCGGAAGCCGTAGACCCGGTCCGGGCCCTTGACCCGCTCGGCGAAGGGCGGCGCGACCAGCCGCATCGCGTACAGGAACCGGCTGGTCTGGCCGTGGCGCGGCTTACGGTAGATATCGAGCTCGCGCGTCTTGGGTATGGCGTCGTCGAGCGACAGGCCGAGCGATCGTGCCTCGCTGCCCGTGCGCTCGATCAGCGGCGGCAGCCGGCTGCCGGGCGGCAGGTCGCCGAGGCGGTCGCCCTGGAGATATGTCGTGAAGGCGGCGAGCAGCGGATGCGCGCCGACCTCGATCTCCTGCTTGATCGCGGAGGACTGCAGCGCGTCGAACAGCTCGGTTCGTCCCGGCTCGGACAGTCCGCGCAGCTCGGCCAGCCGTCGCGCTGTTTCGACCATCGACTGCAGCGTCGGGAACGAGAACGTCAGCGCCGGTTCTTTCTCGATCAGATGGGCGCGAAAGCCGACCAGGATGTCTTCCGTCAGCGTGCTCTGCGCGTCGTCGGTTCCGATCAGGCGTTGCCACACCCGCTCGTAGAAGCCCGGCAGCGGCAGGCCAGCGCCATAGCCGTTGAGCCGGTCGAGCGCGCGAAAATCGTAGCGGACAAGCCACGCATTCGAGCGGGCCGCGGCGCCGGCCGGCCGCGACGCATCGGTATGCGCATCGATCAGCGCGGGCGTGTGAAAGCCGCCGGTGATGATGGCGATCGGTCCGGAGCGCGCCGCGATCGCCTCCTGGATGCAGGAACGCATCATGGCCTCGCGCGGCAGCGTCCCGTCGGCCTCCAGCTCGTCCGGGTCCGACGCGGCGCGCAGCGCGGAGCAATAGGCGCCGACGCTGGCAAAGAAGCCCCGCCAGTCGGTGCCGCGGGCACGCGCCTCGAACAGGCCGTCCCACAGCGCGAGGCCGTCGCGAAAGCCGGTCCGCGCGCACATCGCCTCCACATAGGCGCCGCGATCGAACATGGTTTCCCGCATCGGCAGCAGCGGTTGGTCCTGGCGGTCGCGACGGTCGGACAGCATTGCGGGGTGACGCGACGGCAGGTCGATGAAGCGAACGGTGGCGCCGAGCTCAGTCGCTTGCTGGATCGCGACGAATTCGGGCGAATGCCGGCAGATCGGATAGTAGGTGGTGCCGCCGCGACCTTTCTCGGCCGCGTCGGGCAGCGCCACCATGGCGACCGGCGGCACGACGCCCGGCGCCAGCAGCTCGGTGATCAGCGGTTCGAAATCGACCGGCCCCTCGATCAGGACGGCAGAGGGGCGGATCACGCGCAGCGCCTCGCGCAGATGTAGCGCGCAGGCCGGCGAGTGATGACGGATCGGAAAGAAATGAAGGTTGCGCTCGGCGTCAAACAGGCGGATGGCGGTTGCGGCGGGATCGAGTACGCTCATGCCGTGAGCCTCAGCTCTCGTCCTTCATCGCCTTCACTGCGCCGAGGAAATCCGCCCACACCTTGCTGCGTCGGGCACGCTCCTTGACGATGTGGTCGACATAGGCACGGACCTTCTTCACATCCTCCGCATTGTCCTTGATGATCACGCCCTGCAGCTGCCGGCCGATATGGGCGCCGCCGACATCGCCATTGCCGAGAAATGCCGCCTCCAGCGCGGCCGCATGCGCGATGTTGACGGCCTCCGCGGTCGACATCACCGCGGCCGGCTTTGACAGCGGCACATGGTCCTTGGTCTGGCCGCGGCGCAGATCCTGGAAGGTCGTGACCAGAAGGTCGGTGACCTCGTCGGGAAAGTTCACGGTGATGTCGGCCTGGCCGAGCCGCTTGCCGACCTCCTGGCGGATCAACTCGATCTCGAGTGCCGAATCGGTCAGCGGCACCACGGTCTCGAAATTGAAGCGGCGCTTCAGCGCGCTCGACATCTCGTGCACGCCGCGGTCGCGCAAATTGGCGGTGCCGATCACCGAGAAACCCGGCGCGGCGTAGACGCTGGCGCTCTCGCCGAGCTCGGGCACCGTCATCACCTTTTCCGACAGCACCGAGATCAGCACGTCCTGAATCTCGGGCGGACATCGCGTCAACTCCTCGACGCGGACGACGCGGCCGAGCCGCATCGCTTCCATCACCGGGGAGGGGACCAGCGCGCGCGGCGTCGGGCCCTCGGCGATCAGCAGCGCATAGTTCCAGCCGTAGCGGACATGGTCCTCGGTGACGCCGGTCGATCCCTGCACGGTCAGCATCGAGGAGCCGCTGATCGCAGCCGCCAGCAATTCCGACAGCATCGACTTGGCCGTGCCGGGCTCGCCGACCAGCATCAAACCTTGCTCGCTCATCAGCGCGACGAGCGCGCGCTCGACCAGCGCATCGTCGCCGTAGAATTTGCGGCGGATAGACAGCTTGTTGTCGCCGAGGATGAAGCTGCGCACTGCGCGGGCGGAGAGTGCCCATCCGGGCGGGCGCCGGCCCTGATCGGACGCTTTGAGCGCCGCGAGCTCGTCGGCAAATCTCGCTTCGGCGCTCGGGCGCAGCTGCAACGCGTTTCGCTGTTCCATTACCAGGCTACCTTGTTGCGCCAGTCCTCGGCAAATCCGCTGCCGGCGCTCGCAATCTGATGCAGGTCGTTCCAGACTTCGCTCAGCAGCACCGGCGGCACGTCGTTGAGCGCAAGCTGCGCGCCATAGCTCGATCGGCCGCCCTTGCGCGGGCGCACGAACTTGGCGGCGACCAGCGCCACCGCACGATTTTCTTCCGGTAGCGGCGATCCCGTGAACTCGATCACGGCATTGATGCCGATGCCGCCGAACGGCTTGATGTATTGCGTGAACCAGCCGCCGTCCTCGGCCTGCGCGCGCTCATAGCCGAGTTTTTGCGCCGCGCTGCGCAGCTTGAAGGCCTCGATGATGTGGCCGGCGCGATCGTCGATCGAGATGCCGGTGGCACTCGCCAGCACCGGGCGGTCGAGCTGGTTGAACAGCGGCTCGACCTTGTAGTCGTCGAGATGCTGTTTCCAGGCCTCGCTCTGTTCTGCCGTGAGCAGCGAACGGTGCGCCAGCTGGATGGCAACAAAGGCTTCGGGATCGACAGCTTTGTCGCTGCTGTCGGTCAGCGACAGATCCTCGAGCGGCCGGAACGACCCGATCAAGTCGCCTTGCGCATCCAGTCCAAGCCAGATCAGGCGCTGCACCAGCCGCCCGACGATCGGGTGCTCGAGCAGGAAGCGCTTCCATTCGGCGAGCTGCCAGCGCCGGCCGACGCAGAGCGCCTCGTAGAGCCGCTTGGCCTGGAATTCGTGAACCTGCTTCAGCTCCTTCTTGGCGTTCGACAGCGCCTTCTTGGCTTCCGCAGCGCTTTCCTTGTCGGGGCCCTCGCTGACCTGCGGCAGGGCCTTCACCACCTTGCCGTCGGGGTTGTAGAGCGTCAGCACGTCTTCGGCGTCGAGCTTGGCCTGATAGAGGCGGGTGCCGATTTCGAGATCGAGAATGCCGCGCTCGTCGAGGCCTGCCGTCGGGATGGTGCGGTCGGCCAGTTCGTCGGTGCTCCAGCCGCGTTCGTCGGCGATCCGTTCGACCAGGGCCTGCGCCAGCAGTTGGACCGAGTTGGTGCGATGGCGGCGCGCGATCGACAGCAGCATCTGCAGCGCGGCGGACGACGGATTGCCGCTCAGATATTCCGTGACCGCCTTGACCTGTGCGACCCGGGTGTAGTGATCGCGCATGTAGGTGCGGACCATTTGGACCGCGAAGGTGCCTTCCGCACGGGTCGCGAGCCCAAGGATGCCGCGGTCAGCGTGGGCGTTGTTGAGATAGATGCCGAGCTTCTCGGCACGCAGGTCGGCGAACGCCTTCTCATAGGTGTAGGAGCGGTAGAACTCGTTGTTCCAGCGCTTGGCATAGCCCTGATACTGGTCGTAGCGCGCCTGGGCATGCGCCTTGGCGTGGGCGTTGGCTTCGTCTTCCGAGCAATGCGCGGCGTCGTAGCGCAGGAAGCTGCCGAGGATATGGCGGCCGAGGGCTTCGGCACTATCAGGCGCGAGCTCGTCGAGCCAGAGCGAGAACAGTGTGTTGCCGCCGGGCTGCGCCAGCTTGCCGGCCAGTGCGATCCACCAGCGCGGCACGTCCGACGGAACGGTGCCACCGCTGGCCCAGCTCAACGCGGGCAGGCTGTCGAGCGGAAACCAGGCGATATCCTTGGCCTTCTTGCCCTTGAGGCCGGCTGCGGCTTCCTTGATCAAAATCTCCGGCGAGACGTAACTGGAGATGTCGACATCAAGCCGGCGCAAGGCGCCGAGGATGGCCGCGCGCACCAGCTCGGACTTCTCCTTGCCGAGCGCCGTCTTGAGCGGCTCGATGCTGCTCTTGGCGCCGATCGCGCCGAGCATCTGCGCAACGCCCGAGCGCACGTCCTGCTTGCTGTCGGACAGGAACGGCACCAGGCGCTGCTCGATGCCGTCGATGTCGAGCAACAAGGAGCGCGCCGGCGCGTTGAGGGACTTCTTGGTCGACAGCGCGTGGGTCAGCACCGTGTTGAAATAGCGCGCCGGTAGTTTTGGAAACAGCCGCAGCAGCCCGAGCGCGTTCAAGGTCGGCGGTTCGCGGAAATCGGTCGCCGCCGCTTGCCCGAGCGCCTGGTCGAGTACGTCGAATTGCGCCGCGAGATACGGCCAGACCGCCTCGGCGGGCAGGTCTTCGGAAATGCCGGCATTCAGCGCCTGCACCGCCAGTGTCTTCGCTTCGAGTCCCGGTTGGATCAGCGCGGCGAGGGTTCGCAGGTCGTTGCCATTGGTCAGTCGCGCATGGATCGCACCGTGGATGGCGCCATGGCCGTTCATCAGGTTTGAGATCAACCAGATGTGGTTCCTGCTTGAAGCGGCAAGGATGGCGCGCGCGCGGCACAGATGCCACAGCGTGAGGTCGGGACTGTTGAAGGGCGGTTCGGCCGCCGCCTCGACGCCGTAGGGCGCGAAGACTGAATAATAGCCGATCTTGGAAATCTCGGCCTCATCGATCGGACTGTCCGTGGCCAGCAGTGCGCAATATTTGTCGACGATGGCGGGATCGACTGCTTTGGGCTGCACCGGTGCAGTCCAGTTCTTGCGTTGCTCGGCGGTGGCGTTGTCGTGGCGTGCCTTCTGGTTCTCGTAGCTCTTCATCCACTGTGCGTAGGCCTTGTCGAGCAGGCCGAGATATCCGGCCTTGACGCTGTCAGGCAGCGGCGCTGGTCGCGGCATCGCCGCGAGCGGCGGGCAAAGCACCTCGGTGCCGTCAGCGGCGAGGTAGCCGTCCGCGCCGTCGGCGCTCAGCGTGCGCGGCGCCGCTGTTGCTTCGTCGCGAACGACGGCCGATCCCATCCCCAGTTCGATGACCTTGCGGACCGTCTTGGATGTTTCCTTGGCGAGATGGTTTTCGAGCACCGGCCGCGCCGCTTCGCCCAACACCAGCGGCAGCAACTGCGCGGCTTGCGCGCGCGCCGTCGGATTGCCGTCGGCCAGGGTCTGCGTGGCGCTGGCGGCGAGCGCCTCGGGCGGAGAGGCGAGCAGGGCGTTCTGCGCGGCTTCGCGCACCGCCTTGCTCGTGGACAACAGGTACTGCTGATAGATGAAGTGAAAATACTCGTCCCTGATCAGGTCGAACTGCTTCAGGATATGAATGATGGTGGCCTGGGACGGGCGGTCATATTTTGCGAATGCCGCCATGACAGCCTGCTTTTCCGTCGAAAGATTATTCTTGAAATCGAACTTCGATGCGACGTCGTAATTGTGAAAGTAGTATTGGCTGCTCTTCTCGAGCACGAGCAGGTCGAGCGCGAAGAGGGTTGCGTTGTCGTCCGGGTCGCGCCAGTTCAGGACGGCGTTGAGATCGGCGCGCGGCTTCTGCTCCGATCCATACGAGAGATAGGCCCGGAGCCACATCGGGCTCGGTCCCTCGTGGCCGTAGAGGCCATAGCGCGATCCTCTCTGAGGCGCGGTGATGACCTCGAAATAGCGACGCATCCAGACAGCTTGCGGTCCGTGCTGGCGCTTGAGAACATTGCTGCGGGCGAGGGCCGCCTTCTGCACCGCAGCCTGCGTTGCCGCATTGCCGGTGTGTGCGTAGGAGCTGAGCGCCGTCTGGACAGCGTTCGCCTGCTGCTCGAGTTGCAGCAGCACGGAACTGTGCTCGCCGTTGAGGACATAGGCGATGGTGCGCTGTGCGAGGTCGGGGCTGATCGCCTCCAGCCGTCTGAGGTCAGTCGCGATATCCGCTGCTGTAGCCCTGTCGGCGTCCGTGGCGGGCAGTCCCGCCGATTTGCCGATGCCGATCACCGATTTGATGAAATCAAACATGGGTGCAATCTGGATTTAGAAAAGGGATCCTGCCATCGCCGACGTCGGCGTGGCGCGCAATCGGAGAAGAGTCATCACGTCATGGTAGCGTCCGTAGATCACGGCTGCACGAACGAGTACGCAACTTGGCCGGCGGAACGCGGCGGGAGCCGCATGCCGCGATAGCATCGGAGGCAGCAGTATCGTCTAAAGAACATGGCTCAATTCTGATCCGAGGCCTTAGGAACATCGCAACGCTCCTGACGCTTGTCCGCAATGATCCGGCTTCGATGCCCGGCTTGGCGCTGGCGCCGGCGTTGGAAAACGCATATAGCCGAGCGGCGCATCGGCGCTTGTCTGCCTCGGCAAGCTGTTGAAGTTGCTGATCTCTTCTCTCGCCCTCGAACACGCCACCAATCCCGCTTCCATTTGGTCCGTCCGACCAGGCCCGAACAGAACGCCGCTACCCGCGCGTTTTGGGGAGGGCAATGCCGTCTCGCAACACCGGTCGCGTAGTTTGTCGGATGCAGGGGCTTGCCGGTTCGGCGCTGCGGGCCGCAAGCACCTGTTTCCCTGATTGCCGCGCCGAACGCCTGTCCACCCGGAGCGCCCGATGACGCTGCTGAGCTATGCCTACCGTATCGTCTCCAATTTCGTGTTCCTGGGGCTGGTCTACTTCACGCTGAACGTGCTGGGGCAATATTCGCAGCGCGCCACCGTCGCGATCCTGCTGCTGGTCTATGCGGCGATGCATGCATTCTCCGCGGTGCGCTCCTTCTATTTCTTCCAGCGCATCGAGCGGCTGGAGGGCGAGACGCGCCGGCTGGCGTCGGCCGCGGGCGAGGGGCCCAATTCGGCGGCATCGCGCAAGCGGATCGTCGCCGATGTCACCGGGCTCAGGCATGCCGGCGAAATCAAATCCTATATCGACCTGCTCTTCCTGGCGCTGGTGATCCTGCTCTGCATCGCCAAGATCGTCACCAATTAGAGTCTAGTCGGCCACGCGTTTGGCGATCGCGGATGCTTCTGCACGCGGCGCGCGCTTGGCGATATGGAGTGGACGGCCGTTCGGCTTCGGCTGCGCGGCAGGTTGAGCGTCCGCATGGCCCTTGCCGTGCGCCGCGGCGGGGGCGTGATGCGCGGCCTGCTTCGGATGCCTCGCCTGGCGCGCGGAGATCGCCTGCGCGCGCGGCGCCGAGCTGGCTGCCGCATCGGGCGCACGCTGGGCGAGCTTGCGGCCGCCAGGCGAGCGCGCTGCGAGCAGCGTCAGGCCGAGCGCTTCGGGAACGCGAAACACGTCAGCGGCCGGAATCGGCAATGTCGCCATCGGCGCCAGCTGGGCGAGCCGCGGCTGCGGCCACAGCGTCCGCCGAACCGGGGCGAGGCGGGTCCGCGGCGCGTGGTCGAGCATCTCGGCGTCGCGCCAATCCAGGTCGGCGAGCACCGGCGCCGGCAATGTCCGCGTCTCGGTGAAGACGAAATTCGGTACCCTCGGCCAGCGCGAGATCGCCACTGTCTCCGACGGCGGATGCAGGTACCATTGCTGCGGCTCGGTCGGCGTCGCCGGACGATCAGCCGCCGCCGGCACGACGTGGACGATGCGATAGCCGCGCTCCTTCAGCGTGGCCAGGATCCGCGGCAGCGCCGCGACGGTGCGCGGCTGAATGTCGTGCAGCAGCAAGATGCCCTTGCGCTTGGCCTCGATGCGCTGAATCGCGAGGTCATAGACCCGCTGCGGCGAGACGTGGCGCCAGTCGTCGGCCGGGAAGTCGGCGCTCCAGGTCTGGATGCCCTGCGAGGCCAGATAGTTCTCGACGATCTCGGCGCGCATCAATCCGGGGATTCGGAAGAACGGGGCGAGCTTGCTCTTGTCGCCGTTCAGCGCGGCCAGGGTCGAGGCGATGCCGTCGTCGATTTCCTGCCGGGCCCGCTCGAGCGGCATCCGGTCCATGGTCAGCGGATGGTGCTGGCTGTGGGTGCCGACGGTGTGCCCGGCCGCGATCAGCTTGCGCACGCCTTCGGGGTTGGCGTTGGCTTGGCTGCCGATGATGAAGAAGGTCGCCTTGACGCATTGGCTGGCGAGGATCGCCAGCACCTGGTTGGAGTATTTCGGCAGCGGCCCGTCGTCGAAGGTCAGCACCACCTCGTGATCGGCCAGCGGCAGCGTCTCGCGATACTGCATGGTGCCGATCCGCGGATGCTCCCTGGGATCGACCACCAGGGTTCGTGAGGTGCCGAGCGCGTTGGGGTTCTGGCAATCCGCGGCGAGGGCGCCCTGCGGCGTCATGAAGCAGCAGCTGAGCAGCGCCGCGCCGATCACGGTCAGCGACCGCTTCCGGATAGTCGTCAGGACGTTCGCAATCATCGATCTCGGCCGCATTCCAAACGCACTGACGAATCCCTTAAGTGTGGCGCCATGAATGCCGCCTTAACGGTCTGTAATCCAGCCCCTATTCCGGGTTCAACGTGTCCGGTCCGACACGGTTTTCATCGCCGCCGGGACGATGTGGACGACATGGTAATTGTGCTCCTGCAGATACCTTAAAAAGGCCGGCAGCATCTCGGCGGTCCGCATTTGCGGGTCATGCAGCAGGATAATTCCCTTGCGGGCGGCCTCGAGCCGTCCGGTGAGCAGCTTGAGCTCCTCCTCGGGCGTCATCCTGACCCAGTCGCTGGCCCAGAAATCGGCCCCGAACACCGCAATACCGCGCTTTTCGAGGTGGTTCAGCAGCTCGGGCGTCGACTCGAAATAGGGGAACCGGAAGAACGGCGTGGCCGGGATCGTGCTCGCGGTCCCGCGCAGGGCCATCCCCACCGCCTCGATCCCCCGATTGATGTTGGCTTCGGCCTGTTCCGCCGAGAGCTTGTTGAGATGAGGATGGTCCCAGGTGTGATAGCCGATGGTGTGGCCAAGGCGCACGACCTTGCGGACCATATCGGGATGATCAGCCGCGTTGCGCCCGACCATGAAGAAGGTGGCGCGGACGCATTCGGCCGCCAGCGCCGTCAGCACCTTGTCGGTGACGACAGGCGTCGGTCCGTCGTCGAAGGTCAGCACCACCTCGCGATCGCGCAGCGGCAGGGTCTGCGGAAAGCTCTTCAGCCCGACCCGCGGATAGGTCGCAGGATCGACCTCGAGCACCCGCGCGGTGCCGAGCGCGTCCTTGCGTTGGCACTCGGCGGCCTGCGCCGGGGCGATCAGCGCAGCCGGCGCGAGGGCGACCAGCGTCGCGATGGCGCTCAAGATCGACCGTGGTCCGCTCGACATCTTTCTCATTGCGCAGGGCCCCGCCGGTTCGGTAATCCGGTCCGCACTAATCAGACCAGTTTTCCCCTCCTGTCAAACCTTCGAGACGCGGCATGGCCGAGGAAATCGACGTTGCCCGATCCGCCGAGACCCTGCTCGACCGCACCCCGATGCGGGACGAGGAGGGCCAGCTCCGCCACGAATTCGTCGCGGCGATCACCAGCGCGATCCACGCCGCCGACCGGCCGCTGCTGTGCGAGGTGGTGGCGGAACTGCACAAGGCCGACCTCGGCGACCTGATCGCGGCGCTGGAGCCCGAGGACCGCGTCACCCTGGTCGAGATAACAGGTGCGGATTTCGACTTCTCGGCGCTCAACGAGGTCGACGAGGCGGTCCGCGAGGAGATCCTCGAGGAACTCGAGCCGGAGACGGTCGCCGAGGGCGTCCGCGAGCTCGAATCCGACGACGCCGTCGAGCTGCTCCAGAGTCTCAACGAGGAGGACCAGGAAGAGATCCTGGAGAAGCTGCCGGCGGCCGAGCGCGAGGACATCGAGCGCAGCCTGCTGTATCCGGAAAACTCCGCTGGCCGGCGGATGCAGACCAAGTTCATCGCGGTCGCCCCGGATTGGACCGTCGGTCAGGCGATCGACTACATGCGCGACACGCCCGATCTGCCGGATCGATTCTACGAAATCTACGTGGTCGACGCCGACAAGCACTGGCTGGGCGCGGTTCCGCTCGACGTGCTGCTGCGCGCGCGCCGCCCGGTTCCGATCACCGACCTGGTCGACGAGGACCGCCGCCGCGTCTCCGCGCTGGAGGACCAGGAGCAGGTGGCGCGGATGTTCGGCAAGTACAATCTGGTCGCAGCCCCCGTGGTCGACACCACCGATCGCCTGGTCGGCGTCATCACCATCGACGACGTCGTCGACGTGATCGAGGAGGAGGCCGACGAGGACCTCAAGGCGCTCGGCGGCGTCACCCATCCCGAAGAGCTCTCCGACACGGTCTGGACCATCGCCCGCGGCCGCTTCAACTGGCTCTTGGTCAATCTCGCCACCGCGTTCCTGGCCTCCTCGGTGCTCGGCCTGTTCGAGGGCCAGCTCGAGAAGATGGTGGCGCTCGCGGTGCTGGCGCCGATCGTGGCGAGCCAGGGTGGCAATGCCGCAACCCAGACCATGACGGTCGCGGTGCGCGCGCTCGCCACCCGCGAGCTCGGCTCGTTCAATGCGCTGCGCGTGGTGCTGCGCGAGACCATGGTCGGGCTGGTCAACGGCATCGCGTTCGCCGTCATCACCGGGATTGCCGCGGTGGCCTGGTTCAAGATCCCGGGCCTTGGCCTCGTCATCGGCCTTGCGATCATCTGCAACCTGGTCGCCGGCGCGCTCGGCGGCATCCTGATTCCGATGGTGCTGGAGCGGGTGCGGGCCGATCCGGCCGTGGCCTCCGGCACGTTCGTCACCACGGTCACCGACGTGGTCGGGTTCTTCTCCTTCCTCGGCATTGCAACGCTGTGGTTCGGGCTGAAGTAGCGTAGCGTTTTCGAGCGAAGTGGCGCCCGGTTCACGGGAAGAAAACGCCTCAGACGAGGGCAGCTTTATCGTTAATCGAGCCTTAACGCGCTCCATGCATAATGCCTCCATCTTCCAGGGGGCCATCATGCGGCGCTTGCGGCTCAAGGCGGACGGACGGATCGTCGAACTGCGCGACGGCAGGGAATTTCCGCTTGCCCCGGCCGAACCCGCACCCACGTCGGCGACCACGCAGCCCGCGGTGCGCGACCTGCGCCGCCGCGCCCAGCTCACCCAGCTCGAATTCGCCGCCAAGCTCGGCGTACCCGTGGAAACCATCCGCAACTGGGAGCAGGGCAAGCGCGCCCCGCGCGGACCCGCCCGCGCACTGCTCGCCGTGATCGCCCATTCGCCGGAGACGGTGTTCGCCGCGCTGGCGAGCGAGCCGACGGCGGCGTGACGCACGGGTGTTGGTTTGATTCAAGTGTCAAACAGCTAGCTCGGCGTCATCACCCGCGCAGGCGGGTGATCCAGTATTCCAGAGGCAGTCGTTGTTGAGCCGATGGGCCGCGGCGTACTGGATCGCCCGGTCGAGGCCGGGCGATGACAGCTGTGGGTGAGGACGCAGTTTTGCCATCTCGCGACATGATTTGTCCGAGCTTTGCGTTTCGTTTCGCCGCTCTGTGAACAGAGGGCGCAGGGAAAGCCGGGTGCCGATTGCACCCATGGGCCCGGTGCAACAAAAAAGCACCGGGGTAGGACCACAGGTGTAACCGGAAACAACCCGGCTTTCCCTGCGCGATGGGTTACGGCTTATACGTGCTCTCCCCGGCGAGACTGGGCTTTTTTGTCACCGTCCTCGCAAGACGCATTCCCATCCTGCGAGAAGACACCTGCCACTAGGGCGTCAGGCCTGCACGACTTCACCGTCCGCCTCGCATGCCGTCGTCACTGGCACACGCGGCGTCCACCGCATCTCACCGCAACACTATGACGATGCGCAGCGCCCCTCGATCGGGTGAGACGGCGCGCATTAAATCCGTGACTTGGGGTGCCTGTCAAGAACAAATTCGGAAAATGCGAAGATGATCTCCATAGGGCAGGAACGACCTCCTGCGGTTTGCGTCGGCATAATATGTGGAGCCACACGCCGACACCACGAGCCCATGGCAAAGCCGGAACAGCCGCTGACGAAGCCGCCGAGCAGGGCGGCAAGATGGGTGCGGGCGGAATTTCGTCCCGAGACCCGTCACCGCGTCTGAGTTGCAAGTCCCGTTGACAAATCGATGCGCCGCGCTCTATCTGCGCGAACGGGGAAGCGGTCTCCCCGCGAGGCGACATGCCCAAGAATCGCGTCCATACATCGAAGGACGCCGCATGTCTGCATTTTGCTTCTCCTCTTTTCACATTCTGCGATGCGCCAAGGCGTGGGGCATTTGCGTGGCGGTACTGGCGCTCGGTCCAGCTCAGGCGGAGGATCAGTTCAGGATGCTGGACGGGAAGCAGATCAGGGCGCGCGTCGTTGGCATGGACATCACCGATGGACCGCATTGGTCGATGCATCTTCGTCCCGACGGCGCCCTGATCGGCGAAGAATCGGGAAGCTCATGGACCGGAAGCTGGGCGATCCGCAACGACCGGCTCTGCATGACCGTGCCGGGCAGCACATCGGCCGACTGCAATGAAGTCTGGATGTCCGGAAAGTTCATCAGAATGCGCGCAAACAATGATCAGGAGACGGTCAACGCGATGGTCGTGGCACATCGCGCGAAGCGATCAGACCTGCCGGTTCCAGCGTCACGACCGAGGTGAAAACGTGCTCGTTCTACGAACAAAGCCCGTCACGGCGAGTTAGTGCACAGTTCTGACGAGGAAGTGAGACACCCATGAAAAATTCTACATCACTCGCTGCGTTATGCGCTGTCGCGTTGACCTTCGCATTCTCCGGGAGCGCTGCAAAAGCGCAATCTGCGCCTGTACAACAGGCACAGCCGCCCCAGCAGGCGGAGCAATCCCGCGAGCGGGACCGCAGCCGGGCAGAGGACGTCAAGATCGGACGCGACTGGAAGGCTCAAGGTGGCGAGAACGATCACGCGGGGCAGGCGCCGCCGAACGACGACCATCAAACCGTCGGCCGCGACTGGCGCGCGCATCCGGAGAACCGGGATCGCCAATAGACTATCGAGGCAGACTTGGCGAGGTCTGGTGCGCGGCATGACCTTCGAAGAAGGAAAGCGGAAAACCAAAGGTCAAGCCCGCACGAATTTCGTTCACCGGATGCCCACCGGTGAGCGCGTGCCGGACCGCGACGTCGAAGCTGAGATCGTCGCGCACGCGATAGATCAACCCGACCAGGCCAGAGAACGTTTCCTCTTTGCCAAACTCGTTCTCGTAAAATATCTCGGCGACGGGACGCACCGTCCACGTCGCCGGCCCCTCGACGATCGCGCCGAGGAATACATCGGCATGATGGTCGCGGGTGATGGCAGTCTCGGCGTTCAAGTGAACAGTGCCCCAATCCCAGCGCTGCGAGACGATACCAGCCAGGCTGACCCCGGCGCCTGAATTGCCGGTGCTGTCCGGCAGGAGAACACCGAACTCGGTCGCGATGCTCGGGCCGGTCTTGTCCTGCAGGCTGCCGGGCACAACCACGTGTTTGAGAAACGCGCCGGCGGCGGTCAGGCTGGTCGGCCCCGACGGAGAAAGCGGCGTTTGCCCCTGGCCCTCGAAGACAGCTTCCCAATCTTCAGTCAAACCGTAATTGATGACCCAAGCCGGTGCGATCAGGCTCGTTCCGCTCTCATCGCGCAAGCGCCCGGCCGGCTGAAGCTCGATCTCTATTTCTCCCTTTTTTGCGACCGCGGCATCGGTGCCGTCGAACGGGCGATAGGCCCACGCTGGACCAGACCAGACCGCCAACGTCAAAGCGACCGTCACGCGCAGCGCAAGGTATCTCGAGAAGCTGCCGAGGCTCCAGCCGGGTTCGCGCATGCGCCGCCTCCTACAGAGTCAATCTCAAGGCATCGGCTTGAACACCCAGATCGCCGCTGGCCCGGCGGCGCCCGCACGGACCGCAACCAGCAAACGGTCCATCTCCGGCACGAACAGCGACGTTCGCGCGCCCGTTGCCGTCGGCAGGCGCGCGATCCGTCGATAAGCCGCTCCATCGATTTCGAAAACGTCGACGTATCCCCCGCCGCAGCTCACATAGATGCGTCCGCGCTTTGCATCGACGAAGAGGTCGTCGACATCGCCGCAAGTCTCGGCGATTGCGACCGCCTTGCCGTCGGTCGAGAAGGCGGCAAGCTCGGAGGGACTGCGGTACACCAGGAGAACGCGGTCCCGGTCGCGATCGATGGCCATCGCAAAATTGCCGCCTTTGTCCAGCGGCCAGTTGGCAAGCTGTTTCCCGGAAGCGCCGTCCACCACCGCGACCGCGCGCGCGTCCGGCAGGTTGACAAAGATGCGGCCGGTCTCCGGATCGATCTGGAAGCTTTCCGGATGCGCCTTCAGCGGAACGCTTTGAACCTTGCTGCGGGTCAATGGGTCCAGGACCGCCAGGCCGCCGCTGCCAAAGCCGACGATGACACGTTTACCCGCCGCATCGACCCGGATGTTGTCGGCATCGCTGCCGAGTTCGATCCGCCCCGTCGCCTTGTACTCGTTGGCCTCGTAGAGCCGTACCGATCCGTCACCGGCATTGGCGACATAGAGGGTGTCGGTCGACGGCTCATAGCCGACGCCTTGGGGTTCGCTCAATCCGGTAATGGTTCGAAGCAGACGGTGTGCCGCGAGGTCGACGACGCCGACGCTGTCGTTGCCGAGCTCGGCCACGAACAGTCGCTGACGCTTCAGGTCGACCGCCAGGTGATCGATCCGGCCGTTGATATCGCCGAGCGGGATCTTGGTTTCGAGCTGGAGCGGCGCCTTGTCTCCTGCCGATTCGGCTGCCGCTGCCAGCATCGGAACGAGCGCCTCGATCCGCTGCACGATCTGATCGCGGGTCGCCTCATAGTCGTCGATGCCCAAGGGAATGCCGGACCAGTAGGTCACATCGGCGCGGCCGCGCTGCTCCGGGGGAATTTGATCGAACGCCACCACGCGGTCCGCCGCAATCATGTCGTCCGCGGTCAGTTGTTGCGGCGTATTGGCCGCCTCCAGACCATCCAGTGCAAGACCGTCCTGAACCCTGACCGGAACAGACCGATAGAGATCGATGCCGCGCGAGATCGCCCTGAACGGCAGTCCGCGTTCCTGCGCGGCCCCGTTGAAATAGGCAGCGGCCATCTGGCTGTTGACCACGCCGTGTTGGCAGACAAAGACGATGGTCTTTGGCTCACCCGCCGGCGCGGACGCGGCCGATACCGTCAGGATCGCAAAGACAGCAGCCACGAGGCGCAGCCTTGCCTGAACATTCCGGACCACGGTTCGCATCTTAGCATCTCACTTCAATTCCGGTCCGCGGGTTGGACGATCCCGTCGAATGCGAGCCCGAGCCCGGACGGCACCAGTTCGATGCGCTCGCCGCTGAGCGTCACCGCGTAGCAACCGTCGTCGTTGTCCCCAAGCCGAAGGCACAGCTGGTCTTTGTCGATCGACCACGTCCCGACCTTCTTCGTGCCCATCGAAAAGCTTCGCAGCGTACCGTCACGCTCGTAGACGAGGCGGTAGTGGACCTCATCCGTCAGCTGCATTCCCGCGAGCCTGGCCCTGATCTGGGCGCCGGTTAGCCTTCGAGCGTCCGCGGCAGCGAAGCCGTCGGATGCCAGCAACATCAGTCCGACGGCCGCTGCGGCAGCAACGACCAACGTATGCTCAACTCCAATGCGTACGGATGCCCGCGTCATTTCTTGCAGGACTTCACGCACATCTTGTACTCGGATTTGCAGGTCGGCCCGGCATAGTTCTTCATGCACGCCTTCTGTTGGTCGGCGCAGACCTTGCAACTGGTCTGTCCGAATACAACGTCGATGCTCGCAAGGACCCCGATCGCGGCCGTCAAGACAACGGCGAAACTCCATATCGCCTGCCGCGGACCGTTCACACGGATCAGCCGCCTACTGCTTGTCGTTTCGAACATCGCCATCACCGCCGTGCTTCCCCATAAGTGATTTGGTCGAACAGCGTCACACTGTCGGCCTTGGTCCACAGCCCGATTTTGCCGGCGTCGACGAAGGTGGAATCCTCGACCTCGAACAGCTGTTTGCCGTTGAACGACACGCGGTACCGTGAGCCGCTGAAGTCGACGCGCAGGCTGTGCCAGACGTCGGACGGAACCTTGACGTTGATGCCATACCCTCCCTTGCGGCCGACAATGTCGAGCTGGCTGCGGACGCCGTTGACAGTCTTGTAGAGAACAACGTTGTCCTCGAGCGCGTTGGCCCGGGTGACATAATAGTTGTTGGCGTCCTTCGCCCGCCAGACGATGCCGGCGGCGCGATCCTGCGATCCCGCGATGGCCTTGAACTTGATCTCGACAAAACCGTCCTTGATGCTGCTGTCGTTCTTCAGCAGCAGCGGGTAGGTCGCGCGGCCGGATTGCTTGAGCACCTTGGATTTCGACGGCGCGGTCTCGTCGCTTTCGACCGTCCATTTTGGATCGCCCGAACCCGTGAGGGTGGAGGTCCAGCCCTCGGGCGCGACGCCGGTCTGCGGGCTCTCGAAACTGATCGCATGGTTCGACATGGCACTTGCTCCGGTGAAGAAAAGCGCGGCTGCGATGATGGCCGCGCGCCGTTGTGGATGAGACATCGGCAGACTCCTGTTTACTCAAGGAGCCGCACTGGCCATCGCCTTCCGGGCATCGCCCGTGGCTTCGAGGGATTGCTTCGGCCAGGCTCCGGCGGCGGATCAATATCCGGCGGCTTCCGCTCGGATGCGGACCTCAAGAGAAAAACGCTGAGAGGAGGTGGGGGATCGCTTTGGTCCATGTGTGCAAATTCCTCGACACGTCGAGCTATGCACAGTCCTTGGACCGAGGTCTCAAGGGGAGACTGCAGTTCCCCTACGGCCGTGATAATCCACGGGAGCGGTAAAAGCAATACGGCCACGACGCTGCGTTAGGTTTCGCATCGCCCGCCAAATAACCGGTGTCATCACCCGCGCATGCGGGTGATCCAGTATTCCAGAGACGGCAGTGATTGAACCGAGAGGCCGCGGCGTACTGGATCGCCCGGTCCCGTCTACGCCAAGGCTTCGACGAGGCTTGCGATCTTGGGCACGCCGTAGCTTTAGCGGAGGCGGCGAGCCGGGCGATGACGGCGGTGGTGGAGACGCGACCGCGCCGCGAGCTCTCGCATGCGGCACCAAGCAAGGCTAGACTTCGAGCCACTCCTTGCGGATGCGGCCGTTGTCGGCGAGTGCCGCCGGGGTGCCCTCGAACACGATGCGGCCGTGGCCCATGACGTAGAGACGTCGGGAAATCCGCAGCGCAATGGTGAGTTTCTGTTCCACCAGCAGGATCGCGGTGCCGCGGCGCGCGATTTCGTCGAGCAGCGTGCCGACCTGTTCCACCAGCTTCGGGGCGAGGCCCTCGGTCGGCTCGTCGATGATGATGAGATCCGGGTCACCCATCAGGGTCCGGCACATCGTCAGCATCTGCTGCTCGCCGCCCGACAGCACGCCGGCCGGATTGTCCTGCCGCTTGGCGAGATTGGGAAACAGCGAAAATACGTCCTCGAAAGTCCAGCTCCCGGTCGCGCCCGCGCGCTTCAGGCCAAGCTCGAGGTTTTGCTTCACGGTGAGACCCGGAAACACCTGGCGGTCTTCCGGCACGTAGCCGATGCCGACATGGGCGATCTGATCGGGCCGGAGGCCTGCAATCGAGCGGCCCTTGAAGTCGATCCGGCCGACCGGCGGCACCAGCCCGATGATGGTCTTGCACACCGTCGAGCGGCCGACGCCGTTGCGGCCGAGCAGGCTGACGATTTCGCCCTCGGCGACCGAGAGATCGACGCCTTGCAGGATGTGGCTCTTGCCATAGAAAGCGTGGAGATCGCGGACCTCGAGCATCATGCCGCCACCGTGCCGAGATAGGCTTCCTGGACCGCCGTATTGCCGCGAATGGCAGCCGGTGCGTCCGAGGCGATCACCTCGCCATAGACCAGTACCGTGATGCGGTCGGCAAGGCCGAACACCACGCTCATGTCGTGCTCGACCATGATCAGCGTCTTGCCTTCGGATACGGCGCGGATGAGCGCCACCGCGCTCTCGGTCTCGCTGTGGCTCATGCCGGCGGTCGGCTCGTCGAGCAGGATGATCTCGGCACCGCCGGCAATCGTGATGCCGATCTCGAGTGCGCGCTGTTCGGCATAGGACAACAGCCCGGCCTGCACGTTGCGGCGGTCCGACAGTTTGAGCCGTTCCAGCAGCCGGTCGGCGGCCTCGTTCAATGCTTTCTGCTGCCCGAGCAGCCGCCAGAACGAATAGCGGTAGCCGTGCGACCACAACAGGCCGCAGCGGATGTTTTCGAACACGCTCATGCGGGGGAAGATCGAGGTGATCTGAAAGCTGCGCGACAGGCCGAGCCGGTTGATCTCCTGCGGCGCCAGATCGGCGGTCGACCGCCCGTTGACCGTGATCGCGCCCGAGCTGATCGCAAAGCGGCCGGAGATCAGGTTGAACAGCGTGGTCTTGCCGGCGCCGTTGGGGCCGATGATGGCGTGACGCTCGCCGCGAGGAATCGCGAGGTTGACGCCGCGGATGATCTCGGTCGGGCCGAAACTCTTGCGCACCTCGCGCAGTTCGACGGCGGGCGTGGCGGCGACACCAGTGCTCACGACACCGCCTCCTGCGTCTTGACGATGGCGATGCCGGCGTCGATCTGCCGCTTGATGCTGTCGGCCTTGGCGCCTTCCATCAACGCGTCCCAGCGTTCGCGAAAACTGCGTGCTTCGCGCCGCAGCCACAGTCCGCCCAGCATGAGCGCTCCGAGCGCGATTACCCATGGCATCGGCGCCATGGTGTCGATGGTGTTGCCCGCGATCGTGAATGTCTTGCCCTGGGCCGCGCCGATCGTGGTGAAGGAGGCCAGTTCGACCAGCAGCACGAAGCCGAGCAGGACCAGCAGCGCCGGTGGAAACGCGCGTGCATAGGGCAGCGCCAGCTCGCGCAGCCGTCCGGCGCGCCAGATCGGCGCGTGCATGAAGATCAGCCCGATCAGGCCTCCCGGCGCGTACATCACCATGACGATGAAAAGCACGCCGACATAGAGCAGCCAGGCGTTGCTGAGCAGGCTGACCCCGCTTTGCAGCAGCACCACCACGACGGTGCCGAGGATCGGACCGAAGAAGCCGCCGGCGCCGCCGATATAGACCGCGAGCAGCGCGTTGGCCGACTTCGCCGCAGACACCGTGTCGAAGGTGACGATCTCGTAGATCAGCACGTACAGGCCGCCGGCGATGCCGGCGAAGAAGCCAGCCAGCGTGAACTGGTAGAGCCGCACCATGCGGGGATCGTAGCCGACGAACTGGGCGCGCTCGAAATTGTCGCGGGTGGCATTGGCCATGCTGCCGAGCGGCGTCTGGGTCTGCAGCCGCATCAGGGCCGCGGCGATGAAGGCCCAGACCAGCACCAGGCAGTAGACCTGCCAGGGCGAGCTGTATCTGACGCCGAGCACGCTGGTATCCATCACGCGGTCGATCGGGATGCCGCCTTCGCCGCCGAAGAAGCCCATGAACATCAGCGCCGCGGCCGAGACCAGTTCGCCGAGCCCCATCGTGATCATGGCGAACGCGGTGGCGCGCTGCTTGGTCACCAGCCAGCCCAACACGTAGCCGAAGAACAGCCCGCCCAGTCCGCCCGCGAGCGGCACCAGTTCGGTCGGCAGCCAGAACGCGCCGGCCTTGACGAGCAGCACGACATGCGCCGCGCAATAGGCGCCCATGCCGAGCAGCACGGCGTGCCCGAACGACAGCAGGCCGGACTGGCCCATCAGCATGTTGTAGGAGAGCGCGAAGATCGCCATCACGCCGATCTCGCTCATCAGCGTCAGCACGAAGCCGGAATGGCGGCCCTTGCTCCAGTCGTAGAACAGGAACGGAATCGCCAGCAGGACGACGAAGGCGAGCAACCACGGCCAATGGCGGCGCAGCATGTTCATGTGTCACGCGTCCCCATGAGCCCGCGCGGCCGGAACACCAGGATCAGCACCAGCAGCAGAAACGGCAGCAGGGCGCCGACTCGCGGCAGCGTCACGTTGAGAACTTCTGCAAACGGCGTGCTCGAGGTCACGGTGAAGCCGAACTTGGCCAGCAGATCGGCCAGCGAGACGTCGAACACGACGGCGAAGGTCTGGATCAATCCCATCAGGATCGAGGCGATGAAGCAGCCGGTCAGCGAACCCAAACCGCCGAACACGACGACGACGAACACGATGGGTCCCATGGTGAACGCCATTGCCGGCTCGGTGACCTGGTAGTTGCCGCCGATCACCCCGGCGAGCCCCGCCAGCGCGGTGCCGGCGGCAAACACCAGCGTGAAGATCCGCGGCACGTTGTGGCCGAGCGCCGAGGCCATATCGGGATGGGTCAGCGCGGCCTGGATCACGAGGCCGACGCGGGTCCGCGTCAGGCCGAGCCAGATCGCTCCGAACATCAGCGCCGAGATCGCCAGCATGAAGGCGCGATAGGCCGGGAATTGCGTGCCGTAGATCCGGAACAGCGGGAAATCCAGCAACTCCGGCACCCGGTAGGGCACCGGCAGCAGGCCCCAGGTCATCTGCACGACCTTCTCGATGATCAAAGCAAGGCCGAAGGTGAACAGCAATTCGGCGATGTGGCCGTTGCGATGGACGCGCCGCAATCCCCACATCTCGATGGCGGCGCCGATCAGCCCGCACAGCAGCGGTGCAATCACCAGCGCCGGCCAGAAGCCGATGTGAACGCTGATCGTATAGGCGAAATAGGCGCCCAGCATGTAGGCGCTGGCATGGGCGAAATTCAGCACACCCATCATGCTGAGGATGAGCGTGAGCCCGCTCGCCAGCATGAACAACAACATGCCGTAGACGAGGCCGTTCAGGAGCGAGACGACGAAGACTTCCATGGCACCGGCCCCACCGCAAGGTACGACGCCTGCTTCCCTGTCGACGGGAAGCAGGCGACTGTTGTGCCGGTCAGGCGCCGGGGCGCTTCATCTTGCAGGTGTTGGGCTGATCGATATCCTTGGCGAGGATCGTCGCCGAGGTGGCCCAGCCGAGGCCGGTGCCTTCGGCGTCATACTTGACGCCCTTCTTGAAGGTGCCGACGAAATATTCGCTGATGATCTGGTGGTCTTCCTTGCGCATCTTGGTGTCGAAGCCGAGGAAGTCCTTGACCGTGAGGTCCTCCATCGCGGTGGCGACCTTGGCCGGCTCGACCGAACCCGCCTTGTTCACCGCGGCCTGCAGATACTCGAAGATGGTGCGGAAGCCGGCAGCGGAGAAGTCGAACTTGTGCTTCTCGCGGAATCCGTTGGTGAACGCTTCGGCTTCCTTGTTGCCGATCTCCGGCGCGACGTTTTCGCCGTAGGACATCACGGCCAGCACGCGGTTGTCGCCGCCGGCGCCGATCGCGGTCGGCCCGCCGGCGAGATGGGCGTAGAAGGTGTAGTAGCGCAGATCGGCGCCGGCATCGATGCCGGCCTTGATCAGGAGGTTCATGTCCGGCCCCCAATTGCCGGTCAGCAGGGCCTGGGCGCCTGACGCTTTGATCTTGGTGATGTAGGGCGAGAAATCCTTGATCTTGCCGAGCGGGATCAACTCGTCGCCGACCACCTGAATGTCGGGCCGCAGCTTGCCGAGATAGTTCTTCACCTCGCGCTGCACCGACTGGCCGAACAGATAATCCTGGTTGATCAGATAGACCTTTGTGGTTTGCTTTGGCAGCGCGCGGACCATCACCTCGGCCTTCATGCCGGCATGCAGGTCGAAGCGGAAGTGCCAGAAGCTGCACTGCTCGTTGGTCAGCTCCGGCGCCACCGCCCCGCAGTTGAGATAGATGATGCGGTTGTCCGGGTTGCGGTCGTTGTGCTTGTTGACGCCGTCGATCAGCGCGGCGGCGATGTTCGAGCCGCTGCACTGCATGATGAAGGGCATGTTCTGGTCAGTGGCGCTCTTGAGCGCGATCAGCGCGTCCGACGGCTGCGATTTGTTGTCGAACGGCGCCAGTTCGAACTTCTTGCCGAGCGCGCCGCCCTTGGAATTGATGTAGTCGATGATGTACTGCATCTGCTTCAGGTTGGCGTCGCCGACCTGCGCGAATGGCCCTGAAAGCGGATCGGTGTAAGCAACCTTGATGGTGCCTTGTGCCAGCGCCTGACCGCCACCGGCGATCGCGAGCAGGAGTCCGAAGAACGCCGTCAACCACTTGCCTCGCAGCATGGTGCAGTCCTCCCCTGATGTGTCCGCTTTTTTGTTTTTGCGGCGCTGAAGCAAAATCGTAACACGGACCCGGCGCCCGCCGCCACTGGGAATATTCCGCGAGGTGCCTCGTCATTCAGCAGCGGATGTCCGGCGCATCCGCATCGTCCACATTCCACCATGCGGGATTCGAGGGCGCCGTTCTTGTACGGCTGGCCGCAGGGATCAGCGCGCCCGGCCGCTCGTCGGCGCCGACGCCCATTGCCGGAACACCTCGCGGGTCGCGTCGTTCATCGGGAAGAAGCTTTCGATGCGCAGCTCCTGCAGGGTGATGTCCTGCGGCGTGCCGAGAGTGGCGAGCGTCGTGAACAGCTCGAGCGTGACCGCGCCTTTGGCAAATCGCATCGGCAGCACCGGGCCGCTGGCCGTCTCGGCGGATGGCGCGGCGAGGCTTGCTTGCACGCCGGCGTAGCCGCGCAAGCGGTCGCGCAGCGCCGCGGTCTCTGCCGTTCCGTCGGCGGCGGCATCGGCCTCGACGCTGCGCACGAAATAGGCGACGACTTCAGGCCAGTTGGTGAGGTGAGGGCGCAGCACGTCCGGCGCGACCAGCGCATCGGCGAGATTGACCGCGGCGCCCGGGTCGAGCGGGCCGACCAGAAATTCCACCATCGCCACGGCGCCGTTGTTGGCGTGCAGCAGATTCCAGCGGCGGTCGACCACCACCGCCGGATATGGCTCCTGCTGCGCCAGCATGAAGTCGAGCGCCTGCCGGATCGGCGCCAGCGCTTCGGCGCCGTAGGGCGTCTCCGACCAGGTCGGCGCAAAGCCCGCGGCCAGCAGCAGGTCGTTCGACTGCCGCAGCGACAGCGCGAGCGCCACCGACAGGCGCTGCACCATCTCGCGGCTCGGCCGCGTGCGGCCGAGCTCGAGGAAGCTGACATGGCGCTGCGAGCAGTCCGCAATCGACGCCAGCTGCAGCTGCGACAGGCCGCGCCGCTTGCGCGCGTCGGCCAGCCGCGATGGAAAGCTCGATTGCATGGTCATGACTACCTGGCACGTAGTTGATTGCCGACAGACGCGCGGCGATAGTGCCGAGCAAGAAGCTGCACGACAAGTGCCGCCGGCAAAGAGGATCGAACAGATGAAGGCTGTGTTCGCCGGATCGTTTGCGGTCCGTCTGGTCGAGCCGGTGCGGCGGCGCCTGACCATGCCGTGCGAGATCGTCGCGGGCGACGAAGCTGCTGTCGTCGATCAGCTCGGCGATGCGGATGTTCTGGTCTCGATGGCGTTCACGAAACAATTTGCCTCTGCGGGCGCGAAGCTGCGCCTCGTGCAGGTGCCGGGCGCAGGCCTCGACCGCATCGACCGGTCGCAGCTCCGCTCGGGACTGGCGCTCGCCAATGCCTACGGCCACGAGGCCGGGATCGCCGAATACGTCATGGGCGCCATGATCGCGCTGACGCGAAATTTTCAACGCATCGACCAAAAGCTCAGGGCCGGCCAATGGGAGAGCCAGTGGTCGGTCGATGCGCCGGCGCCGCCGCTGTGGCCGGAGGTTGCCGGCAAGACGCTCGGGATTTTGGGGTTTGGACATATCGGCGAAGCGCTGGCGCGGCGCGCCCACGCGTTCGACATGAAAGTCTGCGCCGTCAGACGGCAGGCGCAAGCCGATGTGCCGCGCGAGCTGATGTTCGTCGGCGGGCCGGAACGGCTCGACGAGTTGCTCGGTCTCTCCGACTATCTCGCCATCACGCTGTCGCTCTCGCCGGAGACGCGCGATCTGCTCGACGCCGACAGGCTCGCCCTGATGAAGCCGCAAGCCTATTTGATCAACGTGGCGCGCGCAGAAATCGTCAACGAGCAGGCACTGTTTGACGCGCTCGCTGCAGGACGGCTCGCCGGCGCTGCGCTCGACGTCTGGTACCGCTACCCGACCGCTGCAGGCGTCACGCCGCCATCCACGGCGCCGTTCCATACCCTGGGCAATGTGATCATGACGCCGCATGTCTCGGGCTGGACCAAGGGCATGCTCGAATCGCGCGCCGGGCTCATCGCTGAAAATATCGAGCGGACGGCGCGCGGCGAACCGCCGCTCAACGCGGTCGCGGCGGCGAATTGATCATGCCGGCGGAGCAGGGTGCAAAACATTGGCAGGCGCGGCTGCCGTTCTACTATGGCTGGCTGATCGTCGCGATCGCCTTCGTGACCATGGCGATCGGCGTGACCGGGCGCACCGCGTTCTCGCTGCTGCTGCCGCCCTTGATCGACGAGTTCAAATGGGACCGCGGCCTTGCGGCAGGCGCGTTCTCGTTCGGCTTCCTCGTCTCGGCCGTGCTGTCGCCGATCGTCGGCCGGGTGATGGATGCGCGCGGTCCCCGCATCGTCATCCTCAGCGGTGTCGCGCTGATGTCGGCCGGCCTGTTGCTGGCGCCGTGGATCGCAAGCCCGTGGCAGCTCTATGCGACGCTCGGGGTCGCGGTCGGCGGCGGCGCCAACATGATGACCTATACCGCGCACTCGCAATTCCTGCCGAACTGGTTCGTGCGCCGGCGCGGGCTCGCGATCAGCATTGCGTTCGCGGGGGCAGGGGTCGGCGCCGTGCTGCTGCTGCCCTGGCTGCAGGGCATCATTCTGACCGAGGGCTGGCGCGCGTCCTGCGTCGCGATGGGATGGCTGGTGTTGCTCGGCATCGCACCGCTGGCGCTGCTGGTGCGGAAGGGGCCGGCCGATGTCGGGCAAAACCCGGATGGCGACAAGACGCCGATCGACAAGACAGCGGGCAGGGGCGCCGCCGCGATCGTCGATCCCGCCTGGGCGGCGACCGAATGGACGCTCGGCCGCGCGCTGCGCACGTTTCGATTCTGGTGCATCGCGCTCGGCTATTTCCTGGCGCTGATCGCCTGGTACGCGGTGCAGGTGCACCAGACCAAATACCTTGTCGAGATCGGCTTCTCGCCGCTGGTCGCGGCGTGGGCGCTCGGCGCGGTCAGCGTCATCGCCATTCCCGGCCAGATATTGCTCGGCGGCTTGTCCGACCGGATCGGCCGCGAGTGGATCTGGACCGCGGGCTGTCTCGGCTTCGTGATTTCCTATGCAGCGCTGCTGGCGCTGGAGTTCTGGCCGTCGCACGCGCTGCTCTACGCCATGGTGTTCGCGCAGGGCTTCTTTGGCTACGCGCTGACCTCGGTGATGGGACCGATCGTTGCCGAGATCTTCGAGGGACCGCATTACGGCGCGATCTTCGGCACCATCACCATCGCGCTGATCGGCGGCGGCGCCGCCGGGCCCTGGATGGCCGGCGTCATCCATGATGCGACCGGAAGCTATCGGCTCGCCTTCGTGTTGATCATCGCCTTCTGTCTGATGTCAGCCGTGGCGATCTGGATTGCGGGGCCACGACACGTCCGCCTGGTGCCGGGACGCGTGCCGCACTGACGGCGCAGGCCGAACCCTGCCTAACCGCTCACCAGTGACCTGCTCAAAGACAAGGCATGTACGTCGATAAATGTCGTAATATCAATATGTTGTTAAAAAGTGTATGCAGAATGCAAAATGTGCTTGTCGTTTCACCGTCATTCGAACAGACTTCACGGCGGGCAGGGCAAGGCGACATGACCGTCAATGGCGACGGTCACGCGACGGGGAAACATCAATCTGCCGACAGTGGAGGAAGCCATGAGCGAACAGGTGTCCACCATCGCGATGACGGACGCGGCGAAGCCAACCGGCGTGCGCTGGAAGATTTTTCTGCTGATGCTGTTCCTGATCTCGATCAACTACATCGACCGCGCCTCGCTGTCGGTCGCGATGCCGCTGATCGCCAAGGAGTTCGACATCGATCCGGCGATGCAGGGCCTGATCCTGAGCTCGTTCTTCTGGACTTACGCCTTCATGCAGGTGCCGGGCGGCATGCTCGCCGATCGCTACAAGCCGCGGATCGTGATCGCGGCGGCGACATTCTTCTGGGGCGCATTCCAGGCGCTCGCCGCGCTCTCGACGAGCTGGTTCCTGCTGCTCTTGACCCGGCTTGGCCTCGGCGCGTCGGAGGCGCCGATCTATCCGGCCGGCGGCAAGCTCAACGCGATCTGGATGACGCAGACCGAACGCGGCCGCGGCGCCACCCTGCTGGACGGCGGCGCGCCGCTCGGGGCCGCCCTCGGCGCGATCGTGATCGCATGGCTGATCGCGGCGTTCGATTCCTGGCGGATGGCCTTCGTCATCGCCGGCGTCGGCACCATGCTGTGCGGCATCTGGGCCTGGCAGTACATCCGCAACGCGCCGCGCGAGCATCCCGGCGTCAACGAGGCCGAAGCGCGCTATCTCGAGGAGGCGCATGCGATCGAGGACGCGGCGACGCCGGCCGCGTCGGGTGCGGGCTGGGCAGCCTATTTCCGCTTCCGCTCGGTCTGGTGCATGTGCCTGGGGTGGATGTTCTTCAACACCACCTTCTACGGGCTTTTGACCTGGATGCCGAACTACCTGTTCAAGGTGCACGGCTTCGACATCAAGGCGCTCGGCGGCGCGTCCTTCATCATCTTCTTCGCCGGCTTCGTCGGTGAGCTGGTCGGCGGCTGGATCGGCGACAGCTGGCGGGAGCGGGGCGGCTCACCGAACATGGTGTTCCGCACCCTGTTCGGCATTGCCGCGATCATGGCGACGGTCTCGATCTTCCTGGTCGCCTACGTCACCAATCCGGTCGCGGTCGTGGTGCTGCTGTCGACCACGCTGTTCTTCCTGCGCTGGTGCGGCATGTACTGGGCGATCCCCTCGGCGCTGGCCGGCCGCGGCAAGTCGGGCTTCCTCGGCGGTTGCATGAATCTCGGCGGCAACATCGCCGGCATCACCACGCCGCTGATCGTCGGCTTCATCGTGCAGGCCACCGGCTCGTACTTCCTGGCGCTGATGTACTTTGCCACCGCAGGCATCGCGCTGTTGATCTGCTCGACGCTGATCGATTACAGCCGCAAGCTGCCGGTGTAAGCATGCTAGGATTGGATCGAGCACCAACCGCGAAGAAGCTGCGCTCCCTCTCCCGCTTGCGGGGGAGGGTTGGGGTGGGGGTGTCGCCACGAGCGGCACCCTTTGTGTGGAGGGAGCCCCCACCCGTATCGCATCTAACGATGCGATACGACCTCCCCCGCAAGCGGGAGAGGTGCAACGAGTCCGCGGGCGCACCGATTGATGAGGCTCGCGAATGACACGTCCCGTCCGCCTCGGCATGCTGACGCCGTCCTCGAACACCGCGCTCGAGCCGATCACCTATGCGATGCTGGCCGGCATCGGCGACGTCTCGGTGCATTTCTCGCGCTTCAAGGTGACGGAGATCGCGCTGTCGGACGCGGCGCTGCGCCAGTTCGATGCCAGCGAGATCCTGCGCGCAGCCGAATTGCTTGCGCATGCCAAGGTCGACGTCATCGCCTGGAACGGCACCTCGGCGAGCTGGCTCGGCTTCGATCGCGACGAGCGGCTTTGCGAGCAGATCACGGCATCGACCGGGATCAAGGCGTGCACCACGGTGCTGGCCTATCGCGACCTGCTGCGGCGGATCGGCGCCAGGCGCATCGGGCTGGTGACGCCGTACCGCAAGGACGTGCAGGACCGGATCATCGCCAACTGGAATTCGGAAGGGCTCAATTGCTTTGCCGAGCGGCATCTGTCGCTGCAAGACAATTTCTCCTTTGCCGAGGTGCGCGAGGCCGAGGTCGCGACGCTGATCGAGGAGGTCGTGCGCGAGGGCTGCGATGCCGCCGTCGTGCTTTGCACCAACATGCGGGGCGCCGGCGCCGCCGCGCGGCTGGAGCGGGAATTTGGCGTTCCCGTACTGGATTCGATCGCCGTGACGCTGTGGGCGTGCCTGCGTGCCACCGGCCGCGATCCGTCGCGCATTTCGGGGTGGGGTAGCCTGTTCACGAATCCCGATTTGCGCGCCAATGTGGCGATCGAGGGCAATATCGAAATGAAGGCGAACCGTGACTGAAATCAGAACGAGCCGGCGCAACAAGGATCCGAAGCGGCCCCAGCCGGTGACGGCGCTGCAGCGGCGCCGCTTGCGGGTGCCGCGCGTCGGCCTGCACGAGCAGGCGGCGGCACGGCTGCGCACCATGATCGTCCGCGGCGAGCTGTCGCCCGGACAGTCGCTGGGCGAGGCCGATCTGTCCGACGCGCTCGGCATCTCGCGCACCCCGCTGCGCGAGGCGCTGAAACAGCTCGCGAGCGAAGGCCTGGTCGAGCTGCGGCTCAACCACAGCGCGGTGGTGGCGCCGTTCCGCCGCGCCGAGCTGACCGAGCTGTTCGAGGCGGTCAGCGGCATCGAGCGCTGCGCCGCCGAGCTCGCCGCTTTGCGCATGGAGGAGGGCGACTTTGAACGGCTCGACGCGCTGCAGGAGAAGATCGAGTGGCATCACGGCCGGGGCGAGCTGCGCGAGTATTTTCAGACCAACCAGCAGATCCATTCCGCTATCGTCGGCTTTGCCCGCAACGCCGTGCTGAAGGCGACGCACGAGGCGCTGCTGGCGCGGGCGGAGCGCGCGCGCTTCTTTGCACTCTCGGTGCTCGGCCGCTGGGACGAATCGGTGCGCGAGCATCAGGAGATCCTGGCGGCGCTCAGGGATCGCGATGCCGCGCGCGCCGGGCAGGTGCTGGCCCACCATGTGCGCCGCACCGGCGAGATCGTCATCGAAACGCTGGATGACAACGCGGCCGCCGCCGCGGCGCCCGAGCCGCCCGCCAAGCCGCCGATCAAGCCGCGCGGCCGCAAGACGAGGAAGACCGAACGATGAAGATCCTGCTGCTCAACCCCAATACGACGGCGGCGGTGACCGATCTGCTGCACGCCGCCGGCAGCAAGGTGGTCTCGGCGGGGACCGAGCTGGTGCCGGTCACAGCGTCGCGCGGCGTGCCCTATATCGCGACCCGCGCCGAGGCCCAGATCGGCGGGGCGATCGCGCTCGAAATGCTGGCCGAGGCCGGCGACGGCTGTGATGCCGCCATCATCGCCGCGTTCGGCGATCCCGGCCTGTTCGGCGCGCGCGAGCTGTTTTCGTTTCCGGTCGTGGGTCTTGCCGAGGCCGCGATGCTTACCGCCTGCATGGTCGGGCGGCGCTTTGCCATCGTGACCTTCGCGGGCGTGCTGACGCCCTGGTACGAGGAATGCGTCGCCATGCACGGGCTCACCGCGCGCTGCGCCGGCGTCCGCGCGCTCGACGGTGCATTCCAGTCGATCTCCGAGGTGCAGGCCGAGAAGGAAGAACTGCTGGTGGCGCTGGCCAAGCAAGCCGTGGAGCAGGATCACGCCGACGTCGTCATTCTCTCGGGCGCGCCGCTCGCCGGGCTCGCGGCAAAAGTCCGCGATCGCATTCCCGTGCCGGTGATCGATCCGGTCGCCGCCGCGGTGCGCCAGGCGGAGACGCTCGCCGTGCTCAGGCCGCGCAAGGCGGTCGCCGGCACCTTCCGCCGGCCCGATCCCAAGCCGACGCGCGGGCTGGCGGAGCCGCTGGCCGCCGTCATCGAACACCGTTCACCGAAACAAGGAGCCCGCTGATGGCCTTCGACACCATCATTCGCGGTGGCACCGTGGTCACCGCCGCCGATACCTTTGGCTGCGACGTCGGGATCCGCGACGGCAAGATCGCGGCGCTCGGCCATGATCTCGGCGCGGCGGCTGAGATCATCGACGCGACCGATCGACTCGTGCTGCCCGGCGGCATCGACAGCCACGTCCATTTCGCCCAGCCGTCGGGTGACGGCATCGTGATGGCCGACGGCTTTGCTACCGGCACGCGCTCGGCGGCGTTCGGCGGCAACACCACCGTGCTGCCGTTCTGTCTGCAGGAGAAGGGCCAGACGCTGCGCGAGGCGCTCAAGAGCTATCACGCGCTGGCGGAAGGCGAATGCCATGTCGACGTCGCCTTCCATCTGATCGTCACCGATCCGACCGATCATGTGCTGGGCCAGGAGCTGCCGGCGCTGGTCGAGGACGGCTACACCTCGCTCAAGGTGTTCATGACCTATGAGGGGCTGGCGCTGTCGGATCGCGAATTGCTCGAGACCATGTCGGTGGCGCGCGAGACCGGCGCGATGCTGATGGTGCATGCGGAAAATTTTGACGCGATCCGCTTTCTCACCGACCGGCTGGAGCGCGCCGGCAATACCGCGCCGCGCTTTCACGCCACCTCGCGGCCGATCCCGGTCGAGCGCGAGGCCACCCATCGCGCGATCTCGCTGTCCGAATTGGTCGATGTCCCCATCATGATCGTGCATGTCTCGAACCGCGGGGCGATGGAGGAAATCCGCCGCGCGCAGCAGCGCGGTCTGCGGGTGATGGGTGAGACCTGTCCGCAATATCTGATGCTGACCGAGAAGGATCTCGATCAGCTCAACATGGAAGGCGCAAAATACGTCTGCTCGCCGCCGCCGCGCGATGTCGAGAGCCAGCAGGCATGCTGGGAGGGTTTGCAGCAGAAAGTGTTCTCGGTGTTCTCGTCGGACCATTGCCCGTTCCGCTACGACGATCCGCAAGGCAAGCTGGCGCCGAAGGGACGTACCAGCTTCCGCTGGGTGCCGAACGGCATCCCCGGCGTGGCGACGCGGCTGCCGATCCTGTTCTCGGAAGGCGTGGTCAAGGGCCGCATCGACCTCAACAGCTTCGTCGCCTTCAGCGCCACCAACCATGCCAAGATCTACGGCCTCTATCCGCGCAAGGGCACGATCGCGGTCGGCTCGGATGCCGACATCGCGCTGTGGGACCCGAAGCGTAAGACGACGATCCGCCACGAGCTGATCCATGACGGCTCGGACTACACGCCTTATGAAGGGCTCGAGGTCACCGGCTGGCCGGTGCTGACCATGGTGCGCGGCAAGGTCGTGGTCGACGACGGCAAGTTGGTCGGCAGCAAGGGCCACGGCGCTTACCTGCCGCGTGCCAAGCCGCCGGCCGCAGCAACCATTCGGTAACACGCGAAAAAGAAGGCAGGAGGTCACCATGCCCTACGCGACAGCAGACGACGGCGTCCGACTCTATTTCGAGGAGACCGGTTCGGGCCACCCGGTGATCCTGGTCCATGAATTCGCCGGGGATCTGCGCAGCTACGAGCCGCAGATGCGGCATTTCGGCAAGCGCTACCGCACCATCGCCTACAATGCGCGCGGCTTTCCGCCGTCGGACGTGCCGGAGCAGGTCGCGTCCTATTCACAGGCGCGTGCCGCCGATGACATTCTGGCGGTGCTCGATCACATCGGCGCGGACAAGGCGCACATCGTCGGCCTGTCGATGGGCGGCTTTGCCACGCTGCATTTCGGGCTTCGTCACCATGCGCGCGCGCTCTCGCTGTGCATCGGCGGCTGCGGTTATGGCGCCGAGCTCGACAAGCGCGAGACGTTTCGCGCCGAGGCCGACGTGATCGCGAATACGATCCGCAAGGACGGCATGCCGGCTTTCGCCGAGCGCTACGCCTATGGCCCGACCCGCGTGCAGTACGAGAACAAGGATCCGCGCGGTCACGCCGAGTTCAAGGCGATGCTGGCCGAGCACTCGGCGGTCGGATCGGCCAACACCCAGCAGGGCGTGCAGAAGGAGCGGCCGTCGCTGTACACGCTGACCGACGAGATGAAGCGGATCACGGTGCCGACGCTGATCATCACCGGCGACGAGGACTGGCCATGCCTGTTGCCCGGCATCCTGATGAAGCAGAACATTCCGTCCGCCGCGCTCGCAGTAATGCCGAATTGCGGCCACGCCATCAACATCGAGGAGCCCGACGAATACAACCGGATCGTCAGTGATTTCCTCGCGCAGGTCGAGAGCGGCCGCTGGCCGATGCGCGATCCGAGGGCGATGAGCACGTCGATCACGGGGATGAAGGACTGATTTGAATCTTGGATGCGGCCGAATCCATCTCCGTCATCCTGAGAGCTTGTGACCCTAACAGGGGTGACCGCGCCATTTGGCCCAGTAGAGCGATGGCGATCAGGGCGCAACCCTCAAGGTCGCTGGTGTTTGGTTATGCTGCTTGGGCCAGGAGCCTGTGTCCGGCGAGGACGTTGTTGGCGAGGGCGAACCAGCGCAGCACGGTGAGCACTTTTTCGCGACCCCGAACCGTGAACTGGCGCAGGCCCCAGTTGCGGAAGCGGGCGTTGATGCATTCGCCCGGCGCCCGGCGTTTGTAGACGCTCTTGCCGTGCAGGCTTTTCATCCGTCTGCGCCAGGCGGCCATGCCGGGGCCGTCCTCGGGGCGTGGTGCATAGGGATCGCTCCCATGCTTGCTGTTGGCCGGCGGGCCATAGACCTTGATCCCCTGGCTAGCAGCCCATTCGATGTCTTCGTGCTTGTTGAACCCGCCGTCGACAAGGTAACGCTTCGCGTG
>NZ_CAADFC020000026.1 GCF_900696085.1 Bradyrhizobium ivorense
AGGACTTTGCCTATTTGCCAGAGGAGGACGCCTATCGATGCCCGGCTGGGGAGCGATTGCCGTATCGCTATACGAGTGAAGAAGACGGCAAGATGCTGCGGCGCTACTGGACCACAGCCTGTCAAAATTGTGCGCTCAAATCGCAATGCACAACCGGGCCGGAGCGGCGAATTGCGCGGTGGGAGCATGAGCATCTGCTCGAGGCCGTGCAGCAGCGCCTTGATGCAAACCCAGAAGCGATGCGCCAGCGTCGCGAGACAGTCGAGCATCCGTTCGGCACGATGAAGGCCCGCATGGGAGCGACGCACTTCCTGACCAAAACGCTTCCAAAAGTAGCTACCGAGATGGCTCTCTCGGTTCTGGCCTATAATCTGACACGGGTCATGAACATCGTCGGGGTCAAGCCGCTTATCGTCGCGATCGTGGCCTGAGATTCGCCAGGCTCTGGCTGCCAGGCCGGACATCCCTAAGGGCCGTTTTTACACGGCCAAGACCCAAAGCGGACATGAGCAGCTAGGGGCCATCGCCGCACTAACCCATGAGCTTCTTGCCGCTCAATTGCACTGCTTGGCCGTTAACCGTAAGCTACCCAGCGGGCTAGGCTTGAGGGAAGCCATGGTTGTCGAGACGCGCTATGTGACCAGCGGCGAGGTCTTCGTCGCGTATCAAATATCCGGACAGGACGGTCCGGACTTGCTCATGACGCCGGGCTTTGTATCGCATCTCGAGCAGTCGTGGGAGAATCCCAGCATCGCGCGCTTCCTTAGCGACCTCGGCTCGTTTTCGCGACTGATCCGGTTCGACAAACGCGGCACGGGTCTCAGTGATCGTGGTGTCGGTGTCCCGCATCTCGATGAAAGGATCGATGATATCCGCGCCGTGCTCGACGCTGCGGGTTCCAAGAGAGCCTATCTGTTCGGTGTCTCGGAGGGTGGGCCAATGTCTATCCTGTTCGCGGCGACCTATCCTGGGCGGGTCGCTGGTCTCATTCTGTTCGGCACGTATGCGCGCACGGTGGGCGCCTCCGTTCCGTTTGACGATTTTGCGGCCTTGGAGCGCACTATCCGGTCCGACTGGGGGACCGGCAAGAGTCTGCCAAGTTTCTCTCCGTCGGCAGCCGCAATTCCCGGGGCCATTGACCGGTTCGCCAAGTTCGAGCGCTCGGCGGCCAGCCCGTCTGATGTGATCAACTTGATGCGCATGAACCGCGAGATCGACGTGACGGCCATCCTGCCGTCGGTCCGGGTTCCTACGCTGGTCATGCATCGGCGCGACGACGTGCGCATTCGTGCATTCGCCGGCCGCGAGCTTGGAGAGAGAATTTCTGGCGCACGCTACACTGAACTTTCAGGTAACGATCACCTCCCATGGTTCGGAGATCAGAATCGGCTCCTCGAGGAGATCAGACAGTTTATGGGTGTTTCCGCTACCGCCATCGAGGTTGATCGCGTCCTCTCGACTGTGCTGTTCACCGATATCGTCGATTCGACAAGGAAAGCCTCGTTGGTGGGCGATAGGCAGTGGCGTTCAACTCTGGAAGCGCATCATGCAGCGGTGCGTTCGGAACTGGAGCGGCATCGCGGCCGCGAAGTTAAGACTACGGGCGACGGATTTCTGGCCCTGTTCGACGGCCCGGCGCGCGCTGTTCGCTGCGCCCAAGGGATCGTCAGCGCGGTGCGGCCGCTCGATCTCGAAGTGCGGGCCGGCGTCCACACGGGTGAGGTCGAGATGATGGGCGACGACGTGGGCGGCATCGCTGTGCACATCGCAGCACGGGTAGCTCAGCATGCGAATGCGAGCGAAGTGCTGGCTTCGAGCACGGTAAAGGATCTAGTGGCGGGTGCCGGCCTCAAGTTCGTCGACCAGGGACGGGCCGAGCTTAAGGGTCTCGCCGAGCCCATGCGCCTATTCGCAGTCGTCTGAATGAGTTTCGGTGCCGCCGATCCCGCCTTAGAAAGCTGAGACGCTATCGCCCGATGTCCCTTTGTGGCCCATCGCGACATATTGCGTTGCCGCACGAACTCGGTCGCTATAGCGGCAAAGCGAACACCGCGTCCGTCGCATCACGCCGCCGGGTTTATGGGTACACGGCCTAGTTCGGCGATAAGCCGCGACAAGTTTGCTTCGGCTTTTGGACGAGCTTCGCGCAGGCGCTTGCGAATCCGGTCCGCATCTGGGTCATGCGCGGCTGCATCTGCCTGTCCAATACCCGCGCCCGTCAGCCGGTGCTCCGCCACCCATCGATGCAAAGTCTTGTCCACCGACCATCGGCGCCCGGCTTGCAACTCCTCAAGTGCACGTCGAACTAAGTCTTCCGGTACGTTCGGCGATTGCATCGGCTTGCAAAGTTCGTTCTTCATCGTCTCATCGTCGTAGGCGGCTTCAATGTGAGCGATGACCGCTGCGCTGAGGCAGAAAGCGCCGGAGCGCAGCATTTGAATCGTGATCCGGTCACCGTCGAACACGCGCACAGAAGGTCGAGTGTCAAATGCCTTGGCAGAGCAATCCACATAGAGGCTGCCTGCGCAGCCTTCGACTGTCCCATGTTCGAGGATGACTGTCTGATGTTCGATCCTCAGCACGCGCCCCTTGCGCACTACGTCTTTGATGGAGCGCAGGGCTTCTACCTCAAGGCACGAGAGAGTCGCACCACGATACATGGTCGGTGTCACCGTTGTATCGATGCGCAAGATCTCGCCGGTTCGTTCCAGCCGCTCAAACAAATCGGCCATGCATGTCGCCTCTGCCGCCGCTTCAAGTTGATTTGCTTGGCCGCCTGCCGTCTGCTTAAAAAACGCTTCGCCCGGCTGGACCTTGTCTCGGTTCCTGACCCACGAATCACGTGGCACGATCCAGCGTATGCTTTCCGGCGCCGCGCCCATCTGGAGCAACCATACACCGACATCCATTGCCGTCTTGCCGCCGCCCAGGATGACATAGCTTTTGAAGTCCGGCGCAAACTTCGGCAGCACATTAGGCGTGACGAGCTTTACGCCGTCACAAAGCTCGAAGGAAGGTACGTGGGTCGATGGCACTTGGGTGTTTAGGAAGGTAGCGTCAACGAGTTTTTTGCGAACCGTTACCTGCTGAATATCGCCCGAGAGTCGGAAGACAAAACGGTTATCTCCTTGATAGTCGCACAACGGAAAATATTGAACGCGGCCCGAAGGCAGAAACCGTTCGTTCATTAGCCGGTCGTAATAACTGATGATCTGAGCGCCGGAGGCGAGTTCGTAATAGCCCTTATTAAAACCTGCCACATCTAACCGACTGCTGCCTAGCGCACGAGACCCAACGCCGTAATAAGCTGACGGTTGATGAAGACGGACAAACGGATACGCGTCGTTCCAGTGGCCTCCCGGCATGTGATGACGGTCCACAATCACCATGCTCGCGTTAGTTTCGGTGAGCAGTTGGTCAGCGAAACACATGCCTAACGCGCCGCTACCGATGATGAGGTAGTCCGTTGAAAGCATTTGTGCACCTGATGTTTGCCACAGCCCCGAGTTGGCCGTTAGTGCAGGATGTATAATGCCCCACGACTTTGTCAGGTTCTGTTACGAAACACCATACGTAAGTCTGCTTCTGGCCCAAAACCGACATGCCGTGGTCACACGCCGATGTCCGGCTTTTAGGGGGAAAGCCAACATGGCGGATTTACGAATACTAGCTTTTTATTTGAGCATGATCTCCGGGCAAACGCCGCGCGTTTGGGGGAAGCCGTTCACACTTTTCCGGATCATGCGCTAGCTCAGCTTGAACAGCGCGGTGAGAAAATCGCTGACCGCCTTGCGCGCCTCGAGTGCGGTGGCCGGATTGCCGCCGACATGCGGGCTCAGCTCGACGCAGGCATCCTTGTAGCTGAACGGCGCCTGCGTCGCCGCGTTCATCAAGACGCCGCCTTCGCCTTCCTTGATGGTGCAGTGGCGCACGGTCTGCGCGCCCGTCGATTCCACCACTGTGTTGTTGCCGATCAGGCCGGCATCGAAGCCGTGCGCGGAATCAGGATATTCGGTCAGCACCACGTCGCGCTTGGCCTCTCGCAGCCGTGCGACATAGGCCTTGCAGCTTGCGACTGGATTGTAGTCATCGGGCGTGCCGTGAAAGATCCGGATCGGCCGCGCCGCGACTTCGGTGTCGGTCAGATAGCTGGTCGAGCAGTCCGGATAGAACGGGATGTAGGCGGCGAACTGCGCGCCGGATTTGTTCCAGAGCTTGTGGAAGCGATCGAGGCTCGCAAACAGCGCCGCCTGTCCGCCGCGCGAAAAGCCCATCAGCACGATCCGGTCGGGGTCGACGCGCGGATGCTTGGCGAGGATGTCCAGCGAGCGGTAGATGTCGACGATCAGATTGAGCCGGCCGAGCAGGGCCTGGTTCGGCCCGGTCGCGGTCAGGCCGCGGCCGGAGAAACCGTCGATCACGAAGGTCGAGATGCCCATGGCGTTGAAGTGGCGCACCCAGCCGTCCATCCCGGCGCCGACCCCGCTCGAGCCGTGCATCAGCACCAGGACCGGCAGCCGGCCGGTGCCTTGCGCGATGCGCAATTCGCCCGCGACCGTGACCGGTTTGCCGTTGGCATCGCCGGTCAAGAATTGCTGGTCGGAGATCGTCAGCGAGGGGATGCCGTAGATTTCGGTGCGGGCGGCGATCTCCTTCGGGATCTCCTGCGCGCTGGTCTCGATGCTGGCGAATAGCAGGGCACAGCAAAACGGCACGGCGGTCGCGATCAGGCGCCAGTTTGTCAGCATTGGCTTCCCCCACATGTTTCTTGATTGGGCGACTACACCAAGGGCAGCGCAGGCTGTCAATTTGCGGGCGCCGATGGCTGAGAGGCATTTCCGAATGCGACGCTGCTCACGTCAGGCGGGCTCGTCCCGCGCCTTCCCGATCCGCCCGAGATGGGTGTAGCCGAAACCCTTCGCATATTTCAGGCCGTAGCCGAGCGCGCGGTCGATGCCGATATGGGCGAGCCAGATCATCGCGATCGAGAGCACCAGCGGCTCGGCGCTGGCGAAGCCGATCGTCATCAGCACCATCGGCGCGAGATAGGCGTGGGCGGCGTTGTAGACGATGGCGCCGATCCGCGGGCCGGCGAGATAGGCGGCAAAGCTCAGATCCGGCACCAGGAAGCACAGCACGTAGAGTAGCCAGGAGCCGTCCCAGACCCCGTACAGCACGGTCATGCCGACAAACAGCGCCAGCCCCTCCAGCCGGAGCAGGGTGCGGACCCCGCCGGTCGGCGCGCCGGTCTCGGCCGCGGTGGTCTCGCTCATGACTGCCTCCCCAACAACATATTCGGAGGTAGGTATCGGAAAACCCTACCGTTTTTGCGCCCCACGCCGCCCACAGACCCGGTTTCCAGTTCGGAAAATGCCGTGCTAAAGCGTTTTCGAACGAAGCGGGACCGGTTCGCGGGTGCGAACTGTAGCTAATGCGGGCGGAGACAAATGAAAGACATCCTCGACACCCTCGAAGATCGGCGCGCCGGCGCCAAATTGGGCGGCGGCGAAAAGCGCATCGAGGCGCAGCACGCCCGCGGCAAGCTGACCGCGCGCGAGCGCATCGAGCTCCTGCTCGACAAGGGCTCGTTCGAGGAATTCGACATGTTCGTCGAGCACCGCTCCACCGAGTTCGGCATGGAGAAGACGAAGATCCCCGGCGACGGCGTCGTCACCGGCTGGGGCACCGTCAACGGCCGCAAGACCTTCGTGTTCGCCAAGGACTTTACCGTGTTCGGCGGCTCGCTCTCCGAGACCCATGCGCTGAAAATTACAAAGCTGCAGGACATGGCGATGAAGGCGAGGGCGCCGATCATCGGCCTCTATGATGCCGGCGGCGCCCGCATCCAGGAAGGCGTCGCGGCGCTCGCGGGCTATTCCTACGTGTTCCGCCGCAACGTCATCGCCTCGGGGGTGATCCCGCAGATCTCCGTCATCATGGGCCCCTGCGCCGGCGGCGACGTCTATTCGCCGGCGATGACCGACTTCATCTTCATGGTGAAGAATACCAGCTACATGTTCGTCACCGGCCCCGACGTGGTGAAGACCGTCACCAACGAGGTGGTGACCGCCGAGGAGCTCGGCGGCGCCTCGGTGCACGCGACGCGCTCCTCGATCGCCGACGGCGCCTTCGAGAACGACGTCGATGCGCTATTGCAGATGCGTCGGCTGATCGACTTCCTGCCGTCGAACAATTCCGACGGCGTGCCGGAGTGGCCGAGCTTCGATTCCATCGAGCGCGTCGACAATTCGCTCGACACGCTGATCCCCGACAATCCGAACAAGCCCTACGACATGCGGGAGCTGATCCTGAAGGTGGTCGACGAGGGCGACTTCTTCGAGATCTCGGAGACCTTTGCCAAGAACATCATCACCGGCTTCGGCCGCATCGCCGGCCGCACGGTCGGCTTCGTCGCCAACCAGCCGATGGTGCTGGCCGGCGTGCTTGACTCGGATGCGTCGCGCAAGGCCGCGCGCTTCGTCCGGTTCTGCGATGCCTTCAACATCCCGATCGTCACCTTCGTCGACGTGCCGGGCTTTTTGCCGGGCACTGCGCAGGAATATGGCGGCCTGATCAAGCACGGCGCAAAGCTCTTGTTCGCCTACTCGCAGTGCACGGTGCCGCTCGTCACCATCATCACCCGCAAGGCCTATGGCGGCGCGTTCGACGTCATGGCGTCAAAGGAAATCGGCGCCGACATGAACTACGCCTGGCCGACCGCCCAGATCGCGGTGATGGGCGCCAAAGGCGCGGTGGAAATCATCTTCCGCAGCGACATCGGCGACCCCGACAAGATCACCGCGCGCACCAAGGAATACGAAGACCGCTTCCTGTCCCCCTTCATCGCCGCCGAGCGCGGCTACATCGACGACGTCATCATGCCACATTCGACCCGGCGGCGGATCGCCCGCGCGCTGGCGATGCTGAAGGACAAGAAGGTGGAGATCCCGGCGAAGAAGCACGACAATTTGCCGTTGTGAAGGATGCCGTAGGGTGGGTTAGGCGAAGCCGTAACCCACCATCTTCGTCCCGCGCGATCCGCGGCGGGTTACGGCTTCGCCTAACCCGCCCTACGGGACGTGAACGTGATGACCGACGACGAGCCCACCGACGAAATTTCCGAGCTCGAAGCGCGGATCGAGGAGCTTGCCGAGAGCGCCGAACGATCGCGCAGGATCATTGTCGGCTCGAAGGTCGCCATCGCCGGCGGCTTCGCGTTGCTGCTGATCACGCTGCTCGGCCTGTTCGGCGCCGGGCAGTCCGCAGCGCTCGGATCGATTGCGCTCATTCTCGGCGGCATCGTGTCGTACGGATCGAATGTCAGCACCTTGCGGCAGACCGAGGCCGCGATCGGCGAGGCCGAGGCGCAGCGATCGGAATTGATCGGCAGGATCGGTCTTCGCCTGGTTCATGATGCGCCGCTGAAGCTGATGTGAGGGACGGCTTGCGCCGATCGTCGCCCGGATGAGCGGCTTGTCCGCCGAAGCCTTGGCGAAGGCGGAAGCGATATCCGGGACCTCTCCGTCGGCGCGGCAAGGTTTACCCGCATGTCGCTGCGCTCATGCGGGCTTGTATGAGGGTGTGATTGTCAAGAGGCGTGATCGATCAGGGCATGCGTTTGCCTCAGTCGTTGGTGTTGGGCGCGAAGCGCTCCTGATGGTTCTTCCGTCCCGATGGTTGGCGGTTGCGCCGGGTCGGAGCCGCGGTCAAGGCTGGCCGAAGGCCACCGCCGAAGGCGGCGCGAAGCGGCCTTGACGGCGGCGAGCCCGGCGCGAGGCTTTCTGCTCGGGACGTGTCGGTGCGCGTTGTGAGTGTGCCGGCGTGATTTCCAGAACTGGGCCGTGAAGCTTTATGCGGCAACCACCGCATCAACTTGTATCCGGTCGGGTGTAATGACCCCAACCCTAATCTTTCATTCACGTGTGAAGGTGAGGCCCAGAAGCGACGGGACCCATCTACAAAAGCGGAATCCGAAGACCCATACCCGCGTTCGGTCACACGTCTGTCCTGGATCGCGTCGGCCGTCATTGGCGCACCGGCGTTGGTTAGAGGCTCGGGCGCATCACGGCGCCACTCGGCACGAGGCCAGTCTCCAGATAGCGCCAAAGCGCCACCATCAGCTTGCGCGCCAGCGCCACGATGGCAATCTTGCGGATGCGACCCTTGATCTTGCCGACCCGCTCGCGGAACCAGCGGCTTAGTTCGCTGTCGGGCTGATGCCGCAGCCACAGCCAGGCGAGCTCGATCGCGAGCCTTCGCGCACGGTAGTTGCCAGCCTTGCTGATGCCCTGCT
>NZ_CAADFC020000027.1 GCF_900696085.1 Bradyrhizobium ivorense
CGGCTTGCGGGCCTTTATGGTCACGCGAAGCGTTACCTTGTCGACGGCGGGTTCAACAAGCACGAAGACATCGAATGGGCTGCTAGCCAGGGGATCAAGGTCTATGGCCCGCCGGCCAACAGCAAGCATGGGAGCGATCCCTATGCACCACGCCCCGAGGACGGCCCCGGCATGGCCGCCTGGCGCAGACGGATGAAAAGCCTGCACGGCAAGAGCGTCTACAAACGCCGGGCGCCGGGCGAATGCATCAACGCCCGCTTCCGCAACTGGGGCCTGCGCCAGTTCACGGTTCGGGGTCGCGAAAAAGTGCTCACCGTGCTGCGCTGGTTCGCCCTCGCCAACAACGTCCTCGCCGGACACAGGCTCCTGGCCCAAGCAGCATAACCAAACACCAGCGACCTTGAGGGTTGCGCCCTGATCGCCATCGCTCTACTGGGCCAAATGGCGCGGTCACCCCTGTTAGGGTCACAAGCTCTCAGGATGACGGAACAAGCAACGGTGCAACACAGCGTCGTCCCAGCGAACACCCGCCGCGGAGTATGGGTCCCGGCTCCCGTGCGCAATTGCGCACTAGGCCGGGACGACGAGTTGATGGAGTCTTTGCTAAATCGGCTTGCCCGTATACGGCATCGACGCCGTCAGGCCGCCGTCGACCGGGATCGCCTGGCCGTTGACGTAGGACGCCTCGTCGCTGGCCAAAAACAATCCCATCGCGGCGAGCTCGTGCGGCTGGCCGGCGCGCTTCAGCGGGTTGAGCTGGCCGATCTTGTCCGCCGTGCCGCGCTCCTTGGCGCGGTCGAACACCGGCTTGGTCATGCCGGTCTCGATCAGGCCGGGGCAGATTGCGTTGATGCGCACGCCGGTGCCGGAGAGCGAGTAGGCGGTGGTCTGCACCAGGCTGATGACGCCGGCCTTGCTGGCGCCGTAGGGATGGCCGCTGGCGCCGGACTTCAGGCCGGCGACGGAGGCGGTGCAGACGATCGAGCCAAAGCCCTGCTTGGTCATGTGCGGGATCGAATGCTTGATGGCGAGGAACGGACCGATCAGATTGACGCGCAGCACCTCCTGCCAGTGCTCGACGGTCTGGTCGGCGAGCGGCACCAGTCCGCCGCTGACGCCGGCATTGGCCCAGATCGCATCGAGCTTGCCGTATGTTGCAACCGCCTTGGCGATGAAGGCTTTCACGTCGCTCTCCGAGCCTGCATCCGCTACAACGGCTTCCACCGTGCCGCCGGCATCGCGCACGAGTTTTGCGGTTTCGTTGACGCCGTCGCTGCGATCGACTGCGATCAGCTTGGCGCCTTCCTTGGTGAACAACAGCGAGGCGGCGCGGCCGATGCCGCTTCCTGCGCCGGTGATGATGACGGATTTGCCTTCGAGGCGGCCCATGCGTTTCTCCCTGGTCACGAGCTCCGCTACGCCTGCCGCGCGACGGAATTCAAACAAAATTTCAAACGTCTGAAGGACTTGAGGCCATCAGCGCTCTGACGTACAGCGACTGACGACAGTATGGAAGGGCCCTTGCGATGTCCAACCCAGACCAACCCAAGGTGATCGTGACGCGCTGGTGGTGGGTGCGCCACGCACCGGTGCGCAGCGACGGCGGCAACATCTACGGGCAGGCCGATATCGAGTGCGACACCGGCGATACCGAAGTGTTCGAGGCGGTCGCCAAGATGCTGCCGCGCCGCGCCGTGTGGTACTCGAGCCATCTGAAACGCACGCATCAGACCGCGGCCGCGATCTGGGCCGCCGGATTCCCAAAGCCCGACGGCATGACGCAGGAACCAGCGTTCGCCGAGCAGCATCTCGGCGCGTGGCAGGGCATGAACCGCGCCACGTTTCTCGCCAGCCGTCCGGCCGGCAGCACCTGGTTCGCCGATGTCAACGAGCCGGCGCCGGGCGGCGAGAGCTATATGGACATGTACACCCGCGTCTGCCGTGCGATCGTGCGGATCAACACGGCGGAGGCGGGCAGGGATGTGATCGCGGTCGGCCATGGCGGCGTGATCAAATGTGCGGTGGGGCTCGCGCTCGGCGGCCAGCCGGATCGCGGCCTGGCCTTCGACATCGACAATGTCTCGGTGACGCGGCTCGATCATGTCGCGGGACCCGGCCTGTCGACCTGGCGCCTGCCGATGGTGAACCAGCAGCCCTGGATCGCCGATCCGCGACACGCCGCAATGCATCAGCAGGCCGGGCCCGAGGTGCGGCCGGCGACCAAGCTCGCGTAGAACGCTGCCAAGCTCAACGAGAATTCAAAGGGAGAGAACCATGACTTTGTTCGACATGAAGGGAAAAGTCGCCGTCATCACCGGCTCGACGCGCGGCATCGGGCTTGCCATCGCCGAGCGCATGGCCGAGCACGGCGCCAAGGTCGTGATCTCCTCGCGCAAGGCCGATGTTTGCGACCAGGTCGCCGCGGACATCAACGAGAAGTTCGGCAAGGGCACCGCGGTTGCGATCGCCGCCAACATCTCGTCGAAGGAAAATTTGCAGAACCTGGTCGACGAGAGCAACCGCGCCTTCGGCCGGATCGACGTCTTGGTCTGCAACGCCGCCTCAAATCCCTATTACGGTCCGCTCGCCGGCATCTCCGACGATCAGTTCAGAAAGATCCTCGACAACAACATCGTCGCCAACAACTGGCTGATCTCGATGGTGGTGCCGCAGATGATCGAGCGCAAGGACGGCTCGATCATCATCGTGTCCTCGATCGGCGGCTTGAAGGGCTCGACCATCCTCGGCGCCTACGCGATCTCGAAGGCCGCCGACATGCAGCTCGCGCGCAACCTCGCCTGCGAATACGGCAAGCACAATATCCGCGTGAACTGCATCGCGCCCGGCCTGATCAAGACCGATTTTGCCAAGGCGCTGTGGGACAATCCGGAAAATCTGAAGGCCTCGACCTCGCGCTCGCCGCTGCTGCGGATCGGCGTGCCCGACGAGATCGCGGGCGCCGCCGTGTTCCTCGGTTCGCGCGCCGGCGACTTCATGACCGGCCAGACCATGGTGATCGACGGCGGCGCGACGATCAGCTGACGCGAAGCGTCATCCCGGGGCGCGCGCAAGCGCGAACCCCCGATGCGCAATCGCGCATCGGGGATCTCGAGCCGCAAGGGCGCTACTCCACCGCCGCATACACCCCGTTGCGCACCAGCGAGCGGAAGTATTCGCGCTGGCCGGGGCCCTGCATCATGAAGACCGCGATCAGTTCTTCGCTCGGATCGATCCAGAAGAAGGTGCCGGCCATGCCGCTCCAGAAGAACTGGCCGACCGAGCCCGAGAACGACGCCATGCCCTGCTGGGTGCGCACCGCGAAGCCGAGGCCGAAGCTGTGGCCGGGCGGCACCAGGGTGCCCTGGATCTTGACGTCCGCGCCGAGGTGATCGGAGGCCATCAGCTGCAGCGTCTTGCGGCCGATGATCCTGACGCCATCGAGCGTGCCGCCGCCCAGCAGCATCTGCGCGAACCGCGCATAGTCCATCGTGGTCGAGACCAGCCCGCCGCCGCCGGACTCCATCGCCGGCTTCTCCAGCATGTTGAACAGCTGCACCTTCTCGCCCGTCCAGGGATCGTTGGCAAAGGCCTCGGCAAGCCGGCCGGCATTCTGCTCGCCGGTGTGGAAGGCGGTCTCGGTCATCTGCAGCGGCGCGAGGATGCGCTCGGTCAGGAATGTGCCGAGGGTCTGGCCGCTGACCACCTCGATGATGCGGCCGAGGATATCGGTGGAGCGGCTGTAGTTCCACTCGGCGCCGGGCTGGCAGATCAGCGGCATGCCGGCGAGTAGGGTGGCGTGCTCGGCATTGGTGATCTTGCGGCTGCGCAGCCGCGACTGCTGGTAGAGCTGCTGCACCAGGCCGTTGCCGGTGTGGTCGTAGGTCAGCCCCGAGGTGTGGCGGAGCAGGTCCTGGATCGTCATCGGACGCTTGGCGGGGACCAGCTCGAGCTTGCCGTTGTGCTCGACGCCGACCTTGGTCTCGGCGAACTCGGGAATGAACTTTGCAACGGGATCGTTGAGCAGGAAGTGGCCGTCCTCCAGCAGCATCATGATGCCGATCGAGACGATCGGCTTGGTCATCGAGAAGATGCGGAAGATCGTGTCATGGGCCATCGGCGCGCTGGCGGTCGGGCTCTGCCGGCCGATCGCGTCGAACCAGCCGATCTGGCCGCGCCGCGCCACCAGCACGGTCGCGCCGGGCAGGCTGCCCTTGTCGACCTCGCGCTTGAAGGTGTCGCTCATCGCCTGCAGCCGCCTGCTCGACAGCCCGATCGATTCGGGCTTGGCGAGGGGGAGGGACGGGGTGCCTTGGCCGGCAGCGTGTTTGGTGGCGGTTTGAGGGTTCATGGTCTCTCCCTGTGTTCTTGGTGTTGGCCCTTGCGGCGAGTGTGGCGCAGAGGCCGTGCCATGAACAGCCGTTCCGGCGCAATGCAGCTCCGGCGTCGCCGTGGATGCGGCGTCGTACCCGCCCGGTGCGTGGTGAAGAACTCGACAACTCTGACAAGCAGAGCCCGGCCGACAAGGTGATCGCGCGCTACCGCGAAACCTACCGGCTCTGGCTGCTCAACAACAAAGTCTAGCCGAGCGGGCGCCGCGTTCGCTTCGCCCTTGCATTCGGGGCATGGCTTATGCTTGAAACGGCGCGAACCGGCGGCGACGCCGGTTCCCTGCAGGAGTGTAGCTCAATTGGTAGAGCACCGGTCTCCAAAACCGGGGGTCGCAGGTTCGAGCCCTGCCACTCCTGCCAGCTAAATCAAATACTTAGCTGACGTTCCGGCTCCTCCGCAGCCATCCGCGTGAAGTCTATTTCTTTGCCTGGGCCTCGCGGGCCAACCGTTCGGCCCGCAGCCGCTTCATGTTGTCGTAGATGGCTTCCTGGGCAAGCTCGTGCTCGCGCATCGCGCGCACAGCATCCTGCCGACGCTCTGCGTCCCTGGCTTTACGTTGATCCCGGGTGAGTTTCTCGCGCTCGGCGACGGTTTCATTTGACATCCCATTCATAACGCGGAGCACCCGCGTAAGTTCCCGGGAAAGGGAATAACGGGAGCATCTCACATCCTGGACAGCGCCAGCGCGAAGCAGGAAATCAGCGTCGCGGTGCTGAGGATGATGACCACAAGCGCTTGCTCGGTGCGGGCCTGCAGGGTTTTCCGGCTCATCGCGACACCGCCCGCTGATCTTGATCAGCCAGAACGACGACGATCTCACCGCACTGTTCGCAGCGCGCCGTCAGGAAGCGCGTCGCGGTCTGGGTATCGACATAGGATCTCAGGTTTGCGATCTCGCGCCCACACTTGCAGCGGGCGATGGTTTCCTCTCTTTGGGGCATGGCATGATCTCCCGCGCGAAAATCATGCTGGTCCAACCAACGTATGATAAGTCCGTTCCCCGTTCGGCAAGGAACTCAATGTGTTCCGAACGCGGGAACCTCACCCGCCAACGCGGCAGCTTGCAGACGCTGCATGCCGAAGCGTCTCACGCCACGACCGGAGGCTCGCAGGCGCAAGCCCCGGCCTTGATCATGTCGCGCTACTTGAGCAGCGGGCAGCCGCCGTCCTTCAGCGGCCGGAACGCCTGCTCGCCGGGGACTTCGGCGAGCACCTTGTAGTAATCCCACGGCGCCTTCGATTCCTCGGGCTTCTTGACCTCGAACAGGAACATCGAGTGCACCATGCGGCCGTCCTCGCGGACAAAACCGTTGTCGGTGAAGGCGTCGCGGACCGGGGTCTCGCGCATCTTCGCCAGCACCGGCTTGGTCTCCTTGGTGCCCGCGGCCTTCACCGCGTTGAGGTAGTGCAGGGTGGCGCTGTACGTCGCGGCCTGGTTCATGGTCGGCATCCGCTTCATGCGCTCGAAGAAGCGCTTGCCGAAGGCGCGGGTGCGGTCGTTGAGATCCCAGTAATAGGCCTCGGTGATGATCAGGCCCTGCGCCAGGTTCAGCCCGAGGCTGTGGATGTCGGAGATGAACATCACGACGCCGGCGAGGTTCTGGCCGCCCGCGACGATGCCGAACTCGGCGGCCTGCTTGATGGTGTTGATGGTGTCGCCGCCGCCATTGGCCATGCCGATGATCTTGGCCTTCGAGGCCTGGGCCTGCAGCAGGAACGAGGAAAAATCCGGCGTGTTGAGCGGATGCCGCGCGCTGCCGACCACCTTGCCGCCGGCGGCACGGACCACGTCACCGGTGTCGCGCTCGATCGAATGGCCGAACAGATAGTCGGCGGTGATGAAGAACCAGGTGTCGCCGCCGTTCTTCACGATCGCGCTGCCGACGGTGTGGGCGTTGGCGTAGGTGTCGTAGGTCCAGTGCAGCGTGTAGGGCGAGCACGACTTTCCGGTGATGTCCGAGCTCGCCGCATCGGTCACGATCATGATCTTCTCGAACTGCTTCGACATCTCCATGCCGGCCAGCGCGGTTGCCGAGGTCGGCATGTCGATGATCATGTCGACGCCTTCGGCCTCGTACCATTTGCGGGTGATGGTGGCGGCGACGTCGGCCTTGCTCATCGGGTCGGCGGTGACAACCTCGATCGGCTTGCCGAACATGCTGCCGCCGAATTCCTCGATCGCCATCTTGGTGGCTTCGACATTCCCGGCGCCGCCGATGTCGGAATAGACCGACTGGAAATCGGTCAGCACGCCGATCTTGAGCGGCGTCTGCTGCGCGAGCGCGGGCCCTGCCAGCACTGCTGCGAGCAGCGCGGCGGCGGACAGAATGGTGACGGTGGACCTCATGACGTGCCTCCCCAGGGTCTTCTTATGAGTTTGTCCGACAAAGCTAGATTTGGCCGTTTGGGGAGTCAATTCGGCAGGGCCAGGCGCGGCATTTCGCCCTGGAATGGCTCGTTTGACGCTCTCCACGGTCTTGTTATACTTTGTCGGACAATCAACAATCGGGAGCCCGAGGTGGCCGCCACGCCGCTATTCCGCCGTATCGACGTCGCGCCGGCCTACCAGAAGGTCGCCGACGCGATCGAACGCGAAATCATCAACGGCCGGATCAAGCCGGGCGAGCCGATCGGCACCGAGCAGCAGCTCGTCGAGCAGTTCGGCGTCAACCGATCGACGGTGCGCGAAGGCATTCGCGTGCTCGAGGAAGGCGGGCTGATCCGCCGCGATTCCAGCCGCCGGCTGCAGGCCTGCCTGCCGCGCTACAACAAGCTCGCCACCCGGCTGTCGCGCGCGTTGATCCTGCACGAGGTGACGTTCCGCGAACTGTTCGAGGCGTCGATGACGCTGGAGGTCGCGAGCGTCGAGGGCGCGGTGGAGCGGGCGACCGACGAGAACATCAGGGAGCTTGCCGACAATCTGGCGCGCAGCGCCGAGGTGGTCGGCAATCCGGCTGTTCTCGCCGAGCTCGACGCGGAGTTTCACGTGCTGATGGCCAAGGCGTCGCAGAACCGTGTGCTCCAGCTCGCCCGCGAGCCGGCCGCGCAGCTGTTCTTTCCGACCACCGAGATGATCGTCGGCGGCGTGCCGGAAGGCGGCGCGCGCCTCGTCGAGGCGCATCGCCATCTGCTGGAGGCGATCAAGCGGCGCGACAAGGCGGCCGGCGTGTTGTGGACCCGTCGCCACCTGCAGGATTGGCGGCGCGGATTCGAAAAGATTGCCTCGCTCGATCGCTCGGTCGAGCACACCTACATGGAGCACGCCTACGCCGCCCGGCAATAGGCGGCGCGACGGCAGGCAAGACAACGACAACAAGCACATTCGGGAGGGACAGATGAGCGGAGATATCGCAGTCACCATTCAACGCGCGCGCGAGCACAGCATTGGCGATTTGTTGCGCCGGTCGGCGCGGCGCTATCCGAACAAGACCGCGCTGATCTGCGGCGAGGTGAGCTGGACCTTTGCGGAGATGGATGCGATCTGCAACCGCCTCGCGCGCGGCCTGCTCGGACTCGGCATCGCGAAGGGCGATCGCGTCGCAGTGCTGTCGCGCAATTCGCATGCCTTCGCAGCGCTCCGCTTCGCGGTGGCGCGGATCGGCGCGATCCTGGTGCCGATCAATTTCATGCTGAACCCGGACGAGATCAATTTCATCCTCGCCAACTCCGGCGCAAGGCTGCTCGCGGTCGGGCCCGATTTCGTGGAGACGGCGCGCGCTGCGGCGGCCAAGGGCTCGGCGGTCGAAACGCTGGTCTGGCTGCCGGGCGAAGATCCGGCAGCAGCGCCCGCGGGCATCAAGACGTTCGACGGTCTGCTGCACGGCGACGCGTCGGCGCCCGACGCGTCCGTCGACAGCAGCGATCCCGCGCAGATCATCTACACCAGCGGCACCGAGTCGCTGCCCAAGGGCGCGATCCTCACCCATGAGGCGGTGATGTGGCAGTATGTTAGCTGCATCATCGACGGCGGCATGGCGACCGACGACACGGTGCTGCACGCGCTGCCGCTCTATCATTGCGCGCAGCTCGACGTCTTTCTGGGACCCGCGATCTATCTCGGCGCCACCAGCCTGATCACCGGCAAGCCGGTCGCCGACAACATCCTGGCGCTGATCGCGGCCCACAAGATCAACGCGTTCTTCGCGCCGCCGACGATCTGGATCGCGATGCTGCGCGCGCCGGCGTTCGATCGCACCGACTTGTCGACGCTGCACAAGGGTTATTACGGCGCATCGATCATGCCGGTCGAGGTGTTGCTCGAGCTGCAGCGCCGGCTGCCGGACGTCAAATTCTGGAATTTCTACGGCCAGACCGAGATCGCGCCGCTCGCGACCGTGCTGGCGCCGGAGGACCAGCTGCCGAAGGCCGGCTCGGCCGGCAAGCCTGCGATCAACGTCGAGACGCGGGTGGTCAATCCCGATATGACCGACGTCAGGGGCGGCGAGGTCGGCGAGATCGTGCACCGCTCGCCGCATTTGTTGTCCGGCTACTACAATGATCCGGTGAAGACCGCTGCGGCCTTCGCGGGCGGCTGGTTTCACTCCGGCGATCTCGCGACCGTCGACGCCGACGGCTACATCACCGTGGTCGACCGCGTGAAGGACATGATCAAGAGCGGCGGGGAGAATGTCGCCAGCCGCGAGGTCGAGGAGATGATCTACCGGCTGCCGGCGGTGTCGGAGGTGGCGGTGGTCGGGCTGCCCGATCCGCGCTGGATCGAGGCGGTGACGGCGATCGTCGTGGTCAAGGCCGGGCAAAGCCTCGACGCCGACGCGGTGATCAAGCATTGCGCGGCATCGATGGCGCACTTCAAGGTGCCGAAGCAGGTCATCTTCGTCGACAGCCTGCCGAAGAACCCGAGCGGCAAGCTGCTCAAGCGCGAGCTGCGCCAGCGCTATGTCGGCGGCGCCACGCTCGACCAGGCGGTACAGAAGAGCTTTGCCGGATAGGCTACTGGCCCGTAGCCGACTTTTGCTTAAAGTGTCGCAATGTCCGCTGCCGGGAGGGAAGCCGACCAGGGGTAGGCAACGCGCCGTGGTCGGCTTGTGATCCAGACCGGTCATTTCTCTGGACAGAGTGCCTCTCCGGGAGAAAGATGGGGCCAGGCAAACTGGGGCGCCATAAATGGACCTCGGCGATTGGCTGCAGAGGCTTGGCCTGGGACAATATGCGGCGGCATTTCGTGATCACCAGATCGATGACGCCGTCCTACCTACCTTAACCTCTGAGGATTTGAGGGACCTTGGTGTCGGGCTGGTTGGGCATCGCCGAAAGCTGCTCGACGCCATCGCCGCTTTGCGCGTTAAAGCCGACATTTCTGACCCCTTATCCGACGCTCCCGAAGTGGCCGTCGAAGCCGCCGTCAACGCTGAACGTCGTCAGGTCACCGTGATGTTCTCGGACTTGGTCGGCTCAACGGCGCTTTCCGTGCGGATGGATCCAGAGGACTTGCGGGAGATCATTGCAGCGTACCAGCAGTGCGTAGCCAATACTGTCCGCCGCTTCGCTGGCTTCGTCGCAAAATACATGGGCGACGGGGTCCTGATTTATTTCGGCTACCCGACCGCACATGAGGATGACGCCGAGCGCGCGGTTCGCGCCGGCCTCGCACTGATCAATGCGGTTTCTACGCTCCCCACGCCTGAGACCTTACAAGTGCGAATTGGGGTCGCCACCGGTCTGGTGGTGGTCGGAGATCTCGTTGGGACCGGCGAAGCGCAGGAGCGCAGTATTGTCGGAGAGACGCCGAACCTTGCCGCACGCCTTCAGGCCATTGCCGAGCCAAACACGGTCGTTATTGCCGACGCCACCCGCAAGCTCCTCGGTAATCTCTACGAGCTTCGAGACATTGGAGCAAAAGAGCTCAAGGGGATCTCCGGTCCGGTGCGAGCCTTCGTGGCGCTGAGGGCCAGTTCTGTAGCGAGCCGCTTCGAGGCGATGCATCCCAGCGGCCTGACAGCACTAATCGGGCGAGAAGAAGAACTAGAACTACTGTTGCGCCGTTGGGCGAGAGCAAAGAGCGGCGATGGGCAGGTGGCGCTGGTGTCTGGCGAAGCCGGCATCGGCAAATCCAGGCTCACCGCAGGGTTGATGGAGGCGATTGCAGCCGAATCACATGTGCGCTTGCGCTATTTTTGCTCTCCACAGCACACGGACAGCGCGTTTTATCCAATTATTGGACAGTTTGAACGTGCCGCCGGATTTGCAGTGGGCGACACAGCGGCAGCAAGGCTAGAAAAGCTTGATAGGCTCCTTGCACGCACTCGGACGTCCCAGCAAGACGCAGCGCTCATTGCCGAGATGCTATCGCTTCGAAACGACGGCCGCTTCCCCGTTCTGGAACTTGGTCCCGAACAGCGGCGGCAGAAGACGTTGGAAGCGCTTGGCACTCAGTTGCAGACGTTAGCACGCTCAAACCCCTTGCTGATGATCGTTGAGGATGCGCATTGGGCTGATCCCACCAGCCTGGAAGCGTTCGGTCGCACGGTCGACTTGGTCCCAAGCGTTCCCATTCTCATGATCGTGACGTATCGGCCTGAGTTCGAGGCACCCTGGATCGGGCAGCCGCACGTTACGGTCCTCGCGCTCAATCGGCTGGGTCATCGCGAGGTCGGCAGCATGATCGACTGCGTCGTTGGCGACAAGGCGTTACCCGTAGACGTCAGAAAAGCCATCATCGAACGGACTGACGGCATCCCATTGTTTGTCGAAGAGATGACAAAAGCCGTGCTTGAGACCGGTGGCGAGCTGGAAGCAATGCAGATTGCGGCTGCAGTCCCCTCTCCAGCGCTCGCAGTGCCTCCGAGTTTGCATGCTTCTTTGATGGCGCGGCTCGATCGGCTCGGCCCCGCCAAGGAGCTTGCACAGATCGGCGCAGCAATAGGTCGAGTCTTTTCACACGCGCTGTTGAGTGCGGTAACCAGCAAGACCGATGCGGAGTTGGATTTGGCATTGGATCGTCTCATTGCGGCTGGCTTGCTATTCCGGCAGGGAATGTCACCAAATGTGAATTACCTGTTCAAGCATGCACTGGTCCAGGATGCCGCGTATGGCACGCTGTTACGAGGGCCGAGACGCGTTCTTCATGCCCGCATAGCCGACACTCTCGAGACCAAATTTGTGGAGGTGATAGCAACTCAACCGCAGTTACTGGCCCATCACTGCACCGAAGCGGGGCTGATCCAGAAGGCCGCGCGCCTCTGGGGCGATGCCGGACAACAGTCGCTTGCTCGGTCAGCTCTGATCGAAGCGGCGGCTCAGCTCACAAGGGCTCTCAACCAGATTACTGGCTTGCCGACGACGACCGCGCTGCGCCGTGAGCAAATCAAGTTCCAAGTGGCACTCGCCAACGTAATGATGCACACAAAAGGCTACGCCGCTCCTGAGACCAAAGCTGCTGTAGATCAAGCGCGCGTTTATATCGACCGAGCGGAGGCTCTTGGAGAACCTCCCGAAGATCCATTGCTACTGTTCTCCGTCCTCTACGGCTCTTGGGTTGCGAGTTTCGTGTCATTCAAAGGCGACATTTGCAGCCGTCTCGCCAGAGATTTCCTGTCGCTTGCAGAGAACAAGGATGAGAAAGCGATGCGCATGATTGGGCATCGCCTAACGGGTAGCGCTCTGCTGCTTACGGGGGAAATTGCGAAAGCTAGGATGCACTACGATCAGGCTATTGCGGTATATGATCCTGACGAGCACCGTACGCTAGCGATGCGGTTCGGCCAGGACACCGAAGTAGCGTGCTTGTCATTTCGATCCGTGGCTCAATGGTTGCTGGGTTATCCAGAGGCTGCTCTCGCAGACACAGAGCGTGCGCTCAGGACTGCTCGCTCGATTGGCCAGGCCACGACGCTGATGTTTGCGTTGAGGCACGTGTCCGTAACTTGCATTCAGTGTGGTGCCTACGAGGCGGCAAGCGCGCAAATCGATGAGCTTGTCGCTTTGGCCGATGAAAAAGGAGCCTCTCTCTGGAGGGCTCTGGCCACTGTCGATAAGGGCTATGTGTTCACCCTAACCGGCAGACCGCGGGACGCCGTACAAATGATCACTTCCGGCATCGGGGTTGCAAGATCGACGGGCTCAACAGTGTTTATGCAAGTAGATTTATCATATTTGGCGCTCGCATACGCTGCACTTGATCAGTTTGAAGAATCTTGGGACTGCCTTGACAAGGCGTTCACAGCGTCCGCGACGACAAAGGCGCACTGGTGGGAAGCAGAAACCAGTCGAATTGCTGGTGAAGTTGGACTTATGTCGCCGGTGCCGGATATAGCTAAGTCAGAGGCCTACTTCGATCGGGCGCTCGCCATCTCGCGTGCGCAACAGGCGAAATCCTGGGAGTTGCGTGCTGCGATGAGTATGGCGCGGCTGTGGCACGAGCAAGGGAAGCGGGATGAGGCTCGACAGCTCCTCGCTCCAGTCTACGGCTGGTTCACCGAGGGTTTCGACACCCCGGACCTGAAGCAGGCGAAAACCCTGCTCGAAGAGCTGGGCTAGGGTCATTTGCCGACCAGGGACGTCAGCGCCGTTGGCCCGAAGAAGACCGTGGAGCAGGGCGCCCCATAGGGTCGGCTATTGGCCGGTCGCCGCGGGCGCCTTGTCCGACCATTCCGGCGGCAGGCCGAGCTTGCCGGCGGCCATGCCGATCAGGCCGGGATTGCGCCCGAACGCCTCGCAGGCCGCATATTTCGGCTTGCCGCCGAGCGAGGCGCCGATCTTGTCGAACGACGGCAGCTCCGGCGCCTTGCCGAACGGCGTCGCGCCAGTGACGACGAGCTTGCTGAAGTCGTCGCTGAACGAGGAGGCGAGATCGTAGGCGTCAGCGGCGCTCGAGACCGTCGGCGAGTTGGTGAAGGAGTTGGCGCCGCGGGCCCAGACCATCGCCGCCTGCTGGCGGCTGGCGGGATCGCGCACCTCGGCTTCGACCGTCAGGCTGCCGAGCCCGACCGGCAGTCGCGGCACCGGTATCGGCACGCCGGCACCGAGCGCGGTCGGCAGGAAGCCGACCACCTTGGAGGCACCGGCAGCAACCTCGTCGGTCGGCGCCGCCTGGGTGACGAGCGCATGCGCGGTCAGGTCCGCGGGCTGATCGCGACCGACGACTTCAAGCCGCTCGCTCAGGCCCATGCACAGCGACCGATCGATCGCGTTGGCGACCAGATGTCGCTGCTCTTGCGACAGCGTCGGCGATGCGGCCTGGGAGAAGGTGGTCGGTACGATCCGTACCGTCTTCGCCGCAAGCACGTCGTCCTTGTTGACGCGCACCAGCGATTTCGCCAGCAGTCCGTCGGACTGCGTCAGGTTGTCGTAGGAAGCCAGCGATCCGCCCCTGGTCAACGGTGCGCTGGCGCAACCCGACAACAACGCCATCGCGACCGCAGCTCCGGCAAGCGACGCTGACCGGTTGTACTGGCCATCACGCCACGCCGGTCCCGTGCTCTGCGCATCCGCCGCAGCGCCCGGTCGAAATTCCAATTTCATGTCACCCCTCGACGACCGCTCACCCCACGAACGATCGCACGCCACGATAGAGCAGGGCCGCCGGGGCCGGGATTAAGAGATGTTAAGTCAGATATAGACCGCTGATACGCGCGACCTATTTGAGCCACATTTGGACGCGCAGGCTTAACAAAACGCTATATTTGCGCGCTGCGCATTGGCGGCCGACGCCTCTAAAATGCCGTGATGCAAATCCTGGAATACGACCTCGTGACTTTCCCCGTCACCAACGCGCGCATTCTCTGCGTCGAGGACGATGCCGACATCGCGCGGATGCTGGCCGAAGTGCTGCAGGACAGTGGCTTCAGGCCGGTGCTGGTCGGCTCGGCGGTGCAGATGGATGCACTGCTCAAGCGCGAGAGTTTCGATCTCATCGTGCTCGACGTGATGCTGCCGGGCGAGGATGGACTGAGCATCTGCCGGCGGCTGCGCGCCTCGTCGTCGATACCGATCATCATGGTGACGGCGCGCGGCGAGGACATCGACCGCATTCTCGGCCTCGAGCTCGGTGCCGACGACTATGTGACAAAACCGTTCAATTCGCGCGAGCTGGTGGCCCGCATCCGCGCGCTGCTGCGCCGGGTCGAGAGCGGCGCCGCCGCGCGGTCCCGGCCGCGTCCTCTGACCTTCGCCGGATGGCGCATCAACCCCACCACGCGCGAGCTGCATGACCCCGCCGGTGTCCGGATCACGCTGACCGGCGCCGAGTTCGACCTGCTGCTGGCGTTCTGCCGCAATCCGGGACAGGTGCTGTCACGCGAGCAGCTGATCGAGCAGGCGTTCGGCGGCCTGATCGCATCGGTCGAGCGCAGCATCGACGTCCATATCAGCCGCATCAGGCAGAAGATCGAGCCGGATCCGAAAGATCGCTCGATGATCAAGACGGTGCGGCTCGGCGGCTACGTGTTCACGCCTGCAGTCGAGCAGCTCTGATGCGATGGGCGCGGCGGCTGATCCCGCGCAGCATTGCCGCGCAGATCATGAGCCTCGTCGCGCTGTCCGAGCTGATCGGCATTGTGCTGGCGGCGGCGACGGTGATTTTTCTGTTCGATTCTCCCTCGATCAACGACACGCAGAAGTTTCTTGCGGGGAGGGTGACGGAGCTTGCGCAACTGCTGCGTTCGACGGCAACGCCGGCCGAAGCTGACGGGTTGCTGGCTGCGGCCAGGCGCGGCGGTCTCGACGTCAAGCGAGTCGCCTTGAGCGAACTGGTGCCGCGAACGGCCGGAGAGATGCGGCCGTTTTCCCTGCGATCGGTGTTTCGGCAGCTCACGGCCGAGCCGCGCATCGAGTTGCTGGAAGGGCTGCGCCATCCGGCGGGCTCATCGTCGCAGGTGGTCGTGAAGCTCGACGACGGTCACGCGCTGACGGCCGACGTCGCGACCGACGGCGGTTTCTGGTCCTTTCTGCTGCGTCCAGCCGCTGCGATGGTGATCGTCGTGCTGATCTCCATGCTGTTGCTCTCGATCTATGCGGTGCGGTGGGTGATCGCGCCGCTCGCCGAAGTCGCGAGCGCGGCGACCTCGTTCGGCCGCTCGCCGCGGGCGCCCGAGACGCTGCGCCGGCGCGGGCCGCTCGAAATCGCTCAAGTTGCCGATGCGCTGAACGACATGCGCACCCGGATCCGGGCGCTGCTCGATGACCGCACCCGCATGCTGGCTGCCATCAGCCACGACCTGCGGACGCCGCTGACCCGGCTCAGGCTGCGCTCCGAGCGGGTCCGCGAGGACACCCTGCGCACGGCGATGCTCGGCGACATCGCCAAGATGACCCGGATGATCAACGAGACGCTGGACTATTTGCGCGAGGATGCCCGCTCGGAGGCGCTCTCGTGCATCGACCTGCCGAGCTTTCTGCAGACCATCTGCTCGGACTTCGCCGACACCGGCCATGCGGTATCCTATGCCGGCCCGGCCCGGCTGCCCTATGTCTGCCGGCCCCGCGCGCTGTCGCGCGCCGTCACCAACATCGTGGAGAATGCGGTCAAGCACGGCAGCACGGTCACGGTCGCGCTGCGGCCCACGGCCACCGACCATATCGAGATCGAAGTGGCCGATGACGGCCCCGGCATCCCGCCGGCGCTGCGCGAAAAAGTGTTCGAGCCGTTCTTCAAGGCCGACAGCGCCCGGCAGGACAGCGGCGGCTTCGGGCTCGGGCTGTCGATCGCCCAGGACATCGCCAAGCGTCACGGCGGCAGCATCGCATTGAAGCCGCGGGAGCCGAGCGGCTTGCTTGTGTCGATGCTCCTGCCGCCGGAGCCCGTCCTGGCCTAGGAGGGGCGCTGGCCGGGCGGCGAGATAGCCTCAGGGGCCTGGACGCCCCCGGGAGCGGCGGCCGCCGGCTACTTTGCATGGGGTTGTTTTTCGGCATTTTTGGCAGGCCGGGACAAACCCGACCGTGACGACGTGGACTTGTCAGTTGCAGGAGGTCCGCAAGTGCCATATCCGGTAGCTCTGCCCTAGGACGTCCCGGATACTCCTCCGGCTAAGCCCTTGATTTGAGGTGGCCAATGCCCGCCCGCCCCGAGCCCGGCCGGAGCAGGGGCGGCCCCGGCGATCTTGACCTTTTGCCGTTCACGCAGTAGATACGCCGCACTCGCTGCCGGCCCGCTTAAATGACGGATATCCGGCGCGGCCGAAATCCCGAACAATCGAGCTCGTTTATTGGCTCAACCTTCACATGAGGGCTGGGCCCGCAAGATCGGCTGTTCGGATTCCTTAACTTTGCAACTAGTCCGGTGACGGACGCGGACCCAACGATGGCTTTCAGCCCGTTTAAATTCCTGCAGGAAGTGCGTTCGGAGACCGCGAAGGTCACCTGGCCGACGCGCCGCGAGACGATGATCACAACCATCATGGTGTTCGTGATGGTGGCGCTGGCCTCGGTCTTCTTTTTCGCTGCGGATCAGATCATCCGCTATCTGGTTACCCTGATCCTGGGCATCCACTGATGAGCACCGGAACTCTAGTGATGGACAAGCGCTGGTACATCGTCCACGCCTACTCGAACTTCGAGAAGAAGGTCGCGGAATCGATCCGCGAGCAGGCGAAGCAGCGCGGGCTGGAAGAGCTGTTCGAGCAGGTGCTGGTCCCGACCGAAAAGGTCACGGAGGTCCGCCGCGGCCGCAAGATCGACGCCGAGCGCAAGTTCTTCCCGGGCTATGTGCTGGTGAAGATGAAGCTGACCGACGAGGCGTTCCATCTGATCAAGAACACCCCGAAGGTGACCGGCTTCCTCGGCGCGGAAAACAAGCCGATGCCGATCTCGGAGGCCGAGGCGATGCGCATCCTGCACCAGGTGCAGGAGGGCGTGGAGCGGCCGAAGGCATCGGTGTCGTTCGAGATCGGCGAGAACGTCCGTGTGGCGGACGGTCCGTTCGCCTCGTTCTCGGGCGTGGTGGAAGAAATCGACGAGGCGCGCTCGCGCGTGAAGGTCGCGGTGTCGATCTTCGGCCGCGCCACCCCGGTCGAACTGGAATTCGGTCAGGTCGAAAAGGTGGTCTGACCGGGCGGCGTGAGGTATACGGCCTCACGTCAATAAGGCCGTGGGAGGGAGGAGGCGGTTTGCCAGCCCCTTCGACCGAACCACGGAACCTGAACCGCCGGCATCGTCCGGCATAACAGGAGTACAGAATGGCAAAGAAAGTGACCGGATACCTGAAGCTTCAGGTCCCGGCCGGTGCGGCGAATCCTTCGCCCCCGATCGGTCCCGCGCTTGGTCAGCGCGGTCTCAACATCATGGAATTCTGCAAGGCGTTCAACGCCCAGACCCAGAAGGAAGAGAAGAACACCCCGATTCCGGTGGTGATCACGATCTACGCCGATCGTTCGTTCACCTTCGAGATGAAGACCCCCCCGATGTCCTTCTTCCTCAAGCAGGCTGCCAAGATCCAGTCCGGCTCCAAGGCGCCGGGCCGCGACAAGGCCGGCAAGGTGACCAAGGCGCAGGTGCGCGAGATCGCCGAGAAGAAGATGAAGGATCTCAACTGCGATTCCATCGAGTCGGCCATGAAGATGGTCGAGGGCTCTGCCCGTTCGATGGGTCTGGAAGTTGCGGGGTAACGGGTCATGGCAATCGGAAAGCGTTTGAAGAAGGCCCGTGAGGGCGTCGACCGCGAACACCTCTATCCGCTCGCGGACGCCATCAAGATGGTCAAGGAGCGCGCCAAGTCGAAGTTCGACGAGACGATCGAGATCGCGATCAATCTCGGCGTCGACCCGCGCCACGCCGACCAGATGGTCCGCGGCGTCGTGATCCTGCCGAACGGCACCGGCCGCACGCTGCGCGTCGGCGTGTTCGCGCGCGGCGCCAAGGCCGAGGAAGCCAAGGCCGCCGGTGCCGACGTGGTCGGCGCTGAGGACCTGGTCGAGAAGGTGCAGGGCGGCACGATCGATTTCGACCGCTGCATCGCCACCCCCGACATGATGCCGCTGGTCGGCCGTCTCGGTAAGGTGCTCGGTCCGCGCGGCATGATGCCGAACCCGAAGATCGGCACCGTGACCATGGACGTCACCTCGGCCGTGAAGGGCGCCAAGGGCGGTTCGGTCGAGTTCCGCGTCGAGAAGGCCGGCATCGTGCAGGCCGGCATCGGCAAGGCCTCGTTCACCGAGGAGAAGCTGGTCGAGAACGTCAAGGCGCTCGCGGACGCGGTCGCCAAGGCGAAGCCGGCCGGTTCCAAGGGCACCTACATCCAGCGCGTGGCGGTTTCCTCCACCATGGGCCCGGGCGTGAAGGTCGAGCCGGGTACGATCCTCGGCTGAGGGCTTTTGCCGGAATGAGATAAAGAGGGGCGGGATCGGATTGCCGGTTCCGCCCCTTTGTTTTGGCGCGTGAAGGCTTTCGCAGGAAACAAGAACAATGCCCGACAAGGTCCTGGTCTATTCGCGCTTTCCCAAAGCTCAGCTGGTGCGCTTTGGCGAGCGCTACGAGATTCTCAACGCCGCCGGCCAGCGGCCGGACCAGGCGTTTGCGGCCAGCGAGATCGCCGACATCCGCGCGATGATCGCATCCGGCGGTGCGCCGCTTGGCGGCGATGTCATGGACACGCTGCCGAAGCTCGGTGCGATCGTCTGCTACGGCACCGGCTATGACGGCATCGATCTTGCGGCTGCGGCCCAGCGCGGAATCGTGGTCGGCCACAGCCCGGGCGCCAATGCGGCCTCGGTCGCCGACATCGCGGTGACCTTGATGCTGGCAGCGGTGCGGCGTCTGCCGGTGGCCGACAGTTATGTCCGCAGCGGCGACTGGGCCGGCCGCAAACCGTCGCCGATGATGCGGCCGCAGGCCGGGATGCGCGGCCGCAAGGTCGGCGTCTACGGCATGGGCGAGATCGGCCGCAAGATCGCGGCGCGGGTCGCCGCCTTCGAGACCGAAATCGGCTATTTCAGCCGCACCCGATACGACCTGCCGTATCAGTATTTGCCAAGCCTGGAGGCGCTCGCCGACTGGTGCAGCGTTTTGATGATCGCGGTCCGCGCCGGCGCCGACAACGTCAATGCGGTCGACGCCGATATTCTGCGCCGGCTCGGCAGCGACGGTTTTGTGGTCAACATCGCGCGCGGGTCGGTGATCGACCAGCCGGCGCTGGTCGCGGCGCTGACCGATGGAACCATCGCCGGCGCCGGCCTCGACGTCTTCGCCAGCGAGCCGCACGCGCCCGATGCGCTGACCGCGCTGCCGAACGTCGTGTTGTCGCCGCATCTCGGTGGCCACACTCTCGAATCCCATGTCGCGATGCAGGACTGCGTGCTGGCCAATCTCGACGCGTTCTTCGCCGGAAAGCCGTTGCCGTATGAGGTGCGGGGCGCCTGATCGAAACCGGTTCCGGCGCCGCGGCCGGCTTCCACAGGCTAAATGAAACTGGTCTGAATTTTGCTCTTGGCAAGTCCGGCGATACCGGCTAGATAACGCCTTCCGGGCGTGCTGGCACTTGCTGGCATGTCCGTGCTCGCATTCCGAAAACCTGAGATGATAGGAGATCATTCCTTTCCGCATGCCCGCAAGGATGCTCGAAAGGAAGGAGACCCGTCGGCTCAAGTGGAATGAGAGCAGGGTGTTCGGCTTCGGCCGATAGCCCGATCCTGTCCGAGACTGCAGGCGCCCGCGGGAACTTCGTGTTTTCAACGGCTTAATCGCATGGCCTGCATAGACGGGTGAAGACCGGATTTCGCACTCCAAGTCGCGCTTCGCGGCTGGAGGCTGATTTGGTTCGAACCTCGACAGCCCGGGGCCGCAAGGTCTTGGGAGGGCAGGCTTCTAGATGTCGTCTTGCCCGGCATGTCCGAAGGGCCCTGGCCCCGAGGAATCAGGTTTTGGGCAGGACGATGGGTGCAACCCGGCGGTCCTGCCTCGCGGAAAGGCCGCCAACCGGAGAGAGCTTGCTGTGGAACGAGCGGCAAAAAAAGAGGCGGTCGAACAGCTCAACGAGGTCTTCAAGACCACGGGCGTCGCGATCGTTGCTCACTATTCCGGCCTCACCGTGGCCCAGATGCAGAAGCTGCGTTCGCAGATGAAGCAGGCGGGCGCGTCGGTGAAGGTCTCGAAGAACCGTCTCGCCAAAATTGCTCTTGAAGGCACTGACGTCGCTGCCATCGGCTCCCTGCTGAAGGGGCCGACTGTGATCGCTACTTCGAACGATCCGGTCGCGGCGCCAAAGGTTGCCATCGAATTCGCCAAGGCGAACGAGAAGTTCGTCATCCTCGGCGGCTCGATGGGTAAAACCGTCCTGAATGTCGACAGCGTGAAGGCGCTTGCCTCACTGCCGTCGCTCGACGAACTGCGCGGCAAGATCGTGGGCCTCATCGTGGCGCCGGCGACCAAGCTCGCTCAGCTGTCCAACGCGCCCGCGGCCAAGCTCGCACGCGTCATTCAGGCTCATGCCTCAAAGGGCGAAGCGGCCTGACCCCTTCGCTAATCTCAAACCTGGTTCGAACCAAACGTTTAAGGAACTGATCAATGGCTGACTTGCAGAAAATCGTCGACGACCTCTCGAGCCTCACCGTGCTCGAAGCCGCCGAACTCGCGAAGCTCCTCGAAGAAAAGTGGGGCGTTTCCGCCGCTGCCGCCGTCGCGGTGGCCGGCCCGGCTGCTGGTGGCGGTGGCGCCGCTGCTCCGGCTGAAGAGAAGACCGACTTCACCGTCGTGCTGGCTGCCGCCGGCGACAAGAAGATCGAGGTCATCAAGGAAGTCCGCGCCATCACCGGCCTCGGTCTCAAGGAAGCCAAGGACCTCGTCGAAGGCGCTCCGAAGCCGGTCAAGGAAGGCGTCAACAAGGACGAAGCCGACAAGATCAAGGCCCAGCTCGAGAAGGCTGGCGCCAAGGTCGAGCTCAAGTAATGCGCGATCCGGGAGCGCCACACGGCGCTCCCGGGCCATGCAAACGGCGTGCGGCAGGTGGTCGCGTCGGGCGCCGGAACACAAGAAAGTGTGGGGATGCGTGGACTTAACCCTCGAATCTCCATTATTGCCTCCCCATATCGGGTTGGCAGCGGAAAAACACGGTCGGCGGCGGGAACGGCAGGGTTCCCGGCGTAAGCCGTTGGGAGACAGTCAGATTTCGGGCTTTTTCAGTCCGTGAAGCGGAACGATTTGACGAGCGGGTGCAGCAATGCGCCTCGCGCGTCGTTTTGCGTTTTGGAGACCGCGGGACCGGGTTGGGGATTTAATTCCTGAACTTTGGCTTCGTTCCTTCGAAACGATGCGAAATTCAACCCGGGGGCCGATGGCAGTCGTGTCCCGGAAGGTTCGCCCCTCAAAGGCGACGAAAATGAGAGGCCACGATGGCGCAGCAGACATTCACCGGTCGCAAACGCGTACGCAAGTTTTTCGGTCACATCAAGGAAGTCGCCGAGATGCCGAACCTCATCGAGGTTCAGAAGGCATCCTACGACCAGTTCCTGATGGTCGACGAGCCGACCGGCGGTCGGCCGGACGAGGGCCTGCAGGCGGTGTTCCGCTCGGTGTTCCCGATCTCGGACTTCTCCGGCACCTCGATGCTCGAATTCGTCCGCTACGAATTCGAGCCGCCGAAATATGACGTCGACGAGTGCCGCCAGCGCGGCATGACCTTCGCTGCGCCGCTCAAGGTGACGCTGCGCCTGATCGTGTTCGATATCGACGAGGAAACCGGGGCCAAGTCCGTCAAGGACATCAAGGAGCAGGACGTCTACATGGGCGACATCCCGCTCATGACGATGAACGGCACCTTCGTCGTCAACGGCACCGAGCGCGTCATCGTCTCGCAGATGCACCGTTCGCCCGGCGTGTTCTTCGACCACGACAAGGGCAAGACCCATTCGTCCGGCAAGCTCTTGTTTGCCGCGCGCGTGATTCCGTATCGCGGTTCCTGGCTCGACATCGAGTTCGACGCCAAGGACATCGTGTTCGCGCGCATCGACCGCCGCCGCAAGATCCCCGTGACCTCGCTGATGTATGCGCTCGGTCTCGACGGCGAGCAGATCCTGTCGACCTTCTACAAGAAGATCACCTACAAGCGGACCAAGGAAGGTTGGCGCGTGCCGTTCGACGCCAACCGCTTCCGCGGCTATTCGACCGTCAACGACCTGATCGACGCCGACACCGGCAAGGTGGTGCTCGAGGCCGGCAAGAAGCTGACGGTGCGCCAGGCCCGCCTGCTGCAGGAGAAGGGCCTCAAGGCGCTGCGCATGTCGGACGAGGAGTTGGTCGGCAACTACCTCGCCGAGGATCTCGTCAACCCGAAGACCGGCGAGATCTACGCCGAGGCCGGCGAGGAGATCACCGACAAGTCGATGAAGCTGCTCAACGAGCAGGGCTACAAGGAGCTGCCGCTGCTCGACATCGACCACGTCAATGTCGGCGCCTACATCCGCAACACGCTCTCGGCCGACAAGAACATGACGCGTGAGGACGCGCTGTTCGACATCTACCGCGTGATGCGTCCGGGCGAGCCGCCGACGCTCGACTCGGCGCAGGCCATGTTCCAGTCGCTGTTCTTCGACGCCGAGCGCTACGACCTGTCCGCGGTCGGCCGCGTCAAGATGAACATGCGCCTCGAGCTCGATGCGCCCGACACCCATCGCACGCTGCGCAAGGAAGACATCCTAGCGGTCATCAAGACGCTGGTCGACCTGCGCGACGGCAAGGGCGAGATCGACGACATCGACCACCTCGGCAACCGCCGGGTGCGCTCGGTCGGCGAGCTCATGGAGAACCAGTACCGGATCGGCCTGCTGCGCATGGAGCGCGCCATCAAGGAGCGCATGTCGAGCGTCGACATCGACACCGTGATGCCGCAGGACCTGATCAACGCCAAGCCCGCCGCGGCTGCGGTGCGTGAGTTCTTCGGCTCCTCGCAGCTGTCGCAGTTCATGGACCAGACCAACCCGCTGTCGGAGATCACCCACAAGCGGCGCCTGTCGGCGCTCGGTCCGGGCGGTCTGACCCGCGAGCGCGCCGGCTTCGAAGTTCGCGACGTGCATCCGACGCATTACGGCCGCATCTGCCCGATCGAGACGCCGGAAGGCCCGAACATCGGTCTGATCAACTCGCTGGCGACGTTCGCGCGCGTCAACAAGTACGGCTTCGTCGAGACGCCCTATCGCAAGATCAAGGACGGCCGCGTCACCGACGAGGTGGTCTACCTCTCGGCGATGGAGGAGGGGCGCTACCGCGTCGCGCAGGCCAACGTGCCGCTCGACCCGAAGGGCCGCTTCACCGAGGATCTCGTGGTCTGCCGTCACGCCGGCGAAGTGCTGCCGGTGACGCCGGACAAGGTCGACTACATGGACGTATCGCCGAAGCAGCTGGTTTCGGTCGCCGCGGCCCTGATCCCGTTCCTCGAGAACGACGACGCCAACCGCGCGCTGATGGGCTCGAACATGCAGCGCCAGGCGGTGCCGCTGGTTCGCGCCGAGGCGCCGTTCGTCGGCACCGGCATGGAAGGCGTGGTGGCCCGTGACTCCGGTGCCGCGATCGCGGCGCGCCGTTCCGGCGTGATCGACCAGATCGACGCCACCCGCGTCGTGATCCGCGCCACCGAGGATCTCGATCCGACCAAGTCGGGCGTCGATATCTACCGGCTGATGAAGTACCAGCGCTCCAACCAGTCGACCTGCATCAACCAGCGTCCGCTGGTGAAGGTCGGCGACATCGTCAAGAAGGGCGACATCATCGCCGACGGCCCGTCGACCGATCTCGGCGAGCTCGCGCTCGGCCGCAACGTGCTGGTCGCGTTCATGCCGTGGAACGGCTACAACTTCGAAGACTCGATCCTGCTCTCCGAGCGGATCGTGAAGGACGACGTCTTCACCTCGATCCACATCGAGGAGTTCGAAGTGATGGCCCGCGACACCAAGCTGGGCCCCGAGGAAATCACCCGCGACATTCCGAACGTCTCGGAAGAAGCGCTGAAGAACCTCGACGAAGCCGGCATCGTCTACATCGGTGCGGAAGTCCGCGCCGGCGACATTCTCGTCGGCAAGATCACGCCGAAGGGCGAGAGCCCGATGACGCCGGAAGAGAAGCTGCTGCGCGCCATCTTCGGCGAGAAGGCCTCCGACGTCCGCGATACCTCGCTGCGCGTGCCTCCGGGCGTGCAGGGCACCATCGTGGAAGTCCGCGTGTTCAACCGCCACGGCGTCGACAAGGACGAGCGTGCGCTGGCGATCGAGCGCGAGGAGATCGAGCGTCTGGCCAAGGACCGCGACGACGAGCAGGCGATCCTGGACCGCAACGTCTACAACCGCCTCGCCGAGCTCCTGGAGAACCGCCAGGGCATCGCCGGTCCGAAGGGCTTCAAGAAGGATACCAAGATCACCCGCGCGGTGCTCGACGAGTATCCGAAGTCGCAGTGGTGGCTGTTCGCCTCGCCGAACGACAAGCTGATGGCCGAGATCGAGGCCATGCGGAAGCAGTACGACGAGTCGAAGAAGGGCCTCGAGCAGCGCTTCCTCGACAAGGTCGAGAAGCTGCAGCGTGGTGACGAGCTGCCGCCCGGCGTGATGAAGATGGTCAAGGTCTTCGTCGCGGTGAAGCGCAAGATCCAGCCCGGCGACAAGATGGCCGGCCGTCACGGCAACAAGGGCGTGGTGTCGAAGATCGTGCCGATCGAGGACATGCCGTTCCTCGAGGACGGTACCCATGCCGACATCGTGCTCAACCCGCTCGGCGTGCCCTCGCGCATGAACGTCGGCCAAATTCTGGAGACGCATCTGGGCTGGGCCTGCGCCGGCCTCGGCAAGCGCATCGGCCAGACCATCGACGCCTACTATCAGAAGCAGGATCTCAAGCCGCTGCGCGAGACCCTGAAGAAGATCTACGGCGAGGATGAAACTATCCGCTCGCTGAACGACAACGAGCTGGTCGAGCTCGGCCGCAATCTGAGCCACGGCGTGCCGATCGCCACCCCGGTGTTCGACGGCGCCAAGGAGGCCGACATCGAGGAGATGCTGAAGCTCGCGGGCTTCGACGCCTCCGGTCAGTCGACCGTCTATGACGGCCGCACCGGCGATCCGTTCGATCGCAAGGTGACGATGGGCTACATCTACATGCTCAAGCTGCACCACCTGGTGGACGACAAGATCCACGCGCGTTCGATCGGTCCGTACTCGCTCGTCACCCAGCAGCCGCTGGGCGGCAAGGCGCAGTTCGGCGGCCAGCGCTTCGGCGAAATGGAGGTCTGGGCGCTGGAAGCCTACGGCGCCGCCTACACGCTGCAGGAGATGCTGACGGTGAAGTCGGACGACGTCGCCGGCCGTACGAAGGTGTACGAGGCGATCGTGCGCGGCGACGACACCTTCGAGGCCGGTATTCCGGAATCGTTCAACGTGCTGGTCAAGGAAATGCGCTCGCTCGGCCTCAACGTCGACCTGCACAATTCCAAGGTGGGACCGGCGCCGACGTCGGAAGCGGCCGAGTAACGCGTCACTTTCTGCCCGGCCGTTCCGCCGGGCCTACGCGCTCCGCTCGGACGTTGAGCGGGGCGCGGGCGAGACAAAATTTCGAATTTGCTGCCGGTGACGATCGGCACGCGAGGAGAAGACCATGAACCAAGAGATTATGAATCTTTTCAATCCGACGACGCCGGCCCAGGTCTTTGACCAGATCCGGATCTCGATCGCGTCTCCGGAGAAGATTCTGTCGTGGTCCTACGGCGAGATCAAGAAGCCGGAGACCATCAACTACCGCACCTTCAAGCCGGAGCGTGACGGCCTGTTCTGCGCGCGCATCTTCGGGCCGATCAAGGACTACGAGTGCCTGTGCGGCAAGTACAAGCGGATGAAGTACAAGGGCATCATCTGCGAAAAGTGCTCGGTCGAGGTGACGCTGTCGCGCGTCCGGCGCGAGCGCATGGGCCATATCGAGCTGGCCGCGCCGGTTGCCCACATCTGGTTCCTGAAGTCGCTGCCGTCGCGCATCGGCCTGTTGCTCGACATGACGCTGAAGGATCTCGAGCGGATCCTCTACTTTGAATACTACGTCGTGCTGGAGCCGGGCCTCACCGCGCTGAAGGACCGTCAGCTCTTGTCGGAAGACGAGTACCTGAAGGCGCAGGACGAGTACGGCCAGGATTCCTTCACCGCCATGATCGGTGCGGAGGCGATCCGCGAGCTGCTCAAGGGTCTCGAGCTCGAGAAGCTCGAGGCGCAGCTGCGCGCCGAGATGGCGGAGACCGACTCCGACATCAAGCACAAGAAGCTCGCCAAGCGGCTCAAGATCGTCGAGGCGTTCCGCGTCTCCGGCAACAAGCCGGAATGGATGATCATGACGGTCGTGCCGGTGATTCCGCCGGACCTGCGTCCGCTGGTGCCGCTCGACGGCGGCCGCTTTGCGACCTCCGACCTCAACGATCTCTACCGCCGCGTCATCAACCGCAACAACCGCTTGAAGCGGCTGATGGAGCTGCGCGCGCCTGACATCATCATCCGCAACGAAAAGCGCATGCTGCAGGAGGCCGTCGACGCGCTGTTCGACAACGGCCGCCGCGGCCGCGTCATCACCGGCGCCAACAAGCGTCCGCTGAAGTCGCTCGCCGACATGCTGAAGGGCAAGCAGGGTCGGTTCCGCCAGAACCTGCTCGGCAAGCGCGTCGACTATTCCGGCCGTTCGGTGATCGTGGTCGGTCCCGAGCTGCGCCTGCATCAGTGCGGCCTGCCGAAGAAGATGGCGCTCGAGCTGTTCAAGCCGTTCATCTATTCGCGGCTCGACGCCAAGGGCCTCTCCACCACGGTGAAGCAGGCCAAGAAGCTGGTCGAGAAGGAGCGTCCGGAGGTCTGGGATATCCTCGACGAGGTGATCCGCGAGCATCCGGTGCTGCTCAACCGCGCGCCGACGCTGCATCGCCTGGGCATCCAGGCGTTCGAGCCGGTGCTGATCGAGGGCAAGGCGATCCAGCTGCATCCGCTGGTCTGCGCCGCCTTCAACGCCGACTTCGACGGCGACCAGATGGCCGTGCACGTTCCGCTGTCGCTCGAAGCGCAGCTGGAAGCGCGCGTCCTGATGATGTCGACCAACAACATCCTGCACCCGGCGAACGGCCAGCCGATCATCGTGCCGTCGCAGGACATCGTGCTCGGCCTCTACTACGTCTCGATCATGCGCGAAGGGCTGCCCGGCGAGGGCAAGATCTTCGGCGACATGGCCGAGCTCGAGCACGCGCTGCACTCGAAGGTCATTCACCTCCACACCAAGATCAAGTACCGGTGGGAGGGCGCCGACGAGGACGGCAACAAGTCCAAGCGCTGGATCGAAACCACCGCGGGCCGCGTCATGCTCGGCAATCTGCTGCCGAAGAGCACCAAGATCTCGTACGACATCATCAACAAGCTGATGACCAAGCGCGAGATCTCCGGCGTCATCGACCAGGTCTACCGCCACTGCGGCCAGAAGGAGACCGTGATCTTCTGCGACCGCATCATGGCGCTCGGCTTCTACAACGCCTTCAAGGCCGGCATCTCGTTCGGCAAGGACGACATGGTCGTGCCGGCGTCGAAGTGGAAGATCGTCGATCAGACCCGTACGCTGGCGAAGGATTTCGAGCAGCAGTACAATGACGGCCTGATCACCCATGGCGAGAAGTACAACAAGGTCGTCGACGCCTGGTCGAAGGCCGGTGAAGAAGTCGCCAAGGCGATGATGAAGGAGATCTCGGCCACCAAGAAGACGGCGGCCGGGGCCGATGCCGACATCAACTCGATCTACATGATGGCGCACTCCGGTGCGCGTGGTTCGCCGGCGCAGATGCGCCAGCTCGCCGGCATGCGCGGCCTGATGGCCAAGCCGTCGGGCGAGATCATCGAGACGCCGATCATCTCCAACTTCAAGGAGGGTCTGTCGGTGCTCGAATACTTCAACTCGACCCACGGCGCCCGCAAGGGCCTCGCGGACACCGCGTTGAAGACCGCGAACTCCGGCTACCTGACCCGCCGTCTGGTCGACGTCGCGCAGGACTGCATCATCACGCAGACCGACTGCGGCACCACGCTCGGCATCAAGATGCGCGCCATCGTCGATGCCGGCACGGTCGTCGCCTCGCTCGGCTCGCGCATCCTGGGCCGCGTGGCCTGCGATGACGTGCGCGATCCCGCCACCAACAACGTCGTCGTCAAGCGCGACACGCTGATGGAGGAGAGCCACGTCGATGCGATCCAGCAGGCCGGCATCCAGGAGGTGAAGATCCGCTCGGCACTGACCTGCGAGTTGATCAACGGCATCTGCGCCAAGTGCTACGGCCGCGATCTGGCCCGCGGCACCCCGGTCAACCACGGTGAGGCGGTCGGCGTCATCGCGGCGCAGTCGATCGGCGAGCCCGGCACCCAGCTGACGATGCGCACGTTCCACATCGGCGGCGCGGCGCAGCTCAACGAGCAGTCGTTCGTCGAATCGAACTTCGACGGCAAGATCGTGATCAAGAACAAGGCGATCGCCCGCAACAGCGAAGGCCATTTGATCGCGATGGTGCGCAACATGGTCGTTGCGATCGTCGATGCCGACGGCGCCGAGCGTGCAACTCACCGTATCCAGTACGGTTCGCGGATGCACATCGACGAGGGCGACATGGTCAAGCGCGGCCAGCGCATCGCCGAGTGGGATCCCTATACCCGCCCGGTGCTGAGCGAGGTCGAGGGCACGATCGGGTTCGAGGATCTGGTCGAGGGCCAGTCGATCTCGGAAACGCTCGACGAATCGACCGGTATCGCCAAGCGCGTGGTCATCGACTGGCGCTCGACCCGCGGCGGCTCGGACCTGCGTCCGGCCATCGTGGTCAAGGGCAAGGACGGCAAGATCATGAAGCTCGCGCGTGGCGGCGATGCCCGCTACATGCTGTCGGTCGACGCCATTCTGTCGGTCGACATCAACGCGAAGGTGATGCCCGGCGACATCCTGGCGCGTATCTCGACCGAGAGCGCCAAGACGCGTGACATCACCGGCGGTCTGCCGCGGGTGGCGGAACTGTTCGAGGCTCGCAAGCCGAAGGATGCGGCGATCATCGCGGAGACCGCGGGAACGATCCGCTTCGGCCGCGACTACAAGAACAAGCGCCGCATCTCGATCGAGCCGATGGACAAGACCGAGGAGCCGCGCGAGTACCTGATCCCGAAGGGCAAGCACATCCATCTGCAGGACGGCGACATCGTCGAAAAGGGCGATTTCATCGTCGAAGGCAACCCGGCGCCGCACGACATTCTGGCGATCAAGGGCATCGAGGAACTCGCGGCCTATCTGGTCAACGAGATCCAGGAGGTCTACCGGCTGCAGGGCGTGCTCATCAACGACAAGCACATCGAGGTGATTGTCCGTCAGATGCTGCAGAAGGTCGAGGTCACCGATCAGGGCGACACCGACATGATCGCGGGCGAGCAGGTCGACAAGATCGAGTTCGACGCGCTCAACACCAAGGCCAAGGAAGAGGGCAAGAAGGTCGCCACGGGAACGCCGGTTCTGCTCGGCATCACCAAGGCGAGCCTGCAGACCCGCTCGTTCTTCTCGGCGGCGTCGTTCCAGGAGACCACGCGCGTGCTCACCGAAGCTGCCGTCAACGGCAAGGTGGACCCGCTCGAAGGCCTCAAGGAGAACGTCATCGTCGGCCGCCTGATCCCGGCCGGCACCGGCGCCTCGATGGCGCGGATCCGCGAGGTCGCGGTCAAGCGCGACAAGCTGATCCTCGACGAGCGCGAGAAGCAGGCGGCGATCGTGCCGACGGCCCCGGAAGCGGAGCCGCTGGCGCTGCCGCCGGCGGAATAGGCATCCGCAAGACTACGGTACTGAGCGAGAAGGCCGGCATTGTGCCGGCCTTTTTGCTGCTTTCTTTGCTTGCTGCGGTGCAGGGACGCGCTTTGTTCATCTTTCCTTCAGCCGCAAAAGTGCTTTTGCTACGCTGAATTAGACCGGCCGCGCGGCAGCGCCGGAGACGACGGAATCCACTATGCTTGATCTGGCAATCGTTGGCGGCGGCCCCGGGGGGCTGATGAGCGCCTGGTATCTGAAGCGCAAACTCGGCGACCTCTGCCGCGTGACGATCTTCGAGGCCTCCGACCGGCTCGGCGGCAAGGTCCTGACGCGCAAGTTCGAGACCGCGCCCGCGATGTACGAGGCGGGCGTTGCCGAGATCTATGACTACTCGATGACCGGGCCGGATCCGCTGCGCGAGCTGATCCAGCATTTCGGTCTGCAGACCATCCCGATGGACGCCGAGCAGGTGCAACTCGACGGCGAGCTGCTCGCCGACGTTCCGGGCATGCGCCGCAAATACGGCGCGAAGACCGCCGCCGCGATCGAGGCGTTCCGCGAGCGCTGCGCCAGGCTGGTGTCGCCGATCGAATATTATGAAGGCATCGGCGCCCACGACAACGAGCATCCCTGGGCCTACAAGACCGCCGAGCAGATCCTCGACGAGGAGGTCGAGGACCCCGTCGCCAAGCGCTTCTTCAAGGTGATGGCGCGCTCCGACATCGCGACCGAGAGCCACAACACCAACGGCCTCAACGCGCTGAAGAACTACGTGATGGACGTCGACGGCTATATCGGCCTGTACTCGATCCAGAACGGCAACGAGCAGCTGATCGACTGCCTGCGCGCCGAGGTCAACGCCGACATCCAGCTCAACCATCGCGTCCTCAAGGTCGGCAAGACCGAGAGCGGCCGCTATCAGCTCAACATGATGAACGGCAAGGGCCCGGAGACGCGCGACTTCGACCTCGTGCTGGTCTGCCTGCCGCATTCCTGGCTCGCCACCATGCGCTGGGACGGCGAGCAGCTGCGCCAGTCGATGGTCAAGCACGTCGCCTATTTCGACCGGCCCGCGCACTATCTGCGTGTCTCTATCCTGTTCGACGAGCCGTTCTGGGGCGAGAAGATCCCGGGCGCCTGGTTCATGTCGGAAGCCTTCGGCGGCTGCTGCGTCTACAACGAGGGCGCGCGCCACGACGTCGGCAAACTCGGCGTGCTGAACTGGCTGATCGCGGGCTCCGACGCGCTGGCCTTCGCCAATCTCTCCGACCAGGAACTGATCGACGCCGCGCTGAAGTCACTGCCGGCCTCGCTCGGCGATGCGCGTGCGCATTTCCTCGAAGGCAAGATCCATCGCTGGCTGTCGTCGGTCAACGCGCTGCCGGGCGGCCTGCCGGTGCGCGACGTCATGACCAACCACCGCCCAGAGCCGAAGCAGCATCCCGGCATCGTGGTGGTCGGCGACTATCTGTTCGATTCGACCCTGAACGGGCTGCTCGACTCCTCGGACGCTGCGACCGACATCATCGTCACCGAGATGATGCGGCTGCGCCGCGCCCGCGCGCAGGGCGCCGCCAGCCTGTCCGACAAGATCGACCGCGGCTATTTCGAGAACTACCGCGGCGTCGGTCCCTACAGTGAAGTCTGGCACAATTTCGCCGATCCGGCCTATCTGATGGACCTGATCAAGACGGTCTGGGGCAGGGCGAAGGGCTACAAGCTCTTGGTCGCGGGCTCCGCCAGCGGCGAGCTGGTCGGCGCGCTGCGCGAACGCGGTGTCGATGCCTGGGGCATCGAGAACAACCGCTACATCCACGGCAAGACGCCGAAGGCGCTCCGGAAATACAACAAGCTCGGCTCGATCACCGATCTGCCGTTCAAGGCCGAAGAATTCGATTTCGTGTTCGAGACCTCGCTGTGCCATCTCGGCGAAAAGCAGGTGGTGCGCGGCGTGCGCGAGCTCAACCGCGTGGTCAAGACCGGCCTGGTGTTCGGCTCGATCACCTCGGACATGCCGCCGGCGCTGATCGATCGCTACGACCTGTTGCGCGGGGTGAAGAAGCTCGGCACCTGGTGGGAATGGTCGGAGCTGTTCTTCGGCAACGGCTTTGACCTGTCGATGCACCGCCGCGACGTCACCGATGCGGTGTGGGCGCTGACCCTTGCCGCGGGCAAGGGGCCGGGGCAGTGGTACGCCGACTCCGAAAGCCTGCGCTATTCCTTCTTCGACAAGGTCGAGGACGAGGACGACGACTAGCGAGGTGACGCGGGGCGGGCCGTCGCGCGTCAAAGAACAGTCAAGCGGCCGCGCCAAGACTTTGGAGCGCACCGCAACCGGCCGGTCCAAACGCTTTGCCGAATTCATCCTGATCGCATAGGATCGCGGCCGCGGCGTTCGCCGCTTGCGATTTCGATTTGCGGTCATGCCGGCCGTGGAGCATCGGTTGGTTCATGGCGCCAAAGCCTCCCGCATCTGACAACCCGGATCCGGCCAATGCCGACGATCTCGAGCTGAAGAAGAAGCTCGCGACACCGCCCGGGCCGGCCGCCTCCGCCAAGCCGTCCGCCGCGCCCGCGGATGACGACGAGGACGATGACGACGACGAGCTTGAGCTCGACGACGATGATGATGACGAGGATCTCGTCGTTTTCACCGCCAAGGAAGCCGCCGGCGCGCTCTCGACGCTGTACGCCTTCGTCCGGCCGATCCTGGCGAACTACAAGAAGCCGTTCACCTTTGTCGCCTTCGGCGTGATGGTCGAGACGTTGTTCAACGTCATCATGCCGCTGAGCCTGAAGTTCCTGATCGACGACGCGCTCGGCGAGGAGGATTTCCAGGCCCTCTACAAGATCCTTGGCGTGCTGGCGGTCGCCGGCATCGTCACCTCGATCATCGCGGTCTGGTACGAGCGCTGGGATGCGCGGCTTGCCGCCGGCATCATCGCCGACGTCCGGACCCGCATCTTCGAGCATGTTCAGAACCTGCCGTCGGCCTATTTCGCGCGCACCAAGCGCGGCGAGATCCTGTCGCGCTTCTCGATCGATCTCTCGGCGTTCGAGGGCTCGGTCAAGACTTTTGCCAACAGCGCGGCGCTGCCGTTCCTGGAACTGATCGCCGGCATCATCCTGATGCTGTTCCTGAACTGGCAGCTCGCCGCGGTCGCGCTGCTGGTCTTCCCGATCACGCTGATCGGGCCGCGCATCCTCACCCCCAAGGCGGTGCAGGCCAATTACGAGCAGAAGCAGAACGAGGCGGCGCTGCTCGCCACGGTGCAGGAGAACGTCGCCGCGCAGGCGGTGGTGAAGGCGTTCAACCTGCAGCGCCGGGCGCTCGGCTGGTTCACCATGCGCAACCGCGACGTCCGGACCAAGGCGGCCTCCGCGATGTTCCTGTCGACCATGGTGGAGCGCACCGTCACCATCGCGGTGCTGTTGCTGCACCTCGTGGTGCTGGCGATCGGCGCCTATCTCGCCACCAAGGGCCAGATCACGGTCGGCACCTTCGTCACCTTCGAGAGCGCGTTCTGGGAGGTGTCCTACAACATCGCCCACCTGATGCACTTCATTCCGGTGTCGATCCAGTCGGCGGCGGCCGTGCAGCACATCCAGGAACTGCTCGACGAGCCGACCCGCGGCGCCGACCGGCCCGGCGCGCCCGACCTGCCGCGCATCACCAACAACATCAGCTTCGACCGCGTTACCTTCAGCTATGAGGGGGCTCAGGCGCCGGTACTGGACAATCTCAGCCTCAAGCTCAATGCCGGCAGAAGCATCGCGATCGTCGGTCCCAGCGGCTCCGGCAAGAGCACGCTGATCAACCTGATCCTGCGGCTCTACGTGCCGGACGAGGGCCGCGTCGCCATCGACGGCGTCGACATCCGCCGGGTGACGCGGGAATCGCTGCGCGCGAGCATGGCGGTCGTGTTCCAGGAGAACATGCTGTTCAACATGTCGATCCGCGAGAACATCCGGCTCGGCAAGGAAGGCGCTGATGACGCGGAGGTCGAGGACGCCGCCAAAAAGGCCGAGATCCACGGCTTCATCATGAGCCTTCCGGAAGGCTACGACACGCCGGTCGGCGAGCGCGGCGATACGCTGTCGGGCGGCCAGCGCCAGCGCATCGCGATCGCGCGCGCGATCATCCGCAATCCCTCCGTGCTGCTGCTCGACGAGGCGACCTCGGCGCTCGACCAGACCACGGAGGCCGCGATCAACCGCACGCTGCTCAACGTCGCCAAGGGCCGCACCATGATCTGGTCGACGCATCGCCTGACCTCGGTGGTCGAGATGGACGAGATCATCGTGATCTCCGGCGGCCGGGCCATCGAGCGCGGCTCGCACGCCGAACTGCTGGCGAAAGACGGCGTCTACCGCAGGCTATGGGACGACCAGGGCCACCTGCACCACGGCGACGACGATGAGGATGACGACGCGGAGGATGAAGAGGACGAGGACGAAGACGACGAGGAGTGATCGGCGGCGCAGTGCTGCCGCCACCGCTACCGCGCCGGTCGTGCCCCTGCCGTCCGCCGTCGTTCCGGCGCCTCCGCGACGGACAGATCCTGCCGGATCTGGCTGACCGTTCGCGCGGCCGACGGGCCGCGCAGCCGGCGCAGCGTGCCGCGGCCGAGATAGCCGAAAAACCGCGCCCAGCGCTGGGCCTGCCAATACGGCCCGCGGCCGATCGACACCTGGCGGAAGTTGAAGGCCTTGGCATTCGACCAGGCGTCGCATTCGGTCTTGACCGGGTCGTCATAGAACGCCGCGATCTTCTCCAGGCCCATGCCGTCGCTCGCAAGCCAGGCCGGGATGTGGACGTTGCAAAGCTGCGCCACGTCGGTGAACACCTTGTCGGTTCCGGTGCCGGTGACCGGGCAGGTGCTGGCGAAGGCATCGCCGACCAGCACCACGCCCGGCTGCCGATAGCCGGTCGAGACGTAGATATCGGCAGGCCGGATCTTGACGTCGCCCGCGATGTCGAACTCGCCGGTGAGCCGCCGCAGCCGTGGTAGCGCGGCGTTCAGCGTCTCGACCGGATTGTGCCGCATCGCGCGCAGCCAGAGGTCGTCAGCCGGGCGGTAGGTGAACAGATTGGCGCGCATCCGGTTCTCGACCGGGAACAGCGTGATGTAGGGAATCAGGTCGCTCGGCCGCTCCGAGAAATAGGTCATGGCCGCGAAGGGGAAGGTGGGTCGGCCCACCGGCACGAAATCGAAGCCGAGCGAGATCGAGTGGCAGTGGCTGGTGACCTGCCGCTCGATCCCGAGCATCCGGCGCAGCCCGACATTGAGGCCGTTGGCGAGCACCGCCAGCCGCGCCGAGATCTCCTCGCCGCTGGCCAGCACCAGCCGCTGCCGCTCGAAGCTGGTCGCGACATTGACGACCTTGCCGCAGATGAATTCCGCGGGCGCCGCGATCTCGGCCCTGATCGCGCGGATCAGTGCGTCATACATGATGCCGTGCTGCCGGCTCGGCTGCCGGTCGAGCAGATGGCCGAATCGCGCGATCCAGTTCTCGCCGTCCACCGTCGCCGAACGCAGCACGGACTCGGCAATCCCGGTCCGCCCGAATCGCGCCAGCTGGAGATCTCCGCCGATCTTCTCGACCCGGAAATCGAACGGATAGACCTGGTGCGGGTCGATCAGCAGGCTCGGAATCCCGGCGCGGCCGAGCATTGCGGCGGCGGTCGAGCCCGCGAGACCTCCGCCAATGATTGCGATGTCGGTGTACCGCATGAGAGGTTTCCGCGCCGAAGACCCCCAGATTTGCCCTGCGAATGGCAAATAAAGGCTTAGTTTCGGGGGTTGCTTTGGCGTCTAAGTTGGGGAGAGTTGTTTCTGTTCATGTTTTGCCCGGGTAAAATGGCCTCCCGGGCGGGAGCCGGGGAGGGCTCCGGCGAGTCGCGGCGGCAGCGGCATTGTCATAATCCGGCGGAGATCGAAGCATCGACGAAATGCGAAATCCGCAAGCGCCAGAGGCGTTTCTTGCTTGTCGTTTTGCTTGACTTCACTATCTCTCGATTATACAAGGCGCGCACTTAACGACAGGCGGTGAGCTACGCCAGCGTCGGAACGGAGCACCCGGAAGGCCTTTTTGGCCGGATCGGGCACCAACCTCGACGAATGCCGCTCAAACGCTGTCGATGATAGCTAGGCAATGCCAGGACGATACTAGTTCTCTTGAGCAAGTCCTCTTGAGAGTGAATTCGGATGCATGACCTCGGTGGCGGACTGAACAGCGAACGCTGAGCAGTTCGGGATCGCGGTCCTCTGTGGCGTCGAAGCGCTTTCCGCTCAGCGATGGGTGGTTGGCGCGATTTCGTTTTGCGTGGGTGTTTGTTCCCGCGCCGGACGGACCGTACGGGACGGTTGTTCCCGCGAAGAATTGGCGGAGCCGTTCGGGGTTTCGCGCGAACTAAGAGGGTGAAGGCTGCATGCCGACGATCAACCAGCTGATCGCAAAACCACGTGAAGTGCAGAAGTCGCGCAAGAAGGTGCCGGCGCTGCAGCAGTCGCCGCAGAAGCGCGGCGTGTGCACGCGCGTCTACACCACGACCCCGAAGAAGCCGAACTCGGCGCTTCGTAAGGTCGCCAAGGTGCGCCTGACCAACGGCTTCGAGGTGATCGGCTACATTCCGGGTGAGGGCCACAACCTGCAGGAGCACTCGGTGGTCATGATCCGCGGCGGCCGCGTCAAGGACTTGCCCGGCGTGCGCTACCACATCCTCCGCGGCGTGCTGGATACCCAGGGCGTCAAGAACCGTAAGCAGCGTCGTTCGAAGTACGGCGCGAAGCGTCCGAAGTAAGCGGGAAACGATCAGATGTCGCGTCGCCATTCTGCTGAGAAGCGTGAAGTTCTTCCGGACCCGAAGTTCGGGAACATCATCATTACGAAGTTCATGAACTCGGTGATGTATGCCGGGAAGAAGTCGGTTGCCGAAGGCATCGTCTACGGTGCGCTCGGCATGATCGAGAGCAAGACCAAGCAGAACCCGCTCGGCGTGTTCGAGCAGGCGCTGGAGAACGTGATGCCGACCATCGAGGTCCGTTCCCGCCGCGTCGGCGGCGCGACCTACCAGGTTCCGGTCGAGGTCCGTTCGGTGCGCCGTCAGGCGCTCGGCATCCGCTGGCTGATCGCGGCCGCCCGCGAGCGCAACGAGAAGACCATGACGGAGCGGCTCTCGGCGGAGCTGCTCGACGCGTCGAACAACCGTGGCAACGCCGTCAAGAAGCGTGAAGACGTGCACCGGATGGCGGAAGCCAACCGCGCCTTCTCGCACTACCGCTGGTAAGGCGAACAACGGAATTTAAGGAACAGTCTCATGCCCCGCCAACATGCCATCGAGGACTACCGCAACTTCGGTATCATGGCGCATATCGACGCCGGCAAGACCACGACCACCGAGCGTATCCTGTATTACACCGGCAAGAGCCACAAGATCGGCGAAGTGCACGAAGGTGCCGCGACGATGGACTGGATGGAGCAGGAGCAGGAGCGTGGCATCACGATCACCTCGGCTGCCACCACCGCGTTCTGGAACGGCAAGCGTCTGAACATCATCGACACCCCCGGCCACGTCGACTTCACCATTGAAGTCGAGCGTTCGCTGCGCGTGCTCGACGGCGCCGTTTGCGTGCTCGACTCCAACCAGGGCGTCGAGCCGCAGACCGAGACCGTGTGGCGCCAGGGCGACAAGTACAAGGTGCCGCGCATCGTCTTCGCCAACAAGATGGACAAGACTGGCGCCGACTTCTTCAAGTGCCTGTCCGACATCGTCGACCGCCTCGGCGCCAAGCCGATCGCGATCCAGCTGCCGATCGGCGCCGAGAACAACTTCAAGGGTCTCGTCGACCTCGTGAAGATGAAGGGCATCATCTGGAACGATGAATCGCTCGGCGCCAAGTTCGACTACGTCGACATCCCGGAAGATCTGGTCGAGCAGGCCAAGGAATATCGCGAGAAGATGGTGGAAGCCGCCGTCGAGCTCGACGACGACGCCATGGCGGCCTACCTCGACGGCAAGGAGCCGGACGAGGCCACGCTGAAGCGTCTGCTCCGCAAGGCGGTGCTGACCGGCGCCTTCTATCCCGTGCTGTGCGGCTCGGCCTTCAAGAACAAGGGCGTGCAGCCGCTGCTCGACGCCGTCGTCGACTATCTGCCGTCGCCGATTGACGTGCCTGCGATCAAGGGCACCGACGAGGACGGCAACGAAGTCGTGCGCAAGGCGGACGACAAGGAGCCGCTGGCGCTGCTCGCGTTCAAGATCATGGACGACCCGTTCGTCGGCACCATCACCTTCTGCCGCATCTACTCCGGCATCCTGCAGTCGGGCACCGGCGTCATCAACTCGACTCGCGAGAAGAAGGAGCGGATCGGGCGGATGCTCTTGATGCATGCGAACAACCGCGAAGACATCAAGGAAGCCTATGCGGGCGACATCGTCGCGCTGGCCGGCCTGAAGGAAGCGCGCACCGGTGACACGCTGTGCGATGCCAACAAGCCGGTGATCCTCGAGAAGATGGAATTCCCGGAGCCGGTGATCGAGATCGCGATCGAGCCGAAGTCGAAGGCCGACCAGGAAAAGCTGGGCGTGGCGCTGGCCAAGCTCGCCGCGGAGGATCCGTCGTTCCGCGTCTCGACCGACCACGAGTCCGGCCAGACCATCCTCAAGGGCATGGGCGAACTGCATCTCGACATCAAGGTCGACATCCTCAAGCGCACCTACAAGGTCGACGCCAACATCGGCGCGCCGCAGGTGGCGTTCCGTGAGCGTGTCACCAAGCGCGTCGAGCACAGCTACACCCACAAGAAGCAGACCGGCGGTACCGGCCAGTTCGCGGCCGTCACCCTGATCGTCGAGCCGAACGAAGCCGGCAAGGGCTACGAGTTCGAATCGAAGATCGTCGGCGGCGCAGTGCCGAAGGAATACATCCCCGGCGTCGAAAAGGGTCTCGAGAGCGTGCTGTCCTCCGGCGTGGTCGCGGGCTTCCCGATCGTCGACGTCAAGGTGCAGCTGATCGACGGCAAGTTCCACGACGTCGACTCGTCGGCGCTGGCCTTCGAAATCGCCACGCGCGCCTGCTTCCGCGAGGCGCTGCAGATGGGCAAGTCCGTTCTGCTCGAGCCGATCATGAAGGTCGAGGTGGTGACCCCGGAAGACTACACCGGTTCGGTCATCGGCGACCTGAATTCCCGGCGCGGCCAGATCCAGGGCCAAGACATGCGCGGCAACGCCAACGTCATCAACGCGATGGTGCCGCTCATGAACATGTTCGGTTACGTGAACAACCTGCGCTCGATGAGCCAGGGTCGCGCGACCTTCACCATGCAGTTCGATCACTACGCCGAAGCTCCGGCGAACGTGTCGGCTGAAGTCCAGAAGAAGTTTGCCTGATTGTCGTTGATGGCAGTCAACGATTGAACGGAGAGTCAAATGGCCAAAGCTAAATTCGAACGTAACAAGCCCCACTGCAACATCGGCACCATCGGTCACGTCGACCATGGCAAGACCTCGCTGACCGCAGCGATCACCAAGGTGCTCGCAGAAACCGGCGGCGCGACGTTCACCGCCTACGACCAGATCGACAAGGCGCCGGAAGAGAAGGCGCGCGGCATCACCATCTCGACCGCGCACGTCGAGTACGAGACCACCAACCGTCACTACGCCCACGTCGACTGCCCCGGCCACGCCGACTACGTGAAGAACATGATCACCGGCGCTGCCCAGATGGACGGCGCGATCCTGGTCGTGTCGGCCGCGGACGGCCCGATGCCGCAGACCCGCGAGCACATCCTGCTCGCCCGCCAGGTCGGCGTGCCCGCGCTCGTCGTGTTCCTCAACAAGTGCGACATGGTCGACGATCCGGAGCTGCTCGAGCTCGTCGAGCTTGAAGTCCGCGAGCTGCTCTCGAAGTACGAATTCCCGGGCGACAAGATCCCGATCATCAAGGGCTCGGCGCTCGCCGCCCTCGAAGACAAGGACAAGAAGCTCGGCCACGACGCCATCCTCGAGCTGATGCGCAATGTCGACGAGTACATCCCGCAGCCGGAGCGTCCGATCGACCAGCCGTTCCTGATGCCGGTGGAAGACGTGTTCTCGATCTCGGGCCGCGGCACCGTGGTCACCGGTCGTGTCGAGCGCGGCGTGATCAAGGTCGGCGAGGAAATCGAGATCGTCGGTATCCGCGACACCCAGAAGACCATCGTCACCGGCGTCGAAATGTTCCGCAAGCTGCTCGATCAGGGCCAGGCCGGCGACAACATTGGTGCGCTGCTCCGCGGCACCAAGCGCGAGGAAGTCGAGCGCGGCCAGGTGCTGTGCAAGCCCGGCTCGGTCAAGCCGCACACCAAGTTCAAGGCTGAGGCCTACATCCTCACCAAGGAAGAGGGCGGCCGTCACACTCCGTTCTTCACCAACTACCGTCCGCAGTTCTACTTCCGCACCACCGACGTGACCGGCGTCGTGCATCTGCCGGAAGGCACCGAGATGGTGATGCCGGGCGACAACATCGCGATGGAAGTGCACCTGATCGTGCCGATCGCGATGGAAGAGAAGCTGCGCTTCGCGATCCGCGAAGGCGGCCGCACCGTCGGCGCCGGCGTCGTCGCCGCCATCATCGAGTAACGGTGGATCAATCAAGTTTGCGGCGGGAGGGTTCGCCCACTCGCCGCTCACCACCCGCTATTCGCAGGTAAGCGACGAAGAAAGAGATACGGCAATGAACGGCCAAAACATTCGCATCCGTCTCAAGGCGTTCGACCATCGGATCCTCGATACGTCGACCCGTGAGATCGTGAACACGGCGAAGCGCACCGGTGCGCAGGTTCGCGGACCCATTCCGCTGCCGACCCGCATCGAGAAGTTCACCGTCAACCGTTCGCCGCACGTTGACAAGAAGAGCCGCGAGCAGTTCGAGATGCGCACCCACAAGCGCCTCCTCGATATCGTCGACCCGACCCCGCAGACCGTCGATGCGCTGATGAAGCTCGACCTGGCCGCCGGTGTCGACGTCGAGATCAAGCTCTAAGGATTTTGGATTTTTACGTCCGCCGCTTGCGGACAGAAAGACAGGAAGCACGCCGATGCGCTCCGGAGTGATCGCACAGAAGGTCGGGATGACGCGGGTCTTTACGGAGACCGGCGAGCATATCCCTGTGACCGTGCTGAAGCTGGGCAACTGCCAGGTGCTGGGCCACCGCACCACCGAGAAGAACGGCTATGTCGCGCTTCAGCTCGGCGCCGGCACCCGCAAGACCGTCTACATGCCCAAGGCCGAACGCGGCCAGTTCGCGGTCGCCAAGGTCGAGCCCAAGCGCAAGGTCGCCGAGTTCCGCGTGTCCGAGGACGCGCTGATCCCGGTCGGCGCGGAAATCCAGGCGGACCATTTCGTGGTCGGCCAGTTTGTCGACGTTACCGGCACCTCGATCGGTAAGGGCTTTGCCGGCGGCATGAAGCGCTGGAATTTCGGCGGTCTGCGCGCCACCCACGGTGTGTCGATCTCGCACCGCTCGATCGGTTCGACCGGTGGTCGTCAGGACCCCGGCAAGACCTGGAAGAACAAGAAGATGCCCGGTCACATGGGCGTCGACCGCATCACCACGCTGAATCTGCGCGTGGTCTCGACCGATGTCGAGCGCGGCCTGATCCTCGTCGAAGGCGCCGTTCCCGGCTCCAAGGGCGGCTGGATCTCGGTGCGCGACGCGGTGAAGAAGCCGCTGCCGAAAGAAGCTCCGAAGCCGGGCAAGTTCAAGGTTGCCGGCGGCGAGGCCGAGGCTGTGGCCGAGAAGGAGGGTGCGTGAGATGGAACTGAAAGTCACGACCCTTGAAGGCAAGGACGCCGGTTCGGTTGAGCTCTCCGATGCGATCTTCGGGCTCGAGCCGCGCGCGGACATCATTCAGCGCTGCGTGCAGTGGCAGCTGAACAAGCGGCAGGCCGGCACCCACAAGACCCAGGGCCGCGCCGACGTCTGGCGCACCGGCAAGAAGATGTACAAACAGAAGGGCACCGGCGGCGCCCGTCACGGCTCGGCCCGCGTGCCGCAGTTCCGCGGCGGTGGCCGTGCGTTCGGTCCGGTGGTCCGCTCGCACGCGACCGACCTGCCGAAGAAGGTGCGCGCGCTGGCGCTGAAGCATGCGCTGTCGGCCAAGGCCAAGGACGGCGGGCTCGTCGTGATCGACTCGGCCGCCGTCAAGGAAGCCAAGACCAAGGCGCTGCTCGGTCACTTCTCCGGCCTCGGGCTCACCAACGCGCTGATCATCGACGGCGCCGAGCTCAACGCCGGTTTCGCGACCGCGGCCCGCAACATTCCGAACATCGACGTGCTGCCGATCCAGGGCATCAACGTCTACGACATTCTCCGCCGCCACAAGCTGGTGCTGACCAAGGCTGCGGTTGATGCGCTGGAGGCGCGCTTCAAATGAAGACTATCGACCCGCGCCATTACGACGTGATCGTCGCTCCTGTCGTGACCGAAAAGGCGACGCTTGCCTCGGAGCACAACAAGGTGCTGTTCAAGGTCGCCAGCAAGGCGACCAAGCCGCAGATCAAGGAAGCGGTCGAGAAGCTGTTCGACGTCAAGGTGAAGAGCGTCAACACTCTCGTTCGCAAGGGCAAGACCAAGGTGTTCCGCGGCAATCTCGGCTCGCAGTCGGACACCAAGCGCGCGATCGTGACCCTTGAAGAGGGTCACCGCATCGACGTGACTACCGGACTATAAGGCGCAACGACGATGGCATTGAAAACCTACAATCCCACGACGCCGGGCCAGCGCCAGCTGGTGATGGTCGATCGTTCGGCGCTCTACAAGGGCAAGCCGGTGAAGGCGCTGACCGAGGGCAAGCTCGGCAATGGCGGCCGCAACAACACCGGCCGCATCACCGTGCGCTTCCGCGGCGGCGGCCACAAGAAGGCCTATCGCACCGTCGACTTCCGCCGCGACAAGGTGGACGTGCCGGCGATCGTGGAGCGGCTGGAGTATGATCCGAACCGCACCGCCTTCATCGCGCTGATCAAGTATCAGGACGGTGAACTGGCCTACATCCTGGCGCCGCAGCGCTTGGCCGCGGGCGACACCGTCGTCGCCGGCAACTATGTCGACGTGAAGCCGGGCAACGTCATGCCGCTCGGCAACATGCCGGTCGGCACCATCGTGCACAACATCGAGCTGAAGATCGGCAAGGGCGGCCAGCTGGCGCGCTCCGCCGGCACCTACGCCCAGATCGTCGGCCGCGACCAGGACTACGTGATCATCCGCCTGAACTCGGGCGAGCAGCGTCTCGTGCACGGCCGTTGCCGCGGCACGATCGGCGCGGTGTCGAACCCGGATCACATGAACATCTCGATCGGCAAGGCCGGTCGTACCCGCTGGCTCGGCTGGCGTCCGCACAACCGCGGCGTCGTCATGAACCCGATCGACCATCCGCACGGCGGTGGTGAAGGTCGTACCTCGGGCGGTCGCCACCCGGTCACTCCGTGGGGCAAGCCGACCAAGGGCAAGAAGACCCGCACCAACAAGTCGACCAACAAATTCATTCTCCTCAGCCGCCACAAGCGGAAGAAGTAAGGAACGCCGGACATGGTTCGTTCAGTCTGGAAAGGCCCGTTCGTCGAGGGTTCTCTGCTCAAGAAGGCAGATGCCGCGCGCGCGTCCGGCCGTCACGACGTCATCAAGATCTGGAGCCGCCGCTCCACCATCCTGCCGCAGTTCGTCGGGCTCACCTTCGGCGTCTACAACGGCCAGAAGCATGTGCCGGTGGCGATCAACGAGGAAATGGTCGGTCACAAGTTCGGCGAGTTCTCGCCGACCCGGACCTTCCACGGCCACTCGGGCGACAAGAAAGCCAAGAAGGCTTGAGGAATAGACGATGAGCAAACCAAAGCGCGAACGTAGCCTCGCGGACAATGAGGCCAAGGCCGTCGCCCGCATGCTGCGCGTCAGCCCGCAGAAGCTCAACCTGGTGGCGCAGCTGATCCGCGGCCGCAAGGCGTCGGCGGCGCTCGCCGACCTGCAGTTCTCGCGCAAGCGGATCGCGGTCGACGTCAAGAAGTGCCTGGAATCGGCGATCGCCAATGCCGAGAACAACCATGACCTCGAGGTCGACGATCTCGTCGTCGCCGAGGCGCATGTCGGCAACGGCATCGTGATGAAGCGTTTTGCTCCGCGCGGCCGTGGCCGTTCGGGCCGTGTGTACAAACCGTTCTCGCACCTGACCATCGTGGTTCGTCAGGTCGAGGCCGAGGCAAGCGCTTAAGAAGGGCGCAGGAGAAGACGATGGGTCAAAAGATCAATCCAATCGGGCTGCGTCTCGGCATCAACCGGACCTGGGACTCCCGTTGGTTCGCCGGCAAGCAGGAATACGGCAAGCTGCTGCATGAGGACGTCAAGATCCGCGAGATCCTGCACAAGGAGCTCAAGCAGGCGGCTGTCGCCCGCATCGTGATCGAGCGGCCGCACAAGAAGTGCCGCGTGACGATCCACTCGGCGCGTCCGGGCGTCGTGATCGGCAAGAAGGGCGCCGACATCGACAAGCTGCGCAAGAAGGTCGCCGACATCACCTCGTCGGACGTCGTGATCAACATCGTCGAAATCCGCAAGCCGGAGCTCGATGCCACGCTGGTCGCCGAATCGATCGCCCAGCAGCTCGAGCGCCGCGTCGCGTTCCGCCGCGCCATGAAGCGCGCCGTGCAGTCGGCGATGCGCCTCGGTGCCGAGGGCATCCGCATCAACTGCTCGGGCCGTCTCGGCGGCGCCGAGATCGCGCGCATGGAGTGGTACCGCGAAGGTCGCGTGCCGCTGCACACGCTGCGCGCCGACGTCGACTACGGCGTCGCCACCGCGTTCACGACCTTCGGCACCTGCGGCGTCAAGGTCTGGATCTTCAAGGGCGAGATCCTCGAGCACGATCCGATGGCCCAGGACAAGAAGATGGCCGAGGGCGACAGCACGCCGCGTTCGCGCCGCGACGCCGCTTGAGGCAGATTGGGAATTTGAGGGCCTAAAGCCATGATGCAACCTAAGAAAACGAAGTTCCGGAAGGCGCATAAGGGCCGTATCCACGGCGTTGCGACCTCTGGCGCGACGTTGGCGTTCGGCCAGTTCGGCCTCAAGGCGATGGAGCCTGATCGCGTCACCGCCCGCCAGATCGAAGCCGCCCGCCGCGCGCTGACCCGTCACATGAAGCGCGCCGGCCGCGTCTGGATCCGCGTGTTCCCGGACGTGCCGGTGTCGAAGAAGCCTGCCGAAGTCCGCATGGGCTCGGGCAAGGGCGCGCCGGAATTGTGGGTGGCGCGGGTCAAGCCGGGCCGCGTGATGTTCGAGATCGACGGCGTCAACGTGCAGACCGCCAAGGAAGCGCTGTCGCTCGCCGCCGCCAAGCTGCCGATCAAGACGCGCTTCGTTGCGCGCATTGCGGAGTAATCGCCATGGCCGAGATGAAAGTTGAAGACATTCGCGCGATGAGCGACGACCAGCGGGAAGACGCGATCGTCAACCTGAAGAAGGAGCGCTTCAACCTGCGCTTCCAGCGCGCCACCGGGCAGCTGGAGAACACCTCGCGGATGCGGGAAGCCCGCCGCGACATCGCTCGTATCAAGACCATCGCCGCGCAGCTGCGCGCGAAGAAGAAGTAAGGGGCCAGCTATGCCGAAACGTACTCTGCAGGGCGTGGTCGTCAGCGACAAGCAAGCCAAGACGGTCGTGGTGCGGGTCGATCGCCGCTTCACCCACCCGATCTACAAGAAGACGATCCGCCGTTCCAAGAACTACCACGCGCACGACGAGGACAACCAGTTCAAGCCGGGCGACATGGTCTGGATCGAGGAATCGAAGCCGATCTCGAAGCTGAAGCGCTGGACCGTGGTCCGGGGCGAACACAAGAAAACGGCCTGATTACTTCGGCTTGACCGAGGGTTTTCAGGGAAATTTTGAGCGCGCTAAAGCGCAGAAAGAGGACGAGGTGCATCAATGATTCAGATGCAGACCAACCTCGACGTGGCCGATAATTCTGGCGCACGCCGTGTCATGTGCATCAAGGTGCTTGGAGGCTCCAAGCGCCGCTATGCCACCGTGGGCGACGTTATCGTTGTGTCGATCAAGGAAGCCATTCCGCGTGGCAAGGTGAAGAAGGGCGACGTGATGAAGGCCGTCGTGGTCCGGGTCCGCAAGGACATCCGCCGCGCCGACGGTTCGGTCATCCGCTTCGACCGCAACGCCGCCGTGCTGATCAACAACCAGTCGGAGCCGGTCGGCACCCGTATCTTCGGGCCGGTGCCGCGCGAGCTTCGCGCCAAGAACCACATGAAGATCATTTCGCTCGCGCCGGAGGTGCTGTGATGGCTGCCAAGATCCGCAAGGGCGACAAGGTCGTCGTGCTGACCGGCCGCGACAAGGGCCGCACCGGCGAGGTGTTCGAGGTGCGTCCGGACGAGAACAAGGCTCTCGTCCGCGGCATCAACATGGTGAAGCGTCACCAGAAGCAGACCCAGAACCAGGAAGGCGGCATCATCTCCAAGGAGGCGCCGATCGACCTGTCCAACGTTGCGTATGTCGGCAAGGACGGCAAGCCGACCCGCATCGGGTTCAAGATTCTAGCCGATGGCAAGAAGGTTCGTGTTGCCAAGAGCTCGGGAGCAGAGATCGATGGCTGAGACCGTTTACGTGCCGCGCCTGCGCGCGGAGTATGACAAGAAGATCCGCGGCATGATGACCGAGAAGTTCGGCTATGCCAACGTGATGCAGGTTCCGCGCCTGGACAAGGTCGTGCTCAACATGGGCGTCGGCGATTCCGTCAACGACCGCAAGAAGGCCGAGACTGCCGCTGCGGAGCTGAGTCAGATCGCCGGCCAGAAGGCGATCGTGACCTATTCGCGGATCGCGATCGCGACCTTCAAGCTGCGTGAGAACCAGCCGATCGGCTGCAAGGTCACGCTGCGCAAGGCCCATATGTACGAGTTCATCGACCGCCTGGTGAACGTGGCGCTGCCCCGCGTCCGCGACTTCCGCGGCCTGAACCCGAAGAGCTTCGACGGCCGCGGCAACTATTCGCTCGGCATCAAGGAGCACATCATTTTCCCCGAGATCGACTTCGACAAGGTCTCGGAAGCGCGTGGCATGGACATCACGGTGTGCACCACCGCCAAGACCGACGACGAGGCGCGTGCCTTGTTGACCGCTTTCAATTTCCCGTTCCGGCAGTGAGTAGCTGACAAAAAGCCACTCAAACGCGGATACCCAGGAGCCAAGCATGGCAAAGAAGAGTTCAGTCGAGAAGAACAACCGGCGCAAGCGGATGGCGAAGAACGCCGGCCCGCGCCGCGAGAAGCTGAAGGCGATCATCGCCGACAAGACCAAGCCGATGGAAGAGCGCTTCGCGGCGACGCTGAAGCTCGCCGAGATGCCGCGCAACTCATCGCCGACGCGCATCCGCAACCGTTGCGAGCTGACCGGGCGTCCGCGCTCGAACTATCGCAAGAACAAGCTCTCGCGCATCGCGCTGCGTGAACTCGGCTCCAAGGGCCTGGTTCCCGGGCTCGTGAAGTCGAGCTGGTAAGGAGGGCGGACCATGTCTACGCACGATCCGATCTCCGATCTCATCACCCGCATCCGCAACGCGCAGATGCGCTCGAAGTCCAAGGTCTCGAGCCCCGGCTCGAAGATGCGCGCCAACGTGCTCGAGGTGCTGAAGTCCGAGGGCTACATCCGCGGCTACGCCAGCGTCGAGCATGCCTCGGGCCGCAGCGAGCTCGAGATCGAGCTGAAGTATTTCGACGGCGAGCCCGTCATCCGCGAGATCGAGCGGGTGTCGAAGCCCGGCCGCCGGGTTTACGCCTCGGTGAAGAACCTGCCGCGCGTGAACAACGGTCTCGGCATTTCGGTGTTGTCGACGCCGAAGGGAATCATGGCTGACCACGAGGCGCGCGAGGCGAACGTGGGCGGCGAAGTTCTCTTCACGGTGTTCTGAGGAAGGAATTTGCGATGTCACGTATCGGCAAGCGGCCGGTGACGATCCCGTCGGGTGTGACGGCGACCGTGGAAGGCCAGACGGTGAAGATGAAGGGGCCGAAGGGCCAGCTTCAGTTCGTCGTGCATAACGACGTCGAGGTGAAGTTCGAGAACGGTCAGGTCAAGGTCGCCCCGCGCGTCAAGACCAACCGCGCGCAGGCGCTGTACGGCACCGCGCGCGCCCAGGTCGCCAACCTGGTCGAAGGCGTCACCAAGGGTTTTGAGAAGAAGCTCGAGATCACCGGCGTCGGCTACCGCGCCGCGATGCAGGGCAAGAACCTGCAGCTCGCGCTCGGCTACAGCCACGACGTGATCTACGCGATCCCGGAAGGCATCACCATCGCGGTGCCGAAGCCGACCGAGATCACGATCACCGGCAACGACCCGCAGCGCGTCGGCCAGGTCGCGGCCGAGATCCGCGCCTACCGTCCGCCGGAGCCCTACAAGGGCAAGGGCGTGAAGTACGCCAACGAATTCATCTTCCGCAAGGAAGGCAAGAAGAAGTAACGGAGCCGGTCATGTCACTCAAGGTTACGAATGCCCGGCGCAAGCAGCGCGTGCGCCTTGCGCTTCGCCGCTCGGCAGGCGGCCGTCCGCGGCTGTCGGTGTTCCGCTCGTCCAAGCACATCTACGCCCAGGTCATCGACGACCAGAAGGGCGAGACGTTGGCTTCGGCCTCGTCGCTGGAGAAGTCGATGCGCGAGGCCGGCAAGACCGGCGCCGACATCGATGCGGCCAAGGCGGTCGGCAAGCTGCTCGCCGAGCGCGCGGCGCAGAAGGGCGTCAAGGAAGTCGTGTTCGATCGCGGCGCCTACATCTATCACGGGCGCGTCAAGGCGCTGGCGGATGCGGCGCGCGAAGGCGGGCTCAGCTTCTAAACCGAATTGAACGATTACGAGGAAAGAGGCATCGGCCTCCTAGAGATTGGAAAACACCATGGCAGGTGAACGCGAACGCGGCGGACGCGAACGGAGCAGGGAGCGCGAGGAGCGCGACAGCGAGTTCGTCGACAAGCTCGTCCACATCAATCGCGTGGCGAAGGTCGTCAAGGGCGGCAAGCGCTTCGGCTTTGCGGCGCTGGTCGTGATCGGCGATCAGAAGGGCCGGGTCGGGTTCGGCCACGGCAAGGCGCGCGAAGTGCCGGAGGCGATCCGCAAGGCGACCGAGTCGGCGAAGCGAAATCTGACCCGCGTCGCGCTGCGCGAAGGCCGCACGCTGCATCACGACATCGCCGGCCGTCACGGCGCCGGCCGCGTCTATCTGCGCGCCGCTCCGGCCGGTACCGGCATCATCGCCGGCGGCCCGATGCGCGCGGTGTTCGAGACGCTCGGCATCCAGGACGTGGTGGCGAAGTCGATCGGCTCGTCGAACCCCTACAACATGGTTCGCGCCACCTTCGACGCGCTGAAGCATCAGGACTCGCCGCGCTCAGTGGCGGCGCGCCGCAACATCAAGGTCTCCACCCTGCAGTCGCGCCGCGTCGGCGGCGACGCCGAAGCGGTGGCGGAATAACCCGCGCGATATTTGGAGTCATAAGTCATGGCCAAGGCCAGCAAGACGATCAAGGTCGAGCAGACCGGCAGCGCAATCCGCCGCCATCACTCGCAGCGTTCGACGCTGATCGGCCTCAAGCTCAACAAGATCGGCCGGGTTGCCGAGCTGCAGGACACCCCTGAAGTTCGCGGCATGATCAGCAAGGTCCAGCATCTCGTCCGCGTCGTCGGCGAGTAAGCAAGAGATAAGGAGAAGGGCGATGAAGCTCAGCGATATCGCCGACAACGCCGGCTCGCGCAAGAAGCGCATGCGGGTCGGCCGTGGCATCGGTTCCGGCAAGGGCAAGACCTCGGGCCGCGGCGGCAAGGGCCAGACCGCGCGTTCCGGCGTCCGCATCAAGGGTTTCGAAGGCGGCCAGATGCCGATGCATCGCCGCCTGCCGAAGCGCGGCTTCAACAACATCTTCCGGCTCGACTTCGCCGAGATCAATCTCGACCGGCTGCAGGACGCGATCGACAACAAGCTGGTCGACGTCTCGGAGACCGTGAACGCGGAATCGCTGGTCAAGGCCGGCGTGCTGCGCCGCGCCAAGGACGGCGTGCGGCTGCTCGGCCGTGGCGAGATCAAGGCCAAGCTGACCATCGAGGTGCACGGCGCCTCCAAGTCGGCCATTGCCGCGGTCGAAAAGGCCGGCGGCTCGGTCAAGATCCTGGCCCCCGCCAAGACCGAAGGCGAGGCGGCGTAACATCTGCGTCATTGCCTACGTACCTCGTAGGCAATCCGCAGCTCGAATGATGGACTTATCGAGGCCAAACACCAGATAATGTCCGGTGTCTGCCGGTCGCCCCTGGGATGGGGGAGCGCCGGCGAGGGGGCTCCGGGAGAAAGCCGAACATGGTCTCAGCAGCCGAACAACTTGCCGCAAATCTCAATTTCGGAGCGCTGGCCAAGGCCGACGAGCTGAAGAAGCGCATCTGGTTCACCCTGGGTGCGCTGCTTGTTTATCGGCTCGGCACCTACATCCCGCTGCCCGGTATCGATCCCAACATCTGGGAGCAGGTGTTCCGCAGCCAGTCCGGCGGCATCCTCGGCATGTTCAACATGTTCGCCGGCGGTGGCATCCACCGCATGGCGATCTTCGCGCTGAACATCATGCCGTACATCTCGGCGTCGATCATCGTTCAGCTGCTCACCACCGTGTCGCCGCAGCTCGAGGCGCTGAAGAAGGAAGGCGAGGCGGGCCGCAAGACGCTGAACCAGTACACGCGCTATCTGACAGTGATCCTGGCCGCGTTCCAGTCCTACGGCATCGCGATCGGCCTCGAAGGCGCCGGCAACGTCGTCAGCGACCCCGGCATGTTCTTCCGCCTGTCGACCACGATCACGCTGACCGGCGGCACCATGTTCCTGATGTGGCTCGGCGAGCAGATCACCTCGCGCGGCATCGGCAACGGCATTTCGCTGATCATCCTGTCCGGCATCGTCGCCGAGCTGCCGGCGGCGCTCGCCAACATGCTGGAACTCGGCCGCCAGGGTGCGATGTCGACCGGCCTGATCCTGATCGTCATCGTGATGGCGGTCGCCGTGATCGCCTTCATCGTGTTCATGGAGCGCGCCCAGCGCCGGCTCTTGATCCAGTATCCGAAGCGCCAGGTCGGCAACAAGATGTTCGAGGGCCAGTCCTCGCATCTGCCGCTCAAGCTCAACACCTCGGGCGTGATCCCGCCGATCTTCGCCTCGTCGCTGCTGCTGCTGCCGACCACGGTCGCGAACTTCAACGCCGGCAAGGGCCCGGAGTGGTTCCAGTGGATCACCACCCAGCTCAGCCACGGCCGGCCGCTGTTCCTGTTCATGTACCTCGCGCTGATCGTGTTCTTCGCGTTCTTCTACACCGCGATCGTGTTCAACCCGACCGAGACCGCGGACAATCTGAAGAAGCACGGCGGCTTCATTCCGGGCATCCGGCCCGGCGAGCGCACCGCCGAATATATCGATTACGTGCTGTCGCGCATCACGGTGGTCGGCGCGATCTATCTGGCGATCGTCTGTCTGATTCCCGAAATCCTGATCTCCTACGCCTCGGTGCCGTTCTACTTCGGCGGCACCTCGCTCTTGATCGTCGTCAGCGTGACGATGGATACGGTGGCGCAGGTCCAGGGCTATCTCCTGGCCCATCAATATGAGGGCCTGATCCGCAAGTCTAAACTGCGCGGACGCCGCCGCTGATGGGCACTGCCGGCAAATGAGCGAACTGGCGCGCCGCATCGCAATCACGATCGGCGCGCTGCTCATTTACAGGCTCGGCTGCTTCATCCCCATCGCGGGTCTGTCGCCGCAGGCTGGTCTGCTTCAGCCGAATGCGGCTGCTCGCCTCTCGATCTTCTCGCTTGTCATCTTCCCCTACCTCAGCGCAGCGATCATCATTCAGCTCTTCTCGGTGGTGTGGGGCAGGTTGAGCGCGCTCGAACGATCCGGCGAGGCAGGCCGTCGCAGAATCGCACGCTATACGTTGAGCCTGACGCTGCTGTTTGCCGCATTCCAGGCCTTCGGCATCGCGTCCACCTTGCAGAGCATGCGCGGCCTCGTTGCCGAACCCTCCGCCTGGTTTCTGGTCTCCACCACCGCGACACTGGTTGGTGGTGTGTTCTTCCTGGTGTGGCTCAGTGAGCTGATCACCCGTCACGGGATCGGCAATGGCCTCGCGCTCATTTTGAGCGTGGGCATCGTCGCTGCGTTCCCCGCCGAGGTTGCCACGACCATCGAGCTTCTGAGGCAGGGTGCCGTCTCCGGCAATCTCGTGCTGTTCAATGCCATCCTCTCGGTTGCGGTCGTGGCGATGATCGTCCTCGTCGAATCGGCGCGGCGGAACGTGCCGGTGCAGTACGTCGCGCGCCAGGTCGGAAAGCGGGTGTTTGCCCCACGCGCCTCTGTGCTGCCGATCAAGCTCAACAGCGCCGGCTTCCTGATCCCGGTGACTGTGGCGCCTTGGATATTCAATCTGCCGCTGGCGCTCGCGACCTTGGTGTTCGGACAGACGCCGTGGCTGGCCGCGGCTTACGCGCACCTGACGTACGGAAAACCGCTCAACATCGTCCTCATATCCATCGCGGTCTTTCTGCTCGCCTTCATCTATGCGGCTCGCGTGCTGGATCCCGAGCACGCCGCCGCAGCCCTGCAGAAGCTGGGCGGCACGATACCGGACGTCGCGCCGGGCGATGCGACCGCCGACCATCTCGACCGCATCGCGTCGTTGACGACCGTCGTCGGAGCCGTCTACCTCGTCGCGGTGTTGCTGATTCCGGCGGCCCTGTTGGCAAGCGGGACGGTGCTACCCTATAACTTCGCTGGTGGTTCGGTGCTGATTGTGGTTTGCACTAATCTTGATCTGAAAAAGCAGGTGCGCGAGCTATCGCGCATCAATCGTGGGGGCGAACGCATATGAGACTTATCCTGCTCGGTCCGCCGGGCTCGGGCAAGGGGACCCAGGCGCAGCGGCTGGTCCATAAGCATGGCATCGTGCAGCTTTCGACCGGCGAGATGCTGCGTGCGGCGGTTGCCGCCGGCACGCCGGTTGGGCTGCAGGCCAAGGAGATCATGGCCAATGGCGGCCTGGTTCCCGACGAGGTTGTGGTGGGGATCATCGCCGACCGCATCGAGCAGCCCGATGCCAAGAAGGGCTTCATTCTCGACGGCTTCCCGCGCACTGTCCCGCAGGCCGAAGCCCTCGACGATCTGCTCAAGAGGAAGCACCTCAAGCTCGACGCGGTGGTCGAACTGCGCGTCAACGAGAGCGCGTTGCTCGAGCGGGTCGAGAAGCGCGCCGAGGAGACCCGGGCGCGGGGCGAGGAGGTCCGCCTCGACGACACGCCGGAAGTGCTGACCAAGCGCCTGGCGCAGTACCGCTCGATGACCGAGCCGCTGATTCACTATTATTCGGAGCGGCGGAAGCTTTTGACCGTCGATGGCATGATGACCATCGAGCACGTCACCCGCGAGATCAACCGGATCCTGGCCGCGATCGGGGCGCTGGAACCGAAGGGGCACGAGGAACCCGCCAAGGCGGCTAACAAGGCGGCCAAGAGGCCCGCCAAAAAGACTGCCAAGGCCGCGAAGAAGGCAGCCAAAGGCGCCAAAAAGGCTGCCAAGGGCGCCAAAAAGGCCACCAAACCGGCTCCGAAGGCCGCCAAGGGGGCTGGCAGGGGCGCTTCCAAGGCCAGGACCGCCAGGAGCACCGCCCGCGGCGTCAGTGCCCGGAAGGGGGCAAAGGCCGCCAAAAAGCCTGCAAAAAAGGTCACAAAAAAGCGCGCTAAGCGCTAGGAGCGGTTGACGAAACCGACATGAATCCTTTAATAAGCCCCGCATCCAAGTCGGATAGTTTTATGACGATGCCGGGCCCCGAAGGACATGAGGGGAAGGGCGTCGTGTTCGCGTTTGTGGACACACTGCCCGCAACAGCAAGAACTTGAGAAGCCCGTATCCGTGATGGATCGGCGACAGGAGAGAAGTCCGTGGCCCGTATTGCCGGCGTCAACATTCCTACCAACAAGCGCGTCCTGATCGCGCTTCAGTACATCCATGGCATCGGCCAGAAGAACGCGGCCGACATCATGGAGAAGGTCAAGATCCCGGTGGATCGTCGCGTCAGCCAGCTGACCGACCAGGAGGTCCTGCAGATCCGCGAAGTCATCGACCGCGACTATCTGGTCGAGGGCGACCTCCGTCGCGAGGTCGGCATCAACATCAAGCGGCTGATGGACCTCGGCTGCTATCGCGGCCTGCGTCATCGCCGCGGTCTGCCGGTGCGCGGCCAGCGCACCCACACCAATGCGCGCACGCGCAAGGGGCCGGCCAAGGCGATCGCCGGCAAGAAGAAGTAAGTTTTGCGAATTGCAGGTGGGGGGTAGCGAAGCAATCTTCGCTACTCGCCATTTGCGTTTTGAGGTGTAGCCGCTGGCACTACGGCGGCGTTGAGATCACAGGAAAGGTTTGAAATGGGCAAGGAAGCCACCCGCGTACGCCGCCGCGAACGCAAGAACATCGCCTCCGGCATCGCGCACGTGAATTCGTCGTTCAACAACACGACCATCACCATCACCGACGCGCAGGGCAACACCATCGCCTGGTCGTCGGCCGGCACGATGGGCTTCAAGGGCTCGCGCAAGTCGACCCCCTATGCCGCGCAGGTTGCGGCTGAAGACGTCTCCAAGAAGGCGCAGGAGCACGGCATGCGCACGCTGGAGGTCGAAGTGGCCGGCCCCGGTTCGGGCCGTGAGTCGGCGCTCCGTGCGCTGCAGGCTGCGGGCTTCACCGTCACCTCGATCCGCGACGTGACCACCATCCCGCACAATGGTTGCCGTCCGCGCAAGCGCCGGCGCGTCTGATCTCTCGTCGCGGGCGGCCCGGCCGCTCGCGATTCGTTTTTGGAATTACCGCGCGGACTGTTCCGCGATCTCCAACGCCAGGTACGGCCATTCGATTGGGCCGATCGACCGGCACATGGGTGAAAACAGTGACGATCCAGAAAAATTGGCAAGAGCTCATTCGACCGAACAAGCTGCAGGTGACGCCCGGCTCGGACGCGACCCGCTTCGCCACCGTCGTCGCCGAGCCGCTCGAGCGTGGTTTCGGCCAGACGCTCGGCAACGCGCTGCGCCGCATCCTTTTGTCTTCGCTGCAGGGTGCCGCGGTGCAGTCGGTGCACATCGACGGCGTGCTGCACGAGTTCTCCTCGATTGCCGGCGTTCGTGAGGACGTCACCGACATCGTCCTCAACATCAAGGACATCTCGATCAAGATGCAGGGCGAAGGCCCGAAGCGCATGGTCGTGAAGAAGCAGGGCCCGGGCGCCGTCACCGCCGGCGACATCCAGACCGTCGGCGACATCACCGTGCTCAATCCTGACCTGCAGCTCTGCACGCTGGACGACGGCGCCGAGATCCGCATGGAGTTCACGGTCACCACCGGCAAGGGCTACGTCGCCGCCGAGCGCAACCGTCCCGAGGACGCGCCGATCGGCCTGATCCCGGTCGACAGCCTGTTCTCGCCGGTCCGCAAGGTCTCCTACAAGGTCGAGAACACCCGCGAGGGCCAGATCCTCGACTACGACAAGCTGACCATGACGATCGAGACCAACGGCGCGATCACGCCGGATGACGCGGTGGCCTATGCCGCGCGCATCCTGCAGGATCAGCTCAACGTGTTCGTCAACTTCGAAGAGCCGCGCAAGGAAGTCACCCAGGAGATCATCCCCGATCTCGCGTTCAACCCGGCCTTCCTCAAGAAGGTCGACGAGCTCGAGCTGTCGGTGCGTTCGGCAAACTGTCTGAAGAACGACAACATCGTCTACATCGGCGACCTCGTGCAGAAGTCGGAAGCGGAAATGCTCCGCACCCCGAACTTCGGCCGCAAGTCGCTGAACGAGATCAAGGAAGTGCTGGCGCAGATGGGTCTGCATCTCGGCATGGAAGTGCCGGGCTGGCCGCCGGAGAACATCGACGAGCTCGCCAAGCGCTTCGAGGATCACTACTGAGCGAATAGGGAGTAGCGAATAGCGAGTGGAAGACCATTCGCTATTCACCATTCGCTACTCGCTACTTTGGGCGAACGCAGGAAGCCCACCTGAGAAACTTGTCGCTGAACCACCGCGACAGAATTGAAGAAGGAATAAGTCAATGCGTCACGGCAAGGTTCATCGCAAGCTCAACCGCACCGCCGAGCACCGGCGTGCGATGTTCGCCAACATGTCGGCGGCCCTGATCAAGCACGAGCAGATCGTCACCACGCTGCCGAAGGCCAAGGAGCTGCGGCCGATCGTCGAGAAGCTCGTCACCCTCGGCAAGAAGGGCGGCCTGGCGTTGCGCCGCCAGGCGATCTCGGAGCTGCGCGACGTCGACCAGGTCAAGAAGCTGTTCGACGTGCTGGCGCCCCGTTACAAGGACCGCCAGGGCGGCTACACCCGCATCATCAAGGCCGGCTTCCGCTACGGCGACAACGCGGCGATGGCCGTGATCGAGTTCGTCGACCGCGACGTCGACGCCAAGGGCCAGGACTCCGGTCCGACCCAGGAAACGGAAGCCGAGGCGGCGTAAGCGGTCCCGGGCCCGAGGGTCTCAAGATGGTTTCGAAAACGGCGCCCCCAGGGGCGCCGTTTTTGTTTGCGCATATGCCGCGCCTGCGCCGGGTTGCGCTGACCCGATCTCGCACAGATATCTCCCGCAGCATTCACAGGAGACCTCCCATGAAGATCGACCTTTCCGGAAAAACTGCGCTGGTGACCGGCTCGACCGCGGGCATCGGCAAGGCCATCGCCAGGGGCCTTGCGGCGACAGGGGCGGAGGTCGTCGTCAACGGCCGCGGCCAGGCCAAGGTCGACGCCACGATCGCCGAGATCGCCAGGGAGGTGCCGGGCGCAACGGTTCGCGGCATTGCCGCTGACGTCTCCACCGCCGCCGGCTGCAAGGCGCTGCTCGCCGCGGTGCCTGATGTCGACATCCTGGTCAACAACGCCGGCATCTTCGAGCCAAAGCCGTTCTTCGAGATTCCCGACGAAGACTGGAGCCGCTTCTTCGACATCAACGTGATGTCGGGCGTGCGGCTGTCGCGCGGCTACATGCAGGGCATGTTGAAGCGCAACTGGGGACGCATCGTCTTCATCTCCTCAGAATCCGGCCTCAACATCCCGACCGAGATGATTCAGTACGGCATGACCAAGACCGCGCAGCTCGCGATCTCGCGCGGGCTCGCGGAGCTGACCCGCGGCACCGCCGTGACCGTCAACTCGGTGCTGCCCGGGCCGACGATGTCGGAGGGCGTCGAGACCTTCGTCAAGGATCTGGCGAAGCAGAACGGCCAGTCTGTCGAGGAGGCCGCATCCAACTTCGTCAAGCAGCACCGGCCGAGCTCGATCCTGCAGCGCTTCGCCAGAACCGAGGAGATCGCCAACATGGTGGTCTATGTCTGCTCGAAGCAGGCGTCGGCGACCAACGGCGCGGCGCTGCGCGCCGAAGGCGGCATCGTCAATACGATCGCGTGAGGGTGCCGCGATGTCAGCCTAACGTGCTGTACTCGCGACACCCGGCGTACCAATCACCACCCGTCATTGCGAGGAGCGAAGCGACGAAGCAATCCATACCTGCCCGTGCAGAAAATGGATTGCTTCGCGGAGCCTGTCATCCGGCGGCGCTTCGCGCCGACCGGGTGGCTCGCAACGATGGTGATTGGGGGAGGGCCTACCAGCCCTCCAGAACGATCTTGCCGCGCGACTTGCCGCTTTCGAGCAGCGCATGCGCGCGCTTGAGGTTGGCGGCATTGATGGTGCCGAAGGTCTGGTCGAGCGTGGTGCGCAGCACGCCCTTGTCGAGGAGATCGGCGACGTCGTTGAGCAGATGATGCTGCGCGATCATGTCCGGCGTCTGGAACGACGAGCGCGTGAACATCGATTCCCAGTGCACCGACACCGCCTTGCCCTTGAAGGCGGCGACGTTGAACTCCGGCGGATCGTCGATCAGACCGAACTTGCCCTGCGGCGCGATGAAGTCGGCGATGCTCTTGTAGTGCTGGTCGGTGTAGGTGAGGCTGGCGACGAGGCCGACCGGCGGCAGCTTCAACTTGTCGATCTGCTCCTTCATCGGCTTGCCGTGATCGATCACGGCGTGCGCGCCGAGATCGCGGCACCATTTCTGCGACTCCGGCCGCGTCGCGGTTGCGACCACGGTGAGCCCGGTGAGGCGGCGCGCGAGCTGGATCAGGATCGAGCCGACGCCGCCGGCGCCGCCGATGATCAAGAGCGTGCGCGGATCGAGGCTCTTGCCCGGCACCGCGCCGAGCCGGTCGAACAGCAACTCCCAGGCGGTGATCGAGGTCAGCGGCAGGGCGGCGGCCTGCGCGTAGGACAGCGAGGCCGGCTTGTTGCCGACGATGCGCTCGTCGACCAGGTGAAACTGCGAGTTGGTGCCCTGGCGCTGGATCGAGCCGGCATAGAACACCTCGTCGCCCGGCTTGAAGAGGGAGACATCGGGACCGACGGCGTCAACCACGCCGGCCGCGTCAAAACCGAGGATCTTGTATTCGCCCTCGGCGGGTGCCGCGCGCTTGCGGACCTTGTAGTCGACCGGGTTGACCGAGATGGCCTTGACCGCGACCCTGATGTCGCGGCCTTTCGGCTCCGGCTTTGCGATCTCGAAATCGACGAGCGAATCAGCCGCCTCGATGGGCAGCGATTTCTGATATCCGACGGCCTTCATGCCTGGTCTCCATGGCTGACGCGATTGCCTGCCGCTCTACCTGTCGCGCTGGCTTCCATTTGGCAAGTACTGTAAATTTGGGGAACTAGTCCCCGTTTGTATACTATTGGGAAAATCCCGGGAAAAACTTCAGGAAAACCTCAGGAAATCTCATGAAGCGGCAGAATTTTTCGCGCCGGCCGGGCTGCGCGGTCGAGACCGCGCTCGACCTGATCGACGGCAAATGGAAGGGCGTGATCCTGTATCACCTGCAGGCCGGCACCCAGCGCTTCGGCGAATTGCGCCGGCGGATGCCCAGCGTCACCCAGCGGATGCTGACCAAGCAGCTGCGCGCGCTCGAGCAGGACGGTCTCGTGATCCGCAAGGTCTATGCCGAGGTGCCGCCGCGGGTCGAATACACGCTGTCCGAGCTCGGTGAGAGCCTGCGTCCGGTGATCGATATTTTGAAAGCCTGGGGCGAGGGCCATCAGGAGCGGCTGTCCGGCGCGCCGGCACCCCACCTCGTGAAGAAGCCGAAGCGCGCGGCCTGATCGGTCGGCAGAAGAACGGCCGGGAGCTGGGCGCAGCTTCCGGCCGTCGGTTTTGTTACGCCTGATCAGATCGCGTCAGAACGCAACCTGGGTGCGCAGCGCCACCGCGTCGAACTTCGAGCCGACATCCGCGCTCGAGATCGCCGAGGCCTGCTTGGAGATGTCGCCATGCAGGTAGTCCAGCATGAAGCGGACGTTGTTGTTGACGTACCAGTTCAGCGCCGCGGTATAAACGGTCTGCCGTCCGCCCGCGATGCCGGTCGCCTGCGCGATCTGATCGTTGAGGTTCATCTGGCTCACCCGCCCGGCGATTTCCCAGGCACCCCAGCCGCCGCTGGCGAGCGAGAACGGATCCCTCGGCTTGATGCCGCTGTAGGAGGCCGTCGACGAGTTGTAGGCATGGTTCTCACCGGTCAGCACGTAGCCGACCTGCGCATAACCGCCGTCGAACTTCAGGCTCGGCGCGCCGAACGGCGGCAGGCCGGTATTCGCAGAACGGTCGATGTTGAACCAGTAGTACTCACCCTGTGCGATGAACGGACCGTAGGTCGCCGCGGCCTCGACGCCGTAGACCTGCGCGCCGGAGACGTTGGCGATCGCACCGGTCGAGATCAGCGTGGTCGGATCGATGCGCAGCTCGGGCCGATCGCTGAGCGTGAGCGTCTGTGCCTGGGTCAGCTGGTTGCGCGGCGGCTGGATCAGCCATTCTGCATCGGCGCCGATATGCACCGAGTAATCCTTGCCGTTGATCGGGTTGCCGGCGATGCGGACGACGCTGCCATACTGCTCGGACGAGCCCGCCGGGGTGACGCTGGAGGCGGAGTGGATCTGGCCCGTGGTCGGTCCGGTGACGTAGCCGCCGATCCAGAGCTGGTCGTTCCACCAGCGGGTGCCGACGGCCGAACGGAAGTCACCGGCCGCGATGTTCTGCGCGATGATGCCGGCCGATGCGCGCTCCATGAACAGGATGTCGTTGGAGCTGGTCGACTCGTCCATCGTCCACAGCACGTCCATGATGCCGCCTTCGATCGCCATCTTGCCGCCGAACGGTTTCAAGCCGGTGTAGCTCAGATAGGCGTTCTCGATGCCCGAGGTGCCGCCGCCCGGCAGCGATCCCGGCGCTGCGCCGCCAAAACCGTCGGAGGAGCCGCCGAAGTCGTAGATCAGCGAGTAGTTCCAGTCGCCGAAGAATTTGCCGACGACGCCGATGCGCGCACGGCGAACGTTCTCGCCGCTGTCGAGCTTCTGCGGCACGGTGCCGGCGGTGTTCGGACGATAGTCGTAACCGCCGACGTCCCAATGCACGCGGCTGGTGATGGCGACGCAGTTCTGCTCGTCAGCGGTACAGATCGTCGGCCGGTTGTTCGGCAGCGTCACCACGACGCCGGACGGCGCGACCGGGCCCTTGACCGGGATCGCGGCATTGGCGGTCGCGACTCGCGCGGCCTTGGCGTCCGCGGCCTTCGCATTGGCGTTGGCGCTTGCCGCGGTCGCGGTGTTGGCGTTGGTCTGCTTTTGCAACTTGTCGAGCTTCTGCTCGAGCAGCTTCAGCTGCTGCTTCAGCAGCGCGATCTCTGCATCGCTGCCGCCACCGGCCGATTGCGAATGTGCCGGCGAAGCGGCGAGCGCTCCCGCCAATCCGATGGCGATTGCGCCTAGTCTTGTTGCACCCATTGTGCACCCCTGTGTGTTTGAAGTCCCCGCTCACTGAATTCGAGTCCTAGATTTTGATCGTGACTGACACACGACAGCATAACCCGGGATTTCAGTTCCGCTTGTTGTACGCGGGCAACAAGCGGAGCTGCTTCGTGAGATGACAAGCATCATAGAAGCCACGCGGCGCGTCAACGCGGCCACGGCGGTTTTTGCACCGGTGTGGCCGGGGGGCCAGCTAACCGGTCAGGCACCCTTCAATTGCCGCGCGAACGCGCCTATATTCCGGCGTTTTCCGCGAGAGGTGAGAATGCTCCGACCCGTCCGCTTTGCTGCCCTATCCGTTCTGTCCGTGCTGGTTTTGGCAGGGAATCTTTGCCAGGCGCAGGCCCAGGACCGAACCCAGGACCGCCGGGTGCCGTCCTCGCAGGCGGAGCTCAGGCTGTCCTACGCGCCGATCGTGCAGCGCGTGCAGCCGGCGGTTGTCAACGTCTATGCCGCCAAGACCGTCCAGAACCGCAATCCGCTGCTCGACGATCCGATCTTCCGCCGCTTCTTCGGCGTGCCGGGACAGCAGCCGGAGCAGATGCAGCGCTCGCTCGGCTCCGGCGTGATGGTCGATTCGACCGGACTTGTGGTCACAAACAATCACGTGATCGAGGGCGCCGACCAGGTGAAGGTCTCGCTCGCCGACAAGCGGGAATACGAGGCCGAGATCGTCTTGAAGGACAGCCGCACCGACCTCGCCGTGCTCAGGCTGAAGAACACCAACAAGGAGAAGTTCACGACCCTCGACTTTGCCAATTCCGACGAGCTTCTGGTCGGCGACGTCGTGCTCGCGATCGGTAACCCGTTCGGCGTCGGCCAGACCGTCACCCACGGCATCGTCTCGGCCTTGGCGCGCACTCAAGTCGGAATCACGGATTATCAATTCTTCATTCAGACCGACGCCGCGATCAATCCGGGCAATTCCGGCGGTGCGCTGGTCGACATGACCGGGCGGCTTGCCGGCATCAACACCGCGATCTTCTCGCGCTCCGGCGGTTCGCAGGGCATCGGCTTTGCGATTCCCGCCAACATGGTGCGGGTGGTGGTGGCCTCGGCCAAGAGCGGCGGCAAGGCGGTGAAGCGGCCATGGCTCGGCGCGCGGCTGCAGGCGGTGACGCCCGAGATCGCCGAGACGCTCGGACTGAAGCTGCCGACCGGCGCACTGGTCGCCAACGTCGCGCCGAACAGCCCGGCGGCGAAGGCTGGGCTGAAACTGTCCGACCTGATCGTTTCGATCGACGGCCAGACCATCGACGACCCCAACGCGTTCGACTACCGCTTCGCCACCCGTCCGCTCGGCGGCACCGCCGATATCGAGGTGCAGCGCAGCGGCAAGCCGGTCAAGCTCGCGGTGCCGCTGGAGACCGCGCCCGACACCAACCGCGACGAGATCGTGCTGACCGCGCGCTCGCCGTTCCAGGGCGCCAAGGTCGCCAACATCTCGCCGGCGCTGGCCGACGAGCTGCATCTCGATGCCGGCGCCGAGGGCGTCGTGGTGACTGATCTCGCCGATGACGGCACCGCGGCCAATGTCGGCTTCCAGAAGGGCGACATCATCCTTGCGGTCAACAACCAGAAGATCGCGCGGACCGGCGACCTCGAGAAGGCCTCGAAGACGGGCACGCGGATCTGGCGAATCACCCTGGTGCGCGGCGGCCAGCAGATCAACGTGACGCTCGGCGGATGAGTCCCAGGTGAGCGCAAAGCAGCCGCGAGAAGCCAGTAACCTCTTTGCTGCGGCAGGGATGGAGCAGGACGCGCCGCATCCGCTGCCGGATCGCTTGCGTCCGCGGTCGCTTGCCGATGTCGTCGGCCAGGATCACATCCTCGGCCCCGACGGCGCGCTGACCCGCATGCTGGAGACGCGCACGCTGGGCTCGCTGGTGTTTTGGGGACCGCCCGGTACCGGCAAGACCACCGTGGCGCGGCTGCTCGCCGATGCCACCGAGCTGCACTTCGAGCAGATCTCGGCGGTGTTCTCCGGCGTCGCCGATCTGAAGAAGGCGTTCGATGCCGCGCGCGCCCGCCGCGAGACCGGCAAGGGCACGCTGCTGTTCGTCGACGAGGTGCACAGATTCAATCGCGCGCAGCAGGACTCCTTTCTGCCGGTGATGGAGGACGGCACCGTGGTGCTGGTCGGCGCCACCACCGAGAACCCGTCGTTCGAGCTCAACGCGGCGCTGCTGTCGCGCGCCCGCGTGCTGGTGTTCCATTCGCTGGATGCTGCCGCGATCGAGAAATTGTTCACCAATGCCGAGAAGATCGAGGGCAAGGCGCTGCCGCTCGACGCCGAGGCGCGCGCGGTGCTGGTGCGGATGGCCGATGGCGACGGCCGCGCCTCGCTGACCTTGGCCGAGGAGGTTTGGCGCGCCGCGCGCAAGGGCGAGGTGTTCAATGCCGCGCAGTTGCAGGACATCCTGCAACGCCGCGCGCCGATCTACGACAAGTCGGCGGACGGCCATTACAATCTGATCTCGGCGCTGCATAAATCGGTGCGCGGCTCCGATCCGGATGCGGCGCTGTATTATTTGGCGCGGATGTTCGATGCCGGCGAGGACCCGCTATTCCTGGCGCGGCGCGTGGTGCGCATGGCGGTGGAGGATATCGGGCTGGCCGATCCGCAGGCGCTGGTGATCTGCAACGCCGCCAAGGATGCCTATGATTTCCTCGGCTCGCCCGAGGGCGAGCTCGCGATCGCGCAGGCCGTGATCTACCTCGCCACCGCGCCGAAATCGAATGCCGCCTACACCGCGTTTGGCGCGGCGATGGCCGCCGCCAAGCAGGGCGGCTCGCTGCTGCCGCCGAAGCATATTTTGAACTCGCCGACCAAGCTGATGAAGTCGGAGGGCTACGGCTCCGGCTATCGGTACGATCACGACATGCCCGACGCGTTCTCCGGCCAGGACTACTTCCCGGAAGCGCTGGGCCGCCAGACCTTCTACGATCCGCCCGACCGAGGCTTCGAGCGCGAGATCCGCAAGCGGCTGGACTACTGGGCCAAGCTGCGGGCGCAGCGTGGAGGCGGCTGACATCTCCCTGAAATAGCTCTATGCTATTGCGGCAACCTCCGGGGGAATAGCATGGATAACATCTGGCTGACCGCTGCCATTGTCGGAGTACCGCTGCTGGCAGGCCTCGGCTTGATAGCGGCGCTGGTGCGCAGGATCCTCAACAATCCCGACATTCCCAACGGCATCGCCATCGTGCTTGGCGTTGCGGCCTTGCTGTGTGTTGCGCCGACCATTCTCAATCTCGCCATCAAGCTGCCGGGAGGCGGCGAGATCAGCCTGGTCCGCGAGCAGCTGCAGACCCAGAGCCAGCAGATCAAGGCCGACGTCGGCGAGCAGGGGGCCGACGTCAGGAGACAGATCGTGGCACTCCGCCAGCGCGTCGAGGCGCTCGAGAAGGCCACCAAGGTCACCGTGCCAGCGGCCGAGAAGGCGGAGACCGACGCCAACAAGAGCAAGGTCGTCGTCGTGCTGTATGTCGCCGATCGTAAGGACCTTGCCATGCAGATGCAGGATTATCTGCTGCAGAAGGGCTATAGCGCCAACGCGGTCTATACCGACTTCACCGAGCTCGGCGACGCCAATCGCCTGTCGTCGGGCACGGTCGCCTTTGTCTCGGGCGAGAACGACTCCTCGCTGCGCAATGAAGTCGAGAAGGTGCTGCGCGCCAAATTCCCGCAGGTGCAAAAGGTGGTCGATGCCAGCACGCCGAAGCTCGCCAGCACTGCGGTTCAGGTCCGGCTGTTCTGATCGTCGGGCTATTCGACCGACTTCACGAACTCCAGCACCTGATCGGTCAGCCGGGTGTCCGCGGTGTTGATCGCATAGACCTCCGACATGTGGCTGTGCTGCGGCAGCATGAACGCGTGCGCGCAGCCGCTCGGCCGCTTGCAAAGGGCCTGCTTCAGCAGTTCGAACTGCGCGACGAAACGCGGCGGATCGAGCTCGGCCGCGGTGATCAACAGCGGGATCGGGCTTGCGACCAGGCCCTGCAGCGAGGAGCGCTCCGTGTAGCGCGACGGGTCGGAGCCGTAATAGGCGAGCTCGGCATCGCCCGCCGGCGAGGCCGTCAGGTCATAGATCCCCGACACCATGATCGCGCCGGCAATGCCGCCGCCTTTCACCTTGTAGAACTCCGGGTGCGAGACATAGTTCGCGACGTGGATTGCGCCGGCCGACTGGCCCATCAGGAAGATCCGCGCCGGATCGCCGCCACGCGTGGCGATGTTGTCCGCCACCCACTGCACGATCGAGCCCATGTCCTCGGCGCCGGCCGGCCAGGGGAAGGCGGGCGCCAGCCGGTAGGTGGCATTGACGCCGACAAAGCCGTTCTTCACCGCCCACAGCATGATGTTGTCGTAGAACGGGCTGCCGGGATTGCGCTTGTTGCCGGCGACGAAGCCGCCGCCATGAATGTAGATCAGCACCGGCCGCGCCGGCGATGCTGCGTCCGGCGTGAAGACGTCGAGCAGATGGCGATCCGCCGGACCGTATTTGACGTCGCGCGCGACCTTGACGCCGGGATAGGGCTCCTGCTGCTGCAGCGGCGCATAGAGCGCGGCCGTCTTGGGCGGGTCGATGACCCGGCCGAGCTCCAGCAGCTTCCAGGCCAGCTCCTCCGGCATCGGGCTTTGCTGCGCGAGTGCCGGGCCCGCGATCATCGCGGCCAGCGCCGCCAAAGCCGATAGTGCCAGTTTCATTGCAATGCTTCCTTCTGAAGGCCGAACCTAGCCAGTCCGGTGCCAAACCAAATTTGTACTGATTCCTTGATGGTAGCCATGCGATTACTGTTTACGTAAGTCGTAATCTCTGCTCTCTCCACGTTGGTCAAACGGCTTCTGTTTGCGAAAGACACCATGCCTCGTACACCGATCCATCCCGGGGAGCATCTGGCGGAAGAGCTGCGTGAGCTCGGCATCACGGCTGCCGAATTGTCGCGCCAGATCGACGTTCCTGTGAACCGCATTACCGGCATTATTCATGGCCAGCGCGGCATCACAGCCGACACTGCGCTCCGGCTCGGGCACTGGTTTGGTACGGCGCCGCAGTTCTGGATGAATTTGCAGCAGCTCTACGAACTCCGGCTCGCTGAAATCGAGGTGGGTGCACAGATCGCGGCTTTGCCGCGTCGCGCGAGTCGGTCGTCGGCCCGCAAGCTTGGAAAAACCGCATGAGCCGCCGCATCAAGAGAACGACATCGCCGGGCAATCGCGCCAAGGGGCGTGAGAAGGGCCGCGACAAGGCTTCTGGCAAGGCCCGCAGCAAAAGCGCGTCGGAGCATCGCGGCCGTAAGGCGGACGATCGCAAGTCCGGCGACCGCCCGTTCGCGCAACGCGCTCCGGGCAAGCCGCCGCGCTTCGCCGAACCGCGCCGGCAAGAGCGGCCGGAGCCCGCTGCGGCCAAGGTTGCGAGCGAGCTGCCGCTGCCGACCAAGGTGCAGACCGTCGTCGTCACCGCCGACGAGGACAACATGCGAGTCGACCGCTTCCTGGAGGCGCGGTTTCCGGGCCTGTCGTTCTCCCACATCCAGCGCATCGTCCGGAAGGGCGAGCTCCGCGTTAACGGCAAGCGTGCCGATTCCAAGGACCGGCTGGAGGAGGGCCAGAGCGTCCGTATCCCGCCGCTGCGGCTCGATGCGCCGAAGACCGCCGGCGTGCTGTCGGAAGCCGAGACCAGGACGCTGCAGGCGCTGAAGGAGATGACGCTCTACGAGGACGACGACGTGCTGGTGCTGAATAAGCCGGCCGGCCTCGCGGTGCAGGGCGGCTCCGGCATGACGCGCCATGTCGACCAGATGCTGGAGGTGATGCGCGACGCCAAGGGCCAGAAGCCGCGGCTGGTTCACCGCATCGACCGCGAAACCTCGGGTTGCCTCTTGATCGCCAAGACGCGCTTTGCCGCCTCGTACCTGACCGGCGCGTTCCGCCATCGGTCGGCGCGAAAAATCTACTGGGCGCTGGTCGCCGGCGTGCCGAAGCCGAAGCAGGGCCGCATTTCGACCTATCTCGCCAAGGAGGAGAGCGAGGAGGACACCATCATGCGGATCGCGGCGCATGGCGACGAGGGCGCCAGCCACGCCGTGACCTATTACGCCGTGGTCGAGACCTCGGCGACGAAGCTCGCCTGGGTCTCGCTCAAGCCGGTGACCGGCCGCACCCATCAACTGCGCGCCCACATGGCGCATATCAATCACGCCATCGTCGGCGATCCCAAATACTTCAACAAGGAAAACTGGGAGCTGCCCGGCGGCCTGCAGAATCGGCTGCATCTGCTCGCCCGGCGCATCGTGATCCCGCATCCGCGCGGCGGCGTGATCGACGCCACCGCGCCGTTGCCGCCGCACATGCAGCAATCCTGGAATCTGCTCGGGCTCGAGGCCGAGCGGTTCGACCCGATCGAGAACGCGCCGGAGGAGTGATAGGCCGAAGCGTTTCGAGCGAGGCCGATCCCGTTTCACATCAAGAAAACGTGTCGTCGAATGGACGTCGGGCACAGCAACAACGATCAAACGTTGCCGGCTGCTGCGGCTATCGTGCCGCGCGCTCGCCGATCGCCGGCCTGCCGTGATGATCAAAGGGGTTGTCGATGATTTGGCTCCGCACCGCGCTCGTTCTCGGGCTCCTCGGCTCGGCTGTTGCCTCGGCCGATGCCGAAACCGTCGTGCTCCGCGGCGGCAGTCTTTATGCCTCGCCCGATGCCACGGCGCTGCCGGATGCGGTGGTCGTGATGACCGACGGCGTGATCAGCGCGGTCGGCAAATTCGGCGACGTGCAAGTGCCGGCGGATGCGCGCGTGATCGATTGCAGCGGCAAGACCATCGTCGCCGGGTTCTGGAACAGCCACGTGCACTTCACCGAACCCGTCTGGCGCAACGCCGGCACGGCGCCGGCCGCGCCGCTGACGCAGCACATGCAGGAGATGCTGACGCGCTGGGGATTCACCACGGTGTGGGATCTCGGTTCCGACCCCGGTGACTCGCTGCCGCTGCGCCAGCGTATCGCCAAGGGCGAGATCGCGGGTCCCACCATCCTGTTTGCCGGCAACATCTTTCCCAAGGGCGGACATCCCGTCTACATCCCGCGCGAGGTGCAGCTTCCCGAAGTCGCAACGCCCGAGGAGGCGACGAAATGGGCGCGTGACTGGCTCGCGATCGGTGAGGACGGCATCAAGCTGTTCACCGGCGCGTTCATGGGGGACAAGCCGGTCGTGAACATGGACCCGGCGATCGCCAAGGCTGCGGTCGAGGTTGCGCATGCGCAAGGCAAGCCGGTGTTTGCTCATCCGCAGAACAAAGTCGGCGTCGAGACGGTGATTGCATCCGATGTCGACGTGCTCGCTCACACCACGCCCGGCGAGCGCGCCTACACGGACGACCAGCTGGCGCGGTTCAAGGCGCACGGCACAGCGTTGATCCCGACGTTGTCGCTGTTCACCACCGTCGTGCTCGATCCCAATGTGACCAACCGCCTGATTGCGGCAACCGGCAACCAGCTCAAGCAATTCTCGGAGAACGGTGGCACGGTGCTGTTCGGGACCGATGTCGGATTCACCCAGATCTACGACACGACGCAGGAGGTCGAGCTGATGCATCGCGCGCTCTCGGAGCGCCAGGTGCTGGCCTCGCTGACGACCAATCCGGCGACGTTCTTCAAGGCTGCGAAGAAGGGCAGGGTGGAGACGGGGTTCGACGCCGATCTCGTGGTGCTCGACGGCGATCCTGTCAGCGATGTCAGAAATCTCGCCAAGGTAAGCGCCACCATCCGCGCCGGTCATGTGATCTATCAGAAGCGGTGAGAGCCGCTCGCGGAACTCGCAGATCGACGCTGCGTTGACCGGTTTGTGTTAGCGGCTTGAACGGGTGCTGCCGCATCACAAGATATACGCCATGAAGCGAATCTTGATCCTCGGCTGTGCGCTGATCTGGGCCGCGGGCGCGGGCGGCGCCGTTGCGCAAATCATTGGGCCCGGCCACTCGATCTCAGACCCGCCACCGATCCCGCGTCCGCCGCCGCCCAAGGTCGAGGTGCCGCCGATCCCGAAACTGGACGCGCTGCCGACCCAGCGGACGGTTACTACGCCCCGTTCGTCGTTCGGCGACCGCGTGAACCAATGCCTCAATGAGGCTGCCGCGGGCGGGCTGAACCAGGCCGATAGCGCCAGCTATTCGCGCTCCTGCGCTGCCGCGCGGGATTAGAAGCAGGAACAGCTCTTTCCGAAGGGTGCGCGGGACTACTCCCATCAGCTTTATTTACCGCCGTCGCTGACATATCTTGCGAGCAAATTCTCTCGAACGAAAGCCGGCCGGCGCGATGCGCGAACTCTTCGACGAAGCTGCAGGACAATCCCCGCTCGACCCGCAGGAGGCGGTGCGCCGTCACATCCGCACGCCGCAGCGCAAGCGCTTCTACACCAGCGCCGGCGTTGCTGAAGCCGACGGTGGATTTTCGGTCACGATCGACGGCAAGCCGATCCGCTCGCCATCGGGCAAGCCGATCGTGGTGCCGGTGCGTGCCATCGCCGATGCGGTCGCGGCCGAATGGAACGCACAGGGCGAGACCATCGATCCCCTGACCATGCCGCTGACGCGCCTCGCCAACAGCGTCGTCGAAGGCGTGATCGATCGCGTCGACGAGGTGGCCGACGATGCCGCCAAATTCCTCGGCAGCGATTTGCTGTTCTATCGCGCCGGTCATCCGGAGACGCTGGTCGCGCGCGAAGCGCAGCATTGGGACCCGGTGCTGTTCTGGGCGGCCGACACGCTCGGCGCCCATTTCGTGATGGCCGAAGGCGTCATGCATGTGGGCCAGCCCGAGCCCGCGATCCGGGCGGCGCGCGCCGCGTTTCCGAGCGATCCGTGGTCGGTCGCCGCGCTGCATGTGGTGACGACGCTGACCGGCTCGGCGCTGCTGGCGCTGGCGCTGGCGCATGGCTTTCGCGACGAAGACCAGGTCTGGGCGGCCGCGCATGTCGACGAGGACTGGAACATCGAAAAGTGGGGCGTCGACGAGGAGGTCGCCGCGCGCCGCGCCGCGCGGCTGGTCGATTTCAGGGCCGCAGCCGGCATTCTCAAGGTCTCGCCGGCGATTTGAGCGAGTTCAATTCGGCGCGATTGCCTCAATTGCCGCCCAGTTTGTAGCTATTGTGACGGCGTTGGCATGTTGTTGAGCCGGCGATCACTTGATCGTGGGCGCGGGCTCCTTGCGAGCTCGACTTTTTTTCACCAGATCGTTTCACGTTTGCTCGTTCCCAATCGTCTTAGGAATGACGATTGGCATGGAATGGGCGCGCTCGCGTGCATGCGGGCGGCGTCGGCAATGCGTTTCTTTTGGAACTTGTTGGCGTGACGCCGAATTGATGCTGGGCCGCGGGGCGTGTGGTGAACGAAGAGAAGATATGTCGCAGTATGTTTTGGATCCCGTGCGTGCCCGCCGACCCGCGATGGCGGTCTCGACCACTCAAATGGTCTGGCTCTGCATCGTCGCCGGAATCGCCATCTATTTCGGCACGGCGCTCTGGCTGGAGCGGACATGGCAGGATCCGGCGCCGAAAGGACGCGTGGTCGCACCGTTGGTCCGGCCGTTCCTGCCGTTAGGCCAGGCTGCGTTTCGCGCCGAGCCGCTGCTCAAGGACGAGGGGTTGGCCGCGTTGGCGGACAATCCGGACATCGAGGGCGATACCCGATCGCCCGTGATCGTCTACGAGGACAACAAGCCGCTTGGACCATCGCACAGCACCTTCGCCGAGGTCAGCGCCGGTCACGGGCGTTTCGCGCACTGGAAGGGGCAGGGCATCGTGTTCTCGGCCAGCGACGGCACCGATCCGAACACCAACGGTCGCCGCTATTGGGCCGTCATCGCCGCCAAATGAAGCGCCGCAAGTGAGATGCACCGGGGACGGCGCGCCGTCCGGCGGTTAACGAGAGGTTTACGACGCCGGGCTAGCTTGCACCACGGTCTGGACGGAGCGGAAACCTGTCCGGGCCGATCATGGATGCCCCGCCGCCTGGCCGAGACCTCCGATATGGCAATCGCCATCAAACCCGCGCTGCCGGTGCTTGCTTCCGAAGAGGCAGGCAGCGTTGCGCCTGGTCTCGTGCTGCAGCCGGGCAGCGTCGTCAATGCGCAGGTGCTGAAGGTGCTGTCCGCCGATCTGGTGCGGATTGCAATTGCGAGCCTCTCGATCGATGTGCAGACCGAGGTGCCGCTGCAGCAGGGCCAGAACCTGCAGCTTGCGGTGTCGCAGACCGGTGACGGCATCCGCCTGCAACTGGTCGGGCAGGGCGCAGGCGATGCAGCGCGGCTGTCGCCGGAGCCACTCCCGATCTCGCCCGGCGCCAACTCGCAAGCCAGCACAGCGGCTTCCCAGGCCAGCGCAGCGGCGCCGAAGGACGTGCTGACGCCGCTCGAGCGCGTCAGCGTCACTGCGGCCGCGCAAAATGCCGCGACCGTGCAGGGCAGCCAGGCGCCGCTGTTCGCCAATCTTGCGGCGGCGATCGTGACCGGCAATCTGCCGCCAAAGCTGCAGGCGGCGATCGTGCAGGTGCTGCTGCAGCAGACCAGCCTCGACGAAAATCTCAGCGGCGACGACGTCAAGGCCGGGTTCCAGAAGTCAGGCCTGCTGCTCGAGGCCTCGCTTGCCGCGCGTACTGCGCCGTCGGCGGTCGGCGGCGTGCCCGATCTCAAGGCCGCGCTGATCGTGCTGCGACAAGCGTTGACCTCGCTCGGTAACTCTCTTGGCACGGGGGCGGATGCGCCGAAGCTCGCAGCCGCGCCGGTCGCCCAACAGGCGAGCGCCCAAGGGCCGGTCGCGCAAGAGGCGCGCGTCAACGCAACGCCAAACCTTTTGCAGACAAGCCTTGTGCCGGGCGCGCCCGATCTTGACGTCCAGGAGATCCTGCTGCCGCAGGCCCGCGTGCCGGTGGCGATCGATCTCGGCGGCGGCAGCGCACGACTTCCCGGCGCGCTGGCGGACGCGCTTGATGCCGGCCCTTCGCCGGGCGCCACGCTCAATCTCATTCAGGAAGCGCTGCACGAGCTCGGCAATCCCGCACGGCAGGGCGTCGCACTCAGGGACCTGCCGGCCGGCGACACGCTCGCGCGCAGCACCACGCCGCCGCCGCCGTTGCGCGGCGCGCTGCCTTCCGCGCAGGCCGTTGCGGAGCCGACGATCGTGCCGGGCGCGCCGCCCGCCGTCACCGCGCATCGCCTGTTGGAAAACACCGACGCGGCGCTGGCGCGGCAGACGCTGCTGCAGGTCGCCTCGCTGCCGGACCGCACCGATGCGGCGCGCCCGCAGCTCGAGGCGATGCTGCCGCGCTGGAATTTCGAGATCCCGTTCCTGACGGCGCAGGGCACCGCGATGGCGCAGTTCGAGATTTCGCGCGACGGCGGCGGCAACGAGGTCGAGGCGGCCAAGCGGGTATGGTGCGCGCGCTTCACGCTCGACGTCGAGCCGGCCGGCCCGGTGCATGCGCTGGTGTCGTTGCACGGCGAGCGCACCTCGGTGCGGATGTGGGCCGAGCGTCCCGCCACCGCCGCGCAGCTGCGCGCCGGCGCCGGCGAACTGAGCCAGGCGCTGGCGAGGGCCGAACTCACCCCCGGCGACATCGAGATCCGCGACGGCGCGCCGCAGCAGCCCGCGCCCGTGCGCGCCGGCCACTTCCTGGACCGCGCCACATGAGCAAGGGCAAGAACCAGCTCGCCGTCGCCCTGCATTACGACCACGTCGGCGCGCCGCGCGTCATCGCAAAAGGCAAGGGCGCGATCGGCGCAAAAATCATCGAGGTCGCCAAGGCCAACGACATCCCGATCGAGGAGAACGAGGTTTTGGCCGGCGCGCTCTCCAACGTCGAGCTCGGCGACGAGATCCCGGCCGAACTCTACAAGGCCGTCGCCGACGTGCTGGTGTTCGTGCTGAAACTGTCGGGAAGGGCACGGTAATCCTCGTTGCCATCCTTTCACCGCGGTGGCATCACCATCATTGCCAATGCCTCAGGTTCCGTCTGAAGGTCCCGTCGTGATCAATCGCCGCCATGCGCTCGGTCTGTTTGCTGCCGCGAGCCTCGTGCCGTCGCGCGGCTTCGCCAATGTGTCGTACCAGCGCAGCGAGTTTCGCGACGATCTGGCGAAAAGGTTCTTCGATCTCGGCACCGAGGGCACCTTCGTCGGCTACAAGGTCGACGACTATCTGATCATCGCCAGCGACAAGGTGCGCTCGGGCGACGGCAGATTGCCGGCCTCGACCTTCAAGATCCCGAATGCGCTGATTGCGCTGGAGACCGGCGTGGTGCAGGACCCCGACAAGGACGTCTTCAAGTGGGACGGCGTGACGCGCGGCATCGAGGCCTGGAACAAGGACCACACGCTGCGCTCGGCGATCGCGGTGTCGGCCTTCCCGGTGTTTCAGGAGATCGCGCGCCGGATCGGCGAGGAGCGGATGAAGAAGTATCTCGACCTCATCGACTACGGCAATCGCGACATCGGCGGCGGCATCGACCGTTTCTGGGTGTCGGGCAATCTGCGCATCGATCCGATCGAGCAGGTCGATTTCCTCGACCGGCTGCGTCGCGGCGTGCTGCCGATCGGCAAGCGCAGCCAGGAGCTGGTCACCGACATCCTGCCGGTGACCAAAGTCGGCGACGCTGTGATCCGCGCCAAGACCGGCCTGACCGACAAGGAACACGGCGCGCTCGGCTGGTGGGTCGGCTGGGTCGAGAAGGGATCCAATGTCACCGTGTTCGCGATGAACATGGACTGCAAGACCCCGGCGCTGATCGACGCGCGGATCAGCGCGACCCAGCAATGCCTGACCGACATCGGTGCGCTGTGACGACCTGACCTGGGCGCGCCGCGGACGGTCACTGCGCGGTTCCAGGGACGCCTGCCAAAATACCGAAAAACAACCCCATGCAAAGTAGCTTTGCCGGTGGCAGGATACCGCCGCCGCCATTCAACCCGATCTGCTCGCGCCCTACCGCCCGATCGCGCGCTGCAGCGCCGGCATCAGCCTGGGGTCGCGACACTGCGCGACGTTGAAGCGCATGAAGGCGGACGCCGTCTGCGAGGCGCTGAACACGTTGCCCGGCGCCAGCACCACATTGTCGGCGAGCGCCGCGCGCGCCACGTCGGCGGAGTCGCAGCCGTCGGGCAGGCGGCACCAGAGCTGGAAGCCGCCGCGCGGCATCAGCCAGGGCTCGATGCCGATGCGCTGCAGCTTGTCGCCGACGTCGCGGCGGGCGCGCCCCAGCCGCCGGCGCAGCTCCTCGACATGCTTGCGGTAGAAGCCGCTCGCCAGCACGCTCGCGATGATCTCGGTTGCGACCGCGCTCGGGCCGCCGAACCCGGTCGCGACCTGCAGATCGACCAGATCGTCGATCCAGTCGGCGCGCGCCGCGATGTAGCCGCAGCGCAGCGAGGCCGACAGCGTCTTCGAGAAGCTGCCGATCCGGATCACGCGGTTGAGGCCGTCGAGCGCGGCAAGCCGCGCCGACGGCTCGGGCTCGAAATCGGCAAAGATATCGTCCTCGACGATCGAGAGATCGTAGGCCGCGGCGGCGTTCAGCACGCGATGCGCGGTCTGCGGCGACATCGTCGCGCCGGTCGGGTTGTGCAGTCCGGCGACGGTGATGTAGAGCCGCGGCCGCTCCGCCGCGACCACCGCCTCGAAGCTAGCGACGTCGGGGCCCGCGGGCGTGTAGGGCACGCTGACCAGCTTGACCTGATGCGCGCGCAGCAGGGCGCGGAAATTGAAATAGCAGGGATCGTCGACCAGCACCGTGTCGCCCGGCCGCAGCAGGAAACGGCAGATCAGGTCGATCGCCTGGGTGCCGGAGGTGGTGAGCAGCAGCTGCTCGGGCGGCACCTCCAGCCCTTCGTCGGCGAACCGCGCCATCAGGATGCGGCGCAGCGCCAGCGAGCCGCGGGTCGCGCCGTAATCGGACAGCACGGCGTCCTCGGCCCGCGCCAGCGCGCGAAACGCGCGGCGCAGCGCCTCGGTCGGCATCCAGTCGGACGGCAGCCAGCCGCAGCCCGGCTTCAGCGCGCTCGCCTCGGCGTCGAGCGATTGCCGCGACACCCAGAGCGGATCGACGGCGCGGTCGCGCTGCGGCTGATCCTTTGCAAGCGCCAGCGGCAGCAGCGCGGCCGCGGAGACGTAGAAGCCGGACCCGGGCCGGGCCCGGATCAGGCCCTCGGCGGCGAGCCGGTCATAGGCCTCGACCACGGTCGAGGGCGAGACGCCCATGGTCGCGGCAAAGCTGCGGATCGAAGGCAGCCGATCATCGGCGGCGAGCGCACGGCTCGCCACCCGCGCACGGATCGCGTTCATCACCTCGACGGTCCGCGTCGCCTTGGGCGCATTGGATGGTTTCTGCAAGTGTATGCCTACCTTCACCCATACAGTTTGGCGATATTGTACTGATCTGTAGCTGCCTTGGCGAGGCCCCGAGGGCTACCTTCGTGGTGACGTCGAAGCAGCGGACTCCGCTTCACCTCGCCCCGCCTGCGGGGAGAGGCATAGGCCGCCCTTGGCGGCCGTCCTCTGAGAACGCCGAGGCGAAGCCTCTGCTATGTCGCATCGTCAGATGCGTTCCGGGTGAGGGGGAGCCTCCACGGATACCTCTGTCACCGTCTGCGCGGAAGCAGCCCCTCACCCCAACCCTCTCCCCGCGAAGGGCGGGGCGAGGGGGCGCACTTCCTGCGCGGTCGCGACCGGGCCTCGACGTCGCTGCGGTCTTGGAAAGTGAAATGCGATGGACAAGGCTTCGATCGAGGGTTTCGGCAACGGTCTGCTCGGCGTGATCATTTTCTCCGGCTCGCTGCCGGCGACGCGCGTGGCGGTCGGCGGCTTCTCGCCGCTGTTTCTGACCTCGGCGCGCGCCATGATCGCGGCGCTGCTCGGCGCCCTGCTGCTTGCGGTGCTGCGGCAGCCATGGCCAAAGCGTGCCGACCTGGTGTCGCTGACGATCACCGCGCTCGGCGTCGTGATCGGCTTTCCGCTGCTCACGGCGCTGGCCCTGCAGCACATCACCTCGGCGCATTCGATCGTGTTCATCGGCCTGCTGCCGTTGTCGACGGCGGTGTTCGGCGTGCTGCGCGGCGGCGAGCGGCCAAAGCCGCTGTTCTGGCTGTTCTCCTGCATCGGCAGCGCCACAGTCGGCGCGTTTGCACTGTCGAACGACGGCGCGGCCTCGCTGACCGGCGATCTGCTGATGGTCGCGGCGATCGTCGTCTGCGGCCTCGGCTATGCCGAAGGCGCCGCGCTGTCGCGCCGGCTCGGCGGTTGGCAGGTGATCTCGTGGGCGCTGGTGCTCTCGACCCCGGTCGTGCTGGTCATGACGATGCTGACGCTGCCGCCGAGCTGGGACGGCATCGGCATGCCGGCCTGGCTCGGGCTCGGCTATGTCTCGGTGTTCAGCATGCTCATCGGATTCGTGTTCTGGTACCGCGGCCTCGCGCTCGGCGGCATCGCCAGCGTCGGGCAATTGCAGCTGCTGCAGCCGTTCTTCGGCCTCGCGCTGGCCGGCCTGCTGCTGCACGAGCAGGTGCCGTGGACCATGGTCGCCGCGACCTGTCTCGTCGTCGGCTGCGTCGTGTTCGCCCGCCGCTTCGCTTAGTGCGCGCTAGGGGCGTGCACTCATAAGGCCGTGTGTCCGCTGTTGGAGGTAAAGCCGACATCGAGGCCCGTACTGGGCATGTCGCCAATGACCCGAAGGAGACGTTTGACCACGCGATCGTGGTCAAACAAGTTCCAGATTCTGGCGTCAACGCGGTGCCTAGCCTTTGAGTGCCGATAGCTGATCGGTATCATAGCGGGCTCGCAGCTCGGCAATCGTTGTGGGGTCAGCCGCGCCGCCGCGCGCTACTGTCTCGGCCAGCTCCTCGAAATAACGCTCGTGCCCGGGCGGCGATACCGTCATGAGCACGCGTGCGACCTTGTCCGAAGCGTTGCCGATGTTGTGCGGCACGCCTGGCGGCAGGAACAAGTATGTGCCGGGCGCGGCATGCACGTGTTCGTTGCCCACTTGCCAGTCGCATTCGCCCTCCAGCACATAGAATGTCTCCTCCTGCACGCGATGGACATGTAGCCCAGTGGAGAAGCCCGCTGGAATCGTCCACTCGAACATCGAGGTGTGCCGCGTGTCGTTGCCGGTGACCAGAAATGCCATGGGATGGCCGGCAAGCCTTACGGATTTGCCTTCGCCTGGTCTGCGGATGATCGCCTTTCCACTCATGTCTTGCTCTCCAGCCGGTGTGATCGGGAGCCTTATCCTGCCTTTCCATCGTCCAAAAGTCGTGAAACAACTCCGAAATTGTTGCAAAATGCCACCGAAATGGCTCAGCAGTCCCAACCAGTCACGTACAAATTCGGCTCGTTTGCACTCGATGCCGAGACGGGCGCGCTGATTCGCGGCAATACGCCCGCCTTGCTCGGCCAGCGAGGCGCTGCGCTACTGCGCCTCCTCTTGGAGCGCGCCTCGTCTCCTGTCGGAAAGGACGCGCTGATCGAGGCGGCGTGGCCGGGGCTCAATGTCGAGGAAAGCAATCTCACGGTGCAGATCGCGGCCCTTCGCCGCGCGCTCGAGCAGGACGGCGGTGAGCGCTGGATCGAAACGCTACCGCGTCGCGGCTATCGCTATGTCGGCCCACCCGTGACACGGGGTGATACCAATGCAGACGAGGCCGGGAACTCGGCCACGTTGTGCGTGCCGGAAAAGCCTTCAATTGCTGTGCTGCCATTCGGGCACTCCGTCGAAGCCGCTTGGTTTGCTGACGGCATGGTTGACGACATCATCACGGGGCTGTCGCGCATCAGGTGGCTGTTCGTGATCGCGCGCAATTCCAGCTTCGTCTGGCGCGGCCGCGTCGCTGACGTGAAGCAGGTCGGCCGCGATCTCGGCGTGCGGTATGTTTTGCAGGGCAGCGTGCGGCGCGCCGACGACCGCGTCCGCATCAACGCACAGCTCGCGGATGCCGCAAGCGGCGCACATATCTGGGCCGAGCGTTACGACCGCACGGTAGGCGATTTGTTCGCCTTGCAGGACGAGATCGCGCTGGCCGTGGTCGGCGCCATCGAGCCGAGCCTGCGCCGCGCCGAGGTCGAGCGTATCCGCCGCAAGCGCCCCGATAGTCTCGACGCCTACGAACTCGTGCTGCGTGCCCAGCCGGATGTAGACTCTGGCATGCCCGATCGTGCTGCGATCGCCCTGCCGCAGCTCCAGCGCGCCCTGGCTCTTGAGCCCACTTACGCGCTCGCCCATGGCCTTGCCGCAATGAGCCACCACAATCGCTTTCTGCGCGCAGGGCTGAAGGAAGAGGATCGATCGGCGTCGGTGCGCCACGCACGCCTTGCAATCGTGCACGGGCGCGACGACGCGCTGGCGCTTACCTTTGCCGGCTTTTCACTTGGAATGGATGCTCATGACCGCCAGGCGGCCTTCGCCGCGTTCGAAGCGGCGCTCGCGCTAAGTCCGTCGACCGCCCTCGCATGGATTCTTGGCAGCGTCGTCGCCGGCTGGGCCGGTGAAGCGGAGCGCGCAGTCGACTGGAGCGAGCGCGGCATTCGCTTGAGCCCATTCGATCCATGGGCCTTTGCTGCTTACGACGCGCAGGCACTCGCCCATTTCTGTCGCGATCGCTATGCAGAGGCTGCAAGTGCAGCCTACAAGTCCAATCTCGCCAATCCCGCCCACAGCATTACGTGGGTTCAGCTCGCCGCTTCTCTCGCCGCGCTCGGGCGGTTCGAGGAAGCGAAGGCGGCTGCCGCGTGCGTGTTGGAATTGCAGCCGACCTTCCGCATCAGCAGCCAGTTCGCTGGCGTCGCCTGCGCGCCCGAACTGGCAGCGAAACTTGGCGAAGCGCTGCGCGCAGCCGGTCTGCCGGAATAAGGTGAGCGATCAGCAGGTCGGCTATTGGCCCGGAGCCGGCGTTTGTTCAGAATGCCGCAATGTCCGCAGCCGGGAGGGAAGCCGGCCAAGGTCGAGCGAGGCGTCGTGGTCGCCTTGTGACCCTTAGCCGACCTCGCACTGCCGACAGATTTCCGTTGCTCCACTGGCAGGCCCTTAGGTGCAAAATCGATTGTCGGTTCAAAGGCTTCATTGCATCGCTCTCGCGGGGCTCAACTCGGGTGAGCCATCGTGCGATTGGCCCGGCGGCTGGATTTGTCGTACAATTTGTCCCAGGTTGAGACTTTCGCGCCATGGGTGGAAAGCGGCGAGTCCTGGGCGGACGCAGGCTGGCGGCGATAATGGCCGCCGACGTTGCTGGCTATTCGCGGCTCATGCACGACGACGAAGAGGCCACGCACGCGCGTCTCACGGCGCTCCTCGCAGATGTTATCAAGCCGATAGTGGCAGAGCACGGAGGCCGCATTGTCAAGAACACCGGCGACGGGTTCTTGGCCGAGTTTCCGAGCGCAGTCCAGGCAGTTCGAACGGCTGTGCGCTTTCAAAGCGCTGTTGGCGACCTTCAGAAGAATGACGCGGAAGGCAGACGCCTGCTTTTTCGCGTGGGCATCAACATAGGTGACGTCATCGTCGAGCCGCACGATATCTTCGGCGACGGCGTGAATATTGCAGCTCGCCTTGAAGGCATATCGGAGCCAGGCGGCACTTGCATCTCGTCTTCCGCCTACGATCAGGTTCGCGGCAAGGTCGATACCGCGTTCGAAGACATGGGGCCGCAGGCGCTGAAAAACATCGCGGAGCCGATACGTGTCTGGCGCGTAAGGCTGGGCAGCAACACTCGGTCGGCAGCCTCGACGGCTGTCCCCGCCGGGACTTCCCGACCGCTTGCCCTGCCCGACAGGCCCTCCATCGCCGTACTGCCGTTCCAGAACATGTCGGGCGATCCGGAGCAGGAATATTTCGCCGACGGAGTGGTGGAGGACATCATCACCGCGCTATCCCATTTCAGAGCGCTGTTCGTCATCGCCCGCAACTCGAGCTTCACGTACAAGGGGCGCGCGGTCGACGTAAAGCAGGTGGGGCGCGAGCTTGGGGTACGCTATGTGTTGGAAGGGAGCGTTCGCAAGGCGGCAAATCGAGTGCGCATCACGGGACAACTAGTCGATACCGCCACCGGGGCGCATCTCTGGGCCGAGCGCTACGACCGCGACCTTAGCGACATATTTACGGTCCAGGATGAGATTGCCGCCAGCGTCGTCACGGTTATCGAGCCGGCACTGGCAGCCGCCGAGCAACAGCGCGTGCTGCGCAAACCACCGGAACGGCTGGACGCCTGGGAGGCCTATCAGCGCGGCCTTTGGCACTTCCACCAATACCGGCCTGAGGAGAACAAAACCGCGTTGGCCTTCTTCAGCCAAGCTATCGCGCTCGATCCGAATTTCGCTCCCGGCCATTACGGATATGCGCTGGCTCTCCAGTGGGATATCTGGCACTTCTCGACCCGCCCCTTCTTGGAGGTTCAAGGAAGGGCGCGTGAAGAGGCGCACATCGCCGTATCGCTCGACGACAACGATGCGACGGCGCATGCCGTGTTGGCACACATGATGATGTGGGGCAGCGAATGGGAGGCGGCGATCGCCGAAGCGCGCACCGCGGTTGCCCTCAATCCAAATAGTGCCTTTGTTATCAGCATGCTTGGTTGTGTACTCGGGTTCGGCGGCTATCGAGAGGAAGCACTCGAGAGGCTGCAGCAGGCAATCCGTGCCAGCCCACATGATCCCCTGATTTGGCTTTGGTCGGTCTGGCGTGGGGCTTTGCAGTTTCTTTCACGCGATTTCGTCGCTGCGCTGCAGACGTGGCGCCAAGTCGTTCGCCTGCGTCCGAGTTATGCTACCGCTTACGAATACATCGCCGCGTCGCTCGCTTATCTCGGGCAATTGGACGAAGCGCGCGAAACGCTGGAACGTATCCCCCCGCAATCGGCGGAGCAGCGCCGGCGTTGGCAGCAAAGGCCCCCCTGGATGCGGCCCGAGGACTATGCCCTCCGGGTCGAAGGTGTCCGCCTCGCAGCCGGAGTGCGGGGATGAGTGCGACGCCGCGATCCGAATCCTCTCTGAGCGACTTTCAGGCGGCGCGTCAGTGACGTCTTGAAGTTCTGCAAATCGCGGACGCGAACGGGGCTGTCGACTTCCGTTATTGGCCCGGAGCAGTCTGTGAGGGCAGCGCAGAGAACGTCTGCTCTGCCCCCGAAGTCAGACGTCAACTTGTTCTGCTATCGCGAGGGCGTCGTCGACCTCGATGCCGAGATATCGAACGGTACTCTCGATCTTGGTATGCCCCAGAAGGAGCTGTACGGCTCGCAGGTTGCCGGTTCGGCGATAGATCAAGGTCGCCTTGGTACGGCGAAGGGAATGCGTCCCGAACAGGTGCGGGTCTAATCCGATGTCGGCGATCCAGCGCGACAGAAGGCGGGCATACTGGCGGGTCGTCATGTGTCCGGCCCGCCGCCGTCCGGTGAACAGGTATTCGCCCGACTTTTTGACGGTCACCCGCAGGTAGTCATCGACGGCCTGACGGGTCGATTCCGTTAGTTCAAATTTGACTGGCCGACCAGTCTTCTTCTGTCGGACGATCGCGCGATCGGCCGTATACCCGCCCGGAGCAACGTCATCGACTTTCAATGCGACTACATCGCAGCCGCGCAGCTTGCTGTCGATGGCGACGTTGAACAGCGCCAGATCACGCGTTCGGCCTTCGATCTGGAGCTTGGTCCGGATTGACCAGACGTGCTTGGGACGGAGCGGCGGCTTTGCGCCGACGATCTTCCCCTTGTTCCAAGGAACGTGCTTCGAGACGGCGGGGATGGTGCTCGGGGTAACGGTCATATTGACCTCTTCAGCTAGTGAGGCTGGTCCTTTTCAGTCCGGAGCCCTTCCAATCCCGCGTCCGCTTTGAAACAATTGGAGACGTACTTGGGCCCAATTTGAACGAAGCGAGGGCCGCCTTTGACCCAAAGCGGACCCCCCGGGTTGACGCACACTTAATTGCCGGTGCGCCACGGGCCCAGCCAAATGCTGCTTGGAGCAATAGGGGCCCTCCCGCAATTACCGCCCACAGGTCCACAACAGAGTGCTAGGCTTCTCTTGTTCCAGCGACGTCTTTGCTTGGTCGTTCGGAGGGAGCTGTGACCGATCAGCGGGTTCAGAGGCGATTAGCGGCGATCTTGGCCGCCGACGTGGTCGGCTACTCTGCGTTGATGCAACGCGCTGAGGAAGCCACCTACGCAGAGTTCGAGCGGCTGAGGCACGAAGTAATCGAGCCTAGCCTCTCCCGCCACGACGGGCGACTGATCAAGACCACGGGTGACGGCGCGTTGGCCGAGTTCGCAAGTCCGTCGGCTGCGGTGCGATGCGCGGTGGAAATACAGGAAAGCATCGCGTCAGGTCAGAGCTCCCTTAGGCTACGCATTGGGGTCAATCTCGGGGAGGTCATCGTCGGGGCTGACGGCGATCTATTTGGCGACGGGATCAACATTGCCGTCCGGTTGGAGGGGGCCGCCGATCCGGGCGGCATCCTGATTTCCGAGAAGGTGCACAGCGAGGTTGGGGGCAAGCTGGACGTTGACTTCGAGGACCGGGGCGAACAGCACCTCAAGAACATCTCCAAGCCGGTCCGCGCTTTTGCTGTACGCGCGGGAGCGCATGGCGCGCTGACCGATCGGCTAAGTGCGGCCCTGGCTCTCCCGGAGAAGCCCTCCATCGCCGTGCTGCCGTTCGAGAACATGAGCGGTGATCCCGAGCAGGAGTATTTTGCGGACGGCGTGGTCGAAGACATCATCACCGCCCTTTCGCGGTTTGCCTGGCTTATGGTCATCGCTCGCAATTCGACATTTACATATAAGAACAGGGCCACCGGTGTGAGGCAGATTGGGCGCGAGCTGGGGGTGCGCTATGCCCTGCGGGGCAGCGTTCGCAAGGCTGCGGGTATGGTTCGGATCACGGGCCAGCTCATAGACTGCGCCACGGGCACGCACCTTTGGGCGGACCGGTTCGATGGTCGCCTCGAGAACGTGTTCGATCTTCAAGACCAGGTCACGACGAATGTAGTCGGGGCCATCGAGCCGCGCCTCCGAAAAGCAGAGATCGAGCGTGCAAATCGCAAGCCGACGGAAAACCTGGACGCCTATGATTACTTTCTGCGCGGGCTTTCCCGGTTTCACCTGCATACGCGCCAGGGAAACGAAGATGCCCTGAAGCTCTTCATGAAGGTGATCGATCTCGATCCAAATTACGCGGCGGCATATGGGATGGCCGCTTACTGTCGCCATCGACGGCGCGTGTGGGGATGGACCGATGATCAGGCCGGAGACCTGCATGAGCTTGCACATCTCACCCGACAGGCAGCGCAGCTGGGCAAAGATGATCCGGTGGCACTTTCTACAGCTGGATGGGCAATTGCCTTCGATCTTCGGGATCCCCAACTCGGCGCGTCGCTGATTGATCGGGCGCTGGACATCAACCCCAACGAAGCGATGGCGTGGTGGATGAGTGCATTTGCACGCGTTTGGCTCGGTGAACCTGAGCTGGCAATCGCGCACGCACAACGCGCCGTGCGTCTCAGTCCGCGCGATCCGCTGATCCACCAGATGTACACGGCCATTGGCAACGCGCATTTCGTGTCCGGGAGATACGAGGAAGCCGCGGCGTCCGCGCTGGCTGCGTTGCAGGTTGATCCCGATTATCAGCCTGCCCTGCGCCTGGGAGCGGCAGCCTGCGGAAAGCTTGGCCGGATTGGGGAAGCGAATAGGATGATCTTCCATCTCCGAGAGTTGTTTCCGGATATCACTGTGTCGGCCCTCAAAGACCTGTTGCCGTACAGGTCGGACCACCTCGCTGCTCACTTGGACGGACTGCGTAAGGCAGGACTGCCGGAGTGATCGGCGTTCTCTATCGGCGTGAAGGACCCGTCAGAACCTGTGGCCTGATGTCTGTTCATGGCCCGGAGCAGTCTGTGAGGGCAGCGCAGAGAACGTCTGCTCTGCCCCCGAAGTCAGACGTCAACTTGTTCTGCTATCGCGAGGGCGTCGTCGACCTCGATGCCGAGATATCGAACGGTACTCTCGATCTTGGTATGCCCCAGAAGGAGCTGTACGGCTCGCAGGTTGCCGGTTCGGCGATAGATCAAGGTCGCCTTGGTACGGCGAAGGGAATGCGTCCCGAACAGGTGCGGGTCTAATCCGATGTCGGCGATCCAGCGCGACAGAAGGCGGGCATACTGGCGGGTCGTCATGTGTCCGGCCCGCCGCCGTCCGGTGAACAGGTATTCGCCCGACTTTTTGACGGTCACCCGCAGGTAGTCATCGACGGCCTGACGGGTCGATTCCGTTAGTTCAAATTTGACTGGCCGACCAGTCTTCTTCTGTCGGACGATCGCGCGATCGGCCGTATACCCGCCCGGAGCAACGTCATCGACTTTCAATGCGACTACATCGCAGCCGCGCAGCTTGCTGTCGATGGCGACGTTGAACAGCGCCAGATCACGCGTTCGGCCTTCGATCTGGAGCTTGGTCCGGATTGACCAGACGTGCTTGGGACGGAGCGGCGGCTTTGCGCCGACGATCTTCCCCTTGTTCCAAGGAACGTGCTTCGAGACGGCGGGGATGGTGCTCGGGGTAACGGTCATATTGACCTCCTCAGCTAGTGAGGCTGGTCCTTTTCAGTCCGGAGCCCCTCCAATCCCGCGTCCGCTTTGAAACAATTGGAGACGTACTTGGGCCCAATTTGAACGAAGCGAGGGCCGCCTTTGACCCTGGCTGTGTGAAAACGCGGTGCCGCGGTTATGATTCTCCCGTGATTCTAGGGAGAAATTGATGGGTCGCTTCGTTGAAGAGGCGGATCGCGGGCAATGGACGCTATTGCCCGAATGCCTCGATGATTTCATTGACGAGAGCAACCCCGTTCGCGTGATCGACGCGTTTGTCGATGCGCTCGATTTGGCTGAGATGGGCTTTGAGGGGGTGGAGCCGGCGGCAACGGGTCGACCGTCGTACCACCCCTCGGTTCTCTTAAAGCTTTACATCTATGGCTATCTGAACCGGGTGCAGTCGAGCCGACGGCTCGAACGAGAGTCCGGCCGCAATGTCGAGGTGATGTGGCTGCTGGGTCGGCTCGCTCCGGATCATAAGACGATCGCGGATTTCCGCAAGGACAACGGCCTGGCGCTCCGCAAGGTCTGTGCGCGCTTCATCGAGCTCTGCCGAGAGATGGGGCTTCTCGCGACGTCGAGCGTCGCCATCGACGGCAGCAAGTTCAAAGCGGTGAACAACCGGGACAGGAACTTCACCCGGGCGAAGGTGGAGCGGCGGCGTGCTCGGCTCGAGGAGAGCGTCGCGCGCTATCTGAGCCAACTCGACACCGCCGACCGGCAGGAGCCGACGGAGGCGCTGGCTGCGAAGGTCACGAGGCTC
>NZ_CAADFC020000028.1 GCF_900696085.1 Bradyrhizobium ivorense
TGACGCCGAAGAAGTATCAGTCGGGCGAGACCGACTATTCCGGCCGCATCAGCAAAAACGGCGACGCCGCGGTGCGCGAGGCGCTCTATGAGGCCGCCCACAGCATCCTGAGCAAGCCGATCAAGGGCTGCGCGCAGCTCAAGAGCTGGGCGATGCGGATCGCCCGCCGCGCCGGCATCAGCAAGGCCAAGGTGGCGCTGGCGCGCAAGCTCGCCGTGATCATGCTGCGCATGCTCAAGGACAACGTCCCCTTCAACGCGACTGCCAAGGCAACCGCCATGGCGGCTTAAAACAGGAGCAAACAAGTTTTCGGGCGGGTCACCACACCAGCCTTCCCGAAGCGAAGTCCCTTCGCCGGGACGATGGATCAGGTCAGGCCGTCATCCGGGTTGTCGACGCATCCCACGATGCGATCACGCTTCCGTAGATTGGCCGACCTGCTCCTCTTAGAACCCCATCAGGCGACGGCCACCGCGCCGATCCCGTACAGAAGCAGGTTCCCGGCGAGCGGATGATGCAAAAAGGGATTGACTAACCAGGGCCCGTTACAGAAGCCCGGATGGAGCGCAGCGAAATCCGGGCTACGGCTCCAACCTCCCCTTGAAAAGGGGAGGTCGCTTTGCTCGCCAGAGCAAAGCGGGTGGGGATCTGCTCTCTCCACTTGGAGCGGAGCCTGCGGCTGACCCACATCCCGACCTTCCCCCTTTCAGGGGGAAGGGGAAGACCTGTAGCCCGGATGAGCGGAGCGATATCCGGGGTCGGTCCCCGCATGCCGCTGCGCTCATGCGGGCGACGCAGTGAGATGGGATTCAGTTCTGATGGTAGCCGCGCGGCTGGTAATAGGTCCGCGGCTGCGGCTGGTAATATTGCGGCGCCGGCACGTAGCTGTCGTTGGTGTAATATGGCTGCTGGCCGTAGCCCTGCTGGCCGTAGCCTTGCTGACCATAACCTTGCGCGTCGTAGACGCGGCGGGTGGGGCGCGGCGCCGGATAGCGCTGGTCGCTCGAGCTGCCGTCGGCCGGATAGATGTAGCCGTCGTCGGCGCGGGCCTGCGCCGGATATTCGCGCGGCTGCGGCGTCAGCACGACGGGATCGCCGGCGGTGGCAGTTTGCTGTTCGAGCTGCTGCGGCGCGCGGCGGGCCACTGCGGTGCCGCGCGGATTGCGCGCCAGCGCGACCTGCGACGAGCCGGTCAGCGTCACCGTGGTGTTGAGCACGCCTTCCTTCTGCACCAGCGCATAGAGTGTCGAGGCGTTGGCGCGCGACAGCCGCACGCAGCCGTGCGACGCCGGGGTGCCGAGCCGGTTCACCGAGTCGGTGCCGTGGATCGCATGCCCGATCTTGGTGAAGAAGATCGAGTGCGGCATCGGCGCGTCGTCGAATTCCTTGGAGTAGTGATCCTCTTCCATGCGGAAGGCGCGGAAGGTGCCGTTCGGCGTTTCACGCGACGGGATGCCGCTGGAGACCGGCCAGTGATAGCGCGCGACGCCGTCGACCGCGACGGTCATCTGCTGGTTGTCCTTGTCGATGGTGATATCGACCTTGGCCTGCGCGGCACCGGCGGTGAAAAGCATCACGGACGTGAAGGCAACGAGGAACGAACGCATCTTACCCTTGGCCTCCAGGCCTGATCGCAACGCCGCGGCTCTCCGTCCCCGGCAACCAATATGCATGGAATCGGAACTTGGTTCCAGTGGCGGACCCGGCCATCGTTAATCGGGGCCGCGGCGCAAACAAGGCCGAAGCGGGCGCGCCGGGCGCCGGGTGCTGACTTTTTCGCGAGCAGGCCTCAATTGGCCGTCACCACGCAACCATTTGGCCGCATGGGCGTTTCACAATCCCGCCGGGCGGCGCGTTCGCGCCGCGTTTCAAGGAATCGAAATGAACAATACCAAGGTTAAGACCGCGGCCGTGCTTCCCGCCGGCCTTTCCGCGCGGCTCCTGCTTGCGGCCGCAGCGCTCGCGCTCGCGCTGCTGGCGATACCTCATGCCGGCCACACCCAGGGTATCGTCCGCGGCGCGCAGGAAGGCGCCTACGAAGGTAACCGGGCCGCCGGTCCGGTCGGCGGTGTGGTCGGCGGCGTCATCGGCGCCGGCGTCGGCGGTGCCGTCGGCGCGGTCAAGGGTGTGTTCGGGATTCCCGATCGCGGCTGGCGCCGCGGCCACCGCTGCCGCGGCTATTACCGCCACGGGCATTTCTACTGCTATCGGTAGCGCGCACCCGTAGCCAGGATGAAGCGCAGCGAAATCCGGGGCCGCGCTGTCCGCGGATGGACCTTCCCGGATTCCGCTTCGCTGCTGGCAAGGCGCGTGGATGGCATCTTCCTGTCCGACTTCGAGCAGGGCGAGATCGGGCCGGACAACCAGTTGTAACCTTCATCCTCCCAGTAGCCGCCGGTATAGTTGTTGAGCACGCCCGATGACGTGCTTAGGAAGCGGCTCTTCCGAGCCGCCGGTTGGCCAGTCTTTTGATTGCGGGTGGAAGTTCGCGCAGCAGGTATCTTATTCCAGGCGGGTGCTTCCATCCATACAACTCAGGGTGCATGACGTTGAGCATCTCCGAGGGTTGCAGACCCTTCATCGTGCTAGCGAGTTTCTTACTCACATAGAAAAGCATGTTTTGACGATACCACGGCTCAACCGTCGCATTGTTCCACACTCTTGGTCGGACAACGTCATAAGGATAAAACTCGTGAGCGCGAAACTTTTCCGCCCAATAACCCTGCCATTGCTCATTGATGTGCCCGCTGCCGCCTTGGCCCGGAATAGCTGCGCTGAAGAGGACGACGTCAGAGAGGGCGCAAAGATCGTTGACAAGAGATGTCGATCTTTTTTCCGGCAGGTGCTCGGCAACTTCCGTACATAGTGCCAAGTCGTACCGTGCCGGGAGATCTGGTGGCAGTACAATATAGGAATCTAGTTCGCAAACGTTGACAGTCAGGTTGCCGGGCTCTGTCGTAACATCCCTGACCCAAGCGCCCTCGAATCCGATTAATGTCGTAACGCCCAGATCGCCTGCTACGGAAAGCCAAGTACCGACGCCGCAGCCGACATCGACGAGCGTCTTAGGTTTAACGAAGTCGAATACTATCGGTAGGATGACGCTTGCGCTCGCGCGTGAGCCAGCGCGCTGACGAGCGTAGTAGCTATCTTGGTAAAATCTGGTAGCCATTCTGTTACTTCCAGAATGATAAGGCTACTGCGTGCTGTTACCTTCCCGTACAAATGAGGCTACTACGCGGCGTCTTCCATTTTTAATGAGTTTGATTATTCCTTCACGACTGCAGCCGGACGTGGTTCGCTCAATCCCTGGGGATTTCTCGGGAGGCATTGACTCTGTACGTAGCGCGCCCCGAACGCGCCTCAGCCCACTCGCGCTGGGTCACTCCGCCGCCTCCTGCATGTCGGTGGTCGGCGCGATGCGGTCGGCAGCGCATCGAGTTCGGGCGTGCCGCCACCGTAGCGGCGGATCAGCGCTTCCTTGGTGCGGCAGTAGGAGCGCGATTTCCAGCCGATGCCAGACCGCTTCTGCAATATCTATTGCACGCCGTCGCTGATAACCCGCCGGTTCTCGTCCAGCACGGCGACGACCCATCTCCACCCGCTTTGCTCTGGCGAGCAAAGCGACCTCCCCTTTTCAAGGGGAGGTAAGAGCCCGTTACCCGTCGGCGCTTTCGCAAATCAATTCTTCAGGCGGTATCCGGTCCTGAAGATCCACGCCACAATGAACATGCAGACCACCAGGAAGCCGACGGTCATGCCGAGGCTCACCGCGACGCTGACGTCGGCGATCTCGAAGAAGCTCCAGCGGAAGCCGGAGATCAGATAGACCACCGGGTTGAACAGCGTGATGGTGCGCCAGCCCGACGGCAGCATGTTCACCGAGTAGAAGCTGCCGCCGAGGAAGGTCAGCGGCGTCACCACCAGCATCGGGATCATCTGCAGCTTCTCGAAACCGTCGGCCCAGATGCCGATGATGAAGCCGAACAGGCTGAAGGTGACCGCGGTCAGCACCAGGAAGGTCAGCATCCAGACCGGATGATTAATGTGCAACGGAACAAAGAGTCCGGCAGTCGCCAGGATGATCAGGCCGAGGATGATCGACTTGGTGGCGGCGGCGCCGACATAGCCGATCACGATCTCCAGATAGGAGATCGGCGCCGACAGGATCTCGTAGATCGTGCCGGCGAATTTCGGGAAGTAGATGCCGAACGAGGCGTTGGCGATGCTCTGGGTCAGCACCGACAGCATCACGAGGCCGGGCACGATGAAGGTGCCGTAGCTGACGCCTTCGACCTCGGTGATGCGCGAGCCGATCGCGGCGCCGAACACCACGAAATACAGCGAGGTCGAGACCACCGGCGAGACGATGCTCTGCAGCAGCGTGCGCCAGGTGCGCGCCATTTCGAACAGATAGATGGCCCGGATTGCGCGGTAGTTCATGGCGCCCTCACCAGGCTGACGAAGATGTCTTCAAGCGAACTCTGCGTGGTGTCGAGATCGGAGATGCGGATGCCGGCGTTGCGCAGGTCGTTGAGTAGGCTGGTGATGCCGGTGCGGTCGCCCTTGGTGTCGTAATCGTAGGTCACCACGCGGCCGTCGCCGGACAGCTCCAACTTGTAGGCGGCGAGCGCCTCGGGGATCGCATCGAGCTTGTGCTGCAGCTGCAAGGTCAGGTGCTTCTTGCCGAGCTTCTGCATCAAGGTCGCCTTGTCCTCGATCAGGATGATCTCGCCCTTGTTGATGACGCCGATGCGGTCGGCCATCTCCTCGGCTTCCTCGATGTAATGCGTGGTCAGGATGATGGTGACGCCGGAGGCCTGCAGCGTGCGCACAACCTCCCACATGCCCTTGCGCAGCTCGACGTCGACGCCGGCGGTGGGCTCGTCCAGGAACAGGATCTGCGGCTCGTGCGACAGCGCCTTGGCGATCATCACGCGGCGCTTCATGCCGCCGGACAGCGTGATGATCTTGTTGTCCTTCTTGTCCCACAGCGACAGGTCCTTCAAAACCTTCTCGATGTGGGCCGGGTTCTTCGGCTTGCCGAACAGGCCGCGGCTGAAGCTCACGGTGGCCCAGACCGACTCGAAGGCGTCGGTGTGCAGCTCCTGCGGAACCAGCCCGATCATCGAGCGCGCCGCGCGGTAGTCCTTGATGATGTCGTGGCCGCCGATCGAGATGCTGCCCTGGCTCGGGTTGGCGATGCCGCAGATGATGCTGATCAGCGTGGTCTTGCCGGCCCCGTTCGGTCCGAGCAGCGCAAAGATTTCGCCGCGGTTGATCCCGAGATTGATGTTGTTCAGCGCCTTGAACCCGGAGCCGTACGTCTTGGAAAGATTGGAAACGGAGATGATCGGCGACATGCAGGGTCGATAGCCGTAAGGGATGGGGGCGCGCGGAACTGAGCCCGGCGAGGGCGGGAAATGGGGGCCAAGCGCAGATAGGGACGGTCAATCCATTCTGCAATCACCCCGCTGGGCAGAAAAACTATTCTGCGGCGTGGGCCCGGACCGGCAATTCGACCAGCGCGACCATGCAGGTCTTCAGGTCGTCGGCGACTTCGGGGTCGGCTCTTAGTTCGGTCAGCGTTCGCGGACGCGGCAATTCATCGCCGTCCTGCTCAAGTCCTTCGGCATAGAGAGCCAGAGCCTCCGGCGCATTGCGCAATGCCTCGTCGATGTCGTCTCCGGCAGACGTGCAGCCGGGCAGGTCCGGAAACCACACGCCGACGGCGTAGTCCGGTCCGGCATCCTCGATGATGGCGACGTAGTGGGTCAAAGTCTGCCTCAATCGGGTTTCCAACCCGCCCCCTTATAAATGGCACGCACCAAGCCTTTTCCCAAGTCCTACTTTGGGTGCGGAACGACCAGCGTTTCTCCCGAAACGGGACGCTTAAAGACGTGGTGGGAGCCGGTTATTCGAACAAGGCTCCAGCCCTCCCGCTCCAGGCGCCGGATAATGTCGCGGCTGTTGGTCAACATGACGATTTCCCCGAACCAAGCATCCGAGCATTATGGTCAGGCGCGTCCCGCGTTAAGTGAGAGCGTTCTGAGTCTTCCCGGCGTGTCTTTGCCGGCTTCTTCGAATCAGTGTGTGGACGCTGTGGCTGGAGCCATTCCGCGTTAAGTGAGTGACTTCTCTCAGTGCTTCTTCTTCGCCGGCTTCTTGGCGGCCGCGGCGGGGGCCGGGTGCGCGGGCGGCTCGGCGTCGGCGACCTTGGCGACGGTCAGGAACTGGGTCTGCGCATTGGCCGGGCCGTTGGGGCGGGCGGGGTCGAGCAGTTGCTCTTCGCCGAGCCCGACCGGGTGCAGCCGCTTGGTCGCGATCTTGAAGGTGTTGACCAGAATGTCGCGGACAGCGTCGGCGCGCCGCTGGCTCAGCAGCGCTGCGTTGTCGCGCCGGCCGCCGGATTCGACATGGCCGACGATCAGGAAGGTGTAGGGCAGCAGCGACGAATGGGTCAGCGCATCGGCGATCCGCCCGATGGTCTGGTAGGACTCCGGCAGCACGATCGGCGTGTCGACGTCGAACTTGATGTCGACGTCGAACGCCGGCAGCTTGGTCAGGTCGGGGGCGATCGGCGGCCGCTTCTGCGGCGGCGGCTCGTTCTTGCCGCGCGAGCGCGAGCGCTCCAGCACCTGCCGGCGCAGCGCCGGCACGTCGATCTCTGCCGGCGTCTCGAAATGATTGAGTTTTGCGATGACGTCGTCACGCGTGACGGCGGCGGTCTGCGTCTGCGCTCGCGCGAGCGGCGCCGCCAGCAGCAGCGCGCCGAGCAGGCCGGCGCCGCACAGCCCTCGCGTCAGGGCGCGCATCACTGATACCCCGCGTCGGTGATCGCCTGGGCGCAGTTGCGGCTGACGCCCTTGGCGGTGACGAGGCAAGGCACCGACTTGCTGGTCTCCTTGGTCGAGCCGCCGCACACCTTGACGATCTCGCGGGTGCAGGCATTGGCGACGGTGATGCGCGCCGCGATCCGCTTCTGGATCGCATCCAGCGTCGAGAGGTAGCCCTCCTTGCACTGCGGCGACATCACGTCGCGGTTGCGCGACAGGCACTCCTTGAGGCGGTTGGAGTCGAGGTTGACGCCGCGGCAATTGGCTGTGATGTCTGCGCCGCAGATCCTGGCGAGCTGGGCTGCGGCATCGCCAAAGCTCATCGTCTCCGCCGCCGCGAACGACGGCGCAGTGAGAGCGACGACAAAAATGAAAAGACGTCCCCGGACCATGGGTCCATCTGAACCCATGAATTTAGCTGGGGTCAAGTGCCACGAGGCAGGGAATTCGACTCTGTCACACCCGCTCCACAAAGCTGTCGACGACCTTCTTCTCGCCGGCCTTCTCGAACGCGATGGTGAGCTTGTTGCCGTCGATCTTCACCACATGGCCGTAGCCGAACTTTTGGTGAAACACGCGATCGTCGAGCGAGAATTCGGACACCGTGCCGGTGGATTTCGCCACCAGCTCGCCCTCGATCACCAGCGGGCCGTGCTTGCCGTGCCCCGATGAAAACGACGACTGCCGCTCCTCGAAGCCGCCGCTGCGCCCACCGCCGCCGCGGTTGCGATTGGCCTGGGCGCGTTGCCAGCCCGGGGTGGAATAGCTCGAGCCGAAGGATTCCAGGTTGTCGAAGCGCGAGGCGCCATAGCCGCCGCTGCCGCCCCAGCCCGAGCCGCCCTTGGATTCGGTGATCTCGACGTTGTGCGCCGGCAGCTCGTCGAGGAAGCGCGAGGGGATGGTGGTCGACCAGGTGCCATGGATGCGGCGGTTGGTGGCGAAATAGATTTTTGCGCGGCGGCGCGCCCGCGTCAGTCCGACATGGGCGAGGCGGCGCTCCTCTTCGAGCCCGGCGCGACCCTGTTCGTCCAGCGTGCGCTGGCTCGGGAACAGGCCTTCCTCCCAGCCCGGCAGGAATACGTTGTCGAATTCGAGACCCTTGGCGGAGTGCAGCGTCATCAGCGACACCGCTTCCTCGCCGGCCTCGCCATCGCGGTCCATCACCAGCGAGATGTGTTCGAGGAAGCCTTGCAGGTTCTCGAATTCCTCCATCGAGCGGACCAGTTCTTTCAAATTGTCCAGCCGGCCGGCGGCATCCGCCGAGCGGTCCTTCTGCCACATCTCGGTGTAGCCGCTCTCATCGAGCACGATCTCGGCCAATTCGGTATGCGACGTCACCTCGCTCTGCGCCCGCCAGCGGTCGAACTGCATCACGAGGTCGCGCAACGAGCCGCGCGCCTTCGGCTTCAGCTCGTCGGTCTCGACCACGGCGCGCGCCGCCTCGAACAAGGGAATGCGTTTCTTGCGGGCGTGGTCGTGCAGCATCTGCACGGTGGCGTCGCCGAGGCCGCGCTTCGGCACGTTGACGATGCGCTCGAAGGCGAGATCGTCGGCCGGCGAGTTGATGGTGCGCAAATAGGCCAGCGCGTCGCGGATCTCGGCGCGCTCATAGAATCTGGGACCGCCGATCACGCGATAGGGCAGGCCGAGCGTGACAAAACGGTCTTCGAACTCGCGCATCTGGAACGAGGCGCGCACCAGGATTGCGACGTCGTTGAGGTTTTCGCCGGCGCGCTGCAGCTCCTCGAGCTCCTCGCCGATCGCGCGCGCTTCTTCCTCGGAGTCCCAGGAGCCGGTGACGGTGACCTTCTCGCCGTCGACATCCTCGGTGCGCAGCGTCTTGCCGAGCCGCCCTTCATTGTGCGCGATCAGATGCGAGGCGGCGGCGAGGATGTGGCCGGTGGAACGGTAGTTGCGCTCCAGACGGATGACTTTTGCGCCGGGAAAATCGTGCTCGAAGCGCAGGATGTTGTCGACCTCGGCGCCGCGCCAGCCATAGATCGACTGGTCGTCGTCGCCGACGCAGCAGATGTTTTTGGGTGGACTCTTCTCCCTCTCCCCGTCCTTTACGGGGAGAGGGTCGGGGTGAGGGGCTGCCTCCGCGAGCTCAGTCTGCGGAGACTCCCCCTCACCCGGCGCGCTCTGCGCGCCGACCTCTCCCCGCAAGCGGGGCGAGGTGACATCTCCCGGAATCACCTCAGACAGCGCACGGCCCGGCCGCGACGGCGCCTGTGACAGGAGCCGCAGCCACAGATACTGCGCGACGTTGGTGTCCTGATATTCGTCGACCAGGATGAACTTGAAGCGGTTCTGGTAGGAGCGCAGCACGTCCGGGTTCTCGCGGAACAGGCGGATGTTCTCCAGCAAGAGGTCGCCGAAGTCGGCGGCATTCAAGATCTTCAGCCGCTCCTGATAGGTCGCGTAGATCTTGCCGCCCTTGCCGTTGCCGAACGAGGCGGCCTCGCCCGAGGGCACCTGCTGTGGCAACAGCCCGCGGTTCTTCCAGCTGTCGATCAGCCCGGCCAGCATCCGTGCCGGCCAGCGCTTGTCGTCGATGTTCTCCGCCTGCAGCAGCTGCTTGAGCAGCCGCACCTGGTCGTCGACATCGAGCACGGTGAAATTGGATTTCAGCTGCACCAGCTCGGCATGGGTGCGCAGGATGCGGCCGCCGATCGAGTGGAAGGTGCCGAGCCACGGCATGCCCTCGACTGCCTGGCCCAGCATCTGGCCGAGCCGCAGCTTCATCTCGCGCGCTGCCTTGTTGGTGAAGGTCACCGACAGGATCTCGTGCGGCCGGGCGCGGCCCTGGCTCAGGATGTGCGCGATGCGTGTGGTCAGCACCCGCGTCTTGCCGGTGCCGGCGCCGGCGAGCACCAGCACCGGGCCGTCGAGCGTCTCGACCGCCTCGCGCTGCTCCGGATTGAGCCCGCTCAGATATTGCGGAGCACCGGCCGCCGCCCGCGCACGCGCGGCGATGCCGCCAGCCTGTGGCTGGTGCTCGGGAACGCCGCGATGGGGCAATTTGCTTGGCTCGGTCATAGGCGAATCGTTGTGGCCCACGATGGCACCGCGGGACGGTGAAGGGGAGCCTTCTTAACAGGGATCGCAGGCCATATAGGGCCTGATCGGCCGTTTTGACAGGTTTATCGCGCACGGCAGGAACGATCCTCGCAGCAATCCACAGCGCGCCCGGTTCCGGAAATCGGCGAAAATTTCGCGGTTTCGCGGCCAGGAACCTGCGTTTCCCCGCCGGATTGTCTCAGCAGATACGGCGCCGGGCTTCGGCCCGCGCACGGCAACGAGACAGAGGTTGGATCATGCTGAGCTGGGTCGTCACGTTTCTGGTCATCGCCCTGATCGCGGGCATTTTGGGCTTCGGCGGCATCGCCGGCGCCTCGGTCGAAATCGCCAAGGCGATCTTCTTCATCGCCGTCATCCTGTTCCTGGTGTCGGCCGTGGTCGGATTGGTGCGCGGCCGCACAAGGGTCTAGCGAAGCGCTCCTGTTCTGACGCGTTTTCTTCACGCGAACCGGGAACCACTTCGCTCGAAAACGCTACGGGCTATTTCGATGGCATCGCCACGCTGCGGCCGATGCCCTCGGGCCGGGGCACGCTCGCGTAGCTGTCGACGATCGCGGTCACGCGGGCGCGGATGTCAGGCGGAAACGGCGCCACCTTGCGCGCCTGCATGTCGACATGCAGCGTCAGGTTTTCCGAGGTCGCCGACAGCCAGCCCTCTTCGGCGTGGCGCAGCTGCTCGAACGTATGCAGGCGCTTCTCGTCGGCGCCGAGCAGGAACACCGAAACCTGCACGGGATCGCCGAGATGGATCTCCCGCAAATATCGCACGTGGCATTCGGCGGTGAAGGTCGAGCAGTGCCGCGCCTTCATGTAGGCCGGGCCGATGCCGAGCTGCAACCACATCTCGTCGATGGCGCGGTCGAACATCACGTTGTAATAGGCCATGTTGAGATGGCCGTTATAGTCGATCCATTGCGGCTCGATCTGCATGATCGAGGACTTGAACGGGGTGGGCGGAAGCGGCAGTTCGCTGGCGGCAGTCACTGAGGTCATGGTCCATCCCGGTTCGCTGGCGTTCGAGCATGAGCTTTTCTGCGACCGCATCGCCGCCTTTTTCAAGTCAGGCTCTCTTGACCCCTTATACAAGCTTTGCCACGGTCGGCTAAATCCGGGAGGAATTTTGACGTGGCGACGACGATTTCGAGCAATGTGACGCGACCTGAGCCGCAAGCCCTGAAAAGCGCGGTCGACGCGCTGGCGGCGCGGTTCGGCAACCGGCTCGTCACGTCGCAGGCGGTGCGCGAACAGCACGCCCATACCACCACCTGGCTGCCGAACCAGCCGCCGGACGCGGTGGTGATGGCGCAGGAAACCGCCGACATCCAGGACGTGGTGCGGATCTGCGCAAAACACCGCGTGCCGGTGATCGCGTTCGGCACCGGAACCTCGCTCGAAGGCCAGGTCAATGCGCCGGGCGGCGGCGTCTGTATCGATCTGCGCGACATGAACAAGGTGCTCGCAGTCCATGCCGAGGACCTCGACTGCGTGATCCAGCCCGGCGTGACCCGCAAGGCGCTCAACGAGCATCTGCGCGACCAGGGCCTGTTCTTCCCGATCGATCCCGGCGCCGACGCCTCGCTCGGCGGCATGACCTCGACCCGCGCCTCCGGCACCAACGCGGTGCGCTACGGCACCATGCGCGAGAACGTGCTGGCGCTGAAGGTGGTGCGCGGCGACGGCGAGATCATCACCACAGGCACGCGGGCCAAGAAATCGTCGGCCGGCTACGATCTGACCCATCTGTTCGTCGGCGCAGAGGGCACGCTCGGCATCATCTCCGAGCTCACCATCCGCCTGCGCGGCATTCCCGACACCATCGCTGCGGCGGCTTGCTCGTTTGACACCGTGCGCGGCGCCTGCCAGGCCACCATCCTCGCGATCCAGACCGGCATCCCGCTGGCGCGGATCGAGCTGCTCAATGCCGAGCAGGTCAAGGCCTGCAACAATTATTCAAAGCTGTCGCTGCCGGAGACGCCGCTGCTGCTCTTGGAATTCCACGGCAGCGAGGTCGAGGTCGCCGAGCAGTCGAAGAATTTTCGCGACATCGCCGCCGAATGCGGCGGCGGCGACTTCTCCTGGACCACCAAGCCGGAGGACCGCACCAAGCTGTGGCAGGCCCGGCACGACGCCTATTGGTCGGTGAAGGCGCTGCGCCCCGGCGACCGCATCGGCGTGGTCGCGACCGACGTCTGCGTGCCGATCTCGCGGCTCGCCGACTGCGTCACCGAGACCGAGGACGATCTGAAGCGGCTCAATCTGCTGTCGCCGATCGTCGGCCATGTCGGTGACGGCAATTTCCACTGCTCGCTGGTCTGCGACGTCGACAACAAGGACGAGATGGCGCGCGGCGAGGAGTTCATGCACCGTTTGGTCGAGCGCGCCCAGGCGATGGGCGGCACCTGCACCGGCGAGCACGGCATCGGCCAGGGCAAGCAGAAATATCTGCAGGCCGAGCTCGGCCCCGAGGCGCTCGACGCGATGCGGGCGCTGAAGCAGGCGCTCGATCCGCAGAACATTTTCAATCCGGGAAAGATCGTCCCCGCGGCCTGAAGCGCCGCCAATTTCCGCGCAATTTGCGCCCGCTGGCCGCGCGTGTAGCGGCTGGCCCATGGAACTTTTCCGTTCGCGCGACGTCTGTCTTATGCCGCAGTGTGAGCGGCGCAGCGCCAGGGAGAGCACCGTGGTCAGACGGGCAATTGGAATTGCGGTCATTGTTCTCGCGTTGGCCCTGTCAGGCACCGCACTCGGCAAGGGTGGCGGCGGAGGTCACGGAGGGGGCCATGGTGGTGGTCATGGCGGAGGTCACGGTGGCGGCCATGGGCATGGCGGGCACGGATTTGGCGGGCACGGCGGCGGCCACATGCATTTCGGCGGCGGACATCATGGCGGGTTCGCCCGTTCGCACGCGATCCGGCGCTCGGGCTTTGCCGGCCATCGATCCTTCGCAACGCGCGGTGGCGCGAATTTCGGCCAGATGCGAAATGCCGCGATCAGATCCGGCAATCTGCACGCCGGCAACGTGCACAACGCGTTCAATTCGCTGTCGCGCTCGGGCGCATTGCGAAACGGCCGATTGCTGAGCAATCCGGCGGCGCGCGCGCAGATGGCGGCGGCTGCGGCGCTTGGCGGCTGGCACGGTGGCGCGGCCGCAGGCGGCTGGTGGCAGCATGCCGGCGGCGGTTATGGATGGGTCGGCCCGCTGTTCTGGCCGTTCGCCTACAACGACATCTATGACTACGCCATCTGGGGCGACGACATCGGCTTCTGGGGCTATGGCTATCCGGACATCTATGCCGGCATTTTCGCGCCCTATGGCTATGACGACCTCAGGGGCTATTTCGTCGAACGCAGGCCGGGCCGGCGCAGCCGTGGCGGCGGGCGGATCGAGCAGATGTGCGGCAACGACAGCCGCTCGCTTGCGGGCCTGCCGATCGATCAGATCGCGGCTGCGGTGCAGCCGACGGCGGCGCAGGGCGCTGCGCTCGACGAACTCGGAAATGCCTCGATCGCCGCGGCGCAGAGCATTCGTGCGGCATGTCCTGCGCAGGTGATGTTGACGGCGCCGAGCCGCCTTGCCGCCATGCAGCAGCGGATCGAGGCGATGATCGCAGCGGCCGCCACCGTGCAGCCGCCGCTGGACAAGTTCTACGGCCTGCTCGACGACGAACAGAAGGCGCGGCTGAACGCGTTGGCCGAGGATCAGCGCAAGGCATCGGCCGCGAGTGCAGGCAGTGCGCCGTCTGCCGACAATTGTTCGGTGGCACAACCGGCGGCGCAGCAATGGCCGACCGGCGAGATCGACGCCCGGCTGCATTTGAACGACACCCAGCGCGCCGCGCTGCAGGTGCTGCAGAACGCCAGCGCCGATGCCGCGCAAAGGCTGCAAGCTGCGTGCAAGGCGAGCGATGCCATGACGCCGCCGGCGCGGCTTGCTGCCATCGCCAAACGACTCGATACCATGCTGCAGGCGGTCAAGGACGTACGCGCCGCGCTCGAGGCGTTCTACGCCACCCTCGACGACGAGCAAAAGGCGCAGTTCGAGGCGATCGGACCAAGGCGATCGGCGTAGCTGCTTGACCCGAACGGGAATCCGCTTCGCGGGAAAGCCATGGAGCCGGCGATTTTGACGCTTAGCCCGTTCGCGGTAGCCCGAAGGGTGTGGCGGCCGTGCCATAGTGATGCCTCATCACTCTTCGTTACGAAGACTCTACGGTTCACAGGCTGCGTGAAGGCCAGCTATGCTTGCCGGCGTTTGAGGTGCGGCGATGTGGTGGTTCAGCAAGGCCAAGCAAAAGGAGATTTGGGACGATCCCGTCGAGCAGCCGCACGGCGACATCGAGGCGGTGAACATCATCCGCGCGATCTGCCGCGATGCAGCCGACAGCGCCGAGAAGCTGGGCCGGCCGGAGGGCCGTGCGGCGAAGAATCAGGAGATCGAGCGCGACCGCTACGAGCGCGCCGCCAGGCTCGCGATGGAGATCGCGATGAAGATTTCCGACGAGTTGATGCGCGACTCCGCGGTGCGCGAGATCATCGGCCTCTGCATGAAGGCCAACAACATCAAGACCGCACGGGCCCTGTACCGTGCCATCCACGCCGGCTCGATCAAGGCCGAGGTGTTGCAGGAGCACCCGACGCTCGAGGGCGAGCAGGGCTAACCGTTCCGGCGGTCCCGCAGCCCGGAGCCCGGATGGAGCGCAGCGCAATCCGGGGCCAGTCTATCCGCGGAGAGAATCCCGGATTGCGCTTCGCGTCATCCGGGCTGCGCAGCGGCGATTGCATCAGATTGACGTCTGTCCGCCCAACGCGCGCACCGCTTCATCGACGCTGCGGAAGATGCGGTCGTTCGGCAGCACCTCGTAAAGCTTGAACCGTTCGAACGCGGCATGGGCGCGGGCGGATTCCAGCCGCGCCACCGCGACTGTCACGCCCTGTTCGCGGCATTCGCGGAACAGGCCGCGTAGCTCCTGCGCCGCGGTGAAATCGATCTCGATCAGGCCGCTGGCCTCGATCACCACGAGATGCGGTTTCGGCGTCGCGGTGCCGATCACCTTCAGCACGTCGCTGTGAAACCCTTCGGCATTGAGGAACGACAGCGGCGCCTGCATGCCGAGCACGGCGATGCCCGGCTTGCGCTCGCCGGTGACGTTCGGGCCCGCCGGCCACCAGATCGTGGTGCCGGGGACGTGGACGAATTCGACCAGCCGCCCCCGCGTCGTGGTCCAGACGCCGTGCAGCAGCGACAGCGCGATGCCGAGCGCAACACCTTGCTCGATCGGCAGCACGATGATCGCCGCCGCGGTCGCCACCACCAGCAGGAATTCGTAGAACGACTGCCGGAAGATCGCGACGATCTGGCCGACGCGGATGATGCGCAGCGCGACGAACAGCAGCACGCCGCCGAGCGCCGCATCGGGCACGTGCTGCAACAGCGTCGCGCCGAACGCCAATAGCGCCAGCACGATCGCCGCGGCAACCAGCCCGGCGAGCTGGGTTTGGCCGCCGGTCTCCGACACGATGCCGGTGCGCGGCGGCGAGGCGTTGACCGGAAAGGCGCCGAACAGGCCGGCGAGCAGGCTGCCGGCGCCGACGCCGAGGAAGTCGCGGTCGACATCCGCCGGCTTGTCCGGGTCCGACAGGAACGAGCGCGTCGTGGCCGCGGTCTGCACCATGACGACGACCGCGATCAGGAATGCCAGCGACAGCAGTTTTATCCATTTCTCCGGCGCGATCTCCGGAAACGACGGCGTCGGCAGCGTGCCCGGCACCGCGCCGACCACCCTGACGCCCTTGCTCTCGAGCTGCCCGGCGATCACGGCGACCGTGGCTACGACGAGACCGATCAGCGCGCCGGGAATCCGCGCGCTGATCCTCTCCGATCCGGCAACCAGCGCCAGCACGCCGAGGCCGATCGCGAGCGTATGGAAGTTGGTCTGGCCGATGTGCTCGGCGAGCACGACGAGCTTGTAGAGCGTCGGCCCGTCCGGCGCGGCGAGGCCGAGCACGCCTGATAGTTGCGAGACCAGGATGTGCACGGAGATGCCGGCGAGGAAGCCGACCGTCACCGGCGTCGACAGCAAATTGGCGATCCAGCCGAGCCGAAACAAGCTGCCGGCGATCATGATCGCGCCGACCAAAAGCGCCAGCCCCATCGCCAGCGCCTGGTAGTCGTGTGTGCCCGCGGTCGCCATCAGCGCCAGCCCGCCGGCGAAGATCGGCGTGATCGTGGAGTCGGCGCCGCAGGACAAAAAGCGGTTGGCGCCGAACATCGCAAAGCCGATCGAGCCGGCGAGGAAGGCGAAGAAGCCGATCTGCGGCGAGAAGCCGCCGAGCCGCGCGGTGGCCATCTGCTCGGGGATCGCGATCGCGGCCAGCGTCAGCCCCGCGATCAGGTCACCAGGCAGGTCGCTCGGCCGGAAGCGCGCGAGCGAACGGAAGATCGGCCAGTTGGCGCGTGATGGTTGGTCCTGGCCCATCGGCTCTTGCTACTCCCAGCGGCTGCCGGGAAATCATCGGACAAGGCGCGGCCAAAAGCCAGCAGTTGGTCTGTGTGCAATCGCGAAGGGCGGTGACCTCGAAGGTTCGCTCCACGTCATTGCGAGCGCAGCGAAGCAATCCATCGTGCCGCACATGCGGAGCCATGGATTGCTTCGCTTCGCTCGCAATGACGGCTTGTATTGCAGCCCGCGGCCTACCCAATATTCTGCAGCGCCGGAAACGTCTCCAGCAGCCAGACGCTGACGTTGGAGACGGCGCCGGTCAGGAAGCCGATGCCGGTCACCACCATCAGCACGCCCATCACCCGCTCGACGGTGTCGAGATGGCGCTTCATCCGCGCGAATAGCGAGGAGAAGTGCTTGATCATGAAGGCGGCGAGCAGGAACGGGATGCCGAGCCCGGCGGAATACACCGCGAGCAGGCCGGCGCCTTTCGTGACCGTGGCCTCGGCGGCGGCGATCGAGAGGATCGCGGCCAGGATCGGCCCGATGCACGGCGTCCAGCCGAACGCGAAGGCGAGCCCCATCACATAGGCGCCCCACAGCCCGACCGGCTTTGGCGCGGTCATTCGTCCCTCGCGCATCAACAGGCCGATACGGGTGATGCCGAGGAAGTGCAGGCCCATGATGATGATGACGATGCCGGCCAGGATCGACAGCTCGGCCGACCAGGCCCGCACCAGGCCGCCGACAAACGACGCGCTGGCGCCGAGCGCGACGAACACGGTGGAGAAGCCGAGCACGAACATCAGCGCAGCCATCATCACCGCGCGCTTGGAGGCGGGGCTGGCGCCGTCCTGGTTGACTTGCTCGATGGTCGCGCCGGTCAGATAGATCAGATAGGGCGGCACCAGCGGCAGCACGCAGGGCGACAGGAAGCTGACAAGGCCGGCAATCAAGGCCGCCGGGATCGAGACGTCGTGCATCAATGAACCTTCGAGGATAACTGTTCTGTCATGGCGTCTACGCCTTAAACAATCCAGAAGTTTCCGCGCCGGCGCATTCAACTATGGTCACAGGCCCGTGTGCGGGGCGGTGCCGCAAGGTTCGATGTCCCGGCGTGGATGTGAGGTGAGAGCGCCAGTCAGGCTCCCTCTCCCCTTGCGGGAGAGGGTGGGGAGAGGGGTGCCCCGGGCGGGATGATGGACGGAGTCACTGCTTTCGCAACGCCGTCTCGCTCGTGTCGACACGCAAGATGGAGAGAGTACGCCGTGTGGCACCCCTCTCCCTAACCCTCTCCCGCAAGGGGAGAGGGAACCCTGGTCGCGTGCTCACCTCACTTGCGTCTGGTGGTGCCGCTCGCACCTCATCAGGGTGACGGGACTAACGGCCGTGCCACACACTCGCCGTCGTTCCTGCGAAAGCAGGGACCCATAACCACAAATGCTGATGGTCTTGCTGCGTTGGAATGACGAGTCCCGCCGGCAAAATCCGCCGCGGAGTGTGGGTCCCGGCCTTCGCCGGGACGACGATGGGGAGAGCTGCGCGCTCCTCAGCGTCAGCGCTTCCGTGCCGGCGTCTCGAACTCGCGGCCTCGGATCCGCACCAGGTCGTCGGCGGAATGCTTCAGCAGCACGACCGTCGCCTGCCGCGCCGCCTCGGCGTCGCCGGCGGCGATCGCGTCGAGCACGGCGCGATGCTCGATCAGGGCGCGCGGGCGGTGCGAGCCGGGGGCTGCGATGGTAAAGCTCTGGCGCAGCGTGATCTCGAACATCTGCGCGATCGGCCAGAAGAACTCGTTGCGGGTGGCGAAATAGATCGACTGGTGAAAGGCGATATCGGCGGCGACGAACGCCTCGTTGGTCGTGGCCGCATCCATGCCGTCGCAGCCGGCGCGGATGCGGGCGATGTCGTCGTCGCCGGCGTGCAGCGCCGCCAGCGCCGCGGCGGCGGGCTCGACCGCTGTGCGCAGCTGGAACAGCTTTGCCAGATAACGGTCGATGTCGGCGGCCTCGAGCCGCCAGCGCAGCACGTCGGGATCGAGCTGGTTCCACTGCTCGGGCGGCCGCACCCGCGTGCCGCTCTTGGGCCGCGATTCGATCAGCCCCTTGCCGATCAGCGTGCGCATCGCCTCGCGCACCACGGTGCGGCTGACATCCATCATCGCGCAGATCTGCATCTCCGGCGGCAGCGTCTCGCCGACGCCGATGTCGCCGCGCACGATGCTGGCGCCGACGCGGTCGGCGACCTGGCTGTGCACGTTCCGGCGCAACGCGGTGGAGCTTTGGAACACGAAACGCCTCGCTGGTTTGGTTGCCGGCGCCGATCGGCGCGGCGCATTTACGCAACCCGGCTACGCCCTTGCGTAGCCCTACCTCTTTTGTCATACATTACGACAAATATTCTGCCAAGCGCGCCGCAGCCAACGCGGCGGGCAACAACGAACCGTTCCCGGGGAGAAGCCATCATGACATCGAAGCGCGTCAGCCGCCGCCTTGTGTTGCAGTCGTCGGTCGCAGCCTCCGCGTGGCTTGCCGCCGCGCCTGCGCTGATCGGCCGCGCCGAGGCCGCCGTGATGAAGATGCGCTGCTCGTCGTCGCTGCCCAACGATCCGAAATACGCCAACGGCCGCGTCTACTACGACAACCTCGTCAAGCAGATCAAAGCAGCCGGGCTCGGCGAGCAGATCGACGTCACCTTCTTCCCCGACAACCAGCTCGGCCAGGAGATCGACGTCATCAACTCGGTGAAGCTCGGCGTCATCGACCTGATGGTGTCGGGCTCGTCGATCTCGGCCAATCTGGTGCCGCTGGTCGGCACCTTCGGCCTCGGCTACCTCTTCACCAGCTTTCAGCAGCAGACCAAGGCGTTCGACGCCGGCGCGGCCAAGCCGATCGAGGATGCACTGCTCAAGGGCGGCAACATCCGCATCATCGCCTGGGCTTATAATTTCGGCGCGCGCAGCGTGCTGGCGAAGAAGCCGGTGAAGACGCCGGAGGATCTCGCCGGCCTGAAGATCCGCACGCTGCCCAATCCGATCATCACCGAATGCTTGCGCCTGATGGGCGCGGCGGCGACGCCGCTGGCGTTCGGCGAGATCTACACCGCACTGCAGGCAGGCGTGCTCGACGGCCTCGAGCACGATCCGCCGACCATTCTGGCCAGCAAGTTCTACGAGACCTCGAAGCACTATGCGCTGACCCAGCACAACTTCTCGCCGCTCGCGATCTATTTCAGCGACACCACCTTCAACCGCATGGACCCCAAGCTGCGCGAGGGTTTTCTCGACGCCGCCAAGAAGGCCGCCGCCGACAGCCGCGCCCACGGTCTGGCGGTGGAGAAGGAGGCGCAGACCACGCTGGTCGAGAAGGGTGTCACCGTCGTCGAATGCGACAAGGAGGCGTTCCGCAAGCGCGTGCTGCCGCAGACCGACAATTTCATCAAGGCGCGGCCGGAGGCGAAGGCCGTCGTCGATATGATCCGCGCCACCCAGGCCTGAGGCCCTCGCATGTCAGTTGCCGCAATTGCGGAGGGCCGCAGCGCCGGCCGGATCACGGCGCCGCTGGTCGCCGTCAGCGATACGATCGCCGCGGTCCTGCTCGCCGCTGACCTGGTCGTGGTCTGCGTCTCGGTGCTGGCCCGCTTCCTGTTCAACGCTCCGGTCGAATGGTCCGATGACGTCGCCCGCGGCCTGATGGTCGGTTCGAGCTTCTTCGGCGCGGCGAGCGCGCTGGCGCGCAGCGAAAACCTCGGCGTCGCCTTCTTCGTCGACATGCTGCCACCGGGCGTGCGGCGCACCGTCGACGCCGTCGGCGCGCTGCTGGTCGCTATCATCTCGTTCTATGTCGCGTTCAATGCGCTGAAGATGGGCTGGCTGACCACCGGCCAGACCTCGGGCTCCGGCCTGCCGCTGGAATGGACGTTCTATCCGATGGGCGTCGGCGCAGCCTTCATGACGATCTTCGCGCTCGAGACGTTTGGCGGCCGTCCGCTGCGCGACATGATCGCGGGCATCGTCGCCGCCGCCGTGATCGCCGGGCTCTATCTGGTCTGGGATGCGCTCGCGCCCGCGTCGGTGCCGTCATCGCAGACGCTGATGCTGGTCGGCTTCTTCCTCACCTTGTTTGGCGGCCTGCCGATCGGGTTTGCGCTGGCGCTGGCGGCGCTGATCTTCATCTGGGTCGAGGGCACGCTGCCCGGCGTGATCTTCGCCCAGCAGATGGCGCGCGGCATCGACAATTTCGTGCTGCTGGCGATCCCGTTCTTCATCCTGGTCGGCTACCTGATGGAAGCCAACGGCATGTCGGTGCGGCTGATCGAGCTGTTGCAGCGTGCCGTCGGCAAGATGCGCGGCGGGCTCAACGTCGTGATGGTGCTGTCGATGGTGCTGTTCTCCGGCATCTCGGGCTCGAAGATGGCCGACGTCGCCGCGGTCGGCTCGGTCTTGATCCCGGCGGCGCGTCGCTCGCGACAGAACCCGGGTGGCGCGGTGGCGCTGCTCGCGGCATCCGCCGTGATGGCGGAGACGATTCCGCCCTGCATCAACCTGATCATCCTCGGCTTCGTCGCTAACCTCTCGATCGGCGGGCTGTTCGTCGCCGGCATGCTGCCGGCCGCGCTGATGGCGCTGGCGCTGGTCGCGGTGTCGATCATTTTCGGCAAGCGCCCCGCCGCGAGCGGCGAGGCCGAGCCGCGCGCGGCGGTCTCCGGGCTGTGGACCGGCGCGATCGCCTCGTTCGGCCTGATCTTCATGATCTTCTTCGGCTTCAAGAGCGGCTTTGCCACCGCGACCGAGATCTCGGCCTTTGCCGCGGTGTACGCCATCGCGGTCGGCAGCCTGCTGTTCCGCGAACTCGGCGTGAAGAATCTCGCGCACTGCTTCGTGCAATCGGCGACGCGCTCAGGCCTGGTGCTGTTCATCGTCGCCGCCGCGCAGTCGCTGGCCTTCATCCTGACCCTGCAGCAGGTGCCGCACGAGGTCGGCGACTTCATGCTGTCGATCTCCGGCAGCCACGGCGTCTGGCTGTTCATGTTGCTGTCGATCGTGGTGCTGGTGGTGATGGGCTCGGTGCTCGAGGGCGCCGCGGCGCTGATCATCTTCGGGCCGCTGCTGTTGCCGGTCGCGGTCAAGCTCGGCATCGATCCGCTGCATTTCGGGGTCGTGCTGGTCATCTCGATGGGGCTCGGGCTCTTCGCACCGCCACTCGGCCTCGGGCTCTATGGCGCCTGCCTGATCGGCAACGTGCCGATCGAGCAGACCATCAAGCCGATCCTGGGCTATCTCGGCCTGCTGCTGCTATGCCTCCTGGTGATCGCCTTCGTGCCCGTCATCAGCACCGCGTTGCCGCACGCGATGGGCTACTAGAGGAGCGGGACAAATGGGCTACTAGAGGAGCGGGACAATGAGAGTGTTGCTCGCCCACACCCCGCAAATGCGCCGCGACTATTACGGCGAGCGCAGCCTGAGCGGCCTGCGCGCGGTCGCCGACGTCAAGCTGCACAAGGGCGATGACGCGCTCGACGCCGCCGCGCTGGTCTGCGCCGCGGAAGAGGTCGACATCATCGTTGCCGACCGCATGACCGCCGGCCCGGGCGAGATCTTTCCGCTTCTGCCAAAGCTGCGCGCCTTCGTGCGCTGCGCGGTCGATATCCGCAACATCGACGTGAGCGCGGCCTCCGCCGCCGGCGTGCTGGTGACGCAGGCGAGCGCAGGTTTTGTGCAGTCGGTCGCCGAGCTCGCGCTCGGCTTCATGGTCGATTTTTCGCGCGGTGTCTCGCGCGCGACGGCCGATTATCACGCCGGCCGCAAGCCTGAGGTCGCGATGGGCCGCCAGCTGGCCGGCAGCACGATCGGCATCATCGGCTATGGCAGCATCGGCCGCTATCTCGCAAGCATCGCGAAAGTGCTCGGCATGCAGGTGTTGGTCGCCGATCCCTTTGTCAGGCCGGAAGATCCTGCGATCTCCCATCTGCCGCTCGACGACCTCCTGGCGCGTGCCGATTATGTCGTCTGCCTCGCGGTCGCCAATGAGCAGACCGAGAATTTGATCGGGCAGGCGGCGCTGGCGCGGATGCAGCGGCACGCCGTCTTCATCAACCTGTCGCGCGGCAATCTGGTCGATGAAGCCGCGCTCGCGGCGGCGCTGCGCGAGGGACGTATCGCCGGCGCGGCGATGGATGTCGGCCGCGCGCCGGACCAGATGCCGTCGCCGGAGCTTGCCAAACTCACGAGCGTCATCGCGACGCCGCATGTCGGCGGCTTGACGCCGCAGGCGATCGAACATCAATCGTCGGAGACGGTGCGCCAGGTCGCAAAAATCGTCGCCGGCGAAATTCCCGTTGGTGCCGTCAATGGCGATCGCTGGAGGCGGCGGCCGTAGAACCGGACCTCGGCAGGCGCATGAGCGCGCGGCGTGTTGCAGAAACATCACGAGCGCTGACAATGCGACCGATCGTCACTGCGCTGTCATGCCCGAATGTTTGTTTCGCTCTGTTTCCGGGGGCGGAAAAACATTGCTGTTGGGGGGCTGACCATGCGCGCCGTCAAATTATCATCGCTTGCAGCCGTTTTTGTCGCGACCTCGTCGCACCTCGCCCTGGCCCAGACGCAGACCATTGCGACGCCGCTGAACGCCAATGCGATCAACGTCTTGATGCCGTTGAGCACGCTGCTCGGCACGACCACGATCTCGCAGAATCTGACCAATGCGGTGTCGATCAACAACAATTCGACCGCCGCGCAGCGGGCGCAGGCGCTGATCGACAACACCATCACCACCGACAACGGCGTGGTGCTGTCCGACGGCCTCGGCACCAAGCTGGGCGCGATCTGGAACGCCAACAACAGCCAGGCGGCGAACGGCACGACCACGACGTTCTCGCCCAATCTGCTGACCCTGTTCCGGCAGATCAACGCGATCTCGCAGGACGATTCCGGCAAGGCGAAGAACTTCTTCGCCGACGGGTCGGCGAACGGCACCGTGTTCGTCAGCAACGCCAATCTGTCGCTCGGCAAGACCGCGACCTCGAACACCCCGATCGTCGGCATCTCGTTGCCGGCGAACGGCACCTTCAACGTCTACGACAAGTCCTATGCGCCGATCGCCCAGCAGAACCGGACCGGCAACTCCCGCCCGATCCAGGTCAATCCGAACAGCATCGTGAGCTTCAGCGGCGTCGACTATTTCGGCAATCCGACCTCGAACACGAACATCCTCGGCACCAACACCGCCAACAGCGGCTCCGGCCTGTTCGCCAACGCCTCGCTGCCGAGCGGCCACACCACCTTCGGCTACACCACGTCGCTGCTGTTCGCGATGCTGGTGCCGGAGCGCTACACCGAGATGCTGACCCGCGGGTCGGAATACGGCGACAGCCGTATCGTGCTCGGCGTGCACTATCCGCTCGACGTCATCGCCGGCCGCGTGCTCGGCACCTATGACGTGGTGCAGATGCTCAACAACAATCCGCAATACACCAACGCCACCGTCAACGGCGTGTTCGGCATCGGCGACGTCACCACCACCGGCAACTTCCAGGCCGTGTTCAACGCGGCGCGGACCGACGTGACCAATCTGCTGGTGGCCGGGTGCGGCGGCATCAGCATCGCGGCCTGCGCCGCAAGCGGCGCGCCGGACCGCTTCAGCGATCTGGCCAAGGACAAGGCCGACTACACCGCGCGGCTGACGTACGGCCTGCCGACGCTGTCGTTCGCCCAGGCGCCGCGCGAGGCCGCGCCGGCCGGCGGCCCCGACGCATCGATCCTGCTGGCGACGGTCTATGGCGGCGATTCGGCTGCGGCCAAGACCATCGCGCCGACCGGCGGCATGTTCGGCAGCCTGTCGACCAGCACCATCAACCAGATTCTGGTGAACACCGAGACCAACGCGATCGCGCCGTTCTACGGCACCGCGCTGAGCTACTGGGCGCGCCTCGACCTGTTCTCCGCTGTCACCTATTTCCAGGGGGTGACCGGCACCCTGAGGCTGGCCGCGAGCGACGTCGTCACCACCAACGTCACCGTCGCCAATGGCGGTGTGCTGGGCGGTACCGGCGCCATTGCGACGACCACGGTTCTGAGCGGCGGCGCACTGCAGGGCGGCGCCAACGGCCAGGGCGCGCTGCGGATCAACGGCAGCCTCGCGTTGCAGTCCGGCGCGCTTTATCTGGTGCAGGCGACGTCGACGTCGGTCGGCTCCACCAATGTGACGGGCACCGCGACCCTGACCGGCGCCACCGTGCAGGTGTCCTCACCGACCAACAGCTTCAAGTTCAACCAGGCCCAGACCATCCTGACCTCGGCCGGGCTGAACGGCACCACCTTCGCGTCGCTGGTGACGCCGACCGGCATCAATGGCTCGCTCGGCTATTCCGGCAACGCGGTGACGGTGACCTTGAACTCGGGCCTCGGCCAGATCAGCGGCCTCAACGCCAACCAGCGGTCGGTCGCGAACGCGCTCGACGGCGCCTTCAACGGCGGCGCTTCGGTTGGCGGGCTTGCCGGCATCTTCAACGGCAACGTCGCCCGCAACCTGGAGCAGGCGGAAGGACAGGGCGCGACCGGCTCGCAGCAGACCACGTTCAACGCCATGACCCAGTTCCTGGGCGTGATGACCGATCCGAACATCGACGGCCGCGGCGAGGCGGCGGTGCCTGCCGCTGCCGCACAATACGCCGCCGACGACAGCGAGGCGCTCGCCTATGCGTCGAAGGGCAAGGCTCGGTCGCAGGGCGAGCGCGAGGCCTATGCCGCGATCTATCGCAAGGCGCCGCCGCCGGTCGTCTATGAACCGCGCTGGAGCGTCTGGGCGGCCGGCTTCGGCGGCTCGCAGACCACCGACGGCAATGCGGTGCTCGGCACCGCCGACACCCGCAGCAGCATCTACGGCACCGCTGTGGGCGCCGACTATCGCTTCTCGCCAAACACCATCGCCGGCTTTGCGCTCGGCGGCGGCGGCACCAGCTTCTCGCTCGGCAATGCGCTGGGCACCGGCCGCTCCGACCTGTTCCAGGCCGGCGCCTTCATCCGCCACAACGAGGGTCCGGCCTACATCACCGGCGCGCTCGCCTATGGCTGGCAGGACGTCACCACCAACCGCACGGTGACCATCGCCGGGCTCGACCAGCTGCGCGCCAACTTCAACGCCAATGCCTGGTCGGGCCGCGTCGAGGGCGGCTGGCGCTACGCGACGCCGTGGATGGGCATCACGCCGTACGCCGCCGGCCAGTTCACCAGCTTCGATCTGCCGGCCTATTCCGAGCAGGTGATCACCGGAACCAACGCCTTCGCGCAGACCTACAGCTCGAAGACGGTGACGGCGAGCCGCAGCGAACTCGGCCTGCGCAGCGACAAGTCCTATCTGGTGCAGGACGGCGTCCTGATCCTGCGCGGCCGCGCCGCCTGGGCGCATGACTTCAACACCGACCGCACCGTCAGCGCGACGTTCCAGACGCTGCCCGGCGCCTCTTTCGTCGTGAACGGCGCGAGGCCCGCTTCCGACCTCGCGCTGATCACCGGCTCGGCCGAGATGCGCTGGCGCAACGGCTTCTCGGTCGCCGCGACCTTCGAGGGCGAATTCTCCGACGTCACGCAGAGCTACGCCGGCAAGGGCGTGGTGCGTTACTCCTGGTAAGCAGGTCGCACAAACCAACCGATCCAAATCGAGCGCAAATGAGGCCTCCGGCGACAGCCGGAGGCCTTTTGCATTGCTCCCCTCGCAGGGCGCATCGCCCCGGGGCTGGACAAGCCGTTTGCATCCAGCCCAAACTTGTATCCGTCAACCGCCGCCCACGAGCGCGCGGAATCAACGAACGGACGTCCCGCAGCCAACGACGGGCGCCGCAAAGAGGGAGTGCATCACATGGCCGTTTCACGCCGTGACGTTTTGTTGGGCAGCGCCGGCGCATTGGGCGCCGCCTCGTTCTCCTTCCCCGCTCCCGCCATTGCACAATCGGAACCGATCAAGATCGGCTGCCTTGCGGCAATCACCGGGCCGAGCTCGGCGCCGACCGTCGGCTTCAACCGCGGCGTCAACTTCGCGGTCGACGCCATCAACAATGCCGGCGGGGTGAAAGGCCGCAAGATCGAGATCGTGATGCGCGACACCCAGGGCGATCCGACCAAGGCGGTGAATGCCACCCAGGAGCTGATCAGCCAGGCCAAGGTTCACGCGATGTGGGGGCCGCTGAACTCCGGCGAGGCGTTGGCGACAACGCCGATCATGGCGCGCGCCAAGATGCCGGATCTGCACCCCTGCGTGGTCGAAAGCCTGATCGACCCGGCCAAGTTCCCCAACGCGTTCCGGATCGCGCCGTCGAACAACCAGTGGGACGACGCAGTGCGCAATTATTGCCTGAAGATCCTCAAGGTGAAGAAGGTCGCCGTGATCGGCGACACCACCGGCTACGGCGTCACCGCGGTCGGCGCCTCGGTCGCCGCCTTCAAGAAGGACGGCGCCGATGTGGTCTATCAGGCCAATGTCGATTCGACCCAGCCCGACATGACGCCGGACATGCTGCGCGCCAAGAACGCCGGCGCCGAGGCGATCGTGGTGTGGAGCGTCTCGACCGGCATGGAGGCGCGCATGTTCAACACCCGCGCCACGATGAACTGGGACGTGCCCTTCGTCGGCCATCCATCGATGGCGTCGGGCGAGCTCGCGGGCCTGGTCGCCAAGCCGGAGAACTGGAAGAAGGTCTATGCGATCGGCTACAAAAGCTGCAGCTATGACAGCGCCGGCAAGCTGCCGCCGAAGAGCGAGGATCTGGTGGCGCGGCTCGCTAAGGCCAATATCGCGCTGAACGATACGCTGCTCTGGTGGGTCGCCGGCGGCATCGACTGCATCGAGCTGATCGCCAAGGCGGTGGCGGAGAGCGGCTCGACCAGCAGCGCCGACATCATCAAATACTGGAACACGCTGTCGGCCTATCCGGGCTATTTCGGCAACTACCGCTTCTCGCCGACCGAGCATAACGGCTATTTGACCGAAGAGATCGTGATGTCGGAGTCGAGCACGGCGAAGAACGGCACCTTCGCGCTGGCGCCGGGATACAGTTGAGCCAGCGGCGAGGGCGCAGCCGATGCTCGCCTCGATCCTTGCCTCCGGCCTCGCGGCGGGCGCGATCTACGCGCTGGTCGGCGTCACCTACAACACGATGTTCTCGACCTCGCGGGTGATGAGCTTTACCGCCGGCCAGCTCGCGATGCTGGGCGGCGTGTTCGGCTCGATGTTCACGCTGAAGCTCGGTCTGCCCATTGCCGTGGGCTTCGTGCTGACGCTGCTGTGCTGCGCCATCATCGGCATCATCACCGAGTTCGTCGCGGTGCGGCCGGTGCTGAAAAGCCTTGACCAGCACCTCTACGTGCTCTCGACCCTGGCGGTCGCGCTGATGATCCAGCAGATCGCCGCGATCAAATGGGGCACCGAGCCGCAGCCGTTTCCGCGCATCACAGGACTGGGCGAGGGCGTGCTCGACGAAAAGTTCTGGCTGCCGGTGGTGGCCTGCGCCATCACGATCATCGGCCTCGAATATCTCTACCGCCGCACGCTGGTCGGCCGCGCCTTCGTCGCCATCGCCGAGGACAATTTTGCCGCGCGGGCGCTCGGCCTGCCGGAACGCAATCTGCGCGTTGCGAGCTATGCGCTCGCCGGCGTGGTCGGCGGCATTGCCGGATATTCCGGCGGGCAGCTGCTGCTTGCCTTCTTCACCAACGGCGCGCTGCTGAACTTCTACGGCTTCGTGCCGGTGGCGCTCGGCGGGCTCGGCAACAATCGCGGCGCGATCATCGGCGGGCTGGCGCTGGGCCTGTTCCAGCAGGCGGCGAACTTCCTGGTCGGCGGCATCTTCTCCTCGGTCGCGGTGTTCACGCTGTTCATCGTGGTGCTGCTCGCCGCGCCGCAGGGTCTGTTCGGCGCCTCGACCGCGCGGAGGGTGTGATGACCGCGGTCACCGACACTCCGTCCCGAACCGATAGCGGCGCCTGGCGCGCCGTGCTGCCGCATGTCGCACCGTTCCTCGGCATCCTCGCGGCGGCATTTTTGCTACCGTTCGTCAGCAACGACTATTGGGTGCTGATCGGCACCCGCGCAGCGATCTACTGGGTGCTGGTCTCCGGCCTCAATCTGGTCGTCGGCTTCGCCGGCCATCTCGCGATCGGCTATGTCGCGCTGCTGACGCTCGGTGCCTACACCACCAGCGTGCTGGTCGCCGGCAATGTGATGCCGGCCATTCCGGTATTCGCGGCCTTGCCGATCGCGGGCTGCATCGGCGCGATCTTCGGCGTCATCGTCGGCTTGCCGGCACTGCGGCTGCGCACCTTCTATTTTGCGATGTCGACATTGGGCTTTGCCACCATCGTGACCCAGATCGCGCTGGCCTGGCAGAGCGTCACCGGCGGCGGCATCGGCATTGCGGGGCCTGAATTCCCCGAACCGTTCAACACGCCATGGGGTTTTTACGGTCTCTGCATCGCATTCGCCGCCGTGACGACCTGGATGAGCGCCAACGTCGCGCGCAGCCGGTTTGGCCGCGCCCTGATTGCGGTGCGCGACGCTGAAGTGGCCGCCGAAGCCAGCGGCATTTCCAAGCCAAGGATGCTGGTCGCGATCTTCCTGTTCGCCGGTGCGCTCGCGGCCATCGCCGGCGGGCTGTTCGCAACGCTGCAGACCTACATCACGCCCGATGCCTTCACCTTCGATCTCTCGGTGCTGTTCTTCATCGCGATCCTGATCGGCGGCCGCGGCTCGATCCTCGGGCCGCTGCTCGGCACCATCATCCTCACCATCCTGCCGGAGATCGCGGCCCCGCTCGCGGCGTGGTCGACCTTCCTCTACGCGGTGCTGCTGCTGCTGATCGTGCTGGTGATGCCGGGCGGCATCGCGGCGCTGCTCGACTTCCGCAACCGCCGGCCGCTGGCCAGCAACCGCGCCATCGTGCCGCGACCGGCCGCGCTCGCCGACATCGTGCGGCGGCGTGCCGGTGGCAAGACGCTGCAGCTGCGCGGCATCGCGCTCAGCTTCGGCAATGTGAAGGCGATCGACGGCCTCGATCTCGACGTCGCGCCCGGCCAGATCCACGGCCTGATCGGCCCGAACGGCAGCGGCAAGACCACGACGCTGAACGTGATCTCGGGCTACTACGCCGCGAAGGCCGGCACCATGACGCTCGGCGGCGCGGCGCTGCCCGCGGGCCAGCCGGTGCTGCGCGCGGCGCGCGGCATCGCCCGCACTTTTCAGACGCCGCGGGTGATCGGCGAAGCCTCGGTGCTCCAGAACGTCATGATCGGCGGCTCGATCGAGGGCACGGCGCTGTTCCTGGAGGCGATGCTGGCGCTGCCGCGCAACGGCGCGGACGAGCGTCTGCTGGCCGAGAAGGCGCGCGCGCTGCTGGGCGTCGTCGGTCTCGAGGCGCTGGCCGACGTGCGTGCCGATCGGCTGCAGCACAGCGAGCTGCGCTTCATCGAGATCGCACGTGCCCTGATGCTCGATCCGGATTTCCTGCTGCTCGACGAGCCCGCCGCGGGCCTCTCCAATGACGAGATCGAGCGGCTGGCTGCGCTGATCAAGGCGGTGTGCGACCGCGGCACCGGCGTGCTGCTGGTCGAGCATCATGCCGATCTGATCTTCGACATCTGCCACCAGGTCACCGTGCTCAATCTCGGCCGCACGCTGGCGGCGGGCACGCCGGCGGAAATTCGCGTCCACAAGGAGGTGGTCAGTGCCTATCTCGGCGGCTGAATCCCTGCTCGCGGTGAGCGCGCTGCAGTCCGGCTACGGCAAGATCCGCGTGTTGCACGGCATCGACATCAGGATCGCAGCCGGCGAGGTGGTGGCGCTGCTCGGCCCCAACGGCGCCGGCAAGACCACGCTATTGCGCGCGATGTCGGGACTGTTGCCGGTCAGCGCCGGCCAGGTCCGCTTTGACGGCCGCGACATGACCAACGCCACGCCGCGCGATGCCGCGCGCGCCGGCCTCGTCCATGTGATCGAGGGCCATCGCGTGTTCACGCAAATCAGCGTCACCGACAATCTGCTGCTCGCCGGCTACGACCTGCCGCGGGCCGAGCGCGCGTCGCGCGTCGAGGAGGCGCTGTCGTTCTTCCCGGAGATTGCCGAGAAGCGTCACGAGCGCGGCGGCGCGCTGTCGGGCGGGCAGCAGCAGATGCTGACGGTAGCGCAGGGCCTGGTGCGCCGGCCGCGACTGTTGATGCTGGACGAGCCGTCCGCGGGTCTCTCGCCGGTGCTGGTCGACCGTGTTCTCACCGTCGTGCGCCGGCTGCGCGAGCAGGGCACGTCCGTACTGCTGGTCGAGCAACTGCTCGAAAAGGCCCTGGCATCCGCCGATCGCGTCTACGCGCTGGTGCAGGGTGCGATTGCGCTGGAAGCACCGACCAGCGAAAGCGATCTGCCGCACCGGCTGGAGCGCGCCTATTTCGGCCACGAAAGCCATGCGCTGGGCTAGAGCGTTTTCGAGCGAAGTGGATACCGGTTCGCGTGAAGAAAACGCGTCAGAACAAGAATCTAGAGCTCCGTTCCGATTCCATCGGAACGGAAATAGCTCTAGGGCGGTGGCAAATTGCCCCCGCCGCGCTCGGCGATTTCCCCGGGAGTGCCCGGGATGTTGGACGGTGAGAGCGGCGTGGTGTCGACGAACAACCGAGCCAATTGTGGTGCCGCGGTGCTTGTTCCTTCGAGCCTGAATACCGAGCCGCTGCGGTTGCCACCGGCGCGGATGCCTTGGAGGGCGCAGGATTCATCGCCTGGCAGGACGTAGTCGGGCCCGAGGCGCGGGCCTCCGCGCGCCGGACCTGCCGAGGAGTACGGTGCCTTGCGGCCATTCGAAAGGATGTAGCTGCCGGCAACGTGGATTCTCCGAACCTTCTCCGTCGCGATGCCGTTGAGGGTACCCCTGCGGTGGATCAGAGAACCGTGCTTCTCGAACACACCGTTCGCATAAGTGCAGCCGGCTGAAGCCCCGTGGTCGGCTTCCCAGGCCGCATCCACGAAGTAGGAACGTTTGGCGCCGGTATGCATGCCCATATTGGGATCGCTTCGTGCGACGTAGGCATGGACCTTGGCGTGCGTGTCGACGTACTCGACCTTGACAGTCCAGTCTCCGTGTTCCGCTACAGTCCCGGCTGTTGCGACGGTCGGTTCGACTGCCAGCAGCCACACCGTGCTGCTGCCCCATGCCACCGGTGCGAACACCCCGGTGTACGGTGGAATCGGCACGCCGGGACCGGGAGAGACCGGGCCGCTCGTCGAGCTGAAGACGATTCCGCCGGGCGACGTCAGCGTTACCGTGACATGCGCAGCGTCATGCGTTTGCATCCAGACCTCGGCAAAGCAAAGCACCGTGTTGTCCGGCGGAAGGCGCCACGTCCAGGCGACGCTGTCGGGCATTGTCGCCTCACTTCTGACATAGGCGATGTGCCCCTCGGTGAGGTAGGCATTGCCGGCGGCCAGCGCGATATGGAGCTTCGGCTTGCCCGACGAGCCATCGTATTCGGAGACCAAGTCCCTCAGCGTGTCCTCGAGTTCAGCCGTACCGTCATGCGGTCCCGTGGTCGGTCCATAGCTGATATTGATGACGACCGTCTTCGTCACGTACGGCTTGGTGAACGTCATGATGTAGTCGATCCCATCCTTGACGTACGCCTTGAGCCAGACTCCGGTCGCATCGCGAATGCACTGATCCGCGAATTGTACGAAGACCACGCCGGTCGTCGATGCGGGGTCGGCGTTCGCCTCCCAACTCGGCGGCTTCCGGCCGACAATGCGCGACGAAGTCGGGATGCGCCCGGCGAGTACGTCCATCACATGAGCCCCGTGCGATACCTGCCGCCTCAGGGTCGTGAACTCGGCGTCCGCATAGCAACTATCCTCATCGACGCTCCCGGCACCGGTCCGATGCGACGCCATCCAATCGCTGAGCCCGACGACCGTCGGCGTACCGGCGGTCGAATCGTGCAGAAACTCGATCCCATAGTTGAAGTCGGGCAGAAATCGGCCGAACTGTGCGTTGGTCCCGGCCGGGATCGGCTGTCGGCTCATGGAGCCGTACCAGGGGCCGAGCGTCTGGTTCTGGTCCCAGATGCCGAGCACCCTTGTATCCGTTCCTCCGAGAGTTGTCAGAAATTGAGCCGCCGCGAACGGACAGCCGTCGTCGAGCAGGCCAATCAGATGCTCCGGCGGGTTGGCACGAGAGCGTTCGACGATCTTCCGTGCGAAGGCTCGCTGGTCGGTCGGCACCAGCGGCAACGACAATTCGACCCGGGATACATTGTCGTTCCAGGCGTCGAACAAGTAGTTCCCGTCGGGTCGCGCGTCCTTGCTCGTGTCCCTGAATGCGTCGGTCACCACGCTCTTGTGCGCGCGCATCGTCGTGTAGAGCGAGTCCCGGTCCACCGGGCTGAATTCGACGGCGTATTTCGGATCGGCGACGGCCTTCTTGAAGGCGTTTGCCCGGTCGAGGCTCCTGAACTCCACGAGCAGGAAGACCCGAAAGGTCTTCTCGTCGAACGACGCAAAATTCTTGAAGTCGCTCGCGATGGCGTAGCGCAGATATGGATCGAAGCAGTTCGGCCGATCGTACATGGAGAATTCTCCACTCGGATGATTGCGCTCGGGCGTTCCTCAAGGGTAGGGGAATCTCGTTTGCCATTCCGCCTGGGCCGCGGCCCACAGGTGCTGCATCAAGAGAGACTGCTGGATGTTGACTCCCGTGGACGTCGAATAGAGCTTGCCGGCGCCAAGATCTTGATCCGAGCTGAACGGATTGAAGTCCGTGCTCGCGTGATGATCGATCCACGTCGCGTTGAATGTCCGGATCGTCGATGCGGTCGAGCCCGATCTCGTCGTGGTGCCGAGGCATCGGCCGACGAAGTACTCGCCGAGTGCAACCCCGAGCATTCGTCCCGCCATGCTGTCGACGGGAAAATGAACGCCCGCAACGGTGCGGTTGACGGCGATGCGCGCGGCCTGGCGATCGAGCTGATCCTTGATCTTGTCATATCCCGTGGTGGAGGCGCCGCCGCGATCCAGGAACAACAGTTGCTTCAGCATGTAGGCGACGGCATGGGCCTGGGTGGAGTGCCCGCTGGGGAAACTGCCGTGCCCCGGCGTCGTGATCATGGGCTGGACTTCCGCGTTGTACTCGACGGGACGCCAGCATGCCAGCGCATGCTTGAAGCGCATCTCCACATAGACGCAGAACTGCAACAGCATGTTGATCAGTTCGAAGGTGCGCTTGGTGCGGTCCGGATGCATGTAGATGATCGACGACCAGAAGGCGTATTGCGGATCGATCTGCGCCATGGTCTCGGTCGCGCGTTCGTCGCGCAGCTCGGCCCAGCTCAGCACGATCGGAAGCTGCGCAACGAAGGTTGCCTGGTTCGGTCGTTCGATCGCGGCAATGACGAACGGGGAAGCGGTCGTCGACGAGGCGGCGGACTGCGACGACTGCACCTGGAAGCCGTTGCCTGTTGTCGTCGGTGCGAAGCTGATGCCTTGCAGCATCTCGCCGATCGCCGTGTAGGCGCGGACCCATGGCTCCCAGCGCTCCAACTGCGCAGCGTCTTCTATCGAAGGCAGTCCCGGTGCATAGGTGTTGAATTCGGGAACGATGGTCCCCTCGCGGCTCTGGATGAGCGCGTCGACCATGATCGAATTTGCGTAGGCATCGGCCATCGTCCCGAGGAACGAGCCTCCCGCGCCGCCGGCCCCGCCGGCTCCTCCGGCTCCACCAGCCCCGCCGGCGCCGCCGGCGCCGCCGGCACCACCGGCACCGCCCGCGCCACCTGCACCTCCAGCACCGCCTAGCTGAGCCATTGCTGCCTCCTCATGATCAATATGCTTGCGTAAAATCAGCCCGTCGTCGGTAAGCCCGCGATTTCAAGGCAGCGCGCCCATTGCCTGCCGGTTTCGAGTTGTGCATTCGGAATGCGTGCGATGTATCTCTGGACGGTCAACGCCGGTTCCAGCCTGCGCATACCGGCCAACGCTGCGCGCGCCTCGTCGATTCGGTCCTGCAGCACAAGCGCAATTGTCAGCACCCTCCAGGTCGAAGGATGCATGCGATTGAGGCTCAGCGACGAGCGCGCCAGTCGCTCGGCTTCCTGATAGTTGTGCGCGGATAGTTCGGCGGTGGCACCGAGCGACTCGAAGTAGTAGCGCTGAGGATCAAGCGGCGAGAGCTGCAATGCCCGCCGGGTCGCCTCGACGGCGGCTTGCCCCCGCCCGTTGAACGCATCCACCGTGCCGCGGTACAGCCAGCCGAGCGCGTGGCTCGGGTTCGCTTCGACGGCCTGATCGCATCGCTCGCGGGCGGCGTCGAGATCTTTCAGCAGATGGCAGTGAACGAATCCTTCGGTCGCCAGTGCAAGCGCATCGGAGGGATCGCGATCCAGTGCCGCGTGCGTCGCGTTCAGTGCTTCGGTTGCTTCGCGCTTGCGGTCTTCCGACCACCCGCGTGTGACACGCAAAATGAACCAGTTGGCGAGCCAGGCGCGCGGCGCCGCAATCCGGCTGTGCCGGTTGATCAGTTCGTCGAGGATCTTGCGGGTTTGGAGAAACTCGTCCTTGCCGGAGCAATGCATCAACCGGATGCTGCCAAGCAGCAGCGAATAGCTTTCCAGTGTCGGCAGCGGCTGGGTCAGGACGTGTTCGACCTCGGCGTCGAAGACCGCCAGATGTGCGGCACTGGCGATCCTTTGCGCGAGCTCGCTGTCGGGCTGCAGGAGATCCGCAACGGTTCCGCGAATGCGGTCGGTCCAAACCACGCGGTTGGTGCGCGCGGCCGAAAGTTCTGCGGTCACCATCACCTCACCGGCATCCACAACATAACCACCGCTCAGGATGTAGGTGGCACCGAGATAAGCGGAGACTTCGGCAACGTCGTTCACCCGTCCGCGAAACACATTCGTGGACAGACGTGAGATCACCTTCAAATTCGGCGTCTTGGACAATCGCCAGATCACGCTGTCCGCGATCAGGTTGCCGACGTCGAAATGTTCGTGGGTGTCACGGCGCGCGTTGAAGGGGATGATGGCGATCGTTGGTTCCATGGGAGTGCCGTAATCGCGCCGGGCGGCGAGGCTCGGATATGGACCCGCCGGACCGACGCGATAGGCGCGAACCGGCTTGTCAAAATGTTTGAGTACGCATTCGCCCATGTCCTCGCATATTGCATCCACGCCATGCGTCAGCTCATCGCGCGCGGATGCGCTGCCAATGGTCTCGCCCGGCTCCGCCAGGCTTGCCAGCCCGGCGGCCAATTGTTCGTGCACCGACGCGCTGGCAATGGTCTCACCGGGTCCTGCCAGCGTTGCCAGCCGGGCTGCCAGGTTCACGCCCGTTCCATAGATATCCACGCCGTCGGTCCAGGCGATGGCGGAGTTGATCCCGGCACGGAGGTGGAAGCGGCGGTCTTCGGGTATCGTCGCGTTTTGCGCAGCGAGTGCGCGATGCATTTCCGCGGCTGCGGCCACGGCATCAGACACGGTCTCGAACCGCACCATCAATCCGTCGCCAAGGCTCTTGACCAGAACGCCGTGATGGCGACGCAAAATCTGCGTGGTTACGGTGTGGACGAAGCTTGTCCAGCGGCGCACAGTTTCGGCTTCATGCTCGCGCATGAGCCGCACTGATTCCACGAGGTCGACCAGCAGGACGACCGCCTGTTGTCGCACAAGACCGCCGTCCGCGATCGGACGACCGGACAGCGCATCTTGCGCGTGGTTCTCGTCATCTTCGTCCACCCCATAGGGCGCGGATGGCCCGCCGTCGCCATTCCGGCTTGGGCCTGTTGGCGACTGAGCCGAGCAGGTCGAATGCACCAAAACCTCCCAAGGCTCATGTTACGGGAGAATTTCCAACCGATCCGCCGATCCAGGCTCCTGACTATGATCCAGGCTCCTGACTATTATGCCATTTTTCCTGAGGAGAGGTTGTGATCAATTTCACAGCGACCGGTATTTCATGCTCTATAGGGCGTTAAATACCAGCCGTGTCATTGAACCAGCACCGCGGCATCTTGTCACCGATCGCGGAATGAAAGAATTCCATGCGTCTCCCCTTCTACGGCTGGATCATCGTCGTGGTGACCTTCGTCACCATGGCGATCGGCGTCAACGCGCGCACCGCGTTCTCGCTGTTCTATCCGCCGATCATCACCGAGTTCGGCTGGGAGCGCGGCGTCACCGCCGGCGCGTTCTCGTTCGGCTTCGTGGCGTCGGCGATCGCGAGCCCGCTGATCGGGCGGCTGATGGACCGCAGCGGTCCGCGCGCGGTGATGGAGCTCGGCGTGCTGCTGATGGGATCGGGGCTGCTGCTGGCGCCGCTGACCACGCAGCCCTGGCACCTTTACCTCACGATCGGCGTGCTGGTCGGCTCCGGCAGCGTGTGCCTCGGCTATTCCGGCCAATCGCTGTTCGTGCCGAATTGGTTCATCCGCCGCCGTGGCCTTGCAATCGGACTAGCCTTTGCCGGCGTCGGCATCGGCTCGGTGACGCTGTTGCCGTGGGTGCAGCACATGATCGAGCAGACCGGCTGGCGCACCGCCTGCACCGCGATGGGGATCATGGTGCTGGTCGTGCTCGCGCCGATCAATCTGTTGCTGCGCAAGCGGCCGGAGGACATCGGCTTGCGGCCGGACGGCGATGCCGCGCCGACGGCGGCCTCGGCGAAGCCGGCCTCGAACATCGTCGATCCGGTCTGGGCCGGCACCGACTGGACGCTGCCGCGCGCGCTGCGCACCGCGCGGTTCTGGTGGATCGCGGTCGGCTATTTCTGCGGCCTGTACATCTGGTACGCGGTGCAGGTGCACCAAACCAAATTCCTGCTCGACATCGGCTTCAGCTCCAATGTCGGCGTCTGGGCGCTCGGCGTCGTCAGCTTGCTCGGCATTCCCGGCCAGATCTGGCTCGGCCATCTGTCCGATCGGATCGGCCGCGAATGGGTGTGGGCGATCTCCTGCTTCGGCTTCGTCATCTGCTTTGCGGCGCTGGTGGCGCTGCGATACTGGCCGGCGATGCCGCTGGTCTGGCTGATGGTGCTGACCCAGGGCGCGCTCGGCTACGGCCTCACCTCGGTGATGGGACCGGTCGTGCTGGAGATTTTTCAGGGCAAGCATTACGGCAGCATCTTCGGCACCGTGATGCTGGCCGCGCTTGCCGGCGGCGCCGCCGGGCCGTGGTTGACGGGACAGCTCTACGATCTCACCGGCAGCTACACGGCTGCATTCGTGCTCGGCATCGCGGCCAGCCTGCTGTCGGCGTTCGCGATCTGGCAGGCCTCGCCCGGCAAGGTCCGCGCCGTCGCCGGACAGATGCACAAGATCGCAAGCGCCCCCTGATCTCAGGCCGACGCGACGCCGATCGCGCGGTGTAGATCGGTGATGGCGCGCAGAAAACTGTCCGCCGGCGTGGTCTCCGGGTCGATCAGGCGGTGAAGCCGAAATCCGTCCTCCAGCGCCAGCACAACCGCGCCGGTCCATTCCGGGTTGAGCGCGTTGTTGCGGCCGCCATTCTTCGCCGTGGCGGTGACGATATCCGTGATCAGCTTGCGCCGCGCGCGCAGCCGCTTGGCCAGTTCGGGCCGGCGCTTCTCGGCGCGCGCCACGAACAGGATCATCTCCATGTGCAGCAGTGGCGAGCGGCCGAGCGGATCCTGCCGGCTGCGATCCATGGTGCGGAGCGCCTCGAGAAAATCGGCGAGATTCTGGTGCTGGGCGAGCAAATCGAGACATCGCCTAACCGATTGCTCGACGTGATCCTCGAGCATCGCGAAGATCAACTCGTCCTTGCTGGTGAAGTTCGAATAGAACGCGCCGCGGGTGAAGCCGGCCGCGGCCGCGATCGCCTCGATGCTGGCGCCGCCGATACCCTGTTCCTCGAACACCCGCGCCGCCGCCTCGAACAGCTTCTCGCGGGTGTCGTCGCGTGTTGGTCTGGTTCGAACCCTTGACATTGGCGCAGTTTAGGGCACAATGCAACTCGATACAAGAGTGTATCGAATTGCATTTCAGCAAAACCAGAATATCCGGCCAAAGCCGCCGGCCCGAGGATGACACCAAGGCGCGTCACGGTGCGGGCACCCGGCGCAGCGAGCGAACGAGGTCACCATGAACGAGCATGTTCAGTCGACAGGCAGCGAGCCGCTTTTCAATCCGCTGGCGCCCGAATACATCCGCAATCCCTATCCGTATTACGAGCGGTTGCGCACCATGGACCCGGTGCACCTCAATGTGCACGGCGCCTTCGTCGCCAGCCGTCACGCCGAGGTCAGCCTGGTGATGCGCGACAAGCGCTTCGGCAAGGATTTTTCCGAGCGCACCATCCGCCGCTACGGCCCCAAGATCATGGAGGAGCCGGCGTTCCGCAGCATGAGCCACTGGATGCTGCAGCAGGATCCGCCCGATCACACCCGCCTGCGCGGCCTCGTCGTCAAGGCCTTCACCGCGCGCCGGGTCGAGGACATGCGTCCGCGCATCCAGCAGGTGGTCGACGAGACGCTCGACCGCATCATTCCGCAGGGAAAGATGGACCTGATCGAGGATTTCGCGTTCCGCCTGCCGGTCACGATCATCTGCGACATGCTCGGGATTCCCGAGGAGCACCGCGAGGCCTTCTACAACGGCTCCCGCGACGGCGGACGCCTGCTCGATCCGGTGCCGCTGTCGCCCGAGGAGATCAAGCAGGCCAATGCCGGGAACGTGATGGCGGCGATGTATTTCCACCAACTGTTCGAGCTGCGCCGCAAGCAGCCGGGCGATGACCTCACCACGCAGCTGGTGCAGGCCGAGGAGAATGGTCACAAGCTCACCAACGAGGAGCTCACCGCCAACATCATCCTGCTGTTCGGCGCCGGCCACGAGACGACCGTGAACCTGATCGGCAACGGCCTGCTGGCGCTCCATCGCAACCCGGATCAGCTGGCGCTGCTCAAGGCCAATCCCGGCCTGATCACCAACGCCATCGAAGAGTTCCTGCGTTATGATTCCTCGGTGCAGGCGACCGGCCGTGTCGCGCTGGAGGACATCGAGGATCTCGGCGGCAAGCGGATTCCGAAGGGCGAAACCGTGCTCTGTCTGCTCGGCTCGGCCAATCACGATCCCGCGGTGTATCCCGACCACCCCGAGAAGCTCGACATCCGGCGGCCGAACGTGAAGCCGCTGTCGTTCGGCGGCGGCATCCATTTCTGCCTCGGCGCCCAGCTGGCGCGGATCGAGGCGGAGATCGCGATCTCGACCCTGCTGCGCCGGATCCCGGACCTGCGGCTCGATGACGCGGAAAATCCCGAGTGGCGGCCGACCTTCGTGCTGCGTGGGCTGAAGTGCTTGCCCGCCAGCTGGTGATCTCCCGGAGTTGCGGCGGGCAGCGTTCCCGCCGCGCTCACGGGGAAAACCGGTGTCCAGTCTGAAGTTACAGCGGGAAAGTCGCTGTGACTTCGCCATACTTGTCTCTATATATTGAGCTGCTCCGGCCAAAGGTTTGCCAAGGTTCAGCGTGAGGCGGCTGCCGCGGAGCGGGCTCAAAGGGAGACACCGTGCAGACGACGCTGCTCGGCCTGGCAATCGCATTCATTCTTGCACTGGTGGCCGCGCTGGTCGGTCCGTATTTCGTCGACTGGAACCAGTTCAGGCCGCAGTTCGAGGCAGAGGCGACGAGGATCATCGGTGCGCCGGTACGTGTCGCCGGCAACCTCGATGCGCGCCTGCTGCCGGCGCCCTGGCTGCGGCTGAAGACCGTCACCATCGGCGGCGCCAACGACCTCGGCAAGGTCCGCGCCGCCAACCTCGACGTCGAGTTCAGCCTCGGCTCGCTGATGCGCGGCGAGTGGCGCGCGACCGAGCTCACCATCAACGGCGTGTCGCTCGATCTCGGGCTCGATCCGAAGGGGCGGGTCGACTGGCCGGTGTCGAGCGGGGCCCTCAGCCTGGCGTCGCTGGCGATCGACCGCCTCAACCTGACCGGCCGCGTCGCGCTGCACGATGCGGCGAGCCGCAGCACGCTCGAGCTGAACGACATCGCCTTCAGCGGCGATGTCCGCTCGCTCGCCGGCGCGATCCGCGGCGACGGCAATTTCATGATGGGCGGCAATCGCTACCCGTTTCGGATCTCCTCGGGGCAGGGCGCTGATAGCAACGGCACCCGCGTGCATTTTTCCGTCGATCCCGGCCAGCGGCCGGTGTCGGCCGATCTCGACGGCGTCCTGAGCTTCGAGAACCGCGCGCCGCGCTTCGAGGGGAACGTGACGCTGGCGGGCCTGCCGGGCCAGCGCGGCGGCAGCGATGCGCCGCCATGGCGGATTGCCGCCAAGGTGAAATCGGACTCTGCGGCGGCGCGCCTCGACCAGGTCGAGTTGAGCTATGGCGCCGAGGACCGCGCGCTGAAGCTTGCCGGCAGCGGCGATATCCGTTTCGGCGCGACGCCGCTGCTGCGCGCCTCGCTCGCGGCACGGCAGCTCGATGCCGACAGGTTCGCCGCCAAGGATACGGGTAAGGATACCGGCAAGGACGGCAATGCCGAGCCGGCGAAAGTGTTGCCGGCGCTGCGCGCGGTGTTGTCGGGCCTTCCGCAAAGCCCGATCGCGGCGCAGATCGAACTGGCCGCAGAGCAGATCATGCTCGGCGGCCGTCCGCTGCAGGACATCGCGGCCGAGCTGCAGACCGATGCGAAATCCTGGACGGTGCGCCGGCTGGAGTTCCGTGCGCCGGGATCGACGCGGGTGTCGATGAGCGGCGCCAGCGCGCAGGCGGGAGCAGCCGACAGCTTCAAGACCGCGCTCAACATCGAATCGACGGATCCCGATGCGCTGATGAACTGGCTGGAGGGGCGCGGCGACGCCGCCTATCGCAGCCAGAAGCCGCTGCGGCTGCGCGGCGACGTCGCGGTGTCGCCGGCAGGCTTTGCGATCGATGCCATGAAGGCGGAGCTCGAGGGGGGCACGCTCGAGGGCCGTATCGCGGTCTCGCACCGCGCGGCGAGCAAGGGATCGAAGATCGAGGCGCAGCTGAAGGCGGAGCGGCTCGATCTCGATGCGACCACGGCATTCATCCGCTCGCTGGCCGGCCCGCAGGGCGAATGGCCCGACGAGATGCAGCTGTCGCTCGACGTCGGCCGCGCGATTTCCGCAGGCCAGGAACTGCGGCCGCTGCAGGCGAAGATTGCCTATGGGCCGAGCAGCATCGTGGTCGAGCGCGTCAGGATCGGCCAGCCCGACAATGTCACGCTGGATGGCAGCGGCACCTTCGACCGCGGCAACGCGACCGGCAAATTGACGATCGATGCGACCGCCGCCTCGCTCGGCCGGTTCGCTGCGATCGTGCAGCCGTTCGCGCCGTCGGCTGCCGCGCGGCTCGGCGTGCTGCAGGCCGATGCCGGCCCTATCAGAGCCAAGCTGGCGCTCGAGCTCGGCAAGGGCAAGGCGGCCGATCGCACCGCCGCACAGGCGACGCTCGATCTCGACGCGCCGCAGCTCAAGGGACGAACGGTGCTGTCGGCAACGCCGCCGGTCGCCGCAATCCGCGCGCTGGATATCGATGCGCTCGGGCGCAGCGAGGTCGCCGCGGAGGCCAAGGTCTCGGCCGGCCAGGGCAATGCCCTGCTGGCGCTGCTTGGACTTGATCGGACGATCGCCGCCGGCGCGGGCCCGCTGCAGTTCGAGGGCAGCGTCAATGGCGTGTGGCACGCGCCGCTGCGACTGAAGGCGAAGCTCTGGGGCGGCGGACTCGACGCCGATGCCGAAGGCACCGCGGAGCCGTGGGCGAAGGATGCCAAATCGAGCGTCAGCCTGCGCGTCCGCAGCGCCGACATCACACCGCTGCTCAATCTGAAACCATCGGATGCGGCCGGAAATATCCGCCTGACGTCGCGCCTGACGATCGCGGGCGACCGCCTGAGCTTTGACGATCTCGACAGCATCGTCGCCGGCTCGCGGCTGCGCGGGCGGCTTGCGGTGACGCTTGCCGATCAGAAGAGCATCGAGGGTGAGATCGGCCTCGACCAGATTTCGCTGGCGCCGGTCTTTGCCGCCGCGATCGGGGCTGCGGGCCATGATGCGAAGGAGCCGCTCGGCGCCGGCCTGACCGGCGGCTGGCGCGGCAAGGTCACGTTCGAGGCGCTGCGCGGCCTGTTGCCGGGCGGCGCCGAGCTGCAGCCGGTGAGCGGCACCATCAGGTCCGACGGGCAGGCGGTGACCTTCGACGGCATCAAGGGCAAGATCGGCGGCGGCGAGGCGAGCGCCAGCATCGATGCGCGGCAGGGCGTCAACGGGCTCGCGCTGAACGCCAACCTCCAGCTCTCCGGCGTCGACGGCTCGGCGCTGCGCTATCGCAGTCTGGCGCTGCCAAAGGGGCGCGCCGCGATGCAGATGACGCTGCTGACCCAGGGCCGCAGCGCCTCGGCGCTCATGGGCGCGCTCTCCGGTAGCGGCACTGTGACGCTGGAGGAGATCAGCCTGCCGGGGCTCGATCCGCGCGCCTTCGACGTCGCGATCCGTGCCAGCGACTCCGGACAGGCGACCGACGACAACCGGCTGCGGCAGATCGTCGAGCCGGCGCTCGCAGGCGGTGCGCTGCCAGTCGCGTCGGCGCAAATCCCGTTCAACATCCGCGACGGCCGCATCCGGGTCGGCGCCACCACGCTCGCGGCCAGCGGCGCCAATGTCGTCGTGTCGGGCGGCTACGCCATTCCCGACGACCAGGCCGACATCCGTGTCGCGCTGGCATCGACGCAGATCGGCACCGCGAACAGTCGTCCGGAAATCCAGCTGCTCGCGGTGGGGACGCCGGACGGCCTTTCGCGCAGCGTCGACATCGCGGCGCTGTCGTCATGGCTTGCCGTGCGTGCGATCGATCGCGAGACCAGGCGGCTCGATGCGATCGAACGCGGCGAGCCGCCGCCTCCGGCCGACCCGCAGCCTGCGGCGATTCAGCCATCGACCGGGGCCGCCGCGCCCGATGCGCCGGTGCCGCCCGGCGAAGTGCCGCTGCCGCGCCGCGCGCCGGCGAAGCCGAAGATCGTGGCACCGCATCCGCCGATCGTGCCGCCGGTGGCGAACGCGCCGGCCATCGTGCCGTCAGCGCCGCCGGTCGGAAGCCAGCCCCAGCTCGCGCCGCTGCCGCCGCCGATCGACGTCAAGCCGCTGCCGGGCGCAGCCAAACAAAAGCAGCTGCGTCCGCCATTGTCGCTGACGCCGCAGGTTGCCAATCCGCCGCCGCGGCCGGCGATGCAGAACTAGGAATCAGGTTAAGGGGCGTGCAGGCCGCTCAGGCCTGCTGACGCGTATCGACTTGCTGGGAGCGCACCTCCGGCACGGCCGGCGCGGCGCGCGAGCGGAAGTAGTCCAGCACGAAGAGACGGATCGCAGAGGACAGATTGCCCTGCTGGCGATTGCTGTCGATCTCGCCGACCAGCTCCGACAGCGTCATGTTCCGCAGTCCGGAGATTTCCTTCATGCCGTTCCAGAACGCCTCTTCGAGGCTGACGCTGGTCTTGTGTCCGGCGACGACGATCGAACGTTTCACCACGGGAGACTTCATGATGCGTCTCCACCGTCGATGCGATGCTGATCCAGCTGACGCGCATTGCGCTCGGCAACAAATTCATCGCGCGTGCGTTCGGACTTCGTGCGACCGAATAACGCACGGTTGGCTTCGGCCTGCTTCGCTGCTTGTTCGCGCTCACCGCGCTTCTTGAATCGTTTCAAGTTGACCACGTCGCCCATGCTTGTCCCTCATCGTCCCCTGGTCCGAATTGGTGATGCATCGTGACGAAAGCAAGTGTGGTCGCGCTGCGCGCCTGGCTCGGTTTCCATCCAGAATCCCCGTTTGATGCTTGTGATAGCATCAAAGAACTGGTTTCGCTCTGCGAAAACTAGACGTCTGCATGCTGTACCATGCGCCAGCGCAGAGCTGATAGATGAACGGCCTTAGTCTTTAGGCGTTATGATCCATAATTATATCACGCACGTTGGCCGTAATTATCCGGATCAATTATCCGGACATTGCGCCGGGCACTCAGCCCGGGTGTGTCATTTTGTCCGGCTGCACCAGACGATCGAATTCATCTGCAGACACGAATCCAAGCCGCAACGCCTCTTCCTTCAACGTGGTGCCGTGCGCATGCGCCGACTTGGCGACCTTGGCCGCGTTGTCGTAGCCGATCTTCGGCGCGAGCGCCGTCACCAGCATCAGCGAGCGCTGCATCAGTTCGCTGATGCGCTTTTCGTCGGCGCGTATGCCGACAACGCAATGCTCGGTGAATGAGCGGACGACGTCGGCCAGCAGCTGAATGGAATTTATCATACAATATGCCAAAACCGGCTTGTACACGTTGAGCTCGAAATGGCCCTGGCTGCCGGCGACCGTGATCGTGGTCTGATTGCCGAACACCTGGCAGCACACCATGGTCATCGCCTCGCACTGCGTCGGATTGACCTTGCCCGGCATGATCGATGAGCCCGGCTCGTTCTCCGGCAGGATCAATTCGCCGAGGCCCGAGCGCGGCCCCGAGCCGAGGAAGCGGATGTCGTTGGCGATCTTGAACAGCCCGGTCGCCACCGAGTTGATCGCGCCGTGCACCAGCACATAGGCGTCGTTCGACGCCAGCGATTCGAACTTGTTCGCCGCGCTGGTGAACGGCAGCTTGGTGATCTCGGCAACATGCCTGGCGAAGGCGTTTGGGAATTCCGGCTTCGAGTTGAGGCCGGTGCCGACCGCGGTGCCGCCCTGCGCCAGTGGAAACAGCTCCTTCACCGCCGTCTTGAGCCGCGCGATGCCGCTCTCGACCTGCGCGGCATAGCCGGAGAATTCCTGGCCGAGCGTCAGCGGGGTCGCGTCCTGGGTATGGGTGCGCCCGATCTTCACGATCTTGGCAAACGCGTCCTGCTTGTCGTGCAGCGCCTGATGCAGCTCGGTCAGCGCCGGGATCAGGTCGGCGATGATCCGCGTCGCCGCGGCGATGTGCATCGCGGTCGGGAATGAATCGTTCGACGACTGGCTCATGTTGACCTGGTCGTTCGGGTGGATCGGCTGCTTGGCGCCGAGCTCGCCGCCGAGCATCTGGTTGGCGCGGTTGGCGATCACCTCGTTGACGTTCATGTTGGTCTGGGTGCCCGAGCCGGTCTGATAGACCACCAGCGGAAAATGATCGTCGAGCTTGCCGTCGATCACTTCCTTTGCAGCGCTGATGATGGCGTCGGCGCGGCGCGCATCGAGCTGGCCGAGTTCGCGATTGGTCTCGGCGGCTGCGAGCTTGACGATGCCGAGTGCGTGGATGATCGCGATCGGCATCCGGTCGTGGCCGATCTTGAAATTCTGCCGTGAGCGCTCGGTCTGCGCGCCCCAGTAGCGGTCGGCGGGCACGTCGATCGGACCGAAGCTGTCGGTCTCGCTGCGGGTGGCGGCGTGGGATGGTGTCGTCGACTGAGCCATGGATGCTCTCCGTTGCGTCATCAGCACGTGATCCGGCAATCGCGCCAGCGTTCAGGCGGCAACGCCAGGCGTCTGCGCCAAGGTCACGTTCAAGCAGAAGATAGTGCGGGACGACGGTCTGTCATCCCGATCTTCGCCGGCATCCTACAGGGTCGGGGAGTGCTCTGCGCTTAGATTATTTCTCGGATCATTTCTTGCGGAAACGATCGAGCCGCACCACCTCGGCGCCTTCGCTCGGCTTCTCCGGCTCGTCCTCGGTCTCGGCTGCATTGCTCTCGGCGGCAGCGCGGGCCGGCGTCGCGGCGAGCGAGGAGGCCGCCGGCGCGGCCGGCACTTTGGCGGGCGGGGCTTCGGAGAGCGCGTCCGAAACGTCGAACCTGAGGTCGAACGGCGCCGAAGGATCGAGGAAACGCGTCACCGAGGCGAACGGCACGGTCAACCGCTCGGGGATGCCGCCGAACGACAGGCCGACCTCGAACCGGTCCTCGGTCACCACCAGGTCCCAGAACTGGTGCTGCAGGATGATCGTCATCTCCTCCGGATATTGCGCGAGCAGCCGTGACGACAGCTTCACGCCGTCGGCGCCCGACAGGAAGGTGATGTAGAAATGGTGCTCGCCCGGCAGGCCATGTTCGGCAGCGTCGGCCAGCACCCGGCGCAGCACCCCGCGCAGCGCGTCCCGCGCCAGCACGTCATATCGGATGTGATCGGTCGCCATGGTAATTCCGTCGCTTTCGAAAATGGCCAGCATGTCTGAAGGCGCTGCCGGACCCATCCGACTCGCCCCCTGTCTTGGCCAATCTAACCTGCCGGGAGCCGGAAATCAGCAGGGACGGCAAACTGAAAATGCAGGGCGGAAACACCCCGGTCTAAAAAGAGGTGGAAGTGGAGGCTTCTGTTGCCAGGTGCCTCCGAACCCCGCCTAGCGGAGCTTAACCCGCTAGGACTTTAAGATGGTCTTTCAAACTGCGTTACGCAGCCTGAGCAACCGGAGCAAAGTTGTCGTTGGCAACTATTGCATTGGCCCGATGTCGGCGGAACCATACCGAGAAAAAACGCGCCCTTTACGCCCTCGTCGATCCTATTTCGCCCCCGCCAAAAGCCACCCTGGAAACGTTCCCCGGATGGGCTTTGGTGGAGGCGCCGGGTACCGCCCCCGGGTCCGAATGGTTTATTGCGACGGTCATTTATTTCCATAGCCGGCGAACCGGCACCCCCAATATAGGCGGCTGGCTCAGAGAAAAACAGTGCCGATTCAGGCGCCTTCGGCTGTGAAAACACGCCGATTTGGGTTGGCCTGTGTCCCGTGGCCGTTCTAGATTTTGCCCATGCCCCCGGAATCCCTGCCGGTTGCCGCCCCGGCGCCGGATGCCTCTGCACCATCCCCGCCCACCCAGCCCGGCCTGCTCGAGCTGTTCCTTGCCTTTGCCAAGATGTCGCTGGCCGGCTTCGGCGGGGTGCTGGTCTGGGCCCGGCGGGGCATCGTCGAGCAGCACCGCTGGATGACCGCGGAGGAATTCAACGAGACCTTCGCGCTGTGCCATTTTCTGCCAGGGCCGAACATCGTCAACCTGTCGGTCGTGTTCGGGGCGCGCTTCCGCGGCATCGCCGGCGGGTTCGCGGCGTTCGCCGGCCTGGTCGGCCCGCCGATGGTGATCGCGACCATCCTGGCCGCGCTCTACATGCATTACGGCGATATCCCTGCGCTGCGCCGCACCCTCGCCGGCGTCGCCTGCGCCGCGGTCGGGCTGCTGATCGCGGTCGTGTTCAAGATGATGATGCCGCTAATCAAGCGGCGCGATGTCACCGGCCTCGTCATCCTGACCGCAGTGTTCGCGGCGATCGGCCTGATCCGATGGCCGCTGCAGATCGTGCTGCTGGTCGCGATCCCGCTGAGCCTTGCGATCACGATCCTGACGCGCCGCATGGTGAAGGCATGAGCAGCAATTCCAATCCGATTGCGGAACTGGTCTGGACCTTCGCCCTGATGTCGCTGTTTGCGGTCGGCGGCGCCAATTCGGCTATACCGGAAATGCACCGTGCCGCGGTCGACGTCCATCACTGGATGACCGACAAGCAGTTCGCCGATGTGTTCGCGATCTCGCAACTGTCCCCGGGACCGAACGTGCTGATCGTGACGCTGATCGGCTATTCCGTCGCCGGGATCGGCGGCGCATTGGCAGCGACGGTCGCGATGTGCGGGCCGACTGCGCTGTTGGCCTATTATGTCAGCCGCTTCCTCGAGCGCTCGAAGCATGCACGCTGGCCCGCGATCATCCAGGCCGCACTTGTTCCGCTCTCGATCGGCCTGATGGCGGCGAGCGGGCTGATCCTGGCGCGGACATCAGACCAAAGTTGGATCGCGGCCCTGATCACGATTATCGCAGCTGCACTCGCCTTTGCGACACGGATCAATCCGTTCTGGCTGCTGCTCGCCGGGGGCGTCTTGGGTTTTGCTGGCGTTGTCTGACGAAAATCGCTAGGCAGGGGCGGGGCGGGACCTATTCCAGCCGATAGAAGAAGCAAGGCCCGCGATAGCGGGTCATGGAGGAGACACGCATGGCCGACACGATGGGCCACACGGCGTCAGCGACGGACAATATGACGCGAAATACGTCAGTCGCGCTCGGAATCGTCCTGTTGGGGCTGGCGCCGCAGATCTTTGAACTGGTGTGGTCGTTGGGAACGCTCGTCGGACTGGGGGCCGGCCGTGGTCCGCTGCAGGTGGTGACCGCGCATCTGACGGCCCTCGTGACCTCGGTCCCCAGCCTCATTGCCGTTCTGGCCGCCGTTCCCGGCATGATCCTGAGCTATTTTTCTCCGGGATCGGCTGCCGCGGCCGCGAAGTCGACGCTGTCGTCGGACGAGCTTCTGGCGCTGATCTATTCCTACCCTCTGTTTGCCGTCGCGATCCTGACGCTGTTCGTCAGGATCCGGGCGCCGCAGGACTATATCGGCGGTGTCGTGCTGATGGCGGTGGCGCTGTTTGCGCTGTGGGCGTCCAGCGATCTGCAGGGTATGCACGGCTTCTCCTTCGGCGCCGGAACCGCGCCGCGGATGTTCGGTGTGCTGCTGGTGGCGCTGAGCGCCAGCATCGCCCTGACCGGGCTTCTCCACGAGGGGGAGGGGCTTTCCCACTATTCCTGGCGAGGGCCGCTGTTCGTGTCGGCGGCGATCATCTTCTTCGCGCTGGCGATCCGGCCGCTCGGGCTCGTCGTCACCGCATTTTCGAGCTTCCTGATCGCGGCGATCGGTTCGCATGAGACGACGTGGCTCGAGGCCGTCATTGTCGGCGCCTGCCTGACGCTCGGCTGCGCGATCCTGTTTCCCTACATCCTCGGACTTCCGATGCCGATGTTCCCGCGTTTTCTGATCCAGTGAGGACGTGATGGATCTGTTTGCCAACCTCGCTCACGGTTTCGCGGTCGCGTTCTCGCCGATCAACCTTCTGATGTGTCTGATCGGTGCGCTGGTCGGCACGCTGGTCGGCGTGCTGCCGGGCATCGGCACCATCGCCACCGTCGCGATGCTGCTGCCGATCACCTTCGGCCTGCCGCCGGTCGGTGCGCTGATCATGCTCGCCGGCATCTATTACGGCGCGCAGTATGGCGGCTCGACCACCTCGATCCTGGTCAATATTCCCGGTGAGGCGACCTCGGTGGTCACCGCGCTCGACGGCCACCAGATGGCCAAGCAGGGCCGTGCCGGTCCGGCGCTGGCGATCGCCGCGATCGGCTCGTTCTTCGCCGGCTGCGTCGCAACGGTGCTGATCGCCGTGCTCGGCGCGCCGCTGACCAAGCTCGCGCTGGCGTTCGGCCCGGCCGAATATTTCTCGCTGATGGTGCTCGGCCTGATCTTCGCGGTGGTGCTCGCCAAGGGAAGCGTGCTGAAGGCGATCGCCATGATCGTGTTCGGCCTGCTGCTGTCGATGGTCGGCTCCGACATCGAGACCGGCGCCTCGCGCATGGCCTTCAACATCCCGGAACTTGCGGACGGCCTTGGTTTTGCAACCGTGGCGATGGGCGTGTTCGGCTTCGCCGAGATCATCCGCAACCTCGATCATGGCGCCGAGATGAGCCGCGATCTGGTGCAGCAGAAGATCACCGGCCTGATGCCGACCAGAAAGGATCTCATCGACTCGGCGCCGGCGATCGGGCGCGGCACCGTGCTCGGCTCGATCCTCGGCATCCTGCCGGGCGGCGGCGCCGTGATCGCCTCGTTCGCGGCCTATACGCTGGAGAAGAAGCTGGCGAAAAATCCGTCGCGGTTCGGCCGCGGCGCGATCGAGGGCGTGGCGGCGCCGGAAAGCGCCAACAATGCCGCGGCGCAGACCTCGTTCATCCCGCTGCTCACCCTCGGCATCCCGCCGAACGCGGTGATGGCGTTGATGGTCGGCGCGATGACCATTCACGGCATCGTGCCGGGTCCGCAGGTGATGCAGAAGCAGCCCGACCTGGTCTGGGGCATGATCGCCTCGATGTGGATCGGCAATCTGATGCTGATCATCATCAACCTGCCGCTGGTCGGCATCTGGGTCCGTCTGCTGCGTGTGCCGTACCGGCTGATGTTCCCCTCGATCGTGATCTTCTGCGCGATCGGCATCTACTCGGTGAACAACGCGCCGGTCGACGTCATCCTCGCCGGCGTGTTCGGCCTGGTCGGCTACTGGCTGATCAAGCACGATTTCGAGCCGGCACCGCTGCTGCTCGGCATGGTGCTCGGCCCGCTGATGGAGGAGAACCTGCGCCGTGCGCTCTTGATCTCGCGCGGCGATTGGAGCGTGTTCCTCTCGCGGCCGCTGTCGGCGGTGCTGCTTGCGATCGCGGCCGGCCTCTTGGTGCTCGCGGTACTGCCGAGCCTGCGTGCCAAGCGCGACGAGGTGTTCACGGAGTCCGAGGGATAGCTGCGGCCTGCGTCGGCGCGCCGCAGGCGCGCAGCCGGAAGTCGAGTAGACTTTCACGGCAGCTTCATGAAATGAAAATGCCGGCCATTGGCCGGCATTTTTGTTGGTTGGACGTTCCGAGGAGATTGAGATGATGCCCATTCGCTCGTTTGCGGGCGCTTGCCTTGCTGCGCTCGCTTCGCTGTGCGCAGTTGCACCCGCTGCGGCGCAAAAATATCCGACGCGCAACATCACCATGATCGTGCCGTTCGCGGCCGGCGGGCCGACCGACGTGATTTCGCGCATCGTCACCGGGCACATGGCACCGACGCTGGGGCAGAGCATCATCATCGAGAACGTGGTCGGCGCCGGCGGTACCACCGGGGCCACGCGGGCCGCGCGCGCCGCCAATGACGGCTATACGTTGATCACCGGGCATATGGGCACGCACGCGGCCTCCGCGCCGCTGTACCCGAAGCTCGCCTACCATCCGGAAAAGGATTTCGAGCCGGTCGCGCTGCTCGCCGGCACGCCGATCCTGATCCTCGCCCGCAAGGATTTTCCGCCGAAGGACCTCAAGGAGTTCGTCGCCTACGTGAAGGCCAATGCCGAGAAGGTCAACGCCGCGCATGCCGGCATCGGCTCGGTCTCGCATGTGTCCTGCGAACTGCTCAATTCGATCCTCGGGATCAAGCCGGTCGGCGTGCCCTTCAATGGCACCGGTCCCGCGATGAACGCGCTGGTCGCCGGCCAGGTCGACTACATGTGCGACCAGATCGTCAACGCGGTGCCGCAGATCAACGCCGGCACCATCAAGGCCTACGCGGTGGCAACGCCCGAGCGCAATCCGTCGCTGCCCAACGTGCCGACCACGACGGAAGCCGGCCTGCCGGAGTTCCAGGCCCAGGCCTGGAACGCGATCTTCGCGCCGAAGGGAACTTCGCCGGCGATCATCGCCACGCTGAACGCCGCTGCGGTCAAGGCGCTCGACGATGAGAACGTCAAGAAGCGGCTGCTCGAACTTGGCAGCGTGATCCCGGCGCCGGCCAACCGCACGCCGGAGGCGCTCGCCGCGCTCGTCAAAAGCGAGATCGCGAAGTGGACGCCGGTGCTCAAGCCGGCGACTTAAACCAGCGCAATCAGGTAGATAGGCAAGGGGCGGAACGCGAGTTCCGCCCCTTGTCGTTTGCCGGAAGAGTGTTCATTTTTCAGGGTATAATCGGTGCAATCAGCCGAATCGGGCGTGTCGACCGGCGGCCTCGGCCGCTACATTCGCCGCTCCCTGGAGCCCCCGAAACAGACGCCCATGAACCAGTATCACGACCTGCTCGAACGCATCCTCGCCGATGGTGCGGAGAAGCATGACCGCACCGGCACCGGCACGCTGTCGGTCTTCGGCCATCAGATGCGCTTCAATCTGTCGGCCGGCTTCCCGATGCTGACGACAAAGCGGCTGCCGCTGAAGGCGATCGTGCACGAACTGCTCTGGTTCCTCGCCGGCGACACCAACATCAAATATCTCAACGACAACGGTGTCACGATCTGGGACGAATGGGCCGACGCCAATGGCGATCTCGGTCCGGTCTACGGCTCGCAATGGCGCTCGTGGCCCGCACCCGACGGCCACAGCATCGACCAGATCGCTGGCGTGATCGAGATGATCAAGCGCAATCCGGACTCGCGGCGGCTGATCGTCAGCGCCTGGAATCCGGCCGAGGTCGACAAGATGGCGCTGCCGCCGTGCCACTGCCTGTTCCAGTTCTATGTCGCGAACGGCAAATTGTCGTGCCAGCTCTATCAGCGCTCCGGCGACGTCTTCCTCGGCGTGCCCTTCAACATCGCCTCCTATGCGCTGCTGACGATGATGGTCGCGCAGGTCACCGGCCTGAAGCCGGGCGACTTCGTGCATTCGCTCGGCGATGCGCATCTCTACTCGAACCATCTCGAGCAGGCGCGCCTGCAATTGACGCGGCCGACGCGGCCGCTGCCGACCATGACGATCAATCCCGACGTGAAGGACATCTTCGCGTTCCGCTACGAGGACTTCAAACTCGAAGGTTACGACCCGCATCCGCACATCAAGGCCGAAGTCGCGGTGTGAGGGATTGATGTCTCTCACCATCCGCCGCGCGCGGCCCGACGAGGCCGGACTGGTGTTCTCGCTGGTCCGTGAGCTCGCCGAATACGAGAAGCTGCTGCACGAGGTGCAGGCCAGCGAGGCCGACATCGCCGAGGCGCTGTTCGGCGCCAATCCGCGGCTGTACTGCGACATCGCCGAATGGAATGGCGAGCCGGCCGGCTTCGCGGTGTGGTTCGTCAACTTCTCCACCTTCGCCGGCCGCCATGGCATCTATCTCGAAGACCTGTTCGTGCGTCCGGCGTTGCGCGGCAAGGGCATCGGCAAGGCGTTGCTGATGCATCTTGCAAGGGAATGCGTCGCGCAGGGCTGGTCGCGCCTGCAATGGGCGGTGCTGGACTGGAATGCGCCGTCGATCGCATTCTACAAATCGCTCGGTGCCGAGCTGATGGACGAATGGACGATCTGCCGCGTCTCCGGCCCGGCGCTCGCGGCGCTGGCGGAAGGGGCGCGTTGATGGAGATCGTGCTCGTCGTTGCAGTCGCCGAGAACGGCGTGATCGGCCGCGACAATGCAATTCCGTGGCGGCTCAAGGCCGACCAGCAGCGCTTCAAGGCCATCACCATGAACAAGCCGGTCGTGATGGGACGCAAGACCTTTGAATCGCTGCGCCGGCCGCTTGCCGGGCGCACCAACATCGTGGTGACGCGCGATCCCGCCTACCGGGCGCGCGGGGTGATCGTCACGACGTCGTTCGAGAGTGCCCGCGCGGTTGCGCTCGGCGACGCGCTGCGGCGTTTCGCCACTGAGATCGCCGTGATCGGCGGCGCGGAAATCTACCGGCAATGGATGGATGTCGCCGATCGCCTCGAGCTTACCGAAGTCCATGCCAGGCCGGAGGGTAACACGCGGTTCGACGCCATCGATGCGAAGCACTGGGAAGAGGTGGCGCGCGTGCGGCATCCGGCCGGCGAGGGCGACAGCGCCGACTTTTCGTATGTGACATATCGTCGGCGCGGCCGCGGTTAACCAATGTTTGCATTGACAATTATGCCCCGGCGCATAGCTCGTCCCGCCATGAAGCTTGCGTTGTAAGGGTCCCGACGGTCCCCTATAACCGGGCCGGACATTCGAGCCCTTGACCGATCCGGTCCGGGCTTGCCCGAGGAGAGATTTGATGCCGTGGAAAAATCAGGGCGGGGGGCCGTGGGGCTCGGGTCCGAAAGGACCATGGGGCTCCGGTCCGCAGTCGGTCGGGCCGAGGCCGCCGGACCTTGAGGACCTGCTGCGCCGCGGCCAGGACCGGCTGCAGCAGTGGCTGCCCGGCGGGCATTTCAGCGGCATGGGGGTCGCGCTGGTCGTGGCCGCCGCGCTGGTGATCTGGTTTGCGACCGGCATCTTCCGCGTGCAGTCGGAGGAGCTCGGCGTCGTGCTGCGCTTCGGCAAGTATGTGCGCGACGCCCAGCCGGGCCTGCGCTATCACCTGCCGTATCCGATCGAGACGGTGCTGCTGCCGAAGGCACTGCGCGTCAGCACGATCTCGATCGGCATGACCCTGATCGACGATCCTTCCCGGCGCGGCCGCACCATGCGCGACGTGCCGGAGGAGAGTCTGATGCTGACGGGCGACGAAAACATCGTCGACGTCGACTTCACCGTGTTGTGGCGGATCAAGCCGGGCGGCGCCGGCGCCTTCCTGTTCAACATCCAGAATCCCGAAGGCACCGTGAAGGCGGTTGCCGAAAGCGCGATGCGCGAGGTGATCGGCCGCTCCCAGATCCAGCCGATCCTGACCGGCGCCCGCAACGTCACCGAGCAGAACGTCCAGGAACTGATGCAGAAGACGCTCGACACCTACGGTGCCGGCATCCAGATCACCCAGGTGCAGATGCAGAAGGTCGACCCGCCGGCGCAGGTGATCGACGCGTTCCGCGACGTGCAGGCTGCGCGCGCCGACTTCGAGCGTCTGCAGAACGAGGCGCAGACTTATGCCAACAGCGTCGTGCCCGAGGCGCGCGGCCGCGCCGCGCAGATCCTGCAGGCCGCCGAAGGCTACAAGGAGCAGGCGGTCGCCGAGGCCAAGGGCCAGAGCGCGCGCTTCCTGAAGGTCTATGAAGAGTACAAGAAGGCACCCGACGTGACGCGTGAGCGGATCTACCTGGAGACCATGGAACGCGTGCTCGGCGGCTCCGAGAAGCTGGTTTATGACGGCGGCGCGGGCCAGAACATCGTGCCCTATCTGCCGCTCGGCGAATTGACGCCGCGGCGTCCCGCAGCACCGGCGGCCACCACCGGCCAGCAGCAGCAGGGAGGCACCCGATGAGGTCCCCCGTCACGGGCATCATGACCCTGATCGTCCTGTTCGTGGTGCTCGCGCTCGCCTACAGCTCGATGTTCACGGTGCAGCAGACCGAGCAGACCATCGTCCTGCGGTTCGGCGAGCCGGTCGAAATCGTCACGGACCCCGGGCTGCACTTCAAGGCGCCCTGGAATTCCGTGATCAACATCGACAAGCGGATTCTCGATCTGGAGAACCCGTCGCAGGAGGTGATCGCCTCCGACCAGAAGCGGCTCGTCGTCGACGCCTTCGCGCGCTATCGCATCAAGAATGCGCTGCGCTTCTACACCAGCGTCGGCTCGATCCAGGCCGCCAACATCCAGCTGACCACGCTGTTGAACGCAGCGCTGCGCCGCGTGCTCGGCGAGGTCAGCTTCATCACGGTGGTGCGCGACGAGCGCGAGCGCCTGATGTCGCGGATCCGCGAGCAGCTCGACAGGGAAGCCGACGGCTACGGCATCGAGGTCGTCGACGTCAGGATCCGCCGCGCCGACCTGCCCGAGCAGAACAGCCAGGCCGTCTACGAGCGGATGAAGACGGAGCGGCAACGCGAGGCCGCCGAGTTCCGCGCCCAGGGCCGCCAGAAGGCGCAGGAGATCCGGTCCAAGGCCGATCGCGAGGCCACCGTGATCGTGGCCGAGGCGAACTCGACCGCCGACCAGACCCGTGGCGCCGGCGATGCCGAGCGCAACCGCCTGTTCGCCGAAGCCTATGGCAAGGATCAGGACTTCTTCGCGTTCTATCGCTCGATGACGGCCTATGAGAACGGCCTGCGCTCCAGCGATACGCGTTTCCTGTTGCGGCCGGATTCGGAGTTCTTCAAATATTTCGGCAGCGCTAGCGGCAAGGCGCCTGAGGCGGCCGCTGCGCCCAAACAGTAGCGTCGCGGCACGGCGGCGAAGCGGATCACGCCTCGCCGCCGTCAAACAACAAGAAGCATCGAGCGGGAGGTTGCCATCTGATGAGGTCCATAGCGTTCGGCGACTTCCTCATCGGCTTGGGAATCCTGTTCGTGCTCGAAGGCATCCTGTTCGCGGCAAGCCCGTCCTGGATGCGCCGGGCGATGAAGAGCGCGCTGGAGACGCCGGACAACATCCTGCGCGTCGTCGGCATCGGTTCGGCGGTGGTCGGGCTGATCCTGATCTGGCTGGTGCGAAAGTAGAGAGATTGTCGTTCCGGGGCGATGCGAAGCATGAGCCTCAGGTGCGCAATTGCGCACCGGGGAACCTCGAGATTCCGGGTTCAGCCTCGTCGGGCTGCCCCGGAATGACGACGTAAACTCTACGCAATCGTGAGCCTTCTGCAGCCGGTTTTTCGCCGAAATGCCCGGCTGAGATGCTTGCCCGCACGCCGGTTCGGGCGCACTCTGTGACCAATGATTTTCGACCCGCTTGCCTGGAGAGATTCCGACATGACCGCTGCCAGACCAGCCCTGAGCCGCCGCCTCCGCCTGATGGGGGCTGCGATCTCGATCGGTGCTGCGACCGTGCTGAGCTCGGTGCCGGCGTTCGCGCGCGGTCCTGAAGGCATCGCCGACACCGCCGAGAAGGTGATCGACGCCGTCGTCAACATCTCGACGTCGCAGAACGTTGAGGCCAAAGGTGGCGGCGGCGCGATGCCGCAACTGCCGCCGGGCTCGCCGTTCGAGGAATTCTTCGACGACTTCTTCAAGAACCGCCGCGGGCCGGGCGGCAGCAAGGGCGGCGACAAGGGCGGCGACTTCCAGCCGCGCAAGACCAACTCGCTCGGCTCCGGCTTCATCGTCGACGCCGCGGGCGTCGTCGTCACCAACAACCACGTCATCGCAGACGCCGACGAGATCAATGTCATTCTCAACGATGGCACCAAGGTGAAGGCCGAGGTGGTCGGCGTCGACAAGAAGACCGACCTTGCGGTGCTGAAGTTCAAGCCGCCGAAGCCGCTCACCGCGGTCAAGTTCGGCGACAGCGACAAGCTGCGTCTCGGCGAATGGGTGATCGCGATCGGCAACCCGTTCAGCCTCGGCGGCTCCGTGACCGCGGGCATCGTCTCGGCCAAGAACCGCGACATCAGCCAGGGACCCTATGACAGCTACATCCAGACCGACGCCTCGATCAACCGCGGCAATTCCGGCGGGCCGCTGTTCAACCTCGACGGCGAGGTGGTTGGCGTCAACACGCTGATCATTTCGCCGACCGGCGGTTCGATCGGCCTCGGCTTCGCGGTGCCGTCGAAGACCGTGGCCGGCGTGGTCGACCAGCTGCAGAAGTTCGGTGAGCTGCGCCGCGGCTGGCTCGGCGTGCGCATCCAGCAGGTCACCGACGAGATCGCCGACAGCCTCAACATCAAGCCGGCGCGCGGCGCGCTGGTCGCCGGCGTCGACGACAAGGGCCCGGCCAAGCCGGCCGGCATCGAGCCCGGCGACGTCGTCGTGAAGTTCGACGGCAAGGACGTCAAGGACCCGAAGGACCTGTCGCGCATCGTCGCCGACACCGCGGTCGGCAAGGAGGTCGAGGTCGTCGTCATCCGCAAGGGTAATGAGGAGACGCGCAAGGTCACCCTCGGCCGTCTCGAGGACAACGACAAGGTCCAGCAGGTCAACGCCAAGCCGAAGGATGATACCGCCGAGAAGCCGGTGACCCAGAAGGCGCTCGGTCTCGATCTGGCGGCGCTGAGCAAGGACCTGCGCACCAAGTACAAGATCAAGGACAGCGTGAAGGGCGTCATCGTCACCGGGGTCGACAACAATTCCGATGCCGCCGAGAAGCGGCTGTCGGCCGGCGACGTCATCGTCGAGGTGGCGCAGGAGGCGGTCAGCAACGCCGCCGACATCAAGAAGCGCGTCGACCAGCTCAAGAAGGACGGCAAGAAGTCGGTGCTGCTGCTGGTCTCCAACGGGGACGGCGAACTGCGGTTCGTGGCGCTCGGCGTGCAGTAGACCCCTGCAGAGTCATTCCGGGGCGATGCGAAGCATCGAACCCGGAAGCTCGAACGATTTGCCCGACTTGAGGTTCGGGGCTCGGTCCTGCGGACCGTCCCCGGGGCGAGGGCACACTATTTCGGAATAATAAAAGATTACCCCTGAGTTGCCCGACGTGTCAAGTCGCCCGGTCGACCGCCGGCTACTTTGCATGGGGTTGTTTTCGCCATATTGGCAGTTCGCCCCCGCGATCGCCCTGCGGACCGCCTTATTCCACGAATTCGTCGCGCCGATAGCCCTGCGCATACAATAGCGCGGTGAGGTCGCCGTGATCGATCCGGCCCGCGGCGGCGGCCGCGACTGCCGGCTTGGCGTGATAGGCGACGCCGAGGCCGGCGGCCTCGATCATGCCGAGGTCGTTGGCGCCATCGCCGACCACCAGCGTGTCGATGTCGTCGAGGTCGAAGGATTCCGTCAGCTCGATCAGGGTGGCGAGCTTGGTGGCGCGGCCGAGGATCGGCTCGATCACCTCGCCGGTCAGCTTGCCGTTCTCGACCTGCAACCGGTTGGCGCGGTTCTCCTGGAAGCCGATCCGCTCCGCGACCACGTTGGTGAACAGCGTGAAGCCGCCCGAGATCAGGCAGGTGTAGGCGCCGTGCGCGCGCATGGTCATGACAAGCTGGCGGCCGCCCGGCGTCAGCGTGATGCGCTTCTCCAGCACCTCGTCGACCACGCTGACCGGGAGATCCTTGAGCAGCGCCACGCGCTCGCGCAGTGCCGGCTCGAAGTCGATCTCGCCGCGCATCGCGCGCTCGGTGATCCCTGCAACGTGGGCCTTCAGCCCGGCGAAATCGGCGAGTTCGTCGATGCACTCCTGGCCGATCATGGTGGAATCCATATCGGCCAGAAAAAGCTTCTTGCGCCGGGCGATCCGCGGCTGCACGACAATGTCGATCGGCAGGTCGCCGCGCGCCGCGCGCAGGCGGGCTTCGATGGCCTTGACGTCCGCGCTGCCGGTGTCTTGGCTCTCGAACGGAATGTCCACGGCAACTTCGTTGAACAGCCAATGCGCCGGGCCGGCCGACGGCAGCACCGCCCGCGCGCCGTCGACGATGGTGGAGTCGAGCGCGGGGCTTGCGGGATTGCAGATCAGCGTGGCAACGAGGGACATGCAGGCGCATTCGAAATTGTTGGACAAGGCCGTGCTTATCGCAGGGCCGACCGCCAGCGGCAAGTCGGCGCTGGCGCTGGCGCTCGCCCAGGCAACCGGCGGCGTCGTGATCAACACCGACTCCATGCAGGTCTACCGCGATTTGCGGATCATTACGGCGCGGCCGACCGCGGCCGAGGAGGCGCTGGTTCCGCACCGGCTCTACGGCCATGTCGATGCTGCCGTGAATTTCTCCGCCGGCGCCTGGGTGGCCGACGCGGCGAGGGTGCTGGCGGAGGTGCGCGCGCAAGGGCGGACGGCGATCTTCATCGGCGGCTCCGGTCTCTATTTCAAGGCGCTGACGCGGGGGCTGTCGGCGGTGCCGCCGATCCCCGCCGCGGTGCGCGAAGCCGTGCGCGCGCGGCTGGAGCAGGGCGGCGTCGAGGCGCTGCATGCCGCGCTCGCACAGCGCGATCCGGTGTCGGCCGAGCGGCTGAAGCCGCGCGACCGCACCCGCATCGCGCGCGCGCTCGAGGTCGTGGAGGCCACCGGGCGGGCGCTGCCGGACTGGCATCGCGAAGGCCAGCCGCCGCTGCTGCCGACCGGCGAGTTCCGCGCGCTGTTTCTCGCGCCCGAGCGCGAGCGGCTGTATCAGCGGATCGATGCGCGGTTCGGCACCATGCTCAAGGCCGGCGCGCTCGACGAGGTCGAACGTCTGGCGGCCCGCGGGCTCGATCCGCTGCTGCCGGCCATGAAGGCCCACGGCGTGCCGGCGCTGATACGCCACCTCAAAGGGGAGATCAGCCGGGATGACGCCGCCGAGATCGGCCGGGCCGATACCCGTCACTATGCAAAGCGCCAGTTCACCTGGTTTCGTCACCAGCTGCCGGAATTCGAATGGGTGGCGCCGGAGGGCGCCGGGGAATGGCTCGGGATTTCGTAACCCGGATGGAGCGCAACGTAATCCGGGGGGTCTGCAGCCACGGAGGGGCCTCTCCCGGATTGCGCTTAGCTCCATCCGGGCTACCCGTCTGCTGCTGGCGGCCCGCGCCCGTCTGCCATGCGCGTTTTGCCACGCAAAAACACTCGCCGAACGGCCGGAACCCCGTTACACTCCAAAAAGCCGCGAAAATGCTTGCCTTGCCTTGACATTCGGGCTTTGGCCGCTATGTTTCGCGCAACCTTTGGGAAGCCCGAGCAGTCGCATGCGCAACATTATTACCAAACTGCTTATCGCCGTCGTACCCAGGCACACCGCCGGGGATGGCTAGCGGCCATCCAAATTCAGGCGGTGTGCATGGGGCCTCTGGGGCCCTTTTTTATTTCCCGAAGCAAGCTTGCAAGAAAACCGCGCCAAACCAGGCGCATCCGGAGTGAGCCATGACCGACAAGAGCCACGATCCCAATCAGATGACCGGCGCCGCGATGATCGTGCGCGCGCTCATCGATCACGGCGTGCTGCATGTCTTCGGCTATCCCGGCGGCGCGGTGCTTCCGATCTATGACGAGATTTTCCAGCAGAGCGAGGTCGAGCACATCCTGGTCCGCCATGAGCAGGGCGCCGGCCACGCCGCCGAGGGCTATGCGCGCTCGACCGGCAAGCCCGGCGTGGTGCTGGTGACCTCGGGCCCCGGCGCTACCAACATGGTGACGCCGCTGACCGATGCGCTGATGGACTCGATCCCGCTGGTCTGCATCACCGGCCAGGTGCCGACGCACCTGATCGGCAATGACGCGTTCCAGGAATGCGACACCGTCGGCATCACGCGGCCCGCAACCAAGCACAACTGGCTGGTGCGCGACGTCAACGACCTCGCCAGGGTGCTGCACGAGGCCTTCTATGTCGCCACCACCGGCCGGCCCGGCCCGGTCGTGGTCGACGTGCCGAAGGACGTGCAGTTCGCGACCGGCACCTATCATCCGCCGCGCAAGTCCGACGTGCATGTCTCCTACACGCCGCGCGTCAAGGGCGATGCGATGCAGATCCGCAAGGCGGTGGCGCTGCTCGCCAACGCCAAACGCCCCGTGATCTATTCCGGCGGCGGCGTGATCAATGCCGGCCCGGAAGCCTCGAAGCTGCTGCGCCAGTTCGTCGAGGCCACCGGCTTCCCGATCACCTCGACGCTGATGGGGCTCGGGGCCTATCCGGCCTCGGGGCCGAACTGGCTCGGCATGCTCGGCATGCACGGCACCTACGAAGCCAACATGACCATGCATGATTGCGACGTCATGCTGTGCGTCGGCGCGCGCTTCGACGACCGCATCACCGGCCGCACCGACGCGTTCTCGCCGAACTCGAAGAAGATCCATATCGACATCGATCCGTCCTCGATCAACAAGAACATTCGCGTCGACGTGCCGATCATCGGCGACGCCGCCAACGTGCTCGGCGACCTCCTGCAGGTGTTCAAGGCGGAGGCCAAGAAGCCCGACATCAAGTCGTGGTGGCAGCAGATCGCGCAATGGCGCGCGCGCAACTCGCTGTCCTACAAGAAGAACAACGATATCATCCTGCCGCAATATGCCATTCAGCGGCTGTTCGAGCTGACCCGCGGCAAGGACACCTACATCACGACCGAAGTCGGCCAGCATCAGATGTGGGCGGCGCAGTTCTACGGCTTCGAGGAGCCGCATCGCTGGATGACCTCGGGCGGCCTCGGCACCATGGGCTACGGCCTGCCGGCCGCAGTCGGCGTGCAGGTCGCGCATCCCGACAGCCTGGTGATCGACATCGCCGGCGACGCCTCGGTGCAGATGACGATCCAGGAGATGTCGACGGCGGTGCAGTTCGAGCTGCCGATCAAGATCTTCATCCTGAACAACCAGTACATGGGCATGGTGCGGCAGTGGCAGCAGCTGCTGCACGGCAACCGCCTGTCGCATTCCTACTCGGAGGCGCTGCCCGACTTCGTCAAGCTCGCCGACGCCTATGGCTGCGTCGGGCTGCGGGCGTCCAAGCCGGCCGATCTCGACGGCGCGATCAAGGAGATGATCTCGATCAAGCGCCCGGTGCTGTTCGATTGCCGCGTCGCGGCACTGGAAAACTGCTTCCCGATGATCCCGTCGGGCAAGGCACACAACGAGATGCTGCTGCCGGAAGAGGCGACCAGCGAGGCCACCGCCAACGCTTTTGCCGCCGGCAAGGCGCTGGTGTGACGATGGGGGACACACATTCCGCTGTCATCGCCCGGCTTGACCGGGCGATCCAGTACGCCGCGGCGTCTCGTTTGATCGCTAGTGTCTCTGGAATACTGGATCCCCGCTTTCGCGGGGATGACAGCAACGAAGGTCGGTCAGAAAGCACCCATGTTTGATCTCAGCGAGCTCGAACGCGCCCACCGGATCGTCGGCACCGCGGTGCCGCCGACGCCGACGCATGCCTGGCCACTGCTGGCGGAGCGGCTCGGCACTTCCGTCGTGGTCAAGCATGAGAACCACACGCCGATCGGCGCCTTCAAGGTGCGCGGTGGCCTGGTCTATCTCGAGCGGCTGAAGCGCGAGCGGCCCGATGTGCCCGGCATCATCTCGGCGACCCGCGGCAATCACGGCCAGAGCCTCGCCTTTGCCGCCGGCCGGCACGGCGTGCCGGCGGTGATCTATGTGCCGCGCAGCAACTCGGTCGAGAAGAATCGCGCCATGCGCGCGTTCGGCGCCGAGCTGGTCGAGCACGGCGACGATTTTCAGGCCGCCCGGGAAGAGGCCGAGCGCCGCGCCCAGTTCGCCGGGCTGCACATGGTGCCGTCATTCCACCCGGACCTGGTGCTGGGGGTTGCGACCTACGCGCTCGAGCTGTTCCGCGCGACGGCGGACCTCGACACGCTCTATGTGCCGATCGGGCAGGGCTCCGGCATCTGCGGCTGCATCATGGCGCGCGACCTGCTCGGACTGAAGACCGAGATCGTCGGCGTGCAGTCGACCGAGGCGCCGTCCTACGCGTTGTCATTTGCGTCAGGCAAGATCGTCACCACCGAGACAAGCAATACCCGGGCCGATGGCATGGCGACGCGGATTCCCGATCCCGAGGCGTTGGCGCTAATCCGCAAGGGCGCCTCGCGCATCGTGCAGGTCACTGACGACGAGGTCGCTGACGCGATCCGCGCCTACTGGACCGATACCCACAATCTCGCCGAAGGCGCCGGTGCCGCGGCGCTCGCTGCCGCGCTGCAGGAAAAAGCCAGGCTCGCCGGCAAGCGGGTCGGCCTGATCCTGAGCGGCGGCAATATCGATTTCGATCTGTTCCGGTCATGGATCGGGACGGAGGCCGCGCCGGCCGCGCAGCGCGCGGTGGCGTGAGAAGAATCCAAGGGGACGACAATGAACCAGCCCGCATCCGCCTACTTCCTGGAAGAGCGCCACGATCCCAACGAGACGCACACGCTGTCCGTGCTCGTGCAGAACGAGCCCGGCGTGCTCGCCCGCGTGATCGGCTTGTTCTCCGGCCGCGGCTACAACATCGATAGTCTCACCGTCTCGGAGACCGAGAGCCAGAAACATCTCTCGCGCATCACCATCGTCACCACGGGCACGCCGATGGTGATCCAGCAGATCAAGCATCAGCTCGATCGCATGATCCCGGTCTATCGCGTCGTCGACATGACGCTGACCGGGCAGGCGATCGAGCGCGAGCTCGCGATGGTCAAGGTGCGCGGCACCGGCGACCACCGCGTCGAGGCGCTGCGGCTGGCCGATGCGTTCCGCGCCCGGGTGATCGACGCCACGACCGAGAGCTTCGTGTTCGAGATCACAGGCAATTCGTCCAAGATCAATCAGTTCATCGACCTGATGCGCCCGCTGGGGCTGGTCGAGGTGTCACGAACCGGGGTGGCCGCGATCACGCGCGGGCCGGAAGGGATGTGAATCATGTTGGCGCGCGACTGGTACTACACCCAACGGCGGCGGGTCGGGCTCGATACCGCGGTGGCCTCGATCTATGACGTCACCGAGGACAGCGATGCCCGCGCCCGCCAGGCGCTGACCACGCTCGGCGTCAAGCCGGGCTGGCGGGTCGCCGACATCGGTTGCGGCAACGGCGTGCTGGCGACCGAGGCCGCCTTGATGGGCGCCGAAGTCGACGCCATCGACATCTCGCCGGCGATGCTCGGGCTCGCCGAGATTTACGCGCGCGACCGCAAGGCGAACATCCGGACCCAGCCGGCCGGGCTCTTGTCCTTCGCCTATCAGGCGAATTCGTATGATTTGATCGTCAGCGAGTTCACGCTGCACCACTTGCCGGACTTCTGGAAGGCGGTGGCGATGTCGCGGATCTTCAACGCGCTGAAGCCGGGCGCCAACTTCTATCTGCGCGACATGGTGTTCGTCAGCATGCCCGACGGCGTCGAGCGCGACGTCGAGGGCTGGGCGGATTTCTCGATCAAGAACCACGATTTCGAGCGCGACAGCGTGATGACCCACATGCGTGACGAATACTCGACCTTCGGCTGGGTGATGGAGCGCATGCTGACCGAGACCGGCTTCGCGCTGGTCTCGGCCGACTATCACGCGCCGCTGCACGGCACTTATCTGCTGCGCAAACCGAAGCCGGACGAACAGATCTAGACGCCGACGCCAGAAGCGAAACGGAAGCAAAAGACGAACAACAATGAAGCCGGCCGATGTTGGCATCGCCGTCATGGTCGCGGTGATCTGGGGGCTTGCGTTCGTCGCAAGCCGGATCGCGCTCGATGAGCTGCCCCCGGAATTGATGACCGCGCTGCGCTTTGGCATCGCGGCGGTGCCGTGCCTGTTCGTGCGCAAGCCGGCCCAGGTCTCGTGGCCGCTCCTGATCGCCATCAGCTTCACGCTGTTCCTCGGCCAATTCCTGGCGCAGTCGATTGCCATCGCGCATGGCGTGCCGGTCGGGCTCACCAGCGTGATCGTGCAAAGTCAGGCGCTGTTCACCATCGGCTTTGCCGCCGTGCTGTTCGGCGAACTACCGTCGCGGATGCAGACGGTTGGCATTGCGATTGCCGCGTTCGGCCTGCTGATGATCTGCGGTACCGTCGGCTACGACTTCAGCGTCACCGCTTTTGCCATCCTGATGATCTCACCGATCTCGTTCGCGATCGGCAACCTGCTGCTGCGGCCGGCGCAGGGCGCGCGCATGTTCGACCTGTTCGCGTGGCTGTGCCTTTGCGCGGCGGTGCCATTGTTCATCCTGTCATTCGTCACCCTGGGACCGCTGCCGCTGGGGCAGGCGCTGTGGCATCTGTCACCGGCCGGCATCGTCTCGATGCTGTTCGTCGGCACCATCTCGACCAGCATCGCCTACTGGCTGTGGGGTCGGCTGCTGCGGGACTACCCGGCCGCACAGGTGGTGCCGTTCGCGCTGCTGGTGCCGTTTGTCGGCTCGGCGGCCTCGAGCATCGTATTTGGTGAAAAATTCGGGCCGCTGCGGCTGGCCGGCATGATCACGGTGATCGCCGGCATCGCCGTCATGCTGCTGTCGAAGCGGCCTAAAGTTCTGCCGAAAGTCGCGTGAGGGCACCATGTCCAGTTCGTTGCTGTTCGCCTTTGTCGTGTTCGCCGTCGTGATGTTCTTCACCCCGGGCCCCAACAACATCATGCTGCTGTCGTCCGGCCTGACCTACGGCTTCCGCCGCACGGTGCCGCATATCGCCGGCATCACGGTCGGCTTCGCCTTCATGGTCGGCGCGGTCGGCGTCGGGCTCGGCACCATCTTCCTCGCCTATCCGGTGCTGCAGACGATCCTCAAATATGGCGGCGTCGCCTATCTGATCTATCTGGCCGCCATCATCGCCATGGCCGAGCCGCCCTCGGCGGACAAGGACGAGAAGGCGGGCCGCGGCCCGATGACGTTCTGGGGCGCGGCCATGTTCCAGTGGATCAACGCCAAGGGCTGGGTGATGGTGATCGGCACCATCACCGCCTATGCCGCGATTGCCACATTTCCCTGGAATATCGCGATCCAGGTCGGCCTCAGCCTGCTGCTGGGCACGGTGTCCTGTACGGTCTGGGCGCTGTTCGGCACCGCGCTGCGGCCGATCCTGACCTCGCACCTGGCGATCCGGATCTTCAATGTGGCGATGGCCATCCTGCTCCTGGCCTCGCTCTACCCGGTCTTCATGGACGCATGATGCCGCACCGCGCCATGCGAGATGGGGGTTTCCCCTGACGGGGAAAATGCTCTAGACAACGCCGGAAATTCGCGGGCGCCCGGCGGTTCTGTCCTTCCGAAAGCCTGATCCATCGGCCGATGTTCGGCCCCCTGCAAACGAGGAAACCACGATGCGAGTTTACTACGATCGCGATGCCGACCTGAACCTGATCAAGGGCAAGAAGGTCGCCATCGTTGGCTATGGCAGCCAGGGCCACGCCCATGCGCTCAACCTGAAGGATTCCGGCGTCAAGGAAGTAGCGATCGCGCTGCGCAAGGGCTCGGCCTCGGCCAAGAAGGCCGAGAACGCCGGCTTCAAGGTGATGGAAGTCGCCGAGGCCGCCAAATGGGCCGACCTCGTCATGATGCTGACCCCGGACGAGCTGCAGGGCGACATCTATCGCGAGCATCTGCACGACAACATGAAGAAGGGCGCGGCGCTGGTGTTCGCCCACGGCCTCAACGTGCACTTCAACCTGCTCGACCCGCGCGCCGACCTCGACGTGCTGATGATCGCGCCGAAGGGCCCCGGCCACACCGTGCGCTCGGAATATCAGCGCGGCGGCGGCGTGCCCTGCCTGATCGCGATTGCCAAGGATTCCTCCGGCAACGCCCATGACCTCGGCCTCAGCTACGCCTCGGCGATCGGCGGCGGCCGCGCCGGCATCATCGAGACCACCTTCAAGGAAGAGTGCGAGACCGATCTGTTCGGCGAGCAGGTGGTGCTCTGCGGCGGCCTGGTCGAGCTGATCAAGGGCGGCTACGAGACGCTGGTTGAGGCCGGCTACGCGCCGGAGATGGCCTATTTCGAGTGCCTGCACGAGGTGAAGCTGATCGTCGACCTGATCTATGAAGGCGGCATCGCCAACATGAACTACTCGATCTCCAACACCGCCGAATACGGCGAGTACGTCACCGGCCCGCGCATCGTCACCGACGAGACCAAGAAGGAGATGAAGCGCGTCCTCAACGACATCCAGTCCGGCAAGTTCGCCCGCGACTGGATGCTGGAGAACAAGGTCAACCAGACCTCGTTCAAGGCGACCCGCGCCAAGCTCGCCGCGCACCCGATCGAGCAGGTCGGCGAGAAGCTGCGCGACATGATGCCCTGGATCAAGAAGGGCGCGCTGGTCGACAAGAGCAAGAACTGAGACTGCGCAGGGTGGGCACGCTGAGCCGTGCCCACCGTGTGGTCCGCTTTCGTCATTGCGAGCGAAGCGAAGCAATCCATCGTGCGGCAAGCGGAGACATGGATTGCTTCGCGGAGCCTGTCATCGGGCGCGCATTCGCGCGATCCGTTGGCTCGAATGACGGGGATGTACGACGCCGGAGGCTACCCTACCGCCGCCGGCTGCTTCTCGATCCGGTTGTGGAGCTGCCAGAACCGCACGGTACGCTGCGCCGTTTCCAGCGACAGCCGCCGGTAGTCGCGCTGTGCGACCTCAAGGGTCGCGTCGTCGAGCGGATGCGGCAGCGGCCGCCGGCGCAGGATGGATTCCACCGTCGGCCAGTTCAGCCGCGCCGAGCGGCACGGGATCAGGATCAGGTCCGAGCGCATGCCGAGCATCAGGCGTTCCACCATCACGATCGGCATGTCGTTGAGCACGGCGAGCGCGACCGTGACCTCGTCGAACTTGCCGGCCTCGGCGAATTTGTAGACCGCCGCATCGTCGAGCTCGTTGAGCTGCTTCATCAGCTTCACATACTCTTCCGCGATGCCGTAATTGCGGCGCGGGGTGGCGGCCTCCTGCTCGGCGATGTGGTCGAGCACCTGGCGGATATCGTCGCGCACCGCGGGCGGCGCGATCGCGAGCAAGCGGGCGCGCACCGTGGCCTTGGCGCGGGCCAGCAGGTCATGCAGCAGCTTGGCCGGAAGGTCGAGCCGCAGCCCGAGGATCTCGACCAACTCGTCGTCCTGCTCGGCGCGGGCGACGATGTTGGAATAGCCGTCGTCGGAGAACTGGGCGCTGGCGTTCTTGGCGAGCCGCCGGATCACCCGGTCCTCACCGCGGCCGATGATCACGTCGGTGACGACCTCGGGCAGGTTCTCGCGCGCCGAGATCGCAAACAGATGATCCTGTCCCTTGGTGCTGGCGATCTCGCGCAGCGCCTCCGGGCTGAGGCGGCTGGAATGGGTCAGCACCTCGCCGGCGACGCTGATATCGTCGTCCCAGGCGAGATACTGGATCACCTCGAATGGTGCGTAGTCGCGCGGCGCAAGCCGCTTGGACAACTCGGCCCGCGCCCGCGTCTCGACGCGCGCGACCAGGAGGCAGAGCACGTCGTCGAACACCTTGACCTGCTCATCGTTGAGCCGGTCGCCGTCGTTCAGGAACAGGTCCGTGACCCGGCGCAGCGTCTGCACGCGCCTGGTCGAGGTCCCGTCCCGGACCGCATCTTCGAGTTCGGCAATAATCGATTCTGACGCCTGTTGCGCCATTGATGGGCAACCTTGTTGTTTGTTGGATGACACCTGCGATCACGATGCAACATGTGATGTTACGCCTGTGTTAAGCCGAAACCCGTGGCAAATACGGGTGCAATGCATCCTTAACAGGCCGCGACCGGACCGGCTTCAACTTTCACAACTTTAAGGATTTTTTCAGCACGACGGCGGCGGCGGGCGCGACCGCGAAGACCTCGACCGGCGCCGCACGTCCGCGCAACTGGGTCGCGCCGAGCGGCTCGATGACGAGGTCGTCGGCCTGAGGAAGCAGGCGGTTCAGCTCGCCCGAGATCAACAGCGGCCGGTTCGCCTCCTTGCAGTGCTGCTGCAGCCGCGCCGTGACGTTCATGGTGTCGCCGAAATAGGCGATCTGCCGCCGCGAATCCCCGCATTCGCCGACGACGACAGGACCGGCATGGATCCCGGCGCGAAACGCCGGCACCATGCCGAATTCCTTGCGGTAGTGGTCGGCGCGTTGCGCCAGGCGGTCCTCGATCGCAAACACGCAGTCGAGCCAGCGCCGCGACGGCCGCCCAGTGTCGACCAGCCAGGTCACGATCACCTCGTCGCCGACATAGGCATGCACCTCGCCGCCATGCGCCACGATGGCTTCGTCGATGTCGAAGAAGAAGCGGGTCAGCAGCTCCTGCACGCGCAATTCGCCCACGGCTTCGGCGACCGTCGTCGAGCCGACCAGATCGAGAAACAGCAGCACGCGCTCCTCGCGCACCGGCTGGCGGTAGCGTCCCAGCGCGACGTTGAACAGCGTGCGTCCGCCGATCATCCGGACCAGCTCGTAGATGGTCGTGATCGGGATCGAGAGCAGCAGCGAGAGGCCGATGATCTTGAGAAAGGTCTCGCGGATCCACTTCGCCTCGAGCCCGTGCCCGTACAGAATGACTTCCAGCACCATCGCGGCGACCGCGACGACGACGGCCAGGATGACGGAGCGGACGAGCAGATCGACAATGAGCGGCCGCCGCCGCAGCCAGGCGCCGCGTGCGGTCAGATAGAGGTGCGTGCTCCAGATGATCAGGCTGATGGCGGCGCCTTCGAGGGCGCTGCGCAGATAGTTCGCGACCGACGCCTCGTCGGATTGGTCGAAGACATAGCGAAACAGCCCGCCGACGAGCAGGCCGAACACCGCCAGAACGACCGCAGGCATCAGCGAGCGCCGCATGATCCCTCCACACTGTCTGAGATATCCCGCGCGGGGCGGGATGGCCAGCCGCCGCGCCCCCTGGTTTTGCGATCGGCCGGGCTTGCATGCCATTGCGCTCGTGGGCCGTCCGACTACGCCGACCTGATCGCAGGACCGGGGAACGGGAACCTCTCGGCCATCAGTGAGCCATCTTCCGGTGGCACGCCGACCGCCATGATCGATGCGAAAAACCAGGATGAACTGACCCGCCTTGCGGAGGATGCATTGCGCGCCCAGCCGGGATGCGAAACGGCGCGCGTGCCTGTCGTGGTCGCGCTGCCGGATGTGCGGATCGGCCGCAACTGGGAGATCCCGAATGTCGTGCTGGGCGACAGCCTGATCAGCGATGTCGACCGCGGCGTCCTGTCGGTGCATCGCCAGCTTGGCCGCAAATTCCGCCTGGTGTAGCGCTAAAGCGCGATGAGATTGGGTTGAGCCATCATCGCGCTTTAGTTCTTTTTCTTGAGCATGATCTTTTCGGAAAGCCGCTTCACACTTTTCCGGATCATGCCCTAGCCGGCTCGCACCGGGCGCGGCGCGGACCGCTGGGCCATGCTGATCATCCGCAGCGCGAACACAGCGGCGAGCGGGATCAGGAACAGCGCGTACAGCGGCATCTCCGGGATGCGCTTGCCGAACGACACCGCAAACTGCGCCAGCAGATAATAGCCGCCGACAAGATGCAGCGCGCGCCAGGCGCGCGGGCCGAGCATCGCCGCGGTGCGGTTGAACGAGGTCGCGGTCAGCGCGATGATGAAGGCATAGCCGATGCCGCCAAAAATGTAGGACACGACCGAGGTGGCGTCCGCGAAGCCGATCGGATCGAGCACCGCGAAGCAGCCGATCGCGACGGCATGGACGGCGTGCGAGGCCGCAAAGCTGACGCCGAGATAGCGGCGGTTGCGGCGCTGCCAGCGCGTCCAGGCGTTCGGCCAGAGCCGCGCCAGGGCCGCGGCGGAGAAGGCGAGGCAGAACAACAGCAGCGAGGTGCGCGCCGTGAAGCGGATCACCATCCGCACGCCCTCGACCTCGAACTGCCGCATCCCAGCGATCCAGATCGAAAGCCCGATCAGGGTCAGCGCCAGCAGGGCGAACAGCCGCCAGCCCTCGAACCAGTCTTGACGCATCGCCATGTGCTGCCTCCCGTCTTTAATGTAATCACCAGTTACATAGCGGGGCGAGGTGTCGTCAATCGGTGTAATCAGCGCTTACATTCACAAGCCGGTGATGCTAGAGCATCCGGCATGCGTCGCCCCGCCAAGAACCCGCCTGCCAAGAGCTCGCTCGCCAAACGCCGATCGCCCAAGCCGCGTGCGGCCGCGGCGCCTCCGCCGGCGGCCCGGCCCTATCACCACGGCGACCTCCGGCGGGTCCTGATCGAGGCCGCGATGCAATTGGTCGGCGAGGGCGGGCCGGACGCGGTCAGCGTCCGCGAGGCCGCCCGCCGTGCCGGGGTATCGCCGGGGGCGCCGTTCCGGCATTTCCCGAGCCGGGACGCCCTGATGAACGCGGTGGCGGAGGAGGCGCAGCGCCGCTTCCGCGCCGAGATCGAGGCGGCGCTGGCCGGTGCGGCGCCGGGCGATCCGCTAGGCCGCTTCCGCTGCCTCGGGATCGCCTATCTGCGCTGGGCGATGCGGAACCCGACCCATTTCGAGATCATCTCCAGCCGCCGCTTTTTCGACCACGATCGCTCGGCCGAGGTCTCCAGCGACAATGCCGAGCTGATCGCGCTCACCGCGCGCACGCTCGCGGATGCGCATTCGGCCGGCCAGCTCGGGGCGCACGATCTGAAGCAGGTCCAGATCGCCGGCCGCGCGCTGGTCTATGGTTTTGCACGGATGCATATCGACGGCCACTTGCCGCGCTGGGGCGTCAGCGACGCGGAGGCCGAGGCGATGGCCGCAAGCATCGTCGATCTCTTCATCGCCGGGATCGCCCGGCGCGCGCCCGCGGCGAAAGGCTAAGCCGCGCAGCCGCTGACTACTCCGAATTCGCAGCGGCAAATTCATTGCGCGTTCATGACGATTCAATTACGGTTTTATGACGCGGCACAGATACCGGCTGTGCGGTGTGCCTCCTGGCCGTTGCCAGCCCAAGGCCGTTGCATTGCGCCGGGTTGTATTGCGTCCCGCCCATGGCGCCCGCGCCTCAGCAGAACTCCTCCGTTGCCGCACTGGCCGGCGGTCTTGCCGCGATCGGCATCTGGCGGCTGATGGCGGTCGCCGCGCCGCATCTCGGCGCGCTGATCGTGATGCTGCGGACCGAGACCGATTTCGGCTCGCGGCTCTGCTTCCTGCTGACCTGGGGCATCATGAACTTCCTGTTCATCGCCCTGCTGCGCAGGCCGGCGCTGTCGGGCGCGCTGTCGCTGACGTTGACCGTGATCGTGGTGCTGCTGTCGCGCTTCAAGCACGACGTGGTGCAGATGACCGCGAACTTCGTCGACCTGATGGTGATCGACCGCGACACCGCGGCGTTCCTGCTCACGATCTTCCCGAATCTGCGCTGGTCGATCATCGGCACCGGCCTTGTCACGCTGCCGTTGATGTACGCGCTGTGGTGGCTCGATCCGTTCCGCATCCGCCGGCTGCCGGCGGCGGCCGCCTGCCTTGCCTGTACTGCGGCGCTCTCCGGTTATGCCTTTGCCTGGCCGGATGAAGCCTGGCGCGGCTATTACGACGACGGCTATCTGTCGAAATTCGCGCGCTCCGGCGTCACCACGGTGTCCGATTTCATCGCGCACGGCTTCATGGAGTCGGACCCGGCCTCGAGCGAGACGTTGAAGGTGCCGCTGGTCGATGCCTGCCATCCGGCAGGCCGGCGCCCGAACATCATCATGATCCATGACGAGTCGAGCTTCGACATCCGCGCCGCCGCCGGCGTCAGGGTGCCGCCGGGTTATGGCAGCCAGTTCAAGTCCTACGACGGCGTCGCGCGCAAATTCCTCGCCGAGAGCAATGGCGGGCCGAGCTGGTTCACCGAGTACAACGTGCTCGCGGGGCTGTCGTCGCGCTCGTTCGGCCGCTTCGCCTATTTCGTCACCCGCATCGCCTCCGGACGGGTCGAGCGCGGCCTGCCGCTGTCGTTGCGCCGCTGCGGCTACGACACGCTCTCGCTCTATCCGGCCTTCGGCGGCTTCATGGGCGCGCGCGGCTTCCAGGCCACCACGGGCATTCAGCACTTCTACGACGCGCATGATCTGCATGCGAAAGATGTCGAGCCCGACAGCTTCTTCTACGACAAGGCGGTGAAGCTGATGACGGAACGGGAGCGGCCGGGCACACCGCTGTTCGCCTTCGTCTATCTCGCCGCCAATCATTTCCCTTGGGAGACGACCTTCCGCCCCGACATGCTGCCCGCCTGGAAGCGGCCGGGCAACGTGCCGTCAATCGACGAATATCTGCGCCGGCAGGCGATGAGCGCCAACGACTATGCGAGCTTCGTCGCGGCGTTGAAGAAGAAGTTTCCGGCGCAGCCGTTCCTGATCGTGCGCTATGGCGACCACCAGCCGGAATTCTCGCCGCAACTGCTCGACCCCGAGCTCGACGAGGCCGGCATCGGCAAGAAGCTGATGGATTACGATCCGCGCTACTACGCGACCTATTACGCGATCGACGCCATCAACTTCGAGCCGGTGAAGAGCCCGGCCGTGATGGACACAATCGATGCTGCCTATCTGCCGCTGGTGATCCAGGAGGCCGCCGGCATCCCGCTCGATCCGTCGTTCGAGGAGCAGAAGGCGATCATGCTCCGCTGCAAGGGCAAATTCTATTCCTGCAAGGACGGCGCCGAGGCGCGCCGCTTCAACCGCATGCTGATCGACGCGGGCATGATCAAGGGACTGTAGCGCCGTAGGATGGGTAGAGCGAGGCGAAACCCATCATGACGCCGCGCGGCGATAGGCGTGGGTTTCGCTTCGCTCTACCCATCCTACGCTATTTCCCAATCTTCTCCCAAAGCCACCTTGCTACGGCATCGGGTGACGACGACGCGTCGTTGCCCGACGCCCTCAGATTTGCTTCGCGCATGCCGGCGATGTCGATCTTGCCGAGCAGCGGCCGCAAGGCGGCCTCCAGCTTGTCGTCGTCGCGCCGCTTCGGCGACAGCAGCACGATCGCGTCATAGGGCGGGATCGCGTGCCGGTCGTCGTCGAGCACGACCAGATCGTATTTCGCGATCAGCCCGTCGCTGGTGTAACCGGCGATGACGTCGATCTCGCCGGCAGCGACCGCGGCATACATGAAATCCGGCTGCATCTGCCGCTGGGTGCGGAACGCGAGCCCGTAGGTCTTCTGGACGCGGGCCCATTCCGGCCGCGAGAAGAATTCATAGTCGCCGGCGATCGACATCGCCGGCGCGTGCGACACGAGGTCGGAGATCGAATGGATGCCGAGTTCGTTGGCGCGCTGCTTCGGCATCACCAGCGCATAGGCATTCTCGAAACCGAGCTCGCCGAGCAGGGTGATGTTCTGCCGCGCCAGCGTCTCTTTCAGCTCGCCGAGCAGCTCAGTGCGCTGCTTGGCGTCGGTGCGGTGGAACTGGTTGGCCCACAGCGTGCCGGAATAGTCGATGATGACATCGACGTCGCCGGCGGCAAGCGCCTCGAAGATCACGTTGGAGCCGAGCCCTGCGCGGGTCGTGGACGGCAATCCGGCCGCCTGCAGCCGCTGTGCGACCAGCGCTGACAGCACATATTGTTCGGTGAATGTCTTGGCGCCGATGACGTAACGTGCGTGCGGGCGGGCTATTGCCGGCACCAGGGTTGCCGCGATCAGCGCCGCGATGCCGAGCCCGCCGAGCGCGGTGCGCAGCCGGCTGCGGTTGCGCAATCCGTGCTCGATCAGCGCCAGCAACTGGTCGACCACGAGCGCGAGCACGGCGGCGGCGATGCAGCCGAACAGCACGAACACCCAGTTCTGGGTCTGCAGTCCGGCGAAGATGTAGTTGCCGAGGCTGGTCTGACCGATCGGCGTCGACAGCGTCGCGGTGCCGATCACCCACACTGCCGCGGTGCGGATCCCCGCCATCATCACCGGCAGGGCCAGCGGCAGCTCGACCATGGTGAGCGACTGCCGCGGCGTCATGCCGACGCCCTGGGCCGCCTCCAGCACGGCCGGGTCGACGCCCGACAGGCCCGTGATGGTGTTGCGCAGCACCGGCAGCATCGAATAGAGCGCGAGCGCCAGCACCGCCGGCAGGAAGCCGAACGCGGAAAAGCTGAAGCCGAGCCAGGCTGCGGTCAGCGCCGCGAGCGCCAGCAGCAGCGGATAGAACAGCGCGAGCAGGGCGAGGCCGGGCACGGTCTGCACGATGCTGGCAAGCCCGAGCAGCGCGCCGCGCAGCACCGGCCGGTTGCGGGCGATGAGCGCGAGCGGCAGGCTGATGAGCAGCCCGAGCGCCAGCGCGGCGACGCTGACCCGCACGTGATTGCCGAGATAGTCGCCCAGGTGGCTGAGCGCCTCGCCCCAGCGTGGATCGGCGGACAGGCTCATGCCGCGCCGTCCCGCGGCAGCAGCGCGCCGAGCCGCTCGGCCTGGCGCCGCGGCGTGCGCAAGAGCTGGCCGACGTAAGCGTCGGTGCTCGCCGACAGCTCCGCCGGCGTGCCCAGCGCCAGCAGCCGGCCGGCATGCATCACCGCGACGCGATCGGCGAGCAGCAGCGCCTCGGTCATATCGTGGGTGATCATGACGGTGGTCAGGCCGAGCTCGCGGTGCAGGGCGCGATAATCGTCGCCCAGCGCATCGCGGGTGAGGGGATCGAGCGCGCCGAACGGCTCGTCCATCAGCACGATGCGCGGCTTCGCAGCCAGCGCACGCGCCACGCCGACGCGCTGGCGCTGGCCACCCGACAGCTCGTGCGGCATGCGGTCGCGGTATTGCATCCGCTCGAGCCGCACCAGGTCGAGCAGTTCGTCGATCTGCGCCGAGATCTCCGCCTGCGGCCAGCCCAGCAGCCGCGGCGTGATGCCGATGTTGCCGGCGACGGTGAGATGCGGAAACAAGGCCCCGCTCTGGAAGACGTAGCCGATGCGGCGTCGCAGCAGGATCGGATCGATGCGGCTGACATCCTCGCCCTCGATCGCGATCCGGCCGCGATCGGCTTCGATCAGCCGGTTGGCGAGCCTGAGCAGCGTGGTCTTGCCCGAACCCGAGCCGCCGACGATCGCCAGAAATTCGCCGGCGGCGACGTCGAGCGAGACATCGTCGACCGCCACCACGCGGCCGGCGTCAAAACTCTTGCCGACATGCGCGTAGGCGATCAGCGGCGTTGCAGGCATTTCCTGGCGACCTCATGTCTCGCCGTCGTGACGACAGCGACAGCCCATAAAAGAGGGCTTTGACGTGAGCCGCAAGCGTGCGCTGCGCGCCTTCGCGGGCAGTTCCTATCCGCAATCAGCCCCTGGCTTCGAGGCCCGAGAGCGGATCACACTTCGTTCTTGGGCACATATTTGCCCATGATGCACTTATAACTGCGCAAACGCCAATCGTGATACGGCCCTTTGGCGAGCCAATCGGCGATGCCGATTTGCGCATTGACCGCGCAGGTCCCCATGGTGATGCCGGATTGATCACTGGTTGTGACGACCTTTTCCATACAGAGTTGAGCATTGCAGAGGATGGCGACGAGCGTAACGAGCATGATGGTCCTTATCGGTGGGATAACCCGGTCTGACAGGATTTCTGAACCGACTCATATTTCTAAACCGACTCATGCAGGGTTCATGCCACTATCAGCGGCGGCGGTATCGTTGTGAGCAAGCCCGGGAAAGTACGGCCCGGCGAGCGACCGCCGCACCAGGCGGTGCGTAGCCGCCCGTCTGTGGATACGCTATACTCGCGGCCCAACTACGACCAAAGATCGAGGCCAGCGAGGAACGTTGCGCGGTCGGGGCTGCATCGATGATGACGTTACCTGAGTTGGCGGCACGCGCCCTGGAGAAGTTTCTCGCCGCGCATGTGAGCCGCACCTTCGGAGCCGCGCAGACGCGCTTCGGCGAACTGCTCCCGGCCGCCGCCCGCATCGCGCTGGAATGCATCGGCAACAGCGACGCGCTTTATCACAATGTCGAGCATACGATGCTGGTCACGCTGGCCGGGCACCAGATCATCTGCGGCCGCATGCTGCACACCCATGTCACCGCAGAGGACTACACCCACACGATCATCGCCTGCCTCACCCACGACATCGGCTATGTGCGCGGCGTCCTGAAGGGCGACGGACCGGACGGCTATGTCATCGATGCGGCCGGCAGGAAGGTGGTGCTGCCGCGCGGCTCGTCGGACGCCGGCCTGATGCCCTATCACGTCGATCGCTCGAAGCTCTACGTTCTGGACCGGCTCGAACAGGTCATTCCGCTCGACCGCGAACGTGTCGCGCGCAACATCGAGGGCACCCGCTTTCCGGCGCCGGAAGGCCAGGAATATGACGACGAGGCGGCGATCGTGCGCGCTGCTGATTTCATCGGGCAGCTCGGCGATCCCAACTACATCCGGAAAGCCAACGCGCTCTATCACGAGTTCGAGGAGGTCGGCATCAACCGGCAGCTCGGCTACGAATCGCCGGCCGACATCGTCGACCGCTATCCGCAGTTCTATTGGAGCATGGTGGCGCCGCATATCCAGGGCGCCATCCACTCGCTCAACATGACGGCGCGCGGCCGTCAATGGATCGCGAACCTCTACAGCAACGTGTTTCGTGCCGAGCGCGAAGTCACGCTGTCCGGTCCGCAAATCTGACGCAGCTGCTGGTTCCCGATTTTCAACGCTGCTTTCAGGTCTTTCCCTGGGTGATCGGCGCGACCACCATATTTCGGCCTGCTTCAGCGGTTGCACAGTCGATCTAAATCAGCGACCTTGAAGCCATGAACCTTCCCGCCGACCGTGCTTTCGACCGATCCAGCATGATCTCCCGTCTCGTACTGCTGATTGCCGTTGCGATCACCTGCTGGCCTGCGCTCGCGGCCGGCCCGGTCTATGATGTCGACATGTACGCGCTGATGTCCGGCACCTGCCGCAACGTCAACATCGCCGGCCGCAACTACACCTGCAAGGCGGTGGCCTATTTCCACACCCAGAGCGGGCGCTCCGAATTCACCGTCGTGCTGGACGATCCCGCCGACAGCAGCCACATCGTTTCGTTCTCCGGCGAGAGCGTGGGGCGGACCCAGGACAATCTGTTCGAGCTTGCGGTCGACCGCATGCTGCTGAAGTCGAAGGACCGGCCGCGGGTCGATGGGCTGCCGTCGCCGCTGGTCGAAATGTCGACCGGCTCGTGCCGGCAGATCGGAAGCTTCGTGACGCGGCAGGTGTCGAGCATCAGCTGTGCCGCCACCGACCGCAACGGCAAGACCTACGAGCTGAGCTTCCAATCCGATGGCTCGCCGATGACACTTCGCAAGTTGCGGCAGTCGGCGCTGCCGAGCGAGCGGCGGCGGGCGCGGCAGATCGCCCAGCTCGAATGCCGTCTCAAGGCCCGCGCTGCGCAGATCCTGCCGCGCGACACGCCCGCCTTCGTCATCCGCTGCCTCGGCGAGGACGACGGCAAGCCGGACAATCAGCAATAGCCGCGCGCCACCCGCGGTAACGACAAGGAGACTCTGATGCGCCTGCGCACCTGTGTGATCGCCGCCCTTGGGGTGTGTCTCGTTGGCGTCGGTCTCACCGGGCCAGCCGCCGCGCAGGCCTACGATCCGAACTATCCGGTATGCCTGCGGGTCTATGGCGGCACGCTGACGTCTGATTACATCGATTGCAGGTTTACCTCGCTGCCGGAGTGCCGGGCCACGGCCTCCGGGCGGCCGGCGACATGCTCGGTAAATCCGTTCTACGCCGGTCCGAAGCAGCCGCCGAAGCGCCGGGCGCATCGCTATCGCGATGAGTGAGCCTCGTCAGCCGGCGCGCCCATCGCGTAGGGCTTCAGCACCGCATACAGCATGCTGTGCGTCGGCGTCGGCACGCCCAGCTTGCGGCCGAGCTCGACCACCTTGCCGTTCAGCCAGGGCAGTTCGAGCCGGTTGCCGCGCTCGAGATCGAGCGCCATCGAGGCCTTCATCGCCGGCGGCGCGTGGCCGATGAAGTCGAGCACTTTTGTCAATGCGTCCGGAGGCAGCTTGATGCTGTTGGCGCGGGCGACCGCGATGGTCTCCTCGCAGGCCGAGACGAACAATGGGCGCAAGTCGGGATCGTCACGCAGCTTACCGATCGGCTGCCTGGTCACGGCGGTCATGCCGGCATTGGCGGCGAGCAGCACGAACTTCATCCAGAGCTCGGTGGTGATCTGCTCGCTCAAGGTCGCGTCGAAGCCGGCCTTCAGGCAGAGCTCCAGCAACGCCTTGCCGCGCGGCGTGACGCTGCCGTCGAGCTCGCCGAAAATCATGCGCATGAAGGTGCCGACCTGGTTGATCACGCCGGGCTTGATGATGGACGCGCTGATCTGCGCGACACCGCCCATCACGGCGTCGCGTCCGAGGATCGGGATCAGCCGGTCCGGCGCGTCGACGCCGTTTTGCAGCGGGATCACCGCGGTGTTTGGTCCGACGATCGGCTTGATGTGCTCGCCAGCGCTTTCGACGTCCCACAGCTTGACGCAGAACAGCACGATATCGACCGGTCCGACTTCAGTCGGATCGGCGGTCGCCTTGGTCGGCACCAGATGGGTCTCGCCGCGGCCGCCCTGAACCTTGAGCCCTTCGCTCCGCATCGCCGCGAGATGCGCGCCGCGCGCGATGAAGGTGACGTCGGCCCCGGCATGCGCCAGCGCCGCGCCAAAGCCGCCGCCGACGCCGCCTGCGCCCACCACTGCAATCCGCATGATCCGTCTCCTTGCGTTCGCCGCCTGTGGGCCCAGCCTCGGCGATCTCAGCTCAATTCTCAACCCGCTTTCCGTGAAAACCACGTGAGCATCCCGGCGTTGAACTTGCCGGCCCGAACCGCTAAGCCATCCGGCAAACGCGGGAGGCAGCGTGGTGGAGAAGACAGAGCCGACGGCGGTCGCGCTTGACAGTGCGACGGTGGCGTTTCGGTTGGCGGATGGGCGGGTCTATACCGCGGTCGAGCAGGCCAATTTTGCGGTCGCCAATGGCGAGTTCGTCGCCATCGTCGGGCCCACGGGTTGCGGAAAATCGACGCTCCTGAACGTCGCGGCGGGCCTGCTGCGGCCGGCCGGCGGCGCAGTGCGGATTTTCGACAAGCCGCTCGCGGGCCTCAACCGCGACGCCGGTTACCTGTTCCAGGCCGATGCGCTGTTCCCGTGGAAGACCGCGATCGACAATGTCGCTATCGGCCTCGAGATCCGCGGCACGCCGCGCGCCGAGGCGCTGGCGCGCGCACAGAAGTGGCTGGGCTCGGTCGGGCTCGGCGCCTTCGCAGGCCGCTATCCGCACATGCTCTCCGGCGGCCAGCGCAAACGCGTGGCTCTGGCCCAGGTCCTGATCCGCGATCCAAAGATCCTGCTGATGGACGAGCCGTTCGGCCCGCTCGATGCGCAGACCCGGCAGATCATGGGCAATCTGCTGCTGGAATTGTGGACCGCCGACCGCAAGGCAGTGCTGTTCGTCACCCACGATCTCGAGGAGGCGATCGCGCTCGCCGACCGCGTCGTGATCATGTCGGCCGGCCCCTCGGCCCGCATCATCGGCGACTGGCGGATCACGCTGCCGCGGCCGCGCGATATTTCGGAAGTCCGCATGGAGAAGGATTTCCATGCCCTGCACCGGGAGATCTGGAGCGTGCTGAAGGACGAGGTGATGACGGGCTATGTGCAGTCGACCCAGGCGGGGGCCGCCTGATGTCGCGCATCACGCTGCTCGCGCTTCAAATCCTGGTCGCCGTCGTCGTGCTGGGGCTGTGGCAGTTCTTCGCCAGCGTGCCGGTGTTCGGCAAGATCCTGCTGCCGCCGTTCTTCTTCTCCAATCCGGTCGACGTGCTCGAGCAGATCATCAAATGGTTTGCGACCGGGGTGATCTGGAAGCATCTTGCGATCACGCTGTGGGAATCGATCCTCGCCTTCGTGATCGGCTCGGCCGGCGGCATTCTGGTCGGCTTCTGGTTCGCGCGGCAGCCGCGCGTCGCCGCGGTGTTCGATCCCTATGTCAAGATGGTCAACGCGCTGCCCCGCGTGGTGCTGGCGCCGATCTTCGCGCTGTGGTTCGGGCTCGGCGTCTGGTCCAAGGTCGCGCTCGGCGTCACCTTGGTGTTCTTCATTGTGTTCTTCAACGTCTACCAGGGCGTCAAGGAGGTGCCGACCACGGTGCTCGACAACGGCCGCATGCTCGGCATGAGCGAGCGGCAATTGATGCGGCACGTCTACTGGCCATCGGCGTTGTCCTGGATGTTCTCCTCGCTGCACACCTCGGTCGGCTTCGCGGTGGTCGGCGCCGTGGTCGGCGAATATCTCGGCGCCGCCGCCGGCCTCGGCTATCTGATCCAGCAGGCCGAGGGCGTGTTCGACGTCGCCGGCGTTTTCGCCGGCATGTTCGTGCTGTCCGCCTTCGTGATCCTGATCGACATGGTCGTGACCATGGTGGAGAAGCGGCTATTGGTGTGGCGGCCGACGGCGGTGCGCCAGGATTAGGCTCGGCTATACCCGTTGGCCGCACGTTGCATAGGTGTTTTCAAGACGGCTGTTACGGCAACGTTATAGGAAAGTAGTAGGCGTGGGCGCTCACGTGAGAGCGGCGCAGGAGGCGAATCACCACGCGGTACTTGACGCCAGCCTGGATAGCTCGCACACCTAGGCGAACCGTTCAGCGTACGTCATGAAATGCCGCGATTTTGCATTGCAAGTCGATCAGATAATGATGGCCTCACGCCCGAGCATCAGGATCGCCCGAAAAGCCCACTTCAAAGCTGAGGCGGACTTTGCCACATGGCTCATGATGGCGAAGCTCGGAAGCTTCGATGACCTGCCCGCGAATGCGCAGGCGGTTTTGCTTGATTATAGAGCGAGGCTCGAGGGGATGAGCGAGGCCGAGTCGAAAGTAGCGGCAGTTCGCGAGGTTTACACCAGTTATTATCGCGAGATGGGAGGCCTTGGCACGGCGCCGGACCTGGAAGCCGCCGCGGCATCGGCGACTAAAGGTGCCGCACGGTCTCCGACACCGCGTATGACTCCGCCGGCTCGGCTGGCCGCGGCCGCTCCCGACAGGCCCGCCGGCCGGAAATCCGTGCCGGCCCTGCTGATCTTCGCTGCCATGGTGGCTCTGATCGTCGCCTACACGTTTCTCAAGAATTGAACAGTTTTTAATCAGCTTCGCGAAGAGAAGATGCAATGGAGCTCAACAGCGCAGATATTTCGACGATACTCAACCGTATCCTCGATACCGCCGCGGACAATCTCAGGGTCGCAAAGATTCTGGTTCAGCTCGGACTCGATCCCAATAACGTGACCTACGATGCGCTGTTCAATCGGCTGCTCGAGATTGGATTGGCCAACATAACGCTTGCCAACATGTTTGCATTGATTGGCGCAATCTTCTTTGTCGCGACCTTGCTGATGCAGACGATGGTGCCGCTGCGCGTCGCCAATATGGCTGGCTGCACATTCTTCGCGACCTTTGGCGCGCTGACAGGAAACGTCAGCACTTTTCTGCTCTATCTGTTGTTGCTGCCGATCAATGCCGTTCGCCTTCGTCAAATGCTCAGGCTGGTGAAGAAGGCGCGTACCGCGGCGCAGGGTGACATGTCGATGGAATGGCTCAGGCCATTCATGACCGAACGCCGATATCAGCGGGGCGACCGGCTGTTCAAGAAGGGTGACGTAGCGACGGAAATGTTTCTGACCGTCACCGGACGATTCCTGGTCAAGGAAATCGACGTCGAGCTTCCGCCAGGGCGTCTCATGGGAGAATTAGGCTTCCTGACGCCGAATAACCGGCGAACCGGAACGGTCGAATGCATAGAGGACGGACAAGTTCTCACCATCACCTATGACAGGCTGCTTGAGCTCTACTTTCAAAGCCCGCAATTCGGCTATTATTTTCTCGTCCTGACCAGCCAGCGCCTGCTGGAAAACATCGCCCGGCTGGAAAAAACCGTCGCGCAACAAGATGCCGGATCGCAGACGGCGATTGCCAGTGATCCGCCTTGAGATTGATGGTCGATGCACGTCGTGGAACGACCTACGCGACCGGACGCGCGGCTAAAGCGCCGCGTCGATCAGCCCGCGGATCTTCTCCACGACCTCGGCGTCCACGGGATTGTAGACCACCATGCTGAGATCCGGCCGGCCATCGACCGCGAACGCGGAGTACTCGAACGCGATCGGGCCGAGGATCGGGTGCCGCAGATGCTTGACCCCATCGCCATGGGTGCGGACGTCATTGTCGCGCCACAGCGCCGCGAATTCGGGGCTGAGCCGGCACAGTTTGTCGACGAACGGTTGCACCACGGCGGCGGCGCCGGCGCGCGCCGCGTCCGCCCTGAACGCGCCGACCACGAAGCGCGCCACGCTCTGCCAGTCATGCTGGGCGGCGCGGACGCGCGGATCGAGGAAGATGAAGCGCAGGATGTTGCGCTCCGTCGGCGGCAGCGCGCCGTAATCCGTCAGCATCACGGTCGCCGCCCGGTTCCAGGCGACGATGTCCCATGTCGCGGTCCGGATCACGGCGGGGCTCGGCGACAGCGCGTCGAGCACGCGCTGCAGCCGCGGCGTCACGCCTTCGCTGCGCTGGTAGCGCACCTCGGGCGGGCGGCCGAGACCGAGCAGGAACAGGTGCTCGCGCTCGATGCTCGTCAGCATCAGCGCCCGCGCGATGCGGTCGAGCACGTCGGCCGACGGCGCGCCGCCGCGGCCCTGCTCGAGCCAGGTGTACCAGGTCGGGCTGATATTGGCGCGCTGCGCCACCTCCTCGCGGCGCAGCCCCGGCGTCCGGCGCCGCTCGGCGGGAAAGCCGAACGCGGCCGGATCGAGCTTGCTGCGGCGGTCCTTCAGATAGGCGCCGAGCAGGTTTTCCTGCAGGGTGGGTTCGCTCATCCTGTTAGCTATTATACCATGATAACGTCACTAGTTTACCAGGATAGTTTAAGCGGCGAGATTTGTCTCCAGCCAAACCTGGAGAGACCTGCATGCGCGTGTTTGTCACTGGAGCCACTGGTTGGGTCGGCTCGGCCGTCACCAAGGAATTGATCGCCGCCGGCCATCAGGTGCTCGGCATGACCCGTTCGGACCAGGGTGCGGCAGCGCTGGCCGCCGCCGGCGCCGAGGTTCACTACGGCACGCTCGAAGACCTCGACAGCCTCAGCAGCGGCGCGGCGCAGTCGGATGCGGTGATACATTGCGCCTTCAATCACGACTTCTCGAAATTCGCCAAGAATTGCGAAGATGACCGCCGCGCCATTGAGACGCTGGGCGCCGTGCTCGAAGGCTCACAACGCCCGTTGATCACGACGTCGGGCGTCGCCCGCGTCGCGCAGGGCCGCGTCGCGACCGAGCGGGATCCGCCGATCCCGGTTTCCGAATCATATCCGCGTGCCTCGGAGGCGACGACGATGGCGGTGGCAGCGCGCGGCGTGCGCGCCGCCGTGGTGCGGTTGCCGCCGTCGGTGCACGGCCATGGCGACCATGGCTTCGTGCCGCGCCTCGTCGCGATCGCGCGCGAGAAGGGCGCCTCCGCCTATATCGGGGACGGGCAAAACCGCTGGCCCGGCGTGCACCGCCTCGACGCCGCGCGCCTCTATCGCCTCGCGCTCGAACGCGGCGTCGAGGGCGGGCCATTCCATGCCGTGGCCGACGAGGGCGTGCCGCTCAAGGCGATCGCCGAGGTGATCGCCCGACGCCTCGACATTCCCTTGGTATCGAAATCGCCCGAGGCGGCGGCCGAGCATTTCGGCTGGTTCGGCCGCTTCGCCAGCTTCGATGTGCCGACCTCGAGCGCCGGCACCCGCGTGCGGCTCGACTGGCAGCCGCAACAACCCGGGCTGCTCGCCGATATCGATCATCCGGCGTATTTCGCACCGTAGCGCATGGGCGCGGACAACAGGGTAACCGTAGGCGGGCACAATGCCAGGGTTCCCTCTCCCCTTGCGGGAGAGGGTTAGGGAGAGGGGGGCCACACGGCGTGCTCTCTCGATATCCGTATCGATGCATGCATGACCGTAGTTGCGAAAGCGGCGGCTCCATCCGCGATCTCGCCCTGGGCTTACCCCTCTCCCCAACCCTCCCCCGCAAGGGGGGAGGGAGCCCGGCCAATGTGCTCACCTCACTAAGGCATGGTGGGCACGGCGCTTCGCGCCTTTGCTCACCCGGTCGCTCAGAGCGGGAAGCACCGCATGAAGGCCGCGAACAACTTTTCATCGCTCGGGCTCACGAGGCCCGCGTTGATCGCGTCGGCAAGCTCGAGGTCGCGGTTGAGAACACTCAACCATGCCTTGGTGTCGGCCGTGATGCGCAGGGACGCCTCTCCGACGTGACGGCCCGGCACCACCTGGAGGTCCTTTCCTTTGATGGTCACCGTTGCATCGAGCGTGGTTGCGCCGGTGAAGCTCAGATGAGCTACCAGATCGAGGCCCCTTGCCCGGCCGCGCTGAAATCCGAGCGAGAGCGAGAACAGGTAGCCCTGAATGCTGCCGGTGTGGCGGCCGGACTCGACGTGTTGCACCTTCTTGTGCGGAAAGCGCCGCGTCACCGTGTCCTCTGCGTCGGTATCCGGGATCACGTAGACGAACTCGTCCTTGTCGATCAGCGGCTTCACCACGTCGGCAAAATGGGCGTCGCGATCGTGCAGGAACGGGCCGATCACGTCTTCGCCGGCCGGGCAGGCGGAGATGCAATAGGCCGCCTTGTAGCCCGGCTTGAACGACAGCGACTGCCAGACGTTCATGGTCTCGCTGCGGGGAACGCGGGCGCGATAATCCTTGGCGTCCTTGGCGTCGGCGACCTTCTCCACCCACTGCGAGAAGTTGCCGAGGAAGTCGTGATAATTGTGGGTGAAGCACGACATGAAATCGAAGCCGCCATCCGGCTTGATGGCGCCGACCGGGCAGGCCGCGACGCACAGTTTGCATTCGAGGCAGGGATTGTAGTCGATCGGCTGGTCGTAGGCGTCGACCTCGCGCCCGAGCAGGATGGTGCCAAGCAGGACGAAGCTGCCGAACTTCGGATGGATGACGCTGCGATGGATGCCCATCCGCCCGAGGCCCGCTTCCACCGCGATCGGCTTGTGCTGGACCATGAATATCTTGGGCAGGTCCATTTCCATCGGGAAGGCAGCGACCGAATTGCAGGACGCGATGCCGTGCTCGTCGAGCGCGCGAACGATGGCGCGCGCGGTTTCGTTGACGTGATCGTAGGTGCCGTGAAATTCCTCGTTGGCGACCGAGCGGGTGGGCGAGCGCACCGGCTCCCGGTTCATGTGGCAGGCGATCGCCAGCAGCGCGCGGGTTCGGCCATAGACTTTCCGGATCGAGTCCCGCTGCGGCGCGATCGCCGCCCGTTCGAACTCGATGATACCGACGTCGTCGGCGCCGCAGTCCCGCGCGATCTGCTTGATGAATTCCGAGGAGATCGCGGCGTCGTGGACCGTCTGGCCGCTGCGGGCGCGCACGGCCCTGACCGTGGGATGATCGTCCAAGCTCATGGCGTTGCCCTGTATAAGATGTCAACCATCATATTATGGGAGGGCGCGGTCCGGGGCAAGTCAATTATATGCTGCGTGTCATCTAACGATGGAACCGTAGGGCTTATACGGCCGACCCGACCTGCTCACCCCGCCGTCATCGCGAGGAGCGAAGCTACGAAGCAATCCATTGCTCCGCGTACGCCGCAGCATGGATTGCTTCGCTTCGCTCGCAATGACGTGGAGGCGGCGGTCGTCAATCCAGCATCTTGGTATCATCCGGCGCCTGCGGCGGCGTCTTGATCGCAATAGCTTTCAGCGGCCGGCCGTTCGGCTTGGTGCCGCCATGCGGCGTGCCCTTCGGGATCACGACGAGATCGCCCGGCTTCACCGTCACTTCCTTGTCGCCGAGCCAGATCGTGCCGGTGCCTTCGAGAATGTACTGCAGCTCGTTGGTGTTGGGATGCAGGTGCTTCGGCACGTTGCCGTCCTGGATCGACACGGTGGCGCCGTCGGCCGACACGAACATCTTTGAGCGGAAGCCGACCTTGTTGGCATCGCCAAGCTTGTCGCCTTCCATCTCGCCGGTGTGGATGATCTGCGCGGTGATGTTTTCGGCAGCGAGCGCCGGCCGCAACACGTGGGTGACGGCGCAGCCGGCGGCGAAAGCGGCAACGATCGACAGCGTCGTGGCGATGCGATTCATGGAAATCCTCCCCTGGTGTTTTTTTGTGACGGCGATGCTATGCGGCGGCGCCGGCCTTGGCCAGCACTCGGGCGCGCCCGATGTGCTCGATGCGACGAAAAGATCGCATGGCGTGCGCGGAATAAACCGTCAGCGGCCGAACATGGCAGCCATTCCTTCGCCGAACCTTGGCACCAAAGTCGCCTTCTCAAGCCGGGCTCGCTCCTCTATCTTGCCGGCCAGTCGAACGGAGGACGTCATGAACAAACTGCTTGGCAAGCTGGCCGGAACGCTGCTGGCGCTCGCTATGTCCACGGGCCTTGCCGCAGCGCAAACCAAGATTACGGTCGCGGTCGGCGGCGGCGCCTGCCTGTGCTATTTGCCGACGGTGCTGGCCAAGCAGCTCGGCGAGTATGACAAGGCCGGGCTCGCGGTCGAGCTGGTCGATCTCAAGGGCGGCTCGGATGCGCTGAAAGCCGTGCTCGGCGGCAGCGCCGACGTCGTCTCCGGCTATTTCGACCACTGCGTCAATCTCGCGGCCAAGAAGCAGGAGCTGCAGTCCTTCGTGGTCTATGACCGCTATCCCGGCCTGGTGCTGGTGGTCTCGCCGAAGCACACCGGCGAGATCAAATCGATCAAGGACCTCGCCGGCAAGAAGGTCGGCGTCAGTGCGCCCGGCTCGTCGACCGATTTCTTCCTGAAGTATCTGTTGAAGAAGAACGGCGTCGATCCGATGAACACCGCCGTAATCGGCGTCGGCCTCGGCGCCACCGCGGTTGCCGCGATGGAGCAGGGCCAGATCGATGCGGCCGTGATGCTCGATCCGTCCGTCACCGTGCTGCAGGGCAGCTACAAGGATCTCAAGATCCTCAGCGACACCCGCACCCAGCACGATACGCTCGAAGTGTTCGGCGGCGAGTATCCCGGCGGCGCGCTTTACTCGACCACGGCCTGGGTCAACGGTCACGAGAAGGAAGTGCAGGCGCTGACCAACGCGATCATGGCGACGCTGTCCTGGATCCATTCGCACTCGGCCGAGGAGATCATGGCCAAGATGCCGGACGAGCTCGTCGGCAAGAACAAGGACCTCTATCTCGCCGCGCTGAAGAACACGATCCCGATGTATTCGCAGACCGGCAAGATGGACCCGAAGGGAGCGGAAGCCGTGCTCGCGGTGTTCAGCACCGGCTCGCCCGACGTCGCCAAGGCCGGCATCGACGTGACCAAGACCTACACCAACAAATTCGTCGACCAGGTCAAGAAGACGACCGGAAACGCGAAGTAGCCAAGCACGATGAGTGGCACGCAGGCACCGGTCATTCATCGCGTCAGTGCGCTTGACCTGACGTTGCAGCGGCGGCCTTGGCCGTTCGCGGACCAGCGGCGCGCCGACATCGATGCGCATTTCGAAGCCGAGCAGCGCGCCAAGCCGAGCCTGTGGAACGGCCGCGTGCTGCTCGGCCGCGATCCGGTGTTTTCGGACGGGCGGCTCAGCGCCAGCTATTTCGAGACCGACTTTGCGAGCTTCCTCGCCTGGCGCGATTGGGGCTTTCCCGACCGCGAGATTTTCAACGGCTTCGGCATGGGCGCGCTGCTCTCCGACGACGGCGCCTTCGTGCTCGGCGAGATGGGCGAGCACACCTCCAATCCCGGACGGATCTATTTTCCTTCCGGCACGCCCGATCTCGACGACATACGCGGCGAGACCGTCGATATCGCCGGGAGCGTGCTGCGCGAGCTGGAGGAGGAGACCGGCCTGACGCCGGCGGATTGCCGCGCCGACGCCGACTGGCATTGCATCTACACCGGGCCCGCGCTCGCGATGATGCGGATCCTGCGCGTCGGCATGTCCGGCGAGGCCTTGCGTGCGCGGATCGAGGCCAACCTCGCGCAGCAGGACGATCCCGAACTCGCCGCGATCCATTTGGTGCGCAGCCGCGCCGACCTCACCGCCGCTATGCCGCGTTTCGTCACCGCCTTCATCGAGGCGCAGCTGCCGGCGTAGGCGTGCGCTCGTGAAGGCCCGCCTCTGACGATGAAGCTACGCCGGTAGTTTAACTCCGGTCAGCTTGGCCAACTTGTCGACGAGTTCGTCCTGAAAACTCGGATCGGTCGCCTCATTAGCCGGCTCCTGCTGCCGGAGGTGATGCCAGTAGCGGCCGCTGACCAGCGCGGCAGGATCGTCGCTCACGGCCAGCCAGGTTTGCGTCTTCTGACCTGTTTCGATATCGACCGGGGCGCCCGCGCCGCCCATCTTCGTGCGCGCCCAGCCGGGATCGACCGCATTGCTCAGGACCCGCGGCCAGCGTCGCGCCAGCGCGGACGCCAACGCGACGACGTGCAGCTTGCTCTCGGCGTAGGCCTTGGCCGAATCCCAGGATCTTTTCGTCCAATCGAGATCATCCAGCGAGCCATCGCCGCCGCGGTGCAGCCCGCTGCTGAGATAGACCAACCTGGCGGGGCGCTCGATCAGTGCCGTCAGCATGTACGGCGCAATGGTATTGATCGCCAACGTGACGGCATGACCTTCCGGCGTTGAGCCGCGGCTGCGCTGCGTGTAGACGCCGGCATTATGGATGACCGCATCCACGCGCCCGATCGCGTTCACTTGATCCGCGATGCCTTTCGTCTCGGCGCCGCTCTGCAGGTCGCCGACCACAACTCCCTCGGAGCGCGAGGCCAGCTCTCCGAGCGCAGCGGCGCGATCGGCCGAACGTGCGTGCAGCACCACCCGGTGCCCCTGATCGAGGAGCGACTGCGCCGCCGCACGGCCGAGACCGTCCGTGCTGCCGGTGATGAATACGATCGCCATGTGCTGCTCCTCCGGATGTTTCGGCACGCACTCTACAGCGCCCGCGCATCACTTCCGATACTGCTCGTCGCTCACTTTCTCCAGCCAATCCACGTTCTTGCCGCCGGAGGATTCCTGGACGGCAATGTGGGTCATCGCCGTCGTCGGTGAAGCGCCATGCCAGTGCTTCAATCCTGGAGGAAACCAGACGACGTCGCCGGGGCGGACTTCCTCGACCGGACCGCCTTCCCGCTGCACCCAGCCGAGTCCCGCCGTAATGATCAGCGTCTGCCCGAGCGGATGGGTGTGCCAGGCGGTCCGGGCGCCGGGCTCGAACGTGACCTGACCGGCACCGGCACGCGCCGGATCCTGCGGCTGAAATAGCGGGTCGATGCGAACGGTCCCGGTGAACCAATCTTGTGAGCCCTTCTGGGAAGGCCGAGACCCGTTTCTCTTGATGTCCATATCCATGCGAAATTCCTTCGAACTGTCGGTCGTCTGCGCCGACGATCGGCCGACATCTGTCAGGGCGGCGGCGGCGCCGCCGATGAGTATGCTTCTGCGGGTGATCATCGCCTTGCTTCGCTCAGCGAGGATCGTAGCCGGGCTGCTTGAAGATGGTCTCGGGCTTGCCGACGATGTCTGGTCCGTAAACGCGGCTCGCCCAGTCCTGCGGCGCCACATCTTCTATGCCGACCGATACGGACTCTTCGCCGGAGCCGAGCGTGCTGGTCACCGCTCTGGTAATCGCGTGCGCGAGCGCTTGCTTCTGTTGAGCGGATCGTCCCGAGTAGAGCTTGACGACGACGTGCGGCATGACGGTTTCCTTCAATGCGCGCGCTTTTCGACGACGTCCTTGACGACCGGTGCCGCGGAAAAAGCGTTGGGCCAGCCGGCGTAGAAGGCGAGATGGCCGAGCACCTCGCCAGCTTCCCCGCGCGTGAGCCCGTTGTCCATCGCGCGGTTCAGGTGATAGGTGATCTGCGCGACCTGGCCCGTCGCCATGAGAGCGCTCACGGTGACCAGGCTGCGATCACGCGGAGCCAGCGCCGGTCTGAGCCAGAGATCCCGGAACAACACGTCGGTCGTGTACTGGACGAGGCTCGGCGTGACCTGTCCGAACTGCTCTCCGACACGCGTCGCCCGCTGCTTCTCCGCCGCCTCGTCGAGCGGAAGCTGAGGCCCGGAGGCCAGCGGGAGCTGATCGGCTCCGATGTTGCGGCTCCGAAACACATCCCGCGCCGCCGGGATCGCATCCATCGCATTCGCCCAGCCGGTGTAGAAGGCAAGGTGCGTGATGATCTCCGAAATCTCCGACGGCTTCACGCCGTTGTCGAGCGCGAGGGTCAGGTAGTACGGCAGTTCGACGGTCTGATCGCGGGCGATCAGCGCGGCGACGGTGACGATGCTGCGGTCCCGGCGGGAAAGGCCCGGTCGCTTCCAGAGATCGCCGAGCAGGACATCTTTGCCATACTTTTCGAGGGCGGGCGCGGTGGCGCGAATGTCTTCCATCGTTGGCATGACCTTGTTTCCTTCCATTCTGGTCGCTGCCGTCTGGGCAGAGGCCTGGAGCGCCAGGCAGAGCGAAAAGGCGATTGCTGCGACAGCTCTCATTGGAAACGCCTTGCTATGATCTTCAGTGCGCGGTGAAGCCGCCATCGACCGGCAGGCCAACGCCGATCACGAAACTTGCGGCGGGACTACATAGCCACAAGACGGCGGCCGCGACCTCCTCGGCCCGGCCGAGGCGGCCGATCGGCTGCTGCTTCATGATTTCGGCCATCGCGGCGGCTTGGCCCTTGAGCATGTCAGCGACCATCGGCGTGTCGATGGTGCCGGGGCAGACCGCGTTGATGCGGATGCCGCGGGGGGCGTATTCGACACCCGCGCTCTTGGTCATGCCAAGCACGGCGTGTTTGGTGCCGTGATAGGCCGCGCGTTGCGGGAGGCCGACGAGACCGCCCAACGAAGAGCAATTGACGATCGCGCCGCTCCCTTGATCGCGCATCACGCGCAGCTGATGCTTCATGCAGGCCCAGACGCCCCGCTGGTTTACCGCTGCGACGCGCTCGAAATGCTCAATCGGTTCCTCGGCGGCGTCCGATGGCGGCACTTGGATGCCGGCGTTGTTGAACGCCATGTCGAGCCGTCCGTACGCTGCGACCGCGCGGTCGACCATCGCTGCCACCTGCATCTCGTCGGCGACGTCGCAGGCGAGGCCAATGGCCGTGCCGCCGTTACGGACGATCCGCTCGTCCTCCTTCGCGGCGAGATCGCCGTCGAGGTCGGCCAGAACGACGGAGGCGCCGCTCTCGGCGAACATCCGTGCCGTTGCCAGTCCCATGCCGCTGGCGGCACCGGTGACCAGGGCCACCTGTCCTTTGAAGTCATAGATCGGGCTCATCCACTCCTCGCTTCATGTTGCAGGATCATTCGATCCGTTCGGTCGCCACACGTGCTGCGGATCGATGGCTGATCAGAACCTAGGTCTTCCGCGCCCGCGCGATTAGGTGATAGATTGTGAATGCAGTCATTAGTCAGGCTTATGAATGAACCGGGACAACGCCAGCGATCTCATCGCCTTCCTCGCGGTCGCGCGGGAGCGCAGCTTCACGCGGGCCGCGGCGAAGCTCGGCATGACGCAGTCCGCGCTCAGCCAGATCGTGCGGAATCTGGAGGAGCGGCTCGGGGTTCGATTGCTGAACCGGACGACGCGCAGCGTCACGCCAACCCAGGCCGGCGAACGGTTGTTCCTGAGCGTCGGCCCCAAGTTCGCCGAGATGGATGCCGATCTCGCTGCACTCAGCGAACTGCGCGAGAAGCCAGCCGGAACCGTCCGCCTGACGGCGACGGAGTTCGCCGCCGCCGAGATCCTGCTGCCGGCACTCGGGAAGATTCTGCCCAAGTACCCCGACATCCATGTCGAGGTGATCATCGATTACGGGCTCACCAATATCGTGGCGCAGCAGGTCGATGCCGGCATCCGCCCCGGCGAGCTCGTCGCGAAGGACATGATCGCCGTGCGCATCAGCCCCGATCTCAGAATGGCCGTCGTCGGGTCGCCGTCCTACTTCGCCGATCGCAAGCGGCCGAAGACGCCTCAGGATCTAACCCAGCACAACTGCCTCAACCTTCGACTGCCGACCCATGGCGGCCGTCTCTATGCATGGGAGTTCGAGAAGAGTGCGCGGGAGCTCAACGTTCGGGTGGAGGGACAGCTTGTGTTCAACAGCGCCGGCCTTCTTCTGGACGGGGCGCTGAAAGGCTTGGGCCTGGCCTACCTCACCGAAGGACACGTCCGGCCATACGTCTCCGACGGTCGGCTCATTCGCGTGCTGGCGGATTGGTGTCCACCGTTCTCGGGCTATCACCTCTACTATCCGAGCCGTCGGCAAGCCTCACCGGCTTTCACGCTGCTGGTCGAGGCTCTGAGATACCGCGGCAAGTAGGACAACATGACCGCGTGGTCCTCAGGGGTCATGCTAGCTTCACCTCGAAGGCCAAGGAAATGCGCAATGACGGAACAAGCCGCCACCGCCGATACCCCCAAAACCATCAAGGTCATCATCTCGGGCGGCTTCGCTGCGGTCTACCGCGAGGTGCTGCCTGCATTCGAGCGCAGCACGGGCATCGCGGTGGAGACCGGATCCGGCGCGTCGGAGGGCACCGGTCCGAAAACCATCAGGCACCAGCTTGCCAACGGAACCAAAGCGGATGTGGTGATCCTGTCACGCGAAGGACTTCGAACGCTGAACGAGGACGGATGGATTCGTTCGGGATCCGAAGCGGGGCTGGCGACGGCGGCCTTGGCCGCCGCGGTTCGGGCCGGCAGTCCCAAGCCTGACATCAGCGATGAGGCCGCACTCCGCAAAGCCCTGATCGACGCCGGCCAGGTGGTGGCGCCGAGCAGCACCAGCGGCCAGTATTTCCGCGACAAGGTATTCCCGAAGCTGAATTTGCCGGAGACGGTGACGCTCAGCTTCGAGGCGCGTGGAACCGAGGCGGTTGAAGCGCTGAGAGCAGGCAAGGCAAATCTCTCGATTGGGCCCACCAGCGAACTGGTGCAGGAGAGTGGCATCGAGGTCGTTGGCCTGCTCCCGCCAAATTTCCAGCTCGTCCAAACCTTCACAGCCGCTGTTGTCAGCGACTCCAGGGCGCCTGAGGCAGCCAGGCGCCTGATCGACTTCCTTTCCGCCGACACCGACCTCATGCGTGCAGCAATCAAGCGAGCGGGGATGGAGCGGCCGCGCGGATAAGCTGCGTCGCATCTGCGACCATCTGATGAAGCTTTGATCAGCCCTGCGCCGCGCGGACGCAGCCATGACGCTTGACATCATCGGCGGCTCCCCCTGTGATAAGGCGGCACGACAAACAATAAAATGCAGTGCACAATCTCTGGGGAGGGATTTCATGCCGGTCATGAAGGCTGCCCGTTGGTTTGCGGGTCTGTCCGTCGCGGTTGCAGCGCTCGGCGCCACTGACACCGCGCAGGCGCAGGACAAGAATATCAAGATCGGCGTGATCTTCGACCTCACCGGCCCGCTCGCCGGCGGTGGCTCCGAGCTGCAATATACCGGCGTCAAGATCATGCTCGACCACTACGCCAAGACCGGCGTCGAGGGTTACAAGGTCGAGGCGGTCTATGCCGACGCCCAGAGCAAGCCAGACATCGCGATCAACGAGTCGGTCCGTCTGCTCGAGCAGGAGAAGGTCGACCTGGTGATGGGCTTCTTCTCCTCGGCGCAGTGCGTGCCGGTGGCGGCCCGCGTCGAGCAGCTGAAGAAGTTCATGTGGATGACCACCTGCATCTCGTCATCGGTGTTCGACGGCAAGAACTACAAATACGTGTTCCGCCCGCAGGCCAGCGGCGACCAGTTCGGCCAGATGACGATGGATTTCATTGCCAACCAGGCGCAAGCCAAGTTCGGCAAGGAGCCGAAGGACCTGCGCGTCGCCATCATCCACGAGGACGGCGCCTATGGCGTCGACGTCGCCAAGGGCAACGAGGCCGGCGCCAAGAAGGCCGGCTTCAACATCGTGCTGAAGGAGGGCTATTCGGCGACCGCGCCGGACCTGTCGGCACTGGTGACCAAGCTGAAGCGCGCCCGGCCCGACGTGATCTTCCACACCGGCTACAATCCGGACATCACGCTTTTATTCCGCCAGGCGCGCGAGCAGGGGCTGAAGTTCGGCGCCATCGTCGGTCACGGCGCCGGCTACGGCGTCTATGAAAAGCTGAAGGAAGGGCTTGGCGGCGACGCCAACTATCTCTTTAACACCGACCCGATCTCGATCTGGCTCGCCAACCAGACCGGCATGGACAAGAAGCTGCCGGCGGTGATCAAGATGGTCGGCGAGGAGTTCGACAAGCTCAAGGCGGGGGTGCCGATCCGCTCCGCCCATGTCGGCATCGGCGCGTCGAATGCCTTTGTGTTCATGGACGACGTGCTGCCGCGCGCGATCAAGAAGTATGGCGGCGTCGATCCGGACGCGCTGCGCAAGGCCGCGCTCGACACCGACATTCCCGAAGGCGGCACCATGCTCGGCTTCGGCGTCAAATTCTACGGCGAGGGCGAGCAGTTCGCCGGCCAGAATTCGCGCTCGTTCCCGGTGGTGCTGCAATATATCGACGACAAATCCTATGTGGTGTGGCCGAAGAGCCAGATGCAGCGCGAGACCGTGCTGCCGCTGCCGGCCGGCACCACCTACAGCTATAAGTAGCTTTCGGAAAGGATCGCCGTGCTCGCCGTCGAAGGCCTGGTCAAGCGGTTTGGCGGCTTCCGCGCCGTCAACAATGTCTCGTTCCGCGTCGAGCAGGGCGAGATCCTCGGCCTGATCGGTCCGAACGGCTCGGGCAAGAGCACGATCTTCAACATGCTCTCCGGCACGCTGCCGCCCACGTCAGGCTCGATCATGTTCGACGGCCGCGAGATCGCGGGGCTCGCGCCGCACCGGATCATCAATGGCGGCATCGGCCGCACCTTCCAGATTCCGCGGCCGTTCCATCGCCTCAGCATTTTTGACAACGTTTCGCTGGCCGGCTTCTACGGCCAGGGCCGCCACAGCCGCGCCAAGGCCGAGGAGGCCGCCGAGCGCGCGCTGGCGATGGTCGGCCTGCCGACCGATCGCCACGCCAGCGTCGAGGGCCTCGGCGCCGCCGGGTTGAAGAAGCTCGAGCTCGCCAAGGCGCTCGCCACCGGGCCAAAGCTGCTGCTCGCCGACGAAAGCCTCGGCGGGCTCGACGAGCACGAGATGGACCAGGCCGCCGACATGCTGCGCCGGATCCGCGACGAGCTCGGTATCACCATCATCTGGGTCGAGCACATCATGGGCGTCTTGATGCGGGTGGTCGATCGCGTGATGGTGCTCGACCACGGCGAGAAGATCGCCGAGGGCCTGCCGGCCGATGTCGCCGGCGACCGCCGTGTCATCGAGGTCTATCTCGGCACCGATGCGGACGCCTCGCTGGCGGCCGCCGCCGCGGCGCAGGCGCGCCGCCGGATCGGGGCTTGACGCATGCTGGAACTAAAATCGATCGATGCAGGCTATGGCAGCTTTCAGGCCCTGTTCGACGTCAGCCTCGACGTCAAGGCGGGCGAGGCGGTCGGCGTGATCGGCCCGAACGGCGCCGGCAAGACCACCCTGATGCGCCTGATCTCCGGTCTGATCCGCCCGCTCAAGGGCCGCATCGCGATGGAGGGCACCGACGTCGGTGCGACCCCGCCGCACCGCATTGTCAGCCTCGGCATCGCCCATGTGCCGGAGAACCGCCGGCTGTTTCCGCGGCTGACCGTATCAGACAATCTGAAGATGGGCGCGTACATGCAAGGCGCGCGCGCAAAGTATGCCGAGCGGCTCGAATTCGTGTTCGACCTGTTCCCGCGCATGAAGGAGCGGCGCAACCAGATGGCCGGCACCATGTCCGGCGGCGAGCAGCAGATGTGCGCGATCGGCCGCGCGCTGATGTCGAACCCGAAATTGCTGTTGCTCGACGAGCCATCGGCGGGCCTCGCGCCGGTCGTGGTGCAGCAGGTGTTCGAGCTGGTGAAGCGTATCCGCGCCAGCGGGCTCACGGTCTTGATCGTCGAGCAGAACGTGCAGCAGGTGCTGCGCGTGGTCGACCGCGCCTATCTCTTGGAAGCCGGCAGCATCCGCGCCGCCGGCACCGCCGCCGAACTCGCCGCCAGCGACACCATCAAGCAGGCATATTTGGGGGTGTGAGGATGATGACAACAGATCCCGCAGGCGTGCTCACACAGTTTCCCGTCATCCTGAGGTGCGAGCCTAGTGGCGCGCCAGCGCCACTAGGCTCGCCTCGAAGGATGAATCGGCCACAGACGGGCCGTGCATCCTTCGAGGCGCGCAAGAGCGCGCACCTCAGGATGACGGTTCCGCTTATTCAGCTAGACGACGACGTCGCGATCTAAGGCAGTGTGACAGCATGCAATCCTTCCTCGACATCTTCGACATCTACCTGCTGGAGGCCGTGATCAACGGCATCCTGCTCGGCGGCGTGCTGGCGCTCTTGGCGCTCGGGCTCAACCTGATCTTCGGCGTCATCGACGTCACCTGGATCTGCTACGCCGAGCTCGTCATGATCGGCATGTACGGCATGTATTACCTCGTGCAGGTCTTCCATCTGCCGTACTGGGCCGCCGCGCCGCTCGTCATCCTGCTGGTAGCGCTGATGGGCGCCGCGCTGCACTACCTCGTCATCGCGCCGCTGCTCACCGCGCCGCCGATCAACCAGCTGCTCGCCACCGGCGGCGTGCTGTTCATCCTGCAGAGCTTTGCCACCGTCGCCTTCGGCATCGACTTCCGCAATCTCGGCATCCGCATGCCGGTGCTGGCGCTCGGCGAGATGAATTTCTCCTACGCACGGCTGCTGTCGTTTGGCGCCGCGCTGCTCGGCATGATCGGGGTCTATCTATTCCTGACCCGCACCTTCACCGGCACCGCAATCCGCGCCATCGCGCAGGACCGCCAGATCATGCCGCTGATGGGCGTCGATGCGAAACGGATCTACCTCGTCACCTCGGCGATCGGCGGCGGGCTTGCCGGCCTCGCCGCCTGCCTGCTCGTGCTGCAATACGACGTGCATCCGTTCGTCGGCCTGTCGTTCGGCCCGATCACCTTCCTGATCTGCGTGCTCGGCGGCCTCGGCAATTTCATCGGCGGCTTCATCGCCGCCTTCGTGTTCGCCGAGATCATCTCGCTCGGCGGCCTGTTCTCCGATCTCGAATGGGGCTACGTGCTGGCGTTCGCCTTCTTCATCATCATGATGTTCATCCGGCCCGCGGGCCTTTTGGCGAGGCGCTCGTGAACAGGCAACTCGCCGGCTGGATCATTGCGCTGATCGTTCTCGTCGCGGTGCCGTTCGTGCACCGCGATCCCTATCATCTGCACATCATGGTGCTGATCCTGATCTGGTCGTTCGCCTATACGTCGTGGTCGATCATGGGCCGCTTCGGCCTGGTCTCGCTCGGCCATGGCGGCTTCATGGGCATCGGCGCCTATGTCACCGCGCTGCTGTGGAATCATCTCGGCATCACCCCGTGGATCGGCATTCCCTTGAGCATGGTCACAGCGGGCGTGCTGGCGCTGATCGTCGCCTATCCCTGCTTCCGCTTCCGCATCACCGGCCATTACTTCGTGCTGGTGACCTTGGCGCTGTCGGGCATCGTGCTGCAGGTGATCACCGCGACGCGCGATTATACCGGCGGCTCGCTCGGCTACACGCCGCAGCGCGCGCCGAGCGGCAAGGGGCTGCTCGCGCTACAGTTCGACGACAAGGCGACCTGGTACCTGATCGCGCTCGCGGTCTGGGTGGTCGGCCTCGTGGTCTGGCGCGCCATCGACCGCAGCATGATCCGGCACGCCATGGAAGCGATCTCGGAGGACGAGGACGCGGCGGCCGCGGCCGGCGTCAACGTCACCGCCGAAAAGCTCAAGATCACCCTGATCAGCGCGCTGATGACCGCGCTCGCCGGCGCGCTGTACTGCCAGTACCAGATGTTCATCTCGCCCGACACGGTGAGCGGCATCGCGGTCTCCCTGCAGATGGTGTTCGCGGCCATCGTCGGCGGCGTCTATGTCGCGCTGGGACCGACGGTCGGCGCCGTCATCACCATTTTGCTCGCGGAAGTCTTGCGCATCTCGTTCGGCACCAAGGCGGTCGGCTGGGACAATCTGGTCTATGGCGTGCTGCTGGTGCTGTTCATCATCTTCCTGCCCAAGGGCATTCTTGGTAGCGTGATCGACCTGGTCAAATCGCCACGCAAGCCGCCGAGAGGTCATGAACAACAAACCGTCCCCGTCGCTCGCCGATGAGCTGAAGCCCTTCGTCGCGCCGTTCCGCCACGACGGCGCCGGCGAATTCCACCTCAAATCATTCCCGACCGCCGAGAAGGGCGGCATCGACAAGGATGCCGGGAGCAAGATCATCGAAGCCAACCGCAAGCGGCTCAACGATTTCCAGGAAAAGCTCTACGCCCAGGACCGCTGGTCGATGCTGCTGATCTTCCAGGGCATGGATGCCGCCGGCAAGGACAGTGCGATCAAGAGCGTGTTCGAAGGCGTCAACCCGCAGGGCTGCGAGGTGTGGTCGTTCAAGCAGCCGTCAACCCGCGAGCTCGATCACGACTTCATGTGGCGCGCGATGATCGCGCTGCCGGAGCGCGGCCGCATCGGCATCTTCAATCGCTCCTATTACGAGGAATGCCTGGTAGTGCGCGTGCACCCCGAGGTGCTCGCCAAGCAGAAGATGCCGAAGAAGCTGGTGACAAAAAACATCTGGCGCGAGCGCTTCGAGGACATCTCCGCGATCGAGCGCTATCTTGCGCGCAACGGCACCGTGATCCTGAAATTCTTCCTGCACGTTTCCAAGGAGGAGCAGCGCCAGCGCTTCCTCGATCGCCTCGATGAGCCCGCGAAAAACTGGAAGTTCTCGATGGCCGACATCGCCGAGCGGAAGTTGTGGGCGAAGTACCAGGCCGCGTACCAGGACATGATTCACCACACGTCGACGAAAGAGGCGCCCTGGCACATCGTCCCCGCCGACCACAAATGGTTCGCCCGCGTCGTGATCGGCTCGACCATCGTCAACGCCCTCGACAAGCTCGACCTGAGATTCCCCGAAGTCGACAAGGCGGACTTGAGCGAGTTCAAGCGCGTCCGCGACGCGCTGCTGGCGGAAGGGAAGGGCGAGGCGGAGGGGAAGAAGACGGCGGCGAAGAAGAAGTAGCAAGCGATGAGTCCGTCGCGACGGACATGTAAGGTGAGCACGCTGTTCGGGCTCCCTCCCCCCTTGCGGGGGAGGGCTGAGGAGAGGGGTGGCCCCGGGCGAGATGATCGATGCAGCGCTGCGCTCGCAATCTCGCGGCTACTGCTCGTCGCGACGCACGATCGAGCGACCACCCGTGTGGTACCCCTCTCCCTAACCCTCCCCCGCAAGGGGGGAGGGAACCCTTCCGCCGGGGCGTTCCTTACGCGAGCACAGCGGTCGGCTTCCTCCTCATGTCCGCCGAGTGCCAAAACACGAAAAACAACCCCATGCAAAGTAGCCCGCCGGTATTCCGCAACCGCAACTTGACACGTCGGGCAACTCACCGGTATTCTTCCAAAATTCCGAAATCGTGCAGACGATGCTCACCGGGCGTGGGAGAGGCGCAGATCAATCGGGGCCATTGGTTGCGCATGGGTTAGGTCAACCCTGCTGCCCATCTTTCCCCATTGCGGCGGCTTGCCATAATCGTCTAGAACGACGCCACCAAGGCGCGTCCCGGCAACCAACCGTCAACGGTTTTGCCCGAGGATCTGGCGCTCAAAAGGGTCTGGCAATGCTGATTCGCGGCCAAATTGATGGGATTTTGCGGGAGGTGGCCTCGGCTACCGCCACGATCCCGGCCGCAGCGCCCACCCTCCTGATTGGCGGCCTGCTTCTTACCTGCCCCTGAGGGCCGGCTGGGCATTTGTGCCTGGGCACTCAGGGGTTTGACGAGATCACCAGACCCTGACATCGCCCTGAGGTCGACAAGCTGCCGAACGGGCGCAAAGCTTCAAAGGAATTTCCGATATGGCCACCCAGAACAAGTCCGATAAGGACCGCGTCATCATTTTCGACACCACCTTGCGCGACGGCGAGCAGTGCCCCGGCGCCACCATGACCTTCGAGGAGAAGCTGGAGGTCGCCGAGCTGCTGGACGACATGGGCGTCGACGTCATCGAGGCGGGCTTTCCGATCACCTCGGAAGGTGATTTCCAGGCGGTCAGCGAGATCGCCCGCCGCTCGAAGAACTCCGTGATCGCCGGCCTGTCGCGCGCCCATCCGGCCGACATCGATCGCTGCGCCGAGGCGGTGAAGTTTGCAAAACGCGGCCGCGTCCACACCGTGATCGCGACCTCGCCGCTGCACATGCGGGTGAAGTTGAACAAGACCCCCGAGGAGGTCATCGAGACTTCGGTCGCGATGGTCGCCCGCGCCCGCAACCAGATCGACGACGTCGAATGGTCGGCCGAGGACGGCACCCGCAGCGACATGGACTATCTGTGCCGGATCGTCGAGGCCGTCATCAAGGCCGGCGCCACCACGGTCAACATCCCCGACACCGTCGGCTACACCGTGCCGGAGGAATACACCCACTTCATGCGGACGCTGATCGAGCGGGTGCCGAACTCCGACAAGGCGATCTTCTCGGTGCACTGCCACAACGACCTCGGCATGGCGGTGGCCAACTCGCTGGCCGGCATCATGGGTGGCGCGCGCCAGGTCGAATGCACCATCAACGGCATCGGCGAGCGCGCCGGCAACGCCGCGCTGGAAGAGATCGTGATGGCGATCAACGTGCGCAACGACCGCTTTCCGTACTGGAACAAGATCGACACCACGCAGCTGACCCGCGCCTCGAAGGTGGTGTCGGCCGCGACCTCGTTTCCGGTGCAGTACAACAAGGCGATCGTCGGCCGTAACGCCTTTGCCCATGAGAGTGGCATCCATCAGGACGGTGTGCTGAAGGACGCCTCGACCTACGAGATCATGAAGCCCGAGATGGTCGGCTTGAAGCAGTCGTCGCTGGTGCTCGGCAAGCATTCCGGCCGCCACGCCTTCATCCACAAGCTGGAGGAGATGGGCTACAAGCTCGGCGCCAACCAGCTGGAGGATGCGTTCACGCGCATGAAGGCGCTGGCCGACCGCAAGAAGGACATCTACGACGAGGACATCGAGGCGCTGGTCGACCAGGAGATGGCCGCCGCGCACGACCGCATCAAGCTGACCTCGCTGACCGTGATCGCCGGCACCCATGGCCCGCAGCGCGCCACCATGAAGCTCGACGTCGACGGCCAGATCAGGATCGAGGAGGCCGAGGGCAACGGTCCGGTCGACGCCGTCTTCAACTGCATCAAGCGCCTGGTGCCGCACGAGGCCAAGCTCGAACTGTATCAGGTGCACGCGGTGACCGAAGGCACCGACGCGCAGGCCGAAGTCTCGGTCCGCCTCGCCCATGAGGGCCGCTCGATGACCGCCCGCGCCGCCGATCCGGACACGCTGGTCGCGTCTGCAAAGGCCTATCTCGGCGCCCTGAACAAGATCGTGATGAAGCGCCAGCGCGACGTCCCCGCGGCGGCCGCCGCGAGCTGACGATTGGCTGCATGGATGCGACAGCAAACGCGGCGCCTCGGCGCCGCGTTTTTCGTTTGAGCCGCCCAGCTAAGCGGCAATTTGAGACATGGCAGGGGGCTGAAGATTTGATACTATTCCGCGTATTCTATTATGTATTTTGGAGGAAACGATGCTTGTCAAATTCTTGCTTTGCACTGCCGTAGTCACGTTGTCGATGACCGGTATCGCCGCTGCCCAGCAGAATTTGCCTGCGGCAACCCAGCAAACCGCGACGATAAAGCGGACGCCGCTACAAAAGTTTGACGTGCCCGGCACAAACTATGAGACGATCATTGGAATAGCTGAAGTCGGGCCCAACGTGAATATCGGGCGCCATACGCATCCCGGTCCGGAGTCAGGCTTTCTGCTGGAAGGCGAGATGGTGCTCATGGTCGATGGTCAAGCAGACAAGACCTTGAAGTCGGGTGAGAGCTATCAAATTCCGCCAGGTGCCGTTCACGACGCCAAAACTGGTCCGATCGGCGCGAAAGTAATTGCTACTTATGTTGTCGAGAAGGGAAAGCCGATCGCTTCTCCAGCCCAGTAGTGATGTCTGCATCGGGTCGGTCCCGGCTTTCGCCGGGACGACGCGTGGAGAAACGGTGCTGCCAATCTCCGTCACCCCCGAGGAGCGCGGCACGCGCGTCTCGAAGGATGCACGGCCTGGATGCTTCAGCGCACGCATCCGCTTTCTTGCGGAGCGAGTCGGGCCGTCGCCCTTCGAGGCTCGCCGAAGAGGCTCGCACGTCCTGCGACAAAGGCGAAGCCTTTGCGCGGGGTGACGGATTGATTTGCTCAGCTTGCTCAGTGTCATCACCCGCGCATGCGGGCGATCCAGTATTCCAGAGGCCGCAGTGCTTGAGCCGAGGGGCCGCGGCGTACTGGATCGCCCGGTCCATGTGCGCAATTGCGCACAGGCCGGGCGACAGCGATGGATGAGGATATAGCCTCACATCCTCTCAGGGTGACGGTCGGGAAGGTTCGGGTGTACAAAGGCGCACTTGCGCCATGTCCACATCACCAGCACGCCGGGAAGGGTGGGCACCTCCGCGGTCGTTTTTTCGACGGTAGGCTGCCTCACTGACGTGAGCGGGCCAGGTTGGAATCTGCCGCGCATTTTCGCGGCAATATTGGAATGGCGTCCCACACGGCGCTCCGGCCGCCGCCACAATTGGGATTTTTTGCGCTCCCGCCGGCGCTAACCTTACTGGCGTCCATGCCCGAAGGACGCCATCGATGTCGCTTGCCTCCATTGTCTCAGACCCGCAGCGCAGCCCGACGGCCGCGGAGACCGCGCTGACGCGGCGCGTCGATCTCACCACGCTGCGGCTGTTCATCGCCGTCTGCGACGAGCAGAACCTGACCCGCGCCGCGCAGCGCGAGGGCATTGCGGCCTCCGCGGTGTCGAAGCGGATGAACGATTTCGAGCTCGCCTTCGGCGTCACGCTGTTCAAGCGTCTCGCAAAAGGCATGGCGCTGACGCCGGCCGGCGAGGCGCTGCTGCATCACGCCCGCGTCACGCTGCTCAATGTCGAGAAGATCGCGGTCGAGCTGTCGGAATATTCGCAAGGCGTGCGCGGCCATGTCCGCATGCTCGCCAACCTGTCGGCGATCGTGCAGTATCTGCCGGAGGATCTGTCCGCCTTCTTTGCCGCGCATGAGCTATTGCGCGTCGATTTACAGGAGCGGCCAAGTGGGCAGGTGGTGCGCGGCATCGAGGAGGGCGCGGCCGAGATCGGCATCTGCTCGGCCGAGGCCGACAGCCGCGGGCTCGAAGCTTTCCATTACCGCTACGACAATCTGGTCGTGGTGATGCGGCCGGACCATCCGCTGGCCGGCCGCGACAGCCTGCTGTTCACCGAGACGCTCGACTACGATCACATCGGTCTGCACACCGCGAGCTCGATCTATCTGCGCTCGCAATATGCGGCAACCCAGGCCGGCAAGACGATGCGGCTGCGCATCAACGTGCCGGGCTTCGATGCGGTCTGCCGCATGGTGCAGGCCAATATGGGTCTCGGCCTGATCCCCGACCGCGCCTTCGAGGTGGTCGGCGCCGGCATGGGACTGTCGGCGATTCCGCTGCGCGACGATTGGGGCCGGCGCGAACTCAAGATCGTGGTTCGCGACGCCGCGCATCTGTCGGCGAGCAGCCGCCTGATGCTCGACCACCTCTGTGCGATCGAAACCGGGCGGGTGGGCAGGATTACGTCCTGATGCCGGTGGGGGGTGCGGGACGTTTCTCCTCCACGACAGGTCCTTCATGACCCTCGAACAGGATGCGCTGGGCCGCGCCTTCGAGATCGTCGTATTGCCCGCTCTTCAGCGTCCACATGAACGAGGCGAGGCCCGCCAGCCCCATTCCGATCGCAATCGGGACCAGAAAGAAGAAATCGATCATGGCACCAATCCTGGCGTCAGAGGCGGCGTGAGCCCGGCGCGAACCGCTGCGGGCGGTCGCCACCGGCGTTCGCCGAGGCGCAATGCGTTGGCGATGACGACGAGCGACGATGCCGACATCGCAACCGCCGCCATCAGCGGCGTGACCTGGCCGAGAACCGCAACCGGGATCGCCACCACATTATAGGCGATCGCCAGGCCAAAATTCTGCCGGACCAGTCGCGCGGCCTGGCGCGCGACCGCGACGGCGCGCGGCACCGCCTGCAGGTCTTCGCGCAGGAATACGAGATCGGCGGCGTTGCGGCCGATATCAGCGGCCGACGCCGGCGCCATCGAAACATCGGCGGCGGTCAGCGCCGGGGCGTCGTTCAAGCCGTCGCCGACCATCAGCACCTTGGCGCCGGTCTGCCTCAGCGCGGCGATGCGCGCGACCTTGTCGGCAGGCCGCGCATTGGCGGTGAAGCGCACGCCGAGCCGCCCCGCGATGTCGCTGACGCGCGCCTCGCTGTCACCCGACAGGATCTCGATGCTGAGGCCCGCCGCCGTCAGCGCGGCGATGGCCTCCTGCGCGCCGCTGCGCAGTTGATCGTCGAGGCGGAAGGCGGCGAGGCAGGCGCCGTTGGCCGACAACACGACGGCGGCATTCGGGGGCACGGAAAGGGGAGCGGCGGCCCAGTCCGGCCGTCCCAGCCGATAGATGGTCTCGCCCGACCGCGCTTCCAGGCCGGCGCCCGGAACTTCCGCCACGGCATCAAGCGCGACTGGTGTCTGCGCCTCACCGAGCGCGGCCAGCGCCTGCGAATAAGGATGCCGCGAATGCGCGGCGATCGCGGCCGCCAGCGCGCGCGCCTCAGTGCGGGTCTCGACCACCAGGGTGAGACGCGGCCGGCCGGCCGTCAGCGTGCCGGTCTTGTCGAGGACCACGGCATCGACATTGGTGAGCCGCTCCAGCGCGCTGCCGTCCTTGATCATGATGCCGGCTTCGAACAGGCGCCGGGTGGCAACCACATGGACCATCGGCACGGCGAGCCCGAGCGCGCAGGGACAGGTGATGATGAGCACGGCGATCGCGATGGTGATGGCGCGGTGGGCATCCCCGGTCGCCATCATCCAGCCGATGAAGGCCAAGAGCGCGGTGGCGTGAACGACCGGCGCGTAAAGTCGCGCCGCGCGGTCGGCGATGCGGCGATAGGCCGAGCGGCCGGCTTCCGCCGCCTCCATCATCCGCACCATGTCGGCGAGGAAGGAGTTTTTTGCCGCCGCCGTTGCGACCACCGTGAGCGGAGCGGTGAGGTTGAGGGTTCCTGCCTGCAATGCTGTGCCCTCGACGGCCAATTGCGGCGCGCTCTCGCCCGACACCAGCGAGCGATCGAGCTCGGAGCGGCCCTTGACCACGCGGCAATCCACCGGCACGCGCTCCCCTGCCGCGAGCAGGATGGTCATGTCAGGTTCGATCTCATCGACCGGCAGGTAGATCTGCGTGCCGTCCGGCCGGGCCACCAGCGCGCCGCGCGCGGAGAGCCGCGCCAGCCCCGCGACCGCTTGCCGCGCCCGCGCCCGCATCACATGGTCGAGCGTGCGCCCGATCAAGAGGAAGAACAGCAGCGACACCGATGCGTCGAAATAGGCGTGCCGGCCGTGCTGGGTCGTTTCATAGAGACTGAGGGCGAAGGCCAGCAATACGCCGATCGAGATCGGCACATCCATGTTGGTGCGGCCATGACGCAGGCTGCGCGAGGCCGAGCGGAAGAACACCTGGCCGGAATAGGCCAGCGTCGGCAGCGCGATCGCCGCCGAGATCCAGTGAAACAGGTCGCGCGTTTGCGCCTCGGCGCCCGACCAGACCGACGCCGACAACAGCATGATGTTGCTGGAGGCAAATCCCGCGACCGCGAGCGCCAGCAACAATCTTGTCAGCTCGGGATCGCTGCGGTCGGCGGCGGCATCGTGGAGATGCGCCTGGTAGCCAATCTGCTTCAACGCTGCGATCAGCGGCGGCGGGCGGCCGCCGTGCCATTGCACGGAAACACGCCGGGTCGACAAGTTCGCGCGCGCGAAGGCGACGCCGTCGAGCCTGCCGAGCGCGGCCTCGATGCGTTGCAGGCAGGCGCCGCAGTGAATGCCAGGTACCGAGAGGTCGGTCTGGCGCAGGCCGTCGCGCAGCGTCCGGCTGGCCAGCAGCAGTTCCTCGTTCGAGGTGCCGGCGTCGGCGAGACATTCGGCGCCGGGAGCGCAGCAACTCATCGATCGGCTCCATTTCGCAACCGGCGCCCGAGAGCATGATCCGGAAAAGTGTGAAGCGGTTTTCCGAAAAGATCATGCTCCAAACAAAGAGCTAAAGCGCGATGACGATTCATCGCGCTTTAGCCGGCGGACGGCTGCATCGCGCGATAGGCGTGCCAGGTGGCATGTCCGAGCAGCGGGTAGATCACGATCAGCCCAAGCATGCCGGTCGCAAGGCTCACCAGGAACAGCCCCAGCACGATCACCGCCCAGATCAGCAGCACGCGCAGATTGGCCCATACCAGCGCCATGCTGCTGGCCATCGCGGTGAGCGCGTCGGTGTCCTCGTCGAGCAGCATGGGAATCGAAAACGCGCTGATCGCGAACGAGAACGCCGCGAACAACCCGCCGACCGCGGTCCCGACCACCAGCATCGCCCATCCGGTCTGCGTTGTGAACAGCATCGGCGCGATTCGGCCGAGGCCGGGGAACGGCACCAGGCCGAAGAACAGCGCGTAGATGATGACGGCCGCGCGCATCCACACCATCATCAGCAGGCAGAGCAGCACGCCGGTGAACAGGATCTGGCCGCCGGAGCGGGGTCTGACGAGGAAGATGTCGATCCAGTGCAGCGGGAGGCCCGCCTCGATGCGGCGGCTCTTTTCGTAGAGGCCGATGGCCAGGATCGGCCCGACTACCATGAAGCCGGCGAAGGCCGGAAACAGGATGTAGTCGCCGCCGAGCGCGATCAGGCCGCCGACAAAGAACGCGGACACGAGGAAGATGAGGGCGCCGTAGGCGATGCTCATCGCCGGCTGGGTCATGAAATCGCGCCAGCCCAGGGCGAGCCACTTCATGGGATCGTCGGTCGCAAGCGGCCGCGCCCAGCGGTTGGGGATCGGGAGCGGCGATACGACCGGAGGGATCACCGGCATGGCGTTAATCCGTTGCTGGGGAGTGAGTGACGGCCGGCGGCGCGCATGACGACACCGCGGCGCTGAACTGCCCGCGCGCCGCATCGCCCTGGCCGTGCTTCAGATGCGTCACGCAGGCAGGTTGCGACATGGCGGCGACGTAGATCAGGTGGGCGTTGGCCGCGACGAAGACCAGGACGACGGCGGCAGCGAACAGCATCCAGAGCAGGAGAAGGGCCCGTCTGCGTGGTTGTCTGCCGGTCATGGCGAGCTCGTTCATGGCGCCTCGGTCCGCTTGTCGAGCAGATAGAGCGTGAGGATCTTGCGGTCGAGCTCGGACAGGCGGCCTTCCCAGCTCGGCATGTGACCCTGGCGGCCGCCCCACACCGTGGTGTCGATGGCGTCGAGACTGCCGCCGTAGATCCAGAACTTGTCGGTCAGATCGGGCGCGCCGAGTTCAACATTGCCCTTGGCATTGTCGCCGTGGCACGACGCGCAATTGTCGGCGAAGACCTTCTTGCCGGCCGCGACCGCGGCAGGATCGAGGTTCTTGGCGCCGGGGTTCGACAGCGAATAGACGAACGTCGCTGCCTTCAGCACGTCGCCGCGCGGCAGCATCGCGTCGCGTCCGAACGCCGGCATCTGCGACACATGGGTGTCCTTGTGCGCGGCGTTGATGCCGACGCGGATGGTATTGAAGACGTCGTCCGGCTTGCCGCCCCACAGCCACGACGACGTCGTCAGGTTCGGAAAACCGGGGCCACCCTTGGCATCGCGGCCATGACATGCCGCGCAATTGTCGCCGAACAGCGGGCGGCCGACTTCGCGCACGATCGCCATCATTTTCGGATCGGCCAGCAGCGCGGCATAGCTTTCGGTTTGGATTTTGTTGGTCCAGACGCTGCGATCGGTCGCCGCCTGTTTCAGTGAGTCCGCCACGATGTTGCGCTGGTCGATGCCGAGCAGTCCCTTGGTGTAGGTCACCCCCAGCGGCCAGGCCGGCATCAGGATCCAGTAGCCGACCGAGAACAGGAAGGCGATGATCAGGAAGAAATACACCGCGCGCGGCACCGGCGTGTTCAATTCCTTGATGCCGTTCCATTCATGACCGGTGGTCAGATAGCCGGTGTGGCTGTCGCGTTCCTCTACCGCCATGGCGTGTCCCTGTCGTCGAGGATGGACTGCGCGGCGCGATCGAACCGCTGCTTGTTGGACGGCCAGCAGGCATAGATCACGACCGCGATCGACAGCGCGATCAGGTAGAACAGGCCGAACGATTTGGAGAAGCCGACGAGCACGTCGTGTTCGATGGTCATTGCACCGCTCCTGCCTGCGCCACCGGCTTGCGGGCCGCGTCGGTGAGGCGACCGAGCACCTGCAAGTAGGCGACCACCGCATCCATTTCGGTCAGCCGGCCGGGCAGCCCGTCGAACGGGCGCACCGTGGTCGCCTTGCCGTAACGCTTGGTGACGCCCTCGGCTCGCGCCGAATCCGGATTGGCCTGGCCGTAGGCGTCGGGCGCGGCATTGGCGATCATGTCGTCGGTGTAGGGCACGCCGACCGCGCGCTGCGCCTTGAGGTGCGCGGACAGATCGTCGGTGCGCAGATCGGTCGACAGCAGCCAGTCATAGGCCGGCATCACCGACACCGGCACCACGTCGCGCGGATTGATCAGATGGGCGACCTGCCACTGGTCGGAGTATTTTTCGCCGATCCGCGCCAGGTCCGGGCCGGTGCGCTTGGAGCCCCACAGCATCGGGTGGTCGTATTTGGATTCGACCGCCAGCGAGTAGGGGCCGTAGCGGTCGACCTCGTCGCGCAACGTCCGGATCATCTGCGAATGGCAGGCATAGCAGCCCTCGCGGATGTAGATGTTGCGGCCGGCGAGCTCGAGCGGCGTGTAGAGCCGCATGTCCGGGGCGTCCTCGACGGTGCGGTGGATGGTGAACAGCGGCGCGATCTCGACCAGCCCGCCGATGCTGGCGACCAGCACGATCCCGAGCACGAGACCGATCGCCTTGCTTTCCAGCCGGTAATGAAATCCGAAGATCGACATGACGGTCTACTCCCCCGGCTGCGCGGCGAGCCTTGGCTCGGGCAGATCGCCGGTTCGCGCCGCCGCTTCGCGGGGCTCCCTGATCGTCATCCAGATGTTGTAGGCGCCGACGCAGCCGCCGATCAGGAACAGCAGTCCGCCGAAGGCGCGGGCGATGTAATAGGGCCGCATCGCGATCAGGGAATCGACGAAGGAATAGGCCAGCGTCCCGCTATCGCTGTAGGTCCGCCACATCAGTCCCTGGATGATGCCGGAATTCCACATCGCAAAGACGTAGATCACGGTGCCCGACAGCGCGAGCCAGAAATGCGCTTCGATCAGCCGCGCGGAGTACAGGCCGGTGCGCTTCCAGAGCCAGGGTACGATTGCGTAGATCGAGCCGAAGGTGATCATCGCGACCCAGCCCAGCGCGCCGGCATGCACGTGCCCGACGGTCCAGTCGGTGTAGTGCGACAGCGAATTGACGGATCGGATCGCCATGAACGATCCCTCGAATGTGCTTAAGCCATAGAACACCGCCGCGACCATCATGAAGCGCAAGGTCGCGTCGTCGCGAACCTTGTGCCAGGCGCCGTTGAGGGTCAGCAGCGCGTTGCCCGCGGATGCCCAGGACGGGATCAGCAGCATCAGCGAGAACGTCATGCCGAGCGTCTGCACCCATTGCGGCAGCGCGGTGTAGTGCAGGTGATGCGACCCCGCCCACATGTAGAAGAAGGTGATGCCCCAGAACGAGATGATCGACAGCCGGTAGGAGAAGATCGGCCTGCCCGACACCACCGGCAGGAAGTAATACATCATGCCGAGGAAGCCGGCGGTGAGGAAGAACGCCACGGCGTTGTGGCCGTACCACCATTGGGTCATGGCGTCCTGGACGCCGGAAAACGCGGAATAGCTCTTGGCGTGGCCGAGCGAGACCGGGATCGCGAGGTTGTTGACGATGTGCAGGATGGCCACGACCACGATGAAGGCCATGTAGTACCAGTTGGCGACGTAGATGTGCGGCTCCTTGCGCCGCGCCAGGGTCCGCAGATAGATCAGGAAATACACCACCCAGACGACGACCAGCCAGAGGTCCGCGTACCATTCCGGCTCGGCATATTCCTTCGATTGGGTGATGCCCAGCATGTAGCCGGTGACGGCGAGCAGGCAGAACAGATTGTAGCCGATCAGCACGAACCAGGGACTGAGCTGGTCGGGCAGCCGTGCGCGCGAGGTTCGCTGCAGGACGTAGAGCGAGGTCGCGATCAGGGCGTTGCCGCCGAAGCCGAAGATGACGGCGGTGGTGTGGACCGGGCGGATCCGGCCGAAGCTCGACCAGCCGCCGCCGAAGGTCAGGTCCGGATAGACCAGTTGCCACGCCACCCAGTCGCCGAACGCAAGCCCGACAACGACCCATGCCATCGCCAGAACGATGCCCGCCTTGCTGGGATCGTCATAGTAATGGGCGAACCGTTCGGCCGACGGCTCAGGGGCGTAGTAATCCTTGCCGATGCGAAAGATGATGAGGACGCAGAATAAAAGGATCAGCGCACCGTGAATGCCGATCGGATCATCCCGGCCGGCCACGCCAAGCAGAAATCCGAAGCTCGCGACCATGAGGCAAATCAGAATGGCGGTCTGCCGCTCGTTCCGGGTGAGTTGGGCAATCATGGCAGCCTGCGAGCGGTCAGGAATGGACGCATTTGCCTTCACTCCACGCGGTAAGACGCCTGCCCAGGCTGGCCAAGCGCAAGTCCTTCATTCAGCGATTTGGGGCAGTGCTTCGTTGACTTAGATCAAGGCGGCGACTTTCGTGCACACCGCGGATTGCCCCGGCGATGCAGATAGCGCGCAGAGTCCGCGTCTCAGATCGAATTCCGTCCGGCGGCGCGAACGCCGCTCGGCGAGTCGCCGAAGCGCGCCCGGAACAGGCGGTTGAAATGCGAAACATCCGAGAAGCCGACCTCAAGCGCGATGTCGGAGATGCGCTGCGGACCGGCCTTGAACTCGGACAACAACTTGAATGCTTGTTGAAGACGCAACTCGTTGACATGCCCGGTGAATGAGGATCCCGATGACGCCATCAGGCGCTGCAGGTAACGCGGCGAGATGCCCTGGCCGCGGGCCGCAGCCTGAACGCTGAGCCCCGGGTCCTGAAAGTGTGCGGCGATGTAGGCGAGCACGGCGCTGTGGCGCGCGGCCACCACTGCGCTGGCACCGCTCTCGCCCAGGGGAGCATACTCGCCGATCGAGAGCGCGACGAGATCATGGATGTGAGCCACGACCGTGCCGCGCAGCTTGGGTGCGGCCAGCGCTCGCTGCTTGAACACCGACCTCAGATACGCCATCAGGAGTCGAAACGCTTCAGTCCTGCGCGAAATGGGCCGCATCGCGAGGCCTTCGACGTCGGTCACGCGCTGCGCAAGCGCGTCGCGCGGCACGGCCAGCCCGAGCAGCAAGCCGTCGACATAGGTGACGATGGCGGGCTCCGAATGCAGGATTGCGATTGCGTCGCCGCCGCGAAGCTCGACGTCCTGGCCGCGCTGCGCGAGCTGACTTCTGCTGCGGGAGCAGACGATGAATCCGATCGAATCGTCACCATCGGTGATGTTCGGCTGCAAGCGCTTGAAGCGCATCGCGGAGCCTTTCAGTGCGAGCGAGCGCAGGCCCTGGATCGCCTGCAGCCTTGCTTCGGCCTGAAACGGTGCGCTCGATAGCGGCTCGATATCGGCGTGAACGATCCCTCGCACAAAGCTCTCGCGCCATAGCGGGAGCCGCATTGGTCCCGGAAGCTCGCGCGTCGAGAATCGATGCGATACGAGATCGGCTGCGTTCGTAGACATCGGGCACCTCCCGCCTTGACAGGACAACGGGATGAACGCTTGCGACTGCTGTCTGGTATCCGCATTTGCAATTCGCGCACCGCCTCCCTCGCAATGTGCGCATGAGTCCAAGAAGCTACGCCTTTCGCCTGATAGTCTCAATGATCTGTGATCGTGCGGTGTGAGCTGGTTCACGTAGCCGGTCTGAAAATTCAGGCATACTGACTGTGCAAGTCGTGCCAAAAATCTCCTTTAAGAGGAGATGGTCGTGATGGCTCTATTTGTAATTGCTGCTTTGGAGGTCAATTTCGGCATCCCTTGCAGAATGCGAGCGCAAATGCAGCTTCACGACGCCGTTCGCGACTGATCGAACTCAACGATCTGCGGGCGGACTGTTCTGCACAACTTGGCTGGCCCCTGACACCGATTTCGTGTCGCACGGCCGCCACATCGTCATTTGAGAACTGCGGACACGCATTACTCCCGGCTCTGCTGCCGGGTGAAATCAGCAATTCTTGTCAGGTGCGACGTCAATGGTGATGATCAAGTGTGAGGGTTCGATCATGCCCACCATTTTGGACATGCTGTACCGTGAGTTCTGCCGTGCTCGCCTCGCCGAAATGCGCAAGGCGCTTCTGATCCCGGTTGACAGCGACGACATCCTGCAAGCTCCTCGGGAGGACGGCGATCCTTCCGACGCCGGCGATCAGGCGAACGATTGGGCGACGAAAGAACTGCCAATCACCGGATAGGTGGGAACGTAACCGCATCCTCTTGGTCGGCGACCCGCGCGGCACGCAACTGCCGGCGCACCCAGACGCGTCATCGAAGCGCGCCTGATGAAGGCGTGCGGGCATACGGACAGGTCGACAGATGCATGATCGAACGCACGGCCCGCAGCGATTGCTCCGCGAAGCCCCGCCGGAGTTTGAAGGGGCTGGCCGCGACCTGCGCCTCGATGTCTGTCGCGGCATCGCGCTGTGGTGGATATTTCTCGATCATGTTCCCAACAACATCGGAAGCTGGCTGACGCCCCGCAACTACGGCTTCTGCGATGCCGCCGAAATATTCATGCTGATCTCGGGCGTGACCTGCGCGCTGGCCTACGGCAGGGCGCGCCAGCGCGAGGGCTGGAGGGGCATGATCGGACGATCGCTGCGGCGGGGATGGGACATCTATGCCGCGTTCCTGCTGCTCACGCTCGCTTGCGCCGTCCTCGTCTACTTCTCGGGCAGCGATGATCTTGCCGACGACAGCAACACGCGGATTCTGTTCGAACAGCCGGGCGCGACGTTTGCGCATGCTGCGATGCTGCAATATCGCCCCGTCAACACCGACATCTTGCCGGTCTTCGTGCTCGGTCACGTGTTGTTCGCACCGCTGCTCTGGCTGCTGCTGCGGGCGCCAAACGCGACGCTTGGCGGGTCGCTGCTGCTCTATGCGCTCGTGCACCTGTTCGGCTGGAGCGTTCCAGCCTGGCCGAACGGCAGCTGGTACTTCAATCCGCTGGCCTGGCAATTGCTGTTCGTGATCGGCGCGTGGTGGGTCGTCGCGGGCGACAAAGTCCGGCCGTGGCTGACCTCGCGCGCGGCGCTTGTTGTTGCGGTTCTCTATCTGGCTCTCAGCCTGGTTCTTGCATTGAGCTGGGGCGTCAAGTCCGTGGTCCCGCACGCGTTGACGGACCTGCTTTTCCCGCTGGACAAATCGAATCTCAGTCCGTTGCGGCTGCTGCATTTTCTGGCTCTTGCAATTGTCGCGCTACGGCTGGTCCCTCGGGATTGGCGAGGGCTGTCGACGCCGGTGCTTCGCCGGGCGCGGAGCTGTGGCGCGAACTCACTGCCGATCTACTGTCTCGGCGTTCTGCTGGCGCTCGCCAGCCACCTGACGCTGCTCGACATCTCCGACCGGCTCGCGATGCAGATCGCGCTGAGCCTTGCCGGAATCCTGGTGATGATCCTCGTCGCGATGCTGCTTGGCGCAATTGGCGGCAATCGTGAGCGAGGGTCCCGGCGGACGGAGTCGATCGAGAAGGTCAAACCGGCGTCTCCTGGCAGCGGCGACCGCGAAGGCGTCAATTCGGACAGGGTCGACCCGCGGCTTCCCACAGCGCCGTGCCTTTGATGTGCGTGCGCTGATCGAGATCAATCCGGATGTCGTCGGCCTTCACACGGCAACCGCCGCGAGCGTTCGCGTTCCGCGAATTGGTCATTTCCGCACCCGTCATTGACCTCGCCGCCACGACCGGGCACAGCGGGGTGTCATCGAACGGTCGCAACGGCCGATACGGACACTGGCTGCAGCGTATTTTGCGGTGCAGCAAAGATGAAATCAGACCCTGCTAAAGGGGCAATGGCATTCGCGGTCGCTTCTCTGTAAAGGTGCGACCGGATGTCTCGGGGCCGGCGGTTCGCGCTCCGCAATTACGCGGGAGGAAAAATGCGTAAGTTCATTCTGGCTGCGGCTTCGGTCGCAGCGCTGACTTTTGTGGGACCGGCCTCGGCGCAGTCGCCGATCGTGATCAAGTTCAGCCACGTGGTGGCGTCCGACACGCCGAAGGGCAAGGCGGCCGACAAGTTCAAGGAACTGGCCGAGAAATATACCGCCGGCAAGGTCAAGGTCGAGGTCTACCCGAACTCGACGCTCTACAAGGACAAGGAAGAGCTCGAGGCGCTGCAGCTCGGCGCCGTGCAGATGCTGGCGCCGTCGAACTCGAAGTTCGGCCCGATCGGCATCAAGGAATTCGAGGTCTTCGATCTGCCCTACATCCTCCCGGACCTCAAGACGCTGCGCAAGGTCACCGATGGCCCGCTCGGCGCCCGGCTGCTCAAGCTGCTCGACAACAAGGGCATGACCGGTCTCGCCTACTGGGACAACGGCTTCAAGCAGATGACCGCCAACAAGAAGCTGGTGGCGCCGTCCGACTACAAGGGGCTGAAATTCCGCATCCAGTCGTCGAAGGTGCTGGAAGCCCAGTTCCGCGCGCTCGGCGCGATCCCGCAGGTGATGGCGTTCTCGGAAGTCTACCAAGCGCTGCAGACCGGCGTCGTGGACGGGCAGGAGAACACCTGGTCGAACATCTACACCCAGAAGATGCATGAGGTGCAGAAATTCGCCACCACCACCAACCACGGCTATATCGGCTACGTCGTGGTCGTGAACAAGAAGTTCTGGGACGGCCTGCCGGCCGACGTCCGCGATCAGCTGTCCAAGGCGATGAAGGAAGCCACCGAGTTCGGCAACGGCCAGTCCGCCAAGGAGAACGAGGACGCGCTCGCCGACATCAAGAAGGCCGGCAAGACCGAGATCGTCAGCTTGACGCCCGAGCAGGACGAGGCGATGCGCAAGGCGATGATGCCGGTCTACAAGGACGTCGCCTCGCGCGTCGGTCAGCCCTTGATCGACGAGTTTTTGAAGGAGACCGACCGCAGCCCGATGAACTGAGGCCGTAAACACCTCGCCCGCTTGCGGGGAGAGGTCGAAATTCAAGCGAAGCTTGAATTTCGGGTGAGGGGGAGCCTCCGCGGGCGCAACGGATCATCGTGCGCGAGGAGAGAGCCCCTCACCCCAACCCTCTCCCCGTAAGAACGGGGAGAGGGAGCGCTCTGGCCGATGGGGCGGCCACCACTGGGGAGATCAATGCTGCTAAAGATTCTCGACAGGCTTGAGGAAATCATCATCGCAAGCCTGATGGGCGCCGCGACGCTGCTCACCTTCGTCACCGTGCTGCACCGCTTCCTGGTGGACGTGCCGTTCCTGTATCCGTACCTGTTCGGCATCAACCTCGCCTGGTCGCAGGAACTCTGCATCTACATGTTCATCTGGATGGCGAAGTTCGGCGCCGCCTATGGCGTGCGCGCCGGCGTCCATGTCGGCGTCGACGTCCTGATCAACCGCCTCAACGATCGCTGGCGGAAGGGCGTCATCCTGTTCGGCCTGCTCGGCGGCGCCCTGTTCACCGGAATCGTCGGCACCATGGGCGCCAAGTTCGTCTATGAGCTGATGCAGACCACGCAGGTGTCGCCCGACATGGAGATCCCGAGCTGGATCGTCTACGCCTGCATCCCGCTCGGCTCCTATCTGATGTGCTTCCGCTTCCTGCAGGTGTGCTGGAATTACTGGTTCCACAACGACCTGCCGCATCATGACGCCGCCCATGTCGAGGGCGTCGAGACCAGCAAGACCGCGCCCGTCGCGCTTGGAGAAGCGTGATGAACGCCACCATCATCTTCGTATTGCTGTTCGCCCTGATGCTGACGGGCATGCCGATCTCGATTTCGCTCGGCCTGACCGTGCTCACCTTCCTGTTCACCATGACGCAGGTGCCGATCGAGAGCGTCGGCCTGAAGCTGTTTTCGGGCCTCGACAATTTCGGCATCATGGCGATCCCGTTCTTCATCCTGGCCGGCACCTTCCTGACCCGCGGCGGCGTGGCGCGGCGCATGATCGCGTTCACGACCTCGCTGGTCGGCCATCTGCCGGGCGGCCTTGGCCTCGCCGGCGTCGCGGCCTGCGCGATGTTCGCGGCGATCTCGGGCTCCAGCGTCGCCACCGTGGTGGCGATCGGCTCGATCATGATGCCGGCGATGGTCGATCACGGCTATCCGAAGCGGTTCGGCGTCGGCGTGATCTCGACCTCGGGCGCGCTCGGCATCCTGGTGCCGCCCTCGATCATCCTGGTGCTGTATGGCGTGTCCACCAACACCTCGATCGGCGCGCTGTTCATGGCCGGCATCGTGCCGGGCATCGTGCTGGCGCTGATGCTGGCGGCGGTGACCTTCGTCGTGGCGCAGCGCAACGGCTATCCGAAGATGCCGAGGGCGACGATCGGCGAGCAGTTCAAGGCGTTCCGCGAGAGCCTTTGGGGCCTGCTGCTGATCGGCATCGTGCTCGGCGGCATCTATGGCGGCATCTTCACGCCGACCGAGGCCGCCGCGGTCGCCGCGACCTATGCCTTCTTCATCACTGTGTTTGTCTACAAGGAGCTAAAGCTCTCCGAGGTGCCGAAGGTGCTGCTGCAGGCGGCGAGCATGAGCTCGATGCTGCTCTACATCATCACCAACGCGGTGCTGTTCTCGTTCTTGATGACGCATGAGCAGATCCCGCAGGCGATGGCGGCCTGGATCATCGACAAGAACTTCTCGATCTGGATGTTCCTGCTGGTGGTCAACATCATCCTGCTGCTTGCCGGCAACGTGATGGACCCGTCGTCGATCCTCTTGATCATGGCGCCGATCCTGTTTCCGCTGGCGACCAAGCTCGGCGTCCATCCGGTGCATCTCGGCATCCTGATGATCGTCAACACCGAGGTCGGGCTGTGCCACCCGCCGGTCGGGCTCAACCTCTACATCGCGAGTAGTATCGCCAAGATGGGGATCAGCGAGATCACCATCGCGGTGCTGCCGTGGCTGTGCGCGATGCTGGTGTTCCTCGGCCTCGTCACCTACGTGCCGGAGATCTCGCTGTGGCTGCCGCGATTGTTGGGAATGATTTAGAAATGTTTCTGCAGGCCATGAACGGCGTTACATCTTGGTAACAGAGGTCTGCCTGACCAATCTGTAAGTTGAAGACGGGGGCAAGACGCATCATCTTCGAGCAACCTTCAAAGGAGGTTGGTATGAAGAAAGCTCTGCTCGCCGGCGTCGCGGCGCTCACGATTGCCGGATCGACCGTGGTCTATGCCCAGCATCGTCCCTGGTTTCATGGTCCGATGCGGATGAGCCCGGAGGACCGGGCGGCCTTCCTCGACGCGCGGATCGCCGCCGTGCATGCCGGGCTGAAGCTCAGCCCGGATCAGGAGAAGCTGTGGCCGCCGGTCGAGGCTGCGGTGCGCGACTTCGCCAAGATGCGGATCGATCGGGCCAATGCGCGGATGGAAGCGGACAAGTCCGACGCCGGCAAGGCCGAGACGGGGGATAATCCGGTCGCCCGCCTGCGCGAGCGCGCCGACAGCATGGCGGCGACCGCGGCGTCGCTGAAGCAGATCGCCGATGCCGCCGAGCCGCTCTACAAGACGCTCGACGACGGCCAGAAGCGGCGGCTGAGCCTGCTCACCCATCTGGAGGGGCGGGGGTTCGGCGCCGAGGGCTGGCGCCGCCACCGTTTCGAGCGCGGTTTCGACCGCTGGGAGCGCGGCGGCCGCGGCTTCGACCATGACCGCTACGACCGCGACGGCGGCGGCGACCAGGAGCGTTCCGGCCGGCTCTGAGCAGCGGGTCGCGGCGGCCTCGCCAGGAGGTCGGTCAAGTGGCTGAAAGGTCGCCGGAATCCGGCGGCCTTCGGCGCGTCCGCAAGGCCGGTAAAAGTCAGGAAAAATCGTCCAGCTTGCTGGACATACCGGAATCGCTTTGCTAAACGACGGCCCTCTTGCGAGGGTCATTTCCGGACAAGTTCCGGGCGCATAGCTCAGTTGGTAGAGCAGCTGACTCTTAATCAGCGGGTCCCAGGTTCGAGCCCTGGTGCGCCCACCACTCGTAAGGATTGGCCCTGCGGGGCTTTTTACATTTTAGCCGATGGAACAAATTGCGCTCATGCGACGCTTTTCGTGGTCACACGGTGTGCGACGCGTCCTCGTCGAGAGGAGATAAGCTGCCGCGCCAAGCCTGGTCGTGCTTCTGGTCAAGTTCGCCGGCACCATCGACGAACATTAGCGACCGGCACGGCCTCAGGCGCCAGGCTCCGTTATCGCCATTGCTGTCGCGCGCGGACTGTGTGTCCAACCACTCCGATAGAGCACGTGCGTGCTGATCGACCAAACGAGCTGGCAGCGTTCGGCGGCTTTTGAATTTCGCGCAACTCCAAATCATGAATTGCCGTGCAATTTTGCACCGGCACCTTGGCGTCGCTCGACCAAACGAGGAGATGTTATCTTATCGCGAAGTAAAAGCTCTCGCCTGGGAGTGAACCGTACATAAACGGCTCTTGGCGACGTTGCGTTTCCTGAAGGACTTCATCTCGCACACGACGAAAGAGCATGTTGATCTCCAGCTTGGGATCAACAATGTTTTTCAGAAATGAGGTCGTGAATGGGCTGTGATCGCCATTGCCGTCCCGAGAGATTTGGCCTTCTCGAGCAGCATAGGCGACCAAGGTCCCCACTTCCGGATCAATGCGTGCTAATCCGCGCCCAATAGATCGGGTGGCGACGGTTCTACGCATTGTCGACAGAAATGGATTGTCCCGACACGAATCCAGAATGACCAACCTCAGCTTCTTTGCCCTTTCGGCAGCCTGGAGCATGCGATCAAGCGAGATTGCCTCGTCCTGGACATCTCGGTCCGACAGAAGACGAACATCGATGGGGAGAAGGTAATTGAGTCCATTCATCTCCAAACCGTGCCCGGCGTAAAAAATGACGGCCCAATCCGCGGCTGCGGCCAGATCTTCAAACTCGCGGATCTTGCTCAGGAACTCTGCACGCGTGAGGTTTCGTCCTGGAATGACGGTTTGAAAGCCCAACTTCTTGAATGCCGCCGCAACAGCTTCTGCATCTCGCTGCGGATTCGGAAGCATTGGAACGGCCTCATAGGCCGAGTTCCCGATGACAAGGGCCACGCGTATGCCAACTTCGCTAGCCAGGCGGGCTTCTTCGACAGCTTGCTTGTTTCGCGCTTCAAACGCAGCGGTCTCGTTTCGAGCCAGGATTTCGGCAGCCAATCGCTGCTGATACTCGAGTTTGGCCTTCGTTTCGGCTTCAGCTCTCGCCTTGGCTTCAATCTCCGATAGTTGTTTAGCGTTCGCCAGCGAGCGCGCTTCCTCCTTTGCGGATGCTTCCGCCTGCTCTATGCGCTGGAATTCATTGAGGCGCGATCGAGCTTCGGACTGTGCCGAAATGCTCGTTCGCGGGTCTGCGGAAGGGAGGGATAACGCTCGTTGATATAATTTCGTCGCAGTCGATTTGTCGCGTTTTGCTTCGTAGACACGCCCCTTACCAACAATGGCCGCCACGTAGCTTGGCTGTAGGCGGAGGGCGGCGTCGTAGTCGGTTAGCGCCAAATCGAGCGCACCTTCATCCAACGACATATTGGCTCTAAGCGTAAAGTTCTCGGGGTCCTTGGGCTGAAGCTCGATCGCTCTATTGAGATCTTTCTTGGCTCGCGCGAAATTACTTTTCAGTCGCCAAACGTCGCCACGAGTTGCGAACGCGTCAGCGTTAGTATTATCCAGCAAAATGGCCTTGCTTGTGTCCGCAATTGCTTTTTCGAAATCGCCCATATCCTTAAATACGTCTCCGCGACGAGCTAGAATCACGGAAGAATCGGGCTTGATCTTCAATGCGTAGTTCTGATCGTCCAGTGCTGCGGGAAGCTGCCGCTGGATTCGTCTCAAGTCCCCCCGCTCTGCAAGCGCACGCCAGTCTTTGGGGGCGAGCTTTAAAATGGACTCAAATTCAGCAAGTGCTGCTTCAAAATCATTCTTTCGAACGAGTATTTCTGCGCGCCGATGATGGATTTCCAGGTCATCGGGGGCGCGGCGCATTGCTTCGTTAACTTGAGCAAGCGCCTTGTCGAACTCATATTTCAACTCGAAGCAAGCGGCTTGATTGATATACGCTCTCACATAATCGGGGCGTAGTCGTATAAGCTCATCATAATCCGCGATAGCCGATTCAATTTCTCCCTGGTCATACAAGGCCGCAGCGCGCTCGCTGTGAGCATCTACATTGTTGGGGTCGACTTCCAGAGCAGTCGAAAAGTCGGCCAAAGCTTTTGCGGGACTATTCAGGCGCCGCCAAGCGAGTCCCCGATTCACATACGCGGCTGCAAATTCAGGTTTTAAGTCGATGGCTTGGGTGAAGTCGGAGACGGCGGAATCGAATCTACCCTTAACGTACCAAGCCACCCCACGATCATTGAAAATCGCGGACAAATCCGCGTTCGGCAATTTCGAAGCTAGCAAACGAGTGCACGCCGGAATACTTCGATCCGGGGACTTTGCCGATTGCGCGCACAGGATCCCATCGTCCCGATCGGCCAAAAGCGGCGTCGACGATAAAAAAATGACAGCGAAAAACACCCAAAAAAAGGGAGCCTTCATATTGGCGATCAACATAAAAAAAATCTGTGGCGTTTCGGTCACAGACGCCGAGTTCCCTCCATACTAAGCTCCCTCTGTTTTTTAGGAAATATTTTATGATTGTTTCGCCTAGGATTTTTCCGCTCTTGTGCATTGCAGCGGTGTTGACCGCGATCTCCGCCACCGAAAGCCTTGCGCAAAAAGCTTCGCTACCTGACCCGATCCTGCCGCCTGCGATCGATTGTGCCGCCACTCCCACACTTTGTAGTTCAGGTACTGGTGGTGGCTTCCGACCTGCGAGTGTCCCGACTGTGCAGCCGACGACACCGACGCAAAGCGGGCCAACCGCAACTGTGATTGGGACAAGCTCGTCCGGCGGATCAACCTCTGGCGGCACCTCGACTGGGTCGAGCCCTTCCGCCGGATCGACCTCTGGCGGCACTTCGACGGTGGCCAGCTCGTCCAGTGGATCGACTGGCGGCACTTCGACTGCGTCGAGTTCATCTGGCGGGTCAAGCAGTGGCGGCACTTCGACTGCGTCGAGTTCGTCTGGCGGATCAAGCAGTGGCGGCACCTCGACTGCATCGAGCTCGTCTGGCGTCGCGGCGAACAGCACGACGCGTACAATCAATGATCAAACGACCCGTGCCGTACGCGAACGGGGCGCCGGGGAGCTCACGAAGTGTCCAGACGGTCTCGAGCTGCGTAACGGCAGTTGTGTTCGTCCGCGAAGAACGCACGTCACCGCCTCCAGCACAAATTTTGTGCCGGTGGTTTTGCCCCCGGCGGTCGTTTCACCGGCCGTTTGGGGCCAAGCCTACGGCGATTACGAACAGCATGGCAATGTCGCTCCAGGGAGCGGCGTGGATGTTACGCGTTTCACGCGTACCTGGGGCGTTTTGATCGGCGCGGACTGGACGTTCCGTGACTTGGGAAAGATCGACGGGACCCTGCTTGTCGGCGCCTTGACTGGGGTTTCGAACGCGAATGTGACCTTCACCAACTCAGCGACACGAATCAATATGTTTGGCCCCTCCGTGGGAGCATATGCCAAGTATTTTCTGGGTGCTTTTTCTACAGACACGTATCTTAAGGTAGACCTGTTGACGTTCAATCAGACCGATCCGACGCTAACCGCGCCGGTCGGCTCGACCCCCATGGATAACGTCACGGTTGGGCAATTCTTCAACTATCGATTTTACACCTTCGGGAATGCATTTTGGTTGGAGCCGACGATCGGGCTCCAATACTCGAGGTCGATCTACGGGAGCTCCGGCATACCGTTGGGCCTTCAGAACGGTGAGTACTCGCGCGTTCAAGGCGGGGTCAGGTTCGGACTGACTTCCAATTGGAATAAAGTTGTCACGACCGCAACGATATCTGCGTTGGCGTACGATGACTTTGCAATCTCCGGGTATGTTTTGGATTCTTCAATACCGGCCGCAACGGGCGTGTTAGCGGACAAGGGCAAATTGCGAGGACTGGGAGTTTTCAATTTCAACTTTGACTGGGGCCGCGGCCTGTCGACCTTCATACAGGCTGACGTCAGAGGAGGGCAGGATCTCATCGGCGGCGGCGGACGGATTGGTGGCAGACTTCAGTTTTGATGCCGAGAAGCGAAATTCGGTTGCGGGCAACTTGCTTTCAAATATCCGAACCGAGTCGCCGAAAGGCCGGACTTAATTCCTTCCACTGCAGATGCTGACTGGCGTTTGCTGCGGAGCAGCGTGCTGCCCCCTGCGAAAAGCCGAGGCGAGCTAGCGGCGTTGATCGCGACCAGCCGACCGGTCGGCCACCCAAAGCATGCGGCGCCGCTCCTGCGAAGGGGGTGGCCGAGCCTGTCGGCTATTTTGCCTCGGGCCACGGACATGGGAATTGTCGCGACCACTGGGATGATCGCCCTCCACTCGCATTATTGATACAGTCGCGGGGCGCTGTACCGGCCACACACGGATTACAGCGAAGTGCTGTTTGATGCATGAAACCAGACGGACAAATTTCGGAGTTCGCAGATGTTTCGGCCGGCTTTCGGTATTTTGACAATCAAGGGCAATTTCACGCTTTGGAAGTATCTGAAGGATCTCCATGATTTTTCTACCATCGAACGAACAATCGGCTTTCACCAGGGACGTTTGACCCACGGCTATCGACTGGTCGTTTTGGCCGCGGGCGAAAGAATTGACCCTGATGATATCGATTTGGGCGGTTCGACTCGGACGTCAGGAGGCACAAATATTTTGCCGACGTCTCCTGGGAGTTCAATTGAACTATTGCTGACTGAAAGAGGGCAGGACGTTCAGGAGCTGAAGAGAAAGGTCTGTACGTTCTTTGCCGCCGCTAGTGATAACCGCCCCGCGAAAATTCTCCCGAACCTGAGGCACAACGAGCATATGGAGTATCCTGACGCGGAAGCGTTGGCTCCGGGTGTGCGCAGCGGAGTGCCGCAATTCAATTTAAGCAATCCGAAGAAGTTCTCGGTGGTTCGCGAAGTCGGTTACCAGCATCGTGGGTAATGAGAAGACCGGGAATCGCCGCCAAAACGGATCAGCGAGTTGCTGATGCGGCGCTTAGCGGCTCCTTCAGCCGTCTTGGAAGTACAACCTGATCGTCGACGGCGTAGAGCCAGCACGGACCATCCTTACCATCCCTTGAGGGATCACTATTGCAATCCGCGAGAGCCGCGACCTGGGCCGTGCGTTGCGAACTTGCGCCTGTCGCAATGAAAACTCGTCCCCACGGGTGAACGGCCACGGCCTTGGGATTGCTGCCTGTTCTATAATTGACAACGTCCTGGCGTTGACGCGTTGCTTCTCTCACAAATGGAATTTGTTGCGGATCAAATAGACCGTCATAGGCAACGCGCGGCATCGATCTCGGGCGTCGATACCCAGTCGATGACGAGTCTTGAACCTTTTCGTTGATTGCAACGAGAATGCACGGGTCGCCGTAACGCATCTGACACGCTTCGAGCGTGTTCTGCTCGGCTGCCGCCTCGTTCGGCCAATCCGACGATCGCCAGCTGTCGGCGGGTGGGTGGACAGCAAGGGCTTTATGACTCGTCGCGGCATGGTAAAGCATGATCTGCTCGAGACGGCGATTATCCGGCATGGCAGGTGCCAGATCCTCCGTCAACGACGACAGTGCGGCTTGGAATATTTCGGCCGGACTCTTGCGAGGCACTGCGTCGGGTTTGACGCTGTTGCTCGATTGCGGAGCATCCGGGGCCGAGACCGCGGGCGTCATTGCTGATTGCAGACGCTTCCGTAGTACGACCTGATCGCCAACTGCGTAAAGCCAGCATCGCCCGTCTTGGCCTTTTCTCGTCGGATCAGAATTGCAATCTGCGAGCGCAGCGACCTCCGCATCGTGCTGCGAGGCTGCCCCCGTTGTGATGAAGATGCGCCTCCACGGGTGGACGGCGGCGGCCTTCGGACCGTCTTTCTTCCTGTAGTCAACAACGTCCTGGCGCTGACGCATCGCGTCCCTCAGAAGAGGAATTTGCTGTGGATCGAAGGGGCCATCATAAGCAGCGCGCGGCATCGGCCGCGTCTGCCAGTATCCGCCCGAAGGCTTACTCTGAATCCTGTCATCTACCGCCACCAGGACGCAGGGATCGCCATATCGCAGCTGGCACGCCTCGAGCACGCCTTGCTCGGCCGCCGACTCGTTCGGCCAATCCGCCGATCGCCAACTATTGCCCGGGGGATGGACCGCGAGTGCCTTGTGACTGGTATCCGCGTGGTAACCTGTGACTGTGGCCAGTCGACCCTGCTCGGACATCGCGGGAGCAATGTCCGTTATTGCTGCGGACAATGCCGCTCGAAAAACATCGGCCGGGCTCTGGCGGGGGGAGATCACGGGATTGGCGGAAGCAACGTCGGCGGCCGACGAAGACGCTGGGGCTGCTGTTGAGTCAGGCGTCATTGGCGCTGTAAGCCTCAGCGGTAGCACGACCCTGTTTTGGACGGCATACAGATAGCATGGTCCACCCGGAGGATTGCGAGCGGGGTCGGCGTTGCAGTCCTTCAACGCCTTTTCCTCCGCCGCCCGTTGGCTCGCCGCTGCAGTCACCAGGATCAATATTCCAGTTGCATGAAACGCCGCAGCCTTTGGACCGGCGAGCGTCGTGTATTCGGCGATCTCCGGACGCAGCAAGGTTTCCTGGCGTAGAGCGGGAACACGCTCGGGATTAAACACTCCGGCATAACGGACACGCGGCGCATCGCGAACTGGCCAAATGCCATTGTCGGCCGGCGTAACGCCGTCATCTGCGGCGATCAAGGCGCAAGGCTCATCGTAGAATTGGAGGCATTTTTCCAGCGCCTTTTCTTCAGCGATTTCGCGCGAGGGCCAATTGGCGGTATGCCAGATTCCCGACCGGCCGCGGGGCGCGGCAAGCGCGCGATGCAGCGGCGAGGCCGCATACGCCGAAACCTCGTCGATCCTGGCGTTCGCAAGACTTCCTGGACTATGTCTCTGCAGGGCCAAAAGGAGCTGGGAGGCCAGGGGCGAAGGCGCCGTTGTTGCGGCTTCGCGACGCATCCACCACGCGCCGAGACAAGCTGCAAAAGCCACGAATGCTAAACCGGCGAAGGCCAAGCGGCGCTTCCAGGGATAAGCAACATGCGCAGGTGCCAAGACCGTCGATTTGCTCGGCCCGGCGGGAAGACTGCGATGAGATCCGCGAATTTTCGGTTCCGGCAACGCGGCAATATCTTTGGCTGCCAAGCCAAAAACGCCGATGGCGCGCGCGATATTCTTGACGGTATGCTCGCCAAGATCGGCGAACGAGAGGCGTAATTTATCGCGAATTTGTTCATTGGCAGCGCGCGAAATACATACACCGCCGGGCTCGCACAGTGCTTCGAGCCGGGCGGCGACATTGACGCCGTCGCCCAGGATGTCATCACCGTCGATAATGATGTCGCCGATATTCACTCCGATGCGAAAGACGATTTGTTCGGTTGCGGGCACCGATGCGTTCCGCGCCAGCATGCCTTGCTGGATCGCTATCGCGCAGCCGATAGCATCGACGATGCTCGCGAACTCAAGGAGCAGTCCGTCGCCGGTAGTCTTGACGACCCGTCCACCGTTGTCCTTTATCGTGGGATCGAGAAGCTCAGCACGGTGGGCCTTGAGAGCCATCAGCGTGCCGACTTCGTCAACGCCCATCAAGCGGCTGTACCCGACCACATCCATGGCGATGATCGCTGCCAGTCGCCGTTCTACGATTGAAGAGCTCATGCGCAATGCGCATGTGTTGGGCGTTGCCGGGCCGCGCGGATAGAATTGCTGCGTGTCGGATTAGCCGAGATTGCGTGGATGAACAGCGAGATAAAAAATGCTGCAATACAATCACTCATGAAATCTCTCCAGTTTGTCGAAAGGGCCTCTCTAACAAAGTGGACTATGTTGTGTTGTTAAGCTGGCCGAAGCACAGCGCGGTCTAGCTTCACGGACGCCACAGGTCTGCGCGGCTGCCAACAGGTGATGGGCCGAACCTACCCTCTGGCAGCAACACGCTCGAATCTGATGCCTTGCTCTTCCTCCATCACCTTATCGCTGATGCCGAGCAGTCCGCGATACGGTGCGATTTTTGGAAGATTGATGTCTTGAGTAAGTATATGCGTCTTGATGTCGGAAGGGAGCTGCGGAAAGTTTTTGTGCACCTTGAGAGCGTCTCTCAAGTGGCCGCTGGCGAGACTATCGACAATTCCGGCGCTGCTGACATGGCCGCCCAGATTGAAATAGCTCGCTTTCGACGTGACTATGACCCGCCACTGGACGGGAACGGGACGTGGTTGTGGTTCAACGGCAACCGGCTTGACTTCCAGAGCGGCCGATTTCGTTTCCTGTGCGACCGGCTTTGCCGTCTTGGGATCGCCACGAGCTTCCACCTTCGCTGGAGCCGTTGAAGGAGGCGTCTTCTTCGATTGCGTCGGCGGCGGGGGTGGATCAAGGGGGGGATTTCCGCCTTCGATCGAATAGGTGCGATCGGGATCTATCAATCGCATGAGCGGAAAACTTGGCGGCGGTTCGGTCGAACCGCCAGTGCCGAAGCCCGGAAGTTCATAGATCGATCGTTCGACGGGCCTTTCATACCGTGAAAGCTGGGGTTGTTTCCTGACCGGCTCCGTGCCGGACCTGATCAAACCACTCACTTCGAAGATCGCGAAGCCAGCAACGACCGTTAGCGCCGATACGGCGCCTATCATGGGCCAATCGAGGGGGCCTGCGAATTTGATACTCGGCAGTCTCATCTTCTTCGTGCCGTCCCGCCAAGTGTCCATCCGCTGTTGGCACCGGCCGTTGCGGCTTCGGGACTACTGAATACTGTACGGCTTTGCATTGAAGGACCAGCGATTTTCCCGCAACCGGCTCGTCGCGTCGTCCGGAATGCGTAGTTCGCTTGTCCGTTCGACAAGATAAGCCAGTACGTCGGATTGGCTGCGGGCTCCTGGCGGCGCGTCCGGCAAATCGAGAAGTTGAACCGGTTGAGCGCTCAAGACCGCGACGACCATGGCGTTACCCTTCGGCGGAGTAACCACGTATTCGGTTGCGCCATTCTGGCCGGTTGCAAGGGGTATGGTCAGCGTGCCCGCCTTCATGAAGTTTCCGTTGGGCTTGGAGGTTTGTACGAGCGAGGCGGTGGTCGGATAAATTTGCGACAGGTGTCCGTTGGCATCGATGTCGATGAGGACGAGATACCCGGGCCGCTTGCTGGTGATCCGGAAGGAGACGCGCGATCCGATGCTGACGGTCTGGCCGGGCAACATGTCGATGGCGATTTCGGCGGGGTTGGTCAGCTTCACCGTGCTGAGGTCGCTCGGGCTTGCCGGCGGGGGAGCGACAGCCTCCGTGGAGGGCGGCGCAGCATCTGCCGGAGCAGCCGCGGGTCTGAGGATTTCCTGGTTCGCTGGAACGGGTTCGCGCTGCGCGGGACTCTGCGTTGTCATGGCAGGGCCAGGGTTTGCTGGCTGCGGAGCCGCTCCCTCGAGGATGAGAACAGCCGCAACGGCGTTCTGTGCGAGCACCATCGCAACGAAGCCCGTCATGCACCTGAGAGAACTTGAGACCCGCATAAGCCGCCTCACGGTGCAGTGAAGAAACCAATCGACCCCACACGCGCGTCGGGGGAGAGATACGTGTTCAATATCTTGATGAGCTGGCCAGGGGCCTTTCGCCGATCCAGTTGAAGAATTGCCTGCTCGAGATCGGGCAATCGCTTTGTCGATGTGACCGCAACGACCTGCTCCGCACCGAACGGCTCGCGTACCTTGAGCTGCAAACGCAGATTTCCGGTTTGAGAGATCGGAGCATCCGAACCGAGCGGATACAGCATCTGGATTGTACCGTCCCCAGATATGTCGAACAGGATGATGGCCCGGCTTGTGACGTCGGAAAGTTCGATCTGAACGGTGCGGCCCTTGTGATACTGGCCATCATCGGGTGCAACGCGAAGGGTCTGCGGGGTCTTGGTCGCAATTCTCTTCAATTCCCTGATGGCGGCAGTCCGGTCGATGACCGACACGAGGTCGCGCTCATCAATCCCGTAGGCGACCACATCACCCCAGGAAATGACATCGCGGGACTTCGAGTCCCAAATGAGATCCGGATTGTCGACAGGCGGAACGATCTCGATCGCGGCATTCCGGGAGGTCAGCTTGGCAAGATTGTTGGTTCTGCTGCCGAGTGCGGCCAACCGTATGGGTGCAGAGATTTCCGTGGGGGCTGGAGCAACGGCAAGGTCACGCGACAGCGCAGCGGGTGGCGCGGGAATCATTGATTTGGGAGGAACGGTCGGGCCGGGCGCCGCGACCAAGGTCGGTCCCTGCGCCAGCTGGAATACGACGTCACTCTCGACTGAACGACCTGGGGAAGCCTTTGTCACCACGTTCTGGCGCTGGTCGGACAACTGGTAGACGACCTGTCGGACGTTGGCGAACAATTCCTTCAACGTAACCTTGCCGTCGTGGTTGGCATCGGCGCCACCTTCGAATGCGCGCGCCACGGCGTAGCTCAACGCGCCGCGAAGTCCGTCGATCCCGGGTATCTTGACCTCGGGCGCCTTGGTGTTGCGATCGACGGCCGCGAGAAACGCCGTGCGGTCGAGATCAAGGTCACTGACCGGATCGGATTCGTTTGTCACCGGAACGAGCTTGTCGACGGGCAGCGTATATTTCGACACCTGTCTGAAGCTCATCTCTGCCGCGCGAGGATCGATGTCCCGCGCCATGCCGCCGCCGTGACAGGTGTCGGCCACGAACAGAACCTTTGCACCGCGCAGTTCGAACTGCCGGATGAAGTGGTTGAACTCGCTGCCCAGAATGCGTTGCCGCGAACCTTCCGGAGTAGGCGCGAAACCGGGCAGCAGAAAAACGTCCTGAAGACCGTCAGGTTCGGACCCTTTGATGGTTTCCGGCTCCTGAGCGCCGTGGCCGGCGATCGACAGAATGATGAGGTCGTTGGACGTGGTCCGTTGAACGAGATCGCTGATGTGTTGCAGCACGCTGCTGCGATTTGCCTGCGCATCGGTCAGCGTGATGACGTCGTTGGTTCCCATCTGCCGAAGCGACTGTTCAATGTCCCTCGCATCCGCGACGGATCCCTTGAGGGGACGAACATGCTCATAGGCATCGATGCCGATGATGAGGCCTCGAATGGCCCCGCCATCGGGATTTTGCAGGTGCAGGACGATGGGCGAGGCGGCCAGGCTCGTCTGCGTCGACAGCAACAACCAGGCCATCGCGACCAGGAGTATCGTATTTAAAGCGCGCATAGCTGGCACCCCGCATGCCTTACCTGCGGATGAACTCGACACGACGGTTCAGCGCATAGATGTCCTCTTGGCTGAGCCCCCCGGAATCGAGAACCTTGAACGGTTCACTTGAGCCCACCCCTTTGGTTTCGATCGTTGTGCCAAGCCCGGTCTCCTTGAGATAAGCAGCGACCGCTTCCGCGCGCGCCGCGGAGAGCTTCATGTTGGTGTCATCGCTGCCGCGGATATCCGTGTGGCCGACGAGAACAATGCGCTCCGGACGCTGCTCCTTGAGAGCATCGGCGAGTTCTCGGACCGCCCGTTCACCGATCGGGGTAAAGGTGGTCTTGGCATATTCAAAAGTGATCGGGATCGGAACGACTTGCGGCGTAATCCCGCGTACCGAGCGTGAATAGATGCCGCCGATCGTGCCATCGCGCTGGTCTCGTGCGGTTTCGACAAACCGTGTGGTTCCATCTGCCAGCTTTACGTTGGCAGCCAGCAATCGGGCCTGGGCCGAGCGGGCCAACAGGCCCTCGATCTCGAATTTCTCGGGCTTGTCAGGCGTCAGGGTTTCGTTTTTGACGATCGCGATGGCCCGGTCATAGGCTTCTGCAGCTTCGGCAAAGCGACGCTCGCCGAACCTGACTTCGCCGAGCGTGGCGGATGCCTGCCAGACGACTTCGGTTCGCTCGGCGCTGGTGATGAGCCGCTCGTATTCCGTGGTCGGCCGGCCCCGCGCCATCATGATCTGGGCTGCGGAGAGGCGGAGAACCGCCAGCCGTTGCTGAACCCGGGTCTGAAACTGGCCGCAATAGGGACTGCCAGCGATCTTGTCGATCATCGCCTGCGCATTGACTTCCTGCGCAGTATCGATCGCGTTATTGAACTGTTCGAGAAGAGCGCTGCAGTCGTCCGCGCGCGCAGGGCAGATCGAAGCAAGCAAGAACGCCAACGTCACGGCGCCCCAGCGGTACTTTCCTTCAAAAATGTTCCGGATCATCTTGGGCTCCGAACGACCGAACAATGGGTATTCATTCGCTATGGTGGCAAAAAGGCTTTATACTACACAGGTGAAACAGCGACAAATGCGGTAGTTCACATACCAACGGAATATCTGGCCGTAGGCTGGCATCGGCGCTCAAATTCCGATTCTCGCAAGTCGTGCGCCAGCAAGAGGCCCGGTAAACAAGCTGCCCCGGCAAGCACGGGTGCCCGGCAAGATCGGGTGCGCGCCGAACTCGCGATCGTCTAGTTCCGTGCTTTGCTCGCCTTGGACGCCGTCTTCTCCTTCCCTGGCTTGTCCGTTTGACCGGACTTGTCCTTCTGACTTGGCTTATCTTTTTGGGCTGACTTGCCTGAGGCGGCGGTCTCCGCTTCATAGCGGCCTTGCGCGACGACAGTCGTGTCGTCCGCCAGACCCTTGAAGCGCACCGGCTGGTATCCGCGAGCCAAAAGCGCTGCGAGAGGGTAGACGTTTCGGCAGACTCTGCCGTTGCAACCGCCGGTGGATGATTCCATCACCTCGGCTTTGCGGTCAGGAGTGAAGCGCAGGAATAGCATCACATGCGAGCCGGGCTTGTTCAAAGCATCGCCTGGGCGCAAATCCCACGGATTTTCGACCGGCCTTGCGATCGCAGGAATCGCCGCGGTCGTATAGTGGACCGAAAGACCCCAGGTGGCGCTGACGAATGCCGAGCAGTCCACGCCGGCAACGTCGTTGCGCGGCGCGTTGCGGGTGCAGACGTTTCCGGCCTTGACGCCGCGCCCCATTTGCGCCCTGAAATTCTCCAGGGAGCCGTGGCAGCCCCAGCAGTAAGGTACCCCGCGGACCTGCTGTCCGACCTTGCCCTGCAGATACCATGGTCGTCTGATCCGGCTGAAGCCGGAGCAGGCTGTGTCAGGGTCGCTGCCATAGTTCTGCGGCGTGAGCAGCCACTGAACTCCCTCGAACGCGAATGCGGTCTCGATCGCCTGCTGGCGGTTCGATGGGCGCACGGCAGCGATCGCGGTGAACTTGCTGTTCGGTGATGCCGCGGGATTCTGATTTCGCGGCGGGCGGACATCGATGAGCTTTGCGTTGCGAAGCGGCCGGAAGCCGACGCCGACGACGTCGACCCCGGTACGTTCGGTGCGCAGGAAATAGACGTCGCCATCGCCAGAGATCGTTACAAAACGGCGGGTCAATGGCGTATTGGCCAGCGGAAGTTCATAGATGCCTTCCAGCTCACCGCTTGGCGAGAAACGCGCGACAAACGTCGCAGCGCGAGATGCTGCGTCCGGGATATTCTCGCCCAGGATATAGAGGCGGTTGCTATTATCTATTTCGAGAAATTCGACGGCCCCCAGTTTGTCACGAACACGCAGGCGTATCTGGGCGACCACCGCATTGTCGTCCATCGAGCGGACTTCGACGAGGACGCTATTTTCCGCCTTCTCGGGAGTGATGTCGGCGATAACGGAGCCACGGCCTCGCGACGCGATATATTGCCGGCTCGGCTTGCGTCCTTGCTTGAGCGTGACCGCGCGCGTGTTCTGGTCGAGCAGTTCGAGCGCATTTCCCGGGGGTTGTGAGCCCATTTGCGCGAATGCGGACTGCGCAAACGTGTCGTCGACGGCGCGCGTACTAACCTCTTCCAGCTTGGTCGTCGTGCCGCCGACGCCGCGGGTCGATACCGGATCGCCGGACGCCTTGAGGGTGCGAATGCCGTTGTCCCATACCAATATCTCGTCTTTCCGAACCACCAGATCGTTCGGCTGCACGCTGTCCGGCAGCACGAGAATGCTTGGCTCTTCGGCAGGCCGCTTTGGATCGAAACGCACTATTCGCTGGTTGAGCTGATCGAGCATGAAGAGGTCGCCGCCGCCGTCGGTCGTCAAGGCCTGGGGGCCGGTCAATTCGACATCTTCGCTCGCCTCGGCGATTCCTACGGAGTTCGGCGAGTCTCCGCCACTGAAGCGCTTGACGACAAGGTCGTCAGCAAGAGCGGCGTACGGTAACAGCGCTGCCAAAATAGCCAGCAGATAATGCGCCGAAAAGCCATTCCGCGGCTGCAACATGATCTGGCCAACCAACTGATAAAAAATCAGCCGCCAGCTTACATCGTGCCCGAATAAAAGTCAGCAATCGGGGCGGACTAACGGCGATTTGAACGTCGCCTCGCGCAGGCGCCGTCAAGCCCGGTTTGCCGGTGGGAAAGCCTTCGGATAGCCAGAAGGGGCATCCTGGACGTCATTCAAATGCAATTAACCATGTCCCGGTGGTGGATCGGTGTCGGGGGGCGTTCAGGCGCAAGGAAGGCAGGCCCGAGCGCGCGCCCGGCGCCGCTTCGGTCTGCTGCGAATTTCGGCTGTTTGGCTGTGGCTAGAAGAGCACATCGGCGGGCGAGTTTGCTGTCCGGGAGGTAAAACTGGACGATTCCTCGTTGCTCGAATCCGCAGGGAGGAGCTAACTAGAAGGAATTTTTGTAGGGGCAGGACGCATGCTTCGAAAAGCGATTTTAGTGCTTGTGGTAACGACAGCCTCGTCCGGGGCCTATGCTCAGTGTGTGCCGTCCTCCGTGACAGGCAATCAAGCGGTCGGTACGTTCCTCGCGGGGGTCCAGTCGACGGCTGGGCAGGCAGCGGGAGCGTTCTCGGGAGCAATCGGCAACGTCAACACCGCCTTTCTGACCCAGCAGGGAAGCGCCTTCGTTTCGGCGCCGGCGGATCCGGCACCGAACCAGCCAGGCGGCGGCGCATGGGTGCGCGGAGTGGGCGGCGAAGTCACCTTCAAGAACACGTCGAACTCGTCGAGCTCATTCACGGCGCCTCCGGGGCTTGGCCTGAATGCGGCCGTTACCACCCCGAATTGCGCGAGCAGCGTGCGCGAGACGTTCGCGGGTGTGCAGGTGGGGCAGGACATCGCTCGGCTCAATTGGGGCGGCTGGAATGTCCATGTCGGTGCAACGGCGGGCTACCTCGGATCGCATGCGACCGACAACAACGGTACGACCAGCGACTTTGAAGTCCCGTTCCTCGGCGGTTACCTTGTCGCAACCTACGGGCGCTTCTTCGCCGATGTCATGGTCCGCGGAGAGTTCTACAACATCAAGGTCAATGATCCCGGACTGGGATTCTACAACCAACCGCTGGGCGGGCGCGGCGTTTCAGTTTCCACGTCTGCTGGCTACAACTTCGCTCTTGCCAACAACTGGTTTATCGAGCCGTCGGCCGGATTCATCTGGGCCAGGACGAGCATCGATCCGTTCAATTTCGGGGGCGTTAACGGCATCGGGACCGGAGGGACGTTCACCGCAAACGACATCGAAAGCGAAATTGGTAGGCTCAGCGTACGCGTCGGAACGACCGCCACTTACGGCAATGTCGTTTGGCAGCCGTTCGCATCCGCCAGCGTGTTCCATGAGTTTGCAGGCAATGTGATCGCGTCCGCGACGAACCTTCCGAATGGCCTGTTTACGGTCACCGGGCAGGCCAGCACTTCGCGGGTTGGCACCTACGGGCAGTACTCTCTCGGACTGGCGGGACAGGTTGTGAACACCGGCTGGCTCGGCTTCGTCCGGGTCGACTACCGCAACGGCGAAAACATCGAGGGATGGACTGGTAATGCCGGTCTTCGCTACCAGTTTACGCCCGAGATGATTGCGGCCGTTATGCCGACAAAGGCTCCGGTCAAGGCCCGCGGCGCGGTGGTGGTGGGGCCGACCAACTGGACCGGCTTCTACGTCGGCGGCTTTGCGGGCGGGGCTTTCGGACGAACCGACATCGGTTTCGTGGGCGACCCAACCTCGGGCAACAAGCCGTATACGGTTGGCGCCTTGGGCGGAGGACAAATCGGCTACAACTACCAGGTCAACAACTGGGTGTTCGGCGCCGAAGGCGATGTTGGGGGAGCAAATGTCAATGGGGCACGGCCGTGCGGCACCGCAAACGGTTTGGTGCCGACCCCGCCCTTCGGTCTCCCCGGCGCCGGTGGTGGCTTTAGCCCGGCTTACTTTACCTGCCAGGATCGTATGGACTGGATGGCGACCGCTGCCGCCCGTCTCGGATGGACCTACGAGCGAACCCTCTTCTTCGTCAAGGCCGGTGGCGCTTGGGCCCATGACACCGTGTCCGCTAACTGCATTCTGGGTCCGACGGCGACGGTCGCTGGCTTCCTTGGCAGCGCCGCCTGCGTCAACCAGGCGGGTGTCGTCACGCCCGGGTTCAGCACCGGAGGTACCCGTACTGGATGGTTGATCGGTGTTGGTACGGAGTTCGATCTCGGCAGCAACTGGTCCGCCAAGGCCGAATACAACTACATCTCCTTCGATCGCAATACGCGGCTGGCATCGGACGGGACCACACAGCTTACGGATCGGTCCGAGGTTAGTCAGATGAAGATCGGAATTAACTACAGGTTTGGTGCGCCGGCGCTCGTCGCGGCCAAGTATTAGTCGTCGCCGCCATATCGATCCAAACAAGGACCCCGGGCGGTTATGCCCGGGGTCTTTTACATCGGCTCATTGTTGCTCCGCACAATCAGGATACGTGGCTTTCCTTGCTGACGCGGGACCTCGCGTGATCTCCTTCGGCTCTACCTCTGAGGCCGGCTGAGGTCGGTCGATCTGTCGACCCAGAGGGGCCGCGAACAGATATCTCGCGGTCAAAGTGGGATGCGGACAAAGTGACCGGCCGGCAAGCTCCAAAGGCATGATGAAGTCAGGTTGAACTGGCGCGCCATCGGAGGTTCACCTCTCGCCTGGGAGAGGCGTAGGCCGCCTTTGGCGGCCGTCCTCAGGAACGCCGAAGCGAAGCTTCGGCTATGGCGCAGCGCCGGGTGAGGGCTTACGGTCCCTCGATCGTACCAGCCCCCACCCGATTTGCTGCGCAAATCGACCTCTTCCCGTCGGGGAGAGGTGAACCGAGAGCCAAACCAATTCAACCTGACTCCATCCCGCTTTAGTACGCGATGCCCACCATCAAGACGAACCTGACCGGGCTTCGCGAAAATGGAGCATCACTGGCTTGGCGATATCTGGGCAATCGCGCCGATGCGGACGGCTGCGAGCTGCGAGAGTGCCGGGCTGCAGTGCGGGTTTCCGCTGGCAAGGCGCGACTACCCAAGTCTGTCGCAGAGGAGGTTCGTTGCGGTTGCGGGGCTGGATCCTCCTGAACGGAGGCGGTCGCAGACGGCGAGGGCTCCGCGAGGGAGGGGATGGTTATTGCGGAAGAACCCAAAGCCGCCTTCACGTCCTCAGCAGGTGCGGCCGTCATACTCTCGGCTGATCGAGCAGGTGCGATCGAGATCGCAGCCGCAATCGTGCTGCCCAGGAGGAGTCCTAGTAAACGCGCCGAAACCATGATCCACCTCTTCCTTGCCTGGTCAAAACCACTCATCACGCCTTAGCTTGCTGTTCGAGCATGATCGGCTCTGAAAACCGACCATGCCTTTCCGGTTCCTTGCTTTAGAACCCGACGCCGATCATGGTGCGCGCGCCTCCGCCGCCTCCACCTCCGCCTCCGCTAAATTCACTCGGCGGGCGCGCAACAGCTTGTTGCCGCGCCTGAGGGGCTGGTGCAGCGCGCACTCGTTTTGGCGTTTCGGCCACGACCTTCGGCGCAGCTCGCCGCCTGGCCCTTGTGTCGTCGTCCTCGTCCTCGTGCTTGCGACGCGATGCGGTGGTGGGCTTGGCCGGCTTGTCCGCCGCGACGCAGATTTCACCCTTGGCTGTCTCTCCGGACTTGCATTCGAGCGGACAGATACGCCCGGTTTGCTTGGACAGGCTGGATACGACGTCTTCCGAGATTTCCGCGGGGCTCGGAGATGAGCCGGTTATCGCTGCGTAACGCCCGAGTGCCTTCTTGACGGTCTCCAGCGAGCCATCGATCTTGCCCGACAAGCATCCGATCCTCGCAAGTTCGTTCTGCGCAGCCCGAACGAGCTCGGGCGAATTCGGAGAGGTCATCGCTCGCTTGGCGACCTCCGCCTTGAACCGATCGACCAGCGCCGCGACCTGGGAGCGCAGTGGATCACAAGTAACAGTCTTCGCAAAAGCCTGAACATCGGTGACGCCGGTGCCGCCGCTGCCCTTGGCATCCAGTTCTTCGAACCGGGTCTGTTCCTGCTTGCAAGCCTTGGCTTGCGCCGCGGCCAGCTCCGCCTTCTTCTGTTCCGCCTCGGCCTCTCGATCCTTCTGTTCGCGTGCGGCGCGCAGAGCGGCGGCTGCCGCACGCAGCGCCTCAGCCTCTTGCTCCGACTTCCTTCTCTCCGCTTCCTCAGCCGCCTTCTTGGCCTCCGCGGCCTTCATCTCGGCAGCCTTCTCCTTTGCAGCCCGCTCTGCCTCAGCGGCCTTGGCAAGGCGCTCTTCTTCTTCACGCTTCTTTGCGGCCGCGAGCTCGGCCTTCTTCTGTTCGGCCTGAATGCGCGCATCCTCCGCGGCCTTCTTGGCTGCCTCACGATCGGCGCGAGCCTTGGCTTCGCGCTCCTCGGCAGCCTTGGCAAGTTCTGCCTTCTTCTGCTCAGCCTGAACGCGCGCATCCTCGGCAGTCTTCTTGGCCGCCTCGCGATCTGCCTGTTCCTTTGCCTCACGCTCCTCAGCGGCCTTCTTGACGGCCGCTTCGCGGTCCGCGCGGGCCTTTGCTTCGCGTTCCTCAGCGGCTTTGGCAAGCTCTGCCTTTTTCTGCTCGGCCTGAAGGCGAGCTTCATCCGCAGCCTTCTTGGCCGCTTCGCGTTCTGCACGGGCCTTGGCTTCGCGCTCCTCAGCGGCTTTGGCAAGCTCTGCCTTTTTCTGCTCGGCCTGAAGGCGAGCTTCATCCGCAGCCTTCTTGGCCGCTTCGCGTTCTGCACGGGCCTTCGCTTCGCGCTCCTCGGCGGCCTTGGCAAGTTCTGCTTTTTTCTGCTCGGCCTGAATGCGCGCATCCTCGGCGGCCTTCTTGGCCGCTTCACGATCTGCGCGTTCCTTTGCCTCACGCTCCTCGGCGGCCTTCTTGATGGCGGCTTCGCGTTCCGCACGCGCCTTTGCTTCGCGCTCCTCTGCTGCTCTATTCAACGCATCCAGCCGTTGCCGGGCGGTTATCGATAGCGGCGAATTTGGATAGCGCCTTATGAAGGATTCCAGCGCGGATTGATCGGTGGTGTTCTTCACCGATTCCCAATCAACGACTTCCTTGGCCAAGGGCTCTCTGCCTGGCGCAATGACCTTGGGGCTGACGGCAATCTTGCTGTCGCCCGGCGCATCCTGCGCGGGGAGGGGGAGTTGATCCTTCAGGTTGGCAACCTTTAGCTTGCCCTGTCCGCCGTTCTCTTGTGAGGGGTCAATCGGCTGCTGAGCGGTCGCAGCTGCAGGAACGCGCCCCTTTTCCGAGAAGTCATTGCGCGCAGCGCCGGCGGCCAGCTTGTTGCGCTGAGCTTTGGCGAGATCCGAGTAAAATCCGCTCTTGTGCGCGGCGATAAAGTAGTCCCAAGCTTCTTCAGTGCCTACTCGCTCGGCAAGCTGGTAGTCTGCACGAACATCCGCCAGATTGTTGGAGCTGAGGGTCGGCTCTACGGTGGGGGCGGGTACCAAAGCCACGTCCGCGCCGCCCAGGGATCCGAAGACAAATGGCTCCTGGCGGTTGTTGGTGGAGCTCATCACCTCATCGCGAACCAGTCCAAGCGCCCGGCGCACGTCGAGCCCCGGGACAGTTAGATGTTTCAGCAGCGATGTTGTGAATGGACTGTGCTCGCCGACGCCATCCTCTGCCGTTGCCCCGGCTTTCGCGGCGAATGCGACGAGCGTATTGGGAGTATCGGGGTCGACGCGCGCCAGCCCGCGCGAAATTCCGCGGGCGGCAACCGATCTGCGCATGCTCTTCGTGAAGGGATTTTCGCGGCAAGCGTCCAGAATAACGAGGCGAAGCTTTCTGGCAGGCTCAATCGATTGGACTATACGGTCGAGAGACACAGCCTCGTCGTATACGTCCCGGTCCCGTTCCAAAACAGCGTCGACCGGAATGATGTAGTTGGAGCCCTCGATCTCGATGCCGTGACCCGCAAAGTACACGACCGCAACATCCGCATCCCGAACGCTGTCGAAGAAGCTGTTGAGCGTCCGCCGCAGGGCTGAGTTTTTTAGGTCTTGATAGACCTGCACAACATCAAATCCCGCTCCCTTGAACAGGTCGGCCATGGCCGCGGCGTCATTGACGGGATTGGGGAGCACAGGCACGTTTTGATAGGCCGAATTGCCCACCACCATGGCAACGCGCTTTCCGGCCAACGCTTCGGGGCTGACGAGGAAAAAGAAGAAAAAAATAAGCGCTAAACGAATCTGAGAGCGCACCGCAGGAGCCCCTGAGACCGCAATCACAAGTAAACCCCACGAAATTATCAATTCAGCCCGGCCCGGACAAGCTTCCGCCGGAAGTATTCCGCAAGTATGCCAAAAAAACGCCGTTCAATCAATGTGTTGCCTGCAGGACACATCTTCGCGACGCCCGCTACTTTCCGATTGTCCGGCTCCGCTTTCCGCAGGCGGGTCGCGGCAGCTGGCATCCCGTCGGAGTCAGCCTTAACCACAGACCGTTTTGACGGTGCGAAAGCGGAAACAGGTCGGATGGCCGATGCTGAGTCCTGAAGCCGGGCCGAATGCACAAGACGTCGCCCGGCAATGGGCCGATGTGCTATTGTGGCGGCCGCACCGATTTCAGGCCCGCTCGCTTGTCGGGATCGATTATGACGCCAGCAATTTGGAAGGCCACGCTTGGAGCGCTTTCGATAGCAGCGACCATTAGTCCAGCGCTATCGAACGATACTGCGGCGGAACTCGCGGTCGGAGGCCTCCAGTTTACGCGTTCCGGAAGTATTACGATGAAGAGCGAACTCCTTCAGATTTCGCTCGCGCGAGTAAGCGTTCGTTACGAGTTTGCCAACAATGGGACCGCTCCTGTCCCTCTCACGATAGCCTTTCCTCTCCCCGACATTGATTTGTCGGAGGGGCAGAACATCGCGTTCCCTTCGAGCGATCCGGTCAATTTCGTCGATTTTGCAACCAAGATCGACGGCGTACCCACGACCTTCAAGATTGATCAGCGCGCATTTGTGGGCAAAGACGATGTCACCTCTCTTTTGAAAGAGCTGAACCTGCCGGTGTTGCCCATTGGCGCGCGCCAATTTCGGACCCAGGACCTGACCGAGGCGACGCGTAGCAAGCTCGTCAATCGTGGGCTTCTCATGCAGATGGGCAGCGACGAAAGGGGGCGTCCGCTCTATGAGACGGCATGGCTCGTCAAGACTGCAGTGCTTCGCGAACAGGAGTTCCCGACCAATCGATCGGTTACGGTCGAGCACGTTTATCGACCAAGCGTTGGCAGCAATTCTGACACCATATTGCGCAAGGGACTGCGGCAAAATAAAGCGATGTCGAACGAGTTTGAGAGGTACCGAAAGGAATACTGCGTGACGGACGCGTTCCTGAGTCAGGTCGACAAGATTGCGGGTGGAGGTCAAGCCAGCAAGGCGCCAATTCAGGAGCGGCGCGTCAGTTATGTTCTCAAGACCGGCGCAAACTGGGCAGGACCGATCAAGAATTTCCGGCTTGTGATCGACAAGCCCGCCAAAGATCAACTGGTCAGTTTCTGCGCGGGCAATCTGAAGCAGTCGCCTGACGGGGCTCTTGATTTCAGCGCGGCTGACTTCGTCCCGGATCGTGACATCAAGCTCCTCTTTGTCGGCCGCTTCTAGGCTAACCCAGGTTTCTCCTCGAGGTAGGCTGCGGAGCCGCGCGCGTCTCGGTCGAACGACCGGGTTACTTCTGAACCGTGATGTACCGCGCCGTTGCATTCATTGCGATGTTGGTTCGTTGCGCCTCGCTAAGCACCTGCAGGAAAAATTGGTCAGCAGGCGTCGGACGGGGCTGCCTGAGCGAGTCGAGGACACGAGGTGTTGTAACCGCCATGAGCAGCTGTGGTGAATTTGGGCGCGACGCCTCGTCCGTGCGCGGAATCTCGCTTGAGAACGACAGGGCATCGGTGCCGGGCTTCAAGAGATAGGAGACATTCTGGACCTGCCCGTCGTCGCCGATCAGCAGGAGCTCAACGACGCGGTTGGCAAAGTTCTCGACGTTTCCGGCAAGCACTTCGCCCGGACGCAATTTCACCGAGCCTAGCGAGATTCGGGGGGTACGGGAGCTTTCTCCACGGAGCCGGCTCAGAAACGACACAGCTGGGCATTGTGCCGACGTAACGAGCCTGACTCCGATCGAGGGCTCAAAACCCTGGCTCTTCTTGAATGCCCTGTCCAACGCCTCGAAGGGCGCCGTCGAGGCGCCCATGCCCTCGAGAACGGCCGCGCTCGCGCCAATCGCGACGGGGATCACGAAGAAGCAATCACCACCGTCGTATTGCGCAACAAACTTGCGGACTGCATCGCTCCGGACCGGAGCATCATCCGGTGGTTTCGGCGGCGCCGTCTCTGCCTCCTTGCGCGTATCGGGCGGAGGCCGCTGCTCCGGAGCTGTCGTCTTCTCAGCCGATGGTCCTTTGAGCTCTGCTGGAGGAGGTGAGTCGACCTCAGTCGGAGCCAGCCAGATGTACTCGTAATAGGCCACACTGGATGCCACGATCACGCACAATGCAAGGGTAGCCAGCAAGCCGTATCGAACTCTCGGCCGCATCGCTCGACTTGGCTCTTCCGCGGCAATGCTTCCAGTCGGTGACCCCGGCATCGCTCTCGCTGGGCCAACGTTCCAGTTCTCGATTTCAGCCATCGTCGGTCGCGCAGCGGGATCAGGCTGAAGCATTCTCTCGAGCAGCGGACGAATTCGAGCATCGACCGCGCCCAAATCCGGGACCCGGCGTCGCTTCTCCACGAGCTGAAACTGGGTTCCTCCCATATCGAGTTTCGTTCCGGTCAGGGCATGAAACAGCACCAATCCGAAGCTGTAGACGTCGGACTTGCCGGTGACGTCGCCCCCGAACAAGCCGACCTGCTCCGGCGAAACGTAGTTGTGTTTGCCGGCAAAGCCACTTCCAATGATCGTTGCGTCATTGAGCTGCGTGGAACGGGCGATGCCGAAATCTATGATCTTGGCGCGGGCGACGTCGCTTCGTGGAACGATGATGTTATCCGGGGACACATCGCGATGCGTGATACCCCGCTCGTGGGCTGCGTTCAGTCCGGAAGCGACCCTGCGCATCAATCGACGCAGTGCCTCGAATGAGAGTGGCCCGCCGGACAGCATGTCGGCGAGTGACTGGCCATCGACGAATTCCATGGCCAGATAAGGCCGCTGCAAAGTCGGCTCCACCGTGAAGACGAAATACCGGACGATTGCGTCATGCATGAGATAGTGGAGTGCGGATGCCTCCCTCCGAAACAGCGCTAGCGCCGCCTCGTTCTCGGACATTTCCGGCAGCAACATCTTTATCGCGACCGCCGTGCCGGTCTGAATCTCGTGGCTCTTGTAGATTTCGCCCATGCCGCCGGCGCCAATCATACTGTCGATTTCGTAGATGCCGTTGAGCCGCGTCCCGGGCGACAGTCGGTAGTGCGGCAACCGAGTTGGTTCTTGTTGGTTCACGCGTTTACTCCCATACTTCTGCGGGAGGCGCCTGCAAAATTGCGGCTGGAATCGTGCGTTCCTGCTTTGGCGTCTGATTGGTCGTTCGAACAACGATGACGGTCACATTGTCGAGGCCGCCTCGTTCCAGCGCAAGGTGGACGAGGGCCGTGGATGAGGCTTGCGCGTCGCGGGTCGAAACGCACTCGAGAATTTCGTCGTCTGTCACGTGCCTGGTAAGTCCGTCGCTGCACAGAACGAAAATGTCGCAAGCCTCGAACGCGCCACTCACGATCTCCAACTCGGGATTGTCGCGGACTCCCACCGCGCGCGTGATGACGTTGGTCGGCCAATCCCTGGCTTCGTCGATCGTGACGCCGCCGCTGGCGAGCAGTTCTTCAATCTCGGTGTGATCTCGCGATACTTGTCGGATAGCGCCGCGGCTTGCCAGGTACAGGCGACTATCTCCGGCCCACAGGCACGCGTAGTGGTTCTCCGAGATCAGCAGGACCGTGACGGTAGACCCGATGACAATGCCGCCGCGCTGACGCCTCAACTCGAGGATCTGGCGATTCGCAAGCAGTACCCGACTTTGGACCTGCTCCAGAAATTCGGCTGCGGATTTGGAGCTGGAGACGGTGTCTAGGGCCGCAACAACGAGCTCGCTTGCTACATTCCCGGCTTCGTGCCCACCCATGCCGTCAGCCACGGCCCAAAGGCCCGCATCGCTCCGCACGAGATGAGAATCTTCATTTCTCACCCGAACCTTGCCCACGTGGGTGGCAGAGCCTGCATCAAAGGTGAAAAGCGGCTCGTTCATCGATCCTCCCCGCACCGGCCTAAGACGGTTGCTCGATTGCATCGACTCCCAACGGACCCGTCAGCATGACTGAACAACGGGACGGGTCCGGCATTCCCCGCGAACATAGCGCCATTGGAGGAAAACTTCCGCCACCTTCCGTCCACCAGAAGCTCGCAGCTGCTGAAGCATCCGGATGGCTCTGACGCAGCAGGGGTAACGAATCTTCAAATGTCGTTCCGGCCGTAACGATGCCGCGTATCGTCTCGCTGATTGCGAACGTGTTGGCAGGATTGTCTGCCCTGGCGGCAATTTGCGGCAAAGGCATCGCGTCGAGAGCGGTCGAGATATCGTCGAACGATTTGGCTTGATCAAGGGTCGAAAGCAGAAACGTCTCCGCTGCCGCGAACCATTGCTCCTGCGTATCTTGGTCCGGTGGCGGAATGCAATACGACGGATCAGCCATCGTCAGTAACGCCAGCGGATAGTAACGTCCGACTCCATCCACCGATGGCATCATTGCGCCGAGCACCGTCGCACCGCAAATGTCGGCACCAAGCCAGAAGCGCCACACGGGTGCGGTGAGGAACGCGTTCTGCCACTCGGCTGCGAGCTGATGACGGCTGGCCGACATGCAAGCTTGAATCCAGGGTTCCCAGACCTTGAGAAAACTATGCGGTGTTGCAAGCGCGATAAAATCGCGCTTGGCACTGAGTTTTCCGAACAAGCCACACCGCATGGCCTTTCAAATTCCGCTGGGGCAGCGGAACTCCCTCAAAGCGCTGAGGTTCAGAGGGTTCTTGATCGATCCGGTCGTGAGCTGATACTTGAGCTCTCGTCCGGCTACAATGAACGTGCTGCTGGCGGTTTCGGCGCGAACAGTCATCGAACCAGCCTCCAATATCCTGAACATCGACCATGGTCCGGTGCGTTCAAGTACGGATGGTTGGCTCGCAGCGTCATTGGTGACGGAGATTGCCGTCCTCATCGATGGCCCCGGCCATAGCACATTCGTCGGAGCTGCGCTCTGCGGTTGGGCCGGCTGCGTCGATGAGGGGGCGCCGGTACCGGCCGCCGGCGTAACGGGGCTTACGACGGCGGTGCCGGCCAACTCGATCTTGGCACTGGCGCCCTCGCCGGTGAGGGCGGGAGGCAGAACGGAGAGCGCCACCATTGGTTGATTCCCTCCGTTCTGAAAAAACGCGTCACGAATAAAGGCCGCGCGCTGGAACTGCTTCAACGTGTCGGCCGAAAGCGTATTGCCCACCGGGCTTTCCTTCCTCCATGCCCACTCGGATTTTGAGGTGTCGGCATAGGGGGTGAGGGACTGAGTGAAGAATTTGTCCAGAATGCCATTTGGGGCAAACAGTTTGGCAAAGTCTCCCAACGGCACGTCCTGATTGCTGCTGCGGGTAAATGGATAGCGATTGGTGATGATCTGCTGACAAATCGGCGTGACCTGATCGCGAAGCGCCACCAGCAATTGGCCCGCCGTCGAAGCTGCCATATCACCTTCGAACTCCGTCGCCGCGCCACGCAACATGTCCGAGAACGGCGGGGGCATCCTCGCGGCGTTGTTGCGGAGCGCCGCGACCTGAACCTGCAGGGCCGCATTCGCCTGCGCCGTCATTTGGGGATTCTCGACCATCAACGTCAGGCTTTGAGCGATATCGTTCAGGTTCGCGACAATCGAATCGATGGGCCTTCGTGTACTCTCGCCTTCGACAACGGCATGGAATGGCTTGAATTGGGCCTCGATCTTGGCGCCCGGGGGACCGTCCTGGGTATTGAACAGCAAGGCCTGTGACGGGGGCTTGGCCGGCGGAGAGGACGTGTTGCCGGTGTTTGCAGGCTTCGGCCGTTCGCGGGTCAAGACCGTTTCGTCACGGATCGATTCGAGCATCAGTCTGAGTGGCGAGTTTGGCGCCGAAACCGCACGCAAGGCCTGATATTTTGGCTTGTCGGCGAGCAGCTTCTTCATCTTCAGCTTTGTCAGAGCACCACGCCATGCTCCGATGAATTCGTTTCCGTACAGATCGAGGAGATTACTAGCCAGATTTTCATACTGTTGATTGAGCGCCGCTTGTTGGCCCGCTTCGCCCAAGACCCATCGATCGCGCTTCATCCGCTCTGCCAAGTCGGCCAATTTGGCGATGAACTTGTCTTGAAAGCCGTTGTAGGTAAAAAACGCGGGGACACTGATCGAATCGAGCGGCTGGCCCTGGTCCGCTTCGAATACGCTGGATGCATCAAGCCCACCCTTCCGCGATGCCACCCAGTCACCTTCTGCCGACCCTCGCGCTTCCGATTTGAGTAGCTGGTAGGCTCGCTGGGCGACGCTCAAGCGAGCCAGGGTCTTCTGAGCCTCTTGGACGAGACGACCATCAAGCTCCACCAGTGGCGGCTCTTCGGTTTCGAGGTCCAATAGAGCGTCAAGGTGCTCTTCGAGTAGCCGCCGACCTTCGGCGTTCGTCGGCCCAGGATAGAGATTCTCGGCCCAATCACGATGCATCCACGATTTGATGAGCTCGCGGTCAGGCGGCTGAACTCCGCCGAGCATCATGTACACCTTCAGAGGCTCATAGACGAAGCCCGCGTCGGCAAGCCGGGGATTGAGCTGCTCTTCGAGACGATACAGGAGACGGGGTCGAAACAATCGCTCGAGCGCGACGTGGTAGGCGTTCTGCGCGGATGACTGCAGGCGATCGCGCTGGCTAAGGCCAAGCTTTGCCGAAGTCGGGGTGGACGAAGCCCGGTTGCCGTATCCGACCGGCGTGTTCCGGAGGCGGTGGAGCAGCGGCAGGACCTTGTGTAACTCGCGGTCATCGATGACGGTCTGCTGCACCAGAGGCCCTGCAGCCGTCGCATATTCCTGGTCGGCCTGCTCGTTTTGCGCGATCAGGTCGCGGTTGTATTTGAAGCTCGTGAGCCAGGCGATTGACAGGCCGACAGAGATGAGGCCGACGATCGTCAACGCGATGGTCTTGAGGATCAGGGCGCGCCTGATGGCGGCGCGGTCCGTCGAAACCCAGTCGGCCTCTCCGATGATCACCTTGGAGATCAGATCGGTCAGAAAGAAGCTCTTTCCGACGCCGGAATATCCAGCGCGCGCGACCTGTTCTGCCCCGAAGGTTCGAGCGAGCGAGCCGATCAGCTGGTCGATCGGAGTGCCCTGCTGGGTTCCGGAGGTAAAATAGAAGCCGCGCAAGGTCGCGTTCACATGGTAGCGGGTCGGCTCGAAAATCTGGTTGAGAAAATTGAACACCACATGCTTGAGCCGGGCCATCTGGGTCGGAAAGCCGAACAGCAAGACCCGAAAGCCGGGCGATGGCTCTTCCTGGAGGCGATCGATCGTGCCCTCGTTGAGCCATTCCAGTAGCTGATCGAACTGGTTGGGCACCTCGCTTACAAGGTTCTTCTTCTTTATCGCGGTCTGGAAGGTGGCTCCAAAAACCTGACGGCGGCCGATCTCGTCAAGATAACTGAAATACTCCGCGAAGCCTGCGATCAGATCGGTCTTGGTGAAAAGTGCATAGACGGGAAAATCGACCTTGAGACGCTGATGCAACTCAAGCAGGCGAGCCCGGATCGCATTGGCATGCGCGGTTATTTCAGCCGTAGGCAAGGTCAGAAGATCTTCGACGCTGATAGCAACAATAACGCCGTTGATCGGCTGACGAGGACGGCTTTTCTTCAGAAGATCGAGAAAGGACTGCCAGCTTTGCTTGTCTGAAGCTGCGTCGGAGTCCTGGGTGGTGTAACGGCCGGCGGTGTCGATCAGCACCGCTTCCTCGGTAAACCACCAGTCGCAGTATCGGGTGCCGCCAACGCCGGAGACAGCGGTTGGCGTCGCGCCGTGAGACAGCGGAAACTTCAACCCGGAGTTCACCAGCGCCGTGGTCTTCCCGGCGCCCGGCGGGCCGATGATGACGTACCAGGGTAGATCGTAGAGATAGCCCGACTTACCGCCGCTGGCGGACTTGAGCGTCGCCAGGGCGTCCTTCATCCGCTCCTTGAGGATTGGCTCATCGTTGACTGGCGCACTCCCGCCGCCAGCTACCGCTTCGCCCATTTCCTTTGCGGCTTTCCGCTTCCGATAAAACGAGAAGCCGGCGAAGCTCGCCACTCCGGCCGTAAGCAACAGGAGCACGATGTCGCGAATGATCGGATTTCTGAGAGGCTGCCAGCCGCCGATCGCGACCAGCGGACCGGCGAAATAGACCAGGGACGCGAGCGACCCGAGGCCGATCCCGTAGAGGACGATGCGAGTGATGTCCTTGGCGATCATGACCCTCCGCCTTCCTTCATCCCCCTCAGTCCTCGCTTCGCGCGATGAAGATTTCGACGCGGCGATTGTTTGCGCGTCCTGCCGGCGTGGCATTCGTGTCGATCGGTGCGTCAGCTCCCTTTCCTTCGACCTCGACCCGGCTCCCGTCGGAAAGGCCACGCTTCAGCGTCGCCGCCGCGGCCTTTGCGCGCTCCAGCGAGAGTTCGAAGTTCGAAGGAAACCGCGCGCTTCTCATCGGAGTGTTGTCGGTATGACCGACCACGCGGATCTTCCCCGGTTCCTTGTCCAGCGTCACGGCAAGGCGGGCGGCCACGGGCTTGAATTGCTCCAGAACCGTCGCCTGCGCCGACTCGAACAGAATCAGGTTGCAGACCCGGATCACGATGAAGTTTCCGGCGTAGTCGGCGGTCATCTTGCAGGCCGTATTCTCGGCCGCCAGGGCGTTGCGAATTCGTTGCAGCTGCGTGATCCGCTCCGGTGGAGGCGGCGGAGGCGGCGGTGGAGGGGGCGCGATGATCTTTCGCTTCAGTTCGATCTTGTCGGTGGGGTGCAACGAGGAGGCGACTTGCGCGGCCTTCTCGGCGCTCGACGTCAACCAGGCGCGCAATGTGATGAAGCCGGCAAACAGAAGCGCAGCAGCGACGGAAGCCACCAGCCAGGTCGGAATTCGAATCCGGAGCCGGCGGCCGGCCAATGCCTGCCCGCGCCAGTGCGGCGATAGATCGCGTATGACCTTCGGATGAACCTGGCGAAGCAGCTCATAGAGATTGCGCTGGATCGTTTGCAATCCGGCCACGCCGCCCGCTGTGCTGCGGTGCATGCCCTGGAAGCCGAGTGCGAGGCAGGCATGCTGGAGTTCGAGTATCGGATAGTTTGTCAGCGGGTCCAGTTTCAGGCGGTCCAGAATTTCAAAGAAGCGCACTCCGCCGACCCGTTCACCGAAGAACCGGCTCAGCATGCTGTATTGGGCCCAGACATGCCGCTCGTCGGTTGGAATGTGCTGAACGATATCGTCGGCGGTCGCACACAGGATGTATTTGGCGGTGTTTGCCTGCTGTTCCGAGACGCCCGCTGATCTGATCTCCGTTTCGAAGAACTTCACCGCGTCTGCGACCTGATCCATCAGACTTGCGAATGACGCGCGCATCAGCGCCACGCGAAGCCGTCCCAGCAGTTGGAGGAGTGGCCCGGCGGCGCGCATGATCGGGTTGGAGTTCGGCGCAACGAGGTCGTCGACGCGCAGCACCGGGGCCGCCGGCAGATTCAGCTGGGACGATGGCTGGTTCTGCGAAGAGATCCACTCTTCCGGCTGGGGGCTTGTCGGAGCCGCAGCGAACGGCGAAGGCGTCGACAGTAGCGGCGCCACGGGTGGCGGGACTGGTTGGTGCTGCGACGCAGGCGGCGGTGATCCAGGGGTGACGGGAAGCGGGGTTGGTGAAAACGGACTCCGGGGATCCGGAACGCTCGGTCTCGACTCGCCCGGCGACGGCAGTGGAGAGGGAGATTGCGGCAACCTTCCGCCCGGGTTGGGACGGATAACCGTCCGCTCCTCGCGCCCGAATGGGTTTACCGGTTTGTCCCTGTCGCTCATCGCCGGTCTTCTAGAATGGCCCAGAGGTACAATTCGAGCTCCGGCCAGTCTCCAGAAAAATGCATGCCTATGGAGGGAGCAGTGCTGAAATCAGGCCAGAGCAGTGACTTTCTGTCCAGATAAAAATACACGTGGTCGGTGATCGCGCGGATATGCGGCGGAGGGGTTGGCAAATGCACCAAGGGAACGCCTGGAAGATTGGCGTGAACAATTTCGTTCATCTTGGTGTTCGGTCCGACCTTGAACAGGTGCGGAAAGTCGTTCTGAATTTCGACGAGGGGACGCCGCGCGGCCACCTCGAGCACGAACGTTGCATTGCGAAACAGCGTTCGATCGCGGATTGGGGAAATAAAGGCGTTCGCGGCGCGCTCGATAATTTCAAGACGAATTGCCCTGCGCCCAAGACGAGCGCTCAGGAAATCCTGTAAATCCCGCATCACAGGTCCGAAGACGTTCTCAAGGTCGTCCTGGTCATAAGCCGGATAGGATCGCGCGCGACGCTCGGGCGTCGCAAATGTCGCGAGCTCGCCGACCAGACGCAGAAATTCCTCGAACAATCGTTCAGGGTGCAGATACCCGGAAGAGCTGAAATGCTTCAGGACTGCGATATGGCGGTTCAACAATTGCAGAACAAAATAATCGGCGCTCTGCAATCCTCCTCCGGCAGTCGGGTCGGCAGCATAGCGCGCCAATTCCTCGAGCTTGTTGTCAATCCATCCAATCGCGCGGTCGATCCAGCCATTGACCACCGGATGGGCGCTGCACAGCAGCACCGGTGGTACGTATTTTTCGTCAAATACGATCTGTTTGTCCCTGACCTCGAGAATGCGGCTCACGCCAAGCCCGACGTAGCCGGGCTTGGCGGATTTCCGGAGCTCGTAGCCCAATCTGGGAAACGCGATATCGATCTCTTCTTCGAGACGGAGGGCTGAGCTGGAATCAACGAACGTTTCGGCGTTCAAAACGAAACGAGATGCGCTTTCGACGTCTCGGTCGTCGACCTCGCGGGTGTTCGCGGCCGCAACCGGAATCGATAGCCAGGCGATTTGTTGGGACGCAGTGTCTGGGATCACGATCGGCGGCGGCAGCGGACTGTCGGCCGGAATGTCGAACGGCGTACCATCCGGCATGACGCCGGCCGCCCGCCGCAACCCGAACTTGCTTTGCTGCGCCAGGTCCCGGTCGATCTCCAGGTAGGAGAACCCCCATGGATAAGGAGTGGCGTAGCGGACCCGCGATGTTAGGAGATGCTCATGGTAGCGGTCATTCTGCTGAAAATGCTGGGGCCGCAAGAACAGCCCCTCCGTCCATGCCACCTTGGTGTACCAGGACATTCTCGACCCATGTCAATTTCGCTAGGTCCAAGAAAATAGCGTGCTGGACCCGGTTTGCGTTATCGTCAGCTTACGCCAACATGCCATATTGAACTATCAGTCGCGTAAGTATCAATTCTCTCAGTGCTTGCTAAAACCAGTTTATCCTACATCGTTTCCGGCTCGGTCGTAACATTCTGCGAAGTAATCCATGAAGGCCCGGAGCATGCCGTCCTTATGATGCTGAGTCCGGGCCTGCCAACGCGCTACGTGAATGTCCCACAAGCGCGCCTTGTTGGAACTGACCATGGCGACCAAACCACGGTCGCTGGTGGATTTTGCTTCGATGTTGGCAGGGTCGAATTCCTCAATGACCAGCTTGAACGCCTGCTGCATGGCTATGTAGGTCTTGACCTGATGACGCTTCACGTCGTCAAAGCCTTGTGTCAGTGCGCCCCGGGCATCGAGGAAGCCGCGATTCTTCGAGCCGAACATGATGCGCAAGGCATCTTCGACCGTCGGGGCGAACTTGAGCGGATTGTTATCGAACGCCTGAACCGTGGTTTGGTCCGCACTCCGGGCAAGCCGCTTGGCTTGCTGACGCGCATCGAGAAGTTGTCTCATGTTTTCAATGACGAGAAGCGTCAATTGACCGAGCTGTTCGGCAAACTCGGCTGGATCACGCGCCGCGAACGGGTCATCGGACAGTCCTGCCCCGCGGGCAAACATTCGGTTGAAGTCCGCTCCTGCCCCTGAGGGTTTGCCGGTTCCCTTCTCGGCGACTGCTTCGCCATTTTCATTTGGAGCCGGCACCTCTCGCGGCTCGGGCCGCGTCGGTTGCGCCTGAATTCCGGAAGGCAGCGAAGCCGCTGACGGTTCGATCGGCTCCGCACCCCACACGTTTGGTTCGGCGGGAGCGGGCGAGGCACGCCGCGGATTTGGCAGGGGATTGATGGCTGGTTCTGCCGGGGGCCGCTTTGCAGGGGCATCGGCCCAGCTCTCGGCCGGTTCTACTTGTGGCTGCGCTGGTTTCAGACCTCGTGGCGCGCCCTGCGGACTGGAAGGCGGAACTTGGGCCGAAGGCACGTCCACGGCCCAGTCGAGAAAGTCCGGCCCGACGGGCCGAAGGTCACGAGGTCCCCGCAACTCCTTGCGGTCGATGGGAGGCGCGGCATCCTCGGTTGAAGTCCATAGCCCACCGTAATCCACGACTGGAGTGCCCGGTGCCGGCGTGCCGGCCGGCGTTGCGTCTTCATCGAGTTCGACCGCGATAATATAGTGCCCAATGGCAAATCGGTCACCGTTGCGCAGCAGGTGCGGCTCCTTTAGCCGGTTGCTGTCGCCTTGCAGAAAGGTGCCATTGGATGAGATATCGTGCAGCCAATAGCCGCCTTCCCGCCATCGCACCTCGCAGTGTCTTCCTGAAATGAGACGGCTCGGATCCGGGAGGGTCCAATCGAGATATTGGTTGCGACCGATATCAATGCCCCGCTTGCCCTGAATAGATATGCTGAGCGGACCGCCGTCCGGCAGACTCGTTTGGTTCTCTATCTTGAGCGTGAGTGCCATAACCGGCTTCTCTGCAGAGGATTAGTCTTTGGCATCGCGGCTAATTCTCGCCTGCCATTGACGATTTCGTCCAGTGGACTTTGAACGTATGTGTCGTTGCCCATTGTCTGCCGGTCATCCGTCCTGGACAATTCCGGTTTCAGCCAGCTTGATTCCATCCGTGATACATGACCGCAAACGTGTCAGGCGTTCGGGACTTCCGATCCGCGCTGCGCTGAGCAAGATTGCGATGCGGACGGCTCGCGCCGTCATGTACTGCGGAGTGGGGACCTGCTGGTCTCCAAGCACCTGAAATCCGCCGGCCCATCCCGCCGCGCGCGCCAACCAGGTCGAAGGGTCGTTTTGGTCGCCATCGCTCCCAATCTCGAATGCCTTCTGCCTGTTCTGGTCGTCGGGCTGATAGGCCCACGCTTCGGCGGCCAGCAATCCGACGGCGGGCTCCCGTGCGATGCCGCTGGCCAAGGCCCTGACACTCGCGCAGGCCCACCAGACCGCCTCGCGCCGTGGCAAGAGGTAGGCGCAGAATGCCACCGCCTCCGGAAGCTTGTCGTGCGACGACAATGCTCTCGCGAAGTCGACCGGAGGCTGGTCGGTCGGTTTTACGCTGACCTTCTGCGATACTTCGGGAAATGCGTCGAACAAGGCCTGAGCGGTCGCGAAACGGACTCGGGACATCAATGACCTCTGGCGTCAGCTTCCGGAGGATACGCAAAAAAATCAATGTATAACAAGACATTCGCATATTGAGCCCGGCGTCACAAGGGGCATCGGACCACTCGCGTCGCAAGGACGGTTCTACAAGGGTATGCCGCTGACAACGGCGGCGCCTGCAACCAGGAGTGGTGTGTTGAGCGTGGCGCCGATGTTGACCGCAGGAGCCATGATGTTGACCGCGGCCTCTCCATTGATGTTGATCACGGGCGACAGCATCGAGATCGACGCCGGCGTGATCTGGATGCTGCTCATGCCGAAGCACACAGTGAGGTTGATCCCCATCATCGCGTCCACGGTCTGCTGCCCGATATCGAGAGTGATGGTTTGATTTCCCAGCAGGAGTTCCACGGTGTCGTTGCCCTTCTGGATCGTCCATGACCGGTTGCCGCCAACCGTCCAGGTCTGGTCGCCTCCCAGGGCAGGTGAATCCAGCTTGACCACGCCCACGGTACCGGTCTGGTTGGCATTGATGGTCACGAGGTGATCCGCCTGGGCATGCATGCGGATGAATTCGCCCCCCTTCTTGTCCTCGAACATGAATTCATTGTAGCCGTGGTCACCCTTTGAGGACTCCGATTTGGTCCCGGACTGCGTCTTCTTGCCCGGCAGATTGTAGGGCACTTTGTTGTCGCCGTTGTAGACGCATCCCGTAACCAGCGGCCTGTCAGGGTCGCCTTCAAGAAATTCCACAACCACCTCCATGCCGACCCTTGGAATAAACTGGGTCCCCCATTTCTTGCCCGACCAGGCATGAGCCACGCGAATCGGGCAGGACTTCTGCGGCTCGCGATCCCAGAAGAACTGAACCCAGATGTGCGCGTCCTCGTCGGTCGAGATTTCCTCGCTTTCCTCGCCTTTCTTGCCGACCACTTTGGCTGTCTGAATGCCGCAGATGACCGGCTTCGGGGTCACGGGGAGCATACGGAAGGGGCGATCGCTCGGCTGCAATTCATAATTCCCATAATAGACTTGCTCCTCGGGGGCCCCGCCTCCGAACCCGGTGCGGTAGTGCTGGGTGCCATATCGATGTGAACATCGGACCGCGAGGAATTCGCGATTCTCCGAAGCAATTGGATGTCGTTCGACGGTGAAGAGGGTGCCTGGAAACAGTGAAGCGGCGTCGCCATCGACATAGCGGCGGTGATCAAATGACTGTTCGGCCTCGAGCCTGAACTTCGAAAACTTGTTTCCCTTGCTCAGCTCGTCGTATTTTCCCGGATAGTCATAGACCTCGAGCTTTGAATGCTGGTACCGCTCCGATCCTTCATTGGGAGCTCGGAGCTTCTTGCTGGGCTTGGTCGGGTCGTAGTCATTGAATTCGATCTTGCCGGTGCGAAAGCGGCGCTCTGAAACCCAGGCGCCGAGCAATTGATCGAGGTGCAGTTCGGTCCCTTGCAAGGGCAGGTAGGGTAGCGTGGGAACGTCCGGGTTCTTCCGGTGGGAGGAGCGTGCATCAGCCATCACCATGGTGTGCTTGCCCTCACGGTGCTCGAAGAAATAGTAAATGCCGTAGAGCTCCATCAAGCGGGAGCAGAATGCCAGATCGGACTCTCGATACTGAACGCAGTAGGGGATCTTGTCGTAGTCCGCGGTGAGACGGAATTCGAAGTCGGGAAATCCGCCCTTCGTGAAAACCTCTTCGATGATGTCCTTGACTTTCTTGTCGAGAAAAATGCGGCAATCGGCCTTGTAGCCCAACAGGTAGAACCACGGGCGCAGCACCAATCGGTAATGAAAGAAATCATCCGTCTTTCCGACCCATTGGGCTCGTGTGAGAATGCCATCGAAAAAGCGGAACTTCCCCTTATAGGCCTTGAGCTTGATCGTGCACGACTTGCCGAGCGCCGCGTCGAAGTTGATGTCGCCTTGCTCGCTTAGCGCGTCGATCTGGAATTCAAATAGTTCGCCAAGTCCTTCGACCCCGGTGAATTGGGTCAGCACTAGCTTGTCCTTGCCCAGCGGTGTGGTCAGTTCTGCGACGACGTCGGTTTGAGTAAGCGGTGCCATTGAAAAATCCTCGTCTCGTCTTCTGCGCCAATATCGGCGACGATATCGAACTGCCAATTAGTAGTCGAGCGGGCGTCAATCGCCGCGTCAAAACTGATCAAGACAAAGCGACGCGGCGGCTCGACTTTGTCGTCCACAAACTTGAACCAATCCTCAAGTTCGCCGACATAATTCAAGGTGATCTCTACGAGCTATCGCGAGACGTCGTGTTTCGCGCCTGTGGGGGAGCTATGGAGTTCCAGACACCCAAGGGACGCAAGCTTACCGAGCTTTGTATCGATTCGTCGGCAGACGGTTCAGGAAGGGGCAGGAGGATTGCATTGCGGTGCAAATTTCCGCCCGGCGACAAGAACCCTTCCTTGTCCTGCTCACCCAGCCTCAAGATCGTCAGTCAGAAAGTCCACCGGCACGGCATCATCGATTTCGTCATCGAGGTGGTTCTGCTCGGTGTGAACCAGCGTATCTCATACGTCATCATGCAGTACGATACGACGTCGTTCGGAACGAGCTATCGGGCGGACGAGACGTTGAGGATCACACTGGGACAGGTGAGCAAACACGCCAACTTTGAATCCGACCTGTTGGCTCAAATGCTTGGAATGAGCTCTGACGCGGACCATCTGCTTGCCTACTACCGTGTTTTGAATGCCAACAATAATCAGGAACTGCCAAGGGATCAGTGGGACGCGCTGAGCGACAATCCGCTGAAGCAGAACACTGGACCGGATCCAAAAAAGTGGAATTGTGGCGGCGCGCTGATGACGTTTGGGGCGGTGTATGCCCCGCGGCATTACGTCAGCGGCGCTCAATTATATTACAGGACCCCGAGTCCATCGAAGCTCTCGGCAGTTCATTTCAAGAAGGAAACGGTCGCTGCCGGGGCGAGGAAGATCAGGCAGCAATTGAAAAACGGCAACTTCGTGCAGGTGTTCGTCGGCCACAACGAGGACTTGACTGTCGAGGGTGGCATCATAAAGCCAAGCAGCAACACCCATTACATCACCTTGTTTGGGGCGAGCGCGAGTGGGAACGAATTCATCTTCTTTGATCCCTGGCCGACGGGCTCGATTATGACCTATCAAAGCGGCATCATGGGACCGGTTAAGTCGGTGTTTATGGGGACGATCAATTTCGTGGAAAGCGAGGGAAAGATCCGATCGCCAGACGTCGTTTCGGGCCGTCATAAATACGTGATACTCACCGGGCCCTAGCGTCAGCGTACTGGTCCGTTTGGCTCGTCGTCTTGCAACCATGGCCTCTGCGCTCGCGGACGTTGAGTCTCGAAATACGGAAGCTCTTGGCAATGTTCTGCATCGGGCAATCCGGCGTTGAGTTGTTCGCCACGATGCACGGGTAATGTATCGAGGTGCTATTATACCTCTGCTATTTGCTTGCGGTCCGCCGCCGAACCCAGGTCGAGTGTGCATGGACGTTACCGCCTCGCTCGAACTTTGGTGGAGGCCCTTAACCTGCGTTCTGTCGGAACGGCAATGACCCGTGGCAAATGTTTGTCGAAGAGGGTATTGGTAAGCAGTATTGCCGTTCAAAGATCATACGCGTTGGAATTATTGATTTCAGTTAGGTAGATTGCGTTTGCATCAAGCCAAAGCCCGATGGGGGCGCGCCGGTGTCGGAATTTGATTCTTCGGCCTTATTGGAGCGCGACGATGGCGCTGCGCCGTCGAGCGCCATACCGGCGGGAATGCCCATATCGACATCGTCCGCTCCACTGGATCCCGCGGTCGCCGCGATCTGTCGGCCGATCTCGGCCGAGGATCCTTGCGGACCGGACTTGGACATCGCAGAGGATGCGGCATACCTCAACTACTTCGCCGCTGTCGAAGGGATCTTGCCGCCGTCGTTCTTCTCCAGCGAGGATGGCAAACCGTTTGACCGGACTACGGTCGACCTGCCCGGGCAAATCGATGCGCTTGAGCCGTTGTTGAGACGTACCCGCGATATCCGGTTGATGGTCACACGCGCTCGCTTGATGGTTCTCAACCGGGATCTGAAGGGTTTCGCAGTCAGCATAGCCGCCATAGCCGAGTCGCTCGATTTGTATTGGGATGCGGTGCATCCGAGGGTTGTGGACGGCGAAATGACCGCGCGACAATCGGCGCTGGCGGCGTTGGAACTGCCGACAGTGGTGTTCGCGCTGCAATATACGCCCCTGTTCGAGGCGCGTCGGATTGGACCAATCAGCTATCGCGCCTGGATGATCGCGAATGGGGGAGCGAAGGCGCGCGACGGCGAACCTGCCCTGAATCTGGCCAGCATCGTTTCGGCAAGAGGCGATGCCGAGCCGGCGATGCTCGAGGAGACACGCGGGAACATTCGGCTGCTCAAGGCCTCCCTTAGCCGCATACGCGATGCATTCGCGAAGCAAGGCGGCTCCGCCGGCCTCGAGAATCTGCCATCACTGACCAACAATATCCTCGCGTTCGTGGATCCGCGCGCCGCGGAAAGTGCCAAACCGGCAACTGCCGATGGCGAAGAGCCGGAAATGGCGAGCGCATCATCCCAGCCATCGGGCTTCTCGGCGGGCTCGCTGACCGACGCGAAGGAAGCACTGGCCGCGATTGCCGATTACTACGCCAGGTCGGAGCCTTCGAGCCCCACACTTCCGCTGGTTCGGCAGGCCCACCAGCTCGTCGGCAAGTCGTTCTTCGAGGTGATGAGCGTGTTGGTACCCACGCAAATCGAGAAGGCGGCGTTCCAGATAGGCGGCGACCAGGTCTTCGAATTGCCGCTTGGCAAGCTTCCCAAACCGCCAGAGTTGCACATGCCGGCCGAGAGCCCGAACCCACAGCCGGGCGAGGTCTTGGATGGTGCAGCAGACATGCCGCATACCCGCAACCGTATCGAATCGCGTTCAGAGGCGATCGGGCTGCTGGAACAGGTCGAGCGCCATTTTCGCCGCACCGAGCCCTCGAGCCCGGTGCCGTGGCTTTGCGAACGCGCGCGGGCCTTGGCCGAACGGGATTTCATGGCAGTGCTTCGCGACGTATTGCCGAAGGCGGCGCTGAGGAACATCGGCGTCGAAAGGTAGAGTTTGGTTAAAACGGAAGGATGGCCAGATGTGTTCTTGACGATTGACGGGATAACAAAAATTCCGTCTAATCTAGAGCATTAGTCGACCAATCCAACGGACTTGATCGGCTGTCGCGGTTTTTTGGTCGACGGCCTGCATTTTTAGATTGGGGCTGTATATGGCACGAGATAGCGGCCAGAAGTTTATTCGCCGAAATCGCCCGCCTAGGGTGCATATCACTTACGAGAATCCGTCGAACGCCGAGGAGAAGATCGAGCTCCCCTTTGTCATGGGAGTGTTGTCCGATTTGTCGGGCAACGCGCCGGGCGTCGAAAAGCCAGAACTCAAGGACCGCAAGTTCCTGGAGTTCGACATGGACAATCTCGACGCTCGAATGGCAGCGATTCAGCCTGGCGTCAGTTTCCGTGTCGAAAACAAGCTCTCCGAAAACTCCGACGAAAAAATGGGCGTGAGTTTGCGGTTCGACAAAATGGCGGATTTCGAGCCAGCGGCGGTCGCAAAGCAAATTCCGGCGTTGGCAAAGCTGCTGGAAGCGCGGCAGCAGCTGGCCAATCTGCAGCGTTACATGGACGGCAAGGTTGCCGCCGAAGCGCAGTTGCGCAAGCTCCTGTCGGACCCGCAACTCATGGCCGCGGTCAAGAACCGTGCTTCCGAGCAAGCCGGCCCGGACGACGATACGACTGAAAGCAAATCCTGATCGGAGACTGGGCCATGGCCACCGAAACCGCGGCGACGCGCACCGTCCAAGAAGGCGTCTCTGAAACTCGAGAGGTCGATGAATTCGCGGCGCTGCTTAAGCAAAGTTTCAGGCCGCGAACCGAACGAGCCGCCACCGAAGTTGAAAACGCGATCCAGACGCTGGTTTCACAGGCTCTGGCTGACACGAGCCTCATCAAGTCCGATGTGCTGGATACCATCGAGGAGATGATCGCCCAACTGGACAAGAAGCTGTCGGCGCAAATGAATGAGGTTCTTCATGCGCCCGAATTTCAGCAGATCGAGAGCGCGTGGCGAGGTCTGAAGTATCTGGTATTCCAATCTGAAACGGACGCGATGCTGAAAATTCGCGTTCTGAACACGTCCAAGAACGAGCTTTATCGACACTTGCGGCAGTATCCCAACGCCGCTTGGGACCAAAGTTCGCTATTCAAGAAAGTGTATGAAGAGGAATTCGGGCAACTGGGCGGTCACCCGTACGGGTGTCTGATCGGCGATTTTTACTTTAGTCATTTGCCGACTGACGTGCAGTTGCTGCGAGATCTCAGCAAGATCGCCGGCGCCGCCCATGCGCCATTCTTCGCTGCCGCGGACTCGACCCTGATGGGAATGGATTCGTGGAACGAATTGATGAATCCGCGGGATCTGAGCAAATTGTTCGACACTCCCGAATACGCGGCATGGAAGTCGTTGCGGGATTCTGACGATGCAAAATATGTCGGCCTGTGTTTGCCGCGGGTGCTTGCCCGTCTGCCGTACGGCGCCAAGACCGAGCCGGTCGACGAGTTTGCATTCGAGGAGGATACCGACGGCCACAAGGGCGAGAAATACGCCTGGATGAACGCGGCCTATGCTATGGCGGCCAACATCAATCGCGCCTTCAAGGAGTACGGATGGTGTGCGCGTATTCGCGGCGTTCAGTCGGGTGGCGAAGTTGAGGATTTGCCCTCCCACACCTTCCCAACCGACGATGGTGGCGTCGACCTGAAATGTCCGACCGAAATAGCGATCAGCGATCGCCGCGAGGCGGAACTCGCAAAATCAGGTTTGATTCCGCTGATTCATCGCAAGAACACCGATCGGGCCGCGTTCATAGGTGCGCAATCTCTCTGCAAGCCGAAGGCCTATCAGAATAATCCCGAGGCGACGGCCTCCAGCAATTTGGCATCGCGCTTGCCCTACATGTTCGCGGTCAGCCGGTTCGCGCACTTCTTGAAGTGCATGGTGCGCGACAAGGTGGGCTCGTACTACGAGAAGGATCAACTGCAGAAGTGGCTGAATAACTGGATCATGGAATACGTCGATGGTGATCCGAAGAACTCCAGCGAGACCACCAAGTGCCGAAGGCCGCTGGCCGGCGCCAAGATCACGATCGTGGAGAACGAGGAGAATCCGGGATACTACTCTGCGACGTTTGAACTGCGGCCGCATTTCCAGCTCGAAGGGATGGATATCGGCCTGCGCCTGGTGTCACGATTACCTGTCGCGAAGTGAAATTGCATTGAACGGCTGAGGCCATACGAAGACAAATTTTACAGGGTGCCTTGTCTCGCGTCGGGTCATGGTGACCACCGCGTGCGATGGTGCCCAGCACCATGGAGGTAATTCAGATGGCTGGCGACATGTTTCTGAAGCTCGACGGAATTAAGGGCGAGTCCATAGATGACGCTAAACCCGCCCACAAGGACGAGATCGATATCATCGGTTGGTCCTTTGGAGTAAGCAATCCGGCCTCCTTTGCGCTGGGGCAGGGCGGTCAGCAAAGCAAGCCCACCTTCTCCGATTTTCACATCAGCAAGTACGTTGACAAGGCGAGCGCTGCTTTGATGAATGCTGCCGCAACCGGAAAGCACTTCAAGGACGGCAAGATTACGTGCCGCAAGGCTGCCGGCGAGAGCAAGCTCGAATACCTGATCATCAAGCTGGACGAAGTTCTGATAACGAGCGTGCAGCACAGCGGGTCGGGGTCCGAGCAATACGTTCACGAAAGTGTAACGCTGACCTGTGGCGCCATCGATTTCACCTACCAGGGTCAGGCAGACATCACCGGCGGCGCGGAAGGCAATTTTGAGTTCACATACGACCTGCAGAAGCAGACTTCCAATCTTAAATAGCGGCGCCTGATTCCTGCCATTCAACGTGCATCCTCATCGCAATCACGGCCTCGAGCCGTGTATTGCGGTCTGGATCGGAAGCGTTGGACTGCATTCTCGCAATGGGCTGCTGCGGAAAGCGAGGCGATGGCCGACCGAGACATCAAGACTCGTCTCAGCCCACCGCTGATGCACGTGTTCCGTTCGGCGCACCTCGCCAAGGACGCCCAGAAGACGGTGGACTTGCGCGATGAAGCCGGCGAACGCGTCATCGCGGGTCGCAGGCTGCGAGCCCGCCAGGTTATCACAGAGCCCGCGCTCCGCCGCGAGGTCGCCCGCGATCTGGATTCATTGCTCAATACGATCGCGATGGCATCGACAATCGATATGAGCGAGGTGCCACATGTCCGCAAATCGATCCTCAACTTCGGGATCGCGGATCTGGCCCGCCTCTCGATCGACGAGGCTGCGGTTGATGATATTCCGGAGGAGATCCGGACCGCGATCCTTAACTACGAACCTCGGCTAGCGCCGTCTTCGTTGCAGATTGAGCGCGATACGACCGTCAACGTGACCGAGCTCAAGGTGCGGTTCGTCGTTCGGGCCGAGTTGGTGTGTCATCCGGTGCACGTTCCGGTCGAGTTTATCGCCGACGTGATCGACGCCGGAAAAATCGTTATCAATCGTGTGTAGCTTCCATGGACCGAGAATTTCTCGATCTATATAATCGGGAACTTCAGCTGCTTAACGAGCAGGCGCGCGAATTCGCTGGCGAGTATCCGGGTATCGCAGAGCGGTTGGGCGGCCTCCTCGACGACCGCATTGATCCGATGATAGGCGGTTTGTTGGAGGGGGCTGCTTTTCTGGCAGCGCGTGTACAACTCAAGCTGAAGCACGAATTTCCGGAGTTTACCAACAACCTCCTGGAGCAACTGGCGCCACACTACCTTGCCCCAACACCGTCGATGATGCTGACGAAAGTCATCCCGATGTTTGGTGACAAGGCGTTGCGCGACGGGCGTGCGATCGGCCGCGGAGCTTATCTCGACGCCACCTTTCGCCAGCTCGATCGTCAAATCGCGTGCCGTTACCGGCTTTGCAGCGATATCGTGGTGTGGCCGTTTGAGCTGACCGGTGCGGAATACTTTCCATCGCCTGCGCCACTCCAGGCGCTCGGCCTTGCGGTTGGTGCCGAGGGGCTGGCGGGCATGCGGCTGACCTTGACGCATCGCACGACGCCGCGCCTGGAGGATGAGCCGCCCGACGCCGAGGGAATCCACAAGGACGAGATGCAGTTTGCAGGCTGTGGTACGTCGAATCTGCCGTTCTATTTCATCGGTCCCGAGGCCGATTCGATCGCCCTCTATGAACAGCTGTTTGCTCACTGCAAAGGTATCTATTTTCGGTGCCTTGACGAGTTCGGCGACCCGGTAATTCATCGCGCATCGGCGAACTGTCTTGAGCAGATTGGTTTCGAACGCGACGAAAGGTTGTTTCCGAACGACCATCGCCTTTTCGAGGGATTTGATCTCCTTCGCGAATACTTCATGTTTCCGCGAAAATTCCTCGGCTGCAATCTGACCGCCCTGCGCGAGGTATTGCCACTGCTGAAGGCCAAGACGGTCGACATCCTCTTTGTGTTCGGCGAAGTCAATGCGCGACTGACCGCCGCGATACGTCCCGAAATGTTCGCGATGTATGCAGCGCCCGCCATCAATCTGTTCGAAAAGACCACCGATCGCATCGCGCTCAAATCGAACCAGCACGAGTATCACGTGATACCGGACCGCAGTCATTACCTTGACTTCGAACCGCACCGGCTGCTCGATGTCTATGCTCATTTTCCGGGCGGCCAGGACAAGATTCCGGTCCAGCCACTCTATGCGGCATCGCTCGATGGGTCACAGCATGCGGCGGGTCTTCACTATACGACACGACGGCTGCCGCGGCGGCGTACGGTAGAAGAGAAGCGCACAGGCCTTTCTTCCGACTACGTCGGGACCGACATGTTCATCTCGCTGAGCGAGCCGAATGTGGACGACAAGCAGGCCTCCGTCGCGGAGCTAAGCGTGCGCGCGTTGTGTTCCAATCGGCATCTCACCGAGCATCTGCCGATCGGCGTTGGAGGCGCCGATTTTCGCTTACTCGATGATTTCAGCCTTGATCTTGTATGTGTGGCGGGACCTACGCCTCCACGCGAGCCCGTGGTGGCGCAATTGCGAAGCCGGAGCGAAACAGCACACACCGGCACGGTTACGTGGCGGCTCGTCAACTTGCTGAGCACCAATCACCTTGGCCTGGTCGAGCGCGGCGCTGGTCGCAATGCCCAGGCGCTGCGCGAAACCCTCGCGATGTTCGCGGACATGGCTGACAGCATCACCGAGCGCCGCATTCGTGGTGTCCGGGATGTTGACAGCCGGCCGATTGTTCGTCGCATTCGCGAGCGCACCGGTATTGGAGTTGCACGGGGTATTGAAATCAGCGTGACGATTGATGAGAGGCCGTTCGAAGGCGCCGGCATTTTCCTGCTCGGCGCGGTCCTCGACCGGTTCTTTGCGGAGTATTCCGGGTTCAATCATTTCACTCAGACCGTAGTCCGCTCCGTCGAGCGCGGTGAGGTCATGCGTTGGCCGCCCCGAATGGGAAAGCGCAGGTCGTTATGACGCCAGTACCGAGGTGGCCATGACCTTCCTTCGAGACCTGCAAGAAGAGCCCTGGCGATTCGATTACTTTGCCGTGTTGCGGCATCTCGAACGCAAGCACAGGGATCGGCCCCGGATCAGCGACAGTGCGGCGAGGCGGGATGAGTTCGTCGTCTTCGGGCAGGATCCATTCATGGACTTTCCCGCTTCCAACATTGCGCGCGTGGTACAGGCTGAAGACAAGCCGCTAAAGATATTTGTCAAGTATCTTGGCCTGTTGGGGCCGCAAGGCGCGTTGCCGCTCGCTATTACCGAAGAAGCGCATCATAACGTGATCGCGCGGGATGACGCCTTTCCGCGCTTTCTCGATATCTTCAACCACCGTTTCATTCAGCTGTTCTTCCGGGCCTGGGCCGATTCCAGGCCGATCGCTCAGCATGACAGGCCCGAGCAGGACCGCTTCGTCGCCTATATTGGTTCTGCAATAGGTGTCGGATCGGCACCTTATGGTAACCTTGACAGCGTTCCAGACGCAGCGAAGCTCGGCCTTGCCGGTCTTCTGGGGGCAAAAGCCAAATCTGCCTCGCGTCTTGCCGCGGCGATCCGAGGCCTGTTCGGCGTCGAAACAGAAGTGGACGAATTCGTCGGTACGCGGCTGACGATCGAGTCGTCCGAATGGACCATGCTCGGGGCTCGGTATAACATTCTTGGCGGCGACGCACTGCTTGGTCAACGTATCTTCAGCGTGCAGGACAAGATCCGGATCAGGATCTTCACAAGAAACCTGGCGCAATACATGCGCTTCCTGCCGACCGGTGATCTGTGCGAGCCGCTGGCTGACCTCGTATTTTTCTACAATGGTGAGCAACTCGACTGGGACGCGGAACTGGCGATACCGTCGGGCGCAGCGGAGCCGATCCGTTTGGGCCTGTTCGGCCAGCTCGGATGGACCACCTGGATGTCGCCAAACTGGACGTTGACGGATGCATTCCGCCGCGACGCGCGTTTTCATCCCGCCGAACGAATGCGACACAAGCGCGCGGGAAGGCGAAGGGGGAACTGATGGTCGATATCAGTATCGAGGCAGTCGCGGGCAAGCTCAACAGGCTTGGATATGAGGCGTTTTTCAAGGCGCTGCGCCAGGCTAAGGGCGCCGGCAACCGCAACGTCGAGCTCGCGCATTGGCTAGCCCATATCTTGCAAAGCGAGCGTACCGATATCGGGCTCACGGCGGATCATTTCAAGCTCGATCGCGGCAGGCTGTCCGCGGACATCACTTCGGTGGTGAACGGCTTCCGCAAGAACGAAACCGAGATGCCGGCGGTCTCGAATACGGTCATGGACGCCCTTGATCGCGGTTGGCATTACGCGACGTTGTTCTTCGGGGAAACCCAGATCCGGACCGGCCACATCCTGGTCGGCGTATTGCAATCCCGCGAGCTCACGCGGGCGCTCGTCAACGTGTCGCCGGAATTCGCAAAGATCTCGGTTGATTTGTTGACCGCCGAGCACCGCAAGATCTGGGCCGGATCCGAAGAGGAAACCTTGCGCCCGATGGACGGTTCGGGAGCGGTGGCGTCAGGCACGCCGGGAGCCGAGCACGCGGCGGGCGCAAAAGGTACAACGGCTCTTGACCGGTTCTCCCAGGATCTCACCGCCAAGGCGCGGTCGGGCGAGATGGACCCAATTCTCGGGCGCGACGACGAGGTCCGGCAAATCATCGACATTCTGATGCGACGGCGTCAGAACAATCCAATCCTCACCGGCGAGGCGGGAGTTGGAAAAACCGCGGTGGTCGAAGGATTTGCCCAGCGCATCGCGGCGGGGCAGGTGCCGCCGCCACTGCGCAACGTCAGGCTCTGCGTGCTGGATGTCGGCCTCATGCAGGCGGGCGCCTCGATGAAGGGTGAGTTCGAGCAGCGGCTACGTTCGGTGATCGACGAAGTGCAGCAATCGCCAACTCCCATCATCCTCTTCATCGACGAAGCGCATACGCTGATTGGAGCCGGCGGGTCGGCGGGCACCGGCGATGCAGCCAACCTGCTCAAGCCGGCGTTGGCGCGGGGAACGCTCCGGACGATCGCGGCGACGACCTGGTCGGAATACCGGCAATACATCGAAAAAGATCCGGCGCTGACGCGGCGCTTTCAGCCCATTCTCATCAACGAGCCGGACATCCAGAAATGCTGCGACATGTTGCGCGGTATCCTGGGTCCGATGGAGAAGCATCATAAGGTGCGGATTTCGGACGCGGCAATCGTCGCCGCCGTGAGACTGTCGCATCGCTACATTCCTTCGCGTCAGCTGCCGGACAAGGCCGTGAGCCTGCTCGACACCGCTGCGGCGCGCGTGGCCATCAGCCAGAGCGCAGTCCCCGCGATGATCGAAGATGTGACCTCTTCCGTCGCCGCGCTCGAAGGTGAGAAGGTTGCATTGACCAGCGACGCCGAACTCGGTGTTCGCAGCGAAACCCGAATCGCCGCAATCGACGCCGAGATCGCGGCGTTGCAGGAGAGATTGGCGGCTCTTGATTCAGGCTGGGCCGCAGAGAAGGGAATTGTCGACGAGATTGGCAGACTGCGAAGCGGTCTCGATTCGTCCAAAAGTCCTGCCGGCGACAAACCCGCAGGGACCACGCCGGACACGCCATCCGACAAGGACGAAGTCCGAAAGCAGCTGCAGGACGCGTTCAGGCGGCTGGAGTCGCGGGATCCCGAAAAGCGGATGGTCTACGCACATGTCGATGAACATGTTGTTGCGTGCGTGGTCTCCGACTGGACGGGGATTCCCGTCGGGCGAATGCTGAAGGACGAAATCGAGAACGTGCTTCGATTGCCGGAAATTCTGAACCGCCGCGTGGTCGGGCAATCCCACGGGCTCGCGATGATCGCCCGGCGCATCGAGACCAACCGCGCGCGTCTCGACAATCCGAACAAGCCGATCGGCGTTTTCATGCTGTGCGGACCGTCGGGCGTAGGAAAGACCGAAACGGCGCTTGCCCTCGCCGAGGCGCTTTACGGCGGCGAGCAGAACATGATCACCATCAACATGTCGGAGTTTCAGGAGGCGCATACCGTCTCCTCATTGAAAGGTGCGCCTCCCGGCTATGTTGGCTTCGGGGAAGGTGGTCGCCTCACCGAGGCGGTTCGCAGGAAACCTTATAGCGTGATCCTGCTCGATGAGGTCGAGAAGGCTCATCCCGATGTTCATGAGATTTTTTTCCAGGTGTTTGACAAGGGGTTCATGGATGATGGCAATGGCCGGCGAATTGATTTCAAGAATACGCTGATCATTCTGACCACCAACGTCGGTACCGACCTGATCATGGGGCTCTCGGCTGACCCGAAATTCCGCGAAGATTCCGAAGCATTGGCGAAAGAGCTCAGGCCGGAGCTGCTGAAGGTGTTTCCGCCGGCATTGCTCGGCAGAATGGTCTCGATCCCGTACTATCCGCTGTCGAACAAGATGTTGAGTGGAATTGTGCAACTCGCCCTGGATCGGATCGGCCGACGTGTCAGCGAGAATCACGAGGCTGCGTTTAGCTACGATCCGGCTGTTGTCGATCACATCGTGTCGATGTGCAATGATCCCGATTCCGGCGGGCGCATGATCGACAACATCATCAACAACACCTTGCTGCCGGCGATGTCCCGCGAATTTCTCAAGCGATCTCTTTCCGGCGAGGAGGTAAAGGAGATTTCGGTCTCTATCGAGAATGACGAGTTTGCGTATGCATGGAAGTGACAGTCTTTCGCAACGGGCCGTGACGGCTGCATTTGCGCGATCGCGAGCCAAGCACCGGTGAACAGATGTCCAGAAACCGCTTCGAGCGAGTTGATGAAGTCCAGCCAGATGCAATCAGCTTGACGCTTTTCGACAAGGATGGATCCCACATGGGGATCGTGCATTGTCCAAAGACGGCGGCGCCAGACCGGTTGCCGGCGGACATGACAAGCCAGGAAGGACCCGCCTTGCACGCGCTGGCGACGGCGATCCAACTCGCAAACTCAAAGAAAATACCGATAGTGGTTATCGATCCCGACAACCTGTGGAATGCCGAATGGGGCGATCTGTGGCGCTATGAGGAAGAGGCGTAGTATTCGACGGATGCCGCCGGGTACCCTGGCCAGCAAGGAAAGCGGCGGGCGTGGACGAGGGATTATCTTCGCAATACGCACCGGAATCGAGACAAATGGAGGAGGAGCGCTGTGAGTGGTTACGTTATTGCGAGAGAGAATTTCAAGGAGGCTGCAAAGCATGTTTCAGCCGAGACGGATCCTGTCATGTTCAATCTGCTCTCTGGATTGCAGGGCTTGACCGATCAGATCGAGGCAGACTTGCGGTCGCTCCGGACCGAACTGCGTGGGCCGCAGCAGGCCCAACCGAGCAAGAGCGCAAAAAAGCCGGTGTCGAAGAAAAAGCCTGCCAAGGCGAGCCGGAAGAACACCAAGAAGCGGGGTCGTTGAGCCAGAGATTGTACTTCTGCAACTGACATGTCCACGTCGTCATGGCCGGGCTTGTCCCGGCCATCCAGGTCTTTCCCTGCAAGAACAAGACGTGGATGCCCCCAGGAAAGCCGGTTCGTCAGCCGGTCGCCGCGTGCATGATGTGGCAGCCGCTTAGAGAACCGCCACGACCCGCATCGGGAAACAAGCGGGCCGCAATTTGCTCGGGACCCATGTTCTCGACAGTTCGGAAGCCGGTCATGCTCAGCTTCGAGCAGAGTTCTGTTGTCTCAAGATAGCTCCGGATCTGTTGTCCGGTCGCAGGCGCTTCGGCGATTGCCGGCGGTGGCGCACAGGTGGTCGGGCGAAGCGAACCGGTTGAACAGACATAGTCAAACACCACTTCAGCACCGCCGCGAAGTTGCGCCACATAATCAAAAATTGCGACGATTGCCTGTTCGGTGAGATAGGGCACCACGCCGAGGCAGCTGAAAAAGCTGCGTTCGGCGGCTTCGAAGCCGGCCGATTGAAGCGGGGCCGCGATCGTTTGCTCTTCGAGGTCCATCGCGACGTAGGAAAGCGTTTCGGGCACTTCGATTGCGGCCATCGCCAATCGCTCGCGTTTGCGCGCCTGCGTCGCGGGATGGTCGACCTCGAAAATACGTATATTGGACAAGCTCGGCATTCGATATGGCAGCGTATCGAAGCCGGCGCCGAGCACCACCAGTTGGGTCGCCCCGTTGCTTATTGCGTTACGCAGGGCGTCTTCCGCAAGGCGCGAGCGGGCGGCGATGAACCAGCGCAACAGCGGCCCCGACAATTCAGCGCGCGAGACCAATGCGGACAGGCGCGCGTAATCGAGCGAAAACCTGGCATCGGGTCCGAGAATACGTGCGGCCAAGGGGTCGGCCAGAATGGACGCTCCATCCAGCACCTGATGCGCCGCCCGCAAATGCGCGGCGCTCAGAGCTGTCAGACTTGGTCGCCCCGGTTGCATCGCTCCAATCGTTATAGCATTCCCGGCAAGGCGGGCAGGAAAGTGTGAAAGGAACCCGTCCTAATTGCATACCTCAACATTGCCGGTGCCGCCGCCCGGACCGCCGCCGCCGCGGTACTCGAGATGACATCCGTGACGGACCGGGCGGCAGAGATAGGCATCGCACATGATCTGACCACTGCCGCTCGGCGTCCTGGCGGTCGCCTGTCGTCGGGGAACATCCGCCTTCGGCTCGGATCTCTCGCGGACCGGACGGGCCGCTCGTACCGGGCGCTCGTCCGTGTCGCGCTTCGCGAGCGGCTTTCTCGCACGGCGCTTCTCGCATTCGTTGTCATCGTTGAGAAACGAGCCCTCGGCGCAGGTGATCTTGCTGCACTGGTCGCCGTCTCGTTGGTAGCCATGCTCGCAGATCAGCGGACAGACGCGCGACGGCTTCAGCTTGATGGCATCGAGGGCATCGAGGGTGGCAAGTTCGACGGCGAATTTGGTTCCGGCGTGCCGGTTAAACAGTGTCAGTGAGCGGCGGGAAGCCGCGCCCCAGTCGCCATCGATCGTGCCGCTGAAGCAACCAACCCGGTTCAATTCGCTCTGAACCGCCTTGGCAAGATCGGCCTTCGGCGGCCCTGCGCTTAAGGCGGCAACCTTCGTGCCCTCCGTATTCTGGACAGGAGAAGCGACTTCGGAATTATTCGGCTTTGCGCCGTCAACGAGGGGTTCATTCGTGGAGAGCACGGCGACCGTTGAGGCGACGGCTGAAGTCCGCTTCCGTTCGGCGTCGGTCGCTGGTTCCTGCGCTGCCTGTTTTGCTTTTTCGGCAGCAATACGGGCGCCATCTGCAGTTTTCGCACCTGCAGCCGCATCGACCTGCTCGGCGCGCCGGGCATTTTCCGACAACGGCTGGGATTCTTTCGGCTCGGCCTGCTGAGCTTTATCGATCGCCGCAACGCGTGCGTTCTCAGCGTCGATCTGATCGAGGCGAAGCTTGGCCAAATTCGCGTAATAGCCCTCAGGATATTGGGCGAGGAATGCGCTCATGGCGGCCTTATTGCCGACTTGCAGGGCCAGCTCGTAGTCGCGACGAATGTCGGAAGAGGCGTTTACAGGTGGCGCCGCTTCCTCTGGCTTGGGTACGAGTGCCACGTCGTCGCCGCCCAACGAGCCGTAGACATAGGGCTCCTGTCGATTGCCCGTGGCTTGCAAAACGTCATCGCGGACGAAGCCGAAGGCCCTGCGCAAGTCGAGCCCAGGCTTTGCGATATACTTTACAAGCGCCGTTGCGTATGGACTGTTCTTGCTATTGCCATCGAGTGCCGTGAGTCCCGCCTTTGCGGCAAACGCGATCAACGTATTGGACGCGGCGGGCTCGACACGGGCGAGCCCCCTACTGATGGATCGAGAAGTAACCGTTCTTTTCATTGTGTCGGTGAAGGGATTATTGCGGCAGGCGTCGACTATCACAACACGCAGCCGCTTCGCGGGCTCGATCGCCAATAGGATCCGATCGAGCGAGAAGGCCTCGTCATAGATATCGGTGTCGCGTTCGAGCCTGGCATCTGTCGGGATCAAATAATTCGTGCCGTCAATTTCGATGCCATGACCTGCATAGTAGACGATGGCAATGTCGGCGTCGCGGACTTGATCGGCGAAATCCCTCAGTACCCGCCGCATGCCGCTCGAGGCCAGATCCAGCCGAGCGTCCACCACATCGAATCCAGCCTGTTTCAGTGTAGCGGCGATAGCGGCGGCATCATTGGCTGGATTTGTAAGTAATGGTGCGTTTTGATAGGTGGAGTTTCCGATCACCAGCGCGACTCGCTTGGTCGCCCACGCTGGCTGAGAAGCGAATAGAATTGAACCAATAAGGAGAATGAAAACTCTGAGGAGCCTATCCATGTCCATGGCGAACCTCCAACAAGATCACTTGCTTCGTTGAAAAGCGGCAAAATCCCACGCATCGAGCAATGGCGCCGGCCGCGTTTCACGAAGTGGCGATCTCGACCCCAATTTGTCAGTTATGAGGGGGCGGACGTTCAAGCCCATAGAAGATTCCGGGAATTTCTCGAGAATCCTTCGCTTGGTTATAACATATTGATATAGCTAATATATTATCGAGGTGTCCGTCGTCAGACACGGTTATTTGTTGCGCGGCGATGCCCAAATCCCGGCGTGGCGGCAGAGCGGCAAGGCTTTCCGTCAATCGGGGAGAGGACGGCTAATCGCAGCCAGGTTTCGCTGTTTGGCCGAGGCTATAGGCGCGGCTATCGTGGACCGCGGTCAGGATCCAGTGAGCGTTGCCAGAGTCTGCGGAAGCGAACCGAAGCAGAGGGGTGGACGACGATGTGTGGACCTCGCATCGAGGCACGGATCTCCCCCTGGTGACGCTGAAACATTCGCGCGATCGCATACGTGCTTGGCAAAGCCGTGCCGGCTGGCTTGGAGCCCACATCGCGAGCGCCGCGGATTGGGGGATCGCGCCAGAGCAGATCGCCGCGCTGCTGGCGCAGCAGCTAGGCCTGGTTGCGGGCAGGCAGCGGGCTGTCATCGATCAGAGTCGCCGGAGCTTCCTCCGGTTCGGCGCCGGTCGCCCTGCCGTCCAGCACGGCGTTGACGCGGGCCAGATCGAGCTCGCCCTCGGTTCTGGAGATCACGATCGTCGCCACGCCGTTGCCGATCACATTGACCAGCGCGCGTGCCTCGCTCATGAAGCGGTCGATGCCGAGGATCAGCGCCATGCCTGCGACCGGGATGGTGGGGACGACCGACAGCGTCCCGACCAGCGCGATGAACGACGCGCCGGTCACGCCGCTGGCGCCCTTCGAGGTCAGCATGGCGACGGCGAGGATCGCGATCTGCTGCGAGATCGAGAGGTCGGTGTTGGTGGCCTGCGCCACGAACAGGGCGGCCAGCGTCATGTAGATGGACGAGCCGTCGGTGTTGAACACATAGCCGGTCGGAACGACGAGCCCGACCACCGGCTTGGAGCAGCCCAGCCGCTCGAGCTTCTCCATCAGGCTCGGCAGTACCGGATCGGAGGACGAGGTTCCCAGCACGATCAGGATCTCTTCCTTGATGTAGACCAGGAACTTCCAGATGCTGAAGCCCGACCACCAGGCGATCGGGCCGAGAATGCCGAACACGAACACCGCCGACGTCAGGTAAAACAGCCCGACCAGCTTGACCAGCGGGCCGAGCGAGGCGATGCCGTAGCGGCCCACGGTGAACGCCATGGCCCCGAACGCGCCGATCGGCGCGAAGCGCATGATCACGTTGATCGCGCCAAAGATCAGCATCGATCCGCCGTCGATCATGTCGCGGATCGGCCTCGCGCGCTCGCCGAGCCGCGACAGCACGCAGCCGAACAGGATCGAGATCAGCACCACGGGAAGAATGTCGCCGCGTGCGAAGGCGTCGATGACGGTATTCGGGATGATGTTGAGCAGGAACTCGACGACGGTCTGCTCTTTCGCCTTGCCGGCATATTGCGCGACCGCCTTGGCATCGAGCGTTGCCGGATCGACGTTGAAGCCGGCGCCGGGTGTCGCCGCATGGGCGGCAACGAATCCGATCAGCAGCGCCAGGGTCGAGAGGACCTCGAAGTAGAGCAGCGCCTTGCCGCCGACGCGGCTCACCTTCTTCATGTCCGACATGCCGGCGATGCCGGTGACCACGGTGCAGAAGATCGCGAGCGCGATCACCATCTTGATCAGCTTGATGAAGCCGTCGCCGAACGGCTTCATGTCGACCGCAAGGCCCGGCCAGCAGTGGCCGAGCGCGATCGCAACCGCGATCGCCGCCAGCACCTGCACGTAAAGAATTGCGTAGAAGGGCTTCTTCCTCGGCGATCCCTGGCTTGCGATCGTGCGCATTGATGCCTCCCTGGCTATTGAGTTACTGGTCGCGCTGGCGCTCTTGTTCGGAGAGCGGCATCACCAGAAGAACGGTCACGGGCGAATTCGTTCGGTTGGTCAGGCGGCGGTCCTCGCCGCCCGCGATACGGCAGGAATCCCATTGTCCGAGCTCGACTTCGGTCTCGCCGTTCGAGATGCTGAGCCTGCCGTCAAGCACCACGTACATCTTCTCTTGCGGCGACGCGGACTGGGTCGTGCCGCCGCCCGGCGCGATCACGAAAACGCCGATCCACAGGTCGGAGGAGGGGCCGGCCTCGCGTCCCTGCACGCGCACCATCGCCATGTCGTGATGCCCCGGCGCGGTGTACGCCGGCGCCTCGGCGAAGCGGACGACGTGCATGATCAGGCTCCCGGGCGCAGCACGATGCGGTCGCGCGACGATCCGATCACGGCGTCATAGGCCGCCTTGGCGTCGGCGAGAGCATAGATCGAGCGATCTGCGATCGGGTAAGGACGCAGCAATCCGGCGGCGAAGCCGGGCAGCACGCTGCGCAGCACGTCGGCGCTCTCGACCGAGGAGAAGGCGAGGGTGTCGATGCCGAGGTAAGTGTGCCGTCCCCGGTAGAACTCGAGGATGTTGAACTGCACGATCTTGTGCACGGCCGCGATCAGGATCTGGCGCCCGCCTTTCGCCAGCGAGTGGTGGGCATCGTCGAAATAGGGATCGCCGACCGTGTTGAAGACGATGTCGGCGCCCTTGCCGTCGGTCAGCTCGCGGACGCGCTTTGCAACGTCGGTTGCGGCGGAGTTGACGATCTCGATCGGCGCGTTGGCGTGACCCTCGTAGCCTTCGTCCTTGCGCACCACGCCGATCACCTTGGCGCCCTGCCAGGTCGCAAGTTGCACCGCCGCCTGCCCAACCTTGCCGTTGACGCCCATGACGAGAACATGCTCGCCCGGCTTCGGCATGCCGGATCTGCGGAAGCCCTCGATGGCGGTGACGAACGGCACGCCGATGCCGGCGGCCTCATTCATCGACATGCCGTCCGGCTTCTCCACCAGCGCCGCCGCTTCGACAACCAGATGCGAGGCGTGCGTGCCGTCGCGGCGGATGCCGAGGTCGCCGGAGGAGCCGAATACGGATTTGCCGATCCATTGCTGCGGGCCGTCGACCACCCGCCCGGCGAAATCGCGGCCCGGGGTTCGGGGGAATACCGTATAGGGCATCAGGCCGGTGGCGGCCTTCACGTCGGACGGGTTGACGCCGGCGGCCTCGATGGCGACTACGACCTCGTCCGGTCCTCGCGACAACAGCTGCCGCTCGATGACGGGTTCAATCGATGCGGTATCGCTCGCCTTGGCATTGAGCCGCACGCTGGTCGCTTCGATGGTCACGTTTGTGTTCGATCCGGTCATGATGTTCATCGGCCGCTCTTAGGCCGCACTCTTGGATGGATACGGCAGACCGACGATGCGGCGTGCCTCTTCGATCGTCGCGATCTCCCCTCCGAGGTCTTCGACGATGCGGCGCGCCTTGCTGACCATCTCGGCGTTGGATGTCGCGAACCGTCCGCGGGAAAGATAGACGGCGTCCTCGAGCCCGACGCGCACGTGACCGCCGGCGAGATAGGATTGCGCCACCGATGTGAACGCCGCCTTGCCGATGCCAATGGCGGTGAACTCCGCATCGTGCGGCAGCAGATCGCGCGCGTAGAGCACGGTTTCGGGCGCCGGCTGAAAGCCGTAGCGCACGCCCATCACGAAGGAGCACAGGACCGGCCCCGTCAATGTGCCGTCGGCGAGCAGATCGCGCATCAGCGCGATGTCGCCGGAATCGAACAATTCGATCTCCGGCTTGACGCCGGCCTCAGCGATTACCTTGGCCATTCGCCGCACATTGGGTGGGGTGTTGATCACCACCTCGCGGCCCGAATTCATGGTGTTGAGGTCCAGGGTGCAAATATCCGGCCGCAGCACGGCGATGTGCTCGACCCGCTTCTCCGGCACCATCAGGGTGGTGCCTTCGGCCGCGACCTTCGGGTCGTCCTTGGATGGCACGAAGCGTCCGCCGGGCCCCGTCGTGATGTTGAGGATCAGCGCAGGATTGCGGGCCCGGATGCGCTGCACGACGTCGACATAGTGATCGAGCAGCATCGAGGGGCGCCCGGTCAGGGGATCGCGGACGTGGATATGGACGATGGCGGCGCCCGCATCCGCGGCGCCGAGGCAGGCCTCGGCGATTTGCTGCGGGGTGATCGGCAGATGGGGGGTCTGTTCGGGCGTCGTCAGATTGCCGGTCACGGCACAGGTGATGATGACCTTGTCGCGTGGAGATCGCATGGACTGTCCTTCCAGAGCGTTTTCGAGCGAAGTGGATACCGGTTCGCGTCAACAAAACGCGTCAAAACAAGAATCCAGAGCTTCGGTTCTGATTCAATCAGAACCGAAGCTCTAGAGCGAGCGGCCGCCGTCGACCACGAAGGTCGTGCCGGTGGCGAAGCCAAGTTGCGTGGCGCAGGCGAGGATCGCCGAGGCGATGTCGTCCGCCGTTGCGATCCGCTTCAGCGGCGTCGTCGCCGCGGTCCTGGTATTGAAGTCGGCCCCGCGCCCGGGAACGAAGTTGGTGTCGACCACGCCGGGCGCGACCGCGAGCACCCGCACTTCGGGCGCAAGCACGCGCGCCAGCGACTTGGTCATGACATCGATGCCGGCCTTGGCCGCGCAATAGGCGATTGACGAGCCGATGCCGTTGCTGCCCGCGATCGAGGAGATCGAGACGATCAGGCCGTCGCCCGACGCTTTCAGCAGCGGCGCGAAGCTGCGGATGGTCGCGAACTGTCCGCGCCAGTTGACTGCAAACATCCGGTCGATCAGGTCGTCGTCCAGGGCGTCGAGATCGGCGTGGGGCACCGGCTTGGTGAAGCCGGCCGCGTTGACCAGAACATCGAGGCGTCCAAAGCGCCGTTCGATCTCGCTGCGCAACGCCGTCAACGTCTCGGTCCGCGACACGTCGGCGACGAGCGCCGCGTGGCCTTCTCCGGGCAGGAATTGCACCACCTTCGCGGCCGCCGCGGCTTCCTCCGGAACATCGCGATGACTGATCGCGATGCGGGCGCCAAGCTCGGCAAATTTTTGGGCGGATACGGCGCCGATGCTGCCGGCGCCGCCGACGACGAGGACGACCTTGCCGTCCATGGACTGCTTCATGGTTTTGCTCACTGGATCGGAGGTTTGGGGAGGATCGCTTCGCCGGCTTCCATCGCGAAACGGTAGTTCAGCGTGTACCAGGGGGCGCGAACGCCGGGCGCGGGCGGCTCTCCGGCGTCGTGCTGGCGATAGTCGCCAATCAGCGCTCGCGTCACGCCGAACACGACATCGCTTTCCAGGTGCTCGTCGTCGTCGACGAAGACTTGCGTGATCAGGGTCTTGTGGCCGGGCTTGAAGCCGAGAAAATGGATATGCGCTGGCCGATAGGGATGCCGGTTCTGCGCTCGCAACATGTCGCCGACGGGGCCGTCGGTGGGGACGGGATAACCGGCCGGCTTGACCGATCGGAAGGCGAAGCGTCCGGCGGCGTCGGTGGTGAACTTGCCGCGCAGATTCATGTCCGCCTGCGTATCGTCCTGGTTTTCGTAGAGACCGACCGGTGAGGATTGCCAGACGTCGACCTCGACGCCGGCGAGCGGTTTCCCCGCGGCGTCCACGACCTCGCAGGTCACGAACAGCTCGGGGCCCGGGGTCGGGGAGCGAACGATGGTGCCGCCGTTCTCCGTTTTGGGGGAGTTGGCCCGCCAGAATGGACCGAGCAGCGCCGCAGCGGTCTCGGTCGCGCCGGCGTTTCCGTTGTTCAACAGGCAGACGAGCGTCGAGAAGCCGACCGCGTCGGCGAAGAGAATTCCCTCGTTGTGGCTGGCGTGGGTGGCCTGTCCGATCCGGTTCAGGAAGTCGATGCCGAGATCGTACTCGGCCTCGGTGAGCTTCACCTCGCGGGCGAACGCGTGCAGGTGCCTGACGAACGCTTCCATGACCGTTCGGAGCCGGGCGTTGTCGGTCGCGCCCATAGCCCGCAACACGGTCGGGGTTACATCCTCTAGTTTCTCGATGATGCCGTTGCCCATGGATTTCTGCCTCTGCAATCGATTGCTGAACTAACTGCAATCGTTTGCAATTGATATTGCAATCGATTGCAAAAAGTCAATCCTTCTCGTATCATGATCGCGTGAATCGGCTAACCGACGGGAATTGCTGCGTGAATCGGCCCATCACCACGATCAAGCAGATCGCTGACGCGACCGGGGTCCATCCGTCCACGGTGTCGCGCGCGCTCGACCCGAAGAAGCGGCACCTGGTTGCCGACGACGTCGCCAAGAGGATCGTGGCCCAGGCCGAGGCGCTCGACTATCAGCCCAACCGCTTGGCCGCCAATCTGCGCCTCGGCCGATCCGATCTCATCGGCGTGCTGCTGCCTGACATCGCCAACCCGGTGTTCGCGCCGATCCTCGGCGGCATCGCCGAGGTGCTTTCCGCGCAAGGCTACGCACCGATCGTCGCCGATGCCGGCAATGCATCATCGCAACAGATCTGCTTCGTCGAGCGACTGCTCAGCCAACGGGTCGACGGCCTGATCCTCGCGACCGTTTCGCAGGACGATGAACTGGTCGGCTTCTGCATCCAGCGCGGTCTGCCGGTGATCCTGGTCAACCGGTCCGAAGCGCGCGATCGGGTCTCCTCGGTTGTCTCCGACGACGACATGGGAATGCGCCTCGCGGTCGATCATCTCGTCGGCCTTGGACACCGGCGTATCGCGCATGTCGCCGGCCCATTATCCACATCGACCGGCGCGCTGCGACGCGACGGCTTCGAACGCGCGATGTTGCATCATGACCTGCGTGGCGTCGTGCGCGAGGCGACGGGCTACACCCGCGAGGCGGGCGCGCAAGCAGCGCAACACCTGCTCGCCGCGACGCACGACGTCACGGCGATCGTCGCCGCGAATGATCTTTTGGCTCTCGGTGTCCTCGATGTGCTGAAGCAGCGGGGATTGCGGTGTCCGGAGGACATCTCACTGGTCGGTCACAACGACATGCCGTTGATGGACGTCGTCTCGCCGCCGCTCACGACCGTGCGGATCGAGCACCGGGAGATGGGACGGATCGCCGCCAAGATGCTCGCCGAGCGGATCAAGAGCGGATCGCCGGAAATCCGGCACGTCGTGCTTCGGCCGGAGCTTGTCGTTCGCGGATCGACCGCATTCAGAGCAGTCGAAGCTGACGCCTGACATCGCGCCACGACGGCGACCGTATCCCGGCGTCGATGGTGACCGCGGTAAGCCAAACGTGAGTTGGGTTAGGTCGGCCGGCTGCCTACCTCCGACCGTAACAGTCGAACGCCGGAGATTGGAATGCGGACGCTGCTGGGCGTGACGGTGCTGCTGCTGTCGGCCAGCAGCTGCCTGGCGCAAGTGTCGACCATGGGCACGACGGCCATGGGGCTGCCAACGACACCGGGCGCGATCGTGTCGTCGCAGCTGACGGGACCGAGCCCGTTCAGCAGCGTGTTTTCCGCCGCGACCGTGCCCGGCGCGCCGGTCACCACGCTGGCATCGCCTCCTCTGGCTGACGATCCGACGATTCCCGGCACCAGCCTGAACTGCTCGCCGGCGACCGCCGAGCTTTCGCCATCGGTCATGACCGTAACTCCCGTAAGCCCCGGCGTATCGGTGAGCATGAGCGCGCCGACGACGAGCACGAGCTCCACGCCGGCCTTGCCACCGGCCATGCCGGTCACCATCCTGGGCTCGGTCACCGGCAGCACGACCGGGACGATCGCGCCGGCGCCGGCGCTCGGCAGCGCCACGCCCGGGAGCTCGTGCACCTCGGCGCCCGGCAATACGGTGACCGATGCCGCGGCCTTGCCGGTCTCGACGCCCGACGTCCCGGCAAACCCGTCGCCGGGAACCATTCAGTCGCCAACGGCCGACCTCGACACGACCGACACCAGCATCAGCGCGGCGCCGGCCACAATGCCGACGCCGAACACCGCCGCATGCAGCGAGAGCGTCTCGATGAACCTCGCCAACCCCGCCGCCATGGGTCCCTACGGCACGGCGACGCCGGGTGCGGCACTGCCGTCCGGATGCTAGGCACGCTCAAGCGGTCGGGCGGCCCGAGGTCGCCGGGTCCGCCGGTCGCAGCAGCAGCTGCGCTGCCGGCGAGAAGGCGCGCGATCGCATCAAGGCAGTCGCGACAAGACTCGTGATCCCCGATGCTGCCAGGATCATCGCGACGATGATGAACTGGTAGATGCCGGCGTAGACCGGGCTCGCGCCTGATACCACCATGCCCGCCATCACGCCGGGGATCCACACCAGCCCGAGCGACTTCATCATGTCGAGCCGGGGCAACAGGCTGGCATAGACCGCGCTCTGCAGATACGGCGCCACGGTCACCGCGGGCTCGGCGCCGAGCGACAAGGCCGCTTCGATGTGACCGGTGTGGGCGACGATCTCGGCCCGGAAGCGCTCGATCGCCTGAGCGCACGCATTCATGGCGTTGGCGATGATCATGCTGCCGACCGGCACCAGGATCGAAATCTCCGGCTGCAGACTGCGCGTTGCAAGCATCACGGCGATGATGGTTCCGGCGCCTGCGACGATCGACCAGAAGCACATCAGCAGCGCGCCGTTCATGCCCTTGAGGCGGCGCGAGGCCGTGACCGCGGCGGCGATCGTCATCATGAACAGGATGACTGACCCGATCAGCAGGCTGCCGTGCAGCAGCACCGCCAGCACCACGCCGACCAGAATCATCTGCACGAGGCCGCGGAGCATCGAGATCGCCGCCTCGCGCTCGACATGGACGGTTTGCCACGCGCACAGCGCCACGACCACGGCGCACAGCGCAATCGCGGCGGCGGCCTGCATCAGGCCGACCAGCACGTCGTTGCCGATGCTGCCTTGAAGCTCAGCCAGCATGCAACACCTCCCGCGTTGGGCCGATCGCAGCCAGCCGGCCCGCCTCCATGACCATCGTTCGTCCGGCGAGCCGCATCGCCTGGGTGCGATTATGCGTCACGATCACGCAGGTCATTCGCCGCTCTCCGACGATGCCGAGGATCAGCTCCTCGATGCCGCGAACCGAGGCCTCGTCGAGTGCGGAGGTCGGCTCGTCGAGCAGCAGGGCGTCGGGCTCGTTGGCCAGCGTCCGCGCCAATGCAACGCGCTGCGCTTCCCCGCCGGAGAGATTGCTGACGTGACGATCGGAAAACCCGGGCAGGCCGACGCGCTCCAGCAAGGCGGCAATCCGATCCGGCGCCGGCGCTTCGCCGCGTTGGCGTGGTCCGAAGGCGATGTTGTCGGCGACCGTGCCCGGGAACAGGTAGGCGGTCTGCATGACCATGCCGACGCGCCGCCGCAGATCCTGCGGGGCGATCGAGCGGTAGTCGGTGGACTTGAGCAGCACGGTGCCGGAGGTCGGCTCGTCCAGCCGGTTGAGCAGCCGAAGGAACGACGACTTTCCCGCGCCGCTCGGTCCGACGACGGCAAGAATCTCGCCGGCCGTCACCGCGACGCTGACGTCGTGAACAAGAATGCGATCGCCCGACTTGCGCGACAGCTGCCTGGTCTCGAGCGCGGCCGTCGCGCGGCCCGCGATCGAGGCTGCCGCGCGGTCAGGCGTCTCCCTTGGCAACATATGGCCCCACCACACATTTGTAGCGCTGCAGCTTCCATTCCCCGTACGGATTCTGCGCCATCCAGTCCGCGATTGCGACCTGCGATCTGGCCTGACAGTCACGCATGGTGATGCCGGATTGCTCGCTATTCGTGACCACCTTCTCCAGACAGAGCGGTCCATGGCATAGAACTGCGACGAGTGTGATGAGCATGTTATCACCAGGATGGCGGGATATCGATCGGAAGTCTGCGACGCGGCGGCCGCCAAGCTCCCCGTGCCTTAGCATCAGATAGGTCGTGCTGCGGGAATCCCAATGCATTCGATGACAGGGAGACGCCGGTCTGGTCTGCATCGACGGCCTGCCGGGCAGGTGGCGACAGGCCGTCTGCAGCCCGGCGCCACCCGCAAGCTCATTCCGCAGGCGTCGGATAGGCACCTTGCGGCGCCGCTTCATGGCGCCTGAACAGCCAGATCTGCAGGCGGTCCAGATAGAGATAGACCACGGGCGTGGTGTACAGCGTCAGCAGCTGCGACAGCGCGAGGCCGCCGACGATGGCATAGCCCAGCGGCTGGCGGATCTCCGATCCGACACCGGTGCCGATCATCATCGGCACCGCGCCGAGCAGCGCCGCCATCGTCGTCATCAGGATCGGCCGGAAGCGCTTGATGCAGGCCTGGTAGATCGCCTGTTCGGTCGGCAGCCCCTCGGTCTGCTCGGCCTGGATCGCGAAGTCGACCAGCATGATGCCGTTCTTCTTGACGATGCCGATCAAGAGGATGATGCCGACGATCGCAATCACGCTGAGGTCGAAATGAACAGCCATCAAGAGCAGCAAGGCGCCGACGCCGGCCGATGGCAGCGTCGAGATGATGGTGATCGGATGGATCATGCTCTCATAGAGCACACCGAGGATCAGGTAGATCACGAACAGCGAGGCGCCGATCAGGATCGGGGTGCTCTGCAGCGAGGCGCCGAACGCCTGCGCATTGCCCTGGAAGCTGGTCTGCAGCGACAGCGGCGGATGCAGCGCCTTCTCGATGCCCTGAATACCGCTCACCGCGTCGCCGATCGCCGCACCCGGCGCCAGGTTGAACGAGATCGTCACCGAGGGGAATTGGCCCTGATGGTTGACGACCAGCGGCGAAACCTTCACAACGGAATCGACCAGAGTCGACAGCGGCACCTGCTGGCCGCTCGAGGACTTGACGTAGATGCCGTTGAGCGCCTCCGGCCCGTACTGGAATTTCGGATTGACCTCCAGGATGACATGATACTGCTGCAGCGTCGTGTAGATGGTCGAGACGATGCGCTGTCCGAATGCGTCGTCCAGCGTATTGTCGATAGTGAAGGGCAGGATGCCGTAGGACGATGCCACCTCGCGCTTGATCTTGATGTCGAGCAGCGGTCCGGAGTTGAGCTGATCGGTCGTGACGTCGGCGACGCTGGGCAGCGTCCTGATCTTTTCGAGGAACTGGTCCGCCCAATGGCTCAGCTCGCCGGCATCGGCGTCGCTCATGGTGTACTGGAACTGGGTCTTGTTCAGCCGGGCGCCGATGGTGATGTCCTGCGCCGGCTGCATGTAGAGCGTGATGCCCTGGATCTTGGCGAGATTGCTGCGCAGGCGCGCGATGACCTTGCCGATGGGATCGCGCTGGTCGGCCGGCTTGAGCTGAATGAAGACGCGGCCATTGTTGACGGTGTAGGTGCCGCCGCCGGCGCCGACCGCCGAGCCGACGGTAGCGACGGCGGGATCGCGCAGGATCGCGTCGAGCATGGCCTGCTGGCGCTGCGCCATGGCCTGGAACGAGATGTCCTGGGCCGCTTCCGACTGGCCCAGGATCAAGCCGGTGTCCTGCTGCGGGAAGAAGCCCTTCGGGATGATCACATAGAGATAGCCGGTCACCACGATGGTGCCGAGCATCACCATCAAGGTGATGAAGCGATGCCGCAGCACGACCTTCAGCCCGGCCTCGTAGAGGCCGAGCAGCGCGTCGAAACCGCGTTCCGACCAGCGATAGAGCCGGCCATGCTGCTGGCTTTCCGGCTTCAGCAGATAGGCGCACATCATCGGCGTCAGGGTCCGCGAGATCACCAGCGAGAGCAGCAGCGCGACGCTCACCGTGATGGCGAATTCCCGGAACAATAGTCCGACATAGCCGCCCATGAAGAACAGCGGAATGAACACCGCGATCAGCGAAAAGGTGATCGCCATCACGGTGAAGCCGATCTCGCCCGATCCCTTCATCGCGGCATCATATGGCGACAGGCCTTCCTCGATATGCCGCGTGATGTTCTCGATCTCGACGACGGCGTCGTCGACCACGAAGCCGACCGCGATCGACAGCGCCATCAGGGAAAGATTGTCGAGGCTGTAGCCCATCTCATAGAGCACCGCGAACGTGCCGATCAGCGACAGCGGCACGGTGACCGCCGGGATGATGGTCGCCCAGAAGCTGCGCAGGAAGATGAAGATCACCATCACGACCAGCGCGACGGTCAAGAACAGGGTGAACTGCACGTCGGTGATCGAGGCGCGGATCGTCTGGGTGCGGTCCGAGATGACGTTGATCGTGATGGCGGCGGGGATCGAAGCCTGCAAAGTCGGCATCAGGTCCTTGATCCGCTGCACGGTCTGGATGACGTTGGCGCCGGGCTGGCGCTGCACCGCGAGGATGATCGCACGCTGGTGGTTGTACCAGCCGGCGATCAAATCGTTCTCGCCGGCGCTGACGGCGCGTCCGATGTCCTTGATGCGGACCGGCGAGCCGTTGCGATAGGCGATCACCAGGTCGGCATATTGATCGGGCTTGAACAGCTGGTCGTTGGTGTTCAGTGTGTAGGTCTGACGCGGGCTGTTGAGCGTTCCCTTGGCCAGATCGACATTGGCCTGACCGAGAACGGTGCGCACGTCCTCGAGGTTGATGCCGCGCGCCGCCAGCGCTTCGGGATCGACCTGGATGCGGACCGACGGCTTCTGCTGACCGCCGATGCCGACCAGGCCGACGCCCTGGATCTGCGAGATCTTCTGCAACAGGATGTTCTCGGCATAGGCGTCCACCGTGGTGAGCGGCAGGCTGTCCGAGGTGAGGCCGAGCACGAGGATCGGCGTATCGGCGGGATTGACCTTGTGGATGGTCGGCGGATACGGCAGCCCGGTCGGCAGATAGGGGCTCGCCGCATTGATCGCCGACAGCGTATCGCTGACGGCGCCGTCGATCTGGCGGTTCAGGTCGAATTGCAGCGTGACCTGGGTGTAGCCGAGCGCGCTCGACGACGTCATCTGGCTGAGGCCCGGAATCTGGCCGAACTGCAGCTCGAGCGGCGAGGCGACGGACGACGCCATGGTTTGCGGGTCGGCGCCCGGCAACTGCGCCGTCACGGTCAGCGTCGGATAGTTGACGTTCGGCAGCGCCGCCACCGGCATCAGCGGATAGGCGATGAGGCCGGCCGCCAGCAATCCCACCATCAGCAGGGCGGTCGCGATCGGCCGTTTGATGAAAGGCGCGGAGATGTTCATGGGATCGGTGCCTGCATTGCGTCCTGTGCGGCGGCTTCCTGCGCCGCTTTGCCGTGCAGCAGCGTGACATGCGTTCCCGGCTGCAGCTTGTACTGTCCGTCGACCACGACCTGCTCATTGGCCGACAGGCCGGAGTCGATCAGGGCCTGGCCGTCGCTGATCTGCGCCACCTTGACCTGCCGGATCGAGACGGTGTCGTCGGCATTGACCACGTAGGCGTAGGCACCGGTCGGCCCTTGTTGGATCACCGCGGCGGGCACCGTGAGGCCGTTGTGCCGCGTGTCGAGCAGCAGGCGGGCGTTGACGAGCTCGCCGGGCCACAGGCTTCTGGTCGGGTTCGGAAAATTCGCCTTGAGCTGGATCGAGCCGGTGGTCTGCAGGATCTCGTTGTTGACGAGACCGAGCTGACCCTGGCCGAGCCGGATCGTGTTGTCCTGATTATAGGCGAGCACCGTCATCGGTGAATTCGTCTTCTGCTGTTGCTGCTGGATCTGCGGCAGCACGGTCTCGGGCAAAGTGAAGATCAGCGAGATCGGATCGAGCTGCGTGACGACGCAGAGCCCGTTGGTGCTGGAGGGGCTGATGATGTTGCCGACGTCGATCTGACGGATGCCGACCACGCCGTCGATCGGCGATGTCAGGCGGGTGAAGCTGAGCTGCACCCTTGCGGCATCGATCAACGCCTGGTCCGCCTTGACCGCCGCGGTCAGCTCCCCGACCTGCGCATTCTGCGTTTCAATCAGTTGCGGCGTGGCCCAGCCCTTGTCGCCGAGCTGGGTGTAGCGAAGCTGGTTGGCCTTGGCGTTCATGAGCTGCGCCTCGTCGCGCTCGAGATTTGCCGTGAATTGATCGATCTGGGCCTGGTACGGCCGCGGGTCGATCTGCGCCAGCAGGTCGCCCACGTGAACCTTCTGCCCTTCGGTGAAGTTGATGCTGATGATCTGCCCCTGGATCTGGGCGCGAACCACGTCGGTGTTGTAGGCGATCGCGGTTCCGACGCCGGTCAGATAGATCGGCACGTCGTGCTGCGTCACGGTGCCCGCGACGATCGGCACCGGAGCCGGCGGCGCAGCCTTCGCTGCGGCTTGCCGCAGCGGCAGCACATGCGCCGCGTACAACAGCCCGGCGCTCGCGGCGATCGTCACGGCGACGGAGGCGATGATGGCTTTCTTCATGAACGTTACTCCGACCGGAGATGGTCTAGCAGCTGCCTGCGATGGTCGTGGCTGTCGATGTCCCGATGGCGGAACATCCAAATGTCGTCGGCGCAGTCGAGGTCGTGGATAGGTTGCCGAGCGCCGGCAGCGCCGTCGCCGCCGTCGCGACAGGGGTCTGGCTGCCGGTGATGGGCAGCACGCCCGGCGTCGGAACGAGGGCGGCGGAGCTGACGCCGAGATTGCCGATCTCGGTCGAGCCAAGCGGAATGCCGGTTCGCGCGGCGCCGCCCGGCGTGATCGGCGTGGTCGCATTGGGGGTGGATGAAGCGGCGATGCTGCTCGCGCCCGAGCCGCACATGCCCGACATTCCGGCGGTGTCCAGCACGCCGGACGAGGTCGTCATTCCGGAGCCCTGTGTCAGCCCCGATGTCGGCGAAATTCCGGACGAGCTGTCCAAGGTCGCTCCCGGACTCGTCGTCATTCCACCGCCATCAAACGTCGACGTCGCGCCGAACATGGCGGACGGTGACGTTCCAAGCGTCGCGCATGCGGTGCCGGTGATCGGCACGGCGATGCTGCCGGTGACGGTTGGCGCCGGACTGATACCGGGAGAGGGCAGCTCGGTTGCGCCGAGGCCAATGCCAACCGGTGATACGGCCGAGCCCGTCGCGCTGGTGAGCGGTGACGTGGCGTCGATCATGGGCGTCGGAACAGCCATTCCGCTGACCTGAGCCGATGCGGCCCCGCCCGCCGAGAGCGCAAGACAGACAGCGATCAGCCAACACCTCATGTGCATGCTCCGTTGAACCGGTTGGACACTTCAAATCTAGGCAGGCCGCGCCCGCCGTTGTTGCGTCTTCGCACGAACTTCGCCGCGTGCGGCGATCAGTGGCGCAGATACAGAACGACCCGCCGGAGCGGGTCTGCTTCTGGTTGGTTGCCTTTGCCGGACGCCCGCGGGCCGTTCGGCCGGCGATATCACTCGTTGCCTTTCGGACCGCCGTGATAGGCGTAGGGATCAGGCGCTGCCGACCGTTCCGCGCCTTGCTGGTCAGCCGAATAGCTGCCCGCGTGGGTCATCGCCACGTGAGGCCGATAGGACGCGGCGCTCGCGACGGCTGGCACGGCGAGTGCCGCGAGCATGGCGGCCGCTGCGATGGTGATCGAAGTCTTTCTCATGGTCGTCTCCTGTTGTGAGCCCCGACGGATGATCTGATCGTCCAGCCGCGACATGAAACGCGGCGATCCGGCGGGCTCTGCAGCTGCAGATAGGGCTGCCCCGGATGCAATCCCAATGAATTGGAGTTCAGAGATGTCACTTTGAATTGACGCCGGTGATTGGATCCGCCGCCGGTCCGGATCGGCTTGATGAAATCCGGACCGAGGCAGCGAACAGCAGGCAGCGAACAGCAATGAGACTAGCTGCAGCTCAGCGGCAGCGGCGTATCGGGGTGCAGGTCGTACCAGTCGTAGCAATCTGAATCGCCGTAGAAGCCGTAATAGCCAGGCGAGTAGCGACCGAAATGGTGAATGGCATGGTGGACGCCCGTGCCGTAGGCATGCTCGCCGCGGCCGATGTGATCCCCGCCGAGCCCGGCGGCGCTGCCGACATGCATGCCGCTGCCGAAGCCGCCGAGATGTGTGACAGCAGTGCCACCGCCGAGACGCGCGCCGCCGCCGAAGCCGCCGACATGCGCACCACCGCCGCCGAAACCACCCACGTGGCCGCCGCCGCCAAAGCCGCCACCGAAGCCGCCGCCATGGCCGCCACCGCCACCTCCGCCGCCGCGTGCATCGGCCGCACCCACCGCCACGACTGTCGCAACCGCAGCGGTTGCCAGGATCATCAGCACTCGTTTCATCATGACACTCCTTTCCGTGTCGAAGCGTCCGGCGATCGATGCCGACTTGCGTGTCGCAGTGCCGCCGCGCCTCGTGATGATCAAGAAGGTAGGAGCGGCGAACAGCCACGCCATTAAATTCGCCATCAAGAATGCATGAAGCAGGCGGCATCCCGACAAGTTGAGGCAGTGCACCTGTGCAGTCGGATTTTGATGCGCCTCACCGTCGGTTCAAAAACAACGAGCGGGCCGGAACATGATTCCGGGCCCGCTCGTCGGACAATTCCGCTGAGCGATCGGCGCCCGGACCTTCAGTTGCTCGCATGCGAGCAGAATGCGGAACGGGCGCGCTGAGTCTGCGGTCAGTAGGCGCCCGCATAGGGCTCGCAGGGCACGTTGTCGCCGGTCCACGGCGCGGTCGCAAACGCGCCGACGCGCGGCGCCGGAACGCAGGCACGGCCATCGACCACGATGGGCGCATCCGACGCATCGACATCGGCCGCCATCACGGCGTGGTGGCGGTGAGCGACGTGGACCTCGCGAGCCATGACCGGCGTCGCCAGCATCGCTACCGCAATCATTCCGGTGGACAGCAGTTTGAGTGTGGTCATTGAATTTCTCCGTTGAAGACAGCAGCCCGCATCAAGGCGAGGCCCGTAGCAGCACGTAGGGGCGATGGCTGCGCAGCCCAACGCACGAGCGCCTCACGTCTCTTCAATGCCGTGTGAGTTCGTGCTGCATGAGCGGGATGGCGATCACGACATGCCGTGCGTGAAACGCCGCGTTGCCCGGCAAGTTGCTGCGGCAGTCCCGTGGGCGAATCCGGCAAGCGAGGATCGCGCTGCTCGCGCCGGGCAATGCCGAAGGCGGCTCTGCCCATCGCAGGGGCAGACGCGCGGGATGCGTCAAGCGGATCGCCGATGGTCGGGCGCTTCGATCCCGGCCTCCCCGGATGTCTGGCCAAGCCTTAGGCCGGTATCCGGGAGGTGTCGTCTAAAATCGATTTTCAGGCTGGGTCCGGGCGGTCCGCGAACGTCCGCCAAGCTCTCTAAACTGCTATTTAATGGCCGGTCGCCCGAAAGCGGGCTAGTTGTGCCGCCGGGATCCCGCCGCGCCTGACTGAGGCGGCGACCCCCGAAGCGGACGCGCTCTCGCCAGGTCGGCGGGCGGCGCGATCCGGCTCACGTCTCTCGCGGCGTCCTCGGGGCCTACCGGACTATGACTTTGCCAAGCAGCGCGCATATGCTGTCCTCCCCGGGACCGACATGCTCTGGAGTATTTGAGATCGAGCGAATGACAAAGGTTCTTCTGATAGAAGACGACGACGGAACGGCCGAGGAGGTTGTCGCTGAGCTGAGCGGGCTCGGGTTCGACGTCGAGCGGGCGGCGAACGGTATTGATGGTCTCGCCAAGGCGCGTGCGAACGACCCCGACGTCATGATCGTGGACCGCATGTTGCCTGGGATGGATGGCCTCAGCGTCATCGAGACGCTGCGAAAGGATCAGGTGGCGACGCCGGTCCTGGTGCTGAGCGCGCTCAGCGCCGTCGACGACCGGGTGCGCGGCTTGCGCAGCGGCGGAGACGATTATCTGACCAAGCCGTTCGCGGTCGTCGAACTGATCGCGCGCGTCGAGGCGCTGCTCCGCCGTCCGGTCGACAGCCGCGAGACGACGCTGCGGGTGGGGACGCTCGAGCTCGATCTGATCAAGCGCACGGCACGGCGAGGCGACCGCAGCATGGATCTCCTGCCGCGCGAATTTCGGCTGCTCGAATACATGATGCGGCGGAGCGATCAATTGCTGACGCGGGCGATGCTGCTCGAGGAGGTCTGGAACTACAAATTCGTGCCGGCCACGACCAATCTGGTCGATGTGCATATGGGCCGCTTGCGGCACAAGGTCGACGGTCCCGGCGAACCGCAGATGATTCATAATGTGCGCGGCTCCGGGTTCATCCTCAGAGCTCAGTCATAATCCTTCCGGTGCTCGACGTGCTCACGGCAGACATCAAGAGGGGTCCGGCGGGACCGATGCGCCAATTGCAGTTCATGCGCTCCAACACGTTCCGCTGGACCGCGGCGGTATCGGCGCTGTTTGCGCTGTTCGTGATCGTGCTGTTCGGATTCATCTACTGGAAGATCGATACTTACCTGATCGCGCGATCGGACCGCATGATCAGCGTGCAGATGAACTACATGGCGGAGCTGCCGCACGATCGCCGTATCCACGCCATTGAAAGTCATCTTGCGCAAGACTCCAGGCGGGTGCAGTTCGCCGGGTTGTTCGACCCGAGCGGCGGACGGCTTGCCGGAAATGTCGAAAGCGTGCCCGCCGGGTTCGCCCTTGACGGATCGGTGCAAGCCGCCAAAGTGGTGCGCATGGGCGCTGCGAATGACAGCGGCCCGACGATCCGGGCGGTGGGCAGGCGCCTCGATCATGGTGACGTTCTGTTCATCGGACGAAACGTCGACGAGACCCGGGAAATATCGAGCGTGGTCGGGGAGGCGCTTGCGCTCGGTCTCGTGCCGGCGCTCTGCCTCTGCCTGGTGGCGGGAGCCTGGCTGAGCTTGCGTGCGCAGCGGCGCGTCGAGAACGTCAACCAGCGGGTCCAGCGGATCGTCGCCGGTGACCTGCAGGAGCGCCTTCCGCATGATGGCGTCGACGATCCGTTCTCTCGGCTGGCCGTGATCGTGAACGGCATGCTCGATGAAATGGAGTCGATGATCACCGCGTTGGCGGGCGTCGGCAACGACATCGCCCACGACCTCCGGACCCCGCTGACGCGGGCCCGCCTGGCGCTGGAGCGGGGCCGCACCCACGCAACCACGCTGGAGCAGCTCCAGGAGGTCACGGACAAGGCCGTCGCCGGCATCGACCAGTCGCTTGCCATCGTCACCGCGCTGCTGCGGCTGACCGAGATCGAGAACAGCCGGCGTTCCGCGGGCTTCGGCAACGTCGCCCTGCATGAGATCCTGCGCGAGATCTGCGACGTTTACGAGCCGATCGCCGAGGACAAGCAGATCGCGCTCGGCGTCGATATCGACCGCAAGCTCCACGTTTGGGGCGACCGCGATCTGCTGTTCGAGGCTGTCGCCAATCTCGTCGACAATGCCATCAAGTTCACCCCGCCCGGCGGCAAGGTGAACCTCGCTCTGTTGCGCGGCGAGAACGCATCGATCGTGCACGTGACCGACACCGGACCCGGGATCGGCGAGCAGGAGCGCGAGGCGGTGCTGCGGCGCTTCTACCGCTCCGACAAGATGCGCCACACGCCCGGCGTCGGGCTCGGGCTGAGCCTGGTCGCCGCGATCGTCAAGCTGCATGGTTTCCGCCTCGTGGTTCAACCCGGTCCCGGCGGCCGCTTCGATATCGTGTGCGCTGATCGGCAGAGCAGCTGAGGCATGGCGAGATCAGGCCGTACCTGGCGGGCCGCGATCCATCCACCATCCATCGGGCAAGACCCTGGACGAACCAGTCCGCCGGCCGATCGAGACCTGGCTGAAGGCCGGGAACTCATCAGCAACTAAAATGGACGTGAGACGTTCTCCAAATCGGGCTACTTTCTAGAACTGGGAGAGTCCGATGCGTAGGAAAATCCTGATCACATTAGCGGCAATTACGGCCGTGGCGTTTGCACCGACGGCGGCTTCCGCGCGGGGAGGCTTCGGCGGCGGTGGCTTTCATCGCGGTGGTTTCCACGGCGGATTTGGTGGCGGCGGCTGGCGCGGAGGCGGGTTTGGAGCGGCCGCTGTTGGGGTTGGGATAGGTCTCGGCCTGGCAGGTGCCTACGCCTCCTACGGTTACCCCTACGAATACGGCTACCCGTACGCATACGGTTACGACTACGGTTACCCCTATGCCTACGGCTACCCGTACCGCGCCAGTTACGGCTACTGCGTCGCAACAGCCAGTCAGCAGGAGGCCGCCTGCTATTAGCGGCCGGCCGACGGCTCACGCCCGATTGGCGTTGTGATCAATCACTGAGAGCCGAGCGAACAACCATCGTGCTCGGTTGGAGCACCCTCGAATCCGTAGGTTCTGCGGTCGTAAACTCGGGTCGACTGGCCGCGACCATGCTGCATGGCTGGAGAAAGGACAGCTAGCGAGCGGAGGACCGGAGATCCATCGCTAAGGTCAAAAAATGCCTGGAGGAAAAGCGAAACCATTTCGAACTCTTACGGGTTGCATCGGCTAGGAGAATTGCCAGTGAAGCGGATCCTGAAACCGGTCACTTATGTTCTGGCCACTCTGTATTTTTTGGTGGATGCGGCTTTCATGGCCATCGCCAAGCCGATCTCGGGCTGGCTTGCAAGGCACGTCGTGTTGAGGCGATTGCGCGTGTGGATCAGGTCGTTGCGGCCCTACCCGTCGCTGGCGCTGTTTTCGGTACCCGTGATCATTCTGGAACCGGTCAAACCCGTGGCGGCTTATCTGGCTGCCACTGGTCAGATGGTCAGTAGCGTTGTGACATTGATCGTCGGTGAACTTCTCAAGCTTGTGCTGGTCGAGCGTCTATTCAGCCTCACCCGGGACAAGCTTATGAAGATTCCAGCGTTTCTCTGGGCGTACACAAAATTCCGCGAAGCCAAGGCATGGCTGGAAGCCACCGAGGCTTGGCAAGCCATTCGTGCAATAAGCAAGGCCGCCCGCCAGTATGTGAGTGAGATGAAAAAATCCGCTGCGGTGGCGTTTCGGCGGTCTTGAACACGACGGTTAGGCGCCAATCCGAGGGGCCTTCGATCTCGGCGAGAATGGCGCAGATAGCAATCCCTCGAATCTCGCCGTCCGCCGATACGAAAGCAATACTCGTGTCTCGAAGTTATATTGCGCCAAATACGAAACCCATGAGCAACAGCGCCAGCAGAACGGCTGCTCCCGCCATCATCTGTAGCACTTTGCCCGTTGCTCGCAGCTTTGCGAATTGGTTCACGAATCAGCCCGGGAACTGGGGATGAATAAGCGATGCAATCATCATCGCGGCAATCAGCAACGCGGGCGCGCAACTGACTGCAGCAGCCAACCAGAACTCCGCGTCGCGAAAAGTACCGTAACCGCCTTGCATAGATGGCTCTCCAATAAGCCATTTGATCAACGGACAGGTTCGAACGACGTTCCAACCGATGGGGTTCCCTGCCGCTACAGCCGACATTGCGATGGCGAAGGGAACCTTCGGTCGCGGGCCAGCGGCGTACCCGTGCCGCGCGGCAAGTCGCGCCCTAACAATCAGCCGGTCGATGCGGACGAGCACGGCTCATTCGGGCAACCCGGCTTTGCGAAAACCCTCGATCATCAGCTTCGCATTGATTGATAGCCGGCTCCGAGCGATCCACGCCGATATCGTGAAAGCAGGGTCGAGCTCGAGCACACCGGCTGCCGCTTCACGGGCTTCAGCGTCCCGTCCGAGATGGGCGAACGCGGACGCGAGGCAGCGGTATGCTCCTGGATAGGAAGGGTTCTGACGCAGGGCTTTCTTCCCGGCAACAATGGCCTCGTCAAAGCGACGAAGCTCGATCAAGGCAAATCCCATCCCGGTCAGCGCTGTGAATTGTAGCGGGTCCACCGGGCTCATTCGCATCGCGCGTTCAAGGCTCCGGATCGCTTCCTCCGGCTGCCCCACAATGTTGTAGACCCAGCCTCTGCGGTTCCATGTGTTGTATGAATTTGGGTTGAGCGCGACCGCTCGATCGGCCATCTCGATCTCGGCCTCACAATCGCCGAGCAGAAGAGCCGAGATTAATGCGGCAGTTGCCAACGTGCCCGGATCATGATCGTCGAGGCTCAATGCCTGGCGCATAAGCCGAACGGCTTCCTTGCGTTCGAATTGTGGGTCGATCGCATAGCTCCTCAGCACGTTTTCCAAATGACAGGCACCTGCCAAAGCTGCCGCAGCAGCAAATCCAGGGTCAAGCTCCAAGGCGCGCTGGACCAGTCGGAGTGCCTCGGCCAAACTTTCGCGGGTCGATCGGACGGCTTGCTGTATTGCCCGGAGATAAAGATCATACGCGGTGAGGTCTTCCGGTCGCCGCCGCGACGCCAGTGCAATTTCGGCTTGAACCAACCTGGGCTGAATCGCCGAGACAATGGCGAGCGTGACGTCGTCCTGCAGCGCGAAAATGTCGGTCATGTCGCGCTCGAATCTGTCCGCCCAGATGTGTGTGCCCGTAGCGGCTTCGATCAACCGGCCGGTGATGCGAACTTTCCCCGACGCCTTGCGCACCTCCCCCTCGAGGACATAGCGCACGCCGAGCCTGCGCCCGACTTCCTTGATGTCGACCGCTTTGCCCTTGAAGGTGAAACTCGAATTGCGCGCGATCACGAACAACGATTTGAACCGCGAAAGCGCGGTCGTGATCTCCTCAACCATCCCGTCCGCAAAGTACTCCTGCTCGGGATCGCCGGACATGTTCGCGAACGGCAGTACGGCGATGGAGGGCCTGTCGGGTACCGCAGGGGCGCTCTCGGGCGGATCGCCCGGATTTGGACCTGCAGCCTCCGGCGCCTCCTGCACCTGTCCGACGAAACGGAATCCCTTGCGTCGTAACGTCTTGATCAGTCGCTGTTCCTCGCCGGAATCGCCGATTGCGCTTCGGGCGGTATTCAGCCGGGTCGTCAGTGCGGCATCCGAAACGCTGCGCCCGTTCCAAACGGCATCGATGAGGTCGTCTTTGCTGACGACGCGCTCCCTGTTGCGGATCAGATAATCGAGCAGATCGAACACCTGCGGTGCGATGCGGACGACGTTCGCCCCGCGATACAACTCGCGCCGGTCAGGGTCGAATGCATAATCCTCGAAGAGATAGCGCAAGCTGCGAATCCCGTTGGATGAGAGCCCCGATCACCGGGTAACGCTTTGGGCTGGCTGGAAATCGCAAGCATAAGCTGCGGGTGAGGGAAATGTAAGCCGCTGGCGCCTGGCCTGAATTGCATCCGCCCGGCCGGCCTGAATTCCTCCCGCTGTGCTGCGGGCGAGGAGATGCACGATTTCGGAATTTTGGAAAATTACCCCTGACTTGCCCGACGTGTCAAGCGCCTTGTCGAGCGCCGGCGGCCGCCGGCTACTTTGCATGGGGTTGTTTTTCGGCATTTGGGGGCAGCGCCAGCTGCGGCGGGAGTTCTGCGACGTCACCCGCGCCGATCCGGCGCGGGTCTTGTGCTTCGAGGGAGTTGGCCGCCTAGAGCTTGCCGGCGGCGAACCGGTCGAGGGCGTCGGCAACGCCCTTGCCGTAGGCCGGATCGGCCTTGCTGCAGTTGGCCACATGGCGCTCCTGGATGTGCCGGGCCGCCTTGCCGACCTGGCGCGCGGTGTTGTCGAACAACGCCTGCTTCTGCGCGGCATTCATCTTGCGGAACAGGTCGCCCGGCTGCTGCCAATGATCGTCGTCCACACGATGATCCCAATGCGCAGCGGCGCCGGTGATCTCGAGCGGCGGCTCGTTCATCTGCGGCTGGTCGGTCCATTCGCCGTGGCTGTTCGGCCAGTAGCTCAAGGTGGCGCCCAGATTGCCGTCGGTGCGCATCGCGCCGTCGCGGTGAAAGCTGTGGAACGGGCATTTCGGCGCGTTGATCGGGATCTGGTGATGGTTGACACCGAGCCGGTAGCGCTGCGCGTCGCCATAGGAGAACAGCCGGGCCTGCAGCATCTTGTCGGGCGAATAGCCGATGCCGGGCACGACATTGGCCGGCGTGAACGCCGCCTGCTCGGTCTCGGCGAAGAAGTTCTCGGGATTGCGGTTGAGCTCGAAGGTGCCGACCTCGATCAGGGGATAATCCGCCTTCGGCCAGACCTTCGTTAGATCGAACGGGTTGAACGGAAAAGCCGTCGCCTGTTGGTCCGTCATCACTTGGATGAACAGCGTCCAGCGCGGGAAGTCACCGCGTTCGATGCTCTCAAACAGGTCGCGCTGGTGGCTCTCGCGGTCCTTGCCGACCAGCGCCTCGGCCTCGGCGTCGGTCAGGTTCTCGACGCCCTGCTGGGTGCGGAAATGGAATTTCACCCAAACGCGCTCGTTGCTGGCGTTGATCAGGCTGTAGGTGTGGCTGCCGAAGCCGTGCTGGTGACGGAAGCTCTTCGGGATGCCGCGCTCGCTCATGACGATGGTGACCTGGTGCAGCGCCTCCGGCAGCAGCGTCCAGAAATCCCAGTTCATGTCGGCATCGCGCATCCCGGTGCGCGGGTGCCGCTTGATGGCGTGGTTGAGGTCGATGAAGCGCAAGGGATCGCGGAAGAAGAACACCGGGGTGTTGTTGCCGACGACGTCCCAATTACCTTCATCGGTGTAGAATTTGAGCGCGTAGCCGCGGATGTCGCGCTCCGCATCGGCCGCGCCGCGCTCGCCGGCGACCGTCGAGAACCGCGCGAACATCGGCGTCTGCTTGCCGATCTTCGAAAAGATGCTGGCCTTGGTGTAACGCGTGATGTCGTGGGTGACGGTGAAGGTGCCGTGGGCGCCGGCGCCCTTGGCGTGCATGCGTCGCTCCGGAATCACTTCGCGGTGGAAGTGCGCCAGCTTCTCGATCAGCCAGACATCCTGCAGCAGCGCCGGCCCGCGCGGCCCCGCGGTCAGGATGTTGACGTTGTCGGTCACCGGCGCGCCGGAGGCGTGCGTCATAAACGGCGGTTTGGTCTTGGCAGTCATTCGAGACTCCTGGTTTGCTTGTTGATGGGCAGCACTTCGCTGTCCGGCGCCGCAGGGCGATGCCGGTAAAACCTCTGGCCTTGTTGTCTGGGTTACGACTTACGGTCGCGCTGGCAGAGACGACCTTGTCACTTCGGCTTCGATCGGAGAATGACAAAGGTACTATGCGATTGAGAGGCAGTGCCTCTTAATCTCGGTGGTTGGTGCATGGGCTTCCTCCGCGCTGTTCGAGGTGACAACTAAAGAGCTTGGCGCCGGGCAACAACGCGAGAGGTCCGTCGATCCTGGCCAAAGGTCCGTCGATCCCGGCCACCGCCACGTCCAGGCTCCGTCAAACCGGACAATGCCGATTGATGGATCAGGTCCGAGGTCCTATCTGCTTTCATCAATGATGCCTATCAATCGAGGACCTTGCGGCATGAACCTGAGCGGGATGTCTCTCCGCGACTTGGAATACGTGGTCGCCATCGCGGACCACGGCAGTTTTGTCCGGGCTGCCGAGCATTGCCGTGTCGCCCAGCCATCGCTGTCAGCGCAGGTCCGCAAGCTCGAGGCCTGGCTCGGGATCGCGATCTTCGAGCGCACGACGCGGCGCGTGATCGTGACGACGGAGGGACGTGCCTTCGTCGAACAAGCCCGCCGGGTCCTCGCCGAAGCACGGCGTCTGCTGACGATGGCCCAGCACGCCGATGAGCCATTCGGCGGCTCGTTGCGCCTGGCGGCGATCTCAACGCTCGGCCCGTACCTCTTCCCGCGAATCCTGCAGGGGCTGCGGCGGCGCTATCCCAAGCTCGGCCTCATTCTGAGTGAGGGGCTGACGAGTGAACTCGTGTCGAAGCTGATCGATGGCGATCTCGACGCCGTGCTACTGTCCTTGCCGCTGAATGATCCTGCGCTGGCAACGGTCGCATTGTTCTCGGAGCCGTTCCTGCTCGCCTGTCCCAAGGGCCATCCTGCGTCGAGGAAGAGTGGGCCGACCTGGGAAGGGCTCGACGCCCAGGACCGCCTGCTGCTGGAGGAGGGGCACTGCCTCCGCGAGCAGGCGCTGGCCGGCTGCTCCGCCCCGGACCGCAGCAATCGCCTCGCTACCAGTCTGGAAACGCTGAAATACATGGTTGCCGCCGGAGAGGGCTGCACGCTGGTCCCGGCGCTTGCCGTCTCCGAGCGCGATGCGGTGGTCTATTCACGGCTGCGCGGCACGAACTACTCACGCAAGGTCGGGCTCGCCTGGCGCCGCAGCGATCCGCGCGGATCGGAATTTTCGACGCTAGCGGAGCGGCTGAGGCAGATCGCGAGCGCGTTCGACATCGACGTCGACGTGACCTGACGGCGCTTGCGGTCACCGGGCCGCGAACGGGTTGTTCGCGGCCGTCCGGTTCATCGTCGCGCAGGGCGGGCTCAGGACTTAGGCATCAAGCCAGGCGCGTTATGCGGCCATTTGGCGATCGTGGCCTCGTCGACATTGAGATGCTGGGCCACGAGCTTCGGCGGCGTGTGCGTGAGCCAGTTGGACAGCGAGACCTCCTGGTAATGCGCGGTGCGGAATACGCCGATGAATTGCAGATCGGTATCGCCGACGTTTTCGACGTAGTGGCCGAGATTGCGCCTGACATAGCCGATGTCACCGGCGTTGAAATCGGTCGTCAGCGCCTTGGGGCCGGTATCGAACACGGTCATGCGCGCCTTGCCCTTGATGTAGTATTGCCACTCGTCGGCATTGGGGTGCCAGTGCATCTCGCGCACGCCGCCGGGCCGCACCGTGACCAGTGCGGCCGCGACGTTGGTGGACGCCATGAAGCTGGTGCTGTCGGCGACCTGGATGGTCCCGGTCTCCGACGACTTGACCGGACGCGATGAGCCGAGCGGGAAGATGAAGGGATGCGTCGCGACCGGCGCGTCCTGCTGGACGGCTGCGCGATCGGCGGCGAGATCGCCGGGCACGGTGCCCTGGAAGATCCACAGATCGTGCAGCGGGATCTTGGCGAAACTCTCCGCCGGGACGCCGAAATTCTTGGCCAGCACTTCCGGCGGGGTGTGGGCGAACCAGTCGGTGACGAGCAGGGTGTTGAACTCGTCGGCATGGCCGTCGTCGAAGCAGATCACGAATTCGCAGCCATCCGGGCCGAGGCCCTGCAACGAATGCGGCGCGCCGGCGGGGAAGTACCAGAGATCGCCCTGCTTGACGTCGGCGACGTAGGGGTGGCCCTCGGCGTCGAGAACCGTGACGCGGCAGCTGCCATAGGTCATGATCGCCCACTCGGCGGCCTGGTGCCAGTGCAGCTCGCGGATGCCGCCGGCCGTCAGCCGCATGTTGACGCCGGAGATCTCCTTCGCGATCGCGAAGTCTTCGACGGTGACCTGACGCGCCCATCCGCCGTTCTGGATTCGCTTCGGCGCGTTGTTGAACGAGGCCCATGTCGTCGGCATGCCGCCGACGTCGGTGGCGGGCGGCGATTGCGCCGACGGAAACTGGTTGCCGAGCGCCGGGTTCTGCGGACCCGGATCGCGGAGATTTCCGGGGCCCTTCGCATTGATCGCGCCCTCGGCCGGCTGGTCGGGATTGCCGAATGAGTTGGCCTTGGCAGCGGACACCGTCATCGCAGCACCGACCGCCGATGCGGCCAGCAGGTTCCGTCTCGAAATCATGATCATGCTCCAAAGCAAAGGTGCAGGGGTTGCCGACTGCGGCTTCCCTACAAGCTAGGCTAGCATCGGACAGGCCCAACCCTGAAACGGCGTTTGGCTTTCCAGAATGCACTGCGGCGTTTGCGCGGATATCGACGCGCGGCCATCAGGCGTTTTCGAAAAGAATCGTCCGAACAGGGACCTAGCTGATCAGACATCGGTATCCGCGGAGGCGCACGCGATGTCAGAACGCAAAGCAATTCGTCCCTATCATCACCCGGCGGGGGGATGGGGCGCGCTCAAGGCCCTCAGCACGCACCTGATCGAGCAGGGCATCCCCGTGAAGGGAGCCGCGACGCTCGGCTGCATGAACCAGCCCGAAGGGTTTGACTGCCCGGGTTGCGCCTGGCCGGATCCGAAACATACCTCGTCATTCGAGTTCTGCGAGAACGGCGCCAAGGCGGTGGCCTGGGAGGCGACCGCCAAGCGCTGCACGCCCGAGTTCTTCGCCGCGCACACCGTGACCGAATTGTCTGGCTGGTCCGACTACCAGCTCGAAATGGTCGGCCGCCTCACGCATCCGATGGTCTATGACGCGGCCACCGACCGCTACCTTCCGGTCAGCTGGAGCAAGGCGTTCTCGATCGTCGGCCGCCATCTCAAGGTGCTGCCGGATCCGAACATGGCGGAGTTCTATACCTCCGGCAGAACCTCGAACGAGGCTGCCTTCCTCTACCAGCTGTTTGTGCGCGAATACGGCACCAACAACTTTCCCGATTGCTCCAACATGTGCCACGAGGCCACCAGCGTCGGCCTGCCGCAATCGATCGGCGTCGGCAAGGGAACGGTGCTGCTGGAGGATTTCGACAAGGCCGATTGCATCTTCATCTTCGGCCAGAACCCGGGCACCAACAGCCCGCGCATGATGACCAATCTGCGCGATGCCGCGCGGCGCGGCGCGCCGATCATCTCGTTCAACCCGTTTCGCGAACGTGCGCTGGAGCGGTTTCAGGCGCCGCAGAGCCCGGTCGAAATGGCCACCTTCGGCTCGACGCAGATCAGCTCGCAGCTCTATCAGGTGCGGGTCGGCGGCGATGTCGCCGTCATCAAGGGCATCATGAAGGTTCTGGTCGAGCGTGACGCTGCGGCGCGCGCGCTCGAGGAGCCGGCGGTGCTGGACTGGGATTTCATTCGCGGCCACACGGTCGGCCTGGAGGCCCTCGCGGAGGACCTGAAGGCGACGCAGTGGCGCGATATCGAACAGTGCTCGGGCCTCAGCCGTGAGGACATCGAGCATGCCGCGCATATCTACATGCGCGCCGAGCGCGCCATCATCGTCTACGGCATGGGCATCACCCAGCACCGGCGTGGCGCGCAGAACGTCCAGCAACTGGCGAACCTCGCTCTGCTGCGCGGCCACATCGGGCGCGAGGGCGCCGGCATCTGTCCGGTCCGCGGCCATTCCAACGTTCAGGGCGACCGCACCGTCGGCATCACCGAAACGCCCGCGGCCGACTTTCTCGACCGCCTCGAGCGCCGCTTCGGCTTCAAGCCGCCGCGCGCGCATGGTCATAACGTCGTCACCGCCCTCGAGGCGATGATCCGCGGCGAGGTGAGGGTGTTCGTTGCGATGGGCGGCAACTTCGCCGCCGCCATTCCCGACTGGCAGCGGACGCGGCAGGCGCTCAGGAATCTCGATCTCACCGTCCACGTCTCGACCAAGCTGAATCGCAGTCACCTGATCCACGGCCGCGATGCCCTGATCCTGCCCTGCCTCGGCCGCACCGAGGTGGATGTGCAGGCGAGTGGGCCGCAATCCATCACCGTGGAAGATTCCATGTCGATGGTCCATGCATCGGCCGGCCGCAATCCGCCGGCTTCCGAACATTTGCTGAGCGAACCGGCGATCGTCGCCGGCATGGCGCGGGCGACGCTCGGGCAGCGCTCGGTGGTCGATTGGGACGAACTCGTCGCGGATTACGATCGCATTCGCGACGCCATCGAGGACGTGTTCCCGATATTCCAGGCGTACAACGCGCGCGTTCGCGCGCCCGGCGGCTTCCACCTTGTCTCGACCGCGCGCGAACGGATCTGGGCCACGGCTAGCGGCAAGGCCAACTTCCTGGTGTTCGACGGTCTCGGCGAGGATCGGAGCGACACGCATCCCGAGACGCTCCGGCTGAGCACCATCCGCAGCCACGATCAGTACAACACGACGCTCTACTCGCTGTCCGACCGTTATCGCGGCGTCTATGGCCAGCGCGACATCGTGTTTCTGAACCAGCACGAATTGGAGAAGCGCGGCCTTGCGGACGGCGACAGGGTGGATCTGGTGACGGCATCGACCGACGGCCTCGAACGGCGCGTGCGCAATTTCCGCGTGGTCAGCTATTCGTTCCCGGACGGTTGCTGTGCCGCCTACTATCCGGAGGCCAATCCGCTGGTGCCGCTCTACGCCCACGATCCCGTCAGCTTCACCCCGTCGTCCAAGGGCATCCCGGTCCGAATCGAGCGCGCTACCGCGAACGACGCATCCGGCGACCGCCGGCAATCCGGGGAATGAAACGGATGCAAGCCAGCAAGAATTCGATCCTCAGAGATGATCCGCAAGTTGCGGTTCAATCCGGATCTGCGCCGGCGCCGGGCCCATCATGCGCCGATGCCGCGGCGTGCATCCCGTGAACCGCTTGAAGACGGTGGTGAAATGGGCCTGGGTCTGGAAGCCGACCGCGAGCGCGATTTCCAGCAAGGTCATCGCGGGATCCTGCATCAACTCCTCCGCCCGCCGCACCCGCGCGCGCAGCAGAAACTCATGCGGCCGTAGGCCCGTTGCGGCCCGGAATTGCGAGGCGAAGTGCATCCGGCTCAACCCTGCGACCGCAGCCAGATCGAGCAGCGTAATCCGCGACGCGATGTGACGATCGACATAGTCGACGACCCGCTTGAGCCGCCATTTCTGCAAGGCCTGGACTCGCCGGTCGCTGGTCTCGGCTGCGCCTGATGCAGGGGCGCGCCAGGCGCGCGGGTTGAACTGTATGATCGCGGGCGCCGGCTGACGGGCTTCGGCTCGCTGCTGATCATCATGAACGGCAAGCCGGAACGCCTGAAACAACGGCCGGATGACATCGCCGCGCGGCTGCATCGGCGAGCTATCGGCGATAATGGCGCCGGCTGCGGCCTGGTTGCCGCATGAAGAGGATTGTGTGCACGTCTCGCCCGACATCAGAGTTGCTCCCACTGGACAATACTGTTTCGTTGCTCAAGGCCGATCCAGGTCATCCGCCCCTGCGATCCCACCATGCCGCTTGCCGCGAGATCGCCAAATCACTGCCGTTTCCAACATGGCAAACAGGCGGGATAGGCTCAATTAAATAGGGATTTAGGGTTCGGCGCGGCACGAATTCGGTGAAATGGAAGGCTGCCTTCGGTGGAATGGAAGGCTGCCGCCGTCTAAACGCGAATTCAGATTTCTTAATTTCTATTTAGTGGGCTCACCGCAACGCGCAGACCTACAGTCTTGGGGCCGGACCTCAAATGTGGGAGCAGCAGATGCAGAGCCAGAGCGTAGTCATGACTGCCAGCGTCGTTGGTGCGACAGGGCCTCAATCGGCGGATTTCTTCAACAGCTATTCCGCGGCCATCAGGCGCTTCGACCTGCTGGAAGCCGGTCGCGAGCAGCAGCTCGCGCGCAATTGGCAGGAACGTCGCGACAGGCGCGCAACGGACGAACTGATCACGAGCCATCTTCGCCTCGCTGCAAAGATAGCGCGGCAATACAAGGGGTACGGCCTTCCGATCGCCGACCTGATCGCCGAAGCGAACCTCGGTCTGGTGATCGCCGCGGGACGTTTCGAACCCGGGCGCGGCTCGCGCTTCTCGAGCTATGCTATGTGGTGGATCAAGGCCACCATCCATGATTACATCCTGCGGTCCTGGTCGCTGGTGAAGATCGGCACAACCGCGGCCCAGAAGAAGCTGTTCTTCCGGCTTCGCAGCGAGATGAGAGCCCTCACGGGTCGGGGAGCCGCGCTCACGCCGGAAGCAGCCCAGACCATCGCAGAGCGGCTCGATGTCACCGCGCGCGATGTGGTCGAAATGGATACCCGACTGCACGGCGACCTGTCGCTGAATGTCAGGTTCGGCGACGAGGATCAGTCCATGGAATGGGAAGCGATGCTCCCCGACGGGTCGCCGGACTCCGAGACGGTCGTTGCCGAGTATGACGAAGCGGCGCAGCGATCGAAGGCGCTTCATGCCGCTCTCGATGTGTTGACCGCGCGTGAGCGGCGCGTGTTCGAGGCGCGGCGGCTCGTGGAGCAGCCATTGACGCTCGAAGAGCTGGGGAGCGAGTTGTCGCTTTCGAGCGAGCGGGTGCGCCAGATCGAGACCAGTGCATTCGCCAAGGTGAAACGCGCCACGATTTCCGCTGCAACGGAGCGTTTCCAGGCGCGGCCGGAGCTGTGCTGACGGCAAGACGCGGGGCTCGAGCATGATGCTCACCCGTGCTTGAGCAAGTGAGCAGCGTCGATCACGGCCGCTCGACGCCGAAATGACGGCAGGACGAATAACAGCTTCGTCATGCCAGGTCGCAAGCTCTGAATTCGTTTTTACTTGAGCAGGACGGCCCCCGGCAGCATGTCAAGGGAGCTCCGCTCAACCGCGTGCCGTCAGGAATTGAGGAATGGGAATTGTCCGTTTCGCGCTACGATTTCCGCACACGTTCTATGTCGTTGCGGCGCTGATCCTGTTCCTCGGCGGCGCCGCGCTCTGGTCGATGCCGACGGATGTCTTTCCCGAAATTCGTATCCCGGTCGTGACCGTGATCTGGCAATACACCGGCCTCTCTACGCCGGAGATGGAACAGCGCGTCAGCACCTACAGCCAATATTCGATCAGCTCCAATGTCAGCGGCATCAAGAATATGGAGGTGCAGACCCTTAACGGTCTGTCGGTGCAGAAGATCTACTTCCAGCCCGACGTCAACCTCGACCTCGCCATTGCCCAGATCGTCTCGGCCACGAACTCGATCCGATCTTTATTGCCGCCGGGCATTCAGCCGCCGATCGTCGTGCAGTTCAACGCGTCCAGCGTTCCGGTGCTGCAGCTCAGCCTGAAGTCCGACAAACTGAACGAGCAGCAGCTCTATGATTTCGGCATCTATCGTGTTCGCCAGCAGCTCGCACCGGTGCCCGGCGTCACGCTGCCGACGCCGGCCGGCGGCAAGTATCGCCAGATCATGGTCGACATCGATCCCGACAAGCTCTTGGCTCGCGGGCTGACGCCGCTCGACATCGTCAACGCGGTCAACACGCAGAACCTGACGCTCCCTTCCGGCACCGCGAAGATGGGCGATCTGCAGTATACCGTCCGCACCAATGCGACGCCGTCATCGATCGACGATCTCAACAATATCCCGGTCAAGTTCGCCAATGGCGCGACCGTTCTGCTCAAGGACGTGGCACAGGTGCGGGACGGATCGATGGTGCAGCAGAACATCGTCCGCGAGGACGGCCGGCGTTCGGTCCTGCTCAGCATCATCAAGAACGGCAACGCGTCGACGCTGGCCGTGGTCAACGGGGTCAAGAAGGCGCTGACCGCGGTGCGCGCCGCCGCCCCGGCGGGGCTCAAGATCACCGAGTTGTTCGATCAGTCGGTGTTCGTGACCAACTCGGTGAACGGCGTGCTCCGCGAGGGCGCCATCGCCGCCGGACTGACCGCTATGATGATCCTGCTGTTCCTGGGATCGTGGCGGTCGACGCTGGTGGTCATGATCTCGATCCCGCTGGCCATCCTGTCCTCGCTCGTCGTGCTCTACTTCCTCGGCGAGACGCTGAACACGATGACGCTGGGCGGCCTCGCTCTGGCGGTCGGCATCCTGGTCGACGACTCGACCGTGACGATCGAGAATACCCATCGGCTGTGGACCGAGGAGGGGATGTCGCTGGCGGACGCCACGTTGCACGGCGCGGCCGAGATCGCGGTGCCGACCCTGGTGTCGACGCTTGCCATCAGCTGCGTGTTTACATCCGTGGTGTTTCTCGAGGGACCCGCCAAGTACCTGTTCACACCGCTCGGGTTCGCCGTGGTGTTCGCGATGCTCGCCTCCTACGGCCTGTCCAGAACCCTGACGCCGATCACCATCGGACTGCTCCTCAAAAGCGAACGCCCTCACGCCCACGGCGAGGTCCCGGTTGGCCTGTTCGGGCGAATCTCCGCGGCGTTCGAGCGCGGTTTCGACCGGCTGCGCGGCGGCTACGCCACGCTGCTGGCCCTGCTGCTGCGACGCAAGGCGATCGTGCCGATCGCTGCATCGCTGATCCTTGGCCTCGGTGTGACGATGCTGAGCCTGGTGGGGCGGGACTTCTTCCCGCTGATCGACGGCGGGCAGATCCAGCTTCACGTCCGTGCGCCGGCGGGGACTCGGATCGAGAGCACGGAGGCGATCTTTCAGAAGGTCGAAGACAAGATCCGCGAGGTAATTCCGGAAAAGGATCGTGCGCTCATCGTCGACAATATCGGGCTGCCGGCGCGGGCCTACAATCTGGCCTTCGCGGACGGCTCGACGATCGGGGTCAATGACGGTGTCATCCTGGTCTCGCTCAAGGACGGCCACAAGCCGACCGCCGACTACATCAAGACGCTGCGTCAGGTGCTGCCGCAGACCTTTCCCGAGGACACCTTCTACTTCCAGGCGGCGGATATCGTCACGCAAATCCTCAACTTCGGCCTGCCGGCGCAGATCGACGTCCGCACCGTCGGCTACGGGACCAACAATTTGTCGGTGGCGCAGCAGCTCCGGAAGCGGCTCAGCGCCATTCCCGGAATCGTCGATGCCCATCTCCAGCAGGAGGTCGACGGCCCGGATTTCTTTGCCGACATCGACCGGACCCGCGCGGCCCAGCTCGGCCTCAACGCAAGCACGGTGGCGACCAATGTCAATGTCAGCCTCAGCTCGTCGGTGCAGGTGTCGCCGAACTTCTGGACCGACCCTGCCTCTGGAATCCCGTACTACCTCGCGGTGCAGACGCCCGAGTACAAGGTCAACTCGCTGAACGCGCTGGCCAATACGCCGGTATCCACCTCGCTCGCGGCCAGCGGTCAGACCGTCCCCGGCATGCTCAGCAATGTCGCGACCTTCAAGCGCGACACGGTGCCGACCAACGCCAACCAGAGCAACATCCAGCCGGTGTTCGACGTCTACGCCAGCGTGCAGGGCCGCGACCTCGGCGGCGTCGCCGCCGACATCCAGAAGGTCACGACCGAGCTGCAGAAGAGCCTGAAGCCGGGCAATTCGATCCAGGTCGTCGGCCAGATCCAGAGCATGAACGAGTCCTTCCGCGATCTCGGCATCGGCCTCGTGTTCGCGGCGGTGTTTGTCTATCTCCTGATGGTCGTGAACTATCAGAGTTTTGGCGATCCCTTCGTGGTGATCCTGGCGCTGCCGGCGACGCTCTGCGGCATCGTCACCATGCTGTTCATCACCGGCACGACGCTGAACGTGCCGTCGCTGATGGGGGCGATCATGTCGGTCGGTGTCGCCTCCGCCAATTCGATCCTGCTGGTGACGTTCGCGCGCGAGCAGCAGCTGAAGGGACACTCGGCCTTCGAGGCGGCACTGAGCGCCGGCCACACCCGGATTCGTCCGGTGCTGATGACGGCCGCGGCGATGATCGTTGGCATGATCCCGATGGCGATCGGCGGCGCTGGCGAGGAGCAGAACGCGGCGCTGGCACGGGCCGTGATCGGCGGATTGCTGTTCGCAACGCCGACGACATTGCTCGTCGTGCCCTATTTGTTTGCCATGCTGCGCAAGGGCAATGACGGCAAGCCGCACCATGGTGTATTCGAGGAAGAGCAGCAATGACCGAGATCGAGCTACGACCTGACGACATCACGCAGGTGCCTGATCGGGAGTCCGACTCCGGCGCGCCGTTGTTGCGGACGGAAGGAGAGCCGCCACGCCGATATGGCGGACCGGTGCTCGGCGCGACCGTGCTGTTGCTGCTCGCCGCCGGCCTGGGTGCCGGCGGCTGGCGTCACTACGAGGCCGGACGCGCGGTCGCCGCCACGGCCCGGGAGGCGCGTGACATGGTGCCGGAGGTGCGGGTCGCCACCGTCCGCGCCAGCGCCAGCAAGATGCAGGTCAGCCTGCCGGCCACCACGGCGGCGTTCGAGGCCGCCAACATTTTTGCCCGGACCAGCGGCTATATCGAGAAGCGCTACGTCGACATCGGCGATCACGTCAAGGCGGGGCAACTGCTCGCCGAAATCGTTGCACCCGAGGTCGATCATCAGATCGCCGAGGCGCAGGCCGCGCTGGCGCAGAGCCAGGGGACCCTGCACCAGACGCAGGCCAGCCGCGAGCTCGCCGAAGTGACCAATGCGCGCGACAGCAAGCTGGTCAAGCAGGGATGGTTAACCGCACAGCAGGGCGACAACGATCGCTTGACGCTGCGGGCACAGCAGGCCGCGGAGGGCGCGGCGCTGTCCAACATTGCGGTCCAGGAGGCCCAGATCAAGGTGCTCGAGCAGCAGAAGGCCTACCAGCGCGTGGTGGCGCCGTTCGACGGCGTGATCACCCAGCGCAATGTCGATAATGGCAGCCTGGTGCAGTCCGGATCGACCTTCATGTTCACGCTGATGCGTGCCAACGTGATCCGCACCCAGGTGTTCGTGCCGCAGGACGAGGCGTTCGGCGTGGCGCCGGGCGTCGACGCCGTCGTGCGTGTGCCCGAAATCCCCGACCGGACGTTTCCGGGCAAGGTGACGCGCATCGCGACCGCGCTGCAGCCCGGCAGCCGGACCTTGCTGACCGAGATCGACGTGCCCAATCCGGACGGCGCGCTGCAGCCGGGCATCTATTGCACCGTCGAGCTGTTCATCCCGCAGAGGACGCCGTCGATGATCGTGCCGGCCGACGCCGTCGTGTTCGATGCGAACGGACTGCATGTGGCGGTGGTTCGCGACGGCCATGTTCATCTGCAGAAGATTTCGATCGCGCGTGATTTCGGCACCGAGGTCGAGGTGCATGATGGCGTCAAGCCGGGCGACCAGGTGATTCTCAACCCGATGCTGAATCTGGCTGAGAACAGCAGGGTTGCTGTCGGCAAGCCGCAGACGACCTAGAGCATGATCCGGAAAAATGTGAAGCGGTTTTCCCTCGCGACAAACGCGGAACGCGTTTGCGCGGAGATCATGCTCGAACAAAGAGCTAAGGCGCGATGGTGATTCAACCTAATCTCATCGCGCTTTAGGCCGCGGCCGATGCGTGGCCGCGCGGTGAATGCCTCGCCGGCCATCACGATCACCGCGCATTGAGCGGCCGTGACCAGGGTTGCATTTGGATCCGTCATGCCAGTGCGCACCTCTCCTGCAGAGCCAAGTGTTCTTGGCCTGTCATCTGCAAGGGAGAAGTGTGATGACGACATTCAAGCTGTTGTCTGCAGGGCTGATCGTTGCCGCCGCTTTTGCGGCGCCGGTCAGCGCCCGCGAAAACTGTGCAGCCGCGCGCGGCATTGCGGCGCGGACCGCTAACGGCCTCTCCGCGGTGGAGCGCTGCTTCGGCGGACGTCTCTGGATTCCCGCACCGTCCGTGAGCGCGCATTCCGAAGCGCCGACCGATCAGCCGGGCGGAGTCTGCGACCATGGCGATGACGCTCAGATTTGCTGAGAGCTCCGGCATCCCGCTTCAAGACAACTCAACATGTGGAGTGTGAAGCATGAAAGGTCTCTCTGTTCTCTGCGTCGTCGCCAGCCTCGCCCTGTCGGGCACGGCCGCGTTTGCCCGAGGGGGCATGGGCGGCATGGGATCACATATGTCGATGGGCGGTGCGCTGGGGACCAGCGCGGCGAGGCCGGGAACGAATTCTCTGGGCACGGCGCTGCCAGGATCCGATTTCGGCAACGGCCATCCGATGAAAGGGCCGCCGCTCGGCACCAACCCCGCGATCGATCGGGACGACGCGCGGCTGCAAAAGATGCTCGAGGGATCGATCTGCCGCGGTTGCTGAGCAACCCGGCAAGCCCGGCATGCGGTCTTGACATCCGGTCCTGGCATCCGGCCGTCAGATAATACCGCATCACGAGCCTGCGTGATGATGGCCGCATGCCAGCTGTCCCACGGCGCTGATGGACTCGCGCCATGGAATGGACGCATATCTCCCGATCAGATGCATTCGCCCCGGCGGTCAGTGCCGAGGGCGTGAATGCTGAAATCGGAGAATGAGCGTGATGATCGACAATGACGGCGCAAAACAGGGCGGCAGCGTTTCCGTTCGCAACGACTGGAGCCGCGCCGAGGCGGAGCGCCTTTACGAGCTGCCGTTCTCCGACCTGGTGTTTCGTGCCCAGACCATCCATCGCGCCAACTTCGATCCCAATCGTGTCGAGACCGCGAGCCTGCTCAGCATCAAGACCGGCGGCTGCCCGGAGGATTGCGGCTATTGCTCGCAGAGCGCCCATTACGACACCGGCCTGAAGGCGACGCGCCTGATGGACCAGGCGGACGTGATCGCGACCGCCCGGCGCGCCAGGGACGCCGGCGCCGAGCGCTTCTGCATGGCCGCAGCGTGGCGCAATCCCAGGGATCGCGATCTCGACCAGGTCTGCGAGATGGTCAGCGCGGTCAAGGGTCTGGGCATGGAGACCTGCGTGACGCTCGGCATGCTGACGCCGGCCCAGGCCGGCCGGCTGCGCGACGCTGGGCTCGATTTCTACAATCACAACGTCGATACCTCGCCGGAGTATTACGACCAGATCATCACCACGCGCACGCTGCAGGATCGCATCGATACGCTGAGCCATGTGCGCGCGGCCGGCATCAAGGTCTGCTGCGGCGGCATCATCGGCATGGGTGAGCAGGTCACCGACCGGCTCGGCATGCTGGTGCTCTTGGCCAATATGCCGGTCCATCCGGAGAGCGTGCCGATCAACCTCTGGAACCGGGTCGAGGGCGTGCCCGTGAACGAGACGGCGAAGCGGCCGGATCCGATCGCGGTCGCGCGCCTGGTCGCGGTCGCCCGCATCATGATGCCGCAGAGCGTGGTGCGGCTGTCCGCCGGGCGGCAATACATGACCGACGAATTGCAGGCGCTCTGCTTCCTCGCCGGCGCCAATTCGATCTTCATCGGCGACGTGCTGCTCACCACCCGCAACCCGCAGCGCGACCGCGACGCCGACCTGCTCGATCGGCTCGGGATCAAGTCGAGCCTGGAGCGGACGGAGCGAGACGCTCCGGTGAGCGAAACGGAACGCGTTGCTCGCGCTGGATAGCCTTGTGTTGAAGCGAGAGCTGGTCTCCTTTCGCCTCTCCCCGCCTGCGGGGAGAGGCCGGAACGCATCGCCAGATGCGTTCCGGGTGAGGGGGAGTCTCCGCGAATCCGACTGCCGCCATTGATGCGGAGGCAGCCCCTCACCCCAACCCTCTCCCCGTGAAGAACGGGGAGAGGGGGCGCAGTCCCATCGCGGTTTCTATCAGGACGCCGCAGCCAGCGGCGGTGAGACCACCTGCGGCGCCTCCGCTTGCCTGGCCGGCGTCGCCAGCTCGAAACGGATGCCGTGCAGGGACACGGTCAGCGGAATCCCGCGAAAATCGTCATGGAAGGCGCGAACGCGGCGCGCCAGCTCGGCGGCGCCGATCCCGGCGGGGAGGTCGCACATGTCGCGGTACATCTGCCGGGTGCTCTTGATCCCGCACCAGGCGATCGGCAGCTCGGCCAGCGGCGCGCCATCGCAGGCGAGCTCGCGCGACATCCGCCAGAACAGATGCGCCAGCCGCACATAGGCGATCTGCTCGAGCCCGCGCACGCCGATCTTGTCGGGGATGATGAACGACTCGACCCCGACGATCGGGCCGGAATCGACCCGTTCCGCCATCAGATGAGCAATCGCGCCAAACGTCCGGGCGCCGTCATAGAGTGCGAAATGCGCCGGCGCCCAGCCGGGATATTGCGGCGGGCCGGGATGGAAATTGTAGGCGCCGTGGCCGAGCGCGGCGAGGATGCGGCCCGGCACGATCACGCTGGTGGTGAACGCCAGCAGGCGGGCCTCGCGCAGCAGCTCGGGCTCGATCGCAGCGAGGTCCTCGGCGGTCACCGCGCTGCGGAACGCCAGCGCCGGATTGTGCGCCTTCAGCAATTCGGTGAGCGCGAATTGCTGGCTGGCGACACCAGTGAGAAGGATAATGGTCTTCATGATGGATGTCCTTCTCCTGTTCGACAATCAGCCGCGCTGGCCGGCCATGACGACGACGCTTCCAGCATCGCCGGATTGTCCCACGGTGCGGAACAGATCGGCCGGCAGCGCCTGCCATGGCGCAATCTCGATGATCCGGTTGTTGGCACTCCGTGCCGCCGACTTTGCGGCGCGGATGTCGTCCTGCCAGGGGCAGAGCGCAAGCTCGAGCCGGCCGAACCCGCCGCAGTCGGCGGCGAATGCGCGCGTCACCGCCTCGATGCTGTCGGCCATCTCGCGCGCATCACTGGTGGCGATGTCGCGCATGATCACGGTGATCGCATCGTCAGATGCAATCTCCGAGTTGAGCACAATCATGGCGTCGCGGCCGCCGCTGCGGCTGGCGCGCCGTGCGGCGCGCATCGCGACGGCGAATTCGCCGTCGGGCCCGAGATCGCTCCCGTCCGCGGGCAGGCTGTGAACGATCGTGGTGTGCCGGGGCGTGCCGACGTCCTCGGCCGGCGCATGATAGGAGCGCGGCAGCCAGACGGTGTCGAGCGGCAGTTGCGACGACGTCAGGCTCCAGGCCTGATCGAGCAGATAGCCTTCCCAGACCGTCGGATAGGCTGACGCGATGTGGTGCCAGTTGCGCAGCAGCGCCTCCGCTGCAGTGGAGCGGCCGAGATACAGCGTGCGCGCCGACATCTCCCATCGGTTCCACTTGTGGAGCGCGACGTCGCAATCGAGCCGCAGTGGCAGCAGCGGCGGCTCGCTGAGCATGGCGTCGGCCTCGACGAAGAGCAGCGGCTCGCGGTGCTTGTGCCACATCTTCTGAATGAATGCGGTCTTCTCGGCCGCACCCATCCGCTCGCCATCCGCGGTATCGATCGGCGTTACATCGCAGGCGATTTCGAACTCGGCCAGCCCATCGCGAAGCCGGCGCGCAAAATCGTCGCCGCGGGCACGGGGATAGCAAGATACCACGCGCAGCGGCGCATCGGCCTGGCAGTCGTCGTCAGGCGCGATCGCGCGCCAGTTGATCCCGCCCCACCACATCTCATGCGGGCCATCGAGGCTCGGCCCGATCGTGCCGAAGTCGGTCAGCTTGGACTTGAGGAAATCGAAGGCCGGATTCTCGCCGAACGGGACAACGACGGCGCAGTCGGCGCGCAGCGACCGATAGAGTGTTTCGGCGGCGGGACCGCTCGGCGGTTCGACGACGATGATGACGCCGTTGTCCCGGACCAGAGTCGAGCCGTCCTGATGAAGGCCCACAGGTCCGAGCCTCTGCGCCAGCCACGTCAGCCGCCGGCGCTGGGCCGCGTTCATCCGGATGCCGTTCGTCGACAGCAGATGGTCGAGATCCGTCCGCAAGCTGTCCGCTTGCGCCATGTCAGCCGATGTCATGCCCGCTCTGCCCCTCGTTAACCTTCAACGGGCGGGGCGGTGAGATCAGGCGGAGAAATCGATCGCCGGTGATGCCATCAGCGGGCGGCGCTGCGCCAGCTCAGCGTTGCCGCCGGCGCTGCATCGGCGCCGCGGTCCTGGAGCGCGAGAATGCGGTCGTGGCTGTGCGATGTCAGCGCCATGGTGAAGATCGCAACCTCGTCGTCGAGGCGACCGACCGGGATCAGCAGCATGCCGTCGTCGCCGGCGGCACGGAAGTGGCGCCCGCTGCGCTCGAAGCCTGCGTAGATGAGCTGCCCGTCCGCAATCGCTTTCACATTGGAGTTTTCCGCGGCGGTTGCGGCGCTCTCGCCGGACTGGACCACGACGCCGTGGAGCAATCCTTCGCGCGCGAGATTTGCCAGCGGCAGCGCAATGGTCGCGACCGCCATGCGGCGCGACAGCGGGATGCGGACACGAAGCTCGCCGAGCCCGGTGCGATGGACGGTGACGGTTTCCAGCGAAGCCTGGCCGTCGATGCGGAACAGGCCGACCTGCAGCGTGCCGCATGGCGCCTCGCCGAACACGTCCGCCGGCAGGCGGTTGGCGCCGAACAGCGTGTAGAGATAGCCGTGCGACGGCGACAGGGCGGCAAAGCTGCCGGCCAGCCACATCGGCGGCGCCGGCGCCGTGCAGGCAGCGGCGAGACCGCGCGCGATCACGCCGTCGTTGACGAAGCCGGCGTCGAGCAGCGGCGCCAGCGCCTGGGTGCCGAGATTGACGTCATGCCTGAAACCGCCCAGCAGCGCGAGCTCGTCGTCATCGGGCAGCAGTAGCAGCCGCCCCAGGACAGCGGCGGTCCAGCGCGCGGCGACGGCGAGATCCGCGTAGGGCTGCAGCGCGTAGCGCGGTGCGAGCTCGCGGGCCCGCGCGGCATAAGCCAGTGCGCCCGATTGGATTTCGGCCGTCAGCGCCAGCTGCGCGGCCGGGCGCTGGTCACCCTCGCGCAACACCTTGCCGTCGCGATAGTCGCGCGCCGAGCCCTCGGCGGAACAGCACAGCTGCTCCAGCAGCGCGACGTTGCGGATCAGCATGCGCTTGACGTGCGGCGTGACCACGCGATCCGAGATCAGCCCCTCCGCGGTATCGTCATCGGCGATGTCGTCGAACGCATCGTCGAGCGTCAGCAGATAGGCGCCGTGCAGGCGGATCCGAATGCCCTCGAGATCGAAGATGCGCCGCAGCGACTTCTGCACGCTGGCGGAGTAGCCGAGGTCGACCAGGATCAGATCGGTGCAGCGGTCGAAGTCCGCGATCGTCGCGCGCAGATAGGCGAGCAGCCGCGCGCGGACGCCGGCGGCGATTTCGGTGATCTCGCGCGCACCCATCAGATCGGGCAGGGCATCGGCGAGCTCGCGGCCGCTGGCAATGCCGTCCGGGAATTGCGCAAAGAAGGCCATCACCGCCGGCGGCTGCACCTTGACGATATCGACAAAGGTCGCGGCGTCGATCCTGACCACACGCCTCAGCAGCTCGCAGAGCGGCTCGAGGGTGTCGGCCGATCCGACCAGGCTGATGCGACGGTTGATCTCGAGATAGGCGCCGCTGCCGTCATGGGCCGCCTGCCAGGCACGATGCGGCAGAAAGCCGTCGCGGCCCAGGAAGCCGACCGCGACCCGCGCGCCTTCATGGGCCAGCGCCGCGCGCCTTGCTTCGATGAATGCGTCGAACGCTGCCATCACCGGACCGAGCACGGTGATGCCGAGACGGAAGCCCGGCGAATGCTCGGCGCTCTGCGCCGCCACCGCGCGCCGCAGCGTACGCCCGCCGTGATCGAGCCGCGATGGTTGATCAGGGGAGAGCAGCTCGAACAGCGACGTCTCGCGGTTCAGCTTCGAGGCCAATGCAGCACTTGCCTGCGGATAGTAGCGCGGGCGGATGCCGTGGCGGCGCGCGCCCTTGATATCGGCATCGTGATTGTCGCCGATGTGGAACGAGCTTGCCGCGTCGATGCCTTGCTTGGCGAGATAGGTTTTGAACAGCGCCTCGCGCTTGCTGCTGCCGTGATCGCAGGAGGCGTAGAGGAAATCCCAGGTCAGACCGGGGCTGCAGGCGCGCAGCAGCCGCGCGAGCTGCGCGGCATTCCAGTAGGTGTCCGAGATGAAGCCGACGCGAAAACCGCCGCGCTTCATATCGTTATATTGCTGAATCATTTCCGGATTGACGCGGCACAGCTCGAGCTCGGCTTCGAATTCGAACGCGGCGAGATCCTGCAACGCGTCACGCGTCAGCCCGAACAGCCTGAACGGAAAGTACTTATAGATCTCGGCGATGTGGACTTCCGCCGCGCCGCAACGCTCGACCGCGAGCTTGCGTGCACGCGCTTCAGCCTGGATTCGATGCTGAACGAAACTGACCGACATGTTCTGAAATTTTTCAGCAATGCGCGAAAGCTGAAAAACCCTTTCAAATACGCCGTCCGGCGTCATGCAGGCGCGCAACAGAAACGTATCGAAAACATCGAATGAACATGCAGAAACATTCTGCGCTCGACGCGTCGCGTCGACCGTCATGATCGTCATGCGCAAAATCCCGCCAGTCCTCATGCGTTGAACGCGCGCGTGCGACAAATCAGGCGCGGCTAGTTCAAAAAAGTCGATGCGAGATTCGAAATCGCGCGCTTGGCGACTGACAGATTCAAAAAATCCGATAACGTCGAAATGCTGATTCGGAAAAAATTGCCCAGTCGCAATCATCGAATGCAAGATGGCGGCCACGCGGTGACGGATCAAACGCATGCCGCGCGCATGCATGTGTTCGCGTGGCGCTAGTTGAGGTGACAACAACGTTTTTCCGACGCGATCATCTTCTCCGCGAGAATGCGAAGCGATGCCAAACGACTGCTCCGAACCACGCCGATGTTTTGTTCTCGCGCCAGCGAAGCGGCAGCTTTTGCCGGGCGGTCGGCAAAAACATCCGCTTAAGCATTTGAAAAATAACAAAAAATCGTCGCCTGGTTTGGCGGGCCGCACCGTTCAACGCTCAGAAGCCGCATGGAGTGTGTGCCATCGGCGCTGGTTGGAGAGCGGGGCATGAGTTACGCGCTTGATGTGAGGGCCGCGGCCGAGGTCGACGCCACGAAGGCCGCGGCCGCGCCGCCGGACGCGACGGCGCCGTGGAGCGAGGTCCCGACCGTCGCGGACGCGGGCCCGCTCGATACGGTCGAGATCGTGGATGAAGACAAGGAGCTGCTCGACCGCCTCGCCACCGGCGACGAGGTCGCGTTTCGTTGTCTGGTCGAACGTCATGTCGATCGCGCCTATGCCATCGCGCTGCGCATCGTCGGCAACGCCGCGGACGCCGAAGACGTGGTGCAGGACACGATGCTCAAGGTGTGGACGCATCGCGGGCGTTGGCAGCACGGCCGCGCCAAGTTCTCGACCTGGCTCTATCGCGTCGTCAGCAACCGCTGCATCGACCTGCGCCGCAAGCCGCGCACCGAGAATGTCGACGTCGTACCCGAAGTTGCCGACAGCCAGCTCGATGCCAGTGCGGTGATCGAGCGCAACGAGATCGGCAATCTTTTGGAGGGCGCGATGCAGAAACTGCCCGAGCAGCAGCGCGTCGCGGTGATCCTCTCCTATCATGAGAACATGAGCAACGGCGAGATCGCCGACGTGATGGACACCACCGTGGCCGCTGTGGAGTCGCTGCTCAAGCGTGGGCGGCAACAATTGCGCGAGATGCTCAGGCGGCACGAGCGCGACCTGCGCAGCGCGTTTACCGACTGCTAACCATAAAATTCCGGCTTCTGACGATTCTGCGCCTGATCTCTGCCGGCCGTCCCGTTTGATCGGGCGGACGGGGGCTGGATCCGCGTCATCTCACTTCTTCTCGATGCGGCATGCCATGCCCATCAGCACAGGAGCTACTCATGCCCGCAATCACCACCAACACCGCCGCGAACTCCGCGGTGCGCTATCTCAACATCAACTCGCAGCAGGAGACCAGCGCGCTGTCGAAGCTGTCGAGCGGCTCGCGCATCACCTCGGCATCCGACGACGCCGCGGGTCTTGCGATCTCGACCCGGATTTCCTCCGACATCACCACGCTGCAGCAGGCCGCGACCAACGCCGCGCAGGCGACCTCGATCCTGCAGACCGCCGACGGCGGCGCCTCCAACATCTCCGACATCCTGGCCCGCATGAAGTCGCTGGCGTCTGAATCGGCGTCCGGCACCGTCAGCGATTCCAGCCGCGGCTACATCAACTCGGAATTCACCCAGCTCAAGGGCGAAATCGACTCGATCGCCAGCGGCACCCGCTACAGCAGCCAGAGCCTGCTCGATGGCTCCAGCGTGTTCTCCTCCGGCGTCTCGGTGCTGGTCGGCTCGACCGCGGCCGACACCATCACGATCACGCTGTCCAGCCTGACCGCGTCCTCGCTCGGCGTGACGTCGCTTGGCGTCGACACCCTGGCCAACGCCACCGCCGCGCTGACGGCGCTCGATTCTGCGATCGACACGGTGTCGTCGGCGCGCGCCGAGATCGGCGCCCAGGAATCGCGCTTCAACTTCAGCGCCGACTCGATCTCGACCCAGACCCAGAACCTGCAGTCGGCCAACTCGGCGATCAAGGACGTCGATATCGCCGCCGAGCAGGCGACGCTGTCCTCGGCCGAGGTGAAGACCCAGGCCGCGGTGTCGGCGGAAACCGCCGCGAACCAAATGCCGCAGTACCTGCTCAAGCTGCTCGGCTAATCCGTAGAACAGCGATCGGGCCGGCATGATTGGCGGCCCGATTCCCATCGCGGCAAGCGTGTTGACATGACGGTAAGCAGCGCGACCTCGAGCACGACAGGCACCAGCACGACATCGTCGAGCTCGGCCAGCACGGTGACCACGACAGGCACCACCAACTCGACCAGCATCGACTGGGACGCGCTGATCGAGGCCGAAGTCAACGCCAAGCTGGCGGCGGCCACCTCGATCAGCACGACCATCACCGCGAACGAGGCCAAGATCTCGGCCTACCAGACCCTGCAGACCGAGCTTTCGACGTTGGCGAGCGGGCTGTCGTCGCTGTCGTCGTCGATCATCAATTCGCTGGCGACCAACGCGTTCGCGACCCGCGCTGCCACGATCTCCTCGACCGGCGACGTCAGCGCCTCCTCGGCGCTCAACATGAGCGTCAACAACGGCTCGGCGACCGGAAACCATACGCTCCAGATCACCCAGCTCGCGACCGCGCAGAAGCTGATCGGCACCGCGCAGTCGAGCTCCACCGCCGATCTCGGCTATTCCGGAACCTTCTCGCTGGGGCTTTCCGGCGGCAGCAGCACGGCGGTCACGGTCACCAGCGGCATGTCGATGCAGGACATCGTCGATGCCATCAACGCCCAGACCTCGAGCACCAATGTCGAGGCATCGATCGTCCAGGTGTCGAGCGGATCGTATCAGCTGGTGTTGACCGGGACGCAGGATGCCGCCGACATCAGCTATTCGTCGACCTCGGGCGACGATATCCTGAACAAGCTCGGCGTCACCGACTCGTCTGGGGCGTTCAGCAACGTGCTGCAGACCTCGCAGCCCGCAAAATTCACCCTCGACGGCATCGCGCTCACCCGCAACACCAACGACATTTCCGACGTGCTGTCCGGCGTCACCTTCGACCTGCTGCAGCCGACGCCGAGCGGCACCACGCTGAACGTCACCATCGGCACCGACACCAGCCAGATCACCTCGGCGCTGCAGACCTTCGTCACCAACTACAATGCGTTCCGCGATCAGGTGATCGCGCAGTCGGCGCAGAACTCCGACGGCACCGCGTCGTCGAGCGCGGTGCTGTTCGGCGACAGCACGATGCGCGACATCATGACCCAGATGCAGCAGGTGCTCAGCGGCTCGGTGGGCGGCATGACGATGGCCGACCTCGGCCTGTCCTTCAACGAGAACAACGAGCTCGAGCTCGACACCGGGACGCTGTCGACGGTGCTGACGCAGAACCTTGCCGGCGTCACCAAGCTGCTGTCGGCGCAAACCACCACCTCGACGAGCCAGCTCAGCGTCATCAACACCGGCACCTCGCCGCAATCGTTCACACTCGACGTGACGGTCGATTCCAGCGGCACGCTGACCGGCGCCTCGATCGGCGGCGACAGTTCCGGCTTTTCCGTGGTTGGCAACACCATCATCGGCAACGCCGGCACGATCTACGCCGGAATGGCGTTCAGCTACACCGGCTCGACCTCGCAGTCGATCACGGTGACGTCGACCTCGGGCCTGGCGAGCCAGCTCTACCAGCTCGCGAATACCAGCTCCGGAAGCAGCGGCCAGCTGCAGACGCTGATCTCCAACCTGCAGTCGCGCGACACCGACCTGCAGAGCCAGGTCAACGACATCCAGAGCAATGCAGCGACCTTCAAGGCGCAGCTGCAGGTTCAATTCGCCAACTATCAGGCGGCGATCGAAAGCGCCAACAACACGCTGGGCTATCTGAAAGCCCTCCTGGACGCAGCATCGAGCAGCTAATGACACAGAACGCGACTGCCTATCTCGCCAACAACGCCTATCGATCCGCCGCGGTGGCGGTGCCGCCGCTGAAAGCGGTGGTGATGCTGTGCGACGGCGCCATCACCCTGCTGCAGAAGGCGCATGAGGCGCATGAGGCGAAGCGCTTCGAGGAGGGCCACTCCTATCTGACGCGCGCGACCGCGATCCTGCGCGGGCTGAGCCACAATCTCGATTTTGCGCGCGGCGGCGCGGTGGCGGACCGGCTGTACCGGACCTACAACGCGCTGATCATGGCGTGCCTGCGCTCCTACGGCCGGCCGCAGGCGAAGGAGAATTTTCGCCGCATCATCGCCAGCCTTACGGAACTGCGCGACGCCTGGAAGTTCGTCGAGGCAACCGCCGGCAAAGCCAAAGACAAGGCGAGGGCCGCCGAATCAGTCGCCGGCCGCTGAGCCGAACGGCATCGCGAATCAACCGATCAAGCACGCGCAGCGGAGCGGGCAGGGTGCCGGGCCGTCGTTCCGATACGGAAAACGCCCGCCCCCCAGGCACATCTTGGGCCTGATGCCGCAGCGGCGGAAATTGATTTCCGCCGTCCCGCGAATGCTTTATGACAGCCTTGGCGACGAGGCTGGATTTGCGCGCGCGATGGACGTTGCGACATTCGAGGATCTGATCGACCGGCTGGGGGAGGACCTGTCCCGCTGGCCTGACGATCAGCGGCTGGCCGCGGAGCAATTGCTCGCATCCTCGGCCGAGGTGCGCACGCTCTATGAGGAGGCGAGCGCGGTGCGCCGTGCGCTCGCCGCGCCCGCGGTGCGCGCGCCCAAGGGTCTTGTCGACCGCATCGTCACTGCGGCCGCGACATTGCCCAGGGAACCAGCCGCATCCGAGGACCAGCCGGCCGATGCAACACCGGACGAAGCCGTGCAGCCGGGCAAGGTGCTGCCTGCGCTGCTGCTGGCGCTCTGCCTGTTGCCCGCGCTGGCGCCGCCGGCATCCATGCTTGACCGGACGGGCTCGTCGATCGGCCTGCTGCTCTAGCCGCAAAGCGTTCTCGCTGCATTTCGAACACTGATGACCGGCGCACATGCGTTGTGCGCCGACGCGGCAAATTCTGCCGATTAATCAATTGATTCCGCACCCACGAATCCGCGCCTGAAATCGGCGTGTCAGCCGTTTCATCTGCGAACGAGCTTCACGACCACCGATGTTCAAACGCGTTCCGTCGCGCATGCCGCGGCGAAGAGAGCCTTGTCATGACCGTTTCCTCGGCCACATCAGCTGCTGCATCCTCCGCCGCCGCGACCTCGTCGTCGAGCGCGTCGATGGGGATCAGCTCGACCGATTTCCTCAACCTGCTGGTCAGCGAGTTGCAGAACCAGGATCCGCTGAACGCGACCAGCACCACCGACTTCATCAACCAGCTCACCTCCTACGCCAACTTCACCGAGCAGCAGTCGATCAACTCCAGCATGACGTCGCTGGCGAGCTCGTTTTCGAGCCTCGTGACGCTCAATTCGGTGAACTATATCGGCCACACCGTCGAGGCCAAGACCAGCACGGCGCAGCTGAGCAACGGCTCGGCGACGTTCGGCTATTCGCTGTCCTCGGCCGCCTCCAACGTCGCGATCTCGATCCAGGATTCTTCCGGCAACACGGTGTGGACCGGCACCGGAACCGGCAACGCCGGCTCGAACAGCTTTACCTGGAACGGCCAGACCTCCGACGGCACCCAGCTCAAGGACGGCGGCCAGTACACCGTCCAGGTGACCGCGACCGACGCCGCCGGCAACTCCTTGCTCAACTACACCACGATCACCGGAATGGTGACCGGGATCGATGCCTCGAGCTCGACGCCCTCGCTGCTGGTCAACGGTGTGTCCGTCAGCGCCGCCAACATTATCGGCGTCACGTCCTGATTGCCTGCGGGGTTTTAGCATGAGTTTGACCGGTGCACTTTCCTCGGCGATCTCCGCGCTCAACGCGCAGAGCCAGTCGCTCTCGATGATCTCCGACAACATCGCCAATGCCGACACCACCGGCTACAAGACCACGTCGGCGATGTTCAACGATCTGGTGACCGCCTCGAGCGCGCAGTCCTACACCTCCGGCGGCGTCACGGTGGCCGGTCGCGCCAACATCACCCAGCAAGGATTGTTGTCCGCCACCACCAACGCGACCGACGTCGCGATCCAGGGCTCCGGCTTCTTCACCGTGACCGATGCGACGGCGGGCGGCGCCACCTATTACACCCGCAACGGCGCCTTCACCACCGACAACGCCGGCTATCTCACCAACAACGGCTACTATCTCGAGGGCTGGCGCACCGATGCGGACGGCAACATCGTCGGCAACGCCTCGGCCGGCAGCCTGCAGCCGATCAACACCCAGGTCGCCGCCACCAGCGGCAGCGCCACCACCAAGACGACGATCGCCGCCAATTTGCCGTCGGATGCGGCGACCGGCGACACCTTCACCTCGTCGATGACGGTCTACGATTCGCTCGGCACCGCGAACTCGATCCAGGTCACCTGGACCAAGACCGGCGCCAATGCCTGGAGCGCGAGCTTCGCCAATCCGACGCTCGCCTCCGATGCGAGCACCACGACGGGAACGTCGAGCGGCACCGTCGCGATCACCTTCAACAGCGACGGCTCGCTCGCCTCGACCACGCCGAGCCCGCCGACGCTCTCGGTGACCGGCTGGACCGACGGCGCCGCCGACAGCAGCATCACGCTCAATCTCGGCACCGCCGGCAAGACCGAGGGGCTGACGCAGTACGCCTCGGGCGAGACCACGCCGTCGGTCAACCTCACCGGCATCACGTCGGACGGCCTGGCCTACGGCAAGCTGAGCAGCATCTCGATCGGCAAGAACGGCGTGGTCGACGCCACCTATTCCAACGGCCAGACGATTGCGATCTACAAGATCGCGGTCGCGACCTTCAGCGACCCGAACGGATTGCGCGCCTCGAGCGACGGCATCTATTCGGCGGCCGTGGATTCCGGCAACGCCACGCTGCAGACCTCGGGCAGCAACGGCGCCGGCACCATCTACGGCAGCGAGCTGGAATCCAGCACGACCGATACCAGCGGCCAATTCTCCAACATGATCTCGGCGCAGCAGGCCTACTCGGCGGCCTCGCAGGTGATCACCACCGTCAACAAGATGTTCGACACGCTGATCTCGGCGATGAGGTGATCATGACGCGCGCAAACGCAAGCGATGGCGACGTGTTGCTACGGAAGTTGCGGCGGCTGACCGCGCGGGCCCGCGCGGTCGACGCCGGCGATCGGGCGCAGCTCTGCGCGCTGCTCGACGATATCGGCACATTGCGGGACCGGCTGATGCGCGAATGCGCGCGGCTGGACCAGGAGATCAACCGGGCGACGGTCCGGGCCACGGCCATCACCGCCTATGGGCGCGGCGCACAATCGCTGCGCGGCCTGCGTCGCGGACACTAGCAGGAACGGGAGCGACACCATGACACCGGCAGGCACCATCAAGACCAATCCCGCAGGCAACGACGAGCGCGCAAGGTCGCTGATCGCGCTGATCGACCATCTGATCGTGATTGTGAACGAGGAGAATGTCGAGCTCGCCAAGGGCTTGCCGGCCTCGCGCTTGAAGCAGGTCGACGAGAAGAACCGGCTCGCCAATCTGTTCGAGCAGTGCGTGGCCGAGGCGGTCGGCAAGACCGCCAATCTCCAGGTCCAGGACCGCCTGCTGCGCGAGCAGCTGATGGAGCGGATCCTGCGGCTGCGCGCGGCGATGGACGAGAACGTGATGCGGCTGCGCGCGGCGATCGAGGCCAGCAACCGCCGCATCGAGGCGATCATGCAGGCGATCCGCGAGCAGATCGCGAGCGTCTCGCCTTATGGCGCCGCGGGCCGCCGCGTTACCTCGGCGGCCTCCTACGGCACCAACGTCCGCGCCTGATCGCGCCGGGCAGGGGAGTTGGAGGGAGCCAGCGGTGTCGCTCAGTGTCGCGCAAAGCATTGCGTTTAGCGGGCTCTCGGCCACGAGCGTCCAGATCAGCGTGGCCTCGGGGAATATCGCCAACGCCGATACCAAGGGCTACACCCAGAAGACCGCCAATCAGGCCAGCAGCGTCACCGGGGGCGTCGGTACCGGGGTCACTATCTCGGGGATCACCAGCACGGTCGACAAGCTGCTGCTGAAGTCGCTGGTCGCAGCCGATTCCGATCTCGGCGCCGCCGATACCGCTAACGGCTACCTGACCGAACTGGCGCAGCTCTACGGCAGCACCGCCAGCGCCGATTCATCGACGACCGGGACCTCGCTGGCCAACGCCGTAGCGGCGCTGGAAAGCGCGCTGTCGTCGCTCGCCAGCACGCCGAGCAGCGCCTCGCTGCAGTCGAACGCGATCAGCGCGCTCGATGCGGTGACGACGCAATTGCAGCAGACCTCGGACGGCATTCAGAAGCTGCGCGCCAATGCCGACCAGGACATCGCCTCGTCGGTCGGCGACATCAATTCGGACCTGCAGCAGATCTCCGACCTCAACGCCCAGATCAAGCAGGAGGCCGCCGCCGGGCAGTCGACCGCCGATCTCGAGGATCAGCGCAACAGCGCGCTGCAGGACCTCGCCTCGATGATGAATGTCGGCTATTTCACCGCATCGAACGGCGATCTGCAGGTCTATACCGGCTCGGGACAGGCGCTGGTCGACAGCACCGCGCATCCGCTGAGCTATACCGCGGCGGCCAACGTCACGGCATCGACCACCTACAGCGCCGGCGGCTTCAGCGGCATCACCGTCAACGGCGTCGACATCACCTCGCAGATCACCTCCGGCAAGGTCAGCGCCTTGATCACGCTGCGCGACCAGACGCTGCCGGCGGCGCAGTCCCAGCTCGATGAGCTCGCCCGGCAGCTTGCTTCGAGCGTCAACGCCGTCTCGAACCAGGGCACGTCGGTGCCCGCGCCGGCGAGCCTCACCGGCACCGCCAGCGTGAGCAGCGCGACGCCGCTGTCGGCCACCGGCACGGTGCGCATTGCGGTGGCGGACAAGAGCGGCAACCTGGTGTCGTACGGGGATATCGACCTGTCGTCCTATGCGACGGTGGGCGATCTCGTCACCGCGATCAACGGCATCTCCGGCCTGTCGGCCTCGATCGATGCCAACGGCCATTTGTCGATCAGCGCGACCGGCTCCGGCAACGGCGTCGCGATCAACCAGATGACCAGCGCGGTCGGCAGCGCCGGCGAAGGCTTTTCGGATTATTTCGGCCTCAACGACCTGGTGACGGGGACCGGCGCATCGGACATTGCGGTGCGCAGCGACATCCTCAGCGGCACGACGGGGCTGCCGACCGCGACGCTTGATGCCTCGTCGACGTTGACGACCGGGAGCCAGGTGCTGTCGCCGGGTTCGTCCACGGTGGTCAACACCCTGCTGAGCACGCTGACGGGCTCGACCAGCTTTGCGATGGCCGGCGGGCTCGGCGCCACCACCGGCTCGTTCACCGATTATGCCGCCGCGATCGTCGCCAACGTCGCCGGCAAGGCGACCCAGGCCTCGGCGACCTACACCGCCAAGCAGACCGCGCAATCGACCTACGCGAACTCGCTGTCATCGCAGTCCGGCGTCAATATCGACGAGGAAACCGCGAATCTGAGCACGCTGCAGAACAAATACGCCGCCGCGTCGCAGCTGATCCAGGTCATCAACACCATGTTCTCGTCGTTGATGACCGCGATGCAGGCGAGCTGAGCCGTGAGGCCGTTGTCATGATGATGCGTGTCGCCACCTTTGCGCAGTCGGACCAGATGATCGCGAGCGCGCTGCGCACCCAGGCGGTGATGGCCAATGAGCAGGTGCAGGAATCCTCCGGGCTGAAGGCGGAGGATTTCGGCGGCTACGGCTCCAGTGCCGGGCGCGTCATCAACCTGCAGGTCTCGGTGACGCGGTCGCAGTCCTATATCGATGCGGCCAAGCTTGCCGACAGCAAGGTGCAGGTGATGTATTCCGCGGTCGGCTCGATGACCGACATCGTCACCCAGCTGCGCACCCAGCTCAGCGCCGCCACCACCGGCAGCAGCACGGCGACGGCGTCGGTGGTGAACTACGCCCAGCAGGCGCTGGCGCAGATGCAGGGACTGCTCAACACGCAATATGACGGCGAATACGTCTTCAGCGGCGCCCGCACCGACACGGCGCCGGTCGATCTCACCAGCTTTGCCAGCGGCGCGGGTTCGCTGACCACGGCGGACACCAGCTACTACCAAGGCGACAGCGAGATCGCCTCGGTGCGCGTCTCGGACAGCCAGTCGGTCGCGTACGGCGTCACGGCCGACAGTTCGGCGTTCGAGCAGGTGATGCGGCTGTTGAAATTCGTCGGCAACTCGCCATCGCTGTCGGCGAGCGACGTCTCGCAGGCGCTTGATCTGGCCAGCGATGCGCTGGATGCGACCTCCACGGTGCAGGCAAAGCTCTCGACCACGGCGTCGCAGATCGAGGCAGTGAGCGCCAGCCAGAGCGACTACCAGAACTTTGCGCAGACCCTGTCCACCGACCTCACCAGCGTCGACGTCGCCGCCGTGACGGCGCAGCTGTCGACCTACCAGGCGCAGCTGACGGCGTCGTACTCGGCGATCTCCAAGATCCAGAGCCTGAACCTGGCGAGTTATCTGAGATAGCTAGGGGCTGCGCGGCTCTCTCCCGTCATTGCGAGGAGCGACAGCGACGAAGCAATCCATGTTTCCGCTTGCGGAGGCATGGATTGCTTCGCGGAGCCTGTCATCGGGCGCGCGTTCGCGCGACCCGTTGGCTCGCAATGACGGGGAAGCCCTACCGGTTCAAGATCTTCAGCCAGACATCGCCGAGAATGGCGGGCTCGCGCGGCGGGAGATAGGTCAGGCCGGAAGCGCGGCCGAGCTCCGCGAGCTTGCCGGTCGACTGCAGATCCGACAGCACCTTGTTGACGGCGTCGAGCAGCGCCTCGTCGGTCTCGAGGGCGACGTAGCCGCGATTGGCGCCGATCGGATAGTAGTAGCCGGATGCGGTGATCTTGGTGTCGGGATGCGCGGCGCGATGGGCATCGAACCGGCGCAGGTCAAGCAACGTCGCGTCGAACGCATCGCGCTCGAGCTCGCCGAGCAGGTCGCTGCGGCCGGGCACCAGATGGGTGATGTCGTCGATCAGCTTGCCCTTCTCGTAGGTCATGAGAATGGCATCGCCCAGCGTGCCGCTTTCGATCGCGAGGCGCAGGCCGGCCAGGTCGCCGATATCGGTGATCTTGCGGTCTTTGGCCTTGGGGCCGAGCACGATGGTCATCGGCGAATAGATGTAGGGCTGACTCGGCATCAGCACGCCGACCGGGATCCGCCGGCGGCGATCGTCGCGGGTGGCGCCGTCGAAATCCGGCAGTTTTGCCGTCTTGACGCCCGGCACCACCAGCGAGTCCTTGGTGAGGGCATAGCCGCCGACCAGTGCGCAGCGGCCGTCCGACAGCAGCGCGTTGGCCTCGAGCGCCGGGCTCGAATCCTCGTCGAGCTTGCTCTCGAACCACTGGATCTTGAGCGGCCGTCCCAGCCGATCGGCGATGGTCTGCGCCAGCACCACATCGAAGCCGGAATCGGGCTTGCCGCGATGATGCGCCGACAGCGGTGGCACGTCCTCGTCGAGACAGACCTTGAGCGGCTCGTCGGCGGCCCGCGCGGACATCGTCGCCGCTGCAAGAAGCATTGCGGTGATCGCGCCCGCGAGCAAAGCCCTCATGGCTTCCTCCGGCTCACCACGAAGGCCCACACGTCGGCGATCTCCTGTTCGCTCAGGATATCGCCCCAGGGCGGCATCTTGCCGTTCTTGCCCTGCTTCACGGTGCTGACGAAGCGCGTCTTGTCGTCGGGAAATGTCCGCAAGTCCGGCGTGATGGTGCCGGAGTTCACCATGTTCGGACCATGGCAGTGCGAGCAGTTCTTGGCGTAGGTGACCTTGCCCTGGTCGGCCGTACCCTGGGGATCGTTCGCGGCGGATTGCTGTGCGGCGGCCGGGATCTGGGTGATCAAGGCTGCCGCGACGGCGGCGAGGATCGCCGCCGTCAACAGAGTTGCTCGTTCAGTCACGTCTGCTCCGCGCTCAGTTCTTGACCGCGAAGACCCACAGCGAGCCGCCCGGCGGGACCGTGGCCAGCCGCTCGTCGCCGGAGAACAGCGAATACACGCCGCCGTAGCCGGAGGTGATGGCGACGTATTGCACGCCGTCCTGCTGCCAGGTCACCGGCTGGCCCTCGATGCCCGAGCCGGTCTGGAACTGCCAGAGCTTCTTGCCGGTGTCGGCGTCGAAGGCTTCGAACTCGCCGGTCAACGCACCGGTGAACACGACGCCGCCCGCAGTCGACAGCACGCCGGAGAAGCGCGGAATGTCGGAGGGCGCTTCCCACTTCGCCTTGCCGGTCATCGGATCGATCGCCTTGAGGTGACCGCGCGGGCCGTCACCCCACTCCCAGAGATCGGTCAGGTCCATGCCGAGATACCACTCGCCCTGCTTGAAGGTGACGGGCTCGGTCTTGTAGCGGCCGCCGAATGCGAGCGTGTTCGCATAGGCAAGGTTGGTCTGCGGATTGAACGCCATCGGCTGCCAGTTCTTGCCGCCGAGGATCGACGGATAGACCACGACCTTCTTGCCGTCGCGCGCATCCTTGCTGATGTCGGTCTCGATCGGGCGGCCGGTCTTCATGTCGATGCCGGTGGCCCAGTTGACCTTCACATAGGGATTGGCCGCGAGCAGCTTTCCGTTGGTGCGGTCGAGCACGTAGAAGAAGCCGTTGCGGTTGGCATCCATCAGCACCTTGGTCGGCTTGCCCTCGACGTTCATGTCGGCAAGCACCATCTCGGCCACCGAGTCATAGTCGAACGGATTGTTCGGCGAGAACTGGTAGTGCCACTTGATCTTGCCGGTCTTCGGGTCGAGCGCCAGCACCGAGCAGGTGTAGAGGTTGTCGCCCGGGCGCACCGCGGAATTGAACGGTCCGGGATTGCCGATGCCCCAATACACCGTGTTCAGCTCCGGATCGTAGGAGCCGGTGATCCAGGTCGAGCCGCCACCCAGCTTCCAGGTGTCGCCCTTCCAGGTGTCGCCGCCGGGCTCGTCCGGGGTCGGGATCGAGTAGGTGCGCCACAGCTTCTTGCCGGTTGCAGCGTCCCAGCCGTCGATAAAGCCGCGGGTGCCGAACTCGGCGCCCGAGATGCCGGTGATGACCACACCGTCGGCGACCAGCGGGGCCACCGTCATCGAATAGCCTTCCTTGATGTCCGCGGCCTTCTGGCGCCAGAGCTCCTTGCCGGTCTTGGCATCGAGCGCGATCACATTGGCGTCGAGCGTGGTGCGGAACACCTTGCCGTCATACAGCGCGGCGCCGCGGTTGATGATGCCGCAGCATACGATTCGCGCCGTCTCGGCGGGATACTCGACCTTGGTCTTCCAGATCTGCTTGCCGGTCTTGGCGTCGATCGCGATCGTGGCGCTGTGCGTGGTGACGTAGATGACGCCCTGGTAGACCAGCGGTTGCGATTCCTCGCTGCGGTCGTCGTTCAGGCTGTAATTCCAGACCGGGACCAGATTCTTGATCGTGTCCTTGTTGATCTGATTCAGCGTCGAGAAGCGCTGAAGATTGTAACCCATGCCATAATTGAGAACATTGGATGTATCAGTCGCACCCTTGACCAACTGTTCGTTGGTCTGGGCGCTTGCACCGTAGGATGCAAGAATTACGAGGCTTGCGGCCAGCGCAATGCGTTTCATCAGCTCCTCCCAATGAACCTTCTTCTGCACGCCTATTTCCTGACGTTGCAGATGCAACTTTCGGCCCGAAACCAAAACGCGTCAATACGAAAGTAGCACGCGCGAAGGCTTATGCTGCGGATGCTGGATTTTTCATCATGCGCACGAGTCCGGTTGGCATGCCAACGCCGATGAACAGCCGTCCGTCGCGAGGTTGCGTTTACACGCTACGCCGCAAGTTGCTGTTGGTGTTGTGCAGCGAGCGCGTGCGACTTGAACCAATCGGTTAACTCGACGGCGTGCGTCGACAGGCGCTCGGACGCGGCTTTGCACCGCGCTTGTCCGACGGCACGTTGCAATTGTCGATGCGCTGCTCGTCGCTCCATTTGTGGCCGAGCCGCTCCTTGCCGGTGAGCGTGTCTTGCCGGGCCGCATTGGCAGATGGGGCAGGGGCTCTGCTCTGGGCCGATGCCGGCGGGAGCAGAGACAGCGCAAGCAGGCTGCCCAGAGCGAACGTGGTGATACCGCGCATGATTGGCCTCGCTTGTTCATGGTGCAATGCAGTCGAACGGTCGCCAGAGACGACCGCGCCATCGATCGCTTTCCACCCGAATTCCGACAGGGCAGCAAAGCTGCACAATCCGTGCTGGGTCGCGCGGAAACTGTTATGGTTGCCGGAGTGGCACGTGAGGAGAGACCAATGATGATTTCGCGCCGATCGCTCGCCTTGATCTCGACCTTGGCCTTGGCCGTGGCAGCGCTGTCAGGTCCCGCCCTCGCGGCCTCCGGCGGCAAGAGTGTGCTCAAGATGCTCGACCCCGACAATGACGGTACGGTCGACCTTGCCGAGGCAAAGAAGGCGGCCGCCGATCTGTTCGCGAAGCTGGATCCCGATCACGATGGCACGCTCGACGCGCGCGAATTGCGCGGGCGCCTGACGGCGAAGGAATTGGCCGCGGCGGACCCCGACCACGACGGCACCCTGACGCTCGACGAATACCTTGCGGTGGTCGAGCAGCGCTTCAAGGCTGCCGATCCCGACAACGACGGAACACTGGATGCGAAAGAGCTGAATTCGCGCGCCGGCCGGGCCCTGCTGCGCCTGCTCAAATAGGCGCTCGGCGGAAAATGCCGGTGGGCCGGCAACCGGGGCTCGGGCCCCGATCCGGCACATCAGAAAAAAAGTTGCGATTGCACTCCTGGGCAAGACTCAACCGGCATGATCAGGTCTGCTGGTTGGCACGTTGCCCCGTGGAAGCGGGAAAATCCCTGACAGAACAATGTCCGATTTTCCCAGCCGGCCCGAATCTCCGCAGCCATTGCAAAACCCGTCCGCTGCCGGCATGTCCAGCAGCGAAGTCGGCCGGAATCCGGCCTGCTTGCGCCGCGTTTGGGGCGGTCCTAGCTTGCGCGCGGTGCAAGCCTCGCGCCAGCCTTTACTTGGGAGAGCACGAAAATGACCTGGAAAACCCCGAAGATCGTCGAAGTGCCGGTGGGCATGGAAATCAACATGTACGCCTGCGCAGCGCGCAAGTGATTGACGGCGTTCTGCCCGGCTCGCGCAGTTTGCTGCGTCGAGCCGCGGCGGGCGTCGATCGGCGCGGCGGCAACGATCCTCGCGCTGCAGCTGCTGTTCAGAAAATTCATCGCACCGTCGCGCGCGAACGCCAGCGTTCGCGAAGCGCACCCGATTTGCCGACCGGCACCGGCTTGCCGTAGGGTGCCGCTCATGGGTGCAGGAATCAAACGCATTTGGCTGAAGACGCTGTGCGCGGTCACCATGGCCGCCGCGGTGCTGCCGCTTGCCGCGCGTGGCGAGGGCTTTGATACCGAGCACATCTTCGGCTTCATGATCGGCACCGATGTCGGCACGGTCGGCGAGCGCGAATTCCAGAGCCAGACCACCGGGCGCTTCGCGAGGAGCGGCGGTACTTATCGGGCCGTCGGCCAGGAGCTCGAGGCGGAGTTCGTGCCGATGCGGGATTTCCGCGTCGAGCTCGGCACGACGTTCATGGCGCATGACATCAACCGCGTTCCCGGCTTTGACGACCGCCGCCAATTGTCATGGCAGGGCGTCTCGGTCGATCTTCGCTACCGCTTGCTCGATCGCGAGGCGGCGCCGTTCGGCGTGACGCTGGCGCTGGAGACGCACGCCGACCGCGTCGACGAGACCAGCGCGGCCGTGGTCCGCAGCCACGGCACCGAGCTCACGCTGGCGTTCGACCGCGAGGTGATTCCCGATTTCGTTCTGGCCGCCGTCAACCTGAGCTATGAGCCGGAATGGACGCGGCTGCCGCGCACCGGCGCCGCGGAGCAGGAGGCGACGCTCGGCATGGCGTTCGGGCTGATGGCGAAAGTGCGGCCCGACATCCTGATCGGCGGCGAAGCGCGTTACTTCCGCAAATATGAAGGGATCGGCCTCGACGAACTCGCCGGGCAGGCGCTGTTCATCGGCCCGACCGCCTATTTCCAGCTCTCCGAGAAATCGCGCCTGACCGCGACCTGGGGCGTCCAGGCCTGGGGGCAGCGCGCCGGCGGCAGCGGCAACCTCGACCTGGTTAATTTCGAGCGCCATCAGGCGAGGCTGGTGTTCGGCGTCAATTTCTAGGGCGTCGTTCCGAAAGATCACGCTCAAACAAGAGCCTGGAGCGCGATGATCGCATCTCGCTTGAGGCTTGGTTCCGGTGGCCCTCACGGGGCTGTGAAACCGCGTCTTGCCTGATACGTATTTCGCCGTGTTATCTATTTTGAGGGCACGCTTAAGGATTGCGCATGATCGATCTTGTACTCACCGTTTGTGCGGTGCTGTCGCCCGCCACCTGCGAAGAACAGCACCTGTTGTTTAATTGGAGCGGCTCGCCGCAACAATGTGCGATGGCGGCGCCGCCCTATATCGCGCAATGGATCGGCGAGCACCCGAAATGGACCGCGGTGAAATGGCGCTGCGAATATCCGCACCCCAATGACCGCGCCAGCACCGGCGGCGAGGCGCCTGCGGGGTGAGGACTACTTGTTGCAGTCCTTCAGGTCCTTGTCGGATACCGAGAACACCGCATCGGCCTTGATCTCGATGTCGCGCACGAAGCACTGCCTCGCGCCGCTGTAGCCGACCTTGGCGTCGTAGCGGCCGGGCTCGACGCCGGTGATGCGCAGCCGCTCGTCGTGATCGACCTCCTTGTCCTTGTCGTTGAGCGTCTGGTTGGGGCCCCATTGGTTCTTGCCGGCCGGTGACAGCTCGAAGCTCGAAATTGTCGCGCTGGTCAGATTCCACAGACGAATGCCCTTGCCCTTGCTCTGCGCCAGCGCTGCGCCCGGCAGCGCGAGCAATGCGACAGCAACGACGATCCACGCCCGCGACATTGAAACACCTCCGATACTTTTCTTAAAGGATGACCGCGTCTCACATATTTGCAAGGTCCAACTGCGCCAGCCGCGCCTTGATGTCGGCAATGTCCTGCTCGCTGCGCTTCGCCCGCAGCGCGGCGATGGTCTCGACGTGAATGATGCGGGCCGGCCGCGCCGACAGGAAGAACAGGCGGTCGCCGAGCCGGACCGCGTCGTCGAGATCGTGGGTGACGAAGAGCGTCATCATCCGGCGGCTCGCCACTAAGGTGGCGATCTGCTCGCGCAGCCGCCCGGCCAGGGCATTATCGAGCGAGGCCAGCGGCTCGTCGAGGATCAGAAAATTCGGCTCGACGGCGAAGGCGCGGGCCAGCGCGACGCGGCGGGCGAGGCCGAGCGACAGTTCGCCGGGAAAGTGATGGCGGTGCGCGGTAAGCTCCAGCACGTCGAACAGCGCGGCGATCCTCGCCTCATCGACGTCAGGCGCGGCGAGGCGCACATTCTCCTCGACCGTCCGCCAGGGCAACAGCCGCGGCTCCTGGAACACCATGCCGAGCCGCACGCCGGGGCGCACGACGCGGCCCTGATAATTGTGGTCGAGCCCGGCGAGGATCTTCAGCAGCGTGCTCTTGCCGCAGCCGGACGGTCCGAACACCACGCCGACCTCGCCGGCGTTCAGCGTGAAGTTGATGGCGGCGAGCACGTCGTGACGCTTGCCGGCCGCGTTCTCAAAACTCTTGCCGGTGATATTGACCTCAAGCTGCACGGAGCCGCCACCGCGATAGCCTGGTTTCAAACGGCTGCACCAGCAGGGTTTCGATCACGAGCACGACGGCTGCAAAGCTCAAGGAATAGGCGAGCAGCAGCGGGATGTCGAACAGCTGGAAGGCGACGCCGATCTCGAAGCCGACGCCGTTCGGCCGGCCCAGCAGTTCGGCGACCAGCACGATCTTCCAGACCAGCGACAGCCCGGAGCGCGCCGCCGCCGCGATATAGGGCGCAAGCTGCGGCAGGATCACATGGCGGAAGGTGCGCGCCGGCGGAAACGCAAAGGCCGTCGCCATCTCGTCCAGCGCAGGGTCGAGCGCCCGCGCGCCCTCGCGCAGGGTGACGACGGCGGTCGGCAGCTTGTTGATGGCAATCGCCGCAATCGCCGCGACCTCGGTCAGCCCGGCCCAGATGTAGGCGAGCACGATGACGACCAGCGCCGGCAAATTGAGCAGCAGGATCAGCCAGGGATCGCCGAGCCGGTTGGCGAGCGGCATCCGGCCCATCAGATAGCCGATCGCCGAGCCCAGCGCCATCGCCAGCGTGAAGGCGAGCGCGACGCGGGCCAGCGTCGCGCCGAGATTGACGAACAGCGCGCCGGATTTGGCCTCGGTGAGCATCGCCGCCAGCACCACCGGCGGCGGCGGCAGCTTGGCGTCGCCGATCAGGAGCGAGGCGATCCACCAGGTGGCGATGAACAGCGCGAATGAGACGAGACGCAGCACCTCAGTCTCCGGGGATGGCTTGATAGAAGGTGCCGGGATCGAGCTCGGTCGCGCTGCCGACCAGCTCGCGGCCGCCGACCTGGGCCAGCACCCGGTAGAGCACGCGGGCGTCGGCTTCCTCGTCGGCGATCGGCCGGCGCGGGATGCCTTCGCGATAGCGGTCGCGATAGGCGCGCAGGGTGGCGGCATCGGGAGCGCCGGTGAGTGGAGCAATCGCATCCCATTCGGTGTCCGACGTGGCGAGGATCTGCTTGGCCTCGCGGGTCATCGCGATGAAGCGGGCCACGGCATCCTTGTTGGCATCGGCCCAGGTCTCGTCAAACACGTAGCCGATCATCGCAATGCGGCCCTTGCTGCCGAGCTTCGCGAGCACGTCCTCCATGCCGGCGAGGCGGCGAAAGCCCTTGGCCTCCAGCGCGGCGCAGAAATTCCAGTAGTTGAGATTGGCGTCCATCTCGCCGCCCTGCGTCTTGGCCGCGAGCAGCGGCGGCGCGCCGTAGACGATGGTCGACTGCGACTTCAGGTCGATGCCGTCCTGCTTCAGCGCGGCCTGCAGCAACAGCCAGCTCTTGTCGATCGCGCCGCCGGCGACCGCGAGCTTGCGCCCCTTCAGGTCGGCCAGCGTCTTGATCGGCGAGGCCGCCGGCACCATCACGGCGCCGATCGCGCTGGAATAGGGGTAGAACTGCAGCTTGGCGCCGAGCGAGCGTTCGCGCGACACCCATGGCCAGTCGGAGACCATCACGTCGGCATTGCCGGCGCGCAGCGCGATCTTGCCGGCCTCGGGGCTGGCCAGCTCGACGACGTCGATGCTGAGATTGGCCTTCTTGTCGAGACCATGGGCGCGGATAACAGCCAGTTCCCAGGCCAGCGTCCCCGTCTTCTGCGATGCAATGCGGATCGTCTCCGCCTCGCAGGCGGTCGCGATTTGCATCACGGCGAGAACGGCCGCCGCCAGCATGGTGCGAACAGAACCCATCATGGTCTCGTGAGCGCTCGTCCCGAAAGTTTGCTTTTCTCAGTTACACCCATAGCATAGCCTGCGAGACAAGAAGAGGAAGCAGGACCATGGCACGAGCTGGCATGCTAGGACCGATTGTCGCCCTTGCGGCGCTCGCTGCGACATGCATGCGCGCGCAGGCGCAGGAGATCAACGACTATCCGACCTCGGCGCGGGCCGAATATGTGTTCGGCTGCATGAAGTCCAATGGCGAGAGCCGGCAGTCGATCGAGCAGTGCTCCTGCTCGATCGACGTCGTTGCGTCGATCATCCCCTATGATCGCTATGTCACGGCCGAAACCGTGCTCAGCATGTCGCAGGTGCGCGGCAATCTCGGCGGCCAGTTCCGCTCGTCCGAGCAGGCCGCCAACGCGCTCAACGACCTCCGCCGCGCGCAGGCCGAAGCCGAGGTGAGATGTTTCTAGCTTCGGCTCACCTCTCCCCAACGGGGAGACGTCGGATTGCGCTCGGCGATGCGAAGCATCGTCCGGTGCCATCCGGGTGAGGGGGTCTTGCTCGCTCGATAGACCGCAACCCCTCACCCGATTTGCTGCGCAAATCGACCTCTCCCAAAGGGAGAGGTGGCACTTCCGATGTCGCTCCAGACCAGCCTAATCCGATCGCGCTTAGCGATTGTCCCGCCGTGCCGGCGTCAAGTCCCGGGATTGTCGACCTTCCATTCGTGCTGGAAGACGTGGCCGTCGGTGTCCCTGGCTTCGGCGCGGATCTGCTTGGCGCCGTTCGAGACAAAGGTGAAGCGGATGTTGGGGTCCTCGGAAATCGAGATGCCACCCTCCATCGCCAGCACCGGGCTGTCGCCCTGCCAGAGCTGCAGCTGGTTGATGAAGAACGCCGGGATGTAGAGCTGCGTGACCTGGTCCATCTGCAGGCCGGAATTGTTGGGATGGCCGATCATGATCTGGGCTTCGCGCGTCGTGGTCGCGGGTCCTTGCTCCGGCTTGGCGAATTGCCGGTAGCGCATCTGCCCGAGCCGGCTGTTGGCTTCCTCGACATTCTTGCCCGCCGGGGCCGAGCAGCCGCCCGACGCCTTCACATACGTCTTCGCCATGTAGAGCTTGCCGTCGCTGAGCTCGGCGACGGCGTGCACATTGGTGTAGTTGTTGACGCGGACGCGGGTCGAAATCTCCGTGACGTTGGCGTCCGGCCCGAGCGTGAATTTCGCGGCCATCGGCGCCGGGTTCTCGTCGATCACCAGCGTGATCGCGGTGATGCGGCGGCTGTCGCCGGGCGACAGCTTGGTGCGCAAGGTCACCGGGACGATTGCGGCGTCTTCCGCGCGCGTCGGCATCTCGATGCCGATCACATCGTTGCCGTCATTCATCGGGCGGTTGTTGAAGATGTCCTGCACCAGCCCCGGCCACGGATCATACGCCTCAGCGGCGGGCGCAGCTGATGTGCCCAGCGTGATCGAGAGCAGGCTGGCGACGCAGAGCGCGCTGGCAATCGTAAGCAGACGGACGCGATGTCGGAGCATGGTCGCGAGATCCTTGTGCGCCGCGCCACTATAGGACACGGCTACTCCCATTCAAGCTCGGAGAATGCTGCGGTTGCGTTGCGCGCGTTGTAGTCGTCGAACAGCTGCCAGCGCGGCCGTTCCGACGCGGCGGCCCGTTCGGCCGCCGCGGTAATCGGCTTGCCGCTGGCGACCAGCGCGCGCACATCCGCGGCCAGCGTCTCCAGATAGCGCCGCTCGTCGGCAAGCGCCGCGGGCCATTCGCTCACGGCTCCGTGACCGGGAACCACGCGCTGCGCCGGGATCGCCGCCAGCGCGTCAAGCGCGCGCAGCCAGCCCTTGAGGCTGCCGTCGACCACGGGGATATGGTTAAGAAACACCAGATCGCCGGCAAACAGGGTGCTCGTCCGTTCGTCGAGCACGGTGAGGTCGTTGTCGCTGTGGGCGGCGGGCCACGCCTTCAACGCCAGTGTTCGTCCGCCGAGGTCGAGCTTCAGCGTGTCCTCGACCAGCACGGTCGGAGCGATGATTCGCACCTCGTCGATCAGTGCATCGCCCATCGTCCGGCGAAAGCCGTCGAGATAGAATTGTCCGCGCGCGGTCAGCGCGCGCGGCAACCTCTTGTGGCCAACGAAACTGGTGCCGTCCTTGACGAAAGCCGCATTGCCAAAACTGTGGTCCGGATGGGCGTGGGTGTTGATCACATAGCGGATCGGCTTGTCGGTGTGGCGCTTGATCGCCGCCAGCAATTGCCGGCCTTCGCGGACGCTGCCGCCGCTATCGATGACCGCGACGGCGCTGTCGCCGACCACGAAGCCGATATTGGCGATGCCGCCGTCATTCTCGCGCGTCATCAATGCGGTCACCCCGCCATGCACGAAAATTCCGGGAGCGACTTCGCTCACAGGCAATTCGCGCTCTTGCGCCCGCGCTATGGTCGATGCCCCGAGCGTCAGGAGCAGCGCTAACCCCGCAACCCAATGAGCCATGTTTCCGCCTCAGTTTCACCGGCGCGCGTAACCGATCGCGCGATGGTCCGGTTTGCGGTGCAGCAAGAAACGCGACAGCGTCGCGCGGGTTATTCCTGTTGCACGTCGGGGTGTGGCGAGCAATCCATGGCTGGCGGCGCACGGTCCGATCAAGAGGAGAGCGTGATGAGAATGTTCGGATGCCGTCCCGCGCTGCTTGCGCTTGTTCTCTTCATCGCCTGTTTCGCCGGACGCGATGCCGCGCGCGCGCAGGTCAACGATCAGGGCGAGCTGTCGATCGAACTGGTCGATCCAAAAGTGCTGCGCATCTGCGCCGATCCGCGCAACCTGCCGTTCTCCAACGACAAGGGCGAGGGATTTGAGAACAAGATCGGCGAGCTGTTCGCCGAGAAGCTGCAGAAGAAGCTCGATTACATGTTCTTCCCGCAGGCGACCGGCTTCGTGCGGGTGACGCTCGGATCGCATCGCTGCGACGTGATCATGGGTTTTCCGCAGGGCGATGATCTCGCGCAGGCGACCAATCCCTATTACCGCACGGCCTACGCGCTGGTGGTCAAGCCGGGCAGCGGCCTCGAGGATGTCACGCTGCTGGAGGACGAGCGGCTGAAGGGCAAGCATATCGGCATCGTCGCCGGCACGCCGCCCGCGACCAACATGGCGATCGCCGGCCTGATGGGGAACGCGAAGCCGTATCCACTGATGATCGATACGCGTTACGATTCCTCGGCGGAGGCGATGATCAACGACCTGAACAAGGGCGAGATCGATGCCGGGGTGCTGTGGGGACCGATGGCCGGCTTCTATGCCAAGAAGTCCAATCCGCCGCTGCATGTCACGCCGCTGGTCAAGGAGACCACCGGACCGAAGCTCGTCTACCGGATCGCGATGGGCGTGCGTAACGCCGACCAGGCCTGGAAGCGGCAGCTCAATCGCCTGATCCAGGAGAACCAGCCGGCGATCAACAAGATCCTGCTCGACTTCGGCGTTCCCTTGCTCGACGAGAGCGATCGGCCGATCGGCCCGGAGAACGCAAACAAGTCGCCATGATCAGGCTGCTCGCGGCCGCGATCGCGTCGACGCTGCTGACGGCGGCGCCGGTTCGCGCGCAGGACAAGCCCGAAGAGCCCGCAGATTATCGCACCGAGGACTATCGGTCGCCGGTGCCGGTGACGCTCGCCGGTGCGCGCGTGCTCTCGACCGCGGAGGCGGAAAAGATCTGGCGCGACAAGTCCGGCGCGTTCATCGACGTGCTGCCGCGCGCGCCCAAGCCGAACCTGCCCGAAGGCACGGTGTGGCGCGAGCGGCCTCATCGCAACATCCCCGGCAGCATCTGGCTGCCCGATACCGGCTACGGTCGGCTCGCGGCATCGACCGAGGACTATCTCAAGCATGGGCTCGCCCGCGCTACCGGCGGCGACGTCGCGACGCTGCTCGTGATCTACTGCCAGGAGAATTGCTGGATGTCGTGGAACGCGGCCAAGCGCGTGCTGTCCTACGGCTACCGCAACGTCGCGTGGTATCCGGATGGAACGGACGGCTGGGAGCGCGCCAATCTGCCGCTGGCGATTGCGGAGCCGGAGCCGCGCGAGGGCGGGGAGCGGTGATCCCCGCACCGCGCGATCCGTGAGAGGTTTACGGCTTCTGCTTGTCGAGCTTATCGATGGTCTTGCTGCCGCCACTTTCGCTGGCGGTGAAGGTCACCTTGTCGCCGGCGTGGAAAGCCTCGAGCGACTGGCTTTTCGGAACCTTGTATTCCTGGCCGGCACCGCCGGCCGCGCCGACCGTGCCGGCCTGGACCGGCGCGATGGTGATGGTTCCGCTCAATCGGTCAATTTTGGTGACCATTCCCGAGGATTGCTCGGCCAAAGCCGCTGATGTGACCAGGCTCGCGGCCGCAAGGCTGGTCAGGACGATCTTGGCTGCTCGCATCGAGGCCTCCCAATTCGCAGGTAAGTTGGAGGCAACGGGCGAGCGGCGCGATTGGTTCCGCGGCGGTTCGCCGCTTGGTGACGAAGTGAGAAGGTCCGAGCCACAATAAAGCCGTCGTCCCTGCGAAAGCACGGACCCATACGCCGCGGCCTCTCGATTTGAGGCGGTCGGGGGCGATATCTCGTCAGCGCAATTGAAGCTGGTGGTTCTGGGTCCTTCGCCGGGACGACGGTGGAGAGATTGTGCGCTCGATCCTATCACCGTCACCGTGAGGCGGCCGCTTCTTCAGCGGCCCTCGAAGGGTCGACGGCCCGGCTGGTGGCCGATTCATCCTTCGAGGCTCGCCGAAGAGGCTCGCACCTCCAGCGACAAAGGCGAAGCCTTTGCGCGGGGATGACGGGTTTGTCAGCGGTGCAGCATATCAGTGTCGTCCCGGCGAAAGCCGACATAACAGTTGCCTGCCTCTGCAGGGACGACAGTGGCGATGTTGCGCTTCCCGCTGCCCCTCATACGCCTCGCGATGTGCATACGCCGTGGTGGCCGCAGCCGTCAGTCCAGCTCCTGCTGGATGGTGCGGCCGAGCGCGAACAGGCGCTGGTCGATCGCGGTCGGCACCTCGCAGACGAATTTGACCACGCGCCTGCGGTCCTCGAAGATGCGCGTCTCCCACACCAGCTGATTGCCGAGCTCGTCGATCTTGGCCTGATCCGGCGGCGAGGCGTCCTGCACTGCCTGCAGCGCCAGCGTATCGGCGCGGATCTTTTCCGCGGCCTCGCGCTGCTTGCGCATCACGCGCTCGAGCCCGTTCATCACCGAGGCGCGCTGCGCGTTGAGCGCATCGAACAGGCCGGCAAACAGCAGCTTTCCCGCATTGGTCTTGTCGGCGGCGGACGCTGTGAGGAATTCGCTGATCTCCTTCTGCGCCTGCTCCAGCGGAATGCGGCGCGCGGCGAGCTTGGCCACCAGCGCGCTGATCTTCGGATCGTCCTTCCACTTGGTCGCGGCGTCGTCGAGCGGCGGCCCGGCCCAGACCGCGGCCAGCGAGATCTCCGGCACCTTGGCCTGGGTGCACGGCCAGTCCGGATAGCGCGGGTCGGCGCCGAGCGCGGCCTGGTTTGACAGCGCAGCCGCGAGCAGACCGCCGATCCCGATGCACCATGGCCTGATCAAGGACTTGATCATGCGTCGCCTCCGCCGGGCCCGCGGCGCACCAGGCCGCGCGATGGATCGTAAGCCAGGATCGCGCCGATCATGAACACCACCGTGCAGCCGCCGACCACCGCGAGCGAAACCCAGTTCATCTTGCTATACAGCGCAAACCGTATCAGCTCCACCGCATGTGTGAAGGGATTCCACTGGCAGATATAATACAGCATCGGGCTGCCTTCCTGGACGCGCCACAGCGGATAGAGCGCCGACGATGCGAAGAACATCGGGAAGATGACAAAGTTCATCACGCCCGCGAAATTCTCCAGCTGCTTGATACCGGACGAGATCAGCATGCCCAGCGCGCCGAGCATCAGCCCGGACAGCACCAGCGCCGGAAGCACCGTGAGATAGCCGATCGGCGGCGGTGCGATGTCCCAGAACCAGGCGATCGCGAGGAAGGCATAGACCTGCAGCAGCGACACCGCAGTGCCGGCCAAGAGCTTGCAGAACAAGAGATAGCCGCGCGGCAGCGGGCTCACCAGCAGCGTGCGCATGTTGCCCATCTCGCGGTCATAGACCATCGACAGCGAGGACTGCATGCCGTTGAACAGTTGGATCATCGCCATCAGGCCGGGCGCGATATAGACCTCGTAGAGGATGTAGGTCTCGTAGGGCGGGATGATCGAGATGCCGAGCACCTGGCGGAAGCCGGCGGCGAAGATGAACAGCCAGACCAGCGGCCGCACCAGCGCCGAGACGAAGCGCTCGCGCTGATGCAGGAAGCGCAGCGCCTCGCGCCACACGATGCCGTTCAGGCAAATGATGTATTCCGACAGCGCGAAGCCGCTTCTCGCTGGTGTGACGGTGGTGCTGCTCATGACGGCGGCTTTCCTGCGAGCGTGGCGGCCCCGGTCAGGCGCATGAACGCGGTGTTGACGTCCTGCGCGCCGGCCTCCGCGATGACGCGCGACACCGGGCCGTGGGCCAGCATCTTGCCCTGATGCAGCACGACGAGGTCGTCGCTCGGCATGATTTCGTCGAACAGGTGGGTCGCCCAGAGCACGCCGATGCCCTGTTCGGCGACCAGCTGGCGGACATGATCGAGGATGTCGGCGCGCGCCTTGACGTCGAGCCCGACGGTGGCCTCGTCGAGCAGCAACAGCCGCGGCCGGTGCAGCAACGCGCGCGCGATCTCGAGCCGCCGCATCTGGCCGCCCGAGAGGTCGCGCACCTTGCTGCCGGCGCGGTCGGCGAGGCTGATGCGCTCCAGCACCTCGGCGCTGCGCAGCCTTGCCTCGCGCCGCGAGATGCCGTGCAGCGCGGCGTGATACAAAAGATTCTGCGTCAGCGACAGGTCGAGGTCGAGCGTGCGCGGCTGGAACACGACGCCCAATAGCCGCAGCGCTTCGCCCGGCGTCCGGCTGATGTCATGGCCGAAAATGCTGATCCGGCCGGTCTGGATGCCGAACAGCCGCGTCACCAGCGAGAACAGCGTGCTCTTGCCGGCGCCGTTGAGGCCGAGCAGCGCCGTAAAGCTTGCCGGCGCGACGGTGAAGTTGACGTCGATCAACGCGCGGCGCGGACCGTAAGCGTGGCTGACATGGCCGATCGACAGCGCGGGCTGCACGGCAGCGTCAGGCCCGGACGCGGTGTCCGGCACGGTCTGGTTCGCGATGTGCCTGTCGGTTGCGGTCATGGCTGCGCGATCGTGATGCCCCAGGGCAGTTCGCCGACCTGGATGGTCTTGATCACCTTTTGGGCGGCAACGTCGATCACCGAGACGTCGTTCGAGACGCCGTTGGTGACCAGCAGATATTTTTCATCCGGCGTGAAGTCCATGTGCCAGACCCGTTGGCCGACCAAGAGATACTTTATCACCTTGTGGCTGACCGCATCGACCACCGCGACGCGGTTGGCAGGACCGAGCGCGATGAACGCGGTCTTGCCGTCCTTGGTCATGCCGATGCCGACCGGCTGGATCGCTTCCTTGCGCAGGCCCGGAATATCGAAGCTGATCTTACCGGTGACCTCGCGCTTGACAGGATCGATGATCGACACGGTGCCGCCGATCTCCGAGGAGACCCACAATTCCGAGCTGTCATGCTTGAACTGGGCAAAGCGCGGCCGCGAGTCGACCAGCACGTTGGCCACAATCTGGCGCGTCGCGGTGTCGATGAAATGCGCCATGTTGGTGGTTTCGGAGGTGTTGATCAGGATCTTGCCGTCCGGGCTGATCGTCATGCCCTCGGGCTCGACCCCGACCTGGATGTCGCCGATCCGGGCGCGCTTCTCGAGATCGATCACGGTGACCGTGTTGTCGTTCTCGTTGGCGACATACATGGTCTTGCCGGCGGCATCCTGAGTGAACAATTCAGGGTCGGGGCCGGAGGGCAGGGTGTCGACGATCTCGTTGGTCTTGGTGTCGATCACCTGGATGGTGTCGTCGTCGCCGACCGCGACCATTACGAACTTGCCGTCGCGCGAGAACTCGATGCCGCGCGGCCGTTGCCCGACCTTGATGGTTTTTGTGACCGTCCAACTGGTGGTATCGATCACCGAGACGGTGTTGCCTTTCTCGTTGGACACGTAGGCAACGAACGCGGACGCCGGTGCGATGGCGGCAAGCCATGCGAACATTCCGGTGATCAGGCTTTGGCGCCACATGCGTTTCGTCTCCCTCACTGCAGCTTGCATTTCGTCTCGGGCCGGTCAACACCGAGCGTGTCGAGCTCAGAGACCTGGTGCAGGAAACCTTCCTGCGGCGACACCGAGACGACCATGCGGCCGTCGGCCAGGAGGATCGGCTGGCGCAGCTGCCAATTCCAGTCCCGCAAGGTCAGCCGGGTGCCCTTGAAGGCGGCGATCGAGAAATCCGGCCCCTTGAGGAAGGCGATGACTTTCGCCGGATCGCCCGAATTGGTGCGCGATGTTGCCTCGCCGATCATCCGTGCGGCTGTCCAGGCCTGCATGTCGAGCGCGGTCATGCGGCGCTGGTTGAGCTTGACGAAGCGGTTCTGGATCTGGACCGCGCCCCATTGATCATGCGCGGCGTCCCAGCTGGTCGGCACCAGGCCGGCCGAGCCGGCTACCGGCCGTGGATCCCAGGTGTGGTAAGGCAAATAGTCCGCGAACACCTCGCTCTCGTCGGCGGCGATGAGCACGTCATAGGCCGGCATCTGCTGGGTGAACACAGGCATCTGGCGCTGGATCAGCGTGACGCCGGAGTCGGTGCGCCGTGCGCCGCCGGTATCCTCAAAGGTCTTTTCCTGGACGATCTTGGCGCCGAACCGCGTGGCGGCGCGGCGCAGCGCATCGGCGTAGAGCTTGTCCTTGTCGTGCGAGCCGGTGATCAGCAGCCAGCGCTTCCACTGCTTCCACACCAGGTACTGCGCCAGCGCATCGGCCAGCATGCTGCGGGTCGGGGCGACATGGATGACGTTGGCGCGGCAGTCCTGCTCGCGCAGCCGGTCGTCGATCGCACCGGCATTGAGCAGGATGGTGCCGCGGTCGCGCAGCGCGTCAGAAACCTTGAGCAACGCGTCGGCGGGCAGATCGGTGATGATAAAACTGTCGCGCGCGGCCAGATCGGTCGCGGCCTTGGCGACGTCGTCGCCGTCCTTGAGCCTGACCTCATCGAGCGCAAAGCGCTGGTTAAGGAATCTTCCGGTGGTGTTGTTGTCCTCGATCGCCAGCCGCGCGCCGGCGATGCCGTTGTTTTCGGCAGGCTGCTCGACCAGCGACAGTGACGATTTGACGCCGGCATGGCCGAGATAGCCGATACGGATCTCGACTGGATCGGCCGCCAGCGCCGCTCTCGCGAACAGGCTGAGTGCGATCGCGCCGACCAGCCATCGGAACATAAGTCCTCCCGTTACATCTTCTCATTGCTTGAGCATGATCGTTTCGGGATCATGCAGTGACTTGCAAGATGACCGAATTGGCCTAGCTTGCAACCCCGCTTTTTGTCCGTGCGAGGTTACCAATTTGATCGGTTCACAATCATGAGATCGTTCGTCATCGTCATGTTGGCGATGTTTGCAATGTCGGCCGCGGCACGTGCCGAGCCGCCCAAGGTCGCGGTGTTCGATCTCGAGATGATCGACACCAGCCTGCAGGGCGAGGTGAACGGGGCGCAGGCCGACGAGCAGGCGCGGCTCGCGCGCACCGGCGATCAGGTGCGCAAGGCGCTGGCGGAGTCAGGCAAGTTCCGCGTACTCGACATCGCGCCGGTCAATGCTGCGGCGCACGGCAGCAACCTTCAGGCCTGCGGCGGCTGCGACGTCAAGCTGGCCGGCGAGATCGGCGCCGATCTCGTGATGACCGGCGTGGTGCAGAAGGTCTCCAACCTGATCCTCAACATCAATCTCTATTTGCGCGACGTGCACACCGGCCAGCTGCTTGCGGCCGCCAGCGCCGACATGCGCGGCAACACCGACGAATCCTGGTCGCGCGCCACCGGCTACCTCATACGCAACCGCCTGCTCGCGCCGAATTACGGCGCGCCGCAGGCGCAATGATTTGCATACACCAATCTAATTCCGTCATCCTGAGGTGCGAGCTCTTGCGAGCCTCGAAGGATGAATCGGCCAGGCTACATCCGCGCGAAAAGCCGGGCCGTCGACCCTTCGAGGGCCGCTGAAGAAGCGGCCACCTCAGGGTGACGGGACTGAGATGCGCGGATTGCTTTCCCAAGTGAGGCGGCGCGCCATAAGCGATCGCCTAGGGGCGAGCGTACGGCTGGCGAATTTCGGAATATTGGAAGAATACCCCTGACTTGCCCGACGTGTCAAGCGGCCTCGTCAGCGGCCTCGTCGAGGCCGCCGCCGGCTACTTTGCATGGGGTTGTTTTGGCCATATTGGCATCGCGCCGCCTTTGGCGCGGGGAAACGTTACGCCTTCAGCCGCGCGGCGTGCCAGTGCAGGTGGTCGGCCATGAAGGTCGAGATGAAGTAGTAGCTGTGGTCGTAACCGGGCTGGCGCCGCAGGGTGAGGGGGATGTTCGCCTTCTCGCAAGCGGCCTTCAGTAGCTCGGGCTTCAGCTGCTCGGCGAGGAACTGGTCGGCATCGCCGACATCGACCAGGAGACCGGAGAAGCGCGCGCCGTCCTCGATCAGCGCGACGGTGTCATGCTTGCGCCACGCCTGCTTGTTGCCGCCGAGATAGCCGCCGAGCGCCTTGGTGCCCCACGGCACCTGCGATGGCGCCACGATCGGCGCGAACGCGCTCGCCGCACGGTAGCGGTCGGGATGGCGCAGCGCCACCGTCAGCGCGCCGTGGCCGCCCATGGAGTGGCCGAGGATCGATTGCCTGTTGGTATCGACCGGGAAGTTTGCGGCGATCAGCGCCGGCAATTCCTCGGTGACATAGCTCCACATCCGGTAATTGGTCGCGAACGGCGCTTCGGTTGCATCGACATAAAAGCCGGCGCCGAGCCCGAAATCGTAGGAATTGGCGGGATCGCCGGGCACGCCTTCACCGCGCGGGCTGGTGTCGGGCGCGACGAAGATCAGGCCGAGCTCGGCGCAGGCCGCGCGGTACTCGCCCTTCTCGGTGACGTTGGCATGGGTGCAGGTCAGGCCCGACAGACAGGTGACGACCGGCAGTTTGGTGCCGGGTGCGTGCTCCGGGACGAACACCGAGAACGTCATGTCGGTCTTGGTCTCGCGGCTCGGATGCCGGTACACACCCTGCGTGCCGCCATGCGATTTGTTCTGGGAAACGGTCTGCATCGTGATGTTCCTGGTTGCTGAGCGCGGCTTCAGGCGACGCCACTCTCGATGGCCAATCGCACCAGCTCCGCCGAGGTGCGCACGCCGAGCTTCTGGCGCATGATCGATGACGTGTTGGCGACGGTTTTGTAGGAGGAATGCACCAGCCAGGCGATCTCCGACAGGCTCTTGCCGGACGAGAGCAGGCGCAGGATCTCCATCTCGCGCGAGGTCAGCTTCGACAGTGGATTCTGCGCAAAGGCCGGCCGCGCGAAGGCGACGTTGCGGGCGATCGCCGGCGGCAGATAGACGCCGCCATTGCCGACCTCGCGCACTGCTTCGACCAGATCGTTGGGATCGCCGGTCTTGGAGACGTAGCCCTTGGCGCCGATGTCGATGGCGCGGGCGGCGAACACCGGGTCGCTGTTCATGCTGAACATGATGATGCGGGCGTCGGCATCGCGCGCCAGGATGCGGCGCGCCAGCTCGAAGCCAGATACCGTCGGCAGGTTGATGTCGATCACGCAGATGTCGGGCTTGTCGGCGACGAAGGCGCGCTCGCCGCTCTCGGCGTCGGCGGCCTCGAGCAGCGCGATCTCGGGATCATCGGCGAACACGGTGCGGCAACCGGAAGCGACGATCGGATGGTCATCAACGATCAGAATGCGCATGGCGTTGTCCCGTCGACCGGCGTCGCTCCCTTCATCTCGTCGCGTGCACAACGGTTCCGAACCGTTGTGCACCTCGTGGGAGATTGCAGTAGGGTCGGATTAGATAGCCGGGCAAATTTGGCTGTCAACGATCCTCTGGGAGGATGGTTCGCGGTCGGGGGCAACGCAATGTGGCGAAATCTATCTCTGCGCGCACGGATCAACCTCTTGCTGGCGCTGATCCTGCTGCTCGGATTGAGCATCAACATCGCGCGGCTGGTGCTCGAGGCCGGGCCGCGCGTCCAGGCCGAGGACCAGAGCGTGATCCGCCTTGCGCGCGAGTTCGTCACCACAATCGTTGCCGATCTCAACGAGGCCGCGGACCCGGATGCGCGGCTCAACCAAATCGTCCGCGATCTCAGCAAGCTGCGTCATGTCAGCATCACGCGGCAGGACGACGCGGCTGCGCCGCTGCCGGCGCGTTCCGGGGATGCCGGCGAGCCGCGGGCGCCGGCCTGGTTCGTCGCGCTGGTGCATCCCGAGCAGACCTCGGTGCGGGTGCCGATTTCGATCCACGGCAAGCCGCAATCGCTCGTCATCACCTCGCATCCTGACGACGAAATGGCCGAGATCTGGGACGGCATCGTCACCCAGCTCGAGGTCGGCTCGGCGATCACGGTCGCACTGCTGCTGGTGACCATGCTGGTGGTCGGCCGCGCGCTGGCGCCGCTGCAGGCGCTGTCGCAGGCGATGAGCGGCATCGAGGCGGGGGATTACGACGCGCGGGTCGAGCCCGGCGGCTCGCCGGAATTGGCGGCAATCTGTGCCAAACTGAACCATCTGGCGGCGACCCTGGGCGACGCGGTGGAGGGCAAGCGGCAGCTCGCCGAGCGCGCGGTGTCGCTGCAGGATTCCGAGCGCAAGGAGATCGCGCGTGAACTGCATGACGAGTTCGGGCCCTATCTGTTTGCATTGCGCGCGCATGCCGGCGCCCTGTCCCGGCTCTCGGAGCTCGACAAGGCCGATCCCGCGGCGCTGCGCAAGCATGGCAATGCCATCCTCGAACAGGTCAACGCACTGCAGCAATTCACCCGCCGGATCCTCGAACGGCTGCGGCCGGTCGGGCTGGCCGAGCTCGGGCTGGGCGAAGCGCTCGGCGCGCTGGTGCGGATGTGGAGCGAAACCCACCCGGAGGTCGAGATCGAGAGCCGCATTTCGGATGCGCTCGGCGAGGTCGGCGAGACGGCCGATCTGACCATCTACCGCATCGTCCAGGAGGCGCTGACCAATGTGTTCCGCCACGCCGGCGCCACCGCGGTCGATATCACGGTCGAACCTGCGGAGCGGCCGATCGGCGTGCATGGCAGCCGCGGCTGCGCTTTGGTGCGGGTGCGCGACAATGGCGGCGGGCTGCGGCCGGATTATCGGCTCGGCCACGGCCTTACCGGGATGCGCGAGCGGCTGCTTGCGCTCGGCGGGACGCTCAACATTTCTTCCGGCGATGACGGCGTCACGGTCGAGGCGCTGGTTCCGAAAGCCGCGCAGGCTTAGGCGGCCGATCGCGCCCAGCGGGTGAAGACGAGCCAGGCCAGTGCGAGCGCACCGGCAATCCAAAGCAGGATGATCGCGATCATGCCGGCGCGGGTGGTCGGGCGCTGCAGCGCGGCGCTCGCGCTGGCGCGGCACTCGGTCATCACGTCATCGGGAATCAGCCGGATCGCCAGCCAGATGCCTGCCGGCACGAGGATCAGATCGTCGAGATAGCCGAGCACGGGGATGAAATCCGGGATCAGGTCGATCGGCGAGAGCGCATAGGCCGCGATCGCAACCGCGAGCGCCTTGGCGTACCAGGGCACGCGCGGATCGCGCGCGGCGAGGTAGAGCGCGTAGCTGTCCCGCTTGAGATTGCGCGCCCAAATCTTGATGCTGGAGAGCATGACAAAGCGATGCCGCCCGCGTGCACGCACGCCGGGCGCAGGCGCTATTCCAGCACCACGTCCACCGCGATGCCGTGCTGGGCCTTGTGCACAGACGACGGCGCGATGCCGAAATATTTCCGGAACACGCGGCTGAAATGCGAGGAACTGGAAAAGCCCCAGGAGAACGCGACGTCGGTGATGGTCTTGCCGTTCTGGCTTTCCAGCTCGGCCCGGCAATGCTGCAGCCGGGCCTTCCAGATGTAGTCGCTGACCGTCATGCCGCGATCGCTGAACAGCATGTGCAGGTAGCGCTTCGAGCAGCCGAGCGCCGCCGAGATCCGGTCGATGCAGAGATCGGGATCGCGCAGGTGCTCGCGAATATAGCCCTGGGCGCGCACATAGGTGGCTTCGGCGCTGCCGCGATCGAACATCGCGCCGGTCTCGCGCAGCGGCAGCAGCAACAGGTCGATCAGCGAATCGGCGACGCCCACCGCATTCACCGGCGACAGTTTCGAGGCTTCGCCGAACGCGGCGTGCACGAAGTCGTAGGCGATGCGGCCGGTGCCGTTGCGCGCCGACAATTTGCACGGCGCCATCTTGGAGAGCTGGAAGCCGCGCTCCTTCAACAGGTCCTTCGGCACGATCACCACCTCATGGCGCGTCAGCGACGGGCTGATGATGGTGTGCGGGCAGGACACGTCATAGGCGAAGCAGTCGCCGGGCATGATGTCGAAGTGGCGGCCGTCCTGCTCGAAATGCGAGACACCGTGGGTCTGGAACACGATCTTGATGTAGGGGTGCTCGGACAGCTTGATGCGCGAGACGGTGTGCGCGATTCGATGCTGGCTCGCCTCGATCTGGCAGAGCTTCAGCCGCGAGACCGTGGTGAAATTGATCCGGCCCTCGAGCGAGGATCCTTCCAGCGGATCGACGTCGAACTGACCGCACAGATCGGTCAGCGCATCTGACCAGCGCTGGATCTGCCGCCGGGGCGTCAATCCGTTCGTGCTGAGTGAATGGACTGTATCGGACATCTTTTCAGCCACCGATTCGATCCCCCCAGCGTGACTGTTCGTCGCGCAAAGCCTGGCCCGAGATTGCGCCGTTTCCCGCGGATTTTCGCGAGGTCGAGGGAAGGCGGCGGGATTTCCTCCCGGTCAATGTCGGGCAATCCTCCGTCTAAGTTCTTGCGCCGTCAAGCTCAACCTTGAAGGGCGCGAGGCCCCAAGGTGGCCGCGGCGCGCTGGATGCTCTGCAACATGGCGCAGCCTTCCTGGGGCGCACGCAAGAGATACAGGAAAAATCTTACCGAGTTTCGCTGTCGAGCAAACGGCTCTTCCCTTTTGGGCAAGTCGGCCATGGCCAATGGGGGTAGGGCTAAGGAACCAAAATGGAAGAAGTGGGCCGTTTCGACGGAAACCCTTGAGCTCTTAAACTGGGAGGAATCCACGATGCGCAAGTTGCTCTACGCGACCGGTCTTGGGGCAATGGCGGTGTTCGCCGCCGGGGCTGCCAATGCCAATGACGAACTCCACAAGATGGCGCAGAACCCGAAAGACTGGGTCATGCCCACCGGGGACTACGCCAATACGCGCTTTTCGAAGCTGAATCAGATCAACGCCTCGAACGTCGGAAAGTTGCAGGTCGCCTGGACGTTTTCGACCGGCGTTCTGCGCGGCCACGAAGGCGGCCCGCTGATCGTCGGCAACGTCATGTACGTGCATACCCCGTTCCCCAACAAGGTCTATGCTCTTGACCTTTCGAACGAGAACAAGATCATTTGGAAATACGAGCCGAAGCAGGATCCGAACGTCATTCCGGTAATGTGCTGCGACACGGTGAACCGTGGCGTGGCCTATGGCGATGGCAAGATCTTCCTGCATCAGGCCGACACCACGCTGGTAGCGCTCGACGCCAAGACCGGCAAGGTGGAGTGGCAGACCAAGAACGGCGATCCCAGCAAGGGCTCGACCGGCACCTCGGCGCCGATGGTGGTCAAGGACAAGGTCCTGATCGGCATCTCTGGCGGCGAGTTCGGCGTGCAGTGCCACGTTACCGCCTACGACATCAAGTCGGGCAAGCAGGTGTGGCGCGCCTTCTCCGAAGGTCCGGATGACCAGATCATGGTCGATCCCGCCAAGACCACCGATCTCGGCAAGCCGATCGGCAAGGACTCGAGCATCAAGACCTGGCAGGGCGACCAGTGGAAGATCGGCGGGGGCTGCACGTGGGGCTGGCTGGCCTACGATCCCTCGCTCGACCTGATGTACTACGGCTCGGGCAACCCCTCGACCTGGAATCCGAAGCAGCGTCCGGGCGACAACAAGTGGTCGATGACCATCTTCGCGCGCAATCCGGACACCGGCATGGCCAAGTGGGTCTACCAGATGACCCCGCACGACGAATGGGACTATGACGGCGTCAACGAGATGATCCTCACCGATCAGCAGATCGGCGGCGCCGATCGCAAGCTCCTGACCCACTTCGACCGCAACGGCCTCGGCTACACGCTCGACCGCAACACCGGTGAACTGCTGGTCGCCGAAAAGTACGATCCGAAGGTGAACTGGACCTCCGGCGTCGACATGAAGAAGGACTCGCCGACCTACGGACGTCCGAAGGTCCTCGATGCCGCGTCGACCGACAAGGCGGGTGAGGACGTCAACGTCAAGGGCATCTGCCCGGCGGCGCTCGGTTCGAAGGACGAGCAGCCGGCAGCCTACTCGCCGGATACGCAGCTGTTCTACGTGCCGACCAACCACGTCTGCATGGACTATGAGCCGTTCAAGGTGAGCTACACCGCAGGTCAGCCCTATGTCGGCGCGACGCTGTCGATGTATCCGCCTCCCGGCGAGACCCACATGGGCAACTTCATCGCCTGGGACGGCAAGACCGGCAAGATCGTGTGGTCGAACAAGGAGCAGTTCTCGGTCTGGTCGGGCGCGCTCGCGACCGCCGGTGGCGTGGTGTTCTACGGCACGCTGGAAGGCTACCTGAAGGCTGTCGACGCCAAGACGGGCAAGGAGCTCTACAAGTTCAAGACCCCGTCCGGCATCATCGGCAACGTCACGACCTATGAGAACAATGGCAAGCAGTATGTCGCAGTGCTGTCAGGTGTCGGCGGTTGGGCAGGCATCGGCCTCGCGGCCGGTCTGACTGATCCGACGGCAGGTCTCGGCGCGGTTGGCGGTTATGCCGCGCTGAGCAACTACACCGCGCTCGGCGGAACGCTCACCGTGTTCTCGCTGCCGCAGCAATGAGCTGACCACCTCGTTCCGGCGCATGGGGTGACCTCCATGCGCCGGTGCGTCTTCAAACTCTACTACGAGGACAAGGCTCTTGCGTAAGATCTGGTTTGTGAGTGCTGCGATCTTTGTCGTGGCAATGGGAGGAGTTGCTTTCGCGGAGGACGCGGGTGATCCGACCGCCGTCAAGTCCGAAGACGGCAAGTATCTCGACAAGGATGGCAACCCGACGTTCAAGGTCGCGCCCGACGGTACGACGGACTGGTACGCCTACTCCGGATACCGCCGTTACCATTCGGAGTGCCACGTCTGTCACGGTCCCGACGGGATGGGATCGACCTACGCTCCGGCGCTGACGGAATCGCTGAAGACGATGAGCTACGGGGATTTCCTCGGCGTGGTCGCGAGCGGGCGCAAGAACGTCAACACGGCGCAGGAGAACGTGATGCCGGCGTTCGGCGATAATCCGAACGTTGCCTGCTACATGGACGACCTCTATGTCTACCTGCGCGCCCGCGCCAATGGTGCGGTTGGACGTGTTCGGCCGGCAAAGCATGAAAACAAGTCGGAAGCCTACACCAAGGCGGAAGACGCCTGCATGGGCAACGACAGCAAGAAGTGAGCGTGTCCGGCGCGAACGACAACTTTAGAAACGTGATTTGGAGACCAAGATGAAAACGCGCGCCGCAGTCGCATTCGAGGCAAAGAAGCCGCTGGAGATCGTCGAACTGGATCTGGAAGGCCCCAAGGCCGGCGAGGTCCTTGTCGAGATCAAGGCGACCGGCATCTGCCACACCGACGCCTACACGCTCGACGGCTTCGACAGCGAAGGCATCTTCCCGTCGATCCTCGGCCATGAGGGCGCCGGCATCGTGCGCGAGGTCGGCGCCGGCGTGACTTCGGTCAAGCCCGGCGATCACGTGATCCCGCTCTACACGCCCGAATGCCGCCAGTGCAAAAGCTGCCTGAGCCAGAAGACCAATCTCTGCACCGCGATCCGTGCCACCCAGGGCAAGGGCGTGATGCCCGACGGTACCTCGCGCTTCAGCTACAAGGGCAAGCCGGTCTATCACTACATGGGCTGCTCGACCTTCTCGAACTTCACCGTGCTGCCCGAAATCGCGGTGGCGAAGATCCGCGAGGACGCGCCGTTCGACAAGAGCTGCTACATCGGCTGCGGCGTCACCACCGGCGTCGGCGCGGTGGTCAACACCGCCAAGGTGACGCCGGGCGCCAACGTCGTGGTGTTCGGTCTCGGCGGCATCGGGCTGAACGTGATCCAGGGCGCCAAGATGGTCGGCGCCGACAAGATCATCGGCGTCGATATCAACGACTCCAAGGAAGCCTGGGGCAAGCAGTTCGGCATGACGCACTTCGTCAATCCGACCAAGGTCGGCGGCGACATCGTGCAGCATCTGGTCGGCCTGACCGACGGCGGCGCCGACTACACCTTCGACTGCACCGGCAATACCAATGTGATGCGCCAGGCGCTGGAGGCCTGCCATCGCGGCTGGGGCGTCTCGGTCGTGATCGGTGTTGCGGAATCCGGCAAGGAGATCGCAACCCGGCCGTTCCAGCTCGTCACCGGCCGGGTCTGGAAGGGCACCGCCTTCGGCGGCGCGCGCGGCCGCACCGACGTGCCGAAGATCGTCGACTGGTACATGAACGGCAAGATCCAGATCGATCCGATGATCACCCACGTGCTGAAGCTCGAGGAGATCAACAAGGGCTTCGATCTAATGCACGAGGGTAAATCGATCCGCTCGGTCGTCGTATTCTGAAATCAAAACACCAAGCACTAGGAGGATAGATCCATGACTGTTCATATCCACCCATCGGTCGACAACGGCGTCAAACAGGGCTCCGGCAGCTTCGCCGGCGGCACGCTGGTTTGCAAATGTGCAAGCAAGCCGGTCAAGGTCGGCATCAAGGGCGACGTCGCCCACAACCACGCCTGCGGCTGCACCAAGTGCTGGAAGCCCTCGGGCGCAATCTTCTCGGTGGTCGCGGTGGTGCCGCGCGAGAACGTCACCGTGCTGGAGAACGGCGACAAGCTGAAGATCGTGGATGCCGCCGCGGTGATCCAGCGTCATGCCTGCACCGGCTGCGGCACGCATATGTACGGCCGGATCGAGAACAAGGGCCATCCGTTCTACGGCCTCGATTTCATCCATCCCGAGCTGTTCCAGGAGTCCGGCTCGGCGGCGCCCGGCTTTGCCGCGTTCGTCTCGTCGGTGATCGAGTCCGGCGTCAAGCCGGCCGACATGGCCGGGATCAGGTCGCGCCTGAAGGAGCTTGGGCTCGAACCCTATGACTGCCTGTCACCGCCGCTGATGGATGCGATTGCCACCCACGTGGCGAAGTCCAAGGCGGCTTGATCGAGGCCGCCTGACGGGCTCAGCCCTGACGAGATCCAGCGCCGGCCGGCGAGCCGTTGCCGGCGCTGGATGCCTGCAATGAACTACCCCGTGACCTTGAACCTTGCATGCCCTGCGGACGACCACAGGGCATGCATTTGTTCACCCGCTTTGCCCTCGTTGCTGCCCCGGTGCTGGCTCTGTCGCACGCCAATGCGGCGTCGCCGGAGGACCGCTACATCGCCATGCGTGACGCTGCGATCGCCAAATTCGCCAAGCTGGAGAAGGACGGCAAGACTGGCGACGCCGTCGACAAGGCGGAAGCCGCGGCCCGCGATGAGCTCAAGGCGCAGCTCACCGCCATCCTGCCCGAGCCCGCCCGTCCGGGCTTTGCCCCGGCCCAGCTCAATCTCGACACTTTATATAAAGGCGATATGGGGTTCGGTCTGCTCGACGGGCTGCGCTTCGATGCCGACACCGGCAGGGACGGCGGAAAAATTGGCGAGAAGCGCCACGACGGCAGCTTTGTCGAGCCGAAAGCCCACATCATCGTCACCACCGAAACCCTGTTCACGCGCTGGCTGAGCGGACACAAGACCTGGTGGGACAAGGGCAGCAAGAACGTCCCGCAGCAGGTCGATGCTGCCTTGAGGTTCGAGGGCCTCTACACCCAGGCGATCTCGACCGATGCCGCCGTGATCAATTTCCACGAGCTGCCGATCGCCAAGCCGGCGTCGGCCACCGTGACTTACGGCTTCCTCGGCGGCCGCACCCAGGATTCCTTCCCCGACGCCGCCGATGAGGTGTTCGTCGCAGCGCTCGCCGGCGGTAAAATGTACATCGCCTATGGCGAACTCGCGCCGACCGTGCAGGTGCCGGCCTGCACCGCGATCCGTGCCGAGTTCAACAAGAAGGCGGATGAAGCCGCCGAGAAGCTCGAGCGCAAGCAGATCACCCGCAAGGCCTATGACAAGCTCGGCGACCTGCGCCAGCAGGGCGAGGATGCCTTCAAGCGCTGCTTTACCGAGCGCGCGCCGCAACAGCCGGCGTTCGCCGAGGCGACCAGGCAGGCGCAGGCGCTGCTGGAGACGGCGCTCGGCAAATAGTCCGCCGCCCGCGGATCACAGGGCGTGCGCCAGCGCGTAGACGAGGAAAGCAAGCCAACCCGCCTGCGTGATCAGCCAGCTTGCAAATACGGTGAAGAGCAGCCCGCCTGAGAATGCCGGCATCTGCTCTTGCACTCTGGCGAGCGACTTGATGCCGAACGGCAGCAACAGAAAAAATGTCGGCGCGAAAAGCAGGCCGCAAACGGTGGGGATGAGAACGATGGTCAAGACAGCGGACGAACTGCTCATCGTGAAGAACTGAGGCGGAAACAGCAGATAGGTGATGAAGATTGCAGGGGTGAAGAAGGCGGACGCGACCGCCGGCGAGAATCCTGTCGCTTCGGCATCCTGTCTGTTCGCCCATGCGCTGATGATGATCCATCCGGCCAGGAACGCGACGATCGGCGGCAGCGCCAGTTTCAACAGAAGGTCGTGCGGGTCGTTGGTCAGTGAGAAGATCACAGCGTGCTCCTTCGATTCCGAATCGATCGGCCGGTTCGGCTGAAGTGCAAGCCGTCGCAGCCGATATCCGGTGGCTCCGCCGCTTCCGCCGCTCCGCGATTCATGCCGAACTGTTGTGGCACCCTGCCTTGCAGCGGCGCAGCAGCGACTGTGCAGAGTTTGCGTTTTGTCGTGCAGGGGGCGTGCAGGCAGTGGATTTGATCGATCGATGGTCCGTGTCTATCTTAGGCACGTTCCGCGCCGAGGGAGATGCCATGACCGCCGTCATCAACCCGTTCCGTATCGCCGTCACCGATGATGTCCTCGACGATCTCCGCACCCGGCTGCGCCGGACGCGCTGGCCCGAGGCCGAGCTGGTCGACGACTGGAGCCAGGGCGCGCCGCTGCAATGGATCCAGGACGTCTGCCGCTACTGGGCCGAGGACTACGACTGGCGCAAGCGCGAGGCGCAGCTCAACCGTTTTGCGCAGTTCACCACCGAGATCGATGGGCTCGACATCCATTTCATCCATGTCCGCTCGAAACATCCGGAAGCCAGGCCGCTGATCATCACCCATGGCTGGCCGGGATCGGTGGTCGAATTCCACAAGGTGATCGAGCCGCTGACCGACCCGACCGCGCATGGCGGCAGCACGGCCGACGCGTTCCATGTGGTGTGCCCGTCGTTGCCGGGCTTTGGCTTCTCCGCAAAGCCGGTCACGACAGGCTGGGGCGTCGACCGCATCGCGCGCGCCTGGGCCGTGCTGATGGCGCGGCTCGGCTATGGCAGCTATTTCGCGCAAGGCGGCGATTGGGGTTCGGCGGTCACCACCGCGATCGGCGGCCTCGACGCCGCGCACTGCGCTGGCATCCACATCACGCTGGCGATGTCGACCCGGCCCAATGTCGAGGGCCAGCCGACGCCGGAGGAGACGCGGGCGCTCAACGGCATCAAATACTATGCCGACTGGGACTCCGGCTATTCCAAGCAGCAATCGACCCGGCCGCAGACGCTGGGTTACGGCCTGACTGATTCGCCAAGCGGGCAGGCGGCCTGGATCTTGGAAAAATTCTGGGCCTGGACCGACTGCGACGGCCATCCGGAAAACATCCTCAGCCGCGACGAGCTGCTCGACAACGTCATGCTGTACTGGGTCACCGCGACGGCTGCGTCGTCGGCGCGGCTGTACTGGGAAAGTTTTGGAGCGAGGAAGCGCACCGTGCACCGGGTGAGCGTGCCGACCGGCGTCGCGGTCTTCCCCAAGGAGATCGTCACCCCCGTCCGCAAATGGATGGAGGCAAGCTTCAGCAACATCCGGCACTGGAGCGAGATGCCGAAGGGCGGCCACTTCTCCGCGTTCGAGCAGCCCGAGCTGTTCGTCGGCGACGTTCGCAAGTTCTTCCGGACGCTGCGCTAACCGCGCATTGCGAGCCGCGCTCGGCAATCGATGCCGGGGCGGATTCTGCAGATGCGCGAGCCAACTTCCGACATACGGAAATGCGGGTCACGCGATGGTGAGCGTCTCGACCCGCCGTTCGCGCAGCCGTGATTTTTTACGGCGTGTCTTATCTCGCGCGCATACCTACCTAACCATTGTCCAACGAAATTCAGAGGAAACGCTCTCAACGGAGCAGCGATGGCGCGCGCGTGGTCCGCGCCAAAACACGAACCGTTCAGAGTACGACGATGATTGGATTCAAGACTTCGATTGTTGCTGCGATGATGTCGATTGGCCTGATGAGCTCTGCAAGCGCCCAGTGCCCGACCTGGGCGACGGATAATCCGGCGTCTTTTGATGCACAATACCCCGACCGGAGTGTGTTGAACGATTGCGAGCTAACGCCGGCAGGCAGAATGGGCCTGGAACGGCCCGGCGGCGCGGCTCCCTGGTTTGGGCCCAACAGGGCTTATGAGGAAATGCCTGGCGTTGCTCCGCATCGCGGCTTTCGGCACCGATCGCGGTGAGGCCCGTAGGATCGGTGGAGCGCAGCGAGCGTGAATCATACTACCCGTCATCCTGAGGTGCGAGCCTTGCGGCGCGCTTGCGCCGCTTGGCGAGCCTCGAAGGATGAATCGGCCCGGCTGGTGGCCGTCGATCCTTCGAGGCTCGCAAGCGCTCGCGCCTCCAGCGACAAAGTCGAAGCCTTTGCGCGGGGATGACGGAATCAACAGCGGCGCGACGCGCTCGGTGTCGTCCCGGCCTTCGCGGGGACGATGCCGTCATTGTGCGAGGCGTCCCGCCTCAATTCCGATACGACGGATCGGCGCGATCGAGCTTGCGCAGCAGCGCGGGCCAGGCGAGTTCGCCGTTGCGGGCGGCGCGGCCGGGTTTTGGCAGCATCCGCTCGTAGGTGTCTTCGAGGATACTTTGCGGCGGATAGATCAGCTTGGTGTTGCAGGACAGCGCCATCACCTGGGTCTGGCAGGCGCGCTCGAGCCGGAACAGCACGTTGAAGGCGGCCGGCACGGTTTGACCGACGACCAGCAAACCATGATTGCGCAAAATCATCGCTTCGTTGTCGCCGAGGTCGCGCACCAGGCGCTCGCGCTCGTCGACATTGTCGGCGATGCCTTCAAAATCGTGATAGGCGATGTGCAGGAAGCGCATCGATGTCTGCGCGATCGGCAGCAGGCCGCATTCCATCGCCGAGACCGCCATGCCGGCCGGCGTGTGGGTGTGCGCGACGCAGTCGATATCGTGCTTGGCCATGTGGATGGCGCTGTGAATGACGAAGCCGGCGACGTTGACGTCGTAGTCGGAGGCATTGAGCAGCGTGTTGCCGGCGACGTCGACCTTGATCAGCGAGGAGGCGTCGATCTCTTCGTAGAGCATGCCGTAGGCGTTGATCAGGAACTGGTCGGTGGTGCCGGGCACGCGGCAGGAGATGTGGTTCGCGATCATCTCCGTCATGCCGTACATCGCCGTGAGGCGATAGCAGGCGGCGAGATCGACGCGGGCCTGCCACTCCTCCGCGCTCACCTGCTCGCGGACGGATTTGACGACCTTGATCGCGGGCGAGCTGACGGGAGGATTCATGGCGTGCTTTCCTGGATGATGTCTACCGGTCGAAGGCCGGCTCGTGGCGCGCAAGATAGCAGAAACCGCAGGACGGCAACGCGCGCGGTGTCGGCTTATTTGCGGGTCTGGCGGGCAAAATCGGAATGCGACATTGGCCGCGCGGCCGGTCCGATGTCAGGATCCGGGACGAGCCGGCGCATGCGTCGGCGCCTCCTTCCGGTGCCGGCTGCCGAGCGCGGCCGCGATCGTCTCGGGATGCTTGATCCGCTCGATCAGCATGTCGATGCGATCGCCGCCCCAGAACAATTCGCCGTTGAACACCATGCTGGGCACGCCGAACACGCCGAGCGCCTCGGCCTCGTCGATGATGCGGTCGTGCTCGGCGCGGGCAGGGCCGTGCACATAGGCCTCGAAGTCGTCGGCGGAGCCGCCGATCGACGATATCACGCCGGAGATTTCCGACAGCTCGTCGATCTCGAGCTCGTGGTTCCAGAACCGGCGGAACACCGTGTCGTGATAGGGACGGAACAGCCCGTGGCGCTGCGCGAACAGCATGCCGGCGCTGGAATAGAATGCATCATAGATCCGGCGCGGGCCCTTCATGGTGAGCCCCTGCGCGTTGGCGAAGCGCCGCGCGTCCATATAGAGGTAGCGCACCTTGCGCCAGAAATGCGGCGTGCGCTCCTCGACCGTACCCATGAATTCGGGAATGCGCAGCGTGTAGGGCAGCCATTCCAACGCGACACCGTGGTCTTCCAGCTCGAACAGCCGCTTGTTGGCAACGAAGGCGTAGGGGCTCTTGTAGTCGGTGTAGATGCGTACAATCGGCTTTTCCATCGTCATTCCTCACCTGGCCGGACGATTGTTTCCGATCCGGAGCGGTGACGCAACGATGCGACGATGAGCAGACGGCGGGTAAACGAATGGGCCCCGGTGCATTCAAGCATCAGCGGGGCCCTGCTACTTCGTTTTAGCGAAGGATATCTGGTACACACCAGTGGTGTTTCGGGACCTGAGAGCGCGTGGCCTTTGCGCTCCTGTCCTGCGGATATGGTCAGATTGTCGGCAGTACACGCGGCTAGCAGCTGCTGTTCGCCTCAACGTGCACCGTGACCTTGCCGTTGAGCAAGGTCGCTGGCTTTCGCCGGTGGCGTCATGCTCCTCTCCAAGGGTGGGCCGACGGACATCTGTCCGCTTTTTTCTGCGTGGCGGTCGACGACATAATCGCCCGTCAATTCCTGCGATGCGGGGAGCTGCGCTCCTTCACCCCAACAGGTGCAGTCATCGAAATGCTGCGGCAGATATCGCGGTCTGTCAAGTTACCGAAAGGCCAATTCAGGTCAGCGTTCCTGTCCGGCCCTGGTCTGGCGATAGTGGCTGAAATCAGGATCGTGCGTCACTTTCCAGTAGTCGACGAACCGCCATGGCATCGCCGAGAACACGCGGCCGCGCTTGTTGCGGTAATAGGTCGTCATCCCCGGATGCGTCCAGATCAACTGCTCATGCTCGGCATCGACCCGGCTGATGTACTCGTCGTGCGCGTCACGATGCACATCGATCGCGGCGATATCGTTCTCGATCATCGCGACCAGGCAGGCGGAGATGTAGCGGCTCTGGCATTCCGACTGGAAGATCACGCTGCCGCCATGCGCGGGCCCCGAGTTCGGCCCGAGCATCACGAACAGATTGGGAAAGTCCGGCACGGTGAGGCCGAGATAGGCGGTCGGGTTGTCGTCGCGCCAAACCTGCTTCAGGTTCTTGCCGTCGCGTCCGGTGATGTTGAGCCGCGCCGCCATCTCGGTGACCTTGAAGCCGGTCGAGATCACGATGAGGTCGTGCGGCCGCAGCTTGCCGTCGGCGGTGACGATTCCTTCCGGCGCGAAGCGATCGATCGGATCGGTGACCAGCTCGACATTCGGCCGGGTCAGCGTCCTGAACCAGTTGTTGTCGAGCAGGATGCGCTTGCCGTAGGGCGGATAGGTCGGCACGCATTTCTCGATCAGGTCGGGGCGATCCTTCAGCTCCGACAAGATGAAGTCGGTGAGCTCCTGGCGATGCCGGTCATTGCCCTTGTTGACGGCGCGGTCCGGATGCGGCCAGGCCGGGTCCTTGCGCAGGAACGGCAGCAAGCCGTCGCCGTAGCGCCAGAACATGTTGAAGCGGTACCACTGCACATAGAACGGCAGATGCGCCAGTAGCCATTGCGCGCCCTCGGTGATCGGGTCGGAATAGCCCTTCACCGGCCGCGCCCACTGCGCGGTGCGCTGATAGACGGTGACCGAGGCGACGCGATCGGCGATCGCAGGCACCAGCTGCATCGCGGTCGCGCCGGTGCCGATCACAGCGACATGCTTGCCGTCGAGCTTGATGTCGTCGGACCACAGCGCCGAATGCAGCTTCAGGCCGGCGAACTCTTCATCTCCCTTGAAGCGGGCAGGCAAGGGGTCGTTGAGCTGGCCGATGGCGCTGACCAGCGCGGTCGATTCAAAGGTCTCCTCGCCGCTCTTCGTCCTGAGGGTCGAGATCCAGCGCCGCTTGCCCTCGTCCCAGCGCGAGGCGATCAGCTCGGTGTTGAGGCGGACATTCCCGCGAATGTCGTGCTCGCGGACGACCTTGAGCAGATAGTCCAGCAGTTCCTGGCGCTGCGCGAAATAGCGCGTCCACGGATTGCGCGCGCCGAAGGAGAAGGAATAGGAGTGGTTCGGTGTATCGACGCCGCAGCCGGGGTAGCGGTTGACGTACCAGGTGCCGCCGATCTCGTCGTTCTTCTCGACGATCGTATAGGGGATGCCGAGCCGCCCGAGCGCAACGGCGAGCGCGATCGCGCAGACGCCGGCGCCGACGATCAGCACATGCTGCTGCGCCAGGGTCCCGCCGGAGGGACGCGCGTGCCAGCGCGCCTCGCGCGGGATAAAACCCATCTCCTCGCGCATCAGCGGCGCATATTCCGGCGCGACAGGCTCGCCCAGCGTCGCGCGCATCATCCGCAGCATCAGCTCGTCGCCGGGATCGGTGATGACGGGTGCAGGCCGGCCGTTGGCGAACAGGTTGAGGACCGCGGCGCGGACCTCGTCCTGGATCTCCTTCGGCACGCCGGCGTCGGGATCGGGGATCAGGCGAACGTCGCGCTTCGGCTTGTAGGGCGGCTCGAGCCACTTCTCGTCGCCGGTCATGTGCACCAGCACCATCAGCAGCACGCGGATGTCGCCTTCCGCGACGGCGGAGGCCAGATCGAGGGGCTTGCGCGAGAGCTCGATATTCATGCGGTGTCCTCAGTTTGCTGGTGCATCCGGCAGGCCGCCATAGGCGGCCCAACTGGTGCCGGCGATGTAGCCGGCATCGACCGGCAGGTTGATGCCGGTGACGCCGCTGCTCAGTGGCGACAGCAGCCAGGCGATCGCCTGCGCCACTTCCATCGGCTCAACCAGCCGGTTCATCGCGGTCGGCCGCGCGAGCATCTCCTTGTCGAGCGCGCCCGAGGCGATGCCGGCCTCGAGCATCGCCGTGCGGGTGAAGCCGGGCGACACGGCATTGACGCGGACGCCGGCGCGGCCCCATTCGGCGGCCAGCGTCTGGGTGATCTGGATGACGCCGGCCTTCGCCGCGGTGTAGGCGTGGATCGGTCCGGACGTCATGCCGGCCACCGAGGCGACGTTGACGATGGCGCCATGCCGCCGCTTCGCCATGGCGACGCCGACGCTGCGCGCGACCAGGAAGGTGCCGCGCAGGTCGATGTTGACCTCGCGGTCCCATTGCTCCATCCGCACCCGCTCGATCGGATGCATCTTGCCGAACACGCCGGCGGCGTTAACGAGACCCGTGATCGGACCGTGCGCCTTCTCGATGTCGGCGACACCGGTGACGACGGCGGCTTCGCTCGCGACGTCGAACGGCGCCGGCCAAAGGATCGCATTGGTTCCGGCCAACGGTTCTGGCGCGATATCGACGATCACGACGCGGTGGCCCTGATCGGCGAGCAGCGATGCCGTCGCCGCACCAATGCCGCGGCTGCCGCCGGTGACAAGAATGGTGCCGTCAGCGCTCATGGGAGGTATCCTTGTGACCGGCGCCGAACAGGCCGCGGGTGATCAGCTTCCGGTAGGCCGAGATGACATGGTCCGGCACGGCAGTGACGCCCTGCTCGGAGTAGGAGTAGCGGCGGCTGAGATAGCCGCGCGCCCCCATCAGCACATGGACAATCGCCTCGAACTCGTCGTCGCTGTAATCGGTGATAGCGCCCGCGGTACGGGCACGGCGCAGGATGCGCACATAGGCACTCGAGATGTTGTCGAGGTGCTTCTGGTAGCCGATTGGCGCGAAGAACTCCGCTTCGTTGAGAATGCGCAAGAACTCCGGCACCTCGCGGATGAAATCGAAGAAGGCGCCGAAGCGCGCGATCTCCTGGCGCGCGGCATCCGCGGTGCCGGTGCGCGCGCGGATGAAGCGGACCATGTCGAGGCCGATCTTCGGCAGCAGCTGGTCGAGCAGTTCCTGGCGGTTCTCGAAATGATTGTAGAAGGTGCCCTGCGCGACGCCGGCCGCTTCGGTGATGCGGGCGACCGAGGCTTCGGCGTAGCCGTATTTGCCGACCATCTTGGTCGCGGCGTCAAAAATTCTCTGCTTGGTCCAGGCGTTGCGCTCGACCCGGTTGAGTTTCGTGACTTTGGCGGATGTCGCTTGCGTCATGTCGTCGCCTCGAGTTCAGCGCGGAGCACGCGCTTCAACACCTTGCCGGACGGATTGCGCGGCAGGCTGTCGCGGATGATCAACTGCTTCGGCACCTTGAAGCCGGCGAGGCGGGTGCGGCAATGATCGGTCAGCTGTTGCAGATCGAGCCTCGCGCCGTTCGCCGGCACCACGACCGCGACCGGCCTCCCGCCCCAGCGCGCGTCCGGCAGCCCGATCACCGCGACCTCGCGTACGTCGGGCATTTCGTAGATCACGCGCTCGACCTCGGAGGAAGCGATGTTCTCGCCGCCCGAGACGATCATGTCCTTCTTGCGGTCGGTCAGATACAGAAAGCCGTCGGCGTCGAGATAGCCGATATCGCCGGTGCGGAACCAGTCGCCGAAGAAGGCGGATGCGGTCTTCTCCGGATCGTTCCAGTAGCCCAGCGTCAGCTTCGGGCCGCGCAAGCAGATCTCGCCGTTCTGCCCGGCGGGCAGGCGCTTGCCGGCCTCGTCGCGGATTTCGATCTCGACATGGGCGATGGCGCGGCCGGTCGAGCCGATCTTCTCGATCTCGCGGCCAGCCTCCATAAAAGTGTCGCCGCCGCAGCTTTCGGTGAGGCCGTAGGCATCGATGTAGCGCGCGTTGCGAAAATACTCCGAGAAGGCGTGGATGCGGACCTCCGGCGTCTTCTCGCCGCCGCCGATCGCCCATTGCAGGCTGGAGACGTCGTAGCGTTCGCGGTTCGGGCAGGTCAGGAGGGCCGTGGTCATCACAGGCGCGAACCACGCGGCGTTCAGCTTCTCGCGTTCGATTGCGGCCAGCGCCGGCTCGGCTTCGAAGCTGCGATGAATGCACAGCATGCCGCCGTGCCAGAGCACGGCGATGCCGGGCAGGTCGAGCGCGCCGACGTGATAGAGCGGGCCGACGACGAGCAGCCGCGTGTCGGCATTCAGCCCGAGCACCAGCGTCTGGTCGGCGGACTTCCAGTAGATGTTCTCGTAACTGAGCATCACGCCCTTGGGGCGGTCGGTGGTGCCCGAGGTGTACATCAGCCGCATCAAGTCGCGCGGCTGGCGCACATGCATCGGCGCGCGCGCGATATCGGGCGCCAGATTGGTGACGCCGGATTGCGCGACCTCGTCGAGCAGCACCGTCGGCGCGCCGCCGGCCACGATCTCCGCAAACTCCTCGTCGGCGATCAGCAGCCGCGCGCCGGAATTGCCGACGATGTAGCCGACCTCGTCCGCCGACAGGCGGTAGTTGATCGGCAGAAACACCGCGCCGATGTGGCTGGTCGCGAACACCAGTTCGAGGAACGCCGTGCTGTTCTTCATCAGGACGGCGACGACATCGCCGGGACCGATGCCTTGTCCGGCGAGCCAGCCGCCGGCCTGCCGGATCCGCAGGTCGAAATCCGCATAGGAGATGTCTTCGCCGCGATATTTCAGCGCACAGCGGTCCGGGGTCCGCCTGGCATGAAACGCGATGAAGCTGGAGAGATTGATCATTCGCCGCCCATCGGGCCGGTTTCCGGCGCCGTCTCCTCCCTGGATGAATTATGACTCGTAATTCATCTTTGGCTTGACGTCACCCCCCTTGCTCTGAAAACATTGTGGGCACGGAGACGGCACGATCTCCGAGAGGGATTTGGGAACGCGAATCCGACAGGGAGAGGAAAATGACGAGAACCCGTAAACCGGGCATCAGCCGGCGCGCGACTCTGGCGCTGATGGGCGCAGGCGCCGTGAACGTTGCCGCGCCATGGGTGGCGCGCGCGCAGGCCAAGACCATCAAGGTCGGCATGCCGACCATTCTGTCGGGCCGCGTCGCTCAGCTCGGCACCTCCTCGCGCAACGGGGTGATGCTGGAGGTCGAGAAGATCAACGCCGCAGGCGGCCTCGCCGGACGGCAGATCGAGATGGTGATCCGCGATTCCAAGGGGCAGCCGCAGGAAGCCGCGCGCATCGCGCGCGAACTCGTCAACACCGACGGCTGCGAGCTGCTGTTCGACGGCGAGGCGTCGTCGGGATCGTTCGCGGTTCACGAGGTGGCGCGCGACCTCGGCGTGCTCTGCATCCACACCTGCTCGGAAGCGTCGTCGCTGACGGCCGATCCCAAGCAGCACATTCCGAACGCATTCCGCTGCGTCCGCCAAGGTATCCATGACTCGATCGTCGGCGCCAGCTATGCGGCGCAGATATCGAAGGCCAAGGGCCTGAAGAAGTGGGCGACCTGTTCGCCTGATTACGCCTATGGCCGCGACACCACCGCCGAGTTCGTGCTGTACCTGAAGAAGTTCGCGCCCGATGTCGAGATCATCAGCGAGTCCTGGCCAAAGCTGTTCCAGCCCGACTACACCGAGGTGGTGACCAAGATCCTGCAGGCCAAGCCGCAGGCGCTGTATTCTTGCCTGTGGGGCGGCGATCTCACCTCCTACATCGATCAGGCCAACATCTACGCGATGTTCAGCCAGATGGAGGTGTTCGCGGTCAACATGGCCGACTACACCGCGCTCACCGTGGTGAAGAACCTGCCGAAGGGCATCCACTCCGGCGACCGCTACATCAAGACGTTCCCGGCGACGCCGGAGAATGCCGCCTGGGGCGATGCCTACAAGGCGAAGTACAACGAGTATCCGACCAACTGGTCGTGGCAGAACGCGACCGCGGTGATGTTCCTCGACGCGGCCGTGAAGAAGGCCAACTCGACCGACGGCAAGAAGATCGCGGAGGCCCTGACCGGGTTGACCATCAAATGTCCGTTCGGCGCCGACGGCACCGTCACCATGCGCGCCGAGGACCGCACGCTGGTCGGCTACGCGATCGGCTGGGGCACCACGATCCCGCAGGAGCCCTACGTGCCCGACGTCAAGGCCGGCGACTGGAAGACCATCTTCGAGCTCGAGGCCGAGTGGAAGAAGAGCAAGGGCTACACCTGATCCGTCGACGGCGTGAGGCGGCGCCTGCCGCTTTCCGCCCGTCGCATACTGTTTGTTGCGCGCCGAAAATCGCGGCTCGCTGGAGTGGATGATCTCTCGTGGACCTCGACGCGCTCGCCGGCTGTCTCACCAGTCCTGCCTGCCTGGTGACGCAAACCACCAGCGGCCTCATCATCGGCATGCTGCTGTTTCTGGTCGCGGTCGGGCTGACCTTGATCTTCGGCGTGCTCAAGGTGGTCAATTTCAGCCACGGCGCCTTCTACATGTTCGGCGCCTATTTTGCGATGACCGCCTATCAGCTCACCGGCAGCTTCGCGCTGGCGATGCTGTGCGGCGCCGCGGGCACGGCACTGCTCGGCCTGATCTTCGAGCGCGCCTTCATGAGCCGGGTCTACGGCGCCGACGTCTTGATGCAGCTGCTGGTGTGCTACGCCTTCGTGCTGATCTTCGACGACGTCGTCCGCATGATCTGGGGACCGGAATTCAAGTCGATGGGCATGCCGGCGGCGTTCCAGGTGCCGCCGCTGTTCATCGCCGGCGGCGTGGTGCCGCCGTATTATCTGCTGCTGATCGGCGTGGCGCTGGTCGCCGCCGTGATCCTCGGGCTGGGGCTGGCGCGCTCGCGGATCGGCAAGGTGATCCGCGCCGCCGCGCATAATCCCGGCATGGTCTCCGCGCTCGGCATCAACACCGGGCTGATCTATGGCGGCGTGTTCGCGCTCGGCGGCATGCTGGCGGGGCTGGCCGGCGCGCTGGCCGCGCCGGTGCGCTCGCTGACGCCGGGCATGGGCTTCTCGGTGCTGATCGAGTCCTTCATCGTCACCGTGATCGGCGGCATGGGCTCGATTCTCGGCGCGCTGATCGGCGCGCTCCTGATCGGCCTGATCCGCTCCTTCGGCTCGCTCGGCTTCCCGCTGTTCACCGAAGGCCTGATGTATCTGTTCATGGTGATCGTGCTGGTGTCGCGCCCGACCGGCCTGTTCGGCAAGGAGGTCGCATGACCGAGCTGCAGGCCGGGCAGGGTGCGCAACCCATCGAGGTACCCCGGATCGACGCCCGGCCGCAGCGCTATCGCGACGTGCTGATCGCACTCGCGGCCTTCATCGTGCTGGCGCTGCTGCCGATGCTGTTCGGCAGCAAGCAACTGCTCGATTTCGTGATCCGCTGCGCCGCCTACGGACTGTTCGCGACCTCGCTCAACCTCTTGGTCGGCTACACCGGGTTGATCTCGTTCGGCCACGGCATGTTCTTCGGCCTCGGCGCCTATGGCTTCGGCCTGATGATGCAGAAGACCGGCGTCGCGATCCCGGTGGCCTTCGTCGCCACGCTGGCGATCACCTTCGTCGTCTCCGTCGTGATCGGCGCGGTCTGCGTGCGGCTGAAGGAAATCTACTTCGCCTTCGTCACGCTGGCGTTCCAGATGCTGATCCACTCCACCATCCTGTCGTGGCAGTCGCTGACCGGCGGCGACCAGGGGCTGCGCGGCGGCATTCCGCGGCCGCCGTTCCTCGGTATCGACCTCTCGAACCACCTGCATCTCTACATCATGAGCTGCGCGCTGCTGGTGATCGGGCTGCTGCTGATGCGCCAGATCGCGCAATCGCCGTTCGGCTACACGCTGCGCATGATCCGCGACAACGCCACGCGGGCGAGCTTTATCGGCATCAACGTGTGGCGGGCGAAGCTGACAATCTTCGTGCTGGCGGCGCTGTTCGCCTCGACCGGCGGCATGATCATGGCGCTGTTCGTCTCCGGCGCCTATCCGGAATTCGCCTATTGGACGATCTCGGGCGAGGGCATCTTCATCAACATGCTCGGCGGCGTCACCACCTTCCTCGGGCCGATGGTCGGCACGGTGCTCCTGCTGATCCTCAACGACACCGTGACCCGCCTGACCGAGTATCACGGCATCGTGCTCGGCATCGTGATCCTGTTCTTTGCCATCGGCCTTCGGAAAGGCCTGATGGATTTCGTCGTCGAGTGGATCGCGCAGCGTCGCGGAAAGGCGGGCGGCTAGCCATGCTGGAGATCCGCGGACTTTCGAAATCGTTTGGCGGCGTCAAGGCGACCGACGATGTCTCGCTCGACTTCGCCGACGGTTCGCTCACCGCCGTGATCGGTCCCAACGGCGCGGGCAAGAGCACGTTCTTCAATCTGATCACGGGCGCGTTGAAGCCGGACGCCGGCCAGATCCTGCTCAACGGCGCCGACCTGGCGGGCAAGACGCCGCCGGAGATCGTCCGCCACGGCATCGGCCGCGCCTTCCAGGTTGCAAGCATCTTCCCGTCGCTGACGGTGGAGGAGACGATGCTGGCCACGGTGTGCGCCGATCAGCGCCGCGCCGGTGTGATGCATCGCCGTTTTCCGCTGGCGGAAACGCGCGACCGCGCCGAGCATGCGATGGAACTGCTCGGGCTCGCCAATAAGCGCAACCGCACCGCCGCGACCTTGTCGCACGGCGACCAGAAACTGCTCGATATCGCGCTCGCGCTGGTGCTTGATCCCAAGGTGCTGCTGCTGGACGAGCCGACCGCCGGCATGGGCACCGAGGAGCGCTGGCGCATGATCGACAAGGTGCGCGAACTCTGGGAGACACAGAAGATCACGGTGGTGTTCATCGAGCACGACATGGACATCGTGTTCAAGATCGCGCCGAAGATCGTGGTGCTGTGCTACGGCCGGATCCTGGCCACCGGTACGCCGGACGCGATCCGCAAGAACGATGCCGTGATCGAGGCTTATCTCGGCAGCGAGGACCACGCGGGAGCGGTCGCATGAGCGCGCAGCCGGTGGTGCAGGTCGAGGATCTCGACGTCTACTACGGCACCAGCCAGATCCTGTTCGGTGTCGGCCTGTCGGTGCGGCAGGGCGAGACCATGGCGCTGCTCGGCCGCAACGGCGCCGGCAAATCGACGACCATGAAGGCCATCATGGGACTGGCGCCGGCGCGACGCGGCAAGGTGACCTTGCGCGGCCGGCAGGTGTCGGGGATGAAGCCGCACCACATCGCCCGCGCCGGGCTCGGCTTCGTGCCGGAGGACCGGCAGATCTTTCCCGAGCACACCGTCGAGGACAATCTCGTGATCGGCCAGAAGAAGGGGCCCGATGGCGAGGACGAGTGGTCGATCCGCCGGGTCTACGACGTGTTTCCGCTGCTGGAGCCGTTGCGCAACCGGATCGCCGGCCGGCTCTCCGGCGGCGAGCAGCAGATGCTGGCGATCGCCCGCACGCTGATGGGCAATCCGGCGCTGCTGCTGCTCGACGAGCCGAGCGAGGGGCTGGCGCCGATCATCGTGCAGCGCATCGGCGAGCTGCTGCGGCAGCTCCGCGGCACCGGCGCCACGGTCCTGATCGCCGAGCAGAACATGCATTTTTGCCTTGGCCTTGCGAGCCACGCGACGGTTATCGACAAGGGCCAGATCGTCTACACATCCTCCATCGAAGAGCTGAAGGCCAACGACAACATCCGGCAGCGCTACCTGGCGCTGTGAGTTCCGGAGGGCTCTTCGCAAGCCGGGAGGACCAATGGCGGGCAAACTGACGCCGACGCATGAGGCGCCGTATCGGGGCCTGAAGGTGCTCGATTTCGGGCAGGGGATCGCCTCGCCCTATTGCGCGATGCTGCTCGGGGTCTACGGTGCCGACGTCATCAAGGTCGAGCCGCCGGAGGGCGACTGGTCGCGCTACCTCGGCACCACCTACGGCAATCACACGACGCTGTCGGCGGTCTATAACCGCGGCAAGCGCAGCCTGTGTCTCGACATGAAGCACAAGGACGGAATTGCGATCGCGCAGCGGCTCGCGAGAGAAGCCGACGTGCTGATCGAAGGATTCCGGCCCGGCGTCGCCGAGCGACTCGGGCTCGGCTACGAGAGCCTGTCGCGCGACAATCCCGGCCTGGTTTATCTCTCCGTCAGCGGGTTTGGGCAGAGCGGGCCGTATGCGAAACGGCCGGGTTCGGATTCGGTCGCGCAGGCGTTTTCCGGACTGGTCTCCATCAATGTCGGCACCGATGGCGTGCCGCACCGGGTCGGCACCACGATCTCCGACGTCGTCACCGGCGTCTATGCGTTCCAGGCGATTGCCACGACGCTGTTTGCGCGTGCGACGGTCGGCACCGGCCGCTGGATCGACGTCAATCTCTGCCAGTCGACAGCGGCGCTGCTCGGCCACAAGGTGGCGGAGTTCATTCTCGAGGGCGGCGCGCCGCGCGCGCTCAACGTGCCGGCCGGCACCTACCAGACGCAGGACGGCTGGATGATGGTGACGCTGGTGAACGAGCCGCAGTACAAGCGCCTCTGCGCTGCGATCGGGCGCGAGGATCTCGCCAGCGATCCGCGCTTCGCCGACTTCGCCCGGCGGGCCGATGCCGCCGACGCGCTGATCCCGCAGCTGCGCGAGGTGTTTTTGGCCCAGCCGACCGAGGCCTGGCTGGCGCGGCTGTATGCCGCCGATATCATCGCCGAGCGGATCCTCGATCCCGGCGAATGGCTGCGCAACGTCCATGTCGAAGAGACCAAGGCATCGGTGTGCCAGGATACGCCAGGTGTCGGTGCGGTCTACACGCCGCGGACGCCCGGGATCGCGAGCTTGTCGGAGGATCGGCTGTGTCCCGCGCCGGATGTTGGGCAGGATAGCCGTGCGGTGCTGGCCGAAGCCGGATTTGGCGCGGCGGAGATCGACGACCTGTTGCAATCCGGCGCGGTGCGGCAAGCCAAGGAATAGCGGGAGAACATCATGACGGACCTCGTTCGTTACTCGATTGCCGACCAGATTGCGGAGATCGTGCTGGACCGCGCGCCGGTCAATGCGCTCAGCATCCCCTTGATCGATGCGCTGCTGGCGGCGCTGGCCAAAGCGCGCGACGATGCGGCGGTGCGCGCCGTCATCATCCACAGCGCCCACAAGGTGTTTTGCGCCGGCCTCGACCTCGATATCATCAGGGGCAAGCCCGCGATCGAGGTCAAGGGGTTTCTCGAGCGGCTCTACTTCGCGCTGAACGACACCCAGTATCGGATGGGCAAGCCGACCATCGCGGCGGTCGACGGCGCGGTGCGCGCCGGCGGCATGACGATCGCGATCTCCTGCGACATGATCATCGCGGGCGACGGCGCGACCTTCGGCTATCCCGAGATCGATGTCGGCCTGATCCCGGCGATCCACTTCGTGCAGTTGCCACGGCTGGTCGGGAGGCACCAGGCATTCGGCCCGTTATTCCTCGGCGAGCCGTTCGACGCCGCCTCCGCTTTTCGCATGGGCCTGCTCAGCGAAGTCGTGCCGAAGGGCACCGCGCTCGATCGCGCCCGGGAGATCGCGCGAAAGCTGGCGGCGAAATCGCCGGTCGTGATGAAGATCGGCCGCGACGCTTTCATGCGCGCGGTCGACGCCGATTTCCGCCGCTCGGTCGAGAACGCCGCCGAGAGTTTTGTGGTGGTCGCCTCGACGGAAGACTGCCAGGAAGGGCTGAATGCGTTCGTCGAGAAGCGAACGCCCAACTACAAGGGACGCTAGATGGCCGGATTGTATTTCGGCGTATACGCGGGGGCATGCCGTTGCAGGGCGGTCGCCGCGAATTGACAATGCGCTCGGTTCGGCGGCAAATGCCTCAAACCAAAAGTGACGAGAGGAAACCACCATGGCTGACGCGCTGATTATCGATGCATGCAGGACGCCGCGCGGCATCGGCAAGGCCGGCAAGGGCGCGCTCGCCGGCATCCATCCGCAGCAACTCGGCGCTACCGTGCTGCGGGCGCTGGCGGATCGAACCGGCATCAACACCGCCGATGTCGACGACATCATCTGGGGAACAAGCTCGCAGCGCGGCCCGCAGAGCGGCGATCTCGGCCGGATGTCGGCGCTGGATGCCGGCTATGACGTGCGCGCCTCGGGCGTCACGCTCGATCGGTTCTGCGGCTCCGGCATCACCAGCGTCAACATGGCCGCCAATGCCATCATGGCAGGCTCCGAGGACCTCATGATCGCCGGCGGCACGGAAATGATGTCGATGGATGGCCGCCGCGGCGAGGGGCCGTTCATGATGGACAATGGCAATTTGCGCCTGCGCGCCCGCCACCCGCAATCCCACCAGGGCGTCTGCGCCGATGCCATCGCGACCATGGAGGGGATTTCTCGCGAAGATGTCGACGCGCTCGGCTACGAGAGCCAGAAGCGCGCGGCCGCGGCGATTGCCGGCGGCCATTTCGACAAGAGCCTGGTTGCGGTCCACCGCGAGGACGGCACCTTGGCGCTCGACCGCGAGGAGTATCCGCGGCCGCAGACGACGCTCGAAGGTCTTGCCGCGCTGAAGCCGGCCTTCCCCGCCGTTGCCGACTACGCGCTTGACGACAAGGGCACGACCTACCGGAAGCTGATCCTGGACAAGTATCCCGATCTCGACATCAACTTTGTCCACCACGCGGGAAATTCCTCGGGCGTGGTCGATGGCTCGGCGGCGATCCTGCTGGCGTCGCCGGACTACGCGCGCAAGCACGGGCTGAAGCCGCGCGCCCGCGTGGTTGCGACCGCCAATATGGGGGACTCGCCAACCTTGATGCTTAATGCGCCGGTCCCGGCGACGCGCAAGGTGCTCGCCAAGGCCGGGCTGACGCTCGACGACATCGATCTGTTCGAGATCAACGAGGCCTTTGCGGTGGTCGCCGAGAAATACATCCGCGACCTCAAGCTCGATCGCGACAAGGTCAACGTCAATGGCGGCTCGATCGCGCTCGGCCACCCGATCGGCGCCACCGGTTCGATACTGATCGGGACGGTGCTGGACGAGCTCGAACGCCGCGACCTCAAGCGCGGCTTGGTCACGATGTGCGCGGCTGGCGGCATGGCGCCGGCGATCATCATCGAGCGCGTCTGAAGTTAGACAGCGGGGAACTCCAGCTCGAAGGCGACGCCCCGGCTGGACGGCAGGAGACGGATCGAGCCGCCATGGGACACCATGACGGCTTGCGCGATCGCCAATCCCATTCCGGTGCCGCCGGAATCGCGGCGGGTGGTGAAGAAGGCGTCGAAGATCTTGTCGCGATTGGCGTCCGAGATCGGATCGCCGTCGTTGCTGACCGTCATGCGGATCGCGGATGCTTCGGCGGTCGCTTCGATCTGCAGGTGCGTTGCGTTGTGACGGAAGGCGTTGTCGGCGAGGTGGGCCAGCACAATCAGCGCCTTTTCGCCGGACATTCCGATCGAGCGCTCGAGGCACCCGCCGGCGGTGATTGTTCGGGCCGCAAAGCGGCTCTTCAAATCGTCGATGACGGGAGCGAGCTGCGTCTGCTCGTTCTGCGGGGCGCTTTCCGCGCGGGCCAGCTCGCGCAGCCGCTGGCTCATGGCGTCCAGCCGCTCGACGTCGCCGAGGATGTTCGAGATGAAGTTCTTCTGCTCGGTCCGCGTCAGCGCATCCGATTTGCTCTGCAGCGAGTCCTGCAGCAGCTCGGCCGCCCCCTTGATCGAGGTCAGTGGCGATTTCAGCTCATGCGTGAGGTGCGCGGAGAACGTCGCGATATAGTCGGAGCGGCGCGAGAGCTGGTGGGCCATGTCGAAAAAGCTGTCGGAGAGCTGGGCGAGCTCGCGGGTGCCGTAATGCTTCAGCGCCCGAAACGCGTCGCGATCGCCGCGGCCGATGCGCACGGCGCGATCGACCAACTCGCGCATCGGTCGCGTGACCGTGCGCGAGAACACCAGGCCGATCGCGATCGTCGCCAGCACCACGGCCAGGGCGGCGAGCAGGAACTTGCCGCGTTCCTGATAGAGATGATCGAAGATGTTGCTCGGCGTCCGCGAGGTGTAGATCACGCCGGCGACGCGGTCGTTGACGATGACGGGCATCGCCGAGAACACGTGGACCCCGACGCCGCGGCTGATCGAATAGATCGGTGGCGGCGGCTTGTCGGGCATGCGGATGCGCAGCGCGGCGCTGTACTGGCCGCGCAGCGCGGTCGCGACTTCCTCGATATGGGCGAGCGACTGTCCGACCTCCTGGCGTCCGGCGATCACCACGCCCTGCGGGTCGAGAATCCGGAAGCCCGCCAGCGTCACCTTCTGGGTCTCGCGGATGATCGGCGTCAACCGCGCGCCGATCTCGACATAGGCCGGATCCGCCGGCCTTGCGGCCGGCAACGCATCGGGCCGCCGCCGCAGCAGATCGTTGCCGGCGAGATCGAGCGCGGGCCGGATCGGCGTCAACCGGTCCCCGGGGTCGGGCAGCGCCTCCGGCGGCAGCGTCGCGCCAAGCGGGATTGCATTGCCGAGCCGCGCCTGCACCTCCTGCGCATAGATCGCGGCCAGCACGCGGCTCTGCGCAATCAGCTCGGCCTGCGTCTGGTGGATCAGCTGGTTGTCGTAGAGGCGGAAGAAGAACAACCCCATCAGCGGCAGCACCGCGACCAGCGCCAGCACGGTGAAAATGACCAGGCTGAGCGAGGGGCGCCACTTCTGGCGGGCGCGAAACGACGTCATGCCTGCGGCTCGCACCGGCCGAGCTTGAAGCCGACGCCATGCACGGTCTCGATGACGTTGTCGCACTTCACGGCGGCAAGCTTGGCGCGGATGTTGCGGATATGGCTGTCGATGGTGCGGTCGGAGACCTGGATGTTGAGCTGGTAGGCCGCGCTCATGATCTGCTCGCGGTTGAACACCGAAGTCGGCCGGGTCAGGAAGGCGCGCAGGATTCCGAACTCGATGGCGGTGAGGCGAAGCGCTGCGCCTGCGAAGGTCGCGACATGCTGCTCGGGATCCACCGAGAGATGCCCCCGGGACAGCACGCTCGCATCCGGCTTCGCCGCGGCGGCGCGCGGCGTCAGCCGCCGCAGGATGACATTGACCCGCGCGACCAGCTCGCGCGGGCTGAACGGCTTGGTCACGTAGTCGTCGCCGCCGATCTCGAGCCCGAGGACGCGGTCGATCTCCTCATCGCGGGCGGACAGGAACAGGATCGGCACGTCGGACGATTTGCGGATCTCGCGGCAGACGTCGAGGCCGTCGAATTCCGGCATGCCGATATCGAGCACGATCAGGTCCGGCCGGTCGCCGGCAAAGCGGACTAGCGCCTCCTTGCCGTCGCGCGCCTCGGTCACGCTCATGCCGGCCTTCTTGAGGGCGACGCGGATCACCTCGCGGATATGCGGGTCGTCGTCGACAACGAGGATGCGGTGGGTCAATTGGGCTCTCCGGATCCGGCGTCCTGGCTAGCTCGCGGCGGTGGCTTTCTCGCGCTCGTCTAGCAGGCGCTGCAGCCGCCAGCCGCGAAAGCCCCAGCTGCGCCAAGCGGCCATCTGCCGGTGTTGCTGTTCTACAAGGCAATTACGGCGGGAGACAAGGACCGGGTTGGCGTAGCGGAGCTGGAAAGCCCTGTCGATGGCAGGCAGGGCCTGCGGGCCGAGCTGGAGAAGGTAGTCCATGTCGAGATTGACCCCCTTGCCGGACGCCTCACGGCTGTGGCTGACATTGTAGTCGGCGATGATGGCGGCGAGGTTGATCAGGGCGCAGGCGTAGACCACGAATGTCAACGCAAGCAGGTTGGCCTGGATCAGCCATTGGTTCGAGCGCCGCAGCACGATGCGGGCGAGGATCAGGACCAGGCCGACCGCGACGAGCAGCATCCAGACGAAGGCGGCGATGCGCCAGTAGGTGAGGAGGTAGACCTGGACGTAGGCGTCGAGCCGGAGCATCGAGGAGATCACCAGCAGCACGTTCTGTCCGACCCAGAGGTAGACCAGGGGACGTATCACCCGTGAGTGCTCGGCGGGACCGCCCGGCCGCATCGCGACCAGGACGAAGGCTGCAGCCAACAGCGCCGTGACGATCAGGGGATAGGCGCCGCGATGTGCATAGGCGGCATAGGTGATGTCGGCGGGCAGTGCGGCGTTGCCCCAGAGATAGATCGCGTCGAGGATGGTTTGGATCGCAAACAGCAGGTTGAACAGGATCAGCGAGCGCAGGATGGTGCCGGCGCCGAGAAAATCCATCGCGTTGACAGGCTCAATCGTATCGCTTGCGGGAAATTCGATGGTGTCGGCCATCGTCAGAAAGCCGCGACGCCACCCGACCTGGATGAAGGGCCAGACCGCCGCCAGCGCCGCGATCCAGAACAGCGTGCGGCTTACGCTGAGATAGGACGCCGGGTTGCCGGGGTTGAGCTGGCTGATCCACTTCTCCAGCAGCGGATTGGCCGCCACGAACAGAGCAACGAAGAGGCTGCCGAGCAGCAATGGGACGAGCCACAGGGCAAATCCCCTGGTGACTGCCGGCAGGTTGAACGCGCTGACGACATCGCGGAAAAATCTGAATGGACCGGTCAGGAACAAATCGAGCAGGGACGCCGCCCCCTCGGCGAGACCGTCGAGATAAGGATTGGTGGTCAGCGCCAGCGCAATGCCGAGCGCCAGAACGGCGATGGTCAGCGAGATGGCATTGACCTCCTCCACGGCGGGCAGCAGCCCCGCCACGACGATCAGTCCAGCCAGCAGCAGCCGACGGTGATCGAGCTGTCCGAAATTGGCCGCCAGCGCTGCGCCGGTCAGCGCAATCGCGAAAATCACGACGGAGATTCCAAGCTGCTGGCCGAAGAACAGCCAGTCGGCCAGTGCAGCTAGCGCCAGTGTCGCTGCGCCCTTGGCCGGCGGAAGGCCGGGGGCAATCGGTTGGGTCTCGGTCTGCGGCGGCGCAAGGCTTGTCATCATGACCTCTCAATTGAAGCGATGTCTGAGTGCAGCGCACGCCGGCTCGTCCGCGCCATGCGAACGTGCTCCGGCCTGCCCCTGTCGAACTTTCGACCGTGCGCGTGCAAGCCGTGAGAATGCGATCAGCAGGAGTTCAGGATTCTTCCGCAGATTGTGTGCAGAGGCGGCTTCCCCGCTCGCGCCAACAAGTTTGCTCTGCTACGGACGATGCCGGTCGCTCTCTTCCATCGCGCGTGGTCCCATGCAAATCGTCAAGCGCATTGGCGTCGTCCTGCTCTGGATCGCCGGGCCTGTGTTCGTCTTCGCCGGCATCAACAACAACGATCCCTATCTCGTCCCGCTGCGCGGGGCGGGTAATTGTCTGCTGGTGGCCGCAAGTGCGGCCGCGGTACTGATGCTGCTTCGCCGCGACTTCTTGAGCCGGCGCGGATGGAGCGGCAGGCTGCTGATTGTGTTGTGGTGTCTGCCGCTGCTCGGAATCACCGTCTCGCGTGCGACGCTCGTGCTGCGCGAGCGCAGCATTCTTGAGGCCGAGCCGGCGCTGGCGCGCACGCTCGGGCAGCATTTCATCGTGGGCTATTCATCGTTCGACGAGGTGGCGCGTCTCGCCGAGCGCGGGTTGATCGCAGGCGTCTATGTCACGCGGCACAATCTCGCCGGCCGAACGGCCGACGAATTGAAGGCGGAGATCGCGGCGCTGCAGGACAAGCGGCGGGCTACGGGTCTGCCGCCGCTGGTCGTCGCCGCGGATCAGGAAGGGGGGATCGTCTCCCATTTGGCGCTGCCACTCACGAGGCTGCCGGCGCTGGCGTCGCTGGCCGAATTGAGCGAGGACCAGCAGAAGGCGAAGGCCGAGGAGTTCGGACGCATTCACGGGCAGGAATTGGCGTCGCTCGGCATCAATGTCAATTTCGCGCCGGTGCTCGACCTGCGGCCGGAGGCAAAACGCAACCGGCTCGATTTCAACACGCTGATCAGCCAGCGTGCGATCTCGGATGATCCCGCCAAGGTCGGCACGATCGCGAGCGCCTATATTCGCGGCCTCGAATCCGCAGGCATCGGTGCAACCGTGAAGCATTTTCCCGGGCTCGGCCGCGTGCGGGCCGACACGCATCATTTCCGCGCCGACCTCGATACGCCGGTGGACGAACTCGAGGCGACCGACTGGCGCCCGTTCCGTGACGTGCTGTCGACGACCAACGCGCGGCTGATGGTCGGGCATGTCGCGGTCAGCGCGCTCGATCCAGGGCGGCCTGCGTCGCATTCAAAGGCGGTGATCGATGGACTTATCCGGAAGCGGTGGAATTACCAGGGCATCGTGATGACCGATGATCTGGTGATGGGAGCGATCTATCAGCACAACGTCTGCACCGCGGTCGTGGAGGCGCTGAACGCCGGCGTCGATCTGCTGCTGGTCGCTTACGACGGATTGCAGTTCTACCGCCTGTTTGCCTGCGCCTCCGACGCAGCGGAGCGCAATGCGCTCGATATCGCCATGCTGCGCGCGAGCGAGACGCGGCTGAGGCGAGCGCGGATGGTTGACTAGGCTATTTGCTTCACGATCGGGCTCCGACCGCCGATTTGTAGTCCTGATGCCGCGACCACGAGACGTAGTAGGCCACTCCCGTCATCGCGGCGAGGCCGGCGACGCTGACTGCAATCTGCATCGCCAGCGAGTTCGGTCCGGTGATCAGGATAAAATGCGCCGCAAAGGACAGGAACACGCCGGCGCAGAACACCGCCAGCCACTCCTCGCCGCACTTCACGATCGGCTGCAAGGCGTGAGCCCGCAGATGCGCCCAGTCGCGGGGGACCAGCAAGGTGAACAGGAATGTCAGCGCCAGGAAATGCAGGATGCGGTGCGGCGCGATGTCCTCTCTGTCGTCCGGTAGGAACGTATCGATCAGTGCGGTCGGCATCATTTTGCCGAGCGCCGGGATATTGCCGCTGGCGACGACGGTCACCGCGAACAGCAGGTACAACAGCGCCGCGGCGCGCAGGGCAGGGATCGCCTGCAGGGCGCGGATCACATGGGCATACCGCTTGCCGAGCAGCGCGCACCAGCCGCCCATTACGAACAGCAGCTGCCAGCAGAACGGGTTGAAGTACCAGCGGCCGTCCGGATACGATGCCAGGTTCCAGTCGAACACGCGGGCGGCGACGTAGAGCGTCACCGCGGCGGCCAGCGTCGCGTTCGGCACATACAGCAGCCCGAGCAGGACGACGGGCTGGACGGCCATCAAGACAATGAAGAGTTGCAGGACATCGAGATTGAGCGGTTTGGCCTGCAGGAACAGGCCATAGATCAGCGTCCGGATCGGGTGGTCGATGAAGCCGGTAATGTTGAACTCGCTGATGATCTCCGGCGCCGCGGTCCGCGTCGCGACGTAGCTGATCAACTCGACATAGATCACGAACAGCACGATATAGGCCGCATACAGCTGCCACACGCGCTTGAAGATGCGGGTTGCCGCCACTACATAGCCCCGCTCCAACGACATCCTGGCGGAGATCAGCACCGCGGCGTAGCCGCCGACGAACACGAACAGGTCGGTCGCGCCGCTAAAGCCGAAGTTGTGCAAGGTCAGTGCACTGACTGCGTTGTGCGGAATGTGGTCCAGGAACAGAAACCAGTTGGCGATGCCTAGCAGCAGCGCAATCCTGAGATCGCTATTGGCCGCCGGGACCTCGGCGCATGTTGTCGGATTCATTTCAAAGCAGAATTTTACCGGTCCGCGAATCGAGGCCCGAATCTAGTGCGAGACCACGCCGGGTCCGAATAGACTTTGCGTGAGCAATATCTAGTTTGCTTCCAGTTCGGGCCAAGTGGCCGAAGCTGCGAAATATCACATTTTCGAAATCAGCGCGTGAGCGACCGCGAACTCACACCGGCTCATGCTTGCGCAGGTCACGGGCGTGATCGAAGGTGTTGGCTTGCAGGTCCGCGCCGGTCAAGCCGAGCTCGGGCAGGGCGGCTTCGGCCAAAACATCCTCCGTGATGTCCTCGACCGAGGACTCCGCGATCTCATGGATGAAGCTGATGTTGGCGTATTCCCCGGATGCGACCCGGGCGACCACCTCGCGCCGCGTCAGCTCGGGGTCGACGATCGCCTCACGGCCGCGGCGGCCGTAATCGATCATGACGACGAAGTACTGCATGCTCGAAAAATCGTGCCCTGACTGTCAGCCGGCATTATTTCCGAGAATCGGAATGAAGTCAAGTATTATTTCTGATAATGAGAATGTGGCCGAGATCGCGATGATCTCGGCCGGTGGAATCGACTGATGACCCGCTGCGCGAGGCTATTTTTCCGAGGCCTGGCCCTTGCCGGCCTTGCGGCCCTTCGACGCCGTCTTGCCCCGCAGCCGCTGGATCTGGCCGCGCGGCAGGGTGACGCAGATCTCGCCGACCCATTCGAGCTTCACGCCGTTGATCGGCTTGGCGTTGAAGCTCGTCAGGTTGACCACGCCCGGAGATTTGCCGCGCTCGATCGTCTTCAGATACCGCTCGCCGCTCTTCAACCGGACTGCGGCTTCCTCGCCGTAGAAGCTCGAGAGCGGATGGCGCTGCTCGCGATAGACCACGATCACGTCGCCGTTCTCGTATTTCGGCAGCATCGAATCACCCGATACCTCGAAGGCGATGGTCTCCTCCCAGATCGGGAATGGGAGTTCGACCTCGCCGATGCCTTCGGGCGGCACCTGCTCGTGCTCCGGCTCGATCGAGGCGCCGGCGCCGACCCGGCCCATGACCGGCACCGTGCTCAGCTCGAGATATTCGACGATGGCGTCGATCTCGGAGGCCTTGATCAGCCGGATTCCCGAGAGGATCTCGGACACCGCCCCCGCCCGCACGCCCATCGCCTTGGCAAGCCCGCCCTTGGACTTGCCGGTCCGTTCCAATGCCCGCTCAATCAGTGTCGCATCCAGCATGAATCACCTCTCCTGAACCCCGCATATCCATACCGTTCCGATAATCGGAAAACAAGCTTGACTTTTTTTTCCGAATATCGGAAGTTAGGCGCGGCGCCGGCGGAATGACAGGAAATGGGAATTTTGGAATGGAATCGACAAACTGGCCGCCGGAACATTCGGCGGCGTTACGGGAGTTGCGCGTCCGCGGCATGTCATATGGGATGATTGCCGCCACCATCAACGCAAGGTTCAACACCGCCTATACGCGAAGCGCGGCGTTGAGCCGGGGGCAGCGCATGGGGTTGGGCTGCTTCGACCGGCCCGAGCCGTCCCTGCCGGCTCTCCCCGACCGACCCGAATCACCCATTCCGGCGCTGCGCCCGAGTATCGATCGGACACGGGAGGTTCGTCCAGACGCACGAATTGAGGTGCTCCGCTGGCCGAAATTCTTCTTTGGAAAGACGGATTTACCCGAGCTTCGCTGCGCCGGCGTCTCGCCGCGCCACCTTTCCCTCGTCGAACTCGGACCCCGCGACTGCCGGTATCCATACGGGGGCGACGGCGAGAATGAGCCGATCACCTTTTGCGGTCATCGGCGCCGGCCGGGGTCGAGCTACTGCGCGCCGCATTTCCGTCTGAGCCGCAACCCCGAGCTGTCGGCGAAGCCGGTCTTGAGCGCCGGCTGGCTTCAGGCCGTCGGGGCGGACTGACGCGCTTCACCTCCTGACCATGGGACTTTGGCCCGCGGTCGCAACCGCGCGCGGAGGGATCCGCGCGCCCAATCATCAGACATTACGGAGATCACCAATGCCGCGAAGCAGACGCCGGAAGCCGCACGATCCGGCCGGGGCGCACGACCGCCGTTCCCAGGATCTGCCCTACAACGCCGAGATGGCGACCGTCGAGGTCGACGATCCCCTCGCGCTGGAGCCGGGCGAGAAGATCATTGCGCTTCGTTCGGTCCGCAACGATCCGCTCGGCCGCCTGCATGCGCACCGTCAGATCGACGATTCGCAATATCGGGGCGGCCGTGCCTTCCAGGGCGACTGGGAAAAGGCCGAGCGCGGCCCGCGCGCGGTGGATACCACGCGCGAATATGTCGACGGGGGCCTGCAACGCGAGCCGATCACCGAGGGACAGCGTGAGGCGGCCCTTCGGTTGAATCGCGCCGAGCATGAGCTCGGCGCCGACGGTTCGATGCTGGTGCACGAGGTCCTGATCCTCGGCATGACCATGGAGCAGGTGGGGGAGCGGCGCGGATTGCGAACCCAGCGCTGGCAGGACTATTTCTCCCGTCGTCTTAGGGAATGCCTCGACCGGCTGGCCCTGATCTACGGCTTTGCCACGCCGCATCGGGCTGCTGTGAAGGCGTAACGATGCTGACGTTGAACTGATGTGGGTGCCCGTCGCCGCGCGGATATTTTCGCGCGGCGGCAGGCACAGATTCGGGACGAGCACTGTGCCGGTGCTCACACTTCCGATCACAATTCCGTGGCGAGTTTCTCCTTCTGCCCGGCAATGCGGACAGGCTATGATGCCAACGCAAGAAACCAATCAAATCATTCAGGGAGAACCGACTTATGAAGCATACTGGAAGCTGCTTTTGCGGCGCCGTCGAACTGCAGGTCACCGGCGAGCCGGCAGCGATGGGCTACTGCCACTGCCGCTCCTGCCGATCCTGGTCCGGCGGTCCGGTGAATGCGTTCAGCCTCTGGAAGCCCGAGGCCGTCGAGGTCACAAAGGGGGCCGGCAATATCGGGACCTTCGAGAAGACCGCGATGAGCCAGCGCCAATATTGCACTAAGTGCGGCGGTCATCTGATGACCAACCATCCGACGCTCGGGCTTGTCGACGTGTTCTCCGCGACGATTCCGACGCTCAAATTCGCTCCCGGCGTCCACGTCAATTATGCCGAGGCCGTGCTGCCGATCCGCGACGGGTTGCCGAAGCTGAAGGATTTTCCCGCCGAGTTCGGCGGCTCCGGCGAGATGATGGCCGAGTAGCTGTTTGGCGTGCGAACGGCATGGCGCAGGCGCCATGCCGTTCGCGATGTTTCTGCCGCGGTCCGACGTCCGCGAGCCGGAATTGGCTGGCTTCCTTTGTCGTGCGTCACGCGACGGTGACGGCGCGCTTTCCGGCATCCTGGCCGCGACAGCCATGTCAGATGACGATCCCGCCCTGCAAAATCCGGAATTGGTCTTGGTGAGGGGCTTCCGCTAAAAGGCGGTTGCAGCACCTCCACTGGCGATTTGCCGAATTTCGCCTGACAAAACAAGCAGAGGAAACGCCCGATCATGACCCGACCAGAACTGCCGGAGCGCGCGTCGCGCGGAGAGGGGATCCCGACGGCGCTCGATGGCCTGCTGGTCGTCGACTTTACCCGCGTCGTGGCCGGCCCCGCCTGCACGCAGACGCTGGCGGATTTCGGCGCCAACGTCATCAAGATCGAGAATCCGGACGGCGGAGACGACACGCGCGCTTACGAGCATGCCGAGATCGGCGGCGAGAGCGCCGCCTATCTCAGCCTCAACCGCAACAAGCGCGGCATTGCGCTCGACTTCAACAACCCTGCCGCACTCGAGGTGGCGCGCGAGTTGATCGCGAAGGCCGATGTCGTGGTCGAGAATTTTTCCGGCGGCGTGATGAAGAAGTTCGGCCTCGACTATGCGTCGGTGGCGCCGAGCAACCCGCGGCTGATCTATTGCTCGATCTCGGCCTATGGCCGCAAGGGCGATTTCGCGCTGCGGCCCGGTTTCGATCCGATCACGCAGGCCGAAAGCGGCTTCATGTCGCTCAATGGCTTCCCGGACGGCGAGCCGGTGCGCACCGGTCCGCCGATCGTCGACATGGCGACCGGCATGTCGGCCTGCAACGCCATTCTGCTGGCGCTGATTGCGCGCGATCGGCTTGGCCGCGGCCAGCAGGTCGAGGTCGCCTTGATTGACAGTGCGGTATCGATGACCGGCTTTTACGGCATGGCCTATCTGATCAACGGCAACAATCCCGGCCGCTTCGGCAACTCGCCGAACGGTTCGCCGACCGTCGGGGTCTACCGGGCGTCCGATGGGCCGCTCTATATGGCTTGCGCCAATGACCGCCTCTACCGGCGGCTGGTGACCGAGGTGCTGGAGCGTCCCGATCTCGTCACCGATCCCGAGTTCGCGCATCGCAAGGCACGAACCGCCAACAGGGAGAAGCTGCGCGCCATCATCGCCAGCGTGTTCGCAAGCGACACGCTGGAGCACTGGATGGCGAAGATGAAGAAGGCCAACATTCCGGTCGGCTATCTGCGCACGGTCGAGGAGGGGTTCAATGCGCCCGAGGTGCGCGACCGGCAGCGCCTGAGCCGGATTCCCCATCCGACCGCCGGCTCGGTGCCGAACATCGAGTCCCCGGTCACCATGAGCCTAACGCCGACGGTCGATCCTGTCGCCGCTCCGCTGCTTGGTCAGCACACCAGCGACGTGCTGCGCACGACGCTCGGCTATGACGACCGGCGCGTTGCCGCACTGGCCGAGGCGGGAGCCTTCGGCAAGGCAGGCAACACCGGGCTAGCTGCGCAAAGGGTGCTCCCCGAAAGCTAGGTCATCTGACCGTCGACGAGCATAAGGCCGTTCGCCCCTATCCGGTGCGGACGTTGCCGACTGCCCGGCGCCTGGTTGACGGCGCCGGCGACCGGAATAGGCCCGTTTCGGGACCTCAGTTCGGCTTGCTGCGCAGGTTGTTCCTTGGCATACTTTCAACTTCTTCGGGCTCCGCCCGGTCAATTTCGAGGCGTGCCATCCGAAGAATTAGAGTTGCGGTCGTCAGGCCAAGACGCTCGGCCTCTTGAGCTGCGGTCTCGACCTTCTGGGCCAAACCGTCACGTTTACCTGGATATGCCATTCGTGATCCTCACTTACGGTGCGAGATGAAAAATCCCACTTATGTTGCAGAGCTACAGAAGAAGCTCGGAGCTCCATCGAGTGAAACATTGGAAAGCCTGCGACTGTTGAAGGCCTTCCTTCGGCTTGCGCCCGACCAGCGTTCCGAGGTCATCGAGCTGGTCGAACGTTTGGCGGCTCAGCCGCCGGGCGATCCCTCATTGTCCTGAGGGCTTCATGTTGTCCTCAAATCTCAATTGCTGATTGGCTTGGCCGGCGGCTGCGTCGCGATCACGTAGATTGCGCCGCCGTCGAGGGCTTCCGATTGATGACGCGTACCGGCGGGCAACAGGATGGTGTCGCCGGCGCCGACGATCTGCTCCCCGCCATCCCAGGTGAAATTCAGCCGGCCGCTGATGATCATCAGGATTTCATCGACCGGGTGGGTGTGGAAGGCATGCACCTTGCCGGCCGCATCGTGCTGCAGCTCCACCGAGCCCTGCGCCGGAAGCAGGTTCAGGATCTCCGCATCGATGGCGAACTTGGTCTTTGTGCCTGCGATGATCTGGGTCATGCTGCCTGCTCCTTGTCTGCGATCGGCGGCGTCTTGTTCTGCGCGAGCTTGGCAAACGGGCAGCCGGTGCTCGCGTTGTTGTCGTCGTGCAAGAAGTACTGCTGATACTCGCGCCCGTCGGCCGCGCCATAGCGGCCGAGCAGCGGCGAGGGGCTCGCGCTGTCATACGGGACCAGCCGCTTGCGCACCTCGGCGAATGCGGCGTTTGCCGCCTTCTCGGTCCCGAGAATCTTTTCGAACACCCAGCGCGGCTGGAAGGTGAGCATGAAGGCGCTGGAGCGGCGGCTCTGGCGCATGACATGCGCGGGCGTGGTGCACACCACGAAGATCGGCTCGCCGGCGAACGAGAACTCCCACATCGGATGGTCGATCTGTTCCGGAATCTCGCTAGGCCACGGGCTCTTGTCGAGGCGAGCGAGCTGGTCGAGCGTCAGCCACATCTTGCGATAATAGGCGTCGAGCGTCTGCACGGGACGCGGTCGCGTGAACACGATCAACGAGGTATTGGGACCGAACGAGCGGGACTGCGCGACATACTGCGCGAGCTGTTCGCCCAGCACTGCGACGTCGTACGGATCAAGGAACAGATAGCGCAACTGGTCCTGGCGGTGTCCGGTCACCCCGAACACGCAGGGGAACGGTCTCGCCTCGCTGCTCATTTGCGCTTCAAACTCGGAAAACATCACACTTTGCCAGCTGCTTACTGGAAAGTTCGAGGCAACTTCGCCTTTTTTCAAAAACAAGCGCTCCATAACACCCCCTTCACTCACAACTAGACTCAACGAGCTATCAACTTGCTCCTCATCAGTAGCGGACCGGCAATACCGGGCAGCGACATGAGCAGCAGAATGGCAATCAAGGCGGCGTAACCGGCATCGCCGATCGCCGCGCTGTTGTGCACGGCGTCGGTTCCGGAGACCTGGCTGGCGGCGAGCATCGCAAAGCCGATGATCGGCTGCGCGATGCCGGCGAAGATGCCGGCGGCGGTGGTGTTCACCGAAGCGCCGACACCAATGAGGTCGGCGGTGTAGAGCTTCTTGACGCATTTCAGCACCAGCGGGACGGTGCCGCCGGCGACGAGGCCCAGCGCAGTGAACACGACGGTGACGTAGACGAAACCAAATGTGCGCGCGACCGCCGGCAGCAGCATGGCGATCAGCAGCATGCGCAGCAGGCAGATGCGGATCAGGGCACGATCGAGGTTGCCCGCGGCCCGATCGGCGGCGTGTCCCAGGAAGATCGAACCGAGCGCGTTGCCGATCATAAAGGCGAGCAGCGGCGTGCCCGCAGCGGTCGGGGAGATGTGGAAGAAATGTGCGACCATCGGAATGCCCCAGACGCCCGACAGCGTCGTGACGACCGCGAAGTGCGAGGCAAACGTCATTGCGCAGCCCCAGTTCGCAACATGGGCCAGCGATTGCCGCGCGGCGATGACGACGCCCTTCAACGTCTTGTTGCTGTGCGAGATCGGATCCGGCTTGAGCGCAACCTTGGCGAAGGCAAGATTGACCAGGCCGACGCAGGCGATGAACAGGAAGCAGGCCCGCCAGCCGAAGCCGGAGACCGCAGCCGCCAGCGGCGTGGTCGCGATCACGCCGCCGACATAGCCGGAGACCTGCGAAATGCCCGACATCATTCCGAAGCGTTCGTCGGCAAAGCTTTGCGCGACGAGCTTGAGCAGCGCGGTGAACACCAGCGCATCGCCGCAGGCGACGATCAGGCGCGCGGCAAACACGTCGAGCAGATTGGGCGCCAGCGCGAACGCCGCGCTGCCGAGCGACGAGGCGACCATGCTGACCAGCACGACCCGCTTGACGCCGAACCGGTCGACCAGCAGGCCCGCCGGGATCTGCATCAGCGTGTAGCCCCAGAAGTAGCTGGAAGCGAGCATCGCAACACCGGCCGCGTCGGTGTTGAAGTCGAGCATGAAGCCCTGGGTGATCGATTGCGGCGACACGCGCTGCAGGAATGCGATGGCATAGGCGATCGCCACCGCGGACCAGGCCAGATAGGCGCGATCGGTCAGGCGCGACGTCGGGGTAAATACGGCCTGTTGTCCGAGCATCGACATCACACCCTCGCGTAACCGACCGAGAAGAGGGCGTCCGCAGAATCCGGGATCTTGCGCGACATCGCGGCATCGACCAGCGATGCGGTGCCGTGATAGGCCTGCCGATGATGCTTAATGTGGCCGTAGGCGCCGCGCATGATCATGTCCGGCACTTCAAGCGGCTTGCCCGGATAAAGCGATCTGCACATCTCGACACACGCCGCCTGTAATGCGGGATCCTGTGCGTCGTCGAGCAGCGACGGCGTGACCTTTTCGCAAATCTTGGCGTTGGCGGCCCAAACGATCGGATTGCGGGTCCGCCAACCGTAGAGCACAGAGCCCTCGGTCCTGTCAGTGGCGCCCGAACGCTTGAGAACTTCTGTGGTGAAGAAACCGTAAAGACCGCGACCCTGGTGGACCGGCAATACCTCGGTGCCGCTGCGGTAGATCCCGAGCCCGGCCGACATCTGCAGGACGCGGTAGACGGAGAAGGCCACGAGGCCCGAGCCGTCATAGACCAGGATGAGGCTGTATTTCGGCTCGAACGGTGAGGAGGACGCAGTCCAGTGCGGCTCGGTGGCCTGCCAGTTGATGGCAATGATGCCGTTCATGGCATCCATCAGCGGCTGCCGGTCGCAGGCTTCGATCTGCGAGGCGTCTGGGAAACTGTAGATCGCGTAATCCGACCAAGGCGATTTGATCGCCTCATATCGGCCACCCAGATTTCGCGACATCGCAGAACTCCAGCCTTCCATCGCGAGCTATACAGGGGGGCCTCGAATGGCTTAAAGGACAATATGCCCTCGAAACCTGCCAAACCCCGGCCGGAGCCGCCCGACAGGACATCCACGCGGCTAATCGCGATGGTCGCGTTCCCCGGCGTGACCCTGCTCGACATCTCGGGGCCGGCGCAGGTGTTTGCGGAACTGGACGCGATCGAGCTGCCCGGACCGGACTATTCGCTGTCCTATCTCTCGCCCGCCGGGGGGCTGGTGCCGACCGATGTCGGCATGATGATCGACACCACACCGATCGAAAGTGTCGCACCGGGCGAGATCGACACGCTGGTGATCCCCGGCGGTCCGGGCATCTGGAAGATCCGCAGCGACGCCAAAATGATGAACTGGATTACCGAGGCGCTGCCGAAGGCACGCCGGGTCGCCTCGGTCTGCCTCGGGGCGTTCGCGCTGGCTTGGACCGGCATCCTGGACGGCAAGCGTGCTGCGACGCACTGGCGCTATTGTCCGAGGCTGCAGGACAATTTCCCCAAGATCCGCGTCGAGCCGAATGCGATTTTCGTCAAGGACGGGCGGGTGTGGTCGTCGGCCGGCGTCAGCGCCGGCATCGACCTCGCGCTCGCGATGATCGAGGAGGATTTCGGCCATACCATCGCACTCGACGTTGCGCGCAGGCTGGTGGTGTTCCTGAAGCGGCCGGGCGGCCAGAGCCAATTTTCAACGGTCCTTGCAGCCCAGGCATCGGACGTCGAGGGACGCTTCAGTGCGCTGCACGCCTGGATCATCGAGAACATCGCCAGCGATCTCAAGGTCGAGACGCTGGCGGAGAAAGCCGGGATGACGCCGCGGACATTCGCGCGAACCTACGTCAGCCGCACCGGCATGACGCCGGCGAGCGGCGTCGAGGCGCTGCGTGTCGAGACGGCGCGCCTGCTGCTCGAGAGCCGCCAGATCGGCGGCGTGGTCGAGGTCGCCAAGCGCGCAGGGTTTGGCGATGACGAGCGCATGCGCCGGGCCTTCCTGCGCCACCTCGGCGTATCTCCGACCGAGTACCGAAACCGGTTTTCCGGCAGCTAGCTCGGCCGCCGCGCGCGATGCGCCCGCCAGGCAATGTTGGTGTCGAAGCTGATCCATCCCGCGAGCGAATAGCTGGCCTTCGCTGGCGGAATTCGCCGTTCAGGCGGTAGCTTTTCCGGTTTGTCTGCGGCTAATGTGCCGCCAAATCGGGAGAAGAAACACCATGAATGACGGGACCCCCATTCGGTCGGCGCGCAATGTTGAACTCGGCGCCAGCGGCGAGGAATTCCAGAACCTGCACGAGTTCGTGCGCAAGGCCCGCGCCAAGCTGAACCAGAATGCCTGGGACTATATCGTCGGCGCCGCAGAAACCGAGACCACGATGCGTCGCAACAGGATGGCGCTGGACGAGATCGCATTCCGGCCGCGCGTCCTGCGCAATGTCGTGCATGTCGATCCGTCGGTCGAGCTATTCGGGCGCAGGCTCCGGCTTCCCGTCATGATCGCCCCGGTCGGTGCGCTCGAAATCTTCGACCCGGAATCGGGGGCGGCGGTCGCGCGCGGAGCCGGAACGTTCGGTGCGGCGCATATGCTGAGCTCGGTGTCGGAGCCAGGGCTGGAGAACACGGCAAAGGCGGCCCCGGATGCGCTGCGCATCTTTCAGCTTTATGTGCGCGGCGATGACGCGTTCGTCGAGGACGTGGTCAGCCGCTCGATCGCCAATGGCTACGCCGCCTTCTGCCTCACCGTCGACACCGCGCACTACAGCCGGCGCGAGCGCGATATAGCCAAACGCTATGTGCGCGAGAGCCGGATCCGCGCGACCGGCGGTGACTTCCAGAAGGGACTGGAATGGCGGACGGTGAAATTGATCAAGGACAAGTTCAAAATTCCGCTGATCCTCAAGGGTATCGCGACGGCGGAAGACGCCAAGATCGCCCTCGATCACGGGGTCGACTGGATCTACGTGTCGAACCATGGCGGCAGGCAGCTCGACCACGGCCGCGGCTCGATGCATGTGCTGCCCGAGATCGTTCAGGCGGTCGCCGGCCGCGCCAAGATCATGGTCGACGGATCGTTCAGCCGCGGCACCGACATCGTCAAGGCGATCATTTCGGGAGCCGACCTTGTGGGCATCGGCCGTCTGCAGTGCTACGCGCTCGCCGCGGCAGGCGAGGCGGGCATTGTGCGCATGCTCGAACTGCTCGAGGATGAGGTGATCCGCTGCCTCGGGCTGCTCGGTGTCACGAGCTTTGCCGAGCTGGACAAATCCTACCTGCATCCGGCGCTGCCAACCAATCCGCCGAGCGTGTTCAGCGCATTTCCGCTGCTGGATATCGAGCCCTACCGCTATTGAACGGCTTGCGAGGCTGATGCGATCATACCTGGTCGCGTCACGCCGTGGTGTCCATGAAGACGCCGCGGCAAGGCCAAAGTCTGATCGAAATGCCGCACTAGTCGAGGCGAATGGCAGACAATCCATTCGCTGAATTTTCCCTGGAGCGAGCGATCGGCTTGCGCTGGGCGTTGCGGGATATCCAGGCCGGCCGGCTCAAACTGTCACCGGTGGGCGACGAGGATCTGGCCGTGCTCATCGAGCTCGGTCTGATCGAATTGCACGACGACGAGCCGACGCTGACCCCTTCGGGAGCTGCGGTGCTGAGCGGCTGATCCGAATGCGCCGACTAGCGGGCCTTCAGAAAACTTTCGCCGGAATTGCAGGGCGTGCACTGATAGGTCAGCACGTCATAGACCTGATCGCGCGGCTCGATCAGCGCGAGCCGCATCTGCGCGCCGCATCTCATGCACGGCATCTCTATGCTGGTCTTGAACCGCGTGCAGGTCGGAGTCGGCCGAAAGGTGCGCAGCATCGAAGTCCCCATGTCCCCAGAGACGCAAACGCCACCGACGAAATTCCGAATCACTATGCCACAGTGCTGACACGATTGGAATCGGCGCGGTTACGGGATCAGGCAAGTTCCGCGCTGGAACTGCAGGGGATGCGCTGCTCATCGCGATCCGCTTGATCGACATTGACCCATTGTCGTTGTGGCAGAGGACGTCGCGCTGGAGTCGTCGAAGGCGGCGAAGCGCCAGCCGTTGAAGATCATGCCGGTCGGAGCCGATGGTCTTGCACCGACATGACCTGACCGCGACCAGCGCCGGCCGGGACGGGTAGACGATATCCGCTCATCCGGGGGGCCGCCCCGGACCCCGTCCATTTTTCGATTTTCCACGGCAGCGTTACTGTCGCGTGTCACCTCGGAGGGCGTGCGGGCGAGGGGCCGGACGGCGCCCGGCGCCTCAACATGTGAGGCTGACGCCGTCGCGATCTGTGCTAACGTCGCCCCGGAGCATAATTTCAGGGGGCGATCATGATCGAGCCGAAGCTTGAAGTTCCTGCCGAACTGCGCGATCTCGCGGAAAAGACCATCGACCAGGCCGAGCAAGCCTTCGGCCTTTTTTTTGATGCTGCCGGCAAGTCGATGACGGCGGTGCCGGGCACGGAGATCTCCCGACAGGCGCTGTCGTTCACCGAGCAGAACATGCGGGCGGCGTTCGAGCATGCGCGGAAGCTGGTGCATGCGACCGATCTGCAGCAGGCGATGCAGATCCAGTCGGAATTTTTGCGCAGCCAGTTCACCAATGCCGGGGAGCATATGCGGCAGATCACGGGAAGCGTGATGTCCGCCACCAAGGATGCCACCAAGGGCAAGTTCTAGGATCGATCGTTCTGCGTGGCAGCGCGCCTAGCGCCGCCGGGCCACGGCAATGCCGAGCAGGAAGGCGACGAACAGGCTGGCAAGCGGCGCTTCGCGCGTGACCGCGCTCACGGTGGCGAGTGTTCCGCCCGGCCGGCGTGACGCCGCGATTGTACGGCTGAGCCGGTCGACGGCGGACCGCAGCCCGTCCGACACCTCGGTGATGGTGCGCGAAACGTCGGTCGCGGTGTCGATCGCGCGCTCACCAAGCGTGGGCTGCAGCGGGGATTCCGGTGTTTCAAAGCTCATGCCGTGCCGCAATTTGGCTGAAGGTCAGGTGGCCGTCACCTTTGGCTATCCGCGCGTGCGCGTGTTCTGAACAGCGGGTCGATGACCTTTGGCTATCCGCGACAGGCGCCGTTATGAACGGCGGGTGACGGCCACACGCTGTGAAAATGCCGCGGCCGTCGATTGGTTCCGCGGACATGGCTGGATTTCGCACCGCAGGAACCGGAAACTTTTGACCGGCTCGAGGCTTGTTCAATAACGACACTTGCAGTGCAGGCCCTATGCCATGACCGATGCGAGCGCGATCAAGGAGAGAAGCGCGATCAACGAGCGAAAGCGGCACGGCGGCACACCGCTTGTGGTGGCAGCCGTCGTGGCGGCCTTCGGCGTATTGGGCATGCTGATCGTCGACCATGGTCCGTGGAACAAGCCGAAGCTGCAGCCCGCCGCGCATGCCAACTACTCGACGACTGGCGAGGCTGCGCGTGCCGCCGGCGCAACGGTGTTGCCGACCGAGCCCAAGGCCCCGCTCGAACCCGATCCGCCGGGCCCAAAGCCGGTTCATCCGGCAAATCCGAACGCGCCGCAATAGATGTGCAGGCTTTATGGGTGCGCGCCATAGGACAAGAAAATTGAATCGGCCAAATCCGGCAGCGCGCCCGGAAAACAGACGGTCGAAGGCAATCAACGCACGCTGACGAACTTGCCCCAGGCCGCTGCGAGCGCGGCGCCGACCAGAACAAGGACCGGATTGTCGCAGAACATCCCGCCGTAGCTGCACATGGTGCCGCCGAGCGAACCGATCTGATGATGGCCTGCGGCATAGAACAGGCCCGACAAGACCGCGAGCACGGCCGCAACGAAATACATGGACGCCTCCTTGCGATGTGAGTACGGCGCGGCCAAACCGGCCTGCGCCCGCCAAACTTGTCCTGATGTCGGTCGGAACGACGCCCATCGGCCGGCTTGACGCGTCGGGCAACTCACCTGCACAATGACATCATCGCAACAAGCATACGGCGCCCGTTGGAAATTCATGTTGCGATTGAGGGTTTTGACCCGGATTTTCGCCGAAGGCAGTTTCTCGCTGTCGAAGCCGAACCCTCCAATTTTACCGTTTTCTTCGATTTTCGGAAAAACGGTTGACACGTCGGGCAAGTCACCTGCATAATTCCATCATTCCGAAATTGTCGAAGGCCCGCGCGGAGAGCTCCGCGGCGGGCTTTTTGTTTGCCGTTTCACCAATCGGACGGCGGCCGCACGTCACGACGCCACATCTCCCCAGCCGTCGCCCCGAGCGTCGTCAGCGCGCCGCCGTCCGAACCCGTTGAAACCGGAACGAATTGGCCGACGCGGCGAAAGCCGGCGCCGCCCGCGGCCCCACTCGTCAGGGATAAGGTTCGCGCCCCAAAGATCGCAGCCGATCGCGCGATCTGCCGCACATTTCTTCAATCGCCGGTGCCGCGTGCAGCCGGCCGATCAACGAGGGATCCATACCGGATTTGCGCGTCGCTCTTCGTGTTGCGCCTTGTCACCTTCTCCTTGCGCAGCGCGATCATGTACGCAATCATCAATCGCGAGATTTCGACGGCTCCGGGGCAGAAGCACATCTGATCGGCGCAAGGGCGAGGCATCCGCGGGGGCTGCTATCAGGTATTCACGTTTCGTCGTTTTGGCTTCGATTCTGGCCTGGTCGGCAGCGTTTTGCGAAGATGGCAGAGCCGTCGAGCAAAGCAAGCAAGCTTCGCCGCCCGTTCAAAAGCCTGCTCGGCACGTGGTTGCCGTGAGGCAGATGCCGTTGACCGAGGCGCAAGTCCTGGGTGTCTTGGCGCTAACGGGGAGAGTCTATGACGTCACCGACAACGCACCGGAAAGTATCAACAAGCTAACTCCTGAAACGATCGCGAAACTGGATGCCCTCGTGGGTAAGCGCGGATTTGCCAACTATGAAGAATACAAGGTTGTCACGGAGAATATCGGGCTCGTGTCAGCCGGTATCGATCCGGTGACGAACCGATATGTTGGAAGCGAAGCCGTCATTCGAGCGCAAATTGCCCGCGCTCGTTCAGACAAGAAGATGTCTTCCGCCGATAAGGCGGAGAGGATCGCCGATCTCAAAGACGACCTGCAATTTGTAATGCCAGCCGTGCAGTACAAGTCCAATATTGGACTGGTGCTGAAGTACTCAGATGCACTTGCCAAGGTTATCCGAGGCGGCTGATGTGTTTGGCGTAATCCTCTTCAGTTGATCTCACTTTCGGCGGACGGCGTTGGGTCGCCGGGCACTAGGCCGCTCGGAATTGTCAGTGGCACCCCAATGCCGGACTGGCCATTCCCGCCCCCAATCTTCGATTTTCCGAACAAGGATGCGGCGACAGGTAGCGAGGGATGGACGGCCGCAAAACGCAGGCGGGCCCGCTGGGACAGGACGGAACGCTAGCGAACGACGCGCGAGGGTTCGCCCGAGGGCAACGTATCGACGGGTCGCACTTTTTCGATCGCGCGCTCAATCAAAACATTTGACACGTCGGGCAAGTCACCTGCATAATTCCATCATTCCGAAATTGTCGAAGGCCCGCGCGGAGAGCTCCGCGGCGGGCTTTTTGTTTGCCGTTTCACCAATCGGACGGCGGCCGCACGTCACGACGCCACATCTCCCTCGCCGTCGCTCCGAGCGTCGTCAGCGCGCCGCCGTCCGAACCCTTTGAAACCAGCACGAATTGGCCGGCGCGCGCGAACGCGCCGGTCCTGCGGCGCGGCGAAAGCCGGCGCCGCCCGCGGCCCCACTCGTCAGGGATAAGGTTCGCGCCCCAAAAGATCGCAGCCGATCGCGCGATCTGCCGCACGTTTCTTCAATCGCCGGTGCCGCGTGCAGCCGGCCGATCAACGAGGTCGCATGACCGCCTATCTGATATCGCTCGCGGTTGCGGGCTTGATTGCCATTGCCGTGTGGGACCAGTTCGCATGAGCGCAGACATTATCCAGTTCATTCCGCGGCCGCGCCAGGATCGCGCGCAGACGGATTTTCCAACCATCGCATTTCGCACGGCCGTGCCCGATCGCGATATCGACCACGTCGATACCGCGCCGAGCGAATATCTCCCGTCCGACTGGGAGGAGAAGTAGGTGGCGAAATCGATCACCCAGATCAGATCGCTCGCGCGCAGCCACACCAGGACGGCCATCAACGTGCTTGTCGGGGTGATGCGATCCACAAGCGCGACGCCGGCGGCCCGCGTGTCTGCCGCCAACGCCATCCTCGATCGCGGCTGGGGCAAGGCGTCGCAGGCGATCGAGAACGGCGACGGCGCGCTCGAACTTGTGCACCGCATCGAGCGGATTATCGTGGAGCCGGAGAGCCTTGAGGGTGAAGAGACGTGAGCGGCACTGGGCGCGGCCCGTCCGATTGATCGGTTTGACTGGGCGATGTCGCTCGCCCCTCTTACCCTTCAGCGATCCTGACGCCGCGGACGACGCTCGCGACTTTGTGTGCCTCGTCTTACCGAACCACTCTATCAGAGCGCTAGTCACGGTGATATCTATGACAGCGTGTCGGAGCAACGTGCTCCGGGTAGAAGGCCCATGTGGATCGCGAACTGCTCTTCTGTCCTTGCGTTGCATCACGGGAGAACTAGCGTGGCCGATCGACGTCTTCGTGCGTTCTGGGGACTGGGCATAATACCGCTCCTTGCGGCGTTTGATTCGATCTGGTGGTTAATCGGCGTGCGTCTCGATGGGGGGCTAATGGCACCGCAGGCTCCGGAAATCCTTCTCGCTTAGTGCGGCTGGACCGGCCGTTTCTCATTCGGCAGCCGGCTCCGAGCCGCCTCCCGGCCAGTCCGCGTTGTTCGACGAGCGCTTCGCGGCTTTTGCGCCCACACCTTCGGTCGCGACGAGATCGCTGAGCCCGTTCAGCGGACAACCGGTGCAATATCTGCCGTCTGTACTTGGCGTTCCGGACGCACCGAAGACGAGTATCGATGACTGGCTTGCCGGACACACCGGGGCACGCCGTCGCCGATAGCGGTTCAAGCCTGACAGCGGCCGCAATACCCGATTTGCCCCTACTGAGAGCAGCCTTGTCGATCCTGAAAATTCCAACTGCAAAAGTGTTCGAGCCGCTGCTGCAGCCTGCGCGCTACAAGGGTGCGTTCGGCGGCAGGGGATCGGGCAAGTCGCACTTCTTCGGCGAACTGCTGGTCGAGATGTGCCAGGCCGAGCGCGGCACGCTGGCGGTTTGTATCCGCGAGGCGCAGCGCACGCTGGCGCAGTCCTCGAAGCGGCTGGTCGAGAGCAAGATCGCTTCGCTCGGTGTCGGCGCGGGCTTCAAGCTCTATTCGGACAAGATTGCGACGCCGGGCGATGGCGCGATCATCTTCCGGGGCATGCGTTATCAAGCGGTGACTCCAATGAATGAAGCGGACGTTAAGGCGATCGTGATGGAAACACTGATTGAGCAGGAGCGAGTCCGCCGAAGTGACATCGACGCGGTCGTCGTCAAGACGATTGCAACCATCTTGACCTCATTCGGCATAGAGGAAGGTGATCGGAAAGAGCTGCGTGCGGATTTCCAACACCTGCGGCGATGGCGGAGAAGTGTGGAGCAGGCGCAAAGTTACACATTCAAAGCGGTCATTACCGTGATTGCTACAGGCTTTATCGGAGCCGTATGGCTGGGCATCAAGGCTACGCTTGGGAAGTGATCACAGCGTAACTGCCTTCCGTCAGCCAGGGAGGAGTCGCTGGATAGTTTGAAGCTTTGAGGCTTGGCCATGTACCGTATACGCGAAGTTGATCCACAGGACGATGAGATCGCAGAGACGCTCGACGAACTTCACCAAGTGACATTCTGCGACGGGACTCGTGTGCCCGATTTCGAGCAGGGGTATTGGTGGATAGCTTTCCATGGAGCGAAACCGGTTGCATTCGCGGGCGTTGTCCCATCGACGCACGTCGCGAATGCAGGATATCTTTGCCGCGTCGGCGTCGTGATGCAACATTGTGGTCACGGCTTGCAAGTGCGGCTCACCCGCGCGCTCGAAGCGCGAGCGCGAAGAGTCGGTTGGAGCGCGATTGTTTCTGACACGACGGACCGTGTGATCTCAGCAAACAACTTCATCCGACAGGGATACCGGCTCTTTGAGCCGGCGCTACCCTGGGCATGGCCGCATACGCTGTATTGGCGGAAGGCGCTGATCTAGAAACCGTGAGGTTGACCCGCGCCTCGATCAAGACAGAAGCCGGCGCTAGTATTTCAACGACAAGAAGGCCCGGTGGCTGAACAGCCATCGGGCCTTCTTTGCGTTTTCGGGTAGTCAGCGCTACGCAACGGCAGACCATTGGCATCCGGGGACTGGCGAATCCACGCCGATGGTTGCGAGACTGCGCTCGAGAAATTGCCTCACGTGCCTTGATCTCCGGTGATCACTCGATAAACTGATCCGCGTTTCGACCGTACCTTGAACACAAGGGCATCGAGCGAGGGAGCGTCAATGGTTCAGGTTGGCGGCGGGCCAGACGCGGCTACGGCAGCGGGGCCCGGTTCGGATAGTTACTCGGTGATGATCGCGCGGGCCCGGGCGCTGGTTCCCGTATTGCGTGAGCGGGCGTCGCGGACCGAGGATCTGCGACGGTTGCCGCCGGAGACTGAGCGCGACCTCCATGATGCCGGGCTGTTTCGGATCCTGCAGCCCAGGCGCGTCGGGGGCAGCGAACTCGACTATGTCGCTCTGGTCGATTGTGCTGACGCCTTGGGGCAGGGCGACGCGTCGGTCTCCTGGAATTTCGCCAATCTGGCGAGCCATCACTGGATGTTGGCGATGTTCGCGCCTGAGGCGCAGAACGCGGTGTGGGGCAAGGATCCGGATACGCTGATCGCATCGTCCTTCATCTTCCCGGCCGGTCGCGCCAGAAAGGTGGATGACGGATATATCCTGAGCGGCCATTGGCCGTTCTCGTCCGGTGTGGAGGCATGCGAGTGGAACATGCTTGCCAGCATCGTTGCATCCGACGATGAGGCTGATGGCGTCGAATACCGGCTGTTCCTGTTGAACAAGCTGGATTACAGCGTCAAGGACACCTGGAACGCGACCGGCTTGCGCGGAACGGGATCTAACGATGTTCAGGTGACGGACGCATTTGTCCCTGAGCACATGACGGTTGCGGTCGCGGACCTGGCGGGTGGACCGACACCGGGCAGCGTTGTCAATCCGAATGCGCTCTATGCGCTTCCGGTGTTCTCGTTATTTCCATACGTGCTCTCCGGAGTCGGATTGGGGAATGCTCAGGCCTGCCTCGACGACTATGTGGAGATCGCGCGACATCGCGCCTCAACCTACAACAGGGCCAAGATCGGGGATTTGCAGAGCACCCAGATCAAGATCGCCGAGGCTTCGGCAAAGACAGACGCCGCGCGCCTGATCATGCGCACCAACTGTATAGAGGTACTCGCGGACGCCAGGCGTGGCCATATTCCGAACATGGCGGCGAAGACGAAGCTGCGGCGCGATGGCGCGTTCGCGGTCAACCTCTGTACCGACGCCGTGTCTCTCCTGTTCACGGCCAGCGGAGCTCGCAGCCTGTTCACCTCGGGAACCCTGCAGCGCCAATTTCGCGATGCGCACGCGGTGAACTCGCACCTCGCGTTCAATTTTGATGCGGCGGGAACCAACTACGGACGGGTCGTGCTTGGTCTGCCGTCCGAGAACCTGACGCTTTGAGGCTTGCTGGATGTCTGACTCACCCAAACATCCGCAGGACCCGGCCAACGAGCTCGCAAGCGACAATTCGGCGATCGATCCTCGCGACTTTCGCAATGCGCTCGGTACGTTTGCCACTGGGGTGACGATTGTCACCGCGATGTCGGCGGAAGGAAAGCCGTACGGGATCACGTGCAATTCCTTTGCCTCGGTGTCGCTCAATCCGCCGTTGGTGCTATGGAGCCTGGGCGTTTTTTCGCAGGGGCTCGTGATCTTCCAAAACGCCAGCCATTTTGCGGTGAATGTGCTAGCGGCATCACAGCAGAAGCTTGCTCAGCAGTTCGCCAGGTCCTCCAGTGACAAGTTCGCCGGCGTCAGCTGGACACCAGGGCTCGGCAACGCGCCGGTGCTTGCCGACGTTGTCGCCAGTTTTCAATGCCGTGCCGCCAACCGCTACTACGGAGGGGATCACGTTATTTTTCTCGGTGCGGTAGAGGCGTACGCTCATAACCGGAGGGAGCCGCTGTTGTTCGCGCAAGGCGGTTTTGGCCGATTTCTTGCTGGGGACGTTGGCAAAGCTTGATGAATCGAAAGGCACCCAACAGGCGAACGCGCGCCAAGCAGAAACGGTTGTCGGCCGACGATCGCCGCAGCGAATTTGTCACCAAGGCGACCGAGCTTTTCGCGGAAGAAGGATTTGCCGGCGGAACCCGCGCGTTGGCGCGCAAGCTTGGTGTGACCCAACCGCTGCTTTACCGCTACTTTCCAAGCAAGGATGACCTCATCAAGGAAGTTTACCGCAAGGTATACCTCGAACCGCTCGAAATCGGGTGGGAGAAACTGCTTTCCGATCGGTCACGTCCGCTCCGCGTGCGGCTGCAGGAATTCTACGAGATCTACACGGACGCGATCTTCACCCGCAAATGGCTGCGGATTTACCTCTATTCGGGTCTAAAGGGCCTCGACATCAACCGTTGGTACGTTGGCATGGTCAAGGACAAGATCCTGACCCGCATCCTGCGAGAATGCCGCCATGAGGCCGGATTGGCAGTGCAGAGCAGGCCGAGCGCCGCCGAGTTGGAGTTGGCGTGGGTGTTTCACGGCGGCATCTTCTACTACGGAGTGCGAAAATACATCTATGATGCGCCCGTTCTTGAAGACAAGGCGCAGATGATCAGCGACGCGTTGGATATTTTCCTCGCCGGATTTGAGAAGATCGCGGAAAATTCCGCCGATCGCCGGCGGGTGCCGATCAAGGTCATTGGCTGAGCCGCACTACTTCGCCATCTCGCCCCGATACCAATCCCCAATCTCGCTTGCCGTCATCATTGCCACGCCGTCATGGCCGATGACGTAGTCGAGCAGGGCCTCCAGGTACTTGATTCGATGCGGCACCCCCGTGATGTAGGGGTGTACCGAGATGGCCATGATCCGCGCATTGTCCGCGCCTTCGAGATAGAGCCGATCGAACTGATCGGTGCAGCGCCTCAAGAATTGTTCGGACGGAAGGTGCTGCAACGCGTGAATGACGATGTCGTTGGTCTCGACGGAATAGGGGATCGTCGTCACGGTGCCGTGCGGCGTCGTGATGTCCTGGGGAAGATCGTCAATCACCCAGTCGGCGACGTACTCGATCCCGTTGAGGCGCAGCAGATCGAGCGTTTCTTCAGTCTCGGTCAGGCCCGGACTTTCCCACGACCGCGGCGGTTTCCCGGTAAAGTTCGCGATGGTGTCGACCGAGCGCCTGATCGCGTCCGCCTGGTTCTCGACCCTGTGCATCGGGCCCTGAATAAAGCCATGTCCCATGAACTCGAAGCCGGCCTCGAGCGCCGCCGATGCCACGCGCGGATAGGTGTTGCAGACGTTGGCGTTTATAGCCAGCGTCACGGGTATGTTCCTTTCAGTGAGCGCCATGAACTGTCGCCAGAAGCCGGCGCGCATGCCGTATTCATGCCAGGACCAGTTCGGCACGTCGGGCAGCAGAGGCTGGCCCATCGGCGGGCTAAGCACGGTGCGTGGCATCGCATTTTCGATGCGCCATTCCTCGACATTGAGGATGACCCATACGGCAAGCTTCTTGCCGCCAGGCAGGGTCAGTTTCGGTCGATCAACCAGAGCCTGATACGGAATGCGATCGCTGAAGGCCATATCGAGCTCCTTGATTAATTTGCCGGTCCGGCCGCGGCTGCATTGATCCGGGGCAGGACCTTCTCAGCCATTAAGATCATCGATTGGCGGCCGAGTTCGCGGTCCTTCCAATCCTTGCCGGCATAAAGCAAGGTGCCGAACTCGCCGACCTCCTGCTGGAGCGCCAACAGCTGATCGGCCACGCTTTCCGGCGTGCCATAAATGATGAGCTTGTCGCAGATCGATTCCAGCGTGACCTCAGCGTCCGGCTGTTCCCGCCGCGTCTTGAACAACTCGAGCCGGCCGCCGCGCTTCAGCTTCGTGAACAACTGATGATAGTAATACACATAGGGGCTGTCTGGCCCCGTGGCATAGGCCTTTGCCGTTGACGCGTCCTTGGCAACGAACACGCTCTTGGCGACGCGCCAGTTGGCCGCGTTCGCAACGCGTTTCACGCGCTCGCAACCTTCGACATATTTGGGCCAATGGCTCTTTACCCAGGCCGGCATCAGGAAATTCGCCGAGATCGGATCCCAGCCGCGCGCCGCCGCCTCCGTGACGCCCTTTGAGAAAGGAGCAACAGCGGTCACGACGATCTGTGGGTGAGGGGCCTGCAGAGGACGGGCAATAAATCCCTGGCCGATGTCTTCGATCAGCGTCTTGTTGATCGAAATATTCCAGTACTTGCCTTGCAAGTCATAGGGCGGCTTGCCGGCCCAGATATCGAGAACCTGATTGATCGCCTCGAGAAACATCGCGTTGCGATCGGCATCGAGATTGCCGAACACCTCTGCGTCCGAGAGCAATCCGCCGGGGCTGATACCTAGAATGAAGCGGCCATCGAGCATGTGATCCAGCATCGCGACCGATGCGGCGACCGCTGCCGGATGCGTGTTCGGCATGTTGATCGTGCCGGTTCCAAGCTTGATCCGTTTGGTGGCGGCCGCGATCCAGGCGATGAAGGCGATGCTTGAGGTGATATTCTCGGCGCGGTCGGTGACATGCTCGCCGACATAGGCCTCGGTGAATCCGAGCTCATCCGCGAGCAGGAAGGCTTCACGATCCTCCCGGAGCGATTGCCGCCAATCCTTCTCGAGAGGATGGATGGGCATCGTAAAGAACCCGAGCTTCATGATCTGCTGCTCCCCGCGGGCGGGCTTTTTTGGTTGGTGAGGAACCTGCGACCTCCGTACCGCGAAGACAAGCCCCATCGAATAAATAATCACTCGATAAACAAGCTTGACCTTTGAATTGCGGGACCCTCTAATCCCGGAAAGCGAAAAATCCGGCCCGGGAGGCCACGCCCACATGAAAGCTGCGGCTTTCACGTATGCTCGTGCGACCAGCGTCGTGAACGCGCTGGAGCTGCTGGCTGCGCACGGTGACAAGGCGAAGGTTCTGTCCGGAGGCCAGAGCCTGATGCCGGCCATGAACCTGCGGCTGGTCTCCCCGGACATTGTGGTCGATATCGGCGGCCTCACCGAATTGCGCGGCATTGCGGTGAGCGGAGACGTACTGGCCATCGGCGCGCTCACCCGCCATGTTGATTTGCTCAGATCGCCGGAGGTTGCAGCGCACGCGCCATTGTTGCGGGACGCCGTGGCCCATGTCGCCCATCCGGCCATTCGCAATCGCGGAACGGTCGGAGGAAGCCTTGCGCACGCCGACCCTGCATCGGAAATTCCCGCCTGCATGGCGGCGCTTGACGCCACGATCGTCGTTCGCGGTCCGGGAGGCGAGCGTCGGATCGCCACAGCCGAGTTCTTCAGGGGGATCTACGAGACCGCGCTATCGCCGCAGGACCTGCTCGTTGCTGTCGAGCTGCCGCTCTCGGGCGAAGGTGCGAGGTTCTTCTTTCAGGAGTATGCCCGGCGGCACGGCGACTACGCCATCGTTGGTCTCGCCGCGCGTGCGCTTGTCGGAGGTGGCCAGTTCACGGACCTTCGGCTGGGATTCTTTGCCGTCGGCGATCGGCCCCTGCTCGCCGATGCCGCGCGCAAGTTGATCAATGTGTCCGTTACGCCCGCCCTGCTTGCCGAAACGGCGGCGGCTCTAGCCGAGGAGCTCGATCCGGAGGAGGATCAGCAAGCTTCCCCGGCGATGCGTCGACACCTCGCGACGGTATTGATGCGCCGCTGCGTAGCCGCGTTGCTTGAGCGGCCCGAATTGGAGACGGGAGGCGCCTGGTGATTGCTCCAATACCGGTCTCATTGTTGGTCAACGGCGAGCCCATCGAGGCCCTTGTCGCGCCGCGGCTCAACCTCGCCGATTTCCTCCGAGAGACTTTGAAGCTCACAGGGACGCATGTTGGCTGCGAGCACGGCGTCTGTGGTGCCTGCACGGTCCGGGTCGACGGCGAGATCGTTCGCTCCTGTCTGTTGCTGGCGGTGCAAGCACAGGGATCGTCGGTCGAAACGATCGAAGGGCTCTCCGACAGCGGCGAAATTGCCGATCTCCAGGCGGCGTTTCGCGCGCGCAACGCGCTGCAGTGCGGCTACTGCACGCCCGGAATGCTGATCACAGCCCAGGATCTGCTCAGGCAATCGCCCACACCCGATCGCGCGGCCATCCGGGAGCATCTCTCCGGTAATTACTGCCGCTGCACGGGCTATCAGGCCATCGTGGACGCCGTTGAGGCGACGGCCAAGACGCGCGCGGAGCAAGCTGCATGACGCGTCCCACAGCAGATTCGCTTTCGGTGCTCGACCGCCCGAATTCCTATATCGGCAAGACGGTGCCGCGGCCAAACCTCGACCGGCTGCTGCAGGGGCGTGGGCAGTATGTCAGCGATCTCGAATTGCCGCGGATGGCCCACGTGGTTTTCTTGCGGTCACCGCATGCCCACGCCAGGATTGTCGCGATCGATGCCACCGCTGCGAAGCGTCTGCCGGGCGTGATTTCGGTGGTTACCGGTCGCGAGTTGGAGGCCGTCATCACGCCCTGGGTCGGTGTCCTCTCGCACTTGAAGGGATTGAAGTCGGCGCCGCAACGCGCAATCGCGGTTGAGCAGGTTTGCTGGCAGGGCGAGGCGGTCGCGGCGATTGTGGCGACCAGCCGCGCGGTTGCTGAAGATGCCATGGAGCATATCGCCGTTGACTACGAGGAACTCGAGGCGGTCACGGATATGCGCACCGCGCTCGATCCGTCCACTCCCGTCATTCACGCCTCGCTCGGCGACAATCTTGCCTTCGAGCGAGCTTACCACGCGGGCGACGTCGATCGGACGTTTGCCGAATCCGACGCGGTGATCGAATCCGAATTCGTGTTCGGCCGTCACACCGGTGTGACGCTCGAACCACGGGCGGTGGTTGCCGACTGGAATGCAGCGGAGGCGCGGCTCACGATCTATCAGGGCACCCAGGCGCCCCACATGGTGCAGAACATCGCGGCCCTGCACCTTGGGCTCAAGGAATCGCAGGTTCGTGTGGTCTGCAAGGATGTCGGCGGCTCCTTTGGCATCAAGGTTCATATCTACGCCGATGAAATGGCGACCTACGCGCTATCCAAGCTGCTGCGTCGGCCAATCAAGTTCGTCGCCGACCGTGTCGAAAGCTTCAACACCGACATCCATGCCCGCGATCATCGCTGTAAGGGACGGATCGGTGTCAAGCAGGACGGTACGATTACTGCCTTCGAGATCGACGATCTGACCGGGATCGGCCCCTATTCGATGTATCCGCGGACCAGCGCCATCGAGGCCAACCAGGTGGTCAATCTGGTCGGCGGGCCATATGTTGCACAGAACTATCGCGCACGGGCCCGGGTCGTCTTCCAGAACAAGAACGTCATGTGCCAGTACCGGGCGGTTGGACATCCGATCGCCTGTTCGGTGACCGAAGGTCTGGTCGATTTGGCCGCTGCCAGGATCGGGATGGATCCGGTCGAGATCCGACGTCGCAACCTGATCGCGGACGATGGCTATCCTTGCGCCTCGCCCTCGGGCATGAAGTTCGAGCAGCTGTCGCATCACGCCTCATTGGCAAAGCTGCTTCAGATGATGGACTACGATGCGCTGCGCGCGGAGCAGACGGCATTGCGATTGAGGGGCATCCACCGCGGGATCGGCATCGCGAGCTTCATCGAGGTCACCAATCCAAGCGCAGCCTTCTACGGCGTCGGTGGTGCGAAGATTTCGTCACAGGACGGGGTCGCAGTTCGGCTCGATGCGCAGGGCTCGGTGATCTGCCAGACCAGCATCACGGAGCAGGGACAAGGATCGGAATCACTGACCGCCCAGATCGTGGGCAGCGTGCTCGGCGTCTCGATGGAACGGGTGCGCGTGACATTAGGGGATACCGACAACACGCCCTATGGCGGCGGTACATGGGCGTCTCGTGGTGCCGGCATTGGCGGCGAAGCCGCCCTGCAGGCTGCCAAGGCCTTGCGCAAGAATATTCTGGATGTCGCCGCCGCCATCCTGCAATCGACGCCGGCCGAGCTGGACATTGCCGGCAATAGCATCGTCAGCGCCAGCGACGCTACGCCGAGGATCGAGCTGAACGAACTGGCGCGGATCGTCTATTTCCGGCCGGATACCCTCCCGCCAGGCATTCAGCCCGAGCTGATGGCAACCCGACACTTTGTCCCGCGCCAATATCCCTTCGCCTTCACCAACGGCGTCCAGGCCTCATGGCTGGAGATCGACACCGAGACCGGGTTCATCAAGCTGCTGAAGCACTGGGTGGTTGAGGATTGCGGCACGATCATCAATCCGCAGCTGGTCGACGAGCAGATCCGGGGCGGGGTCGTGCAAGGGCTGGGCGCCGCCTTGTTCGAGAAGTGCATCTATGACGAGCGCGGTCAGCTCACCAACGCCAATATGGCTGACTACCTGGTCCCGATGTCCGGTGAGATGCCAGATATCGAGGTCGGTCATGTGGTGTCGCCGACGCAGGAAACCGAGCTGGGTGCCAAGGGAGCGGGCGAGGCTGGCACGGCCGGCGCGGCGGCAGCGGTCGCCAACGCCGTCAATGATGTGCTCCGGCCGTTCGGGGCAATTATTACCGAGATTCCACTGACGCCTCAGGTTATCCTGACCGCCTTGGGACGGATCTGAGGCGGAGACGTTCCAGGCAACGCGAATACGATAACCAAACAGACAATTCTTGGGGAGGATAGCCATGACGAAGAGGGCCACCAAAGCTGGATGGATGTCACGCCGGCGGCTACTGACGACAGCGAGCGCCGGCGTCGTTCTCGCCGTCTCACCCTTTCGCATCAATCTCCTCCAGGCGCAGGAAGCGCCGATCAAGATCGGCTTCCCTGTTCCTTTGACTGGTCCCTATGGCGCCGAGGCGCAGGACCAGGTTCGTGCCGGACAATTGGCCGTGGCCCAGTTCAATGAGGCCGGTGGCCTCAATGGCCGCAAGGCGGAGCTTGTCGTGCGCGACGACAAGCTGAATCCGGGCGAGGCTGCGACGCGGACTTTGGAGCTGGTCGAGAAGGAGAAAGTCAATTTTGTGGTCGGCAGCCTCTCCGCGGCCGTCCAACTCGCGATCAACAACGTCACCAAAGAGCGCGGCATCATCTTCAATTCGATCAGCCAGTCCGACGCCATCAACGAGGCCGCCGACTTCAGCAAGTACACGTTCCACGAGGCCCTCAATCCGCACATGACCTCCGGCGCGGTCGGCCGCTACGCTTTCTCCAAGTTTGGCAAGAAGGTTGCCTTCCTGACCGCCGATTACGCCTACGGCCACGAAATGGTTCGCGGCTTCCTCGAGGTCGGCAAGGAATTCAACATCGAGAACCTCGGCGATATTCGTCATCCGTTGGGAACGTCCGATTTCTCGACCCTGCTGCCGCGCCTTCAGGCGCTGAAGCCCGACATCCTGTGCATCAGCAATTTTGGCCGGGACCAGCAGATCGCGCTGAAGCAGGCAACCGACTTCGGCATCAAAAAGTCGATCCAGATCATTGCGCCGCTGCTCTCGCACGCCAGCCGCGTGGCCGCAGGCGCGCAGGCGTTCGAAGGCGTGGTCGGCGGTTGCTCGTTCTACTGGGGCATCGAGGACAAATTCGCCTCGACCAAGGCGTTCAATGAGGCGTTCCGCAAGATGTATGACGGCAAGTTGCCGACCGACTACGGCGCGCTCGGCTATGGCGGCGTCCGGACCGTGCTCGCGGCGGTCAAGGCCGCGGGCAGCGTCGAGACCGACAAGGTCGTCGCAGCGCTCGAGGCCCTGAAGTACGACTACTACAAGGGCCCGCAATATTATCGCAAATGCGATCATCAGTCGGTGCAGTCGGTGCTCGTGATCAAATCGAAGTCGAAGGACATGAGGAACGACTCGGATGTGTTCGAAGTCCTTGCGACCGAAGAGCCCAACGAAAAGAACCTGCGTACCTGTGAATTGCTCGGCCACAAGAGCTGAGTTCACGAGATGGCGCGCGCCAATGGCGGTGCGCGCCGCTTTGGGAGGATGAATGGCGGGTTTGAGCTTTGATCTGATCGCGCTGCAATTGTTCGCCGGGCTGGCGCTCGGCGCAATCTACGTGTTGTTTGCGATCGGACTTTCGCTGATCTTCGGGATGCTGACCGTCGTCAACTTCGCCCATGGGGCGTTCTACATGGTCGGCGCCTATGTCGGGCTTTACCTGATCTCGATCGGCGGCAATTTCTGGCTCTGCCTGGTGGCGGTGCCGCTCCTGATCGGGTTGTTCGGTCTTGCGGTCGAGCGAGTGTTGATCCGGCCGCTGTATGGTCGCGGGATTGACTACCCGCTGCTGCTGACCTTTGGGCTGAGCTATGTGATGGTCGAATGCGTGCGCATTGCGTTCGGCAAGACCGGCTATCCCTTCGACACGCCCGAGATTCTGCAAGGTGCCGTCAATATTGGTGTCGGATACTTTCCGCTCTACCGGTTGTTCGTGATCGGTGCGACGGCAGCCGTGCTGCTGGCGCTCTGGCTATTCCTGGAGAGAACCAGCTTCGGTCTCATCATCCGTGCCGGGGCGCGCGATCCACAAATCGTTCGCGTCCTTGGCGTCGACGTATCTCGGGTCTGGCTGATCGTGTTCGGAATTGGAACGGCGATCGCCGGCTTCGCCGGCCTGCTCGCCGCCCCGCTGCAGGGCGTCATTCCCGAGATGGGTGGCACCATTCTCGCGGAAGCCTTTGTGGTGACGGTGGTCGGCGGCATGGGTTCGATCGGCGGTGCGGTGCTGGCGGGCCTCCTGGTCGGCGTCGTCGTCAGCATGACGTCGCTGTTTGCGCCCGAAATGGCCAAGGTGTCGATCTTTGCCCTGATGGCAATCGTCCTGATCGTGCGCCCGCAGGGCTTCTTCGGTCGCGCTGGATTGTTGAGCTGAGCCGGGCATGACCGAAGCCGCCGAATCCTTCAAGCATCCGAACGCAGCCACCATCAGCTGGTACGATTTCGCGACGCGGCATCGCGCCAGCCTCGCCGCCGCGGTGATCCTGATTTTCCCTCTGGTGATGCCGTTTACCGCCCTGGCGGTGAACATCCTGATTTACGGGCTGTATGCGCTCGGGTTCAATCTGGTGTTCGGCTATCTCGGGCTGCTCTCGTTCGGTCATGCCGCGCTGTTCGGAACCGGCGCTTATCTTTGCGGCATTGCCATCGTGCATTTCGGCTGGCCGTGGTATGTGGCGATCGCGGCAGGCGTTGGTGGTGGCCTGTTGATGGCGCTGTTGATCGGTGTGCTCGCGATCCGGACCCGCGGCATCTACTTTGCGATGGTGACGATGGCGCTCTCGCAGTGCGTCTACTACCTGTTCTATCAGGCCGTCGACTGGACCGGGGGCGAGAACGGCCTCCGTGGTATCAATGTCCGGACCATCGATCTGTTCGGTTTGCGGATCGATTTCATCAATCCGATGATCCGCTACTACGTCATCGCTGCTTTCGTGATTGCCGCTTTTTTTGTGATGTCACGCATCCTTGCGTCTCCCTTCGGGGCTGTCATCGAAGCCGTGCGGGAGAACGAAATGCGCGCGCGTGCATCGGGCTATGACGTCACCGTGACCCGATTGCTCACGTTTGTCCTGTCGGGCGGCTTCTGTGGCCTCGCGGGTGCACTGCAGGCGCTTCATCTTTCGATCGTTCCGATCGAGATCCTGCACTATGAGACGTCGGGCCTGGTGGTGATGGTCGCGCTGTTGGGCGGCATGGGGACATTCTTCGGGCCGATGATCGGCGCCGCGGTCTTCCTGGTTCTGGAGAACGTTGTTTCGGTGTGGACGGTTCACTGGCAACTGATCGTCGGGGCCATCTTCATTGCGTGCGTGCTGTTCTTCCCAGCCGGTATCTGGGGCACGCTGATAGCGAGGCGGCGGCGATGACGGCCATGGCAGGGCAGGCGGGCGAAATCATCCTGCGCACCAAGGGCGTCGGCAAGACGTTTGGGAAGTTTGTCGCGCTCAACAATATCTCCGCGGAGTTTTCGAAGGGCGCGATCACGTCCATCATCGGGCCGAATGGCGCGGGCAAGAGCACCTATTTCAACCTGCTGTGCGGCGCCTTTCCGCCCTCGCGCGGCAGCGTTGAATTCGAGGGCAAGGATGTCACGGGACTCCCGCAGCATCGCTTTGCACACATGGGGATCGCTAAGTCGTTTCAGATCACCAGCGTATTTCCCCAGCTGACGACGCGTGAGAACATCCGGGTTGGCCTGCAAGCCTTGGTCTCCAGATACGACATCTGGCGCCCACGTGCCCGCTTGGGCGAATTGGTCGAACGGGCAGATGAGTTGCTGGTCCTGGTGGGATTGTGGGAGTCGCGGGAGCGTGCCGCCAAGACGCTGGCGCACGGCGAGCAGCGGGCGCTGGAGATCGGCATGGCGCTCGCCAGCCAGCCTCGGTTGTTGCTGCTCGATGAGCCGACGGCGGGCATGAGCCCGGAAGAGACCCGGACCATGATGGATTTGATCGTGAAGCTCGCCAAAGAGCGCACGGTCATCCTGGTCGAACACAAGATGAAGCTGGTGCTCGGCATCAGCGACCGCATCCTGGTGCTGCATCATGGCGAACTGCTGGCCGAGGGAACGCCACAGGAGGTGCGACAGAACGAGGCGGTGAAGCGCGTCTATCTCGGGCAGCGGGAGCACTGACCGGATGCTGCAGATCAGCAAGCTCAATGCCTGGTATGGCGCAAGCCACGCGTTGCAGGACATCAGTCTGGAGGTGGCCCGGGGTGAAATCGTCTGCCTGATCGGCCGCAATGGAGCCGGCAAGACCACCACGCTGAAGTCGATCATGGGGCTGATGGACCGAACGCGGGGTTCGGTGATCTTCAAGGGCAAGGAGTTGCTGCAGCAGCCGGCGCACATCCGTTTTGCGCTGGGGCTCGCCTATGTGCCGGAGGAACGGCGGATCGTGCAGGGACTATCGGTACGGGAGAATCTGCGGCTCGGCCTGGTCGCCTCGGCCGAAAAGAAGCGGGAAGCTGAGCTGATTGGCGAGATCGCGATGATATTTCCACGGCTGGCCGAGCGTATGGATCAGGAGGCCGTCACGATGTCCGGCGGCGAGCAGCAAATGCTGGCGATCGCGCGCGCCATGATCGCAAAGCCCGACCTGATCATGCTGGACGAGCCCTCCGAGGGCATCATGCCGGTGCTGGTCGACGAAATGTTCGAGTTGTTCCGCAGCATGAAGGCGCAGGGGACGACGGTATTGCTGGTCGAGCAGAATGTCGAACTCGCGCTCGATATCGCCGATCGCGCCTATGTGCTGGATCAGGGGGCCGTGGTGCACCAGGCATCGGCACAGGACCTGCTCGCGGATGATGAGATCAAGGAACGTTACTGCTCGGTGTGAAGACGCTGGCTCCGCATCGCGGGCAAGCCGGAGCGCGTTCTACTCTGCAGCGCTTGCGATTGCCTCAGCCTTTCGATTGGTAACGACGACCTTGATCGCGTCGTCCACGCGATCCCGCGCATACCTCAGCGCCGTCGGCAGGTCAGCCAGCGGAAATGTGTGGGTGTGGATCTTGGTCGCGTCGAACCGCTTCGCGGCCATCAATTCCATCGCACGGTGGGTCGCGCTGCGGCCCTCGCCACGGATGCCGTAGGCATAGATGTTGTTGCGCACGAGATGTGCGATGTCCAGCGTTGCGGCCTCGTGCGGGAAGGCGGCAAGGCAGATCTTGCCGCCGCGGTTGGTCATGTGGATCGCCTGATTGAGCGTCGCTTCGGTCCCGGCGCATTCGACAACGTAGTCCGCGCCAATCCCATTGGTCAGTTGCTTGACGACTGAGACCGCATCCTCATCATTGATGTTGATGACGCGATCGGCACCTAATTCCTGGCCGATCGCCAGCCGCTTCTTGCGGGTCCCGGTCAGGATCACCGGGCTTGCGCCCAGCGCCTTGGCCACCGCGACCGCAAGCAGTCCGATCGGGCCCGGACCGATCACGACGACGCTCTCGCCGGCCACCAATCCCCCCAATTCGGTCAAGCCATACATCGACGTCCCGGCAGTCACCACGAGCGTGGCTTCGGCGTCGCTCATGCCGTCCGGAACGCGCGCCAGCGTATTGATGTGATTGACGGCGTACTCGGCAAATCCGCCATCGGTCGTAAAGCCGTTGGCCCGGTGCCCCTTCTCGGGCTTTCCGTAGTTCAGGCACGAGGTGTACATGCCCTGTCGGCAGCGCTTGCATTGGCCGCAGCCGGCGTGAATTTCAACGCTGACCCGCTCGCCGATCCTGAATTCGTCAACGTCGGGTCCGAGCGCGGCGACCGTGCCCATATACTCGTGGCCCGGCGTAAAGCTCTTGTTGAAGGGCAGGCCGCCGTGAATGCTTGCCGGTGAGCCCGAATGAATGATCTCGAGATCCGTCGCGCAGATTGCGACCGCGTCAATGCGGACCAGTACCTCGGCCCGCGATGGGACCGGCGTCGGCTTTTCGCGCAAGAAAAGCTGATCGGGATCGCCAAGCACCCAGGCCTTCATCAGATCGGGAATGGCAAGGTCGGGCGATGTTTTGACGCCGGCGGGCTGATACATGGGCGCTTCCTCTTTTTGATCGACAGCCTAGCGCAAGACGCTTGCTCGGCGCGAGCGCCCCGATCGTTGGCATCCATCTCCGGTGTTTGCTGCACAGCAGCAGACGCGTCGCAAAAGCTTCATACGTGGTCTATACTTGATCGCGCGGTTGATGTTGTCGTCCTCATTTCCCTGCCGACCCGGAGCCTCCCATGAAGACCGTCCGCCTTGTCCTTGCCGTGTTGGCGCTGACGCTGATCGCGCCGTGGCAATCCGCCAAGGCAGCGGACGTGATCTGCTACAATTGCCCGCCGGAATGGGCCGATTGGGCTCGATGCTGAAGGCGATCAAGGCCGATCTCAACTACGACATCCCGCATGACAACAAGAATTCCGGCCAGGCGTTGGCCCAGATCCTGACCGAGAAGAGCAACCCGGTCGCCGATATCGGCTATTTCGGCGTGACTTTCGGCATGAAGGCCAAGGCGCAGGATGCGCTCGAGCCCTATAAGCCCGTCCATTGGGACCAGGTGCCGGCCGGCCTCAAGGATCCGGACGGCTACTGGACCACGATCCACTCCGGCACGCTCGGCCTGTTCGTGAACAAGGACGCGCTGGGCGGCAAGCCGGTGCCGGCCTGCTGGAAGGACCTTCTGAAGCCCGACTACAAGGGCATGGTCGGCTATCTCGACCCGTCGTCAGCGGCGGTTGGTTATGTCGGCGCGGTGGCGATCAATCTGGCGCTGGGCGGCTCGCCCGCCAACTTTGATCCCGCGATCAGCTTCTTCAAGGAACTGCGCAAGAACGATCCGATCGTGCCCAAGCAGACGGCGTATGCCCGCGTCGTCTCAGGCGAGATGCCGATCCTGTTCGACTACGATTTCAACGCCTACCGCGCGAAATATTCAGAAAAGGGCAGCTTCGAGTTTGTTATTCCCTGCGAGGGATCGGTGGTGTTTCCCTATGTCGTTGGTCTGGTGAAGAACGCGCCGGACAAGGACAAGGCCAAGAAGGTGATGGACTATCTTCTATCCGACAAGGGGCAGGCGATCTGGACTAACGCCTATTTGCGTCCGGCCCGTCCGATCGAACTGCCGGCCGCGGTGAAGGGCAAATTCCTCCCGGACAGCGACTATGCCCGCGCCAAGAGCGTCGACTGGGGTGAGATGGAAAACGTGCAAAAAGGCTTCGTCGACCGCTATCTCGCCGAGGTCCGCTGAGGCAATATGGTGCCCCTCGCCGGGCACCATTCTCACGATGTCGCAAAAGTCCTTTGTTTGGCTCTGCCTGCTGCCGCTCGCGGTCGTGACGACGGCTTTCTTCCTGCTGCCGATGGCTCGGCTTGTGGTCGTCGGCGCCGAAGGTCCGCACGGGCTCGCCGGATATCTCGCCATCCTTGCGGAAAGCCGCTATCGGGCGACGCTGATCAATACGGTGCTGTTGGCCGCCGCGACCACGATCGTCACGTTGATCGTCGCGACGATTGCCGGAATGTTTCTGCAGCGGCACCGCTTTCCCGGGCGCGCCGTGCTGATCGCCTTGCTGACCTTTCCGTTGGCCTTTCCGGGCGTGGTGGTCGGCTTCATGATCATTCTGTTGGCGGGACGACAGGGGCTGATCGGCGATCTGTCGAACCGCGTGTTCGGCGAAAAATTCGTCTTCGCCTATTCGATCTATGGGCTCTTCCTCGGCTATCTCTATTTCTCGATCCCGCGTGTGATTCTCACCATCATGGCCGCCGTGCAGAAGCTGGATGTCGGCCTGGAGGAGGCTGCACGCTCGCTTGGCGCGAGCCCGTGGGCGGTCCAGCGCGATGTCGTGCTGCCGGCGCTGGCGCCGGCGTTCGTCGCGTCCGGCGCGATCGCGTTTGCGACGGCGATGGGAGCGTTCGGCACCGCTTTCACGTTGGCGACCAACATCGACGTGCTGCCGATGCTGATCTACACGGAGTTCACGCTGGCCGCCAATTTTGCCACGTCAGCGGCACTTTCCGTCGGGCTCGGCCTGATCACCTGGTTGATCCTCGCGCTTGCCCGCTCCTTCAGCGGCAGCGCGGTCGCGGCGGCCGGGTGACGTATGCGCGATCGCCTGATCTTCACCGGCCAGTTCGTCTTTACGCTGCTCGTCGCGGCGTTCCTGGTGGTGCCCGCGGCGCTTTCGATCTCCGCCGGCGTCACCGTCAACTATTTTCGGGGCATCCAGTCCGGCGTGACCCTGCAATGGGTGCTGCAGGTCTGGGACCTCTATGCCGGAACGATCCTGCTGTCCTTTGTGATTGCATTCGCGACCCTCGCGGTCACGCTGCTCGCCGGCGTGCCGGCGGCTTATGCACTGCATGTGCGGGGAGGCCGGCTTGCGCGGATCGTCGAGGAGATCATCACGCTGCCGCTGGCGATCCCGGGGCTGGCGATCGCACTGGCGCTGCTGCTGACCTATGGCGGCTTCGGCGGCTTCCGCCGTTCCTGGCTCTTCATCCTGGTCGGCCACGTTGTCTTCACCATGCCGTTCATGGTGCGGTCGGTGATGGCGGTGTTTGCGACCGTCGACATCAGAACGCTCGACGAGGGCGCCGCCTCACTCGGCGCATCGCCATGGCGGCGATTCCGCGATGTGATCGTCCCGAATGCCGTGCCGGGAATTCTCGCCGGCGCGTTGATGGTGGTGACGCTTTCGCTCGGCGAGTTTAACCTCACCTGGATGCTGCACACGCCGCTGACGAAGACGCTGCCGGTCGGACTTGCCGACAGCTACGCCTCGATGCGGTTAGAGGTGACTTCCGCCTACACCTTGATCTTCTTCGTGATGATCATTCCGCTGCTGGTCGCCATGCAGCTGCTGGCTGACAGGGATCACAAGCGATGAATGTGGCCGGGCACGGCGCATCGGTGCGGATCGAGAGCTGCGGCAAGACATTTGCCGACGGAACACGCGCGCTGGACCCCGCAACCCTAGACATTGCGCGCGGCGAGACGCTGGTGCTGCTCGGGCCGTCCGGCTGCGGCAAGACCACGATGCTGCGCATCATTGCCGGTCTCGAGCTGCCGGACGCCGGCGGCAAGGTTCTGTTCGACGGCAAGGACGTGACGTCCGTTCCGATCGAGCGACGCAATGTCGGGATGGTATTTCAGTCCTACGCCCTGTTCCCCAATATGACGGTGGCGGAGAATATCGGCTACGGCCTCAAGATTCGCGGTGTCGCCAGGAATGAGCGCAGCGCGCGCGTTGCCGAACTGGTGGCTCTGACCAACATTTCGGGGCTGGAGAACCGTCGCATCGATCAGCTTTCCGGTGGTCAACGCCAACGCGTTGCATTGGCTCGCGCGGTTGCAATCCGGCCGGGCATCCTGCTGCTGGATGAACCCTTGACCGCGCTCGACGCCGCCTTGCGGGATCGGCTGCGCAGCGAGCTCAACCGGCTGCTGCGCGCGCTCGGCATCACGACGATCTATGTCACGCATGATCAGGCCGAGGCGATGGAATTGGGTGACCGCATCGTGGTGATGCGGAAGGGCGCGATCGCCCAGATCGGGACTCTGCGCGACGTCTATTTCGCGCCAAAGGATCGCTTCGTCGCGGAGTTCATCGGCGCGGCCAACATCGTCGAAGCTCCCATGGAAGGCGGAGACCTTGTCCTGCCGGGTGGACGACTGCCGGTCAGCGGCGAGACGTCGGTCGCGAAGGCAATCGCCATGATCCGTCCTGAAACCATTCGGGTGGTCGAACCCGGGCGTGGACCGCTTTCCGGCATCATTGACACCGTCAGCTTCGTCGGTGACCGACAGCGGCTCGTCGTGAGTGGTGCTTCCACCAGGCCGCTCAACGTCGATGCTCCCAACACAATTCAAGCCAGGGCAGGCGACCGGATCGGACTTTCGATCGCCGCTGAGGCCGTTCGTGTGCTGCCATCCGAAGATTGAGAAAATCGATGTCGACGAAACCAATACTGATCGCCCAGATATCCGATCTCCATATCAAGCCGCTGGGGGCGCTCGCCTATGGCCGTGTCGATACCGCCAAGGCGCTTGAACGATGCGTGGCAACGCTGAATGCATTCGAACCTGCGCCCGATTTCGTGGTGATCTCGGGTGATCTGGTGGATACACCAACCGCCGAGGAATACGATCATCTCAAACGATTGCTGGCGCCGCTTCGGCTTCCGTTTGCCGGCATCCCGGGCAATCACGACTCGCGCGAGTTGATGCGTGCGGCGTTTCCGGCGGCGCCCTATGTCCATGCCGCCGGTCCGCTCGACCAGAAAATCGAGGTACACGGCCTCGATCTGCTGCTGCTTGACTCAAGCGTTCCCGGCAAACCGCATGGCACGCTTGAGACGTCCACGCTGCAATGGCTCGACACCACGCTGGCGGCGGCGATCGATCGACCAGCTCTGATTTTCCTGCATCACCCGCCGTTCAAGGGCGGTATCTGGCACATGGATCGACAGGATCTGTTCAATGCCGACGAATTGGCCGGGATCGTCAGGCGCCACCCGCGCGCGCAGCTGATCGGATGCGGGCACGTTCATCGTGCCATGCTGACCACCTTCGCCGGAATTCCCGTGACGATATGTCCGGCGCCGAACCACGCCGTGGATCTCGACCTTGCGCAGCTCCGAGTGCCGTCCTTCAAGGTGGAGCCGCCTGCGTTTCACGTCCATGCCTGGTTTCCCGGTCAGGAACTCGGGCAGTTAGTGACCCACCAGGTTCCGATTGGGCAGTTCGACGGGCCGCATCCATTCTTTGGGCCGGACGGCAGGCTGCTGTGAGGTTGTTCGGCGCGATCAACCCGAGACGGCAAACCCGCCATCGTCGTAGATCGTGGAATGCCCGCCGGACCGGGCCCTGCGCGCCATCATTTCATGCATGTTGCGGAGCTCCTGGACAGCCTGGTTGAGGGCGGCGTCGGCGTTCCGGATCATGGAAATAAACCTCGCGGTCAATTCGGGATCGAGCTTGACGCGAGTCAGGCCATCGCGGCTCTTCTTCCGGTCCAGCTCGCGCTGAATGGTTGTGGCGCGCGCCGCGTCCGCGTCGCAGCCCAACATTTCAGCAATTTCGCGATAAGTCATCCAAATCTGTGGCACTTTCTGCACTCCCTGTTTGAGGGGAAGCTCGCCGAAGTTGATGAATAGCGGGTTGCCGCGTTTGATCACCCGCGCAGGACAGCACGCAAGGTGCTGTTGATGGTTAAGCAAATGGCGGAGCAATAGCCGCGAATATCAGGTGACCCGTCACCGGACCGCAGCCTTTGCCCGAAAGGGGCGATTTTCACGCGATTGAACCGCGATTTCCGGCCGCGGAACCGAAGGCGCTGAAACGACGGAGATGCGGAAAGGCGGCTTGTTCGATGAGATTTGGCCGGGCGTGCTGCGGCGATCAAGTGCCCTCGCGAGTGACATTTCGCTTATCAAAAATTGTACTCTCAGTTGGCTTCCACTCCCGATGGTGCGGTGCGGTCTTCAGGTTGCTGTAGGCCTTGGCCGGAGCTATACTAGCAACTGCTTTCATTGATCGATGGCTTTGTCTGCGTCCGCTCCTGGCGGCGGGCCACGCAAACACAAATCTTGCTGGATGACGATGACCGGTGCGACGATAGAAAGAACTGCCGGGACGCCGCCGTTTTCCAGCAGCAAGCTGTCGGTGCTGCGCAAGCATCCCTATTTCGCCGATCTTGAGCCCGAGGCTTTCGACCAGCTCTGCCGCTATGCCAAGCACATCACGCTGAAGCGGGGGACGGCGATTTTTTCCAAAGGCGATCCGGGCACGAGCCTGATCGCAGTGATCTCCGGCACGGTGAAGATCAGCATCTCGTCGCCGGATGGCCGCAATGCGATTCTCAACCTGATCGGGGCCGGAGAGATCTTCGGCGAGATCGCGCTGCTCGACGGCTTGTCGCGCACGGCCGATGCCACCGCCAACACCAATTGCGAACTGTTCGTGATCGACCGCCGCGAATTCATTCCGTTCGTACGCAGCCAGCCGACCCTGGCGATGAAGTTCATCGAACTGCTGTGCGCGAGATTGCGCTGGACTAGCGATCAGGTCGAGCAGGTCATCCTGCAAGACTTGCCTGGCCGGCTTGCCAGTGCGCTGTTGCGTCTCAGCGACAAGCACAAGCGCGAGCCGCAGGGGCGTACCATCTCGATTACCCAGCAGGAGATCAGCGAGATGGTCGGCATGACGCGGGAGAGCATCAACAAGCAACTGCGTGTCTGGGCGACGCGTGGTCTGGTGAGGCTCGAGCACGGTGCGATTGTCGTGCTGAAGCCGGAAGCGCTGCAGGAACTGGTCGAGGCTGGATCAAGCGACAGCGAATAGTCGCTTCGACTGCAGCAAGCCCGATCTCTCACGAAAAGGTGAACTGATTTAATCCTGTGAAATCATTCACAGCGGTCGCGCGTGCAGTGCAGTAAGTGAGGCCTCGGTGGAGCACACATCTGCACCGTGGAGGAATCCATGCATGGCCCTTTCGACAAGCGACAGCAGGACGCGCAACGCAACTACCAGAGCTTCAGCATCAAGCTCATCGCTTTGCCGCTGCTCGTGATCGTCGCATTGATCGGCATGGTGGTCAGTCGTCCGGCGGTGGTCAAATGGATCGCCGATGCGGCGCAAGCAGAGTTTACCGGATCCTACGCTGCCACCGATCTGCTGCCTGACAGCGCACGGCCGGCGCAAAACGCCCAGCCGAGCAACGCAATTCGGACCGTGAACGTCTACTGACCGCCCACGCGTCGTCGCGTTCAGCTGCGCGACGACGGCGCCAGATCGCTGCGGGCTTCCTCATGCAGCGACGCCGAGCAGCTTTGCTGCGGTACCGCCAAGAATGTTGGCCTTGTCGTCGTCGCTTAGCGAGGAGCAGGCGAAGATGTGGTCGACCGGGCTCAATTGCCATGGATAGGGATAGTCGCTTCCAAGCGGGTGTAAAGATCAGCGAGTCGAAATAGATCTGCTTGAGATATTCCGTCGGCGCCTTCTTGAGCTGGATGTCGGGATTGCATCCCTTCGGTCCAACCAGGCAGGCATGGTCCGAGCGATCGGCGTACGACGGCAGATAGCCACCGCCATGCGCGGCAATGACCTTCAGCCCGGGAAAGCGGTCGAACGTGCCTTCGAAGATCAGGTGCGAGAGCGCGATCGAGGTCTCCAGCGGATTGCCGATCGTGTTGCCGAGCCAGCCATTGCCCGAGAGCCGCTTGTTGAGCTCCGGCACGCCCTGCGGATGGATGAACAGGGGAACGCCGAGTTCCTCGGCCTTGGCCCAGACGGGATGAAATTTCGGGTCGGAGAATTCGACACCGTTGACGACCCCGCCGATCGCCGCACCCTTCAACCCCTGCTTCTTCACGGCCGTCTCCAGCTCCTGCACGGCAAGATCGGGTGCCTGCAGCGTCAGCGAAGCGAACGCGGCGAAGCGGTCGGGCTTCGAGGCGCAGAGTTCGGCGAGTTTCTCGTTTTGGACCTTCACGATCTGCCCGGCAAGGTCACGGTCCCGATCGTACCAGAACGGGTTGATCGACAGCACCTCCATGTCGACGGCCTGTGCGTCCATCGCGGCAAGCCGCTTGTCGATTTCGATGAAGGCCTCGGCCGCGCCATTGACCGGCGGCAATTGCACCTTGTCGGCATTGGAACCGAGCAGGGCGCCCGCTTCGCGAAAATGGCAGTGCGAATGGATGTCGATGGTCTTGACGCGCTTGCCGCTGACCGAGACCGGCAATTTCTGGCGCGATTGTTGCGCCTCTGCATTGTGCACGAGCCCGCAGCTGCAGAACACGATGCCGGCCGCCGCCGTTGCTCCCGCCTTCAGGAAATCCCGCCTTGTGGCCATGACGATCGCCTCCCCTATGTTTGTTCTTGTTGTGGGGCAGCGTATGGATACCGGTGAGCACTCGCAAGCTGCACGCTGTGCGTGTCGCGCAATCTTGATCAGACCGGCTTGATCCCGGCCTTCGCGATGATGTTGCGCCACTTCGGAACTTCATCCGTGATGCGCCTGCGCATGCCGTCGGACCCGTTGGCGAGCACCTCGAAGCCGTCATTGCGCAACTGGTCGGCGATCTTCGGCGTCTTCAGAATTGCGATCGATTTCGCCGACAGCAGCTCGACGACGGAAGCCGGCGTCTGGGCCGGCGCGAGAAATCCCTGGAAGGTGTCGGAGATGAAATCCTTGTAGCCGAGCTCGACCATGGTCGGCACGTCGGGCAGGTCGAACCAGCGGTGGGCTCCGGTGACGGCAAGCGCCTTCAACGCCCCTGACGCGATGTGCGGGTGTGCCGGCGGCAGTGCCGCAAAGGCAACCTGGGTGGTGCCGCCCAGGATCGCCTGGATCGCCGGACCGGCGCCGGAGAACGGGACGTGCGTCATCTGGATGTTGTCGACGATCTTGAACAGCTCGCCGGCCAGATGCGGCGTCGTCCCAAGGCCCGGGCTGGCATAGTTCAGCTCGTCCGGATTGGCCTTCGCGCGTGCGATCAGGTCTGCGACCGAGTTGATCCCGAGCTTCGGGTTGACCAGGATCACATTGGGCGAGGTGCCGAGCTCAGCGATCGGCGCAAAGTCCTTGTCCGGATCGTACGGGATCTTGGCGTAAAGGCCGGGATTGACGACATAGGCGCTCGACGTGATCAGTAGCGTATAGCCGTCCGGCTCGGCATGCGCCGCAATGCCGATTCCGATATTGCCGCCGCCGCCCGCGCGGTTCTCGACCACGATCGTGCCGCTGAGTGCCTCTCCGAGATGGGTGCCGAGAATGCGGGCCATGATGTCGGTCGGTCCGCCCGGCGCGAACGGCACGATGATTTTGATCGGTCGTTCCGGATAGCCGGCCGCTCTCGCTTGTCTTGCAACGCCGGCAATCGCGACTGCGCCACCCGCTGCCAGGATTGCGCGGCGCGAAAGAAGGTTGGTTCTGTTGCCCGTCATCCGATGTCCCTCAGCCGCATCAGGTCTTACAGGTCAAATACTGCCACCGCGCGGATCGGGGAGGCCGTTCCCTCGCGCCACTTCATCGGCAGGCCGATGAAGGTGAACTGTCCCTGGCCAAGCAACGCTTCGAGATTGCACAGGCTTTCGATGTGGGTGATGTCGAGATTGAGGCAGGCCTTGTGAACCAGCAGGTTCACGTCGCTCTCGGGGCCCGGACGCATCGAGTCAATGCCGAAATGAACGATGCCATGCCCTGCGAGCCATTCGGTAGCGGCGACGTTCACGCCGGAATTGTCGGTGGAGTATTCCTTGCGCGGAAACGTCCGTGCATGGTGGCCGGTGCAGAGCAGCACGGTGCCGGCCTTCGGTACCGGCACCCCGGCTGTCTTCACGGCCGCCTCCAGATCGGCCGGCGTAATCTCGGCGCGCGGCGCGATATGACGCAGGTCGAGGCAGATACCCGGAACGATGCATTTTTCCAGCGGATACTAATCGATCGATATGCCGTTCGGCCCGAAATGCCGGGGCGCATCGATGTGGGTGCCGCCGTGATCAGCCATCGAGATGAACATCGACGCCAAGCCGTAGACGTTTCTCGATTCTGCGTAGGCCTCTTCGTGGGTCTTCCACATGCCGTGTATGATCGGCGGATGGCCGGGGTAGCTCGGGGTGCGGTGATAGAGCTCTCGGCTCAGGTCGACGATCCTCACAGCGGGTGCCCTTTCTTGACGGAGCTGGCGCAGGCGCGCTTCTAGGCGCAATGCTGACGCGTTTGCCGCAACTCCGCAAGATGCGTGCATCGCTTTAGTGAAGGACCTGGAGCTGCCGCGGCAGCCACAGCGAGATTTCCGGCAGGTAAGTCACGCACATCAGGACGAAGAACATCACTGCGTAGAACGGCCAGATCTTGCGCATCACCTGCTCGATCGTGACCTTGCCGACCGCGCAGCCGACAAACAGGATCGCGCCGACCGGCGGATGGCACAGGCCGATGCCGAGATTGAGCAGCATGATCATGCCGAAATGGACCGGATCGACGCCAAAATTCTTCATCACCGGCAACAGAATCGGTGTTGCGATCAGGATCGACGGCGCCATGTCGACGAGCGTGCCGAGCACGAGCAGCAGAACGTTGATCAGGAACAGGATGACGTATTTGTTGTCCGAGATCGACAGGAAGAAGGCCGTCATCTTGGCCGGCATCTGGGTCAGCGCCATGATGTAGCCGACGCTGGAGGCGCAGGCGATCAGTGTCATCACCATCGCAACCGTCCGCAGCGTGCGGTGCAGCAGCACCGGCAGGTCGTGCCAGCGGTAGTCGCGATAGATGAACATGGTGACGAAGAAGGCCCAGATGCAGGCGACGGCACCGGCCTCGATTGCGGTGAAAATGCCGCCGAGAATGCCGCCCAAAATGATCACGAGCGTGATCAGCCCCCAGGACGCATCGATCGCGATCCGGATCGCGTCCTTGGCCGGTACGGCCTGGCCATGCGGGTGTTTCTCGCGGTAGGCGATCGCAAGGCACAGCACGACCAGCGAGAAGCCGAGCAGGAGACCGGGGAACACGCCGGCCATGAACAGGGCGCTGATTGAAATCGTTCCGCCGGTGGCCAGCGAATAAAGCACCGCATTGTGGCTCGGCGGCACCAGCAGCGCCTGCACCGACGAGGTGATCGTCAGGTTGGTGGCGAACACCCGCGGATAGCCGTTCTTTTCCATTTGCGGGATCATCACCGAGCCGATCGCGGAGGTATCGGCGACGGCCGAGCCCGAAATGCCGCTCAAGAATGTCGTCGCGAGCACATTGACGATCGAGAGCCCGCCCCGCAGGCGGGTAAGGCCGACCAGCACGTCGGCGAACGCCACCAGGCGTCGCGCCATGCCACCTTCGGCCATGATGGCGCCGGCCAGCACGAAGAACGGAATCGTCAGCATCGCGACCTTGCTGACGCCGTCCGAAATCTTCAGCATCACGGCCTCGAGCGGAATCCCGATCGACAGCGCGCCGACGATCGCCGCCATCGCCAGCGAGTAGGCGATCGGCATCCCGATTAGGAAGCAGATCAGCATCGTCGCGAGCAGGATGAAGATATCCATGTCTGTCCTCGCGCCGTCAGTCGAGGGGCACTTCGCCATGCTGTCCGATCGGGTCGGGCGGAACCCCGAGGAAAATCCGCTCGATGATGAACAGCAGCAGGCAAAGGCCGCCGACCGGGATCGGCAAATAGGTGACGCCGACCGAAAGGAATGGAAAGTCTGCGATGGTGTTGTGCCAGGTCACTTCGACGAGCCGCCAGCCCCAGATGATCATGAACAGCGCGATCAGGCCCATCAGCAGCTGCACGGCCAGTTCGGCGAGGAAGCGGAGCCGGTCCGGCAGCTTGCCGGCGAAATAGCCGACATTCATGTGCAGGTTGAGCCGATAGCCCGCCGCCGCGCCGATGAAGGTCACGACGATGGTCAGGAGAACCGCAAGCGGCTCGGGCCAGGACGCGGCGCTGTTCAGGACATAGCGCGTGAACACCGCCCAGGGGATTACGGCCGAGATCAGCACCAGGGCTACGCAGCCGGTGATGACGCAAGCCTGATACAGAATGTCCATTGCGCGGCGATATGATCGAGCCATCTCGATGCCGGATCAGGCCGACTGGATACGCGCGATCATGTCCTGGTACTTCGGACCATACTTGTCCCATACCGGCTTGACCGCATTCTGGAACGGAGCCTTGTCGGCGATCTCGACGATCTCGCAGCCGGCGGCCTTGGCCTTTTCCATCGCCTGCTTTTCATATTCGTTCCAGAGCACGCGTTCCTCCATCTGCGCCTCGCGCGCCAGCTTCTTGATCAGCGTCTGGTCATCGGCCGTAAGGGTCGACCAGGTCCGCTTCGAGAACACCAGCACCTCGGGAACGATCAGGTGCTCGGTGAGCGAAAAGTGTTTCGCCGCCGTGTAATGGTTGCTGAAGACGTAGCTCGGCGGATTGTTCTCAGCGCCGTCGATCACGCCGGTCTGCAGCGCGCTGAACACCTGATCGTAGCCCATCGCGACGCCATTGCCGCCCAGCGCGTTCATCATGTCGACAAAGATCGGGTTGCCGATCACGCGGAACTTGAGGCCCTTGACGTCTGCGATTGTCTTGATCGCGCGCTTGGTGTTGTAGAGGCTGCGTGCGCCGGAATTCATCCAGCACAGCGCGACAAGTCCGGCGTTCGGGTGGGCGGTAATCTTGTCGAGCAGGTCTTGCCCGAGGGGACCGTCCATCATCCTTTCGGCATGCGCCATGTTCTTGAACAGGAACGGCATGTTGACGACGTTGATGTCGTCGACGATCGGCCCGATCGATCCGGCGCTGACGCGCAGCATCTGGATCGCGCCGATCTGGGTCTGCTCGATGGTCTCCTTCTCGCCGCCAAGCTGCATCGAAGGGAACATCTGCAGCGAGAGGCGGCCGTTGGTTGCGGCCGCGAGCTTCTTGCCGAGGTTTTCCGTCGCCGCCACGGTCGGGTAGCCCGGAGGCTGCACGTCGGAGGCCTTGAACACCGCTTTCGACTGGGCATGCGTTGCCGACGTTGACGTCGCGACGGCGGCGCCAAGACCGGCGCCCAGTCTGATGAGGTCGCGACGGTTGAGCTGCGCCAGGCGCTGATGCGATCGACGTGTATCGTCCATGTCGTTTCCTTCCCTGATGCCGGGCTCGTTGGTTTTTGGCCGCGGTCGCTAGCTTTGTTGGTCGAAGAACTCCGGATTATTGTGCCGGGTGGCGGAGATATCGGCCAGCAGCCGTTCGAGATGCCTGACCATCGCAGCTCCGGCAGATACGGGATCGCGCGCCTCGATCGCGGCCATGATTGCCTCGTGCTCGGCGATGACCTCGGCCATTCGCCCGCGTTGCGGCAGGGTGAGGCGTCGAAAGCGATCGACGTGGACCTTGACTTGAAGAATCAGCTTCCAGATGCCGGGATGTCCGGCGATGTCGGCAATGCTGGCGTGAAAGGCCTCGTCGGCCTGATGGAATGCCTCACGATCATCAGCCGCATCGGCCTCGCGCTGACGCTCGAGGATGGAATGCAGGCCGAGGATCTGGCTGGAACTGGCGCGCTCGGTCGCCATCCGGGTCGTGGTCTCTTCCAGCGACCTGCGGACGATGATCGCTTCGGGGAGCGCGGCGAGCGGGATGCGCGACACGAAGATGCCGGATTGCGGGAAGATCTCGACCAGGCCTTCGTCAGCCAGCCGCAAGATCGCCTCGCGCACCGGCGTTCGGCTGACGCCATAGGAGAGGGCGATTTCGGTTTCAGGTATCGGATCGCCTGGCCGGCGCTGTAACGAGACCAGTTCGGCGCGCAGGTCGGCATGAATCCGGGCGGCCGCGGTGGCGGTTCGGGGCCGGCCAGCACGTCTCGCGCCGGCCAAGGCACGGAGTTCGGATTTCTTCTGCGCGCGAGCGGGCATTTTTCCGGCCTGAAATCTGATATATTAGTATATGAAGCTGGACCTGAAAGCAATTGGAACGGGTAGGATCTGGCGTCCGCCACTGAAGGGAGTTTCGTGTGACCGACTATCGCAAGCTGTTTGATCTCACCGGCAAGACGGCCGTCGTGCTGGGCGCGGCCTCGGGCATCGGAAAATCCTCGGCCGAGGCGCTGGCGTCGCTGGGTGCGCGGGTGCTGTGCGCCGATCGAACGCAGGAGGGCGCGGCCGCGACCGCCGCTGCGATCCGTCAGCAGGGTGGATCGGCGACGGCGGCCAGTTGCGATGCAGCCGACCGCGCCGATGTCAAGGCACTGGCGGCGAAAGCACTCGCGGAATTTCAGCGCATCGACATCGCCGTGACCACGCCGGGGCTGAATATCCGCAAGACCATCCTCGACTACACCGAGGAGGATCTCGACCGCGTCATCAATCTCAACATCAAGGGCACGGTGTGGTTCTTCCAGGCGTTCGGCCGCATCATGGTCAGCCAGCGGGGCGGCAGCCTCATTGCCTGCTCTTCGGTGCGTGCGGTGACGATCGAGCCGGGGCTTGCGGTCTATGGATCGACCAAGGCGGCGATCGGGCTGTTGGTGAAGGGCTTTGCGTCCGAGGTTGGACGGGCTGGTGTCCGGGTCAACGCGATTGCACCAAGCATCGCGGAAACCGCGCTGACCGGACCGTTCAAGCAACGGCCCGATATCTACAACCTCTATGCCGGACACACCGTGTTCAACCGCTGGAGCAGTGCCGATGAGGTCGCGACCGCCGTCGCCTATCTGGCATCGGACGCCGCAAGCTATGTCAGTGGCAGCACGCTGTTCGTCGATGGCGGCTGGACCGCGGTCGACGGGCCGCCGACGGGCCTGACGCAACTGGCGCGTTAAGCCGCGGCATTCGCTATCCAGATTCGGAGACGAAGCCGGCGCGGCTACGCAACTCCGCTGCGCCTGACGACGTCAGCGACTCGATGAGACGTTGCGCCTGCGATACGGCCGATGCTCGTGTTGCGATGGCGGCCGTATACATGGTCGCAAGCTCAAATCCCGGCGGCAACGCGCCTGACAGCACCACGCCGCTGTTGCTGATGATCTCGGTCGATTGCGTGCAGCCGATTGGCCGCCGCGCGTCGGAATCGGCCAGATGCCGCATCGCGGTCGTGCCGTTTGGAAAAACCTTCAGCCGCTCGGCGACGTCGCTCTCGATGCCGAGTCGCGCGAGAACCTTGGCGACATGAATTCCCGCCGTGGATGCCTTGGTGTCCGGCACAAAGATCGCGTCCGCAGCGAGCAGGGTGCTGCGCAGGCTGGCGGCGTCCTCGGCGCGCACGAGCGGGTCGCCGGCGCGAACGGCAAGTGCAGTTGCAACCCGGCCGATGTCGGCGATCGAACTGCGCTCGACCAGTCCTTCGTCGGCGAGTATTCCGATCAGGGCCGCGGTGAGGATCACGATGTCGGCCGGTGCGCCGGCGCGCAACTTCTCGGCCATGGCGCCGACTGCGCCAAACTCGCCGGCAATGTCGAAGCCGGTTTCGGCCTTGAGCGCCGGCGCGAGGCTGCCCACCAGGCCCTGCGCCGCGCCGCCGCTGAGGATGTTCAAGTTCTTCATACGCTCTATTCCATGGCCACGGTTCTACTCCGCGCTTACTGGGGCTTCTCGAACTTCTTGACGACATCGGCCCACTTCACGATATCGCCGCGCAGGAATGCGTCGAACTGCTCCGGCGTCATCGCCATCGGCAGCGCACCCTGGGCCGCCCAGAGCTTTCCGACCTCCGGCCGCTTGATCGCCGCATTCACGGCCTGGTTCAGTCTGTCGATGATCGGCTTCGGTGTACCGGCGGGCGCCATCAGGCCAAGCCAGATCGTCGCCTCATAACCGGAAACGCCGGCCTCGATGACCGTTGGAACACTGGGCAGCACCGCCGAGCGAATCTTGCCTGTGGTTGCGAGAGCGCGGACCTGGTTTTCGGCGATGTTGGGGGCCATCGCGGGAACGGCATCGATCATCATCTGCACCTGGCCGCCGATGACGCCACTCCGGGCTTCGCCGCTGTTGCGATAGGGCACGTGCACGATATCGATCCCCGCCATGGCTTTGAACAATTCACCCGCCATGTGATAGGGCGTGCCCTGACCCGACGAGGCATAGTTCAGTTTTCCCGGCTGCGATTTGGCAAGCGCGATGAACTCCTGCAGGGTCTTCGCCTGCACGGCGGGGCTGACCACGATCACGAGATCGGAAGAGTTCAGCGGTGCGATCGGCGCCAGGTCGCGCATCAGCTCGTATTTGCGCTGCGGTACCAGCGATTCATTTGCGGTCTGGGTGTTCGACATCATGAGCAGGGTGTAGCCATCGGCCGGCGCCTTCGCGACCTCGAGCGTGCCGATCACCCCGCCGGCGCCGGTCCGGTTCTCGACCACGAAGGGCTGGCCGAGGCCTTCCTGCAAAATGCTGCCGATCTGTCGCGCCACGACGTCGGCTGGGCCGCCGGGACCAAACGGAACGACGATCCTGACCGGGCGCACCGGATAATCTTCGGCGCCTGCATGCGTGCCGGCCATCAAGATGCACAGCAGCACGACGAGCACCAAGACGTTCCGTACGCTCGCCATTGCTCTCCCCCGACTTTAGTCTTGTTTCTTAATCACAAGTCTAGCTGCAACCTGAAGCCGCTGTCGACGACAGACTCATTCTCTTGCGTCGGAATAAGATCGGCAGGGCGGTGTATCAACTTCGCCATCACGTGCGGGGGAACACATGAGGAAACATTCGGGATTGTCGCGCCGCGATGTGCTGAAGGCGTCCGGCGCGGTGCTGGCGGGTGCCGCCTTTTCGACGCGGGTGATGGCCGCTGCGCCTCCGGCCGAGCCGGTGACGCCTGCGCTGATCGAGGCCGCGAAGAAAGAGGGACAGGTTGTCTACTACACCTCGACCGATCTGCCGGTCGCCGAGAAACTGGCAAGGGCGTTCGAGGCGAAATATCCGGGGATCGCCGTGCGCGTCGAGCGTACTGGCGCCGAGCGCGTGTTCCAGCGGGTCGGCCAGGAATACGCCAGCAACATTCATGCTGTCGACGTCGTCAACTCCTCCGATGCCGCGCATTTCATCGTCTGGAAGCGCGACGGCCTGCTTGCGCCTTACGTTCCCGAGGAGGTCGCAAAGTACTATCCGGACGAGCATCGCGATGCGGACGGCCAGTTCGCGAGCTTCCGGGTCTGGCTGTCGATCATCGCCTACAACACCAATCTGGTGAAGGCCGAGGAGGCGCCGACGAGCTTTGCCGATCTGCTCGATCCGAAATGGAAGGGCAAGATCGTCAAGGCGCATCCCGGCTACAGCGGCACCATCATGACCGCGACCTATCAGATGCAGCGCGATCTCGGCTGGGGCTATTTCGAGAAGCTCGCCAAGCAGAACATCATGCAGGTGCAGTCCTCGACCGATCCGCCGAAGAAGCTCGATCTCGGCGAGCGGGCGGTGATGGCCGATGGCAACGAATACAACATCTTCCAGATCAAGGAGGCAGGGCGGCCGGTCGAGCCGGTCTATGCCAGCGAAGGCTCTCCGATGATCGTCGGACCGAACGGTGTCTTCAAGGACTGTCCGCATCCCAGCGCCGCAAGGCTGTTTCAGGCGTTCGCGCTCGGGCGCGAGGGGCAGCAGCTCAACGTCGATATCGGCGGCCTGCGCTCCGTGCATGCACAGGCCCAGGAAAAGCCGGGACGCAAGCCGCTGAAGGACATCAAGACAATGAAGGACGACGCCGCAGCGGTGGAGCGGGAAGGGGAATCGATCAAGTCGCGGTACACGCGCATTTTTCGCGTCTGATTGCCGCGATCTCGTCCTGCCGGGCTCCTCATCGTGAGGTGCTGGCGGAGAGGATCGTGGCAATCACTTGAGCATGGTGCGTGCCCGGCTGGCGACTACACGATGAAATCGCTGTGGTCGAACACGGCGGTGCCGCCGAGTGCGACGAACAGCGAGCTCGGCGCTGCCGGACCGACCGACCCGTCGACGTCGAGCAGCACGCGTGTCGCGGGTGCCCCTGTGCTGCCAAATGCGGCAATAGGTTGAAACGTCAGCACGCCGTTGGTGAAGGGATCGGCGCCGACCGGCCCGAGTGAGCTGAGCAATTGCGAGACGTCGATCTTGTCGCCCTCGGCGCGGCTGAAGTCGTGGATGAGGTCGACGGCATCGTTGGCGGTCGTGAACACGAAATGATCGGCACCGCTGCCTCCGGTCAATTCATCGCCGCCGAGCCCGCCGGTCAGCGTGTCGTTGCCGGCGCCGCCATAGAGGAGGTCGTTGCCCGTGCCGCCGATCACCGTGTCATTCCCGCCGCCGGCATCGACCCTCGAGGCCGCACCAAGGACGCGGATGACGTTGGCGAGATCGTTGCCGGTGAATGGTCCCATGCCGGTTTGAATGGTGAGGTCTTCGACATTGCTTGGCAGGGCGAACGAGTACAGCGTCGTCTGCACCGTGTCGTGGCCTTCATTGGCGAATTCGGTGATGGTGTCGGCAGAGCTTCCGACGATGTACAGGTCGTCACCCTTGCCGCCTTCAAGCAAATTCACCCCATCGCCGCCATCATCGAGCGTGTCGTTGCCGCCGAGGCCGATAAGGTGGTCGCTGCCGACGTTGCCACGGATTGAATTGTCGGCATCGTTGCCAGTGCCGGTGAAATTACCCGTGCCGGAATATCGCAGATCCTCGAAGTTGGGCAGCAACGTCAGTTGGGTGAGCGTGGTGAGAACGGTGTCGTGGCCTTCGTTGGCGAACTCCACGAGCGTGTCGCCGGGATTCTCGACGATATAGGTGTCGTCTCCGGTGTCGCCCTGAAGCGTGTTCGAAAGGCCTCCCGTTCCGTAAAGCGTGTCGTTGCCATTAAGGCCAATGAGATAGTCCGCTCCGTTACCGCCCTGAATCCAGTTGTCACCAGCGTTGCCGAGGCCAATGAAATCCGCGCTACCGGTGTACTGCAGCTTCTCGACGTTGTTCACGAGCCGCACATACGTGTCGGTCGTGTAGAGGGTGTCGTAGCCCTCGTTCGATTGCTCGAGGATCGTGTTGGGGTTGTTGTTGCTGTAATAGGTATCGTCGCCAGTGCCGCCGACGAGCGTGTCCAATCCGCCGCCCGCGGTCAATATGTCGTTGCCATCCTGGCCATAGAGCGTGTCGTTGCCGGAACCGCCGGTCAGCGTGTCGTCTCCCGATCCTCCCACTGCGATGATCGGGGTCGTCGCCGCGTGCGCGTCCAGATTGTCGTTGCCTGAGCCGGTGTAGAAGATGATCTGACCGGTCAGCCCGGCCGATGACAGATCGCCGACGGTCACACGATCATCCGTCGAGTACAGAACCGGGTAGCTGGATGGCGGCGCCGGATCATGCGTGGCGCTAAAGGTGAAATTCTCGACGCCTTTCAGCGTGACGGTCGACTGGTAGGTGCCACCGGTCGCGGTGTTGAAATTCGCCCAATCCTGCGACAGCGTGAACACAGCGGAACCTTCGCTGCCTGCACCGAGATTGTAGTAGGTGGGTCCGACGTAGCCGTTCCGGCCGCTGAAGAACGTGACGTAATCGACGTTGGCCTGAAATGTGTCGTTGCCCGTTCCGCCGTCGCTACCGTCGCTACCGTCGCTGCTGGCGACGTCATGCCCTGTGGAGTACGTGAAGAGGTCGGCGCCGCCGAAGCCGAACAGGAAATCATCGCCCTTTTTCCCGACGATCTGGTCATCTGAGTCGGTGCCGTTGAGATTGTCGGGGCCGTCGGTTCCTTCGATGTACATTTTCCAACTCCCAAAATGCCGGTGGCGCTGTCTGGCGCAGAGCCGCAATGAAGGGAGGCCGATGAGCAACCTCCTTAGTTGTCGCAATGGACAACTGCGGTGTGGAGCGATCGTAGCAGCTTTGTCGACACCTACCAATTAGTGGTTGTGCCTTGACGGCTGTGTGAAATTCAACCCGGCATTCCCGATCTTCGCATCTGCGGTGCGTTGCGCGTCATACGAAAGAACTGCGCGAATCGAGGCGCGATCTGATCCATCAGACGATCTCGGTGCAAAGCGCCGGCCGCGGAGGCCGCCACAACCTCCGGTTCCCCTGAAGCGCTGTGCGCTGCGTCAACGGCAAGGTGGTCCTTGCGGCGGCCTTGCTTAGCCCGCCCGAAGCATGGCTCATGCCCGGCTTGCGCACGAGCCGGGCGGAAAATGCCTCTCGGCGGAAAGGTCATTTGATGTTACCTATTTGACATGAACCAGCACGCCAAGATCGACATCCGCCATTCCACCTGTCCGCACGACTGCCCGTCTGCTTGTGCGCTGGACATCGAGGTCATTGATGGCCGCTCGATCGGCCGGGTCAGGGGCTCCAAGCAGCAGACCTACACGGCCGGCGTCGTCTGCGCCAAGGTCGCCCGCTACGCCGAGCGGATCCATCATCCCGATCGGTTGCTCTACCCGATGCGCCGGACCGGGCCGAAGGGCTCCGGCCAGTTTGCGCGGATTTCCTGGGACGAGGCGCTGGACGAGATCGCGGCGCGCTTCGACGCGGCCGAGCGCGAGTTCGGCGCGCAGTCGGTCTGGCCCTATTATTACGCCGGCACCATGGGGCTGGTGATGCGCGACGGCATCAACCGCCTGTCGCATGTCAAGAAATACTCCCGCTTCTATTCGACGATCTGCGCCAATATCGCGCGCGTCGGCTTTTCGATCGGCACCGGCAAGATCGCGGGTGTCGATCCGCGCGAGATGGGCGTTTCCGATCTGGTCGTGATCTGGGGCACCAACCCGGTGAACACCCAGGTCAATGTGATGACGCATGCGATGCGCGCACGCAAGGAACGCGGCGCCAAGATCGCCGCGGTCGACATCTACAACAACGACACCGTGAAGCAGGCCGACATCAAGATCATCCTGCGTCCCGGCACCGATGCTGCCTTCGCCTGCGGCGTCATGCATGTCCTGTTCCGCGAAGGTCTTGCGGATCGCGCCTATATGGACAAATACACCGACTGTCCCGACGAACTCGAAGCCCATCTCAAGACCCGGACCCCGGAATGGGCCTCGGCGATCTCGGGCGTGCCGGTCGAGGAGATCGAGGCGTTCGCGCGTCTGGTCGGCCAGACCAAGCGTTCGTTCTTCCGGCTCGGATATGGCTTCACCCGCAGCCGCAACGGCGCGGCGCAGATGCACGCGGCGCTGTGCATCCCGGCGGTAACCGGGGCCTGGCAATATGAAGGCGGCGGTGCCTTCTTCAACAATGCCGCGATCTGGCGCTTCAATGAAGCCGTGATCGAGGGCCATGATGCGATCGATCACGCGACGCGCTGGCTCGACCAATCGAAGATCGGACGCATCCTGACTGGCGACGCCGAGTCCTTGAAGGGTGGCCCGCCGGTCAAGGCGATGCTGATCCAGAACACCAATCCGATGACGGTGGCGCCTGAGCAGACGCTGGTCCGCGAGGGCTTTGCCCGCGAGGATCTGTTCGTCGCGGTGCATGAGCAGTTCATGACCGAGACCGCAGGGATGGCCGACATCGTGCTGCCCGCGACCATGTTCATGGAGCATGACGACCTCTATTACGGCGGCGGCCATCAGCACATTTCGGTCGGGGCCAAGCTGATCGATCCGCCCGGTGAATGCCGCTCCAACCATCAGGTGATCCAGGCACTCGGGCGGCGCCTCGGCGCGGTGCATCCCGGTTTCGAGATGTCGCCGCGCGAATTGATCGACGTGACGCTGCAGAAGAGCGGCCACGGCGGCATCGAGGACCTCGAGGCGGACATCTGGCGCGATCTGCAGCCGGACTTCCGCACCTCGCATTACCTCGACGGCTTCGCCCACGCCGACAAGAAATTCCATTTCAAGGCCGACTGGGCCAATCCGCCGTGGGGCAATCCCGGCCTCGGCCCCTGGGACCAGATGCCGGGGCTGCCGGACCATTGGACCATCATCGAGGAAGCCGACGCGCAGCATCCGTTCCGGCTCGCGACCTCGCCATCGCGCAGCTATCTCAACACCAGCTTCAACGAAACGCCGGGATCGCAGGCGCGCGAGGGCGTGCCGACCGTGATGATCCATCCCGAAGACGCGGCGGCGCTCACGATCGCCGACGGCGACGCGGTGACGCTCGGCAACATGCGCGGCGAAACCACGCTGACTGCGAAGCTGTTCGACGGCGTACGCCGCGGCGTTTTGATCGCCGAGTCGATCCACCCGAACAAGGCGCACATCGGCGGCCGCGGCATCAACACGCTGACCGGGGCCGACGTGGTCGCACCCGTCGGCGGTGCTGCGTTCCACGACAACAAGGTCTGGGTCAGGAAGGCCTTGCCCGCCGCGTAAATCCTGCTTGCAGTCGGCGCCGATCCGGCCGCAAATGTGCTCTGGCAACAGCGTACAGGCGGCACATATGACTGACAACAGCGTCATTCTCGAAAAACGCGGGCAGGCGTTCTGGATCACCATCAACCGGCCGGACAAGCGCAACGCGCTCAATGCCGGCGTGATCGCGGGCATTGCCAAGGGCTATCGCGACGCCCATGACGACAAGGACGTGCGCGTCATCGTGCTGACGGGCGCAGGCGACAAGGCGTTCTGTGCCGGGGCCGATCTGCAGAACAGCGGCGCGGCGTTCTCGATGGATTTTTCACGCCCCAATGTCGACTACGCCGACCTGTTGCGGCTGTCGCAGGACGCGACCAAGCCCGCGATCGCGCGCGTCGGCGGCGTCTGCATGGCCGGCGGCATGGGCTTGCTGTGCATGACGGACATGGCCGTCGCAGCCGATCACGTCGTGTTCGGGCTGCCGGAGGTGAAGGTCGGCGTGTTTCCGATGCAGGTGATGAGCCTGCTGCAATCGATCGCGCCGCCGCGCCTCGTCAATGAATGGGCGCTGACCGGCGAGCCGTTCGATGCCCGCGCCGCACAGGCGGCGGGACTGCTGAACTACGTCGTGCCTAGCGCCGAGCTCGACGCCAAGGTCGACTGGCTGATCGGCCGCATCGTCGACAAATCACCGACCGCAATTCGTCGCGGCAAGTATGCGATGCGCGCGATTGCCTCGATGTCGTTTGACGAAAGCATCGCCTACACCGAAAGCCAGATCGCGCTGCTCGCGATGACCGAGGATGCGAAGGAAGGCCTCAAGGCATTCGGCGAGAAGCGCAAGCCGTCATGGACGGGACGTTAATCGGGGAGCGCCTCAGCCCGCATTCGCTTTCAGGCCGGCTGCCTCGATGCCGGCCAGCGCGCAGATCTCGTCATTGTCGGACGTATCGCCGCTGACGCCGACGGCGCCGAGCAGGGTGCTGCCGTCGAGGATCAGCACGCCACCCGGGACCGGCACCATGCGGCCCTGGGCCAGCGTGTTCACCGCGTCGATGAAGTAGGCCTGCTCCTGCGCGCGCTGAAACAGCGCTCGCGATCCCATTCCGAGCGCCAGCGCGCCATAGGCCTTGCCGTGGGCGATCTCGGCCCGCATCAGGCTGGTGCCGTCCTGTGCCGCCGTCACCTTCACGGCGCCGCGGGCGTCGAGAATGGTGATGACCAGCGGCTTGAACTTCTTCTCGACCCCCTTGGCCAGGGCGGCATCGAGAATCTTGCGGGCAATTTCGAGGGTAAGCTCAGCCATGGGCCTCTTCCTTTATCGGCGATATCGTTTCGGAACTGGACTTCGCACACTTCAGGCTCATCGCCAATACGCTGGCGACATGCAGCGGCGTGCGCCCGCTGCCGTCCCTGATCTGGTGCCGGCACGAGGTGCCGTCGGCCACGATCAGCGTGTCCTGGTCCGCGCCGCGCACCGCCGGCAGCAGCGACAGCTCCGCCATCTCGATCGAGGCCTGATAGGTCTCAGCGCCATAGCCGAAGGCGCCGGCCATGCCGCAGCAGCTCGATTCGATGGTTTTGACATCGAGGCCGGGCACCAGGCGGAGGACTTTCTCCACGGGTTTGAAGGCGCCAAAGGATTTTTGGTGGCAATGACCGTGGACCATCGCCTTTGCCCCGACTGGGCCAAGCGGCAGGCTGAGGCGGCCGGCCTCGGCTTCTCGCACCAGGAATTCTTCGAACAACAGCGCATGCGCGCTGATATTCTTCGCGGTCTCATCGGCGCGTAGCGAAAGCAGCTCGTCCCGCAGCGTCAGCAGACAGCTCGGCTCGAGCCCAATAATCGGCACACCGCGGGCCGCGAACGGAGCGTAGGCCGCGACCAGCCGGTTCAACTCGCTGCGAGCCTGTTCGACCAATCCGGCAGACAGGAACGTCCGCCCGCAGCACAGCGGCCGGCCGCTATCCGACGGCTTCGGCAGGTGTACGCGATAGCCGCCGGCGACCAGCACCTCGATTGCGGCATCCAGATTCTCGCGCTCGTAAGCGCGGTTGAAGGTGTCGGCGAACAGCACGACTTCGCGCCCATCCGGCGGGCCAAGCGCCTCGGCGTCGGGCCGGAACGGATCGCGGCGGAATGCCGGCAACGCACGCCTGGCGCTGATGCCGGCGAACTTTTCAAACAGCGCGCGCAGCAGCGGACTATGGTTGCGCAGGTTCGCCAGCGGAGCAAAACGGGACGCAAGATCCACATAGCGGGGCAGGTAGCCGACCAGCCGGTCGCGCAGCGACAGGCCGCGCTTTGCGGCGCGAGCCGCCAGCACCTCGATCTTCATCTTGGCCATGTCGACGCCGGTCGGGCACTCATGGCGGCAGGCCTTGCAGGACACGCAGAGCTTGAGCGTCTCCGCCATCTCGTCGGACGCCAGCGCGTCCGGACCCAGCTGACCGGAGATCGCGAGCCGCAATGTGTTGGCGCGGCCGCGCGTGACGTCCTTCTCGTTGCGGGTGGCGCGGTAGGACGGACACATCACGCCGCCCTCGAGCTTGCGGCAGGCGCCGTTGTTGTTGCACATCTCGACCGCGCCCTGAAAACCGCCGCCGGCGCCGGGATAGGCCGACCAGTCGAGCACGGTCTTCAATTCGCCGACGCGATAATCCGGCCGGTAGCGAAACAGCGAGCGGTCGTCCATTTTCGGCGGATCGACGATCTTGCCGGGATTGAGCGTGTTGTCGGGATCGAAGCGCTGCTTGACCTCGCGGAAGTCGGCGACGATGCGCGTCCCGAACATCGCCTCGTGAAACTCCGAGCGCACCAGGCCGTCGCCGTGCTCGCCGGAATGCGAGCCCTTGTATTCGCGCACCATCTCGAAGGCTTCCTCGGCAATGGCGCGCATTGCCTTGACGTCCTTGTCGAGCTTGAGGTTGAGCACCGGGCGCACATGCAGGCACCCCTCGGAGGCGTGCGCATACATCGTGCCGCGCGTGCTGTGCTTGGCGAACACGGCGTTGAGCCGCTCGGTATAGTCGGCAAGATGCGGCAGCGGCACCGCGCAATCCTCGACGAAGGAGACCGGCTTGCCCTCCTGCTTCATCGACATCATGACGTTGAGGCCGGCGGCACGGAAATCGGCGATGCCGCTCTGCAGCGCCGGCTCGACGATTTCGACCACGCCGCCCCATTTGCGTTGCGGCTTGTCCCAGCCGAAGCCGAGGTCGGCCATCAGCTCGCCGAGCTGCTTGAGGCGGGCGAGATTGTCGGCCTGGTCCTCTTCGGCGAACTCGACCACCAGGATCGCATCCGGATCGCCGCGCACCGCCGCTGATATGATCCTCTGGAACATCGCGATATCGCGGCCCAGCGCGATCATGGTGCGATCGACCAGCTCGACGGCGATCGGCCGCAGCTTGACCAGATGCTGGGCTGCATCCATCGCCTCATAGAAGCTGCCGAAATGGCAGACGCCGAGCACCTTGTTGCGGATCACCGGCCACAGCTTGAGCTCGACCTGCGTCGTGAAGGCCAGCGTGCCCTCGGAGCCGACCAACAGATGCGCCAGATTGTTCGGCGCGTTGCGCGGCACCAGCGCGTCAAGGTTATAGCCGCCGACCCGGCGCTGCACTTTGGGAAATCGCTCGGCGATCTCGGCGGCCTCGCGCTCGCCGAGATCGAGCATGTCGCGAAACAGCTTTAGGCCGCTTTCAGGCGAATTGACCCGGGTGAGATCGCGCGGCACCTCGCCGAAATGCAGCAGCGTGCCGTCGGCCAGCGCTGCGTCCATCGACAGCGTGTTGTCGCGCATGGTGCCGTAGCGCAGCGAGCGGCCGCCGCAGGAATTGTTGCCGGCCATGCCGCCGATGGTCGCGCGCGATGCGGTCGAGACGTCGACCGGAAACCACAGCCCGTGCTTTTTGAGCTGGCGGTTGAGATCGTCGAGCACGATGCCAGGCTCGACCACGCAGGAGCGATTGGCGACGTCCAGCGAGACGATCCGGTTCACGTGTTTTGAGAAGTCGACCACGATGCCGTCGTTGACGGTTTGCCCGCACTGCGACGTGCCGCCGCCGCGCGGGGTGACGATGCGGCCATCGTCGCGGGCAATCGCGAGCGTTCGCAAGGCCTCGTCGATGGTTCGAGGCACCACCACGCCGGCCGGCATGATCTGGTAGAACGAGGCGTCCGTCGCATAGCGGCCGCGATTGAAGGCGTCGAAGAAGACGTCGCCGGTCAGGTTCGACCGCAGACGCTGTTCGAGCGATGAGGCGTTCTTCATCCCAGATCCAGTGTGATCCACGAAACGACGGCGGCACCGGCGTCCGGTGGATTATACATTCTGTTGGCTAGAGAGTTACATTATGAATTCATAATGAGCAAGCTAGCCGTCCTGCGACGCCGTCTCAGGCGCAGCATCCTGCACTTCGGCCAGGTGCTCGATGGCTGCGGTCCGCTTGTTGCGCAGGTGCTGAAACAGGACGTCGCTCAGCTCGCTGCCGGCGCGGCGGCGCAGGGCGTCAAGGATCGCCTCGTGCTCGCGCATCGCTTCGGCCCAGCGCTGCCGCTTGCGGGCGAAATTGGCGGAGTACCTGATACGGCGGATCCGGCCGGCGAAGTTGGCGTAGGCCGTGCGCAGGGTCTCGTTGCGGGCGGCCGCGACGATGCTCTCGTGGATGCGCTGATTGATCTGGAAATAGCCGTGCATGTCGCGGTGCAGATAGTGGCCGTACATGTCGTAGTGCAGCCGCTCGATCGCGGTGATTTCCTCGTCGGTGATGACTTCGCAGGCGAGGCGCCCGGCGAGGCTCTCAAGCCCGGCCATCACGTCGAACAGCTCCTCGATGTCGCGTTGGCCGAGCTGGCGCACCCGCGCGCCGCGATTGGGCAAGAGTTCGATCAGCCCCTCGGCGGCCAGCACCTTGAGTGCCTCGCGCAGCGGCGTCCGGGAAATGCCCAGCATTTCGCACAACTGGCGTTCCGGAACGCGGGCGCCGTCGGGGATGTTGCCTTCCACGACGTGGTCGCGCAGCCGCAGCAGGATCTCGCCGTGGAGCGAGGCCTCCTGGCGCTCGCCGCCCTGGCCGGTGGCAGGTTGGGTGATCGGAACCCCGGTCTCGGGAATCGCGGATTTCATAATCTCGGACAATAAGTTGCCAGCGCGGTCGCGTCGATGTCTTCGATCGAATACCAAAATTCGATTGAAAAGACAAAAAATGAATGCAAAATTGGTTGCCGATAGCCCGGCGCTGCGCCGATTGGGAGGTTGTCATGCATCAAGGACGCCATTTCCTCCAGATTCCCGGGCCCAGCCCCGTCCCGGATCGCGTTCTTCGCGCGATGGACATGCCCGTCATCGACCACCGCAGCGCTGAATTCGCCGAACTCGGCCTGGCGGTGCTCGATGGCAGCCGCAAAGTGTTCCAGACCGCCGGGCCGGTGGTGATCTTCCCGTCGTCGGGAACGGGCGCCTGGGAAGCCGCGATCGTCAACACGCTATCGCCCGGCGACAAGGTCCTGATGGTCGAGACCGGCCATTTCGCGACCCTGTGGCGCCAGATGGCCGGCCGGTTCGGCATCGAGGTCGACTTCGTCCCCGGCGATTGGCGCCGCGGCGCCGACCCCGCCGAGATCGAGGCGCGGCTCAAGGACGACACCGCGCGCGCCATCAAGGCGGTGATGGTCGTGCACAACGAGACCTCGACCGGCGCGACCAGCCGCATCGCCGACATTCGTGCCGCCATCGATCGCGCCGCCCATCCGGCGCTGCTGATGGTCGATACCATCTCCTCGCTCGGCTCGGTCGATTACCGGCATGACGAGTGGAAGGTCGATGTCAGCGTCAGCTGCTCGCAAAAGGGCTTCATGCTGCCGCCCGGCCTCGGTTTCAACGCCATCTCGGAGAAGGCGCGCGCTGCATCGCGCAGCAACAGGATGCCGCGCTCCTATTTCGATTGGGAAGAGATGCTGAAGCCGAACGCCAAGGGCTTCTTTCCCTATACGCCGGCGACCAACCTGCTTTACGGGCTGCGCGAGGCCATCGCGATGCTGCTCGAGGAGGGGCTCGACAACGTGTTCGCCCGCCACCAGCGGCTGGCCGCCGCCACCCGCGCTGCTGTCACGCATTGGGGGCTCGAGGTGCTCTGCCAGGAGCCTTCGGAGTTCTCACCGGTATTGACCGCGGTGTTGATGCCCCCCGGCCACGATGCCGATCAGTTTCGCAAGATCGTGCTCGACAATTTCAACATGTCGCTCGGCGCCGGCCTGTCGAAGGTCGCCGGCAAGGTGTTCCGAATCGGTCACCTCGGCGAGTGCAACGAACTGACGCTGCTCGGCGCGCTGACCGGGGTGGAGATGGGCCTGTCGGTCGCCGGTGTCCCACACCGTGCGGGTGGCGTCGAGGCCGCCATGCGGCTTCTGGAGCAGCGCGGCCCGCGCAACTCGCCTCATCTGAAGGTAGTCGCCACATAGCGGCGACTTCGCCATCGCGAACGCCGGCTCAAACAAAATCGCGCACCAGGGAGGGGAGGCTATGAAGGTTCGGTTCAAGGCCACGCATGTCGTGCTGGCCATGCTCTGCGTGATGTATTTCATCACCTATGTCGATCGGGTCAACATCGGCACGGCCGCGAGCGAGATCCAGAAAGAGCTCGGCCTGTCCAACACCGAGCTCGGTCTGGTGTTCTCGGCCTTCGCTTATCCCTACCTGCTGTTCCAGGTGATCGGCGGCTGGGTCGGCGATCATTTCGGGCCGCGCAAGACCCTGTTCTGGTGCGGCATGATCTGGGCCGCGGCGACCATCATGACCGGGTTTGTCGGCAGCCTCGCCGCGCTGTTCGTCGCGCGCTTCGCGTTGGGATTCGGCGAGGGCGCGACCTTTCCGACCGCGACCCGCGCCATGCAGTACTGGACGCCTGCGAGCCGGCGCGGCTTCGCGCAGGGCCTGACGCATTCGTTCGCGCGGCTCGGCAACGCCGCGACCCCGCCCGTGGTCGCGCTGCTGATTCTCTGGCTGACCTGGCGCGGCGCGTTCGTCGTGCTTGGCGCCGTCAGCCTGCTGTGGGGCATCGCCTGGGTCTGGTACTTCCGCAACGAGCCGAAGGACCACCGCTCGATCACGGCGGAAGAGCTTGCGACCCTGCCGGCGCGGCCGCAAGGCGCGAGGCCGAAAGTGCCGTGGGGCCCGCTGCTGCAACGGATGTGGCCGGTGACGCTGACCTACTTCTGTTACGGCTGGTGCCTGTGGCTCTACCTCAACTGGCTGCCTTTGTTCTTCAAGAACACCTACAGCCTCGACATCAAGAACTCGGCGCTGTTCGCATCCGGCGTCTTCTTTGCCGGCGTCATCGGCGACAGCGTCGGCGGCGTCCTCTCCGACCGTATCCTCGAGCGGACCGGCAATGTGCGCCTGGCGCGGCTCAGCGTGACCATCGTGGGGTTCGCGGGCGCGTTGTTGTCGCTGCTTCCGATCCTGTTCGTTCGCGACATCACGGTGGTCGCGTTGTGTTTGTCGGCCGGCTTCTTCTGCGCGGAGCTCGTGATCGGCCCGATGTGGTCGATACCGATGGACATCGCGGCGAAACATTCCGGCACCGCAGCGGGAATCATGAATACCGGCTCGGCGCTGGCGGCCATCGTCTCGCCGCTGGTCGCCGGTTTCGTCATCGACGCCACCGGCAATTGGTACCTGCCGTTTCTGATGTCGATGGGGCTTCTGCTGCTCGGCGGCTTCTCGGCGCTGCTGATGCACCCCGAACGTCCCTTCGAGGAGGCGGAGGGACTGGTCCCGCCGGGAAAGGTGGTGGCCGCCGAATGAGCGCCTGCACGGGCTGCGGGAGCGCCGTCGGATATGCATGACGGACCCCCGCCGGGCGGGGGACAAGCCGGTCAAATAGTGATATGCGAGCGGCTCGTGAAGCCGAAGCAAGACCGGGAAGGACGCCGATGACCGTGCACACTGGAAGGCATTTTCTGCAGATTCCGGGACCGACCAATGTGCCGGACCGGGTGCTGCGGGCTATGGACATGCCGACCATGGACCATCGCGGCCCGGAGTTCGCGGAGATCGGCTTTGCGGTGCTTTCCGCGATGCAGCGCGTATTCCGCACCAAGCAGCCGGTGATCATCTATCCCTCGTCCGGGACCGGCGCCTGGGAGGCCGCGATCGTCAACACGCTGCAGCCGGGCGACAAGGTCCTGATGTGCGAGACCGGGCAGTTCGCTGTCCTGTGGCGCGGCATTGCCGACAAGTTCAAGCTCGACGTCGATTTCATTCCGGGCGACTGGCGCCATGGCGCCGATCTCGAGCAGATCGAGGCAAAACTGTCCGCGGACAAGGCGCACAAGATCAAGGCCGTCTGCATGGTCCACAACGAGACCTCGACCGCCTGCGTCACCTATCCGCTCGACGTGCGCAAGATCCTCGACACCGTCAAGCATCCGGCGCTGCTGATGGTCGACACCATCTCCGGCCTCGGCTCGCTGGAATATGAGCACGATGCCTGGGGCATCGATGTCTCCATCGCCGGCTCCCAGAAGGGGCTGATGCTGCCACCGGGCCTCGGCTTCAACGCGGTGTCGGAAAAGGCGCTGGCTGTCGCCAAGGCCAATCCGGGCATGCGCTCCTATTGGGACTGGCAGGACGTTATCAACATCAACAAGGCCGGTACCTGGCCCTACACGCCCGCGACCAACCTGCTGTTCGGTCTGAAGGAGGCGGTGAAGATGCTGGAGGAGGAAGGTCTCGACAACGTCTTCGCCCGTCACAAGCGCCACAGCGAGGCGACGCGTGCGGCGATCAAGGTGTGGGGCCTGGAGACGCAGTGCCAGGAGCAGGGCGCGCACTCGCCGGCGCTGACCGCGGTGCGGATGCCCGACGGCCACGACGCCGATGCCTTCCGCAAGATCGTGCTGGAGAATTTCGACATGTCGCTCGGCACCGGCCTGAACAAGGTCAAGGGCAAGGTGTTCCGCATCGGACATATTGGCCACTTCAACGACCTCATGCTGATGGGCACGCTGTCGGGCGTCGAGATGGGCCTCGATCTCGCCAAGGTGCCGCATCGCGCCGGCGGTGTGCTGGCGGCGATGGAGGTCCTGAAGGGCCGCGACGCCGCGCAGGCGCCCAAGGCTGCGGTCGCCTGAAACGAAACTCCTCAAGAACAGAAAGAGCGAGCCATGAACGCGCCAGCGGCACCGACCGAAGACCTGATCTACTCCGTCGAAGACGGGATCGCGCGCATCACGTTCAACCGTCCGCAGGCCCGCAACGCGCTGACCTTCGCGATGTACGAGCAGATGGCGGCGATCTGCGAGAGCATCAACCAGGACCATCAGATCAAGGCGCTGATCATGACCGGCGCCGGCGACAAGGCGTTCGCCTCGGGCACCGACATATCGCAGTTCCGCGCCTTCAAGACCGCGCAAGATGCGCTCGACTATGAAGCGCGGATCGACCGCGTGCTCGGCACGCTCGAGCAATGCCGGGTGCCTGTCATCGCGGCGATCGCCGGCGCCTGCACCGGCGGCGGTGCGGGGATCGCGGCATGCTGCGACATCCGCATCGGCACCGAGGCGACGCGGATCGGCTTCCCGATTGCGCGCACGCTCGGCAACTGCCTCTCGATGTCCAACATCTCCCGCCTGGTATCGCTGATCGGACCGGCGCGAACCAAGGATCTGATTTTCAAGGCACGCCTGGTCGAAGCGCCGGAAGCGCTGGCGCTCGGGTTGTTGAACGAGGTCGTGCCCGACGTGGCGACGCTGCAGCGCCGCGCCGAAGAGACCGCAAAGCTGGTCGCCGGTCACGCACCGATCACACTCGAGGTGACCAAGGAGGCGGTGCGCCGCATCCGCCGCACGCTGTCGCGCGAGGAGGGCGAAGACCTGATCCTGCGCGCCTATATGAGCGAGGATTTTCGCGAGGGCATGGACGCTTTCCTCAACAAGCGCTCACCCAACTTCAAGGGCAAATAGCGCGCGACGACCGCGGCAGGGCTGCACGGCGGCTCTGCAGGTATTGTCGCGGAACTGCCTTCGTGCAGAGGTGCGGTTCCAGCGATCCCGATGCTCTGTTGCGCCGGCGAATCGAAAAAGTTCCCGCGGCATCCTCCGGTTGTTCACCTGATTACCCTAGTCTTGGTGCCCACAGCGCGCCGAAGGTTCAACGTCAATTCACGTTCATATTGACGATTTCACAACCTGAGACTTATGATCGTTCTGGTTGTTGTCCGCGGTCTTTTATCCCCACCGACAATTTTTCGACGGCTTCCGACCTCTCATGACTGCGGCCGCAACAACGCGTCATCAAACTGAGAAGCGACACCGTTAGTTTCTACGCCGCAACCGCGCCGGCACCCATTGCCAACGTTCATTTTCCGACGCCGAACGCGGTTTGCGAGCACGCCAGGGCCGATCCTCATTTCGCTGCAGCGAAACGCTGCGGCGCATGTCGCAACGCATGCAGGGGTTTTCCATGACCAATCATACTCCGACTTTTACCTCGTCCTCCGCGTCGGGCAGCTTCGCGGAATTTGCCAACACCACTGACTCGACCACGCTGCACCAGCTGACCGGCACGATGAGTTTCAGGGACTCAGATCGGAGCGATACCCACACCACCTCGGCCACGCTTCATTCCGCCGTGCTTTCGAGCGGATCCATCATCCCCGCTGCGTCGCTGGCGCACTTTCAGACCGCGATGACGTCGCAGATTACTAGCGATTCCAATGGCGCGGGCTCACTGAAATGGACATTCAGCGATCCCGACGACGATTTCGATTTCCTGTCCAAGAATCAGTCGCTGATTCTGACCTACGACATCACCGTGTCGGACAACCACGGCGGCACGGCGATCCAGACGGTCAAGGTCACCGTCACGGGCACCGACGACAAGCCGGTCATCAACATGACGACCATTGCGACGGTCACCGAGCAGGTCGATCAGACGCTTTCGATCACGCCCGACACGGTTCATGTCGCGCTGAACTTCACCGACGAGGATCTCACCAACACCGGCCATACCGCGACCGTCATCGCCGCCAGCGCGGACGGCAACACCTCAGGTCTGCTCCCCGGATCGCTCGGCACCGCCGAGTTGATGTCGTTCTACCATGTCGACAACGTCATCAAGACGTCCGGCTCGAGCGCCGGCACCATCAACACCACCTTCGCGGCGCCGGACCTCGCCTTTGACTATCTCGCGGCCGGCGAACATCTCGACATCACCTACACCGTTCAGCTCGACGATCACGCCGGCGGCGTATCGACGCAAACCGTCACGGTGACGGTGGTCGGCACCAACGACAAGCCGGTCCTCCTGTCGCCTCCGGAGGAGGCTCACCTCGTCGAGGACCAGAACGTCAGTCCCGCAGGCGATCTGACGGCGCATGGCGATCTCTTGTTCGGCGATATCGACCTGTTCGACGCTCACACCGTTTCGACCACGGTCACTGCGACCCGCTCCGGAGGCGGTGCGATCCCGCTCGGCGACGCGGCCTTGCTGGCGGCGTTCATGACCGGCCTCACGCCGGATTCGACCGGGCATCTGCTCGGCGACGTCTCCTGGAATTTTGCGCTGCCAAATGCGGACGCGAGCTTCCTCAGCGGCGGCGAAACGCTGACGCTGGTCTATCACGTCACCGTCGAGGACCCGTCCGGCGCAACCGACACGCAGGACGTCACCATCACGATCCTCGGCACCAATCATCCTGTCGTCATCACCAGCGCGGCCGAATCCTCCACGGTGTCGGAGCTTGCGGATACCACGGGTTCAGGGACCCTCGACACGACGCCGACCGTGCCTGCCGGAACGCTCGATTTCACCGATCAGGACACCGGCGACACGCACGCGGTTGCGGTGACGCTGGCCTCGACCTCGGGAGCCACCGTGCCGGCTGCGACGCAGGCCGACCTTGCGGCGGCGCTGACGACCACGCTGCACGACTCCACCGGAACCGGCAGCGGCAGCATCGACTGGAATTTTGCCATTCCCGATAGCGATCTCGACTACCTCGCCGCCGGCGAAACGCTCACCGTCAACTACGACGTCAAGGTCAGCGACAATTCGACAAGCTCGACCCAGATCGTTTCGGTCGGCATCACCGGCGCCAACGACGCGGTGGCGATCAGCAGCGGGCCGGGATCCGCGTCGCTCGCCGAACAGCCCGGCGTGACCGATTCCGGCGCGCTCGATACCACGCCGACCGGGACACTGGATTTCACGGACGTCGACCTGTCGGACGCCCACACCGTCAGCGTCGCGCTGAATTCCGCGACCTGGTCCGCGAATCCGGACTTCCTGCCGGGCGACGTCTTTGCCGATCTGCAGGGCGCGCTTGCGACGGCGCTGCACGACTCGACGGGCACGGGATCCGGCGGCGTCGACTGGACGTTCAGCATCCCGGATCGCGATCTGGACTTCCTGAGCCTCGGGGAGACTTTGACGGTCAGCTACGACGTCACGGTCTCCGATGGTTCGACCAGCTCCACGCAGACCGTTACGATCACCATCGATGGCGCGTCGGACACCGTGGTGGTGACCCCGACGTCGGTGGATATTTCCGATAGCGCCGATCGGGATGCCGGCAACGTGCTGGCAGCCGGTAGCGTCATCTATCTGGCGCATGCCGTCGATTTGAGCTCGCATCGGACCATTGTGGATGTCAATGGAAGCGCCGCAAATGTCGGTACGGCGGTGGCCGGTACCTATGGGTCGCTCTTTCTCGATAGCGATGGTAACTACTTCTACGCCGCGAACTCGGCCGTCGATGTCCTGCGGGATGGCGACAACGTCACCGACCAGTTCAACTTCACGGTCGACGACGGCCAGGGTCATCAGACCACGACGACGCTGACCTTCAATATTGCCGGCGCCAACGATAATCCGACCGCCACCGGCGGCAACGTCACCGGTTCGGTGACCGAGGACGCCGGTCCGCCGGTTCTCGTCAACGGCGATTTCGAGACCGGCAACCTCGCCGGTTGGACCACCACCGGCACGCACATCGAGGTCCAGCAGTTCGAACTCGGTGGCACCTTTGGGCACTACTCGGTGCACCTGGCGCCGACCAATGTCTTGGAGACATTGGCGCAGGACGTCGCGACAACGCCGGGCCAGAACTACTTCATTACCTTCGACCTGCTCGGCGATCCGGAAACCGATAACACGCCGTTTACGGTGACATGGGACGGCATCACCCTGCTGTCGCTCAGCAGCGTTCCTTTCGGGCTCAATCACTACGCCTTCGAAGTCGCAGGCGATGCCACGGCCTCCAGCACGTCGCTGCAATTCACCTACGCCGATGATGCCAACGGCATGATCCTGGATTCCGTGAATGTCACCGCGGCGACAAGTCCGCCGACCGAGTCGACGTCGGGCACGGTCTCGTTTGCCGACGTGGAGACCGCCGACACCCACACGGCCAGTTTCGCGCCGCTGGACGGGGGGTATGTCGGGACCTTCACGCTCGATCCGGTGACGGAGACATCCGGCACCGGATCGGTCGGCTGGCATTTCACCGTCAACAATGCGGACATCCAGTTCCTGGCCCAGGGCCAGACCCTGACCCAGGACTATCTGGTCACGGTGTCGGACAATCACGGCGGCTCGATGGTGCAGGACGTTGCCGTCACCCTGATCGGCACCAACGATGCGCCGACCGCGGTCGGCGAGACCGTCGTCACCGACGTCGATGCCAGCGGTGTGGTCGACATCCCGGCCTGGGCACTGGCGGCAAACGACACCGACCCGGATACGGCGGACCATCTGTTCGTCAACGGCGTCGGTTCGAGCTCCGGTGGTGCCGCGGTGTTCGGCGGCTCCGACGTGTTCTTCTTCGACGACGCAACTCCGGGCGGCTCGTTCACCTACACCTCGTCCGACGGCGTCTTGACCAGCAACCAGGCGACGGCGACCGTCATCAACAATGCGGTGTCGGCGACGACGCTGACCGGCACCGGTGGCGATGACATCGTGATCGCCACCAACGGCACCGAAACGCTCGACGGCGGGGCCGGCAATGACGTGCTGATCGGCAATGCCGGCAGCCACACGATGACCGGCGGCAGCGGTAACGACATCTTTGCGTTCCTGACCACGACGGACGGGCCGGGCGCGATCACCGACTTCAACAACACCACCGAGCACGACCGGATCGCGATTTCCGCAAGCGGCTTCGGTGGCGGCCTCAGCGCCGGGATGGATGTGTCGTCAACCTTCGAGACGTCGGGCGACGACCAGTTCTCGGGCTCCGGGGCGCAATTCCACTTCGATACCGCCAACCAGACGCTGTATTTCAGCGCCGACGGGACGCAGGCGTCCGCCATCACGGTCGCAAGCGTGCAGGCCGGCGCGGTGCTGAACCCGCACGACATTCTGGTCGTGTAGCGGTTCTGCCAAGCGCGGATCGGTCTTTAGCAGCGCGGGCTCGAATCGAGCCCGCGCTTTTTTGTTTCAGCGGCCACGCGTCTCATTCCAAAGTCATACACCATGTGACAGTTCACACCTTGAACTCACCGGCATTATCCGCACAATGACGGCGACCGGCGGGCTACGCGCCTTTTTGCCAAGCGGAACAAGTAGATAGGGAAGAAACTCGTGGGACAGATTGTGAAAGCCGCGGCTGCCATCGCGGCCATGCTCGTCAGCGCACCGGCCTTCGCCGCCTGGGAGCCCAGCAAGCCGGTCGAGATCGTGGTTGCCGCCGGCGCGGGCGGCGCCTCCGACCAGATGGCGCGCATGATGCAGGCCGCGATCCAGAAGAACAATCTGATGAAGCAGCCGATGGTGGTGTCGCTGAAGGGCGGCGCATCGGGTGCGGAAGCGCTGATGTACATGAAGTCCAGCGAGGGCGATCCCAACAAGGTGCTGATCGCCTATTCGCTGATCTACATGCTGCCGTTGTCGGCCAAGATTCCCTTCAACTGGCGCGACCTCACGCCGGTGTCGGTGATCGCGCTCGACCAGTTCGTGCTGTGGGACAACGCCAACGGCCCAAAGACCGTCAAGGACTTCATCGCCGCCGCGAAGGCGGCGAGCAGCCCGTTCAAGATGGGCGGCACCGGCTCCAAGCGCGAGGACCACGTGCTCACCGTGTTCATGGAGCAGAAGACCGGCGCCAAATTCTCCTATCTGCCCTACAAGTCCGGCGGCGAGGCTGCGACCCAGCTGGTCGGTGGCCACACCGAATCCAACGTCAACAACCCGAGCGAGAACCTCGAGGTCTGGCGCGCCGGCCAAGTCCGCGCGCTCTGCGTGTTCGACAAGGAGCGCATCTCCTACAAGACCAAGGTCACGGAGACGCAGTCCTGGAACGACATCCCGACCTGCAAGGAGGAGGGGCTCGACGTGCAGTATCTGATGCTGCGCGCGATGTTCCTGCCGGGCAAGGTCACCCAGGAGCAGCAGGCGTTCTACGCCGATCTGTTCCGGAAGGTGACGCAGACGCCCGAATACAAGGACTATATGGAAAAGCAGGCGCTGAAGCCGATCTTCCTCACCGGCAAGGACATGATCGAATTCCTCGAGGAGGACGACAAGCAGAACGCCACGCTGATGAACGAAGCGGGCTTTGTCGCGAAGTAGCCGGTCGCGGTTTCACGCATCGTCATTCCGGGGCACGCGAAGCGCGAACCCGGAATCTCGAGATTCCGGGTTCGATGCTTCGCATCGCCCCGGAATGACGAGGCGAAATGTGCAGCGAGCGATGTGTCTTTGAGAAGCTCGCCTCGCGCCCCGTATCTCACGTCTTTACCTTCCGCTCGAAATGGTCTTGCAACCGCCCAACCCGCGGTGATTATAGCGCCGCAGTGTGGTCCGGCGCGCCCCTCCGTCGCCGTCACGCGACCGTGAGGAGCGATCATGACCAAAGCCGTTCTGGGGATCATTGGCGGATCCGGCATCTATGACCTGCCCGGCCTGGAAAACGTCCGGGAGGAGGCGCTCGCGAGCCCCTGGGGCGAGCCGTCGGCACCGCTGCGGCGCGGCGAGATGGCCGGATTGCCGATCGTGTTCCTGCCGCGGCACGGGCCGGGCCATGCGCTGTCGCCCTCCGACATCAACTACCGCGCCAATATCGACGTGCTGAAGCGGGCCGGGGTCACGGACCTCGTCGCGCTGTCGGCCTGCGGCTCGTTCAAGGAGGAGCTTTCGCCGGGCACCTTCGTGCTGGTCGATCAGTTCGTCGACCGCACCTACAAGCGCGAGAGCTCGTTCTTCGGCAAAGGCTGCGTCGCCCATGTCTCGATGGCGCATCCGGTGTCGCCGCTGCTCGCGGCGCATCTGGCTGCCGCGGCGGAAGCCGAGGGCATCGCCTTTGCCCGCGGCGGCACCTATCTCTGCATGGAGGGACCGCAATTCTCCTCGCTCGCGGAAAGCTTGACCTACAAGGCGCAGGGCTATTCGGTGATCGGCATGACCAACATGCCGGAGGCCAAGCTCGCCCGCGAGGCTGAAATCTGCTACGCCAGCGTGGCGATGGTCACCGATTTCGATTGCTGGCACCCCGGCCACGATGCCGTGACGGTGCAGGACATCATCCGCGTGCTGAACTCGAACGCCGAAAAGGCAAAGGCGCTGGTGGCGCGTTTGGCGCGGGATTTTCCGCGCGAGCACGAGCCTTGCCCGATCGGCTCGGATCGCGCACTGGATACCGCGCTGATCACGGCGCCGGCGGCCCGCGATCCCGAGCTTCTTGCCAAGCTCGATGCCGTCGCCGGACGGGTGTTGCGGTCGTGAAAAAGTCCTCGAGGGAGCGCGGACGCGAAGGGCGTAGAACATGAAAGTCGATGGCCGGCATTTCCGCAGCATCTGGCTCGAGCCCGACGGTTGGTCGGTCGCCGCGATCGATCAGCGGCGGCTGCCGCATGAGTTCATCGTCACCAGGATCACGACCGCGGACGAGGCCGGCGAGGCGATCCGCTCGATGCTGGTGCGCGGCGCGCCGCTGATCGGCGCCACCGCGGCCTATGGCATGGCGCTCGCGATGCGCAGTGAGGCCTCCGATGCGGCTCTCGATCGCACGGCAAGAATGCTGCTCGCGACCCGGCCGACCGCGGTCAACCTGAAATGGGCTGTTGACGAGATGCGGCGCGTGCTGGCGCCGCTTGCGGCCTCGGCGCGTGCGGAGGCGGCCTATGCCCGCGCCCGCGAAATCGCCGAGGAGGATGTCGCGATCAACCGCGACATCGGCCGCCACGGGCTCGACCTGATCGCGCAGATCGCCGCGACCAAGAAGCCGGGCGAGCCGGTCAACGTTCTCACCCATTGCAATGCCGGCTGGCTTGCAACCGTGGATTGGGGCACCGCGACCTCGCCGATCTACCAGGCGCATGATCGCGGCATTGCCGTCCATGTCTGGGTCGACGAGACGCGGCCGCGCAACCAGGGCGCTTCGCTCACCGCCTGGGAGCTCGGCCATCACGGCGTGCCGCATACGGTGATCCCGGACAACACCGGCGGCCATCTGATGCAGCATCGCATGGTCGATCTGGCAATCGTCGGAACCGACCGCGTCGCCGCCAATGGTGACGTCTGCAACAAGATCGGGACCTATCTGAAGGCGCTCGCGGCGCACGACAACGGCGTGCCGTTCTACGTCGCGCTGCCGTCTCCGACCATCGACTTTAGTATCGATGACGGGGTCAGGCAGATCCCGATCGAGCAGCGCGCCGCCAGCGAGGTGACGCATCTCACCGGGCGCACCGCGGACGGGCGGATCGAGACCGTGCGCGTGGTTCCGGAGGGATCGCCGGCCGCCAATTTCGGCTTCGACGTGACGCCGGCGCGGCTGGTGAGCGGATTGATCACCGAGCGCGGCGTGCTCCGGGCGGATCGTGCTGCACTTGCGAGCGCGTTTCCCGAGCGTTCCAAGGCCGGCTGAAGGAAGGCCGGCTGAAGGGCTGCATTGACGCGGATCGCGCCTGCGCGCTATCCCAATCGTTGCCCTCGCAACCCAGATCATCTCATCCATGTCCAATACCGATATTGAGATCGTCGTCGACGATCCGACTGCGCCCGAAGACAACTCGCCCGCGGTCGTCAGCAACCGCATCGTCGATGTCGTCGTCTCGCTGCTGCTGCTCGCGCTGGCCGTCACCCTCGGCTGGGACAATTGGCGCACCGGCGCCTCGTGGGACTCGACCGGGCCGCAGCCGGGCTACTTTCCGTTCTATCTCGCGGTGATCCTCGGCGCCGCCAGCCTCTACGGTCTCGTCGCCGCTTTCGTCTCGCGCCGGGAGGCGGCAGAAGTTTTTGTTACCCGCGCCCAGCTGCGCCGGGTGATGGCGGTGTTCGTGCCGACCCTGCTGTTCTGCCTCGTCACCCAGTATCTCGGGCTCTATGTCGCGAGCTTTCTGTTGATCGCGGGCTTCATGCGCCTGATCGGCAAGATCGCGCTGTGGAAGTCGTTGCTCACCGCCTTCGTCTTCACCGCCGTGATGTTCGTGACCTTCGACATCGTGTTCGACGTCATCATGCCGAAGGGGCCGCTCGAAGCGGCTCTCGGCCGCTAGCCAGCCGACAGGAATTCAAGACATGGAAGCCTTCGGTCTCCTGCTGCACGGCTTTGCCGTCCTGCTCACCGGCAAGACGCTGCTCCTGATGATGGTTGGCCTGGTGCTCGGCATCTTCGTCGGCGTGCTGCCCGGACTCGGCGGCCCGAACGGGGTTGCGATCCTGCTGCCGCTGACCTTCACCATGGACCCGACCTCGGCCATCGTGATGCTGTCCTGCATCTACTGGGGCGCGCTGTTCGGCGGCGCCATCACCTCGATCCTGTTCAACATCCCCGGTGAGGCCTGGTCGGTCGCGACCACCTTCGACGGCTATCCGATGGCGCAGCAGGGCCGGGCGGCGGAGGCGCTGACCGCGGCCTTCACCTCGTCCTTCATCGGTTCGTTCGTCGCCGTGCTCTTGATCACCTTCCTGGCGCCGATGATCTCGTCGTTCGCGCTGAAGTTCGGTCCGCCGGAGTTCTTCGCGGTCTATCTCCTGACCTTCTGCTCCTTCGTCGGCCTCGGCCGCGAAGCCAAGCACAAGACGGTGATCTCGATGTCGCTCGGGCTGCTGCTCGCCGGCGTCGGCATGGACACGGTGTCCGGGCAATTGCGCATGACGTTCGGCTCGGCGGAACTGCTGCGCGGCATCAACTTCCTGGTCGCGGTGATCGGCCTGTTCGGCATCAGCGAGATCCTGCTCACGATGGAGGAGCGGTTGGCGCTGCGCGGCCACGCCGCCGCGATCAGCCTGCGCGTCGTGCTCTCGGTGTGGAAGGACCTGCCGAAATACTGGGTGACGCTGCTGCGCTCGTCGGTGATCGGCTGCTGGCTCGGCATTACGCCAGGCGGCGCGATCGCCGCCTCCTTCATGGGCTACAATCTGGCAAAGCGCTTTTCCAACGACCAGGAGAGCTTTGGCAAGGGCCGCATCGAGGGCGTGTTCGCGCCGGAAACCGCTGCGCATGCGTCCGGCACTTCGGCGCTGCTGCCGATGCTCGCGCTCGGTATCCCCGGCTCCGGCACCGCGGCGATCCTGCTCGGCGGCTTGATGGTGTGGGGCCTCAATCCGGGCCCGCTGTTGTTCGTCGAGCACAAGGATTTCGTCTGGGGCCTGATCGCCTCGATGTATCTCGGCAACGTCGTCGGCCTCGTGCTGGTGCTCACCACAGTGCCGATCTTCGCCTCGATCCTGCGCGTGCCGTTCGCGGCGGTCGCGCCGATGATCGTGGTGTCCTGCGCGATCGGCGCCTACGCGATCCAGAATGCGATGTTCGATATCTGGCTGATGCTGGGTTTTGGCGTCGTCGGCTATGTCTTCAAGAAGATCGGCATCCCGCTCGCGCCGTTCACGCTCGCTTTGGTGCTCGGCAACCGCGCCGAGGACGCGTTCCGCCTGTCGATGATCGGGTCCGGCGGCGACATGAAGGTGTTCTGGTCGAACGGCCTCGTCGGCACGATCACGACGCTGGCGATCCTGCTGCTGTTCTGGCCGGTGATCGACCGGGCCTTTAGCGGCGCCATACGCATGGTGCGGCCGGCAAAGGCGTAGGCGTGAGGTTTTAGACCACCTTGCGCTGCCTGAGGTCGGCGATCTCGTCCTTGTCGAAGCCGAACTCGGCCAGCAATTCCTCGGTCTGCTCGCCGAACTCCGGCGGCCGCGCCGCCATCCTGCTCGGCGTCCGCGACAGCGTCACCGGCTGGCTGACCAGCTGGATGTGCCGGTTCTCGTCATTGGGCACGTGCTGCGCCATGCCGAGATGCTTGACCTGGGCATCCTCGAACATCTGGTCGATCGAGTAGATCGGCCCGCACGGCACGCCGGCGGCGTTGAGTTCCTGCACCCAGGTCTCGGTCGATTTCTTTTCGGTCAGCGTGTTGATCTTCGCATTCAGCGCGTCGCGGTTCTTCGAGCGCGCCGGGGCGGTGGCGTAGTCGGGGTCGGCGACCAGTTCCGGCGCGCCGATCGCCTGCGCGCAGCGTTCCCAAATCCGCCCGCCCGTGGTGGCGATGTTGATGTAGCCGTCGGAGGTCTTGAACACGCCGGTCGGAATCGAGGTCGGGTGGTTGTTGCCGGCCTGCTTCGCCACTTCCTTTTCCATCAGCCAGCGCGCGGCCTGGAAATCCAGCATGAAGATCTGCGCCTGCAGCAGCGAGGTCTGCACCCACTGGCCTTCGCCGGAGACGTCGCGCTCCAGCAGCGCGGTGAGGATGCCGAGCGCGCAGAACAGCCCGGCGGTCAGGTCCGCCACGGGAATGCCGACCCGCATCGGCCCCTGGCCGGGCGCGCCGGTCACCGACATCAGCCCGCCCATGCCCTGGGCGATCTGATCGAAGCCGGGGCGCTTGTGATAGGGGCCGTCCTGGCCGAAGCCCGAGATGCTGCCATAGACGATCCGCGGATTGATCTTGCGGATGCTCTCATAGTCGATGCCGAGCTTCGCCTTGACGTCCGGGCGAAAATTCTCGACGACGACGTCAGCCTGCTCGGCGAGCCGCTTGAACACTTCGAGCCCCCTGGGGTCCTTCAGGTTCAGCGTCATGGCGCGCTTGTTCCGGTGCAGGTTCTGGAAGTCGGAACCGCTCCGCGGACCGCCCGGCTGCTCGCCGCCGCCGTCCTCCAGCAGCGCATCGATCTTGACGACGTTGGCGCCCCAGTCGGCAAGCTGCCGCACGCAGGTCGGTCCCGAACGGACCCGGGTCAGATCCAGCACGGTGAAACGGGACAGGGCTTGGGACGCGCGGGGGAAGGGCATTGAAACACCTCTTGTTCGGCGGCCACTGCGGGCCCTGGGCCTGTTTCAGCCTTAGCCAATTTGGCTCGCCTTTCCAACCGTCAGCCCGCCGGAAATGGCCGTCGGCGGTCGGCATTTCCGAATAGCGGTTCCGCGTTGGAACGCACGCGGTCGACTACGGGATTCCATGCGAATGCGAGGCGCCCGGTTGGCATTCGGATTTTTTCCAGGCCTTGGCCGCGATTCTCTCGATCGCCTTAATGATGTGCCAATAACGTTGCTTCACCATCACGGTAAACGGCGTGTCGTTTGGCGATGCCATGATGGGCTGTCGGGCGATTCATCCAGGATAATAACCCCCAGGTACGGTCGGTTTGATGCGAAAAGGCTACTGGCTTTCCGATGATCTCGGAACGGTTCACCTGTTCGACGGCTGGGATGATTCGGTGCTTGCAGGGGCGCCGTCGACCCCCGCAATGGGCGCGGCGGCGGACTCCAATCCACTGCAGGACGGCGGCGATCCATATCCGCTTGCGGCCGGTTCAACGTCCACCGTTATGAACTCCGGAACCAGCGTCAAGCCGGTGGCGACGATCAGCCAGCTTGCCAACTATCTGGTCAGCGGGTTTTGGGCGTACAACAACGCGCTGCCCCATCATTGGGGCTCCAACACGATCACCTACAATCTCAACGGACTGAACAGCGCCGAGCAGGCTCTCGCGCGCGCGGCGCTTGCAGCCTGGCACGACGTCGCCAATGTCAACTTCGTCGAGACCACCGGCTCCGCCAACATCACGTTCGTGCACACCGGCACGATGACGGCCGTGACCAACGCCAGCTGGACCGGCGCCGGCATCATGACCTCGGCGACTGTCGACATCAGCTCGGACTGGATCACCAGCGACGGTGGCGCCCGTGACGGCAAGACCGGGCTCGATAGCTACGGATACCAGACCTACATCCACGAGATCGGCCACGCGCTCGGGCTCGGTCACCAGGGGCCCTATAACGGCAGCGCGACCTATTCGGCCAACGCGACCTACGCCAACGATACCTGGCAATATTCGATCATGTCGTACTTCGCGGAAGACAATTATTCCGGAAGTAGCTATCGCTACGTGATCACGCCGCAAATGGCCGACATCTATGCCGTGGGCCTGATCTATGGCGCGGCGACCGCGACGCGAACCGACAATACCGTCTACGGCTTCAGCAGCAACGCAGGCGGGGTCTACGATTTCAGCAACTTCAACCCGACGCCGGCGCTGACGATCTACGATAGCGGCGGCGTCGATACGCTCGACTGCTCCGGATATGGCGTCGCACAGACGATCGATCTGCATCCGGGAGCGTTCTCCTCGGTGGGCGGGCTGGTCCACAACATCGGGATCGCGACCAACACCATCATCGAGGGAGCGATCGGCGGCTCCGGCAACGACACGATGATCGCCAATGACTTCGGCTGCACCCTCATAGCCGGCGCCGGCAACGACACGCTGATCGGCGGAGCAGGGACCGACCGGCTGGTCGCGGGCTCCGGTGCCGATAACATGACCGGCGGCGGCGGCGCCGACACCTTCGTCTTCGCCGCCGGCGACCTGACGGCACCGGGCGGGACTCACGACCTGATCAAGGACTTCGTATCGGGCGTCGACCTGATCGATCTCAGCAGCCTCGGCTCATTCAACTTCCTCGGCTCGTCGGCCTTCGGCCACAGCGCCGACGAGCTGGACTACAGCTACAACGGCGCGCTCGGCGTGACGACGCTGCAAGGCGACATCAATGGCGACGGCATCGCCGACTTTGCGATCGATTTCACCGGCAATATTGCACTGAGCTTGACGGACCTGGTGGGAGCGGTCGCCGTAACCACGGTCATTGAATCCACCGGCACCACCAGCCTGACGCAGGTCGGTTCGAATTACTTCCTCAATCCGACGGCCGGCGGAACGGGGCCGTCGCTGAAATTTGGCTCCCTCGTGGTGGCCGGTGCGGCGGCACCGTGGATTCCGGTTGCCGCAGAGCAGACTGCGAGCGGCTATGATGTCGCCTGGAAGAACACGACGTCGGATCAGTTTTCGATCTGGACCACCGACAGCAACGGCAACTTCACGAGCTATCTGACCGGGGCGGTGTCCAGTAATAGCACGACGCTGGAAAATCTCGAAAACACCTTCCATCAGGATCTGAACGGCGACGGGACGATCGGCGTACCTGTGTCGGTCGCACTGGAGTCGGCGGGCTCGACCACGCTCACGCAGGTGGGCAACAGCTACGCTCTCTACGCAAACGGCACGACCAGCGGTCCGACTCTCAAATATGGCGGCGCCCTCGTGGTGGCCGGTGCGGCGGCACCATGGATCCCGGTTGCCGCAGACCAGACTGCGAGCGGCTATGATGTCGCCTGGAAGAACACCACGTCGGGTGAGTTCTCGATCTGGAGCACCGACAGCAACGGCAACTTCACGAGCTATCTGACCGGGGCGGTGTCCGGCAGCAGCACGACGCTGGAAAATCTGGAAGGCTCCTTCCATCAGGATCTGAACGGCGACGGGACGATCGGCATACCGGTGCCGGTCACGCTCGAGTCGGCGGGCTCGACCACGTTCACTCAGGTGGGCAACAGCTACGCTCTCTATGCGAGCGGCACCACCAGCGGTCCGACTCTCAAATTTGGCGGCTCGCCCGTGGTGGCCGGTGCGGCGACACCATGGACGCCGGTTGCCGCCGAGCAGACCGCGACCGGCTATGATGTCGCCTGGAAGAACACGACGTCGGATCAGTTCTCGATCTGGGCGACCGACAGCAACGGCAACTTCACGAGCTATCTGACCGGGGCGGTGTCCGGCAGCAGCGCCACCTTGAAGTCCTACGAGGCGATTTTCCATCAGGATCTGAACGGCGACGGCAGCACCGGAGCCCAGACCCTGGCGTCAGCGGCCTCGACCGCGACCAGCAGCGACGAGCTCGCTTCCGCGACATCCGCCGATCTTCTCGCGGCCTTGCATCTCGATCATTGGCATCTGGTGTGATGCCAATAGAAATTGGGCCGCTTGGCGTCGATCAGCGCCAGCGCGCGGCGCCAAAGCCGTCCTTGCCGTAGGCGTTGCCATTGTAGAGCAGAAAATCGCCGCCGGCTGTCTCGAGCCGGCTGCCGTAGCAGACCATTTCGGAATCCCATCCGCTGGCGGCGACTTCGATCAGGGGCGATGTATCGCGCTCCCAGGACAGCCCGTCGCCGGAGGTCGCGCTGTAGATGCGATAGGTCTCGCCCAGCCGGCGCGCGGAATAGATCATGCGATAGCCGCCATCGGCCTTCATCACCACCGGCCGCGCGATGGCGTGCTCGTTCTCGAGATAGGGCAGACACAGCCGGTCGTCGGTTTGCCAGCTGATGCCGTCGACGCTCACCGCGTGCTTGATCGAGTAGTAATGGGTCGGCGCCTCGCCCTCGGTCGCCCCCGGCACCCACTCGGTCCCCGAAATATACCACATGCGCAATCGGCCATCCTCCTCGATGACCCAGGGCGCGCCGGTCAGAAACGGGTCATGATGGTTGCGCCCAAGCACCGGCGCCTCGGAGACCTTCTCGAATGTCTTGCCGCCGTCGCGGGATTCGGCCGCCCCGATGAAGAACGTGAACGGCACCGCGCGCGCCAGCGTCCAGCCCGTGTAATACATGAGGAGCCGTCCCCGATGCGTCACGATGCTCCCCGGCATCGCGCCGCAATCATCAAACGCGCCCAGCCTGCCGAGCGTGAGCGAGGGCGCGGTCGCCGCCTCCTTCACGACCAGCCCGGAATTTTCCAGCTCGACGTCGGCCCAGGCGCCCTGCGAACGGTTCTTGTCGTCTCGCGCGGCGAAGTGCACGCGATAGCGCGTCGCCGAGAGCTGCTGCACGAACGGGTTCTGGCAATGCGAGCGATGCCAGGCCGCGCCGGTCGGGCCGTAGACGAGTCCCAGTCGTTCGAAATGTTCGGGCATGAATGTCCTGTCTTAGTGATGGTCCTTGAGCAGGCGCACGAAGCGCAGGCTGTCCAGTCCCGCGGCCGGAGTTGCTTCGACGATATGGACGGCGCGTTCCGCGGTATCCTGCGTGATCAGCGCGTTGGCGCCGATGAACGATTGCCGGCCAACATGGACGCTATTCGAGATGTTGCAGTTGCTGCCGAGGTAGGCATATTCGCCGATCGTGACGTCGCCATTGAGCACGACATGCGCCGCTAGGAAGGCGTGATCGCCGACACGGCTGCGGTCGCCGATCTGGCAGCCGCTCCATATCACGACGTTGTTGCCGATGACGGCATCGAAGTTCACCGATTGATTTTCGAGGATGAAGCAATTCTCTCCGATCTCGCAATGACCGGCGAGCCTGTTCGAGCCGTGAACATAGGTGATGAAGCGATATCCCATTGCTTTCAGCAGCTGGTATTTCTCCGTGCGCACCAGGTTCATGCGCGCCGAGCCGAGCGGGACGAAGGCCAGGAATTCGTCGGGCGAAAAGCGCGCGAGGGCTTCATCGACCGGCGCCACCGGACGGCCGTTGAATTCGCCTGCGCCAAGGAACTCGCGATCGACGATGTAGCCGGCGACCTCGTGCGGCGTGTCCCACTCGAAGTAGCGTCTGGCGGTATCGGCGCCACGGCCGGTCCCGAAGATCACGATGCGGCGCGGCCGGTCTTCACCCAAATATAACGCCATGTTCAGAGGTCCCGCGATCAGACGGCCTTTCGGCAGGCCACCGTCCAGACATGCTCCTCGATACCCCAGAAATCGTTGCGACACGAGCCGATTTCGAAGTGCGTAAAGGCCGGCCGCAGCGCCGCCTCGATCTCGGCTTCGTTGTCGAACTTCTTTAGAACGTATCCGTTCCGCAAACCATAGGGGTCGTCGGCGATCTCCATGTGGCCATCGCCGAGATCCTTGGCTCCGCGCAACACGTAGGTCGTTCCGATCGGAGCCGAAAATATCAGGGAGCCGCCGCCGCGCATCACGCGGGCGATCTCGCTGACATTGTCGGAAAAGCGCGTGCCGGGATCGATGTAGTAGCAGGCGTGGCAGGCCAGCACGACGTCGAAATGGCCGTCGGGATAGGGCAGCGCATGATTGCGTCCGACCTCGAGCGTGGCGCTGATGCCGAGATTCTGCATCCGCGCTGCGGTGAGGTCGCAGATCTCCTGCGAAATCTCGGTCCCGTGGATCTCCATGCCGAGATTATGCAGCAGCGGCATGTTGCGGCCGTCGCCGCAGCCGAGATCGAGCACGCGCTTTCCCCGGTAGCTCGCCGCATCGGTCTTGTGCCGCGGATAGTTGCCGAGGAAGGCGCGGACGACGAATTCCACCGGATAGACATGCACCGGATTGCGCTTCTGGTAGAAGGCGCCGTAGGTGCCGTCGATGGCGGCGGGAGTATTGTTCGGTTGATCAGCCATGGGGGACGTCAGAACCGGTTGCCGAGCCGGATGTGCAGGGCGATATCGTCGGGTCGCAGCAACGGAAACATGTCGTAGTCCTCGATCAGAAGGCAGCCATCGACGCAGGAGACGACGAACTTCATGTCGTCGAACACCTTGCAGATCGTGCCGGATCCCTGGGCGCGGTATCCCTCGAGTTCGATGAAGGACGCCTTGTTGATGGTCACGCACTTGTTCAGAAGGAAGCAATAGGCCGGGAAATAGGGTTTGGCGTGGACCCGGATCTGGTTGCGGATTTCCGAGCGCGGCTGGTGCCAGTCGATGCGGTATTGCGGCGCGATCTTGTTGTAATAGGAACCGCCGGCAGGCTGCTTTCTCGCCGTCAGCTGCCCGCGCAGCAGCTGATCGAAATTGTCGATCAGCAGGTCGGCGCACAGCTTCATCGATCGGCGGTAGAGCTCATGTCCGGTTTCATCGGGACCGATCGGATAGGTCCTCTGCATCAGGATGTCGCCGGTGTCGATGCCCTCGTCCATGTAATGCAGGGTGACGCCGATCTCCGTCTCATTGTTGAGAATGCACCACGGCGTCGGAAACGTGCCGCGATACTGCGGCAGCAGGCCGGGATGCACGTTGATGCAGCCAAGCGGTGGGATCCTGAGCAACCGCCGCGGGAAGATCCGGGGATAGTAGGCGCAGACGATCAGGTCCGGCGCCATCGCTTCGACCTCGGTCAGAAACGCATTGTCGATCACCTTCGGTGTCAATGTCCGCACGCCCTTCTCGAGACACAGATCGAGCGTCGCGCGATAGCCGTAGATCTCGTCGCGCTGGGTGCGTTGGGTGACCACCACGAGGTCGATATCGGCTCGCGCGTGCAGGTACGAGAACACATCGTTGCCGATGTCCTGCGAGGTGAACAGCAGTACCTTCGTCGTCATGACTATTCCTTGATGAAATAGCCGCCCGGCCTGATTGAGTATGACAGCTTGCGAACGCGGGGCAGGGGCTGCCCGATTTCCTTGAAATAGTGCTCGAAGGCCGCGGTCTCGCCGAGCCAGGGCGGCGTGCCGTAGCCGTTCATCGCAACCACGCCGCCGGGAGCCAGCAGCGGATAGAGCGCGCGAAATCCGGCCAGCGTCGGCTTGTACAGGTTGACGTCGAGGAAGATCATCGACAGCCGCGTGCCCTGATTGCCCGCGGCAAATGCCGGGACGGTCTGCAGGATGTCGCCGGAAATCACACGGCAGCGCTCGACGCCCGGCAGCAGATTGTCCTGATTGGTCAGCTTCACCATGCGATCGAGATAGCCGTCGGGGACCTGCTTGCGGCCGACCACGCTCTCGATCCAGGGGCGGGGATCGCCGTCTTCGGGCGCAAAATCCTGGTAGCCTCCGCCGCTTTCGAAGCCAAACACCTTGCGGGAGCGGTCACCCGGGAAGAACGTCTCGAGCAGCTTGGACCAGGTGAACAGGCCGGCGCCGAGGAAGACGCCGAGCTCCGCGATCGAGCCGGGGATGTCCTGGATCATCCGGAACAGATCGTAATCGGCCAGCAGGCGGGTCATCTCGCGCCGGCGCACGAAAGCCGGATAATTGATCAGGGTCTCGGCGAGCGAGATCTGCCCGTCGTCGAGGATGCTCTTGAGCTCCGCCCAATGCTGCTCTTCCCTGGATTGGTAGGCCGCGCGCGCGGGATCGATCTTCTCGGTGGTCATGGTGCAGCTCGCTGATGAACCCGTCGGACGATGACATAGGGACGATTTTTGGTCTCGACGAAGATCCGCGACACGTAGATGCCGATGACGCCGAGACAGAACACGATGATGCCGCCCATCAGCCAGATCGAGACGATCAGGGAGGCCCAGCCGGCGGAGGTGTTGCGGATCAACTTTTCCAGAATGACGACGATGCCAAGAGCAAACGACGTCAGCGCGGTCGCCATGCCGAACATGACCATCAGGTTCAGCGGCACCGTGCTGAACGACGTGATGCCGTTGATCAGCGTACCGAGGCGCAGGCGCGGCGAGTAGGTCGTCGTGCCGCTGCGGTGCCCCTTGATGATCGCGGCTCCGATCTGCCGGAATCCGGTGATGACCCAGAGGCCGCCGATCACGGTATTGCTCTCGCGGTGCAGTCGCAGGGCATCGACGTATTCCCGCCGCATCAGGCGGACCGTGCACTGGTTGCGCGGGATGTCGATCGAATAGAGCTTGCTGATCCAGTACCAGGCGATCCGGCCGCCGGCACTCTCGAACGCATCGCCCTTGCGTTGTTCCTGAAATCCGTAGACCACGTCGCAGTCGGTCGCAGTCATCTTGTCGAGGAAGCTTCCAAGCAGCGCCGGATCCTCCTCGAGATCGCTGTCGATCAGGAAGCACAGCGCACCCTGCGCGTGGTCGAGCCCGGCCATCAGCGCCTTGTGGTGGCCGAAATTGCGCGACAGCTCGACCACGCGAACATGCGGATCGGCATCGGCGATCGCACAGGCGAGCTGCAGCGAGTTGTCGGGCGAGCCGTCATCGACCATGACGATCTCGTAGTCGTCGGTGACCCGGCGCGCCGCCTCGGTCGCGCGGCGATGGAATTCCTCGACATAGGCGCTTGACCTGTACAGTGTGGTCACGATCGAGAGCTTCATCGCTTAGGCCATTTGCTCGAGAAACGCGCGCACGGCCTTGCGATCGACCTTGCCGTTGGCGTTGCGCGGCAGCTCGTCGAGCTGGATCGTCGTCGCCGGGCACATATAGGCCGGCAGCGTCTCGCGGCAGCGGTCCCGCACCTCGGTTGACTGGACGACGCGATCGGCAACGTAGGCGACAGCGATCTCGTCGCCGTCAGCGCCGCCCACCACCACCGCGATTGCGCGCCTGACGCCTGCGAGGCTCTGCACCGCGAGATCGATCTCCTCGAGCTCGATTCGATGGCCGCGGATCTTGACCTGATTGTCGACCCGGCCGTGAAACCACAGCGCGCCGTTCGCGTCTTCCCGGACCCGATCGCCGGAGCGGTAGAAGATCGCGCGATAGCGATCCTGCCGCGGGTCCTGGCGAAACCGCGCCGCGGTCTCGTCCGGATTGCCGTAATAGCCAAGGCCCACGCAGGGGCCGCCGATCCACAATTCGCCGGGCTCGCCCCGCGGCACCGGCCGCTGCTGGTCGTCGAGGATCGCGTGCGTGAAGTCCGGGTGCATGCCGCCGAGCGGCGGAAACTCGCTGTCCGGCGCGCCGAGCATGTCCGGCGTAACCTCGATGCTCGAGCAGATGCAGCTCGTCTCGGTCGGACCGTAGACGTTGATCAGCCTGGCTCGTCCGGCGAAGCGGCCATGGAATTCGCGCAGCTTGCCGATTGGATAGCCCTCGCCGCCGAACTGGAATGTACGAATGTCGGGCAGCGATTGCGGGGTCAGGAGGCCGAGCTGGTCGAGGATCAGGAACAGCGTGGGCACCGCGAACATCACGCTGGCTCCGCCGGCACGGATGATCTTCACCCAGCGTGCGGGATTGGCGATCTCGGAGGTTTCGACCGGAACCAGCGCGGCGCCGTTGAACAGGCCGCAGTAGATGTCGAACACCGAATTGTCGAAGTGCAGCGGGTTGATGCTGGTGAAGCGCTCGCGCGGCGAGGCCGGCACCATGCCTCTTGCCCATTCGATCAGGCTAAGCACGCCCTGGTGCGGAATCACCACGCCCTTCGGCTCGCCGGTCGAGCCGGACGTGAACATGATGTAGGCCGGATCGGTGCCGGCGACCGGTGCATGGACGGCGACGCGCCCGCGCTCGGAGAGCCAGGCCTCGTCGCTGCCGTCGGACAAGGTCAGCTTCGCACCGAACGGATTGTCGGTGCCCGACATCGAGACCAGCAGCTTGGGACCAAGCCGCGCCACGATGCGTTGGGTGCGCTCCGCCGGATTCTTCGGATCGATGAACACGTAGGGCGCGCCAAGCCGCAGGCAGGCGAGCAGGAGTGCGTAGGTGAAGCGGCGCTTGGGAAGCTGCAGCGCCACCACGTCGCCCTTGGCCACGCCATGAGAGGCCAGAATTGTCGAACCGTGCTCCGCGAGCCGCTTCAGATCGCCGAAGCTGCAGATGGTCTCGCCGAGGACGAGCGCGGGCGCGGCGGGGGCGGAATCCGCGATCTTTGCGAAGGCGGTCCAAAGGTCGGTCATCAGAGGCGCAAGCCTCCGTCCAGCTTCACGATCGTGCCGTTGGCGAACGTGTTGCTCGCGAAAAACTCGATCGCATTGATGACGTCCTCGCGTTGCCCGAGGCGTCCGATCGGCGTCTTCTTGACGTAGCCCTGCAGGCGCTCCTCGGCGACGGCCTCCCGCGTGGTGGCGACATCGATGAAGCCGAGTGCCAGCGCATTGACGCGCACGCCGAGCGGACCGAGCTCGATCGCCATCGTCCGGGTCAGTCCTTCGATGCCTGCCTTGGCGGCGCTGTAGGCGGCCTGACCCGGGTTTCCCTCGCTTGCGATCGAGGAGAAATTGACGATGGCGCCGCCGCCGCGGCGGACCATCCGCGCTGCGACCTGGGTAGCGACCACGAACGGCGCGGTCAGGTTGGCTTCGATGACGTCGCGCCAGGATTTCAGGTCATGGGTGTGAAGCCGCGCGCCTTTCAGCGCGAGCGTGGGCTCGTTCCAGATCAAACCCACGGCGTTGACCAGCAGCGCGATCGATGCGCTTGCGGGGATCGCTTCGGCAAGCGCCTGCCGCACCTCGGCTTCGTCGGCGAGATCGAGGGTTCGCTGGACCGCTTGCGGCGGCGGAGCTTCCGCATCGAAGTGCCGGTCAAGCGCCAGAACGGGACCCTTGGCGGCGAAATGCGACACAAGCGCACGCCCCAGCGCGCCGCCTGCGCCGGAGATGACAATCCAGCTGTCATTCGCCGCCATCATGATTCACGAGGCCTTCAATATCCGATCGACGTCGCCAACCGATTGTAACCGCTCGATGTCGTCTTCCGAGAGCTCCCTGCCGACGATCTCTTCCAGGCGCAGTACGAGCCGGACGCCTTTCAGCGAATCCCATCCATCGAGCTCGGCAAGCGGCACGTCGTGGCTTGCAACGGAAACGCTGCTTCGGAGGACTTCGGCCAACAGCTCTATCGCTTGCATCGTCATCTCTGGGAACTCGTAGATTCGTCTTGGTTCTGCAGTATCTTAACGGGGGCGGAAACGGCGCCGCGGAGCCCCTTCATAGGCGAATGGGTTTGAGTGTGCAAACAGTGTGAAAATTGCGGAATTTTCTTTTCAGCTGAGCGCGAGATTCGCGTTGAACCAGCGTCGTAGTTGCGGGACAAATGTCCGTGTGCAGTTCCTTGTCTTTCTAGCAGAGGTTGCTTGGGCTCAGCCTGTGTTTGAAAGTTGGTCCGGTTCGCTGACAGGCCACAATCTCGGGAGGCGGTTGCGGCGCTTGTCCATTTCTGAAATATGACCCCCGGTTCCGGGGTTCGATGCTGTGCCAGGTAATTTCCTGGAGAGACGAATACTGCAATCATTTCAGTGGGCTGGAACGAAATTCCGGTCATTTTACAGGAGGGTTCAATAATGCGCCGTCGTTTGTCTCTACTGGCACTAGCTATCGGAATGTTCCTGCCGTTCCTGGCATCGGCCCCGGCTCACGCGCAAGCGAACCGCACGTGGGTGTCGGGTGTGGGGGATGACGTCAATCCGTGCAGCCGCACGGCGCCCTGCAAGACGTTTGCCGGCGCGATCTCCAAGACGGCTGCATTCGGCGAGATCAACTGCCTTGATCCCGGCGGATTTGGCGCGGTGACGATCACCAAGTCCATCACGCTGAACTGTGCCGGTACGCTGGGCTCCATCGTGGCCGCCGGTAGCAACGCCATCAACATCAGCGCCGGCGCCACCGACCGGGTCGTCCTCCGCAATCTTCACCTGCAGGGCCTGCGGGGCGTCGCCTCGCCCGGTCTCGTCGGGGTCAAGATCAACACGGCGCAGTCCGTTTCGATCGAAAGCTGCATCATCGAGCAGTTCTCCCAGCAGGGCATCAGCGATGCGCGAACCACCGGCAACACCACGCTGTTCATTCGCGACTCCATCATCAGCTACAATGGCTCGACCGGTATCGGCCTGGGTGCGACGGCTGCGAACCGGGTCTCGATCGAAGGAACCCAGTCGATCGGCAATTCGTTCGGCATAGCAGCCGGAAACAACAACAGCGCGATGGTGACCCGTTCGGTGTTTGCGGGCAACAGCACCGGCGTCGAGACCGACGCGGGCGGCTCGGTCAATCTCGACAACACCTCGATTACGGCAAACACGGTCGGCGTGCAGGCCGGTGGCAATATCCGCCTGTCGAACTCCGACGTTTCGTTCAACACCACGGGCTTCACCGGTGGTGCGGCGATCACCTACGGCAACAACCGGATGCTCGGCAACACCTCGCTCGGAACGTCGCCGACGGCCGCCGGCGCCGCCGTCAGCAACCTCGGCGAGCAATAAGCCTCCTGCTGCATCGCCGGCGACCGGCCGGCGGATCGCCCGACCATCACGACCACAAAATCCCGGGACATCGTCCCGGGATTTTTTTGCAGGCCGCAAACGGCGCGCCGGTTGCCCGCTCATTGCGCTGCCGCCCGCCTGATGAAGCGCGGCGCCTCCGCGCCGGTGTTGAACAGCACATCGAGCACGCTGACCGCATGCTCGAAGCCGCCGTGCAGCTGGGGATATTCGCTGTAGCCCTGGTAGCTCATCCACTCGGTCGCGATCCCCGCGGCCGCGAGCTCGGCTTCATCGAGATAGGCCCGCGCGGCCGGGCCGCTGAGGTAGCGGTCGGCGCCCGCGGCCCGCGCGATGTTGAGCAGCCGCGTGGTCTTGATGCCCTCGGCGGGATAGGCGCTGTCCCTGACGATGCGGGTCGTGAGGCCCAGCAGATCGGCGATGCCGCGCAGGAACAGCTCGTTGACCGCGGTGAGCTTGGTCTCCGCATCGGCGCGCTCGTACCAGGTGCGGATGGCGGGCGCGAATTGATCGAAGAACGGCGCAGGCTTGTAGGCCAGCTCGATCGCGCGCCAGTGCTTTTCCGCCCAGGGCTTTTCGATCTCGACCTCGTCGATCGGCTGTTCGAAGCGTCCCTTGGTCACGACCGGGATGGTGAGCCAGACCAGCCCGTTGGCGGTCTTGATGCGGTTGCGGTTGTGCCAGTGCCGCTTGGTGAATTGCGCGCTGTCGAACACGACGTATTCGTCGCACTGCCCGATCAGGTCGAAAAAGCCTTTCCAGGGGATGTAACAGGATTGGATGATGCTAACGCGCACGTGACTGCTCTTGTCCGGTCGGGATCGATACGGCGTCCGGGTCTGACGCCAGGGACGCGGTGAGGGCGCTGGCCAGGGCAGGGGTGGTTGCTGGCCAGCGGTTTGGTAAGTGTTTATAGTCGCGGCATGCTGAAAGCACGAGATATCGTTGAGCGGCGTGGCCGCGGCCGGCTGGGTGCGCGTCCGACATGAGCTCTCCACAGCGATCGGGACGGCGCTGCCTTGCCTGCAGCGCGGTCGAGGCGGTGGCCGACGATGGGGCGTTGTGGCCGCTCGGATGGCGCTGTTCCGCCTGCGGCGCCGCGGTCGCGCAGGATGGCGGCATTCCGATGTTCGCTCCCAGCCTCGCCGACACCGTCAGCGGCGTCGATCCCAAGGGCTTTGAGCTGCTGGCCAAGGTCGAGGCCGGGCACTTCTGGTTCGTTCCGCGCAGCGAGCTGATCGTCGGCCTTGCCGACAAGTTCTTTCCGCAGGCCCGCAGGTTCATCGAGGTCGGCTGCGGCACCGGCACGGTGCTCGGCGCGCTGGCGCGGTCGCGGCGCTGGGAGCGTCTGGTCGGTTCCGAGCTGCACCCCTCGGGGCTTGCGCATGCGCGGCAGCGCCTGCCCGACGGCGTCGAGTTCGTCCAGATGGACGCGCGGGACATCCCGGCGGCCGGTGTCTTCGATCTCACCGGCGCCTTCGACGTCATCGAGCATATCGCCGACGACGAGGGCGTGCTGCGCGGGATGCGCGCTGCGACGCAGACCGGAGGCGGCATCATCATCGCGGTCCCCCAGCATCCCTGGCTGTGGAGCCGGGCCGACGACGTCGCCTATCACCAGCGGCGCTACCGCCGCGGCGAAGTCGAAACCAAGCTTCGCCGCAACGGTTTTGAGGTGCTGTTCTCGACATCCTACACCTCGTTGCTGTTGCCGCTGATGATCGCAAGCCGCCTCAAGGGCCGCGGCAAGGACAGCAATGACGATGTCGAGCGGGAGTTCACGCTGGACCCGCGGGTCAATGGTCCGTTGACGGCGATCCTGCGCGCCGAGGTCCGCATGACGCTGGCCGGATTGCGCTGGCCCGCCGGTGGCAGCCGCGTCGTGGTCGGGCGGGCGGTGTAGCGCAAGCGGCGCAGCTCTCTCCACGCGTCGTCCTGGCGAAAGCCAGGGCGACATTTGTAGCGCCGCTATTCAACCCGTCATCCTGAGGTGCGAGCTCTTGCGAGCCTCGAAGGGTGCACGGCCACCAGCGGGGCCGATTCATCCTTCGAGGCTCGCCCAGCAGCGCAATTGCGCTGCAAGGCTCGCACCTCAGGATGACGGTGATGGGTTTGAGCGTGCATTCTCATTCTCGCGACATGATTGCCCGAGCTTTGCTGGTCGTTCCGCCCTCTCGCAAAAGACAGAGGGCGCAGGGAATGCCGGGTGCGCGCTGCACCCGCGGTCTCGCGTGCAAGGGTAGAGAAGAGAAGCGCACACGAGCATACAGGTTCAGCGGGAGACACTCCGGCATTCCCTGCGCAATGGTTTTACGGCTTATACGTGCTCACCCCGGCGAGACTGGGCTTTGTTGTCACCGTCACTCGCGAAGACGCTTGCGTCTTGTGAGGAGACACCTGCCACGAGGGCGTCAGGCCTGCACGATTTCACCGTCCGCTTCGGCACGTTCGTCTCGTGCGCCGCAGCGGCCACCGCATCTCACCGCAACACTTGTGACGACTCGCGAAGCGCCCCTCGATCGGATGAGATGGGCGCATCATAGGATAATTTTCCGTTCGTGTAAACAGAATTATTTTGAGCGCGAGGGCTTGACAGGTTTTTGGCTGACTTGCCCGTCGGGTCGGATTGCCGCACCGTCGCGCCCACCTCGTGCAAAGCGCGTGCTGGCGCGTGTACGGACAATGCCCTCGCGCGAGCGCGAGGCGACGTCTATCGACAGGCGGCACGGTTCCTGTCGGCGCGGCGCGGCCATGCGCACATTTCCGACGCGCGCTCTGCTATGGATTCTCCGTTGCCGGCAGAATAGGGTGCTGCGCTGACGGCAAGGCAGGGCGGCATGATGAAGCTGACAGACATCGATCCGAAACTGGATGACACCGTATCCGATACGGTCGCGCGACGCCGTCTGCGACCGCGGCTGCGCCGTCTTGCCGCTGTCATCGGTCTTGCCATTGTCATATTGGCGCTGCCGATCGTGACGCCGGCATCCGCGCAGTCGCTGCGCCAGGGCATCGCGGCGGTCAATCGTCAGGATTATCAGCGGGCGTCGCGGATCTTCATTCCGCTGGCCGAGCGCGGCAACGCGGCCGCGCAGGCCTATCTCGGCTTCCTGTTCGAGACCGGCCGCGGCGTGCCGCAAAACTATACCGAAGCCGCGATGTGGTATCGCCGCGCCGCCGAGCAAGGCGACAGCCTGGCGCAATATTCGCTCGGCCTGCTCTATGACCGCGGGCAGGGCGTGCCGCGCGATATCGTCGAGGCCAGCAAGTGGCTCAATCTTTCGGTCGCCGCCGCGCCGCCGCGGACGCGCGACGCCCGCCAGCGCATCCGCGATGCCGTCACCAGCAAGATGTCGCGCGGCGAGATCGCCGAGGCCCGGCTGCGCGCGCTGGAATGGGCGCCGGTGCGGGAGCATTGAGGCGCGGCACTTTCGCTGACGCGGCCGAAGCAAAAGTCCGCGGCCAGACGTCATGCCGAAGCGCGGAAGGTCCGATCAGAAACCCACGTGTTCGTCCATGTAGAAGGTATTTAGGATGGAGATCCGATTTCGATCGGTCTCGATCGGCGGGCGGCCGTGCCAGCTCATGTTCTTGAGCGAGTGATATGCCTTCAGGACCACAAAGGCATACCCGAGGTTGGGCAGGAACGGAATGGTCTTCACCGGCTCCAGGCAGTATGAACCGACATGCAACAGGCCCTTGAGCGAAGCCTTGTACAGTGTGGTGCCGAGGCTTTCCTGACTGGCATCCGGCGGACAATAGAGCTGCATTGTCACGACTTTTTTCCGCGTGTCGGGATGCGGTTTGATGCGGTAGCCATTGCGGTCGCTGTAGAGCACGGGCTTTGCCACCAGCTTCAATGAACGGGCGTCCGCGACCTTGTCGCCCCGGGCGCGAATCTCGAGCCCGTCGTGAAGCCGCTTCCTGATCGCGTCTTCGATTGCCTTCGAGGTAAGCATCACCGATGCAGCTTCCCAAACGGGGCGAACCGGCTCCTCAACGTGCTTGATATGATCCCCATAGAGCCTGAGCGCCATGCGGGTGCCCGTGCCGGTGATCGGATCGTACCCCTTGGTGGGAACGCTTCTGATGAGGTCCTGATAAAAGCTTTCCGGGAAGAAATTCCGGAAAACAATGTGGGGGAAGGGATCAGGCGAGTAATCAGACGACTCGATGCTGGCAACGGCGTGAGCGATCAGGTCGTCGACCAAACCGGATTGGCGGACCGCGCATTCCACAACGCCTGTCATGCCTGACCTCTCGGTCGGTTCGATGCTGGCAATCCTATGAGGGATGCTGCCGTCTTGCAATCTGGTCAGTACGCACCCTGGTTCAGCAGCGCCTCGGCCAGCCAGCCGAACCAGATCGCCGCCGCCAGGAACAGGCCGAACGGCAGGTACGCGGTCGATCGCAGTTTTCGCCGCCGCAACGCGCCGTGCGCGATATAGGCGGCGAGCGCCGCCAGCGTCGCGGCTTCGATGACGGCGAGCACCGTGACCAGGCTGAGCCAGGCCCCGGCCACCGCAGCCAGCTTGATGTCGCCGAGCCCGAGGCCGTCGCGGCCGCGCCAGGCGCGGTAGCCGGCCATCAGTGCGAGGAAGGGCAGCGCCACCGCGATCCCCCGTGCGGCCGCAATGAGCGCGGCGTACCAGCCGGCGTCCGGAGCCATGGAAGCGGCGCGGAGCAGCGCCAGCGCCGCCGCGGCGCCCACGAGTTCGTTGGGGATGATGTAGCGCTGCGCGTCGGTCGTGGCGATCGCCAGCATCAGTGCGCCCAGCAGCGCGCCCAGCACCCCGTCGAGGCCAGGGGCAGCCATCAGGCTCGCCGCGACCACCGCCAGCAGCAGGATGGCGAGGCAGAGCTGGGGGAGCAGGTCGTATGTCGTCACAACATCACGAACGGTGGTTGGGCTCCCTCTCCCGCTTGTGGGGGAGGGCGGGTGGGGGTTAGCTCCACAAGTCACATCGTGGAGAGAGCCCCCACCCGGCGCTACGCGCCGACCTCCCCCGCAAGCGGGAGAGGTGCAGAGAGACTGTCGCCAAATCGACTTGATCACACTTCGCGCTAGCGCAGAGGCGTTCCGGGCGGGGTCGTCACGACGACGGGATTGCTGGTCCCGACCAAGCGGCTGTTCATCTTGCTGCGCATCTGCTCGGCGATCACATGGGCGTCGACATTGTCCCTGATCAGCGTCGGGCGGATGAACAGGATCAGCTCGGTCCGCTTGCGGTTGTTGGTCTGGTGCGCGAAGGCGTCGCCGACGCCGGGGATCTGGTCGAGCACCGGAATGCCCTGTCGCCCCTTGGTCTCGGTCTCGCTGATCAGGCCGGCGAGCAGCACGGTCTGGCCGGACGTGACCGCGATCGAGCTCTTGACGCGGCGCTGCGAGATGGTCGGCGTCAGGCCGTTGGCGCCGGCGCTGGCGACGCTGGAGATCTCCTGCTCGATATCGAGCACGATGTTGCCATTGGCATTGGCGCGCGGCAGCACGCGCAGGATGATGCCGGTGTTCTTGTAGTCGATGGTGTTGACCACCGTGTTGTTGGCGGTGAGCACCGTCGCGGTGCCGGTCGAAAACGGCACCTGATCGCCGACCTGCAGGGTCGCCGCCTGGTTGTCGAGCACGACCAGCGACGGATTCGACAGCACCTTGACGTCGGTGATGCCGTGCAGCGCGTCGAGGATGACGCGCGGCGAGTTCTCGGCGCCGACCAGGAGATTGAAGCCCGGCAGCACGCGTCCCATCAGGGCACCCGCCGCGGCGTTGACCGCGTTGTTGGGCGGCTCGACCGCGTTGGTCGAGGTGCTCGATCCGTTCGAGAGCGTGTTGACCATCGAGCCTTGCTTGCTCGCGAGGAAGAACTGCACGCCGTAGTTCAGATCGTTGTTCAGCGTGACCTCGGCGATCGTCGCCTCGATCGCGACCTGGCGCTGCGGCCGGTCGATCTGGCGGATGGTCTGCTCGACGATGCGCTGCGATTCCGCATTGGCATAGACCAGCACCGCATTGTTGGTGACGTCGGCGGTGATGCGCACATTGGGCAGGAAGCTCGGGCCGCCGGGCTTGCCACCCGGGCCGGCGGCGCTGCTGGGCGTCTGATCGGCAGCGGGTGCGGTCGCGGGGCGCGCACTCAGCGGGGCGCCGCCCACGCCGGTGACCGGCGTCGATGCGCCGGCGCCCGCGGTCGGCAGCGCGCTGAGCGAGGCGACCGGGTTGCTGAAGGGGGACGATGAGGATGAGGTCGGCGATGAGGACGACAGCGACACCCCCGAGCCCGGCGCGATCTGGTTGGGGCCGTTGTCGAGCAGGTTGGACGAGCCGGTGCCGGGCGCCACCAGCATCTCGTTGAGCATCGCCACCACCACGCGCGAATTGCCGTAGCGCAGCGGATAGGATTTCAGATTGACCGCCTCGGTGTCGGAGCGGTCGAGCCGCGCGATCCAGGTGCCGGCGCGCTTCAGATATTCCGGCTTCTGGCTGACCACGAGGATGGCGTTGAGGCGGTTGATCGCCTGCAGCTTGACGACGTTGCTACTGAGGCCGCCGTCGCCGGTATCCATGATCTTCTCGAGCTCGGCGATCAGCGGCTCGGGCGAGGAGTTGCGCACCGGGAAGATGCCGACCGACTGTCCGCGCATCCAGTCGGCGTCGAAGCTCATGATGGTGTCGACCGCCGCGGCGCGCTCCGAGCCGCTGCCGGTGACGATCAGGGTGTTGCGGCCGTTGTCCGGCCGCAAGGTGGTGGCCTTGACGCCGAATCCGTCGAGCAGCTTGAACATGGTCTGCGCCGAGGTGTAGCGGAGCGGCACCACGCTGATGCCCTGGCCCGCCTCGATGCCGGCACGGTCGATGCTGCCGGGACCGGCTTCGGCCGCGGGCAGCAGGCGGTAGCTGCCGCCGCGGTCGCGCACCAGCGCGACGCCGGACATTTTGAGCGCGTTCTCCAGAACGTAGATCGCGTCCTGCTTTGGCACAGGTCGCACCGAGGCCAGCGTCACGGTGCCCTGCACCCGCGGGTCGATGGTGTAGCCGACCTGCAAAACGTCACCCAGAATGACCTTCGCCACGGTCGCGACCGGCGCGTTCTCGAAATTGAGGTCGTAGCCGTTGCCGCTGCCGTCACGCTCGGCGAGCGCTCCGCCTGCGGGCGTGCCATCGCTGAGATAGATCGCCGGACGCGAGGCGTTCTGCTGGCGCAACCCGCCGGTCTGCGTATCCGTAGTCTGACGGGGCAAGAGGTCGATCGAATTCACTTTCTCGACGATATCCTGCGCGCGAGGATCCTTCGGATTGGTCTCGATCGATTGGTCGGCGGTGACGATGCAGGCGGTCAGCGCGAACGCGGACAAAAATAGAACGAGCGGTCCAGCCAACACTGAACGCAGGCGCGAAAGCGGATGCTCCACTTTGAACAAAAGACGCCTACCAACTAACTACTGTTGAAACTGGAATTACGTCCGAGCCACCTCGGCTCGAACGCTGGTAAATTTGCAATCACAATTATGTTTTTGATGCTAAAAGAGTCAAGCGCCAAGGGCTGGGTTGTGCACGTGCAAGCTGTTGTATTCGGGTAACATTGTGAACGGTAGGACTTCGATGCGCGACCTGTCCGCAGAGACCTTCCGGCAGCATCTCCTCGAGAAATACGCTCTGCCACGACGCGTGCATGCCCGCACCGAACCTGCCGCCAATTCGACCCTGACCCGTCCGCTGCGCGAATTGTGGGAGGCGAGCGATCTGTCCGCCGCCGAGTTCGCCGACGAGGTCTCGGACTATTTCGGCGTGGTGCGGCTCGGCCTGCCGCAGCTGCTGTCGGCGACGCCATGCCTCGACGGCTTCTCGCGGCGCTTCCTGCGCGAGTCCACCGTGTTTCCGTTCCGCGCCCCGAACGGCGGCTATCGTATCGCGGTCGCCGACCCCTCGGACACCGCGGCGATTCGCGCCGCCGAGATCGTGTTCGGCGACATGGTCGAAGTCGCGGTCGCCTCTTACGAGGACATCACGACCGTGCTCGACCAGCGCATCGACGCCGATGGCGCCGGCGCCGAGGACGCGCTCAGGGCCGCGAGTCAGCAATCCGACGACGACATCGAGAGCCTGCGCGATCTCGCCAGCGGCGCGCCGGTGGTGCGGGCGCTCAACGATCTGCTCGAGCGCGCGGTCGAGCTGCGCGCCAGCGACATTCATATCGAGCCGTTCCGCACCGGCCTCGTGGTCCGCCTGCGCGTCGACGGGCTGCTGCGCGCGATCCCCTCGCCATTGGGCGTGCCGCCGCAGGCGCTGATCTCGCGGGTGAAGATTCTGGCCGGCCTCAACATCGCGGAGCGGCGGCTGCCGCAGGACGGCGCCGCGCGGGTTCGCGTCAGCCGCGCCGAGCTCGACGTCCGCGTCGCGACGATGCCGACCCAGGCCGGCGAGAGCGCCGTGATCCGCCTGCTGCCGCGCGACCGCGGTCTTCTTGAGATGAGCAAGCTCGGGCTTGCCGCGCGCGACGAGAGGATCATGTCGCGGCTCTTGACTCTGCCGCACGGCATGATCGTGGTGACCGGGCCGACCGGCAGCGGCAAGACCACGACGCTGGCGACGATGCTCTCGATCCTCAACGAGCCGACCCGCAAGATCCTGACCATCGAGGACCCGGTCGAATACGAGATCCCCGGCATCAACCAGTCGCAGGTCAAGCCGTCGATCGGGCTGACCTTTGCCTCCGCGATGCGCTCCTTCGTCCGCCAGGACCCCGACGTCATCATGGTCGGCGAAATCCGCGACGCCGAGACCGCGCATATCGCGATCCACGCCGCGCTGACCGGCCATCTGGTCCTGACCACGCTGCACACCGAGACCGCGGCCGCGGCGGTGCCGCGGCTGATCGATCTCGGCGTCGAGAGTTTTCTGCTGCGCTCGACGCTGCGCGCGGTGGTGGCGCAGCGGCTCGTGCGCGTGCTGTGCGACCGCTGCAAGGTGTCGCACACGCTGTCCGCCACCGATGTCGCCAACGATCCGCGCTTTGGCATGATCGGCTTTGCCGCCGGCGAGGTGGTGCACGAGGCCGGCGGCTGCGAGCGCTGCGGCGGCACCGGCTATCGCGGCCGCAATGGCGTGTTCGAGATCCTCGAAATGAGCGAGGGCGTGCGCAAGCTGGTCGGGCCGCAGACCGACTCGCATTCGATCGATCAGGCGGCGATGGCCGGCGGCATGACCACGATGCTGGCCGACGCCGTGGAAAAATGCCGGGCCGGTGTCACTACCGTGCCCGAGGTATTCCGCGTCACGACAGTGCGGTGATGGCATGCCGAATTACCGCTACCGCGCGATGAATTCCGAAGGCGAACTGGTCTCGGGCGCGATCGCCGCGCCCGCGCCCGGCGACGTCGCGGCGCGGATCGAGCGGCTCGGCCTCGTGCTGGTCGACAGTGTCACGCTAGAGCACGGCGGCGAGGGGCGCCGCGCCTTCAGCCTGTTCAATACGCCGAAGGCTGAGGACGTCACGATCTTCACCCGCGACCTCGCGCTGCTGCTGCGCGCCGGCGCGCGGATCAATGACGGGCTCGAGCTGCTCGCCGCCGACCGCGATTTCGGCCGGCTGCGGCCGGTGGTCGCCGACATCCGCGCCCGCGTGGTGGCCGGCGAGAGCTTTGCCGAGGCGCTGGCGCGGCACCAGGGCCTGTTTCCGCCGATGTATGTCGCGCTGATCCGGGTCGGCGAGGCCTCCGGCTCGCTCGACCAGGTGCTCGAGGTGCTGGCCGACGAGCGCACTCGCACCGAGGCGCTGAAGCGCCGGCTCGGCGATGCCGTGCGCTATCCGCTGTTCGTGCTCGGCGCGGCGAGCTGCGTGCTGCTGTTCTTTCTCACATTCGTGCTGCCGCAGTTCGCCAGCATCCTGCAGGATTTCGGCGCCAAGGTGGATCCGTTCATCCTCGGCTTCCTCAACCTCTCGACCTTCCTGCGCGCCAACTCCGATACCGTGCTGGCGATCCTCGTCGTGGTGCTGCTGGGCGCCTGGATGCTGCTCAGGCAGGAGCGGGTGCGCCGCGGCCTGATGACCGCGCTGACGCGGTTGCCGGCGATCCGCGAGGTGATGAAATATTATCGCACCGCGCTGTTCTGCCGGAACCTCGGCCTGTTGCTTGGCAGTGGCGTCAATTTGACGACGACGCTGCGCATCCTGGTCGACATGATGGCCTCGATCGGCTCGTCGGCGGTGTGGACCGACGCCACCGACCGGGTCCGGCATGGCGCAAAATTGTCGGACGCGCTGGCCGCCACCGAGGCATTGCCGGCGATGGCGGTGCGCATGCTGCGGCTCGGCGACGAGACCGGCCAGTTGCCGATGCTGGCCGGCCGGGTCGCGGAGTTCTACGAGGCCAAGCTGCAGCGCACGCTGGATCGCGTGGTCGGTATTGCCGGTCCGGCCGCGATCATCGTGATCAGCGTCGTGGTCGGAGGCTTGATTGTGTCTGTCATGACTGCGCTGATGTCGGTCAGCCAGATCGTTAATTGAGGTTGTTCAAGATGAAGATGTTTCAGAGCAGGCCGGCGCGCCGCCGGCGCAGATCCGAAGCGGGCTTCACGCTGGTCGAGATGCTCGTGGTCATCACCATCATCGGCCTGATCATGGCGCTGGTCGGGCCGCGGGTGCTGAACTATCTCGGCGAGTCCAAGTCCAAGGCGGCCAAGATCCAGATCGAGAGCTTCTCCAGCGCGCTCGATCTCTATTATCTCGACCTCGGCCGCTATCCGAGCAGCAATGAGGGGCTGGCCGCGCTGACCCGCAGCAACAACGCGCCGGGCTGGAACGGCCCGTATCTGCGCGGCGGCGTCGTGCCCAACGATCCCTGGGGCCACGGCTACATCTACCGCGCGCCCGGCCAGCGCGCGCCCTATGACATCATCTCGCTCGGATCGGACGGCCAGGAAGGCGGCAGTGGCACGGCAGCTGACATCACCAGCGCCGCGCGCTGAGGCCGCGCAAGGCGAGGCGGGTTTCGCGCTGATCGAGATCCTCTGCGTGCTGGCGATCACCGGCATGCTGGCCGCGATCATCCTGCCGTCGATTCCGCGCGCCACCACGCGGGCGCGGCTGGAGAGCTATGCGGTCGAGACCGCGGCGCTCTTGAAGGCCGACCGCAGCGCCGCGCTGCGCCGGCAGGTCCAGATCACGACGCTGGTCGATGCCGAGGCGCGCGCGATCCGCTCCGGCGCCACCGGCCGCATCGTGCGGCTGCCGAGCGACGTCACCGTCGGCGCGACCTTGGCGACGCGCTGCGCCGACCGCAGCGCCGGGCGCTCGATCGATTTCTTTCCGACCGGTATGTCCTGCGGCGGCGCCATCGCGCTGGCGCGGCCCGGCATGGGATATGAGATCCGCGTCAACTGGCTGACCGGAGGGGTGGATATTGTCGCGCAGAAGCAAAAGCTGCTCTGAGCGAGCCCGTTCGGTTCTGGTGACATCAGAACCGGGCTCGATTGGTTTTTTTGGACGCGTTTTCTTCACGCGAACCGGTGCCCACTTCGCTCGTAAACGCTCTCGGGGTTTTACGCTGATCGAGGCGCTGGTGGCGCTGGCGATCATCGCGGCCGTGCTGGGCGCGATCGGCTCGGTGATCGGCACCACGGTGCGCGGCACCCGCGCGATCGACCAGAAGCTGGCGTTGAGCGGCGCCGCCGAGAGCGTGCTCGCCGCGCTGCCGCCGCGCAACGCGCTGAGGGTCGGACGGCAGAACGGCACGCTCGCCGGCCATCGCTGGCGCATCGACGTCGCGCCGATCAATGCCGCGCCCGACACGCCGCCGAGCCGATTCGTGCCGCTGGCGGTCAACATGCGGATGCAGGGGCCGGGCGGGGCGCAGATCCAGGTCACCACCGTCCGCCTGGTGCCGAAGGTGGCCGAATGAGACGGCAGCGGACACAGCGTAACTCCTGGCGCGACGAGGCCGGCTTCACGCTGCTCGAAGTGCTGCTGGCGACGCTGCTGATGACGGTGATCCTGGCCGGGCTCGCCACCGTCACCGCGCAATGGCTGCCGAACTGGAACCGCGGCATGGCCCATGTGCAGCGCGCCGAGCGGCTGGCGATCGGGCTGGAGCGTGCGCTCGCCGATCTTGCGGTCGCCGAGATGGTGCCGATCAGCGGCGACGCCAAGCGGCCGCTGTTCGAGGGCAATGAGCTTTCCGTCACCTTCGTGCGCACCGCGGTCGGGCCCAGCAGCCGTCCCGGCCTCGAGATCATCCGCCTGATCGAGAAGGCCGACGCCGAGGGGCTCGCGCTGGTGCGCGAGCGCGCGCCGTTCCGCCCGATGCCATCGGATGCGCAGATCCGCTTCGCCGATCAGGTGGTGCTGGTCCGCGCGCCGTACCGCGTCAGCTTCGCCTATGCCGGGCCGGACCAGGTATGGCAGCCGACCTGGAGTGGCCAGACTCAGCTGCCGAGCATGGTCCGCGTCTCCGTGCGCGACGCCACCACCGGGCAGGTGCTGGCGGTCTCGAGCGCCGCGATCGTGTATGTCAACGCGCCGGCGGATTGCGCCCGCGCCAAGAACGCCGTGACCTGCCTCGCCGGGCGCAGCAATCCCGCCGCGGACAAGAAGGAGGAGCAGCTGTGATGGAAGCTGCTCACGATACGGCGCCGCCGCCGCGCGCGCAGCGCGGCTTCATCGTGATCGCGGTGCTGTGGATCCTCGCCTCGCTGGCGGCGCTGGTGCTGATCTATCTGACCTATGTCACCAACACCGCCGTGATCGTCGCCGGCAGCGCCGACCGGGTCCAGGCCGAGGCGATGGTGACCGCCGGCCTCGAGCTGACGGCGCTGCAGCTCTCCGGCGCCAACGAGAACGAGCGGCCGACCAGCGGAACCTTCAACGCCCGGGTCGGTCCCGGCCGGGTGTTCGTGACCTTCCGCTCCGAGGCCGCAAGGGTCGATCTGAACGGCGCGCCGAAGAGCCTGCTGGCCGGCCTGATGATCGGGCTCGGCGTCGGCGCCGACAATGCCGCTTCCTATGCCGACCGCATCCTGGCCTGGCGGGCGCCGACCGAGCTTGGCGACAACGATCCCGAGACCGCATTCTACAAGGCCGCCGGCCTTGCCTATGCGCCGCGCCACGCGCCGTTTCCCGTGCCGGAGGAGCTGTGGCTGGTCAACGGCATCCCCGCGACCGTGATCGAGCGCATGCTGCCCTTCGTCACCGTGTTCAGCAATCTGGCGCAGGTCAATGTGCGCGACGCCGCGCCGCAGGTGCTGGCGGCGCTGCCGAACATGACGCCGCAGACGCTGCAGGCGGTGCTGGCGCAGCGCGCCGATCCGACGGTCGATCCGCGCGTTCTGATCGGCATGACCGGCGGCGAGGGCACCACGCTTGCGGCGTCGAAGGCCTATCGCGTCTCCGTCGAGGCCGAGCTCGGCGACGGCCGGCGGCGCGGCAGCGAGGTGGTGATCCTGCTTCTCGAAAGCGGCGATGAGCCCTATCGTGTATTGTCGTGGCGCAACAATTCCGACGGCAGCACGGCGCCGCAAAGGACCTCTTCGAGATGAGCCTGGTTTCGACCTTCGGTGCGATCCTGAGCGCCTGGACCGGAAGCGTCGCGGGCGCCATCATCGGGTGCATCAACCGCATCGTCTCGCCGCGGGTGGTCCGCCTGGTCGAGGCCGACGACGGCGGCTTTGCCGTCGAGACCACCGCCAAGGCGGACAATCTGCCGTCGCGCATCGCGTTCGCCGACGGTGCGCTGGAGGCGCCCAATCTCGCGCCGCTGTTCCGCGGCAAGCGGGTCGAGATCGTGCTGCAGCCGAAGCGCTTCCTGTTCCGGCCGCTGGAGCTGCCGGCGCGCGCGGCTGACTTCGTCGACGGCATCGTGCGCGCGCAGATCGATCGGCTGACGCCGTGGACCGCGGCCGAGGCGGTGTTCGGCTGCACCGCGCCGGTGGCCGGCAACGGCGACACGATCAGCACCATGATCGCCGCGACCACCCGCAAGGTCGCGACCGGCTACACCCAGGCGGTCGCCGTCTTCCATCCGTCGGCGGTTGCGGTCTGCACCGACGTCGAGGGCCGTGCCGACCGTGTCAAGGTATTCGAGCAGAGCGCGCGCGGCCATCTCGACGCGGTGCGGCTCGGCCGTGCGCTGCAGCTGGTGCTCGGCGCCGCCGCCGTGATCGCGGTGCTCTCGACCGCCGTCTCCACCTATGTCGGCAGCAGCCTCGGCGCGCAGGAGGAGGAGGTGGCGCGGCAGATCTCGGCACGGCGCGCCGCGATCCGCGCCGGTGGCGAGGGCGGCGACCGCTCGCCGCTCGCCGCACTGGAGCGGCGCAAATACGAGACGCCGGCGAGCGTGATCGTGCTGGAAATGCTGAGCCGGGTGCTGCCCGACCACACCTACGTCACCGAGCTGCATCTCGCCGGCAACAAGCTGCAGATCTCCGGCATCACCAGCGACGCGCCGTCGCTGATCCCGCTGATCGAGCAGTCGCGGCACTTCACCCGCGCCACCTTCTACGCGCCGACCACCCGCGCGCCGTCCGATCCCGGCGAGCGCTTCCATATCGAGACGCGGGTCGAGCCGAAGAACACGCTCAGCGCGGGGACGCCATGAGCGCGGCGGGCAACATCATCACGCGCGCGCTGGCGCAGTCGCCGCTGATCGCGGTGGTGCTCTATCTCGCGGTGCTCGGCGGACTGGTCGCCGCAAGCGGGCTCGCGATCGCCGGCATTCTCGATCACCAGCGCGCGCTGGCGCAGACCTCCGACCTGCTCGAGCAGCTGCGCGGGCGCAAGCCGCGCAACCCGGCGGCGCTGTCGGCGGAGCATCCGGGCACGCCGTTCCTGGAGGGGCCGACGGTGACGGTCGCCGGCGCGGCGCTGCTGCAGCGGGTGGCCAGCGCGGTCGGCAATGTCGGCGGCACCGTGCAGTCCTCGCAGGTCGACGTTTTGGGCACGCAGGCCAAGGACGGCTTCGTCGGCCTCGTCGTCAGCTGCGAGATGGAGCAGCCGGCACTGCAAAAGCTGCTGTACGACCTCGAGGTCGGCATGCCCTTCCTGTTCGTCGATCAGCTCGACGTCCAGGTGCCGCAGCTGACCGCGACCGGCGAGGCCGGCGGCTCGGGCCGCATCCGCGTCGTGCTCGGCGTCTCCGGCCAATGGCAGGGCGGCAAGTAGTGTCGTTGCGGTTGCTGGAACGGGGCCCGCTGGATAGGCTGCGACCGATTGATTGCGGCGCGGCCGCATGCACGGCAGGTATCTGAATCAGAATGGTCAAGCGGCCAAAATTGTCGGTCCTGGTGTTGCTCGGCGCGACGATGTCGGTCGGCGTTGGCCCGCAGCTATGGGCCGCGACGACGTCGACGATCGACGTGCTGCCCGTCGAACGCGATGGTTCCGATTCCGTCGACGTCGGTGGCCTGAAGCCGCTGGCGGAACCGGTTCGGGAACCGGTCAAGGCGCTGCCGAGCGGCAATCCGCTGTGGTCGGTGCCGCTGTCGGCGCTGACCGCCACCGTCGGCCGGCCGCTCTTCTCGGCCTCGCGGCGGCCGCCGCAGGGTGCGGTGGCCGGACCGCCGGTCGAACCCGTCGCCGCGCCGGCGCCGGTCGCCGCCGAGCCCGAGCGTCCGGCGCTGGCGTTGATCGGGGCTGTGGTCGGTGACAACGACGCCATCGCGGTGTTCCTCGACCGCACGACGCAGAAGACCATTCGCCTGCGCCAGGGCGACACCCATGCCGGATGGCAGCTCAGCGCCGTGCAGGGCCGCGAGGTCACCTTCGAGAGAGCCGGCCGCAGCGAGGTTCTGGCGTTGCAACGCCCGGAGGGGGCAGGGATGGCGCCGTTGGGTGGCCCGCCGCTGCCACCCGTGGCCGGCTTGGCGGTGCCGCAGCCGCAGCTGGTGCCCGGCGCGCTCGACGGCTCCTATGCGCCGTTCACGCCGCGCTCGACGCCGAAGAACGGCGAGTCGGACGGGCTGTAACGCGGGCGTTCACGCGGCGAGGATCGTGCCGAGCAGCTCGCAGACGCGCTGCTGCTGGCTTTCGTTCAACCCGACCCACATCGGCAATCTGATCAGGCGTTCGGACAGCCGTGTCGTTAGCCTCAGCTCGCCGTCGGCGCGTCCGAAGCGCAGGCCGGCCGGCGACGAATGCAGCGGCACGTAATGGAAGACGGAGGCGACGCCGTTCTCCTTCAGTTTCCGCAGCACCGCCTGGCGATCGATGCCGTCCGCCAGCAGCACGTAATAGAGATGGCCGTTGTGGCTGCAGTCCGCAGGCACGATCGGCCGGCGCAGCAGGCCGCGGCTCTCCAGCGCCTCGAGCCCGGCATGATAGCGTTGCCACAGCGCGCGCCGTTCGCGCGTGATGCGCTCGACCTGTTCGAGCTGCGCCCACAGGAACGCGGCGATGATCTCGCTCGGCAAATAGGACGAGCCGACATCCTGCCAGGTGTATTTGTCGATCTCGCCGCGATAGAAGCGGGCGCGGTCGGTGCCCTTCTCGCGGATGATCTCGGCGCGCTGCACCAGCGCGCCGTCATTGACCAGCAGCGCGCCGCCTTCGCCCGAGATCACGTTCTTGGTTTCGTGGAAGCTGAAGCTGCCGAGGTCGCCGATCGCGCCGAGCGCGCGGCCCTTGTAGTCGGCTCCGACACCCTGGGCCGCGTCCTCGACCACCGCGAGCCCGTGGCGTCGCGCGATCGTCATGATCGTGTCCATCTCGCAGCCGACGCCGGCATAGTGCACCGGCGCGATCGCGCGGGTGCGCGGCGTGATCGCGGCCTCGATCAGCCGTTCGTCGAGGTTGAGCGTATCCTCGCGGATTTCGACGAAAACAGGCACGCCGCCGCGCAGCACGAACGCGTTCGCGGTCGAGACGAAGGTGAACGAGGGCATGATGATCTCGTCGCCGGGCGCGATGTCGAGCAGCAGCGCCGACATGTCGAGCGCGGACGAGCAGGAGTGGGTCAGCAGTGCCCTGGCGCAGCCGGTCTGCTGCTCGATCCAGCGATGGCAACGCGCCGTGAAGCTGCCGTCGCCGGACAAATGCAAGGCGCGCTGCACCTCGGCGATGTGGTCAAGCTCGTTCCCGGTGACGTGGGGCCGGTTGAACGGAATCGGATCGATGGCCACGGTGCTGCTTTCAGGCCTTTGGGATGGCGGCGGAATCGCCTCGAGGATGACGTCAGATAGGCGGTTTCCGGGCGCAGAATCAACGGCCAATTGGCGCCCGCAAGAGAGGACGCCGGCAACCCTCGACAATCACCCTGCGCCCTGCTAGCCCGGTCCCGATGCAAAGCGGTTTTGCCTTGAGGGACGAGGCACTTGGGGCGCATCGACGCGATCGTCCGAGAGCTGGCCTGTACTGAGATAGAGGATGGCGTTGAAAAAGGGTCCGTCCGATCTGCTCGGTAACTCGGCATGGAATGCGATCGCCTTTGCGGTCGCAGTGCTGCCCAACCTCGCGATCCTGCCATTCGTGATCTTACGCCTCGGGCTGCCCGCGTTCGGCGTCGCGGGCCTCGTCACCGCCTGCGTCGCGCCGGCGCTGATGTTCAGCAGCGCGCTGGGGCTCTCGACCGCGCGCGAGCTCGCGCAGCGGCTGGCGCCCGCCGATCGCGACGAGGCGCGGCGGTTCTTCGCGACCGCGCTGCTGCTCGCCATCGCCGTCGGCGGCCTGATCGCGGCGCTGCTCGGCTTCGCCGCCGCACCGCTGGCACGGCTTGGATTTCATCTCGGCGGACCTGCCGCCGTCGACCTGGAGCTGGCCTTTGCGCTGGCCAGCGCGGGCTGGCTGTCGCAGTGCGTGTTCGCGGTGTTCCTGGCGTTGTTCACGGCGCGGCAGGATTATCGGCGGATCGCCGCCATCAGCATCGCCGGCACGCTGGTGGCGGCGCTGGCGACGCTGCCGCTGATCCCGCTTTCGCCGCGCGCCTCGACCTTCCTCGGCTGCCAGGCGCTGGGTTTTGTCACCAATCTCGTGATGGCCGTGTACTGGTCGCGGCGCACGATCGGCGAGTGGCTGGCGCCGCCTGCGCTCGATCGTGCCGCGCTGCATGCACTGGTCAGGCTGGGCGGTTGGCAGCTCGCGGCGCAAAGCGGCGCGCTGTTTGCCGGGCAGGCCGACCGCTATCTGCTCGGCGTGTTGCTGCAGCCGCAATTCGTCGGCTTCTACAGCGTCGCACAGCGGCTGGAGGAGGCGGTCTATATCGGCGTGCTGAAGATCGGCGAGATCCTGTTCCCGTTCTTCAGCACGCTGCAGAAGGAGGCCGACGACCGCAAGGTCGACCTGTTGCTGCGCTCGTCCTGGATCCTCAACGTGCTCGCCGCGAGCGCGCTGGGCGGCGTGATCCCGGTCGCCGGCGCGCTGCTCTACCGCTGGACCGGCGCCGAGGTGGCGGCTGCGGCCGAACTGGTGCTGGTGGTGCTGTCGATCAGCGGCATCCTCGGCTCCAGCGCCAATGTGTTTGCGTTCTATCTGCTGTCGCAGGGGCGCTCCAGCTCCAACGCGCTGATCTCGCTGCTGACCGGCGTCTTCACGCTGGCGACCAGCGCCGTCGCGCTGCCGTATTTCGGCTGGCAGGCGGCCGGCTGGAGCTCCTGCGTCGGCATGGTCGCGCAGATGCTGACCACGGTGTTCCTGCTGCGGCGGACCTTCAACCTTCCGGGCATCGGGTCGCGCGTCGCGCATTTTGTCCTGCTTCCGCTCGGCGTCGGGATCGCGGTTGCGCTGGCGCTGCGCGGCTGGCTCGGCTATGCCGCATTCGACCAGGCGCCGTCATGGTGGTATGTGGTGTCGCTCTACGCGGTGTCGGCGGCGGCGATCTTCGTTGCTGCCGTCGCCGCTTCCCAACTTGGACCCTATCGCGCCGTCTGCTGGCGGGACCTCCGCGCCATCGTCGTTCGCTTCTTGCCGTTGAAGGCCGTCTAGACATGTGCGGGATCGCAGGCATCGTCAATCTTCGGGGCAATCCGGTCGAACCGGCCGAGATCGAACGGCTGCGCGGCCTGATCGCGCATCGCGGTCCGTTCGGTGAGGGCAGCTGGTTCAATGCCCGCCGCAATCTCGCCTTCGGTCACCGCCGGCTCGCGGTGATCGATCCGACCGAGGGCGGCCGGCAACCGATGACGTCGGGCGATGGCCGTCACGTCATCGTCTACAACGGCGAGATCTACAATTTCCTCGAGCTGCGCCGCGAGCTCGAGGCCAAGGGCGCGACGTTCCGCAGCCAGTCCGACACCGAGGTGATCCTTGCCGCCTGGCAGGCCTGGGGCGAGGACATGCTGGCGCGCTTCAACGGCGAGTGGGCGCTGGCGATCTACGACACCACCACGGACGAATTGTTCCTGGCGCGCGATCATTTCGGCATCAAGCCGCTGCAATATGCGCTGACGTCCGAGCGCTTCGTGTTCGCGTCCGAACAGCGCGCGCTGGCGCGCAGCGGGCTGGTCGATGCGGCCATCGACGTCGACGTGGCGCGGCGCCTGCTGCTCGATCCGTTCGGGATCGAAGGCAGCGAGCGCAGCTTGTTCCGGCAGGTGCGCCGGCTGCAGGGCGGCCACTGCATGTGGCTGCGCAACGGACGCGTCGAGGTGCGCCGCTGGTGGCGCACCGTGGACCGGCTGCCCGAGGTGCCGCGCGACGAAGCCGGCCGCGTGGCGCGCTTCCGCGAGCTGTTTCAGGATGCCGTGGCGCTGCGCATGCGCAGCGACGTTCCGATCGGAACCTGCCTGTCCGGCGGCTTCGACTCATCGGCGGTGATCTGCGCGATGTCCTCGCACGAGAAGGCCGGCATGGGACCGCGCGACTCGACGGCCTGGCGCCACGCCTTTGTCGCGACCTTTCCCGGCGCCAGCAACGACGAGCGGCCGGCGGCCGAGGAGGCGGCGGCCTGGGCCGAGGTCAAGCCGACATTCCTGGAGATCGGGCGCAACGATGCGCTGTCCGACATCGACCGCATCCTCGACGACAATGACGACGTCTATATCGGGCTGCCGAGCGCGGCCTGGATGATCTATCGCGAGCTGCGCCGCCAGAACGTCACGGTGTCGCTCGATGGCCACGGCGCCGACGAGCTGATGGGCGCCTACATGCAGGAGGGCCAGTCGGCCGCATTCCGGATCCGCAACGCCGCCGCCGCGCTCACCTCGCGCGTCCCGCTCGCGCAGCGCGGCGTCGACCTGCTGCGGGCGCAGATGATCCGCCGCCAGGGCCACTATTTCCTGCGCGGCGGGCTTGCCGGCATTCCGGCGCCGCTGCCGCTGGTCGCCGAGGATGACGAATTGCCGAGCGGCTGGGGCGCGCTGAACCGGCGGCTCTACCGCATGTTCCACTCGACCACGTTGCCGACCATCCTGCGCAACTTCGACCGGCTGTCGATGGCGCACGGCATCGAGGTGCGCATGCCGTTCATGGACTGGCGGCTGGTGACCTACACGATGGCGTTGCCGGAGACTAGCAAGGCGGCCGACGGCATCACCAAGGTGGTGGCGCGGCGGGCGATGGAGAAGCTGATGCCCGAGAGCATTCGCACCGCGCGCCGCAAGGTCGGCTTCAACTCGCCGATGCCGGAATGGCTGAACGGGCCGCTTGCGGGCTGGACCGCCGAACTGCTCGACCGCAAGGTTCCGGCCTTTGCCGAGATCGTCGATGAAGCGCCGCTGCGCGAGACCGTCGGCCGCTTGACGGCACAGCAGAGTTGGGATTGGGAGAGCGTGGGCCGGATCTGGCCGTATCTGAACATGAAATGGATGCTGGCAAGGTACGCGTGAGCGATGCGCCTGTTCCAGAATAGCGGCCTCTATCCGTCCTATCTGCCGCGCCTGAACCAACTCGCCGCGAACGCAACGCGTTTCGAGGCGCGCCGCGACGTGTTCCTGCACGACCGCTTCGGCGCGCCGCATTTCCTCAAGCCCGTGCTCGACGGCTCGCCCGACGCGTTCTTCACCAATGGCGACGACGAGGTGCTGCAGCGGCAGTGGGCGCGCGCGCAGGGCATGTCGGGCACGCCGACATCAGAGGCGATCCTGCTCGCGCAGATCGAGCATCACCGGACCGAGGTGTTCTACAATCTCGATCCGGTGCGCTATCCGAGCGCGTTCGTCGCCAAGCTGCCGGGCTGCGTGAAGACGACGTTGGCCTGGCGCGCGGCGCCGTCGGGCAATGCCGATCTCACCGCCTATGGCGCGGTGCTCGGCAATTTTCCGTCGATCCTGGAGTCATGGCGCAGCAAGGGCTGCCGGGCCGAGCTGTTCTTCCCCGCGGTCGACCCCGTGATGGACGAATACGGCCAGAGCGAGCGGCCGATCGACGTCGCGTTCGTCGGCGGCTATTCGCGGCATCACAGCGCGCGCGGCCGGACGCTGGAACAGGTCGCCGCGCTCGCCGCCGATTATCAGATCGTGTTCTGCCTCGACGCATCGCGCCTGACGCGGCTTTCCGAAAGCGTGCTCGGCCGCATGCTGCCGCTAGGCAAGCACCGGCGGCCCGACGCCATCGCCCGCATCGCGCGGCAGCCGGTGTTCGGCCGCGACCTCTACGCGCTGCTCGGATCGGCGAAGATCGTGCTCAACGGCGCCATCGACATGGCCGGCAACGATCGCGGCAACATGCGCTGCTTCGAGGCGATGGGGTGCGGGGCCCTGCTGGTCTCGGATGCGGGACGATATCCGGAGGGGATGGACGACGGCGTCACGATGCGAGCCTATGCGACGCCCGAACAGGCCACTGCGGCGATCGTCGAGTGCCTGCGGGACTGGCCGCAATCGGCCGGGGTCGCTGCGTCCGGCAAGAGGCGCCTCCAGGAGATCTACGGCAAAGCCTCGCAATGGGCGCATTTTCTCGATCTCGTCGGGCGGATTAAGCCGTGCTAGAGCGTTTTTCGAGCGAAGTGGATACCGGTTCGCGTGAAGAAAACGCGTCAAACCAAGAATCTAGAGCTACGTTCCGATTCCATCGGAACGGAAATAGCTCTAGACGGAGCGCAAGGCCGGCCATGGGGCGGGCGATCGGGTAGTGATATCGGGTAGTGATGATGTCTGCGGGTGATTTGATCCATCAGCTGAAATGGGCCGCCGACGGCCTCGCCGTGCCGCTGTTCAGGGTGCGGCCGCGCCCGTTCGGCCCGGGCTATCAGACCGTCAAGCGGGACACCATCACCGCGGCGATCGATGCCGGCCTGCTCAAGGGCGACAAGCAGCTGCCGCAGGGCTACGGCATCGCCATGGACGAGCGCGTCGTGGAGTATCCCTGGGTCTATGGCCGGCTGGACAAGGTCGGCAAGATGCTCGACGCGGGCTCGACCTTCAATCACGACTTCCTGCTGCAGCGCGCGCCGCTGCGCGGCGCCGATCTCACCATCATGACGCTGGCGCCCGAACGGCGATGCTATTGGCGCGACGGCTATTCCTACGTGTTCGGCGACCTCAGGAAGACCATGTTCGGCGACCACGTGTTCGACACCGTCGCCAGCATTTCGACGATCGAGCACATCGGCCTCGACAATCAGATGCTGTACACCGGCGATCCGCGCGACGCGGAAACCGACCGCGAAGGCTTCGTTCCTGCGGTGCAGGAGTACAAGCGCATTCTCAAGCCGGGTGGCACCTGTCTAATCTCGGTGCCGTTCGGCAAGCGCGACAATCTCGGCTGGTATCAGGTGTTCGACCTTCCGATGATCGAGCGCATCATCGAGGCGTTCGGCCCGACCTCGAGCCAGGTCGACTATTTCGGCTATTCGCGGAACGGCTGGTCGCGCCAGAGTGCCGCGGCGCTTGCGGGTGCGACCGTCCACGATATCCATACCGGCAAGGGGCGGGCCGACGACCTTGCGGCATCGTCGCGCGCCATCGCCTGCCTGCAGTTGACGGCATGAACCCCGATTACCTGATCCAGCGCCTGATCGGCCGCGCTACCTGCCGGCTCGAGCCCGACGCGGTGCTCGGCCGCTACGCCAGGATCAGGAACATCCGCGGCGATTCCGCCAAGATCGTCGTCGGCCGCAACAGCCATATCCTCGGCGAGCTCCTGACCTTCGCACATGGCGGCGAGATCAGGATCGGCAAGTGGTGTTATGTCGGCGAGGGGACGCGGATCTGGTCGGCGGCCTCCATCGAGATCGGCAACCGGGTCCTGATCTCGCATTCGGCGAATGTGTTCGACAATCTCACCCATCCGCTGCGCGCGGCGGAGCGGCACCGGCAGGTGCAGGCGATTTTCACCCGCGGTCATCCGCGCGACATCTCGCTCGACGAGAGCCCGGTGCGGATCGGCGATGACGCTTGGATCGGCGCCGGCGCCATGGTGCTGCGCGGCGTCACGGTGGGGCAGGGCGCGATCGTCGCGGCCGGCGCGGTCGTGACCAAGGATGTCGCGGCGTTTTCGATCGTGGCGGGCAATCCCGCCGTGGTCGTCAGGGAGCTCGGGCCCGATGAACGGTGAGCGCAAGTTTACGACCTGGGAAGAAGCCGTGGTCTGGCTGCGCAATCAGCCGGCGCAGCGCCAGCTCGTGCTCGATGCATTCTACGACGATCCGCTCGTGGAGGCCGCCGAGCGCTATTTCCAGAGCAGCGAATGGCAGGCGGTTGCCGCACTGCTGGCCGGGCGGACCGGCACCGCGCTCGACGTCGGGGCCGGGCGCGGCATTGCGAGCTATGCGCTGGCCCGCAGCGGCTTTGCCGTGACCGCGCTCGAACCTGACCCGAGCCCGATCGTGGGAGGGGCGGCGATCCGCGCGCTGGCTGCGGAGGCTCAGCTGCCGATCCAGGTGGTCGAGGAATTTTCCGAGCGGTTGCCGTTTGCCGACGCGACGTTCGATGTCGTGTTCGCCCGCGCCGTGCTGCATCACACCAGCGACCTCGAGGGCGCGTGCCGGGAGATGTTCCGGGTGCTGCGGCCCGGCGGGGTACTGATCGCGGCGCGCGAGCACGTCATCAGCAAGGAAGCCGACCTCCCGCAATTCCTCGCGCAGCATCCGCTGCACCATCTCTACGGCGGCGAACACGCCTATCTGCTCGATCGCTACACCGGTGCGCTGAGCGCCGCCGGATTTTCCGCGATCGATACGCTGGCGCCGCTGCAGAGCCCGATCAACCTGTTTCCCTATACGGCGGAAACCCTAAAAGCGGCGATCGTGGCGAAGTTGACGCAGAAGATTCCGGTGGCGCCGCTGTGGCGCGCTGCGTTCGCATCGCATGGCGTGTTCGTCTCGCTGCTCTCGCTTGCCGAACGTTTCGACAATCGGCCGGGACGGCTGTACTCCTTCGTCTGTCACAAGGCTTGAGCGATGACGGTCTGGGTCACCGGCGCGAACGGGTTCATCGGCCGCCATCTCGTCCATGCGTTGGCGGCGGCGGGCCGCGCGGTGCATGGCGTCGGCCATGGCGCGCTCGATGCGGCGGAGGCCGGCCGGCTCGGCTTGCAGAGCTGGATCAACGGCGAGATCGATGCTGCCAATCTGAACGCGCTTGCGGCGGCGCATGGATTGCCGGCGCAAATCTATCATCTGGCCGGCGGATCGTCGGTCGGGGTCTCGATCGAGCGGCCGTTCGAAGATTTCTCGCGCACCGTGACCAGCACCGCCCGGCTGCTCGAATGGCTGCGCGGCGCGGCGCCCAATTGTCGCGTCATCGCGGCGTCGAGCGCGGCGGTCTACGGCGCCGATCACCCCGGTCCGATTCCCGAGAGCGCCGCACCGACACCGATGTCGCCCTACGGCCAGCACAAGCTGATGATGGAGCAGTTGTGCGCCAGCTATGCGCGCTCCTACGGCATCAACTGCACGGTGGTGCGGCTGTTCTCGGTCTACGGCCCCAATCTGCGCAAGCAACTGCTCTGGGACATCTGCTCGCGGCTGAACGCCGGGCAGCCGTCGCTCGATCTCGGCGGCACCGGCGCCGAGATCCGCGACTGGACCGACGTGCGCGATGTCGCAAGGCTGCTGACTGATGTCGCCGAACCGTCGCCGCAGGACGCGTTCCGCGTCATCAACGGCGGCTCGGGCCGCGGCACCAGCGTTGCCGATATCGCCGCCGGCCTGGTGCGGCAGTGGGGCGGCAGCACCCCCGTGCGCTATTCCGGGATTGCCCGGCCCGGCGATCCCGCGAGCCTGCTGGCCGACGATGCCAGCCTGCGCCGCATCGGGTTCGACTGGCGGATTCCGCTCGATCGTGGTCTTGCCGACTACGTGGCTTGGTTCAGGCAGCAGGCCGCATGACAGTGTCTTCCCCGATGCGTATCGCGTTCAACTCCATCTCGCGTCGGCAATGGGCCGGCGGGTACAATTATCAGCGTAACCTGTTCGCGGCGCTGGCCCGATTCCGGCCCGGCGAGTTCGCCCCGGTCGTGTTTGCCGGCAAGCAGAGCGACGCGAGCGAACTAGCCGACCTTGCCGCGATCCCGGACGTCGAGATCGTGCGCGCAGAGGCATTCGACGGGCAGCCGGAATTGCCGGCGGCGGTCGCGCTCGGCCTCGCCCAACGCGCCGCGGCGTCGTTTCGCTCGGCCGGCATCGATGCGGTGGTCGAGTCGGCGCGCTTCTTCGGCTGGCGGCTGCCGATCCCGGCGGTGGCCTGGATCCCCGACCTGCAGCATCGCTCCCTGCCGCATCTGTTTCCGAGGGCCGCGCGCTGGCGCCGCGAGTTCGGCTTTCGCATGCAGATCGGTTCGAGCCGGACCATCATGCTCAGCAGCGAAAGCGCGCTGCGTGATTTCAAGGTTTGCTATCCGCGCGCCAGAAACAAGGTCTGCGTGGTTCGCTTCGCGACCCAGCCGCCGGCGGCGCTGCTGAACACGGATCCGGCGGAGGTCATCGCCACCTACGGACTGCCGCAAAGCTATTTCTATCTGCCCAATCAGTTCTACCGCCACAAGAACCACCAGCTGGTGGTCGACGCCCTGGCGATCCTGAAGCAACGCGGCGCCGATGTGGTGGTGTGCGCGTCCGGCAGCACCGACGACCCGCGCGAGCCGGGCTACTACGAGCGCGTCAGTGCGCAGCTCAAGGAGCGCGGCCTCTCCGCGAACTTCCGCCACGTCGGCACCATTCCGCTGTCCCACGTCTATGCGCTGCTGCGGGCCGCGACCGCGCTGGTCAACCCGTCACGTTTCGAGGGATGGAGCACCACGGTGGAGGAGGCGAAATCGTTCGGGGTTCCGATGATCCTGTCCGACATCGACGTGCACCGGGAGCAGACCGCAGGTCGCGCGCGCTATGTCGGCGTCGATGATCCGGCAGCGCTCGCGGATCACCTGATGCAGGCCTCACAGCAGGCCAGCGGGCTCGTGGTGCGCAGCATCATCCCGGGTCACGACGACAGTGTCAGCGCTTTCGCGGCGAGCTTTGCCGCCACCATGCGCCAGGCCGTTCAGGGGGATGCCGGCAAACTGGCGGCGGGTTGACCCTGCGCCGGCCTGCGTTCGACGCGGAACGGCGCGATGTACCAGAGCAGGAACAGCAGGACCGCGCCGTGGGTCAGCAACACGGTGGTGAAGGGAACGTTGACGATCAGCTGCACCAGCACGGCCCCGGAGATCAGGACAAAGCGCGGCGGCAGATTGGCCGAGGCCCGGTTCCCCAGCGCGACCACCAGTCCGCAGACAAATGCCGAGATCGGCGCCAGCACCGGTCCGATCGACGCAATTCCCTCGGTCGCGAACAGCGAGGCGTTGAAGTATCCGCCGATCCCGAATGCCTTGTAGATGATCGCGGAGAGCTGCTCGTTGTACGGGCAGGACATCACCGACTTCAGCACCCCGATCTGACAGTAGTAGGTCAGCGGATTCTTCGAAAAGAACTCGTTGTAGTAGTCCATCGCCAGCGACGGGATCGCGACCATCCGGAAATTGACCAGGCCGAAATACGGGATGCCCGTCGAATAGGGGATCCAGTTGAACTGGAACAGCGTGAACAGGAAGATCCCGAGCGTCACCGGCACGAGCAGGGAGACGACGACGGCAATCCTGAGTTCGAAAATCCTCGACAGCACCGTCATCACGATCAGCCAGGCCGACGTGAGCAGCGAGATCTTGCTCACCGTCACCGGATAGAACGCCAAAAGGATCAGCAGCGCCGTCAGGGCGCGCCATTTCTTCTTCAGCTCGATGCAGCATGCAAAGGCGAACGGCAGCAAGGCGCCGCTCGCCATCGCCATCAGGTAGTTGAGCCCTCGCGGCGCCCGCAGCGATTCGCGGTAGTCGTAGATGCGTTCGATCGACACCAGCTGGAAGTCGTAGAACGCGCCGATCGACACCACCACGGCGCCGAACACCAGGATGACGTCGATCAGGCGGTCGAGCGCCCTCGGCGACAGGGTCCAGAATTGCGGCAGCGGCGATCGAATGAGCAGCGCCGGCAACAGGAACGCGATGGCCGATGCCGCCGCGGACAATCTGGTCAACGAATGATTGTAGATGAAGTCCGAGAACTGATTGAGCCAGAGATAGCCCAGGATCATCGTGAACAGGTAGAAGCCGACGAAGTAGCCGAAGCTGAACTCGGCGTAAACGAACAGGATCGCAACCGTCGAGAACAGCGCGACGACCGCGATGGTCGAAGCCAGGTCGCTCGGCCGGAAAAAGATATGGTACTCGGGATAGAGCTGCGCGACGCAGCCAAGCGAGACGCAGGTCACCACGACATGAATGAAGACCAGGAGCGGCAGCCTGTAGCTCTCCGGCATCAGGCCGCGACCGATCCCACCCACTTGGTATTCTCCAGCAACGCTTGGCAGTAGCAGTCCGTCCGATACCCCATTCGAAACGCCCGGACAACTCTGCGCAGGCGCCGCGTCCGACGCGGACACCGCGTGTTCCCCGGCGAGTGCTGTTCCATGAGCCATCGCGCACGCGCGCATGCGCATTCGATCCCTGGACTGGCCGGTTTTGTCATCGGGATTCGCGCGGATCGAGCGTGCGCCGGTTGCTTTGCCGGCGGGCCGGGCCACGGGCAATCCGCGCAAATCAGCTCCGCGTGGCGGTTGCTTGATTGTTGTAGTAAATTCAATGACTTAATATCACGTGGCGGCAGTTTCGCCGGCCTTTCGGCACTTTCCATCTGGTTTCCAGCCGCCGGAGTGGCTAGAAGCGGCCGTGTTGCCGGAGGGTGCCGGCATTTTGGGAGATTTGGGGCTTGCAAAAGGTATTGCTGACGGGCGCAGGTGGATTCATCGGCTCGCATCTTGCCGAGGAACTGGTGCGCCGACAGTTCGGCGTGCGCGCCTTCGTGCACTACAACAGCATGGGGTCGTATGGCTGGCTGGATACGCTGCCCGCCGACGTGCTCGACAAGATCGACGTGTTTGCCGGCAATGTCTGCGACCCGAACGGGCTGCGCACCGCGATGAAGGGCTGCGATGCGGTGCTGCATCTCGCCGCGCTGATCGCCATTCCCTATTCGTACCATTCGCCGGATACGTATCTCGATACGAACATCCGCGGCACGCTGAACGTGCTGCAGGCGGCGCGTGATCTCGACGTCGGCCATGTCGTGCACACCTCGACCAGCGAGGTCTACGGCACCGCGCAGTTCGTCCCGATCACCGAGGAGCATCCGCTGCAGGGGCAATCGCCGTATTCGGCGACCAAGATCGGGGCCGACCAGATCGCGCTGTCGTTCGAGAAGTCGTTCGGCACGCCGGTGACGGTGGTGCGGCCGTTCAACACCTACGGACCGCGGCAATCCACCCGCGCGGTGATCCCGACCATCATCACCCAGATCGCAGCCGGACGCCGCCGCATCAAGCTCGGCAGCGTTCACCCGACCCGCGACTTCAACTATGTCGGCGACACCGTCGGCGGCTTCCTCGCGGCGCTGGAGAAGCGGGCCGGCATCGGCGAGGTCGTCAATATCGGCAGCGGGTTCGAGATCTCGATCGGCGACACCGCGCAGCTGATCGCCGGGCTGATGGGGGTCGAGATCGAGATCGAGCAGGACGACGTCCGCGTCCGTCCCGACCGCAGCGAGGTGGAGCGGCTGTGGGCCAGCAACGCCAAGGCGCAAAAGCTGCTTGGCTGGTCGCCGCGCTTCGGCGGCGTCGACGGGCTGCGCAAGGGCCTCGAGCAGACCATCGCCTGGTTCACCAAGCAGGAGAACCTGTCCCGCTATCGCGCCAATGCATACACTTTGTGATTTTTCATGACTGCTTTGTCCGCCCAAGCCAGCGATATCAATTCCGCCGCAGTCGACCTGCAGCCCGTGCTCGCCGCGGTCGATGCCGTGCTCGGCGCGCAGCCGCGCCCGGTCGAGCTGCATGAGCCGCGGTTCGGTGCGCGCGAACGCGAGCTGGTGCTCGATTGCATCGATACCAACTGGGTGTCGTCGGCCGGGCAATACGTGACCCGATTCGAGCAGATGGTCGCGAAAGTGGCCGGCGCCCGCCACGCGGTGGCGATCGTCAACGGCACGGCCGCGCTGCATGCGGCGCTGTTGCTCGAAGGCGTCAAGCCGAATGACGAGGTGCTGCTGCCCGCGATCACCTTCGTCGCGACCGCGAATGCCGTGAGCCACGCCGGCGCCGTCCCGCATTTCGTCGATTCGACCTGGGATACGCTCGGGATCGATCCGGTCGCGCTCGACAAGCATCTCGAGGCGATCGCCGTGCAGCGCGACGGCGGCTGGGTGAACCGGCAGACCGGCCGGCGGCTGCGCGCGGTGGTGCCGGTCCACATCTTCGGCCATCCGGTCGACATGGCCGCGCTCGGCGCGGTGGCGGCGAAATACGGCCTCGTGGTCGTCGAGGACGCCACCGAGTCGCTCGGCTCGACCTGGAACGGGCAGGGCTGCGGCACCTTCGGCCATTCCGCGGTGCTCAGCTTCAACGGCAACAAGATCGTCACCACCGGCGGCGGCGGCATGATCCTGACCGACGACGACGATCACGCCCGCCACGCGCGGCACTTCACCTCGACCGCGAAGAAGTCGCACGCCTGGGCGTTCGAGCATGACGAGGTGGCCTACAATTACCGCCTGCCCAACATCAATGCCGCGCTGGGCTGCGCCCAGATGGAACGGCTGGAGGGGATGGTCGCCGCCAAGCGGGAGCTGGCCGAGCGCTATCTGCAGGCCTTCAGCGCCTTTCCGTGGGCGAAGATCTATCGCGAGCCAAAGGGCGCGCAGAGCAATTACTGGCTGAACACGCTGGTGCTCGATCGCGACTATGCCGCCGAGCGCGACCGGTTGCTGGCGGCGCTGCATGGCCACGGCATTCGCGCCCGGCCGTTGTGGACGCCGATGCACATGCTGCCGATGTACCGGGATTGCCCGCGCGCGCCGCTCGCCGTGGCGGAGGACATGTCTGCGCGCTGCATCAACCTGCCGAGCAGTCCGTTCCTTGCCGAAGCCGGTCGGACGAACGCGAACCAGCGCTGATGTCCCGCATCGTCTTCTTCACCATTCACAGCACGACGGCCTGGTGGAAATATCTGGGCTCGCGGCTGGAGTTTGCCGACGTCACCGTGCTGAGCGATCTGCGCGACGACGGCGATTATTCGCTGGTCGACGATTTCTATCGCTTCATCGACAAGGGCGATGCCGACAAGGCCGCGATCGCCCGGTTCGGCGAGGACGGCTGCGCCGACATCATCCTGCGCTGCCGCGTGCTCAGAAGCATCGACCGCGGCCAGGCGCTGCGGATGATCGGCGGCATGACCCAGGCGATCGAGCGCGCGTTCGACAAGCTCGCGCCCGAGCTGGTCATGACCTTCACCATCGACCGCTATGTCATGGACGTGATGGCGCGGATCGCGGACCGGCGCGGCATCGACTTCCTCGAGATGACCACTTCGATCATTCCCGACCAGGTCATGCTGATGCGCCGCGGCCGGCCGGTCCGGTTGCACGAGCCGTCGAGCGCCGCGGTCGATTCGGCGGTCGAGCTGCTCTGCAAGGGCGACTTCGCGCCGGCCTATGTGCGCGACGCCAAGCGCTTCTCGCTCGGAAAATTCTGGCGCGTGTTCGGCTACTACGCGCTGCGCGGCGCCTATTTCAACCTCTGGCGCTTCGTGAAGCGCGACCGCTACAACTGCCACTACCTCGATGCGCTGAAGCGGCTGAAGCACAAGGTGCGCCCCGGCGACGTCGCGGTGCTGCCGCTGCTCGACCATGACTGGGACAAGCGCCTCGCCGAACTGCCGCGCGAGAAGCGCGTGTTCCTCGGCCTGCAGCTGTTCCCGGAAGCCTCGATGGATTACTGGCTGACCTCGCAGCGCATGCTGGCGCATGACGACGTGGTGGTGCGCTATTGCGAGGTGCTGGGCGGCGCCGGCTATCGCATCTTCGTCAAGGACCATCCGCTGCAGTTCGGCTTCCGCCAGCGCGAGCTGTTCCAGCGGCTGGCGAAGCTGCCCTATGTCACGCTGGTTCCTTATGACGTTCCGGCCAATCTCCTGATCGGCAAATGCGCGGTGTCGGTCACCTTCACCGGTACGATCGGCTTCCAGGCGGCGCTGGCCGGGCTGTGTTCCGTTGCAACCGAACCGTATTATGCCACCGAGCAACATTTCCTTCATATTCGCGACGTCGACGAGATCGAGAGCCTGCCCGAAAAGCTCGCGCGCTGGCAGGTGCCCGGAGATCTGGCGGCCACGCAGCGCGAGATCATGCGGCATCTCGCGGCGGTCAGCGTCGAAGGCGATTATTTCGGCTGGCGCAACTTCGATCCCGAGAACGAGGCTGCGCGCAAGTCGGTCGAGCCGCTGGCGCGCTCGCTGAACGCGTATCTGCCGCAATTCCTGAAGTCCTGCAGAACCGCGGCGTGACTTGTCTCGCAATGTCTGCCACGCAGTGTCGATGACCGGCGGTGATGGAACAGCATGATGCGATCTCGTGTGGTTGATCTGCTGAGGCGCCCCGCAGTCGCCGCCCTGGTCGCAACCCTCATTCTGCGGGTGCTGACGCTGGGAAGCCGGTTCCTGCTGTCGCTGCTGCTGGCGCGGATGCTGTCGCCGGCGGAGATGGGGGAATACGGCCTGCTGACCGCCGCGCTGGCGTTCGCGTTGCTCGCGGTCGGGCTCGAGTTCTATTCCTACACCTACCGCGAGATGGTGCCGGCGAGCCCGGAGGGGCGGACCAGGATCATCGCCAACCAGTTCACGCTCGGCGCGCTGGCACTGTTTGCGGTCGGTCTGGTCCTGGGCGGCTTGGTCGTGGCCGGTAGCTTTCCGGCGCGGCTGGCGCCCTGGTTCCTGATCATTCTCATCACCGAGCATGCCTCGCTCGAGGCGACGCGAATTCTGATCATCACCTCGCGGCCGGTCCGGGCCTATGTCGGGGTGTTCCTGCGCGGCGGCATCTGGGTCTATGTGATCGCGGCGCTGATGTTCGCGGCGCCCTCAACGCGCACGCTCGAAACCGTGCTGGTCTGGTGGGCGCTCGGCGGCATCGCGGCGATCGGCTTTTCGGCCCTTGCGCTGTCCGACCTGCCGTGGCGAAGTTTGCGCGGATATCGCCCCGACTGGGAGGCGATCCGCACCGGCTTGCGGACCGCGCGTCCCTTTATGCTGACCGCGGGCGGCGCGCTGGTCATTTCCTATGTCGACCGCTTCGTGATCGATCAATTCGTCGGGCGCGACGCGCTCGGCATCTATACGTTCTATTCGACGATCCTGATCGGGCTGTGGTCGCTCGGCGGGTCGCTCTCGCACCAATTCCTGCCCAAGGTGATTGCCGGATATAACAAGGGCGGTGAGGCCTATCGCGCGGCGTTGCGTCCGTTCTTCTGGACCATGTTAGCGTTGGCATCGGGCACCACCGTGCTCTGCGGCGTTGCCATGGGACCGATGCTGGCGATGCTCGGACTGTCCGCCTATGCCTCCGGTCTTTCGGTCTTTTATGCGATGTTGCCGGGAATCTTCCTGCGCATGATGTCCGACGTGCCGTCATACGCGGTTTATGCCGCGCGATCCGACAGATCCCTGCTGGCCTGCAATCTGGGATCCGCGGTGGTGTCGACGGTGCTCAATCTCGTGCTGGTTCCGCGACTTGGCATCCTTGGCGCGGCGCTGGCCAGCGGCGTTGCCAGTGCCGCATTGTTTTTCTCCCTGGCGGGTTTCGCCCTGCGTAAACTGCGCGAGAACGGCAGGGAACATGGCGCATCCGCATCGGCCGGTCTTCCCACCGATCCCGATATGCTCTACCCCTGAGATTGCGCGGGCACACGGATTGCGGGGCCCGGGCGGTATTGGTACACAGCGGTCCCCTTCGGTACGATTTTTTTAACGGGGCAGTATGCAACGATTTGTTCAGCTGGCAGGCGGCCTCTCGTCGCCCGCGATTCTCATCGTTTTGATCTGGTGCGTGGCGCTCGCGCTGGTCGCCGTCGGACCGATCGATTTTCCGGGACAACCATCGCCCGCTGTGCTCGCCATCGTCGGTACCTGCCTTGCGGCGTTTCTGCTGGCGTATCGCGGCGGCTCCGTCCTGTTCGAGGCGGGCTTCGCCCGCCGTCATGAGATGCCGGCGCCCTCGGTGTCGATGCTCAATCGCACCGTGACCGCGACCTCGCTGACCGGAATTGCCGGCATCGGCCTGATGGCGTTCGATCGCATCGTGCTCAGCGGGGTGAACAACAGCAGCTATTCCGAGCTGCTGCGCTGCGCCCCGGGGCTGATCAGTTTCATCGAGATCAAGCGGACGCCGATCCTGTATCTCGGCTACGTCACATTCTCGTTCGGCTTCGTCTCCGTGATCCTGTTCCTGCTGAAGGGGGAGGTCATCAGGGGCTGGGCGGCGGCGCTCGCGCAATTGTCGATCGTCTCGCCGGTGGGTTACGCCGTGCTCTATTCCGGGCGCTTCCCGATCCTGCTCGCCATGCTGCTGATCATCGCCACGATGCTGATCCGCGTCAGCCAGGGGCGGCGGCCGTTGCCGGCCGGGCACCATTTGCTCCTCAAGGTGTTGATCGCGCTCGGGCTGTTTGCCCTGTATTCGAGCTGGGTGTGGTCAAGCCGGCAGAACTTCTGCATCCAGCTCACACCGTTGATCCGTGAATTGGAGGAGAAGCAGCGCCAGGCAAGTGGGGTGCCCAGCCCCGGCCAACAAACGCCGGCCGCTCCGGTCCAGCAGGCTCCGAGTCCGCCGCTCCCGCCGCCGGCCGCACAGGGCCCGGTCGCTCCTCCGCCCCCGGGTGAGGGGATCTCCGGGACCGACCTCAGCAAGAAGATGGCCGAGGCGGCGGCTGTCGCGCCCAAGGCGACATCGGAGACGAACACGGCTGACGCCGTGCTGGCGATCATGCTGGAAGCCTGGAACGTGAAGCCGCGCGGCTACGTCACCACCGCGCTCAACGCCGGCTATTTGTCGCCGCGCGCTGCGCTGATCGGGCTCAGCACCTTTTTCTATCTGACCCATGGCGTGCGCACGATCGATATTGCCTGGCAGGCACGCGACAAGTTCTCCCCGCAATGGGGCGTCTACGAGGTCGGCATTCTGTCGCCGATCCTGCGGGTGTTCTTCCCGCAGGTCCAGCAGGTGTCCGTCATGGAGGCGGAGCTGAAGGCGACCGGAATCTACGGCTTCTTTCCGACGGCCTGGCTCGCGGCCTTCATCGATTTCGGGATGATCGGTGCAATCGTCTACATCCTGATCTGGGGCGGCATTGCAGGCTGGAGCGCGACCGGTGCAAGGCGCTCGGACCTGCTGACGCCGCAACTGCTGCTGATCTTCGTGATTACCAGCATCCTTCTCAGCCCGGTTCAGGGGCCGCTCGGCGTCGCCAATGCGGCGCTCATTCTCGTTTCGATGCTTGTGGTCGGGCTGGTCGTCGACGGCTCGCCCAGATTTGCCAAGCGCACCGATCCGGTTGCTGCGTGACCGATCGCGCTACGTCTTCGGCTGCGACAGGCTGTTGAACCATTCGACCGTCTGTTCGATGCCTTCGCCGAAATTGCTCGGCAGCGGCCCGCAGACCGCCTCGGTTGCGGTCAGGTCGAACTGATACTGGGTCAGGATGTTCTTCAGCCGGCGCGAGGTCAGCGGAAACTGCTTGAGACCGAGCGCAATCGCCGCATCGCCGGAGTGCGCCAGCGCCCGCGCCAGAAACACCGGCATTCTGGGAATCCGGCGCGCATGCAGCGCGCGCTGGAATGCATCCCCCCAGGCGACGAGGTCGAGCGGTTCGTAATCGGCCAGGTAGAACGTCCTGCGATGCACCTGTTCCGGGGACGCCCGCAGCAACTGCCGGTACTGATAGCTGATGTTTCCGACATAGCTGAATGATTTGAGCAGCGGCGCGCTTCCGACATGGAAGTAATATCCGCGCTGGATCATGCGAAGAAAGCGCTGATAGTGCGCGCTCATGCCCGGCCCCCACACCGTGGTCGGGCGGACCAGACACCACTCGCTGCTGCCGCCATCCTGCTCGCGAACGATCTGCTCGGTCAGAACCTTGCTGCGGCCGTAGGACGAATCCGGATTGTAGTCGGTGTCGCTGCTGGGAAGATAGTCGACCCGACAGACCAGCTGCGACGAAGTCCAGATCGTCCGTTTGATCGAGGGGGTGCGGCGAACCGCCTCAATGACGTTTCGAACGCCTTCGACATTGGCAGGATAGGCCGAAACGTCGGCGTTCTCGTCGATGTCGATACGGGCCGCGAGATGCACCAGCGCATCGGGCGTTGTGGCCTGAACGGCCTCCTGCAACGCCTTGGCGTCGAGGATGTCGCACACAATGTCGGTGGCCGGACCCGGATGCCTGTCGAGACCCACAACCTCGCAATTCTCGGCCTTCAATCGCTGCGCGAGTGCCGTACCGATAAAGCCGGAGCTGCCGGTCACAAAAACTTTCATGCGAATTTGGCTATTTTCGAGGAAAAAGCGGTCGCTTGACCGGTCTGCCGCGCTGATTTACCAAACCGACCCATCGATTGCAAACCGCAGTCAAACCCTTGCAGCAGGCGGATTTTACGGCCAACCGCTTCCGTCGCAACGTTCAGGCACAACCGGCGTTCGCTCAATGAAGGCATCACTTTCGGCCGTGTTCCAGGCGGTCAACCTCGTGCTGGAGCCGTTCGGCCTACGCCTGATGCGCACCGACGCGCCGGTGCGCAACTTCGGCCTGTTCTTCAAGCATCTCAAGTCGCTCGACTTCGACGTGAAGACGGTGATCGACGTCGGTGTCGCGCTCGGCACGTCGCCGATCTACGACGCGTTTCCGCATGCCCGCTACTTCCTGGTCGAGCCGGTCGAAGAATGCCGGCCGATTCTCGAGCGGCTCAAGCAGCGTCTCAACGCCGAATATTTTTTGGTCGCGGCCGGCGCCGAGAACGGCGAGGTCACCATCAATGTGCACGACGATATCTCGGGCTCGAGCATCTTCACCCAGGTCGAGGGCAAGGCGCTCGACGGCGAGGCGCGGTCGACCCCGATGCGGCGGCTGGATTCGCTGCTGCCGGAGAAGCTTGAGCATCCGGTCTTTCTGAAGATCGATACCCAGGGCGCCGAGCTCGAAGTGCTCAAGGGGCTCGGCTCGCGCATCGCGGAGATCGATCTTCTGATCCTGGAGACCACGATGATGCCGATGCGCCACGGCATCCCGGTGTTTGCCGACATCGTGCGGTTCTGCGACGAGGCGGGCTTTGCCGTCTACGACGTGCTCGAGGGCCACATGCGCGCGCTCGACGGCGCGCTGGCGCAGATCGATCTTGCGCTGGTGCGCAAGGACAGCAAGCTGCGCAGCCAGTCGGCCTATTTCAGCGCCGATCAACTCGCCGGCTATCTGAAGCGGCCGAGCAAGCTGCGCGGCTCCAAAGGCTGATCGCCGCAGGCTCCTGCCAGCGGCGGGCACCGATCACAGCTCGGCGAGCAGGATGAACAGGCAGCGCCGCTCGCCCTTGTTGACCATGCCGCCGCGATGCATGCCGTTGCCGTCGAACAGCACGCAATTGCCGTAGTTCGAGGTGGCAGGGAAATGGCCCTCGCGCAGCCGCGCGACGTCAGGCGAGTTGTCGGACAGGTCGCCGCCGAAATCGGCCTTCTTGCGCAGGAGCGCCGGCAGCGCCATGAACTTCTTGCGCGCGTCGGGGCGGCGCCCCGAGAAGCCCGAGAAGTCGTTGGTGCGGCGGACCATGCCCTCGAACCAGCCGATCTTCGCGTTCTGGCTGCCGCGGATGTAGCAGAACGGGCCGCCGTCCGGGCCGATCTCATGGACGTAGATCGCGCATTTCAGCATGCCGTAGGTGGCGTCGATGTGCAGGTAGCTGCCCCAGGGATCGGCGAGTTGGGTGTCGGGAAACACCCGCTTCCAGAACGCGAGATCCTGGTCGTTGATCTGCGCATTGACGTGCTTCACGCCGACCGGGCGGCCGAGATAGGCGCTGGCGGCCTCGATGATGCCGTAGCGCTTGAAGATGTTCTCGACCGATGCGAACGCCGCCGGATCGGCCGAGCGCGTGCACCAGTAGACGTTGTCGTCGAACTTGCGCTTCTCCGGCGGAATGCTGGCGCGGCGCTCGTCGAGCTTGGCAAATCCCGGGTCGGTGACGCTGCGGATCTGCTCGATCTCCTCAGGCGTTAAGGTCAGGCAGACGATGCCGTCGGACTTGATCTTGTTCAGCAGTGCGGGATTGGCGGGCATCGCCGGACGCCGCGCGCCGGTCAGCGTGCCGATCATGCGGCTGAGGCGGATGCGGCTGTACATCCCGATGTAGCGCATCGCGGTCGAGAAATTCAGGCCGCTGAAGCCGGCTTCCTTGGAGAGCAGCGGCATGTTTTCGTAATCGACGATGCGGCGGATGGTGACGAAGGCGAAGGTCTTCACGAAGATCTTCAGCGCATAGAGCCGTTCGCTCAGCGTCGGCTTCGGCAGCATGCCGCCATAGGCGGGATGCGCGTCATAGTCGATCTCGGGCAGGGTGGTGCCGCGATAGGGCGGGATCGGCAGCTCACCGATATTGGCGGCACGCGCGGTCGGCGCCACGTCGGAAAGGGAGTCGATTGTCGTCATGTCGCGTTCTCCGCCCGTGCACGGGACGATCCAGGTTCGCCCGATCTATACAACCTGCGGCGTCGCACAGGCAACCGGCCCGAGACATTATGCGTCGGGATGTGCCGTGTTCGATGTCGGCATTAAGCGCATGAAATACTTTACGAAAATCCGGCTGGTGCCAGCGTCTTGAGAGGTTCCAGGCCGCGGGGCCGCTACCGGGCTGACGCCAGACCGTCGCAAATGCTGGCCGTGGCGGAAAGGCGACCGCGGCAACGCTCATCCGGGTCCGGCCTTTCCAAAGCACTTCTCGCGCGCTTCCCGGGCGAGGATGGGCGAGCCCTTCTCGTTCACGTGGTCCGTGTTCTGATACATCGCGGGGTCGTCGAAGCGATCCCAGAAACTCACGTAAGGGATGCCGTTGGCCCGGGCGACCTCCTGATAGAACTTGCGCGTTTCGGCGAACGCCGGGATCCGATCGGCACGTTCGCGGTAGAACGTGTCCACCGGGTAATTGACCAGGCACACCTTGGCGCCTCGCGCGACCAGAAAGGCAATCAAGTCGCGATAGATGCGGGCCTCGTCCCGCTCGCGGAAATTCGCAACGGGCGTGTGGGTGTTGACCTCGTAATCCATGAACGCGTTGAACTTGGCGAGCATCTCAGGATTCGTCTCTGCCGTGGGCGCTGCGTTGGCCGCCGGCGCGGGTGCTGCATTCGTTGTTATCACGGGCGCTGGATTTGCCGTCGCCGCGGGCGCTGGATTCGTCGTTGTCACGGGTGCTGGATTTGCCGTTGCCGCCGGCGCTGCATTGGCCGCTGCCCCGGGCGCTGGATTGGCCGATGCCGCGGGGGCGGCATTTGCAGCTGCCACGGGTGCATTATTTGCAGCTGCCGCGGGTGCAGGACTTGCGGCTGGCGCCGGTGCTGCATTTGCCGCTGTGACAGGTGCCGGACTTGCCGCTGCCGACTCGGCCTCGACCTTTGCCGTGTTGCTCGCTGTGTGCGACGGCGAGCCCGATGCGGGTTGAGCAGCCGAATTCGTTTTCTGCTCGACGATGGTCTCGGCCGGCGCGCTGGTGTGCTCGGTCGATGCCTCCTGCGGCTTCGGCTGGCCGATAAGGATGTTGCCGACGCTCTCCCAGAGCTGGTCGTAGCCGGGCTGCTGTTGACCGCGCAAATTGCCCGTCAACAGGAACCGCTTCCAATATTCGAGCATGAAGCCGCGATGCCTTGGGTCGAGGATTCTCAGCCGGTAGGCGGAATAGACCTCGGGCACGTAGCTGCCCTGCGCCTCGAGACGATACTCGGCGAATGAGTGCGGATCGGCCTGGATGATGACCTGACCCGGCTGCAGGTTCCGGTAATAGTAGCGCACGCGGTCGTTCATCTTGCGGATGGTGGTGCCGCCGATCCCGAGGTTGATGAAATCAGGCTTGTTGTAGTCGGGGACGGCAGCGATGTGGGAATCGCCGAACGCCGCATTGGGTTGGCTGGACGAGACCAGCAGCGATGCGATCCACTCGTAATTGTCGATCGGCGTAATGTAGATGCGCAGCAGCCGCTCGGATGCGACCCCGAACGTCACGACGACGGTCACGACGATGGAGAGAAACAGATAGAGCCAGTGCTTAGAACTGAAAGTAAATGAACTCACTGGGCACTCCGAGATAGATGATGGCGAGCACGAGAACTCCGACGAAGGCACCCGCGATTGCCGATATCGGGGTCGGCCGGAAGGCGAGTGCGCGGGCCAGTCCTCTTCGAACCGGGTGACCCGGTTTGTCGTCGTAGGTTCCGAGCAGAAGCTGCTGCGAATTCGGCAGGATGAACACGAACAGCGTCACCAGCACCAGCCACAGCACCGCCGTTTCGCTTCCGAACGTCACCAGATTTCCGGTTTGCATGTGCAGCGTCCGCATCACGGATGGTGCGAACGAGCCCAGCATGGCCTGATACTGCTCCGGAACGAGAATGCCGAAGCCTCCCATCATGGCCTTGAGCATGATCTTGGCGCCCATCCACGATTCCGAGCGGAAGAACACCCAGGAGAGCAGCACCGCGGGGAAAACCAGCAGCGAGCACAGCGCTGCGATGCCGGCAACGATGCGCGACGTCGGGGCAAAGCGCTCCCTCAGATAGCGGAACAGATGGTTGATGATGAGGTAGATTCCGTGCAGTCCTCCCCACACGACGAAAAGCCAGCTCGCTCCGTGCCACAGGCCGCCGAGCAGCATCACGATCATCAGGTTGACGTATCGGCGGACCCAGCCGTCGCGGTTGCCGCCGAGCGGAATGTAGAGATAGTCCCTGAGAAAGCGCGACAGCGTAATGTGCCAGCGCCGCCAGAAATCGATGATGCTGGCGGACTTGTACGGCGAGTCGAAATTGACCGGCAGCCTGACCCCGAACAGCAGCGACAGGCCGATCGCGATATCGCTGTATCCCGAGAAGTCGAAGTAGATCTGGTAGGTGAAGGCCAGCGCAGCGCCCCAGCCGTCGAAAAAGCTGATCGGTTGCGCCTGGTTGGCAAGGCGGAATCCGGGAGCGGCGTAGCTCGCCATCGTGTCGGCGATGATCACCTTCTTGAACAATCCGCACAGGATGTAGGCGACGCCGGTCGCGACCTCGGCATAGGAAATCGACTTCAGCCGCTCATTGGTGAACTGCGACATCACCTCTTTGTGGTGAATGATCGGCCCCGCAATCAGATGCGGGAAATAGGAGACGAACAGCGCATATTTCGGCAGGCCGAGGTCATCGGTGCGGTTGCGGTAGACATCGACCAGGAAGGCGATCTGGATGAACGAGACGAACGAGATGCCGAGCGGCAGTTCGATGGCGACCGCCGGCACTTCGATGTGGAAGAGGTAGGCGAGGGTCTGAAGAATGAAGTTGGTGTACTTGAAATAGCCCAGCACCGCGAGGTTTGCGGCGATCGCGGCCCCGAGCACCAGCTTCGACTTCTGGCGGGCGATATGCAGGGCGGCGGCATAGTTGCCTGCGATCGATCCGAACAGCAGGATCAGATATCTCGGCTCCCATGCGGCGTAGAAGGTGGCGGAGCAGATGAACAGCCAGATGAACACCCACTGGATGTTGCCGAAGCGGCGGCAGACCAGAAAGCCGGCGCAAGTGATCGGAAGAAACAGAAGAAGAAACTGCAGCGAATTGAACAGCATTTGAAATCAGTGCCAATCTTCTAGCCAAGGAAACCTTGAAGGGCGCGTTGCAGGGCGCCGTGAAGGACGCCTTGGACGAACGTTGCGCTTTCGATATGTCCGCAAGCCGGACCTGATGCGCTGATCATGCGGCTGGCGCGCATGCAGGCGTGCCGCGATGAGGCGCATTCAGTGCCGCATCGGACAGTCGGCCGGTTCTTGTCATGTTGCGTTTCCCCCCCGCAGCGCATGGACCCATCCAGGCGGCGATCTATACAACCTGCGCTGTTGCACAGGCAACCGGGCCGAAAGGTTATGCGGCCGGATTCGCGGCGCCCGGCGTGTCCGGCAAGTCATGGAAATGCTTGGGGAAAGCCCGACGCAGGTCGATCCCGCGCAGGGTTCCCGCGATCAGCTCCGAAGCGCCGCCACGGCCGTACGGCGGCACAGCGGACGGATCGGGGGTGAAGCGGCCGGCGAAGATGCTGTCGAGGGCGGCGCGAATGGCCGCAGAATCCGCCGGGCAATCGATGATCGAGACGGCGCGCAGCCGGCCCTGCTGGCGATCGCCGATGTTGATCGAGGGCACGCCGGCGGCCGGCGCCTCGAGGATGCCGCTCGACGAATTCCCGACCACGGCATCGGTCAGCCGCAGCGCGGCCCAGTAGCGGTTGCTGCCGAGCGAGGTGAACAGATGTGCCCGGTCCGGCCGCGCCGTCACGAAGCTGCGGATCGCATCGTCGATCGCGCGATAGCCGGGATCGGCGTTGACGCCGGTGAAGATAAAGCTGCGATCGTCGACCGCTTCCAGTGCGCCGAGCAGCGCGGCGATGTTGACGGCATCGGCTTCCGGCTGCGCCGTGGTCGGATGTAGCGTGATCAGCAGGAAGCGTTCCGGACCTGTGATGCCGAGCTGGGCAAACAATTCGCCACGGGTCAGCGCCGGCGCGGTGGTCGCAACATCGAGGCCGGGCGCGCCGGCATTGAAGACGAAGTCCGGATTCTCGCCCATCTGGATGACGCGGCGCCGATACGGCTCGGCGGCGACGAAATGAATGCAGGCCATCTTGGTGATGGCATGGCGGATGGCGTCATCGAAGGCGCCAGCCGTGACCTCGCCGCCATGAATATGCGCGATCGGGATGTTGAGCAGCGTCGCGGCGACCGCTGCCGCCATGATCTCGTAGCGGTCGCCGAGCACGACGAGAACGTCGGGCTTGAGCTCTGCAAGCACGTCGGCGAAGCCGGATACCCCGATGCCGGTGCCGCGCGCCACGGTCTCGGCGCGGTCGTCGTCGAGCTTGAGGTCGATCTTCGCCGCCAGCGGAAAGCCGTCGGCTTCGATCGCCCGCCAGGTTTCGCCAAAGCGCGGCACCAGATGCATGCCGCAGGCGATCACGCTGAGCGCGACGTCATCCGCAGCCTTGAGCCGCGTCAAAATCCCCCGCAGCAATCCGTAATCGGCCCGCGATCCGGTGGCGACGGCGATGCGGCGGGGGGCGGCGGTCATGGCGATGTCCGCCACGGCGCGGCGTCGAGCATGCCATGCTCGATGACGTAGGAGGCGTAGGCGAGATCGGCGGCGCTCTCGATCTCGATCGAGTGCATGCGGTCCATCATGATGCCGTAGCTCGCGGACGGGTCGGCATAGATCTTGCGATGCTTGCGCATCGCGTCCCAGCCGACGAGGTAGAGCGCGCCGTTCATCGTCACCTCCGGCGCCTGGTCCTGCCGGCGCTGCGCCGGCGTCTTCAGCATCTTGTCGACGATGCCGCCGATCGAGCCGTCAGGCCCGAGCGTGCCGACGAAGATCGAGGCGACCTCGGTCTCGCGCATGCCGACCACGAGGCTCGCCTTGCGCGCCATGAACAACTCGACCGCCTCGTCGAAATGCTTGGGGAGCGCGAACGGCGAAGACGGCTCCAGCAGCATGATCGCATCGTAGCGCCGGCCTTCGTGGGCCTCGATCCAGTCCATGGCGTGCAGCACCACGTCGTTGGAGGAGGCGGTATCGGTCGCAAGCTCGGCGGGCCGCTCGAACAGCATTTCGGCGCCGTGGCGGATAGCCTCGGCGCGAATCGCCTCGCTGTCGCTGGACACGATCAGGCGGCTGCAATAGCGCGACTGCCGCGCCGCCTTTGCCTTGTAGCCGACCAGGCTGAGGCCCCCGATCTCGCGCAGGTTCTTGCCCGGCAATCCCTTGGATCCGCCGCGGCCCACCAATAGAAACAGGATCTGCGCCGTATCAGCCATTTGCTCGACAGCCCCATGCGTTACGCCCGGGAAACGAGCGCAAAAGTCAACGTGGTCAGGAGGCTGTGGAACACACCGCAAGCCGCCCGCTCGCGTTGCTTTTACCAGTGTACTCGACTAAGACAACCGCTTGATTGGCGGGTGATTTCGGTTACCCACCGCATCTCCGACGAAACCCGATGCATCGCCGAACCCTGATCATTGCCGAGGCTGGCGTAAACCACAACGGCGACCCCGCGCGGGCGCTGGCGCTGGTGGAGGCTGCCGCGCGGGCCGGCGCCGACATCGTCAAGTTTCAATCGTTTCGCGCCGACAAGCTGGCGACCGGCGCGGCGGCAAAGGCGAGCTATCAGCAGGCCACGACCGGAAGCGAGCAGTCCCAGCTCGAGATGCTGCGCGCGCTCGAGCTCAGCGGCGACGACGAGGAGCGCATCGCCGCCGCCTGCCGCTCCGCCGGCATCACCTATATGTCGACGCCGTTCGACGCCGACAGCGCGACCCATCTGGTCCGCCGCATCGGTGTCGGCACGCTGAAGGTCGGCTCCGGCGATCTCACCAACGCGCCGCTGTTGCTGCACCTTGCGCGCTTCAAGCTGCCGATCATTTTGTCGACCGGCATGGCGACGCTGGCCGAGGTCGAGCAGGCGCTCGGCGTCATCGCCTTCGGCTATCTCGGCGATGCCGCCGCCAATCCGACGCCGGCCGATCTCGCAAAAGTCCTGCTCGACCGCGCGGCCTGGGACGAGCTGCGCGCCAAGGTCACGCTGCTGCATTGCACGACCGAATATCCCGCCGATCCGCAATCGATCAATCTGCGCGCGATGGCGACGTTGCGCGATGCGTTCGGGCTTGCGGTCGGCTTTTCCGATCACAGCCGCGGCATTCATATCGCGGCTGCCGCGGTGGCGCTCGGCGCGACCGTGATCGAAAAGCACATGACGCTCGACCGCAATCTGCCCGGCCCCGATCACCGCGCCTCGATCGAGCCGGACGAGATGGCCGCGATGATCGCCTCGATCCGCGACATCGAGGCCGCGCTCGGCGACGGCCGCAAGGTGCCGGCGCCGGAGGAGGTGCCGAACCGTGCGGTGGCGCGCCGGAGCCTCGTCGCGATCCGTCCGATCAAAAGCGGCGAGCGCTTCACCGCGGACAATCTCGGCGTCAAGCGCCCCGGCAACGGCATTGCGCCGATCGAATACTGGAGCTATCTCGGCCGCACCGCGCAACGCGACTACGCGGCCAATGAGGCGCTCGAGCCATGAGCCTGATCGTGCTGTGCGCCGGCGGCCATGCCAAGGTCGTCATTGAGGCCTTGCTGAGCCGCGGCACGCGGCCTGCGGCCGTGACCGATCGCGACGCGTCGCGGATCGGCGAGACCATCGGCGGCATTCCGATCACGGGGCCGGACGACGATATTTTGAAGATGGACACTGCGTCGGTCACGCTGGCCAACGGCCTCGGCAACCGCGCCTCGCGTTCGGATTCCGGATTGGCGGGACGGCGCGCGCTGTTTGAGCGTTTCACCGCGCTGGGCTACACCTTTCCGGTGATCGCACACGCCTCTGCGGTGATCGCATCCGATGCGGTGCTCGGCGACGGTGCGCAGGTGATGGCCGGCGCCGTGATCCAGCCGGCGGCGCGGATCGGCCGCAACGTCCTGATCAACACGCGCGCGGTGGTGGAGCATGACGGCGTGGTCGGCGATCACGCGCATATCGCCCCGGGCGCGGTGCTGTGCGGCGGCGTCTCGATCGGCGAGGGCGCGCATATCGGCGCGGGAGCAGTGATTTTGGTTGGCGTCAGCGTCGGGGCGGGAGCGATCGTTGCCGCCGGCGCTGTGGTCGCAAGGAATGTCGAGGCCGGCGGATTCGCCGGCGGCGGCCGGGATTAGGTTGTTATGAAAGAGATATTTGTCGTCAATGAAGATACGCCCTTGATCGAGACGCTGCGGCGGATCGATCAGGGACATTTGCAACTCGCCGTGGTCGAGCGCGACGGCAGGATCGTCGGCACCGTCACCGACGGCGACGTGCGGCGCGCATTGCTCGGCGGCGTCGGGCTCGATGCCTCGGTCGAACTGGTGATGAACCGCACGCCGATCACCGCGCCGCTCGGTATCTCCAATCCGGCGGCGCTCAATCTGATGCGCAAGCACTCGATCCACCAGCTGCCGATCGTCGATCCCGACGGCCGCGTGGTCGAGGTCAAGCTGATCGACGACCTCGCGCTCGCACAGCAGTCCGATCACTGGGTGGTGCTGATGGCCGGCGGCCTCGGCTCGCGGCTGAAGCCGCTGACCGACGACGTTCCGAAGCCGCTGATCCGCGTCGGCGACAAGCCGATCCTGGAGACCGTGCTCGGCGGCTTCATCAAGGCCGGCTTCGGCAAGTTCTTCATCTCGGTGAACTACAAGGCCGAGATGATCCAGGATTATTTCGGCGACGGCTCGGCCTGGGGCGTCGAGATCAGCTATCTGCAGGAGACCGAGCGGCTCGGCACCGCCGGCGCACTGTCGCTGCTGCCCGAGCGCCCGAAGCAGGCGTTCTTCGTCATGAACGGCGACCTGCTGACGACGGTGAATTTCGAGCAGATGCTGAAATATCATCACCAACATCAGGCGTTCTCCACCGTCTGTGTCCGCGAGCATTCCGTCACGGTCCCGTTCGGCGTGATCGATTTCGACGATCACCGCCTGGTCGGCATCCGCGAGAAGCCGACCCAGAAATTCTTCGTCAATGCCGGCGTCTATCTGCTGGATCCCGGTGTGCTCGATCATCTCCAGGGCAACGAAGCCATCGACATGCCGACGCTGATCGAGCGGACCATTGCCGGCGGCCAGCAATCGGTGGTGTTTCCGTTGCGCGAGTACTGGATCGACGTCGGCCGTCTCGACGATCTGCAGCGCGCCTCCGACGAATTCCAGAGGATTTTCGGATGAGCACCGAGCGCTCGCTTCGCACCATGATGTCGCTCGCCGGGCGCGTCGCGCTCGTCACCGGCGGCGCCGGCCATATCGGCCGGGCGCTTGCCAACGGCCTTGCCGAACTCGGCGCCAACATCGCGCTGGTCGACATCGACGCCTCCGCCGGCACGGAGGCCGCCGCAAAACTGACCGAGAGCTGGTCGGTCAGCGCCGAGGCCTTCGCCTGCGATTTCGAGCAGGCCGCCGCCGTGCAGGACCTGCCGCGGCGGGTGCGGGAGAAATTCGGCCGCATCGACGTCATCGTCAACTGTGCCGCGTTTGTGGGCACCAGCGGCCTACAGGGCTGGGCAGTGCCGTTCGCGCAGCAGTCCGACACGACCTGGCGGCGGGCGCTCGAGGTCAATTTGACCGCGCCGTTCATCCTGGTGCAGGCGGCGGCCGAGGATCTGGCCGCCTCCGGGCATGGCAGCGTGATCAATATCTCCTCGATCTATGGGCTCGCCGGGCCGGATTGGCGGCTCTACGAGGGAACCGCGCTGGGCAATCCGGCGGCCTATGCCGCCAGCAAGGGCGGCCTGCTGCAGATGACCCGCTGGCTCGCCACCACCATGGCGCCGCGGGTCCGGGTCAACGCCGTGGCGCCGGGCGGCGTGTTTCGAGCCACGCCCGAGCCGTTCCTGAGCCGTTACGTGGCTCGCACGCCGCTTGCACGGATGGCGCGTGAAGACGATATGAAGGGTGCCGTGGCCTATCTGGCGAGTGATTTGTCGGCCTATGTCACCGGCCAGTGCATTGCGGTCGACGGGGGCTGGACGGCGTGGTAAGCCGTCCAAAATCATGCAATTGCAGGAATCTCCAAAATGTTGAGCTGTAGCAAGTGCTTATTGCCTGAAACGGCAGAGGCGACGTCGTTCGACGACGAAGGATCGTGCAGCGTTTGCCGCCAGATCGAGGTCCGCGACACCCAGATCGACTGGAACGAGCGGCACCAGCAGATGATGGAGCTGGTCGCGCAATACCGCGACAAAGGCCTCTATGATTGCATCGTGCCGTATTCGGGCGGCAAGGACAGCGTTTTCCAGCTCTGGTACGTGGTCAAGAAGCTCGGCCTGAAGCCGCTGGTGGTGCGCTTCGACCATTGGTTCTACCGCCCGCTGATCGAGGAAAACAATACCTCGGTGTTCAAGCAGCTTGGCGTCGACGTGCTGAACTTCACGCCGAACTGGCATGTGGTTCGCGAGTTGATGCTGGAATCGCTGAAGCGCCGCGGCGACTTCTGCTGGCACTGCCACACCGGCATCTACGCCCACACCATGCAGATCGCGATCCGCTACGAGACGCCGCTCTTGTTCTGGGGCGAGAGCCTCGCGGAATACCAGTCGTTCTATTCCTACGACGAGATGGAAGAGGTCGACGAGAAGCGGTTCAACCGCGCCATGAATCTCGGCATCACCGCCGACGACATGTACGAATTCCTCGGCGGCCGCGTCGCCAAGCGCGACCTCTATCCGTTCGTGTATCCGCCGCGCAAGGAGCTGATGCGGATCAAGTGCCGCTCGATCTGCCTCGGCAGCTACATCAAGTGGGACACCAAGAAGCACGTCGAGATCATCAAGAAGGAGCTCGGCTGGAAGGGCCAGGAGGTCGAGGGCATTCCGCCGGAGTACGACTACGAGAAGATCGAGTGCTTCTTCCAGGGCGTCCGCGACTACCTGAAATACATCAAGCGCGGCATGGGGCGGACCAACCACCTCGCCAATATCGACATCCGCAACAAGCGCATGACCCGCGAAGAGGGCGAGGCGCTGGTGCGCGAATTCGACGGCAAGCGGCCGCCGAGCCTCGATCTGTTCCTCGACTATCTGCAGCTCACCGAGGAGCAGTTCCTCGGCATTGCGATCAAGCACGAGGTCAGTCCGTGGCAGTTCTCGCCGAACAAGGTCGAGCCAGGCCGGCGCATGCCCGACATGGATCAGTGGAACAACACCCACGTGCCGTGGCCGAACCATCCGGGTGTCGAGATTGGCGGCGGCAAGGAGTAGTCTTTCACCTCGCCCGCTTGCGGGGAGAGGTGGTCGGAGACGGGGGCAGGCAATGTCAGGCGTTGCGATCGTCGATTACGGCATCAACAATGTTCGCTCGGTGCGCAATGCCGTCGAATATTGCGGCTTCGACCCCATCGTGACCCATGACGAAGACGCGATCGCCGACGCCTCGCACGTGATCCTGCCCGGCGTCGGCGCGTTCGGCGACGCCATGAGCAACATCCGCGAGCGCGGCATCGACGCGATGCTGGAGCGCCACGTCCGCGAGAAGGGCAAGCCGTTCCTCGCGGTCTGCCTCGGCATGCAGCTACTCGCCAAGACATCGGAGGAGCATGCCGATGACGGCGTGCCGCATCGCGGGCTCGGCTGGTTCGACGCCGACGTGCTGCGTCTGTTGCCCAACGATCCGGCGCTGAAGATCCCGCATATGGGCTGGAACATGGTGGCGAAGGAGCGCAGCCACCCGATCCTCGCCAATATCCGCGAGAGCAATTTGGCGTTCTATTTCGTGCATTCATTCGCCATGCGCTGCAATGCGGAAGCTGACGTGGTCGGCTACGCCCAGTACGGCCAGCCGGTCACCGCGATCATCGCGCGCGACAATGTGGTGGCGACCCAGTTTCATCCCGAGAAGAGCCAGGACAGCGGCATCGAGCTGGTGAGCAATTTCCTGCGCTGGAATCCCTGAAGATACACAAGCGATGTTGAAGAAGCGCCTGATCCCAAAATTCCTGCTGCGCGACGGCAGGCTGGTGAAATACGTCCGCTTCTTCGAGAACGAGCGCGCCGCCGGCAATCCGGTGACGACGGCGAAGGTCTACAACGACTACGGCGTCGACGAATTGATCGTGCTCGACATCGTGCCGAGCGAAGCCTCGCGCAGCCGCGTCGTCGAGATCATCGAGCGGATGTCGGAAGAGATCTTCATGCCGTTCACGGTCGGCGGCGGTGTCAAAACGCTCGAGGACGTCAACATGCTGCTGCGCGCCGGCGCCGACAAGGTGTCGGTCAACTCCGAGGCGGTGCGGCGGCCGGAGTTCCTGCGCGAGGCGGCGCGCACCTTCGGCGACCAGTGCATGACGGTGTCGATCGACTACAAGCGGATCAGTCCCCACCACGCCACCGTGTTCATCGACGGCGGCCGCGAGCACGTCGCGCTCGACCCGATCGAATGGGCGAGGCGCTGCGAGGACCTGCATTGCGGCGAGGTGCTGCTCGGCTCGATCGACCGTGACGGCACCATGTCGGGCTACGACCTCGACATGATCCACCAGGCCTCGCGCGTGCTGAGCGTGCCGCTGATCGTGTCCGGCGGCTGCGGCTCGCTGCAGCATGCGATCGACGCGCTGGAGGCCGGCGCCTCCGCGGTCGCGATCTCCTCGATGTTCCTGTTCACCGATCACAGCCCGATCAAGCTGCGCAGCCATCTCGCCTCGCGCGGCCTCGACGTGCGCTCGAGCTCCTCAAGCCGGAACTAGCACCATGCAGCTCTCGCTTGGCCGCAACGAACTCGCCCGCTATGTGCAGAAGCAGTTCGAGACCTTCTTTCCTGACGGCGCCGATCTCGGCGACCTGCCGGGCTTCGTCGACAAGGCGCTGGGCCGGGTCGAACACTGCTTTTCGCGCGTCCGGCTGAAGGGATTCTTCGCAAACGGCGAGGCGCGGTTCTCGCATTGGCATTGCGACCAGTACGCGATCTTCCTGTACTACCTCGCCAACACCGCGTTCCGCGAGAAGCCGGGCCATCCGATCGCCGACAAGGCCTACGCGCTGAACAAGGCGCTGCATGCGCTCGATGCGTTCTACGAGGTCGAATTGCCCGACGTGTTCGCGGTGCAGCATCCGGTCGGCACCGTGCTCGGCCGCGCCAGCTACTCCGACTACTTCATCTGCTATCACAACTGCACGGTCGGCGCGAACCTCGAGAACGACTATCCGTCGTTCGGCCGCGGCATCGTGATGTATGGCGGCAGCCGGATCATCGGCAAGACCGCCGTGGGTGACAACACCTTCGTATCGACCGGCGCGATCGTGATCGACGGCGGCGAGCTTGCCGCCGACAGCATCCTGCACGGCATCTATCCGAAGGCCGGGCGGTCGCGCACCGAACGCAACGTCATCAGCGATATTTTCGGGATTTGATTTGGCGAAAAACCTTGCGCACAACCCGGCGCATCGCGCAGCAATTGAGGGCCTGACATGGGGCAACGAATTTCGGGCATCTACCGGCTGATTACGATTCCGTCGATCTACAAGGGACTGATGTTTTCGCTTGGCGCCGATAACGCCATCGCGCGCTACGTCAACGAGGCGTTGCGGCCAAGTCCCGGTCTGAAGATGCTCGACGTCGGCTGCGGACCTGCGAACGTGCTGTCCTACCTGCCGGCGCTGGATTATACCGGCATCGACATGAACGAGAAGCACATTGCCTACGCCCGGGAGCGGCACGGCGACCGTGGCCGCTTTCTTGTCGGGAATGCCGCCGAGGATTTGAAGCAGGAGGAGGCGACATTCGATCTCATCAATGTCTCCGCATTGCTGCATCATCTTGCCGACAAGGAAGCCATTTCGCTGCTTGCTTCGCTGACGCGCCTGCTCAAGCCAGAGGGGCGAATTGTCACCATCGACAATGTCTGGCTGCCGAGGCAGCGCGCCGCGGTCAAGTTGATCAACACGCTGGATTCCGGCGTCAACATCAGGACCCCGGAGGGGTATCTCGGATTGTTGAGCGGCATGGGGCTCGAGGTCGAAACCATCACCTGGAACGACTTGCTGCGCGTTCCGTACGACCACTTTGTCATGATCGCCCGCAAGGCTTCGTAAACCGGCAGCGCTGTCATTCGATCGCGCGCAGGCATTGCGCCGTGGTTAATGGCGCGACTTGAAATCGTCCGGCGATGCTGCAAGACAGCTATCGCCGGATCGGCGCGGCAGAGCAGGTATCGTTATGGATGTTTCGAAGGGCAAGATGCGTTATCGCGCCGCCGGCGTCGGCATCCTGCTCGCCATCCTCGCTTGCTGGATCGCACTCTCGGTTGCGGCTGCGCTGCGCGAGGGCACCTGGCCGGACGAAACGGCCTATATCATCAAGTCGTGGTGGTACGTCAGCGGTGCGGTCAAGCCATATACCGCCGAGGATACGACCTGGTATCAGCCGCTGATCTACTATGTCATGGGATCCTGGCAGTGGATGTTCGGCCACGGCGTCGTGTCGTCGCGCCTGCTCTCCGTGCTGATCACGGCGATCGACATTGCCTTGCTGGGGTATCTGTTGCGCCGGCTCGGCTGCACCGCGTGGCCGGTCGCCTTCGCGGTCGTCGTATTCGTCCTGAGCGAAGACGGGATCTTCTATTTCAGCAGCGCAACGCCGTACGCTTACTTCGTTTGCGTGCAGCTGATCGCGCTGCATCTGCTGCTGGGAATGCGCCGGCAGGCCAGTCTCGCCACCGCCGTCGCGTTGGGCGCCGTGTTGACCATGGCCTACCTGCTTCGGATCAATGCGGTCGCCTTTATCGCATTGAGCCTCGGGATCGCCTGGGTGCGAGCCGGCCGGGATCGCTGGCGTGTCTATTTTTGCTCGGCTGCGATATTCCTGACGACGTGGTCCTTGCTGGCTTTGCTCTGGGGGCCGCGGTTCGTCTACGTCACGCTGTGGCTTCCCGGGATGACGGACTGGCTGATTCAGGCGGGCGTGCTGCCGAACCTCTATTCGTTCGCGCTCAGTCACAGCAGCCAGGCGCTTGGCGTGCCTCATCCGTCGACGCTGCGCGACATGCTGGCATACGCCTTCGGCTGGGACATCATGGGGCACTATCTGCTCAATCACCATGGCGTCCCGTTGGCAAGCGCCCTGGCCGCGACGATCGTTGCCGCGCTGCGGCCGATCCCCAATCGCGGCTGGACTGGGCTGTTTGCGGCCTCCTATTGGGCGCTGCTGGTTTTCCACCATCTCGGGCTGCAATCGATCTGCCCGACCTGCATCCAGGCCTACGCGAACTACGTCGACTATCTCGCCGCCCTGGCCGGCGGACTTGCGCTGCATGGATTGATGCAGACGGCCTCGAACGATCGGCTGGCCGGCGGCATCGCGATCGGGACGATTTTCGCTTCGCTCGCGCTGGCCGCGGTACAAGCCTGGAATCTGGTCGGTCCGTATCAGCTGCCATCGATCCGCAATCGTGCGAGCTCGCTTCCGGAGGAGGTGCGTCTCGCCGGTGAGACGATGCGGACGCTGTTGCCGCCTGGTACGAAGGCTGAATTCGTCGGCAGTGACCTGCGCATCCCGCTGGCGCTGGTTCAGGCGGGCATCCAGATCCCGCCGATCACGCTCACCTTGCCCTCGAACTATCGCAAGCTGAACGAGGATTTGACTCCCGAGCAGGCGGCGCAGGCGACCGCAGAGATGAAACAGCTCACCGGGTGGACCGATACGATCGCAAAGGAGTGGATGCAGGAGAGTGGCGACTGGCTGATCCTGCAGCGGAGGCCGGTCGTTCCGGCACCTGACTGGCTGATCTGGGCTCCCGATGCGGCGCTCGTGAGGACCGGTCTGGAGAAATGCTTCGAGCGGGTCTCGGAGTCGGCGTTCGACACCTTCGTTCCGCCGTTGTCGATCGCGCTGTACCGGCGCGTCCGCCGCGGCAAGACTTGCCTCGGCGAATAGACCGCCGCGTGACCGGCAAGACCGCGCTCGGCGCCGCGGTTCAGGCCGGCAAAAGCCCCGACCGGCGGGGCCTCCTTCGCCCCCGATAGAAGCTTTCTGCCGCGTCGCCTGGCGGCGATCGGTATCGGCATCGATGCGCTCACTCACATCCGCTTACATTTCGACGGTAAGATTATTTACCTCCTCATTTGAACCTGAGCGGCGTGCTTTCGACAGAAGCTCCAGGGGATGCATAGTCACATGAGGATCTATTTTAATGCCTATTGAGCAAAGCCCCTATTCGATCACACGCACTTCAGCTCTGCCCGAGATCGTTCAATCGGAAGACGATGGTTCGATCGCGAACGCCAACTGGACCGGCCTGTCGGCGGGCGTTGCCGGCACGCTGCAGGCGAACGGTTTTATCGGCGACGGGCCCTTTGGCCTGACGTCGGGCGACCATGACGGCTTTCGTTTCGAGCTGGCCGCGGGCTGGAGCGTGAGTATCGATGTCGATGCGATCGCGTTCGGGACTCACAACGGCGCCTCGTTCGATTCATATATGCAGCTATACGACAGCGCCGGCACCGAAGTCGCCAATGCCGACGACAACGACGGGCTCGATGGCTTTCTCACATTCACCAACGTCACCGGGACGACCCAGACCTACACGGTTTTCCTGTCCGATCTGCAAAGCCAGGTCACCAATCCCAACAATTCGGGAAGCAGCACCGCACCGGTAACCAATCCGCTCACCGATACGGGCTTCTACCGGCTGTTCATCAACACGTTCGATCCCGGCAACGTCAACCAGGGGAGGATCATCGTTGGAACAGGCGGAGCCGACGCGCTCGACGGCACTGCCGGCAACGATGTCATCGAGCTCAAGGGCGGCAACGACACATCGAACGGGAATGGCGGTAACGACGTGTTCCGTTGGGACATGTTCGATGGCAGTGACACCATTGACGGTGGCGGCCCGTTCCAAGCCAATGTGCTTGACGTTCTCGGTGACCAGAATAATCAGCAATTCACAGTTGGTGCCTGGAATGGCTTTGGCTTCCTGTTCACCGCCAACGACCTGAACAGTTCGAAGACCGTCACGGTCCAGCAATGGATTACGAACCTGGACGTTCACGGAGGCGATGGCAATGACAGCCTTGCTGTCAACAACGCTGGCGGCGACCTCCAGACCATCACGTTCTGGGGCGATGCGGGCGACAATTCGGTTGCGGCATCGGGTATTGCGAAGGTATTTCGCATCTTCGGGGGCGACGGCAACGATACTCTGGTGACCGGTTCGGCTGCCGACACGTTTTACGGCAACGACGGCGATGACTTCATGAATGGAGGCCTCGGCACCGACGAGTTGAACTATGCTGCCATCGGCCGCGATCTCAATGTCGATCTCAACATCACGACGGCGCAGAATACCGGCGGTGCCGGTTTCGACACCATCCTCAATATCGAGAACGTGGTCGGCGGCAGCGGCTGGGACACGCTGCACGGCAACACGGTCGCCAACTATCTGATCGGCGGCGCCGGCAACGACAAATTGCTTGGAGGCGAGGGGGCCGCCAACACCCTGCAGGGCGGCACCGGGAACGACACCTACTTCGTGGAAGCGGCCGGCGATACGATCGTCGAGCTCCTCAACGAGGGGACCGACAGCGTTCAGACCACGCTGACGTCCTTCACGCTGGCCGCCAACGTGGAGAACCTAACCAAGGTCGGCAGCAGCGGTTTCACCGGTGTCGGCAATGGACTGGCCAACATCATGACCGGCGGCTCCGGCAACGACTACCTGGTCGGTTTCGGCGGCAACGACACCTTCATCGACGGCTCGGGCGCCAATACGTTCCAGGGCGGCACCGGCAATGATATCTACGCGGTGCAGTCGAACGCCGACACGGTCACCGAGTTCGCGGCTGAAGGGTTCGATCAAGTCCAGACCTTCCTGTCGTCCTACACGCTGTCGCCCAATGTCGAGCAGCTCGTCTTCATCGGCAGCGGCGACCACACCGGTGTCGGCAACAGCATCGGCAATACCTTTGTCGGCGGCGCCGGCACGGAGACGTGGACCGGTGCAGGCGGCAACGACGTCTACAATTTCCGCACTGCAGGAAACGGGCTCGACATCGTGACCGATTTCAATGCCGACAACGCCAACGCGGCCGAGCACGATCACATCGACCTGACGGGACGGGGTCTGAACTTCGCCTCGCTTGCGGTCTCGACCGTCAGCGGCGGCGTGGTGGTCGGCATTCCCGGCGGCGACGCTATCTTCCTGCAGGGCGTCTCAGCCGGCGCCGTCGACGCCAACGACTTCTTCTTCTAGCGATCGATCATCGCAGATCGGTTGATTGGCCGATCCCAGGACCGGGCCGTCCCGCACGCGGGGCGGCCCGATCTGCGTCTGGTTGGCGTGCCGATCAGGTCGGCCGCTTGAACGTGGAATGCGCGAAGCGGTCGAGCCCGCGCAGCACCCTGCACCGGCCCCTACCACATGCTAAGATTGTGCTTGGCCTAGCGTAATGCCTTCGGTTGCTATCCCGGATGGGCGCGACCAAGTGCGGCATCACGGTGGAACCTCACGCCGAAACAGTAACATAGGTGATGCGGTGGCAACTTGTCGCAGCCGCGTCGTGACGCGCCGCAATGCCCGGAAGATCATCGAGGTTTGCGTTGTCGAACAGCGGATTAGCGAGGGTGTTGCCTCATCAGATCGGCGCTCTCCATTATCGTAAGCGACCCTGGGATGAGGCAGTTCCGCCTCGTCCATTGAACCCGCCCTGATGCCTTCGGACTAACCTAGGCTGTTGCCGTTAGCTCTCGCCGTTTTTCAATTGTACCAACAGGAGATATTGCATGCCCATTCAGCAAACCGACCTTATTACGCGCACCTCGGTCGTCCCCGAAATCAGTCAAGCGGAGGACGACGGCTCGATCTTCAGCGCCAACTGGACCGGCCTCTCTGCGGGCGTTGCGGGCACGGTGCAGGCGAATGGCTTTATCGGCGACGGGCCATTTGGCCTGACGTCAGGCGACCACGACGGGTTCCGTTTCGAATTGGCCGCCGGCTGGAGCGTGAGCATCGATATGGATGCGAGCGCGTTCGGTCTGCACAACGGCGAAAGCTTCGATCCATTTGTGCAGATCTTCAACAGCGCCGGTGCACAAGTCGCCAGTAACGACGACGACGACGGGCTCGACAGTTTCCTGACGTTCACCAACGTCACCGGGACGACCCAGACCTACACGGTTTTCGTGTCCGACCTCGACACCACGGTCACCGATCCCAACAATTCGGGAGCCAGCACCGGCTCGGTGAACAGTCCGGGCTCCGATCTGGGGTTCTACCGGATGTTCATCAATACGTTCGATCCCGGCAACGCCGCCCACGGACGGATCATCGTCGGAACGGGCGGGGCTGACGCGCTCGACGGCACTGCCGGCAACGATGTCATCGAGCTCAAGGGCGGCAACGACACGTCGAACGGGGGCGGCGGGAATGACGTGTTCCACTGGGACATGTTCGATGGCAGCGACACCATTGATGGTGGTGGTCCGCAAAACAATGTGCTCGACGTGCTGGGTAACGAACTCGGCCAGCAATTCACCGTTGGTTCCTTCAATGGCTTCGGCTTCCTGTTCACGGCCAACGACTTGGGCGGTCCGAAGACAGTCACGGTCAACCAATGGATTCAGAACCTGGACGTTCACGGCGGCGACGGCAATGACAACCTTGTGGTCGGGGCCAGCGTCGGCAGTGATCTCCAGACCATCACGTTCTGGGGGGACGGGAACGACAATTCGGTGTCAGCATCGACCGCCACGAAGGCATTTCGCATCTTCGGCGGCGACGGCAACGACATCCTCGTCACCGGTTCGGGCGCCGACAAGTTCTTCGGCAATGACGGCGACGACTTCATGAACGGAGGAGCCGGCGTCGACGAACTGAACTTTGCTTCGCTCGGCCGGGACGTCAATGTCGATCTCAACATCACGACGGCGCAGAACACCGGCGGCGCCGGTTTCGACACGATCCTCAATATCGAGAACGTGGTCGGCGGCAGCGGCTGGGACACGCTCCACGGCAACACGGTGTCGAACTATCTGATCGGCGGCGAAGGCAACGACAAATTGCTCGGCGGCGAGGGGGCTGCCAATACGCTGCAGGGCGGCACCGGGAATGACACCTACTTTGTGGAGGCGGCCGGCGACACGATCGTCGAGTTTGCCAACGAGGGCACCGACAGCGTCCAGACCACGCTGACGTCCTTCACGCTCGCCGCCAATGTGGAGAATCTCACCAAGGTCGGCAGCAGCGGTTTCACCGGTGTCGGCAACGGATTGAACAACATCATGACCGGCGGCTCCGGCAACGACTACCTGGTCGGTTTCGGCGGCAACGATACGTTTATCGACGGCGCAGGCGCCAATACGTTCCAGGGCGGCACCGGCAATGATATCTACGCGGTGCAGTCGAACGCCGATACGGTCACCGAGTTCGTCGGCGAAGGGAACGATCAAGTCCAGACCTTCCTGTCGTCATACACGCTGGCGGCCAATGTCGAGCAGCTCGTCTTCATCGGCAGCATCGACCATACCGGCGTCGGCAATTCCATTGCCAATACCTTCACCGGCGGGGCCGGCACGGATGTGTGGACCGGTGCGGGCGGCACCGACACCTACAATTTCCGCACGTCAGGAAACGGGCTCGACATCGTGACCGACTTCAATGCCGACAACGCCAACGCGGCCGAGCACGATCATATCGACCTGACGGGACGCGGCCTGAACTTTGCCTCGCTTGCGGTGACGACCGTCAGCGGCGGCGTGGTGGTCGGCATTCCCGGCGGCGACGCCGTGTTCCTGCAGGGCGTCTCGGCGGGCGCCGTCGATGCGAACGACTTCTTCTTCTGAGTGTCGATCCAGGGTTGGCCGTCCCGCAAGCGGGACGGCCAATCTGCCGGCAAAGCCGGACAGCGTCCGGCGGCGCGCGCCGGTCAGGTCAGCCGCTTGAACCCGGAATGGGCGACCGGGCCGCGCAGCAACTGCTTCACCGCCTTCTGGTCGACCGCGGTGCGCAGCTCGCGGAACACCTCGCCCACCGCCTCCAGATAGCGGTCGACATGGGCGTCGGTGTGCGCCCACATCGCGTAGAACGAGCCGGTGGCGAAGATGCCGCGGTCGAGCATCATCTGGGTGAACAGCGTGCGGGTTTCCTGCGCCTCCGGCAGCTCGAACGCGAAATGGCCGAGCGGCGAGATGCCCGAGATGTGCACCGGCATGCCGGTGGCCTGCGCCGCCTCGGCCCAGCCCTTCTGCACGCGCGTGCCGATCCGCATCAGATGCCTGGCGACGTTCAGCTCGCGATGCTTGCGCAGCGTGGCAAGCGCGGCGACCGGGCCGACGCGCTCGGTCCAGGCGGTCGAGCTGACGAAGGTCTCCTGCGCGGCATCCATCACCGAGGCGCGGCCGACGATCGCCGCCATCGGAAAGCCGTTGGCGATCGCCTTGGCGAACACCGCGATGTCGGGGTCGACGCCGTAGGCAAGATGGGCGCCGCCTGAATTGATGCGGAAGCCCGAGGTCACTTCGTCGAAGATCAAGGCCGCGCCGCAGCGGTCGGCGAGCGCGCGAATTCCCTTGATGAAGGCCGGCTCCGGCTCGCTCGAGCGCACCGGCTCCATCACGATCGCGGCGAGCCGCTCGCCATGTTCGGCGACGATCGCTTCGATCTCGTCGAGCTTGTTGAAGTGGAACGGCTGCATCAGCCCGGCGAGGCCGCGCGGCACACCCTTGGTGTCGAGGCCCGGCAACAGATGGCCGTCGAGCGCGGTGGTCTCGCCGAGATTGGCGCTGAGATACCAGTCGTGCCAGCCGTGATAGCCGCAGAACGCCACCATGTCGCGGCCGGTCGCGGCGCGCGCGATCCGGACCGCGATCGCCATCGCCTCGCCGCCGGCGCGGCCGAACCGCACCATGTCCGCCCACGGATGCAGCTCGACCAGCAGCTCGGCGAGCTCGATATCCTCGGCGCAGTTCAGCGTCGACATCGAGCCCATGTCGATGGCGGCCTTCACCGCCGCATCGACGTCGGGATCGGCGAAGCCCAGGATGGTGGCGCCGATCCCGCAATAGCTCATGTCGAGATAGGTCTTGCCGTCGAGGTCGGTGACCTCGGCGCCCTTGGCCGACTTGAAATAGCTCGGCCACTGCTCCGGCAGGAACATTTCCGGCCGCTTGGAGAGCAGCTGGGTGCCGCCGGGAATCACCTTGCGGGCGCGCCGGTAAAGTGCCTGTCCTGTTCCCGACATCAAATCAAATCCTTCCCCGAAAAACCTTCGGCTGAATACCCCATGGTCCGGCCCCGGGCAAGGCTATCTGCCTGTCGCTGCAGCTTGAAATCGCTGCGGGGCTGCCAGCGGTGCCGCAGGCGTCGACCTCGTTCTACCAAAGGTTGAACGATTGTCTGGCGGCAGAACAGGCGGCCGTGGCCACCGCCGAGATCGGCGAAATCCTGTGAAAGGATCGGCGCACGATCGTTCGACGCGTCGGTGCCCCCGTTGTCGATCGAGATCGATCATCGGGCCAAACGCCGCGAGAGCTGCGTTGGCCCCGCATGCGCGCTGTGGCGCCAGGCGAGGGCGCCCGTCCGGTGGACCCGTAGCCGCCCGGGGGCCGGGACTTTGGCGGCCGTGCGGCCGCTCAAACCGGGCCGATACCCTTGCCTTGGCCCGAGTTTTCCGAGTAATGGACGGTGTCGTGCGGCCCGCAAGGCCGCTTGTTCCCTCGGCTCTTCGGCTGACTTGCTGCGGCCGGCGATCAGACAAGATAGGGCCTGTGCATGATCAGATTCGGCCTGCTCGGTTGTGGGCGCATTGCCAAGCGTCATTCCGACCTCCTCGGCGGCAACCACATCGAGGGCGCGAGCCTGGTTGCGGTCTGCGACCCCATTCGCGCGCGCGCCGATGCGATCGCCGGCAAGTTCGGCGTTGCGGCCCACTACGACATGGACGAGTTTCTGGCGCGCAAGGACATCGATGCGGTCGCGGTGCTGACGCCGAGCGGGCTGCACCCCGCGCATGTGATCGCCTGCGCCAAGGCCGGCAAGCATGTCGTGGTCGAGAAGCCGATGGCGCTCCGCCTGCAGGACGCCGACGACATGATCCGGGCCTGCGACGAGGCCGGCGTCAAGATGTTCATCGTCAAGCAGAACCGCTTCAACGTGCCCGTGGCCAAGGCGCGCGAGGCGCTCGATGCCGGCCGCTTCGGCAAGCTCATTCTCGGCACCGTGCGCGTGCGCTGGTGCCGCGATCAGGCCTATTACGACCAGGACGACTGGCGCGGCACCTGGGCCTATGACGGCGGCGTGCTGACCAATCAGGCGAGCCACCATGTCGACATGCTGGAGTGGTTCTTCGGCGATGTCGTCAGCGTCCACGCGCGCGCGGCCACCGCGCTCGCCCGAATCGAGACCGAGGACACCGCCGTCGCCACGCTGAAATTCCGCAACGGCGCGCTCGGCATCATCGAGGCGACCACCGCGGCGCGCCCGACCGACCTCGAGGGCTCGCTGTCGATCCTCGGCGAGCGGGGCACGATCGAGATCTCCGGTTTCGCCGTCAACCAGATCCGGCACTGGCGCTTTCTCGACGAACTGCCGTCGGACAAGGACGTCGTGGAGAAGTTTTCCGTCAATCCGCCCAACGTCTACGGCTTCGGCCATCAGGCCTATTACCACCACGTGATCGATTGCCTGGTGAACCAGCGCGCCGCGCTGGTCGACGGCCTCGAGGGCCGCAAGAGCCTGGAGCTGATCTCGGCGCTCTACGAATCGATCGAGACCGGCGCGGAAGTCGCGCTGCGCTTCACGCCGCGGCTGAGCCGGCTGGGTGTCGTCTCGTGAACCAGCCGCAGGTGCATCAGGCTGATGTCCGCGACGTCGAGTTCGGGACCGGCGTCAAGATCGTCGAGCCGTGCAACCTTTACGGCTGCAAGCTCGGCGACGACTGCTTCGTCGGCCCCTTCACCGAGATCCAGAAGGGCGTCGTGATCGGGGCGCGCACCCGCGTGCAGTCGCATGCCTTCGTCTGCGAGCTGGTCACGATCGGCGAGGACTGCTTCGTCGGGCACGGCGTGATGTTCGTCAACGACACGTTCTCGACCGGCGGCCCGGCGCGCGGACGCAAGGAACTGTGGCGCGAGACCGTGATCGGCAACCGGGTTTCGATCGGCTCCAACGCGACGATCATGCCGGTCAGGATCACCGACGACGTCGTCATCGGCGCCGGATCGGTGGTGACCAAGGATATCACGACGCCCGGCACCTACGCCGGCAATCCGGCGCGCCGGCTGTTGGCGGGCCAATAGGGGACATCAGATGCCGGTGCCGTATGCCGATCTGCAGCTGCAGTATCAGAACATCAAGGGCGAGATCGATGCCGCAATCGCCGGCGTGATCCGCGACAACGCGTTCATCCGCGGCAGCTATGTCGACGCCTTCGAGCGCGAGTTTGCCGCCGCCGCCGAGGTCAGCCATTGCGTGTCCTGCGCCAACGGCACCGACGCGCTCTACCTCGCGATGCGCGCCTTGAAGGTGAAGCCGGGCGACGAGGTGATCACCACGGCGCATTCCTGGATCTCGACCGCCTCGATGATCACGCACTCCGGCGCCACCGTGGTGTTCTGCGACACCGATGATGCGACATTCACGATCGATCCGGCGGCGATCGAGGCTGCGATCACGCCGCGCACGGTCGGCATCATCCCGGTGCATCTCTACGGCCAGCCCGCCGACATGGACGCGATCATGGCGATCGCGCAGAAGCACAAGCTCTGGGTGATCGAGGATTGCGCCCAGGCCCATCTCGCGCGCTACAAGGGCCGGATGGTCGGCACGTTCGGCGAAGCCGCGACCTATTCGTTCTATCCGGGCAAGAATCTCGGCGCGATGGGTGATGCCGGCGCCGTCGTCACCAATGACGCCGCGCTCGCCGAGCACATGGCGATGCTGGCGCGCCATGGCGGGCTGGTGAAGCACCAGCACCGCATGGAGGGCATCAACAGCCGGCTCGACGGCATGCAGGCCGCGATCCTGTCGGCCAAGCTGCCGCATCTCGCGGACTGGACCGAGGCGCGGCAAGAGGCTGCGAAGGTCTACGACGCCGGCCTCAACCAGATCGAGGACGTCGTGGTGCCCGAGGTCGCGCCGGCGCGCAGCCACGTCTACCATCTCTACACCATCCGCCATCCGCGCCGCGACGCGCTGGCGGCGCATCTTGGCGCCAACGGCGTGCAGACCGCGATCAACTATCCGACGGCGCTGCCGTTCCTGGCGGCCTATGCGCGGTTCGCTCACCAGCCGGAGCAGTTCCCCAACGCGCATCGCGACCAGGGACAGATCCTCTCACTGCCGATGTTCGCCGAGATCACGCGCCAGCAGCAGGACGAGGTGATCGAGCTGGTTCGGAAGTTTTAGAGCATGATCCGGAAAAGTGCGAAGCGGTTTTCCGAAAAGATCATGCTCAAACAAACGGCCAAAGGGCGATGACGATTCAACCGAATCTCATCGCGCTTAGCGGCCGGCCCTGATTTCCGCGACGATGTCGCGGTAGCGCGCGAGCGCGGCATCCTCGGTGAATTTCTCGGCGGCGACGGTTGCCGACCGGCCCATCTGCACGACCTGATCCGGGTTGGCCGCGGCGGCGCGGATCGCCTCGGCGAGGCGATCAGGGTCCTCGGGCGGGACCACCCAGCCGATGTTTTCCCCGGCCACCTCGATGGCGGCCTCGGAATGGTCTTCGGAGCACGCGATGACGGCGCGTCCGATCGCCAGCAGATTGTAGAGACGGCTGGGGATCGACACGCCCGCCATGTTGCGGCGATAGGGAATCGCCCAGACGTCGGCGGCGGACAGGAACTCGACCAGATGCTCGGCCGGCACGGGTTCGATCAGCGTGACGTTGGGCAGCTGTTCCGCCGATTGAAGAGCGTTGAGCTGTTTCCAGCCCATCCCCCACCCGGACAACAGGAAGTGGATGCCGGCTTCGTTGCGCAGAATCCTTGCGGCTGCGAACACGGTGGCGGGATCGTGGGTAAAGCCGAGATTGCCCGACAGTCCGACCACCAGATGCGCGTCGCGTGGCCTGTACCGATTTGACGGCGCCAGGTCGCGATATCCGATCGGCAGAAAGGTCCAGTTCGGGATGAAGTGAAGCTTCTCCGCCTTCACGCCGCGATACTTCGTGAGCAGGGGAGGCACGTCGCGGCCGACGACCACGATGCTGTCGAGCGCGCGGAACATGATGCCGTTCAGGAGGCGCAACATCTTGTTGAGCGGCGACCCCGAGCCGATGAAGCCGGCTGCCACCAGCGCTTCAGGGTATACGTCGTAGATCAGCAGTTCGGTGGCCGCGCCGCGCAACTTGGCTGCGAGGACGACGGCGTAGGGCAGGGTGAACGGATTCGTCACGCAGAACACGAGGTCGTTCTTGCGGGCATGTTTCAGCACACCGAAGAACATCGAGATGGAAAGCGCGAGGACGGAAAGTGCCCGCGAGACGACGGCCGTCTTTTTCGCTCGTGGGATGATCTGTTCGATCACGAACGGATTGGTGCGCGGGCCATCCGGTGGGCTCGCCGATTGCTTCGTCGCGGACAAAACCACGACCTCGGTGTCAACGGCGAAGGCTTCGGCGATCTTGCCGATATAAGTCGCCGTCGATGTGGGGTCGGGCGGATAATACTGGGTGGCCAGCACGACCCTGTTGAACGTCTCCCGGCGGCGCGGCTTTTCGAACTCGGACGGCATTAATGAAAATGCTTTCGTTTGGTGTAGCCTCGATCTGAAGACCGCTCTGTATGGGATCGCGAAGCAGTCCTCAACTGCATTATGGCTATCGAGAGGACTTCGGAGCCGGCCAAATTCGGCCTTAAACATCCCCTACCGGCTATGCTAGCATCGCCACAGCCGAGGTTGCCAAGCCAGGTTGCCGAGACAGCTTGCCAAGACAACTTGCGAAGACCGCGGCGCCCGATGATGGAATGTGGAATGCGAGTTGCATCGGTGCGGTTGATCAATCATCCTGCGTTAACGGTCAGGTTTAGCGCTGCTGTTGCAGCGCTGTTCGCTATCTACCTGCCGCTCGCAGCGTGGATGAACCACCGCTATGTCGATCCGGTGCCCAAGGGCACGATTGTGATCAGGCTGAGCAAGCCGTTTGAGGCCCATGACCACGCCGCCGTCAGCCGTCAGGACGTGCTGAGCAAGCTGGCGCCATGGGCCGACGACGACAAGGTCGAGACGCAGCAGTCGCCGATCATTGTCTATGAGGATGGCGTTCCGCTCGGACCCGCCCACAATACGTTCGGCGATATCGCGCGGCTCGGAGCAGGGCGTTACGCGCACTGGCGCAGCGGCGTGGCGTTCTCGGCCAGCGACAACACCGACCCGAACGACAATGGCCGGAACTATTGGGCCGTCCTGCCCAACGAGCAAAGTCGCCGCCGGGAGTGAAGCCGCGGCGCGGCGCTGGCTCAACGCTCGTCGGCAATCACCTTGCCGTCGTTCGGCAACTGGCCTGCGCCGACCAGTTCCACGGCGCCGCCGAGCTTGGTGACCGCACGCAGCGTTGCCGCAATCTCGCTTTGCAGCGCATCGCGCGGCGCGGCGCATTCGGCCCGCAGCGTCATCACATCGGACTCGCCCGCGCGCGTCACAACGAGGCGCAGCCGTCCAAGCTCGGGATGCCGCTTGCCGATTTCCGCGATCTGCTCGGGGCGGACGAACATGCCCTTGACCTTGGTGGTCTGATCGGCGCGGCCCATCCAGCCCTTGATGCGCATGTTGGTGCGTCCGCACGGGCTGTTGCCCGGCAACGCGGCGGTGAGGTCGCCGAGCGCCAGCCGGATCCAGGGATGATGCGGATCGAGCGAGGTGACGACGATCTCGCCGACGTCACCCGGCACGACCGGATCGCCGGTGCCGGGCTTCACGATCTCGAGGATCAAATCCTCGTTGACCGTCATGCCGTCGCCCGCCGGCGTCTCGAACGCGACCATGCCGAGATCGGCGGTGCCGAAGGCCTGGCGGGCCTCGATGCCGCGCGACTTCATCTCCTCCTGCAGTGATTTCGGGAACGCCGCGCCGGACACCAGCGCGCGCTTGATCGAGGAGACGTCGCGCCCCGCGCTGGCGGCGGCGTCGAGCAGGATCTTCAAGAAGTCCGGGGTGCCGCTGTAGCCGACCGGGCGGTAGGCCTCGATCAGCTCGAATTGCTGCTCGGTGTTGCCAGGGCCAGCAGGAATCACCGCGCAGCCGAGCGCGCGCGCGGAGGCGTCGAAGATGAAGCCGCCGGGGGTGAGGTGATAGCTGAAGGTGTTCAGCACCACGTCGCCCGGGCGAAAGCCGGCCGCAAACAGCGCGCGCGCGCCGCGCCACGGATCGGCCTCGCGGCCCTCCGGCTCGAAGATCGGTCCGGGCGAGGTGAACAGGCGGGCGAACGACCCGGGCTTGTCGGCCACGAAGCCGCCGAACGGCGGGGCGGCCTTGTGCAGAGCGGGCAGGTCCGACTTGCGCAGCACCGGCAGCTGCGCCAGCGCGTCGCGGCTCGTCACTGACGCCGGATCGGTTCCGCGCAGCAGATTGGCGTAGGCCGGCGCCGCCATCGCCTGGCGCAGCACCTCCGGCAGCCGGGCGAACAGGTCTGCTTCGCGCTCGGCCGGGTCGCGCGTTTCAAGGGCGTCGTAGTGTTCGGTCATGGCGGGTCCTTGGGACGGATTGCGCTGGTGGCACGCGGCCTTGCGCGTGCTATCAGACGGTGATCGCTTGTATCGGGATGGTTCCAGGAAGCGCGATGACTGAAGCACAGGACGGAGCGGCGGGCGTCGTCGCGAGATTGAAGCGCCACATGATCGAGCAGGCGCTGCCGCTGTGGTCGACCGTGGGCTGGGATGCTGCGACCGGTGGGTTCATCGAACGGCTGCACCAGGATGGCAGCGCCGATCGCGCTGCGCCGCGCCGCGTGGTCGTGCAGGCACGGCAAATCTATTGTTACGCCAAGGCGGCGCAGATGGGCTGGTACCCGGAAGGCCGCGCGATCGCGCTCAAGGGATTGGAGTATCTGCTCGCCAAGGCCAAGGCGCCGGACGGCCGGCCGGGCTTTGTCTACGGCCTGACGCCGGACGGCGGTGTCGCGGACCCGCTGCGCGACACCTATGGCCATTCCTTCGTGCTGCTCGCGCTGGCGACGGTCTACGGCCTCGACCAGGACGCCCAGGTCCGCGCCGAGATCGACGAATTGCTGGCGTTCCTCGACAGCAAGCTGCGCTCGCCGCATGGCGGCTTCCTGGAGGGGCTGCCGCCCGCGATGCCGCGCCGGCAGAACCCGCAGATGCATTTGTTCGAGGCGATGATCGCCTGCTTCGATGCCACCCACGATTTGTCGTTCCAGAACCGCGCCGGCGAGTTCTTCGCGCTGTTCCTCGCGAGCCTCTACGACAAGCAGACGCGCGTGCTCGGCGAATATTTCGAGGAGGACTGGTCGAAGATTCCCCCGGTCAGCGTCGAGCCCGGGCATCTTGCGGAGTGGATCTGGCTGCTGAAGGGATTCGAGCGCATCACCGGCTGCCCGACCGGGCGTCCGCGCGGCGAACTTTTGGCGTCGGCGCTGCGCTATCGCGATGCGACCGGCTGCCTGATCGACGAGGGCGACGCCGAGGGCAACATCCGCCGTCACACGCGGCGGCTGTGGCCGCAGACCGAGCTGGCGAAAGCGTGGATCGCGCAGGCCGAGTCGGGCGAGAGCGGTGCAGCGGACGAGGCGCGCGCGGCGCTCGTGCTGCTCGAGCGGCACTATCTCGGCCATCCCGTGGCCGGCGGCTGGTACGACCAGTTCGACCGCGAGGGCAACTCGCTGGTCGCCACCATTCCTGCGTCGTCGTTCTACCATGTGCTCTGCGCGATCACCGAAGCGGAGCAAGTGCTCGGCTGACGCCGCCCGGTTGTCGTGACGCGGTATCATGCTCTAGAGCCAGCGCTTGCGCCGCTTGAAACTCTTCAGGTTCTTGAAACTCTTGCGCTGGTCGCCGGCGCCGCCGAGGTAGAATTCCTTGACGTCCTCGTTGTCGCGCAACTCGTCGGCGGAGCCGTCCAGCACCACCTTGCCCTGTTCCATGATGTAGCCGTGGCTGGCGACCGACAGCGCGGCGCGCGCATTCTGCTCGACCAAGAGGATGGTGACGCCGAGATCGCGGTTGATCTCCTTGATGATCGCAAACACTTCCTTGACCAACAGCGGCGACAATCCCATCGACGGCTCGTCCATCAGGATCATTTTCGGCCGCGCCATCAGCGCGCGGCCGATCGCCAGCATCTGCTGCTCGCCGCCGGAGAGATAGCCGGCAAGGCCGGTGCGCTCCTTCAGGCGCGGGAAATATTTGAACACCATGTCGATGTCGGCGGAAACCTCGTTGTCGCGGCGGGTGAAGGCGCCGAGCCGCAAATTCTCCAGCGACGTCATGTCGGCGACGATGCGGCGGCCCTCCATCACCTGGAAGATGCCGCGGCGGACGATCTTGTCCGGATCGATGCCGTTGATGCGCTGGCCCTCGAACAGTATCTCGCCGCGGGTGACCTCGCCGTCCTCAGTCTTGAGCAGGCCGGAGATCGCCTTCAAGGTCGTCGACTTGCCGGCGCCGTTGGCGCCGAGCAGGGCCACGATCGCGCCCTTCGGCACTTCGAGGCTCAGCCCGCGCAGCACCAGGATGACGTCGTCATAGACGACCTCGATGTTGTTGACGCTGAGCAGCGGTGGCGGCGGGACCGCCGTCGGCACGGTGCGCATGGTGGCTGTTGCGGTGTCAGTCATGCTTCGATCACCTTCGACTGTCGTCACCCGCGTTTCGTGCGCAACTGCGCACTAGAGCGGGTGACCCAGTATTCCAGAGACGCCAGCGATCAACCGAGAAGCCGCGGCGTACTGGATCCCCCGCTTTCGCGGGGGATGACGAGTTATGGTGGGGCTGCGCTGTCGGCAGCCTCACGAGCCTCACCAGCCGAACCATTCCGGCTTGCGCGGCAGTTCGACGGTCTTCACCTTCTCGAGCTTGATCGTGCCCTTGCCCATCAGGTCGTTGAGGTCGCCATCGGTCGCGCCTGATATCTTCGAGCGATAGAGATCGACTTTCATGGTCGGGCGGTGATCCTTCTCGGTCCAGGTCGAGGGATTGCAGACGCCGTCCATGCCGGCCGGCACCCAATCCTTCTTCTGGTAGAAGCCCTTGGCGACGTTCTCGCCGGTGGCGCCGCCGTTCTTGACGGCCCAGTCGAGCGCTTCCTTCAGGTACAGCGCGCTGCACACCGCGGCGATGTAGTGCACCGGGCGATACACCTTGCCCGAGGGATCGGACATCTTGGAGATTTCCATCAGCGTCTTCATGCCGGGCGCGTTGCCGCCCCAGGCGACCGCGGTGCGCAGCGGGAAGATCACGCCGTCGGCGGCATCGCCCGCGGTCTTGGCGGCGTTCTCGTCCATGCCCCAGACATTGCCGAGGAACTGGACGTCGACGCCGGCGGTCTTGCAGGCCTTCAGCACCGAAATGTTGGAGGCCGCGGTGTTGCCGAGATAGGCGTAGTTGGCACCCGAGCTCTTCAGGCTCAGGCACTGCGCCGAATAGTCGCCTGGCGTCAGCGCGAACACCAGCGGCGGCAGCACCTCGAAGCCGAGCTCGGTCGCCAGCGCTTCACCGGCGGCCTTCGGCGCGTTCGGATACGGGTGGTTGGCGCCCATATGGACGAACTTCGGCTTGCCCGACTTGCCCTTGGCCTTCCAGTCCTCCGCCGCCCAGGTCAGCATCGCGCGCATCGAGTCCGAATAGCTCGGGCCGTAGAAGAAATTGTACGGCGCGGGCTTGGCCTTGCCGCTGCTGCCCTCCGGATCGGTCAGGGCTGCGGCGTAGGAGCCGGAGATGTCGGGGATCTTGTCCTGGGCGAGGAAGCCGGTCAGCGCCTCGGTATCCGCGGTGCCCCAGCCCATGATCGCAGCGACCTTGCCGTCGGGCGCCGACCACTTCTTGTACAGCGCGATCGCGCGCGGCACCTGGTAGCCGTAGTCGTTGCTGTCGACATTGAGCTGCTTGCCGCCGACGCCGCCGTTCTTGTTGACCCAGGCGAAGGTGTCGACGACGGCCTGGCCGTAGGGCGTGCCGACGTCGGAGGTGCCGCCCGAGAGGTCCTGCAGATGGCCGATCGCGATCTGGGCCTGCGCGGCGGTGGCGGCGCTGCCGATCAGCAGCGCCAGCGAGACCGAGCTCAAAAGGGATCTCATCGTCATTGTTGTTTCCTCCGGTTTTTCGTTGAACGATCTTGTGCGTAATATCCCGCGCCTGCCTCAGTGCGAGAACGGGTAGAGTTTCCAATAAGCCTTGATCTGCCGCCAGCGGTGCGCGAGCCCGTCCGGTTCGAACATCAAAAAGCCGATGATGATCAGCCCGATCGCGATCTCGCGCAGGAAGGTGATGTTGTTGTTGAGCTGCAGCGCCTTGTCGATCGCGCCGCCCTTCAGCCACGCGCTCAGCCATTCCATCGATTCCGGCAGCAGCACCACGAAGGCGGTGCCCATCAGCGTGCCCATCACCGAGCCGGTGCCGCCGATGATCACCATGGCGAGGAACAGCACCGAGCGCTCGATGCCGAAACCCTCCTGGGAGACGACGAGCTGGTAGTGGGCGTAGAGCGCGCCGGCGATGCCGGCGAAGAAGGCTGCCAGCCCGAACGACAGCGTCCGGTACTTGGTGAGGTTGATGCCCATGATCTCGGCGGAGAGATAATGGTCGCGGATCGCGACCAGCGCGCGGCCGTCGCGGGTGCGCATCAGGTTGGTGACGAGCAGATAGCTGACCACCATGTAGGCCAGCACGACGTAGAAATACTGCCGGTCGCCGCGCAAGGTGTAGCCGAAGATCGAGAACGGGTTGGCGCTGGCCGGCACCGAGCCGCCGGAAAACCATTCGGCGCGCGAGAAGAAGTCGAGCAGGATGTACTGCGCGGCGAGGGTGGCGATGACGAGGTAGAGCCCCTTCAGCCGCGCCGCCGGTACGCCGAAGATCAGGCCGACCAGCGCGGTGATCAGGCCGGCCAGCGGAATGGCGAAAAACACCGGGATCGGCGCGTTGTTGGAGATATAGGCCGAGGTGAAGGCGCCGAGCAGGAAGAATGCGGCGTGCCCGATCGAGATCTGGCCGGTGAAGCCGACCAGGACGTTGAGGCCGAGCGCTGCGATCGCGAAGATACCGATCTGGATCGCGATCGAGAGCCAGTAGTTGCTGAGCAGCATCGGCGCAAAGCAGGCCAGCGCGATGCCGACCAGCGCGAAGTTGCGGCTGGTCGATGTCGGGAAGATCGTGGTGTCGGCCGCGTAGCTGGTGCGGAAATCGCCGGACGGAATCAGGGTGCTCATTGCCATCGATCAGACCCGCTCAATGTCTTTGGTGCCGAACAGGCCGTAAGGCTTGATCATCAGGATGATGATCAAGACGTAGAACGGCGCGATCTCGTAGAGATTGCCGAGGTGCAGATACTGGCTGTCGACATACTGGGCGATGTTCTCCAAGAGCCCGATGATGATGCCGCCGAGCACGGCGCCGCCGACCGAGTCGAGGCCGCCGAGGATCGCCGCCGGAAACACCTTGATGCCGTAGGCGGAGAGGCCGGACGACACGCCGTTGACCACGGCGACCACGACGCCGGCGACCGCCGACACGGTGGCCGAGATCGCCCAGGCCATCGCGAATACGCTCTTCACGGAGATGCCCAGCGACTGCGCGACCTGCTGGTTGAAGGCGGTGGCGCGCATCGCCAGACCGTATTTGGAGGCGCGGAAGAACCAGGCCATGCCGAACATCATGGCGAGCGACACCACGAGGCTCATGACGTAGACGGTCTGGATCTGCAGCCCGAACAGATTGACCGACTGGCTCTCGAACACCCGCGGGAACGGCTGCGGGTTGACGCCGAAGATCCACTTCAGCGCGGCCTGGAACACGGTCGACAGCCCGATCGTCACCATGATGACCGAGATGATCGGCTCGCCGATCATCGGCCGCAGGACGATGACCTGGATCGCGATGCCGAAGATGAACATGAACACCAGCGTAACAGGCATGCCGATCCAGAACGGCAGCTGATACTTGGTCAGCAGCGCCCAGCACACCCAGGCGCCGACTAGCAGCAGTTCGCCCTGCGCGAAATTCACGACCTGCGTCGCCTTGTAGATCAGCACAAACGACATCGCGACCACGCCATAGAGCGTGCCGACCACGAGACCGTTGACGATGAGCTGGATCAGGAATGCGGTGTTCATGGGGTGCAGTGGCTCCCGACGGCGGCAGCACCCTCTCCCCTTGTGGGAGAGGGTGGCTTCGCGAAGCGAAGCCGGGTGAGGGGTTGTCTCCGCATCGGGATCGTGGAGAGAGGACGCCTCACCGGAGCGAGTGCGCGTCGACCGCAGGTGTAGCCCTCTCCCACAAGGGGAGAGGGCACATCAACGCGCATCGCGCTCTGTTCGGGCAACGACCTCATTCCGCGGCCTCCGCGGTCACGGCGCGGCCGAGATCGACGACCTGCAGCGTGGTGCGCACGCGCTGGGTGGTGCCGTCCTGGAAGCGGATCACGGTGTCGACCGGGATGTTGGCCTTGCCGCGATAGATCGCCTCGATGATGTCGGCGTATTTCTCGTTGATGACGCCGCGGCGGACTTTTCTGGTGCGGGTCAGTTCGCCGTCGTCGGCGTCGAGCTCCTTGTAGAGCAGCAGGAAGCGCGAGATGCGCTGCGCCGGCGGCAGCGTGGCGTTGACGGTTTCGACCTCTTTCCGGAGCAGCGCATAGACCTCGGGGCGGGAGGAGAGGTCGGTGTAGGTCGTGAACGAGAGCCGGTTCTTCTCCGCCCATTTCGAGATGATCGAGTAGCGGATGCAGATCATCGCCGCGAGCGCGTCGCGGCCGGCGCCGAGCACGACGGCTTCGGCGACATAGGGCGAGAATTTCAGCTTGTTCTCGATATATTGCGGCGAGAAGCGTTCGCCGCGCGCGGTCTCGGCGAGATCCTTGATGCGGTCGATCACGACCAGCTGCTTGTCGTCGTTGTAGTAGCCGGCATCGCCAGAATGCATCCAGCCATCCTTGATGTCGGCGACCGAGGCCTCGGGGTTCTTGTAATAGCCGAGGAACATGTTGGGGTGACGGACCACGATCTCGCCGACGCCGTTGACATCGGGATTGTCGACCCGGATCTCGATCGTGTCGTCCATCGGGACGCCCGTGGTATCGGGGTCGACCTTGCCTGCCGGATGCAGCGTGTAGGCCCCGAGCAGCTCGGTCTGGCCGTACAGCGTGCGCAGCGGCACGCCCATCGCCTGGAAGAACTTGAAGGTCTCCGGCCCGAGCGCGGCGCCGCCGGTCGCCGCCGAGCGCAGCCGGGTGAAGCCGAGCCGGTCGCGCAGCGCGCGAAACAGCAGCTGGTCGGCGAACATCGAGCGCTTGCCCTCGGCCAGCGCGGCGAGACCGGTCCTCATGCCGAGATCGTAGAGCCGCTGCTTGAACGGCGAGGCATCCATCACGCCGGCGCGGACGTCGGCGGCGATCGATTCCCAGACCCGCGGCGCGAACAGCACGAAGGTCGGCGCGATCTCGCGGAAATCGTGCATCATGGTGTCGGGCTCTTCAACGAAGTTGACCTTCATCCGGCAAAGCAGCCCTTTGCCCATCGCGTAGACCTGCTCCATGATCCAGGGCAGCGGCAGCACCGAGACGTATTCGTCGTCCGGGCCCTTCGGATCGAAGGCGAGATACGTCGCGCAATGCCGCAGCACGCGGCCCGCGGCAAGCATCGCAAGCTTCGGATTGGCCGTGGTGCCCGAGGTCGTACAGAGGATCGCGACGTCCTCGCCACAGGTCGCGTCGACCAAGCTGTCGTAGAGACCGGGCTCGCGCGCGGCGCGGTCGCGGCCCATGGCGACGAGCTTGCTCGCCTCCATCAGCCGCGGGTCGTCGTACTTCCGCATGCCGCGCGGATCGGAATAGACGATGTGCTTGAGCTGGGGCACGCGATCGGCGAGGCCGAGCAGCTTGTCGACCTGCTCTTCGTCCTCGGCGAACACCAGCTTGGCCTCGCCGTAGCTCAGGAGATAGGCGGCTTCCTCGTCGAGCACGTCGCGGTAAAGGCCGAGGCTCATCGCCCCGATGGCGTGGGCCGCGATCTCGGCGGCGACCCAGTCCGGCCGGTTGTCGCCGATGATGCCGATCACGTCGCCGCGGCCGAGCCCGAGCTCGACCATGCCGAGCGCGAAATCATGGGTGCGGGTCTGGTAGTCGTTCCAGGTGAATTCGCGCCACAGCCCGAAGTCCTTTTCGCGCAGCGCGATCTCCTTGCCGTGCTCCTTCGCGTTCAGGCGCAGCATTTTCGGGAAGGTGTCGGCCTGCGCGGCGCGACCGGCGTAGTCCATCATGCCGCGCTCTCCCGCACCGCCGGCTTGTCGTCGGGGTCGACCAGCACCTCGTCCTCTTCGCCGAGATAGGCGCGCTTGACATGCGGATCGGCCAGCACGGCCGCCGGGTCGCCCTCGGCGATCTTGCGGCCGAAGTCGAGCACCATGACGCGGTGGGAGATGTCCATCACGACGCCCATGTCGTGCTCGATCATCATCACGGTCATGCCGAACTCCTCGTTGAGATCGACAATGTAGCGCGCCATGTCCTCCTTCTCTTCGAAGTTCATGCCGGCCATCGGCTCGTCGAGCAGGATCAGCCGCGGCTCCAGCGCCATCGCGCGGGCGAGCTCGACCCGCTTGCGCAGGCCGTAGGGCAGGGTGCCGGCGGTCGCCTTGCGCACCGACTGCAGGTCGAGGAAGTCGATGATCTCCTCGACCTTGCGGCGATGCTCCAGCTCCTCGCGGCGGGCGCCGGTCAGCCAGTACAGCGATCCCGTGATGAAGTTGTTCTTCAGGAGGTGATGGCGGCCGACCATGATGTTGTCGAGCACGCTCATATGGTGGAACAGCGCGAGATTCTGGAAGGTGCGGCCGATGCCGAGCGCCGGCCGCGCGTTCGGATTGAGGCCGGTGATGTCCTGGCCGCGCCAGAACAGCTGGCCCTCGGTCGGCCGGTAGCGGCCGGAGATGCAGTTGACGATCGAGGTCTTGCCGGCGCCGTTCGGGCCGATGATCGAGAACAGCTCGCCCTCGTTGACGCCGAAGCTCACGTCGGTCAGCGCACGCACGCCGCCGAAGCGCAATGAGACTCCGCGCACCTCAAGACTATCGGCCACCCTGTTCCCTCCAGATAAGGCGCTTGGCGCGCTCTTTATCTTCGCTTGAAAGCACGACTTCGATCTTACACGTCGATCTTACGCTTCGATCTTACATGGGCCGCTGTGGGGTGACCATCCGACTGATGCCGGAGCCGGAAGCGTCGCTTGCCGTTCACCGACATGATGCGCGGTAACGCCGCACCCACCTGTCCCAGCCTCGCGTCATCTGCCATTTGCGATCCGGTCGGAGCGCGCGCGGCGTTACGCGAGGTGGTTCTCAATACGGGAAAGCGTTAGGTTGAATTGTCATGTGCCGGACAATTGGGCAGGAATTTTTGCTCGCATTCCAAAGGCGCCGGTTCCTGGACTGGTTGCTGCGGCCTGTTGCGGTGCAATATAGCTGGGGTGGGGTGCCGTCGCTCGAATGATTGCTGCTGATTACCTGAAGCGCATCGCGGTGTGGTCGCGCGAACTGACCGAGGCGGAAATCGAGATCGCGCGCGCCGGCGTCTCCGAGAAATCCTACCGCGCCAACGAATTCATCTTCGCGCGCGGCGATAATTTTCAGTACTGGACCGGCATCGTCACCGGCCTCGCGCGGATGGGCATCGTCTCGCGCGGCGGCAAGGCGGCGAGCTTTGCCGGCCTCACCGCCGGCGCGTGGTTCGGCGAGGGCACCGTGCTCAAGAACGAGTTGCGGCGCTACGACGTGGTCGCGCTGCGCGACACGCGGCTGGCGATGATGGACCGCCGGACCTTCGTCTGGCTGTTCGAGAACAGCGTCGGCTTCAACCGTTTCCTGGTCGGACAGCTCAACGAGCGGCTCGGCCAGTTCATCGCGCTGCTCGAATATGGCCGCACCCTCGATGCCACCGCGCGGCTGGCCCGCTCGATCGCCTCGCTGTTCAATCCGATCCTCTATCCCGACCTGACGCGGCACCTGGAGATCACCCAGGAGGAGATCGGCGCGCTGTCCGGGATTAGCAGGCAGAACGCCAACCAGTGCCTGAAACGGCTGGAACGGGAGGGCCTGCTCCGGCTCGAATATGGTGGGGTGACCATCGTCGACCTGGAACGACTCCGCCACTACGGCGAGTGACCGCCCCGGGCCCAAAACGGAGGCATTTTGTGGGATTTTGGGTCCTGATTCGGGGGGCGGGGCATTAGACTTGGGCCGGGTCGGATGCTACAGACCGGCCCGAGTTGGGACCGCGCGGGGTTCGCGCCCTCTGGAGACAATATGGCAGTTCAGGATTCGAAGCGGCGCGTGGCGCTGATCACCGGTGTCACCGGGCAGGACGGTGCCTACCTCGCCGAGTACCTGCTCGGTCTCGGCTACACCGTGCATGGCATCAAGCGGCGGTCGTCCTCGTTCAACACCGCGCGCGTCGACCACCTCTATCAGGACCCGCATGTCGGCAATGTGCCGTTCCTGATGCACTACGGTGACATGACCGATTCGACCAATCTGATCCGGCTGATGCAGCAGATCCGGCCGACCGAGGTCTACAATCTGGCGGCCCAGAGCCACGTCGCGGTTTCCTTCGAGAGCCCGGAATACACCGCCAACGCCGACGCGATCGGCGTGCTGCGCCTCCTGGAGGCGATCCGCATCCTCGGCATGGAAAAGGAGACCCGGTTCTACCAGGCCTCGACCTCGGAACTGTACGGCCTGGTGCAGGAAGTGCCGCAGAAGGAGACCACCCCGTTCTACCCGCGCTCGCCCTATGGCGTCGCCAAGCTCTATGGCTACTGGATCACGGTGAACTACCGTGAGGCCTACAACATGTTCGCCTGCAACGGCATCCTGTTCAATCACGAGAGCCCGATTCGCGGCGAAACCTTCGTGACCCGCAAGATCACCCGCGGCGTCGCCCGCATCGAGGTCGGCCTGGAGAGGACGATCTATCTCGGCAATCTCGAGGCCAAGCGCGACTGGGGCCATGCCCGCGACTATGTCGAGGGCATGCACATGATCCTGCAGGCCGATAGCCCCGACGATTTCGTGCTGTCGACCGGTGAGACCCGCTCGGTGCGCGAATTCATCGAGCTGGCGTTTGCCGAGGTCGGCCGCAGCGTCGAATGGCGCGGCAAGGGTGTCGACGAGGTCGGTATCGACAAGGCAACCGGCAAGACCGTGGTGCGCATCGACCCGACCTATTTCCGCCCGACCGAGGTCGATCTTCTGATCGGCGACGCCAGCAAGGCGCGCGCCAAGCTCGGATGGAAGCCGAAGACGTCGTTCGCACAGCTGGTGAAGGAAATGGTCGCCGGCGATCTCGCCGAAGCCAGACAGGACGCCGCCAATGGCAAACGCTCCGTTTGAACTGAAGGGCAAGACGGTTTTCGTCGCCGGCCATCGCGGCATGGTCGGCTCGGCGCTGCTGCGCCGGCTGGCGCGCGAGGGGGCGGACCTCTTGACCATCTCGCGCAGCGAGGTCGACCTGCGCAACCAGGCCGCGGTGGATGCCTGGTTCGCCGCGAAGCGGCCGCAGGCGGTGTTCTTCGCCGCGGCCAAGGTCGGCGGCATTGTCGCCAACAACACGCTGCGCGCCGAGTTCCTCTACGACAATCTGGCGATCTCGACCAACGTGATCCAGGCCTCGCACGCCAATGGCTGTGAGAAACTGATGTTCTTCGGCTCGTCCTGCATCTATCCGCGGCTGGCGCCGCAGCCGCTGCGCGAGGACTCGATGCTGACCGGCCCGCTGGAGCCGACCAACGAGCCCTACGCGATCGCCAAAATCGCCGGCATCAAGATGGCGGAAGCCTATCGCAGCCAGTACGGCTCCGACTTCATCAGCGTGATGCCGACCAATCTGTACGGCCCCGGCGACAATTATCACCCCGAATACAGCCACGTCGTCGCGGCGCTGATCCGCCGCTTCCACGAGGCCAAGCTGTCGGGCGCCAGCAACGTCGTGGTGTGGGGCACCGGCACGCCGCGGCGCGAGTTCCTCTATGTCGACGATCTGGCCGACGCCTGCATCCATTTGATGAAGACCTATTCCTCGCCGGAACTGGTCAACATCGGCACCGGCGAGGACATCACCATCGCCGAATTCGCCCGCGTGGTTGCAGCCACCGTCGGCTATCGCGGCGAGATCAGTTTTGATACGTCGCGGCCAGACGGCACCCCGCGCAAACTGCTCGACGTCAGCCGGCTGGCAAAACTCGGCTGGCGCGCGACGACGCCGCTCGAGGACGGCATCCGGCTCGCCTACCAGGCTTTTCTCAGCGAGACCAAGCAGGCCGCGGAGTAGGGTCCTCTCCCCGTCATTGCGAGCGCGGCGAAGCAATCCATCCCTCCGCACGTGCTGAAGCATGGATTGCTTCGCTGGCGCTCGCAATGACGGCGGTTGCGGCTACTTCGCCGCCATCCGCGGCGGATTCTTCGCCAGCGCCGCCGCCATTGCCGAGATCAGCGGCTTCATGAAGAACGCATCGTTCGCCGGATAGATGTCGGTGCGCAGGCCATAGGCCTGCAGCTCGTCCGACACCACCGGCCCGACCGAGGCGATCGGCGTGCGCTGCAATCCATCGCGCAATTGCACCTCGCGGCCATGCGCCTTGGCCACATCGATCAATCGGCGGACCTGGCCCGAGCTGGTCAGCGCGACCGCGTCGATGCGGCCCTGCGCCATCTCCTCGATCGCGGTGACGATGTTGGCGTCGGCGGCCTCGGCGTCATAGACATAGGGCAGCACGGTGTCGACGTCGGCACCCCGCGCCGTGATGGCGCCGATCAGCGTCGAATGGTCCTTGTCCGGATAGAGCTGCAGGCCGAGGCGATGGCCCTTCAGGTCGAGTTTCGACAGCATCTCGGCGACGCCCTCCGAGGTCGGTTTCTCGGTCGTCAGCTGCGGCTCCAGCCCGATCTCACGTAGCGCTCGCCCGGGCTTGGGGCCGCGGGCGAATTTGCGCGCCTTGGCAAGGTTGCCGACGAACTCCGCCTCCAGCCCGATCCGGCGCACCACCTTCATCAGACGGCGCAGGCCTTCGCCGGTCATCAGCACGAGATCGTCGAGCGGCCGCTCGACGGCGCGGCGAATCCAGGCCTCGATCGGGGCCGGATCCGGCGCGTCGTGAATGGTGAACATCGGGCATTGCAGCACGTCCGCGCCCTGCTCGGTGAGCAGGCGGGAGAACTGCGCCTCCTCGCGGGTCTCCAGGATCAGGATGCGGTAGCCGTTCAGCCGGTCAGCCATGATGATGTCCCAACAAATATTGCCGTCATTGGTTCGATTTGAACCTTGCGCGGGATTGGCGCAAGGGCGCGCGCGGTGCTAGACGGGGCCGAAAAAATCGCCACTTCGCACGTTCCTGCTCAAGCTTTGGTCAATTGGCATGCCCGACCATCAATTCGTTCTGACCCTGTCCTGTCCGGATCGCCCGGGGATCGTCTCCGCGGTCTCGACCTTCCTCGCCCATAACGGGCAGAACATTCTCGACGCCCAGCAGTTCGACGACATCGAGACCGGCAAATTCTTCATGCGCGTGGTGTTCACCGCGGCCGACCTCGCGGTCGAGCTCGCGGCGCTGCAGACCGGCTTTACCGCGATCGCCGATCGTTTTGCCATGGACTGGCAGATGCGCGACCGCGCCACCCGCCGCCGGGTGATGCTGCTGGTGTCGAAGTCCGATCACTGCCTGGTCGACATCCTCTATCGCTGGCGCACCGGCGAGCTCGAGATGATCCCGACCGCGATCGTCTCCAACCACCCGCGCGAGGTCTACGGCTCGCTCGATTTCGGCGACATCCCGTTCCACCATCTGCCGGTGACCAAGGAGACCAAGCGCCAGCAGGAGGACGCGGTGTGGCAGCTGGCGCAGGACACCAAGACCGATCTCGTGGTGCTGGCGCGCTATATGCAGATCCTCTCCGACGAGATGTCGGCGCGGCTCAGCGGCCGCTGCATCAACATCCATCACTCGTTCCTGCCGGGCTTCAAGGGCGCAAAGCCCTACCACCAGGCGCACGAGCGCGGCGTCAAGCTGATCGGCGCCACCGCGCATTACGTCACGCGCGATCTCGACGAGGGCCCGATCATCGACCAGGACGTCGAGCGCATCAGCCATCGCGACACGCCCGACGATCTCGTGCGCAAGGGCCGCGACATCGAGCGCCGCGTGCTGGCGCGCGCGATCCGCTATCACTTGGCCGACCGCGTCATCCTGAACGGCCGCAAGACCGTGGTGTTCGTCGACTAGGGCGTGATGCGGAAAGCGCAGGACGCTTTCCGGGACCCGAAATCAACCCGATCTCATTGCTGCTTGGCGGCGCCCTGCGCGCTCGATGCCGCCGGCTTGCTCGCGTCCTTGGCGTCATCGCCGCGCTCGGACGCCGGCAGCAATCGCTTGCGCTCCCGTTCCCTCATGAACGCGTCGTATTCCGGCGTGCCCGCGCGGGGCGGCGCGTCGGCGGGGAGGCCGCCGGCCCAGGCCGGAATGTAGTCGGCCATGCCGGCCGAAAGCTTCTCGTTGACCGTGCTGCATCCGCCGAGCGCGCACGCCGCCAGCACGAGGACGGTCAGGACAGGAATATGGCGGGAGATGATCGGCATTGGCGAACGATACAGTCCTAACCTTTAACGATGATGGATTTAGGGCGCGACCGTTCGGCTGCAATTGTGCTTGTTTGTTGACATCGGCGGTTCGTTTGTACGAACGTACAAATCGCGCGATGGTCAATTCCGGCCAGCGGAGTCTTGGCCAGGCGAAATCCGTTCTCATGGGCAGTGGATTTCGTCGCGCGATCCCGGTATTAAAATACCGCATAGCGTCGGCCGGGTGACCGTTTCGCGCAGGAAACTCGCCCATCGTCCGATTGACAATGGGGCGGCGGGAGACGCCATGTCGCCTTGCGGCCTGGCCGGAGAGAATGTGAGCTAATGGCGGGCAAGGGCCGGGGACTCGGTTCGCCGCAGCAGACCGGAAGGGGGAGACATCGATGGATTTCAATCGTCGTAAAATGTTGCTGTGGGCCGCCACGACGGCCTCCATCGCCGCCCTGTGCGCGGCTGCGCCGGCGCGCGCGGAGGACACCGTGAAGATCGGCCTGATCGTGCCGATGACCGGCGGCCAGGCCTCGACCGGCAAGCAGATCGACAACGCCGTCAAGCTCTATATGCAGCAGCATGGCGACACCGTCGCCGGCAAGAAGATCGAAGTCATCCTGAAGGACGACGCCGCGGTGCCCGATAACACCAAGCGGATCGCGCAGGAACTGATCGTCAACGACAAGGTCAATTTCATCGCGGGCTTCGGCGTGACGCCGGCCGCGCTGGCCGCGGCGCCGCTGGCGACGCAGGCGAAGATTCCGGAAGTCGTGATGGCGGCCGGCACCTCGATCATCACCGAGCGCTCGCCTTACATTGTCCGCACCAGCTTCACGCTGGCGCAATCATCCACAATCATCGGCGACTGGGCGATCAAGAACGGCATCAAGAAGGTCGCGACGCTGACCTCGGACTACGCGCCGGGCAAGGACGCGCTCGCGTCCTTCAAGCAGCATTTCACGGCCGGCGGCGGCGAGATCGTCGAGGAGGTCAGCGTGCCGCTCGCCAATCCCGACTTCGCGCCGTTCCTGCAGCGCATGAAGGACGCCAAGCCCGACGCGATGTTCGTATTCGTGCCGGCCGGGCAGGGCGGCAACTTCATGAAGCAGTATGCCGAACGTGGGCTCGACAAGAGCGGCATCAAGGTGATCGGGCCCGGCGACGTCATGGACGACGATCTGCTCAACGGCATGGGCGATGCGGCGCTCGGCGCGGTGACGGCGCATCTGTATTCCGCGGCGCATCCCTCGCAAATGAACAAGGACTTCGTCGCCGCCTACAAGAAGGCGTTCGGCAATCGTCCGGGATTCATGGCGGTCGGCGGCTATGACGGCATCCATTTGATTTACGAGGCGCTGAAGAAGACCAACGGGGATACCAGCGGCGACAAGCTGATCGAGGCGATGAAGGGCATGAAGTGGGAAAGCCCGCGCGGCCCGATCTCGATCGATCCGGAAACCCGCGACATCGTGCAGAACATCTACATCCGCAAGGTCGAGAAGGTCGACGGCGAACTCTACAATGTCGAGTTCGCGACCTTCGAGGCCGTCAAGGATTCCGGCAAGACCAAGAAGTGACGCGCGAAAGCGCGTCATCCCCGATGTGAAAATTGCACATCGTGGGGCGCGCTGCTCCCTCTGCGTCAAGCCCGACCATGACAGAGTGCTGGATATTCGTAACGTGGTGCTTGTCGCATCCTCTCGGTTAAGCTGACTCCATGGCCTCGGTCCTCACCAACCTGTTCGACGGCGTCGCCTACGGCATGCTGCTGTTCGTGCTCGCTTGCGGGCTTGCGGTGACGCTCGGGCTGATGAACTTCGTCAATCTTGCCCATGGCGCCTTCGCGATGGCCGGCGGCTACATCTGCGCGGTGCTGGTCAACAATTCCGGCTGGCCGTTCTTTGCCGCGCTGCCGCTTGCGTTCGTCGCCAGCGCCGCGATCGGCGTCGCGCTGGAGCGCACGCTGTACCGCCATCTCTACACCCGCAGCCATCTCGACCAGGTGCTGTTCTCGATCGGCCTCGTGTTCATGTCGGTGGCGGCGGTCGACTACATCATGGGATCGTCGCGGGTCTTCATCAAGCTGCCGGCGGCGCTGGAAGGGCAGATCGACCTGTTCGGCGTCGGCATCGGCCGCTACCGCCTGATGATCGTCGTGATCTGCGGCCTGCTGACGCTGGCGCTGCAACTGATCCTGGCCAAGACGCGGTTCGGCAGCCGGCTGCGTGCCGCGGTCGACGATCCGCGCGCGGCGATCGGGCTCGGCATCAACGTGCCGCAGGTGTTCGCCTTCACCTTCGCGTTCGGCTGCGGGCTCGCCGGCCTCGGCGGCGCGCTGAGCGCCGAGATCCTCGGGCTCGATCCGTATTTTCCGCTGAAATTCATGATCTACTTCCTGATCGTGGTGACCGTCGGCGGCTCCTCCTCGATCACCGGGCCGTTCCTCGCTTCGCTCTTGCTCGGCATCGCCGATGTCGCCGGCAAATATTACGTGCCGAAGATGGGGCCGTTCGTGATCTACACCGTGATGATCGTGATCCTGCTCTGGCGCCCGAACGGCCTGTTCGGCCGCACGGCGGCGCGGTGAGGGCGCCATGACCGCGCTAACAGACGTCTCCTCCCATGCCATCGCCAGCGCGCGCTGGCGGATCGGCGAGATCGCATTCTGGGTGCTGGTGCTGGCCTGCGCCTTGCTGTTCCCGTCGCGCTATCTGATCATGACCGACATCGTGCGGCTCGCGCTGTTCGCACTGTCGCTCGATTTGATCCTCGGCTATGCCGGCATCGTCTCGCTCGGCCACGCCGCCTTCTTCGGCGTCGGTGCCTATGCGGCCGGGCTGATGGCGCTGCACGGCATCGTCAACGAACCGGTCATCGCGCTGCTCGTCGCCGGTCTCGTCGCGGCGGTGGTCGGCTTCCTGACCAGCTTTCTGGTCATCCGCGGCGTCGACCTGACCCGGCTGATGGTGACGCTCGGGATCGCGCTGCTGCTGGAGGCGCTCGCCGAGCGCTTCTCCAACATCACCGGCGGCACCGACGGCCTGCAAGGCATCGAGATGCAGCCGATTTTCGGGCTGTTCGCCTTCGACATGTTCGGCAAGACCGGCCTGTTCTATTCGCTGATCGTGCTGTTCATCCTGTTTCTGCTCGCGCGCCGCGTGGTGCATTCGCCGTTCGGGCTGTCGCTGCGTGCCATCAGGAACAATCCGCTGCGCGCCGCCGCGATCGGCATCCCGGTCAACCGCCGCCTGATCGCGGTCTATACGCTCGCCGCGTTCTATGCCGGCATCGCCGGCGCGCTGTTCACCCAGACCACGGCGCTGGCCTCGCTCGACGTGTTCGCCTTCGAGCGCTCCGCCGACCTGATGCTGGTGCTGGTGATCGGCGGCACCGGCTATCTCTATGGCGGCCTGATCGGCGCCGTCGTGTTCAAGATGCTGCAGGAGCTGTTCCAGACCATCACCCCGCAATACTGGCTGTTCTGGATCGGCCTCGTGCTGGTGGTGATCGTGCTGGTCGGCCGGGCGCGCATCCACCGCTGGGTGCTGTTCGTGCCGAACCTGGTGATCCGGCAGTTCGCCGGACGCAAGGCGGTCGTTGCGGTGCCCGAGAGCGAGGCGTCATGACGGTCGCACTCGAAACGCGCAGCCTCGAAAAGTCGTTCGGCGGCCTTCGCGTCACCCGCGACCTCTCGCTGAAGGTAGCGCAGGGCGCCCGCCATGCGCTGATCGGGCCGAATGGCGCCGGCAAGACCACTGTCATCAATCAGCTCACCGGCGTGCTGCGGCCGAACAGCGGCCGCATCCTGCTCGAGGGCAGCGACATCACCGATCTCTCCGTGCACAAGCGGGTGCTGCGCGGGCTGGCGCGCACCTTCCAGATCAACCAGCTCTATGCCGATCTGACCCCGCTCGAAACCATCGGCCTTGCAGTCTCCGAGCGGATGGGCCGCGGCGGCGACTGGTGGCGGCGGATGGGGACGCGCGACGACGTCAATGCCGAGATCGCCGAGATCCTGTCGCGCTTCCATCTGCTCGACGTGATGACCGAGCCGACCGCGACGCTGCCCTACGGCAAGCAGCGCCTGCTCGAGATCGCGGTTGCGATCGCCGCCAAGCCGCGCGTGCTGCTGCTCGACGAGCCCGCCGCCGGCGTGCCGGAAAGCGAGCGCCACGATATCCTGGCCGCGGTCGCAGCCCTGCCGCGCGACGTCACCGTGCTGCTGATCGAGCACGACATGGACCTGGTGTTCTCGTTCGCCGACCGCATCTCCGTGCTGGTCAATGGCGGGCTGTTGACCGAAGGCGCGCCGGACGAGGTCGCGCGCGATCCGCAGGTCAAGGCGGTCTATCTCGGCGAGGCCGCCGATGCCTGACCTGCTCGCGATCCAGGGCCTGCGCGCCGGCTATGGCGAGGCGGTGGTGCTGCCCGATATGTCGTTGTCGCTCGCCGAGGGCCAGGTGCTGGCGCTGCTCGGCCGTAACGGCACCGGCAAGACCACGCTGATCAACTCGATCGTCGGCATCGTCAGGCGCCTCAGTGGCAGCGTCGCGCTCGCCGGCCGCGACATCACCGCGCTGCGGCCGGACCAGCGCGCCCGCGCCGGGATCGGCTGGGTGCCGCAGGAGCGCAACATCTTCCGCTCGCTGACCGTGGAAGAGAACATGACGGCGGTGGCGCAGCCCGGGCCGTGGACGGTCGAGCGGGTCTACGAGATGTTTCCGCGGCTCAAGGAGCGCCGCGGCAATTTCGGCAACCAGCTGTCCGGCGGCGAGCAGCAGATGCTGGCGATCGGCCGCGCGCTGACCTTGAACCCGAAGGTGCTGCTGCTCGACGAGCCGACCGAAGGACTGGCGCCGATCATCGTTGAGGAACTGTTAAAGGCGATCGGCAGCATCACGCGCGCGGGCGGCATCTGCTCAATCATCGTCGAGCAGAATGCACAAAAGATTCTCGGGCTGGCCGATCGCGTTGTGATATTGGAGCGCGGTACGATCGTGCATGATGCCGCCAGCAGCGCGCTGAAGGCCGATCCGTCCGTCCTGGAGCGCCATCTCGGCGTCGCCGGGGCCAAGGTGCACTAGAGGCACATTAGACGCACATTAGAAACGTCCGGGAGTTGACCATGCAGCGAACCAAGCCTCCGTTCCGCGCCGACGAGGTCGGCAGCCTGTTGCGCCCACCGAAGATCAAGGAAGCCCGCGCCAGGCTGGAGAAGGGCGAGATTGCGGCCGACGAGCTGCGCAAGATCGAGGACATGGAGATCGAGAAGGTCGTGCACAAGCAGGCCTCGCTTGGCCTCAAGCTGGCGACCGACGGCGAGTTCCGCCGCTCCTGGTGGCATTTCGACTTCCTCAGCCATCTGACCGGCTGCGAGCTGTTCCATCCCGACATGGGCATCCAGTTCGCGGGCGTGCAGACCCGGCATGATGCGATCAGGGTGATCGGCAAGCTCGACTTCCCCGACCGCCACCCGATGCTCGATCACTTCCGCTTCCTGAAGAGATACGCCGACCAGGCCCATGTCACCGCCAAGATGACGATCCCGTCGCCGGCGGTGCTGCACTTCCGCGGCGGCCGCAAGCTGATCTCGAAGGAGGTCTATCCGGACCTCGAGGCGTTCTATCAGGACCTCGGCAAGACCTACCGCAAGGCGGTGAAGGCGTTCTACGACGCCGGCTGCCGCTATCTGCAGTTCGACGACACCGTGTGGGCCTATCTGTGCTCGCAGGAGGAGTTGCAGAAGTCGCGCGAGCGCGGCGACAACCCTGATGGCCTGCAGGAGATCTACGCCCGCGTCATCAACTACGCCATCGCCGAGCGGCCCGCCGACATGGTGATCACCACCCATGTCTGCCGCGGCAATTTCCGTTCGACCTGGATCTCGTCGGGCGGCTATGAGCCGGTCGCCGAGACCCTGCTCGCCGGCACCAATTACGACGGCTACTTCCTCGAATATGATTCCGACCGCGCCGGCGGCTTCGAGCCGCTGCGCTTCCTGCCGAAGGGCAACAAAGTCGTGGTGGTCGGCGTCATCACCTCGAAGTTCGGCGAGCTCGAGAAAAAGGACGACATCAAGCGGCGGCTGGAGGAGGCGGCGAAATTCGCGCCGCTCGAACAGCTCGCGCTGTCGCCACAATGCGGCTTTGCCTCCACCGAGGAAGGCAACATCCTCTCCGAGGAAGAGCAGTGGGCCAAGCTGCGGCTCGCCGTCGAGGTCGCGAACGAGGTGTGGGGGAAGTGACGCGCTAGCGTCATTCCGGGGCGCGCGGAGCCTTGTACTCATCCACCGCTGTCATCGCCCGGCTTGTGCGCAATTGCGCACATAGACCGGGCGATCCAGTACGCCGCGGCCTCTCGATTCTATTACCGCCGTCTCTGGAATACTGGATCACCCGCTTTCGCGGGTGATGACACCGAACAAGTTGAACCCACCAACCCGACATCCTTCCACCGCTGTCATCGCCCGGCCTGTGCGCAATTGCGCACATGGACCGGGCGATCCAGTACGCCGCGGCCTTTCGGTTCAATCACCACTGCCTCTGGAATACCGGATCACCCGCTTTCGCGGGTGATGACACCGAACAAGTTGAACCCACCAACCCGACATCCTTCCACCGCTGTCATCGCCCGGCTTGACCGGGCGATCCAGTACGCCGCGGCCTTTCGGTTCAATCACCACTGCCTCTGGAATACTGGATCACCCGCTTTCGCGGGTGATGACATCGAGCAAGTTGAACCAACCAACCCGACATCCTTCCACCGCTGTCATCGCCCGGCCTGTGCGCAATTGCGCACATGGACCGGGCGATCCAGTACGCCGCGGCCTTTCGGTTCAATCACCACTGCCTCTGGAATACTGGATCACCCGCTTTCGCGGGTGATGACATCGAGCAAGTTGAACCAACCCGACATCCTGAGGATCTTGAGATTCCCGACGCGCAATTGCGCGTCTGAGGTTCGCGCCAAACGCGCCGTCACTTCTCCGCCAGATAGACCTCGCCGAGCAGCGAGGAGTTCGACCACGGCACCTGCTTGCCCTTGGTCGCGGCCACAACCTCGGCGCGGACCCGCGTCAGCATCTGCTGCACTTCGAGCCCCGGCGTGCCGACATGGCGCGACAGCGCCGCCGAGAACGGGCTGTTGGCGCCTTCGCCGTCGAGGGCCACCTGGCCCGGCGCGGTCGCAAACGCGATCAGCGTGCCGGCGCCGAGCGTCGAGCCGGAGCCGAGCGAGGCGGGCGCGGCGAGGCCCGCGCCGGCCTCGACGCCGCGGCTCGGACCGGCGGATGCCACCTGCGGCGCCATCGGATTGTTGCGGCAAGCATCGAGGATCAGGATGTTGGTGCGGATCTGGTCGTCGAGGCCGGCCATGATCGTGTCCATGTCGACCATCGCGTCGGTGACGCGGCCGCCGGCCTTGAACTCGATGTCGACGGGCACGAGGTAGTTGCGGCCGTCGATCTGCACGCCATGGCCGGCATAATAGACCACGGCGATCTGCGCGCGGGTGGCCTCGCGCAGGAAGTCGCGGATCGTCTTCTGCATGGCGTCGCGATCGAGGTCGAGGCCTTCGGACACGGTGAAGCCGATCTCGCGCAGGCACTTGGCGATGGCGCGGGCATCGTTGGGCGGATTGGGCAGCGCCTTGACATGGGCGTAAGTGCCGTTGCCGATCACGAGCGCGACCCGCCGGCTGGTTGCGGCCTGCGCCTGCGCCGCCGGGGCGGCAGCGGGCGCGGCTGGTTCTGCGGTCTGGGCGGGCGGGGCAGCGCCTGGACCGGCCTGCTCGCGGGCCGGCGCCGCGGCCGCCTTGGGCGGCGCGACGGCCGCGTCCTGCAGCAGCGAGAGCCGCACCCTGGCGGTGGCCTGGCTGGCCTTGCTGGCGGCATCGGAGGCCTGGCCCTCGAGCACGGCGGCATAATCCTGCCTGGCGCGCTCGCGGTCGCCCTTCGCCTCATAGGCAAGGCCGCGCTGCGTGTAGGCGGAGATCAGGACGCTGCCGGGAGGTGTCATGATGTTGGCGGGTGCCTTCGCCTTGGCCAGCCGGATCGCCTCGGTGATGTCCGAGATCGCGCGGTCGATGTCGCCTTTGGCGCGCCAGATCACGCCACGGTTGATCAGCGGCTGCGGCAGCGACGGATCGATGCGGATCGCCTCGTTGATGTCGGCCAGCGCGCCGTCGAGATCGCCCAGCGCCTGCTTGCAGCCGCCGCGGTTCTGATAGGAGAAGGCCGACTTCGGGCCGGCCTTGATCGCGGCGTCATAGTCGGCGATCGCCCTGGCGTAGTCGCCCTTGCTGCGATAGGCGTTGCCGCGGTTGTGGAAGATGATGCCGCTCGGCGGCCCCATCCGCAGCGCGTCGTTGAAGTCTGATATCGCGATGTCGTATTCGCCCTTGTCGTAATACGCCGAGCCGCGCAGATTGTAGATCGCGACGCCGGGGTGCAGGCGGATCGCCTCGGTGGCATCGGCGATCACCTGCGCATAGTTGCCCTTCTTGTTCCAGCCGACCGCGCGCCAGAAGTAGATGGTCGCGAGCTTCTCGCCGGAAAATACTTTGAGCCCGACGATCTTGGTGCAGGCGCTGATCATCTGGTCGGCCGGTGTGGTTTCGGTCGTGCAGAGCGGACCGAGCTGCGCGCGCGATTGTGCGAAGCAGGGTGCCGCCCACAGCGCGGCGGCGAGCAGGGTGAGCAGCAGGATCGAGCGGCGCATCGGATTCGGCCTTGGCCTTGAGGGGGATGACCAGGGGTTTGTTGCCGCCGGTGGGCCGATGGTTCAAGGCGGCCGCCGGATCAGCGCGTCGGCGAGGGTCGGCCAGCGACTTCCCACCCGAGGGGGCGGGGGTGACGCTGCACAATTTCGGAATATTGGAATAATACCGGTGATTTGCCCGACGTGTCAAGCTGTCGTGTCGCCGTCGGCCCGCCGGCTACTTTGCATGGGGTTGTTTTTCGGTATTTGCTAGTAGCGCCCCTGCCGCCCGAGGCGGCAGGACGCGGGCCTGTCACGGTTGCCTCAGAGGACCAGGAAATCGTGGGCGCTCAGGCCGAGATGCGCCCCGACGGTTGCGAACTGGACCGCCGCGGCGGCGCCATTGCCGTCCGCATCGTACGAGATCGCGCCGGTCTCGTTGTCGTAGATGATCCGCGTATCCGCGGTTTCGCTGCCCAAGCTGAAGGCCGCATCGGCCAGCACGCCGGTCGCGCCGATGGCGGAGAAGATCGAATGGTCGAGCACGATGCGGTCGACATTGACGGCAAAGTCGGTGATCGTGTCGACATTGTTGCCGCCGGCAATGGCGGTGGAGAACACGAACAGATCGGCGCCCGCGCCGCCGGTCAGCGTGTCGTTGCCGGTCATGCCGTTCAAGAGATCGTCGCCGTCGTTGCCGACGATGACGTTGTTCTCGGCGTTGCCGACGCCGGTATGGGCATTGGCGCCGATGAAGGTGAGATTCTCGACATTGGCCGACAGCCCGTAGACCGACAGGAAGGTCTGCACCTCGTCGGTGCCCTCGCCGGCGACCTCGTACACGGTGTCGTAGTTCGACTGCACCGCGTAGATGTCGTCCCCGGCGCCGCCCTGCAGCGTGTTGAGGCCGCTGCCGTCGATCAGGGTGTCGTTGCCATCGCCGCCGAACAGATAGTCGTTGCCGGTGCCGCCGATGATGGTGTTGTCGAGCGCGTTGCCGACGCCGACGAAATCATTGCTGCCGGTGTGGGTCAGGTTTTCGACATTGGCGCCCAGCGTGTAGCTGGACAGCGCGTCGGTCTTGACCGTGTCGGTGCCTTCGTTGGCGTTCTCGGTCACGACGTCGCCGGCGATGTCGACGATGTAGGTGTCGTTGCCGGCGCCGCCGATCAGCGTGTCGGCGCCGAGGCCGCCGTCGAGCGTATCATTGCCGGTGTTGCCGGTGATGACGTTGGCGAGCTCGTTGCCGATGCCGGTGTGGGCGTTGCCGCCGATGAAGGTCAGGTTCTCGACGTTCGGCGACAAATGATAGGACGTCAGGAACGTCTGCACCTGGTCGGTGCCCTCATTGGCGAACTCGAACACGGTGTCGAGGTTGGACTGCACGGCGTAGATATCGTTGCCGGCGCCGCCCTGCAGCGTGTTGAGGCCGTTGCCGTCGATCAGGGTGTCGTTGCCGATACCGCCGATCAGGTAGTCGTTGCCGGTGCCGCCGATGATGACGTTGTTGAGGTCGTTGCCGATGCCGACGAAGTCGCTGCTTCCGGTGTGGGTCAGATTGTGCGCGTCGGCGGCAAGCGTGTAGGAGCCGAGCGCCGTCTCGATCGTCGACGGGTCGACGTCCTGACCGCCGACCGTCGGCGGCGCAGCGAAATCCGACAGATCCACCGACTGGGTCACGGTGTGGCCGGCCAGATCGCTGATCTTCACGATCACGCTGGCGTCGAGGTCGACCGAAGCATCGTTGGCGTAGATCACCGCCGTGGTCGCGCTGGTCTGCGCGATGTGGAAGCTGCCGTGGTAGTCCGAGCCGTCGGCATTGGTCAGGCTGAACGTGAGCTGGTCGCCGAGCGCCAAATTAGCGTCGGCCGCGGTCACCACCGCGATCGACTTGGCGGCGCCCTGCAAGGCGGTCGAGGACGTGCTGGCCGCCACCGAGACCACCGTCGGCGCGGCCTCGATGACGTCGATCGCATCGACCTGCGAGCCGATGCCGAGCCCGAGGAAGTCGAACACCTCGACGTTGGTGATGGTGTCGGCATCCGACGTCCCGTGATGGGCGACGTGATACGAGCTGGTGGCCGCATCGTAGGTGATGTCGTAGTCGAACCAGACCCCCGCCAGCACGACCCAGTCGAGGCCTGCGCCGCCGTCGATCGTGTTCGAGCCGGTGCCGCCGTTCAGCACGTCGTCGCCGGCGCCGCCGAGCAGGATGTCGTCGCCGGCGCCGCCCGAGATCAGATCATTGCCGAAATCGCCGACCAGTCTGTTGGCCGCGTCCGAACCGGTCAGGACGTCGTTGTACATGGTGCCGATGGCGTTCTCGAAGCTGCCGTCGAGAATCACCGGGGTATTTTGGAACGAGCTTGCGGTCGCGCCCGACAGGTCGAGCGTGACGGCCTGGTCGCCGGCGGCGAAATTCAGCGTGTCGTTGCCGCCATCGCTGTCGACCGCGTGGGTGCGGGTCGGATCGGCGGCGGCCAGCGCTGCATAGCTCGAAGTATAGTAATAAGTGTCGTCTTCGCTGCGGACGTCGCCATAGACATGGACGTCGGCCTGGGAGACCGCGAAGGTTGCGCCCGGCGTCGCATGGGATAACTGCAGCGTCCAGGTGCCGTAGGGGTTCTCGCCCATGAACTGCACGGAATCGAAGGTGAAGCTCAGCGTGGTCTTGCTGCCGAGCTGGCTCAAATTCTCCACCAGCTCCGAGACGGTGCCGTCGGGCGAGACCAGGTTGATCTGCAGATCCTTCAGGTCGGCGTCGCTGATCGAAAGGTCGATATCGACGCGGCTGGTCGAGAACTTCGCCATCGATGCGTCGGTCGGGGTCAGCGTGAAGGACAGCGACGACTGGGTGGGATCGAGGTTGCTGGCCGGCGCGAACGAGAAATCCAGCTCCTTCTCATTCGCGTAGGTCGAGGTGTACGACCAGTTGCGCGCCAGCGCGACGGCGGCGCTGGCGTCGAGCATGCCGAAGCCGCCGTTGCGGTCGAACATCAGGCCGCCGCCGTTGTAGCCGTCGAAGCCGTTCGCCGTGGAATGACCGTCGAGCCGCGAGGTCGCGCTGATCGCCAGAATCTCCTGCACGTCGCGATAGCCGAGATCCGGATTGGCGGCGAGCATCAGGGCGACGGCGCTGGAGACCAGCGGCGCGGCGGCGGAGGTGCCGGAGGCGTAGCTGGTATTGGTGCTGCCGGCGGCGTTGCCGTCATCGACCACGAGGCCGACGCCCGGCGCCGTCAGCAGGACCGAGGTGCCGGGGTTCGAGAACACCGCGGGCGTGCCATCCCGATCATGGGCGCCGACCGTGATGGTGAACCTCGAATTGCTGAAGTTGTGGAAGTTGGCGTCATCGCCGACGTTGCCGCTGGCGGTCTGGATCTTGCTGTTGCCGGCGGCGAACACCATGACGGTGCCGAGGCCATCACGGCCGTTGGCGACGTCGGCCTGCAGGGCGGCGGCCGCCGCGGTAAACGGCGCGGTCTGGAAATTGTCGGCGAACGAGGCCGTGAAGCCCCAGCTGTTGTTGCTGACGTCGTAGTTCTGCTGATGCGCGACGAGGCCAGCGAGCTCGTTCTGGTCGTACAGCACGCCGAAGCGCATGTAGCTGCCGGTGATGGTCGCGCCTTGCGCCGCGCCGACCGCGCCGAGGCTGTTGTTGATGTTGCCGGCGATCAGGCTCGCGACCATGGTGCCATGGTGCTGGGCAGCCGTATCCGGCATGGCGTCGTTGTCGCCGCTGTCGCGGGGGTCGTAGTCGATGCTGGTGTCGTAGCTGCCCACGAGATCGGCATGAAGGTAGTTCACGCCTTCATCGACGACACTGATGACGATGCCGCTGGCGTCGTTCTGGGCCCAGGCGCCGAGAAAATCGGCGCCGCCAATCACGCTGCTGCCGAGATGCCAGAGCAGCGGCGCCGATGCTGTCGCAAGCGCCGTCGAGCTCAAGCTCATCGACTGTATTTCAAGATCTAGTCTATCTATTTCGGATACGTCCCCAGTATCCAAAATAGAATTACTTGCCGTGGTCATCCGCCGTCCCCGTCTTTTTGTTGGGGCCAGATGTACGGGCGGGGCAGTTAATTCAGGCTAATTCGCGTAGTTAAGGGAACTTGTGGCTGAAGTTCTGCTGAATCGCGGCTTAAGAGAATACTTGAAATTGCAGTCGATTAAGATTGACCAATATTGAATATCAGCAAACCAATACTATTCGTTAAGCAACGAATGGTTGACGAGTACCGTTTCTTAACGTCAAAATTTTGCGCCGCTGCTTAGCGTGATGTTAAGCACGCGGGTGCAGCGCGTTCACAGGCAGCGGGTGAGGGCGATCAAAAATCGAGCATCGCATTCGCATTGGGTGCAGCAAACATTGCTCAACATTTCGCCCTGCGTTCAAACACCGCATCCAGTAATTCCACGGGCGGTTAAATGCTGCGAGGCAAGACCAACTCTACCAGAACGCGTAAAACTGGCAGTCCATTATTGATGTATTACATAATGATCGGCGTCACACGATGAAATCTATATTCGATCAGCGCAGATATACTGCACGACAGCTCGCGAACTTCAAAGATAAGCCGACGGTAAAACGGTGCGGATATTAACCTAAACATCCGCATGACCGCGCAGCGTCTAAGGTCGAACTTGCCGACCGCACGGACTTCCCCTACTAGTCATGGTTAAGTTTGAGTTAACTTTTCCGTCGAGGTTTCTTTGAAATCGCCAGATGTCCCGTAGAGGACGAGGCGAGACAGGGTAGTTGCGTCAACAGGAGTCTTTTGAGGGGCGGCCAAGTAGGCCGGTCAGGAATTTAAGACCATCTCCGACGGGCTTTCGGGAAGCGTCCGGGAAGAACGGCGACGATGGGTGGAATGATTGCGAATGCTGTGAATTGGAATACCGCAAGCGTGCCGCCCGTCTGACGATGGCGGACCCCCAGGTCCCACCGACATCCACAAATCTTTGAACCCTGCGGAGGAAGCGGCTGTTCGCGCCGTTTTCCCGCAACAGCAACCTATTGCCCGCGTCAATGCGGGTTGTGTGACATCGAGGAGACAATCAGATGGCGACGATTATCGTTCATGCGGGCAGCTCGATCCAGGCGGCGATCAACAGTGCCAGCAGCGGCGACACGATCTTCATCGAGAACGGCACCTATAGCGAACAGATCAGCATCGCGGGCAAGACCGGCATCACCCTGCAGGGCGAGAGCGAAGGCGGCGTAATCATCACGGCGCCGGTCTCGCTGCTCCAGCAGAACGCCACCGACGCCACCACGGGCCGGCTGCAGGATGCGCTGATCGCGGTATCGAATTCCTCCAACGTCACCATCAAGGACCTGTCGGTCGACGGCGCCGGTCGCGGCAACGACGTCGCCGGCGGCAACGATTTCGTCGGTATCGCGGTCGCGAACTCGACCGGCACGATCGACCATGTGGACGTCAGCGGCATCCGGGACGCCCTGATCGGCGGCGACCTCAGCGGCGTTCAGCGCGGCAACGCCATCGTGATCAGCAACACCGTCGGATCTCCGCAGGCCTTCACCGTCAGCAATTCCTCGGTCGAGGACTATCAGAAGACCGCGATCATCGCCCGCAACACGATCGCGACGGTGACCAACAACGACATCGACGGCGGCGGGCCGCACGGCGTCATTGCGCAGAACGGCATTCAGCTGTCGTCCGGCTCGACCGGCAGCGTGACCGGAAACCACATCTCCGGCATCGGCTTCACGCCTGATACCAATGAGGTCGTCGGCGTGATGGTGTTCGACAGCCACGGCAGCCTCAATGTCTCCGGCAATACCTACGACGGCACCCACACCAACGACCTCTTCGTCTATCTGCAGGATTCCACCGGCGTTACCGTCTCCGGCAATACCATCAACAATGCCAGCGAAGGCATCGAGGATTTCGGCACGACCCCCGTCACCACCGGCAGCAACACCTATAACGGCACCGCCGGCGACGACCTCATCCACGGCGGAGCGGGCATCGATCACATCGACGGTCTCGGCGGCAGCGATACGATCGACATGTCCGGCGCGGCCAGCGGCGCGTTCGTCAATCTGACGACTGGCCTCGCGATCTCGGCCGAAACCGGCATCGATACGCTGGCCCACATCGAGAACGTCCTTGGCAGCTCCGCGAGGGACAATCTGATCGGCGACGGCAACGCCAACACCTTCTTTGCCACGGCAGGTGGTGACACCATCGACGGCCGCGGCGGCAGCGACACCTACGACGCCGCGAGCGCCTCGACGTCGGTCTTCATCGATCTCGACGGCGGCTTCGTGGCCGGCGCGGTCAATGCCAGCATCACCTCGATCGAGAACGCGATCGGCGGCTCCGGCGACGACTACATCGCCGGCAGCACCGGAGCCAATGTGCTGACGGGCAGCGGCGGCGCCGACTCCTTCGTCAATCTGCACGCCGGTGACGTCGTGCACGGCGGTGCCGGGCTCGACAAGGCGATCTTCGACGGCAATGTCGGCAGCGCGACCTTCGCGGCGGGAGCAACCCCGGGTTCGATCGCGGTCACCCTTGCGGGCGAAACCATCACGCTCGACAGCGTCGAAACCATGCAGTTCAACGACCACAATGTCCTCGTGGTCGGCTCCGGCGGTCAATATTCGACCATCCAGGCCGCGATCGACGCGTCGCATGCCGGTGACACCATCGTCGTCCTGCAGGGCACCTACACCGAGAACGTCAATGTCGACGTCGAGGGTCTGACCATCGCGGCCGTCGGCAATGTCGTGCTGCACGGCACCTTCAAGAGCGACAACACCATTGCCGATGGCGGCGTGGCGACCTTCCTGCAGACCGCGGCGAGCTATAGCGGTGCGGCCGGCAGCGGCCTGACGATTTCGGCCAACAACGTCACCATTCAGGGCCTGCACATCGACGGCTTCCTGAACGGCGTCCAATTCGCCGACAACATGAACGTCTCGGGCGCTACCTTCACCGATGTCGCGATCAGCGATTCCGTGAACGGATACTGGAAGGGATCGGCCGCCGGTGTGAGCGGTCTGACGCTCAACGACGGTTCGATTACCGACAGCTACATCGGTGTCTATTTCCAGAAGAACACGACTGCCGGCCAATCGGCCGTCGGCAATGCCGATCACGTTGTCATCGACGGAACGTCGTTCGCGGATATCACCCAGAAGGGCATCTACGCCGAGACCCTGTCGAACGCGCACATCACCAACATCACGATGGACAACGTCGGTCAGTACGGCGGCGGACCGGCTTTCGGCGCAAATGGTGTCGCCGGCAACGGTATTGATCTGAACCTCAAGAACGGCACGTATTCCAACGTCGAGATCGACAATTTCACGCTGCACGACGTCGGCGCGTCGGACGGCGTGGTCGCCGGCGGACACCCGAATGGTGGCGCAATCGTCGTTGAAGCTCGTAACGACGGAAGCACCTATGGCGCTGCTCCCGCGACCTTCAACGGTGCGGTCGACATTCATGACGGCACGATCGATGGTCATACGTCGACCGGCATTCAGGCCGGCGAACCGACGAAGAGCAACACCGGCCCGATTGTCACCGTCACCAATGTGACGATCGACGGTGCGCAGCATAACGCAACCCATGGCGACATCGCCAACGTGACGCAGTCGGTGATGACGTTCAACGGCACCGCGGACGCCGACGTCGTCGCGTCCAGCAACAGCTCGACCGGCGCGATCGTGTTCCATGGCGGCGCCGGCGGCGACACCTTCACCGGCCATAACGAGCTCGATACCGCGACCTATGACGTGGCGCTGACCGCCGCCAACATCACCTACGACTCCGTCAACCATCAGTGGGTGGTCGACGCCGGTACCGACGGCATCGACCGTCTCAGCGGCGTCGAGAAGATCGTCGATGCCAACGGTCAGACCTTCTACCTGGCCGGCAATGGCTACGGCACGCTGCAGGCCGCGATCAACGCCGCCAGCGCCGGCGCCACCATTCTAGTCGCCGGCGAAACGCTGGCCGATGCCGGCAGCGTCAACGTCAACAAGGAGCTCACCATTCTCGGCGTCTACCACGGTGTCGACGGCGCCGACGGTACGCGCAATGCAGGCCACGAATCCGTCCTGAACGGCGGGCTGTACATCTCCGCCGACAAGGTGACCATCGACGGCATGGAGGTCGTCGGCGGTGCGATCAACGCCGGCAATTCCTCGGCGATCTATGTCGACCACAACAACGTCACGATCTCTCACACCATCATCGATGCCGGCAACAGTCCCGCGGACTACGGCTTCCTGACCCCGTACGGCGGCAACGTCTCCAACCTCAACATCGACCACAATCTGGTGAACGGCTGGGATTCAGGCGGCTACTTCAATCCGTCGACCCAGTTCCACATGACCAACAACACTTTCACGAATGCCAGCGGCAACTTCAATGGCTTCGTCGGTGACGATTGGGCGCCGGGCACCTTCATCGACGGCAACCACTTCGGCGCGTCGAGCTCGTCGGCGGTCGGATACGGCGTGTTCGACAACGTCGAAAACGTTCAGAACTACTTCGGCACCAACGAGTATGACAGCAGCGGTCGCAAGGTCGGAATCTATCTGTACGGCGACGGCCTTAACGACGGCGACGGGCAGACCGTCACCGGTACCGACCAGGACGACTACATCACCGCCATCTACAGCTTCCAGGCCAATTCCAATCCGAACGACACGCTGATCGGTGCTGATGGCAATGACAAGCTCGAGGGCGGCGCCGGAGACGACATCCTGATCGGCGGCGCCGGCACGGATCTCCTCGACGGTGGCGCCGGCATCGACACCGCGGTCTATACCGCGGCGCTGACGGTCAACGATCTCTCCTTCGCGTCCGGCCACTGGACGGTGAATGCCGGGACGGAAGGCGTCGAGACCCTCACCAGCATCGAGGAAGTCGACGGCGGCGGGCAGGGCGGCGCACGCATCCTGCTGGTCGGCGGCGACGGCTTCGCCAGCATCCAGGCTGCGGTCGACGCGGCCCACGACGGCGACATCATCCTGATCGCGGCCGGGCCCTGGGTCGGCAACGTGACGGTCACCGACAAGCAGCTGACCTTCGTCGGCGCCAACCATGGCGTCGATGGAGCGAGCGGCGCGCGTGGCGCTGAATCGGTCATTATCGGCCAGGTACAGGTCAGCGGCGGCAAGGACGTCACGTTCGACGGCCTCCAGTTCAAGGCCACTGCCACCACCGGCACCACCGGTCCGTCGAATCCGGCGCTCGGTTTCCACGGCACCGGCAATTATCACGTCGAGAACTCGGTGTTCTACAACCAGACCGCGGGTGGCGCGAACGGCGTTGACGCGCGCGCGATCAGCCTCGACACCTCCGTGTCGGGCGCGGTGACGATCGACCACAACGCGTTCACCGGCGCGTCGGTCGGCAATTTCGGCACGGCGTCGTGGGGGCGCGGCATCTGGTCCGACGGCACCAGCTCCGATCTCGATATCAACCACAACACGTTCTCGAACGTTCGTAGCGGCATCAATCTCGATGGCTACAACGATGCGACCCACAGCGTGACGGACAACACGTTTGTCTCGGCGGGCAGCGGCATCTCGGTCGGCGCTCCGACCGGATCGACCTTCACCGGCATCCACGACAACGACTTCCAGGCGGTCGGCGACGACTTCAACTTCCAGAACGTGACCACGCCGGTGACGCTCGACCTCACCGCGAACCCCGAGACCTCCTCGGGTGGTGATCCGCTGGCGGGCGGCGGCGTGCTGCAGATCCTCGGCGGCAAGGTCGACGACCACATCACCGGTTCGGCAGGCGCCGACAACATCTTCGGCAACAACGGCAACGACGTCCTCAAGGGCGGCGGCGGCGCCGACCTGATCGTCGGCGGTGCCGGCACCGACACGGCGGTCTACTCGGCCAACATCACGCTCGACAAGCTGACCGCGGTGCTCGATATCGATCCGGCTACGGCAGGTAACCAGTCGGGGTGGACCGTCACCACCGGCGGGGCCGAGGGCACCGACACGCTCACTGGCGTCGAGATCGTCAGCAGCGGCACGGGCCACGTCCTGCTGGTCGGCAGCGGCGGCTTTGCCACCATCCAGGACGCGGTCAATGCGGCGGCCGATGGCGACACCATTCTGCTCGCGGCGGGCACCTATGCCGAGAACGTCACGGTCACCGACAAGCAGCTGACCTTCGCCGGCGCCAATCTCGACACCGCGGGTGCTGATGCGCGCGGCGCCGAATCCATCATCAAGGGCCACATCTCGGTCACCGGCAGCAAGGCGGTGGAATTCAACGGTCTTGAATTCCTCGCCGATGCGACCACCGGCACCACCGGACACGGCAACGCCGCGCTGCAGTTGCACGGGTCGGGCACCTACACGGTGCACAACTCGGTGTTCTACAGCAACTTCGTCGGCGGCAATGTCGAGGCAACCGCGATCCAACTCGACACCACGGCGACCGGCACCATCAACATCGACTCGAACTTGTTCGCGGGTCCTGTCTCCAACACCGACCTGTTCGGCGGGGCCAACTGGCAACGCGGCATCTGGTCGGACGGCGCCGAGCACCAGCTCAACATCACCGGCAACGCGTTCTCCAACGTTCGCAGCGCCATCAACCTCGATGGCTACAACGACGCGACCCATGACGTGTCGGGCAACACGTTCGTCTCGGCGGGCACCGCCATCTCGGTCGGTATTCCCGTCACCAACGACTACACCGGCATCCACGACAACGACTTCCAGTCGGTCAACGACGACTTCAACTTCCAGAACCTGACGACGCCGGTCACCGTCGACCTGACGGCGACCAACGAGACGTCCTCGGGCGGCAACGTTGCGCAGGGCGGCACGGTGATTCAGGTTCTCGGCAGCACGGTCGGCGATCACATCACCGGCTCGGCAGGCGCCGACAATCTGTTCGGCAATGGCGGCGACGACGTGCTCAAGGGCGGCGGCGGAGCCGACCTGATCGTCGGCGGCGCTGGCACCGACACCGCGCTGTTTACGACCAACATCACGCTGGACAAGCTGACCGCAGTTGCCGACCTCGATCCGGTGACGGCGGGCAATCAGTCCGGCTGGACCGTCACCACCGGCGGCACCGAAGGCACCGACACCCTGGTCGGCGTCGAGGTCGTCAGTAGCGGAGCGGGCCGCATCCTCCTGGTCGGCAGCGGCGGCTTCGCCACGCTGCAGGACGCGATCAACGCGGCCCAGGCCGGTGACACCATCTATGTGCCGGGCGGCCTTACGCTGACCGGCGATGTCACCGTCAACAAGCAGGTCACGATCGTCGGCGCCCAGCATGGCGTCGCCGGCGCGGACCACGCGGGGGCGGAATCCGTCATCAACGGCGGCCTCTACATCACCGCGGACGGCGTCGTCATCGACGGCATCGAAGTCACCGGCGCCGTGCAGGCCGGCGGCACCGAGCGTGCCTACGGCATCGTGGTCGGCGCCGACAACGTCACCATCAAGAACTCGACCTTCGATGGCACGGCGACGTTCGCTTCCGACACCCGCCCGTTCGGCACCGTCGCAGGCACCACCGGGCTCTCGGTGACCGGCAACGCGATCCACGATTGGGCCGAAGGTGCCTACATCGTGATCGGGACCACGGGCTCGATCGACCACAACGTCTTCACCGACAACGGCAACGGCGTCGTCAGCGAATCCGTCGACACCCAGATCGCGTTCAACACCTTCTCGAGCGCGGGGGCTGTCGATCCGGGTGCCCACATCGCACCGCTGCCGTTCGTGTCGGCGGACATCGGCAGCTTCGTCCACGACAACACCTTCGAGGACCAGGCTCGTCCGATCACGATCTATGCCAACGGTCCGGCCGGGCAGACCATCACCGGCAGCGATGTCGCCGAGACCATCCACGGCGAGTATGTCAGCGGACCGCTGACCATCAACGCGGGCGGCGGCGACGACAAGGTGATCGGCAGCGCCGGTGACGACACCATCGACGGCGGTGCCGGCAACGACACCATCGACGGCGGCGCCGGTACGGGTGACACCTACGTGCTGAGCGGGGCATGGAGTGATTACGCCATCACCCGTTCGGGCGGCACCTACACCATCGTCAAGGGCGGCGAGACCGATACGGTCGTCAATGTCGAGAAGTTCAGCTTCAACGGCAATGTGGTGAGCGTGACCTCGGATCCCGACACCATCGTCTCGCTCGCGCCGACCATCACGGGCGTCGCCGAGACCGGAACCGACGAGGACCACAACGCCGGCACGGTGGCTGTGAGCGAAGCGGCGATCAACGGCACTGCGATCGCCACCGTATCGGCCGCGGACCACAACATCGCCGCCGGCGACGTGCTGACGTTCACCCTGGTGGACGGTTCGGGCAATGCCTTCAGCGGCCCGTTCTCGATCACCAAGAATGCGGACGGCGTGTCGGCGACGATCGCGGTGGCCGGAGCTCTCAACTTCGACCTGCACTCGTCGTACGGCTTCAACGTCAAGATCACCGATACTGCCGGACATTCGGTGACCCAGGCGACGGCGGTCAGCATCATCGACGCCAATCTGCCGCCTGTCTCTCCTGCGCTGTCGAACGTGAACGTGGAGTCCGGCGTGACGGAGGCCAAGCTGTCGGATCCCAACGACGCGCCGTTGAACCTGACACTGCCGGTCGATCCGGAAGGCGATACCCTCGCGTTCCATCTCGACACCGTGCAGCCGACGGCCGGCCATCAGGCCGGAACGGTGATGCTCAATGGCGTGGCGGTCGTTCTGGGCTCGCAGGATCTGTCAGCAGCCGACATGCAGAACCTGACCTATCTCGCTCCGGTCACCGGCGATGCATCGCCTGAGACGGTGACGCTGAACTTCAGCTACACCGACGGGGTCAATACCGGCAATATGCAGGTTATCGTCAACGTCGCAGCCGCCGTTGACGGCACCTTTACCGGAACGGCGGGAGCCGACCGGTTCGACGGCGGTGCCGGCAACGACACCTACACCGTCAACAACGTCGGCGACGTGGTGCTGGAGCAGGCCAACGCAGGCATCGACACGGTCACCACCGCGCTCAGTGCCTATCATCTCGGCGCCAATGTCGAGAACCTGACCCACACCGGCAGCGCCGACTTCACCGGCCTCGGCACCGATGACAACAACGTCATCATCGGCGGCCTCGGCAACGACTACCTGGTCGGTTACGGCGGCAACGATACGCTGATCGACGGCAACGGCCTCAACACGCTGCAGGGCGGCGCCGGCGACGATATCTACGCCGTGCAATCCAACCTCGACACCGTGTTCGAGTTCGCCAATGAAGGCACCGATCAGGTGCAGACGTTCCTGTCGAGCTACACGCTCTCGGCCAACGTCGAAAACCTGACCTTCATCGGCAGCAATGCGCACACCGGCACCGGCAACGCATTGGCCAACGTCATCACCGGCAACGCCGGCAATGACACGCTGGATGGCGGTCTCGGCGCCGACACGCTGATCGGCGGCGCCGGCAACGACACCTACATCGTCGACAACACCGGCGACGTCGTGACCGAGAACGCCAACGAAGGGACCGACACGGTGTTCACCGGGAAGCTGGCTGCCTACTCGCTGGGGGCCAACGTCGAGAACCTTATCCATACCGGAAACCTTGCCTTCACCGGTATCGGCAACGCGCTCAACAACGTGATGACCGGCGGTCTAGGCAACGACTACCTGATCGGTGGCGACGGCAACGACACGTTCATCGACGGCAGCGGATCGAACACCTTCCAGGGCGGAACCGGCGACGACATCTACGCCGTTCAATCCAACCTCGACTCGGTGGTCGAGTTCGCCAATGAAGGCACCGATCAGGTGCAGACATTCCTGTCGGTCTACGCGCTGCAGGCCAATGTCGAGAACCTCACCTTCATCGGTTCGAATGACCACATCGGTGTCGGCAACGAACTGGCCAACGTCATTGTCGGCAACGCCGGCAACGACTTGATCAACGGCCTGGCGGGCAACGACACGCTGACCGGTGGTGCCGGTGCCGATCTGTTCGTGTTCAACACGGCGCTCGGTGCCAACAACGTCGACACGATCACCGACTTCACGTCCGGCACCGACAGGCTGGTGCTCGATCACGCGATCTTCTCGGCGATCGGGACCGGCCCGCTGGCGGATACGGCATTCGCCTCGTCGCTGGCAGCGGAGACCGCATCGACGCGGTTCGTCTACAATGCCAGCACCGGCGCCGTGTTCTACGACGCCGACGGCAGCGGTGCCGGCGCCGCGGTCCAGTTCGCAACGCTGGGCACCACGACGCATCCGGCAACCCTGACCGCGCACGACTTCCTGGTCGTGTAAGGACAACCTGATGCCGCGATGTCCTGCAGTGCAGGGCATCGCGGATCCAGTCTCGCAAAGGCCGGTCCGGACCCTCCGGGCCGGCCTTTGGCGTTCATGGCCGGCGACCGGCCGTGCTGCGGGACCCGGTTGCCCACGAAAATGTCAGGCGATCCTGCGGCGCAGCGGGGTTTTCATGTTGGGCAATCGGTGATACTGAGTTGGTCCGATCTTGTTCTGCCCACTCTCGTCCCAACGCCGGCGCCTGCCCACCGTCCTGATGAAGAACGACGAAATCCTCAGTCAAATCTCGGACTTCTGCCGGGACTCCGACATGGCGGAGACGACGTTCGGCCGCCGTGCGGTCAACGACGGCAAGCTGGTGCACCGGCTGCGCGAGGGCAAGCGCATCACCATCGACACCCTCGACCGCATCAACGCCTTCATCGCGGCGTCGACGCCGGGCGGGGTGCCGCCGCCGCGCGGCCTCGTGGTGCCGCCGGAGAAGCGCGACCCCAGGGGCAATTTCCGCTTCTTCGAGAACCGCCAGCGCTATCTGCTCTTCGTCCACACCTGCAGCGAGAAGCGGGTGGTTGCCGATCGGGTCGCGCTGGAATTGTCGGCAATCCAGCCGCGGCCGCCGGCGCTCCGGGTGTTCGACGCCGGCATGGGCGACGGAACCGTGCTGGCGCGCGTGCTGCGCGCCATGCATGGCCGCTTCCCGCATATGCCGTTCTATGTCGCTGGCAAGGAACTGAGCGTCGAGGACATCCGCCTGACGCTGGACAAGGTGCCGGACCGCCTGGTCGAGCATCCGGCGACGGTGTTCGTGTTCACCAACATGTATTACGCCGAGGCGCCCTGGCTGACGCCGCGGGCAAACGCGGCCGCCGCCAGCATGATCTGGCATGAGGTGCCGCTGCGTGGGACCGCCTCGGGCGAATTCGAGACCCAGATCGCCGAACTTGCCCCATTTCTCGAGCAGAACTGGCGCGCCAACGTCAGCCCACGAACCGCCATGCCCATCTATGAGCGGCCGGTTGCCCTGGTGCTGTACCGGGACGACCACCGGTTCCTGCTCGATTCCATCATCCCGCGGGCCGGCCGCACCGAGGCCAATTTCGATCTTGTGATCGCCTCGCAGCCCTACCGGGCGAAATCCTCGGTGAATTTCCGTGCCAAGCGCATCATCGCGCCGCTCGCGCGCGCCCTGCGCGCCGGCGGCCGCCTGATCGGCATTCACTCCTACGGGCACGATCCGGGATTGGAAATCATCCAGTCGGTGTGGCCCGGAGAAAATCCTTTCGCCGTCAGCCGTCATGAGATACTGCGCGCCGTGAAATACGAGCTGGGCGCGGCCGGGCGCGATCTCAACTTCAACGCCTACGCCGACAATCGTTCGATCTTCCGTTATGATATGGAAGCGCTGCCCAATGAGGTGACGGGCACGATCGGGACGTCGACCGCCTTTGCAGCGTGGAACGCGGCGGTGTATGTCGCCCAGATCGAGGATGACCGGTTGACCGATATGGCCGAAAGCGCGCGGACACTCGAGGCCACGCGCGACGTTCTCCGCAAACACAACGGGCTTTGGTTCTACGACGAATCCTACGTCATCTCGCGGCGACGCGAGTGACATTCCAGGGACACATTCACCAACGAAACGTCAAAGTACGACGAAACAAGGGGTTTGCTTGATGCGCGCGTCATATCTGTTCACCAGCGAGTCGGTCTCCGAAGGACATCCCGACAAGGTCTGCGACCGTATCTCCGACGAGATCGTTGACCTGTTCTACCGGGAAGGGCCGAAAGCCGGCATCGATCCGTGGGCCATCCGCGCCGCCTGCGAGACGCTTGCGACCACCAACAAGGTGGTGATCGCCGGCGAGACCCGCGGGCCCGCTTCGGTCACCAACGAGCAGATCGAGAACGTCGTGCGCGGCGCGATCAAGGACATCGGCTACGAGCAGGACGGCTTCCACTGGAAGACCTGCGATATCGAGATCCTGCTGCATCCGCAGTCGGCCGACATCGCGCAGGGCGTCGACGCGCTGCAGCCCGGCGAGGTCAAGGAAGAGGGTGCCGGCGACCAGGGCATCATGTTCGGCTACGCCACCAACGAGACGCCGGACCTGATGCCGGCGCCGATCTTCTACGCCCACAAGATCCTGCGCCTGATCTCCGAGGCGCGCCATTCCGGCCGTGAGAAGGTGCTGGGCCCGGACTCCAAGAGCCAGGTCACCGTGCAGTACGAGAACGGCAAGCCGGTCGGCGTCCGTGAGATCGTGGTCTCGCACCAGCATCTGGTCGAGGATCTCTCGTCGAACCAGATCCGCGACATCGTCGAGCCCTATGTGCGCGAGGCGCTGCCGAAGGAGTGGATCAACGGCAAGACGATCTGGCACATCAACCCGACCGGCAAATTCTTCATCGGCGGTCCGGACGGCGACTCCGGCCTCACCGGCCGCAAGATCATCGTCGACACCTATGGCGGCGCCGCGCCGCATGGCGGTGGCGCGTTCTCCGGCAAGGACCCGACCAAGGTCGACCGCTCCGCGGCCTATGCCGCGCGCTATGTCGCCAAGAACATCGTCGCTGCCGGTCTCGCCGACCGCTGCACGCTGCAGCTCGCCTACGCGATCGGCGTGGCGCGTCCGCTCTCGATCTACATCGACACCCACGGCACCGGTAAAGTGCCGGAGGATCAGCTCGAGCAGGCGGCGGCCAAGGCGATGGATCTGACGCCGCGCGGCATCCGCACCCATCTCGACCTCAACCGCCCGATCTACGCCCGGACCTCGGCCTACGGTCATTTCGGCCGCACGCCGGACAATGAGGGTGGTTTCTCCTGGGAGAAGACCGATCTCGTCGAGCCGCTGAAGCGCGCGCTCTGATCCACTTACCTCGCCCCGCTTGCGGGGAGAGGTCGCCGCGAAGCGGCGGGTGAGGGGGACTCTCCGCGAGTTCGTTGCGCGGATAGAGCCTCTCACCCCAACCCTCTCCCCGCGGCAGGCGGGGCGAGGGAGAGGGCCGCGCCGCAGGGCGTTCGGCCTGCTTCGTTACTGACACGCCGATTGACCGATTTAGGAAACAGACATGAACGCCCCCACCAAGCCCGTCTTCACCGACTACATCGTCAAGGACATTTCGCTCGCCGATTTCGGCCGCAAGGAAATCTCGCTGGCCGAGACCGAGATGCCCGGCCTGATCGCCACCCGCGAGGAGTACGGCCCCAAGCAGCCGCTGAAGGGCGCGCGCATCGCCGGCTCGCTGCACATGACGATCCAGACCGCGGTGCTGGTCGAGACGCTGGCCGCGCTCGGCGCCGACATCCGCTGGGTCTCCTGCAACATCTACTCGACCCAGGACCACGCCGCGGCCGCGATCGCCGCCGCCGGCATCCCGGTGTTCGCCGTCAAGGGCGAGACGCTGACCGAGTACTGGGACTACACCGCAAAACTGTTCGACTGGCACGGCGGCGGCACGCCGAACATGATCCTCGATGACGGCGGCGACGCCACCATGCTGGTGCATGCCGGCTACCGCGCCGAGCAGGGCGATACCGCCTTCCTCGACAAGCCGACCTCGGAGGAAGAGGAAATCTTCTACGCGCTGGTCAAGCGCCTCTTGAAGGAGAAGCCGAAGGGCTGGTTCGCCGAGATCGCCAAGAACATCAAGGGCGTTTCGGAAGAGACCACCACCGGCGTGCATCGTCTGTACGAGATGGCCAACAAAGGCACGCTGTTGTTCCCGGCGATCAACGTCAACGACAGCGTCACCAAGTCGAAGTTCGACAACCTCTATGGCTGCCGCGAGTCGCTGGTCGACGGCATCCGCCGCGGCACCGACGTGATGCTGTCGGGCAAGGTCGCGATGGTCGCCGGCTTCGGCGACGTCGGCAAGGGCTCGGCCGCCTCGCTGCGCCAGGCCGGCTGCCGCGTCATGGTCTCCGAGGTCGATCCGATCTGCGCGCTGCAGGCGGCGATGGAAGGCTATGAGGTCGTGACCATGGAAGACGCGGCGCCGCGCGCCGACATCTTCGTCACCGCCACCGGCAACAAGGACATCATCACCATCGAGCACATGCGCGCGATGAAGGATCGCGCCATCGTCTGCAACATCGGTCACTTCGACAACGAGATCCAGATTGCATCGCTGCGCAATCTGAAGTGGACCAACATCAAGCCGCAGGTCGACGAGATCGAATTCCCGGACAAGCACCGCATCATCCTGCTGTCGGAGGGGCGCCTGGTGAATCTCGGCAATGCGATGGGCCATCCGTCCTTCGTGATGTCGGCCTCGTTCACCAACCAGACGCTGGCGCAGATCGAGCTGTTCGCCAACAACAAGGGCGGCAAGTACGAGAAGAAGGTCTACGTGCTGCCGAAGACGCTGGACGAGAAGGTCGCCCGCCTGCACCTCGCCAAGATCGGCGTCAAGCTGACCGAACTGCGCAAGGACCAGGCCGACTACATCGGCGTCAAGCAGGAAGGCCCCTACAAGAGCGATCACTACCGCTACTGATCTGTCGCGGTTGCGATGAGTGAAGTGAAAGGCCCCGGATCGCCCGGGGCCTTTTGCTTGAGATGCATCGTCGCGCTATCAAACCCGTCATTCCCGCGCAAAGGCTTCGCCTTTGTCGCTGGAGGTGCGAGCTCTTGCGAGCCTCGAAGGATGGACGGCCACCAGCCGGGCCGATTCATCCTTCGAGGCTCGCCCTGCAGCGCAATTGCGCTGCAAGGCTCGCACCTCAGGATGACGGTGACAGTTTGATTCAACCGTCAAACAGCTCGTTCGGTGTCATCCACCCGCGCAGGCGGGTGATCCAGTATTCCAGAGACGCCGGTGATTGAGCCGAGAGGCCGCGGCGTACTGGATCGCCCGGTCCATGTGCGCAATTGCGCACAGGCCGGGCGATGACAGTGGTGGGTGGGAACGCAGTCCGTAGCGAAAACCCATCATCTCACCGCGGATGCAAATCGATGGGTTTCGCTACGCTCTACCGATCCTGCGGGTGTTCGGTCGTTATCTGCTTTCAGGCCGCGGCTCCTGCACCGTGCCGTGGCCGAGCTGCCGCGAAATCTCGCCGGCGCAACCCCGCAGCGCGGCCGCGATCGCGCTGTCCCAGCCGACGTCGAAGGTGCCCTCGGGGCCCATCGCGGTGATGACCAGCGCGACGTGGCCGGCGTGATCGAACACCGGCGCGGCGAATGCGTTGACGCCCGGCAGCGGATCGCCGATGGCGCGCGCCAGGCCCCGGCTGCGGACCTCGGCAAGCATCTCCGTGGTCTTCGCGCTGGCAGGTGCGCGCTTCGGATTGTAGCCGACGCCGAGCCGGTCGAGGCCGCTGTCGAGCGCGGTCTTGACCGCGTTCGGCGGCATGAAGGCGGCGAAGGCGCGGCCGGTCGCGGTCTCCAGCAGCGCCACCACCGATCCGACGCGCATCGCGATGTGCACGGGGTGGCTCGGCTCCTCGAGCCGCACCACGGTCGGCCCGTGGGTGCCCCAGACCGACAGCGACACCGCGTGATTGATGCCGTCGGCGAGGCTGGCGATCCGCGGCGTCGCGATCCGCACCGCGGAGAGCCGGCGCAGGCTGATCAGGCCGAGCTCGAGCGCCAGCGCGCCGATCTCGTAACGGCCGGTGGTCTCGTCCTGTTCGATCAGGCCGATGCGGGAAAAGCTCACCAGGTAGGGATGCGCCTTGGCCGGCGGCATGCCCGCCTCGCGCGCGAGGTCGCGCAGCATCATCGGTTCGCCGCTGCGGGCGAGCGCGCGGAGCAATTCGCCGCCGACCTCGATCGACTGTATGCCGCGGCTTTCTCTGGTCATGTGGCCGTCATGGAATCTTGCCAGCTCTCCGACAACGTCCTTATACGGCGAGAAACCCTCCGTCGACCGGCATGGTCACGCCGTTCACATAGGATGCAAGCTCGGACGCCAGGAACACCACCGGCCCGACCAACTCCTCCGGCTGCCCGACGCGGCCGAGCGGGGTGCGCCCGATGAAGCCGGCAAGCCGGGCAGGGTCGTTGCGGGTCGCTTCGGTCATCGCGGTTGCGATCACGCCGGGGGCAATCGCATTGACGCGAATGCCGTCGGCGGCAAGCTCGCGGGCGAGCGCCTGGGTCAACAGCTTCACGCCGCCCTTCGACGGCGCATAGCCGAGCGTATCGGCGACGCCGACAAAGGAGGCGACCGAGCCGAGATTGATGATGGCACCGCGCGTCTCGCGCAGCGCCGGCAGATAGGCGTGGGTGACGTTGAACGTTCCGGTCAGGTTGACGTCGAGCACCCGTCGCCAGTTGTCTTGCGCGCGCGGCGAGTCGATGCCTTCACGGATGATGATGCCGGCATTGTTGACCAGGATCGCGATCGGCCCGATCTCGCGCGCCGTTCGTTGCGCGAGGGCGTGACATGCTTCGGCATCGCTGACGTCGAGTTCGAACGGCCAGGCGGCGCGGCCGCGCTCGCGGATATCGCCCGCGGTTCGCTCGGCGCCGGCAAGGTCGATGTCGGTCACCACGACGTCGGCGCCATGCGCGGCAAGTCCAACGGCGATGGCACGGCCGTTGCCGTGCGCGGCGCCGGTCACCAGCGCGCGCTTGCCGGCGAGCAGGGTGGCCATCGTGCTCATGCCGCGCTTCTTTCCTGCGCCGCGCCGGCGAGGTGCTTGCCCGCGATATAGCCGAAGGTCAGCGCCGGCCCGAGCGTGATGCCGGCGCCGGGATAGTTGCCGCCCATGATGCTCGCCATATCGTTGCCGGCGGCATAGAGGCCCTGGATCGGGTGGCCGTCGGCGTCGAGCGCGCGGGCATTGGCGTCGGTCCGGATGCCGGCATAGGTGCCGAGGTCGCCGATCACCATCTTGATGGCGTAGAACGGTCCATGCTGGATCGGCGCGACACACGGGTTGGGCCCGTGCAGCGCGTCGCCCTGGTAGCGGTTGTAGGCGCGCGAGCCCTTGCCGAAGGCGGGATCGCGGCCCTCTGCCGCGGTGGTGTTGAATTCGGCGACGGTGGCCTCGAGCGCCTTGGCGTCGATGCCGGTCTGCGCCGCGAGCTCCGCGAGCGTCGCGCCGCGCTTGAGATAGCCGGTCTTCAGATGATGGCCGAGTGGCATCGGCCGCGGCGGCACGCAGCCGAGACCGTAATTGCGCAGGGTCTGGTGATCGCAGACGAGATACGCCGCGATCTCCTCGCCGGGCTTTGCGGCCTTCATCATCTCCTGCACGAAGTCGTGGTAGGAGTTGCCTTCATTGGCAAAGCGCTTGCCGTCGCGCATCACCGCGATCACGCCGGGTTTGGCACGATCGATGAAATGCGGCATCACGCCCTTGGAGCCGTCCTTGCGTGTGGTGACGGAGACCGGCACCCAGGCCGCCGCGTTCGGCAGCGCGTCCTCGACCCGGCCGCCGGCGGATTCCGCCAGGCGCAAGCCGTCGCCGGTGTTGCCGGTCGGACCCGGCGAGTAATGCTCTTTCCCGGTCGGCGCATGCGGAAACATCTTCTGCCGCCGTGCGACGTCATGCGGAAAGCCGCCGCAAGCCAGCACGACGCCGCGCCTGGCGTTGACGCGAATGGTGCGGCCCTCGCGCACGACCACCGCGCCGCGCACGACGCCGTTGTCGACGATCAACTCGCGTACCGGTGAGGACAGCCAGAGCGGGATCTTGAGGTCGAAGGCGGATTTCGCCAGCCGGCCGGCGAGCGCGTTGCCGTTGGTCAGCGTCATGCCGCGGCCGTTGCGCGCCACGTCCATGGCGTGCCGCGACAGCCGCTTGGCGACATAGAACGCCGAGGGCAGCGACTTGGTGGCGCGCATGAAATGGATGATCTCCTTGCCGGAGCCGAGCATCATGCCGAACACGGTGAGCTCGGGCAGCGGGCTGCCGAGGTCCTTGATGGCATCGCCGAGCTCATGGCCGTCGAACGGCCGCGTCACCATCGAGCGGCCGCCCTGCGCGCCGCCGGGCGCCTCGGCATGATAGTCCGGGAAGGTCAGCGGCATGTCGAAGCGCACCGCGGTATTGGACGTGAAGAAGTCGACCGCTTTCGGGCCTTCGGTCAGGAACGCATCGACGCGGGCGGCATCAAAACTGTTGCCGGCCTCGTGGCGCAGATAGGTCTTGGCCTGATCGGGACTCTCCTGAATGCCCCAGGCCTTCGCCAGCGAGGTGCCGGGAATCCACAGCCAGCCGCCGGAGCGGGCGGTGGTGCCGCCGAACTTCGGCTCCTTCTCGACCACCAGAACCTTGAGGCCGTGATGGCCGGCGGTGACCGCCGCCGACAGCCCGGCACAGCCGGAGCCGACGACCAGCGCATCGCATTCATAGGTCTCTTCGTTGGCCACGCGATCGATCCTAATGCTTCAGGAGCGGGCATTTCGACTCGGAGACCGGACGATAGGCGTCCTCGCCCTTCACGGTCTTGACGATGTCGAGATAGTCCCACGGCTCCTTGGATTCCGACGGCTTCTTCACCTTCGCAAGATACATGTCGCGGATGACGCGGCCATCCTCGCGCAGTTTGCCGCCGTGCACAAAAGTGTCCTCGATCGGCAGCTCGCGCATCTTGGCCATCACCGCTTTCGGATCGTCGGTGCCGGCGGCCTTGATCGCCTTGAGATAATGCAGCACCGAGCCGTAGACGCCGGAATGGATCATGGTCGGCATCACATTGGCGCGGGCGAGGAATTTTTTCGACCACGCCCGCGTCTTGTCGTCCATGTTCCAGTAGGACGCCGTCGTCATGTAGGTGCCTTGCGCCGCGTTGAGCCCGATCGCATGCACGTCGGTATCGAACATCAGGAGGCCGACCAGCTTCTGGCCGCCCTGCACGAGGCCGAACTCGCCGGACTGCTTGATCGCATTGTCGGTGTCCTGGCCGGCATTGGCGAAGGCGACCACGTCGGCCTTCGAGCTCTGCGCCTGCAGCGCAAAGGAGGAGAAGTCGGCGGTGTTGGTCGGATGGCGGACATTGCCGAGCACCTTGCCGCCCATCTCGTTGATGAAGCGCGTGGCGTCCTTCTCGAGCTGCTGGCCGAAGGCATAGTCCGCGGTGACGAAGAACCAGGATTTGCCGCCCTCGTTGATCACGGCCGAGGCCGTCACCTTGGACAGCGCGTAGGTGTCGTAGGCGAAATGCACCGTGTTGGGGCTGCACAATTCATCGGTCAGCGAGCTCGCGCCGGGGCCGGACAGCAGTGCGATCTTGTTGCGCTCGCGCACCATGTTGTGCACGGCGATCGCGATGCCGGAGTTCGGAATGTCGACCACCGCATCGACCTTGCCGTTGTCGAACCAGCCGCGCACGATCTGCACGCCGACATCGGTCTTCATCTGGTGATCGGCCGAGATGATCTCGATCGGCTTGCCGAGCACGGTGAAGCCGAACTCCTCGACCGCCATCTTGGCGGCCTCGACCGATCCCGGACCGGAATTGTCGCGGCCCCAGCTCGACAGGTCGGTCAGCACGCCAATGCGCACGACGTCGTCGGATACCTGGGCGTGGGCGGCCGTCGTCATCGCCGCAATCATGGCTGCCGCCAAAACCTGTCTCATCGTTCCTCCTCTTGATGTCCGCGTTCTCGGGCGGGTCACCGCCTGATTAGTAATTATCTAATCGATTTGTCAATGGCGAATGATGCGGGGAGGTCACAAGGCGGAAGCTCGAATGGCGCAACCCTTCACTTTCAGTGAGCGAATGCTTACAAAGCCATTCGCGATGGTCCTCGGCAGGGCTTCCGGCCTTAGTGCTGGAATATCCGGCGGCGGAGCCAAGCAGCGACGAAACAAGGGGAATTTTCGCGGACGGCGCCGCCTCTGCCGATGCCGAGCCACCCGTCGAGGGATCTGTGCTTGCGCTAGGCGGTGTGTGGCGGGCGTCGAGGGGCCGCGATCATAGATCGATCATGTTGAGACAGCTCTTCGCGCCGCAGCTCGTCATTCTCTACGTGCTGGTGGCTTCCACGCTCTACGTTCACTTCCGCGGCAAGCAACGGCTGCGCTTCGCGCGCCAGCTCGGCGACCACTCGACCTACCTCGCACCCTACAACGTGCTGATGTATGCCGGCTCCGCGGTGCCCAACACGCCGGTGATCCCGGTCGAGCAGTTTCCCGAGCTGAAGAAGCTTTCGGACAATTGGGAGACGATCCGCGACGAGGCCACGCGCCTGTTCGACGAAGGCTTCATCCGCGCCGCCGCCAAGAACAACGACTGGGGCTTCTATTCCTTCTTCAAGAGCGGATGGAAGCGCTTCTATCTGAAATGGTACGACGACTTTCTGCCGTCGGCGCGCACGCTGTGCCCGAAGACGGTCGAGCTCTTGAACTCGATCCCGAACGTGCATGGCGCGATGTTCGCGATGCTGCCGCCCGGCGGCAAGTTAGGGGCGCATCGCGATCCCTTCGCAGGCTCCTTGCGCTATCACCTCGGCCTGGTGACGCCGAACTCGAACCAGTGCCGGATTCTCGTCGACGGCGTCGAGTGCGTCTGGCGCGACGGCGAGGCCTTCATGTTCGACGAGACCTTCATCCACAGCGCCGAGAACAAGACCGACGTCAACCGCATCATCCTGTTCTGCGACGTCGAGCGCCCGATGAAATACGGCTTCATGACCCGGATGAACCGCTGGGTCAGCCACAACATCGTCAAGGCGTCGGCGACCCAGAACGTCGACGGCGAGCATGTCGGCGCGCTCAACAAGGTGTTCGGCAAGCTCTACGAGGTCCACCTCGCCAGCCGCAAGGTCAAGGAGTGGAACCGCAACGTCTACTACACGCTGAAATATTCGGCGACCGCGCTGATCCTCGGCCTCATCGTGATATCGGCGATCAGGTGATATCGCCAGTCGGGATTGCTGCGGTCGAATTTGCGGGTCGCGAGGCGTAACCGCTGAAAGTCAGTCGCGCTCGAAGACCTTGGCGCCCGGGTAGACTCGCCTTGCGTAGGCGACAACCCACTCGCGGTCCTGAGTCTCCAGGAACGGCGTTCGGATCTGGCACGATCCGACGATGAGGTGCCAAAGGCCATTGAGCTTCTGAATGTTGACGATCATGTGAGCGTTCCTCGAAGAAACCCGCATACAGCAACCACTTCGGTCTCGTCTTACGATTCACTCCCTAGGCTGTGATTCTGATCACAAATCGGAACACAACTCACAACGCGCCCGCTATAGAACGAGGATTCGTTAGTCGCGCCTCCGTAGAGCGAGGTTCTGAGCCGTTGTGCATCCGTCAGGAGCAGTTGCGAGTATAGGAATCGCGCTCAATGGCTCAATTATACGAGCGTAAGCGTGAGAGCATGAAAAGGGATCGGGGAGATCATACCAAGGTATGGTGATCTCTGTCCGAAGGTGTAGCGTTTTCAGCGCGCGGGCGCCGGACGCATTGTCCGGGGCTTTTACTTTGTCAATCGACTTCAATTTTACCGACCGCGTGCCTTCGCGCTCCGATCCGTCGCACCGAGGTGCTACAGTTCCGGTCCGGCATTCTGCATTGAGGGGACCTTGTCATGTCCGAGACGTCTGGAGCTTCCATCACCACCGCGCTGAGCGCTTATGAGCTGCTCGCCGATCCGCAGCTCAACAAGGGCACGGCGTTCTCGGAGGCCGAGCGCGATGCGTTCGATCTGCACGGCCTGCTGCCGCCCAGCGTGCTGACCTTGGACGAGCAGGTGTCGCGCCGCCTGCAGGCGCTGCGCGGCTACGAGACCGATCTCGAGCGCTACGCCTTCCTGCGCGAGCTGCAGGACACCAACGAGACGCTGTTCTATGCGCTGCTGGTCGGCAATCTGGAGGAGCTGCTGCCGATCGTCTACACGCCGACGGTCGGGGCCGGCTGCCAGCATTTCAGCCGCCTGTTCCGCAAGCCGCGCGGCCTGTTTCTGAGCATCCCGCACCAGGCGCGGATCGATCGCATCCTCGCCCATCCGCGCTTCGACGCGGTCGAGGCGATCGTCGTCACCGACGGCGAGCGCATCCTCGGCCTCGGCGACCAGGGCGCCGGCGGCATGGGCATCCCGATCGGAAAACTCTCGCTCTACACCGGCTGCGGCGGGCTGCATCCGGCGACCACGCTGCCGATCCTGCTCGACGTCGGCACCGACAATCCGGACTGCCTGGCCGATCCGCTCTATATCGGCTGGCGCAACGAGCGCGTCCGCGGCCAGGAGTATGACGACTTCATCGAGGCGTTCGTCTCCGCGGTGGTGAAGCGCTGGCCGCGCGTGCTGCTGCAGTGGGAGGATTTTGCCAAGAACAACGCGACACGCATGCTGGATCGCTATCGCGACCGGCTCTGCACCTTCAACGACGACGTTCAGGGCACCGCGGCGGTGGCGACCGGCACCTTGCTGTCGGCCATCAACGTCACCGGCGTGCCGCTGACCGAGCAGCGCGTCGCCGTGCTCGGCGCCGGCTCGGCCGGCTGCGGCATCGCCGGCCTGATCCGCGCCGCGATGCGCGACGCCGGCCTGTCGGAGAGCGAGGCGGCGACCCGCTTCTTCATGGTCGACCGTGACGGGCTTTTGGTCGAAGGCATGAGCGGGCTGGCGCCGTTCCAAATGCCGTTCCTGCAGAACAAGGCGGCGATCGCGAACTGGAAGCTCGACCATCCCGACCGCGTTGCGCTGCTCGACGTGGTGCGCAACGCAAAGCCCACCGTGCTGATCGGCGTCTCCGGCCAGGCCGGCGCGTTCTCCGAGCCGGTGGTGCGTGCGATGGCCGAAGCCAACCAGCGGCCGGTGATCTTCCCGCTGTCGAACCCGACCTCGCGCGCCGAGGCGACGCCGGTCGACATCGAGGCCTGGACCGAGGGGCGGGCGCTGATCGGCGTCGGCAGCCCGTTCCCGCCGATCACCCGTGACGGCGTCCGCTTCAAGGTCGACCAGACCAACAACTCCTACATCTTCCCGGGCGTCGGCCTCGGCGCGCTCGCGGTCGGCGCCGCCCGCGTCACCGACGGGATGTTCATGGCCGCGGCCAAGGCGCTGGCGAGCTCCTCGCCGGCGCGCAACAACCCGAAGCACAATCTGCTGCCGCCCGTCAGCGCGCTGCGCGACGTCGCGCTGACGGTCGCGCTTGCCGTGGCGCTGCAGGCGCACAAGGAAGGGCAGGTCAAGGATATCCCGCTCGACCAGATCGAAGCGCGCATCCGCGCCAAGATGTGGACGCCGCGCTACGCGCCGTATCAGCGCGCGAAGGGCTAAGGGCGTTGCCGCGATGAGGCGGTCGCGCGCCGGTGATCGCGCGTGATGAAATAAACCGGCGCGCAGGTCGTATCTGGTCATAGGAGCCGGGTTTGCTCGGCTCTCTCATCGTCGGGAGAAAACCATGACCAAATCGATCTTCATCGCGGCCGCGCTGATCGCAGCAGCCGTCTTCGCGACCGATGCCTCTGCCGCCACCCGCAACGCCGCCGCATCGCGCCAAGCCCACGCGCAGGCAACGACCGGCAGCTTCGCCGGCGACTGCGTGCGCGCGCCGAATGTCGGCGCCTACGCCACGGCGCCGTATGCGGCGCCGCCCTGCCTGCCCGGCACGGCCCACTGATCACAGCAAAAGGCCCCGGACGCGATGTCCGGGGCCGCTTGTTGAACGTCGATGCGTAGCCCTGATGCAGCCAACGGGTCGCGCAAACGCGCGCCCGATGACAGGCTCCGCGCAATCCGGGACAGTGCGACGGGGTGAAGCGTTCCCGGATTTCGCTTCGCTTCATCCGGGCTACGCGTGGGCCGCGCTGAGCTACTCCGGCTCGCCGATCGAAACCTTCAGCGTGCCGACACCGTCGACGCCGCATTCGAGCTTGTCGCCGACCTGCAGCTGCGACACGCCGGCCGGCGTGCCGGTCATGATGATGTCGCCGGCGGCGAGCTTCACCTGCTGCGAGAGCTGCCAGATGATTTCCGGCACGTTCCAGATCAATTCGGTGAGGTCGCCCTTCTGGGTTTCCTTGCCGTTGACGGTGAGCCAGATCTTGCCCGCGGTCGGGTGGCCGATCTTGGACGCCGGCTGGATCGCCGAGCAGGGCGCCGAATAGTCGAACGATTTGCCGATCTCCCAGGGTCGCTCCTTCTTGCGCGAAGCGAGCTGCAGGTCGCGGCGGGTCAGGTCGATGCCGACCGCGTAGCCGTAGACGTGATCGAGTGCCTTCTCGGCCGGGATGTTCAGCCCGCCGCTCTTCATCGCCACGATCAGCTCGACCTCGTGATGCAGGTCCTTGGTCAGCGGCGGATACGGAATCGTCGCGCCATCGGCCACCAGCATGTCGGCATGCTTGGCAAAGAAGAACGGCGGCGCGCGCTCGTCATTGCCCATCTCCCTGATATGCTCGAGATAGTTGCGGCCGACACACCAGATGCGGCGGACCGGGTAGACGCCGGTTTCGCCGACGACGGGAAGCGAAGGCTGGGGCGGAAGCGGGATGACGGTGGAGGCAGCGTTCATGAAGGGGTCCCGGAAGGTTGCAGGAGGGAGCGCGGACCGTATTTACAGGGCGGCGGCGTCCCGGGCTAGGGGCTGCGGCCACGCGGGGCGCAGATGTGAGGCCTCCTTTCGGATGAGCCCGGCCGCGACCTGCCGGCGGAAACGGCGCAGTCGATGAGGAAATGGCTCCTGATCGGCCTCGCCGTGGTCGCCGCGGTCCTGGTCGCCGGCGGCGCGACGGTCTTCGCCTTCGGCCCGGAAAAGATCGACCGGGCCCAGAACAAGGTCCAGCGCGTCGCGATCGACATCACGCCGGCGGCGCAGGCGCTGCAGGCGACGCTCGACGTCGCCGACATGCACGCCGATAGCCTGTTGTGGAAGCGCGATCTGATCGCGCGCTCCGACCGCGGCCACATCGACCTGCCGCGCCTGCTCGAAGGACGCTACGCGCTGCAGGTGTTCTCGTCGGTGACCAAGTCGCCGAAGGGACAGAACTACGATTCCAATCCGTCCGACACCGACACGATCACCAACCTTGCCATCGTCAACCAGCAGCCGCCGCGGACGTGGTCCTCGCTGCTGCAGCGCTCGCTATGGCATGCGGAGAAATTGCACGGCTTTGCCGCGGAGTCCGGCGGGCGGCTGCGCGTGGTTACGACAGCCGCCGACATCGACCGCCTGCTGGCCGACCGCAAGGGCGGCGCATCCGTGGTCGGCGGCATGCTGTCGATCGAGGGGCTGCACAATCTCGAGGGCAATATCGACAATCTCGACTTGCTCTATGCCGCGGGCTTTCGGATGGCCGGGCTGACGCATTTCTTCGACAACGAGATCGGCGGCTCGATGCACGGCACGGCGAAAAGCGGGCTGACGCCGCTCGGCCGGCAGGTGGTGCAACGGATGGAAGCCAAGGGCATGATCGTCGACATCGCGCATGCCAGCCACGAAGCGGTCGCCGACGTGCTGGCGATGGCGACGCGTCCGGTGGTCTCCAGCCATGGCGGCGTGCAGGCGACCTGCAAGGTCAACCGCAATCTCACCGATGACGAGGTCAAGGGCGTGGCGCGCACCGGCGGCGTGATCGGGATCGGGTTCTGGCAGGGCGCGGTCTGCTCGCTCGAGCCGAAAAGCGTCGCGCGCGCGATCGCCCATGTCCGCGATCTCGTCGGCATCGACCATGTCGGGCTCGGCTCCGATTTCGACGGCTCGACCACCACAGGATTTGATGCAAGCGAGATCGTCGCCGTGACCCAGGCGCTGCTGACCGCTGGTTTCTCCGAAGAGGACATCCGCAAGGTGATGGGCGGCAACGTCCTGCGCGTGCTGCGCGCAGGACTGGTTCCGAAGGGGTGAGGCTTTGTTAATTGGGTGGCTGCCGCGGTCGAGTTACCTCTCCCCGGCGGGGAGAGGTCGGATTGCGAAGCAATCCGGGTGAGGGGTCTTGCTCTCCCGATCGAGCGTAACCCCTCACCCGATTTGCTGCGCAAATCGACCTCTCCCAAGAGAGAGGTGAACCTCCCGCGCTCCTAGAGCTCTGATCTCCGTCACGCCCGCGCGCTGATCGGCGCCAGCGCGAGCGGGCTCGGGTCGTGGTGGTGCTGCAGGCGGAAGAACGAGGCGTAGCGGCCACCGCGGCGCAGCAGCTCGTCGTGGCGCCCGCGCTCAACGATCTCGCCGCCCTCGACCACCAGGATGGCGTCGGCGTGCATGATGGTGTGCAGGCGATGCGCGATCACGATCGTGGTGCGGCCCTGGCAGAGATGCTCGATCGCCTCCTGCACCTGCTTCTCCGATTCGGAGTCGAGCGCGGCGGTGGCCTCGTCGAGCAGGATGACCGGCGCGTTCTTGATCAGCGCGCGCGCCACCGCGATGCGCTGGCGCTGGCCGCCGGAGAGCTGGGTGCCGTGCTCGCCGACCGGCGTGTCGTAGCCGAGCGGAAAACTCATGATGAAGTCGTGGGCGCAGGCCGCCTTCGCGGCCTCGACGATCTCGGCCTCGGTGGCGCCTTGCTTGCCGAAGGCGATGTTGCTCCGGATGGTGTCGCGGAACAGATAGACGTCCTGGCCGACATAGGCGGTCTGCTGCCGCAGCGATTTGCGCGATACGGCCGAGATCGACTGGCCGTCGATCAGGATCTGGCCCGCCGTGGTCTCGTAGAAGCGCAGCAGCAGCGCCAGCACTGTCGACTTGCCGCCGCCGGAGGGGCCGACCAGCGCGGTGACCTTGCCCGGCTCGGCGACGAAGCTCATGCGATTCAGTACCAGCTCACCGGGCCGATAGGCAAAGCTGACGTCGCGCAATTCGATCCGCGCGTCGGAGAGTTTTAGCGCCGGCTTGTCGTCGTCGCTCTGCTCGCTGGCCGGGCTGTCGACCACCTCGAGCAGCATCCGCGCCCCGACCAGCTGGCTGTTGAGGTCGATGTTGAGCCGCGCCAGCCGCTTGGCCGGCTCGGTCGCCATCAGGAACGCGGTCAGGAAGGAGAAGAACTGGCCCGGCGTGGCGCCGAGCGCCACCACGCTGTAGCCGCCATAGAGCAGGCAGCCGGCCACCGCAAAGCCGCCGAGCATCTCCATCAGCGGATTGGAGCGGTTGGCGATCCGCGCCATCTTGTTGGCGTTCTGCTCGACGGTCGCGATGTTCTGGTCGATGCGCGCCTGCATCGTGCCTTCCAGCGTGAACGCCTTCACGGTGCGGATGCCCTGCAGCGATTCCTGCATCGTCTCCAGGATGTCGGCGGTGCCGGTGAACTGGTTGTAGGCGAGGCCCTTGATGCGCTTCACCAGCTTGCGCAGCACCAGCATCGCCGGCGGCACCGCGACGAGACCGATGAACGACATCAGCGGATCCTGCCACACCATCACCGCGACCATCGCGATCAGCATCAGGAAGTCGCGGCCGATCGCGTTGACCAGCATGTTGAGCACGTCGGTGATCGACTTGGCGCCGGCGGTGAGCCGCGCCAGGAATTCCGACGAATGCCGCTCGGAGAAGAAGCCGATGCTCTCGCTCATCAGCTTGGCGAACAGCTGGCGCTGGTTGTTAGCGAGGATGGCGTTGGAGATCTTGTTGAGGATCACCATGTGGCCGTAAGTTGCCACGCCCTTGATGAACAGCAGCACACAGGTGACGCCGGCAAACATCGCGATGCCGGGGATGTTCTTGTCGACATAGGCCTGGTTGATGACCTGGCCGAGCACATAGGTTGCGGCCGCCGTGGAGCCTGCGGCGAGCGCCATCAGGCCGAACGCCATCAGATAGCGCCGCCAGAAGATGATCCCCTGTTCCATGACCAGGCGGCGGATCAGGATCGCCGCGCCATAGGGATCGTCGGTGATTTTCTTTGGAAACTGAGCCATTCGCGTTCCATTGACGGGCGGCTTCTGCCGGCCGTCAGGGTTGCGGAGACTCCTTGCCCGCTTGGCGGGGCTTTTTCAAGTCCAATAAATGCTTGATTTCAGGCCGATTCCGCCTGCCGCGGCAGGCCGCCGCGCTCCCGGAACAGCTTCTCCTCCCAGGCCAGCGCATGGCTTGCGATGGTTTCGAGATCCTCGAAGCGCGGCGTCCAGTCGAGCAGCGAGCGCAGCCGGCCGGTGTCGGCAACCATCGCCGTGATGTCGCCGGGCCGCCGCGCCGCATAGGCGACGGCGAAATTGCGCATCGAGACCCGCCGCACCGCCTCGATGGTCTCGAGCACGGAATAGCCGCGGCCATAGCCGCAGTTCAGCGTCACCGATTGGCCGCCGCCGCGCAGATAGGACAGCGCCGAACGATGCGCCTCGACGAGGTCGCTGACATGAATGAAGTCTCTGACACAGCTGCCGTCCGGCGTCGGATAGTCGGTGCCGAACACGTCGATCTTGGCGCGCTGGCCGGTCGCGGCCTCGACCGCGATCTTGAGCAGATGGGTGGCGCCGACGGTGGCGAGGCCGCAGCGGCCTTGCGGATCGGCGCCGGCGACGTTGAAGTAGCGCAGCACGACATAGCCCATGCCGTGCGCCGAGGCGACATCATGCAGCATGATCTCGGTCATCAGCTTCGACGAGCCGTAGGGCGACAGCGGACGCGTCGGCGCGATCTCGGGCACCGGCACCTGGTCCGGATTGCCGTAGACCGCTGCGGTCGAGGAGAAGATGAAGCGGCTGACGCCGCCCTTCACCGCGGCGTTGAGCAGGCTTCGCGTCGTCATGGTGTTGTTGCGGTAATAGCCGAGCGGATCGCGCATCGAGTCCGGCACCACCACCGAGCCGGCGAAATGGATGATGCTGTCGATCTGATGCTGGGCGATCACGCCCTCGACCAAATTTTCGTCACCGGCATCGCCGATGAACAGCGGCACGCTCTCGGGCAGGAACGCCGAGAAGCCGGTGGAGAGATTGTCGATCACGACGACGCTCTCGCCGGCATCGGCCAGCGCGTGAACCATGTGACTTCCGATATAGCCGGCACCGCCGGTCACGAGCACCGTCATGGCTAGAGCTCTCCAGATAGCTTTGGCCGGAGATGCTAGCGATCGCACGGTGAAGAGGGGGTTTCGCCGCGGCCGAACTGGCCACTATGCTTAATGTTGCGTATAGGAACTGGCGCGAAACGGAGACTTGCGTGCCGATCGAGAACATGCCCGCCGGCGAGCTCGTGCTCATCGTGCCGAATTTGCACAGGCGCTATTCAGGGGTCACCGCGACCAACCGGATGGTCGCGCCGAAGTTTGCCAAGATGTTTCGCGCGGCCTGGCTCGGTCCGCACCGGCCCGACGGCATCGCCGCGCTGGGCTTCTTCGACCTGATGCGGCTGTGGCGGCGCGCGACGCCGATCATCTGGCATGCGCGGCGCAATGACGAGATGATCGCGGGGCTGGTGCTGCGCTCACTCGGCTGGCCGCTCAAACTTCTTTTCACCTCGGCGGCGCAGCGGCATCACACCTGGCTGACGCGCTGGCTGATCGGCAAGATGGACGCGATCATCGCGACCAGCCCGCTGTCGGCGTCCTACCTGAAGCGCGACGCGACGGTGGTGATGCACGGCGTCGACACCGACCGCTATGCGCCGCCGGCCGATCGTGCGGTGGCGTTTGCCGAAAGCGGATTGCCGGGCCGCTATGCGATCGGATGCTTTGGCCGGGTGCGTGCGCAGAAGGGCAGCGACGTGTTCGTCGAGGCGATGTGCCGGCTGCTGCCGCGCTATCCCGATTTCACCGCGGTGATCGTCGGCGCGGTGGTGCCGGAGCAGCAGGGCTTTGCCAACGAGCTGAAGCGGCGCATCGAGGCCGCCGGCCTGCAGTCGCGCATCATCATCACCGGCGAGCTTGCGATCGACGATGTCGTGCGCTGGTACCAGCGGCTTGCGATCTACGCCTTCACCTCGCGCAACGAGGGATTTGGCCTGACCCTGATCGAGGCGATGGCGGCGGGCGCGGCGCTGGTGGCCGCGCGCGCGGGCGCAGCCGAGTTCGTCGTCGAGGACGGCGTCACCGGCGTGCTGATCCCGCCCGGCGACACTGATGCGCTGGTGGCGGCGCTGGAACCGCTGCTGCGTGATCCGGCCGCAGCTGCCGCGATGGGTGCGCGGGCGCGGCAGCAAGTTGTGGATAAGTTCAGCCTCGATGCCGAGGCGAACGCGATCGCCGCGGTCTATCGCACGCTGATCTGAGCCAGCACGCGCTCGGCGATGTCGACGACCTCTTCGGCCGCAATGTCGCGCATGCAGCGATGGTCGTTCATGGTGCAGACCGTGCGCTGGCACGGCTGGCAGGGCAGCTTGCTCTTGGTCTGCAGCACCGTGGAGGCGAGGCCGTTGAGGGGCGCCCACAGATAGGGATCGGTCGGGCCGAATATGCCCATGGTCGGCGTGCCGATCGCAGCCGCAATGTGCATCAGCCCGGAATCGTTGGAGATGCCGACGCTGGCCGCGGCCATCGCCAGAATGCCGTTGCGCAGGTCGGTGCCGGTGAGGTCACGGACCCGCGGCCCGCCGGTGGCGACGATTTGCTGCGCCGCCGCCTTTTCCGCGGGGCCGCCGACCACCCAGACGTCAAAGCCGCGTTCGGCGAACAGCCGCGCCGCCTCCGGGTAATAGGTCCAGCGTTTCGACTCGCCGACCGAGCCCGGCCCGAGCGCAATTGCGGGGCCGCTGCCCAACCCGTTGGCCTGCCGCCATCGACCGATCTCCTCAGTGGGAACCCGCAGCTGCGGCACCGGCCACTCGGCGGGGCGCGCGGCGCCCGCAGGCAGCGCCAGCACGGCGTTCTTGTCGATGAAGCGCGGCAGCTGCCTTTCGCCCCAGCGCATCGCGTTGATCATGCCGAATCGGGCCTCGCCAAAAAAGCCGACCCGCTCCGGGATGCCGGCCAGCACCGGCGCGATGGCGGCCTTCCAGGTCCGCGGCAGCACCAGGGCGGTGGCATAGTTCCGCGCCTTGAGCTCGGCCGCCAGCGCCCATTGCCGGGCGAGCGCCAGCCGGCTGCGCGGCAGGTCGGACACAATACCGGCGCGAACACCCGGCATGTAATCCACAAGCGGGGCGCACTGGCGGGTGACCAGAAGGTCGACCGGCCGGTTCGGCCAGCGCTTCTTCAGCACCCGGACCACGGTGTGGCCGCGTACGAAGTCGCCGATCCAGACATAGGGAACCACCAGGATCGGGCTCGTATCCGCGCTATCCTGGGTCTCGATCCCTAACACTGAATCAAAGTTCATATCTAAATGAGCCGGGCACGGTCGGTTGCGGCCCCGTCGGTAAACGGTTCGTGGGAATAGGTAAAGCCGTCGTTGCCTGCGGCACGGGAGTGGGGCAAAGCTGGCGTCGCACTGGGGCTTAGATAAGGTTTCGCAATGTTTCTGGTAACCGGGGGTGCCGGTTTTATCGGGTCGAACGTCGTGGCCGCGTTGAACGACGCCGGTCACAGCGACGTCGTGGTCTCTGATATCCTTGGCAGCGACGGCAAGTGGCGGAACCTGGCCAAGCGCCAGCTCGCCGACGTCGTGCCGCCGGCCGAGCTTGCCGACTGGCTGAAGGGGCGACGCCTGGAGGCTGTCATTCATCTCGGCGCCATCTCGGAGACCACCGCCACCGACGGCGACCTCGTGATCGAGACCAATTTCCGCCTGTCGCTGCGGCTGCTCGACTGGTGCACGGCCAACACCACGCGGTTCATCTATGCCTCGTCGGCGGCGACCTATGGTGACGGCGAGGCGGGCTTTGACGACGATGCGTCGGTCGCGGCGCTGAAGCGGCTGCGGCCGATGAACCTGTACGGCTGGAGCAAGCAGCTGTTCGATCTCGCGGTCGCCGAGCGCGTGACGCGCGGCGACCGGCTGCCGCCGCAATGGGCGGGGCTGAAATTCTTCAACGTGTTCGGCCCGAACGAGTATCACAAGGGGACGATGATGAGCGTGCTCGCGCGCCGCTTCGACGACATCAGGTCGGGCCGCGCCGTGCAGCTGTTCAAGTCGCATCGCGAGGGCATCGCCGACGGCGATCAGCGCCGCGATTTCATCTATGTCGATGACGTCGTGCGCGTGATCATGTGGCTGTTGGCGACGCCGCAAGTCAGCGGGCTGTTCAATGTCGGGACCGGCACCGCGCGCAGCTTCAAGGATTTGATCGTCTCGGCCTATGCCGCGCTCGGCCTGCCGCCGAATATCCACTATGTCGAGATGCCCGAGCAGATTCGCGGCAGCTACCAGTATTTTACCCAGAGCGTGGTCGATCGTCTCGGGCGAGCCGGATACAATGGCGGCTTTACTCCATTGGAAGACGCGGTCGGGGCCTATGTGAAGGGCTTCCTCAACCGCGCCGATCGCTATCGCTGATGCGGGTTATGGGCACAGATGTTCGATTTTGAAGCCATCTCGCAGGCGATCTCCGGCAAGACCGTGCTCTGCGTCGGCGACCTCATGCTCGACGAGTTCGTCTATGGCGAGGTGTCGCGGATCTCGCCGGAGGCGCCGGCGCCGGTGATCGCGGCCAAGCGCAGCGAGATCAATATCGGCGGCGCCGGCAATGCCGCGCGCATCGTCGCCTCGCTCGGCGGACGCTGCATCTTCGTCGGGTTGATCGGCGAGGATGATGCCGCCGCGCGGCTCGAGGCCGTGCTGGCGCAGGAAAGCCGGATCGAGTGCGTCCTGGTGCGCGATGCGAGCCGGCCGACCACGCGCAAGGTGCGCTTTGTGTCCGATCATTTCTCGACCCATATGCTGCGCGCCGACTGGGAGCACGCGGCGCCCGCTTCGGGCGAGGTCGAGCAGCAGCTGATCGACGCCATCCTGCCGCAGTTTGCGCGCGCCGACATCGTGCTGCTGTCGGACTACGCCAAGGGCGTGCTGACCGCGCGGGTGATCCGCAACACCATCGATGCCGCGCGCAAGCTCGGCAAGTCGGTCATCGTCGATCCCAAGAGCCTCAACCTTGCGATCTATCGCGGCGCGACGCTGATCAAGCCGAACCGCAAGGAATTCGCCGAAGCGACCCGCAGCCGCGCCGATTCGGATGACGCGATCGCCGCCGCCGCGCAGGACGCGATGCGGCTCGCCGACTGCGCGGCCATGCTGGTGACGCAGGGCGAGCACGGCATGACGCTGGCGCTGCGCGACGGCGGCACCATCCATGTGCCGGCGCTGCCGGTGAAGGTGCGCGACGTCTCCGGCGCCGGCGACACCGTGGCGGCGATGCTGGCGCTGGCGCTGGCTGCCAAAGCCGATTGGGACGTCGCGCTCCGCCTGGCCTCGGCTGCGGCCGCGGTGACGATCGGCAAGACGGGCACCGCCATCGTCAGGCCGGATGAATTGCGCCGCAAAATCCTGCCGCACGCGTCGCTGGCGGCCGAGGACAAGATCGTCGCGGCGGGCGGCGACATCGATGCGCATCTCGCCGAATGGCGCGCGCAGGATCTGCGGATCGGCTTCACCAATGGCTGCTTCGACATCCTGCATCCGGGCCACGTCAAGGTGCTGACCGCGGCGCGCGGCGCCTGCGACCGCCTGATCGTCGGGCTGAACAGCGACGCCTCGGTGCGGCGGCTGAAGGGCGAGGGGCGTCCGGTGCAGGACGAGCGCGCCCGCGCCGAGGTGCTGGCGGCGCTGGAAGCCGTCGACCTGGTCGCGATCTTCGAGGAGGACACCCCGATCAACCTGATCACCAGGGTGCGGCCGAGCGTGCTGGTCAAGGGCGGCGACTACACCCGCGAGCAGGTGGTCGGCCACGAGATCGTCGAGGCGGCCGGCGGCGAGGTCGTGCTGGTCGACATCCTGCCCGGCCACAGCACGACGTCGCTGGTCGACCGGGCGCGCGGGGGCAAGGCGTGAGCGCGAGCATGGCCGCTACGCCCGCCGCCGCATGCCCGGCCTGGCGCGATCCGGCGCGCTGGGAGACCACCGCCGACGTGGTCGCGGTGCTGATTGCGCTGTCATTGCCGTGGTCGACCTCGCTGGTCGGCATCTTCGGCGTCGTGCTGCTGGTCGCGATCGCGCCGACCCTCGACCTCAAGGCATTCTCGACGTTGCTGAAGCGGCCGATCTGCGCGGTCCCGGTCGCGCTATTCGCCCTCGCGCTGATCGGCACGCTGTGGTCGGACGCCGCCTGGCGGGCGCGGTTCTATGCGGTCGAGCCAACCGCGAAGCTCTTGGTGCTGCCGGTCCTGCTGTATCATTTCCAGCGCTCGAAACGCGGCACCTGGGTGTTCGTCGCGTTCCTGGTCTCCTGCACGCTGTTGATGCTGATGTCGTGGCTGGTGCTGCTGTATCCCGGCCTCTCGCTGAAGCCGCCGAACACCGCCGAGCGCGGCATCTTCGTCAAGGACCACATCAACCAGAGCCAGGAATTCACCCTGTGCGCGGTCGCGCTGGCCTATCCGATCGTCATCTTGCTGAAGTCACGGCGTTTCGTGCTGGCCGCGCTGCTGACCGCGATCGCCGTGAGCTTCTTCGCCAACATGGCGTTCGTGGTGGTGTCGCGGACCGCGCTGGTCACGGTCCCGATCATGTTCGCGGTGTTTGCGCTGCTGCATCTGCGCTGGCGCAGCATCGCATTGATCCTGTGCGCGACCGCCGCGCTCGCCGTGGTGGCGTGGCATGCCTCGCCGCAATTGCGCCGGACCGCCGATTCGTTCAACCGCGACTACCAGCTCTACATGCAGCGCAATGCCCCGACCTCGATCGGGCTGCGGCTCGAATTCTGGCGCAAGTCGCTCGGCTTCTTCGCCGAGGCGCCGCTGATCGGCCACGGCACCGGCGCCACGCGTGGCCTGTTCGAACGGGTGGCGACCGGCGGGGTGACCAAGGCCTCAGGCGAGGTGATCGGAAATCCGCACAATCAAACGTTGAATGTCGCCGTCCAGTGGGGCATCATCGGCGTGACATTGCTGTATGCGATGTGGATCCTGCACCTGCTGCTGTTCCGCGGCGGCGGGCTGGTCAACTGGATCGGGCTTCTCGTCGTGGTGCAGAATATTTTTTCATCGTTGTTTAATTCACACATCTTCGATTTCCACGAAGGCTGGATGTATGTGCTGGGCGTCGGCGTTGCCGGCGGCATGGCGCTGAAGGGGCGGTCACCGGCGAGCACGGAACCTGAACGTCCAATCAGTCCATGATCGCTGGCATGAGCCCGGCAGATACGCTATCAGCCTTCGTACTTGCAAAGTTCCCGGTTGTCGCTAACCCCGCCGCTACATGACGCGCCTCTCACAATTCACCCTGCGCAACTTCCTGATTCTGGTCCATGACGCGCTCGCGACGACGTTCGCGCTGCTGGCGAGCTTTTACCTGCGGTTCGAGGGCAGCCTGCTCGCGGAGCGCTGGCCGCAGCTGATCCACATCCTGCCCTGGTTCGTGCTGTTCAGCATCGTGGTCAGCTATTTCAGCAACCTGACCACGGCGAAATGGCGCTTCACGTCGCTGCCGGATGCGCTGAACATCCTGCGCGTCGCGGCGGTGCTGACGCTGGCGCTGGTGGTGCTCGACTATGTCTATTTCTTCACCGGCTCGCGCACCTTCGTCTTCCTCGGCCGCGTCACCATCATCCTGTTCTTCTTCCTCGAAGTGTTCGCGCTGAGCGCGCTGCGGCTGGGCTATCGCTATTTCCGCTACTCGCGCACGCGGCTGCACGCCCGCTCCGACAGTGCCGCGCCGGCGCTGCTGGTCGGGCGCGCCGCCGACGCCGAGGTCGTGCTGCGCGGCATCGAGAACGGCGCCATCAAGCGGCTGTGGCCGGTCGGCGTGCTGTCGCCGTCGCCGGCCGACCAGGGGCAGCTGATCCGCAACATTCCCGTGGTCGGCGGGGTCGATGACATCGAGGCGGTGATTCGCGATTTCGAAACCCGCCAGCGCCCGATCAAGCGCGTGGTCATGACGCCTTCGGCGTTCGAGCCGGAGGCGCATCCGGAAAGCGTGCTGATGCGCGCCAAGCGGCTCGGCATGATGGTCAGCCGGCTGCCGTCGCTGGAGAGCGGCGACGCGCCGCGCCTCACCAATGTCGCGGTCGAGGACCTCTTGCTGCGCCCGACCCAGAAGATCGACTACGCGCGGCTCGAGGCGCTGGTGAAGGGCAAGTCGGTGATCGTGACCGGCGGCGGCGGCTCGATCGGCGCGGAGATCTGCGACCGCGTCGCGACCTTCGGCGCGGCGCGCCTGTTGGTGATCGAGCATTCGGAGCCGGCGCTCTATGCCGTCACCGAGGCGCTGTCCGCCCGTGACACCGGCGCCGTGATCGAGGGCCGGATCGCCGACATCCGCGATCGAGAGCGCATCATCCGCCTGATGGGCGAGTTCAAGCCCGACATCGTATTCCATGCCGCGGCGCTGAAGCATGTGCCGATCCTGGAGCGCGACTGGAGCGAGGGCGTCAAGACCAACATCTTCGGCTCGGTGAACGTCGCCGACGCCGCGCGCGCCGCCGGCGCCAGCGCCATGGTGATGATCTCGACCGACAAGGCGATCGAGCCGGTGTCGATGCTCGGGCTGACCAAGCGGTTTGCCGAAATGTACTGCCAGGCGCTCGACCACGATCTGGCAGCAGAGGCCGGCAGCAAGCCGCACATGCGGCTGATCTCGGTGCGGTTCGGCAATGTGCTGGCGTCCAACGGCTCGGTGGTGCCGAAGTTCAAGGCGCAGATCGAGGCCGGCGGCCCGATCACGGTGACCCATCCGGACATGGTCCGCTACTTCATGACGATCCGCGAGGCCTGCGACCTCGTGATCACGGCGGCGACGCATGCGATGACGCCGGCGCGGCCCGACGTCTCGGTCTACGTGCTGAACATGGGCCAGCCGGTCAAGATCGTCGATCTCGCCGAGCGGATGATCCGCCTGTCCGGCCTGCAGCCCGGCGTCGACGTCGAGGTGGTGTTCAGCGGCATCCGTCCCGGCGAGCGGCTCAACGAGATCCTGTTCGCAAGCCAGGAGCCGACCATCGAGATCGGCGTCGACGGCATGATGGCGGCGAAGCCGAACCAGCCGCCGATGTCGACCTTGCGCAAATGGCTGGCGGCGCTGCAGGAGGCGATCGAGCGCGATGACCGCGTCACCATCCGCGCCGTGCTGCAGGACGCCGTGCCCGAATTCGGCTCGAATGCCGCCTGATCGCGCCGTCGCGCGCGGCGCGGCCTGACCGTTCGAGAGCCACCGATGCGCAAGCCCCGCAAAGTCGTCGTCGTCAGCCAGCATTATCCGCCGGATCACTCGACGACCGCCGCGATCATGGCCGCGATCGCCGAGCGGATCGCCGACGATGCCGAGGTGGTGGTGGTCTCCGGCATGCCGGGCTCGGCGCAGCCGGCCGCGCCGGGACGGCCGGTCGTCGTCGAGATCAAGAACTGGCTGCCGGGCAAGGCGGCGCTGCTCAAGCGCGCGCTGGCCGAGACGCTGTTCACCGCGCGGATCTTCCTCGCGCTGCTGACTCAGCTGAAGCGCGGCGACGTGGCGCTGACGGTGACCGCGCCGTTCGTGCTGCCCTATGCGGTTGCCGCGGCGGCGCGGCTGAAGGGCGCGAAGTCGGCGCTGATCCTGCACGATCTGTTTCCCGACGTGCTGGTGATGGCCGGGCTGCTGCAGCCGTCCTCGCTTGCGGCGCGGGCGCTGCGCGCGATCAACGCGCTGATGTTCCGCGCCCTCAACGCCGTCATCGTGATCGGCCGCGACGCCGAGAAGCTGCTGCTGCGCTACGGCGGCATGACCCAGGACAAGATCCGGTTCATTCCGAACTGGACCACGCTCGCGCCCGGCTACCGTCCGGTCAGCCCGGACAATCCGTTTCGCAAGGCGATCGCCGCCCGCTTCGTCGTCGGGCTGTCGGGCAATCTCGGCTTCACCCACGATCCGGACATCGTGTTCGAGGCGGCGCGGCTGCTGCAGGGCGAACGCGATATCCATTTCCTGCTCTCGGGCTGGGGCATCGGCTTTGACCGCCTCAAGGAGATGCAGGCGGCAGCACAGCTTGGCAACGTCACGCTGGTCGAGCGCGTCGCCGATGACGAACTGGCAGCGCTGCTCTCCAGCGCCGATGTCTGGCTGATTCCCTATCGCAAGAACGTCGCCGGCGTGTCGGTGCCGAGCCGGTTCTACAATCTGCTTGCGATCGGCCGGCCGGTCATGCTGGTCTCCGAGGCGGAGGCCGAGGCCGCGCTCACGGTGAAGGAAAACCAGCTCGGCTGGGTCGTGACCCCGAGCCGGCCGGATCAACTCGCCGATGCCATCCGCCTGGCCGCCGGATCGCTGGCCTCGGAAGCGCAGAGCGCCGCGATGGCCGAGCGGGCGGTCGCGGCGGCGCGGACCTTCAGCCCCGAACGGGCGCTCGGCAGCTATGCCGCGCTGGTCGGCGAATTACTCGGCAATCGCGACGTGGAGCGGACGGCATGACGGACGGTCGACCGACGGTTCTGGTGACGGGTGCGAACGGCTTCGTCGGCCGCCACGTGGTGCCGCTGCTGGCGAGCAACGGCTGGGTGGTGCGGCGCGCGGTGCGGCATCCGCCGCGCGACGCCAACGACGTCGAGATCGGAACGCTCGGCCCCGCCACCGACTGGGGCGCCGCGCTCGACGGCGTCGACGCCGTGGTTCATCTCGCCGCGCGCGTGCATCACCAGGACGAAGAGCATGCGATCGAGCTCTACCACAACGTCAATGTCGGCGGCACGCTGCATCTGGCGCGCGGCGCGGTCGCGGCCGGCGTCAAGCATTTCATCTTCATCAGCACCATCCTGGTCCATGGCCGCAGCAACAACGGACGTCCGCCGTTTCGCGAGGACGACGTCCTGACACCGCGCGGCCTCTACGGAATGTCGAAGGCCGCCGCCGAAGGCGGCCTCCGCGAGCTGGTGCCGGGCAGCGGCATGCGGGTTACCGTGATCCGTCCGCCCTTGATCTACGGCGCCGGCGCAAAGGGCAACTTCGCGCTGCTCGAGAAGGCGGTGAAGCGCCGCATTCCGCTGCCGCTCGCCAATATCCAAAACCGCCGTGCGTTCCTGTCGGTGCAGAACCTCGCCGCGTTCGTCCTGTTCCGGCTGACCAATCCGGGGGCGGATTTCGACGTATTTCTGGTCGCGGATAGCGAGCAGGTGTCGACGCCGCAGTTCATCGAGCGCCTCGCCCGGGCGGCGCAGACCGCGCCGCGGCTGTTCTCGCTGCCGAAGCCGGTGCTGAGCACGCTGTTCAGGCTCAGCGGACGCAAGGAGATCGATGACAGCCTGCTCGGCTCGCTCGAGCTTGATCTCTCGAAGGCCGCCGCGAGCGGATGGCAGCCGCCGGTCAGCCTCGACGAAGGCCTGAAGCTCGCGCTGGATCACGGCTGATCCGCCGCGCGCGGATCGCGCCGCTTCAGGCGCCGCGCGGCCGGGAGAACCGGCGCAGCAAGGTCGCGACGGCAACACCGCCGGCCGCCAGCAGGCCGATGTCGGCGGCGAGCGAATTCACCGCGACCGAGACGATTGCAAGCAGCGCCAGCACGAGGTTGAGCGCGAACACCTCGCCGACCACGCGCCACACCGAAAAGCCGTTGTCGGTCGCGCGCTGATAGAAGTGGGAGCGGTGCGCGGCCCAGAACGCCTCGCGCCGCGCCATGCGGCGCAGCAGCGTCACCGTCGCGTCCGCCAGATAGTACAGCGGCAGCAGCAGCGCTGCGGCGAATTGCTGATGCCATGCGAGCTCCAGCAGACACCAGCCCAGCAGCAGGCCGATCGGCAGGCTGCCGACATCGCCGAGGAAGATCTTTGCGACCGGCCGGTTGAACGGGACGAAGCCGAGCAGCGCTCCGCCGAGCGCGGCGGCGACCAGCGTCGCCGCCGGCGGGACATGGCCGAAGCTACCGAGCAGGGCGACCGCGGCCGCGATCGGCACCGCCTCCGATGCCGTCATCAGGTCGAGCCCGTCCATGAAGTTGACGAGGTTCACGAACCACAATCCGGCAATCAGCAGCAGCCCGCGTTCGAGCCAGAGCGGGCAGGCCTGAACGATCTTGAGATCGCTTGGTGCGGCAAACACCACGACGGCGACGGCAGCGGCCTGCAGCAGCAGCCGCGGCGCGACCGGCAGCGGGCGGACGTCGTCGACGAAACCGACCAGCGCGATGAACAGGGTGGCCGCGAACACGGTGATGGGGATCGTCAGGTTCGGCGATCCGGCCATTACGATCACGATGCCGCCGGCGAGCAGCGTTGCCGCGGTCACCGCGATGCCGCCGCCTTGCGGCGTCGGCACCTTGTGCGACGAGCGCGCATTGGGTTTGGCCAGCGCCACGCGCAGCAGCATCGGCCGCGTCGCCTGGATCAGGATCGCTGAGATCGTTGCGGCCAGCGCCGCTGCAACCAACGACAGGAGGATTTCGAAACTGCTCATCTGCTCGGCTACTGGGATGCGGGGACTTCGATCGGGGCGGTGCCCTTGGCGGCCTTTTCCGGACTCAGGATCCACACCAGGCCGCCGAACACGCCGACCACGAACGTCACCGCGCCGAACAGCAGCGAGATGTTGACGCCTTCGTTGGCGACCAGTCCGGCGTAGCCGAAGGCCAGCGCCATGGTGGCTTCGCGCACGCCCCAGCCCGCGATCGAGATCGGCATCATCGTGATCAGCATCACCGGCGGCAGCAGCTGGAAGATCTGGCCAAAGGTGACTGGAGCCGCGATCGCCTGCACCACGCACCAGGCGGTCACGACGGTCACGACGTGGATCAGCACCGACAGCACCGCGACCTTCAGGCCATGCGCGCGGCTGAACAACACCCGGTTCGCGATCACGGCGCAGGCGTGGATGTGATGCGTCGCCCACCACTGCCTCAGCCAGGGCCACGGCAGCACGCCGATCAGCAGGAAGCCGAACCCGGCGCCGAGCGCGGCGAGATCCAGCAGCAGCAATGCGGTCCAGCCATTGGGGTCGGAAATCAGCCGGTAGCTCCACGGCAGCGTCGCGGCGATGACGACGGCAAGCGCGATCAGCCCGACCGCGCGATCGACGAAGATCGAGTAGGTCGCCGCGCGCCAGCCGGCGCCGCCGCGCGCCACCAGCCACAGCCGCACCGCGTCGCCGCCGATCGAGGACGGCAGGGTCTGGTTGAAGAACGCGCCGATCAAATTGTAGCGCATCGCCTGCCGGGTCTGCAGCGGCGCGCCGCACTCCGTGCCGATCTCGCGCCAGCGCAACACCCCGAGGAAGATCTGCAGGAAGGTGACCGCCATCGCCAGCCCCAGCCAGCCGAGGCTGCCGATCTGGATGCGGGAGGCGAGATCATGCAGGTCGACCTTGCGCAGCGAGAAATACAGCAGCGCAGCCGAGATCAGGATCTTGGAGGTGGAAAGCAGGATTCGGCGCATTTCGCCCGCGCTGGCCCGGTTCAGAATGTGTCAAAAACAGCGCAAAACGCCTTCGCGCGCCCAAATTCGCCGCCTTGGTATGGTTTCCGCAACGATCTGGCAATAGCCGTCCGGTCCCTATTGCGGCCGGCGCGACGGGGCGGTTAAAGAGGCCGGAACGGGGGGAACGCCTGTCATAAACCGGGGGGTTACAATACCGGAATAATCCGGGCCCGGACACGCGGCTTGGCGTGATACTGCTTGGGGAACGGCTTCCCGAGCAACGATCGCGACGGCCTTCGCGCAATTTTGATGTGCCAGCCGCTGATACGACAGGACGTGAGGCATCGATGGACGGACGAATTATCCCCTTGATCATGTGCGGCGGCGCGGGCACGCGGCTGTGGCCGGCCTCGCGCGAGGTGCATCCGAAGCAGTTCCTGTCGCTGTTCGGGGCGCGCTCGACCTTCCAGGAGACGCTGCTGCGGGTCTCCGACGCCACCCTGTTCGACCGTCCCATCGTGATCACCAACGAGGCCTATCGCTTCATGGTGCTGGAACAGCTTGCCGAGATCGGCCGCGAGGCCGACGTGCTCTTGGAGCCGATGCGCCGCGACTCCGGTCCGGCGATCGCCGCCGGCGCCGCCTTCGCGCAAACGCGGGATGCCGATGCGATCGTGCTGGCGCTCGCCGCCGATCATCTGGTGCGCGATACGCCGGCCTTCGTCGCCGCCTGCCGCGAGGGATTGGCCGCGGCGGAGCGCGGCCGCATCGTCACCTTCGGCGTCAGGCCGGAACGGCCCGCCACCGAATACGGCTACATCAACCCGGGCGAGACCGTCGCCGGCGAGGTGAGGGCGGTGGCCAAGTTCGTCGAGAAGCCGGATGCGGCAACCGCGGCCGGCTATATCGCTTCAGGCTATCTCTGGAACAGCGGCAACTTCATGTTCCGCGCCGCGGTGCTGCTCGATGAATACCGCAATGTCGATGCCGACAGCGTCGCCACCGTCGAGACCTCGGTTGCCAACGCCGAGCGCGATCTCGGCTTCGTCAAGCTCGATACGCCGTCCTTTGCCGCGGCGAAGGCGATCTCGATCGACTATGCGGTGATGGAGAAGACTGCGCGTGCGGCAGTGGTGCCGGTGGCCTGCGGCTGGTCCGACATCGGCTCGTGGCGCCAAGTCTGGGAGCTCTCCGAGAAGGACAGCCAGGGCAACGCCTCGCGCGGCATGGCGGTGTTCGAGGATTCCCGCAACTGCAACGTCACCACCGACCGCGCGCTGGTCGCGCTCGAAGGCGTCGACGATCTCGTCGTGATCGCGACCCAGGACGCGGTGCTGGTGTCGCGGCAGCAGGACGCCAACGGACTGAAGCGGCTGGTCGCCAAACTGAAGGTGACGGCGCCCGAGGTGACCGAGAGCCACATCAAGGTGCATCGTCCCTGGGGCTCCTACCAGTCGGTCGACAATGGCGACCGCCACCAGGTCAAGCGGATCGTCGTCAAGCCGGGCGGGCGGCTGTCATTGCAGAAGCATCACCACCGCTCCGAGCACTGGATCGTGGTGCGCGGCACCGCGCAGGTCACCGTCAACGAGCTGATCAAGACCGTGCACGAGAACGAGTCGATCTACATCCCGATCGGCGCGGTGCACCGGCTGGAGAACCCGGGCAAGATCCAGCTCGAACTGATCGAGGTGCAGACCGGCAGCTACTTTGGCGAGGACGACATCATCCGCATCGAGGATGACTACCAGCGCACCTGAGAGATTGTGAAGCTTTGTCCTCACCCACCGCTGTCATCGCCCGGCCTGTGCGCAATTGCGCACATGGACCGGGCGATCCAGTACGCCGCGGCCCCTCGGTTCTATCACCAGCGTCTCTGGAATACTGGATCACCCGCATGCGCGGGTGATGACACCGAGCAGGCTGAAAACCCGTCATCCCCGCGCAAAGGCTTCGCCTTTGTCGCTGGAGGTGCGAGCCTCTTCGGCGAGCCTCGAAGGATGAATCGGCCACCAGCCGGGCCGTCGACCCTTCGAGGGCCGCTGAAGAAGCGGCCACCTCAGGGTGACGGTAATGAGGAGTACGCTGCTAGACCCGTCATCCTGTGAGGATCGGTCCAGACGCGGCCCGCGTGCATTTGCTTTGCGGGCGCTCCTCATGATGACGAGTGGACGTCATGCTGGCGCAATCTTTCGCGATGAACCTCCGCCGGGCTGGGTGCCCATGCTCAAAAATGAGTCATCGGACGATGTAACTCTTTGAATCAAAACGTGTCCGGATATCGTCCTTGGCATTCGCCACATTTGTGGCGCCGTGCTATAGCGGCTGCCAACGAAGCGGGTCGTGGTTCGCGCCACAGCGCAAACGGGGGTAGCGTTCGCGCTGATTCCCCGAGGGAAGGCCGGGGGTGGGCTTCCTGAGCAGCCGGGACAACCGCCAAAACTTCAAAAACGTCGCTTCAAAAACGTCACTGAAAAACGTCACTGAATACGTCACTTGGGGTCAATGAAATGAACGCAAAAGTGTCCGCATCGGGCGCGAAGGCCGACATCCAGCGCGCGTTGCGCGTCGGCGTGATCGGGGCCGGCGTGATGGGCAGCAACCATGCCCGCGTGCTGGCCGGACTGCCCGGTGTGGTGCTGGTCGGCATCGTCGACCCGCTGCCGGAACACCGCACGCGCGCCACCGAGTTGGTCGGCTGCCGCGCCTTCGAGAGCCTCGACGAGCTGCTCGGCGAGGGCGTCGATGCGGTGACGATCGCAGCTCCCACCCATCTGCATCACGAGATCGCGCTCACCTGCATCGCGCGCAACATCCACATCCTGGTCGAGAAGCCGGTCGCCTCGACCGTCGAGGAGGGCCGCGAGATCGTCGAGGCGGCGCAGCGCGCCGGCGTGACGCTGATGGTCGGCCATGTCGAGCGCTTCAATCCGGCGGTCGCCGCGATCAAGCAGGCGATCTCGGGCGAGGACATCCTGTCGATCGGCATCACCCGCGTCGGCCCGTTCCCGCCGCGAATGTCCAATGTCGGCGTCGTGATCGACCTCGCCGTGCACGACATCGACCTGATCCGCTGGTTCACCGAATCAGACATCGTCGAGGTGCAGCCGCAGCTGTCGAGCGCGGTCGCCGAGCGCGAGGACATCGCACTGCTCCAGTTCCGCACCGCCTCCGGCGTGCTCGCCCACATCAACACCAACTGGCTGACGCCGTTCAAAGCGCGCAGCGTGACGGTGGCGACGCGCGGCAAATATGTCATGGGCGATCTCTTGACCCGCCAGGTCACCGAATGCTTCGGCTTCAAGCCGGACGGCAGCTATTCGATGCGCCATCTGCCGGTCGGTCACGACGAGCCGCTGCGCGCCGAACTGATCGCCTTCCTCGATGCCGTGCGCACCGGCAAGCTGCCGGCAGTGTCCGGCGACGAGGGCGTGGCGAGCCTCGAGATCGCGATCCGCTGCCTGGAATCGCCCGCCCGGCCCGCCGCCTCGACGGCACGCAAGGGACCGCGCCGCGTTGTCGGCTGACGTCATCTCACTTCACGCGCGAAGAGCCTCATGAACCAGCATATGCGTCCTGAACCCATTCCCTTCATCGATCTCGCCGCGCAGCGCCGGCGGATCGGCAAGCCGATCGATGATGCGGTCGCTCGCGTGCTCGAGCATTGCCAGTTCATCAACGGCCCGGAGGTCACCGTGCTGGAGAAAGCGCTGGCCGATTACAGCGGCGCAAAGCACGTCGTGACCTGCGCGAGCGGCACCGATGCGCTGCTGATGGTGCTGATGGCGAAGAACGTCGGCCCGGGCGATGCCGTGCTGTGCCCGTCCTTCACCTTTTGCGCGACCGGCGAAGCGGTGGCGCTGACCGGCGCGACGCCGGTTTTCGTCGACGTCGACGAGGCGACCTTCAACATCGACGCGGCTTCGCTGAAGCGCGGCATTGCGACCGCGCGAGCGCGCGGCCTGAAGCCGGTCGGTGTCATTCCGGTCGACCTGTTCGGCCAGAGCGCCGATCACGATGCGGTGGCGGCGGTTGCCAAGGCCGAAGGCCTGTTCATTCTCGACGATGCCGCGCAGGGATTTGGCGCCAGCTACAAGGGCCGCAAGCTCGGCACCTTCGGGCTCGCGACCGCGACCAGCTTCTTCCCGGCCAAGCCGCTCGGCTGCTTCGGCGACGGCGGCGCGATCTTCACCGATGACGACGAACTCGCGAGCACGCTGCGCAGCATCCGCGTGCACGGCCAGGGCTCCGACAAATACGACAATGTCCGCCTCGGTCTCACCGGCCGGCTCGACACCATGCAGGCCGCGGTGCTGATCGAGAAGCTGAAGATCTTTGACGACGAGATCGCGGCACGCAATGTGGTGGCGGAGCGCTATGCGCGCGGGCTCGGCAACGTCGTGACCGTGCCGCGGCTCGCCGCAGGCTGCAGCTCGATCTGGGCCTGCTACACCATCCGCCTGCCCAAGGGTACCGACCGCGACGCCTTCGCGGCGGCGCTGAAGGCGCAGGGGGTGCCGACTGCGATCTACTACGCCAAGTCGATGCATCAGCAGACGGCGTACCGCAACTTCCCGGTCGCCGATGGCGGCTTGCCGGTCAGCGAGAGCCTGTCGGAGGACGTCATCAGCCTGCCGGTGCACGCCTATCTCGACGAGGCGACCCAGGACCGCGTCATCCAGGCCGTGCGCGGCGCGCTTCAGGCATGATCCCGAAAAGTGGGGTCCGGTTTTCGGATTGGATCATGCCTGAACTGTTAGCGGCCTGATCCGTCATTTTGACGTAACGGGATCATGCGCTAGAAGCAGCGCATGTTAGGGCGCATCTTCACCGTCGGCGGCTACACGCTCCTCTCGCGGGTCACCGGATTCGCGCGCGACATCATGCTCGCGGCGATCCTCGGTGCCGGGCCGGTCGCCGACGCGTTCTTCGTGGCGCTGCGGCTGCCCAACCATTTTCGCGCGATCTTTGCCGAGGGCGCTTTCAATGCGGCGTTCGTCCCGGCCTATGCCCACGTTCATGGCGAGCGCGGCGAGGCGTCGGCGCGGCTGTTCGCCGACCGCATCTTCACGCTGCTGTTCGCCTCGCAGGTGATCCTGCTGGTCGCCGCGATGGCGTTCATGCCGCAGGCGATGAGCATCCTCGCGCCCGGCTTCACTGAGGATGTCGCGCAGCGCAAGCTCGCGATCGAGCTGACGCGGATCACCTTTCCCTATCTACTGCTGATCACGCTGGTAACGCTCTATGGCGGCATGCTCAACGTCATGCACCGCTTCGCCAGCGCCGCGGCGGCGCCGATCTTCCTTAACCTCGCGATGATGATGACGCTGGCGCTGGCCGCGTTCTTCCCGAGCGCGGGCCACGCCGCGGCCTGGGGCGTGCTGATCTCCGGCTTCCTGCAGTTCTTCCTGCTCGCCGGCGACCTGTCGCGCCATGGCGGGCTGCCGCGCTTCGCGCCGCTCAAGCTCGACGAGGACGTCCGCGGCTTCTTCCGCGCGCTGGGGCCGGCGACGCTCGGCTCGATGGGCACCCAGGTCGCGCTGTTCGCCGACACCATCATCGCGACCTTCCTGCCCGCCGGCGCGCTGTCGGCGCTGTATTACGCCGACCGCCTCAACCAGCTCCCGATCGGCGTGATCGGGATTGCGATCGGCACCGTGCTGCTGCCGGAGATGTCGCGGCGGCTCTCCGCCGACGATCACGCCGGCGCCATGGCGGCGCAGCGCCGCGCCTTCGATTTCACGCTGCTGTTCTCGGTGCCGTTCGTGGCGGCGTTCCTCACCGTCGCCGATCCGATCATGCGCGCGATGTTCGCGCGCGGCGCCTTCTCCAAGGCCGATGCCGCGACCGCCGGCGCCACGCTTGCGGCCTACGCGGTGGGGCTGATCCCCTTCGTGATGATCCGCAGCGCGGTCGCGACCTTCTACGCCCGCAAGGACACCGCGACCCCGGTGAAGGCGGCGCTCACCGGCGTTGCCGTCAACGTCGCGCTGAAGATCGCGCTGGTCTCCTCGCTGGCCCAGGTCGGCCTCGCGCTGGCGACCGCAGTCGGCGCCTGGGTCAATCTGCTGCTGGTGCTGTTCTTTGCGGTGCGCCGCGGTTTCCTCGTGCTCGATCGCGCGCTGCTGCGCTCGTTCGGCACTTTTGCGGTCTGCGGCATCCTGGTCGCGGTCGCGCTGTGGCTGACCTCGCATTTCGCCTGGGTCTGGTTCGCACCGATGCAGATCTTCCGCGACGAACTGATCCTGCTGCTGCTGATCGCGGTCGGCATCTTCGTCTACGCCTTCTCGATCCTCACGCTGTTCGGCCGCGGCTGGATTTTCGCGCTCCGCCGCGTATAGGTAAAATATTACCCCAAATCCTACTTTGCATGGGGTTGTTTTTCGGTATTTGTGCGCGTGCCTAGAGCCGGTTCCGTTTTGGCTCAATCCGGCTCGCCTCGCGCTCGATGCGGGCGGCCACCAGCGGCGCTTCGTCGGCGGCGATGGGCTGGGAAAACACGAAACCCTGCACCAGGTCGCAGTCGAGCCCGCCGAGCACGTCGACTTCGGCCGGCAGCTCGGCGCCCTCCGCCACGACAGTCATGCCGAGCCCATGCGACAGCGCGATGATGCCGCCGAGCAGCTTGCGCTTCTCCGGCGCGGTGGAGATGCCATCCACGAAGGCGCGGTCCACCTTCAGCCGGTCGAACGGCAGGCGCGTCAGATAGCCGAGCGACGAATAGCCCGAGCCAAAATCGTCCAGCGCCAGCCGGGCGCCGAGAGCGGAGAGGGCGGTCAGGGTGCGATTGATCCGCTGCTCGGTATGATCGACGAACAGGCTTTCGGTCAGCTCCAGGCAGAGCAGCTCCGGCGGGAAGCCGGTCTCCGCCAGCACGGCCGAGACCGCCGCCTCGAAATCCACGCTCCAGATCTGCGCCGGCGAGACGTTCACCGACACCGAGCGCCGCGGCAATCCGGCATCGAGCCAGGCGCGGCCCTGCCGGCAGGCCTCGCGCAGCACCCACAGGCCGAGATCGACGATGAGCCCGGAGCTTTCGGCGATCGGGATGAACTCCGCCGGCGAGATCGGCCCGCGCTCGGGATGGGTCCAGCGCAGCAGCGCCTCGAAGCCGGCGACGCGGCCGCTCTTGAGGTCGACCTGCGGCTGGTAATGCGCCTCGAGCGCGCCGGTCTCCACCGCATGGCGCAGATGCCGGGCGAGATCGAGCCGTTGATCGACCGCCTGGGCATAGACCGGCTCGAACAGCTGCGCCCGGCCGCGCCCGGCCTCCTTGGCCATGTAGAGCGCGAGGTCGGCGTTGCGCACGGCGGTCTCCGCCGTCGCGCCATGCTCCGGCAGGCGGGCGATGCCGATGGTGGCGCCGACGAAGGCCTCGCCCTCGGTGAGATCGACGGGACCGGACAGCCTCGCGATCAGCCGATCGGCAAGCTCGGTCAGCGCGGCGTCGGACATGCCGGATCCCTCCGCCAGCACGGCGAATTCGTCGCCGCCGAGCCGGGCGATGAAGGCGCGCGGTCCGAGCTCCTGGCGCAGCGCAGCCGCGACGCGGATCAGCAATTCGTCGCCGGCGGCATGGCCGAGGGAATCGTTGACCTCCTTGAAGCGATCGAGATCGATAAGTAGCAGTGCGCTGCTCCTTCCATCGCGGGCGCAGCCTTCGATCAGGGCTGCGAGCTGACGCTTGAACAGCGCGCGATTGGCAAGGCCGGTCAGGGGATCGCTGTAGGCGAGCTGCTCGAGCTGGCGCTCGGCCTCCTTGCGCTCGGTGACGTCCTGCACGGTGCCGATGATGCCGATGACCTTGTCATGGGCGACCTCCGCCTTGCAGATCACCGCGAGATCGCGGGCCGTGCCGTCCGCGTGCAGGATGCGCAGATCGGTGGCCTCGGTCCTGCGGGTGCGCAGCACCCGTTTCTGCACCTCTCCGAGGCGGTCGGCGTCGTCGCCCAGGAAATAGGGCTTGATGTTCTTGTAGGTCGGCTCGAACGCGTTGGGGTCGAAACCGAGCAGCTGGAACAGCTCGGGCGCCCACACCGTGCGGCCGATGTCCAGCCGGTAGCTCCAGGTGCCGATCTTGCCGAGCTGATGGGCTTCCTCCAGCGCCCGCGTGCGCTGGTCGAGCAGCGCCTTCGCCGCCCTGAGCTGGGTGATGTCGCTGGAGGTGCCGCGATAGCCGAGAAAGCTGCCATCGTCGGCGAAGATCGGCTTGCCGCTGGTGCAGATGCTGATGCGCGAGCCGTCCTGGCCGATCAGCGTATAGATGAAGTCGCGGAACGAGCGATGCGCCTCCATGTCGGCCCGGTGCCGCGCCATCGCCTCGGCGTCCTCGGGCGCATACGCCAATTCCCAGCGCGCCTTTCCGCCGGCGGCAACGGTCTGGAACGCGGCATTGCCGGCGAGCGACTTGGGATAGGGCAATAGCCGATGCGCGGCGTCGCTCTCCCAGCACCAGTCCGAGGCGGTGCTGACGAAATCGGCCAGCCGTTGCTCGCTCTCCGCGAGGCGCCGCAGCGCCGAGGTCTCCTCGGTGACGTCGCGGACGATGCCGGACACGCGCCGGACCTGACCGTTCGCGTCGAATTCCGGCTCGCCATGCTCGACGCAGTCGAGCACGCGACCATCGGAGCGGCGCAGCCGCGTCTGTACCGCGAAGGGCTTTCCCTCCGCCCAGCAGGCCGCGTAATGCGCCTCCAGCAGCTTGCGGCTTTCCGGCAAATAGCGCTCGCGCACCGTGGCGATGGGGATGAAGCCGTCGACCGTTTCGAATTCGTAGTAGGCGGCAAGCTCGGGAGATATCCAGAGGTCGCTCGCAGCGGCGCCCTGCGACTCCCAGTAGCCCATCCGGGCCAGCCTGATGGCACAGCGTAGCGAGCGTTCCTCATGCCACCGGCGACGCGCTAGCCCCATGGGGGCCTGTCCTTGCGACACTTTGCCAGCGGTCATCGGTCCCCAAACCAAATCGCCAACGCACAATCACGCAGCTCACCGCCAGTCTATAGCGCGACAACCTTACCTTGGAGCGAAGGCGACAACAATCTGGGGTTCGTCCGCAGACTTGGTATAGTTTTCGTGAATCCTGCGACCGACAACCAGCGCCGGCCCATGCATCCCGGCATCGTCTGCAAGTCGATCGCAGGCACGCTGCGCGGCGAGTTCGGCGCGCGGCGCGGGCGATCAAATTTTACCGGCAGACCGTCCAGCCAGGGCCGCTCCGTCCGATCCCGCTTTAGTGATTGCGGCGGGCTTCGCAAGTGCCGAAATGCCCCGAGAAAGCCGTTTGCGCTTCGCCGACAACCACGCCAATATGTTGGAACAAGAAGACTGCAACCGGAGACACTATGGCAGCCCCCATCAAATTCGGCGTCGGACAAAGCGTGCGGCGCAAGGAGGATGACGCTCTGATTCGCGGCAAGGGCCGCTATACCGACGACGTTGCTCCGTCTCCCGCGCTGCACGCGCTGGTGCTGCGCTCGCCGCATGCGCACGCGACCTACACCATCGACACCGGCAAGGCCCGCGCCATGCCGGGGGTGGCGCTGATCCTGACCGCTGAAGATGTCGCCGAGCTCGGCGGTCTGCCGTGCCTGTTCAACCTCGAGACCGATCCGTTCACCGCGCCGCCTTATCCGATCCTCGCCAAGGACGAGGTGCGCCATGTCGGCGATGCCATCGCCTTCGTGGTCGCTGACACCGTCGATCATGCCCGCGACGCGATCGAGGCGATCGACGTCAAATGGACGCCGCTGCCGGCGGTGGCGGGCCTTGCCAATGCCGTGAAGAAGGGCGCGCCGCAGGTTTGGCCGGACAAGCCCGGCAACGTGCTGTTCGACGTCTCGATCGGCGACAAGGGCGCCGCCGATGCCGCCTTCGCCAAGGCGCATGCGGTGGCCGAGATCACCATCGTCAACCCGCGCGTCATCACCAACTTCATGGAGACGCGCGCGGCGGTCGCCGAATACGACGCCAAGCACGATCACCTGACGCTGACGATCGGCAGCCAGGGCAGCCACCGCCTGCGCGAGATCCTCTGCGACATGGTCCTGAAGATGCCGAAGGAGAAGATGCGGGTGATCTGTCCCGACGTCGGCGGCGGCTTCGGCACCAAGCTGTTTCCGTACCGGGAGTATGCGCTGATCTCGGTCGCGGCGCGCAAGCTGAAGAAGTCCATCAAGTGGACCGCCGAGCGCTCCGACCATTTCATGGGCGACGCGCAGGGCCGCGACAACGTCACCACGGCGAAGATGGCGCTGGCCGAGGACGGCAAATTCCTCGGCATGGACGTCGACCTGATGGGCGACATGGGCGCCTATCTCTCGACCTTCGCGCCCTATATCCCGCATGGCGGCGCCGGCATGCTGCCGGGCCTCTACGACATCCAGGCCTTCCACTGCCGCGTCCGCACCATCTTCACCAACACGGTGCCGGTCGACGCCTATCGCGGCGCCGGCCGTCCGGAAGCGGCTTACGTGATCGAGCGCCTGGTCGACGCCGCCGCGCGCAAGCTCGGCATGACGCCGGATGCGATCCGGCGGAAGAATTTCATTCCGCCGAAATCGCTGCCCTACACGACCGCGACCGGCAAGGTCTACGACTCCGGCGACTTCGTCGCGCATATGAAGCGCGCGATGGAGATCGCCAACTGGAAGGAGTTTCCGAAACGCGCCAAGGCCGCGAAGAAGGAAGGCTTGGTGCGGGGCATCGGCATGGCGAGCTATGTCGAGGTCTGCGGCACCATGGGCGAGGAGACCGCCAATGTGGCGCTCGATCCCAACGGCGACATCTCGATCCTGATCGGCACGCAGTCGAGCGGGCAGGGCCACCAGACCGCCTATACGCAGATCGTCGCCGAGCAGTTCGGCGTGCCGCCGGAGCGCGTTCATGTGCTGCAGGGCGACACCGACAAGATCGCGACCGGTCTCGGCACCGGCGGCTCGGCGTCCATTCCATCGGGCGGCGTCAGCGTGCAGCGCGCCACGCACGAGCTCGGCAATAAGCTGAAGGAGCTGGCGGCGCAGGCGCTGGAGGCCGGCGCCGGCGACCTCGAAATCGCCGACGGCCGCATCCGCATTGCCGGCACCGACCGCTCGATCAGCTTCGCCGATCTGGCAAAGCGCCCCGGCGGCGATTCCGCCAAGATGAATGCGAGCGCGACCTTTGCCAGCGCCGACGGCACCTATCCGAACGGCACCCATCTTGCCGAGGTCGAGATCGATCCCGCTACCGGCATCATCAAGATTGTCAACTACGTGATCGTCGACGATTTCGGCGTCACGCTCAATCCGCTGATGCTGGCGGGCCAGGTGCATGGCGGCGCGATGCAGGGCATCGGCCAGGCGCTGATGGAGCGCGCGGTGTACAGCCCGGCCGACGGCCAGCTCGTCACCGGCACGTTCATGGACTACGCGCTGCCGCGCGCCTCCGACGGGCCGTCCTTCGTGTTCGAGACCCACAACGTGCCCTGCACGACCAACCCGCTCGGCGTGAAGGGCGCGGGCGAGGCCGGCGCGATCGGCTCGTGCCCGGCGGTGGTCAATGCGATCATCGAGGGGCTGTATCGCGAGTACAAGATCGACCACATCGACATGCCCGCCACGCCCGAGCGGGTCTGGATCGCGATCCGCGAGGCCGAGCGCCGCCATACTCTGTAACGCGAATCCGCGCGGGAATAAAACGTCGCACGCGGGTTCCTATCGAGAAGCCGTGACGCCGGTGCGTGGGTCACGGCGTCGCTTCCAAACGCTTGCAGGACGGAGAATTCACTGATGAAACGGATTGTTGCTGTCGTGGGAGGTCTGCTGCTCGGCGCAGGTGCCGTGATGGCCGATCAGAAGATCGCTGTCGAGCAGGATAACCTGATGCGGGGCCAAGCGAAGAGCATGTACGATGTGATCGGCAAGATGGTGAAGGGCGATATTCCCTACGACCAGGCGGCGGTGGATGCTGCGATTGCCGACCTTGAAGCGAGCGTGCCGAAGATTCCGACGGTGTTCGCGACGAATCCCAAGGAAGATGTCAAAAACGCGACCTATGGATCGTCGCCGAAAATCTGGAAGAACAAGGCCGATTTCGACTCCAAGGTGCCCCCGGTGTCGAAGGCCATCGCGGACGTCAAGGGCAAGATCAAGGACCTTGATGGCCTCAAGGTTGCCTTCAAGTCAATCAACGACCGCTGCACGGACTGCCACGAGGTGTATCGCGTCAAGCTGAAGTGATTCCGTGGGGCGCGATACCTGTGGCAGCGGCGCGTAGGCGCAAGGAACGGGACGAGTTGAAGAGGGCGGATGCCGCGGCGTCCGCCCATTTTGTGTCGGCCGTTTCTTGTTGGTGTTCGTGAATGGCTACTTGGTGACTTGGCCGCGGATTTCGCCGCCCGGGTTGGCCGCGGTGTGAATGTTGACATAGTACTTGCCGGCAAGGAGATCGGCGGCCTGCGCGTCGGTCAGCGTCGCGCTGCCTTCGACCGGGCTGGACGTTGCGTTCGGGATCGCAACCGCGACGCCGGCATTCTTGCCGCTCTCGGCGGGGCCATGGAAATGCGCCGCGGTGGCGGGGCCGGAGAGGCCGGAATAGGTCACCTTCCAGCTCAGCTTCTTGCTGGCGGCGTCGTAGTCGATGTCGGCGGTGCCGGTCGCCGCGCTGCTGTTCGGCGGCACCTCGGACTTGCTGTCCAGCGCCACCTTGAACTTCTGGGCGAAGGCGGGACCGGCCAGCGCCAGCGCGGCGCCGAGCGTCAACGTGGCAAGCAAGGTCTTGTTCGACATGGTTCTCTCCCCTTTGACGTCACAGGACGGTTTCAGTCTTCAAACAGCGGCTTTGCGGAATTATTCCCAAAATCATCGTGAAGGCGCGAAATTTGATGCGAGCGCAGGCGACCGCTTGCCACCATACTGGGTTGATAGGCTTCGAACTCTAGATTCCTGTTTTAACGCGTTTTCTTCACGCGAACCGGTATCCACTTCGCGGGAAAACGCTCTAGCGACGGATCGGTGAATGCTGCGACGAATTGTTGTTCTGGCCATCCTGGCCTGCCTTGCCGGCTTTGGCGTGTTCTGGTGGGTGACCATCCCGGCGACCGTTGCAGCAAGCGCGCTGCCGGCTTACCAGCCTGATCTCGCGAACGGGCTCATAACGTTCAATGCAGGCGGATGTTCCTCCTGCCATGCCGTGCCGAAGCAGGATGACCGCTTGAAGCTTGGCGGCGGGCTTGCGATCGGCTCGCCGTTCGGCACCTTCTATGCGCCCAACATCTCGCCCGATCCGAACGACGGCATCGGCCGCTGGAGCGAGGCCGACTTCGTCACCGCGGTGATGAAAGGCACCTCGCCGGCGGGGACGCATTTCTTCCCGGCGTTTCCCTATACCTCCTATACGCACGCCAGGGTCAGCGACGTGCGCGACTTGTTTGCCTATCTGAAGACCCTTGCCCCGGTCGCCGGCCGTGTGCGCGACCACGACGTGCCGTTTCCGTTCAACATCCGCCGCAATATCGGCGTTTGGAAATTCCTGTTCATGGACGACAAGCCGTTCGTGGCCGATAGCGGCCGCTCGGCGCAATGGAATCGCGGCGCCTATCTTGCCAACAGCTTTGGCCATTGCGCCGAGTGTCACAGCCCGCGCAATTTCCTCGGCGGCATCATCAGCGCGCAGCGCTTCGCCGGTGGGCCGAATCCGGAGGGCGAGGGATGGGTGCCCAACATCACCCAGAAGGGGCTGTTGGACTGGAGCGCGAAGGATATTTCCTACTTCCTCGAGACCGGTCAGACGCCGGACGGCGACAGCGCCGGCGGCGCGATGGTGCGCGTGATCCGCAACACCTCGCAGCTCCCGGCAACCGATCGCGAGGCGATCGCCGAGTACATCAAGTCGCTGCCGCCGGTCGAAGGACCGCCGCGGCCGAAAAAGAAGGAGAAGGAATCCTAGGCGCGATGATGGGCTTGAAGTCATCGCGCAACGGCAGTGCTTCATCTCTCCCATAGGGAGAGGTGAAGAAGCAGCTAGCGCGCGCCGAACGCCTTGAAGGTGATGATCGTGAGCGTGTCCTGGATGCCCGGGATCACCTGCACCTTCTCGTTGATGAAGTGGCCGATGTCGGTGTTGTTGTCGACGTAGAACTTGACCAGGAGGTCGTAGTTGCCCGCGGTGGAATAGATCTCCGATGCGATCTCGGCCTCCGCCAGCGCGTTGGCGACGGTGTAGGACTGGCCGAGCTTGCACTTGATCTGGACGAAGAAGGGAACCATCGCTTTGTCTCCGGGAAATTGCCGACAATAGGCCAAAAACCGGCCGCCGTGGCAAGGCCGGTTCAGGCCCCAAGTCACGGCCAAGTCACGCCCAAGTCGCGGCAAAACCACGCGAACTTGCCGCCAATCGGCCGGCGCGCTAGGACAGGGCATGGTCCCGTTCCGATCAACCCCTTGTGTCCTCCGATGACGCCCGTCGCGCTCACCATTGCCGGCTCGGATTCCTCCGGCGGCGCCGGCATCCAGGCCGACCTGAAGAGCTTTGCCGCGCTCGGCGTCTACGGCGCCTCCGTCATCACCGCGCTGACCGCGCAGAACACCACGGGCGTCAGCGGCATTCATGCGGTGCCAGCCGCATTCGTCACCGCGCAGATGGATGCGGTGTTCTCCGACCTTGCCGTCGGCGCGGTCAAGATCGGCATGGTGGCGCAGGTCGAGACCATCGCGGCGATCGCCGACGGGCTGACGCGCTGGGCGCCGCGGCACGTTGTATTGGACCCGGTGATGGTTGCGACCTCGGGCGACCGGCTGCTCGCGGCCGAGGCCGTCGATGCGCTGAAGACCAGGCTATTTCCGCTGGCATCGCTGATCACGCCGAACCTGCCCGAGGCGGCGGCGCTGCTGAACGAGCCGATCGCCGAGAGCGAGGCCGATGCCGAGCGTCAGGCGAAGCGTCTGCTGGCGACGACGGGATGTCGCGCGGTGCTGGTCAAGGGCGGTCATGGCCATGGCGCCGAGAGCGTCGACTATCTGATCGACGGCGAACGCAGCATCGCGCTGGCAGCGCCGCGGATCGCGACATCCAACACGCACGGCACCGGCTGCTCGCTGTCCTCGGCGATCGCGGCCGGCCTCGCCAGGGGCGAGGACATGGAGACCGCCGTGCGCAACGCCAAGGCCTGGATCACGCAGGCGATCACTGAGGCCGATCGCTTCGCCGTCGGCCACGGCCACTCGCCCGTGCATCATTTCCACAAATATTACTGAGGCCACCGTAGCCCGGATGAAGCGCAGCGAAATCCGGGGGCCGCTGCAGCCGCGGATGCAGACCCCGGATTACGCTTCGCTGCATCCGGGCTACGCAGCTGCACATTCCGTCATTGCGAGCGAAGCGAAGCAATCCATGTCACCGCGTATGCGGAGCAATGGATTGCTTCGTCGCTGCCGCTCCTCGCAATGACGAGGGGCTCAGACCTTGTTCCACCGCGATACACCGGCAACACATCGCCATGTTCCGCACAGCTCGCGCCGCTCGTGTCGCCAGATTGTCGCATGGCGCTGTTATCCGCAGGGAAGGGGCGTGCAACTGATTCTCGTTAATTGATTGTGAGGCCTCGGGTCGCGGGGATCGTCATCGCCTTGTCACAGGAATCTGTTAGGTGCACCGGCATGGGAAGTGACTCCTTGAGTGAAGAAAGCCCGGAGCGGCGCTTTCGCACTTTGTTTATCTCCGATGTCCATCTCGGAGCCCGCGGTTCGCAAGCCGACCGTCTGCTGGACTTCCTCCGCTCTCACGATGCCGACACGATCTACCTCGTTGGTGATATCGTCGACGGCTGGGCGCTGAAGTCGAACTGGTACTGGCCGCAGACCCACAACGATTTCGTGCAGAAGATGCTGCGCAAGGCGCGCAAGGGTGCCAAGGTGATCTACGTCCCAGGCAACCACGACGAGTTCCTGCGGAAATATTACGGCACGCATTTCGGCGGCATCGACGTGGTGGAGAACACCGTCCACGCCGGCGCCGACGGCAAGCGCTATCTCGTGATCCACGGCGACATCTTCGATCTCGTGGTACAGAACGCGCGCTGGCTCGCCCATCTCGGCGACAAGGCCTACGACTTCGCGATCCAGATGAATCGCTTCGTCAACTTCTTCCGCAAGATGTTCGGCGTGCCGTACTGGTCGCTGTCGCAATGGGCCAAGCTGAAGGTCAAGAAGGCGGTGAACTACATCGGCGCGTTCGAGGCGACGCTGGCCGGCGAGGCGCGCCGCCACGGCTGCGACGGCGTGATCTGCGGCCACATCCACTACGCGACGATTCATGACGAGCACGGCATCCGCTACATGAACTGCGGCGACTGGGTGGAGAGCTGCACCGCGCTCGCCGAGCACGAAGACGGCCGCTTCGAGATCATCACCTGGACCGACCCGGTGCGCAGTGCGGCGCCGGTTCCGCGGGTCACGGCACGCGCTGCATGACGCAAATCCTGGTCGCGACCGATGCGTGGCATCCCCAGGTCAACGGGGTTGTCCGCACGCTGACCATGATGGCGCAGGCGGCGAAATCGCTCGGCGTCGAGGTGAGTTTCCTGACGCCGGATTCGTTCCGCACCTTTGCGATGCCGAGCTACCGCGATCTTAGGCTGGCGCTGCCGTACCAGGCCAAGGTCACCAGCCTGATCGAAGCCGCAAAGCCCGACAGCATCCATATCGCGACCGAAGGCCCGATCGGGCTCGCGGTCCGCCGCTATTGCCGCAAGCGCGGCCTGCCGTTCACGACAAGCTTTCACACCCGCTTTCCCGAATATGTTTCGGCGCGGACGCCGATCCCGGAGGCCTGGGTGTGGCGCGCGCTGCGCTGGTTCCACAGGCCGAGCCAGGCGGTGATGGCGGCGACGCCGGCGCTGGCCAGCGAGCTGCGCCAGCGCGGCTTCCGCAACGTGGTGCTGTGGTCGCGCGGCGTCGATACCGCGCTGTTCCATCCGCGCGATGTCGACCTCTGCCTGCCGCAGCCGGTCTATCTCAGCGTCGGCCGCGTCGCGGTCGAGAAAAATCTCGAGGCGTTTCTCGAGCTCGATCTGCCCGGCACCAAGGTCGTGGTCGGCGACGGCCCGGCGCGCGCAGCGCTGGAGCGGAAATATCGTGAGACCGTGTTCCTCGGCGCCCGCCACGGCGAGGAGCTGGCCGAAATTTATGCGGCCGCCGACGTATTCGTATTCCCGAGCCGCACCGACACTTTCGGTCTGGTGCTGCTCGAGGCGCTGGCCAGCGGTCTGCCGGTTGCCGCTTTTCCGGTCACCGGCCCGCGCGACGTGATCGGCGCCGCGCCGGTCGGCGTGCTCGACGACGATCTGCGCCATGCCTGCCTGGAGGCGCTGAGCATTCCGCGGCAGGCCTGTGTCGACTTCGCCGCGCTCCACACCTGGCAGGCCTCGGCCCGGGTCTTCATCGACCGCGCCATGAACGTCCGGCCGGTGTTGCCGGATGACAAGGACAGGGCGGCCGAATTTGTTGGCGAAAACCGTCATTTCGCGGCCCTGCCGGCCAGCCAGCCGACCTCGCGCTAGCCTCACGCTAAAGCGTCTTGCCCGGCCGCCGTCGGCCGCGATAGAAATTGCGGATGACGGACAACGCCCAAATTCCACCCGTCGCTGCCGCGGACATCGATGCCGCCGCAAGGGTGGTCGCGCCGTTCGCGGTGCGCACGCCGCTGCTGACATTCCCCGTTCTCAACGAGCGGGTCGGCACCAAGGTCTTCCTGAAACCCGAGATGCTGCAGCGGACCGGATCGTTCAAGTTCCGCGGCGCCTTCAACAAGCTCGCCTCGATCCCGCAAGCGCAGCGGAGCGGCGGCGTGGTCGCGTTCTCCTCGGGCAACCATGCCCAGGGCGTCGCGGCCGCGGCAAAAATCCTCAACATGCAGGCGACCATCGTGATGCCTGCGGACTCGCCGCTGACAAAACGCGAGCGCACCAAATCCTATGGCGCCGAGGTCGTGCTCTACGACCGCGACCGCGACGACCGCGAGGCGATCGCCAACGGCATCGCCGGCAAGCGCGGCGCGACCCTGGTGCGGCCCTATGACGATCCCTTCGTGATCGCAGGGCAGGGCACTGCCGGCCGCGAGATCGCCGAGGACATGGCGGCGCTCGGGCTGACCCCAGACATCGTGGTGGCGCCGGCCTCCGGCGGCGGCTTGATCGCGGGTGTCGCCACCGCGGTGAAGGCGAAATTCCCGCAGTCCCAGGTGATCGTCGCCGAGCCCGCGGGCTATGACGATCACGCGCTGTCGCTCAAGGCCGGGCACCGCGAAGCGCATCCGGTCGCGGCGCGGACCATCTGCGATGCGCTGATGGCGATGATGCCGGGCGAGCTCACCTTCGCCATCAACAGCAAGCTCTTGGCCAATGGCGTCGCCGCATCCGACGAGGAGGTCGGTGCCGCCGTAGCCTTCGCCTATCGCGAGTTGAAGCTGGTGGTCGAGCCCGGCGGCGCGATCGGGCTCGCCGCGCTGCTGGCGGGACGGATCGACGTCAAGGACAAGAACGTCGTCATCGTGCTCTCGGGCGGCAATGTCGACGCCGAGCTGTTTGCCAGGCTGGTGGCCTGAGGCGATCGCATATTCAACTCGTCATGCGCGGGCTCGACCCGCGCATCCATCATGAGAAAAGCGCTTCACGTTTGATGGATTGCCGGGTCGAGCCTGGCAATGACGAGCGCTGACGTTTACGAGAAGAACGCGATCTTCTCGGTCTGGCTCATGCGGCGGATCGGCGCCAGCGGATCGTTGGCCGCAGGGCTCGGCCGCTTCACCAGGCCGTTCGCGATGATGGTCGAGCCGAGCGAGATTTCTGCGGGCTCGGGCGCAGCTTCGACGACGGCGTGCGGATGCGGCGGAGGCACCGGCGCTTGCACGGTCCGCGCGGCGGCAACTGGCGGCGGCGCGACCACCGGCTCAGTGACCCGCACAGGCTCAGGCTCCGGCGCCGCCATCTCAGGTTCGGCCGCCATCGCCTCGGCCTCAGCGGCGCGCATCTCCTCGGCGATCAACTCTTCGTCGATCGGATCGGCGGCGCCCATCTCCATGGCGATGATGTCGAGCACGGCCTCGTCATGCGCGTCCGCGGCCGCTTCGTCGGCGGCGCGGGCGAGCTCGGCCGCCTCGGCCTCTTCCAGCGCGGCCTCAGCCTGGGCCAATGCGGCTTCATTCAGCTGTTGCGTTGCGGGTGCGGCGGCCTCGGCTTGCGGCGCTACGGCAGCCGGCTCAGCGGGTGGCGGCTCGGCAGTCGCTGCGGCAACAGGCGCGGCACTTTCGGCCACCGGCTCCGACGCGGCGGCTGCTACGGGCGGTTCCACGACCGGTGCCTCGGCCACTGGCGCGGCCGGCTTATTCGAATCGAACTCGCCGAGCCGGCGCGCCAGCGCGGCGAAGGCAGCGTCCAGCACGGCCTTGGCGTCGTCCATCGAGAGCTGCGCGGCGCCGGCCTCGATGGCGCTGGCCTGCGAATCGATGATGTCGCAGATCCGGCCGTCATTGCCGATCTCGCGCAGCCGCCAGGAGATTTCCCGGATCACCCGCACGCCCTTGCGCACCGGCGCAAGCGTCTGCTCGAGGCTGAGACCGTCGAGCGCCGCGATGGCCGAGGCCTGGGTCGCCTCGACCGCGCCGCGCAGGGCCGCCAGCACCTGTTCCAGCTGCTCGTCGCGAATCGCCTGGACGGTCGCCTGCCGCTGCGCGCTGAGGCTTTCCTCGATCCGCGCCACTGCGTCGAGCACCTTGCTGGTATCGGCATTGCGGTTGCGCTTGGCATACTCGCCGAGGAACCAGCGGCCGCGCGAGGTCTCCATGAAGGCCTCGCTGATCGCGGCATAGTCCTCCTCGCTCGGCAGGGCCGCGCGGGCGGAAATCGGCGACAGGGCGAATGCTTCTTCGGCCATCACAATCTCTCCGCGCAAATCACTGCGCGTTACGCTAACGATCACCACGATATCGCGCGAATCGCAATTGAATTGATGTCTTCCGAATCACAAATCCCCATTGCAGCAAAGCTTGCATCGCGGCGATTCGCGGCCCGGCTCGCCGCATTCTATGCCACGCTGTTCGGCATGACCGGGGTTCACCTGCCGTTTTTCACGGTGTGGCTGAAGGCGATCGGGATCGACGCCACCTGGATCGGCATCATCACGGCGGTGCCGCCGGTGACGCGCTTCACCGTGCTGCCGCTGGTCACCGCCGGCGCCGAGCGGCGCCAGATGCTGCGCGGCGCGATCATCGCCACGAGCTTTGCCACCGCGTTCGGATTTTGCCTGATCGGCACCCAGCACCAGCCGCTTCTGGTGCTCGTGTTTTATGCGCTGACCTGCTGCGTCTGGACGCCGATGGTGCCGCTGACCGATGCCTATGCGCTGCGCGGCGTGCGGCAATACGGCCTCAACTACGGACCGCTGCGGCTGTGGGGGTCGGCGGCGTTTGCGGTCTGTGCGCTCGCGAGCGGGGCGTTGCTCGGCTATGTCGCCGCCGTCCATCTGATCTGGATCATCACCTTCATGACCGTCGTCGGCGCGCTGGTCGCCCTGACGCTGCGGCCGCTGGAACGTCCGCCAGCGGCCTCGGCCGCTGCAGCCGGCGCGCGAAAACTGCTGCGCGATCGCGGGTTTCTCGCCATCATCTTCGCGGCGGCGCTGATCCAGAGCAGCCACTCGGCCTACTACATCTTCGCATCGATCGCCTGGCAGCAGGCCGGATTCAGCGGGCTGACGATTGCGGGCCTGTGGGTGCTCGGCGTCATCGCCGAGATCGTGCTGTTCGCGCTGTCGCCGCACTTCACGCTGCGGCCGCAGACGCTGGTGGTGATCGCGGCGGTCAGCGCTGCGGCGCGCTGGGCGATCACCGCGCAGGATCCGCCGCTGCCGATCCTCGCCGTGGTTCAGCTCGCGCACGCGCTGTCGTTCGGGCTGACCCAGGTCGGCATCATGGGGCTGATGGTGCATCACGTGCCGAGCCACATCATGGCGCGCGGGCAGGGCTACCTGACGGCCTGCGGCGGCATCGTCGCCAGTACGACGTCTATACTCTGCGGCATGGTCTATGCGCGCTACGGGCTCGGGGCGTACTACATGATGGCGGCGATGGCGGGTACGGGCGGGCTCGTGATGTGGCTGTCGCGGCGCCGCTTCATAGCGTTTTCAAGCGAAGCGGGTACCGGTTCGCGTTAAGAAAACGCGTCAAGGAAAGAGGCATCACCCCCAGAGCGCGGCGTCGGGCGGATAGACCAGGCTGCCCTGGTAGCGCAGGCCGTGGTCGCGGTCGCGCGCCAGCAGCAGCGGGCCGTCGAGATCGACGAAGCGCGCGGCCGGCGCGATCAGCATCGCCGGCGCCATCGCCAGCGAGGTCGCGACCATGCAGCCGATCATGATCTCGAAGCCGAGCGCGCCGGCGGCGTCCGCCATGGCCAGCGCCTCGGTGAGGCCGCCGGTCTTGTCGAGCTTGATGTTGACCGCGTCATAGCGGCCGCGCAGCGCCGCGAGCGAGGCGCGGTCGTGCACGCTCTCGTCGGCGCAGACCATCACCGGTCGTTCGATCCGCTCCAGCGCCGCGTCGTTGCCCGCTGGCAGCGGCTGCTCGATCAGCGTGACGCCGGCCTCGGCGCAGGCCGCGAGGTTGGCCGCAAGATTGGCCTCGGTCCAGGCCTCATTGGCATCGACGATCAGCTCGGAGGCCGGCGCCGCCTTGCGCACCGCCTTGATGCGCGCGCCATCGCCGTCGCCGCCGAGCTTGACCTTGAGCAGCTGCCGGTGCGCGGCCTTCGCGGTGGCCTCGGCCATCGCCTCGGGCGTTCCGAGCGAGATCGTGTAGGCGGTGGTGCAGGGCGTCGGCGCCGGCCGCCCCAGCAGGTTCCAGATGCGTGTCCCGGCCAGTTTGGCCTCGAGGTCGGCCAGCGCGCAGTCGAGCGCGTTGCGGGCCGCGCCGGCGGGCATGGCGGCCTGCAGCGCGATCCGGTCCATGCCGGCGGCCAGCGCCGCCTGCATGGCCTGGATCGCCGCCAGCGTCGCCTCCGGCGTCTCGCCGTAGCGCGGGTAGGGCACGCATTCGCCGCGGCCGGTCGCGCCGCCGCAGCTCGCCTCGGCCACCACGACGACGGCCTCGGTCTTGGCGCCGCGGCTGATCGTGAAGCTGCCCGCGATCGGCCAGCGCTCGATCCGCGCGCTCAGGGAAATACTCCGGGATGGGCTGGAAGTCATTTTAAAGTCTACTATTTCCTGAACCGTAGCTTGCGAGGCGCAACCAACTATGGCTGGTTAGTGACAGATTCGACAAGCCGGTCCGGCGGCACCGGGTACCGGTTCGAACCCGCCAACCGGCTGAGGGGTAGGCAAAATTGAGCGGCGACCCGACACTGGAGCGGATAGCCCAAGGCGAAGGACTGGCATTGTGCGCGGCGGGCAACTGGACCGCCCGCTTTGCCCCCGCGCTTGAGCGCATCGTATCCGATGCGGAGAAGCTGCGCGGCAGCCGCCCGCATATCTTCATCGATGTCTCGCAGGTTGCAAGCCTCGATACCTTCGGCGCCTGGCTGATCGAGCGGCTGCGCCGCAGCCTCAGCGACGCCTCGGCGGAGGCAAAGATCGCCGGCCTCTCCGCCAACTATTCCAGCCTGGTGGATGAGGTCAGCCGCGTCGGCGCGGCGCCGAGGGCGGCCACCGAGGCGCTGTCGATCTCGGGCATGTTCGAGCAGATCGGCCGCACCGTGGTCGGGATCGGCGGCACCATCATCGGCCTGATCGACATGCTCGGCGCGGTGCTGGCCGCCGCCGCCAAGGTGCTGATCCGGCCGCGCAGCTTCCGCCTGACCTCGACGGTGCATCACCTCGAGCAGGTGTGCTGGCGCGCGGTGCCGATCGTGGTGCTGATCACCTTCCTGATCGGCTGCATCATCTCGCAGCAGGGCATCTTCCACTTCCGCAGGTTCGGCGCCGACATCTTCGTGGTCGACATGCTGGGCGTGCTGGTGCTGCGCGAGATCGGCGTGCTGCTGGTCGCGATCATGGTCGCGGGGCGCTCCGGCTCGGCCTACACCGCCGAGCTCGGCTCGATGAAGATGCGCGAGGAGATCGACGCGCTGCGCACCATGGGCTTCGACCCGATCGAGGTCCTGATCCTGCCGCGCATGCTCGCGCTGGTGCTGGCGCTGCCGATCCTCGCCTTCCTCGGCGCGATGGCCGCGCTCTATGGCGGCGGGCTGGTGGCCTGGCTCTACGGTGGCGTCGATCCGGAAGCCTTTCTGCTCCGCCTTCGTGACGCCATATCGATCGACCATTTCATCGTCGGCCTGGTCAAGGCGCCGGTGATGGCCGCGGTGATCGGCATCGTCGCCTGCGTCGAGGGGCTCGCGGTGCAGGGCTCGGCGGAATCGCTCGGCCAGCACACCACCGCCTCGGTGGTGAAGGGAATCTTCTTCGTGATCGTGATGGACGGCGTGTTCGCGATCTTCTTCGCCTCGATCGGGATGTGATCATGGCGGAGCAGGAGGTCGACGCCATCATCCGGGTCCGCGACATCACCGTGCAATTCGGCAAGACGCGCGTGCTCGACGGCCTCAACCTCGACGTCAAGCGCGGGGAGATCTTGGGCTTCGTCGGCCCATCCGGCGCCGGCAAGTCGGTGCTGACGCGCACCATCATCGGCCTGGTGCCGAAGGTCGCCGGCCGTATCGAGGTGTTCGGCGTCGACCTCGATGCCGCGAATTCCGCGCAGCGCCAGGCCGTGGAGCGGCGCTGGGGCATTTTGTTTCAGCAGGGCGCGCTGTTCTCCTCGCTGACGGTGCGGCAGAACATCCAGTTTCCGGTGCGCGAATATCTGCGCGTCTCGCAGCGGCTGCTCGACGAAATCACGGTGGCAAAGCTCGCGATGGTCGGGCTGAAGCCGGAGGTCGCCGACCGCTATCCGTCGGAATTGTCCGGCGGCATGATCAAGCGTGTCGCGCTGGCGCGCGCGCTGGCGCTCGATCCGGAACTGGTGTTCCTCGACGAGCCGACCTCGGGGCTCGATCCGATCGGCGCCGGCGAGTTCGACGAGCTGGTGCGCACGCTGCAGCGTACTTTGGGGCTGACCGTTTTCATGGTAACCCACGACCTCGACAGTCTTTACACCGCGTGCGACCGTATAGCCGTTTTAGGGAACGGTAAGATCATTGCTGCAGGATCGATCGCCGACATGAAGGCATCGCAGCATCCGTGGCTGCAGCAATATTTCAACGGCAAGCGCGCCCGCGCCGTTGTGGCATAGCGCATGATCCCCCATCGCGGAGGCCGGTTTTCGGACCAGATCATGTGCCAACAGGGAGTTCGACGGGCTTTCGCGCGGCTGAGCCGCGCGAGAGCCTGAGAAGCAATCGATGGAAACGCGGGCGAACTACGTCCTGATCGGGGCCTTCACGCTGGCGGTGATCGCGGCCGCGTTCGGCTTTGTGCTCTGGTTCCAGAGCCTGCACACCACCAAGCTGCGCAGCCCGTTGCGGGTGATCTTCGAGGGCCCGGCATCCGGCCTGCGCAACGGCGGCAATGTCAATTTTAACGGTATCCGGATAGGGGAAGTCATCTCGGTCAAGCTCGACAACCCGCGGCGCGTCGTCGCGCTGGCGATGATCGAGAACAATGCGCCGATCCGCAAGGACACCGTGGTCGGTCTCGAATTCCAGGGCCTGACCGGCGTCGCCGCGATCTCGCTGAAGGGCGGCGAGGAGGCGGCCCCGCCGGTGCCGCTCGACGAGGACGGCATCCCGGTGCTGACCGCCGACCCCAACGCCCTGCAGGACGTCACCGAGGCGATCCGCGCCACCCTGCAGAACGTCAACCGCATCGTCGCCGACAATCAGCAGTCGGTGAAGAACTCGCTGAAGAACCTCGAGACCTTCACCCAGGCTCTGGCGCGCAACTCCGAGAAGATCGACAACGTCATGCTCAAGGTCGACGGCGTGATGGGCAAGGCCGACAGCTTGATGCTCGGGCTCAACGCGATTGCCGGCGGCAACAATGGCGGCGAGCTCAATCTGATGGTGAAGTCGATCCGGGAGCTGGCCGAGGATCTCGACAAGCGCTCCACCGCGCTGATCACCGACGGCCGCAGGACGCTGTCCGACATCAGCCGCGCCGTGAACAATTTTGATCGCAACCCGAGCCGCGTGATCTTTGGCGGCAGCAACAATGCGGCACCGGAGCCCGCGCCGGCGCCGGCCCCTGCGCCCGGGCCGCGACGGCGGCAGTGAGCTGATGCTGCGAATGGCGAGTGGCGAATAGCGAATAGGGTTCGCTCTCGCCAAAGCCGTCATTGCGAACGCAGCGAAGCAATCCATCTCTCCACTCGCTGAAGCATGGATTGCTTCGTCGCTTTCGCTCCTCGCAATGATGGTGGCTAAAGCCGAGACGCAAACCCCGCCGCGCGATCCGGACGCACACAATCCAAACAAGAACGGAGGCCGTTCGGCCTCCGTTTTCCATTTCGCTATTCGAATAGCGAGTAGCCTTTCCTCTGCTGCCAGACCCGCGAAGCGACGAAGCAATCCATCGTTCCGCGTGCGCTGACAGATGGATTGCTTCGCTTCGCTCGCAATGACGGTGTGGTCACGCCGTCGCGCGATTGCCGATACAGAGCCCGCGGCTCCGTTCGCGTTAGCCCGAAACAAAACGGAGGCCGTTCGGCCTCCGTTTCCATTCGCTATTCGCTATTCGCTACTCGCTATTCGCCGATCCGATTACCCCAGCCGACCGGCCGCGTGGGCGAGCAGGGTGTAGACCAGCCCGGTCTCCGAGATCAGGTGGCTGCGCAGCTCCTGCTGGCCGCGGCCGTCGCGGGCGACCTCGTCGAGCACGCGCTCGAACTCGGCGATGTAGCGGTCGACCGTCTGCTTGAAGCCGCGGTCGGCGCGGTACTTGCGTGCCACCTCGTCGAACGCCTTCTGGCCGGCCGGCGTGTACAGGCGCTTCGAGAACGCCTTGTTCTCGCCGCGCTGGTAGCGGTCCCACATCTCGGCGGCGAGGCTGCGGTCCATCAGCCGGCCGATGTCGAGCGACAGCGACTCCAGCGGATTGGAAGCGGCCTGCTGCTGCGGACGCGGGCGCGGGGCCTCGCGGCTCGGCGGGGCCGGCGGCGGCGCGTCGCTGCGATTGAGCAGGTCGGACAGCCAGCCGTCGCGGCCGTTGTCGGAGCTCGCCGGGCTGACCGGCGGCGCCTCGGTGCGGCGCGAGCTCGCCATGCCGAGATCGGGCGGCGGCAGCGTCGAGGCGCTGTTGCCATTGTCGCGGATGCCGTTGTCGCGCATGCCGTTGTCGCGCACCCCGCTGTCGCGCATCCGCACGTCGCCGCCGCGGCCGCCGACGGCGGCCATCACGGCCTCCTCCTGGCGGGCGCTGGAGCGGCCGGCGCTGACCACGTCGAGCCCGCGGCCGTGATGCGCGACGATGCGGTTCAGCTCGGCCAGCGCCTCGATCTGGTCGACGATCACCTTGCGCATCTGCGCGGTGTTCTCGGCGGCCTCCTGCGGCATTTCGAGCACGCCGCGGCGCAGCTCGTTGCGGGTGGCCTCGAGCTCGCTGTGCATCTCGCTCGCCATCTGCTTCATCGCCGTGACCATCGCGGAGAACTTCTCCGTCGATTCCTTGAACATCGCATCGGTCTCGGCGTTGCTCTGCTGATACAGCTCGTTCATGGCGTCGACGGTCTGCTGCCGCTCGTTCTCGGCGGCGAGCCGCACTGCCTCGAACTGCCGGCTGATCGCCGCCGAGCCGGCGCCTGCGGTCTCCGCCACCACGCGGGCGATGTCGCGGGCGCGCTCCTCGGCCGCGGCCAGCGATTCATCGAGCAGCCCGGTGAAGCGCGACAGCCGCTGGTCGAGATCGGTGGTGCGCAGGTCGATGGTGGTGACCAGCGATTCCAGCGCCGCCTTGCGTTCGCCGACCGAGGCCGTGGTCGACCGGTTGGCCTGCTCGACCACGGCAGCCGCCTCGATCAGCGCCTTGCCATGGGTCTCGAACTGGCTCGACAGCTCGCCGAGGTCTTCCAGCGCCTTGCCGGTCTTGCTGTTGAACACCGTGAGCTGGTCTTCCAGCGTCTGGGTCGCCACGCCGTTGCGCGAGGTGACGTCGTTCATGGCGGACACGAAGTCGGCCACGCGGGTCACCAGCGCGCGCTCCAGCGAGTTGAGGTTGTCGTGGGCGCCGGTCAGCACTTCCTGGAGCAGGATGTTGCCCTCGCGCAGCCGCTCGAACAGCGCCACCGTGTCGGTGCGCAGGATCTTGCTGGTCTCCTGCATTTCGGTGACCGCCGAGATCGAGACCTGGCGGGACTGGTCGATCGCCGCACGCGAAGCCTGCTCGAGGTCCTTGAGCGACTTCGCCACCGCGCCGGTCGCCTGGTCGCCGGCCGAGGTGATGTTGCGCGCGACGTCGCTGCCGTGCGCCGCCATCGACTGCGAGAAGGCGAGGCCGCGGGTTTCGATCGCCTTCAGCGCATCCGCGGTGGCGCGATCGATGTCGGTCGCAAGCTGCGTGGTCTTGACGGTCAGCGCCTCGACCAGGGTGCCGCGGCGACCGTCGACCAGCTGCGACAGGCGCTCGGCCTGCTGCTGCACATAGGTGACGATCTCGTCGGTCTTGCCGGTCATCGCCGAGCCGAATGCGCTTGAGGCCGACAGCACCGAGCGTTCGATGTCGGCCGAGGTCGTCTTGACCTTGGTCGAGACCTCGTTGGACATCGTGATCAGCGCCGCCTGCGCGGTCTGCGCCGAGGTCTGGATGTTGTCGGTGGTCTTGGCCGTGACCGCGCCGAGCGCGCGCTCGACGTCGGCCGAGAGCGAGCGGATCTGGTTCGCGGCATCCGCCGAGGTCGCGGCGAACGAGGTTTGCGCTTCGCGGGCGCTGCTGAGGATGGCCTGCGCGGTCTCCGCGCCGGCCGCGATCAGCGTGCGCTCGATGTCCGCAGAGAGCACACGGATCTGGCCTGCCGCATCGGTCGAGGTCGCCGCGAACGAAGTCTGGGCCTCGCGGGCGCTGCTGAGGATCGATTGCGCGGTCTCGGCGCCGACCGAGGTCAGCGAGCGTTCGATGTCGGCGGAGAGCATCCGGATTTCTTCGGCGGCCTCGGTGGCAGTTGACACGAACGAGGTCTGGGCCTCGCGTGCGCTGCCGAGGATGGACTGCGCGGTCTCGGCGCCGGCGGAGGTCAGCGAGCGCTGGATCTCGGCGGATAGCTCGCGGATCTGGCCGACGGCCTCGGTTGAGGTGGCCACGAACGAGGTCTGGGCCTCCCGCGCGCTGCCGAGGATCGACTGCGCCGTGTTGGTGCTGACCGCGGTCAGGGCGCGCTCGACGTCGACCGCCAGCGACTTGACGTGGTTGGCGGCGTCGGTCGACGCGGAGATCAGCGTGTTCTGCGCCTCGCGGGCGCCGGCCGTCAGCACCTCGGCGGTGCCGTTGCCGGCCATCGACAGCGCGCGCTGGATGTCGGCGGCGAGCGCCGACACCTTGGTCGCAGCCTCGGTGGAGGCGTTGACCAGCGTGGTCTGGGCTTCACGCGCGCCCGAGGTGATCGATTCCGCGGTGGCGGCGCCGGCCATCGACAGCGAGCGCTCCATGTCGGCCGCCAGCGTGCGCACCAGATTGGTGGCCTCGGTGGAGGCGCCGGCCAGCGTGCTCTGGGCCTCGCGAGCCGAGGCGACGATGGATTCCGCAGTGGCGTTGCCCGCCGTCGACAGCGAGTGCTGCATGTCGGCGGACAGCGTGCGCACCAGGTTGGCGGCCTCGGTGGAGGCGGCGGCCAGCGTGCTGTGCGCCTCGCGGGCCGAGGCGACGACGGCTTCCGCGGTGGCCGAGCCCGCGACCGAGAGCGAGCGCTCGATGTCGCCGGCAAGCGACTTGACCTGGCCGGTGACGTCGGTCGAGGTCGAGATCAGCGTGGTCTGGGCCTCGCGGGCGCCGGTCATGATGGCTTCGGCGGCGGCGGTGCCCGACATCGACAGCGACTGCTCGACGTCGGCGGCCAGCGACTTGACCTGGCTCGCGGCATCGGCGGAGGCCGAGACCAGCGTGGTCTGCGCCTCGCGGGCGCCCGACAGCACGGAGGCTGCGGTGGCGGTGCCGGCCGCCTGCAGCGTGCGCTCGACGTCCTCCGACAGCGACTTGATCTGGGAGACGACGTCGCCGGAAGCGGCGACCAGCGAAGCCTGCGCGTCGCGGGCGCTGGAGAGGATCGAATTGGCGGCGCTGCCGCCGACCGCGGTCAGCACGCCTTCGACTTCGGCCGACGTCAGCTTGAGCTGGGCGCCGACATCCGTGGATACGGCGAGCAGCGCCTGCTGCGCGGTGCGCGCGCCGGTCTGGATGGTCTCGCTGGTGTTGACCACGAGGTTGGTCAACGAGCGCTCGGCGTCCTCGACATGCGACTTGATGCTCGACGACAGCAGTTCGGCGCGCGACATCAGGTCCTCGCTGGCCTGGCGGCCCGAGCTCTCGATGCGGCCGGCGACGGCCTCGACGCGCGAGCCGAGCAGGTCCTCGAACTGCGCGACACGGGTATCGATGTCGCTCGCGATCACGCCGACGCGGCTCTCGATGCCCTGCTGGACGTCGGCGAAGCGCGCCGCGATCGCATCGGTCAGGTTCGCGCTGTGGCCGTTGATGGTGTCGGCGAGGCGGATGCTGTGGCCGTCGATGGTCTTGGTGACGTTGTTGATGCGGTGGTCGACCGCGGCGATCGCCTGCACGGTGCCCTCGGTCAGGGTCGTGGTCAGCAGGCCGAGCCGCGAGTCGATCGACTGGATCGCCTGGGCGGCGCCCTCGGTCAGCGAGCTCGCGAGCGTGCCGAGACGGCCGTCGATGGTCTCGGTGACCGACTTGGCGCGGTTCTCGAACGTGACTTCGAGCGTCTTCAGGCGGCCGTCGAGCGAGGAGTCGAGCGTCGACAGATGGCCGCTGAGCGAGGAGTCGAGCGTGCCGATCTTGTCGGCGAGCGCGCTGTCCAGCGTGCCGATCTTGGTGGCGAGCGAGCTATCCAGCGAACCGATCTTGGTGGCGAGCGAGGAGTCGAAGGTCGACAGCTTGTCGTTCAGCGAGGCGTCGAGATGGGTGACGCGGCTGCCGAGCGTGGTCTCGAACTGCAGCAGGCGCTGGTCGAGCGTGGCGGTGATCTGGCCGCTGTTCGAGGTCACGCGGTGATCGAAGGTGTCGACATAGGTCTTCAGGCTTTCAGCGATGTCCTGGGTGCGCTGGCCCATGCGCTCGACGATGTCGCCGCCGAAGGTCTTCACGGTGCGATCGAATTCAGAGATGTGGCGGGTGATCAGCGCGCCGAGCGTGCCGGAGTCGCGAGCAAACTTTTCCGCGAGCTCGCTGCCGTGGTTCTTCACCAGGTCGTCGAACGCGCTCATCTGCAGCGACAGCGAGTCGTGCGCGGTCTCGGTCTGGCCCACCACCTTGGCGACCAGCGAATTGACGGTGACATCGAGCGCTTCGCTCGCCTTGTCGCCCGAGCTCATGATCTGGCCGGCGAGGCGGTTGCCGGCATCGTCGATCTTGCCGATCAGGTCGTTGCTGCGCAGCTCGAGCTCCAGCAGCAGCGAGTCGCCGGAGTTCTTCAGCGAGTCGTGGACCTGCTCGGTGCGGTCGGTGATGCCGTCGATGATGGCCGAGGAACGCTGCTCGAACTCGCCGGCGATGCGGTCGATGCGCTCGTTCAGCATCTCGTGGACGCGGTCGGCCAGATCGACGAACTCGTCATGGACGTGGCCGGTCTTGAAGTTGAGGCTGGTGGTCAGCCGCTCGGAGGCGTCGAGCACGGCGCGCGTGGTCTCGGCGCTGGCTTCCTCGAGGCGGTCGAGCAGGTCGCCGCCGCGCTCGCCGAGCGCCAGGATCATGTTGTCTCCGGCATGGCTCAGCGCGGTCGTGATGTGCTGGCCGCGCTCTTCCAGCGCGCCGGTGATGCTCTTGGCGACCTCGTCGACGCGCGAGGCGATCGCATCCGAGATCAGCGCGATGTCGTGGCGCAGGTCGATCTGCACGCCGGAGATCGCGCTGCGCACCTGCTCGGCCTGGCCGACCAGGTTGTCGCGCTGATGGGCGATGTCCTGCAGCAGCGCGCGGATCCGCACTTCGTTGTCGGAATAGGCGCGCTCCAGCGCGGCGACCTCGTTGGCAACCAGGGTCTCGAGCTCGCCGGCGCGCGCGATCGCGCGCTCGACGCCGTCGCCCATCGCGGCGACTTCGCGGCGGATCGCCTGGCCGACCGTCACCATCGATTCGGCGGCGGCGTTCTCCGGCTCCGAGAAACGCATCGCGACCTGCGCCATCGATTGCGCGATCAACTGCATATCCTGGCCATGCGCGGCGAGACGCGACAGGAAAAAGAACAATAGCACCGGCGCGACGAACAGCGCGGCAAGTCCGGCAAGCACGAGCACACCGGTGCCCTGCGCCATCGCGGACTGCAGCGACGGCCAGAACGCAACCGTGAGGATGGCGCAGCCGAGCAGCCAGACGCCCGAGCAGACCGCGAACAGCGTGAAGGAATTGCGGGCAGGGCGGCCGCGCTGCAGGGCCTGCAACAGCTGACCGATGGTTTCGCGATCGTCATTGGCGGCGCGGCGCGGGCTGCGCGGCTCCTCGATCGGCTCGAAGGCCGCACGGTCGGCGTTGGCACGGGCTTCGAACTGCGTGGCGGAAAAATCCGGAGATTCCGGCGGAAGGTTCGGCGACGCTGCGCTCTCGTTGGCCGCGTTGCGGCTCTCGGCGCTCTGTTCGCTGATGTTGAGGGCCTCCTGAATGGCAGAAAGCGCGACTTCGGTGGGATCTTTGACCTTCTTTGGTGTGTTCGCCATGTTCAGTCCGAGCCCTCTCACTATTTTACGCTTCGGCGAGCATGCGATCGTCCCCCCGCAAGCTCGAAGCCGGTGCCCATGAGCGGAGCGCAAGCGGCCCCCCTCGGCGGCTTGTCCGCTACATCCGCAAACATCCTATTGGCTGAGCGATGCGAATGAAATGCTTGCGATTAATACTTTCTTAATCATCGTTAACAGCTTTGCGCCATAAGGCCTTATGGGTACTCGAAATTCCCGCCATAAGCCGCCGATTGTGTCCGGATATTGTCCAAAATCGGGCAGATTTGCAGATGATCCCGACAACAATCCGTTAACCAGTTTCGTGATTGGCTGGCCTCAACAATCCGCCCCGGCGCGTGGCCCGGCGCGCGACGGGGACAGCTCATGCCGCTTCATGCCGAACGGGTTGAATGGACGCAATCGCCGCCCTTGGCGCCGGGCGACGGCCCGATCGATGTCGACCATCTCAAGCGCATGACGCTCGGCGACCCCGCCCTGGAACGCGAGGTCCTGACCATGTTCTCGGCCCAGTCGGCCAGGATCCTCGGCGAGCTCGCGGCCTTGCCGGCCGAGGCGGCCACCCATGCCCACACCCTGAAGGGGTCGGCGCGCGCGATCGGGGCCTTTGCCGTGGCCGATGCCGCGGCAAAGCTTGAAACCGCGCTGTCCGGCGGTTCCGACCCGGCCCAGCCGCTCGCCGCGCTCGGCGCCGCGATTGCGGAAGCCCGCACCGCGATCGAACTGATTCTGCGCCGCTAGCGACCTTCAGCGGCCCCCACGGACGGTCTCCCGACCTGTCCGAACCGGCCGGCAGGTTTTCGGTCCCGGGCGCTAGCGCTGTGCTGGTCGACCCGTTATAGGACTGCCGGGACCTTTCCATCCATCGTCCGGCTTATTCCGGCACCACGAGCAATCATGGCCAAAATCCACTTTATCGACCATTCCGGCGAGAAGCGCACTGTTGAGATCGAGAACGGCGCGACCGTCATGGAAGGGGCGATCCGCAACGCCATTCCCGGCATTGAGGCCGAATGCGGCGGCGCCTGCGCATGTGCGACCTGCCACGTCTATGTCGATGAAGCCTGGCGCGAGAAGGTCGGCGCGCCCTCGCCAATGGAAGAGGACATGCTCGACTTCGGCTTCGACGTGCGGCCGAACTCGCGGCTGTCCTGCCAGATCAAGGTCACCGACGAACTCGACGGTCTCACCGTGTCGACGCCGGAGCGTCAGGCCTAATCCCCGTCGGGGTTCACGCCGCGGCGAACCCAGCGCCGGAAATTCTCCTTGACCTCGACCGGCAGCGGCGTCGGCTTGCGGGTGGCTTCGTCGATCATGACGGTGACCGCCTTCGCCGACGCCACGCATCTGCCTTCAGAGAACACCACCTGATCGAAGGTGGTCGACGTCCTCCCGAATTTCACGAGGCCGAGCCCGAGCTCGATCTGGCCCGGCCAATGCAACTCGGCGCGGAAATGGATGTCGAGCCGCACCATGATCCAGCCTAATCCCGGCGGCAGCAGCCCGTTGCTGCGGTCCTTCACCAGCGTGACGCGGCCGGTCTCGAAATAGCTGGCATAGACCGCGTTGTTGACGTGCCCGTTGGGATCGAGATCGGCAAACCGCACATTGTCCGAAAGGCGATAGGGGAAGTCTTCCAGGCGCAGCGTATCGTCGGCACGGACAGGGGCGTTCACGAGGGGGATCTCCGTCGGTTTCCTGCCCATACAGCCGACTTGTTAAGCCTCGGCAAGGGGTTGCCGCGCCAGCCTCTGTCCCTATTATGCATGCCAATCCGGCACCCCCTCCGGCTGGACAGGCGAGGAGCCGTCCGGCCGATTTCAACTGAAAAGAAGCGGATATGAGCGAAGCGATCAAAACCGATGTGCTGATTATTGGCGCGGGCCCCTGCGGACTGTTCGCCGTGTTCGAACTGGGCCTGCTCGACATGAAGACGCATCTGGTCGACATCCTCGACAAGATCGGCGGCCAGTGTGCCGAGCTCTATCCGGAGAAGCCGATCTACGACATCCCCGGCATTCCCTTCGTCACCGGCCAGGGCCTCACCGATCAGCTGCTGGAACAGGTCAAGCCGTTCAACCCGACGTTCCATCTCAACGAGATGGTGGAGACGATCGAGAAGATCGGCGATCCCTTGTTCCGGGTGAAGACCGATGCCGGCAAGGAGTTCGAGTGCAAGGTCGTGGTGATCTCCGCCGGCGGCGGCTCGTTCCAGCCGAAGCGGCCGCCGGTGCCGGGCATCGAGGCCTATGAGGGCTCTTCGGTGTTCTACGCCGTGCGCAAGATGGAGCAGTTCCGCGACAAGAGCATCCTGATCGTCGGCGGCGGCGACTCCGCGCTGGACTGGACGCTCAACCTGCATCCGATCGCCAAGCGCATCACGCTGCTGCACCGGCGCGACGATTTCCGCGCGGCGCCGCACAGCGTCGAGCAGATGCGCGCGCTGGTCGCCGACGGCAAGATGGATCTGCGGATCGGTCAGGTCACCGCGCTCGAAGGCGCGGGCGGCAAGCTCGCCGGGGCCCACGTCAAGGGCAACGACAATGCGATGAGCAAGGTCGATTGCGACACCATGCTGCCGTTCTTCGGGCTCACCATGAAGCTCGGCCCGGTCGCGAACTGGGGCGTTGCGCTGGAGAACAATCTGGTGCCGGTCGACACCGCAGCATTCGAGACCAACGTGCCGGGCATCTTCGCCATCGGCGACATCAACACCTATCCGGGCAAGCTGAAGCTGATCCTCTCCGGCTTCCACGAGGGCGCATTGATGGCGCAGAAGGCGCACCGCTACGTCTATCCGGACAAGCGGCTGGTGTTCCAGTACACGACTTCGTCATCGAGTCTGCAGAAGAAGCTGGGAGTGAACTGAATCGAGCGGAATTGAGACCAATGCCCGCGCCACCGGATATTTACGGCGTGGCGCAGGCACTGGAACGGGCTGCGAAATGGCCGTAAACTTCGACTTCGGTGGTCGATTGATCAGGTGATGACGATGCGGACGCTATCCAGACTTCGGCTGATCTTCGCGATCGCGACGGCGTTTGTGGTCGCGGCCCCGCTTTCGGCCTCGGCGGTCGATCTGTCGTCGGCTGCCGGTCTCTGGCAGAAGGTCGAGGACGGCAAGACCAGCGGCTGGTTTCTGATCGTCGACCATAACGGCGTCTTCGAGGGCGCGTTCGCCAAGATATTTTCCGAACCCGGCGAATCTCCCAATCCGATCTGCTCGAAGTGCACCGATGATCGCAAGAACGCGCCCTGGCTCGGGCTGTCCTTCATCCGCGACATGAAGCGCGACGGTTTGAAATACGAGAACGGCAACGTGCTCGATCCGCGCGATGGCAAGGTCTACAAGGCCAAGATGACGCTCAGCGCCGACGGCCAGACGCTGACCTTGCGCGGCTATCTCGGCATCTCGCTGTTCGGCAAGGACGAGGTCTGGACCCGGCTGCCGGATACTGCGATGGCCCAGGTCGATCCCGCGGTGGTCGCCAAATATCTTCCGGCGCAGGCCGTCGCAGCGAAACCGGCCGCACCAGCCGCACCTGCACCGGCACCTGCACCGGTGCCGAAAAAGCGCTAGGTCGTCACTGATCCAACCGCCCGACACACGCGGCTTCCGCCGGCAGCGCCGCCTCTGCGGGCAGCGCAACCTCGTTGACGAACTTCGCGACCCCTCCGGGAAGCGAGGAGGCGGATGCCAGCGCGATCACGAGGTTGCGGTCCGGAAGGTTCAAAATGAGCTGGCTCTGAAAGCCGGCAGCAAAATAGGCCGGCGACCCGTCGCCGATCTGCTTTGACCACCACAGGTATCCGTAGGCGGCGTCGGCCGGCTCGCCGCCGTCGCTGTGCTTGCGCGTGGAATCGAGGACCCAGGCCTGCGAGACCACCTGCCGCTCCCGCCACCGGCCTTGCTGAAGATAAAGCAGGCCGATCTTCGCCATGTCCCTGCCGGTCAATCGCAGTCCGCTAAATCCGGGCAGATTTCCGTTCCCATCGACCGCCCACTGATAGTGATCGATCCGTAGCGGGGCGAAGAGTTGATTTTTGGCAAACTCCGCAATGTTGCCGCCGACCGCACGCCTCAGGATGATCGCGATCAGATTGGTCCCCTCATTGTCGTAGTCAAAATGAGTGCCCGGCGGGTGCGTGACCGTGCGCCCGATCATCCAGACGCTGGAATTCCAGACGCCCGATACCTCCGCCATCTGGTGCGGAGCGAAGCCCGACGACATCGTCAAGAGGTCGCGCAGCGTGATATCGGCGGCGCGCGGATCGATGGTCCCTTCCGTCGCTTCGGCAACCAGTTCGGGCAGCTTCTGATCCAGCCGCAACAAACCCTTGTCGATGGCAATGCCGACGACAATCGACAACACGCTCTTCGTCACCGAATGCACCGGCCATTGCGCATCGGGCGGATTGGAGGCGTAATATTCATGAACGATGCAGTTGCCGCGCGCCAGCACCAGCGCCCTGGCCGACGGGTATTGTTCGGCGACTGTTGTCGAGAGCCTGGCAAGTGTTTCCGCCGTCGATGCCGTGGCTTGCTGTGCCACGGTCTGCCGGGCCGGAAACCCTGCGGCAATGAACAACGAGATGCCGATTGCCGCCATCAAAGGTCGCGCGCTGCCCATCGCCCTTCCTCCGCCGTTCGGTCCGTACCGCCCCTTGATCGCCGGGTCTTTTTTCGAAATTCGAGGTTTCTGCAGCTCTACTGCAGTTGTGTTTGTGCACAGCGCGCCAGGTTGGCCCTGACCACGAGGTGATGAAAAGGCCTGATCGCGTTGAGATAGGTGAAGCCCAGGGCATTGTGGGTATGCACGACGGTTGTCGCGATCAGCAACGTGCCCATTGCAGAATGACGTCGGAGCAGAGACAGCCGGAAGTCGAGGTGTCGGTCATCCGCACCGAGCACGATTTCGTCCTTGCCCTCCCAGTGCACCGGGAAGAAGTCCACCCGTTCAAGGCTGTCCGGGGACGTCCTGACCGTATCGGAGGTTTTGATGCCGAAGGGCGTGACCATGGCGTCGCGCAGCGCGATCAACGCCTTTTGCCACGCGGGTGGATTGACCAGCGTCCGCGTCGCCAGCTCGCGCATGCTCGACTGTTCCGATGCACGCAAGTCAATGCTGTAGCTATCGAGCAAACTGGCGTTCTCGTACCAGCTCGCAACGACACTTTCCGACGGCGGCGTCGTCCGGCGTACCTGCGGCTTGCGGTCTAAACCCATGCTCATGATGACGTCACCTGTTCAAGGGGCCAATAGGAAGAGCTGTTCTCGGTTTTAGACGCGAGTAATTTCCCTACGCTGAGCTCGCAACGCGTCGCTGGCCTGCTGGTCTTCAACTCTACGGTGATCGGCGTGGGGTCTCAAGGCCGATCTACTCGTTGATTCCACGAACGATGGAGGGGGCAATGTTCGAGGCTTATTCACACTCAAACCAGGAACGACTGATTGCGACCAGCTGCGTTGAGAAGGAAGTCCGGTTTGGGTCACAAGCCGTCGATTCCGGCCAACCGCGCAGTGTCCGCTCCGTCCAAATGAGCTGACCTGCTGACGAACGAGTGGACCTTCGGCTACGGCCAATACCGGACATGCGCCTCTCCAGCCCGCTATTGCTGCGACAGGAACGACACCAGCTCGCGGGACCAGAGCTTGGCCGCATCTTCCTCGAACACCGGCAAATGGTTTTCGCTTTCGAGTGGCACAAGCACGGCGTTTTTGATCGCCCTCGCCAGCAGACGTCCCTGCTCGAATGGAACAAGCTGATCATTGACGCAGTGGGAAATCATGGTGGGGACTGTGACTTTATCGAGTAGTAGGCGCACATTAATTGCATCAACGGCCGTTCGCGCCATGATGCCGCTCTGGAGCGACAGGGCCTTCGAGTGGAGGTCGCTGAATAGCCGAAGCTGCTCCGGCGTGGCCCTGGGCAGGAAGAACGAGCAGAATGCGCGCCAGAATGGGGCATCCAGCCTGTTCCAGGCGGAGCGTATCATCGTGAGAAATGCCTGAGCTTCAGCCTCTGTTTGCGATGATGCACGCTCGTTCCGCCCCTCCGCATACCCACCATGAAGCGCCAGCCGCGTGACGCGCTTTGGTTGCTCACAAGTGAAAGCTATGGAGGTTGCTGCCCCGCCCGACATACCAAGCAACGCGAAACGCCTGAGCTGCAACGTGTCAACGACGTCCGTCAGATCGCTGACATAATTCGCAAACGACATGTCTTTCACGTCACGGTCCGACAAGCCGGCGCCCCGACCGTCATAGAGCACTAGCCTGAAGTGCCCGGCCAACTCGTGAAGCAAGGGCGCAGTCAGCGGATTGTCCCATTCGGCCTCGATATGATTGTACCAATGGGCGGCGCGAACGAGCACTGGGCCGCTGCCGACGACCGTTGTGGCAAGCCTCGTACCGTCCCTCACCTCAACGAAGGACACAATCGGCTTGGGAGGTCCGATCGCTGACGGCGGCTGTCCGGCCGGCACTTCGGAAACGGTGACTTGCGCCACGAAGCGAAAGCCGTTCTTGGCATAGGTCCGGATGATGTGCTGCTGCTTGCCAGTGTCGGCAACGGCCTGGCGCGCCGCATTGATGCGTCCGGCAATCGTGGAGTCGGAAACGAAGCGGCCCTGCCAGACGGATCTGAGCAGCTCATCTCGCGAAACGACCCGCTGCCTATTAACTATGAGATGGACTAGCAGATCGAAAACGCTGGGCTCGATGGAAATGGTGCGGCCGCCCTGCGTGAGCTCGCGCAGCCTGGTATCGATGGTAAATCCCGCGAAGGAATAGGTTGTCCCGGACATCTGACCTGAGCTATCCGAAGGAAAAATGAAAGCAAAACAAAGAACGATCGAAGATTACAGTAATGTCCGGTGTTCGGCGAGGCTCTACTGTCTGCGCACAAAGCGAGCGGGAGGCGCCCATGGGCGATGCTGTCGAGCAGGTCATGAACCTTATCTTCGGACGTTGGCGGAGCCAAATCCTCTATGCCGGCGTAGAGCTTGGCATTTTCGACCACATCCAATCCGATCGTTGGATATCGCCGACAGAGCTGGCGGACACCCTGAGACTCGCCCCGGACCTCCTGTATCGCCTGATGCGCGCCCAGGCAGCGCTTGGCCTGCTGATTGAAGATCACAAACGAAGCTTCATGTTGAGCGCCACGGGGGCTCTGTTGCGCGACGACGCCAAACCTTCCCTGAAGCACATGGCGCGGCTTGCCGAGGGTCCGCAACATTACGCCATATGGTCGCATTTGCCGGACGTTGTGCGGGACGGGAAGCAGGACGCGTTCGAGCGCGAGTTCGGCTACGGAGCCTTCGAACACGCCCGGCGGGACGCCGATTATGCCAGCCGCTTCAGGATGGGTATGTCGAGCTATTCGGAAGTGCAGTCGGCTCTCGCGATTGGCGTCCTGCGACAGCGTGCACCAAGTTCAATCTCGACGTTCTGCGATATCGGCGGCGGCCATGGCCATCTAACATGCTCGGTCCTGCGTGAATTTCCACACATGTCGGGAGTGGTCTTCGATCTGCCTGATGTGATTGCGGACCGCGGCGAACCATGGGCCGAGAGGCTCGGGGTCGAGGGTCGCTGCTCCTATGTCGGCGGAGACATGTTTACGGCAGTCCCGAAGGCCGATGCTTACAGCTTAAAGATGATCCTGCATGACTGGTCGGACAGCGACTGCGTGAGGATACTCTCCAACGTGCGCAAGGCCGCGAAAGTCGGTGCGCGGCTGTACATCATCGAGCATATCGTGCCGGGGCCCGATGCGGCTCACCTATCCAAGCTGTTCGATATTCACATGATGGTCTGGGGCAAAGGAAGGGAGCGTTCGCAAACCGAATACAACGATCTGCTACGGCTGGCCGGCTGGACGCCCGGAGAGATAAGCTATCCCGGTAACGGATTAATTGGTGTGCTCGAGGCCACCTGAAATAGCTCTACGCCCGCCGACGATGGCTTGGGTCGTTAAGTCCGCTATGGGTGACAAGACGATATTGCCGAAGTCAAGTCGCATGTCCGCTTCGCACCCGAAAGCGGACGTCCCAGTTTCATGAGTACCTAGGTCCTCTCATCCCGGTTCGAATTGCGCCTCTCTCGCGCCAAAGCTTGCTTCGACGCGCGCGTGGCGTCGTCGGCACTAGGTGAGGGCGGCGTCGGCGAAGGCTTCACCGGCGATGTCGTCAGCGCGCCAGCATCGCACCGCGTGCCCGTCGGGACGCGTTTCCAGTGACGGCACGGGCGCGCGCTGGCACACCGCTTCGGCATGACGGCAGCGTGGCGCGAACGCGCAGCCGTCCGGCGGATTGAGCGGATTCGGCAGCTCGCCCTTCGTCGTCGCGAGCGGGGCGCGGCGCAGCGGATCGGGAATCGCGGCAATGAGCGTGCGCGTGTAGGGGTGTGCCGGCCGTTCGAAGATCTCGCGCCAGCCGCCGGTCTCGACAATGCGGCCGAGATACATCACCGCGACCCGGTCGCTCATATGCTCGACCACGCCGAGATCATGGCTGATCATGATGTAGGAGAGGCCGAGCGTCTCCTTCAACTCCAGCAGCAGATTGATGATCTGGGCGCGGATCGAGACGTCGAGCGCGGAGACCGGCTCGTCGCAGATGACGATTTTGGGATTGAGGATCAGCGCGCGGGCGATGCCGATGCGCTGACGCTGGCCGCCGGAGAATTCATGCGGGTAGCGGCCGGCCTGTTCGGGCCGCAGCCCGACATGCTTGAGCATGGCCTCGAGGCGCCCCTCGATCTCGCTCCTGGCCGTCACGCCGTGCAGCCGCAGCGGATCCTCGAGCGTGCGGCGAACGGTTTGCCGCGGATTGAGCGAGGCGTAGGGATCCTGGAACACCATCTGGACGATCCGGGCCAACGCCTTGCGATCGCCCGACTGCTTGCCGCTTACCGGCTGCCCGTCCATCACGATGCGGCCGCGCGTCGGCGTCAGCAGCCCGAGCAGCGACAGCGCCACGGTCGACTTGCCGCAGCCGGATTCGCCGACTAGGCCAAGGCATTCGCCGCGCTTCAGCTCGAGATCGACGCCGTCGACCGCGCGGAGCAGCCGCTGGCCGTGACCGAGCAGGCTACCGCCGATCGGGAAATGCACCGCGAGATCCTGGACGCTGAGGATCACATCGTCGCCGGGCCTCATAGCAGCTTCATGCATGGTGGTGGCACCTGACGAGGCCGCCTGCATCGAGCCAGGTCGTCTCCGGCGCGGTGGTCCGGCAAATCTCGGTCGCCTGCGCGCAACGCGGATTGAAGCGGCAGCCGCTCGGGAAGTCGGCGATCGCCGGCACCACGCCCGCGATCTCCCTGAGCCTGCTGCGGCCATGTGCGGCGCGCGTCCCCAGCCGCGGCAGCGAGTCGACCAGGCCTTGCGTATAGGGATGCGCGCAGGCGCGGAAGATCTCGTCGGAGCCGCGCTGCTCGACGATGCGGCCGGCATACATCACGGCGACGCGGCGGCAGACATTGGCGACCAGGCCGAGGTCGTGGCTGATCATCAGGATGGCCGTGCCGCGCTCGGCGCAGAGATTGCGCATCAGCTCGATGATTTCCGCCTGCACCGTCACGTCGAGCGCGGTGGTCGGCTCGTCGGCGATCAGCAGATCCGGCCCGCAGGCCAGCGCGATCGCGATCATCACGCGCTGGCGCATGCCGCCGGAAAGCTGGTGCGGGTAGTCGTTGACCCGTCGCTCCGGCGCGGGGACGCGGACGCTCGCCAGCGCCTCGACGGCGAGCTGGTTGGCTTCGCGCCAGCTCTTGCCCTTGTGCAGCACGAACATCTCCGCGATCTGCCGGCCGACCGGCGAGACCGGATTGAGCGCCGTCATCGGCTCCTGGAAGATCATGGCGATGCGGTCGCCGCGCAGGTCGCGCTGCTCAGCCGCGGAAAGGCTCTGAATCTCGCGGCCCTCGAACCGGATGGCGCCGGAGGCGACTGACAGCGGCCGGCGCAGCAGGCCGATCAGCGCGAGCGCGGTGATGCTCTTGCCGCAGCCGGACTCGCCGACCAGGCCGAACGTCTCGCCGCGCTCGATGCGGAACGAAACGTCCTCGACCGCCGCGACGCGGCTCGATCTGCCGTCGAGATCAATGCGCAGGTCCTCGACCTCGATCAGCGGAGCGGTCGTCATGTGCGCCGGCTCCGCGACTGTGGATCGAGAATGTCACGCAGGCCGTCGCCGAGCAGATTGAGGCCGAGCACGGTGAGGAAGATGGCAAGGCCCGGGAAAACCGACAGCCAGGGCGCCGTGGTGATCTGGTCGCGCGCCTCCGACAGCATGCTGCCCCAGCTTGGAAAGGGCGGCCGGATGCCGAGGCCGAGGAACGAGAGCGAGGCTTCGGCCAGCACCGCGCTGCCCATGCCGAGCGTGCCGATCACGATGATCGGCCCGAGCATGTTCGGCAAAAGCTGCGTGATCATGATGCGCAGATCGCCGTAACCCAGCACCCTAGCCGCCTGCACATAGCCCTGGCTCTTGAGCGACAGCGTCGAGGCCCGCGCGATCCGGCAGGTGAACGACCAGTTGGTCAGTCCGAGCGCGATCAAGAGGCTGGTCAGGCCCGGTCCAAGGACCGCCATGATCGCCAGCGCGAAGATCAGCGAGGGGATCGCGAGCATGAGGTTGGTCAGCCCATTGACGATGTCGTCCCACCAGCCGCCAAAATAGCCCGCGCTCAGGCCCAGTGTCACGCCGATCACGCTGTTGACCAATTGCGAGACAATGCCGACCGTCAGCGAGATGCGCGCGCCGTAGACGACGCGGGAGTAGATGTCGCGGCCCTGCGCGTCGGTGCCGAACCACCAGAGCCAGCTCGGCGGTTCCTCCGCATTCATCAAATTGGCGTCCATCACTGGATCGGTGTGCGCCAGCCACGGCGCGAGCAGGCCGACGACAATCGCCAGCGCAAATAATAATCCGCCGATGATGAGACTGGTTCCGAGCTTCATCGTGGCCGCTCCGCCGCGCCAGGCGGCGCAATCAATCGTACCCGGGCGTGATCAAGCCTACCGACGCTCATGCGTATCTGATCCTGGGATCGATCACGCCATAGAGCACGTCGATCAAGGTGTTGATCGCCAGGAAGAACAGCACCACGACGAGAATGGAGCCCTGAACGGCGGGGATGTCGCGCTGCAGCACGCTGTCGACCAGCAGCGAGCCGATGCCCGGCCAGGAGAATAGTTTTTCGACGACGACCGCCTGTCCCATCAGCGCGCCGAACTGCAGGCCGACCGTGGTGAGGATGAGGACCAGCGCGTTGCGCATCACGTGCCACTGCACCACCCGGGTCTCGCTCATGCCCTTCGAGCGCGCGGTCCGCACGAAGTCCGCGGTCATGATCTCGAGCACCGCGGCCCGCGTCGTCCGCGCCAGCAGCGCCATCGGCGAGACCCCGAGCGAGACGGCTGGCAGGATCAGGTATTTGAGTCCGCCATCGCCATAGCCAAAGCTCGGCAGCCAGCCGAGCTTCAGCGCAAACACGTACATCAAGAGCAGGCCGAGCCAGAATTTTGCGATCGAGAGGCCCGACACCGCGACGACCATCGAGACGGTGTCGACGACGCCCCCCGGCCGCAGCGCGGCAATGAAACCGAGCGGGACGCCGATCACGATCGCAAAAACGATGGCGGCGAAGATCAACTGCAGCGTCGGCCACATCCGCTTGGCGATCATGGTGGTGACCGGCTCGCGGGTGCGGAACGAGGTGCCGAAATCGCCTTGGGCGAGGCTTGCAATGTATTTGCCGAAGCGAAGGTAGACGGGATCGTCGAGGCCGAGCTGCTTTTTCATGCGTTCGACCACCTGCGGGTCGGTCGGACCCCGGCCGTCATCGGCGGTCGATGCGATGCTGCCCGGAACGACGCTGAACAGCACAAAGATCACCAGCACGACGGCCAGCACGATCGGAACGGTCTGCAGGATGCGACGGATCAGGAAGGAGAGCATCGGAACTGTTCCTCCCTGCCTCGATCGCCCGTGCGATCGAGGCAGGGCGAGAGCCTGTCACTTCGCCGGCGAGGTCTCGTCGACCCAGAGGTCTTCGACGTTTTGATGGGTCAGCTCGGTCGCGTTCAGCTGAATGCCCTTGAGCCAGGGCTGCACCGCCATCACCGCCTTGTTGTAGTTGAAGAACCAGACCGGCGCTTCTTCCTGGAGCAGCGCATTGGCCTTTTGCAGCAGCTCGATGCGTTTTTCGCCATCGTCAGCCTGCCCGGCCTGATCGAGGAGCTTGTCGAAGTCGGCGTTCTTGAAGTTCATGTAGTTGCAGGCCGATTGCGGCGTCGACGAGTGGAAGCATTTCAGCGCCGCCTGGGGATCCGGGCCGGTCGCCTGGGAATAGATGTAGGCCTGGAATTCGCCCTTGCGGATGACCTCCGCCAGCACCGCGGTCTCGACCTGCTTGACCTTCACCTTGATGCCCACTCTGTCCAGCATCGGGATGATGGCCTCGACGATCGGCAGGCCCCAGCTCTCATTCTGGCTGGTGGTCCACTCAAATTCGAAGCCCGTGGGATAGCCGGCGTCCGCGAGCAGCTGCTTCGCCTTGGCCGGATCGAAGGCGTAGGGCTTCATGGTCTTGTCGTAAGCGGGCGAGGTCAGCGGCAGCCAGCTGGTGGCGCGATAGGCCTTGCCCTTGACCAGCTTGTTGATGATCAGGTCGGCATCGATCGCATGGTTGATCGCCTGCCGGACCCGCTTGTCGGCGAACGGCTTGAACGAAGGGTTCATCCCCATGTAGCGGGTGAAGACTTCGGCGACCTCGACGATGCTGCTCTTCAGGGCGGGGTCGGCCTGATAGGCGAGGTACTGCGCGGGTCCGAGCACCGAGGTGTCGATCTCCTTGTTGCGGAAGGCGACGTCGCGCGCCGCGGCTTCGGCCATCAGCGACACCACGATCTTGTCGGCGTAGGGCTTGCCGGGTTTGTAAAACTTCTCCCAGCGCTCCAGCACCACGCGCGAGCCCGGCACGTGCTCGACGAACTTGAACGGTCCGAGGCCGATCGGCTTCTGGATGAAGCTCTCCTTGGCGGCTTCGTCAGCGGGATAGATCGACGTGATGGCGTTGAAGAAGTAGAAGCCGGGGTCGACCTTCTCGGTCAGCTTCATTTCCAGCGTGAAGTCGTCGATCTTCTTCAGGCCGGAGATTTCCTTGGCCTGGCCCTTCTCGACTGCGGCGGCGCCCTCGATGACGCGGACGAAGCGCGCGCCGGGATACGCCTTGCTGCCGTCGACGATGCGATTGTAGGTCCAGATGATGTCGTCGGCCGTCATCTTGCGGCCATGGTGGAAGTAGACGTCGTCGCGCAGCTTGAAGGTATGAACGAGACCGCCGCCGGAGACGATGTCCTCCTTGGCAAGCTCCAGCACCGGTTTGCCTTCGGCGGAGTTCCAGATGTAGAGCGACCGGTGCAGCGCCTTGGCGTAGATCTCGTCCTGGGCACGCGGGGAGGTATGAATGTCCATGCTGGTGAAGCTTGAACCGTAGGGCGCCGTCATTCTGATGGTGCCGCCCTTGCGCGGGGTCTGCGCCTCCGCCGTAGCGGAAAGTGCAAGCCCCAAACCAACAGCGATCGCAATCGTCCTGAACATCATGCCTGTCCCCAACAGGAGGAGTGATCATTGAGTTGACCACTCGCGGCACGTCGAGCGCAAGATGCACGTCGCGGCGATCCGGATCAATATTGTGCCGGGTCAGGTTCGCCGCAATTCATCCAATGGCAGTTGGGCCTCGCCTGCAACTTGCGCGGGCATCCAAGTAACTGCGATTGAATGGATTTCGGGCGCAGTCCTCAGTTGTCCGCTCATCGCGGCGGAGCCGATCAAACATGCTCGACCTGAGTCCTTTTGACCCGACTGAGACGTCGAGGTCCGCAATGCTTTCAGCGCCGGACATGGCGTTAGCGGGTCTTGCCGCGCATCGCATCCCACCACGGACAGGTGCCCGCCATGCGTTCGTAGTTGCCTTCCATCACCTGAACAGGGGCGCGCCGTGGGCCGATTTCCGGCGCGGCCGAGGGAGCCGCGCCAATATCTTCAAATAGGCCCTTGTGGCCCCAGAAGCTACCGACACTGGTCATCTCCATCGGCGGCGTCGTGTCGTCGACCTCCTTGCCGCCCCAGCCGCACTCCACGTAGATCTCTGACGGAGTGCGCATGTAATACGACGTCATGAGATCATTCGGGTGGCGGCCGAGAGTGGCGACAATTTTCTCCGGGCTACCCTGTAGCAGGTCATACCCCTGACCGACGTCGTCGAGCAGATAATATTCGACAAGCAGGTGATGCATGCTGCGCACTGGCGCGGCGACGAGAGCCACGCTGTGGTGGCGTGAGTTGACATGCATGAAGTAAGCCTTCAGCGGGGCAACCATGAAGTCGCTAATGCGAAACCCCAGCAGGTCCTTGTAGAAGGCCAGGGCGACATCGATGTCTGGGAAAGTCAGAAGGGTGTGGCCCATGCCTAGCGGGCCAGTACGGAAGCCGGAGATCTCGCGGCCAGGCTTAAAGACCGTGTCAGCTACCTGGGCGCCGTGGAAAGCTTCCAAACGATTGCCGGCTGGATCAGCAAAGGAGATCAACTCCGTCACACAGCGCTGGTCCGCGAGCTCTGCGGGTTCGCGCTTCACGGCGACGCCAGCGGTTTCGAGGCGGGCAGCGAGTGAGTCGAGAGCCGCGGCATTGGCGACTTCCCAGCCGAAGACCTGAGCGCCCGGCTCAATGGCTCGGTCGATGAACAGGCGCTGTTTGCGGTCGTCCATACGGAAGGCACGCATCGAGCTGGCGCGGTCCACGGCCTGCATGCCAATGTTTGATGTGGCGAATGCGGCCCAATCATCGAGGTTCGACCCGCCGACGCCGAGATAACCGAAGGCCTGGATTTCCATGGTGTATCCTCCCCGGTTGTTTTCTCGACAAGGGTAAGAGGCGGCGAGCGCCGTTGCAATCGTAGTTTTGGGCGTTCGCTCGCACAGGACCGCTAATATTCCTGTTGTCGCGACAGCCGGAATAGCGAACGTCACAAATTCACGCCGCCAAGTTGGCGGGGCCCAGGCTGTGTGAGAACCCAACCTCGACGCTGCTTAGGCGTCTGCTGTTGTCGGCGGACAGCATCGACATAGTCAAGGCGCGGTTGCGGAGTCGCCTTCCGGCCGACGCCCAAGGCCAGATTGCTCGCGCCAACACGATCAAGTGACGAGTCCCGGTTGGCCCCTTGTCCCAATTGTTCGTCGCATTTGACGGTAGGAACCGTGAGCATGATGGAGTCCGGATTAGGCCCATCGCGACAAACTCGACCGGCGCGTTGTTGTCGGCAATGAGGGGGAGACCGGACACGGCCTTGACCAAGCCGAAACGACGCGACTGACCCATAGCAGACTTCGTGCGCATCGCGTCCAGTTACGGAACCAATATCGCAATTGATAAACTTCGATCTGCTCGGCAAGTCTTTCTTTGGAACGAGCCGATAAACCTTCAGGCACGAAAGATTATGTCCATGTACGTCCTCACCGCGTGTCTGATCGTGATCGTCTTGAGTTTCGAGGTATCGTTTCGTCGATCCCGGAATCTATCACGCAACGCTCAGTGGGCTGCCCCGGCCCAGCGGCTCGTAGCGCAGCGGCGGGCACTCTGGCCCGCACTCTGCGCTGCAATTTGTACGCTGCTGGTGCTGTTCGGATCTAATCATGTTCAAGACAAGCTTGGTCTCTCCGCAACGACCGATCTCATGATGCTTGGTGCCTCTTTCTCCAGCGGCTGGTTTCTTGGCGTCACTGCCGGGATGGATTGGGATTGAAGCCGCTTTAGCCCTAGCAGACCTCTTCCGTTCACCGAAAATTCAGCACTCGCCGCGCCAACGGTTGACGAACATAGATAATACAACCCAAAAGAGGGATGCCTGAAGCGGCAAGCGGACTGGGGACATGGCTGAGTTTGGACGAAGGCAAGATTACACGACCAGCATCTCCTCCGGCGCAGAAACTTCCGACTGGACGAAGTGGGTTGTCCGCTTGGTCGTTGCGATTGCGCTGATCGCAGGCTCCTTCCTGAGCTACAAGATGCTTTATCAACCTGTCGACCCGCTGCTGAAGCACGAGCCCTTTGAGGAGAAGTTGCAAAGGCGTGCCTCTGTTGAGGAGCTGCGGCAAAATTATCCGTCTCTCGACACGACGACGATTCCGATCGCTTTTGGCGACAAGATCTACAAGATTCCGCGCAACTATTTGGTGGATCTGAATCGATCAAGTGGTGATCCAAAAGAGACTAGGTTCGAGATTTACGTTCTGCTTCCCAATCTGGAGCCCAGGACCGCGAATAACGCCGATAGATTCGTAAAGAGCCCGTTCGACGGCGGATACGGAGATCAGGTAGTTGCGACGATCCGCGGTGGGCAGGAGGAATTGAACTGGTCCGAACGGAGGCTTCTATGGAATCGTTGGTGCGAGGAGAAAGGCTCGGGCGCTTTTCGTACGGTCGAGTCCGGATACCAATTATGTGAGGCGGCCAATTCTGATCTGTACCTAAAGGATACGCCTGAAGGCCCTTTGATTTTCGTTTGCAGAAAGGTCACGGACAAGAGATCTGACTGCACGATAGCGGATCGGACCGGAGCCCAATGGGGCGTTCTCACATTGGATTTCAATCGCAAGTACGTCTACCAGGCCGACGAGATCAGAAAGCGGTTTCGGTCACTCCTGGATTCCTTTGCCGAAGAGTAGGCTGGGTCATCCCTTATCCTGTGATCTTAGCTGATCGGCGACTTCTGCTATTGGCCCTTGGCGACCAAATCCGCCCGTCGCCTGCATGTCAGCTCTCAGGGGGTAGACCGGACCGAATAGAGATTGGGCAAAACCGACGCGATTGACCCCTGAGCGGTCATGGCGGGTCGCGGATCGATCGCCCTGTGGTTCCGTTCCGCAAGTAAAGCGTTGGTTAATCCACGACGGCATGAAACAGACGCCACTCGCTTGGCACACCCTTCAATGGGTGCATGCCGCGTTCTACGAACGCTAATCCTGAACCAGCCACCAGGTCTCGAACAGTCTGGGAAACGAGTACTTCACCCGGCGCGGCCAGTGCTGCGACGCGCGCGCCAATGTGCACAGCGATTCCGGCCAGGTCTTCACCGACCAGCTCGCATTCTCCCGTATGAAGTCCGCAACGGACTTCGAGGCCGAGCGAACGCGCTGCCTCACGGATCGCACCTGCGCAGCGGATCGCTCGCGCTGGGCCGTCGAAGGCCGCCAGGAAGCCGTCGCCCGCGGTATTGATTTCGCGCCCGTTGAAATTCCGCAGCGTCTCCTGGACCTTTGCACGGAATGCCACGAGCAATTCGCGCCATGAACGATCACCAATCGCGACAGCCCGCTCCGTGGATCCCACGATGTCGGCGAAGAGAACCGTAGCGAGGACCCGGTCGCAGTCCTGCACATGGTGCTTGCCCGTCAAGAACTGCTCGACATGGTCCAGCAACGGACCGGCGTCACCCACCCAAAATAGATGATCATTCCCAGGCAGCTCGACCAGTTGGGCTCCCGGAATTCCATGAGCTAGTCTGCGCGCGTGCTCGATCTCGAGCATTTGGTCTCCAATGCGATGTAAAATGAGGGTCGGAGCGCGGATCACAGGCAGGACGTGTCGCACATCAATTTCGCTGTTCATCTTTAAAATTGTGGCGGCCGCTCCGGGACTTGCCGCTGTCCGGAAATAGGAAGCGGCGCGTTCGGCGGCACTCGGATCGCGGGCAAGGCTCGGCGCAAATATTTCCATGCCAGTTCCCTGTGGTGTGCCCCAATTGCGCACACTATTTTCAGCGAAGCGCTGCCATTGCTCATTGGACCAGCCGAGAGGATAGTCTGGCGCGCAACAGGCCTTAGCGTAGCAGCCGTACAAGATCAGCGCCGACGTGCGTTCAGGGTACGTGGCGGCGTAAAGCAAGGACATCGGGCCGCCCTCGGATACGCCAAACAGAACTGCGCGCTCTGAGCCGACTTCGTCCAAAATCGCGCGCACGTCGTGCATGCGCTGCTCAAGGGTGAAGATCTGCGACCCGCGGTCTGACATTCCGGTGCCGCGCTTGTCGAAAAGGATAAGGCGGGAGAATGATGCCAGTCGACGGAAGAACGCGCTGCGTCCCGGTACCTGCCAAGTCGCCTCCACGTGCGACACGAAGCCCGGGACGAATACTAAGTCTAATGACCCATCTCCAATGACCTGATAGGCAATATGAACGTCATCGCTCTTGACGTAATGAGTTTCCGGTGCAGCCATAAGACACCTAAACTGGACTTGGCCCGTTCGTCAGTGCTGGTATCAATTGCCTCGTAGAGAGTATCCGGCTCGGCACACAGTTTGTCGAACAATACTCCTCGCCGCCAACGCTGCCAATGCGGCGAGATCTCCCTTTGACAGCACGATGAGGTCTGCAATTGGCCCGAGGCAGACATGCGGCGAGGTCGGCTTCAACGTCAGCTTCCGCGACAAGAGCGGACGCGATGAATTTATGAGTACGCTGGTTCGGTCCACGTCTCCCCGACGGGGAGAGGTCGATTTGCGTAAGCAAATCGGGTGAGGGGCCGCAGCTCCCGCGAGAGAGCGTCACCCTTCACCCGGCACTGCGCCGAAAGCCGAAGCTTGCTTCGGCATTCTCAAGGACGGCCGCCGAAAGGCGGCCTATGCCTCTCCCAAGGGAGAGGTAGACCTCCGCTGCCGCTCCAACCCAACCTAATCTCATCATGTTTTCAGCGCTGCTGCGGCGAGAGCTGCAGCGGCGCAACCGGTTGCGACGTCACCTCGCCGACGGCAGTGTCGAGTTGCAGCAGGCCGGCTGCGGCCGGCACGACGGCATCGGCCATCGCCGCGTGGCCTTCGGCGCTCGGATGCACCGCGCCGCCATAGACCGCCGACAGGATGCCCCAGGTGGCGTCGTGGATATCGCTCGGCTGCATCGAGGACGGCAGGCCCTGCGGATAGGTCATCGCCGCGAAATAGCTGTCGTTGGCGTCGCGGATCCAGCGCGCCCGCGGCAGATAGGGGCGGTATTCGCCGGCGCTGCGGCCGCATTTCAGCGGCTGGCTGGCGGCGGCGACGATGTCGGACACGAAGCTGTCGCCATTGGCCGCAAAGCAGTCGCGGTCGAATTCCGGATCGCTGGCCGCGCGCGCGCAGAAGCCGTGGCTTGCGAACGCGTCCTGATGCGCGTCAACGAAGGTCATGCGGTCGGTCTGCGGATCGCGGCAGATGATGCCGGACTGGCACTGCGCGATGCCCTTGAGCTGCGGCAGGAACTCGTTCTGCACGAAGCTCGAGACCTGGGCGAGCCGCTTCGGATCGGCATTGAACGAGGGATGGATCTCGAAGCCGGCGCGGCCGCCGGGGCAGGGCGTGCCGCCGTTGCTCAACGCCGGATTGGCGTAGGCCGTGTAGATCACGCGGGAGAGGTCGCCGCCGACCAGCGGCTTCAGCGCCTCGCGCAGCTTGGCGAAGCCGGACGGCAGGTCGCGGGTCAGCTCCGCGCGCGCATCCTCGACGCTGGCCAGCGAGCCGCCCTGGCTGAACAGCGTGCGTTCGGTCGGGGTGTCGACGATGACGTTGGCGACGAGGCCGGAGAAATAGATGTCGTTGGCGCCGATCGACAGCAGCACGAGGTCGAGCGTGCGCTCCGGCTGGCGGCGCTTGGCGGCTGCGAGCGCGGTGCGCAGCTCGGCAATCTGGCCGTTGACGGAACCCGAGCAGCTGCTGGCGGACTTGGTCGGCAGGCATTCGCGCGCCTGCTGCGAGCCGAGCAGGCCGTCGGCGATGGTGGCGCCGGTGCAGGCCAGCGGCAGGTAGGTCACCGCGATGTGCGGGTATTGTACGGCGAGCGCCAGCGCGGTGCGGGTCTGGTAGCTGTAGAGCGAGCGGTGGCAGGCCGAGTTGAGCCACAGCGCGCTGTGGCGCTGCCAGTTCGCCAGGGTGTCCGGCGCCTCGCAGGCCCGCCCGCCCTTGAAGCCGGCGCGGCTCGGCCGGTAATACTGTGCGCCGCCGAGATAGGAGCGGAAGCAAAAGCCCTCGTCGGACAGCGCAATCGCGCGATCCGGATTGCCCTCGCCGGATGCGATGCTGTCGCCGAGGCCGGCGATGAAGACATCGCGCACCGCGATCTCGGTGGTGACGCGCTGGTTGGCCGCGGCGCCGCTCGCGACGTCGACGGTGGTGACCGTGGTGCGGCCGTAGCGGACCCGCAGATTGATCGGCTCGTTGCAGTCGAAGGTCGAGGTCTGCGGCCCGTCGCCGTCGTCGAACGACCAGGCGCAGGTGGCGCCGACCGGCACCGCGCCGGTGAGGCGGACGACGATCGGGTGGTCGATCGGCGTCAGATAGCTTTCCTTGACGTTGTCGCGGTTGCACGGCTCGTTGACCCGGCCCTGCAGGTCGATGCAGAGCCGGTTGACCATGTTGCGCGCCCAGCCGCGGCCGTCGCTCTGCACTTCCAGCGCCTGCTCCGAGGCCAGCACGCTGCGGCCGAGCTCGCTTTCAACATGCAGGCGGAAGTCGCGCTCCTCGCGGAACAGGCGGAAGCGGTTGCGCACCTCCCAGGAGATCTGCAGTGGTGCGTCCTGCGCCTCGGCGGCCGAGGCAAGCATTGCCGTGAGCGCGCTGCAGAGCAGCACACCGCACACCGTCGAACGAAACGAAAATCGAGCCAAAGGACCAAGCATGGCGCGTTTGACGTTAGCGGTACGGCGAAAATAAGAGAATGGGGTTTGAGGGATCGAAAAACCGCAGCAAGCGGGGCGGGAACGTCGCGATTAACCTTTCATCCGCCGGACCCGCTGCTGCCGGCTTTCGATCGGCTGCCGCACGGTCGCCGAGGCCGTGCAGGCCTGGCTCAATCGCTTTCGTTCCTGCCAGGGCTGCACCACGTTGAGCCACAGCTCGCGCATGCCCATGATCGAGATCGAAATCCCGAACGGGATCAGGAAATAGAGGATGCGGAACACCACCAGCGTGGCCAGCAGCTGTTCCTTGCTGAACTCCGGCAGCGCCACCAGCATCGCCGCGTCGAACACGCCGATCGAGCCGGGGGCGTGGCTGGCGAAGCCGAGCAGGGTGGCGAGGATGAACACCACCGCCAGCGAGACGAAGTCGATATGCGGCTCGGTCGGCATCAGCAGATACATCGCCAGCGCGCAGAAGCCGAGATCGACCACGCCGATCAGGATCTGCAGCAGCGTCAGCCGGGCCGAGGGCAGGATCACCTTCCAGCCGTTCTGGCCGAGTTCGCGGCGCTTCTCGCCGGTCAGGAGCCAGACGAAGTAGGCGCCGATGCCGGTCAGGCAGCCGATCGCGATCAGCCGGTTCATCGCCGGCGGCAGCAGGTCCATCGCCGACGCCGCGGAGGGGTGCCAGGCCATGCCGATCCCGAGCACGAACAGATTGCCGAGCCAGAACGTCAGCCCGGACAGGAAGCAGATTTTGGCGACGTCGATCGCGGTCAGGCCGTAGTCGGAGTAGATCCGGAAGCGGATCGCGCCGCCGGTGAAGACGGTGGCGCCGATATTGTGGCCGATCGTGTAGCTGGTGAAGCTGGACAGCGCTGCGATGCGGTAGGGTACATGGTTCTTGCCGATCGTGCGCAGCGCGAAGAAGTCATAGAAGGTCAGGGTGCAGAACGCCCCGACCACGCACAGCGCCGCCAGCGCGATCCGGTGCGGAGCGATGTCGGTCAGCGCGGTCAGGATGACGGCGGTATCCACGCCCTTCAGCGTGCGGACCAACGTCGTGATCGCGAACACGATGATGAGCAGACTGGCAGCGATCCCGAGCCGTTTCCAGCCGATCTTTTCCTTGAAGCCACGCCCGAGCGTGGTCAGCAGCCGATGCATTCATCCTCCCGGCGGGGCGGCGATTTCAATGGGACCCGGTCACGGACGGCGACGGGCGACGGGCAAACGCACCGTGCGCGATGACCCATAAGGCAAAATCGGCGCGTTGTGCAGCCCTTGACAAGCCAAGCTTCGTCCCCCGTCCGTCCTCATTGTCATACGGCCTACATATGTTTCCGCTTGCGGATTGTGAGTCGTGGCCGACTACCCCGCAATACTGCGGATACAGCGAACGTTGCGCTGTTCCGGCAGGTTTCAGCAGCGTTTTCCCCGATTTTGCCATGATGTCGTCGCTCCGCGGCCGCACGCCATTATGCGAATGGACGATATGCATCCACGAGGGGGCGCCGTCCCCCGTGACCTGCGTTTACCAAAGCATCAAGTCGATGCCGGCATCTGCCGGTCTTGGAGGGCTCAAGCGCGCCTTGAGCCAATTCCTAGGTCTATTGAGGCAAAACGCCGCGCAGCGGGCCGTGGCCGGCACGCCCCGCGCGACGCCGCACGATGACACTTCGATCTGTAGTGAAGTGTCATATCGGAGCGGACGCCTATGTCTCGCGTTGGTCGCCAAAGCGAGGGATCAACTCATGCAACAGACATCGTCGAACCTCCGGCCGGTGCCGGATCAATCCGCTGCGTTCCGTGCGGCGCCCGGCGGGCTTGCGACGACATTGACGCTTGCCGCGATGAGCCTCGGCTACGGCGTGGTGCAGCTCGACGTCACCATCGTCAACACCGCGCTCGATGCGATCGGCGGCTCGCTCGGCGGCGGCGTTGCCGAGCTGCAATGGGTGGTCAGCGCCTACACCATCGCCTTTGCCGCCTTCATTCTGACCGCGGGCGCGCTGGGCGACCGCATCGGCGCCAAACGCGTCTTCATGGCGGGCTTTGCGATCTTCACCGCGGCCTCGCTGGCCTGTGCCCTGGCGCCGGACGCGGTGACGCTGATCGCGGCGCGCTGCGTGCAGGGACTGGCCGCGGCGATCCTGGTGCCGAATTCGCTGGCGCTGCTGCGTCATGCCTATGCCGACGAGACGGCGCGCGGCCGCGCGGTCGGCGTCTGGGCCGCCGGCGCCAGCCTTGCGCTGACCGCGGGCCCGTTCGTCGGCGGCGGGTTGATCGCGCTGGTCGGCTGGCGCGCGATCTTCCTGGTCAACCTGCCGATCGGCCTGGCCGGCCTGTGGCTGGCCTGGCGCTTTGCCGGCGAGACCACGCGGCATCGCCAGCACGAGCTCGATATGCCGGGCCAGCTCGCCGCGGTCGCCGGGCTCGGCACCTTGGCCGGTGCGCTGATCGAGGGCGGCGCGCTCGGCTGGAGCAGTCCGTTCGTGCTGGCCGGCTTCGTGCTGGCGGCGGCCTTCGCGGTGCTGTTCGTGTGGCGCGAGGCGCGCGCGCCGCAGCCGATGCTGCCGCTGTCGCTGTTCGGCGAGCGGCTGTTCGCGCTGAGCGCGCTGGTCGGCCTGCTCGTCAACGTCGCGTTTTACGGGCTGATCTTCGTGTTCAGCCTCTACTTCCAGCGCGTCAACGGCCTGTCGGCGTTCGAGACCGGGCTTGCTTTCGTGCCGATGCTGGCCGCGGTGCTGCCGGCCAACCTGATCGCGCCGCGCGTCGCCGAACGGATCGGCGCGCCGGCAACGATTGCGGTCGGCGCCGCGATCACCGCGGCCGGCTGCCTCGCAACGCTCGGCATCGACCGCGGCACCAGCTATCTCGCGCTCTGCCTGCAGATGATCGCGATGAGCGGCGGCCTCGGCCTCCTGGTGCCGCCGCTGACGTCGACGCTGCTCGGCAGCGCGGCGCCGGAGCGCGCGGGCATCGCCGCCGGGGTGCTGAATGCGACCCGGCAGACCGGCAGCGTGCTCGGCGTCGCGCTGTTCGGCTCGCTGATCAGCACATCCTCGGCCTTCATCAGCGGCCTGCACGCCTCGCTCGTAATCTCGGCGGGCGTGCTGCTTGCGGCCGGCGCGCTGATCCGGATCGGGGCGTCATCACAAGCGCGGCAATGAACGAAGCCGGTGATTGCGCGGCGGCGGGCCCCCATCTAACGTTGTGCCGCCGACGGGGGGCCGATCAGATGGCTGCGCCAATCGACCGACGAGTTTTCGTGCGCGGTGCCGCTGCGCTCGCGGCGTCGTTGCCATTTGCCGGCCTGACCAGCTCAGTGCGCGGCCAGGCGCCGGAGCTGATCGCGCGCAAAGTATTCTTCGACAATCCCGACTACATCAATGTCCGCCTCAGTCCGGACGGGACGCATCTCGCCTATGTCGCGCCGCTCGACGGCGTGAACAATCTGTGGGTCGCGCCGCTGGCCGATCCCAGGGCGGCGCGGCCGCTCACCCGCGTCACCGACCGCAACATCTCGAACTATCACAACTGGGCGCACACCAACCGCCACGTGGTGTTCTTCCGCGAACGCGACGGCGACGAGAACTTTCGCGCCGCCAGCGTCGACATCGTGAGCGGCGCGATCGTGCCGCTGACGCCGGAGACCGGCGTCAAGTCGTTCCTGCAGGAAGTCGACCGCAAGTTTCCCGAGGAGATGCTGCTGCGGCACAATGCGCGCGACAAGCGCTACTTCGACCTGTTCCGCATCAACATCGTGACCGGCGCCAGCGAGCTCGTCTACGAGAACCACGACTATATCGGTTTGATCACCGACAGCGCGTTCCGGCTGCGGCTGGCGTCGCGCCTGACCGCCGACGGCTCGGCCGAGGCGTTCGAGCGCCGCGCCGACGGCAGCTGGGCGCCGTTCATGACGGTGCCGATTGCCGACACCGATACCACGCATCTTTTGGACTTCAGCGCCGACGGCAACACGCTCTATCTGACGGACTCGCGCGGCCGCGACAAGGCGGCGCTGTTCGCCTTCGACATGACGACGCGGCAGGCGACGCTGCTCGCCGCCGACGATGAGGCCGACATCACGCTCGCGATCTTCGACGAGGAGCGCCGGCCGCTGGCCGCGATGGCCACGACCGATCGCCGGCGCTGGCATGCCGTCGATCAATCGGTGGCCCAGGATCTCGCCGATCTGAGCCGTCACGGCGGCGGCGACATTACCTTCGTCAGCAACAGCAGTGATCTTCGGCTCGGCAGCATCTATTTCGAGCGCGACGCCGAAAGCGGCGAATACGCGCTGCTCGATCGCAAGACGCGCGAGGTGACGAAACTGTTCACCCAGCGCCGCGCGCTCGACGGCCTCGCGCTGCGCCGGCTGGAGCCGGTGGTCATTCCCGCGCGCGACGGCCTGCGCCTCAACGGCTATCTGACGCGGCCGATCGAGGCCGCGGCCGGCCGCGTGCCGCTGGTGCTGGTGATCCACGGCGGGCCGTATCTGCGCGACACCTGGGGCTTCAGTCCGACCCACCAGTGGCTGGCCAGCCGCGGTTATGCGGTGCTCGCGGTCAACTATCGCGGCTCGACCGGCTTCGGCAAAGCCTTCGTCACCGCCGCCGACCATGAATGGGGCGGCAAGATGCACGACGACCTGATCGACGCGGTCGATTGGGCGATCGCGCAAGGCATCGCCGACCCCGCGCGCATCGGCTTCTTCGGCGGCAGCTATGGCGGCTATTCGGCGCTGACCGCGGCGACCAGGACGCCCGACGTGTTCGCCTGCATCGTCGACCTGTTCGGCATTTCCAACCTCGTCACCTTCATGGCGACGATCCCGCCCTATTGGGGCCCATGGATCAGCGTCTGGAAGAATCGGCTCGGCGATCCCGACACCGAGGCCGGCCGCGCCTTCCTGGTCGAGCGTTCGCCGCTGACCCATATCGACCGCGCCACCAAGCCGATCCTGATCGCGCAGGGCATGCGCGATGTGAGGGTGGTCGCCGCCGAGTCCGAGCAGATGGTCACCGCGCTCAAGCAGCGCGGTGTACCGGTGACCTACATCACATTCGCCGACGAGGGGCACGGATTTGTCCGCCCCGAGAACCGGCTCGCTTTCTACGGCGTGACCGAAGCGTTTCTCGCCAAACATCTCGCCGGCCGCTGCCAGCCGATCGGGAATGATTTTGCCGGCTCGTCGCTGAAAGTCGAGACCGGAGGGGAGTTGATACCGGGCCTGCGCGGTTAGCTTCTGTGATGTCAGGTCATACGAAACTGCTGCTTTCCAAGGCAGCCGTCGGGCGGATTCGCGCGGCGTTGAAGGCTTCTTCACCATCCGTGGAACCAGGTTGGACGGCGGTTACCGTTCGTACACGAATGCGGTCGTTTTTATGGGTCCATAAAGGGGGCCTATATGTATCGCGTTCTAACCTGTCTCACTTTGGAGCATGACTGGCGCCTGGTCGTCCTTGGCGGCGTCATCTGCATGCTGGCCAGCGCCGTCGCGATCAGCCTGTTTCACCGCGCCCGCGCCGCGCAGGGCCGCTCCCGCGAGATCTGGATTGGTTTGGATGCGGCCGTCGGCGGCTGCGGCATCTGGGCCACGCATTTCGTCGCCATGCTGGCCTACGATCCCGGCATCGAGGCCGGCTATAGCATCCCGATCACGCTGCTGTCGCTGGTGCTCGCGGTCGCGATCCTGGCCGTCGGACTTGCCGTCGCCTTGCTCGATGCGCGCTGGACCACCGTCGCAGCCGGTGGCGCGATCGTCGGCTTCGGCGTCGCGGCGATGCATTACACCGGCATGCTGGGACTGGAACTGCCGGCACGTATCGTCTGGTCGCCCGGCATCGTGGCGGTCTCGATCGCCTTCGGAAGCCTGTTCGGCGCGCTCGCGCTCGTCGTCGCCACGCGCAGCGAACGCTTTGGCTACACTGCGGCGGCGACCGGTCTGATGACCGTCGCGATCGTCTCGCATCATTTCACCGCGATGGGCGCGGTGACGCTGGTCCCCGATCCGACCATCGTTCCCGACGGGCTGTCGCTCTCGCCGCGCGTGCTCTCGTTCATGACCGCGGTTGCGGCGTTCGCCATCCTCGGCATCTCGCTGATCGCCTCTATCCTCGATCGTCGCGCCAAGACCGAGCTGCACAAGCAGAAGCTGGTGCTGGATACCGCGCTCGAGAACATGTCGCAGGGACTGTGCATGTTCGATGCCGACGGCCGCATCATGCTGTTCAACGAGCGCTACGGCGAGATGATGGGCCGCGGCGCCGTGCCGCTGCAGGGACGCCTCTTGATCGACGTGTTGCAGGACCTCCGCTCGATCGGCGAGTGGGACGGCGACCCCGAGGAGTTGTGCGCCGGCCTGATCGCGGAGGCGAGGGCGGGCAACAACGCGACCCGGATCATCAGCCGCCAAGGCCGCGCGATCCGCGTCGTCGACCAGCCGATGAAGGGCGGCGGCTGGGTTGCCACCTTCGAGGACATTACCGAATGGCAGCAGGCCCAGGAGCAGATTTCGCACATGGCGCGGCATGACGCGCTGACCAATCTGCCGAACCGCACCCTGTTCCGCGAGCAGCTCGAGAAGGCGCTCCGCCTCGCCAAGCGCAGCGACCAGCTGGCGGTGCTCTGCCTCGATCTCGACCATTTCAAGGAAATCAACGACACGCTCGGACATCCGATCGGCGATGCGCTGCTGCGCGAGGTCGCGCGCCGGCTCGGCGAATGCGTCACTGAGCACGACACCGTGGCGCGGCTCGGCGGCGACGAATTCGCCATCGTGCAGTTCTGCAGCAATTGCGAACCGACCGTGGTGCCGGCGCTGGCGAGCCAGGTCGTCGAGCGGCTGGCCGCGCCTTACGAGATCGGCGGCCATCAGCTCGTGATCGGCGTCAGCATCGGCATCTCGCTGGCGCCCGAGGACGGCCTCGATCCCGACGAATTGCTGCAAAAGGCCGATCTCGCGCTGTACCGCGCCAAGGCCGACGGCCGCGGCACCTACCGCTTCTTCGAGACCGGCATGGACGCCCGCGCGCAGGCCCGCCGCATGCTCGAGCGTGACCTGCGGCTGGCGCTGCAGCACGACGAGTTCGCCGTCTACTACCAGCCGATCCGCGACCTCGCCGGCGACCGCATCGTCGCCTTCGAGGCGCTGGCGCGCTGGAACCACTCGCTGCGCGGCCTGATCGCGCCGAACAATTTCATTCCGGTCGCCGAGGAAACCGGGCTGATCGTGCCGCTCGGCGAAATCGTGCTGCGCAAGGCCTGCATGGATGCCGCCGGTTGGCCCGAGGACATCGCGGTCGCCGTCAATTTGTCTCCGGTGCAGTTCAAGAATCCGAACCTGGTGGCGTCGGTGAAGGCGGCGCTCGAGGCTTCCGGCCTGGCGGCGGATCGCCTCGAGCTGGAGATCACCGAATCGGTGCTGCTGCAGAACAGCGAGGCGACGCTTGCGGTGCTGCACGAGCTGCGCGGCTTCGGCGTGCGGATCTCGCTCGACGATTTCGGCACCGGCTACTCGTCGCTGAGCTATCTGCGCAGCTTCCCGTTCGACAAGATCAAGATCGACCGCTCCTTCGTCACCGATCTTGCGACCCGCGAGGAGTCGATGGCGATCGTCCGCGCCGTCACCGGGCTCGGCAAGAGCCTGGGCATCGTGACCACGGCCGAGGGCGTCGAGACCGATACCCAGTTCGACCTGCTGCGTCAGGAAGGCTGCACCCAGGCGCAGGGCTATCTGTTCAGCCCGCCGCGGCCGGCCGCCGACGTCGCCAAGATGCTGTACAAGGCGCCGGAACGATCGGTGGCTTGAGAGGATGTGAGGCTATGTCCTCATTCACCGCTGTCATCGCCCGGCCTGTGCGCAATTGCGCACATGAGACGGTGTGAAGCTTCGTTTTTCACTCACCGCTGTCATCGCCCGGCTTGACCGGGCGATCCAGTACGCCGCGGCCTCTCGGTTCTTTCACCACTGCCTCTGGAATACTGGATCACCCGCATGCGCGGGTGATGACACCGACCGCCGCCTACGACTTGCTCAAGGCAAAATAGGCCCCGCAAAACGCCATCGATGCGCCGAGGCACAGCGCGGCGAGACCGGCGAGAACCGCCGAAATCGTCGAGACCGTGCTCGGCGCCGACGCGGTCTGGCCGGCACCGGCCAGCATCAGGACGCCGATCACGATCAGGAAGTTCCGCATCCGCTGCGGGATCTGGCCGGCCACCGCGCGGTGCATCAGATTGGCGGTGAAGTAGCCGCCGGAAAATCCGACCGAGGCGATCAGCCACCAGGCAATCGCCGCTCCCGCGGGCATGAATTCGTGGGTGTCGGACCGCCACAGGCCGCCGAGATCGAGCCCGTAGCGCGCGCCGAGCATGTGCACGGCCAGCGCCAGCAGCACGCCTGCTATCATCGCGCCGCCGAGGATGAGGTAACGGGGAAAATAGGTCGTCTCGGGCATGTCTCGCTTGTAGGATAGCCGCCATGTGCCGCGCAAGCATGCGGCAGAGCGTTTTCGAGCGAAGTGGATGCCGGTTCGCGTGAAGAAAACGCGTCAAGACCAGAATCTGGAGCCCCGTTCCGATCGATCGGAACGGGAGAGGCTCCAGGCGTTTGAACAAGTGGAATGGGCGATTGCCGACAACGTTGCAGGATCGGCCGGAGGCAGGCGAGGGGACCGCGGTGCGCTATGCGTACAAGGCCTCCCTGATCGGTTCGGCGCATCAGTTCGAGCTGACCGATGCCGGCCTGTCGTGGCGGATCGCCGGCCGCTCGGGGGTGTGGGACTATCGGGACATCTCCACCATCAAGCTGTCGTATCGTCCGGTGTCGATGCAGCAGCAGCGGTTCCGGGCGGACATCGACAACGCCAAGGGCGGCCGGATCGCGATCCTTTCGACGACCTGGCAGACCGCGACGCTGGTGGCGCCGCAGGGCCAGCTTTATCGCGACTTCATCGTCGAACTGCACCGCCGGATGCAGGCGGCGGGCAGCAGGGCCGCGCTGGTCGGCGGCCTCGGGCCCAAGACCTACACCGCCGCGCTGGCGCTGCTCGCGGTGCTCGCCGTTTCGATGGCGGGCTTGCTGCTGCGCGCGCTGCTCACCGCCGAATGGACCGGCGCGCTGTTTTTGGTCGGCTTTGCCGCGCTGTTCGCCTGGCAGATCGGCGGCTTCATCACGCGCAACCGGCCGCGCCGTTACAGCTTCGACGATTTGCCCGAGGCGCTGCTTCCCGCCGCAACCAAGCGCAATGAAACGTGACTTCGTGACCGTGGCTGCGCAGGGCATCGTCGGAATGCAATGTTGCGGCTGGGGAGCAGGGCGTGGAAGACCGAAGTCTGCGGATGCCGTCAGAGGCGGAGATCGCCGCGATCAACGCGCGGCACCTGATCGAGACGCCGCTCAAGCCCGCCGATCTGCTGTTCGTGTTCGGCACCCGCGCCGACGTCGCCGAGCGGGTCGATGCGGCCGTGCGGCTCTGGCGCGGCGGTTTTGCCCGCTGGGCGATCGTGAGCGGCGGCGTGACGCCGGGCGATGACCGCAGCGAATGCGCGATCATCAAGGCGGCGATGGTCGCGCGCGGCGTGCCCGCGACCCGGATCCTCGAAGAGCACCGCGCGCAAAACACCGGCGAGAATGTGATCTTCTCGCTGCCGGTGCTCGACGCCGCGCTCGGCCTTGCCAACATCAAAAGCGTGATCTGCCTCGGCAACACCTGGACCGCGCGGCGCTACCCGATGACCTTGCAACGGCACTGGCCGGAGGTCGAGAAGATGCTGGTCACGGTCGACAGCTTTGCCACGCCCCGCGTGCGCTGGCATACCGACGCCGAATTCCGCCGCCGTGTGCTGCACGAATGGGACAAGATCGAGCCGTACAAGGCAAGGGGCTTTATTGCGGAATGGCCGGTCGCCTAGCGTGTGTACTCATAAGCTGTAGGCTCGCGAGCACGACTTCACCCATGTCCGCTATCAGGCGCTTTGCGGACTCAAACCGGACAACGTCCGAAAAGGGCCAAGGCCGGACTCCCCCGCTGACTGGCCGTTCAATGATTACCCCCATCGATAACACGGAGCGCCGGTTGGCTAGCCGTGAGCGGCACGTTGTAGGTCACGATCGGCTGGGTGAGACCCTTCAACGAAAGTGCGCCAAGATGTTCAGTCGCTACGCTTCCTTTGAGAGCCACGTTGACGCGCTGGCTGAGCAGAATTTGGCCGTCCTTAGCCTCGGCGCACAGCCGTGCCGCCACATTGCACACGGTGCCAATCGCAGTATATCCGAAGCGCTCGGAAAATCCGATCTGGCCCAAGGTCGCGTAACCCTGGGCGATGCCGGCGCCAAATCCCAACTCACGGCCTCGCTCGCGCCAGGCTGCGGTCAGCGACGACGCAGCCTCGCGCATCGCGACGGCCATATCGACTGCGCGCTGAGCCGGGTCGGGGATCGGTACGGGGTCGTTGAAGAACACCATGATCCCGTCGCCTGAGAACTGGTCGAGCGTCCCCTCGAACTGGCTGACGAGCGGCCCGAGCGCGCCGTGATACTCGCGCAGGAAATTCAACACCTCCTCTGGCTCGGCGGTCTCTGTGAAGGCGGTATAGCCGCGCAAATCGCAGAACACGACCACGATCTCGCGGCGGTGGCTTTCGAGGATCTTCTCGTTTCCCTGCGAGACGATCAGTTCGGCCAGTTGTGGAGCGAGGAAGCGCTTCAGACGTCCGATGCGGCCCAATTCCTCGACTTGCTCGGCGACCCGCGCTTCGAGGCCCCGATTAAGCTCGGCTACTTGATCTGTGCGCTCCCGCAGTTCCTTGAGCAGCCGCGTGTTCTCGATGGCGATCACGGCTTGTGCCGCAAAATTTTCCAGCAACTCGACCTGCTTGTCGCTGAATTCTTGCACCTCCTTGCGGTAGACGGCAAAGGCGCCGACAAGCTCGCTCTCTTTGAGCATCGGCACAATCAGAACGGTGCGGGCTGCGGCGACCTTGTAGATGAGATCGTCGGGATGCTCGGTGGCAATATCGGCAATGTGAACCAGCGCCTTGGTCTCGACGAGGCGCCCCAGCGAAGGCACCCCATCAAACGGCGCGATGAAGTGTGGCGGCGTTTCCTGGTCGGGCGCATACGATTGCGGCACGTTTTGCGCGGCCATTCGCGCTACCCGCCGCAACCTGTCGCCTTCGTATAGGAGCAGCGTGCCAAAACTGGCGCTGCAGATGCGCACGGCATTTTTCAGCATGGCCTCGAACACCGGCCCAAGCTCGCCAGGCGAACTGGCGATGACCTTCAATATCTCGGCCGTAGCCGCTTGCTGCTCGCGGGCCTCCTGCAACTCTTTGGTCACATCGGAGATCGGAGAAATGCGGCGCTTATTTTTAATGGGCTTTTTGTGGTCGCCCATAGAGTTCGCCTTGCGGGTTTTCGCCGCGCTCCTCTTGCCTCTCGTTTTTGACGGCCGCGCCATATCTTACCCTGGGGGTCAGGAGGCGCATCTTATAGGGTCAGGCCACAATTCTGGAAGGGCGGGTATAGCCAGAACTACCCCTTGCCAAATGGCCAGGCCGATGTCGGCTCCGGGTCATCTGCGCCCGATTTTGTCATACCGACGATATGTCCTCTATCCGGCGCATCTCGGACCTGAAGTCGACGTTGCGAGCACCGGCATCAGCGTGATTCAAGCTGCCGAACCGCAAACGCTACGTCACTCCGTCGAATCAAAATCCTCTTCGGTCGCGCTCAGCATGCCCGCGAGCGTGCGCAGGCCGATGTCGAGCTGCTCCAGCGGTGGCGCGGCGAGCGCGAGCCGCACCGCGTTGGGCGCGTGCCCCGGCGTGGCGGCAAACGTCGTCGACGGCGTCAGCGCGATGTCGCGGCGCGCCGCGGCTGCGACCAGGGTTTGCGAGCGCCAGTGCTGCGGCAGCGTCAGCCAGAGGTGATACGACTTCGGGTTGGTCTGCACCTCGAAGCCGGCGAGATGCTTCGCTGCGATCTGCTGGCGGCGGCCGGCATCGATCCGCTTCAGCCGCGACAATTCGGCGGCGGTGCCGTCGGCCATCAGCCGCTGCCCGGCGGCGAAGGCATAGCCCGACGCCGTCCAGCCGCCTGAGCGCACCGCGGCCATGATGCTCTCGCGCAGCCGCGGCGGCGCGACGAGGAAGCCGAGCGCGAGCCCCGGCGCCACCTTCTTCGACAGACTGTCGAGCACGATGCAGCGGTCGGGCGCCAGCGCCGCCAGCGGCATCTCGTCGTCGAGGAAGCCGTAGACGGCGTCCTCGATGATCGTCAGGTCGTGCTTGTCGGCGAGGCGCAGCAGCTCGGCGCGGCGCTCCGGCGGCATCGTGATGCTGAGCGGGTTCTGGATCGTCGGCTGGACATAGATTGCGGACAGATGCGCCTCGCGGTGCGCCTTCTGTATCGCGTCCGGCCGCACGCCGTGCTCGTCCATCGCGAGCGGCACCAGCGTGACGCCGAGCCGCGCCGCGATGCCCTTGACGAAGGGATAGGTCAGCGCCTCGACGCCGCAGCGCCCGCCGGGCGGCACGACGGCGGCAAGTGCCGCGGCAATGCATTGCCTGCCATTGGCGGTGAACACGATCTGGTCGGGATTGGGCTGCCAGCTCTTGCGTGCGAGAAATTCGGCGGAAATGGTTCGCGCCGGGCGCGTGCCAAAGCTGGTCGCCGGCCGCAGCGCGCTTTCCAGCACCTCGGGCCGCTCCAGTCCCTCGAGGCTCTTGGCGATCATCGTCGCCTGGTGCGGCAGCAGCGGATAGTTGAATTCGAGGTCGATGCGGGCGCCGCGCGGCTCGTTCGGCGGCGTGGCGCGGCGAGCCTCGCCGGACACGAAGGTGCCGCGGCCGACCTCACCAACCACGAGGCCACGCCGCAACAGCTCGGTATAGACCCGGCTCGCGGTCGACACCGCGATCTTGCGCTCATAGGCGAAATGGCGCTGCGGCGGCAGCCGGTCGCCGGCCTTCAGCGCGCCGCTGGCAATCTCGGCGGCCACCGTGTCCGCCAGCTTCAGATACTCGAATCTCGACATTATTGCACCGAGAGCAATGTTTTCCTTGCTCCGAGCAATGTATCGGATCATTTTTGCAGAAACAAGCCCGCGATTGTCCTGAGGGGGCGCAAGCAATCCTCAGCCATTGAAGGCGCAGATGCCAAAACGGCATTTGCGTCAACGGCATAGCCTTGCCGCACGGGCGTCCGAAGGAGATGACAATGACCACGATGTCCTCAGCCGCGGTGCCACCCGCTCGGTCCAGTATCTCGGGTGGATTGCTCCGATTGATCCGAGTTGGGATCGATGCATTGGCCACCTATTGGGTGCGCCGCGAGGCGATCAAGACGCTGCGCGAGCTCGACGACCGTGCGCTGCGCGACATCGGCCTCTCGCGCTGCCATATCGAAGGCGCGGTCACCGGCGACCTCGACTTCGAGCTGGCGCGCATTCGCTGACAGGCGAGGGGTGCGGCGCTGACGCTTGGAGCCATGATGACGCCAGGTTGAATTGCACCCGCTAAGAACCTGCCCTCCCTCGCGCTTGCGGGGGAGGCGTACGCTACCTTCGGTAGCCGGGTACGATTTCGGAATATTGGAAGAGTATCGCTGAGTTGCCCGACGTGTCAAGTCTTGTCGCGCCCCGGCGGCCGCCGGCTACTTTGCATGGGGTTGTTTTTCGGCATTTTGCCAGCACGCACCCACGGCGGTGAGTTCCTCCTCCGTCACCCGCAGTTGATCCGACCTCAGTGCCGTACCACCAGCACCGAGCATTTGGCGTAGCGCACGACGTGGCCGGCATTGGAGCCGAGGAAATAGGTGCGCATCGCCGGCCGGTGCGAGGTCATCACGATCAGGTCGGCCTTCATCGCGGCGGCCTCTTCGAGAATCTCGTGATAGATGCCGCCCTGGCGCACCACGGCCGAGATGCGTTCGGGCTCGATGCCGGATTCGCGCGCCACGATGGCCAGCGCCTCTTCCGACGTCTCGCGCTGCTGGCTGTCGAAATCCGCCGGCACATATTCGGCGAGCATCACCGGCGTCATCGGCAGCACGTTGAGCAGGCGGACCGAGCCGCTCCAGGTGTGCGACAGCGTCGCGGCGGTTGCGATCGCCGGTTTCGCCAGATCGGTATCGGCGAGATCGATCGGCACGAGAATGGATTTGTACATCGGCGCCTCCTGTCCGCGATTGGTCTGGAGCCGTCTTGTCCCCGTGGCGAGAACGCGCGCCCTCTTTTTCTTGGATCGTTGACGCGAACCAGTCCCCTGTCGCGCGATGCGAATATAACATGACGGAACGGCGCTGTCCGCTCGCGTCAGTTGCGGGAGGCCTGCTTCAACAGTTTCGGACTGACGAACAGCACGAGCTTGCCGCGCCGGAACGACACCTCATTCCAGTCGTCGATCGCAAAGTCGAAGATGGCGAGCCCCGAGGTCGGCAGATTGTGGCTGAGCGCGCGCTTCGCCGCCTCGTCGCCGCTGCCGGTCAGGGTCAGCGCCAGCTCGTGCATGCCGGGATTATGCCCGATCAGCATCAGCCGCTTTGGATCGGTGACCGAGGCCATCCGGATCGTGGTCAGCAACAGCGTCGGATCGGCGCCATAGAGCTCCGGCACGAATTCGACCTTCGGCGCCGGTCCAGCCTCCTTGATCGCGTCGCGCACGATGTCCCAGGTCTGGGTGGTGCGGACCGCCGGCGACACCAGCGCCCGGTTGGGAAACGGCGGATGGTCGGCGAGCCAGCCGCCGATTTCCGCGGCGTCGCGGTGGCCGCGCTCGTCGAGCCGACGGTCCTGGTCGTGCCCCGAAGGCGAATCGGTTTCGGTCTTGGCATGACGCAGCAGCAGCAAACGGCGCATGGATATCGGTCTCGATTCGGTCAGGTGGCATTAATTCTACAGGCTCATGCCCTGGACAAGGTGACAAGCGCCGCGGCGGTTCGTAAGAAAACGCCATGAGCGAGACTTCCACAAGTGCGGCGGACGGCCTCGATGCGGCCACGCCGTTCCGCAACCGCCTGGCGTTCGACCTCGACGTCGACATCTGCGTGGTCGGGGCAGGGCTTGCCGGCCTGACGGTGGCGCGCGAGGCGGCGCGGCTCGGGGCGAGCGTTGCCGTGCTCGAGGGCCGCCAGGTCGGCTGGAACGCGTCCGGCCACCATCTCGGTACCGTGCTGCCGGGCTTCGGCCTGCCGATATCAGACGTGATCGAGCGCGTCGGCCTCGATGACGCCCGCGAGCTGTGGGCGCTGTCGAAGCTCGGCGCCGATTACGTCCGCGCCACGGCTACCGAGGAGTTGATCCCGGGCATCGCCATGAGCGAGGGCGCGCTGGAGGTTTCCAATGTCGATGCCGGCGAGAGCTTGGTCAGCCGCTTGCAGATATTGGCCGAGGATTTTGCCACCGAGGTCGAGGGCTGGCACGTCGACCATGTCCGCAGCGTGCTCCGGACCGGCCGCTATTTCCACGGCATCTACTTCCCGAAGGCGTTCCAGATCGACGGCCGCAAATATGTTCACGGCCTTGCGGCGCTCGCGACCCGGGCGGGCGCGCGGATCTTCGAGGAGACGCCGGTCGTCAGCATCGACTTCTCCGGCATCCGCAAGCGCATCGTGACGCCGTCGGCGCGGCTGCGCGCCACCCATATCGTGCTCGCCGGCAACATCCATCTCGGCGCGCCGCTGAAGCGATTGTCGGACACGCTGCTGCCGGTCTGGCGCTATGCGGCGCTGACCGAGCCGCTCGGCGCGGGCCTTGGCGAGGCGATCGCGTTTCCGGGGTCGGTGACCGACAGCGACGGCATCGACCACTTTCGCATCGTCGGCGGCGATCGCCTGCTCTGGGCCAGTCCGGAAACCACCTGGGGCGCGCGGCCGAAGCGTTTTGGCGCCGCGGTGCAGCGCCGGATCGCCACCGTGTTTCCGCAACTCGGCAAGGTGCCGATATCAGATGTGTTCGGCGGCGCGGTCGGCGTCACCGTCCACGGCATGCCGCAGATCGGCCAGCTGCGCAAAGGCCTCTGGGTGGCGAGCGGGTTTGGCCGGCAGGGGCTCAACACTTCGGCGCTGGCCGGCCAGCTGATCGCGCGCAGCATTCTCTGGGGCGACGACCGCTGGCGGCTGTTTTCGCCGTTCGAGCTGGTCTGGGCCGGCGGCACCACCGGCCGCGTCGCCGGCCATTTCATCAGCCTGTGGTCGAGGGGCGCCTCCTCCGCCGCCGGCGTCCTGGCGCGCTACCGCGAGGGTGCACGTGCGAAGGAGCGCCGCCGCGAGGCGCGGCTGGCCGAGGCCAATCTCAAGGCGGGAACCCGGGGGCCGCCGCCCCGCCGTCCGCCCGGCGCCGTGCGGCCGGTGCCGCCGCCCGCGCCCGCGGTGGCGGAGGAGGGCGGGGACCCCTATCGCGGGCCCTCGCAAGAAAGTGAGAGGATCCCTGGCGCTGGGATGTAACGTCTTCCAGCGGTGTTCGTACTTGATCTCGAACCCATCTCGACCTCTTGCTCGACCTGTTGGGCCTTGTGCATCGGAGAAGATTGATGATCGATCGCCGTATCCTGCTGGCGTCCGCAGCCGGCCTGTTCAGTTTCGCCGGCTTCCGCTGGCTGCGCGCCACGCCGGCGAAGGCCGCCGAGAAATTCGAGATCGAGAAGACCGACGCCGAATGGCGCGCGCAGCTGACGCCGCAGCAATACGAGATCCTGCGCAAGGAGGGCACCGAGCGGCCGTGGTCGAGCCCGCTGCTCAAGGAGCATCGCAAGGGCATCTTCGCCTGCGCCGGCTGCGACCTGCCGCTGTTCTCGTCCGACACCAAGTTCGAGAGCGGCACCGGCTGGCCGAGCTTCTATCAGCCGCTGGAGAACGCCGTCGGCACCACCTCCGACCGCAGCTTCGGCATGGTGCGCACCGAGGTACATTGCCGGCGCTGCGGTGGCCATCTCGGCCACGTCTTCGACGACGGCCCGAAGCCGACCGGACTGCGCTACTGCATGGACGGTCTGGCGCTGGTGTTCCACCCGGCGACGCCGTCGGCGACCTGACGCTCCTTCCCGGCAATTGTTGCCTGCCCGGCAATTGTGCCCCGGTCCAACGACCGGGGCTTCTTTTTCAAGCGCATGATTTTGTTGCATTTTGTTTCCTGGCACGAGCCTTGCGACATGCTCCGCCGATGCGGCCATTGTTCTGATCGCCAGCCGCCGGAAATCGAATTGGAGAACATGTCATGGGTATCTTCGGCGCTCTTACGACCGCGGTCGGCGGCCTGCGCGCAGGGTCGTATGCACTGGAAAACATCTCCGGCAACATCGCCAACTCGCAGACCACGGCGTTCAAGCGCATCGATACCTCGTTCCTCGACCTGGTGCCGCAGACGGCGCTGACCGCGCAGCTCGCCGGCGGCGTCACCGCGCAGTCCCGCTCCACCAACTCGGTGCAGGGCGACGTGCAAGCGGCGTCGGTGGCGACCTTCATGGCGATCAACGGCAACGGCTTCTTCGCGGTGCAGAAGCCCGGCGCCTTCACCGACGGCTCCCCGGTGTTCGACGGCGTCGACCGCTACACCCGCCGCGGTGACTTCCAGCTCAACAAGGACGGCTATCTGGTCAACGGCGCCGGCTACTATCTCGAGGGCGTGCCGATCGACCCGACCACCGGCAACCCGGCCGGCTCTTCGCCCGAGGTGCTGCGCTTCAAGAACGACTTCCTGCCGGCGCAGCAGACCACCAAGATCGACTACCGCGCCAACCTCGCGGCCTATCCGCTGACCACGCAGCACGACACCTCGGTTCCGGGCTCCGAACTGCTGCGGCCCGGCTCGTTCAGCTCCGGACACAACCCGGTGGTGCTGGGCACGCCGGCCGCGCCCTATACCGATGCTGCGGTCACCGGCACCGCGCAGAGCAACAAGGCGACGCCATCGGTCGCCAACAGCGCCAGCACCGCGCTGAGCGGTGCCGCGGGCACCAACTCGATTTCCTCCAATTTCGTCGCCGGCGACACCATCACGATCAACGGCACCGTCTACACTTTCGTGGCGTCCGGTGCGACCGGCAACCAGTTCAACGTCACCGACACCATCGGCACGCTGCTCACCACCATCAACGGCATCACCAACTCCTCGCCCGCGTCCTCGATCGCCGCCAATGGCGCCATCACGCTGCACTCCGGCACCAACGCCGACCTCCTGATCCAGAGCTCGAACACCACCGCGCTGCAGGCCCTCGGCTTCACCGGTTCGGCGGTTGCGAACCGCGGCGGCGGCGGCACCGTGGGCACGGGTCAGGTGATCGGCAACGACGCCACGACGTTCCGCGACGAATCGATCGCCGGCGGCTCGGTGACCGCCTATGACGTGTCGGGCGCGCCGGTGAACCTGCAATTCCGCTGGGCCAAGACCGACAGCGCCTCGCTCGGCGCCGGCCATACCGACAACTGGAACCTGTTCTACCAGGTCGATCCCAATGCCACCGGCACCAACGTCGCTTGGCAGAACGTCAACATCAACTTCACCTTCGGTGCGAACGGACAGATGTCGCCGGCGATCGCCTCGGTGACGCTGAACAATGCCGTCGTCAACGGCGTGTCGCTCGGCAATCCCGTGATCAATTTCGGCACCGGCGGCGTCACCCAGTTCGCGGACTCCAACGGCAACGTTCAGGTCAACCAGATCCAGCAGGACGGCTTCCCCGCCGGCCAGCTGCAATCGGTCAGCGTCTCGACCAACGGCCGCATCGTCGGCAACTACACCAACGGCCGCAATATCGACCTTGCCGAAATCTCGGTCGCGACCTTCAACGGCACCAATTTCCTCAAGCGCATCGACGGCGGCGCGTTCGAGGCGACCGACGAATCCGGCGCGGCGCTGTTCGGCAAGTCCGGCACCATCGTCGGCTCGTCGCTGGAAAGCTCGAACACCGACATCGCCGACGAGTTCACCAAGCTGATCGTGACCCAGCAGGCGTATTCGGCCAACACCAAGGTGATCACCACCACCAACTCGATGGTGCAGGACCTGCTGAACGTGGTGCGGTGATCGCATCGGTGATGCGGGCAAGAGTAAAGGCGAGTAACAGAACATGGGTTTGAGCCAAGCCCTTTCCACCGCGATGTCGGGCCTGCGCGCCACGCAGGCCTCGCTGTCGCTGGTGTCGTCGAACGTCGCCAATGCGGAGACGCCCGGCTACGTCAGGAAGACGTTGAACCAGGTCGCCGGCACCACCGGCGAATTCGGCTCGAGCGTCCTGATCGCCGGCGTCAATCGCCAGCTCGACGAGTTCCTGCAGGCCCAGCTGCGCACCGAGACCTCGGGCGCGGCCTATGCCGACGTCCGCTCGGACTTCCTGACCAACCTGCAAGGCGTCTACGGCAATCCGGATTCCACCGGCACGATCGAGGACGCCTACAACAAGTTTCTCACCGCGCTGCAGGGCCTGTCGACCAGCCCGGAATCGCAGTCGGCGCGCATCAGCGCCGTCAACGCCGCGCAGTCGCTGGCGCAGCAGCTCAACGCGACCTCGCAGGGAATCCAGACCCTGCGCGCCAATGCCGAGGCCGGCATCAGCGATTCCGTCAGCACCGCCAACAATGCGATGCAGCAGATCGCGCGCATCAATGTCCAGCTGCAGGCCGCCACCGGCACCAGCGACGCCTCGACCGGGGCCTTGCTCGATGAGCGCGATCGCTACATCACCCAGCTGTCGCAGCTGATGGACATCCGCACCGTCACCAACAGCCAGAACCAGGTGACCGTGTTCACCAACTCCGGCGTGCAACTGGTCGGCTCCGAGGCGGCGACGCTCAGCTTCAACGCCCAGGGCACGATGACGCCCACCGCGTTGTCCAACCCAGACCCGACCAAGAGCACCGTCGGCACCATCACCATCAATTTCCCGCATGGCGGCAGCTACGACCTGGTGTCGACCAACTCGATCCGCTCCGGCAAGATCGCGGCCTATCTCGAGCTGCGCGACAAGACGCTGGTGCAGGCGCAGACGCAGATCGACCAGTTGGCGGCCTCGATGTCGAGCGCGCTGTCGGACAAGACCACCGCCGGCACCGCAGCCACGGCGGGCGCGCAGACCGGCTTCGACATCGATCTGTCCGGGCTGCAGAGCGGCAACACCATCCATCTCACCTACAAGGACAACGCCACCGGCGTCACGCACAATCTGTCGATCATCCGGGTCGACGATCCAAGCGTGCTGCCGCTGAGCAATACCACGACCGTCGATCCGAACGACGAGGTGCTGGGGGTCGATTTCTCCGGCGGCATGAGCTCGGTGCTGGCGCAGCTCAACGGCGCGCTGGGCTCCACCGCGGGCCTGCAGTTCTCCAATCCCTCGGGTTCGACCTTGCGGGTGGTCGACGACGGCGCCACCAACCGTTCCGACATCACCGCGGCATCGGTCACCACGACGGTGTCGTCGCTGACATCGGGCGATCCGCATTTGCCGCTGTTCACCGACAATGGCGGCCTCTACACCGGCGCGATCAACGCGAGCGGCTCGCAGACCACCGGCCTTGCCGCACGGATCAGCGTCAACACCGCCCTGATCGGCGATCCCTCGCGGATGGTGATCTTCGCGACCAATCCGCAGACGCCCGCCGGCGACACCACGCGCGCCAACCTCATTCTGAACCAGCTGTCGACGGCTTCCTTCAGCTATTCGCCGCAGACCGGGCTCGGCACCACCGGCGCACCGTTCACCGGAACGCTGCTCAACTTCACGAAACAGTTCATCAGCCAGCAGGGCGAGGCGGCGACCGCCGCCAAGCAGCTGGCCGATGGTCAGGACGTCGTGCTGAACACGCTGCAGAGCAAGATGGACTCGGTTTCGGGCGTCAACATGGATGAGGAGATGGCGCATCTCCTGGCGCTGCAGAATGCCTATTCTGCCAATGCGCGCGTGATGTCGTCGATCAAGCAGATGTACGACACGCTGCTGCAGATCGCGGGAGGATAACATGACGATCAGCGGCGTTAGCGGCAAGACTTCCTATATCGGCACGACGATCGTCAATCTGCGCAATCAGCTCAACGATCTGACGACCCAGCTTGCGACCGGCAAGGTGTCGACGACCTATGCAGGGCAGGGGCTCGACCGCGGCTTCGCGCTCAGCCTGCGTGCGCAGATCAGCAGCATCAACGCGTTTTCCGACACCGCGACCAACCTCAACACCCGCCTGAGCGTCGCCAATCTCACCCTGCAGGGCTTGTCCGACATCAATGCCCAGGTCAAGAACGCGGCGACCACGGCGACGCTGACGCTCAACGACAGCGGTCAGACCTCGGGCCAGATCACCGCGCAGGCCGCGTTCGCCAACGCGGTGTCGATGCTGAACAGCCAGTCGGGCGACCGCTATCTGTTCTCCGGCCGCGCCATGGACACGCCGGCCACCGTTTCCGCCGACACCATGCTCTACGGCACGGCGACCCAGGCCGGCCTCACCCAGCTCATCAAGGAGCGCAAGCAGGCCGATCAGGGCACTAACGGCATGGGCCGCCTGACCGTGTCGTCGCCGCCGGCGCCGACGACGGTGACCAGCGTCGCCGAGGACGGTTCGGCGTTCGGCCTCAAGCTGCTGTCGGTGCAGTCGTCGCTGACCGGCGCTACGGTGACGCAGCCGACCGGCACGCCGAAGTCGGCCTCGGTCGATCTCGGTCCGGTCAATCCGAACGACGGCGACAAGATCAAGTTCAACTTCACGCTGCCCGACGGCACGACGGAAGCGATCGAACTGACGGCGACCACCACGAACCCACCGCCGGGGGGCTCGTTCCTGATCGGCGCCAACAGCGCGGCGACGTCGGCGAACCTGCAGACGACGCTGACCGCGTCGATCAAGACCTTGAGCGACACCTCGCTGGTCGCCGCCTCCGCGATCGCGGCATCGAACAATTTCTTCAATCCGGTGGCGACGATTTCGGGCGCCGCGGTCAACAACCGGAACACACCGCCGGCGCCGATCACCGGCGCCACGGCGCTGTCGGGCGCGCCCGGCACCGACTCGCTGTCGGCAAGCTTCGCGGCCGGCGACACCATTACGGTGAACGGCACCCAGATCACTTTCGTGGCGTCTGGCGCGACCGGCAACCAGCTCAACATTACCGACAGCGTGCAGACGCTGATGGCGAAGATCGATCAGATCAGCGGCACCAAGAACGCGTCGACCATCAGCAACGGCGCGATCACGCTGCACGGCGCCGACGGCGCGGACCTGTCGATCTCGAGCTCCAATGCGGCGGCGCTCGGCGCGCTCGGCATCGCCAACAACACCACCGCGAACCCGGCGCCGCTCAGGGTCGGCGGCCCGCCGTTCGACACCGCTTCCAATCTGGTCGCGGGCACGCCGGCCAACACGGTCTACTGGTACACCGGCGAGAACGGTCCGGGCTCGGCGCGCGGCACTGCGGTGGCGCAGGTCGACCAGTCGATCTCGGTGCAGTATGGCGCCCGCGCCAACGAACAGTCGTTCCGCTATCTGCTGCAGAACGTTGCGGCCTATGCCGCGGTCACCGCCAATGCCAGCAATCCGAATGCGAGCCAGCAGGTCACCGCGCTGGCGCAGCGAATTTCGGCGAACCTCGCGCCGCAGAACGGCCAGCAGCAGATCCAGGACGTGCAGGCCGAGTTCGCCGGCGCGCAGACCGCGACCAAGGCGGCGACCGACCGCCAGACCCAGCTCAAGGGCATGGCGGAAACCATGCTCGACTCGGTCGAGGGCGTGAACCAGGACGAGGTCGCGACCAAGATCCTGGCGCTGCAGACCAGCCTGCAGGCGTCGTACCAGACCACGTCGATGCTGTATCAGACGACGCTGCTGAAATATCTGCCGATCGGCTGATCGAAGCCGCGGACAAGAAAAAGGCCTCCACGCGGAGGCCTTTTTGCCGTTGGGGCAGGGAACGCCTACGCGCTCTTGCGCGCGTCGTCCTGATCGGCCGCCTTCAGGCTTCGCGCGCTTTCCAGCAGCTTCTCCTCGTGGGCGATCAGCTTCTTGGATTCCTTCAGCGCATGATAGAGATCGCCGTTGAGGATGAAGTTGTTGATGCCCTCGATGAACGGCCAGGCGCTCGGCATCGCCGTGATGATGTCGCGCACCAGGCTGAAATAGGTCGGGTGGTGCGCCATCGGATCCGGCGACAGATACATCAGCTGTACGGCGAGATAGATCAGTTTCGCCGGCGTATCGGCGGTCTCCGGCGTCAGGATGTCCTTCTCGCGCAGGATCGGGATGCGGTCGCCGTCGATCAAGAGGCGGGCGCGCTGATCGGTGTTGGTGATCACGCAGCTGCCGACGATGATGCGCTCGTTCGGTTTGAGTTCGACCTTCAGGGCCATGCTCGTTCTCCTTTGCCGGCTCGCGCGGACGTCGTTGTCGCAGATCGAAGTTGAGTTCGGCACTGCTTAGCAGCCACTGACGCGGCGGAGGGCCGATGCGACAGCGATCCTTTCCCATGATGGTTAACGCTTGGTGAACGAAGCGCACCCGCAGCCGGTGGCGCTGCGCGGAAAGTATCAGTCGCCTCAGTAGTTTTCGGGACGAAGCTCGTCCTGTCGCGGCAATTTTATTCTTCTGCATTTGTCTCAAATGCCGTTGCGGAGATTTTGTTTTCCTTCGCGGCTGCCCGCCACGATCGGAACACCCGCCCGATCAGAAAGGATTGGAGCGGCTTTTTCCCTCAGTTTCACACCAGAAAGGTATGAAAATGTCCGATATCGTCCTCTCCGCCTCGGTTCGTCAGAACCTGCTCTCCCTCCAGTCCACCGCCGATCTGCTCTCCACCACGCAGAACCGCCTTGCCACCGGCAAGAAGGTCAACACGGCGCTCGACAACCCGACCAACTTCTTCACCGCGCAATCGCTGGACAACCGCGCCAGCGACATCAACAACCTGCTCGACGGCATCGGCAACGGTGTGCAGGTGCTGCAGGCTGCCAACACCGGCATCACCTCGCTGCAGAAGCTGGTCGATACCGCGAAGTCGATCGCCAACCAGGTGCTGCAGAGCCCGACCGGCTACTCCGCCCGCTCGAGCGTCAGCTCGGTGGCGGCGCTTGGCGGAACGGCGACGAACCTGGTCGACGGCACCACCATCAAGAGCGGTGACGTGCTGGCGATCGCGGCCTCGGCCGGCCAGCCTGCCTTCAGCTTCACGTTCGGTGCCAGCACGTCGCTGGCGCAATTGAACACGGCGCTTTCGGCCAGCAACCTGTCGGCGACCCTCGACAGCTCGAACAAGCTCGTCATCACCACGACGAACGATGCGGCGTCCTCGACCATCGGAGCGGTGACCTTCACCAACACCGGCGGCGGCACCGCCACGTTTGGTGCGGCGGGCACGGCTCCGGTTGCTGATGCGGCCTCGCAGTCGGCCCGTGCCGCGCTGGTGGCGCAGTACAACAACACCATCGCGCAGATCACGACGACGGCGCAGGATGCATCGTTCAACGGCGTCAACCTGTTGAGCGGCGACAGCTTGAAGCTGACCTTCAACGAGACCGGCAAGTCGACGCTCTCGATCACCGGCGTCAAGTTCGATGCCGCCGGCCTCGGCCTCAATGCGCTGACCGCGGGCACCGACTTCCTCGACAACAACTCGGCGAACAAGGTGATCTCGACGTTGAGTTCGGCGAGCTCTGCATTGCGCAGCCAGGCCTCGACGCTGGGCTCGAACCTGTCGATCGTGCAGATCCGTCAGGACTTCTCGAAGAACCTGATCAACGTGCTGCAGACCGGCTCGTCCAACCTGACGCTGGCCGACACCAACGAGGAAGCGGCCAACAGCCAGGCGCTGTCGACCCGCCAGTCGATCGCGGTGTCCGCGCTGGCGTTGGCCAACCAGAGCCAGCAGAGCGTGCTGCAGCTGCTCCGCTAAGCGCGGTGCCGGATGGCTTCGAAACGGCGGGGGAAACCCCGCCGTTTTTGTTTGCTCCAGCTAAACTACGGTGCCGCGAGAAGGACGCATTTCGTAACGGCTGCTAACCATATTTAAAGGCGCCGGATGCATAAATATCGGGCGCTAGAATTGCGTCCCCGCGGCTCGAGAAATCCGCTTCCCATCGAGGTCATTGAATGTCGAATGCAGCCCAGGCCTACGCACGCACGTCCACCGTGACGGCGTCGCCCCGTGAAATCGAAGCGCAGGCTCTGTTAAAGGCCGCCCGGCAGCTGCAGGAAGTCCAGACCAATTGGAACGGTGCCGACAAGGCACTGGATCAGGCACTGCTGTTCAACCGCCGCCTGTGGTCGATCTTCCTCAGCGCAGCGCAGGGCGACGACAATCCGCAGCCGCTCGAGGTCCGGCAGAACATCGCCAATATCGGCGTCTTCGTCATGAAGCAGACCGTCGACATCCAGATGAATCCCGATCCAGCGAAGCTGAAGTCGCTGATCGACATCAACTGCAATCTCGCCGCCGGCCTGTCCGGCCGCGCCTGATCGATCGTTTTTCGGCGGAGCCTCCGGCATGGCCGACCTGATGAGCATCCTGTCGGCCAACTACAAGGCGGTGGGGCTGTCGGTTCCGTCCAAGACGCCCTATGTTGCGGTCGATCCGACGCTCTACGAGGGTAGCTGGAGCGGCAAGTACGCCAACAACAAGTCGTTCAATGTCACCGTGTCGAATGTCGACGGCTTCCGCGCCAAGGTGCACTACCAGAGCGACGGGACCAGCAAGTATCAGGACGTGCTGATCAAGGACAGCGCGTTCCGGATCGGCGATACCAAATTCTCGCTGGTGCAGAAGGGCACGGCGCTGATCGCCAATGTCGTCACCGATCCCGCCACCGGATCGACCTACCTCGACAAGGCCTACGCCACGCAGAAGACCTGAGAGCTTCCGCTCAGGCGCGGCGGTCAGTGGCACGCAGCCGCGTCGGCGCATCCTTGCTGAGGTCGAGGGCGTGGAAATAGGCGCGGCGGCGCAGCACCGCTTCTTCCGGATACTGCTTCACCACCAGATTGGTGCGATTGTCGACCACCTGGTAGACCACGGCGCGGGCATCGCGGTCGATGATGACCTGGTTGGTGACTGACGCGGATGCAGCCTGATTGGACAGCGACGCATTGACTGCGTTCGGATCGATGGTGACGCGCGTGACCGGCTCCGGAGCGGTGACGCTCTGGCTCGCCGGCAGCTCGGTCGGAACTGCCTTCTGCGCCGTCTCGCTCGCGGGCGGGAGTATCGGCGCCGCAACCGGTGCCCCCACCGGCTTGATGTTGAAATCCGTACTCATGGCAGCCTCATAGTGCGAAAGCACTAGTTTGCTTGAGTCAAATCCCAACCCCTCCTGTTCCGCAACTCTACGGGGAACCTCTCAACAGGCTGTTAGAGAACACGCTGAACGCCGCGCTGACCTGGGCGCGGCGAATTGATGAAAATTGTAGGCGATCGCCTCAGAGCGAGCGGCTGACGGCGATCGGCCGCATGTTGCGCGGACCGGGCGCGGCACGCTGGCCGTTCGCGGTGTAGGTGTTCGGGATGTTGCGGCGCTGCACCTCGGCGTTGACGCCGCGCACGATGCCTTCGGACACCGCATGCGCGGTCGCAAGCACCGTCAGATTGACCTGCAGCATGGCGCGGAAGGTGTCGTGATGGCGCCGCAGCGTCGCCAGCAATTCGGGATCGGTCTGCGTCAGCATCTTCTGCATCGATTTCAGATGCTCGACCGCGAGCATGTAGCGCCGCGACAGCTCCGACTTCTCGGTCTCGAGCCGGATCGCCTCGCGGATCTTGCCGGCGCGCACGAACTCGGTTTCCTGCTCGACCACGGCGAGCAGCGCGCTCATCACCTCCGTCAGCTCGTTGGCGAGCCGCGCGACGTCGGGCGGCGTCGGATGTGCCGGCCGCGCGGCGGGGGCGGAGGCGGACCGCTGCTGGGGACGCTGGTTCATCGCGCTGCTCCTCGAGACCGAATTAGCTCTTGTTCGCTTGCTGCAGGATCAGCGAGCGGAACACTTCATTGGAAATGCCGACGCCGCCGGACTTGGCAAAATTCTTCGCATACTGGTCGGTCAGCATCGATCGCCACGGGCCGGTGCCGACGGTGTCGCCGAACGGGCCGTCGCCCTTCAGCCCGGTCGTCATCTGCGAGAACATCGTGTTCAGGAACATCGATTCGAAATCGGTCGCGGTCGCCTTGGCCTTGGCCTGCGCCTGCGGCGACACCTTCTGCAGCGCCTCCTGCAGCACCGGATCGGGGCGGCCGTTGAACATCGGCATCAAGGCCTTGTTCGGCATGCTGCCCGCGGTGGAGTTGATCAGGCTTGCCATCACATCACCTCGATGTCGGCTTCGATCGCGCCGGCAGCCTTGATCGCCTGCAGGATGCTGATCAGATCGCGCGGTCCGATGCCGAGGCCATTGAGGCCGTCGACCAGCTGCTGCAGCGACACGCCGTTGCGGACCACCGCGAATTTCTTGCCGTCCTCGGTGACCTGAACGCTGCTACGCGGCGTCACCACGGTGCGGCCGCGCGACAGCGGATTGGGCTGGCTGACCTGCGGGCTCTCCGAGATCGTGACGGTGAGGTTGCCCTGCGCCACCGCGACGGTGGCGACGCGAACGTCGCGGCCCATCACGATGATGCCGGAACGCTCGTCGATCACGATCTTGGCCGCGAGATCAGGGTCGACCTGCAGCTGCTCGATCTCGGTCAGGAAGGCGACGACGTTGCCCTTGAACTCCGGTGGGATCGAAAGCTGCACGGTGGAGGGATCGAGCGGCTCGGCTGTCTTGACGCCGAGATAGTCGTTCACTGCGGCGGCGATCCGCTTGGCCGTCGTGAAGTCGGCGTTGCGCAGCGCGAGGCGGACGTTGGGCAGGCGGTTGAGCGCGAACTCGATCTCGCGCTCGATGATGGCGCCGTTGGCGATGCGGCCGACGGTCGGCACGCCGCGCACGATTTTTGCCGCTTCGCCCTCGGCATTGAAGCCCGAGATCGCCAGCGTGCCCTGCGCCACGGCGTAAACGTTGCCGTCGGCGCCGAGCAGGGGGGTGACGAGCAGGGTGCCGCCGCGCAGATCCTTGGCGTCGCCGAGCGCCGAGACGGTGACGTCCATCCGCGTGCCCTGGGTGCCGAAGGCCGGCAGATTGCCGGTCACCATCACCGCGGCGACGTTGCCGGTGCGGATGGTGGCGCCGCGGATGTTGACACCCATGCGTTCAAGCATCGCCTGCAGCGACTGCTTGGTGAAGGGGATGTTGTTCAGGGTGTCGCCGGTGCCGTTGAGGCCGACCACGAGGCCGTAGCCGATCAGCTGGTTCTGGCGCACGCCCTCGATATTGGCGAGGTCCTTGATCCGCGACGTCGCCGCAGCGGGCATGACCGATGCCGCCAGCGCCAGCAGCGCGGCGCAGGTCATGACGAAGTGTCTTGCGGTGCGGATGCCGGGCATCCCGATGCTCCCCTCAAACTTAACTCGTGGATCGCGCGACGCTCCCATGACGGCGATCCGCAATTAACCATGCGAGCCTCGTGCCAGCGGGTTTCTCCGGCGCAATGTGTTGATAGCTTTATCGAAATTGTCGGCGCGCCGTTTTGCTCCGGTTCGCCACCCCGCGCGAAACTGCCGCGCGGCGGCAGAAATTGCCGGGTCGTTTACGCGCCGTTAACCATAAGGCGGCGAAGCTTGCGGCACTCAGGCCCGCGGGATCATGGCGATGCGCATTTACGGACCGAACGGCACCACACTTGGCGCGCCCACCAGCGCCACGCGCCGCACCTCGTCGGGCGGCTTCTCGCTGCCCGACACCACGTCGGCGCAGGAGGAGGTCCGTTCCACCGCCGCACCGAAGGCCGCGGCCGGCATTGACGGGCTGCTCGCGCTGCAGGGCGTCGAAGACCCGACCGAACGCCGCAAGCGCTCGGTGGCTCGCGGCCGGGGTGCGCTCGACGTGCTCGACGATCTCAAGCTCGGACTGCTCTCCGGCAATTTCGATGCCTCGACCGTGAACCGACTGCGCAGCGCCGCGGCGAGCCTGAAGGAATCTTCCGGCGACCCCGGCCTCGATGCCGTGCTCGGCGAGATCGAGCTGCGCGTCGAGGTCGAGCTCGCCAAGGCCGGGCAATTCTGATCCCTCTGGCATTTCGCTAGCTCACCTCAGGCCGCAAGTAGCTCAGGCCGCCAGCGCCTTGCGCTGCGCGTCGTAGCGGCGCTGTGCCGCCAGCACCTCCTTCAAATTCTGTTCGGCCCAGTCGCGCAGCGGATCGACCGCCTCGGCGAGCGTCAGTCCCAGCGGCGTGATCGAATACTCCACCGTCACCGGAACCGTCGCAATCGCACGGCGGCGGAGCAGCCCGTCGCGTTCAAGGCTTTTGAGAACTTGCGACAGCATCTTCTGCGAGATTCCTTCAATTGCGCGCCGTAACTGATTGAAGCGCATGGGCTCGCCGCGCAGCAGCAACAGGATCAGCACGGCCCATTTGTCGCCGATCCGGTCGAGGATCTGGCGGGTCGGGCAGCCGGCGGCATAGGCGTCCGGTTTCAGGTGCGAGGCTTTCATCGCGGTCACTCCGGCGTAATCAGGTGAGGCAAAAGTGCGTTCTTCACACCTACATCCGTTTCGCTATCTAGTCACCATTGGAAACCATCCATCGGAGACTTGAGATGAAGATCGCCATCGCCGGCGCGTCCGGCCAGGCCGGCTCGCGCCTCACCGCGGAACTGGCCCGCCGCGGCCATACCGTCACCGCCATCGCCCGCAACCCGGAGAAGATCGCTGCACTGCCCAACGTCACCGCCGTCAGGGGTGACGTGAACGACCAGGCTGGCCTCACTGCGCTGTGGGCCGGCCATGATGCTGCGATCAGCTCGATCCACTTCCTGGATAGCGACCCGGCCAAGCTGATCGGGGCGGCCAAACAGTCCAAGGTCGGCCGCTACCTCGTGGTCGGCGGGGCCGGCAGCCTCGAAGTGGCGCCCGGCGTCCGCCTGGTGACAACCCCAGGCTTTCCGCCCCAATACAAGGCCGAGGCCCAGAAAGGGGCCGACTTCCTCGACCTGCTGCGCCAGGAGAAGGAGCTGAACTGGACCTTCCTGTCGCCCTCGGCGCTGTTCGTGGCCGGGGAGCGGACCGGCAAGTTCCGCCTCGGGACCGACCAGCTGCTGACCGGGACGGACGGAAAAAGCTGGATCTCGTTCGAGGATTTCGCAGTTGCACTCGCCGACGAAATCGAGCGTCCGGCGCACCTGCGCCGGCGCTTTACGGTCGGTTATTGAGGCCGCCGGGCTGCCTCCGGCCGGGCCGGATAAGTTTGCCTGTGCAAGGCCTTGGGGGCAGCCCGCTATTGCTGGTGGCAGATATTGTCTGTCACATGTCGTGGCTATATAAGGCGCCGCGCGGAGGGGTCCTGTTCCCACCGCCAGACAGGGACATGGCTGCCTTTGGAAAAGCTGAAGAACTACCGGCCGACTGAAAAAGAGCCTTTCATGAATGAGCGGCAGCGCGAATATTTCCGCGCCAAGCTGCTGTCCTGGAAGGACGAGATCCTCCGCGAATCGAAAGTCACGCTGCAAACGCTGCAGGAAGAGAACGTCAATCATCCCGATCTCGCCGACCGCGCCTCCTCGGAGACCGATCGCGCGATCGAGCTCCGTGCGAGGGATCGTCAGCGCAAGCTGATCTCCAAGATCGACGCGGCGCTGCAGCGCATCGAGGACAACACCTACGGCTATTGCGAAGAGACCGGGGAGCCGATCTCGTTGAAGCGGCTCGAAGCCCGCCCGATCGCGACGCTGTCGGTCGAGGCGCAGGAACGCCACGAGAAGCGCGAGAAGGTCTATCGCGACGAATAGTGGCGGCGGATCGCCACGCATTGCCTCCGGCGCGCACCGCCTGTAGGGTCGCGCCGCCATGATGACACGTACTCTCAACATCGCCTCGGTCTTCTTCCTGGGCTGATTCCGCTTCCTTTGGGGAAGCGCTGATCCACTCCGCGGGGCATCGCGCTTCGCGGAACTCCAGTGAACCGAATGAGCCGGCCGGGTTCCGCGCAACGCGGACCACTGAAGGCTGGCGGCAGTTTGAGAGCCAATCATGACCCATCGACACGACGCGCGTGCGCTTGACGACGCGCAAATCGAGCAATTCATCGCGCAGGGCTTTGTCAGGATCGACAACGCCTTTCCCCGCGAGCTTGCCGACCAGGGCCGCGCCATCATGTGGCGCGATCTGCCGTGCAGCGAGCACGATCCGGCGACTTGGACGCGGCCGGTGATCCGGCTGCCGGGATATGGCGGGGAGCCGTTCCGGCAGGTGATCAACACGCCGCTGCTGCACCGGGCCTTCGACCAGATCGCAGGTCCGGGCCGCTGGCTTCCGCGGGACCACATCGGAACCTTTCCGGTGCGCTTTCCGCATCCGGGCGATCCCGGCGATGCCGGCTGGCATGTCGATGTCAGCTTTCCCGGCGACGATTGCGACCCGAATGAGCGGCTCGATTTTTCGGCCTGGCGGGTCAACATCGTCTCGCGCGGCCGGGCGCTGCTGATGCTGTTCCTGTTCTCCGACGTCGGCGTGGACGATGCGCCGACCCGGATCAGGATCGGCTCGCATGCTCCGATGGCCCGCTACCTCGCGCCGGCCGGCGAGGCCGGACGGGCCCGCATGGTGCTGGACGAGGTCGGCGCCGATTGCGAGGTCGCGCTGGCGACGGGGCAGGCGGGCACGGTGTATCTGTGTCATCCTTTCCTCATCCATGCGGCGCAGAAGCATCGGGGAAGCACGCCGCGCTTCATGGCCCAGCCGGCGCTCGGCGCCGGCGAGCCGTACCGGCTCGAGCGCGGCGACGGCGCGTACTCGCCGGTCGAGATCGCGATCCGGAATGCGCTTGGAATGAGGTGAGGCGGCACTTCCACGAACTGGCTCCGCCTCTCCCGCTTGCGGGGGAGGCATAGGCCGCCTTCGGCGGCCGTCTCTAAGTGACGCCGAAGCAAAGCTTCGGCTATGTCGCATCGAAGATGCGATCCGGGTGGGGGCTCTTTCCACGACGTGACTCGTGGAGACACCCCCACCCCGACCTCCCCCGCAAGCGGGAGAGGGAGTGCAGTGCCGATGCCGCAACCATTCGCGACGATGGAGTGAGCTGACACCATGAGCACGGTTCTGGTCACGGGCGGCTCCGGCTTCATCGGCGTGCACACCATTCTGCAGCTGCTTGCCTCCGGCCACGCGGTGCGGACTACGGTGCGCAACATCGATCGGGCTGCTGACGTCATCGCGATGCTGCGCGAGGGCGGCGCTGACGCGCCCGACACAGTCGGCTTCGTCGCCGCCGATCTCTTGCGCGACGACGGCTGGCGCGAAGCGGCGGCCGGGTGCGATTACGTGCTGCATGTGGCCTCGCCACTGATTGATCGCGTGCCCGACGATGAAAACGAGCTGATCATCCCGGCGCGTGAAGGAACCTTGCGGGTGCTGCGCGCGGCGCGCGACGCCGGCGTCAAGCGCGTCGTGCTGACGTCGTCGTTCGCGGCGATCGGTTATGGCCATCCGCCGCGCGCGACGCCGTTCGACGAGACGATCTGGTCCAACATCGATGACAGCGATGTCCAGGCCTACCCGAAATCCAAGACGCTGGCCGAACGCGCCGCCTGGGATTTTGTCGCGCGCGAGGGAGGTGGCCTCGAGCTTGCCGTGGTCAATCCGACCGCCGTGCTCGGCCCGGCGCTGGGTGCGGACTTCTCGCAGTCGATCGGCATCGTCAAGGCGCTGCTCGACGGCGCGGTGCCGGCGGTGCCGCGGATCCATTTCGGCCTGGTCGACGTGCGCGACGTCGCCGACCTGCATCTGCGCGCGATGACCTCGCCCAGGGCGAGCGGCGAGCGCTTCGTCGCGGTCGCCGGCGAGACCATGTCGATGCTCGAAATCGGCCGCGTGCTGCGCGCCAAGCTCGGCAGCAAAGCGCGGCGGGTGCCGCGGTTCCAGGCGCCGGACTGGCTGATCCGGATCGCCGCGCTGCGCAACCCGGTGGCGCGCGCGACCCTGCCGCTGCTCGGCAAGGTGCGCCGTTCCACCAGCGCCAAGGCGCAGAACCTGCTCGGCTGGCGTCCGCGCGGCAATGAGGAGATGATCGTCGCGACCGCCGAGAGCCTGATCAGGCTCAACTTGGTTAAGACTTGACTTGCCGCGCCATCCGGCGCGCTTGCCAGCGGCGTTGGCGAGTGCTGAGGTGCCCCGGGCAAACGGAAGCACAAGGAGGCTGCGCCGATGGAGAGGATCCTGGCCGCCGCAAAGGCGATCGCCAGCGCACGCCGTAGCCGAGCGCCGTTGAAGGCGCTCGCCAAAGACGCCGTGCCGCGCGACGAGGCCGAGGGCTATCAGGTGCAGCGCGCGCTGCACGATCTGCTGCAAGCCCAGGTCGGCAGCCTCGTCGGCTACAAGATCGGCTGCACCAGCGCGGTGATGCAGGAATATATCGGCATCGACCATCCCTGCGGCGGCGGCGTGTTCGAGAAGGTCGTGCATGACAGTGGCGTGCAACTCGCCGCGGCGGACTACGTCCATGTCGGCGTCGAGTGCGAGATCGCGGTGCGGCTGGCGCGCAATCTCGCCGCCAGCGAAGCGCCGTTCACCGCCGAATGGGTCGGCGAGGCGATCGAGGCCTACTATCCCGCGATCGAGATCGTCGACGACCGCTACGTCAAATGGGAGACGCTGGGCGCGCCGACGCTGATCGCCGACGACTTCTTCGCCGCCGGCTGCGTGCTCGGCGAGGCGGTGCCGCGCAACACCGCGCCCGACCTGCTGCGTGTCACCGGCCGCGCGATCATCAACGGCAAGGAGGAGAGCCGCGGTACCGGCGCCGACGTGCTCGGCCATCCGCACAATGCGCTGGCCTGGCTCGCCAATCATCTCGCCGCCGAGGGCCGCGGCCTGCATGCCGGCCAGATCGTGCTGACCGGCAGCCTGATCAAGACGGTGTGGCTGAAGGCCGGCGACAGCGTCCTGATGGAGCTCGACGGGCTCGGCAAGGTCGAGGCGACGTTTACGTAGCGTTGTCTCGCCGTCATTGCGACCGAAGCGAAGCAATCCACCTCTCCGCGTCGGTAAAGATGGATTGCTTCGTCGCGTCGCTCCTCGCAATGACGGCGGCTACCGAACGATTCACACCACCATCTCGACCTTGCCGTCGCCGAGGCGGTAGATGCCGCCGACGACCTTGAGCTTGCCCTGATCGACCGCGGCGCTCAGGATCGGCGTCGCCGATTTCAGCTTGCCGATGTTGTCGATGACGTTCTGCCGGGTCGCGTTGGCCAGGAGGTCGCCGGACTTGCCTTGGCTCGCCTTCACCGCCGGCGCGAGCGCGCTGACCAGCGAGGGCAGATGGCCGGGCAGGGTGGTGCCGTCCTTCAGCGACTTGATGGTGGCGTCGACCGCGCCGCAGCTCTCATGGCCGAGCACCATGAACAGCGGCACGTTGAGCACGGCGACCGCGTATTCCAGGCTCGCAATGGTCTCGTCGCTGGCGAAATTGCCGGCGACGCGGCAGACGAACAGGTCGCCGCGGCCGCTGTCGAAGGCATATTCCGGCGCAATCCGCGAGTCCGCGCAGCTCAGGATGCCGGCGAACGGATTTTGCCCGCCGACCAGCGCCTCGCGCTCGTGCTTGAAGTCATGCCGGCGCGACACGCCGTCGACATAGCGGGCATTGCCCTTGATCAGCCGGTCCAGCGCCGCATCCGGCGACAGCACGTTCTGCGGCTTCGGCGGCGGTTTGGTTTCCTTGGCGAAGGCCTGTGCCCCGAGTGCGAGGCTGGCGGCAAGGCCGCCCGCGCCGATCATGAAGCGGCGCCGGGAGGAGCGGGCAAAATGGGCGACGTCGCAAAGCTGGCACATGAAACATTCTCCGTGAGCAAGAATCGGCGGGCACAATGGTGAGGACGCAATAGTAGTACGGAGGGAACAACGAGCAATGACAACACGACGTAAAATTGTATTCTCGCGGCGCAACGCGCCCGAGCTTTTGTGTCGATTGACCCTCCGCTTTCGCAGAGGGCGCAGGGAAAGCCGGGTGCCGGTTCGCACCCATGGGCCCGGTGCAACAAAAAGCACCGGGGTAGGACCACAGGTGTAACCGGAAACAACCCGGCTTTCCCTGCGCGATGGGTTACGGCTTATACGTGCTCTCCCCGGCGAGACTGGGCTTTTTTGTCACCGCTTTCGCAAAAACGCGTTCGCGTTTTGCGAGAGGACACCTGCCACTAGGGCGTCAGGCCTGCACGACTTCACCGTCCGCCTTGCGTGCTCTCGTCAGTTACACGCCAGGCGTCCACCGCATCTCACCGCAACACTTGTGACGACTCGCGAAGCGCCCCTCGATCGGGTGAGACGGGCGGACCATACACCTGAGTTGCTCTTCGGATAAAGCGAAATATTTTTGCGCGCGGGGATTGACAGGTTTTTTGGCGTGAGTTGCCCGTCGGGTCAGTTTGTCGCAGCCGGCACCGCGCGCTCGGTAGGGACGACGCTGCAGGAACAGCAGCGATCGATCCGCCAAATAGTTTCAAGTTCGGAGCTTGACACACCCATAACTCTACGGTTATGAATTAAACCTATAGCCAACGGGTTATCAATTCGACATGAACGCCGCCCACGACATGCTGTTTCGAACGCTCGCCGATCCGACCCGGCGCGCCATCTTCGAGCGTTTGTGCCGCGACGGCGAGCAGACCGTCGGGGCCCTGACGGCCCACGCCAAGATCTCGCAGCCGGCGGTGTCAAAACATCTTGGCGTGCTGAAGCAGGCCGGGCTGGTGCGCGACCGTCACCAGGGCCGCCAGACCCATTACAGCGCACAGCTCGGCGCGCTGGCGCCGCTGATCGACTGGACCAGCCGGATGGCCGGCTTCTGGCAGAACCGGTTCGACCACCTCGAAGATCTCCTCAAGCGAATGGACCAATGATCATGCAAGCGACCGAAACACGTTCCGCGATTGTCGAGCGCGAATTTCCGCATCCGCCGGAAAAGCTCTGGCGCGCGCTGACCCAACCGCATCTGATCGAGGAGTGGCTGATGAAGAACGACTTCAAGCCCGTGGTCGGGCACAGCTTCAATCTGCGCGGCGAGTGGGGCGGCGTGCTGGACTGCAAGGTGCTGACCGTCGAGCCGAACCGGACGCTGTCCTACACCTGGAATTTCGCGCATGACGATGCCGCCTTCAACCTCGAGAGCGTCGTGACCTTCACGCTGACGCCGACCGCCACCGGCACGCATCTGCGCGTCGAGCAGGCCGGCTTCCAGCCGCACCAGAAGCAGGCCTATGGCGGCGCCCACGCCGGGTGGAAGCAGTTTTTCGACAAGCTCGATCAGCTGCTGGTGCGCGAGGGGTGAGCCGCGCGGCGTAGCGCAGCACCATCCCCGTCATTGCGAGCCAACGGGTCGGCGCGAAGCGCCGCCCGATGACAGACTCCGCGAAGCAATCCATCGTGCAGCATATGCGGAAGCATGGATTGCTTCGTCGCTACGCGCCTCGCAATGACGGCCTCGCATTTTTGATAGCGTCTCAACAGGAGATCTCAATGAACTGGAATAGCTGGATCCGGCAGTTTCACCGCTGGACGTCGATCGCCTTCACGCTGGCCGTCATCGTCAACATGGTCGCGATGATGCAGCAGCAACAGGCGGTCTGGATCGGCCTGCTGGCGTTGTTCCCGCTGATCCTGCTGCTGCTCACCGGCCTCTATCTGTTCGCGTTGCCCTATCTGGCGCCGCGGCGGATGCGTCAGGGCTCGACCGCGGCATCCCGGATGTGATTGCATGCGGCCGAATGAGACCACGAGGCCGCCATGACTCCATCGCAACGCATCGACCAAATGATCGCCGATATCGCCGACTGGCGCGGCCAGACGCTGGCCAGCCTGCGCAAGAGCATCCTTGCCGCCGATCCCGAGATAACAGAGGAATGGAAGTGGATGGGCAGCCCGGTGTGGGAGCGCGACGGCATCATCGCGGTCGGCAATGCCCACAAGGGCAAGGTCAAGCTGACCTTCATGTACGGCGCCAAGCTGCCGGACCCCGACAAACTGTTCAACACGGGGTTCGAAGGCAATGAGCGGCGCGCGATCGATCTGTTCGAGGGCGACAAGGTCAACGAGCGGGCGCTGAAGGCCATGATTCGCGCCGCGATCGCGTTCAACCAGGCGAAGAAGAAGCCGGCGAAGACGGCCAAGAAGACAGCCACGGCGCGCGCGCCGGCGAAGAAGAGCAAGAAGGCGTGAGATGCATGCGCGCGATGCTCGGCAATGATCGTAGCCCGGATGAGCGGAGCGATATCCTGACATGCGAAGGTCCCGCATATCGCTCCGCTCATGCGGGCTACGGCTTCACTTCCGATAGCCGCGCTCCTGCAGCACAAAACTGTTGCCGTCCGGATCGGAGAACCCGGCGAAGCTGGCGTAGTCCTTGCGGGCTGGATCGAGGCCGGGCGCGAAGCTGCCGTCCCAGGCGTCGATCGGGGTCTTGTGCCTGATGTCGGCGACGGCGACGCCGCATTCGCGCAGCCGGTTGCACGCGGCCTCGAGGTCGGTCACGACGATATGGATGTTGCGCACCGATCCGGCTGGCGCCGTGGTGATGCCTTTGCCGATCTGGATCGAGCAGCTCGAGCCCGGCGGCGTGAGCTGCACGACGCGGAAGGCGGCGTTCGGTGCGTAGTCGACGTCGAGGGCGAAGCCGACCTGATCGACATAGAAGCGCAGTGCGCGATCGACGTCGCTCACCGGGAGGATGACCACTTCGACCGCGAATTTCATCGCCGTGCTGGTTTCGGTCATGGCGCTTGCGTGCTCCGAATTCAGAGATCGATGACGACGTCGCCCGTCGGCTGCGCGCAGCAGATCAGAAGGTTGCCGTCGGGCGGCATGTCGAGCGGCTGCGGGCCATAGGCGACCGCGCCTGAGATCAGGCCGCTTTCGCAGTTGTGGCAGACGCCGGTCCGGCACGACCAGCGCACCGGCACGTCGCAGGCTTCGGCGAGCTCCAGAATGCTTTGATAGGCCGACGCGTTCCAGTGCGCGGCGACGCCGCTGCGCGCGAACGAGACCATCGGGCCGGTGCCTGCATCCTCCGCGGGCGGATGCGGCGCGCGCGGTGCCGACCCGACGATGCCGGGATTGAGCGCCTCGCCGCCGTTGAAGATCTCGAGATGCTGCCGCTCCGGCGCCACGCCATAGGCGGCCAGCGCCGTTTTCATGTCGGCCATGAAGCGGTTGGGTCCGCAGATGTAGACGTCGGCGTCGCGCGGCAGGCCGATCGCATCGAACACCGCACGCGACAGATGGCCGGCCGCATCAAAATCCTCGCCGAGCTTGTCTTGCGCGTCCGGCCGGCTGTAGCAGACGTAGCTGCGCGCTTGCGGCAGCGCGCCCATCAGGCGGCGGACCTCGGCGGCAAAGGGATGGTGCTGCCGGTCGCGCGCCGCATGCAGCCACAGGGTCTTTCGCGGCGCGCGCGCCGCTGCCAGCGCCGACAGCATCGCCAGCACCGGCGTCGCGCCGATCCCGGCACTGAGCAGCACCACCGGATGTTCGCCGGATTGCAGGATGAAGCTGCCGCGCGGCGCGCTGACGTCGATGAGATCGCCGACCCTGATGTGGTCGCGCAGATAGTTTCCGGCGGCGCCATCCGGCTCGATCTTGACGCTGATGCGGTGCTGCTCGGTCGACGGCGGACCGGACAGCGAGTAGCTGCGCAGCAGCGGCCGATCGCCGGCCGGCCGCAGCCGCAGCACGATGTACTGGCCGGGCAGCGCCGGCGGCAGCTTCCGGCCGTCCGGATCGCGCATCGTCAGCGAGAGCACGTCGGCGGATTCCTGTTCGATCGCGGCAATCGCAAGCGGGCGAAATCCCGGTGCAACTGGATGCGCGGCCGAGGCCGGCGCGAGCCCGGCATTGCCGCCGGTGCCGGTTGCCTGTCCCTTCAGCAGGGCCTCGAACGACCAGCGCCATCCCGGCGACAGCGCAGCGATGCGCAGCGCGCGCTCCAGGCGATCGCGCGGATGCTCCGACGAGTAGAGCAGGGCGTTGATCTCGGCGACGGTCATGCGCTTGTCCGCTTCGCCGACCTTGACGATCTCATCGCCGGCGCCGACCTCGCCCTCGGCGAGGACGCGGAAGTAGAAGCCGGGCCGTCCGCTCGCCGTCAGCAGGGCCGGCATCCGCGGCTCGCCGACGCGAATGCCGACGCGATAACAGGTCACGCGCGGCTGCGTGACCTCGAACAGCGCGCTGCCGATCCGGTAGCGGTCGCCGATGCACACGGCATCGTCCGGCAAGCCTTCGATGGTGAAGTTTTCACCGAACTGGCCGTGGACGAAATCGGTCCGCTGCAACTGATCCTGCCAGTGGCGATAGGATTCGATCTGGTAGACGAACACGGCGCGCATCTCGCCGCCGTGACCGGCGAGGTCGCCCTGGCCGTCACCGGCGAGGTTGAGCCGGCCGACCTTGCAGCGGCCGGCCACCGGATCCTTCCAGATCCCGGTGTGCACCGTGCGGCCCTTCCACGCAATGTCGCGCGGCAGTCCGACATTCACCGACAGCAGGCGCGCCATGTCCGGCTCCGCTTTTCCTTACGCGCGGGCGAACTCTTCGACATCGAGGTTGCGGTCGGGACCGTGCGGCACCACCGACTGGCCCGGCTCGAGACGCAGCTGAACGCCGTCGAGATGGACCGTGACGATGTCGGGCTCGAACGACACCAGGCCCGCGATGCGGTGCACCTCGGGATAGGGATCGGGATACGACCAGGCCGCCTGGCGCGCGTCGCCGATCGAGAAGTAGCTGCACAGCCCTTTGTACGGACAGAAGGTCTGCAGCTTGACCGGCGTGAGCGCGGCTTCGTCGATGTCGTCGCGCGGAACGTACCAGCGCGGCGCGAAGCCCGACTCGTAGAGCACCAGCGGCCGTTTGGTGTCGGCGACGACGCGGTCGCCGTGACGGACCACGAGATTGCGCGAAGCCTGGCGAATATCGATGCGGTGATAGGGATCGGCGGCGTGGCCGACGATCCGCTCGTCTTCCTCATAGAACGCATCCATCAGGCGCCAGGCAAAGGCGATGCGCCCCTGCAGATCGCTGGCGTGGGCCGGCAGGCCGGTGTGCTGCCAGGCGCCGCGCGCCGCGACGTGCTGCGCATCGGCGCGGACGCTGTACCAGGAGGTGGGACCGAGATCGGCGTGTTGCGTAATTTGCTCGGCGCGCTCCAGCACGCCCGGCGCAATGTCGGCCTCCGGGAAGTAGGCGACCGGGTAGCGGGCCGGCTCGAACAGCAGCAGCACGTTTTCGCTGTCGGCGATAAAGGCACCGCCGAAGCGCACCCGCATCCGCCGGCGCAGCCGCTCGACATAAAGCAATCGCTTGGGCAGTGGTTCGGGCACGAGGAACCGGCCGATAGCGCCGGTCGCGAGCGGACCTTGTTGCCAGGACAATCCCATTGCTCTCCTCCCATTGCTCGGGTGATAGAGACCGGCCAATGCCGCAACGCGGATGCAGCCGTGAGCCTCCGCGACAAGGATGGCGACTTTCGGGCTGGCCGCGTGCGGCGGCACGCCTCGCCGCCGTGCATATGCGCGTCAGGATCAGCGTTCAATATCCGGGATTGCCGGCAAGTTCGCGCAGTTGATGAAATCGTCCACGGTGGCGATCCACAGAACGGCCGACAGACCCGGTTACAGCGGTGAGTATCCGGTTATGCGGAACAGTGGCTGGATCGCCGTCATGTGCGGCGATGGACTACGCCGAGATGTCGACCGCCTGGCCGGTCTTGCCGGCGTTCTTCTGGAATTCCTGCTCGATCAGGTCCTTGATCTTCTGTTCGACCGCCTTCTGCTGTTCCGGCGTCATGTTCTTCAGGTCTTCCTCGGTCAGGCCCATGCTCTTGAGGATGTTGGCGCGCATGCGGTCCATCGGGCTCATCTGCGCGAATTTGAGAAACTGCTGCTCGACGCTGTCGCCGGCGAGACCGCCCGAGGCGGCCTGGCCCGACGCGCCGGCGTTGGCGTCCTGCGGTTTCTTCAACGATCCGCTCTTCATGCTGGCCACGAGCGAGCCGTAGGCCGAGATCGACGTCGTCTGCACGCGCTTCCCCCATTGCAAATGCTGCAATGGCGGGGCAAATCGCATGCCATCGGCTGGCTGCTGCAATTTCAAACACATCGCGACGCTCCGCGCGCGTGTTCAGCGCGCGGCAGGCAGCTTCTGCCGGGTGAAGTTTGCCGCGCGCGGGCGACTACGCCTTGGTGTGCACGATCACAGGGCCCGCAACTGCGGTGGCCTGTCCGACCAGCAATGGACCGAGATTGTCGTCGATCCAGGCCAGCGCGCGGCGGTTGGCTTCCTCGGCGCCGGCGTAGTTGTTGAAGACGCTGATCGCGGTCACCGTGTCGTCGCCGGCATAGACCACGTAATAGGCCATAAAACCTTCGACGTCGCTGATGATCGGGATCGCGCCGTCCTTGATCCGGCGCGCGAGTTCTTCGGCGGTGCCAGTCTTCGCCTTGGCCTGACGGATGGCGGCATACATTGGCTGCTCCTTCCGGCTGTATCGATCGGGCTGCGCTTCGCGCAGGCACAGATGCTACGCCGGTGCGGGCGGCGACGCCATCGGCATCGCGCCGGCTCAGCCGAAACGCTTGGCCACGAACGCCGGGCGGCGCTTGGGGAGTTTGGCCAGCCTCGCCGGATCGGCAGGCGCGGCCGTGGATTTGCGGCTGGGTGTGGGCTCCGCCTCCTGCTCCTGCAGGAACAGCGTCGCCTCGAACGGCACGCCCGGCGCCTGCCTGGCCGTCCCCGTGCACACCGCGCGCTTGCCGTTGAACGTGCCGGTGATCTGCGCCTCGATCTCGTCGCAGCCGAACACGGTGGTCGGGCCGTCGGCGTATCGGCGCGTCGTCAAGGTCGCCGTGAAGCGGTCCTGGTCGAGCTCGTAGCTGCCGCCATAGACGAACATGCAGTCGCCGCCGGAGATCCTGCCGTTTGCGAGATAGACTATTCCGGTGCCTTCGCCGCGCGGCGTCCGGAACCAGGCCGCATATTGACCGTCTCGTTGCATGGAAGTCACGAACTGCAAACCCTGCGTTGTCCTCTCCCTACGTTGCAAGCGTGGCGGCTGCTACTATGCGTTGCTGCGACGGTTAACGAACCGGGAAGCCGATCGCACAACTTGCGCGAGGCGGTAACGGGCTGGCGCCGGGCCGATCGCACGCGCACGCAACTGTCACAAAATGCCACGGCCTCCGTCAGGGGAGCTAACGGAGGCCGTGTTGGTACATCGCGCCGCGCCTAGGTTCGCGACGAGATGTGGGAGCTCTTGGACAGTTGACTAGAACGGCAGCAGCACGTCCAGCACCTGCTGACCGTAGCGCGGCTGTTGCACGTCGGTGATCTGGCCGCGGCCGCCATAGGCGATGCGGGCCTGCGCGATCTTCGAGGAGTCGATGGTGTTGTCGCTCTGGATGTCCTCCGGGCGCACGATACCGGCCACCACCAGCTCGCGGATCTCGAAGTTGACGCGGATCTCCTGCTTGCCCTCGACCACGAGGTTGCCGTTCGGCAGCACCTGGGTGACGACGGCGGCGACGTTGGTCTGCAGCGCTTCCTGGCGGTTCACCGAGCCCTTGCCGTCGCTGGACGCCGTGGAATCCGCGGTGAGGATACGGCCGGGCAGGATCTTGTTGGCCTGCGTGATGGTCTGCGAACCCAGGAAATTGGTGACGCCGGAATCTTCCGAATTGGTGCGGCTGCGCTGGGTCTCGTTGGCGATCGCCGCCTTGTCGGTGAAGTTCACCGAGATGGTGAGGATGTCGCCGACGCGGGCGGCGCGCTGGTCCTTGAAGAAGGCGCGGGAGCCGTTGCGCCACAGCGAGTTCGGGCTGTAGGAGGCGACCTCGGGCTTCGGCATCGGCATCTGCACCGGCTTGTAGCCGGGCTGGGTGGTCGGATTGTCGATCGACGACAGCTTTGGCTGCTCGCCGATCTGCGACAGGCGGTCGATCGACGAACAGCCGCTGGCGACCGTCCCGAGTGCGAGCAGCGCACCGGCCAGGGTAAGGCGGTTGTTACGGTACTGGGACATGAACTTTTACTCGGCGTTTGGAGCGACTGAACTCAGCTTGACGGGGGCGGAATTGGGTTCGGTGGCATCGGAGGTCGGCGCGGGCCGCGGGTTCGCGACCGCGATCGAAACCTCGGCGCGTCCGGTGACGACGCCGGAGACGACGCGCTTGGACTGCAGATTCATCACGCTGACGACGTCGCCCTCGGCGCCGCCATCCATCGCCTTGCCGCGGATCGTGAGGTAGAGGCCGTCGGCGCGGTAGATCAGCGTCACGCTCTGGTCGCGGGTGACGAGATCGGGCTTCGCCAGATCGGCGACGCGCAGCGCCTGACCGGCGCGCAGCGCGCGGCGCACCTGCATGCCGACGGTGGCGTCGCGCACCGCCGCGTCGTTGCCGACATCGGCTTTCGGACGGCGCTCGACCGACACGTCGGAGGCCTTCAGCACGTCGCCGCGCTCGACATTGCGCGTCAGCACGGCGGCCTCGATGGTCTCGATCGCTGTCCCGGTGAAGCGCAGCTTGGTCGGCGCGCTGCCGGCCTCATTGGTAATCTCGAAGGTGACGTCGAAGCGCGTGGAGCGCGGCTCGTAGCGCACCGCGACCGGCTGCATCGCGCCGGAATTGGTGGCCTCGAGCCTGATGTCGCCGGGATCGCGGTCGAACGTCACCGCAATGTTGCCGGCCCGGCCGAGACCATGGCGGTTCTCCAGCGCCCGCGTCACCTGCTGCTCGATCTCTTTGGTATCGATGGTGCGCGCCAGCCGCGTCACCGTGATCTCCTTGAGATCGCGGGTGTCGACGCCGATCACCTGGCGGGCGCGCAGCGTGCTCAGCACCTGCGCGACCGGCAGCGTGCCGGTGGTGCCGAGATCGGGGGCGCGGTAGATCGCGATGCTGCCGGCGGCACCGGCATTGTCGATGAGGTCGCCGACCCGCACGATGTCGTCCGCGACCGTGACGCTGGCGCGCAGCGTCGGCACCGCGATGGCCGCGCCGCCGCTTTGTGCGGCGGCCGGTGCGGCGGCGAGCGCGAGCAGGGCGGCGGCGATGCGGAGTGAGCGGGCGATCATCGGCATCATCCTCAGCGGAACAGGTTGGCGGTGGACTGCATCATCTGGTCGGCCGCCGAGATCACCTTCGAGTTCATCTCGTAAGCGCGCTGCGCCGCGATCAGGTCGGAGATTTCCGAGACCACTTCGACATTGGCCTGTTCGAGGTTGCTCTGCTGCATGTCGCCATAGCCGTCGGTGTTGGCGATGCCGTCCTGCGGCTGGCCCGAGGCCGGCGTCTCCTGGAACAGATTGTCGCCGATCGGCATCAGGCCGGCCTTGTTGATGAAGCGGGTCAGGCCGATCTGGCCGATATTGGTCGATGCGGTCTGGCCCGGCAGCGTCACCGAGACCTGGCCCTGCGCGTTGATGGTGAGGCCGGAGGCGTTCTGCGGGATCGTGATGGTCGGCTGCAGCAGATTGCCCTGCGCGTTGACGATGCGGCCCTGGTTGTCCATCTGGAACGAACCGTCGCGGGTGTAGGTGAAGGTGCCGTCCGGCATCAGGATCTTGAAGAAGCCTTCGCCGCGGATCGCGATGTCGAGATCGTTGCCGGTCGGCGACAGCGTGCCCTGGGTCATCATGCGCGGCGTGCCGACGGTCTTGACGCCGCCGCCGAGGTCGATGCCCATCGGCAGGATGGTGTTCTGGTCCGAGGCCTGGGCGCCGACCCGGCGCACATGGTCGTAGATCAGGTCCTGGAACGCGGCGCGCTGCTTCTTGTAGCCGGTGGTGCGCAGGTTCGCGATGTTGTTGGAGATCACCTGAACGCTGAGTTCCTGTGCCGCCATTCCGGTCGCAGCGGTGTAGAGTGCGCGCATCGGTCAGTCTCCCGATCAGGCCGGCACGTCGGCGAGCTTCTCGATCGCCGATTTGTGCAGGTCGCTCTGCTGCTGCAGCAGCGAGGCAATTTGGGTGTAGGTCCGCGTGATCTCGATCATGCGGCTCATTTCGGTGACGGAATTGACGTTCGACTTCTCGATGAAGCCCTGGCGGATCACCGACTTGGTGTCGGCCAGCGGCGCCGCGCCTTCGCCCGCCGAGTAGAGGTTGGAGCCGTCCTTCAGCAGGCTCTGGGCCTGCGCGAACGAGACCAGGCGCAGCTTGCCGCGGATCGAGTCGAGCCGGGAGGTGCCCTCGAGCACGGTGATGTTGCCGTCGGGGGCGATCGCGACGTCGTGGTCGGTCTGCTGGAAGGTGATCGGCCCGGCGGTGCCGAGCACCTGATAGCCCGCGGCGTTGACGAGTTGGCCGCGGTTGTTGATCTGCAGATTGCCGTCGCGCGTGTAGCGCTCGCCGGCCGGCGTCTGCACCACCAGGAAGGCCTTGCCGTCGATCGCGACGTCGAGCGGGTTCTTGGTTTCCTCGGTCGGGCCCTGCGCGAAGTCGTGGAAGGTGGCGCGGTCCTGCACGAAGGAGACGCGGCGGTCGGACGACGCGAAATTGTCCTCGTGCGCGTTCGAGCGCAGATATTCCTCGAACAGCGACCGGTCGGCCTTGTAGCCGTTGGTGTTCATGTTGGCGAGGTTGTTGGCAACGACATCCATCTGCCGTTCCAGCACCACCTGCTTCGATAGTCCGACCAGAAGCGTATTCTGCATCGGCGGTTCTCCCCTGTGAGGCGATCCGATGCGTCAGGTTCTCCCAAACCTTAAACTTCGGACCTGTCGTCACCTCGCAGGCTCTCCCAAGCGCGCGAGGTCACGCCGTCCTCTCAGCGAAAGCCGTGCCAACTTGAAATATGGCTTTACTTCAATGTGTTAGGTCTCCGTCCGGGCCCGGCGCGGGGCGGCAGAAAGGTCTTGTTGACCATGTTTGCCCGGCAGTTTTTTCCTAGTCGAAGCTAAATCCTAAGCTTCCGTTAACCATTGTTACCCTAGCGTTGACGGCATTGGGGCGCGTGTGCGCCGGCGGCATTTGTATCGCGTCTTCCTGCCAAGGCTGGGGCAAATCGCGTTCGCATCCTTCGGATGAAGCGAGCGGACGATGGCGGACGAGGACAAGACGGAAGGCGGCGAGGGCGCGGCCGCTCCGAAGAAGGGCAAGCTCAAGCTGATCATTGCCGTCGTCGGCTTCCTCGTCGTGGTCGGCGGGGGCGCTGCGGGCTGGTTCTTCTTCATGCGCGGCCACGGCGAGGAGCAGCACGCCGAAGCGCCGCCGCCGAAGCCGCCGTCCTTCGTCGACGTGCCGGACATGCTGGTCAACCTGGTCGGCGCCCCCGGCGAGCGCGTGCAGTATCTGAAGCTGAAGCTGGTGCTCGAGGTCAAGGAGGAGAAGCAGGTCGAGGCGATCAAGCCGGCGCTGCCGCGCGTCACCGACCTGTTCCAGACCTATATGCGCGAGCTGCGCCCGAGCGACCTCAACGGCTCCGCCGGCCTGTTCCGTCTCAAGGAAGAGCTGACCAAGCGCGTCAATCTGGCGCTGGCGCCCAACCAGGTGAACGCGGTGCTGTTCAAGGAAGTCGTGATCCAGTGACGGGGTGGATGTAAAGCCATGGCCGGCAACGACCAGATGGACCAGGACGCCATTGCCGCGCAGTGGGAGGCCTCGCTCGATTCCGAGGATCCGGCCGCCGCCGCCGCGGAGGCCGCCAAGAACGAACTCACCGAGAGCATGGCGCTGCAATGGGCCGCCATGGTCGAGGACGGCAGCCGCGACTTCGGCGGCAAGAACAACAATGGCGAGCGCGTGCTGTCGCAGGAGGAGATCGACAATCTCCTCGGCTTCACCGTCGGCGATGTCAGCCTCGACGATCACTCCGGCATCCGCGCCATCATCGATTCCGCGATGGTGTCCTACGAGCGTCTGCCGATGCTCGAAATCGTGTTCGACCGCCTGGTGCGGTTGATGACCACGAGCCTGCGCAACTTCACCTCCGACAACGTCGAAGTCTCGCTCGACCGCATCACCTCGGTGCGGTTCGGCGACTACATGAACTCGATCCCGCTGCCGGCGGTGCTGTCGGTGTTCAAGGCGGAGGAGTGGGAGAACTTTGGCCTCGCCACCGTCGACTCCAGCCTGATCTATTCGATGATCGACGTGCTGCTCGGCGGCCGCCGTGGCCAGACCCAGCTGCGGATCGAGGGCCGGCCCTACACCACGATCGAGACCAATCTCGTCAAGCGGCTAGTCGAGGTGGTGCTGGCCGACGCCGAGCAGGCGTTTCGCCCGCTGTCGCAGGTGACGTTCTCGATCGACCGGCTGGAGACCAACCCGCGCTTCGCCGCGATCAGCCGCCCCGCCAATGCCGCGATCCTGGTGCGGCTGCGTATCGACATGGAAGACCGCGGCGGCAATGTCGAATTGCTGCTGCCTTATGCGACCATCGAACCGATCCGCAACGTGCTGTTGCAGATGTTCATGGGCGAAAAATTCGGCCGCGACCCGATCTGGGAAGGCCATTTCGCCACCGAGGTGGCGCAGGCCGAAATCGCGGTCGACGCCGTGCTCTACGAGGCCGACATTCCGCTCAAGGAACTGATGAAGCTGAAGGTCGGCGACACCCTGCCGCTCGACATCCGTTCCGACGCGCTGGTCTCGGTGCGCTGCGGCAACGTCACCCTGACCGAGGGGCGGATGGGCCGCGTCGGCGACCGCGTCGCGATCCGCGTCACCAAGAATTTGCGTAAACCCCAAACCACCTTCGCAATGTTCGAGCAGGCGGACGAGCGGACCAAAATGATGGAGGCACCATGAGTCATGTGCTTGGATTAGCAATCGAGAGTCTGGTGGCCGTGTTGCTGATGCTGACGATCGGCTATTGCTGGCTGCTCAACAAGCGCCTGCAGCGGCTGAAGGCGGACGAGCATTCGCTGAAGGCGACGATCGCGGAGCTGATCACCGCAACCGAGATCGCCGAGCGCGCGATCGGCGGGCTGAAGCACGCCGTGCGCGACGTCAACGAGAACCTCGGCAACCAGCTCGACGCGGCGACGCAAATGTCGGCGCTGCTGCGCAACCAGCTCGCCGAGGGCGACAATGTGGTGCGCCGCCTGTCCAAGATCGCGCAAGCGGCACGGCCCGCGGACCCCGCGCCGGCATCAGCGCCTGCGCCGGTCGCCGCACCGGCGGTCGCGGCGCCCAGGCTCTCGGCGGCGCGCGCGGTTGCTGCCGCGGCTGAAGCCTTCACCGAGCGCAGGAGGGCCGGCGGCCTCGCTGCATGAAGTCGTTTCGTGACATCAGAGTGATGCCTGTGGTGCTGGTCGCTGTCTTCGGCCTGATGGTGCTGAAGATCGCCGGCCTCGTGCTCGATGGCGGCTACGTGTTTGCCGACGATGCCCGGCCGGCCGGGCCCGCCCAGCCATCCTGGGCGCAGCAGAACTTCAACTTCCCTGGCGCCGGCAGGGTCGCTGCCGATAGCAAGTTCAAGGGCGATCCCGCCGACATCACCGGGTCGGTCGAGAAAAAGGAAGCGAAGAAGGAGGAGGCGCCGCAGCCGGCTGCGCCGGCCGCCGAGCCGCCCAAGCCCGACGGTGTCGTGGTCAACCTGAACCAGCCGCCGCCGGTGTCGGCATCCGAACGCGCGATCCTGGAACGGCTGCAGGCGCGCCGCCAGGAGCTCGAGCAGCGTGCCCGCGAAGTCGATATCCGCGAGGGCCTGCTGAAGGCCGCCGAGAAGCGCATCGAGGCCAAGGTCGAGGAGGCCAAGGCCAACGACGCCAAGGCGAGTGCCGAGGCGGCGGAAAAGGCCGCGGCCGAGGCCGCGCGCTTCAAGGGCATCGTCACCATGTACGAGAACATGAAGCCGAAGGACGCCGCAAAGGTGTTCGACCGGCTGGAAATGAACGTGCTCTACCAGATCGCCTCGCAGATCCAGCCGCGCAAGATGTCCGACATCCTCGGCCTGATGCAGCCCGAGGCCGCCGAACGCCTCACCGTCGAACTCGCCCGCAGAGCCAGCGGCGACAAGTCGGCCTCGACGGAAGAACTCCCGAAGATCGAAGGCAAGATGCTGGCGCCGAAGACCAATTGAGGGGGCGGCGTCAGCAGCGATCCTTGCTGCTGCCACGTCCACGTCCGGAGGCTATGCCTCGGGCTCGGATTACATCACTGATCGCTGTTGCAATGAAAGATGGATCGTTCTCGGTCAGCGCCGCTTCGAGGTAAGCGGCCTGCTGTTCAAGCGTGTTGAGATGATCCTGAATGTCGAATTTGGTCGTCTTGAGTGCCATGGGTCGCTCGCTGGACGTCATTCGCCGAGCGCTTGCATCGGTATGTCTACGCTACAGACGCTGTCCCGGTTCTCGATACAGGCCATGATTGCGTCGAGAGAAGAGGGCTCAGGTATCGCTTCACCGTCTTCGGCCAATCCTTTGAGATGAAGAGCCACAGCTTCAGCCGCCATCGCACGGGCGTCGTCCATGTCGGTCCCCGCGGTGATTACGCCGGGTAGGTCGGGAAATGAGACCCCGAAGTCGCTGTCGGGATCCTTATGGATCAGCGCGATGTAATGCCGCATTGGAAATTCCCGTCAGTGGCCGCCGTTTCGGCTGGCCTGGCTCGCCCATCGGCCTCAAGCGCCTTGATAATGCTTGCCTGCGGCGTTCGCAATCCGTTGACGTTAACAGCTCCTTAACGCCGCCAATCCAAGATCGGGACGCGTTAAGCGAGGGCGCTGCGCGTTTGGTATGGCTGAGGTCCCGAGAAGACGTTTCGAGATGGCGCGAACGGCTGCCGCTGGAACATGGTCGCTAGGCCGCGCCTTTACGCGGGCTGCGCGTCTGTGCCTGCTTGTCAGCGGCCTTGCGCTCACAGCCGGCACATACCCGACTGACATACGCGCCCAGGACACCCTTTCGCCGGTGCCGGGTGAGGCCACATTCTCCGCGGCGAATGGCTATGCCCGGCTGGTGCTGAAACTGAAGGAGGACGTCGAGTCGGAGGTGATGACCGCCGGCTCGATCATCCTGATCCGCTTCAAGCGCCCGGTCGATATCCAGGTCGAGAAACTGGGCGATGCGGTGCCCGACTATGTCGGCGCGGCGCGGCGCGATCCCGATGGTACGGCGATCCGCCTGTCACTGGCGCGCCGCGTCACCGTCAACACCATGACCGCGGCCGAGCGCATTTTCGTCGACTTCCTGCCCGACGGCTGGACCGGCCCGCCGCCGCCGCTGCCGCAGGAGGTGGTGCGCGAGCTGGCCGAGCGCGCCCGCGCCGCCGAGCGGTTGCTGCGCGCGCAGCGCGCCGCCGATGCCGCGAAGAAGAAGCCGCCGATGCGGGTCCGCGCGCTGGTGCAGCCGACTTTCGTACGCTTCGTGTTCGAGGTGCCCGACGGCGTCGGCGTCTCCTCGGTGCTGAACGAGCAGAAGCTGACGCTGTCCTTCAACACGGTGCTGAGCTTCGACCTTGCGGATGCCAAGGTCGCGGCGCCGCCGAACGTCGCATCGATCAGCGCGCGCGCCGATGCCGATACGTCGGCGGTCGACATGACGCTGATCGGCGATGCCGACGTGCATTCGTTCCGCGATGAGAAGAACTACATCGTCGACGTCGCGATCCAGCAGAACGAGCAGCAGTCGACGACGAAGGGCGCAATCAGTTCGCTGATGCCGATGCCGCGCGGCAAGCAAAAGGGCATGCCGGCCGCGGCCGTGCCCGTCACATCGGAGAATATTGCGCGCGAGGCCAAGATCGAGATCAAGCCCGAGCCGGCGAAAGCGGAGCCGCAATCCGAGGCCGCCAAGCCTGAACTCGCAAAGCCTGAACCCGCAAAGCCCGAGCAGGGCAGCGCTGAGCCGCCGACAGCCGCGCCGTCTAAATCGGAGCAACCCAAATCGGAGCAACCAAGGTCGGAGCTGCCGAAGATGGCAGCCGCACCTGCAGAAAAGGCGCCGGCCGCCGAAAGCGTCCCGATGCCGGCGGCGCCGCGCGAAGGCAGCGCTGGGACAGCGGTGGAGGAGACCAAGGCGGCTGTCAGCGAGACGATGAAGCCTCCGTCGCCTGTCGCGGAGGCGCCGGCGATGGCGCAGCCGAAGCCTGCCGCGGCGCCATCGCCGCCGGCCGAGGTTCGCGCCGCCGCCAAGTCCGCGGTCGAAGCCCAGCGCGACAGCGACGGGTTGCGCGTGACCTTCGCATTTCCAGCGGCGACGCCGTCCGCATTGTTCCGCCGCGCCGACACGGTGTGGATGGTGTTCGACACGCCTGATGCGATCGACATCGAACCGATCCGCGCCAAGGCCGGCTCGCTGATCTCCGATGTCACCCGGATGGCGCTGGAGAAGGGCCAGGCGGTCCGCTTCCGCCTCAACCGGCCGCAGATGCCTGCGCTCGAGAGCGACGACCGCTCGCGCGGCATCAGCTGGACGCTGACCTTCGCCGACCGGGTGCAGAAGCCGCCGCTGCCGCTGACCGTGGTCCGCAACATCAGCGAGCCGGCGCTCGCCAATGTCAGCGTGCCCTTGGCCAATCCCGGCGAACTGCACAAACTGGTCGATCCCGATGCCGGCGACACACTCTGGGTCGTCACCGCGCCGCCGCCGACCCGCGGCGTCATCAAGCGGCAGGATTTCGTCGAGCTGTCGCTCCTGGAATCGATCCACGGCGTCGTGGTCCATCCGAACGCCGACGACGTCAAGGCGGAGGTCGGCGCCGACAAGGTGATGCTGGGGCGGCCCGGCGGGCTGACGCTGTCATCGGCCGACGTCGCCGCCGAACGCGCCACCGCCGCGGTGAAGCCGCTGTTCGATACCGATGAGTGGCGCAAGAACCAATCGGAGAATTTCGTCAAGCGGCTCGACAGCCTGATTGCGGCTGCCGCGGCGGCCAATGCCGAGCAGCTCCCCGAGGCGCGGCGCGATCTCGCCGATTTCTACATGGCGCACGGCCTGTATGACGAAGCTCACGGCGTCACCAATCTGATCCTGTCCGAAAGCAAGCGCGGCAGCGAGCTTGCCTCGGTCGTGATGATCCACGCGGTCGCCAGCATCCTGATCGGGCGCCCGGCGCAGGGCGTCAAGGATCTCGCCAATCCCGTGATCGGCAACGGCTATGATTCCCAATTGTGGAAGGGGCTCGCCTTCGCGCGCGAAGGCAGATGGGCGGAGGCGCGGGAGAAGTTCAAGAATTCCGAGTTCGCGGTGGCGACGCTGCCGCCCGACCTGCAGCGCATCATCACGATGGATTCGATGAAGGCCGCGCTCGAGGTCAAGGACTATGCCGGCGCGGCGCGGCGCAAGAGCGACCTCGACGTGGTCGGCGTCCCCGCCGAGCTGAAGCCGGCGGTTGCCGTGTTGCGGGGACGGCTCGCCGAAGCGCTCGGCCAGGAGAAGGATGCGCTCGACGCCTACAAGTTCGCCGCGAATTCGGCCGATCGCCAGGCCGCGGCCGAAGGCAAGCTGCTCGAAACCCTGCTGCGGCAGAAGCGCGGCGAGATCGGCCGCGACGACGTGCTGAAGGAGCTCGAGCTGCTGTCGATGATGTGGCGTGGCGACTCCATCGAATTGAAGACGCTGTACGTGCTGTCGAAGATCTATGCCGAGACCGGCCGTTACGCCGACGCCTTCGCGGTGACCCGCGCGGCGACCCGCCTGCAGCCGAACGCGCCGGAATCGCGCCAGGCGCAGGATGCCGCCTCGGCGCTGTTCGTGCAGCTGTTCCTCGGCCCCAAGGGCGACGAGATGTCGCCGATCGATGCGCTCGGCACCTTCTATGAATATCGCGAGCTGACCCCGATCGGCCGCCGCGGCGACGAGATGATCCGCCGGCTCTCCGACCGCCTGGTCGGCGTCGACCTGCTCGACCAGGCCGCCGATCTCCTGCAGTACCAGGTCGACAAGCGGCTCGAGGGCGCGGCGCGCGCCCAGGTCGCGGCGCGGCTGGCGATGGTCTATCTGATGAACCGCAAGCCGGACCGCGCCATCGCCGCGCTGCGCTCGACCCGGATCGCCGACCTCTCCGGCGAACTGCGACAGCAGCGGCTGCTGCTGGAAGCGCGGGCGCAGAGCGATGTCGGCCGGCACGACCTTGCGCTCGACATCATCTCCAACATCACCGGGCGCGAGGCGGTCCGCCTGCGCTCGGATATCTACTGGGCATCGCGACACTGGCGCGAGGCCTCCGAGCAGATCGAACTCTATTACGCCGACCGCTGGCGCGACTTCACTCCGCTCAATGCCGGCGAGAAGGCCGACGTCATCCGCGCCGTGGTCGGCTACGCGCTGGCCGAAGACACCATCGGACTGTCGCGGTTCCGCGAGAAATACGCGCCGCTGATGTCCGGCGATGCCGACAAGCTGGCATTCGACGCCGCCAGCAAGCCGGTGGCGACCTCAAGCGCCGAGTTCGCCCAGATCGCGCGGATGGCCGCCAGCGTCGATACGCTGGACGGCTTCATCCGCGAGATGAAGTCCCGCTTCGGCGACACCACCGCCCGCGCGCCGCTGGCCGATCCGGTCACGACCGGATCGCTGCCGGACCAGCCGAAGGTCGAGCCGGTGAGCGCGCTGCCCACGATCAAGGGCGAGCGGCGCGCCAGCGCGTCACAGTAACACCCCTCGACAGACGGCTGCCGAACCGGCAACCTTGCGGCGATTGCCAGCCGGGAGGACGCCGTCACCATGTCGAAATCGATCAAGACCGAAGCCGAACTCATCGCGATGGCGCGGGCCGAGCTGAAGGTGCATTCCGATTGCCCGGACGGCATCAACATCTCGGTGCTGCGCGACGGCGACAGCTGGGAATTCCGCGCCAGCGCCGACGAGGCCACGATCGCAAAGCCCGGCTATCCCGAATGCGTCGCCATGCTGGTGCAGATCGGCGACCATCTCAGCAAGCAGTTTGACGTGAAGGGCTAGCGGGCGGCGGCGCAGCGGGGGAGCGATGGACCGCATCGACGCCATGAAGGTCTTCGTCGCGGCGGTCGACGAGGGCAGCCTTGCCGGGGCGGGCAGGCGTTTGCGGCGCTCGCCGGCGGCGGTCAGCCGCGCGATCGCGTTCCTCGAACATCACGTCGGCGCCGAGCTGCTGCACCGGACCACACGGTCGCTGAAGCTGAGCGAGACCGGCCTGCGTTATGCGACGGCGTGCCGGCGCATCCTCACCGAGCTCGAGGAAGCCGACATCGCAGCCGGCGGCGAGCGCACCGCGCCACGCGGCACGCTGACCATCACTGCGCCGGTGGTGGTGGGCGAAGACGTGCTGCGGACGGTGCTCGACGCCTTCATGAGCGAATATCCGGCGGTGACGGTGCGGCTGGTGATGCTCGACCGCACCGTCAATTTGATCGACGAGGGCATCGACGTCGCGTTGCGCATCGCCCATCTCGCCGATTCCAACTTCGTGGCGATCAAGCTCGGCGAGGTGCGCCGCGTCGTCGCGGCATCACCCGGCTATCTCGCGAAACACCCCGCCATCAACGAGCCGGCCGATCTCGTCAAACACCAGATCATCGCGATGACGCATTTCGGGATCGACTCCTGGAGCTTTCCGCCGGCGGCGAAGTCGAAGGTTGCGCGCGCCATCCAGTTCGCGCCGCGGCTCGTGGTCAACACGGTGCGCGCGGCGGTCGCCTCGGCCGCGGAAGGGCACGGCGTCACGCGGCTGTTCTCGTATCACATCGCCGAGGAGATCCGCGACGGGCGGCTGCGGATCCTGCTCGGCAAGGACGAGCATCCGCCGCTGCCGGTGCATCTCTTGGCGCCGCAGGGGCGCTTCGACGTGCCGAAGGTGCGCGCCTTCGTCGATTTCGCGACGCCGCGGCTGAAGCGCTATTTCGAGCAGCTGTCGCGCGAGGCCAATCGCGCGGCTGCCAAGGCGCGATAAGCATCGTCGCGCTTTGGCACCATTCGAGCCGTTTCCGGATCAATTTCATTCGTTCGCCGCGCGGAAGAGTGTCTGCCGAATAGCGGGCATTCGCACGAAACGCGGATGTATCTAGCTTCCTCTCCATCGAGGCGGTGCTGATGCCGCTTCAGCAACAGATGGAGAGAAATCATGGGTGCAGAGCAGAAAGTTGTCATCGTCACCGGCGCGTCGCAGGGGCTCGGCGAGGCCATCGTCAGGGGTTATCGCGACCGCAACTACCGCGTCGTGGCCAATTCTCGCAGCATCAAGCCGTCGACCGACAGCGATGTGTTCGCCATTGCCGGCGACATATCCGATCCGGCGACTGCCGAGCGGATCGTGGCGCAGACGCTGGACCGCTTCGGCCGCATCGATACGCTGGTCAACAATGCCGGCATCTTCGTCGCCAAGCCGTTCACGGACTACACCGACGAGGACTATGCGAAGGTGTTGGCGACCAACCTCAACGGCTTCTTCTACATCACCCGCCGCGTGGCGAAGGAGATGGTGAAGCAGGGCTCCGGGCATATCGTGCAGATCACGACCAGCCTCGTGGACCACGCCAACAGCAACGTGCCCTCGGTGTTGGCGTCGCTGACCAAAGGCGGGCTGAACGCGGCGACCAAGTCGCTGGCGATCGAATATGCCGCCAAGGGCATCCGCGTGAATGCGGTATCGCCCGGCGTGATCAAGACGCCGATGCACGCGCCGGCGACGCATGACTTCCTCGCCAAGCTGCATCCGGTCGGGCGGATGGGCGAAGCCAAGGACATCGTCGATGCCGTGCTGTTCCTGGAGAACGCAGGCTTCGTCACCGGCGAGATCCTGCATGTCGACGGCGGCCAGAGCGCCGGTCACTAGAGCGCGATCAGGAGCGTGTCATGCCAATCGTCACCAGGTCACGCGTGAGGGGACGGCGCCGGGGGCGTCGTCCACCACGCGGGAGCAGAAGGCCGCGCTGATCAAGGGCGCCAGCGAGTTGCTGCGCGACGTGCTCGGCAAGCCGATGGAATCGACCTTCGTCGTCATCGAGGAAGTCGACACCCACAATTGGGGCTGGGGCGGAGTGCCCGCGCTCGAGTATCGCAAGAAGCTCGCCGCATCGCGTGCAGCGCCGCCGACCTCCGCCACCTGACGTCCTGCACCTCTCCCGATCGGGAGAGGTGCTCCACGGCCGTCGCTGCCAACGATCGCTGCGATCGCAACAAATCATTTTTCGCGAACTGCCCAAGAGCCTAACTGCCATGTCAATGTCCGCCAATGTCGATCATCACCACTCCGCGCGGCATCGCGAAGCGGGCCAGCCGCTGTGGCTCCTGGCGGCCGCCGGACTGTGCGCCTCGCTGGTCGGGCTCGGGCTGGCGCGCTTCGCCTACACGCCGCTGATCCCGGCGCTGATTGCCGCAAAATGGTTCACGCCGGCGGAGGCGGTCTATCTCGGCGCCGCCAATCTGGCCGGCTATCTCGCCGGTGCGCTGATCGCCCGCGATCTCGGCGCGCGCATCGGCCAGGTCTGGGCACTGCGCAGCATGATGGCGCTCGCCGCCATCACTTGCTTCGCCTGTGCGGTGCCGATCTCGTTCATCTGGTTCTTCGGCTTCCGCGTCCTCGCCGGCGTCAGCGGCGGCGTGATCATGGTGCTGGCGGCAACCGCGATCCTGCCGCACACCGCACCACACAAGCGTGGCCTGGTCGGCGGCGTGATCTTCGCCGGCGTCGGGCTCGGCGTCGCGTCGTCAGGCACGCTGGTCCCGCTGTTGCTGCAGCAGGGCGTCAAGCAGGCCTGGTACGGCCTCGGCGTGCTGTCGGCGGTGCTGACCGTGATCAGCTGGAAGGCGTGGCCGGCCGACGCATCCGCAGTGCATGGCGGCGAGCAGCATCACGCCGCGGCGCATGGCGTGCGCGCGCCGCTGGTGATTGCGCTGTGCCTGGAATACGGCCTCAACGCGCTGGCGCTGGTGCCGCACATGGTGTTTCTGGTTGATTTCGTCGCGCGCGGGCTTGGGCAGGGGATCGCTGCCGGGTCGCACTATTGGGTGCTCTATGGCCTCGGCGCCGTGGTCGGCCCGCTGTTGACCGGCCATCTCGCCGATCGCGCAGGGTTTGCCGCGGCGCTCCGCGTCGCCTTCCTGATCGAAGCCGTCGCGGTTGCAATCCCCGCCGTGACGACGTCGCCCGCCGCGCTGATTGTCTCGAGCCTCATCGTCGGCGGCTTTACGCCCGGTATCGTGCCGCTGGTGATCGGCCGCATTCACGAGTTGATCCCGCATTCCGCGGCGAGCCAGCGGGCGGCGTGGGCGCAGGCCACCACGGCCTTCGCGTTGTTCCAGGCCGCGGGCGCCTACGGGCTGTCCTATCTGTACGCGCATAACGGCGGCGACTACGCGCTGCTGTTCGTGATCGGCGCCGCCGCGGTGGTCGTCGCGCTGGCGATCGAGCTCGTCGGCGTCGTCACGCTGGGGCGCGGGCGCGGCTAGCCGCGCAACGCCTTCGCCAGCACCGCGACAAAGCGATCGGTGTCGGCCTCGTCGTTGAAGACGTGCGGCGAGATCCGCATCCGGCCGAGCCGCAGCGCGACGTGGATGTTCTCGGCGGCGAGGTGCGCGATCAAATCCTTCATGATGCCGCCCGCCATGCCGAGGCTGAGGATGTGCGGCGCGCGCAAATGGCGCGCCAGCACGTTGAGGCCGAGATCGCTGACGCCGTCGGCGATCCGCTGCGTCAGCATCGCAAGCCGCGCGCTGACCGCGGCGGTGCCCCATTCCGCCATCATCTCCATGCCTATGGAAGCCATCTCCAGCGAGATGAAGTGATCGCGCTCGCCCATGTCGTAGCGCCTGGCGTTGTCGACATAGCCGAGATCGCCGAAATAGACCGGGTTCTCGGAGTTGACGTTGCGGCGGCCGGCGGAGGTCTGCTCCAGCGGCACGCCGGTGTGATGACGTTTTGCCACATAGAGGAAGGCCCGGCCGTAAGGGCCGATCAGCCATTTGTAGGTTGGGAACAGCACGGCGTCGGGATCGAGCTTGGTGACGTCCATGGCCAGCACGCCCGCGCCTTGCGTCGCGTCGATCACGAACATCGCACCGTGCCGCCGCAGCGCCGCTTGCACCTTGTCGACGTCGATCATGCCGCCATCCGACCAGTGCACCGACGAGATCGAGGCGAGGCCGACCGGCGGCGCGCCCGGCCGCTCGATCGCCGCCAGCACCGCCGAGGTCCAGTCGCCATCCGCAGGCTGGCGCACGGTCTCGACGACAAAGCCCTGCGCCTCGGCGCGGCCGTGCCATTCCAGCACCGGCGAGGAGTGATCGTTCTCCAGCACGATCACGCGAGTGCCGCGGGGAATCGTTAGCACTTTCGCCATCGTCGCGACGCCGTAGCTGATCGCCGGGATCAGCGCGACATCGTTGGCGTCGGCATTGATCAGGCGCGCCGCCGCGGTGCGGGCGCGCTCATGCTGGCGGCCGGCAAAGCCTGCATCCAGCGTCCAGGGCTGTCCCTTGCGCCCGACCGCTGCGCGGCCGGCTTCGAGCGTCCGCCGGGGCAAGGGGCTGTAGGACGCCGAGTTCAGGTAGCAGACCTCGCGTGGGATCTCGAACAGGTCGCGCTGGGATGGAAGCATGTCGGCTCGTTGCTGGACGTTGCAGATGGTGGAGCAGGGATCGACCGACCGTCATCCGTCGTACTGATCCGGCCCCATCGCCCACTGCGCCTGGTCATAGCCATGGGCAAAGGTGCGATTGGTCTGCGCCGGATTGCGGTTGATCAGCGGCCGCAGATACATCGGATGCGTGGCGCTGCGCACCTCGTGCTCGACGGTGAACAGGTGCCTGCCATCGGCGGGATCGACGATGTCGCAGAAGCGGTACTGGTATTGATTGTCCTCGCGCGAGACCAGGTTGCGTTCGCGCAGCCGGCGGTAGGGGCCCGAGAAATCCGTGATGTAGATCTGGACGTGATGGCCGTCGAACTCGCCCTGCACGTGGTCGCTCTCGCGGAATTGCAGATATTGATCCTTGCCGACCTTGGCGCGCGCCACGACGCCGTCGCCATCGGCAAGGCTCGCCGGAATGCCCATGATCTGCGGATAGAACCGGCTGATCCCCTCCGCGGTGCCGCGCGGCACCTCGAACTCGACATAGGGCATGCCGAGCGCGATGCGGCCGAACCGACCGGCGTCGGGTTCATAGCAGCGCAGCCGGTTGCCCCAGGGGCAGGTGGCCTCGATGTGGTTATTGTGCGCGCGATAGGCGAAGGCGGTGCCTTCGAGCCTGGGTGCGACCGCGGCGAGGCGCGCCAGCAGCGCTTCGCGCCCGGCAATCACGATGCCGGTGTGCCCGCGCAAGACCTGCGGCCGGCCGGTCGGCAGATGAAACTGGCTGCGCCCGGCATTCACCCACATGTTGCTGTCCGAGACCATCAGATAGGGATCGCGCGTCAGCCCGATGCCGGCAACGTAGAACAGCGTGGCGAGGCGCTGGTCCGGCACCTGCACATTGACATGCTCGAGATGGATGGCGTTGCCGAGATCTTCTGCGGCACGGTCGAATGGCTGCTGCATGGACGCGGATCCTCGGATGCGATGCCGCGCATGATAGTGCAACGCCGTGGCCGATCCAGCGGAGAGGCCATGAGCGTTGCGCGGGGCTACCCCCCGTAGCTCTGCACCAGGCCGTGGATCTCTATCTAACGGCGGTCATTGGACGGGAGGATTGGCAGGCATTTGGTCCATGGCCGCCATCTTTCGAAGGATGCCTACCAGCCAAAGCAAGTCTTCGCTCTTGATCTCCGTACCAAGATCGCCATGGACGAGCTGATTGCGCTGGTCCGACAAAACCCTCATCCGATCGGCCTCAGCGGGGGTCAGCACGCCTTCTTGACCCAATACCTGCACCAAACGTGCTGGCGCTTGCGGCCGATCGAGTGTTTCCGCAAACGAAGCTCTTCCTTCTGCTTCGAACGTTGCCCACGCAAGCAGAAACGCCGCGCGCAAAGCGTTCAATTGCCCGAGTTGTTCGATCTCCTCAATCGCGCCGTCGATCGCCTGACGGGATTGCACGGGGACGGTCTTGCCTGACGATGTAGGTGCTACGAGTAGAACCTTGAGTTCCCACTCGCGTTGCTTGGCGAATCGCGCTGCGACCTCTTTCAGCTTCTCGCTTCCGGATGACCTCGCTACCTCCAGGACGATCTTCTTGCCGTTGCCCGTTGCAACGGCATCCGGAACGTAGTCGCCGAGAAATTCAGGAACGAGGGGCGCGCGAGGCTGCACGAATACGTCATACCCTTCCGACTCAAGCCGCGTGATCTCGCGTTGTAGCACCTGGTCTTCAATCGCGGTGTTGCTCATCGCAAATCCTCGAAGGGGTCGTTGGACACCCGCACATACAGCACTGGTTTCGTCCCAGTGATCGCGTCGACGACCGCTGTCGACGGGTTTGAAAAGCTGAAAACGTTGCCGGGCTCGAACTTTTGGACCACGACACGTTCAACCTGCCCGTCATCCAGGTAAATATGGGCGGTAAGGGCGTCCAAGACAAGCTTGACGATATTGTCAACGTCTCCCGCCATGGGCTCGTCCGGGAGGTAGTAGAGAGTAACGGCCATGCGTTGATCAGAGGCAAAATGCGGTTGAGGAATGACACTTCGGCTGGCGACCTTCACGCGGTCTTTCCAGGCGTCTCGCGCATCGGAGTTCTTGGCTTGAAACGAAACGGGCGTACCGTACACGAGAAACTCTATTGGAAACGAGATTTCCATCGGCTGGGCCCGCACCTCACGCCATGCATGCTAATGAGACGCGCCTAGTTGTCAATTCGGGCGATGGTCTCTGGTGGTTGCATTTGCCCGTATGAGGGCAAGCTCCGCTGCGGGGCTACCCCCCGTAGCTCTGCACCAGGCTGCCGGCGACCAAGGACCAGCCGTCGACCAGCACGAAGAAGATCAGCTTGAACGGCAGCGAGACCACGACCGGCGGCAGCATCATCATGCCCATCGACATCAAGACCGACGCCACCACGAGGTCGATGATCAGGAACGGCAGGAACAGCAGGAAGCCGATCTCGAAGGCGCGCTTCAGTTCGGAGATCATGAAGGCCGGCACAAGGATACGCAGCGACATCTCCTCCGGCGTCGCCGGCGGCGGCTCGCCGGATAGGTCCATGAACAATTTTAGGTCCTTCTCGCGCACGTTCTTCTGCATGAAGCCGCGCAGCGGCACCGAGGCGCGCTGCAGCGCCTCCTCGACGCCGATCTGGTTGGCGACCAGCGGCTTGATGCCGTCGTCATAGGATTTTTGCAGCACCGGCCCCATCACGAAGGCGGTGAGGAACATCGCGAGCGCAATCATCACCGAGTTCGGCGGCGCCGTGGCGGTGCCGAGCGCGGTGCGGAGCAGCGACAGCACGACCACGATGCGCGTGAACGACGTCATCATGATCAGGATCGACGGCGCGAGCGACAGCACCGTGAGCAGCGCGATCAGCTGGATCGCGCGTTCGGTGACGCCGCCATTGCCGCCGCCGAGATTGATGGAGATGTCCTGCGCCATCGCCGGGTCGGCGAGGGACCCGGCGGCAATCAGGACAGCGATGAAACAAACTCTACGCGGGACCGACCCGAACCTCACGTAGGGGTCTTCGGCCGGCCGAGCAGCGAGGCCATCTCGTCCTCGAGATTCTCGAACCCGCTCTTCGGTGCGGCGGGGCCGGCGGGCGGCGGCTCGCTGCGCGGCGGACGCACCGGCGGTGCATCGGGCGCAACCGGCGGCGCGACGGTCTCGCCACCCCCGGACGGGCGGCGCAGCGCCGCCTCAAGCCGCTGCGCCATCTCAGCGAGATTGGCGTCGGCGCTCGATTGCGGCGGCGGCGCGGGTGGCGCCGGTGGTGTCGGGGCCGGCGTTGCGGCCTGCGGCGGCGGAGGAGGGGGCGGCGGCGGTGCAACGGCACGCTCGGTCGGGCGCAGCGGCGGCGGCATTTTGGGCGGCTCGGCGGCGCGCGGCGCACGCGGGATCGGCGGTTCGGCGCGCGGCAGCCGCGGCGGCATCGGATCGGGCCGCGGCTCGGCACGTTCGGGCCGCCCGGTCACCGGCTCGGGCGAGAAGCCGGCGAGCGGGTCGCCGCGGCGCTCGGCGGCGGGCGCCGGCCGGCGCATCTCCTCGAAGGCGGGCCGCGACGGCCGCGGGGGCGGCGGCGGCAGCTCAGGCTCCGAAGGCTCGAACATGTCGGGGCGGGCGGCTTCGCTGTCGCTCCAGGCCGCGTCCGGAAGCGGCGCGACGCGCGGCGGCGCCGCGTCGGGAGCGACCGCCGGGCGGCTCGACATCTGGTCGCGTCCGGGAATGGCGCGGACGATATTGGGCTCGACGACGATGTCGGTCGGGCCGCCGATCATCAGCAGGTGCTCGATGTTGTCGCGGCGGACCAGCACCAGGCGGCGGCGGCCGTCGACGGCGGCGGCGTCGATCACCGCCAGCCGCGGCATTCGTCCGCGGTTGGTGCTGGCACCGAGCCGGCTGCTGCCGAAGCGGCGCACGAGCCATGCGGCAAGGATGATCAGCGCCAGCACGGCGACGAACGCCAAGACGAATGTTAGTCCCATATTGGAGTCCCCGGCCATGTGGCCTTCCTCAGCTTCCGCCTTCAGCGAGCGCGGACTGACAGTGCGGGTTTGCGCAAAGCGAATCGCGCCCGAGATTCGCCTTATTTCTTAATTCGCAGGCGGCTCTGTCGCCGACCGTCCTATTTGTAAACCAAGAATCGCTTGTCCCAAAACGACTTCTCAGCGCCCCACGCTGTTCTTGGTCGGGCCTGGTTAACGCAGCTTTCGTGGCGAAAATGCGCTCACAAGCCGCAATGCAGAGGTTCTCCACGGATCAGTCCGGCATTTTAACCAGCCGTTAACCATACACCGGGCAAATTCTGCCTACCTCCGGGCGTCCCACGGGTCGTCCGAGAGGTTAACGGAGTCGCGGCCACCATGTCCATGAACGATCTCCCGATCCTGTCGGCGCTGCGCACCAAGATGCAGTGGCACCAGGAGCGCCAGCGCGTGCTCGCCGAGAACATCTCCAATTCCGACACGCCGAACTTCCGGCCCCACGACCTGGTGGAGCCCAAGTTCGACAAGGCCGGCGCTACGGTCGGCGGCGGTTTCGGGACGCTGCCGATGATGCAGACCAGCGCCACCCACATGGCGGCGGCGGGCGCGCCGGACACCTTCGATAATGACCGCGGCAGGGGCGCGTTCCAGACCCGGCCGGCCGGCAACGCGGTCAATCTCGAAGAGCAGATGATGAAGGTCTCCGCCAATCAGATGGACTACGCGGCGGTGACGTCGCTCTACACCCGCAGCCTCGGGATGCTCAAGACCGCGATCGGCAAGCGCTGAGGCGCCGGAAGGACCAGACCATGGCAGACGGACCAGGTGATTTCGCCCGCTCGATGATGATCGCGACGTCAGGCCTGCGCGCGCAGGCCGGGCGGATGCGGGTGATCTCGGAAAATATCGCCAACGCCGATTCGACCGCGCAGAGCGCCGGCGGTGATCCCTACCGCCGCAAGGTGCCGACCTTCTCCTCGACGCTCGACCGCACGCTCGACGCGCAGGTGGTGGCGCTCGGCAAGGTGCGGCCCGACCAGTCCGCCTTCCGCGTCAAATACGAGCCGGGCAACCCGGCGGCCGACGCCGCGGGCAACGTCAAATATCCCAACGTCAATTCGCTGGTCGAAATGACCGACATGCGCGACGCCCAGCGCTCCTATGAGGCCAACCTCAACATCATCAGCGCGACGCGGCGGATGATCCAGCGCACGCTCGACATCCTCAAATCCTGACGCGGCACAGAAAAACAGGGACCGTAAATCATGGCTTCACCGACAGTCGCCGCCAACGCCTATGCCAGCCTCCAGAAGATGATGGAGCGCGGCGGCGCCGAGAAGGCGGGCCAGGCCACGGCCGGCCCCTCATTCAGCGCGCTGCTGAAGGATTCGGTTGGCAGCGTGCTGGAGGCGGGCAAAAAGTCCGACGCGCAGACCGTCGCGATGGCCTCCGGCAAGGCGAATGTGATGGACGTGGTGACGGCGGTCGCGGAGACCGACGTTGCCGTGTCGACGCTGGTCTCGGTGCGCGACCGCGTGATCCAGGCCTACGAAGACATCATGAAGATGCCGATCTGACGTCGCTTGCGACGTCATTCCGGGGCGCGCATCGAACCCGGAATCTCGAGGTTCCGGGTTCGATGCTTCGGATCGCCCCGGACCGACAGTGCAAGACAACAGCGAGAACAACAATGACCGGCCCTGAAACCCTCGACGTGGCGCGTGATGCGATCTGGACCATCGTGGTGGTGTCGTCGCCGCTGATGGTGGTCGGGCTCGTGGTCGGCGTCGTGGTGTCGCTGTTCCAGGCGCTGACCCAGATCCAGGAGCAGACCCTGATCTTCGTGCCGAAGATTCTGGCGATCTTCGTCACATTATTGCTGGCGCTGCCGTTCATGGCGGACTCGCTGCACAGCCACATGATGCGGATTTCGTCGCGAATCATCGGCGGTTGAGGCAGTAATGCTCCGGTCATGCGCATCGACGTCTCCGTGCTGCCGGCGCTGGCCGCCATCTTCGTGCTGGTCTTCGCGCGCGTGGGCGCGATGGTGATGCTGCTGCCCGGCTTCGGCGAGACCAACATCCCGGCGCGGGTGAAACTGTCGATCGCGCTGCTGCTGACGCTGATCATCCTGCCGCTGCATCGCAACGCCTATCATGTCGACGTCACCTCGATCTCCTCGCTCGGGGTGCTGATGGTGCATGAGCTGATCATCGGCGTCGTGCTCGGCGCCACCGCGCGGGTGACGCTTTCTGCGCTCAACGTCGCAGGCTCGGTGATCGCCCAGCAACTCGGCCTCGGCTTCGTCACCGCGGTCGATCCGACCCAGGGCCAGCAAGGCCAGATCATCGGCAACTTCCTCACCATCCTCGGCCTGACGCTGCTGTTTGCCACCGACAGCCATCATCTGGTGATCGCGGCGCTGAGCGAGAGCTACCGGATCTTCTCGCCGGGCGAGGTGATGCCGACCGGCGACGTCGCCAAGCTTGCGACCACGGCGTTCGCGGCGGCGTTCAAAATCGGCCTGCAACTCTCGGCGCCGTTCCTGGTGTTCGGCCTTGTCTTCAACATCGGGCTCGGCGTGCTGGCGCGGCTGATGCCGCAGATGCAGGTCTATTTCGTCGGCGTGCCGCTCTCGATCATGATCGGCTTTGTGATCTTCGGCGTCGTGCTCGCGGCGATGATGGGCACCTATCTCGACTACTTCCTCGGCGTCATGCGCCAGCTTGCTCCGATGAACTAGAGCGTTTTCGAGCGAAGTGGAGACCGGTTCGCGTGAAGAAACGCATCAAAACAAGGACCAAAAGCATGATGCGATTTGCTCGCATCATGCTTTAGGGAGCAGAGATGGCCGACGATAGCGAAGACAAAACAGAAGACCCCACGCAAAAACGTCTCGACGACGCGCTCGAGAAAGGCGACGTCGTCAAGAGCCAGGAGGTCAACACCTGGTTCATCATCGCCGGCGCCACCTTGGTGCTGTCGACGTTTTCCGGCTCGGTCGGCGGCGGCATCATGATGCCCTTGCGCAATCTGATCGCCAATTCCTGGATGCTCCGCACCGACGGCGCCGGGCTCATGCATCTGACTCAGTCGCTCGGCTATGTCGTGATCGCTGCGGTCGGCGTGCCGTTCCTGATGCTGGCGCTGTCCGCGATCGCGGGCAACATGGTGCAGCACCGCCTGGTGTGGTCGGGCGAGCAGCTCAAGCCGAAACTCTCCAAGATCTCGCCGGGCGCCGGCTTCAAGCGGCTGTTCGGCAAGCAGGCGCTGGCGAACTTCCTCAAGGGCCTGTTCAAGCTGATCGGGCTCGGGGCCGTGATGGTCATGGTGCTGTGGCCGGACCGGATGCGCATGGAATCCTTCATGCGCGTCGATCCGGCCGAGCTGCTGCCGGCGATCACCGGCATGACGGTGCATCTTTTGGCCGCGGTTGTCGCGATCCTCGCGGCGGTGGCGATCGGCGATTACTTCTTCCAGTACCGGACCTGGTTCGAGCGGCAGAAGATGTCGCTGCAGGAGATGAAGGAGGAGTTCAAGCAGTCGGAAGGCGACCCGCACGTCAAGGGCAGGATCAAGCAGTTGCGGGTGCAGCGCGCCAAGAAGCGCATGATGGCCCAGGTTCCCAAGGCCTCGGTCATCATCACCAACCCGACCCATTTCTCGGTGGCGCTGGCCTACGACCGCACCATGACGGCGCCGGTCTGCGTCGCCAAGGGCGCCGACGTCCTCGCCTTCAAGATCAGGGAGATCGCCAAGGCGCACGACATCCCGATCGTGGAAAACGTGCCGCTGGCCCGGGCGCTCTATGCCACCGTCGAGGTCGACCAGGAGATCCCGGTCGAGCACTATCACGCGGTTGCCGAAATCATCGGCTACGTGATGCGGCTGAAACGCGGCCTGTCCGGGCTGCGCGGGTGAGGGATATCCGCTTGAAATACGCGTTACTTGCGAAATAGCCGCCTGATGGACTTGCGTTTTCGGGTCCGATTCAGGCACTCAGGAGTGGGCGGCCGGACGGTTCGCCCAAACGATGCCGAGCCATGTCCCTCCAGATGACCGCCGATAGCAACGATCAATCCGCGACTGAGCCGTTCGTGGCTCACGGACCGGCGCGGCGCGGCGGCAGCATCCTCCTGGTGCTCCTGATCGCGGCCGGCATCGTCGCGGTGGCGGTCTGGCTGATGACCATCGGCCGCACCCAGGCGCAGCCTTATATCCTCGGCGTGCTGGCGCTGCTCGCCACCGTCGGGCTGTTCAACCTGTTCGCCTTCGCCGCCGGCATCATCCGCTTCTCCGACCGCGCCACCGACGACCCCGTGATGGGGCGGATCGCCGACCACGCCCAGGAGGGGCTGGTCGTCACCGACGCCCGCGGCCACGTGGTCTACTCCAACGCCGCCTATCTGGCGCTGACCGGTGCGGCCTCGGCCCAGGAGGTCCGCCCGGTCGAGCGGGTCTTCATCGGCAACCCCGACGTCTCCGAGGCCGTGTTCCGCCTGCTCAAGGCGGCGCGCGAGGGCAAGCGGCAGCTCGAGGAGGTCCGCGTCGCCGGCCATGACGGCAGCCAGGGCGGCCAAGGGGGACAAGCCCGCTGGCTGCGGCTGCGGGTGCGCCCGCTCGGCCAGGGTAAGCGCGACTCCAAATATGCGGTGTGGTCGATCGCCGACATCACCCGCGACCGCGAGCGCCAGGAGGACGTGTTCCAGGAGCTGCGGCACGCGATCGAATATCTCGACCATGCGCCGTGCGGCTTCTTCTCGGTCAATCCGGCCGGCGAGATCGCCTATGTCAACGCGACGCTGGCCAACTGGCTCGACTACGACCTAGCCGAGATCGGCTCGGGCGGGCTGAAGCTGTCCGACATCGTCTCGGGCGACGGCGCGGCGCTGCTCGCCGCGATCCAGCCGGTGCCGGGCGAGGTCAAGACCGAGGTCTTCGACATCGACCTGCGGATGCGCGGCGGCAAGACCGTGCCGGTGCGGCTCTATCACAAGCTCGCCTTCGGCGCCGACGGCGCGGCGGGCGCCTCGCGCACCCTGGTGATCAGCCGCGCCCGCGACGAGCATTCCGATCCGGAGCGCGCCGCCGAGGTGCGCTTCATGCGCTTCTTCGACCATACGCCGATGGCGATCGCCACCGTCGACCGCGGCGGCAACGTGGTCGGCGCCAATGCGCGCTACGCCAAGCTGGCGCAGAGCCTGAACGGCGAGGGCGGCGCTGCCAAGTCGATCTTCCGCGCCGTCAATCCGCGCGACCGCGGCCTCCTGATCGCGGCGATCAACCACGCCGCCGAGGGGCAGGGCGACATCCCGCCGGTCGAGGTGATGCTCGACGGGCCGAAGGAGCGCTTCGCCCAGTTCTTCGTCACGACGGTGGAGAAGGACGAGCGCGACGCCGAGACCGCGATCGTCTACATGCTCGAGACCACCGAGCGGCGCGCGCTGGAGAACCAGATCAACCAGTCGCAGAAGATGGAGATGGTCGGCCAGCTCGCCGGCGGCATCGCGCACGACTTCAACAACGTGCTGTCCGCCATCATGATGGCGAACGACTTCCTGCTGAACGCGCACAAGCCGACCGACCCGTCGTTCCAGGACATCATGCAGATCAAGCAGAACGCCACCCGCGCCGCGACGCTGGTGCGGCAGCTGCTGGCGTTCTCGCGCCGCCAGACGCTGCGGCCGCAGGTGCTCGATCTCGGCGATGCGCTGTCGGACCTCACCATGCTGCTGCGCCGGCTGATCGGCGAGAAGGTCAAGCTCGACCTCGTGCACGGCCGCGACCTCTGGCCGGTGAAGGTCGACGTCTCGCAGTTCGAGCAGGTGGTGGTCAACCTCGCAGTCAACGCGCGCGACGCGATGGCTGACGGCGGCAAGCTGATCATCCGCACCGGCAACGTCTCGACCGAGGAGGCCGCGCAGCTCGCCAACAAGGGCATGCCGGCGGCGGACTATGTCAAGATCGAGATTTCCGACACCGGCACCGGCATTCCCGCCGAGATCATCGACAAGATCTTCGAGCCGTTCTTCTCCACCAAGGAAGTCGGCAAGGGCACCGGCCTCGGCCTCTCCACGGTGTACGGCATCGTCAAGCAGACCGGCGGTTTCGTCTACGTCGATTCCGTGCCCGGCGAAGGCACCACGTTCCGCATCTATTTGCCGCGGTACCGGCCCGAGCAGGAGGATGCGCCGGAGGCCCATGCCGGCAACGGCGCGGCGAAGGAGGCCGGTGCTGGCGCCGAAGCGGCCAAGCCGAAGCCCGATCTGACCGGGCAGGGCACCATCCTCTTGGTCGAGGACGAGGACGGCCTGCGCGCGCTGAATGCACGCGGCCTGCGCTCGCGCGGCTACAGCGTGATCGAGGCCGCCAACGGCGTCGAGGCGCTGGAGGCTTTTGCCGAGAAGGACGGCGCCGTCGATCTGGTCGTGTCCGACGTCGTGATGCCGGAGATGGACGGGCCGACGCTGCTGAAGGAAATGCGCAGCCGCAGTCCCGAGCTGAAGATCATCTTCGTCTCCGGCTATGCCGAGGACGCCTTCGAGAAGAGCCTGCCGGAGAACCAGCAATTCGCGTTCCTGCCAAAACCGTTCACGCTGACGCAGCTGGTCGCCGCGGTGAAGGAAACCATGACGGCGAAGTAGGCGCGGTCGGTTTCGACCGTCGTCCTGGCTTTCCGCCAGGAGGACGCTGACGATTTGGTGCCACTCGTGAGGCATATCCGGGCATGACGAGCTATGGAACGTGGGCGGAGGGGACAGCCTGCCGTCGGAGGCGCAGTGCCAAATCTCGAAAAACAACCCCATGCAAAGTAGCCGGCCGGCTGCCGGTGTTCGATCGACACGGCCGCTTGACACGTCGGGCAACTCAGGGATACCCTTCCAATATTCCGAAATCGCACCCTGATATGCGATAGCTGTGCTCCGACGGGGAGAGCTGAGCCGCCGGCGCTGCTCGCGCGCGATCCAGGCTCAATGCGTCCTAGGGCACGTTCTCCCGCCCACAAGGACCATAGTGTCACATCTCCGCGACCGAGGGCCGCAGCCGCGGTTCCGGTTTCCGGCTTCACTTTTAACCGTCCCTGCCCATCTTAGGGGCGTTTCCCCATGCCGGGGATTCCTGAGGAAACCAACATGAATTTCTCGCAACGCACGCGTGGAATTGTACGGGCGATCGCCGTCGCGATGGCGCTGGCGCTGCCCGTCGTGATGACCGTTTCGGAGGCCGACGCGCGCGTCGGCGGCGGAGGCTCGCGCGGCTCGCGCACCTTCTCCGCGCCGCCCTCGACCAACACGGCGCCTGGCACCGCCGCGCCGATGAACCGTACCTTCAGCCAGCCTGGCAGCCCCAACATGGGTGCGCCGGCGGCGGCGAATTCCGGTGGCTTGTTCGGCCGTGGCGGAATGGGCCGCGGCCTGCTCGGCGGCCTTGCCGCCGGCTTCCTCGGCGCCGGCCTGTTCGGCATGCTGTTCGGCGGCGGCCTGTTCTCCGGCCTCGGCGGCCTGTCGTCGATCCTCGGCCTGCTGCTGCAGATCGGCTTGATCGTGCTCGTGGTCCGGCTCGCGATGGTGTGGTGGCAGCGGCGCAACTCGCCGGCCCCGGCTTACGCCAGCGGCCCCGACGTCGGCCCCGGCCCGCAGCCGAACTATCGCTCGGGCTTCGGCTTCGGCATCGGCGGTTCGAATGCGCCGGTCGAGATCGCGCCGGCCGACTATGAGGCGTTCGAGCGGCTGCTCGGCGAGGTGCAGACCGCGTGGTCGAACGAGGACATCGCGAAGCTGCACACGCTGGCGACGCCGGAGATGGTCTCGTACTTCTCGAAGGATCTCGAGGAGAACAAGGCGCGCAACGTCACCAACAAGGTGACCAATGTGAAGCTGCTGCAGGGCGACCTCGCGGAAGCCTGGCGCGAAGGCGACAGCGAATACGCGACGGTTGCGATGCGCTACGCCCTGGTCGACACCATGCTCGATCGCGCGACGGGCCGCCTGGTCGGCGGCAGCGAGCAGCCGCAGGAGGTCACGGAGGTGTGGACCTTCGTGCGCCAGCGCGGCGGCAATTGGGAACTCTCGGCGATCCAGCAGACCAGCTGATCGACCGGCCAGCAATTGCCCAGTCAAGACATGCAAGGCGCCGCGGGCTCACCCCGCGGCGCTTTCGTTTTGAGCGCTTCATTTGTCTGTCGCGGTGCCGGAATATCCGGTGAAGCCGCGGGTTGATGTCAGCGAACTATAACAACCGTTGGGAGGAAGACATGACTATCAGTGCTCGACTTGCCGTTCCTGCCTGCCTTGCATTGGCCATGATGGCTGCGCCGCCGGCGCAAGCGCAGACCGCCGAGACCAGCTTCTTCGTCACCAGCAACGGCATCGGCAATGGCGGCAATCTCGGCGGGCTCGCCGGCGCCGACAATCATTGCCAGACGCTGGCGCAGGCCGCGGGCTTCGGCGCGCCGAAGACCTGGCGGGCCTATCTCTCGACCCAGGCGGCCGACGGCCAGCCCGCGGTGAACGCGCGCGACCGCATCGGCAAGGGACCGTGGAAGAACGTCAAGGGCACGGTGGTCGCCAAGGATGTCGCCGACCTGCACAGCGCCGGCAACAATCTCACCAAGCAGAACTCGCTGTCCGAGAAGGGCGAGCCGATCAATGGTGTCGGCGACAAGCCGACCCGTCACGACGTGCTGACGGGATCGCAGGCGGACGGCACCGCCTTTGCCGCCGGCGAGGACCGCACCTGCAAGAACTGGACGAGCAGCACGCAGGGCGCGGCGATGGTCGGGCACTCCGACCGCACCGGCCTGCGCGACGACGACGCCTCGAAATCGTGGAATTCCTCGCATCCCTCGCGCGGCCCCGACGGCGGCTGCTCGCAGGCCGACCTCAAGAGCACCGGCGGCGACGGCCTGCTGTACTGCTTTGCGGCGAACTGAGGGGCGGAAGCGCAGGCGCGTCCCAGCTCTCCGTCATTGCGAGGAGCGATAGCGACGAAGCAATCCATCTCTCCGCGTGCGCGGCACGATGGATTGCGTCGCTTCGCTCGCAATTACGGGGAGAGAGCAGCGGCCGGTCAGGCCGCCTTTGCGCCTCGTCATTGCGAGGAGCGATAGCGACGAAGCAATCCATCGTGCCGCGCACGCGGGACCATGGATTGCTTCGCTTCGCTCGCAATGACGGGGAGAGAGCGGCGGCCGATTAAGCCGCCTTGCGCTTTGCCGCCGTTTTCTTGACCGGCTTCTGGGCGGCCTTCTTCTTCATGGTCTTTTTCGCCAAGTAGGCCCCGACCTTCTTCGAGGAATGGCCGACCTCGGCCACCGCGGCCTTGAGCCGGGCGGGGGTCACCTTGAACTTGTTCGACCAGTAGCGCACTTCGTAGGGCTGGCTGACAGCGATCCGCGCGCGGTCGGCGGCCTTGTGCCGCTGCTCCCCGAAATAGGCTTCCACCTTCTTGGCGGAGTGGCCGACCTTCTTGACGGCGGCCTTCAGCTTGGCCGGCGTGACCTTGAACTTCTTGGACCAGTAGGCAACCTCGTAGGACTCGCTCAACGCAATCAGGGCGCGATCGGCAGCGCCCCGCTTCTTCTTGCTGTCCGCCATGCGATGATTCCTCAATCGAAGGATTCGACGTTGGAACCTTAGCAGTCTCTGCATGGTTCGGACAGACCGCACACGGTGGACGGCGTGGCCGCAGCATGGCTACGATCGAAAGCGAACGGCAGACGTGCGGCGAACCGCGCCGCGGAGGTGAATGCATGCAGTACCAGCTCTACTACTGGCCGATGATCCAGGGCCGCGGCGAATATGTCCGGCTCGCGCTCGAAGACGCCGGCGCGCGCTACGACGACGTCGCGCGCGGCAAGGCCGGCATGGGCGCGATGATGAGGATGATGGAGACGCACAAGGGCACGCCGCCGTTCGCGCCGCCGTTCCTTGCCGCCGGCAAGCTCATGATCGGACAGACCGCCAACATCCTGCTTTATCTCGGCGCCCGCCACGGCCTCGCGCCGAAGGCGGAGGGCGGGCAGCTCTGGGTGCATCAGCTGCAGCTCACCATCGCCGATTTCGTGCTGGAGATTCACGACACCCATCACCCGCTCGGCCCGTCGCTGTATTACGAAGACCAGAAGGCGCCGGCGAAGAAGCGCACCGAGGAGTTCTGGAATTCGCGGGTGCCGAAATATCTCGGCTATTTCGAGGACCTGGTGCGGGCCGGTGGCGGCGCCTTCGTCACCGGGCGGCGCCTGACCTATGTCGACCTGTCGCTGTTCCAGATCGTGGAAGGCCTGCGCTATGCGTTTCCGAAGCGCATGGCGAGGTTCGAGAAGAATATCCCGCGTCTGATCGCGCTGCGCGACCGCGTCGCCGAGCGGCCGAACATCAAGGCGTACCTCGCCAGCGAGCGGCGAATTCCGTTCAACGAGGAGGGGATCTTCCGGCGCTACAAGGCGCTGGATTTGTAGACACCGTCGCGCGACGTTGTTGCTCTCGCCATGGCCGGGCTTGACCCGGCCATCCGCGTCTTTGCGGGATGGATGCTCGGGTCAAGCCCGGGCATGACGGAGTGATGTGGTGTGCGCCGCGCATCGCGCCCCGCGATCACGTGTGAAAAGCCTACTGACTCCGCCCGTCCACCGGCGTCATCGCGATCTTCGACAATTCGATGCCGTCGATGCAGCTCACATTCAGCGCCACGACATCGCTGCCGTCGGGCTTCGTGCCGAGCGCGAACACGTCGACGCCGCAATCGACGCAGAGCTGGTGGTGGATGGCGTGGCGGTTGAACAGATATTCCTTCAGGTTCTCGGCGCCGGCGCGCAGCTGGAAACTCGACGGCGGCAGGAACACGAAGTGCAGGCCCTTCTTGGTACAGATCGAGCAGTTGCACGCCGTCACCATCGCCAGGTCGGTGGTGCATTCGAAGCGGACCTGGCCGCAATGGCAGCCGCCGGTATAGGTCTTGCTGTCAGGCATGATCGTCCCTCACCACAATCCGGGCACGAGGCGATAGCGCACCCGCGCCGCATAGTCGGCATAGCCTTTTAGTCCGGCAAGCAGCGTGCGCTCCTCGATCGCCGTGCGGATCGCAAACAGCACGAAGAACAGCGGCGTGAAGAGGAGGCCCCACCACGAGCCAAGCAGCAGCGGCACGCCGACGAAGAACAGCATGATGCTCGCATACATCGGATGGCGGATCAGGGCGTAGGGCCCGGTCGAGATCACCCGATGATCGCGCTCGGCCTGCAGCTTCACGACCGGCACGGCAAAGGAGTTGGTGCGGAACACCCACATGATCAGAGCCATCGAGAGCAGATACAGCGCGAGACCGGGCAGCATCAGCGCGACGCCGGCATCGGCGCCGCCGGACCGGCGTTCGAGCCCCATCGCGATGAACCACAACACGACAACGATGATGAGCGCCAGCATGAACACCTTGTCCGCGGCAGGCTGCGCCTCGCGTCCGGTCAGCCGCATGCGTTCGGCAAGCAGCGCGGGATCGATCCTGGCAAGCCACAGCCCGCAGGCCGGGCCGATCACCGCCGAGGCGATCAAATAGGTCCACGCGCCGGGCCAGTGCAGCGTGCCGGCGGTGGCGAACAGCAGCGCGCCCATGCCGATCACGAAGAACGTGTTTTGCAGGAGGAGCTTGGCGATCATCGGCGGCTCCATGCGAACAGAGGCAGCATCGCATGTTTTCCCGCGAACGTGCGGCGGCATCGATCAACTCCCCGAAAGCGCGAGGCGTTCCAGCGCTCGCCGGGTGTTGAACTCTCCGCCTTGACATTAATATAAGCAATTGCTTATATATTTTCATGGCCTCGACCGTGCAACTCACCAGCGTCCTGAAAACCCTCGCGGACCCGACGCGGCGCGCGGTGTTCGAGCGCATCGCGCGGGAAGGCGAGGTCGCCGCGACCTACCTGGTGCAGGGTTCGAAGGTGTCGCAGCCGGCGGTGTCGCAGCATCTGCGCGCGCTGCGCGATGCCGGGCTGGTCGCCGAGCGGCGCGAGGGCCGGCACATCCACTATCGCGTGGCGCCCAAAGGGCTCGGCCCGCTGCTCGACTGGCTCGGTCACTACCAGACCTTCTGGGCCGAGCGCTTCGAGAACCTGGAGAAATTGTTGAAGGAGAGTGAGTGATGGCTGAGACGCGCGCGATCACGGTCGAGAAGGTGCTGCCTTATCCCGCCGACAGGATCTGGCGAACGCTGACGACGAGCGAGCTGCTGGTGAAATGGCTGATGCCGAACGACTTTCAGCCGACGGTCGGCCACAAATTCATTTTCCGCACCAAGCCGATGGGCGACTGGGACGGCGTCGTGCACTGCGAAGTGCTGGACTGCGAGCCGCCGCGGCTGTTGCGCTATTCTTGGAAGGGCGGCGCCGACACCAATCCGGACTACGGCTCAAAGCTCGACTCGGTCGTCACCTGGAGGCTGACGCCGGTCGAGGGCGGCACCCATGTTCAGATGGTGCACGACGGCTTCGTCATGCCGGGCAACCAGTTCGCGTTCGACATGATGAGCCCGGGCTGGGGCAGGATCGTCGATGCGATCGGGCGGGTGGCGGCGGAAGCGTGACGCCGGTCACTCGTCCTTGCCGCGGCGAACCGTGATCGAGGCATCGGCCCGGGTGCGGGTGCACTCCAGATTGAGGCGGCGATAGCGCATCGTGATGGTGTTGCCGCGGAAGATGCCCATGCGCTTCAGGCAGCGCGAGGTGCCGGTGGTGGCATCGTCCTTCGGCACGGTGAAGATCAGCGCGGTGGCCGAGCCGACCAGGTTGAAGAACTCCGGCTTCATCTTGCGGTCGGTCTTGGCATAGAGCTCGGTCGAATAGTCCTTGCCGCGGCAGCCGATCGACAATTCCTTGGCGGCCGGATGCTTCAGATAGGTGATATTGGCCGCGGTGAAATTGACCTTCAGCCCGTCGATCTGGCCGGCCAGTTGCTTGGCGATGTCCTCGCAGGGGTCGGCGTGCGCGGGCGCGGCGGCCAGGCTCGTGACGAGCGCCAGCGCGGCCGGCAAGGTGGCGCGAATGCCGAGCGGCAAGCGTCGGCGCAATGGTCCGGTCATGAATACCCCCGCAGCATGAAATGCGCGAAGGTTCATGCAGGCTCCCGCGAACCGCGTCAATATCTTGCGCGGCCGCGGGCGTGATCATTGGGCTGGCTAATAGGCGGGCTTCTTGCACTTGCCGTTATGCAGCTTGGAGACCCCGGCGGCCTGGCGCTCGCAATCGTTGCCGTAGGTCTTGCCATCGCAGCCGCACACCGGCTTGAAGATCCGGGTGCAGATGGTCGGCTTGCGCGCGCAAATGCCCATCTGGTCGCCGCGGCCGCAGGTTCCCACCTTGAACTGGCAGTACTCCTCGGGGCCACACTGCAGCGGGATGATGCCGCCGCACCTCTGGCCGGCGGCATTTGCGGCGGCGGGGATCGCGATCAGCAATGCCAGCGCGGCGAACGAGACGAACAGTCCGGTCTTCATGGTGGCCTCCCCTGGTCGTGTATGGGAGCCTATTATTACACAACCTGTGATTACATACATGTGAAGTGTCACACATGGATTGTTGCGCCGGACGCTCGGGAGGCATGGGGTTTTCGTGGGCTCATCGTGGCCGGTGTTCCCTTCCTTTTGTCGGGAAAAAGCTTAGAACGGCTCTACATTGCCGGCTGCACCGCGGCCGGCATCGGCCTTTCGAACCGATGAGCAGCTCATGAACGCCCCCACTGCCTTTCCCGACCAGCAAAAGCCCGTTCCGCCCTACAAGCACACCCCGTTGTTCCCGCTTGGTGCGGACACCACGCCCTACAAGAAGGTGACGAGCGAGGGCGTCCGGGTCGAGAAGGTCTTGGGCAAGGATATGGTCGTGGTGTCGCGCGAGGCGCTGCGGGCGCTCTCCGAGGCGGCGTTCGGCGAGATCAACCACTATTTGCGTCCGGGCCACCTCAAGCAGCTGCGCAACATCCTCGACGACAAGGAAGCCAGCGACAACGACAAGTTCGTCGCCTTCGACTTCCTGAAGAACGCCAACATCGCGGCCGGCGGCGTGCTGCCGATGTGCCAGGACACCGGCACCGCGATCATCATGGGCAAGAAGGGCTGCAACGTCATCACCGACGGCGACGACGAGGCCGCGCTCTCCGAGGGCGCCCGCGACGCCTATCTGCGCCGCAACCTGCGCTATTCGCAGGTCGCGCCGCTGTCGATGTATGAGGAGAAGAACACCGCCAACAACATGCCGGCGCAGTGCGAGATCTACGCCGAGGGTGACGACGCCTACAAGTTCATGTTCATGGCCAAGGGCGGCGGCTCCGCCAACAAGAGCTTTCTGTTCCAGGCGACGCCGTCGGTGCTGACCAAGGATCGACTGCTCGCGTTCCTGAAGGAGAAGGTGCTGACGCTCGGCACCGCGGCGTGCCCCCCGTACCACCTTGCGATCGTGATCGGCGGCACCTCCGCCGAGCTCTGCATGAAGACGGTGAAGCTCGCCTCCGCACGCTATCTCGATGCGCTGCCGACCCACGGCTCGGCCGACGGCAATGCATTCCGCGATTTGGAGATGGAGCAGGAAATTTTGAAGATGACGCAATCGCTCGGCGTCGGCGCGCAGTTCGGCGGCAAATATTTCTGCCACGACGTGCGCGTGATCCGGCTGCCGCGCCACGGCGCCTCGCTGCCGATCGGGCTCGGCGTCTCCTGCTCGGCGGATCGCCAGGTGCTCGGTAAGATCACCAAGGACGGCGTCTATCTCGAGGAGCTCGAGCACAATCCCGCGCAGTATCTGCCGGCGGTCGAGCAGTCGCTCGGCGGCGAGGTGGTCAAGATCGATCTCAACAAGCCGATGAAGGAGATCCTGGCGACGCTGGCGCAATATCCGATCAAGACCCGCGTCTCGATGACCGGCACCATGATCGTGGCCCGCGACTCCGCGCACGCAAAACTGCGCGAGCGGCTGGAGAAGGGCGAGCCGCTGCCGGACTATTTCAAGAACCATCCGGTGTACTACGCCGGCCCCGCCAAGACGCCCGACGGTTACGCCTCCGGCGCGTTCGGCCCGACCACCGCGGGACGCATGGACTCGTTCGTCGACCAGTTCCAGGCCGCCGGCGGCTCGATGGTGATGGTCGCCAAGGGCAACCGCGCGGTCGCGGTGCGCGAGGCCTGCAAGAAGCACGGCGGCTTCTATCTCGGCTCGATCGGCGGCGCTGCGGCGAACCTCGCCGAGCACTGCATCAAGAAGGTCGAGGTGGTCGAGTATCCCGAACTCGGCATGGAGGCGATCTGGCGCATCGAGGTGGTCGACTTCCCGGCCTTCATCATCATCGATGACAAGGGCAACGACTTCTTCAAGGAATTGAATCTGGGTTGAGGGCGGTCGGCCTCGACGGATTTTCAAAAGGCTGGGTCGCCGTCGCAATTGACGGCGACCAACGCACGATTTCCTTCCATCCTGACATTGCGGACGCGCTGGCGCGTCGGTTCGACCGCACCGGCATCGATATCCCGATCGGCATGACCGACGATGGCACGCGTGCCTGCGATCTGTCGGCGCGCGCGAGATTGCGGCCGCACACCTCGCGCGTCTTCACCGGTGCGCGGCGCTGGCTGTGGCAAGAGTTTTCCGATGCCGACAAAGCGAATGCGGAAGCAGAGCGCCGCGGTCAGACCAAGGTGTCGCGCCAGCTCTGGCACATCGGCAAGAAGATCATGGAGGTCGACGCCTTCATGCGCGCGCACCAGGCGCGCGACATCCGCGAGGTGCATCCCGAACTGGTGTTCCTGCGGCTCAACGGCGGCAGGCCGGTGGCGCCGAAGAAATCGGAAGAGGGCGATGCCCTCCGCCGCAGGCTGCTCAAGCGTGCCGGCTTCCGCGAGCTCGACCGCTGGCTTACCGAGGCGCGGATCGGCAGCGGCGCCAAGCGTGACGACGTGCTGGATGCCTGCGCCGTCGCGCTGGCTGCGCACGAGCCGCATGGTTGCGTCCCCAACGGGCGAGCGCCGCGCGACACACACGGTCTGCCGATGCAGATCTGGTACTAGCCGCGCCCGGCGGCCGTATTGCTTGCGTTAACCACGATGCAATGGGTGCGACGTTTTGGCACGTGCTAGGTTGCAGTCGCCGAACAAAGCAACCGATTTACGCCAAGGAGCCTTAATCTTTCTCGCCGACGCTGCGCGCCATCCTGCCGGGAGAACGAGCAGGGGCGGGTGGCATGCAAGATTCGACGATGAAGCAAATTGGATGGGTAGTGCTCGTCCTCAGCGCCCTTGGTCTGGCCGGCTGCAAGGAAGAGCGGCCGCCGGGTGTCTATGACGTCAGCGTCAGCGAGGCGTATCGACGCCTGTTCGCCGACAAGTTTGCCGACATGGTCTATGCCAAACAGTGCGGCATCCTGGTCCATGTCACGCCGGTGGGCGTGCCCGACCGTCAGGTCACCTGGAAGGTTCACAGCAGCGGCCGCGAGGTCGTGCAATTCACCGCCGTGCTGACGCCGTACAAGGACAAGCAGACCAAGGTCGAGATCCGGATTCCGCCGGCCGGCAACGGCGAGATGTATGACGGCTCGCAATTCTACAAGCGGCCGGCCTTCGACCAGCCGCTTCGTCCTGCGGTGCAGGAGCAGGTCGCCGCAATTCTCGAAGGTCGCAAATTCGACGTCCAGCGCGTCGGACCCGGAAGGGACAAGGTCTGCCAGGTGCAGCGCGGCGGCCTCACGACAGGCGTGGTGTTTCGCGTCGACGATTAATCGCTCGCGCCGGATCGTATCGGCCGGCACGGACATGCAAGGAGATTGACGATGAAGATGTTGTTTGGCGGATTCCTGGTCGCCTGCGTCGCGGGCTACCTGTACTACATCTATCCGGGCGAGGGTAACGCGGTCTATAACGTGCCGATCGGCCAGGCGCGGCAGGAGCTCTCGAGAGCCGAGCTGCCGCCCATGGTGTTCGGAAGCGCGCAGCTCGACACCACGGTCCGCAGCAGCGACACCGAGGTGGTGTGGATCGTCCGCAGACGGAGCGAGGAGCTGTTCCGCTACACCGCTCAGCTCACTTCGGAAGAGAAGGGTGCCGCAACCCGTGTCCAGCTGAAGCTGGAAGGCGCCAAGGGGAAAACCGAAGACTACGCCAAGAACCTGGCGGACAACCCCAAGATCCGTGACCTCTATCTCGTCGCGATGCAGGAACGTATCTCCTCCACGCTCCAGCGCCGGCCGTACGAGATGGGACGCATCCATCCGGCGATGGCCGCTGCCGCGGTCGCGAACATGGGCAACATCCAGAAATCGGTCGACGCGGCCGCCGCGGCTTCCGCGGAGCTCGACCGCCAGAACATTCAGAAGGCCTATCGCAACGAGCGGCGCTGACGCAGGAGGCGGCCAGAGCGCGATGAGATCAGGTTTCGATCATCATCGCGCTTGAGCTCTTGCTGTTGACGCGGGCTTTACGCCCGTGTGCCGGTGAAGGGGAAGCTGCCCATCGGGCCGATGCCCATCTCGCCGGAGATGCCGTCGCCCGAGATCTGGCCGGAGAATTCGAGCGTCAGCGGCATCGGGTTGGTGATGGAAACCTTCCAGGCGACGCTGTCGCCGTTCACGGTGCCGTCGAAGATATCGGTCGAATTGCCGTCGGCACCCTGCGTACCGGTGAGCGTCCCGCCGGCGCTCGTCAGCGACAGCGTCGCCTTGCGCTCGCCCATCGGCGTCGTCATCGTGAGATTCCAGTTTCCGTCCACCGCCATGAATGTCTCCCCTCGAGGTAAAAGCGTTTTCAAGCGAAGTGGATACCGGTTCGCGTGAAGAAAACGCGTCTGAACAAAGCGTGCGAGGCGGTATAGCCCAATCTGCCGCGCAAGCCTAACGGTTTAGGACCTGCGGCGATCAGGCGCGGGCGGCAGCGGCGCGCAGCCGGCTCGTAATCACGATGCGGAAGACGACGTACTGGATCGCGAAGGCGGCGATCTTGGCGCCGACCAGCACCACCGATACGTAGAACGCCCACAGTCCCATGTCGCCGGTCGATGCGACGGCGACCGTGCCGGCGGCAAGCACGAACATCAGGGCGGCCCAGGCGTAGCCCGCGAGGATGGCCTGGTCCGGGATGTTCTGCTTCACGATCGGCGGCAAATAGGGCAGCATCCAGCCACGCTTGAGCATGATCGCGCCGATCGCCACGTGGCCGATCGCGGGCTTTGCCAACACGAAGCGCGGATCGTGGGTGAGCAGGGTCGCCCCGCCCAGCACGATCACCAGCGCCAGGCTGGCCCAGGTCATGTAGCCGAGCGCCTCGCCCTTCACGCGCATAAAGATCACCTGGGCGATCGCGCCTGCGACCGCGATGCCCGTGGCGAGCAGCACGTTGTCGGTGGCGAAATACACCACCAGGAACACGATGGTGGAGAAGAAGTCGCTCGCAAGCCTTGCCAGTACGCTCTTCATCGTCGTGCTTTCCGTTTCCTCTGATCGTTATGGTTTTGTGTGTGTGTGTCTTAGTGCGAGGGCAGTGCGCGGGCCGGCGGCGCGCCGTACTTGGCCTTGCGATACTGCGGATACCACCGCGTGAAGCAGACCGCGGCATTGCGCGCGGCGAAGGCGACCAGGAGGCCGGTCCACAGCGGCAGGGCGGGCACGTAAAGCACCGCGATGTTGCCGATCAACATCAGCAGCACGGCGCCGGTCCAGGCCCAGGTGATCAGATAGTTGGCTTGCGTGAAGCCAGGCAGCTTCGCGATCTCGGCATCGACCTGCTCCACCGCATATTGCCGCGCGAAGGGATGGCCGACCAGGATCGAGCCGAGCGACACCACGAGCATGCCGGCGTCGATGGCAATCTTCACGGCGATCGTGCTCGGCGTCGGATCGACGAAGGTGAGGTAGCTGCCGACCGCGGTGAACACGATCACCGAGCCGACGGTGAGGATCTTGATGCTGCGGCGGCGCGCGACGTCGAAGGCGATCACGCCAAGGCAAATCAGCGCGGCGCAGAGCAGGCTCACGGTGGCTGATGTCACCAGCATCAAGGTGGCGAAGGCACCGTAGGGAGCGAGGACCAGGAAGATCGTCATCGGAAGCCTCATCAGCCAATCTTTACACCGTAAAGATACCCTAAGGGTGAGGCGTGGAGTCGTCAAGCGAAATCTTTACAGTGTCAAAATCGTGAAGCGAATGAGAAAATACGAGTAGTTTCAATTGCTTGATTTCAAGGCGCCGGGGCGGGTGCTCCTTCTCGCCGCCGTCATGGCCGGGCTTGTCCCGGCCATCCGCGTCTTTCCAACGGCAAAGACGTGGATGCCCGGCACGAGGCCGGGCATGACGATGGGGAGGCATTGGCGCCGGAGTTGGCGCCGACCGCTACTCCGCGCCCACCCAATTGCCGTGAAATCCGTCCGGGACGCGGTGGCCAAGATGCACCAGCGCGGTCGGGCCGGCCTCGACATCCTGCGCGTTGAAGACGGCGAGGTCGCTGCGGTTCTCGCGGGCGCGCCAGACCACCGCGACCAGCCAGCCGTCGCCCTCGGCGGCATCGCTGCCGCGTTCGACGAACACCGGCTCGGAGATGGTGTCGCCGGCCGGCAGCAGATAGTGGCCGAGCCGCTTGCCCTTGCCGTCGACATGCACGATGCCCGACAGCGCGAACATCGGCAGCGCGGGATTGGCGCAGGCGTACCAGCCGTGATTGCTCTTCAGTCCCGCCCGGCGGTCATCGACGCGCGGGAATTCACCCCAGAGATCGTCGAGATAGGTCTGCGTGAAACGGTCGGTATTGCCGGAAAGGTCGAAGGTCCAGCGGCAGTAGCGCGCCTGGCTCTTGTTCGGATCGGTCGGCGAGCCGTCCGGGTGGTTGAACAGCGGCGCTTCCTCGGCCTGCATCACGTCGGCGATGATGCGGTTGCCGTCCTCCCAGGCGTTCATGACGTGGAAGACGTAACAGGACTCGGCGCGGAACCAGACGATGTCGTTGGACGAACCGCTGCGCTTCATCACGCCGACATAGGCGCCCTTGTCCGGCTCCCAGGCGTAGGGCGCCTGGCCGCGCATCGCGCGCTGCATGCTGCCGGTGATCGGCAGCACAGGAAACAGTACGTGGTTTTCGGTGACGATGAAGTCGTGCACCATGCTGGCATAGGGCGCCTCGAACCGCTCGAACCGCGTCACCGCGCCGGATGCATTGACCGCGCCGAACGAGATCTGCGGCGTCAGCGGGCCCGCGGCGTTGTAGCCGAAGAACAGCATCTCGCCGGTGAGCGGATCGATCTTGGGATGGGCGGTGAAGGGGCCCGAGATCGCGCCCTTGTAGTCGCAATAGCCTGTTCGCTTCAGCGTGCCGGGCTCGATCTCGGTCGGCAGATGGCCTTCCTCGAGCGCGAGCAGGCGGCCGGCATGGAAGATGATGTTGGTGTTGGCGACGCCGCCGTCGGTCGTGATCGTCTCCGGCGTGTTGGGCAGCTTGCGGCCGAAGCCGCCGAACAGCGCGCGGCCGGCGTCGTGCTCGGCCTGCCATTTGGGGGTGCGGATCCAGCGGTTGCGATAACTGGCGCGGCCACCCTCGAGATGGAAGGCGTGCAGCATGCCGTCGCCGACGAACCAGTGCGCGCCCGGCACGTCGAACTGCGGATTGGGACCGTTGCGATACAGCGTGCCGTTCAATTCGCGCGGCAGCTCGCCCGAAATCTTCAGGAACGGCGCATCGGCCTCGAAAGGTATCGGCGCCAGATTGGGCCGCTTGGCGTTGATGGTCACCTGATCGAGCATTCCGCGTCTCCTCCATTTTGATCTTTACATCGTAAAGATATCAGTAGAGATGCTGCCGGCGATCGTCAAGCAAAATCTTTACAGTGTAAAAATTGCGTCATATAAGGTGACCCATGGCAAGATTATCCCGCGAAAACAAAGCTGCTCGCGCGGCACCGGCGCGAAGTCGCAGGGTTAAGCGAGCTGCGGCCGATCGTCCGGCGCCGAAGCGGCGCAGCAGCGACGCGCCGTATCATCACGGCGATCTGCATGAGGCGCTGCTGAAGGCGGCCGAGCAGGTGCTCGAGCGTGACGGGTTGCCGGGGCTGACCTTGCGCGCGGTGGCGCGTGAGGCCGGCGTGTCGCACGCCGCGCCGACGCATCATTTCGGCGATCTCACCGGGCTGGTGAGCGAACTCGCGGCGATCGGCTTTCGGCAGTTCGGCGTGGCGATGGCGGCCGCAGATGCATCCGCGGCGACGCCGTCCGAGAAGGGCGTGGCGAGCGCCAAGGCCTATGTCGCGTATGCCGAGGCGCATCCCGGCATGTATGGGCTGATGTTCCGCAGCGAGCGGCTGGATTATTCGCGGCCGTCGCTGCACGAGGCGTCCGAAGCCTCGTTCGCGGGGCTGGCCCGCGGCGTCGGCGCAAGCCGGCGCGAGCAGATTTCCAAGGAATCGCTGTCGCTGGACCAGGCCGCCGCGATCGCATCGGCCTGGTCGCTGGTGCATGGTTTCACCATGCTGCTGCTCGACGGACGTCTCTCCAAGATCCTGAAGCTGCTGCCCGAGGGCACGACGCCGGAAATGCTGCTGACCGCGATGCTGCGGCTGAGCGCAGGCCGCCCGCCGCGGCCGTAACGGCCTTGGGTCTCTCCACCTCGCCCCGCTTGCGGGGAGAGGTCGGAACGCATCGTGAGATGCGTTCCGGGTGAGGGGGAGCTTCCGCGAGTCCAATGGTCGCCACGTTATGTGGTGGCAGCCCCCCAGCCCTCTCAGCGCGAGCTTTGCTCGTCGCGGCCCCGTAAGAACGGGGAGAGGGAGAGCGACCTACCGCTTGACCAGCGCGGTGCTGCGGCCGCTCTGGCCGATCGTCTTCACGGAATCCTTGCCGCAGTTGAAATCGCGGGCGAACTCGTCGGCGGCCTGCCGTGCCAGCGCGTTGGCATTGGGATTGGCCGCGACGTCGACATAGGCGATGTGACACACTGCGCCCGGCGGCAGCCGGGTCACCGCGAGCATCGCCCGCGAAACCGGACCGCCTCTTTTGTCCTGCTCGCTGTTGTCGGCGATCAGCCAGCGCTGGATGATGGCGAAGGGCTTGTTGTCGGCCGCGCGCCATTCGACGGTATCGCCGGTCGAGCTGAACGGGCCGAACCAGGCCTGCGCCGCCGGTTCCTTGGCCGCGGCCTCGCGGTTTCGGCCTACCGATACCACTTCGCGCAGGTCGCCCTCATTGATCAGCACCACGAGGCCGTATTTCCCCGGGCAGACCCGCGTGGCGCTGCCGTCCTCATCGTTGGGCTTGCCGATCATGCGGCAGGCCTTCGGCGCCGTCGATGAATAGCTGCTGCTGATCGTCTCGGCGCCGGCCTGACCGGGGCCTGCGCCGGCCAGCGCTGCAACGGTTGTTGCAATTGTGAGATATTTCATCGGGAAAACCTGCGATCCGGACGTTACTTTGTGTCTGACATATGCAATCTGGGGAAGGTTCAACTGACATGCCGGAAACACCTGACAGGCGCGCGGAATCGTCCTAGAAGGGCGGCTTCGCAACTTTGTCGCGTGCGCTTCCGCGTGCCGTAGCCTCGATCATCATGCCCACGATATCATCCAACAAGCCCTATCGCGTCGGCCGTTCCCGCACCGGCCTCGGCCTCTTCGCCACCAAGCCGATCAAGAAGGGTGACAAGATCATCCGCTATTTCGGCCCGATCCTGGACTCGAAAAAGAAGGATGAGGACGAGATCGAGAACAAGTATCTGTTCGAGCTCACCAACCGCTGGACCATCGACGGCTCGATCCGCGAGAACATCGCCCGCTACATCAACCATTCGTGCCGGCCGAACGCGGAGTCCGACGTTCGCCCGCGCAAGCGCAAGGTGTTCATCCGCGCCATCAAGAACATCGAGCCGGGCGACGAGATCAACTACGACTACGGCACCGATTATTTCAAAGCCTATCTGAAGCCGATCGGCTGCAAGTGCGATTCCTGCGAGCGGAAGCGCAAGAAGCAGCGCGCCGAGGCGCGGGCAGAGCGGCAGCGGCTGAAGGAGAAGGCCGAGCGCAAGGCGCAGCGGAAGGCCGAGAAGCTCGCCAAGGAACGGGCCAAGGAGCGCGCCAAGGCACGGGCAAAGGCGAAGAGCAACGGTGCCAAAACCAATGGCGTCAAGACCAACGGCGTCAAGGCCAATGGCAAGATGCTGAACGGCAAGCACCTCAACGGCTACAGCCTGACCAAGGCATCAGGCAAGGCTTCGAAGCGGGCGTCGGCGCGGACGCTGCACGCCTAATCAAGCCCGATCTCGTCGGGCGGGCGTGGCGCCTTGCGCAGCCGAATTCCACGGATCGACCCCAGTCACAACGCTCGCGCCGGGCGCGCGGGCCGCGGCAGGTAGGCACATTCGGCGAGCGTCGTTCCGTCGAGCTCGCGCATGAACGCCTCGCGCGCCGCCGCGAGCCTTGCCTTGAGCCGGCAGCGCGGCAACAGCACGCAGTCGCCGCCATCGCTCCTGAAGCATTCGACCAGCGCGCTGTCGCCTTCCAGCGCGCGCACCACCGCGCCCAGCGTGATCGCCTCGGGCCGCCGCGCCAGCGCGAAACCGCCGCCGACACCGCGCTGGGTCGTGATGAAGCCGGCATCGGCGAGGTCGCGCACCACCTTGGCGAGGTGATTGCGGGAAATGCCGAACTCGGCCGCGATCTCGCTGGTGGCAAACGATCGGTCCGGCTCGCCGGCCAGCCGCATCAGCGCGCGCAGGGCAAAATCGGTGAACGACGTCAGGCGCATGGTAGCCCCTCGCAATTCGAACTTGGCGGATCTGCTATAGCGTGCTAAATAGGTATTTGAAATACCTATTTATGGAGACCACGATGGCGGAGGCAGAGCGCCGCGAGCAGATCACGGCCGGCATCATCGAGCGGACCGGCATCACCGAGGATGTCATCGAGCGCCTGGTGCACGGCTTCTACGCAAAAGTCCGCAGCGACCCGATCCTCGCGCCGGTGTTCGAGGCCAGGATCAGCGATTGGGCGCCGCATCTGGCGCAAATGTGCGCGTTCTGGTCGTCGGTCGCGCTGATGACCGGGCGCTATCACGGCACGCCGATGGTCAAGCATATGAAGCTGCCGATCGACGCCGCTCATTTCGACCGCTGGCTCGCGCTGTTCGAGGCGACCGCGCAAGAGCTGTGCTCGCCGGTAGCTGCCACGCATTTCGTCGAGCGCGCCCGCCGCATCGCCTCAAGCCTCGAAATGGGCGTCGCCACCGGGCAGGGCGTGATGCTGGGCGTGGGCGAGAGGTTTCGGAGGAACGCGAGCGGGGCGACAGGGTAATGCTCTATCCCCGTCATTGCGAGGAGCCAACGGGTCGCGCGAACGCGCGCCCGATGACAGGCTCCGCGACGAAGCAATCCATCTCTCCCCGAGTCGAGGAATGGATTGCTTCGCTTCGCTCGCAATGACGTTGTGAGAGCGTTACGCCGTCACCACACCCTCGCTCCGGCGCATGCCGGCATATTGCAGCTCGGCCAACACGCCGGTGGCGATCGCCTGCGCCATGATCACGATGATGCCGAGCAGATTCGGCGACACCGCGCCCGAGAACAGCAGTGCGATGCTGGCAAGCGTCCAGGCCGCGTTGCCCACGATCACGAGCAGCACCAGCGGCTTCGGCACCGCGGCGCGCGCGCCGAGCCAGCCGACCAGCGCGGCGTAGGCAACCAGGAACAGGCCGGTCTCGCGCAACAGCGCCTCCGGCAGGTTGAGGAACGATGCCAGCGGGCCGGCGTCGAGCACCATGGCAGCAGCGGACACGCCGCTGAAGACAGCGTCGGCAATGAAAGCGCGGCGCAGCAGCTGGGATGAGTGGATCATGGCAGGGTCTCCTAGGGGATGGGTTGTCAGCGGAACCAGGACTGCAGCAGGCGCTGCAGGCGGAGCGGACACAGTGCCCGGCCGACCCGCATCTCCACCGCGTAGACCTGCGCGAACACGAACACGCTGGTCGCGTGCACGAGCGGCTGGGGCATGTTCAGCGAACGTGCGACCAGCCAGGTGGCCAGATGGGTCAGCCACGGGATCAGGACGGCGAAGCTTCGGACGAGGGTCAGCATCAGCATGGTCATCTCCTGTGCCGCTGAAGATGACCGGCCGCGCGCACCAATTCGATTACCTCAGGCGTAAGAAAAAGCGCCCCGAGCAGGCCCGGTTGCAACAGCGCGCCACTCTGTGACCGTTCCGTGCCGCCCGCTACGGTTCAATTCTTTCCGACAACCAGTTTAAGCGCGGCGGCAATTCCTGTCGCGATGACGAGGATCACGGTCATGCCGATCATGCCGGCGTTGAAGGAGCCTGTCGCGTCCTTGAGGAAGCCGACCATGTAGGGGCCGACGAAGCCGCCGAATGCGCCGACGGAGTTGATGAACGCGATGCCTCCGGCGGCCGCGGCTCCGGTCAGGAAGCTTTGCGGGATCGTATAGAACACCGTTCGCGCCGAGATCGTGCCCACCAGCGCCAGCGTCAGGCAGGCCAGCGCCGGAACCAGCGAGGTGAACGCGACGGAGAGCGCAAGGCCCAGCGCGCCGAGGATCAGCGCGGCCATGAGGTTGTAGATCTTCTGCCCGTTCCGATCGACCAGGCGCGCCCATAGCAGCATGCCGATTGTCGCGAACAGGTACGGAACGGCCGAAAGCCACCCGACTTCCATGTTGGAGAGCCCATGGCCCTTGAGAATCAGAGGCAGCCAGATGCCGATGCCGTAGGAGCCGATCGTGAAGGCGAAGGTGATCGCGGTGAGCATCAGCACCCGGGTGTCCTTCATGGCGGCCCACAGGTCCTTCTTGGGCTTGTCATGCTTGTCGCCGGCAAGCGCGGACAGCAGCGCATGGCGCTCCGGTGGCGTGAGCCACCGGGCCTGCTCCGGGGTGTCAGCGAGCAGGACGAGACAGAGAACCCCGAGCACGCAGGCCGGAAGGCCTTCGATCAGAAACATCCATTGCCAGCCAGCGAGTCCCCAGAAGCCGTCCATCCCGAGCAGGGCGGCCGAGATCGGACCGCCGAGCAGCGAGGAGAGCGGCGTCGCGGCCATGAACAGGGCCAGCACGCTGGTGCGGTGCCTTTCGGGAAACCAGATCGAGATGTACCAGATCACGCCGGGGAAGAATCCGGCCTCGAAAACACCGAGGAGGAAACGGATCAGGTAGAAGCTGTACGGTCCCGTCGCGAATGCGGTCGCCGCGGCGGCGACCCCCCAGGTGATCATGATGCGGGCCAGCCAGCGCCGCGCGCCGAACCGGTACATCATCATGTTGCTGGGAACCTCCAGCAGGCAGTAGCTGAAGAACAGGATGCCGGCGCCCCAGCCGAATTGCGTGGCGCTGAGGCCAATGTCCTTGTTCATTTGCAGCGCAGCAAAGCCGACGCTGGTGCGGTCGAGGTAGTTGAAGAGATAGGCGAGGCCGAGAAGCGGGACCAGGCGCCAGGTATTCTTGGAAATGGCGCGTGCGACGAGCCCGGCATCCGGGCTGCCTTCCGTCAACGATCCGTTGGCCGTGATCTCGGTCATACGCCGATCCTCCCCTTGCTTTTTGGCCGGTTTCCGCGACGGGTTCCGGCTGTGTTAGGTTCAGACATGCCAGACCGGATGGACAACGGTCCAATCGCTAATGTTCAAGAACCGATAACCGGGAGGAAGAAGTGGACCTTCGCGACCTCACTTATTTCGAGGTGATTGCCGATCTGGGGCATATGGGCCGGGCCGCCGACAAGCTTGGCCGCACCCAGCCCGCCCTGACCAAATGCATCCAGCGTCTCGAGGAAGCGGTGGGGGCGGATCTGTTCGAACGGACGGGGCGCGGGATCGCTCTCACGCGTGTCGGCGAGGTGCTGTTGGCGCGCGCGCGGCGCATGCGCGAGGCGATGGAGGAATCGCTGCGCGAGGTCACCGATTTTGCCGCCGGCACCGCCGGCCGGGTCGGCATCGGCTGCGGCGCGACGATGGGCGAGTACCTGCTGCCCCAGATCTGCCGCGCCATCATCGCCGACGCGCCCGGCCTTGCGATCGAGGTGCAGATCGGAATGAGCGGCGTCGTCAGGGCGGCGCTTCGCGAGCGGACCCTCGACCTTGCGATCGGCCCGATCCTGCCGTCCGACGAGCAGGAGTTCACTCACGAGGTCTTCGGCATCGACGACGTCGTCGTGGTCGCGGCCAAGGACCATCCGCTTTGCGGCCGGCGGCTCGCCATCGAGGATCTGGTCGCTTCGAAATGGGTGCTGCCGGCCCGCACCGTCGCGATGCGCCAGTGGCTCGACAATGTCTTCGAGGCGCACGGCCTGCCGCCGCCCAATGTCCAGATCGAGACCAATTCGATCACGACGTTGCCGAAGCTGATTGCCGATACGGCGCTGCTCAGCTTCACGTCGACGCGCAACCTGCATCCGCTTCGATTGGGCAGCCAGCTCGACCGGCTGATGATCGACACCACCACGATGCGGCGGCCGCTCGGCTTCGTCACCCGCCGCGACGGCTATTTGTCGCCCGCCGCGCAGCGGGTCGTTGGCCTGCTCAAAGCCAGGGGGCGCGATTTCTTCGAACAGGTCGCGCTGCCGGGCATGACGGATGGCGCGGCAGCCATGCCCTCCATCGTGGTCAACCGGGCAGAGCGAGCGCATAAACGCGCGCGGCAGTCCCACTGAACAGGTTCATGCGGTCGCTGGTGCTGGCGTGGCGCGTCAGGCGCTTGAACGCGTTCCACACCGAGCCGTAGCCATAGGACCCCTTGTCGACCGGAAAATTGCTCTCGAACATGCAGCGCTGCGTGCCGAAGGCCTCGATGCAAAGCTCGATGTAGGGACGCCAGGCCGCGGCGAGGACTGCCGATGGCGGCGGGACGTCCCGCGTCTCGAAGCCGAATCCGTTGATGCGCATGCCGAGACCGCCGAGCTTGATGCAGACATTCTCGCACCGCGCGAGAGCGCGGATCGCGCGCGACCATTCCGCGAAGATGTCGTCGCGCCGATCCCGGTAGGCGCCGATCCCAACGATTCCGCCGAGATGATCGAGCACGATCGTCGTCTGCGGGAATGCGCGGGCGAGTTCGGTCAGCTCGCCGATTTGCGGGTGGAACAGCCAGGCGTCGAACACGAGTCCCAATGGCGCCAGCCGCGCAAAGCCGGCGCGAAACGCGCCGTCGCCGAGCAGGCCGGGCGGGCCGGCGCTCAGCGGATTCATCAAGCTTCGGTCGGCATCCCACACGGTGATGTGCCGGATGCCGCGGAAGCGGCCGGGCGCGGCGGCGATGTGGGCCTCTAGCACCGGCGCCACCGCGTCGCCGAGACGCAGATCGGCATGACCGACGATCCCGGCGCAGAGGCGCCGCGGGCCGTAATGGCCGCTCGCGCTCATCGCCCCGACACCATTGACGAACTCGGTCTCGCCGACGACGCGCATCGCGGCCGGCCCGTCGGAGCGGTACATCGCTTGGCACTGCATGAAGACGCTCGCGGTGACGTGATGGCCGCTGGCGTCGATATCGGCGCGATACTCGTCGAACAGGTATCGCCAGTTCGGCCGGTCCCAGAGATGATGATGGGCATCGATGATCGGCAGCTCGGGATCGAGTGCCGCTTCGACGCCGCGCGCCAGCCAGTCCGGCCGCACGGCGAGATAGTTGCCAGCGCTCGCGGCTTGGGACGTCACTTGGCGAAATCCCGCGGCGCGGGGCCGCTGTAGCGATAGGGGATGCCCGGCGGCATCGGGCCCTTGATCCGGCCGCCCTGCTGCGATTGCTCCCACGCATGGGCCAGGATGCCGACCGAGCGCGAGAGAATGAATAGGCCGCGTCCCAGCGCCGGCGCAAAGCCCAGCTCCGAATAGATCACGGCGGTGGCGCCGTCGATGTTCATCGGGATCTTGCGGCCCTTGCGCTCTTCCATCACCTGTTCGATGCCGCGGCCGATCTCGGCGAAGCGACCGGAGACCACGCCGTTGTTGCGCGCCGCGTCGACGAGCGCGAGCAGCCGGGGCGAGCGGGGATCGATCGGGTGAAAGCGGTGCCCGAACCCCGGCACGATCTTGCCGTGCGCGGCGATGAAAGCGTCGAGGCCCTGCTCGACGGCGGTCTTCAGCGCGATGCCCGCATCCTGACCGCGCGCGATGTCGGCGTACAGCTCCATGCATTGCTCGCCGGCGCCGCCGTGAATGTCGTCGAGCACGTTGATGGCCGAAGCCATCGCGCCATTGAGGGGAAGGCCGCAGGTCACGGCCATCCGTCCGATCGCGATCGACGGCGCCTGCGGACCGTGGTCGACGGCCGCGACCAGCGCGGCCTCCAGCAGCGCGCCCTGCTCGGCGCTTGGCAGATCGCCCTTCAGCATCAGCCATATCATTTGCGGGAACGACACAACGCCGATCAGTTGCTCGATCGGGAAGCCGCGGAAGCGGATCACGCCCGGCTTCATGTCGATGATGTCGGTGGACCACCATTGGGTGGCCTTGTGCAACAGCTCTGTGGCTTGATCGGTCATGGCATCCGTCCTCGATTGTCCGTCAGGTGCTTGAGGTCTCGGCCCGCGCCTTCAGGTCCGGCATCTTGACGGTCTCCTTCACCGTCGGCCGGTTGTCGAAGGCGACGACGCCGCGCGCGCCGAGGGCCTCGATCTCGCCTTCGGCGAAGCCGAGTCGTCGGAGCCATTTCTCGGTGTGCTGGCCGAGGCTGGGTGGCGGCAGGGGCTCCGGATAATCGCTCTCGAGCCGGAAGCCCGGGCGGGTGACGCGCATCGTCTGGCCCCCCGTCACCGTCGCGTTCAGGCTTTCGACGAATTTGCGGCCGGTGATCTGCGCCTCGTTCAGCACCTGCGGCACGCTCAGAACGCATCCCGCCGGAACGCCCTTGGCGTTGAACAGCGTCTCCCATTCGGCGGCGGATTTGGCGGCGAGGGCGGCCTCGAGCTCGCGCTTCAGCGCGACGCGGTAATCCTTGCGCGACTGCCGCTCTCGAAACAGCGGATCGGTCTTCAGCTCCGGCCGTCCGACGATGTCGCAAAGCGCTTCGAACTGCTTCTGTTCGTTGGCCGCGATGTTGAGCGGTCCGCAGCCCGTCGCGAACGTGCCGGATGGAGCCGCCGTGAAATTCTCGTTGCCGATCGGCTGCGGATCGACATTGCCGTTGAGGTGGTTGGAAACGACCCAGCCCATCGCGGCCAGGGTCGATTCGAGCAACGAGACGTCGATCTGCCGGCCGCGCCCGGTCTGCCGCTGCTCGACGAGGGCGGCCGCGATCGCAAACGATGCGGTGAGGCCCGCGATCGTGTCGGCGATCGGAAAGCCGGTCCGCAGCGGCGCGCTTTCGGCATCGCCCGTGACGCTCATGACGCCAGAAAGGCCCTGAACGATCTGGTCGTAAGCGGGCCGGCCCGCCCAGGGGCCGTCCTGTCCGAAGCCCGAGATCGCGCAATAGACGATGCGCGGATTGCGCTTGGCCAGCACCTCGTAGCCGAGCCCCAGCCGTTCCATGACTTTCGGGCGGAAATTCTCCAGCACCACGTCGGCGGTCTCGACGAGGCGCAGGAAGATCTCCTTGCCTTCGTCGGCCTTGAAGTCGATCGCGACGGATTGCTTGTCCGCGTTCACCGCGACGAACGACAGGCCCATGAGGTTCTTCGCCATCGCCGGATCGGCGCCGAGCCGGCGCGCGAGGTCGCCGCCCTTGGGATTCTCGATCTTGATGACCTCGGCGCCGAGCCGCGCGAGCTGATAGCCGCAGAAGGGACCGGCCAGCACGTTGGACAGGTCGAGGATGCGAATGCCGGCGAGGGGCAATGTCATGTGGTGTTCTCCGGATGACGTGTGCGTGAGATCAGACCAGGCCGAGCCAGTGCCACCAGGTCGCGGCACACAGGGCATAGAGCAGACAGGCGACGATGCAGACGATCACGCCGACCTTGGGGAAATCCTCGACGCGGAGCCGGCCGGTGCCATAGACGAGGATGTTCGGCAGCGTGTTGTAGAACATCAGCAGCGGGTAGCCGCCGATGATCATTCCGGCCGGCAGCGCCAGCGCGACCGGGTTGACGCCCGCGGTCGTCGCCATCGCCAGGATGATCGGCAGCAGCGCGGTCGCCATCGCGGTCGTGCCGACGAACATCACGTGCATGAACTGCACGATGAACATCACGACCACGATGACGACCAGCGCCGAGGCCCCGGCGAGGCCAAGGGCGTGGAAGATCGAATTCGCCATCCAGTTGGCGGCGCCGGTCTTCAGCAGGATGTCGCCGAGCGAAACGCCGCCGCCGGCGATCAGCAGCACCTGCCAGGAGACGCCCTTGTTGGCATCGCTCCAGTCCATCACGCCGAAGCGCGGCAGGAACAGCAGGCACGCTCCCGTCAGGCAAACCACCGTCGTGTCGAGTCCGGTGAGGCCCTGCGTCGCCCACAGGCAGGTGACCAGGACGAACACGCTCAGGGCGCGCCATTCGGCGGAAGACGTCGGGCCCATCGCCGCGAGATTTTGCGCGATCCGCGCGGTAGCCTGCTCATGGCCGGCCGCGAATTCCGGCGGGAACACGCGCTGGATGATCCACCAGGTGAACATGGTCATCGCCAGCGCCGGCGGGAATCCGTAGAGCAGCCATTCGGCATAGGTGATGGTATGGCCGCTGGTCTTGGCGACGAACTCGACCGTCACGGGGTTCGGCACCGTCGCCGTCAGCACGCCGGCGCCGATGGTCGCGTTGGTCATCGTCAGCGTGAGCAGCAGGTTGATCGCGAATGGCGAGCGGGCGCCGGCTCCGAAGATCGTCAGGATGCTGAGGCATTCCGGCAGCAGGATTGCCGTACGCGCGGTCGACGACGGAACCAGGAAGGCAAGGGCGATATTGACCAGCGTCACGCCGAGCGTGATCCGCGTCGGCGCGCTGCCGAAGCGCGCCAGGATGATGTAGGTGATGCGCTCGGCCAGCCGGGTCTTCACCATGGCGGTCGCGAGGATGAAGGCGCCGACGATGAGATAGACGGGCGAGGCGGAGAAGCCGTCGAGCGCGGTCCGGAGCGGAGCCGTTCCGGTCAGCACCGCGAGCGGCACCACCATCAGGCTGGCGATCGCGAGCGGGATCGCCTCGGTCAGGTAGAGCACGAAAATGCCGCCAAACAGCGCCAGCGCCTTGTGTCCCTGCAGGGACAGCGTCTCCGGGGTCGGGCTGAGCCAGATGGCGGCGGCGACGACGACGGCGAGGGGAAGGCCGATCGCCTTCAGCGTCGCCTCCAGCGATCGGGGCGCATGCGCGGCGGCCTCCGCATGGGCGTGAGTTGACACGTGTTTCTCCCTGTCGAAGCATGCGGCGATGGATCGGGCCATCACGGTTTTGCAGCCGTGCTTCGCGGTGGGCGTAGCTTGGCCGCCGACCTTGCGTCCAATTGCAAGTTTTCAGGAGACGATAACCCGCGGGAATGTGCGGAGCGGACACAGCGCCCTGCCGATCCGCATCTCCACCACGTAGACCTGCGCGAACACGAACACACGGTGTCGTGCACGAGCGGCTGGGGCATGTTCAGCGAACGTGCGACCAGCCAGGTGGCCAGATGGATCAGCCACGGACCGGCCGCGCGCACCAATTCGATTACCTCAGGCGTAATGGAACGGGCGAAATTCGCGTGGTAGGTTTTGCAGCATGAACGCACATGCATCCACGGCGCGGGCCGAGCCCGCAAAACCCGTCCATATCGGCGCGCATCTGCGCGAATGGCGGCAGCGCCGCCATCTCAGCCAGCTCGACCTCGCGGTCGAGGCCGAGATCTCGGCGCGGCATTTGAGCTTCGTCGAGACCGGCCGCTCGGCGCCGTCGCGCGATATGGTCCTCAAACTGGCGGAGCGATTAGACGTGCCCCTGCGCGAACGCAACGTGCTGCTGGTCGCCGCGGGTTTCGCGCCCGCATTCCCGCAACGCCCGCTGGAGGATCCCGCGCTGAAATCGGCACGCGAGGCGATCAACCTGGTGCTGAAAGCGCACGAGCCGCATCCGGCGCTGGCCTATGACCGGCACTACAATCTGGTCTCCGCCAACCGCATGGTGGCACCGCTGCTGGAGGGCGTGCCGGAGCGGCTGCTCGGCCAACCCTTCAACATCCTGCGGCTGGCCTTCCATCCGGAGGGCCTGGCGCCGCGCACCGTCAATCTGCCGGAATGGGCCGCGCATCTGTTGGAGCGGCTGCACCGGCAATGCGAGGCCACCGCCGATCCGGAATTGCTGAAACTGTACCAGGACCTGAAATCCTATCCGATCCCGGCCCGATCGGCCCCGCTCACTCCCGACAACAATGTCGCGCTTCCGTTCAAGCTGCGGCTTAACGGCGAGGTGCTGAGCTTCATTTCGACCACGATGGTGTTCGGCACGCCGGTCGACATCACGCTGCAGGAACTGGCGCTGGAGACCTTCTTTCCGGCCGACGAACTGACCGCGGAGCGAATGCGGCAGATGGCCGCCAGCATGGGCTGAGCGGCGAAGCCTTTGCAGCGGAGGCGGCATCGCTGCATAATCCGGCCATGGACACGGCACCTAGCCGCGGCACACGACCGCATCCCGTCGGCACCCTCCTGCGCGATTGGCGCGGGCGGCGCGCCATGAGTCAGGCCGATCTTGCCTTCGATGCCGGCATCTCCATCAAGCATCTCAGTTTCGTCGAAACCGGCAAGGCGGTCGCAAGCCGCGAGATCCTGCTGCAGCTCGCTGCTGCGCTCGGCCTATCCTTGCGCGATCGCAACGCGCTGCTCGAGGCCGGCGGCTTTGCGCGACAATATGGCGAGCGGGATTTGTCGGCGCCCGACATCGCCGGCGCGCGGCGGGCGATCGACCTGCTGCTGCGCCGGCACGAGCCATTCCCCGCCATCGTCACCGACCGGCAATGGAATGTGATCGAGGCGAACCGCGCGGCGACGCGGCTGATGACGATGCTGCTGGGCCCGGTGCGGATGCAGCGCCCGCTCAACCACATGCGGATGTTCCTGGCGCCGGATGAACTCAGGCCGTTCGTCGAGAACTGGCCGCAGCTCGCCGCGGCGCTGCTGCTGCGGGCGCGGCACGAGGCGATGGCCGCGCCGCTCGACCTTGCGCTGCAATCGACCTGGCGCGAGCTCTTGAAGCTGCCTGATGTATCCGCGCCGCAATTGATCGAGAGCGAGACGCCGGGGCCGCTGTGTGAGGTGCGGCTGCGCAAGGGCGATGTCGGCATCGGCCTGATCGGCACCGTGCTGACGCTCGGCACGCCGCAGGACGTCACGCTGCAGGAGCTGCGCATCGAGATGTTCATGCCGGCCGACAGCGCCACCGAGGCGACGCTGTCGGCGCTGGCCGCTCAGGACGCCTGAGCCTGCGCCGCGCGGCGCTCAAAACTCATCGCCTGCATCACCTCGGCGAACGGGCCGGCACGATCGCTCAACGTCGCCATGGTGAGCCCGGCGCCGCCGGCCCCGACCCGGGTGCGCGAGCGGATCAGGATCCAGTCGCCCTCGGGCGGGCGGAAGAAGTAGAGGCCGATCTCGGGATTGATGAAGGTCCATTCGCGCATGTCGACGATCTGCGCGACGCCGCTGGAGAAATCCGCGGCCTGCACCGCCTGCAGCAGCGGCGTGTTGGCCTCGCCGGCAACCAGCGGCACGTCGAGCCGCATCCAGGCGGCAGCGGGTCCGGGCTTTTCCAACGCGCCTTCGATCAGCCGCACCGAGACGTTCTGAAAATAGCGGCTCCATTTCTGCGCAAAGGCCGGCGGCGGCGTTCCCGCCTCGGGTGCCTTGTCCGCACCTGCCGCAGGCGCGAACGGATCGAGCGGCGTGTCCTGGCCTTGCGCCGCCAGCAGCGCGGTGCAGCGGCCGATCACGGTCTCGCCGTCGAGCAGGCGAACCTGGACCGTCTTGGCCTTGCGGCCATCTCGCAGCACGGCGGTGTCAAGGGCGAAGGCGCGCAGGCCCGCCGGCCGCGACAGGTCGAAGGTGAGGCGGCGGACCGCGAACCCCGAGGTGTCAGCTAGCCGCTCGACCTCGCGCGTCATCAGCGCGGTGGTCGCGCTGCCCTGCAGCATGTCCGGCGACCATGGCCCGCCGGCGTGCTCGGTGGCGCGAAACAGCGGTCCTTCGGGCTGGAAAATGGCGGCCATCGGCGTCTCCATTGGGCTTGGGGCAAGCCGATGTCTAGAAAGCCGGCGGTCGTCCCACAATAACCGCCGAGGTTATGTGATGCGTGACATGCGGCCGCTGGCCTTGTCTTGGCCGGTGAGGGGCTTAACTTCAGGCCTCATTCCGGGAGGACGTCTCATGAGCACGCTGAAACCGCTTCGCCTCGACATCGTCTCCGACGTCGTCTGCCCCTGGTGCTATATCGGCAAGCACCGCATCGAGGACGCGCTGAAGCTCGTGCCTGACGTGCCGGTCGAGGTGCATTGGCGGCCGTTCTTCCTCAACAATTGGGTGCCGCGCGAGGGCATTAGCCGGGAGGAATATCTCACCGCCAAGTTCGGCTCGGTCGATGCCTACAAGGGTATCGCGGGCCGCGTGGTCGCGGCTGCCAATGAGGAGGGGCTCAGCTATCGCCCCGAGTTGGTCAAGCGCCAGCCCAACACCATCGATTGCCACCGCCTGATCCACTGGGCCGAGGCCGAGGGCAAGGCCGCCGAGATGAAGCAGCGGCTGATGGAATTGTATTTCCGCGACGGCGGCGATCTCACCGACAGCAATGTGCTGGTGCAGGCGGCTGAAGATGTCGGGCTCGACGCCGACGACGTGCGCAGGCGCCTCGCCACTGATGAAGACGTCGCCCTCGTTTCGGCGCAGGCCCAGGAAGCCGCCGACAAGGGCATTTCGGGCGTGCCGACCTTCGTGTTCGCGCAGAAATACGCCGTCTCCGGCGCCCAGCCGGCCGAGCAGCTTGCTCGCGCTATCCGCGGGGTCTCCGCCGAGATTAACGCCGAGGCGGCGGAGTAGCCGGCTTGTAATTGTCGAACGCACGCGCGACTATCCGTTTCGGAGACATCAATGAAGATCAAGATCGTTGTGCATGAGGCTGAAGAAGGGGGATTCTGGGCCGAAGTCCCCGCGATCCCCGGCTGCGCCAGCCAGGGCGAGAGCATGGACGAGCTCATGCAGAACCTGCAGGAGGCGATCGAGGGCTGCTTGTCCATCGAGGTCGCGGCGCCGGAGCCGGGCGGTGTAGAACGGATGCTGGAATTGCCGGCATGAAATCCTGCTCCGGCCGAGAGTTTGCCCGGATCATCGAGCGCCACGGTTGGACATTGCTACGCGTAAGCGGGATTCATCACATCTACGGAAAGCCAGGCAGCATTGGTCCCGATCCACGGCAACAAGCCACTAAAGACGGGTCTTTTGCGACATCTGGCGAAGCTTGCCGAAATTCCGGATGAAGATCTCTAGGACGTCGTGATCTGCACCAGATACTCTGAAACCTCCAGCAAAAAACTTGGGGAACCACCATGATCTATGAGCTGCGAACTTACACCGCCCGCCCGGGCACCGTCGGCGAGGTGGTCAAGGCGGCGAGCACGCTGTCGCGCGACATCCGCGGCGACAACTTTGGCAAGCTCGAGGGCTACTGGATCACCGAGATCGGTCCGCTCAACCAGGTGATGCACATGTGGAGCTACGCCGATCTCAACGAACGGACCCGGCTGCGTGCCGAGCTGGCGAAGAATTCGCGCTGGACCGGCGAGTACATTCCGGCGATCCGTCCGTTCCTGGTGCGCCAGGAGGTTCGCTTGCTCAATGCGATCATCCCGCCGGTCGCGCCGGCCACCTCGGGCAACGTCTACGAATTCCGCAACTACCGCGCCAAGCCGCTTGGCGCCTCCAAACAATGGCAGGAGCTGTTCACCGGAGTGATGCCGACGCGCGAGAAATATTCGAAAATCGTCGGCCTCTGGTACACCGACGCCGGGCAGCCGAACGAGGTTTGCCACATCTGGGCCTATCCCGATCTCAACGCCCGCGCCGCCGCACGCGGCGCTGCGATGAAGGATCCGGCCTGGCAGGAATTTCTGGGCAAGGGCACGCAGCTGCTCGAGGAGATGCACTCCACCATTATGCTGCCGGCGCCGCACTCGCCATTGCAGTGAGAGATCAAGCCGACTTTCCGCGCCGGTTGCGGATGAACCCGACGGCACGACGCGCGGCCTCGTAGGCGAGGCCGCGCATCGTCACGGCTGCGTGAATCACAGGCACCAGCGGATCGTGCCGGCGCAGCGGCAGCAGCACGTCGCCGATCGCAAAGCGGCCGCGCCAGATCGGATCGATCATGGGATGGCCGGGCGCTGCCGTGGAATCGGCCGAGGCGATCGCGCCATCGGCGCAGAGATGGCGCGTCAGCTCCAGCGTCAATTGCGCGCCGGGCGAGGATTTTGCGAAGCGCTCGTCGATGCCGATCTTGAAAAAGAAGGCGCGGTCCTGGTGGCGCAGCACGATGCCGCCGGCGACCGGCGTGTCGCCCGCATAAAGCGTGATGATCTCGCAGCGGCCGGCCTCTGCCATCGCCACCGTGGCGCGGCGGATGAAGGCGGCGTCGCCGGGATGCTGGCCGAGCGCGGTGCCGCGCTTGCCCTTCCAGCCGCCGGCTTCCAGCGCAAGGAAGGTCTCCAGCGCGGCCGCGACCTCGTGCGGCGTGCGCGCGACGTCGAAGCGCACCACGCCGTGCTCGGCAAGGCGGTTGCGCTGCCGCCGCAGCTCCTTCAGCCGCTTGGCGCCGAGCGCATCGCGCAGCAATGCGTCGGCATCGCGCGTCGCGTCGAGCTCGGCGCGCTGATAGGCGCTCAGCAGGCGCGGCCGCAGCCCGTCGCGCGCCAGCACCGCGCGGATCGCCGCCATCGCAGCGCCTTCGAGCGACATGGTGCGCAGGATCAGCGCATGCGCGCCGGCATCGCGGGCCTGCTGGAACATTTTTGCGATGGCATGTTCGGCCGCGTCGCGATCGAGCAGCGGCGTGCATAGCGTGCCATAGGGCTCGGCCCCGACCAGCGCGGGCAGGGGAATCTTGTAGATCCGCCGCATCGGGATGACCGGCAGCAGGCCGATCAATTGGCCCGCATCATTGCTGGCGCTCAGTACCGACGCGTCGGTGCGACCGCGGGCGGAGGCATCCACCGCCAATTCCCAATCGGGCTGGTAGTAGCCGTTCGGCTCGATCGCGCGCTCGACCAGCGCCCGCCACGGGCCGACCGGAGCGCCGGCCAGCGGCGGCAGCGCGCGCGCATCCGCGGCATCGCGATCAGATGCTCCGCGGATCATCGCCCGATCAGCAATATCGGCCACGTCACAGTTTCCCCGTGCAGGGCCGTTTCCCGGCCGGCCTGCGTTCGTCACCGTCACGCTAACGGAAAGAAATGGAGAATGCCGTTGGGGCCATCAGGCAATTTGAGCGGTAATGTTAACGATGCGTTCAACGTGGCGGCGCGGCGTTCCCGCGCATCACGAGGCCGCCGCAGCGGCGGGCGGCCTCGTCGTGTGGCCGGATGCGTTACCAGCGATCGTTGCCGACGCCGACACCAACACTGACGCCGGGCGCGCGAATGCCGACGCCGCCGCGCGGACCGTCATCCCAGTCGCGATCGCGATAGACGCGGCGTTCGATGTAGCGTTCGCGCGGCTGGTAGCCGTAGGACTCGCGCACGATGGTGCGGCCGCCGCGGCTGCGATAGCAGCGTCCGTCCTCGTCGCAGATCATGCGAACCTGTTGCACCAGATCGGGGTTGGCATATTCCGTCGAGCTGATGATGTCGGATGCCTTGGCCGCGCTGCCGACGGACAGTGCGCCGACACCTGCGAGAATTGCGATTGCAATCGTCCTCATGTTTCCTCCTCGTAGCGATGCTGCCCGCGCGGGACAAATCAGCGCGAGCGCATTGGTTCCGAGAGTTCCCTGGGTTCCGTGCGAAGCGCGTGAATTGTATCGAAGCCACGGCCGCGCAAATGCCGGCCACGGCAATTGCAAATCAGTCGTTGGATGACCGTTTGAAGCGCATGAGAGCGCGGACCGGTTGCAAACGGATGGCACGTTGTGCGCTCTGCGCATCCGCGTTGTTGTATCCGCCGTGCTCCAAACTTGCCGCAGCTAGACCGGCTCGAAAGTTTCCGTCAGGCAATTGTCATCTTCGCCGGCGAGGCGGCGGTCGAAGATCGTGGTGGTGTTGAAGAACACGCGATAGGTCTGGGTGCCGAGCGGCTTGCCGATCACCGAGGTCAGCTCGGCGCGGACGCAGGCGGTCCAGCCGGTGCTGCGCGGATCGTGCACCGGCGCGGAGACCCGCACATGGGTCGGCTGCGAGCCGGCGGTGAACACCGAATCGAGCTTGCCCGCGACCAGTTGCTTGACGTTGGGAGGTGCTTCGAGCGGCGCCGGCTCGGTCGCCTTGACCTTCAAGATCTCCGGCCACACCGCGTGGCTGTCGGCCAGCCCGCAGCCGCCCAGCACAAGCGTCGCGCCCGCCAGCAACGCTGCGGTTGAAATAAGTCCCTGTCCCATGGAATTGATTTAATATGCCGCCGCCCAGATTGCGCCCCCCTGGTGGGATTGAATTTGCGTGATCAATGATGTCGGGACGCGCTAGCATCAGCGGCGTGTTGCCGGATGTTGCTGCGGCCGGGCGGGGAGAGGGGACTGAGATGAAGAACAGCATGACGGTGGCGGCCGTGGTTCTGGCGCTGATCGCGACGCCTGTGCTGGCCCAGGGGCGCCGCGGCGGGGGTGGGGGACAGGACAAGGCGGCCGACACCAAGCCGAAGGTCGACGAGAAGGCCTATAAGGCCGCGCTCGACCGGATTCCCGAGCCGAAGGAAAAATACGATCCCTGGGGCGTGACCAAGCCGGCCGATGCCGCCAAGAAGCCGAAGTGAGCGGCGCTGTCATCCCTGCGACAATTCGACCGCTGACCCTGTGTGACCAGCGCCACAGATTTGCGGCGTCCGCCTGAACCTGCGCCCCGAGCCATCAGACCCATCTCCGACATCACTGCCGGAGGTCGCCATGCTTGCTCGCTCGCTGCTCAGTCTGATCCTTCCGGCCGCAATTCTGCTCGGTGGCGGCCCGGCCCTCGCCGAGAGCCGCTTGGCGCTGGTGATCGGGCAATCGGCCTACAAGTCGGTGCCGGCGCTGCCCAATCCCGCCAATGATGCCAAGGCGATGTCACAATTGCTGACCGACGCCGGGTTTGCGGTGACCTCGGCGTCGGACCTGTCGCAGGACGAGATGCGGGCCAGGATCAGCGACTTCGCCGGCCAGGTCGCCGCCAAGGGCGCCGACACCGTGGCGCTGGTGTTTTACGCCGGCCACGGCTTGCAGATCGACGGCGAGAACTATCTGGTGCCGGTCGATGTCGACCCGAAGCGCGAGGCCGACATTCCGATCCAGGCGGTCCGCCTCAACGATATTCTGAACACGCTGACCTCGGTGCCGAGCCGGATGCGCATCCTCTTGCTCGATGCCTGCCGCAACAACCCGTTCCCCGAGCTCAACAAGACCGCGGGCCACGGCCTTGCCATCGTCGATGCCAAGGTCGGCTCGCCCGGCACCTTCGTGTCGTTCTCGACCTCGCCGGGCGCCGAAGCCGAGGATGGCAGCGGCTCCAATAGCCCATACACCACGGCCCTGCTCGCCACGGCGAAGCAGCCGGGCATTGCGATCGAGGACACCTTCAAGCGGGTCCGCCTTGCCGTGAACAAGGCGACCGACGGCCGCCAGACGCCGTGGGATTCTTCTTCGCTGACCGAGGATTTTCGCTTCATCGCCGGCCCGGCAGCGGCGCCGGCGCAGGCGCAGGCATCCGCGGCCGAGCCGAAGCCGGCCGCGGCCAGGCGCAGTGTCGACGACTGGAAACGCGAAATGCAGGGCAAGCCGATCGAGGACGCCAACGAGCTGATGGTGGCCGACGGCAGCGATGAATCCTATGAGGCCTTCGCCACCCTGTTTGCCGGCACCAAGCGCGGGTTGCAGGCACGCGACTGGCTTGACCGGCATCGCCGCATGGTGGCGTGGAATAACGCCGTGCTCGCCAACACCGCGGCGGCCTACAATCTCTTCCTCGCGCAATATCCCGACAGCGATCTCACCGCGACCGCGCGCAAGCTGGTCGAGCGGCTGCGCTATCGTCCCGAGACCCGGCCGGTTATTGCCAGCGTGCCGCCGACCAATGTCGCGCTGGCTGGGCCGACCTGTCCCTGCAACGCCGCGCCGCCGCAGCCGAAGAAGGTTGATGCGCCCGCCAAGAAGCGCGTGGTCGAGCCTGATCCGCCGCCGCGCCGCACCGCCACGCGGCGTCCGCCGCGTGTCGTGGTCGAGGACGAGGTCGTGGTCGAGCGCCGTCCGCCGCCGCGCGTGGTCTACGAGCCGGTGGGACCGCCGATCGGCATCGGGATCGGCATTGGCCTCGGCGGCGGCGGTTTTCGCGGCGGCCATCATGGCGGCGACAATTATCGCGGGGGTAGATACTAGGGCTGCGATCGCGTAAATCCTTCACTCGTGATGCGGTGCAGCTGGAATGATCGCATCGGGTGGAGGATGCGATGCGATCGCTGGTTCGCCTGCTCGCTGTGCTGCTGCTGTGCGCGGAGCCCGCGCTCGCCTGGGAATATTGGGGCGGCGACCGCGAAGGCACGCGCTTCTCGCCGCTGAATCAGATCACCCCTGACAATGTCGGCACGCTGGTGCGTGCCTGGGATTTCCGCACCGGCGATCTCGATGCGCGCGCCCCCGAGCTTATGAAGCGCACCAAGTTCGAGGCGACGCCGCTGTTCGTCGAGGACAGCCTGATCTTCTGCACGCCGTTCAACGAGGTGATCGCGCTCGATCCCGGCACCGGCGCGCAGAAATGGCGCTACGATCCCAAAATCTCGACCGCGCAGCGCCCGGCGAACCGCTATGTCTGCCGCGGCGTCGCTTATTGGGTCGACGATCGCGCGGCGGAAGGCGCCGCGTGCCGCTCGCGGATCTTCACCGGCACTAACGACGTGCGCCTGATCGCGCTCGATGCCAGGACCGGAAAGCCATGCGCCGATTTCGGCAACGGCGGCGAGATCCGGATCGACGCGGGGATGAAGCTGGAATGGCCCGGCGAATTCCAGATCACCTCGGCGCCGGTGACCGGCCGCGGCGTCGTGGTGGTGGGCTCGGCAATCGCCGACAATCGCAGGGTCGATGCGCCGCTCGGCGCGGTGCGCGCCTATGATGCGCGGACCGGCGAAAAGCGCTGGAGCTTCGATCCGCTCGTGCATGACGGGATCAGCGCCGGCCACAGCAATGTCTGGGCGCCGATGTCGGTGGACGAGGCGCGCGGGCTGGTGTTCTTGCCGACGACATCGCCGAGCCCGGACTTCTGGGGCGGCCAGCGCCCCGGCAACAACGAGCACGCCAATTCCGTGGTGGCGCTGCGGATCGAGAGCGGCGCGCTGGCGTGGGCGTTCCAGACCGTGCATCACGACGTCTGGGACTACGACCTGCCGGCGCAGCCGACCTTGGCGCGGATCGACACCGGCGCGGGCATGCGCGACGTCGTGATCCAGCCGACCAAGCAAGGCTTTGTGTTCGTGCTCGACCGCGACACCGGCAAGCCGGTGTGGCCGGTCGAGGAGCGCGCGGTGCCGCAGAGCGGCGCCGAGGGCGAAAAGCTGTCGCCGACGCAGCCGTTTCCGACCCATGTGCCGCCGCTGCTGACGCAGCGCATCCGCGCGACTGATGCGGCCGGCATGCCGGGCTTCGAGCGCCCGGCCTGCGAGACGCTGTTCGGACAGTCTAGCAATGACGGCCTCTACACGCCGCCGTCGACGCGCGGCACCGTGATCTATCCGATGACCGGCGGCGGCGTGAACTGGGGCAGCGCGGCGTTCGATCCGGTCAACCAGATCCTCTACGCCAATGTCAGCCACGCCGTGCAGATCGTCACGCTGATCCCGCGCGACCAGGCCAAGGGCTTCAATCCGCCGCCGGGCCATGATTTCGGCCGCCAGGAGGGCACGCCGTTTGCGATGACGCGGGCAGTGGCGAAGTCGCCGCTCGGCTCGCTTTGCAACCAGCCGCCCTGGGGCGAGACGGTGGCGGTCGACCTGAAGGCCGGCAAGATCCTCTGGCATTCGACCGTCGGCACCAGCGAGGATCTGGCGCCGCTCGGCATCGCGCTCCGCACCGGCACGCCGCTGGTCAATGGCGTTGCGATCACCGCGGGCGGGCTGGTGTTCACCGGCGCGATGGACGCCTATCTGCGCGCGTTCGATGCCAGATCCGGCCGCGAGCTGTGGCTCGGCCGGCTGCCGGTGCCGGGCGTCGCCAACCCCATGACCTATCTCTGGAAGGGCGAGCAGTATGTCGCGATCGGCGCCGGCGGCCATTCCGAGGCCGGCACCTCGATCGGCGACAGCGTGGTGGCATTCCGCCTGCCGCGCGCGGGCGAGGGCGCCTCGCTGTGGTCGCGCATCATCGACCGTCCCGGCGGGCGGTTCACCGTCAAGGCGGTCGCCGCGGGTCTCGTGGTCGTCGTCCTCGTTGCGTTGTTGTGGCGCTGGCGGCGGCGCCGTCGCATGCGATCCGCCTAGCAGAACGCCCCGCCGCAGGGGCGTCCTGTCAAAATGCCGAAAAACAACCCATGCAAAGTAGCCGCGGCTGCCGGCGTTCGACATGGCGGCTGTCCGTAGCGGGTGAAGATGTCGTGTTTTTGTAGCTCGTAATCTGTCGCCTTCGTTATGGAGTTTTGGGCGCCCGCGGAAGGCGTGGACGGGAGCGCCGGGTTTGTCATGCCATGGATAGAGCGGTCTGGTCAGCCCTGCGGGCGGGTTTCTTTGTTCGATTTGAAGCCCGTTTCTCCGTCCCGACCCGCGCTTTCTCGACGGCGGCGCGCGCAGGAGCGGTCAAGGACGCGCGCTTGCGCGCCCGCCAGGGCTTGTCCTTGACGGCTCCGAGCACGCTGCCAGGCTGAGGCGCGTCGGGGCTGATCTGCTGTCCGTTGGCGCTAAACCTCGCCAATCGATGCGGGCCGAGGAACACGCTGACGGTGCCATCGGGATACTCATGCACCCGCACCAGGGCCCTGACGAAGTGAGGCCTCAGCCGGCTCTCCGGCAACTGCAGCCGGCGACCTTTCCATGCGACGGTATTGTCGTTGGCGACGGTTCGCTCCTCGATCACGCACAGCGCCTCGCGCCAGGCCTCGTGGCGGTCGGCAACGAAGGCGGTGCCTTGCTGTTCGGCCTTGATCGCAAATGCGGCGTTGTGTTCGGCGATGTAATGCGCCTTCAACCACGCATTGGCGGCTTCGACCGTCTTGATCCCGGCGAGCCGCAGCTCCTTTGGCAGGCGGTCCTGCAGCGTGCCAAACAGCCGCTCGGAGCGTCCCCGCGCCTGCGGCGAATAGGCCGCGATATGCTCGATCCCAAGATGCGACAAAGCCCGTCCCACCTGGGTTTGTTGCGTCTTCGAGACCTTCTCGCCAGCCTTCGGGGTAAGGAAATAATGGCTGCCGCGATCGGTGTAGAGCGCACAGAACAAGCCACGCTCGCCAATCACCTCGCGCAGGGCCAGGAACGTCGAGGCCGTGCCTTCTTCCTCGACCAGCAGCATCGAGTAGACTTCGCTGGTCGCATCGTCCATCGTCACGATCAGGTCCATCGCCGGCAGATCCTCGATCCAGACGTGGCGCGACCCGTCCTGGTGCAGCAGCATCCCCGGCAGCGGCCGGCGTGGGCGTTTCTTACGGTGCGCCGAACGCTTCGGCGCCTTCCGTACCAGGCCCGCCGCCTGCAGGGCGAGCTTCGTCACCGTATAGCCCAGCACATAGTCATGCCGCTTTTGCAGCTGCTCGTGGAAGTGCTTCACCGTGAAGTCCGCGTATTTGTCGCGGAACAGTCCCAGCATCCGCTCCAGCTCTTCCTCCGGCGCCCGCCGTGGCGATCGCCGTCCCATGCGTCGGTCGACCAGCCCGTCATCGCCCTCCGCCTCGTAACGCTCCGCCCAGCGTTGGAAGGTCCGAACACTGACCCCGAGAAGCTCCGCAGCGCCCTCCTGCGTCAGTTCCCTCGCCTCCGTCCGTTCCAGCAAATCTGAAAACCGCATCCGTCGTACACCCTCGTGAATGGATGCCGTGCCCATCGTGCCCCCTTTGTCCCGGGGCACCAAAAACACGACACTTCACGAGCTACAAACAGGCGACAGATCACGAGCTACTGACATGGTCGATCAGGCCGCTTGACACGTCGGGCAACTCAGGGATAATCTTCCAATATTCCGAAATCGCGCAGACCGCTGGAGCGTCGTCCCGTCATCCCCGCGCAAAGGCTTTGCCTTTGTCGCCGGAGGTGTGAGCCTTGCAGCGCAGCTGCGCTGCCGGGCGAGCCTCGAAGGATGAATCGACCACCAGCCGGGCCGTCAACCCTTCGAGGGCCGCTGAAGAAGCGGCCACCTCAGGGTGACGGTGATGGTTTGCTCAGCTTGCTCGGTGTCATCACCCGGCTTGACCGGGTGATCCAGTATTCCAGAGACGCCAGTGATAGAAGCGAGAGGCCGCGGCGTACTGGATCGCCCGGTCCATGTGCGCAATTGCGCACAGGCCGGGCGATGACAACGGTAGATGAGGACAAAGCTTCACAATCTCTCAGGGTGACGGTGATGGCAGCGTCGTTCTCCCCAACCCAGTTCCATCATGCGATAGCGCTGCCGCAAGCGGAAAGGGCGATCAAACGCAAATGCCCGGGACAGGCCGGGCATGACGAGATCTCTAGCTGATGCGATGGACGGGCGTCTTACGCCGTCGCCATGTCCGGGAACACCGCCTCGATCTTGGTCTTCAGCGTGGCGGCGTTGAACGGCTTGACGATGTAATTGTTGACGCCGGCCTTCTTGGCCGCGATCACGTTCTCGGTCTTGGATTCCGCCGTGATCATGATGAAGGGCGTGGTGGCGAGGTTGGGATCGGCGCGGACTTCCTTGAGCAGGTCGTAGCCGGTCATCGGCTCCATGTTCCAGTCGGAAATCACCAGGCCGTACTTCTTGCCGCGCATCTTGTTCAGCGCAGCCGAACCGTCGGAGGCGTCGTCGATGTTCTCGAATCCAAGCTGCTTGAGAAGATTCCGGATGATGCGGATCATGGTGCTGTAGTCATCAACCACCAGAACCGGCATGGACAAATCAACCGCCATCTTTTCCCCCAAACCACACTTGCAATTACGCTTCTGCGCGAGCCGCAGCTTTCCCGCAGAGCACTAACAGCTGGCGTTAAACAGCGCGTTAACCGGCAAGAGCCGGATTGTTACGGATTTGACGCGATATTCGCCGCGCTTGACTTATCATCCGCCGCCGCGTCACCGTCCGGCGCGACAATCATGCTTAAGAATCCTTGAAGAATGCCTGAAATGAGCACTGGCTTTACTGTTATCCGCGACAACACCCCCGCAAGCGTCATTCCGAAGGGCGCCGTGGTCGCAATGGGCAATTTCGACGGCGTCCATCTCGGTCACCGCGCCGTGATCGGCGCGGCGCTGGCGATGGGCAAGGCGCACGGCGTGCCGGCGCTGGCGGTGACGTTCGAGCCGCATCCGCGCAAATTCTTCAGCCCGAACACCCCGCAATTCCGCCTCACGGACGAGACCAACAAGCTGCGCCTGCTGGCGGCCACCGGGCTCGCCGGCGCCGTGGTCATGACCTTCGACAAGGCGCGCGCCGGCACCACGGCGCAGGACTTCATTCACCATGACCTGATCGGCCGGCTCGGCATCAGCGGCATCGCGGTCGGCTACGATTTCCATTTCGGCAAGGGCCGGGTCGGCTCGCCGAGCCTCTTGGTCAGCGAGGCGCCGCGGCTCGGCATCGAGGTCGACGTGCAGGCCCATGTCGACATCGCGGAGCGCCCGGTGTCCTCGAGCGCGATCCGCATGGCGCTCGCCGAGGGCGAAATCGCCGATGCCACCGCGATGCTCGGCGGTCCCTGGTTCGTCACCGGCCCCGTGATCCACGGCGAGAAGCGCGGCCGCGATCTCGGCTATCCCACCGCCAATCTCCGCCTCGACAAGCATTGCGGGTTGAAGCACGGCATCTATGCGGTGCGGGTCGGCTTGGGTTCGGAGCGGTTCGACGGTGTCGCGAGCTTCGGCCGCCGCCCGACCTTCGACAACGGCGCGCCGCTGCTCGAAGTGTTCCTGTTCGACTTCAAGGGCGACCTCTACGGCAAGGTGCTCGACGTCGCCTTCATCGGTTTCATTCGCGACGAGCTGAAATTCGACACCATCGAGGCGTTGATACGCCAGATGGATGACGACAGCGCGCGGGCGCGCGCGGCCCTCGCCGCAGCACCTGGCGCGTTCCCACGGCTCGGAGTGATTGATTGAAAACCGAAAAGCAAAAAATGCTGGCGGGCGAGCTCTATTACACCGACGATGAGCTCGCCGCCGATCAGGCCGCGGCCAAGGCATGGATGGCGCGCTACAACGCGGCGCTGGCATCGCCGATCGCCGAACGGCACGCCCTGCTCTGCGAACGTCTCAAGCAGGTCGGCAAGGGTGCGGTGATCCGGCCGCCGTTCTTCTGCGATTACGGCACCAATATCAGCCTCGGCGACGGCGTGTTCCTCAACTTCAATTGCGTGATCCTCGACGTCGTCGAGGTCGTGATCGGCGACCGCACCCAGATCGGGCCGGCGGTGCAGATCTATACCGCCGACCATCCGCGCGACGCCGAGACAAGGCGCACCGGGCTGGAATTCGGCCGCCCGATCCGGATCGGCAGCGACGTCTGGATCGGCGGCGGTGCGATCATCCTACCCGGCGTCACCATCGGCGATGGCGCCCTGGTCGCGGCCGGCAGCGTGGTCACGCGGGACGTCGCCCCCGGCGCGACCGTGGCGGGAAACCCGGCTCGGCCACGGGCTGCCTAGAGCATGATCCGGAAAAGTGTGAAGCGGTTTTCCGAAAAGATCATGCTCAAACAAGAGCTAAAGCGCGATGACGATTCAACCCAATCTCATCGCGCTTTAGCGCGCATCGGCAAGCCATCCACATGAAAGAGGTCATCAACTGAGCGGCCTCGATCGTAGCCGTCGCCGAAATTCAGGAGAAGAAATCAGGCAGATGGTTCACGCCCAGCGTATTTATGTGCTCGACCGCATCTAGCGCGTGCTGGGGCAGGGTTACGTCGGGACTGGTCGGTGATGGAGGCAGCTCAGTCGGAAGATGGGCCAGCGCCTGGTCGGGCGCATGATCAAAGACTTGAGGTGGAAGTGTCGATGGTCTTGCCATTGCAAACTCCCTGTCTCTCGGAACGTCGGATCTGGCCGACCGCTAAACTTTAGCTCTGATTATTATTGCCTACCAGCCGCCCGTCAGCGGCGCAGCAACCATTACGCCGGCCGGGCGTTCATCCAGCGTTCATCAACCTCCTCAACAAGCCGATGGGCCGCCGGTGGAATCCGGCGGCCCCTCAATGGATCATAAGAGCTACCGCGATTGCGAACGCAGACAGGCAGGCTGCGGCCAAACTCATGAGCGTAATGGCAATAGGTCTAGGCATAACGATAGCTCTAGGCATAGCGATTCAACACCATGTTCCAGCAAAAGTTGCCGGGAGAGCGGGCGCTTAGTTCGCTGGCCGCAGCCAGCTCTTGATCCAGCCAGCGGCGCTGCTGGTCTTGATCGGATCGGGATGAATCGTCGCGATCAAGCGATCGGATTGCCATAACTCAATGGAATTGCGGTCTACTAAGGATTTGGCCCGTTCCTTGGCAGCGTTTTCGTCAGCGCAGCAAAGATCAATCCGCTGTTCGATATGGCCATCATCGCCGATGATGTAGGCCTGATAATCACGCATTTGGCGACCTCCTGTCGCCCAAACCGACTAAGCTCCCTAATTTGGCTGCGAGTCCTTCGGAATTCCATCACCCTTTCCAGAAACACCCGGGATTACTCCGGTAGTTGCGAACACGTTGCGACGCCGAAGCGAAGTTTCAGCTATGCGCCCGGTGCAGGGGTTACGGTCTGTCGTTGGAGCCGCGGCCCTCACCCGACTTGCTGCTCAAGTCGACTTCTCCCCGTCGGGGCGAGGTGGACCGAACCCGCGGTAAACCGCTTCAAGCTGGCTTAATCGCGCTCCAGGGAACGGTCCCACGGTCCGCCGGCAATCGGGGCTTTGCGATTTCGCCGCCTGGCTGCTATGGGAAACCCCATGTTTTCGCGGCGCATCATACGGATTAGCGGCCCGGCTTCCGCCTGAGCTCAAGGCTCGGCGCAAGACCGGGACCTTGCCGTTTCACCCGCGATTGATCGCGTATCCGCGCCCGCACCTGCCAAAATCAGAGCCTTCATGTCCGACAAGCCGCAAAAGACCGACGCCCAAAAGACTGACCTTAGGGACTATTCCAAGACCCTTTACCTGCCGCAGACGGATTTCCCGATGCGCGCCGGCCTGCCGCAGCGCGAGCCGGAAATCCTGAAATACTGGAACGAGATCGGCCTCTACACCAAGCTGCGCCAGAGCGCCGAGGGCCGCGCCAAGTTCGTGCTGCATGACGGCCCGCCCTATGCCAACGGCAACATCCATATCGGGCATGCACTGAACAAGATCCTCAAGGACGTCGTGACCAAGAGCCAGCAGATGCTCGGCTTCGACTCCAACTACGTGCCGGGCTGGGACTGCCACGGCCTGCCGATCGAATGGAAGATCGAGGAGGAGAACTACCGCTCCAAGGGCAAGCAGAAGCCCGACTTCCGCGACTCCGCCGCGATGGTGGCGTTCCGCAAGGAATGCCGCGCCTATGCGACGCACTGGATCAACGTGCAGCGCGAGGAGTTCAAGCGGCTCGGCATCATCGGCGACTGGGACCATCCCTACGAGACCATGACCTATCCGGCGGAAGCCGCGATCGCGCGCGAACTGATGAAGTTCGCCGCCAACGGCACGCTGTATCGCGGCTCCAAGCCGGTGATGTGGAGCGTGGTCGAGAAGACCGCGCTCGCCGAGGCCGAGGTCGAGTACGAGGATTACACCTCGGACATGGTGTGGGTGAAATTCCCGGTCACCTCGCCTGCGCATGGCGCGCTCGCCAATGCCTCGGTCGTGATCTGGACCACCACCCCGTGGACGCTGCCCGGCAACCGCGCCATCTCGTTCTCGCCGAAGATCGCCTACGGCCTCTACAAGGTGACGGATGCGCCGGCGGACAATTGGGCGAAAACCGGCGACCTGCTGATCCTCGCCGATGCGCTCGCCGCCGAAGTGTTCAAGCAGGCGCGCGTCACGGCTTTCGAGAAGGTGCGCGACATCCCCGGCGACACGCTGGACGCCGTCGAGTGCGCCCATCCGCTGCGCGGCCTCAGTGGCGGCTACGAATTCACCGTGCCGCTGCTCGCGGGCGACCACGTCACCGACGACACCGGCACCGGCTTCGTGCACACCGCGCCCGGCCACGGCCGCGAGGACTTCGACGTCTGGATGACCAATGCGCGCGAGCTTGACGCGCGCGGCATCCCGACCGCGATCCCCTACACGGTGGACGAAAACGGCGCCTTCACAATCCACGCCCCCGGCTTCACCGGCAGGCGCGTGATCACCGACAAGGGCGAGAAGGGCGACGCCAACGAGGCCGTGATCAAGGCGCTGATCGAGAAAGGCATGCTGCTGGCGCGCGGCCGGCTCAAGCACCAGTACCCGCATTCCTGGCGCTCCAAGAAGCCGGTGATCTTCCGCAACACGCCGCAATGGTTCATCGCGATGGACAAGCCCATCGCGGATAACGGTCATGCCAAGAAGGGCGACACGCTGCGCGCCCGCGCGCTGCACGCGATCTCGGTGACGCGATGGGTGCCGCCGGCCGGCGAAAACCGCATCAACGGCATGATCGCCAATCGTCCCGACTGGGTGATCTCGCGCCAGCGCGCCTGGGGCGTGCCGATCGCCGTGTTCGTGCGCGAGAAGGGCGACGGCTCGGCCGAGATCCTGCAGGACGAGGTGGTCAACCAGCGCATCACCGAAGCCTTCATGGAGGAAGGCGCCGACGCCTGGTACATGGACGGCGCCCGCGAGCGCTTCCTCGGCGAGCGCGCGTCCGAGGACTGGAAGAAGGTCGACGACATCTGCGACGTCTGGTTCGATTCCGGCTCCACGCATGCCTTCGTGCTGGAAGACCGCCAGAACTTTCCGCAGCTCGGCAACATCGTCCGCAAGATCGATGGCGGCGACGACACCGTGATGTATCTTGAGGGCAGCGACCAGCACCGCGGCTGGTTCCACTCCTCGCTGCTGGAGAGCGCCGGCACCCGCGGCCGCGCGCCCTACGACATCGTGCTGACCCACGGCTTCACGCTCGACGAGAACGGCCGCAAGATGTCGAAGTCGCTCGGCAACACCGTCGAGCCGCAGAAGGTGATCAAGGATTCCGGCGCCGACATCCTGCGGCTGTGGGTCTGCGCCACCGACTATGCCGACGACCAGCGCATCGGGCCCGAAATCCTCAAGAACACCATCGAGACCTATCGCAAGCTGCGCAACTCGATCCGCTGGATGCTCGGCACGCTGCATCACTTCAAGCAAGCCGAGAAGGTTGCCGCTGCCGAGATGCCCGAGCTCGAGCGGCTGATGCTGCACGAACTGGCCGGCCATGCCGAGACCATCCGCAAGGCCTATGCCGATTTCGACTACAAGACCGTGGTCGCGAGCCTTGCGGCATTCATGAACTCCGAGCTGTCGGCGTTCTATTTCGACATCCGCAAGGACACGCTGTATTGCGATCCGCCGTCCTCGGTGGCGCGCAAGGCGGCGCTGACCACGATCGACTTGCTGTGCGATTCGATCCTGAAATGGCTGGCGCCGATCCTGAGCTTCACGTCAGACGAAGCCTGGCGGATGTACCGGCCGGGCGCCGAGCCCTCGGTGCACCTCACTTTGTTCCCCGAGGGTCTCGCGCAGTTCCGCGATGATGCCCTCGCCGCGAAGTGGGAGAGGATCCGCGATGTCCGCCGCGTCGTCACCGGCGCGCTGGAGCCGGAACGCGCCGCCAAGAATATCGGCTCGTCGCTGGAGGCCTCGCCGGTGATCTACATCGCCGACCGGGCCATGCTGGCGACGCTGTTCGACGTCGATCTCGCCGAGATCTGCATCACCTCGAGCTACGAGGTGCGCGAGGGCGAGGCGCCGGCGGGCGCGTTCCGTCTCGATGGCGTGCCCGGCGTTGCCGTGGTGGTCGAGAAGGCGGTCGGCATCAAATGCGCGCGCTCGTGGAAGATCCTGCCCACGGTCGGCGAGGACCCCGAGTATCCCGATGTCTCGCCGCGTGACGCACAAGCGCTGCGGGAGTGGAAGGCGCTGGGGGTCACGGCTTGAGCTCTCCCGTGCGCGCCGGCGTACTGGCGGCGGTCGTCACCCTGATCGCCGACCAGGCCTCGAAACTCTGGCTGCTCTACGTGCTGGAAATCGCTCGCCACGCCCCCGTACGGGTGACGCCGTTCTTCGACCTGGTGCTGGCCTGGAACCCCGGGATCAGCTTTGGCTGGTTCCAGAGCGAGAGCCCGGCGGCCCAGATCGCCCTGATGGTGATCAAGGCGGCCGCCGTGATCGCGCTCGCGATCTGGATGGCGCGGTCGCGGACCTGGCTCGCCACGGTGTCGCTCGGCCTGATCATCGGCGGCGCCATCGGCAACGGGATCGACCGCTTCGCCTACGGCGCGGTGGTCGATTTTGCCCTGTTTCATATCGAGATCGGCGAAAAAACCTTCAGCTGGTACGTGTTTAACCTTGCCGACGTGGCCATCGTTGCCGGTGTGGCGGCGCTCCTGTATGATTCCCTCTTGGGGGCACCCGCCGCAAAAGCGCCCTGATCCCGGCCGATAGGAGCCGGTCGGCGGTCGACCTGCGTCCGGCGGAACTGTGCCTAAGCCAGTGACCGCCTTGCGGAATTTCTGAAATGGGGATGGCGCGATGCGCACTACCAAAGCCCGCTTTTACCTGATCGAGACGTCCCGACCGGCGCTGCAGCGCGGCCTGCGCCTGGCGTTTGTCGCGGCCGGTATCGGCCTCGTCATGACGGCGGGCCCGGTGCGTGCCGGCGACGACGATGACGACGACGGCCTGACCTTCGAAGAGCGGATCGTCGACAATTTGATGACCGGCCTCGGCGCCAAGAGCGCGGCCAGCAAGGGCATCGATTACCGCGAGCGCTCGCCGCTGGTGGTGCCGCCGAAGCTCGACCTGCCGCCGCCGGCTTCCGCCGCCAAGGCCGACGCACCGAACTGGCCGAAGGATCCCGATGTCGCCAAGCGCAAGGCTGCAATCGAGGCGCGCAAGAAGGAAGTCAAGAAGGAGCACTGGCAGCAGGCCATGCCGCTGACCCCGGCCGAGATCGAGGCCGGCCGCAAGCAGCAGACCGCGACCAACAGCAAGGACCCGATCGAGCCCGGCGTCACCACCAATCCCTCGCTGATGCCGAACCAGCTCGGCTACAGCGGCGGCCTGCTCGGCATGTTCAAGGGCAACAGCAGCGAGTCCTCGCCGTTCAAGGGTGAGCCGCCGCGTGCAACCCTGACCGAGCCGCCCCCCGGCTACCAGACGCCGTCGTCGAATTTTGCCTATGGCACGGGCCCGATGAAGCCGCTGGTCAGGGAAGGCGAATACGACATCCAGACCGGCAAGCCGGTGCAGTAGGGTCGGCCGCCGCGCATGGTCCGGAACCCGGAGGGCCGCGTTGACGCCAAGCGCGACGCGGTGTTCCGAAAACACCATGCTCGAACAAAGAACTACATGAGCAAAGCTTAATGCGGGGCGGCTCACGTCTCTCCGCTTCGTGACCTCCGGCACGGGAACGACCGTGTACGATGCCGCGTCTCCTGCCCCGGCCATGTCCGGGCTTTCATAAGGATAGTGATGTCCGCACGCCGATCGATCGCACTTTTCATTGCCGCATTTGTTTCCACGATCCCGCTGTCGGCCGGCAGCCTCCGCGCCCAGACCACCGTCACCTCGGAACGCCCCGCCAGCTTCACGCTCGACAACGGCCTGCAGGTCGTGGTGATCCCCGATCACCGCACGCCGGTCGTCACCCAGATGATCTGGTACAAGGTCGGCTCCGCCGACGAGACGCCCGGCAAGTCCGGGCTGGCGCATTTCCTCGAGCACCTGATGTTCAAGGGCACCGCCAGGCACCCGGCCGGCGAGTTCTCGCAGACCGTGCTGCGGGTCGGCGGCAACGAGAACGCGTTCACCTCGGTCGACTACACCGGCTATTTCCAGCGCGTGCCGCGCGAGCAGCTCGCCACCATGATGGAGTTCGAGGCCGACCGCATGACCGGCCTGATCCTCAAGGACGAGAACGTGCTGCCCGAGCGCGACGTCGTGCTCGAAGAGTTCAACATGCGCGTTGCAAACAATCCGGACGCTCGGCTGACCGAGCAGATCATGGCCGCGCTCTATCTCAACCACCCCTACGGCCGCCCGGTGATCGGCTGGCACCAGGAGATCGAGAAGCTCGACCGCGAGGACGCGCTCGCCTTCTACAAGCGCTTCTACGCGCCGAACAACGCGATCCTGGTGATCGCCGGCGACGTCGAGCTCAAGGATGTCCAGCCGCTGGTGGAGAAGAATTTCAGCCCGATCCCGGCGCAGCGCGCGATCCCCGAGAAGCGCGTGCGGCCGCAGGAGCCGACGCCGGCCGCGCCGCGCACCGTGACGCTGTCGGATCCGCGCGTCGAGCAGCCCGGGCTGCGCCGCTATTATCTGGTGCCCTCGGCGACCACGGCGGCGGCAGGCGAGAGCCAGGCGCTCGACGTGCTCGCGCAATTGATGGGCGGCGGCGCCAACTCCTATCTCTACCGCTCGCTGGTGATCGACAAGGGTCTCGCGATCTCGGCCGGCGCCGGCTATCAGGGCACCGCGCTCGATCCGTCGCAATTCTCGATCTCGGTGACGCCGAAGCCCGGCGTCGAGTTCGCGCAGATCGAGGATGCGATCGACAAGGTGATCGCCGACCTCGCGCAGAACACCGCGCGCGCCGAGGACCTCGAACGGGTCAAGACCCAGCTGATTGCCGAAGCGATCTACGCCCAGGACAACCAGGCGACGCTGGCGCGCTGGTACGGCGGCGCGCTGACCACCGGGCTCAGCATCGAAGACATCCGGAGCTGGCCCGATCGAATCCGCGCCGTCACCGCCGAGCAGGTGCGATCCGCCGCGGCGACCTGGCTGGACAAGAAGCGGTCGGTGACCGGTTATTTGATCAAGGATACTGCGCCGAAACGCGAGGAGAAGCGCTCGTGATCTATTCCCTCACCCGCCGCACTCTCACGCGTCGCACAATGCTGATCGGCGGCGCCTGCGCCACGCTGCTGGCGCTGTCCACCGCGCCCTCGCAGGCCGCGGCCAAGATCCAGCGGCTGGTGTCGCCCGGCGGCATCGAGGCCTGGTTCGTGCAGGATGCGACCGTGCCATTGATCGCGATGGAATATGCCTTCGGCGGCGGCGCCAGCCAGGATCCGCCCGGCAAGCCCGGCGTCGGCAATATGGTCGCCGACCTGCTCGACGAAGGCTCCGGCGATCTCGATTCCAAATCCTACCATGAGCGGTTGGAGCGTCGCGCCATCGAGCTCTCGTTCCAGTCGACCCGCGATCAATTCCGCGGCTCGCTGCGCATGCTCAAGGACAACAAGGACGAAGCCTACGACCTGCTGCGCATGGCGCTGACCTCGCCGCGATTCGAGCCCAAGGACGTCGAGCGCATCCGCGCCCAGGTGATCGCGAATCTGCGCCGCGAATCGACCAATCCGTCGTCGCTGGCCGGCCGCAAGTTCCTCGAGCTCGCATTCGGCGATCATCCCTATGGCCGCCCCGCGACCGGCACGCTCGACAGCGTGCCGAAGATCGAGATCGCGGACCTCAAGGACTATGCCCGCCGCAACATCGCCAGGGACACGCTGCGCATCGCCGTGGTCGGCGACGTCGACCCCGATACGCTCGGCAAGCTGCTCGACAAGACCTTTGGCGACCTGCCGGCCAAGGCCGAGCTGACGCCGGTCCCCGATATCGTCGCGGCCAAGCCGCCGCAGCGCGCCTTCATCCCGCTCGACGTGCCGCAGACCGTCGTCACCTTCGGCGGCCCCGGCATCAACAGGCACGATCCCGACTTCATGGCGGCCTATGTGGTGAACCACATCGTCGGCGGCGGCGGGCTGTCGTCGCGGCTCTACAAGGAAGTGCGCGAGAAGCGCGGCCTCGCCTACTCGATCTATGAGGCGCTGCTCTGGATGGATCACTCCGCGCTGTTCATCGGCAACACCGGCACCCGCGCCGACCGCGCCGGCGAGACGGTTGACGCGATCAACGCGGAAATCCGCCGCATCGCCGACGAAGGCCCGACCCAGAAGGAGCTCGACGAGGCGAAGTCGTATCTGAAGGGCTCGCAGATGCTGGCGCTCGATACCTCCTCGAAGCTGGCGCAGGCGATGCTGCAGTACCAGCTCGACAGGCTGCCGATCGACTACATCGAGAAGCGCAACGCCATCGTCGACGCGGTGACGCTCGACGATGCCAAGCGGGTCGCCAGGAAGCTGTGGGGCGACGGCCTGCTCACCGCCATCGTCGGCCGCACCCCGCAAGCCGCCGCGCAGCCGGTCTCGGCCCCGCCGAAGGCGAACTGAGGCGGGGCGCTGCTCAACGCAGTTTGTTGCGCATCCTACTCGCACCGCCGCTGTGGCCACCCCTCTCCCCAACCCTCCCCCGCAAGGGGGGAGGGAGCCTGAGTGGCGTGCTCACCTCACGTCGCATTGAGAATTGAGAGGCGTACTCACCTCACATCGTCAACAACTCCGACGCTCATTGTGGGCGGAATTAGTAATGGACGCACCGGCGGATGGGCTCCCTCCCCCCTTGCGGGGGAGGGTTGGGGAGAGGGGTGGCCGCGCACACCGGCCGCAGACGTAATCCAACGCTGCATCAACGCAGCACGCATCACGCAAACCCGCTACATTGCCCCCGCCGATTCCTCCTCACGCCGGTGCTGCCATGCTGCGGGTGTCCCGCGACCTCACGATCGACGAGAACGACATCGAGATCGTCTTTGTGCGCGCCTCGGGTCCGGGCGGGCAGAATGTCAACAAGGTCTCGACCGCGGCGCAGCTGCGCTTCGACACGCGCAAGATCGCCCTGCCGCCGGATGCCGCCGAGCGGCTGGTCCGCCTCGCCGGCAGCCGCATGACCAAGGACGGCGTGATCGTGATCCAGGCGTTTCGCTTCCGCACCCAGGAACGCAACAAGGCGGACGGGATCGAGCGCTTGCTCGAATTGCTGCGAGCCTCGCTGGTGCGGCCGACGCCGCGGCGGCCGACCAAGCCGACCTTCGGCTCCAAGCAGCGCCGGCTCGAGGGCAAGAAGCGCCGCAGCGACATCAAGGCGGGGCGCGGCGCCCGCCGCTTCGACGATTGAATCCGGGAAACGGATGCAGCGCGCGAGCGCTGCATCCGGCTATCGCGATCAATACTTCTTCATACCGGGCGCCGACTCGGACCCGGTCGATTTGCGCGTGCTGCTGCCGGCACCGACCGTGCCCTTGGCACCGCTCTTGGCGGCGACGCCGCCCTTGCCGGTCGCCGCGCCGCCCTGCGCGTTGAGTTCCTCGTCGGCACCGCCCGCCGGCGCGCCCTGTTGCATCGTGCCGCGGCCTTGCATGCCGGCGCCGGTCTGGCTCTGGGTCGACGTGCCCTGTGCCAGCACCGGGCCGGCGAGCAGTGCCGACGCAGCAAACGCGATCGCGAAAGTCTTCGCTAATTTCATCCATTGCTCCTGGATATGATTTGCGCGGGACGGTTCGGGGTTCCCGGCGCCGCCTGCTCCGGACCTGCCCCGTGCGCGGATTGATGATGTCGCAAACGGCGCCTGCGTCATGCAAGCTGCGTCGTGTGGAGATCGTGCAGGGTTTTCGCGGCCATTTCGCGGAATTGCGTTGCACATATGCGGCACGATCGCGCGCATGACCCGCACAGGCGCGAGCAGGTTTTCCGGAAAGCTCACATGCAAACAACGAGATGAGATCGCGACGCGATCTTGAGCGATCGCGTCATGATGTCCGGCTGCCATCTTCTTGTCGTCCCATCGACAAGGCGGCTTGCGGTTTGTTCTCGTGAAACAGCCGGCTACTACCACCGCCTGATAGCCGCGCCCTACAGTCCGTTCACGACGGGGAGCGAGCATGGCGATGCGGCGCGCAGGATGGAGCATCGGGCTGGGATGTTGCAGCGCGATGCTCGCGGTGCACATGACGGCGGCGCAGATGCCCTTGCCCGCCGCCAAGCCGCCCGACGGCGCGACGCTGTTCAAGCAGCAATGCGGAACCTGCCACACCACCAACACATCCGATCCGGTCCGGCAGGGACCGTCGCTCTATCAAATCGCCGGCCGCCACGCCGGCAAGGCCAGCGGCTTCAAATATTCCGCGGGCTTCGCCACGGCCGATTTCGTCTGGGACGACGCGCATCTCGATGCGTGGCTCGCCGATCCGCAAGCGGTGATCCCCGGCGCCGTGATGGCCTACCGGCAGGGCAAGGCGGAAACCCGCGCGCTGATCATCGCCTATCTGAAGGAGCTGAACTGAAATGGCGAAACTCGTGCATTCGATGATCCGCGTGCTCGATGAGGCCAAGGCGCTCGACTTCTATCACCGCGCGTTCGGCCTTGAGATCGCGGACAATCTGCGATTTGGCGATTTCGCGCTGATCTATCTGCGCCATCCGTCCTCGCCGTTCGAGGTCGAGCTCACGGTCAATTTCGATCGCAAGGAGCCCTATGCGCTCGGCGACGGCTACGGCCATCTCGCCGTCGTGGTCGACGATGTCGATGCCGAGCACGCGCGCTTCGAGGCGGAGAAGCTGTCGCCGGGGCCGCTGCGCGACTTCAAGCATGACGGCAAGACGCTGGCGCGCTTCTTCTTCGTCTCCGATCCCGACGGCTACAAGATCGAGGTGATCCAGCGCGGCGGGCGCTTCGGCTAATTCAATTGCAAAAATAATCTACGGAGGAAACCCATGAGAGAAATCGATCGACGCAGCAAGTATGACCGGCGCGTGTTTCTCAAAGGCGCAGCCGCAACCGCACCGGCGGTCGCGATCGCGACCTCGACCGGGCTCGGCATCACCGACGCCTGGGCTGAGGATGCCAAGACCTTGACGCCGGCGACGATGAAGACGCTGCTCAAGATGGCGCGCGACATCTATCCGCACGATTTCCTCGGCGACAGCTACTACATCGCGGCGGTGACGCCGTGGGACGGCAAGGCGGCGAAGGATCCGGCGGTCAAGACGCTGATCGTCGACGGCGTCGCGCGGCTCGACCAGGAGGCCAACGACCGCCACAAGATGCCCTACGTCCAGGTCGCCTGGGAGAACGACCGCGTCGCGCTGCTGCAGAAGATCGAGGCAAGCGCGTTCTTCCAGCAGGTCCGCGGCGACCTCATCGTCTCGCTCTACAACAACAAGGAGGTCTGGCCGCGGTTCGGCTACGAGGGCTCCTCCGCCGAGCATGGCGGCTACATCAAGCGCGGCTTTGCCGACATCGACTGGCTGTCGAAGGTCTGAAGCGGACAACGTCGGGAGGACACAATGGCAAAATTCGATCTGAATGACAGCGGCGTTGTCGTGATCGTCGGCTCCGGCGCCGGCGGCGGAACGCTCGGCAACGAGCTGGCACAGAAGGGCGTCAAGGTCGTGATCCTGGAAGCCGGCCCGCGCATCGAGAACCAGGATTTCATCAACGACGAATGGGACAGCTTTAGCCAGCTCGCCTGGTCGGACATGCGCACCACCTCGGGAAGCTGGCGCGTCGCCCATGACTTTCCGAGCATTCCGGCCTGGATCGTCAAGGCGGTCGGCGGCTCCACCGTGCACTGGGCCGGCGCCTCGCTGCGCTTCGACGAGCACGAGTTCAAGATCAAGTCGGCCTATGGCGGCATCCCCGGTGCCAATCTGATTGACTGGCCGATCACGCTCGCCGAGATGGAGCCGTGGTACGCCAAGGCCGAGGACAAGATGGGCGTCACCCGCACCAACGGCATCCCCGGCCTGCCCGGCAACAACAACTTCAAGGTCATGGAGGCCGGCGCCAGGAAGCTCGGCTACAAGGAAGTCCACACCGGACGGATGGCGATCAACAGCGAGCCGCGCGACGGCCGCGGCTCCTGCCAGCAGATCGGCTTCTGCTTCCAGGGCTGCAAGTCCGGCGCCAAATGGTCGACGCTCTACAGCGAGATCCCGAAGGGCGAAGCCACCGGCAATCTCGAAGTGCGCCCGGGCAGCATGGTGATCAAGATCGAGCATGATCCATCCGGTAAGGTCACCGGCGTGGTCTATGCCGACGCGACCGGCGCGATGCAGCGCCAGAAGGCGCGCGTGGTCGCGGTCGCCGGCAATTCGATCGAGAGCCCGCGGCTGCTGCTCAACAGCGCCTCCAGCATGTTCCCGGATGGCCTCGCCAACTCGTCCGGCCAGGTCGGCCGCAACTACATGCGGCACATGACCGGCAGCGTGTATGCGACCTTCGAGAAGTCGGTGCACATGTATCGCGGCACCACCATGGCCGGCATCATCCGCGACGAGGCGCGGAACGATCCGAAGCGCGGCTTCGTCGGCGGCTACGAGATGGAGACGCTGTCGCTCGGCCTGCCGTTCATGGCGGCGTTTCTCAATCCCGGCGCCTGGGGCCGCTCCTTCACCAGCGCGATGGAAGGCTATCCGCGAATGGCCGGCATGTGGCTGGTCGGCGAGGACATGCCGCAGGAGACCAACCGGATCACGCTCGACCCGAAGATCAAGGACAAGTTCGGCATGGCGGTCGCCAGCGTGCATTTCGACGATCATCCGAACGACGTCGCGATGCGCGATCACGCCTACAGACAGGGCGCCGCGGTGTATGAGGCGGTCGGCGCCACCGTCACCTATCCGACGCCGCCCTATCCGAGCACCCACAACATGGGCACCAACCGGATGAGCGAGAAGCCGCGCGACGGCGTCTGCAACAAGTTCGGTCAGACCCACGACATCAAGAACCTGTTCATCTCGGACGGCAGCCAGTTCACCTCGGGCGCGGCCTGCAATCCGACCTTGACCATCGTGTCGCTGGCGATCCGCCAGGCCGACCACATCGCCGGCGCGATGCAGCGCAAGGAGATCTGATCTTTCGGTGTGGCAGGGCCGCCGAACCTGGCTCCGTCATTGCGAGGAGCGATAGCGACGAAGCAATCCATCGGTCCGCATAGGCGGTGAGATGGATTGCTTCGCTTCGCTCGCAATGACGGGAATTCCGCTTGAGACAGCTATTCCTTGCGGGATTGACCGATCCTACTCGGCCGCGTCCATGATCGCGGCGGCGCTGTCGCGATACTCCGGCACGCTCGCCGGCGCATTCGCCTTGGCGCGATAGATCAAACAGGAGCAGCGCAGCAGCGAGGCGAAATTGTTGACCTCGCCATGATGGTCCAGCACCTCGTTGTGCAGAGTGGTGAGGAACTTGGCCAGGGTCATGCCTTCCTTGGCCGCGATCTCCTCCAGCGTATCCCAGAACGACATTTCCAGCCGGATCGAGGTGCAATGGCCGTCGATCCGCAGCGATCTGGTTTGCGATTCATAATCGCGTTGCGGCTGATGCGCGAACAAATGGCACATGGGGCTCCTCCGGCGAGAACTTATAGTTTTTCTAAACGATATACCGCCGCGTGCAGCCCCACAATAGCACGGCGCCAGTGGCCCGCCGCCGAAGCCCCAGCATCTTCAAGGCGATAGGCCTGCAATCCCCAGCCGGGCGCGGACCCACGTCCCAGCCCATGCATTTGCCCGCTTGGCCCTCTAGAATGACGTTCCGTTCCGAATCATCGCCCCGACACGTGTCCATGCCCGTCCGCCAGCTTCCCGAACAGGTCGTCAACCGCATCGCCGCCGGCGAGGTGGTCGAACGTCCTGCCAGCGTGGTCAAGGAGCTGGTCGAGAATGCGATCGACGCCGGGGCCAGCCGGATCGACATCTTCACCGACGGCGGCGGCCGGCGCCGGATCGGCATCACCGATGACGGCAGCGGCATGACGCGCGCCGACCTCGCGCTCGCGGTCGACCGCCATGCCACCTCGAAGCTCGACGACGAGGATCTGCTGCGCATCAGGACGCTCGGTTTCCGTGGCGAGGCGCTGCCCTCGATCGGCGCGGTGGCCAAGCTCGGCATCACCACGCGCCACGCCAGCGAGCCGCATGCCTGGTCGCTGTCGGTCGAAGGCGGCACCAAATCCGACATCATGCCGGCCGCGCTCGGCCAGGGCACCCGCGTCGAGGTCAACGATCTCTTCTACGCCACGCCGGCGCGGCTGAAATTTCTGAAGACCGACCGCACCGAGGCCGAGGCGATCCGCGAGGTGGTGCGGCGGCTGGCGATGGCGCGGCCCGACGTCGCCTTCACCCTGGCCGGCGAGGAGCGCGCGCCGGTGACCTGGGCCGCGGCGCTGCCCGGCGCCGCCGGCCGGCTGACCCGGCTCGGCGACATCCTCGGCGCCGATTTCCGCGGCTCGGCGATCGAGGTGCGTTCGGAGCGGGAAGGCGTCGTGGTCGAGGGCTTTGCCGCCGCGCCGTCGCTGACCCGCGCCAACGCGCTTGGGCAATATCTGTTCGTCAACGGCCGCCCGGTGCGCGACAAGCTGATCCTCGGGGCGGTGCGCGCGGCCTATTCCGACTATCTGCCGCGCGACCGCCATCCGGTCGTGGCGCTGTTCGTGAGCTGTCCGCCGCAGGAGGTCGACGCCAATGTGCATCCGGCCAAGACCGAGGTGCGCTTCCGCAACGCCGGCCTGGTGCGCGCGCTGATCGTGCACGCCCTGAAGGAGGGCCTCGCCCGCGAAGGCCGGCGCACCGCGGCCAACACCGCCGACGGCGCGACGCTGTCGGCCTTCCGCCCTGCCTTCACGCCGCCGCCGCGCCCGGGCAATTGGGACTGGCGCAGCTCGCCGACCTTCCCGGTCAATCCGGCGCGCGCGTTCGACGGTGCGGCAACCGCGTTCGCCGAACCCGGCCAGGCCGCGTTCGATGTCGGCGCGCCGACCGCCGACGTGCGCTTCGAGGCGGCGCCGTCGCCCGACCTGCTCGACCGTCCGCTCGGCGCCGCGCGCACGCAGATTCACGAGACCTACATCGTCGCGCAGACCCGCGACGGGCTGATCGTGGTCGACCAGCACGCCGCGCATGAGCGCATCGTCTACGAGAAGCTGAAGGCCTCGCTGGCGAAGAACGGCGTGCAGCGGCAGATCCTCCTGATCCCCGAGATCGTCGAGCTCGACGAAGCCACCGTGGAAAAACTGCACGATCGCGCCGAGGAGCTGGCGTCGTTCGGGCTCGCGATCGATTCCTTCGGCCCCGGCGCGATCGCGGTGCGCGAGACGCCGTCGCTGCTCGGCAAGGCCAATGCCGCCGGCCTGCTGCGCGACCTCGCCGAGCACATGGCGGAGTGGGACGAGGCGCTGCCGCTGGAGCGCCGCCTGATGCACGTCGCCGCCACCATGGCCTGCCACGGCTCGGTCCGCGCCGGCCGCCGCCTCAAGCCGGAAGAGATGAACGCGCTGCTGCGCGAGATGGAAGACACCCCGAATTCCGGCCAGTGCAACCACGGCCGCCCGACCTATGTCGAGTTGAAGCTGAGCGATATCGAGAAGCTGTTCGGGCGGCGGTAACTCCGCAAACTCAGTGTCATCGCCCGGCTCGACCGGGCGATCCAGTACGTCGCGGCCTCTCGGCTCAATAACTACTGCCTCTGGAATACCGGATCACCCGCCTGCGCGGGCGATGACAGCGAATAAGCTGTTTGGCACTTGAATCAGACCAACCCGTCATCCTGAGGTGCGAGCCTCTTCGGCGAGCCTCGAAGGATGCACGGCCCGGCCGGTGGCCGTCGATCCTTCGAGGCTCGCAAGAGCTTGCACCTCAGGATGACGGGACTTATCGCAGCGCGCGTATGCACATCCACCCGTCATCGCCCGGCTCGGCCGGGCGAGTGACGATGTCACGCGCTCCGCAGAAACACGAACTCGGTGTCGTCATAGGCGCGGCGCTCGAGCTCCTCGAAACCCTCGGGCGCCGCGAATGCTGCGGCCTTCGCCTCCTCCACCACCAGCAATGCGCCCGGTGTCAGCCAGCCGCCATCGCGCAGCGAGGCGAGCGCCTTGTCGGCGAGACCCTTGCCGTAGGGCGGATCGAGAAACACCAGGGCGAAGGGCTCGACCGGATGCGCAGGTCCGAGATCGGTGGCATCGCGGCGATAGACCTTTGTCACGCCGCCGAGCCCGAGCGATTCGACATTGTTGCGCAACAATGCCCGCGCCTCGGCACCATTGTCGACGAACAGCGTGAATTTTGCGCCGCGCGAGACCGCCTCGATGCCGAGCGCGCCGGTGCCGGCAAACAGATCGAGCACCCGCGCATCCTCAATCGGATTGTCGTAGGCATGAATCAGGATGTTGAACACGGACTCGCGCAAGCGGTCCGCGGTCGGCCGGATCTCGCGCCCCGATGGCGAGGCGAGATTGCGGCCCTTCAGCCTGCCCCCGACGACACGCATCGATCGTTACTCATCCCGCGGCTTGAGATCGCGCTTGCCGTGATAGCCGCGCTTGGGGCGGCGCGGCGGGCCGTAGCCGCTGGCTTCGTCCTCGTTGCGCTCGCGCGCCTCCTCGCTGCCGGTGCGCTGCACCAGCACGCGGCGGCCCTTGCGGTCGTTGATGGTTTCGCGCTTGGCCTTGAACGGCTTCTTGCTGGGCGCACCGTCGCCGTCGCCGGCGTCGCGCTGTTCCGGCGGCGCGAAATCGGCGCCGGCCAGCTTCGCGACCTTTTCGCCGAGTTGCTCGCGCAGCACCCGCGTCTTGACCTCCTCGACCTTGCCCTCCTCGAGCTCGCGGAGCTGGAACGGGCCGTAGGAAATCCGGATCAGCCGGTTCACCTCGAGGCCGAGATGCGCCATCACGTTGCGCACCTCGCGGTTCTTGCCCTCGCGGATCGCGAACTCGACCCAGACATTGGCGCCCTGGTCGCGCTCCAGCGTCGCATCGATCGGGCCGTATTTGACGCCGTCGACCTCGACACCCTTCTTCAGCTCGTCGAGCTGTCCTTGCGTCACCTCGCCATGCGCGCGCACGCGGTAGCGGCGCAGCCAGCCGGTGTCGGGCAATTCCAGGGTGCGCGCGAGCCCGCCGTCATTGGTCAGCAGCAGCAGGCCCTCGGTGTTGAAGTCGAGCCGGCCGATCGAGATCAGCCGCGGCAGGCCCTCGGGCAGATTGTCGAACACGGTCGGCCGCCCCTCGGGATCGGCATGCGTCGTCATCAGCCCGCGCGGCTTGTGATACAGGAACAGCCGCGTGCGCTCGCGCGGCGGCAACGGCGTGCCGTCCACCGCCACCACGTCACTGGCGGTGACGTCGAGCGCCGGCGAATTGATCACGCGCCCGTTCACGGTGACGCGGCCCTGCGTCACCATCTCCTCGGCATCGCGGCGCGAGGCGAGGCCGGCGCGCGCCAGCACCTTTGCGATGCGCTCGCCGGACTTCTTCGGCGCCGCGGGCTCGGGGCGCGTCCGCTTCTCATCGTAGGATCGCTCGCGATAGGCGCCGCGGCCGCCGAACGCCGGTCGCTTGGCGAAGATCTGGCTGTCGTCCTCGTTGTCGCGGCGCGGCCGGTCAGAGAAGCGGCCCTCGCTGCGCGGATGCTCCTGCCAGTCGGTGCGTCCCTCGGGGCGCTCGCGCCGGCGGGTGTCGCGGCGATCGCCGTCCTCGTTCTTCTCCCAGCGTGGCCGGCTGAATTTCGGCCGCTCGCGGAACGGACGATCGCCCTGCTCGCGATCCTCGCGCGGCCGCGAAAACCGCGGACGGTCGCCGCCCTCGCGGTCGTCGCGCGACTTGTAGTCGCCGCGCGGCGTGCGCTCGCGCTTCTGCCACGGTTTTTCGTCGCCGCGGTCGCGGCCGCCGAAATCCCGATCGCGGCCGCGATCATCGCGCTTGAAACGCGGACGATCGCCGAAATCGCGTCGCGGTGCGTCGCCATCCTCGCGGCGGCGGAACGAACGGCCCTCGCCTTTGTCGCGGAACGAACCCTTGTCGCGATCGCCACGGGAAAACTTGCGGTCGTCGAACTTGCGCTCGGCGCGTTCGCCGCGCGGCGCATAGGTGCGCTTCTCTCGATCGCCGTACGAACGCTTTTCGCCGAACTTGCGGTCCGAGAACCGGCCCGCCGGACGCGCATCGCCGCGGTCGCCGCGCGGAGCCCGGTCGCCCTTGTCGAAATCGCGCCGCTCGCCGCGCGGCTTGAACGGGCGCTTGTCGCCGCCCTCGCGGTCGTCGCGCTTGAAGCGCGGCCGGTCGCCATCCCGACGCGGGCTATCTGTATCTTCGCGACGACGGAACGCGCGGCCCTCGCTCTTGCCGGCGAAGGAGCGCTTGTCGCGATCGCCCTTATCGCGATCCTTGCTACCGAAGCTGCGTTTGCCGAACGGCTTGTCCCCGCGCGCGCCACCAGGGCGGCCCTTGCCGGGGCCACCCCGGTCACCCCGGCCGCGCCGGGAATCGTTGTTTTTGTCGCTGTCGCGGGGCATGAATATTTCTCGCCTGGGCGTTCAATTGAGGGTGCAGGGCAACCGGCGATCCGCGCGCCATGCGAGGCGCGCTGGCACAAAACCGGCATCCACTTGTGCTGAAGGCGACGCTAGTAGCAGGTTTCTTGGGATGATACGAGGCATGTCAGCCCCTTCTTTCATGGATTTGGCGCTGAAAACCGCCGAAAATGCCGGAAAATCGGGCGAAGTTCCGATCGGATGCGTGATTGTGCGGGGTTACGAGGTGATCGCCACGGCCAGCAACCGCACCCTGACCGACCGCGACCCGACGGCGCATGCGGAAATCCTCGCGATCCGGCAGGCCGCCGACGCCATCGGCACCGAACGGCTGGTCGATTGCGACCTCTACGTCACCCTTGAGCCCTGCACCATGTGCGCCGGCGCGATCTCCTTTGCCCGCATCCGCCGGCTCTATTACGGCGCCGCCGACCCCAAGGGCGGCGCGGTGGAATCCGGCGTGCGGTTTTTCGCACAGCCGACCTGCCACCACGTGCCGGAGATCTACGGCGCGGTGGGCGAGACCGAGGCCGCGCGGCTGCTGCGCGAATTTTTCAGGGAGCGGCGGTGAGGCCGGGCCCGGATGAAGCGCAGCGATATCCGGGAAAAGCCTCGCTGCGTAATAAGTCTATCCCCGTCACCCTGAGGTGGCCGCTTCTTCAGCGGCCCTCGAAGGGTCGACGGCCACGAGCCGGGCCGATTCATCCTTCGAGGCTCGCCGAAGAGGCTCGCACCTCAGGATGACGGTACGAGAGCCGAGTCACCCCGCCAGGAAAAACTCCCGCAGCAATTTCGCCGTCGCATCCGGCGCTTCCTCTGGGAGGAAGTGCCCGGAATCCACCGGTGCGCCGCTGACGTTGGTGGCCCATTTCTTCCAGGTATCGAGCGGCGTGGTCGCGGCGCTGGCGACACCGGCATCGCCCCACAGCGCGAGCATCGGGATCGTGATCTTGTTGCCGGCGTCGACGTCGGCCTTGTCGATCTCGTAGTCGGCATAGGCGCCGGCGCGGTAGTCCTCGCACATCGCGTGGATGCGGGCGGGATCGCGGAACGGCGCGAGATAATGGTCCAGCGCGCGCGGATCGATGGCCTCCAGCGTCCCGCTCTTGGTCTGGCTCGCCATCTTCTCTCTTAGGAAGAATTCGCCCTGCGCGGAGATCAGCGTCTCCGGCAGCGGCGCGGGCTGTGCCAGGAATGCCCAGTGATAGATTTTCAGCGCCGACAGCCGGTTCAGCTTCTGCCAGTAGTCATAGGTCGGCGCGATATCGAGCACCGCGAGCTTCGACAGCCGGCCGGGATGATCGAGCGCCAGCCGGTACGAGACGCGGCCGCCGCGGTCATGGCCGGCGAGCGCGAAATGGACATGGCCGAGCTGCTCCATCGCCTCGACCATGGTCTTCGCCCAGGCGCGCTTGGTGTAGGGCGTGTGGTTCGCATCGCTGCGCGGCATGTCGGACCAGCCGTAGCCGGGCAGATCGGGGATGATCAGCGTGAAGGCGTCGTCGAGCTTCGGCGCCACGGTGTGCCACATCACATGCGTCGACGAGAAGCCGTGCAGCAGCAATAGCGGCGGGCCCTTGCCGCCGACGCGGGCGAAGATGCGGCCCTGCGCGGTGTTGATCCATTCCGACGCATAGCCGGGAAAAAGATCGGCGAGATCAGGCATCGATGGCTCCTTCCCTGCCCCTGCTTCAAACTTTGTTCGGCGTTGCCGCAGGCTTGGGCGAGGTTTATGCCATCCTCAAGTCCTGCCAACAACAACATGAAACGAGGAAGTGCCATGTCGATCGATTTCGAGATTCCGGCCGAGGCCAAGGCGATCCGCGAAAAAGTCCGCAAATTCGTCCACGACGAGTGCATTCCCGCCGAGAAGGAACTGGATACCAAGCCGCTGCCCGAGGTGCTCGGCCCCTTGCGGAAGAAGGCCCGCGCGCAGGGGCTGTGGTGTCCGTTCGTGCCGAAGGAATATGGCGGCATGGGGCTCGGCCCGCTCGCCAACGCGCTGGTGCAGATGGAGCTCGGCGAGAGCATGCTCGGCGCGCTGGCGCTGAACACGCAGGGGCCGGATGACGCCTCGATGATGACGATCCTCGCGCACGGCACCGAGTACCAGAAGGAGAAGTTCCTTAAACCCCTGCTGAACGGCGAGAAGCGGATCTGCTTCTCGATGACCGAAAAGGCCGCCGGCGCCGACGCCACCGGCATGCAGACCACGGCGGTGAAGGACGGCAACGAGAACTACATCCTCAACGGCGAGAAATGGTTCTCGTCGTCGGCGAGCGTCGCCGATCTCGCGCTGGTGATGGCCAAGACCGACCCGAACGCGCCGCGCCACAAGCAGTATTCGACCTTCATCGTCGAGCTGCCGAACCCCGGCTACAAGATCAAGCGCAACGTCGCCAACATGGCGATCGAGGGACCGCATGACGACGTGATCCATGGCGGCCACTCCGAGATCGAGATCAGGGATCTGAAGGTGCCGGCCGACAATCTGCTCGGCGGCGAGGGCAACGGCTTCAACATGGGCCAGCACCGCCTCGCCTACGGCCGGCTGCGCCACGGCATGCACAACGTCGCCAAGGCGCAGCGCGCGCTCGACATGGCGGTCGCCCACGTGACAAAACGCTCGACCTTCGGCCAGCTGCTGGCCGACCGCCAGGCGGTGCAGTTCATGCTCGCGGACTGCGCCAGCGAGCTCTATATCGGCCGCCTGATGCTGCTGCACATCGCCTACAAGGCCGAGAAGGGCCTCGACATCCGCCAGGAGAACTCGATCGCAAAGATCTTCCACGCCCACATGGTGCACAAGGTGATCGACACCGCGATCCAGCTGCACGGCGCGCTCGGCTTCAGCCAGGATACGCCGCTGGCGAAATGGTACACCCAGGTGCGCTCGCAGCGGCTGGTCGACGGGCCCGACGAGGTGCACAAGTGGAAGATCGGCAAGAACGTCATCAAGGCGTTCCGCGAGCACGGCACCACGGCGAGTGCGGCGGGCGGGGATTTGCTGTAGCCCCTCTCCGTCATTCCGGACGACGCGCATCGCGCGTCGATCCGGAATCTCGATCGGGCGGGCACGGTCGCATCTCATCTCGAGATTCCGGGTTCGGCGCGTTGCGCCGCCCCGGAATGACGGATAGCACTTACTAGCCGCTCGCCGCGAACAGTTCCCACTTGCCCGGCAGGCCCTTCAGTTCAAACGCGCCGCGCTCGGCGAATTTCAGGCCGGCGCCGGCGACCAGGTCGGTCACCACCCGCGACACCAGCACCTCGTTGGAGCCGCAGCGCGACATCACGCGCGCCGCAGCATGCACGGCAATGCCGCCGATGTCAGTTCCCCGCACCTCGATCTCGCCGGTGTGCAGGCCGGCGCGCACCGGCAGGCCGATCTGCTGCGCGGCGGAGCCGAACGCCAGCGCACAGCGCACAGCGCGGCCGGGACCGTCGAAGGTCGCCAAAATGCCGTCGCCGGTGCTTTTCACCAGATGGCCGCGATGCCGGTCGACCATCTGCTGGGCGAGCTCGTCGTGATCATCGAGCAGCCGCCGCCAGCGCTGATCGCCCATCGCGGCGGCGTTGCGGGTGGAATCGACGATATCGGTGAACAGCACGGTCGCGAGCACGCGCTCGAGTTCGCCCTGCGCATCGTCGCGATGACCGGTGACGAACTCCTCGATATCGCCCAGCATCGTCTCGTTCTCGCCGACCCAGTAGTAGTGATCGCGGCCGGGATATTCCTGCCATTTGGCGCCGGGGATGAGATCCGCGACAGTGCGGCCAAGCGCGATGGGAACGCGGCCATCGCCGGTGCGATGCAGGACCAGGGTCGGCACCTGCAGCATCGGCAGGATCGTCGTGACGTCGATCTCGCGGTTGAGGGTCAGCAGGGTGCGGATTGCGCCCGGACTGCTCGACAGCCGCTCGAACTTCGCGATCTGGGCGATCGCTTCAGTGTTCGCGGCCTGGCTCGGCGCCACCGACTTGATGGTGTCGCCGGCGCCCCAGTTCTGCACGATCTCGTCGCAGCGCGCGCGCCACTCCTGTTCGGACGAGCGGTCCTTCGAGCGCGCAAAGCTGCCGAGCAGCACGAGATGCGAGACCCGCGCCGGATAGGTCGCGGCAAACAGCACGCTCATCGGGCAGCCCTCGGAGAAGCCGAACAGGGCCGCGCGCTGCGAGCCGATGGCATCCATGATGGCGCGGACGTCGTCCATGCGCTGTTCGAGCGTCGGCGCGCCGCTGATGCGGTCCGACAATCCCTGCCCGCGCTTGTCGAAGGCGACGACGCGGGCAAAGCGCGACAGGCGGCGCAGCACGGCGGTGTAACCCGGCAGCTCGTGCATGTATTCGATATGCGAGAACAGGCCGGGGACCAGAATGATGTCGACCGGCCCGTTGCCCATCACCTGGTAGGCAATGCTGGCGTCGCCGCTCTGCGCGTAGCGCGTCTCGGGCAGTTTGAAGTCGGTCATCGAGAGACTCCGGGGCGCACCATTGTCGCCGCTGGAGTTCATCGGATCAACCCCGCTCCGCTTCCACGGCCTGCCAGGCGATGTCGCGGCGACAGAAACCGTCCGGCCAGTTGATGCGATCGATCGCCTGATAGGCGCGGTCGCGCGCCTCAGTCACGGTCTTGCCCATCGCGCAGACGTTCAGCACGCGGCCGCCATTGGCAAGGATCGCGCCGTCTTTCGCCGCCGTGCCGGCGTGAAAAATCTCGACGCCCTCGACCTTGGCGGCGTCATCGAGCCCGTCGATCCGGGTGCCCTTGGCGTAGTCGCCGGGATAGCCCTTAGCCGCCATCACCACGGTCAGCGCCGGCTCCGGATACCAGCGCAGGTCAAAGTTCTTCAGCTGGCCGTCGCAGGCGGCGAGCAGCGCCGGCACGATGTCCGACATCATCCGCAGCATCAGCACCTGGCACTCGGGATCGCCGAAGCGGACATTGTATTCGAACAGCTTCGGGCCCTGCGCGGTCAGCATCACGCCGGCATAGAGCACGCCCTTGAACGGCGTGCCGCGGCGCTTCATTCCGGCGACCGTCGGCAGGATGATCCGCGCCATGATCTGGTCGTGGATTTCAGGCGTCACGAACGGTGTCGGCGAATAGGCGCCCATGCCGCCGGTGTTCGGGCCCTGGTCGTGATCGAACACCCGCTTGTGGTCCTGCGCGGTCGCCAGCGGAATCGCGGTGTCGCCGTCGCACAGCGCGAAGAAGCTGATCTCGCGGCCGGAGAGGAATTCCTCGATCACCACCTCGGCCCCGGCCGCGCCGAAGCCGCCCTCGAACATCATCGCGATCGCGGCTTCCGCCTCGGCCAGCGTCTGCGCCACCACGACGCCCTTGCCGGCGGCGAGCCCGTCGGCCTTGACCACGATCGGCGCGCCCTGCGCCTTCACATAGGCCAGCGCATTCCCGGCATTGTCGAAGCGGCGATAGGCGCCGGTCGGAATGTTGCACTCGCTGCAGAGATCCTTGGTGAAGCCCTTGGAGCCCTCGAGCCGCGCGGCCTGCTTGCCGGGCCCGAACGCCTTGATGCCGGCGGCGGCGAGGTCGTCGACGATGCCGGCCGCCAGCGGCGTCTCCGGCCCGACCACGACCAGATCGACCGCATTGCGCTTGCAGAATTCGATCACCGCGGCGTGGTCGGCGACATCGAGCGCGACGCACTCCGCCTCGCGCGCGATCCCGGCATTGCCCGGCGCGCACCAGAGCTTTGTTACCAGCGGGGAGGCTGCGATCTTCCACGCCAGCGCGTGTTCGCGGCCGCCGGAACCGAGCAGGAGAATGTTCATCGAAGCCGATCGAGGGTTTGAGAGGCCATTTTGCGATGGTTTAGCACGGCCGAGGGGCGCCGCAATCGAGCGCTCGGCCGATATGTGGATATGTGAGGCGATGCCCGAATTGGGCCGGGTGGACCTTGCACATGGTGGCAAAAACCCCGATTCTATAGTTCAGATGACTGCTGCTCCGAATCTCGTCAACGCGCCCGAATTCACCGTCTCGGAACTCTCCTCCGCCCTGAAGCGGACGGTGGAGGACCGCTTTGGCCATGTCCGCGTCCGCGGCGAAATCTCCGGTTTCCGCGGGCCCCACTCGTCCGGCCACTGCTATTTCGCGCTGAAGGACGAAAGCGCCAAGATCGAGGCGGTGATCTGGAAGTTCGCCCATGCCCGGATGCGCTTCAAGCCGCAGGAAGGGCTCGAGGTCATCGCCACCGGCAAGCTGACCACCTACCCGAACTCCTCGAAGTACCAGATCGTCATCGATTCGCTGGAGCCGGCCGGCGTCGGCGCGCTGATGGCGCTGATGGAGGAGCGCAAGAAGAAGCTCGCCGCCGAGGGCCTGTTCGACGAGGCGCGCAAGCAGTTGTTGCCCTGGCTGCCCGAGGTGATCGGCGTCGTGACGTCGCCGACGGGTGCCGTGATCCGCGACATCCTGCATCGGCTGGAGGACCGCTTTCCCCGCCGCGTGCTGGTGTGGCCGGTCAAGGTGCAAGGCGACGGCTCGGCCGAGCAGGTCGCCGCCGCGATCCGCGGCTTCAATGCGCTGCCGGAGGGCGGCCGGATTCCGCGGCCCGAGTTGCTGATCGTCGCGCGCGGCGGCGGCTCGCTGGAGGACCTCTGGTCGTTCAACGAGGAGATCGTGGTCCGCGCCGCCGCCGACAGCCACATCCCGCTGATCTCGGCGGTCGGCCACGAGACCGACATCACGCTGATCGATTTTGCCGCCGACAAGCGCGCGCCGACCCCGACGGCGGCCGCCGAAATGGCGGTGCCGGTGCGCAGCGAGCTGTTCGTCGAGGTGGCGGCGCTCGCCCGCCGCACCATGGTGTGCTGGCAGCGCGGCCAGGAGGCCCGCCGCAACGAACTGCGCGCCGCGGCGCGCGCGCTGCCGGCGGCGAGCGAATTGCTGGCGATCCCGCGGCAGCGGCTCGACTATCTCGCGTCTGCCCTGCCGCGCGGGCTGAAGGCCAACACCCACGCGCATTTCCGCCGCTTCGCCGCCAGCAGCGCGCGGCTCACCATCGGCGTGCTGCGCGGCCAGGTCGCCCATGCGCGGCAGCGGCTCACCGTCTCCGGCGAACGCATCACGCTGTCGGCGCGGGCGCTGCTGCACCGCCGCCGCGAGCGCTTTGCCGGGCTCGAGATCCGGCTGCAGGCCTCCCGGCTCGCCAACGCCAAGGCGCAGCGCAACGCGATCGCGCGCGACCTGGAGCGCACTCACCGCCTCGCCGAGCGCGCCCGCCGCGCCCTCCTCACCACGCTGCAGCGGCTGGAGGCGCGCGTCACCCATCGCGGGCAGTTGCTGGCGGCGCTGTCCTATCGCGGCGTGCTGGAGCGCGGCTTTGCGCTGGTGCGCGACGAGCGCGGCCACTCGGTCCATGCCGCCGCCGATATCGGCCCGAGCGCCAGCCTCTCGATCGAGTTCGCCGACGGCCGGGTCGCGGTCACCACCGATGCCGACCGGCCCCCGGCGAGCCCGCGCAAGCCGCAAGCACCGCGCGAGAAGCCCGCGGCGCCGAAGCGCGTCGTCAAGCCGGTCGATCAGGGCAGCTTGTTTTAGCGCGCTAGCCAATCCGCGACGCGCTTTTGCGCGTCCTTGCGGGCATCGGCATCGGTGCCGACATGGCCGCGTTCCGGCGTCGCCGCATCGGCCGAGGCGGCGATCGCGTGCAGCGGCAGGTTGGCGCGGTCGAAATCGTGATAGGCGTCGGGATAGACCACGATCCGCGCCAGCGCGCTGCGGCCGCGCGCGCCGTCCACCATCTGGCGGCAGGCAGCAGGCAACGCCACGTCGTCGCGCGCGCCGATCAGCACCAGGGTCGGCACCCGCGTGCTCCAGCCGAGGCCGGACGAGGCACGGCAATCCGGATAGAACGCGACCGCCGAGCGGAAATCCGGCTCGCTGTTGCGCGACCACATTTGCGGCCGCACCGCCCAGAGCAGCGCGGCGGCGCCGTTGCCCCAGCCGACCAGGCTGATGCGGCTCTTCGCCACCCATTTCTGCTGCACCAGCCACTGCCGCGCCGCGCTGATATCGGCGATGCGCTGGCGCCGGATCTGGACCTGATGTTCCTTGCTGATGCGGCACTGCGGCCCAAGCTCGCGCGCGCCGTAGCTGTCCGGCAGCAGCACCGCATGCCCGGTGGTCAGCAGCTGCTCGGCCCAGTCGCGATAGCGCGGCGCGACCTGTTCGGAACGGCCGGCAAGGCCGCTGCAATCATGCAGCGCGATCACGGTCGGGAATGGTCCGTCGCCGTCGGGCCGATAGAGCTCCGCATGCAGCGTGACGCTGCCTTCGGGGATCTCGACCTGGCGCGGCGCCGGCAGCGACGTCGCGGCCGCGGCCGGCACGGCAAGCATCGCCAGGAGCATCAGGACTGATCCGAGGCGCATCCGATCCGGCCGGCGCGTTATGGCGCGGGAAACACAGCGAACCATGCGCGCAAAGCTACCATGCGCGGCTGCCGCCAAATCATCACAACTCGGTGGTTTAATGGGCGGACATGCCTCCCTATCTGTGATAGACGGCTTCATGAACATCCATTCAGCCTCGTCCGGGGCAAGGCGGAGAGCTCAATCGTGCTGAACAAGTTCGGTCCCTCGGGCCATGGCGAAGCGCAGGTGCAGTATCTCGACGGCGACTTCCGCGTGATCTCGCCGGGCACCTATGTGCGCTGCGCGATATCAGATGTCCGGATTCCGCTCGACGAGCTGAAGTACTGGAGCGTCGACCTGCAGGAGGCCTATGCCACGCCGACCGCCGTGCTGCAGCGGCACCACCCCGGCGTGCTCAAGCCGCAAGGCTAGGTTGACCTGCGCGCCCTCCTCTCCCTTGCCTTGAACAACTGATCCGTCACCAGGCGCCGCAGCGCGTCGGCATCCTCGAATTGCAGCGTCACCGCGAACGGCACGATCGCCTGCGCCCAGGCCGGCAGGCCGCCGGCGCCGCGCAACCGCGCCAAATCCTTTTCCGTCGTCACCAGGGTCAGGCCATCGCGCCGGGCTTCGGCAACCAGCGCATCGATCTCGCCCTTGGTGAAGGCATGGTGATCGGCGAACGCTTTGTTGCGCACGACGTCGACGCCGCTTGAGCGCAGCGTGTTGAAGAAGCGCGCCGGATCGCCGATGCCGGCGAAGGCCAGCACGCGCTTGCCGCGGAGCACGGCGAGCGAAGCGTCATCCGGCTTCAGATGCGCCGACAGCAACGGCTTGCCGCGGGAGCCGATCTCGGCGGCGATGGCCTGCGCCGCGCGACCCTCGCCGACCACGATCAGCGCGTCGGTCCGCGACAGTTGCGGCGGCAGCGGCGCACGCAGCGGGCCTGCCGGAATGACGCGGCCATTGCCTATGCCGCGCGCAGCGTCGATCACGATGAGCGACGCATCTTTGACCACGCTCGGATTCTGGAAGCCGTCGTCCATCAGGATCACGCTGGCGTCCTGCGCGGAGGCGAGCGGCAGCCCAGCGGCGCGATCGCGCGACACCACGACCGGCAATGCCGCCGCCATCATCAGCGGCTCGTCGCCGACGTCGGCCGCGATGTGGCTGGCCGGATCGACTTTCAGCGGGCCGTGTAGCGCGCCGCCATAGCCGCGGCTCAGCACCACCGGCCGCTCATCGAGCTCGCGCAACAGCTTTGCCAGCGCCAGCACGGTCGGCGTCTTGCCGGCGCCACCGACATGGTAATTGCCGATGCAAAACACCGGAACATCTGCGGCGGTGCCGGGGCGCTGCATGCGCCGCGCGGCGATCGTGCCGTATAGCGCGGCAAGCGGGGTCAACAGATGCGAGGTCCAAGACGCGGGCCGGTGCCAGAAGGCCGGCTCACGCATTGGCGGCTCCCATCTCGAGCCGCAGCTGCAACAGATAGGGCTCGAGAGAGGTCAGCGTGCGCTCGAGCGCGCCGCCGAGCTGTTCGACGACGCGCTCGGAGGCCACGAGCGAGGCGTCCCGCGCGGCGGGATCGGCGAGGAACCGGCCGAGCTGCTTGACCAGCGCCTCCCGGTCATCGGCACGCCGGGCGCCGCCGCCGCGATCGAGCGCGTCATAGACCTCGGTGAAATTGAAGACGTGCGGCCCGTGCACGATGGCGGCGCCGAGCTTGATCGCCTCGATCGGGTTCTGGCCGCCGTGCGCGACCAGCGAGCCGCCCATGAACACGATCGGCGCCAGCCGGTAGAACAGGCCGAGTTCGCCCATGGTGTCGGCGACGTAGATATCGGTGGTCGCAACCGGCAGGTCCTCGTGCGAGCGCAGGCCGGGATGCAGGCCGGCGTCGGTCACCAGCCGCGCGACCGCCTCGCCGCGATCGGCATGGCGCGGCACGATCACGGTCAGCAGCCCGGGGAAGAATCCGGCGAGCGACTTGTGCGCCTCGATCACGATCTCCTCCTCGCCCGGATGGGTGGAGGCCGCGACCACGATCGGACGGCCGCGCGTCACCGACATCAGCCGCTCCAGCTTGGCCGGATCGGCCGGCGGCGCCGCGACGTCGAGCTTGAGGTTGCCGGTAACGATGACGTTGTGGCTGCCGAGCGCGGCAAAGCGTTCGGCGTCGATCTGCGACTGCGCGAGGCAGATGTCGAACTGTCCGAGCAGCGTGCCAATGGTGTGGGACAGCCGCTGCCAGCGCGGGAACGAGCGCTGCGACATCCGCCCGTTGATCAGGACCATCGGCAGCCGCCGCGCGGCGCTCGACAGAATCAGGTTGGGCCACAGATCCGACTCGATGAACAGCGCCAGCGACGGACGCCAGTGGTCGAGGAAGCGCGCGACATAGCGCGGCGAGTCATACGGCACGTATTGGTGGATCACGTCGGGCGGGAAACGCTTGGCCACGATCGCCGCCGAGGTCACCGTGCCCGAGGTCAGCAGGATGCGCAAATTGAGCGCGCGCAACCGCTCGATCAGCCCGGCCCCCGCCAGCACCTCGCCGACGCTCGCGCCGTGAATCCACACCAGCGGTCCGTGCGGCCGGACATCGTCGCTCATGCCGCGCCGCTCGCCGACGCGCTCGGGGTCTTCCTTGCCGAGCTTGAGCCGGCGCTTGATCAGGGCAGGCGCGAGCGGCACCATCGCGGACGACAGCTTGCGGTAAACACGCAACGTCATCGGGAGCGAGCTAGCCAAGCGCTGCCTCCGGCCGCCCGACCACCTCATAGGCGCGCCGGGTCGATTCGTTCAGAAGATACTCCACTTGTTGCCGGAGCTTTTCCATCGTGTCGGCGTCGGCATCCGGCGGTACGTAGACCGGTTCAATACCTACCACTGCGCCGCGCCCGAATGGCAAATTGATGGTGGTGGAATCCCAGTTTTTCAACCGAATGAACCGGCTGGTGACCATCGCGAACGGAATGATCGGCCGGCCGGTTTCCCGCGCCAGCATGATCGGCCCAAGCCCCGCCACCCGCGCCCGCTTCGGCACATCGGCCGTGGTCGCGATATTGCAGCCGTCCTGCAGCGACCGCACCATCTCCATGAAGGCGCCGACGCCGCCCTTGCGCTGGAACGCGCCGGAATGGTCGCCGGAACCACGGATGGTGCCGATGCCGAGCCGCTCGACCGCAATCGCATTGAACTCGCCATCGCGGTGGCGCGAGATCAGCACCTTGGCGCGGTAGCTGTCCTTGGTCTTGATGAACGGCGTCATGAAGTGCTGGCCGTGCCAGAACACGAAGATCGCCGGCATCCATGGCTCGACCATCTGATAGACGTCAGTCGGCTCGTAGCTGAAGCGGTTGGTGAGCCAGACCAGCCGCAGATACTCGGCCGCAAGCACTCCCAACGCGCGCTGTACGACGGCGCTGCGCAGCAAATCGCGAAAAAAACGTTTCAATGGGAGGGCTTTGCGTCCTGCTCGGGATCGAGCAACCGGTGGAGGTGAACGACGAAATAGCGCATCTGGGCGTTGTCGACGGTCTGCTGCGCCTTCGCCTTCCAGGCCGCATGGGCGGTCGCATAGTTCGGGAACACGCCGACGATGTCGACCTCGTCCAGGTTCTTGAAGGTGTTGTGCTCGAGATCGGTCAACTCGCCGCCGATGACGAGGTGAAGCAGTTGCGGCTGGGCATTGTCTGACATGATGGCTGTTCCTAGCGGTATGCCCGGCAAGCAAGTTGGGTGATAATCTTCATAAAGTGGTTCGTTGCATGGGGATCGCGGATCGGCCGGGCCTCACGGCAATGGATGCTTGCGAAAATGCTCGACAATGCGTGCATGACGATCGCGTCCCGCTGCCACCAGCATCCCATGCGTCACCTCGCGGCGATTGTATTCAATCGTGTCCCCCGAGAGCGCAGTCATCCTACCATCCGCTTCCTGCACGATCAAATTCGCCGCGGCAAGATCCCAGTCGCGGCTTTGCCCGCCCGCAAACGCCGCGTCAAGACGACCTTGGGCTACCCGGCACAGCCGCAAGGCGAGCGATCCGATCCGCGGATGCAACTCGATTTCCTCACGGCCCGGACTGAGCCGCTGCACCAGCGGCTTGGGTCCCGCCATGCGCGGAAAACTGAGATCAGAACCTGTGGTTGCATGCACGGCGGTGTCGTTGAGGGTGGCGCCCTGGCCGCGCGCGGCAAAAAAGTATTCGCCGGTCGCCGGCGCATAGACCGCCGCGAGTATCGGCGAAGCGCGTTCAACCAGCGCCACACTGACGCACCAATCCTCGCGGCCGGCGAGATAGGCGCGGGTACCGTCGATCGGGTCGACGATCCAGGTCAGCCGCTTGCCAAGCCGCGCCGCATCGTCGGCGCTTTCCTCCGACAGCCAGCCGTAATCCGGCGTCGCCGAGCGCAGCCGCTGCTCCAGGAGGTCGTTGACCGCGATGTCGGCCTCGGAGACCGGCGAGGACGCACCCTTGATCCAGTTCTTCAGCTCGGTGCGGAACAGCGAGAAGGCGAGCCGGCCCGCCTCCTGCACCGTCCTGGTCAGCAATGCCGCGTCGCGCGCCCTGGTCCAGTCGTCCGTATCAGCGTCCGCCAAGCGTCAGGCCCTCGATGCGCAGCGTCGGTGCGTTGACGCTGTAGCGGAATTCCAGGTCGTTGGCCGCGACCAGCGACTTGAACATCGGCAGCAGATGGCCGGCGATGGTGACCTCGCTGACCGGATAGGTGATCTCGCCGTTCTCGATCCAGAAGCCGGACGCGCCGCGGCTGTAATCGCCGGTCACGCCGTTGACGCCGGAGCCGATCAGGTCGGTGACGTAAAAACCCTGCCTGATGTCGGATATCAGCTCTTTCGGCGTCAGCGCACCCGGCTCGAGATGCAGATTGTAGGATCCAGGCGACGGCGAGGACGACACGCCGCGATGCGCGTTGCCGGTGGTGACGAGGCCGAGCTCGCGCGCGGTCGCGGAGTCCAGAATCCAGCTGGTCAGCACACCGGCATCGATCAGCGCCTGCTTGCGCACCTTGACGCCCTCGGCATCGAAGGTCTGCGAGCGCAGGCCGCGCACCCGCAGCGGATCGTCGATGATCCTTATATCCTTGGAGAACAGCTGCTCGCCGAGCTTGTCCTTCAGGAACGAGGTCTTGCGCGCGATCGAGGCGCCGTTGATGGCGCCGACCAGATGGCCGATGATCGAGCCCGCGACCCGCGGATCGTACACCACGGGCACCTTGCAGGTCTCGACCTTGCGCGGATTGGCCCGCGCCACCGCGCGCTCGGCGGCCTTGCGGCCGACGGATGCGGGCGACTCGAGATCGGAGGCATGCAGCGCGCTGCTGAAATCATAGTCGCGCTCCATCGCGGTGCCTTCGCCCGAGATCGCGGTGGTCGAGATCGAATGGCTGGAGCGCAGATAGGAGCCGTGGAATCCGGTCGAGGTGACCAGCACCATGCCGCCGATTCCGGTCGAGGCCGACGCGCCGCCCGACTTGCTGACGCCCGCGACCGCGCGCGCCGCGGCCTCCGCCTCCATCGCGCGCCGCTCGAGCTCGGCGGTCGAGGGAACATTGCGGTCGAGCAGATCGAGGTCGGGGAAATCATGCGCATGCAGCGCCGGATCGGCGAGGCCGACATATTTGTCGTCGGGCGCAACGCGCGCCATCGCCACCGCGCGCTCGGCGAGCTTTGCGATGCCGTCGCCGCTGACATCATTGGTCGACACCACCGCCTGGCGCTGGCCGACAAACACGCGCAACCCGACGTCGTCACCTTCGGAACGTTCGGTTTCCTCGACGCGGCCGTCGCGCACCTCGACGCCCTGCGAGACGCCGCGCACCGCGACCGCATCGGCCGCATCGGCGCCGGCGCGGCGGGCGGCGTCGACCAGGCGCTGCGCGAGATCGCTGAGGGCGGATTGGTCGAACAGATCGGCAGATGGTGAAGGGTTCACGAACGATTTCCTGCGGATTGGACGGCGGGGCGGGACCAGGTCACGAACCCTCCAGATGTGCCGGATTCACAGGGATTTCAAGCGCTTTGCGGCGCCGGACAACAAAGATTTGAGCGGTCCGTGCAAGGCTTCGTCAATCATGCGAGCCAACCTCTTGTCAATCATGGCGGCGAGTCAGATCGGGTTAACCAGGCTTTTTAAGTCGAAACGGCCAGGCGTCGGCTAAGGTCTCACGCATCGACCGGGAACATAATCCCGGCGGGGAGACAAAGGCGTGAGGCGTCAAACACCAACAAGCGGAATCAATTCCGCCGGGTCGAGCCGTGCACTGCGGCTCGACCCTCTTTCTCTTCCGCTCTCCTTCCACGCCCAGGACGCGCGCGCGGATGGCGGGATGCGGCAGGTCGAACTGCATCGCGAACATGTCGTGCTGCGCCGCGCCGTTCTCGGCATGCGGATGGCGGTCAATGTCCGCGTCAGCGATTTCCTCGGCGTTGCGGTGCGCGGCATCGACGACGCGCAGATGCTGGTGCTGGTGCATCGCGATCCCTCGCTCTCGATTCCGCTCGGCACGAGTTCGGATGCCGACGAGATCGCCGCAGCCTGGCAGATGTGGAGCGAGATCTTTCAGCTGCCGCAACTGACCGAGCCGGCGCCGGCCGAAGCGGGCCCGCGCCGTCGCCGCCGTAACGCGATCCGCGCCCGCCGCCCCAAATTCCTGGTCCGCCGCCGCGCCGGCTTTCGCCTCAACGAAGCCAGCATCCATCGCGGCGAGCGCGAGATCATCGCGCGGGATTGAATCGCCGCTGTTGGTCCCGTCATCCCCGCGCAAAGGCTTCGCCTTTGTCGCCGGAGGTGCGAGCTCTTGCGAGCCTCGAAGGATCGACGGCCACCAGCCGGGCCGATTCATCCTTCGAGGCTCGCCGAAGAGGCTCGCACCTCAGGATGACGGGGATGGTTTGGTCGAGCGCTGCCTCGCGAGCCTCGGAATGACGAGAGTGATCACATCGCGCGCAGCACGGCGTCGACGACGAGGCCGGCGAACAGCAGCAGGCCGGCTTCGCGGTTGGACCAGAAGATGCGCAGGCAGAGCGCGCCATCCTTGATGTCGAGCCTCCTGATCTGCAAGGCGAGATGCAGCGCAAACGCGGCGAGGCCGAGCCAGGCGGGCCAGCCGGCGCCGGCGAGCGCGAGCGCCACGCCGATCAAGAGCACGGCGAGGCCATAGAGCACGGCCAGCGCCCGATGGGTGCGTTCGCCGAACAGCCGCGCGGTGGACTTGACGCCGATCAGCGCGTCGTCCTCGGCGTCCTGGTGGGCGTAGATGGTGTCGTAGCCGATCACCCAGGCGATCGACCCGGCGTAGAGCACGACCGCGGTAAGGTCGATCCGCCCGAAGGTCACCGCGAATCCCATCAGCGCGCCGTAGGAGAAGGCGAGGCCGAGCACGACCTGCGGCCACCAGGTGATGCGCTTCATGAACGGATAGACCGCGACGATCGCGAGCGAGGCGATGCCGGTGAGAATCGCAAAGCGGTTGAACTGCAAGAGCACGGCAAGACCGATCAGCGCCTGCAGCAGCATGAACACCAGCGCCTGCTTCACCGTCACCTGCCCGGCCGGGATCGGCCGCGACCGGGTGCGCTCGACCTTGTCGTCGAGATCGCGATCGGTGATGTCGTTCCAGGTGCAGCCGGCGCCGCGCATCACGAAGGCGCCGATGAAGAACAACAGCACCACCAACGGCAGCGGCCTGACATCGTGGGCGACGCCGGCGGCGAGCGCCGCCGACCACCAGCACGGCATCAGCAGCAGCCACGAGCCGATCGAGCGGTCGGCCCGCGCCAGCCGCAGATACGGCCGGGTCCAGACCGGCGCGTGCGTATCCACCCAGTTGCCTGTGGAGTCGGCAACGCGGGCGGTTACGTCACTCATGTGCCACGGGTCATCGCGTGAGAACGTTGCCGTTCAGCGTATCGAAGGTGCTGCCGCCCTTCTTGGTCGGCGTCGCCTCCGGCAACGAGGCGGACGAACCCAGCACGTCGCTCAGCGACGGACCGGCGGGGCCGCGCGACTGCGCCTGGGCCTGCTGCTCGGCGGCGCCGCAGACCCGCTTCAGCAGGCCTTCGGTGTTCTTGTGGCCGGCCTTCAGCTGATCGGCGATCTGCGGCGGGATTCCGCACTTCGCCGCGTTGGCCTCGACATACTTGATCATGTTGAGCTCGGCCTTGCCGTAATTGCCGATCAGCTTGCAGGCCTCGGCGGCGCTGGCATGCTTGTCGCTCGCGGTCTTGATCGCCTTGCCGCGCTTCTCGGCCTCCTCGCGCAGCGGAACGAAGTTCTTCATGCAGGCGTCGGACGGGCCACCTGCCCCGCCTCCGGGCGGAGGCGGCGCGGCAAACCCGCCGCCGCCGCCGGCGATCGGGGCGGCACCACCGCTCGGAAATGCTGCCGGCGAGGCACCCACCCTGGCCGCGGGCGCGCCATTGACCGGCGGGAACGCCGAGTCGGGCGGAGTGCTCGGCCGCAGTGCAGGCGCCCCGTTGACCGGCGGAAACGGCGAGTCGGATGCGGCCCGCTTTGCCGGCGCGCCGTTCACCGGCGGAAATGCCGGGTCGTTGACGGTGCCGGTCTGACCGGGCAGCGGCGCCGGAAAAGCGCCTTGCGCCGCGGCCTGTCCCACGGACAAGGCGGTCGCAGCAACGGTCAGCACGATCAGGCGGCGGATCATCGAGGGTGGTTCTCCGGCAAAGGTCCAGGCAACCCCAGCGCAACAAAACAAAGCGACGAATTGAGGGGTGTATTTACGATTCCTGCGCCGCCTTAACAACCCGTGGATTTGGGCGACAGCGCGGCGTTGGGCCACACCGGCCACATTAAATTGTTCCCCGATTCTAAGCCTTTAGGCTACGAACGGCGGTAAAATGGACGATCAAATATGCCTGAACTGGATTTTCGCAGCCCGCGGCTGTTCGTCGACGCACCCTTGAGCGCCGGCGCGACGGTCGAGCTCGACCGCAACCAGAGCAACTATCTCGGCAACGTGCTGCGGCTCGCGGCCGGCGACACCGTGCTGGCGTTCAATGGCCGCGACGGCGAATGGCGGGCGGAGATTTCCGGCCGCAAGCGGGCCGACACGCTTGCGATCACCACGCAAACCCGCGCGCAGGATCGCCTCCCCGACATCACCTACGCCTTCGCGCCGCTGAAGCATGCCCGGCTCGACTACATGGTGCAGAAAGCGGTCGAGATGGGCGCGGCAAAGCTGGTGCCGGTGCTGACGCGCTTCACCCAGGTGTCGCGGGTCAATGGCGAGCGGATGCGCGCCAACGTGATCGAGGCGGCCGAGCAGTGCGGCATCATCTCGCTCGCCGAGGTCGCCGATCCCGTTTCGCTCGACAAGTTCCTCACCGGCCGCGCGCCGTCTCGACTTTTGGTGTTCTGCGACGAGGCCGCCGAGGTCGCGAGCCCGGTGCAGGCGCTGCAGACGGCAGCGGCGAGTGGCGGCATCGATGTCCTGATCGGCCCCGAAGGCGGCTTTGCCGAGGAGGAACGCGCGCTGCTGCTGCGGCAGCCGAGCATTCTCCGCCTCGCGCTCGGCCCACGCATTTTGCGGGCGGATACCGCCGCGGTGGCGGCGCTGGCACTGGTGCAGGCCGCGCTCGGAGATTGGCGGGGCGCGTAGCTCAGCACTCCATCCCCGTCATCCGGAGGTGCGAGCCCTTGCGAGCCTCGAAGGATGAATCGGCCACCATCCGGGCCGTGCATCCTTCGAGGCTCGCAAGGGCTCGCACCTCCAGCGACAAAGGCGGAGCCTTTGCGCGGGGATGACGGGAAACAAGGGGCGACCCCACCCCTAGCCAAGCTGTCGTAAAATCGTTAACGCACGCAATCATTAAGCCATCTGGCCGATCGCTATCGAAAGCCTGCTTCGGCCGTGGTAGAGCCTGCGCCAATCGACCCTGGAACCGGCGGCGGAACCCGAATTCCGCGCCTTTTGGACCTTGCTGGACTTTTGAGATGACCGACGCTGCTGCCACTCGATCCGCCGCCGGATCCGCCTCCGGGTGGGCGGATGCGTTGCTGGCCTCGTTCGCGCAGGCCGGCTACCTCAGGTCCGAGCCGGCGATCCTGCAGCCGGCCGAGCCGTTCCTCGACCTGTCCGGCGAGGACATCCGCAAGAGCCTGTACCTGACGACGGATCCGACTGGCGAGGAACTCTGCCTGCGCCCCGACCTGACGATCCCGGTGGCGCGCGACTATCTCGCCTCGCCGCGCGCCGGCCAGCCGGCGGGCTTCAGCTATCTCGGCCCGGTGTTCCGCTATCGCGGCGGCCAGCCGAGCCAGTTTTTGCAGGCCGGCATCGAATCCTTCGGACGGCAGGACCGCGCCGCGGCCGATGCCGAGATGCTGGCGCTGGCGCTGGAGGCGACCACCGCGTTCAGCGTCAGCGATGTCGAGATCCGCACCGGCGACGTCGCGCTGTTCAACGCCCTGATCGACGCGCTCGGGCTCTATCCGGTGTGGCGGCGCCGCCTGATCAAGGATTTCAACCGCAAGGTCTCGCTGACCGACGATATCGAGCGGCTGACGCTTGCGACCGCGCCCGGCCGCAACGAATATGAGGGCGTGCTCGCCGCGCTGGCCGGCTCCGACCGCAAGGCAGCGCTGGCGCTGGTCACCGACCTGATGTCGATCGCCGGCACGACCAATGTCGGCGGCCGCACGGTGGCCGAGATCGCCGACCGCTTCCTCGAACAGTCGACGCTGAAGGCAGGCGCCTTGCCGCGCGATGCGGTCAACATCATCAAGCGCTTCCTGTCGATATCAGGCGATCCGGACGATGCAGTGGCGCAGCTGCGCGCACTGGCCGATGACGCCAAGCTCGATCTCTCGGCGGCGATCGACCAGTTCGAGAGCCGGGTCGGCTTCATGGCCGCGCGCGGCATCGACACCGGCACCACCCGCTTCGCGACCGCGTTCGGCCGCGGCCTCGACTACTACACCGGCTTCGAATTCGAGCTGCACGCCAAAGGCAATGGCGCCGAGCCGCTGGTCGCCGGCGGCCGCTATGACGGGCTGATGACGCAGCTCGGCGCGACGAGCCCGATTCCCGCCGTCGGCTTCTCGGTCTGGATCGAGGCGCTGACCCGGCACGGCAAGGCGACCTCGCGGGGAGGCGCCGCATGAGCACCCCGTTCGTCGTCGCCGTCCCGTCGAAGGGACGCCTGCAGGAAAACGCGGAAAGCTTCTTCGCCCGGGCCGGGCTGACGCTGTCGAAGGCCGGCGGCGTGCGCGACTATCGCGGCATCATCGCCGGCGTCGACAATGTCGAGATCGCCTACCTCTCGGCGAGCGAGATCGCGGCCAATCTGGCGCGCGGCGCAGTGCATCTCGGCGTCACCGGCGAGGACCTGGTGCGCGAGAGCATTCCGGATGCCGACAAGCGCGTGCTGATGATCGACGGCCTCGGCTTCGGCCACGCCAATGTCGTGGTCGCGGTGCCGCAGGCCTGGATCGATGTTCGCACCATGGCCGACCTCGACGACGTCGCCAGCGGCTTCCGCGAGCAGCACAATCACCGCATGCGGGTCGCGACCAAATACATCAATTTGACCCGCAGCTTCTTCGCGCGCCACGGCGTCGGCGACTACCGCATCGTCGAGAGCGCCGGCGCCACCGAGGGCGCGCCGGCGGCCGGCACCGCCGAATTGATCGTCGACATCACCACGACCGGGGCGACACTCGCCGCCAACGGGCTGAAGGTGCTCGACGACGGCGTGATGCTGCGCAGCCAGGCCAATCTCGTCGCGTCGCGCGATGCCGACTGGTCGACCAGCCACCGCGAGACCGCGCGCGTCATCCTCGACCACATCGCGGCGCGGGCGCGGGCCAGCAAGTACCGCGAGGTCCGTACCCGCTTTGCCGGCTGCAACGACGCGCTGCTGGCGGAGGCGCATCAGCGCTTTGGCGTGGTCGCCCCGTTCGGCGGGCCGACCTCGTCCGGCATGCTTACGCTGCACTGCCCACCGGGCAAGCTGTACGCGCTCGGCAGCTTCCTGCGCGACCACGGCGCCGATACGGTGTCGGTGGTGTCGCTCGACTACGTGTTCGACCGCGAGAACCCGCTGTTCGCCAGGCTCGAGGCGTTCCTGCGACAATGAGGCCGCAGGTTCGTTCATCTTGGCGACAGCCGGCCGACGGTACCATATTGTCTTGATGTGTTTCTGGAACCCGATCGATGACGCTGGGCTCTGACGTTTCCAGCCTGACCACAACCACGAGGACCGCCGCCGCGCAGGGCCTGTCCATCGTCGTGCCCGTCTACAACGAGGGCGCCGGGCTGTCGGCGCTGCACGAGCGGCTCATCGGGCTCGCCAAGACGCTGCAGGCCCGCTACGGCCTCGCCTGCGAGGTGGTCTATGTCGACGACGGCAGCGCCGACAACACGCTCGCGGTCGCGCGCGGCCTGCCCGCCGACACGCTCGACGTCCAGGTGGTGTCGCTGTCGCGCAATTTCGGCAAGGAGGCGGCGCTGATGGCCGGCCTCGACCATGCCCGCCGCGGCGCCGTGCTGTTCATGGACGGCGACGGCCAGCATCCGCCGACGCTGGTGGAGCGGCTGGTGGCGCACTGGATCGATGACGGTTACGACGTGGTCTATACCGCGAAGGCCAACCGCGACAATGAATCGGCGGCGCGGCGGCTTGCGGTGCGCAGCTTCTATGCGCTGATCAACTGGGGCGCGCGGCAAAAGATTCCGGAGGATGCCGGCGACTTCCGCCTGCTGTCGCCGCGCGCTGCCGCCGCCCTGCGGCAGCTGCCGGAGCGCAACCGCTTCTTCAAGGGGCTGGCAAGCTGGATCGGCTTCAAGCAGATCCGCGTCGACTACGAGCCGGCGCCGCGCGCACATGGCGTCACCACCTTCAACGCCGGACGGCTGATCGGCCTGTCGATCGAGGGCCTGACCTCGTTCTCGGTGGCGCCGCTGCGCTTCGCCAGCCTGCTCGGCGTGCTGCTCGCCGGCGTCGCCTTCCTGTTCGGCCTTTCGATTCTCTGGGAAGTCTGGACCACCGGCAAGCAGGTCCCCGGCTATCCGTCGCTGGTGGTCGGCCTGATGACGATCGGCGGCGTGCAGCTGATCATGATCGGCATCGTCGGCGAATATATCGGCAAGATCCTGTCCGAGCTGAAGGCGCGGCCGATCTACTTCGTCGCCGAGCACACCGAGAAACACGCCGACGGCGGCGCGGCGCAAAGCGCCAGCGAGCGGACCGCCGCCGAATGAATGACACCGCGCCGCGCCGGATCTGGCTGTGTGCCGACGACTACGGACTGAGCGACGGCGTCAACCGCGCCATTCTCGATTTGATCGAGCGCGGCCGCCTCAACGCGACCTCCGTCATGATGGTGACGCCGGCGATCGGCCGTGACGCAGCGGCTGCGCTGCAGGCTGCGGTGGCGAAAAACCCGCGCTGCGCGATCGGCCTGCATGTGACGCTGACCGCGCCGTTCCGGCCGCTGACGCTGCATTTCCGCCCGCTCGACGGCGACATGTTTCTGCCGTTCCAAAAGCTGCTGCGCGCGGGGATGCTGCGGCGGCTCGACGCCGAGCTGGTGCATGCCGAGGTGCTGGCGCAGCTCGATGCGTTTCGCGAGCTATTCGGCCGCGTGCCGGATTATGTCGACGGCCACCAGCACGCGCAGCTGTTCCCGCAGGTGCGCGACGGCTTTTTGCGCGCGGTGAAGCAGCGCGCGCCGGAGGCGTGGGTGCGCCAGGGCGGGCTCAACCTGCCGCTCACGCAGCGCATCACCGGATTGAAGACGCTGGTGCTCGACGTGCTTAGCACGCAATTCCGCAGCAAGGCGGCGCGGCTCGGCCTGCGCTTCAACCCGACCTTCGCCGGCGCCTATGACTTCACCACCGAGCCCGATTTCGGACCGCTGATGGCCCAGTTCCTCAATGGCCTGCCGGAGGGGGGTCTGGTGATGTGCCACCCCGGCTTCGTCGACGAGACGCTTCGGAGTCTCGATCCGCTGACCACCCAGCGGGAGAAGGAACATGGCTATCTGGCGAGCGACGATTTCCCCGCTTTGCTCGCCCTGAACAATGTTACACTGGGCTGAATTGGTTCAAATAAATCGTCCGGTCGTTTTGTCGCATAGATAAAATTTAATCCGGCCGCCCACTCCTTGCGCCACAAAGCCGGCCCTACATCCCGAACGCGCCGATTCGTTTCGACGCGAAGGAGAACGCCATGAATCCGCAAGAACGCCAACTGATCGACGATCTCTTCGACCGGCTCGCCAAGCTGGAGAATGCCCCGCGCGACAACGAGGCTATGTCCGCGATCATGCAAGGCCTGCGCAGTGCGCCGAATGCGGTTTACGCGCTGGTGCAGACGGCGCTGGTGCAGGACGAGGCGCTCAAGCGCGCGCACGACCGCATCCAGGAGCTGGAGGCCGCAGTCGCCCAGCAGCAGGGCGGGCAGCAGCAGTCCGGCGGTTTCCTCGATTCGATGCGCGACGCGATCTTCGGCCAGTCACAGGGACAGCCGCACGGTTCGGTGCCACCGGTGCGCGCCCCGGACATGGGCCGTGATCAGGGCGGCCGCCCGGTCTGGAACTCGGGCCAGGCGATGCAGCAGGCCGGCGGCTATGGCCAGCCGCCGCAGCCGTACGGCCAACCCCCTCAGCCCTACGGCCAGCAATATGGCGCTCCGCAGCAGCCGGCGTTCGGCGGCGGTGGCGGCTCGTTCCTCGGCACGGCGGCGGCAGCTGCGGCGGGTGTGGTCGGCGGCTCGATGCTGATGAGCAGCATCCGCGGCCTGATGGGCGGCGGCAACCACCAGGCGTTCTCCGACGCCGGCGGGCTCGGTGGCGGTTCGCGCCCGTGGGGCGGCGACCAGTCATCGAGCGATCTCGCGCGTGACGCCGGCATCAGCGACATCGGCTCGTCCGGCCGCGGCAATGATTCAGGTTCGCGTGCCGGCCTGTTCGACCAGGCGTCGAACGACCGCAACAACGATGACAACCGCAACGACGATTACAACAACAACGACCACGATTCCGACGACTTCGACAATGACGACGACGGCGGGTTCGATGGCGGCGGCAACGACAGCGATTACGCGTAAGGCGCAGATCGCGTAAAACGACAACGGCCGCTCGATGAGAGCGGCCGTTTTTGTTTGACCCGTAGCCCGGATGAAGCGAAGCGCAATCCGGGAAAGCCTATCCGCGGTGAGACTGCTCCCGGATTTCGCTGCGCTCCATCCGGGCTACAAATTTCACATCACCACGACCTTGGCGCCGACATTGACGCGGCCGTAGAGGTCGATGACGTCCTCGTTGCGCATCCGGATGCAGCCGGAGGAGACGTTGGTGCCGATGGTCCAGGGCTCGTTGGAGCCGTGGATGCGGTAGAGCGAGGATCCCAAATACATCGCGCGGGCGCCGAGCGGATTTTCCGGACCGCCCTCCATATGCCGCGGCAGATCGGGACGGCGCGCCAGCATTTCCGGCGGCGGGGTCCAGGCCGGCCATTCCTTCTTGGCCGAGATCGTCTTGGTGCCAGCCCAGGTGAAGCCGGGCCGGCCGACGCCGATGCCGTAGCGCAGCGCGCGGCCGTCGCCCTGCACCAGATAGAGGAACTTGTTCGGCGTATCGACCACGATGGTGCCGGCGCCTTCCTTGCCGTGATACTCGACGGTCTGCTTTTCATATCTCGGATCGAACGGGCGCTCGCGCGGATCGACCGCCGCCTCTTCCTGCTGGCGCAGCATCTGCTGCTGTGGATCCATCGGCGGCAGCGACTGCCGGCCGTAATAGCCTGGCTGTTGCTGATACACCGGCTGCTGCGGCGCGTAGCCCTGCGACGACGGCGCGTCGCCGAACAGGAATTCGATGAGGCCGCCGCCCATGTTGCTGGAGCGTTGCGGCTGCACATAGGCCGTGCGCATCTGCGGCTGCGGCGCGTAGAGCACGGTGGGCTCGGAGAGCGGCGCCGCATCGATCGCCATGGCGTGATGCGGAGCGGCAATAAGCGAAGACGCGCCGGCAAGCAGCGCAAGCGTGGTTTTCCTGAACATCGACGTACTCTGTACTGTTTCGTCGTGACCTGTTTCGCGACGGCGCTGAGACCCTGCGCCGCTGCACGTGGTCAATAAGCAGTGAAAACCGCATCGGTTTGGTAAACAGAAGCCGCGTTTCGATTCACCATCCCGCCAAGCGCACGCGGTTTTGCCGGACAGCGTTTATTTTGAATAAATGTCGAGACAACATGGTTAACCGCGGGTGTTCGCCGCGCGTCACGCTGTGCGCGCAATCTGTTCCCGCGTGAACCTCACGTTAAATCGCCTCTGTCTAGAACGGGCGGATTAAAGGGGTGGGAATGTAATCATGTCAGTCAAGCGCAAGCGTTTTCGTGTCGAGCAGGCGATCATGGGCGATGTGGCGATGCCGGAGCCGGAAGCCACGGGCGGCGTCGACCTCGGGCCGATGCACCGCGAGATCATGGCCGAGCTGCGCTCGATCCGCGCCCAGATGGCCGCCGCGCCGGCCCAGGGCGCCGTCGCCGTCACCGAGAGCGCCGGCGCCATCGTGGCGCGCGAGGTCGCCGAGATGCATGCGATGCTCGACACCTACCGCGCCCAGGTCGAGCAGTGCGAGAAGCTCAAGGTCGAGCTCGATTTGATCCACGACGCGATCAGCCGCACCAAGCGCGAGATTGCCGTGCTGCACGGCAAGAGCTTTAACGGCGAGGAGATGGCCAAGGTCAATGGCGAGCTCGGCGCCGTGGTCGGCGGCACCGAACAGGCCACCCAGCAGATCCTCGAGGCGGCGGAAGCGATCGACCAGGCCGCGTCCGCGCTGTCGAACAACGTCACGCCGGATCAGCAGAAGCGGCTCAGCGAGGACATCCAGGAGCGCGTGGTCTCGATCTTCGAAGCCTGCAACTTCCAGGACCTCACCGGCCAGCGCATCAACAAGGTGATGCAGACGATGAAATTCATCGAGCAGCACATCAACGAGATGATGGAGATCTGGGGCGGCGTCGACGCCATCAAGGCGCACACCCCGCCGATCGTCGACACCCGCGAGGGCGACGCCCGCCTGCTCAACGGCCCGAAGCTCGACGGCGACGCCGGCCATGCCTCGCAGGACGACATCGACGCGATGTTCAATTGAGGTCTTGCAGAGAGACGCAAAACGCCGGCCCTCGGGCCGGCGTTTTTGTTTGTGCGCGATAGTCTATCCACCCGTCATTGCGAGCGAAGCGACGCAATCCATAGCGGCGCTGCGGAAGTATGGATTGCTTCGCTCCGCTCGCAATGACGGCCCCTTCCCTTCTCCCCTTGTGGGAGAAGGTGGCGCGAAGCGCCGGATGAGGGGTATCTCTCCGCGGACTCAGAATTGAGAGGGGACTCGTGGAGAGATACCCCTCACCCGGATTGCATCTGCGATGCAATCCGACCTCTCCCACAAGGGGAGAGGTGCACTACCGATGCCGCACTAGTGAATGGAGGAGCTACTCCCCGCCGCTTACGCCCTTGGCGCGCAGCGGACGTAGACCATGTTGCCGTAGCGGACGCCGGCGTCCTTGTCGACGAAGCGGGTGATCAGGACGCGGCCGTCGAACGAGACGATCTCGCGGTCCTGCTCGCCGGGCGTCGGGCCGGGCGGGCCGATATAGTTCTTGCCGCTCGGCGAGCCCTTCAGCCGCAGTTCCTGCGGGGTGGCCTGATCGGCCAGGTGCATGATGACGCCGCCGGACTGGCCGGCGCCGATCACGTAGGGCTGCTTGCACTGGTCGCGCGCGGCCTTTTCGGTGCGCGGACGATCGGCCGGATTCTGGAATGAGGCGAGGCCCCAGCGGCCGACGATCTCGTCGGCGCGGATCGTCGCGGGCATCTCCGGGGCCACGCCCGGCTCCGTCGGCGGCGGCTCGTTCGACGAGAACGACGGCAGGCTCATGCTGCTGCACGCCCCCAGGAATAGCGTCAGCGCCGGAATGGCCGCGAACCGTGCGACCAATCGCGCGTTGAATGACCTGATCATCTGCATCCCCCGAACTTGATCCCGGCCGCACCCGTCCTGCAGCCAAGCGTAAAACGTAAAGCGGAGCAATGACGTCCCGGCAAAGTGACAGCATCGCTACGAATTGGTTTCCGGTCCACCATCCTATATTGGCCTCAAGAAGGCCTTAACCCCATTGCTTGACAGAAACCGCGCCAAGCCATATTCCCGGCGCGCTATTAGCACTCTCGCACCGCGATTGCTAAGGACGTCGGCGTTCCCGCACCGGCGCCGACCCGGACCGGCATTCAGCGCCGGTCGCGATGAACCGGACCTGAAACCGAGCCTCCAAGAGGACCTCAACAGAGGAAACGCCATGGCTAAATCCACCTTCCGCCCGCTGCATGACCGCGTCGTGGTCAAGCGTATCGATGCCGAGGAGAAGTCCAAGGGCGGCATCATCATTCCGGACACCGCCAAGGAAAAGCCCTCCCAGGGTGAAATCGTCGCTGTCGGCCCGGGTGGCCGCGACGAGGCCGGCAAGCTGATCCCGATCGATCTCAAGGTCGGCGACCGCGTGCTGTTTGGCAAATGGTCGGGCACCGAGGTCAAGCTCGACGGCCAGGAACTCCTGATCATGAAGGAGTCCGACATCATGGGCGTGCTGGCGTAAGCGCGCCCTCTCCCACAATTCGTGCCGTCATGCCCGGGCGTAAGCGCGAAGCGCGTCTTCAAGCCGACGACCCGGGCATCCATCAAGCTTCGGAAGAGTCTTGCAGGAGCGATGGATTGCCGGGTCACTTTGTACGAAGACGCACTTCGTGCTTTAGCCCGGCGATGACAAGTGAAGAACCGGCGACCGCCACCAATCATTCAGGAGTAAAATTCAATGGCTGCCAAGGACGTGAAATTCGCCGGAGAGGCCCGCGAGCGCATGCTGCGCGGCGTCGACGTGCTCGCCAATGCCGTCAAGGTGACGCTCGGCCCCAAGGGCCGCAACGTCGTCATCGAGAAGAGCTTTGGCGCCCCGCGCATCACCAAGGACGGCGTCACCGTCGCCAAGGAGATCGAGCTCGAGGACAAGTTCGAGAACATGGGCGCGCAGATGCTGCGCGAGGTCGCTTCCAAGACCAACGACACCGCCGGTGACGGCACCACCACCGCGACCGTGCTGGCGCAGGCCATCGTCCGCGAGGGCGGCAAGGCGGTCGCCGCCGGCATGAACCCGATGGACCTCAAGCGCGGCATCGACATCGCGGTATCGGCCGTGATCAAGGATCTCGAAAAGCGCGCCAAGCCGGTCGCCGCCTCCTCCGAGGTCGCCCAGGTCGGCACCATCTCGGCCAATGGCGACGCCGCGATCGGCAAGATGATCGCGCAGGCGATGCAGAAGGTCGGCAATGAGGGCGTGATCACGGTCGAGGAGAACAAGTCGCTCGATACCGAGGTCGACATCGTCGAAGGCATGAAGTTCGACCGCGGCTATCTGTCGCCGTACTTCATCACCAACGCCGAGAAGATGACCGCCGAGCTCGAGGATGCCTACATCCTGCTGCACGAGAAGAAGCTGTCCGGCCTGCAGGCGATGCTGCCGGTGCTGGAAGCCGTGGTGCAGTCCGGCCGTCCGCTGCTGATCCTCGCCGAGGACGTCGAGGGCGAGGCGCTGGCGACGCTGGTGGTCAACCGCCTGCGCGGCGGGCTCAAGGTCGCCGCCGTCAAGGCGCCGGGCTTCGGCGATCGCCGCAAGGCGATGCTGGAGGACATCGCGATCCTGACCGGCGGCCAGCTGATCTCCGACGAGCTCGGCATGAAGCTCGAAAGCGTCACGGTGAACATGCTCGGCCGCGCCGGCAAGATCGTGATCGACAAGGAGAACACCACGATCGTCAAGGGCGCCGGCAAGAAGAAGGACATCGATGCCCGCGTCGGCCAGATCAAGGCGCAGATCGAGGAAACCACCTCGGACTACGACCGTGAGAAACTGCAGGAGCGCCTCGCCAAGCTCGCCGGCGGCGTTGCCGTGATCAAGGTCGGCGGTGCGACCGAGATCGAGGTCAAGGAGAAGAAGGACCGTGTCGAGGACGCGCTGAACGCGACCCGCGCCGCGGTGCAGGAAGGCATCGTGCCCGGCGGCGGCGTGGCGCTGCTGCGCGCCAAGAAGGCGGTCGGCCGTCTCTCCAACGACAATGCCGACGTCCAGGCCGGCATCAACATCGTGCTCAAGGCGCTGGAAGCTCCGGTCCGTCAGATCTCGGAGAACGCCGGCGTCGAGGGCTCGATCGTGGTCGGCAAGATCCTCGAGAACAAGTCGGAGACCTTTGGCTTCGACGCCCAGACCGAGGACTATGTCGACATGGTCGACAAGGGCATCATCGACCCCGCCAAGGTGGTGCGCACCGCGCTGCAGGACGCCTCCTCGGTGGCCGGCCTCCTGGTGACCACCGAAGCCATGGTCGCCGAAGTGCCGAAGGACGCGGCCCCGGCGATGCCGGGCGGCGGCATGGGTGGGATGGGCGGCATGGGCGGCTTCTGAGCCCCGACCGCGCATCGCTACCGAGATCGAAGGCCGCCTCCGGGCGGCCTTCTTTTTTCGGTGGGGCATCGCGGTCGGGCAGCAGGCTCCGCTTCACCTCGCCCCGCGTGCGGGGAGAGGTCGGAACGCATCGCTAGATGCGTTCCGGGTGAGGGGGAGTCTCCGCGAGCGCGACTATCACCATCTATGCGGAGACGGCCCCTCACCCCGACCCTCTCCCCGTAAGAACGGTGAGAGAGAGCACAACGCCATCGCGCTGTTGTCACGCTCTACGCCACGCAGACGCCCGGCACCGCGACCTTCTGGAACAGATGCGGCGAGGCCACCGCCGAGGCCGGATAGGCCGAGAGTTTTGCGCGGAACTCGGGATTGGCGAAGGCTGTGCGGAAGGCCGCGGTGGATTCCCAGACCGCGTAGTTCAGATAGGCCGGGCTGTCGCCGAGCGCGCGATGCAATTGGGTCGAGATGAAGCCCGGCTGCCGCTTCATGATCGCGGCGTCGTCCTGCCAGGCCTTGAGGAAGGTCTCCTCGTCGGCCGCATCGAGCGTGAACAGGTTGACGAGCACGACGGCGGCGGCATCGACCGCAAGCTGACGCTCGATCGGGAATGCAGGATCCAGGGGGCGCATCTGGGGCATGGTGAACTCCATCCAGTTTGGTGCTATGAGGTCATTCCGTTACGATGGATACATAGCAATATTGACATTATGATGTCAATTAACTCTTATGGTGACAAATGCCACAGACCAAGCGCACCCCGGCGGGCGATGCCCTGAGCGACCTGATTCTCGACCTGTTCCGGCTCAACAGCCTGCTGTTCACCGCCGGCGACCGTCTGGTGGCCGGGCTCGGGCTGACCAGCGCGCGCTGGCAGATCCTCGGCGCCATCGTCGCCGCCGAACGCCCGCAGCCCGTCGCCTGGCTGGCGCGCGACCTCGGCGCCAACCGCCAGAACGTGCAGCGGATCGTCAACGATCTGGACCGCGACGGACTCGTCAGCTTCGAGACCAACCCGCATCACCGCCGCGCGCAGCTCGTCGTGCTGACCGACAAGGGACGGCAGGCGTTTGACGCCGCCATGCGATTGCAGTCGCCTTGGGTGAACGGGTTGTCGGAGGGGCTCGCGGTCAAGGACATCGAAACCATGGGCCGCATCGTCGCCGCGCTGCGCGAGAAGCTGGAAAGCAGCGTGGAACCTGACGCACGGGCATGACCAACGGCGGCGCGAAGCCACGACCTCGCGCTGCGCCGGCGGGAATGACTCAAATTTTCCCGGCCTCGCAAACGAAGTCCTTACCATCGTCAATCTCTACGCGATCGGTAGCGCGACTTTAACCCAGTGGTTGTGAATTTGCTCGCACGCTCCGCGCCGACACTCTGTTGGGCGGGTCCATGGACTCTCATCACTCCGCTGCACCGGAACTTGCCGGTCCCAGCCTCATGCCTGCGCGCTCCTATCTCGGGGTGGGCGGCGGCGTGCTGGCAGCGATCCTCGCGCTGTCGTGCGCCTTATATGCCTTCCCTGCGGCAAGGACCGGCCTGAATGCGCCGCCTGCGACGGCCGAGGAATTGAGCGCGGGTGTCGTGACGGTGGTTGCGCCCGAGGACAGCATCGGAATCAAGTCAGCGATTGCCGCGGTCGACGTGTCCGAGACGGCTCGATCGGAGATAGCGCGCGCGGTCCAGACGAACCAGCGGCAGATGGCCTGGCTCGTGTTCGTCGACAGCATGGACCCGGACGGCGACGTCGTCGCGGTCCGCGCCTCGGGCCTCACCCAAAATATTACGCTCTCAAAGGCCTGGACACCGGTTGCAGTGCCGATCTCGCCGGGATCACCGATCGAAGTGACCGGTGTGAGGGACGGCCTGGGCGGAGGCATCACGGTGGCGCTCGCAACACGAAACGGGCCAATGACGCTTCGCATCCTGAGCCCCGGAGAAACACTCGAGGTGATGCCATGACAGGGCTCAATCCATGGCTCGGCCGGCTGTTCATCGTGCTGGGCCTCATCACCATCGATCACGCGTCGCCGGCGCTGGCCCGGACGCTGGTCGTTGGCGCCGCCGTCGTCGCGGTCTTCATCTTTCTCTATCAGGGCTCCTATCTGCCGAGGTTCATCATGGACGTACTGGATCGTCTCACCAACAAGGCTTCGCTGGAACAGGCCTACGCGCAGCGCAGCGGCAAGCTGGTCACGATCGACGCGGATCAGCTCGCCGACAGGATCATTGCCCGGGTGATCGGGCAGAACGATGCAGTGCATAGCATCGCCATGCAGTTGCGCCGCCGCTTCGCGGCACGCCGCGCCGACAAGCCGATCGCGGTGTTCTGCCTCGCGGGCGCGCCCGGCACCGGCAAGACCCACTTCGCCAAGGTGCTGGCCGACGAACTTTATGGCGGCAAGGGCCATCTCCACTTCTTCGACATGAGTCAGTTCGGTCAGCCGCACGCGGCAGCCAGCCTTTTCGGCCAGGCGCGCGGCTATGTCGGCTCGCAGACCTACGGCGCGCTGACCGCAGCACTGCGTGACGTTCCGGACTCGATCGTACTGCTCGACGAATTCGAGAAAGCCCATCCGGAGGTTCATAAGCGTTTCCTCACGGCCTGGAACGACGGCTTCATCACCGAGGTCAGCGACGGCGCGCGCGTCGCGACCAGCGACGCGATCTTCATCCTGACGACCAATGCGGCGTCGCGCCGGATCGGCGAGATCGCCGAGCAGAACCAGACCGCCGAGGACCGTGGGCGCCTCGCCAAGGCCTCGCTGCTCGACGCCCAATTCGCGCCGGAGGTGTTGTCGCGGATCGACGAGGTGTTCGCATTCCGTCCGCTGAAGGGGCTCGACATCGCACGCGTCGTCGCGCTCGAGATCGAAGCGATCGCGCAGCAATTCGGCCTCAGGATCGCGGGCGGCGGCATCGATCCGAAGATCCTGCTGGATTCGATTGAGACGCTGTCGAACCGCCTCCAGGGCGGCGTTCGCGATCTGACGCGGGCGCTCGAGCGCCAAGTCACCGACAAGCTGATCGATGCCCGCGCGGCCGGTGCCGTTGAAGTCCGCCTGATCGATCGCGGCTCCGGCGTCACCGTCGAGGTCACGCGAAGCAACGCCACGGCCGAGCCGCTGCAGCCGCAGTCGGCCGAAGTCTTGAACAACTGATTGGAATTGGTCCAGTGCCCCAGTCGATTTTCCCGGCCGTCAAGAAGAGCGCTTGGCAGCGCCTGTTGCAGCTTTGGCATGGCAACGGCAGCTTTCGCGGCTTTCTCGAATTCGCCGCGATCGGCGCGGTGGTCGTCGCCTTTCTGCACGGATCAAATTTCGGCGTCCTGAAGTGGGTCGGCTCTGCGGTTGGCAGCAAGATCGCCAGCGCCGTCACAAGCAAGGGCTGGACGGCACGTCCGCCGATGCTGTCCGATGTCATGTTCGACGGCAGCTACTTCGCGGCAAGACCGGAGCCGCTTCATTCCAAGCTGACCTTTGCCACGATCGCCATTCAGGCCCGACAGTCTGGTGAGGTCGAGCGCCTGCTTGCCGGCACAGATGCGAACGACCCGTCCGTGCAACTCGTGAAGGGCACGGCGGCGCTGATGTCGCCGGATCCGCGCAGCTATTCGGCGGGACTCGAATTGCTCAGGCAGGCGGCCAGGCAGGGCGAGGCGAAAGCGATGGCGATCCTCGGCCTTGCCATGATCCTCGGACACGGCGGCCAGGACCAGAATGCCGAGCTCGGCCGGCAATACCTGCAGCAGGCGATCGACGCCGGCGATGCGCGGGCAGCCCACGTCCTCGCAGCAGGCTACTTCACCGGCTGGGCGGGGCGGGTCGATCCGGTCGCCGGCGCCGGCCTGATGCGCCGCGCCGCCGAGCGCGGCGACACCGATTCGATGTTCCAATATGCAATCATGCTGGTCAGGGGATTGGGCGTCACCAAGAGCGCGGTCGAAGGCGAGGCCTGGTTGCTGCGCGCCGCCGAACGCGGTCACGCCGGCGCGCAGTCGGAATTCGGCCTTGCGCGGCTGATCGACTTCAACCGTCAACTCACCACCGACGCCGGACCGGCGATCACTTGGCTGTCGCGCGCCGCGGAGCAAAATGAACCCGACGCGATGTTCGCGCTCGGCATGTTCTACACATCCATCAAACCGTCCACGAGCTATTCCAATCCGGTGCGTGGCACGGGGCTGCTGGAGACATGCAGCCGGCAGACGCTGGACAGCCGCTGCACCTTTGCCTACGCGACCATGCTGGAAAACGGCCACGGCACCGCTATCGATCTGGTGCGCGCCCATGCCTTCTATCGCCTGTCCAACGACGTCAAGGACACGTCGGAAGGCCGCAAGCGGCTGGCGGACCTCGAGAAGCAATTGTCCGGCGGCGATCTCGCAAAAGCGCGTCATCTCGCGCAAGAGGTCCGCGAGAGATATATGGCGGGCACACGGCGGCCGGTCCTCGGCAACTACGCGCCGGTTCCAACGCCGCTGGACGGTCATTGAGTCCAGGCTTCGACAACGATCCTGCAACAATAATTCTGTCGCAAATCCCCGGCACTTCTGGGATGGTGAGCCCGAATCAGCCCCCATCGGTGACGAGGTCGTTTGCATGCGCTCCGCTGTGTCTGTCGCTCTTCTTCTGCTGTCGTCGGTTGGATCGACACTGGTCTCCTCGGCACCGGCTCTCGCCCAGATGAAGCTCCAGCCGAAAGCGGCGCCCGGCGGGCCCGAAACGCGCTATTTCACCGCGATCGACGGGCTGATGGACGGCAATGCCGACGTCATTCTCAAGGAAACGCGCCAGGGCAAGACCGTCACCGCCGCCGTGCTCGACGTCTGCTATCCCGCCGACAAGGCGTCCGATCGCAAGGACCGCTTCGTCGCCACGCTCACCGTCAACGGCCAGACGCTGTCCGGCTCGACCCAGAGCATCGCCGACAAGCAGCCGGTCAGCATCAAGCTGACCCGCAAGCAGAGCGGCGACAGCTTTGACTTCCGCGGCCAGATCACGATCGGTCAGGCCGTGACCGAGGTCGCCTCGTCGGACAATTCCGACCTCAGCGAGAAGGAATTTCTGGACAACCAGACCACCGACGACGGCATCACGCCGCAGCCGAAGGATTTTACCGACGTCTCGCCGGAATCGGTCGGCGTCCGGATCAAGCTCGACACCGCGGCCGACTTCCTCAAGAGCCTGAAGGGCGAACCGGTCGAGATCGGCACCTCCAGCCTCGCGGTGAGCTGCGATGCGCTGCGCGCCGGCGAGCAGACCATCAACCTCACGGTCGATCCGGAGCGCGCTTCGGCCCTGCTCACCAAGGCCAAGGCGATGCCCGGCGTGACCGCGGCGGGGTGGACCAGCGGCGCGGTCGAGATGGACCGCACCATCCGCTTTGCCGCCGCCGACTGGTCGAGCGGCGACAAGATCAACAAGGACAAGCTCGCGAGCGCGATCTCGGCCGTGCTGGCGCGGACGCTGCAGGCCAAGCCCGCTTCCGCTACGTGGAACGCCAACACCGGCAAGCTGAAGCTGGTGCTGAAGCGGCCGAGCGGCGTCTATCCGGCGCTGGGCCTCGTCGAAAATCTCGAGATCACCGCGCTGGTCTCGCCCGACAAGCCCGGCAGCACCGACAAGCTAATGCTGTGGGTGTCGAGCCCGGTGACCTCGACCTCGGACGACAGTGCCGGCGCCAAGCTCAATCTGTCCGATGATTCCAGCGGCGACGAGGAAGGCGGCGAGCCGCGCGACGACAACGGCACGATCGACGCGCTGACCAAGGAATTCAAGGGCCAGCGCTGGGACGCCGACAAGTCGGTGTGGAAGTGAGGGCTGTGGCGGCCACGGTGATCCTCCCCGCCTAACTTGTCGACGTTCTCGTCGTCTCACGCTTGTCGTCGGCGCCCTCGGAAGGCTCGCACCTGAATGGCACGACGTTGTGGCGTGCCACGACCGGCGAGGCGTTCGGGCCGGACTGCAGCATCCCGTCGGCTCTGACGAACAGCTCGGCGCTGCGCGCTGTCGCAGTGCGATCGAGCAGCGCTCGCAGCTCGGGGCGAAAGCCGTCGCCGCGCAACGCGGCGATGGCGTCGAAGTTGTGCATGATGTGCTCCTCTGTGTTCAGGCCAGGATTTCGCATCGTCGTTCCGCGAGCCACCCGATTCCGGAGCCAGCGACGGCGCGCGCAAAGCTGCGCCAAGCGCCTCGCCGACAAAGCGTAATCTCACGCAAGGGCCCGCGCCGCATCCGATCGGGAATCGGGTGGTCCGGCAGCCGTCTCCGAATGTTGACTGCCGACGTCGCAACGCCGGTGTTGCCGATCGCGAAAGCCGGCAGCGAAAACGGAGACGAACCGATGTCAGAACAGAACAAGAGCGTGGTAGCCCGCTGGTTCAAGGAGTTTTGGGGCAATCCCTGGAATCCGCGCATCGTCAACGAGCTCGCCACGGCCGACATCGTGGTGCACTACCCGATGCATGAACCGAAGTGCGGACGCGCCGCGGTGCTGCAGTTCATGACCGAGTTTCGCGAAGCCTTTTCCGACCTCAATTTCCGGGGCCTCGGCCAACTCGTCGCGGAGGGCGACCTTGTCGTCGGCCGCTGGGAAGGCGGCGGCACCCACACCGGACCCGCGTTCAGCGACTTCCGGCTCGGCTCGCTGCCCGCCGCCTCCGGCCGCAAGATGAAGTTCGCCGGCACCACCGTGCTGCGCCTGCAGCAGGGGCGGATCGCCGAGGAGCTCGGCCAGGAAGACGCGATCACCGCCATGTTGCAGCTCGGTCTCATTCGCCTGCCCGAGCAGGACGCTGCCGCGGCGCGGCCCGGCGGCGCGTTGCCGCCTGGCTGGAACAACATGCCGAAGCAGCCGGAGAGCGCGCGCTGAACGTGGCCGGCCAAACTGGAAGCCGGCGCTTGCACCGGCTTCCAGGACGCTATGCCGGAAAGATCAGGCACGTCGTCGTGCCGTGGGCGAGCAAGCGGCCTTCTGCATCGGTGACCCTGCCCTCCGCCGTGCCGATGCGGCGGCCGCAATTGAGCACCTGTCCCTCCGCCCTGATCGGGCCGGTCTCCGGCGTGATCGGACGGATCAGCGATATCTTGAATTCGAGCGTGGTCTGGCTCGTCCCGGCATCGAGCGTCGACTGCACCGCCAGCCCCATGCAGCTGTCGAGCAGCGTCGCGGTGAGGCCGCCATGCACCGTGCCCGCCGGATTGAGATGCGCGTCGGTCGGCACCAACGTGACAACGACGCGGCCGCGCTCGGCCTCCGCAACGTCATAGCCGAGCGTTCGCGCGATGGTGTTGAGCGGCAGCGCGCCGCTGGCGAGCCCCTGGACGAATTCGAGACCGCTCATCTGCCGCTTCTGCTCGGCACTGACGGTGCCATAGGACTTGGTCATTGCCGATCTCCATGAAATTTACCGGGGGTTCGCTGATCTGCTGTTACGCATCGCCGAGGGCGGCCGGCCGTAAAGTCTAGCGAATGCAGCGCTCATGCGCCGCGTGCTGGAGAAGCCGGCACGCTTCGCCACCAGATCGATCGGAAGGTCGCTGCCATCGATCAGGCGCTTGGCGCGCTGCACGCGCAGCGACAGCGCGACCTGCAGCGGCGAGGCGTCGAGATGTTCGGCGAACAGGCGCGACAGATGCCGCGCGCCGACGCCGAGCCGTTCGGCCAGCGCATCGACATGGCCGCGATCGAGCGCACCCTGCTCGATCAGAACCAGCGCACGCTCGACGGTCGTCCTGGTGCCTTTCCAGGCCGGGCAGAACGGCGCCGCCTCGGGCCGGCAACGCAGGCACGGCCGGAAGCCGGCGCGCTCCGCCGACGCCGCGCTGCCGTAGAACGCGACGTTGCGCGCCAGCGGCGTGCGCGCCCGGCACACCGGGCGGCAGTACACGCCGGTGGTCTTGACCGCCACGAACACGATGCCGTCCCAGGCGGGATCGCGGCGTTGAAAGGCAGCATACTGGGCGGCGAAGTCGAGCATGCTCCCGCTATAGGCGCGGCCGCTTGCCATGACGACCCGCTTCCCGGAGACGACGTCCGGAAACGACCGCACGCGCAGGCAGGGCCGACGCGGCCTGCGACCGATTGGCCATGCTTTGCCCCAGTTCGGTCACCGAAAATTAAGGCTCGATTCAGTTTCCGGGCTCATCATTTGCGTGATCCGAACACAGGTCACGCCATGCACGACCGCGCGCCGATCAGTCCTGACAACGTCTGGCCGACAGATCTGGCTGGCGGCCGGTCGGCCGAGCCGGCAGGCGACCTCTGGGATCTCTCCAACGCCAACCACGACGCCGCTTTGCTGCTGCGCGAGCCGCTGGCCGACCGCATCGGCACCGCGCTGCTGGTCGCGACGGCTCTGGCGGCCAGCTTCGTGCTGGGATGGGCCGGCAATGTGAGCTGGAATCACTTCACGAGTGCGCCCGAGCCGGCTGTAGTGGCCCAGAAGGAAGCGCCGCCGCCGCGCGTGGCGGAGACACGGCCAAACGCGCGAGGCGAAGCCACCCGGCGGACTGCATCGAACACTGAGCCTGCCGTCACCGGCAGCATTCCGAAGACTACGGCCAATCCGCGCCCGACCGCCTTGGGAGCCGCGCCCACCACCCTGAACGCGCAGGCCGCAGCGCTCGCGACCAAGCCACAGCCGGCGGGGCCCGAGACGCGGCCGAGCACCGTGCCCGGATGGTCGGTGCTCGAGGTCCGCGACGGCACCGCCGTGCTGGAGGGACCGGACGGCGTCAAGATGGTCGCCCGCGGCGACGTCGTGCCCGGACTAGGCCGGGTCGATTCGATCGTGCGCTGGGGCAACCGCTGGATCGTCGCCACCGCGAACGGTCTGGTCGCGACGCCCTGAGCGGCGAAACTTTTCTCAGTTGCCGTTGATCAGGAAGCGCAGCGACTTGCTGCCGATCAGGGTGACCGCTTCGCCCTGCCGCTGCCAGGTCGCGGTGCTGCCGAGCGCGGCGAGCAGATCGCGGTCGGCCTGCGCCCGCTCCGGCGAGCAGGTGCGGTTCTCCATCGCGCCGGGAATGAAGACGAGCGTGTTGCCGGCGACCGAGAACTTGCCCTTGCCGCCGTCGCACCAGAGCTCGAGGATCACCTCGCCGTCGTCGCCGATCTCGATCGAGGGAATCCGCTTCGAGCCCGGCATGCGCGCGGCGTCCAGCGTCATCACGAAGCCGAACGGGAATTCCTCCTGCGCCTCGGCCGACATCGATGCAAATGCGGCGGCAACCAGCGCCAGCGCGGCCATGCCGTTCAATATCCGCCTCATCGCCATCATGCTTCCCTGAAATTGCGCCGCCGCCCAACGGCCGTCCTTGTATGGGACGAGGCCGTGCTTGGCCAGCGTCGCGCGCGATAAAATCTCCGGAACCAAGGCCCCTATGGCGTGATGCCCACGGCAAAGCGTCGCTGCAACCCACCGGGCGGTCGCGCGCTCGACCAGCCAAGACGACACAACGCCCCAAGGTTGCAAATCTCTATTGCACTCGTCGCAATGCTGTGATCAACTTCAGGTTGATTACCTCCGCCCTTTCGTTTCGATCCGGGGAGGATGCGTTGAGTTTCGACAATCACATTGCGACACGACACAGCGCCCGTTGCCTGCTGGCGGCGTTTTCGCTTGCGTTCTTGAGCCAGGACGCCAACGCCGGGACCACCCTACCCCCCAACGTCATGTCGACCTGCGCCTTCACGCCGGCGGAGTTCGGCGGCATATTCGAGTCCGGAAGCGTCTCGAAGAACGGCGGCGTTCAGCCCGCAAACAGCTTCGCATTCACGCCGAACTCGCTGTGCTCCTTCTACAAGTGGTCGACGCAGATGTTTCTCTGGCTGACCTCGCCGGCACCGTCGCGCGCCGGCGGCGGCACACACGTGTTCGACTCTCCGGTCTTTTTTGCGGTGTCTCCGCTCGATTCGAACGGTCAACGTGACCTGATTCCTGCGGCGCCCGGCCGGTCCCTGCCATTCCTGCCGCTCATCAGCCAGCGCGGAAACAAGGGGCAGGAGGTCGTGTTCGACAGCAAGGGAAAACTCCACGACGTCGTCCGCGCGGCGGTCGGGCCGAACGGAAGATTGCTGGCGCGCGATAGAGCGGGCCAGCCGGTCGAGATCGAGCGCGTTCAAGCGGCTCCCGACGGCAAACCCATCCTGCTCGACCGCGCGAACAGGCCGGTCGACTTCCAGGCGACGCGCGCCGGCGCGCCGACGCTGTTCAGCGACACCGGTGCGCCGCTCGCGCTGCGGCCGGACACCGTGCTGGTGAACGGCCGTCCACAGTTGGTGACGACGTCAGGCGCGGTGATTCAGACCGAGGAAGGTCAGGCCGGTGGCGGCGCGCTGATGGCACAGAACGGATCGCTTGTGCTCTACCTGCTCCAGGTGAACGACGTATGGGCCTACTTCAATACCGGAATGAAGGACAACAAGATCACCAATCCGACCCCGACTACATTCCCGACGCTGGGCAGCGGTCTCGGCCAGATCACCACCTTCGCGCAACAGGCGCCCGCGCCATTTACGAAATCCGCATTTCCGGACAACGTCGCAATGGCTGTCGAGGTGAAGTCCTCATGGATAGAAACCACCGGCCTCGCCAACCCTGACGACTACATCACGATCGACGCGACCATCCCAACCTACAATCCGCCGCTGACTCAGCCCAACAATACCCAGTCGGTTCAGTCGGGCACGAAACAGACCAAACTCGCGCTGGTCGGCATCCACATTGTCGGCAGCACGCTCGATCATCCGGAAATGCTGTGGGCCACGTTCGAGCACGTCAACAACAGCCCCAATCCGCAATACACCTTCACCACGACCGCGAGCGGCGTGGGCACCCAGCCGGCGGATGGGCCCGGCGGCTGGATCTTCTCGTCGACCGGCGCAACGACCGCCAACCCCAACAATCTGCGCATAACGCCAAACGGTACAGCCCTCAACGCAGTGCCCGGCCAGACGATCGGCCCGAGCGATGTCGTCCGGATCAACCCGTGGGGGACCGCTTCGTCCAGCGCGCAGTTTACCGCCAACAACACCGATATCGTGTCGCTCAACAAGAACGTCATCGGCCTGCTGGCCGCCGGCGATGCGCGCCAGAACTACCTGCTGGTCGGTGCGACCTGGGTGCTCGGCGGCGGCCCGCCAAGCAAGGGCGTAATAACCGGCACGCCGCAGATGGCCAATTCGACAATGGAAACGTTCTTCCAGCCGAGCAACTGTTTCGACTGCCACTCCGACGACGGCGGCAACATGCTCGGCACGCCGTCCGGTCCGGATGGTTTCAGCGGAGGTCTGAGCCATATCTGGGCCGCTACACGCCCACTGTTTCCCTGAAAAGTCCGGAAGCTGATTTCACGCTGCCGGCCCGCGCGCCCCGTCATTTGCACTTCGAGAGGATTCCACCATGAGCCCGGCAAGTGAATGGAAATGGGTGGCGACGAACTCGCCGACGGCAAATTCACGGACCGACGACATCTGGTTCTTCGACGAACAGAAGGGCTGGCTGGTGAACAGCAACGGCCAGGTCAGTCAAACCCTCGACGGTGGCGAGACGTGGACGATGAAGAAATTCATCGATCCGAATTCAAAGGGCTTCCCCTATCTGCGCTGCATGGGCTGGGCGAACGAGAGGATCGGCTGGGTCGGGGCGGTTACGGCGTTCGACGCAGGCAACAAGGACTATCTGCAGGTTCTGCTGCATCGAACTACCGACGGCGGTGCAAGCTGGGAAAACATGTCGAACATGCCCGACAATTCACCCGCCGGCATTTGCGGCATGTTCGCGGTCAACGAAAGGATCGTTTACGGAGCCGGAACGAATGATCCGGACCTGCCCGGTCCAGGATTGGTCAAGACCACCGATGGCGGCCTGACATGGACGCACACGGATTTGAGCCAGCACGCCGACAATCTGATCGACGTCTATTTTTCCGATGAAAACACCGGGTGGATCGTCGGTGGAAAAAAGCAATCTTCATGTCCCGCAATCAAGCCCGGCTACGAGACTCACCCGCAATATTCGCAGCTCAAGCCGGTGGTGCTGAAGACCACCGACGGCGGTGCGACCTGGGTCAACAAGGCCGCCGGCGTCGACGGGCTTGATTGCGGCGAGTGGGGGTGGAAAATTCAATTTCTCGACGCCAGGACGGGCTTCGTTGCTCTGGAAAACTTCACCACGGCGGCCATTCTGAAGACATCCGACGGGGGAGAGACCTGGGTGCGCTTGCCGATCGTCGACGCTGCCGGCCGTTCGATCAACATGGATCTCGAAGGCGTTGGCTTCATCGATGGGCAGTCCGGCTGGGTCGGCGGATGGGCCGACAACTTCGAGGGCCTCTTCAACAGTCTGACCGTCGACGGCGGGAAATCATGGACCGCGCAAAACAATGTGCCGGGTAATCCGGCTACCGACCCGCGGATCAGGATCAATCGCTATCGATTCCTCGGCAGCCCGATTTCGAAGGGGTATTGCAGCGGAGCGCAGGTTTACAAGCGTGCCGCGCCTGGTGCGCCGACGATCGCCATGGCTGCCGCGAGGCGCGCGACGCCGCAACCCGCAGGTCTGGCGCTGTCCCACACCGCCAATTTCAGCAGCCGCTCCGTCGAAATCACCTACGTGCTGCCGCAAGATGCCGCGAGTGTTTTTGTTGGGATATGGAACCACTTCGCCTTCCACGTGCGGACGCTTGTCGACGGAAGAAGCCTGAAGGCCGGCCGGCACACCATCACGTGGGACGGCACGGACGACAGCGGGAAGCCTCTCGGCGGCGACCTCTATATCTGCAGGATGTCCGTCGACGGCAGGACAGGAGAGAGCCAGACGGTTCGATTGCCAAAATAAGGACGAACCAATTGGCCGGCCGCGGCTGCGGCCGGAGCGGCGATATGCTCTTCAGATGTTTGCGCTTCAGGCATGGATGACAGGAGGATTGAGATGACAGTGACCTGGCCGACGATAAAAGCGTACTTCACGGATATGGATGTCGAGCATATGAAACGCGTGTCGGCAAACTGGCCGAAGGTGATGGATTTGCATGACGAGGCCAGCGTTCTCTACTACGCGACGCAGATTCACGCCTCGGTCTCCAGCGGCCGCATGCCGATCGGCGAGCCGCGCTGGAGTCCGCAAATGGTCGCGGATTTTCTAGACTGGTGGAAAAGTCAGAATCCGGCTGCAAGCCCTATTGTGTGACCGGCCCGATGCGATGCTAGGCCGCGGGAGGTCGTTTGCTTGAGCATGATCGGGCCGGATCGACGGAGCTGGTACGAGCAGGGCATTCGACGGGCCGAGCAAGATGGTCTGATTCACTACCGGCGCGACAACAGCGGCGGCGAATGTCCGATCTCCGACGACTATAGCCACATTCGCCACGACGGCGGCGCGCCGCTGCTGAAATATACCAATGCACGACCGCTGTCGGCGATCGCCGGCCGGATCCTTGAGCTGTACCGCGATCATGCGGATGTTCGAATTCTGGAGCTCGGACCAGGCGCCGGCGTTGCTTGTGCAACAGCAAGCCGCCTGTTACCCCGCGCAATCATCGACACCGTCTCCCTGACACCGCTCAATCCCTATTTGAGATTTCGCCGGGACGATGTGTACGACCACATCGCGGAACAAATTACCGACGAACAGTGCCTGTCACGACTTTACGGCCCGCGTCGCTCTCCCTTCGTCCGGGACCAATACATTGGCAGGTTTCCGCGAGAGATCATCCTGCGCGAACAGACCTATCATTTCATCTACGAGAACCATGGGGCCATCTTTCACAATCTGCTTGCGAATGAGGATGGTGATCCGACGGAGGTTGCCAGGACCTCGATCTCCTCGACCCTCTCGCTGCTGCGACGCGATGGAACGATGGTGATCATGGCTTCGGATGGCGCGCACCGGATCGAGGATGCGATCGAATCCTGTTCTGCCGGCACGGACATCATCCTCACCTGCAAGCGGACCGCCGCGTACCACAGCTTTCCCTGCGTTCTGGCGCGCGAAGGCAGTCCACTGTGGGTGCGGTTCCGCGAGGACGAACAGGGCTTGTTGTCAGCATCGCAATGAATACTGCGGTTGGATACGCACACGCTGGAAGCAGCGATTTTGCGGATTTGTCGGTTGCGCCGCTGAATCGCCCGCGCATTCCTCGCCACGAGGCCGCGGCAATCCCGCGGGGATCGCCAGCTAAAGCGCGATGAGATCAGGTTGAATCGTCATCGCGCTTTAGCTCTTTGTTTGAGCATGATGATCTTTCCCGGAAAGCCGCTTCACACTTTCCGGATCATCAGGCGCCGGTCATTTCAGGACCATCATGGTGAACGGATAGACATAGGCCTGCAGTGTCACGAGCACGCCGACCAGGCACGCCAGCACGATCGAGTGCAGGAACACGTAGCGCAGGATCGAGCCCTCGTGGCCGTACCAGTTGGTCGCGGTCGAGGCGACCACGATCGATTGCGCGTCGATCATCTTGCCCATCACGCCGCCGGACGAGTTGGCCGCCCCCATCAGGATCGGCGACAGGCCGAGCTGCTCGGAGGTGATCTTCTGCAGATTGCCGAACAGGATGTTGGAGGCGGTGTCCGATCCGGTCAGCGCCACGCCGAGCCAGCCGAGCAGCGTGCCGAAGAAGGGATAGAGCACGCCGGTGGCGGCGAAGGCGAGGCCGAGGGTGGCGTCGATGCCGGACAGCCGGGTCAGCGTGCCGATCGCCAGCATCGCCGAGATCGTGATCAGCGAGATCGCGCACAGTTTCAGTGTGCGGCCGTATTCCGCGATCAGCTTGCCCGGCGTCATTCCCATCAGGAAGCCGGAGATGATCGCGGCGATCAGCATACCGGTCCCGGTGAAGGACAGATAGGTGAAACCGAACACGGCGGCCTCCGGCGTCGGCTTGGCGGCCACCGGCGGCACCTTGTTGATCAACTTGTCGAGCTCGGGGACCGGATAGTTCCAGACGAAGTTCGCGTTGGCCCAGGCCTTGAAGGCACCGTTGCCCCAGATCAGCATCAGGATGCAGACGATGATCCACGGCAGCAGCGCGCTCCACAATTCACCCTGGGTCAACGGCGTCTTGTCGAGCGGCTGGGCCGCCGCCATCGTCGCCGCCGATTCATCGCGGCCGCGCAGCGCCGGCGACAGCCAGAGCTGACGCGGCTGCCAGACCCTGAGGAACAGGATCAGGCAGCCCATCGAGATCAGCGACGCCCCGATGTCGACGATCCAGGGATTGATGTGGTTCGAGATCACATATTGCGGGATCGCAAACGAGACGCCGGTGACCAGGATCGCCGGCCAGACCTCCTTCATGCCGCGCCAGCCGGCAAACGCCCACACCACCCAGAACGGCACGATCAGCGAGAACACCGGCAGCTGCCGGCCGACCATGGCGCCGAGGATGTAGGGATCGATGCCGGTGACCGAGGCAAGGCCCTGGATCGGCGTGCCGAGCGCGCCATAGGCGACCGGCGCCGTGTTGGCGATCAGCGACAGGCCGGAGGCCGCGAGCGGCGAGAAGCCGAGCCCGATCAGCACCGCGCCGGTGATCGCAACCGGGGTGCCGAAGCCCGAGGCGCCCTCGAAGAAAGCGCCGAACGAGAACGCGATCAGGAGCAGCTGCAGCCGGCGGTCCTCGGTGACGCCGCCGATGGCGCGCTTCAGCAGCTCGAACTTCCCGCACCGCACGGTCACCTGGTAGAGGAAGATGACGTTGAGCACGATCCAGCCGATCGGGAAGAAGCCGGAGACGACGCCGAGCAGCGAGGCGCGGATCGACATCCCCGCCGGCATCGTGAACACGAAGATCGCAATCAGGTTGGTCACGATCACCGCGATGATGGCGGCGATGTGCGCCTTCACCTTGCCGCTGGCGATCAGGATCAGCAGCGTGACCACGGGAATAGCGGCGGCGATCGTCGACAGCGCCGCACTGTTCAGCGGATTGTAGATTTGATTCCAGGTGTTCATCTTGGGATACCCCCATTTATTATGCAGCGCCCCTGCCCGCCTGCTGGCAGGGGCTGCTGATGCGATTGCGGGAGTCCGTCTGGTATTGCTTGAGGCCCGGCTCGCAGATGGACGATCTTTAAGGATCGCTCACATCCTCGCGAAATTCGAAGGTCCCCCGCCCCCTCGCCATTGCCGGCATGCTAGAGTTGACTACAACACCGGGACAAGCCAACGCTTGCATGCCAGTCCTACGACTTTAGTCGGGGACCGTTCCGATTACCCTGATTCTTCAGGCCTTTGCGGGCCATTCCCCGGAGACGATAATCTGTGAACAACATTCGCTCGACACTCGCGACCGTATGGCGGATCGCCTCGCCTTATTTCAGTTCCGAGGATAAGTGGGCGGGCCGCGGCCTGCTCGGCGCGGTGATCTCGATCGAGCTCCTGCTGGTCGGCAACGACGTGCTGGTCAACCAGTGGCGCAACCGCTGGTACACGGCGCTGCAGAACAAGGACTGGGACACTTTCAAATTCGAGACGATGGTGTTCTGCGGCCTCGCGACAGTCTCGGTCGTGCTCGGCGTCTACCAGCTCTATCTCAACCAGTGGCTCCAGATCCGCTGGCGCAACTGGATGACCAACAAATATCTCGGCGAGTGGCTGCATGACGCCAACCACTACCGCATGCAGCTCGCGGGCGATGCGGCCGACAACCCCGACCAGCGCATGAGCGACGACGTCAAGCTGTTCGTCAGCCAGACGCTGGCGATCGGCGTCGGGCTGTTGAGCGCGGTGGTGACGCTCGCCTCCTTCGTGATCATCCTCTGGGGGCTGTCCGCGGCGCTGCCGCTGCTGCTGTTCGGCAGCGATTTGACGTTTCCGGGTTATCTGGTCTGGGCCGCACTGGTCTACGCCGTGTTCGGCACCATGCTGACGCAGTGGATCGGCTCGCCGCTGGTCAACCTCGACTTCAACCAGCAGCGGCTGGAAGCGGACTTCCGCTTCAATCTGGTGCGGGTGCGCGAAAACTCCGAACAGATCGCGCTGCTCAGGGGCGAGAGCGCCGAGCGCGGACGATTGTCGGAGCGGTTCGGCCGCGTCGTCGGCAACTGGTACGGCATCATGAGCCGGACCAAGCGGCTGACCGCGTTCACGCAGAGCTATGCGCAGGCCTCGGTGATCTTTCCCTTCGTACTTGCGGGTCCGGCCTATTTCGTCAGCAAGTCGATCCAACTCGGCGTGCTGATCCAGATCGGCGAGGCCTTCGGCAAGGTACAGGACGCGCTCTCGTTCTTCGTCACGGCCTACCGCACCATGGCCGAGTGGCGCGCCACCGTCGCCCGTCTCGACGGCTTCGAGAACTCGATTTCGAGCGCCGAGAAGCTCGCGGCCGACCCCGCCTCGATCCACACCAGGCCCGCGTCGGGCGGTGACATCGCGCTGCCGCAGCTGCTGGTCAAGCTGCCGAACGGCGCGCCGCTGGTCTCGGTCAGCCGTTTCAGCTTCCGCCCCGGCGAGCGGACGCTGGTCACCGGCCCCTCCGGCGCCGGCAAGTCGACGCTGTTCCGTGCGGTGGCCGGCATCTGGCCGTTCGGCAATGGCGCGATCGAGGTGCCGCGCGACGCGACGCTGATGATGCTGCCGCAGCGTCCCTATCTGCCGATCGGCTCGCTGCATGACGCTGTGGTCTATCCCGGCGAGGCCGCCGGCTACGATGCCGGCCGGGTCCGCGAGGTGCTGACCGCAGTCGGACTGCCGCAACTCGCGACGCGGCTGGAAGAAGAGGCACACTGGAACCGGATGCTGTCGCTCGGCGAGCAGCAGCGCCTCGGCATCGCGCGGGCGCTGCTGCACACGCCGCAATTCCTGTTCCTGGACGAGGCGACCGCCTCGCTCGACGAGCCCTCGGAGGCCGCGCTCTACCAGCTGATCGCCGCGAAGCTGCCTGACACCACGGTGGTCTCGATCGGCCACCGCTCGACGCTCGACGCCTTCCACCAGCGCAACATCGCGCTGGTCCGCGACGGCGAGCGTTTTGCGCTGCGCGACGCCGTCAAGGTCGCCGCGTCGTAGACCTTGACCGCATTCGAACTTCACCTCGCCCCGCGTGCGGGGAGAGGCGTAGGCCGCCTTCGGCGGCGGCTCTGAAGAACGCCGAAGCGAAGCTTCGGCTGTGCTGCATCGCAGATGCAATCCGAGTGAGGGGGAGTCTCCACGATTCCGTCTCCCACCGCATGCCTGGACGGCCCCCCTCACCCCACCCTCTCCCCGCAAGCGGGGCGATGGGGACAACGGTCCGCATCTACCAGCGCGGCCACGGTCTGTGGCTGACCCAGCGGTGCCAGGCATAGGCAAAGCCGGCAAGCAGCAGCACGCCGGTGAGCACCGGCACCAGCAGGAACGTCCATGGCAGGCTGCCCGATACGATCAGCAGCGGGCTGATCCCCGCCGGCGGGTGGAAGCTATCGGTGAGGACCATTGCGAGGATCGCGAGCCCGACCGCGGCTGCGGCCGCCCAGGCGTGCGGGCCGGTCAGCGACAGCACGGCAAGACCGGTCAGTGCGGAGACCAGGTGGCCGCCGATCAGGGCGCGCGGCTGCGCCGGCTCGGCCTCGGGCGATCCCATGATCAGCACGATCGAGGTCGCAAACGGGATCACCGCCAGCGGGTAGCCGGCCTCGATGGAGAACCACTCCATCGTGCCGATGGCGATGGCGCCGCCAAGACCGGCCACGGCGCCCGCAACCAGATCGCGCCGCCGCCCGCGCATGATCGCCGTCGCCAACGGCCGCATTGATCTCATCGGAACCCCCACAAACAAAAAGGGCGGCAGATCGCTCTGCCACCCCTTCGCGTCTCCGGAGAGAGAAGTCTACTTCAGGTTCGATGCCGCCGTCAGGTCGACCGAGAGCTTGGCGACACCGGCCGCGCCGCACCAGTTGGAGCCGACGCCGGTCGGGTTGATCGGGGTGACGTTGGTGGTGCCGCGCGCGGTGTAGTCGCTGGTGAAGGCGTTGCAGTCACCCTTCGACAGATCCGTGTCGTAGTAGCGCAGATCGAGCGTAAACACTTTGTAGGTGAAGCCGATACCGACGTTCCAAGTGTTGTAGTCGGCGTACTTGATGCCGTTCGGGAACGCCGGGACGCCGTAGAAGCTGTCGGAGGTACCGAGCCACTGCCGGCCGAACTCACCCGACACATACATGCCGACGCCGTTGGAGAAGGCGGGCGCGGTGTACTTGCCGATGATCGAGGTGTAGTTGCCCCACGCACCGAGGTTGAGGAAGTTCGGCGAGTAGTACTCGTTCAGCGTGAACGCCCAGTTGTCGTTGATGGTGTAGGTGACCTTGCCATAGACTTCGAAGAAGCTGGCGTCCTTCTTGGCCACGTTGAGGTTGGTCAGGGTGTTGGCGATACAGTCCGCGCTCAGCGGGTTACCCGCGAAATCGGTCACGGCGCCGCCGCCGTAGTAGCAGGTTCCACCCGGATAAAGGTAGCCCCAGACACCGAAGTCGAAGGCGAACGCACCGAAGGTCGGGCGGATACCGCCGTAGACGTCGATCTCGGCCGCAGCACGGTTCGGGAACGAGATGCTCTCGCCGGCCACGCCGACATAGAGCTGCAGGTCCTTGCTGACGTTGTAGCGCGGCTCGAAATAAGCGGAGACCGAGGCGTTGTGGTTCGACTGGGTGACGCCGCGGAAGATGTAGTCGTTCATGATGCCGGCGCCGAAGGCGACATCCCATGGGTCGAACGGAGCCGGCGGCGGCGCCTTGACGGCCTTCACCGCCATGTCAGCTGCCATTGCCGAGCTCGAGATCATTGCTAGCGCCGTTGCTAACAAAGCCAGTTTCTTCATGACGGTCCCCATCTACTGTCCAGACAGCCCATCTTCGGTGGCCCCCCAGGGCACGCGACAGCGGACTGCAACGAAATCGCGTGTGGCCAATCTGGAACGCGTGCACGAGACCGTGAAGCCAAAAAGACATGCATGTGCCGACTTTTTAGGCGTTCCAGCCAATTCGTCGCATGTTGGTCGCCGGGTGTTGCATTTGTAACACTAGAAGGGTGCTCACGCTGCAGTCGAGCGGCGAGAAGGCGACCGCTCAAGAAAGCCGCGAAGGGGATCCAAGCCGAATCGCTGTGCCCGCAAAATCACGGGGCTCTCGGCCGTCCCGGCATGGAAAAAGCCGCAGCGGCGTCCGCTGCGGCTTTCTGATCCATCGCTAGCCCCGCCCGCGTTCGAGGCGATTAGTGGTGCTCGCCGTCAGACGAGGTCCCGGCGATCCAGCCCGGGGCCGGCTCGTGGCTCGGCGTCGCCCAGCTCGGCGCCGGCTGCGGCTCGGGCGCCGGTTCTGGCGCAGCGGCCGGCTTCGGCGCCGCGGCCTTCTTCGGAGCGCTCTTCTTGGCAGCTTTCTTCGGCGCGGCCTTCGCGGCAGCTTTCTTCGCAGCTTTCTTGGCGGCTTTCTTGGCGGCCTTCTTGGCAGCCTTCTTCGGTGCGGCTTTCTTCGCCGCCTTCTTGGCCGCCTTCTTCTTCACCGACTTCTTCGCAGCCTTCCTGGCCGACTTCTTCGCAGATTTCTTCTTGGCCGCTACCGCCTTCTTGGCCTTTTTGGCCTTCTTGCTTTTCTTCGCCTTCTTCGACTTCGCCATCGTAGTCCTCCTGTTGCCGCTGATGTGAGGCCGCCGGGCGCATTGAAGTGATCGCTTGCCGAAAACCGAACGGGCTTCGCGAGAAGCTTCATCCGCTTCGCTGGTCGGGCATGGTCCCCCCGCAAACGCTTCGCGTTGTGGTGAAGCGGCGCCGGTCCTTGAACGTCACGCCGAGCTCAGGTCCGGATCATGCTCGAATGGCAGTCGATCAATTCAATCCTGGCCGGGGACCTCCTGTCGCCCAATCGAGAAGCTCAATCGTGTGCACCACAGGAACTGACGTACCGCCGGCAATCTGAACCATGCAGCCAATATTGCCCGCAGCGATCATGTCCGGTTTGACAAGCGCAATATTGGCGACCTTGCGATCGCGCAATCTGCTCGCAATGTCGGGCTGGAGAATGTTGTAGGTGCCCGCCGAACCGCAACACAAATGGCTCTCAGGTACATCTTTCACCACGAATCCATTCTTGGAAAGCAATTCTTTCGGAAGTTCAGTTATTTTCTGCCCGTGCTGCAGCGAACAAGCCGAGTGATAGGCGACGGTGACGTCGTCGCGTAGCGTCGAAGGCGCAAGCTCGAGGCTGCTGAGATACTCGGTGATATCCTTTGCCAGCGCGGAGATTCGCTTCGCCGGCTCGGCGAACACGGCGTCCTCGCGCAGCAGATAGCCATAGTCCTTGACCACCGTGCCGCAGCCCGAGGTGGTCACCAGGATGGCATCCAGCCCGCCTCTGTCCGCCTCCTTTTGCCACACCGTGATGTTGGCCCGCGCGCGCGCGAGCGCGTCGGCGTCCTGCCCCATGTGATGGGTCAACGCGCCGCAGCATTGCTCGTCCTTGACCAGCACCACCTCGATGCCATGCCGGGTCAGCACGTTGATCGCGGCCTGATTGATGCGCGGCGCCAGCACCTGCTGGGCGCAACCCTGCAGCAGCGCGACCCGGCCGCGGCGCCGGCCGAGCGGCGCAAACACGGTTCCCGCCGCCGGACCCGGCTGCGGCAGACCGCGCGGCGCGAGCGCCAGCATGGCCTTGATCCGCCGCAGCAGCGTGGGGCTTGCCGCGCCGACCGACGGGGTCGGCAGCAGCGCAGTGAACGGACGGGCAAGCCCGGCCAGGATCATGCTGATCCGGAACATCCCCGGCCGCGGCAGCACGTAGGCCAGCACCGAGCGCAACAGCCGCTCGCTCAGCGGGCGGGTGTAATCCCGCTCGATCCTGACCCGGGCCTGGTCGACGAGGTGCATGTAGTTCACGCCCGACGGGCAGGTGGTCATGCAGGCGAGGCACGACAGGCAGCGGTCGATATGCTTGACCACGTCAGGAGTCGGCGGCTTGTCCTTCTCCAGCATCTCCTTGATCAGATAGATGCGGCCGCGCGGGCTATCGAGCTCGTCGCCGAGCAGCACGTAGGTCGGGCAGGTCGCGGTGCAGAAGCCGCAATGCACGCAGTTGCGCAGGATCTTGTCGGCTTCCCTGATGTCGGGATCGGCGAGTTGCGTCAGGGAGAATTCGGTCTTCATGCGCCGCCGCCTCGCTTCATCCGGCCGCGGTTGAGGATGGATTTCGGGTCGAAGCTCGCCCGCACCCGCTCGGCGAGCGCGGCGAGCCCGTCCGCCTGCGGCTGGAACACATCGACACTGCGGCGCACCTCCTCGGCGGCGCGGATCAGGGTGGCATGGCCGCCGATCGCCTCGACCTGCCTGCGGACCAGCGCGGCCTGCGCGTCGGCGCTCGACGGCAGCGCGGCCCAGATCAGCCCGCCGCCCCAGTCGTAGATCACGTCGCCGCCGGCCTCGCGCGCCAGCGCCTGGCCGAGCGCACCGCCGACGGCCGGCGGGCAGACGATGCGCCACACCGGCGACGCCCCAAGCGCGCCGTCGGCCGCGAATAGCTTGACGTCGCGCAGCGCGCTCCAGACCACCGCCGAGGCATCATCGGCGAGGCTGTCGACCGTCCCATAAGAAGACAGCGTCTGGCTTAGCGACCCCGCCCGGTGCGTCACCGACGCCGCGATGCCCTCGAGCCGCACCAGCGTCACGGCCTGCCCGGCGTCGGCGAGGGAAGCGAACGCCTCCGCCCCGGACCGGAACGCGGAGCCCGGCAGATGCGCCGCCCCCGAGACGTCGTAGGGCGAGCCGAGCGCTGCCGTCATCGCCTTGTTGGCGGTGACGTCGTCGAGGGCGCGCAAGATCAGCGTGCGCTCGCTTTCCGGCTTCGGCATCACCTTGAGCGTCACCTCGGTCATGATCGCAAGGGTGCCCCAGGAGCCGGTCAACAGCTTGCAGAGATCGTAACCGGTGACGTTCTTCACCACCCGCCCGCCGGTCTTGAAGCCGTCGCCGAACCCGGACACGGCATGGGCGCCGAGCAGGTGATCGCGGGCGCCGCCCGCCCTGATGCGGCGGGGACCGGCGAGGCCTGCGCCGATCATGCCGCCGATGGTGCCGGCCGCCGCGGTGCCGAGCAGCACCGACGTGTCCATCGGCTCGAAGGCGAATTGCTGGTTCCTGGCGTCGATCAGCGACTGCACGTCGGCGAGCGGCGCACCGGCCTGAACCGTGATGATCAGCTCGCTCGGCTCATAGGAGGTGACGGCGTTCAGCGCCGAGACGTCGAGCACCGCATTGGTCACCATCGGATGGCCGATGGCGCGCTTCGAACCATGGCCGATGATTTCGAGCGGCTGCTCGCCGGCAATCGCCGCGCGCACCACCTCTTCGACGTCTTTGGCGTCTCTGACTTTGAGCGTATCCACGCGTTAGCCGGTATCGAAATTCCGCGCCGAAATCAAATGCGCGCACCGAACAGTGTCGTGAACGCCGCTAACCCGTCTGCGGTGATCTCGACGGAACGGCCCTGCGGACGGCGCCGGATCCAGTCGCGCTGAAACGCGAGGTCGGCAAGCGCGGCCCCTGCCCGTCCGGCAAGGTGCGGACGCCGCTCGCTCCAGTCGAGACAGGGCCGGCAGAGCAGCCGGCGGCTGCGCGCCGGAGAGCGCAGATCGATGCCGAGATCGCCGAGAAAGGCGATGCCTGCCGCAGTCAGTTCGCCGGCCTCCCGATCCAGACGGAGGTGGCCGCGCTGCCGCATCGCGTCGGTGACGGCGACACCGAGTTCGCCCGCAAGGTGGTCGTAGCAGGTCCGGGCCCGCCGCATCTGCGGGTCGATCCGCGGTGGCGAGCGGGACGGATTCGGCTCAACGGCGGCGACCGTCATCATGGCTTCGAGCATCTGCGCGACCAGCGGCGTCGCCAGCCGGTAGAGCCGGCGCGGACCGGAGCGCTCGACCTTGAGCAGCGCCCGCGCGGCCAGCCGCGCCAGATGCCAGCTTGCCGTCTGCGGCGTCACCCCGGCAACCCGCGCCAGTTCGCTCGCGGTCTGCGCACGGCCATCCATCAGCCGCGTCAGCATGCCGGCGCGACCGGGGTCGGCGATCAAGGCGGCAAAGTCGGCAAGCTCTGGTGCGATGGTCTGCATGGCCAGCTCCGGCGCTAGAGCGTTTTCCAGCGAAGTGGATTACCGGTTCGCGTAAGGAAAACGCGTCAAAACAGGAATCCAGAGCCCCGTTCCGATTCCATCGGAACGGGAATGGCTCTAGGGACCACGATGCTTGTCGCACGGCTCCCCCACCACAACGCTTCGATCATTGTCGAAGTGTTCACGACATCGACACTTCGATCAGCGGCGAACCGCCCGCGCCGACCGATCGCCTATGTCCTGCGTGCGGTTCGGCACCGCAAGACAATCGGAGACGATCATGCAGCCGTCTGAAGTCGACATCGCCACGATGCCCAGCCGACGAGCGGCCATCGGCAGGGTAGCAGCGATCATGGCGATCGCCAGCGTCTCGCCCTGGGCCGTGTCGCAATCCCGATCAGAGCCAAGCAACGGAGGAAGACCGATGAAGCACTATGCAATGAGCACGAGAACCATCAGCGACGCCGTCAACACCGGCGGCCTGCTGGTGGTGGCGCAATGGGAGGCCAAGGAAGGACAGGCCGACAGGATCGCGGAGATCCTCGACCGCTTCCTGCCCGAGGCGCAGAAGGACCCCGGCACCAAGCTGTTCCTGATCGGCCGCGGCAAGGACAATCCGGCGCAGTTCCTGTTCTACGAGCTGTTCCAGGACGAGGCCGCATTCAAGGCGCATCAGGACAGCACCTACTTCAAGACCTACATCGCGGAGCAGGCGCTGCCGCTGCTGGCGAAACGCGAGCGCGCGCAATACGCGCTGCTGTAAGCAGACCGCGGGGAAGGACCGCAACGCCAGCCCTTCCCCGCGGCTTACAAGTCTCGGATATCCAGAGCGCCGGAACGGGGTTCTGGATTCTTGTTTTGACGCGTTTCTTCACGCGAACCGGTATCCACTTCGCTCGAAAGCGCTCTAGCGCTCACGGCTCCAGGGGAAGAGAGAGGCCGGGAAATCGGCCGCGTAACGGTGTCCGATCGGCGGGCGGGGCTCTTCTTGCGGGGGATTCGGGTCAGGCTCGACCACCTTCCTGTAAAGATGCCAGGTGGCATGACCGAGCACCGGCAGAACGACGCAGAGACCGACGAAGAATGGCAGTGAGCCCACGGCCAGCAACACCGCAACGATCAATCCCCACGCGGCCATCTCAATCGGATTCATCGTCACAGCCCTGATCGAGGTGCGGATCGCATCGATCGCCGTCGCATGGCGGTCGAGCATCAGTGGAAATGAGACGACGCTGACGCACAGTGCAACCAGGGCAAAAAGGAAGCCGACGCCGCACCCGATGATGATGAGCGTCCAGCCTTCGGGCGTCGTCAACACGCGCTGTGCGAAATCAGGGATGCTCGCAGCCGGAGCATAGCCGAAAGTCGCAATGTAGATCGCGTCCGCGGCGGCAATCCAGACCCCGAACAGAACCAGCAGGAGAACGCCAAGTTCGAGCATGGCGCCGAACGACGGCGCACGCAGCACCTGCATTGCATCCCAGGCACCCGGCTCTTCTCCACGCTCGCGGCGGCGGCTCAGTTCGTAAAGGCCCAGTCCGGCGAAAGGACCGATCAGGGCGAAGCCGGCCGCGAGCGGAAACAGCAGCGGCAGCACCGAATAGCCGAGCACAAGTCTGAAGAGGACGAGGCCGAGGACGGGATACATCACGCACAGGACGATTGCGTGGGTCGGGATGGCTTTGAAGTCTTCCCAGCCGAGGCGCAGCGCATCGCCCAAGTCGGAAAGGCTGATCTTGCGAACGACATAGGCGGTAGAGACGCCAAACACTTGCAGTTTGGGTCGTGCGAATACTGTCGTCATGGTTCCGGTCTCCTTGCTTGTGGCCGCAGGGGAACGGAGCGCCATCAAAACACGCACATCCGCCTCATCCGCGAAAATCGCGACTGAGTCCGGCAAATCAGGTTCAACCAGAAGGAGCTTGCCGGACGACATCTGTCGCAGCCGGTCCAGTGAAACTAATCCGATGCGCGGCAGAAGCAAGGTGGTGAACGCGGTCGACGGAATTGTGCAGTTGCACACGCCCGGTTTTGCGATGCGTCAAGCGACAGGGGGGATGGCCGGTCAGTATTCGCGGCATGCAATGCTTTCCCGCCAACACGCGCCGGACAGAGGCGGGCATACTCCTCTATTGACGCCGGGCTCGACGGGTACCATGTTGAAGCAGTGAACGCCCCCAAGCTCCGATGAGGTTGCGGCCGTGACGTTGAGCCTTTGTCATGTCCGACGTCGCGACCGGTAGAATGGGCGAGGCAAGAGGCACGGCGATGGTGACCGTGACACCGTCGCTTTGACGTGAGCTCCGCCCTTTCGTTCGTCTCCGCAGCCTTCGATGGCAAGGAGGAATGAGGGATGGCTGTAGCACTCATACTGCTCCTGGTTGCCGTCGCCTCGGTGCTGTTCCACCTGTACAGCCCCTGGTGGTGGACCCCGATTGCCTCGAACTGGAGCTATATCGACCACACGATCAACCTGACATTCTGGATCACCGGAGCGGTATTCTGCGCGGTGATCGCGTTCATGGCCTATTGCGTCCTGCGCTTTCACCACACCGAGGGACGGCGCGCCCACTACAATCCCGAGAACAAGAAGCTCGAATGGTGGCTCAGCATCGGCACCGCGATCGGCGTCGTCGCCATGCTGGCGCCCGGCCTCGTCGTCTGGCACCAATTCGTCACCGTTCCCGCCGACGCGACCGACGTCGAGGTCGTTGGACAACAGTGGATGTGGAGTTATCGGCTTCCGGGCAAGGATGGCCGGCTCGGCACGTCGGATGCGCGCCTGATCAGCTCCGACAACCCACTCGGGTTGAATCCCAATGATCCGAACGGGCAGGACGACATCGTCGTCCAGAACGAGGATCTGCATCTGCCGGTTGGGAAGCCGGTGAAGGTGCTGCTCCGCTCGATCGACGTCCTGCATGATTTCTACGTGCCCGAGTTCCGGGCGAAGATGGACATGATCCCCGGCTCGGTGACCTACTACTGGCTCACGCCGACCCGGACCGGAACCTTCGACGTCCTCTGCGCCGAGCTGTGCGGCGCCGCGCACGCGCAGATGCGCAGCAAGGTCGTCGTGGAAGAAGAGAAGGAATATCACGCGTGGCTGGAGAGGCAGCACACGTTCGCCGCCTTGTCCGGCCAGCGCAACGTCGCGAAGGCGGCGTACAAGACGGATAGCGAATGAACATGCCGACGAGGGTTAGCCGGATATGAGGTGAACTCGTCGCCGAGCGGAAGACCAAGGAGGGTATTCCGATGGTCGATATCCCGTTTGATGAGGTCGCAGGCGTCCCGCCCGCCGAAGTAGGTGAGGTCGAGCTCTATCACCCGCACAGCTGGTGGACGCGGTATGTCTTTTCGCAGGACGCCAAGGTGATCGCCGTCCAGTATTCAATAACGGCGATGTCGATCGGAATGGTGGCGCTGGTGCTGTCGTGGATGATGCGCCTGCAACTGGGATTCCCCGGCACATTCTCCTTCATCGATGCCAACCAGTATCTCCAGTTCATCACCATGCACGGCATGATCATGGTGATCTACCTGCTCACCGCCTTGTTCCTTGGCGGCTTCGGCAACTACCTCATCCCGCTGATGGTCGGCGCGCGGGACATGGTTTTCCCCTATGTGAACATGCTGAGCTATTGGGTCTACCTGCTCGCCGTGCTGGTGCTGGCCGCGACCTTCTTCGTACCGGGCGGACCGACCGGCGCCGGCTGGACGCTGTATCCGCCGCAGGCCATCCTCTCCGGGACGCCCGGGCAGGACTGGGGCATCGTTCTCATGCTGGCCTCGCTGATCCTGTTCATCATCGGCTTCACGATGGGCGGGCTCAATTACGTGGTGACGGTGCTGCAGGCCCGCACCCGCGGCATGACCTTGATGCGGATGCCGCTGACGGTGTGGGGCATCTTCACCGCCACCGTGATGGCGCTGCTGGCGTTCCCGGCGCTGTTCGTCGCCTCCGTGATGCTGTTGCTTGACCGCCTCCTTGGAACCAGCTTCTTCATGCCAACGCTGGTCGAGATGGGCCAGTTGACCAAGTATGGCGGCGGCAGCCCGATCCTGTTCCAGCATCTGTTCTGGTTCTTCGGCCACCCCGAGGTCTACATCGTCGCGCTCCCGGCGTTCGGCATCATCTCGGACCTGATCAGCACGCACGCGCGCAAGAACATCTTCGGCTATCGCATGATGGTCTGGGCGATCGTGGCGATCGGGGCGCTGAGCTTCGTCGTGTGGGCGCACCACATGTATGTCAGCGGCATGCACCCGTATTTCGGGTTCTTCTTCGCCACCACGACGCTGATCATCGCGATCCCGACCGCGATCAAGGTCTACAACTGGGTGCTGACCCTGTGGCGCGGCGACATCCATCTCACGGTGCCGATGCTGTTTGCGCTCGGCTTCATCATCACCTTCGTCAACGGCGGCCTGACGGGGCTGTTCCTCGGCAACGTGGTCGTCGACGTCCCGCTGTCCGACACGATGTTCGTTGTGGCGCACTTCCACATGGTGATGGGGATTGCGCCGATCATGGCCGTGTTCGGCGGGATCTATCACTGGTATCCGAAGGTTACCGGGCGGATGCTCAATGACGCGCTCGGACACTTCCACTTCTGGGTGACGTTCATCGGGGCCTATGCGGTGTTCTTCCCGATGCACTATCTCGGCCTGCTCGGGATGCCGCGCCGCTATCACGACATCGGCGAGACCGCGTTCGTGCCGGCATCCGCCCATGACCTCAATGCGTTCATGAGCGTGGCGGCGCTGATTGTCGGCTTCGCCCAGATCGTCTTCCTGTTCAATCTGGTCTGGAGCCTGGTCAAAGGAAAAGAGGCGGGCGGCAATCCCTGGCGCGCCACCTCGCTGGAATGGCAGACGCCGGAGACCCCGCCGGGGCATGGCAACTGGGGCAAGGAGCTCCCCGTCGTCTACCGCTGGGCCTACGATTACAGCGTGCCCGGTGCCGCGAGGGACTTCATCCCGCAGAATGAACCGCCGGCCAGGGTGGCGGCGCAGGGAGCCCATCCGTGAGTGCCATCGTCCTGTTCATTGCTACGATTGCAGCGATCGCGGGATGGTGGCTCTCGCAGCAACGGCTGGCCGCCAAGCCGTGGCTGGAGCAGGGCGTTGCCGTCGATCTTCGCGGCGATCGCGGCTCGTCGGTGCCGGCGGCGAAAATCGGCCTCGGGGTTTTTCTCGCGGTGGTCGGCTCGCTGTTCGCGCTCCTGATCAGCGCCTACTCGATGCGCACCACCATGGTGGACTGGCGCGACCTGCCGCTGCCGAAATTATTGTGGTTCAACACCGGCGTCCTCGTCATCAGCAGCGTGGCGCTGCAATGGGCGCTGATGGCCGCGCGCCGCGACGACAATGAGGGCCTGATCGTCGGTCTTCTGATCGGTGGTGCATCGGCCGTGATGTTCCTGACCGGGCAGCTCGTGGTGTGGCAGCAGCTGAAGATCGCCGGCTATGTCGTGGCGTCGAACCCGGCGAATTCCTTCTTCTACCTGATCACCGCGCTGCACGGGCTGCACGTGACCGGCGGCCTGGTGGCGCTCGGCAGGACGACCGCAAAGGTGTGGCGCGGCGCGCCGATGGCGCAGCTGCGCCTGAGCATCGAGCTCTGCACCATCTATTGGCATTTCCTGTTGTTGGTCTGGCTGGTGCTGCTCGGTCTCCTGACCGGCTGGACCGACAATTTCGTCGACATCTGTCGCCAGTTGCTCAGTTAAGCGAGGGCAGGACGCGATGACAGAAACCACATTGGCAACTCCCAAGGCGCCGCCCGGGACGATTCCCGGGCTGCGCGGCATCGCCGCCGACTGGGCCTCGGATCAGCGCGCGTTCAAGAACGTGTCGTGGGGGAAGGCCATGATGTGGATCTTCCTGCTCAGCGACACCTTCATCTTCAGCTGCTTCCTGCTGTCGTACATGACGGCGCGGATGTCGACGACCGTGCCTTGGCCCAACCCGAGCGAGGTCTTCGCCCTCAATATCGGCGGCAAGCACATTCCGCTGATCCTGATCGCCATCATGACCTTCATCCTGATCTCGAGCAGCGGCACGATGGCGATGGCGGTCAATTTCGGCTATCGCCGCGATCGCGTCAAAACCGCGGCCCTGATGCTGGCCACCGCGGCCTTCGGCGCAACCTTCGTCGGCATGCAGGCCTTCGAATGGACCAAGCTGATCATGGAGGGCGTGCGGCCCTGGGGCAATCCCTGGGGCGCGGCGCAGTTTGGTTCATGCTTCTTCATGATCACCGGCTTCCACGGCACCCATGTGACGATCGGCGTCATCTTCCTGATCGCGATTGCGCGAAAGGTCTGGCGCGGAGATTTCGATGTCGAGCGGCGCGGTTTCTTCACGAGCCGCAAGGGCTACTACGAGATCGTCGAGATCATGGGCCTGTACTGGCATTTCGTCGATCTGGTCTGGGTGTTCATCTTTGCCTTCTTTTATCTCTGGTGAGGTAGCGCATGACAGAAGCAGCAGTACATGTCGAAGGGCAGGCAGCACAGCATGCGCTTCACACCTATGTGCATGACGCGGTGGCATCAGGCGCCGCGCACGCAGAGGGCCAGCAGCATCCCATCAAGCTCTATCTCGTGGTCTGGGGATGGCTGTTCGTGCTCAGCACCTGCTCCTATCTCGTCGACTATTTTGGCATCCACGGCCACCTGCGGTGGTCGCTGATCCTGCTGTTCATGGTGCTCAAGGCCGGCCTGATCGTCGCTGTCTTCATGCACATGGCCTGGGAGCGGCTGGCATTGGCTTACGCCATCCTGTTGCCGCCGGTGCTGGTGCTGGTTTTTGTAGGGATCATGGTGTTCGAATCCGACTATACGCATCTGCTCCGCGTCATATTTTTCGCGTCGGCGAACTAGACGCAGGACGGCTATGACCACCTGCGCCATGCCGCCAAACTGGACCAAGCAAGGCATCCTGAAGGCGAAGGACAAGCCATTTCGTCCGGGACTCTGCGAAGAAAGCCGTCGACCGACGGCCTTCTGAGTATCGAACTGACGAGGAATCAATCTCGTGCAAATCAATCGTTCAATTCTTCGCCGGAGCTATGCCAACATCGGAGATTACGTCGCACTGACGAAACCGCGCGTTATGTCGCTGGTCGTCTTTACCGCGCTCGTCGGTCTGATGGTCGCACCAGGCGGCATCGATCCCTTCACCGGCGTCGTTGCGCTTCTTTGCATCGCTGCGGGAGCCGGCGCCGCAGCTGCGCTCAATATGTGGTACGATGCCGACATCGATGCGGTGATGGCGCGGACCGCCATCCGCCCGATCCCCAGCGGCCGTGTATCGCGTTCGGAAGCGTTGGTGTTCGGATTGATGCTTGGCACGTGCGCCGTCCTCGCCCTCGGCGCTTTGCTGAACATGGCCGCGGCTGCGCTGCTTGCTTTCACAATTTTCTTCTACGTCGTCGTCTACACGATGTGGCTCAAGCGCCGAACACCGCAGAACATCGTCATTGGCGGTGCCGCCGGTGCACTGCCGCCGGTGATCGGCTGGGCTGCGGTCACCGGAAATGTCGGGCTCGAGCCGCTCAGCCTGTTTCTGATCATCTTCCTTTGGACGCCGGCCCACTTCTGGGCACTGTCGCTCAATCTTGCTGGAGAATATGCCCGCGCCGGTGTGCCGATGTTGCCGGTCGTGGCCGGCAAGACCGAAACAAAGCGCCAGATTTTTCTTTATAGTGTGATTTTGGTTCCGATCTCACTGCTCCCCTGTGCACTGGGGTTCGCGGGAGCCATCTATGGCGCGGCGGCGGCGATGCTGGGAGCGACCATGATTTTTCTCGCATGGCATGTCCGTCGAAGCCACGACAGGGAATGGCGGCCTGCTCGTCGCCTGTTCGCGTTTTCTATGCTCTATCTGGTCCTGCTTTTTGCTGTGCTGCTGATGAATGCTGCACCCTACGCTCAGTCCCACTAGAGCCATTTCCGGCGTTTGCGCGAAGATCATGCTCAAGCAAGAAGCCAAAGCGCGATGACGATCAACCTGGTCCCATCGCACTTTAGAACCGCGGGATATCCGGGAACGCCAGCTTGCCCGCATGGACGTGGACGCGGCCGAGCTCGGCGCAGCGGTGCAGGGTCGGAAACACCTTGCCGGGATTGAGCAGGCCCTTCGCGTCGAACGCGCATTTCAGCCGCTGCTGCTGGTTGAGGTCGATCTCGGTGAACATCTCGCCCATCAGGTCGCGCTTCTCGATGCCGACGCCGTGCTCGCCGGTGAGCACGCCGCCGAGTTCGACGCAGCAGCGCAGGATGTCGGCGCCGAACGCTTCCGCCTTCTCGATCTCTCCCGGCTTGTTGGCATCGTAGAGGATCAGCGGGTGCAGGTTGCCGTCGCCGGCGTGGAACACGTTGGCGACGCCGAGGCCGTATTTTTCCGACAGGTCGCGGATCCGCGCCAGCGCCTTCGGCAGCGCGCCGCGCGGGATGGTGCCGTCCATGCAGAGATAGTCGGGCGAGATGCGGCCGACCGCGGGGAACGCCGCCTTGCGGCCGGCCCAGAACAGATTGCGCTCGGCCTCTGAATTGGAAATCTGCAGGGTTACCGACCCGCAGCCCTTGGCGATGCTTTCGACCCGCGTGATCAACTCATCGACCTCGACCGACGGACCGTCGAGCTCGATGATCAGCAGCGCCTCGACGTCGAGCGGATAGCCGGCATGGACGAAGGCCTCCGCGGCGTGGATCGCGGGCTTGTCCATCATTTCCATGCCGCCCGGGATGATGCCGGCGCCGATAATTCGCGCCACGCATTCGCCGGCGGCCTCGACCTCGGCAAAGCCGACCATCAGGGCGCGCGCCGTCTCCGGCTTGCGCAGGATGCGCACCGTGATCTCGGTGACGACGCCGAGCAGGCCCTCGGAGCCGGTGATGATCCCCATCAGATCGTAACCGGCGTTCTCCGCCGACTTGCCGCCGATGCGCAGGATCTCGCCGTTCATCAGCACGATCTCGCAGCCCAGCACGTTGTTGGTGGTCATGCCGTATTTCAGGCAGTGCACGCCGCCAGAATTTTCCGCGACATTGCCGCCGATCGAGCAGGCGATCTGCGACGACGGATCGGGCGCGTAATAGAAGCCGGCATGGGCGACCGCCTGGCTGATCGCGAGATTGGTGACGCCGGGCTCGGTGACAACAACGCGGTTGTCGAAGTCAATCTCGCGAATCCGCTTGAACTTGCCGAGCCCGAGCAGCACGCCGTCGGCGAGCGGCAGCGCGCCGCCGGACAGCGAGGTGCCGGAGCCGCGCGGCACCACCTTGATGCCCTGCGCGTGGCAATATTTCAGGACCTTTGCCACCTGCTCGGTGGTATCGGGCAACACCACGACCATCGGCGGCTGCCGGTAGGCGGTCAGCCCGTCGGATTCATAGGCCAGCATCTCGGCGGCGCTGTCGACCACGCCCTCTCCCGGGACGATGGCACGCAGGGCCGCCACGATTTCGCCGCGGCGATCGAGGACGGCCTGATCGGCCGCCGGCATCATGATGGACATCGCTGGTTCCTTCGGGGCATCGTCCTGTTGCCGATTTGTTACGACAAATCAACCACGTCCGCACCTGTTTCGATCGACCGGCCAAAGGTCGGTCTTGCCTGCAGCCGGCAGGGCGAGTTCGCTCTGAGACAAGCGGGCAGTCATGAAAACTGTCAAAGTTTCGTGGCTTGTCCTGCCCAAGCCGGACATGCCACAAACGATTCTACTCACCTCCCGGGACGAAACGAAGAGCACCCCATGAAGCTAAAGACCTTGAGCGCGCTGGCGGTCGTCACATCGCTGGCTTTCGCATCCTCCGCGCTGGCCCAGGATGCGGCCGCCGGCAAGACCTCGTTCAACAAGTGCCTCGCCTGCCACGCGATCGGCGAAGGCGCCAAGAACAAGGTCGGACCCGAGCTCAACGGCCTCGACGGCCGCCATTCCGGCAGTGCGCCGGACTACAATTACTCCGACGCCAACAAGAACTCCGGCATCACCTGGAACAAGGCGACCTTCCTCGAATACATCAAGGACCCGAAGGCCAAGATCCCCGGCACCAAGATGGCGTTCGCCGGCATCAAGAACGAGACCGAGGCCAACAACCTCTGGACCTACATCTCCTCGTTCGACAAGGACGGCAAGCAGAAGCAGTAAATCGCCCGGATCGGGCTTGCGTCCGCCCTGAGGCTGATCTCAGGGCGGACTTTGCCGCGCCCGGTCAGCGCGGCAACAGATTGGTCTTGGCGAGATCGAGCACCTCGTCGCCGCGGCCGCTCATCACGGCGCGCAGCACCCACAGGCTGAAACCCTTGACCTGCTCCAGCGTGATGGTCGGCGGCATCGACAGTTCCTGCGTCGCGGTTACGACGTCGAGCACCGCCGGGCCATTATGCGCGAGCACGTCGCGGACCGCGCCCTCGAGCTCGCCGGGATCCTCGACCCTGATGCCGTGAATGCCCATGGCGCGGGCCATCGCCGCGAAGTCGGGGTTCTTCAGATCGACCCCGGTTTCGATGAAGCCGGCGGCCTTCATCTCCAGCGCCACGAAGCCGAGCACGCTGTTGTTGAAGATCACGACCTTCACCGGCAGCTTGGCCTGGGTCAGCGTGATCAGGTCGCCCATCAGCATGGCGAAGCCGCCGTCGCCCGACATCGAGACCACCTGCCGCCCAGGCTGCGCCGCCTGCGCGCCGATCGCATGCGCCATCGCATTGGCCATCGAGCCATGCACCAGCGAGCCGATCAGGCGGCGCTTGCCGTTCATCTTGAGATAGCGCGCCGACCAGATCGTCGGGGTGCCGACATCGGCCGTGAACACCGCGTCCTCGGAGGCATTTTCGCTGAGCAGGCGGGCGAGATATTGCGGGTGGATCGGCTTCTGGCCCGGCGTGCCGCGAGCGAGATCGTCGAGGCCGGCGCGGACATCCTTGTAGTGCGCCATGGCGGCGTCGAGATGCTTGCGCTCGGTCTTGGGGTTCAGCTTCGGCAGCAGCGCGGCGATGGTCTCGTTGACGTCGCCAACGATGCCGAGATCGAGCTTGCAGCGGCGGCCGAGATTCTCCGGGCGGATATCGACCTGCGCGATGCTGACATCGGTCGGGAAGAACTGCTTGTAGGGAAAATCGGTGCCCAGCATCAGCAGCACGTCGCAGGCGTGCATGGCGGCATAGCCGGAGGAGAAGCCGATGAAGCCGGTCATGCCGACATCATAGGGGTTGTCGTACTCGACATATTCCTTGCCGCCGAGCGCGTGCACGATCGGGCTCTTCAGCGCCTCGGCGAGCTTCATCAGGTTGTCGTGGGCGCAGGCGCAGCCGCGGCCGCAGAACAGCGTGACCCGCCGCGCGCCGTTGAGCAGATCGGCCAGCGCCGTCAATTCGGCGTCGGCCGGCCGCACCACCGGCGCCGGCGGCAGCAGCCCGGCATTGGGCGAGATGTTGCGCTTCGGCGCCGGCTTGAACGCGACATCGCCCGGCAGCACCAGCACGGCGACGCCGCGCTTGCCGACCGCGGCGCGGATCGCGTTCTCCAGCATGTAGGGCAGCTGCGACGGATCGGACACCAGCTCGCAATAATGGCTGCATTCGCGGAACAGGTCTTGCGGATGGGTCTCCTGAAAATAGCCGCCGCCGATCTCCGCGGATGGGATCTGCGCCGCGATCGCCAGCACCGGGGTGCGGCTGCGATGCGCGTCGAACAGGCCGTTGATCAGATGCAGATTGCCCGGACCGCAGGAGCCGGCGCAGACCGCAAGCTCGCCGGTGAGCTGGGCCTCGGCGGCCGCGGCAAAGGCCGCCACCTCCTCGTGGCGCACATGCAGCCAGTCGATCGTGCCGCGCTTGCGCAGTGCCTCGGTCAGGCCGTTGAGGCTGTCGCCGACGATGCCGTAGATGCGCTTCACGCCGGCCTGGGCAAGGGTTTCAGCGATGAGGTCGGCGACGTTGTCGATCCGCATGAGACTTGTCCTTTGATGAAACTCGAGAACCGCACGGGGGACATGATGTTCGGCGGCCTCGCACCGCGCAAGCCTCGCCGGATCACATTCGTGCGGATCCGCCGATGCGCGGCAGCTACTGCGCCGTCACCATTTGAGGCACGAGCCGGCCGGCCATCGTCTCGATCTCGGACAGCACGAGATCTGCGGCCATCTGCTGCACCATGTGGCCGACGCCCGGCAGCACGGTCAGCTTCGCGTTCGGCGCGGTGACAGCGAGCGGGCGGGAATGGATGGCGGTCGAGACCGTCTTGTCGACGGCATCGCCCGCAATGATCGAGATCGGCGCCTTGATCTCGGCGTAGCGCGGCGCCTGCGCGATTACCGCGGCTTTCAGCGTCACCAGATCGCGCGCATTGGCGATGAACTCGCGCGGCCGCAACAGCAGCAGCGTGGCGCTGTCGCGGATAAAATCGGCGGGCACCGGCTGCGGCGCGAACACGCCGCGCACGCCTGCCTCCGCGACCAGCCAGCCGAGCGGCAGCGTGATGGTGTGCGCGAGCAGCGGCCCGATCAGCGGCGTCGAGATCACATTGTTGTAGCGGCCGGCGCCGCCGCGCCACGGATAGGCGACCGGCGCGAGCAGCACGAGACCGGCGACCCGGTCCGGCTGATCCAGCGCCATGCGCAGCGCGAGCGCGCCGGCCCAGGAATGCGCCACCACGAGCGCGCGGCCGACGCCGAGCTTGCCGAGCGCCTCGATGATCATGCGGCCCTGGATTTCGGGCGTGGCTTCCTCGACGCGGTCGCGCGTGCTCCAGCCATGGCCGGGACGATCGATCAGGATCACGCGATGATTTCGCGCCAGCCGCTCGCCCAGCGGATGCTGCATGACGCGGAGGTTGGAGCTTGCGCCATGCAGCAGCACGATCGGCGGGCCGACGGCGTCCCGCGGGCCGAGCTCGACGACGTGCAGCCGGCCGCCGGCCACATCGACCAGGCGGCCCTGAGGTGGAAACGCGCGCTCAATCATTGCCGAGCCGACTTGCGTCGCCAGCACGAGCGCGGCGACCGCAAGCACAACGATCAAGACAAGCATCACGACGATCGGGGAAATCCTGCGCACCGAAAAAGTTACGGCGGGAGCACCGGCCGGTTTCGATGCTACCCCGCTTTAACGCCCGAAGTCCAATTGGCAGGGTGATGCGGCTACGAGACGGGCTTCGAGTCGCGCCGCCTGGGCGGCCGCGGTGGTGGCGGCGGAGGCGCGGCCGGCTGCAATGTCACAATTACCGGATTGGGCTTGTGATCGAGTGCGGCGCCGGTCGCCGCGTCGACACCCATACCGACCACGCCGCCGAGCAACAGATTGCCGGCGAAACCGGCACCGCCGGATCCGCTGATATCCTTGGTCAGCGGGATGATCTGCTGTTGATAGCCTTCCTTGCTGACCGTCACGACGATGTCGGCGTTGCGCTTCGCCTGAATCGCGCACGGCGTCACGCAGGCCGTCGGCACTTCCAGTCCCGCAATGTCGGCCGTCGCACCTGATGGCGTCGAGGCGATCGAAATGGTTTCTGTGGTGCCGCGCGTCACAGAGGCACAGCCGCCCAGCGCGACGCAAAGCGCCGCCGCAATCATCTGCTTCATAAAATATGCATTCCCCCAGCCCGCCACAGCTGTGGCGCAACCTGTGGGAGAAGGCAATCAACCTTTAGCCTAAGTGGGTGTGGGACAGGAGGTCTGTTGCGACCCAGCATCAACGCCCAGCGCGAGGCGCGCAGCGGTTTCCGCGGTTGTCCACAGTACCCCCAGCCTGTGGATAGCGGGTTCATACCAGCGTCATTAACGATTCCATAGATTGCCCGCGGCAATTTTGCCATCAGCGGCGAGGCTTCATCCAAACCGGGACGCTTCCTATCTTGTGCACTGTATCCACAGGAACCGGCGTCCTCACGACGAGTTCAACGGGAATAATCGGAGGAGTACCATGATTTCCGACCCTAGCGATGCGGCAATCGACCAGATCGTGGCAAGCTGCAATGGCGACCTGCGCGGCGCCCTGAAGGCACTGCTGCTCGTCAATGAGCATCTGGAGGCGGAGCTACAGCAGTTCTACGCTGCCGCCGCCCAGGATAGCGCACCCCGCGGCAAGTTCCTGCACTAGCGCGCCTCGTCGTCGTCGCCTTCGCGGGACAGGTCGTCCTTCGGACAGGCGCCGACCGTCGAGCGGGCAAGCTTCCGCATCCGCCACTGAGGGTTCGCCCCCGAACCAGGTGTCGCCGTCGATCACCGGATTGGTCCTGACGATCGGACAGCGGCCTGTGGCGTGATTTCCGACCACCGAATAAGGGCTGTCGGCGAGGCACAGGTTCCGGCTGCGAGCATCATCGCGCTGGCCAGCAGCAACCATGTCAGGGCTTTGCTGCCCAATGTCGGCCGGCAAGCCGCCGCACGCAATCAGATGTCGCGGCCTTCGACCTTTTCGGAGAGCTGCTTGACCATGTCCGGCACCTTCTCGAGGAAGGGATCGACCGCCAGCGCCCTGCGGAACGCGTCCAGCGCCCGCTTCTCGTCGCCGAGGTCCTGCATGATCATGCCGACGCCCGCCAGCGCGCCGAAATGGCGCGGTTCGCGCGACAGCACCTGCTGCAGGTCTTCCAGCGAACGGACATAGTCGTTCTTCAGGTAATACAGCGTCGCGCGCCGGTTCCAGGCCTCGACATAGTCCGGCCTGAGCTTGATCACGGCGTCCAGCAGTTTGAGCGCGACATCGATATTCTGGGCGTCGATCGCCGCCTTGGCGCGGGTCATCAGCAGCGCGGCGGTGTCGCTCGGGGTCTGCAGCCACAGCGCCCAGATCCGCGCCTCGACATGACGGGCGCTGTCTTCATCGGGCGCGGCCTTCAGCGCGCCGAACAGGAAATCCAGCCCGCGCGAGCGGTCGGCCGGAACCTTGGGCAGCTTGGTCGGGGCTTCGGGTAGCTTCTTCTGGGTCCGCGGCGGTGGGATCACGCGGGGATCGCCCTGCGCAGCCGCGGCAACAGGCATCGCCATCAGCGCGGCGAGGACGATCGCCAGCCGGCGGTGGTTGGTCCCAGGAAGTCTCAAACGCATGGGGCAAGTCTAGACGCGCAAACGCGCGCTGCAAAGCAGCGCGGCGTCAAAGACCTGTGAGGAGCGCAGTTCGGGGCCCGAAACGGGCCCGCCGATCAACCCTGGCGCGCCTTGAAGCGGCGCTGAACCTTGTTGATCACGTAGACGCGGCCCTTGCGGCGGACCAGGCGGTTGTTGCGATGACGACCGCGCAGCGACTTCAACGAGTTACGGACCTTCATGGGACCAATCCTGTTGCTTCGAAAGGCCCGTGTTGGAGGCCGTACCGATCCATGCCACGACCGATCGATGGCAAAGAGCGGCGAAAATGGATTTATCCCGACAAGCGGCCCTGCCGCCCGGGACGGGGCGGTTTCTAAGCCATCGGACCGGCAACTGTCAACCGAAACGGGCCGATCTTCACCGCCCGGCTGGAACCCGGTCAGATGGCTTGCCCGCGATTAGAAACGGCCCTTGCGAAATTCGTTATATATTATAATCATTATCCGACGCCACCAATCAGGCCGCCGGGGAAACCGCCATGCCCAAGCTCAAACTGCCCGATATCGAAAAAGTCGTCGCGATCGACATCCACACCCATGCCGAGGAGCCCTGCGGCATGCATGGCGACGACGGCTATGACGACTTCCAGGCCCAGATGGCGGAGTATTTCAAATCGCCGCACAAGCATCCGCCGACCGTGCCGGAGACCGCGGCCTACTACCGCGCCAAGAACATCGCGGCGGTGATCTTCCCGGTCGATGCCGAGCGCGAGACCGGCTTTCGCCGCTACAAGAATGAGGAGATGCTGGAGATCGCCTCCGACCATCTCGACGTGCTGATCCCGTTCGTCTCGATCGATCCGCACAAGGGCAAGCTCGGGGTGCGCGAGGCGAAGCGGCTGATCGAGGACTACGGCGTCCGCGGCTTCAAATTCCATCCGACCATGCAGGGCTTTTACGCCAATGACCGCATGGCCTATCCGCTCTATGAGGCAATCAATGACGGCGGCGCGATCGCGCTGTTTCACACCGGCCAGACCGGCGTCGGCTCGGGCATGCCCGGCGGCATGGGGATGCGGCTGAAATACTCCAACCCGATGTACATGGACGACGTCGCGGCCGACTTTCCCGACCTCAAGATCATCCTCGCGCATCCCTCCTTCCCCTGGCAGGAAGAGGCGCTGTCGGTCGCGACCCACAAGCCGAACGTCTATATCGACCTCTCCGGCTGGTCGCCGAAATACTTTCCGCCGATTTTGGTGCGCTACATCAACTCGATCCTGCAGGACAAGATGCTGTTCGGCTCCGACTGGCCGGTGATCACGCCGGACCGCTGGCTCGCCGATTTTGCAAAGCTCGACATCCGCGAGGAGATCCGGCCAAAGGTCCTGAAGGCCAACGCGCGCAAGATTTTGGGGATTTAAGGGAGTATCATCGGCGGCACGCTAAAGCATGATCCGGAAGCGAGGCGGTTTTTCCGAAAAGATCATGCTTCAAGCAAAGAGCTAAAGCGCGATCCCGATCGCGCGTTAGCGGGGCAGCCGATGACGAACTGCGCCGGACTTGCCACCCTCCTCACCGTGCTCCTGGTCGGGAGCGCGGGCGGCAAGCCTGCGGCGGCGGCGGAAATCCCTGCCGCGCTGGTCGAGCTCGAAAGCCCGCTGACCAACACGCAGCCATTGCAGGGCCTGTTGCGGTGGCCTGAGCGACCGGGTCTTTTGCCCGCCGTGGTGTTGCTGCATGGCTGCAGCGGCCTGTGGCGGGAGCTCGACGAGCGTTGGGGCAAGCGGCTCGCGGCCTGGGGCTATGTGACGCTCACCGTGGACCGCTTCGGCCCGCGCGGCATCAGCAACACCTGCATCGGCGGCGTTCCGGCGGCAACGATTCACGACGCCTATCGCGCGCTGAGCTTCCTGACCAGGCAATCCCAGGTCGATCCGGAACACATTGCCGTGGTCGGCTTTTCCCAGGGCGGATGGCTCGCGCTGCTCTCGGTCGAGCGCGGCGCGATCGAGCGCTACGCGACCGAAAAATTCCGCGCCGCCGTCGCCTTCTATCCGCGCTGCCTCGGCATCAAGGGCAACATGACGGTGCCGACCCTGATCATGGTCGGCGAGCTCGACGACTGGACGCCGGCGCAGGAGTGCCGGAACCTGGCCGAAGGCCGCGACGATGACGGCATCTCGCGCCAGCAGGGCCTCGGCTATCCGATCCAGCTCATCGTCTATCCCGGCGCCTACCATGGTTTCGACGTGCCGCAATACCGCACGCCGGGGCGGTTACTCGGTCATCTCCTGGAATTCAACGAGCAGGTCCGCGATCAATCCATCGACGCTCTCAGGAAATTCCTGTATGCGACGATCGGCGGACAAGAGAAAACACAATGACCATCAAAGCTGTTGTCTTCGATGCCTATGGCACGCTCTACGATGTCCAGTCGGTGGCCGATGTCACCGAGGACGCCTTTCCGGGCTATGGCGACATCATCACCCAGATCTGGCGCATCAAGCAGCTCGAATATTCCTGGTTGCGAACGCTGATGCGGCGTTACCAGGATTTCTCCGTCGCCACCCGCGACTCACTGGCCTACACGCTGCGCAGCCTCGGCCTGCAATACGACGATGCGACGTTCGCGCGCATCATCGACAAGTATCAGCACCTCGCGCTGTATCCGGATGCGGTCGCCGCGCTCGAGGCGATGAAGGACAGGAAGCTCGCGATCCTCTCCAACGGCAGCCCTGACATGCTCAATGCGCTGGTGCGCAACTCAGGTCTCGACCGGCTGCTCGATGCCACGATCAGCGTCGATGCGCACAAGGTGTTCAAGCCGGCGCCCGAGGCCTACACGCTGATCGAAGAGGTGCTGAAGGTCGCACCCGCAGAGGTGCTGTTCATCTCCTCCAATCCGTGGGACGCCTGCGGCGCCAAGGCGTTCGGCCTCAACGTCGCCTGGATCGAGCGGGTGACGCCGGAAGCGATGGCGCTCGCCTGCGTCGAGAGCGAAACCGTCGCCCCGTTGACGATGTTCAAGGCGTTGCGTACCCAGATGGACGAACTCGGCGTCGCGCCCGATCACCGCATCCACGGCCTCTCCGAGCTTCCCGCTTTGGTGTCTGCCAAATCCTGAATCTTCAAGGTCCTGAAATCATATGAGTCTCGAGTCCGTTCGCGCCTTCTTCGCCGAGAAGGCGCCCGACATTGCCGTGATCGAATCCAGCGTGAGCTCTGCGACTGTCGTGCTGGCAGCGGAGGCCTATGGCGTCGAGCCGGCGCGGATCGCCAAGACGCTGAGCCTGCGCGTCGGCGACCGCGTCGTGCTGATCGTCGCCAGCGGCACCGCGCGAATGGACAACAAGAAGGTGAAGGCGATGTTCGGCGGCAAACCGAAGATGCTCGGCCTCGACGAGGTCGCCGAGATCACCGGCCACGAGGTCGGCGGCGTCTGCCCGTTCGGGCTGAAGACGCCGCTGCCGGTCTATTGCGACGTGTCGCTGAAGGCGTTCGACATCGTGGTGCCGGCCGCCGGCTCGACCCACAGCGCGGTGCGCATCACACCCGACCGGCTGGCGGAATTGACCACCGCCGAGTGGGTCGATGTCTGCGAAGTCAGAGCCTAGCGCGACAACAGGTTGGTTCGGTTAGTCCGACGGCATTCTCAGTGCACCTCTCCCGCTTGTGGGGGAGGTCGGATCGCATCGATCGATGCGATCCGGGTGGGGGCTCTCTCCGCTAGTCATGTTGCGGAGAGAGCCCCCACCCTAACCCTCCCCCGCAAGCGGGAGAGGGGACGCAACTCCGATGCAGGTACTACTCGGCCTCGAGGTTAATCGTCGTCATCATCGTATGATGGCCGCGGCGGCACAGGCTGTACCTGCGGCGCGCGCGGGCGCTGCTGATACTGCGGCTGCGGCGCGCGCCCCTGCGTCCGCGGTTGCTGCTCGGCCTGCTGTTGCGCTTGCGACTCGAACACCGCGCGGCAGGAACTGCCAAGCCGTGCCGTGTTCTGCCGCAGGCAGGCGACGATGCGGTTGGTGTCGGGAATCTGGTCGCCGCACAGGCGCATCACGTCGGGCGTGCACGCCATCTGCTGTTCCCAGGTTCCGCGATATTCTTGCGCGAGCACAGGCGTCGCGGCGGCCGCGCCGCCGATGACGATCGCCAGGCTCAGCACCATCCGATGCATTTGCATGCCGCGTCCCCTCATCCGATTCATGAAGCGCGCGGAAGTTCCGCGTCGCATTCGCGCTAATGCTGGCAAATGAATGCGGCCAAGGATCGTTTCAAGGATCGATCTCAAGCACAACTAAATGTGAAGAAAATCGTGAGCAGGTTCCCTACTCGACCTTGCCAATCTTCTTCACCGCCGCGATCAAGCGCGCGCTGTCGGCTGCAACAAATTTTGAAAACTCCGGCGCGTCGAGATAGGCGACCGGGCTGCCGGCGGTCTCAAACGTCTTGATCACCTCCGGCGCCTTCACGCCCTCGGCCATCGCCTCGCGCAGCCGGGACATGATCGGCGCCGGCAGCGCGGCCTGCGCGAACAATCCCGCCCAGATGTAGAACTCGACATCCTTGTAGCCGAGTTCCTTGAAGGTCGGCAGCTCCGGGAAGCTGGCGATCCGCTCATTGCCCCAATTGGCGAGCACGCGCATCTTGCCGTCCTCGACCTGCTGCTTCAGCGTGCCCGGCGCCGACGCCAGCGCCTGTACGGTGCCCGAGAGCAGCGCGGTGAGCGCGGGCCCCGCGCCGCGGAACGGCACGTGCAGCAGTCTGATTCCTGCGCTGGCGGCGAACATCTCCATCGCGACATGCAGCGTGCCGTAGGGGCCGGACGAGCCGTAGGGAATCTGGCCCGGGCGCTTCTTCGCATCGTCGACGAACTCCTGCAGCGTTTTCCACGGCGCCGAGGCCGGCACTGCCAGCAGCGTCGGATCGGCGAGGACGCGCGCGACCGGCGCGAACTGCGAGACCTCATAGGCGACCGGGCGATCGAACAGGCGGTCGGCCTCCGGCAGCACCGCGAGCGACGACAGCGTCATCAGCAGCGTGTAGCCGTCGGGCTCGGCGCGCGCGGCCTGCGCATTGCCGATCGATCCGCCTGCCCCGCCGGCGCGGTTGTCGACGATGCAGGGTTTGCCGAGGATCCGCTCCAGCGCCGCCGCCACCGGCCGCGCCGCGAGATCGGCCTGGCCCCCGGCCGGAAACGGCACGATCATCGTGATGTTGCGGGTGGGATAGGCCGCTTGCGCGAAGGCGGAGTTTGCGAGCGCGGTGTGCGCAAGCGGCAATGTGGCAGCAGCGCGCAGAAGTTCGCGGCGGTTCATCGAAGTTTCTCCCCGGCGGTTTTTGCCGTTGTGGGGAGAGACTAGCCGCAATCCGTAGGGTGGGCAAAGCGAAGCGTGCCCACCATTCACTCTCCGTACTTTCCTTGGATCTCCTTCATATCCCCACCCCAATCCGCCTGAAGCAGTCCGCGTTCGACGTAGCGGTGGAAGCTGCTGTACGGCCAGTCCGCGACGCGCACGACATGGCCGTGCTTGACCGGGTTGAAATGAGTATAATCGACGTGGCGCTCCAGATCGGTATCGTCGCGAATGGCATGCTCCCAGAAGCGTCGCCGCCAAATTCCTTTCTCGCGTTTTGTAATCTTACTCGGAGATCGCGGCTCTTCCTCGAATCCACGCGAGAAGCCACTCTTGATCAAGCTCCATCTCGTCGAAAAATCCGCATCCCCTTCGGGCAAAGCCCAGACTGCGTGAATATGGTCAGGTAGGATACAGATTGCGACCGTCTCGAAGGGACGGCGCTCGCGCACGATCCGATAGACCTTCCTCAACCGTTCCACCTGGTCGATCAGCAATGTGCTCGATCGATCCGCGAGGACGACGGTAAAGAAGAAAGTGCTGCCTTCTATCCTGGCGCGTCGATATTGCGGCATGACGTCGAGTATCCCCGAGGATGGTGGGCACGCTACGCTTTGCCCACCCTACGAAGTTCGTTTCTTGCCCTTGGCAAAATGCTTCGCCAAAAAATCCGCGAGCACTTCCACCCGCGCGGGGCGCGGGCCGCCGGGCGGGGTGACGAGATGGACGGCGCCTTCGGGTTGCTTCCAGCCCTTGAGGATCACCTCGACCTCGCCGCGCGCGATCGCGTCGCCGACGATGAAGTCGGGCAGATCGGCGATGCCGAGGCCGGCGACCAGCGCCGGCATCACGGCCTCGCCATTGTTGACCCGCAGCTGCCCCGCGGGACGCACATTGGCCTGCTCGCCTGACGCGTTGGTGTATTGCCAGACGCCCTGGGTCGAGAGGTAGGCGTAGCCGAAGCATTTGTGATCGGCGAGATGCATCGGATGCGTCGGCCGCCCGTGGCGCTTCAGATAGGACGGCGCGGCCACCGTGTAGCGCGGCATCGCGCAGAGCCTTCGCGCGATCAGCGAAGAGTCCGGCAGCCGCGCGATGCGCAGGCCGGCATCAAAACCCTCGCCGATCAGGTCCACCGTCGCATCGCTCAGATGCAGGTCGATCGAGACCTCCGGATAGGCCTCCATGAACTCCGGCAGCAGCGGCGCCACCGTCTTGATGCCAAAACTCATCGGCACCGCGAGCCGCACCAGCCCTCGCGGCGTGGTCGATTGCGCCAGCGCCTCGTTCTCGGCGGCCTCGCCGTCGGCAAGCAACCGCGCCGCGCGCTCCGACAGTTTCTGGCCGGCATCGGTCAGCGCCAGCCGCCGCGAGGTGCGGTTGAACAGCCGTGCGCCGAGCCGCTCCTCCAGCCGGCTGACCGCCTTGGAGACCGTGGCCTTGGACAGCGACAGCTCGGTCGCGGCCGCCGCAAATGACCGCAATTCCACGACTTTTGCGAAAATCGCGAGCGCCTCGAAGTCCGGCAGTTTCGGCATGGGCAGTGGTCCCGTTGCTCAATATAGGAAACAATGAGTTTCGATAGTTTCTATTTCTATATCACAGCGGGAGGCATATCCAAGAGCCAACAGAACTTAACCCATGGAGAAATCCAATGACCAAGAAGCTCTCAGGCAAGGTTGCCCTGGTCACCGGCGGCTCCCGCGGCATCGGCGCTGCCAGCGCCCGGGCGCTCGCCGCCGAAGGCGCCAGTGTCGCGATCAGCTACGTCGCCTCGCCGGAAAAGGCCGAGGCGGTCGTCACCGAGTTGAAGGCGAGCGGCATCGATGCCCGCGCCTACAAGGCCGACCAGGCGTCATCATCCGACGTCGATCAGTTGGTGAAGACCGTCGCCAAGGATTTTGGCCGGCTCGACATTCTCGTCAACAATGCGGGCGTTGCCAATGGCGGCGCGGTCGATGATCCGAAGGCCGATACCGCCAACCTCGCCCGCCAGGAAGCGATCAACATCGACGGCGTGATCACTGCGATCCGCGCAGCCTCCAAGCTGATGGGCGAAGGCGGCCGCATCGTCACCGTCGGTTCGATGCTGGCCGATCGCGCCTCGTTCCCGGGCCTTGCCGACTACGTCGCCACCAAGGCGGCGGTCGTCGGCTACACCAAGGGCGCGGCGCGCGACCTCGGACCGCGCGGCATCACCGTCAACGTCGTGCAGCCGGGTTCGATCGACACCGACATGAACCCGAAGGACGGCGGCGAGTTTGCCGAGACGCAGCGGTTGCAGCACGCGCTGCAGCGCTTCGGCCGCCCGGAGGAAGTTGCCGCCGGCGTGCTGTTCCTGGCGAGCCCGGAAGCCTCCTTCGTGACCGGCACTGTGCTCAACGTCGACGGCGGCTTCGGCGCCTGATCGAAAAATTCCGAAGGATGCCGGGCGCAATTCGCTCGGCCCCTCCGCAAACATTCCAATGAAGGAGACATCACAATGATCGAACTGAGACCATTCGCAAAGCTCGGCGGAGCCGATCACGGCTGGCTGAAGGCGAAGCATCACTTTTCGTTTGCGAGCTACTACGATCCCGACAATGTGAGCCACGGCGCGCTGCGCGTGTGGAATGATGATGAGATCGCACCCAACAGCGGCTTCCCCGCGCATCCGCACGCCAACATGGAGATCATCACCTATGTCCGCGAAGGCGCGATCACGCACCAGGATTCGCTTGGCAACAAGGGACGCACCGAAGCGGGTGACGTTCAGGTGATGAGCGCCGGCAGCGGCATCCGTCACTCCGAATACAATCTGGAACCGTCGAAGACCAAGATCTTCCAGATCTGGATCGAGCCGACCACGAGGGGCGGCCAGCCGACCTGGGGTTCAAAGCCGTTCCCGAAGGCCGACCGTTCCGGCAAGCTCGTCACCATCGCCTCGGGTTTTGACGGCGACGCCGATGCGCTGCCGATCCGCGCCAAGGCGCGGGTGCTCGCCACCACGCTGAAGGCCGGCGAGAGCGCGGAGTATGCGCCCGACAAGGCCCGCCACCTCTATCTGGTGCCGGCAGCCGGCAGCATCGAGGTCAACGGCGTGCGCGTCAACGCACGCGACGGCGCCGCGATCCGCGACGAAGCCACGCTGAAGATCACCGCGCTCGAGGATGCCGAGCTCGTGCTGGTCGACGCGGCGTAACCACCCTTCCACCACTCCATGCGCGGACAAAGCTCCGCGCATGGACCTCTCCCAAAACCCCCTCCCCCTGAAAACCTGAAAGGAAGCCATCATGGCCAAGGTTCTCGTCCTCTACTACTCCGCCTACGGTCACATCGAGGCGATGGCGAATGCCGTCGCGCAAGGCGCCCGCGAAGCCGGCGCCACCGTCGATATCAAGCGCGTGCCCGAGCTGGTGCCGGCCGAGGTCGCGAAAGCGTCGTACTACAAGCTCGACCAGGCCGCGCCGATCGCCAAGATCGATGACCTCGCCAACTACGATGCAATCGTCGTCGGCACCGGCACCCGGTTCGGCCGCATGTCCTCGCAGATGGCCAATTTCCTCGACCAGGCCGGCGGCCTGTGGGCCAAGGGCGCGCTGCACGGCAAGGTCGGCGGCGCCTTCACCTCGACCGCGACCCAGCATGGCGGCCAGGAGACCACGCTGTTCTCGATCATCACCAACCTCCTGCATTTCGGCATGACGGTGGTCGGCCTCAACTACGGCTTTGCCGGCCAGATGAAGCTCGACGAAATCACCGGCGGCGCGCCCTACGGCGCCACCACGATCACCGGCGGCGACGGCAGCCGCCAGCCGAGCGAGAACGAGCTCGCCGGCGCACGCTACCAGGGCCGCGTCATCGCCGAGACGGCCAAGAAACTTCACGGCTAAGCTGCACCGCCGATGCGTCGGGGCGGCATGCTCGTTCGGGACTGCCGCCCTGCCCTCGCGCCATCCGCATGTTCACCCTTCAATGATAGAATACAGGTCGCATAGCAGCGCCCGGGAGTTTTGCCATGACCAACACTGCGAAGAAGAACCGCTGGCCGGAACTGCCGACCGCGGCGTGGCGTGACACCAGCCTGACGCTCCAGCTCTGGACCCAGATCGCCGGCAAGATCCGCCTGACGAAATCGCCCTGGCTCAACCATTCCTGGCACGTCACGCTCTATGTCACGGCGCGCGGATTGACGACCTCGCCGATCCCGGACGGCGATCGCACCTTCCAGATCGACTTCGATTTCATCGATCACGTGCTGCGTATCTCGACCAGCGACGGCACCGAACGCCAGTTCGCACTGGCCGGACAATCGGTCGCGAGCTTCTACGCAGCGATCATGGCCAGCCTGAAGGACCTCGGCATCGAGGTTGCGATCGACGAGATGCCGAACGAGCTGCCCGATCCCATCAGGCTTTCGCAGGACACCCAGCACGCATCCTACGATGCCGATGCGGTGCGCTGCTTTCACCAGATCCTGGTGAACTGCGACCGGGTCTTCAAGCGCTTCCGCACCGGCTTTCTCGGCAAGGCCAGCCCGGTGCATTTCTTCTGGGGCAGTTTTGATCTCGCGGTCACGCGCTTCTCGGGTCGCCTCGCGCCGCGGCATCCCGGCGGCGTGCCGCATTTGCCTGACAGCGTGGCGCACGAGGCCTATTCGCACGAAGTCAGCAGCGCCGGCTTCTGGCCGGGCGGCGGCGCCATCGATTATCCCGCGTTCTATTCCTACGCCTACCCGGAGCCGCCGGGCTATCGCAGCAAGCAGGTCGGGCCCGCTGCGGCGTTCTTCAGCGAGGCGCTCGGCGAATTCATTCTGCCCTACGACGCCGTGCGCACCGCGGCCGATCCCGACCAGGCGCTGCTCGAATTCCTGCAGTCGAGCTATGAGGCTGCCGCGATCAGCGCCAACTGGGATCGCGGCGCGCTCGAATGCGCGCCGGGGCAGCCCGGTGTGGTCAGAAAGATCTAGCCGAGATCGCGCGCGGACGCCTTGCCGGCCGCTCAGTCCTCTTCACGCGACGGCGCCGTCTTGCCGAGCGCCTGCTTCAGCCGCGCGGTGAGCTTTGGATAGCGGCGCAGCGCCAGCACGGCGCGGTCGCGCAGGGCATGCGGCCGGCCGCGCCAGCTCAGGGATGCGCTGACATCGACCAGCGGCGTCCGCTGCGGTCCGAAGCGCCGCTTGTAGCTGTAGTTGCCGATCGAGAAATCGAACTCGCGCACGCCATCCTTGTGCAGCGCTGCGATGGTGCGGTCGATGATCAGCCGGCCCGGCGAGCAGGTCGACCATTTCTCGCCCGCATTGCTGATGCGGATCATGACGTAGCGCGAGCCGGTGCGGATGCCGAGCAGCGTCGCCACCACCTCGTCGCCTGCCGTGAGCGCGGTCATCAGCGCATAGCCACGAGCGGTGCCTTCGCGCACCAGGTCGCGATAGAACGCGGCGCAATCCTCGTTGTCGAGCACGTAGTTGATTCCGAGGCCTTCCAGCCGCGTGCCCTGTTGCACCTCCGTCACCGCGAGCAACCCCAGCGCCTCGTCGGTATCGGTCGCGACCTTGAAGGCGGCGGACGGTTCGCGCGTGAACACGCGCCAGCTCCGGCCCAGCTCCTTGCGAACCTTCCTGTCGAGCTCGTAACGCCAGGCCTCGTAATCGTCACCCATGGTGAGCAGATTGCCGTTGACGATCGACGGTCCGGCGCCGTCGAGCAGCGCCAGCGGATTGGGACGCCCGGCAAGCCTTGGCGGCATCTTGCGCAGACGGATGATATCTGCACCGCCGTTAGATTTGCGCAAAGCGGCCTGCAGATCGCGCCACAGCCGCCGTGCCGCGGCGACGTCGCGCGGAGCGGCCGGGCCGAGCAGCGGCGCGTTGAAATCGGTGAGATTGAGGTCGGCGAATTCCACGACGCGGAGGCGGCCCTGCCGGTGGCGGATCAGCGGCAGCAGCGCCGCGCGCTCGCCGCTCGATGCATCGGTAATGACGGCGATCAGCGGATCGACGCCGTCGGTCGCCGCGAAGGCCCGATACCACGACGCATACCATTGCGGATGCTGGAACGCGGTCGGCGGATCGAACGGGCCCCAGCGCGCCACCGCCTGCGCCCAATCGGAAACCAGCTCGACGCGGAAGCCGACCGCGTCGGAGGATGCCTGCACCCCGAACTTTTCGGCCGCCGTCAGCACCGTCATGTCAGCACCTGCGTCCCGCGCCACGACTTATGCCGCTTCCAGCGCCGGCTTCGGCAGGTCGACGATCTTGCCGAGATCGGTCTCGTCGAGACGGAAGTCGATCGCGCGCCGCACCGCGCGCTCGCGCTTCACCCATTTGCCGTCACGCAGCAGCTTCTGCATCACCTGCTTGGCGAAGAACACCGGCCCGCGGATGCTGCGGTTGCGCGGCGCGTAGCCGAATCTGTGACGCAGCATGCCGTTGGCCAAATGCAGGATCTGGGCGCGGCGGATGTCGTCGTTCACATAGGAGATCGTCATCGAGATGTTCACGGTGTCGAGGTTCTCGACCCGGTGCGGCGCATTGAGCGGCCAGTTCAGCATCTGGCCGGGCTCGAGATCGATCACCTTGGCGTGCCAGTCGTACCAGGGCTCGTAGGGGATATCGACCTCGACATCGAACAGCGCGATGTTCTCCAGGTGCTCGGGCCGGATGAACGGCTTGGTGTTGGGATAGATGTAGACGCGCTTGCGGCCGGAAATCTGCACCAGGCCCTGGCCCGGCAGATCGGCGTGGTAATAGACCTGCGCGTCGGGCGACGAGATCAGAATGCCGGCCTGGTGCGTCGGCGCGTCGAAGCCCGGCACCCTGGCGGCGATCTCGCCGAACATCTGCTCGATCATGTCGCGGTAGCGGCGATCGACCGCGGTGACGTTGCGCAAATTGAGCCACAGCCCGCCGCGCGAGATCGCCTCGATCACCTCGCGGCCGCACAGCCTGCCGATCTCGCCCTCGCGCCACACCCGGCTCGATCCCTTGGCGCCGGTCTTGACCAGGCTGTAATGCTCGCGCGGGTAATGCTCGATCAGTCTGGCGAGATCATCCATCGAGAACGCCGGCTGCTTGTGCATGGCGTGCTCGAGCCGGATCGGCGCATGGCCCCACAGCTTGGAATGCTTGTCGTCCCAGTTGGTGAAGATCCGGCCTGTCGTCATTGTCGCGCTCCTGGTGCTGCGCCATTTCGCTTCATCCGATGTCCCGTTCCGGGACGTGCGGACGGCTTTGAGCTAGGGATTGGCAAGATCGGTGCCGCCCTGTATGCGACGCCGCTTACCGGAAGCTAATGTCTCGGCGATATGGCTAACCGCGACGCCGACACCGGCCAACGAGAACCGATAACAGGCACGATGACGCCAAAATCCCGATATCGGGCGCTGTTTCTCGACGCCGGGCCGCAGATGCAATGCGGCGTCGGGCAGTTCACACGCCTCGCACAGGCGACGCTCGAGAAGATCGAGCCCGGCGCTAGCACGGTGTTAACCCTGACCCAGAGCGATGGGACGATCGGCGAGATCTGGCGCGCAGTCGGCAGCGCCGAGAGCGTGGTGTGCAACTTCCCGATCGTGGCCTGGAAACGGGTGATCGTCCGGCCGCTGCTGGCGCTGCTGTTCGCGCGGCTGCGGCGGCGCAAGGTTGTCCTGATCCAGCACGAATGGGCCGGCCTCAACACGCTGCGCCGGCTGACCTACATCCCGGCTCTGTGGCTTGCCAGCAGCATCGTGATGTTCTCGCCGCTGGTGCGGCGTGAACTCGCCGACGATCGCCTGATGCGCGGCATGCTGCGGAAATGCGTGCTGGCGCCGCTGCCGCCCAACATCGAGGCGCCGGCCGGCATCGCGGACTCGATGCTGCTGCAGCGACTCGTTGCCGCGCGTGGCGACGGCCGGCTCATCATCGGCCATTTCGGCTCGCTCTATCCGGGCAAGCAGCCGAACGCGCTGCTGGCGATCGGCGCGATCCTGAAGCAGCGCGGACTGCGGCCGCTGGTCATCTATATCGGCTCCTTCATCCGCGGCGTCGACAATATCGAGCAGAAATTCGACGGACGGGTTGCCGAGCTCGGCTTGAAGGGCGACGTGATCGTCTCCGGCTATATCGGCTCCGATCACGAGGTGTTCGGCCTGCTCGGCGAGGTCGATGTGTTCTGCTACCCGCTCAACGAGGGCCTGACCGCGCGGCGCTCGAGCGTGCTGGCCTGCGTGCAGTCCGGCCGGCCGCTGATCGCCACCGGCCCGGCGCTGCCCGACGAATTCGACCACCATCCGCGCTTCAAGGAATTGATCGACCGCGGCGCCGTCCAACTGGTGCCGCGCGACGCCGACAGCATCGCCTATGCCGACCGGATCGTCGCGGCGCTGAAGCGGCCGACGGTGCCGGTGCCATTCGACTTCGAGGGCTGGTGGACCGACGTGGCGAAGGCGATCCGCGCACAGCTGTGAAGGATTCGCTCGGGAACTCGCCGCCGCAGGGGCGCGCCGCCGTTATCGACAAAACAACCCCATGCAAAGTAGCCGCCGGCGGCTGCCGGCGCTCGACCAGACGCCGCTTGACACGTCGGGCAAGTCAGGGGTAATCTTCCAATATTCCGAAATCTCGCCGCCTTCGTCGGCGCCAACTAGGCCGTGTACCCATAAACCCAGCGGCGTGATGCAACGAACGCAATGTCCGCTTCGCCCCTATAGCGGCTGGGTTCGCGCGGCGGCGCAATATGTCGCGACGGGGCCAGATGCAGACTCATGCGCCGCAGCAAACGAGGGGCTATTCGATCACCTCGTTGGCGCGAGCGTGCGCGGGCTCATTCGGGCAGCCCTGCTTTGCGGAGACCTTCGGTCAACAGCTTCGCGTTTGATTGTCCGCCCCGGGCGATCCACGCAGATATTGTGAAGGCGGGATCGAGCTCAAGCAGACGCGCCGCCGCCTCACGCGCCTCAACGTCGTGTCCGAGATGGGCGAAAGCGGACGCGAGAAAACGGTAAGTTCCCGGATAGGAAGGATGCTGACGAAGGGCTTTCCTCCCTACGACGATGGCCTCTTCAAAGCGACCAAGCTCAATAAAGGCAAACCCCATCCCAGCGAACACCATCAGCGGATCTACCGGACTCATGCGAATGGCACGTTCAAAGCTCCGAATCGCTTCCTCCGGCAGCCCCGCAATTCTATAGACCCAGCCTCGGGCGTTCCATGCGAGATATGAATTTGGGTTGAGCGCGACCGCCCGGTCAGCCATTTCGATCGCACTTTCATCATCGCCGACCATCCACGCCCAGATTGGGCCAGCCCGCGCCAAAATGTCTGGATCGCTGTCGTCGACGCTCAATGCCAGGCGAACAAGCCGAACTGCTTCCTTCCTCTCGAATTGAGGATCGCTCGTATAGCCGGAAAGGACGTTTTGCACGTGACAGGCACTTGCCAGAGCAGCGGCCAAACCATACCGAGGCTCAAGCTCCAGGGCGCGGTGAGCCAGCCGAAGCGCTTCGGCCAAACTCTCGCGGGTTATCAAATACCACTGCAGTGTGGCTCGGAGATAAAAATCATACGCGCTGAGGTTCTCTGGTCGCCGCCGCGTCGTCATTGCAAGTTCTGTTTCGAACAATTTCGGCTGGATGGCCGAGACAACGGCGACCGTGACTTCGTCCTGAAGCGCGAAAACGTCTGTCAGGTCACGCTCGATCCTGTCTGCCCAGATATGCGCGCCTGTTATCGCGTCGATCAATTGCGCCGCTATGCGAACTTTCCCTGAGGCCTTGCGCACAGACCCCTCGAGGACATAGCGCACGCCAAGCCTGCGCCCGACTTCCTTGATATCGACGGCTTTGCCCTTGAAAGTGAAGCTCGAATTGCGAGCGATCACGAACAACGATTTGAACCGCGAAAGCGCGGTGATGATCTCCTCAACCATTCCGTCCGCAAAATACGCCTGCTCGGGATCGCCGGACATGTTCTCGAACGGCAGCACGGCGATCGACGGCTTGTCCGGGAGTGGCGGGGCCGCACTTAGCCTCTCGGTTAGCGCGCTATGCGCTCCCGCGCGGACGGCGTATGTGCGGACCGGCTTGGAGATGTTCTTGAGCCGCTGCTCGCCGCGATCCTCGAAGCCAACGTCCAGCTTGCCTTCGACTTCGCTGTACACCTTTTCGGAAATCAGGACGCCTCCCGGGTCGGCGATCCCCTCCAGCCGCACAGCAATGTTGACCCCGTCGCCGTAGAGGTCGCCGTCCTGCCCAACGATAACGTCACCGAGGTTGAGCCCGACGCGTAACCTGAGGGGACTGCCGCCCGAGGCGAGATGATCCTGAATTTCAACCGCGCACCTCATGGCGGCTAAAGGACTCGCGAACTCGGCGAGCGCGCCGTCACCCGTAGTTTTGATAAGCCGCCCTTCGTGGCGGGAGAAACTAGGCTCGATCAGCTCTCGCTCCAGCCGCTCGAACTCGGCGTAGGTGGCCTCCTCGTCGCGTTCCATGAGCGCAGAATAACCCACCACGTCAGCGGCCAAGATTGCCGCTAGTCGCCTTTGAACCCGCTGCTCCGTCACAGCGCCCTCCGAACGACCAAACTAACCACGCCGCTGGGACAAGGAGCAGTCTAGCACTTTGCTGTGGACCTGTGAGCGGTAATTGGGGAGGCATTTGCCGGGCCCATGGCAGGGGCTGCGTTCGCTTTTCCGTTGCCGGGTGCAAGGCAAAGCGCCCCGGCCAATTCAATGCACTATGTCTCTTATGGGTCTTGGCCGTGTAAAAACGGCCCTTAGGGATGTCCGGCCTGGCAGCCAGAGCCTGGCGAATCTCAGGCCACGATCGCGACGATAAGCGGCTTGACCCCGACGATGTTCATGACCCGTGTCAGATTATAGGCCAGAACCGAGAGAGCCATCTCGGTAGCTACTTTTGGAAGCGTTTTGGTCAGGAAGTGCGTCGCTCCCATGCGGGCCTTCATCGTGCCGAACGGATGCTCGACTGTCTCGCGACGCTGGCGCATCGCTTCTGGGTTTGCATCAAGGCGCTGCTGCACGGCCTCGAGCAGATGCTCATGCTCCCACCGCGCAATTCGCCGCTCCGGCCCGGTTGTGCATTGCGATTTGAGCGCACAATTTTGACAGGCTGTGGTCCAGTAGCGCCGCAGCATCTTGCCGTCTTCTTCACTCGTATAGCGATACGGCAATCGCTCCCCAGCCGGGCATCGATAGGCGTCCTCCTCTGGCAAATAGGCAAAGTCCTGCTTACCGAAGCGCCCATCTGCCTTGGCACCTGATGTCAGCGGTTTGGGCAGGGTTACCGTGATGCCTGCTTCGTGACACGCGAGGATTTCTGGGCTGTTGAAGTAGCCACGGTCGGCCACAGCTTCCAGCGTCTCGGTCTTTAGAACAGCCTTCGCCTGCTTGGCCATATTGGCCAGTTGTGCCCGATCTGAGCCGCTGTTCGTTACCTCGTGCGTCACAATCAGATGATGCTTGGTGTCGACCGCGACCTGCACATTGTAGCCGACGACGCCGGACCCGCGCCCGCTGGTTGCCATCGAACGGCTGTCGGGATCGGTCAGGGAGATTTGCTGATCGGGTGACGCAAGCATCCGCTTCTCGTAGACAGCAAGCTTGCCCATTTCCTCCCTCAGCTTTGTCAGCTTCTCGGTGAGCCTCGTGACCTTCGCAGCCAGCGCCTCCGTCGGCTCCTGCCGGTCGGCGGTGTCGAGTTGGCTCAGATAGCGCGCGACGCTCTCCTCGAGCCGAGCACGCCGCCGCTCCACCTTCGCCCGGGTGAAGTTCCTGTCCCGGTTGTTCACCGCTTTGAACTTGCTGCCGTCGATGGCGACGCTCGACGTCGCGAGAAGCCCCATCTCTCGGCAGAGCTCGATGAAGCGCGCACAGACCTTGCGGAGCGCCAGGCCGTTGTCCTTGCGGAAATCCGCGATCGTCTTATGATCCGGAGCGAGCCGACCCAGCAGCCACATCACCTCGACATTGCGGCCGGACTCTCGTTCGAGCCGTCGGCTCGACTGCACCCGGTTCAGATAGCCATAGATGTAAAGCTTTAAGAGAACCGAGGGGTGGTACGACGGTCGACCCGTTGCCGCCGGCTCCACCCCCTCAAAGCCCATCTCAGCCAAATCGAGCGCATCGACAAACGCGTCGATCACGCGAACGGGGTTGCTCTCGTCAATGAAATCATCGAGGCATTCGGGCAATAGCGTCCATTGCCCGCGATCCGCCTCTTCAACGAAGCGACCCATCAATTTCTCCCTAGAATCACGGGAGAATCATAACCGCGGCACCGCGTTTTCACACAGCCAGGGTCACAAGCGGCGGTATGGACGAGCACGGACCGGCGTCCAGTCTGCCCCTATCAGCGGACATCACAAGGGCTTCGGCGGTGTTCGGCTTAGGGGCCATAAGCGGTCATTCCAAAGACACATGCTGAATAGATTGGGCAGGCAGACACGGCCGCCTTGAAACGCCGCACGATCTTGCTTCTCGGCTCCTTTGCATCACGATCTTGAGTGCACCATCGGCATAGGCCGGTGCAGCGTTCGTCGGCCTTATGCGGACTAATGTGAGAGCACCCGTGCCCGGCCGAAGCAAAGCCTCGATCTTATTTAGGCGCTCACCGCAAATAGATTCCAGCGTCCTTGCAAGCCCTTGAACTCGTGCGCCCCGCGCCCGGAGAACTTCAGCCCGGCGCCAGCGACAAGGTCGGTAACTACGCGGGAAACCAGGATTTCGCCTGCCCCGGCTCGCGCCATCACGCGGGCGGCGGCATGGACTGCGATTCCGCCGATGTCGTGGCCACGCAACTCGATCTCCCCCGTATGGAGACCGGCCCGCACCGGTAACCCCAGGCGGGCTGTTGCAGCTTCAAATGCCATCGCGCAACGGATCGCCCGCCCCGGCCCATCGAAGGTGGCGAGGACCCCGTCGCCGGTCGTTCTGACCAGATTTCCTCGATGCTGCGCCACGATCTGTTGCGCCGTGCGGTCGTGCTCATCGAGTACCCGACGCCATGCCTGATCGCCCATTTCGGCTGCCCGCCGGGTCGATTCAACAATGTCAGTAAACAGCACCGTAGCAAGCACACGATCGAACTCGGGCACGCTCATCTCTCGACGGCCAGTTACAAACTCCTCGATATCGCTGCACAAAGTCGAGTAATCGCCAGAGAAGATGAAATGGTCGCCACAATCGGCATACTCGATGATTTTCGCTCCTGAAATATGTGAGGCCAAATAGCGCCCATTGCCCACTGGTACACCTGCGTCTGCACGCCTGTGTAGCACGAGCGTCGGCACCTGGATGGTTGGCAGCACTGACCGCACATCGATCAGCATATTCTGGCGATACATCGCGAGGAGCGCGCCGGGACTGTACGTGAGACGCTCCAGTTTTCCAAGCTGACCGATGACGTTGGGCACCGCCGCGTGGCTTGGCAGGAGAATGCCGATGCCAAATGTGCCCGTTCCCCAATGAGCCGCCACGGTCTCGGCGCGACGGGTCCATTCCTCTTCAGAACGCATAAACGGATATTCGGGGGTACCGGTGAATCGCGCGAAACCGCCGTAAAGAATGAGATGCGAGGTCCGCTTCGGATAGGTCGCGGCGAACATCATGCTAATGGCCGCCCCTTCCGAGCAGCCGAGCAGAACCGTACGGGTGGATCCGATGTCGTCCATGATCGTGCGAATGTCGTCCATGCGCTGCTCAAGTGACGGAACACCGAACGCTCGGTCCGACAGGCCCTGGCCGCTCTTGTCGAACGTGACGACGCGGGCGAACGCCGCGAGGCGGCGCACGAAATCCGTGTAGCCGGCGATCTCGTGGAGAAACTCCACATGTGTGGTCATACCGGGAACCAAGATCAGATCAATGGGCCCATCGCCCATCGTCTGATAGGCGATGTTCAACTCCCCGCTTCGGGCGTAACGCGTCACCGGGAGATCGAGAGTGCTCATTGACAACACCTGCACTCAGATACAGGCCTGATGTAGCACCGCGCGGAGGGCCATGTTTACCTGCCCTGATCGTAGATCCAGTATATCACTTACCGGCGATGACGGCATTTCCGCTCGACTGACACGCCCCACTCGCATCAGACTGACTGCAGAACGTGACAGCAGTCCTTACGTTTGGGTGCATCCGGATGAGGGCGATAGGATTGAATGATTCCGTGAGAACTCGAAGTTCTCTTCGGGTCACAGGCCGAAAGTCTCACTTGGAGCAAATCTAGTCGGCACCAGCCGACACTGGCGGTAGCCGCGAAGAACACTTCCGCAACGGGTCATTTTCGACGGTTTCAACAGGGATTGTCGGCGGGCTGATGTCCACTTCTGCCCATAAGCGTCCAACCGGCGCCTGCCTCGAAGCGTTGCGGCGGATCAGGTCGCTGTGATTCAAGCTTCGAGTCCGCGTCCTAGCTCCGCATCCGGAACCGGGCGAGATAGTGCAGCCCGAACACCGAGATCAGGAACGTCACCCAGATCGTGTCCGCGCGGTCGAGGAAAAAGCTCTCCATCGACGAAAGATAGAGCCCGAACAGCCAGATGCGCAGGAACAGCATCGCCAGCGGACCGGCATTGCCGCCCTGATCGGCGGCCTGGAAATCGCGAAGCGGCTTGATCACGATCGCCGCGATCAGGAGCGCGAGCCCGGGCAGCCCGGTGCCGAGCGCGATGTCGAGGTAGCCGTTGTGGCTGTGCGAGGCCAGGGCGGCCCACTCCTTGCCCTCCTGCAGGTTCTGGATCGCGCTGCTGCCCCAGAACGACTCGAAGCCGTATCCGGTCCAGAGCCGCCGGCGCAGCGAATCGAAGGCGAACTCCCAGATATCGGCGCGGCCGGTAAAGGAGGTATCGAGCGGCAGCCGGCTCGCGACCGCATCGAGCGTATCGCTCATGACGGTGCCGACGCCGAGCAGATTGAGCAGCACCAGCGGCGTCAGCAGCAGCAGCGCCCGGCCCCAGAACGAACGAACCAGCGGCATCAGCGAAGTCAGCAGCAGCACGGCGAGACAAAGCGCCATCGAACTCTTGCCGGCGGTGCAAAACAGGAAGACCGCCGCGAGCCCCGACACGGCGATACCCGCCAGCCATCCGCCAACCCTGGTCAGCGCGATGCCGAGGAACAGCAGCATCGCCATCATCGCGGCAGCGACGTTCTTGTGACCGAACGCGCCGCGCCAGTGGCCGGCGAGCGCCGGCTCCTGCGGATCGCCGGCCTGGTGGATCGACAGATGCGGCGCTAGCAGCACGCCGAGATAACAGGTCGCGAGCAGCACCAGCGCGGCGATGCCGGCCCAGCGCAGCAGTTCGCCCTGGGATTTCGGCAGCAGCAAAATCGTCGCCGCCACCACGACCACGAACACCGACAGCGACAGTCGGCGCAGCGATGTCGCCGGATCGAACGACAGCACGACGGTGACGCAGATCCAGCCGGCGAACAGCAGGAAGGCCGGGGTCAGCAGCGATTTCAGCGCCGGCATGTTGTCGCCGATGGTCAGCGCCAGCATCACCACCATCAGCACGCCGAACAGGCCGTAGAGAAACGCGTCGCCGCCCGCGGTGACGTCGCTGAGATAAAACCCGCTGAGGTCCGGGAACGGCCGCAGCGAGATCCAGACCAGAAGCAGGATGCCGATGAACAGTGCACCGCGGACGATGTCCAGCACCGGCCGGCGCGCGATGCCGGCGACCAGCGCCCGGCCTTCCGCGGTGATCGGAAGATCGCTCACGACGCGATCTTGGAGGCCGCATAGGGCTGCGGCTCGATGCCGAGCACCGCCAGCGCGCTGCCGACGGCGACTACCATCGGATGCATCGCGATCACGGCCTGGTGCTCGCGCAGCACGATGCGCGCGAAGCGAAACAGCGAGAACGGCACCAGGCCGAACATCTTTGCCTTCACCGCCGCGCGCGACCACACCGTCCGCGCCGCCTTGCTTTCGATGTGATAGTTGATCGCGCCGATCCGCAGACCGCGCCGCACGATCCAGCCGAGACTGGTGCGGCTCTGCGGCACCGTCTCGCTGATCGCGGCCTCGACGATCCAGTAGAAGCGGAAACCCGCGCGGCGCGCCCGGGCGAAAAAATCGTGGTCGCCGCCGCCGAGGAAGTTGAAGCGCAGATCGAACGCCGGCTGGCCGAGCCGCTCGAACACCGCGCGCCGGATCAGGCAGTTGCCGCAGCCATAGATCACCGGAACCGGGCCGCTCGCATGATAGGCCGGCGCGAACGCCGGATGCCGCTTGAGGCCGCCCTTGTGCTTGTCATCGAAATTGGGCCACACCGGCCCGCCGATGATGGCGGCGCCGGAAGTCTCGGCGGCGCGCACCATGCGCTCCAGCCAATCCGGCGAAGCGACCTCGTCGTCGTCGATCATCAGGAAGTTCTGCGCGCGCGGAAAATTCTCCAGCGCGGTCTCGAACGCCGCGTTGATCGCCCGGCAATTGCCCTGGCGCGGCTCGACGATGCAGATGCCGTGCAGCCGGCCGGAATTGAGGAACTCGGCGGCGACCGGCGCGCTCTCGCATCGCCCGGCGTCGTTCTCAACCACGACGACGGCAAAGCGGCGCGCGGTGCGCTGCGCCGCGAGCGACTCCAGCGTCAGGCGCAGATGTTTTGGCCGGCGGAAGCTCGGAATGCAGATCACGGTTTCGACGGTGCAGTCGAGCGAAGACGAGGTGGTGACCCAAGCGCGGTCGGCAAAGGGCAGCTCGATCGACATCTCATCGCCTCCTGGCAATCCCGATCCGCAGCATGCATCGTCCCGCCACAGCTCAGAATGGGACATCACCGTCCCAAATTGATTGGCCTGTGCCGCGATGCAGACGCGGTTCAAACGTTACGGCGGCCTCATGGCAAAATCCGATCCAGCGGCTGCGCGCATCGCCGCGACTTCGTCCCAAGGTTAATTTGAACTCGAACGAACCGATCTATCGGCGCGAATACACCTATCAGCGCGACGGAGCCCATCAGCGCTGCACCCCTTAAAGGATCCTTAGGGTTAAGAGCGGCCCGCGCCCGCGACAGGCTGCGCGGCGGCGAGACTGGCATCCGAATTGCTCGGCACCGGCCGGATCAACGCGTTCTCCCAAAAACACGCAACAGCTGAGGTTCACCTTGAAAGCGCTCGACCTCGTCTCGCTCGGCACCAAGCATGTCCGCAACGCATTTTCAGAAGAGCTCTACCTGCGTACCGGACGCGACGTCACCCGCCCGGCCGCGATCTTCGCGGAGGTGGTGGAACGCTGCAATTACAAATGCCGCTACTGCGACTACTGGCGCCGTCCGAACTATCGCGACGAGATGAGCATCGAGGAGTGGCAGCGCGCGCTCGCCAGCCTGAAGGAATTCATCGGCGCCTATCATATCGAGTTCGCCGGCGGCGAACCCTACATCAAGAAGGGCTTCCTCGACCTGCTGCGGTTCTGCCGCGACAACGACATCCATTGGGGCGTCACCACCAATGGCGGCGCCTATCTCAACAAGAAGATCGTGACGCAGACCGTCGAGGCGCACCCGTTCAACATCAACATCTCGATCGACTCGACGGATCCGGCGATCCACAACTACTCGCGCGGCGTCGAGAACTCGCTCACTGACATCGTGCAGGGTATCCGCAACGTCGCCGACGCGCGCCGCGCCGCGGGACTGGATTTTCCGATCATCATCAAGCCGGTGGTGCACAAGCTCAATTTCCGCCGCCTGCCCGAAATGGTCGACTGGATTCAAGAGATCGGCGCCACCGCGCTGAGCTTCCAGCCGGTCGAGCAAGGCACGCAGGAGGTCGAGGACGAGCTGTGGATCGGCGAGAGCGAAATGGACGATCTCATCACGGTCCGCGACGAGCTGCTGCGGCTGAAGCGGGCGGGCGCGCCGATCCTCAACGGCGAGGCTTTGCTGCGGGCCTGGCCGAACCATTTCCGCCGCGAGAAGGCGCCGAAGGAAGTGATGCCGTGCCGGGTCGGCATGCGCAACTATTTCATCCGCTCGGACGGCCGCCTCGAAGTGTGCTGGTTCTTCAAGCCGATCGGCAACGTGCGCACCCAGACCGCGCGTGAAATCTGGTACAGCGAGGAAGCCCGCGCCCGCCGCAAGGAGACCATCGGCTGCGACAAGCTCTGCCTGTTCACCTGCCTCGCGCAGCGCACGCTGCAGGACAAGATGAAGATGGGCCTGACGCTGCTGACCGGCACCAAGGCGGCCTGACGCCGCAGCCGAAACAACGAAGCCCGATCGGTTCAGCGGACCGATCGGGCTTTTCTCTTTGAGTGGTCAGCCCGCGAACAATGTCCGGAACAGGCTCGCAGAATTGGGAAACCGGCCGGTGTCGATCTGCGTCGGCCACAATCCGTCGACGTCGAAATAGGCGGCATAGGCGATCGTGGCCTTGTTGGCCACGAACCAATCGTGCATTTGCTGCACGAAGTAAGCGTTGTCCCCGGCCTGACCGACGCCCCACTCGGGATAGCTCATCTTCTTGCCATGCGCGGCGGCGAAATCGCGCTGCCATTCGAGGCCGAACGGCACCTTGAGGCACCTGGAGGTCCAGCGTTCCACGGCAGTGCCCTCGGACCCGAAGTCGTAGATGTCGAGACCGATGATGTCGACGACATCGTTGCCGGGATAGGCCGCATCCGCCGGCATGCCCTGCGCTCCCCAGCCGGGGCACCAGTCGAATACGAAGCCAGCGGAATGCCGGCGGAAGATCCCGACCACGCGGCGGAACGCCTTCACATAGTCGTCCTCCTGCCCCTTGGCGAACCAGTTGCTGTCGGGAACGTTCATCTCCCAGCCCAAGCGGATGATCGCCCTGGGATGCGAGGCCGTGATCGCGCGTGCGGCCGCCTCGAAGTCGTGATCGTGCAGGCCGCCTGCGACATCGGCGAGCGGGGTGCCCGCAAAGCTGAGCGGCACCGACCAGACCACGTTGCGCGCAGGGTTGAGCTTGTTCCAGAGCGCCGGCACCCACGCGAACTGATGGAATTCCTCCCACGCCTTCTCGCCGTAGAAGTCGACGCCGAGCACCGAGGAGCGCGGCTGATTGAGCCATTTCTCCCACGCCTGCAGCACATGCTCGCGGCCGGTCTCGCCCCAATTGACGAAGGCGCCGGCGAACCGCGCGGAACCCGGTCCGAGTTGCGAGCGGCGGGACGGTGCGGCCCGCACCGCCGATGGTCCACCCAGGGCTAGCGCGGCGAATGCCAGAACGGCCCTTCGCGTGATCCCGTTGTTCATATCAACGCGCACCACACACTCCGATGGTTCTCACGCCGCGCGTGTCAAAAGCGGACAGCGCGGACAGCACGGCTGTTTCGAAATGGGCGCGCGGCGCCGCCACCGGTCCGGTCGCGCCGCTTTCGCGCCGGGAATGCCAACAGATTCTCATACTCATTCACCTGCACCGATTGCGTCGGCAATCGTGCCGCAGCCCTGCAATATCCGGGCTACACGCGATCGGCGCGGCAAAATCACGCGCGCGGATGGTTGCTTCGTCTCGTTAACCGATGCATCGCGCCGCGGTTGTTCCTTGATTAACCATCAGCGACCGCATGCGGCCCGCGCAAAAATGCTCCGGCATCGTTCTTGCTGAACTGGCACCAACAACCATTCCGGCGGGCTGCAACGTACCGTCCTGACACGGTACTGGCGGAGAGCATACAAGATGAACCCTGTCGCGTTGCTGACCCCGACCTACGGGCGCGATCTGGAAATCTGCACGCTGCTTTGCGAGAGCGTGGATCGCCACGTCACCTCCTTCTCCAGGCATTATCTGCTGGTTCCGGACTGCGACCTGCCGCTGTTCGCGCCGCTGGCGAGCGAACGGCGCATCATCATCCCGGCCTCTTCCTTCCTGCCCGACTGGCTGCGGCCGCTGCCGCGCATGATCCAGCGCAAGCGCCGCCAGTTCTGGTGGTCGCTGCGCACCAAGCCGGTGCATGGCTGGCACATCCAGCAGGTGCTGAAGATCGCCGCGACCATCTCGCTGCCTTACGAGCGGTTCTGCATCCTGGATTCCGACATCGTGTTCTTCCGCGACTTCGACCTGGCGCGGTTCGAATATCCGAACCGGATTCCGCTGTTGAAGATGCAGGGCGCCGTCACCGCCGACCAGCCGCGCCATTCGCGCTGGCTGGAAACCAGCCATCGGCTGCTCGGCCTGCCGACGCCGCCCTTCCCGGCGCCGGACTTCATCGGCCACATCATCTTCTGGGACAAGCTGACGACGAGGACGATGGTCGACCGCATCGAGGCCGCGACCGGCGTCAGCTGGATCGAAGCGCTGTGCCGGACCCGCGAGTTCTCCGAATACCTGCTCTACGGCTTCCTGGTCGAGAACGATCCGGACGCCGCGCAGCGCCACAGCGTCGTGCCCAAGACCCAGTGCATCAGCTACTGGGACGACCCGACGCTGAGCAAGGACGAGCTCAAGGGGCTGCTGCGGCGCGCCGACAAGGACGACGTCGCATTCTCGATCGCATCGTTCTCGGGCACGCCGGTCGCGACCATTCGCGAGGTGGTGGCCGAGAGCGACGCCATCCTGGCGCCGTCGCTGGCTCCCGCGGCCGCGGAGTTTGCCGCATCATGCTGATCGGACAGGCCAGCATCAATCTGACTGCCAACGTGCTGTCGGCGCTGCTCGGCCTGCTCAGCGTGTTCATCTTCACGCGGCTGTTCGCGCCGCATGATTATGGCGTCTATCTCCTGGGTGTCGGCTTCGCCTCCGTCATCTCCGTGTTCCTGGTCGGCTGGTTCCGCAATCTGATCCTGAGCGGCCATGCGCGCGATGACGGCACCGACGTCCGCGGCCTGGTCGTGTCGGGCTATTTGATCTGCTGCCTCACCGCGCCGATCGCCTGGCTGCTGGCGCGCTTGGTCGGGCTCGATGGTTCAGCCGCGCTGGCGGCCACCGCACTCGCAATTGCGATCGGCCTGTTCGAGCTGACGCAGGACCTGCTGCGCGCGCGGCTGAAGGCGCTCTCCGTGATGAAGGCGACGCTGGTCCGCGCCGGCGCGCTGCTCGGCTTCGGCGTCGTCGTGGCGCTGATCAGCCCGACCGGCGTGCTGTTGCTGCTTGCGGCGGCCGCGGCCTATCTCATTGCGGTGCTGGTGCAGTCGCGCAGCGCCTGGCGCGGCACCATCGTCAGCTTCGATCGCGCCGATTTGTCGACGCTGGCGCGCACCGGCCTGCCGCTGACGGTGTCGCTGACGCTGCTGGCGATCTCGAGCGTGACCGACCGTTTCATGATCGCCAATCTGATCGGCGCCGCCGACGCCGGCAAATATGTCGCGGCGCTCGACCTCGTCCGCCAGACCCTGATGATGCCGGCGATGAGCATCGCCGCCGCGTTCTTCCCGATGGCGGTGCAGATCCACGCCAAGCAGGGCGATGCCGCGGTCAAAACCCATCTTGTCGAATGCTTTGAGCTGCTCGCCGGCGTCACGCTGCCGGCCTGCCTCGGCTTTGCGGTGATCGCGGCGCATATCGCCAACATCGTGCTCGGCGTCGACTTCCGCGCGCTGGCAGGCGAGATCATGCCTGTTATCGCGGTCGCCGTGCTGTTCCAGGTGCTGACCCAGCAATATCTGCATGCGAGCTTCCTGCTGTCGGGCCGCAACTCGTTCTATTTGATCAACACCGCCTCGATCATCGCGGCCAATGTGATCCTGTCCTACGTGCTGGTCAGCCATTACGGCACGATCGGCGCGGCGTGGGCGCGGCTCGGCGCCGACATCACCGGCTTTGCCTGCGCCCTGATCCTCAGCCGCTTCGCCTTCCATATTCCGATCCCGCTCGGCCGGCTGGCTCTGATCGTGATCGCCGCGCTTGCGATGGTGCTCACCGTCGGTGCGCTGGACCGCGGCCTGCCCATCGCCGATCTCCCCGCCAGCATCGCGCTGATCGCCGCGGGGCTCGCCGTCTACGCGGCGCTGTGCGGGCTGTTCGACATCGCGCAACTGCGCGGCCGGTTGAAGCGGGGTTTCGCCATGTTCCGCGCCAAGTACGTAACAAGTTCGTAAATAGCAATGTTGGAATGAGCCGATGACCAAGTCCCTAGCGCTTGCCTCGCGTCGTGCGCCACTCGCTGATCTGACGATGCCGGCTCCGGCCGCAGCGGTCCATCCGGAGTCGCTGCTCGCGCTGCCGCCGGGCGAGGCCAAGCAGAGCCTGTTGACGGTGCACAGCATTCTGGAGGCGCGGCTGCCGGCCGGACCGCTTTCGATCTACGAGGCCGGCGGCGGCTCGACCAGCTATCTGCCGCTGAAAGTGCTGCGCCGCGCCCATGTCACCGTCGTCGATATCGACGAGGACCAGATCCGCAACAACACCTATGCGCAGGAGCCGATCCTCGGCGACATCCAGACCTACCGCTTTCCGCCCGGCCGCTTCGACCTGATCATCTGCTATAACGTCATCGAGCACATTCCCGATGTCGAGGCCGCGCTGCGCGGCTTCTGCGACGCGCTGAAGACCGACGGCCTGCTCTTGATCGGCGCGCCGAACCCGAAGTCGCTGTCCGGCATCGTCACGAAATATTCGCCGCACTGGTTCCACGTGTTCTTCTACCGCTACGTCCGCGGCGAGAAGAAAGCCGGGCTGCCGGGCGAGGCGCCGTTCCCCACCCACTTCCATCCGCTGGTCACACCAGCCAAGCTCGAGGCGTTTGCCGTCAAGCACGGGCTGCAGGTGATCTACCGCAAGAAATACGAGAGCCCGCGCTATCCCGAGATGCGCCGGCGCAAGCCGGTGCTCGCCGCCTGCATCGACGCGGCGGCGAAGCTGATGAATGCGTTGCTGCCGGGCAAGATCGACGTCCGGCACGGCGACTACCATGTCATCCTGCGAAAGCTCAGGTCATGAATGCTCTGTGGTCCGAGGCAAGGGTCAAGGTCAGCCACCGCCTGGCGATGCATGTGCAGGTCGAGCGTTTCCGCCTGCACAATGCGACGCCGATGGTGACCTTCTCCTTTGACGACCTGCCGAAGAGCGCCGCGACGCTCGGCGCCGACATCCTGGAATCCTACGGCGCGCGCGGCACCTTCTACGTGTCGGGCGGGCTGGTCGGGATCGACGCGCCGGACTGGGCGACCGGCAGCGCCGACGACGTCGTCTCGCTGTATCGCCGCGGCCACGAGATCGGCTGCCACACCTTCTCGCACCGCCGCGCCTGCGATCTCGACGAGACCTCGCTGGCCGGCGAGATCGCGCGCAATCGGACCTATTTCCACTCGCTCGATCCGACCATGACGGTCGACAGCTTCGCCTATCCGTTCGGCTACGGCTCCTACGCGCGGAAGTACCAGTTGAAGTCCGAATTCCGCACCTGCCGCAGCATCGTGCCGGGCGTCAACAGCGGCGAGGTCGACCTCCAGTTCCTGCGCGCGATGCCGCTGATCGATCGCCAGACCTCGCACGAGCGGATCGAGCAGGCCTTCGACGAGGCGGCAAGCACTAACGGCTGGTTAATTTTCTACAGCCACGACGTCGACGAGGCGCCGAGCCTCTACGGCTGCTCGCCCGACCTGATGACCTACGCGCTGGAAGCGGCGGCACGGCGCAACATCCCGGCACTGACGATGGCGGAGGCGTTCCGATGCGCCCGCGCTTAAACGCTTTGTTTGCCTTTCTGGTGAATAGTCCCGGCATGCGTATGGTTAATTTTTCGTGTTGCGTGTTTTCCGCGTCTCGCGTGGCCCGAAAGATAGCTTCTCAGCCGACGCGTGCGGCCGTTGAAATGGAAGCTGGGGCCAATGCTCATCTATGACCAGCCGATAGACCCGCCGAAGCCGGAGCTTCGCCAGGCCGCTGCGCCGGCCGGCTTCAACCTGGCCGACCTGATCCGGCTGTTGTGGCAACGCAAGGTCGCAATCATATCGGCCGCCCTGCTCTGCGCCTGCATCGCGGTTGCGATCGGCAAGAGCCTGACGCCGCGCTACACCGCCGGCGCCCAGCTCTATCTCGATCCGCGCGAGCTGCAGCTGGTCGAACGCGAGCTGACGCCGCGGGCCCAGGACGTCTCGGGCCTGGCGATGGTGGTCGAGAGCCAGTCGCGCCTGATCACGTCGAACAAGGTGCTGCTGCAGGTGATCCACGACACCAACCTGCTGAGGGATCCCGAATTCGGCGGCAGCTCGGGCAAGGGTATCTTCGCCACGCTGCTCGGCCTGTTCGGCATCGAATCCAGGCCGACCGCGGAGCAGGCCGAGCAACTCGAACTGGGCGTGCTCGACGCGCTCAACCGCCATATCAACGTCAAGAAGACCGACCGCACCTTCATCGTCGACATCGACGTGTGGTCGCGCGAGCCGGCCAAGGCCGCGATGCTCGCCAACGCGATCGCAAAAGCCTATCTCGCCGAATCCAAGCAGTCGCAGGCCGCGGCCGCCCGCCGCGCCACCACCGACCTGTCCGGCCGGCTGAAGGAGCTGCAGCAGCGCCTGCGCAACGCCGAAGAGGCGCTCGCGACCTACAAGGCGCAGAACAATTTCGTCGGCTCGCAGGACAACATGATCACCGACCAGCAGCTCTCGGCCAGCAACCAGCGGCTGGCCGCGGCGCGGGCGCTGACCCTCGATGCCCAGGCGAACTACGATCAGATCGAGGCCAGCCGCCGCGGCGCCGCCGATCCCGGCGCGATTCCCGAGGTGCTGCAATCGCAGAGCATCGCCTATCTGCGCGCGCAATATGCCGAAGCAAAGAAGAAGCAGGCCGAGTTGCAGGCCGAACTCGGACCGCGACATCCGGCGCTGCGCCAGGTCGATCAGCAGGTCGACGATTTGCGCCGGACCATCAAGGAAGAGATTAACCGCGTCGCGCTCGCCGCCAAGAACAATCTGACCCGGGCGCGCGATTACGAAGCCTCGCTCAACAAGTCGCTGGACGTGCAGAAGAGCCAGAGCGTGCAGATGAGCCAGGCGTCAGTACGCCTGCGCGAGCTGGAACGCGAGGTCGAGGCCAGCCGCGAGGTCTATCAAGCCTTCCTCAAGCGCTCGCGCGAGACCGAAGAGCAGGAGAGCCTCAATACATCGGCCGCCCGCGTGATCGGCGATGCCACCATCCCGCAGCAGCGCACCTTCCCGCCGGCGATGAGCCTGCTGGCGCTGCTCGGCTTCATGTTCGGCGGCCTCGCCGCCGCGGCCTGGATCGTTGCCGCCAGCCGGCTCGCGCCCGGCGCGGACCCGGTGCGGCCAAAACTCCAGCCGAAGCAGGATCCGGCGCCGGAACCGCAGCGGGTCGTCGCGCCGGTGAAGCCGCAAGCCAAGTCGGAAGCCAAGCCGCAAGTCCAGCCGCAGCCCGCCGCGCGGCCCGCGGCCGGCCCGATCGAGCCGCCGTTCGAGAAGCCGCTGTTCGACAAGCCGCTGATCGCCGAGCTGCAGGAGACCGACGTGATGCGCACGCTCGGCGGCATCCTGACCGACGGCAATGCCGCCGACGTCACCCGGTTCGGCTGGCCGACGCTGCGCACCAGCGCGGCGCTGGCGCCGTTCTCCAACACGACGCGGCAGATTCTTGCCGCGCTGGCGGCGCTGACGCCGGCGAATGGCGTGCCGGTGCTGGCCGTGATCGGCACCGCCGGCGATCATGATCGCAGCATGGTGGCGCTGAACGTGGCGCTGGTCGCCGCGCGCGACGGCGCCCGGGTGCTGCTGATCGACGCCGACGGCGTCAGCCACGCGTTGACCGACAAGGTCGCGCATCTCGGCAAGGCCGCGCCGAGCCGTCTCGACTGGCTCACCATCGGCAGCAAGGCCGCGCGCGCCATCAACACCGCGAACGGCATCGCGATCCTGCCGGCGATCACAGGCGGCGCCAAGGCCAGCGAGGCGATCCGCAAGGCGATCGCGCAAGCCCGCTCCGCCGGCGGCCACGACCTCGTGATCCTGGACGGCCCGGCGATGCCGTGGGACGCAGCCGAACGCAAGCTGTTCGAGATCGCCGACGGGCTCGTCGCGGTGCTGCCGTTGCATGGCGACATCAACGAGGCGATGGAAGACATCATCACGGCGCTGGGCGGCGCGGAGCGCAAGCTCGCCGGTGTCGTGCTCAACGAGCTGCAGCCGACCGTCGCGAGCCCTCAGCACGACAAGCAATATGCCTGAGCGCCGCGCCACCTACGCGAGGTGAGCATCCCATGGCCCGGCCGCCGATCCCTGCCATCATCGCCGCCGCATCCCTGCTGCTGTCGGCCGCGGCGCAAGCGTGTCCTGCGCTGGTCGAAGGCGTTCCGGCGAACCGGATCGAGGCGCTGTCACGCGGTGTCAATGCCGACGGCTGGATCGCCATTCCGCAATCGGCGCCGCCGCGCAGCCTGCTGGCCGAGCTGCGCAAGGCTGGCCTCACCCACATCCGCCTGCCGGTGCCGGCCGACTTCGTCATGCCGCGCTTTGCCACGCCGGCGGATCGCGAACAGCGCCTGCGCACGGTCGATGCCGCGCTGAAGGAGCTGCTCGAGCTCGGCTTCGCCGTGTCGGTCGACCTGCATTCCGGCGAGCGCTTCAACCCGCTGCACAAGGACGATCCGCCCGCCGCGATGCAGGAGATGAAGGACGCGTGGCGCGCGCTCGCACAGATCGTGCAGCGCTATCCGGCCGATCGGGTGTTTGCGGAACTGTTGAACGAGCCGGACGTCGACGCCGCGCAGTGGCAGAGCGAAGCCACCGAGCTCGCCGCGTTCATTCGGCGGCTGCTGCCGCAGACCACGCTGATCATCGGACCGGTGAACTGGCAGCGCGCGGATTCGCTGCCGGACTTCAAGCCGCTCGACGATCCGAACGTCGTCTATGCCATCCACTTCTACGACCCGATGGTGTTCACCCATCAGGCGCACTGGGATCCGAGCGAACCGCTGCACGACATTACCGGCCTGCCCTATCCTGCCCGCGCCGACGACCCGCAGGTCAAGCAGCTGCGCGAGCAGCTCACCGCGCTGGACAAGCGCAAGGCACTCGCGATGCTGGAACGCGCCATCCCCGACCGCGGCGTCGACCAATGGCTCGCGCCCGCCGCCGCCTGGCAGCAAAAATATTCGCGGCCGCTCATCATCAACGAATTCGGCGTGCTCAAGGCCGGCGCCCCGCGCGACAGCCGGCTGGGCTGGCTCGCCGCGGTCACCAGCTACGCAAGGCAACAGTGCTGGGGCTGGACCCATTGGGAGCTGTCGCAGGGTTTTGGCCTCGCCGATGCCGTCTCGGGCAAGGCCGATCCCGATGTGCTCAAGGCCTTGCTCGGCACGCGCTAGGCGTAGTTGGTTAACCTGGTCTTACACATTGGGCGGCTAGATCGATCGTGCGGCGGTTATTTCCAGGTCAGAGCTCGTGCAAGCAGGGATAGCCCAGCGGCCGCTGATGGCCAACGATCTGATCCCGGCGCTCGGCATCGCCGTGGCGTCGATCGCATTCGTCCCGATCCTGCAGGCGGCCAATGCCGGGCTCGCCATCGTCGTCGAAGTCCTGGTCGGCTGCGCGATCGTTCTCGCGGCGCCGGCTTACGCGCCGTCGGTCGCGATCTTCATCATCTTCTTCCAGAACCTGTTCGTCTCGATCCTGTCGTCATACCTGTCGACCGAGCAGGAGATGGAGTTCGTCAAGGGCTACAACTTCCTGCTCTGCGCCGTGATGTGGCTTTTGACGGTCGGGCTGTACCTGCTGCGCGAGCGCAGGCATTCTCCCGAGATCGATCGGATCATGAAATGGGGCATGATCACGCTGGCGACCGTGCTGCTGTATTGCGCGCTCGGCGCCACGCAGGATCCGCGCGCCGCCATCGTCTATCTGCGCAACATCGCATTTCCGCTGTTTCTGTTTCAGCTGGCGCTGCTGACCGCGGCGACGTTCGAGATCCGCATCACGCCGTTTTTGGTGGCGGTTGCGGTGCTGCTGATCGCCTGCGGCTACACCGAGCTGCTGTTCCGCGATTTCTGGCTGCAGATCACCAACGGCTACACCTTCTGGCACTTCGACGAGTTGAAGGCGACCCGCTCCGGGACCTGGGAAGCCGAAATGCGCGCGACCGGCTTCGTGCCGGTGGATCTGATCGACCGCTTCCGCTTCAGCTTCCTCAACAGCCCGCTGTTCGAGGATCTCGGGCTGTCATCGATCCTGCGCATCCACGGCCCGAACATGAGCGCGATCAGCTTCGGCTACGGCGTTGCGTTCTCGATCCTGTTCCTGTTCTCGGTCGGGCATCGCTGGCTGGCGCTCGCCGCGATCCCGCTGCTGGTGCTCTGCAGCGTGAAGGGCGCGCTCGTCACGGTGATCTTCGTGGGGCTGGCCTGGAGCGCGACCTGGCTGCTCGGCCCTGTCATTACGCTGGTCGTCGGATGCGTCGGGCTCGCACTGTATGCCATCGCGGCGATCTATATCGGATTGCAGATCGGCGACTTTCACGTCATCGGCTTCATGGGCGGCTGGGACGGCTTCCTGAAGAACCCGATCGGGCGCGGGCTCGGCGTCGGCGGCAACCTGTCCGAGGGCTACTTCTCGATCGACTGGAGCGCGGCGCAAAATGCCGGCACGATGGATGGCGCGGTGGAGAGCGCGGTCGGCGTGCTGCTCTACCAGATGGGGCTTGCGGCCGTGGTGCCGCTCGGCTTCTTCCTGGCGATGGCGCTGCGGGCCTGGCGGCTTTACGCCTCAACCGGAATTCTGACCCAGGGGCTCGCCGCGTTCGGCACGCTGGTCATCGTGGTCAACGGCATCTTCCAGGAGGAGGCGCTGTTCGCGCCGCCGGCGCTCGGGCTGATGCTGTGCCTGACCGGTCTGGTGATCGGTCATCACATGCGCACCCAAAGCGACGGCGACGCGGCTGACGCCCGCTCGTGAACAATGCCGCTCAAAGCGGCTTGATCTGCACCTTGCGGAACTTGACCACGCCAGAGCCGTACTGCAGCGCGATGTAGCCGCTGGCGTGCTTGGAGTCCTGCGCGTCGACGGTCTTCTGACCGTTCAGCGTCACGACGAAATGCTGGCCCTGCGCGGTGATCTCGTAGACGTTCCACTTGCCGGCCGCCTTCGGCATCGGATCGACCTTGCCGACATCGACGATCGCGCCGGTGCCGTAGGTCGGGTCCGGCCGCTTGTCGAAGATGTTGACCTCGTAGCAGACCTTGGAATCGATCGTCTTGTTGCCTTCGCAGCGGATGAAGATGCCGCTGTTGGCGTCCTCGTCGGTCCAGAACTCCGCGCGGATCTGGAAGTCCTTGTACTGCGTCTTGCTGACGAGATAGGACAGCTCCTTGCCGTCGAGCTTGTCGGCGACCAGCGCGCCGTCCTTCATCTCCCAATTGGCCTTGCCGATCTCGTCCCAATCGCCCTTCTTGGAACTGTCGAGCAGCGTGACCCAGCCGTCCTGGCTGATGGCAGGGCTGGAAAATTGCAACGCGGCTGCACTGATCAGGACACAGCTTGCGAGTATCGACAAACGCTTCATCAAGAACGCCCTCCCGTGTTTTGGTTGGCGCGCAACCTAGCATCGTCTGCGGCGGCGACAATCCCCGTTTTTGATATTGCAGCCGCGATATGCGGTGACTGATTGCCTCTTGCTGAGATCAGACATGCGTGCGCGTGTCTTGCCTGCCGCGAACGACCGCGGCTAGCATCGCCGCGCAACAGGGCACGACAATTGCCCGACCAAGCCCATAACGATGGGAGGAAGCGATGATGGCGTCGAACCGGCTCCGGCGATACCTGATGTTGCCTTTGGCCCTTGTCGGAATGCTGAGCATCAGCTCCGCGGCCGAACTCAATCCCGCCGCCGTCACCTACAAGCTGCCGAACCAGATTCCGTGGGGCCCGGTCGACGCGCGCGGCGCGCAGAATGCCGTCGTGGTCGGCGATCCCGACAAGCCCGGCTTCTACATGGTCTACACCAAATGGACCAAGGGCAATCATTTCAGCCGCCCGCACTTCCATCCCAACGACCGCTACATCGTGGTGCTGCAGGGCACCTGGTGGGTGGGCTCGGGCCCGAAATTCGATCCCGAGCACGGCACCGTGGCGATGCCGGCCGGCAGCTTCGTCACCCATTACGGCAAGCAGGTGCATTGGGACGGCGCCAAGGACGAGGATGCCGTGCTCCTGATCATGGGCGAAGGACCGGCGACGTCGACCGCCGCCGAGGAGAAATAACCGGGAACGAGCTTTCGGGCGCCGCCGGCGCCGTCGGCGCGATAGCAACCATTGCCGCCGCGCGACGTTTCATCCCCTCCATCATGACGAGGAGACGACGCATGGCGAGTGCCGCAGATATCAGGGAACATATGGATGTGATCTCGTCGGACAAAAAGACCGTCGGCAAGGTCGATCACATGGAAGGCACCGACAAGATCAAGCTGACCAAGCAGTCTTCGCCCGATGGTCAGCACCATCACTTCATTCCGCTGGCCTGGGTCGATCATGTCGACCAGCACGTCCACCTCAACAAGTCGGGCGCCGACGTCACCGCGCATTGGCAGCACGGCCGTCAATAGCCGCGCCATCCGCGAAGGTCAGCCCGTGGCGCGTTTCGGCTCCAGGTCGATGTCGTCGGCATCGACTTCGTCCTGGCCCATTTCACCTTGCTTCGCCTCATCTTCCAGCCCAGGCTGCAGCGGAGGCGAGGCCGGCGCCGGCGCCGGCTTCAACAGCTCGGCGAGATCGCGCGGCGGCAGCGGCCGGGAGAACAGAAAACCCTGCATCTCGTCGCAGGCATGGGCGCGCAGGAACTCCTGCTGCTCGGAGGTCTCGACGCCCTCGGCGACGATGGTCATGCCGAGCGCCTTGCCCATCGAGATGATCGCCTGCGCGATCGCGACGTCCTCGGAATCGTCGGGCAGGTCGCGCACGAAGGAGCGGTCGATCTTGATGGTGTCGATCGGGAACTGCTTCATCAGCGACATCGACGAATAGCCGGTGCCGAAATCGTCGATCGCGAGCCTGATGTCGCGGTTCTGGATCGCATCGAGCACGCGGACCGCGCGCGACACGTTGCGCATCACCATGCTTTCGGTGACTTCGAGCTGCAGCAGCGACGGCGACATGCCGCTCGCAAGCAGCGCCGCGTCGATGTCGTCGAGCAGTTGCGGATCGGCGAACTGCCGCGGCGACAGATTGACCGCCATGGTCACCTGGCGCAGGCCGCGGCGCTGCCACGCCATGTTCTGCGCGCAGGCCTCTTTCAGGACCCAGCGGCCGATCGGCACGATCAACCCGATCTCCTCGGCGAGCGGGATGAACTGTCCCGGCGAGACCTGGCCAAGCTCGGGATGGCTCCAGCGCAGCAGCGCCTCGACGCCGCTGATCTGTCCCGTCGCCATGTCGACCTTGGGCTGATAGTGCAGCGAGAACTGGTCGCGCTCGAGCGCGCGGCGCAACGCGCTCTCCATGGTCAGCCGCTCGATCGACTGCGCCTTGATCTCGCTGGAGAAGAAGCGGAAGCCGTTCTTGCCGTCCTCCTTGGCGAGGTACATCGCCATGTCGGCATTCTTGGTCAGCGTCTGCACGTCGGAGCCGTCGGCGGGGTACATCGCGATCCCGATCGAGGCCGTGGTGTGGCATTCGTGCCCGCTGAGCTGCAGCGGCTTGCTGAGCGCGATCAGCAGCTCGCCGGCAATCCGCGCGACGTCGTCGCGGGCGGCAGCTTCCTCCAGAATGACGACGAACTCGTCGCCGCCGAGCCGCGCCACCACGTCGCTCACCCGCAACGACCGGCGCAGCCGGTCCGCGATCGCGACCAGCAGCATGTCGCCGGCCTCGTGGCCGAGCGAGTCGTTGATAATCTTGAAGCGGTCGAGGTCGATGAACAGCACCGCGAGCGGCCGGCGATGGCGGTCCGACATGGTGATGGCGTGACGCAGCAGCTCGTTGAAGGTCTCGCGATTGGGCAGCTTGGTCAGGCTGTCATGCGAGGCGAGATACTCGATGCGCTCGTCGGCCTTGTTCTTCTCGTCGGCGCGATCGAAACTCTCGAGCGCGAACGCCAGATTGTCGGCGAGCCGCTGCAACAGCTCGGCGAACTCCGGCGTGAAGGTGTCCTTCTCAATCGCGACGAAGATCATGACGCCGACCACCTGGCCGTGCACGATCAGCGGAAACGAGGCGCCGGATTGCGTTCCATCGGCGCGGGCCCGGGCATGGAAGGCCGCGGTGTCCGGGTCGGCGCAATAGTCGTTGATGATGCAGGCCTTGCCGGAGCGGAACGCCCGGCCGCAGGCGCCGCGGCCTTCCGGATGCGCCTCGCTGGTCGAGAGCGTCACCTGGCGTGCGCCTTCCGCGGCCGGCCCTGCGGTGGCGGCGATCGCGAGATAATCGCTGCCGGGCTGCGCCAGCGCGATGGTGGTGGAGGTGAACCTGCCGCCGGACGCCGCCGCCTCGCAGACCAGCTGATACAGTTCGTTGCGGGACTTCGCCCGCATGATCGCCTCGTTGGTCGCGCTCAGCGAGGCGAACATCCGCGACAGCCGCTCGCGCTGCTCGTCGGCCCGCGCCTTCTCGTCGGCGCGGTCGAAATTGTCGAGTGCAAAGGAGACGTTCTCGGCGAGCCGCTGCAGCAGCGCCATCATCTCCGGGCTGAAGGTGCCGAACTCGCCGGACAGGAAAACCAGCGCGCCGATCGCCTCGCCATTCTTGAGCAGCGGCAGCGCCGCGCCGGACTTGCTGCCGCTGTCGCGGACGATCTGGTAGACATGCGATTCCGGTTCGAAGTCGCTGAGATAGTCGTTGCTGATGCAGGGCCTGCGGGTGCGGATCGCAACCCCGGTCAGGGTCTGTCCCTCCGGACGCGACGCATCGGCCGACAATTGCAGCTCGTGGGCGCGCACCCGGTCGGGGCCCGATGCCGCCACGTTCTCCAGGAAGATCTCGCCCGGCCGCACTAGGCGGATCGTCGCCGAAATGAATTGGCCGCCGACCGCCGCCGCGTCGCAGACCAGCTCGAACATCTCGCTGCGGGATTTTGCCCGCATGATCGCCTCGTTGGTCGCGCTCAGCGCGGCGAACATCCGCGTCAGCCGCTCCTTCTGCTCCTCGGTCCGCGCCTTCTCGTCGGCGCGATCGAAGCTATGAAGCGAATACGCCACGTTGTCGGCAAGCCGCTGCAGCAGCTCGGCGAATTCGGAGCTGAAGGTGTTGCGCTTGGCGGAGATGAACAGCATCACGCCGACCGGCTCGTCGCCGACGATCAGCGGGAACGCGGCGCCCGATCGCGCGTCCTCGCGGTCGATCACGTCGCGGAACGGGCTGGTGGCGACCGCGCTCAGGAAGTCGTTGTTGATGCAGGCGCGCCGGGACCGGAACGCCCGGCCGCAGACGCCGCGTCCCTCGGGGCGGGCCTCGCTGCGCGAGACGGTGAGACGGCGCGCATTCTCGGCGGTTGGACCTGCGACCGCCATCATCTCGAAGAAGTCGTCGCCGGGTTTTGCGATCAGAATGCTGGTCGAATTGAATCCGCCGCCATGGGCCGCCGCCGCGCAGACCAGCTCGAACATCTCCAGCCGCGAGCGGGCGCGCATGATCGCCTCGTTGGTGGCGCTCAGCGCGGCGAACATCCGCGACAGCCGCTCGCGTTCGCCGTCGGCCTTGGCCTTTTCGGTGGCGCGGCCGAAATTGTCGAGGGCGACCGATACGTTCTCCGCGATGCCGGCGAGCAGCGCGATGATCTCCTCGTCCGCCGCCCAGGAGTTGCCGATGAAGAAGATCAGCACCCCGATGCTGTTGCCGAACCGCGTCAGCGGCAGCGCGACGCTGGCCATCAGGCCGCTGCCGCCGCGGGTCCTTGCCTGCGGCGGGCACGCCGATTTCGGGATGTCGCGCTCGATGCAGGGCCGCTGGGTGCGGAATGCGTCGCCGCAGATGCCCTTGCCGTAGACGCTGTCCGGATCGGTCGAGAATCGCGTTTGCGTGATCAGGTCGAGCGCCTCGCCGGTGCCGGCGACGGGCTCGAGCCACTGCGTGTCGGGTTCGGCCAGCAGCACCACGGTGGCAAAGGACTTGCCGCTGAACACCGCGGCGTCGCAAACCCGCTGATAGAGATCGTGCTCGGTCTTGGCGCGCAGGATGGCTTCGTTGGTGGCGCTGATGGCGCCGAACATGCGGTTGAGCCGGCGCATCGCCCGCTCGCCGCCCTTGCGCTGTGCCTCATGGTCGAAATTGTCGAGCGCGAAGGACACGTTCGCGACCATGCGCTCCAGCAGTGAGACGACCTCCTCGCCAAGCGAGTGCGGCTCGCCCCGCGTCACGACGAAGACGCCGATGCTGCGCCCGCCCTGGGTCAGCGCCACTGCCGCGGCGGCGCCGACACCGGCTGCGGCCGCGCCGCTGCGCCAGGCGGCGGAGCTGGCATCGTTGATGTAATCGTTGCTGACACAGGCCTTCTGGTCGCGGAACGCCCGCCCGCAAACGCCATCACCTTCGGGAATATCGGCGAGGGTCGAAATGGTCAGGCTGCGCAGCCGCGAGACATCGTTGCCGCAGCCGGCCGCGAACTTCAGGAGGCCGGTATCCGGCTCCAGCAAAAACACGGCGGCGGCCAGGAAGCCTCCGCTGGAGAAGGCGGCTTCGCAAACCTTGCCGTACAGCTCTTCCGGCGATTTCGCGTACAGGATCGCTTCGTTGGTGGCACTCAACGCCGCGAAGGTACGTCCGATAGTCGACTGCACAGTCCTCAACGCCCCTGGGGCTTCCCCCTTCAATCTGGCCCGAGACATTGCCCGCGGGAGGCCTAAGCGGAGGTTATTGTGTCCGGCAAGTTGCAGGTCAGAGTAAACGCATGACGAACGCGAAGCGCGATTTTCCGGGGTATTACGGAGGCTTATGTATCAGGCTGAGGCGGTGCCGGCGCAGGCCAGGCGCGGCCGTCGACCCGCGCCGCCGGGCCGGCCAAATTCCGCGTTGCGACCGCACGCGTTCCACGCGGTGAAATCGGCACGATGAGCACCCTGCTCCCGGTATGGCGGACCGGATTTTTCTGGCCTTGCTCGCGCGGCAGCGCTTTGAGAGGGTGACGTAAACATCGTTAAGCAAGACCCGCCGGTCGCGCGGGCCCATCGCGAGGAACCCCCGATGCCGATCGTCCAGGCCGACCGTCTCACGCGCATCGGCGCGGCGCTGCTCAAGGCCGCCGGCGCGTCGGAGGAGGAGGCGAACGCCGTCGCCTCGGGCTGCGTCAACGCCAATCTCGCCGGCCATGACTCGCACGGCATCATCGCGATCCCGACCTATATCGACCGCGTCAAAGCCGGCCACATCGTGCCCGGCGCGCGATGGACCATCGTGCAGGAGACGCCGACCACGACGGTGATCGACGGCCATTGGGGCTTTGGGTTCCACGTCAACGCCAAGGCGATGGAGATGACCATCAACAAGGCGAAGACCGCCAATGTCGCGGCCTGCACCGTGTTCCGCCAGAGCCATGTCGGGCGGCTCGCGCATTATCCGCTGATGGCGATGCGCGAGGGTATGATCGGAATCGCCGCCGCGGATTCCGGCCGTTCGCCAAAGCATGTCGCGCCGTTCGGCGGCCGCGAGGCCCGGCTCGGCACCAACCCGCTCTCGATCGCGGTGCCGTCCGATCTCGAGGCGCCGTTCTATCTGGACATGGCGACCTCGGCGGTCGCCGCCGGCAAGATCCAGCTCGCGGTGGCGCGCGGCGAATCCATTCCGAAGGGCTGGATCATTGACGCCGAGGGCCGCGACACCACCGACCCCAAGGACTATCGCAAGGGCGGCGCGCTGCTGCCGCTCGGCGGCACCGAGGGCTACAAGGGCAGTGGGCTTGCCGCGATGGTCGAGGTGCTGTGCGGCCTGCTCACCGGGCTCGGCTTCGGCGTCGAGCCGACCGGCCGGCACAATGACGGCTGCTTCATGGCGGTGTTCAACGTCGCCGCGTTCCGCCCGCTGCAGCAGTTCAAGAAAGAGGTCGCCGACTTCGCCCGCTATCTGAAATCGACGCCGCCGTCGGAAGGCAGCCGCGGCGTGTTCTATCCCGGCGAGGTCGAGCATCTGCGCGAGCTTGAGCGGCGCAAGAACGGCATCGAGATCGAGGACGCGACCTGGGAGAAGCTGAAGGCGCTCGCCGCCGACTACAAGCTCGCAGAAGAGCTCGCGCTTCGCTGACACATTGCCCGAGCACAGGAGAACGACATGACACGGCAGATGGCGCTGGTTGGCTTCCTGCAGGCGCAGAACTGCACCAACCTGCCGGGCTCCTGGCGCCACCCGGAATCGCGCGACGATTCGATGTCGGCGGACTACTACCAGGAGATCGCCCGCATCCTGGAGCGCGGCAAGTTTCACATGGCGTTCTTCGACGATCGCCTCGCGATGCCGGACCGCTACAACAACGATCACGCCCACACCGTCGAATACGGCATCCGCTGCGTGAAGATGGACCCGATCGTGGTGCTGACCACGATGGGCATGGTGACGACAAAGCTCGGCCTCGCCTCGACCGCCTCCACCACCTATTTCGAGCCGTTCGACGTCGCCCGCCGCTTTGCCACGCTCGATTTGATGACGAATGGCCGCGCCGCGTGGAACGTGGTGACCTCGGTCAATGACGGCGAAGCCCTCAACATGGGCAAGGCGCAGCATCTCGACCACGACCCGCGCTACGACCGCGCCGACGAGTTCATGGAGGTGGTGCTCGGCCACTGGGATTCCTGGGAGGACGGCTCGCTGCTGATCGACAAGACAAGCGGCCGCTTCGCCGATCCGACCAAGGTGAAGCGGCTCGACCACAAGGGCGAGTTCTTTGCCTCGCGCGGGCCGTTCACCGTGCCGCGCTCGGCCCAGGGCCATCCGGTCATCATTCAGGCCGGCGCCTCCGGCCGCGGCCAGCGTTTTGCCGGCCGCTGGGGCGAGGTGATCTTCACCGCCTCGCGCAACCTCGCCAGCGCAAAGCAGGGCTACGACGCGATCCGGGGCGAGGCCGTCAAGGCCGGCCGCGATCCCGACCAGATGTTCCTCTGCAATCTGATCACGCCGGTCGCCGGCGCCACCAAGGCGGAAGCCGAGGATCGCATGGCCGTGATCCAGAAACTGCCGCTCGAGATCGACGCGCTGTCGCTGCTCGCCGAAGCGCTCAATTTCGATTTCGGCGCCAAGCCGATCGACGAGCCGCTGACGTCAGAGGAGTTGCAGGGCATGCAGGGCATGCTCGGCATGCGCGACGGCGTGCTGCGCGCCTCCGGCAAGAGCAATCCGTCCACCCGCGACTTCATCACCTTCTCCGGCCGCGCCCAGGTGCAGGACGCGATCGTCGGCGGCCCCAAGGAGATCGCCGACCGGCTGGAGGAGATGTTCGAGGGCCGTGGCTGCGACGGCTTTGTGGTCGCGGCGAGCTACGTGCCGGGCTCCTACGCCGATTTCGTCAACCACGTGGTGCCGGAGCTGCAGAAGCGCGGCCTGTTTCACCAGGACTACGCCGGCACCACGCTGCGCGAGAATCTCGGGCTCAAGCGCCCTGCCGCGGGCGCCTGGAAGACGCGCGCGCAGGCCGCCGCAGAATAGAAGGACATCATCATGCGCTGGCTGAAATTCACTGCCGCAGGCAAGACCTCCTGGGGCCTCGTCGAGGGCGACACGGTCGTCGCCGTCAGCGGCGATCCGCTCAGTGAATGGAGCAAGACGCCGCAAACCCATGCGCTGAAGAATGTGAAGATCGAGCTGCCGCTGATCCCGCGCACCTTCTACTGCGTCGGGCTGAATTACCTGAAGCATCTGAAGGAGGCCGCCGACAAGGCTGGCACGGTGCCGAACATTCCCGACCGTCCCGAGATCGGCTACCGCGCCCAGAACGCGCTGATCGCCCATGACGAGGACGTCGTGATCCCGGCCTTTGCGACCGAGAAGATCCATTACGAGGGCGAGCTCGCCGTCGTGATCGGCAAGAAGGCAAAGCATCTCACTGAAGCCAACGCGATGGACTGCGTGTTCGGCTACACCATCGGCAACGACGTCTCCGAGCGCACCTGGCAAAAGGCCGACCGCGGCCTGTGGCGCGCCAAGAACGCCGACACCTTCAAGCCGATGGGCCCGTGGATCGAAACCGATGTCGATCTCGACACCATGGAGACCGCGATCCGCGTCAACGGCAAGGAAACCGGCCGCTTCCGCACCAACGACATGATTTTCGGTATCGTGCCGTTCCTGGTCGAGCTGACGAAATATTTTACGCTGTGGCCCGGCGACGTGATCTGGATGGGCACCGACGGCGCCTCGCCGGATTTGAAGCACGGCGACGTGGTCGAGATCGACATCACCGGCATCGGCACCTTGCGCAACCGCTTCGTGCGGGAGCAGGCGTGAGGCGCGCAGCTCTCTCCACCGTCGTCCTGGCGAAAGGCCAGGACCCATCACCACCATATCTGGTTGTGAACGGGATCGCGGCCTCAGCGCTCGCAACAACTCGAATTCGGGGTAATGGGTCCTGGCTTTCGCCAGGACGACGTGGGGTTGGTACGATGCACGCTTCAAGCAGCTTGTTCGGTGTCATCACCGGCGCATGCGGGTGATCCAGTATTCCAGAGGCCGTGGTGATTGAGCCGAGAAGCCGCGGCGTACTGGATCGCCCGGTTAAACCGGGCAATGACAGTATGAGTGGGGACGCAGCTTCGCGATTTCGCAGCACGGGCTGTCCGAGCTTTGCTTCCTTCCGCTCTCTCTTGTCGACCCGCAAACCAAGTGAGGTGAGCACACTGGTCGGGCTCCCTCCCCCCTTGCGGGGGAGGGCGGGGAGAGGGGTAAGCCCCGGGCGAGATGATCGATGGGTGTGCTGCGCTTGCAAACCTCACCGGGCTTCGTTGCGGATTCATCGAGAGGGCGCGCCGTGTGGTACCCCTCTCCCCACCCTACCCCGCAAGGGGGGAGGGAGCCCAACTAGCGTGCTCACCTCACGCGCACACATCGCCGCCTCAAAACGGCAGCGCGACGCCGGTCTTGATTTCCTTGAGGATCACGTTGGTGCGGACGTGGCGGATGCCGGGGATGCGGAACATGAACTCGTCGAGGAATTTGTTGTAGGCGTCCATGTCGCGCACGACGACGCGCAAGTGATAGTCAGCATCGCCAGTGGTCGCAAAACACTCCAGCACCTCGCGGCGCTGCATCACGCGGGCGACGAACTCGTCGACGAATGTGGTGTCGTGGCGCTCCAGCGAGACGTGCAGGATCGCCGAGGTCGCAAAGCCCGCCGCTTCGCGCTTCACCAGCGCCGAATAGCCTTCGATGACGCCGGACTCTTCCAGCGCGCGGACGCGGCGCCAGCAGGCCGAGGTCGACATGCCGACGGTGTCGGCCAGCTGCTGGTTGGTGGCGCGGCCGTCTTTCTGCAATTCGGCGAGGATCTTCTCGTCTTGCTCCTCAACCACGATTCAGCTCCATTTTGGTAAAATCTACCAAAATTGAGCGGGTTCAAAAATCTTTTGCCGAAAATGTGTTTCGAGCCGAACAGATAGGTAAGACCTACCAACGGCTCAGGCGTAGCGTTGGGTCTGAGATCACATCGATTCCTTAAGGGGTCAGTTATGGGCCAGATGCCGCAGCTCGACGCCTACCAGCTTTCCGACCGCTACAGCCGCCAGCACGGCCGCGTCTTCCTCACGGGAACGCAGGCGATTGTGCGCATCGCGCTCGACCAGATCAGGCGCGACCGCGCCGCCGGGCTCAACACCGCGGGCTTCATCTCCGGCTATCGCGGCTCGCCGCTCGGCGGCGTCGATCTCGAGCTGTGGAAGATCCAGCAGCAATTGAAGGACAGCCGCATCGAGTTTCTGCCTGCGGTCAACGAGGACCTCGCGGCCACCGTGGTGCTCGGCTCGCAGCAGGTCGAGACGCAACGGGATCGCGAGGTCGATGGCGTATTCGGGCTGTGGTATGGCAAGGGCCCGGGTATCGACCGCTCCGGCGATGCGCTGAAGCACGGCAATGCCTATGGCTCGTCGCCGCATGGCGGGGTGCTCGTGGTCGCCGGCGACGACCATGGCTGCGTGTCGTCGTCGATGCCGCACCAGTCCGACGTCGCGTTCATGAGCTGGTTCATGCCGACGCTGCACCCGGCCGACGTCGGCGAATATCTCGCGTTCGGCGAGTATGGCTATGCGCTGAGCCGCTTCTCCGGCATGTGGGTCGGCTTCAAGGCGATCTCGGAGATCGTCGAGTCAGGCGCTTCGGTCGAACTGCGGCCGCCGCGCCGGTTCATCCAGCCCGATTTCACGCCGCCGCCCGGCGGCCTGCACTATCGCTGGCCGGATTTGCCAGGACCGCAGATCGAGGAGCGGCTGGAGGCGAAGAAGCACGCGGTGTACGCCTTTGCAAAAGCCAATCCGATCGACCGCCGCATCTACAATGTCAAGGACGCGAGCTACGGCATCGTCACCACGGGCAAGGCGCACCTCGATCTGATGGAGGCGCTGCGGCTGGTCGGGCTCGATGAAGCCAGTTGCCGCCGCTTCGGCATCGACATCTACAAGGTCGGCATGGTGTGGCCGCTGGCGCTGCACGACGCCATGGAGTTTGTGAAGGGCAAGCGCGAGATTCTGGTCGTCGAGGAGAAGCGCGGCATCATCGAGAGCCAGTTCAAGGAATATTTTTATGACTATCCGGGCGCGAAGCCGGAGCGGATGGTCGGCAAGCATGACGAAACCGGCGCACGGCTGATCTCCTGGATCGGCGAATTGTCGCCGCGCATGCTGGCCGGCGTGCTGGCGCGGCGGCTCGATCCGATGTTTCCGGAGCTGCAACTCGCGCAGCGCGTGGCTGCGCTTGCGCCGGAGCGGGATCGGACCATCGCGGTCCCGGGCGCGACGCGGACGCCGTATTTCTGCTCGGGCTGCCCGCACAACACCTCCACAAAAGTGCCCGAAGGCTCCAAGGCACTCGCCGGCATCGGCTGCCACTTCATGGCGAGCTGGATGGACCGCGAGACTTCGTCACTGATCCAGATGGGCGGCGAAGGCGTCAACTGGGCGGCCTCGTCGCGATTCACCGGCAACACGCATGTGTTCCAGAATCTCGGCGAAGGCACCTATTATCATTCCGGCTCGATGGCGATCCGGCAGGCGATCGCCGCGAAGGCCAACATCACCTACAAGATCCTGTTCAACGACGCAGTGGCGATGACCGGCGGTCAGCCGGTCGACGGCCCGGTCAGCGTGCAGGCGATCGCGCACAGCGTCCGCGCCGAGGGCGTGTCGCGGATCGCGCTGGTGTCTGATGATCCCACGCATTTCTCGCCCGCCGATCTGCCTAGCGGCGTCACCATCCATCCGCGCGAGGAGATGGACGCCGTGCAGCGCGAGCTGCGCGCAATCTCCGGCGTCACCGTGCTGATCTATCAGCAGACCTGCGCCACCGAGAAGCGGCGGCGGCGCAAGCGCGGCACGCTTCCCGACCCGGCGCGCTTTGCCTATATCAACGACCTGGTCTGCGAGGGTTGCGGCGACTGCTCGGTGGAGTCGAACTGCCTCAGCGTCGAGCCGAAGGAAACGCCGTTCGGCCGCAAGCGCAAGATCAACCTCTCGACCTGCAACAAGGATTTTTCCTGCATCAACGGCTTTTGCCCGAGCTTTGTCACCATCGAAGGCGGCAAGCGGCGGGCCAAGAGCGCCAGCGCGATCGATCCGCTCGCGCGTGCCGCCACGCTGCCCGCGCCGGAGCTGGCGATGCTCGACAAGCCCTATGATCTGCTCGTCACCGGCGTCGGCGGCACTGGCGTGATCACGGTCGGCGCGCTGATCGCGATGGCCGCGCATCTCGAGGGCCGCGGCGTCTCGGTGCTCGACTTCACCGGGTTTGCGCAAAAGTTCGGCCCGGTGCTGAGCTATCTGCGGCTGGCGGCGGCGCCCGAGGCGCTGCACCAGGTGCGGATCGACCAGGGCGCGGCCGATGCGCTGATCGGCTGCGACCTCGTGGTGAGCTCGTCGGCGAAAGCCTCCGGCTCCTATCGCAAGGGCATGCGCGCCGCGGTTAACCTCGCGGAGATGCCGACCGGCGACGTGGTGCGGTTTCGCGATGCCGACCTCGCCTCGCCGGTGCGCCTCCGCGCCATCGAGCGGGTGATCGGACCCGGCAACCTCGCCAGCATCGATGCCAACGCGCTGGCCGAACGACTGCTCGGCGACAGCGTCTACGCCAACATCATGATGCTCGGCTTTGCCTGGCAGCAGGGCCTGGTGCCGGTGTCGCTGGACGCGCTGACGCGCGCGATCGAGCTCAACGGCGTCACTGTCGAGCGCAACCAGCAGGCGCTGGCCTGGGGCCGGATCGCGTTTGCCGATCCGGAGTTCCTGCCGAAGGCCGAGGATGCCGCCAGCAAGCAGCCCGAGACGATCGACCAGATCATCGCGCGGCGCGCCGATTTCCTGCGCGACTATCAGGACGAGGCCTATGCCGCGCGCTATCGCGCAACGGTCGATCGCGTGCGCCGTGCCGAGGCGGCGCTTGGCAGCAACCGCGAAGGGACTGTGCCCCCTCTCCCGCTTGCGGGGGAGGGTTGGGGTGGGGGTCTCTCCACGAGTCGTATCGCGGAGGGAGCCCCCACCCGCATCGCATCTATCGATGCGATGCGGCCTCCCCCGCAAGCGGGAGAGGCGGACGGCGTCCGCGGCAAGGGCGAGCTTCCCCTCACCGAGGCCGTGGCCCGCGCACTGTTCAAGCTGATGGCCTACAAGGACGAGTACGAGGTGGCGCGGCTGCATATGCAGAGCGGTTTCCTCGACGAGATCAGACGCGAATTCGATGGGGATTTTCGCGTGCAGTATCACCTCGCGCCGCCGCTGCTGCCGGCGCGGCTTGATGCGCGCGGACGGCCGCGCAAGCGCGCCTTTGGCCAGTGGATCCAGACGCCGCTCAAACTGCTGGCACGGTTGAAGAGGCTGCGCGGCACGCCGTTCGACCCGTTCGGCTACACCGCGGAGCGGCGTGCCGAGCGTGCGCTGATCGGCTGGTACGAGGCGCTGATCGACACAATCATCGGCAAGCTCGACGCGGCGCGGCTGCCTGACCTCGTCGCGCTGGCAAAGGCGCCGATGGAGATCCGCGGCTACGGTCCGGTGAAGGATGCCGCGATCGAAAAAACAAAGGCGGAGGTGGCGCGGCTGACCGCGCAACTCTCCGCCCCGACAGGTGCCGGCGACGGTTCAGGCCGTCGCACCGCGCTTGGCGGGTGACACCAGGCTGACCACGACGGTCGCAAGCACCGCGACCGCGATGTTCAGCAGCAGCGCGCCGAGCCCGACATAGAAGGTGTAGCTGGCATCGCCGAACGAGATCGAGGCCAGTGGCTTCAGCCCGTTGCTCCACGCAGTATAGGTGCCCCAACCGATCCCGACCGCCCAGCCGAGCAGCAGCGCTTCGGCGCGGAACCAGACGGTGAACAGGCCGAACACCAGTGCGGGAAGCGTCTGCACGATCCAGAGCCCGCCGAGCAGCTGCAGGTCGAGCGCATATTGCGTGGGCAGCAACAGGATGAAGGCCAGCGCGCCGACCTTCACCACCAGCGAGGTGATCTTTGCCACCGACGCCTCGCCGGCATGCGAGATGTCGGGATTGACGTAGGACTTCCAGACGTTGCGGGTGAACAGGTTGGCGGCGCCGATGCTCATCACCGCCGCCGGCACCAGCGCGCCGATCGCGATCGCCGAAAACGCAAAGCCCGCGAACCACTCCGGGAACAGCGTCTTGAACAGCATCGGCACCACGTCGTTCGGCGACGTCACCTTGATGCCTGCTGCGTAGGCGATGTAGCCGAGCAGCGCGATCAGGCCGAGCAGCAGCGTATAGGCCGGCAGCAGGATCGCGTTCTTACGAATGGTGTCGGCCGATTTCGAGGCGAAGATGCCGGTCAGCGTGTGCGGGTACATGAAGGCCGCGAGCGCCGATCCCAGCGCCAAGGTCGCATAGGGCAAATATTGCGCGGGCTTCAACGTCAGACCGGTGGCGCCGCCCTTGGCGGTGAAGGCATCGTTCGCCGCGGCGAACACCGCACCGTAGCCGCCGAGCTTGGCCGGCACCACGACCACGGCCGTCAGCACCACGATGTAGATCATGATGTCCTTGACGAAGGCGATCAGCGCCGGCGCGCGCAAGCCGGAGCTGTAGGTATAGAGCGCAAGGATCACGAATGCGGCGATGATCGGCAATTCACCCGACAACCCCATCGCCTTGATCACCACCTCCATGCCGATCAGTTGCAGCGCGATATAGGGCATGGTCGCGACCAGGCCCGTCAGCGCCACCGCGAGCTCGAGCGCGCGCGAGCCGTAGGCGGCATGGACGACGTCGGCGGCGGTGACGTGCCCCGCGGCATGCGCCTTCCTCCACAGCACCGGCATCACCGCGAACACGAAGGGATAGACGATGATGGTGTAGGGCAGCGCGAAGAAGCCGTAGGCGCCGACGGCATAGACCAGCGCCGGCACCGCGATCACGGTGTAGGCGGTGTAGAAATCGCCGCCGACCAGGAACCAGGTGATCCAGGTGCCGAACTGGCGGCCGCCGAGACCCCACTCGTCGAGATGCTCGCCGACCGGGCCAGACTTCCAGCGCGCGGCGAAGAAGCCCATCACGGTGACGAGCGCGAAGAAGAAGACGAAGACGGATAGCGCGATCCAGGCGATCCCGTTGTTCATGGCTGCCCCCTCACCGCGTCTCGTCGCGCTCAGGCGCGCGGCTGCGATAGACCAGCCAGATCAGCAGCGAGGAAATCGGCACCCAGGCGAGCTGGTACCAGTAGAAGAAGGGAAAACCGAACAGCGATGGTTCGGCGAAGTTGTAGAACGGCACCCACAGCAAGCCGATGAACGGCAGCAGCAACAATATCCACATCAGCCTACTCATTAAGCCATAGCGTTGCCCATGCGCGGCGATCTCGCCGGCACTGCCCCGCGATCAACGATCCAGGAACCTGTTCGTTGCGTCTAGAATCACGGTTACGGCAATGCGACGCAAAAAGATGTGATCGTCGCCTCGCGCATGCCAGCTACTCCAACTTGATGCCGGCGTCCCCGATCACCTTGCGCCAACGCGCCTCCTCGCCGGCAAAGTGGCGGTCGAGCTCGGCCGGCGGCGCTGCGACCATCACGAGGCCCTCATTGAGGCCGAGCTTCTTGAAGGCGTCGGACTGCACCGCTTTGGCGGCGGATTTGTTCAGGCGCTCGATCACATCAGGCGGGGTGTTCGCCGGCGCGAACAGGCCGTACCAGGATTCCGCGACATAGCCCGGCACGCCGGCCTCCGCCACCGTCGGCAGTTGCGGGAACGCCGCCGAGCGTTCGGCCGAGGTCACCGCGATGGCGCGCAACTGCCCGGCCGCAACCAGCGACGCGCAGCTCGCCACCGTCGTGAACATCACCTGGATCTGGCCGCCGAGCAAATCGGTGATCGCCGGCGCCGCGCCCTTGTAGGGCACGGTGGTGAGATTGACGCCGGCCAGATGCTTGAACAGCTCGCCGGCGAGATGCGCCGAGGTGCCGGTGCCATAGGTGCCGTAGGAGAGCTTTTCCGGATCGGCCTTCGCGGCCGCAATCAGATCGGCGATCGATTTCACCGGCGAAGCGGGATTGACAACGACGACATTGAAGGAGCGCGCGACCAGCGCCACCGGCACAAAGTCCTTGTGCGGGTCATAGGGCAGCTTCTTGTAGAGGCTCGGATTGACCGCGTTGGCGAACGTGCCCATCAGCAGCGTGTAACCGTCGGCCGGGCTGATGGCGACGCTCTGCGTGCCGATGATGGTGCCAGCCCCCGGCTTGTTCTCGATAATGACGGTGCCGCCAAGATCCTTCTGCATCTCCTGCGCCAGCGTCCGCGCCACCACATCGGTGCCGCCGCCCGGCGCGAACGGCACCACGATCTTGACGACATGGTCGGGGTAGGCGGCGCAGGCGGGTGACTGCAGCAGCACGCTTGCTGCGATCGCGAAGAATAGGGTCAGGATACGATGCATGGCGGGCCCCCGGGGCGGTATCTCTTTCATACACGCGGACGCCATGCGTGCGGCGCGGGCGGTTATGAGCGAAGGAAGCGCTGCGCGCGACACTGCCCGACCCGTCATCCTGAGAGCTTGTGACCCTATGCGATCGGGCACCATTTGGCGCGATAGGGCGATGGCGATCAGGCGGCAGCCCTCAAGGTTGGCGGGGTCTGGTCACGCGGCTTGGGCCAGGAGCCTGTGTCCGGCGAGAACGTTGTTGGCGAGGGCAAACCAGCGCAGCACTGTGAGCACTTTTTCGCGACCCCGAACCGTGAACTGGCGCAGGCCCCAGTTGCGGAAGCGGGCATTGATGCATTCGCCTGGCGCCCGGCGTTTGTAGACGCGCTTGCCGTGAGGGCTTTTCATCCGTCTGCGCCAGGCGGCCATGCCGGAGCCGTCTTCAGGGCGCGGCGCATAAGGATCGGTCTCATGCTTGCTGTTGGCCGGCGGACCATAGACCTTGATGCCTTGGCTGGCAGCCCATTCGATGTCCTCGTTCTTGTTGAAGCCGCCGTCGACAAGGTAACGCTTCGCGTGACCATAAAAGCCCGCAAGCCGTTCCTGCATTGGCCGCATCAGGCCGCGGTCCGAGCCGACATTGGTCACATCCACGGCAATGGCGATCTGTCCCTCGGCGACGCTTGCGACTTGGCAGTTGTAGGCGGGACGGAAGCCACCATCGGCCATCTTCATGACCCGCGCCTGCGGGTCGGTCGTGGAAACACGCGGCTCGGAGCGCTTGCTCCCCTTCTTTCTGTTGTTCCTGTTCTCGCGGCCGCGGCGCGCCCGATGCGCTTCGATGGCGGCAAGCTGCTCGAGCGCCGCGGCAACACGCGCCTCGCGTTCACGGGCCGCACGGTCCTCTGCAGCTCGGATACGCCTGTTGCTGGCGTCAGGATCATCGTCATTCTCCTGCCGCAGGTGCTCGACCAGACGCTTGGCTTTCTTCAACTCCTTGTGGAGCTTCTTCCTGCGCCGGAACGAACTTGCTCCGGCCGAGGCGCGCACACGCACGCCATCCTGTACCACCTCATCAAGCTCGATCACGCCAGCTACCGAGAGCGAGGCAACGTGCTCCACCAGCAACTGCTCCAAAAGCTGCGGATGCGCCGTGCGGAACTCCGACAGGCTGTGATAGTTCACGCTCACTCCGCCGCACAGCCAACGATAGGCATCATGGCTCTCGCACAGCCGTGCCAGGGCCCGCGCACTGCCGACACCCTGACTGGTGGCAAACAACCACAACGCCAATTGCAGGCGTGGGCTGACCGGCGCTTGACCCGGACCATGGGCACGCGCCCGAACGGTCTCCTCCAGGACCCTCAGGTCGAGCCTCTGGACATAGGCCCAGATCACGCGAGCCGGATGATCGGCCGGCAGCAGCGCCTCAAGATCCACCGCGCGCAACTCAACCTGATCGCGGACAGGCTCACGAAGCCGCGGGCTTCCCGGCCACTCCCGCGCAACCGCCTCAGCTTCAGGCAGATCCCCAAACAGCGTGTCTCGTGACATCCGCGCCTCCATCGACCTTTGAAAGCAGGGAATCATCCGACTCACGCCGACGCAAACAAAAACCCGCCAAATCACATAGATTCACAGCTTCTGAGGTGCGAGCCTTGCGGCGCATTGCGCCGTTGGGCGAGCCTCGAAGGATGAATCGGCCCTGGCCGTCGATCCTTCGAGGGCCGCTGAAGAAGCGGCCGCCTCAGGATGACGGGGATGGTTTGCTCAGCTTGCTCGGTGTCATCACCCGGCTTGACCGGGTGATCCAGTATTCCAGAGACGCCGGTGATAGAAGCGAAAGGCCGCGGCGTACTGGATCGCCCGGTCAAGCCGGGCGATGACAACGGTAGATGAGGGCAAAGCTTCACATTCTCTCAGGATGACGGGATGGAGTTGCGCGGCTCCATCCACGTCATTGCGAGCGAAGCGAAGCAATCCATCGTTCCGCATTCGCCGAGGCATGGATTGCTTCGTCGCTATCGCTCCTCGCAATGACGGCAGCTCACGAATACGGATTGATCAGCTTTTGCTGCTCGGTGGCGTGGTGGACCAGGAGGTCGATGAAGGTGCGCACCTTGGCCGAGAGGTGATGGCGGTGCGGATAGACCGCGTTCATGGTGAACTCGACCGGGCGGTATTCCGGCAGCAGGCGCACCAGCTGCCCCGACTCCAATTCGTCGCGCACCAGAAAACCCGCGGCGAGGAAGACGCCGACGCCGGCGAGTGCCGCGAGCTTCAACGTTTCACCGCTGTTGGAGATCAGGTTGCCCGCCACCCTCACCGCGGCCGGAGCGCCCTTGCGGTCGATGAAATGCCAGTCGTCGCCGAACGGATAGTTGGCGTGGCGCATGCAGTTGCGCGTCGTGAGCTCGGCGAGCTGCTCCGGCTTGCCGTGCTGCTCGATATAGCCGTGCGAGCAGCACAGCACGTGGCGCCAGGTGGCGATGGTGCGCACGATCAGGCTGGAGTCCGGCGGCGGCACCATGCGCACCGCAAGATCAAAATTCTCGTCGATCAGATCGACATTGCGCTCGCCGATCGCGAGGTCGACCTTGACGTCCGGATAGGTCGCGAGGAACTCGGCGACCGCGGGCGACAGAAACTGGACCAGATGGGTGTTGGTGAAGATGCGCAGCGTGCCGCGTGGCACCGATTGCTGTGCGCCGGCGAGTTCATCGGCCTGCTCGATGTCGGCGAGGATCTGGATGGCGCGGTCGTAATAGGCCTGGCCGATTTCCGTGAGGCTGACCTTGCGCGTGGTGCGGTTGAGCAGCCGCACGCCGAGCCGGTCCTCCAACGATTGCACATGGTTGCTCACCATGGTCGTCGACATGTTGAGCCGGCGGCCGGCCGCGGAAAAGCCGCCGGAGTCCACGACCCGGACGAAGGCGGTCAGGCTGGTCAGGCGGTCCATGTAGCAAGCCCGGGATTGTCAGCGCTGGCTTGATAATGCTTCCAGTTTTATCGGGATTATCACAGCGGGGAGGACATTGCATCTAAGGCAGTCGAAAGGCGCCCTTTCTGCAAGGACGCACGCTCGACCCGGAGGATGCCATGTCGACGACCACCTATGTCCCTGAAGAATCGACGAAAATCGACGTCCGCCCGTCACGGAAGGTGATCAAGCGGGCAGCGCTCGCGCTGGCCGCGGCGCTCGGCATCGTCGTCGCCGCCGACTTCGGCTACGACTACATCACCACTGGCCGTTACCTCGAGTCGACCGACGACGCCTATGTGAAGGCGGATACCACGATCATCGCGCCGAAAGTGTCGGGCTATATCGCCCGGGTGCTGGTGACCGACAACCAGCCGGTTAAGGCCGGGCAGCTGCTGGCAGAGATCGACGACCGCGATTATCGCACCGCGCTCAACCAAGCCAGGGCCGATGTCGACGCCGCTGACGCGGCCGTCCGCAACCTCGATGCGCAGCTCGCGCTGCAGCAGCCGGTGATCGACCAGAGCAAGGCCGACGTCACCGCCGCCGAAGCCAATCTGAAATTCGCGCAGGAGGAGCAGGCCCGCTACGACGGGCTGATGAAATCCGGCTCCGGCACCATTCAGCGCGCGCAGCAGACCGACGCCGCACTGCGCGCCAACACCGCGCAGCTGCAGGGCGCGAAATCGGCGCTGTCAGCCGCCGAGCGCAAGGTCGACGTGCTGACGACGCAGCGCGCGCAGGCGGTGGCGCAAGCCGATCGGGCGCGCGCGGTCGAGCACCAGGCCGAGCTGAACCTGTCCTACACCGAGATCAAGGCGCCGGTGGACGGCACGGTCGGCGCCCGCACGTTGCGCGTCGGCCAGTATGTGCAGGCCGGCACCCAGCTCATGGCCGTGGTGCCGCTCGACGCGGTCTATGTAGTCGCCAATTTCAAGGAGACCCAGCTCACCAACGTGCGCAACGGCCAACCGGTCGAGCTCACCGTCGACAGCTTTCACAACACCAGGCTGAAGGGCCATGTCGACAGCCTGTCGCCGGCCAGCGGCCTCGAGTTCGCGCTGCTGCCGCCCGACAACGCCACCGGCAACTTCACCAAGATCGTGCAGCGCGTGCCGGTGAAGATCGTGCTCGACGACGACAACCTCACCGGCCTGCTGCGGCCGGGCATGTCGGCGGTGCCGGTCATCAACACCAAGGCCGCGGTGGTTGCGGAGCGCGAAACGAAGCGGCGCGTGGCGGCGGCGGGCAAGCCGGACGGGGGGTAGCGGCGGCAGTCAACGCGAGACGAAGCGCGATCGATCGGTGGATGGATGGCGCTTTGCTGTCCGCGAGCTCTCTTCGCCTCTCCCGCTTGCGGGGGAGGCCGCATTGCATCGCAGATGCAATGCGGGTGGGGGCTTTCTCCACCGCATGACTCGCGGAGAGAGCCCCCACCCCACCCTCCCCCGCAAGCGGGAGAGGGAGCCTGAGAGGTGTGCTCACCTCACGAACTGACCATCATGGTCGAAGCGCGATCGATCGGTGGATCGGTCGCGCTTACTTTCCTGCGCCTCTGGCTTCGTGCCACACGCTCCGGCGTCAGGGCTCCCTCCCCCCTTGCGGGGGAGGGTTGGGGAGAGGGGTGCCGCTTGCGCTAACGTCGGACGCATTGCGCGAACACTGGTCCCGAAAGTCACGTGCCGGCAGGATTGAGATAGCTCACGCAAATCTCTGATGTCAGCGCCCGGGGTACCCCTCTCCCCAACCCTCTCCCGCAAGGGGAGAGGGAGCCTGAGGGGCGTGCTCACCTCACCACGCAGAGGACAGCAACTTCGCGCGTCGTCACGTCCACTGTTCGTCACGCGCATTATCAATCGCCGCCTGACAATCCTTCCAATCTTTCCCGGATTATCGAAAGTGGCCGCCTAATGCATCCTCGCGATGCAAGCTAGGACAAATCCGATGACCGCACTCAACCCTGCCGCAAATGCCGCCGCCCTCCCCACCCCCGCAAGCCCGGCCGCCCCCGCTGTGCCGGCAAAAGTCTGGATCGCGGTGGTTGGCGCCAACCTCGGCGCGTTCATGGCGGTGCTCAACATCCAGATCGTCAACGCCTCGCTGGCCGACATTCAGGGCGCGATCGGGGCCGGCATCGACGACGGCGGCTGGATCTCGACCTCCTATCTGATCGCCGAGATCATCGTGATCCCACTGAGCGGCTGGCTCGCCCAGGTGTTCTCGGTGCGGATCTATCTGCTCACCAACGCGCTGCTGTTCCTGCTGTTCTCGGCGGCCTGCGCGCTGGCGCAGAACCTGCCGCAGATGATCGTGCTGCGCGCCATCCAGGGTTTTTCCGGCGGCGTGCTGATTCCGATGGCGTTCACGCTGATCATCACGCTGCTGCCGAAGGCCAAGCAGCCGATCGGGCTCGCGCTGTTCGCGCTGTCGGCCACCTTCGCGCCGGCGATCGGTCCGACCATCGGCGGCTATCTCACCGAGAACTGGGGCTGGGAGTACATCTTCTACGTCAACCTGGTGCCGGGCGCGATCATGGTCGGCATGCTGTTTTTCTCGCTCGAGTCGAGCCCGATGAAGCTGTCGCTGCTCGCGAAGGGCGACTGGCCCGGCATCATCACGATGGCGATCGGGCTTGCCGCGCTGCAGACCGTGCTCGAGGAAGGCAACAAGGACGACTGGTTCGGCTCGCCCTTCATCGTCAAGCTGTCGGTGATCGCCGCCGTCGCGCTCGCCGCGTTCCTGGTGATCGAGTTCACCGTGAAGAAGCCGCTGCTCAATCTGCGCCTGCTCGCCCGCCGCAATTTCGGCTTCGGCATGCTGGCCAACTTCCTGCTCGGCATCGCGCTGTACGGCTCGGTGTTCATCCTGCCGCAATACCTGGCACGCATCCAGGGCTACAACGCCGAGCAGATCGGCCTGGTGCTGGCCTGGACCGGCCTGCCGCAGCTGCTGCTGATCCCGCTGGTGCCGCGGCTGATGCAGCGCTTCGATGCCCGTATCCTGATCGGCATCGGCTTCGCGCTGTTCGCTGTCTCCAACTTCATGAACATCACCATGACCAACGATTACGCGACGGACCAGCTGTTCTGGCCCAACATCGTCCGCGCCATCGGCCAGGCGCTGGTGATGGCGCCGCTGTCGGCGGTGGTGACCGGCGGCGTCGAGGTCGAGAATGCAGGCTCCGCCTCCGCGCTGTTCAACATGATGCGCAATCTCGGCGGCGCGGTCGGCATCGCGCTATTGCAGACGCTGCTGACCAAGCGCGAGCAGTTTCACTCCAACGTGCTGACCCAGCAGGTTTCGCTGTTCGACCCGGCGACCCGCGCGCGGATCGCGCAGCTCACCCAGTACTTCATGAACCACGGCATCGCCAACCAGCTCGACGCCACCAGCCGCGCCTTGGTCGCGATCGGCAAGATCGTGCAGAAGCAGGCCTACATCCTCGCCTTCAGCGATACCTTCTATCTGCTCGGGGTCGCGCTGATCGTGGCGTTGATCGCGGGCCTGTTCCTGAAGGAGCCCGGCCAGCTCAGCGGCGGCGGCGCGCACTAACCATCATTCAACACACCAAAGGAGAACGACGATGAAACCCCGCATGAACTTCTACCAGGCCGCACCGGAAACCATCAAAGCGCTGGTATCAGTCGAAAGCCAGATCAGCGCCAGCGGCCTCGAGCAGTCGCTGATCGAGCTGGTGAAGACCCGGGCGTCGCAGATCAACGGCTGCGCCTACTGCATCAACATGCACACCGACGACGCCCGCAAGCATGGCGAGACCGAGCAGCGGCTCTATCTGCTCAACGCCTGGCGCGAGTCGCCGCTGTATTCCGACCGCGAGCGCGCCGCGCTGGCCTGGACCGAGGCGCTGACGCTGGTCGCGGAAACCCATGCGCCCGACGCCGATTACGAGGCCGTGCACGCCGCGTTCTCCGACACCGAGCTCGCCAATCTGACCATGCTGATCGGCACCATCAACGCCTGGAACCGAATCGCGATCGGTTTTCGCGCCGTGCATCCGGTGAAGGTGAAGGTCGCGGCGTAGGGCGTGAGCTGCCATGTGCGCCGGAACTAGAGCCGCGCGCACAATCCATCACCGTCACCCTGAGGTGGCCGCTTCTTCAGCGGCCCTCGAAGGGTCGACGGCCCGGCTCTCGCCACTGGAGCGTAGCTAAATGCGGAGCCAGCAGGGCCGTGCATCCTTCGAGGCTCGCAAGGGCTCGCACCTCAGGATGACGGGTCGAACCCTTTAGACCGCAGTCGCCCTGGCGAATTCGATGTAGATCTCGCGCAGGCGGGCCGTCATCGGGCCGACCTTGCCGTTGCCGACTTCCCTGCCGTCGATCTTGACCACGCCTTGCACGAACACCGAGGCGCTGGTGGTGAAGGCTTCCTTGGCGGCGAGTGCTTCGGCCACGGTGAAGGCGCGCTCCTCGATGCGGAGCTGGCGTTCCTCTGCGAGCTTGACCACGGCCTTGCGGGTGCAGCCCGGCAAAATCTCGTTGCCGTTCTGCCGCGTCACGATGACGTCGTCCTGGGTGACGATGAAGGCCGAGGACGAGCCGCCCTCGGTGACCTTGCCGTCCTCGATCATCCAGGCCTCGCCGGCGCCGGCTTCCGCCGCGGCCTGCTTGGCCAGCACCTGCGCCAGCAGCGCGACGCTCTTGATGTCGCGGCGCTCCCAGCGGATGTCGGGCACGGTGATGACGTTGATGCCGGCCTTGGCGGAGGGCGCGTTGATGATGTCCTTTTCCGAAGTGAACATGATCAGGGTCGGCTTGACGTCGGCCTTCGGGAAGGCGAAGTCGCGCCCGGTGTCGGCGCCGCGGGTGACCTCGAGATAGACCATGCCGTTGACGAGGTTGTTGCGCCTGACCAGCTCCTTCTGGATCTCCTCGATCCGCTCCAGCGTCTCCGGGAGCTTGAGCTGGATCTCGCCGACCGAGCGCTCCAGCCGCGCCAGATGCGAGGCGTTGTCGATCAGCTTGCCCTCAAGCACCGCGGCCACTTCATAGATGCCGTCGGCGAACAGAAAGCCGCGGTCGAACACCGAGACCTTGGCCTCGGAATGCGGCACATACGAGCCGTTGACGTAAGCGATCTTTTCCAAGCGGGTTCTCCTGCGGACGAAGGGCTGGTTTCAGGCCTTCGTATACGCAAATTGCGCGCGGTGATAAAGCCTCCGCGGCCGTCATTCCGGGGCGCGCCGGTTGGCGCGAACCCGGAATCCATTGCACCGCGGGCAATGCGGCCCGATGGGTTAGAGCGTCATTGCGAGCGAAGCGAAGCAATCCATCGTTCCGCACAAACGGATGGATGGATTGCTTCGCTGCGCTCGCAATGACGTGGAGGGGCCGGTGCCCGCAGCCTCAGTGCTGCAAAATCTTCGACAAGAACTTCTGCGCGCGGTCGCTGCGGGGCTGGCCGAAGAAGTCGGCCTTCTTGGCGTCCTCGACGATCTCGCCGCGGTCCATGAAGATGACGCGGTCGGCGACCTTGTTGGCGAAGCCCATCTCGTGGGTGACCACCATCATGGTCATGCCCTCGCGGGCGAGGTCGACCATGACGTCGAGCACCTCGCTGATCATCTCGGGATCGAGCGCCGAGGTCGGCTCGTCGAACAGCATCGCGATCGGATCCATCGCCAGCGCCCGCGCGATGGCGACGCGCTGCTGCTGGCCGCCGGACAATTCCGCCGGAAACTTTTTGGCGTGATCCTTCAGCCCGACCCGCTCCAGGAGCTTCATGCCTTTGGCCAGCGCGTCCTCATGCTTGCGGCCGAGCACCTTTTCCTGCGCGAGGCAGAGATTGTCGACGATGCGCAGATGCGGAAACAGCTCGAAATGCTGGAACACCATGCCGACCCGCGAGCGCAGTTTCGGCAGATCGGTCTTGGGGTCGTTGACCTTGACGCCGTCGAGAATGATCTCGCCGCCCTGGATCGGCTCCAGCGCGTTGACGCATTTGATCAGGGTCGACTTGCCCGAGCCGGACGGGCCGCAGACCACCACCACCTCGCCCTTGGCAACGCTGGTGGTGCAATCCTTCAGCGCCTGAAAACTCGGCCCGTACCATTTATTGACGTGATTGATCTCGATCATGATGGCTCAACGGTTGCAGCGAAAACGGTCGAACACCTCTCCCACCCAACTCGGGTTTACCCGAGTTGGGCAACTAAAATTGTCGAAGTCGGATATATCCGACTTCGATGGGAGAGGTCGGCGCGAAGCGCCGGGTGAGGGGTTACGGTCTACGGATGGAACGAAACCCCTCACCCGGATCGCTGACGCGATCCGACCTCTCCCTATGGGAGAGGTGAAGGGCACCGCCGGTGCAAAGTCGGCTGACATTGTCGGCTACCGAACGATGGCGATGCGCGACTGCAGGCGGCGGACGCCGTAGGACGCGACACAGGAAATGACGAAGTAGACCAGCGCGGCGAACAGATACATCTCGACCAGGCGGCCGTCGCGCTGCGCCACCTTGCTGGCGGCGCCGAGGAAGTCCGGGATCGAGAGCACGTAGACCAGCGAAGTGTCCTGGAACAGCACGATGGTCTGGGTCAGCAGCACCGGCAGCATGTTGCGGAACGCCTGCGGCAGCACGACGTAGCGCATGGTCTGCGCGTAGGTCAGGCCGAGCGCGCTGGCCGCAGCGGGCTGGCCGCGCGAGATCGACTGGATGCCGGCGCGCATGATCTCGGAGAAATACGCCGCCTCGAACGCGATGAAGGTGATCAGCGAGGAGGCGAAGGCGCCGACCGAAATGGGGCGCGACGCGCCGGTCAGCCACTGTCCGATATACGGCACCAGGAAGTAGAACCAGAAGATCACCAGCACCAGCGGCAGCGAGCGGATGAAGTCGACATAGATGCCGGCGATGCGCCCGAGCGTTTTGTAGCCGGACAGCCGCATCAGGGCGATCAGCGTGCCGAACACCAGGCCGCCGAAGGCTGCGAGTGCCGTCAGGGTCAACGTGAAGCGCATGCCTTCGAGGAACAGATAGGGCAGCGAGCGGCGGATGACATCGAAGTCGAAACTGCCGAGCATCGTCATTTCCCCGAAATGTAGCCGGGGATCGCGACATAGCGCTCAAGCAGGCGCATCCCGGTCACCACGACGAAATTGAGGAGCAGATAGAGCACGGTCGCCGCGGTGAACGCCTCGAACACCTGGAAGGAGAACTCCTGCATCGAACGCGCCTGTCCGGTCAGCTCGATCAGGCCGATGGTGATGGCGACCGCGGTGTTCTTGATGGTGTTGAGGAACTCCGAGGTCAGCGGCGGCAGGATGATGCGAAACGCCATCGGCAGCAGCACGTAGCGATACATCTGCACCGTGGTGAGGCCGAGCGCGGTCGCGGCCTGCTTCTGCCCGCGCGGCAGCGAGCCGATGCCGGCCTGCAATTGCACCGCGACGCGCGCCGACATGAACAGGCCGACGCCGATCGCCGCGGTCCAGAACGGCGCGTTCGGCAATTGCTTCAGCCACAGCCCGGCGGCCCTCGGCAGCAATTCCGGCAGCACGAAGAACCACAGGAACAGCTGCACCAAGAGCGGCATGTTGCGGAAAAACTCGACGTAAGCGAAGCCGATCCAGGACGCGGTCCGCGACGGCAGCGTGCGCAGCACGCCGATCACCGAGCCTGTGACCAGCGCGATGATCCAGGCCAGCAGCGACGTCTTGACGGTGACCACCAGTCCCGCCAGCAACAGGTCGAGATAGGTGCCGGTCCCCATCGGGTTCGGCTCAAGGAAGATGTGCCAATTCCAGTTGTAGTTCACAGGTCCCCCGCGCAGCCGCGCCGATCACGCATGACGGCGGCATCCGTGCAGCAAGTGCACATCTGCCGCCACTATGCAAATGTCCGGCCATTCTCCTCCAAAAACGGCCGGACATGGTTCTTCCATTTCGCCTCTCCCCGCTTGCGGGGAGAGGCAGAGGCCGCCTTCGGCGGCCGTACTCAAGAAGAACGCCGAAGCAGAGCTTCGGCTACGTTGCATCGCAAGATGCAATCCGGGTGAGGGGGCTTCCGCGAGTCCGATGTTCACCGACTTCGCGGCGCCAGCCCCTCACCCTGACCCTCTCCCCGCGAAGAGCGGGGAGAGGGAATGAAAGCTCTCTCGCCTTAGTTCACCAGATACGCATCCGGATCGGGCGAGTCCGACGGCTTGGCAAGCTGCTTCTTCATCTCCGGTCCGAGCGGCACGTTGAGATTGAGGCCCTTCGGCGGGATCTTCTGGGTGAACCACTTGTCGTAGATCTTCTGGCCCTCGGCGCTGGTGTAGAGCGCGGCGGTCGCAGCGTCGACGACCTTCTTGAACGGCGCATCATCCTTGCGCAGCATGATGCCGTAGGGCTCCGGTTTGGAGAACGCGTCCTTGGAGATCACGTAGTCGTCCGGCGCCTTGGAGCCGGCGACAAGGCTCGCCAGCAGAATGTCATCCATCACGAAGGCAACCGCGCGGTCGGTCTCGACCATCAGGAAGGCCTCGGCGTGATCCTTGGCCGGGATGATGTTGACGCTCAGCCCGCGCGCGAGGTTGGCCTCGGTGAGCTGCTTGATGTTGGTGGTGCCGGCGGTCGAGACCACCGTCTTGCCCTTCAGGTCATCGATCGAGTTGATCTTGCTCGCCTTCTTCGTGACGTAGCGGCTCGCGGTCAGGAAGTGGGAGTTGGTGAAGGAGACCTGCTTCTGGCGCTCGGCGTTGTTGGTGGTCGAGCCGCATTCGAGGTCGACGGTACCGTTGGCCATCAGCGGGATGCGGGTCGCCGAGGTGACCGGATTGAGCTTGACCTCGAGCTTGTCGAGCTTGAGCTCCTTCTTGATGGCGTCGACGATCTTGTAGCAGATGTCCATGGCGTAGCCGATCGGCTTCTGGTTGTCGTCGAGATAGGAGAACGGGATCGAGGAATCGCGGTAGCCGAGCGTGATCGCGCCGGTGTCCTTGATGTTCTTCAGCGTGCCGGTCAATTCCTGGGCCTGCGCCTGGCCCGCGCCGAGCGCGGCGGCGAGCGCGAAGCCGATCAGATATTTGCGTGTCATGCGTCTACTCCTTGCGTGGAAACGGTCGATGTGTGTGTGAGAATGTCGGCGAGGACAGGTGCGATGTAGCGGCGAAACTGATCGGGATTCTCGCTCATCGGAAAATGACCGAGCTTCTCCATGATCGTGACGCTGGCGCCCCCTATTGCCGCTGCCGTCCGCCTCGTGTCCTCTGGCGTGCAGGAGAAATCATACTCGCCCGTGAGCAGATAGAGCCTGCATACTTTAGTATCGATTGACGCGACCCGGCTGCGCAGGTCGCCGTCGACACGGTAGAAATACAGGTCGCCCTTGAACACGCCGGGGCCGCCCTGCTTGTAGGCCCACAGCGTTTCCATCCGCGCGTCATCGGGACTTTGCGGCGCAATCAATCCCGAGACCAGCGCGGCGCAGACCTCGCCGCCGTGCACGTCCGGGCGGTTCAGCCAATCCGTATCGTACCACGGCGCCTGGAAGTCGGCAGCCTCGAGCCCGATCAGCGCGCGGAATTCGGCAGCGTGTTCGATCGCAAGGTTGAGCACGATGCGGCCGCCGATCGAGCAGCCCATCACGACCGGCTTCTCCAGGCGGAGCGCATGGCAGAAGGCGCGGATGGTTTCGGTGTAGCGCGCAGTGGTGAGCTGGTATTCATCGCCGGTCCAGCTTTTCGGCGGATTCGACTTGCCATGCCAGGGCATATCGAAGGCAATGATGCGGAAATTTGCAGCAAATTCGCTGTCCGCGAGCAGATGCCGCCACTGCCGCGCATCGGAGCCCGCGGTGTGCAGGCAGACCAGCGGAATGCCCTTGCCGTGCTCCTCGAAATAGATGCGGTGCGCCTCGCCGCCGATCTCGACGTGAACGTAGCGGCCGACCATCGGCTCGATCTGGCCGTGCTCGATGCGACGGCTCATGGCGCGGCCGCCGCGAATTGCTGACGCGGCAGCGCCAGCAGATCCTTGAAATACTGCAGATGCGTCATGAAGGGATAGAGGTCGCCCTCCAGCACCGCCTCGCCGCGCTTGGTCAACGCCAAGAGATCGTGCCAACCGGGTTCGGGCTCGGCCTGCCAGTACGCCGTCCAGGCCCGCGGCGTGGCGCGGTAGGCGAAGCGCCAGGAGCGCATCAGGCGCGGCGACGGCGAGAGATCAACGATGCGGCCGGCGCGGATCGCGGCGTGAAACGGCTGCTCCATCGGTCCGATCAGGCAATCGCAATCGAGCCGCCGGCCGCGCGCAATCAGCTGCGGCGCCCGGTCGAGCAATGCGGGAAGGCCGGCAAACACCCTGATGACGGCGTCGTCGGTGGCGTCGGGCGATGGCGTCATCGGTCGGGCAGCATTCCTGCGTTGGAACGACCCATGATGACCGGAAGCGTGGGCTCTCGCAAGGTGCCCATGCCCTTGGGTTCCCTGGATTATTCGCTTGACCAAACGCAGCACGCGGGTCATGGCGCGGCCCCCCGGGGACCGCCCCGCGCGGTCTCGGCCATGCCCGTCGATCGGCGCAAAATGCCGGGCTAATTCCGCACCTCGGCACATCGCGGCAGACCAATTGTCGCAGCTGCGGCTCCGCGGCGAATTCGGCCTTCCGTTGCCCGCCGCGTTCTGTCCAATGCGGCTTGTGTCCCTGCGATGGCAGGGATCATCATCCACCACTGAACAAGACCGGCGCGCGACGCAACGCGGCCGCAAGGGAGAGACCAAGAATGTCCCAGCGCAATCGTTTGATGGTCCTGCTCGCCGCCGCCGGCATGCTGGTCTCGGCCGTGGCGCACGCCCAGGATTATCCGACCAAGCCGATCACGCTGATCGTGCCGTGGCCGGCCGGCGGCTCGACCGACATCTCGATGCGTGCGATCGCCGACAGCGCCTCTAAGGTGCTGGGCCAGCCCGTCACCATCGACAACAAGGCGGGCGGCGGCGGCACCGTCGGCCCCGCCACGATGGCCGCGACCGCCAAGCCGGACGGCTACACCATCGCACAGCTGCCGATCACCGTGTTCCGCCTGCCGCTGATGCAGGAAGTGTCCTGGGATCCGGCGAAGGACTTCTCCTACATCATCCATCTCACCGGCTACACCTTCGGCGTCACCACCAGCGCGGAGTCGCAGTTCAAGACCTGGCAGGACGTGATCGATTTCGCCAAGAAGAATCCCGGCAAGGTGACCTATGCGACGCCGGGCACCGGCACCTCGCTGCATATCGGCATGGAACAGATCGCCGCGATGGCCGGCATCAAGCTGACCCAGGTGCCGTTCAAGGGCGGCGCCGAGACCAACGCCGCGGTGCTCGGACAGCACACCATGCTGCAGGCCGATTCCACCGGCTGGCGGCCGCTGGTCGATGCCGGCAAGCTCAAGCTGTTGATGGTGTGGACCGGGGCGCGCTCGCCGAACTATCCCGACGTGCCGACGCTGAAGGAACTCGGCTATCCCATGGTCTACGACTCGCCGTTCGGCATCGCAGGCCCCAAGGGCATGGACCCCAAGATCGTCGCCAAGCTGCACGACGCCTTCAAGAAAGCGCTCGAGGACCCGGCGGTAATCGCGACGCTCGCCAAATACGATATGGTGCCGAACTACAAGAACACCGAGGACTACAAGAAGTTCGTGGTCGAGGTCACCGAGTCCGAGCGCAAGGTGATCGACACGCTCGGGCTGGCGAAGAAGTAGGGCTGGAGCTGCCGCAAGCACCGGCGTCATCCTGAGGTGCGAGCCGCGCTTGCGGCTCGCCTCGAAGGATGGACCGGAGCACCGTCGCCCTTCGAGGGCGTCGCTACGCTCCGCCATCTCAGGTGACGATACGAACGATTTCCGAAGGCATTCCCATGAGTGACCAAACCAACGTCAAACTCCGCCTCAACAACTCCGAGCTCTGGGGCGGGCTGATCGGGCTTGCGCTCGGCGCCTTCGTAATCTGGTCGGGCCTGAAGCTGAAGCTCGGCACCATCAACGATCCCGGCTCCGGCTATGTGCTGTTCTACACCGGCATCCTGATGTGCGCGTTCGCAGCCTCGATCATCGTCTCCGCAGTCACCGAGGGCGGGCCGAGCTTCGCCTCGCGCTGGGAGCATGCGCGCTGGAGCAAGCCGGTTCTGGTGATCGCCTGCCTGACCGCGTTCGCCTTTGCGCTGGAGCCGCTCGGCTTCCTGCTCTCGGCGATTCCGCTGATGCTGCTCCTGCTGCGCCTGATCGATCCGGTGCGCTGGCCGGTGGCGATTCCGATCGCCATCCTGGCGCCGCTCGGGATGTGGTGGGTGCTGAAGCACCTGCTGTCCATTCAGTTGCCGCACGGCATGTTCGAGATCGGCTGAGGCGCGGCCCATGGATACCCTTGCCAACGTCGCTCACGGCCTCGGCGTCGCGCTGCTGCCGATCAACCTGCTCTACTGCTTCATCGGCGTGTTCATCGGCACGCTGGTCGGTGTGCTGCCCGGCATCGGCCCGATCTCGGCGATGTCGCTGCTACTGCCGGTGACGCTCTCGGGCACGCCCGAGTCCGGCATTATCATGATGGCCGGCATCTATTACGGCTCGATGTATGGCGGCTCGACCACCTCGATCCTGGTCAACATCCCCGGCGAAGCCGCTTCCGTCGTTACCTGCATCGACGGCCACCAGATGGCCAAGCAAGGCCGCGCCGGCCCCGCGCTCGGCATCGCCGCGTTCGGCTCGTTCATCGCCGGCACTTTCTCGCTGGTCGCGCTGATGCTGGTCGCGCCGTCGCTCGCCGGCATCGCCATCGCGTTCGGCCCGGCCGAATATTTCAGCCTGATGGTGCTCGGCCTCGTGGTGCTCACTTTCCTCACGCAAGGCTCGATGGCCAAGGCGCTGCTGATGGCCTGCATCGGCGTCGTGCTCGGCCTGGTCGGGCTCGACAGCATCACCGCGCAGCCGCGGCTGACCTTCGGCCGCATCGAGCTGATCGACGGCATCGGCCTCGTGCCCGTGGTAATGGGCCTGTTCGGCGTCGCCGAGGTGCTGCTCAACACCGAGCAAGCGATCAAGCGCGACATCATCAACACCAAGATCACCCAGCTCTTGCCCAACAAGGAGGACTGGAAGGCCAGCGCCGGGCCGGTGACGCGCGGCACCCTGCTCGGCTTCTTCCTCGGCATCCTGCCGGGCGGCGGCGCCGTGGTGGCGTCGTTCGCATCCTATGCGCTGGAGAAGCGGCTCTCGAAACATCCCGAGCGCTTCGGCCATGGCGCGATCGAGGGCGTCGCGGGGCCGGAGTCGGCCAACAATTCCGCGGCCGGCGGCGCCTTCATTCCGCTGATGACGCTCGGCATCCCGCCGAACGTGGTGATGGCGCTGTTGCTCGGCGCCTTCGTGATCCACGGCCTGCAGCCCGGACCGCTGTTGATCTCGCAAAACCCCGGCCTGTTCTGGGGCATCGTCGCCAGCATGTATATCGGCAATCTGATGCTGCTGGTGCTCAATCTGCCGATGATCGGGATGTGGGTGCAGTTGTTGCGGCTGCCCTACAACGTGCTGTTCCCGCTGATCATCCTGTTCACCATCATCGGCGTCTATTGCTCCAGCAACAATGTGTTCGACGTTCACGTGATGATCGCGTTCGGCGTGATCGGCTATTTCATGCGCAAGCTCGGCTACGAGCCGGCGCCGCTGGTGCTCGCCTTCGTGCTCGGACCGATGCTGGAGAACAATCTGCGCAAGTCGCTGATCCTCTCGCAGGGCGATCTCATGACCTTCGTGGAGCGGCCGATCTCGGCGGTCTGCCTCGCCTTCGCCGCCGTGCTGCTGATCGGCCCGCTGCTGCCGGCGCTGCGCAAGAAGCGCGATCTGGTGGCGCTGGACGAGGGGGCTTGATCAAGGCGAGCTGCGCTCGCATCGGCGGTGTGCCCCCTCTCCCCGTTCTTCACGGGGAGAGGGTCGGGGTGAGGGGCTCTTTCCGCATAAGCGGTGACAGTGGGACTCGCGGAGACTCCCCCTCACCCGGATCGCATCTTCGATGCGTTCCGGCCTCTCCCCGCAGGCGGGGAGAGGCGAAGTGGAGCCGCGTCGGCGGTCTGCTCCCTCGCCCCGTTCTTCACGGGGAGAGGGTTGGGGTGAGGGGCTCTCTCCGCGTGGACGCTCACAGTTGGACTCGCGGAAGCCCCCTCACCCGGATCGCATCTTCGATGCGTTCCGGCCTCTCCCCGCGCGCGGGGAGAGGCGAAGCAAGCGGCGCCGCCTCAGCCCACCTTCCCGCCGCGCCCGTTCTTCGGCGCCTGGGCCATCGCGCGGGCCAGCACCTGGGCTTCCTTCTTCAGCATCTCGGCAAGCTCGGCCTCGCGGCGGCGGATGCGATCGGACGCGGCACCGATCGAGAGCGCGGCGACCACTTCGCCGGTTTCGTCGCGGACCGGGACGCCGACCCCGCCCATGCCGGGAAACGCCGCATCGATCAGCACGGTGTGGCCGGCCTTACGCGCGGTCGCGATCTTCTCGCGCAGGAATTTTGGCGTGATCCGCGGCGATTTCGCCAGCCGCGGCACGATCACTTCGATCACCGCCTCGATCTCCGCGTCCGGCAGCCACACCAGCAGCGCCAGCGCACCGGCGCCGACGCCGAGCGGACGGCGGCTGCCGATCTGCAAGTAATTCGGCTGCAGCGGATTACTGCCGACCGAGCGCGCGAGATAGAGCGCCTCGACGCCGGAGCGCACCGACAACAGCGCGGTGTCGGCGGAACGCTCGGACAGCCGCAGCAGGCTCGGCTGCGCCAGCTCGGCGATATCGACCGAGCGCCGGGCGCCGACCGCCATCACCCGCGCCTCCTGGCCGAGCTCGTAGGTCTTGGCGCCGGTGACCCGGCTGACAAAGCCTTCCTCGATCAGCGAATTGAGGATGCGCAGCGCGGTCGCCTTGTTCAGGGAGGTGGCGTCGGCGATGTCGGTCAGCCGCAGCGGCGAGCGCTGCGCCAGCACGCGCAGCACCGCACAGACTTTCTGGATGGCGTTGAACTTGTCGGCCTGGCCGGGCTCCGGCAGCGGCCGCTTCCGGGCCGCCCGTGCGGTCGCAGTCGTGGACGCGTTCATGCCTGCCTCAATCGCCGATCGTGATCAGCCGCCATCCTAGAGCGGATGACGGCGACGGCACATCGTATACTTTCGTCAGGTGAAACTTTGATTTCAACTATCTACGCTGCTTTGCAGCAAAGCGGTGCGGCGAATTTCGTGATGCGAAATCCGCAGCATGATCTACGCGAGCCGCATCCTGCGGATCGTGAACAGCGCGCCGAGGCTGAGGATGCAGACCGCGGTGAGATAATAGCCCGGCGCGAGATCGCCGATCGGTGCAAAGAGGCCCATCCAGGTCACGATCGCCGGCCCCATGCCGCCGAACACGGTGACGCCGATATTGTAGCTGAGGCCGAGCCCGGTGGCACGCGTCGCCGGCGGAAACAGTTCCGACATCAGTGCGGCCAGCGGCCCGTAATACAGCGACTTGAGCATGCCGAGCCAGAGCACGCCGAGCAGCACGATCATCGGCGTCGGATTGCCGGTGAGCAGCAGGAAGGCTGGGAAGATCGACACCAGCAGCAGCAGCGCAAAGATGATCATGTGCGTGGTGCGGCCGATCCTGTCGGAGACCAGGCCCGCGATCGGCGCCAGGATCGCGACCGCGGTCTGCGCGACCAGCGAGGCGACGAACCCGACCGACGGCGCCATGTGCAGCTTCTGCACCACATAGGTCGGCATGTAGACGATCAGATAGTTCACCGCGGTCGACACCGCGAGCGCGCCGATCGCCAGAATGGTGGCGAGCTTCTGCCGCGTGAACAGCTCGACGACGGGCGATTCCTGCTTGGTTGCCGGCGGCGGTGTGGCGTCGTCGACATGGTTGCGGATGTAGATGCCGACCGGACCGATCAGCACGCCGAACAGAAACGGCAGCCGCCAGCCCCAGGATTGCAGATCCTCCGGGCTCATGACCGTGGTCAGCAGCGCGCCAAAGCCTGCCCCTAACAGGCCGCTGACGCCCTGGCTCGCGAACTGCCAGCTCGCGACGAAGCCGCGCCGTTCCGGCATGTGCTCGACCAGGAACGCGGTCGATGAGCCGAACTCGCCGCCGGCCGAAAAGCCCTGCACCAGCCGCGCCAGGATCACCGCGATCGGCGCCACGATGCCGACGCTCTGGTAGGTCGGCATCACCGCCAGCGCCAGCGTGCCGAAGGTCATCAGCACGATCGACAGCATCAGCGAAGCCTTGCGGCCGTGCCGGTCGGCATAGGCGCCGAGCACCAGGCCGCCGATCGGCCGGATCATGAATGACAGACCGAAGGTGCCGAAGGTCAGCAGCAGCGAGGTAGTCGGATCATTGGCGGGGAAGAACGCCTTGGAGAGATAGACCGCGAAATAGGCATAGACCGAGATGTCGTACCATTCGAGCGCGTTGCCGACCGAGGTCGCGACGATCAGGCGGGTGATGTTTTTCTTATCGACCGTAGCTGCGCGCTGCGCGTCGGCGGGCGTTGATAGCGTCATTGTGTTTCCTTTGCCGACTTCAGCGTCGATCCATCCGTTCGTCATGCCCGGGCTTGACCCGGGCATCCACGTCGTCCCCGTCATCCTGAGGTGCGAGCCCTTGCGAGCCTCGAAGGATGCACGGCCACCAGCCGGGCCGATTCATCCTTCGAGGCTCGCCGAAGAGGCTCGCACCTCAGGATGACGGGGAACGGGCGAGCCTAGCTCCTCACCCCTTATGCTTTGCTTCGCCGAGGTCCCAGAACAGGCCGGCCATGATGGTCAGCGCCTCCTCGGTCACCGGCAGCAGGATGTGCTCGTCGGGGGCGTGCTGCGAGCAGCCCGGATAGGAGTGCGGCACCCAGATCGTCGGCAGCCCAAGGCCCTCGGAGAACACGTCGTTGGGCAGCGAGCCGCCGAAATTCGGCAGCACCGCGGGCGCCTTGCCGGTGGTGGCGCGGATCGAATTGGCCGCCCAGTCGATCCAGGGACTGTCCATGTCGGTGCGCGACGCGCCAAAACGCTGCGCGCCTGATACCTCGACCATCGGAAATCCGTTGTTGTGCAGATAGTCGCGCACCGCGTCGATCACTTCGAGATACTTGGTGCCGACGACGAAGCGGAGTTGCAGCACCGCGTTGGCCTTGCCGGGAATCGCATTGGCCGGCTTGTCGATGTTGCCCGACGACATCGCCAGCACTTCGAGCGTGTTCCAGGCATAGAGCCGCTCGGCCGGGGTCAGGCCCTCCTCGCCCCAACCCTCGGCGAGCTGCGGTTCATCGGCGGACGGCTCGATCTTGACGTCGGCGAGCGCGGCGCGGACGCGATTGGAGATCGGCGGCGGCTTCATGATCTCGAGCTTCATGCGGCCCTTGCCGTCGACCAGGCTGGCGATCGCATTGCAAAGGATGGTCGCGGGATTGGCGAGCACGCCGCCCCAATTGCCGGAATGGTTGCCGCCCTCGCGCAAATTGACGTCGAGATGGATGCGGTTGCCGCCGCGGCAGCCGAGGAAGATGGTCGGCCGCTCCGCCGACAGCCGCGGCCCGTCGGAGGCGATGAACAGATCGGCCTTCAGCTCCTCGCGGTGCGCCTCGCAAACCTCGCGCAGGTCGGGCGAGCCGATCTCCTCGCCGGTCTCGATGATGAATTTTGCGTTAAAGCCGAGCTTGCCGCCGCGCGCCTGCTTCACCGCGCGCAGCGCCGCCATGTTGATCGAGTGCTGGCCCTTGTTGTCGGCGGTGCCGCGGCCATAGACGCGCTCGCCCTTGACCGTGGTCTGCCACGGATTGAGGTTGTCGCGCCATTCGCCGACCATGCCGTCGACGACATCGCCATGGCCGTAGGTCAGCACGGTCGGCCGCGCGGCATCTTCCTGGTAATCGGCGATCAAATAGGGCCCGCGGCCGGTCGGCGATTCGATCAGGCGGGTCTTGAAATCGAGCTCGGCGAAGGCCGGCTGCAGATTCTCGACCAGATAGGCGCGCAGCGCGTCGGCCTTGTCGGCGTTCAGGCTCTCGGTCTGGTAGCCGACCCTGCGGTTCAGTTCCTGCAAAAACTGCCCCGATTGAAAATGCTCTCGCACCTTTGCGATTGCGTCGGCCCGTGTCGCCATGATTGTCCCTTCAGCGAGTCAGATTCGAGCATGATCTTTCCGGATCGTGCTTCCAGAGAGCGGCAACCTATCGGGATCGGATCGCGACCGGAAGGGCGCGAAACGCGAATGGGCCTTGCCAAAACGTGGGGAGTGGCAACAAGTTGCACGCGGGGAAGCCCGGCATCCGACCGGGCATCAATTGAAGCGGCGCGCAAGGTTTCACAATGACAAAACAGATCCGGCTCAACGCCTTTGCTATGAACTGCGTGGCGCATCAGTCACCGGGGCTGTGGACCCATCCGCGCGACCGCACCAAGGACTACAACACGCTTGGGTACTGGACGGATCTCGCGAAGACGCTGGAACGCGGGCGGTTCGACGGCCTGTTCCTGGCGGACGTGCTCGGCGTCTACGACGTCTACGCGGGCAGTCCCGATGCCGCACTGCGCAACGCGGCGCAGACGCCGGCCAACGAGCCGTTGATGCTGATCCCGGCGATGGCCGCGGTGACGCAAAATCTCGGCTTTGGCGTCACCAGCAATCTCTCCTTTGAGCCGCCCTACCCGTTCGCGCGGCGGATGTCGACGCTCGATCATCTGACCGGCGGCCGGGTCGGCTGGAACGTGGTGACCGGCTATCTCGATTCGGCCGCACGCGGCGCCGGCAAGGACAAGCAGACCGCGCATGACGACCGCTACGAGCTCGCCGACGAATATATGGAGCTGGTTTACAAGCTCTGGGAAGGCAGCTGGGAGGACGACGCCGCGGTCCGCGACGTCGCGCGCGGCCGGTTCACCGATCCTGCGAAGGTGCATCCGGTGCGCCACGAGGGCAAGAACTACCGGCTCAACGCGATCCATCTCTCGGAACCGTCGCCGCAGCGCACGCCGGTGCTCTATCAGGCCGGCACCTCGCCGCGCGGCCGGGAGTTCGCCGCCGAGCATGCCGAATGCGTCTTCATGTCGGGACCGTCGGCCAAGGTGATCGGCCCGCGGGTGTCGGCAATCCGCGAGCTCGCCGCCCAAAAGGGCCGCAACCCGGCTGAGATCTTGATGTTCTCGATGATGTGCATCGTGGTCGCGCCGACCGAGGCGGAGGCGAAAGCAAAATACGCCGAGTATCGCAGCCATATCAGCCATGAGGGCGCGCTGGCGCTGATGTCGGGCTGGACCGGCGTCGACTTCTCGACCTATTCGCTGGACCAGGAGGTGCGCCACGTGCAGAACGACGCCGGCCGCTCCGCGATGGACAACGTCACCCGCGCCGATCCCGACAGGGTCTGGACCGTGCGCGAGGTCGCCGAACATGTCGGCATCGGCGGCGCCGGCCCCGTCGTGGTCGGCTCACCCGCGCAGGTCGCCGACAAGATCGAGCAATGGTTCGAGGACACAGACGTGGACGGCCTCAACGTCGCCTTCGCGATCTCGCCCGGCGATTTCGAGGACATCGCCGACATGCTGGTGCCGGAGCTGACGAAGCGCGGCCGCTACAAGCGCGAATACGCGAAGGGCACGCTGCGCGAAAAACTGTTCGGCGCAGGACGTGCGCGGCTCGACGGCACGCATCCGGGGAGCCGGTATCGGGTGAAGTAGGCTGGAGCAGAGCAATGATCTCCGTCATTGCGAGCGAAGCGAAGCAATCCATCGCTCCGCATATGCTGAACGATGAATTGCTTCGTCGCTTCGCTCCTCGCAATGACGGGGAAGATGCGTAGCAACCTTAGGCATCCCGTCATCCTGAGAGCTTGTGACCCTAACAGGGGTGACCGCGCCATTTGGCCCAGTAGAGCGATGGCGATCAGGGCGCAACCCTCAAGGTCGCTGGTGTTTGGTTATGCTGCTTGGGCCAGGAGCCTGTGTCCGGCGAGGACGTTGTTGGCGAGGGCGAACCAGCGCAGCACGGTGAGCACTTTTTCGCGACCCCGAACCGTGAACTGGCGCAGGCCCCAGTTGCGGAAGCGGGCGTTGATGCATTCGCCCGGCGCCCGGCGTTTGTAGACGCTCTTGCCGTGCAGGCTTTTCATCCGTCTGCGCCAGGCGGCCATGCCGGGGCCGTCCTCGGGGCGTGGTGCATAGGGATCGCTCCCATGCTTGCTGTTGGCCGGCGGGCCATAGACCTTGATCCCCTGGCTAGCAGCCCATTCGATGTCTTCGTGCTTGTTGAACCCGCCGTCGACAAGGTAACGCTTCGCGTGACCATAAAGGCCCGCAAGCCGTTCCTGCATTGGCCGCATCAGGCCGCGGTCCGAGCCGACATTGGTCACATCCACGGCAATGGCGATCTGTCCCT
>NZ_CAADFC020000029.1 GCF_900696085.1 Bradyrhizobium ivorense
GGAGCTTGTTCTGGACCAGCTTGCGCGCCGTCAGCATTGCGCGGGTCTCCTGCGCGCTCATCGACTTGCAGTGGACCGGCCGGAACCAGCCGAGCCGGATCAATTGCGCGATATTGCGGGCATCGTTGCGGTCAGACTTCACCGGCATCGCCTTGAACGCGTCGCTCACATGGCGCGTCTCCAGAAGCTCGACCGCCAGACAGGCCTTCTTCATCGCCGCATAGAGCCATTGCGACAGCGGTCCGGCTTCAAGTCCGATCCTGGCCAGATCGAACCCGAGCGAGCGGAACCAGTCGATCAGCGCCTCCGGCTCGCTCGCCACCTTGGCCTCGCGAACGATCTTGCCGTTCGCATCGACAACGCACACGCTGGAGCATTCCAATGACACGTCGATTCCGGCATAATGGTCCATGGTCGTCTCTCCTCGATGCTTGGAGCGGGCTCAAGCCCCGACTCCGTTACACCATCAATGTGAGGGACGACCGCCCCCCTTCCAAGCAAGCCGCGCGACGCGCGCATCAAAACAGCGCCGTAGCTAGCGCGGCTTGCTTGGAAGGGAGGACCGCGGGCCCGTTACCCCATCTACACGCTGAGATGCACCTCGCCTCACTGCGTCGCCCGCTTGAACCAACGGGACGGTGCTCTCGCGGCTGCGCGACATGCGCTTCCGAACCCGCTTCACCGGTTTGTGACCCTTCCCGGCCCCCCGGCGGGTTCCGGGACCGGGGCTTGTCGTCGTGCCGTCATCCGATTGTAAAATTGGCCCGATATTTCGCCGGAACAGCGCCCGCTCGGCCTCTTTGGGCCGTTTCACGCGATGTGCCTGATGATGTCAGAGCCAGAGCGCAGCCACGTTACGCAGGATCAGGGGTCACAATGAAACGGGGCATCGTCGTCCTTTGTCTGTGTGCCGTGGCGATCGCGGCCTGCTTCTCGGCAGACCGCTGGGCCATCCGCCGCACCGAGATGACCTTCAACGACATCCTGCGCGAAGACCGCAACGTGACGGTCGAGGTCGCAGTGCGGCGCGACCGCGAGATGCAGGCGATGGCCGACATGATCGAGCTGCCGGTCGCGATCCTCAGTCACGGCAACACCGTCAAGCACACCGAGTACTCGTTCCTCACCAACGTTTTCGCCTCGCGCGGCTACCTCGTGGTCAGCATCCAGCACGATCTCGATACCGACGCGCCGATGGTGACCAAGGTCGGCGAGGAATATGTCGGCCGCCGCATGCAATATAACCGCGGCGCCTTCAACATCATGTGCGCGATCGATGAGCTGAAGAAGCGCTATCCCAACGCGGACTTTCGCCACCTGACCCTGATCGGCCATTCCAACGGCGGCGACATTTCGATGTTCTTCGCCAAGCAGCATCCCGAGCTGGTCAAGAAGGTGGTCACGCTGGATAATCTGCGCGTCCCCTTCATCACCGACGGCAAGATCAAGATCCTGTCGTTCCGCTCCAAGGATCCGCACTTCAAGGCCGACCCCGGCGTCGTCCCCGACGACGACACCGCCGCCAAGGCCGGCATCAAGGTGGTCAGGACCGAGTTTCAGCACAACGATCTCAGCGACCGCGGGTCCGACAGCGTCAAGTCGTCGATCCAGACCTCCGTGCAGCAATTCCTCGATGAGGATGAGCCGCCGTCGACGATCCCGCTCTTGGCCGCGGCGGCGCCGAGCCCGGCCAACGCAGCGCCGGGCTCGGTCGACTCGGCGCCGGCCGAGAAGAAGTAGCGGGCAATTGAAGCTGGCCGACGCCGCGTCGATGCGACGAGGCGCCTATGCGTGCGCGTTGCGATTGGCGGTCGCCGTGAGCCAGATCGCCGATAGCAGGAAGTAGAACGCGCCGAACCCCGCATAGGGCGCGATATCCAGGATCGTCGGCGCAACGCTGCCGATGGATTGGCTGATCATGTAGCCGCCGGCGAGAGCAGACTGCGCGCCGCTCAGGATCATCGCCCATTGCGCGCCGTAGCGGCGCCAGCGCCTTGCCCCCGTGGCGAGTTGCAGCAGCCCCGCGAGGATCGCCCAAACCCCGAACACCGCCAGCACGGCATAGGGGCTGTGGCCGACCGCCGCGATCACGGCGAGCGCCGTCACCGCGCTGACCACGACGTTCAAGGTCTGGGACGGATTGGCGATCACGCCGCCATTGACCCGGGCGTCAGCCAGATTGGCGACGGCGTCCCATGCCGGATAGATCACGAGCAGGAATGCGACGACGGCCGGCTGCCCGCGGAGCAGGACGGCCGCGGCAATCCAGGCGATCGAGAAAATGGCGCGTCCGAAATAGTAGCTTCGCAGCCAGCTGGCTGGGGAGGTTTGACTTTGCATTGACGGTTTCCCTATTGTGCCTATCTACTAGTAGGATGATATGATCGACCTACTAGTAGGAAGGCACAGGATCGGAGTCAATCCGGGCGTGAGACACGTCCGTGTGAGGACACCGCGGTGCAATCAGTTTCAGACAGGCCCGCCGCGAGACGGGGCGACGACGTGAGATCAATGAGTTCGACCGCAGACAAAATCCTCGACGTTGCGCAGTCCCTGATCGTCGCGGGAGGCTACAACGCGTTCAGCTATGCCGACATTTCGGACGCGATCGGCATCCGCAAGGCGAGCATTCACCATCACTTCCCGACCAAGGCCGAATTGGTCGCGGTGCTGGTCGATCGCTACCGGCAGCAGGCGGAGCTCGGGCTGAAGGCGCTCCAGGAGCAGTTCGCAAGCCCGGCCGACCAGCTGCAGTCGTATCTGAACTTCTGGCAGACCTGCATTCGCGATGCGTCACTGCCGTTCTGCGTCTGCGCGATGCTCGCCGGCGAGATGCCGATGTTGCCGGCGGAAGTTGCATCACGCGTGCAGGCGTATTTCCATATGCTCGCGCGATGGCTCGCCGCAGTGCTGCAGGCCGGCGCGGAGCAGCGCTTGTTCCGGTTGGACGAGCGACCGGAAGACGAGGCCCAAATGCTGATGGCCTCCGTTCACGGTGCGATGCTCTCTGCGCGGGCGTTCAACGATCCCGACCTGTTCGTTACAATCGTCAACGCCCAGATTGCGAAGCTGCTGGTGGAGGATCGCTAGAGCGTGTTCGAGCGAAAGTCTGTTCTGGGCTTCATCCGGATCGGATGCGGATTTGCGTGAAGAAAACGCGTCAAACTAGAAATCCAACGCAGCTCTACTGCTCGCCGTCGCGCAGGCGGCGCCAGACCGCGCCGAGCACGTTCGAATAATCGTCGGTCCAGACCCGCTGCTTCTCGTTGGCCTCGGTCTCGGTCCAGACATCCGATGATGCGAGCGTGCCGACATCGGCCTCCTCGCGCGCCGAGACCACGACCGACGTCGAGAAGATGTATTCGTTGTCGCGGCCGGAATCCTCGCTGTAGACCCAGCTCTTCAAGTCGTTGGCATCGGCGATGCCGACCACGACGCTGGCAAGCTCGAGATGCCGGTTGGAGACGTGCATCACCACGGCGCCCTGCGGCGCCAGCTTCTCCTTGTAGATCGCCATCGCCTCCTCGGTCGCGAGGTGGATCGGGATCGCGTCCGACGAATAGGCGTCGACGATGATGAGATCGTAGACGCCGTCGGGCTCCTTGGCGAAGGTCAGCCGCGCATCGCCGATCACAGGCTTCAGATCCGGCTCGCAGTTCTGAATGTAGGTGAAGTATTTCGGGTCGCGCGCGGTGTCGACCATCGACTGGTCGATCTCGAAGAACTTCCAGTCCTCACCACGCTCTGACGCGCAGGTCAGCGTGCCCGAGCCGAGCCCGATCACCGCGACCTTCAGCGGCGCGCCCTTGCGCTCGCGGATCGCCGCGATCGCGCGGCCGATGCCGCCGTCCTTGTGATAGTAGGTGATCGGCTCCGGCCGCCCGGTCACCGGCGTGCCGTCGTCGTTCTTGAACTTCTCCGCGCCGTGGATCGTGGTGCCGTGCATCAGCACGTGATACTGCCCGTTCGGCGTCACCACGATCTTGTGCACGCCGAAGAAGCTGCGCACGGTTTCGACCCGGCCGTCGTCGGATGGGTAGGCGCGCAGCAGCACCAGCGCGACGATCACGGTGGCAAAGATCTTCCAGCGCGTCGCATTCAACGCAAGCGCCAGCAGTGCCGACAGCACGCCGACGGCACCGATCATCCGGACCCTGTGGTCATCGAGCCAGTTGAAGATCTCGCCGGCAAAATAGCTCGGCGCGAGCAGCGCCACCGCCAGCACGGCGAGGAACGGCCAGTACCATGCGCTCCAGCGCGGCAGCCGCTCGGTGCCGGTCGGGCGGCACAGCGCCGCCAGCGCCAGCAGGATCGGATATTCGGCGACCCAGGAGAAGCTGAACGGTGCGATCAATCCGGCAAACAGTCCGCCGACCATGCCGCCGAACGACAGCGCGACGTAGAAGCCGGTGAGATATTTTGCCGCGGGCCGCGTCCGCGCGAGCTCGCCATGGCAGGCCATCGCGATGATGAAGAAGCAGAGCTGGTGACCCCCGAGCGTCAAAAGCAGGTTCTGCTCGCCGCCGACCGCGAGCAGCACCACGACGCCCGCGATCGCCAGCGGCTGCGCCAACAGCATCCATTTGTGCGGCAGCAGCGGCCGCGACTGGAACACCAGCACCCAGGTCAACAGATACAACGACAGCGGCAGCACCCAGAGCAGCGGTGCGGCCGCGACGTCGGTCGAGATGTGCGCCGTCACCGCGATCAAAAGGCCCGACGGCACCGCGGCGAGGAAGATCCAGCGCGCGCGCAGCAGCCAGGACGGCGCCGGCGCGCTGGCATCGTCGGCCGGCATGTTGAGCGCGGCCGCATTGGCCGGCGCGCGCAGCAGCAGCAGGCCGCAGCCCGCGATCAGCACGATCAGCAAGCCATAGCCGCCGGTCCAGATCAGGTTCTGGCTGCGCAGGGTGAACACCGGCTCCAGCAGCACGGGGTAGGACAGCAGCGCGAGAAAGCTGCCAATGTTGGACGATGCGTAGAGGAAATACGGATCGGGGCCGTCGGGATGGCCGGTGCGCACGAACCAGGCCTGCAGCAGCGGATTGTTGGCGGCGAGCGCGAAGAACGGCAGCCCGATCGAGACCGCGAACAGGCCGAGCAGCCAGAACGCATAGCCGGACTGCGGCGGCTCGCCCCAGCCGCTCCTGATCGCCAGCGGCAGCGTCAGCAGCGCGATCACCAGCAGCACGAGATGCACCGCGACCGGAACGACGCGGCGCTTCAGCTTCATCAGGAGATGCGCATAGGCATAGCCGCCGAGCAGCAGCGACTGGAAGAACACCATCGCCACCGACCACACCGCCGGCGAGCCGCCGAGCCGCGGCAGCACCATCTTGGTGAACAGCGGCTGCACCGAGAATAGCAGCAATGCGCTGACGAAGATCGCGGCGGTGTAGACGACCAGCACCAGCCGGTTTCGCGAGGCGGACGGCTCAGAATTCATGAAAGCTCCGGCATGGACCCGGCGGGCGCCGGAAGGGAGGCCGGCGGCACCGCACCGGAGGGTTTGAGTTGAGCATATGGCACTATCGTGGGCAAGAAACCGCAATCACATGCACTTGACGAAGCGCCGCTGCGGCGCGACAGCACGCTGGATCATTTTGAGCATGATCTTTCGGAAACCGGTCTCCACTTTTCCGGATCATGCTCCAGTCAACGGTTCTTGAAGCGGACATGAACGAAACCGACGTCGTCATCATCGGTGCGGGGCATAACGGTCTCACCTGCGCGGCCTATCTCGCGATGGCCGGGCTGCGGGTCAAGGTTGTGGAACGCCGCAAGGTGGTCGGCGGCGCCGCCGTCACCGAAGAGTTCGTTCCGGGTTTTCGCAATTCGGTCGCCGCCTACACGGTGAGCCTGCTCAACCCGAAAATTGTTTCTGACCTGAAACTCGCCGAGCACGGCCTTACGATCGTCGAGCGCCGCGCGCAGAATTTTCTGCCGGCGCCGGATGGCAGCCACCTGCTCACCGGCGAAGGCCGCACCGCCGACTCGGTCGCAAAACTCAGCCAGCGCGACGCCGAAACCATCGGCGCGTTCTCACAGGAACTCGAAGCCATCGCCGACGTGCTGCGCCAATTCGTCCTGCGGGCGCCGCCGAACATCGTCGAGGGCTTTGGCCTCAGTGCGATGAGCGAAGCCTTCAACGCGCTCGGCACCGCCAACATCCTGCGGCGGCTGTCGCTCGAGCAGCAGCGCAATCTGCTCGACCTGTTCACGCGCTCGGCCGGCGAGATGCTTGACGAGCGGTTCGAGAGCGACCTCGTCAAGGCGCTGTTCGGCTTCGACGCCATCGTCGGCAATTATGCCAGCCCGTATGCGGCCGGCTCGGCCTATGTGATGCTGCACCACGCCTTCGGCGAGGTGAACGGCAAGAAGGGCGTCTGGGGCCACGCCATCGGCGGCATGGGCGCGATCACGCTGGCGATGGCGCAGGCCGCGCGCGGCCATGGCGCCGAGATCGCGACCGACGCCGCGGTGCGCGAGGTGATCGTCGAGAAGGACCGCGCGGTCGGCGTCGTGCTCGACAATGGCGAAACCATCCGCGCCAGATATGTCGCTTCGAACGTCAATCCAAAGCTGCTGTATACGCGGCTGGTGCCGGCCGGCGCGCTGGCGCGCGATTTCCTCACGCGCATCGCGCGCTGGCGCAACGGCTCCGGCACGTTCCGGATGAACGTCGCGCTCGCTGCCCTGCCCTCGTTCACCGCGCTATCGGGCGCAGGCGATCACCTCACCGCGGGCATTATCATTGCGCCGAGCCTCGGCTACATGGATCGCGCCTTTCGCGATGCCTGCGACCACGGCTGGAGCCGCGCGCCGGTGGTGGAAATGCTGATCCCCTCGACGCTCGACGACACGCTGAGCCCGCCCGGCCAGCATGTCGCCAGCCTGTTCTGCCAGCACGTCGCGCCGCAATTGCCGGACGGCAAATCCTGGGATGATCATCGCGAGGAGGTCGCCGACCTCATGATCGCAACCGTCGACCAATATGCGCCCGGTTTCGCCGGCTCGGTGCTCGGCCGCCAGATCCTGTCGCCGCTCGACCTCGAGCGGCAGTTCGGCCTGCTCGGCGGCGACATTTTTCACGGCGCGCTGACGCTGAACCAATTGTTCTCGGCGCGGCCGATGCTCGGCCATGCCGACTACCGCGGGCCCCTCAAGGGCCTCTATCATTGCGGTTCCGGCGCCCATCCCGGCGGCGGCGTCACCGGCGCCCCCGGCCACAACGCCGCCCGCGCCATCCTCGCCGACCACCGCGCGCTGTTCGCATAAAGCGCGATGAGATCGGGTTGAATCGACATCGCGCTTTAGCTCTTTGTTTTGAGCATGATCTTTCCGGAAAACCGCTTCACACTTTTCCGGATCATGCTTGAGCGGGGCGCGCCTCGCTGCAACCTGTGGAAAGCTGTGGGGACAAGCGGTGGATCGATCGTGGAAAGACCACGTAGCCCTTTCGGGACAATCGGTGGAAACCACGGTGGACCGGCTGTGGAGGACGCGCCGACAACCGCGCCACGATGCGCTGGATATCCGGTGGAATGAAATGGGGCCGGGCTGTGGACAACCGGCCAAAAAGAAAGCACCGGGCGAGATATCACCCGGTGCCTGAGAACGCCGTCAGCAGCTCAGTTACTTGAGCGAGCTGCTGATCGAGTTGAAGGTGCCGCTCAGCGAGCTACCGACGCCATTCACCGCAGCGATGATAGCGATCGCAATGCCGGTCGCGATCAGGCCGTATTCGATGGCCGTGGCGCCGGACTCATCCCGCAAAAATCTAACGATAAATGCCTTCATTGTAGTCCTGCCCTAAGTTGTGATGTCCTTGGAACTTCCAGCTCCATGGAACTCCGCGTTCCAGTTCCGTAATAGCCTGGAAAAATCTAAGGTTGATTGAATCGGGAACCTATCAATTCTCGCGATATTCGAATGAATCCGGCTTGAAATTTTAACAAAAACTGCGCTACCGGCCCTTCGATGACCCCCTCCACGCACCGCGCCAGCCTCACACTTCCGGACGAATCGACCGCAAAGCGGGTGGTCGACGTGCTTTCCGAGACGTTTTTCGAGGATCAGGCGGCCTTCGCCGCGTTCGAGCGGCCCGACGGCCGCTGGGACGTCACCGTTCATTTTGCCGAGGCGCCGGACCAGGAGCTGCTACGAGACCTCGTCGGACAGGTGCGGCAGGATGTCGCATCTACTTTAGTTTTCGACACCGTGGAGGCGAAGGACTGGGTCAAGGCCAGCCTGGACGACCTCGTCCCGGTCGCCGCCGGCCGCTTCGTCGTCCACGGCCAGCATGACCGCGAGAAGGTTCCGCCGAACAAGCTTGGCATCGAGATCGAGGCGGCACTCGCCTTCGGCACCGGTCATCACGGCACCACGCGCGGCTGCCTGCTGCTGCTTGACCATGTGCTGAAGGCCTATCAGCCGCGCCGTGTGCTCGACCTCGGCACCGGTACCGGGGTGTTAGCCATCGCCGCCGGCAAGGCACTGCATGGCCGCGTGCTGGCGAGCGACATCGATCCGCCGTCGGTCAAGGTTGCCGCAGAGAATGCCCACCTCAACGGCGCGGGACATCTGGTCGATGTGATACGCGCCACCGGCTTTGCCGCGCCGCGCTTTGCCGAGGACGGCCCGTTCGACCTGGTGCTCGCCAACATCCTCGCCAACCCGCTGCGGCAGCTGGCTGGGCCGATGACGCGGCACCTCGCCTCCTCGGGGCAGGTCATCCTGTCGGGCCTGTTGACCCACCAAGCGCCGGCGGTGATCGCCGCCTACCGCGCCCGCGGGCTGGTGCCGCTACGGCATCTCAGGATCGAGGGCTGGAGCAGCCTGCTGCTGCGTTTCGTGAAATGAATACTTCCGGCAGACAGTGCGGCGACTGCACGCTCTGCTGCAAGGTGATGGCGATCGAGGAACTGGCGAAGCCGGCCAACGCGTGGTGTCCGCACTGCAGGCCGGGACACGGCTGCCGGATTTACGCGGACCGGCCGGCGGAATGCCGGTCCTTCAGCTGCGTCTGGTTGGTCAATGAGCTGCTGGAAGAGCACTGGAAGCCCAGCAAGTCAAAGCTGGTGCTGACGACGTCGGAGGATGGCCTCGAGGTCCGCTGCGATCCCGGCTTTCCCGACGCGTGGCGCAAGGAGCCGTTCCGGAGCGAGCTGCAGGAATGGGCGCTATCCGGCGAAACGCTCGACATGACCGTCGTCGTCATCGTCGGCCAGCGCATGACGCTGGTGACCGCAGAGCGCGAGTTCGATCTCGGCATCGTCGGCCCCGACGAGCGGATCGTGCGCGAGCTCGAGGGCACCAAGGTGGTCAATGCGACGGTGGCGCGGGCGTCCGACCTGGAACAGTAACGCGCTTCTATTCGGGCGCTGCAGGATCGCGGCTGACCGCGACATCGTTCTGCTTCAGCTTGCGGCGGGTGCGCGCGTCGGCCAGACGGTCCAGGACCTGGAAGATCACACCGCGGGGCTTCGGTTCGACCGGCGGGTTCGGGCCGCGGGGCTCCGGCGGCGAAATCTTCTCAAACGTGAATGCAGGCATGGTGCATCTCCTCGCCGTTGAGTTGAGACACTCCTGGACACTCCCGGTACGCTTGACGAACGCGTGGACATCGTTCGATCGTTTCCACTATGCCACGATTCAAGCATAAGCTATGCCAAAAGTGTGGACATGCCGTCCGCATTGCGGACTTGTCCAGCGAACGTGGAGCATCGCGACGACTTGCGATCTCAGTGGCGCGTTGACGCGATGATGTTCAATTCGAAGAGAGTGCCAAGGCGATGTTCGAAGCCCATTTCCAGACGTTCGAGGAACCCGAGAGTGGCGTGGCGCTGACCGCGCGCCTGAGCGCGTTCCGCGCCGAGCTCGCGCGCCGCAAGCTGACGGGGTTCGTGATTCCGCGCGCCGATCAGCAGCAGAACGAATATGTCGCCCCGTCCGAGGAGCGCCTCGCCTGGCTGACCGGCTTCACCGGATCGGCCGGGCTCGCGATCGTGCTGACCAAAGAAGCCGCCGTCTTTGTCGACGGCCGCTACACGCTGCAAGCCGGCAAGCAGGTCGACCGCAAGGCCTGGCAGATCGAGCCGCTGGTCGATCCGCCGCCGGAGCACTGGCTGACGCGGCATCTTTCCGCCGGCGACCGCCTCGGATTTGATCCCTGGCTGCACACATCTTCGGCAGCGGAACGGCTGGCCGCCGCCTGCGCCAAGGCCGGCGCCGAACTGGTTGCGGTCGAGAGCAATCCGGTCGATGCGATCTGGAGCGAACGGCCGGCCCCGCCGCTCGGCCCGGTCACCATCCACGGCGCGCAATATTCCGGCGAGATCGAGGCGGAAAAGCTCAAGCGCATCCAGCTCGAGATCAACAAGCTCGGCGTCGATGCGCTGGTGCTGTCCGACAGCCACGCGGTGGCCTGGACCTTCAACATCCGCGGCGCCGACGTCTCGCATACGCCGCTGCCGCTGTCCTACGCGCTGGTGCCCAAGGATGGCCGGCCAAAGGTGTTCATCGATCACCGCAAGCTGTCGAATTCGACGCGCGACCATCTGCTGCAGTCCGCCGATGTCGAGGAGCCGGCGGCGCTGTCGCCGACGCTCACCGAGCTCGCCAAACGCGGCGCCTCGATCGCGCTCGATGGCGCGACCTCGGCGGATGCGCTCAGCCGCCTGATCGCAAGCGCCGGCGGCAAGCCGGTGCGCGGCAGCGATCCGGTCAGCCTCTTGAAGGCGGTGAAGAACAGCACCGAGATCGCGGGCACCCGCACCGCGCACCAGCGCGACGCGGTGGCGCTGACGCGCTTCCTCGCCTGGATCGATCGCGCGGCGCCGTCCGGCGGGCTCACCGAGATCGACGCCGTCGAGGCGCTGGAGACCTTCCGCCGCGAGACCGGGGCGTTGAAGGACGTCTCGTTCCCGACCATCGCCGGCACCGGGCCGAACGGCGCCATCGTGCATTACCGCGTCACCCGCAAGAGCAACCGCCGGATCGAACCCGGCGATCTCCTGCTGATCGATTCCGGCGCGCAATACCAGGACGGCACCACCGACGTCACCCGCACCATCGCGATCGGTACGCCGACCGCCGAGATGCGCGACCGCTTCACCCGCGTGCTGCGCGGCCATATCGCGATCGCGCGCGCGATCTTTCCCGACGGCACCACCGGCGCGCAGCTCGATACGCTGGCGCGACAATATCTGTGGGCCGCCGGCGTCGATTTCGAGCACGGCACCGGCCACGGCGTCGGTAGCTATCTCAGCGTCCATGAAGGGCCGGCGCGGATCTCGAAGCTCGGCACCACGCCGCTGAAGCGCGGCATGATCCTGTCCAACGAGCCCGGCTACTACAAGACCGATGCTTACGGGATCAGGATCGAGAACCTCGAGCTCGTGATCGGCACCGACATCGCCGGCGCCGAGAAGCCGGTCAACGCGTTCGAGACGCTGACGCTGGCGCCGATCGACCGCCGCCTGATCGAGGTCGGCATGCTCAGCGAAGGCGAGCTGGCGTGGCTCAACGACTACCACGCCCGCGTGAATCGCACGGTGCGGCCGCAGCTCGACGATGACGCGACCAAGCTGTGGCTCGATGAGGCGACCGCGAAGTTGTAGTAGCACACGTTCCACATATTCGGTGTCATCCCCCGCGAAGGCGGGGGATCCAGTACGCCGCGGCCTATCGGCTTAACAACGACTGCCTCTGGAATACTGGGTCCCCCGCTTTCGCGGAGGATGACGGCAGCGGTTGTTGCGCTAGGCGAAATATCACCCACGCGCTTCCCGGAATCGGCATGGGCGCATGCCGAAACACACGTATTCCGCGCGAACGAGATCGCTACAGTCGATTCACAATGCGGAAACGGACCTGAATGCACGGCGTGATGGGCAAGCCGCCCGGCGCGGCAAAGGACAACATCGCGACATCGAGGGTCATGCTGCTGATGCTCGTCGTGATGACGGGCGTGGCGCCGATCTCGCTCTACATGCTGGTTCCGGCGCTGCCGGTGCTCGCGACCGATTTCGGCCGCGACATCTCGATCGCGCAGATGACGGTGTCGCTCTACATGGTCGGCATCGCGCTGTCGCAGCTGATCATGGGGCCGCTGTCCGACAAGTTCGGCCGCCGCCCGGTGCTGCTCGCCGGCCTCGGCCTGATGGTCGTAGCCGGCATCGGCTCGGTGTTCGCGCAAACCCTGCCGCAGCTGATCGCCGCGCGCTTCTTCCAGGCGCTCGGCGGCGCCAGCGGCATGGTGATCAGCCGCGCCATCATCCGCGACCTCTATCCGCGCGAGCGGATCGGCCCCATGATCAGCCTGGTCGTCGCCGCGCTAATGATCGCGCAGATGCTGAGCCCGCTAACCGGCGGCCTCCTGGAGACCGCGTTCGGCTGGCATGCGATCCTCTATTTCATTACCGCGGCATCGCTGGCGGTCGCGATCTTCATCGCCGCGGCGCTGCCCGAAACCCGGCGCGACCGCACCGAGAGCTCCAGCTTTCGCGGCGATCTCGGCCGGCTGATGACGAGCCGCGCCTTCGTCGGCTACATGCTGTGCCAGGTGCTGGCCTCGCAGATCATCTTCGCCTTCGCCGGCGGCGGCCCCTACATCGTGGTGACCCAGATGGGCCGCAGCAGCGCCGAATACGGCGCGTGGTTCGCGTGCACCGGATTCGCCTATCTGGTCGGCAATCTGCTGTGCGTGCGGTTCGCGCCGCGGCATTCGCTGGAGAAACTGATCTGGTTCGGCCTCGCGCTGCAGCTCGGCGGCAGCTTCCTGAACCTGATCTGGAGCTTTGCCGGGCTGAACCAAACTCCGCTTTGGCTGTTCGGCACCCAGATGATCGTGATGGTCGCCAACGCCTTCGTGATGGCCAACTCTGCCGCGGGCGCCATCAGCGTCCGCCCCGAGGCCGCCGGCACCGCCTCCGGCGCGATGGGCTTTCTGCAGCAGGGTATCGGCGCGCTGATCTCGCAATTCGGCGCCTATCTCGGCGGCCACTCCACCTCGACGCTGCCGCTGATGGCGGCGATTTTCACGATCTCGCTCGCCTGCGCCGCGACCATGGTCTTCATCGTGCCACGGCGGAAGCTGGTGGTCAGCGAGGAGCTGATCGAGAAGGCGGAGGAGGAAGAGTCAGGAATGATGTGAGGTGAGCGGTCGTGCCGCAGCCTCCGCTCGTCATCCCCGCGCATGCGGGGATCCAGTACGCCGCGGCCCAACCGAATCTCGCTGACGTCTCTGGAATACTGGGTCCCCCGCTTTCGCGGAGGACGACAACGGTGAATGTGGAGAGCGCGCCGCTCACTCCCCGATCAGCTTCAGCCACTCGTCCTCGGTCAGCACCGTGACGCCGTGCTTCTGCGCTTCGGCGAGCTTGGAGCCGGCGCCCGGCCCCGCGACCACATAGTCGGTCTTCTTCGAGACCGAGCCGGCCGCCTTGGCGCCGAGCCGCTCGGCGGTCGCCTTGGCCTCGTCGCGGGTCATCTTCTCCAGCGATCCCGTGAACACCACGGTCTTGCCGGCGACCGCCGAATTGCTCTTCGGCTTCTCGGCGTCGATGATCTCGGTGAGCTCCTCGGTCAGCCGCTCGACGATGCCGCGATTGTGGCTCTCGCCAAAATAGTCCGCGATGCTCTTGATCACGGTGTCGCCGATCTGGTCGAGCGCGTCCATCTCGGCGATCGCCTCCTCGTCGCCCTTGGCGACCTTGAGGCAGGCGTCGTGGAAGGCATCCCACGAGCCGTAGCCGCGGGCCAGCGCCAGCGCGGTGGTCTCGCCGACATGGCGCATGCCGAGCGCGTAGATGAAGCGCTCCAGCCCGATCCTGCGCCGGCTGTCGATCGAGGCGAACAGATTGCGCACCGAGGTTTCGCCGTAGCCCTCGATCTCCTCCAGCTTCAGCTTCGCATTGCGCTTCGGCAGCGTGAAGATGTCGGCCGGCTCCTTCACCCAGCCCTCGTCGAAGAAGTACTGCAGCTGCTTCTGGCCGAGGCCGTCGATGTCGAAGGCGCGGCGCGACACGAACAGGATCAGGTGCTCGACCTTCTGGAACGGACAGGCGAACTCGCCGCTGCAGCGCAGCCGCGAACCTTCCTCGCCGGTCGCGGTTTCCTCGCGCACCACGTCGGTGTGCAGCGGGCACGGGCACTTCTTCGGGAAGTGGAATTCCTTCGCGCTTTTCGGCCGCTTGTCGATGATGACGTCGACCACCTGCGGGATAACGTCGCCGGCGCGCTGGATCACGACGGTGTCGCCGATCCTGATGTCGCGGCCCTCGCGCAGCACCTCGCCCTTGTTGCCGATGCCCTTGATGTAATCCTCATTGTGCAGCGTGACGTTCTGCACGATGACGCCGCCGACGCCGACCGGCTCGAGCTTGCCGACCGGGGTGAACGAGCCGGTGCGCCCGACCTGGATCTCGATGTCGCGCAGCACGGTCATGGCGCGCTCGGCCGGGAATTTGTGCGCGATCGCCCAGCGCGGCGTGCGCGAGACGAAGCCGAGCCGCTCCTGCCAGTCGATGCGGTCGACCTTGTAGACGACGCCGTCGATGTCGTAGTCGAGCTCGGCGCGCTGCTCCTCGATCTTGCGATGGAACGCGATCAGCTCCTCGACCGAGTGGCACAATTTGGTCAGCGGATTGGTCTTGAAGCCGCAGCGCTCGAACCAGTGGATCATGCCGGTCTGGGTGCCTTCCGGCATCGCGCTCATCTGGCCCCACGCATAGGCGAAGAAGCCGAGCGGACGCGAGGCGGTGATACCAGGATCCTTCTGCCGCAGCGAGCCCGCCGCCGAGTTGCGCGGATTGGCGAAGATGGTGTCGCCGGCGGCCTTCTGCCGCTCGTTCAGCGCCAGGAACGCCTTCTTGGTCATGTAGACCTCGCCGCGCACCTCGCAGATATCAGGCACGTTGCGGCCCTTCAGCTTCTCGGGCACATCTTCCAGCGTGCGGATGTTGGCGGTGACGTCCTCGCCCTCGGCGCCGTCGCCGCGCGTTGCGGCGGTGACGAGCTCGCCGCCCTCGTAGCGCAGCGACATCGAGAGCCCGTCGATCTTCGGCTCGGCCGAGAAATCGATCTTGTCGTCCGGCAGCTTCAGGAAGCGCGTGATGCGGCCGACGAAGTCGACCACGTCTTCCTCCGCGAACGCATTGTCGAGCGACAGCATCGGCAGCGAATGGCGCACCTTCCTGAACCGGCCCGACGGCGCCGCGCCGACCTTCTGCGACGGCGATTCCGCGGTGACGAATTCGGGAAAGCGCTTCTCGATCGCGTTGTAGCGCTGCCGCAGCGCATCGTATTCGGCATCGGTGACGCTGGGCGCATCGTCCTGGTAGTAGCGCTTGTCGTGGCCTTCGAGCTCGAGCGCAAGCCGTGTCAGCTCGACCTTGGCCTGGGCCTTGGTGAGCTTGTCGACGTCGACCAGCGCTTTCTTCGCTTTGGTGGCCATGAAGCGACTAACTCGCCGCCCGCAGCAGCCGTTCCGCGGCCGCCCTCGCCTCGGCGGTGATTTCGGCGCCGGCCAGCATACGCGCGATCTCCTCGCGGCGGTGGTCGGCAGCGAGTGCGTTGACGCGGGTGGCGACGCGCTTGCCGCGGTCGAGCGCGTCCTTGGAGATCAAGAGGTGCTGGCCGGCGCGGGCCGCGACCTGCGGCGCATGCGTCACCGCCATCACCTGCACCTTGCCGGCAAGCCGCGCCAGCCGCGAGCCGATCGCATCCGCCACCGCGCCGCCGACGCCGGTGTCGATTTCGTCGAACACCAAGGTCGGCGCCGAGCCGCGATCGGCCAGCACGACCTTCAGCGCCAGCAGGAAGCGCGACAGCTCGCCGCCGGAGGCGACCTTCATCATCGGCCCCGGCTTGGTGCCGGGATTGGTCTGCACCCAGAATTCGACGCGGTCGATGCCCTGCGGGCCCGGCGACGCCGCATCCGATTCGACCTGGGTCATGAATTTTGCGCGCTCGAGCTTGAGCGGCGCGAGCTCGGCATTGACGGCCTTGTTGAGCTTGTCGGCCGACTTCACGCGCGCCGCCGACAGCTTGGCCGCGGCGGCGGCGTAGCGCTTGTCGGCCTCGGCGGCAGCAAGCTCGAGCTGCTTCAATTGCTCGGCGCCGGCATCGATCAGCGCGACGTCGTCGGCATATTGGGTCGCCAGCGCCGCCAGCAGATCCACCGGCGTCGAATATTTGCGCGAGGCGGCGCGCAGCGCGAACAGCCGCTCCTCGATACGCTCGAGCTCGGCCGGGTCGAAATCGGTCGCCGCCAGCGCGGCGTGGAGATGCTGGTCGGCCTCCTCAAGCGCATTGATCGCACTATCGATCGCCTTCACCGCCGGCTCGATCAGCGCCGGCGCATTGGCGGCGCGCCGCTCCAGCCGGCGCACTGCGGCGGAGAGCGAGGCCACCGGCGAATGCGAGCCGCCGATCGCCTCCTGCGCCTCGCGCAGATCGGTCGCGATCTTCTCGCCCTGCATCATGGTGGTACGGCGACCCGCGAGCTCGGTCTCCTCGCCCTCCTTCGGCGCCAGCGTCTTCAGCTCCTGCGACGCATGGCGCAGATAGTCGGCCTCGCGCGCGGCGCGCTCCATGCCGGCGCGATGCTCGTCGAGCGCTGATGACGCGGTGCGTCTGATATCCCACAGCGCTTCCAGCGCCGCGGTGTCCTTCTCGAGCCCGGCGAAGGCGTCGAGCAGCTGGCGATGGGTCGTTGAATCGACCAGCGCGCGCTCGTCGTGCTGGCCGTGGATTTCGACCAGCGCCGTGCCGACCGCCTTCAGCGTCTGCACGCTGATCGCCTGATCGTTGATGAAAGCGCGGGTGCGGCCGTCGGCAAGCTGCACGCGGCGCAGGATCATTTCGCAAGTTTCTTCAGTACCCGTGTCGTCGAGGCCGTTCTCGGCGAGGATTTTGGCCGCCGGGTGCCCCTTCGGCACATCGAAGACGGCGGTGACCTGGCCCTGCTCGGCGCCATGGCGCACCAGGGTCGCATCGCCGCGGCCGCCGAGCGCGAGCGCAAAGGCATCGAGCAGGATGGATTTGCCGGCGCCGGTTTCGCCGGTCAGCACGGCGAGGCCGCGGGAGAATTCGATATCGAGCCGTTCGATCAGGACGATGTCACGGATCGACAGACGCGCGAGCATGCGGGGACAATTCCTAGCCGAGACCCATCTTCTTGAAGGTCCTGCTGATCCAGGAACCCTGATTCTCGCTCGGCTCGAGACCGCCGGACTTTACTAGATTATAGGCGTCCTTGTACCAGCGGCTGTCAGGAAAATTGTGGCCGAGCACGGCGGCCGCGGTCTGGGCTTCGGGTCCGATGCCGATCGACATATAGGCTTCGGTGAGCCGGTAGAGCGCCTCTTCGACATGGCGCGTGGTCTGGTACTGCGTCACCACCGCCTTGAAGCGGTTGATGGCGGCGGTGTAGTCGCGCCGGCCCATGTAATAGCGGCCGACCGCCATCTCCTTGCCGGCGAGCTGGTCGCGCGCGGCCTCGATCTTGGCCTTGGCCTCGGTCGAATATTCCGAGGTCGGATATTTGCGCACCACCTCTTCCAGCGCCGCGATCGCCTTCTCGGTGCGGCCCTGGTCGCGCGAGATGTCCGGGATCTGGTCGAAATGCGAGGCGGCGATCAGGTACTGGGCATAGGAGGCGTCCGGGCTGCCGGGATGCAGCGTGACGTAGCGCGTCGCCGATCCGATGCAGCTGTCGTAGTCACCGGCCTGATAGGAGGCGTAGGCCGACATCAGCAGCGACTTGCGCGCCCAGTCCGAATAGGGGTGCTGACGGTCGACTTCCTCGAACTTCTTGGTGGCGGCCTTCAGGTCCTTCTTCTGGTTCATCATATACAAGCCCTCATTGTAGAGCTTGTCCGCGGGCTCATCGACGAAGGTATCGTCCTTGGCCATGAACTTGTCCCACAGCGCGCCGGTGCCGCAGCCGCTCAGCGGCAGCGCCAGCATGACGAGGCCCGCCGCGAAACGCAGCGTGCGCGCGGCCCGTGCAAGGCCGGAGACATCAGAAGAATTGCGTGGTTCGAGCGCCATACGCATTGCCGACATGAAATATAGAACCTGACGCCTGTGATGCGGTTAACGGCGAAGCCCACTCCGTCCACGAACCGCAATCATGGACTTAATATTCCCCGCGATAGTCCCGTGCCGTTGGCGCCGTCTCGTGTGGCCGCAGGCCCGTTTAGCCGAAAAATGGTCTTGGCAAAACCGAATACGCAGCCATTTCGCCCGGATTAAGGCGGCCGGGTGTCGCCCGGGGTCGCGGTCGTGACTGGTAAAATCCGGACGAACGACGTCCGGCTGCGACGATCAGGACACGTCCGGGCCGTAGGCCGGGGCGATCAGGCCGCCAACCGTGCCGGCGCCGGCTTCGGCATAGCCACGGGACGGCCGCCGCGTGGTCTCCGATTCGACCACCCGCCAGGCGCTGCGGTCGGTCATCAGGGCCTTCAGCAACGCGTTGTTGAGCTTGTGGCCGCCGCGGGAGGAACGGAAGCTGCCGAGCAGCGGCAGGCCGGCCAGCGCGAGATCGCCGATCACGTCCAGAACCTTGTGGCGGGCGCACTCGTCGGCGTAGCGCAGGCCTTCGGTATTGAGCAGGCGGGTCTCGTCAAACACCACGGTGTTGTCGAAGGAGGCGCCGAGCGCGAAGCCTGCGCCCCAGAGCCGGGCCACATCGTTCATGCAGCCGAAGGTCCGGGCCCGCGCGACGTCGCGGCGGAAAGCTTCCGGCGAAAGATCAAAGGTGAAGTTCTGGCGGCCGATCACCGGGTTGGTGAAATCGATCTCGACCTCGGCGCGGAAGCCGCCGGCAAACGGACGCAGTTCGCCGACCGAATCGCCGATCTTGACCTGCACCGGCTTCAAGACCTGGATGAAGCGGCGGACGCCGGGCTGGGCGACGATGCCGGCCTGATCGATCGCCGCGACGAACGCAGCGGCGCTGCCGTCCATGATCGGAACTTCGGGGCCGTCGACTTCGATGGTGGCGTTGTCGACACCCATGCCCCGCAGTGCGGCGAGCACGTGTTCCGCGGTGGAAACCAGCGGCCCTTCGCGGTCACCCAGCACCGTCGCAAAGTCGGTTGCGATCACGGCGTCGGCGGTGGCCGTAATTTCACGGTCGGAACCATCGAGACCGGTGCGGATGAAGATGAAGCCCGCATCAACCGGCGCAGGTCCGAGCGTGAGATGAACAGGAAGACCAGAGTGAACGCCGACGCCAGTCACGGTGGCTTGCGCGCGAAGCGTTGTCTGACGGCTGAACTTCATTCGATAATGCCCACTACCGACTTCACTCAGAACGAGAGGCCTAAACTTTCCCCAAGGCCGACTCGCTTGAGCTCCCCAAGTCACGGCAGGACCATAGTCACTGCCCCAAACCCCGCCAACTCACGCTTCTTTACCGATTGTTACCCCATCTCTGCCGCATTGGTGCCCAAGGTCAACCAAATTGCGGCAGCGCACAAGGGCGTTCCGGGACCGCCATCCGACCACAAAAAGAATAATTAATCATTTAAAATCAGTTGCTTGTTTGGCTGCCTGGATATCCCTTCCGGCCAAAGGAAAAGGCCCCGGCGGTTCCCGCCGGGGCCTTTGTTGGTCGCCAAGCTTGTAACAAACTTCAGTTTGCCTGCCGGCGCAGGAAGGCCGGGATATCAAGATGGTCGTCGCCCTGTGGCGTCTGGGCAACAGGTGCCGGGCGCCCATGGGCGTCCAATCCCTGCGGCGCTGGCCGCTTTGCATATTCCGATACGGGCGCTTCGTTGGCCGCGATCTGCTGCGCGACGCTGCGGGCCGGCTTGCGTTCCGGCATCGGCGGCATCGCGGGCATCGCCGGACCGGAGGCGCGGGCCGCGATCGGCGGCTCGGTCTCTTCGTCACGGCGGCCGAGGCCGACATTGGCGAGCCGCTGCAGCAGCGACAGCCGGGTCTTCTGCGGGTGTTCCTCCTCGGTGCCCTGGGCCTGGCGGATCTCGGCCTGGGCCGGCATCGGCAGGTCCTCGAACTTCGGCATCCGCGGGGTGCGGACCGGCGAACGCTCGGCGGCCTGCGGGATGAAGGTTTCCGGCGGCATCGGTTCCTGCTGCTCGACCTTGGTCAGGTCGTGGTCCGGGAACAGGGTCGGCTTCTGCGCGATCGGGCGCACCGTGACGTCGCCATAGGCCCCGGCCTGCATCGGCGCCTGGGCCGGGCTCTCCGGCGCGACCGCGGCGGCGATCGCCGCCAGCGCGGCGCGCTCGACATTGCCGGTGGGGCGCTGCTGGGGCGCCGCAGCCGGAGCCGCAGCAATCGGCGCAACCGTGACGCCGGTCGGCGGTTCCAGCTTCTGGGCGCGCTCGGCCATGCGCTGGTTGTCGGCGCGCAGGCGGGCGGTCAGGTCGGCCAGCCGGCTCTCCGGCGAGCCGCCCGACTGCTGGGCGGGCGCCTGGGCACGGGACGCGATCGCGGCCTGCTCGATGCCGGTCGCGACCACCGAGACGCGGATGACGCCGTCGAGCGATTCGTCGAACGTGGCGCCGACGATGATGTTGGCGTCGGGATCGACTTCCTCGCGGATGCGGGTCGCGGCTTCGTCGACCTCGAACAGAGTCAGGTCCTTGCCGCCGGTGATCGAGATCAGGAGGCCGCGGGCGCCCTTCATCGAGCTATCGTCGATCAGCGGGTTGGCGATCGCGGCTTCCGCGGCGGTCAGCGCCCGCTTCTCGCCGGTGGCCTCGCCGGTGCCCATCATCGCCTTGCCCATTTCCCGCATCACGGCGCGGACGTCGGCGAAGTCGAGGTTGATCAGGCCTTCCTTGACCATCAGGTCGGTGATGCAGGCGACGCCCGAATAGAGCACCTGGTCGGCCATCGCGAAGGCGTCGGCGAAGGTGGTCTTCTCGTTGGCGACCCGGAACAGGTTCTGGTTCGGGATGATCAAGAGCGTGTCGACCACCTTGTGCAGTTCGGCAATGCCGGACTCGGCGGTGCGCATGCGGCGCTGGCCCTCGAAGTGGAACGGCTTGGTGACCACGCCGACCGTGAGGATGCCCATGTCGCGGGCGGCCCTGGCGATGACAGGCGCGGCGCCGGTGCCGGTGCCGCCGCCCATGCCGGCGGTGACGAACACCATGTTGGCGCCGGTGAGATGATCGCGCAGTTCGTCAATCACCTCCTGCGCGGCGGCCGCACCGACGTCCGGCTGCGAGCCGGCGCCGAGGCCCTGGGTGACGGCGGTACCCATCTGGATGATGCGCTGCGCCTTCGACATGGTCAGCGCCTGCGCGTCGGTGTTGGCGACGACGAAGTCGACACCCTGCAGGCCGGCGGTGATCATGTTGTTGACGGCGTTACCACCCGCGCCACCGACACCGAAGACGGTGATCCGCGGTTTCAGCTCGCTGATGTCAGGGGGGGTCAGATTGAGTGCCATGGTTGCCTCTCTCGATTACGCGCGCGTGGGTTCGCCCCGGCCGCAGGCCGCGGGAGTTGATGAAAATGCTGTGAGCCGGGGTGCGGTCATCAGAAGCCCTCGCGAAGCCATCGTCCGACCTTTCCGAAGTAACCGTCAGTCCCTGTCTTAAGCTGCCGCGTGCGCCGCGGTTCGACATGTTCAAGGTGAGCGTATTGCGGATAGACGAGCAGGCCCGTCGGCACCGAGAACGAGGCGCCCTTCGCCTCGTTCGGCAGCCGGCCGAAGCCAAGCGGGCGGCCGATGCGGACCTGACGGTTCAGGATGCGGGTGGCAAGCTCGACGGTCCCGGTGAGCTGCGACGCACCGCCGCTCAACACAACTCGCGCCCTCGGCTCTGCCGCAAAGGGGGAATCCGCGAGCCGGTCACGGACCATTTCAAAAATCTCCTCGGCGCGATGCCGGACGATATTCGCGATCGTGGCGCGGGATACGATCTGCGGAGTCTCCCGGTCATCGCCTGCGGTGGGAACGGACATCAGCTCGCGCGAATCCGAGCCGCCGGTCAGCACCGTGCCGTATAAAGTCTTGATTCGCTCGGCATCCGCAATGCACGCGCCGATGCCGCGCGCAAGATCCATCGTGATGTGTTGCCCGCCGAGCGCAAAACCGGAGGCGTGCACGAAGCGTCCGCCCGAATAAGTCGCGATCGTGGTCGATCCCGCGCCCATTTCGACCACGGCGGCGCCGAGATCGGCCTCGTCGTCGGTCAGCACCGAGAGGCCTGCGACATAAGGACTCGATGCCATCGCCTCGACATTGAGATGGCAGCGCTCGACCACCAGCATGAGGTTCTTAGCGACCGTCGCATCCGACGTCACCACGTTCATGTCGACGCCGAACTGGCGCGCCACCATGCCTTTGGGATCGCGGATGCCCTTGACGCCGTCGAGCGCGTAGCCGACCGGCAGCGCGTGCAGCACGGTGCGGCCGGCGCCGGTGGCGTGGCGCATGCCGGCCGAGGTGATCCGGCTGATATCGTCTGAAGTGACCGAGCCGCCGCGGATATCTGCAGCGGCTTCAACCAGTTGGCCATGCAGCCGGCCGCCCGACAACGACAGCAGCACGGACTCGACGCGGACCTTGGCCATGCGCTCGGCCAGCGCCACGGCGTGGCGCACCGCCTTCTCGCATTCAGCAAGATCGACGATCGCGCCGGCCTTGACGCCGCGCGACTGGATCTGGCTGTAGCCAATCAGTTCGACCGCGTGGGTGCGGCCGCGCAGCGCCTCGTTCGGCGGCGACGGCTTCAGCCGCGCGATCATGCAGGCGATCTTGCTGGAGCCGACGTCGAGCGAAGCCACCAGCGCGGTGCGCTTCTGCATCGGGCGGGTCTTCGGGGTCAAATTGCGATCGAGGCCGGTCATGCGGAGTCACCCGGCTTCTTCTTGGACTTCTTGTCCTTGAACAGCTCGTCGCGCGCCTTGCCGGCTTCCTCCGACAATTGCACCACCAGCCGATCGGGCAGCCGCATGTCGACGGCGACGATGTCGCGCGAGAACAGTTTTTCGTCCTTGTCGAGCTTGGACAGCGCGGCGAGCGCATTGCCGACGTCGTTCTCGGGCAGGCGAATGTCGAGGCCGTCCTTCAGCCGCAGGTTCCAACGCCGCTCGCCGACGAAGATCGCGGCCTTGGTCACCTGCCGCACCTGCGGGTAGCGGTCGAGCAGCGCGAGGAAATCCCGCGCGCGGGGCGCCGCGCCCTTGCCCACCACCAGCGGCAGATTGAGGAAACGGCGCGAAACATAGGGCTCGAGCACCGCGCCATCGGCGGCGATGACCGAGAGCCGGCCGTTCTCCTGCCACAGCGCGTAGGCGGTGCGCTCGACGATGTCGATCTGCAGCCGGCCCGGATAAAGCTTCAGGATGGTGGCGTCCGCGATCCAGGGATTGGCCTTCAGCCGGTCGCGCACCGTCTCGGCGTCGAGGAACAGCAGCGAGGAGCGGCCGGTGACGCCGCCGATCGCGAGCACCTCGTCCTGGCTCAGCTGCTTGCGGCCGTTGATGCCGACCGTGGTGATGCGGAAGCCCGCGGCATTGGCCAGCGCGTTGCGAGTGTCGCTCAGCGCCGTGGTGAATTCCTCGACATGGCCGCCGCGCACGATGCCGAAGCCGGCGCTGCCGAACAGGATCGCGAGCGTCGCGGCAACGCCGACCCGGCGCGGCAGATAGCGCTCGATCATCAGGATGTAGCGGTTGGGCGGGTCGCGGTCGATCACCGGCCGTTTCGCAGGACGCCGGCGGCGGCGATGCGCGAGCCAGGCACCGATGTGCTCGCGCAGCAGCACCACCGCTCCAATAGCGGCTGCCCTCAGGTCAGCTTGAGGCCCCAGCGATCGCAGCGATCGGGTGAGGCGTCCTGCACCATCCATTGCACGAGCTCGTCACATGTTGCGCCCGCAAACCCATGCGGGTCCCGGCACACGTGACGCCTCAGCAGATACCGGTGGGATAGAGTGACCCCCTGTTCCCTGGTTGCGTTCCTCGAAGCGGTCATCCGCAACAGCTCACGCCCCGGCAGCCAAGCGCTACATGCGCCGCCAGCGTTAACCTTCGGGCTTCCTGGTAAACAAACGGTAAATGTTACCCAGCTGGAGTGGGTTTTGATCAACACTGTGAGTAGTTTGCCGGGGACACGTTAGCATTTTAGCAACAGCGCCGGGTTCCACCCCCGGCCCGAGTCGCCGGTTTCAGCCCCGTTTCGGCGTGCGGCGCCGGGCGATTTCGATCTGGTCGTGCAGGAAATCGGCGAAGCCAATGCCCTGCGCCTTCAAGGCCTTGGGGTATAAAGATGCCGCGGTGAGCCCGGGCAGCGTGTTGGTTTCGAGATAGACCGGCCCCTTCGTCGAGACGATGAAGTCGCTGCGCGAGTAGCCGGTGCACGACAGCGCGCGGTGCGCCTTCAGCGCATGATCCATGATCGCGGTGCTGATATCAGGCGCGAAACGGCCGGGGCAAATCTCCTGGGTCGATTTCAGGAGGTATTTGGCGGTGTAGTCGAAGCCGCCCTCCGCCGGCACGATCTCGATCGGCGGCAGCGCGAACACCGCGCCATCGGACTGCTCGAGCACACCGCAGGTCGCCTCGACGCCGGCCACGAACGGCTCGATCAGATATTCTTCTTTCTCGGCCGCGTTGCGAACCGCGATGAGGTCCTGCCTGGCGTTGACGAAGATCAGCCCGTAGCTCGATCCATCCTTGGCTGGTTTTGCGATCAGCTTGCCGTACTCGGCAAAGGCTCGATCGATATCATCCACGGCGATGCCCTGCGGCGCGTTCACGCCCGCGATCGCCGCAAAGCGCTTCGCCGACGGCTTGTCGAACGCCAGATGCGACGACGCCGAACCGGAGCCGGTGAACGCGATGCCGCGCAGCTCGCACATCACCTGCAATTCGCCGTTCTCGGCGCAGCCGCCATGCAGGCCGAGCACCAGCACGCGCCCTTCCGCGCCGGCCTTGTCGAGCGCCGCGTCGAGCGCGACGCCGCGATCGCCAGGCTTGAAATCGACCTCGAACGGCCGGGCGTGATTGAGCAGCGCCTCCGACCTCACCGCATGCACGGTATCGTCGACGTCCCAGAACCACAGCTCGGCCTCGGGCAGCGCACGATGCAGCGCCTGCGCGCTTGCCACTGAAACCAGGCGCTCCTTGCTGGTGCCGCCGAAGAGAATGGTGGTCTGCATTATTTCTGCTCTATCCCGATCCGCTTGATTTCCCAGTGCAGCTCAAGTCCGGAGGTCTGCTTCACCCGTTCACGCACGGTCTCGCCGAGCGTCTCGATGTCGTGCCCGGTGGCGCTGCCGGTGTTGATCAGAAAATTGCAGTGCATCTCGGACACCTGCGCGCCGCCGATTCTGAGGCCGCGGCAGCCGGCGGCATCGATCAGCTTCCAGGCGCTGTTGCCCGGCGGATTCTTGAAGGTCGAGCCGCCGGTCTTTTCGCGGATCGGCTGCGCGGTCTCGCGATGGGTCTGCACCTCGGTCATGCGGGCGCGGATCGCCTCGGGATCGGAAATTTTGCCGCGGAAGCGCGCCGACGTGAAGATGATCGAGGGATCGACACCGCTGTTGCGGTAGACGAACTTCATGTCGGCATTGCCAAACGTGTGTCTCGTTCCGTCGCGGCCGATGCCGGTGGCCTCAATCAGCACATCCTTGGTCTCGCCGCCATTGGCGCCGGCATTCATCCGCAGCGCGCCGCCGACGGTGCCGGGAATGCCGAACAAGAATTCCATGCCGCCGATATTGGCCGCCGCCGCGGTCTCCGCCACGCGCTTGTCGAGCGCCGCGGCGCCGGCCGTGACGATGTCATCAGCGGCGCTGGTCTCGCCGAAAGCGCGCGGCGCGAGCCGGATCACGACACCAGGCAGGCCGCCGTCGCGCACGATCAGATTGGAGCCGACACCGACGACATAGACCGGCAGCGCGTTCGGCAGGTGTTTCAGGAAATAGCCGAGATCATCCTCATCCGCTGGCGTGAACAGCACCTGCGCCGGACCGCCGACGCGAAACCAGGTCAGCTTCGCGAGCGACTGGTTGGCCAGCAGCCGCCCGCGCAGCTGCGGCATCGCGGCTTTCAGATCGGGTGTGATGTCGGGGAAGATCATGCGACGTCGCTCGAGATACGAGGCAGGTTGAGAGCGCAACGCGTTGCGTTGTGTTTCAGCGCCCGGGGCCTACCCCTCTCCCCAACCCTCCCCCGCAAGGGGGGAGGGAGCCTGACTAATGTGCTCACCTTACAGTGCATCGCGGCTTCGCTCTCTCTCGTTAAGAGAGTCAGGAGGCCACGGGCGGATGGGTTCCCTCCCCCCTTGCGGTGGAGGGTTAGGGAGAGGGGTGAGCCACACGGGTGGTGCTGATAACTAGCAATGAATAACATCACCCCAGCGCCTTCAACTGATCCGGCAGCGCGTAGGCCCATTGCGTGATGTTGCCGGCGCCGAGGCAGACGACGAGGTCGCCGGGTTTGGCGAGGCCGTGCACGATCTTCGCGAGCTCACCGGCATCGGGCAACGGGATCACGTTGCGATGGCCGTGGGCGCGCAGACCGGCGGCGAAGTGGTCGCGGTCGATGCCCGCAATCGGCGCTTCGCCGGCCGGATAGACCTCGGCGACCAGGACCGCATCGGCGTCGTTGAAGCAGGTGCAGAATTCCTCGAACAGCGATTGCAGGCGGGTGAAGCGATGCGGCTGCACCACGGCGACGATCTTGCCGTTGACGGATTCGCGCGCCGCCTTGAGCACCGCCGCAATCTCGACCGGGTGATGGCCGTAATCGTCGATCACGGTGACGCCATTCCACTCGCCGGTCTTGGTGAAGCGCCGCTTGACGCCGCCGAAGCCGGCCATCGCCTGGCGGATCACATCGTCGGAGACGCCGAGCTCGTGCGCGACCGCGATCGCCGCCGTCGCATTCGAGGCGTTGTGGCGGCCCGGCATCGGGAGCATGATGTCGGCAATCTCGTGCACCGCGCCGCTGCCGCGATTGCGGATCGCGACGGTGAACTTCGAGCCGCCGCCCATCGGCGTCAGATCCTTGAGCTGCGCATCGGCCTGCGGATTTTGCCCGTAGGTGATGATGCGGCGATCCTCGATCTTGCCGACCAGGCCCTGCACCACCGGATGATCGATGCACATCACGGCGAAGCCGTAGAACGGCACGTTCTCGACAAAGCTGCGGAACGCGTCCTGGATCGCCTCGAAGGTCTTGAAGTGATCGAGATGTTCGGGGTCGATGTTGGTGACGATCACGACATCGGACGGCAGCTTCAGGAACGTGCCGTCGCTCTCGTCGGCTTCGACCACCATCCAGTCGCCGGCGCCAAGCCGCGCGTTGGAGCCGTAGGCATTGATGATGCCGCCGTTGATCACGGTCGGATCGAGCCCGCCGGCATCGAGCAAGGTCGCCACCATCGTGGTCGTCGTGGTCTTGCCATGGGTGCCGGCGATCGCGACGCAGCTCTTCAGCCGCATCAATTCCGCCAGCATCTCGGCGCGCCGCACCACGGGTAGCCGCCGCGCGCGCGCTTCCATTAGTTCCGGATTGTCGCGCTTGATCGCGGTCGAGACCACGACGACGTCGGCGCCGTCGACATTCTCGGCCTGGTGACCGACCGAAACCTTGGCGCCCTTCTTGCGCAACCGGTCGAGATTGTAATTGTCCGACGCGTCGGAGCCCTGCACGGTGTAGCCGAGATTGATCAACACCTCGGCGATGCCGCTCATGCCGATGCCGCCGATCCCGACGAAATGAATGGGTCCGATCTCGCGCGGCAGTCTCATGTTGCTAACACCTTCATCGTGTCCGGACGCAGCCGGCCATTCTCCGACTTATGAAAGACGGCGCTGGCCGGGACAAGCCCGGCCGTGCCGTTCCACCGCCGAAAATTCCCCGAAAACGGCCTAAATTCCCGCCACTTTCGTCACCAGATCGGCCAGCCGTTCCGCGGCATCGAGCCGGCCGACGCCGCGCGCCGCATCCGCCATCGCGGTCAATTTTCCGGGCTCGGCGGCAAACGTCGTGATCTCCGCCGCCAGCCGCTCCGGCGTGAATTCGGTCTGCTTGATGCGCAGCGCACCGCCGGCCTCCGACAGCACGCCGGCATTGGCGAACTGGTCCTGATCGATCGCACCGGGCAGCGGCACCAGGATCGAGGGCCGGCCGATCGCGCCGAGCTCGGCGACGGTGCCGGCGCCGGAGCGCGAGATCACCAATTGGCTCGACGCCAGCCGCGCCGGTAGATCAGCGAAGAATGGGGCGAGCTCGGCATTGATCTTGAGCCGATCGTAGACGGTGCGCACCCGCGCCATGTCCTCTTCGCGCACCTGCTGGGTAATGATCAGGCGGCTCCACAGCGCGGGCGCAAGCTTCTCGATCGCCGGCGGCACGATGTCGCTCATCACCCGCGCGCCCTGGCTGCCGCCGACCACGAGCAGGCGCAGCGGACCGTCGGCCTCGGACGATGCATATTGCACAGCCGCCGCGGCCAGGATCGCCGGGCGCATCGGCGTGCCGACGGTGGTCGCTTTTGCGGCGAGCGCGGGATCGCGATCGAGCACGCCGGGCAGCGAGGTCGCGATCGCGTTGACGCGGCTGGAGAGGAAACGGTTGGCGCGGCCGAGCACCGCATTGGCATCGTGGATGATGCCGGGAACGCCGAGCAGCCGCGCCGCCATCAGCGGCGGCAGGGTCGGATAGCCGCCGAAGCCGACGACGGCCGACGGCTTCAGCCGGCGCACCACATTGGTCGCCACCAGCATGCCATAGCCGAGCGTCAGCATGGTCCGGACCAGCGAGAGCGGGTTGCGGCTGCGCACGGTCGCGCTCGGCACGAGATCGATGCTCTCCCGGCCGAACAGGCCGGAATAGCGCAGCGCACGGCCGTCGGTCGCGAGCCGCACGCGCAGGCCGCGCTTGATCAATTCCACGGCGAGCGCCTCGGCCGGGAACAAATGGCCGCCGGTGCCGCCGGCCGCCAGCAGGATCAGGGGTGCGTTGTCCGATTCTTGCGAGTGCATGGCATCCAGATAGCCGACGCCGCCATCCCAGTCACTACGCGTAGGCGCGCAACGAGCTGGCGCCTTCCTGCGATTCGATTTCGGTGCGCGGCCGCTGCCTCGTCAGCGCCAGCATCATGCCGACGCCATAGGCGAGCGAGACGAACGAGGAGCCGCCATAGGAGATGAACGGCAGCGTCATGCCCTTGGCCGGGATCAGCTGCAGATTGACCGCCATGTTGATGGTCGCCTGCACGCCGAACAGGATGGCGAGGCCCGATGCCGCGAAGCGCGCGAACATGTCCTCGGTGGTGTAGGCCCGCGTCAGGGTGCGGATCACGATGAAGGCGAACAGCGCGACCAGCATCAGACAGAGGATGATGCCGAACTCTTCGGCCGCGACCGCGAACACGAAGTCGGTGTGGCTGTCCGGCAGGCTCCGTTTGGCGATGCCCTCGCCCGGCCCGAGGCCGAACCAGCCGCCGTTCCAGAACGCTTCCATCGCGGTGTCGACCTGAAAGGTGTCGCCGGAGGCCGGGTTCATGAAGCGCTTGATGCGGCCCGCGACGTGCGGCACCAAGAGATAGGCGCCGAACAGGCCGGCGCCGGCCGCGCCGGCAAGCCCGAGCACCCAGATCATCCGCATCCCGGCGATGAAGAACAGCGCGCCCCACACCGTCAGGATCAGCATGGTCTGGCCGAAGTCGGGCTCCATCACCAGCAGCGAGACCAGCGTCAGCAGCAGCACCAGCGCCATCGAGGTCGCCGGCATCTCCGGCCGCTTGGTGGATTCCGCGAACAGCCAGGCCGCGACGACGACGAAGGCGGGTTTTGCGGATTCGGAGGCCTGGATGTTGACCCCGAGCAGCGTGATCCAGCGCCGCGCGCCCTTGACCTCGGGCCCGACCAGCAGCGTCAGCACGATCAGCCCGATCGAGACCGCGAGCACGACCAGCGCGGTGCGCCGGATCTGCCGCGGCGTCATGAACGACACCCCGATCAGCACCAGCAGCGACGGCACCAGGAACATGACGTGACGATTGAAGAAGTGGAACGGATCGAGCCCGATCCGGGTCGCCACCGGCGGGCTCGCTGCCAGCGACAGGATGACGCCCGCCAGCATCAGCGCGGCGATCGCGACCAGCAGCAGCTTGTCGACGGTCCACCACCAGTCCGAGAACGGGGTGCGTTGGTCACGGGCGAGCATGGGCGTCCCCAGATGGCAGAGGTAACGTCCATTCGTGGCCCAGGATGGTTTCCAGGGGGTTAACGGATTGGATCACTTTTGGGGGATGCGGTTAGGCATATACCGTCGTCGTCCCGGCGAAGGCCCCGGACCCATACGCCGCGGCGGACGTGGTGAACGAGACTCGTCGTCGCAGCGTTGCGCAATAGCGAGCATTGGTGGTTATGGGTCCCGGCCTTCGCCGGGACGACACTGGCCGGGACGACACTGAATGTGTTGCGCGAGTTGCAGCTACACCACCGGCTTGACGCCGGGCAGCGCCTGGACGAGGTCGCGGAAGGCGGCGCCGCGGATTTCGAAATTGCGGTACTGGTCGAACGAGGCGCAGGCCGGCGACAGCAGCACGACGGCTTCCTTGAGCCCCGAGGCCTCCGCGTCGCGCGCGGCGCTGGCGACCGCGACATCGAGCGTGCCGGACATCTCGTGCGGGACGCGGTCGCCGAGCGTGCCGGCAAATTCAGTCGCCGCCTCGCCGATCAGATAGGCCTTGCGGATGCGCGGGAAATAGCCGGTCAGGCTGGTGATGCCGCCGGCCTTCGGCTTGCCGCCGGCGATCCAGAAAATGTCGGCAAAGGACGACAGCGCGTGCGCGGCTGCGTCCGCATTGGTGCCCTTGGAGTCGTTGACGAACAGCACATGGCCGCGGCGGCCGACCTGCTCCATGCGGTGCGCGAGGCCCGGAAAACTGCGCAGACCGTTCTGCAGCACGTCGGTCGACATGCCCATCGCGAGCGCAGAGGCTGCGGCGCATGCCGCGTTCTGCGCATTGTGCAGCCCGCGCAGCGAGCCGACGCCGCCTAACCGCGCCACCTCGCTGCGCGCCGCGCCGGACGCGCGCACGATAGTCTCGTGCTCGACATAGAGGCCGTCGGGCAGCGGGTTCTTCACGGAGATCCGCACCACGCGCTTCCCTGCGCGATCGAGCCGGTCGGCGATGTCGCGGCACCAGCCGTCGTCGACGCCTGTTATCGCGGTGCCGCCGGCCTGCACGCCGGCAACCAGCCGCTCCTTCACCGCGGCGTAATGCGCGAGCGTGCCGTGGCGGTCGATGTGATCCTCGGTGACGTTGAGCAGGATGCCGATGGAAGGATCGAGCGACGGGCAGAGGTCGATCTGGTAGGACGACATTTCGATCACATGGACGCGGCCCATCCGCGGCGGCTCCAGCGACAGGATCGCGGTGCCGATATTGCCGCCCATCTGGGTGTCGTAGCCGGCGACCTTCATCAGATGCGCGATCAGCGCCGTGGTGGTCGACTTGCCGTTGGTGCCGGTGATGGCGACGAACGGCGCGTTCGGCGCATGCCGCCGCCGCTCGCGGCAGAACAATTCGATGTCGCCGATCACCTCGACGCCGGCCTCGCGCGCCTTCGTGACGCTCCAGTGCGGCGCCGGGTGGGTCAGCGGCGCGCCGGGAGTGAGGATCAGCGCGGCAAAATTCGCCCAGGACACCGTGCGCAGGTCGGCGGTGGTGAAGCCGGCCTGCGCCGCCTTCGCGACATTGTCGGTATTGTCGTCAGCCGCGATCACCTCGACGCCGCCGGCCTTCAGCGCGTGGCAGCTCGCAAGGCCGGAGCCGCCGAGGCCGAATACCGCGACCGTCTTGCCGGCGAAGGAGGTGACTGGGATCATGACTGCCTCGCAGTCATGATCCCAGTCATTCCGGGGCGCGCGACTTCGCGCGAACTATGGTGCGCAATTGCGCACCAGAGAATCTCGAGGTTCCGGGTTCTCGCTACGCGAGCCCCGGAACGACAGTGGTTGGAATCTACCATGATCAGCGCAGCTTCAGCGTGGAGAGGCCGGCGAGCGCCAGCATCACCGAGATGATCCAGAACCGGATCACGATCTGCGGCTCGGTCCAGCCCTTCTGCTCGAAATGATGGTGCAGCGGCGCCATCCGGAACACGCGTTTTCCGGTGAGCTTGAACGAGGTGACCTGCACGATCACCGAGACCGCCTCCAGCACGAACAGGCCGCCGATCACCGCGAGCACGATCTCGTGCTTCACCGCGACCGCGACCGCGCCGAGCATGCCGCCGAGCGCCAGCGAGCCGGTATCGCCCATGAAGATCGAGGCCGGCGGTGCGTTGAACCAGAGGAAGCCGAGGCCGGCGCCGAGCACCGCGCCGCACAGCACCGCGAGCTCGCCGGTGCCGGCGACGTAGTTGATCTGCAGATAGTCGGAGAACACCGCGTTGCCGGTGAGGTACGAGATCATGCCGAAGCTCGCGGCCGCGATCATCACCGGCACGATGGCGAGGCCGTCGAGGCCGTCGGTCAGGTTCACCGCATTGCCGGAGCCGACCATGACGAAGGCGCCGAAGATCACGAAGAACCAGCCGAAATTGATCACGAGATCCTTGAAGAAGGGAATCGCGAGCGAGGTCGAGGACACGTCGCGGCCGAGCCGGACCAGCGCGTAGGTCGCGGCCAGCGCGATCACGCCCTCGATCAGCAGCCGCAGCTTGCTGGCGAAGCCGCTGTGCGACTGCTTGGTGACCTTCAAATAATCGTCATAGAAGCCGACGAAGCCGAAGCCGAGCGTCACCGCCAGCACGATCCAGACATAGGGGTTGATCGGATTGGCCCAGAGCAGCGTCGACACCACGAGCCCCGAGAGAATCATCAGCCCGCCCATGGTCGGCGTGCCCTTCTTGGAGATCAGATGCGACTGCGGCCCGTCGGTGCGGATCGGCTGGCCCTTGCCCTGGCGCAGCCGCAAATGGTCGATGATCCAGGGCCCGAACAGGAACACGAACAGCGCGCCGGTCACCATCGCCCCGCCGGTGCGGAAAGTTATGTAGCGGAAGACGTTGAGGCCGCTGCGGAATACGCCGAAGCCCGGCACCGTGTTGGACAGCTCGATCAACCAGTAGAACATTCAAAAAGCCCTATACCGCTTCTTCGTGCGCGGCTCGGTCGGGAAAGCGCTTTTCCAGCGCGCTGACAATGACCTTCATCTTCGATCCGAGCGATCCCTTCACCATGATCACGTCACCGGCGCGGACCGCGGCGACCGCCTGCGCTTCGAGGTCTGCCGAGCTCCCGGCATAGCCTCCCCGCTTGCCGGTGGAAAGGGCATCCCACAGATTCCGCATCAGCGGGCCACAACAATATACGAGATCGATTCGATTGGCCGCCACGACCTCGGCCAGGCCGCGATGCAAGTCGGGCCCGGTCGGGCCGAGCTCGAGCATGTCGCCGAGCACCGCGATGCGCCGGCCATGCGGCCCGGTCTGCGCCTGGCCGAGCACGTTGAGGGCGGCGCCCATCGAGGCCGGGTTGGCGTTGTAGCTTTCGTCGATCAGGGTCGCCTCGCCATGGCCGACCTCGAGCGTGCGGCGGAAGCCGCGCCCGGTCGGGGCCTCGAGCTGCGACAGCGACAGCGCCGCGCGCGCGATATCGGCGCCGAGCAGCGCCGCGCCGGCCAGCACCGCGAGCGAATTCATCGCCATGTGCTTGCCCGGCATGCCGATCTTGTAGGTGATGTCGTGGTCGAGGATGTCGGCATGCACCGCCGAGCAGGTCGCGTGCAGCGACAGGTCGATCAGCCGCGCATCGCAGCTTTTGTCGGTGCCGAAACTGACGATGCGGGAGATGCCGGCCTTCTTGGCGTGCTTCTGCAGCCGCGCGAACTGCGCATTGTCGCGGTTGAGCACCACCGCGCCGCCAGGCTCGACGCCGAGAAAAATCTCCGCCTTGGCATCGGCGATCGCCTCGATGCCGGCGAAGAATTCCAGATGCACCGGCTCGACCGTGGTGATGACGGCGACGTGCGGCCGCACCAGTCTGACCAGCGGCGTGATCTCGCCGGCATGGTTCATGCCGATCTCGAACACCGCAAAGCGCGCGCTCGCCGGACAGCGCGCCAGCGACAGCGGCACGCCCCAATGATTGTTGAACGACGCCACCGAGGCGTGGGTCTCGCCCTGCGCCGACAGCACGCGGCGCAGCGCCTCCTTGGTCGAGGTCTTGCCGACAGACCCGGTCACCGCGATGATCCGCGCATCGAGCCGCGCGCGCGAGGCCAGCGCGAGCTCGCCGAGGCCGGCGAGCACGTCGTCGACCACCAGCAGCGGCGCGTCGGCGGGAAATTTTTCGCGCTGCGCGGCCTCGACCACGGCAAGCGCGGCGCCGGCCTTCAGCGCGGCCTCGACAAAGCTGTGGCCGTCATGGACGTCGCCCTTGATCGCGAAGTATGCCTCGCCCGGCGCAACCGTGCGGCTGTCGATCGAGAGGCCGGTGACGCCCTCCGGCAGCGCGCCCTGCGTCACGGCGCGCATCGCCTTCGTCATCGCTTCCGACGTCCATAGCAATATGCTCATGCGCCCTCCGCTGCCAATGCCTTGGCAACCGCTTCATGATCGCTGAACGGCAACGTCGTGCTGCCGATGATCTGCCCGACTTCATGGCCTTTGCCAGCCACCACCAGCGCATCGCCCGGCTCGAGGCCGGCGATGCCGGCGCGGATCGCCGCGGCGCGATCGCCGATTTCGCGCGCGCCCTTCGCGGTCGCCAGGATCGCGGCACGGATTGCTTCCGGCCTTTCGCTGCGCGGATTGTCGTCGGTGACGATGACGCTGTCGGCGTTCTCCGCCGCGATCGCGCCCATGATCGGGCGCTTGCCGGCGTCGCGGTCGCCACCGGCGCCGAAGATCACGACAAGCCTGCGTTTTGCGTAAGGCCGCAGCGCCTGCAGCGCTTTCGCAAGCGCATCGGGCTTGTGCGCGTAATCGACGAAGATCGGCGCGCCGTTGCGCTCGCCGACGAGTTCCAGCCGGCCCTTGGCGCCTTCGAGATGTTCGAGACAGCCGAACACGTCGTCCGCGGCGCTGCCGGTGCCGATGGCGAGACCAGCCGCGACCAGCGCATTCTCGATCTGGAATTCGCCGACCAGCGGCAGCCTGATCGCGTGCGTGCGGCCGCGATGTTCGAGCACGAGCTTCTGCGCAAAGCCTTCGATGGCGGCATCGGCGAGCCGGATGCCCTCGCCGCCATCGGCGTTGCGTCCGACCGCGATGATGCGGAGGCCTCGCGCCCGCGCCGCGGCGATCACCTCTGCCGAGCAATCGTGATCGGCGGAGATCACGGCGGCGCCGCCGGCGGCGACGAGATCGCGGAATAGCCGGAGCTTGGCGTTCAGGTAATGCGCGACATCGGGATGATAATCCATGTGGTCGCGCGACAGATTGGTGAAGCCGCCGGCGGCGATGCGCACGCCGTCGAGGCGGTACTGGTCGAGACCATGGGACGAGGCCTCGAACGCCAGATGGGTGACGCCGTCAGCCGCGATCTCGTCGAGCTGGCGATGCAGCGCGATCGGATCCGGCGTGGTCAGCGAGCCGTAGACGGTGCGCTTGTCCGAGACGAGGCCGATGGTGCCGATGCTCGCCGACGAATGGCCGAGCCGCTGCCAGATCTGGCGCGTGAAGGCGGCGACCGAGGTCTTGCCGCTGGTGCCGGTCACCGCGGCAATCGTCGCGGGCTGACGGGAAAAGAATCTTGCGGCGGCAAGCGCCAGCGCCCGCCGCGCATTCGGCGTGATCACGAAGGGAACGCGAGCATGGCCTTGCGGCAGATGGTCGCTGGCGATCGCGACCGCGCCGGCGGCAATCGCCGCGTCGATGAAGCGCGCGCCGTCGGTCCTGCTGCCCGCCAGCGCGAAGAACAGGTCGCCCGGCTTCACCGCGCGGCTGTCGACCGCAAGTCCGCCGACCTCGATGGTGTCGGCACGCGGATCGATCGTGGCATCATCGCCGAAGAGGTCGCGAAGTCTCATGATCTTCCAGTGTGGCCGGTGCGATACCCGCGCCGCTTTATTTGAGCATGATCTATTCGGAAAACCGCTACACACCTTGCGCTGGCGTGGCCCTTCGGGTCCGGATCATGCTGTCATGTACGCCTTACTGGGTTGTTCTGGATGCCGCAAGAATAAGGCGGTCGGACGGCGGCAGGTCAAACCGCGGTTCAACGCCCAAAAGCGGCGCAATTCGGGCGATCACCTTGCCTCCGGTCGGCACCGCATTCCAGCCCGAAGTGATGAAACCGTGCGTTTCAGGCAGCGCCTGCGGCTCGTCCAGCATGACCAGAATCTGGTACTTCGGATCGTCGGCCGGCATGATCGCGGTGAAGGAGTTGAGCACCCGCTTCTTGGCATAGCGGCCGTTGATCACCTTCTCCGACGTGCCGGTCTTGCCGCCGACATAATAGCCCTTGACGTCGGCGGTCTTGGCGGTGCCGATCTCGGCATTGAGCCGCATCAGGTAACGCATCTTGTCCGACGTTTCGGTCTTGATCACCCGCTTCGCCAGCGCCTTCGCTTCCTGCTCGCTGCGCTTCAGGAAGGTCGGCGGGATCAGATAGCCGCCGTTGACCAGCGCGTTGATGCCCATCACCGCCTGCAGCGGCGCCACCGACAGGCCCTGGCCGAACGCGATGGTCACCGAGTTCAGTTCGCCCCAGCGCCGCGGAACCAGCGGGGCCGCGCTCTCCGGCAGTTCGGTGCGCAGCCGCGTCAGCTGGCCCATCTTGGCGAGGAACGCCTTGTGCGCCTCGACGCCCTGGCCGAGCGCGATCCGCGCGGCACCGATGTTGGACGAGTAGGTGAAGACTTCCTTGGTGTTGATGAAGCGTCCGAGCGGATGGCTGTCGTGAATGGTGAACTTGCCGTAGTGTAAATTGCCCCGCGCATCCCACGACGTGTTCAAATTGATCTTGCCGGAATCCAGCGCCATCGCCAGCGTGAAGGCCTTGAAGGTCGAGCCCATCTCGTAGACGCCGGTGGTCAGGCGGTTGATGCGCTCGGGGTCGTGCGCCTCCCTGGGATTGTTCGGGTCGAAGTCGGGCAGCGACACCATCGCCACGATCTCGCCGGTGCGCACGTCGGAGATGATGCCGGAGGCGGCCTTGGCCTTGAACTTGTCCTTGGCCTTGATCAGTTCGTCGCGCAGCGCGTGCTCGACGCGCAGGTCGATCGACAGCTCGACCGGCTTCTGCAGCCGGTCGGTGGCAAAGCCGGCGCGGTGCAGGTCGGCCAGACCGTTATTGTCCAGCCACTTCTCCATGCCGGCGATGCCCTGGTTGTCGATGTTGACGAGGCCGATCAGGTGGGCGACCTCGTTGCCGGTCGGATAGACCCGCTTGTTCTCGCGCAGGAAGCCGATGCCGGGAATGCCGAGGCGATGGATATCCTGCTGCTGCTTCGCCGAGATTTCGCGCTTCAGCCAGACGAAGCCCTTGCGTGACTGGATGCGCTCGCGCACCTCGCCGGTGTCGAGATCGGGCAGGGTCGCGGTCAACAGCTCGATCGCCTCGTCCTTGTCGATGATGCGGCGCGGCTCGCCGAACAGGCTGGGCGACTTGACGTCGGTGGCGAGCACCGCGCCGTTGCGGTCGGTGATGTCGGGCCGCGCGGTCGCGATCGCATCCTGCGAGGCGGTGCGCCGCGAACCATGGCTATCGGCACCGACCGCGAACAGCACGAGCCGTCCGGCCAGCACGGCATAGACCGCGGCGAAGGCGAGGATCGCGAAGCCGACGCGGGCACGCGCCTTGGCGGCACGGTCGACATTGCTGCCGTAGAGCAGCGTGCGGATCAGCCGCTGGCTCCAGGGTTCAGCGGGCTTCTGGGCGGCGTTGTTGACGGACGCCGGGCCGGTCATCGGTGATCCCGTCATTGCTGATCTCCCTCGGACGCATCCGCGGGCGCCGGCTGGTCGGCGGGCTGTTCGGGTCCCGCCTTGTCGATCGAGCCGGTCGCGCTGTCGGGCTCGGCGGCGGCCTCGATGGTGTCGATCATCGAGCCGATCGGGTCCTTCGAACCGGGCCGCGAGAAGTTCGGCGGCCGTTCGGGGAGGTTCTTCAGCGAGTCGTACTGGTTGGCGACGATCGGCTTCAGCGGCAGATGGCGCTCGGCCAGCCCCTGCAGCCGCAGCGGCGCGTCGAGCTTGGCCCATTCCGAGCGCAGCCGCGCGATCGCGTCGCGCTGCTCGCGAATTTCCGCGTTGAGCCGCAGCACGCGCTCGACGCGCGCGGTCGATTCCATCTTGATGCGGTAGACATAGGACGCCGCGAAGATCAGCATGCCGATGACGAGCAAATGCAGCAGGCGCATCGTCAGCCTCCCCGCATCACGTCGGCGAGATGCGGCCAAGACGGCAGCTCATCGGCCGCGTGCACCGGCGCCGCGGTGCGCTCGCCGGCGCGCAGCTTGGCCGAACGGGCGCGCGGATTGGCCGCAACCTCGGCATCGCCGGGGGTCACCGGCCGCTTGGTCAGGATCTGAAAACTCGGCGCGGCCTGCGCGACCTCGGGCAGATGGCGCGATCCGGCGCTGACTTTGCCGCGCTCGGCGAGGAAATTCTTGACGATGCGGTCTTCCAGCGAATGGAACGAGACCACGACGAGCCGCCCGCCCGGCTTCAGCACGCGCTCGGCCGCGGACAGCGCTTCGTGCAATTCGTCGAGCTCTTCGTTGACGAAGATGCGCAGCGCCTGAAAGGTCCGCGTCGCCGGATGGATCTCGTTCGGCTTGGCGCGCACCACCTTGCCGACGATGTCCGCGAGCGCCTGCGTGGTGGTGATCGGCGCGTCCTTGCGCGCGGCGACGATGGCGCGGGCGACGGCGCGCGAATGGCGCTCCTCGCCGAAGATATAGATGATGTCGGCGAGCGCCTTCTCGGACGCCTTCGCGACCACATCCGCCGCAGTCGGGCCGCTGTGCCCCATCCGCATGTCGAGCGGGCCGCCGAGGCGGAACGAAAAACCGCGCTCCGCCTGATCGAGCTGCATCGAGGAGACGCCGACATCCATCACGACGCCGTCGACCGCATCGACGCCCTGCGCGGCGCAGACCTCGGCAAGATGGGAGAAGCGATCCTCGACCAGCGTCAGCCGGCCACCCGCGCCGTCGACCAGATCGAAGCCGCCGGCGATCGCGGTGCGGTCGCGGTCGATGCCGATCACGCGCGTCCCCGCGACGTCGAGGATCGAACGGCTGTAGCCGCCGGCGCCGAAGGTGGCATCGACGTAAATGCCGCCCGCGCGTGGGCCGAGATAGTCGACCGCCTCGCGGCCGAGCACGGAAATGTGACGGGAGGCGTGCGCGCTCATCCGCGGTCTCCGATCGGAGCTGCGCAGGCAAACTGGAGTGTGGACGCGCGCCGATCCATTGCGCCGCAAATCCTCGCGCCTTGTCCGGCCGTGCGACGGAAGCTGCGAGATCTCTCCGCCAATTCCCATCCTCGGCCGCAAATCCTGATATCCGACCGGAATTGGGTGGGTTTCCATGGGATTTCGCGCAAACAGCGGACCTCGGCCGTCCCCCGAAACCGGTTCGGCACCTCACCTCTCAGTAACGGCACTTAGCGTTAAGAAAACGTTGACGATAGGTTAGCGGAATAGCTGGCCTTTGATGCGCTTTCGAGTGATGCCTTCGGCACACACCTCCGGCAAAATGGCCTATGGAACCGGCCGGGCGATTGCGCGGCCGGCAGGGTAAAGGAATAGTAAACGCCTATTTGTTTATCCATTTGTCGTATGCCGGTGTTGCGCCGGGTTTTTGAGAGAGCTGATGGCTTCTGGTTCGTCCTCGTCTTCCAATGGCGATTCGAAGCGGCAACGCACCCTTCCCGTTCCGAAGGGCGTGGCCGAGTTGAAGACGTTCACGCCGGATTCCTCGATCGCCTCCGACGTGATCCCGTCGGTGAATTTCGGCGAGCGCGCCAATGGCCGCCAGCCCGACATGATCGTGCTGCACTACACGGGCATGCCCGACGTCGAAGGCGCGATCGCGCAGCTCTGCACCGCGGGCACCGAAGTCTCGGCGCATTACATCGTGCTCGAGGACGGCCGCATCGTGCAATGCGTGCCCGAGAGCAAGCGCGCCTGGCACGCCGGCGTGTCGGCCTGGGCCGGCGAGGACGACATCAACTCCTGCTCGATCGGCGTCGAGATCGTCAATCGCGGACACGACTGGGGCTATCCCGATTTTCCGTTGCGCCAGATCGCGGCGGTGATCGCGCTGTGCCGCGGCATCATGCTCCGCCGCAAGGTGCCCTCGCATCGCGTGCTCGGCCACTCCGACGTCGCACCGGCGCGCAAGAAGGATCCCGGCGAAAAATTTCCCTGGCATTCGCTGGCCAATTCCGGCGTCGGCCACTGGGTGCAGCCGGCGCCGATCACGCGCGGCACGGCGCTCAAGCTCGGCGCGATCAGCGACGACGTCTCCAACATGCAGGCCGCCTTCCGCCGCTACGGCTACAACATCCCGACCAACGGCAAGTTCGACGGCGCCACCATGGAAGTCGTCACCGCCTTCCAGCGCCACTTCCGCCCCGAGCGGGTCGACGGAATCGCCGACCAGTCGACCATGGCGACGCTGCACGCGCTGCTCGCAAGCCTGCCGCCGGATGCGGCGGCGCCGGCCGCCGTCGCGAGCAAATAAGGCCCGCCTCCTTCCTTCGCCCGATGGGCTCACACTGCACGACGGTGCATGGGCACGCCTCGCCGCGCGCGGACCTGATCCTCATTTCCGCCCTTAAGCTGCGTCAAGCGCGCGGTTAGCAATGATTTGCTTCTTCCTTTAAGATGGCAGCACGTCACGACTGCTGCCGAGCCCCAAGCCATTTGAAGCGGAAGGTGTCACCATGACGGTATTTGCGCGATCGATCGGCGTCGTCTTGTTTTATCTGTTTTTGAGCGAGATGGCCGTTGCTCAGACCAGTGACGTCAAATGCCAGACGGTGAGCGCGACGGGTCCTGCACAGACGCTTCGCTGCGACGGCGGGATCACCATCACCGCCGAGAACGGCGCGCAATATACCCTGAGCGACACCAACCGCGACGGTCGCGTCGACTCCGTCGAACTGGGCAGTCAGGCAATCCTTCTGGAAGTACCCAAGGTGCCCAAGGGCAAGCGGTTCACGGTGACGACGCCGCAAGCGATCGCGGCGGTGCGCGGCACCAAATGGGCCGTCGACACCACCGGACAGAAGACTTCGGTTTTCGTCGTCAATGGACGCGTCGCGGTGCGGCGCCGATCTGCCGACCGGCAGAGCGTCATACTCGGACCTGGCGACGGCGTCGATGTCGAGGACACAACTCCGCTCGTCGTCAAGCGCTGGCCGGCTCCCCGCGTCGCGGCGTTGATGGCAAGACTGGGTCAGTAGCCGCAGCGCCGATGCGACGGCATCTCAAAGCCCTGCTGCCGGTCGCTCTCGCAGCGCTATGGGGAGGCGGGGTGTATTTTCTGCACGCCCAGGGCCATCTGCGCGCGCTCGACCGCGCGGAGTCGGCGATGACGGACTTTCGAACGGTGTTGCGCGGCGTCAGAACGCCGCCCGACCTGGTCACGATCGTCGAGATCGACGATGCCGTTGTCAGGCAGTTCGGCAGATATCCGCTCGCAAGGAGCGATCTTGCCAGACTGGTTGATGCGATCGCCCGGCTGAAGCCAAGGGCGATCGGACTGGATATCCTGTTGCTGGACAAGGGCACCGACGCAGGGGATGCGGCGCTGGCCGACGCGCTCGGAGCTGCTCCGACCGCGATCGCCGCTGCCGCAGTGTTTCCCGAACACCGCCAATCGATCCCGGTTGAAAAGCATCAGCCGCTCGGGACATTGCCAGCGGCCGCGAGTTTTCTATGGCCGCTGGAGGAATTTGCCAAACGTGCATCCGTCGGCGTCGTCAACGTGACGACGGATCAGAACGGTGTCCCTCGTTCGGTGCCGATGCTGTTTCGGGGCAGCGACGGCATCGCGATGTCCTTCCCGCTGCGCGTCGCCAGCCTGGCCATGGCTATCGAGCCGGTGATTGAGCCGACCCGCCTGGTGCTGGGCCAGCTGTCGATTCCGACCGACGCCGATCATGGGCTGCCGATCAGCTTCTACGGCCCGCGCCGGACCATACGAACCATCAGCGCTGCCGCGCTGCTGGCGGGCGAGCCGCCGTCCGCGGCGATTGCCGGCAAGGTTGTGGTGGTGGGTGCTGCCGTCGCCGGCGGCGGCGACTTCTTTCCGACGCCGTTCGAGCCGCTGATGCCGGGCGTGGAAGTGATGGCGACCGCGATCACCGATCTATTGGCCGGCGACGTCATCCGGCACGACCGGACGGTGCAGATCGCGGAGGGCATCGTCTGCGTCATCCTGCCGATGATGATCGTCGGCCTCTTGGCCTGGCGCCGCAGCACAGCGGGCATCGTCGCCGCGGCCGGAGTCGTGCTGCTGTGGATGAGCGCAACGTTCCTCGCCGCTTCGTCCGGCGTGTGGTTGGGCGCGGCGGTGCCGCTGGCCGCCACCGCACCTCCGGTGCTGCTGTTCGGCATCATTCAACTCTGGTGGGGCCGGCGACGGGCACATTATTTCGCCATGAAGAGCGAGGTGCTCGGCCAGTTTCAGGCCCCCAGCGTTCAGCGCTGGCTCGCTGCCGATCCCAATTTCCTGGCCGAGCCGGTGCGCCAGAATGGCGCGGTCGTGTTCATCGATCTGTCCGGCTTCACGTCGCTGAGCGAGTCGATCGGGCCCGATCGGATCAGAGAGCTGCTGAACGAATTTCACGGCATCATCGACAAGGACGTCGCAAGATATCGCGGCACGATCACCGGGTTTCTCGGCGACGGCGCCATGGTTCTGTTCGGCCTGCCGCAGCCGGCGCCTGACGATGCGGTTCGGGCGATCGACTGCGCGGTCAGCCTCTCGACCAGCACCTCGCGTTGGCTGAAGGCCCTGCCGGCGCCGATGGCATCAACGCTCGGATACAAACTGGGGGCGCATTTCGGAACCATCGTCGCCTCGCGCCTCGGCGGCACCAGCCATCGTCACATCACGGCGACTGGCGACACCGTCAACGTCGCCAATCGCCTGATGGAGGTAGCGGCCGGTCACGGGGTTGAACTCAGCGTGAGCGACGAACTGCTGCAGGCCGCCGGGCGCGACAGCGCGCTGTACCAATCGGGAGCGCTCACCGGCCCGCTCAAGACCCGGCTCCGCGGCCGCTCGGGTTCGCTGGCGATCTGGCTTTGGAGCCAGCCGGCACGAACGGCCGATGCCGGCGCCGTCGAGCATCCTGACGGCTCCCGCCCGCGCTAAAGCGCGATGAGATTGGGTTGAATCCTCATCGCGCTTTGGCTCGTTGTTTGAGCATGATCTCCGCGCAAACGTGTTCCACGTTTGCCACGAGGGAAAACCGCTTCACACCTTTCCGGATCATGCTCTCAGCGAACTGACCTTCTGCCGATCGCCGCGAGCCGTTGCGCATACAGACGACGCACGGCTCGTGCTGTGTCGCGGCGGTTGCAGCGGGACAGGCCTGCCGCGTGTTGCTTTCCCAATCTGATGCGCATGCACAAAAATGGAACTTTTCACGTTGTGCCGACTTTCTCTGTCGGGGTGGGTCTGAGTGGAGATTCATCCATGTTCAAAGCACTCATCGCGGGAACTGTCGCGATCGGCCTCGTCATTGCTCCGACCGCCGCAGGCGCTATGTCGACCCGGGACAAGACTACGTCGACCATGCACAAGACCCACAAAGTCCATCATGCGCAGAAAAAGGTGAAGATGGCACCCGGCACCACGACCGGCATGTCGGGTGGAGCGACGACGGGGAGTTCGACCAGCGGCGCCAAGGCAAAATCAGGGTACTGAGCGCATTCAACAGCGCGCCGCGCGCCGACGATCGATGATGTAGAGGGATGCCCGTCTTGGGCGGCACGCGGGACGAGGTGATGTCACCCCATCTCCGCGATCCGCCGCGCATAGAGCCGCCGCAGCGGCTCTAGCTGCGTCGCGGCGGTCGCGGCGAGATAGGCCTGTCGCGCTTCTTCCTTGCGGCCGAGCCGGCGCAGCAAATCGGCGCGAACCGCGGGCAGCTGGTCGTAGCCTTTCAGGCCGCCGCGCGCGTCCAGCGCATCGATCAGATCGAGGGCGCGGGCCGGGCCGTCGACCATCGACACCGCGGCAGCGTGGTTGAGCTCGATCACCGGCGACGGGCTGATCCGCAACAGCACTTCGTAGAGGCCGGCGATCTGCCGCCAGTCGGTGTCGGCGTAGCTCGGGGCCTGCGCATGCAGCGCGGCGATCGCGGCCTGCACCGCATAGGATTGCGGGCGCCCCGGCATCCGCAGCGCCTCCTCCACCAGCGTCAAGCCTTCGGCGATCTGCTGAAAATCCCACAGCGCGCGGTCCTGCTCCTCCAGCAGCACGATGTCGCCGGCGGCGGTCTGGCGGCCGGCGCGGCGTGCGTCGTGCAGCAGCATCAGCGCCAGCAGGCCCTTGATCTCGCCGCGCGCCGGAATCAGCGCATCGAGCAGCCGCGCCAGCCGGATCGCCTCGCGCGCCAGGTCGGGCCGCATCAGGTCCTCGCCGGCGGTCGCGGCATAGCCTTCGGTGAAGACGAGATAGATCACCGCGAGCACGCCGCTGAGCCGCGGCTCCAGCGCCTCGCGCTCCGGCACGGAATAGGGAATGCCGGCGAGCTTGATCTTCTGCTTGGCGCGCACCAGGCGCTGCGCCATGGCGTCTTCGCTCACCACAAAGGCGCGCGCGACCTGCGCCGTGGTCAACCCGCACACCGTGCGCAAGGTCAGCGCGACCTGGACCTCGGCGGCAAAGGCCGGATGGCAGCAGGTGAAGATCAGCCGCAGCATGTCGTCGTCGAGCGTCGCGTCGGCCGGCTCGGGCGAGGCCTCGGCATCGAGCAGGATCTGATGCGTCAGCTCCTGCTGCTTGCCGCGAAACGTGACCGCGCGGCGCACGCGGTCGATCGCCTTGTTGCGGCCGACATTGACCAGCCAGGCACGCGGATTGGACGGGAATTCGCCGATCGGCCAGCGCTGCAGCGCCACCGCGAAGGCATCCTGCAGGCAGTCCTCGGCCAGATCGAAATCGCCGACGAGACGGATCAGCGTCGCGAGCGCGCGGCCCGCCTCGTCGCGGAAGATTTTTTCGATCTGGCTGGGGGTCATTTCATCCAACTACGTCATTCCGGGGGCGATGCGAAGCATCGAACCCGGAATCTCGAGGTTCCGGGTTCGCGCTTTGCGCGCCCCGGAACGACGACGCGTTATCGCGGGTTGTCGTAGATCATCACCGGCCTGACCTCGATCGATCCGTCCCTGGCGCCGGGAATCCGCGCCGCGAGGCCGAGCGCGGTGTCGAGGTCCTTGGCGTCGACCAGATAATAGCCGCCGAGTTGTTCGCGGGTTTCCGCGAACGGACCATCCGTCGTCAGGGTCTTGCCGTCGCGGACCCGCACAGTCGTTGCCGTCGACACCGGCTGCAGCCCGTCACCCGCCTTGAAGTGGCCGCTCTGGATGATGGACTGGGTGTAGGCCCCGTACTCCGCCGTCAGCGCCTTGCGGTCGTCGGCGGTCATGTGGGCGTATTTCTCGTCGCTCCGGTAGATCAGCAGCAGGTATTGCATCTCATCTCTCCTCTTGATCGGCTGGATCGCCGACACCCAGTCGAACGGGCGACAGGCCAAACGACATTCGCAGAATAAATTATTTGAGCCTCCGCGGCCGCACGGCGCGGCGCGTCAGCTCGGGCATTTATATCTACAAAATCGATGGCAAGAGCTAATATTATTCGTTTGTCAAAACCAAGATGCCCGCTAGCCTTCTTAGATGTCGTCGCCTCGGCCGCAACCGGCCCGATGTGCAGACGATCGGATCGCTCCACGGAGAACGGCCATGACATCGTCGGGAATTGAAGGCTTGCTGCTGTTGCTGGTGTGCTGGACCGCCAGCCGGGTCCTCTTTGCGGCCGACGCGATCGGACACGGACACAGCGCCGAACAGATCGCGGCCGTGGTCGCGGTCAGCAACCACCCGACGGGCGTGTGACATCAGCCAATCGGCGTTTGAGGTCCCTGACCTCTTCGAACCGCTTCGTCACATCGCGCATCACGGCCACCGTGCCGGCGACGTCGCCCTGCGCGCTGCGCAAGATCACGATCGTGAACTCGACCGAGATGCGCCGGCCGTCCCTGGTCAGCGCGGGGACCGCCAGCAGATCGCCGTGGCCATAACGGCTCTCGCCGGTCTGCATGACCTGCCGGTAGCCGGCCCAGTGCCGCGCGCGCAGATTTTGCGGAATGATCAGGTCGAGCGATTGCCCGACCACCTCCGCGGCCGAGAATCCAAACACCCGCTCCGCACCCGGATTCCAGAACGTGACGAGGCCGTCTTTGTCGGTCGCGACGATCGCGTCCGACGCGCTGCCGAGCAGCGCTTTGCCGAGGTCCGAAGCAAGATCCATCGTGGTCTCCGCTCATTCGCCTGCGCAGGTCTGAACCCGCCGGCCGTTCTTGACAAGCGCGGATTGCCGATCGCAGGCATCGGGAACATCGATATGAACGTTGTGATCAGCGCCCCTTACGATTGCGCTTCGCGAGCGGGAGCGCAGCGTCGCTCTTCAGCTGGGAGGCGGCGGCGCGATGCATCAGCGAGATCGCGTTCGCAACGTGCGCCTCCTGCCGGTCGAGCGGATGGGCGACATAGGCCGGCATCGAAAACACCGGCGCACCGGCGACCGCGTAAAGCCGCTTTGCCTTCAGCAACGGCTCGACGATGCGCCGCGCGAAGAAGCCGGAGCCGCCATTGGCCAGCACATGCTGCAGCCCGAGCCAGCCGATGTTGACGTTGAGCGCAGGCCCCGCGAAATTCGGAAACAGCGTGCTGTGCCGCGCGTAAAATTCCGGGCCCCAGTCGACATAGACATAGCCCGGTTGCGGCTCGGGCGGACTCTTGGGATCGGTCGACACCAGGACCAGCTGCTCGTCGAACAAATGTTCGACCTTCAGCCCGGGACGGCTTTGCGGCGTGTACATCACGCCGACGTCGATGCGTCCCTCGACCAGCCCTTGCATCAGTTCCGGTTCGAGCGCGCTCTCGGCGCGGATCGAGACCTCGGGGCACGTCGTCTGCATCAGCGGCAGCCAGCGCAGCAGATACTCTTCCCACAGCCCGATGCGGCCGCCGACCACCAAGGTTGCGGTGAATCCGCTGGGCAGCCCGACATCGTGGCGCGCCTGCGCGACGGTGCGGACCAGCAGCGACGCGTGGCGCTGAAACTGCCGGCCGGCCGGCGTCAGCGTGGTCCCCGCCTTGTTGCGCACGAACAGCGTGCAGCCGAGCTGCTGCTCGAGCGTGTGGATGCGGGTGCTGACCGTCGACTGGCTGACGTGAAGCCGGTCGGCCGCGGTGATGAAGTTGCCGGCACTCACCACCGCCAGGAAGGTCCGGGCCAGTTCGGTGTCCATGGCGCGTCAGGTCCTTGAATCGGGAAAGCCGATATCAAATGCCGCGGCTCCGCGAATGTCAAAACCATGGACGGCGGCCGGATTAACCATCGCAATCGCTTGACGCGGGCGGCCAAAGCCCCCATGCACAGGGCGTCAGTCGGCCGGACGGCCGCTCCCGCTGGTGCCGAAAGGCCGCGGGGGAGGAAAGTCCGGGCTCCATCGACATGCGGTGCCGGATAACGTCCGGCGGGGGCGACCCCAGGGAAAGTGCCACAGAGAACGAACCGCTCCCCTCCTCGGAGGAAGTAAGGGTGAAAAGGTGCGGTAAGAGCGCACCGCGTTGCCGGCAACGGCGACGGCATGGCAAACCCCACCGGGAGCAAAACCGAATAGGGACAGCATCGCGGTTAGTTCGCGCTTGCGCGATAACACCGCAGGGCGATGTCAGGCCCGCTGTCCGGGTAGGTTGCTCGAGGCAAGGTGCAAACCTTGTCCCAGAGGAATGGCCGTCACGCACCATTCGCGAGAATGGTGCCCTACAGAACCCGGCTTACAGGCCGGCTGATGCTCTAAAGCGTTTTCGAGCGAAGTGGAGTTCCGGTTCGCGTGAAGAAAACGCGTCTTGAAGAAAGGCCACGAGGGGCTCGGCGCAACACGCCGGGCCCCTCGCCACATTCAGCACGAGTGCATCCCATTTGCTAAAGTGTCCTTCGCGGAGGATCGCAGATGGACCTTCAGAAGATCATGGCGACGGCCCGAGACATCGCCAAGCAAACCGGCACAATCACCACCGAACAGCTCAGCGGCTTGTGCCCGAACAGTATGGAGCCCGAAGAGATCGAGGCTCTCCTTGGAGCTCTGCGGGCGGAGGGGATCAGGCTCAAGGATGACGAGGCCGAAACCTAACAGCTGCCGTCCCCGAACACGAGGGGCGCGCGATGCAGTTTGGTGAATCGTCATCGCGCTTTCCCCCTAGCTTGAGCAATAATATCTCCGCACAAGCGCTCAACCGGGCTGCCTTGGAAACCGCTTCGCGCTTTGCCGGCTTACCGTGCGAGTTGGCATCGATCGCGCATCGTGACATTCTGGCCGAGCAACCCTCAGGGGTGGACGATGGAGCAGCGCGGTCCGGAATCACGTGTCGAGCGGCGGCTGGCCGCGGTGCTGGCGGCCGATGTCGTGGGATACAGCCGCCTGATGGGCCACGACGAGGAGCGCACGCTTGCCGAACTGAAATCGCTCCGACAGAGACTGATCGACCCGACCTTCGCGACCCACCGTGGCCGCATCGTCAAGACCACAGGCGATGGCATGCTGGTCGAGTTCGCCAGCGCCGTCGATGCGGTACGCTGCGCGGTCGAACTGCAGCGTGGCATGGCAACGTACAACGCTGAGCTACCGCACGAGGCCCGGATAGATTTCAGGATCGGCATTCACATCGGCGACATTATCGTCGATGATGACGATATCTTTGGCGACGGCGTCAACATCGCGGCCCGTCTCGAAGGTATCGCCGAGCCCGGCGGCATCTGCCTGTCCGAGGACACCCATCGCCAGATCCGCGGCAAGATCGATGCCGCGTTCGAGGACATAGGGCCGCAGGTGCTGAAGAACATCGCCGAGCCGATACCAGCCTGGCGCGCGCGGCTGGGTGACGCGGCTCGTTCCTTCGTCGCTGGGACCGGAAAACCGCTGCAACTTCCCGACAGGCCGTCAATCGCGGTGCTGCCGTTCCAGAACATGAGCGGCGATCCCGAACAGGAGTATTTCGTCGACGGCTTGGTCGAAGACATCATCACCGCGCTGTCGCGCTTCAAGTCACTGTTCGTGATCGCACGAAACTCGACCTTCACTTACAAGGGGCGCGCCGTCGACATCAAGCAGATCGGCCGCGCGCTCGGCGTGCGCTACGTGCTGGAAGGCAGCGTACGCAAGGCGGGCAGTCGCGTGCGGATCACGGGACAGCTCATCAGGGCCGACACCGGCACCCATATCTGGGCGGACCGTTACGACGGCGAGCTGGCCGAGATCTTCGAACTGCAAGACCAGGTGACGCATGACGTCGTTGGCGCGATCGCGCCCCGGCTCGAGCAGGCCGAGATCGAGCGCGCACGACGCAAGCCGACGGACAGCCTTGATGCCTACGACCATTATCTGCGAGGCCTCGCCTGCAGCTATCGCATGGACCGGGAGAGCATCGCCGAGGCGATGGAATTCGTGCGGAAGGCGACCGAACTCGATCCGGAGTTCGCCACCGCGTACGGCCTCGGCGCCTGGTGCTATTACTGGCGCCGGGTGAACCGCTGGACCACCGAGCATGAGCAGGAGACCCGCGACGCCTCGCGCCTAGCCGCCAGCGCAGCAGCGTACGGTCAGGACGATGCCATCGCCCTTTCCTATGCCGGCATGGCTCTCGGCCATGTTGCCGGCGACGCCGAGGCGGGTCTTGCCCTCGCCGACCGGGCGCGGCTGCTGAACACCAATCTTGCGATCGCATGGCATGCCTCGGGCTCGATTTGTGTCCCGCGGGGTCCGCTGGACCAGGCAATCGAGCGGCTGTCGCATGCGCTGCGGCTCAGCCCGCTTGATCCGCTCAGCTTCTGCACGCTGAGCTACCTGGCGCTCGCCAATTTCTTCGCCGGTCATGCCGATGCAGCGTGGCCGCTCGCGGAACGGGCGTGCCGCGACCAGCCCCATTTCCTGCTGGCGTTACGCGCCGCTGCGGCCAGCAATGCCGCCGCCGGACGCCTCATGGAGGCGCGGGCGTTCGCAGCCCGCGCGCTTGAGCTCGATCCCGATCTAAGCCTCTCCAATCTGAAGTCACGCATAGGCCCCCTTCTTCCCGAACGCTTTGCCCAATACGCCGAGACACTGCGCCAGGCCGGCGTGCCGGAGTAAGGTGCGTGCGGCAAGATTCCGCAGGCGATGCCTGCCATCGCCCGGTGGAATGACGGCCGGTTACGCGATGATCTCCTGCAGCAGCGCCATCAGCGCCTCCGGCGCGGTGACGTTCGGCGAGTGGCTGGCATCGATGTCGAAATGGCGCCAGCCGGCTTCGTTCCTGGTGCGCCTGGAGAACTGACCGAAGGTGTCGGCGGGCGTGATGCGGGTGGCGTAGATGTAGCTGCGTGGCAGTGTCGTTTCGCCATGCTGCAGCGTCAGCTTCTGCTCGAAGCATTTGATCGGCATCGCAACGCGGCGTGAGCTCAGCCATTCGACATCGGCGGCCGACGTATCCGGCGGCGTCTGCATCGGCGGAATGCGCCAGCCGTCGCCGTCGCGGGCGGCCTTGCGCATGCTCTCGATGCCCGGTTCGTTGAGGTCGAACAGCGACTGGCCGTCGCGCGGCACGAAGGCGTCGATATAGATCAGTTGCGCGATGCGCTCGCGCATCCGGTCGGCGACGCCGGTCGCGACCATGCCGCCATAGGAGTGGCCGACCAGCACGATGTCGCGCAGATCTTCATAGCTGATGACGCTGAGCACGTCGTGGATATGCGCCTCCAGGTCGAGCGACTGATTGGCGAGGTGCGCGCGCTCGCCGAGCCCGGTGTAGCTCGGCGTGATCAGCCGGTGCCCGGCCGCCTGCATCAGCGGATGCATCTTCTTCCACGCCCATCCTGCCGACCAGGCGCCGTGACAGACCAGAAAGGTTTTGGACGAACTTGCAGTCATGGGTTGCTTCCATTTTCGATTGTCGTTGATGAGCCGCGATTTCGCATAGTAGCCACCGCTCTCGTCGTGTAAACGTCGCGGCAAAACAGCCGTCATTCCGCGGCACATAAGGAGAGAAACGCATTGACCGCAGCGAGCTACGCCATCCTGTTTCTCGGCGCGCTCGCCGGCGGCTTCGTCTCCGGGCTCGCCGGGTTCGGCACCGCGCTGATGGCGCTCGGGATCTGGCTCTACGTGCTACCGCCGACGCTCGCGGTGCCGCTGGTGCTGGTCTGCTCGGTCATCGCGCAAGTTTCGACGCTGCCGTCGATCTGGAAGAGCATCGACTTCCGTCTGGTCTGGCCGTTCATCATCGGCGGCCTCGCCGGCGTGCCGATCGGCATTTTGCTGGTCGCGCGCGCCGACCCGGCTGCCTTCAAGCTCACCATCGGCATCTTCCTGCTGGTGTTTCCGACCGCGCTGTTCCTGCAGAAGAAGCCGATGTCGATCGCGTTCGGCGGCAAATGGGCCGACGGCGCCATCGGCTTTGCCGGCGGCATCTTGGGCGGCCTCGCAGGTCTGTCGGGCCCGCTGCCGATCCTGTGGGCGAGTGTGCGCGGCTGGGGCAAGGCGCAGCGCCGCGGCGTGTTCCAGACCTTCAACTTCACGATCCTGTTCGCCGCGCTCTGCATCCAGGTCGCAAGCGGCCTGGTGAAGATCGAGATCGTGTGGCTCGTCGCCTGCGCATTCCCGGGCACGCTGCTCGGCGCCTATATCGGTTCGCGGGTCTATCACGCGCTCAGCGAACGCAATTTTTCCGACGTCGTGCTGGCACTGCTGTTCCTGTCCGGCGTCGCGCTGATGTGGAGCGGAGTTGCGCCGAAGTAGCACCGCAGTCGACGGTGCTACGCGGACGCGCGCGACGGCGCCGCCGGCTCAGGCGCAAGCTGCGGCTCCAGCGGCGCCAGGCGCTTGCCGAACTCGCGGCGCAGCAGCCACAGGCTCAAGGCTGCCTGCAGCGTGGTGGTCGCGATCGACAGATACCAGACGTGCTGGATCGCAAAGCCTGGAAGGGTCGAGAGCCAGATCACCGGCACCCCGTAGGTGAACAGACGCGCGGCCGAGCTCAGCAGCACCGGCCTGGTATTGCCGAGCCCCTGAAACATGCTGTTGCAGGTGAACACCAAGCCCTGCGCCACCAGGTTGAACGAGACGAAGTGCAGGAACTGGGCCGCGACCGCCATGGTCTCGCGGTCGTTCGAGAAGCCGTCGAGCAGCCAGCCCGGCTTGAACTGCGCCAGCAAGGTGAAGCCGATCATCACGACGATGGCGATCGTCGCCGCCCTGACAAAGGTCTCGCGCACGCGCGCGGCATCGCCGGCGCCGAAGTTCTGGCCGGCGATCGGGCCCGCGGCGAGCGCGACCGCGAGCGCCGGCATCTGGATCAGGCCGAGCACGCGTGTACCGATGCCGAAGCCGGCCTGCGCCGCCGGGCCGAAATCGCGCAGCACGTAATAGATCACGCCCATCCAGAGGAAGATGATCGCGAACTCGCCGCCGGCGGGCAGGCCGACATAGAGGATGCGCTTCCACTGATCGAGCTGCGGCCGCCATTGCGCGGGATCGAAAGAGACATAGCGCTCGAGCTTGCGGAAATACACAAACAGCATCCCGACGCCGATCAGCACCGCGATCGAGCTGGCAAGGCCGGCGCCGGCAACACCGAGCGGATAGCCGGTGCCCCAGCCCGCGATCAAGACCGGCGCCAGCGCGATGTTGATGATCACGGCGATCGCCTGCACCAGCATGCTCGGCCGCACGATGCCGGTGGCGCGCAGCGCCGAGCCCATCACCAGGGTTATGAATTGCAGCGCCAGCGCCGGCATGAACCACAGCAGATAAAGCGTGCCGGCCTCGACGGTGGCCGCGTCGGCCGCGACCCCGCGCATATAGGGGCGCGACAGCAGGCCGCCCGCGACCAGCGTCACCAGCCCGAACAGCACCGACAGCACGATGGCCTGGCTGAACACCAGATTTGCGTCGCGCGGGTCCTTGCGTCCGACCGCCTGCGCGATCAGCGCGACGGCGCCGACGCCGAGCACCTGCATCAGCGCGTTGATCAGGAATCCGGCATTGCCGGCCGCGGCCACGCCGGCGACCGCCGCATCGCCGAGCCCCGCGACGAAATACAGGTCGACCAGCTGGCAGATCATGATCGTGATCATGCCGACCACGATCGGTGGCGCCATCGTCAGGATGTGGCTCACGATGGAGCCGCGTGTCAGGTCTTTCATCGTAACCCCCAAGGAGTCCCCGAAGCTGCGCGGCTGACGGAGCATCTGCCCGTCAGCCGCCCCTTGTCATTCCGCCGCCGCGACCTGGCCGAACTCGGTGGCCTGCCGCTCGAACAGCGAGCGGTAGATGCCGCCGGGCCGCGAGGTCAGCGCCTCATGCGTGCCCTGCTCGACGATCTCGCCGCGATCGAACACCAGGATCCGATCCATGCTGCGCACCGTCGACAGCCGGTGCGCGATCACGATCGAGGTGCGGCCTTTCATCAGCCGTTCCATCGCCTGCTGGATCAGCGCCTCCGATTCCGAATCGAGGCTCGAGGTCGCCTCGTCCAGGATCAGCACCGGCGCATCGGCCAGGAAGGCGCGCGCCAGCGCCACACGTTGCCGCTCGCCGCCTGACAGCTTGACGCCGCGCTCGCCCACCAGCGTGCCGTAGCCCTTCGGCAGCCGCATGATGAAGTCGTGCGCATTGGCAAGCCGCGCCGCCTGCTCGATCGCCTCCATCGAGGCGCCGGGCCGGCCGTACGCGATGTTCTCCGAAAGCGTCCGGTGAAACAGGATCGGCTCCTGCTGCACGATCGCGATCTGGCTGCGCAGCGATTGCTGCGTCGCCTGTGCGATGTCCTGACCGTCGATCAGGATTCTGCCGCCGGAGACGTCGTAGAGCCGCTGCACCAGCTTGACGAACGTGGTCTTGCCGGAGCCGGAGCGTCCGACCAGGCCGACCCGCTCGCCGGCATCGATGTCGACCGACAGCCCGTCATACAGCGGCCGGCGATGGCCGCCGTAATGGAAGGTGACGTCGTCGAACACGATGCGGCCGCCCGCAATGTCGATCGGCCTGGCGTCGTCAGCGTCGACAATGCCGAGCGGCTCGCCATGGATCTGGACCAGCTCCTCCATGTCGTTCACCGAGCGCTGCAGGTTGTTGATGTGCATCCCGACATCGCGCAGATAGGCATGGATGATGTAGTAGCTGGTCAAGACATAGGTGACGTCGCCCGGCGTGGCGCGGCCCGCCGCCCACAGCAGGATCGCGCCGCCGATCACCGACGCGCGAAAGCACAGCAGCACCACGAGCTGCGCCACTCCCGTATGGTTGTAGCGGAACCAGGTCCGCCGCACCCGGCGACGCCAGCGTCCGATCACGCCGTCGAGCCTGATATCCTCGCGCGCCTCGGCGCCGAACGACTTCACCACCGCGTTGCAGGTCAGCGCATCCGCCAGCGTGCCGCCGACCTTGGTGTCCCACGCGTTGGAGACGCGCGCCGCCGGCGCGACGTAGCGGACCTGGAAGGCCATGGTCATCGCGACATAGATCACCGCGCCGATTGCGATCACCGCGCCGAGCTGCGGCCAGTGCAGGCCGAGCAGGATCATCGAGCCGATCAGCACGACGACGGACGGCAGCAGCGCCATCAGGATGGTGTCGTTCAACAAATCGAGCGCCCACATGCCGCGCGTGATCTTGCGCACGGTGGAGCCGGCGAACGAGTTGGCGTGCCAGTCGGTGGAGAACCGCTGCACCCGCATGAAGGCCTGCTGCCCGATGTCGGACATCGTCTTCAGCGTGAACGGCACGATGCTCTGGATACCGACGAAGCGCAGCATCACCGACAGCGCGCCGAGTGCGACGATGGCGACGAATGCGAGCATCGCCGCGTGGCGCGCGGCAGGGTCCGCCGCGCCTGATGTCAGCGCGTCGACCAGATGGCCGGAATAGACCGGCATGAACAGATCGGCCGCGGTGGCGCCGAGGAAACCCGCGGTGACGACGGAGGCGCGGAGCGGCTGCTCCAGCCAATGGCGGAAGACGAATGGCAGCACGATCCGGATCGCGGCCGGTCGCTTGGTCTTTTCAGAGATCATGGCCCATTCCGGCCACGCATCTCTTGCGCCGGCCGGCTCCATCTGAAGCGACACGCGGACGGAATCCGGCCGCAGGCGTCGCGAAAAACAATCGGTAACGTGTTGGGAAGCTTGAGTGACCGGGGATCAGGCCCGATCAGAGCTGCTGGGAGCTAATGCGCGAGCGCGTCCAGCATCATCGAACGCGGGCGTGCGATCTGCATAAACGACGAAATCATGCGCATCTCCCCGGCTCGAGTGACAATATGAAACTTATAAATGCATCACGCCTGATTTGCAAGATGACAAGCGCGTGAGCGCGTCAAACCGCGCCGGTGTGGCCGTAAAGACTCAATGCGCGTCGCCGCCGCTTTCGGCGAGCGAGGTCGGCTTGTTGACCAGCAGCACCAGCAGGCTGAGGGCGGCATAGAACAGCGCCAGCATCAGGAAGGCGTCGCCATAGCCCATCACCGCGGCCTGGCGGTGCACGATCTGCGACAGCTGCTTCATCGCCATCATCGCGGAATCACCCAGGCCCTGCATGCGCTGGGCGAGCATGTTGAGCGTCTCGACCGCGGTGGTGTTGCCCCAGGTGACGCGGTCGTGCAGCCGCGAGATGTGCAGGTCGGTGCGTTCGTTGAGCACCTGGTTGATGATCGCAAGCCCGACCGCGCCGCCGAGATTGCGCATCAGATTGTACAGCCCGGAGGCGTTCTTGACCCGGTCATGCGGCAGCGTGGCGAGCGCGATGTTGTTGGTCGGCACCATCGCGCACATCATGCCGATGCCGCGCAGGATCTGCGGCACCAGCAGCTCGTAGAAATCGTACTCGCGGGTGATCCAGGTCATCTGCCAGGAGCCGAGCGCGAAGGTGACGAGGCCGAAGGCAATGATGTAGCGCAGATCGACCTTCAGCATCAGCCGTCCGACCACCGGCGCCATCAGGAACATCGCCGCGCCCGACACGAACATGGTCTCGCCGATCATCAGCGCGCTGTAGCCGCGGACCTCGGCGAGATAGCGCGGGTAGACATAGGTCAGCCCGTAGAGCCCGATGCCGATGCAGAACTGCAGGAAGCTGCCGACCGCAAAATTGCGGTTGGTGAAGGCGTAGAGGTCGACGATTGGCTCCTCCGCGGTCAGCACCCGCCAGAAGAAGGCGATCGCCGAGACGAAGCCGATCGCGGCACAGGTCGCCACCGAGGTGTCCTGCAGCCATTCGTATTGCGGGCCTTCCTCGAGCACGTATTCCAGCGCGCCGAGGAAGCCGCCCATGAAGATCAGGCCCCACCAGTCGAAGCGCTCCAGCAGTGCGAGATTTGGCTCGTCGAAATCGATCAGCAGCAATGCGCCGATGGTGATGCCGATGCCGGGCACCACGTTGATGAAGAACAGCCAGTGCCACGACATCAGGTCGGTGATGTAGCCGCCCACGGTCGGACCGACGGTCGGCGCCAGCGTCGCGACCAGGCCGATGATCGGCGCCACGATGTGGAACTTGTTGCGCGGGAAGATCAGATAGGCCGAAGCGAACACCGTCGGGATCATGCCGGCGCCGAGAAAACCCTGCAACGCGCGCCACAGGATCATCTGCTCGATCGAGGAGGCGAAGCCGCACAACATGCTGGAGGCGGTGAAGCCGAACGCCGAGATCGCAAACAACAGCCGCGTGCCGAGCGCGCGCGACAGGAAGCCGGACAGCGGGATCGCGATCACCTCGGCGATCAGGTAGGCGGTCTGCACCCACGAGACCTCGGTCGAGCTCGCCGACAGGCCGGCCTGGATTTCGTTGAGCGACGCCGAGACGATCTGGATGTCCAGGATCGACATGAACATCCCGAACACCATGATGATGAACGCGATCAGCCGCTCCGGCCGAATGGTCTCGGAGGCGGGCGGCGCGGCGCTCGTCATCGATGGAGATGCGGTGGTGGTATCAGCCATGGGCTACAGCTCGCTGCTTCCCAACACCTCTCCCCATTGGGGAGAGGTCGGCGCGCAGCGCCGGGTGAGCGGCCGCAGATCCCACGAGAGACGTAACCCCTCACCCGGATTGCATCTGACGATGCAATCCGACCTCTCCCACAGGCGGAGGTGGACTGTCGATGCCGCAACTCTCTGATCCAACGTCATGGCGTTGCGCGCCTTCAATGCATCACTGCGGATGGATAGCCATCGGCGCGTCGAGATCGGTCTCGCTGTCGGCGTCGGCGGCGCCCTCGCGGGTGTCGACGGTGGTGTAGACCGACATGCCGGCGCGCAGCAGGCCCTGCTTGGCGACGCTCGCGGGCACCCGGATGCGGACCGGCAGGCGCTGCACGATCTTGGTGAAGTTGCCGGTGGCGTTGTCCGGCGGCAGCAGCGTGAACACCGAGCCCGCGGCCGGCGAGATGCTGTCGACGATGCCGCTGAACTTGCGGAAGCCGTAGGCGTCGACCTTGATGGTCACGTGCTGGCCGGGGCGGATGCGCTTGAGCTGGGTCTCTTTGTAATTCGCATCGATATAGACGCCCTCAAGCGGCACCACATTGCCGAGCCGCTGGCCGACATTGATGTAATCGCCGGTGTTGACCATGCGGTTGGAGAAGGTGCCGTCGACCGGCGCGCGAACCTTGGTGAATTCGAGATCGCGCTCGGCCCGGGCGAGCTGGGTCCGCAATTCGGCAAGCTGGGCGCGCGCTTCCGCCTGCTGCGCCTTGGTCACCTCGACATTGCTCTTGGCTGCGTCGTAAGCCGCCTTCGCCGAACGCACCGCCGCGGCGCCCTGGTCGCGGCCGGCTTCCGAGACTTCGTACGTCGCGCGCGAGGCAAAACCCTTGGTGTTGAGCGCCTGCTGGCGATCAAAATCGAGATCGGCGCGCTTCAGCCCGGCTTCGGCTGACGTGAGTTGCGCCTGCGCCTGCTCGACCGAACTTTCCGCGGCCAGAACCTGGCGGCCGATGCGCTCGATCGTCGCCTCCTGGGTCGCGATCCTTGTGCGCGCGGCGTCGACCGCGATGCGATAGTCGCCATCGTCGATCCGGAAGATCACGTCGCCGGCGCGCACGACTGCATTGTCGCCGGGCAGGATCGCGGCGATGTGGCCGGCGACGCGGGCGCCGAGCATCGAGTTGTTGGCGCGGACATAGGCGTCGTCGGTCGAGACGTAGAAGCGCCCGACCAGCAGGTAATAAGTGGCGTAGCTTGCGGCGGCGAGCGCGAGCAGGCCGACCACGCCGAGCATCACGAATTTGCGCTTGCCGGACTTTGGCGCCGCAGTTTTAGCGGGCGCGGCGGCCGGCTGCTCCGGCGCAGACGCCGGCGGCGCCTCGGCGGGGCGCTTGGCCTCGTCGGCAGTGGAAGCGTCGCGCGCGACCTCGCCCTCGGCCATCTCAGGCCCGGAACGAACGATGCGTGCAGCCTGGTCTCGTGCTGCGGCCATGGCCGAGGCTCCCCAAAGAAAAATCTCGATGCGTGCGGTGGCGGAAAAAGGGCCATCCAGCGCATCTTTGTCCCCAATGATACCATTGACCGAACGGTTCGGTCAATCTATATTCCCGTCGCGCGGATTATAACGCTTCGATTCTTACCTCGGCCCGTTTTGGGATTGAGTTCTTACCGAGAAGCTAAATCAATGGTTGCAGCCCCGCCCAACCCCCTCCACCTCGTCAGCGACGAGGAGCCGTCGAAGCGCCGCCAGATCCTGGACGGTGCCCGCAAGGTCTTCCTGGAGCTCGGTTTTGACGGCGCCAGCATGGGCGAGATCGCGCGCGCTGCCGGGGTCTCCAAGGGCACCCTCTATGTCTACTTCCCCGACAAGGCCGGGCTGTTCGCGGCCATCGTCGAGGAAGAGAAGCTTGCCAACAGCAAGGTCGCGTTCAATTTCGACCCCACCCGCGACGTCGACACCACCCTCCCCGAGTTCGGCCGCGCCTATGTCGCGGTGCTGTGCCGGCCCGGCGGCGGTTCGGCGATCCGCACCGTGATGGCGATCGCCGAGCGGATGCCCGAGCTCGGCAGCCGGTTCTACACCCATGTGATCGCGCACACCGTCGACCGCTTCGCCGCCTATCTCGAGGCGCGCGCCGCGCTCGGCGAGCTCGTGATCGACGACTATCAGCTCGCGGCCTGGCAGTTCATGCAGATGTGCCAGGCGACACTGTTCCAGGCGTTCATCTTCCAGGCCGCGCCTTCGCCCACACCTGAACGGATCGCAACCGTCGTCGACAGCGCCACCCGCGTGTTCTTTGCGGCGTACCGGCCAAAGGGATGATGCATCCGGACATCGACGTAGAGACCCGGCTGCAAGAACACGTACATCGTCATCACCCGCGAAGTCTCTACGCACTCGCTGTCATCGCCCGGCTCGACCGGGCGATCCAGTATTCCAGAGGCAGCGGTGCTTGAGACGAGAGGCCGCGGCGTACTGGATCGCCCGGTCCACGTGCGCAATCGCGCACAGGCCGGGCGATGACAGCAGTGGGTGGGGACGCAGTGGTTACTGCGGCCAGATGGCGCGCTACTCTGCAGCGAACGTCAATGCGAGGTATCATTCGCCATGAACGACCTCACCATCAGACAGATGCTGCCGGACGAGATCGCGCTTGCGGTGGACTGGGCCGCGGCCGAGGGCTGGAATCCGGGTCTCGCCGACGCCGGCTGCTTTGCCGCCGAGGATCCCGCGGGATTTTTTATCGGCGAGCTCGGCGGGCAGCCGGCCGCGGTGATCTCCTGCGTGAATTACGGCGCGCATTTCTCCTTTCTCGGCTTCTACATCGTGCGTCCGGATCTGCGCGGCCGCGGCCATGGCTTACAGATATGGAACGCCGCGATCGCGCATGCGCGGCCGCGCGTGATCGGGCTCGACGGCGTGGTGGCGCAGCAGGCGAATTACCGGAAGTCCGGCTTCGAGCTCGCCTACGCCAACATTCGCTATGGCGGCACCATCGCGGCACCTCCTGCGCCGAAGGCCGGCATCATCGCACTCACCGATGCGCCGGAAGCGATCGTTGCGGCCGATGACGCCACGGTGTTTCCGGCACCGCGGCCGGCGTTCCTGCACGCCTGGATCACCACGTCAGGACATGTCGGGCGCGCGCTGCTGCGCGACGGCCGGCTGGCCGGCTGGGGCGTGATCCGTCCGTGCCGGAGCGGCCGCAAGATCGGTCCGCTGGTCGCCGACGATCGCGCCGCTGCGGAAGTCGTGCTGTCAGCGCTGCTGGCAAGCACGGGCGGCGGCGAGATCTTCCTCGACGTGCCCGCGGTCAATCGCGACGCGGTGGCGCTGGCGCAGGACCTCGGACTTGCCCCGGTGTTCGAAACCGCGCGGATGTACACCGGCGCGATCCCGCGCTTGCGGATCGATCGCGTGTTCGGAGTGACGACGTTCGAGCTCGGCTAGTTTGCCGCAGCGTTGATCTTCGGCGCTGCCACGTTGTCCTGCTCAAGTTCCTCCGGCAGTCCCGCAAACCGCCGCAGCGCACGTGCCATTTTCGCGCGGGCGCTGACGGCGGTGATGATGACGTCGACCATCACGAAGGACGAGTGGAAGTGGCCGTGGCCCTTGAGCTGCTCGACCTCGACGCCGGCCTTGGCCAGCGCCTCGGCATAGGCATTGCCCTCGTCACGCAGCGGATCGAACTCGGCGGTGGCGATGAACGCCGGCGGCAGCCCTTCGAGCTTGCCGCGCAGCGGCGCGACGCGCGGATCGGTGCGGTCGGCCGGCGAACAGTACAGGTCCCAGAACCAGTACATCAGCCCACGCGTGAGGAAGTAGCCCACCGCGTTGTCGACATAGGACGGCCGGTCGAAGGTCGAGTCGGTCACCGGGCAGATCAGGAGCTGGCCCGCGATCTCGGGCCCGCCGCGCTCGCGCGCGAGCTGGCAGGTGACGGCGGCGATGTTGCCGCCGGCGCTCCAGCCTGCGATCAGCAGCGGCCCGGACCTGCCGCCGAGCTCGGCGGTGTGGGCGGCAATCCAGCGCGCCGCGGCGTAGCCGTCCTCGGCCGCAGCCGGGAAGCGATGCTCGGGCGCGTGGCGATAACCGACACTGACGACGATCATGCCGGTGCGCCGGCACAGATCGCGGCAGAACGGATCGTCAGACATTTCGTCGCCGAGCACCCAGCCGCCGCCGTGGAAATACACCACGACCGGATGCGGCCCCGGCGTCGCCGGCCGGTAGAGCTTGTAGGGCAGCGGACCATCGGCGCCCTGCAGCATGCCGCTGCCGACCTCGCCGACCGGACGCCCGGCGGGACGGCCCTTGTTGAACTCGGTGAGGAAGTCGCGCGCGCCCTGCGCGCCCATGGTCTCGAGCGGCGGCAGGTTCATCTCGCCGAGCATGTTCAGCACCAGCCGCACGTCGGGTTGCAGCCGCACGATCTCGCCGTCATTGCATTGCTCGGCGACACCGGGGCCGGTGAGCTTGAAGCCGAGCATGCCGCGGCTGACGACCTCGTTGCAGATGCTGCGGTACGGACCGACGCCGCCGGTATAGGGCATCACGACCTGCGGCTTGCCGGGCACGTTGGCGCCCGTGTACCAGGTGTTGGCGAGCCGGTGCAGCGTCAGCATCGAACAGTCCGCGACGTGGCGCTGCCAGCCGGCCTGCGCCGTGTCGGTCGCCTCCATCGTGGTGAAGCCGGCGTCGCGCAGCGCCGCGATGCGCTCGACCACCCAGTCGACATGCTGCTCGATCGACACCGCCATGTTCGACAGCACCGACGGACTGCCGGGACCGGTGATCATGAACAGATTGGGGAAGCCCGCGACGGTGACGCCGAGATAGGTCTGCGGTCCCTGCGCCCAGACATCCGACAGCGACTTGCCGCCGCGGCCGGAGATCGGATGCACCGCCATGATGGCGCCGGTCATGGCGTCGAAGCCGGTGGCGAACACGATGACGTCGACGTCGAAGCTGCGGCCGTTGGTCGAAATGCCGCTGGCGGTGATTTGCTTGATCGGCTCCTGCCGCAGATTCACCAGCGTGACGTTGGGCCGGTTGTAGGTCGCGTAGTAATTGGTATCGAGGCAGGGCCGCTTGGCGCCGAACGGATGGTCATAGGGCGTGAGTGCCTCCGCGGTCTCGGGATCCTTGACGACCGCGCGGACTTTTTCGCGGATCAGATCGGCGACCAGCCGGTTGCCGTCGACGTCGACGCCCTGGTCGGCCCACAGCTGGGTGAGAATGTGGACGAGGTCGCCCGCCGCCCATGCCTTCTCGAAACGTTCGCGGCGCTCGGCGTCGCTGAGCTGCCAGCTCACCGCCGTCTGCTGCGGATACGGCACGCCGGTCATCGACCAGCGCGCCTGATCGCGATAGGCGGCGCGATCGGTCTCGAAATAGGTCTTGCGATCCTCCGGCGGCGGGCCGTTGCCCGCAGGCAATGCAAAGTTCGGCGTGCGCTGGAACACGGTGAGCTGCGCCGCCTGCTCGGCGATCAGCGGGATCGACTGGATGCCGGACGAGCCGGTGCCGATCACCGCGACGCGCTTGCCCTTGAGATCGACGCCTTGATGCGGCCAGCGGCCGGTGAAGTAGATCTCGCCCTTGAAGTCCTTGACGCCGTCGATCTCCGGCGGCTTCGGCGACGACAAGCAGCCGGTCGCCATGATGTAATAGCGGCACGCGATCGGGCCGTTGTTGGTCGCGAGCTGCCAGCGTTCGCTCGCATCGTCCCAGGTCGCCTGCGTGACCTTGGTGCCGAAGCGGATGTCGCGGCGCAGATCATAGCGGTCGGCGACGAAGCCGAGATAGCGCAGGATTTCCGGCTGGGTCGCGTATTTCTCCGACCAGGTCCAGGCTTTGTCGAGCTCGGGATCGAACGTGTAGCTGTAATCGATGGTCTGGATGTCGCAGCGCGCGCCGGGATACCGGTTCCAGTACCAGGTGCCGCCGACGTCGCCGCCCTCTTCCAGCGCCACCGCCGACAGACCGGCCTTGCGCAGCCGATGCAACAGATAAAGGCCGGCGAAGCCGGCGCCGACCACGACAGCGTCGATCTGCTGTGTGGTTCCGCTCTGCGTGGAGTCCGAAGCGCGTGCTGCAACCGCTGCGTCTGGCATGCCATTCCTCCCGAGTGTTTTGATTTTGGAAGAAGGCTAGTCCTGCGCATTCAGTTTGTCATCACGACAAGTGCAATCTCTGGTCACGATATTTGCGACACGCGCAGTTCTGCTGCGCGAGATGCAGCGTGTAGACGCAACTTTCGCCTGTCATTGCGAGCGAAGCGAAGCAATCCATCGCGCCGCATATGGGATGAAAAATCACACCCCCCGCTTCTTCGGACCGAGCCCCTCGAACTGCGTCTTCTGCTCGTCGCTCAGGTTCCAATGGAAATCGTCGACCGCGTCGTTCACGCTCATGATCGCCTCTCGCATCGCTTCCAACCGCGCCTTTGCGGCTCTCAGGCGGGCCGGCGGCGTGAGCGCGTCTTTTGGCGGACATGCACTTAAGGCTTCCATGGTGCCCGTCGCAGTGTCCTGCACCACTTCGAGCGCGGCGCGTTGGGTATCGTTCAGTTTCAGGCTGGCGGCGATGTCGTCGAGGGGCCATTGCTGGGCGACGAGCTGGCGGTATTGCTTTTCGGCCTGTTGCTCGTCCTGCGGTTCGCGGCTCGCCTTGCAGGCGGCGTCCTGCATCTCCCTCAGCTTCGCGGCCGCAGCGTTAGTGCGGGGGTCGCGTTCGGGCGCATTGAACCGCGCCTTCTGCTCATCGCTTAGGAGATCGTAGAATTTTTGAAATGGCAGCTGAACGGCTGCAACTGCGCTCAGCATTGCGTCGACGCGGCTCAGCATGGCCGCGAACCGCTCCAGCGCGGTGGTAGCGGCCTGTGCCGGACAGGAGGCGCGGATGATATCGCCGGCGGAAATCCAGGCGCTCGCGAGCTCGTCGAAGGCTGTGCGCTGCGCCTCGTTCGCCGCGACCACCCGGCCGATCCGCTCGAGGGGAAGGCCGGTCGTCTCGGCGGTGTCGCCGCTACAGAGCTCCTGCACGGAGGGCGCTTTGCGATGCCGCCTCGCGGCGGGGCGCTCGGCCGCAAACGCCGAGAGATCGCTCGCTGCGTAAGGCGAGAAGATCGCGGCGTAGAGATCGCCGTAGCCATAGGCCCAGAAGCCGCTGCCATCATTGAGAAGCGCGTAGTCATAGAGATCGCTATAGGCGAACGGCCAGAAGAGCGGACCGACCCAGCCGTATGACCCGTCGGAGTGCTGCCACCAGCCTTGCGCAGCTCGGCCGCCCTGCCAGCCGGCCAGCGCCACGACCGCAGTGAGCTGCGCGCGCTCACTTGGGCGGATCGACTCGGCGGCGGGGCGAAGATCTTGCGGTCTTAAAGCAGCCATTCGGACGCGGCTGTGGCGCGCCGCCATGCGTGCGTGGCGGCGACCTGCGACCGACAGCATGCCGGCCATCGCGAAGCGCGCGACACTCACGGGGCCGCCAACGCGCAGGCGGAAGCCCGCCTCGGCCGCGCTCGGCAGCGCTCCCAGAACGACCAATGCGACGCCGGCCGCAGCCATTCCAAGGTTGGACTTTGACATGACCGCTCCCTTGGCTTCCCTCCTTGGCGGCCAGGCCGCATCGCGTCACAAATATGACTCGCAGCGAAACCGAAAGTTCCCGCCGTTTTCATTCCGGTGAACCTGCGGTCGATCGTCAGGTTCGAGACGACGTAGTCGATCTCACCCCGCGTGATGCTGATGTCCATTAACTCGCCGCCCGTCAGCCGGCATAGCTGGTCCGCGGCCTTCGCATTTGCACCACTCACGAAACGCTTTCCAATATGCTTCGAGGGGACATGATTGTTGTCACACCCCAGGTGTTCGATTTGCTTGCGACGACTTATGAGTGCACGCCCTAGATCGACCGCATCAATCCGCCGTCGACGCGGATGTTCTGGCCGGTGATGTAGCCCGCACCGTCGGAGACGAGGAACGCGATGGTCGCCGCGATCTCTTCCATCTTGCCGTAGCGCTGCATCGGCACGCTGTCGCGGCGCGCATCGGTGGCCGGCAGGCTGTCGATCCAGCCCGGCAGCACGTTGTTCATGCGCACATTGTCGGCGGCATGGCTGTCGGCGAACAGTTTTGTGAAGGCCGCGAGTCCGGCGCGGAACACCGCCGAGGTCGGAAACATCGCGCTTGGCTCGAACGCCCAGGCGGTCGAGATGTTGACGATGGCGCCCGACTTCTGCGCCTGCATGATCGGCGCGACGAGACGCGTCGGGCGGATCACGTTCATTAGATAGACGTCGAGCCCGGTGCGCCACTGCTCGTCGGTCAATTCCAGCACCGCCGCGCGCGGACCGTGGCCGGCGCTGTTGACCAGCGCGTCGATACGGCCCCAGCGCGCCATCACGCCGTCGACCGCGCGCTTGAGATCGTCGTTCGAGCGGTTCGAGCCGGTGAAGCCGAGGCCGCCGAGCTCATTCGCCAGCGCCTCGCCCTTGCCCGACGACGACAGGATGGCGACGCTGAAACCGTCAGCGGCGAGCCGCCGCGCCGCCGCCGCGCCCATGCCACTGCCGCCCGCGGTGACGAGCGCGACTTTTTCTGCTGCCATGATCTGATATCCCCGTGATGACGAAGCTGATGCTAGATCTATCACCTGATATCGCGCGGCGCGACAGCACTCCGCTGCGCGATGTCGCACTACTTCCTGAACACCTGCTTCGAGGCGGCATCGAACCTGGCGATGGGCCGATCCAGCTGCCACAGCTCGACATCGTGGCTCTCGACCAGGCGGCTCGCCGATGTAACGGCCTGGTCGTCATCGGCGCAATCCAAATTGACCACGCCGATCGAACGGCTGTGCGCCCCGACGATATATGCGCGATAGGTAGTCATGTTCGCTCTCCAAATGCGGTGCAGCCCGTTGCGAACGAGATGCCTGCCGCGAAGATGAGCGCGAGCGCGTATGAATTCGAGAAGGATTGCTTGCGGAAGGTATAAAGGCCGAATAAGCGCCGGCCGTCACGGCCGCGGCGCAGCCTTGACCAGCTTGGCCACCGCCGCGACCAGTTCATCCGGCGAGAACGGCTTCTTCAAGAGCGCGCTATCCGGCACGCCGCGGGTCGGCCATTCATCACCGCCGCCGCCGGTGATGTAGAGCACCGGGAACGACGGATCGATCTCGCGCGCGCCGCGTGCGACGCGCCAGCCGTCGAGCCGGCCGAGCAGACGGATGTCGGTGACGAGCGCGCTGTACTTGGTCCGGAACGCCTTCAGCAGCGTCAGCGCTTCCTCGCCGGAGGGCGCGATCGCAGGCTCAAAGCCGCCGTCCCTCAGCGCGTCCTCCACCATCATCTGGAGGTCACGGTCGTCTTCGATGACGAGAATGATCGGCGCGTCTTGCAAAACTGTCCCCCAGTATCCAGCCGGGCGTGCCCGACTCAGCGAGCATATGCAGCAAAAGTGGCCACCGTTTGCACGGTGTCACCCAGTAGAAATACGGGCGTCCTGCCCTATTCGTCGAGGAATTCGTCTTCGTCGTAAGCGCCCGCCTTGCCCCGCGGGGACGGCTTTCTGCCGCCAAGTGAACCTGTGACATAAGGTTCGCGCGCTGCATAGGGGTTGCGCGCCCCGGCGCGTGCGGCGACCTCGTCGCCGGAGACCGCCGCCGGCTGGCAAATCACGCGCCGGCTGGCCCGGCGCATCAGGTCCACATGGATGTGGTCGTAGTGATAGACGTTGGAGCCCGGCGCCAGCACGGTGTTGAACTGCTGGCAGGCCGCGGCCTGGACGTCGCGTAGAAAACCCTGCTCCTCGGGGAGGCCCTTCCAGCCGTTCTTCACCACGATGCGGCGGCCGTCGGCGAGCGTGAAGGCGGCGATGTCGAGCGCGTTGCCGAAGGCGTGTTCGGAAATATGCGCATGCGGATTGCCGTTCATGCCGCGGCAGGAATAGGCCGAGATCTGCTTGATCTCGACCACGCGCGCGCCGAACCAGCGCTGCGCCGCCGGCTGCACGGAATCGGCGAGCCAGCGCTCGAGCGCCGAGACGATCGGGCACGCCAGCGTGGCCGCCGGCTTCACCGCGACCGGGCCGACCGCCATCACCGGGTTGCCGCTCGACGGGCCGAGCCGTGGCGGCGCGGCGTCAGCCGGCTGCTGGGAGTAAGGTGCCGGTGAGTAAGGCGCGGCGGCGCGCTCGCGCTGCGGGTTGGCCGGCAGGCCCGGATAGTAGGGACGTTCACCGCGCGGCTCGGGCGTGCCCTCGGGCGGCAGGTCGATCTCGTCCTGCTGCGGCGGAACGCCGGGCGCCGACAGCGAGATCGGTCCGTTCGACTGGTTGCCGTAGCCCGAGTTCGGCTGATTGCCATAACTCTGCTGAGCGCCATAGCCCGGCTGGCTGCCATAGCCTGACTGGGGCTGATCGGGATAGGGCGCCTGCGCCGGCGGCGGGCTCGGTTGCCGGTTGATCGGCCAGCGCGGCTGGTTGCCGATCGCTGCGGGCGGACGCAGACTATCGTCGGCAAAGCCATAGGCCGAGCTGCTCTCGCCAAGTGCTGCCACCTTGAGCGGGAACTCGGCGCCGCAGACGCCGGGACCGGAGATCGGATCGATGCGGACGAGGTCGGGGCCTTCCTTGACCGCGCCGGATTTCAAACATGCGGCTTCGGCCTCGGCCCGCCACGGCTCGCGCTCGGCAGTCTGAAACAGACCGCGACCGCAACCAGCCAGCGAAACAAGGACAAGGGAGCCGACGAGATACAAACGAACTCCACGCGTCATGCCGCGCAGGTTCTTCGAACTTAATTAAAAGACTCTTCAACGCATTGATGTCAGGAGTCTTTAACCATGCGGCGGAACCCGGCCGCGCGATCGCGCGCCGATTAGGTCTTTACTCCATTCTCCTTGTGATTGTGTCTAGCAATGATGCACTCTGGGGAAAGAGAAGCCGACGGCCCAAAATATACTTGGGGAACCATCAACACTTTGATTCGACATTCGTTTTCGGGTGCATCGCAACTGGGCGTTGCGGCCGGATGCCGAGGCTGGACAGCAGGACTGACTTTTTAGGTCGGGAACGACTTGCTACCCTTTAGAGTTAATGCGGGCAGCGTTGTGAACCGAGGGAGTTTCCCAATGGATTTCGCGAGTCCTCTGCTGAGCAAGCTGAGCATTGTGGCCGCGTACATCGCGTTAGCCTTTGTCGGCGCCATCATTCTCGGCGTGTTCTGATCATCGACCAGGCAAGTAGTTTTGAGCGCCCGGCGGCCGCCCTCGCCGGGCGCTTTGCATTTCAGGGACCCCTAACGAGCCAGCGTGACCCGTATCACAGAAGCCGCGCCTGACGGCGCGTAGCCTCCTCGGCAATCCGATGCAACCAGGCGCGGATGCGTCGCCACTCTCGAGGGGAGACTGTGATGAAGAAGCTCGTTGCAATCGCCGCGCTGCTGATGGCCACGACGACCGCCCATGCCGGCGGTGCGGGCATCACCTTTCAGGTCGACGGCCAGCGCATCCATATCGAGGCGCCGCGCAACTGCAACGCGATGTCCTGCATCCGCATCTCGGCGCCCGGCTATAACGGCACGCTCGGCAATATCAATCTCAAGGGCCTTGGTTCGAAGTCGACCGACGATGACGATGTCGTCTCGGACGCGCCGCCGCCGGCGCCGCCCGCTCCCGCGCCGGTTCAGGCCGCCCCGCCGCGGCCGCAACCTGTCGCACCCGCTGCCGCCGTGGCACCGCCCGCACCTCCTCCTGCGCGAGCCGCGACGGTCGCGACTGCAGCGCCGGCGCCGGTTGATGCCGCGCCCGTCGCACCTGCGCCGGCCCCGGTCGCCGCACAGCCCGCGCCGCAGCCGCAGGCCGCTCCCGCCGCCGCAGCGCCGGCACCCGCGCCGACCGGACCGATCGGCGTCTGGGCCACCGAGGAGAACAAGGGCAACGTCCGCGTCGAAACCTGCGGCGCCAATCTGTGCGGCTACTCGGAAAAGACCAACGAACGGATCCTGATCAACATGAAGCCCGAGGGCAGCAAGTGGAGCGGCCGCATCCACGATCCCAATTCAGGCCGCAACTACGACTCGACGATCGCGATGAAGGGCCCCAATGCGATGCGCGTGCAGGGCTGTGCCTTCGGCGGCATGTTCTGCGGCGGCCAGACCTGGAAGCGGGTCAGCTAAGCGCGCGAATTCGAAGATTGCCCGATGTCCGCTTCCGCCCGGAGGCGGGCATCGGCGTGTGGGCTGCAGCTTCAAGCCGATCGCCGGAAACGCTATAAGACGTGCGTCGAACCGAGGGCGGCTTGCGATGGCGTTGACGGCTCTTGATCTCGGCCTCCGCGGCGCGGTGGTCGGACTCTTTCTCGTGGTGTGTGCGGTGCTGCTGCTACGCACCGCGGCGGTGCACCGCGCCGCGCATTTGGGCGCGGCGCTGGGCGTGGCCGGTGCGGCCTATGCGATTTCCACCGCGCCATACTTTCCGCTGTGGTCGTTCGGCTGGAGTTCTCCCTTCATCGCGCTGGCGATGGGTTCTCCCGTCATTCTTTGGCTTTGGGCGCGCGCGATCTTCGACGAGGGTTTTGCGCTGCGGCCCTGGCATGGTGCGGTGTGGGTGCTGGTCGCCGGCCTCGGCCTCATGACCTTCAATGGCTCGACGAATTGGCCTGGCCTTGCGGCGATCTGCGGCCGCCTCTTGGCGCTGGCATCGATCGGCTTCGCCCTGCTGGCGGTGGCGCAGATTCCGAAAGGCTGGCGCAACGCCATCGCGACGCCGCGCGGGCGGCTGCTGGTCGCGCTGATCGTCGGGATCAGCGTCCAGATCGTGCTCAGCGCCGGTGCCGGGCTTGCCGCGATTCCGTTTCGCGCCATCAGCCTGACCGTCGCGCTGGGCCTCGGCACGTTCGGCGTGCTGTCGGTCTGGATGATGGTGTTCGATCCGCCCGAAAACCTACCGGCTGTCGCCGCAGCCGGCGGCGGCAATGGCCAGGCTGCCCGGGCGCCGGGCCCGCTTGCGGACGCCGGCCTGTCGGCCCCGGACCATGCCGCGCTCCACCGCCTCAGGCATCTGATGGCGAGCGAGCGAAGCTATCGGCAGGAGGGGCTGACCATCGGCGTGCTGGCGGTCAGGCTCGGCATGCCGGAATACCGGCTGCGCACGCTGATCAATGACGGGCTCGGCCACCGCAACTTCAACGCCTTTCTCAACCGCTACCGTCTCGACGAAGCGAAAGCTGCGCTGGCCGATCGCGGCCAGGCCGAGGTACCGGTGCTGACGATCGCGCTCGACGCCGGCTTCCAGTCGCTGGCGCCGTTCAACCGCGCCTTCAAGGCCGACACCGGATTGACCCCGACCGAGTTTCGCCGTCGGGCCGCGGCCGGGCCAACCACCGATGCGGCGGAAATCGCCTCCTCAAACTGACAATCGCTCCTCGGTTTCGAAATTCGATAGGCGCAACGCCGCGCGATCTGCCTGACTGTGCCGATGACAGCACTGCTTCGGGAGTTCGCAGGTGAACATGGCCATACTGGACGGCGGCGCCGGATCCACGGCGCCTCAGGCCAAGGCGGGCAGCGTCGGCTGGCGCGAAGGCATCGTTGTGCTCGCGATGGTGCTGGCGCCGGTCGCACTGGCCGTGCTTCTGACCGCCGCCGGTGCTCTGGCCTACGCAAGCTGGAAAATCGTTTACAGGGACGTCGTTGAAATCCCGACATGGCGGAGTCTTCAGCCGTTCGGGATGCTGGCCTATGTGGTCAGCAGCTGGATTGCGGTCGCGGCGGCCTGGCGCTGGTCGCAGCGACGCTGCTTGCGCCGCGAGGTGTTTCTGTTCCGCCGGCTGACTTGGCCGGCCACCACTGCGAGCCTCGTGGGATTCCTGGTTGCGCTCTACGGCGCCCCGGCCGCGACACATTGGTTGTCGCACGTCACCGGCGGCGCAGGCCCGGGCGGCCGGATCGATTTCCACAGCCCGTACATGACCGCGATCTACCTCGTGCTGTTCGTGGTCACGGCGCCGCTGTGCGAGGAAATTCTGTATCGCGGGCTGCTGGTGGCCTGGCTGCGCCGGATCGGCTGGCACGATTCCGCGATCTGGCTGGTGGGCAGCCTGATCTTCGGGGCCAATCACATCATTCCGTTCAGCCTGGTCTGGAGCGTGGTCATCACCGCCTTCGGCGCCATCCTGTTTGGGTTGCGCCTGCGCTACGACTCCCTGACGCCCGCTTGGCTCACCCATGTGCTATTCAATGCGCAACCATTTCTGATCCTGCCGCTGATCAGCCGGATCGCGCCCGCATTGCACCCTGGATCCATCTCCTGAAGATAGCGAGTTCAAGCAACGATGAAGCATTTCCTCAACGCGGCCAAATTGCTGTTTCTCGACCTGGCGTCGACGCTGTTCTTTCTCGTCGTCTATCTCTTGACCCACAACACAGCGCTGGCGGTCGGCCTCGGCATCGCATTCGGCCTTGTGCAAATCGGCAGCCAGTTGATCCGCCGCAGGCCGGTCCACGCCATGGAATGGCTGAGCCTGTCCCTCATCATCGTCGCGGGCATCGCGACGCTGCTCACCCACGATCTGCGCTTCGTGCTGTTCAAGCCGAGCGTGATCTACGCGATCGTCGGCATCGTGATGCTCAAGCGCGGCTGGCTGAACCGCTATGTGCCCGAGATTGCACGGACGGTGGCGCCCGACATTGCCACGGCCGTGGGCTACGCCTGGGCCGGGCTGATGTTCGTGTCCGCCGCGGTGAATGCCTTCGTCGCGCTGACCTGCAGTCTCGAGACCTGGGCCGTGGCCATGCCGATCTACGGCATCGTCAGCAAGGTGGCGGTGTTCGTCGGCGGATTTGCCGTGCTGCGCATGACCGTGCGGCGCCGCCTCCACGCCATGCCGGCCGACCAGCGTGATGCGCTGCTGGCGCTCGACAGCGGGACGGCGACGGCCTCGCCATGACGGCCAATCCGCGGGTCCGATCTCGCTTGGTTAACGAAACAAACGGAGCGCGCGACGAAACCATTTTGGCGTCGCGACGAAGAATTGCGGAAACCAAGCGCCCCTAGTCATGCAGCCGACGCACCGCTTCGATGCGCTCGACACAAGGGGGACAAGATGGCTTTCACCGCACTTCGTCACGGCAAACTGCTGGCTGCCACCGCGTTCGCGCTGGGTTTGTTGACCTCGGCCGCGTACGCCTACACTGACGAGCAGCAGCAGATGTGCGCCGGCGATGCGATGCGGCTGTGCAGCGCCGACATTCCCGACGTCGATCGCGTCACAGCCTGCATGATCCGCCAACGCGCGCAGCTCAGCGACGGCTGCAAGGCGGTTTTCCACTACGTGCCGCCGGCGCCGCAGCCCGCGAGCTATTCGCCGGCAGCCAAGCCGGGCAAGCCGCTCACGATTACCCCGCACAAGCGCGGCTGACCATTTCATCCAAGATCGAACACGCACCGCCGCCTCCCAAGGAAGGCGCGGTGCTTGATCGTTCCGGTCTGCCAAAATAACCTGACAAGACAACAAGGCGAGACCGTTCATTCGGCATTCAGCCTGACACGGCTCAATTGCCTCTCCGTCCGAATGCTCCCCCGGGAATTCATGCTGATGCGGCGCAGGCTGTCTTTCGCGCTTCTGCTGGGTGTCGGCGTCATGGTTGGCTGGCACACGCGAGCTGTCGCGGCGCCGGACCTGACGCGGCTTGCGCAGGCGCAACCTGTACCGGCGCCTGCACCTCCTCCAGCGCCCGCTGCAACGCCCGCCCCAGCCGCAACGCCTGCGCCCGCGACCCCGGCTCCGGCCGCGAGCGCGCAGGCCGCGGCGCCCGAGCCGATCGGCAACGTCGCGACATTGACCGGCACCGCGACCGTCAAGCGCAACAACGCCACTACGCCGCTGCAGATCCGCGACGACATCTTCGCCAATGACGAGGTCGCGACCGCGGCGACCTCCTCGCTCGGCATCACCTTCAACGACGGCACCACGTTCAACCTGCGGGCCTCGACCCGGATCACGATCGACAGCTACGTCTATGAAGACGGCGGCAAGCAGAACAGCGCGCTGTTCGACGTCGTCAGGGGAACCGCGGCGTTCGTCGCCGCTGCCGTCGCCAAGACCGGCGACATGAAAATCTCGACACCGACCGCGACGCTCGGCATCCGCGGCACCACCGGCCTCGTCGAGGTGCCCGAAGGCGCGACCGCGACCAGCAACAATGTCGGCATCAAGCTCTATCCCGACGAGGACGGCCATGTCGGGCGCATCGAGGTTCATGACCGCGGCGGCACCTCGCTCGGCGTGCTGACGCGCGCGGCGAGTGGCTTTGCGATTCGCCCCGGCGTCGGCGGAGTGCGTTTCGCCGCGGTGCCGCTGACGATCTCGCCGCAGCAGATCACCCGCGACCGCGGCTTTGTCCGCCAGGTGCACACCGCGCAATCGCTCGGCCGCCAGGTGGTGAGCGAGCAGCGCGATTTCCGCCGCGCCAATCCGGACTTCCGCCGCAGCAATCCGGCGGCGCCCTATCCGAACCGCGGCCAGCCGGTGCAGCCGAACCAGCAGCGGCCGAACGCCCTGCCGGGCCAGAACCGCAACGCACCGGGCCAGCCGGGTCAGCAGAACCGTCCGGGTCAGTTGCAGCAGCAGCCCGGCCAGCAAAACCGTCCCGGCCAGCCGCAGCGGCCGGGCACGCCGGGCCGGCAGGGCTTGCAGCAGCCGGGCACGCAGCAGCAGGGCGCGGCGGGTCATGCTTTGCCCGGGCAGCCCGGCGGCGCGGCGCTGCCGCGCACGCCCGGTGCGCAGACGCCGGCCGGACAGCGGCCGACGGGACAACAGCCGGCGGGACAACAGCCGGGACGCCAGGAGCCTGCGCGTCAGGGCGGCTTGCAGCCGGGACGCCCGCAGCAGCAGCCCAGCGTGCAGCAACCGGGCGGCGTGCGGCAACCTGGCCAACTGCAGGGCCAGCCCGGCTACCCGCGCCAGGGCCTTGCACCGCCGGTGCCGGGACAGATACGGCCGGGCTTCCAGCAAGCGGTGCCGGGCGGCCGGCTCGTGCCCGGCCTGCTGCGGCCAGGCGCACAGCCGCGCCCCGGCGTCCAGCAGCAGCGGCGACCGCCACCAGCGCGGCAAGGGAAACCGCCCAAGGACCAGCGTCAGTAGATCAGACACCCGAGCGCGGCACGGGCGACAACGCGCCAGTGCCGCGCGCGAGATCGACGAACGCCAAACGGCGGATCAGCCGTTCCTGGTGATGACGGCCTCGAGATATTCGCCGGGAACGACCAGCGTGCCGTCTGTCGCCGTATTGAACCGGTCCACGAGGGCGAGCATGTCGGCGGCGAGCGCCTGCTGCTTGTCGGCGTCGAGCGCACCAAAGGCCTTCAGCACCGGCCCGTAATAGGTGCGGAAGATCTCGAGCAGGTGTTCGCGCGATTTGTAGCGGAAGTTGAAGTGCTTCGATTTGGCGGCAACGCTCGCGCGCGGACCGAAGAGCGCGGCGAGATGCGTCTCGGTGCCCCATAGCGCGGGAGACTTCACGCCCGGCGCCGGCGGAACATATTTGCCGATGGTCTTGAAGATGTTGCCGACAAAACTGTCCGGCGTCCAGTTGGCGAGGCCGATCTTGCCGCCGACGCGGCAGACACGCAGCAGCTCATTGGCGGCGCGCCGCTGGTCGGCGGTGAACATCACGCCGAACGTCGAGAGCACGACGTCGAAGCGCCGGTCGGGAAACGGCAGGTTCTCCGCGTCCGCTTCCTGGAACGTCACCGGCAGACGCTCGGCCGCCGCCCGCTCGCGGCCGCGCTCGAGCAGCGCGCCGACGTAATCGGTCGAGACCACGTCGGCGAAGCGCCGCGCCGGCGCGAGCGTCGCATTGCCGTTGCCGGCGGCGACGTCGAGCACGCGCTGATTGCTGCGCAGGTCGACGGCCTCGCACAGCGTCTCGCCGACGATCTGCAGCGTGGTGCCGACGATGGCGTAGTCACCCGAGCTCCAGGTGGCTTGCTGGCGCGCCTTCACGGCGGCGAGATCGACGGCGGGCGTTTCGGTCTGAACATTCATTGCTATCTCCCTCGAGAGGTGTCGTGATGAAAATGCAGTGCTGAAAATGTGCTGCGGACTATTCCGTGCGCTGGTCGGGGATGTCAGGGCTCGCGGACGCGACCACGAGGCGCCATTCCGAGCTGAGGCGGCAGCGCTGCCTGGTGCGTTGCTGCGAGACCGCCTGCTCCGCTTGCGCCGCGTGATGGTCCCGTACAACCAGGTCCGCGGCCATGGTGAACACGGGTGAAGAGCCACCTGCGATCACCAGGGCAAAGAGCGCGCGCCGCATGATCGGCCGCGAGGGCCGGACGCCGAGGTTCGGCAACGGTCGGCCGCCGAAGCTGCGCAGCATGACGCGGCTGACTTGCCGCGCACGATTTGCAAGCATGCGAGCGACCGACTGATTGACGATCCGGCTGAAGCGCGAAAGGACAATGGAAAAATACTTTTGCGCCGGACTAAAAACTGGCTCCATGAAAGAGAAAGACATTATCGTATCCTTGATCGTGATGTGACAGCGTGCCGGATCGTCGGATCGGGATGCGCCATCGGACGCTTCGCAAAGCGTCACTCAGCGGCAATGGGCGGTTCGACGGGATCGCCGCGCACCACGACGGTGGTCGCGACCTTGTAAAATTCCTCACCGGGCATGCCGACGCGGCGAGCATGCTCGCGGATCGAGTCGCCGTCACGCGCCTCGTATATGCAGAAGGTGCCAATGCGACCATCTGCCTCATGCACCACGTAGCTGCGGATCCAGCGCACGCGATCGGACATCTGCTCGTTGCCGATCCTGGCGGAGGTCGCGCCGGCGGCCTGCAGCTCGGCCATGTTGGCCCAGGCGCTGGGGCGGCGAATGACGTAGAGATCCATGGAAATGCTCCTCGATGACGAATTGTTGAACGGTGAGCCGCGACGATCGCGAGCCGTGAGGAGCTATATGCGCTGCCGACGCTGACTGTCCTTACCGCGGACTGATCATTGTCTGATCTTTGCCTGAACCTTTTCCACGGCGGCCGGACTCACTGACATGGCCTTCGCCTTTGGACCGTTCGAGCTTGACGAAGCGGGCCGCGTCGTGTTGTGCGCGCGGCAAGAGGTCCCATTACAGCCGCGTGTCTTCGACCTGCTGGTCTACTTCGTTCATCACCGCGGCCGCGTCGTCTCCAAGGATGAACTGCTGGACGCGGTGTGGCCCGACGTCACAGTCACCGACAACTCGCTGCAGCGCGCCGTGAGTGCGTTGCGCGCCGTGCTGCGCAAGGGCGGCATGGAGCATGCGATCCGCAACCTGCCGGGCAAGGGATATCGCTTCAGCCTCGAGGCCGAGAGCGCGCAACCGCTGCAGGCTGCCGAGCCGCAGCTTGGCGAGGCGACCGGCGCGATCGGTCTCGCCCGGCGCGCCGTGGCCGGACAATTGTGGCTGCAGGCCGCCAGCCTGTTCGAGAGCGCGCATGAAGACGGTTCGCTCACTGCCGACGATTTGCACGACTGGGCGCTGGCGCTGCAATGCCTCGGCAAACCTGCGGCGGCGATTCCAATTCTGGTTCGCGCGGTCAGTGCACGCGCCAAGGCGGGCGATGCCGCCGGTGCCGCGGCCGACGCGATCACGCTGTCGGGCCTGCATTTCGAATGCGGCCAGGCCGCGGTCGGCAAGGGCTGGCTGGCCCGCGCGGAAGACTGGGCGTCCGGGCTGAACGATCCGCCGACCAGCGCGCTGGTGCTGTGGATGAAATCGAAGCTCGCCGCATTCGACGGCGATCCGGAACAGGCGCTCGCCTTGGCCGACACCGCCTACACGTCGGTCCGGCACAAGGACGCGATCGGCATCGAGGCGGTGAGCCTTGCCTATCGCGGCTTCTACCGGCTGTGTCTTGGCGACACCAGCGGCGGACTGGCCGATCAGGACCATGCCGCCGCGCTTGCGCTCTCCAGCAACACGCTGGATCCGATCATGGCCGGCCTGCTCTACTGCAACATCCTGTGGGCGGCGCGGATGTTCGGCGACTGGGCGCGCGCCGACCAATGGACGCGCGGCTACCAGAGCTTTTGCTCGGGCAGCGGCATGGAGCTGACCGGATCATGCCAGCTGCACCGCTCCGAGGTGCTCGGCATCCGCGGCTCGCTCAGTGAGGCGCTGTCGCGTATCCAGGACGCGCTGACGCGGCTGACGAGCGATGCGCCGTGGTCGATCGGCGACGCCAACCGCGTGCTGGGCGAGATTCAAGCCGCGATCGGCAATGATGACGCCGCGCTCGCAGCCTATGATCGGGCTTACGCGCTGGGCTGGTGTCCGGAGCCGGGCCGCGCAATGCTGCTGCTGGCAAGAGGCGAAGCCGAAGCCGCCTATGCCAGCCTCGAGCGGAGCCTGATCGGCAAGACCTGGTGGACACTGCAGCGGCGCGGCATCCTGCTGGCGCATCTGGCGCTGGTTGCGGCCCACACCCATCGGAACGAGCAGGCGGAAAGCCTGATCCGTGAGCTGTCCGGCAGTCCGGACCGCTGGCCGATGCCCTCGATCCGCGCGCTCACCAACGAGGCGCAGGCGATTCTGGCGCTTGGCCGGCAGGATCATGACGCGGCGTTGCGGCACCTGCATCTCGCTCGCCAGCTGTGGTCGAGCATCGAGGGGCGGGTTCAGGCGGTGCGGCTGCGGCTGCAGATCGCCAGGCTGCAGTTCGAACGCGACGACATTCGCGGCGCCGCGACCGAGGTCCACGCCGCCCGGCTGATTGCGAGCGAGATGGGATCGCGCAAGCTGGAAGCCGACTGCATCGCGCTTGAGCGCGACATCGACTGGGCGACGGGCGGCCGCGCCGTCGCCGGCCAGCGCCAGCAGTTGCGTGGATGATCACGCGGCGCGGCGCAGCCAATCCCGCACGCGATCGAGCAGGTTCTTGCGCAGGATCGGCTGGGCCGCGGCGCCGATCGGCGCGATCTCCGGCGCAAATGACGGCGAGGTTGCCGGCGCCGCCGGGCCTGCGGCCTGCTCGCTCTCGATGCCATCGCCCGCATCGGCAGCAGCCTCCTGCGGCGCCGTAACCGGCGCCTCAGGCTCGGTGTGCGCCACAACCTCGGGCGTCTCCGCGACCTCCGCGGCCCCGGGCGCCTCTGCGACCACCGACCTGTCGACAACCGGCGTCCCCTCGACGGCCGGCGCCTGCTCGGCAAGCCGGCTCTTCCGCCGTTCCGCAGCCACGGCGCGCAAACGCGCCCGCCGCTCGCGTTCGGCCAGCGCCGCGGACTGCAACGCGATCGGGCCGACATTCTCAAGGAACGTGCGTTCATAGCTGCGCGACAGCCGTTCCAGTGCCTGTTCGAGCGGCAGCCAGTCGACCTCGCGGATGTCGCTCATCAACTCGCGCACCGGCCGGCCGCCGGCATCCATGCGCCAGTAATGCACAACTTTCGAACGGCCGCCGGATTCGTAGACCAGCGTGCCCAGGAACTCGTGCACGTCGACGGCGTGGCCGGTTTCCTCCAGCACCTCGCGCTCGGCGGCGGCGCGCGGCGTCTCGCCGTCATCGAGCTTGCCCTTCGGCAGCACCCATTCATTGCGCTTGCGCAGGCGCACGACGGCAATCCGCGGCGGTGACTCCCGCCGCAGCACAATGCCTCCCGCCGCCAGAACAGGCGTCCGCGCCATCAGAAATCCCAAGGTTTGCGATTTGCAATCGTCGCACGACGATCACGTCCATACTAGAGCATGATCGGCAAAAGTGGAAACCGGTTTTCCCCGCGACAACTGCAAAACATCTGCGTCGAGATCATGCGCAAAAATGCGGCGACGAAACGATCAAATTGGGATTCTTGTTTTGACGCGTTTTCTTCTCGCGAACCGGTGCCCACTTCGCTCGAAAACGCTATGGCTTGCGCAGCAGCGGCTCGCCGCATTTGATCCGCGTTCCCTCCGCGACGTTGTCACAGAATTCGAAATGATCGGGCGCCAGCACGATGATTGTCGAGCCATGTTCGAACCAGCCGAGCTCATCGCCCTTTTTCACCTGCGCATCGCAGGGAAAATCCACCGGTCCCCGCGACTGCGCATTCAGCGTGACGTCGAGGAAATGCAGGCGGATGCTCGCGACCAGGATGGCGGCGACCGGAACCATGGTGAACGCCTCGCCGGTCGAGAGTTTTGCGCACAGCACCGCGCGCTCGTTCTTGCAGAACAGCCGCTCGATCCGCTTCAGCGCGATCGGATTGACGTTCCAGACGTCGCCATGAATGAACGTGACCTTGTCGATGGTCAGATCATACGGCGCATGGAAGCGGTGATACATGCTCGAGGTCAGCCGCAGCGTGACAAAGCGGCCGTTGCGATGCCGCTCGACCAACGCGGGGTCGCCGACCAGATCCAGCAGCGAATAGGGCGCGCCCTTGACCTGGAACAACTGCCCATCCTCGATCCGGCCATGGGCGCCGATGATCGCGTCCGACGGGCTGGCGATGATGGCGGGGTCGGCCGCCGCCGGGCGCAGGCCGGGCTTGAGCTCGCGGGTGAAGCAGTCGTGCAGGCTGCGAAACTCGGTCTTCTTGGCCTCCGAGAGGTCGAGGTCGGAGAACAGCTTCCAGCAGGCGATCGAGGCATCGCGGACCAGCGGGTTCTCGACCTTGGAGAACCAGCCCATGAACCGGGTCAGCGCCGCCCGCGGAATCCGGTTGGTGAGCAGGAAATTCAGGTCTTCCTGCTGGGTGAATGCCGAGATCAGGCCCTTGACTGTCATGAATCTGTTAGGTGCCGAGGCTAGCGCTTCTGTCATGGAAACATCCCTTCCGATTCTCTCGCTGTCCGCCGCCGCGCTTGCCGGCGCCGCCGCAGCTTTCCCCAAAATTCAGGCCCGCATCGCGCTGTCGCGCGCGAAGCACCGCTCGCTGACCGGACATTCCAAGATGTCCAAGATGGTGGCGCGGATGGTGCCGAAATACGAATTCGACATCGACGAGTTCTTTCGCTCCGACGGCGCGCCATCCGAGGTCGCGATGCAGCGCCAGGACGGCTTCTTCCGCCTCGCCGGTCTCTACAAGGAGCGCTACCCCAAGGGCCGCGCGCTGACCGCCGAGGTCTCGGACCGCATCTCCGATCTGCAGTTCACCGAATCCTACCGGGTGCCGTTCCAGTACAGCCGCCTGGTCCGCGAGCATCTCAACACCTCGGCCTTCATGCAGGCCTCGAGCGGCGTCACTGTGACCGACGTCGACGGCAACACGTTCTACGACCTCACCGGCTCCTACGGCGTCAACATCTTCGGCAACGACTTCTACAAGGAGTGCATCGCCGAGGGTGAGAAGCGCGCCCATGGGCTCGGCCCGGTGCTCGGCCCCTACCATCCAATCATCACCGACAACGTGAAGCGGCTGTGCGAGATCTCCGGCCTCGACGAGGTCTCGTTCCATATGTCCGGCACGGAGGCGGTGATGCAGGCGGTGCGGCTCGCGCGCTACCACACCAAGCGCAAGCGCCTGGTCCGCTTTGCCGGCGCCTATCACGGCTGGTGGGGCGACGTGCAGCCGGGCGTCGGCAACCCGGTGTCGCCGCACGAGACCTTCACCCTCGCCGAGATGTCGGAGAAGACGCTGCACGTGCTGCGCACCCGCAGCGACATCGCCTGCGTGCTGGTCAACCCGCTGCAAGCGCTGCATCCGAACGCCAACGCACCCGGCGATTCCGCGCTGGTCGACTCGTCGCGCTCCTCGAAATACGACCGTGCCGCCTACACCGACTGGCTGAAGCAGCTGCGCGAGGTCTGCACCGCGCGCGGCATCGTGCTGATCTTCGACGAGGTGTTCGTCGGCTTCCGCCTCGCCGCCGGCGGCGCCCAGGAATATTTCGGCGTCAAGGCCGACATGGTGACCTACGGCAAGAGCCTCGCCGGCGGCCTGCCGGTCGGCGTGGTGTGCGGCCGCAAGGATCTGATGCGGCGCTTCCGCGACGACCGTCCTGCCGATGTCTGCTTCGCCCGCGGCACCTTCAACTCGCATCCCTACGTCATGACGTCGATGGACGAGTTCTTGAGCCGGCTCGCCAGCCCGAACTTCCGCTCGATCTACAACGGGCTGGAGGAGACCTGGAACGGCCGCGCCAAGGCGCTGAACGACCGGCTCGAAGCGCAGGGGCTGCCGGTTCGCGTCGGCAACATCTCGTCGATCTGGACGGTCTATTACACCGAGCCGTCCCGCTACAACTGGATGCTGCAATACTATCTGCGCGCCGAGGGCCTCGCGCTGAGCTGGGTCGGCACCGGCCGGCTGATCTTCAGCCTGAACTACAACGACGCCGACTTCACCGAGGTCGCCGACCGCTTCGTCGCCGCCGCGGAGAAGATGAAGCGCGACAGCTGGTGGTGGCACAAGGACGGCCTCACCAACAAGAACATCAAGCGCCAGATCCTGCGCGAAATGGCCGCCGCGAAGTTCAAGCGCTGAGCGCAGCCGCCGCCCACGCTCTATCCCCCCCTCGCCCCGCTTGCGGGGAGAGGGTCGGGGTGAGGGGGAGTCTCCCCAAAGCCGGTGACAGACGGACTCGCGGAGAGGCCCCCTCACCCGGATTGCATCTGCGATGCAATCCGGCCTCTCCCCGCAAGCGGGGCGAGGCGAAGCGGGTGTGCCGGGGACGTGCCCTCGCGATAAGGCTGCGCACAACTCTCTCCCTCCCTCGCCCCGCTCTTGCGGGGAGAGGGTCGGGGTGAGGGGCTGCGTCCACATGATTGCTGCCGGACGGACTCGCGGAGACTCCCCCTCACCCGGATTGCATCTGACGATGCAATCCGGCCTCTCCCCGCAAGCGGGGAGAGGCGAAGTGAGTACGCGGCTTAGTTGTCCAAGCCCTGAGACAAGGCACAACTGTCTCCCCCCCTCGCCCCGCTTGCGGGGCCGCGACGAGCAAAGCTCGCGCTGAGAGGGTTGGGGTGAGGGGGAGTCTCCGCGAAACCGGTGAGAGATGGACTCGCGGAGAGTCCCCCTCACCCGGATTGCATCTGCGATGCAATCCGGCCTCTCCCCGCACGCGGGGCGAGGCGAAGTGAGCGTATGGCCGACGAGATTCAATCGAAGTGGTCCCAAGACGTCGATGCCCGGGGCTGGCCCGGGCATCACGCAGTTCGAAAGAGATTGGGGGATCAACGATCAGGCAGCGTGCTTGACGTGCTTCTCGAGACCCGGATCGATCAGCTCGCCCTTCATCAGGAACAGCGGCGCCTTGTGATAGAGCTTCAGGTCGTTGAAGGGATCGGTGATGATCTTGGTCGCCCAGACGAGGCCGGTCTCGACGTCGCGGATGAAGAACAAATGGATGGTGCGGAACAAGAGACCGCCGATGCCGACCGCGAGCCAGATCTTGGCCACCTGGCGGGTGAAATCGCCCATCGTGACCCAGGGCTTGAACAGGCCGAACAGGGTCGGATCGAAGTACAGCACCATCGGCGACAGCGCCCAGATCGACATCAGCACGACCTTGCGCTGCAGATTGTAGCCGACCTTGATGTCTTCCTTGTGCTCGTGGGTGGCGTGGTTGACGTGGTCGTAGCCCTTCGGCTCGAAGAAGAAGTGACCCGCCTGGCGCGAGGTCATCGAGACCAGCCAGCCGACCAGCGCCGACACCACCGGATCGAAGAACAGCATCACATAGGCGAACAGGAAGCTCAGCGCGCTGACGAAGTGCAGGCTCTGGTTGATGCGGCTGTGATGATAGTAGCGGTGGTCATCCCAGCGCTGGGTACGCAACTCTTGCAGAAAATTCTTGATCATTGGTTCCCCCAACATCTTTCGGAACTTGGTTTACAGGGATTCGATGTACGGCGTGTGACATCATCATAATGACATATAACGATGTGGAGCGACGCCTTGACGCAACCGGAGAGTGCCTCGCCTCACCCGGCACGCGCACTCGCGGTGGATGAGGCCGAGGCTCGGTACCGTAGTTTCCCGGTTCGAGGCGGCGCTGTGCGCCGCGTCACGCGGGAGCAACGGCGGCGGCGTTAGGCAGCCTTGGCGACCTCCGCCTTGCGGAAGCGGACCAGCGAGAAGTGACCGAGCGGCGGGATCAGGCGGCGCTCGGCGAGCTCCATGCCGTGCGCGCCGGACAGCCATTTGGTGTAGCGCGACCAGGCGAACTCGGCGGTGCGGAAGCCGAGCGGACGCACCACGGGCTGCAGCCGCTGCTCGATGAAGCGGCGGACGCCGGCGTCGGCGCTGACACGGGTCAGGATGATCAGCTCGCCGCCCGGGCGCACCACGCGGGCGAACTCGTCGAGCGCGGCTTCCGGATTCGGCACCGCCGACAGCACGTACTGCGCCATCACCACGTCGAACGAATTGTCCGGGAATTCGAGCTTCTCGGCGTCCATCACCGCGAGCCCCTCGACATTCTTCAGGCCGTATTCGGTGACCCGCTTCTTGGCCTTCTCCAACATCGCTTCGGAGATGTCGGTCCCGAAGATGCGGACGTGCGGGCCGTACAGCGGCAGCGAGATGCCGGTGCCGACGCCGACTTCGAGCACACGGCCGCCGATCTTGTTGGTGGCCTGGATCGCGGCCTGCCGGCCCTTGCTGAACACGCCGCCGAATACGAGGTCATAGATCGGTGCCCAGCGGTCATAGGCCTGCTCGACCGTTTCGCGGTCGAAGTCCATGGAGCGCTTTGCGTCCAGCTTGAGGATATCAGCCATAGTCCCTTGTCTCTCGTTCGTTTGTTAATTCGAAACCGCGGTCTGGCCGGCGACACGGCGGGCGGGCCGCGGCGCGCGGCTCGGCTGCAGCGTGGCCAGATTGCCGATGAACTGACGCGCACTGTTTTCCCAGGAGCGCTCCAGCGCAAAATTGCGACAGGCTTCGCGCGACATCGTCAGCGCGCGCAGGCAGGCCTTGTGCAGGTCGTTGTCGATCGCGCCGATCGGATGATCCGCGATGACGTCCTTCGGGCCGGTGACCGGAAACGCGGCGACCGGCGTGCCGCAGGCCAGCGCCTCGAGCTGCACGACGCCGAAGGTGTCGGTGAGGCTCGGGAACACGAAGACGTCGGCGGCGGCGAGGTGCGAGGTCAAATCCTGGCCCTTCTTCTCGCCAAGGAAAATCGCATCCGAATATTTCTGTTCCAGCGCCGCCTTCTGCGGTCCGTCGCCGACCACGACCTTGGAACCGGGCAGCTCCAGCGACAGGAAGGCGTCGAGGTTCTTCTCCACCGCAACGCGGCCCATGGTCATGAAGATCGGCCGCGGCAGATCGAGTTTGGCCGGCTGGTCGGGGTTGAACAGGCGGGTGTCGACGCCGCGGGTCCAGAAGCCGAGCTTGCGGAAGCCGCGCTCGGCGAGCTCGGTCCGCAGCGAGTCGGTCGCCACCATCGTCATCGATCCGGCGGCGTGGAAGTGGCGCAGCACGGCGTAGCCGACGCTGTCGGGAATGCCGGTCCGCACCGAGACATATTCCGGGAAGCGCGTGGTGTAGGACGTGGTGAAGGCGAGCTTGTTGCGCTTGCAATAGCCGCGCACCGCCCAGCCGATCGGCCCTTCGGTCGCGATGTGGATCGCCTCGGGCGCGGCCTCCTCGATCCGGCGCGCGATCTCGCGGCGGTTCGGCAGCGCCATGCGCAGGCCCGGATAGGTCGGCACGCCGACCGAGGGAAAGCCGTCCGGCGTCAGGAATTCGATCTCGGCGCCGAGCGTCGCGGCGCTGCGCGACAGCGAGGTCAGCGTCCTCACCACGCCGTTGACTTGCGGATGCCAGGCATCGGTCGCAACCAGTATGCGCATTGCAGGAGATCCAGATCGTTAACGTTTGATTCTGCTCGCACGACGTTCTGACATGGATGTTTCAAACGTATGACGTCATCGAAATGTTAGGTTCTTTTTGAACCCCTATGCCCCGTTTTTCGTGTATCGTGACAGTAAGATGTCAGAGCAGCATGAAAATCCCGGCGCCGTGCGCCGCAGGCTGAAGCGGCGAAACTGGTCGCTGCTGATCCTTGCGGTCGGCATCTTCGTGTTCGGCCTCGCCGCCGGCGCGCTGTACTACGCGCTGCGTCCTGTGACGCTGCAGGTCGCGGTCGGCCCGACCGGCAGCGACGACGTAAAGCTGATGCAGGCCTTCGCACAGACGTTTGCGCGCGACGGCAGCGCGGTGCGGCTGAAGCCGGTGATGACGGCGGGCTCCGCCGAGAGCATCGCGCTGTTTGCCGCCAACAAAGTCGATCTCGCGGTCGCGCGCGGCGATCTCAATCTGCCGGCGAACGCCGAGTCGGTCGCGATCCTGCGCAAGAACGTCGTGGTGCTGTGGGCGCCGTCGGGCACGAAGGGCGCGCGGCGCTCGGCAGCGCGGATCAAGAGCATCGACGATCTCGCCGGCCGCAAGGTCGGCGTGATCGGCAGCACGCAGGCCAATGTCACGCTGCTGCGCGTGATCCTGACCGAGTCCGGCGTCAACCCCGACAAGGTCGCGGTCGCCCAGTTCTCGACCAAGCAGATCGCCGATCTGGCGCGCGATCCCTCGCTCGACGCCTACATGGCGGTCGGCCCGCTCGACAGCAAGATCACCACCGACGCGATCTCGGCAACCGCGACGGCGCGCGGCGAGCCGCGCTTCCTGCCGGTCGAGGTCTCGGAGGCGATCGCGCAGAAACATCCGCTCTACGAATCCGAGGAGATCCTCGGCAGCATCTTCTCGTCGTCGCCGGCGCGGCCGGAGGACAAGGTCGAGACCGTCAGCGTCAACCATCTTTTGATCGCCCAGCATGCGCTGAACGATGCCACCGTCGGCGCGCTGGCCCGGCAATTGTTCGCGCTGCGCCTGCAGGTCGCCCATGACGCGCCGGCGGCCTCCAAGATCGAGAAGCCCGACACCGACAAGGACGCTGCGCTGCCGGCGCATCAGGGCGCTGCCGCCTATATCGACGGCACCGAGCGCACCTTCCTGGAAAAATACTCCGACTATCTCTGGGCCGGAATCCTGCTGATCTCCGGCCTCGGCTCCGCCGGTGCCTGGCTGCGTCACTACATGAAGCGCAACGAGCGCGAGCAGTACATCACCCATCGCGACAATCTGCTGGCGCTGATCACGCGGGTGCGCAGCGCCGAGACGCCGGAGCAGCTCGAGGCGATGATGAGCGACGCCGACGATCTCCTGCGCGAGGCGCTCGACTGCTACGACGACGGCGCGATCGAGGAAGGCGATCTCTCGGTGATCGCGCTGACGCTGGAGCAATTCCATCACGCCATCGCCGATCGCCGCGCCGTGATCGGCGGCGACCGCCCCGGCCTGCCGCGGCTACGCGCCTAGCGCTCGCCTATAATTTCGGGATAATGGAATAATACCGGTGAGTTGCCCGACGTGTCAAGGCCGTATCGCCGGTCGGCCGTCGGCTACTTTGCATGGGGTTGTTTTTCGGCATTTTGGCAGCCCCCCGCGACGGCCCGCAAGTGGGGTGAGAGAGAGCGCAGTTCCGACGTGGTTGCCGTTTGACCTGATCTCAACAACACCGCGCGGAATTGCTCCGAGAGCAATGTGCTCCGAGAGCAATATAAAAGTTGCGCGCGCATGCACGCGATACCATGTTGCTCATCATCGCAACGCATCGCGCAGCACCATGACCGCCTCCGCCATCGCAGAACTGCCCGGGCCATACGTGCTCGCGGTTGCGTTCGCCGGCGTGTTCCTGATCGCCTTCATGAAGGGCGCGTTCGGCGGCGGCTTTGCCATCGTCGGCATCCCGCTGCTCTCGCTGGCGATGGATCCGATCGCCGCCGGCGCGCTGCTGGCGCCGCTGTTCGTCGTCATGGACATCACGGCGCTGCGCTTCTGGCGGCCGAGCACCTGGTCGCGCGCCGACCTCGCGATGCTGCTGCCGGCGCTCATCGTCGGCATCGGCCTCGGCTATTTCGTGCTGCGCGATCTCGACCGCCACGCGGTGGAGATCGTGATGGGTGTCGTCACGCTGGCGTTCGCCGCGACCTGGTTTCTCGGCGGCGGCGAGATCAAGCCGCGACCGCGCTCGACCATCAAGGCTTCGCTGGCCGGGCTCGGCTCGGGCGTCACCACGATGGTCGCGCATTCCGGCGGACCGCCGCTGGCGATGTACCTGCTGCCGCTCGGCATGCCGAAGGCGCTCTACGCCGGCACCACCAGCCTGTTCTTCACGGTCGGCAACCTCTTGAAGGCGGGCCCGTGGCTGGTGCTCGCGACGCCCTCGCGCAGCCTGTGGATGCTGATGGCGCTGTGCGTACCGGCGGTGCCCGCCGGGGTCTGGGCCGGCTGCCGGCTGCACGAGCGCCTCGACCAGCGCGCGTTGTACCGCGCCTGCTACGCCATTCTGGTCGTCACCGCGGCCAAGCTGCTGTGGGATGGCCTCGCTGGATACATCCGGTTCTGAGCACCGCAGCCGATCCCGGCTGTGCTTCGGATGCCGTCAGGGAGCCGCGGATCGCCTGCCGGCGACGCCGCCGGCCGCAGCGCCGAGTGGCCCGTCATCGGCCGCGAGCCGTCGCGGCGCCACGAACGAGAAGCCGCTGCGCAGCTTCAGCACCGGCTTTTCGATCCAGTGCCAGGAGAACGCCGCGAACAGCGTGATCAGCACGAAGCATATCCAGAACTGCGCGAGCAACGATGTGCTCGGCAGCAGTGTCTTCACCACCTGCTGCAGCGGAAATCCATAGAGATACATCCCGCAGGAATAGTCGCCCCTTGAAAACACCGGCAGGCGGGGCAGCTTCGAGACGCCAAGGTATGCGGTGATGTAGACCAGCGCCGGGCAGAGGGTGGCGTTGAGGACAGGCTGGGTCAGCCAGTCGACCGGCCCGATGATCGCGACGGCGAGGCAGAGCAGGCAGCAGGCGGCGAGAATGCGCCAGTCGTAGGGGATGCGGTACCGGTAGGGGTAGATCGCGACCCCGAGGATGAAGGCGACCAGCAGTTTTGAGCCGCGCCCGAGGAAGATCGCCGTGCTGAAGATCTTGTCGTGCAGCGAGGCGGTGACACCGGGGGTCAGCTGCGGCGGAAGCGCGGCGTGCCCGGTGAGATCAAGCACGAGACCGATGCCGACGAGCGCGATCGCACCGAACAGGATCAGCGCCGGCTGCGCAACAGTCCGCAGGAGATCACGGCCATCATCAGCACGTAGCACATGTATTCGAACGGGATGGTCCAGAGCGAGCTGTTGACCTCCGGTGCGGGATTGCCGCTGAACACGCCGGGCAGCATGTAGTCGACCAGGCCGGCAATGTTGCCGAAGTACCGGTAGGTCCCGTAGCTGGTGAAATACTCCGACAGCGGCAGCGAGGTGAAGATCGGTCCGAGGATCAGCGCCGACAGCACGATCTCCACGGCGAGCGCGGGAATGATCCGCAAGCCGCGATTGATGACGAATTCCTTCAGGCTCAAGCGCAGGCCGCTTGCCGCGACCAGAAATCCGCCGAGCACAAAGAACACCACCAGGGCGGCATAGTGCGGAAAAAACACGTACCACGGCTCTGGGCCGTTAAGACGTCCCATCGCGATATAGGGCGCATGGGCGGCGACGACGGAAACCGCGAGCGAAATGCGGAGAAAGTCGAAGCCCGGACCGAACCCCTTCTGTCGATCCAGCATGTTGCCGATCGATTGCCGTGACATCATTTCCTCTCAACCGAGAAACAATGCGCTGGACAGCAAGGGGCGTGCCAAGGACTTCTGTCCTGTGCCGGGACACTTCCGGATCAACCCTGGATTAACTGTCCCACGAAACACGCACGAAACAATTCCCTAACGCCACGAAACCATTTTGGCAATTTCGTGCAAACGTCCGGAAACGCCCACCCTGTACTGGTTTGACCCAACGACGCGCCGAACCGGCGCGCAAGGGCGCAAACAACAGGGGTCGACAATGTTCAATTCCAGCAAGCTGAACTCGCGTCTCGCTGCCGCCGCCTTCGGTGCGCTGGCGATCGGCGCCGTGGCATTCTCCAATTCCGCCGCGGCCGCGCCGCTGCCGATGTTCCCGTTCCTGCTGACGCCGCCGACCGAGACCGCGCCGCCGCCGGTGCAGTCGATGCCGCAGGCGCAGGACGATGAGGGGTCGTTCCAGCTGCCCGCCCGCCTCCGCCGCCAGGTCGTCGCCTATCCGACCCGCGAGGCGCCCGGCACCATCATCATCGACACCCCGCACACCTATCTCTACCTCGTGCTCGGCAACGGCCAGGCGATGCGCTACGGCATCGGCATCGGCCGCGACGGCTTCACCTGGTCGGGCACCCAGACCATCACCAAGAAGGCGGAGTGGCCGGACTGGACCCCGCCGCCGGAAATGATCGCCCGCCAGCCCTATTTGCCGCGCCACATGGCCGGCGGCCCCGGCAACCCGCTCGGCGCCCGCGCCATGTATCTCGGCGGCACCATCTACCGCATCCACGGCACCAACATGCCGGAGACCATCGGCACCCGCGTCTCCTCGGGATGCCTGCGCCTGACCAATGAAGACGTTACCGATCTCTATTCGCGGGTCAGCGTCGGCACCAAGGTGATCGTGCTGCCGATGACTGACCGCCGCGCGGATCTCGGCGCGACCATCCGCTAGGCCGGACACATTCGTTCATCGACAACGGCTCCGGCTCCCCGCCGGGGCCGTTGTCGCGTCCGTTAACTGTGCGCCGCGATTTGGCGGCAGCCGCCCAACTCCGCCCCCGAACCAGCTTGATCCGGCCACACTGGCGCCCTCGTCGGCAGGCCTGTACAACCGCGTCGAGTTCATTTCATCCGGGGAAATGATGCGTCTGCCGATGCGTCCATGGACGATCCTGATCGCCGTCGTGGTGGTCGCGGTGTCGTTCCTGATCAGCCTGAAGGCCATGGACTGGTTTGCGCCGCGCGCCACGGTGCAGCAGCCCAAGCTCGTGGAGGTGCCGCCACTGCCGACGGCGCCGCGCTCCTCGACGATCGTGGCGCAGGTCTCGGTCGCGCTGTCGGCGATCCGCGATGCCGCCGAACGCGGTGCGCCGAAGACGTTTGGCGGCAAGGCACCCAATCCGGCGACGCAGATCCTGCAGAACGCCGATATCAACTGGACTGCCGGGCGCGGCCCGATCGCGCTGACCGGCGCCCAGGATGTGCTGACGCTGTCGACCCCGATCGACGGATCGCTCAAGGTCACCGGCTCGCTGTCGGCAAAGGCGAACGGGGCGGTCAACGACGCGCTCGGCAGCCTGCTCGGCGCCAACGTCGCCAAGCAGATCGGCGCGGTGAACATCAAGAACGTCAACGCCAATGCCGAGATCAAGGGCAACGTCACCCTCACATCGCGGCCGAAGCTCGGCGCCTCCTGGCGGATCGAGCCCAACCTGCAGGCGCAGGTCAATCTCGGCGACACCAGCCTGACCGCCGCCGGCGTCCGCATCAGCGTGCCCAACCAGGTCAAGCCGGTGATCGACAAGACGGTCGCCGATCAGATCGCGGCCGTCGAGGCCAAGCTGCAGAACAACCCGGCGTTCCAGAACAGCGCGCGCGCGCAATGGGTCAAGGCCTGCCGCTCGATCCCGCTGCAGGGCACTGGCGGCACCTCGTCGATGCCGCCGATGTGGCTCGAGCTGCGGCCGACCCGCGCGATCGCGGCGCAGCCCAAGGTCGATGCGTCATCGATGATCCTCACCATGGGGATCGAGGCCGAGACCAGGATCACCGAGACCCAGACCAATCCGAGCTGCCCGTTCCCCGACAAACTCTCGATCGTGCCGCCGATGCCGGGCAGCGTCGCAATCGGCCTGCCGGTCGACATGTCCTTCACCACACTGACCCAGCTCGTCGAGGCGCAGCTCAAGGGCAAGACCTTTCCCGAGGACGGCTCAGGTCCGGTCGACGTGACTGTCAAGCGTGCGAGCATCGCCGCCTCCGGCGACCGCCTTCTGATCTCGCTGCTGGTGCAGGCCAAGGAGAAGGCCAGTTGGTTCGGCCTCGGCGCCGAGGCGACCGTGCACATCTGGGGCCGCCCGCGGCTGGATCAGGAGGCGCAGACGCTGCGGCTGAACGATGTCGAGCTGGCGGTGGAATCCGAGGCCGCATTCGGCCTGCTCGGCGCCGCCGCGCGTGCGGCGATCCCGCGCGTGCAGCAGGCGCTGGCCGACCGGATGATCGTCGACCTCAGGCCGTTCGCGAGCAATGCGCAGCGCAAGATCGCCGCCGCCATCGCCGACCTGCAGAAGAACGAAGAGGGCCTCCGCGTCGACGCCGAGGTCACCAGCATCCGCCTCGCCGGCATCGCCTTCGATGCGAAGACCTTGCGGGTGATCGTGGAAACCGACGGCACCATCAAGGCCGCGATCACCGCGCTGCCGGCGCTGTAAGCGGCGGAACCGCCCCTCCCCGCATACCGTTGTCTGCCCACAAAGTCGGCTTTGCGACACCTTGCCGCACCGGATAGAACGGCGCCGTGGACAGCAACCCTCAACGAAAAGTCAGGGAGAGAACAACCATGAAATCGCTCTTGGCCGCAGCTGCGGCCGGCCTCGCGCTCGCGGCCTCCGGCACCGCGGCCAACGCCCAGATCTCCGACAATGTCGTCAAGATCGGCGTGCTCACCGACATGTCGAGCCTTTATGCGGACGCCACCGGCAAGGGTTCGGTTGCCGCCGTCGAGATGGCAGTCGCCGATTACGGCGGCAAGGTGAAGGGCGTGCCGGTCCAGGTGGTCTCGGCCGATCACCAGAACAAGCCCGACGTCGGCATCAACATCGCGCGCAACTGGTACGACAACGACAAGGTCGATGCGATCCTCGACGTCCCCACCTCCTCGGTCGCGCTGCCGATCTCGGCGCTGACCCGCGAGAAGAACAAGATCAACATCAATTCCGGCGGCGGCTCCTCCGACATCACCGGCACCGCCTGCTCGCCCAACACGGTGCACTGGACCTACGACACCTATGCGCTGTCGAACGTTGCCGGCAAGGCGATGGTCAAGCGCGGCGAGGACACCTGGTTCTTCGTCACCGCCGACTACGCCTTCGGCATGGCGCTGGAGCGCGACGCCGCCAATGTCGTCAAGGAGAGCGGCGGCAAGGTGCTCGGCGACGTGCGGCATCCGCTGAACTCGTCGGATTTCTCGTCGTTCCTGCTGCAGGCGCAGGCGTCGAAGGCCAAGGTCGTGGCGCTGGCCAACGCCGGCGGCGACACCACCAACGCGCTGAAGCAGGCCTCCGAGTTCGGCCTCGTGCAGGGCGGCCAGAAGATGATCGCGCTGCTGCAGGAGATCACCGACACCCACTCGCTCGGCATCAAGGCGACACAGGGCCTGATCGTCACCGACGCCTTCTACTGGGACATGAACGACGAGACTCGCGCCTTCTCGAAACGCTTCAACGAGAAGGTCGGCCACATGCCGACCATGATCCAGGCCGGGCTCTATTCGGCGACCATGCATTACCTGAAGGCGATCGAGGCCATTGGCACCGACGAAGCGCCGAAGGTGATGGTGCAGATGCGCGACACGCCGATCAACGACTTCTTCGCCAAGAACGGCCATATCCGGATCGACGGCCGCATGGTGCACGACATGTATTTGTTCGAGGTCAAGAAGCCGGAAGAGTCCAAGGGCGAATGGGACCTCTACAGGCTGATCGCCACCGTGCCCGGCGACGAGGCGTTCCGTCCGCTCGACAAGGGCGGCTGCCCGTTGGTGAAGCCGTAGCCGTCGTTGCTGTGTAGGGTGGGCACGCTTTCGCTTTGCCCACCCTACCGTTCCGTAGCCCGGATGCAGCGAAACGCAATCCGGGCTACGAGCTACGGTTGCGTGCGCTCACGAACCTTCGAACTTGAACGAAACTTTCAACTTGGCGCGGTAGGCTTCGACCTTGCCGGCGGCGTCCAGCTGCAGGTCGAGCTCGACGACCTCGGCAACGCGCAAATCGCGCAGGGTCTCTCCGGCCCTGCTGACCGCTGCTGCGGCCGCCTTTTCCCAGGAGTCCTTGCTGGTCCCGATCAGCTCGATAACCTTGTAGACGCTCTCAGCCATGTCGTCCTCCCTTTGCTGTCAGGCAGGAGGCGAGTGCTCCCGCCGCGATCAGCCTAACATCGGGACATCAGGGCTAACAGGATGCGCCGCACCATTCCGAGTGTGGCGTAGCCCGGATGGGCTACGCGCTTCGAAATGCGGCGGGCAATCGCTTGCCCGCCGAGCAGTTTGACGATTAGCGGCCGCGGTGATGGTGGCTGTAGTGCGGCACTTCGGCGATGCCAACGCCGCTCTCCTCGGCCTGCAGACGCTGCAGCACCTGCGGCGGCAGCAGAACCAGCTTGGCTGCCGGCGTCGGCGCACCGCCATTGAGCACGTCCCGATAGGGATACATCGCCTGATACGCGGCCGGCTCGGAGATCGCCGCCTGGGCTGACGCCGCCGTGACGGTGATGGCCGACAGCGCCGCAGCCAGCGCGATGGCTTTGAACGTCTTTGCGACGTGGGAAATCCTGGTGGTCATGGTAACGCTCCGGCGATTTTCATCGCATACGATTAACTCGGTTACGCTTGATAGATGCCCCCGAGCGGCAGGATTTCAAGCGTTCCGATTAAATCGGATACGATTTATAAGCGTCCATGGCTTCAAATAATCGTGTCGGCGCAACGCCGTTGAGCAATTTGCAGGGCTGGCCTGACGGCGCGGCAGAACTCGCAAGGTTGAAGGCGCCGCCTGCCCGTCGCGATCACGCCCGCGCGAGCGAGGCGGCATCAGACTCCGCGATATCTCGTTTTGAGATGGCGCCATCTCAACAATTCATTATTCGCCGAACGCCCCGCCCGATAAGGCGTGTCATCCGCCTTTGGTTCAGCGATCTGTCTGCCGCTGAAGACCGCGACGCTCGAACCATCGAGACGGCGAACGATACGCCATGTGCGAACAACAACGACACGGGAGCGAGAATGTCCGACGCGGTTGCTGACAGGGCGATCAGGAAGGCTTTCGTTCGGCTGATGCCGGTGCTGTTCGTCTCCTACATCCTGGCCTATATCGATCGGGTCAATGTCGGCTTTGCGGCGCTGACGATGAACGCCGATCTCGGCATTTCGCCCTATATCTTCGGGCTTGGCGCCGGCGTGTTCTTCCTCGGCTATTTCGTCTGCGAGATCCCGAGTAATCTGGTGATGGCGAAAGTCGGTGCGCGGCGCTGGATTTCGCGCATCATGATTTCCTGGGGCGTGATCGCCGTCGCGATGGCGCTGGTGCAGGGACCTGCGAGCTTCATCGTCATCCGCTTTCTGCTTGGAGCGGCCGAGGCCGGCTTCTTCCCGGGCGTGATCCTGTACCTGACCTACTGGTTTCCGCAGCAATATCGCGCGCGCATGATCGCCGCGTTCATCGTCGCAGTGCCGGTGTCGCTCGCGCTCGGCGGACCGGTCTCGACGGCGATCCTGCAGATGGACGGGGTTGCCGGCCTGAAGGGATGGCAGTGGCTGTTCATCCTCGAAGGGTTGCCGACCATTCTGGTCGGCCTGGTCTTCCTGAAAGTGATGCCCGACCGGCCGGGCGAAGCAAAATGGCTCAGCAGCGAGGAGCGGAGTTGGCTGCAGAATGCGCTCGACAGCGAAGCGCGCGCGGTCGCCGGGGCGCATGGGCTCAGCCTGCTGCAATCGCTCGCCGACATGCGCGTGCTGGCGCTCGCATTCATCTGGTTCGCCAACACCACCGCCAATCTCGGCCTCGCATTCTTCCTGCCCCAGATCCTGAAGGGCCTCGGCCTGACCGACATGCAGACCGGGATCACGACCTCGATCCCCTACATCTTCGGCACGCTTGGCATCATCGCGTTCGGCTTCATCTCCGATCGCCACAATGAGCGCCGATGGACCCTTTGCGCGGCGCTCGCGCTCACGGCGCTCGGATTGACCGCGGCCGGCGCCCTGTCCGGATCGCTGCTCGCCGTGGCCGTCATGGCGGTTGCCGCCGTCGGCATCTACGGCGCAAAACCGCCGTTCTGGCCGCTGCCGTCGACTTTCCTTGTCGGCAACGCTGCGGCCGCCGGCATCGCGCTGATCAATGCGACCGGCAATCTCGGCGGCTTCGTCGGGCCCTATGCGATCGGCTGGATTCGCGATGCAACACACAGCTATCAGGCCGGGCTCTACCTCCTCGCCGCACTGTCGTTCGTCGCCGCGGTGCTTGTACCGGTCGTCGTCAATCCGCGTTTCCTCAAGGTCGCGACGCCGACGTCCGGACTGAAGCGGGCCTGAGCCGGCCCGATCGCACATGCCTCGCCGAAAGGAGCACTATCCATGACCATCAGCATCGCGCGCATCGAGGTGTTCCTGTTTCGCGCCGAGGTGAAGGAGCCCGTCAAGACCTCGTTCGGCAGCATTCCGAGGCGCAGGGTTCTGCTGTTGCGCGTCGAGGATACCGATGGCGCGTATGGTTGGGGCGAAATCTGGTGCAACTTCCCGCCCTACAGCGCCGACAACAAGATGCGGTTGCTCGAAACCGTGATCTGTCCCGCAGCGCTGGCTTCAACCTATCTCGATCCGTCGGACGCCTGGCACACGCTGACGGCGCGGACTCATCGCTGGGCCCTTCAAGGCGCGGAGCCCGGCCCGTTTGCGGCGTGCCTCGGCGGGCTCGACCTCGCGCTGTGGGACCTTGCTGCACGGCGCGCGGGGAAATCGCTGCGCGCCATGCTCGCCGGCACCGCCGTGCGCGATAGGGTGCCGGCCTATGCCAGCGGCCTCAATCCGGACACGGCCGCCGAGACGGTGGCGCGCTGCCGCGACGCCGGGTTTCGCGCCTTCAAGGTCAAGGTCGCGTTCGGCACCGAAACCGATACGGCTGTCGTCTCGACCATCACGCGCGATCTGCGGAGTGGCGAGCGGCTGATGGTGGATGCGAACCAGGGCTGGGATCTAGCCGAGGCCCGGCGCGCGGTGGCGAGGCTCGGCGCATTCGGCCTTGGCTGGATTGAGGAGCCACTGGCGGCGGACCGGCCCGCAGCCGAATGGGCCGAGTTGGCGCTGCTGTCGCCAGTGCCGCTGGCAGGTGGCGAGAACGTCATGGGTTACGAAGCCTTCGCGGGTCTGATCGCGAACGGCTATCACGGTGTAGTTCAGCCTGACATGTTGAAATGGGGTGGCGTCACCGGTGCCTATGCGGTCGGCCGGCGCGCGGTGCAGACGGGACGGTCCTACTGCCCGCATTGGCTCGGCAGCGGCGTCGGCCTGCTTGCAGCGGCCCAAGTGCTTGCAGGGGTGGGCGGTCCCGGCCTGCTCGAGCACGATGTGATGGAGAATCCCCTGCGTGAGGCGCTGGCGCAGCCCTTCCCCCGCGTCCGGGATGGTCTCTTCCCGCTGCCTGACGGACCAGGATTGGGGGCGGAGCCCGACCTCGCGGCTGCGGCCGACTGGCTTGTCACACGGCAGGAATACGGCGCGCCGCGATCTTAGAGGCAAGGCGCGCGAAGTCATTGCGCAGAAAACGCGCCCGGCGGTACCGGGCGCGTTTGGCTTTCACGGAACGCGATTGCGCGTTACTCAGTCGAATACTTGAACTCGGGCATTGCCTTCAGCTCGTCCTTGGTCGCGTTGAAGACGGCGTGATCGGGATACCAGGGGTTCGGCTTCGACGCCGTTGCCGGGGCCGCGCCGGTGGTCGTCGACGTCTTGCTGGTGCCGCCGGCACCGCCGGGGCTGCCGGTGTTCGACGCGCTGGACCCGGTGTAGGCGACCGGTTCGGTCGAGAACTTCACCTTGTCGATCGGCACGGCGACCAGATGCTCGCCGACGCCAAGGAAGCCGCCGACGCCGATCACCACCGCCTTGATGGCCCCGCCCTTGTCCATCAAGAGATCGTTGATCGAGCCGACGCTCTCGTTCTTGTCGTTGTACACGCTGAGACCGACGACCTTGGATGCGCGCCAGTCGCCCTTATACGAGGTCGATGAGACGGCTGTCGTGCTCGCCGGAGGCGATGTGGTGCTCGCGGCCGGAGGCGACATCTCGTTCTTGTCGCTCTTGGTGTCGGTCGGCGTCTGCGCGAACGCAACGGTTGCAAGCAGCGCAGTGCCGGCGACGCCGGCCATGATAGATCTGACTAACATGTTGGCTCTCCTCAGTTCGCAAAATCGATACATGGAGAACCCGTAATCTTGGCAAGCGTTCCTACGGGAACCTGCTATCAAAGGCCACTCCAGCACGGAGGAACGCTTCGACGCGACGCAACAGCCTTCGCGGAAGCGAAGCCGCCGACGACTCAACTAACGGCCGTAGCCCTCAAGCGTTGCATCCATCGCCGACCGCGTTGTGTAAATTCGGCCTGTCCCGTTTTTTGCCCGCCCGGCCCGCCTGACAGTCATCGGACTGTCAGAGAACTGCGACATGAGGAACAGGAGGTAACAGGTGCTGCGTTGGAGATGGAGGGCTGGCTATGATGCACACTGGTTCGCTGCGGAAACTACGCGTTGGCGCGATGCTGCTCGCGACCGCGGCTTTGGCGGTCCTCCCCGCCTCGATGGCGTCAGCGCAAGCCGGCTCGGCACCGGCCGGCGCAAAACCGTTCCTGACCCTCGATGGCAAGCAGCCCTTGGTCATCGGGCATCGCGGCGTGCCGGGGCTGGTGCCTGAAGAGACCGAGGCCTCGTATGATCTGGCCGCGGCGCTGGGCACCGATTCACTCGAAGAGGACCTGCACCTGACCAAGGATTGCGTCCTGGTGGCGCGTCACAATCCGTGGCTGGGCGACAATACCAACATTGCCGAGGTGGCGAAGACCAACCCTGTGGTTGCGGCCCGCAAGCGCACGACACCGGGCGTCCGCGTCAAGGTGAAATGGCCGCAAACTCCCACCAGCGGACCGGCTGACTATCCCACCGATCTCGTCGATCCGGCCGACCCCAAATCGGTGCTGAAGGCGCTGATCGTCGACGGCGAAGACCGCACCAATGACTGGTCGATCACCGATTTCACCATGGCCGAGCTGAAGGAGTGGATCGCCGGCACCACCTATGATGCGGCCAATGAACGGCCGAAGGTGTTCAACGGCAAGCTGCCGGTTATCAGTTTCCAGGACGTCATCGACATCGCCAAGGCCAAGAGCAAGGAGACCGGACGCAGCATCTCGGTCTATCCGGAGACCAAGAACCCAACCTGGAATAATGCCCAGGCGATCGCCAATGGCTGCGGCGCGCCTGGCAGCCGCCCGCTCGAGGATGCCCTGATCAAGATCATCAAGGACAACGGCCTCAACGCCAAGGACGCGCCCATCATCGTCCAGAGCTTCGAGCCCGGCAGCCTGAAATACATGCGCAGCCAGGGCCTTCAGACGCGGCAGGTCCAGCTCATCGACGGCAACGGCGTCGACTTCAAGACCGGCAAGGTGCTGCTCAACAACATCACCACCTCACGTCCGTACGACTGGACGATTGCGGGCGACCCGCGCCAGTACGATGCGATGCTGACGCCCGAGGGTCTGGCGGAGATCAAGACCTATGCCGACGGCATCGGTCCGTGGAAGGCCTATATCGTCCCCTACAAGATTTTGCCGTGGAAGGACAGCAACGCCGACGGCACGCCCTACAAGGGATCGACACCGGAGGCCACGACGCAGGAGGCAACCAGCGTCATCGCCGACGCGCATAAGCTCGGCCTGTTCGTGCATGTCTTCACGTTCCGCAACGAGAAGAAGTACCTCGCTGCCGACTATCGCGCCGATCCCGGCCTGGAGTATCTGAAGTTCTTCCGTCTCGGCGTCGATGGCGTCTTTACCGACTTCACGCACACCGGCGTTGCCGCCCGCGCCGCCTATCTGCGCGAGCTTGGCTGGCGAGGCGACTAGAGCATGATCCGTGTGAAGCGTTTTCCGAAAAGATCATGCTCAAACAAAGGGCTAAAGGGCGATGACGATTCGACCCGATCTCATCGCGCTTTAGGCTGAATCAGAAGCCGCCCCAATAGGGCGGTACGCCGTAGAAGCGATGCAACTCGGCTTCCTGCGAACGGTCGCCCCAATCGAAATCCTTGTCGGCGCGGAACGACGGCGCGCGCTTCAGCTCGTCATCCTCTATGTCGAGCTCGTAGGCCTCGAACTTCGGGTTGTAGTGCAGCTTGCCCCACGGCAGCGGAATCAGGTTGGTTCCGATGCCGAGGAAGCCGCCGAAGCTGAGTACGGCGTACGACACCTTGCCGGAAATCTTGTCGATCATCAGCCGCTCGATATGGCCGATCATGTCGCCGTTGGGCCGCCGCACCGCGGTCCCCTCGACGCGATCGCTTGCAATGAGTTGATGCGGTCTGGTCTGGACCTCGACAGCCATCTCACCCTCCACAGCCTGAAAAACAGTCAACGCCTCGCCGGGCATGCGGGTTCCGCCGGGATACGACAGCCGCCCTTCCCCTTTGCCCTCTGGGCCACCGAGGCGGCGTGCAGATTGGGCCAGTTCTTTCGCCATTTCAATGCACTACGCTTGATGACAGAACGCTAACTTTTCACGCTGGCGGCGACCTGCTACCTCCGGATGCCGGGCAAGATTTCAGACATACACTGAAACAAAATTCCTCAGCCGCTTTCCCCGAATCACGGACAAAAGATCGGTATGACCCAGGCCACGCCCAACATCCTTGTCGTTGAGGACGATCGCGAGACGCGGACCCTCATCGCAAAATATCTCCGCACCAATTCCTGTCACGTCACCACCGCCTCCGACGGCCGCGAAATGGCCAAGGCCATGACCGACCACCGGATCGACCTCCTGGTGCTCGACGTCATGCTGCCAGGCGAGGACGGCCTCAGCCTGTGCCGCAAGGTGCGCGCAGAATCGCAGACGCCGATCATCATGCTGACCGCGCGCGGTGAGGACGTCGACCGCATCCTCGGCCTCGAGATGGGCGCCGACGACTATCTGGCAAAGCCGTTCAACCCGCGCGAGCTGCTGGCGCGGATCAACGCGGTGCTGCGCCGCCAGGTCGCCGCGCGCAACGCCAGCGCGATCGAGGGCGCCACCGTGCTGACCTTCCTCGGCTGGAAGATCGACATCCGCCTGCGCGAGCTGCGCAACCCCGAGGGCGCCCGCGTCGCGATGACCAGCGCCGAGTTCGACCTGCTGCGCACCTTCTGCGAGCGGCCCGGCCGCGTGCTGTCGCGCGACAGCTTGCTCGATCTGACCCAGGGCCGCAGCTCCGGCTCGTTCGAGCGCTCGATCGACGTGCTGGTCAGCCGCATCCGCCGCAAGATCGAGCCCGACCCGCAGGAGGCCACCATGATCAAGACGGTGCGCTCCGGCGGCTACGTGTTCACGCCGAGGGTGGAGGCCGTTCCCACCGCGAGCAACTGACCATGAAGCTGCTGAGTGTGCTGAGTCTGCGGAGGATCGGCGCACAGATGGCGGCGCTGGTGGTGGTATCGATCGTCGCGCTGCATCTGATCATCACCGCAATCTTTCTGATCCACCGCCCGGACCAGCCCGAACCGCCGGATCGCTGGCACAACCAGCTTGCAGCCGCCACGCAGCTCCTGGGACGCGCCCCGGTGTCGGAGCGGCCGCGGCTCGCAGCCGACATCACGCGCGCCTTCCCGCAGCTGGCGATGAGCGACCTGCCGGACGAGACCGTCCCGATGACCGATCCCGATACGCAGAGCCTGCACGCGCTGCGCCGGCTCGGCGCCGGCTATCGCGTCTTCCTGCTGCCGCGCGACGCCGGCGTCACGCCGCATGAGGGCGAAGTCCGCCGCGTCGCGATCCGCCTGCCCGACGGCGACATGATCGCCGCCAACCTGATGCCGGATCTGCACCTGCGGCCGTTCTGGGGCGGACCGTGGATGATGACGGTGCTGTTCGCCGTCATCTGCGTCACCCTGCTCAGCCTGTGGGCGGCATGGGCGCTGACCGCGCCGCTGTCGTCCTTCGTCAAGGCCGCCGAGACCTTTAGCCTGAACGGCGCCGCGGCGCCGCTGCCGGAGCGTGGCCCGGAGGAGATCCGCTCGCTCGCCAAGGCACTGAACCGGATGCGCGAGCGCATCACCGCGCTGATCGACGACCGCACCAAGATGCTGGCTGCGATCAGCCACGATCTGCGCACGCCGATCACGCGGATGCGGCTGCGCGCCGAATTCATCGAGGACGAGACCCATCGCCTGCGCATGCTGCGCGATCTCGACCAGATGCGCTCGATGCTGGAATCGGTGCTGTCGTTCCTGCGCAACGACCGCAAGCTCGAGGACATGACGCTGGTCGACATCGCAAGCACGCTGCACCTCGTCACCGACCAGTTCGCCGACATGGGCCACAAGGTGACCTATGATGGCCCGCAGCACGCGATGGCGACCGCGCGGCCCGCCGACCTGCATCGCAGCATCACCAATCTGGTGGAGAACGCGGTCCGCTTCGGCGGCGATGTCGCGGTCCGTCTCGCCGTTACGCGCGACCTGCTCACCATCGACATCGAGGACGATGGCCCGGGTATTTCGGATGCGCACAAGGCGAGCGTGCTGGAGCCGTTCGTGCGCGGCGACCAGGCGCGCAACATGGACGAGGCCGAGGGCTTTGGCCTTGGACTGTCGATCGCCAATGCAATCGTGCTCGCGCATGGCGGCACGCTGTCGCTGCACGACCGCAAGCCGCACGGGCTCGTGGTCCGCATCCAACTGCCGGCACGCCAGCAGCCGCAGCTCGACCAGCCGCCGCAGAAATCCGCGGCCTGATCAGGCGATCGAGTTCGGGCGAGCAGTGTTCGGATGTGTTGCGTTCACGCGGCGAGCGGGGTGAGCTGCTCGTCGTCGTAGATCGCGATGGCCTCGAAACGGTAATTGCAGGCGCGGCAATTCCACAGATAGGACGTGCGGCCTTCGCCATGCTCCACCCAGTCCGGGCGGGAAATCGGTTTGCCGCATTGTGCGCAGGGATTTTCGCGAGGTGTGTAACCAAAATCCGGACGGGCAAAATCCTGACGAGCCATGGCGCATCTCCCGAACAGCGTTTCTTATCGGCTTTTGGAATAGACAGTTGTGCTGACTGACTGAACTGGCACCGCTGCCGGCAGGCAGTGTAGACCTCTGTTGATTCATTTGCACGACAAACCGTTGTTTGCGGCGTGCGGAAAAATCGATCCTGTCAATTTGAATTTTTCTCGTCGTGTTCGCAGCAGCGAGAACGATGCATGCAGTGGCATCAATTCGTGACGCGGGTTTTGCCACATTCCTGCCTGCTCGCCGTACCAATGAAGCCGCAGGAACTGATGCGCGTTCAATGGCCCCGATCGACCCGACATGAAGACCTTTCAAACCTTTCTTCAGACCCTTGGCTGCCTCGCCGTGATCGCGGCCCTGGTGCCGTGGGCAACTGCGAGCGCGCAATCGCGCGCGCAGTATGAGGCGATGGTCGCGGCGGAAGCGCAGGCCAATCTGGTGCCGGAAGCGCTGGTGCATCGCGTCATCGTGCGTGAGAGCAAGTATCAGCCAAAGCTGATCGGACGCGGCGGCACCATCGGGCTGATGCAGATCAAGCTCGGCACCGCTCGCGGCCTCGGCTACACCGGCACCGCCGAAGGCCTGCGCGACCCCGGCACCAACCTCAAATACGGCATCAAATACCTCGCCGGCGCCTACCGCGCTGCCAACGGCGATCACGATCGAGCCGTGCGTTACTTCGCGGGCGGGTATTACTACGTCGCAAAGCGCCAGCGCAGCGAGCACCTGAAAGAGGCGAAGCATGTCGGCACGCGTGCACCGCCAAAGGCGTTCGTCGGGTCGGAGCAGGTGACAGCCGAGACCGCCGAGGCGAAGCCGGAACAGGCTTCAAAATAAGGCCGATCGCGCCGCGGCCGCCCGGCAGCACCCGGTCGTCTTCGATCACCTGCTACCACACAAGCGATCCGAATCCAGCCACGCGCCCGCGGCGAAGAGCGCGGTCGGGTTCCTTGTCAGTTCCTGGCATACACGTTGACACGCCCGCTCATCCGCCTACATTAGAGCCGTTCCGAGGGGTGCTCCGAGGAGGAGCTGAGATACCGCAAGCTTGGACCCCGCCCAATGGCGGAAAAGTCCGGGACCGCGGTGACCCTTTGAACCTGATCCGGGTCATGCCGGCGAAGGGACAGGGATGTACCAGACGTCAAGACCGCGGGGGGATTCCCCCGTTTCCATCATCGGCGCAGGCATAGCCGGCGCCTGGCATGCGCTGTTGCTCGCAGAGGCCGGACGAGCGGTTACCCTGCACGAGCGCAGTGACGCCACCATGACGGAATCCACAAGCCATTGGGCCGGCGGCATGCTGGCGCCATGGTGCGAGGCCGAGGCCGCCGAGCCCGTGATCTCCCGCCTCGGCATCCGCTCGCTGGATCTGTGGCGACAGCATTTTCCGAAAACGCCGTTCAACGGCTCGCTGGTGGTGGCGCATCCGCGCGACCGCAGCGATTTCGAACGCTTCGCCCGGATGACCAGCGGCCACCAGAGGCTGGATGCAGAGGGCGTGCGCGCGCTCGAGCCATCGCTCGAGGGCCGCTTCCGCGATGCGCTGTTCTATCCTGACGAGGGCCATGTCGAGCCGCGCCGCGTGCTGCCCGAACTGCATACCGCGATCGAGCGCGCCGGCGGCACCATCAAGTTCGGCAGCGATGCCGAGGCCGGCGATCTCGACGGCCTTGTGATCGACTGCCGCGGCCTTTCCGCGCGCGACCGCGAGTCGAGCCTGCGCGGCGTCAAGGGCGAGATGGTCATCATCGAGACCGCGGAGGTTACGCTGTCGCGCCCGGTGCGGCTGATCCATCCGCGCTGGCCGCTCTATGTGATCCCGCGCGGCGACGGCCGCTTCATGCTCGGCGCGACCTCGATCGAGGCCGAGGACACTGGCGTCAGCGTGCGCTCGGCGCTGGAACTTTTGGGCGCAGCCTATGTCGTGCATCCGGCGTTTGCCGAGGCACGTATCGTCGAATTCGGCGCCGGGCTGCGGCCTGCTTTCCCGGACAATCTGCCGAAAATCAGGATCGAGCAGGAACGCATCACGGTGAACGGACTCTACCGTCATGGCTTCCTGCTGGCGCCGGCGCTGGCCGAGCTAACGCTCGCCTATCTCGCGCGCGGCGAAATCGACAACGAGGTGATGCAATGCGCGTGATCGTCAACGGCGAGCAGCGCGAGATCGCGGCAGGCAGCGTCGGCGCCCTGCTCGCCGAGCTCGACTATGAGGGCACGCATTTCGCGATCGCGCTGAATTACGATGTGGTGCCGAAGAGCCGCTGGGCCGAGACCCCGCTGAAAGCCGGCGACGAGATCGAGATCATCACGCCGCGGCAGGGAGGGTGATGGTGAGGACTGCGCACGTTCCGCACACTCCGCTCTCATCGCCCGGCCTGTGCGCATGGCGCACATGGACCGGGCGATCCAGTACGCCGCGGCCTCTCGGGTCAACTACAGGCGCCCCGGCGTACTGGATCCCCGCTTTCGCGGGGATGACGACCTCATTTGGGGAGACACCTCCGACATGGTGAACTTCTACGGCAAATCCTTCGCCTCTCGTCTGCTGATCGGCACGGCGCTGTACCCCTCGCCCGCGATCATGCAAGCGGCGATCCGAGCCTCCGGCGCCAGCATCGTCACGGTGTCGCTGCGGCGCGAGGCGGCGGGCGGCAAGACCGGCGATGCGTTCTGGTCGCTGATCCGCGAGCTCGGCGTCACCGTGCTGCCCAACACCGCCGGCTGTCGCAGCGTCAAGGAAGCCGTCACCACGGCGAAGCTGGCGCGCGAATTGTTCGACACGCCCTGGATCAAGCTCGAAGTGATCGCCGACAACGACACGCTGCAGCCCGACGTGGTCGGCCTGGTCGAAGCGGCCTCTATCCTGATCAAGGACGGCTTTGAGGTGTTCCCCTATTGCACCGAGGATTTTTCGGTGGCCGCGCGGCTGGTCGACGCCGGCTGCAAGGTGGTGATGCCGTGGGCCGCGCCGATCGGCAGCGCCAAGGGCATCATCAACCGCGACGCCTTGAGGTTGCTGCGCGACCGGCTGCCCGACATCACGCTGGTGGTCGATGCCGGCATTGGCGCGCCGTCGCATGCGGCGGAGGCGCTCGAGCTCGGCTACGACGCCGTGCTGCTCAACACCGCCGTCGCGAAAGCCGCCGATCCGGTCGCGATGGCAAACGCCTTCCGCCTCGGCGTCGAGGCCGGCCGCACCGCCTACGAAGCCGGGCTGATGGAAGCCCGCGACTTCGCCTCCCCCTCCACCCCTGTCGTTGGGACACCGTTCTGGCATGCCGTATCCTGATCGCTTTTATCCCGTCGTCGACAGCATCAAATGGGTCGAGCGACTGACAAAACTCGGCGTCGGCACCATCCAGCTGCGCGCCAAGGAGCTCGACGACGGCGCCGCGCTGCAGATCGTCAGCGACGCACTGGCGGTGACCAAGGGGACATCGACAAAACTCGTGGTCAATGATTACTGGCGCGCGGCGATCGTCGCCGGCGCCGAACATCTGCATCTCGGCCAGGAAGACCTTGCCGACGCCGACCTCGCCGAGATCCGCAAGGCCAAGCTGACGCTCGGCATCTCCACCCATGACGATGCCGAGCTCGCCACGGCGCTCGCCGCGAAGCCCGACTACGTCGCGCTCGGCCCGATTTTCTTCACCACGCTGAAGTCGATGCGGTTCGAGCCGCAGGGCATCCCGAAGATCACCGAATGGAAGCAGCGCATCAGCGCCATCCCCCTTGTCGCGATCGGCGGCATCAAGTTCGAGCACGCGGCCGAGATCTTTGCCGCCGGCGCCGACTCGATCGCCGTCGTCTCCGACGTCACCCAGAACGCCGACCCCGACGCGCGGGTGCGGCAATGGCTCGGCCTCGAAGCGGAGGCCGCGTGATGCACGGCATCGCACACTACTCATCCCGTCACCCTGAGGTGGCCGCTTCTTCAGCGGCCCTCGAAGGGTCGACGGCCCGGCTCGTCGACCCTTCGAGGCGCGCAAGTGCGCGCACCTCAGGGTGACGAGAACAACCATCGCTCAAGAGATTAAAACGGAGGATCCCTCATGAACATCCGCTCCAACCCCGACAACACCCGTCCCGCCGTCACGACAGGCTCGCTGCCCGCCTCACGAAAAATCTTTGCGACGCCGGAGGCCGCGCCCGACCTGCGGGTGCCGCTGCGCGAGATTATTCTTTCGGAAGGCGCCGGCGAGCCGAACCTGCCGGTCTATGACACCTCGGGTCCGTACACCGATCCCGCCGTCACGATCGACGTCAATGCCGGCCTGCCGCGCAATCGGCTGGCCTGGGTCAAGGAGCGCGGCGGCGTCGAGGAATATCAGGGCCGCGACATCAAGCCGGAGGACAACGGCAATGTCGGCGCGGCGCACGCCGCCAAGGCCTTCACCGCGCACCACAAGCCACTGCGCGGCCTCGACGGCCACAAGATCACCCAGCTCGAATTCGCCCGCGCCGGCATCATCACCAAGGAGATGATCTACGTCGCCGAGCGCGAGAATCTCGGCCGCAAGCAGCAGCTCGAGCGCGCCGAGGCCGCGCTCGCCGACGGCGAGAGTTTTGGCGCCTCGGTGCCGGCCTTCATCACGCCGGAGTTCGTGCGCTCCGAGATCGCGCGCGGCCGCGCCATCATCCCCTCCAACATCAACCATGCCGAGCTCGAGCCGATGATCATCGGCCGCAACTTCCTCACAAAAATCAACGCCAATATCGGCAACTCGGCGGTGACCTCGTCGGTCGAGGAAGAGGTCGACAAGATGGTGTGGGCGATCCGCTGGGGCGCCGACACCGTGATGGACCTCTCGACCGGGCGGAACATCCACACCACCCGCGAATGGATCTTGCGTAACTCGCCGGTGCCGATCGGCACCGTGCCGATCTACCAGGCGCTGGAGAAATGCGACGGCGATCCGGTCAAGCTGACCTGGGAGCTCTACAAGGACACGCTGATCGAGCAGTGCGAACAGGGCGTCGACTACTTTACGATCCACGCCGGCGTGCGCCTGCCCTACATCCATCTCACCGCCAACCGCGTCACCGGCATCGTGTCGCGCGGCGGCTCGATCATGGCGAAGTGGTGCCTCGCGCATCACAAGGAAAGCTTCCTCTACACGCACTTTGACGAAATCTGCGATCTCATGCGCAAGTATGACGTCTCGTTCTCGCTCGGCGACGGTCTGCGTCCCGGCTCGATCGCGGACGCCAACGACCGCGCGCAGTTCGCCGAGCTCGAGACCCTCGGCGAACTGACCAAGATCGCGTGGGACAAGGGCTGCCAGGTCATGATCGAGGGCCCCGGCCACGTGCCGATGCACAAGATCAAGATCAACATGGACAAGCAGCTCAAGGAATGCGGCGAGGCGCCGTTCTACACCCTCGGGCCGCTGACCACCGACATCGCGCCGGGCTACGACCACATCACCTCGGGCATCGGCGCGGCGATGATCGGCTGGTTCGGCTGCGCCATGCTCTGCTACGTCACGCCGAAGGAGCATCTGGGTCTCCCGGATCGCAATGACGTCAAGACCGGCGTCATCACCTACAAGATCGCGGCCCACGCCGCCGATCTCGCCAAGGGCCACCCGGCCGCGCAGCTGCGCGACGACGCACTGTCGCGCGCCCGCTTCGACTTCCGCTGGCAGGACCAGTTCAACCTCGGCCTCGATCCCGACACCGCAAAGAATTTCCACGACGAGACGCTGCCGAAGGAAGCCCACAAGGTCGCGCATTTCTGCTCGATGTGCGGCCCAAAATTCTGCTCGATGAAGATCACCCAAGACGTCCGCGACTACGCGGCGACGTTGAACGACAAGGAACAGGGCATGGCGCAGATGAGCGCCAAGTTCAGGGAGATGGGCGAGAACGTGTATCTCGATGCGGACAAGGTGAAGGAGAGCAACCGGGTTTTCTGACCCTCACCGCTCGTCATGCCCGGGCAACAGCGCGAAGCGCGTCTTCGCGCTAGACGACCCGGGCATCCATCGCAAAGCGAAAGGCCGGGCGAGAGCCCGGCCTTTTTGCGCAATAAAGTAGCCGGATGAGCGACGTGTCCGCCATAGCTCGAAGAGCGACGGCGGAAGCGATATCCGGGGTTTCTCTCGGCCCCGCATCTCGCTACGCTCACGCGGGCTACAGACCGCTCACTCGGCAGAGACCGCCATGACCGACAATCTCACCGGCGTCTGGGACGGCAGCTACGTTCAACCTGATACCGGCGTGGTCACGTTTCTGGCCACCCTGATCGAGTCCGGCGGCGCGCTCGGCGGCAGCATCACCGAACCCTGTATGATGCCCGCTTGTCCGCTGACCACCCACAACGCATCGGTTACCGGCCATCGCTCCGGCAGCGCGGTCGCCTTCGTCAAGCGCTACGAGCCGCCGGGCTACGGCTACGACACCGTGCATTACGAAGGCGCGGTCAACGCCGAGGCGACCGAGATCGACGGCCACTGGAAGATCCCCGGCACACAGTTCTCGGGCACGTTTCTGATGATCCGCGCCAGCCGGCCGGCGGAGCAGGTGGCAGGCGAAGAACGGACCAAGGAGCCGGTGCGCAACCGGTAGGGCGGATCAGCGAAGCGTAATCCGCCGTTTTTCCAATGCGACTAGATCGGTGGGTTGCCGCGTCGCTAACCAATCCTACGATCCTGGAATCAGCAAACTGGGCTCGGCTCGCTTGCCGTGGCATGACCGGTTCTATGCCGCCACTTCCGCTTGGCGAATGTCACGTTGCGCTTTGAATGCAGCGATGAACACCTCGAGGCCAACCGGGGTCAAACCGTTCTCGCTGATGAGACCCAACCGCATCAGGTTGATTGTCTCGTTCATGCTGTCACCATGCAACGACCCGCCGCCGAACAGCTTGATGATAATTCGCTGCTCCCGGCGCGTCATGTTATTCCAGAGCGTCAGAGCGGACACCCATGCCTCGTGCGAATCGCTGAATGACACTTTGGAAATTAGCCGATCGCCCGGAGGCCAAATCGTGGCGGATATCGCCGCGCGTTGAGAAGAGCCCCCGTTTTCAACAGACCAGCAAGCGAGGTCCGGGTGAGCAAAGTGCGTAGCCGGGTTAGCCAACGGGTCCGCGCTTGGCGTGGCCCGATGACAGGCTCCGGCGTGCCCACCGATTTGGCCGACGAAAGAATGGCGGGTTATGCCTCGCTAATCCGACCTACGAAGCCGCCGCCTGTACGCCAGCTTCTGCCTCTGCCCCAAACTCAATCTCCTCATACCCCTTCGCCGCGACCTCGTTGATGATGCCCAGAAACTTCGGCGTGCCGCCGTTGTAGACGAAGTAGCGCACGGTGCCCTCCTCGTGCCCCGCCACGTTCGAGTTGTAGCCGGTGAACCAGGACTTGGCTTTGCGCATCAGCATGATCTCGTACATTTTGGCGACATGCGCGGTCCAGCGCTGCTGCGCATCCAGCGTTGCCTCGGCGCGCGTGTAGCCGCGGTCCCACATGAATTTCAGCAGGTTGGTGCACCAGCCGACGCCGTTCTCGATGCCGCGCGGAAAGTTGGTCGAGGCGGAGGCGCTTTGCGGGCCGGTCGGCATCAGCAAATTCGGGAAGCCGTGGACCAGCATGCCGAGGAAGGTGGACGGCGCCTGCTTCCATTTGTCGGCGAGCTTTTCGCCACCGATGCCAGTGATGTCGATCAGGTCGTAGGCGCCGGTGATGGCGTCGAAGCCGGTGGCGTAGACGATGATGTCGAAATCGTAGTCGCGCGCCGTGGTGCGCAGGCCGGTCTCGGTGACGCGGACCAGCGGCGTCTCGCTGAGATCGACGAGGTGCACGTTATCGCGGTTGTAGGCCTCGAAGTAGTTCGTCTCCAGCGGCAGGCGCTGCACGCCAAAACCGTGATCTCGCGGGATCAGCTTTTCGGCGACCTTCGGATCGTTCACGCGGCCGCGAATGCGGTCCGCGATATACGCCGACAGCTCGGCATTGGCGGCTTCGTCCATGAAGATTTCGCGAAAGTTCGCGAGCCAGATGCCGAAGCCGGGCTCGTCGTAGAGCCTGTCCCACAGCGCGAGGCGCTCCTCGCGGCTCACCTCGTAGAATCCGCGGCTCTGCGGCCCATGGACAAAGCTGCCCGGCGTCAGCGCGCAGGCGGCAAAGATCTCGTCATAGCGGGCGCGGATGTCGGCCATCTCCGCCTCCGAGATCGCGCTGTTGTTGAGCGGCGCGCTCCAGTTCGGCCGGCGCTGGAACACCGTGAGCTCGCCGACCTTGTCAGCGATCTCGCCGATCACCTGAATGCCGGTGGCGCCGGTGCCGATCACCGCGACCTTCTTGCCGGTGAGATCGACCGGTTCGTGCGGCCAGTAATAGGTGTGGAACGACCGGCCCTTGAAGTCGTCGATCCCAGGCACGCGCGGCATGGTCGGCGCCGAGAGCAGCCCGATCGCCAGCACCACGAAGCGGCAGGTCAGCTCGCGGCCGTCACTGAGCGTGAGGTGCCAGAGATCGCGCGTCTCGTCGAAGCGCATCGCGTCGACCTTGCAATTGAACTGCATGTGCCGTCGCAGATCGAATTTGTCGGCGACATAATTGAGGTAGCGCAGGTTCTCGGGCTGGCCGGAAAAACGCTCCTTCCAGTGCCACTCGTCGAGCAGCTCGCGCGAGAACGAAAAACCGTAGGTGTAGCTTTCGGAATCGAAGCGGCAACCGGGATAGCGATTCCAGTACCAGGTGCCGCCGAGATCGGGCGCGCCTTCCAGCACGGTGGCATCGATGCCGAGATCGACCAGCCGCTTGATCTGGTAGATGCCGGCGACGCCGGCGCCGACCACGATCACCTCGTAATGGGTTTTTGCTTCGCCCATCGGTTCCTGCTCCGGAATTCTTGCCTGGTTGACGCGATTACAGACCGTTTTGCCTGATCAGGCAACCGCAGGATCGACGACGCAGCTTGCGTTGAGGCGCTGCCTGCGCGACATCGATCCCTGCAACTCAACGGCGCGTAGCCCGGATGAGCGCAGCGACATCCGGGGCCTCTCCCCGCATATCGCTGCGCTCATGCGGGCTATCAACACCATTCCTCAAAATGCCGGACGATCTTCCCCACCGCCTCCCCGACCAGCTCCGCGCCAACCTCCGCCTCGTGTTCGTTGGCACCGCGGCCAGCACGCGCTCGGCCAAGCTCGGGCATTACTACGCGCATCCCGGCAATCGGTTCTGGCGGGCGCTGCATGAGGCCGGCATCACGCCGCGGCGCTATCGGCCGGATGAGTTTGCCGCGCTGCTCGCGCTCGGCATCGGCTTCACCGACCTTTCCAAGACCGGCGCCGGGATGGATCGTGAGATTGCGCGGCCGTCGTTCGACGTGATCGGCTTTCGCGCGAAGATCGAGACGTTCCGGCCGAAGACCATCGCCTTCACCAGCAAGAAGGCCGCGAGCCTGTTCTATCAGCGGCCGACCAGCGCGCTCGCGCTCGGCCGGCAGCCGACACTCACCGGCTTTCCCGCTGTGTTCGTGCTGCCGTCGCCATCGGGCGCGGCGTCCGGACATTGGACGTTGCAGCCGTGGCGGGAGCTCGCGGAGTGGATCGCGCCGATGTAGCCCGGATGGAGCGAAGCGCAATCCGGGAATCGCTTCCGCGGAGACACGGCCCCGGATTTCGCTTCACTCCATCCGGGCTACATGCTCCTTCGCCGTCACGCTCGCGGTGGGTTGCGAGACGATGCGCTGGCGCCACTATTCCTTCAACGTGATCGCAAGTCCGCTGAGGTCGAAGTTCGCCATCAGGCCGACCTGCTTGCCGCCCAGCTCCAAAATTGCGCCGTTCGGGTTGGTCAGCACGATGCCGCGGATCCCGGCGCCGAAGGCAACGCCGGCGCCCGCAGCGGCGTAGACGCCGGCGATGTCCTGGGCGCGGCGGATGTTGCGCACCCGCCCCTGCAGCGTGGTCTGGGAGCCGCCGAACACGAGGCCGTAGTCGAGCCCGCCCGCCGTCAGCCCGTAGGTCTTGCCGTGGAAGGTCATTACGCCCTTGCCGGCGGAGCCGCCGAACACCCAGCCGCCCTTGAAGATGACGAGCGTCACGGCTCCTTCGTCGGCCAGCGCGGCGGACGATCCGGTGAGCAGCGCCAGTGCGAGCAGCACGGCGCGGGCGGCGGACGGAAATTTCATGGGGTATTCTCCAGACGGCAAATCGAGTCGCGCCAATCTAGCCGATGGGCGGCACCGTTGATGTGTCCGCAAAAGCACACAGAGTTGAGCTTGTAGCTGACGCCGCGGAGCCTATCATCGGGGCGGGCCAAAATTTCGCTTTGACGCGTTTTCATCACGCGAGCCGGCATCCACGTCGCGTGAAAGCGCTCTGAACACAGAATGGTGATCCATGTCGATCCAGCACTTCCCTCCCCCGCCCGGCGTCAAGGCGCCGCCGCTCTCGTTCGGCGCCCGCGTCGGCGACCTGCTGTTCATCTCCGGCATTCCCGGCTTCGACGCCAACCGCGGGCTGCCCGACAGCTTCGAGGCGCAGTTCGCCAATGTCGTGACCAATTTCAAGCGCGTGCTCGGTGAGGCCGGCGCGACGATGCGCGACCTCGTCAAGGTCAATGTGCTGCTGACCCGCGCGTCCGACGTCGCCACGATGAACGTGCTGTACGCCGGCGCGTTCGGCCCGGCACCCTATCCCGCCCGCACCACCTGCGTCGTGGTGGCGCTGCCCGATCCGAAAATGCTGATCGAGATCGAGGGCGTGGCACAGGTGAAGGGGTGAACGCGCCGCTCGTCATTGCGTGATGGAGCCACCGCTGGAAGGGCTCCCTCTCCCCTTGCGGGAGAGGGTTGGGGAGAGGGGTGGCCCCGGGCGAGATGCGGGAATTGGATTCTGTTACATCAACGAGCATCGCGCTCGTCGAGAGCACGATGTCACCGCGTTCCACTGACAGCGGAGCAAGCGGCCACCCCTCTCCCCAACCCTCCCCCGCAAGGGGGAGGGAGCCCAACCGGTGTGCTCACCTGACCTGATGTCGTTATCGCAGGGTGGATGAAGGCGTTTCAGCGCCGTGCACACGCCATTAAACTCACGGCCGCGGCAGCGCTTCGCGCAGCGTGGCGCTGACGAAGCCGGCGGCGCGGCGGAAGGCTTCGTCGGTGTCGCCGCGGAAGGTTACGGTCCGCTGCAGCAGCAGTTTGTTGTCCTTGATGTCGACGAGCTGGACCTCGCCCCATTGCACCAGCGTGCTCATCTTGCGGATGCCACCATAGACGACGAACTGCGCGCCGGACTGCCGCGCCGCGGCAGCGAAATCATCCGCCGGCATGCTTCCGGCCGTGCAAGGATGCTGCGCGCAGGCGACCGGCTGCACGCGATAGTCGCCGCTCCCGCCGAGGTCGCGGCGCAGATGCTCGCCGAAGGCGGTGACCAATGCTGTGTGCTTGGCCACCTGGTCGTTCGGCTCGCCCGAGGTATCGACATAGTCGAAATCCGCAATCGCAACGGCAACCGGCGATGCCGGCCATGTCGTGGCCGGACACAGGCACAGCGCCAGCACGGCGCAGAGCGTTTGCAACGAGGCGACTGTCCGGCGCATGAGGTTTCTCCCGAATGACTGCTTGAGCACGCGGCCTGGCGCAAGGCGACCACAGAACGGCCGCGCCCACAATCGCCAAGATCGGCCGCGCCAGCAAAATCCGACGCCGGCTGCAACTGGAGAGGGCAGAACGAGAAGCAAAGCTCGGGCAAATCATGTCGCGAGAACGCGAAGGTGCGTCCCCACCCACAACTGTCATCGCCCGGCTCGACCGGGCGATCCAGTACGCCGCGGCCCATCGGCTCAATCACCGCGGTCTCTGGAATACGGGATCACTCGCGTGCGCGGGTGATGACATCGCGTTAGTTGTTTGACACTGGAATCAAACTATCCCCGTCATCCTGAGGTGCTCGTCCAGCAGCGCAATCGCGCTGCTGGACGAGCCTCGAAGGATGAATCGGCCCGGCTGGAGGCCGTCGATCCTTCGAGGCTCGCCGAAGAGGCGAGCACCTCAGGATGACGGGTTGAACAGCGGCGCAACACACTCACTGTCGTCTCGGGCTAGAACAACGAGCCCTGCCCGTCATCCTCGTCGCGCACCGGCGGCTTGCGTGGCGCGGCCTTCTTCGGCGGCGGCGCCTCTTCGGCGGCGATCTCCTCCGCGGTCATCGGCAGCGTCAGTTGCGCGTCGTCATTGGCAAAGCTGTTGACGCGCGTCGTCACCTGGTGCCAGGCGAATTCGCCGACCTCGGGCCCTTTCAGCAGCGGCATCACGTCGTCGACGTCGTTGGGCAGGCAGTCGAGCCAGCGCGCAAAATCCTCGAGGCGGATCGTCACCGGCACGCGCGGATGCAGCGCTGCGAGATCGCGGCTCGCCGGCGCGGTGACGATCGCGACCGTGTCCTGCTCCTCGCCGTTCGGCCCCATCCAGGTCTCGGCGAGCGCGGCAAACGCCACCGGCGCGCCGTCGCGGCGATGGATGAAGAACGGACGCTTGCGGCCGCCGGCGTCCTGCCATTCGTAATAGCCGTCGGCCGGGACCAGCGCGCGGCGGCGCTTGATCGCGTTCTTGAACGCGGGCTTCTCGCGCACCGTCTCGGAGCGTGCATTGATCAGCAGCGAGAAGGTGCGCGGGTCCTTGACCCAGGACGGGATCAGGCCCCAGCGCATCAATTGAAAATGCCGCCCGCCATTCTGCAACAGCACCACGGGGATCGGCTGGGTCGGCGCAACATTATACCGCGGCGGAAAATTCGGCTGCTCGATGTAGCCAAAAATTTCCCGCAAGGCCGCCGGTGGCGAGGTGATCACAAAGCGTCCGCACATATCTGGTCCAGAGTGGTATCCGTTTATTCCGCTTTAACCCCAACCGTTAAAGAGTGCGACCGATGACCTCAACGGCCGCCATAGCGGGCTCCTCCCCGCGAAAGACGTATCCCGACGAGGCGCGGGCCGCGCAACTGCGCGCCGCCAACATCAACCCGCGCACCGGGCTTGCGACCGACTACCTCAATCACTTCAACGAAGCCATCATGCTGCTGGAGATGGTCCCGGACATGCCGGAATGCGCCAGCGATTTCCTGGAATGGACGCCGCTGTCCTATGCCGAGCATTTCACGGCCTCCGGCTTTCGGGCGCGCGATCTCGCGATCGAGGCCTACGAGACGGCCGACGTGAACATTCGTGCTGAGTTCGACCAGCTCACCGACAGCATGACGCGGATCCTGACCGAGGTCGGCGCGGCGATGCGGCAGGTGCAGCAGGACAAGAGCCGGGTCGCGCTCGCCGAGCAGGCCATCGTCTGGGTCAAGCCGCTGGTGATGCAGACCGCCGGCGTGATCAACGGCGCGGCCGAGGCCGATGTCGACAGCATCATGGCGGGCCCCTGATTTGTCGGGCATGATGGCGCCGTGACCTCTTCCGAACCCCCGATCCGCCCGCAGTTGGCCGTCTCCGGCGTGATCTTTCGCGACGGCAAGGTGCTCTTGGTGCGCCGCGCCCGCTCGCCCGGAAAGGGTTTTTACTCGCTGCCCGGCGGCCGGGTCGAGTTCGGTGAATCCCTGCACACCGCCCTGCACCGCGAGGTCGACGAGGAGACCGGCCTCCGGATCGAAATCGTGGGGCTGGCCGGCTGGCGCGAGGTGCTGCCGAGCGGCGCCGGCGGCGGGCACTATGTGATCATGTCGTTTGCGGCGCGCTGGGCGTCCCGGGAACCGGTGCTGAACGACGAGCACGACGATTTCAAGTGGCTGGCGCCCGAGGAGATCGGCGACCTCAAGGTCACCGGCGGGCTCCATGAGGTTATCGCGGCCGCCAGAGCGCTGGTTTGAGGGGGATTCCGGGTCTTCCCCGCCTTGCCTCGGGCGCATTGCGGGGGCATACCACGGGCATCCCGGAACCCCTGATGCGCCACGCTTTTCTCGCCGTTCTGATCCTGCTGTCGACTTCACTCGCCGCGCCGTCCCGGGCGCAGGACGCCCCTGCGCCGTTCGACGGCGACCTGCAGCGGCTGGCCGAGATCCTCGGCACCCTGCATTACCTGCGGGGCATCTGTGGCTCCAACGAGGGCGCCAAATGGCGCAACGAGATGCAGGCGCTGATCGACGCCGAAACCCCCTCCGGCGACCGCCGCGCCCGCATGATCGCGGGCTTCAACCGCGGCTATAACGGGTTCCAGCAGACCTACCGGACCTGCACCCCGGCCGCAGCGGTGGCGATCCGCCGCTACATCGAGGAGGGCTCGAAAATCTCCCGCGACCTGACGGCCCGCTATGCCAACTGACGGCGCGATCTTCTTCGACCTCGACGGCACGCTGACCGACCCGAAACCCGGCATCACGGGCTCGATCCAATATGCGCTGGAGAAGCTCGGCCGCAAGGTTCCGACGCAGGACGAGCTGACCTGGTGCATCGGGCCGCCGCTGCGTGCGAGCTTTGCCATGCTGCTCGGCGGCGAGGAATATGCCGACCGCGCCATCGAATTGTACCGCGAGCGGTTCGGCACCGTCGGGCTGTTCGAGAACAGCGTCTATCCTGATATCGCCGAGGTGCTGGCCGCGCTGCGCGCAACGCCGCGGCGCATGTTCGTGGCGACCTCTAAGCCGCACGTGTTCGCGACGCGGATCATCGCGCATTTCGGGCTGTCGGAGCATTTCGACCATGTGTTCGGCTCCGAGCTCGACGGCACCCGGGTCAACAAGGTCGAGCTGCTGGCCTACGCGCTGGAACAGACCGGGGCCGATCCGGCCTCTGCCGTGATGATCGGCGACCGCAGCCACGACGTGATCGGCGCGAAGCGCAACGGCATCCGCGCGGTCGGCGTCACCTACGGCTATGGCAGCGCCGAGGAGCTGCGCGAGGCCGGCGCGAGCCAGCTCTGCGCCACCCCGCGCGCGGTGCTGCACCATATCCACAGCTCAAGGGGCTGATGGACGGCAAGATATCGGGATTTCCCCTTTAAATGCCCAAGGGGCCGTTAACCTTTCCTAAAGATATGGCTAGGCGGTACCCACATGCGTGGTAAGTCTCAAATGCGACGTGCCGCGGTTCGCATCCGTACCGTGTGTCCCATTTTGATGAAGTTTCATGCGCCATCCAGCGAGCTTTACTCTCCACCAAGACCCACGGCCCGACCACGAGCAGAAGCAGGCCGCACTGAGTTACCTCAACCAGGCCTGGGCGGAAGCACGTCTTGATGGCGTCGATGGCGACTGCCTGGCGCAGGCGAGCCTGTTTGCTGCGCTGGCCGAGCTCGTCTCCACCTATGGCGAGGACGCGGTGGCGAAGTACGCCGAGGGCCTTGCCGCGCGCGTGCGCAACGGCGAGTTCTCGCTGACGCTGGCGCGGCAGTAACCAGCCAAAAGCGCTACGGCTTCAGCGTCTCGAGGAAGCGGACCGGCTCGCCCGTCGACGGCGTCGCGAGCTCGCCCTGCCACATCACCCTTTTGCCGCGCACGAAGGTGCCGACCGGCCAGCCCTGCACGCGCACGCCGTCATAGGGCGTCCAGCCCGCGCGCGAGGCGATCCATTGGTTGGTGATGGTCTCGCCGCGCTTCAGATCGACGACGGTGAAGTCGGCGTCATAGCCCGCCGCGATGCGGCCCTTGCAGGCGATGTTGAACAGCCGCGCCGGCCCCGCGCTGGTGAGGTCCACCAGCCGCGCCAGCGACAGCCGGCCGGCGTTGACGTGGTCGAGCATCAAGGGCACCAGCGTCTGCACGCCGGTCATGCCCGACGGCGAGGCTGGATAGGCCTTGGCCTTCTCCTCCAGCGTGTGCGGCGCGTGATCGGAGCCGAGCACGTCGATGATTCCCTGCTCGATGCCGTACCAGATGCCGGCGCGATGATCGGCCGAGCGCACCGGCGGGTTCATCTGGGCCAGCGTGCCGAGCCGCTCGTAGCATTCCGGCGCCGCCATGGTCAGGTGATGCGGCGTCGCCTCGCAGGAGGCGACGTCCTTGTGGTCGCGCAGGTAGAGGATCTCTTCCTTGGTCGAGATGTGCAGCACGTGGATGCGCTTGCCGGTCTCGCGCGCGAGATTGACCAGGCGCTCGGTCGCCATCAGCGCCGCGGTCTCGTCGCGCCACACCGGATGCGAGCGCGGGTCGTTCTCGATCCGCAGCGGCTTGCGCTCGTTGAGGCGGTGTTCGTCCTCGGCGTGAAACGCGGCGCGGCGCCGGATCACCTGGAAGATCCGCCGCAGGCTCTCATCGTCCTCGACCAAGAGTGCGCCGGTGGAAGAGCCGATGAACACTTTGACGCCGGCGCAGCCCGGCGCGCGCTCGAGCTCCGGCAGGTCCTGCACGTTCTCGCGGGTGCCGCCGATGAAGAACGCGAAATCGCAATGCATGCGATGGCGGCCGCGCTTGACCTTGTCGGTGAACGCGGCTTCGGTGACCGTCAGCGGGTTGGTGTTCGGCATCTCGAACACCGCGGTGACGCCGCCCATCACCGCGCTGCGCGAGCCGGTCTCGAGGTCTTCCTTCTGCGTCAGCCCAGGCTCGCGGAAATGCACCTGGGTGTCCATCACGCCGGGCAGGATGTGCAGGCCCTTGCAGTCGATCACCTCGCCGGCCGAGGCCTGGCCGAGCGATCCAATCGCGGCGATGCGGCCACCCTTGATGCCGATATCGCGGACGCCCTCGCCGTCCTGATTGACCACGGTGCCGGATTTTAGAATGCTGTCGAAATGCTGATTCATCGGTCCTCGGCGCCCGCCTTCCGCTATCGCGCGGGCCTTGTTCGGCGCACTCTAGCGCCTTAGCTTGGCAGGGGATATCCGCAGCCTTTGCGTTTCCCAAGGAACTTGAAAAAAGAGCCACTTTTGCGATGAAAGCAGCGTTTCTTCCGGATCGGGGCGTGGTCAAGGTCGCAGGCGACGACGCCCGCAACTTCCTCAACGGCCTCATCACAACCGACATCGCCGAGCTGCGCCCCGGGCTCGGCAAGTTCGGCGCCCTGCTGACGCCGCAGGGCAAGATCATCGCCGACTTCCTGATCACCGAGGCGCCGGCCGGCCATGGCGGCGGCTTCCTGATCGATGCGCCGCGCGCGCTCGCAAAGGGCCTCGCCGACAAGCTCGGCTTCTACAAGCTGCGCGCCAAGGTCACGGTCGAAAACCTCTCGGACAGCATGGGCGTGCTGGCGGCCTGGGACGGCGAGCCGGCGACGACGCCCGATCTCGGCTTCGCCGATCCGCGCAATCCGGCGCTGGGCTGGCGCATCCTGGTCCCCGAGGAGCAAACGCAGGCGGTCGCCGAACTGATCGGCGCCGATCTCGTCGACAGCAGCGCCTATGAGGCGCATCGCATCGCGACCGGCGTGCCGCGCGGCGGGCTCGATTTCATGTATGGCGATGCCTTCCCGCACGAGACCAACATGGATCGCCTCAACGGCGTCGATTTCGACAAGGGCTGCTATGTCGGCCAGGAGGTCGTATCGCGCATGCAGCACCGCGGCACGGCGCGCACCCGCACCGTGAAGATCATCCTCGACGGCCCGTCGCCGGAAGCTGGTGCTGCCATCCTTGCCGGCGACAAGCAGGTCGGCACCATCGGCTCGACCGCGGGCGAGAAGGGCCTCGCGCTGGTCCGCATCGATCGTGTCGCCGACGCGCTCGACGCCAGCCAGCCGCTCACCGCGGGCGGGCTGCCACTTCGCCTCGCCGAACCTGATGTCGTCCGCACTCCGCCCAAACAGAACATCGCATGAGCCGCACTGCCAAACTGCATCCCGACGGCAAGACACGCTGCCCTTGGCCGGGCGAAGACCCGTTCTACATCGCCTATCACGACACCGAATGGGGCGTGCCCGAGTATGACGACCGCGCGCTCTACGAGAAGCTGATCCTCGACGGCTTCCAGGCCGGCCTGTCCTGGATCACGATCCTGCGCAAGCGCGAGAATTTCCGCAAAGCATTCGACGACTTCCAGCCCGAGAAGATCGCACGCTACACCGACAAGAAGGTGCATGCGCTGATGAACGACGCCGGCATCGTGCGCAACCGCGCCAAGATCGAAGGCACGGTGGCGAGCGCAAGATCGTATCTGGAGATCATGGAGAAGGGTCCCGGCTTCTCTAAATTCCTGTGGGACTTCGTCGACGGCAAGCCCAAGGTCAATCAGTTCAAGACCACCGCGAGCGTGCCGGCCTCGACGCCGGTCTCGATCAAGATCTCCAAGGAGCTCGGCGCGCGCGGCTTCAAGTTCGTCGGCCCGACCATCGTTTACGCCTTCATGCAGGCGACCGGCATGGTCAACGATCACCTCGTCACCTGCTACTGTCACGCGACCTGCGGCGGCAAGCCTCGCGTACCGCGGCTCAAGGCGAAATGACCGCGCGCAGATCGGCGGAAACCACCCGCGCCTGGCAGCGGATGTTGTCCGGGCGCCGGCTCGACCTGCTCGATCCGTCGCCGCTCGACATCGAGATCGTCGACATCGCGCATGGGCTGGCGCGGGTCGCGCGCTGGAACGGACAGACCTCCGGCGCGCATATCTTCTCGGTGGCGCAGCATACGCTGCTGGTCGAAGCCGTGATGCGCCAGCAGACGCCGCGCGTCGACACGCGGTTTCGTCTGGCTGCACTGCTGCACGACGCGCCGGAATACGTCATCGGCGACATGATCTCGCCGTTCAAGGCGGTGCTCGGCGGCGACTACAAGGTGGTGGAGAAGCGCCTGCTGTCGGCGATCCATGTCCGCTTCGGCCTGCCCGCGGTGCTGGCGGACGAGATTACGCAGCAGATCAAGGCCGCCGACCGCGGCGCGGCCTATCTCGAGGCGACGCATCTTGCGGGGTTTTCCCGGACCGAAGCAAAGCGGCTGTTCGGCCGCGATCCCGGGCTGCCGGAGGCGACCGAGCGCGATTATCTGACGCCGTGGACTGCGGCGAGGGCCGAGAAGCAGTTCCTCGAGCGCTTCAACGCACTGCACGCGTAGCAGCGCAGCATTGTCGTTTCGCAGGGTGCGCACCCGCGTCGCTGTCGATAGCTAATTAAGTTGGCCGGTTTTGGTAGCACATTAAATGTCCGCTTCGTCTGCTTTTGTTCTCCTGTGGGCGGGGTGGGCAAGTCGCAGACTTGTCCATGCCGTCCACAGGCTCGCCGCCGAGCGGATTTAAGCGGCAATCGGTATGTCCATGGCCGCGCCGCTGCGGTCATAGCGACCGAGACAACGCGGGCCGTGGAAGATGGCGTGGGTGCCGTCGTGGTATTGCCGGACCTTGACCCGCGCCTTGACGAAATGCGCGCGCAAAGGACTCGCCGGGATCTGCAACTTCAAACGGTTGAACGACACGCAATTGTCGTTGCCGACCTGCCTCTCCTCCTGCACGCAAAGAATCTCGCCGAGATCGATACCCGCAATCGCGACGAAAGCGCTGCCGTCCTGCTCGGGCTTGATGGCAAAACGGGCGTTGTGGGCCGGCAGATAGACCTCGCGAATAAATAGATTGGCGGCCTCCACCGTGGCGATCCCGGCCAATGCCAGCTCCTTGGTCAGCCGGTCTTGCAGCGTCTGAAAGACACGCTCGGAACGGCCCCGCGCTTGCGGCGAATAGGCCGCGATATGTTCGATACCCAGATGCGCCAGCGCCCGGCCGACCTGGGTCGGCGCCGCGCGATCGACCGCGCCGCCGGCCGTCGCCGTCTGAAAGTAATGCGAGCCCCGATCGGTGTAGAGGCTCAATGGCAGGCCATGCCGGCCAAACACTTCCTCCAGCGCGCGGAAGGTCGAGGCGGTACCTTCTTCCTCCACCAGGAACGCCGAATAGATTGCGCTCGTCGCGTCATCCAGGGTCACGATCAGATCGAGCATCGGCTGCCCTGCGAGCCATTGATGCCGCGATCCGTCCTGATGCAGCAGCATCCCTGGTAACGGCCGGCGCGGACGCTTGCGCCGGTGTGCGCCGCGGCGGCGGGCCTTCTTCACAAGCCCCTTCGACTGCAGGAAGGTCTTGGTCCAGGTGTAGCTCCAGCTGAAGCGATGATCCTTCACCAGGTGCTCGTGAAAATGCTTCGCCGTGAAGCCGGCGTAGCGCGTGCGATAAAGCGCTTCCACCTCGTCCGCGCGGTCAATCGGAACCCGTCGGCCGGAAACCTTGCCGAGCCGACGGTCCAGCAATCCCGCCTCGCCGTCCTCTTCGTAGCGCTGACACCAGCGCCGAAACGTCCGTTCACCGACACCCAACAGCTCCGCTGCTTCCAACTGGTTGAACTCCAAAGCCTCGTACCGGCCTAAAATGTCCAGAAACTTGATCATGCGCACACCCTGAAGGGCTTCCGTCCGGCGCATCACATGCCCCTCCAAAGGGCACGAAAATTACCGGACAGATCGTGTGCTACATAAACCGGACATATCGTGTGCTACCGACACGTTCGACCGGGCGGCTTGACACGTCGGGCAACTCACCGGTATTATTCCAATATTCCGAAATTTAGTTCGGGTGTGAAGGTGAGAGTGTGCCGGTTGGCACCCCTCTCCCTAACCCTCTCCCGCAAGGGGAGAGGGAACCCTACCGCTGGTGCGTCCCTTAGTTGGAAGCCGGAGAGGCGCAGGCGCTCCCAAAACGCCGGAGAAAATCTGCGTCGCCGCGGCCGCGATCTCAGCAATAAATCCACTGCCAGACCGCCGCTCCCCAACACGCCCGTTGTTATTTCCCGCGGCATGTCGACGGCTTTGCCCGCTGCCGCCATGTTCCCTGCGTGCCCGGCCGTTCCCGGCACGGAAGGAACCCACCATGCGACAGGTCCAGTCATTGCTCCGCAACGCGCCCGCCAAGATCGGCCGCCGGCTGGCGCAGATCGTCGCGATTGCGGCAGCCAGCCTGCCGCTGGCCGGCGCCTAGTTGTCCCCGCTGCGAACAGCTGCATGCGGCGGCGTTCGAATTAACTCACCCTCATCCCGCGTCAGTGCTATCGTATGAGCCCCGGGCTCTGCCGGTTCAGCAGGGAGGGTTCCATGTCACGCTTCGTCGTCCACTTCATGAAGGACGTGCTCGGCGGCAACGGCCGCCAGCGCGAGGTCTGTCAGGGCCTGCTCGAGATCGATGCCTCGAGCGAAGGCCAGGCCACCGAGATGGCCAAGCTCAAATTTTGCCAGGAACAATCGCTGTGCGACTGGTCGCTGCACGCCGACCGCATCCGGATCGAGGCGGCCGACCTGCATGTGACCTGACGTCAATTACTCCTCGGGCAGGATGCGCACCGCGCCCTTGGCGGCGCTGCTGGCGAACGCCGCGTAGGCCTTCAGCGCGGTCGAGACCGCGCGCTTGCGCGGCGCGGCCGGCTTCCACGCGGCCTTGCCCTTGGCGAGCATCGCTTCGCGGCGGCGCTTCAGTTCGGCGTCGTCGACCTTGAGGTTGACCTTGCGGTTCGGGATGTCGAACTCGATGATGTCGCCTTCCTCCACCAGGCCGATCAGGCCGCCTTCGGCGGCTTCCGGCGAGACGTGGCCGATCGACAGGCCCGACGAGCCGCCGGAGAAGCGGCCGTCGGTGATCAGCGCGCAGGCCTTTCCGAGCCCCTTCGACTTCAGATAGCTGGTCGGATACAGCATCTCCTGCATGCCGGGGCCGCCGCGCGGTCCTTCGTAGCGGATCAGCACGACGTCGCCGGCCTTCACCTTGTTGCCGAGAATGGCGTCGACCGATGCGTCCTGGCTCTCGAAGATGCGGGCCGGGCCGGAGAATTTCAAAATGCTCTCGTCGACGCCGGCGGTCTTCACGATGCAGCCGTCTTCCGCCAGATTGCCGAACAGCACGGCGAGGCCGCCGTCCTTGGAATAGGCGTGCGCGGCGTCGCGGATGCAGCCCTTGGCGCGGTCGAGATCGACCTCATCGAAGCGGCGATCCTGGCTGAAGGCTTCCTGGGTCGGCACGCCGCCGGGCGCGGCGCGGTAGAAGCCGCGCACCTTGTCGCTCGTGGTCCGCACCACGTCCCAGCGGTTCAGCGCATCGTCGAGCGTCGCGCTGTGCACGGTCGGGCCGTCGGTGGTGAGCAGTTTGGCGCGGTCGAGCTCGCCGAGGATCGCCATGATGCCGCCGGCGTGGTGCACGTCCTCCATGTGGACGTCCTGCACCGAGGGCGCGACCTTGCACAGCACCGGCACCTTGCGCGAGAGACGGTCGATGTCGGCCATCGTGAACGGCACCTCGCCCTCGCGCGCGGCGGCGAGCAGATGCAGTACAGTGTTGGTCGAACCGCCCATCGCGATGTCGAGCGTCATCGCGTTCTCGAACGACTTGAAGCTCGCGATATTGCGCGGCAGCACCTTGGCGTCGTCCTGCTCGTAGTAGCGGCGGGCGAGGTCGACGATCAGGTGGCCGGCCTCGACGAACAGGCTCTTGCGGTCGGCATGGGTCGCCAGCACCGAGCCGTTGCCGGGCAGCGCAAGCCCGAGCGCCTCGGTCAGGCAGTTCATTGAATTCGCGGTGAACATGCCGGAGCAGGAGCCGCAGGTCGGGCAGGCCGAGCGCTCGATCACTTCGACCTCTTCGTCGGTCACGTTGGAATCCGCCGCCGCCACCATGGCGTCGATCAAGTCGACCGCGCGCTTCTTGCCCTTGAGCTGGATCTTGCCCGACTCCATCGGGCCGCCCGAGACGAACACGGTCGGGATGTTGAGGCGCAAGGTCGCCATCAGCATGCCGGGGGTGATCTTGTCGCAGTTGGAGATGCAGACCATCGCGTCGGCGCAATGCGCATTGACCATGTATTCGACGCTGTCGGCGATCAATTCGCGCGAGGGCAGGCTGTAGAGCATGCCGTCATGACCCATCGCGATGCCGTCGTCGACCGCGATGGTGTTGAACTCCTTCGCCACGCCGCCGGCCTTCTCGATCTCGCGCGCCACGAGCTGACCGAGATTCTGCAGATGGACGTGGCCGGGCACGAACTGCGTGAAGGAATTGACCACCGCGATGATCGGCTTGCCAAAATCCTCGTTCTTCATGCCGGTGGCGCGCCAGAGGCCGCGAGCACCCGCCATGTTGCGGCCGTGCGTGGTGGTGCGGGAGCGATAGGCGGGCATGGTAAATCCTTGGGGTCTGTGCGCTTTTTTAAGGGAGGCGGCGTTCCTTATGCCCGCCCGGGGCCGGGGATTCAAGCGTGGAACCGACATGGCTGAGCCCCGCTCCGCATCCCGCCCACGCCGTCATCGCCCGGCCTGTGCGCAATTGCGCACATGGACCGGGCGATCCAGTACGCCGTGGCCCATCAGCTCAACAACCACCGTCTCTGGAATACTGGATCACCCGCTTTCGCGGGTGATGACACCGAACTGGCTGGTTGAAATGTGAATCAGACCAGCACCAACCCCGTCATCCTGAGAGAATGTGAAGCTTTGCCCTCATCTACCGTTGTCATCGCCCGGCTTGACCGGGCGATCCAGTACGCCGCGGCCTTTCGCTTCTATCACCGGCGTCTCTGGAATACTGGATCACCCGGTCAAGCCGGGTGATGACACCGAGCAAGCTGAGCAAACCCTCCCCGTCATCCTGAGGTGCGAGCCTTGCAGCGCAATGCGCTGCGGGGCGAGCCTCGAAGGATGAATCGGCCCGGCTGGTGGCCGTCGATCCTTCGAGGCTCGCCGAAGAGGCTCGCACCTCAGGATGACGGGGCAGCGCATGCCCAGGGACGACGGTGGAGGAAGAGCCGGCGCCCCTTGACAATTATTTTAAGTATAAAATAATATCCCGCATCGGCACGCTGGAGGTCACTGCCCAGCCGCCGCCCAACGGGAGAGCGCCATGCGCATCGTTTGCATTGGAGGCGGGCCGGCCGGGCTCTATTTCGGCATCCTGATGAAGATGCTGGACCCCGCGCATCAGATCTCCGTGGTCGAGCGCAACCGGCCCTACGACACGTTCGGGTTCGGCGTGGTGTTTTCCGATGCCACCATGGACAACATGCGCAAATGGGACCCGAAGACCGCCGATATCATCGAGCAGGCCTTCAACCATTGGGACGACATCGAGGTCCTGATCAAGGGCCGCCGCATGCGCACCACCGGCCATGGCTTCGTCGGCATCGGCCGCAAGCGGCTGCTCAACATCCTGCAGGCGCGCGCCGAGGAGCTCGGCGTCGAGCTGATCTTCGAGCGCGAGGTGAATTCCGATCTCGAGTTCCCGGATGCCGACCTGATCGTGGCCTCCGACGGCGTCAACTCGAAGCTTCGCGTCAAATACGCGAAGGAATTCCAGCCCGACATGCAGATGCGGCCGAACCGCTACATCTGGCTCGGTACCAAGCGTCCGTTCGACGCCTTCACCTTCGATTTCCGCAAGACCGAGCACGGCTGGTTCCAGGCCCACATCTACAAGTTCGAGGAGGGCGCGGCGACCTTCATCATCGAGACCACCGAGGAGGCCTATCTCGCCCACGGTCTCGACAAGATGGAGCAGGATGCCTCGATCGCATTCTGCGAGAACGTGTTCGCCGAAATCCTCGAGGGCCATCACCTGGTCTCCAACGCGCGCCATCTGCGCGGCTCGGCCTGGCTGTCGTTCCCGCGGCTGATCTGCGGCAAGTGGACCGCGTTTAACGGCAACAGCCATGTCGTGCTGATGGGCGATGCCGCGCACACCGCGCATTTCGCGATCGGCTCGGGCACTAAGCTCGCGTTGGAAGACGCAATCGAGCTGACCAACCAGTTCAAGATCCATGGCGCCACGCGGGAGAACATCCCCGCGGTGCTCGCCGCCTACGAAGAACTGCGCCGGGTCGACGTGGCGCGGATCCAGAACGCGGCGCGCAATGCGATGGAATGGTTCGAGGTGGTCGGCTCGCGCTATGCCGACACGCTGGAGCCAGAGCAGTTCATGTATTCGCTGCTGACCCGCTCGCAGCGCATCAGCCACGAGAATTTGCGGCTGCGTGACAAGACCTGGCTCGAAGGCTATGAGCGCTGGTTCGCCGAGCAGAGCGGCGTGCCCGCGACCAACGACCGCGTCACGCCGCCGATGCTGACGCCGTTTCAGATCCGCGGCCTCTCGCTCAGCAACCGCATCATCGTCTCGCCGATGGCGATGTATTCCGCCGAGGAGGGCGTGCCGAACGATTTCCATCTGGTGCATTTCGGCTCCCGCGCGCTCGGCGGCGCCGGGCTGTTGTTCACCGAGATGACCTGCGTGTCGCCGGAGGCGCGGATCACGCCCGGCTGTTGCGGGCTGTGGAACGACGAGCAGGCCGCCGCCTACAAGCGCATCGTCGACTTCGTGCACCGCAATTCGCAGGCGCGGATCGGCATCCAGCTCGGCCATGCCGGCCGCAAGGGCTCGACCCGCGTCGCGTGGGAGGGCATGGACGAGCGGCTGCCGGACGGCAACTGGCCGCTGGTCTCGGCGTCGGCGGTGCCCTATCTGCCGGACGGCCAGTTGCCGGAGCCGATGACCCGCGCCGAGATGGACGAGGTGCGGGATCAATTCGTGGCCGCCGCAAAACGCGGCGCGAGCGCCGGCTTCGACATCCTGGAACTGCACTGCGCCCACGGCTATCTGCTGTCGAGTTTTCTCTCACCGCTGACCAACCGCCGCAGCGACGAATATGGCGGATCGATCGAAAACCGCGCGCGTTATCCGCTGGAAGTGTTCCGCGCCATCCGCGCGGTGTGGCCGGAGGAGAAACCGATGTCGGTGCGTCTGTCCTGTCACGACTGGGCCGAGGGCGGCAACACGCCCGAGGACGCGCTGGCCTTCGCAAGACTGTTCAAGGAGGTCGGTGCCGATCTGGTCGACTGCTCGTCGGGTCAGGTCTGGGCCGACGACCATCCGGTCTATGGCCGGCTCTACCAGACGCCGTTCGCCGACAAGATCCGCAACGAGCTCGGCATCGCGACGATCGCGGTCGGCGCGATCTCGGAGGCCGATCATGCCAACTCGATCATCGCCGCCGGCCGCGCAGATCTCTGCGCCATCGCCCGGCCGCATCTCGCCGATCCTGCCTGGACCTTGCACGAGGCGGCGAAGATCGGCGTGAAGTCGATCGCCTGGCCGAAGCAGTATCTGTCGGGCAAGCCGCAATACGAGGCCAACCTCGAACGCGCCGCCGGAGCAAAATCATGACGCGGTTCTGGCTCAACGCTCACGCCCTCGTCACCGGCGCCGGCTCCGGCATCGGCGCGGCGACCGCGATTGCACTGGCAAAAGCCGGCGTCCGCGTCAGCCTCGCCGGACGCCGCATCGAGACCTTGCAGGCGACTGCCGCGTCGCTCGGTGATCACGCCGGCGCCGTCGTCGCGATCGATGTCACCGACGCTGCCGCGGTGACCAAGGGGATCGCGCAGATCGAGGCGGCCGCGGGTTCGATCGACATTCTCGTCAACAATGCCGGCAAGGCCGGCAGCGCGCCGTTCGACAAGACGGATGCGGCGCTGTGGGCGGACATGCTGGCGAGCAACCTCTCCAGCGTGTTCCTGGTGACGCAGGCCGTGCTCCCGGGCATGGCGCAGCGCGGCCGTGGGCGCGTGATCAACGTCGCCTCGACCGCGGGCCTTACCGGCTACGCCTATGTCTCGGCCTATGTCGCGGCGAAGCACGGCGTCGTCGGCCTGACGCGGTCGCTGGCGCTGGAATATGCGCGGCGCGGCGTCACCGTGAACGCGGTCTGCCCAGGCTACACCGACACGCCGCTGGTCGCGGAGGCGGCAGCCAACATCGTCGCCAAGACCGGCCGCAGCGAAGCGGAAGCACGCGCCGCACTGGCAAAGGTCAATCCGATGCAGCGGCTGGTGACGCCGGAGGAGGTGGCCGACGCCGTCCTCTGGCTGGCATCGGAAGGCGCCGCATCGATCAACGGACAAGCCGTCGCGATTGCCGGCGGCGAAGTCTTTACCGGGTGAAGGAACACAGCATGTCCGAGATGAAAGCAAAGCTCCGTCCATTCAAGGATTATCCCGCCAAGCATTTTCGCTGGCAGACCGACGCCAGCGGCCGCGTTGCGACCATCACGCTGAACCGGCCGGACAAGAAGAACCCGCTGACCTTCGAGTCCTACGAGGAGCTGCGCGATCTCTTCACCAATCTCAAATACGCATCCGATGTGCGCACCATCGTGCTGACCGGAGCCGACGGCAATTTCTGCTCCGGGGGCGACGTGTTCGAGATCATCGAGCCGTTGACGCGGATGGCGATGCCGGACCTGCTCGCCTTCACCCGCATGACCGGCGAGGTGGTGCGGGCGATGCGCAAATGTCCGCAGATCATCGTCGCCGCGATCGACGGCGTCTGCGCCGGCGCCGGCGCGATGCTGGCGCTCGCCTCCGACTTGCGGCTGGCGACGCCGCAGGCCAAGACCGCCTTCCTGTTCACCCGCGTCGGCCTCGCCGGCGCCGACATGGGCGCCTGCGGGCTCTTGCCGCGCGTGATCGGGCAGGGCCGCGCCGCCGACCTGCTCTACACCGGACGGGCGATGAGCGCGGACGAGGGCCTCGCCTGGGGTTTCCACAACCGCCTGGTGCCGCCGGCCGAACTCGCCGGCGCCGCGCATGAACTGGCGCGCTCGCTGGCCGACGGCCCGTGGTTCGCACATGGCGTCACAAAAACCATGTTCAACCAGGAATGGGCGATGGGCGTCGACGAGATGATCGAGTCGGAGGCGCAGGCGCAGGCGATCTGCATGGTGACCGGCGATTTCCGCCGCGCCTTCGACGCGTTCGCCGCCAAGCAGAAACCGGTGTTCGAGGGCAATTGAGATGAGCGAAATCTTGCAGCCCGACGGATGGGCAAAACCGATCGGCTACGCCAATGGCGTCGCCGCGCGCGGCAAACAGATTTTCATCGCCGGCCAGATCGGCTGGAACGGGCAGTGCCAATTCGAGAGCGACGATCTCGTGGCGCAGATCGGCCAGACCCTGCGCAACATCGTCGCGGTCGCCGCGGCCGGCGGCGCCGGGCCCGAGCACATCGTGTCGATGACCTGGTTCCTGCTCGACCGCAAGGAATACTCGGCCCGGCTGAAGGAGATCGGCGTCGTCTACCGCGACGCCATGGGCCGCCGCTTCCCGGCCATGACTGCGATCCAGGTCGCCGGCCTGATCGAGGACCGCGCCAAGGTGGAGATCCAGGCGATCGCGGTGGTGCCGGATTGATTGGGTGGTCATGCGGTCCTGCCTAACCCGTCATCCTGAGGTGCGAGCCTCTTCGGCGAGCCTCGAAGGATGAATCGGCCCGCAGCCGGGCCGTCGACCCTTCGAGGGCCGCTGAAGAAGCGGTCGCCTCACGGTGACGGTGATGGGGGGGTACGCTGCCTGATCCGTCATCCTGAGGTGCGAGCTCTTGCGAGCCTCGAAGGATGAATCGGCCACCAGCCTGGCCGTCGACCCTTCGAGGGCCGCTGAAGAAGCGGCCGCCTCAGGGTGACGGTGATGGGGGGAGTACGCTGCCAACTCCGTCATCCTGAGGTGCGAGCTCTTCCGAGCCTCGAAGGATGAATCGGCCACCAGCGGGGCCGTCGACCCTTCGAGGGCCGCTAAAGAAGCGGCCACCTCAGGGTGACGGTGATGGGGGGAGTACGCTGCCAACTCCGTCATCCTGAGGTGCGAGCCTCTTCGGCGAGCCTCGAAGGATGAATCGGCCACCAGTGGGGCCGTCGACCCTTCGAGGGCCGCTGAAGAAGCGGCCGCCTCAGGGTGACGGGGATGGTTTGCTCAGCTTGCTCGGTGTCATCACCCGGCTTGACCGGGTGATCCAGTATTCCAGAGGCGCCGGTGATAGAAGCGAGAGGCCGCGGCGTACTGGATCGCCCGGTCAAGCCGGGCGATGACAACGGTAGATGAGGGCAAAGCTTCACACCCTCTCAGGGTGACGCTGATGAAGGTATGCGCTGCGAGAATGTTAATCCTAAGCCAAATCAGCGCCGGCGCGCCGAAGACCCGGGCAACAAACCGGCTTGCGGCCGGGCGCGGGCGCGTGCGACGCTAGGCCTTGCTGGTTAACCGTCCTGTTGTGAGTGGAGTTGAGGACGATGAAAGCGATTATCGTCGGAGGCGGCATCGGCGGCCTCACCACGGCGCTGATGCTGCGATCGCGCGGCATTCAATGCGAATTGTACGAGCAGTCGGAGACGATCCGCGAACTCGGCGTCGGCATCAACACGCTGCCGCATGCGATCCGCGAGCTCGCCGGCCTTGGCCTGCTCGACCGGCTCGACGAGGTCGCGATCCGCACCTATGAGCTGTTCTATCTGACGCGGCACGGCCAGCAGGTCTGGCACGAGAAGCGCGGGCTCGATGCGGGCCACGACGTGCCGCAATTCTCGATCCATCGCGGCCGCCTGCAGGGCGTGATCCATCAGGCGGTGGTCGAGCGTCTCGGCACGGAGGCGATCCGCACCGGCTGCCGGCTCGGCGCGTTCACCCAGGACGAGGGCGGCGTGTCAGCCCATTTCTTCGATCGAGCTGGCTGCCATGTCCACACCGCGCGCGGCGACATCTTGATCGGCGCCGACGGCATTCACTCAAAGGTGCGGCAGACGCTGTTCCCGGACGAGGGCGGGCCGTGCTGGAACGGGCTGATGCTGTGGCGCGGCGCAACCGACTGGCCGGCGTTCCTGACCGGGCGCTCGATGATCATCGCCGGCGGGCTGAACGCAAAAGCCGTGATCTATCCGATCGCGCCGGGATCGAGCCCGGCAAGTCGCCTCACCAACTGGGCGGTGCTGGTGCGGATCGGCGACGGCACCTCGCCGCCGCCGCGCCGCGAGGGCTGGTCCAATCTCGGCCGGCGCGAGGAGATGATGCCCTATGTCACGAGTTTTACGATTCCGCAGGTCGACTTCGTCGGCCTGATCAACGCGACGCCGGAGTTTTGGGAGTATCCGTGCTGCGACCGTGATCCGCTGCCGTACTGGTCGAGCGGCCGCGTCACGCTGCTCGGCGACGCCGCGCATCCGATGTATCCGGTCGGCTCGAACGGCGCCTCGCAGGCGGTGCTGGACGCGCGCTGCCTGGCGGACGCGCTGGCGCGATCTGAGCATCCGCGCCAGGCGCTGGTCGCCTATGAGCGGCAGCGCCTGCCGATGACCGCCGACATCGTGGCCTCGAACCGCCGCGGCGGCCCGGAAGGCGTGATCGACGCCGTCGAGCAGCTCGCGCCGCAGGGTTTTACCGATGTCGACACCATCCTCAATTACGAGGCCCGCGAAGCCATCGTGCGCGGCTATGCGGCGAAAGCCGGCTTTGCCGCGCGCGTCGTGGCGCGGCAGTAGGATGAGCCGCAGCTCTATCCACGTCATTGCGAGCGCTAGCGAAGCAATCCATCCGTCAGCATATGCGGAGCGATGGATTGCTTCGCTGCGCTCGCAATGACGGAAGCCCTAGCCGGGAGGCGGCGGCAGGAAGTGGATGTTGTGCTCGGCGGCGAGCCGCACCACGTCGTCCGGGTTCTGCTCCTTCATGTTGTGGATCGCCCAGAACAGGTCGTAGAGCCGGCGCGTCGGCGACACCCAGAACAGCGTCTTCGCCGGCTGCTGCGACTTGTTGAAGATGCCGTGCGGCTTGCCCATCGGCAGCCGCACAAGATCGCCCGGCGTTGCAGATTCGTCGGCGCCGTCGAGCATGAAGTCGAGCTTGCCCTCGAGGATATAGAGATACTCGTCCTGGTCGGGATGGATATGCGGCGGCACGAAGGTGCCGGGCGGGAAGGTTGCGTGCCAGGAGAAGGAATGCTCGGTGCGGCTCTTCGGCACGTAGGTCTGGCCGAGGATGCTCCAGGTAATGCCTTGAATGCCTTCATTGGCGCGGGTGATGCCGGCGATCTCGTCTTTCATCGTCATATTTTCCTCCTGGGATTGACCTGTCCTGGGATTACTTGGCCCTTTCACTTGGCCGCGCAGTCCTTGGCGTAGCGGTCGCCGTAATTCGAAAACACCTTTTCGACGACCTCGGTCTGGAACTTGCCGTCCGGCCGCTTCGCGACCTTGGTGAGATAGAAGTCCTGGATCGGATAGCCGTTGTTGTTGAACTTGAATTGACCGCGCAGCGAGGTGAACTCGGCTTTTTTCAGCGCGGCGGCGACCGCGTCCTTGTTGGCGAGGTCGCCCTTCACGGCCCTGACCGCGCTGTCGATCAGGAGCGCCGTGTCGTAGGCCTGCATGGCATAGGTGCCGGGCACGCCGCCGAAGGCCGCCTCATAGGCGGCGACGAACTTCTTGTTCTGGGGATTGTCGAGATTTGGCGCCCAGTTGGCGCCGCCGAACATGCCGACCGCGGCGTCCTGCTGCGCGGGCAGGGTGGATTCGTCGACAGTGAAAGCCGAGAGCACCGGCACGGTCGCGCCGGCCTGCTTGTACTGCTTGACCAGATTCACGCCCATGCCGCCGGGCATGAAGGTGAACAGCGCATCCGGCTTCAGCGAGGCGATCTTGGAAAGCTCGGGCTGGAAATCCAGCGTGTTCAGCGGCGTGTAGGATTCCTCGACCACCTCGCCCTTGTAGTCGAGTTTGAAGCCGGCGACCGAGTCGCGGCCGGCCTGATAGTTCGGCACCAGGAGGTAGACGCGCTTGTAGCCGCGGTCCTGCGCCACCTTGCCGAGGATCTCGTGCACCTGGTCGTTCTGGTACGAGGTCACATAGAAGAACGGATTGCACTCCTTGCCGGCGTAGCTGGACGGGCCGGCATTCGGGCTGATCAGAAAGGTCTTGCTGTCGGTGACCGGTCGGTGGATCGCGAGCAGGATGTTGGAGAAGATCGGGCCGACCACGAAATCGACCTTGTCGCGCTCGAGCAGGCCGCGCACCTTGACCACCGCGCCGTCGGGCTTGAGCTCGTCGTCCGCGTTGACCACCTCGACGTCGCGGCCGGCCATCTTGCCGCCGAGGTCCTTGATCGCGAGCGCAAAGCCGTCGCGGACCTGCTGGCCGAGTGCCGCGGCCGGTCCTGAGGTCGTCACCAGCACGCCGATCTTGATTTTTTCCTGGGCGTTTGCCGGGGTGATCGCGACGCTGAGCAGCGCCGCCAGTCCCGCCCACATTGTCACTTGCTTCATCTTAGCTCCCCGACCGGTTTCTTGACGGCTCGTCTCTCGATGCCTTGGGCCGCAGCTTATTCTGACGGGCGCGACTGCCGCAAGCGATGCGGCGTCGCGCCAAGGCAATCATCTTGCTCCATGCAAGCGCCGCGCCAATTGCTTGAAGGTTAAAGAAATTGCAGGATCGCGCCGGCGGCGGCGTATCGATTCGCAATTGTCCTTGCGGCGCGCCGCAAATTGTTTGAAGCTCAAAACATCAGGTCCGACTGGGAACCCGCCGCGCGGAGGCGCGATCGCCGCATGATCCTCGATTCTGAAACCAAAGCCGTCGAACTGCCCGACGACCACGGCACCGAGCTGCGGCTGTGGCTCCGCCTTCTGACCTGCACCACCCTGATCGAGGGCGAGGTGCGCAGCCAGCTGCGCGAAAAATTCGACGTCACACTGCCGCGCTTCGACCTGATGGCCCAGCTCGACAAGGTGGCCGACGGCATGACGCTGTCCGACCTGTCGAAGCGGATGATGGTCTCCAACGGCAACGTCACCGGCCTGGTCGAGCGCCTGGTCGAGTCAGGCCATCTCGACCGCCGTACCTCGGAGACCGACCGCCGGGTGCAGTTCATCCGCCTCACCAAGCTCGGCCGCGCCGAATTCCGCAAGATGGCCGCCGAGCACGAGAAGTGGATCGCCGACATCTTTGCCGATCTGTCGCCAAAGGACATCCGCGAGCTGATGCGGCTGCTCGGCAAGGCCAAGGGCTCGGCGCAGCGCTCCGCCAAGGCGAGGTCGGCATAGCGCCCTGGCGGCGATGCGGCATTTCCGCGCGTGAATTCCGCTCTTGCGCCAAATTATTTTAAGTATAAAATGATTGGCGGATCGGGACGCTGCCGGGCGTCTCGATATCGGTGGTTTCGATAGGGGCTCTTCGGACCAGAGCCTTGGCCTTTCTGGATGGAAAGCGAGGGGCGATCGAATGTCGGATCAATTTCCCGGGCTCGGCCCATCGGGCCATGTCGACGATTTCGCGCGGCGCAACCTGCCGCCGCCCGAGCTGTGGCCAAAGCTGCTGCTCGACCGGCCGGAATTCCAGTATCCCGATTACCTCAACGCCGCGGTCGAACTGACCGACCGCATCGTCGAGCGGGGGATGGGCGACAACATCGCGCTGATCGGCAACGGCCGGCAGCGCACCTACAAGGAATTGACCGACTGGTCGAACCGCCTGGCGCATGCGCTGGTGGAGAACTACGGCGTCAAGCCGGGCAATCGCGTGCTGATCCGCTCCGGCAACAATCCGGCGCTGGTCGCGGCCTGGCTCGCCGCGACCAAGGCCGGCGCTGTCGTCGTCAACACCATGCCGATGCTACGCGCGGGCGAACTGGCAAAGATCGTCGACAAGGCCGAGATTGCGCTGGCGCTGACCGACAGCCGCATCGCCGACGAGCTGGTGGCCTGCGCCAAGACCAGTAAATTTTTGAAGCAGGTCGTCAACTTCGACGGCACCCAGAACCACGACGCCGAGCTCGACCGGATCGCGCTGAACAAGCCGGTGAAGTTCGAGGCGGTGAAGACCGGCCGCGACGATGTCGCGCTGCTCGGCTTCACCTCGGGCACCACAGGCGAGCCGAAGGCGACGATGCATTTCCACCGCGATCTCCTGATCGTGGCGGACGGCTACGCCAAGGAAGTGCTGAAGGTGACGCCGGACGACGTGTTCGTCGGCTCGCCGCCGCTCGCCTTCACCTTCGGCCTCGGCGGGCTTGCGATCTTCCCGCTGCGCTTCGGCGCGACGGCGACGCTGCTGGAGAACGCGGCGCCGAGCGAGATGATCCGGATCATCGAGACCTACAAGGCGACGATCTGCTTCACCGCGCCGACCGCCTATCGCGCCATGATGGCGGCGATGGACAATGGCGCCGATCTGTCGTCGCTGCGGATTGCGGTCTCGGCCGGCGAGACCTTGCCGGCGCCGGTGTTCGACAGCTGGACCAAAAAGACCGGCAAGCCGATCCTCGACGGCATCGGCTCTACCGAGCTGCTCCACATCTTCATAACCAACCGCGTCGGCAGTGCGGTGGCCGGAACGACCGGCACGCCGGTCGCGGGCTATGAGGCCAAGGTCGTCGACGCCGATATGAACGAGCTGCCGCCGGGCGAAGTCGGCAAGCTCGCGGTGCGCGGCCCGACCGGCTGCCGTTACCTCGCCGACTCCAGGCAGACCAACTATGTGCGCGACGGCTGGAACATCACCGGCGACGCCTTCGTCCGCGACGCGAGCGGACGGCTGTCCTTCGTCGCCCGCGCCGACGACATGATCATCTCGGCGGGCTACAACATTGCCGGTCCCGAGGTCGAGGCGGCGCTGCTCGGGCATCCCGACGTCGCCGAATGCGCCGTGGTCGGCACGGCGGACGAGGAACGCGGGCAGATCGTCGCGGCCTTCATCGTGCTGAAGCCGGGTGCGCGCAGCGACGAGCTCGAGGTCAAGCTGCTGCAGGATCACGTCAAGGCGACGATCGCGCCGTACAAATATCCGCGCGCGATCTCCTTCGTCGAGGCGTTGCCGAAGACGCAGACCGGAAAGATCCAGCGCTTTAGGCTGCGCGAGGCGAGCTGAGGAGGCGACAGCGCGCGGCTCTAGTGCGCGCCGGCACCACCCGCCGCGCTCTTCGGCTTGCCGGTCAGCACGATCGCGATCGCGGCCAGCACCAACACGATGCCGATCACGGCAAAGGCGTCGCTGAAGCCGAGCACCAGCGCCTGGCGCTTGACGATATTGCCGATCGCCACGATCGCCTGGTGATGCGCGGTGGCGGGGTCGGAAATGCCGTGGCTCAGGAAGTAGTCGGTGACCTGGGCAATCCGGCTTCGCACCTCCTCGCGGCCGAGGTCGACCGACTGGCCGATGATGTTGGAGTGGAACTGCTCGCGCTTGGTGACGATGGTCGATAGCAGCGCGGTGCCGATCGCGCCGCCGAGGTTGCGCATCATGTTGGAAATGCCTGACGCCGCCGGCGCGTCCTGCGGCGCGACGCTGCCGAGGCTGACCGCGGACAGCGGCGCCAGCATGATCGCCTGGCCGATGGCGCGGACGATGTTCGGCACGAAGAACTGGTCGCCGGAGTAATCGACCGACATCGCGATGTTCATGAAGGAGGAGACCGCGAACAGCACCATCCCGGTGAACGCGATCAGGCGGGCATCGAAGCGCTGCATCAGCTTCGGCACCAGCGGAATCAGGATCAGCTGCGGCAGGCCGGTCCAGGCCAGCACCTGGCCGATCTGCTCGGCATTGTAGCGCTGCACCTGGCCGAGATAGGCGGGCAGCAGGTAGACCGAGCCGAACAGCGCGAAGCCGACGAACACCGCCGAGATGGTGCCGAAGCCGAAGCTGCGCTGGGTGAGCAGGCGCAGCCGGATCAGCGGCTTCTCGACCACGAGCTCGATCCAGACGAACAGCGTCAGGCTGACCGCGGCGATCACCGCGAGCTTGACGATGAAGGGCGAGCCGAACCAATCGTCCTTGTTGCCCTCCTCCAGCACCGCCTGCAGCGAGGAGAGGCCGATCGCCATCGTCGCGATGCCGAGCCAGTCGCCCTCGCGGAGCAGATGCAGCTGCATCGGTTGCCGCTCCAGCGTGAAGTAAAGCGTGATGACCATCACCACGGTCGGGATCACGTTGACGAAGAAGATGGTCTGCCAGCCGTAATTCTCGGTGAGGTAGCCGCCGATGGTCGGGCCGATTGCCGGCGCGAAGGTCACGGCCAGCGCGAACATCGCCAGCCCAATCGGCTGCTGCGGCTTCGGCAGCTTGGTGAACACCAGCGTGAAGGCCATCGGGATCAGCACGCCGCCGAAATAGCCCTGCAGGCCGCGCATCGCGATCATCGACGGCAGGTCGTGGGTGAAGGCGCAGGCCACCGAGAAGATCGCAAACAGCGTGGCGTGGCCGATCATGATCCTGCGGAAGGAGAACACCCGGCTGAGGTAGTCGGTGAGTGGGATCACCACGATCTCGCCGATCAGATACGACGTCGAGATCCAGGAGCCGTTGTCGACGCCGGTGCCGATGCCGCCCTCGATGTTGAGCAGCGAGGCGTTGGTGATCTGGATGTTGAGGATCGCCATGAAGGCGCCGATCATGGCCGCGAGGATCGATATCCAGACGGTCATGCTGGCGCGGTTGGGATCGGCTACGGCTGCGGGGCGAGGCGCGGCGGCGGGGGAGGAGAGTGCGAGGTCGGACATGGCATCACCTATTTGGACGAGGCGACAGCAAGTTTCGGCGTGGTCTTGGTCCTGGCGGACGGAGCCGGCTCGGCCGGCTGCGACAGCGTCGCGATGGTCGGGATGACCGACATGCCGGGCCGCAGTTCGACCTCCGTGGCGTCGAGCACGATCTTCACGGGGATGCGCTGCACTACCTTGGTGAAGTTGCCGGTTGCGTTATCGGGCGGCAGCAGCGCGAACTCTTGGCCGCTCGCCGGCGCCAGGCTGTCGACATGGCCGCGCACCACCTGGCCGGGGAACATGTCGACCTCGATCTCGACCGGCTGGCCCTTGCGGACGTTGGTGAGCTGCGTCTCCTTGTAATTTGCGATCACATAGGCGCCGCTGGCCGGCACCAGCGACATCAGTTGCGTGCCGGCCTGGACGAACTGGCCGGTGCGCAGCGTGCGGTTGCCGACCACACCGTCGATCGGCGCAATAATGGTGGTGTAGCCGAGATTGAGCTCGGCCTGGTGCTGCAGCGCGGTCGCGCGGGCCTGCGCCGCGACCGCCTGGGCGATGTCGGCCTTGAGCAGCTCGACCTGACGCAGCGCTGAGGCGAGGTTCGCGGTGTCGCGGGCAATTGCGGCCTGCGCGCTGGCGTAGCGCGACTGCGCCTGCTGCGCGTTCTGCACGCTGCCATAGCCGGTGCCGGCGAGGTCGGTGTAGCGCTTGTTCTCCTGTGCGGCAAAAGTCTGGGTCGCGGTATCGACCGCCAGCGTCGCCCGTGCCGCTTCGATCACGGACTGCTGCACATCGAGCTGGGCGTGCTTGCTCGCAATCGCGGCCTCGGCGGCGGCGACGTCGGCCTTGGTCTGGTCGAGCGCCACCTTGAAGTCGCGATCGTCGATCCGCGCCAGCACCTGGCCGGCGCGGATATGCTCGTTGTCACCGACCAGCACGGCGCTGAGATAGCCGGACACCTTTGGCGCGATCGTGGTGTTGTCGGCCTTCACATAGGCGTCGTCGGTGGACACCTGAAAGCGGCCGATGGTCCAGTAATTCCAGCCGTACCAGCTAGCGCCTGCGAGTGCCGCGACTGCGGCGCCGGCGAGCAGCAGGCGGCGAAGCTTGCTCTTCACACCGGCAGGCGCCGGCGCGGCGGCCGCTTCCGGAGTGGCAATCAATTGCTTGGCGGTATCGGCCGGAACCTTGCTGTCGGCCTTGAACGACGTTTCGTGCTGGCTCATTGGAAGGTACTCCGCTGGTTCTATCCCTTTGTAAAATCTCACTAATCGCCCTGGATGATGTTTGGCTTAATTAGGAAACTTGATGTTTTCCAAAATAGGGCCCATATTGGGACTGTCAATGGAATGACAGGCATCATGTAAAAGCATGGCTTGGATCGTCGGATGAGTGGAAAGGACAAGGGTCAGGCAGCGGCAGGCGCGCCGGAGCGCCGTGGCCGCGGGCGGCCGCAGCTGCGCTCCGACGATGAGACGCGCGCTTTGATCTATGACGCCGCGCGGCATGAATTCGCGACGCGCGGCTTTGCCGTGACCAGCATGGCCGACGTGGCCTGCCGCGCCGGCGTTTCCACCAAGACGCTCTACCGGCTGGTGCCGACCAAGTTCGCGCTGTTCGAGAGCACGCTGACGGACCGCATGGACCGCTTCGTCTCGATCGTGAATCTCGGCGCCTGCGACGGCCGCGACATCGCGGCAGCGCTGGAGGCCGCACTGCTGACCTGTGCCGAGCTGATCCTCGATGGCGAGGTCATTGCGCTCCAGCGCATCATCCTGGCCGAAAGCGACAAATTCCCCGATATCGCCGAGACGTTCTACGAGAAGGCGATGCAGCGGACCCTTGCTGCGCTGGCGGCATGGCTCGGCGTGCAGCAGCGGCGAGGGCGGATCGCGGTGGACGACGTGCAGGCCGCGGCCGGCATGATGCTCGGCATGCTCGTGTTCCAGCCGCAGCGCGACGTCATGTACGGACGCAGGCCGGCGCCGTCGCGGCAGGAGCTCGAAGCCCGCGCCAAGGCCTGCGCGGCGCTGTTCCTTTCGGGCGCCGCCGTGCGCGCCGACATCAGCAACAAGCAAGGCGGAGATGCATGATGCCGGAGCCGGCCGCAACCTATAGCGTCGAGGCGCAGATTTCGCCCGACGACCAGGCGAGATGCGAGGATGTGCTGACGCGCTGGATGGCCGCGCTCAATCGTTACGACGCCGCGGCGATGGACGCGTTGATGCATTTCCCGCACGTGCGGCTCGCCGGCGGCGTGGTCACCGTCTATCAGCAGGCCGGCAGCAATCCGATGGATTTGTTCGAGCGGCTGCGCAAGCAGGACGGCTGGCACCACAGCGCCTGGAACGAGATCAGGCTGGTGCAATCCTCGCCGGTGAAGGCGCACTACGCGCTGCGCTACACCCGCTTTCGCGCGGACGGCTCGGTGATCGGCGTCTACGATTCGCTTTACGTTCTGAGCCTGCTTAACGGTGAATGGAAGATCCAAAGCCGCTCCAGCTTCGGGCCTTAGCGAGCATCACTTCGCCGATACCGGCGCGGGCGGCTGGGTCAGCACCTGGCGGATCATCCGCGCCAGATCGGACTTGCGATAGGGCTTTGCCAGCAAGGTCACGTCGGGATCGAGCCGGCCGTGGTGGAAGATCGCATCCTCGGTGTAGCCGGAGGTGAACAGCACCCGCACCGACGGCAGTTTTGCCAGCACCGCGTCGGCGACCTGCCGGCCATTCATGCCGCCGGACATGATGACGTCGGTGAACAGCACGTCGCAGACGAATCCCTTGTCGATCGCCGCCAGCGCCTCGGGGCCGTTGGCGGTGACCAAAGTGCGGTAGCCAAGTTGCTCGAGCTGGGCGCTGACGTAGTTGCGGACCAGCGGATCGTCCTCGACCACCAAAATGGTCTCGTTGCCGCCGCGCGCATCGACCGCGGCGGGCGGTTCGGCCTCTTCCATGTCGCCGCTCGAGCGCGGCAGATACAGCTTGATCGAGGTGCCGTGGCCCTCTTCGGAATAGATCTTGAGATGCCCGTCGGACTGCTTGATGAAGCCGTAGACCATGCTCAGGCCAAGGCCGGTGCCCTTGCCGGTGTCCTTGGTGGTGAAGAACGGCTCGAACACCTTTTCCCGGATCGTTTCCGGGATGCCGGCGCCGGTGTCGCTGACCGCGACCATGACATATTCGCCGGCCCGCACATCCAGATTGGAGGCGGCGTAGGTCTCGTCGAGGATGACGTTGCTGGTCTCCAGCATCAGCTTGCCGCCGTCGGGCATCGCATCGCGGGCATTGACCGCGAGATTGAGCAGCGCGGTCGCCATGTGGTTGGGATCGATGAAGGCCGGCCAGGCGTCGGGCTCGAGCGAGGTCTCGATCTCGATCTGCTCGCCGAGCGAGGGGCGCAGCAGCCGCGCGGTGTCCTGCACCAGCGTGTTGAGGTCGGCCTCGCGCGGCTGCAAAGGCTGCTGCCGCGAGAAGGCGAGCAGATGTTTTGTCACCTCGGCGCCGCGCGAGGCGGCGTCGCTGATCATCTTGGTGACGGATGACAGCGCGGCATCGTGCTCGACGGCCTCGGCGAGGATGTCGATCAGGCCGGTGATCACGGTCAGGATGTTGTTGAAGTCGTGCGCGATGCCGCCGGTGAGGTGCCCGACCGCCTCCATCTTCTGCACCTGGCGCAGCTTCTGCTCGGCCTCGAGCTGTTCGCGCGCCGCCTCGACCTCGCGGGCGCGCATGAAAATCTCGGCTTCCATCTGCTCGGTGCGCTCGCGCAGCTGGTCCGCCAGCTTGTCCTGCTCGACACCACGGTGCTTCAGATGGATGAACTGGGTGACGTCCTCGACGCGATGGATGATGTAGCTCAGCTGCCCGCCCGGCCCGAACACCGGCGAGTTGCGCGGGCTCCAGTAACGTTCCTCGAAGCCGCCGCCTTCCGCCTCGGGCTTGCGGATATCGTATTTCTGCACCGACATGGTGTCGGGCTTGCGGAACTGAACCACGCGCTCCAGCGAGGCGCGCAGGTTCCGCACGCCGTCGGCGGCGGGATCGTCGGGATTGTCGGGGAACACGTCGAACAGCGCGCGTCCGAGGATCGCGGCGCGCTCGGTCCTCGTGGCGCGCAAATAGGCGTCGCTCGCCGCCGCGATGCGAAATTCGGGTGGCGTCAGCACCAAATAGAGGCCGGGCGCCGCCTCGAACAACGCCTTGAAGTCAGGCATGGGCGGGGACGGGGTCTGCAGGTTATCCTCCTTGCAGCGATACGCGCGGTCCACCAAGAAGATTTGACACGCGTTTTGGCCGAGCGCAATGCCTAACGGTTGGCACTGGCTCGCCTTTTTCGCTTCTGCGTAAACACCGCGATAGCGCGCGGCGGGCAAGCTCAATCGCCGGCAAGCGCAACGTGCCGGCGAGGATGGGGCGATGCCCCCGTTGCGGCAGCAACCAACCCGAATCCGACCGTGTTGCGCGCAAACCGGAACCTTCGGTGATCGCCGCCTACGCGCCGGCGATCATATGCACGCTGTGATGCTCATGGCGCCTAGCGCGTGTTCGGCAGATAGCGCCAGCCGTCCTTGCCGAGGAAATCCAGCATGGCTTTCGCCGGCGGCAGCAGGATCTTGTCGGCGCGCCGGATCGCGTGCCACTGCCGGACGATCGGCAGGCCCCGGACCTTGAGCACCACCAGCCGGCCGTCCTCCAGCTCGTGATGGATGGTGTGCTGGGAGATGAAGGCGATGCCGAGCCCGGCCATCACCGCCTGCTTGATGGTCTCGTTGCTGTCCATCGCCATGCCGATCTTCGGCGCCAGGCCGACACGCTCGAAGAATTGCTGCATCAGCATCCGCGTGCCGGATCCCTGCTCGCGGGTGATGAAAGTCTCACCGGCGAGCTCGGATATCTCGACGTGCCGGCGCCGTGCCAGCCGGTGATCGGCGGCGGCGACGATGTAGTGCGGATGCCGGCCGAGCGGCTTCATCTCGACCTCGAGGTCGGCCGGCGGCGCGCCCATCACCGCAATATCGAGATCGTAGCCGCGCAGCGCGTCGCGGATCTCCTCGCGGTTGCCGATCCTGAGCGTGACCTCGATCTTGGGAAAGCGGCGCGAGAACGCGGCGATCGCAAACGGCACGAAATATTTCGCGGTCGAGACCGCGCCCATCGCGACGCGGCCGCCGCTGCGGCCTGCGATCATGTCGAGCGACTGCTCGCAATCCTTCAGCGCCGCCTCGATCCGCTCGATCAGCGCCAGCACATGCGCGCCGGCATCGGTCAGCGCCATGCCGTCGCCGGTGCGTTGGATCAGCGGCAGCTCGGCAAGCGCCTGCAGGTTGCGCAGCTGCAGCGTCACCGCGGGCTGCGTCAGATTGAGGCGATTGGCTGCCGAGGTGATCGAGCCCGCCTCGTGCACGGCGGACAGCGCGCGCAGCTGGCGGATGGTGAGGTCTCGCGTGAAGTGGCCGGCCATCGCGGGCTCCATAAGGAAAACTTTGGCATCGCCAAAGATAAAGAAATTTCCCTAATTCGGCAATTCGCGCGTTGATAGTGGCAACGGCGACTCCAATGCGGGTCGTCGATCGAAACAGCCTCGGCACAGAGGGCGTGATCAAAGGGAGAGACCCGTGGAGATTCGTCCCGCATTGCATGCCTATCTGGAGTGGCCGGCGCAGCAGAACCCGATGCGTGCCGCCACGGTCGCGGTGATCGAGGCGCTCGCCGGCGCCGCCATCGAACTCGCGCGCACCATTGCCGCCGGTTCCCTTGCCGCGATCGGCGGCGAGAGCGGCGGCATCAATCCCGACGGCGATCGCCAGAAGACCATCGACATCATTGCCGACCGCCTGATGCGCGACGCGCTGCGCACGGCGCCGGTCGCTGCCGTGGTGTCGGAGGAGATGGAACTGCCCGAAGTGCTCGATGCCGATGCGCCGCTCTGCGTCGCGATCGATCCGCTCGACGGTTCGGCCAATCTGGAGAACAACATCTCGGTCGGTACCATCTTCTCGATCCGGCCGAAGACCCGCGACGCCATCTCGACCTTCTTCGAGCCCGGCACGGCGCAAAACGCCGCGGGCTGCTTCATCTACGGCCCGCAGACCGTGCTGGTGCTGGCGTTCGACCAGTGCGTCGATTGCTTCACGCTCGACCCGCGCACGGGAGAGTTCGTGCTGACCGGACGCGACCTGCAGGTGCCGCCGGACACGCCGGAATTCGCCATCAACGCCTCGAACCGCCGGCACTGGAGCGGCGCGGTGCGCGGCTACATCGACCAGTGCCTGGCCGGGGTGAACGGCGAGCGCGGCCAGGACTACAACATGCGCTGGATCGGCTCGCTGGTCGCCGAGGCCTATCGCATCCTGATGCGCGGCGGCGTGTTCCTTTATCCGGCCGATGCGCGCCAGGGCTATCGCGAGGGCCGGCTGCGGCTGTTGTACGAGGCGCACCCGATCGCGCTGATCATGGAATGGGCGGGCGGCGCCGCCTCGAGCGGCCGCGCGCGGATTCTCGAATTGTCGGCACGCTCGCCGCATCAGCGCGTACCCCTGATCATGGGATCGACCCGCGCGGTGCGCGACGTCGATGCAGTCCACCTGACCGTCGAGCCGTTGTTCGAAAGCAGCGATGCCCCGCTGTTCGCGCGGCGCGGCCTGTTCCGCTGAGGAGGGGCGCATGTCCCGTCGACATCCCATCATCTCGATCGCCGGTTCCTCCGGCGCCGGCACCACCTCGGTGCGGAAGACGTTTGAAAATATCTTCCGCCGCGAGAACGTGGTTGCGGCTTACGTCGAGGGCGACGCGTTCCACCGCTACGACCGCGCCGAGATGCGCAGCAAGATGGTGGAGGAGGCGGAACGCGGCAATAAGCATTTCAGCCATTTCAGCCCCGAAACCAACCTGTTCGAGGAGCTGGAAAAGCTGTTCCGCGACTATGCCGAGACCGGCACCGGAACGACGCGGCACTATGTGCATGACGAGGAGGAGGCGCGGCTCTACGGCGCCAAGCCCGGCACCTTCACCGAATGGGAGCCGCTGCCGGAAAACTCCGATCTGTTGTTCTACGAGGGCCTGCACGGCGCCGTGGTCACCGACACCGTGAACGTCGCGCAGCACGCCGACCTCAAGATCGGCGTCGTGCCGGTCATCAACCTCGAATGGATCCAGAAGCTGCACCGCGACCGCAGTCACCGCGGCTACTCCACCGAGGCGGTGACCGACACCATCCTGCGCCGCATGCCCGATTACGTGAACTTCATCTGCCCGCAGTTCACCGAGACCGACATCAACTTCCAGCGCGTGCCGACGGTCGACACGTCGAACCCGTTCATCGCGCGCTGGATCCCGACGCCGGACGAATCGATGGTGGTGATCCGGCTGAAGAACCCGCGCGGCATCGACTTCCCGTATCTGCTGTCGATGATCCCGGGAAGCTTCATGTCGCGCGCCAACTCGATCGTGATTCACGGCGCCAAGCTCGACCTTGCGATGCAGCTCATCCTCACGCCGCTGATCCTGCAACTGATCGAACGAAAGAGGCGAACGATATGACCGCACTTGCGTCCATAGCCAGCAGCCCCCGCACCGATGTCGGCCATGCCGAGATGGCCAACGCCATCCGCTTTCTCGCGATCGATGCGGTCGAGCAGGCGAAATCCGGCCACCCCGGCATGCCGATGGGCATGGCCGACGTCGCCACCGTGCTGTTCGCCGATTTCCTGAAGTTCGATCCCGCCGATCCGGCCTGGCCCGACCGCGACCGCTTTGTGCTGTCGGCCGGCCACGGCTCGATGCTGCTCTACGCGCTGCTGCATCTGACCGGCTACGAGAGCATGACGCTCGATCAGCTCAAGGCGTTCCGGCAGTGGGGCTCCAAAACTCCGGGACATCCCGAATATGGTCACACGCCCGGGGTCGAGACCACGACCGGGCCGCTCGGGCAGGGGATCGCGACCGCGGTCGGCATGGCGCTGGCCGAGCGGCTGATGAACGCACGCTTCGGCGACGACCTCGTCGACCACTTCACTTATGTCATTGCCGGCGATGGCTGCCTGATGGAGGGCATCAGCCAGGAGGCGATCTCGCTCGCCGGCCATCTGCGGCTGAACCGGCTGATCGTGCTGTTCGACGACAATCAGATTTCGATCGACGGCGCCACCTCGCTGTCCTGCTCGGACGATCAGGTCGCGCGCTTCAAGGCGAGCGGCTGGGACGTCTGCCGCATCGACGGCCACGATCCGCAGGCCATTGCGGCCGCGATCAGGCAGGCCAAGGCCAGCGACCGTCCGTCGCTGATCGCCTGCCGCACCGTGATCGGGTTCGGCGCGCCGAACCGGCAGGGCAGCGAGAAGGTGCATGGCGCGCCGCTTGGCACTGAGGAGGTGCAGAAGACCCGCGCCGCGCTGGGCTGGCCGTATCCGGCGTTCGAGATTCCCGACGCCGTGCTGACCGAGTGGCGCGAGATCGGCGCACGCGGCCGCGAGGCGCGCCGCGCCTGGATCGAGCGCTCGCGGCGCGCCGGCAACGGCGAACGTTCACCGTTCCATGACGCGCTGAACCGGAAATTGCCGTGCGCCTATGTCGATGCGATGGCGAGGCTGCAGGCGCGGTTCGCGACCGAGCAGCCAAAACTCGCGACGCGGCAGGCCTCGCAGCAGGTCATCGACGTGATCGCGGAAGCGCTGCCGAACCTGCTCGGCGGCTCGGCCGACCTCACGCACTCCAATCTCACGCTGGCAAAGACCCAGGTGCCGGTGCGGCCGGAGACGCTCGACGGCAGCTACATCCATTACGGCATCCGCGAGCACGGCATGGCGGCGGCGATGAACGGCATCGCGCTGCATGGCGGCTTCATCCCGTATGGCGGCACCTTCCTGTCCTTCGCCGATTACAACCGGCCGGCGATCCGCCTCGCGGCTCTGATGGGCATCCGCGTCATCCATGTGATGACCCATGACTCGATCGGGCTCGGCGAGGACGGGCCGACGCATCAGCCGGTCGAGCACCTCGCGGCGCTGCGGGCGATTCCGAACCTGCTGGTGTTTCGGCCAGCCGACGCCGTCGAGACCGCGGAAGCCTGGGATTGCGCGCTGCGCGCGGAAACCTCGCCGTCGATCCTCTGCCTGTCGCGGCAGGCGCTGCCGACGGTTCGCGAGATGCCCAAAAACAACCAGGTCGCGCTCGGCGCCTACGTACTCGTCGAGCCGGCCTTCGGGCGTGACGTCACCCTGATTGCAACGGGCTCGGAGGTGGCGATCGCGCTCGAAGCCGCAAAGCTGCTGGCGGAAGCAGGGGTGAAGGCCGCGGTGGTCTCGGCCCCGTGCTTCGACCTGTTCCGCCAGCAGCCGCGCGACTATCGCGCCAAGGTGCTGGGCAGCGCGCCGCGCGTCGGCGTCGAAGCTGCGGTCGAAGGCGACTGGGCGCGCTGGCTCGGCGATGGCGGCGAGTTCATCGGCATGACCGGCTTCGGCGCCTCGGCCCCGGCCGACGTGCTCTACCGCGAATTCGGCATCACGCCGGCGGCGGTCGCGGCCGCAGCGCAGCGCGTGATGCAACGATCGAACTAAAAGGAGGACGTCAGTATGGCGCGGATTACCCTGAGGCAATTGCTGGATCATGCCGCCGAGCGCGGCTACGGCGTGCCGGCTTTCAACATCAACAACATGGAGCAGGGCCTTGCCATCATGGCGGCCGCGGCTGACTGCGATGCGCCGGTCATCATCCAGGCCTCGCGCGGCGCGCGCGCCTATGCCAACGATATCATGCTGGCGAAGATGATCGACGCGCTCGAGGAGATGTATCCGCAGATTCCGCTCTGCCTGCATCTCGACCACGGCAACGAGGAGGCGACCTGCGCCACCGCGATCCGCTACGGCTTCACCTCGGTAATGATGGACGGCTCGCTCAAGGCCGACGCCAAGACGGCGGCGGATTATGACTACAACGTCGACATCACCCGCCGCGTCGTCGACATGGCGCATTGGGTCGGCGCCTCGGTCGAGGGCGAACTCGGCGTGCTCGGCTCGCTCGAGCATGGCGGCGGCGAGCAGGAGGACGGTCACGGCGTCGAGGGCACGCTCAGCCACGACCAGCTGCTCACCGATCCCGGCCAGGCGGTCGATTTCGTCCGCGCCACCAAGGTCGATGCGCTGGCGATCGCAATGGGCACCTCGCACGGCGCCTACAAGTTCACCCGCCGGCCCGACGGCGAGATTTTGGCGATGCGCGTGGTCGAGGAGATTCATTCGCGGCTGCCCAACACGCATCTGGTGATGCACGGCTCGTCCTCGGTGCCGCAGCCGCTGCAGGACATGTTCAACGCCTTCGGCGGCGAGATGCCGCAGACCTGGGGCGTGCCGGTCGAGGAGATCGTCCGCGGCATCCGGCACGGCGTGCGCAAGGTCAACATCGATACCGATTGCCGGCTGGCGATGGCCGCCGCGTTCCGCAAGGTCGCTACGCAGTCGAAGAGCGAGTTCGACCCGCGCAAGTTCCTCAAGCCGGCGATGGACGCGCTGCGCGAGCTCTGCCGCGACCGCTTCGAGCAGTTCGGCACCGCAGGCAACGCCGCGAAGATCAAGGTGGTGTCGCTGCCGGAGATGGCAAAGCGCTATCGGGCCGGCGCGCTCGATCCGCAGATTGGAAGCATGACCCAGGCCGCCTGAGCCGGCCGCCACGAACGACAGGAGATTGACATGAATGTGCAGCAGTCGATGACCGTGCGCGGCAAGGATCGCTACAAGTCCGGCGTGATGGAATACAAGCGGATGGGTTATTGGGAGCCGAACTACGAGCCCAAGGACACCGACGTCATCGCGCTGTTCCGCGTCACGCCGCAGGATGGCGTCGATCCGACCGAGGCCTGCGCCGCGGTGGCGGGCGAATCCTCGACCGCGACCTGGACCGTGGTGTGGACCGACCGCCTGACGGCCGCGGAGAAATACCGCGCGAAGTGCTACCGGGTCGATCCGGTGCCGAACTCGCCGGGCAGCTACTTCGCCTACATCGCCTACGACCTCGATCTGTTCGAGCCGGGCTCGATCGCCAACCTGACCGCGTCGATCATCGGCAACGTGTTCGGCTTCAAGCCGCTGAAGGCGCTGCGGCTCGAGGACATGCGGCTGCCGATCGCCTATGTGAAGACGTTTCAGGGCCCGGCGACCGGCATCGTGGTCGAGCGCGAGCGGCTCGACAAGTTCGGCCGGCCGCTGCTCGGCGCCACCGTCAAGCCGAAGCTCGGCCTGTCCGGCCGCAACTACGGCCGCGTGGTCTACGAGGCGCTCAAGGGCGGGCTCGACTTCACCAAGGACGACGAGAACATCAACTCGCAGCCCTTCATGCACTGGCGCGAGCGCTTCCTCTACTGCATGGAAGCGGTCAACCGCGCGCAGGCCGCGACCGGCGAGATCAAGGGCACCTATCTCAACGTCACCGCCGCGACCATGGAGGACATGTACGAGCGTGCCGAGTTCGCGCACGAGATCGGCTCCAACATCGTCATGATCGATCTCGTGATCGGCTACACCGCGATCCAGTCGATGGCGAAGTGGGCGCGCAAGCACGACATGATCCTGCATTTGCATCGCGCCGGCCACTCGACCTACACCCGCCAGCGCAGCCACGGCGTGTCGTTCCGCGTGATCGCAAAATGGATGCGGCTCGCCGGCGTCGATCACATCCATGCCGGCACCGTGGTCGGCAAGCTCGAGGGCGATCCCAACACGACGCGCGGCTACTACGACATCTGCCGCGAGGACTTCAACCCGCTGCAGCTCGAGCACGGCGTGTTCTTCGACCAGCACTGGGCGAGCCTCAACAAGCTGATGCCGGTGGCATCAGGCGGCATCCATGCCGGCCAGATGCACCAGCTGCTCGACCTGCTCGGCGAGGACGTCGTCTTGCAGTTCGGCGGCGGCACCATCGGCCATCCCCGCGGCATCCAGGCCGGCGCCACCGCCAACCGCGTCGCGCTGGAAGCGATGATCCTCGCTCGCAACGAGGGCCGCGACTACGTCCATGAAGGGCCGGAGATCCTGGCCAGGGCGGCGCAGACCTGCACGCCGCTGCGCGAGGCGCTCGATGTCTGGAAGGACGTCACCTTCAACTACGAATCGACCGACGCTCCCGACTTCATCCCCACGCCGAGCATGGCGGTCTGACAGGAGTTTCTCATGCGCGTGACCCAAGGTTGTTTTTCATTCCTGCCCGATCTCACCGACGAGCAGATCGCAGCGCAGGTGCAATACTGCCTCGACAAGGGCTTTGCGGTGAACATCGAGTTCACCGACGACCCGCATCCCCGCAACACCTATTGGGAGATGTGGGGCCTGCCGATGTTCGACCTGCGCGATGCCGCGGGGATCATGAAGGAGCTCGCCGATTGCCGGCGGGTCTATGGCGACCGCTACATAAGGATCTCCGGCTTCGATTCCAGCCATGGCTGGGAGTCGGTCCGCATCTCCTTCATCGTCAACCGGCCGCGTGAGGAACCCGGCTTCGGGCTCGATCGCCAGGAATCCGTCGGCCGCAACATCCGCTATTCGACGCGCGCCTATGCGGCCACCCGGCCCGAAGGCGAGCGCTACACCGATCACTGACCGCGTCCGGCTCAAACACCAGGCGGGTTGCTCCCTCGACCGTCCTGGTCCGGATGCACTTCTCCGTCGTCGCCGCCGCGGCGACGGAGCTTTTTTCGATACGAGAGCACGATGACGCAACCGCAAGAGCAGACCCGCGACGCCCCGCTCGAGACCGTGGACCTCCGGCATGAATTCGCCGACCTCGGCGTCGGCGCCGTGCTTGACCAGCTCGATTCCGAACTGATCGGGCTGAAGCCCGTGAAGACCCGCATCCGCGAGATCGCCTCGCTGCTACTGGTCGAGCGCATCAGGCAGAAGATGGCGCTGGCGACGACGTTTCCGACCCTGCACATGTCGTTCACCGGCAATCCCGGCACCGGCAAGACCACCGTGGCGCTGCGGATGGCCGGCATTCTGCACAAGCTCGGCTTCGTCCGCCGCGGCCATGTCATCAGCGTCACGCGCGACGATCTGGTCGGGCAATATATCGGCCACACCGCGCCGAAGACGAAAGAAATATTGAAGAAGGCGATGGGCGGCGTGCTGTTCATCGACGAGGCGTATTATCTCTATCGCCCCGAGAACGAGCGCGACTACGGCCAGGAAGCGATCGAGATCCTGCTGCAGGTGATGGAGCAGCAGCGCGAGGACATGGTGGTGATCCTGGCGGGCTACGGCGACCGGATGGAAAAGTTCTTCCAGAGCAATCCGGGCTTTCGCTCGCGCATCGCGCACCATGTCGACTTTCCCGACTATTCGGACGCCGAGCTGCTCTGGATCGCCGAACTGATGCTGCAGCAGCAGAACTATCGTTTCTCGCCGGAAGCACGCGAGGCCTTCATCCGCTACATCGCTGCACGCAAGCTGCAGCCTTTGTTCTCCAACGCGCGCTCGATCCGCAACGCGCTCGACCGCATCCGGCTGCGCCAGGCCAACCGGATCGTCGCCAAACTCGACCGCACGCTGACCGCCGACGACGTGATGTCGATCGAGGCGGGTGACGTGCTGGCGAGCCGGGTATTCTCCAAGGGCACTGGTGCGGGCGAGGAGCGATGAACCAGGCGCTCGCGGCCATTCGCACCGGTGGAATGCGTCACATCATTGCGAACGCCCGCGCGTTGATCTTCGACGTTGACGGCACGCTCGCCGAAACCGAGGAGGTGCACCGCCGTGCCTTCAACGGGGCCTTCGCCGAGGCCGGCCTCGGCTGGCATTGGGATCGGCCGACCTATGCGCGACTGCTGCGGGTCGCCGGCGGCAAGGAGCGCATCCGCGCCTACGACCAGCGCAACGCCGTCTCCAGGCTGAGCTTTGCCGAGATCGCCGACCTGCACCGGGCCAAGACCGCGCGCTACGCCGCGCTGATCGCAGCCGGCGATTGCCCGCTGCGGCCGGGCGTCGCGGCCTGCCTCGCCGGCGCGCGCGAGCGCGGCCAGCGCCTCGCGATCGCGACGACGACCTCGCACGGCAATATCGATGCGCTGCTCTCGGTCGCGCTGGGTGGCGGCTGGGCCGATCTGTTCGAGACGATCGTCGCCGGCGACGATGTTCCGCGCAAGAAGCCGGCGCCCGATGTCTATGTCGAGGTGCTGGCGCGGCTGCAGCTGGCGCCGGCCGACTGCATCGCCATCGAGGATTCCGGCAACGGCCTCGTCGCGGCGTCGTCGGCCGGCATTCCCGTCGTCATCACCCGCAGCGCCTATTTCAGCGACGACGACTGGACCGGGGCGCTCCTGGTCGTGGATGAGCTCCCGGAGATCGATACCTGAGGGTGACAGTGTTGGTTTGCTCAACTTGCTCGGTGTCATCACCCGGCTTGACCGGGTGATCCAGTATTCCAGAGACGCCGGTGATAGAAGCGAGAGGCCGCGGCGTACTGGATCGCCCGGTCAAGCCGGGCGATGACAACGGTAGATGAGGGCAAAGCTTCACATTCTCTCAGGGACGGGTTGAACAGCGGCGCTTGTTCAGCCGGCGTGGGGCCCCCGACCAGCCACCGCTCAATAGTCAAATAATATGACTAGTCGCGGCATTCCTTCCGTGAGATAGTCGCGCCGTACCCCGCAAGAGGGTCGCCAAGCGGTGCCATAACACCAAATCCCCCGGTGGAATGGCGCGCACGAACGATTTCGGGAGACTGCGCCTCATGATCCCCATCGCCATCCCGCTGCTTCTTTCGATCCGTCCGATCGCGTGCGGGTGAACCTGGCCGGCAGTTCGTGGATTGGGGCAGGTGTGCGAGCGAGGGTTGGCCTGGCCATGGGTTGCATCTTGGGCTGCATCGAGAATCCCGCAATTTCCGATCGCACTGGTGGCGGACGCCGCTGCGACGTCGTGCCCGGCCGGGCAACCGGCCTGCGCGACGGCTGATGCCGTCTGCAACGCAGAAACAATTCAAGAAGAAAGGGAGTGACGCATGTTCAGGTTGAAGGCCACTTTGTTCGGGCTCGCGCTGGCCGGTCTCGGCGCTGCCACCGCGTCGGACGCGCTCGCCCAGAGCAAGCCGACCATCGGGATCGCGATGCCGACCAAGTCCTCGGCCCGCTGGATCGACGACGGCAACAACATGGTCAAGGTGCTGAAGGAGCGCGGCTACGGCACCGACCTGCAATATGCCGAGGACGACATCCCGAACCAGCTGTCCCAGGTCGAGAACATGGTGACCAAGGGCGCCAAGGTGCTGGTGATCGCGGCGATCGACGGCACCACGCTGTCCGACGTGCTGAAGCAGGCCAAGGCCCAGGGCATCACGGTCATCGCCTATGACCGCCTGATCCGCGGTACCCCCAATGTCGACTATTACGCGACATTCGACAATTTCCAGGTCGGCGTGCTGCAGGCGCAGTCGATCGAGAACGCGCTCGGCCTGAAGGAGGGCAAGGGGCCCTTCAACATCGAGCTGTTCGGCGGCTCGCCCGACGACAACAACGCCTACTTCTTCTACGACGGCGCGATGTCGGTGCTGAAGCCCTATATCGACAGCGGCAAGCTTGTGGTCGCCAGCGGGCAGATGGGCATGGACAAGGTCGCGACCCTGCGCTGGGACGGCGCGACCGCGCAGGCCCGCATGGACAACCTGCTCAGCGCCTTCTACGGCAAGAAGCGGGTCGATGCGGTGCTGTCGCCTTATGACGGCCTGTCGATCGGCATCATCTCCTCGCTGAAGGGCGTCGGCTATGGCAGCAAGGAGCAGCCGATGCCGTTTGTCAGCGGGCAGGATGCCGAGGTGCCCTCGATCAAGGCGATGCTGCGCGGCGAGCAGTACTCGACCATCTTCAAGGACACCCGCGACCTCGCCAAGGTGACGGCCGACATGGTCGACGCGGTGCTGAGCAAGAAGGACGTCACCGTCAACGACACCAAGACCTACAACAACGGGGTCAAGGTGGTTCCGTCCTATCTGCTCAAGCCGGTTGTGGTGGACAAGACCAATTGGGAGAAAGTCCTGATTGACAGCGGCTACTACAAGCGCGCGCAATTCGACTAGGCGCCGAGCCCGGCCAGCGCTGCGGGACCTGATCCGATGACGGCAATGCTTGAAATGCGCGGCGTCAGCAAGAGCTTTGCCGGCGTGCAGGCGTTGCGCGACGTCAACTTCACCGTGGAGGCCGGCGAGATCCACGCGCTGGTCGGCGAGAACGGCGCCGGCAAGTCGACCCTGATGAAGGTGCTGAGCGGGGTCTACCCCGCCGGCAGCTACGAGGGGGCGATCGTCTTCGACGGCGAGGAGCGCCGCTTCCGCGACATCAACGACAGCGAGGCGCTCGGGATCATCATCATCCACCAGGAGCTGGCGCTGATCCCGCTGATGTCGATCGCCGAGAACATTTTTCTCTCGCACCCGCCGTCGCGGTTCGGTGTGATCGACCGCAACACTGTGTACCGGCGCACTGCGCAGCTGCTGGCGCAGGTCGGCCTGCGGGAATCGCCCGATACGCTGGTGACCGATCTCGGTGTCGGCAAGCAGCAGCTGGTCGAGATCGCCAAGGCGCTGTCCAAGCGGGTGCGGCTCCTGATTCTCGACGAGCCGACCGCGAGCCTCAACGAGGCCGACAGCGAGGCGCTGCTCGAGCGTCTCCGTGCCTTCCGCGAGCAGGGCATCGCCTCGATCCTGATCTCGCACAAGCTGAACGAGGTCGCCCGCGTCGCCGACCGCATCACGGTGCTGCGCGACGGCCGCACCGTCGACAGCCTCGATTGCCGCAGCGAGCGGATCGAGGAGGACCGCATCATCCGCAGCATGGTCAACCGCGACCTCGCGCATCGCTTCCCCGAGCGCAATGTCGCGATCGGCGACCCCGTCATGACGGTCGAGAACTGGTCGGTGCATCACCCGCTGCACACCACGCGGCAGGTGATCAAGAATGTCGACTTCACCGTGCGGCGCGGCGAGGTGGTCGGGATCGCCGGCCTGATGGGCGCCGGCCGCACCGAGTTCGCGATGAGCTTGTTCGGCCACGCCTGGAGCTACAACATCTCAGGCAAGGTCCGGCTCGACGGCCGGGAGGTTGTGCTCTCCAGCGTGCCGGCCGCGATCGACGCCGGCCTCGCCTATGTCACCGAGGACCGCAAGCAGCTCGGGCTGATCCTGGCAGACGACGTCCGCAAGAACGTGACGCTGGCGAGCCTGCGCCAGGTCGCCGGGCGTGGCGTGATCGACGACGTCGTCGAGCTGAAGGCCGCCAGCGACTACCGCAACCGGATGCGGATCCGCTGCTCCGACGTCTATCAGGAGACCGGCCAGCTCTCCGGCGGCAACCAGCAGAAGGTGGTGCTGTCGAAATGGCTGATGACCGACCCGAAGGTTTTGCTGCTGGACGAGCCCACGCGGGGCATCGACGTCGGGGCGAAATACGAGATTTACTGTATCATCAACGAGCTGGCGGAGGCCGGCAAGGGCGTCGTGGTGATCTCGTCGGAAATGCCTGAGCTGCTCGGCATCTGCGACCGGATCTGCGTGATGAACGACGGCGCCTTCGTCGGCGAGTTCGCCAAAGAGGACGCGACACAGGAGAACATCATGCGCGCCATCATGCGCAACGTCAGGATGGCCGGCGCGCCCGCCGCCGCGGTTCTGACGCAAGGAGCAGTGCGATGACCGACAAGACGGTGTCACTTCCCGAGGCTCCGAAGCATTCCGGCTTCATCAAGAACAATCTGCGCAATTACGGCATGCTGCTGTCGCTGCTCGCGATCATGCTGTTCTTCGAGATCGTGACCGACGGCACGCTGCTGCAGCCGCTCAACCTCACCAACCTCGTGCTGCAGAACAGCTACATCGTGATCATGGCGCTCGGCATGCTGCTGGTGATCGTCACTGGGCATATCGACCTCTCGGTCGGCTCGGTCGCGGGCTTCGTCGGCGCGGTCGCCGCGGTGCTGATGGTGCAGTACCACGTCAGCTACCCCGTCGCGTTCGTCGCCTGCCTGCTGGTCGGTGCCGCGATCGGCGCAGCGCAGGGCTATTGGGTGGCGTATTTCGGCATTCCGTCCTTCATCGTGACGCTGGCCGGCATGCTGGTGTTCAAGGGCCTTGCGCTCGCGGTGCTGCAGGGCAAGTCGGTCGGGCCGTTCCCGCCGACCTTCCAGAAACTGTCGTCGGGCTTCATCCCGGAACTGTTCCCGAGCGCCGGCACGCTCTACCCGACCTCGCTGCTGATCGGCATCGTGCTGGCGTTCGTGCTGGTGCTGGCAAGCGCCAAGGGCCGGGCGCGCGAGCAGGCGCACGGCATCGAGGTGGAGCCTTACGCGTTCTTCATCCTCAAGAGCATCGCGCTCGCCGGCGCGGTGCTGTATTTCACCTATCTGATCGCCTCGCACCGCGGCCTGCCCAACGTGCTGGTGATCATGACGGCGCTGATCGCGCTCTACGCCTTTGTCACGCGGCGCACCGTGCTCGGCCGCCAGGTCTATGCGGTCGGCGGCAACGCCAAGGCGGCCAAGCTGTCGGGCGTGAAGACCGAGCGGCTGACCTTCTTCACCTTCGTGAACATGGGCGTGCTGGCGGCGCTCGCCGGCCTCGTGTTCGCCGCGCGGCTCAACACCGCGACGCCGAAGGCGGGGCTCGGCTTCGAGCTCGACGTGATCGCCGCCTGCTTCATCGGCGGCGCCTCGGCCTATGGCGGCGTCGGCCGGGTCGGCGGCGCGGTGGTCGGCGCCATGATCATGGGCGTGATGAACAACGGCATGTCGATCCTCGGCATCGGCATCGATTATCAGCAGGTGATCAAGGGCCTCGTGCTGCTCGGCGCCGTCTGCATCGACGTCTACAACCAGCGCCGCTGATCATGGCTCCTTGCTTGAGCATGATCTTGTCGGAAAACCGCTGCACACTTTTCCGGATCATGCTCTAGAACCGATAGGTGAGGCTGCTCAGCACGGTGCGGCCGATGCCGTAGAAGCAGTCGCCGCGCGCCAGGCAGGTGGTGACGTGACGGCGGTCGGCGAGGTTGCTGGCGTTGACCTGGAAGCGCCAGGGGCCGTTCTCGTAGCGGACCATGGCGTCGAACAGCGTGTAGTCGGGCGTGCGGATGATGTCGGCGCCGTCCCACGATTGCCCGACATAGCGCACGCCGCCGCCGACAGTGATCCCGGGCAGGCCGAACCAGCTGAGGCGATATTTTGCCCACAGCGAAGCCTGGTGCTCCGGCACGACCTCGACATGCTTGCCGGCGTTGTCGCCGCTTTCGACACGGGCGTCGATATAGGAATAGGCGCCGATCAAATCGAGCTCGGACGTGACGCGGGTCAGCACCTCCAGCTCGGCGCCGCGGATCCGCACCTTGCCGGTCTGGATCGACAGCAGCGGATTATCCGGATCGCTGGTCAGCCGGTTGCGTTCGATGGTGTCGTAGATCGCGCCGTTGATCGCGGTGCCCGGCAGCGGATTGTACTTGAAGCCGACCTCGACCATCTCGCCGCGTTGCGGCGCGCAGATGCCGGTGCTGCAGACGCCGCTGCCGAAGATCGGGTTGAACGACTGCGCATAGGTGACGTAGGGCGTCAGGCCGAACGGCAACTCGTACATCAGCCCGGCGCGTCCGGTGGTGGCCTGCAGGTTTTCCTGCGGCGCGCCCTGCAGATCGTTGGTGACGAAGTCGTGGCGGATGCCGAGCACCGCGAGCCAGCGCCCGAGCCGGATTTGGTCCTGCGCGTAGAGCCCGAGCTGGCTCTGTCGCACGTCGGGCTCCGCCGACAGCGCCGGCGGCACGACGCCGCTATAGACCGGCGCGTAGAGATCGAACGGCCTGTCATCATAGCCGGTGCCGGAGGAGGCGCGCTCCTTCTGGCTGCGGTAGTCGATACCGAACAGCGCCTTGTGGGTCAGCGCGCCGGTTGCGAATTTCAGTTCGGCATTGCTGTCCGACGTGAAGATGTCCTTGGCGGTCTCGCGGCCGTAGATGAAGCGCGCCACCGTGCGGCGCTCGGCGTCGAGGAACGGATTCTCGGGATTCGAATAAACATCCGGATACATCGTGCGATAGATGCCCTCGACATGGGCGTAGCGCAGGTTCTGCCGCACCGTGAGGCCGTCGCTGAAGCGATGCTCGAACAGGCTCGAGATCGCGCCGGTCTCGGTCTTGTAGTAGTCCCAGCTCGGATCGCTCGCAAAACGCTGCACCGGGATCAGGCCGTTGGGGCCGGGATAGAGCGTGCCCTCGTGCGGCAGGAACGCGGTCGACGATCCCGCGGTGTCCTTCTGATAGGTGCCGAGCACGGTCCAGCTGGTGTCGTTGGTCGGCCGCCAGGTCAGCGACGGCGCCAGCACGATGCGGTTGTCCTTGACGTAGTCGGTCTGCGAGTCGCTGTCGCGGAACACGCCGATGAAGCGGTACAGCCACTCGCCGTCCTTGGTCAGCTTGCCGGTGGTATCGAACTGGGTCTGCTTGCGGTTGAAGCTGCCATATTGCACGCCGATCTCGCTCGCGGCCTCCGCCTGCGGACGCTTTGAAATCAGGTTGAGCAGGCCCGCCGTCGAGGTGTCGCCGTACAGCACCGACGACGGGCCGCGCAGCACCTCGACGCGCTCCAGCGTGTAGGGATCCGGCCGCCATTCGTTGAACGAGGAGGTGTTGTTGACCCTGGTGCCGTCGAGATAGATGTTGGGATCCTGGCCGCGGAAGCGCGGAAAGTCGCCGCGGGAATCCGGGCCGTAGGCATCGGCGTAGACGCCGGGCACATAACGCAGCGTCTCCTGAACGGTGGTCGCGCCCTGATCGGTGATGCGGTCGGCGGTGACCACCGTGATCGATTGCGGGGTCTCGCGCAGCGGCGTGTCGGTCTTGGTGCCGGTCGCGCTCTGATTGGCGAGATAGCCACGCACCGGACCTGTCGCACTTTCCGCACGCTCGCTCGGACCGGTGGCGGCGGGAGCGGCAGCGCCGGATCGCGTGGCCGCGCGTTGCGCCGTAAGCCGCTGCGTCGCGGCTGCGGTCTGGCGATGGCGTGCGGGACGCGATCGCGCGGTCTGTCGTTGCGATTGCTCGACCATGACTGGTGGCAATTCCTGCGGCGGTGATTGCGCCTCCACCGGTGTGATCGTCATCATCGTCGCCAGCATCGGCAGCATGGCAACAAACGGATTGGTGGCTCTTGCAGGTGTGATCGGCATCAATGGTCCCATGTCTTGCGCGGGGACCACTAACAAGCGAGACCACTGCGTTGAAGCACGCGACCGCCCAGAACAGGGCTTCAACCACGAGTTTGGAATTAGTATTTGTCTAGCCAGATCCAGATTGTCGCACCAGCGATCGCGATCATGCCTCGCGCGCTCCGCGCAGCGCGATGCGTCGATCATGTCGCCGGTCTGTCAACATGCAGTTGCCGATTCTGGTGTATGATTCGGCAAGCAACGCAGGAGAACGCCGCGTGAAACTGTCCCATGCCGATGCGGTGACCATCGGAAACATTCTTGCCGAGGCCGGCGTCGCCGAAATCATGCCGCGGTTCCGCCGGGTGCGGGAGATCGAGGTGCGCACCAAGACCTCCGCCTTCGATGTCGTCACCGAGGCCGACGAGGCCGCCGAGCAGGCGATCTCGGCGGCGCTGCTGCGCGCCTTTCCCGGCGCCGTCGTGATCGGCGAGGAGGGCACCTCGCGTGATCCGTCTGCGCTCGACCAGGTCGGAACCGCGGAGCTCGCCTTCATCATCGACCCGATCGACGGCACGCGAAACTTTACCTCCGGCCTGCCGCTGTTCGGCACCATGGTCGCCGCCACCATGCGGGGCGAGATCGTGTTCGGCGCGATCCACGATCCGGTTTGCAGCGACACCGCATTCGCGCTGCGCGGCGAGGGCGCCTGGCTCGCGCTGCCGGACGGCAAGCGCCATGACCTGAAGGTCGCGCCAAGCGTACCGGTGAAGCAGATGGATGCGATCATCGGCATCAACTTCCTGCCCGAACATCTGCGGGCGGTGGTGGCCGGCAATGTCGCAAAGCTCGGCATGAGCGCGTGGCTGCGCTGCGCCGCGCATGAATACCGGATGGCGGCGTCGGGTCATTGCCACTTGCTGTTCTACAACAAGCTGATGCCGTGGGATCACGCCGCCGGTTGGCTGCTGCATCGCGAGGCCGGCGGCTACAGCGCCCATTTCGACGGCTCGCCGTACCGGCCGGTCAACCTGACCGGCGGCCTGCTATGCGCGCCGGATGAAGCAAGCTGGCACGCGGCGCGGCAGGCGATCTTGACGGCGGGCGGATAAGCGCTTTGGCGGGACGACGCACCGCTGTTAGACCCGTCGTCCCCGCGCAAAGGCTTCGCCTTTGTCGCTGGAGGTGCGAGCCCTTGCGAGCCTCGAAGGATCGACGGCCACCAGCCGGGCCGATTCATCCTTCGAGGCTCGCCGAAGAGGCGAGCACCTCAGGATGACGGGGCTGGTGTTGGTCTGATGCAAGCGTCAAACAGCTTGTTCAGTCGTCATCACCCCGCGAAGGCGGGTGATCCAGTATTCCAGAGACGGCAGTGCTGAATCGAGAGGCCGCGGCGTACTGGATCGCCTGGTCGAGCCGGGCGATGACAGTTGTGGATGGGGACGCAGCGCGTAGCCCGGATGGAGCGAAGCGCAATCCGGGGCCGCTGTGTCAGCGGACGAACCTGCCCCGGATTTCGCTGCGCTTCATCCGGGCTACAAATGCTCAGAACTGCGGCAAGTGCCTGATGCGCCTCACGACCAGCGCAATCAGTGCCGCGATCGCGAACGGCCCGAGCGGAATGCCGTTGGCGCCGGCGGGCACCATGGCGAATGGCGTCAGATAGAGCGCGGCGAGCGTCAGCCGCTCATAGGGCAGCCAACCCTGAGTAAGCGCCTGCGCGGCCAGCCAGGCGCCGGGGATCGCCAAAATCACCAGCTCGTAATTGCCGAAGAACGGCACGCACAGGCCGGTCACCGCCACCATCAGCGCGATCTCGGCGGCGCCGCCCGGCCGCGTTCGCAAGATGACGGCGAGAACGGCGACGGCGATTGCGGCCGCGCCCAACTGAACGATCCAGGCGAGATCGCTCGATCCGCCGAGCAGCCGGATCGCGGCGTAGGGGCTGGCGAACTTTTCGAAGCCGGGCGCACCGCCGATGTTCCAGGCGCTGGCCTCGGGCAGCGCACGGATGAATCCGATCCACGCGTCGATGCCGAACAAGGCGGTGGCGATTGCCATCAGCGTCAACGTGGTAACCACCGCAGCGGCAAGCGCGCGCCATCGTCGGGTCACGACCAGCACCAGCGGCGCGAGCAGCGCGATCTGCGGCTTGTAGGTGAGGCAGCCGATCAGCGCGCCGGCGACGATCGGGTAGCGATCCAGCGCCATGGCCGATCCGCCGAGCAGCGCCGTGGAGAACAGCGAGTTCTGGCCGAACAGCGCGCACACCCAAGCGGCGGGAAACGCCAGCGCGGGAACGACGGAGCCGCCCCTGAGCAGAGCCCTGACCGCGGCGGCATAGGCGGCGGCGGTGGCAGTGATCCAAACCGCCGCGGCGGCTGCGAAGGGAAGAAGCGCGAACGGCAGCCAGATCAGCAACGCGGTCGGCGGATAGAAGAACGGCGCATAGTTCTTCTGGCCGAGCAGCGCGGCCACTGCCGCGCGGGCCGCCTCGCCATAGGCATCGGCGGCGCGGCCTTCGAGCGCAAGGTGCGCCGCGGTCCAGAACGCCGCAAAGTCGTGGCCGACATCCATCGTCGGCGCGGTCCACGGGATGCTCGCGACGAAGCCGATCAAGAGGACCAGGAACACGCGGGTGAAGGCGGTGACGCGGTCATGCGTCAGCCAATCGGCATCGCGCAACGCGGCGGACCATAGGGAGCGAGGCGGACGCCGGGCGGCCTGCGCTTCGCCGGTGACCGGCCGACGATCGTCCGGCGACGCATCGTCGGCGAAGGCCAGCGAGTGCCCCTCGAGCCCGAACTTCTGCGACATCGGCCGCTTCATCCCAATTGCGTCGTGCACGACAAGAGATTTGGATCAAATCGTTGAAGGTTGCGTAAAGCAGGTCGTTTCAATTCGGCAGGGACAGGCGTCCCTTCAGGCAGCTCATGGTAAAGGAACTCGTAACGCCGGACCTGTCGCGACCTCCTCTTCACCTCGCCCCGCGTGCGGGGAGAGGCATAGGCCGCCTTTGGCGGCCGTCCCTGAGAACGCCGAGGCAAAGCCTCGGCTACGACGCATCGCTAGATGCGTTCCGGGTGAGGGGGAGTCTCCGCGAGCGCAGCTATCGCCGTCCATGCGGAGACAGCCTCTCACCCCAACCCTTTCCCCGTGAAGAACGGGGAGAGGGAGCGCAGTGCCGTCGCCGCAAAAATCAGCGCTACCGCCGCGATGCGCTCAAAAACAGCGGACGAAAAATGTCCAAAAATCCGGTCGCCGCCGGCGTCAGCGGGCGGTTCTTTTGCCGCAGGATGCCGATCCGGCGCACCAGAGGCGGCGAGACCAGCCGCTTGACCACGACGCCGCGCGGCGCGCGCCGCGGCAGCGCCGAGGCCGGAACGATCGAGATCCCGACATTGGCGCCGACGAAATCGTACAGCGTGCCGAACTGCTCGACGATCGTGCTGTGCTTGAGCACGAGGCCGTTGGCGGTCGCGACACTGTCGATCTGCTTGCGCAGGCCCGAGCCGGTCGGCAGCGACACGAACACCTCGTTGCGCAGCTCGCGCAGGCTGAGTGTCGCCTTGTTGCGCAGCGGATGCCGCGACGGCAGGATTGCGAAGCAGGACTCCTCCACCGCGTCGTCGCTGACGACCTCCTCGCCGAGCGCGGTGACGTTGCCGATGCCGAAATCGGCAAGCCCGCTGCGCACGTCCTCATAGACTTCGCTGCCGAGGCCTTCGCGCAGGTGAATCTCGACGCCCGGATGCGCCTTCCGGTATTTCAGCACGGCCTCCGGCACCACGTGATGGGTGAGTGACAGCAAGCAGGAGATGATCAGGCGTCCCTTGATCTGGCCGCCGAGCGCGCGGGCGTTGTCGACCTGGGTGCCGAGATCGGCGAGCAGGCGCTGCGTCGATGCGGTGAACTCGCGGCCCGGCGCGGTGAGGATCACGTTGCGCGTCGAGCGAAGGAACAGCGAGACGCCAAGCTGTCGCTCGAGCTGCAGCACCAGGCGGCTGACCGCCGATTGCGTCATGCCGAGATCGGCGGCCGCAGCGGTGAAGCTGCCATAGAGCGCCACCGAATTGGCGGCGCGCAGATGTTTCAGGCTAACCTCGAACTGGCGCGGGCGACGCTCTCGCATCATTCATTCCATTTCTGCATCAATTATCCAGATCGGAAAATATTTGACCTATATCGCCGCGAGGTCAACGATCAAACGCAGCAGGAATCGAGATGCGGGAAGGAATGCCGGATGACCGCCACCCGGACGGGGACGAAACAGGGCGCGCTGCACGGCGTCCGGGTGCTGGACCTGACGCGGTTCTATTCCGGTCCGTTCGCGACGTTGATGCTGGCCGGCTTCGGCGCCGAGGTCATCCGCATCGATAGTCCGGAGCAGGGCGATCCCACCATGACCGGCCCGCCGTTTCTCGGCAAGGACGGGGTGTCGCTCGACCGCCAGCACGACAGCGATCTCGGCCTCGCCTATCTCAAGCGCTGCCGCGACAAGAAATCGATCACGCTGAACATGCGCTCGGTTGAAGGCATGGAGCTGTTCCATGCGCTGCTGCGCAAGTCCGACATCCTGGTCGAGAATTTGCGACCCGGCGCCGCCGAGCGCCTCGGCATCGACTATGCGGCGAACCGGCAGGTCAATCCCGCGATCGTGCATTGCGCGCTGACCGGCTACGGCTCGACCGGCGCCGACCGTCGGCTCAAGGCCTACGATCTGATGATCCAGGCGGCGAGCGGCCTGATGTCGATCACCGGCGCGCCGGACGGTGGCCCGAGCAAGGCGGGCACTGCGCTCGCCGATGGCATCACCGGCGCCTTCGCCGTCTCCGGCATTTTGGCGGCGCTGACCGAGCAGCGCATCTCGGGTCAGGGCCAGTTCGTCGACGTCGCGATGTCCGACTGCCTGTTGTCGCTGGTGCTCGACGAGCCGCTGGACTGCTATCCGCAGATGGGCATGGCGCCGCGGCAGGGCAACCGCATCATGCGGTTTTCGCCGTTCAACACCTATCCCACCCGCGACGGCGCGATCGCGCTGGGTGCGGCCACCAACGAGGACTGGCTGCTGCTGCTGCGGGTGATCGATAGGCTCGATCTCGCCAGCGACGAAAAATTCATGAACACTGGCTGGCGCGTCAGCAACAACGCGGTGATCGACGCCATCGTCACCGAGTGGTCGCGCGGCCGCACCACGGCGGAGGCGATCGAGGCGCTCAACAAGGGCGACGTCGCCGCGAGCCCGATCCGCGATATCGACGACATCCTGGCCTGGGAGCATCTCGGCGCGCGCGACATGCTGCAGGCCGTGGCGCATCCGACCGAGGCGCTGGAGCAACGCGTCATCGGCGCCGGCTTCCCGATCAAGATGGGGCGCACCCACAAGGGCTATACCGCGCCGGCGCCGACGCTCGGCCAGAACAACGCGGAGGTCTATGGCGGCCTGCTCGGCCTCTCCGGTGCGCGGATCGCGGAGCTGAAGGCGCGGCAGGTCATCTGAAGCACAGAAGGCCGGCGCATGAATGCCGGCCCAGCAGCAGGGGAAACGTCAGGGAACATCATGACAGCAAGACCAACAAGAACACTTGCGGCGATCGCGCTTCTGATCGGCAGTTCGATCATCGCACCCGCCGCGGCGGAGGACGCGCAACCGGTCAGGATCGGGGTGCTCTCCGACATGTCGGGAATGTACCGCGACATCATGAGGCCGGGGTCGGTGCTCGCCGCCAAGATGGCAGTGGAGGATTTCGGCGGCAAGGTGCTGGGACGTCCGATCGAGGTGGTGTCCGGCGATCACCAGGCGAAGCCGGACGTCGGCGCTGCGATCGTCCGCAACTGGTTCGACAATGGCGGCGCCGACGCCATCGTCGACATCGCGCAGTCGGCGGTGGCGCTCGCCGTGCAGGAACTGGCGCGCACCCGCAACAAGATCGTGATTCACGGCGTCACCGGCTCGCCGGCGATCACCCAGCAGGCTTGCGCTGCGACCGCGTTCTCATGGTCGCTCAATGCCTATGCGATCTCGGCGCCGCTGCCGAAGCCGCTGATCGAGCGCGGGCTCGACAGCTTCTTCTTCCTCTCCGCCGACTATTCCTTCGGCAAGGCGATGGAGGACGCCGCGGCCGGCGCGATCAAGAAGGCCGGCGGCAAGGTACTGGGCTCGGTGCGCTTCCCGCAGAACAATCCCGACTTCGGCTCGTTCCTGCTGCAGGCGCAGTCGTCGAAGGCCAAGGTGATCTGGCTGATCTCCGCGGCTGAAGACACCACGACCGCGCTGAAGCAGGCCAAGGAGTTCGGCATTGTCGAGGGCGGCCAGCACATCGTGGTGCCGCTGACCTATATCACCAACGTGCATGCGCTCGGCATTGCCAACGTGCAGGGGCTGACCTTCGCGACGCCGTTCTACTGGGACCGCAACGACGAGACCCGCGCCTGGTCGCAGCGCTTCTTCAAGCAGCATCAGGCCATGCCGACCATGGACCAGGCCGCGGTGTATTCGGGCACGCTGCACTATCTCAAGGCCGTCGCCGCCGCGGGCAGCCTCGACGGCCTGAAGGTCGCCGAACAGATCAGGCAGCTGCCGGTCAACGACATGTATGTCCACGACGGCGCGGTGCGCGCCGACGGCTGGCTGATGCATCCGTTCTACATGGCGAGCATCAAGGCCCCGAGCGACGTCAAGAAGCCCTGGGACTACTACACCATCGAGAAGGTCATTCCGGCAGCCGAGGCGGCACAGCCGCTGTCGGAGAGCCAGTGCCCGCTCGTCGCTCAATCGCGATGAGATCAAAAGGAGAGACCATGCCCCGCGAAATCCTGAAAATGTATTCAGACTACAAAAGCCCCTATGCCTGGCTGGCGTTCGATCCGGTGTTCGAGCTGGAGAACAAATACGACATTAAGGTGCAGTGGCGGCCGTTCCAGCTGCGCATCAAGGGCTCGGGCCAGCGCAGCGTCTATTCGGAATACAAGGTCAAGTATTCCTACATGGATGCGCGGCGCACCGCCAACGAGCGCGGCGACAAGAAGATCATCCGCGGCCCGCTGAAGATCTACGACACCGCGCCGGCGCTGATCGGCGGCCTGTTCGCGGAGAAGCAGGGCCGGCTGGTCGAATACAGCCGTCTGGTCTACGAGCTGTTCTTCCGCCGCGAGCTCGCCATCGACGAGGCCGATGCGATGCAGCGCTTCATCGAGTCGCTCGGCATGTCCGGCGCCGACTACCGCGCCTATCTCGAGGGCGACGGCCAGCGCGAATATCAGGAGGCGCAGCAGGAGAGCCAGCAGGACCAGATTTTTGGCGTGCCGATCTGCGTGTTCCGCGGCGAGCAGTTCTGGGGCAACGACCGGGTGCCGATGCTGGAGGGGCGGCTCAAGCAGGCCGGTCTTGCGCTCGCTCGCGAAAAGCAGCCGGCCTGACGCCGCGGAGGTTTTGATGATCGATCTCCACTTCGCGCCGACGCCGAACGGCTGGAAGGTCTCGATCATGCTCGAGGAGTGCGAGTTGCCTTACACCGTCGTGCCCGTGAACATCACGCGCGGCGACCAGTTCAAGGCCGAGTTTCGCGCGCTCAATCCCAACGGGCGGATCCCTGTCATCGTCGACAGCAATCCGCCCGGCGGCGGAGCCTCCGTGACGATCTTCGAGTCCGGCGCGATTCTGCTCTACCTCGCGGAGAAGACCGGGCGGTTGTTTCCGCGCGATCTGCGCGACCGCCATCAGGTGCAGCAATGGCTGATGTGGCAGATGAGCGCGCTCGGGCCGATGCTCGGCCAGAATGGCCATTTCTCGCTCTATGCGCCGGAGAAAATTCCGTACGCGGTCGAGCGCTACCGCAACGAGGCGCGCCGCCTCTATGGCGTGCTGAACGACCAGCTGGGCGAGACCATCTACGTCGCCGGCGACGACTACTCGATCGCCGATATCGCCTGCTTTCCCTGGGTGATGACGCACAAGGCGCAGGGACTTTCCCTGGACGAGTTCGTGCATGTCAGGCGCTGGTTTGCCGAATTGCGCGAACGGCCGCTGCTGCAGAAGGGGCTGGCGGTCGGCCGCCGCGCTATCCGCAAGGCGCTCGACGACAAGGCGCGGGAAAATCTGTTTGGAACGCGGCCGCCGGCCGCCGCGGCGCGCTAAACGCAACGATAGGACAATTGAGATGACACTGCCTCCGAACATGCTGACCGGCTACCGCGTCCTCGACATCACCCAGTTCGTGGCGGGGCCGACCTGCACGCGGCTGCTGGCGGAGGCCGGCGCCGACGTGATCAAGATCGAGCTCGCCCCGTTCGGCGACCGCTCGCGCTTCCAGGGCCTCAAGCCGCGCGATCCCGTCACCAAGAACACCTCGCAAAGCACCTATTTCTTCCAGCAGAACCATTCCAAGCGCAGCCTCGCGCTCGATTTCAAGCACGAGAAGAGCCGCGAGATCCTGACCCGGCTCGCCGCCAAGGCCGACGTTCTCGTGGAGAATTTCACGCCCGGTGTGATGGACCGCGCCGGGCTCGGCTACGAGACGCTGAAGAAGATCAACCCGCGGCTGATCATGTGCTCGATCTCGTTTGCCGGCCAGACCGGGCCGCTGAGCGACAAGCCGGGCTTCGACTACATCGCACAGGCCTTTGCCGGGATTACCGGCGTGATCGGCGAGCCCGACGGCAAGCCGGCGCAGGTGCCGGTCGCGATCGGCGATGCCTCCACCGGGGTCGCCGCGGCGATGGCGGTCGGCTTTGCACTGCTGCATCGCGAGCGCACCGGGCAGGGGCAGTTCATCGAGGCGACGCTGCTCGACACCTATTTCCATATGCACGAGGCGAATGTGCCGAAGGTGTCGCTGCGTGGCGACAGCTTCGTCCCGCAGCGGGAAGGCTCGCTGCATCCGAACGGTGGGCCGGTCGGCGTGTTCGATTGCGGTCGCGGCGAGTTCTTGGTGATCTGCGCGCTGGCGCATCAATGGCCGCAGATGGTGCGGGCGCTGGGTCGGCCCGAACTGGAGAAGGACCCGCGCTTCGAATCGGCGCGCGCGCGTGCCGACAACCGGGTCGAGGTCGGCGAAATCGTCGAGGCGTGGCTGAAGACCTTTCCGTCGCGCGAGGCGGCGATCGCGGCGCTGGAGCAGGAGCGGATTCCCTGCGCGCCGGTGCTGACCTTGAACGACGCCATGGCGCAGCCGCATCTGGTCGAGCGCGGCACGGTCCGCTACGTCGACGATCCGCAGCTCGGCCGGTTCGCGATCCCCGGCGCGCCGATGCGCTTCTCGGAGTGGCAGCCGCGCGCCGACCTCAGGGCCGACCTGCTCGGTGAGCACAATGAGCAGATTTTGGGCGAACTCGGCCTCACCGCGCAGCAGATCGATCAGCTCTATGCCGAGAAGGTGCTGGTGCAGGACCGCGAGCTGCGGGCCGGCAAGCAGCAGCGGCGGATCGCCTGAGAGGCGAACTCCAACCAGCAAAGAACGACGTGGATGGCCGGGACAAGCCCGGCCATGACGGAAAGTGATTCATTCCTATTGCGGGCTTGGCGAGCTCTGCGCAATCGGTCTACGATGCGCAAAACTGGTCGGGTGCTGGAAAAGAACCGCAAAGGATGCCGGCGTCACTGTTTGCCCCCCTGACGGAACGGCCGTCCTTGAATCGCGTCCTGCTGCGGACGCTGGTCGTGATCGCCTATCTCATCATCTTCGCGCCGGTCACGATGATCGTCGTGACCAGCTTTTTCTCGCAGGAGATCGTCAGCTTTCCGCCGACGGCGCTGACCTGGCGCTGGTACGTCAACGCCTGGGACAAGCCGGAATTTTTCCGCGGCCTGCTCACCAGCCTGCAGATCGCCTTGATCGCGGCCGCGATCGGCGTGCCGATCGGCACGGCCGCCGCGCTCGCCATCGTGCGCGGAGAATTTCCCGGCAAGCAGGCAATCAGCGCGCTGCTGCTGGCGCCGCTGGCGGTGCCCGGCGTCGTCGCGGGTTCCGGGCTCTACATGTTCTACGTGCTCGCGGAAAACGCGCTCGACCGCGACATCAAGGCGACGACCGAAGGGCTGGTCGCCGCCCATGTGCTGCTGACCATCCCGTGGACGGTGCGGCTCGTGGTCGCAAGCCTGCAGGGCCTCGACCGCGCGGCGGAGGAGGCGGCGGCCAATCTCGGCGCCAGCCCGTTCACGGTGTTCCGCCGCATCACGCTGCCGATGATGCGGCCCGGCATCGTCGCCGCGGCGATGTTCTCCTTCATCCAGAGCTTTGAGAACCTCGATCTGTCGCTGTTGCTGGTCGGTCCCGGCCGCATCACGCTGCCGGTCGCGATGCTCAACTATCTCGAATTCCGCATCGACCCGACGCTCGCGGCGGTTGCGACGGTGCAGATCCTGATCGTCGGCGTCCTGATGGTCGTGACCGATCGCTTCGTCAAACTGTCGCGGGTGGTCTGATGGCTAGTCTGATGATCGAAAGTTTGACCAAGCGGTTCGGCAGCTCGATCGCCGTCGACGGGCTCGATCTGAAGGTCAGGGAAGGCGAGCTGGTCGCGCTGCTCGGGCCGTCCGGCTGCGGCAAGACCACCACGTTGCGGATGGTCGCGGGCTTCCTGCCGCCGACCAGCGGACGGGTGCTGTTCGATACGGAGGACGTCACGCGATTGCCGGCGCACAAGCGCGCCACCGGCATGGTGTTTCAGTCCTATGCGCTGTTTCCGCACATGACGGCCGCGCAGAATGTCGGCTTCGGGCTCGAGATGCGCGGCCTCGGCGGCGCGGAACGACAGACAAAAGTCGAGGAGGCGCTGAGGCTGGTACGGCTGTCGCATCTCGGCGGCCGCCTTCCGCGGGAACTGTCCGGCGGCCAGCAACAGCGGGTCGCGCTGGCCCGCGCGCTGGTGATCAATCCAAAGCTGTTCCTGCTCGACGAACCCTTGTCCAACCTCGACGCAAAGCTGCGCGCCGAGGTCCGGGTCGAGATCCGCGCGCTGCAGCAGCGGCTCGGACTGACCACGCTGCTGGTGACGCATGACCGCGAGGAGGCGCTGACCATGGCCGACCGCCTTGTGGTGATGGAGGGCGGCCGGGTCAGGCAGATCGGCTCGCCGCGCGAACTCTATGATGCGCCGCAGGATGCGTTCGTCGCCGACTTCGTCGGCCGCTGCAACATCCTCAGCGGCCGGCGCGAGAACGAAACCGGGTTCCGCACCGAGAGCGGGCTGGTTTTACCGGTCGACACGGCGCCGAACGAGCGCGACAATGCCAATGCCTTCGCGCTGCGGCCGGAGCGGATCGCAATCCAGCCCGGCGCCAACGGCGATCTCAACGGCGCTGTCGAGGCCGTGACCTATCTGGGATCGCAGACCGAATACCATGTGCGCATCGGCAGGGAGGTGTTCGTCGTGATCCAGCAAACTCCCGGTGCCGACGAGCCGCTGGCGGCGCTCAAGCCGCAAGACCAGGTTTCACTCGCATGGGACCGCAAGGCTCCGCGGCTGGTCCCGCAAACATCGCTGTGAGGAACATTGCCATGATATCGCGACGTCATTTTTTGTCTGCCGGTGCCGGAGCTGCAACCATGCTGGCTGCGGGAGCGCCTAGCGCGCGTGCCGCATCGGGCCAGGTCGTGGTCGGCACCTGGGGCGGCGATTACGGCCAACTGCTCGGCGACCTCATCGACAAGCCGCTGCTAGCGCCGAAGGGTTTTGAGGTGCTGCAGGACGTCGCCAATGCCGATCCGCGCAAAACCAAGCTGCTGGCGGAGCGGCAGAGCCGGCGCGGCTCGATGGATGTCGCCTGCCTGTCGGACAGCGACCATTACATCGTCGCCGCCACCAACGTGTTCGAGCCGGTCGACGCCGCCAAGGTTTCACGGCTCGACAAGGTGTTTCCCGAGCTACGCACCGAAACCGCGATCCCGCACATCTATTCGGCGCAGGTGATCCTCTACAACGAGAACCTGGTGAAGACGCCGCCGACCTCGTTCGCGGATCTCTGGGACCCGAAATGGCGCGGCCGCGTCGGCCTCGCCGACATTCTCTATCCGGCGAACACGTTTGCCGCGGCGCTTGCCGGCGGCGGCAGCGCCTCGAATTTTGATCCCGCGGAAAAGATGCTGATGGAGCTGCGCTCGCTGGATGCAAAAATCTATCCGTCCAACGAGGCGCTGGCCGCCGGGCTGAAGTCCGAGGAGGTCTGGCTCACCACGATGTGGCTGGCGCGCGGCTTCATGTGGAAGAAGGCCGGCATTCCGCTCGCCCATGTCGTGCCGAAGGAGGGCGCGGTCGCCATCGTGTTCGAGGCCAGCGTGCCGCGCAATGCGCGCAACAAGGACGGCGGCTTCGCCTATCTCGACGCGATGCTCGACGCAAAGGCGCAGATCGCCTTTGCCGACAAGATGGGATATGTGCCGACGGTGTCCGACGCCGCGCTGCCGGAGGACCTCGCAAAGCAGGTCAGCCTCAGCGAGGCCGATCGCGCCCGGCTGCTGAAGCCCGATTACAAATACCAGACCGAGCGCTCGCAGCGCACGCTCGACTTCTGGAACAAGCAGTTCAAGGGCTGATGGCACTGGAGCCGGGACTTTGACGTTGGCTGAAGGCATGCGCGGCAAGGGCGGGGCGAGCGCCAAGGCGGCGTCGCCCGGCACGGCGTTGCTGGTGCTGCCGGCGTGCCTGCTGGTGCTCGGGCTTTTGATCGGCCCGATGCTGCTGATGTTCCGGATCTCGCTCAACCAGTTCAGCCCGACACAGCTGATGATCGAGGCGTTCTCGTTCGGCAATTACGCGCGCGCCGCGGCGGACCCCTATTATCAGGAGATCATCCTGACGACGCTCGGCATGGCGCTGCTCTGCACGGCGCTGACGCTGGTGATCGCCTTTCCGGCGGCGTACTGGCTCGGCCGGCTGCAGAGCCGCTGGAAGAGCCTCGTCGTGATTGCGACCCTGTTCCCGCTCTTGGTCGGCAATGTCGTGCGCTCCGCCGGCTGGATGGCGCTGTTCACGCGCGAGGGATTGATCAACACGGCCTTGCTGAAGGCGCACCTGATCGGCGAACCCTTGACGCTGATGTACACGCCGAAGGCCGTGGTTTTCGGCATCATCGCGGTGGTGCTGCCCTACATGATCCTGACCATCGCCTCGGTAATCGAGAGCATTCCGCGCGATCTGGAGGATGCCGCTGCCAATCTCGGCGCGTCGGGCTTCAGCCAGTTCTGGCGCGTGATCCTGCCGCTGTCGGCGCCCGGCGTTGCCGCCGGATCGATCCTGGTGTTCGTTTTATGCATGAACACCTATGCAACTGCGGTGCTTCTCGGCGGTCCCCGTTTCAAGATGATGGCGCCGGCGATCTTCGATCAGTTCGTGCGCGGCAACAACTGGCCGATGGGCGCCACGCTCGCCTTCATGCTGCTCGCGGTCACCATGAGTTTTACCATTTTCGGCAGCATCGCCTTTGCGCGGCGGTATCGGGCGAGATAGCCGGGCAACGGACAAGACCACTCAACAAGAAGGAGGCATTCCCATGGTCGATCAGGCGAAGTCGGACACGCTCCCGGGCGATGAACTCGCGCGCATCCGCAACAAGGGCGAGGTTCCGATCGTGGCGAAGGCGACCTCGCGCGATCGCGGCATCGGGCCGTTCAAGCGGCTGGCGCTGCGCAGCGCCACCGTGATCGACGGCACCGGCGCGCCGCCGATCGGCCCGGTTGACATTCTCGTCGAGGACGGCCGCATCGTCAGCCTGAAAAAGGTCGTGGGCTATGGCGCGGGCCCGAGCGAGCCGGCCGATCACGAGATCAACTGCCGCGGCAAATGGGTGACGCCGGGCTTCGTCGATTGCCACGCCCATGCCGGCGTTGCCTATCATTCCGCCAATGGCTGGGTGCCGCCGGTCGACTACGTCTACAAGCTCTGGCTCGCCCACGGCGTCACCACCGTGCGCGAGATGGGCTCGATGAACGGCCTCGGCTGGGTGATCGATCAGCGGCAGCGTTCGCAGGAGAACACGATCGCGGCGCCACGGTTGCTCGCCTACGCCTACTTCCCGGCGGTCAACGACATGGTCAAGACCATCTACACGCCGGAGCAGGGCCGCGAATGGCTGCGCAAGGTCAAGGAGCGCGGCGCCGACGGCATCAAGTTCTTCGGCGCGCCGCCGGCGATCATGGAGGCGGCGCTGGATGAATGCAAAAAGCTCGGCCTGCGCTCCGGCTGCCACCACGCCCAGATGGCGGTGACGCGGATGAACGCGCTGACCACGGCGGGCTGGGGCCTGACCAGCGCCGAGCATTATTACGGCCTGCCGGAAGCGCTGTACGAGGATCGCGTCGTGCAGAACTTTCCGCTCGACTACAACTACACCGACGAATATTTCCGCTTCTCGATCTCCGGACAGATGTTCGGCCAGGCCGCAAAACCCGGCACGCGCAAATGGGAGGAGACGCTGGAAAAATTTCTCGAGATCGGCTTCACCTTCGTGCCGACCTTCACGATCTACGACGCCAACCGCGACCTGATGCGCGCGCGCCAGGCCTATTGGCACAAGGACTATACCTGGAAGTCGATGTGGGACTACTTCACCCCGCAGCGCGGCGGCCACGGCTCCTACTGGTACCGCTGGTCGACCCAGAACGAGATCGAGTGGAAGGAAAACTACCGGCTCTGGATGGCCTTCATCAACGAATACAAGAACCGCGGCGGCCGGGTCTGCGCCGGCAGCGACTCCGGCTTCATCTACCAGATCTTCGGCTTCGGCTATATCCGCGAGCTGGAGCTGCTGCAGGAAGCCGGCTTCCATCCGCTCGAGGCGATCCGCGCCGCGACCTCGCAAGGAGCGGCGCTGTGCGGCATCCAGGATGAGGTCGGCACCATCGACGTCGGCATGCGCGCCGATCTTCTGGTGCACGAGCACAATCCGCTGACCGACTTCAAGCTGCTCTATGGCACCGGCGCGATGCGCTTCAACGACGCCACCAACGCGGTGGAATGGCATCACGGCCTGAAATACACCATCAAGGACGGCATCATCTACGACACCGAGGAGCTGCTGGCCGACGTCCGCGAGCTGGTGAAGGCGAGCTGGGAGAGCGACGTGCCGGAGAAATACGCCACCAAGATCGCCGCCGAATGAGCGAGGACGGGCTCGACTTCTACGTGCTGACCGGCTTCCTCGGCTCGGGGAAGACCACGCTGCTGCGTGATTTCCTTGAATTGCCGGAGGCCGCCGACACCGCCGTCATCGTCAACGAGGCCGGCGAGATCGGGCTCGACGGCGTGGTGCTGCGCGAAAGCGGCGGCGAGCTTCCGATCGCCGAGCTCGCCAATGGCTGCGTCTGCTGCCAGATCGGCAGCGACCTCGCGTTCACGATCGACCGTCTGGTGATGGCACCGCGTCCGCCCGGAGCCGGCCCGCTGCGGCGGATCATTCTGGAGACCAGCGGGCTGTCGATGCCGGGGCCGGTGCTGCGCACGCTCGCGACATTGGCCGAGCACCGGATGCGGGTTGCCGTGATCGGCACCTTCGATCTGACCCGCGGCAGCGATGTGGCCGAATACGAGGAAGCCGTGGCGCAATGGGCGGCGGCGCATCGCATCGTCACCACCAAGGCCGATCTCGCCGCGCCCGCGACGCTGACCGACGCGCCGTCGCGCATCGCCGATATCAATCCGGTTGCCGAAGTCGTCGCGATCGCGGATCGGACGGACGCGGTGCGGGCGGCGTTCGCGTCCTTGACGGTACCGCCACGGCTGGACATCGCGAGCGCGCCGGGGGCGGCGCATCCGCGCGTTGTGCTTTGCCTCGCCAGGCCAAGCGGCGAAGTCGCCTATCCCGATCTCGCGGCCTGGCTCGACAACGTCGCCGGCGCGCTCGGCGAACGCCTGCTGCGGATCAAGGGGCTGGTGCAGGTCACAGAGAGCCCGCGGCCGCTGCTGATCGAATGCGTCGGCACCACATTCTCGCCACCGCGTGTGCTCCGGATCGAAAAGCCGCCGTTCACCGGCCTCGTCATCATCGCCCGCGATGCGGCGGCGGCCGAGCTGGCGCAGGTCGCGCCGGCCGGGCTGTTCAAAGTTTCGCCCTGGAAAGCGCCGGAGGCGAGCAACGGCACCGATCGGCCCGCGATCAAGGCCGAGTGGGTCGCTTGAAGCGCTCCATTTCCCCGCCTGCGGGACCCTCCTGCCAAAACCCGAAAAACAACCCCATGCAAAGTAGCCGGCGGTCGGGGTTCGATCAGGCGCTTGACACGTCGGGCAAGTCAGGTGTAATTTTCCAAAATTCCGAAATCATGCACGATCGTCCCATTGCTGGGCATTTGGATTCGCGGGCTTCCCCGCCGCTTACCCGGCAGACCGAAAGTGCCGCGGTGAGTGCCGGGTGTCGCGGCGGATCAGCCGGCGCAAGGTCGACGGCTCGGCATATCCGACCTCGCGCGCGATCTGCTCGACCGAGAGGCGCGTGGTCTCGAGCAGCGCGCGCGCGGTCTCGATCCTGATCCGCTGCACGAACTGGATCGGCGACACGCCGCAGATCGCTTCCAGTCGCCGCGCAAAAGTCCGCGGCGCCAGCGCGACCGCATCGGCGACGTCCTTGATCGCAAAATCGCGCGCGATGTTGCTGCGGACCCATTTCTCGGCCCTGGTGATTTTGGGATCCTGGCTCGCCAGATAGTTGATCGCCATGAACGGCGCCTGCGACTGCCGCTCGTCGAGCAGCAAATAGTTGGCGCAGCCTTTTGCGAGGCCGGGGCTGCCGAAGCGGGCGACCACCGCGAGCATCAGGTCCATCTGCGCCATCGCGGCACCCGCGGTCGCGATCGGCCAGTCGGCGACCACCATGCGCTCGGTCTGCAACTCGACCCTGGGATAGCGCTGCCGGAACAGCGGCGCGAACCACCAGGTCGTGGTTGCGCGCTTGCCGTCGAGCAGCCCGGTTTCGGCCAGCAGAAAGCTGCTGGCGCAGGCGGCGGCGAGCATGGCGCCGTCCGCGAACGCCGTCGCCAGCATGTCGCGCGCGCGCCGGCATGCTGTCGTCGCGAGCTTCTGCTCCAGCAGCTCGGCGGATGCCGATCCGAGCCCCGGGACGATCACGAGGTCAACGCCGCGGATACGGCCGCCGCGGCGCCGCGGGCCGTAACGCAGCGTCGTCACCTCGAAGCGGGCGCGTTTGCCCGTGGCGAGCCGGTTGGCGGTGGCGAGCACGTCGTAGGTGATGGCGGCGCCCGAGGCGAGGCAGCCGTCGATCTCGACAACCGCAACCTTGGTCATGTCCTGAAATCCGCGATTAATGTCATTTTTGACACTAGCCGAGGATGCGGAAAATCGCAACTTTTGCCGCCGTTTCGACAGGGAGCACCGCAAATGCCGACACGGCCGCTGACGCAGGACGACCCGCTGGACGATTTCGCGCGCCGCGAGGTCACGCTCGATGGTGTGAGCAAGATCGTCCATATCGCGGGGCAGGGACCTGCTGTCATCGTGATGGCGGAGATGCCGGGCATCAGCCCGCATGTCGCGCGGTTCGCGCGCTGGGTGCGCGACGCCGGCTTCACCATCTACATGCCGTCGCTGTTCGGCCGCGACGGCGCCGTGGCCGGTGCGGAGGCGGGTGCCGCGGTGTTCCAGCGCGCCTGCGTCAGCGCGGAGTTTCGCGCGATGGCCGCCAACCAGTCGAGCCCGGTGACGCAGTGGCTGCGTTCGCTGGCGCGCTTCGCCCATGGCGAATGCGGCGGTCCTGGCGTCGGCGCCATCGGCATGTGTTTTACCGGAAACTTCGCGCTCACCATGATGCTGGAGCCGTCGATGCTGGCGCCGGTGCTGTCGCAGCCGTCATTGCCGCTGAACGATCCGGCGGGCATCGAGATTGCGCCCGACGAGGTCAAGGCGGTCCGCGAACGGCTGGAGCGCGAGGACCTGACCGTGCTGGCCTATCGTTTCGAGGGCGACAAGTTCTGCATGGCGCAGCGCTTTGCGGCCTATGCCGAGGCGCTCGGCGACCGCTTCGTCGGGCGGGTGCTGCCCGACAGCGCGGCGAACCGCGACGTGCCGCCATTCTTCCAGAATTTCGTCACCACGCCGCACAGCGTCGTGACCGTGCATCTGATCGACGAGGCCGGCCAGCCGACGATCGCGGCCCGCGACGAGATTTTGGCGTTCTTCAAACGGAGGCTGTCAACCGCGCGCGGTTGAGGCAGGACGCTCGAGCCAGGCGTACGCGGCGCTGGTCAGGCCGCCGAGCAGCGACCAGAAGATTAGGCTGGTCATCGTCACCGCGACCACGAACTGGTGCGACAGCGACGACGGCACCTTGGTCTCGACGTGCTCGAGCTCGGGCGCGCCGATCAGATGCGGCAGCATGATCAGCGCGACGCCGGCGATCGCCGCCGGCATCGAGCGGCGGAACACGATCAGGCCGAGGCCCGCTGCGGTGGCCAGCACCGCGGTGAGCCACCAGATCTGACGCGACAGCAGCGGCGCCGTCGGCACGCCCGGCAATTTGGGCGGCAACCCGAGCCCCGGCGCGATGGTGAACACGGCAAAGCCGGCGAGGCCCCACATCAGGCCTTCATGCCATGAGGCCGGCTCGCCGGTCGCGCCGCCGCGCAGCGAGAGGAAGCCGGCGAGCAGCAGCGCAAAGCCGATCGCGGTGAGGATGTTGGCCCCGGCGGTGTAGGCGTTGCGCTCCAGTCCCTCGCGCGGCTCCCACGCCTCCGCGCCGTGATCGTGCGCCGCCTGATCATGGACCAGGATCACGTGCGGCTGCGCCAATGCGGCGTCGTGCCGGTGCTCCGCGGCCTTCTCGTAAACCTCGGCCTTCAGGATCAGGGGGACGGTGCCGAACTGCTGGACCGCGGTGACGATCAGGCCGACCACGAAGCCGGCAATGACCGATGCGAACACGATCGAGCGAAAGGTGCCCATGCGGTCAGTGGCAGGGGAACGCGTTCGAGTGGCGCACGTCGTGCGCGGCGTTGTGGATCACGTCGATGTGAGAGAAGCCGACGACGCCGACGATGAACAGGCCGAGCACCATCGCCATCAGGGATTGCGTCAGCCGTCCGACCTGTCCGGCCGCGACCGGAAGATGCGTGGCTTGCGTAACCTGGGACTGGCTCATGGTTGTTCTCCGCGTTCGGTTTGACCGGCTTCTAGCAGCTTTCGGGCGATGTCGCGACTGGTAAGATGCAGATTTGTGCCAGGTAGAATGCGCTTGCGCGCGATCTTGGCGTGCGCCGCCGCCCGGAATGCAGCCTCAAAGCGCGCGAAATAGCCGAGGCTGGCCTCCGGCGTCGGTTCTGTGCCCAGCAGCGTCCGCAGCGCGCCGCGATGGACCGCGCAGATCGCGCCGTCCCCGACCGGAAAGACCAGCGAGGAGATGTCGGCGCGCCAGCGAGCGCCGCTGCTAGCGCCGGATCGTGAATTCACCCGGACCCCGCCGCGATTCCCATTTGGCCTGCTCGAGCTCCGGCCGATCACACTCGGCCTCGGGGTAGCCGACGCAGAGATAGCCGATGAATTTCCACGATTTTGGCACGTCGAGGATGTCATGGATGCGCAGTGGATCGAGGATCGACACCCAGCCGAGCCCGATGCCTTCCGCGCGGGCGGCCAGCCACATCGAGCAGATCGCGGCGACGACGGAATAGTCGACCGTCTCCGGCATCGTCGCGCGCCCGAGGCCGGAGCCGATGGTCGCGTCCTTTTCCGCAAACACGGCGAGATGGCCTGGTGCCTCCGCGAGGCCCGACAGCTTGAGCGCCGCATATTTTGCCGCGCGCTCGCCGGAATAGGATTTGAGCGCATCGGCGTTGCAGGACTTGAAATCCTCGATCACGGCGCGGCGCCGCGCTGCGTCGTCGACGACGACGAAGCGCCAGGGCTGGCTCAGGCCGACCGACGGCGACAGGCAGGCGATTTCGATCAGCCGCTCGAGCGTGCCATCAGGCAGCGGGTCGGTGCGAAAACGCCGGACGTCGCGGCGCCACACGAACAGCTCGTGCAGCTGGCGGCGAAATGCATCGTCGAATGCGACCATCAGCGGCGTCCCGACTCGGGCAGGGAGCGTATACCAGCAGATGTCATTTGAGCTTCATCGGCAAGCCGGCCACGACGAATTCCACTTCATTCGCGACCTCGGCAATGGTCTGGTTCATCAGGCCCGCGGCGTCGCGGAACGTCCGCGCCAATGCATTGTCAGGCACGATGCCGAGGCCAACTTCGTTGGTGACCAGGATGACCGGGCTTTGTTGCCGCGGCAGCGCGTTGGCGAGGCGCATGACTTCCTGCGGCCAGTCGCGCTCCGCATGCAGCAGGTTCGAGAGCCAGAGCGTCAGGCAATCGACCAGCCTGGCGCCGGCGCCATCGGTCTCGGTCAGCGCCTCGACAAGGTCGAGCGGCACTTCGCGCTCGATCCAGTCGTTGCCGCGCCGTGCGCGGTGTCTTGCGATCCGCTCGTCCATTTCCGCATCGAGCGCTTCGGCCGTTGCGATATAGACGGGCTGTCCCGCAAAGCTGCGCGCGCGGACTTCGGCGCGGCGGCTTTTCCCGGATCGAGCTCCGCCCGTGACCAGAATGACGGTCATCGTGATCTCCTGTTGCGTCCGCACTAGCCGCAATCGCGGCGAAAGACAAAGCCGAAATCCATCGCGGAGGGCTTGCGCTCGGCCAACGTCTTGCGCATCAGGGGAGGCCGAGGCGGGAGAAGGTGCGTTGGTTTTTGCGGGAGCGATGGCGGTGGCGATGGCGCTGGATGCCTTGATCGGCTGGCCAAACTGGCTGTTCGCGCGCGTCGGCCATCCCGTGACCTGGCTCGGCCGGCTGATCGATGCGGTCGATGGCGGCTGGAACCGGAGCTCCGATCCACCCACGGTCCGACGCATGGCTGGTGTGGCGGGAGCTCTTCTCGTGATCGCCTTGGCGGTCGCGCTTGGCTGGGCCGTTCAGACCGCGCTCGGCTCGGGATGGGTACGCGTGATCGTGCTGGGAATTTTGGCATGGCCGCTGGTGGCCTTGCGCTCGCTGCATGATCATGTCGCTGCGGTCGCACATCCGCTCGCATCGGGCGATATCGCGGGGGCGCGCGCTGCGGTGTCGCAGATTGTGGGGCGCGATCCGGCCACGCTCGATGAGGCCGGCATTGCGCGCGCGGCGATCGAGAGCCTCGCCGAGAATGCGTCCGACGGCATCGTGGCGCCGGTGTTTTGGGGCGCCGTGTTCGGGCTGCCCGGCATTTTCGGCTACAAGGCGATCAACACGCTGGACTCCATGATCGGTCATCGCACCGAGCGGCACGAAGCCTTCGGCTGGGCCGCGGCGCGCATCGACGATGTCGCCAACCTGATCCCGGCGCGGCTGACCGGCGTGCTGTTCGTGCTGCTGTCCGCGCAACCTGCGCAGGCATGGTCGTGCATGCTGCGCGACGCGCGCCGCCATCGTTCGCCGAATGCCGGCTGGCCGGAAGCTGCGATGGCCGGCACGCTCTGCGTGCGGCTCAGCGGCCCCCGCATCTATCACGGCAGCACGGCAGACGAGCCGTGGTTGAACGAAGGCGCGCGCGATCCGGATGCGGCCGATATCGGCGGAGGACTGAAACTCTATCGCCGCGCGATGCTGTTGTTGGCTGGGGTGTTCGTGGTGCTTACGTTGCTGTAAGAGGGCGGGCATGCAAGAGCACGGCGGAAATCTCGATGTCGCCCGGCAGCGCTTCGGCGGCCGCGCAGAGGACTGGATCGACCTGTCGACCGGGATCAACCGGCTGCCTTATCCCGACGTCGACGTGGAGCCGCGGCAATGGAGCGCGCTGCCGTCGCGCGCCGACATCGAATCCCTCCATCACGCGGCGCGGCAGGCTTACGCGACCGGCGCGCCGATCGTGGCGCTGGCGGGCGCGCAGGCGGCAATTCAGTTGCTGCCGCGTTTGGCTCCCCGGGGACAGGCACGCATTCTTGGACCGACTTACAATGAATATGCCGCAGTGCTGCGGGCCGCGGGTTGGGACGCCGCCGAGGTGTCCGATCTAGGCGCGCTGGCGGGCGCCGATCTCGCCGTTGTTGTCAATCCGAACAATCCGGATGGGCGCTGCCATGATCGGCGCGAGTTGCTTGCGCTGTTGCCGCGCATTGGGCGGCTCGTCATCGATGAGAGCTTTGCAGACGTTGCTCCGAGCCTGTCGCTCGCACCGGAAGCGGGGCGGCCGAACCTCCTGATCCTGCGTTCCTTCGGCAAGTTTTACGGGCTGGCCGGCTTGCGGCTCGGCTTCGCGATCGGCGGCGAGCGGGATATCGCTGGCCTTGCGGCAATGGCGGGACCATGGCCGGTTTCGGGCGCCGCAATCGCGATCGGCCGGCGCGCGCTACTCGATCGCGACTGGGCAGAGGAGACGGTCAAACGGCTGGCGGGCGACAGCGTCAGGCTCGACGCGGCGGTACGACCGCAGGGCTGGCGGCTGGTCGGCGGCACGCCGCTGTTCCGGCTCTACGAGACCGGCGATGCGCTGGCGGCGCAGGAGAAGCTTGCGCGCGGAATGATCTGGTCGCGCGTGTTCGCGCAGAAGCCGGGATGGCTGCGGCTCGGTCTGCCCGGCAATGAGAGCGAATGGGCGCGCCTTGCGGAGGTGCTGGCGCGCTGACGGTCAGCGGGCCAGCGCGAATATCCCGTCGACATCGAGATGCGCCTCGATGTGATCGGCGAGCGCGTCGAGCGCGCTCTCGACTCTCGCGCCGTAAGGCTGGTCCGTTGCGGCAATATCGAGTTTTGCGAGGAACGACTTGCGAAAATCGTCCGATGCGAACAGCCCGTGCAGATAGCTGCCGTGAACGCGTCCATCGGCGGAGACGGCGCCTTCCGGCTCGCCATCAACAACCGCAAACGGCCGCGCGCGATCGGGCCCATCGGTGCGTCCGATGTGGATCTCGTAGGCGCTGATCGCCTGATCCGTCGCGGCGTGGACAGCGTTGACGCGCGTCAGCGTCTTCTGCTCGGTCATGGTGGTCGCGACGTCGAGCAGCCCGAGGCCAGGCGTTTCGCCGGCGGGGCCTTCGATGCCATCGGGATCGGCGACGGTTTGCCCGAGCATCTGATATCCGCCGCACAGGCCCAGCACATGGCCGCCGCGGCGATGATGCGCCAAGAGATCGATGTCCCAGCCCTGCGCGCGCAGGAAGGCGAGGTCGCCGCGCGTCGATTTCGAGCCGGGCAGGATGACGAGTTTTGCATCGCCCGGAATGGCTTCGCCCGGGCGCACCATCACCAGGTCGACGCCGGGCTCAAGCTTCAGCGGATCGAGATCGTCGAAATTGGCGATCCGCGACAGCGCGAGAAACGCGGTCTTGCACTGGCCTACCTTGCGGGCCTCGCCGAGCCCAAGCGCATCCTCGGCCGGCAGCTCGCCGGCGCGGGCGAACCAGGGCAGCACGCCAAAGCCGCGCCACGCGGTGCGGGCCTCGATCAGCCGGTAACCGTCGTCGAACAGCGTGGGATCGCCGCGGAATTTGTTGATGACAAAGCCCTGGATCATCGCGGCGTCCTCGGGATCGATCACGGTCTTGATGCCGACCAGCTGCGCGATCGCGCCGCCGCGGTCGATGTCGCCGACCAGCACCACCGGCACGTCGGCCTTGCGCGCAAAGCCCATGTTCGCAATATCGGCCTTGCGCAGATTGACCTCGGCGGGACTGCCGGCGCCTTCGACCAGCACGAGATCGGCGCGCGCCTTCAGGCGCGCAAAACTCTCCAGCACCGCGCCCATCAAGGTCGGCTTGATGGCGGCGTATTCACGGGCACGGGCGGTCGCGACGCGCTTGCCCTGCACGATGATCTGGGCGCCGACATCGCTCTCCGGCTTCAGCAGCACCGGGTTCATGTCGGTGTGCGGCTCGACCCCGGCGGCGAGCGCCTGCAGCGCCTGGGCGCGGCCGATCTCGCCGCCGTCGACGGTGACCGCCGCGTTGTTCGACATGTTCTGCGGCTTGAACGGCAGCACGCGCAGCCCGCGCCGCCTGGCGGCGCGCGCCAGCCCCGCGACGATGAGCGACTTGCCCACGTCCGAGCCGGCACCCTGGATCATCAATGCACGCGCCATGGTGATATCAGCTCAGAACTCGACGCCCGGCTGGGCCTTGATGCCGGAGCGGAACGGGTGCTTGACCAGCGTCATCTCGGTGACGAGGTCGGCGATCTCGATCAATTCCTCCTTGGCGTTGCGCCCGGTGAGCACGACATGGGTCATCGGCGGCTTCGACGTGGTCAGGAAGTCGACGACGTCGGCGATCGCCAGATAGTCGTAGCGCAGCGCGATGTTGATCTCGTCGAGCACCACCATGCGCAGGTTTGGATCCGCGATCAGCTGTTTTGCTTTTTCCCAGCCGGCCTGCGCCGCCGCGATGTCGCGGGCGCGATCCTGCGTTTCCCAGGTAAAGCCTTCGCCCATGGCGTGGAATTGGCAGAGGTCGCCAAAATGTCCGGTGAGCAGGCGGCGCTCGCCGGTATCCCAGGCGCCCTTGATGAACTGCACCACGGCGCAAGGAAAGCCATGCGCCACGCAGCGCACGATCATGCCGAACGCCGAGGACGATTTTCCTTTGCCGGCGCCGGTATGAACGATGATCAGGCCTTTTTCGCCGCTCTTGGTCGCCATGATCTTGTCACGGGCAACCTTCTTCTTCGCCATCTTGGCGGCATGCCGCGCCTCCTGCGACGACTCGCTGCCCGAGGCCTCGTCCTCAGTGGCGTTTTCGTGGGAAGTCATGACGTTCCTTTGGCTTGACAAGTTGGAGCCGTGGACGAATGGTGGGCCCGCGTTGGTTCCTGTCCTACGACAGGCGAAGAGGGAATGCGATAGGGCGAAAGCCCGAAGCGCAGCCGCCCCCGCGACCGTGACCGGAGAGATTCCCAAAGCCACTGATTCCTTGACGGAATCGGGAAGGCGGGGATCAAAGGACAAAATCCTGCTCCGCAAGCCGGGAGACCTGCCAGCGCAGTGATGTGAGAACCGGCGGACGGGGTGTTCCGCGACGGGGAACGAACCTGTTCATCGTCGGTTCGGTTGCCTCATCGCCCCCGCTGCCAATCTGGGATGGGCGATGAGCGTTACACTGCATGTCTGCATCACCTGCCGCGCCGGGCAGACGCTGGCCGAAGGTGAAATCCCGCCCGGTGCGCGGCTGCATGCCGCGCTGCTCGACGCCGGCGTGCCCGACGGCGTCAATCTGGTTCCCGTCGAATGTCTCTCGGCCTGCAGCCAGGGCTGCTCGGTCGCGCTCAGCGCGCCGGGCCGATGGTCCTATGTCTACGGCCGGCTGTCGGCGGCCAATGCGCAGGATGTGATCGCGGGCGCGTCGGCTTACGTGGCGGCGCCTGACGGCATCGTGCCGTGGCGCAGCCGCCCGGAAATCTTTCGCAAGCAATCGCTCGCCCGTATTCCGCCCGTCGTCGTACCCGAGGCCGCCGAATGAACGCGCTCACCAAAATTCCGGTCACCGTCGTCACCGGCTTTCTCGGATCGGGCAAGACCACGCTGATCCAACATCTGATCAGGAACGCCAACGGCAAGAAGCTCGCGGTGCTGGTCAACGAATTCGGCAGCGAAGGCGTCGACGGCGAGATTTTGAAATCCTGCGCCGACGCCAATTGTCCGGCCGAGAACATCGTCGAGCTCGCCAATGGCTGCATCTGCTGCACCGTTGCCGACGATTTCATCCCGGCGATGGAGCAGCTGCTGGCGCGCCCGGTGAAGCCGGATCACATCGTGATCGAGACATCGGGGCTGGCGCTGCCAAAGCCGCTCTTGAAGGCATTCGACTGGCCCGAGATTCGTTCGCGGATCACCGTCGACGGCGTGATCGCGCTGGCCGATGCGGAGGCCGTTGCCGCCGGGCGCTTTGCGCCCGATCCGGCGGCGGTCGATGCGCAGCGCGCCGCCGCCGACAATCTCGATCACGAGACGCCGCTGTCGGAAGTGTTCGAGGACCAGATCGCCTGCGCCGATATCGTGCTGCTGACCAAGGCCGATCTCGCCGGGGCGGAGGGGATCAAAGCAGCGAAGGAGGTGATCACCGCGGAAATGCCGCGCGAGGTGCCGATGCTGCCGGTGGTCGAGGGCGCGATCGATGCCCGCGTGATCCTGGGCCTCGCGGCGGCGGCGGAGGATGACCTCGCATCGCGCCCGTCGCATCACGACGGCGAGGACGAGCACGAGCACAATGACTTCAATTCGGTGGTGATCGACCTGCCTGAAATCGCCGACGTCGATGCGCTGATGGCGTCGATCAAGGGGCTGGCGCGCGAGCAGAACGTGCTGCGCGCCAAGGGTTATATCGCGGTTGCGGGCAAGCCGATGCGGCTGCTGGTGCAGTCGGTCGGCGAGCGCGTGCGGCACCAGTTCGACATGCCCTGGGGCGCACGGGCGCGGCAATCAAAGCTCGTCGTGATCGGCGAACACGGCGATATCGATGTATCGGCCATTCGGGCGCGGCTGGGTGTGTGATGCACGTCGTCTTCCGCGAGAGCCGCGGCCTCGAAGAGACCGCGACGCCAAGGGACCTCGGCCAGTATCCGGCCGATCTCGTGGTGCTCTCGTTTTCCGACAGCGACCTTGCAGCGTTCGCGGCCGGTTGGCGGCGCGGCCGCGCGTCATTGCCGTCGCTGCGGCTCGCCAATCTCGCAGAGCTGCGCCACCCGCTGTCGGTCGACACCTACATCGAGCGGACGCTGTCGGAGGCCCGCGGCATTCTGGTGCGGCTGATCGGCGGCGAACCGTATTGGCCGTATGGATTGGCCGCGCTGCATCGATTGGCGCAGGAGCGCAACATCGCCCTGGTGGTGCTGCCGGCCGACGGCCGCGACGATCTGCGGCTGGATGAATTTTCGACACTGCCGGTCTCGACGCTGCGGCGGCTGAAGGCGCTGTGCGACAAGGGCGGTCCGGTCGCGGCGCAGGCGGTGATCGCGCAGCTGGCGCTGGCGTCGGGGCTCTATGCCGGACCCGTCGTCGGCGAGATCGATCTGGCGGAGATCGGGTTCTACGATCCGCAACGCGGTCCGATCCGGACGCTGCCAGATGCCGATGACCGGCCGCGCGCGATCCTCAGCTTCTATCGCGCGTATCTCGCGGCCGGCGACATGGCGCCGGTCGATGCGCTGATCGCGGCGTTGCGCCAACAGGGCTTTGACGTCTATGGCGTGTTCGTCACCTCGCTGAAGGCCGCCGGCGTCGCGGACTGGCTGCGCGCGCAGTTCGCGCAAGGCCCGCCGGCCGCGATCGTCAATGCGACGGCGTTCTCCGCGATCGGTGACGACGGCACGACGCCGTTCGACGGCATGACGTGCCCAGTGTTCCAGGTCGCCTTGTCGACCGCACGGCGCGAGAATTGGGCGGAGTCGCTGCGCGGGCTTTCACCCGGCGACCTCGCGATGCATGTGGTGTTGCCGGAGGTCGACGGCCGGCTGTTCGCAGGCGTCGTCAGCTTCAAGTCGGCCTCGGATCGCGATCCCGACCTGCAGTTCTCGCATTTGGCACATCGGCCGGACGACGAACGCGTCGCCGCCGCGATTGCGCGCGTGACAACCTGGCACCGGCTTGCCGGCAAGCCGGCGCATGACAAGCAGCTCGCGATCGTGCTCTCGAACTATCCGGGCCGCCCGCACCAGATCGCGCATGCCGTCGGCCTCGATGCGCTCGCTTCGGTCGATGCGCTGCTGTCCGATCTCGCCGCAGCGGGTTACGATCTCGCGCCGGCAGCGGCGCTGGGCGAGGTACTCTTGCGCGAGAAGCTGGCATGGAGCGTCGCCGACTATCGCGCGGCGCTGTCGTGCCTTCCGCAAGCGCTGCAGGATGATCTGGCGCGCGCCTGGGGCGCGCCCGAGGATGATCCCGATTGCCATGGCGGCGCGTTTCATTTCGCCGCGATCCGGTCCGGCAAAGGCATCATCGCCGTGCAGCCGGAACGCGGCGAGGTCGGTCATCGCGACGCCGATTATCACGATCTCGCGCGCACGCCGCGCCATGCCTATGTCGCGTTCTATCTCTGGCTCCGGCAGCAGGGCATCGATGCGCTGGTGCATATGGGCGCGCATGGCACGCTGGAATGGCTGCCTGGCAAATCCGTCGCGCTGTCGCCCGCGTGCTGGCCGGAGGCGCTGATCGGCGATCTGCCGGTGATCTATCCCTTCATCGTCAACGATCCCGGCGAGGCGGCGCAGGCCAAGCGGCGCATCGGCGCGCTCACCATCGGCCATCTGCCGCCGCCACTGATGGCCGCTGCGTTGCCGGAGCGGCTGCGCCGGCTGGAGCAACTGCTCGATGAATATTCGACCGCCGACGGGCTCGATCCGGCGCGGCGGCAGCGCCTGATCGCCGATATCCGCGAGGAAGCGCGCGTCGCGGGGCTGGAGGACGATCTGGGGCTTGCCGCCTCGGTTGCGGCCGCGGAAGCGATTCCGCAGATCGATCGCTTCGTCTGCGACCTCAAGGAAAGCCAGTTCGGCGACGGCCTGCATGTGTTCGGCCGTGGCGCCTGCGGCGAGGCGGAGCGCGACGCGCTGCTCGCTGCGCTTGCCGGCCGGCGCGTCGCGCCAGGACCGTCGGGCTCGCCGTATCGCGGACGCAGCGACGTGCTGCCGACCGGCCGCAATCTGTTCGCAGTCGATCCGCGCGCAGTGCCGACGCCCTCGGCGCATGCGCAGGGCGTCAAGCTCGCGGAGGAATTGCTGCGCCGCCATCTGCAGGATCACGGCGACTGGCCGAAGGGGCTGGTCGTCGATCTCTGGGGCTCGTCGACGATGCGCACCGCCGGCGAGGATTTTGCGATGGCGCTGCATCTCGCCGGCATCGCGCCGCGCTGGGATCACGGCTCGGGCCGGGTGTCGGGTTACGACATCCTCGCGCCGGCGGAGCTTGGCCGTCCGCGCATCGACGTCACGCTGCGCGTGTCGGGTCTGTTCCGCGATGTCTTTTCCGGTCTCGCCCAGCTGTTCGAAGCCGCGGCCGAAGCGCTGGCCGAACGCGGCGAGGAGGGCGATGAAAATCCCTATACGCAGCGCGTGTCGCGCGTGTTCGGGCCGCGCCCCGGTCAGTACGGCGCGGGTGTTGCCGCGGTGCCGGATGATTTTACGCAGGAGACGCGCGAGGCGGCCGGCGAAGCCTGGCTCGCGGCGTCGTCCTGGGCCTTCGCATCCGATGGCGAGATGCGGCCTGACCGTGTCGGCATCGAGGCGAGGCTCATTGCGGCCGACAGTTTTGTTCACACCCAGGACTTGCCGGAGACCGATCTGCTGCTGGCGGCGGATTATGCCGCGCATGAGGCCGGCATCGCGTCCGCGGCCGCGCGCATCGGCACGAAGGCCCCGGCACTCTACCATCTCGACGCGACGCGGCCCGATCAGCCGCATGCGCGCTCGCTGACCGAGGAGATCGCGCGGGTGGTGCGGGCGCGCGCCGCCAATCCGGCGTGGATCGCGGGCATGATGCGCCACGGCTTTCGCGGCGCCGCCGAGATTACCGCGACGCTGGAGCACATGGCGGCATTCGCGCATCTCGCCGGTGCCGTGCCGCCGCATCTGTTCGACCTCTATTACGATGCGACGCTGGGCAATGACGACGTCCGCGCCTTCATGGCGCGCGAGAACCCGGCGGCACTGGCGGCGATCGAAACTTGCTTCACGCGGCTGCACGAGGCTTCGCTCTGGCGCACCCGGCGCAACTCGATCGCCGCGGCGCTGCAGGAGGCGTCATGAGCGCGGTGGCGATCAAGGGCTGGTGTCCCGGCGCGCTGCGGCCGATGCGCTCAGGTGATGGACTCGTGGTGCGGATTCGCCCGCGCGGTGGGCGGTTGGATGCTGCACAGGCGGCAGGTATCGCCGATCTTGCCGAGCGCTACGGCAACGGCCTGATCGATTTGACCACCCGCGCCAATCTGCAGATCCGCGGCGTCAGCGATCGCAGTCACTGGCCGCTGATCGATGGGCTCGCGGACCTCGGTCTGCTCGACGCCGATCCCGACAGCGAGGCGCGGCGCAACGTGCTCGTGACGCCGTTCTGGACCGCCGGCGACGAAACCCGGTCGCTCGCCGCCGAGCTCGAGGAGGGCCTTGCTCGCGCGGCGCCCGATCTGCCGACCAAGTTCGGGTTCGCGATCGATGACGGCCGCGAGCGCGTGCTGGCGGATGCCTCTGCGGATATCAGGATCGAGCGCGATGGTGCCGGCGAGCTGCTGGTGCGCGCCGATGGCGCCGAGTTCGGCCGCCGCGTCACGCGGAGCGAAGCGGTGCCGCTCGCACTCGCGCTGGCCGAATGGTTCGTTGTCTCCAGCGGCATGCGCGGCGACAGGCGGCGGATGGCAGCTCACCTCGCTGCGGGCGCGAGGCTGCCCGAGGCATTTCGCGGCGATGCCGAGCCGGTGCAGCGAGGGTCCGCTGCCGTGCCTGGTCTTGGCCCGCTCGGTGCGATCGTCGGCGTTGCGTTCGGGCAGTTGCCGCATGAGACGCTCCGCAGTCTCGCCGCTCGTTCACAAGGCATTCGCATGACGCCGTGGCGGATGCTGCTGGTCGAAGGAATGCATGAGATGCCCGCAGGCGCGGACCTGATCATGCAGCCCGATGAACCCGCGCTTCGCGCGATCGCCTGCAGCGGTGCGCCGCGCTGCCGTGACGCGCATGCCGACACGCGCGCGCTGGCAGCGGCGCTGGCGCCGCATATCCCGGCCGATGCACGGCTGCACGTCTCCGGCTGCGCCAAGGGCTGTGCCCATTCCGGCGTGGCCGAGATCACGCTGGTTGCGACACGCGATGGCTTCGATCTCGTCCGCAATGGGTCGACGCGGGATACACCGGTTATGCGTGGATTGAGCCGCGCGCGCCTCGTTGCCGATCCCTCCTTGCTGGTGGGAGGCCACTGATGCCGCATACCTACGAGACCGACGGCGCGGCGATCTACCGGCAATCCTTTGCCACCATTCGCGCTGAGGCCGATCTCGCCCGCTTCACTGCGGATGAGGAGCCGGTGGTCGTGCGCATGATCCATGCCGCGGGCATGGTGGGGCTCGAAGCGCATGTCCGCTTCACGCCAGGCATGGCCACCGCCGCGCGCGCCGCCCTGCAGAACGGCGCGCCGGTCCTGTGCGACGCGCGCATGGTGTCGGAGGGGATTACGCGCGCACGGCTGCCCGCGGGCAACGCCGTGATCTGCACATTGGGCGACCCTGCCGTTCCCGCGCTGGCGCAATCGATGCGCAACACGCGCTCTGCGGCGGCGCTGGAGCTCTGGCGGCCGCATCTCGGCGGCGCGGTCGTTGCCATCGGCAACGCGCCGACGGCCCTGTTCCATCTGCTCAACATGCTGGAGCACGGCGATTGCCCGCGGCCTGCGGCGATCATCGGCTGCCCGGTCGGCTTCGTCGGCGCGGCCGAGTCCAAGGCGGCGTTGATGACCGACCCGCCTGCGCCGGCGCTGACGGTCGAGGGACGGCTTGGCGGTTCGGCGATCACCGTTGCCGCCGTCAACGCGCTGGCGAGCCGGAGCGAGTAGGATGGGGCGCATCATCTGTTGCGGCCTCGGGCCGGGCGATCCTGACCTGATGAGCGTGCGTGCCGACCGCACCGTGCGCGCCGCAAAGCATGTCGCGTTCTTCCGCAAGAAGGGTCAGCTCGGACAGGCCCGCCGCATCGTCGATGGGCTGCTTGCCGCCGATGTCAGCGAATATCCGATGGAATATCCCGTGACCACGGAGATCGCCTTCGACAGCGCGGAATACACGCAACTGCTGGCGAGCTTCTATGACGAATGGGCGGAACGCCTGGCGCGGCTAGCGCGCGCGATCGACCTTGTCGTGCTGTGCGAGGGCGATCCCTATTTCTACGGCTCGTTCATGCATTTGCATGCGCGGCTGCAGGGGCGCGTCGCGCTCGAGGTGATCGCCGGCATTCCCGGCATGGCGGGCTGCTGGAACGCGGTCGGCCAGCCGATCGCGCTCGGCGACGACGTCACGACCGTCCTGATGGGCACGCTGCCGGAAGCCGAGCTCGCGCAGCGGATGCGCAATTCCGATGCGCTGGTCGTGATGAAGACCGGGCGCAATCTGGAAAAAATCCGCCGCGCGCTCGCTTCCGCAGGCCGCCTCAATGACGCCTGGCTGGTCGAGCGCGGCACCATGCCGGACCAACGCGTCAGCCGGCTCGTCGATATCCATGACGCCGAGTGCGCGTACTTTGCCATCGTGCTGGTGCACGGGCAGGGGTTGCGCCGGGAGGCCGCCGAATGACCGGCAGCTTGACTATCGCGGGACTGGGGCCGGGCGACGAGGCGCTGATCACGCCGGAAGTCTCCGCTGCGCTTGCGCGGGCGACCGACATTGTGGGCTATGCGCCCTATGTTGCGCGCGTGCAGCCGCGCGACGGCCTCACGCTGCATCCGTCCGACAATCGCGTCGAGCTGCAACGCGCCGGCGAAGCGCTACGGCTGGCGTCGGAAGGGCGGGACGTCGTCGTGGTGTCGTCGGGCGATCCCGGTGTGTTTGCGATGGCTTCCGCGGTGTTCGAGGCGCTGGAGGATGCGCCAGAGTGGCGCGACCTGCCGATCCGGGTGCTGCCCGGCGTGACGGCGATGCTGGCGGCAGCCGCCGCCTGCGGTGCGCCGCTCGGTCATGATTTTTGCGCGATCAATCTCTCCGACAATCTAAAACCGTGGCCGGTGATCGAGAAGCGATTGCGGCTCGCCGCGGAGGCTGATTTTGCCATCGCGATGTACAATCCGCGTTCTGCTAGCCGGCCGGACGGCTTTGGCCGCGTCCTCGAGATTCTGCGCGAGGCCGGCTGCGGCGAGCGCATCGTCGTGTTTGCCCGCGCGGTTTCTACGCCGGAACAGCGGATCGAGATGGTCGAGCTGCGCGAGGCGCGGCCGGAGATGGCCGATATGCGCACGCTGGTGATCGTCGGCAATTCGGCGACGCGCCGGGTCGGCCGCTGGGTCTATGCGCCGAGGCAGGTGCGATGACCGAGCCATTCGATCACCTCGTAGACGCTTTCCACCCGTGGCCTGTCGGGAAGCTGTGGCCTTGTGATCATGATGACGGGAAGGCTGAGCGCGCGGGCGGCGTCGATCTTGGCGCGCGCGCCACTTCCGCCGGAATTGCGCGCGACGATCCATTCGATTGCGCGTGTGCGCATCATCGCGAGCTCGCCGTCGAGGGTGAAGGGGCCGCGCGATACGATGATCTCGGCGCCGGGCAACGGCAGCGCACCTTCGGGCGGATCGACGAACCGCAACGTGTAGACATGCTGCGGGCGGGCGGCGAACGGTGCGATGTGCTGGCGGCCGATGGCGAGGAAGATTCGGGCGCTGCGCTCCGGCAGGGCCGCGACCGCGGAGGCGATGTCTTCGACCTCGATCCAGTTGTCACCGGGTGCCTTGCTCCACGGCGCGCGCTCCAGCGCAAGCAGCGGCGTTGCGGTGTCCGCGCAGGCGGCCACCGCGTTGCGGCTCATCTCGGCCGCGAACGGATGCGTCGCGTCGACCACATGGGTGATGCGCTCGCGGCGAAGATAGTCGGCGAGACCGCTGGCGCCGCCGAAGCCGCCACTACGGGTCGGCAGCGGTTGTTCGGCGGGCGCGCGGGTGCGGCCGCCATAGGAATAGAGCGCGTCGATCCCGGCGCGCGCGATGGCTTCGGCGAGCAGATTGGCGTCCGTCGTTCCGCCCAGGATCAGGGCGCGTGTCATGGGTAATCCCTGGTTGACCATCATCGGCATCGGCGAAGATGGCCTTGCCGGCCTCTCCGAAGCAAGCCGAAAGGCGCTTGCCGACGCGGAGACGGTGTTCGGCGGTGAACGGCATCTGACGCTGGCCGGCATCACCGATCGCGGCCGGGCCTGGCCGGTGCCGTTCGATGCGGATGTCGTGCTAAGCTGCCGCGGCCGTCCGACCGCGGTGCTCGCCTCGGGCGACCCGTTCTGGCACGGCGCCGGCGGCAGCCTTGCCGAGAAATTGCAAGCCGGTGAATGGATCGCCTATCCCGCGCCGTCGACCTTCTCGCTCGCGGCGGCGCGTTTGGGGTGGCGGCTCGAGAACGTCATCTGTCTCGGACTGCACGCCGCGCCGTTCGAACGGCTGGTGCCGCATCTGGCACGGGGCGCACGGCTCATCTGTTTGGTGCGCGACGGCACGGCGGCCGGCGAGCTCGCGCGCTGGCTCACCGAGCGCGGCTGGGGGACATCATCGATGTGGACCTTGTCCGCGCTTGGCGGTCCGCGCGAAGCTGTCAGGCAGCATCGTGCAGACGGCTATTCGGCCGACACGGACGAAAGCCTGGTCGCGGTCGCGCTGGAGATGGAAGGAGCGCTGGGGATCGCGCGCAGCTGCGGTCTTCCGGACACGCTGTTCGTGCATGACGGACAACTGACGAAGCGGCCGATCCGCGCGCTGGCGCTGTCGGCGCTTGCGCCGCGGCCCGGCGAACGGTTGTGGGACATCGGCGCGGGCTCCGGCTCGATCTCGATCGAGTGGGCGCTGTGCGGCGGGACCGCGATTGCCGTCGAGGCGCGCGGCGATCGCGTCGCGAACATCCACCGTAACGCAGCAAGCTTTGGCGTGACGCATCGGATCACGGTGATCGAGGGTGAGGCGCCCGGCGCCCTGTCGGGTCTCGCGAGTCCGGACGCCGTGTTCATCGGCGGTGGCCCCGACGCTGTTATGTTCGACGCTGTCTGGTCGCACATTGCGCCGCGCACGCGGCTGGTGGTGCATGCGGTGACGCTGGAGACCGAGGCGCTGCTCGCCGATCTCGAGCTTCGCCATGGCGGCGAACTGATGCGGGCCGAGATTGCGCACACGGATCAATTGGGCCGCTACCGCTCCTGGAAAGCGGCGCGGCCGGTCGTGCAATGGAGCACGGTGAAATGAAGGTCGCGGGTCTGGGATTCAGACATGACGCCACGCTTGCGTCGCTGCGCGAAGCGCTCGACGCGGCCGGCGGTCGTGCCGGCCTCGCAGCCGTCGCGACGCTGCGTGACAAAGCCGACGCGCCGGCGCTGCGGTTGCTCGCGGACGAACTGGGATTGCCGATCCGGGGCTTTACCGCCGAGAGGTTGGACGGGATCAAGACCACGACCCAGTCCGCGTTGGTCAACGCCAGGTTCGGCACCGGCTCCATCGCCGAGGCCGCGGCACTCGCCGCCGCGGGGCGCGGCGCCCGGCTGATTGCGTCCCGCAGCGTTTCGCAGGATCGGATGGCCACCGCGGCGATCGCGGAAGGAGACGGCGAATGACAGTGCATTTTATCGGCGCAGGACCGGGCGCCGCCGATCTCTTGACCCTGCGTGGCCGCGACCTGATCGCATCATGCCCGGTGTGTCTCTATGCGGGATCGCTGGTGCCGCAGGGCGTTCTCGCGCACTGCCCGAAGGACGCGCGTATCGTCAACACCGCGCCGCTGTCGCTCGACGAGATCGTCGCGGAGATCGCCGCCGCGCATGCCGACGGCAAGGATGTCGCGCGGCTGCATTCCGGCGATCTCTCGATCTGGTCGGCGATGGGCGAGCAACTGCGCCGGCTGCGTGCGCTCAACATTCCCTATTCGATCACGCCCGGCGTGCCGGCGTTTTCCGCCGCCGCGGCGGCGCTCGAGGCCGAGCTCACGCTGCCCGGCCTCGCGCAATCGGTGGTGCTGACGCGCACACCGGGCCGGGCGAGCGCGATGCCGGAAGGCGAGCGGCTGGCCGCATTCGCCGCCACCGGCGCGGTGCTCGCGATTCATCTGTCGATCCATCTGCGGGACAAGGTGGTCGCCGAGCTCGTGCCGCATTACGGGGCGGATTGTCCGGTGGCGATCGTCTGGCGTGCGAGCTGGCCGGACCAGCGCATCGTGCGCGCCACGCTGGCGACGCTGGACGCCGCCGTCGGTCCCGAGCTCGAGCGCACCGCGCTGATTCTGGTCGGCAGAACGCTCGGTGCGGAAGAGTTCTCCGAGAGCCGCCTCTACGCCGCGGACTATGATCGCCGCTATCGGCCGATCGGGGCGGCACCGCGTTTTCCGGAGCCGTCGCGATGACGGCGGGGCTGATGATCTCGGCGCCGGCATCCGGCGCCGGCAAGACCACGCTGACGCTGGCGCTGGCGCGCGCCTATCGGGGCCGCGGGCTCAACGTGCAGTGCTTCAAGAGCGGGCCCGATTACATCGACCCCGCGTTCCACGCCGTCGCGACAGGACGCGCTTCAGTCAATCTCGACAGCTGGACGATGCCGCGCGAGGCGATCGAACACCTGGCAGGCCGCGGTGCAGATGCGGATCTCGTTCTAGCCGAGGGTTCGATGGGCCTGTTCGACGGCGTCGCCGCGCGCGGCGCCGCGGGCACCGGCGCGACGGCCGACATTGCCGAGATGATGGGATGGCCGGTGCTGCTGGTAATCGACCCGTCCGGCCAGGCGCAAACCGCGGCGGCGGTGGCCGCCGGACTGCGCGATTTCCGCGCCGGCGTGACGCTCGCCGGCGTCGTCCTCAACCGCGTCGCCAGCCCGCGCCACGAGGCGCTGGTGCGCGGCGCCATGACGGATGCAGGCATTACCGTGCTCGGCGCGCTGCCGCGCCACGCCGAGATCGCCTTGCCGAAGCGGCATCTCGGCCTGGTGCAGGCCGAAGAGCAGGCGGAGGTCGACGGCCTGATTGCGGAAGCCGCGCGCTTCGTCGCAGAGCACGTCGATCTCGACGCCGTGCTGCGATCGTCGCGCGCCTGGTCGCCGCCGGCCAAAACCGGCAGCTTGCGCGTGACGCCGCCGGGACAGCGCATCGCTCTGGCGCGCGATGCGGCCTTCTCCTTCGTCTATCCGCACATGCTGGAGGCCTGGCGCAGCGCGGGCGCCGAGATCGTGACGTTCTCGCCGCTGGCCGATGAAGGTCCCGATGCGGATGCCGATGTGTGCTGGCTGCCGGGCGGTTATCCCGAACTGCACGCCGGCCAACTCGCCGCCAACACGCGGTTTCTCGACGGCGTACGCGGCTTTGCCGAAACCCGGCCGGTGCATGGCGAATGCGGGGGATACATGGTGCTTGGCACGGCGCTGACCGACGCCGACGGTGTCCGCCACGCGATGGCTGGATTGCTCGGCCTCGAGACCAGTTACGCCAAGCGCCGCATGCATCTGGGCTACCGGCTCGCCGAGCTTGGCTCGCCGATGCCCGGGCACGCAGCGGGGGCTCTGCTTCGCGGCCACGAGTTTCACTACTCGACGATCATCGCGCAGCCCGACACGCCGCTGGCGGTAGTGCGCGATGCGACCGGTACGATCGTTGCCGAGACCGGCTCGCGGCGCGGCCACGCGACCGGAACGTTCTTTCACCTGATTGCGGAGGACCGATGAGCGGCTTTGTCTCCTTCGTTTCCGCCGGCCCCGGCGATCCCGAGCTCCTGACGGTGAAAGGCGCCGCGCGTCTGTGCGAGGCCGATGTCGTCCTGTACGACGATCTCGCTGCGGGTCCGGTTCTCGATCTCGCGCGCGCCGGTGCCAATCTTGTCGCCGTCGGCAAGCGCGCCGGCCGGCCGTCGAGCCGGCAGCAGCACGTCAGCCGCCTGCTCGTCGACTACGCCGCGACCGGCGCGCGCGTGGTGCGGCTGAAGTCGGGAGACGCAGGAATTTTTGGCCGGCTCGAGGAGGAGATCGAAGCGGTGCACGCCGCCGGGATCGGCTACGAGATCGTTCCCGGCGTCACCTCGGCCTCCGTCGCCGCTGCGCAAGCCGGCATTCCCCTGACACGACGACAGACTTCGCGCCGGGTGCAGTTCATCACCGGGGCCGATGTCAGCGGCGGGCTGCCGGCTGACATGAACTGGTCGGCGCTGGCCGATCCCGAAGCGACCACCGTGGTCTATATGGGCCGGCGCACATTCCCGGCGCTGGCGGCAAAACTGATCGCGCAAGGCCTTGCGCCCACGACGCCCGCATTGCTGGCGGAGTCGCTCGGCCATCCCGAGCAGCGGATCGTCCGCACCACGATCGCGGGCCTCGCCGAGCTGCTCGCGGATGCGGGCACGGCGACCGCGGCGTCGGTCATCCTGTTCGGCGCGTTGGCGCCGGGTCATGGGTGATGCGGCCATGCTGACGCTCTCCCTGATCGGCATCGGTTGCGGCGATCCGCAGCAGCTCACGCGGGCCGCGATCGTTGCGATCAACGCCGCCGACCTGATCCTGATCCCGCGCAAGGGCAGCGCGAAATCGGATCTCGCCGATCTGCGGCGCACGATCTGCACTGAGGTGCTCGGCAACGACAATACGCGGATCGCCGAGTTCGACCTGCCGGTGCGCGATGCCGGCGAGGATGATTATCGCAAGGGCGTCGACGATTGGCATGACGCGGTTGCCGCGACCTGGTCGCAGGATATCGCGCGTCACCTCGGTGATGAGGGGCGCGTTGTGCTGCTGATCTGGGGCGATCCGTCGCTCTATGATTCAAGCCTGCGGATCGCGCGGCGGCTGGATCCGCTGCCGGCCATCGAGGTGGTCCCGGGCATCACCTCGATCCAAGCGCTGTGCGCGGCGCATGCGCTGCCGCTCAACGATATCGGCGAGCCGTTTCTCGTCACCACGGGCCGGCGGCTGCGCGAAGGTGGCTGGCCGCCCGGCGTCGACACCGTCGCCGTGATGCTCGATGGCGCAACGGCCTTCCAGACGTTGAATCCTTCAGGACTGCAAATCTGGTGGGGCGCCTATCTCGGCATGCCCGACCAGATCATCATGGCCGGTGATCTCACCGAGGTCGGTCCTCGCATCACCTCTGCACGCCGCGAAGCACGCGAACGGCACGGCTGGATCATGGACAGCTACATCCTCAAGCGGCGATCGTGATTGTGATCGCGTGCCGACACGTCATCCGCGCGGTTGCTACCCCTTGAACGCCCGGATGGACGGCTGGATGGTCAGGCGATAGGCCACGAGCTTGTCGCCATCGAACAGCTCGAGCGTCGTTTCGCAGACTGGGCAGCGATACTGGCCTTCGGTTCCAGACTCGGACGCCAACTCAAGGCGGCGGAATCCGGCGCCACAGCGCGGGCACGTTACGTCGTCCTTCTTCATTAATCTCACCCCAGAAACAAAACCGGCGGTATTTTTAATGCAGGCCGCGCGGCGGAACTATGTTCACGGTCGGAGAACTACGGAGCTTCCGTTAACGCAAATCGCGATGTTCCCCAAATCAAACCCAAGGCCACCGCAGCCCCGCATTGTCGGAACGGATTGGCAACGCCGGAACATTCGATAGGTTCAGCAACAGTTTATGCTTCTGTCCGCTGAATCCTGATCACGCGCAATCGCCGGCGAGCTGGGGACTCGCCGGCGACCATCGCCATCGGCAGCGGGCCACCTATTGCCGCGTCAGGCGAACCACGTCCTGCTTCAAGAGGTAGAACGAGACTGCGAGCAGGACGACGTCCTTCATCAGGAAGGGCACGTTGCCGGTCATCGCGGGGAACCCGCCGGCCGCGACGTCCCAGCCTTCCGGCATGAACGGGATGATGGTGACCGTCGCGATGAAGGTGCCGGTCGAGCCGAGGGCGCCGAGCACGCCGAGCCGCTTGTCCCAATAGCCGGCGAGCAGCAGCGATCCGAATGTCCACTCCGAGACGCCGAGGAAGTAGCTGGCGCCGGCGTGGCCGAACAGCGGATACAGCCACCAGATCAGCGGTCCGTTGCTGATGAACGGGACCAGGCGTTCGAACTCGTACGGAAACCACTTCTGGTAGCCGAAGAAGAAGAACATGATTACCATCGAGGCCCGCACGACGTGATAGTCGATGTCGTCGGAGAGCAGGCCGGACTTGTAGAGCGTGCGGACAAGCGGACCTTGGGTGGCGGTGGTGGAGAGCGTGGTCATGGTCGTGATCCTTCTCATGTGACTTGCAGCCCTGTCGCTTCACGCGACTGCGGGGAAGTCGATCTCGGTGTCGTTGATGCGGTTGAAGACGTTGGTGAAGATGGTGGTCGCAAACGCCAGGCTGATCTCGACCAGCTGGGCGTCGCTGTAGCCGGCGGTCCTGATCGCGGCGAAATCGACGTCGCTGACCGTGCCGCTCGACTGCGCGAGCTTGCGGACGAAACGCACCAGTGCATCGCGCTTGGCGTCACCGGTCTGCTCGCTCTCGCGGATCTGCCGGAGCACGTCCGGATCCACGCCGGCGAGCTTGGCAAGATGGGTGTGTGCGGCGACACAATAGTCACAGCCGCCGGCATCGCTGATCACGAGCTTGATCACTTCCCGGTCGCTCTTGGACAGGCTGCCGCCGGCAAGCACCGCGTCGGCAGCAAGCACCGACTTGAGCGCCGCCGGACCGTGCGCGGCGATCGCCGCATACGTGTTCGGGACGCTGCCGATCGCCTTCTTGATCTGGGCGTAGATCTGGCCCGACGGGCCGGCATCGGCTTCGAGATTGGGAACTGAAAGACGGGACATGGTGGCACTCCGTGGTTGGTTGGTGAACGACTGCGGAGTGAACGTAGACCTGGTGTATGAGACATTGAATGTCGATAAATCTCGACTGTATGCTCAATCGTCTCATGAAATGGCGTTGGAGGGGCCCGGTATGGATTGGCTGAGCCGGCTGTTCGAAATGATCCCGGTGCGCGGGCGGCTGGATCTGCGCTGCAGCTACGGCGTGCCCTGGCGCATCGATCAGGGGCCGGCCGCGACCAACGAGATCCCCTATCACGCGGTGCTCGCCGGTTCGGCGATCCTGGACGATCCCGCCGGCGGCCAGCCGCTGCAGCTCAAGGCCGGCGACATCCTGCTTCTGCCCAGCAACCCGCGGCACGTGATGCATGATGGCGGCGGCGCCGCGCCGCGCCCGGCGCGCAACCGGCCGGCGTTGAATTTCACGATCAGCGAAAATCTCGGCTCGGACCAACGGCTCGATCTGCTGTGCGGACATTTCGCCATCGCGCCGCCGCACGATCGTCTGCTGCGCAGCTATCTGCCGCCGCGCCTCGTCGTGCATGCCGGTGCTGAAGCGGGAGAGGGCACGGCCGCGCAGCTCGCCGGACTGGTGTCGATGATGCGCAGCGAAGCCGCAGACGATCATCTCGGCGGTCACGCCATGCTGAACGCGCTGTCGACCGCGATGTTCGCGCTGGTGCTGCGGCTCGCCAGCGAGAGCGGCGCCGCACCGCGCGGTTTGCTGGCGCTGGTCGGTCATGCCAGGCTCGCGCCGGCGGTGGCCGCGATGTTCAACGATCCCGCGCATGCGTGGTCGCTGCCGGAGCTGGCACAGCTCTGCAACATGTCGCGCGCCACGCTGGCACGGCAATTCCAGGACAAGCTCGGGCGGTCGCCGAGCGATCTTTTGACCGATATCAGGATGACGCTCGCAGCCAACGAGTTGAAGAGGTCGTCGCTCTCCACGGGCGCGGTAGCGGAGCTTGCGGGATACCAGTCGGAAGCGGCATTTCAGCGCGCCTTCAAGAGCCACATGGGCGTGACGCCGGCACAGTGGCGAAAGGCGCAGCGGCCGTCGGGACAGGATGTGTTGGCAAGTGCTGCGGCCGATGGCGATGCGCCATCGGCCGCGTCGCGCATCACGCCTTGACGGCGGCGGCCTGCTGCAGAACCGGGATCATGTCCTCGGGCTCGGGGCGACGGGTGTAGTCGGGGTTGACTTCGGAGTAGAGGATCACGCCGTCCTGTCCGATCACGTAGCGTCCCGGCATCGGCAGCGTCCAGCTTGGATCGTTGTTGAAGCTCGGCAGATCGTTCTTCAGCTGCTTGTAGAGCTCGACCAGATAGTCGGGCAGGCGGAAGCGCAGCCCGAAAGCCTCGGCGAGCTCGCCGTTTGCATCGGACAGGATCGGGAACGAGAGCTTGTTCTGGCGCACCGATTTGCGGCTGTTCGGCGCGGTCTGCGGCGAGATCGCGACCAGCGATGCGCCGTATTTCTCGAACTCCGGCCTCGCAGCCTCGAGCGCCTGCAGCTCCATGTTGCAATACGGGCACCAGACGCCGCGGTAGAAGCTGAGCACCAGCGGGCCGCGCTTCAAGAGGTCCGCCGAGTTGACGACGTTGCCGTCCGGATCGGTGAGCGAGAACGACGGCGCGACGTCGCCGGCCTTCCTGGCGCGCTGCGCGGCGCCGGAGGCGATCAGCTCCGCGGTGGCGCGGTGCATGATCTCGATGACGGCCGGCGGAACGTTATAGGGCGGCTTGCCGGCTTCGAAATCGGCTTTGAAGGCGTCGAGCCTGGCTTGAAGTGACATATTGGCTTGAAGTGACATGGCGGGATCCTTGGGTGCTGCGTGGAGGGCGGCGGCGCCGTCCGCTAGGTTGAACTCACACCTGAGAAGCTAACGGAGGCGGCCGTGCGGGGTAGCAGGGGCGTCCGACTATCGTCTATTCCTGTTCGGAATAAGTGGTTCGGGCGGGTTAGCAGCCGCGGCAGATCACCGGCTTGCGGTCCAGTTCGTGGTCGAGCTGCTGTTGCTGCCGCTCCCACGCCGACGCGGTCTCGGGCCGGGGAACGTCGGCCAATTGCGGTTGCCGATGGCCGACCGGCGCAAGCCAGGGACGGCGCGACGTCAGCTCGATCGGCCGGCTACGCGCAGCCGACTTGGACTGATCTGCAGTCGCGCTAACCGGCAGGTCGGGGAAGACGCCGACGGGCTGGTTCGCGCTGGCCGGCGCAAGCAGGCCGGCGAAGACGACAATCGCGGCGGCGGTGCGCTTCAGGATCGAATTGCGGGACATGGCGGCACTCCTTGGCTGGAGGCTCGGGATGAGCAACTCCGTTGCCCGTCACCATACCCATGCGCGAAAGACGCTGAATGCCACTATTGATCGAATGCATGCTCGTTCGTCTCACCGAGCCGTCGACGCGGCCAATGCGGACCTTCGCGATGCGCGAAGCCGCTACACCACCAGATCGTGCGTCAGGTGGGGCGCAAGGATGGCCGTATGGGTTGGAACGAACGCGTCCGAGATCGGCGCCGGCAGAATTGCAGCGGCCGCTTCGTGCTGGCTCGACGACGCCAGGGTGTCGCCGGGCATTGACGTGTCGATCGCGGCAAAACTCCCGGGCGCCGTGCTCTGGTCGCTGGCCTGGAACGAACTGAAGTCGAATGCAGTGCTGTCCAGGGTGGCCGCCGAGGTGAGAGTGCCGCCATGCGTGCCGCCAACGAGATCGACCCGAAGGTTGGTCGCAGCCGAATCGCCGTCCTTGTCGAATGCCGACACATCGAACAGCAGATCCGTGCTCGGGATCGTCGTCATCTCGTTATAGGTGATGTCGTTGACGGTGAAACTGGTGTTTCCGTTGACCGCTTGATTGTAGTCGATCTTGATCTGACTGAATTCCTGTCCAACGTAGAGCGTGTAAGTCTGGGTCGTGCTGTCGAAAGCAGATGTATTGATCAACGCAGCATCCGAGGTTTCCAGAACCACGACGTTGGTAACGCCGCCCGATGGCTTCGGGACGTCGATGTTGAAGTCATGGACCTCGGTGCTGCCGTCAACCACCTTGAAGGTGACATTCGCCGTGCCGTTTCCTTGCCACTGCGTAAGAATGAAACTGACGTGCGACTGCTCCTGCAGGAAGCCGAGGTTCAGTTGTTCGTCGGGATCCATTTTCAGTTCGGTCGCGCCGACCGCGATACCGTTGCTCGACGCCTTGACGTTAACGGGATTGCCGGCGTTGTCGGACCCGGTGATGATCAATTGTCCGTCCGGGGCGGTGAGCGACGGCGTGCCGCCGCCGGAGGCTCCGAAATCGGAGCCGCTCACGGTGACTTCCTTCAGCACCTCGACGCTCTTGAGATTGACCGAGTAGGTTCCGTCCGGGTTGATCAGCAGCGTGAAGTAGGGATCGCTCAGCGCTCCGCTGGTATTTGTAAAATAGGCGTCCAGCTCCACGCCGCCATTCGCCGCATGAGTCGAATAATAGAAGGTGTAGTCGTCGCCATTCCCGGTCACGTGCACCGACGTGATGCCGCCACCGAGGTCTGACGTCGCCAGATTGTAGCCGGTGTCGTCGACCGCGCCATTGTGGATGGCGACCAGCATCGCGGCGTCGCCGTCCGCGCCGAATTTGATGTTGTAGTTGCCGGTGGCGGTCTGATCGTTTTGCGCGGGGATGACGGTGTGGTCGAACCCGCCGATGGTCGGGCCGTCGTCGGTGATGGTGAGCCGGCTGCCGAGATCGAGGCTCGCGGTCTGGAAATCGCCGTCCTTGTCCGTAATGGTCGCGACCAGGCTGACGACGCCGGATGTCAGCGACTTGCCTTCGCCGGTGTCCGGGTTGGTGCCGGACGGCTGCGTCACCGCACGGTACTCGGTGAAGGTCACGAGCCCGCTCACCGGATCGACCGCGATGGTGAAAGCCAGCGCGCCGAGGGCCGTACCGACATGGCCCTCGATGGTGTTGCCATTTTGAACCAGCACGTCGGCGAGGCCGGTGTGCGAGTCGACCAGCCCGGAGGCGGCACCACTGATCTTCAACGAGTAACCGATCGTCGCACCGTCAGCGCCCTGAACCGAGTTGAACGCCGTGGAGAAATTCGCCGACGTCATCGTCAGGCCGGCATTCGGCGCGGTGCCGGGGGTGTTGTCATTCTGTGCCGTTGCCGTCAGATGCGTCTCGCTCAGGCTCAGCGACGGCACCGTTCCGGTTGCGGCGATGGACGGGCCGTCGTCGGTGATGGTGAGCCGGCTGCCGAGATCGAGGCTCGCGCTCTGGAAGTCGCCGTCCTTGTCCGTGATGGTTGCGATCAGATTGACGATGCCTGATGTCAGCGACTTGCCTTCGCCGGTGTCGGGGTTGGTGCCGGAAAGCTGCTTCACGGCGCGAGACTGGCTGAAGGTCACGAGCCCGGTCGCCGGGTCAACCGCGATGGTGAAGGCCAGCGTGCCGCCGGCCGTGCCGACGTGGCCTTCGATGCTGTTGCCGTTGCGAACCAGCACGTCAGCAAGACCGGTGTGCGCATCGACCAGACCGGACGCGGTACCGTCGCCGCCGGTGATGCTCAGCGCGTAGGCGATAACAGCAGCATCGGCGCCCTGAACTGAATTAAATGCCGTGGCGAAATTGCCTGAGATTGTCGTCAGCATCGCATTCGGCGCTGAGCCCGCGATGTTGTCGTCCAGCGTGGTTGCGGTCAGGTGCGTCTCGCTGAGGCTCAGCGACGGCACCGTTCCCGTTGCCGCAATCGTCGGGCCGTCGTCATTGATGGTCAGCCGGCTGCCGAGATCGACGCTCGCGCTCTGGAAGTCGCCGTCCTTGTCGGTGATGGTTGCAACCAGGCTGACGATACCGGATGTCAGCGACTTGCCTTCGCCGCCGTCCGGACTGGTGGCAAGCGGCTGTTTCACCGCCCGGTAGTCGGTAAAGGTCACGAGCCCGGTCGCCGGATCGACCGTGATGGTGAAGGCCAGCATGCCGCCGGTCGCGCCGACGCGGCCTTCGATGGTGTTGCCGTTTTGAACCAGCACATCGGCCTGACCGGTGTGCGCGTCGATCATGCCCGACGGGGTGCCGTTGCCGCCGGCAATCGTCAGCGCATAGCTGATCGTTGCGCCGTCGGCGCCTTGAACCGAGCTGAATGCCGTGGCGAAGCTGCCTGAAATCGTCATCAGCGCCGCGTTCGGCGCCGAGCCGGCGATATTGTCGTTCTGCGCGGTTGCCGTCAGATGCGTCTCGCTCAGGAACAGCGCCGGACCCGGTCCAATCGCCGCAATCGCCGGGCCGTCGTCGGTGACGGTGAGCCGGCTGCCGAGATCGAGGCTCGCGCGCTGGAAGTCGCCGTCATTGTCCGTGATGGTGGCAACCAGGCTGACAACGCCCGATGTCAGCGACTTGCCTTCGCCATCGTCCGGGCTGGTGCCAAGCGGCTGCTTCACCGCCCGGTACTGGGTGAACGTCACGACCCCGCTGACCGGATCAAGCGTGATGGTGAAGGCCAGCATGCCTTCCGCCGCGCCGACACGGCCTTCGATGACGTTGCCGTTGCGCACCAGCACGTCGGCGAGACCGGTGTGAGAGTCGACCAGGCCCGATGCGGCGCCGTTGCCGCCGGTGATCGCCAGCGCGTAGGCGATCGTTGCGCCATCGGTGTCCTGAGCCGAGCTGAACGCCGCGGAGAAGTCGCCCGAAATCGTGGTCAGTGCGGCGTTCGGCGCCGAGCCGGCGATGTTGTCGTTCTGCGCCGTTGCCGTCAGATGGGTTTCGCTCAAGGACAGGGCCGGACCCGGTCCGGTCGCCACAATCGTCGGGCCGTCGTCGGTGATGGTCAGCCGGCTGCCGAGATCGAGGCTGGCGCTCTGGATGTCGCCGTCCTTGTCCGCGATCGTTGCCACCAGATTGACGACGCCCGAGGTCAGCGACGAGCCTTGGCCGATGTCGGAATCGGCGCCAAGCGGCTGCTTGACCGCGCGGTATTCGGTGAAGGTCACGAGCCCGGTTGCCGGATCGAGCGCGATCGTAAAGGCCAGCGCGCCGCCGGCGTTGCCGACGCGGCCTTCGACGGTGTTGCCGTTCAGAACCAGGATGTCGGCGAGGCCGGTGAGGGAATCGGTCAGGCCCGACGCTGCCCCGTTGCCGCCTTTGATCGTCAGCGCGTAACTGATGGCGGCGCCATCGGCGCCTTGCACCGAATTGAACGCCGCCGAAAAGTCTCCCGAGGTCGCGGTCAGTTGCGTCTCGCTCAGCGTCAGCGAAGGAGCGACGCCGGTCGCCGCGATGGTCGGCCCGTCGTCGGTGATGGTCAGGCGGCTGCCGAGATCGAGGCTCGCGCGCTGGAAGTCGCCATCGGCGTCCGCGATCGTTGCAGTCAGGCTGACGATCCCGCCGGCGAGCGAGATGCCTTCACCGTTGTCCGGATCGCTGCCAAGTGGCTGTGTCACGGCGCGGTACGCGACGAAGGTCACGAGCCCGGTCGCCGGATCGAGCGTGATGGTGAATGCCAGCATTCCGCCGATGCTGCCGACATGGCCTTCAATGGTATTGCCGTTTTGAACCAGCACGTCGTCAAGGCCGGTGTGCGAGTCGACGAGGCCCGACGCCGCCCCATCGCCGCCGGCGATCGCCAGCGAGTAGCTGATTGCAGCGCCATCCGCGCCGCGAACCGAACTGAAGGCCGCAGCGAAGTCGCCCGACGTCGCCATCAGCACTGCGTCGGCGGCCGAGCCCGCGATGCCGTCGTCCAGCGCGGTTGCCGTCAGATGGGTCTCGCTCAGCGTCAGATGTGGAACCGCTTCCGTCGCCGCGATGCTCGGGCCGTCGTCGGTGATCGTCAGCTGCTTGCCGAGATCGATGCTGGCGCGCTGGAAGTTGCCGTTCTGGTCGGTGACGGTCGCAACCAGATTGACGAGCCCGACGGGCAGCGACACGCCTTCGCCGCCGTCGGGGTTGGTGCCGAGCGGCTGCGTCACGGCCCGGTACTCGGTGAACGTCACGAGCCCGGTCGCCGGATCGGCGGTGATGGTGAAGGCCAGCGCGCCGCCGGCGACGCGGCCCTCGATGGTGCTGCCGTTCAAAACCAGCACGTCGGCCAGGCCGGTATGCGAGTCGATCAGACCCGACGCGGTCCCGGTGCCGTCGGTGATCGTCAGGGCGTAGCTGATCGTCGTGCCCTCGATGCCCTGGGCCGAGGCGAACGCCGCCGAGAAGTCCGCCGTGGTCGACGTCAGGGCGGCGTTCGGTGCCGAGCCGGCGACGTTGTCGTCCAGCGCCGTTGCCGTCAGATGCGCCTCACTCAGGACCGGCGACGGGCCCGGTCCTGCCACTCCGATCAACGGGCCGCGGACCACGACCGTCACCACCTGCGGGGTGCCGCCGATCGTGGTCACTGTGAAGCTGTCGGTCACCACGTCGCCGACCTTGAGCGCTTGCACGGACTTGCCGGCGTTGTCGAGCGTGTAGGTCCACACGCCGGCCGTCGTGATCGTGAACGTGCCAAGGCCACTCGCGCTTTTCGTCGGCGAGGTGACGGCCGTGAAGGTGTTGGCGGGATCGTCGACATCGGTGTCGGCGAGCGTGCCGGTTGCAATCAACAGGGCGGGCGACGCATCGGTGACGCCGACTGCCCCGACCACCGTGCCGGTCGTGGGGCCGGAAATGTGGGCGGCGTCGTTGGCGCCCACGATGGGAATATTGAAGACCTGGCTGCTCGAAAGCACGCCGTCCGATACCGTGATGGTGAAGCTTTGGGTGGTGTTCTCCTTCAGCGCATTGATCGCGTCATTGTTCGGAACGAAGGTGTACGCGCCGGTGGTGCTGTTGAGATAGAACGTGCCAAACGTGCCAACGCTCGAGATGTCGTAGGCCTGCTGGCCCTGCACCATTTTGGCTGCAGTCCCGCCGGCGAGGCTGAAGATCAGTTGGCCGTTGTTGCTGGTGCTGGCGGAGAACGTGCCGTGCACCGCGGTGAAAGCGTCAAATACCACCGTGTCGACTTCGGTCGGCGCGGCCCCGAGGTTCAGGATTGGCGGTTTCGGCGGCGGTTTGAACGGCTCGTAGAGTAGCGTGAGAAACCCCGGCAGCGGCCCGAGCGCATCTGGCACCGTCAGCGAGTCGGCATTGTTAAAATTGATCGGCTGCAGCAGCTGCAGCTTGTCGAACGGAGTCGCGCCGGATCCCTTCGCGTCCATTCCCTTTTCGTAATTGCCGAGCGTCTCCTGTTGGGCCGCCCGCAATTCCTGCATGCGCGCCAACGTATTCGTGACCTGGATCGCGCTGATCGATGACTCGCGCTTGGTCAGGACGATGGTCTGTCCGGGATCCTCGACCGTGAAGTGTCGGGGGATCGCCTCCTTGGTGACGAGCTCGAACCAGCCGTGCTTGAAGTGCTTGTAGGTGATGGGTTCGTCGTCCAGGAAGGTGACGTCGGGGTCCGCGGCCTGGGCTTCTTCCAGAAGCGCGAAGGTCAGTGCCGTCAGCGACAGCATGCCGAAGCCGCCGGCGGCGGCGCGGCTGCGAATGCTGCCGACGGGCGTGTCCACCGTGAGAGCGCCCGCCTTTGCCAGCTGGCCGCCCAAGAAGGCGAAGATGCCCTTGCTGATTGCGACCAGGGCCGACTGCGGGGCGCCGCCGGAATCTCGGGTGAATTCGCTGAGCTCCGCGCGGGTATCGCCGGACAGGTTGAGCACGGTGCCATCGATCAGGCGGATTTGGATCCGCCCGTCGGCTGCGGTCTCGATGGCGTCGCGCTGATAGAGCGCGATGCCGGTCGCGACCGGAATGACAATGCCGTTGGCGCTCCTGAGGGTGACGCTGCCCGTCGCCGCCTGGATATGACCAATCAACTGGGGCTGCTGGCCCAACGCGGCCTGACACGCCCCGAGCTCCGCGCCGGACGCAACAAACATTGGCTTTTCGCCTGCCGAGTACTCAGGCGGAGCGTGGTGCCGCAGTGTTTTTGGTCTGGCGTGCTCGCGCCGCGAAGTGAAAATATTCCAGTGCCGGCAACCAGAATTCTGCCGGGCCGAAAAGTCTCGATTGAACCTTAATTCGGTAGCAAAAACTAACTTTCAGGAGAGCGCCTGTTCGTCGATACGACAGCGATGCTGACGTATTGTCAGAAGTGCGGTTCCATGGAAAATATTGTATAATTCGTAAGTAGATTGTCCAGATTTTAATTTGTTTCGGCTCCGCCAGGCTCCGAATCGGCCTGTCCGCAATTGCGCGCCTGGCACACTTTAAAGGTCCTGCGGTCCCGGCTCGGCGGTCCAATTCAACTCTCGGGCTGTGACACAAGATCTTCTCAGCATGGAGGGGATCATGCGTGCGCGTTTGATTGGTCAATTGCTCGCGGGCGGCCTGCTGGCGCTGGCAATTGCCACCGTTGGTCCGGCGCATGCGGAGGAGACTGGCGTGCAGCCCGCGGTTCAGGACGCCGGACCGAAGCTCATCGGGAAGGTCGTGTCCGTGACCGGTACCGCCGTGATTGAACATCGCGGCGCGGCCGTCGTCCAAGCGAATACGTCCGGTCAACCCCCCCAGGCGAAGGTCGGCGACCTCGTCTATCAGGGCGACGTGGTGCGGACCGAAGCCAACAGCAAGCTCGGAATCAATTTCATCGATGGGACCTCGTTCAACCTTGCGAGCAACGCCCGCATGGTGATGACCGACTTCGTGTATGACCCGAACAGCACATCGAATTCGACCTTGCTCAGTTTGACCAAGGGGACGTTCACGTTCGTTGCCGGCAATATTGCGAAGACCGGCGACATGCAGATCGATACCCCCGTTGCAACGATGGGAATTCGGGGCACCACGCCGCGCATCGAGATATCAGAGGACGGCACGTACAGATTTGCGACGCTGATCGAAGAGGGCAAGTCCACGCTGGCGAAAAAGCCCGGGAAACGGGCCGCGCTGAAACCGGTGCAATATACTCACAAGTTCGATCCCAACGTCTGCCGGGGGTGCTAGGAGCATATTTTTGAGCGCAGGCCATTCCCGGTGCACGCAAGGCTGCGGCCTTGCGGTGACCCGCGGGAATAGGCGACTGCATATTTTCAAGAACCGGGGCCCGAGATGAGAGTTCGTGCAAGGACCGGGGTCATTGGCAGCCTTGCGCCGCTTGTCATCCTGCTGCTGCTGTCGTTGCCGGCGGTCGCGCAGAACCCGAAGAAGGATAACTATCTCCGGAACATGGCCTTGTGCAGCGGCGCTGACCGCGCGCCCACCGATGCTCGTATCACCGGCTGCACGGCGCTGATCGATGCGCATGACGACTTGTCGACCGATGCCTTGGCTGTCGTCTACAACAATCGCGGCATCGCCTATGCAGCGAAGCGGGACTACGACCGCGCCATCGGGGATTTCGATCAGTCGATCGAGCTCAATCCAAGCTACGCCAGGGCATTCAACAATCGCGGCGTGGTTTTCCTGAAGAAGCGCGACTACGATCTTGCGACCGAAGCTTTCGATCAGGCGATCCGGATCAACCCCAATTACGGCCAGGCCTTTGCCAACCGTGCCGAGGCTCACCTGAAGAAGAACGAGTACGAGCGTGCAGCGCAGGACTACGATCGGGCGATCCAGATCGAGCCGAAGCTGGATGGCGTGTGGAATGGCCGCTGCTGGACCCGCGCGATCCTCGGCGCGCTGAAGGAGGCGCTGGAGGATTGCAACAAGGTGCTGCAGTCGGGGCCTGGCAACGCCGCGACCTACGACTCGCGCGGCCTGATCTACCTGAAGACCGGCCAGCTTGCCGCGGCGATCGATGACTACAGTGCTGCGCTTCGGATCGATCCGAAGCTGGCGAGCGCGCTCCATGGGCGCGGACTGGCGAAGCTCAAGCAGGGCGACAAGGCGGGCGCCGACGGCGATATTGCGGCGGCCAGGGCAATCCAGCGCAACATCGCCGACGACTTCGAACGTTACGGCGTGAAGATAGAAGCGCCTATGCGTTGAGCGTACGCTCGAAGAAATCCACGAATGCGCGCGCCTTGGCGGTCGCGGCGCGCCCGGTGGGCAGCACGGCCCACAGGTCGAGTGCCGGAAGGCTCCAGTCCGACAGCACCGCGCGCACGGCGCCCGATCGCAGTTCGGGGCTGAACATCCACTCGGACGCGACCGCGATCCCGGCATCGGCAAGCACGGCCGCCCGGACGCCTTCCGCCGCCGTCACGCGCAGCCGGCCCTGTACGGTCACGGCGAGTTCGGTGCTCTCGCGCTGGAACGACCACACGCTGCCTTCGCGGATGTAGATGACGGCCTGATGCCGGACCAGCTCGCTCGGCGTCGCCGGCGTGCCGGCGCGATTGAAATAGGTCGGGGTGCCCAGCACCAGGCGTTTGCATCGCGCGACACGGCGTGCGGTCAACGTCGAATCCAGCATCCGGCCCATGCGCAGCGCGACATCGATGCCTTCCTGGACGAGGTCGATCTGACGGTCGTCGAGAATGACCTCGAGCTCCAGGTCCGGATTGTGCGCGAGGAATTTCGGCAGCGTCGGAATGAGATGGATCCGGGCGAAGGTGACGGCGGCGCAGACCCGCAGGCGCCCCTTGAGGCCGGCGCCGGCGCCGCGCGCGGCGAGCTCGGCTTGCGCCGCTTCCTCCAGCGCCCGCCTCGCGCGTTCGAGATAGCCGATCCCGGCCTCGGTCGGGCTGAGGCCGCGGGTCGAGCGGGTCAGCAGCTTGACCCCGAGATACTCCTCGAGCTGCGCGACCGACTTCGAGACGGCCGGCTGGCCAACCCGGAGCTGCCGCGCCGCGCCGGAGAAGGAGCCGGTTTCGACGACCCGCACGAACGTCTCCATCGCTGCCAGACGATCCATCCTATTCTCCGCAGGAATGAGGGCTATCGCTGTGTCTGTCTGCCATGATCGGCCGAAATTGGCCATTTTCTTCGCTGCGCCGGCGGCGAACAGGCGAGGCGGGACACGCGTTTGTGCGATTGACAGGACCGGCCGGGGCCGTCAATCAGGCGCGGGTGCGTATGCCGGGATGCGACAGCAGGAGGCCTGAATGCAGCGACCGACGACATCGTCCGGTGTTGTGGATTTTGCGCGCGGCGGCTCGAAGAACCTGCCGGGGCAAATCGTGCTGGTGCTGCAGGGCGGCGGCGCGCTTGGCTCCTATCAGGCCGGCGTCTATCAGGCGCTGCATGAAGCCGGCGTCGAGCCGGACTGGATCGTCGGGACGTCGATCGGGGCGATCAACGCCAGCCTGATCGCCGGCAACGCGCCGCAGCACCGCCTGGCGCGGCTCACCGAATTCTGGAGCCGCGTGCAGCGCTCTTCCAGCTGGGATCCGCCGGAGGCCTTTTCGGGGCTCGGAAACAGCTGGTCCTACTGGACGACGCTGGTCCAAGGCATTGCGGGCTTCTTCACGCCCAATCCGTTTGCCCATGCAGGCCACAGCTATCCACTCGGCGCCGATCGCGCCGGCTACTATTCCACGGCACCGCTTCAGAGCACGCTCGGCGAACTCGTCGACTTCGATCTGATCAATCAGGGCCGCCCGCGCCTGACGGTGGGCGCCGCGCACGTGCGCAGCAGCCAGATGACCTATTTCGACAGCAGCCGCTGCAAGCTCGACGCCCGGCACATCATGGCGTCCGGCGCGCTGCCGCCGGCGTTTCCCGCGGTGCGCGTCGACGGCGAACTGTACTGGGACGGCGGCATCCTCTCCAACACGCCGACCGAAGTGGTGTTCGACGACAATCCGCGCCGGGACTCGCTGATCTTCAGCGTTCATCTGTGGAATCCGATCGGCCCCGAACCGGCGACCATGGCAGACGTGCTCAACCGCACCAAGGACGTGCAGTATTCCAGCCGGATCGCCAGCCAGATCACGCGCCATCAGCAGACGCATCGTTTGCGCCACGTCATCAACGAGCTGGCGGCGAGGTTGCCGGAGGCCGAGCGCAGCCGGCCCGAAGTCAGGGAATTGATGAGCTATGGCTGCCAGACGCGCATGCATGTCGTGCAATTGCTGGCGCCGCAGCTGTCGCACGAAGACCACACCAAGGACGTCGACTTCAGCCCGTCCGGCATCAGGCAGCGCTGGGAGGCCGGCTACGCTCATGCCCGCGACGTGCTGGCCCGCAAGCCCTGGGCCGGCCAATTCGATACGCTCTCAGGCGTGATCCTGCACGAGGCAGGGTACGGCGCGATCGCCGCGGAGTGAACCCGGCCTGCTTGTGGGATGCCGGCGGCGCTCAATCGGCCGACAGCGGTTCGCCGGTCAGTGACCAGCTTTCGCCGTCGAACGTTGCGATCCGCAAGGTGCGGAACGGCGTGTAGTCGCCGGGCTTGGTGCTGATCGAGATGCCGGGCAGCATCATCGGCAGCCGCTCGCCATGGAGCAGGGTCGCCTGCTTGATCAGGTTTTCGCGGGTCAGCTGATCGCCGCATTTTTGCAAGGTCCGCTCGATGGCGTGGACATTCATGTAGGCCACGAGCACCGAGTAGTCGTCCGGATTGGCCGAGGAAGCGTATTTTTTCAGGAACTCCTTGTAGGCCTTGACCTCAGCGTCATTGGCCCAGGCCGGATCGCCGGGCTGCTTGAGAAATTGCGTCGTCACCAGCCCCTTCGACGCTTCGAGGCCCGCCGGCTTCAGGATGGTCTCGACCGATGCCGTCGATCCGCCGATGATGTGCAGGGGCTTCCAGCCGAGCTCGTAGACCTTGCGGATCGACTGCGCCGCCGCCTTCGACGACGATTGCTCGATCAGGGTGTCGACGCCGGCCGCCTTGAGCTGCACGATCTGCGAGTCGATCGTGGGATCGGCCAATTCGTAGGAAGCCTGGGCAACGATCAGCGTCTCCTTGGCGCCGAGGCCAGCGCGGAGACCCTTGAGGTAGTCCTTGCCGTAATCGTCGTTCTGGTAGAGCACGCCGATCTTCGCGTCAGGCTTTGCGGCCAGGATGTACTTGGCAACGACGCGGCCTTCGGTTTCGAAGTCCGGGTACAGCGGAACCGTCCACGGGAATGTCTTGGGATCGTTGAAGCGGCGTCCGCCCGCGGTGATGAAGAGCTGCGGCACCTGCTTGCCATTGAGGTATTTCTGGATCGCAACGTTCGGCGCGGTCCCGATGGTACCGACTTCGGCCAGAATGCCGACATCCTCGACCAGCTTGCGCGATTGCTCGACGGCCTTCGGGGCGCTGTAAGCGTTGTCGAGCTGCGTGAAGCTGATCTTGCGGCCGTTGATCCCGCCCTGCCCATTCAGCATCTCGAAATATCCGACCACGGCCCGTCCGGCGCCCGCGCCGAACGCCGAGGCCGGACCGCTCAGCGGCGTCGACTGGCCGAGCTTGATCTCGGTATCGCTGGCGCCGGGGTCATAGGCCTTTTGGGCATAGGCGGGGGCTCCCAGCAGGCACGACAGCGCAGCGGCCGCCAATACGCGGTTGATGTGGTTCAAGACGATTTCCTCCCTCTTGTATTTTCTTGAGAATATTTTGCTCTAGCGCAGCAGCTCGCGGGCGATCACGACGCGCTGGATCTGGTTGGTGCCCTCGAAAATCTGGGTCAGCTTGGCGTCACGCATCATGCGCTCGACCGGATAGTCCATGGTGTAGCCGTAGCCGCCGAAGATCTGGACCGCGTCGGTCGTCACCTTCATCGCCATGTCGCTGCCGACGCATTTGGCCATGCTGGCGAGGACGTTGAGGCGCTTCCAGTCGCCGGCATCACCGGCGCGGGCGCATTCATAGACCAGCGCGCGCGCCGCCTCGATCTGGATCGCCATGTCGGCGAGCATGAACTGCACGCCCTGGAATTCGGCGATCGGCTTCTTGAACTGCTTGCGCTCCTTGGCGTAGGCCACGCAGGCATCGAGCGCGCCCTGCGCGAGGCCAACCGACTGCGCGCCGATGGTCGGGCGGTTGAGGTCGAGCGCGCGCATCGAGGCGCGAAAACCCTTGCCTTCCTCGCCGACCAGATTTTCCGCCGGGACCCGGACATTGTCGAAGAAGATCGGCGTGTTGGGGGCACCGCGAAAGCCCATCTTGCGCTCGTGGCGGCCGAACGAGATGCCCGGCATCTTCTTCGGCTCGACGATGAACGCGCTGATGCCGTCGGCGCCGTTGCCATCGCTGGTCCGCGCCATCACCACGATGTAGTCGGCGACGACGCCGTAGCTGCACCATTGCTTGCGGCCGTTGAGGACGTAGCTGTCGCCATCCTTCACGGCGCGGGTGTTGAGCGCGGCGACGTCGGAGCCGGCTTGCGGCTCGGAGATCGCGATCGCCGTCACGACGCCGCCCTCGGCGATAACAGGCAGGTATTTTTTGCGCTGCTCTTCCGAGCCGAAATGCAGCAGCGGCATGATGAACATGGTGTTGAGCGCCGCGATCGACGCGCAGGCCGGCGAGACCTTGGAGATCTCCTCGCGCGCGATGCAGGCCATGGTCAGATTGCCGTTCGGGCCGCCATAGCGTTCCGGCACCCAGAGCTGCATCAGCCCCATCTCGCCGAACAGTTTGACGAGCTCGAGCGGGAAGCGATCGGTCTCGTCGATCTCGGCGGCGATCGGCGCCACGTGCCTTGCGACCATCTTGCGGACGTTGTCGCGGAACGCGATCTGCTCCTCGGTGAAACTCATGCGGACTCCCCGGTCGTTTTCTTTTGCCGGAAGCCAAAAAGGGGCTTCCATTGAATGGGTGATCCATTTAATAATCCACCTCATGAGCACCAAGTCAAGCCCTCGCGCGCCCGCGCGTCCCCGGGCCGCCGCTCCGAACCGGCGCGAGCGCGCCATCGATCTGCGCGCCGCAGGTAGTGCGGCCGCGCCGACCTTCAAGCCGATCCACACTAGGCGGACGTTCGAGGAAATCTGCGAGCGGATTCGCGAGCAGCTGGCGCTCGGCGTCTTGAAGCCCGGCGACAAACTTCCCGCCGAGCGCGAGCTGGCGCAGCAGCTCGGCGTCAGCCGCAACGTGCTGCGGGAGGCGCTGCGCAGCCTCGAGATGGCTGGCGTGCTGAAGCTGCAGAAGGGCGTCAAGGGCGGCGCCTTCATCCAGCAGGGCGATACCCGCCGCATGAACGAGGTGATGCGGGACATGCTGAGCCTCGGCACGATCTCGGTCGGGGAATTGTCCGAGGCGCGGGTTCACGTGCTCGATCTGGTGGTGCGGCTGGCCTGCGCCAATGCGCGGCGTGCCGATCTCGATGCGCTCGAGGCCAACATCGCGCGGACTGAGCTGGCGACCAAGGAGGGCCGGCTGCTCGACCGGGTCGAGTGCTCGCGCGAGTTCTACAAGCTGCTGGCAGCGTCGACCGGCAACAAGGTGATCGCGATGATCGTGGATTCCGTCACCGAGATCCACATGCGCTTCGTCTACGCCAAAGTGGCATCGAGCGGGGTCGCGATGGCGCGGCTCGCCGAGAAGCGACGCCAGTTCCTGGCGGCGCTGAGCGACAGAAACGTGACGCTGGCGAGCCGGCTGCTGCGAGCGCACCTGGAATCCGTGCAACGGATGCTCGAGCAGGATCCGGGCGCGATGTCGCTGCACGTCGCGCTGGCGGACGTTCAACCCGGAATGCGACGCTAGACGCAGCAAACCGATACTCAAACAGCAATAACAACGGAGGCAAACGTGTCCAATTACGCCAAGTACGAGTGTCTGAAGGTCGAGGTTGCGGACAAGGTCGCGACCGTGACCTTGAACCGCCCGCAGGCGCGCAACGCGATCAATCAGAAGCTGATCCGCGAGTTGCGCACGATCTGGGACGATCTTGCCGACGATCACGCCGTCAATGCCGTGGTGCTGACCGGCGCCGGCGACTTCTTCAGCGTCGGCGGCGACGTCAAGGCGATGTCGGAGCGGCCGGGCGGCGACGTGCTCGAGGAGGGCGAGGTCCACGATCCCATGATCAGCCGGCGCGGCGTCACTCGCCAGCTCGAGCTCGACAAGCCGATCATCGCGGCGATCAACGGCGATGCGATCGGCCTGGCCGCGACCCACGCGCTGCTCTGCGACATCACCGTGATGGCCGAGGATGCGCGGATCGGCGATACGCATGTTTCGCGCGTCGGCCTGGTCGCCGGCGACGGCGGTACCGTGATCTGGCCGCTCTTGGTCGGCATCAGCAAGGCCAAGGAATTTTTGATCCGCGGCACGCTGCTGAAGGGCGCCGAGGCGGAGCGGATTGGCCTCGTCAATCATATCGCGCCGCGTGCCGAGGTGCTGGCGAAGGCCCGCGAGATCGCGGTCGAGCTTGCCAACGGCCCGACCTGGGCGATCCGCTGGACCAAGCTGTCGATCAATCAGGTTATCAAGGACCGCGTCAACATGCTGCTGGAAGCGTCAATGGCGCTGGAGCAGGTGACGTTCGAGACCGCCGACCACAAGGAAGCGACGATGTCGTTCAAGGAGAAGCGCAAGCCCAGATTCGGCCGGGGCTAGGTACGGCCGATGGTAGCGCCCGACCCGTGCGGCGATGATATCGCCGGCATGCTGCGCGACTCCTTGCGCGGATTCCTCGACGAGCATTGGCGCACGCGCGGCATGGCGGCGGCCTCTTCGTCGGACGAGATCTCTGCCATATGGCGCAGGCTCGTCGGGCAGGGCGTTGCCGCGCTCGGCTCCGGGGGCGACGAGGGCGGGCTGCGCGAGATATTGGTGGCGATGGAGGAACTCGGCCGCGCCGCCTGTCCCGCACCGATGTGGTCGGCGGCGCTCGCCAATCTCGCGCTGACGGGATCACGGGCCGAAGCGGCGCGGGATTTGCTGGCCGGACTGCACGCCGGCACGGCGGTCGCGGCCTTCTCGTTTGGCGGGCTCGATCCCGACGCCGGCACAGGCGCGATCGAGGTCACGGACCGCAAGGGGACGGGCGTACTTCGCTTCGTCGAGGCCGCGGCAAGTGCCACGCATCTCCTTGTCGCGGTCGACAAGTCCAGCCTTGCGCTGGTCGAACTCGCGGCTCCGGGCGTCGATCGTGTCGCAACACGCGCGATGGGCACTTGGGGGCTCTACGAGGTCAGGCTGAACGCAGCGCGGGTGACGCCTATCTCCGCCGAGTTGGTCGCGGTGGAGGATCTCCGGCTCAAAGGCAGGGTCGCGCTAGTGGCGCGCGCCTATGGCGCCGCGCGGCGCGCGTTCGAGCTCGCGGTGGATTACGCCAAGGAGCGGCACCAGTTCGGCCAGCCGATCGGAAAATTCCAGGCCATTCAGCACAAGCTGGCGAACGGCCTGATCGCGCTGGAAGGTATCCGCCTCGTTCTGGATCATGCCGCGCGGCTGCATGATGGCGGCGATGCCGCTTGGCACTATTTCGCCGATTGCGCATTCGCGTTCTCAGGCGACGCGTTGCGCCGCGTCTCGCTCGAGACGCAGCACACGTTCGGTGCGATCGGCTATGCCGAGGAACACGAGGCCCCGCAGCATTTCAAGCGCGTGCACCTCGACACGATCGCGCTTGGCGGCGCGGTGGATGCGAAGCGCAGGCTAGCTGCTTACCTGCTGGACGCTGGCGGCGCTGGTCTGCCGCAATACGACCTCGGATCCGCCGGAAATGCCTTGCGCGAGCGGGTTCGGCGCTGGCTCGACCAAAACTGGTCGGGCGACCGGAAGGCCGAGTTCGATCAGAGGCCGTTCGCGAAGCGTGAGTTCGACGCCGGCTTCGCCCGCGACATCGGCGAGACCGGATGGATCGGTCTCGGGTGGCCGGAACAATTCGGCGGCGAGGGGCGCTCCGCGCTGGAACAGATCGCCTTCATGGAGACGATGGAGCGCGCTGAGGCGCCGCGGATCGGTGCGGCGATCCAGGCTAATGCGCTGATGATGTTCGGCACGCCGGAGCAGCAGCAAAAATACCTGCCGGAGATCCTGCGCGGCGAAGCCATGCACGGCATGGGCTACAGCGAACCGCAGGCGGGCTCTGATCTGGCGGCGCTGCGCACCAGCGCGGTCAGGGACGGCGACCATTGGGTGCTCAACGGCCAGAAGATCTGGACCACCACCTGGTGGGGGAAATACATGTTCCTTGCGGCGCGGACCGACAGGGACGCGAGGCCGCCGCACGCCGGCATCAGTATGTTCATCGTCCCGATGGATGCGCCGGGCATCGCGATCCGGCCGTCGAGCACGATGTACGACGGCACCTTCGCCAACATCTTCTATGACAACGTCCGCATTCCCGCCGAGAATCTTGTCGGCGAGGTCAATGGCGGCTGGAAGGTGCTGACCGGTGCGCTCGCCTTCGAGCGCGGATTGGTCGGCGGCGGCATCGTGCTGAAAGTCGCGCACGCCTTCGAGCAACTGCGCCTGCGCGTCGCGGGTGATCCGTCGTTGGCCCAGGACCCGCTGGTTCGCGACCGGATGGCGACGCTGGCGTCGGAGATCGAGATCGGCCGCCAGCTGATGATGCATTGCGCCGGGCTCGCCGCCGACGGCGTGACCCCGCCGGAATATGGCGCGATCAGCAAGGTGTTTTCCGGCGAACTGATGGAGCGCTTCGGCGAGGCCGCGCTCGACATTCTCGGCATGCGCGCCGCGCTGTCCGAGCAGATGCCGGGCGCGATCGACAATGGCCGCTTCGAGCAGAACCTGCGGCATTCGCTGATGTGGGTCATCAGCATCGGGACCAACGAAATTCAGCGCAGCCTGATCGCGCAGCGCGCGCTCGGGCTGCCGAGATAGGAGAGAGCGGATGCAAAAGGACGGCGACAGGGCACCGCTCGCGGGCGTGCGGGTGCTCGATTTCTCGATCATGCTGGCGGGGCCTTATTGCGCACGGCTGCTCGCCGATGTCGGTGCCGAGGTGATCAAGATCGAGCCGCCCGAGGGCGACGATATGCGGCTGCGGACGCCGCTGCGCGAGGGCCACAGCACCTATTTCGGCCAGCTCAACGCCGGCAAGCGGAGCCTGGCGCTCGACCTGAAGAACGCCGACGCCATCGAGCTGGTGCATCGCCTGGTCGCGGAGACCGACATCCTGGTCGAGAATTTTCGTCCCGGGGTGATGGACCGGCTCGGTCTCGGCTACGAGGCGCTGCGCGAGATCAATCCGCGCCTGATCTATTGCTCGATCTCGGGCTACGGCCAGTCCGGCCCGGCGGCCGAGCGCGCCGCCTACGCCATGATCGTGCATGCCGAGAGCGGCTTCGATCATTCGTTGATGCGCTATGCGGGGGATCGCGAGCGGCCGGCGGCCGGCGCCATCTTCGTCGCCGACGTGCTCGGCGGCATTTTTGGCTACTCCGCGATCCAGACCGCGCTGGTTCAGCGTAACAGAACCGGCAAGGGCCAGCGGATCGATGTGGCGTTGATGGACTGCATGCTGAACCTCCTGGTCTACGAGCTGCAGGAGGCCCAGTTCCCGATCAGCGCGCCACGCCCGACCTATGGCCCGGTGCGCACCCGCGACGGCGATATCCTGATCGCGCCGGTCACCGCGCGCAATTTTACGGCGTTGTGCGAGGTGACGGGGCAGGAGGATTTGGTGACCGATCCCCGCTTCGCCACCGTCCCGGCACGCGGCGCAAACTGGACCGCCATGATGCAGGTGATCGAAAGGTGGACCGAACGTCACACCAAAGCCGAGTGCCTCGCGGCGCTCGATCGCGCCGGCGTTCCCTGCGCCGAATATCGTGAACCGGGCGCGGCGCTGAGCGATCCGCATCTTCAGGCACGCGGTGTCTTCGGCGCGATCACGGATGGGGCCGGCGAGTTCGCCGGTGTCAATACGCCATGGAAGATGTCGGAGGCAGATACATCGATTGGACGGGCTGTGCCCGCGGTCGGTGCGCACCGCGACGAGGTGCTTTCAAGGACACTTGGCCTGTCGCCGGATGCAATCGCCGGGCTTGCCGCAGCCGGCGCATTCGGAAAGGCGCCGGCCTGACGCCGGAACTTCAAGAGTCGGATGCGGACTCCGGCGGCGCAGCCTTTGCGATCGCCAGCAGGCATTTGAGAAAATGCGCCCGGTCTTCCTTGCGCAGGGGAGCGAGCATGATGTTCTGCAGCTCGGCCGCGGCCGGCACCACGGACAACAGCGCCTCCTCGCCCTTGGCGGTGATCTGGACCTGAAGCGACCGGCGGTCGTCCGGGTTGCTCTTCTTAGAAACCAGCCTGCGCTCCGCCATCCGCTTGAGCATTTCGCTCAGCGTGTTGCGATCGCAACTGATGCGGTCGGCCAGCACGGAAGGGGTCAGCGGGCCCACTTGGTACAGCGCCATCAGCACGCCGAACTGCCGGGGCGTGATGTCGCTCTGCTGCGTCATGCTCTGGTAGAGCCCGTCGTAGCGGGCCTCCAGCAGCCGCAGCAGAAACCCGACGCCGCCTTCGAGCTGCCAGTTGCGCGCAAGCTCCGCGGCCGAATTCGTCTTGCTTGCCTTGTGGGCTGCCATCCCGTCGTCGGACCCCTGCTGGAAATTTGCGTTAGCCGTTAGCAGCTTGGCTGAAAGCCCTCAACCCCTCGGTGAAGCAGCGGCGAAGTTGATTCAAGGGGACGAATCCTTGCCGGGCCCTTGCCAGCCGTCAGTCTATGTAGTACGTATACGTACTAAAGAGAAGCGGGACGTCGTTCAGGGAGGTTGTCTTGGAGCTGCGCGAGCTGCTGTCGATTCCCTATCTGCTAGAGGCCGAGGCGGTCGAGACCGAGCCCGGACGCTGGCTGATCCGTCTCGCCTATCCCGAGTTGCCGGGCTGCACCGCGGAAGCTGCCGTCGTCGAGGACGCCCTGAGCGAGCTCGAGCGGCGCCGCATCGAAATCATCGTCAGTCTGGTGGAAGAGGGAAAGCAACCTCCGATTCCACGACAATCGCTCACCGCATCCGATCCGCTCTGGACCGCGCAGGACCTCGGACTGTCGGAACGCGTCGCCGCACTGCTCGGCGGAGCAGCGACTCGCAATTGAATGGAGGCAAACCCATGCTCTCGCACGATGACAACGAACGCTTGGTGAGGGTCGGCAAAGGCACGCCGCTCGGAAACCTGTTTCGCCTCTATTGGATTCCCTTTCTGCCGTCGGCGGATCTTGCCAAGGACGGCCAGCCGAAGCGCATTCGGTTGCTCGGCGAAGACCTCGTCGCCTTCCGCGATTCCGAGGGCCGCGTCGGGCTGGTCGACCAGGCCTGCCCGCATCGGGGGGCGCCGCTGATCTTCGGACGCAACGAGGATTGCGGACTGCGCTGCGTCTATCACGGCTGGAAATTCGACGTCACCGGCGCGGTGACCGACATGCCGGCGGAGCCGGTGCGCAGCCGCCTCAAGGAACGGGTGCGGATCAAGGCCTATCCATGCCGCGAGCGCAACGGGATGATTTGGACCTATATGGGTCCCGACCAGGCCGAACTTCCTCCGCTGCCGAACCTCGAATGGAATTTGGTGCCGCCGGAACAGGTTCACATCTCGGTCCGCGTCCAGGAGTGCAACTGGCTGCAGGCGGTCGAGGGCGAGATCGACTCGGCGCATGCGCCGCTGTTGCACGGCCGGCTCGACGCGCAGGGCACGACCAGCGCCTGGATCCAGAAGCGCGACCTCCGGCCGACCTTCGAATGCGTCAAGCAGGATTTCGGCATGAGCATCGCGGCGCGGCGCAACTACGACGCCAACACGCTGTATTGGCGCGTCAACCAGTTCCTGCTGCCGTTCTACACGCTGGTTCCGCCGCTGTCGCCGTTCCCGGACCTCAGCGGTCATGCCTGGGTGCCGATCGATGACGAGAACACGCTTTGCATCATGTTCTCGTATCATCCGTCGGAGCCGCTTTCGCCGAAGACGCGGCAGATCTTTGCCGAAGGACACAACGGTCGCGAGAGCGGCCATGCCAGCCGCCATGCGCTGGTCCAGCACCCGGTGACGGTGCCGTATGCCGGCTACTGGACCAAGTACAATCCGCAAAACGGCTTTCAGTTCGACTATCAGGCGCAGCAGACCACCTGGTTCTCCGGCCTGCCGGGCCTCTGGGTGCAGGACGGCGCCTGCCAGAGCGGGGTGTCGCCAATCTTCGATCGCACCAAGGAGACGCTGTGTTCGAGCGACACCGGGATCGCGATGACGCGGCGCTTCATTCTCGAAGCGCTCGGCGCCTATCGCGATCACGCCGTCAGGCCCAAGGGTGTGTCGGACCCAGATGTGTTCATGGTGCGCGCCGTGTCGCTGCGGTTGCCGCCGGAGGATTCCTGGGTCGATGTCGGCGCGCCGTTCATGCGGGCGAAGCTCGGCGCCGATTTCGGGTACGAGTTGTGAGCGCGGCAGCCGCACATCGCTCGGCCGTCGTGGCCGCCGACTTGCCGGTTGTGGATGATGGCGGCCAGCGGCGCGACGCCGCGGTCGCGGGCACATTCGACGTCCGGGTCAAGCGCATCAGCTACGAGGCCGACACCATCAATTCCTACGAGCTGCTGTCGCCGACCGGCGGCGATCTCGTTCCTTTTACGGCCGGAAGCCATATCGACCTGCATCTGCAAAACGGCTTGATCCGTAGCTACTCGCTGATCAACGACCCGCGCGAACGCCATCGCTATGTCATCGCCGTCAACCGCGACAGCGCGAGCCGGGGCGGCTCCAGCTTCGTGCACGACACGGTGAAGGCCGGAGACATCATCACGATCTCGGGGCCGCGCAACAATTTTGCACTTTGCGAGGAGGCTGAACATTCCGTCCTGATCGGGGGCGGCATCGGCATCACGCCGCTGCTGTCGATGATCCGCCGTCTCGACGCGCTGGGGCGGCGTTGGGAGCTGTTCTATGCCGCGAGAACGCGCGCGGCTGCTGCCTTTACCGACGAGCTCAGTACGCTCAGCTCAGACATTCATCCGAACCTGCATCTCGATTTCGATGACGAGCGCTCGGGACGCGTGTTCGACCTTGCGGCGATCGTCAAAAATGCACCGGCGCATGCGCATCTCTACTGCTGCGGCCCGGTTGCGATGCTCGAAGCGTTCGAAGCGGCGACGGCGGACCGACCTGCCGATCAGGTGCACGTCGAGTATTTCCAGGCCAAGCAGCCGGCCGCGGTGGAAGGCGGCTTCGAGGTCACCCTCGCGCGCAGCAACCGCACGATCGCGGTCGAAGCCGGCAAGACCATCCTCGACGCGCTGCTGGATGCCGGAATTGCAGTGAACTACGCCTGCGCGGAAGGCGTCTGCGGCACCTGCGAGACCCGCGTCCTCGACGGCATCCCCGATCATCGCGACCAGTTTCTGAGCACCGACGAGCAGGCGGCGAACAAGAGCATTATGATCTGCTGCTCGGGCGCCAAGAGCCGGAAGCTCGTGCTCGATCTCTGAAACAACAACAAATCGAATGGGAGGACACAAATGAAGTATTTTTCGCGGAGCCTTGCAGCTTCCCTTCTCGCCGTTTGGGCGTGCTCGCCGGCGTTGGCCGACACGCCACGCAGCATCAAGATCGGCGTGCTCAACGACGCCTCCGGCCCGTACTCGGACAATGCCGGTGAGGGCTCGGTGACGGCGGCAAGGATGGCCGCTGAGGACTTCATGCGGCTGCATCCCGATTTCAAGGTCGAGATCATCTCGGCCGATCACCAGAACAAGGCCGACGTCGGCGCCGCGATTGCGCGCCGGTGGATCGACCAGGAGAAGGTCGACGCGGTCGCCGACGTGCCGAACTCGGCGGTTGGCCTTGCCGTCAATGAGGTCGTGCGCGGCAGCAAGGCGGCGCTGATCGCCTCGAGCGCGGCCACCTCGGACCTGACGGGGAAATACTGCTCGCCCAACACGATCCAGTGGACGTTCGACACCTGGGCGGCCTCGCACACGATCGGCGCCTATCTTGTCCGTCATGGCGGCAAGAAATGGTACTTCATCGCGACCGACAACGCACTCGGCAAGTCCATGGTGCGCGACGGGACCGCGGTGATCGGCGCGGGCGGCGGCACCGTGCTCGGTTCGGTCAACGTCCCCATCAATAATGCAGACTATGCCTCGTTCATTCTGCAGGCCGAAGGTTCCGGCGCCGACGTGATCGCGTTTGCAACCGCCGGCGGTGACACCGTCAACCTGATCAAGCAGTCCGCGGAGTTCGGCTTGAAGCAGAGCGGCAAGACCTTCGCAGCGCTGCTGACCACAACCAACGATGTCGAGGCCAGCGGGCTTGCGGTGGCGCAGGGGCTGATCATTACCCAGCCGTTCTACTGGGACCTGGATGATGCCAGCCGGGCCTGGTCGGCCAGGTTCAGCGCGCGGCAGCACGGGCAATCGCCGACCGCATTCCACGCCGGCGTGTACTCCTCGGTGCGAGCCTATCTGAACGCGGCGCTGGCGGCAGCAACCAACGATGCGCCGGCGGTGATCCGCAAGCTGAAGGAGCAGCCGATCGACGACGAACTGTTCGGACCGGTCGTCGTTCGCGCGGACGGCCGCGCCATCCACAACATGTACATCCTGAAAGTGAAGCGCCCTGACGCCTCGAAGGGCAAGTGGGACCAGCTGGAGCAGGTCGGCGTCCTGTCCGGACCCGAGGCATTTCGGCCGCTTGATCAGGGCGGATGCGCGCTGGTCGAGCAGGCCAAAAGCAATTGACCAAGGAACCGAAGCGGTCGTGCAGGCCGCGACGAACCTCTCAAACCTACGGATCTCGTGATGTTGGATCAGCTTGACACTGAATTCCCCGAGCACACGCCTCGTCCTGTCGACGCGCCGAAGGCGCTCGCGGGGATCCGGGTGGTCGATTTCTCGCATTTCATCGCGGGGCCGTTTGCCACGATGATCCTGGCCGACATGGGCGCCGAGGTGATCAAGGTCGAGGCGCCCGGCCGGGGCGACGATCTGCGGCGCTATCCTCCGCTGCATCCCGATCTCGGCCACGGCGCGCCCTTCCTCTGGACCAACCGCAACAAGCGCAGCGTTGCGCTCGATCTCAAGAGCCCGGAAGGGGTGAAGATTGCGCGCGAGCTGATCGGCACGGCTGACGTCGTCGTCGAGAATTTTTCGGCCAACGTGATGGCGCGGCTGGGGCTCGATTACGAGAGCTGCCGCAGCATCAAGCCTGACATCATCTATTGTGCGGTGTCGGCGTATGGGCGCGACGGCGCCTTCGCCGACCGGCTCGGCTTCGATCCGATCGCGCAGGTCGAGAGCGGCTTCGTCTCGATGAATGGCTATGCCGACCGCGAGGGCGTGCGTGCACTGTCGCCGGTGATGGATATCAGCACCGCGATGATGGCGTGCAACGCGATCCTGGGTGCGCTGCTGGCGCGCGAGCGCGGTGGTGGTGGGCAGGCCATCGAGGTCTCGTTGTTCGACAATGCGGTGCTGATGACCGGATATGCCACGATGCAATCGCTGTTCAGCGGCGCCGATCCACGCCGCAGCGGCAACACCAGTCCGGATACCTGCCCGTCGGGCGTGTTTCAGGCCAGGGACTGCGCCTTCTATATCAACTGCGGCAACGACAAGATCTTTCAGCGCCTGATGGCTCAGGTCCTCGAGCGCGAGGACCTTGCGGTGGCCGAGATCTATGCGACAGGCCCCGATCGCATCCGCCGGCGCGACGAACTGTTCGCGATCCTCGGCGAGGCGTTTGCTGAAAAAACCTGGTCGCACTGGCAGTCGCGGATGCGGGCCGCCGGCGTGCCGTGCGGTCAGGTGCGAACGGTCGGCGAGGCGATTCGTTCACCCGAGGCGAGGGAGCGCGGCATCGTCACGCGCATTCCGCACGAAACGTTGGGCTGGGTGCCGAACGTCAACCTGCCGATCCGCTACTCGCAGACGCCGATCGTCGATCCCGTGGCGGCGCCCGCGGTCGGACAACACACCGAAGCGGTGCTGCACGATCTGCTCGGCTACGACGACGAGCAATTGGCGCGGCTTGCCGCCGGCGGCGCTTTCGGCGGTCAAAATTCTCGACAGGAGGCGTGATGGCAACAGCGCGAGACGAGCGAACGCTGCGCGGACGCGTCGCCGTCGTCGGGATCGGCGAAACCGAGTATTATCGTCACGGCGCTTCGCCGGACGCGGAATTCAAGCTCGCGCTCAAGGCTATCCTTGCGGCGTGCGCGGACGCCGGGATCGATCCGCGCGATATCGACGGCTTCTCCTCCTACAGCGATGATCGCAGCGAGGCGTCGCGGTTGGCCGCGGCGCTGGGCACGCACCGGCTGCGCACCGCAACCATGCAATGGGGCGGTGGCGGCGGTGGTTGCTGCGCGGCGGTGGCCAATGCCGCCGCCTCGATCGTTGCGGGCCTGGCGGATTGCGTCGTGGTGTTCCGCTCGCTGGCGCAGGGCCAGTACGGCCGCTTCGGACAGACAACCGGCATCAACACCGTGTCCGGCGAACGCGCCTATCTGATGCCCTATGGCGTGCTGGCGCCGCCGCAACGCTTTGCGATGCGGGTGCAGCGCTACATGCACGAGCATGGCGTCAGGCAAGAGGCACAGCGGGCGATCGCGCTCGCCTCCTATCACCACGCCCAGAACAATCCCCGCGCCGTGATGCGCGGCAGGCCGCTCGATCCGGACAAGTATGATGCGTCGCGCTGGATCGTCGAGCCGTTCCATCTTTACGATTGCTGCATGGAGAATGACGGCGCGGCGGCCATCTTGCTGGTGCCGGCGGAGCGCGCCAAAGAGTTCCGGCACAAGCCGGCCTATCTGCTCGGCGCCGCCGCCGGCTCCGGACATCGCGCGGCTGCCACTGCGCACAATGTGCCGCACTACGCCACCGCGAGCTTCGATACGGTTGCGCCTGATCTCTACCGCATGGCCGGAGTGGGACCCTCCGACGTCGGCGTGGTCCAGGCCTATGAGAATTTCACCGGTGGCGTCGTGATGGCACTCGCGGAGCACGGCTTCTTCAAGCCGGAGCACGCCAACGATTTTCTGACACTGGACAACCTGATCGCGCCGTCCGGGCGGCTGCCGCTCAACACCAGCGGCGGCAATCTCGCCGAATGCTACATGCACGGCTTCGAACTCGTCATCGAAGCTGTGCGGCAGGTGCGGGGGACGTCGACCAATCAGGCACGGCGCAGCGACGTGGCCATGGTGATCGGCGGCCCGATGGTGTCACCGGCGAGCAACCTCATCCTCGGTTCGGAGGCGACGTTATGAGCGGCAATGCGAACGCGCACTATCTTCCTTCCGGCCTGCCGATTCCGCTGGCGGAGCCCGATGGCCTGTCGGCGCCGTACTGGGACGGATTGCGCCAGGGCCGGCTCATGGTTCAACACTGCACGCATTGCCGGACATGGCAATTCGGGCCGGAATGGATCTGCCATCGCTGCCACGCCTTTGACCCGGCATGGATCGACATCGAGCCGCGCGGCCGGATCTACAGTTGGGAGCGGGTGTGGCATCCCTCGCACGCGGCGCTGAAGTCGCATGGGCCCTATATCGCCGTGCTGGTCGAACTGCCTCACGCCGGCGGCATAAGGATGGTCGGCAATCTGCTCGGCGATCCGCGCCAGCCGGTCGCGATCGGCGCCGAGGTCGAAGGGGCGTTCGAGCACCATCCGGAATCGAACCCACCTTATTCGCTGCTGCAATGGCAATTGCGCTCGGAGCGGAATGCGCCGTAACGGCGCATCCGCTGGTTTCAGCGCTCAATGGACGCTGGTCGTGATCGCCGCATTGGTCGAGGTCGTGGCGATGTTGCCGCGCAGTCTCGATCGAAGCTCCTCGGCAACGTTGCGGGCGTCCGACCCGTCGCGGATGATCTGCGGGCGGATGAAGATGATCAGCTCGGTGCGCTGGGTCGCATTGCTCTGATGCCCGAACGCATCGCCAAGGCCGGGGATCTGGTCCAGCACCGGGATCGCGTTGCGGGAGCCGCTCTGCTGCTCGCTGATCAGTCCTGCCAGCAGTACGGTCTGGCCGTTGGCCACCGCGATCTGGCTCTTGACCCGCCGCTCCGAAACCGTTGGCGTCAGGCTGTTCGCACTGGTTGCCGGAACGTTGCTGATCTCCTGCTCGATATCGAGCCGCACCGTGCCGTTGACGCTGACCCGCGGCGAGACCCGCAGGATGATGCCGGTGTTGCGATAGTCGATGGTGTTGACCACCGTGTTGCTCGTGGTCAGCACGGTCGCGCTGCCAGTCGACACCGGCACCACGTCGCCGACCTGCAGCGTCGCCACCTGGTTGTTGATCACGACCAGCGAGGGATTTGAAAGCACCTTGACGCTGGTGACGGCGTGCAGCGCATCGAGGATCAGGCTCGGCTGCGTGGCATTCCCGATCAGGAAATTGAAGCCGGGAAACGCCTGGTTGATGAAGGCGTTGGTGAGTGAGCCCGCGACGGTGGTGGCGCCCGTCGTCGCATCCGTCGTGGTCGCCGGCGCCGTGGTCGCCTGTGTATTGAGGATCGAGCCTGTGTTCGGCTTGAGGCCGAGGTTCTGGCTGGTGAGGTAGGTCTGCACGCCATAGGACAACGTGTTGTTCAGCGTGACCTCGGCGATCGTCGCATCGATGGCGACCTGCAGCTGCGGCTCGTCGATCTGCAGCAGCGTCGCCTCGATGATGCGGTAGTTGGCCTGGTCGGCATAGATCAGCAGCTTGTTGTTGACGGTGTCGGGCGTGATCCGCACGTCCTGCATCATCGGCTGGCCGCTGCCGCCGGAACCGCGACCGCTGTCGAGCGTCGCCGTGCTGTCCTGGTTGGGATTGGCAGTTGCGGCCTGGCCGCCGGCGCCGGCGCCTAAGCCCGCCGTCGTCCCCGTTCCCGAGGTGCCGCGCGAAGCGAAGCCGCCTGTGCCCGAGTTCGAATTGCCGTTGAGCGACAGACGGTTCGTGGCGCTCGACGACGTCGCGGTCCCGGAGCCCGGCGCGAGCTGATTGTCGGGACTGTCGAGCAAGCTGGAGGACGATCCGCCGAGGAACATGTCGGTCAGAACTTTTGCAATCTGGCGAGCGTCGCCATATTTGACCCGATAGACGTGCACGGTGGTTCGCGCCGTATCGTTGCGATCGAGGCGCTTGATCCAGGTCGCGGCCGTCTTCAGCATCTCCGGCTTCTTGGTCACCACCATCACGGCGTTGAGGCGCGTGATCGGCATGAACTTGATAATGTTCTGGCTGAGGCCGTTCTCGCCGGAATCGACGATCTTCTCCAGCTCGGCAATCACGGGCGCAGGCGAGCCGCTCGAGATCGGGAAGATCCCGACAGATTGACCGCGCATCCAGTCGACGTCGAAGCTGAGCACGGTGTCGACAGCGGTGCGGCGCTCGGCGCCGGTGCCCTGGATCAGCAGCAGATTGCGCGTCGTGTCGGCGCGAATCGCGCCGGCCCTGGTGGCGAAGCTGTCGGTGAGCTTCAGCAGGGTCTGCGCCGACACATATTGTAATGGCACGACCGAGACGCCGAATCCGGGCTCGGGATTGGCAGCCGCGGCATCGACCCGGCCGCCGCCGACGGCGTCACCGAGCGGCGTCAGCCGATAGCCGGTGGTGTCGTGCAGCAGCACGACGCCGCTGAGGCGGAGCGCATTTTCGAGCACAAACACCATGTCGGATTTCGGCACCGGGCGAACCGACACCAGGCTGACCGTGCCCTGCACCCGCGGGTCGATCGTATACCCCACGTGCAGGATGTCGCCGAGCACGACCTTGGCGACTGTCGCGACCGGCGTGTTCTCGAAATTCAGATCGAAGCCGTTGCCGTTCGCGATCGGTTGCGGCCGTTCGTCCGACACGGTCGTGACATCGGTGCCTTGATACATCGCCGCCCGCACGCTGCCGCTCTGGCTGCCGACAGCTCCTACCGCGCCGGCCCGCTGGGCCTGGCGCGACGAGAGATCAAGAGAACGAACCTTATCGGTGATGTCGAGCTGGGCGGCATCCACGCTTGCGTCGCCGACGGTGGCGGAATTACAGGACGCCAACAACCCCAGTGACATCAAAACGAATGCGGCTCCAAGGCCGCCACGGATCGTCGGGCAGCGGCCCATTTTGCCTGCGCGTTGCATGAAGCCCTTCGCTCTGACTGGCTGATGTTTCTGATTTTTTCTGATCGATCCCCGGCCCCGGTGCACTCTTAGCGATCGAACATGACAGAAATAAAATTGGTTGCATCATTGTCGTTCGGCAGTGGCTCACGTCGCGGCAGCGGTTGCGAGGGCAACCGTTGCGCGTTCGCCTCTACGATGCCGTCTCAAAGTTTCTTGAACCGCGTGGAAGATGTGACTTCGCACAGCTGTCATACTTCGGATCGATAACCGCACGACTTAACGAATGCCGAACGGGGCAGGCGCTGTGGCGCGAGCTTACCCGGGGACAGCGTGGCGGGATAACAGGAATGGCCAACGACCTCTCCGTTCGGTTTGTGGATTATCTCCGCCAGAACAATCACCTTGCGCCGCACGACGGGCCGGCCGAGCGGGCCGGGCAGGGTACCGATTATCGTCAGCTGAAGCTGTGGGAGCTCACCAGCCTCTCGCCTGTCGAGTTTGCCGACGAAGCCGCGCGATTCTTCACATTGGCCCGCGTGACGCTGCAGGAGATGACGGCGGCCGAGCCGCTGGTCGCAAAATTCTCGCCGCGATTCCTGCGCGAGACGCTGGTCTATCCGTGCCGGGAACCCGATGGAACCACAACGCTCGCGGTGGTCGATCCGACCGACCAAGCGACGCTGCGGGCCGCACAGATCGTGCTCGGTGCGGGGCTGACGGTGAAGGTGGCCTCGTCGGAGGACGTCGTCATCGCGCTGAACAAGAGTTTCAGCGCCGAGGAGAGCCAGTCCGTCGAGGCCGCGCCGTCCGGGCCGCGCGAGGACGATATCGAGAGCCTGCGCGACCTCGCCAGCGGCGCGCCGGTGGTGCGCGCGGTCAACGATCTGATCGAGAAGGCCGTTGAGCTGCGTGCCAGCGACATCCATATCGAGCCGTTTTCCGGCGGACTCATGGTCCGGCTGCGGATCGATGGATTGCTGCGGCCGGTCGCGGCGCTGTCGGGCGTGCTGCCCCAGGCGGTGGTGTCCCGCATCAAGATCATCGCCAATCTCAATATCGCCGAGCGCCGCCTGCCGCAGGACGGCGCGGCGAGGCTGCGGGCGGGGCGGGCCGACATCGATATCCGCGTCGCCATCATGCCGACGCAACACGGCGAATCCGCTGTGATCCGTATCCTTCCCAAGGATCGCGGCCTGCTGATCGTGGACAAACTCGGGTTCTCGCCGCCCGACGAGGACAAGCTGCGGCGGCTGTTGAAGCTGCCGCACGGCATGATCGTGATCACCGGACCGACCGGAAGCGGCAAGACCACGACGCTTGCGACCATCCTGTCGATCCTCAACGAGCCCAGCCGCAAGATTCTCACCATCGAAGACCCGGTCGAGTACGAGATTCCCGGCGTCAACCAGTCCCAGATCAAGCCGGCGATCGGCCTGACGTTTGCCACCGCGCTGCGGTCCTTCGTACGTCAGGACCCCGACGTGATCATGGTCGGCGAAATCCGCGATTCCGAGACGGCGCATGTCGCCGTGCATGCGGCGCTCACCGGGCATCTGGTGCTGACGACGCTGCACACCGAGACCGCGGCCGCCGCCGTGCCGCGGCTGCTCGACCTCGGTGTCGAGGGCTATCTGCTGCGCTCGGTGCTGCGCGGCGTGATTGCGCAGCGTCTGGTCCGCCAGTTGTGCGAGCGCTGCAAGTCGCCGCGACCGCTGATCACGGCCGACTTCACCGAGGACCCCAGGCTCGCCGCGCTCGGCTTCCGCGCCGACGAAATCATCCAGGAGCCGTGCGGCTGCGAGCGTTGCGGCGGAACCGGCTATCGCGGCCGCCTTGGCGTGTTCGAGTTGCTCGAGCTGTCGAACGAGCTGCGCGAATTGATCGGAGAGCGAACCGACGGGCTGAAGATCGACCAGATGGCGATCCGCGCGGGTATGACCACGATGCTCGATGACGGGGTTGCCAAATGCCGTGCCGGATTGACATCGCCCGCGGAAATCCTCCGCGTTGCGACGGTACGGTGACGCCGTGCCGAATTTCCGCTACCGCGCTCTGACCCAGACCGGCGAGGTCGTCAACGGCACGATTTCCGCGCCGACCGCGGCCGAGGTCGCGCGCCGGATCGAATATCTCAGGCTGCTGCCGATCGAGACCATCGAGGACAAGCGCGCATCCGGCGCCGCCGGCGGCCGCAACCTGTTCGGCGGGCCGAGCGCCGCCGAAGTCACTATTTTCACCCGCGACCTGGCGTTGCTGCTGAAAGCCGGCGCGCGCCTCGACGATGCCCTCGAGCTGTTGTCGGGCGATGCCGATGTCGGGCGGATGCGCCCCGTGGTCGCCAAGATCCGTGCGGCGCTGCTCACCGGCGAGAGCTTTGCCGATGCGGTGGCGGATCATCCCGCCCTGTTCGAGGCGATGTACGTCGCCCTGGTCCGCGTTGGCGAGGTCTCCGGCACGCTCGATTCGGTTCTGGAGATGCTCGGGATCGAGCGCGCGCGCTCCGAGCAGATGCGGCGGAAGCTGATCGATGCGATGCAGTATCCGGCCTTCGTGCTGGTCGCGGCGTGCGGCGTGATGCTGTTCTTCCTGTTGTTCGTGCTGCCGCAATTTTCCAGCGTGCTCGGGGATTTCGGCGGCAAGTCCGACACCGCGCTCGCCAGCTTCATCGCGGTGTCGGATTTCCTCCGCGCCAATGCCACCGCAGCAAGCCTGATCGCTGCGGCCACGATCGCGCTCTCCTGGTGGCTGCTGCGGCAGGCGCGCGTGCGCGCCGCGCTGGTGAATGCGATCTCGCGGATTCCGGGCGTCAGCAGCGCTTTCCGGTTCTATCGCGCCAGCCTGTTCTGCCGCAATCTGGGCGTCCTGCTCGGCAGCGGCGTGAATCTCACCGCCGCGCTGCGGATTCTCGTCGACATCATGTCGGTGACCGGCAGCGAGGCGAACTGGACCGCCGCCGCCGATCGCGTCCGTCACGGCGGGAAATTGTCGGAAGCGCTCGCGGTCGCCGACAGCCTGCCGCCGATGGCGGTGCGCATGCTGCGGCTCGGCGAGGAGACCGGACAGCTGCCGGTGCTGGCCGGGCGGGTCGCGGAATTCTACGAGGCAAAATTGCAGCGCAGCCTGGACCGGGTGGTCGGCATCGTCGGACCGCTGGCGATCATCACGATCTCGACCGTGGTCGGCGGATTGATCGTGTCGGTCATGACGGCGCTGCTCTCGGTTACACAGCTTGTCGGCTAGAGCAGGGGTCATCCATGACAACATCACGCAAAACCATCGCACGGGCATTCTTGATGCATAAGAGGCGCCAAGGTGCGCAGTCGGCGAGAGTGCGATCGGGCCAGGAAGGCTTCACGCTCGTCGAGATGCTGGTGGTCATCGCGATCATCGGCCTCATCATGGGGCTGATCGGTCCGCGCGTGCTCAACTATCTCAGCGAGTCCAAGGTCAAGACCGCGCGGATTCAGCTGCAGAGCTTTTCCAGTGCGCTCGACCTGTTCTATCTCGACGCCGGCCGGTTCCCGTCGACGGCGGAAGGGCTTGCCGCGCTGGTCCGGCGCACGCCTGGGGTCGCCGCCTGGAATGGCCCGTATCTGAAGGGCGGCAACGTGCCGACCGATCCGTGGAATCACGCCTATGTCTATCGGTCGCCCGGCGAGCACGGCCCCTATGACATCGTCTCCTATGGAGCCGACGGGCAGGAGGGCGGCAGCGGCACCTCGGCCGACATCTCGCTCGAGAAGGCGACCGCCGCCAGGGAGTGAATGACCGGGATGAATCAGGCGAGGCAGCGCGGCTTCACCCTGCTCGAGATGGTGTGCGTGCTCGCCATCATCGCGCTGCTGGCGGCTGTGCTGCTGCCATTTATTCCGCGCCAGACCTCCAGGTCGCGGCTGCAGGCCTACGCGCTGCAGGCCGCGACGCTGCTGAAGGCCGACCGCAATGCCGCGATCGAGCGCTCGACCAGCGTTGCCACGCTGGTGGACGCCGCAAGCCGCGTGATCCATTCCGGCTCGTCGCGCATGACGGTGCGAATTCCGGACGACGTGCGCTTTGATGCGGTGCTGCCGCAAACCTGCCAGCGCCAGGCCGCGCTGTCGACGATTCGCTTCTTCGCCAATGGGGGGTCCTGCGGCGGCACCATCGCGCTGACGCGGCTCGATGCGGGCTATGAGATTCGGGTCAACTGGCTCACCGGAAGGGTCGAAATTGTTTCGCGCGCCGCCAACTAGAGCGTTTTCAAGCGAAGCGGATACCGGTTCGCGTGAAGAAAACGCGTCAAGGCAAGAATCTGGAGCTCCGTTCCGCTCCTATCGGAACGGAAATAGCTCCAGCCGCGCCGATGCGGGGTTCACCATCATCGAGGTGCTGGTGGCGCTGGCGCTGGTGGCGGTCTCGATCGTCGCGATCGGCTCGGTCATGGCGGTGAAGACGCGCGGCGTGCGCGCCATGGAGCAGCACGTGGCGTTGATGCAGACGACACGCACATTAATGATGGTCGGCGTTCCGCAGCGCGCCGAATTGCAGTCGGGCACATCGACGGGGCAGACCGACGGCTATCGCTGGACCATCGACGTCAGTCCGCTCGGCAATGGCTGGACAGTTCCGGGAGCCAATGTGCCCTGGACGCCGGAGCTGGTCAGAATTCGCGTCCGATCGCCGAGCGGCGCATTGTCCGACATTCGCACCGTGCGCCTGATGCCGAGGCCGTCGGAATGAGCGCGGCACCGGCAAAGCGGCGGACGCGCGAGCGCGGATTTACGCTGATCGAGACCATCGTCGCGCTGGTGCTGATGGGGCTATTGCTGTCGGCGCTCGCCAGCATCACCGCGCAATGGCTGCCGAGCTGGAACCGGGGGCTCGACCGCATCCAGCGCAGCGAGCTGATCGGAATCGCGCTGGAGCGGATCGGCGCCGATCTCGCCGCGGCGGAGTTCGTTCCCGCCAACCGTGAAACGCGCCGGCCGCTGTTCGACGGATCGGAATTGTCGGTGATGTTCGTGCGAACGTCGGTGGGACCGAACGCCGGGCCGGGGCTCGATCTGGTGCGCCTCGGTGAGACCAGGGATGGCGGCGAGTTCGTCACTGTCCGCACGCAGGCGCGGTTCACGCCGCTGGCCGACGGATTGTCGCTGTCGGAACAGGTGCATTTCGGCGGCCCGGTGGTGCTGCTGCGCGCGCCCTACCGGCTGTCCTTTGCCTATGCCGGTGCCGACCGGATCTGGAAGAAGGCGTGGAAGGACGCCGACCGGCTGCCGGCGATGATCCGCCTCACGGTGCGCGATGCGGCGAGCGAGCGGGTGTTGTCGGTCTCGACCATCGCGCCGGTCCATGTCCAGATTCCGAGCGGCTGCACCAAGCCGGACGGCAATTGCGGCGACAAGCGCAATCCGGACGACGCCACCGATCCGGGGAAGACGTGATGCGCGTGGCCGCCACCATCGCTCGATCCTCGGCCAGCCGCGGCTTCGTGATCGTCGCCGTGCTCTGGATTCTGCTGGCGCTGTCGTCGCTGGCGCTGATCTTTTCGGCCTATCTTTCCGCATCGGCGCGCGCGCTGGCGGCCAACGACATCTCGCTGCAGACCGAGGCACTGGTGTCGGCCGGAGTGGAACTGGCCGCCTATCAATTGGCGCTGTCGGACGCCAAGGTGCGGCCGACGCGTGGCGCGTTTCAATTCGGGCTCAATGATGCGAACATCGCCGTGAGCTTCACGTCGGAGGCGGCCCGGCTCGACCTGAACTACGCCTCGAAGGAGATGCTGACCGGCCTGTTCACCGTGCTCGGCGCCCGCAAGGACGCCGCGGCGGAATATGCCGAGCGGATCGTCGGCTGGCGCACCCGGCCGACGCCGGGCAGCGAGAACGTGGAGGCGGCACGCTATAACGCGCTCGGCTATGCGCCGCGGCAAGGGCTGTTCACCCATGTCAACGAGTTGGCGCTGGTCGCCGGCATCCCTGCCGTGCTGGTCGATCGCGCTTTGCCGTTCGTCACGGTGTTCAACGGCTCTCCTGACGTCGATCCGGCGATCGCGGCCCCGGAGGTGTTGGTGGCCACCGGCAAGCTTGACAACCAGCAGGACGGTTTCGGCGGACGGGCGGCCTCGCCGAACGGTGCCGGCTCTGGCGATCCGGCGCCGAACCCGAAAAGTGCAGCACCGGCGGCACAAAGTCCCTGCTACCGGGTCGCGATCACGATCCGCTTCCGCAACGGCCACCGCACGACGTCCGAGGCCGTGATCGTGCTCGGTGACAAGGTCGAACCCTATCGCGTGTTGTCCTGGCAGGACGATGTCGAACCACGCGCCCCTGTACAGCTCCGCGGGAGAAGTTGATGACGGTCCTTGGCGAGGCGCGACGATGGTTTGAGCAATGGATCGGCGGCGTTGCGATCGCGGTCGACGGCGCCGCGGGCCGGTTCGCGCGCCGGCGCAGCATCGAGCTCGACGAGAATGTGGACGGCACGTTCACGGCCCGGCTCGCCGCGTCGAAGGACGGCTCGTCCGCAGCTCCGCTTTCGTTCCGGCTCGATCATGAGGCGCCGCAGCCGCCGCTGCCTGCGGATTGGAAAGCGGCGTTTGACGGCAGCCGTATCGAGGTGCGATTGCAGTCCGATCAAATCGTCAGCCGCCTGATCGACTTTCCGAGCCAGGCGGCCGATTTTCTCGACGGCATGATCCGCGCGCAGGTCGACCGCTTGACGCCGTGGACTGCCGCTGACGCCGTATTCGGCTGGAGCCCGCCGCAGCCGGCCGCCAATGACCGCATCGAGGTTGCATTCTGCGCGACGTCGGCGGCCAAGGTCGATCCGTTGCTGCGGTTGGCCAGGACGCTGAACGCCGCATCCGTGGCGGTTTCGGCGCAGGCCGTCGGCGGCGACGGCGCTCCGCTGCAGGTGACGCTGCTCGACCGGCCGCTTCGCGGCCTGGCCGGACCGCGGGTTCCGCGTCTGCTGAGCATCGGCCTGATCTCGGCAGCGACCGCGGCTGCGGCTTGCTTGCTGCTGAACATCTATCTCGGCGGCTGGCTGCAATCGCAACAGGAGGACTTGCAGCAGCGGATATCGCAGCGCCGCGCCGCGCTCCGCATCGGCGCCGATGGCGAGACATCCGGGCTCGGGCTGCTTGCCAAGCGCAAGCAGACGACGCCGTCGAGCGTCATGGTGCTGGAGGCACTGTCGCGCGTGCTGCCCGACACCACCTATGTCACCGAGCTGCGCATCGAAGGCAACAAGGTGCAGGTGGTGGGAATGACCCAGGACGCGCCGTCGCTGATCCGCTTGCTGGAGCAGTCGCCGCAATTCACCCGTGCAATGTTCTTTGCGCCGACCACCCACGCGGCGAACGAGCCGGCGGAACGGTTCCACGTCGAAGCCAACATCACCGCCTATTTCGGATCCGGCTCATGAGCGTGTCGTCCCGGTCGCTGGCCGCCATCACCACCTCGCCGCTGGTCGCCACGGCGAGCTATCTCGGTCTCGCGGTGCTGCTGCTGTTTCTCGTGGTCTCGTCGCTGTCGGATCTGGTCGGCCGGCGCGGCGACGTTGCGGCGTCGGCCGCCATGCTGGAACAATTGGAAGGGCGATCCAAGGCGAACCGGGCGCCCGGTGAGCCGGGCATGCCGGCCGGCTCGGCCTATCTCGAAGGCGCGACCGTCACGGTTGCCGGCGCCAGCCTGCTGCAACGGGTGTCGGGCGCGGTGCTCAAAGTCGGCGGCAACGTGCTGTCGACCCAGCTCGACGTTCCCAACGTGCCGGCCAAGGCCGGTTTCATCAGCATGGTCGCGAGTTGCGAGATCGAGCAGGCGCAATTGCAGGAGATGCTCTATGATCTCGAGGCCGGCATGCCGTTCCTGTTCATCGACCAGCTGGTGGTGCAGCCGGTCGGCGAGGAGACGGCGAAGGGCGCCGACCCCGGAAAGCTGCGCGTGCTGCTCGGCGTCTCCGGACAATGGCGAGGAGCCAAATGATGCGATGCTCGGTGGCGATCGCAGTCCTCTGGGCGATATCGGTTCATCCCGCAGCCGCGGCGGTGCCCGATCGCCCCGGTGACGCACTCGATGCCGGGCTGCTCGACGATACCCGCCTCGGCGGACCGGCGCTGACGTCGCCGCAGCCATCCGAGCCGGTGACGTCGGTCCGCGTCGCACCCACGCCGGCACCGACGCCGCGGCCGCTCAGCGCCAATCCGCTATGGGCCATCCCGCTCAAGACGCTGCCCAACACGCGCGATCGCCCGGTGTTCTCGCCGTCGCGGCGGCCGCCGCCCGCCGTGGTCGCGGAACCGGCCGCCGCCAAACCGTCGCCACCGCCGCCGCGCCGCATCGAGATCGAGCCGCCGCCGCTGTCGCTGGTCGGCACGATCGCCGGCGGTGACGAAAGTTTCGGGATCTTTCTCGATCAATCGACCAAGGCGGCGCTGCGGCTGAGGATCGGCGACGATTTCCAGGGCTGGAAGCTGCGCACCGTCAACGGACGCGAAGCGACGATGCAGAAGGACGAGCAGGGCGCGCTGCTGACGTTGCCGCCGCCCAGCAGCGATGGCGGCGGCGAGGTCAGCCTCGTGCCGGTGAGCACGACGCGAACCCCGCTGGCAGTGCGGCACTAGGGGGCGCGATATCAAACCCGCGAAAACAACCCCATGCAAAGTAGCCGGCGGCTGCCGGCGTCGACACCGCCACTGTCCGTAGCGGGTGAAGATGTCGTGTTTTTGTAGCTCGTGATCTGTCGCCTTCGTTTTGGAGTTTTGGGCGCCCCCGGAAGGCGTGGACGGGAGCGCCGGGTTTGTCATGCCATGGATGGAGCGGTCTGGTCAGCCCTGCGGGCGGGTTTCTTTGTTCGATTTGAAGCCCGTTTCTCCGTCCCGACCCGCGCTTTCTCGACGGCGGCGCGCGCAGGAGCGGTCAAGGACGCGCGCTTGCGCGCCCGCCAGGGCTTGTCCTTGACGGCTCCGAGCACGCTGCCAGGCTGAGATGCGTCGGGGCTGATCTGCTGTCCGTTGGCGCTAAACCTCGCCAATCGATGCGGGCCGAGGAACACGCTGACGGTGCCATCGGGATACTCATGCACCCGCACCAGGGCCCTGACGAAGTGAGGCCTCAGCCGGCTCTCCGGCAACTGCAGCCGGCGACCTTTCCATGCGACGGTATTGTCGTTGGCGACGGTTCGCTCCTCGATCACGCACAGCGCCTCGCGCCAGGCCTCGTGGCGGTCGGCAACGAAGGCGGTGCCTTGCTGTTCGGCCTTGATCGCAAATGCGGCGTTGTGTTCGGCGATGTAATGCGCCTTCAACCACGCATTGGCGGCTTCGACCGTCTTGATCCCGGCGAGCCGCAGCTCCTTTGGCAGGCGGTCCTGCAGCGTGCCAAACAGCCGCTCGGAGCGTCCCCGCGCCTGCGGCGAATAGGCCGCGATATGCTCGATCCCAAGATGCGACAAAGCCCGTCCCACCTGGGTTTGTTGCGTCTTCGAGACCTTCTCGCCAGCCTTCGGGGTAAGGAAATAATGGCTGCCGCGATCGGTGTAGAGCGCACAGAACAAGCCACGCTCGCCAATCACCTCGCCCAGGGCCAGGAACGTCGAGGCCGTGCCTTCTTCCTCGACCAGCAGCATCGAGTAGACTTCGCTGGTCGCATCGTCCATCGTCACGATCAGGTCCATCGCCGGCAGATCCTCGATCCAGACGTGGCGCGACCCGTCCTGGTGCAGCAGCATCCCCGGCAGCGGCCGGCGTGGGCGTTTCTTACGGTGCGCCGAACGCTTCGGCGCCTTCCGTACCAGGCCCGCCGCCTGCAGGGCGAGCTTCGTCACCGTATAGCCCAGCACATAGTCATGCCGCTTTTGCAGCTGCTCGTGGAAGTGCTTCACCGTGAAGTCCGCGTATTTGTCGCGGAACAGTCCCAGCATCCGCTCCAGCTCTTCCTCCGGCGCCCGCCGTGGCGATCGCCGTCCCATGCGTCGGTCGACCAGCCCGTCATCGCCCTCCGCCTCGTAACGCTCCGCCCAGCGTTNCGAGGCGGAGGGCGATGACGGGCTGGTCGACCGACGCATGGGACGGCGATC
>NZ_CAADFC020000030.1 GCF_900696085.1 Bradyrhizobium ivorense
GCCCGGGCACTGCCGACACCCTGGCTCGTGGCAAACAACCACAACGCCAGTTGCAGGCGTGGGCTGACCGGCGCTTGACCCGGACCATGGGCACGCGCCCGAACGGTCCCTTCAAGCGCGCTCAGATCGAGCCTCTCGACATAGGCCCAGATCACGCGTGCCGGATGCTCAGCCGGCAGCAACGCCTCAAGATCGACCGCCCGCAGCTCAACTTGATCGCGGACAGGCTCGCGAAGCCGGGCGCTTCCCGGCCAGTCCCGCGCAACCGCCTCTGCTTCAGGTAGATCACCAAACAGTGTTTCGCGTGACATCCGTGCCTCCATCGACCTTGAAAGCAGGGAATCATCCGACTCACGCTTACGCAAACAGAAACCCGCCAAATCACATAGATTCACAGCCTCTGAGGTGGCCGCTTCTTCAGCGGCCCTCGAAGGGTCGACGGCCACCAGCCGGGCCGATTCATCCTTCGAGGCTCGCAAGGGCTCGCACCTCAGGATGACGGGGTTGATTTGCTCAACTTACTCGGTGTCATCACCTGCGCGTGCGGGTGATCCAGTATTCCAGAGGCGGTGGTGAATGAACCGAGAGGCCGCGGCGTACTGGATCGCCCGGTCCATGTGCGCAATTGCGCACAAGCCGGGCGATGACAGCGGTGGGTGAGGAAAAAGCTTCACACCTTGTCAGGATGACGGGGAAAGAAGGCTACAAAATCGCGTGCGGCAGAAAGCGCGAGGTGTTGCCGGTGATCGGGTTCTCGTCCTCGCGGATCGACAGGCCGCACGGCGTGTGGTCGACCAGCCAGCTGCCGATCACCGGATATTGTCCGGAAAAATTCGGCAGCGGCGCCAGCGCCTGGCGGACAAAGCCTTCGGCGCCGTAGGGCCCTTCCTGCTCGACCAGCGTGGTGCCGGCGCTGACCAGGGCGACATTGGCGCCCTCGCGCGAATAGACCGGCTTGCGCACGAAGGAGGCGCCGAGCGATGCGGCCTGCGGGTCGTCCTCGAAATAGGCCGGCAGCAGGTTGGGGTGGTTCGGAAACATCTCCCACAGCAGCGGCAGGATGCCCTTGTTGGACAGGATCGCCTTCCACGGCGGCTCGACCCATTGCGTCGGTGCGGTGGCGAGGTTCTTGCCGAACGCGTCGTGGAACATCCACTCCCACGGATAGAGCTTGAAGGCGAGCCGGATCGGCCGGTCGTCGAGATCGACGAAGCGGCCGTCGTCGTTGAGCCCGATCTCCTCGATGTCGAGCACGGTCGTCTTCAGGCCGGCCTGAACCGCGGTGTCCTCGAGATAGGCGAGCGTGCCGGCATCTTCGGTATTGCCGGTCATGCCGGTGAGATGCAGCGGATGGGTGGCGCCGAGCGTCTTCCAGGCCTCGATCAGCCGGTCGTGGATCGAGTTGTACTGGTCGGCGCGCTTCGGGATGATGTTGCGCTCGATCGCCTGTTCAAGCCAGGTCCATTGAAACACCGCCGCCTCGAAGATCGAGGTCGGCGTGTCGGCATTGTATTCGAGCAGCTTTGCCGGGCCGCTGCCGTCGAATTTCAGATCGAGCCGGCCGTACAGGCTCGGCTCCTTGCGCCGCCAGCTCTCGGAGATCAGCGCCCAGAAGGCTTCCGGGATCTTCAGCCGGCGCAGGTAGCGCTCATCCTTGACCGTGCGCCCCACCAGCTCGAGGCACATCGCGTCGATCTCGCCGGTCGGCGCCTCGATCGCGCGCTCGATCTCGTCCAGCGTGAAGGCGTAATAGGCGCGCTCGTCCCAATAGCGTTCGCCGTCGATGGTGTGGAAGACGAAGCCGGCGCTCTCGGCGGTGGTCCGCCAGTCGTCGCGCTCGGGGCATGCGATGCGTTGCATGGGCTGGACCGTGGTCGTCGCGAGTTAGCTGCCGCCGTGCGAGGGATCGTCATCGCCGAAGCGGGCGATCTGGCGCGGCGCGCCGCCGAAGCCGCCGGAGACGGCCTCGCGGTTGGGCTTGCGCTTCGTTCCGGCCGCATGGTGGCGGCGGCCGCGCGCGTCGGCCGGCGTGGCGCCGACCGAGACCGCGCCGGCCGCAATGCTCCCCATCAATTTCAGCCAGACGCGGCGCGAGCGTTTCATGGCGAGATCCTTCCCAATACGGAGCATGGTCGAGTGTCCTTCAGCGGTGACGGTCAGGCAAGCGAAAGCGGATCATGCCACGCGCACGTGCCCAGGATGTGTCAGCCGCCGCTTGAGCCGAACGCATGCGCGAACGAGCCGAAGCCGCCGCGGCTCACCGACGAGCTCGAAGACGAGGACGAGGAGGACGACGAGCCGCCAGAGGAGGAATCGCTGCTGAAGAAGCTGCTGCGCGACGAGCTGCTGCCGCTGCCGCCATGGCCGCCGGACGACGAACTGCGCGGCGCGCAGTCGGCCGGTTGCGGGGTAACGGGCGCGGTCACGCCGGGCTGCGGCGGCGGGACGGGCTGGCAATTCTGCCGCGGCATCAGCGCGTAGGCGCCGCCGCCGACCGCGAGCGTGCCCATCACCAGCAGCGCGACATGGTTGGAGCGCTTGACGGGCGGGCCCTGCCGCGGCGGCACCGCCGGCACGGTCGGCCGGCGCTTGCCGAAATTGGGATCGGGTTTGCGCGACATCGTCAGTAGATCATGCAGGCCGCGTTCAGCGCGCCTGCAGCCAGCGATGACAGTCCGAGCCAGATCGCCGGTGCCAGTTCGCCGGCCGCGATCCGCGCCGACAGATTCGGCACCGGGATTTTGACAATGTAGAACACGATGATCTGCACGATCAGCGCGATCGTGCTCCAGACCATGCAATCGATCACATTGGCGGAATGGGCGATGGCGCTGACCACCGGCAGCACGAAGCCGAGCAGGCTGAGGCCGAGCGCGATCGCGGCGGCCGGATCGTTGTCGCGGATCAGCTGGAATTCGTCATGCGGCGTGACGCGGGTGTAGACGAAGAGGTAGGCGACCACGGCGATCAGCGCCGTGCAGAAATACACCAGAAACGCCGGCAGGCCGGCGAGGGATTGCAGAATCATGGAGTGGCGCCCGAACTACCGCTTGCCGTTGTTCTATAGCCGATTGGTCGCAGATGGCGAAGCGCAGGTTCGATCTCCCCGCCCGTTGGGGCTGCGGACGCCGCGCGCCTCAAATGCTGCCCGGGCTGTGAGCCGCTTCACACGATAATCTGGAATCGTCATCTATACGAAATACAACCTGTGGTGAAATGCCGTCGGCTTGGCGACCGCCCGGCCACGCCCGGCCGGTCGACACTTGGCACGGCAAGCCCAAACCCGGGGATTTCGAGGAGGACGACGATGAGAATACTGGTCAATGCCGCACTCGGCTGCGCCTTGTGCCTGCTTCCCGTTGTGCAGGCCGCGGCGCAATCAACGCCCAACCCGGCGATGAATGCGCCGGATCAGCTTGCCTGGCAGTTCTTCATCCAGGTGAACACCCGCGCCGGCGGCAGCAACGCCCTGTTCGAGACCTGGGCCAGCGACACCGACACGTTCAAGATGAATCCCGAGTTTCCGGCGACGGCGGCGCCGCTGGCGCTGCGTGAGCCCGCGGTGCCGGCCCTGGGACGACTGGCGCTGCAGCGGGCGGGCAAGCTGCTTCCGGCAGTCCCGCCCGGCAAGGGCGTGCTGGAGGAGTCGCGGCGCAACAAGGACTCGTTCGATTTCATCGTCCAGAACAACCTGTACAAGGTGTCAGGCCTGCGCGCCGCCTTCGGCAAGACCATCTCATTTCCGGTCGGCGCGATGGAGGTCAAGGCAAACTGGATGTTGGTGGCCGACATTCCCGAATTCAGCGGCGGCAGGGTGACGCTCGCCGATGTGCCAAAGGTGTATCACGTCAATACCGGCGCCGACGGCAAGCAATATGCCTTCGTCGCCATGCACATCATCTCCAAGGCGGTTCCGAACTGGACGTGGGCGACGTTCGAACACAAGTTCAATCCAGCGCGATGCGACATCATCGGCTGCCGGGATTCGTTCGGCGCGCAGACCAATCCGGTGCTGCCCAATGCGCAGCCGAACCAGGGCTATCCCGATTGCGTCAAGACTCCGGCGCTGCAGGCCATGATATCATCCGCCGACTGGGATCCGGCGTTTGCCAACTATTGCCTGAAGGGATCGCAGACCGACTTCACGGACGCCACCGGGCTTGACATCCGTGTCGGCAATTCGGTCACCGAGAGCGGCTTCGTCGATCAATCCTCCTGCATCACCTGTCACGGCCGCGCGGCCTGGGACAGCAAGGGCGCAGCGACCTCCTTCGCAGGGTTCGACGACAATGGTGCACCGCTCGGCCCGATCCAGCCGAGCTGGTACTGGAGCTTCTCCAGCCAGCCGCCGATCTTCCAGGGCATGAGCGGCCTGACGCAGATCGCGACCTCGGCCGACTTCGTCTGGTCGATCCCGTTCTGCGTGGTCGACGATACGCAGACCCCGCCGGTGCTCAACCGGAACTGCCAGGGCAAATGAGCGGTCGCGACCGGTGACGGGCCAAACGATAGAACTCGCCGGCAGCTATCGCGCCGCGCCGCCCGGCGCGACCAATGTCGGCGAGGTCGATCCCGACGAGCGCATCGTCCTGACCGTCTACCTGAAGCGGCGCACGCCCGACACCTTCGAGCCGGGCTGCGCCGAAGACCTCGCACGGCTGTCGAAACCGGTCACGCGGCGCGCTCTGGCGGCGCAGCGCCGCCGCACCCACGCCCGCGCCGCCGCCCGCATCAAGAAGCTGGCGGCGAAGTTTCACGTCACGGTGCTCGAGATCGACCTGCCGCGGCGCATCGTCGTGCTGGAGGCCACGGCACGAACGCTGACGGAGGTGCTCGGCGCGACGCTTCGCATCTACGATGACGGCCGCAGCCGCTTCCGCGCCCGCGTCGGTGCCCTGGTGGTGCCAAAGGAGATCGCGCCATGGACCCGTGCCATCCTCGGCTTCGACCAGCGGCCGGTGTCGAGGCCGCAGCCGCGGTTGCGCGCACTCGCCGGTGCCGGTGCGGGTGCCGGACTATGGCCGACGGAAGTTGCCGCGCTCTACGGCATTCCGCTCGATCGCGACGTCTCGAACGTCTGTGTCGGCATCATCGCGCTCGGCGGCGGTTACCTCGCCAGCGATCTGGCGCAGGCGTTGGCCGCCACGGGGCGCGCTGCGCCCAAGGTGATCGATCAGCCGGTCACGATCGGTGCGCCGCCCGGCGGCAACGCTGCGCCCGGCAATCAATTCGGCGGCGGCACGGTGTCGGACCAGGAGATCGCGCTTGATCTGCAGATCCTGGCAAGCCTGCTGCCGGGTGCGCGGATCGTGGTCTATTTCGCCGGCAATACCATTCAGAGCCTGGTCGGCGCGATCAACCAGGCGATCTTCGACGCGGTCAACCGGCCGCAGGTGCTGTCGGTCAGTTGGGGCAGTGCGGAAATGTTCTGGAGCGCGTCCGCGCGCGACGCGATGCAGGGCGTGCTGGCCGACGCCAAGCGATTGAATGTCACGGTCCTGTTCGCCGCCGGCGACGAGCTCGCGACCGGAGGCCTGACCGACGGCAATGCGCATGTCTGGTTCCCCGCATCGAGCCCCTATGCGCTCAGCTGTGGCGGCACGCAGCCGGCCACCGCGGCACTGAATGAGGAAGTCGTCTGGAACGAGGGGGGCACCGGCACCGGTGGCGGGATCAGCGACGTCTTTCCGGTACCGGCCTATCAATCCGGTCTGGTGCTGCCGCCCTCGGTCAATGATGGCGCGGTGCGGCGCGGCGTTCCCGACGTCGCCGGGGCTGCGGCCGGAACGCCGGGCTACCGCATCGTTCTCAATGGCAGTGTGGTGATCAAGGACGGCACCAGCGCCGTCGCGCCGCTGTGGGCCGGGCTGATCGCGATCGCCAATGCCGGGCGCGACTTGCCGATCGGCTTCGTCAACTCCGCGCTCTACTCCAATGCGGCGCTGTTCCGGCAGATCGAACATGGCAACAACCGGGTGGACGGCAAGGGCTACGATGCAGGCCGCGGCTGGAACGCGTGCACCGGATTGGGCGTGCCGAAAGGCGCCGATCTGGTTGCAGCCCTGGGCGCGATCCCCGTGGCGTGACCATCACAAACAAAAACCCCGCCGGTGAGGGCGGGGTTCAGGTCGGGTGCACCGGAGGATTAGGCGGGGATGCGCTCGTCGGCCTCGTGCGGCTCGCGCAGCACGTAGCCGCGGCCCCATACGGTCTCGATGAAGTTGCGGCCCTCGGAGGCGTTGGCGAGCTTCTTGCGCAGCTTGCAGATGAAGACGTCGATGATCTTCAGCTCCGGCTCGTCCATGCCGCCGTAGAGATGATTGAGGAACATTTCCTTGGTGAGCGTGGTGCCCTTGCGCAGCGAGAGCAGCTCCAGCATCTGGTATTCCTTGCCGGTCAGATGCACGCGCTGACCGCCGACCTCGACCGTCTTGGTGTCGAGATTCACCACGAGGTCGCCGGTCTGGATCACCGACTGGGCGTGCCCCTTGGAGCGGCGCACGATGGCGTGGATGCGGGCGACCAGCTCATCCTTGTGGAAGGGTTTGGTCATGTAGTCGTCGGCGCCGACGCCGAGACCTTTGACCTTGTCCTCGATGCCGGCGAGGCCGGAGAGGATCAGAATGGGAGTCTTGATCTTCGACACCCGAAGCTGCTTCAGCACGTCGTAGCCGGACATGTCGGGCAGATTGAGGTCGAGCAGGATGATGTCGTAGTCGTAGAGTTTGCCGAGATCGACGCCTTCTTCACCAAGGTCCGTCGTGTAGACGTTGAAACTCTCGGATTTGAGCATCAGCTCGATCGACTGCGCGACGGCGCTGTCATCTTCAATCAGCAAAACGCGCATGCCAGTCCCCTATAGTCGCCGCTCCGGGCGTCAGGTCGGCCGCACTTGCGGCACTCACAAAACGCCTTTGACAACTGATTCGGATCCTGACGAGCTATGGTTAACAAAAACTGATTCCTTCACGCAAGCTCTAACCGTGCAATTTTTGTCGAATCGCCCTAAGATATTGCGTAGAAGAAGCTTTTCCTACCTGCGCTCGTTCAGATTCCAGATTAAGAGCCGGGCCTAACCGACTCTCGCGACTCGCCCTTCTTCTGATGGGCAAGCGACCTCAGTCACCAAAGACAGTGACGCAATGATTAATGATGCGGGTAAACACGAAGTTAAGCGGCCGGGCCAAAATCGTGGAAACTTAAGGTTTTCGCAATGAAGGCCCTCGCGGAACAGATTACCGACATCGACGGCGTCAATATTTATGGCCGCGTCGTCGGCGTCCGCGGGCTGATGGTGGAGATCGCAGGTCCCATTCACGCGATGTCGGTCGGCGCCCGCATCGTAATCGAAGTCGGCGGCGGCCGCGTCATCCCGGCCGAGGTGATCGGCTTCTCCGGTGAGAACGCGGTGGTGATGCCGTTCGGCGGCCTCGAGGGTGTGCGGCGCGGCTGCCGCGCCGTGATCGCCAATGCGGCGAGCCAGGTGCGGCCATCGCCGGCCTGGCTCGGCCGCGTCGTCAACGCGATGGGCGAGCCGATCGACGGCAAGGGCCCGCTGCCGCAGGGCGCCTCGCCGATGCCCTACCGCAACCTGCCGCCGCCGGCGCATTCGCGCCGGCGCGTCGGGCCGCCGCTCGATCTCGGCGTGCGCGGGCTCAATACTTTCCTAACCTGCTGCCGCGGCCAGCGGCTCGGCATCTTCGCCGGCTCCGGCGTCGGCAAGTCGGTGCTGCTGTCGATGCTGGCGCGCAACGTCGATGCCGCGATCTCGGTGATCGGCCTGATCGGCGAACGCGGCCGCGAGGTACAGGAGTTTTTGCAGGAAGATCTCGGCGAGGAGGGGCTGAAGCGCTCCGTCGTCGTGGTCGCGACCTCGGACGAGCCGGCGCTGATGCGGCGCCAGGCGGCCTATCTGACGCTGTCGATCGCCGAGTATTTTCGCGACGAGGACCAGGACGTGCTGTGCCTGATGGACTCGGTGACGCGCTTTGCGATGGCGCAGCGCGAGATCGGTCTGTCGGCCGGCGAGCCGCCGACCGCCAAGGGCTACACCCCGACCGTGTTCACCGAGCTGCCGAAGCTTCTGGAGCGGGCCGGGCCGGGCACGAGCGCCGGCACCATCACCGCGATCTTCACGGTGCTGGTCGACGGCGACGATCACAACGAGCCGATCGCGGACGCGGTGCGCGGCATCCTCGACGGCCATATCGTGATGCAGCGCTCGATCGCCGAGCGCGGCCGCTATCCGGCGATCAACATTCTCAAGTCGGTCTCGCGCACCATGCCGAAGTCGGCCGATCCCAACTTCCTGCCCTTCATCAACAAGGCCCGCCAGGTGATGGCGACCTATGCGGACATGGAGGAATTGATCCGGCTCGGCGCCTACCGGCCGGGTTCCAGCGCCGAGGTCGACGAGGCGATCCGGCTGCACGAGCCGCTGGAGGCGTTCCTGCGCCAGGGCAAGGACGAGGCCAGCGGCCTCGCCGAGGGCTACCAGCAACTGGCTCAAATCCTTTCGGGTTTGGAAACGGAACGCTAACTTTGTCAGGCCATCATCGGCGCCACACCATTAGCGAAGCCGGCGGGGCCCAGCGGGGAGCCGGCTCTGTCCCGCGTTCAGTTTCGGGACTTCTGGGGAGTATGAGTCGATGAAGTCACGTGAAACGCTGATCCGCCTGAAGAAGTTTCAGGTCGACGAAAAGCGCCGCCGGGTCACCCAGATCGAAGGCATGATCGCCGACTTCCACCGCATGTCGGTGGAGCTCGAGCGCGAGATCCAGGTCGAGCAGGAGCGCGCCGGGATCAACGATCCCACCCATTTCGCCTATCCGACCTACGCCAAGGCGGCGATCCAGCGCCGCGAGAACCTGACCCGCTCGGCCGACGAATTGCGCGTCCAGCTCGAGGACGCCAAGGCGCTGCTGGCGGAAGCGTTCGAGGAGTTGAAGAAGGTCGAACTGCTCGACGAGCGCGACCAGGCGCGCGAGCGCGCCGAGGAGAGCGCCCGCGAGCAGGCCGACATGGACTCGATCGGGTTGATGCGCGCCCGTCTCGGCGTCATCGCCTGACGCGCTCTATCCACTGCCGACCACATCCGAGCCCGGGCCCTTGGCCCGGGTTTTTCGTTTTGAGGATGTCCACAACGGGGGCCACTGGTGGACCGTGGTGTCCCGAAATATGCTACGACCGGATCAGGTCTGGCGACCTGGCGATCGGCAGCGGTTGGAAATGAGGCGAGGGGGGACGCGGGTTTTGGGGGCGCAAGATGCTGACGCCAGCTGAGCTGGTCTGGCTGATCGCCGCCGTCGCGAAGGGGGATCAGGCCGCCTTTGAGCGGCTCTACGCCGCGACCCGCGCGAAACTCTTTGGCGTCGTGCTCCGTATCTTGCGCAGGCAAGACCTCGCCGAGGAGGTCCTCCAGGAGGCCTACGTCAAGATCTGGAACAGCGCCGGACAGTTCAATCCAGCCCTGTCTTCCCCGATCACGTGGATGGCGTCGATCGCGCGCAACCGCGCCATCGACGTGGTGCGCAAGCGCGGCGAGGTCTCGCTGGAGGAGGAGCCGGCGGCCATGGAAGTCGCCGCGGATTCGCCCGATCCGCTGGCGCGACGGGAGATGACGGAAGAGTTGAAGCGATTGCTGGAATGTGTCGGCCGGCTGGAGCCGGATCGCCAGAAGCTCGTGCTGCTCGCCTATTACAACGGCTGGAGCCGCGAGCAGCTCGCCGCAAAGTTCGAGACGCCGGTCAATACGGTGAAGACCTGGCTGCGCCGCAGCCTGATGGATATCCGGGAGTGTCTTGGACTCTGAGTGATGGCCCTTAGTGAAGACCATATCGCGCTCGCGGCGGAATATGCGCTGGGCACGCTCGATGCCGGGGAGCGCGCCCAGGTCGAGAGCATGATCGCCGACGACGCCGAGTTCGCCGGCGTCGTGCAGGCGTGGGAGTTCAGGCTGGCCTCGCTGAACCAGATGGTCGGCGCGGTCGTGCCGCGCCCGGTGGTGTGGGAGAACATCAAGGCGGCGATCGGCCATTCCACCGAGCCGCAGGCGCCGCCGGTGCTGCCCGAGCGGCAGGTGCCGCCGGTGCTGCTGGAGCAGCAGGTGCCGCTCGTGCTGCAAGAAACGCCGCCACCCGCGCCGCCGTCAGCTCCGCCGCAGTTTGATCTCGGCGAGATCAGGCAGGCCATCGGCGACGGCAACGTCATCGAGCTCTCGACCCGCGTGAAGCGCTGGCGCCGCATCGCCTCGATGGCGAGCGCGATTGCGGCGGCGCTGCTGGTGACGCTGAGCCTGCAGGTCTTGCAGCCCGACGCCCTGCCGAATGCGCTGCGGCCGAAGCCGCGCATCCAGACCGTGGAGGTGAAGGTGCCGGCGCCGGCGCTGACGCCGTCCTCGCAATATGTCGCGCTGCTGCAGGGCCCGGCCGGCGGCCCGGCCTTCATCATGACCATCGACGGCGCGACGAAAAACTTTACCGTCCGCAAGGTCGGCGCCACCTCCGAGCCCGGCAAGAGTTTTGAGCTCTGGCTGATCTCCGACAGACTGCCGCAGCCGCGCTCGCTCGGCGTGATCGGCGCCGGCGATTTCACCGCGCGCCCGGTGCTGTCGGGCTACGATCCCGACGTGATCAACGGAGCCACCTATGCGGTGACCGTCGAACAGGCCGGCGGCTCGCCGACCGGCCAGCCGACCTCGGCGCCGATCTTCACCGGCAAGCTGATCGAGACGGTGCCGGGCGGGTCGGACGCGCCGCCGCGGTAAGCGTTCTGCTCAGCGCACTCATCGTCGAGGCGGTGCCGCGCTGCTGCCCCGTCACACGTCATTGCGAGCGAAGCGAAGCAATCCATCCTTCCGCATGCGCGGTGGCAATGGATTGCTTCGCGGAGCCTTGTCATCGGGCGCGCGTTCGCGCGACCCGTTGGCTCGCAATGACGCGGATAGAGCTGGATGGCACCCGCACAAAAAGAAAACGCCCGTGGGGAGCGGGCGTTTTCAACAGTCAACTTGGGGGTAGTTGGGGGTCTTAAATATCCACGTAGCGACTTTGGGGGGCTGTAAAGAGACTACGTGAATTCCGTGAAACTCTCCTGTTAGCGAGCCTGCCGATCAACGGACCAGCGAGTTGCTCGAGCTTGTGATTGCAACCGGCTTGCCGGCCTTCATGACACGCGCCGTCTGGGTGTAACCCTCATCCGACGCGTTGTGCACCGCGATGCCGAAGCCGGCGACCAGGATACCAGCGGTCAGGGCAACCACGACGATCTTCAGATGCGTCATGCGATCTGCGCTATAGATCGAGTGGTTCATGGAAGTCTCCTGCCGCCTTCCTACTCTTCGGAGATTTGTCGGTCGGCTGGGCCGGCCGGTTCAAAATCTCTCGCCCCGCTAACGTAGGATTCGCCGATTCCGTTCCCAAGAGGCCATCACAAGGCCGTGATGAGACGTGATCCGTCGCGATCGAAAGTGCCCCTCGACGGCGTCCATTTCACATTAACAGCCAGTAATATCAATTACTTGTTCGAGTGGTGGAGTGCCAGATCCCAGATAGGGCCGTTCCGGACGATTTCACAACAAATCAGTTGCCTGTGACGCAAAAGCACGCCGCAAAAAGCGGCTGATTTGCCTTCCACTTAGACGCTGCCGACCGTCTTCAGCCGGGCGCGCGGATGGATCTCGGCCTGCGACAAAACGGTGGTCTGCGAGCGGAACCGTTCAACCAGCGAGCGAACGAAGGGACGGATCGCGGCCGACGTCACCAGCACCGGCGCCTCGCCTTCGCGCGCCGCCTGCTCGAAGGCGTTGCGGACGGCGGTCATGAACTCGGAGAGCTTTGAGGGTTGCATCGCCAGGCTGCGGTCGTCGCCGGTGCCGACGATCGACTCGGCGAACGCCTGCTCCCAGCGCGCTGACAGCGCGATCAGCGGCAGATAGCCGTTCGGCGAGGTGTTTTGCGCGCAGATCTGCCGCGCCAGCCGGGCCCGGACGTGCTCGACCATGGTGGCCGGATTGCGCGAGAACGCCAACGCGTCGGCGATGCCCTCGAGGATGGTCGAGAGGTCGCGGATCGAGATGCGCTCGGCGAGCAGCAACTGCAGCACGCGCTGGATGCCCGAGATCGTGACCTGGCCCGGCACGATGTCCTTGATCAGCTCGCCCTGTTCCTTGGGCAGGTCCTTGAGCAGCTTCTGCACCTCACCATAGGACAATAGGTCCGCCATATTGGTCTTGAGCAGCTCGGTCAGGTGCGTCGACAGCACCGTGGCGGCGTCGACCACGGTGTAGCCCTTCAGCGCGGCCTCTTCCTTCAGGCCGGCATCGACCCAGGTCGCCGGCAGGCCGAAGGTCGGCTCCAGCGTGTTGATGCCGGGCAGCTGCACCTGGTTGCCGGCGGGGTCCATGACCATGAACTGGCTCGGCCAGATCCGTCCCGTACCGGCGTCGACCTCCTTGATCTTGATGGCGTAGCTGTTGGCCTCGAGCTGGACATTGTCGAGGATGCGCACCGCCGGCATCACAAAGCCCATCTCGACCGCGAGCGAGCGGCGCAGCGCCTTGATCTGCTCGGTGAGGCGGTCGGTGCCGTCGGGGCCGTTGACCAGCGGCAGCAGCGCGTAGCCGAGCTCGATCTTGAGGTCGTCGATCTTCAGCGCGGCCGATATCGGCTCCTCGGCGCTGGCGGCGGCCGCGGCGGCGGCGGGGGCCGCAGCGGCGGCCGCCTCGGCGGCCTTCGCCACCCGCTTCTGCTTGCGCGCGCTCCAGGCCAGCGCGGCGGCGCCGGAGCCGAGCGCCAGGAACGGCAGCGTCGGAATGCCCGGCAGCAGCGCCAGCACCAGCATGACGCCGGCCGACATGCCGAGCGCCTGCGGATAGCCGGAGAGCTGGCGCATCAGCGCCTTGTCGGCGGCGCCGGTGATGCCGGCCTTGGAGACGAGCAGGCCCGCGGCGGTCGAGACGATCAGTGCCGGCACCTGGGTGACGAGGCCGTCGCCGACGGTGAGCACGGTGTAGGTGCGGGCGGCCTCGCTGAAGGAGAGGCCCTGCTGGGCGACGCCGATGATGATGCCGCCGACGATGTTGATGCCGACGATCAAAAGGCCGGCGATGGCGTCGCCGCGGACGAACTTCGAGGCGCCGTCCATGGCGCCGAAGAAGCCGCTTTCGTCCTCCAGCGCCTTGCGGCGCTCCTTGGCGGCCTTCTCGTCGATCAGGCCGGCGGAGAGATCGGCATCGATCGCCATCTGCTTGCCGGGCATCGAGTCGAGCTGGAAGCGCGCCGCGACCTCGGCGATGCGGCCCGAACCCTTGGTGATGACCACGAAGTTCACGATCACCAGGATCGCGAACACGATGATGCCGATCACGAAGTTGCCGCCCATCACGAAGTTGCCGAACGCTTCGATGACGTGGCCGGCGGCCGCCGTGCCCTCGTGGCCGTGGCTCAGGATCAGCCGGGTCGAGGCCATGTTCAGCGACAGCCGCAGCATGGTCGAGATCAGCAGGATGGTCGGAAACGACGAGAATTCCAGCGGCGCCTGGATGAACAGCGAGGTCATCAGGATCAGGATCGAGACGATGATCGAGACCGCCAGGAACAGGTCGAGCACGATCGAGGGCAGCGGCAGGATCAGCACCACCAGGATGGTGAGGACGCCGACCGCGAGCGCGATGTCGCCGCGTTTGAGGATGTCGCCGATTTCGGCGAGGCTCGGCAGTCCGTTCTTGCCCGCCGTGCCCTGACCCGCTGTGACGTCGACCATGGTAGCCGTATCCCCCCGCGACTGGCGGCTGCGAGCGCCAAACGTCTGCGCGGCGGCCGAAGGGCCGCCGTTTCGAAAGTGAGGCACCGCGCTGGCGTCCACGGGGATCTCCACCCGCTAGTCGCGACCGACGACACTCGACTTCACTCGGCAATTCTTGCCGGGTGTATGGTTAGCAAAGGGTTAATAAGCGCCCTCTCAAGGCCGCGCGGGGACGTCGCGGGCGCCGGGCACGCGGGATTCCCGGTCGGGGGACCGTCCGGCTGTGGGGGCGGGGTAGCGGCCTCTATCTCAGCGCACCGAGCACGGCGCCCGATGCGGCGATGATGCCGAGCGTGATGACGCTGGCGCGCCACAGCAATTGCTGCCGGGCGGCGCGGCGGTCGTGGAAGGCCAGCCAGTCGTGGACAAAGCCGGCGGGGATGTCGAACACCACCGCCGACTTGTTGCGATGGTGCGTTTCATGCTCGCAGTACATCGTCCGGACCGTCGGCACACCCAGCCGCTCGAGCTCGCAGTGCCACTCCCAGGCATGCTTGCCGTTGGTCCAGCGATTTTCGAAAGGGACAACGTGTGATTCCATGACGAGCCTCCTGGCTCACCTGAACCCACGTGACCATTCTAGCTCAAGATGCGAACCGGCGCGAGATCGGTGTCGGCCGCCCTCGCGGCAATCACGACGCCGCTAATTGGCGGGCCGCATCCATCTGCGCCAATGCGTCGGCTGGATGTCGAGATGCTTGCTGCCGGCTTGGTCGACCCATTCGGCGCCGTCGCGGTGGCAGGGGAACATGAGCGCGTGGACCATGCCGTCATAATCGAGGACACAGACCTCGAGCTCGCGGTCCGACGGGGCTGACGCAACGGGTAACCACTCTGCTGACGACGAATGCATGATGACCCTCCGACAGGTTGCGCTTCGATCCTCATACCTTGCGAACTGCGCGCCATCCGGCGGGATGATAGAACCGGATGGCGGGCCGCCAGTGTGAACCGGCTCGCATTGTAGCAGTTTCTTCGTCAGCATGGATCACGGATCGACGGCCGATATTCCCGGAGCCGGCGGAACGCGGCGCGGATTGAACTTGCCGGCTCGGCGCCCGACCAAATGCAAACCGAACGACCTTCGTCAGGGATCTTGGATGCCAAACCCGATGCGCCGCACCATCGCATTGACAAGAAAGCGTGGGCTCATGACGCGGGGACTTGTCGCCGCGATCCTGGCTTGCGTTGCGACCGCCGCAGCCGCGAAGCCGCCCGGCGCCGAGGCCGTGATGATCCGCATGATCGCCTGCGACGGCGAGGGCGTCCGGATGGAGCTCTATCTGCCGCTATCGGTCGATCGCCATATGCGGGGCGGACAATCGGTGATCGGCTACTACGCGCTCGATCTGACTGACGTGAACAAGGGCAAGCCGCTTGAGCCGGTGCGCGTCACCCTGAGCACCGACGAGAAGACCGTGACCGTCGATCAGTACCTCCGCGGCCTGCCGCCGACCCGCATTCCGGTCGCCGGCGGCACCGTCGACTTCGACCAGCGGTTCGCCAAGCACGCGAAGTGCGGCCCGTTCCAGTCGCAGGATCCGAATTTCGGCAATTAGGTGCGCGGTCTCGCGACCTCCCCATGCCGTCGTCCCGGAAGTGCGTCCCGGCGCTACTGCATGCCTAATCTCTCGGCATGTGGCTTGACCCGTAGGCGAAAGCCGACGAAGTTCGCGCCGCCGTGGATACTTATTCTCAATACTCCCCCCGATACGCCCAGTTTATTCCCGACTCGCGCCGGGCATGGCTGCGGCTTGCCGTTGCCGTGGTCATCGGCTCGCTCGGCAGCGTCGGCATGTGGTCGGTCGTCGTGGTGTTGCCGGTGGTGCAAACCGACTTCGGCGCCACCCGTGGCACCGCCTCGCTCGCCTTCACCATGGTGATGCTCGGTTTTGGCATCGGCCAGGTGGTGACCGGCAAGATCAGCGACCGCTACGGCATCGTGGCCGCGATCGGCGTCGGCATCGGCATTCTCGGTCTCGGCTATGTCGGCGCCGGCTACGCGCCGTCGATCTGGGCCTTCAACCTGCTGCATTTCGCCATCGGCCTGTCGTCGGCCGCGACCTTCGGCCCCCTGATGGCGGAGGCCTCGCACTGGTTCGAGCGCTACCGCGGGCTCGCGGTCACGATCGCGGCGAGCGGCAACTATGTCGGCGGTACGATCTGGCCGCCGCTGGTCAATTTCGGCATGCAGAGTTTTGGCTGGCGCTCGACCCATATCGCGATCGGCATCTTCACCGCGGTGGCGATGACGCTCGCGCTCGTGGCGTTGCGCCTGTTGATGGGCGCGGCTGTCAGGCGCAGCCATGCCAACGCGGCGCCGCCGCGGGTTGACTTGCGGCTCTCCACCAACGCGCTGACTGCGGTCCTGGCCTTGGCCTCGATCTCCTGCTGCGTGGCGATGTCGATGCCGCAGGTCCATATCGTCGCCTATTGCGGCGACCTCGGCTACGGCGTGGCGCGCGGCGCCGAGATGCTGTCGCTGATGCTCGGCTTCGGCATCATCAGCCGGATCGGCTCGGGCTACCTCGCCGACAAGATCGGCGGCCTGCGCACGCTCTTGATCGGTTCGATCGCGCAGGGCGCGGCGCTGCTGTTCTATCTGTTCTTCGACAGCCTGACCTCGCTCTACATCATCTCGGCGATGTTCGGCCTGTTCCAGGGCGGCATCGTGCCGAGCTACGCGATCATCGTGCGCGAGGCGATGCCGGCGTCGGAAGCCGCGACCCGGATCGGCATCGTGATCTTCGCTTCGGTGTTCGGCATGTCGTTCGGCGGCTGGATCTCCGGCGTGATCTTCGACGCCACCGGCTCCTACGCCGCGGCCTTCGCCAATGGCCTCGCCTGGAACCTGCTCAATGTCAGCATCGTGCTGCTGCTGTTGATGCGGGCGCGGCAGCGGCGGCTCACCTCTCCCTTGGGACGTAGCGCCGGGTGAGGGGTTACGGTCTCTCATTGGAGCTGGCGGCCCTCACCCGATTTGCTGCGCAAATCGACCTCTCCCCGTCGGGGAGAGGTGGACCGAACCCGGGGCAGTCACACCGCCTGGCCGGCCTTGCGCAGCGTGCAGCCTGTGATCTTCAGGCTGCCGTCGGCCTGCCGCTCCAGCGTGTAGAGCGCTTGCCACGCCTCGCCATTGGCATCGACGATGTCGACGCGCTGCGCGATCCAGTCGCCCTCGCTCTTCGCCTCGCCGAACTCGAAACTGCGGTGCCGATAGACCGGCGCGTAGCTCTGCTGCACCATCGACATGAAGATGTCGGCCTGCGGAAAGATCTGTCGGATCGCGGGCGCGGCGTAGGAATACGCGGCCGCGGCATCGTCGCGGCCGAATGCCTGCTCCTGCGCTCGGATCACCTCTTGCGCCGCGGTCACATCGGCGGCCGCCGCCGGCGTGATCAGGGCGAAGACAAGCACGGTGATGAGGGCGAGCGCGCGCATGCGGGACTCCAGCTCGGATACCTGCAGATAGGCAGCATATCATAGGCTGGTTTCCGAAGCCGCCAGGGCCAACCGGGGCGGCCTAAAAATCCCATCGGCAATGGATCGACGGCGGCCAGAACTCGGTCGAGCAGGCTTTGGGCGACAGCCAGTTCACGAAGAAGATGCAGCCGTACAGGATTGCCGCCGATACGAAAATCGACGTGATGAGCTGCCGTTTGGGCTTGGCGGGCGCATCGTGCATGGCCCTGATTAGTCGCCCGAGCCGCCTGCCGGTTCGAAGGCGGCCCGCGCCGGTCAGCGGATCGAGCCCTTGAAGCGGTCGATGTCGGGCGAGGGCCGGGCGGGAAACAGCCGGGCGGTCGAGGAGACGTCGAGCCGGCGCCGGCACTTCTGCTCGTCGGCGTCCTTGTTTTCGCTGCCGTCCTTGTTGCTGTAGCGCTTCCTGGCGAACACATCGTCCTGCCGGTTGACGATCAGCATGCTCCCGTCGCGCTCCAGCGTGTCGGGGTTCTTGCGCGCCTCGTCGGAGCGGAAGCTGCCGCGCACGATCTTTCCGGTCATCTCATAGTCGCAGCCGGCCTTCCAGTCGCCCTGGTCCCACTTCCAGCCGGTGGCAGTCACGGTGCCGTCGCTGTCTGTCGTGACCTTGATGATGGCGTTGTAGGCGAGCCAGACCCCGGTGATGCCGCTGCGCTTGTCGTCAAAGCCTTCGAGCAGCGCCAGCCGCTCGCGCTGCAGGGCGTCGAGATGGTCGCGCGCGTCGGTGGTGGCGTGAATCTGCGAGGTGGTCTTTTCCCAGGCTGGATGCAGGAATTCCGGATATTGCTCGGTCTGGCTCTTCACCCAGTGGCGCTGGTCGTCGGTCAGCGCGCGCCGCGTCGCTTCGTCGAGCCGCGGCTGCAAGGCCTTCCAGGCGCGGTTCAGCCTGATGTCGTTGTCGGCGAGGTCGGGGTCGGCGCAGATCTCCTCGTCGGTCGCGGTCTCCGGCCTGGTGCAATCGAACGTCGGGGTGACGAAGGCAGTGGTCGCCTTGTCGGACGTCGCCTCCTTGCCGGCGCCAAAATAGCTGCCGGTGATCTGCGCCATCGAATCGCAATCGCTCAGGCCGGCCCAGTCGTCGTCGCCATCGCTCCCGACGATGCGCAGCGTGTCGCCCTGGCGGCGCATCTTCAGCGCCGGCGGCTTCGCGGGCTTGCTGCCGGCATCGGCGCTTGCAGGCTTCTCCGCCTCCTTGCCGGCAAGCACGGGGCCCGCGAGCCAGCCTGTCGCCACGGGCTTCAGCAGCGCGCCGAACTTGCAGCCGCGGTGCCGGTTGCTGCCGTAGTCCGATTGCAGCTCGACCGCGACGCGATAGGCACCGTCGTCGGCCGGCGTGACGCTGATCTTGCCGAAGGCGTTGATCCATTGGCCGGCAAGGCCCGGCCGGCCAAAACCATCGGCGATGCCGTCAAGCGACGCGATGCGCCGGCGCAGCGTCTCGGCAAAATTCTGCCTGAGCTCGTCCTGGTCGGCCTGGGTCATCGTGTCGGCGGCCTCCTGGATCATCTCGTTGAACCAGGCCTGGTCGCGCTTCAGCAGCGGCTTGATGTTGGGCGGCGTCTTCGCCAGCGCCGCATCGAACGCCTTGTCGATCTGTCCGATCTGCATGTCGTAGCCGGCCTTCTTGCAGTCGGCCGTCTTGATCCGGTCGCTGTCGGTATCGCCGCACAGCTTGATCGCGGTCGGTGCGCTGCTCGACGCGCGCAGATAGTCGTCCAGCGCCAGCGACGGGCGGGGGACCAGGACCGTGATGGCCGCGGCGAGGGCGGCAAACCGTAACGAACCGGGCATGGAGATGATCCGCGGGCCGCGCCATGCAGCCCCTTGCGGCTTGGGTCGCACGCCGCGTCCGCCCGGTTCAAAACGACGGCGGCGTGCAGGCCGAGATCACCTCGCAGGCCTTGGCGCCGATGCAGCGGAAGCGGTGCGGGCGGCGGCTCTCGAAATAATAGGCGTCGCCGGCGTTGAGCACCCGCCGCTCGTCGTCGACGGTGACCTCGAGCCGGCCGGAGACCACGATGCCGCCTTCCTCGCCCTCGTGCTGCAGCGGCACCCGCCCGGTGTCGCTGCCCGGCTCGTAGCGTTCTTTCAGGATCTGCAGGGCGCGGCCGAACAGATTGTCGCCGACCTGCATGTAGGAGATCGGCTTCTTGCCGATCTCGGTGAGTTCCTCGGCGCGATAGAACGCTTTGCGCGGCCGCTCCGGCTCGATCGCGAAAAATTCCGCGAGCCCCATCGGGATGCCGTCGAGGATGCGCTTCAGCGCCCCGACCGACGGGTTCATCTGGTTGGATTCGATCAGCGAGATCGTCGAATTGGTCACCCCGGAGCGCTTGGCGAGCTCGCGCTGCGACAGCTTGGCGCGCGCACGAATGAATCGCAGCCGTCCGCCGATATCGACGCTCATGACAAATCCCTGTTGCAGGTGTTGCGGATCGAACAAATCTTGGCAGACCGCCTCAATCAGATCAATGGCTTGCGCTGCGACAGAAAAGGACTTGTTGAGTGATGGGAAGCGTGGTCCGACTATAGGAAACTCATAATGGAGCGCCCGCCGTGACCGTTCATCAGATTCCGAACACCATCAAGACCGACTCGTTCTGGATGCCCTTCACGGCCAACCGGCAGTTCAAGAAAGCGCCGCGGCTGTTCTCCTCCGCCAAGGGCATGTACTACACCGCGGTCGACGGCCGGCAGGTGATCGACGGCTCCGCCGGCCTGTGGTGCGTCAATGCCGGTCACGGCCGCCCGCAGATCGCGGCCGCGGTCGAGCGCCAGCTCTCGACGCTGGATTTCGCGCCGTCCTTCAACATGGGCCATCCGCTGGCGTTCGATTTCGCCGAGCGCCTCGCCGAGATCGCGCCGAAGGGGATGGACCGCATCTTCTTCACCAATTCGGGCTCTGAATCGGTCGACACCGCGTTGAAGATCGCGCTGGCCTATCACCGCGCCAACGGCCAGGCGACCCGCACCCGCCTGATCGGCCGCGAGCGCGGCTATCACGGCGTCGGCTTCGGCGGCTTGTCGGTCGGCGGCATGGTCGCCAACCGCCGCCAGTTCGCCACCCATCTGCCCGGCGTCGATCACATCCGCCACACCCACGATCTCGCCCGCAACGCCTTCGCCAAGGACCAGCCGGATCATGGCGCCGAGCTCGCCGACGACGTCGAGCGCATGGTGGCGCTGCACGGCGCCGACACCATCGCCGCCGTGATCGTCGAGCCGGTGCCGGGCTCCACCGCGGTGCTGCCGCCGCCGAAGGGCTATCTGCAGCGGCTACGCGAGCTCTGCACCAAGCACGGCATCCTCCTGATCATGGACGAGGTCATCACCGGCTTCGGCCGCCTCGGCACGCCGTTCGCCGCCAATTTCTTCGGCGTGACGCCGGACATGATGACCACCGCCAAGGGCATCACCAACGGCAGCGTGCCCTGCGGCGCGGTGTTCGCGAAACGCGAGATCTATGACGGGCTGATGGTCGGCCCCGACAACGCCATGGAGCTGTTCCACGGCTACACCTATTCGGCGCATCCGGTGGCCTGCGCGGCCGGCCTTGCCACGCTCGACATCTACAAGGACGAAGGCCTTCTGACCCGCGGCGCGCAGTTCGCGGAGTACTTCCGCGACGGCCTGCACTCGCTGAAGGGCCTGCCGAACGTCATCGACATCCGCAATCTCGGCCTGATGGGCGCGATCGAGGTTAAGCCGCGCGACGGCGCGGTCGGCGCGCGCGGCTACGACCTGATGGTCGACTGCTTCAACAACGGGCTCTATTTGCGCATGAGCGGCGACTCGCTCGCGGTGTCGCCGCCGCTGATCGTCGAGAAGAAGCACATCGACGACATGGTCTCGATCCTCGGCGACGCCATCAAGCGCGTGGCCTGAGAATTGCTAGGGCTGAAGTGCCGAAGCTGATGAAGCTAGGTCGAGGTGTGGCGGCAAGGAAAACTGCGTCCCCTCTCCCGCTTGCGGGGGAGGGTTAGGGTGGGGGCTCTCTCCACGAGTCGTGTCGTGGAGAGAGCCCCCACCCGGATCGCATCTGACGATGCGATCCGACCTCCCCCGCAAGCGGGAGAGGTGCACGGATCCTGCGGCAGCATCGAGTCAATCCAACATCGAGCTTCAGCTCGATACAAATAGCTGTCGCCGCTGCGGAGCAGAATGGTTTCGCAGCGGCGATAGCGTTTTTTGCTGCAGGATGTGAGGAAAAGTGCAGGTCCTAATTCTCGGCAGTGGCGTGATCGGCGTCACCTCGGCCTATTATCTCGCGCGCGCCGGCCATGACGTCACGGTGATCGACCGCCAGCCGCAGCCCGCGCTGGAAACCTCCTTCGCTAATGCCGGTGAAGTGTCGCCTGGCTACTCCTCGCCCTGGGCCGGCCCCGGCGTGCCGGTGAAGGCGGTGAAGTGGCTGTTGATGAAGCACGGCCCGCTGGTGATCCGCCCCAAGCTCGATCCGGTGATGTGGTGGTGGCTGCTCAAGATGCTGCGCAACTGCACCTCGGCGCGCTATGCCGTCAACAAGAGCCGGATGATCCCGATCGCGGAATACAGCCGCGACTGCCTGCAGGCACTGCGCGCCGAGATCGGCATCAAATACGACGAGCGCGCGCGCGGCACGCTGCAGCTGTTCCGTTATCAGGCCCAGCTCGACGGCACCGCCGAGGACATCGCCGTATTGAAGCAATACGGCGTGCCCTACGAGGTGCTCGACCGCGACGGCTGCATCGCCGCCGAGCCGGCGCTGGCGCTGGTGAAGGACAAGGTCGCCGGCGGCTTGCGCCTGCCGCATGACGAGACCGGCGACTGCCACATGTTCACCCAGGCGCTGGCGCGCGAGGCCGAGAAGCTCGGCGTGCGCTTCAACTTCAATGTCGGCATCGACGGACTGAACGCGGATGCGACGCGCATCACCGGCGTTGCGACCAGCGCCGGCGTGATGACCGCGGACGCCTATGTCCTCGCGCTCGGCAGCTATTCGCCGCAGCTGGTGCGGCCGCTCGGCATCTCGCTGCCGGTCTATCCGGTCAAGGGCTATTCGATCACGGTGCCGATCAAGGACGCGGCCGGTGCGCCGGAATCGACCGTGATGGACGAGAGCTATAAGGTCGCGATCACGCGGCTCGGCGACCGCATCCGCGTCGGCGGCACCGCGGAGATCTCCGGCTATTCGAAACAGCTCTACCCGGCGCGGCGCGCCACGCTGGATCATTCGCTGACCGAGATGTTTCCGCGTGGCGGCGATCTTGCCAAGGCCACCTTCTGGTGCGGCCTGCGTCCGATGACCCCCGACGGTCCGCCGGTGATCGGCAAGACGCGCTACGCCAATTTGCATCTCAACACCGGCCACGGCACGCTCGGCTGGACCATGGCCTGCGGCTCGGGCCGCGTGCTGGCCGACATGCTCTCCGGCAAGACGCCCGAGATCGACACCAAGGAACTGTCGATCACCCGCTACGATCACCGCTTCGGTTAGCTGTCGCCGTCACGGCGAGATGATGTCCGCCTTTCACATCCTTGGGAACGAGACCTGGCGCAACCCGTTGCCCGGACTCGAACCAGGAAAGGACATCACATGAAGAAACTGGCAACGCTCGGTCTCGCTGCGGCAATGATGCTCTCAACCCCGCTCGCCTTCGCACAGGGCGGCGGAGCCGGCGGTGGTGGTGCAGGCGGGGCCGGCGGCGGATCGGCAGGCGGTGCGAGTTCGGGCGCCGGAACGGGTAGCTCAGGCGCCGGTTCGGGCACCGGCGGCACGACGGGCATGGGCGGAGGAACCGGCTCCGGGATGAGCAATCCACCCGGCAGCAGCACCGGCAACATGAACGATCCGGCGACCACGACGCCGAACTATTCGACAACTCCCAACAACAATCCCGCCACGGGTTCGGGAACGTCGAACCTGCCGGGCAACAGCAATGGAACGCGGACCAATCCGCGCTGACCGCAATCGTCCAAAGTGAGATCAAATTGGGTTGAGGCGGTCAGGCCACAGACTCGCTTTGCCTCTCCCGCTTGCGGGGGAGGCCGGCTCGCATCGCAGATGTGATCCGGGTGGGGGCTATTTCCGCGATACGACTCGTGGAGAGACCCCCACCCCAACCTTCCCCCCGCAAGCGGGAGAGGGAGCCGACGGCCGGTGCCGGCAATACTGCGATCCCCCCATGCGATAGCCTTGGGCGGGGAAGGTTTCCGCAATTTCGGAATATTGGAAGAGTACAGGTGAGTTGCCCGACGTGTCAAGGCCTGGTCGAAGGTCGGCTGCGGCTACTTTGCATGGGGTTGTTTTTCGGCATTTTTGGCGACGCCCCCTATGCCGGCTCGATCAGCGCCACGACGTCGCCGGCGCGCAGGGTCTGGCCGGGCTTGACCGGCAGCGACGTAATGCGGCCGGCGGCGGGCGCCTGCACGCTGATCTCCATCTTCATGGACTCGATGATCGCCAGCACGTCGCCCGGCGCGACGGTTGAGCCTTCCTCGACCAGGATCTTCCAGATGTTGCCCGGCACCTCCGAGAAGGCGCCGAGATGGCCGTCGGGAATGCCGGTCGCGCTCGCCGCCGTATCGATCGATTCGGCCGGCGCCTCGTCGAGCTTCATCTCGCGCCAGCGCTGGCGCTCGGCATCGAATGCGGCCTGCTGCGTCGCCTTGAACGCCGCGACCGACGGCCGCGCTCCGGCCAAGGATTTTGCATAGTCGGCGTAGCTGAACTCGCCGTCCTCGATCCTGACGTCATATTGCCCGTGCGGGAATGCAGCGCGCGCGTCGAGCAGCTCGTCGGCGTCGACCGGGAAGAAGCGGATCTGATCGAAGAAGCGCAGCAGCCACGGATGGCCCGGCTTGAACGCCGGTGTCGTGCGCCAGGTGTTCCACACCTGAATGGTGCGCCCGAATAGCTGGTAGCCGCCCGGTCCTTCCATGCCGTAGATGCACATATAGGCGCCGCCGATGCCGACGGCGTTCTCCGGCGTCCAGGTTCGCGCCGGGTTGTATTTGGTGGTCACCAGGCGGTGGCGCGGATCGACCGGCGTCGCCACCGGCGCGCCGAGATAGACGTCGCCGAGGCCGAGCACGAGATAGCTGGCGTCGAACACGATGCGGCGGACGTCGTCTTCGCTGGCGAGCCCGTTGATGCGGCGGATGAACTCGATGTTCGAGGGACACCATGGCGCATCGGGCCGCACAAGCTCCTGATACTTGCGCATCGCAAGCTCGGCCTGCGGGTCCTTCCAGGACAGCGGCAGATGGACGATGCGGCTCGGCACCCGCATCGCATCGACCGGCGGCAACTCCTGCTCGACGCTGCGCAGCGCGTCGAGCAGTTTCCGCCGCGACAGCGACGTGCCGTCATAGTGGATTTGCAGCGAGCGGATGCCGGGCGTCAGATCGATCAGCCCGGGCAGCTTTGCCGCCTCCAGCGCCTGCGCCAGCACATGCACGCGCAGCCGCAGCGCGATGTCGAGCTCCATCGGACCATACTCGACCAGCAGATTGTCGTCGCCGGCGCGACGGTAGACCACCGGGATCGGGCCGTCGTCGCTGCGTCCGACGATGGCCGAGCCGAGATCGGACGCGCGCAGCACCGTCGGGCCGGCAACGGGATCGTCACGCCGCGCGGCGACGAACCGCACGGTGTCGCCGGGCTTGAGCTGCCCGATCTTCCAGAGCTCGTCGCGCGCGACCACGGCCGGGCACACGAAGCCGCCGAGGCTCGGGCCGTCGGGACCGAGGATGATCGGCATGTCGCCGGTGAAATCGATCGAGCCGACCGCATAGGCGTTGTCGTGAATGTTCGACGGATGCAGCCCGGCCTCGCCGCCGTCGGCGCGCGCCCAGCGCGGCTTTGGGCCGATCAGCCGCACGCCGGTGCGCGCGCTGTTGAAATGCACCTCGTAGCTCGCCGAGAACAACGTTTCGATGTCCTCGTCGAGAAAGAAGTCCGGCGCCCCATGCGGCCCGTAGACGACGCCGATCTCCCATGCGCGCGAAAGCTGCGGCCGCTCGCTGTCTTCGATCCGCTGCGGCGCGGCGAGGCCGGGCCGTTCGGCGCCGAGATGCAGCACGTCGCCCGCCTTCAGCGCGCCGGTGGCGTGGCCGCCGAATGCGCCCAGCGTGAAGACGGCCCGCGACCCCAGCACCTCCGGAACGTCGAAGCCGCCGCGAATGGCGACATACGTTCGCTGCCCGGGGCCGTGAATGCTGCCGATCGCGAGCGTCTGTCCCGCACGCACCGTGACCGGCTCGTCGAACGCGACCTCGGCGCCGTCGAGCGACGCCTTCATGCGCGCGCCCGACAGCGCCACCGTCGCATCGGTGTTGAAGCGCAGCGTCGGGCCGTTGACGGTCAGCTCCAGCGCGGTCGTCGTTTCCGGATTTCCGACTGCGCGGTTGGCGAGACGGAACGAGCGCTCGTCCATCGGCCCGCTCGGCGGCACGCCGACATGCCAGAGATGCAGGCGGCCGGGCAATTCCTGAATGCCGCTCTGCGCACCCGGCGCGACGACGTCGATCGTGCGCGGGCGATAGCTGAATTCGCCGAGCACAGAGGTCGCGACCTTGCCGCTACGAAACACCTCCGACGCCGCAATCGCGCGCAGATAGGCGAGGTTGGTCTCGATACCAGCCACGATCGTGTCGTCGAGCGCCTTGGACAGCCGCGCGATTGCATCGTCGCGGGTGTCGCCGGCAACGATGATCTTGGCCAGCATCGGATCATAGAACGGCGACACCTCGGTGCCGGTCTCGATCCAGCCGTCGATCCGTGCTTCCGGTGAAAACATCACCGAGGTCAGCCGCCCGGCGCTCGGGCGAAAGCCTGCGCCGGGATTTTCTGCATACAGCCGCACCTCGATCGCGGCGCCCTTGGGTGAGAGCTTTCCCGCCTGGCCGAGCACATCCTCGCCCGCTGCCTGCCGGATCATCCATTCGACGAGGTCGACGCCAAAAACCTGCTCGGTCACGGGGTGCTCGACCTGCAAGCGGGTGTTGACCTCGAGGAAGTAGAAGTCTTCGCGCGCGACGTCGTAGATGAATTCGACGGTGCCCGCCGATTCGTAGGACACGGCCTTGCCGAGCGCCACCGCGGCCGCATGCAGTCGCTGCTTGATCCCGGCGGAAAGTCCGGGCGCGGGGGTTTCCTCGAAGACCTTCTGGTTGCGCCGTTGCAGCGAGCAGTCGCGCTCGCCGAGCGCCACCACGTCGCCCTTGCCGTTGCCGAAGATCTGCACCTCGATATGGCGCGCCGTGGCGACGAAGCGCTCGAGATAGACCCGGGCGTCGCCAAAACTGGCGCGCGCGGTGCGCTGCACCGATTCGAAGCGCTCGCGCAGCGTCGCCGCGTCATGGCAGAGCTGCATGCCGATGCCGCCGCCGCCGGCGGTGCTCTTCAGCATCACGGGATAGCCGATCGCTTCCGCCTGCCGTAGAGCCTCATCGATGGTCTCGAGCAAGCCGGAGCCCGGCAGCAGCGGCACGCCGCTGGCTTCGGCAATGGCGCGGGCCTTGTGCTTGAGCCCGAAGGCGTCGAGATGCTCCGGCCGCGGCCCGATGAATGCGATGCCGTGCTCGGCGAGCCGCTCGGCAAAACGGCGGTTCTCCGAGAGAAAGCCGTAGCCGGGATGCACGGCCTGCGCACCCGTCGCAAGACAGGCCGCCATGATCGCATCGACGTTGAGGTAGCTCTCAGCGGCCGGCGCCGGGCCGATGCGGACGGTCTCATCGGCCTCCAGCACAGGGGAGGTGAAGCGGTCTGCATCGGAATACACTGCGACCGAACCGATGCCCATGCGACGCAATGTTCTGCCGATCCGCCCGGCGATCTCGCCGCGGTTGGCAATCAGGACCTTGCTGAACATGCATCAATCCTCCGCCTCAGAGATCGTGACCTGCACCGGCGTCGGGAAAAAGCCGTTGCAAGGGTTGTTGATCTGCGGGCAGTTGGAGATCAGGCAGAGCACGTCCATCTCGGCGACCAGCTCGATTGCGTCGCCCGGCTTGGAGACGCCGTCGACCACGGTGAAGTTGCCGGCGGGATCGATCGGCACGTTCATGAAGAAGTTGAGGTTCGGCACGATGTCGCGCTTCGACAGGCCGTATTTCGCGGCTTCCAGCACAAAGTTCTCGCGGCAGGCGTGCTGGTAGCGGGTCTGGTGCCCGAACCGCACGGTGTTGCTCTCGCAGGAGCAGGCGCCTGCCGAAGTGTCGTGCAGGCCGCAGCTGTCGGCAGTCACGCGCAGCATCACGCGGCCTTCGTTCGACATGATCTTGGTGCCGAGTCCGACATAGGCCGAGCCTTGCGCACGCAGCGTATCCTGGCCGCTGTAGCGCTCGCCAAAATCGTTGGCGCAGTAGAACAGGGTGTCGACGGCCTGCTGGCCGTGGGTATCCGTGATCCGCAGCGTCTGTCCCTTGCGAATGATCGCCGACCACGGTTGGCGGGCGGGAATTTCGGCGTCGAGGATGATGCGCTTGCTCATCGCGCGGCTCCTTCCAGGGGCTGGCCGAGATACATCGCGTTGTTCTCGAAGGCGCGAACCGCTTCCGCGGTCGCGGTGCGGCACAGATCGTCGACAGCCGGTGGGGCCGCCCGATAGCGCACGATCTCGACGTCCGCCCGCGGATGGGCATTTGCGGGATCCAGCGGATGCGGGCAGTTGGACAGCGCGACCAAAAGATCCATCTCGGCGCGCAGGTCGACGAAGTCGCCCTTCTGCCGGCGCTGTTCGGACCAGACGAACTTGCCGTCGGCATCGATCGCAACCGGCGCGAAGAAGCTGACGCAGGGATGCACGTCGCGGCGGTCGAGCCCGAGCTTGCTTGCTGCGAGGATGAAATTGTCGCGGGTGTTGCGGAACGCGCCGTCGCCGTACTTCGCCGCGTTGGTCGCGGCGGTCGAGCCGCCGACCACCGCATCATGCGCGGCGCTGGTGTCCTCGGTGATGCCGAGCAGGGCGCGTCCCATGTCCGACAGCAGCACGCGGCCCTTCTGCAGCCGCGCCGCCCATTGCACCTTGATGGTGTCGGCGTGATTTAGCCGCTCGGAAGGATCGGCGGCATTCCAGGCGAGCAGGCTGACGGTAGATGCCCCTGACACGTTGACGAGCCGCAACGCGTCGCCGCGGTCGAGCCGCGTCGTCCAATACCACCCGGCCGGAATCGTTTCGCGGTGAATGACCGCCTTGGTGTCGATCGGCGCGGCGTCGCGCGGGGTCGGCGCCGGCAGGGCGCGCGGTGCGTGCTCCTGCCCCGCCGCCTTCAATTCGTTGTATCGCCGCGTATGCGCCGCGACCTCGGCCTTCTGTTCCTCGGTGAGGATCATGACTGCTCCTTCAAGACAAGGGCGCCGGGTCGTCCCGGCTGATGCTCCTTGCTTGACCGGGTCGTCCCGGCCGGAGCTGGATTGGTGTCCTGCCGCGCGTCTGCAAAACGGCGCGGAAAGATCTCGAGGTCGCGCGACACGGTCGCGCCATAGCGTTCGCGTTCTTCCGGCCGGTTGCGGTGCCGCTCCAGCGCGATCACGCGGGTGGCGAGGCCGAAGGCTTCGCTGAGGTCGTGCGTCACCATCACGACCGTCAGATGGGTCTCGTTCCAGAGCCGCTTCATCAAGAGATGGATGTCGGCGCGGATGCCCGGATCGAGGGCGCCGAAAGGCTCGTCGAGCAGCAGGATCTTCGGGCCGCGCATGATCGCCTGCGCCAGGGCGAGCCGCTGCTGCATGCCGCCGGAGAGCGCCGACGGATATTTGCTTTCTTGACCGGCAAGCCCGACCTCGGCCAGCAGCGCCATCGCCTCGTCTCTGGCCGCGCGCCGCGCCGCGCCGAACAGGCGGCCGATCAGTTTCGAGTCGCGCAGTTCGCGGCCGAGCATGACGTTCTGCAAGACGGTCAGATGCGGAAACACCGAGTAGCGCTGGAACACCACGCCGCGGTCGGCATCCGGCTCGCCCGGCAACGGCTTGCCGTCGACCAGAATCTGGCCGCGGGTCGGCTGCTCCTCGCCGAGCAGCATCCTGAGCAGCGTGGTCTTGCCGCAGCCGGAGGGACCGACCAGCGCAATGAACGCGCGCGGCTCGACTTCCATCGTGATGCGTTCGAGCACGATGTGATCGCCATATTCCTTCCAGACGTCGTCGAAGCGGATCGCGCTCATTCGGCCCTCACCGACGCAAACCACGGAAACGCTCGGCGCTGCAGCACGCGCAGGCCGGCATCGATCAGGAACGCCAGGAGCGTGATCCAGGCGACGTAGGGAATGATGATGTCCATCGCGAGATAGCGGCGCACCAGGAAGATCCGGTAGCCGAGCCCGGAGTCGGATGCGATCGCTTCGGCGGCGATCAGGAACAGCCAGGCCGGTCCGAGCTGCAGCCGCAGCACGTCGATCAGCCTGGGCAGCGTTTGCGGCACCGCGACCCGCAGCGCGATCTGCCAGGTCGAGGCGCCGAGCGTCTGCGCCTTGACAATCTGCTCGCGCGGCAGCTCCTGCACCTTCATGGCGAGGTCGCGGATCATGCAGGGCAGCGTCCCGATCACGATCAGCGCGATCTTGGAGTTTTCCCCGAGCCCCATCACGATGAACAGGATCGGCAGCAGCGCCAGCGGCGGCACCATCGAGGTGACGGAGACGAACGGGCCGAGCAGGGCATTGGCGCCCGGCAGCAGCCCGATCACGATGCCGAGCACCAGCGCCGCCGCGGTCGAGATCGCCAGCGCCGAGCCCAGGCGCCCGAGGCTTGCGACCGTGTCCGACAGCATCAGATGACTGCCGGAGCGCGGGTCGATCTCGAACGCCATCTGCTTGACGGCCTGCACCATGCTGGGCAGCGCCGGCAGCAGCTTGTCGTTGGGATTCTCGGCGAGCCGCGCGGTGGAGCCGGCGAAGTAGGCGAATGCGACCAATACGAACGGCAGCGCGAGGAGATAGAATCGCGTCTGCCGGCCCGGCCGTATGTTCACAAGTCGCATGGCAAGCTCCTTCCGCTGGTCCGCGAGTCAGAGCTTGCCCTTGGCGGCGTCGTCCATGTACGTCGGATCGAAGCGCAGCTTGACGTTCGCCTTGTCGCCGAGCACCGACTTGTCGGCGAGTTCGATGCCGACGGCATCCGCCGACTTCGCGCCCTTGCCCAAGAGGTCCTTCTCGAACAGGAACTTGCGGACGCGGTCCATGGTGGCGCCGACCGTCTTGCTGCGCGTGAAGGCCTCCGCATCCGCCGCCTTGTCGAACAGCTTCGTCGACGCGAGCTGGCTGTCGAAGCCGGCGAGGTCGGTGCCGGAGGCCTTGGCCATCGCCTCCTTGGCGGCCTTCGCGGCCTCGTCGTTCGCCGTCATCTTCGAGATCGTCTCGTACCAGATGCCGGCCAGCGCCTTGGCGAAGGCCGGATTGTCCTTCGCGACCTGCGTGTTCACGACCATCAGGTCCATGATCTCGCCGGGGATCTGCGAGGAATCGAACACTTTCTTGGCATCGGGCGAGCCGAGGATTTCGGTCACGATCGGATTCCAGGTCACCACCGCGCTGACATCGGCGGTCTTGTAGGCGGCGGCCATGTCGGCATCCGACGTGTTGACGACCTTGACGTCCTTCTCGCTCAGCTTGCTGCTCTCCAGCGCGCGCGCCAGCAGATAATGCGACACCGAGAATTCGACCAGGTTGACGCTCTGGCCCTTGATCGCGGCAAGATCGGACTTGTTCTTGAGGATCACGGCATCGTTGCCGTTGGAGAAATCGCCCATCACGATCGCGGTGGTGTCGACGCCGCCGGCCGCGGGGATCGACAGCGCGTCCATATTGGTGATGGTCACGGCGTCGAAGCCGCCGGCGGTATACTGATTGATCGATTCGACGTAGTCGTTGAACTGCTTGACCTCGATCTCGATGCCGTATTTGTCCGCCCACTTCTTCACGATGCCGGTGTCCGCGGCATAGCCCCACGGCATCCATCCGACATAGATCGACCACGCGACCTTGAAGCTTTTCTTCGGCGCGGCGTCGGCCGCCGGCGCGGCCGCGAGCACGACGGCGCAGGCGATGATGACAGAGCGGAGGAAGATGATGAGTTTGTTCATTGCCGATCCCTCTTGCGAAATTTCACAAAAAGGGAGTGGCGAAAGACCATCGCTCCGCCAATCCCTTGGCTAACGAGGTCTCCCGGGCTTTTGTCCCGCCGTGCACCTGCGGGGATGTCTCCCCCGCAAGCGGCTGCTCTCGGACCAGCGCCTTGCTGCTTGCAAGACCGGAACCCTAGCGGCCAACTCACTGCCCCGTGATGCACGAGCCGTGCCACGACGCGATCGGTTGAATCTCAAGCCATTTTACGCGCGCCGGCCGAGCGTGCGCGGGACGTTCTGCCCAAAGACTGCGCAGTCGCTGCCCAGAATTGGCTCTGTCAATTCGCCGGCCGCGCGCGCAGCATTGCAACGTTCACCTGTTGTGGAGTGGCCTTGATGCGCATTTTCCTGCGCGCGCTATGTGACGGCTTCTGGCGCGGACTGCACGGCCGCTACGGCCGGACGCCGCATTGCGGCCTCGGCAACCGCTAGGCCGCTTCGCGCCAATCCACCAAGCAGCATAGCGATCTCCGGTCAGCGCGCCGGTTTTCGAGCGGCTTTCTTCCTTGCGGGCTTCGCCGCTGGCGGCTTGCCCGCCGGGCGCAGACGCAAACCATCGACGAACACGTCCAGTAGTCGCAGCGCCGTGGCCTGCCAGCCGGGCTGGTCGTGCATGTAGCACATGCCGATCAGCGCGCGCAGCACGTCCTCGGCGCTGATGTCGCCGCGGATCTCGCCGGCCGCGACCGCGCGCGCGAGCAAGGTGCCGATCGCCTTGGTCAGGCGGTCGAACGAATAGGCGTGGAGTTCGGTCGAGCCATGCGCGACCAGCGCCAGCGCTGAGATCATACCCTTCTTGGTCGCGACGAACTCGACATTGGCGCGCATCCAGCGCCGCAGCGCCTCGACCGGCTCGGGCGCGCATTGCAGCTGCTCGGCAAGATCGCCGAGCTGCTCGACCTCGCGGCGATAGACCGCCTCGAACAGCGCCTCGCGGGTCGGGAAGTGGCGATAGAGCGTGCCGATGCCGACGCCGGCCTGCCGCGCCACCGCCTCCAGACTCGCCTCGCTGCCGCCGGCCGAAAACACCGCTTTCGCGGCTTCCAGCACGCGCTCGCGGTTGCGCACCGCGTCGGCGCGCGGCTTGCGAACAATTTCTGTTGAAGGACCGGCCATCGCTTTTTCTTTTCACCCTCCTTGTAAACGGAGGATGCCTCCGTATATGGCGACCAGCATCCGGCCTGACAAGGCGCGCCGACCCCAGTTCGGCGGGCCACGGCGCCGTGTTGCCTCGATTCAACCGACCATACACGGATCGGAGCCCTGCATGAATCTCCCCATCAGTCTCACCATCAACGGTGTCCGCCGGGAAATTGTCCTCGACGACCCCCGCGTCACCCTGCTCGATCTGCTGCGCGAGCGGCTCGACCTCACCGGAGCCAAGAAGGGCTGCGACCGCGGCCAGTGCGGCGCCTGCACCATTCTGGTCGACGGCTGGCGCATCAATTCCTGCCTTGCGCTCGCCGTCAGCCATGACGGCGCCGTGATCACCACCATCGAGGGCGTCGCGCAGGGCGACCAGTTGCATCCGGTGCAGGCCGCCTTCATCGCCCATGACGGCTTTCAGTGCGGCTTCTGCACACCGGGCCAGATCATGAGCACCATCGGCCTAATCCAGGAAGGCCAGGCCGGCGACGATCCGGAGCGCGTCCGCGAATGCATGAGCGGCAATCTCTGCCGCTGCGGCGCCTATGCCGGGATCACCGAGGCCGTGCTCGAGGCGCAAGCCAACATGACACACGCAAAGCAGAGGCGCTCCGCATGATGAATTTTGATTATGTCCGGCCGGCCAATGTCGCGGATGCGATCGCGGCGGCCAGCGAGAAGGGTGCGGCCTATCTGGCGTCCGGCACCAACCTGCTCGACCTGATGAAGGGCGGCGTCTGCCGGCCGAGCCGGCTGGTCGACGTCACGCGGCTGCCCGGGCTCGATCGCATCGAACGTCTTGCCGACGGGTCTTTGCGGATCGGCGCGCTGGTGCGCAATGCCTATCTCGCCCATGACGCCGAGTTTGCCTATGCCTATCCGGCGGTGGCCGAGGCATTGTTGTCGGGCGCCTCCGCGCAGCTTCGCAACGCCGCGACCGTCGGCGGCAATCTGCTGCAGCGGACGCGCTGCGCGTACTTCTATGACGTCGGCAGCGCCTGCAACAAGCGCTGGCCGGGCGCCGGCTGCGATGCGCTGAAGGGCGAGAACCGCCTGCACGCCGTGCTCGGCTGGAGCGAGGGCTGCATCGCGACCCATCCGTCCGACTTCTGCGTGCCGCTGGTCGCGCTCGACACCGTGGTTGAGATCGAGGGCAAGGACGGCCGCCGCGAGCTGCCGCTCGAGGCGCTGCATCGTCTGCCCGGCGATGCGCCGTCGCGCGAGACCGAGCTGGAGCGCGGCGATTTGATCGTCGCGCTGCGGCTGCCGGCGCAGGCAAAGGACTTTGCCGCGCATGCGCGCTACATCAAGGTGCGCGAGCGCACGTCCTATGCCTTCGCCGTGGTCTCCGCCGCGGCCACCCTGCGCATCACGGACGGCAAGATCGGCGAGGCGCGGCTCGCCCTTGGCGGCGTCGCCGCAAAGCCGTGGCGGGCACGCGAGGCCGAGCAAATCCTCGCCGGCGCTTCGCCTGATGCTGCCCTCTATCGCGAGGCGGCGCGCGCGGCGCTCGCCGATGCAAAGCCGTCCGGCGACAACACCTTCAAGATCGAGCTCGCGCAGCGCATCGTCGTGCGCGCGCTCTCCCTTGCCGCAGCCGGCACCCCGGCGCGTATTCCCGCGCTCCCCGGCTCCCCCTTCTCCTCTGTTGCAGGAGCGTGACGCATGACGCTTGAGATCAGTCTGACCCGCGACCCCGCCCATCTCCGCCATGGCTCGAACGTCGGCCAGTCGCTGACCCGCACCGATGGCATTCTGAAGGTGACCGGAAAAGCGCGCTATGCCGCCGACAATCATCCGCCCGGCATGCTCTATGCCGTGATCGCCACCAGCTGCATCGCGCGCGGCCGCGTCACATCGCTCGACGTCGCCGCCGCCAAGCGCCATCCCGGCGTCGTCGACGTGATGACGCCGTCGCACAAGCCGGAGCTCGCGGAAGACCCGGACGCAAAAGGGAATCCGTTCGCCTTCCGCATGGAGCTGTTGCAGAGCGACGAGGTGCGCTACGCCAACCAGGCGATCGCGGTCGTGATCGCCGAGACGCTGGAGGCCGCGACCGAGGGCGCGGCACTGCTGTCGCCGCGCTACCAGGTCGAGATCGCGCGCGTCGGCCTCGATGCCGGCGAGGCCTATGCGCCGCCGGTGGTCGGGATCGGCAATCCGGCCGAAGTCGTTGTCGGCGACGTCGAGGCCGGCCTTGCCGCGGCAACGAAGCTGACCGATGCGACCTACGAGACGCCGGCGCAGTATCACAACGCGATGGAGCCGCACGCCATCGTCGCGGTGTGGGACGGCGACCGCCTGTTCATCGACACGCCGAGCCAGGGCATGGCGTTCGCGCAGATGCGCGTCGCCGGGCTGTTCGGCATTCCGCCCGGCAACATCCACGTCAACAGCCCGTTCCTCGGCGGCGGCTTCGGCTCCAAGGGGCTGATCTCCGGGCCGCAGGTGCTCGGCATCATGGCGGCCAAGCTGGTCGCGCGTCCGGTCAAGCTGGTGCTGCGGCGGAGCCAGATGTACGGCCCGGTCGGCCATCGCCCGCCGACCCGGCAGCGGCTGCGCATCGGCACCGACGATGCCGGCATGCTGACGGCGATCGATCATCACGCGCGCATCGTGACCTCGAGCTTCGATGATTTCTACGAGCCCGCCGCCGACGCCTCGCACACGCTGTATGCCGCACCTGCGATCCACACCGCGCATGAGGCGGTGCGCGTCGACACCGGCACGCCGCTGTTCATGCGCGCGCCGGGCGAGGCCACCGGATCGATCGCGCTGGAGAGCGCGATCGACGAGGCGGCGTTCGCCTGCGGCCTCGATCCGCTGGAGTTCCGGCTGAAGAACTACGCCGAGGTCGAGCCGACCACCGGCAAGCCGTTCTCCTCGAAGGCGCTGCGGCAGTGCTACGCCAAGGCCGCCGAGCGCTTCGGCTGGGCGCGGCGTCCGCTTCGGCCCAAGCAGATGCGCGACGAGAACGGTTTTCTGGTCGGCTGGGGCGTCGGCACCGCGACCTTCCCGGCGATCATGTTCCAGGGCAATGCCCGCGCCGTGATCCGCGCCGACGGCAAGGGCGTGATGGAGACCGGCGCGCACGACATGGGGCAGGGCGCCTGGACCGCGCTGGCGCAGATCTCGGCCGACTCGCTCGGCCTCGATCTCGATCAGCTGACGTTCCGCTCCGGCTCTTCCGATCTGCCGGATGCCGGCATCGCCGGCGGCTCCGGCCATACCGCAACCGTCGGCGCCGCGATCCACAATGCCGGCGCGGCCGTGATCGCCAAGCTCGCCGAGCTCGCGACGTCGGACGAGCGTTCGCCGCTGTTCGGCGCCGGAAATGCCGGCGTGATCGCGCGCGGCGGCCGGCTCTATCGCCGCGACGACGAGGCGCGCAGCGAGGGCTATGCCGAGATCCTGGCGCGGGCCGGTCTCGCCGAGGTCGACGGCACCGGCAGCGGCGCGGCCGATCCGGCGGCGCAGTCGCAATATGCCATGCACGCGCACGGCGCCGTGTTCGCCGAGGTGAAGGTCGATCCGGAGCTCGGCCAGATCCGCGCCACGCGGATGGTCGGCGCCTTCGCCGCCGGCCGCATCATCAATCCGCTGCTGGTGCAAAGCCAGCTCTATGGCGGCATGATCTGGGGCCTGTCGTTCGCGCTGCACGAGGAGGCGGTGATGGATCATCGCTCCGGCCGCATCCTGAACGCCAACCTCGCGGAGTATCATGTGCCCGTGAATGCCGACGTGCCGCCGATGGACGTCATCACCGTCGACGAGCACGATCCCCACGTGAATGCGCTCGGCATCAAGGGCGTCGGCGAGATCGGCATCACTGGCAGCGCCGGCGCCGTCGCCAACGCCGTCTGGCACGCCACCGGCATCCGCGTGCGGCGCTTCCCGATCCGGATCGAGGACGTGGTGATGGGGCTGGGAGGGTAGCCAGCAGCGTCATTGCGAGCGAAGCGAAGCAATCCATTCCTCCATGCGGAGATAGGTGGATTGCTTCGTCGCTTACGCTCCTCGCAATGACGGCGCGTGAGTGATCCTCAGTGTCGTCCCGGCGAAACTACACGACGCAACTACCCTGTCCCCGTCACGCAATTCACCCACAGCACCACGGCCTTGGCATCACGCGCCGGGTTGGAGAAGCGATGCGGCCGGCGGCTGGCGAAGCGAAAGCTGTCGCCCTGCTTCAGCGTCCACGTCTCCGTATCCACCGTCAGCGTCATCTCGCCTGACAGCACGAGACCGGCTTCCTCGCCGTCATGGGTGTAAAACTCGTCGCCGGTGTTGCCGCCGGGGTCGAGATGCACCAGGAACAGGTTGAGCCGGCTCTCGCTGCCGGCCGGGCTCAGCAATTGCTTCGAAATCCCGGTGCGCCACAGCTTCAGCTCGGCGCGCTGCATCTCGCGGGTGACGACACCGCCCGTGCTGTCACCATTCGGCGCGGCCCCGAACAGCGCCGCAATGCCGACGCCGAGCACGTCGGCGAGCGTCGCCAGCACGCGCAACGACGGCGACGACAGGCCGCGCTCGATCTGGCTGACGAAGCCGATCGACAGTTCGGTGCGCGCGGCCACCGTCTCCAGCGACATCGCCTTGTCGCGGCGCAGGTCGCGGATGCGGCGGCCGACCGCGAGATCCATCGGCGGCTCGGCCGGCTTCTTGACGGTTTTCCCGGCCGGTTTTTTGGCGGCGCGGGGTGCCATCGCGGGCCGCGCTGCCGCCGCCTTGCGCATTCGTTTGCCGCCGCTCACGTCAATCCGCTTCCTTCATGTGCATGAAAACCGCTTGCATTGGCCGCGGTTTCGTGACCACAATTTCATATTGGTGAAAATAGGCCGGAACGGCGTCGCCCGCAACACCTGTCTGGAAGGCAGGGCGAAGCGGCGCCGAGCCCAGCTTCGGGAGGTCGTGCATGTCGCTTCAGCGTCTCGTTCAGGCCGCGTTGGCCGTATTCGTCCTCGCCCTGAGCGCGCCGTCGCAGGCGCAGCAGGTGCTGAAGGTCGGCTCGACCCCGACCGGCATCCCCTTCACCTTCCTCGACACCAAGACCAACTCGATCCAGGGCATCATGGTCGATCTCGCCACCGAGATCGGCAAGGACGCCGGCTTCACCGTGCAGATCGAGCCGATGCAGTTCTCGGCGCTGATCCCCTCGCTGACTGCGAACAAGATCGACATCATCGCCGCCGCGATGTTCGCCACCGCGGCGCGCAAGGAGGTGATCGACTTCTCCGACGCTGTCTACACCTATGGCGAGGGCCTTGTGGTGCCGAAGACCGACAGCAAGGCCTACACCTCGCAGGAGGATCTGAAGGGCACCGTGGTCGGCGCCCAGGTCGGCACCGCGTTCGTCGATGCGCTGAAGAAGACCGGGCTGTTCAGCGAGGTCAAGGTCTACGACACAATCCCGGACATCCTGCGCGACGTCAACGCGGGGCGGCTGAAGGCCGGCTTCGCCGACTATCCGATCCTCGCCTACAATCTGCAGCAGGGCAATTTCGCCGACGTCCGCCTGGTCGACAGTTACAAGCCCGTCACCGTCGGCACCGTCGCGATCGGCGTGCGCAAGAGCGACACCGAACTGCTCGGCAAGATCAACGCCTCGCTGGCGAAGCTGAAGGCCAATGGCACGATCGCGAAGATCTTGGAGAAGTGGGGCCAGAAAGCCAACGCGTCGTGAGATGAGGTGATCCGTCACCCTGAGGTGCGAGCTCTTGCGAGCCTCGAAGGGTCGACGGCCACCAGCCGGGCCGATTCATCCTTCGAGGCTCGCCGAAGGGGCTCGCACCTCAGGATGACGGTCGAGAGGATTGGATACACCTAGCCGATGCAAAAATTCTTCCATGACGCGGTCGAGTTCGTGCCGATCCTGTTGCAGGGCGTCTGGCTGACCATTGTCGTCACCATCGGCTCGCTGTTGCTGTCGACCGTGCTCGGGCTGGTGTGGGCCTTGATGCGGGTCTCCGGCATCGGCTTCTTCGTCGGCCTCAGCGCCTCGCTGATCAATGTGATCCGCGGCATTCCGATCATCGTGCTGCTGTTCTACATCTACTTCGTGATGCCCGATTTCGGCATCGCGCTGTCGGCGCTGCAGGCGGCGATCATCGGGCTCGGCATCGCCTATTCGGCCTACCAGGCGGAAAATTTCCGCGCCGGCATCGAGGCGATCGACAAGGGGCAGATCGAGGCGGCGCAGACCATCGGCATGGGCTGGTGGCTCACCATGCGCCGCGTAGTGCTGCCGCAGGCGGTCAGGATCATCCTGCCGCCCTACGGCAACATCATGATCATGATGCTGAAGGATTCCTCGCAGGCCTCGACCATCACGGTCGCCGAGCTCGCGCTGCAGGGCAAGCTGATCGCCTCTTCGACCTTCAAGAACACCAGCGTGTTCACGCTGGTCGCGCTGATGTATCTCACCATGAGCATTCCGCTCATCCTGCTGGTTCGGCATTTTGAGAACAAGGCGAACCGGAAATGATTGAACTGAGGGATGTCCACAAGAGCTTCGGCAAGGTCGAGGTGCTGAAAGGCATCACCGCGTCCGTCGCCAAGAGCGAAGTGGTGTGCATCATCGGGCCGTCGGGTTCGGGCAAGTCGACCATCCTGCGCTGCATCAACGGCCTCGAAAGCTACGATGCCGGCGACATCACCGTCGAAGGCGCGCGGGTCAACCGCGACGACCGCTCGATCGTTTCGATCCGCACCCAGGTCTCGATGGTGTTCCAGCGCTTCAATCTGTTCCCGCATCGCACCGCGCTCGAGAATGTCATCGAAGGCCCACTCTATGTGAAGAAGGAGCCGCGCGAGGCGGCGATCGCGCGCGGCCGCGCGCTGCTGGCGCAGGTCGGGCTCGCCGACAAGGCCGACGTGCATCCGCCAAAACTATCCGGCGGCCAGCAGCAGCGCGTCGCCATCGCCCGCGCGCTGGCGATGCAGCCGAAGGCGATCCTGTTTGATGAGCCGACCTCGGCGCTCGATCCCGAACTGGTCGGCGAGGTGCTGTCGGTGATGCGCAAGCTCGCCGACGACGGCATGACCATGGTGGTCGTCACCCATGAGATGGGCTTTGCCCGCGACGTCGCCGACCGCGTGCTGTTCATCGACGGCGGCGTCATCGTCGAGCAGGGCGCCGCCAAATCCGTCCTCAACCAGCCGCAGCACCCGCGCACGCAAGACTTTCTGCGGCGCGTGCTGCATCCGCTCTGATCCGGTCGCCTCCCATGTCCTCTCCTGTCCGCGTGCCGCTGCCACCAAGTCTTTACGCCGACACCGCTGTCGCGCCGACGCCAACGCCGCCGCTGACCGCGGACAAGAGCGTGCCGGTCGCGATCATCGGCGGCGGCTTCACCGGCCTTTCCACCGCGCTGCATCTCGCCGAGCAGGGCGTATCCGCGACCGTGCTGGAGGCGCAGGAGCCTGGCTGGGGCGCCTCCGGCAACAATGGCGGGCAGACCAATCCGGGGCTGAAGCACGATCCGGATCAGATCGAAGCCGATTTCGGCGCCGATCTCGGCCGCCGCATGATCGACTTCTCCTACGGCACCACCAATTTCACGCATGATTTGATCCGCCGCTACCAGATCCCCTGCGAGGCGCGGCAGAACGGCACGCTGCGCGCCGCCTACAACGAAGCCAGCGCGGCGGCGATCGCGACCACCGCGCAACAGTGCATCGCCCGCGGCATGCCGGTCAAACTGCTCGACGCCGCCGAGATCCGCGAGATGACCGGCAGCGATCGCTACCTCTGCGCCATGCTCGACGCGCGCGGCGGCGATCTGCATCCGCTGAGCTATGTGCGCGGGCTGGCGCGTGCCGCGATCGGCGCCGGGGCCGCGGTCTATAGTGAGACGCCGGCGCTGCGGCTGACCCGCGACGGCGGCCGCTGGCGGATCGAGACGCCGCGCGCGGTGGTGCATGCCGACAAGGTGCTGCTCGCGACCAATGGATTCACCGATGATCTCTGGCCGGCGCTCCGCCGCAGCATCGTGCCGGTGTTTTCCTCGATCGCCTGCACCGCGCCGCTGTCCGACGCCGTCGCACGTTCGATCATGCCGGGGCGGCCGGTGCTGTACGAGAGCGGCCACATCACGGTCTATTACCGCATCGACCAGCGTAACCGCCTCTTGATGGGCGGCCGCGGCCCGATGCGCTGGATCAGCAAGCCCGCCGACGTTGCCTATCTCATCAGCTACGCCGAGCGGCTGTGGCCGCAGCTTGCGGGCGTCGCCTGGACCCACGGCTGGAACAGCCGCCTCGCCATCACCGCCGATCACTATCCGCACGTGCATCAGCCCGCGGAGAACCTCCTGATCTCGCTCGGCTGCAACGGCCGCGGCGTCGCGCTCTCGACCGCGATGGGTGCGCAGCTCGCCCGCCGCCTGATCGACGGCAAGTGCAAGATCGACATGCCCGTCACCGGCATCAAGCCGATCCCGCTGCACGCCTTCTGGCGCGTCGGCGTCACCGCCGCGGTGCTGACCGGGCGGGTGCGCGACCGGCTCGGGGTGTGAAACCCGCGAGCTATTTTTTCGCGAGGATTCTCAGCTCCGCCGTCGCCTTGGCGACCGTCACGTCCTGGGCATCGATCAGGTCGGCCTCGACAATCATGTCGCGCTCGGTGCGGGAGACCACTCTTGCCTTTGCGATGATCGGGCCGACGCTTGCGGCCTTGAGGAAGCGGGTGTTCAAACTCTTCGTCACCACGGTCTGGGTCGAGGGAAGCGCGGCCAGCGCGCCGAGGCCGGTCGCCGAATCCAGCATCGCCGCCAGGAAGCCGCCCTGGATCGTTCCATGCCGGTTGGTGAATGAGGGGTGCGCCTGGAAGCGGATCGATGCGGTATCGCCATCGAAGCCGAGCCATTCGCGTCCGAGGAGCTGGGCGCCCGGCGGCACATCTGTGCTCTGACTGTTCATGTCGTCGACCGCCACCACGGATACTGGCTCGGCATGTCCTCCGAGACCTTGCCCGGAAAGGCCGGCTTCCGCTTCTCGATGAAGGACTGCACGCCTTCGCGCACGTCGGGGTGGCCGCCGCGCTCGATCGACATCGGCTTGTCGATCGCGAGCAATTCGAAGGGATCGGGTGCGCCGGCGAAGCGCCACAGCAACTGCCGGGTCAGCGCGACCGATACCGCAGAGGTCTCCGCCGTCATCTCCTCGGCGATCTGCCGCGCGCGATCCAGCAGCGCGGTGGGCTCGACGACCTCGCTGACAAGGCCGCCCTTGAGCGCTTCGTCGGCATCGAAAGTGCGGCCGGAGAGCGACCAGCGCAATGCCTGCGGCAGCCCGACGAGTTTGGGCAGGAACCAGGCGCTGCCGGCCTCCGGCACCAGACCGCGGCGCGCGAAGATGAAGCCGATTTTGGCGCCCCTTGCGGCAATGCGCACGTCCATCGGCAGCGTCATGGTGATGCCGACGCCGACCGCGGCGCCGTTGATCGCGGCGATCGAAGGCTTCCGGCAGTTGAAGATCGCCTCGACGAAGCGGCCGCTGCGCTGACCGGCGCTTGCGAACACGCCGGCGCCATGGCTACCCGACGTGTCAAAGCTCTTCGCGCCGCCAGAGACATCGGCGCCGGCGCAGAACGCGCGGCCGGCGCCGGTGACGATGACCGCGCGGACATTGTCATCCATGTCGGCACGCTGGAAGGCGTCGGCGATCTCGGCGCCCATCGTCCCGGTATAGGCATTGAGCTTGTCCGGGCGGTTGAGCGTCAGGATCATCACGGAGCCGTCGATCTCGCACGTGATCTGTTCGTAGCTCATGGCGGCCTCCTTTTGACGACGCTGTTCTTGTGCCAACCGTGATCGGATTACCGCTCCGCCACCGCATCGCTCCACGGTTGGAACGGCTCGGTGACGCCGCTGTTGGTGGTGCCGTCGCGCAGCACGAGGCTCGGGCAGGCGAACTTCATCGGCAAATTCTGGATCCGTGCCTCTTCATAGTCGAAGCGGCCGCGCAGCGCCTCACGCACGGCGGCGGGCAGGCGGACATCGCCGATCACCACCGCGCCCTCGCTGGCGTCGATCCGCGGCTGATGGATCGCAGCGTCGAGGTCCATGCCGAAATCCATCACGAAGGACAAAAGCTGCGACACCGCGGGCAGAATGCGGCGGCCACCGGATGCGCCGGCGGCGACGCGCCGTCCGTCGGCGGCCTCGGCCACGACGGGCGTATAGTTGGTCAGGCAGCGCTTGCCGCCGGCGAGCGAGTTCGGGTTGCCCGGCGTCGGGTCGAACCACATGATGCCGTTGTTCATGGTGAGCCCGGTGCTCGGCGTCACGAATTTCGAGCCGAAGGTCGACAGCAGCGTCTGCGTCACCGCGGCCATGTTGCCGTCGCGGTCGACCGCGGAGAAATGCGTGGTGCAGCTCGGCGCGATCGCCTCGGCTCCGAGCGAACGGCGGCCGTCGACGTCGCCCATGTCCTTCAGTCGCTCGCGATAGGCCGCCTGCAGCGCCTCGACATAGGCCGTGTAGGCCGCGGTATCGGGACCGCCCTGCGAGGGTGCGAACGCTTTCTGCAGCAGCCCGAGCGTCCGCGCCATGGTCGGGCCCGCGGTCAGTTCCGGCGTCGCGTAAACCGTGCCGCCGCGATAGGGGATTTTCAGCGGCTCGCGCAGATGGGCGCGGAACGCGGCGAGGTCGCGCACCGACAGCGCGCCGCCGGCGGCCTGGATGTCGTCGGCGATCGAGCGCGCCAGATCGCCCTCGTAGAAGTCGCGCGCGCCGGCGGCGGCGAGCTGCGCCATCGTCGCCTTCAGCCTGCCCTGCGGCATCCGCACCGCCGATTTGATGCCCCATTGCGCATTCGGCGGCAGGCCGTCCTGCAGATAGGCCGCGGCGCTGGCCGGATAGCGCCGGAGATCGGCGGCCGAGCTCGCGATCATCGCGGTGGTCCACCAATCGACCAGCAGGCCTTCGCCGGCGAGCTTCACGCTCGGCGCCAGCAAATCCTTCCACGGCAATTTCGCATGGCGGCGATGCGCCTCCTCCATACCGGCGACGACGCCGGGCACCGCGATCGATCCGGGTCCGTGCAGGTTGCGGTCATCCTTGACCCGCGCCCAGGGGAAGATGTCGGAGGCTACACCGCTGGCGCTCAACGGGTAGTCTTCGATACGCAGGCTGTCGGGCGCGCGCATCCCGTAGTCGATCACCTCGACGCGGTTCTCGCGGGCGCGGTACAGCACCATGGCGCCGCCGCCGCCGGCGCCGCTCATCCAGGGTTCCAGCACGCCAAGCGCAAAGGTGGTGGCGATCACGGCGTCGACGCAATCGCCGCCTGCCGCCAAAACCTCGGCGCCGACCTCGGCGGCCTTGCGCGATTGCGCGGCGACGATGCCGCCCTTGGAACTGATGGCGGGTTTGCGGATCACTTGCGAGTTGGAGAACTGGTCGGACATGGCACTGCTTCCTGGCGTTGCATTCGCCGTTCTTGTTGCGGTTGGCGTTGGCGTAGCATGCCAAGCATGGCACAGTCAGTGCAACAACAAGCCTATTCCGGGGAGAGGAAAATGACCGGTGTGAAGCGCGGGCGGGACGGCAAGGTCGGCATTCTGACGCTGAACGATCCCGCCAGCCTGAACGCGATGACGCCGGACCTGCTCGGCGATCTCGCAATGGCGATCGGCGAGATGACGGGCGACGCCGGGATCCGCGCGCTGGTCGTAACCGGGGAGGGCCGCGGCTTCTGCTCGGGGCAGAATTTGAAGGCGGTCAATTCGCTCGGCGACAACCTTTATGCCGGGGTCATGCAGCATTACTGGCCGGCGATGCAGGCGATGCGCGAATGCCGCGTGCCGGTCGTGGTCGCGGTCAACGGCGTCGCGGCCGGCGGCGGCTTCAGCCTCGCGATGTCCGGCGACATTATTCTTGCTGCGCGCTCGGCGAGTTTCATCCAGGTGTTCAGCCGAATCGCGCTGGTGCCCGACCTCGGTTCAACCTGGCTGCTGCCGCGCCTGATCGGTCGGCAGCGCGCGCTCGAACTGATGCTGCTGAACGAGCCACTGTCGGCGGAGCGGGCGAAGGAGTGGGGGCTGGTCCGCGAGGTCGTCGACGACGCAAAGCTGCTCGAGGCGGCGAAGGCATTGGCGCAGCGCCTTGCCGACGGGCCGACCCGGGCGCTGGTGGCGACGCGACAATTGCTCGAGGAGAGCGAGCACGCGAGCTACGAGGCCCAGTTCCGCCGCGAGCTCGAGGTGCAGTCGGTGATCCGCACGGGCGAGGACGCGCAGGAAGGCCGCAAGGCCTTCGTCGAGAAACGCAAGGCGCAGTTCACCGGACGCTAGACCGTGATGTCAGGTGCGTCAGCCGATCGCGATCGCCACCTTGCCGAAATGCGCGCCGCTCGCCATGTGCGCGAACGCGTCCTTGACCTGGTCGAAGGCAAACACCTTGTCGATGACAGGCTTGACGCCGTGCATCGCGATGCCGTCGCACAGCGCCTGCAAATCCTCGATCGAGCCGACGGTGACGCCCTGCAGCCGCTGCTGCTGCATCACCATCAGCGGCAGCCGCGTGTCGGCGGTGGCGGGGCCGGCCAGCACGCCGATGAAGGCAATGGTGCCGCCGATTCTGGTGGCGCGGATCGACTCGTTCAGCGTGCCGACGCCGCCGACCTCGACCACGAGATCGACGCCGCGCCCGGTCAGTTCGCGCGCCTTCTTGCCCCAGTCCGGCGTGGTCTTGTAGTTCAGCGTCACGTCGGCGCCGAGCTGCTTCAGCCGTGCGATCTTGGCGTCGCTGGACGAGGTGGCGATCACCCGCGCGCCGCACATCTTTGCGAATTGCAGCGCGAACAGCGAGACGCCGCCAGTGCCCTGGGTCAGCACGGTCTGCCCGGGCTTCACATTGCCGAGCTTGACCACCGCGCTCCAGGCGGTGAGGCCGGCGCATGGCAGCGCCGCGGCCTCGACGTCGGACAGATGGGCGGGCGTGCGCACCAGCGCGTGGGCGGGAAATACCCGGTACTCGGTCAGGACGCCGTCGACGCTGCCGCCGAGCGCGGCGCGCATCGTAGCCTCGCTCGGCTCGCCGCCAAACCAGTTCTCGAAGAAGCTGCCGATCACGCGGTCGCCTGGAACAAAACTCCTGACACCGGCGCCGACAGCTTCGACCACGCCGGCGCCGTCGGAGACCGGCACCAGCGGGAACTTTTGCCGCGAGCCGTAGCCGCCCTTGACCGTCAGCAGATCGCGGTAGTTCAGCGTCGCCGCCTTCAGCCGCACCAGCACTTCGCCGGGGCCGGCCTGCGGAACCGGCTTGTCGACCAGCGCCAGCGCGTCGACGCCTTCAGGACCCTGCAACTCGTAGCACTTCAAGGGACGCCTCCTGCGAACGGTTGTTGTCATGGGCGGCGCTTCCCGCGTCGCTGGGCATGCCTTGAGCATATGTCAGGCGGGCGGCGGCTGACCATCATGGATGACATGGCGCGCGGAATGGCGCCCATGCCGGAACCGGCGGCGAGGTCGCAGAGCGGGAGGTAAACATGGCTGGCTTGCTTGAGACGCGACCCGCCCTGACCGGTATTCTCATGCGCCGGATGGCTCTGCTCGCCGTCAGCTTGATCTGGTGCAGCGGCGCGATGGCTGCGGCCGACGATCTGTACCGCGCGCAGACCGTCGTAACCGGCCAGGGCGAGCCGAACCGCATCATCGGTTTCGGCGCCTGCCTGGAGGACGTGCTGATCAAGGTCTCCGGTCAACCCGCGCTCGCCGGCGATCGCCGGCTTGCGGCGTACAAGGCGAGGGCGAAGGAGGCGGTCAGCAATTTCAGCTATCACGACCAGTTCGCCGGCAAGCCGCACCGCGACGAGCAGGGCACCCGCGACCGGCCCTATGACCTGACGGTGGATTTCGACGACAGGAAGATCGACGGCATTCTGGGCGAGCTCGGCCTCAAGCCGTGGCGATCGCAGCGGCCCGTGCTCGGCGTCTTCGTCGAAATGCAGAACGGCTCGAAGGATTTTGTGGTCACCGCCGATGGCGCGCAATCCGACCCGCAGCGCGACGCGCTGTCGGCGGCGGCCGACAAGCGCGGCATGCGCGTGGTGCTGCCGGAGGCAGCCGCGCTGGCGCGCGCGAATGTCGGCGCAGCCGACCTCCTCAAGATACCGCAGGCGAAACTGATACCGATCGTCGCCCCCGGGGGCGGTGAGGTCGCGCTGGTCGGTCGGCTGGCTTGGGACGATAAGGATCTCGGCTGGGCGACGCGCTGGCAAATGGCCTGGCACGGCAAGGACTACAAATGGCAGTTTCGCGGCATTAGCTTCGACGAGGCCTTCCGCCGCGCCGTCGGCGGCGCCGCGCAGGTGTTGTCAGGCAATGGCGACCCGGCGCGAGCGAAATGAACCCGCATGCCAACGCTTCAATCAGGACGGGAACCGCGGATGCCGTACCGGCCAAACTTTGTTTCCACCTGTGGCTGAACTGGATGTTGCATCTCCGCGTCCCCGGCGATTGCAAGATTTAGGCTTGCAGAAAAGCGCGACCCGATTGACTTATGCCGTGATCAGGAATTGGATAGCGCCGTATTTTTGAGAAGGTGATTTTTGCCCATGTCAACCACAGGTATAGTCGCAATTGTGACAAGGGTATTTCCGGAAGGACATTTCCGCCTACCAGCAACCGTCCCGCCCGCACCAACCTCCCCCGCAACAGCGTCCGTTGCGCGTCGCCTCACCCAAGACATCGGCTAGGGTGACATCATGTGGAAGAGTGAGAAGGTCAGGCATCGCGAACGCAGGGTCGCGGCGCTTCGCTCGGTTCGCCCGCTGTCATCGCCCGTTCCATCGGGCAAGAACATTCCCACGCCCGACGCCATCGCCGACTTCACGGCGCAGATCGAGGGCACTGTGGTCTTGCCGACCGACCCGAATTATCAAGCGGCGCGGCAGGTCTTCACCCACGAATTCCAGGTCTTTCCCCAACTCATCGTCTATTGCGAGGTGTTCGACGACGTCAGGCATTGCCTGAAGTTCGCGCAGGACCAGGGGCTCTGGGCCGTCACCCGGTCCGGAGGGCACAGCACCGCCGGATATTCGGTCAGCTACGACATGGTGATCGACCTCAGCCGGATGAGCTACGTCGTGGTCGATGCGGCGGCAAAGCGCGCGGTGATCGGCGCCGGCGCGACGTTCGGACATATCAACGCGGTGCTCAACGGCTACCAGCTGCACATGCCGGGCGGCGCCTGCGAGGACGTCGCCATCGCCGGCTACATGCAGGGCGGCGGCTACGGCTTTACCTCCCGAGAATACGGGATGAATTGCGACAATGTGATCGATGCGACCGTCATGCTCGCCGACGGCAGCATCGTCCTCGCCAGCGAATCCGTGAACAGCGACCTGTTCTGGGCCATCAGAGGCGGCACCGGCAATAATTTCGGGGTGTTGCTGCAGGCGACCTACCAGTTGCACAAGCTCTGGAAGATCTGGGGCTTTGGTCTGCTATGGCCGATCGAGGATGCGCCGGCCGCGCTCGTCGAGTTGCAGAACAACTACATGACCTCGGGCGCCGTCGACCAGCTCGGCTACATGGTGATCGTCACCGCCCAGCAGGGCAAGAACGTCATGCTGATGCGCGGCACCTATCACGGCAGCCGCGACGACGGCATGAAGGCGCTGGCTTCGCTGCTGGCGACCAAGGGCGTCGAGCTGCAGGTCGACATGGTCGACCACACCTATCTGGAGGTGAACCGCTACATCGTCGACAAGCCGTTTCCTATCCCCGATGTGCCGATGACAGTGATGGAAGACAAGCAGAGCGCCTATGTCGCGCGGCCGCTCAGTCTCGACGATTGGAAGAAGGTCATGCAGCGGTTCGGCGAGTCGCCGTCGCCGTGGAGCTGGTTCGTGATCGAGCCCTATGGCGGCGCGATCAACCGCAAACCGAAGGGCTCCAACGCCTTCATCCATCGCGACGTCCTGATGAACACGTTCTTCGGCCTGTTCTGGCGGACGCCGGATGAACGCGAGCCGTTCGAGCAGTTCCTTGACGATTTCATGAAGATGTACGCGCCGTACGGCAACGGCCATTCGTACCAGAACTACCCGCGCCGCGAGCAGAAGGATTTTGCGAAGGCCTATTGGGGTGACTACTACTGGTTCCTGGTCAAGATCAAGGCCAAGTACGATCCCGACGGCTTCTTCCACTATCAGCAGGGCGTCGCGCTGACGAACGGGGGCGCTGCGCCGCCGGTGCCGCCACCTTTGTCGGCCCCGATCGACGGGCCCATCGTGCGCGAGCCTTATTAGCTATCGCTTGTTGGGGAGGACTGCGTGGACCGTGTCGTCGAGATGTACTTCCTGCCCCCGATCGCGGTCGCCCGCGTCGGCGGCAGCGATACTCCGCTGGAAGCCTTCGTCTGGGACACCGACATATCGACGCATGGCGCGCATCAGACCGTCATCAAGCCGGCCGTCACGCTGAAGGTCGCCGCCGACGGATCGGTTGAACCGTACATTCCCAATGAAATCAGATTCCGCGACGGCGACCAGCTTCGGCCGGCCGCACCCTTCTTCGAGCTGTGGCTGAAGATCCAGTCGGGACCGGATGGCGAGACCCGTGACGAGCCGGCGACGCCGTCCTTGCTGGCGCATCTGGGTGTCTCGACCAAGAATCTGCTGTTCAAGGTCGCGGTCGGCAACTGCAAGGCGGAGCGGCGGACGCGGTCGCCGGCCTGCTCCTTCATTGCGCGGCTCGAGGTCCGCGGCACCGACCACGGGCGCAAGCCGCTGCATGCCGTCAGCCCGTATACCTCGGGCGAGACACCGCTGGTGGCTTCGGATCGCCCGATCCCGCTCGGCAGCTTTCAGGTGATGAAGCCTGCGGCGGGGAGCGGGGCGGAAGTGACGCGGATGGGTGTGGACCTGTCGCAGATCCGCGTCCGTTTCACGCCGGCGCGCGGCGAGGTTTACGGGCCGCCCGAGGCGATCGCGGGCCCGTCGTCGCCGGTCCAGCCCGGCGAGATCGTCCCGGCCGCGGCGCTGCCCGGGAAGATTTACGAGATCGTGCCGGAGCGAAACCGGATCCTCAATTCCGAGACACCGTGGTCGACCTACATCATGGATGAGAAGGGACAGACCGATCCGCAGCCGTGCGATTCCTACGACGGCGCCGACGTCGGGAACTGGCAATCCTGGGGCGTGGTCGATGACACTTGCGATGGAACGATCACCGCCGAGCTCGCGATCCGCGGCGTGCGCTTCGTCGCCAATGCAAGGGTGCTGTCCGGCGTGCCGGATTTCGCGCCTGATAGACGTCCCTTCGTCTCGCTGGCGGGCGACCTTGCCGACCGCCAGTTGCCGCCGCTCGAGGTGTCCGAGAAAACCCGTCGCGAGACCAGCACCGAGATCGCCGACCTGTTCTCCCGCGTGTTCGAGACAGCGACGCTGATGAACCTCGATGCCCAGCGCTACAAGGCGGTGCTGATCAACACCAACGATCCGCCGCCGCCGAATTATCCGGGGCTGCCGCAGATCGGCGACGGCATGATGACCAGGGACGACGTGCCCTATGTCGATCTCATCCCGGTGGAGCTCGGCTCGAACAAGGTCGAGCAGGAGAGCGACGGCGTGCCGTTCCGGCCGTTGCCCTATACCGATGTCGCCAAGGTTGCGCACGCCCCGTTGACCGATGAGATCTCGCTGCAAGATTTCCTGCGCACCCGCGCGGAGCACGTGCGGCGGCTGGTCCGGCCTCCCTACGGCCGTTTCTGGCAACTCGATCAGGCGCCGGGGAAAGTGCCCAATCCGCTCTTCCGCGATTCCCGCGTGTCGCGCGACAGTCTGCACGACATGCGCATGCCGCCCTTCATGCGCGATTCCGACGAGAACCCGCTGTCATTGACCTGGCGCGATTACGACGCGCTGATGCGGTACATCGCGCTGCTAGAGGCGGAGGACGCCGCGGCGGCGCCCTCCCAGCCGTCGAACGACTGAGGACAGCCATGCACAACGGATCGGGCAAGATTTTTCCACGCAACCTGACCGCCCGGGCTGCCTATCAGGTGCCCGGCAATCCGGTGGTCACGCGTCTCGAGGATGTGGTCGCCAATTGCTATCCCGGCCTCGAGCTCGACGTGCGCAATTTCGATCGCCGGTTCTTCCCGGGCCTCGTCTTCGAGTTCGTCGCCCGGCAGGACAATACCGCCAGCTACAAGGAGCCCAACCGTTACGGGGCGTGGCTGCATTATGTCGACGTCCTGATGGACCCGGATGTGCAGTCCGAAGCGCCCGAGGTCAAGAAGCTGCGGATCGATCTCTTGCTGAACGCCGGCACGCTCGCCGCTCACGATGACTGGTACCTCGAATGGGTGGAGCAGAAGGGCAAGCGGTTGTCGATGCGGCACCACAATCCCGACAATCCGGATTATCCGCTCGATGGCCTCTACGTCTGGCGCCTGCTGCGGGGGCTCGAGCCCGGGCCGTTGACGATCGGGTTGAGGCGGCGCGAGGGGGACGACAGCGAGATCGTGCTCGAGGGGTGGCGGCGGAATTTCGTCGATCCCGTCACCGGCGTGATCAGCGGCGCCTACCAGCCCGGCGAATTGCTGCAAAGCCTGTGCTCGCCCTGGCAGCACGATTTCCGTGACTGCTCGTGCATGTACTGGGCCGCCAACCATCCCGACGTGGTGTTCCAGGAGCTCGGACCGGACGACGAGAAGCTGCCGAACGGCCAGGCCGCTGATCCGCTGCTGGCCAATCTGAGGGTCGACTGGCTGCGCTCCGATCGCTCACGCGACGCCACGGCGGCGGCCGAAAACACCATCGCCAAGAACCGCCCCTACCAGTTCGACCATTTCCAGATCAATCAGGAATGGCAGCGCCTCAACGTCGTGGTGCGCGACCAGGAAATCGATCAGGTCTACGCGCCGCCGCCCGACAAGGACAAGGCCGAGCCCTTCGACACCCCGGAACAGCTCGCCAAGGAATTGCGTGAGAAACTCGGCCCGATGGAAATGGCGCTCGCGCTCGAATATGTCTATGCGCGCTTCTCGCTGCTGTCGCCCGAGCAGGCCGACCATTCGGGATGGCCGACGATGCGCGACGACGTCGCCTTCATTCGCGGCGTGCTGATGATCATCGCGTCCTGCGAGATGCAGCATCTGCGCTGGGTCAACGAGCTGTTGTGGATCCTGCACAATGCCAAGCTGATATCCTCCTACGCGCCGGTCCTGCATCCCGCGAAGACCTTGCCCGACGGCAAGCGCGGCTGGCGCAACGCCGTGCTGTCTCCCCTCACGCCCGATACATTGACACGCTTCATCGATATCGAGCGGCCCAGCGGCGTGCTTGATGGCGCTTATGCGCGTGTCATCGCGACCCTGCGTCTGCCGATCTATCCCAAACTCGCAATCGAGCTCGCCGAGCGCATCGACAGTGACGGCATCGATCACTACAGCAAGTTCTGCGAGGTGGAGGTCGCGTTGAAGACCTATCGCGGGGCCAACCCCGCGCTGCCCTACCTGCGCGAGATCGCGGTCGGAACGCCCAACGAGGCGAAGGACGCGCTGAAGGTCTATCACGAGATCCTGCGGCTGCTCGGCAACGGGTACACGGACTACGCGAGAGACCAACTGGAGGAAGGCGCACCGTTTGTCATGGCCGCGCGGGCCAAGATGAACGAGCTTCTCACGGTCGGTGAGGCGCTCGCGCTGCGCGGCATCGGCATCCCGTTCTGGTAGCCGACATGATCAACGCCAGTCTCTCCGTTGCATCGGCCGACGTCCATCTGTTCGACACCGAGTTTGGGCCGCACGCGCTGCTGGCCGACGCCTCGCAGATCTTCGCGCTCGATGCGCAGAGCCGGGACGAGCTGGCGCGGGCGGCGGGGCTGGGTCGTGAGGCCGTGCGTGCGGTGATCGGGCTGTCGCGGCCGCTGGCTTCGGCCATGGAGGCGCCGCGCGATCCGCCGCTGCGGTCGCTGTCGCTCGCGGTGGCGCAGGCCTGCAATCTCGGCTGCTCCTATTGCTACGCGCAGGAAGGAAGTTTCGGCGGCAAGGCCAGGGACATGGCGTGGCGCACCGCCGAGGCCGCGGTGCGCCGGCTGTTCGCAGATGCCGCGGCGGGCGACAGGCTCCACATCTCGTTCCTCGGCGGCGAGCCGCTCGCGGCGCGCGAGGTGCTGCGCGACGCGACCGATCTCGCCGTCGCGCTGGCGCAGGAGAAGGGCGCGACCGCCGCGTTCTCGATCACGACCAACGGCACCCTGCTGCGGCCGGACGACGGCGAGTTCTTCGAGCGTCACGGATTTTCCGTGACGGTCAGCCTCGACGGCATCGGCGCGGTCCACGACCGGTTGCGGCCGTTCAAGAACGGCCGCGGCAGCTACGCGCGCGCGATCGAGAACGTGCTGCCGTTGCTCGCGATGCGCCGCCGCATGCAGATTTCGGCGCGGGTCACCGTGACGCCCGATAACCTCGATCTGCGCGAGACGCTGGACGGTTTCGCCGATCTCGGCTTCGCCAGCGTCGGATTCTCTCCTGTGCTGCGGTCGCCGACCGGCAGGAGCGAGTTGAGCGAGCCCGACTTCGAGGTTCTGCTCGGGCAGATGATTACCTGCGGGCGCGAGTTCGAGCGCCGGATCGCGCAAGGCCGGCCGTATCCCTTTGCCAACATGCACAGCGCGATGCGCGAGATCCATCGCGGCACCCATCGTCCCTATCCCTGCGGCGCCGGCGCCGGCTATTTCGGCGTCTCGGCCGAGGGCGGCATGTTCGCCTGCCATCGTTTCGTCGATGACGAGGCCGGCGCGATGGGGCATGTCGAGACCGGCGTCGACCGCGCGCGGCAACGGCAATGGCTCGAAGAGCGTCTGGTCGACCGGCAGGAGCCGTGCCGTTCCTGCTGGGCGCGCTATCTCTGCGGCGGCGGCTGTCATCACGAGGTGATCGCCCGCGGCCGGCCGGCCTGCGATTATATCAGGGGGTGGCTGGAGTATTGCCTGCAGGCCTATGTGCGGCTGTCGGTGCTCCGTCCTGACTATTTCGACGGCCGGACTGCGCCTGACGCCACCGCCTTGTCATGAGCCGCGTTACGACCGCCGAGGTCTGCGTGATCGGCGGCGGGCCGGCCGGCGCGGCGTTCGCGGTGCGGCTGGCGCGGCTCGGCCACGACGTGGTCGTGATCGAGCGGAGCGCATTTCCGCGCCCGCGCATCGGTGAGGCGCTGGCGCCGTCGATCTGGACCGTCCTCGACCTGTTGAATATCCGCGATGAGGTCGCGCAGGCCGGCTTTGTGCGGGTCGAAATATCGATCCTGCGCTGGGCCGGCGGCGTCGACGAAAACGTATCGCCGCCGCCGGGGCATTTCGGCCTGATGGTCGATCGCGGCCGCTTCGACGCCATTCTGCTCCAGGCTGCTCGGAAGGCGGGCGCCCGCGTGCTGCAGCCGGCGCGGGCCAGGGCACCGCGCGCACGTCCCGGCGGCTGGACTATTCCAGTCGAGAGCGCAGCCGGTGAGTTGCTCGTGGAAGCGCGTTTCCTCGTCGATGCCGCGGGGCACTATTCCAACATCCGCAAGACCGAGCCGTTGGCGGGGCCGTCGACGGTGGCGCTGTCAGGGCATTGGCGCAATACACGGCTCGCCCCCGGCCCCAACCGGATCGAGGCAGGCAACAGCTGCTGGTACTGGGGCGCGCCGCGACCGGACGGCGCGTTTTGCGCGATGGTCTTCGTCGATGCCGCACAATGCAGCGGCCGCCGCCGGCGCGAGATCGAAGCCGACTATCGGGACCGGCTAACGGAGTCAGGCCTGCTGCGGGATTGCCTGCACGGCACGCTGGACGACGGCGTCCGGCTCCACGATGCGACACCGCACCAGAGTGCCGTGTGCGTGACGGAGAATTCGATCAGGATCGGCGAGGCGAGCTTTTCGCTGGATCCGCTGTCATCGCAGGGCGTGCAGGCGGCGATGAATTCGGGCCTGCAGGCCGCGGTCGTCGTCCACACCATGCTGACACGCGCGGCGAACGCCGAGGCCGCCAAAGCGTTCTATCGCGATGCGCAGAAGGACACCGTCGAGCGCCACCGTGTCGCGGCGGCGCGTCACTACGCGGCGGTCGCGGGCACAACGCCGACGCCGTTCTGGCGCGCGCGGGCAGCCGCACCTGTTGCGGTGCCGCCGATGCCGCTGCCTCCGCCGCCGGCGTTCGCCGGACGGGCGCGCCTCTCGCGCGATGTGCGCATCGCGGATGTTCCGATCGTCGATCGCGACCACGTCACGCTGCGCAAGGGCCTGCACCATCCGGCGCTGGGGCGCCCGTTCGCCTATCTCGACGGGGTTGATGTCGAGACCCTGCTGCAACGCGTCGCGCAGAGCGACAGCCTGGAGATGCTTGGACGCGAGCTCGCGCGCGACACCAGCGGCGAGCGCGGCAGGCGCCTGGTGTCGTGGCTGGTCGAACGCAGGATCCTCGTGGCGTCGGAATGACGCCGCCGTCACGCCGGCGAGACGTGCGGCGCCAGGATGGCGCGCGCGGCGGCAAGATCGACGCTGTCGAAACCTTCCTCGAAGCGGCGATAGACCCCGTCCACCAGCGCCTTGCCTTCGCCGGCACGCCCGAGCTCGGCAAGCAGCCGGGCGAGATCGATCGCCGCGCGCAATTCCCACGACAGCGCTCCGTGATCGCGCGCCACCGCGATCGCCCGGCGCAGACATGCCTCGCCGTCGGCGATGCGGCGCTCCGGCAGCGCCAGCAGCAACATGCCTTCGACGCGATAGAGCTCGGGCTCGGCCCACCGCTCGTCGGTCGCCACGAGCAATTCCTTGGCCCGGGCCACGATCGCCAATCCCTCATCGAGCTGGCGGGCGTCGAGATAGGTTTCCGCGATCACCGTCAGCACATAGCCCTGATACTGGCGGGCGCCGGTGCCCCACCACAGTTTTGCGGCGTTCAGCATCTCCGGCAGCAATTCTTCTGGCGCAGCCTGGCCGCGCCGCGCCGCGGCGAGGAAGAAGCTTGCGCCATGCTCCATCAGGTCGAACGACAGACGCCGCGCCAGGTGCCGCCCCTGGGTGGCGGACTCGATCACGCCAGGATGGTCGCGCGACAGCACACGAAGCAGCGCGCTGTAGATCAGCGCCTGGCAGATGCTGGGCAGATGCTTGAGATCCTCGGCTTGCGATAGCGCCTCCTGCTGGGAGGCTTCGGCCTGCACCGGCCGTCCGAGCAGCCACAGCGTGGTCGAGCGGAACGAGGCCGCGACCTCCTTGTGGTCCAGCCCGAAGGATGGGGCGAGCGGACCGTGCGTGACCGGATCGTAGAGCGCCAGCGACTGTTCGAAATGATCCAGCGCGGCCAGCTGATGTCCGAGCTGAAACTGCACGCACCCGGTGCTGCGCAGGCCGATCATGATGTAGTTGGTGTCGCCCTGCTGGCGCGCGAAGGCGAGCAACTCCTCGGCGATCTCGCGGGCGCGGATCGTCTCGGAGCGGACGAGGTGATAGGCATAGAGGCCGGCGAGCGTCAGCAGCAATTGCGACGGTTCGCCGACGCCTTGGCTCAGCGCATGGGCGCGCCGGATGGCATCGCCGGTTTCCGGCGCCGAATAGCCCTTGGTGCTGCGCAGCGCTCCCGCACGCTGCAACTGCACCTGCAGTTCGAGACGGTCGCGCTCCGCGCCTGACGGCAAGGACTCGATCACGCGCAAGCCGTCGTTGAGATAGGCGAGGGCCTCGACGTTGGCGGACCGCGCCGCCGCGCGCCCGCCCGCCAGCCGGTAGTAGTCGGCGGCGCGCGCAGGGTTGCCGCCGTGCTCGTGGTGCATCGCCGCGATCTCGGGCTGCGCTTCCACGATTTGCGGAAAGCGTGCCTCGAGCACATCGACGATGCCGCGATGGACGTCCCGCCGCCGGCCGCGGATCATGAGTTGATAGGCGGCATCCCGCAGCAGCGCGTGCTTGAAGGTGTAGACGGCCTCCGGCGGATCGCCGCGGCGATGGATGATGTTGGCAGCGATCAGCTTGTCGAGCGCGTCCACCAGGGCGCGGTCAGGGATGGCCGCGACCTCCTCCAGCAGGGAATGCGAAAATTCGCGTCCGATCGCCGCGCCGATCTGGGCGATGTCCTTCACCGAATTCAGCCGGTCCAGCCGGGCCAGCAGCGAGTCCTGCAGCGTCGAGGGAATCGCGATCGGCGTGCGTGCCGAAACCAGCTGGTAGGAGTCGCCCTCTTCGCGAAGCAAGCCTGATTCCATCACGGTCTTGGTCAGCTCTTCGACGAACAGCGGCACCCCGTCGGTCTTGACGATGATCTCGTCCAGAATTGCCGCCGGCAGGGCCTTTCCGCCGGCGACGCCCCGAACCATGTCGGTGGCTTCTTCCCGTGGCAGCGGCGCGAGCTGCACGATCGAGAGATTTGGTCCGGCCTCCCACGGCGGATTGAATTCGGGGCGGGCCGTGATGACCATCAGCGCGCTCAGCGCGGGCATCTGCTCGAAAAAGCGCCCGAGCACGACGAGCGACGTCGGATCGATCCAATGGGCGTCTTCGAGCAGCGCGAGCGCCGGCGTCCGCCGCGCCCTGGCTGCGATGAGCAGGACCAGCGCGACGATCGTCCGCTCCTTCTGTTCCGCCGCCGTCAGGTCGAGCGCGGGATAGCGCCCGGCGGTCGGGATCGACAGCGCCCCGGCGAGCAGCGGCGCGAACTCGCCGGCGCTAAGGCCGAACCGGGTGATCATCGCCTCGAGCTTGTCGAGCTTTGTCGACGCAGCCTCGTCGCCGACCAGGCCCGCCGTGCGCCTGATTTCGCTCAGGATCGGATAGAGCGCTTCGTTCACGTGATGCGGCGAGCACTGGTAGCTGATCGCGACATGGGGCGACGCGGCGGCGTGTTCGGTCAGGGCGGCCACGATGCGCGATTTGCCGATGCCGGCCTCACCGAATACCAGCACCACCTGGCCTTCGCCGTTGCGCGCGCGTCGCCAGCGGTCCCGCAACAGCGCGGTTTCGCTCTCGCGGTTGACCATCGGCGAGAGGCCTTGCGACCTGAACGCTTCGAAGCGGGTGCTGGTCCGGGCATCGCGAAGCACCGACCAGATCGGGACCGGCGTTTCGAATCCCTTGAGCGTGTGCACGCCGAGAGGCTGCAGATCGAAGGTTCGGCCAACCAGCCGCATGGTGGATTCGGCGATCACGACAGTGCCGGGTGCCGCCAGGCCCTGCAGCCGCGCCGCCAGATTGGGCGTCTCGCCGACGACGTCGCGCTCCTGCGCAGGACCTTGGCCGATCAGATCGCCGACCACGACGATGCCGGTGGCGATGCCGACCCGGACCGCGAGCTTGCGCCGCGCCGCAGTCTCCAGCTTCGCGACCGCCTCGGCGATGTCGAGACCGGAGCGGATCGCGCGCTCGGCCTCGTCCTCGTGCGCGCGCGGGAAGCCGAAATAGGCGAGGATGCCGTCGCCCATGAACCGCGCGACGAAACCGTCGTAGCGGGCGATCACGCCCGAACAGGCATCCTGATAGGCGCGGATCACATCGCGCATGTCTTCCGGGTCGAGCCGCGCCGAAATCTCGGTCGATCCGACGAGATCGCAGAACATCACGGTCAATTGCCGGCGCTCGGCCTCGTCCGGCACTTGTGGTGCAGGTCCGCGAAGCGCCGCGACGGCCTTCAGCAGACGCTTGCGGTTGCCGAGCGATACGCCCAATTCGACGAGGTCGGCATCGGTGAGGTCAGGCAGAACGTCAGCCCCGACCTCCGCTTCGCGAAACGCGGTCTCGTACTGCTCAAGACCCAGGCCGCGCAGCCACTCTCCGACGTCCATGATGCTTCCCACCACCCCGGCTAGGGTCTTTCAACATCCTACAATAGTCCAGCAGATAGATGGGCGGTCAACTGCCCCGAAAGTTGCACGTAAAGGGCCGTGCAAATACGGGGCGCGGCCGTGAGCTTGCAACCGGACGTTATCGGTGCCGGAAAGCCACATCGCGTTGAGCCGAATTCGCTATTTTCCAGCCCGCCCGATCGATTTTGTTCCCGTTTGGTGCACCCGCTTGGGCGGCGAGCTTGCGGCGCCGGATCGCGTCATCGCCCGCCGCAGCGCGCGGGGAGATTGGCCGTAGATCCGCAGGAAGGCGCGCCGCATGCGGTCCTTGTCGCCAAAGCCGACCTTGCGCGCGATGATCTCGATCGGCTCCGTTCCATCCTGAATTCGCAGCAGCGCCGCCTCCGCGCGCAGCCGCTCGACGGCGCGGGCAGGCGTATCGCCGGTCTCTTTGAGAAACAGCCGGGCAAATTGCCGCGCGCTGATGCGGGCCGCCGCGGCCATCCGCTCGACGGGAAGCGGCTCGTGCAGGTGCTCGCGCGCGAAGTTCAATGCATCCCTGACGCGGTCGGACCACGGCTCCAGTTCAAGCAGCGTCGAGAACTGCGATTGTCCGCCCGATCTGCGGTGGTAGACCACCATGTCCTTGGCGACGGCCTTCGACATCTCGATCCCGAAATCGTCCTCGATCAACGCGAGTGCCAGGTCGATGCCGGAGGTGATCCCTGCCGACGTCCAGACGTTGCCGTCCCTGACGAAGATCTTGTCCGCGTCGATGCGCACGTTCGGAAAGCGCCGCTGCATCGCGGCGGCGTATCGCCAATGCGTCGTCGCCGATCGCTGGTCGAGCAGGCCGGCGGCGGCCAGCGAAAAGGCGCCGGTGCACACGCTCGCCACGCGCCTTGCGCGCGGCGCCAGTTTTCGGATCAGGGCGACGGTGACTGCATCGGGATCGATCGCGCCGCCGGCGGCGCCTCCGACGACGACGAGGGTATCAAAGGGCGTGAGCCGCGAGACCTTCGCCGTGTGGACGGGAACGCCCGAACCGCTCGCGACCGCGCCGCCGTGAGCGGAGATCGCCTCGACCAGATAGGCGGCCTGATAGAACTCCGACGCCAGATTGAAGGCGCAGAGCGGGCCGCTCAGGTCGAGCAACTCGAAGCCCGGGAATACGACCAGGCGAACACGCCGGCAAACGTCCGAAGCCATGGCCCTTCCTCCTGTTGCCGCCGCCGGAAAAAACGAACCGGAGCGGACCTCGTCACACGTGTCCGAATTTGTCGCTTATACGTCATTTCTGCCAACCGAATGTTCGGATAGGTTGCGGCGAATTTCAACGCCGGACCAACGAGGCAAACATGAAAGTCGTGGCAGTGGCTTTTCCTGGCTTCACCTTCAACGACCTAGCCGGGCCGATGCAGGCGTTCATGATGCTCCCTGGATTTTCCTCGCAGGTGGTGTGGCACAGCAGGGACGCCATCGATTCCGACGCCGGCGTCAGCGTGCAGGCGACGGAGGAATTCGGCAGCTGCTGGAAGGATCCCGACATCCTGTTCGTGCCCGGCAACACCGTGTCGCTGTTCAAGCAATTGCAGGACGACCGGACGCTCGACTGCATCGCCGAGCTCGGCAGCCGCGCCAAGTGGATCACCAGCGTCTGCAACGGCTCGCTGCTGCTCGGCGCGGCGGGACTTTTGCAGGGATACAAGGCGGCCTCCTACTGGTACACGTGCGAGCATCTCGGTTTGTTCGGCGCCATTCCGACCGACGCCAGATACGTAATCGACCGCAACCGCGCGACGGGCGGCGGCATGACGGCGGGGATCGATTTCGGTCTCGCCATGGTCGGGCAGATTGCCGGAGAAGCGGTCGGCCGCGTGGCCGAGTTGTCCTTTGAGTACGCGCCGGCGCCGCCGTTCGGGACCGGTCGGCCCGAACTGGCCGACCCTGCGACGCTGGCTCAAACGACAGAGATGTTGAAGCACCTGATGCCGGTCGAGCAACTGGAGGGGGTGAGAGCCCGCCGCCTCAAGATGGGAAAGCTCTAGGGACCGGAGCCAATCCGCGCCGGCGAATGCGGCGAACATTCCTTCAGCGTCTTGCGAGGTCGCGTCATGCAACAGATCTTCATCGAGCTCTATAACTACCGCCCCGCTTGGGCCGAACGTTCGGAAGGCGAGCGAACCGAATTTGCAAGAACCATCGCCGAAGCGGTCAAGGGTCTGAAGTCCGCTGGCGTCGACGTCATTGCCTACGGCATGAACTCGCCCGCGACCGATTGTCGTGCGCCGTACGATTTCTTTTGCGTCTATCGTGTGCCGAATGCGGAGTTTCAGCGCGAGTTCGAGCGGCAGGTCGCGGCATCAGGCTGGTACGATTACTTCGAGCAGGTCAATGTCAGCGGCGATGCGGAAGACTTTGAAGCGGTGCTGCTCGGCAATGCCAGGATGGTCCTGCCCGGTTCGTCCTGACGGCCGCTCTCCTGCCGATCATTCCAGGACGCTGGATTGCGGCGTGCGGTCACCATGTCGACTCCAGGATCCCTCGGGCTCCGCAGCCTGATTGACGGCTCGCCTGCTGTTGGCGAGCAGGCGGGACGCGCCCGTTGAACGCCGCGCCGTAGCGCCGATTGCGGTCGGGCAAAGACCCGCGCGATCCGACAATGTCATTGCGTTGCAGCTGCGCCGCCACGTTGGAGCGGGCAAACCGTCATGAAATCGAAAGCAGTGCGCTGGTTTGCCGGCCGTCGAGATCAAGCGAGCACGACGCTGAGGCATTTCTGGTGCGGTGATCGGACGCCGCGAGTCTCGCGCTCTCGACCGCTTCATTGAACGTTCAGTAAAGTAACTTTGCTAAACATGTTGTTTGCGACTAACCGTCTGAACCTTCTGCTATTCAGATGGACCGAATTGCTTGCGCCGGGCAGATCGGCGATCGTGCTTTCTAACGATCTTCGTGCATTTTGCTGCACTGCGAACCTCCCGGTCCTGTGTGCGCGCGTCGCAAGTATTTTCGCCACGGTCGCGAGAAACCGGCTTGACGGTTCGAAAAATTTAGTAATACGTTTAGTGCCACAAAAAACTAAACATCGCGCATCGGGCCGATGTGCGGGAGGAGCCCAAGCCATTCCGGAGCCCGTCTCCGGAAGCGGTCCGTCTCGTCCTTCACTCATCGCTCCTCAAACTCGGTTTCAGGGTCTTGGCGTCGCTCCAGCAGGAGCCGCCGAGCGGGTTAGATGCTTCAACGAGAGAGGAAACGGATATGCGGGCATTCAATTGGTTGAGAAGCTCAGCGGCCACCACGGTTCTCGGGGCGGCGATGCTGGGGGTATTTGGCGGCGGCGAAGCTGCGGCCCAGGGTAAGCAGCTCACGCTGTGCTGGGCGGCTTGGGATCCGGCCAACGCGCTGGTCGAGCTCGGCAAGGACTTCACCAAGCAATCCGGCATCGAGATGAAATACGAGTTCGTCCCTTGGACGAGCTATGCGGATCGCTTCCTCAACGAGCTTAATTCCCACGGCAAGCTTTGCGATCTCATCATCGGCGACAGCCAGTGGATTGGCGGCGCCGCCGAAAACAAATGGTACGTCAAGCTCAACGACTTCTTCGTCAAGGAGAAGATCTCGATGGACGACTTCGTCCCGGCGACGGTGGTCGGCTATTCGCAGTGGCCGAAGAACTCGACGAACTATTGGGCGCTGCCGGCGATGGCCGATGCGGTGGGCTGGACCTATCGCAAGGACTGGTTCTCGCGGCCCGAAATCCAGTCGGCGTTCAAGGCCAAGTACGGCCGCGACCTGGCGCCGCCGAAGACCTATGACGAGCTGAAACAGATCGCGGAATTCTTCCAGGGCCGCGAGATCGACGGCAAGAAGGTCTACGGCGCCTACATCTTCACCGAGCGCGGCTCCGAAGGCATCACCATGGGCGTGACCAACGTGCTCTACAATTACGGCTTCAGCTACGACAATCCGAAGAAGCCGTACCAGATGCAGGGCATCGTCAACTCTCCTGAGGCGGCCAAGGGGCTCGAGTTCTACAAGGAGCTCTACAAGTGCTGCACCGCGCCGGGCATGACCAACGCCTACATGCAGGAAGGACTGGATGCCTTCAAGTCCGGCCAGGTCGCGATGCAGATGAACTGGTTCGCCTTCTTCCCCGGCCTCTACAAGGATCCGAATGTCGGCGGCGACAAGATCGGCTTCTTCGTCAATCCGGCCGGTCCAGGCGGACACTTCACCCAGCTCGGCGGGCAGGGCATCTCGGTGGTCGCGACCTCCGAGCGCAAGGATGATGCACTCGCCTACATCAAATGGTTCGCGCAGCCGGCGGTGCAGCAGCGATGGTGGCAGCTCGGCGGCTACTCGGCGCTGAAGGCCGTGGTCGACGCACCCGACTTCCCGAAGAGCGCGGCATTCGCCCCGCAATTCCTGGAGTCGATGGGCATCGTCAAGGACTTCTGGGCCGAGCCGTCTTACGCGCAGCTGCTGCTCGACATGCAGAAGCGCGTGCATGATTACGTCGTCGCCGACAAGGGCACGGCGCAACAGGCGCTCGATCTCCTGGTCAAGGACTGGACCAAGGTCTTCAAGGAGCAGGGCAAGCAGGTTGCCTCGCAGTAGACGCGGGACGGCTTCTAACCGAACCGGTTTCCCCGGGGCGTGTCTCGGGGAAACCATTCCAGCCAGCCGATGGACAAGATGACCACGATCTCTCAACCTGATGATGCCACGGTCGCCGGCATGCGCGAGCCCGCGAGGTCTCGAACCACGCGACGCGTCTGGGCCCTGTCGGACCGGGCGATCGCCTGGCTGTTCGTGGCGCCGACGATCGCGCTATTGCTGGCGATCAACATCTTTCCGTTGGCGTGGATGATCCGGCTGTCCTTCACCAGCCTGAATCTGAGCATGTCCTATCTGCCGTTGCGGTTCGTCGGGCTCGACAATTTCGCCGATATTCTCGGCGACGAGGACGTCTGGCTCCGGCTGCAGACCACAGCACAATTCGTGATCTGGTCAGTCACGTTTCAGGTGATCATCGGGTTTGGCCTCGCGCTGCTGATCAATCGCCAGTTCCGCGGCCACAGCTTCTGGACCACGATCATCCTGCTGCCAATGATGCTGTCGCCGGCGGTGGTCGGCAACTTCTGGACCCTGCTGCTGCAGCCGCAGATCGGGCCGTTCAACTACCTGATCAGCCTGTTCACCGGCGTGCCACCGAGCGCGTTCAGCATGACCGGGCAGGTCTCACTCGCACCCTGGACCATCGTGCTCGTCGACACCTGGATGTGGGCGCCCTACGTGATGCTGATCTGCCTGGCCGGGCTTCGCTCCATTCCCGACTACATCTACGAGGCGGCCGAAGTCGATCGTGCCTCGGCATGGCGGCAGTTTTGGTCGATCACGCTGCCGATGACGGTCCCGTTCCTGATGCTGGCGGTGCTGTTCCGCGCGATCGAGAACTTCAAGATGTTCGATATGGTCAACCTCCTGACCTCGGGAGGTCCGGGATCGACCACCGAGCTGGTCTCGATCACGCTGAAGCGTGCGGCGTTCGAGAAGTGGCGCACCGGCTATTCCTCCGCGCTCGCGATCATCCTGTTCGTCACCGTGTTCGGTGCCGCGAATATCTATGTCAAAGCGCTCAACAAGGTGAAGCAACGATGACCGCCGTTCTCGCCAAGTCCACCGCGCACTCCATCGTCGAGGCGTCGCCCCGTTCGAAGGCCGTGGCCGGCGGTCTCGTCATCCTCTACGCCGTGATCACGATCCTGCCGCTGCTCTGGATCGTCGCTACCGCCTTCAAATCGCAGAGCGACGCCATCGCCTATCCGCCCAAGGTGATCTTCGAGCCGACGCTGGAAGGCTATGTCAACCTGTTTACCGTGCGCACCCGCCAGACCCCGGATTTCATCGCCAAGCTGCCGCCGCCCGAAACCTGGTATGACAAGCTGGTGCGTCAGCGCGACATGGTGATTGCCGGACCGTCCAAGGTCGTGCCGCGCTTCGTCAACTCGCTGATCATCGGGTTCGGCTCGACCTTCCTGGCCGTCTTTCTCGGCACACTTGCGGCCTATGCCTTCTCGCGCTTCCGCATTCCGCTGGCCGACGATCTCCTGTTCTTCATCCTCTCGACGCGCATGATGCCGCCGGTCGCGGTCGCGATCCCGATCTATCTGATGTACCGGCAGCTCAATCTGACCGACACCAGACTCGGCATGATCCTGCTCTACACCGCCGTCAACGTCTCGCTCGCGGTGTGGCTGCTCAAGGGGTTCATCGACGAGATTCCGCGCGAATACGAGGAGGCTGCGCTGGTCGACGGTTACACGCGGCTGCAGGCGTTGCGCAAGGTGGTGTTGCCGCAGGCGGTCACGGGAATTGCGGCCACCGCAATCTTCTGCCTGATTTTCTCGTGGAACGAATACGCCTTCGCGGTCCTCCTGACGAGCGGCGAGGCGCAGACCATGCCGCCCTTCATTCCCTTCATCATCGGCGAAGGCGGACAGGATTGGCCGGCCGTTGCTGCCGCGACCACGCTGTTCGTCGTCCCGATCGTCCTGTTCACCGTGCTGCTCCGCAAGCATCTGCTCCGCGGCATCACCTTCGGAGCTGTGCGCAAATGAGCGGTTCTGCGGTTAGCAAAGGTGCAGTGTCCCGCTGGTTCCGTCGCGGACCCTGGGAGGCGGTCACAATGACCCTGATCGGGGGCGGCATCATCATGCTGGTGCAGCCATTGTCCATGGATCTGTACAGCTACTCCTTCGTCACGATCCTCACCGGTACGGTCGGCTACGTCGTCGTCAGCCATTTTCCTGAATAGGGCGGTCAACATGGCACAGATCCGCGTCGAAAACCTGCGCAAGTCGTTCGATCAGTTCACTGCGGTGCACGGCTCGACCTTCACGATCGACGACGGTGCCTTCTTTGCAATGCTCGGCCCCTCCGGCTGCGGCAAGACCACCACGTTGCGCATGATCGCCGGCCTCGAGCTGCCGACTGAGGGCAAGATCCTGCTCGATGGCGAGGACGTGACGTTCCGCCGTGCCGCTGCCCGCGATATCGCCTTCGTGTTCCAGCTGTTCGCGCTCTATCCGCATATGAATGTCGCGGAGAACATCGCGTTTCCCCTGAAGTGCCAGGGCATGGCGAAGCGCGAGATTTCCGGACGGGTGCAGGAGACCGCGCGGCTGCTGCGGATCGAGCACCTGCTGTCGAGCAAGACGTCGAAGCTTTCAGGCGGCGACCGGCAGCGCGTCGCGCTTGGGCGTGCCATGGTGAGGCGGCCGAAGGCCTTTCTGATGGACGAGCCGCTCGGCGCGCTCGATGCGGAGTTTCGCCACCTGATGTGCAGCGAACTCCGCGAACTTCATGACCGCATCGGCGCCACCACGGTCTACGTGACGCATGACCAGCTCGAGGCGATGTCGATGGCCGATCAGATTGCCGTCATGAACAAGGGATGCGTCGAGCAGACCGGCTCGCCGCAGGAGATCTATGACCGGCCGGCGAGCATGTTTGTCGCCGACTTCATCGGCTCGCCGCCCATGAACTTCCTGCGCTTCGAGGGCGGCCTGAGAACCGGCGATCGGGCCATTGTCTTCCATGACACGAGCTTCGCGGTGCCGGAGATTGGCCAGGACTGCGCGCCCGCGCCGCTGGCGCTCGGGGTTCGTCCTGAGCATATCCGCTTCAGCGATGCGGCCCCCGTCCGCGGCGAGGTGTTCGGCGCGGAATATCTCGGTACCACGCAGATCGTCACCGTCGATACGGCGCACGGCCGCGTCGCGGCGCGGCTGCCGTCCAGCGCCATGGTGCGGATCGGCGAGACAGTGGGGCTCGAATTCCGCTCGGAGAGGCTTGTGTTGTTCGACGTGAGCTCGGGCCTTGCCATACCGACCGCCAATGAGGGGAGCGCCCAACATGGCTGACGTCGCCCTACGCAACATCACCAAGCGCTTCGGCGCGGTGGCGGCGGTGCGCGAGCTCTCGCTGACGGTGAATGACGGCGAGTTCCTGGTGCTGCTCGGGCCGAGCGGCGCCGGCAAGACCACGACATTGCGGCTGATCACCGGACTCGAGACGCCGGACACAGGCTCGGTCATGATCGACGGGCGCGATGTCACCCGCGACCCGCCCGGATCGCGCGATATTGCGTTCGTCTTCCAGCAATATTCGCTCTACCCGCATTTGACGGTCTACGACAATCTGGCCTTCCCGCTGCGTTCGCCCGCGCGGCGCGTGCCAGAGCCCGTCATCCGCAAGCGCGTCGAGCAGACGGCGGAACTGCTGCATATCGCAAGCAAGCTGAACAACCGTGCGACGCGCCTGTCCGGCGGCGAGATGCAGCGGGTCGCGATCGGTCGCGCACTGGTGCGCGATCCCTCGATCTATCTGATGGACGAGCCGCTGTCGTCGCTGGACGCCAAACTCCGTTCCGAACTCCGCCTCGAGCTCAAGCGGATCCAGCTCGAGCTCGGGGCCACCATTCTCTACGTGACTCACGACCAGGTCGAGGCCATGACCATGGCCTCCCGGATCGGCGTGATCAAGGACGGCGAACTGCTTCAGTGCGGCACGCCGCGCGAGATTTACGAAAGCCCGTCCTCGCGCTATGTCGCCTCGCGTCTCGGCACGCCCCAGATCAATTTCCTGCCGGCCCGACTGCTGTCCGAGGTCGCGGTACCGCCTGGAACGGAGACGGTCGGAATCCGCACCGAGCATCTGCGGATCGGCGCGCGCAACGGCGGGGCGATGGTCGGCCGCGTGCACCGCGTCGAGCACCTCGGCGAGCAGAATCACGTTCATCTGGACTATAAGGGTGAGACACTGGTGACGCTTGCGGATCCGCATCAGCCGCTGCAGGCCGGTCAGGAGGTCGAATTGCATCTGATGCATCCGCTCTGCTTCGATTCCGCGGGGCAACGCGTTGCTGCGGCGGCCCATTGAGAGGATTGTTTGCGATGTCGATGCAAGCCGAGACATTCAAGTCGCTGGTCAGGGGGGCCGCCGAGCAGGTCATCGCCAGCGCCCCCGAGCTGACCAGCCTGGATCAGGCGATCGGCGACGGCGACCACGGAACCAACATGAAGCGCGGCTGTGAGGCTGTGCTCGGCAAGCTCGATGCGATCTCGGCACAGCCGCTCGACGAGGCGCTGAAGATGATCGGCAAGACGCTGGTGATGACGGTCGGCGGCGCCTCCGGGCCGCTTTATGGCAGCTTCTTTCTGGCGGCCGGGGAAGCGCTTTCCCACGACAAGCATCTGCCCGAGGATCTTGCCGACGTCTTCGGCAGCGGCGTGAGCGCGGTGAGTGCGCGAGGCCGCTCGCAGGCCGGCGAGAAGACGATGCTCGACGTGCTTGTTCCTGTCCTAGAGACGCTGAAGACAGCGGCCGGCCAGCCGGACCTGATCGCGCGGGTGCGAAGCACGGCGGCCGAAGCGGTCGAGCGGACCGCGCCGATGCAGGCCACCAAGGGGCGTGCGTCGTTCCTCGGAGCGCGCAGCGTCGGGCACGTCGATCCCGGCGCCCGTTCGAGCTGCGTTCTCGTGCAGGCGGTCTGCGCGAGCCTGGAGGGAAAGCAATGAACGATACCGTGGGAATCGTGATCGTCTCGCATTCGAGGGACATCGCCAAGGGCACCGCCGACATGGTGCGGCAGATGGTCGGCAGCGAGGTCAAGGTCGCCTTCTGCGGCGGCAATCCCGACGGCGGGCTCGGCACCAGCGTTCCCTCGATCATCGATGCCATCAATGATGCGTGGTCCGCCAAGGGCGTCGCGATCCTGGTCGACCTCGGCGGCGCTGAAACCAACAGCGAGATGGCGGTGGAAATGCTGGAGCCCGCGCGGCGCGATCACGTTGTCGTATGCAACGCGCCGATCGTCGAGGGCGCCGTGATGGCGGCGACCGAGGCGGCGGGTGGCAGCACATTGGCCCAGGTGAAGGCCGTGGCCGAGGAACTCTCTGCCGACTGAACTGTCGGCGAAGCGATGGAATATGACGATGCTGGACAAAGCGGACGGACAAATCTTCACGGGCAATGTGCGGCTGGTGCACGCGGTGGGCATGCATGCGCGTCCCGCGGTCAAGCTGACCAAGCTTGCCAAGAAGTTCCAGGCCCAGATTTCCGTCCGGGTCGAAGGCGCCGCCGAGTGGATCAATGCCAAGAGCGTCGCCAAGATCATGGCGATGCGCGCGGCGCACGGCAGCAACATCGAGATCAAGGCCTCCGGCAGCGACGCCGAAGCTGCGGTTGCCGCGCTGGTCAAGCTGGTCGAAACCGATTTTCCTGACGAGGTGTCGTAAGATGCAGGGCGGCGCTGCAGCACTGGCCTACCGCGGCAGGACCGCCTCGATCGGCTTCGCCCATGGTCCATTCGTTCGTGTCAATGCTGGCACCAGCGGCGAGCGGGTCGCCGGCTCACTGGTCGAGGAAGCGCTCGCGCTTCGCAAGGCGATCGACGCGGCCAGCGGCCAGATCGCGGAGCTCGCCGCGATCGCCGGCGGCGAAGCCGCGCAGATCCTCGAATTCCAGGTCGCGCTGCTGGAGGATGAGGATTTCATCGAAGCGATCTTCGCCGCGATCGGCGAGGGGGATGCTGCTGACGTGGCATGGTGTTCGGCGCTCGAAGCGCAGATCGCGGATTACAATGCGGCGGAAGACGAATATCTGAAGGCGCGCTCCTCCGATCTCGCTGATCTGCGCGATCGCGTGATGGCGATCCTGCGGGGCGGGGTCGGCCAGGCCCTGACGGTTCCGAGCGGCGCCGTGGTCTGCGCCGACGACCTGCCGCCGTCGCGGTTCCTTGAGATCGACTGGTCCGGCGGCGGCGGCCTGGCGCTGCTGCGCGGCAGCCCGACCAGCCACGTCGCGATGCTGGCGCGCGCGCGCGGCATTCCCATGGTGGTGCAACTCGGCGCCGTCCCTGAGCTCGGCGCCACCGCGCTGCTCGACGGTGAAGGCGCCACGCTCGAGCTCGATCCCAGCGCGGAGCAACTCCGCCTGTTCGAGAAGCGGCGCGATATCCATCGCAAGAGCAGGGCCTCTGCCCGCGCGATCCTCAGGCGCCCGACGGCGTTGTGGCGCGGCGAGCGGATCAAGCTGTTCATCAATATCCAGCATGTCGATGATCTCGCCCATGCCGATGCGCAATATGCCGACGGCATCGGGTTGATGCGCACCGAGTTTCTGCTCACCGGGCGGGGCGGCCTGCCCGACGAGGAGGCCCAGTTCGAAGCCTACGACGCGGTCTTGCGCTGGGCCGGGCAGCGGCCGGTCACGATTCGCACCTTCGATGCGGGCGGCGACAAGCCGGTGCCGGGATTTACGCTGGATAGCGAAGCCAATCCCTTCCTCGGCGTTCGCGGCTTGCGGCTCTGCCTGGCGCGGCCCGAGATCTTTGCCGTCCAGCTCCGCGCGCTGGCGCGTGCGGCCGTGCGGGGCAACCTCAAGGTCATGTTCCCGATGGTTACCTCGGCCGACGAGCTCGAGGCGGGGCGGAAACTGTTTGCTGAAGTCGTGCGGCGCTTGCAGGCCGACGGCATTGCCGCGACGCTTCCTGAGCTGGGAATCATGGTTGAGGTTCCGGCGGCGGCCCTGGCGATCAACAGCTTCAAGGCCGCCTTCTTCTCAATCGGCTCGAACGATCTTGCGCAATATGTTCTTGCCTGCGATCGTTCCAACGGAGCTCTTACCCCCTTGATGGATCCCCTGCATCCGGCTGTGTTCGAACTGATCGCGCGGACCGCGGAACACGGGCGGCGCGCCGGCGTCAGCGTCAGCCTGTGCGGCGACATCGCGAGCGACCCGCGCTGCCTGCCCGCGCTGTTGAACTGCGGCCTGCGCGAGCTGTCCGTGACCACGTCGGCACTGGCCCAGATCAAGCAGACCATCGACCGCTTGAGCAGCGGAGGCAGCCTTGGCTGATACGGCGACCGATGAACCGGCCGAAGCCGGCGCAGTTGCGGTCTACAAGCGCGTTTTCAAGGAGGTGCTGGAGAGCCGTCCGTCGGGTATGCGGCTTCGCCTTGCGCATGCCATGGGCAAGAACCGCAGCTTCGTCAGCCAGATCAGCAATCCGGCCTACCCGGTGCCGATCCCCGTGCAGCATCTCAACACGATCTTCGACGTCTGCCACTTTCCGCCGCAGGCCAAGGCTGCGTTTCTGCGCGCCTATGCGCGTGCGCATCCGCGCCGGATCGGGCGGCTGACCGAAGGCACGCATGAGCGGACCCTGACGCTGCATTTGCCGGACCTCGGCAGCGCGAAGCGGAATGCCGAGCTGGACGCGCTGCTCCAGGAATTCGCGCGGCGCCTCGTTGCCATCATGCGGGAAAAATAGCCGCGAGGTTCAAAAGGACGAAGCGGGGAGGAGACAATGAAAAAATTCATCAATTCGGTCGATAGCGTGCTGGCGGAAAGCCTCGATGGGTTCGCGGCCGCGCATGCCGATCTCGTCGCGCTCGGCGCGGAGCGCAAATTCGTGCGGCGCTGCGAACTCAATCCGCGGAAGGTCGCGCTGGTGTCGGGCGGCGGCAGCGGGCACGAGCCGCTGCATGCGGGCTTCGTCGGCTACGGCATGCTGGATGCGGCCTGTCCGGGCCAGGTGTTCACGTCGCCGACGCCGGACCAGATCGTCGAGGCCGCGCAGGCTGTCGCCGGCGATGCCGGCGTGCTGTTCATCGTGAAGAACTATGCGGGCGACCGCATGAATTTCGAGATGGCTGCCGAGATCGCCGAGGGCCGCATCGCCACCGTCGTGACGGATGACGACGTCGCGGTCGAGAACTCGACCCACAGCAGCGGGCGGCGCGGCGTTGCGGGCACGCTGATCGTCGAGAAGATCGTCGGCGCCGCTGCCGAGAAGGGCCTCAACCTCGAGGGCTGCGTTGCGCTCGGCGAGCGCGTCAACACGCGAACCCGCTCGATGGGCGTGGCGCTGACGAGCTGCACGGTCCCGGCCGCGGGCACGCCGACCTTTTCGCTTGGCGAGGACGAGATGGAGATGGGGGTCGGTATTCACGGCGAACCGGGACGTCGGCGCGTCAAGCTGGAGCGTGCCGACGCGATCGCGGATGAAATTGCCGCAGCCATCGTGCAGGATCTCGACGCGCGCGCCGGGGCCGAGGCCCTCCTGTTCGTTAACGGATTTGGCGGGACGCCGACAATCGAGCTCTACCTGATGTACAATGCGGCGCGCCGGATGCTGGAAAAGCGCGGCTTGCGCATCGCCCGCTCGCTGGTCGGCAGCTTCGTCACCTCGCTGGACATGGCCGGGTGCTCGCTCACCGTGAGCCTGCTCGATAGCGAGGCCACGGCGCTCTGGGATCATCCCGTGCGCACGGCCGCATTGAAATGGTGACCGCTGCGACGGGCGGCCGCTGATTGTCAGATCGCGCCCCGGCCGACGATCGGCCGGGGTCTCACGCATGCACCGGAAGTCTGCCGGTTCACCCTCCCTGAAACTTGCCGTGTCCTTCGGGCACGGCATCTTTTTGGGTGGTGCAGACAGCATCTCCAGCGATCGATGATCGCGAGTGCCAAGTGGTTGCTCTCATTGGTGGGCCCGGAGGACTCGAACCTGCAACCAGACCGTTATGAAATGGCTCATCCGTTAGCCGACGCGTTTCGTTCAGGACGCGGAGCGCAGCTTAAGCAATCGATGAATGAGCCGTGTTCCCCCCGAGGAATTGGATATGCGTCACGGCGCCAGCAAATGCCGCAGCGTTCGACGTGCCATGTTGAGTGGCTTGGGGCTGCGCTCGACCTTCGCTGAGAGCACCGCGCCTTCCCAAAGCGCCAGAACCGTGCGTGCAAGCTCGGTCGCGGGCACGTCGGCCCGCACGCTGCCGTCGCGCTGCCCGTCCGCCAGGCAGTGGGAAAGTGCATCCGTCCACTGGCGCCACAGGCGCGACAACTCCGGGCGGAAGGCGTCGAGTTGCGCGAGTTCGGCCGTGAAATTGCCGATCAGGCAGCCATCCTCGCTATAGCCGAGCGACGCGAGGTAGCGGTCAAGCCGCTCGATCCCGGGAAGGCTGGCGTCCCGCAGCAGTGCACGCGCCTTGGCGCGATCCTCCCAGTAACGCGCCAGCGCCGCCTGGCCGAGGGCGTCCTTGCTTGCGAAATGGCTGTAGAAAGAGCCCTTCGGCACACCGGCCGACGAGACGATCTCCTGAACACCGGTCGCATGGTAGCCGCGGTGATGAAACGCCGCGAGACCCGCATCGAGAAGTGCTTCCTTATGACTAGGTTTCGGCATGGTCAGTTCAGCGTCCAGTTCTCGGCGAAAGGCCGGATGACGTGATCGAACGACCAGGTGGAGGGATGTTGATGCGCGATGTGATAAACCTCGTCGGCAATCGCGTCGGGATGCGCGAAATGGTCAGCCGGCTTGTCTTGCCAATTGGGCAGCGGAAAGGTGTCCCTCCTCCACGGGGCGTCGATCGCGGCATCGATGGTGATATATCCAACATGCACGCGCTTCGGACCCAAATCCTTCGCGAGCGACTGCGCGAGGATGCGCTGGGCGGCCTTGGTCGGCGCGAAGGCCGGACGCAGCGGAATGCCGCGGAACGACGACGTGTTTCCGGTGACCATGATGGCTCCCTCGCCGCGGTCGATCATCGCCGGCGCGAGCTTCTGCGCCAGATAGAACAGGGAGGTGGTGTTCACCTGAAAATTTCGTTCCAGATCCTCGACCGACGCATCCAGGATCTTGGCGAATGTTGCCGCGACGGCGTTATGGACGAGGACATGGGGTGCCCCTAGCTCGGTCTGCACGCGCTCGACGATTTCACCGAGCCGGTCAAGGTTGGCTACGTCGCAAGGGTAGCCGCGCGTCCGGGGTATCTGCCTCTCGAGCTCCGCGAGCCGCTCGGCGTTGCGGGCGATCATCGCCACGCGATATCCGCCTTGTGCGAAGCGCCGAGAAAGCGCCGCGCCGGTCGCGCCGCCGACGCCGGCGATGAGAGCGATCCGATCAGTCATGCTTTCCTCCATGCGCCTCAAGCCGCTGCCCTGGTCAGCGCGAAGGGCGGTGCATCTCGATATTCGGCCACAAGCTCGGCCAAGGCGGGGATTGCCGGAAGGGTCTCCAAATCCGGATTCGTCCGCGCGAGGTATTCCACCGCCACGATAGCGGTGATCGCTGCCGCGTCCAGCGGCGTTGCCCTGAGCGGTCCGCCATCGCGCGCGGCCTCGTCGAGCGCGCGCAAGCCTCCAAGGATCTGCGCCTTCCAGCGCCCGGCCTCGGTGGCAGCGACCTCGCGTCCGCGGAACGAGAGGCTGGCGGCCTGTTCATAGACGCCGTAACCAATCGCCGCGAGTTTGAGAGTGGTGCGGCGGGCTCTCGATCCGGCGGGGATCAGCGGCGCCGAAGGCGTCAGTTCATTGAGGTAGTCGAGGATGGCCGTACTGTCGATCAGGATCTCGCCATCATCGAGCACGAGCGAAGGTACCTTCGCCACGGGATTATAGCGGCTCGCGATCTCGAATTCCCGGTAGCCGTTCACGGCCTCATGCTCGAACGGCAGACCCCGAGAGATCAGGGCCGCTGCGACCCGCCTCGCATAGGGCGACAGATAGGTGCCGATCAGCTTCATAGGAACTCTCCTCGCAACTGCGTTTCTGAACTCAAGACGACCGGTCGGATTGATAAATACGACCGGTCGTCTATAAAGTCAATCATGAAGAAATCCGACATGGAAAACTGATTTGGACCTTGCCCCGAATATTCGCGGAAGCCTGCTGATGACTTCTGCCATGGCGACGTTCAACATCAACGATGCGATCACCAAGGCGGTGTCGGCCGAGATGAATTTCGGCCAGGTCATGATGGTGCGCGGCTGGCTCGCGATTGTGCTGATCGCAGCGCTTGCTTTGCATTAGGGGGCGCTGCGGCCGCTAGGCGCACTGATGATAATACCGGTCGTGCTCCGGGTAGCTGGCGAAGTCGGCGGAACGATATTGTTGCTGGCGGCCATCGTGAACCTGCCTCTGGCCAATGCGACGGCAATCATTCAGGTGCTGCCACTCGCCATTACACTTGGCGCAGCCCTGACGTTCGGCGAATCCGTTGGCTGGCGGCGTTGGCTCGCGATCGCGGCCGGCTTTATCGGCGTTCTCATCGTCGTTCGGCCGGGGGTCGAGGGATTCGACCAGTTCTCGCTATCCCCGACAATGTCCCGGGTCTTTGATCCGATCAGTCATTGCGATGTTCGAGCTTCGACCGGACACCCGGCGAACATAGCCACTCCGCCAGATAAGCCGTGTTTTCATCGTTGCGCGCCTTGCGAAGAAGAACCTCTCGTTTGGCGCCCGGTGGAAGACATCTCGCCTGCTCGCGCAATTCCTTGGCTTCGTTGGCAAGGCGCGTTTCAAGCGAATGAATTTGCTTCACTCGCCGTCGTCGTCGCATCTGTAGTCCCTCGTTGTCATCTCTGCCCACGAAATTGAGACGTTAACACCGGCGCCGGCGCGGCAGTTCCTTCCGAAAATCAGTAGATATCCGACCTCGGCCGAGCCGGTAGGTGAACTGACGCCCGTTATTGTCGATCTGTTCCCGCCTCCTTTGTATTCTCGGAAGTGGCGTTCGGGCATGCGCGGGCCTATCGGATTCTCAGTTCTCTGATCGCCTGGGCAGAAATCTCCGCAGGGTCGGCGATGTCGGTTTTGGCGATCTTGATGACTGACTTGGCGATTGTTTCCGTGAGCGGGTCGTCGCCGTCCCTGACGCAGAGCGCGTGAAGGGTTCGTTCGTAGGCCGTTACTATGCGGTCGATCTCCGCCGGCCTCATGTTGCGCACTTGCATACGCAGGTAGTTGCACATTTCTCCATCTCCGAACTCAAAGACGCCGTGCCGGAACGGTGAATGCTCCGGCCGCTGCTAACTTGCGATCGCCGGCACATCCTTCGATCCGTATTGCCGACCTCGGCAATCCATCATCGTGGAGGCCGACATTGCTTCAAATTTCGTCCATGCCCGCGGCCGTCAGAACGGGAAGCGAGTTATGGATCTCGATGCAGCCCATCTGGCTGAGCTTTTGAACATCGGCCGGATCAAGCGGGCTGATGATGAAGCGTCTGGCTCGGATATCCCGCAAGACCCACCGAAGTCTGATGGCCTCATCCAGGGGCAAGCTCTTCAACCGACTCATGCAGCCCAACTGCGCTCCCTTCATGCCGCGCGCGAGCGCGCGTCAGTCTGCCGCAACCTGTCCAACAGCAACTGCTCTTCGTCGATGCGTTGGCGAAAGCGCTCGCGCTCTCGTTCCGAGGTTGCGGTCGCAAGAAGATATCGGTAGTGGCCGATGATCTTCTCGCTGCCGCGAATGAGTGTTCTTTGAAGCTCGATCATAGGCTTTCTCCCGAGCTGTCATGTGCCGACACCGGTGTCGGGAGCACGCCGAGGGGCGGGATGTCGGACGCCGTACGTTGGGCGGCGGCATGCTCCTTGGCGAGGCGCCTTTCGATGAATTGGCGCTCCAGGTCGGTAAGCTTGGTCTTCAGCAGTCGTCGATAGCGCTGGATGTTGTTGCGGTGTGCCCGCAGCTGCTCGAGCCGCTGGTCGATCATTCTGGAGCGTCGCTGGTCGGTCCGGCGCTGCCGCGAAATCCAGCGGGCGTCAATCCTGTCCATCACCTGCTTGGGAAGCTTGACGTCGTCGATCATGCGATCCTCCTACGCGGCAAGAGCGTGCGAAGCGGGGTGGATCGAATGGCGGCGGTGTCGTCGGAAGCCCGGGATGCCAGGATGGCGCGCTTCTTGGCCAGAGACGGCTCCAACAGTACATCCCGCGGGTGCTCGAACCGGCGTTCGTATTGGGACGATGATTGCAGGGCATGCAGGTTTGCGTACGCGGTCGTCGGCCGCATGGTTGCCTCCGTTCTGTAGACGAATATCGATGTGAGAGCCGCGTTCCCGGTTTTCGGAACGCGGCTGGCGCCGGATCAGGCCGCAGCAGACTCGATCTGCCGGAGTGTCTTCGGTTGCGCTGCGTTGATCGCGATCCGCCGTGGCTTCATGGCCTCGGGAATCTCCCGCGCAAGCTCGACCTTGAGCAGCCCATTGTCGAACGCCGCACCCTTGACCTGGACGTAATCGGCCAAGCTGAACTGCCGCTTGAACCTCCGGGTCGAAATGCCCTGATAGAGGTAGTCGCGTTCGGCTTTTTCGAGCTTGTTGCCTTCGATCGTCAGAACATTCTGCTCGGCCGTCACCGAAATCTCGTCCGGCGAGAAGCCAGCGACCGCAAGGGCGATTTGATAGCGGTCATCGGCCAGCCGTTCGATATTGTAAGGGGGGTAATTGTCCTCAGCGCCCCGCTGGGCCATCTCGGCGAGGTTGAAAAGATAGTCGAACCCAATGCTCGACCGGAAGAGGGGAGAGAAGTCGTAAGTGCGCATAACCAAATCCTCCACAGAGCAAGATGGATATGAACGGCACCGGACACGACCGGTGCCCGTCTGGTCTGGACCCGATGGCGCCCAGACGCTTCCCCGCCAAGCGGGGATAGCGTCGAAAAAATTAGGGAACGGATTTGCGGCGTCAAGAGCCGCCTGGCAAAAAAGTTTGCGGCGGCAACTCGGATAGTTCGGAGCTGCGACAGCATGTGGCACCGCAGCGAAGCGATGGGCCGATCAGGGCATCCTTCGTTCCCGACCCTTCGTCGCGCGGTGCGCGGCGAAGTGAGCCGCGCCAGCTTCGGTGATCGCGACGTCGCAACGGATTTTGCGCCGGCGCATGATCCTCCGGGATACGATCCGCAGTGCAGCGGTTACGTACGAGCTACTCAGGACCTCATAAGGATCACCGCGGTGAAGAGAAAACAAACGTTCCCGTCATTCAACGCCAGGCCGCAGCATGGCTCGCGCCACTTCGAGTTCGCTTATCGCTTGGCGTAACGCCGTTCGCGCCGCATCCTTGTCACCATTCGCACAAGCCGCGCACATGTATTTCAGGTTGCGGATCGCAGCTTCAGCTTGCTCGACAAGGTCGTGGGCACCCGCAAAGCTGGATCGGCGCTTCGGGTCATTCATCGAACTCACTCCCGATCTTTGCCCGGATGTCCCCAGACAAAGAATTCTCAGCCGGAGAAAATCGAGTTATCCCGTCGTCTACGGAACACGTTTTGACGCGCGACCACTTGTCGACACCTCTGGCAAGTACAGTTAATCGTGGCGCACACTGAATCATAGGAGAGCAGCTCTACGGTTCAAGGCCCTTCGGTTGCTAGCGCGGGCTTGAGCACGGCGACCGGTCCATCGCGCAGCGGTCGCAGCGTTGGCCGATTTACCAACGGGGAACCGATGCCCGAGCAGTGAGTTGGCTGATAGATCGGAAGATCAATACCCGGTTCACCGAGACCAGACCGTCTAGCACGATGGAGAGCACGGGGACGAGCTATGTTCAAGAATCATGAAACCACGCCTCCGATGATGAGCGTTGCACATCTCTTGACACAAAAGCAGAACTTGCTCAGCCGTCTGGAGGAGTTTCCCGGTCCGAACGAGAGGGCGGAGATCGAGCAACTCCTCGGCAAAATCGACGCGGAATTGAACGCGGTGGACAGCCCAGATCGGCTATAGGCGATGGTGAGGACCACACCTCCACCCCTGTCCGAGATTTACGGCCGGGTAGTTTATTCTGACGCGGTTCGACAGGTCGCCCGTCTTGTCGGCGACGATATGTCTTGAATGCTAGACGCAAAGATAAGGAAGTGATTGCGACCGCAGCTCAATTCAAGCTCAAGAGTCGTCTATGCCTGACCGAGCGCCATACACGAGGTTGCCCCATCGCACGCTCGTCTTCGTCGGAGACGGACGTAAGGCACTATTCCTGTTGAACGAGGGTAGCAGCCGGGAGCCGCGCCTGAAGGTCCAACGGGCTCTCGAAGATGAGAACCCGCCGACCCGTGAGCAGGGCGCTGATCGACCGGGTCGAGCGCTCTCTCGCATCGAGTCCAAGCGAAGCGCGATGCAGCAGACCGATTGGCACGAGATCGAGAAACATCGCTTCGCCCGCGCGGTTGCAGGTGATCTGGACCGCCTTCTACGACAGTCGCATGCGGAGCGGGTCGTCATCGTGGCACCGCCGCGGACACTGGCGGATCTGCGCCGATCATTTTCTCCCGCGATAGAACGGCGCATCGTCGCGGAAATTGCGAAGGATCTGACCGGCTTTCCGGTCAAGGATATCGCGCGATATCTGACCATCTGACTATTGCCGCTTAGCAGATGGTCCGCGCAGAAACTCGCCCAGCCGGAGGCCCTCAGACGCCGCGCTGCCCGTCGGGTTTCGTCATTTTTCACAGTCAAAGATCGGCGCAAACATCAAGGGGAAATTCGTCAGTTCGTCGGGGAGACGGAAAACCGAGTCGTTCTCAAAGTGTCCGCACGCCACTGAAATCCTTGGTGGGCCCGGCAGGACTCGAACCTGCAACCAGACCGTTATGAGCGGCCGGCTCTAACCATTGAGCTACAGGCCCCGCCGCCTTGCGGGCCGCCAGGAGACGGCGGGCAACGGTGCCGGCTCCGTTTACAGGGCGACCGGCGTTTCGGCAATGGTGCGAGGGTCAGTCCACCGAAACGCCGGCGAACTCCACCACTTTGCGCCATTTCTCGGTCTCGTCGGCCACCAGTTTGCCGAATTCGGCCGGGCTCATCGGCTTGGGAATGCCGCCGACCTCGGCGAGGCGCGCCACCAGCTTGGGGTCCTTCAGGGCCTCGCCGACCGCCTTGTTGAGGGCCTCGATGATCTCGGGTGGCGTGCCCTTCGGCGCCGAGATGCCGTAGAAGCCCACCGACTCGAAGCCCGGCACGGTCTCGGCGATCGCCGGCACGTCGGGCACGCTGGGCCAACGCTGCGGCGAGGTCACGCCGAGCGCGCGGACATTGCCCCCGCGCGATTGCTCCAGCGCCGAGGGCAGATTGTCGAAGATCAGCTGCACCTTGTCGGAGATGATGTCGGGAAAGGCGATCGCCGAGCCGCGGTACGGCACGTGCTGCATCTCGCATTTGGTCATCGCCTTGAACAGCTCGGCCGACATGTGCACCGAGGTGCCGTTACCGGACGACGCGTAGGAGATCTTGCCCGGGTTGGCCTTGCAGTAGTCGATGAACTCCTTGACGGTCTTCACCGGCATCGCGTTGGAGACCACCAGCATGTTGGTGAGCTGCATGATGCTGGCGACCGGCGTGGTGTCGCGCAGGAAGTCGAACGGCAGCTTCTTGTAGAGCGAGGTCGAGATCGCATTGTTGGGCGCGACGAACAGCAGCGTATAGCCGTCGGCCGGCGCGTTGATCGCGGCGGCCGCCGCGATGTTGCCGCCGGAGCCGGTGCGGTTCTCGACCACGAATTGCTGGCCGAGATGATCCGACAGATACTGCGCCATGATGCGCGCCACGATGTCGACCGGCCCGCCGGCGGCAAAGCCGATCAGCCAGCGCACCGGACGGTTCGGATAGTCGGCGGCGGAGGTGGGGGCGACAGTACCAAGGCAGCAGAGCAAACCAAGCAAGGCCACGCGCATAAACCGGATCATCGTTCCCCCGTCATTTTCTTTTGAACCATTGTCGGCATGGTTTCACAAAACGCCGGCTTTGCCTATGGCATCAGCCGTGCAACCATCGTCTGGCCTGTGTGCAATGCTGCTTGAGGCTCGAGATGAAATTCACTGTTATGATGTGCGCCGGCGCGTTGCTGCTCGCGGGCGGCGCGATGGCGCAAGAGAAAAGTCAAGAGGGGAATAACGCCATGTCGAAGACCACGATCAGTTTCGGCACGGCGACGCCGGGCGGCGGCTTTCCGCTCTATGGCAATGCCTTCGCCGAGGTCATGAACGCGGCCGACCCGACGCTGTCGATCGAGCCGCGCAACACCAAGGGCTCCAACGAGAACATCCCGCTGCTCGAGGCCGGCACCATCGATATCGCAACCGTCGCGGGCGAACCGTCCTACGAGGCCTTCATGGGCATCGGCCGGCCGAAGGCGACCAAGCTGAAGATCCTCACCGCGATGTATTCCAGCCCGGGCATGTTCGTGGTCCGCGCCGACAGCCCCTACCGGACGATCCAGGATCTGGTCGGGCTATCAGTCGCGTTCGGGGCCAAGGGCTCGGGCCTGCCGATCCTGTCGCGCTACATCCTCGACGGCATCGGGCTGAAGCAGGACGAGGACTTCAAGTCGATCTATCTCGATCGCGCCGGCGACGGCCCGGCAATGGTGCAGGACGGCCGCGCCGCGGCGCTGTGGGGCGGCGGCATCGGCTGGCCCGGATTCACGGCGATGGCCGAGAGCGCGAGCGGTGCCCGTTTCATCGTGCCTGACGCCGGCGAGATCGCGAAAATCCGCGCCAAGCACACCTTTCTGAAACCGCTGACGGTGCCAGCCGGCAGCTATCCGAAGCAGACCGAAGCGATCGCCTCGGTCGGCTCCTGGAGCTACATCCTGGTGCGCGAGAGCCTGCCCGACGACGTCGCCTATCGGCTGGCGAAAACGCTGCACGGCGCCGAGGCGGCGTTCTGCAACAAGCTCGCGCAGGCCTGCGAGACCACGGCGGCGAACACCGTTGCCGCGGCGCCGGCCGCCGATCTGATCCATCCTGGGGTGCTCCGGTACTTCAGAGAGATCGGCGTGGCCAAATGAAGCGGGCGAATAGTGAGTAGCGAATAGCGAATGGTCGTATCCGCTCGTCACTTGCCACCCACTATTCGCCATTCGCTACTCGCCATTCGCCTACTTCTTGATCAACGGACAGGCTGGATCCGGCGGACCGAACGCGTCCTCGCCGGAGATCTTGGCCAGGATCTTGTAATAGTCCCACGGATATTTCGACTCCGCCGGGGTCTTGACCTGCACCAGCCAGAGGTCGTGGATCATCAGATTGTCCTCGCGCAGCTTGCCGTTGCGGGCGAAGAAATCCTCGACCGGCTTCTCGCGCATCTTAGCCGCGACCTTGAGCGGCTCGTCGGTGCCGGCCTCCTTGACTGCGTTGAGATACGCCGTCACCGAGGAATAGACGCCGGCCTGCCACATCGTCGGCATCCGGTTCATCTTGGCGAAATAGCGTTTTGACCATTCCCGGGTCTTGTCGTCCATGTCCCAGTAGAACGAGGTGGTCAGCAGCAATCCCTGCGCGGCCGATAGCCCGATCGAGTGCACGTCGGTGATCAGCGCCAGCAGCGCGGCCATCTGCTGGCCGCCGGCGAAGACGCCGAACTCGCCGGCGGTCTTGATCTCGTTGGTGTTGTTCGGCGGTCCGCCGGCGATGCCGATGATCTTGGCCTTCGAGGCCTGCGCCTGCAGGATGAAGGACGACAGGTCCGGCGTCGCAAACGGCGGGCGCACCGCGCCGAGCACCTTGCCGCCGTTCTTGGTCACCACGGCGGAGGCGTCCTTCTCCAGCGAGTGGCCGAAGGCGTAGTCGTCGGTGATGAAGAACCAGCTGTCGCCGCCGCGCTTCACCACTTCCTGCGCGGTGCCGACCGCGAGAGCCCGGGTGTCGAACACCCACTGCATGGTGTAGGGCGAGCAGAACTTGCCGTGGAAATCGGTCGCACCGGTCGAATGCGTGATGAACAGCTTCTTCTTCTCGTTGGCGATGTTCTGCACCGCGAGTCCGACCGCGGAGACCGGCACGTCGACGATCAGGTCGACCTGATCGACGTCATACCAGCGCCGCGCGAGGCTCGCGCCGATGTCCGGTTTGAGCTGGTGATCGCCGACGACCACGGTGATCGGTTTGCCCAGCACCTTGCCGCCGAAATCGTCGACCGCCATCTGCGCGGCAGTCACCGAGCCCTGTCCGGTCGGCGTCGAGGCCGGGCCGTTCATGTCGGTCAGCACGCCGATCTTGACCAGATCGTCGGACACCTGCGCCAACGCGGCCGGGGAGGCCAGCAGCGCTGCCGCCAGCGTCCCGAACAAGGCAAGTTTCTTGGTGATCATTCCGTCTCCCTCCGTGAATTGGCGCATTGGCCCATTATTGCTTGTGCCGGGCTCTTGGGGACCCGGCCATATTGGTTTCTTTTGCAACTAGTTCGGGGTCCGCGTCAACGCGCCTTCGGTCTAATTGCGGTCGTCCGGCATGTTGCAAAGCGGTTTCTTTCCGCGCCGATTCAGTCCATAGCGGGCCATGATCACCGCCCAGCGCCTGCCGGCCTCGCTCACCCCGCTCGATGCGGCCCTGGCCGCCGTGCTGCGCAATGTCGCACCGGTGGCAGCGGTCGAGCTGCCGCTGACTGAGGCCCTGCATTGCATCGCCGCCGAGATGCCGCCGCTGTGCGCGCATCCGCCGCACGACGTCGCAACCCTCGACGGCTGGGCGATGCGCGCCAACGATCTGGTCGGGGCGTCGTCCTACGCGCCGCTGCCGCTGGCCGCGCCGCCGGTCTGGGTCGAGGCCGGCAGCGCGATGCCCGCCGGCACCGACTGCGTGGTCGATGCCGATGCGGTCGATATTTCCGGGCCGCTTGCACAGGTGTTGACGGAGGCGATCCCGGGGCAGGGCGTCCGGCGTGCTGGCAGCGATATCGCCGAAGGGCGCCCGCTGACGGAAGCCGGACAGCCGGTGCGGCCGCGCGACCTGTTGCTCGCGCACACCGCTGGACTTGCGACGCTGCGCGTGCGGCGGCCGCAGCTTCGCATGGTCAACATTCCCGGCGGCGGGGTGACAGCGCCGTTCATTGCCGAGACCGCGCGTCTGGCCGGTGCCGATGTCACGCGCACGGAGGCGCCGGGGCGCGATGCGGCGGCGATCGCGACGACGCTCGATGCGCGCGGCTGCGATCTGCTCATCACGATCGGCGGCAGCGGCGTCGGCCGCAGCGATGCCGCGGCGGCGGCGCTGGCCGCGCGCGGCGAGGTGATCGCGCACGGCATCGCGCTGCAACCCGGACGCACCGCGGCAGTCGGCCGGATCGATACGACGCCGGTGATCGCCTTGCCCGGCGCACCGGATCAGGCTTTCGCCGTATGGTGGGCGCTGACGCTTCCGGTGCTTGATCGGCTGTCGGGCCGGCGCCCGCGCGAGACGCAGGCGTTGCCGATAGCGCGCAAGATCGCCTCCAGCGTCGGCATTGCCGAGGTCGCGCTGCTGATGTGTCAGCAGGACTCGTGGACGACGCTCGCGATCGGCGACCTATCGCTCGATGCGATCGCGCGTGCCGAGGCGGTGCTGATCGTGCCCGGATCCGCCGAGGGCTTTGCTGCGGGGACGGTCGTTGATGCCTATATGTTGCGGGAGTGAGTTCCCGAGATGAGCAATACGTCTACGCCGAAACCCAGCCCGTCCCTCGATCAGGACCAGTTCCTGACCATCCTGTCGCGCGAGGACGCGCTGGCGCGGTTCGAGGCCGCACTGTTCCCGCGCGACCTGCCGTCGGAGCCGCGGCGGCTCGACGATGCGCTCGGCTGCGCGCTGGCGGAAGACGTGGTGGCGCCGATCGACGTGCCGCCATTCGACCGCTCCAATGTCGACGGCTTTGCGGTGGGCTCCGCCGATCTCGCGAGCGCAGGTGAAGCGGCGCCGGTGCAGCTCCTGCTCAACGACGAGACCATTGCCTGCGGCACCGCGCCTACGAGGCCGGTTTTGTCCGGCACTGCAACCGCGATCGCGACCGGCGGTCCGGTGCCGCGCGGCGCCGATGCCATCGTGATGGTCGAGCACACCCAGCCCGCCGGCCAACGTGCGATCGAGGTGCGGCGCGCGGCCTCGCCCGGCCAGTTCGTGTCCTATGCCGGCTCCGACATCGCGCGCGGCGAGGCGCTGCTGCGCGCCGGCACCGTGATCGGCTCGCGCGAGATCGGCATGCTGGCCGCCTGCGGCATCGCCGATGTCCAGGTGGCGCGCCGGCCGCGGGTTGCGATCCTCTCGACCGGCGACGAGCTGGTGCAGCCCGGCGAGGCGCTGCGACCGGCGGCGATCTACGACACCAACGGCGCGATCGTCACCGCGGCCATCGCCGAGAACGGCGGCGAGGCGCATTTCCTCGGCGCGATCGCCGACGACGAGGCCGAGCTCGAAGCCGCGATGCGCAACGCGCTGGCGGGCAGCGACATGCTGGTGCTGTCGGGCGGTACCTCCAAGGGCGCCGGCGATGTTTCGCACCGGATCATTGCGCGGCTCGGCAAGCCCGGCATCATCGCGCACGGCGTCGCGCTGAAGCCGGGCAAGCCGCTGTGCCTTGCGGTCTGCGACGGCAAGCCCGTGATCATCCTGCCGGGCTTTCCGACCTCGGCGATGTTCACCTTCCACGACATGATCGTGCCGGTGCTGCGCCGGATGGCCGGACTGCCACCGCGCTCCGACGCCAAGGTGACGGCGAAGGTGCCGGTGCGCATCGCCTCCGAGCTCGGCCGCACCGAGTTCGTGATGGTGTCGCTGGTCGAAGGCAGCGACACCCTGATCGCCTATCCGAGCGGCAAGGGCTCCGGCGCGATCACGTCGTTCGCGCAGGCCGACGGTTTCTTGAAGATCGATGCGCTGGCCGACCAGATGCCGGCCGGCAGCGACACGGAAGTGACGTTGTTCACGCCGCATGTGCGGGTGCCCGATCTCGTCATCGTCGGCAGCCATTGCACCGGGCTCGATCTGGTCACCGCGCCGCTGGCACGTGCCGGCCTGATCGTGCGCTCGATCGCGGTCGGTAGCCTCGGCGGCCTCGCCGCCGCCAAGCGCGGTGAGTGCGATCTGGCGCCGATCCATCTGTTCGACGACAAGACCGAGACCTACAACGCGCCCTATCTCACCGACGGCCTCGAGCTGGTGCCGGGCTGGCGGCGCATGCAGGGCATCGTGTTCCGCAAGGACGATCCGCGCTTCGCCGGCCTGGATGCGCAGCAGGCGGTGCGCGCCGCGCTGGCCGATCCCGCCTGCATCATGGTCAACCGCAACCAGGGTGCCGGCACCCGCATCCTGATCGACCGGCTGCTGGCAGGCAGCCGGCCGGACGGCTACTGGAACCAGCCGCGCTCGCACAACGCCGTCGCAGCCGCGGTCGCGCAACACCGCGCCGACTGGGGCATGACCATCGCGCCGGTCGCGCATGCCTCGGGCCTCGGCTTCATTCCGCTCGCCGAAGAACATTACGATTTCGCCCTGGTCGCAGCGAGCAAGCGGCGCCCGGCGGTGCAGGCGTTCCTCAACGCGTTGGCATCGGATGAAGGCCGCGCCGCGTTGACGGCGGCAGGGTTCCGGCCGGCATAGGTGCGACGGGTTTCGCCCCTGTTAGTCCCGTCATCCCCGCGCAAAGGCGAAGCCTTTGTCGCTGGAGGTGCGAGCCCAGCGGCGCAATTGCGCCGCTTGGCGAGCCTCGAAGGATCGACGGCCACCAGCCGGGCCGTGCATCCTTCGAGGCTCGCCGAAGAGGCTCGCGCCTCAGGATGACGGGGTTGGTGTTGGCCGGATGTCAATCAGCTAACTCGGTGTCATCAACCGCGAAAGCGGGTGATCCAGTATTCCAGAGACGCCAGTGATTGAACCGAGAGGTCGCGGCGTACTGGATCGCCCGGTCGAGCCGGGCGATGACAGTTTTGGATGGGATTCAGTTCGGACGGGTAGAGCGCGCGAAACCTATCAACGCCTCTCGTCCAGCGCCGCGAGCCGTTCGGCCTCGGCGATGTCGTCCATGGTGTTGGCATTGAAGAACGGATCGAGCGGCGCCGCCGGCCAATTCACGGTGGCGAGCCGGTAGCGCGCGGTCCAGCGGTCGATCTTCCTGACGTCCTCGACGACCAGCGCGTCGCGCAACTCGTTGCGCAGCGCGACGCTCCACAGTCCGATCACCGGATGCGACTGGCCGTCGGAGGCTGCGACCGCAAGCTGTGCGTTTTGCTCGATCAATGCCTGATGCAGCCGCGCCACCAGGTCGCGCGGCAGGAACGGGCAATCGGCGGCGGCGCTCAGCACCAGCGCCACATCGAGGCGATTGGCGGCGACCCAGTCGAGCGCGGCGAGGATGCCGGCGAGCGGGCCGGGAAAATCCGCAACCGTGTCGGCGATGACGGGCAGGCCGAACGCCGCAAAGCGCGCGGGATCGCCATTGGCGTTGAGGATCAGCTCGCTGCATTGTGGCCTCAGCCGCGCGATGACGCGCTCCAAAATGGTGCGGCCGCCGATGGTGCGCATCGGCTTGTCGCCGCCGCCCATCCGCCGCGCCAGGCCGCCGGCCAGCAGGACGCCGGGAATCGCATCCGCGCGCATCGCCTCAGTCGTCACGCGCTTCGCCCTTGCGTTTGTGGCGCGCCGACTCCTCCTCGACATAGTCGAGGTTCTGGTCGAACACGATGCGCTCTTGTCCCGACAGCGCGATGAAGCGCTTGCCGCGGGTGCGGCCGATCAAGGTCAGCCCGACCTGCCGCGCCAGCTCGACGCCCCAGGCGGTGAAGCCCGAGCGCGACACCAGGATCGGAATGCCCATCCGCACCGTCTTGATCACCATCTCCGAGGTCAGCCGGCCTGTGGTGTAGAGGATCTTGTCGCCGGAATCGACGCCGTGGCGATAGATCCAGCCCGCGATCTTGTCGACGGCGTTGTGACGGCCGACGTCCTCGGTGTAGCACAGCGGCGTGCCTTCCTTGCACAGCACGCAACCATGGATCGCGCCGGCCTCCAGATAGAGCGAAGGCATGGTGTTGATGGTCTGCGTCATCTGGTACAGCCACGACGTGCGCAGCTCGGCCTTCGGCAGCGCCACGCTCTCGACCGCCTCTAGGAGGTCGCCGAACGCAGTGCCCTGCGCGCAGCCCGAGGTCTGGGTGCGCTTCTTCAGCTTGGCCTCGAAATTGGTGTGGTGCTCCGTGCGCACCACCACGACGTCGAGGTCGTCGTGATACTCGACCTCGGTGACGACATCGTCGTATTTCAGCATGTTCTGGTTCAGCAGATAGCCGAGCGCCAGATATTCCGGATAGTCGCCGATCGTCATCATGGTGACGATCTCCTGGGCATTGAGATACAGCGTCAGTGGCCGCTCCACCGGCACCCGGATCTCGACCGCCGCGCCAGTCTGGTCGGTGCCCGCGACGCGCTCGGTCAGGCGCGGATCGTCCGGATTGGGGACGATCAGGGGAACGGGGGCTTTCTCGATCTTCATCATGTTGGTCAGGCTAGCATGACAAGGGCTCAGAGCCGATATAAGCATGTGAAGAATAGAATGAAACCTCGGCCAGAGGCCGTCATTGCGAGGAGCGAGGCGACGAAGCAATCCATGCCTCCGCGGGCGGATAGGTGGATTGCTTTGCTTCGCTCGCAATGACGGGGTGAGAGCGGGTTCCGTTATGGAGATCGAGTTCGAATGAAAGTGATTGGCCTCGCGGGATGGAGCGGCGCCGGCAAGACCACCTTGCTGTCGCGGGTGATCCCGTATCTGCTCGGCCGCGGCCTGCGCGTCTCCGTGATCAAGCACGCCCATCACGAATTCGATGTCGACGTGCCGGGCAAGGATTCCTGGGTGCACCGGCAGTCCGGCGCGACCGAGGTGCTGGTGTCCTCGACCCGGCGCTGGGCGCTGATGCACGAGCTGCGCGGGGCCGCCGAGCCACGGCTGCCGGAGCTGCTCGCCAAGCTGGCGCCGGTCGACCTCGTCGTGGTCGAAGGCTTCAAGCGCGAGCCGATCAACAAGATCGAGGTGCATCGCACCGGCAACGGCAAGCCGCTGCTGTTTCCCGACGATGCGAGCATCGTCGGCATCGCCAGCGACGTCGCGGTTGAAACGGCGCTGCCGATCGCCCATCTCGACGACATCGAGGAGGTGGCGGAATTGATGCTGCGCTCCGCGATCGCCATCGAGGACGTGCTGGACGTGGCTTCGGCCGGGAGCTGACGAGGCGGAATGGCGCAACTGTCCGACGATTGCTTTGCCTTTGGCGGACCGATGATGTCGGTGGACGAGGCGGTGCGCCTGATCGCCGAGCGCGTTACGCGCGTGGTCGAGACCGAGACCGTTGCGCTCGCGGCGGCCGATGGCCGCGTGCTCGCCGGCGATATCGCCGCACCGTTGCCGCTGCCGCCCTTCACCAACTCGGCGGTCGACGGCTACGCGGTCGCGAGCGGCGATCTGCCGGCGGCGGACGCGCAGGCGTTTCCGCTGTCCGGCCGCATCCAGGCCGGCGCCTCCGCGCCGGCGGCGGTGAAGCGCGGCGAGGCGATGCGGATCTTCACCGGCGCGCCGATGCCCGACGGCGCCGACACCGTGTTCATGCAGGAGGATGTCCGGCTCGAGGGCGGCAAGGTGGTGCTGCCGGCCGGACTAAAGGCGGGCGCCAATGTTCGCCCGGCCGGCGAGGATATTCCGCTCGGGCATGTTGCGCTGCAGGAAGGGCTACGGCTGCGGCCGCAGCATGTTGCGCTGGCGGCGGCGTTCGGGCTGACCGATCTGACCGTGGTCAGGCGGCTGCGGGTGGCGGTGTTCTCCACCGGCAACGAGCTGGTCTCGCCCGGCGAGGTACGCGCGGCTCCGCAGCTGTTCGACTCCAACCGCTTCATGCTGATGGCGATGCTGCGCCGGCTCGGCTGCGAGGTCAGCGATCTCGGGATCTTGCGCGATGAGCGCGCAGCGCTGGCGTCGGCGCTGCAGAGGGTTGCAGGTAGCCATGATCTGATTCTCACCACCGGTGGCGTCTCGACCGGCGAGGAGGATCACGTCAAGGCCGGCGTCGAGGCGGTCGGAAAGCTGGTGCTGTGGCGGATGGCGATCAAGCCGGGGCGGCCGGTCGCGATGGGCATCATCAACGGCACGCCGCTGATCGGGCTGCCGGGCAATCCAGTGGCGAGCTTTGTGACCTTCGTCCATGTGGTGCGCCCGACCGTGCTGGCGCTGTCAGGCGCGCGGCAGGAGCCGCTGGCGCCGCTGCCGGTGCGCGCGGCCTTCAGCTACAAGAAGAAGATCGCGCGCCGCGAATATGTCCGCGTCAGCCTGCGCGTGGCGGGCGACGGCGCGCGCGAGGCGGTCAAGTTTCCGCGCGAAGGCGCCGGGCTGCTGTCGTCGCTGGTCGACACCGACGGGCTGGTCGAACTGGGCGAGCAGGTAACGCGGGTCGAGCCCGGGCAGATGGTCGGCTTCCTGTCGTATGCAAGTCTGTTGTGAAGGCCTCGCGTTGACGATGCCGGAATGCTCCGTCATGGTCGGCCCATGACCACGACAAAGCTCGATCTCACCGGCCTGAAATGCCCGTTGCCGGCATTGAAGACGCGCAAGGCGCTCAAGAGCGTGACGCCAGGCGATTTCCTCGAAGTGCACTGCACCGATCCGCTCTCGGTGATCGATATCCCCAATCTCATTCGCGAGACCGGCGACAAGGTCGAGATCACCGAACGCAGCGACGCGCGCATCGTGTTCTTGATTGAGAAGACGAATGGCACGATAGACAAGTCAAATAATGCATCGCCGCGTACTTGATACGCGCAGTTGATCCGACCTTTTACCTATCGACACCTATTCCACTTCTGCGCCAATTGATAATCTCCACGACGCTGTGGAGATGCAGCCGCGCCCGGAAGAGGTGCGCAGTCGTCGAGGGTGGGCCAGTTTCCAGACTAGGCCGCGTGATCGGGCATAGCCGGTCGCGCCGAGGGTTAGACTCCCGGAATGCGCGTGGTGGTCCCAGCGCATGCCGGGAAGCTCGTGGCGCAACACCGTGACGGTTACGCCGCGAGGGGCTTAGACGGGATCGATGACGCAGACCCGCTGCATATGAGAGCGGGCTGCAGGGGAGGATTTCAATGACGACGATGAGCAGCGCCGGGACCGTATCCGGAGCAGGCGCAGGTTTCCTCGACAAGGAACGCACGATCGCGGCCGCCGGCTTCAACCGCTGGCTGGTGCCGCCGGCGGCGCTGTGCATCCATCTCTGCATCGGCATGGCCTACGGCTTCTCGGTGTTCTGGCTGCCGCTGTCGCGCGCGATCGGGCTCACCGCGCCGAAGGCCTGCCCCGACATTTCGTTGGTGCAGGAATTGTTCACGACCAGCTGCGACTGGAAGGTCGCGAGCCTGGGCTGGATGTACACGCTGTTCTTCGTGCTGCTCGGTGTCTCCGCCGCGATCTGGGGCGGCTGGCTCGAGAAGGTCGGCCCGCGCAAGGCCGGCTTCGTCGCCGCGCTGTGCTGGTGCGGCGGTCTCGTGCTGGCAGCGATCGGCGTCTACATCCATCAGCTCTGGCTGATGTGGCTCGGCGCCGGCGTGATCGGTGGCGTCGGGCTTGGCCTCGGCTACATCTCGCCGGTGTCGACACTGGTGAAATGGTTCCCGGACCGCCGCGGCATGGCGACCGGCATGGCGATCATGGGCTTCGGCGGCGGCGCCATGATCGGCGCGCCGCTGGCCGACAGGCTGATGAACTATTTCAGGACCCCGACCACGGCCGGCGTCTGGGAAACCTTCCTCGCCATGGGCGCGATCTACTTTGTGTTCATGATGATCGGCGCATTCCGCTATCGAATCCCGCCGACCGGCTGGCAGCCCGAGGGCTGGACGCCGCCGGCCAAGGCGAACGCGATGATCTCGAGCAAGAACGTCCATCTCGACAATGCGCACAAGACGCCGCAGTTCTGGCTGATCTGGTGGGTGCTGTGCCTCAACGTGTCGGCCGGCATCGGCGTGATCGGCATGGCCTCGCCGATGCTGCAGGAGATTTTCGCCGGCAAGCTGATCGGGCTGCCCAATGTCGGCTTCAACGCGCTCGACGCCGCGCAGAAGGCGCAGATCGCGGCGATCGCCGCGGGCTTCGCCGGCCTGCTGTCGCTGTTCAACATCGGCGGCCGCTTCTTCTGGGCCTCGCTGTCGGACAAGATCGGCCGCAAGAACACCTACTACACCTTCTTTGTGCTCGGCATCGTGCTCTATGCGCTGGCGCCGACCTTCGCCGCGATGGGCTCGAAGCTTTTGTTCGTGCTCGGCTTCGGCATCATCCTGTCGATGTATGGCGGCGGCTTCGCCACCGTGCCGGCCTATCTCGCCGACATGTTCGGCACCCAGTTCGTCGGCGCTATCCATGGCCGGCTGCTGACGGCGTGGTCGACCGCCGGCATCATCGGCCCGGTGGTGGTGAATTATATCCGTGAATTCCAGCTCGCCGCCGGTGTGCCGCGCGACCAGCTCTACAACACCACGATGTACATTCTATGCGCGATGCTGATCGCCGGCTTCATCTGCAACTATCTGATCAAGCCGGTCGATGCGAAGTGGCACATGAGCGACGCCGAGGTGGCCAAGCTGCAGGAGGCCACCGCGACCGGCGGCAATGGTGCGACCGGCTCGTTCGGCATCGGCAGGGGCGGTTTGGACGCCAAGGCAGCGCTGTTCTGGTTGTTCGTCGGCATTCCGCTGGCCTGGGGCATCTACATGACGCTGCTCAGCGCGGTCAAAATTCTCTGACCGCTATGCGCCGCAGGTTGCCGATCACCGGCAACCTGCGGCCTTTGAATTTTTCTCGCGCTTTTCTCGAACGAACAAAAAATAGAACTGGGGATCTCGATGTTTCGCATTTGCCTTGCTGCCGCGCTGCTCGCCCTGGGCCTTCACGCCGCCTCGGCCCAGACCACGGCGCCGGCCGCGACCACCGCCAAGCCGTCGAAGATGAAGCTGAGCATGGAGAAGCTGAAGGCCATGAAAGCGCAGTGGCGGGCCAACAGGCCCAAGCTGAAGGCCTGCCGCGCCGAGGTGAAGTCCAAGGGCCTCACCGGCGACGACCGCTGGTTCTACATCGAAGAATGCATGACCAAGATCTGAGGAAGACCTGAGGAAGACCTGAGACGGGAACCCGAGAACCGGCCGGTCCGGAACGCGTTGGTTCAAGGGGCGTGACAATGGCGCCCCTTAATCCTGTTTGGAACGGTTCGAATTTACTTGGCATCTGGTATGCCAACAGCTAGATTGTTGATCTGGCAGCAGGAAACGAGACGCCCTGATGACGACCGATGACGTTCACAAGGTCCGCAGCTTCGAGCACCCCGGCGCTGGGCGGAAGCGGGCCAAGGCCACGCCGAAGGGCCGCCAGGTCGATCCGACCGCCGCGCACGAGATCGAGCAGCTCCTCGGCGACCGGCCGCGGCAGCGCGACATGCTGATCGAGTACCTGCACCTGATCCAGGACCACTATCGCCAGATCTCGGCCGCGCATCTCGCAGCGCTCGCCGACGAGATGAAGCTGTCGTTCGCCGAGGTGTTCGAGACCGCGACCTTCTACGCGCATTTCGATGTCGTGAAGGAGGGCGAGCCGGACATCGCGCCGCTGACGATCCGGGTGTGCGATTCGCTGACCTGCGCGATGCTGGGCGCCGAGCGGCTGCTCGCCGAGCTGCAGGACAAGGCCGGTCCCGGCATCCGCGTTGTGCGCGCGCCCTGTGTCGGCCGCTGCGACACCGCGCCCGCCGCCGAGGTCGGCCACAATTTCGTCGACCACGCCACCGTCGACAATGTGCTGGCCACGGCGAAAGCCGGCGACACCCATACGCATCTGCCGAGCTATATCGGCTACGACGCCTATGTCGCCGACGGCGGCTACACGTTGCTCAACCGCCTGCGCTCGGGCGAGCTGGCAAGAGAAGACCTGCTGAAGTCGCTCGATGATGCCAGCCTGCGCGGGCTCGGCGGCGCCGGCTTCCCCACGGGGCGCAAATGGCGCGCGGTGCTCGGCGAGCCTGGGCCGCGGCTAATGGCGATCAATGGCGACGAGGGCGAGCCCGGCACCTTCAAGGACCGCTACTATCTCGAGACCGATCCGCATCGCTTCCTCGAGGGCATGCTGATCGGCGCCCATGTCGTCGAAGCGCCCGACATCTACATCTACATCCGCGACGAATATCCGGCGTCGCGCGAGATTCTGACGCGCGAGATTGCGAAGCTCCCGGCCGGCGGTCCGCGGCTGCATATGCGCCGCGGCGCCGGCGCCTATATCTGCGGCGAGGAATCCTCGCTGCTCGAGAGTATCGAGGGCAAGCGCGGCCTGCCGCGGCACAAGCCGCCTTATCCGTTCCAGGTCGGCCTGTTCGGCCTGCCGACCTTGATCAACAATGTCGAGACACTGTGGTGGGTGCGCGACATCGTCGAGAAGGGCGCCGATTGGTGGAAGAGCCACGGCCGCCACGAGCGCCACGGCCTGCGCAGCTTCTCGGTTTCCGGCCGGGTGAAAAATCCCGGCATGAAGCTCGCGCCGGCCGGCATCACGGTGCGCGAATTGATCGATGAATATTGCGGCGGCATGGCCGACGGCCACAGCTTTCGCGCCTATCTGCCAGGCGGCGCGTCCGGCGGCATCCTGCCGGCGTCGATGGACGACATCCCGCTCGATTTCGGCACGCTGGAGAAATACGGCTGCTTCATCGGCTCGGCCGCGATCGTGATCCTGTCGCAGCAGGACAGCGTCCGCCTCGCGGCGCTGAACCTGATGCGTTTCTTCGAGGATGAGAGCTGCGGCCAGTGCACGCCGTGCCGCGCCGGCACCCAGAAGGCGGCGCAGCTGATGGAACGGCCGGTCTGGAACCGGGCCCTGCTCGACGAACTGAGCCAAGCGATGCGCGATGCCTCGATCTGCGGCCTCGGCCAGGCCGCCTCCAATCCGCTGACATCGGTGATTAAATACTTCCCCGACGAGTTCAAGGAAGCTGCCGAATGACCAAGATTACGTTCGAGCTCGACGGCAAGCAGGTCGAGGCCAACGCCGGAGAAACCATCTGGCAGGTCGCGAAACGTCAGGGCACCGAGATCCCGCATCTCTGCTACTCGCCGGCGCCGGACTACAGGCCCGACGGCAATTGCCGCGCCTGCATGGTCGAGATCGAGGGCGAGCGCGTGCTGGCGGCGTCCTGCAAGCGCACGCCGTCGGTCGGCATGAAGGTCAAGTCCGCGAGCGCCCGCGCCGTCGCCGCGCAGAAGATGGTGATGGAGCTTCTGGTCGCCGACCAGCCGGCGCGCGAGACCTCGCACGATCCGGATTCGAAGTTCTGGCACTGGGCGGAGAAGACCGGCGTCACCGAGAGCCGCTTTCCGGCCGCGGAGCGCTGGACCACCGATGCCAGCCATCCGGCGATGCGGGTCAATCTCGACGCCTGCATCCAGTGCGGCCTGTGCGTGCGCGCCTGCCGCGAGGTGCAGGTCAACGACGTCATCGGCATGGCGTATCGCAGCCATGAATCCAAGATCGTGTTCGACTTCGACGACCCGATGGGCGAGTCGACCTGCGTCGCCTGCGGCGAATGCGTGCAGGCCTGTCCGACCGGCGCGCTGATGCCCTCGGTGATGCTCGACGATCAGCAGACCCGCGTCACCTATCCCGACCGCAAGGTGGATTCGCTGTGCCCGTATTGCGGCGTCGGCTGCCAGGTCACCTACGAGGTCAAGGACGAGAAGGTGATCTATGCGGAAGGCCGCGACGGTCCCGCCAACCACAACCGGCTGTGCGTCAAGGGCCGCTTCGGCTTCGACTACATCCATCATCCCAACCGCTTGACCAAGCCGCTGGTGCGGCTGCCGGGCGTCAAGAAGGATGCCAACGACCAGGTCGATCCGGCCAATCCCTACACCCATTTCCGCGAGGCGACCTGGGAAGAGGCGCTGGATCTCGCGGCCAATGGCTTAAAGAAGATCCGCGACGAGAAGGGCGTCAAGGCACTCGCCGGCTTCGGTTCGGCCAAGGGCTCCAACGAGGAAGCCTATCTGTTCCAGAAGCTGGTGCGCACCGGCTTCGGCTCGAATAATGTCGACCACTGCACCCGGCTGTGCCACGCCTCGTCGGTGGCGGCGCTGTTCGAGGGATTGAGCTCCGGCGCGGTGTCGGCGCCGTTCGCCGCCGCGGCCGACGCCGAGGTGATCTGGGTGATCGGCGCCAATCCGGCCGTGAACCATCCGGTCGCCGCGACCTTCATCAAGAACGCCGCCAAGCGCGGCGCCAAGCTGTATGTGATGGATCCGCGCCGGCAGGCGCTGTCGCGCCACGCCACGCAGCACCTTGCGTTCAAGCCGGGCAGCGACGTCGCGATGCTGAACGCGATGATCCATACCATCGTCGCCGAAGGCCTCACCGACGAGCAGTATATCGCCGGCTACACCGAGGGCTTTGAAGAGCTCAAGGAGAAGATCAAGGACTTCCCGCCGGAGAAGATGGAAGCGATCTGCGGCATTCCCGCGGAGACGCTGCGCGAGGTGGCGCGTGCCTACGCCCGTGCCAAATCGTCGATCATCTTCTGGGGCATGGGCATCAGCCAGCATGTCCACGGCACCGACAATGCGCGCTGTTTGATCGCGCTGGCGCTGATCACCGGCCAGGTCGGCCGTCCCGGCACCGGGCTGCATCCGCTGCGCGGCCAGAACAACGTGCAGGGCGCTTCCGACGCCGGCCTGATCCCGATGTTCCTGCCGGACTATCAGCCAGTCGGCCGCGACGACATGCGCGGCGCCTTCGAGAAGCTGTGGGGCCAGGAGCTCGATCCGGTTCGCGGACTGACCGTGGTCGAGATCATGAACGCGATCCATGCCGGCGAAATCCACGGCATGTATGTCGAGGGCGAGAATCCCGCGATGTCCGATCCGGATCTGCAGCATGCGCGCGAGGCGCTGGCCAGGCTGGATCACCTTGTGGTGCAGGACCTGTTCGTTACCGAGACCGCGTTCCACGCCGACGTCATCCTGCCGGCCTCGGCGTTCGCCGAAAAGTCCGGCTCCTTCACCAATACCGATCGCCGCGTGCAGCTCGCGCGCGAGGTGATCAAGCCGCCGGGCGATGCACGGCAGGATCTCTGGATCATCCAGGAGATCGGCAAGCGGATGGGGCTGCCCTGGAATTATGCGGGGCCGGGCGAAGTCTTCACCGAGATGGCCGAGCTGATGCCGTCGCTGAAGAACATCACCTGGGAGCGCCTGGTGCGCGAGGGCGCGGTGACCTATCCAGTCGACGATCCCGACAAGCCCGGTAACGAGATCATCTTCACCACCGGTTTCCCGACCGAAAGCGGCCGCGGCAAGATCGTGCCGGCCAAGGTGATCCCGCCGGACGAACTGCCCGACGACGAATATCCGATGGTGCTGTCGACCGGCCGCGTGCTCGAGCACTGGCACACCGGCTCGATGACCCGTCGCGCCCAGGTGCTCGACCAGATCGAGCCCGAGGCGGTCGCGTTCATGACGCCGAAGGACATGCGCAAGAAAGGGCTCGCGCCCGGCGACTTCATCCGTCTCGAGACCCGCCGCGGCGCCGTCGAGGTCAAGGTGCGTGCCGACCGCGACGTGCCGGAGAACATGGTGTTCATGCCGTTCTGCTACGCCGAGGCGGCCGCGAACCTGCTGACCAATCCGGCGCTCGACCCGTTCGGCAAGATCCCCGAGTTCAAGTTCTGCGCCGTGCGCGCCGAGAAGGCGGAGTTTCGCTCGGCGGCGGAGTAGGGGACGGCGGCGGTTGGCGTCGCTGACGCGAGCCGTCGAGAGACACGCCGTGTGGCCACCCCTCTCCCTAACCCTCCCCCGCAAGGGGGGAGGGAACCCTTCCGCCCTTGCCTCCCTTACGAATCTTGGCCGACAAAAACGTTCTTTGCTCCTGCGCATCGTAAGGCGAGCACGATGCTCAGGCTCCCTCCCCCCTTGCGGGGGAGGGTTGGGGAGAGGGGTGGCCCCGGGCGAGATGATTGATGGAGGCAGGCACCGCGGCAACAGGCGCGGCCTACAACCACCCTGAATGCCGGAAGCGCCAGAACAGCATCGTGCAGATCGCGACGATCACGCCGATCACGGCGAAATAGCCGTATTCCCATTGCAGCTCCGGCATGTTCTTGAAGTTCATGCCATAGATGCCGGCGATCGCGGTCGGCACCGCGACGATCGCAAGCCAAGAGGCGAGCTTCTTCGAGATCGCGGTCTCCTGCGCCTGGCCGACCAAGAGGCTCGCCTCGAAGGCGAATGCCAGCACCTCGCGCAGCGAGTCGATCTGCTCCTGAATGGTGCGCACGTGGTCGGTGACGTCGCGGAACAGCGGACGCATCGTCGGACGGATCATCGGCAGGTTGTCGCGCTCCAGCCTGCGGCAGACCTCGACCAGCGGCCCGACCGCATTGCGCAACCGCATCAGGTCGCGCCGCAGCAGATAGAGCCGCTCGATCTGCGCCCGCGTCATCGCGCTCGCCAGCACCTCGGCCTCCATCGCCTCGACCTCGTCCTGGATGGTCTCGATCACCGGGGAGTAGTTGTCGACGATGAAATCGAGGATCGCATAGAGGATGTAGTCCTCGCCGCGGGCGAGCGCGCGCGGGCAGCTCTCGCAGCGCTCGCGCACCGGCGTGTAGGACGTCGACGCGCCATGCCGGACCGAGACGAGGTATCCCTCGCCGACGAACAGATGCGTCTCGCCGAACGCGATGCTCTCGCCATCGAGCTGCGCGGTCCGCGCCACGATGAACAGCGCATCGCCATATTGCTCGATCTTCGGCCGCTGATGGGCGTGGTCGGCGTCCTCGATCGCAAGGTCGTGCAGCTCGAACTGCCGCTGCAGGCTCTTCAGCAGCGCGGTCTCCGGCTCGTGCAGCCCGATCCACACCACATGGTCGGGCTTGTTGCGCCAGCTCGCGGCCTCGTCGATCGCGATGTTGGCGATACGCCGTCCTTCGACATAGACGCCGGCTGCGATCACGCCATCGCTGGAAACCGGCTCCGGAGTTACGGCGGTCGGTGATACGAGGTTCATGGCGTCCACCCTTGTCGACGGTTTTTTGAACCCGCCCTGCGGCGATTTGTTCCTGGCGAGGCTAGCACCGAATAGGCGGCCGTCAACGCGCACGGGCCGCTTTGCGGTCCGTGCCGTGCGGGGCGCCTCGCTGTGGAGACGCCTCGATTCCTACAGTTTTTTAGACGCGTTCGTTGCCGCAAGCCGGTACTACGCGATGATGAAATCGCTGTGGTCGAACAACGTGGTGCTGCCGATTGCGACGAACAATGTGCCTGGCTTCAAGAAGCCGGCTGATCCGTCGACATCGAGCACGACGCGCGTCGCCGGCACGCCGGTGCTGCCGAAGGAAGCGATCGGCTCAAATGTCAGCACGCCGTTCGTGAACGGATCGGCGCCGACCGGGCCGAGCAAGCTCATGATCTTCGAGACGTCGATCTTGTCGCCCTCGGCGCGGTTGAAGTCGTGAATGAGGTCGACACCGTCGTTCGTGGTCGTGAAGACGAAATGATCCGCGCCACTGCCGCCGGTCAGTTCGTCGCCGCCCCATCCGCCGATCAGCGTGTCGTTACCGGCACCGCCGTAGAGGAGGTCGTTGCCAGTACCTCCCCGAATGAGGTTATCGGCAGCATTGCCGGTCCCGGTGAAATTGAACGAACCGGAATAGAGCAAATCCTCGAAGTTGGTCGGCAACGTGAACTGGGTGAGGGTGGTCTGGACCGTGTCATGGCCTTCATTGGCGAATTCCACCAGCGTGTCGCCGGGGCTCTCGACGAGATAGGTGTCGTCTCCCTTGCCGCCCTGCAGCGTATTTGCCGAACCGCCGCCGCCGTACAGCGTGTCGTTGCCGTCGAGACCGATCAGATAGTCGTTGCCGGTATTCCCTTGAATCCAGTCGTCGCCGGCGGTGCCGATGCCGATGAAGTCTGCTGGCCCTAGATAGAAAAGCTTCTCGACATTGGGCGCCAGCACGACAAACGTCGCCGTGGTCGTGAGGGTGTCGTAGCCCTCGTCTGGCTGCTCGAAAATCGTGTCCGAGCCGTTGCTGCTGGAATAATAGTCGTCGCCGACGCCCCCGACCAGCGTGTTCAACCCGCCGCTGTCGAACAGGGTGTCGTTGCCATCCCCACCATAGAGCGTGTCGTTACCCGCTCCGCCATAGAGCACGTCGACGCCATCCTGGCCGAGTAGCGTGTCGTTGCCCGATCCGCCGATCAGCGTGTCGCCACCCGTTCCACCCAACGCGAAGATCGCGGTCCCCGTCGCATGCGCGTCGAGAAGATCGTTTCCGGATCCGCCGTCGAAATAGATTTGCCCTGTCAGCGCTGTCGACGACAGGTCTCCGATCGTCAGAACATCATCTGTTCCATAAACCGTATAGTAGGGAAAGTAAGGTTGGCCCGGCGGCGCCGGATCATGCGTGCCCACGAAGCTGAAGTTCTCAACCCCGTACATCATCACAGCCGAGACATGCGTCTGCGGACCGGGCGGAGGTAGAGTGACGTAGTCATAAAAAACCGAAGAGATGGTGAATACCGCTGATCCATCGATATCCGCAAAGAGGTTGTAACGTGGCGGATCGAGCGCGTAACTATAGTTCGAGTACGCCATCCAGACGCCACCGCCCACCTGGACCGTATCATTGCCCAGACGCCCGTAGACGACATCGCCATAGGACGGGGTGAAGACGTCGGGACCGTCGGTTCCTTCAATGTACATTATTCCAAATACTCCAAAATGCGGCCGGGCGGGCGCCCGCCAGAAAAGCAAGGCGGCTGGCGCTGGATCATCCGGTTGTCGCGATGCGCGGCCGCAATTATGAGGCGATGATGCCGCCTTGTCGACACGTGCAATTGTGTCTCTTTAGTATGAATTTCAATCGGATCGTTCTCGGCATGGCCGCTTTGGCCGCAAACATCAAATGTTTGGCCCCACAAAACAAGTCACTGCGTCGCCGACGCCGGCCGCGAAACGGCTTCGGCAACAGCCGCGATTTTTTTGTGATGGTTCACGCGGCGCACCGGGCGCCAACATATTGCCGGATCAGCGGCTCAAGCCGGCTTCTTGACGATCTCAAAGCCTCTGGCCGCCAGCTCCTTCAAAATGCTCGCTGCCAGATGGGAGCATTCATCCGGCTTGATCCAGCACGAGCTCCGCCAATCCGGGTCATCGTCTCGGGAATAGGCGGTGAACGCCGACCGGATTCCGGCTTCGATTGCATTGGCGGCTTCGTCTGGCATGCGGGCCCTCCCTGCCATCTCTCGCATGAGGCTTCATGGAATATCCGTGGCAACGCCGACGGCAATCAACACCTTCTGTGAACTTCACCATGGCCTTGCCGCAGCGATTACTCCGCGGCGGCAGGCGTCGTCTTGGCTGTCTCGAGCGCCGCCGCGATCGCGTCGTCGACCCGTTCGAGCCAGATGAACTCCAGCTTCTCGCGGGCGCTCGCCGGGATGTCGTCGTAGTCGCGCCTGTTGCGCGCCGGTAGCATCACGCGGGTCAGCCCTGCCGCGGCGGCGGCGACCACCTTCTCCTTGATGCCGCCGACCGGCAGCACCAGGCCGCGCAGCGAGATCTCGCCGGTCATCGCGGTGTCGCTGCGCACGGTGCGATCGGTCAACAGCGAGGTGAGGGCGGTGAACATCGCAACGCCAGCACTGGGCCCGTCCTTCGGCGTCGCGCCCGCCGGGACGTGAACGTGGATGTCGTTCTTCTCGAACACGGCAGGATCGATGCCGAGCTGGGTGGCGCGGTTCTTCACCAGCGTCAGCGCGGCCTGCACGCTCTCGCGCATCACGTCACCGAGCTGTCCGGTGATCATCAGCCCACCGCGGCCCGGCGTGCGTGACGCCTCGATGAACAGGATGTCGCCGCCGACCGGGGTCCAGGCGAGGCCGGTGGCGACGCCCGGAATGCTGGTGCGCATCGCGATCTCGTTCTCGAACCTGGGCTGGCCGAGCAGCGGCACGATGTCCTTTGGCGCGATGCTGACGTGGCTGGTGCTGCCTTCGGCGATCTGCACCGCGACGTTGCGCAATACCTTGCCGATCTCGCGCTCCAGATTGCGCACGCCGGCCTCGCGGGTGTAGCTCTTGATCACCAGCCGCAGCGCCTCCGGATCGAGCTCGACCTGCTCGGCCTTCAGCCCGTTGGCCTCGAGCTGGCGGCGCACCAGATAGCGATTTGCGATCTCGAGCTTCTCCTCCTCGGTGTAGCCGGCGAGGCTGATCAGCTCCATGCGGTCGAGCAGCGGCCCCGGGACGCCGTCGAGCATGTTGGCGGTGGCGATGAAGACGACGTGCGAGAGGTCGAACGGCACGCCGAGATAGTTGTCGCGGAAGGTGCCGTTCTGCTCGGGGTCGAGCACCTCGAGCATCGCGGCCGAGGGATCGCCCTGGATGCCGCGCCCCATCTTGTCGATCTCGTCCAGCATCATCACGCAGTTGCGCGCGCCGGCCTTCTTGATGGCCTGGATGATGTTGCCGGGCAGCGCGCCGATATAGGTGCGGCGGTGGCCGCGGATCTCGGCCTCGTCATGCACGCCGCCGAGGCTGACGCGGACGAACGGCCGCGCCATCGCGCGGGCGATCGACTGGCCGAGCGAGGTCTTGCCGACGCCGGGCGGGCCGAGGAAGCAGAGGATCGGCGCCTTGCCGCCGGGCGCGAGCTTTCGTACCGCGAGATACTCGATGATCCGGCTCTTGATCTTCTCCAGCCCATAATGATCCTCGTCGAGGATCTTGCGCGCCTCGGCGATGTCGATCGGCTTCTCCGCGGGCAGTGCCCACGGCAGGTCGATCAGCCAGTCGAGATAGCTGCGCACCATGCCGGATTCGGCCGCGGCCTCCGGCATCCGCTCGTAGCGGCGCAGCTCCTTTTGCGCCTGGCCCTCGGCCTCCGGCGGCATCTTCGCTTCCACAATTGCCTTGGTCAGCTCGGCCACCTCGGCGGCCTTGCCGTCGCCTTCGCCGAGCTGGCGCTGGATGGTCGCCATCTGCTCGCGCAGGATCGCCTCGCGCTGCCGCTCGTCGAACGCGGCCTTGGTCTTCTGGCCGATCTCCTGGCTCAGCCGCAGCACCTCGATGCGCTCGGCGAGATGGCGCGAGACCTTGTCCATGCGGGCCGCAAGGTCGATGGTCTCGAGGATGTCCTGCTTCTCCTGCGGCTTGATGTCCATGTAGGAGGTCGCAAGATCGGCCAGCGTCGCGGGCGAGGTGGTGCCCTGCAGCGCGGCGATCAATTCCTGCGGCACCTGCGGCAGCAGCTGCGCGGCCTCCAGCGCCTGCCGCTGCAGATTGAGGAAGCGCGCCTCGATTTCGGGCGAGGTCGTGGTCGGCTCGGGGATCTGCAGCACGCGGGCCACCGGGAACGGCGTGCCCGGCAGATAGTCGAGCACGCGCATGCGCTGCACGCCCTGGCAGACCAGATGATGGGTCTCATCGGCCCCGGTGATGTAGCGCACGATGTTGGCGACGGTGCCGATGCGGTAGAGGTCGTCTGGGCCGGGATCGTTCATCTCGGGGTCGCGCTGCAGCAGGATGCCGATCTGGCGCTGCTCGCGCACCGCCTGCTGGGCGGCGGCAATGGATTTCGGCCGCCCGATGGTGATCGGGATGATGACGTTCGGGAACAGCACGGTGTTGCGCGCCGGCACGAGGATCAGCGCATCGATCGGTATCGACGTCGCGCGGTCGGGCGACGATGCGGATCCAGCGGTTGAGATGTCGGAAGCAGCCATGTCGAAATCCTCAACGCGATTTGCCAAGCCGCAGGCCGACGCAGCCATGCGCGGTGAAGCGGTTGATCGTGTAGCGGCCGGTCGGTAGCGCGATACGGCGCTCGAACCGGCCCTGCGGCAGCTCGAGACGCAGGATGCGGGCATCGCGCAGCTCGGGGGGCAAGGTGCGGCGGCCGCTGATCACCAGCGTCGCGCCGTCGAGCGCGGTCTCCACGTCATCGGGGTCGACCCCGGGCAGCGCGATGAAAATCAGGATTTCGTCGTCGGTCTCGATGACGTCCATCGGCGGTTCCCAGCTCGGCTCGCGGTTGCCGGTCTGGGGATGCAGGTTGAGGAACCGCTGGTGCATGCGCTCGGCCCGGGCCAGCGTCTCGATCGCGTCAGACAGCATCCAGTTGATCGGGTCCTTGGACCGCATGGCACTCTCCATGTCGTATTGGGGGTGAGGTTACCGGTCTTGCCGCCGACCGTAAACCGCCCGTCGGGGCGGGCCGGATCGGCCGTAAAAACCGTCATAATGTTCCGATTTGGCGAAACCGGCAGGTGCGCCCCTTTATGCCGCGGCTATGCGGCTTGTTCCGGGGCCATCTCGAATTCCTACGTCCGTCTCAGCATCTTCCGGGGTGACGCGGTGCGCCGAGATGCGCACCGCAGGAAGGAAGGTGGGACATGACCTTGCTGTATTCACACGATGTCCGAATGGTCGAGGCCTCGGCATCCACTCGCTTGCCGTTGCGGCGGATGTTCAGGCGGATCCGTGCCGTGTTTCGGACCATCCACCGCTCGATCGCGGCGGCGAAGATCCACCGGCTGCGCAACGAGCTGTTGCTGCATCGCGGCCACGAGGACTGGGCCAAGATGAACCTGAATATCGGCATGCTCGGCAGCGACGCCGAGAAATATCCGCGGCCGCCGGTCGTGCTCGGCGAGAAGTGGGATTACTGAGATGCGCGCCGCTCTGTCGACCGCTGCCGTCACCGTGCTGCGCCGCGCGGGCGAGCAGCTGTTCAAATTCCTCGCCTGGATCGGCGAGGAGCCGATCACCGTCTACCGGCCCGAGGCCCGTTACATGCGCGGACCCGGACCGGCCTGGCGGGCCAAGCATCAAGGCGGTCAGGTCGCCTCGCTTCGCCGCGTCAGGTGATCGAGCAGGTTCATCGGCAGCGGAAACACCACGGTCGATGAACGCTCATTGGCGATGTCGTGCAGCGCCGCGAAATAGCGCAGCTGCATCGCCTGCGGCTCCTGGGCGAGGATCCGTCCGGCCTCGACCAGCTTCTCGGCGGCCTGCTGCTCGCCCATCGCGTTGATCACCTTGGCGCGCCGCAGCCGCTCCGCCTCGGCCTGCTTGGCGATCGCCCGCACCATGGTCTCATTGATATCGACATCCTTGATCTCGATGCCGGTGACCTTGATGCCCCAGACGTCGGTCTGCTTGTCGAGGATCTCCTGAATATCGGCGTTCAGCCGGTCGCGTTCGGCCAGCATCTCGTCGAGCTCGTGCTTGCCGAGCACCGAGCGCAGCGTGGTCTGGGCGAGCTGGCTGGTCGCGGCCATGTAGTCGCTGACCTTGATGATGGCGCGCTCGGGGTCGACGATGCGGAAATACAGCACGGCGTTGACCTTGACCGAGACGTTGTCGCGCGAGATCACGTCCTGCGGCGGCACCACCTGCACCACCACGCGCAGATCGACTTTCACCAGCTGCTGCACCACCGGAATCAGCAGGAACAGGCCCGGGCCCTTGACGCCGGTGAAGCGGCCGAGCGTGAACACGACGCCGCGCTCATATTCGCGCAGCACGCGGATCGCCTGCGACAGAAAGATCACGACCAGCAGCGCGATCGCCGCATAGGTGAAATAATCGAGCATCATACTGAGCCTCCCTCGCCGGTGACCGGGGCGCGCCGCACCACCAGCGTCAAATCGATGATATTGGCGACCTCGACCCTGTCGCCTGAGCTGAACGCCTCGGCGCCGCGCGCCTGCCAGCGCTCGCCATTGGCGAAGACGTGGCCTGAGGTGCCGGACCAGTCGAGCACCTCGGCGGACAGGCCCTGCATTGCCTGCGCGCCGGTCAGCACCGGTCCCTTGGCGGCGCGGCGCAGCGCGCCGAGCACGGCCACCAGGAAGGCGGCGAAGGCCGCGGTGGTGATGCCGATCACCCACCATGACAGGGTGTAGCCGGGCGCCTCGATCCGAAACAGCATCAGCGCGCCGAGCACGAACGCGATCAGCCCGCCGACGCCGACCACGACCGTCGGGGTGAAGGCCTCCACGGCAAGCAGGCCGATGCCGACCAGCATCAGCGCGAAGCCGGCATAGTTGACCGGCAGCAGATTGAGCGCATAGAGGCCGAGCAGCAGGCAGATCGTGCCGACCACACCGGGGCCGATCAAGCCGGGCGACATGAACTCGAAGATCAACCCGTAGATGCCGACCATCAGCAGGATGAAGGCGACGTTGGGGTCGGTGATGACAGCAAGGAAGCGCGCAATCCAGCCAGGATCGATCGCCTCGCGCGTGGCATCCTTGGTCGCGAGGCGCTGCGTCTTGCCGCCGGCGACCTCGACCTCGCGGCCGTCGACCTGCTTGAGCAGCTCCGCCTCGTCACGTGCGATGAATTCGATCGCCTTGGCCTGCAGCGCGCCGTTGGCGGTCAGCGTGGCGGCCTCGCGCACCGCCTTCTCGGCCCAGTCGGCGTTGCGGCCGCGCAGCTCGGCGAGGCTGCGGATGAAGGCGACGGCGTCGTTGGTCGCCTTCGCCGACATGGCATCTTTCGGCTCGTCCTTCTTGTCCTTGCCGTCCTTGTCGGGCGCGCCGGGCAGGCCCGGAAATGCGCCGCCGATCTGCACCGGCGTCGCGGCGCCGATATTGGTGCCCGGCGCCATCGCCGCGAGATGCGTCGCATAGAGGATGTAGGTGCCGGCGCTCGCCGCGTGGGCGCCGGACGGCGCGACATAGCCGATGACAGGAACGGGCGAGGCGAGCACGTCGGCGATGATCTCGCGCATGCTGGTGTTGAGGCCGCCCGGCGTGTTGAGGCGCAGCACGACGACTTCGGCGCGGCGTTCGGCGGCTTTTGCCAATGCGCTCTTCACATAGCTGGCCGACGCTGGCCCGATCGCGCCGTCGATCGCAATGGTCAGGGCAAGGCGGCTGTTCTCCTCCGCGCCGCAGGGGCGGATCGATACAGACAGAGCAACGATCGCTATCGCCGCAACGAGGGCCGCCCTTAGCGTTTGCACGGCAAGCACTCCCTTGCCGAGGATATGGGGCGCCGCGGGCCAAGCTCAATATGGGCGTGATGTCACGGCACTGTGCAAGCGGGCCATTGTGCGTTGCGATGGCAGCGTTGGCCGGTCTCACTGCGCGGCGGCGAGGTACTCGTCGGCAAGGCAGGACATCGCGTCCGCGACCTCGGCCTTCGCCGCGGCGTCGAGCGGCGCGATCGGCAGCCGCGTTGCCGGCTCGATGAAGCCGAGCAGCGCCAGCGCGAATTTCAGGGCGGCGGGATGCTCGCGCTCGAGCAGCGTGGCGAGCGGCACCAGCCGCCGGTGCAGATAACGCGCCGGCTGCAGACGGCCTTCGCGAAGATTGCGGTACACGGCCACGCACAAATCGGGCGCGACATTGGTCATCGCCGAGACGCAGCCATGGCCGCCGGCGGCGAGCCAGGCGAGCGACGTCGCGTCGTCGCCGGTCAGCAGCCGGAACGCCGCCGGCAGCCGCGGCTGCAGCCGCAGCAGCCGGGCGAGGTCGCCGCTGCCGTCGCGCAGGCCGGCGAATTGCGGCGAGGCCGCGCTCGACCAGCGTGTCGTCGGGCAGGCCCTTGACGGTGCGCGAGGGAATATCGTGCAGGATGACCGGCAGCGTCGTCGCAGCGGCGACGGCGCGGAAATGCGCCGCCATGCCCTGCGGCATCGGCCTGACGTAATAGGGCACGACGGTCATGATGGCGTCGGCGCCGGCTTGCTCCACGGCGCGGGTGAACGCGACGGCGCGGTCGGTCGCATTCGAGCCGGCGCCGGCGATGATGCGCGCGCGCCCCCGCGCAATGCCGGCGGCGATGCGGACCAGCTGCTCGCGCTCGAGAAATTCCAGCGTCGCATTCTCGCCGGCGGTTTCGCCGACCACCAGCGCGGTGGCTCCGGCCGCGACCTGGCGCTCGCACAGCCGGCCAAAGGCGGCGATGTCGATCTCGCCGCGATCGTTGAAAGGGGTCGGAAGATCGGGAATGAAACCCGACAGCCATTCGGCCGAGGCCGCGCGCGATGTCATCGGTGGCTCAAGCCACGCGGCGTGCGGGGAAGGTGGCGGCTTCGCCGGCCATATCGAGCTCGATCTCACGCGACAGCTCGATGATCATTTCGGGGTGTTGGCCGTTCTCGAACAGCGCGTATTTGACGGCCTGGGCGCGGTTGACGAACAGGCCGCCAAACAGGCCGTTCTGTTGCTGGGCGACCCACTGGCCGCGACGGTTGCGGCCGATGAAGACAATGGAAGACGCTGTACTACACGAAGGAGGTTCGACGAGTTTCACGTTGGTTAGTCCTTGTAATGACATTCACGCGATCAGTGTGTGATGTCAGGGATATGAAATCGAGCGCGACAGCCGAGCGACTTCATAGGAACGGCATAGGATTTTGAGGGAGGAATTCAGAGCCGCTGCACGATGCCGGTGGTGAGCGCGCACAGCGCGGCATAGCCCGCCATCTCGTCCCAGTGATTGAGCTGGGCGGTAAACGGCGGCTCGCGCCTGACAACGGCGACCACGGCGCAGATCAGCGCCGACATCCACAACAGCACGACCAGGCCCTTGCCGAAGCCGACATTGGCGAACATGGCAAGGCCGGTCATGATGGCGAGGCGGAATCCGAACCTGACCAGCACCTGCACCGGGCGCAGCGCGCGCGACAGATCCTTGGCGCCCATGGCGGTGCCGCCGTCAGCCGAAATTGTCGGTGAGCAGCGGCTCGTAGAGCGCGCCGGCGTCGCGGCGGACGCTGGGCACGCTGGGCCGGCTCTCGGGCGCGCTGATCCGCTGCGCCTCGACAAAGGCGCTCAGGATCGCGAGCGCGAGATCCGCGTGGTTCGTTTCGACCGACTGGTCGAGCCAGTCCGGCAGCTCGCGTTGCCGCGACAGCGCGCAGTGCCACTCGCCCTCGTCATAGACCAGGCGGCGGACTTGCCATTGCGGCAGCTCGAGATCGATCAGCGCCAGCGCCGCATCGGTCCATGCGCCGGATAGAATCAGGCGCTCGACCCGCGAGCTCTTGACGCTCTGTCCGGCCGAGGGAAAGCGCCGGCAGCTTTGCCTGACGATGTCGGCCATGAACTCGGCCGTGACCGCATAGGCGTCGCGCAGCCGCTCGGCGAGCGCGGTGGAGGTGTGTTGTGCATACAGTGACATGACTTGATCTCGTTCACGCGCGGCCCAACACGTTGGCCGCACGCCCAAAATGACTGGGCCGCCATTTGAATACGAGATGAGGGCAGGGGCCGAGATATAGGGATTCCATAAAGGTTCCGTCGTCCGTGCGCGGGCCGGATCGAGCACCGCCAGTTTCGGCTGCGATTCGCCGGGCTCGTGGGCAGCTGTCTGCGCCAGCATCCGAGCACGCCGCCCTCTAGCGTCGCCAAGACGGTGTCAACCCCATGCGACTATCAGTCATATGGTTCTACCTGAGATTGATGCCACGCTGACGCGGCGCTATGGTTTCACGAGCTGGGGAGGCCGACGCCAGGTGGCATCTCCCGCGAACCGTCGCCGCTCGAGAACGCATGCGTACCGTCGTTTCGTGGTTACGCAATCCCGTGGGATCTGCCGCCCCGGTCATTTGCGGCTCAGTCAATGGAGGTGTCTGAAATGGCCCGACTTGTCCAAGAGTTTATCGCGGGATCAGATCCGGTTCGTTCGATCTCGGTCTCGGGCAACGGTCAGCGAATGGCGTCGACGACCGGCCGCATGACTGACGGTGTGCGGTTTTGGAACGTGCAATCCGGCGGGCTGCTCCACACGTTTTCCCCGGTCGATGACCAGGATGAAATCAGCGGGGTGGCGTTGTCTCCGGAAGGATTTTTCCTTGCGGCAGCCACCCATCACTATTTGCTGCTGTGGGACATCGAGGCCGGCCGGCAGATCGGCACAGTCGAAACGCCCTTCGGCGGCACCAGTGTCGTCTTTTCCCGTGATGGATCCTTCATTCTCTTCACGCATGGTCATCGCTATTCGCGCTTCGACACGGCGCTCGCGCTGAAGATGGAGCACGATCTGCAGAGCGGGCCGATATCCTCACCATCGCTGTCGGCGGGCGGACGGTTCGCGGCTTCGATCCACGAGCCCGGCCAACCCAACATCATCGTCTACGATCTCCTCAATGACCGGGCGTCGTTGAAGACGTCTCAGAATGGGGTCTACTCCGCCGTTGCGATGGGCCCGGATGACGGTGTCGTGCTGACGGGCAACATCCACGGCAAGCTGGAGACCCTGAACGCGCAGACCGGTGACTCGATCCGCAAGTTCGACCTCCCGGGTCATTCAAGGAACGTGACCAGCGTCGTGTTCTCGCCCGACGGCAGCCTGGCATTGTCTGGCAGCGAGGACTTCTCCGCGAAGCTTTGGGACGTGAATACCGGAAGGGAACTCGATACGCTCGACCATGGTCACGGATTCGTGTCGTGCGTCGCCTTCTTGCCCAACGGAAAGCTCGCGCTCACCGGCGGGCATGACAACAAGGTGAAGCTCTGGGAGCTCGCGCCATAGCGCATATCCTCCGCTAGGTGAGCGTTTCCGGCCAATTCCGTCCAATCCCGGAATTGGTCAAGGGATATCGGTCAAGCGATGTCATCTGCAATTGCGCGTCGCATGACGCTACCGTTGCGGCCTGCGCAGGGCTGGCACTTATAGGATTCCTATAACGTGCTTATGCGCGCCCTCTCGAAAACCTATGCCCCGGATGGCACTTCACGGCAATCCGGCACGGGGTGCTTATGCGCCTCCCGTGGCCTGTGACGCATAGGAGTCTCTCATGATGGACATTGTCATGGCGGCGCTTGCGATCGGCCTGTTCGCGGCCGGCATCGGCTACGCCTACGCCTGCGAACGGCTGTAAGGGAGGCGGCGATGATCTTCGACTATTCGCTCGCCGGCCTCGTCTCGCTCGGCCTGCTGTTCTACCTCACCTACGCATTGCTGCGCCCCGAACGCTTCTAGGCATCAGCCATGCTCGCACTTTGCCAGATCCTCGTCGCCGACGCGGTGCTGACCGGGCTGTTGCTCGGCGTGTTCGCGTCGCTGCTGCGTCACGCGCCCATTCGAAAGGTTTGACTTCGATGACCGTCATCGGCTGGATTCAAATTATTCTGTTCTGCGCCATCGTCGCCGCGCTGGTCAAACCGCTCGGCGGCTACATGACCCGCGTGTTCAGCGGCGAGCGCACCTTCCTCTCGCCGGTGCTGCGGCCGGTCGAGCGCGGCATCTACTGGGTCGGCGGCGTCGACGAGCGGCGCGAGCAGCACTGGCTGACCTACGCGGTCGCCATGCTGCTGTTCCATGTCGGCGCGTTCTTCCTGATCTACGGCTTGATGCGGCTGCAAGCCGTGCTGCCGTTCAACCCGGCCGGACAGTCCGCGGTCGCCGAGGACCTCTCCTTCAACACCGCGATCTCGTTCCTTACCAACACCAACTGGCAGAACTACGGCGGCGAGAGCACGCTGTCTTATCTGGTCCAGATGCTCGGCCTGACCCCGCAGAACTTCCTGTCGAGCGCGACCGGCATCGCGCTCGCGGTGGCGCTGATCCGCGGCTTTTCGCGCTCCTCGATGCGCACCGTCGGCAGTTTCTGGGTCGACGTGACGCGCTGCACGCTCTACGTGCTGCTGCCGATCTGCATCGTCTATGCGCTGTTCCTGGTTTCGCAGGGCATGCCGCAGACGCTCGGCGCTTATGTCGACGCCACCACGCTGGAGGGCGGCAAGCAGACCATCGCGCTCGGCCCGGTGGCCTCCCAGGTCGCGATCAAGATGCTCGGCACCAATGGCGGCGGTTTCTTCAACGCCAACGCCGCGCACCCGTTCGAGAACCCGACCGCGCTGTCGAACCTCGTGCAGATGGTCTCGATCTTCGCGATCGGCGCTGCGCTCACCAACGTGTTCGGCCGCATGGTCGGCAACGAGCGCCAGGGCTGGGCGATCTTCGCCGTGATGGGCATCCTGTTCATCGCCGGCGTCGCCGTCACCTATTGGGCCGAAGCCAACGGCACCTCGACCCTGCAGGCGCTTGGGCTGACCGGCGGCAACATGGAGGGCAAGGAGGTCCGCTTCGGCATCGTCGCGTCCTCGCTGTTCGCCGTCATCACCACCGCGGCATCCTGCGGCGCGGTCAACGCCATGCATGACAGCTTCACCGCGCTCGGCGGCATGATCCCGCTGATCAACATGCAGCTCGGCGAACTGATCATCGGCGGCGTCGGCGCCGGCCTTTACGGCATGCTGCTGTTCGTCGTGCTGGCGATCTTCGTTGCCGGCCTGATGGTCGGCCGCACCCCGGAATATGTCGGCAAGAAGATCGAGGCGCGCGAGGTCAAGATGGCGATGCTCGCGATCCTGGTGCTGCCGCTAATGTATCTCGGCTGGAGTGCCGTCGCGGTGGTGCTGCCGTCGGCGGTGGCCTCGATCGCCAATCCCGGCCCGCACGGCTTCACCGAGGTGCTCTACGCTTATACCTCGGCGACCGCCAACAACGGCTCGGCCTTCGCCGGCCTGACCGGCAACACCTTCTTCTACAATCTGACGCTTGCCATGGCGATGTTCGTCGGCCGCTTCTTCATGATCGTGCCGGCGATGGCGATCGCGGGCTCGCTGGTGGAGAAGAAGTCGATCCCGGCCTCGGTCGGGACGTTCCCGACCACCGGCGGGCTGTTCGTCGGCCTCGTCATCGGCGTGATCCTGATCATCGGCGGCCTGACCTTCTTCCCGGCGCTGGCGCTCGGGCCGATCGTCGAGCACCTCGCGATGAACGCCCACACCCTGTTCTGACCTGATACGTCCGGAGTGACATCCATGGAAACCATGAAACTGCAGAAGCAGGTGACGGCGTCGACCATGCTCGACCCGAAGATCCTGGTGCCGGCGATCGCGTCGGCGTTCGTCAAGCTCGATCCGCGGCTGATGGCGAAGAACCCCGTGATGTTCGTCGTCGAGGTGGTGGCCGCGCTGACCACGGTGATCTTCGTCCGCGACCTCGTGACCGGTGGCGCCAATCTCGGCTTCACCTTCCAGATCATCATCTGGCTCTGGTTCACGGTGCTGTTCGCCAACTTCGCCGAGGCGGTCGCCGAAGGCCGCGGCAAGGCGCAGGCGGAATCGCTGAAGAAGACCCGGACCGAGAGCCAGGCCAAGCTCCTGACCGGCACCGACCGGACCTATCGCATGGTGCCCGGCACCTCGCTGAAGGTCGGCGACGTCGTGCTGGTCGAGGCCGGCGACAACATCCCGTCCGACGGCGAGGTGATCGAAGGCGTCGCCTCGGTCAACGAGGCCGCCATCACCGGCGAGTCCGCGCCTGTGATCCGCGAATCCGGCGGCGACCGTTCGGCGGTCACCGGGGGCACCCAGGTGCTGTCGGACTGGATCCGCGTTCGCATCACCGCAGCCCAAGGCTCGACCTTCATCGACCGCATGATCAAGCTGGTTGAAGGCGCCGAGCGGCAGAAGACGCCGAACGAGATCGCGCTGAACATCCTCTTGGCCGGCCTCACCATCATCTTCGTGTTCGCGACGGTGACGATCCCGAGCTATGCCGCCTATGCCGGCGGCTCGATCTCGGTCGTGGTGCTGGTGGCGCTGTTCGTCACCCTGATCCCGACCACGATCGGCGCGCTGCTGTCGGCGATCGGCATCGCCGGCATGGACCGCCTGGTGCGCTTCAACGTGCTGGCGATGTCCGGCCGCGCGGTCGAAGCCGCCGGCGACGTCGACACGCTGCTGCTCGACAAGACCGGCACCATCACGCTCGGCAACCGCCAGGCCACCGCGTTCCGGCCGATCCGCGGCGTCACCGAGCAGGACCTGGCGGATGCCGCCCAGCTCGCCTCGCTCGCCGACGAAACCCCGGAAGGCCGCTCCATCGTGGTGCTGGCCAAAGAGAAGTACGGCATCCGCGGCCGTGACATGCACGAGCTCGCGGCGACCTTCGTGCCGTTCACCGCGCAGACCCGCATGAGCGGCATCGACGCCGGCTCTTCGTCGGTCCGCAAGGGCGCGGTGGATGCGATCCTCGGCTATGTCGAGGGCGGCGAGCCTCGCACCGTCGCCTCCGGCAACACGGTCCGCTCGATCGCGGCGACGATGAGCGCCGAGGCGCGCGAGATCCAGGCGATTGCCGACGAGATCGCCAAGGCCGGCGGCACCCCGCTGGCCGTGGCCAAGGACGGCAAGCTGCTCGGCGTCGTGCACCTGAAGGACATCGTCAAGGGCGGTATCCGCGAGCGCTTTGCCGAGCTGCGCCGGATGGGCATCCGCACCGTGATGATCACCGGCGACAACCCGATGACCGCGGCCGCGATCGCCGCCGAAGCCGGCGTCGACGACTTCCTGGCGCAGGCCACCCCCGAGGACAAGCTCAAGCTGATCCGCGACGAGCAGTCCAAGGGCAAGCTGGTGGCGATGTGCGGCGACGGCACCAACGACGCGCCGGCGCTCGCGCAGGCCGACGTCGGCGTCGCCATGAACACCGGCACCCAGGCCGCGCGCGAGGCCGGCAACATGGTCGACCTCGACTCCAACCCGACCAAGCTGATCGAGGTGGTCGAGATCGGCAAGCAGCTCTTGATGACCCGTGGCGCGCTGACCACGTTCTCGATCGCCAACGACGTCGCAAAGTACTTTGCGATCATCCCGGCGATGTTCCTCGCGTTCTATCCGCAGCTTCAGGTGCTGAACATCATGCACCTCGCGAGCCCGCAGAGCGCGATCCTGTCGGCGATCATCTTCAACGCGCTGATCATCATCGCGCTGATCCCGCTGGCCCTGAAAGGCGTCAAGTATCGTGCAATCGGTGCCGGCGCGCTGCTCAGCCGCAACCTGATGATCTACGGCGTCGGCGGCATCATCATTCCGTTCATCGGCATCAAGGCGATCGACCTCTTGGTCGCCGCCCTGGGCCTGGCCTGACCACCCCGTCATTGCGAGCGCAGCGAAGCAATCCATCTGTCCGCGAAGAAAGTGTGGATTGCTTCGTCGCTTCGCTCCTCGCAATGACGACAGAGACTTCGGAGACCTGTCATGTTGAGAGAAATTCGCCCCGCCATTCTGGTCCTGGTCCTGCTGACCGCGATCACCGGCCTCGCCTATCCGCTCGCCATCACCGGGATCGCCGGCGTTATTTTCCCGCGACAGGCGCAGGGCAGCCTGATCGAGAAGGACGGCAAGGTGATCGGCTCCGCCCTGATCGGGCAGGAGTTCAAGGAGGATAAGTACTTCCACGGCCGGCCGTCGGCAACGCTGGCGCCCGATCCGAACGATTCCACCAAGACCGTGCCGGCGCCGTATAACGCGGCCAATTCCGGCGGCTCCAACCTCGGCCCGACCAGCAAGGCGCTGGCCGACCGCCTGAAGGATGATGTCGAGAAGCTGAAGGCCGAGAACCCCAACGCTCAGGTGCCGGTCGATCTCGTCACGACGTCCGCCAGCGGGCTCGATCCCGACATCTCGCCGGAGGCCGCGCTGTTCCAGGTGCCGCGGGTCGCCAAGGCGCGCGGCATGTCCGCGGATGCGGTGCGCGAGCTGGTGACGCAGAACACGCAGGGCCGCTTTGCCGGCGTGCTCGGCGAGCCACGCGTTAACGTTCTTGCGCTCAACCTGGCGCTGGACGGCGCCGGCGCGAAATAGGGGAGTAGGCTCGATCCGCCGGGATGACTATATTGCGGTATGGCCAGTCAGCGCCGCGACCCTGAAAAAAGACCCTCGCCGGATGCGCTGCTGGAGGCGGCGCGCCGGGAGACCGATCGTTCCGGGCGGCTGAAGATCTTCATCGGCGCCGCCCCCGGCGTCGGCAAGACCTACGAGATGCTGCAGAGCGCGCACGGCCGCCTCAAGGCGGGCGTCGATGTCGTGGTCGGCGTGGTCGAGACCCACGGACGGGTCGAGACCGAGGCGCTGGTGAAGGGCCTCGAAGTGGTGCCACGCAAGCGCCTCGCCTACCGCGACCAGACCCTCGAGGAGATGGACCTCGACGCCGTGCTGGCGCGGCGTCCGCAGCTCGCGCTGGTCGACGAGCTCGCCCATACCAACGCGCCGGGCAGCCGGCACCCCAAGCGCTATCTCGACGTCGAGGAATTGCTGTCGAACGGCATCGACGTCTACACCGCGATCAACATCCAGCACATCGAAAGCCTCAACGACGTGGTCGCGCAGATCACCCATGTGCGGGTGCGCGAGACCGTGCCGGACTCGGTGATCGATCGCGCCGACGCCATCGAGCTGATCGACCTCACCCCCGACGACCTGATCCAGCGGCTGAAGGAGGGCAAGGTTTATGTGCCGCGGCAGGCGGAGCGGGCGTTGGAGCATTATTTCTCGCCGGGCAATCTGACCGCGCTGCGCGAGCTGGCGCTGCGCCGCACCGCCGAGCGGGTCGACGAACAGCTGCTCAACCACATGCAGGCCAATGCGATCGCCGGCCCCTGGGCGGCGGGCGAGCGCATTCTGGTCTGCCTCAGCGAAGACCCGCGCGCGGCCGGCCTCGTGCGCTACACCAAGCGGCTGGCCGACCGGCTGCATGCGCAATGGACCGCGCTCAGCATCGAGACTCGGCGCAGCCTGCAGCTCAGCGACGAGCAGCGCGACCGGCTCGCCGACACCATGCGGCTGGCCGAATCGCTCGGCGGCGAGGCGCTGACCATTCCCGGGGTCGGCCGCCGCATCGCCGACGACATCATCAGTTTCGCGCAGGCCAACAACGTCACCCAAATCATCATCGGCAAGTCGACGCGCTCGCGCTGGTTCGAGCTGACCCATGGCTCGGTGGTCCATGACCTGGTGCGCCGCGCCGGCAATATCAGCGTCAATGTGATTGCCGGCGACGAGCAGCCGGTCGGCAAGGCGGCGGTGCAGACCGCGCAGCGGCCGGAGCCGTTCAATCCGCGGCCCTATCTGATGTCGCTGCTCTTGGCGGCAATCGGCCTCGGCGCGGCCAAGCTGATCCAGCCGTATTTCGGGATCGAGAACGTCGACCTGGTGTTCCTCACCGCCGTGGTCGGTTCTGCCGCGCGCTATGGCCTGGGGCCGTCGCTGCTGGCCAGCGTCGCCGCCTCGCTGTGCTACAATTTCTTCTTCCTGCCGCCGGTCTACACCTTCACCATCACCGACCCGACCAATGTCGCGGCGTTCTTCTTCTTCATGCTGATCGCGCTCTTGGTCTCCAACGTCGCGGCGCGGGTGCGGATCCAGGCCGATACCGCCCTCAGCCGCGTCCGCACCACCGAGTCGCTCTATGCGTTCAGCCGCAAGCTCGCGGGCACCGCGACGCTGGACGACGTGCTGTGGGCGACGGCCTATCAGATCGCCCTGATGCTGAAGGTGCGGGTGGTGCTGCTGCTGCCCGAGGATGGCGTCCTGACGGTGAAGAGCGGCTATCCGCCGGAGGACCAGCTCGATCAGGCCGATCTCGCCGCCGCCAACTGGGCCTGGGGTAACGACCGCCCGGCCGGCCGCGGCTCGGATACGCTGCCGGGCGGCAAAAGGTTGTTCCTGCCGATGCGCACCGGCCGCGGACCGATCGGCGTGATCGGCGTCGACGACGACCGCACCGGACCGTTGCTGACGCCGGACCAGCGCCGCCTGCTCGACGCGCTGGTCGATCAGGGCGCGCTCGCGATCGAGCGGGTGCTGCTGGTCGAGGACATGGACCGCGTCAAGCGCACGGTCGAATCCGACCGGTTGCGCGGCGCGCTGCTGACCTCGATCTCGCACGACCTCAAGACGCCGCTCGCCTCGGTGCTCGGCTCGGCCTCGACCCTGCGCGATCTCGGCGCCAATTTGAGCGACGCGCAGAAGCATGATCTGCTCGCCACCGTGATCGACGAATCCGAGCGGCTGAATCGGTTTATCGCCAATCTGCTCGACATGACCAAGCTGGAATCCGGCGCGATCGTGCCCAACACCGCGCGGCACGATGTCGGCGAGATCATCGGCAGCGCGCTGCGCCGCGCGGCAAAAATCCTGGTGCATCACAAGGTCTCGCTGGATCTGGCGGCCGACCTGCCGATGCTGGAGCTCGACGCCGTGCTGTTCGAGCAGGTGCTGTTCAATTTGCTCGACAACGCCGCGAAATATGCGCCGTCCGACACCACGATCGCGATCCGCGGCCTCCGTGACCGCGATGCGGTGACGCTGCAGGTGCTCGACGAGGGCAATGGCATTCCGGCGGCCGAGCTGGAAAGCGTGTTCGACAAGTTCTATCGCGCCGAGAAGGGCGACCATGTCCGCCCCGGCACCGGCCTCGGCCTTGCGATCTCGCGCGGCTTCGTCGAGGCGATGCGCGGCACGATCGCGGCGGCGAACCGCTCCGACCGCAGCGGCGCCGTCATCACCATCCGCCTGCCCGTTACGGCGGACACCAACGCGCTGGATACTGCCGCATGAATGCCACGCCGATCAAAGTCCTGGTCATCGACGACGAGCCGCCGATCCGCAAGCTGCTGCGGATGGGCCTGAGCACGCAGGGCTACGACATCCTCGAAGCGTCCAACGGCAAGATCGCCCTGGAGAAACTGGCCGAGGACCCGGCGCTGATCATCCTCGATCTCGGACTGCCCGACATCCAGGGCCACGACCTCCTGCGTATGATCCGCGGCCGTAACGAGGCCGTCCCGATCGTGGTGCTGTCGAGCCGCGGCGACGAGGCCGGCAAGGTGCAGGCGCTCGATCTCGGCGCCGACGACTATCTGACCAAGCCGTTCGGCATGGACGAGCTGCTGGCACGGCTGCGCGCCGCGCTGCGGCACCAGCTGCAGGTGCAGGGCGAGCGGCCGGTGTTCCGCTCCGGCGATCTCTCGGTCGACCTTGTGCGCCGGATCGTCAAGGTCGGCGAGAGGGATATAAAACTGTCGCCGAAGGAGTACGACCTGCTGCGCGTGCTGGTGCAGCACGCCGGCAAGGTGCTGACGCACCGCTTCCTGCTCAAGGAATTGTGGGACGAGCTGACCGACGCGCAATATCTGCGGGTCTATGTGCGCCAGCTGCGCCAGAAGATCGAGGCCGATCCCGAGCGCCCGCAATTCGTGCTCACCGAGACCGGCATCGGCTACCGGCTGCGCGCAGCGGATTAGCTGCGCTCTTGTAGCCGGATGAGGTGAAAGCGATATCCGGGGGCTTCCACGATTTCGGAATTTTGGAAGGGTAATGCTGAGTTGCCCGACGTGTCAAGTGGCTTGGACAATCGCCTGTTCGAGTCGCCGATTCGAGCGCGGTCCACCACCCGCTACCGCCGTCCGCCACCGCCGGCTACTTTGCATGGGGTTGTTTTTCGAGTTTTTTGGCGGCGCGCCCCTGCGAGCCGGATCTGCTCCGGTTCGGAACCTTCGTTCCGATCGAGGATTGGTTTCCTGCACCGGGAGAGAAACCATGGCAAGAAAGTACTCGCGAAAGGCATCGGGCGACGTCGAGCGTGCGATGAAGAAACGCAAGACCGGCACGCTGCGCAGCGGTCGCTCCAAGAAGAAAGTGAAGAGCCGCAAGCAGGCGATCGCGATCGGCCTGTCGGAAGCCCGCGCCAAGGGCAGGAAGGTGCCGAAGAAGGCATCAAAGAAGCGCAAGACGTCGAAGAAGCGCAAGGCTGCGAAGAAGCGGTAGCCCATCCACCGTCATTGCGAGCGAAGCGAAGCAATCCATCCCTCCGCATCTGCGGATCGATGGATTGCTTCCGCCTTCGCTCTTCGAGCTACGGCGGACAAGTCGTCGCTTCGCTCCTCGCAATGACGGTGGAGAGAGTTATCCCGCCTTCCGCCGCCGCGCGCTCGACCGGTGCGACTTCTTTGCCGCACGCCGGTGTGGCGTCTGGCGCCGTGCGGTCGAGCCCGCGCGCCGCGCGCCGCCGCCCTTCAGGCTCTGCTTCAGGGCATCCATCAAATTCACCACGTTGCTCGGCTTCTCCTCGCGCTCGGCGGCCCTGATCGGCTTGCCGGTGGCCTTGCGGCGGACCAGCGCCTTCAGCGCGGTTTCGTACTCGTCCTTGAATTTCGACGGATCGAAATGCGCAGCCTTGCTGTCGAGGATGTGGCCGGCCAGCTCGATCATGTCCTTTGTCACCTTCGGGCTCCTGATGTCCTCGAAATAATCGTCGGCATCGCGCAGCTCGTAGGGGTAGCGCAGCGTGGTGCCGAGCATGCCCTTGTCGAGCGGCTCGATCGCGATGACGTGCTCGCGGTTGGTCAGGACGATGCGGGCCAGCGCGACGCGGTCCTGGTCCTTCATGGCGTCGCGGATCACCGCAAAGGCGTCGACGCCGGCCTTGCCGTCGGGCCGGATGTAATAGGGATGGTCGAGATAGCGCTTGTCGATCTCGCCCTCGGGCACGAAGCTGTCGATGTCGATGGTGTGGTTGCTCTCGATCTGCACCGCCTCGAGCTCGTCCTTCTCGATCTCGACATATTTGCCCTTGCTGACCTCGTAGCCGCGGCCCTTCTGGTCGCCCTCGACGACGTCGCCGGTCTCGGCGTCGACCATCTGCTGCTTGAGCCGGTTGCCGGTCTCGCGATTGATCATGTGGAAGCGGGTTTTTTCGACCGCGGTCGAGGCCGGGTACAGCGCCACCGGGCACGACACCAGCGAGAGTTTGAGCGTGCCTTTCCAGTAGGCGCGGGGAGCGGCCATCATCGTCTCCAAACAGCTTGAGTTTGGAACTTGAACGGATACCGTGGGTTTTGGTTCCTGAATGGCCGCGCGGGCGGCGGCCGTCGTTTGCCCCGGGATTTCTGACGTGCCGCTGAAAAACCTGTCGACCTATCGCAAGAAACGCGATTTCGAGAAGACCAACGAGCCATCCGGCGACGTCAAGGTTGCGCCGGCCAAGCAGCGGCGCTTCGTCATCCAGAAGCATGATGCGACGCGGCTGCACTATGATTTCAGGCTCGAGTTCGACGGCGTCTTCAAGTCCTGGGCGGTGACGCGCGGCCCCTCGCTCGATCCGCATGACAAGCGGCTCGCGGTCGAGGTCGAGGATCATCCGCTCGACTACGGCGATTTCGAAGGCACCATTCCGAACGACCAGTATGGCGGCGGCACCGTACAGCTGTGGGATCGCGGCACTTGGGAATCGGACGATCCCGAGCGCGGCTTCAGGAAGGGCGATTTGAAATTCACGCTTCAAGGCGACAAGCTGCATGGCAGCTGGGTGCTGGTGCGGATGAAGAGCGATCGCTATGGCGGCAAGCGCACCAACTGGCTCCTGATCAAGCACCGCGACGAATATGCCGTCGACGGCAACGGCGAAGACATTCTTGCCGAGGATCGCTCGGTCGCCTCGGGGCGCTCGATGGCGCAGATCGCATCCGGCAAGGGGCGGGCGCCAAAACCGTTCATGCTGGCCAAGGGCAACGGCAAGACCAAAGCCGACGCGGTCTGGCACTCCAATCACGGCATCGCCGCGGAGGCGCGCGCCAGGACCAAGGCGCCGGCGCCCAAGCAGCGATTGAAGGAGGCTCGGCCGACCAAGGCACCGCCCACGGAGGCGCCGCGCCAGGCCAAGCCGAAGCAGGTCTCGGAGATGCCGGATTTCGTCGCGCCGCAGCTCTGCGCCGCGGTCGAAACGCCGCCCGGCGGCGCCGGCTGGTGCCATGAGATCAAGTTCGACGGCTACCGAATGCAGCTGCGCGTCGCGGACGGCGCGGCGGTGCTGAAGACCCGCAAGGCGCTCGACTGGACCGACAAGTTCGGCGCGATCGCGAAGGAGGCTGGTAAGCTGCCGGACGTGCTGATCGACGGCGAGATCGTCGCGCTCGACAAGCACGGCACACCGCATTTTTCCACCCTGCAGGCCGCGCTGTCCGACGGCAAGACCGATCGGCTGATCTTCTACGCCTTCGATCTGCTGTTCGAGGCGACCTCCGACCTGCGCCCGCTGCCGCTCGCCGAGCGCAAGGCGCGGCTGAAGGCGTTGCTCGAGGCGCGCAAGGGCAAGAATCCCGTGATCCGCTATGTCGAGCATTTCGAGCAGAGCGGCCCGGCGGTGCTGGACTCGGCGCGCAAGCTCAAGCTCGAAGGCATCGTCTCCAAGCGGCTCGACGGCGCCTACCGCTCGGGCCGCTCCGATGACTGGACCAAGGCCAAAATCCGTGCCGGCCACGAGGTGGTGATCGGCGGCTGGAAGACCACCGGCGGCAAATTCCGCTCGCTGATGGCCGGCGTCTACCGCGGCGATCATCTCGCCTTTGTCGGCATCGTCGGTACCGGCTTTGGCGCAGACACGGTTCGCCGCATCATGCCGGCGCTGAAGGCGGCGGAAGCTGACAAGAGCCCGTTCGGCGGCAAGGACGCGCCGAAGAAGACGCGCGACGTGCACTGGCTGAAGCCGGAGCTGGTCGCCGAGATCGAGTTCGCCGGCTGGACCGACGCCGGCAATATCCGCCAGGCCGCGTTCAAGGGCCTGCGCCAGGACAAGCCGGCGCACGAGGTGGAAGCCGAGACGCCGGTCAAAACCACAGTGGTGAAGCCGATGGCCAAAGCTGCGGGGAAGGCGTCCGGCGGTGTGATGGGGGTCGCCATCTCGAACCCGGACAAGGCGCTGTGGCCCGATGCCGGCGACGGCGAGGCGGTGACCAAGCTCGAGCTGGCAAGATATTTCGAGGCGGTCGGCGCATGGATGATCGGCTATCTCAAGGGCCGGCCGTGCTCGATCGTGCGCGCGCCCGACGGCATCAAGGGCGAGACCTTCTTCCAGCGCCACGCGATGGCCGGCACGTCGAAACTGCTGAAGCTCGCCAAAGTCTCCGGCGACCGCAAACCCTATCTGCAGATCGACCAGGTCGAGGGCCTCGCCGCGGTCGCGCAGGCCGGCGGGCTCGAGCTGCATCCGTGGAATTGCGCACCCGATGCCTATGACACGCCGGGCCGGCTGGTGTTCGACCTCGATCCCGCGCCCGATGTCGCGTTCCCGGATGTGGTCGAGGCCGCCAAGGACATGCGCCGGCGGCTCTCCGCGGTCGGTCTCGAAAGCTTCTGCAAGACCACCGGCGGCAAGGGCCTGCACGTGGTGGCGCCGCTGCTGTCCGGCGCCAGGGACAAGGCGACGTGGAAGGAGGCCAAGGCCTTCGCGCAGGCGATCTGCCAATGGATGGAGCAGGACGATCCCGCGCGCTATCTGATCAACATGTCCAAGGCCAAGCGCAAGGGAAAGATCTTTCTCGACTATCTGCGCAACGACCGGCTCTCGACCGCGGTCGCGGTGCTGTCGCCGCGGGCGCGTCCGGGCGCCACGGTATCGATGCCGCTGACCTGGGCGCAACTGCGCGGCGATCTCGATCCGAAGGCCTACACGCTGCGCACCGTGCCGGCGCTGCTGGCGAAGACCAAGGCCTGGGACGGCTACGAGGACGCGGCGTCATCGATCAAGACGGCGGTCAAGAAGCTCGCGGCGCAGTAGCCTCTCTCCGTCATACCCCGCGAAAGCGGGGTATCCAGTACGCCGCGGCTTATCGGTTCAATCAACGCCGTCTCTGGAATACTGGATCACCCGCTTTCGCGGGTGATGACAGTCGTTTTGTGGAAGCCGTATGCCGCTAGAGCCGTCCCAGCAGCAGCAGGATCAGCAGGATCACGATCACGAGGCCCAGGCCGCCGCCGCCGTAATAGCCGGTGCCGTAGAACGGGCCGCCGCCGATCCCGCTGAAGCCGCCGAGCAGCGCGATCACCAGAATGATGAGAATGATGGTTCCAATTGACATCTCGTGTCTCCTCAGCCCCGCGGGCCTCACTCTTTCTGCCCTTCGGAAAAGCCAACAATCCGCATCTGCGAAGGTTCCGGCTCCCGCAGCGCGATAAAACTGTGTGCGTCTTCCGTTTTCGAGGAACCGAACTACATCAACGAAATCGAGGGAGGACCGCCCGCATGTCGGCGCCACTGATCGTCTCGATTCCGCACAGCCTCGGCCGCGACGAGGCCATGCGGCGTCTCAAGACCGGCTTGTCGCGCGCGGCCGCGAGCGTGCCGGTGCTGAGCGTCGACGAGGAGCGCTGGGACGACAACCGCATGAACTTTCGCGTCCGCGCGCTGGGACAGGTCGCGGCCGGACAGGTCGAGGTCGAGGATGCCTATGTGCGGGTCGAGGTGACGCTGCCATGGCTGCTGCAGCGGTTTGCCGAAGTCGCACAGGCCGCCATTCAGAAGCACGGGCAATTGCTGCTGACCAAGCGCTGACCTGCAGCTTAGCCATTTGCTTGAGCATGATCTTTCCGGAAAACCGCTTTGCACTTTTCCGGATCATGCTCTAGGCGTGTGAGGGCGACCGCTTGGCCGCTCGTTTTGCGCTCGCCGCGACCTTTGTCTTCAGCACCGCGACCGGCAGAGGGGCGAAGAGCTTCGAGAGTTCAATCTCTCTGCCGCCGCCCGGGAGCGCATATCCCGCCACATCGATCGCGCCCTCGAATGTCTCGGGACGCGGCCATGCCCGCCCGCCTTGCGTGAAGGGAGCAAACGATTTTGCCACCGCGACGATGACAGCGTCGCGGCCGTGACGCCTTGCGAAGGCCACGACACGATCGCGATGCGGGCCGCTGACCGCGAGCGGTGCATAGTCGCCACTGGTGAAGACATCGGGCAGTTCGTTGCGCAGCCGCAGGAGATGCCGTGTCCAGGCGAACTTCAGCCGGCCGTCACGCCAGTGTTGCGCCAGCGCATCCCAATCCGGCGTTTCGAGCGCCTTTAGCGCCGCCGCGCGTTCGGCAAAATCGACCGGCCGGCGGTTGTCGGGATCGACCAGCGAAAAATCCCACAATTCGGTGCCCTGGTAGAAATCCGGCACGCCCGGCATGGTCGCCTTCAGCGTCACCTGGCTGAGCGAGTTCAGTGCGCCGATCAGTGCGGTGCGTTGCGCCAGCGTATCCAGTGCCTCCAGAAACTCGGGCGAGGTGTTGCGATCCAGAATCCGCTCGATGAAGGTCTTGATGCCGTCTTCATAGGGCGCATGCGGATTGAGCCAGCTGGTCTCCTGCTTGCCCTCGCGCGCGGCCTTAAGGGCGTAGGCCTGGATGCGGTCGACAAAATCCTTGTCGGCTGGATCCCAGGCGCCGAGCAGGGCCTGATACAGCATGTATTCGAACGTCGCCGACGGCGCCCGCATCTCACCGTCGAGCACGAGATGCGGCGCGTTCAAGACCTTCCAGCGCGCCACCGCGCTGGTCCATTCGCCGGGAATCTCGGCCAGCGCCATGATGCGGGCGCGAGCATCCTCGCCGCGCTTGGTGTCGTGGGTTGCCGTCGCCGTCATGCCGTGCGGCCAGTCGCGAGCGCGCGCCTGCATCATGGCGTGAAAGTCATCGGCCGGCAGCGCGCTCGCCGCGGGATCGCCGCCGACCTCGTTCAGCGCCAGCAGGCGGTGGTAGCGATAGAACGTGGTGTCCTCCAGCGACTTCGCCATCATCGGCCCGGTGAACTGCTGCACCTTCAGCGCGAAGCGGCGCACCCGCGGCGTCGAGTGCGGCGGACGGCCGGGCTTCAACAAATCCATGGTCAGCGCGTCGCGCAGGAAATCGAAAATGCCTTCGTCGGCGGCGAACCAGTCGGCGCGGGCGCGCGCGATGGTCGCGCTGATCAGCGCGCGGTCATGCGTTGTCGGTCCCGCGGCGGTGAGGTAGGTGCGGTACACCGGGAAATGCAGCACATAGAGCTCGAGCGCCTGGCGCAGGCTGTCGGCGGAAAAGTCCCGGCTGCTGTAGTGGCCGTTGGCGATGCGCGCCAGAATGCGCGCCAGCACGGTGAATTCGCTGGTCAGCAGGGTCTCCAGCACCCGCCGCTTGGCCTCGCGCAGCACCGGCACGAGGTTCGGCGAGCGGTTGCTGATCTGGCGCCAGATCTCGCCGAGCGGATCGAGCCCGCTGCCGTCGACCAGCAGCTGGCCGATCACGTTCATCCATTCATAGCCGGTGGTGCCGTGGACGCCGGCAAAGCGCGGCAGCTTCTCGTCCTCGCCGAGGATCTTTTCGACCACCATGTAGAACGGCTTTGCCTTTGGCCCCTGCGCGGCGCGGATCAATCGGCGCAGCCGTTGGAAATATTGGGCGGGGTCGCGCAGGCCGTCGATGTGGTCGAGCCGCAGGCCCTGTAGCCGGTCCTCCGCGATCAGCCGCTTCACCAGACTGTGGCTGGCCTCGAAGGTCGCGGCGTCCTCGACGCGCAGCCCCGCCAGCGTGTTGATGTCGAAGAAGCGGCGGTAGTTGATGTCGCTGGAGGCGAGCCGCCAGTGGCCGAGCTTGTAATGCTGGCGCTCCAAGAGATGATGCAGCGCCAGCGTCTGGCTTGCGCCGTCGCCGGCGCGATACGCGGCGAGCCCGCGCGCAATGATGTCGGCAGCGCCGTCGATGGCGCGCAGCGCCGCCTTGAAGGCCGGCGCCTCGATGCGGTTGGGGTGACGCAGTCCGCGATATTGCGCAGCGAGCTGGAGCACGGCGCGTCCGGCCGCGCTGTCCTCGGCGCCGGCTTCGCGCACGACGGTGCGCAGCACCTCGCCATAGCGCTCCGGCGCGATCGGCAGGCGGTGCTCGTAATACCAGGCCGAAAGGCTGCCCTCGCTCGCGTCGTAGCGCAGTTCGATCTCGCCGCGCTCCAGCGCCTGGCCGTAGGACGAACCGAGGATCGGCAGCAGCACACCGCCGCGCGCCCGATACGGCAGCAGGTCCCAGTCGATGTCGAAGGAGACCGCGTGCGGCGAGGCCGGGCCCCACTCCAGCACGTCGAGCCACCACGGATTGTCGGCGAAATGCACGCCGACATGGTTCGGCACGAAATCCAGGATCAGGCCGAGATCGTTCTGCTTCAGCGCCTCGCTCAGCCGTGCAAAGCCCGCTTCGCCGCCGAGCTCCGGATTGAATTTGGTGTGGTCAACGACGTCATAGCCGTGGGTCGAGCCCTTGCGCGCCTTCATGAACGGCGAGGCATAGACGTGGCTGATGCCGAGCCTCTTCAGATACGGCACGACACGCGCGGCAGCATCGAAGTCGAAATCGGCAGTGAGTTGCAGGCGGTATGTCGCGATCGGGATCGCGAGAGGCATCGAGCTATCCGAGGTTCCAGCGCACCGCCCAGCCGGGGAGGCCCCCCGACAACGCGCCGCCCCAGATCCCGGTTCCCTTCGGCTCCGGCGCATCAGCGATCGCGCGGTCCGACAGGTTGGCGGTGAGCCGCAGCGTGCTGCCATCGCCCATCCGCCAGTGCGCGGTCAGGAGATCGCCGGCGGCGATGGCATCGCCGAAGCGCGCGCCTGCGAGCCGCGGCGTGATCTCGCGTCGGCGTACGGCGAGCAGGTCGCGCACCAGCGCCAGGCGGGCCCGGCCGGGGTCGCGGGCGAGCGCGGTCCAGTCGAGCACCGCGGATTGCATGGTCTTCTCGTCGAGCGGATCGGGAATGTCGTCGCCGTATTTGGCATAGGCCCAGGCGAACTCCTCGCGCCGTCCCTTGCGCACGGCATTGGCAAGGTCGCCCTTGAAATCGCAGAAGAACGGGAACGGCGAGGTCGCGCCCCATTCCTCGCCCATGAACAGCATCGGCGTGGTCGGCGCGATCAAGGTGACCGCGAGCGCGGCGGCAACCGCCTCAGGCTTCGCGATGCTGACGAGCCGGTCGCCGAGCGGCCGGTTGCCGATCTGGTCGTGGTTCTGCAGGAAGTTGATGAAGCAGATCGGCGACAGCGCGCCGCTCCGCTCGCCGCGCGGCTTGTTGCCCCAGAATGCCGAGACCTCGCCCTGGTAGACATAGCCGGAGGACAGCGCGCGGGCGAGCTCCTGCTTTGGCGCGCGGTAGTCGCCGTAATAGCCCTGCGTTTCCCCGGTCAGCATCACGTGCCAGACGTGATGATAGTCGTCGTTCCACTGGCCGCGGAATTTGCCGTGCGGTGGATCCTCCGCGGCGTCGAGCAGGCTCGCGAGATTGTCGCCGTTTTCGAGCACGAGGTTGATATGCCGGCTGTCGTTGGCGACGAGATGTCCTGCCGCCTTGCTGAAGTCGTGCACGACGGCGACCTCGCCGGCCTCGACGATCATGTTCACCGCGTCGAACCGGAGCCCGTCGAAGCGATAATCGCGCAGCCAGCTCACCACGCTGCCGATCGCAAAGGCACGCACTTCAGGCACGCGATAGTCGATCGCGCTGCCCCACGGCGTGTGCGCATCGGTGAAGAAGGAGGGCGCGTAGCGGCCGAGATAATTCCCCTCGGGGCCGAAATGGTTGTAGACCACGTCGAGCATCACCATCAGCCCGCGCAGATGCGCCTCGTCGATCAGGGTCTTGAGGTCTTCGGGGCGGCCGTAGGCGCTGTCGGGCGCGTACCACAGCACGCCGTCATAGCCCCAGTTGCGCTTGCCTGCAAAATCCGCGAGCGGCATCAGCTCCAGCGCCGTGATGCCGGTTGCGACCAGATGATCGAGCTTGTCGATCATGGCGCGGTAGGTGCCCTCACGCGTGAAGGTGCCGACATGAGCCTCGAGCACGACAGCCTCATGCCACGGTCGCCCGCGCCACTCGGTCGCGCGCCATTTGAAGGCTGTGTGATCGATCACCTCGCTCGGGCCGAACACGTCATCCGGCTGGAACGCAGAGGCCGGGTCTGGCACGTCGATCTTGTCATCGATGCGGAATCTGTAGCGCGTGCCGGCGCGCACGCCGGGAATCTCCGCGACGTACCAGCCGGCCGCGTCGCGCGTCAGCGGATGCGGCTTGTCGAGCAGGACGTCGACACGCTTCGCCGCCGGCGCCCACAGCCGAAAACGCGCGCCGTCCGATGTCAGCTCCGGGCCGAGATGCTGCGCACTCATGGGGCGCCTGCGAAGGCCAGCACCGCGCGCGGCGGCGCCTTGGTTTCAACGCCGGAGAGAAACTGCTCGGCCGTCTGCACGGTCCTGGTCGTGTTCAGCACCTGCTGCCAGCTCCTGTATTCGGGCATTTTCGGCATCTTGAACGCGATCTCCTGCGGTGCGGCATTGAGCACGACAAAGATCGGCGCCTGACCTTGTTCCATCGGCCCCAGAACATAAGCCACAAACCGGCTTTCCGGAAATTTCCAGTCGGATTCCTTCATCTCCTCCGCCGACGGCGTCAACCACAGCACGCCATAGCTGCCGTCGCCGCGGCGGCCGTCGAGCCAGCGCTGGCAGCGGATCTGGCCGAAGCGGCGGCGCAGCGCGGTGAGATGGCCGACGAAGTCGATGAAGTCGTCCTCGCTGCCGAGATTCTCCCAGCCGACCCAGCCCGTCTCGTTGTCCTGGCAGTAGGCGTTGTTGTTGCCGTTCTGGGTGTTGGCGACCTCGTCCCCGGCGAGGATCAGCGGCGTGCCCTGCGCGAGCAGCAGGCAGGCCAGCGCATTCTTGCGCAGCTGGCGGCGCAACGCGTTGATGGCGGGATCGTTGGTCGGGCCCTCATGGCCGCAATTGTTGCTGTGATTGTCGTTGGAGCCGTCGCGATTGTCCTCGCCATTGGCCTCGTTGTGCTTCTCGTTGTAGCTGAACAGGTCGGCGAGGGTGAAACCGTCGTGCACCGTGATGTGGTTGATGCTGGCGCGGGTGGCGCGGTTGTCGTGGTGGAACAGGTCGGAGGATGCGGTCATCCGGCTTGAGATATCGCCGATCAGGCTGCCTTCGCCGCTCCAGTAGCGCCGCATCGCGCTGCGATAGCGGTCGTTCCACTCCGACCATTGCGACGGAAACGCGCCGACCTGGTAGCCGCCGAGGCCGAGGTCCCAGGGTTCGGCGACCATCTTGGCGGTAGCCAGCACTGGGTCCTGGCGCACGGCGGTGAGGAAGGCGTGGCCGCGGTCAAAGCCGTTCGGCCCGCGCGCCAGGGTGGTGGCGAGGTCGAAGCGGAAGCCGTCGACATGGCAGACCTCGACCCAGTAGCGCAGCGAGTCCATTACCATCTGCAGCACCCGCGGATGGGTGAGGTTGACCGAGCTGCCGCAGCCGGTGAAGTCGTCGTAGAACCGCGGGTTCTCGCGGTTCAGCCAGTAATAGGAGGCGTTGTCGATGCCGCGAAAGCTCAGCGTCGGGCCCAAATGGTTGCCCTCGGCGGTATGGTTGTAGACCACGTCGAGCATGACCTCGATGCCGGCATCGTGCAGCCGCGCCACCGTGGTGCGGAAGGAGTCGAGCGGATTGTCCTGGGCGTAGCGGACCTCCGGCGCGAAGAACGCGATGCTGTTGTAGCCCCAGTAGTTCGCCAGCTTCTTCTCGACCAGGATGCGGTCGTCGATCAGGCCGTGGATCGGCAATAGCTCGATCGTGGTGACGCCAAGCCGCTTGAGGTGCTCGATCATCGCCGGCGACGACAGCCCGCCATAGGTGCCGCGCAGGTTCGGCGGCACATCCTCGCGCTTCTGCGTCAGGCCCTTGACGTGGGCCTCATAGATGATGGTGTCTTCCCAGGGAATGTGCGGCCGCATCTCGCGGCGGCCCCAGTTGAAGCTCTCGTCGACCACCGCGGCCTTCGGCATGCCGCGGGCGTTGTCGCGCCGGTCGAACGAGAGGTCCTCGCGCGCGCTGCCGGTGCGGTAGGCGAAATGCGCGTCGCTCCACACCAGCCGTCCGACCAGCCGCTTGGCATAGGGATCGAGCAGCAGCTTGTTCGGGTTGAAGCGGTGGCCGCGCTCCGGCGCATACGGCCCGTAGACGCGATAGCCGTAGAGCTGGCCCGGCGAGACGTCGTTGAGATAGCCGTGCCAGACGTCCTCGGTGCGCTCGGGCAGCTCGATGCGCTCTAGCTCGCGGCGACCCTGGCCGTCGAACAGGCAAAGCTCGACCTTCTCCGCATTGGCTGAGAACAACGCAAAATTGGTGCCCCTGCCGTCCCAGCTGGCACCAAGCCGCGACGGCGTTCCCTCGGTCAGTCGCATCATTCAGCTTTCCGGTACGAGGAAGATCGCAGCCAGCGGCGGAATGGTCAGGCTGAGCTCGGGCGTTGCTCCCTCCGCGGCGCGAATCTCGCCGGCATTGCCGACATTGGTGCCGCCGTAGTGTGTGGAATCCGAGTTGAGCACCTCGTGCCACTTGCCCGCGAACGGCACGCGGACGCGATAGTCGCGATAGACGTTGGGCGAGAAATTCGCGACCACGAGGCAGCGCGCGCGTGCGTCACTGCCCTTGCGGATCCAGGCGAACACGTTGTTGGCGGCGTCGTCGGCAATCACCCATTCGAAGCCGGCCTGGTCGCAGTCGAGCTCGTGCAGCGCCGGCACCGCGCAATAGAGCCGGTTGAGGTCGCGGATCAGGCTTTGAATGCCGCGGTGCCTCGGCTGATCCAGCAGATGCCAATCGATCGAGTGGTCGTGGTTCCACTCGCGCTCCTGGCCGAACTCGCAGCCCATGAACATCAGCTTTTTGCCGGGGTGGCCGAACATGAAGCTGTAGTACACGCGCAGATTGGCAAAGCGCTGCCAGTCGTCGCCGGGCATGCGGCCGAGGATCGAGTGCTTGCCGTGCACGACCTCGTCATGCGACAGCGGCAGGATGAAGTTTTCCGAGAAGGCGTAGTGCAGGCCGAACAGGATGTCGCCGTGATGGTATTTGCGGTGGATCGGGTCCTTGCCGATATATTTCAGCGTGTCGTGCATCCAGCCCATGTTCCACTTGTAGCCGAAGCCGAGCCCGCCATATTCGACCGGGCGCGAGACCTGCGGCCACGCGGTGGATTCCTCCGCCGCCGTCGTCGCCTGCGGAAAGCGCGCGAACACCTCGGTGTTGAAGCGGCGCAGGAAGTCGATCGCCTCGATGTTTTCGCGGCCGCCATATTTGTTCGGGATCCAGCCGCCGGAGGGGCGGCTGTAATCGAGGTAGAGCATGGAGGCGACGGCATCGACGCGCAGGCCGTCGATGCCGTAGCGATCGAGCCAGAACAGCGCGTTCGACACCAGGAAGTTGGTGACCTCGGTGCGCCCGTAATTGTAGATCAGCGTGCCCCAGTCGAGATGGCGGCCCTGCAGCGGGTTGGCGTGCTCGTAGAGCGCGGTGCCGTCGAAATGGCCGAGACCATGCGGATCGTCGGGAAAATGCCCGGGCACCCAGTCGAGCAGCACGCCGAGACCCTCGCGATGGCAGGCATCGACCAGCGCGGCGAAATCCTGCGGCGAGCCGAAGCGGCTGGTCGGCGCGAACATGCCGGTCGGCTGATAGCCCCAGGAGCCGTCGAACGGATGTTCTGATATCGGCAGGAATTCGACATGGGTGAAGCCGAGGTCGCGCGCGTAGGCCGGAAGCTGCTCGGCCATCTCGCGATAGCTCAGCCACTCATTGCGTCCCTTGCGCCGCCAGGAGCCGAGATGGACCTCGTAGATCGACATCGGCGAGCTCAGCGCATTGACGCGGTCGGGCGCCGGGCGCGGATGCGGGATGTTGCGTTCGTCGATCACGATCGATGCGGTCTTGGGGCGGACTTCGGCGGCGAAGGCGAGGGGATCGGATTTCAGCGGCAAATGCTGGCCGTTGCGCCCGATGATCTCGAACTTGTAGTGGTCGCCGACCCGCGCGCGCGGGATGAACAACTCCCAATAGCCCGGGCCGCGCACCCGCATCGGGTGCCGCCGCCCGTCCCAGAAATTGAAGTCGCCGACCACGCTGACGCGCCGCGCGTTCGGCGCCAGCACCACGAAGCCGATGCCGTCGACGCCCTCGAGCGTCATCGGATGCGCGCCAAGCGTGTCGTAGACCCGCTGATGGGTGCCTTCGCCGAGCAAATAGAGATCGAAGTCGCTCAGGATCGGCGGAAAGCGGTAGGCGTCCTCGAATTCGACGACGTTGTCGCCGAACTGCGCGCGAAGCTGGTAGCGCGTCGAGCCGTTCGGCAGCGTGCCGGCGAACAGCCCGGAGTCATGGATGCGCGCCAGCGCCGCCGTCTCGCCATGCTCGCCGATCGCCTCGACCTTGCTGGCGTCGGGCAGGAAGGCGCGCACGACGCTGCGATCCCCCTCGGTATGACGCCCGAGATAATGGAAGGGATCGGAGTGGCGGCCCTCGATGATGGCGTAGGCTTCGGCTGGCAGCTTGTTCATGCAACCTCATGCGGCTGTTGCGCCAGGATCCTCAACAGGCCGGTCAGCGGCACCCGCAGCCAATCCGGCCGGTTCGTGAGCTCATATTCGATCTCGTAGAAGGCTTTCTCAAGCAGGAAAAAGCTGAGCAGGCGCTCGGCCGCCCTGGCGTCGGCAGGCCACAGGCGCTGGCCGGCCATCACCTCGCGATAGGCCGCAAGGAACGCATCCGCGGCCTGGTCGCGCCATTCGGCGAGGGCGAGGCTCAGCCTGCCGCTCTCGTCCGGCGCGACCCTGAGCGCGCGCTCCAGCGCCGCCGTGGCCGCGTAATCGATCGAGCGGATCACGCCGGCGACGTCGCGCGCGGCCGGCGCCTTACGGCGGCGCTCGGCGATGGTGCGGCCCGGCCCGCCATCGAAATCGATGATGAAGATATCGTCCTTGACGACCAGCAACTGGCCGAGATGCAGGTCACCGTGATGGCGGATGTTGAGCCCGTCGGTGTCGCGCGGCAGCAGCGCCTTGAGCCGGTCCGGCAGCAGGTCGTGCTGCGCCAGCAGCTGGTCGGCCAGCAACCGCTCGGCATCCTTCAGGCCGTCGCGGCGCTGCTTCAGCGTGTCGAACACGCGCTCGGCGCGCGCCATGATCTCGTCGCTCCAGCGCTGGAGGTCCTCCGGCTTGGTCGGCTCGGGCGAGAAGTCCGGCATGTCCTTGCTGGCGAGCGCAATATGCAGTTCGGCGAGACGCTTTCCGCCCTGCGCCATGTGACGCATGTAAGTGGCGTGATCGCCGTTCTCCGCCGGGTCCTCGCTCGCGGCGAGCAAGCGTTGCCTTTCGACGAGGCGATCGAGGTGCGAGGCCCCAACCGTCCAGAGGTCGCCTTGGTTGACCACCATGGCATGCAGGACGGCGACCGCGCTGCGCTTGTCGCCCTCGACCAGCTCGGCGGTGCCGAGCAGGGCAGGCGTGTTGGGGAAGCCGATCACCTCGGTGAGGAAGCGGCCCATCTCGATCTCCGGATTGAGGCCGACCTCGAGCTTGCGGTAGATCTTGGTGACGTACTCATTGTCGACCAGCGCGGTCGAGTGCGGCTGATCGTTCTCGAAAACACGGATGCGCTCCGGCTGCCGGACCGGCCGGTCCGAGAAGCGGCTGGTCGGCCGGAATTCGAGCCTGAGGCCTTGCTCGCTTTCGTCGACCACGAGGTTCTCCCGCAGATTGCGCAGGAACAGTCCGGTGAAGATCTGGTCGGTGGCGACATCGAGCAGCGTGCCTTCGCGCGCGCCCTGGCGCACGGCGGCAAACGCGCGCGGATTGTAGCGCTCGCGGTCGAAGCGCACCCACTCGATCTGCATCGGCAGCACGTAGCGGCTGGTGGTGCCGCGCTCGGTGGTTTCGAAGAAGATCAGCCAGGGGCGGTTGTCGCCGATGTCGCAGAACGGGATCGCCGACACCAGCTTTGGCTGGATCGCCTTGGCGGAATGTTCCGAATACCAGCGGCAGCGCGCGAGATGGCCGGGCAGCACGTCGTGCTCGAACACGCCGCGCTCGCGCGCCAGCGACGTCCAGGTCGAGTTCAGCGGCACCACCAGCGTCTCGAACTCCGGCACCGCGCGCGGGACGACCGGCTCGGACTTGTCGCGCTCCTGCAGCTGGAACCAGTAGAAGCCGTACGGCGCGAGCGTGATCATGTAGGGCAGTTCGCCGATCGCCGGAAAGCGCGTCCGGCCCAGCATCTCCAGCGGAATGCGGTCCTTGAACGCGGAGAGGTCGAGCTGCGTGGCCTGTGCCGAACGCGACAGATTGGCGACGCAGAGGATCACCTCGCCGTTGTACTGGCGCACATAGGCGAGCACCGAGCGGTTCTCCGGGCGGATGAAGGTCATGGTGCCGCGCCCGAAGGCGAGCGTCGACTTGCGCACCGCGATCAGCCGCTTGGTCGCCGACAACAGCGACGACAGGCTGCGCGACTGTGCCTCGACATTGACGGCCTCGTAGCCGTAGACCGGGTCCATGATCGTCGGCGCATAAAGCCGTGCGGGATCGGCGCGCGAAAAACCGCCATTGCGGTCCGGCGACCATTGCATCGGCGTCCGCACGCCGTTGCGGTCGCCGAGATAGATGTTGTCGCCCATGCCGATCTCGTCGCCGTAATAGATGATCGGCGTGCCGGGGAACGACAGCAGCAGCGAATTCATCAGCTCGATCTTGCGCCGGTCATTGTCCATCAGCGGGGCAAGGCGCCGGCGGATTCCGACATTGATGCGGGCGCGCGGGTCGTTGGCGTAGGTCGACCATAGATAGTCGCGCTCGACGTCGGTGACCATTTCCAGCGTCAGCTCGTCGTGATTGCGCAGGAACAGCGCCCACTGGCAGGCGGACGGGATGTCGGGCGTCTGCCGGAGGATATCGGTGATCGGAAAGCGATCCTCCTGGGCGATCGCCATGTAGATGCGCGGCATCAGCGGGAAGTGGTAGGCCATGTGGCATTCGTCGCCATGGCCGAAATATTCCTGCACGTCCTCCGGCCATTGATTGGCCTCGGCAAGCAGCACCTTGCCCTTGGCGTAGGCGTCGAGCTCCTTGCGCAGCCGCTTGATGATGGCATGCGTCTCCGGCAGGTTCTCGTTGTTGGTGCCGTCGCGCTCGCACAGATAGGGAATCGCGTCGAGCCGGAAGCCGTCGACGCCGGTGTCGAGCCAGCGCTTCATCACCTGCACGATGGCGCTGACGACGCGGGGATTGTCGAAATTCAGGTCCGGCTGGTGCGAGAAGAAGCGATGCCAGTAGAACTGGCCGGCTTCGGGATCCCAGGTCCAGTTCGACTTTTCCGTGTCGGTAAAAATAATCCGCGTATCAAGGTATTTCTGGTCGGTGTCGCTCCAGACGTACCAGCTCCGCGCGCTCGAATTCGGCGGGCTGCGGCGTGCGCGCTTGAACCAGGCATGCTGGTCGGAGGTGTGGTTGACCACGAGCTCGGTGATGACGCGCAGGCCGCGCTTCTTGGCCTCCTGGATGAAGCGCTTGAAGTCCTTCATCGTCCCGAAATCGGGATTGATGTCGCCATAGTCGGCAATGTCGTAACCGTCGTCGCGGCCGGGCGAGGGATAGAACGGCAACAGCCACAGCGTGGTGACGCCGAGTTCCTGCAAATAGCCGAGCTTCTCCGTCAGGCCGGCGAAGTCGCCGATGCCGTCATTGTTGCTGTCGGCGAACGCCTTGACGTGCAGCTGGTAGATGATGGCGTCCTTGTACCAGAGCTCGTCCGCGGTCGCGGTCGCGATCTTCTCCTTGATATCGACAGTGGAGAATACGTTCATGACGGCTCCTTCAGGCGATACAGCGCAGCAGCAACGCGGGATCGCGCGCAGGATCGATATGCAGGCGGATGCCTCCCCATTCGAGCGGATGGCGCTCGCCGGTGACAAGATCTTCCACGGCCGTGACGGGACGACGCGCCTCGCCGCGGCCGACCGCAATGTCGCCGAGCGGAAGCCAGACGTCACGTGCCTCCGGCGACAATGCAATCGCGGCCGCGATCACGTTGCTCTGATCGACCGCCTCCTTGACGAAGCCGATCACGCCGCCGTCATCGGTATTGATAAAGCGCAGATTGGCGAATTGTTGCAGCGCTAAGTGGCTGCGTCTGATCCGATTGAGCGCCGCGATGTACGGCTTGATGTTCCCCGCCTGGTCCCAGTCCCGCACCCTGATCGCGTATTTCTCGGAGTTGAGGTATTCCTCGCGGCCCGGGATCGGCGTGTGCTCCAGCAGCTCGAAGCCGCTGTAGATGCCATAGTTGCCAGACAGCGTCGCGGCCAGCGCGAGACGCGACTTGAACATCCAGGATTCGCCGCTCTGCAGGTGGAAGGGCAGGATATCCGGCGTGTTGACGAAGAAATTCGGCCGAAAGAAGTCACGCTCGGGATAACCGGTCAATTCGCCGAGATATTGCTCGAGCTCGCAGCGCTGCGTGCGCCAGGTGAAATAGCTGTAGGACTGGGTGAAGCCGAGCTTGGCCAGGCCCTTCATCAGCTTCGGCCGCACGAAGCCTTCCGCCAGGAACAGCACTTCGGGATCGTGCTGCTGCACCTCGCGGATCAGCCATTCCCAAAACGGCAGCGGCTTGGTGTGGGGATTGTCGACCCGGAAGATTTTGACGCCCTGCTCGACCCAGAACAAAACGACGTCGCGCAGCGCGTGCCACAATGCGCCGGCGTCCTCGCATCCGAAATCCGGGTTGACGACGTCATCCCAGCGCTGCGGCGGGTGCTCGGCGGTGCGCATCGATCCGTCCGGGCGGCGCTTGAACCATTGCGGATGCTGCGTCAGCCAGGGGTGATCGGCCGAGCACTGCACTGCGAAGTCGAGCGCGACCTCAAGGCCATGACCCTCGCACGCCGCCACGAAGCCGCGGAAATCGTCAAGCGTCCCGAGCTCCGGGTGCACGGCGTCATGACCGCCCTCGGCCGCGCCGATCGCATAGGGGCTGCCGGGATCGCCGCCTTGCGCGATCGCCGCATTGTTGCGGCCCTTGCAGTGCTGCCGCCCGATCGGATGGATCGGCGCGAGCAGCACGACGTCAAAGCCCATCGCCGCAATATCGGGCAGCCGCGCGATGCAATCGCCGAAGGTGCCATGCGCGCCCGGCACCTTGCCCTGGCTGCGGGGAAACATCTGGTACCAGGCGCCGGCGCGCGCCCGCGGCCGGTCGGCAATCAGCGGGAACAGCTGCGAACGCGTGAGGTCGGGGCGAAACTGGCTGCCGGCCATCGCGTCCTGCAATTCCGGCGCGAGCAGCGCGCCGGCCTCGCCGGTCTGCAGATAGATCTCGCACTGCCTGATGATCACGGCGGCCGCTCCCGGGCCACCGGCCTGCGCCTGGGTCAGCATGCCTGCGCCTTCGAGCGCGTCCAGCGTGTGGTCGCTGCCGTCGCGCTGCTTCTGCGCGAAGCGATGCCGCCAGCTGGCGAACTGGTCGGTCCAGGCCTCGATCGCGTAGGTGTAGCGGCCCGGCCGGTCGGGCACGAAGGCGCCGCCCCAGCGGTCGTCGCTGTGCAAGGTCATCGGCGCGTGCTGCCATTCGCCGTCGCCCTCGTGCCGCCACACCAGCGCGGCCGCGATCACGTCATGTCCGTCACGGTAGATATCGGCCCAGACCTCGACCGGCTCGCCCACGATGCGCTTGACCGGGAAGCGACCGCCATCGACCGATGGATAAACATCGGTGATATGAAAAGTGCCGTGCGCACTCTCGACAGGCCGGGCAGTTTTGTTCACGGTGATGCCGCCGCCATTAGAAATGCAAATGACGTCCCGGCGCTGCAAAGGAGGCACGCCAGACCCATATAGTAAGCCGCTCGCCGGGTAATGGTTCCCGGCGGAACGCCGGACAGGGTAGAGCGTTAATCATCATCTATCCCTTTCCCTTATCTGTACAATTTAGCAACGGTCCGGATCCCGTTGCGAGCCAGCAGCGTGCCCAATGGACCTTTACTCCAAAGCCAAGACCCTGGGTATCCAGACCGAGTATATCGACGGCAGCGGTCAGCTGCGTGTGACGACCGCCGAGGCGCTCGCGGCGATCCTCGCGGCGCTGCCGCCGGAGACACCGCGGCGGATCGTCGCCGAGCCCGTGGTGATCAGAGCGGGCCGCGCCGCGCACACCGAACTGTCGGAGGCCGCGCAGCTTCCGGTGCATTGGAAGGTTACGCATGGCTCCAGCCTGCTTGCGCAGGGCGAGGCGCGCGAGCGGACCGTGGCATGGCCATCCGGTCTGCCCGAAGGCGTGCATCGGCTCCAGCTATCGGACGCATCGGGCGCGCGCGAGGAAATACCGCTGCTGGTTGGGCCGCAGGCCGCGTTCGGCGGCGAGTTCGACCGCTGCTGGGTGATCGCAGTGCAGCTCTACGGCGTGCGCTCGGCGCGCAACTGGGGCATCGGCGACTTCGCCGACCTGCAAAACCTGCTCGAATTCGCGCACTCGGTCGGCGCCGACGGCATCGGGCTCAACCCGCTGCACGCGCTGTTCGACGATCGGCCGGGCGACTGCAGCCCGTATTCGCCGAACAGCCGGCTGTTCCTCAACGCGCTCTATATCGACGTCGAGAAGATTCCCGAATTCCGCATCGATGCCGAGACGCGGGCCGCGCTGGCGCAGCTCCGCACCCGCGACATGGTCGATTACGTCGCCGTCGGCCCGCTGAAATGGCGCGCGCTGCGTGCGGCGTTTACGGCTTTCAAGGCCAATCCGGGGCTCGGCCGCTGGCAGGACTTTGAGAATTATCGCGCCGAGCAGGGCGCGCTGCTGTCGCGCTTCGCCTGCTTCGAGGTGATGCGGCACAGCTTCAACACGCCGTGGTGGGAATGGCCGGACGAATGGCGGCAGCCCAACGATGCGGCCTGTGCCAGGCTGCGCCGGGCGCGCGACACCGCCGGCGAGGTCGAGTTCGTCGAGTTCGTGCAATGGACCGCCGACCGCCAGCTCGCCGCCTGCCAGGCGCTGGCGCACAAGCTCGGCATGCGCGTCGGCCTCTATCTCGACGTCGCGGTCGGCGTGCAGTCGGATGGTTTCGACGCCTGGAATGAGCAGACCGCGATTTCGCGCCAGCTCGGCGTCGGCGCGCCGCCCGATCCGCTCAACACCGCTGGCCAGGATTGGGGGCTCGCCGGCTTCAATGCCGCGGGCCTCGAGCTGCGCTCCTTTGCGCCGTTCAAGCAGATGCTGCGCGCCTCGATGCGCCATGCCGGCGCGATCCGGCTCGATCACGCCTTCGGGCTGAAGCGGCTCTATCTGGTGCCGCGCGGCTTCGGTCCCGCCAACGGCGCCTATGTGCTGATGCCGTTCGAGGCGCTGCTGGCGGCGACGGCGCAGGAGAGCGTCGCAAGCCGCTGCGTCGTGATCGGCGAGGATCTCGGCACCGTGCCCGAGGGTTTTCGCGAGCAGATGAACGGCTGGGGCATCTGGTCCTATCTGGTGATGATGTTCGAGCGTGACGGAGGGGGCGTGTTCTACAACGCCGACCATTACCTCACTGATGCGCTCGTCACCTTCAACACCCACGACCTCTCGACCTATGCCGGCTGGCGCTCGTTCAGCGATCTCAAGACCAAGCGCGCGCTCGGCATCGATCCCGGCGAGACCGACCAGATGCGCTGGGATGCGCTCGGCCAACTCGACGCCGTGCTGCGCCGGCACGACATCCACCATCACGATCTCTATTCGGTGGTGAGTTTTCTGGCGCGGACCCGGTCGCGGATCATGGTGGTCTCGATGGAGGACCTGCTGGGCCTGGTCGACCAGCCGAATATCCCCGGCACAGTCTATGAGCACCCGAACTGGAAGCGGCGGCTTCCGGTCTCGATCGCGCAGCTGGCCTCGGCGATCGACGTCGATGCGCTGAAGCACGCGACCCGCGAGCGCTCGCGCAACGGATCATGATGCGGAGCGCTGCATTTGGCCTCGCGTATCGAAGACTATGGACTGATCGGCGATTGCGAGACCGCGGCGCTGGTCGGCCGTGACGGCTCGATCGACTGGCTGTGCTGGCCGGCCTTCGATTCCGACGCCTGCTTCGCGGCGCTGCTCGGCACGTCCCGCCATGGCCGCTGGCTGATCGCGCCCGCCGAGGAGGTCACCGCAACGTCGCGCCGCTACTGGGACGATACGCTGATCCTGGAGACGCGGTTCGAGACCCAAGGCGGCGTGGTGGCGCTGATCGATTTCATGCCGCCGCGCGGTAACGCCTCCGACGTGGTGCGTCTGGTCCGCGGCATCCGCGGCCGCGTGAAAATGCACATGGAGCTGGTGCTGCGCTTCGGCTTCGGCGTCGACGTGCCCTGGGTCAGGAAAAATCCGGATGGCGACGGGCTGCTCGCGATCGCCGGGCAGGACATGACCGTGCTGCGCACGCCGGTCGAGACCCGCGGCAAGGATCTGACCACGATCGCCGATTTCGAGGTCGGCGAGGGCGACACCATGCCGTTCGTGCTGACCTACGGCGCGTCCTATTCCCCGGTGCCGGACCCGATCGATCCCGAGGCTGCGCTGAAGGACACCGAGGAGTACTGGCGGGAATGGTGCAGCCGCGCGACCTATGACGGCGGCTATGCGCGCAACCTCGTGATGCGCTCGCTGATCACGCTGAAGGCGCTGACCTTCAGGCCGACCGGTGGCATCGTCGCCGCGCCCACCACCTCGTTGCCGGAAAAGCTCGGCGGCGCGCGCAACTGGGACTACCGGTTCTGCTGGCTCCGCGACGCCACCTTCACGCTATTGGCGCTGATGAACTCCGGCTACACCGAAGAGGCAGCGGCCTGGCACAACTGGCTGCTGCGCGCGGCGGCGGGCGCGCCGGCCAACATGCAGATCATGTACGGCATCGTGGGCCAGCGGCGCCTGTTGGAGTGGGAGGCCGGATGGCTGCCCGGCTATGAAGGCGCGCAGCCGGTGCGGGTCGGCAACGCTGCCCATGCGCAGCTGCAGCTCGACGTCTATGGCGAGCTGATCGACGCCTTCCACCAGTCCCGGATGGCGGAGCTGAAGCTCGACGAGGAAAACTGGGCGCTGGAGTGCACCGTGGTCAATCACCTTGCCGAGGTCTGGGACAGGCCCGACCACGGCATCTGGGAGCGCCGCGGCGTGCCGAGGCACTACGTGTTCTCCAAGGTGATGTGCTGGGTCGCGTTCGACCGCGCGATCAAGAGCGCGGAGCGGTTCGGCTTCAAGGCGCCGCTGGTCAAATGGCGGGTGATGCGCGAGGCGATTCATCGCGACGTCTGCCACCGCGGATTTGACCGCGAGCTGAACAGTTTTGTCGAGAGCTACGGCTCGAAGCTGCTCGATGCCAGCCTGCTGCTGCTGCCGGCGGTCGGCTTCCTGCGGCCGACCGATCCGCAGATCCGCGGCACCATCGCGGCGATCGAGCAGCACATGATGCGCGACGGCTTCGTGCTGCGCCACGACCCGCGCGAAGTCTCCGACGAGACGCAGCCGATCGAGGGCGCGTTCCTGGCCTGCAGCCTGTGGCTCGCCGACGCCTATGTGCTGGCGGGCGAGATCGGCAAGGCGCAGACCATGTTCGACCGCGTCGTGGCGGTCGCCAACGACCTGGGCCTGCTGGCCGAGGAGTTCGATTCCGGCGCCGGCCGGCAGACCGGCAATTTTCCGCAGGCGCTGACCCATATCGCGCTGATCAACACCGCGCACAATCTCAGCGCGGCGCAGGCCGAGGCCAAGAAGCCGGCGGTGCAGCGCTCCACCTGACGCGAATTCCGTCGCGCCTTCCCGGTCAGTGCAGGTCGACCGGCGGGAACGGCGTTCCCGAAGGTGCGCCGAGATAGAGGTATTCAAGGCCAAATTGGCCAGCAAATGCGGCGGCCGTCGCGTCGAGCAGGATGTGGCCTGTCGAATCCAGGTGCAGCTCCGGCCGCGTGAAGCCGTTGATCGTGAACGCCGGAAGGACATTGGAATTGCCCCCCGGAGAATTGCCGGGCGGAGGATTGTCGGGTGGAGGATTGCCTGCCGGGGGCGCGTTCTCGTTCACCGACAGACCGCTGAACAGCTCCGAGACGTGACCGAGGTCGGCGAGGTTGCCGGCGAGATCGGTCACGACAGCGCCATGCGTATCGAGGCCGATGATCGCAAGCGATGCCGTCGGTGCATCGCTGGCGGCAACGAAATAGTCGAACACCAGCTTGCTCGCATCGCCGAGCAGGGCCGAAGCCACGGCGTCGAAACTGGCTGTGCCGCCGTCGTTGAGCGAAAGCGTCGGCGTTCCGCCGGCCACCTGCACCGCTTCGTCGAAGTCGAGGGTGAACTGGATCAGCGCCCCGGCCGCCTGATTGCCGCTCGCAGGCGACGCGGTGATGTCGCCGAGCTGCGGCGCTGTCGTATCGATGTGCAGCGTGCCCGTCGGGTTGCCCACTGCACCCGCCAGATCCGCGTCGTTGCCGGCCTGATCCCTGATCGTCGCGCCATTGAGGCTGGAGCCGGTGACTGCAAGGTCGGCGGTGTTTTCACCGGCGGCTACCGTGTACTGATAGGTCAGCGTAGCGGTCCCGCTGCCGCCGGCGAGATGCGCTACTCCGCCGTCGTTCAACGTCAAGGTCGGATTGCCGCCGGCAACATTGACGATCTCGTCGAAGGCGACCGCGAAGGTGATGACCGAACCCGCGGCTTCGTGGCCGTCCGAAGGCGTGGCCGCGACGCCGGTCACATGCGCTGCCGTCGTATCGATCTGCAAGGTGCCGGCCGGATTGACCGCGGCGCCTGCGAGATCGGCGTCATTGCCGGCCTGGTCCCTGATCGTCCCGCCATTGAGATTCGAACCGGTCACGGCGAGATCGGCGGTGTTTTCGCCGGCTGCGACGATGTACTGATAGGTCAGCGTCCCGGTGCCGCTGCCGTTCACATAATGCGCGAGGCCGCCATCGTTGAGCGTCAGCAGCGGGGTGCCAGTGACGGTGACAGCCTCGTCGAAGGCGACAGCGAGCGTGATCACCGATCCGACGCCCTCGTGACCATCCGCCGGTGTGGCGGTCACGGCGGTGACCTGCGGCGCAACGGCGTCGATCTGCAGAACGCCTGCAGGATTGACGATGAGGCCGGACAGCTCGGCGTCCTTGCCGAGACCGTCTGTCATGGTGGCGGTGTCGAGATCGATGCCGGCAATGGCGAGGTCGGATGTGCTTTGACCTGCCGCGACCTGGTAGATGAATGTCAGCGTTGCAGTGCCGCTGCCGGTGGAGAAGGTCGCAATCCCGCCATCGTTGAGAAGCAGGGCCGGCTGACCGGTCACGATCACAGGCTCGTCGAACGTCACCGTGAAGGTGACTTCGTCATTGACCGTCAGCAGGCCGTTGCCGGCGGTAATGCCCGTCCCCGACGTGGTCACCGAGGTGACGCCGGGGCCGCCAAAGATGAAATCGTCGTCGCTCAGGTTGGTCTTGAGGACGTTCAGCAGCGTCAGCGTGTTGCCGCCGCCAAAATTGATGACCGTATCCGCGCCGACCTGGGCCGCGAGCGGCAGCACAGTTGCGAGCTCGTGAAAGCCGAGGCTGGCAAATGGTCTGAGATCGATCCTGTCGTCCGTGCCTGCGCCGGCGACGAAGTCCGTGACGGTGTCGGGCCCTCCGGTCGGCTTGTAGACATAGGAGTCGTTGCCGGCGCCGAGCGTGACCCGGTCGCCGCCCGCGCTGCCCGTGATGATGTCGTCGCCGATGCTGGCGTCGATGACGACCTTGATCTGCCCGGCGCCGAGCCCGGATGCATCGATGATGTCGTCGCCGTCACCGGCGTTGATGGTGAGCGTGTCGTTGGCGGCTTCCTGGCCGGTTACCGACACCTCGGCCGCCAGGCCGTCCACCAGGATCTTGCTGCCGCTCTGGGTTACGTTGATCTGGTCGGCGACGGCCGTGCCCTCGACTGTCACCGTGTCGGCCGCGCCGTCACCGGTGCTGCCGCCGGGCGTGGCCGCGAGATCGACCACAACCTGATTGGTGTCGGTGCCGGTGAGATCGTGAACGGTGACGTGATCCGCGCCGCCAAGGGCCTGGAAGGCGATCTTCTCGACGCCGTTGAGTTCCATCACGATGCTGGCGACGTCGCGGGTGAAGCGCACGCGCGAGCCGTTGGCCGAGATGTCGATGTTCTCGGCGATATTGGCGCCGTTGAACTGCAGCGTGTCGTTGCCGCCCTGGCCCTCGACGGTGTCGCTGCCGTCGCCGGGATTCCAGGTGAAGGTGTCGTCGCCGCCGCCAAGCAGGGCGGTGTCGTTGCCTTGTCCGCCGATCACGGTGTCGCCACCGGCGCTGCCGATGATCAGATCATTGCCGGCCCCGGCATTGATGGCGAGCGCGATCAGTCCGGCGGCAAGGCCGGAGGCGTTGATCTGGTCGTCGCCGCCCAATCCGTTGACCTGCAGGACGTCGCTCGCATCCTGGCCGTGCACCACGACCTGGGCGGCGAGGCCGTTCACCAGCACGTCGTTGCCGCTGTTGGTGACGCTGATGGTGTCGGCGCCGGCCGTGGCGTTGGCGACCACCGTGTCGAGCGCGCCATCGGCGCTGCCGCCCGAAGCGGAGAGGTCGATTGCGATCTGCTGTGCGTTGGTGCCGGAGAGATCGTTGACCGTGACCGTATCGGCGCCGCCCAGCGCATCGATGTTGATCTTCTCGACACCGTTGAGATCCATCACGATGTTGGCGACGTCGCGGGTGAAGCGAACGCGGCCGCCGTTGGCGGAGATATCGAATTTCTCGGCGATGTTGGCGCCGTTGAACTGCAGCGTGTCGGTGCCGGCCTGACCTTCGACAACGTCGCTGCCGTCACCGAGATTCCAGATCAAGGTGTCGTCGCCGTCGCCGAGCAGTGCGGTGTCGTCGCCGCGGCCGCCGGTGACCGTGTCATTGCCGATGCCGCCGATGATCGTGTCGGCGCCAGCGCTGCCGATCACGGTGTCGTCGCCGTCGCCGGCATCGATGGTGAGGTGAAGCTGGCCGGCGAGCAATGCGGACGCATTGATGGTGTCGTTGCCGCCGAACGCATTGATCTCCAGCGCGTCGTTGGCGCCTTCCTGGCCGGATATCGATACCTCGGCGGCCAGGCCGTTCACCAGGATGTTGCTGCCGCTCTGGGATATGTTGATCTGATCGGCGGCGGCTGTGCCCTCGACAGTCACCGTGTCGGCCGCGCCATCACCGGTGCTGCCGCCGGGCGTGGCCGCGAGATCGACCAGAACCTGATTGGTGTCGGTGCCGGTGAGATCGTGAACCGTGACGTGGTCCGCGCCGCCACGGGCCAGGAAGGCAACCTTCTCGACGCCGTTGAGGTCCATCACGATGCTGGCGACGTCGCGGGTGAAGCGCACGCGCGAGCCGTTGGCGGAGATGTCGATTTGCTCCGCGATATTGGCGCCGTTGAACTGCAGCGTGTCGTTGCCGTCCTGGCCCTCGACACTGTCGCTGCCGTCACCGGGATTCCAGATGAAGGTGTCGTCGCCGTCGCCGAGCAGCGCGGTGTCGTTGCCGCGGCCACCGGCGACGGTGTCGTTGCCGGTCCCGCCGATCAGGAGGTCGGCGCCGTCGCCGCCGGTGATGGTGTCGTTGCCGGCGCCGCCATCCAGCGTGAGCGAGATCAGGGCTGCGAGCCCGTTCGAGGCCGTGATGGTGTCGTCGCCGCCATTGGCATGCAGCACCAGATTCTCGGTGGTGCCGATGTCCACGGAAAACGGATCCGGGCTGACCCGATCGAATCTGACGCGCGAGCCGTTCGGGACGATGGTGAAGACTTCGCCTGCGTCTTCGCCCTCGATGTCCGCGGTGTCGGTGTTGTTGCCGCCCTCGAGCACGACATTGGGTAGCGCGCCATTGCTTGCGTCGAGCGTGAGGGTATCGCTGCCGTCCTGGCCCAGGACCTGAAGCGCCGTCGTATTGGCGGTGGTGGAGGGCCCTCCCGCGATCGGTACCGCGCCGCCGTTGATCTCAAGGGTGCCTGCAAGGTCGCGGCTGGTGGTGATGGAATTGTCAGCGGCATCGCCGGTGACGGTGAGGGTTCCAGCGGCGAGATTGGCGATGACGGCCATGGCATGACTCCAAAAAGCGCTGACGTGTCCGTGTCCGCAAAACGTGCGGGGACTGATCCGCGAGGCTCGACAAGGTGGGATCGGACGACGTCAAAAAAATTCCGGAACGCAAACGGCTGAGAGGGGATCTGACGCGAATGTGCTGGGGCGACTCCTTTGGGTGGGCGACGGGCGGCATGCCGCCTTTGATGGGGCGCCGGGAACCGCGAACCCGGTCGATGTGACACCGTAGTGCGACAAACGGTCGCATGATCAGTGTGACGTGATCACACAACCAGTATGGCGCGATCCGGCGTCTGGAAATGTGCTGTAGATCACGGTGAAGCTGCGCTCCGTCTGGGCGCAGATCGGATTCGCGGGCTCAGCGGAGCTGCAGTACGCGGTCCATCGCGCGCGCGAAGCCGTCGTGCTCGTTGCTCTCGGTCACATGCGTTGCGCGCGCCTTGACGTCGTCGCTGGCGTTGCCCATCGCGAAGGAGGTGCCACTTCGCGCGAACATCGGCAGATCGTTCTGCATGTCGCCGATCGTTGCCACGTTCTCCAGCGGCACGCCGAGACGTTTCGCGATTGCCTCGACGAAGGTGCCCTTGTCGTGGCCGGGCGGGGTGACGTCGAGATAATAGGTCTGCGAGCGGACTGCGGTCGCCTGATTGCCGACCATCTGCTGCATCTCCTTTTCGCAGCGCTGCAGCAGCGCGGCATCCGGGCTCGCGCCGACGATCTTGCAGGCCTGATCGAGATAGGGCGTGAAATCGCTGATGATGGTCGGATCATGCTTGATGGTGTGCTGCTCGTGGGCGGTGTATTCGCCCTCGGGATTGCGCGTCAGCCAGCGGTCGTTGGTGAACAGCCAGATGTCGACGCCATGATCGCGCAGCATATCGACGCTGCGCTTGGCCACGGCGGGCGGGATGACGTGCTGCTCCAGCGGCCGCAGCTTTGGATCGACGATCGAACTGCCGTTGAAGGCGCCGATCGGCTGCGTGATCGCGAGCGGCTCCACCAGGAATCCCATTCCGATCGTCGGCCGGCTGGAGACGATGGTGAAGCCGATGCCGGCCTCGTGCAGCTTGCGGACCGCCGCCCGTGCGCCGTCGGTCAGGATCTTGTCCTTGGTCAGGAGCGTGCCGTCGACGTCTGATACGACAAGGGCGATGCGGGTCATGGGCGGTCCAGCTTCAGTTGGTTGACGATGTCTTCGACGATCAGGTCGACGGTGCGGTCGATCGCGACGGTGATCGGGCGTTCATCCGGCGTCGGCGGCTCCAGCGTCTTGAATTGGCTCGCCAAGAGGCCCGGCGGCATGAAATGGCCCTTGCGCACGATCAGCCGTGAGGCGATCAGCTCCTGCGTGCCGTCGAGGAAGACGATGCGGACATCCCGGCGGCCATGCACCAGGATGTCGCGATAGCTGCGCTTCAAGGCCGAGCAGGCGATCACCGCGCGCTCGTTCGCCTTGCAGGTGCGGTCGATCTCTGCGGCGATGGCTCTTAGCCATGGCCAGCGGTCCTCGTCGGTCAGCGGCTGCCCGGAATGCATCTTCGAGACGTTGCTCGGCGGGTGAAACGTGTCGCCGTCCTCGTAGCGCCAACCGATCCTGACCGCGAGGTGATCGGCGATGGTGCTCTTGCCGGAGCCCGATACGCCCATCACCACCAGCGCGCAGGGGTTTTCCCCGTCAGCCACGAAAATCCTCCGGCAGCGCGGCCTGATCGACCAGCCAGACGGTTTCGTGCTGCGACCGCGCGCGGTTCGCCGGCAGGTCCTCGCCGGCGAGCAGCCGCGCCAGGATCGCGCGCTTGCTCTCGCCTGCGATCTCGAACAGCATCTCGCGGCAGGAGGCGAGCGTCGGCAGGGTCAGCGTGACGCGCGGCACGAACGGCTCGACATTGGCCTTGGGCACGCCAACCACCCAGCGTGCGCTTTCCGCGACCGCGGGGTAGCCGGGAAACAGCGAGGCGGTGTGGCCGTCGGGGCCGACGCCCATCAGGACGAGATCGAACAGCGGCCGCGCCGGGTCGAGCTGCTCGGCGCCGTAAAAGGCCATCAACTCGTTCTCGTAAAGCGCGGCGCTGACGTCGGGGTCGTTGAGATCGGCGGTATCGGTCGCGATCGGATGGACGTTGGCGGCCGGCGCGCAACGGTCGAGGAAGGCCTGGCGCGCCATGCACATGTTGTGCAGCGGATCCTTCCTCGGCACCAGCCGCTCGTCACCGATGAACCAGTCGATGCGGTCCCACGGGATAGTGTCGCGATACTCCCGCGTTGCCAGCAGCTGATAGAGCGCCTTCGGGCTCGAGCCGCCGGTGAGGCAGACCGCCACCCGGCCGGGGTTTTGTTCGATCCTTGCGATCACCCGCTCGGCCGCCGCCTTCGCCAGTGCCGCCGGGTCGGCGACCGGGATGATCTTGCGCTCGTGGCTGGTGGCCATGGTCAGCCCAGCTTTCGCCAACTGCGGCCGTCGCGGGTCAGCAGCGCGTTGGCGGCTTCCGGCCCTTCGCTGCCGGCCTTGTAGGGCTGCAGACCGCGGCCGCCGGCGCTCTTCCAGGCGTCGAGGAAGGGCTGCACCGCCTGCCAGCCAGCCTCGACGCTGTCGGCGCGCTGGAACAGGATGTTGTCGCCGATCATGCAGTCATAGATCAGCGTCTCGTAGCCGGTCGACGGCTCGGCCTTGAAGTAGTCCTTGTAGCGGAACTTCATCTCGACGCCGTCGATGTTGATGACGGGGCCCGGCACCTTGGTGTTGAACTGCAGCTCGATGCCTTCAGTGGGCTCGGTGGAGATGACGAGGTAATTCTGCGACAGCCGGTCGACCGCCGTATCGCGGAACATCGCGAACGGCGCCTGCTTGAACTTGATCGCGATTTCGGTGCGCTTGCTGGTCAGCGCCTTGCCGGTGCGCAGGTAGAACGGCACGCCGGCCCAGCGCCAATTGTCGATGGTCAGCTTCAGCGCGGCATAGGTCTCGGTCGAGCTGTCGGGTCTGACGTCCGGGGTCTTCAGATAATCGCTGATCTCGGTGTCGCCGATCTTGCCCGCGTGATACTGGCCACGCACCGAATTCGACAGCGCTTCCTGTTCGGTCTGGATCTGGATCGCGCTCAGCACCTCGGCCTTCTCCGAGCGCACCGCATGGGCGTCGAAGCGCGCCGGCGGCTCCATCGTCACCAGCGACAGCAGCTGGAACAGATGGTTCGGCACCATGTCGCGCAGCGCGCCGGTGGCGTCGTAGAAGCTGCCGCGGTGGCCGACGCCGAGCTTCTCGTCGACGGTGATCTGGACGTGGTCGATGTGGTTGCGATTCCAGATCGGCTCGAACATGCCGTTGGCGAAGCGCAGCACCAAAATGTTCTGGACGGTTTCCTTGCCGAGATAATGATCGATCCGGTAGATCTGATGCTCATCGACCAGCTTCAGCAGCGCGGCGTTCAGCGCCTTGGCCGAGGCGAGGTCGGTGCCGAACGGTTTTTCCACCACCAGCCGCCGCCAGGCGCCGTTCTCTTCCAGCATGCCGGTGCGGCCGAGCTGCTCGCTGATCGGCAGGAAGGCGCTCGGGGGGGTCGCGAGATAGAACAGCCGGTTGCCGCCGGTCTCGCGCGCCTTCTCCAGCCTGTCGAGCCGCTCGCTCATGGCATCGAACGATGCAGGGTCGCGGGGATCGGCCTCGATCGCGGTCACGCATTCGAACAGCCGCTTGGCGATCGCCTCGTCGACGGGGCGGGTGGCGAACTTGCGCAAGCCCTGCATCAGGCTGTCCGTCAACTGCTCGCTCGACATGCCCCTGCGGACGATGCCGACGACGCAGAATTTGTCCGGCAGCAGATTGCCGGCGGCGAGATTGTAGAGCGCCGGAATCACCAGGCGGTGGGTCAGGTCGCCGGTGGCGCCGAAGATGACGAAGGAGCAGGGATCGGGTTTCTTCTGCACGTGACCTTCCGCGGTTGATCTTAAGCTTTCTTCGGCGGTTCCTTGTGGCCGCCAAAACCTGCGCGCATCGCCGAGAGGATCTTCTCCGCGAAGGTATGATCCTTGCGCGAGCGGAAACGCGCGAACAGCGCGGCCGTCAGCACCTCGGCCGGCACGGCCTCGTCGATCGCGGCGTTGACGGTCCAGCGGCCCTCGCCGGAATCCTCGACGAAGCCCGAGTAATTGTCGAGCGTATGGTTCTCGGCAAGCGCGATCGCGGTGAGATCGAGCAACCAGGACGGGATCACGCTGCCGCGCCGCCACACTTCGGCAATGTCGGCGATGTCGAGGTCGAAGCGATGCTCCGCAGGCAGCGTCTCGCTGCTGGCGTTCTTGAGGATGTCAAAACCTTCGGCATAGGCCTGCATCAGGCCGTATTCGATGCCGTTGTGGATCATCTTGACGAAGTGCCCGGCGCCGATCGGGCCGGCGTGGATGTAGCCCTGCTCGATCCTGGGATCGCGGCCCTCGCGGCCGGGCGTGCGCGGGATGTCGCCGATGCCGGGCGCCATAGCCTTGAAGATCGGGTCGAGCCGGTCGACCACGGCCTTGTCGCCGCCGATCATCATGCAGTAGCCGCGCTCGATGCCCCAGATGCCGCCGCTGGTGCCGACATCGACATAGTGCAGCCCGCGCTCCCGCAGTGTCTTGCCGCGGCGGACGTCGTCCTGCCAGAACGTGTTGCCGCCGTCGATGATGACGTCGCCGGGCGACATCAGCTTCGACAAGGCCTCGATGGTGGCCTCGGTGATCTTGCCGGCCGGCAGCATCACCCAGGCGGTGCGCGGCGCTTCCAGCTTGAGGACGAAATCCTCCAGCGAGGCGGCGCCCGCGGCATTGTCGGCGACCAGCGCCGCCACCGCCTTGGGATCCTTGTCGTAGACGACGGTGGTGTGGCCGTGCGCCATCAGGCGGCGGACGATGTTGCCGCCCATCCGCCCGAGGCCGATCATGCCGAGTTGCATTGCCTGCCTCCCGTCAGTTCAGCGCCGCCGAGATCGCGGCGTGGAGCGCCGCGAGCCCGGAGGTGAGGTCGCCCTTGAGATGCACGCGCAGCGCACGCCGCCCGCGCTCGGTGAGCACGTCGAAATCGCCGCGCGCCTGCGCCGCCTTGATCACGCCGAAGCTGGCCTTCTGGCCGGGCACCGCGAGGTCCTCGGCGTCATCGACCGTGACTTGCAGGAACACGCCAGAGTCGGGCCCGCCCTTGTAGGCCTGCCCGGTCGAGTGCAGGAAGCGCGGGCCGAACTCGGCGCAGGTCGCCAGGTGCCTGGCGTCGCGCAGCCTCAGCCGCATCGCCTGCATGGCGTCGATGGTGTCGCCGTCGCGCTCGATATAGGCGAGCAGGGCGACATAGTCGCCGCGGCCGGAGCGCGACAGATGCGCCCTGATCCAGGAGTTGAGATCGCCATTGGCGCCGGCCTTGCGCAACTCGTCGGCGTTCTGCGCGTCGGTATAGAGCTCGACGTCCGCCGCCGACACCACCGGCTCCTCCGCCGGTAGCGCGCCGGTCTTCTCGAACGCTGCGGTGAGCTCGCGGGTCTTGATCTTGGCGGCTTCGACGTCGGGCTGGTTGAACGGGTTGATGCCGAGGATCGAGCCCGCGACCGCGGTCGCGATCTCGAAGCGGAAGAACTCCTGGCCGATGTGATCGATCGATTTCATCACGATGCGCGCCACCGGATGGCCTGCGGCCTCCAGCGCCGCGAGCTTTGACTCGTGCGCGGCATCGTGCTCGTCCTCGGTACGCAGGTCGATGAAGAAGCGGTCGTTGCCGTAGACGGCGGCGTCGCCGATGGTCTCGCCCTCGATCGGGATCAGGCCCTTGCCGTCCTTGCCGGTCGATTCCGCGATCAGCTGCTCGGTCCAGGCGCCGAAATCGGCAACGCTGGGCGAGGCGAAGATCGTCACCTTGTCGCGGCCCTCGAGCCCGGCGATGCCCATCGCCAGGCCAAGCTGCACGCCGGGGTTTTCATGCGGCGGCACGTCGGCGCCGCAGGAGCGCACCATCGACAGCGTGTGCCCGAGCAGGCTGCGGACATCGATGCCGGCGGCGGCCGCCGGCACCAGGCCGAACGGCGACAGCACGGAATAACGGCCGCCGATCGCGGGGTCGCCGTAGAAGATGCGGGCAAAGCCCTGCTTGATCGCGACCTTCTGCAGCGACGAGCCGGGATCGGTCACCGCGATGAAGCGGTGGCCGGCCTTGTCCTTGCCGATCGCCTGGCTGACGCGGTCGAAGAAGTAGTCCTTCATCACGTTCGGCTCGGTGGTGCCGCCGGATTTGGAGGTGACGATGAACAGCGTCTTCGAGATGTCGACATACTCCTCCATCGCGCGCACCTGCGCCGGATCGGTGGAGTCGAGCACGTGCAGTCGCGGGAAGCCCGATCGGTGCGGGAAGGTCTCGGCCAGCACCTCCGGCCCGAGGCTCGATCCGCCCATGCCGAGCACGACGGCGTCGGTGAAATTCTGCCCCTTCACGCGCTGGGCAAAATCCTCGTAGTCGGCGACATCGGCGGTGGCGGCGCTGGTCAGCCAGCCCAGCCATTTGTTCTCGTCGTCGCCGGTCCAGACCGACTTGTCCTTCTGCCAGAGCCGGCGGATTTTTGCCGCGGCGCGCCATTCCTCGGTGCTCTTCTCGACCGCCTTCTCGATGGTCGCGCCAAGCGCAAGCTTCTGGCGGTCGATGCCGCCGCCGAGCGAGGTCGCGCGCTTGTGGGCGACGGCGCCGTAGAGCTTGTCGGCCGCGTCGGCGAACAGCTTGACGCCGTCCTTGACCAGCTCCTCGGTGATGGCGTCGAGCGAGATGCCGGATTTCTCCAGCTCCTCCAGCACGTGGCGGGCGTCCTCGACATTCTCTTCGAGGCTGTCGCGGGTCTTGCCGTGGTCGCGGAAGGCGTCGAGGGTGGCCGGCGGCACGGTGTTGACGGTGTCGGGGCCGATCAGCTCCTCGACATAGAGCACGTCGCTGTAGTCCTTGTTCTTGGTGCCGGTCGAGGCCCACAGCAGCCGCTGCGGCTTGGCGCCCTTTGCCTTCAGCTTGTCCCAGCGGCCGCCCGCGAACAGGCGCTTGTAGTCCTGGTAGGCGAGCTTTGCATTCGCGATCGCGACCTTGCCCTTTAGCGCGGCCAGCCGCTCCTTTTCGGACGGGTCGTTGGCGCGGGCGATCTTCTCGTCGAGCTGCTTGTCGACGGCCGAATCGATCCGGCTGACGAAGAAGCTGGCGACGCTGGCGACATGGGAGGGATCGCCGCCCTTGGCGACGTATTTCTCCAGCCCCTTGAGATAGGCTTCGGCGACCTGGCGGTAGACCTTCTGCGAGAACAACAGCGTGATGTTGATGCTGATGCCTTCGCCGATCAGCTGCTCGATCGCCGGCAGGCCTTCGGGCGTCGCCGGCACCTTGACCATCAGGTTCTTGCGATGAACCTCCTTCCAGAGCCGCTCGGCTTCAGCGATCGTGCCCTTGGTGTCCATCGCGAGATAGGGCGACACTTCGAGGCTGACGAAGCCGTCGCCGCCGTCGCTGTGGTCGTAGACCGGGCGCAGCACGTCGGCGGCGTGCTGGATGTCCTCGATCGCCAGATGCTCGAACAGGTCGGCGACCGAGCGGTCGCCTGACTTGAGGGCCTGGCCGATCGCCCCGTCATATTCGTCCGAACTGCCGATCGCCTTTTCGAAAATCGACGGGTTGGACGTCACGCCTTTGACGCCGTCGGTCTCGATCAGCCGCTTCAGGTCGCCCTTGGCGACGAAGCCGCGGGCGAGGAAGTCCAGCCAGACCGCCTGGCCGTGATTTTCGAGTGCTTTGACGGGGTTCATGGATGCCTGTTCTCGTTCGATCGAGGGTCGATTTTTGGGTTCCCGGGCAGCTTTCGGGCGCGGAGGCGGATTGTCAACATGGGGGGCCCCGGGGCGGAATGTCAGCATTCCCAAGGGATAACGCCATTCACAAAAGTTCGATCCCTCGGACGCGATCCAAGCCTGAACCCCATCTCAGCACATTTTTATGACGTGTCGCGGCGCCCGGTCAGCTGGTCCGGTCAGGTTATGGCCGCAGATACAGGTAGCCCTGCGACTGCAACTCGGCGAGGCGGACCACGCCGCCCCGCTCGGCGGCGACGAAGCCGGGAAGCAGGTCATTCAGCGTGATATGCTGCGATTTCATGGTGTTGCCGCAGGCGGCAAGCTCGATTCCGGCCTTGGAGAACTGCCCGACATGCCGCGACAGGTCGGGATTGGCGGCGGCGGAATGAAACGCCTTCAGCGCCTGACCGTGCACCACGAGCGCGATCGTCACGTTGTCCGGCCCGCCGACGCCGTCGAGATGGTTCTGGATGTTGCCGATCACGAAGCTGACCTTGTCGAGGTCGTTGAGGTGATAGACCACCTTCAGCTTCGCGGGCGCTTCCGTCGCGGCGTGCGCGCGCGAGGTGGCGAAGGCGGCGCCGATCGCCGAGAGCGCGCCCGACAAGATGCTGCGTCGATGCATGGCATCCTCCCACAATTATTGTTGATCAGGCCAAGCCTGATCACCTAACGCCCGATCACTTAAGGCCCATCACTTGCAGCCTATCACTTGTGGCTGAGGGCGGCGAGTTCCGATCGGTCACGAGTTCGGCGCATTCGCTTGCCTCGGCGCGATCGACCCGAAACACCTTGTCGTCGCTGCCGTCGGTTTGCATCTCGGCCGGTTCGGCATCCGGCTTGCTGCGATCCGAGACCATGATGCGCCCGATGCGGGCAGTCGCCGATTTATTATCGTTCGACAATGCCACAGTTAGGCCACCGCCCTCACAATCGACGCCGCATTCGTAAGCCGTGACGCGGCCGGCTTTGGTCGGAAGCGCGTGATTGCAGTAGCCGCCGGAGTCGAAATTGCCCGGGCGATCGCGGTACTGAATGCCGACGCGGAAGGAGTAGTTGATGGTCTTGTCCTGCGGCACGGTCTTGGCCTCGACCAAGAGCTTCATCGCGCTGACCTTCTGCTTCGGATGCTGCGCGAGATGGTTGGCGTCGTAGCGCCGTACGAAGCAGGCGAGGCTTTTGGCGCCAAGGGGACCCGCGAACATCCGCTTGTCGAAGGCGGCTGCCTGCGCCTTGCCGGCGGCCTCCTGCGCCTGGGCGGTCGACAGGGCTCCGGCGCATGCCGCAACTGCGAGGACAACGAAGGAAGACAGCTTCATGACGGGCCTCGGGAATAAGCGATGCCGGTGCCGCATCACCGTCCTGCGCGGCACGTGGATGCCGTCAGGAACTGTGTGGGCTCGCTGCCTTAGTCGCGGCGACAAGGAGGCGCGTTCAGGCGTGCCTGAATGATTGTTCATCCGCCGCTGTGACGCACCATCTTGACGCCAAGGCTGGACAGTCACACCTTTTCAGGGAGGCCAGCGTTGATCGCCGGGCAGGAAGTCGCCCGTTCGGAAGTCCCGCCTTTGGAGGCCAGGCCCCGGTAAACCACGGATGTGGCGGCGGGGCTACAACGGCCAAAAACAGGGGGATATTGATGAACTATTAAGCTTCCTGCCTGTTGATAAGGCGGTGGCTGCACGCGCCGTGCATTGCCGAAGTGAGTCGGTCGAGTGTCCAATGGACGTAGCGTGCCGACGCTGATTCGATCCTAGGACGCTCTGGTTGCGACTCGTGTCAGTCGTGCGGCGATACATATCGTGGAGAGAGGGATCATGTACAACGATTCTTTGTTCAACGCCTTTGCCAGGTCGTTTGAAGCACGAAGCCAAACCGACATGTCGATGGCCGAGTATCTGGAGTCGTGTCGAAGTGATCCGATGCGATATGCAAATGCGGCCGAGCGGTTACTAGCGGCGATCGGTGAGCCCCAGATGATCGACACGGCCAAGGACCCACGCCTTGGCCGTATCTTTTTGAACCGCACGATCAGATCCTATCCTGCCTTCGCCGGCTTCCACGGCATGGAGGATACGATCGAGCGCATCGTCGGCTTCTTCCGCCACGCCGCGCAGGGCCTCGAGGAGCGCAAGCAGATTCTCTATCTGCTCGGGCCGGTCGGCGGCGGCAAGTCGTCGCTCGCCGAGCGCATCAAGTCGCTGATGGAAATTCATCCGATCTACGTGCTGAAGGCCGGTGACGAACTCTCGCCGGTGTTCGAGTCGCCGCTAGGGCTGTTCGATCCGGATCAGCTCGGGCCGATGATCGAGGAGAAGTACGGCATTCCGCGCCGCCGGCTCAGCGGGCTGATGTCGCCCTGGGCCTACAAGCGGCTCGAGGCGTTCGGCGGTGACATCTCGCAATTCCGCGTCGCGCGCATCCAGCCCTCGCGGCTGCGCCAGATTGCGGTGGCCAAGACCGAGCCCGGTGACGAGAACAACCAGGACATCTCCTCGCTGGTCGGCAAGGTCGACATCCGCAAGCTCGAGACCTACGCCCAGAACGATCCCGACGCCTACAGCTATTCCGGCGGTCTCAACCGCGCCAACCAGGGCGTGCTCGAATTCGTCGAGATGTTCAAGGCGCCGATCAAGATGCTGCACCCGCTGCTGACCGCGACGCAGGAGGGTAACTACATCGGCACCGAGAATATCGGCGCGATCCCGTTCACCGGCATCATCCTCGCGCACTCCAACGAGGCCGAGTGGCAGAGCTTCAAGACCAACAAGAACAACGAGGCCTTCATCGACCGCATCTGCGTGATCAAGGTGCCGTACGTTCTGCGCGTGGCCGAGGAGCAGAAGATCTACGAGAAGCTGATCCAGAGCTCGGAGCTCGCCGCCGCGCCCTGCGCGCCGGCGACCTTGGAGACGATGGCGCGGTTCTCGGTGATGTCGCGGCTGCGCAAGCACGAGAACTCGACATTGTTCGCCAAGATGCGGGTCTATGACGGCGAGAGCCTCAAGGAGTCCGATCCGAAGGCGCGCAGCGTCCAGGAATACAAGGACGCCGCCGGCGTCGACGAGGGCATGGACGGTGTCTCCACCCGCTTCGCCTTCAAGGTGCTGGCCTCGACCTTCAACCACGACACCACAGAGGTCGGCGCCGACGCGGTGCACCTGATGTATGTGCTGGAGCAGTCGATCCGCCGCGAGCAGCTGCCTGACGAAACCGAGAAGCGCTATCTCGAATTCATCAAGGCCGACCTCGCGCCGCGCTATGCCGAGTTCATCGGCAACGAGATCCAGAAGGCTTACCTGGAATCCTACGCCGACTACGGCCAGAACCTGTTCGACCGTTACGTCGACTACGCCGACGCCTGGATCGAGGATCAGGACTTCAAGGATCCCGACACCGGCCAGCTGATGAACCGCGAGCTGCTGAACCAGGAGCTGACCAAGATCGAGAAGCCGGCCGGCATTGCCAACCCGAAGGACTTCCGCAACGAGGTCGTCAAGTTCTCGCTGCGCTCCCGGGCGCACAATGGCGGCAAGAACCCGAGCTGGACCTCCTATGAAAAGGTCCGCGACGTGATCGAGAAGCGGATATTCTCGCAAGTCGAGGATCTGCTTCCGGTCATCTCGTTCGGTTCCAAAAAGGACGGCGAGACCGAGAAGAAGCACGGCGAGTTCGTGGCGCGGATGGTGGAGCGCGGCTACACCGAGCGCCAGGTCCGCCGCCTCGTCGAATGGTACATGCGGGTGAAGCAGGCCGGCTAGCGTATCAAGAATTTGGACAGGATCCCGAGGTGGACACTGCGTGCTCCATGCTCGACTAACGACAAACAACAATGATGCGATCGCTTGTGGTCGCATCCCGGCGTGAGGCAGATGCAACGTGGTCATGCATATCGTCGATCGGCGCCTGAATCCGGGTAGCAAGAGCCTGGAGAACCGGCAGCGTTTCCTGCGCCGCGCCAAGGCGCTGGTGCAAGGAGCCGTGAAGAAATCGTCGCAAAGTCGGGACATCAAGGACGTCCTTGAGGGCGGTGAGGTGACGATCCCGCTGGACGGCATGGACGAGCCGCGGTTCCGCCGCGAAGGCGGCACCCGCGACATGGTGCTGCCCGGCAACAAGAAATTCGTCGAAGGCGATTACCTGCCGCGCCCGAACCAGAGTGGCGGCAAGGGCTCCGGCGCCGGCGAGGGCGACAGCGAGGATGCCTTCCGCTTCGTGCTCAGCCGCGACGAGTTCGTCGACCTGTTCCTCGATGATCTCGAACTGCCCGATCTCGCCAAGCGCAAGCTCGCGGAGACCGAGAGCGAGGGCATCCAGCGCGCCGGCTACGCCACCTCGGGCTCGCCCGCCAACATCTCGATCAGCCGCACCGTGAGCCGGGCGCTGGCCCGCCGCGTCGCGCTGCGCCGGCCACGCAAGGACGACATCGAGGCGCTCGAGGCCGAGCTCGCCGAGTGCGAGGACGGCCCACGCCGCCGCGAGCTGCTGGCCCTGCTCGAGGCGCTGAAGGCCAAGGCCAAGCGGATCCCGTTCATCGATCCGATCGACATCCGCTACCGCCGTTTTGAGACCGTGCCGAAGCCGGTGGCGCAGGCCGTGATGTTCTGCCTGATGGACGTCTCCGGTTCGATGTCCGAGCACATGAAGGACCTGGCGAAGCGGTTCTACATGCTGCTCTACGTGTTCCTGAAGCGGCGCTACAAGCACGTCGAGATCGTGTTCATCCGTCACACCGACCGCGCCGAGGAGGTCGACGAGGATACGTTCTTCCACGGGCCGGCCTCCGGCGGCACCCTGGTGTCGAGCGCGCTGGTTGCGATGAACGATATCGTCCGCACCCGCTTCCGCCCGGCCGACTGGAACATCTATGCTGCGCAGGCCTCCGACGGCGACAACATGACGTCGGACAGCGCGTTGACCGGACAGCTCCTCACCAACAACATCCTGCCGGTGTGCCAGTTCTTCGCCTATCTCGAGGTCGGCGAGGCCGCCAACTACACCTTCGACATGCCGGACTCCTCGCTGTGGACGCTCTACGAGCGGCTGCGCAATGAAGGCGCGCCGCTGTCGATGCGCAAGGTGAGCGAGCGCGGCGAAATCTTCCCGGTGTTCCAGGACCTGTTCAAGCGCCGCAGCAAGCAAGAGAGGGTTGCGTAATGGCTTCTTCCGGCGATCGCCTGTTCGAGGGCGCCGACTGGGATTTTCCGACCTTGCAGCGAGTTCACGATGCCTGCGAGGAGATCGCGCGCAAGGAGCTCGGGCTCGACGTCTATCCGAACCAGATCGAGGTCATTACCGCCGAGCAGATGCTGGACGCCTATTCGTCGGTCGGCATGCCGCTGTTCTACAAGCACTGGTCGTTCGGCAAGCAGTTCGCCTTCCAGGAAGCCTCCTACCGCAAGGGGCTGATGGGGCTCGCCTATGAGATCGTGATCAACTCCTCGCCGTGCATCTCCTATCTGATGGAGGAGAACACCGCGACCATGCAGACGCTGGTGATCGCGCACGCGGCGTTCGGGCACAATCACTTCTTCAAGAACAACTATCTGTTCAAGCAGTGGACCGATGCCGAAGGCATCCTCGATTATCTCGAATTCGCCAAGGGCTACATCGCGGCCTGCGAAGACCGCCATGGCAGCGAGGCGGTGGAGCGGACGCTCGACGCCGCGCATGCGCTGATGTCACACGGCGTCGATCGCTATCCCGGCAAGAAGACGCTCGACCTCCGCGACGAGGAGAAGCGCGCCGGTGAGCGCCGCCAGCACGAGGAAAGCGTGTTCAACGACCTGTGGCGGACGGTGCCGAACGTCAAGGCCAAGAGCAAGGCGACGCTGTCGGCGGAGCGCCGCCGCGCGCTGCTCGGGCTGCCGCAGGAGAACGTCCTCTATTTCCTCGAGAAGACCGCGCCGCGGCTGGCCCCTTGGCAGCGCGAGTTGATCCGCATCGTGCGCCACATCGCGCAGTACTTCTACCCGCAGGGCCAGACCAAGGTGATGAACGAGGGTGCCGCGACCTACGTCCATTACCGCATCTTGAATCGGCTGCACCGGCAGGGCCGGATCACCGACGGCAATTTCCTGGAATTCCTGCAGTCGCACACCAATGTGGTGTTCCAGCCCGAGTTCGACGACCGCCGCTACTCCGGCTTCAACCCTTACGCGCTCGGTTTCGCCATGATGCAGGACATCGAGCGGATCGTGTCCAATCCGGAGGATGAGGACCGCGAGTGGTTCCCGGACATCGCAGGCAAGGGCGACGTCGAAGGCGTGCTTCGCGAGATCTGGAGCAACTACCGCGACGAGAGCTTCATCAATCAGTTCCTCAGCCCGGCGCTGATCCGGCGCTTCCGCATGTTCCATTTGCACGACAATCCGGCCGAGAGCGCCGGCATCAGGGTCGACGCGATCCACGACGAACGCGGCTATCGGCGGGTTCGCCGCGAGCTGTCGCGGCAATACGACGTCGGCTTCGTCGATGCCAATATCGAGGTCGTCGACGTCGATCTCGACGGCGACCGCCGGCTGCTGCTGCGTCACACCACCGTGAAGGGCGCGCAGCTCAACGAGACCGACACCAGGCGGGTGCTGCAGCACCTCGCCGACCTCTGGTCCTACGACGTCGCGCTGACCGAGGTCGACGGCGCCGACAATGTGCTGAAGGAATACGTCATCAGCCCGCGCGCCGCAGCTGTCGCGGCGTAGCAAACACGCCACTGACGGCGCGCCTGCAACCGCGCGCCGTCATGCGGAATGCGTGTCTTGCTCGGCGAACTTTTGATTCCATCGACGGCTCACATCATGAACATCGCGGCAACGTTCGGGCACCGCGCGTTGCGCGCGCGAATGTGATTGCCGGCATACGAAATTTCTTGAGCGCTTCTTGGTGATTGCCTGCGCGGACGCGATTGATAAGGTGCGCCGCGTCAAGAAGACCAAGAAAAGGATACGCTCTTGTCAACTCACTCACGCCTGGCGGGCTTGCTCGCCGTCACTGTTCTCACCGCTTCGTCGATCTCGCCGTCCCCAGCCGCCGAAGGTGCGATCAAGATCGGAAACACCGCGCCCTATAGCGGGCCGGCCTCCGCCTACGGCACCATCGCGCGCGCCGAAGGCGCCTATTTCCAGATGCTGAACGATCAGGGCGGCATCAACGGCCGCAAGATCGAGTTCGAGAGCCTCGACGACGCCTACTCGCCGTCGAAGACGGTCGAGCAGACCCGCAAGCTCGTCGAGCAGGACGAGGTGCTGGCGATCTTCAGCGCGGTCGGCACCGCGCCCAACATCTCCGTGCAGAAGTATCTCAACATCAAGAAGGTGCCGCAGCTGTTCGTCTCGTCCGGCGCGACGCGCTGGAACGATCCAAAGCACTTCCCCTGGACGGTCGGCTTCAATCCGACCTACGAGCTCGAGGGTAGGCTTTACGCGAAGTACATCCTGCAGACCAAGCCGGATGCCAAGATCGCCGTCATCACGCCGAACGAGGACGCCGGCAAGGATTACCTGAAGGGTTTCAAGGACGGGCTCGGCGAGCATGTCGGCCAGATCGTCGCTGAGACCACCTATCAGACAAGCGATCCGACCATCGATTCACAGGTGGTGACGATGCGCGAGTCCGGCGCCGATGTGTTCTTCGCGGAGGCGACGCCGAAATTCGCCGCGCAGGCGCTGCGCAAGGCGGCGAGCCTGGGCTGGAAGCCGCTTACCATCCTGCCGTCGGTGTCCAATTCGGTCTCGGCGGTGCTCGAGCCGGCCGGCTTCGAGAACGTGGTCGGTGTCGTCACCGGCCTCTATCTGAAGGACCCGACCGATCCGCGCTGGGCCGATGATCCGGCCCAGAAGGAATTTTCGGCCTGGATGAAGAAGTACCAGCCGAACGCCAACGCCGGCGATCTCTTCAACGTGCAGGGCTACACCGTCGCGCAGCTGATGACTGCGGTGCTGAAGAACTGCAACGGCGACTACAGCCGCGACAACGTCATCAAGCAGGCGGCCAATCTGAAGCCGCTCGAGCTGCCGATGCTGCTGCCGGGCATCAAGGTGCAGACCGAGCCCGACAACGTCACGCCGATCCGGCAGATCCAGATGGCGCGGTTCGACGGCAAGTCCTGGGCGCTGTTCGGTGACGTCTTGAGCGACAAGTAGCAGCTTGCCGTCTGGCCGGCCGGAGCGCGACGATCCGTCACGCTTTGGCCGGCCAGATCCGCCGATTTTGGACTGATCGCTGCAAGGCGTCCTTAACACGTTCCACGCGAAACATCCGGACAGTCAGTGCCATCGATTGTCGTAGAGCGATGCTTCGCAAGACCTACGCCTATCCGCCGCTTCCCGACGTCGAGATCGGCTATTCGCTGGTGCGGCTTGTGGGCTGGGCTGGCGTCTTCGTTCTGATGCTGGTGCTGTGCACCTGTATTGCCCTTGGCATACTTCCGCACAAGCCGGGCGATACGGCCCATCTCTACGTCGGCTATGGCGGCATCATCCTCTTTGCTGTTGCCATCTGGAAGTCGATCCGGATCTTCATGTCGCCGAGGGCGCCGGTCATCGTTGTCAGCCGCCACGGCATCCGGGATTCGCGGACATCGCACGGGCTGATCCCGTGGCACTCGGTGGAGGCGATCTCGCTCTGGCAATCCCGCGCCAACAAGAGCGTGCTCCTGAAGCTCAGCCCTGCGGCGGAAGCGCAGCTTTACACGACCAGGACAATGCGTTTCGTGGCGTGGAGCAACAGGCTGCTCGGAGGTGACGGCATCATGATCGGCACGACAGCGCTGACGATGGACACTGACGAGCTGTTCGATCTGTGCAGGACCTACCACGAGGCCGCGCTGCGATCACCGCAGGCTGGAGTTGATCTTGTCCAGTACCGCTGACCCCGGGCATAGGTCCTCTTCATCCAGCGTGTTGAGCGGCGTCTCGACGGTTTCGAGATGGCTGTGCATGTCCTCGGCGTCCGGATCGACATAGAGCAGCCCGGTGACGATCTGGCCCTTTGCCGCATGCTTCTGCAGGAAGGTCTGCGCGCCGAGCCGGTCATGCGGATCGTAGTCGGCGTCGAGCTTGCGCAGCGCCAGCCGCGAGCCGTCATGCTGCTCGACCACCTGAACGGTACCCGGCGCATAGTCGACGCTGATCGGATCGCGTCCGACCAGCACGTCGAGCCGGTTCACCGCGTCATTGTGCTCGCGGACATAGTCAAAACTCTTGGTCGAGCCGGCGTGGTTGTTGAAGGCGATGCACGGGCTGATCACGTCGATGAACGAGGCGCCCTTGTGCCGGATCGCAGCCGCAATCAGCGGCACCAATTGCGTCTTGTCGCCGGAGAAGCTGCGGGCCACGAAGGTGGCCCCGAGCTGCAGCGCGATCGCGACCAGGTCGATCGCATTGTCGGTGTTGGTGACGCCCTTCTTGGACTTCGAGCCGCGGTCGGCAGTCGCGGAGAACTGGCCCTTGGTCAGGCCGTAGACGCCGTTGTTCTCGACGATGTAGGTCATGTTGACGCCGCGCCGGATCGAATGCGCGAACTGGCCGAAGCCGATCGAGGCGCTGTCGCCGTCGCCGGAGACGCCGAGATAGATCAAATCGCGGTTGGCGAGATTGGCGCCGGTCAGCACCGACGGCATGCGGCCGTGCACCGAGTTGAAGCCGTGCGAATTGCCGAGGAAGTAGTCCGGCGTCTTCGACGAGCAGCCGATGCCGGAAATCTTCGCCACCCGGTGCGGCTCGATCGAGAGCTCGTAGCAGGCCTCGATGATCGAGGCGGTGATCGAATCGTGGCCGCAGCCGGCGCACAGCGTCGAGATCTTGCCCTCGTAGTCGCGGTGGGTGTAGCCCAGCTCGTTCTTCTTCAGGCCGGGGTGATGAAATTTCGGCTTTGCAATGTAGGTCATGACACGGCCTTGCGGAGAGGGGTCACCTTGAGGTGGTCCTGGTGGTCGCCGATCGAATTGGCGATGAAGCGCGCGGTGATCGGCGTGCCATCATAGTGCAGGATCGGCACCAGCCGCACCGGATCGATGCCGTTCTCGTTGACGATCAGCTGGCGCAGCTGGGCGTCGCGGTTCTGCTCCACCACGTACACGAAATCGTGGTCGGCGATGAAGCTCGCGACGCTGGAGTGGAACGGGAAGGCGCGGATGCGCATGCGGTCGAGCTGGTGACCGCGCGCTTCCAGGAGGCCGATCGCCTCGTCCATCGCCGGCGACGTCGAGCCGAAATAGATCACGCCGTATTTGGTCGGCTTCGCCGCATTGGCCTGCAGCGGCCGAGGCACCAGGTCCTGCGCGGTCTCGAACTTGCGCACCAGGCGCTGCATGTTGTCGGCGTAGACCGCGCCTTCCTCCGAATAACGCGCGTAACGGTCGCGCGAGGTGCCGCGGGTGAAGTAGGAGCCCTTGGTCGGATGGGTGCCGGGATAGGTGCGGTAGGGAATGCCGTCGCCGTCGACGTCGAGATAGCGGCCGAAGTCGCGGCCTTCCTCGAGCATCTCTGCGGTCATCACCTTGCCGCGGTCGTATTGCCTTGCGTCGTCCCACTTCAGCGGGCGGCAGAGACGGTGGTTCATGCCGATGTCGAGATCGAGCATCAGGAAGATCGTGGTCTGCAGCCGCTCGGCAAGATCGAACGCATGCGCGGCGAACTCGAAGGCTTCGGCCGGATCTTCCGGGAACAGCAGCACGTGCTTGGTGTCGCCGTGCGAAGCATAGGCGCAGGCGATCACGTCGCATTGCTGGGTGCGGGTCGGCATGCCGGTCGAGGGGCCGGCGCGCTGGATGTTCATGATCACGGCCGGGATCTCGGCAAAGTATGAGAGGCCGATAAATTCGGTCATCAGCGAGATGCCCGGGCCCGAGGTCGCGGTGAAGGCGCGCGCGCCGTTCCAGGAGGCGCCGATCACGATGCCGATCGAGGCGAGCTCGTCCTCGCCCTGCACGATGGCGTATTTTGCCTTTCCGGTTTCCGGATCGTGGCGGTACTTCTTGCAGTGGCTGGTGAAGGCCTCCGCCACCGACGACGACGGCGTGATCGGATACCAGGCGCACACCGTGGCGCCGCCATAGACCGCGCCGAGCGCGGCCGCGCTGTTGCCCTCGATGAAGATGCGGTCGCCGACCTTGTCGGCCTTCTTCACCCGCAGGCCAATCGGGCATTTCAAATTCTGCAGCGCCCAGTCGCGGCCGAGATGCAGCGCGTGGACGTTGGAGGAGAGCAGCTTCTCCTTGCCCTTGTACTGCTCGCCGATCAGCTGCTCGACCAGTTTCGGATCCATGTCGAGCAGGGCGCAGAGCGCGCCGAGATAGATGATGTTCTTGAACAGCTGGCGCTGCCTGGGATCGTTGTAGGTCGAGTTGGTGATCGCGGTCAGCGGCACGCCGATCACGGTGATGTCCGCGCGGAATTTCGACGACGGCATCGGCTTGGTCGAATCGTAGAACAGATAGCCGCCAGGCTCGATGCCGGCGACGTCCTTGTCCCAGGTCTGCGGGTTCATCGCCACCATCATGTCGACGCCGCCGCGGGCGCCGAGATGGCCGTCCTCGGTGACGCGCACCTCGTACCAGGTCGGCAGGCCCTGGATGTTGGAGGGGAAGATGTTGCGCGGCGACACCGGCACGCCATGGCGCAGGATCGCGCGCGCGAACAGCTCGTTGGCGGAGGCCGAGCCCGAGCCGTTGACGTTGGCGAAGCGGACGACGAAGTCGTTTACGCTGCTGATCGGGCTTTGGACTGACATGTTGATCCTGCGTGAACCATATCGATGAGATATTTCTGCATGTCCCAGGCGCCGGTCGGGCAGCGCTCGGCACACAGCCCGCAATGCAGGCAGACGTCTTCGTCCTTGACCATGACGCGGCCGGTCTTCAGGTCGCCGGAGACGTAAAGCGCCTGGTCGTGGTGCGGCGAGGGCGCCTTCAGGCGCTGCCGCAAATCATCCTCCTCGCCGTTCTCGGTGAAGCTGATGCAGTCCATCGGGCAGATGTCGACGCAGGCGTCGCATTCGATGCAGAGCGGCGTGGAGAACACCGTCTGCACGTCGCAGTTCAGGCAGCGCTGCGCCTCGCCGAGCGCCAGCTTGACGTCGTAGCCGAGCTCGACCTCGGCGCGGATGTCCTTCAGTGCGATCACTTTGTCGCGATGCGGCACCTTGAAGCGCTTGTCGGCGGAGATGTCGTTGTCGTAGCTCCACTCGTGAATGCCCATCTTCTGCGAGGAGACGTGCACCTCCGGCAGCGGACGCTCGTTGATGTCCTCGCCTGATATCATCTTGTGAATGGAGAGCGCGGCGTCATGGCCATGCGCCACCGCCCAGATGATGTTCTTCGGGCCGAACGCCGCGTCGCCGCCGAAGAACACCATCGGATTGGTGGAGGCGAACGTCTTGGGATCGACCTTCGGCATGTGCCACTTGTCGAACTCGATGCCGCAATCGGCTTCGATCCAGGGGAATGCGTTCTCCTGGCCGACCGCGACCAGCACGTCGTCGCAGGGCACGGTTTCGTCGGGCTCTCCTGAAGGCACCAGGCTGCGGCGGCCCTTGTCGTCGTACTCCGCCTTCACCTTCTGGAAGGTGACGCCGATCAGCTTGCCGGCGACGTGCTTGAATGCGACCGGCACCATGTAGTTGAGGATCGGGATGTCCTCGTGCAGCGCGTCTTCCTTCTCCCACGGCGAGGCCTTCATCTCCTCGAAGCCGGAGCGGACGATCACCTTGACGTTCTCGCCGCCGAGGCGGCGCGCGGTGCGGCAGCAGTCCATCGCGGTGTTGCCGCCGCCGAGCACGATGACGCGCTTGCCGATCTTGCCGACATGGCCGAACGACACGTTGGCGAGCCACTCGATTCCGATATGGATGTTGGCGGCGGCCTCCTTACGGCCGGGAATGTCGAGCTCGCGGCCGCGCGGCGCGCCGCTGCCGACAAAGATCGCGTCGTAGTTCTCGGCGAGCAGCTGCTTCAGGCTGTCGATGCGCTGGCCGCCCTTGAACTCGACGCCGAGGTTCAGGATGTAGCCGGTCTCCTCGTCGATCACGCTGTCGGGCAGGCGGAATTTCGGGATCTGGCTGCGCATCATGCCGCCGGCCTTAGGATCGCCGTCGAACACCGTGCAGTGATAGCCGAGCGGGGCGAGGTCGCGCGCCACCGCGAGCGAGGCGGGACCGCCGCCGACCAGCGCGATGCGCTTGCCGTTCTTTGCGGCAGGCCGCGGCAGGCGCTGCGTGATGTCGTCCTTGAAGTCGGCCGCGACGCGCTTCAGGCGGCAGATCGCGACCGGATTGTCCTCGACGCGGCCGCGACGGCAGGCCGGCTCGCAGGGACGGTCGCAGGTGCGTCCCAAAATTCCCGGGAACACGTTCGACTGCCAATTGATCATGTAGGCGTCGCTGTAACGCCCCTCAGCAATCAACCGGATGTACTCGGGAACGGGGGTGTGTGCGGGACAGGCCCATTGGCAATCGACCACTTTATGGAAGTAGTCCGGCGCCGAGATATCAGTCGGTTTCATTCCTACCTTTGACCCGCGCGAAATGCCTGACCGCGCGGCCTTATCGTTGACGAGCGCTCACGCGACGTTGTTTTGGTTTTTGAATTGGATCATAGGCTTATCTTATTAGAGCCGTTCCAGAGAAGGCAAAGGCAAAATTGGGCGATCATCAGCTTTCGCGTGGCTGATGCGCGTCTGGCGTCCATCTCGATCTTGTTATGTGGCGGTGCAGCATGACGCACCGCACATCATGCGCGTTAACCGTGCGGAAGGTCGCTCTTCGCGATGTCCCACAGCAGCCGATAGACACCGTGGGTAACGACCAGCGGCTTGAACGCCGCGTTGTCGGTGATGCGCGCCGAAGCAGCCGGCGCCGCATTTAAATCGGTGGCGTCGATCAGCACGAACCAGTCGCCGGCGCCCGGATCGGGCTTCGCCGCGTCTGACGTGAGCGGCTTCGACAGGTCAGGATCGTTCTCGAGCAGATGCATCGAGATGATGCCGTCCTGCGCGGACGGATCGAGCTGTTCCCGCAACGCAGCGCGGAGCTTGTCCGCGCCATTGGCGGGCGGCCGCAGGCGGATGATGCCAAGTGTCGCACCTCTGCCGACGCCGCGGCTGATGGTGATGCGCGCGACGCCGCGGATCATGTTCTTGAAGCGCGCGATGTTGGCCTTCGACCAGTCGGTCTGGTTGGCGAGCGCCTTGCGGTAGGCCGGGCTGTCGAGCACGTCGAAGGTCGCGGTCGAGTACAGGCTCAGATATTTCGGCTTGCCGTCATGGGCGACGTAGCGCCGCGCTTCGAGGAACCCGTCGATGGCGACGCGCTCCTCGAGATGTTCGCGGTCATACCAGCGATTGAATTCGGCTTCGTCGTGGGCGTCGACATCCATCGACGTCAGCAGCATGCCTTGTCCGGCGATCGGCATCGATTGCTCCTCTTTGCCTGTTTTGCCTGCTCCATATCGCCGAATGGCGGGTCAGGGAAGCGGGTTCCCGGCGCGGAGACCAAGGATTGCCACAATGCTGCAATGCTGTTCAGGGCGCGTTCACAGACCTTGCACTTCCATGTGAGCGCCGACCTCCAGTCGAGAAGGACAACAACGATGGCGCGAATTTGGTGGGCATTGCTCGTTGGTCTATCGCTGGCGTCGTTCCCCGCGCATGCACAGGAGCAGGAAAAGCGGCTCGCGCTCGTCGTCGGCAATGGCGCCTACCGAGCCGGCGAATTGCAGACCGCCGCCAACGATGCCGGCCTGATCGCGCAGACCTTGCAGGCCGCCGGGTTCGACGTGATCGGCGCGCGCGACCTCGACGGTGAGACGCTGCGCAAATCGTTCCGCGATTTCGTCCAGAAGGTGCAGGAGGCCGGACCGAATACGGTCGCTTTCGTCTATCTCGCCGGCTACGGCGTGCAGCTCACCGGCGAGAACTATTTCGTGCCGGTTGATGCCAAGATCGCGCGCGACATCGATGTGCCGGTCGAGGCGATCCGCATCTCCGACTACAGCCGTCAGCTCGCGGCGCTGCCGCTCAAGGCGGGCGTGATCGTGCTCGATGCGGCGCGCAGCAATCCGTTTGCGAAAGAAGGCCAGCCGCTGGCCGGCGGTCTTGCGCTGGTCGATCCCGATCCAAAGCTTTTGATCGCGTTCAATTCCGCACCCGGCACGGTCGCGCCCGACGGCGCGCCGCCCTACGGACCCTATGCGCAGGCGCTGGCGGAGATGATCCGCACCGGCGGTCTCTCCTTGCCCGAAGTGTTCGACCGCGTCCGCCTGCGCGTCAACGAGATGACCAAGGGCGCGCAGATCCCGTGGGATGCGCAGAAGATCGATGCGCCCTTCGTGTTCTTCGAGCGCCAGCCGGATGCGCCGCCACAGCAGGTCGACGCCGGGCTGCGCACCAAACCGATCCGCGATTTCTCGGCGCAGGACGCCTATGCCGCGGCGCTCGAGCGCGACACGCTGCAGGGCTACGAGGAATATCTGCAGGCCTATCCGAATGATCCGCTCGCCAAGCGCGTGCGCGCCATCGTGGCGGCGCGGCGCGAGGCCATCACCTGGCGGCGCACCTATTCCGCCGACACGCCGGACGCCTATTGGTCCTATCTGAAGCGCTATCCGCGCGGGCCGCATTCGGCCGACGCGCGGCGCCGGCTCGCTTATCTCTCGGCCGCGCTGGAGCCGCCGCCGCAATTCGCGGCGCTCGACTACGACGTGCCGCCACCGCCGCCGGATGAAATCGAATATGTCGACCGTCCGGCGCTCTATTATGGCGATCCGGTGTTCGCCTTTGCGCCGCCACCGCCGTCGCCGGTGTTCTTCCTGCCGCCACCGCCCGCGGACTTCGTGGTCCTGCCGCCACCGCCGCCGCCGGACGATCTGTACGTGCTGCCGACGCCGCTGTTCGTGGCAATTCCGGCGTACATCGCCGCGCCGCGCTATGTCGTGCCGCCGCCGAACAACATCGTGTTCAACAACATTCACAACACGACCGTGATCAACACGGTGATCAACAACCGCAACCCGACGCCGGCGCAGCTTAGCGCCGCGGGAGTGCGGCCGCCGATCCCGGGCGGCAGGATATCGGCAGCGCCGTCGCTGCCGCCCGCCGCCTTGCAACGCGCCAATTTGACGCCGCAGGGCACACCGCAAGGCGGTCAGGCCGGCCCTGGTGGACGGCCCGGAGCTTTGCCGGGGACCGTGCCGAACGCGGCCGTTGCGCCCAACGCGCCCGCTGCACCTGGCGTCCACACCCTGCCGGGCGGCAGGAACGCACCGCCGCTGCCGCAGAGCGCGACCGCACCGCCCAACGCGCCGCAACCGGGCGCCCGGCCGAATGCGCTGCCGTCCGGCAGGCCGCCGGCGGCGGCGATGGCGCCGCCCAGTGCGCAACCGGCGCCCGGCGGCAGACCGGCGATCCTCCCCGGTCCGAACGCGCCGCCGGCTGCCGGCAGACCGCCGGTGCGGCCACCGGTCGCGCATGCCGTTGCACCGCCGCCGAGTGCGGTGAGGCCTCCGGTGACTGCTCCGGCGCCGGCGATCCGCGCGGCGCCCGCAAGACCGGCGCCGGTCGTGCGGCCGGCACCGCATGCCGCCGTCGCTCCGCCGGCGGTTGCACGCGTCGCGCCACCGCCGCCGCGCATGGCCGCCCCGCCGCCGCCGCGAATGGCCGCGCCGCCGCCACCGCGTGCGGCAGCGCTGCCGCCGCGCCCCGCGCCGGTCGCGCCGGTCGTTCGTGCCGCGCCAGCGCCGGCGATGCAGGCGCAGCGCGCCGCGCCACCGCCGCGAATGGCAGCGCCGCCACCGCGGCCCGCCGCACCGGCGGCCCGGCCGCATCCGTGTCCTCCCGCAGCGTGTGGGCGCTAACGCATGATCCGGAAAAGTGTGAAACGGTTTTCCGGAAAGATCATGCTCAAACAAGGAGCTAAAGCGCGATGATGATTCAACCCAATCTCATCGCGCTTTAGTCGTCGGAGACGGCGAGTCTTAGCTCGCTCTCGACGCGAGGTCGGCGATCGCCTTCATCACCGCGTTGCGGATGCCGGGGTCGTAGAGGATGTGGCCGGCGCCATCGACGATGCGGACCTCGCTGCCCGGCCAGCGCGCGGCGAGCGCATGCGAGGTCGCGGGCGGGCAGAGCAAATCGTAGCGGCCCTGCACCAGAATGCCGGGAATGCCGGCGAGCTTGCCGGCCTCGTCGATCAACTGGTTCGGCCGCATGAAGCAGTCATTGCCGAAATAATGCGCTTCCATGTACGGGGTCGACGGCAGCGCGCCTGACGTCTTCTGCAAATCGAGCCGCGTCTGTTTCGGCGTATGCTCCGACAGCGCGCGCTCGGTGTCGTGCCAGGCCCGCGCGGCCGGCGCGTTCACGTCGATATTCGGATCGAGGATGCGGCGGTAATAGGCGGCGAGCGGCGCCGCACGCTCGTTCTCGGGCAGGAATTTCAAAAAGTCCTGGTAAAGCGCGGGATAGAACCGCGGCAGCGTATGCAGGAAGGCGCCGTCCAGTTCCTCGCGCGTGCCGAGGAAGGTGGCGCGCAGTACGAGGCCGCTGACGCGTTTGGGATGCGCCTGCGCATATGCAAGAGCTAACGTCGCGCCCCAGGAGCCGCCGACCACCATCCAGCGCGCAAAGCCGAATCGCTCGCGGATCTTCTCCATGTCGGCGATCAGATGCGCCGTGGTGTTGTGGGCGCGGCTGCCTTTCGGCCGGCTGCGGCCGCAGCCGCGCTGGTCGAACAGCACGGCGTGGAAGCGTTCCGGATCGAACAGCCGGCGATGGTCCGGCTGGCAGCCGCTGCCGGGCCCGCCATGCAGATAGACCGCGGCAATGCCGCCTTCGCCGCCGATGCTCTCGACATGGACATCGTGCCCGTCGCCGACATCGAGCAGTTCCGACGTCAGCGGGGCAAACGGATCGGCGCGCTTGGCGAGCTTGCCGGCGTCGGCGTCAGGCGCCATTTCGGTTGTCCTGGCGATTGTCCCGGGATTCTTCCGTTTCCAGCGTGCCGCCGGCAAAATTGCGATACAGGAAGCGGTTCTGGCTGGCCGCGGACTCCCGCTCGGCCTGCTTGAAGATCTCCTCATGCCGCGGCGACAGCGCGCAGGCCGGATCGGTGTTGCCGGCATCGCCGGTCAGCGCAAAGGCCTGGCAGCGGCAGCCGCCGTAATCGACCTCGCGGAATTCGCAAGACTTGCACGGCTCCGGCATCCAGCCGGTGCCGCGATAGCGGTTGAAAGCTTCCGAGTTCTGCCAGATCCAGGCGATCGAATGGTTCGAGCGCACCGATTCGAATTCCAGTCCGGTGATGCTTTCGGCGGCATGGCACGGCAGCACCTTGCCGGCCGGCGAGATGTTGAAGAACTGGCGGCCCCAGCCGCCCATGCACTTCTTCGGCCGCAGCGCGTAGTAGTCGGGGACGACGTAATCGATCGCCAGCGTGCCCTTCAGCCGCGCCTGCGCCTCCTCGACGATGCGGCTGGTCTCCTCGATCTGCGCGATGGTCGGCATCAGCGCGGCGCGGTTCTTCAGCGCCCAGCCGTAATACTGCACATTGGCGACCTCGAGCCGGTCGGCGTCGAGATCGACCGCCATCTGGATGATGTCGGGGAGTTGATGCAGGTTCTGCCGGTGCATCACCGCGTTCACCGTGAGCGGCATTTCAAGCTCGCGCGTCCATTTCGCGACTTCGAGCTTCTTCCGGTGCGCGTCCTTCAACCCGGCGACGCGGTCGGCAACGGCCGGCTCGTTGCCCTGAAAGCTGATCTGCACATGGCTGAGGCCGGCATCCGCCAGCGCCGCGAGCTTGTCTTTGGTCAGCAGCACCGCCGAGGTGATCAGATTGGAATACAGCCCGACATCGCTGGCATGCTGCACCAGCTCGACGATGTCCTTGCGCGCGGTCGGCTCGCCGCCGGAAAAATGGATCTGCAGCACGCCGAGCTCGGCGAGCTCGCTCAGCACCTTCTTCCATTCCCCAGTGGTGAGCTCGGTCGAGCCGCGGTCGAGCTCGACCGGGTTGGAGCAGTAAGGGCATTGCAGCGGGCAGCGGTGCGTGATCTCGAGCAGAACCGCGAGCGGGATGCCGTAGGTCTCGGCCGCCGAGCGGCGGCTCTCCAGCACGGCGAGCCCGTCGCTCGGGCCTGGCGGTGTCTTGTTGTCGGCGAGCGTGTCACTCATGCTGTGCTCTCGCGCGCTTCGGTGAGAAAGCCCTTGTCGGCCAGGTCCTGCAGCATCGCGACCACGTCAATTGCGATCGCCTCGCGCGGCGCTGCGTATTTTTCCGCAAGCATGTCGACCATGTCAGCCACGCTGCGCACGCCGTCGCAGAGCTGCAGCACCTCGACCGCGATCTCGTCCGGCGCCAGCACGCGCTCCGGCGCCAGGATCACCCAAACCTGCCGCGTCTCGTCGAATTTCAGCTTGGCATGGCGCGGCAGTTTTGGCCGGCTGGTCTCGCTGACGCTGATGTTGCGGCTCGCCATGTGTCGTTCCTAGCTCGTCTTCGGCACGAAGGCGCCGGGCGGAATGTGGCCGTCGACATAGGCGTGATACAGCGCGTCGAGCTGCACCCACAGCACGTTGGTCTTGAAGATCAGCGCGTTGCAGACCGCCTCGCGCTCGGCCGGCGTTCTGGCGTGCTGCTTGACGTAGTCGAGCGCAAAGCCGGCATCGCGCGGCGCCTGGGTCAGGCGGCGGCTGAAATAGCTCATGATGTCGGGATTGACGAAGTCGTAGTGCTTCAGCATCCCCGAGATGCGTTCCTCGTGCAGGTTCGGCGCGAACAGTTCAGTGAGCGAGGAGGCGATCGCCTCCAGCGGCGTGCGGTCGCGGCAGAAATGCACGTAAGCTTCGACCGCAAAGCGCGTCGCCGGCAAAATGCCTTCAGTGGATTCCACATAGGCGGTGTCGAGGCCGAGGCCCTCGGTCAGCTTGAGCCAGCGCTCGATGCCGCCCTCGGTGCCGAGATCGCCGTCATGATCCTCGATGCGGTGGCGCCATTCGACGCGGGTGTTGCGATCGCGGAAGCGCGAGATCACCATCGCGTCCTTCAGCGGGATCGTGCTCTGGTAGTAATAGCGGTTCAGCGCCCAGGCCTGCACCTGGCCCTTGTTGAGCTTGCCGCCGTGCAGCAGGCGGTGGAACGGGTGCAGGCTGTGATAGCGCGTCGCGCCGATGGTGCGCAGCGTCGCTTCCATCTCCTCGGCTGAATCGAGCGTGATGCCCTTGCCGATCGAGAGCGCCGTCATCCCATTGGTAGGCACCACATTCACAGCACGATCTCCGTTCCGTCGGAGGGAATCTGCCAGCCCGCCTGTTCTGCCGCCTTGCGCTCGGCCGAGGTCCCAAGCAGCGCCGGGTTGGAGTTGTTGATATGCAAAAACACTTTTCGTCCGATGTCGAGACCGGCGAGGCCTTCGATCGCGCCGTGCTCGCCCGACATCGAAATATGTCCCATACTCTGGCCGGTCTTGTTGCCGAGCCCGGCCGCCGCCAGTTCGTCGTCACGCCACACCGTGCCGTCGAAGAACACCAGCGGCGCACCCTTGATCCGCGCCTTCAGATCGTCGGTCACCCGCGCGCAGGCCGCCAGGAAGTAGAAATATTTGCCGCTGGCCTTGTCCGCAATACGCAGGCCCAGCGTATCGCCGACGCCGTCGCGGCCTGCCGGATGTGCGGTGCCCTCGAGATACCAGGCGCCCTTGCCGGGAACCTCGAACGGCAGCACCTCGAGCCCGGACGGCGATCCGTCGGGCAGGGCAGGTTCAAAGGCCTGATCGACCGCGATCGGCTGGCGCTTGACGTTCTTCTCGTTCAGCACGTTGAAGACGCTGTTGGAGCGCAGGATCGCCAGCACCCGCTCATGCGCATAGATCGAAAACGGCGAACCCTCGCGCATCGACAACAGCCCCGCGACCGCATCGATCTCGCCATTGGTGAGGATCACGCCCGCGATCGGCGTGTGGCGCAGCGCGCCGGCCTTTGGATGCAATTGCGCCGTTGCGATCAATTGCTGGCGCAGATCGGGCGAGGCGTTGACCAGGAACCAGTGCGCGCCGTCGCCGCTGAATGCGATCGAGGCTTGCGTGCTCTGCAGTTCCGGATGGTCGCTTCGTGCCGCCCTGCAATTCGGGCAACCGCAGTTCCACTGCGGAACGCCGCCACCTGCTGCGGCACCCAGGACGACGACACGAAGCATGATCCGTCTCCCGGAGAATCAGAGCCCAAGCGAGTCAGAGCCCAGAAACGTTACGAGGTGGAGCCCGGGTCTGAGCTGCACTCCCTTGCTCGGGAGCGCGCGCCACGCCCGGACGTCCACCTGCGCTAAACGCTAAACGTGTAGAGGGCGCTGCCGCTTACTTGCGGGTGGCGCACATATACATATTGATTTCCATGCCGACCGACACTTCGACGATCTTCGGTGCTTTCCAGGCCATTTGGCTCTCCTTATTGCGACCGGACGACTTCCGCCCTGCGGACTAAAGTACTGCCGTCAAAAAAGTTCGCCACCTAAATTTTTTGCAAGGTTGCCTTGCCCGGTGCATGCTGCGTTGCGGCATGCAAATTCCCCCCGCTCACGTCATTGTGCGCGCCTTTGCCTCAAAAGCCCGTGGCATCAGACGTTTTTCCTGTTGTTCGCCATACGGTGAATGGTGATCTTGGGTTAAGGAGGGTCCTCCCAAGGTCCTGGTGACGATCTCGCGCCTTCGGCGACGAGGAGCGCATAACTGAAGCCGAGTTCAGCCCGATGCCACGCTATTTCTTCAACACCCGTATCGGCGACGAGCTGATTTCCGACCCTGACGGCGAGATTCTGCGGGATCCCGACCGCGCCTGGGAAATGGCGCGGGCGATGATCCGCGAGCTGCTCAAGACCGAGGGCGCCGACGGCGCCCTGCTCAGCGCGGTCATCGAGGTGACCGACGACGACGGCGAGATCGTGCTGGAGTTTCCGTTCACGGAGGCGATCCTCGACCGCCCGGACCGCTCGATCACCCGGCATTGACGCGCGCCGAAGTTGCAGCGCGGCCCGAATGTGCTGGCGCACGCTCAATATTCGGTACGTTTCCGGTTGCATTTGTCCGGACAAATTCGCAAGACTATCAAACTCCGGAAAGCCGCCGGCGCCGGCATCGGTGCCAAGGAAGACGGCTTCCGTTCAGGGGAGAACAGCATGATCCGTTATTCGTTCGCGCCGCGCAGCCTGTTGCTGGCGGGCGCTTTCTTTGGTGCATTCACGCTCGGTGCTGCGGCGCAGCAGCCCGCCAGCCCGCCCGCTGCAGGCGCCGCACCGGCCGCGCAGCCGCTGCCGCCGGGATCGCCGCTGATCGGGCGTCCGGACAATGAGGCCGCCGCCAAGCTCGCCCCGGTTGCGCCGCCGCCGCTGCCGGCCGCGCCCGACAAGCTGCCGCTCGCCAAGCTCAAGGTGCCGGCCGGCTTCAATGTCGAGGTCTATGCCGCCGGCATGGCCAATGCGCGCTCGCTCGCGCTCAGCGACAAGGGCACGGTGTTCGTCGGCAGCCGCCTCGTCGACAAAGTCTATGCTATCGTCAACAAGGACGGCAAACGCTCGGTCAAGGTGGTCGCCTCGGGGCTCTACCGGCCGAACGGCGTCGCCTTCAAGGACGGCACGCTCTACATCGCCGAACTGTCGAAGGTCTCCAAGATCGACAACATCGATGACGTGCTGGACAACCCGCCGAAGCCGACCTTGATCTATGACAAGCTGCCGAAGGACGAGGCCCATGGCTGGAAGTTCATCGCCATCGGTCCCGACAACAAGCTCTACGTCCCGGTCGGCCAGCCCGGCAACGTCGTGCTGCATGACGACGCCCACGGCCAGATCCGCCGCATGAATCTCGACGGCTCAGGCGCCGAGGTCTATGCGCTCGGCGTCCGCAACACCGTCGGCTTCGACTGGAATCCCGAGACCAAGCAGATGTACTTCACCGACAACGGCCGCGACTGGCTGTCGGAGACGGTGCCGGAGGACGAGCTCAACCGCGTCACCAAGGCCGGCGAGCATTTCGGCGCGCCCTATTGCCTGCAGGGCAATATCATCGACCAGGAGCTTGGCTGGGGCAAGGACTGCAAGGACTACACCGCGCCGGTCGGGCTGATGGGCCCGCACACCGCGGCGCTCGGCATGCGCTTCTACACCGGAAGCCAGTTCCCGAAGAGCTACAAGAACGCGATCTTCGTCGCGCGCCACGGCTCCTGGAACAAGTCGAAGAAGCAGGGCGGCGACGTCGTCGTGGTCAAGCTGAACAAGGACGGTACCGTGAAGTCGATGGAGCCGTTCATGACCGGCTTCCTCGAGGACAACAAGTATATCGGCCGCCCGGTCGATGTGATGCTGCTCAAGGACGGCTCGATGCTGGTCTCCGACGACTGGAACGGCGCGGTCTACCGCGTCAGCTACGGCAAGCCGAAGGTCGCGAACCAGTAACAACCATCAACGTCATTCCGGGGCGATGCGCAGCATCGAACCCGGAATCTCGAGATTCCGGGTCTGGCGCTTGCGCACCAGCCCGGAATGACGGAATTTTCAGGAGCGTCCAATGCGTAATCCAATCATCCCCGCGCTCCTGCTTGCATTAACCTCCTTCCCATCCAATGCCGAAACCATCCAGGAGCGTGCCGTCGCGTGCCTTGCCTGTCACGGCGAGCGCGGCACGTCGGAGACCGAGAACACGCCCTCGCTCGGCGGCCAGCAGGCGCCCTATGGGCTGATCCAGCTGTTCATGTTCCGCGAGAAGCTGCGGGTGTTCGAGCCGATGAACGAGATGGCAAAGCCGCTCACCGACGACGATCTGCGCGCCTTCTCCGACTTCATCGCCACGCTGCCGAAGCCTGCGCCGCCGGCGGACGCCGGCGACCCCGCGCGGATGGCCAAGGGCCAGGCGCTGGCGCAGCAGAACCGCTGCAACACCTGCCACAACACCGATTATTCGGGCAAAGAGAACGTTCCGCGCATCGCCAACCAGCGCGAGGACTACCTCGCCAAGACGCTCGCCGAATACAAGGACAACACCCGCCACGGCTACGACGCCACCATGGCCGACGTGATGCAGCCGGTCGCTAAGGAGCAGATCGCCGATCTCGCCTATTACATCGCGCATGTCCGCTGACCTGTCCGGGCCGCTGGCCATGTGCTCCGTGCGGCGCTAAAACGCCTCCGTCACACGGAGTGCGTTATGCAGGATCTTTGGCGTCTGTCGGCGGCCGAGCTCGCCGGTCTCATCAAATCGAAGAAGGTTTCGGCGAAGGAGGCGGCAGAGGCGGGGCTGGCCCGGCTCGATGCGGTCAATCCGAAGATCAATGCGGTGGTCGATCACCGCCCGGACGACGTGCTGGCGCAGGCCGCGGCGGTCGATGCGGCGATTGCGCGCGGCGAGGAGGTCGGGCCGCTCGCCGGCGTGCCCGTCACCATCAAGGTCAATGTCGACCAGGAGGGCTATGCCACCACCAACGGGCTGAAGGCGCAGCGCGACGTCATCGCCAAGGTGGACAACCCGGTGGTCGCCAATCTGCGCAAGGCCGGCGCGGTGCTGCTCGGCCGCACCAACTGCCCGGCGGTGTCCTATCGCTGGTTCACCACCAATCTCATTCACGGCGACACCAAGAACCCGCGCGATCCCGGCATCACGCCGGGCGGCTCGTCGGGCGGCGCGGGCTCAGCGGTCGCGGCCGGCATCGGCCATATCGCCCACGGCACCGATATCGCCGGCTCGATCCGCTATCCGGCCTATGCCTGCGGCGTGCACGGCCTGCGGCCGAGCATGGGCCGCATCCCGGCGTTCAATGCGGCATTGCCGGAGCGTCCGATCGGCCCGCAGATCAGCGCGGTCTCCGGCCCGCTGGCGCGCACGGTGAACGACCTGCGCATCTCGCTGGCGGCAATGGCGGCGCCGGATTATCGCGATCCCTGGTACGCGCCGGTGCCGCTGGTGGGGCCGCCGCGCGAGAAGCGCGTCGCGATGTGCCTCAATCCCGGCGGCCTCAACCCGGTCTCCGACGTGGTCGCTGCAGTGGCTGACGCCGGCAAACGGCTGCAAGCGGCCGGTTGGACCGTCGAGGAGATCGACGATACGCCGTCGTTGCGTGAGGCCGCCGAAATCCAGACCCGGCTCTGGCTCGGCGACGGCTACGAGGCCCAGCTCGCCTTTGCCGAGCGCGAGGGCGATCCCGGCGCGCTTGCCTGCCTGCGCGGCGTGCGCGCAAGAGTGCATCCGTTCGACCTGTCGCAGGCGCTGGCCCGCCGTGCGACGCTGACCCGCGAATGGTTCGGCTTCTTCGAAAAATATCCGGTACTGCTGATGCCGGTGTCAGGCGAATTGCCATTCCCCGATCATCTCGACCGCAAGGACGAGGCGTCGTTCGCGCGGGTCTGGCATGCGCAACTGCCGCAGATTGCAATCCCCTTCATGGGGCTTCCGGGCCTTGTCGTCTCCACCGGCCTTGTCGGACGGATTCCCGTCGGCGTGCAGCTCGTGGCGGGCCGCTATCGCGAAGATCTCTGCCTGGCTGCGGGCGAAGCAGTGGAAGCGGGCGGCACGCCGTCCGCGCCAATCGATCCGGTGACCTGAGATGCCGACGGTCTACGATTTCAGTGCAAAGTCGCTCGCGGGCGAGGACATATCGCTGCAGCGCTTCGAGAACCAGGTGCTGCTGATCGTCAACACCGCGAGCGCCTGTGGCTTCACCCCGCAATACAAGGGCCTGCAGGAGCTGTACGCCGATCTGTCGCCGCGCGGCTTTGCCGTGCTCGGCTTTCCCTGCAACCAGTTCGGCGCGCAGGAGCCGGGCGATGCGAAACAGATCGCGGAGTTCTGCGAGACCAAATACGCCGTGACGTTTCCGATGTTCGCCAAGATCGACGTCAACGGCAGCAACGCGCATCCATTGTACGAACACCTGAAGCGTGAGAAGTCGAGCCTGCTCGGACCCTCGATCAAATGGAATTTCACCAAGTTCCTGGTCGACCGGTCCGGCAAGGTGGTGGCGCGGCATGCGCCGACCGCCAGGCCCGAAGGATTGAGGAAGGAAATCGAGGCGTTGCTATGAGCGAGAACGACGACACCACCAACCGGCCACTGCCGGACCGCCTCTCGGTCGATCCGAACAGCCCGTTCTACAACGCGGAGGTCCTGTCGCGCGACGTCGGCATCCGCTTCAAGGGCGTCGAGAAGACCAATGTCGAGGAATACTGCGTCAGCGAAGGCTGGGTGCGCGTCACCGCCGGCAATGCCAAGGACCGCCACGGCAATCCCCTGACCATCAAGGTGCACGGCCCGGTCGAGCCGTATTTCAGGGATAAGAAGTAGCACCGTCATTCCGGGATGGTGCGCAAGCACCAGACCCGGAATCTCGAGATTCTCAGGTGCGCAATTGCGCACCATAGTTCGATGCTGCGCATCGCCCCGGAATGACGTGCCTAACAACCCCGAGAGTATTTCCCATGTCCGTCCGCATCGTCGACGTCCGCGAGGTCACCAAGCCGATCTCCTCGCCGATCCGCAACGCCTATATCGACTTCAGCAAGATGACCTCGAGCCTGGTCGCCGTGGTCACCGACGTCGTGCGCGACGGCAAGCGGGTGGTCGGCTACGGCTTCAATTCCAACGGCCGCTACGGCCAGGGCGGGCTGATCCGCGAGCGCTTCGCGCCGCGCCTCCTGGAGGCCGATCCGAAATCGCTGCTCGATGCCGGCGGCGACAATCTCGATCCCGACAAGGTCTGGGCGACCTTGATGTCGAACGAGAAGCCCGGCGGTCATGGCGAGCGTTCGGTCGCGGTCGGCACCATCGACATGGCGGTGTGGGATGCGGTGGCGAAGATCGCCGGCAAGCCGCTGTTCCGGCTGCTGGCCGAGCGGCACGGCCTCACCGCCGATCCGCGCGTCTTCGTCTATGCCGCCGGCGGCTACTATTATCCGGGCAAGGATCTCGGCGCGCTGCGCAAGGAGATGCGCGGCTATCTCGACCGCGGCTACAACGTCGTGAAGATGAAGATCGGCGGCGCGCCGCTCGCCGAAGACCGCGAGCGCATCGAGGCGGTGCTGAAGGAGATCGGCAAGGATGCGCAGCTCGCGGTCGATGCCAATGGCCGCTTCGACCTGGAGGCCGCGATCGCCTACGCCAGGATGCTGCGGGAGTATCCGCTGTTCTGGTACGAGGAGGCCGGCGATCCGCTCGACTATGCGCTGCAGGCCGCGCTCGCCGAGTTCTATCCGGGGCCGATGGCGACCGGTGAAAACCTGTTCAGCCATCAGGACGCGCGCAACCTGATCCGCTACGGCGGCATGCGCCCCGACCGCGACTGGCTGCAATTCGACTGCGCGCTGTCCTACGGGCTCTGCGAATATCTGCGCACCCTGCAGGTACTGAAGACCCACGGCTGGTCGCCGCGGCGCTGCATCCCGCATGGCGGCCACCAGATGTCGCTCAACATCGCCGCCGGCCTCGGCCTCGGCGGCAATGAGAGCTATCCGGACCTGTTCCAGCCCTATGGCGGCTTCCCCGACGGCGTGCGGGTCGAGGGTGGCCACATCGTGATGCCCGACCTGCCGGGCATCGGTTTTGAGGGCAAGTCCGACCTCTATGCGGAGATGAAGGCGCTGGCCGACTAAATGCCGAAAAACAACCCCATGCAAAGTAGCCGGCGGCAGCCGGCGGCACGGCGTAACACGGCGCTTGACACGTCGGGCAACTCACCGGTATTCTTCCATTATTCCGAAACGTGCGCAGCGCCCGTCGCCCCCGGGCAATCGCATTTGGCATTGAGCGCTGTGGGTCAGCGGTCGATCCGGTAGAGCTTTGCGAAATCGCCGTCATAGAGCGGCGACAGCTTGCCGACCTTCGGAACTTCCGGCGGCGGATCGATCAGCAGCACATAGTCGAAGTTGGTGCGCCAATCGACGAGGTAGCGCGCGTACTGGATCGACTCCGCCGAGTACGGCTCATGGGTCAGCACGCTCCAGCCGATCGGCTCGGTCAGCGGGTGGGCGATGCGGTCGAACGGCGGCAGCACGGTCACCGGCTGCTGCGCCGGATCGGCGTACAGCAACGGCCAGAACGCCTTGCGCTCGATCACCAGCAATGCGGGGACCTGCTCGGTCAGCCGATAGATGCCGGGCAGGGCGCGGCGCGCCGGATGCGCCTCCGTCAGTTCACCCGTGTAGCCGGTTGCGGCCATCACGCGCGCGCCGGGCTCGACCTGGGCGATCGCCTTGCGCAAATCGACGAGATCGTGCCGCGCGTCGATCCAGGTCACGGCGAGATCGGCCGACCGAACCACGATCAGGGCCGCGAGCACGGCGCCGAACAACGTCGCCTCGCGCCGCGCGAGCCTCGGCTGCATGCCCGCGAACAGCAGCAGCGCGAACATCAGCGCGACCCGCAGATCGATGAAGGAGCCGCCCTTCAGCCGCAGCGGCGCGGCGATGAAGACGATCACCAGCACGGCCAGCACCAGCGGCAGCCCGGGCGCGAGCGCGATGCGGCGGCGCATGGCGACCAGCGCGACCGTGACGGCGACGGCAGTCACGATGGTCAGTTCCAAATTGGTGGTCATGAACGGGCCGAGCAGCCGCATCACCTTGGAGATCGCGCGCCACGCGCCGAACGTCGTGGCGGTGTCGCCGAACGGGCTGAGCCGGTACAGCACGACCGCGGGCGCCAGCGCGATCAGGATCGGGATCGCCGCCTTGATGACATCGCGCGGGGTGAGGGAGCCCGTCGCGCGGCGTTTCCAGAGCGCGGCGGCTTCTTCGGCGCCGATCAGCAGGAACAGCAGGCCAAGCCCGAAGATGTGGGTGAAGAACGTCGCGACCGCGGCCACCGCGCCGGCCAGCGCCTTCCAGGCGGAACGATCCTGCCGGCGCAACGCCGTCCATGCGGCGGCGCCAACCAGCGCCAGCCCCAGCGACAGCAGGAAATTCATAAAGCCCATCATGAAGGCGGCGTTGTAAGCGACCAACCCCGACGCCAGCGGCCAAAAGGAGCGGCAGCCGAACACGGCGCGATGGTAGATGACGGCGCCGGCCACCGGTGCCAGCAGGCTGAGCGCCAGCAGCATCCGGCCGCCGGTGTGCACATCGGTGATGCGCAGCAAGCCTGCGCCGATCACGTCCATGCCGAGATTGGGCAAAATGGTCCAATGCGGCGCGTACATCTTCGCGAGGATCGGGTCGTCCGGATGCGCCAGGATGAAGAACCGTGCCAGATGATTGGGATAGTCGAGCAGCGGCGGCACATCGATGACGAACAGCGGGGCGACCAGCACGGCCGCGAGCGCCACCGCCGTGCCCCACCACGCCCAGGCCGCGGTGGTGTCGGGAGCAGAAATCCTGGCGAGCGGCGCGTGCATCAGGAGCATGTTCCGGCTGACCCGCCAGCCTGCGGTTAATGGGCGAGAGTTTCGGCTTGGCCCGGACCATAGCCCCGGCTTGGTTGCGGACCTCTTACGGGACGGCCCCCAAGCCCGACGTTTCGCGAACCGCGCCGGAACCGGTCCGGCAGAGCCGGGGCGCTCACCAAAATGTGTGAGCGTTGCTCAAAATATCCTTGAACATTGCTCAAGTTGAATTATACCAATCCTGCGAGCCCGGCTCTTGCCCGTATGGCACGGGAAAGCGAACCCGCGGCACAGGAACCAGTCGCATGCCCTATTCAGCAAAAGACCTACGGGGTGCAGCAGATGCCGGGGTGATCAGCACCGCCGACCTGGACCGGCTGCTCGCCTTCTTGGCGCAGGGTCCCGGGCAGGACGCCGCCGGTGAGGCCAGCCCGGCGGCGAAGTTCGATGCCGCCCATATCCTCTGGTACGCCGGCGCGCTGATCGTGATCGGCGCCATGGGCCTGTTCTCGACCCTGGCCTTCACCCAGATGGGCGGACGCGCGCTCACGATCTGCGCGATCGCCTACGCGGCGGCCTTCAGTTTTGCCGGTCATTACCTTTGGCACCGCAAGAACCTGCGGGTTCCCGGCGGGCTCTTGATCGCGATCGCGGTGTCGATGGCGCCGCTCGCGGTCTACGGCATCCAGGAAGAGCTCGGCTGGTGGGGCACGTTCGGCAAGCCGGGCACGGTGCGCGATTTCTATATCTGGGTGAAGGGCAGCTGGATCTTCATGGAGATCGCGGCCGTCGCCGCCGGCATCGTCGCGCTGCGCTACTATCGCTTCGCCTTCATCGTCGCGATCATCGCCTTCGCGCTCTGGTTCATGTCGATGGACCTCGCGCCGTGGTTCGCCGGCATGGATCACGCCGACTTTGCGACGCGGCGCACGGTGTCGATCTGGTTCGGCCTTGCCGTCCTCGCGGTGGCCTGGTTCGTCGACTATAGCAGCCGCAACGGCGACTTTGCCTTCTGGCTGCATCTGTTCGGCCTGATGGCGTTCTGGGGCGGCATCACCGCCTCCGACGGCGCCACCGAGCTCGGACGGGCGGTCTATTGCCTGCTCAATGTCGGCCTGGTTGCGCTGGCCGTGATCCTGATGCGGCGGGCCTATGCGGTGTTCGGTGCGTTCGGCATCTGCCTCTATCTCGGACATCTCGCCGACGTCGTGTTCAAGGACTCGCTGCTGTTCCCGTTCGCGCTGTCGCTGATCGGCGTGGCCGTGATCGCCGCGGGGCTGGTCTACCATCGCAACGAGCGCGCGATCGCCGCCTGGCTGGCCGCGCATCTCCCCGCGCCGCTGTTGCGGCCGCGGGCCTGATCCCTGACTGTCATGCCCGGGTCAAGCCCGGGCATGACGATGTGGAGAGATGATTTTCGTTGTCCGGCCGTCATTGCGAGCGAAGCGAAGCAATCCATTTATCCGCGTATGCCGATTGGATGGATTGCTTCGTCGCTTGTGCTCCTCGCAATGACGTGGAGAGAGGTTGGTGGCCGCCTACCCCAGCCGCATGTCCAGCAGCCGCCGGCCTTCGCCCTTCAGCAGCTTCTTCACCGCGCTCGAGGCGATCACCTCGCCGTTGTTGGCGTAGGCCTCGTGGTTCTTCTCGATGTCGTCGAGCCGGTAGAGATAGTTGACCATGATGCCGGCGGATTCACGCAGCGCCTTGGCCGAGAGGTCGCCGAGCCAGTTGATCCGCTCCAGCCGCGCGCCGTTGCCGAGATGGAAGCGGGCGACCGAATCGATCAGCCGCCCCTTCGGCGTGCGCGCTTTCAGGAAATAATACGCGGCAAGCGGCTCCAGCACCGCGCGCAGCTGCGCGGTGAGCTCGGCGTTCTCCGGCCAGTCGGACTTGTCGAGGCTTTCCAGGAGCTGGCGGTCGTCCTCGCCGAGCGGCACATCGTCGGCCTGCTTGACCCATTGCATGAAGCCCGGCACCGGCGACAGCGTCACGAAGGTGTCGAGCTTGGGCAGCTCGCGGCGCAGTTCCTCGACCACCTGCTTGATCAGGAAGCTGCCGAACGAAATGCCGCCGAGCCCGCGCTGGGTGTTGGAGATCGAATAGAATACGGCGGTGCGGGCGCGCTCGGCGGCGACCGGCTCGCGCTCCTCGGCGAGCAGCGGCGCGATCGCGCCCGGGATCGCCTCGGTCAGCGCGACCTCGACGAAGATCAGCGGCTCGTCGGCGAGCGCCGGATGGAAGAAGGCGTAGCAGCGGCGGTCGACCGGATCGATGCGGCGGCGCAGGTCGTCCCAGTCGCGGATCTCGTGCACGGCCTCATAGCGGATGATCTTCTCCAGAATATTGGCCGGCGACGACCAGTCTATCCTGCGCAGCACGAGGAATCCCCTGTTGAACCAGGACGAGAGCAGATGCACCACGTCGCGGTCGAGCGCGGCGAGGTCCTTGTTGCCCTTCATCAGTGAAATCAGATCGGATCGCATCGACACCAGTTCGCCGGTGCCGCCCGGCGCGCGATTGAGCCGCCGGATCAGCTCCTGGCGGCGCGGCTCGGACGCAAAATGCAGGTCGCTGGCGTCGTCGCCATTGGCATTGGCGCGCCAGCTCTCGATCGCCTGGGCAAGCCGGGCCTGGTCGGGCCCGAAATTCCTTGCCAGCGACTGGAAGAAGGTGAGGCGGCCGGCGGCATCAAGGTGGTGATAGCGGTCGAGCACCTCGCGCGCCATCGCGGTGCCGGAGGCTTCGCCGCGGCCCGACAGCAGCGCCTCGCACAATTCCACCAGCTCGGAGGCGTCCTGCTTGCCGTTATTGGGATTTGACCGGCCGAGCAGGGTGCGGCCGCGTTCGGAGATGGTCGAGAGCAGATCGGAGAAGAAGGCGTTGGCCATAGGCAGGGCGTATCCGGTGAAGCCGAACCTTACACGGGATTTAAGGCCGGGCGCAGGGGAATCAAGCGCATGGATCGTACGGAAATATGTCGCAGCACGACGACGGTATAATTCGTGATGGTTGCGCTTGACGACGGATAACGTTCACGTTTTCTCCGCGAACGCGGTCGGTGTCTTGCCGGTGACCTGGCGGAACGCATGGGAAAACGCCGGAACGCTGGCATAGCCGAGGTCGGAGGCGACCTGCTTGACCGAGACGTTCGCATCGGTCGAGAGCCGCTCTATCGCGGCGGCGATGCGGGCGCGCTGGCACCAGCTCTTGAACGAGAGCTGCGTCTCCGCCGAGAACAGCCGCGACAGCGTCCGCGCCGAGGTGCCGACCGTGCGCGCCAGCGTCTCGATCTCGTAGTCGCGGGTCGGATCTGCCAGCACGATGTCGGCGGCGCGGCGGCAGCGCGCTTCCTGCGGCAGTGGGATGAAGGTCGCGGAGTCCTCGGCCCGGTGCAGCTCCAGCATCACCAGCCTGACCAGCAGCTCGATCCGTTCGTCGCTGCTCGCTTGGTCGAACAGCGCGAGGATCGCCTGATGGAGCAGCGGCGAGACCCGGACCACGAACTCGTTGTCGAGGCTGTCGCTGCGCTCCTCGCGCGCGAGCCAGGCCGGCTCGAAATACAGCGTGCGCATCTCGATGTCGGCGAGCACGTCGATCGCATGGCCGAGCAGGGCCGGGACCCAGACCGCGCGGTCCGGCGGCACCAGCCAGCGGCCCTTCGGCGTCGTCACCTGCATGGTGCCCTTGGCGGCATAGACCAGCTGCGCCTCGCGGTGCATGTGCGGGTCGAGCCGGACACCCTTTTCATAGGAGCGCGCGACCATGTGCACGCCGTCGCCGGTCATGCGGCGTTGCTCGTACAGGGCCCGGATTGGCGGGTCAGCGATACTCATTGGCGACATCCCGTCAGGACAAGCACCTATAACCTATTTCCGAGCAATTGAAGATTCGAGTGAGAGACGTGCAAGTGAAAGACCTGCAAGTGAAAGCCCTGCAAGTGAAAGACCTGCCCATCAACAGCCCGAGCCGGGTGATCACCTTCGTCAACGGCGCCCATTTCATCGACCATTATTCGATGCTGATCTTCGCCGCCGCGGTCATCATCATGGGCCCGGCGCTCGGCATGGCCTATTCGGAGCTCTTGCCCTATGCGACGCCGGGCTTCATCGCCTTCGGCGCCGGCTCGCTGATCACCGGCTGGCTCGGCGACCGCTGGAGCCGCCGCCACATGATGCTGATCTTCTTCGTCGGCATCGGGCTCTCGATGATCTCGGTCGGCCTGGTGCAGACGCCGCTGCAGCTCGGCGCGGCGCTGCTGGCGATCGGCATCTTCGCCTCGATCTACCATCCGGTCGGCACCGCGATGATCGTGTCCTATGCCGAGAAGCTCGGCGCCGAGATGGGCATCAACGGCGTCTGGGGCAATCTCGGCGTCGCCTCGTCGGCGCTGGTCACCGGCGTGATCGGCCAGTATCTCGGCTGGCGCTGGGCCTTCATCGTGCCCGGCGTAATCACGGTGCTGATCGGCATCGCGTTCGCGATGACGGTGGTGCATGAGGATCGCAAGGGCTCAAAGCAGGCCGCGGCGCAGGCGCGGGTCGCCAAAGAAGACATGTGGCGGGTGGTGCTGTCGCTCTTGATCGTGGTGATCGCGATCTCGACCACCTTCAACGCGGTGACGGTGGCGCTGCCAAAGCTGTTCGCCGAGCGTCTCGCCGATCTGACCAAGAGCCCGGCGCTGCTCGGCGTGATCGCAGCCGGCGTCTACGTGTTCGGCGCGATGACGCAGTACACCATCGGCAAGCTGCTCGACCGGCATTCGCTGAAGGCGGTGGCGCTGCCGCTGTCGTTCATGCTGGCGCCGTTCCTCTATCTGGCGGCGAGCCTGTCCAACCTGCCGCTGATCGTGGTCTCGATCGGCATCGTGATGGGCGCATTCGGCCAGGTCACGGTCAACGACGCCATGGTCGGCAAGTACACCACCGAGGAATGGCGCTCGCGCGCCTATGCGGTGCGCTACTTCGTCGGCTTCACTGCGGCCGGCGCCTCGGTCGGCCTGGTGGCGTGGCTGTACGACCAGGGCGGCTTCAGCATGATGCTGCGTGCCTTCGCGGCGCTGTGCCTGTTGGCGATCGCGGCCGCGATCATCCTGCCGCGCGAAATCAAGGCGCCCGCCGCATAGGCGGGCTGAAGCCCTGACGGTTTGCCGCCACTGAGCTTGTCCGGAGCAGCGCATCGGCGTTTTTGCCGATGCGGCCATGCGGGCTGTTGTCTGTGAGCTCGGTCACTTGTTCCGACCCGGCGGTGTGATACGATCCGACGCGGGCTTCGGGGAGCCGAGGCGCCGGTTGCGCCTCGACATGCCAACTATGGTTTGCGGAGCGGCCGGAGCAATGGGAGAACTGCGCGACTTCAGGTCTGGGAAGTCCACCACGCCGCCTTCCGGCGGCGATATTGGGCCCCGACGGCTTGCCGCGATCGTTGCGGGCGATATCGCCGGCTACAGCCGGCTGATGCAGCTCGACGAGGAAGGCACGCACAAGCGCGTGAAGCGGCTTGAGCGCGATCTCATCGAGCCCACCATCACCGAGCATCACGGCAAGCTGGTCAAGACCACCGGCGACGGCTTCATCGCGATGTTCGACAGTCCGGTCGAGGCCGTCCGCTGCAGCATCGTGATCCAGCAGAACATGGTCGGCCGCAACGCGGCGATGCCGCGGGAATTCTGGATCGAATACCGCCTCGGGGTCAATCTCGGCGACGTCATCATCGAGCCCGACGACATCTATGGCGACGGCGTCAACGTGGCTTCGCGCCTGGAAGGGATCGCGGCGCCGGGCGAGGTCTTCATCTCCGGCGGCATCTACGAGCAGATCAAGCACAAGCTGGTGTGCGGATACGAGTCGCTCGGGGACAAGAAGGTCAAGAACATCACCGATCCGGTCAGGGTGTATCGCGTGCTGCCGGATGCCGCCGCGTTCCAGCGGACGCGCAAGCGCCGCGAGACGATCCTGATCACCTTGCTCGGCCTTGCGATCGCAATCATCGCCGGCGGCGCGCTCTGGTACATGCTGACGCAACAGCGCGGCAAGCCGGCCGACGTGGCGCAAGCGCCACCGTCACCAGCGGCATCGCCAAGCCCGGCTGCAAGCCAAACTCCAGCTCAAGCCCCAAGTCCGGTGCCAAGCGCCACGCCGACCCAGCAGGCGTCGCCTCAAGTCGCGCCGTCCGCGAGCCCCGCGCCCGCTGCGTCCGCGGCGGAGCCCGAGATGGTCTCGCTGCAAGGCGGCAGCTTCTCGATGGGCAGCAATGACGATCCCTCGGAGCGGCCGATTCACAGAGTGACGGTCAAAGCCTTCGCCATGAGCAAATATCCGGTTACTGTGCGCGAATGGAACGCGTGCGCGGCGGCCAAGGCCTGCGGCTTCACGGCGGCCGGCAGGGATGACTCCCCGGTCACCAATGTGAGCTGGAGCGATGCCAAGCAATATGTGACGTGGCTCGCCGAGCGCACTAAAAAGGCCTACCGGCTTCCGAGCGAAGCCGAATGGGAATTTGCAGCACGTGGCGGGACGCAAACCAGATATTGGTGGGGTGACCAGATGCAATCGGGCAACGCCGCCTGCAAGGATTGCGGCGGCGATGCCGGCGCCGAGCAGCCGCTCAAGGTCGGCAGTTTCAGGGCGAATCCGTTCGGCCTCTACGACATGGGCGGCGGGGTCGATCAATGGGTCGAGGATTGCTGGCACCGGAATTACCAGGGCGCGCCCACTGACGGGGCGGTCTGGTCCGGCGGCGACTGCGCCTCCCACGTGATCCGCTCCGGCTCCTGGAAGAATGACGCGCGCTACGTGCGTCCGGCCAATCGCGACAGTTACGACACCAATGTCCGCTATCCGACCCACGGTTTCCGTGTTGCGCTGTCTCCTTGAGTTCCATCCGCATCGCCTGGTTGATGGAGAGGTAATGAAAATCGCATGTTCGATCCTGTTCGCGGCGGCGCTGGCGCTGCTCGCGAGCCCGGCAGAGGCGCAGAACAAGCCGGCGGGAAAAGACGTCAAGCTGTATTTCATCTCGCCGCGCGATGGCGCGACGGTCAGGGGCGCGTTCCTGGTCCGCTTCGGCCTGCGCAACATGGGCGTCACCCATGCCGGCGACGATTACCCGAACAGCGGTCATCACCACCTCTTGATCGACGTCAACGAGCCGCTGAATCCGAACGAGCCGATACCATCGGACAAGTCGCATCAGCACTTCGGCGCGGGGCAGACCGAGACCCGCATCGAGCTGTCGCCCGGCAAGCATACGCTGCAACTGGTGCTGGGTGACGCCAAGCACTTTCCCTTCGATCCGCCGGTCGTCTCCGAGAAGATCACCATCCGGGTCAGGTCGCTCCCTGATCGCCCCTAGCAATGACACGCGCTTGCGCGAACGAGCCGCGCAAGCGTCGTTGCGCGCGTTCTGTTTGATCGTGACCACGATCGTTGGTGTGCGAGATCGGGACGTCGCCCGGTCCGGCGCGTCGATCGCATTCTGTATGCAACACAATGTCGTGCGCGCGGCTCAACACCGCGGCACGGAACGTTGACCATTTTCAGATACACGCTAAGATAGATATACTCGGCAATTTCTATCGATATCATTGCAAATTTATTTCACATGCCGAGCAGCCCGGAGGCATCAGATGTCATCAGGAAAGAAACCGCGTGGATCTGATTTGCTCGCCCAGCGATGGACGAAGCAGGACTTGGCCAGGCTCGTCGACATCGAGCATGACGGCGTCAATCTCGTCGAATTCTTCCCCAAGGGAATCCCGGATCCCGATGGCGGATGGGGGACATGGCATGTCAAACCGGATGCCCTGCTGAAATTCCTGGGAACGTTGCTCAACCACGACAAGATTCCCGGCGTCTGGGTGTTCCCGAAGGGGCTCCCTCCCGTCATCGAAGGGTTTGACGTCGGATTCCAGGCGGGCTCCGCGCGCGAGCGCTAGCAGTGGGCTTCATCCGGTCCGCAAGGATCGTCCAGATACATCCGACCCGGCGATGCAATCTGCGTTGCTTGCATTGCTATTCGGACTCCTCGCCCGAAGCGAGCGACGAGCTTCCAGCGGAGCTCGTCGCGCGCGTCCTCGGCGAGGCGGCGACGCTCGGCTATGGCGTCGCTTCGGTATCGGGCGGCGAGCCTTTCATGTATCAGCCGCTGCCGCGATTGCTCGCGGCGGCCAAGGCGGCGGGCATGCGCACGCAGCTCGTGTCGAACGGGCTTGCCATCACCCCGTCGCGCCTGAAGGCGGTGACCGGCCTGCTCGATCTGCTCGCCGTCAGCATCGACGGCGTGCCTGACGATCACGACCGGATGCGCGCGCAGGCCGGTGCGTTCCGCCGGCTCGGCGATCGTCTTGCACTGGTGCGCGACAGCGGCATCCCGCTCGGCCTCGTCTTCACGCTGACGATGTGGAACGTGCACCAGATCGAATGGGCGGTCGAGTTCGCGCTCGCCAGCGGCGCGGGGCTGCTGCAGATTCATCCGCTCGAAGCCTCCGGCCGGGCAATCGGTCTCGCCGACGATGTTCCGGACGAGATCGAGGCCTCCGCCGCGCTGGTGGAATGCCTGCGGCTGCAGCGTGCCGTCGGTTGCCGGCTCACGATCCAGGTCGACGTCGCCACCTCGGGCGGGCTGCGCCAGATCATGGCTTGCGCGGATCAGCATACGCCGCCGCGCATCAGCGACATCGTCTCGCCGCTGGTGATCGAGCCGGACGGGATGTGCGTGCCGCTCGAATACGGCTTTCCGCGCGACTACGCGCTCGGCAATGTCAGAGAGGCGAGCCTGCACGATCTCGCCGGAAGCTGGATGGAGCGCGTGCTGCCGTCGTTCGCCTCGGGCATGGCGCGGATGGATGCACGGCTCGCCGAGATGGGCGACGGCGTTGTCGTCAACAGCTATGCGCTGGCGCGCGAGGTGCTGGTAGGCGCTGCGCACTGACGGCGTTGCGGGCGCGCGGCTGGGTAAGCTACAAGACACCGGATCATGCAACAGCCGGGCGCAAGACCCGGCGTGGAGGAAGTCCGATGTCGTCTCGACTGCTGCGTCTGGCTGGCCTCGTTTTTGGAGTACTGATGATGGCCGTGCCAGCCCATGCCGATGCCCTGAAAGATGAGATCGCGCCGACCGGCAAGCTCCGGGTCGCGATCGCGATCAGCGCGGCGGGCGGCGCGTTCTGGTCGACCAAAACCGAGAGCGGCTATGCCGGTGTTCCCGTCGAGCTCGGCCGTGAGATGGCAGCGCAGCTCGGCGTTCCCGTCGAGTACGTCGTGCACCAGAATTCCGGCCAGATCACCGACGCGGCGGCGAAGAACAGCTGGGACGTCACCTTCCTGCCCAAGGACCCGGAGCGCGAAACCAAAATGACGTTCGGGCCGATCTACGAGGTCGCCGACGCCACCTACATCGTCAAGCCGGGCTCGACGATCACGAATTTTGCGACGCTGGACCAGGACGGCGTCAAGGTCGCCGCGGTCAACAACACGACGACCATGCGCGGCGCCATCGCGCATCTCAAGCACGCCAAGGTGACGGGCTATCAGACCTATGACGAGATCTTTAACCTCTTGAAGAACGGCGAGGTCGACGCCTTCGCACTGTCGCGCGACCAGCTCCATGCCATGGCGAAGAAGATCCCGGGCACCAGGGTGCTGGACGAAACCTTCAAGCAGACCGTCACCGCGGTCGCGGTGCCGCTCAACCATCCGCTCGCCGCCGCCTTCGCCGCCAAGTTCATGACGGACGTCACCAGCAACGGCACGCTGCGCAAGGCCTACGACAACAACGGCCTGAGGGATTCTCCGATCAGGACGGGCGCGAAGTAGGCGCATCGAGCAGCATGCCGGACGCGCTGGCGCTCTGTCCCCGTCATCCTGAGGTGCGAGCCTCTTCGGCGAGCCTCGAAGGATGAATCGGCCCGGCTGGTGGCCGATTCATCCTTCGAGGCTCGCCCAGCGGCGCAAATTGCGCCGCAAGGCTCGCACCTCAGGATGACGGGGAGAGAGACAGCGAACGCCAGTGGGCGACATCTGTGCATGCTGCATAAATAGGCGGCAGCACGCTGGCCGCATCCTCAAGGCGTCCGAAAAGCCGTTGGTTTCAAAGGGTTTTTGAGGCCGCCGCCCGCGCCGCGCTTGGCATATCGATTGCTTTGACTGCATCAGTCAATGACGACTGCCGTCCTCCGGATTGCCGAAGCCAACGCTGGCCGAGGTAAAGGGACGCTTGCGCGCCTCGTTTGGGCGCGCCGAGCAGTCAGACATCCACGACAGCTTGTCTTGTCCCCGCCGTGATCGGCGTCGCTCCGGGCCAAAACCCCGGCACCGGCGCTCCGATGCCGGCACACGTCCCCGGATCGACGCGCATTTCAACCAGCCCGCGCCGCGGCTGCATGGCAGCCGGCGCGATCCGATTGCTCAAGGGGACTTTACGCTATGGCCTATCTCGCACCTTCCGAGTTCGTCACCAAGATGGTGGACGCCGGCGAATCCAAGATCTTCATGTCGACGCGCGACACCGTGATCCGCGCTTACATGGCCGGCGCGATCCTCGCGCTCGCGGCCTGGTTCGCCGTGACGATCAACGTCAACACGGGCCAGCCGCTGGTCGGCGCGCTGCTGTTTCCGGTCGGCTTCGTCATGCTCTATCTGCTGGGCTTCGATCTCCTGACCGGCGTGTTCGTGCTGTCGCCGCTCGCGCTGGTCGACAAGCGGCCGGGCGTCACGCTTGGCGGCGTGCTGCGCAACTGGGGCCTCGTCTTCATCGGCAACTTCGCCGGGGCGCTGACGGTCGCGTTCATGATGGCCTTCGTGACGACGTTCGGCTTCACGCAGGAGCCCGACAAGGTCGGCATGACCATCGGAAACATCGGCGAGGGCCGCACGCTGGGTTATGCTGCGCACGGCGCGGCCGGCATGGCGACGCTGTTCATCCGCGGCATGCTCTGCAACTGGATGGTCTCCACTGGCGTCGTCGGCGCCATGATCTCCACCACGGTCCCCGGCAAGGTGATCGCGATGTGGATGCCGATCCTCGTGTTCTTCTACATGGTGTTCGAGCATTCGGTGGTGAACATGTTCCTGTTCCCGTCCGGCTTGATGCTGCATGCGAAGTTCTCGATCCTGGACTACCTGATCTGGAACGAAATTCCGACCGTGCTGGGCAACCTCGCCGGCGGCCTCGCCTTCACCGGGCTCACGCTCTACACGACGCATGTGAAGACGGCGCGGAGCCGGGCGCGCCTCGCGGCTTGATCCGGTAGAATTGATGGGTCTCTCTCCTTCCGGAGAGACCCATCAGGACGGGCGATGTCGCGCGCGCTGAAAATCTCGGTCGGGCAATTCTCTGATAAGGGCCGCAAGGACGCCAATCAGGATTTCCACGGCGTGCTGATCCCCGCAGAGCCGCTGCTCGGCCTGAAGGGGATATCGGTCGTGCTCGCCGACGGCATCTCGTCGAGCAGCGTCAGCCGCATCGCCGCCGAATCCGCGGTCAAGGGCTTTCTCACCGACTATTACTGCACCTCGGAATCCTGGTCGGTGAAGACCTCGGCGCAGCGGGTGCTGGAGGCGACCAATTCCTGGCTGCACGCGCAGACCAGGCGGAGCCAGAACCCGTACGACAAGGACAAGGGCTACGTCTGCACGCTGAGCGCCATGGTGATCAAATCGACCACGGCGCATCTGTTTCACGTCGGCGATTGCCGGATCTACCGCGTCGCCGGCCACAGCCTCGAGCAGCTGACCAACGATCATCGCGTCGTGATCTCGTCGCAGCAGAGCTATCTCGGCCGCGCGCTCGGCGTGAATCCGCAGCTCGAGATCGACTACCAAAACCTGCGGCTCGAGCCGGGCGACACCTTCCTGCTGGTGACCGACGGGATCTACGAACACGTGCCGCCGCGCCAGCTCGCCAAGACCATTCTGGACCATGCAGCCGACCTCGACCTTGCGGCGCGATCGCTCGCCGAGCAGGCGTTCGAGCGCGGCAGTCCGGACAATCTCACCGCGCAGATCGTCCGCATCGACGAATTGCCTGATGGCGAGGCCAGCGAGGTGTTCGGCCAGCCCGGCGAACTGCCGCTGCCGCCGCTGCTCGAGGCGCGGATGCGGTTCGATGGTTACCGCATCGTGCGCGAGCTGCATGCCTCGCACCGCAGCCACATCTATCTCGCCGTCGACGAGGAGTCTGGCACCACCGTCACGATCAAGATCCCGTCGATCGATTTGCGCGACGATCCGGCCTATTTGAAGCGCTTCATGATGGAGGAGTGGGTCGCCAAGCGGATCGACAGCCCGCATGTGCTGAAACCCTGGCTGCCGCAGCGCCGGCGCAATTTCCTCTACGTCGCGACCGAATATGTCGACGGCCAGACACTGACGCAGTGGATGATCGACAATCCCGCGCCCGCGCTGGAGACGGTGCGCGACATCGCCGAGCAGATCGCCAAAGGGCTGCGCGCCTTCCACCGCAAGGAAATGCTGCACCAGGACATCAGGCCCGACAACATCATGATCGACAAAACAGGCACGGTGAAGATCATCGATTTCGGTTCGACGCGGATCTCGGGCGTCGCCGAGGCGGCGCCGTCCGGCAGCGATGATATTCTCGGCACCCAGCAATACACCGCGCCGGAATATTTTTTGGGCGAGGGCGGCTCGGCGCGCTCCGACCTGTTCTCGCTCGGCGTCGTCACCTACCAGATGCTAACGGGACGGCTGCCCTATGGCGCACAGCTCGCGCGCGCCCGGACCCGCGCCGATTTCAACAAGGCGGTCTATAGCCCCGCCACCCATGGCGGCCGCGACATCCCGACCTGGGTCGACGGCGCGCTGGAGCGCGCGGTGCATCCCAACCCGCTGAAGCGCTACGAGAGCTTTTCCGAGTTCCTGTTCGATTTGCGCAATCCCAACGCAAAGTATCTGACGACGTCATCGACCCCGCTGATCGAGCGCAACCCGGTGCTGTTCTGGAAGTCGACGACCCTGCTGCTGGCACTGGTCATCGTGCTGCTGCTCGCCTACGGCGCGCATCATTGGCGGTAGGGGATGCGCCGGCCTATCCCGGTCATTGCGAGAAGCGAAGCGACGAAGCAATCCATCCTTCCGCATATGCGGAGCGATGGATTGCTTCGCTTCGCTCGCAATGACGGGGATAGAGGGATAGAGCGTCGCGTACAAAACTATCCCCGTCATCCTGAGGTGCGAGCCCTGCGGCGCAATTGCGCCGCTGGGCGAGCCTCGAAGGATGAATCGGCCACCAGCCGGGCCGTGCATCCTTCGAGGCTCGCAAGGGCTCGCACCTCAGGATGACGGGATAACGCAATCAATGCGTCCCATCTCCCACAATCGGATCAAGCCCGCTCTTGACCAGCGCGTCGCGGGCGTCGGGCGAGGCGAGGAAGCTGATCAGCGCCTTGCCGGCGTCGGGCTCCTTCGACACCGTGGCGATGCCGGCGGAGAACACCGTGATCTTCTGCAGCGGCTCCGGCAGCGGGCCGACGATGTCGATGCCGGCGACCGGCTTGAGCTCGGAGATCTGCTGGAAGCCGATCTCGGCCTCGCCGTGCGCCACGATCTCGCCGACCGGGGTGGCCGGGATCATCCGCGCCTTGTCCTTCATTTGATCCGCGATGCCGAGCTTGCTGAACATCTCGGTCGAGACATAGACGCCGCTGGCGCTGTCGGAATAGGCGATGGTTTTCGCCGCCAGCAGCGCCTGCTTGACGCTGTCGGCCGGGCTGATGTCGGGCTTCGGCGCGCCGGATTTCACCGCGATGCCGATCGGCGACTTCACGAGGTCGACGCGGCTGTCGGGCTTGACCTTGCCCTGCTTGATCAGATCTCCCAGTGCGTAGCCGACCATGATCAGCACGTCGGCCGGCTCGCCGCGCTCCAGCCGCACCGGGATCGCGTTGGTGGTGGTACCCATCGACGGCCCGAACGCGGTGACCACCTTGTGCCCGGTCTTGCGCTCGAACTCCGGCACCAGCGCCTTGTAGGCGGCGGTCAGCCCGCCCGAGATCATGACATGGACCTCGGCGGCCGATGCGGCCGAAGTGAAGGCGAGGGCGGCGGTGACGGCGAGCGCAAGGGCGCGGCAGGCGGGGCGCATGGAGGGTTCTCCCTGGACGATTCTTGGGGACGGGTCGTCGTGGCGGGGGACACTACTGCGCGGGAAGAGGCGTGGCTAGTCGCCACGCGTCATTGCGAGCGCAGCGAAGCAATCCATCCATCCACGTCCGAGGTGGCAATGGATTGCTTCGCTTCGCTCGCAATGACGGGGAAAGAGCGTCGCTAGCCCCTCACGCATTCACATGCACGAAATCGCGCAACAGCGGATAGATCTCGTTGTTCCAGCGCTTTCCCGAGAACACGCCGTAATGGCCGACGCCGGCCTGCATGTGATGCACCTTGCGATAGGTGCGCACGCCGGTGCAGAGGTCCTGCGCCGCCAGCGTCTGGCCGATCGAGCAGATATCGTCCTTCTCGCCCTCCACCGTCATCAGGCCCATGCGCCGGATCGCGGCCGGGTTGACCGGGCGGCCGCGATGCATCAGCCGGCCCTGCGGCAGCAGATGCTCCTGGAACACGTCGCGCACCGTTTCGATGTAAAATTCCGCCGGCAGGTCCATCACCGCGAAATATTCGTCGTAGAAGGTCTTGATCGTCTCGGCCTTCGCGGTTTCGCCTTTGGCGAGATGACGCGCCAGCTCGACGTGCTGCTTGATGTGGCGCTCCAGGTTCATTGAGACGAAGGCGGTGAGCTGGACGAAACCGGGATAGACCTGGCGCAACGCGCCCTTGCACTGCACCGGCACGTAGTTGATCAGATTGTCCTCGAACCATTTGATCGGCTTGCTCTTGGCGAAGCCGTTGACCTTGGTCGGCTGGATCCGCGTGTCGATCGGCCCGGCCATCAATGTCAGCGACGCCGGCCGCGCCGGATGATCGTCCTCCGACATGATCGCGGCCGCCGCCAGCGCCGACACCGAGGGCTGGCAGATCGCCACCATATGCGCGCGCGGGCCGAGCTGGCCGAGGAAGTCGATCAGATGGTCGGTGTAGTCCTCGAGCCCGAAGCGGCCTTCCTCGCGCGGGATGTCGCGCGGATTGTGCCAGTCGGTGATGTAGACGTCGTGATCCTGCAGCAGCGTCTTCACGGTGCCGCGCAGCAGCGTCGCGAAATGCCCGGACATCGGCGCCACCAGCAGCAGCCGCGGCTGCTCCGGCCCGTCGACTTTCCTGAAATGCAGCAGCGAACCGAACGGCGTGGCGTAGGCGACCTCCTCGGTGACCTGCAAGTCTCTGTTGCCGACGGTGACGCTGTCGATGCCGTAAGCGGGCCGCGTATAGGTCAGGCTGGCGCGGGAGATCAGCTCGAGCGCGGCGGCGAGCCGGCCGAAGGTCCGGTCGGAGGCGCCCTGCGGCACCAGATTGAGATATTTCAGCGCCGCCGCGGCGCCGGTCCGCCATGGCGCCGTCAGGTCCATGTGGTTCTGATAGGCTTGGTACAGCATCGACATCATACGCATCCGCCCCTTGCCAGGCACACCATGCAATATCGACGCCAGAGCAGGGGCCGCTGCCCCGAAAACTGGCACGTGGCTTGCCAGCAAAAACGACTGAAGCCCAAACCTTCGGCACCGTTTGGGCGGCGTTGGCGTGGGGAATGGGCATGGCGAAGACGACACTCACCATCAGCAGCAAGAACTATTCGTCCTGGTCGCTGCGCGGCTGGCTGCTGGCAAGATTTGCCGGGTTGGAGTTTGAGGAGATCGTCGTCGCGCCCGATGACCCGGCGGCACGGGCCGAATTGCTGCTGCTGTCATCCTCGATCCTGGTGCCCTGCCTGCGCCACGAGGGCGCGACGGTCTGGGATACGCTGGCGATCGGCGAGTATCTCAACGAGATCATGCCGCAGGCCGGGCTGCTCCCGGAGGACCGGATCCAGCGCGCGCATTGCCGCTCGATCTGCGGCGAAATCCATTCCGGCTTCACCACCTTGCGGGCCTCGCTGCCGGTCAACCTCAAGGGCCATTTCCCCGGCTTCAAGATCTGGTCGCGCGCGCAGGCCGACATCGACCGTGTCTGCAGCATCTGGCGCGATTGCCTCGCTGCATCGGGCGGGCCGTTCCTGTTCGGCAAACGCCGCACCATGGCGGATGCGATGTATGCGCCCGTCGTGACCCGCTTCCTGACCTACGACGTGAAGCTCGGACCCGATCTTGCCGCCTATGCCACCACCATCATGATGATGCCCGAGATGACCGAATGGATCGCGGCGGCGAAGGCGGAGCCGGCCGACGTCGAGGAGCTCGAGGTCGAATACTAGGCAGCCGGCTGCACGCCTGACCGCATCGGCGGTCCAAGCGCCGGGCAGGCCTGCTCAATGGACGTGCCGCAAGTGATCATTGGCTGCGGCCGCCGGGGCCGCCTCGCGACATCGGCCATGCGCAAATTTCCGCTTTGCTTCAGATGCTTCCGGCAGAGTGACGATCGCAGCCACCGCAGCGAACGCCGCTGGCAAGGATTTCGCATAGGAGTTCCCGAGCTGTGACCGCGACGATGCGACGCTGCCGAAAATTTGGACGCTGAGCCCGCGCCGCGATCTCGCGAACACGAGAACCGTGGAGGCTTCAGATGAACCAGCATGCCGTCGTCAGCAAATTCTCCCACGTCAAACCTGCCGATACCGAGTTCAAGGGCGGAGGTCTGCGCGACTTCTTCCTGTACCGCGATCTCGGCATTGCGGATGCCACCGGCGGGCAGGTGATCTGCCATCTGGTCAAGGCCAATCCCGAGCTGCCGCCGGAGCAGGGCACCGGCTGGCACAAGCACCTCTGCGATTTTCAGATCGTGATCATGACCAAGGGCTGGGCCCGCTTCATGTACGAGGACAAGGAGACGCTGGTCGAAGCCGGCGACGTCATCCATCAGCGCCCCGGCATCACGCATTATCTGTTCGATTACTCCAAGGACATGGAATACCTCGAGATCGTCAGCCCGGCCGACTTCAAGACCGTGGATGTCGAGCCGGCGACCGACAAGGTGCCGCCAGTCACGCCGTGGTCCTGATCGAACGGAGCCGACGCGATGTCATCAGCGGAAGAATTAACCTTTATCATCGGCCGCTGGGTGCGGCCGGTCATCATGGTTCTGTATGTGGTGCGTTGCCTCGGACTGATCGCCACATCTAGCCGTGAACAAGCGCGTACGACGCGCGATCAGTGATTCGGACGCGGTTCGTTCCGTCCGTGTTCCGGATCTTAAGGCGGTGAGCACGCGCGTCGCGTTTTGAAACAGGCGCGCGTGCGTCGTGCTGGATCGGTCCCTCGCGGCGATGTCGGCGCGAGCGTGCGTTGCAGCTCTCCTCGCGGCAAAGGCGAGGCGCTTTGCTGCGAGGATGATCCAACGAGGGTTGCGGAAATCCGGCCTAGGCCAGGCCTGCCTGCTTCTCCCGCGGCATGCGCCAGGCGATGACGTTGGCCTCGAGCGCGCCGCCGGTCGTGTCATTGCGCCACTGGCCATCGACGAAACGGCAGGCGAACGGCAACTGATACGTTCCACTATGATCTTCACAAAGCACTTCCACGCGCTGGTGGGGCGAGGGTTCGCCATTGCCATCGAATTGCGCCAGCCGTTTTTCGCGCGTCGCCATGTGATCTGTCTCCACTGCCCAAGGTCGAGCCAAATAGGGGTCGAACCAAACAAGTTCCGAAGGCCCCCGTCCCCACGAGAAGTCCCCGTAATGGGTGAAGCACACCGCTTGAATGCGGTATCAGTGTGGTATGGCTGCCTTGCTTTCAGCGTCGTGAGCACAAAACTGTGAATGACGCGCCCGGCCGGAGGATGATGGATGATCGCTCGTATCGCTCTCGCACTGTTCGTGCCGCTTGCATTCGGCATCGCCGCAAGCGCCCGCGCGCAGGACGTGCCCGGCATCGAGATCTGCACCGTGGAAAAAACCATGGAGCGTCGTACCAGCTGTCTGCAGAGCAATGTCGATTTCCTGCAGAAGACCATCAGCAAGCTGACCTCGGATCATCAGCAGAAACTCGACGCCGCCAATCGCCAGATCGCCAACCTGCAAGGCACGGTCGCGAGTTTGCAGAAGCTCGTTACGGATCTGCAGACCGCGCAGGGCAAGCTGGCCGATGATTTGAAGAAGAAGGCCGACGCACCGGCGGCAAAGGATGCTGCGCCTGCCGCGAAGGAGGGGACGAAGTAGCTCTCATCATTGCGAGGAGCGAAGCGACGAAGCAATCCATCGCTCCTCATACGCGGGCCGATGGATTGCTTCGCTTCGCTCGCAATGACGGTGGAGAGCTAGTCGCTCACGCCACCCGGTACGTCTCCATCACGTCGCGGTCCGGCTCGTAGCCGAGCCCTTCGCCCTGCGGCACGGCGACATGGCCGTTGGCGTCGACGTCGATGCGGTCGCCCCACAGGCAGGCAGGGCGCTTCATGAAGAACACCTCGATCAGGCCCTCGTCGCGGATCGCCATCAGATGCAGCGTCGCGAGGAAGCCGGGTCCGAAATACGGCGAGTGCGGGATCACCTTGACGCCGAACTCGTCGGCGAGCACGGCCACTTTCAAGAATTCGGTGACGCCGCCGACCTTGATCACCGACGGCTGGGCGTGGCTCACCGCGCCGGCGCTCATCATCTGGCGGAATTGATGCACGGTGCAGGCGTTCTCGCCGGCCGCGATGTCGAGCCGGCCCTCCCGGCGCACGTCGGCCAGCGTCGCAAAATCCTCCGGCGGCCACACCGGCTCTTCCAGGAACAGCGGCGCGGCCTGCTTGCAGTCGCGCGCGAACTGGATTGCCGCCGGTCCATCCAGCGGGCAGTTCATGTCGACCATCAGCGGCACGCCGGGGCCGATCGCCTCGCGCGCGGCGGTGACGGCAGGAATCGTGGTCTCGTGCAGCTTGATCGCGGAATAACCAAGCTTGATCGCCTTCTTGCATTCGCTGGCGATGTGTCCGGCATTGCCGATCCGCATCAGGCTGGCATAGGCCGGGATGGTCGTGCGCCGGGCGCCGCCGATCAGCTGATGCAGCGGCACGCCTTTCACCTTGCCGGCGAGATCCCACAGCGCGATGTCGAGCGCCGAGATCGCAAACATCGTGATGCCGTAGCGGCCGAACAGATGCAGGTTGCGCTGGATCTGCTCCATCACGGCGGGGATGCCGGAGGCATCGGGCACCTCGAGGCCGCGCGCCTGCGGCGCGATCATCTCGGTGACAGCCATGCAACTCGTCTTCGGGCAGACATAGGCAAAGGCATCGCCCCAGCCGGTGAGGCCGGCATCGGTCGACACCTCGACGATCACCATGTCGAGCGCCGAGATCGCCGATGCGCCCTGGCGGAAGCTCGCGGGACCGGCGTCATAGGGGATGCGGATATGGTGAGCGCGGACGTCGGTGATTTTCATTGTTGTTGTCCTTCCGATCGCAGGACGGGCTTCGTGATTGTCGTGGCCCGTCATATTCGCCTGACGAACGGCTTCATTGCCCTTCGCCAGGTTCCAGCTAATCAAGTGTAGCGCATAACAAGTCTAGCGCGTGAATCGTGTCGAAGACGTGGATGCCCGGCAGCCGGCTACGCCAAGGCTTCGCCGGGCCCGGGTGCAGGCCTCGACGAAGCTTTGGCGAAGGCGGGCACGGGGCCCGGGCATCACCAACGCCGGAATTTGCGCAGCGCGACGCCTACGAGCTCTTCTCGCCGCTCATGATCGGGCCGAAGCGCTCCCAGCTCTCGCCCTTGAACCGCATCATCTGCAGCTGCTCGATCGGAGCGTAATCGTCAGGGCTGGTCTTGATCCTGGTGCCCGGCAGATAGATGCCGATCTCGAAGTTCAGGCTGGCGGCCTGCTTCATCAGGTTCTCGCGGGTGAGGTTGTCGCCGCACTGCCGCAGCACCTGCTCCAGCCCCTTGGCGACGCCGTAGCCGAACACGGTCGCGGCATCGTCGAGGTCGCCTTCGGGATACCATTTGGTCATGAAGGCGCGCCACTCGGTCATCGCCGCATCGTTCTTCCACTCGGCGTCCTTGGGATCCTTGAGATAGGCCGTCGACAGCACGCCCTGGCTCGCCTCGTAGCCGGCCGGCTTCATCACGCCGCCGATCGAGCCCGACACGTTGGTCAAAAATTGCACCGGATGCCAGTTGAGCTCGGCGGCCTTCTTGATCGCCTGCGCCGCGAATTTCGGCGTCGAGATGTTGACGAAGATGTCAGGATTGGCGCCCTTGATCTGCACGATCTGCGAATCCACCGTCGGCGACGCGGTCTCGTAGGAAGATTCGACGACGATCAGCTTCTTGGCCTGATCGCCCAGCCCTTCGTGCAGGCCGATCAAATAGTCCTTGCCGAAGTCGTCGTTCTGGTAGAGCACGCCGATGGTCTTGCCCGGATAATTCTGCAGGATGTATTTGGCATAGATCCGCGCCTCGACCTGGTAGCTCGGCTGCCAGCCCATGGTCCACGGAAAATTCTTCGGGTCGTTCCACTTCGCGGCCCCCGTGGAGACGAACAGCTGCGGCACCTTCTTGGAGTTCATGTACTTCTGGATCGCGGTGTTGCCGGGCGTGCCCAGCGGGTTGAAGATCAACAGCACCTCGTCGCTCTCGACCAGCTTGCGGGCCTGCTCGACCATCTTCGGCGGCGAGTAGGCGTCGTCGTACGAGATGAAGTTGATCTTGCGGCCGTTGATGCCGCCTTCGCTGTTGAGCTTGTTGAAATAGGCGGCTTCGGTCTTGCCGATGGTGGCGTAGGCGGACGCCGGGCCGGAATAGGGCATGATGTTGCCGACCTTGATCTCGGTATCGGTCGCGCCCGGATCGTATTTCTTCTGTGCGTTGGCGGCGCCTGCGACGGCAAGCGTCACAAGGGCCGCAAGTGCTGCGGATAGGGCATAGCTCAGGCGTCGGTGATGCATCATTGTCCTCCCTGACAGTCTGGCCGCGGCTCAGTTTTGTTTATCGGGCAGCTTGTGAGCCGTCGGATCGATGCGACAGCGAGTATGCACGATTGCGACCATGTTGCCAGCGACGGCGATGCGCTAGATTTCCGCGCAGCGGAACCGAAGTTTCAGCGGCCGACCCGCAAGGGCGATCAAGCGCCGGACGCAGCCGCGTCGCATGATGCGCCTGCTTTGCAAGGGAAACGCTGTCCATGAATCCGGCCCAGAAGGCGCTCTGGTACATCGAAAGCCATCTCCGCGCGCCGCTGACGCTCGACGAGATCGCCGGCGTCGCCGGGGTTTCGCGCTTTCATCTGGTGCGCGCCTTCGCGGAGGCGACCGGATTTCCGGTGATGCGCTATGTGCGGGCGCGCCGCCTCAGCGAGGCCGCGCGCGAGCTCGCGGCCGGCGCGCCCGATATCCTCTCGCTCGCGCTGGACGTGGATTACGGCTCCCACGAAGCGTTCACCCGCGCGTTCCGCGACCATTTCGGTGTCACGCCCGAGACGGTGCGTGCAACGACGTGCCTCGCCACGCTCAAGCTCCAGGAGCCGATCAGCATGATCTCGACCGCCCTCGATCACATCGATCCGCCGCGCAAGGCGACCGCCAACGCATTCCTCGTTGCCGGCATCGGCGAGCGCTACAATCTCGGCAATGGCGGCGGCGCCGGCATTCCGAACCAGTGGCAGGAGTTTCACCTCAAGCACGCCGAGATTCCGCGCCGGGTCGGCAATCTCGCTTATGGCGTCTGCTGCAACGGCGACGACGCCGGCAATTTCGATTACATCGCCGGCGTCGAGGTCGCCGATTTCTCCGACCTGCCGCGCGAATTCGCCCGCGTGCGGATTCCGGCGCAGACCTATCTGGTGTTCACGCACACCGACCACATCTCGACCATCCGCCGCACCGTCAACACCATCTGGAACCGCTGGCTGCCGCAATCCGGCATGAAGGTCGCCGACGCCCCGAACTTCGAGCGCTACGACGACAAGTTCGATCCGGCCACCGGTAATGGCGGGCTGGAGATCTGGGTCCCGGTGGAGGGGTAGGGGCGTCGGCTGAATGCGATCAACCAACCCGTCATCCTGAGAGGGCGTGAGGAAATACAGCCGTCATTGCGAGGAGCGATAGCGACGAAGCAATCCATGCCACCGCATATGCCGCGCGATGGATTGCTTCGCTTCGCTCGCAATGACGGAGGATAGAATTGCGTATAACCTCTCACCGTCATTCTGAGAGGGTGTGAAGCTTTGTCCTCACCTGCACCTGTCATCGCCCGGCCTGTGCGCAATTGCGCACATGGACCGGGCGATCCAGTACGCCGCGGCCTCTCGCTTCTAACACCGGCGTCTCTGGAATACTGGATCACCCGGTCAAGCCGGGTGATGACACCGAGCAAGCTGAGCAAACCAACACCGTCATCCCCGCGCAAAGGCTTCGCCTTTGTCGCTGGAGGTGCGAGCCTCTTCGGCGAGCCTCGAAGGATGAATCGGCCCGGCTGGTGGCCGTCGACCCTTCGAGGGCCGCTGAAGAAGCGGCCACCTCAGGGTGACGGGACTGACAGCGGCGCAACACATTCGATGTCGTCCCGACTTTCGCCGGGACGGCAAGTTGGGATCAATGCGCGAGATCCAACACCGTCATCCTGAGGTGCGAGCCTCTTCGGCGAGCCTCGAAGGATGAAGCGGCCCGGCTGGTGGCCGTCGATCCTTCGAGGGCCGCTGAAGAAGCGGCCATCTCAGGGTGACGGGACTGACGGTGGCGTGCGTGAGCGAGGGCCAGCTTAATGCGACCGTGCCAGGCAGAACGCGACCACCGCTTCCAGCGCCGTCTTCATCGGCGAGGGCGGGAACAGGGCCAGCGCGTCGACCGCCATGGCGCCGTAGTGCTGGGCGCGGCTGATGGTGTCCTCCAGCGCGCGGTGCTTGGTCATCAGGCCGATGGCGTGGTCGAGGTCGCTCGCGCCGATCTCGCCGCGCTCCAGCGCGCGCACCCAGAACTTGCGCTCGGTGTCATTGCCGCGGCGGAAGGCGAGCACCACCGGCAGCGTGATCTTGCCCTCGCGGAAATCGTCGCCGACATTCTTGCCGAGCTTGGCGGACTTGCCGCCATAGTCGAGCACGTCGTCGACCAGTTGGAAGGCGATGCCGAGATTCATGCCGACCGAGCGGCAGGCGGTCTGCTCGGCCTTCGGCCTGTTGGCAATGACAGGCCCGACCTCGCAGGCGGCGGCGAACAGCTCGGCGGTCTTGCCGCGGATCACGGCAAGATATTCGTCCTCGGTGGTCGCGGTGTTCTTGGCGGCGGCAAGCTGCATCACCTCGCCCTCGGCGATGGTGGCGGCGGCGGCCGAGAGGATGTCGAGCGCGCGCAGCGAGCCGACCTCGACCATCATGCGGAACGCCTGGCCGAGCAGGAAGTCGCCGACCAGGACGCTGGCCTCGTTGCCCCACAGCATCCGCGCCGAGAGCTTGCCGCGGCGCAGCTCGCTCTCGTCGACCACGTCGTCATGCAAGAGGGTTGCGGTGTGCATGAACTCGACCGCGGCGGCGAGCTTGATATGGCCGTCGCCGGCATAGTCGGAGAGCTGGGCCATCGCCAGCGTCAGCATCGGGCGCAACCGTTTGCCGCCCGACGAGATCAGGTGGTTGGCGACCTCCGGGATCATGGTGACCTCGGAGCCGGTCCGCGAGAGGATCGCAGCGTTGACCCGCTCCATGTCGGCGGCGACCAGTCCCACCAGCCCGTCGATCGAAGCATTGGACGGGCTTTCGAAGGGTACAATAACCGCCACGCTGGTCTCCAATTTTGCCGAATTCGCACTATCCTCAGCTATAACAATAGAAACTGCGCGGTGAAGCGGCAAGGCCACGAAATTGTTGACATGTGTCGCAGCCGCAGCACAGCCAGAGGCTGGGCGGGCCAGAGGAGAACGAGTTTTGCGGGAATTGGTTCGGACCAACGACATGGTGCTGGTCTCCGCCGTCGGCGCGCTGCTCGACAGCGCTAACATCCATCATCTGGTGCTGGACCAGAACATGAGCGTCATCGAGGGCTCGCTCGGCGTGCTGCCGCGGCGGATCCTGGTGCACGAGGACGATGCCGGCCAGGCCCGCCAGCTTCTGACCGACGCCGGCCTCGGCCACGAATTGCGGGCCGATGACTAGGGCGTTTTCCAGCGAAGTGGGCCCCGGCTCGCGTGAGGAAAACGCGTCAAAAAACGAGTCTCAGGCCGCCGTCACCGAGGACCGATTCCTCGGTGGGCAATTGCGCCTGCGGCAGCCGCGGACCGGTCATCGCGCCGGCCATGACGCGATCCTGCTGGCAGCGGCGACACCAGCGCGTCCGGGCGACCGCGTCGTCGATCTCGGTTCCGGCGTCGGCGCGGCCGGGTTTGCGGTGGCGCGGCGGGTCGGCGGGATCGATCTGGCCCTGGTCGAGATCGATGCTGCGCTGGCCGCGCTCGCCCGCGACAATGCCGCGGCGAATGCGATTGCCGCCGACGTGATCGTGCTCGACGTCGAGGCCGATGCGGCGGCCTTTGCCGCGGCCGGCCTGGGGCCCGATAGCGCCGACGTCGTGCTGATGAACCCGCCATTCAATGATTCCGTGCGGCATCGCGCCTCGCCGGATGCCGTCCGCGAGCGCGCGCATGTCGCGACCGCGACCACGCTGGCAAGCTGGGTCCATGTGGCGCGGCGGGTTCTGAAGTCGAACGGCCGGCTAGCGATGATCTGGCGGGCCGACGGCATTGCCGAGGTGTTGTCCGCACTCGCGCGCGGCTTCGGCAGCCTCGAGATCATCCCCCTTCACGGTGACGTGACGTCGCCGGCGATCCGAATCCTGGTGCAGGCCACCAAGGGGGGCCGGGCGCCGACGCGGCTCCATGCCGCACTGCTGCTCAATGAAGAGTCAGGCGTGCCCAATAAATGGGTAGAGGAGATCTTGGCTGGACAGGGAGGATTGCCGTTGGCGCGGCCATAAGCGGGCGGTTCGCCGCCCGCGTCGTGATGGGCGTGGGTTACTGCGGGGCCGTTTCCGACTGGCGTTCCGGCGTAGACGTGAAGCGGATTGCCGTGAGCAGTGTACCGATCAGAAAAATGAGCAGATAGATTTTCATGTCCCCTCTCCGCCGCGCATTGCAACCACCCAACGGCAAGAATGCAAAACGCGTTCCGCGTATTCCAATGACAGTGGCGTGATAAAAAGTGGTTAATTCGAGGTAAGCGCATGAGTGAACAAATAAGTGATCGGCAGCAGCGTTCGGGCGGCGTGGTGGAGCGCGTGCAAGAGATGCTTCCGGCGCGCTTCAGGCGCGGGGCGGCCGTCGTGCCGGTGGTGCGGCTGGCGGGCGTGATCGGCGCGGTAACGCCGCTGCGGCCCGGCATGACGCTATCAGGCGTCGCCAAGATGCTCGAGCGCGCCTTTGGTACGCGGAATGCCAAGGCGGTGGCGCTGGTGATCAATTCGCCCGGCGGTTCGCCGGTGCAGTCGCGCCAGATCTATCTGCGCATCCGCCAGCTTGCCGCCGAGAAGAAGCTGCCGGTGCTGGTGTTCGTCGAGGACGTGGCGGCGTCCGGCGGCTACATGATCGCCTGCGCGGGCGACGAGATCTATTGCGACCCGTCCTCGATCCTCGGCTCGATCGGCGTGGTCGGCGGCAGCTTTGGTTTCCAGGAGGCGATCAAGAAGATCGGGATCGAGCGGCGGCTCTATACCGCGGGCATCCACAAGGCGACGCTCGATCCGTTCCTCCCGGAAAACCCCGATGACGTCGCGCGGCTGAAGGCGATCCAGCGCGAGATCCACGCCATCTTCATTGCGCTGGTCAAACAGAGTCGCGGCGGGCGGCTGAAGGGCGCCGAGGACGAGCTGTTCACCGGCGAATATTGGGCGGGCGAGACCGCTGTTGGCCTCGGGCTCGCCGACGGCATCGGCGATCTGCGCTCGACGCTGCGCGCCCGCTATGGCGAGAAGGTGCTGACGCCGGTGATTGCACCCGCCAGCGGCATGCTGTCGGGCCTGCTTGGCCGCCGGGCGCCGGGGGCGGGGTCGCTGGCGGCGCTGGATGGCATCGCCGCCCTGCCGGACGATCTGATCTCGGCGCTGGAAACCCGGGCAATTTGGGCCAAATTCGGATTCTAACGCGGTTGTGAGCGCGCCATTTAGTCCCAAAAGCGCGGTTGCGGCACGGTTACGGTTGCGCGAGAATACCGGTCCGACGTGAACGACAAGGATCGACCGATGCCGCCGCTGATTGCATTCGCAGGCGTTTTGGGAGGCCTGGCCGTAGTCCGCTGGGCCTACAGGACGGCCACTCGGATCAACCAGGAACTGGAAGAAGTCCGGCTTGCCCGGATGGAGCAGGCCGCCCGCGCAGGCGAGATCAAGACCCTGCGTCAGGACCCCGTGACCGGAGCCTACCGGCCGGTGTGAACCGTTCTGTCATTCCGGGGCGTACGCAAAGCGTACGAACCCGGAATCTCGAGATTCCGGGTTCGATGCTGACGCATCGCCCCGGAATGACGCTTCAAATCCCCCATCGCCTTGATTCCATTGGCTGCCGCCGATACGGTCCCGCGCGCTTCAAAACCCCCTCGCGAGATCGATTCTGCCGATGGACGCCCTGCCTGACCACATGCGCCCGGAACGTTCGTTCCAGGGCTTCATCCTCGCTCTCCAGCGCTTCTGGGCCGAGCAGGGCTGCGTCATCCTGCAGCCCTACGACATGGAAATGGGCGCCGGCACCTTCCATCCCGCCACCACGTTGCGCGCGCTGGGGCCGAAGCCGTGGAACGCGGCCTATGTGCAGCCGTCGCGGCGGCCGAAGGACGGTCGCTACGGCGAGAACCCGAACCGCCTGCAGCACTACTACCAGTTCCAGGTGATCATGAAGCCGTCGCCGCCGAACCTTCAGGAACTGTACCTGAAGTCGCTCGCCGCGATCGGCATCGATTCCGCGGTTCACGACATCCGCTTCGTCGAGGACGATTGGGAAAGCCCGACGCTCGGTGCCTGGGGGCTGGGCTGGGAATGCTGGTGCGACGGCATGGAGGTGTCGCAGTTCACCTACTTCCAGCAGGTCGCCGGCGTCGAATGCGCGCCGGTCTCCGGCGAACTCACCTACGGGCTCGAGCGCCTCGCGATGTATGTGCAGGGCGTCGACCGCGTCTACGACCTCAACTTCAACGGCCGCGAGGGCGCCGAGAAGGTCACCTATGGCGACGTATTCCTGCAGGCCGAGCAGGAATACTCGCGGCACAATTTTGAGCATGCCGACACCGCGATGCTGTTCGAGCAATTCAGGATGGCCGAGGAGGCCTGCCGCAAATATCTCAATGCAGGTTGGCGTGAGGGCGACAACCAGAAGGAACATCTGATGGCCTTGCCGGCCTACGACCAGTGCATCAAGGCGAGCCACGTCTTCAACCTGCTCGATGCCCGCGGCGTCATCTCGGTGACCGAGCGGCAGAGCTACATCGCGCGCGTCCGCGATCTGGCAAAAGCCTGCGGCGAGGCGTGGATCCACACTGAAACGGGCAGGGCGGCCTGATGCCCGATCTTCTCCTCGAACTGTTCTCCGAAGAAATCCCCGCCCGCATGCAGGCGAAGGCGGCGGACGATCTGCGCCGCATGGTGACCGACAAGCTCGTCGCCGAGGGCCTGGTCTATGAGGGCGCAAAAGCGTTCGCGACGCCGCGGCGCCTCGCGCTCACCGTGCACGGCATTCCCGCGCGCCAGCCCGACCTGAAGGAAGAGCGCCGCGGCCCGCGCGTCGGCGGCCCCGAGCCCGCGATCCAGGGATTTTTGAAGGCCACCGGCCTCGCCTCGATCAGCGAGGCCAAGATCCAGCACGACAAGAAGGGCGACTTCTACATCGCGCTGATCGAAAAGCCCGGCCGCGCCGCGATCGACGTGATCGCGGAAATGCTGCCGGTGATCATCCGCACCTTCCCCTGGCCGAAATCGATGCGCTGGGGCGCGCGCTCGGCGAAATCAGGCTCGCTGGTCTGGGTGCGCCCGCTGCATGCGATCACCGCGACCTTCGGGCTGGAGACCGAGGAGCCTGACGTGGTGCCGTTCGAGGTCGACGGCATCAGGGCCGGACAGACCACCTACGGCCACCGCTTCATGGCGCCCGGCGCGATCTCGGTGCGCCGCTTTGAGGACTACGAGGCCAAGCTGAAGGCGGCAAAGGTCATCCTCGATCCGCAGGCGCGCAAGGACATCATCCTCGAGGACGCCAAGGAGCTGGCGTTCGCGCAAGGGCTCGAACTGGTCGAGGACCAGGTGCTGCTCGACGAAGTTTCCGGCCTCGTCGAATGGCCGGTCGTGATGATGGGATCGTTCGAAAAGGAATTCCTCGCGATCCCCGACGAGGTGATCCGCGCCACCATCCGCAACAACCAGAAGTGCTTTGTGGTCAAGGACCCCAAGACGGGGAAGCTGACCAACAAGTTCGTGCTGACCGCGAACATCGAGGCGCCCGACGACGGCAAGACCATCGTCGCCGGCAACGAGCGCGTGATCCGCCCGCGGTTGTCGGACGCGAAGTTCTTCTACGAGACCGACCTGAAGACCAAGCTTGAGGACCGGCTGCCGAAATTCGAGCAGATCGTGTTCCATGAGAAGCTCGGCACGCAGGCCGAGCGCATCAAGCGCATCGAGCGGCTTGCCGCCGAGATCGCGCCGCTGGTCGGCGCCGACGTCGAGAAGACCAAGCGCGCCGCGCGGCTGGCGAAGGCGGATTTGCTGACCGAAGTCGTCGGCGAATTCCCCGAGCTGCAAGGCCTGATGGGCAAGTATTACGCGCTGGCGCAGGGCGAGGATGCATCCGTTGCGGCTGCGAGCGAGGAGCATTGGAAGCCGCAGGGGCCGACGGATCGTGTGCCGACCGATCCTGTGAGCGTTGCTGTGGCGCTGGCCGACAAGCTGGATACGCTGGTTGGATTCTGGGCGATCAACGAGAAACCGACGGGGAGCAAGGACCCATATGCGCTAAGACGAGCGGCGCTCGGCGTCATCAGACTTATCCTTGAAGGTCAGCATCGCCAAGCGTTGGCGAGCTTATTCAAATCCTCATATCTTCTTCACCTCCTCAGGATTCAAAAGGGCGACGTGTTGGTGTTCCTACCCGCGGAGGGTAAGGAGGGCCACGCATCAATCACCTCGCATTTTGCAGAAGATCACAACTTTCGGAAGGAGTTTGATTTTTCAAAGCCGGCATTGGTTTGTATTTCCAAAGACAAGAACGAGACAGAACGTCAAACTGAGGATTCAGTTACCTTTACGCTGAAGGGGCTGGACCCTTACTACGAAATAATCGACGAGTTGCCCCCATACGATCGGCTTCGATCTGATCTCCTCGCCTTCTTCGCCGACCGCCTGAAGGTGCAGCTCCGCGAGCAGGGCGCGCGTCACGACCTCGTCGATGCTGTGTTCTCGCTCGGTGGCCAGGACGATCTCCTGCTCGTGGTCCGGCGCGTCGAGGCGCTAGGCAAGTTCCTCGACAGCGACGACGGCAAGAACCTGCTTGCGGGAACGAAGCGCGCCAGCAACATCCTCGCGATCGAGGAGAAGAAGGACAAGCGCACGTTTGACGGCGCGCCCGATGCGGCGCTCTACAAGCTCGGCGAGGAGAAGGCACTCGCTGCGGCGATCGATCAGGTCAAGCGCGAGGCCTCCGCCGCCGTCGCCAAGGAAGACTTTGCCGCCGCGATGAGCGCGATGGCAAAGCTGCGTCCGGCGGTCGATGCGTTCTTCGACAAGGTCAAGGTCAACGACGACGACCCGAAGGTCCGCGAAAACCGCCTGAAGCTGCTCAACGAGATCCGGGCCGCGACGCGCGCGGTGGCGGACTTCTCCAAGATCGAGGGCTGATCGATGGACCGCGCGACGCTCGCCGCCTACGACAAGCAGGCGGCGGCGTTTGCGCTGGACTGGCACGAGCAGCCGGCGCCGACCGATCTGCACGCGATCGTTACGCGTTTCTTCGTCAAGGGCGGCGCGACCGCCGACATCGGCTGCGGCAGCGGCCGCGAGGTGGCGTGGCTGAGTGCCAACGGCTTCGCGGCCGAAGGGTTCGACGCTTCCGACGGCCTGCTCACCGAGGCCCGCACGCGTTATCCGCAGCTGCGCTTCACGCATGCCGAACTGCCTGAACTCACCGGCATCGCGGCCGGCAGCTTCGACAATGTGCTGTGCGAGACCGTCATCATGCATCTCGATCCCGCGCTGATCGCGCCGTCGGTCCGCCGCATGTTCGAGATCACGAAGCTGGGCGGCGTGCTCTATCTGAGCTGGCGGGTGACCGACGGCGCGGACCTGCGCGATGCGCACGGCCGGCTCTATGCGAGCTTCGATGCGGCAAAGGTACGGGCCGAATTGACGGCGGCCGAACTGCTGCTCGACGAAGAGGTCGTCAGCGCCTCATCCGCCAAGGTTATCCACCGGATCGTTGCGCGGAAGGGCCGCTGATCAGCCAGTCCGCCGGCGATCCGCGTCAGTTCAGCCTCGGCATCCTCAAGCAATATTCTTCGATGAGTTCCGAGGAACGGCTGGCGACCAACTGGACGCCCGATTTCCAGGACGCCGCGATCAAGAGCTACAAGTCCACCTCGACGCTGCTCTCGCTGCTGAGGTCATAGACCACGACAGAAAAGCCCCGCCCGGAGGGGGAGCCGGGCGGGGCTTTCTGGTCCGGTCGATCCTCGCGCACATCCGCTTGCGCGGCGCCCGGACTGTCCGTTCAGGCTATCGCGCTGATCAAGCTCGATCTAGTCGACCACCTGAACGATCCGGCGCGACCGCGGCTCGACCAAAACGGTCTCGCCGTTCACGACGGTGTAGCGATAGGGCGTCGCGCCGAACCGCTGCGGCACGTCGTAGGTGGTCACGCCGGCTTCGGGCAGCACCGTGCCGATCACGACGCGGTCCGGAATGGTGTAGTTCGGCACGCGCTCGCGCACGATGTATTCACGGAACGCCGGACGCTGTTCGACCGTGAGGCCGTAGTCGTCCTCAACTGCGACCGGAGGACCGCCGCGCACGATGCCAACGGTCTGCGCCTGTGCGGCAACAGCCGGCACCGTGATCGCAGCAGCAACGGCTGCAACGGCAAGTAATCTGTTTCGCATGGCTCGCTCCATTTCACGTTCATGCTTCAACGCGCCGGCCTTCGCCAGCACGCATGTCGAGCCAATGCATCCGGTGTTGTGATGTTCCGGAAAAACGGCTGTCATATACGCGGCATTTTCGAGCAAATTTCGTGAGGAGGGGAACCCGTTGGCGCGTCGGGCGTCTTGATGTGGGAACCTGGCCAGCAGATAAACTGCGGCCCTCGATTCGACCTCCCGAAAACTGCCGGAGAAACTTCAATGACCATCACCGCTGGGCATTTGCCTGCCATCGTGGCTCTGATCGCAGGCATTCTGATCCTGATCATGCCGCGGCTGCTCAACTACATCGTGGCGATCTACCTGATCTTCGTCGGGCTGGTCGGCATGGGGTTGCTGAAGTGGCTCCACCTGTAGCGGGAAAGCGGGGTTTCGCGGCTTGCGCGGAACCCCCCAAAATGGTGTAAGGCGCGCATCTTCGACCCCTCTTTTCGGATTGTTGTCTGACATGGCCAAAGCCGTCGCGAAGTCCAAGAAAACTGCCGAGAAAACTGCAGCGAAATCAAAGTCCTCTGCACCGGCCCGGAAGGCCGCGCCGGTGCGCAAGGCGCTGAAAAAGAGCGCCCCGAAGGTGGCGCCGAAGGCTGCCGCCAAGCCCGCGGCAAAGCCTGCCAGCAAGACGCCAGCAAAGGCGGCTCCCGCTGTGAAGGCGCCCGCGATCAAGGCCGGCAAGTGGGTCTATACGTTCGGTGACGGCAAGGCCGAGGGCCAGGCCGGTCTGCGCGATCTGCTCGGCGGCAAGGGCGCCAACCTCGCGGAAATGGCCAATCTCGGCCTGCCGGTGCCTCCCGGCTTCACCATCCCGACCTCGGTCTGCACCTATTTCTACGAGCACGACAAGACCTATCCGAAGGAACTGAAGGCCCAGGTCGAGAAGGCGCTCGACTATGTCGGCAAGATCACCGGCAAGAGCTTTGGCGATGCCAAGAACCCGCTGCTGGTGTCGGTGCGCTCCGGCGCGCGCGCCTCGATGCCGGGCATGATGGACACCGTGCTCAATCTCGGCCTCAACGACCAGACGGTCGAAGCGCTGGCCGAGCTCTCCGGCGACCGCCGCTTTGCCTATGACAGCTATCGCCGCTTCATCACGATGTATTCGGACGTGGTGCTCGGCTTCGAGCATCATCACTTCGAGGACATCCTCGACACCTTCAAGGACAGCCAGGGCTATTCGCTCGACACTGACCTCACCGGCGACGACTGGGTCGAGCTGGTCGGCCAGTACAAGGAGGCGGTGGCGAAGGAGACTGGCCACGACTTCCCGCAGGATCCGCATGACCAGCTGTGGGGCGCGATCGGCGCGGTGTTTTCCTCCTGGATGAACGCGCGCGCGGTGACCTACCGCAAGCTGCACGACATCCCGGAGTCGTGGGGCACCGCCGTCAACGTGCAGGCGATGGTGTTCGGCAACATGGGCGAGACCTCGGCGACCGGCGTCGCCTTCACCCGCAATCCCTCGACCGGCGAGAGCAAGCTCTACGGCGAGTTCCTGATCAATGCGCAGGGCGAGGACGTCGTCGCCGGCATCCGCACGCCGCAGGACATCACCGAGGAAGCGCGCCAGGAGTCCGGTTCCGACAAGCTGTCGATGGAAGCCGCGATGCCCGCGGCGTTCAAGGAGCTGACGCGGATCTACACCCAGCTCGAGAAGCACTACCGCGACATGCAGGACATGGAGTTCACGGTCGAGCAGGGCAAGCTGTGGATGCTGCAGACCCGCGGCGGCAAGCGCACCGCGAAGGCGGCGCTGCGCATCGCGGTCGAGCTCGCCAATGAAGGCCTGATCTCGCGGCAGGACGCGGTGACGCGGATCGATCCGGCCTCGCTGGATCAGCTGCTGCACCCGACCATCGATCCGGCGGCGAAGCGCGACGTGATCGCGACCGGCCTGCCGGCCTCGCCCGGCGCGGCATCGGGCGAGATCGTGTTCTCGTCGGATGAGGCCGCCAAACTGCAGGCCGACGGACGCAAGGTGATCCTGGTCCGCATCGAGACCAGCCCGGAAGACATTCACGGCATGCACGCCGCCGAGGGCATCCTGACCACGCGCGGCGGCATGACCTCGCACGCGGCGGTGGTCGCGCGCGGCATGGGCAAGCCCTGCGTCTCCGGCTGCGGCACCATCCGCGTCGATTACGGCCGCGGCACCATGACCGTCGGTCAACGCACCTTCAAGACCGGCGACGTCATCACCATCGACGGCTCGGTCGGCCAGGTGCTGGCCGGCCGCATGCCGATGATCGAGCCTGAGCTGTCCGGCGAGTTCGGCACGCTGATGGGCTGGGCCGACGAGGTCCGCAAGCTCGGCGTCCGCGTCAACGGCGACACGCCGGATGACGCGCGCACCGCGGTGAAGTTCGGCGCCGAGGGCATCGGCCTCTGCCGCACCGAGCATATGTTCTTCGAGGAGACCCGCATCCGCACCGTGCGCGAGATGATCCTCTCCGAGGACGAGCAGTCGCGCCGCTCGGCGCTGTCGAAGCTGCTGCCGATGCAGCGCGCCGACTTCGTCGAGCTGTTCGAGATCATGCAGGGCCTGCCGGTCACGATCCGCTTGCTCGATCCGCCGCTGCACGAGTTCCTGCCGCACACCCAGGCCGAGATCGAGGAAGTGGCGCGGGTCATGAACACCGATCCGCGCAAGCTCGCCGACCGCGCCCGCGAGCTTGCCGAATTCAACCCGATGCTCGGCTTCCGCGGCTGCCGTCTTGCGATCGCCTACCCGGAAATCGCCGAGATGCAGGCACGCGCGATCTTCGAGGCCGCGGTCGAGGCCGGCAAACGCACCGGCAAGCCGGTTGGTCTCGAGGTGATGGTGCCGCTGATCGCGACCAAGGCCGAGTTCGATCTGGTCAAGGCGCGGATCGACGCCACCGCGAGCGCGGTGATGAAGGAGACCGGCGTCAAGCTGAGCTACCAGGTCGGCACCATGATCGAGCTGCCGCGCGCCTGCCTGATGGCCGGCGAGGTGGCGGAGACCGCCGAGTTCTTCTCATTCGGCACCAACGACCTGACGCAGACCACCTACGGCATCAGCCGCGACGACGCCGCGAGCTTCCTCGGCACCTATGTCGCCAAGGGCATTCTGGAGATCGATCCGTTCATCTCGGTCGATCGCAGCGGCGTCGGCGAGCTGGTGCAGATCGGCGTCACCCGCGGCCGCAAGACCCGGCCGAGCCTGAAGGTCGGCATCTGCGGCGAGCACGGCGGCGATCCCGCCTCGGTCGCGTTCTGCCACGAGGTCGGCCTCGACTACGTCTCGTGCTCGCCCTATCGCGTGCCGATCGCGCGCCTCGCCGCAGCGCAGGCCGCGCTCGGCAAGGCGATCGCCAGCCAGGCGTGAGCTGCTGGTCCAACTACAAGTGACGAATGCCCGGGCCTGGTCCCGGGCATTTTCGTTTTGAGCACTGCCGGTCCAGCACCGTCATTGCGAGCAAAGCGAAGCAATCCATTCTCACCGCGCATGTGGAGGGATGGATTGCTTCGCTGCGCTCGCAATGACGGTGGAGAGAGTCGTAACACTTCCTTCACCATCTTCATTGACCGGATGTTCACGATCTCCGTCCGCCGCGCATTTACCAAGCTTCGCGATGCAGCAGGCGAGATCGGCGCGATTGCTTGAGTGTAGCGCGCGTGCAACGCCGATTAACTCCGCGGCAACCTAAACACGTTAGCAACGATAAAGGTCGAATTGCGCGGATGTACCGCGTTCGATTGCATTCAGTAAGCGTTGCGTGAGCGTACGATGTTTGTGTTGCTTAACCAGCCGAGGAGCGCACGGCTCGCGCTCTTCGGTCTCGGTCTCAGCATCTTCGCTTTGATGCCGACCGAGATCGGATATCAGGATGTCGCTTCGCTGCTGGCCCGCCAGCCGGGCGTCGCCGAGCGCTGGCAGAAGCGCGTCTTCTCATCCGCAATCGGCTCGATCCAGGTCGCCACCTACAGCTTTGGCCGTCCGATCGGAACCTCGGCGCCGCAAGCGCCCGCCGTGCTGCTCGCAAGGCTCGACACGTCAGGCGATATCACCGGCGCGCTGACGCGCAATCCGATCGCCGCGCCGCCGCCGCGCTACCAGGCCGCCGACTTTCCCAAGGTCGATCGCACGATGAAGGGCGATCGTCTCGTGGTCAAAAAGCCCGATGCGGACGCACCGGCCGCGCCGGAAAATGCCGCGCCGGCAAACGAGGATCCCGCGACGTCGAATTCCTCGGTGAAGGGCATGAAGACCGCGACCGCGCCGGCCGACAGCGCGCCGCTCGATCCCGAATTGCAGGAGGCGCTGCGCGCGCCGCCATTGCCGCAATATTCAGGGCCGGCGCCGCATCACGACGGTGTATCGCTGTCGCTGGAATCGACGCCGCTCGACGACGTCAAGCCCGTGCCGGCGCCGGCGGCTCCCGCCCATGCGGCGCCGCCGCGCGATCCGTTCTCGTTCCAGACCGCGAGCCTGTTCTTTGGCTCGTCGCTCGGCGCGCCCGAGAGCATGGAAAGCTGGCAGCCCGGCGAGGCGCCGACCATCGTGACGCCGGCCGCGCAGCCCGATCCCGACATGAAGGTGATGGCCTCGCTGCCCGTCGATGCCGACGGTCCGGTGAAGGCCGGCGAGATGGGCGAGAGCATCGCGCCGAAGGGCGAGGTCAATGCTGACGATCAGCACACCAGGACGCCGGCCGAGCGGCTCGGCCTGTTCGACGAGCACGCGCGCGCCAAGTCGGAGAAGTGCCTTGCAGAGGCGGTCTACTTCGAGGCGCGCGGCGAAGCGGTGCGCGGCCAGATCGCGGTCGCCCAGGTGGTGCTGAACCGCGCCTTCTCCGGCAAATATCCGGAGACCGTGTGCGGTGTGGTCTATCAGAACAAGCACCGGCATTACGCCTGCCAGTTCACCTTCGCCTGCGACAATGTCCGCGACGTGGTGCGCGAGCCCGACATGTGGGACCGCGCCAAGAAGATCGCGAAGGCGATGCTCGACGGCAAATTGTGGCTGCCCGAGGTCAACCGCTCGACCCATTATCACGCCTATTGGGTGCGGCCGTCCTGGGTCAGCGAAATGAAGAAGATGTACAAGTTCGGCGTCCACACCTTCTATCGCCCGCGCGCCTGGGGCGACGGCAGCGACGCACCGAGCTGGGGCAATCCGGCCGAAACCGCCGCGATCTCCGCCCAGCTCGCCGAAGCCGCGCAAAGCTCGGCCGAGCTGGCCAGCGCGAAGCGGTAAGCCAGCGCCCAACCTCCCCTTGAAAAGGGGGAGGTCGCTTTGCTCGCGAGAGCAAAGCGGGTGGGGATCCGGTCTCTCCACGCGCAGCGGTGCGTGGGGCTGACACCCCCATCCCGACCTTCCCCCTTTCAGGGGGAAGGAGAAGACAGACAGTGCGCCCGGCACTCCGCAGCGCCCCTGAATGACGGCCATCATGCTTTTCCAATTCTGCAGAGCAGCTCTGCAGGCGAAGATTTTTCTCCGCCGCCCCTTGGGGTTTCCATGCACCTGCATTAACTCCCTGTAACATTTGGTGCGGGGTGCCCCGCAGCAGTTGCGGGGAATGACATGGCTGTAACCACCGGGGACCTGCGTCCGACCTCTGCCACGTGGCGGACGCCGCTCGTGATCATCGTCTGCGGTTGCGCGATCGCGCTGCTCAGCTTCGGCCCGCGCTCCAGCCTCGGCTTCTTCGTGCAGCCGATGAGCAAGGAATTCACCTGGGGCCGCGACGTGTTCGGCCTCGCGCTGGCGCTGCAGAATCTGCTGTGGGGCCTCGGCCAGCCGATTGCCGGTGCGATTGCCGACCGCTTCGGCCTGCTGCGCGTCATGATCGTCGGCGCGCTGCTGTACGCTGCGGGCCTGCTGTTGATGCGCTATTCGGCGACGCCGCTGTCGCTCAACATCGGCGCCGGCGTGCTGATCGGCTTCGGCCTGTCCGGCTCGTCGTTCAATCTCGTGCTGTCGGCCTTCAGCAAGCTGCTGCCGCCCGAACGCCGTGGCATCGCGCTCGGCGCCGGCACGGCGGCGGGCTCGTTCGGCCAATTCCTGTTCGCGCCGTTCGGCGTCGCCATGATCGATAATTTCGGCTGGCAGACCGCGCTCCTGGTGTTCGGCGCGCTGATGCTGCTGATCCTGCCGCTGTCGCTTGCACTCGCAACGCCGCCGTCCGAGACCAGCAACGCGCCCGCCGGAGATCAGCAGTCGTTCAAGACCGCGCTCGCCGAAGCCTTCGGCCATCGCTCCTATGTGCTGCTGGTGCTCGGCTTCTTCACCTGCGGCTTCCAGCTCGCCTTCATCACCGTGCATCTGCCGGCCTATCTCGCCGACCGCGGCATTCCGGCGACGACCGGCGGCTGGGTGATCGCGGCGATCGGCCTGTTCAACATCATCGGCTCGCTCAGTGTCGGCTGGCTGCAGAACGTATTCCCGAAGCGCTACATCCTGTCGGTGATCTATTTCACCCGTGCGCTGTCGATCGTCGCCTTCATCTCGTTCCCGATCACGCCGTTCTCGGCGATCGCGTTCGGCGCGATCAGTGGCCTGACCTGGCTCTCCACGGTGCCGCCGACCTCGGCGCTGGTGGCGCTGATGTTCGGCACGCGCTGGTTCGCGACGCTGTATGGCTTCGCCTTCGTCAGCCATCAGGTCGGCGGCTTCCTCGGCGTCTGGCTCGGCGGCATCGTGTTCGAGCAGTTCGGTTCCTACACGCCGATCTGGTGGCTGTCGGTGCTGTTCGGCGTGCTCTCGGCATTGATCAACCTGCCGATCGTCGAGAAGCCGGTCGCGCGCCCGGTTGCGCAGCCTGCCTAATGGGTTAAACATTCCCCGAAACCAGGCTTTCGGGGAGTGCACATCGTGGCAACGTTCAAGGCGATCAGGATCGACAAGGCGGACAAAGGCACCACCGCCGCACTCACGCAATTCGACGATGCCGAATTGATGGACGGCGACGTCACGGTGCGGGTCGAGTGGTCGACGCTGAACTACAAGGACGGCCTCGCGCTGACCGGCAAGGCGCCGGTGGTGCGCCGGTTCCCGATGATCGCCGGCATCGATTTCGCCGGCACCGTCGAACAATCCAGCCATCCCGACTGGAAGGCGGGCGACAAGGTCGTCTGCAACGGCTGGGGCATGGGCGAGACCCATCTCGGCGCCTACGCCGAGAAGGCCCGCGTCAAGGGCGACTGGCTGGTGCGGCTGCCCGACGGCATTTCCGCGCGCGATGCGATGGCGATCGGCACCGCCGGCTACACCGCCATGCTCTCGGTGCTGGCGCTCGAGAAGCACGGCCTGACGCCGAACAGCGGCCCGGTCGTGGTGACCGGCGCGGCCGGCGGCGTCGGCTCGGTCGCGACCGCGGTGCTGTCGAAGCTCGGCTATCACGTCATCGCCTCGACCGGACGCACGTCCGAGGCGGATTATCTGAAGGGCCTCGGCGCCTCGGAAGTGATCGACCGCGCCGAGCTTTCGGGCCCGGTGAAGGCGCTGGCGAAGGAGCGTTGGGCCGGCGGCGTCGACAGCGTCGGGTCGACCACGCTCGCCAATGTGCTGTCGATGACGCGGTATGGCGGCGCCGTCGCGGCCTGCGGTCTTGCGGCCGGTATGGATCTGCCGTCGTCGGTCGCGCCCTTCATTTTGCGGGGGGTGTGCCTTCTCGGCATCGACTCGGTGATGTGTCCGATCGAATTGCGCAGGACCGCTTGGCGCCGCCTGGCCAGCGATCTGGACAAGGCAAAACTCGCTGATATCACTCACGAAATCGCCATGGACGAGGTGATCGGCTACGGGCCGAAAATCCTCGGCGGCGAGGTCCGCGGACGCATCGTGGTAAAAATAGTCTGAGGACGTTCAGACTTTACCAACCAAGCTGCTCCAATGTTGCCACTGTTGGTATGGTAAGCAGCGGGTAAAGAGACTTGCAGCATGACCCGGGGGGCCGGATTTCCCTCGCGCAGACGTCGAAGGCGTCCGGTGCGGGGATCATGCTCAACAAGGAGCGGGAGCCCGCGCTCGTAGGGTGGAGTAGTTGCATGCTTGCGCGTTTGGTGTTGGGGGCCGTCACGGCCGGAGCGATGGTCGTGCCGGCATTCGCAGGCATGATGAATGCCGACGAGGCCCGCAGATTCGTCGCCGGCAAGGTATTCGCATTCACCTGTTTCGACGGCACGCGCGGCGCCGGCCGTATCCTCGACGACATGGGCGCGGCGGGCTCCATCCAGTTCTCCGGCGCCGGTCCGATCCGCCATGTCCGGCTGCCCGGCAACACGCTGCAGATCCGCGGCCAGAGCGTCTGCGCCTCGCTGAAGGGCATTCCGTTCGAGCCGTGCTTCAATCTCGACAAGCAGGACGATCGCTCGTTCCGCGGCTCGGTCTCCGGCATGGGTTTCGCCTATTGCGACTTCCGCCACCAGGGCGCGCAGCAGATGCTGATGGCCCGCTCGGTGGCGCGGCCGCGCTCGCATGTGCGCACCCGTTCGGCCGACGCCTCGCAGGCCGAGGTGTCCCGGGTCGAGACGCCGCAGGTCCAGAGCTCGAAGATCCAGCCGGTCAGGGCCGAGCCGGCCAAGGTCGAAAGCGCTCCGGAATTGCGCCGCTCGACCGACTGACGCCGCCGGCCTAGAAACCTTCCCAGTCATACGATTATCCGCCGCCAAGCCGTAGTCATACGGATGGCGGCGTTTGCGTTGGTGGATACTCAATACCCTACGTTCACCCGAACGATCGAACGTGGGGGACCACGCATTTGAGCACAGTTATGGCGCAGTATTTTTTCCGGATCAGCGATGGCGATTACGCGGGCGCGTCCGACCATCCGACTGAGTTCGAGAGCCGTGATGTGGCTTGGGCCGAGATGACGAAAGTCTGCGGTAATTTCCTCGGCAGCATCTCGCGCAATCTCAAGCAGAACAGCGAATGGCACATGGAATTGCTCGACGAGGGCAAGAAGCCCGTGTTCCGGATTCGCCTGGTCGCGGAATCCGTCGATTGAGGTTGGCCGTTCGAACTTAGCCGCCCACTATCCCTCCGCCTGCGGGACGGGCGGCGGAGCTTGCCTGCGAAACAGGATGCGCTGGTACAGCCAGCCGATCGCCACCAGCACGATGCCGAGGCCCATGAACGACAGGGCGCGATAGACCCCGGTCAGCGTCGACATGTCGATGAAGAATGCCTTCAGGACGGTCAGGCCGATCACCACCGCGGACGCGAGCCGCGCCCGCTGTGAATTGACCAGTATCCCGATACCGAGGAGCGCGACGCCGAACATCAGCCAGGCGATCGAATAGCTGTACTGCTCCGCGTCCGTCGTCGCGCCCCGGCTCAGCACCGGTCCGTGATGGAGCCTGCGGACTTCGAAGGTGACGTAAGCGAGCGCCAGGATCAGCGCGCCCGCCGCGATCGAGTTGCCGTAACTCGGCGGGCGGTGGCCCGCAACCGCATAGGACAGCAGCAGTGCCAGCACCGCCGGCAAGGCATAGCCGAGCAGCAGCAGATTGATGAAGCTGCCGCCGACGTCCTGGGTCCACAGCATCGGGTTTTCCAGCACCAGCAGCCCCCACACGCTGGCAAGCCCGGCAAAGCCGGCGAGCAGCACCGCGCCGACATTGTGCACGATGCTGCCGGTGCGCAGTCGCAACCGCTCCAGCCCGATGGCCATCGCGAGCGTCACGCAGACCTGCAGTGCGACCTCGGTCAAGCCCGCGCTTGCGTAATAGACGTCGCCGGCATTGACGAGGTGGCGGATCTCCATGAAGGCGAGCAGCACCGTGAACAGGATGGCGGCGGCTTCTACGATTCGCAGCGGCGGATCGTCGCCGTTGCGGCGGAGCAAATGGCTTCCCGCCCAGAACGACAGCGCCGGGATGCCATAGCCCCACAGCAGCCAGTTGAAGATCGGCGTGGTGCCGACGGCGTCACCGGCGATCCGCGGCTCGTTGCCGATGCGCAGCACCACGATGCCGGCGAGGATCGCGGCGAGCCAGCGCAGGAACGGGATCGGCCGCTGCACCGAGAGCCACGCGGTGCCCAACGACACCAGCGCCAGCGCGATGGTGAGCCAGCCCTTTTCCAGCGCGAAGGTGAGCGCCAGCGCCAGCGAAGCAAGCGCGCCGGTCGCCGCCAGCGCGATCGAGGGCGACAGCTCCGGACGCTCGCCACGCCGGGTCAGCGCCTCGGTCGCGGCCGCGTAGGCGGCGGCGAGCAGCACGGCAAGGATCGCAAACGGGATCGATCGATCGAGATGCGCGATGCGCGCATAGAGCGTGACCAGCAGCGCAACCGGCGTGAACACCGCGGCTGCGGCCCAGGTCACCGTGACCTGCGTCGTCGCAAAGCGCAGCTGGGCGAGGAAGCCGGCGATGCCGAACGCGGCGGCAAAAATCGCCGCGGTCACGAGATGCAGCGACACCGAGCCATCGGTCGCCGCCGGTCCAATGCCGGGGATTGCGCCGCCCGGCAGCACCAGCATCTCGGCGTTGCTGCGCACCGCCCATTCGCCGAACACGATGAAGACGAACGCCGCCGCGGCGCCGACTGCGCCGACCGCTGCGGGCGCCCGCCAGGCGACGAACAAGGCGCCGGCCACCAGCAGCGCGAAGCTGATCATCGCGATGTCGGCGTGAAAGCTGTTCAGCACGATCAGCATCGCGCCGAACAGATAGGCCGCAAGCGAGGCCGACGAGATCGGCTCGATCTCCTCGCCACTGCCTTCGGGGCCGAACATGAAGCCGCAGACCACGAGCAGCGCGGCAAGCACGAAGCCCGCGATGACGTGGAAGGCGTGAGGGGCGATCAGATCAGGTCCGCATGCCAGGCACGGGAAGGTCCACAGCAGCGCGAAGGCGATGGTGGTGACCGCAAGCCAGCGCCACAGCCTGATGCGCGCGAGGCCGAACGCTGCCGCGGTGACGATCGCGAGATAGATGTAGAGCGACCAGTAATCCGGCTTGTCGGAGGAGACCAGGATCGGCGTGGCGAAGGCGCCGGCAATGCCAAGCCCGGCCAGCGCCGGGCCGTGCAGCAGCGCGGCCGCCAGCGTGCCGAGCGCGACCATGCCGAGCAGGATGAAGGCGGTGGCCGGCGCCAGGAAGTCGTAGAGCGCGTAGGCCGCGTAGACCGTGGCGAAGGCCACCGCGGTGCCGGCGGCGGTGAGGATCGCCGGAATGTTGGCGATCGGCACCGGCGCGATGCTCGAGATGTTCTCCTTCCGCCGCGTCCATTCGCCGGCCGCCAGCAGCGCCAGCGCGAACAGGCCGCCGAGCATGGTGCGCACGCCGGGGCCGAGCAGGCCGGCCTCGATCGAGTAGCGCACCATGAAGAAGCCGCCGAGCGCAAGCGTCAGGCCGCCGATCCACACCACCCAGCGGGTGCCGAGGGTCTCCTCAAAGCCCGGTGCCGGCTGCGGCAAGGGCGGCGGTGCGGCGCTCGGCGCGCTTGCGGCCGGTTGCTCCTCCGCCTCAGGCAGGATCGGAGGCGGCTCCGGCAGCGGTGGCGGCTGGCTGGCGGAAGGCGCCATTGGGGGCGCCTGCTCGAAGCCCGGCATCGGCACCAGCGGAGGCGGCATGGCGGTCCGTGCGGCGCCGGCGCCCTCGATCGCATCGAGACGTCGTCGCAGCGCCGAGACCTGGCTCATTGCCTTCTGGGCGAGAGCGATCGCGATAATGGCGATGACCAGCGTGAGGAAATCGAACGGCGAATCGAACATCGGGCCTCCGGCAAAGCGCGCCGGAGCCATGGCCAGACCCTTGGCCAGCCAGCGGCCCGTCGCAACCTATTATGTGCAGCCGTGGAGACTGAAAGTTCAAGCCGTCGGGTGTGGCACGTTCGTGCTATTCCAGATCGATCCGGAACGGGCGGCCTTCGACCGTCATGCTGCCCGGACCCATCGCCTCGAGCGCGCGCAGCATCCTCCCCTCGCGGCCCAGCGCCTTGTCGGCGAGGCTGACGATCAGGCGGTTGGGCTGCGCGATCGGCGAGGCTTCGCGGATCAGCCGGGCGATCGCCATCTCATCGCGATGCGGGTTGAGCGCACAGGCGGCGGCGAAGGCGCTCGCGGTCGAGCGGCTGATGCCGGCATAGCAGTGCACCACCATCGGCGCGCGGCGATCCCAGCCGCGCACGAAGCTCAGCACCCGCTCGATATGCGCCTCGTTGGGCGCAACGAAGCCGTCCATCACCTCGGTGATGTCGTCCATCGACACCTTCAGGTGATTGGCGGGAAGCACGGAGGGCGGCCGCGGTACCTGGTCGACATTGGCCATCACGGTCAGCACATGGCTGGCACCGGTGATACGGACCGTGTCCGACAGTGCGGCAAGCGAACAGACGTGGAGCATGGTGGTCCTTGGGTTCGTTGGCGCAATTATAGCTGCTGCTGCAGGGCGGGCAAAGCGACGCGGGTGCGCACCTGTCGGTAGCACACGATATGTCCGGTTTATGTAGCACACGATCTGTCCGGTAATTTTCGTGCCCTTTGGAGGGGCATGTGATGCGCCGGACGGAAGCCCTTCAGGGTGTGCGCATGATCAAGTTTCTGGACATTTTAGGCCGGTACGAGGCTTTGGAGTTCAACCAGTTGGAAGCAGCGGAGCTGTTGGGTGTCGGTGAACGGACGTTTCGGCGCTGGTGTCAGCGCTACGAAGAGGACGGCGAGGCGGGATTGCTGGACCGTCGGCTCGGCAAGGTTTCCGGCCGACGGGTTCCGATTGACCGCGCGGACGAGGTGGAAGCGCTTTATCGCACGCGCTACGCCGGCTTCACGGCGAAGCATTTTCACGAGCACCTGGTGAAGGATCATCGCTTCAGCTGGAGCTACACCTGGACCAAGACCTTCCTGCAGTCGAAGGGGCTTGTGAAGAAGGCCCGCCGCCGCGGCGCACACCGGCGCAAGCGTCCGCGCCGGCCGTTACCAGGGATGCTGCTGCATCAGGACGGATCGCGGCATCAATGGCTCGCAGGGCAGCCGATGCTCGATCTGATCGTGACCCTGGATGACGCGACGAGCGCAATCTATTCGGCGTTCCTGGTGGAGGAAGAAGGTACCGCCTCGACCTTCCGCGCGCTGGAGGAAGTGTTTGGCCGGCATGGCCTGCCATTGAGCCTCTACACCGATCGGGGCTCGCATTACTTTCAGACGGCGACGGCCGGCGGCGCGGTCGATCGCGCGGCGCCGACCCAGGTCGGCCGGGCGCTGGCGCATCTGGGTATCGAACATATCGCGGCCTATTCGCCGCAAGCGCGGGGCCGTTCCGAGCGTGTCTTTCAGACGCTGCAAGACCGGCTGACCAAGGAGCTGGCATTGGCCGGGATCGCCACGGTGGAGGCCGCCAATCTATTTATTCGCGAGGTCTATCTGCCGGCCCACAACGCCCGTTTTGCCATCAAGCCCGAGCAGGACGGCAGCGCTTTCGTCGCGATTGCGGGTATCGATCTCGGCGAGATTCTTTGCGTGCAGGAGGAGAGGCAGGTCGGCAACGACAATTGCGTGTCGTTCAACCGTTTGAAGTTGCAGATCCCGGCGAG
>NZ_CAADFC020000031.1 GCF_900696085.1 Bradyrhizobium ivorense
AGGCAAGGCGATGTGCTGGTCGTTGCGTGCCTTTCTCCGCTACCTCCACCATAGGGGGCTGAACGCGCGCTCGTTGGCGGATTGCGTTCCATCGGTGCGCCGATGGAGGCTCGCAACTCTACCGACCTATCTGCCTGCCGCTCAGGTGCGGAAGGCTCTCGACGGTTGCGGCCGAGAGACGGTGATAGGACGGCGCGACTACGCCATTCTGTTGCTGCTGGCCAAGCTCGGCCTGCGGGCCAACGAGGTCGCAACGCTCACGCTCGATGATATCGACTGGCGCGCCAGCGAGATACTCGTTCGCGCCAAGGGCCGACAGCGGGCACGGATGCCGATACCGCCAGACGTTGGCGCGGCTATCGTTGCTTATCTGCGCAATGGCCGCCCAAAGTCGTCGTGCCGACGGCTGTTCGTCCGCACACTCGCGCCACACGTCGGCCTTGCTTCCGGATGCGCGATCACCATGATCGCCAAGGCCGCTCTCGATCGCGTTGGAATCGGAGGTTGCGCACACCGCGGCGCCCATATCTTCCGCCACAGTCTCGCTATCGAGCTTCTCCGATCTGGCGCGACCTTGTCGGATATCGGACAGTTGCTGCGGCACGAGAACCACGACACCACCCGGATTTACGCGAAGGTCGATATCGATGCGTTGAGAACATTGAGCCTGCCCTGGCCGGGAGGCGTGCAATGACCAATCTGCGCGCCGCACTCGATAAGTACCTGAGCATGCGCAAGAGGTTTGGCTACAAGTACGAGCACCAGACCCGTCGGCTCGCCGACTTCGTCGCCTTTATGGAGAAGCGCAAAGCCAGGATCATCACGACGAACCTGGCAATGGAATGGGCAACGCTGCCGCCCGATCGTCATGCATCCTGGGCGCTGCGATTGAGCGACGTGCGCGGGTTCGCGCGCCATGTCGTCGATCGGCTGGAAATGGTGATCACGATGCTCTGGAACGCGTGATCACGATGGCCTGGAATCGGTGATCACGATCGGCTGGAACGCGCAAGATATGGGCGCCGCGGTGTGCGCAACCTCCGATTCCAACGCGATCGAGAGCGGCCTTGGCGATCATGGTGATCGCGCATCCGGAAGCAAGGCCGACGTGTGGCGCGAGTGTGCGGACGAACAGCCGTCGGCACGACGACTTTGGGCGGCCATTGCGCAGATATGCAACGATGGCCGCGCCAACATCTGGCGGTATCGGCATCCGTGCCCGCTGTCGGCCCTTGGCGCGAACGAGTATCTCGCTGGCGCGCCAGTCGATATCATCGAGGGTGAGCGTCGCGATCTCGTCGGCCCGCAGGCCGAGCTTGGCCAGCAACAACAGAATGGCGTAGTCGCGCCGTCCCATCACCGTCTCTCGGTCGCAACCGTCGAGAGCCTTCCGCACCTGAGCGGCAGGCAGATAGGTCGGCAGGGTTGCGAGCTTCCATCGGCGCATCGATGGAACGCAATCCGCCAACGAGCGCGCGTTCAGCCCCCGATGGTGGAGGTAACGGAGAAAGGCGCGTAACGACCAGCACATCGCCTTGCCTGTTCCCGGGCTCCAATCCTGGGCGTGGCGCTCAACGTAGCGGATCACGTCCTCTTGGCTGATCTTGCCCAGAGCGGCGGCGCCGCCGGAGCACACCTCGTGCAGGAACCTGCGGATGACTGGGAGATGGCGGACGATGGACCTCGGGGCCAGGCCGCGCTCTGATCGCAGGTAGGCATCGAACTCCTTGAAGATCTGTTCGTGCGGGGTGAGAGGCGGCAGCACCAACGGCGCGATCACGCCTTCCTCGCGCAGCACCAACAGCCATCGCTTGAGCGCGGCCCGGTCACCGGGTTGGATAGACTGCCTCCCGCCTCGATGTCGGAGGTACCGCTCAACGACCTGCTCATCGAGATCGACCAGCTCATAGCGACGGCCTGCCATCCAACTCAGGAGCCCGCCAACCACGTTGAGGCAACGCCATGTGCCGTGCCGAACGAGCCTCTCTTCGATGAGACGAGCGGCGTAGCGCTCGATGAGTTGTCTGTGCGGCCCGCTTCTGAGACGCCGGCACAGCCGGCTTCTGCCCAAGTACTCTTCAACTTCCATCTTCCTGTTCTCCGCTGTTGAAAGCGGAGGCACAGAACGAACTATGCCGAACCGACCAAACGCCGGTCAGCGAGAAATCTGGGGAAAACGACCCGACTCGGCATAGTTCGGCGGGCGGCATAAACCTGTAAGCTGAATCACATTGATCCGCTGGCCTACATCACCGATGTGCTCACCAGGATCGTCAACGGTCACCCGAACCGTCAACTCGACAGTTTGTTGCCATGGGCCTACGGAAACGGCTAGAATCCGGCCTGAGCGAAGAAAAACGACGAGCCAACATTCTTGAGGCGCGCCGGTGAGCGACAAGAACATCTTGTGGCATCAGGACGGGGTAGATCCCGGTTGGTCTACAGCCGATCACATCGGGTCGGTCAGGAACAGCACGAGTTACCGCCCGGGCGGTTGGTGGTTCTTGCCTGCTTGGCTGCCCGACACGCAGGAACACGACGTTGGTCCTTTTAAAACCAAGACTGCGGCACTAGCTGAGGCGGAACGGCTGGCAGCCCTCCACAAACGAAAAACATAGAGATCAGCTAACGCCTCGAACCCGTGTGTTCGGAACAGCGCTTACGGAAGAGCAGATTATCGCGGTATTGAAGGAGCATGAGGCTGGAGCAAAGACGGCCGACCTGGCTCGCAAGCACGGGGTCTCGGAAGCAACGATCTACAATTGGAAGGCCAAATTCGGCGGCATGGACGTTTCGGAGGCGAAGCGGCTGAGGGCGCTGGAGGACGAGAACGCGAAGCTGAAGAAGCTTCTAGCCGAGCAGATGCTCGACGCCGCCGCCCTTCGCGAGCTGCTTTCAAAAAAATGGTAGGGCCCGCCGCCAAGCGCGCTGCGGTCGCGCATCTGCAGGCCGTCATGAGCCTGTCGGAGCGGCGGGCCTGTTCGATTGTCGGAGCGGATCGGAAGATGATCCGCTATCGCTCCAGCCGTCCTCCGGACGCGACTCTCCGTGGCCGGCTGCGTGACCTTGCCAACGAGCGGCGGCGGTTCGGCTACCGCCGGCTATTCGTGCTGCTGCGGCGGGAGGGTGAGCCATCGGGGATCAACCGGATCTACCGGCTTTATCGCGAAGAAGGGCTCACCGTCCGCAAGCGGCGGGCTCGCCGCAAGGCCGTGGGGACCCGTGCCCCAATCCTAGTCGAGGCGATGCCCAACGCGCGCTGGTCGCTGGATTTCGTCCACGACCAATTCGCCAACGGTCGGCGCTTCCGCATCCTCAACATCGTCGACGACGTCACCAAGGAATGTCTGGGCGCCATTCCGGATACGTCGATCTCAGGACGACGCGTCGCCCGCGAACTGACGGCCGCCGTCGAACGACGCGGCAAGCCAGGAATGATCGTGTCCGACCACGGCACCGAGTTCACCTGCAATGCCATGCTCGCCTGGTGCAGGGACGCAGCCATCGACTGGCACTTCATTGCACCGGGAAAGCCGATGCAGAACGGCTTCGTCGAGAGTTTCAACGGCCGGATGCGTGACGAGCTGCTCAACGAGACTCTGTTCTTCGATCTCGACGACGCCCGCGCCAAGATCGCCAATTGGGTTGCCGACTACAATCTTCAGCGGCCTCACTCGTCGCTGAAATACAGTGACCCCCGCGGCTTATGCCGCCCACCTCACCGCAACGGACGATCGGCTACGCAACCCCGACCAGCTCCGCCGATCGTCCGTTGCTCCAACCGCGCCACTTGGCGTACAAAACCCCGAGGCTCTAACCGCGGCCGGATGAAAGTTCGGTGGCAGGTCACCTCATCCCCATTGCCTAACCGATTGCGCTTCCAAGTCCCGCTAAATACGCCGCAAAAACCGTACTTCGCTAACTCCGCCCCGATCGAGATTCATCTGGCCCTCCGCGTCGCAAAATTGAATCTCCTCAACTATTTGATCCTTGGCCGCTGCAGCGGACCAAAACGCATCCGCAAGATAAGTAGCCGGATGACGGTCGCACCTGAAGATCCGATCGCCGGCAGAACCCACCGTCGCATATTCCGAACCAGGGTCCTCAATTAACCAAAATCGCAGCATGCGGATACATCCGAACATCTTCGTACTCACCGGGCGACCTGATGGTGAGGGTGTGAAAAATACTCCTCACGGGTCATTTCGTAATATTGGAATAATTTGTCGTAATACAAGCGGTCATCGATATACCGCAGCCCCAACTTCTTGGCTGCCCGCTCGGCCCGCGCATTGCCGTGGGCAATGAAGCCCACAACTTTTTCTTTGGTCGAGTTTCGCAAGGCATGCGTGATGGTGAAGCGTGCGGCCTCCGGACCCAGGCCTCGCCCGGCCCTGTACTCCAAAAATGCGTAACTGAACTCCAGATTGTTGGTGTTCTCAAAATCTTGCAAACCACAACGACCAATGATGGCCGGACCACCTTTTGTCTTTTCATATACCATCCAGACGCCGAACGAGTTCTTTTGCCATTGCGCCAAATACCTAGCAAGCCAAGTGCGCACGTTTTCACTGGTCTGCGGCACATTCTTGAAGATGGTCTCCTGTATCAACACATCGTTATGCAACTTGAACAACTCCGCCTCGTGTTCGATGCGCATAGGCGTGAGTATCAAATGTTCGGTCTGATATGCGTTCATCGGTCTTCGTTCACCTTATGGGACACAGCACAAGCTTGTGCCGCACTAATCAAGAGGGGAGCCCTATGTGTTCCTCAAGACAGATAAACCTCGCTCTGCTCTGGGGCGGCATGCCCTGAATACAGGACTCGATTCGATCAATTGGCCGCTATTTTCCTTCAGCCAAAGCGGGCCCAAGCGGTCGGCCGAGACTGTATCTCGATCCAGCATGGTGTCATGGCGCGGAGACGTAGCCGACCTATCTGTCGAGCAGCGGCTAAGTCTTACCTGGAGGTGGCGGTGCACTGATCGCATCACGCCGCAATCAGGCAATGAAGGGCAGCGTAACCTGAACTGGTTAAGGGCCATGCCCCGTTGCTTGACCTGTTGCATAATCTCGATAGTGGGAGCATTGGTATCCATGAACACGGTATCTTGGCTCATCACATCTAGCCTCTCCACAGAACGCATAGCTTAACACAGGTGCGATTTTCACTTGATAAGCTGATTTGGGGCGAATAGTAGCAGGCGCAGAGCTGCACGCAGCTACCAAAGTTGAGGGTGAGGTTTAAAGGACCTCTGAAGTTGGGTTTTTGAGTTGCGAGATCGAGGTCGGCAACAGCGGCATTGTTAACGATTTTGGTTAGCCTAGCTGAGCGGCCACCATCCACAGATCGCGCTACTACAATTAGGAGGTCACTCGTAGCCTTGCCCTCGACCGCCTCAATGCGCTCGGCCTCAAGTGTGTGAAAGCCCTCGTGGAGATGCTCGATTGAGGATGATAGGTCCCGCACCACTGAGTACCTGGAACTGCAGCTCGACCTCTCCGAACTAGTCGTCGGTCACGAGTTGACAACGTCTTCCGTTTGCTGACGAACGCGTAAGTCCGTATGTCCGGCTCTTCCAGTGAGATGGCTCGCCCTACACTGCGCGTCCGAGGGTTACTCGAGCGTACCGAGCCGATCCTCACCACAGGAGGACGAGCCGTGGCAGATTATAGGGCAGCATTTGTCGGAATCGACGTCGCGAAGCTGAAAAACGCCATCGCGATCGCGGAAACAGGCCGGGAAGGAGAGGTTCGTTTCTTCGGTGAGGTCGACGCGTCGGCGACCGGCATGCGCCGGGTCGTTGAACGGATCGCCAGCCGGTTTGGTGGTGTGCATTTCTGTTACGAGGCCGGTCCGACTGGCTATGGCCTTTATCGCCTGATCCGGTCGCTCGGCCATGAATGCACCGTGGTTGCGCCATCGCTGATCCCGAGGAAGCCGGGCGATCGCGTGAAGACAAACCGCCGGGACGCTGTTTCTCTCGCCCGGCTGCTGCGCACCGGCGAGTTAACGGCGGTGTGGGTTCCCGATGAAAGCCACGAAGCGCGCCCGGGCGGCGGCGGTTGAGGCGCTGCGGGTCCACCGCCAGCAGGTGAGCGCCTTCATGCTCAAGCATGGCCGCACCTATCCCCGCAAGAAGGGATGGACGATGCGCTATCTGCGTTGGCTTCAGGAATAGCAGTTCAATCATCCCGCGCATCAGATCGCGCTGCAAGAAATGGTCGAAGCAGTTCGCATCGCCAAGGAGCGGGTCGAACGTCTGGAGTGCACGATCGAAGAGTTCGTCTCGGCCTGGTCCTTGGAGCCGCTCGTGCGGGCGCTTCAAACACTGCGAGGTGTCGATCTAATCGTCGCGGTGACATTTGCCACCGAGGTTGGTGACGTGAGCCGTTTTGAGACCTCACGTCAGCTCATGGGCTATCTTGGTCTAGTGCCGGGCGAGCGATCGACCGGGGAGACGGTCAGGCGTGGCAGCATCACTAAGGCTGGCAACGGCCGCGTTCGCCACATGTTGGTCGAGAGCGCCTGGACGTATCGGCACCCGCCGAAGATCGGAAAGACAAAGCTATACCGGCTCGAGCAGGCATCGCCAGCAGTGCGAGAGATCGCATGGAAGGCGCAGACCCGCCTGACTGCTCGCTACCGAAAGCTCGCTTCGCGCGGCAAGCGAACGACGGTGGTCTGCACTGCTATCGCCCGTGAACTGGTCGGCTTCATATGGGCGGTCGCCAGGCAAGTGCAATCAACCTGATCAGGCACTCTCATCATCGCATTGGCGGAGGCGGGACCACGGCAGAGGGAATGCCCGTCAGACGCTTTGTGGCCGGCAAGAGCACCGACGCCCGCAGTAAGATCGGAGCAGACCTCGGACGCACAATCGGGAATGCGGTAGCCAACCCGCGCATCAGAGCTTGATCACCAACGTCCTTCGGTTCAGCCTCCACCCATGCGCGATCATCAGCATCAACAGCCGATCAACGATCGGGCGAACCTCTGCGTTCTGAGCCTTGACAACGGACATCAGAGCGTCGTTCTGCTCCCACCTTCTTGCGGCGCACGGGATAGGCGAGTTTCACGATCGCTTGACCATACGCTTAAGTCGGACGTGCGTCGGCTGGAAGTGATTACGGAGACAGCATGCCGTCGTTGGTTCTAAGAACGACAAGGCCCGCATCGTCGAGGAGACGCTGGTACCAAGCGCGGTCGTTTCCGAGATTGCCCGACGACACAGGCTGACCCCACAACAACTGTTCACTTGGCGCCGGTGGCTGACGATCCGCCGTTTGTACCGGCGGTGGTAGACGCCATGGTGCGGTCGCGGTTACTGACCATGAGCGCAAGACAGCGCAACGCAAGGCCAAGCCGGATGTCCGCGCTCGCCGTTGCGATGCCGGGGCATCGAGATTGAAGCCGAAAGCGTCACTATCCGGGTCGGCCGAGGCGCCGACGTGGTGATCATTGCGGCCTCATCCATGCGCTGAAGGCAGGCCGGTAATCGGCCCGTCCGGAACTGTTCGGCTGATGGTGGCAACCAAGCCGGTCGACTTCTGCAAGGGAATGGAGGGGCTTGCTATGTTGGTCGTGAGCACATCAAGGGCCGATCCGTTCTCGGGTGCTGTTTTATGTCTTCCATGCCAAGCGGGCGTACCGGAGGAAGCTGATCTTCTGGGATTGTACGGGTTTGCGCCTATTCGCCAAGCGGCTCCAGGAAGGCGTCTTCCGCTGGCCGAAGATCGAGGATGGCGTGACGCGTTTGTCGGCGGCGGAATTGTCGGCGCTGCTCGAAGGGCTTGATTGGCGGCGTGTTCACGCGGCACGGGAGACGGTCGTCCCGACGCAAGCCGGATAATTGTGGGCCCCGCTGCGGCGAAGTGAATCAGGGGCATCGAGCACGTCGTCAGGCGGGCGCGAATATGCTCTGATTTGCTTGCGAGCGATAACCTTCCTGATGATCCCGAGATGCTGAAGGCAATGCTGCTTGCCGAGGGGCACGAGAGCGAGCGGCTGCGCCAGATCATCAAGGAATGCAGCGTCATCGCTTTGGCCGGAAAGCGGAGTCGCTTCCTGAGAAGCAGATGCTGCTGGGCCTCGAGGGGATGTCGAGCAGGTCGCGGCCTCCGCCGAGGCCGGTCAGGACACAACAGCCCCGAAGGCCGGGCCGAACGGGCGCGCAAGCGTCGCAACAATCGTGGAGCACTGCCGGCGCATCTGCCGCGGATCGAGGTCGTCGTCGACATCGACGATAAGACCTGCGCCTGCTGCCAGGGCGAACTGCACCAGATCGGCGAAGACAAGAGCGAGCGGCTGGACATGGTGCCGGCGCAGTTCCGCGTTGTCGTCACCCGACGTCCCAAATACGCCTGCCGAGCCTGCGAAGATGACGTCCTGCAGGCCGAGGCTCCGGCCCGCTTGATCGAGGGCGAACTGCCGACGGAGGCAACCGTCGCCCAGGTTCTGGTGTCGAAATATGCCGATCATCTGCCGCTCTACCGGCAGGCCCAGATCTATGCCCGCCAGGGCATCGCTCTCGATCGATCGACACTGGCGGACTGGGTTGGGCATGCCGCCTTCCATCTGCGCCCGCTGCATGAGCGCCTTCTCACTGTGCTTCGCGCGAGGTCCAAGCTGTTCGCCGACGAGACGACGGTGCCGGTGCTCGATCCCGGTCGAGGGCCACCAAGACCGGCCAGCTCTGGGCCTATGCCGGTGACAGGGCCCTGGGGTGGCCTCGATCCGCCCGGCATCGCCGCCTATGTCTATGCACCCGACGGCAAAGCCGAGCGGCTGTTCAGCCATCTTCCCGGCTTCGAGGGCGTCCTGCAGGTCGATGGCTACACCGCCTATCCAAAGCTTGCCGACCGCGGCAAGGTCGAGCTCGCCTTCTGTTGGATGCACATGCGGCGCAACTTCTACGAACTCGCGGCGGCGGGCCCCGCGCCGATCGCAAGCGAGGCGCTGAAGCACATTGCCGCATTCTACGCGATCGAGAAGGAGATCCGCGGCCGGAGCCCGGAGGAGCGATGTCTCGCGTGGCAGCAGAAATGCCGGCCGCTGGCCGATGCCTTCGATGCTTCGGCTACGCGCCAAGCTGACTCTCATCAGCCAGAAGATCAAGCTCGCTGCCGCCATCCGCTACGCTCTCTCGCGCTGGCAGGTGCTGACGCGCTTCATCGATGATGGCGGCATCGAACTCGACAACAACACGGTCGAACGATCAATCCGTGGCATCAAGCTCAGTCGCAAGAACGCGCTGTTTGCCGGATCCGACGGTGGTGCCGAACACTGGGCTGTCTTCGCGTCCCTGATGAAGATTTGCAAGCTCAACGACATCGACCCGCTTGCCTACTTCACCGACGTCCTGACCAGGATCGTCGACGGGCATCCAAACCGCGACAGCTACTGCCCTGGGTCTATCGCGCTCCAGGCCTCAAAGCCGTGACCTGAGAACGACGCTCTGATGTCCGTTGTCAAGGCTCAGAACGCAGAGGTTCGCCCGATCGTTGATCGGCTGTTGATGCTGATGATCGCGCATGGGTGGAGGCTGAACCGAAGGACGTTGGTGATCAAGCTCTGATGCGCGGGTTGGCTACCGCATTCCCGATTGTGCGTCCGAGGTCTGCTCCGATCTTACTGCGGGCGTCGGTGCTCTTGCCGGCCACAAAGCGTCTGACGTGCATTCCCTCTGCCGTGGTCCCGCCTCCGCCAATGCGCGATGATGAGAGTGCCTGATCAGGTTGATTGCACTTGCCTGGCGGTCGTGTCCCAAGGAGTGGTGTAGCTGATTAGCAAAGTCGCTCGCGACGCGCGCCCCACATAGCGCCGTAGCGAGCGAGCGGCTTTGCGGGTGGTCACCGATGATTCGTCGGTAAGGTTTGGGTTGCGACACCAACCTGATTCGAGGAACCACCGATGACCGACGACATGATGAACCTGCGCGCGCTCGTGGAGAAGGCCCCTGATGCCGATCTGCTGCGTGAGATGATCGGCTTTGCCGCCCACGGGCTGATGGAGCTGGAGGTCGAGGGCCTGACCGGGGCCGCTTACGGCGAGAAGAGCCAGGAGCGCCAGGCCCAGCGCAACGGCTACCGCGATCGGAGCTGGGAGACCCGCGCCGGCACGGTCGAGCTACGTATCCCCAGCTGCGCAAGGGCTCCTACTTCCCGGGCTTCCTCGAGCCGCGGCGGATGGCCGAGAAGGCGCTCACCGCCGTGGTGCAGGAAGCCTACGTGCAGGGCGTCTCCACCCGCTCGGTCGATGATCTGGTGCAGGCGATGGGCATGACGGGGATATCCAAGAGCCAGGTGTCGCGGCTGTGCGGCGAGATCGACGACAAGGTGAAGGCCTTCCTCAATCGCCCGATCGAGGGCGACTGGCCCTATCTGTGGATCGACGCGACCTACGTGAAGGTGCGCCAGAACGGGCGCATCGTCTCGGTCGCGGTGATCATCGCGGTCGGCGTCAACAGCGATGGCCGGCGCGAGGTGCTCGGTATGGACATCGGCCCCTCCGAGGCCGAGACGTTCTGGACCGCGTTCCTGCGCAAGCTGGCGCGGCGGGGCCTGCGCGGCGTCAAGCTCGTCGTCTCCGACGCCCATGAGGGGATCAAGGCCACGGTCGGCAAGGTTCTCAACGCCACTTGGCAACGCCGCCGCGTCCACTTCATGCGCAACGCATTGGCGCATGCCGGCAAGAGCGGGCGGCGCGTCGTCTCCGCCTTCATCGCCACCGCCTTTGCCCAGGACGACGCGGAAGCGGCGCGGGCGCAATGGCGGCGCATCGCCGACCAACTCCGCCCCAAGCTGCCCAAGCTTGCCGCGTTCCTCGATGAGGCCGAGACCGACGTGCTCGCCTATATGAGCTTCCCGGTCGCGCACCGCGCCAAGCTGCACTCGACCAATCCGCTCGAACGCGTCAACGGCGAGATCAAGCGCCGAACCGAAGTCGTCGGCATCTTTCCCAATGAGGACGCCATCACCCGCCTGCTTGGCGCCATCCTGCTCGAACAGAACGATGAGTGGGCGGTTCAGCGCGGTCGCTACATGACACTGGAAACGATCGCCCCGTTGGGCGATGATCCCACCGTCAGCTTCCCGGCAATCGCCACCTGACCGATCCGGCCCATGCCGACGAACGCGGTGACCCACCGCCAGCTACACCACGCCCGGGGAGTACGTCATGCCAAGCTGAGGATTGCTTGTGGGTGGAAGTCCCATCCGGCCAAAGCCGAAGCAGGCAAGCCGGGACCGAGTCTTGCGAGCGTCGCGGCAACGCGGGGTGTGAAGTGTAGACAGGAGCCATGCGGGGTGCGGGAATGAGCCTCGAAAGGTGGATGTTCGGGGAGGCCGAGTGTGTTCCCTAGTCACGAAGGCTGCATGAGCATCGTCGTTATGCGAGACGATGTCGCTCCGTCGGGGTCGATGGCCGGATCACGCATGGAAGGTAATCATCGGAACATGAGAGGCCCGACCGGGTCCATTGGATTGGTCTCCAGTGGGGGACAGCGGCAAGGCACTGCCAGAGCCGTTGTTCGAGCTGAGGTCGGGAGTCGGACTGGTCCATACTACCTGTGAAGTCGTCGAAGATAACGAGACGCATGGAGGGAAGGGACCAGCCCGAGGGGAGCCTGCGCGAGGAGGCCAGGGTCCGGACACAGAGCCGGGTTACCTTGCCGCTGAACCTCAAGCGGGTGAACGCGGCAGCCGAGCAGGCTGCCCAAACCCGGTTCACGGCCCTGCTGCACCATGTCGACGAAGACGCTCTTCTTCGGGCGTTTCGACGACAAAAGCGGCAGGCCAGCGCGGGGGTCGATGGGGTGACGGTGGCGAAGTACGAAGAGAGGCTGACGGATAACCTCCGCGACCTCTGCGCACGGGTCCACTCCGGTCGTTACCGGCCACAGCCGGTGCGGCGAGTCTACATCCCCAAAGCCGACGGCGGTAAGCGGCCTCTCGGTGTACCGGCGCTAGAAGACAAGATTGTCCAAAGCGCGGTGGCCGAGGTGTTGAGCGCTGTCTACGAGGCCGACTTCCTCGGATTCTCCTACGGCTTCCGGCCGGGGCGGAATCCTCACATGGCGCTTGATGCCTTGCATACGGCGATCATGAGCCAGCATGTGAACTGGGTGCTCAATGCCGACATACGCAGCTTCTTTGACTCGGTTGACCACGAATGGCTGTTGCGGATGCTGGCGCACAGGATCGCCGATCCTCGCATCTTGCGGCTCATCGGGCTGTGGCTGCGAGCTGGCGTTCTTGAGAGCGGCGAGAAGCAAGAGACGGACAGGGGCACGCTCCTTGCCAACATCTTCCTGCACTACATCCTCGATCTCTGGACTCATCAATGGCGTCGTCGCCGCGCACGCGGTCGCATCGTGATCGTGCGTTATGCGGACGACTTCGTCATGGGCTTCGAGAGTAAGGCAGATGCGCAGGAAATGCTCTTGGCCCTCAAGGCGCGGCTGGCCAGCTTCGGCCTGACGCTCCATGAGGACAAGACGCGGCTGATCGAGTTTGGCCGGTTCGCGGCCGTCTCACGTCAGCGGCGCGGCGAGCGGCGGCCAGAGACCTTCGCCTTCCTCGGCTTCACTCACTACTGTGGGCGGACCCGAGATGGCCGGTTCATCGTGAAGCACAAGACGGAAGGGAAACGCCTGACGCGCAAGCTGACGGCGTTGCGCCAGGAGGCTTGGCGGCTCATGCACGCGCCACTGGCCACGCAGCACGAGCGGTTCGCCGCCGTGCTGCGCGGGCACTATGGCTATTATGGCAGGCCGCACAATTATCCAGCGCTCAACGGCTTCTACCGCGAAGTGCGTCGGACCTGGCTGCGTTGTCTGAGACGGCGTAGCCAGAAAAGTCGGCGCATGGGCTGGCCGGAGTTCGAGGCCCTGACGGCACGCTTCCGCCTGCCAACTCCACGCATCACTCGCACATGGGCGCAGGCGCGGATATGACGCGGGTTACTCTCGGGAAGAGCCGGGTGCGGGAAAGCCGCCTGCCCGGATCTGTGAGGGCAAAGCCGAATGGCCGAGCTACTCGACCACGATCTGCCTGGCGACCGCCCACATGAAGCCGACCAGTTCACGGGCGATAGCAGTGCAGACCACCGTCGTTCGCTTGCCGCGCGAAGCGAGCTTTCGGTAGCGAGCAGTCAGGCGGGTCTGCGCCTTCCATGCGATCTCTCGCACTGCTGGCGATGCCTGCTCGAGCCGGTATAGCTTTGTCTTTCCGATCTTCGGCGGGTGCCGATACGTCCAGGCGCTCTCGACCAACATGTGGCGAACGCGGCCGTTGCCAGCCTTAGTGATGCTGCCACGCCTGACCGTCTCCCCGGTCGATCGCTCGCCCGGCACTAGACCAAGATAGCCCATGAGCTGACGTGAGGTCTCAAAACGGCTCACGTCACCAACCTCGGTGGCAAATGTCACCGCGACGATTAGATCGACACCTCGCAGTGTTTGAAGCGCCCGCACGAGCGGCTCCAAGGACCAGGCCGAGACGAACTCTTCGATCGTGCACTCCAGACGTTCGACCCGCTCCTTGGCGATGCGAACTGCTTCGACCATTTCTTGCAGCGCGATCTGATGCGCGGGATGATTGAACTGCTATTCCTGAAGCCAACGCAGATAGCGCATCGTCCATCCCTTCTTGCGGGGATAGGTGCGGCCATGCTTGAGCATGAAGGCGCTCACCTGCTGGCGGTGGACCCGCAGCGCCTCAACCGCCGCCGCCCGGGCGCGCTTCGTGGCTTTCATCGGGAACCCACACCGCCGTTAACTCGCCGGTGCGCAGCAGCCGGGCGAGAGAAACAGCGTCCCGGCGGTTTGTCTTCACGCGATCGCCCGGCTTCCTCGGGATCAGCGATGGCGCAACCACGGTGCATTCATGGCCGAGCGACCGGATCAGGCGATAAAGGCCATAGCCAGTCGGACCGGCCTCGTAACAGAAATGCACACCACCAAACCGGCTGGCGATCCGTTCAACGACCCGGCGCATGCCGGTCGCCGACGCGTCGACCTCACCGAAGAAACGAACCTCTCCTTCCCGGCCTGTTTCCGCGATCGCGATGGCGTTTTTCAGCTTCGCGACGTCGATTCCGACAAATGCTGCCCTATAATCTGCCACGGCTCGTCCTCCTGTGGTGAGGATCGGCTCGGTACGCTCGAGTAACCCTCGGACGCGCAGTGTAGGGCGAGCCATCTCACTGGAAGAGCCGGACATACGGACTTACGGCGAACCACCTGAGGCGAAGACCATTCGAACTACCAAATGTCCTAGGTTGCACGGGAGACCTCTGACTTTACATTGAGCCACGCAACAAGTTTCAAAAAAGGTCCGATGATGTCTCACTCCACGACGCCGCATGTTGATGAGCTTACGCAAAGTTACAAGTACAAAGCTTGGAACGACGTTTGTGTCTACTATACCGAAGACCTAAATGGTGGCGGTGCGTATATCGCGGACGATTACCTCGACCTATTCAATTGCTTTACGGATCGACGGCGATTTAAGCGCATGTTTGAGTGGTGTTGTGGCCCTGCATTTATTGGATATTCGATGTTGGCTGCTAACATTTGCGCCAGCCTGTGTCTTGCTGATTTTTATGGTCCTGCCATTGAGGCCGCCCAATATACCGCAGATAAAAATAATATCGGAGATCGTGTGACAGTTTATAAGGGCGACGGGCTTCTTGCGTTGCCGGAATCAGAGAGGTTCGATCTCGTGGTTGGTAATCCGCCTCACTTTGTTGAGCGCAATATGTTGGAGTACCGCGAGAATTTTGAGCCCCGCATATATGTAGACGACAAGTGGCGTTTGCATCGCGATTTTTTTTCGGGAATACGCGAGCATCTAGAGCGCGATGGCCTTATAGTTCTGGTTGAAAACACTAGAGGTTCGCATATCGATACTTTCAAGCCTATGATTCAATCGTGTGGGCTCATGATATCGGGATGGCAGTGGTCGCGGCGGTTTAACGTTGCCCCGGCCCTTTGGTATCTATTCATCATGCGCGATGATTCTAAGGTGCAACTGCAGATTCGCGGCAACAATTTTGAATTAACAGCAATATGATAATGGCTTCAATTGTGGGTGTGCGTAAGTGAGTGAGCACCACGCTGCGCGGCACCCGGCAGGCGATCTCTTGCGCTCATGGCTGGACACGATCATCTCGGGCACCGCTGGTGAAGCCGCCGCAGACGATCGATTGCTCGTTCGTCGAGCAGCGCTTCGCGCGATCTACGAGCACAAACCAGACCGGCCCACTTGCCGAGATCGCTAGGTTGCGGTCCTCAAGCACACCAATGACTTCTCGGCCGAGCTCTTCGAAAGCAGGTGGAGAATCCATCGCCAGATCTTCCGCGGCGACGAGCTCTTCGAGCACGAGTTAGTGTTGGATCCCTCGTCGCTGAGGTGCTTGCTAGCGGAGGGGAAGGACAGGCGCGCGCTTTCACGCCTCGCAGGTACAGATGAGCGGTCCGTTGTCCGTAGTGTCCTGGCGTCGGAGCAGCGTGGGCTGAGAGTTTGTCGCTTGAATTGTTGAATTTGGCGGCGAATGTGATTCCAACTGGTTGCGGACTCCACCGCCGACCTGCCGCCCGATCTTGCGGCCGCGCATGCAATGATCGCGGCCGAGCGCGCGGTCAGGCTTGCGGCGGAAGCCAAGCTTGCTCAAGCGGCGGTTGGCCTCAGTGCGTCCTACATACAATTTCAGCAGGATCGATCGTATCGGGATCGCGTGTTACGATGAAGTGCTTAGTATCCACAACCGCAAAGGCGGCGAGACTTCTGCATCAGCAGCTATCACGAATCGGCTGATAGTTCTTTTCGTGAAAACTGAGTCACTTCCTCCCCCTCGGTCAAAGCAGGCGCATGATCGCTATGGACAAGATGGCTAAAATGAATCAAGCGACTGCTTCGCGAGCTAAGGTGAAGAAGGCGAGTTCTCACTTTGCTCTTGAGCTGAACGAAATTACGAAACTCGCTTTGCCCATGGTACTGATCCAGCTCGGGCAGGTTGCGATGACGGCGACTGACCTTGCCTTCATCGGGCGCATTGGTGCAGATTCGCTCGCCGCCGCAGCGGTAGTGATTAGGCTCTATTTTGTTGGGCTGACTGTGGGTATGGGCCTTTTAGCGGCGATCGCACCTATTGCGGCGCAAGCGTTTGTGGTTGATAATCTACGTGTGGTGCGCGGCTCGGTGCGCATGGGATTGTGGACGACCTTGCCGTTGTCGCTGCCAATATTGGTGATTTCGCTGCGCAGCGATCAAATATTGCTCGCATTTGGTCAGGCGCCGGACATCGCGCGACTCGCGCAGCAATACCTGTTTGGATTGGCCTGGGGTGTCATGCCAGCGCTGTGGTTTACAGCCATCCGCACTTTCATGGGTGCGGTCAATCGGCCGAAACCTGCCTTGTGGATCACGCTTGCGGCGATCCCCGTGAACGCTTTCTTAGTTTATCTGCTCGTATTCGGGAAGTTCGGTGTTCCACGGCTGGAGCTCTTCGGGGCCGGTATTGCGACCACCATTGTGAATTATGGGACATTTTTGGCCGGCGTCTGGATTACCATGATGTACCGCCCTTTTCATGGCTACCACGTCCTTGCACATCTCTGGCGCTTCGATTGGCCATTGATGCGACAGCTAATTGTGATCGGCACGCCGATCTCGATCGCGGGCCTGATGGAATGCGGAGTTTCCTCTGCCTTGACACTTTTAATGGGGGTGATCGGCACCAGGGCTCTCGTCGCCCACCAGATCGCGTTCCAAGTTGCCGCTATCCTGTTCGCCATCCCTTGTGGGATCAGTATGGCGGCGAGCGTGCGCGTTGCCCGTGCGGTCAGCCGCAACGACGGTTCTGGCATCAAACGGGCTGGTCTGGCAGCGATGTTGCTCGGTATTGTGATCGTAACGATGCTGACGGCTGTGGTAATCGCAGCGCGATTTTATATTGCCAAGCTGTTTCTGGGTGAATCGGTCGACGATGCCGACGCCATAGTCGCGCTTGCTGCACACCTTCTTCTGGTCGGCGCAAGCGCCTTCATAGCCGCCACAATGTACAGTATCGCTTTGGGTAGCTTGCGCGGACTGAAGGACACGCGGGTACCACTTGTGTTTGCAGGAATCGCTTTTTGGCTGATCGGCGTTTCCCTTAGTTACGTGCTTGGTTTGACCGGCGGCCTTGGAGGTATTGGCGTCTGGATGGGCTTATCAATTGGAACAACCGTCTATGCTGCGCTCCTCATCCTGCGCTTCCAACTGCTGGCGAGTAGGTTTGTTCTTCAGAGCCGATATTTTCCGCAAGGCTATAACGTTGTGCGGCCGCAACGGCTGAATCTCTGAGAATGCCCCGGCACGCCGAACATCTCGTATTAACAATTCTCGAATTGATCGTCACGAGCAGGGGATTGCCGCATGCGCGAGACGCCATCTGGGCTGCGAAGCTCTGCTGCGCCCTTATTTGTAGCCGGATTGTGAGCTCGAGCTTGCGCAACTGCCAGGCGTTCGTGCATCTTGCGTGACCTCCGGCGTAGGATGCTTCTGGTTCGCGGACGGCTGCTTAATGAGGCCTTGCGCACATTTACGATCTGCTTCTTACGTCTGGGCTACGCTGGCGCGTCGGCGGAGGACTTCAACCCAGGCATTCATCTCCGCACCGACCGCATCGTTCTTGGAGAGGCACCCCGTCGCGTTCGCTGAAGTCGCGCCGCCTCGGACTCATGCGGGTCTCGCGCAACTTGCCCTGATCCTAGCCGCCGGACGGGTCTATGGCGACCGTACCGACAATCCGCTTGCGGTCGCAGCGGATCAGTGCGCCTCCCGCCGCAGTTTTCGGAACCTGAGACAGTAAGCGCGCCGTACGCATCCGGCCAGCACCTCCGGCCGGCGCGCCGGTCTGCCTCGGCGGTCAGGCGGCAGCCGCTTTGGACTTGACCAATTCGACGGGAGCAGGTCGTTGAGATCGTCCGCGAAGCGGGTGAACGCCGCCCAGTGTTGAGCAGGTAGTTGATCGTGTGTGCAGTATCGTTGCGTGTGGGGAGCAAAGTTCGCTGCTGGGCGCATCCAGGTTACAAGATCGGCGACGATCGGCCTCGATGCGCGGCGGCGATCAGGGTGAGACTCCGCATTGCCTCGCCCTAAATGTTACCGGATGCTGAGCCGTTGCCTCACGTAAATTGCTCCCTTGGACTGGGAACGAGCGGGGGCAAAGGTAAGCGCTCAGCCGGGGCCCTATTGAGGCTGGCTTGACGCCTTGCGGAAGCGCCACGGCATGAGGTCGCCGATTCTGCTATGGGGATGGCCGTCGATAATCGCCTCGAGTGTTTCGGCGATGTAGCCGGCCGGATTGACGTCGTTGAGTTTGCAGGTGGCGACGATCGAGGCCAGTAAGGCCCAGTTTTCCGCTCCGATTTCATGTCCGGCGAAGAGAGCGTTTTTCCTGGTCAAACAGATTGGCCGGATGGCGTTCTCGACTGGGTTGGTGTCGAGCTCGAGACGTCCGTCTTCGAGGAAGCGGGTCAGCCCCTGCCAATGATTGAGGGCATAGCGAATGTCCTCCGCGAGCGTCGAACCGCTGGAGATCATCGACAGCTGTTTCTCAAACCACGACTTCAACGCGGCTACCATGGGCAGCGAGTGCTCTTTGCGCGCGGCCAACCGGATGTCCGGCGATGAGCCGCGTACCATGGCTTCGATGGCGTAAAGCTGTGCGATGTGCCGCACGGCGGCCTCGGCGATCGGCGATTTGCTGTTGCGCACCAATTTCACGAAGCGCCGGCGCAAATGGCTCCAGCAATGCACGAGCGTCCAAGGCCCTTGCGGTCGAACGACTTCGGTCAGCCGGTCATAGCCGTCATAGGCATCGCATTGCAGGAAGCGTCCGCCAAAGCCGTCCAGGAACTGCTGCGCGAAGGCACCGCTGCGACCGGGGGCATATCTGAACAACACGATTGGTGGACTTGGACCGCTGTGGCCGCGATCGTCTGAGGCGATCGCCCAGAAGTAGCCTTTCTTCGTTTGGCCGCGCCCCGGATCGAGTACCGGCGCCTTGGTCTCATCCATGAACAGCCGATCCGCCATGGCCAGGTGGCGACGCATGTGGTCCGCGATGGGTTGAAGATGGAAGCAGGCGCGGCCAGCCCAATTGCCCAGTGTAGCCCGTTCAAGCCGGATCCCCTGGCGCGCATAGATCTCGGCCTGACGGTAAAATGGCGTATGATCGCCAAATTTGGAGACGATCACGTGCGCGATGGCCGCTTCGGTCGGCAGCCCGCCGGGCACGACGTGCTCCGGTGCGTACGCCTGCGCGACAGGGCCTGAGCAGCGGCGACAGATGTATTTCGGGCGACACGTGACCAGCACGCGCCATTGCGCCGGGATCACGTCGAGGCGCTTGCTGACGTCCTCGCCGATCTTCGTCATGGCGCCACAACCGCACGGGCAGAGCGTGCTTGGTGGCTCGATGATCCGTTCCACTCGCGGCAAATGGGCAGGCAAGCAGCCGCGATTGCGATGAGAACCTTGATCCGGATCGCTCCGCGATCGTCCCTGGATGACCTTCTCGGCTCTTTCCTGCGCCGCGTCCAGAATGCCTTGCGCGATCTCCACGTCCTCGAGCGGCAAATGGTACTGATCTGGACGTAGCTTCTCGGATTTCGAGCCGAACTTGTCCCGTCGCAATTCGCCGAGAATGACCTCCAGCCGACGTCGCGCTTCCTCCGACGCCGCCAGTGCCCCCTGATGCTCGCTCAAGGTCGCCTGCGTTTGCGCCAGAAGCGCCTTCAGGCGTTCGTTTTCGTCGCGTAGCGCCGCGATGCTCATGCGCTATTTCGAGCACATCGGCGCCGCGCATGCCATGTTCAAAATTGCTTCCGAGTCATTCTGCCGCAGTTATCCTGCCACCTGCGGGCGCCGCGCTTCCTCCGGCCGGACCAACCTCCAATCCAGCCCCTCGAACAAGGCCGCGAACATCGCCGGCGACATGCGCATCACGCCGTCCGCGATCGTTGGCCAAACGAACTTGCAACCTTCGAGGCGTTTGTGCACCAACACCAGGCCCGTTCGGTCCCAGACCAAAATCTTGATCCGGTCCGCTCGTTTTGATCGGAACACGAAGGCCGCGCCGCTGAACGGATCGAGACCAAGCATCTCCTGCACCTTCGCCGCAAGCCCGTCGTGTCCGCAGCGGAAGTCGATCGGCCGCGTGGCCACGTAAATCTTCAGATCAGCACCGGCCGCGATCATCGTGACGCTCGCACCGCACGGATCACCCGGGATAGCTGGTCAGCATCAATGGCCGTATCCGTCCGCAGCACGACATCGCCGATCGCGATCTCAAGCTTGATCGCCGGAACCTGACGCTCCTCCGACGCATCTTCCACAACCAGCGGCGCAAACGTCGGTGGAGACGCCTCGCACGGCGGCAACATACCTCGTTGTCGAAGCCGCCGTCGCCAATCGTAGACCTGCCAGCGCGTCGCTCCGTGCTTGCGCGCCACCTCGGATACCTGGGCGCCGGGTAACAGACTCTCGGCGGCGATCCGAGCTCTCTCAGCTTCCGACCGCACACGACGTCCTGACGGCCCTTCAAGGATCTCCAGCCGGCTCACCGACCCCGCCGATGAGCCGTCCAAATGGACGTCCTTTTTGCTGTCCAATCCCATCCCAAACCTCCGTACAAGCCGGAGGCTTCTTCGCATAGCTACCCAGATCCCGAAGCAAGGGTTCCGGCTAAGCGCTTACCGTTCGGCCTTCGATCTGGAGCTTGGTCCGGATCGACCAGACGTGCTTGGGACGGAGCGGCGGCTTTGCGCCGACGATCTTCCCCTTGTTCCAAGGAACGTGCTTCGAGACGGCGGGGATGGTGCTCGGGGTAACGGTCATATTGACCTCCTCAGCTAGTGAGGCTGGTCCTTTTCAGTCCGGAGCCCTTCCAATCCCGCGTCCGCTTTGAAACAATTGGAGACGTACTTGGGCCCAATTTGAACGAAGCGAGGGCCGCCTTTGACCCCGAGCAGACGTCGACCGCACCTACTAATCGCAAGGTTCGCGATGGCGTAGTCGAACCGTCAGTCTGACTGATGAAAATCGGCTCATTGACGTCTCGTCCCGTCTGTGATGCCACGGCACACACAACGAGTCTCGCACCGAAGGTCAGCGAAGCTTTTTTCCGACGAACCGGACAATCGAGGCGGCCCGAAAGGCCACCCGTTCGCCGCATAGCGTGTATCCACAGGAATTACCCCGCCAAACCATCGTTTATCTGGAAAAGGGAACTCGGCTCCTATTTCATAAGGAGCGGCTTTTAACGTGGCGGAACGGATACACTCCTGTGCATTCCACGACATCCCTGTGCCTATGGCATGGAATTGGCATGACATCGCGCGGGTTGATCCGTAGCATTTCGCGTTGGGCGTGTACCAAGGGACAGGGACTGAGGTGTTTGGCGCTGGCGTAAGCTGGATGGCTTTGCGTGGTGGTCGGTCTGGGCGAGACGCCGCCAACGACCTTGCGCCAAACATTTCTACGCCAAACATTTCATTGGCTGTGGTTCGAAGTGCGCCGGCGCAAATGCTGCGCGTCTTGCGGTGCGGGCATGCCGCAATTGTGGAGATCCATTGGCCATCGGGAGAGGCAGGGGTTTTCCTGCGTTGCCTTATCGAGCTGAACTCAAGTGAGCCGGGGCTGTCGCGGCGTCGGCTGCTGGCCCACCTGACCGCGAACCATCAATCATCTGCATTGGCGATCCTTGCCATGACGCTGCTGCTTGCGATGTGCGGCTGGATTGTCGGCGGTACGGAGGGGATGCAGCGGGCATTGCTTGGAACTGCTCCCCGCCCCAACGGCGTGGATATTTCGCGCGAGAGCATGCAGCGCTGGTTCGGCGCCCGCCTGTTGTTCCCTGGCGAGCTGCCGGACTTGTTCGCCATTCTGGCAAGAGTTTGCGCCCGAGCCGGCCTAGCCCGATTGCCGGATCTCTATTGCCTGCCGGCGCCTGGCGATATGAATGCCTACGCGCTCGGCACACCGGAACGCAGCGCCATCGTTGTAACCGAGGGGTTGCTGCGCGGCATGACGCGTGAAGAAATCGCCGGCATTCTGGCGCACGAAGTGGCGCACATCCGCAACAATGACAGCCGGACAATGAGCTGGGCGACCGCATTGCGTCGCGCGATCGATTGGACGTCGCTCGCCGGTCTTGCCTTGCTGCGGACGCGGCATGACCACCGCGGAACGGCGAGCCAGCCTTTGGTGACGCTGCTGAGCGCAGCTCCGACTCTCGGTCAACTGCTTGGATTGGCACTATCGCGCGTTCGCGAACTTGATGCGGATGCCACCGCGCTGGAACTCACCGGCGACGCGCGGGCGCTCATCGCCGCACTCGATAAGCTTGAGCGCCATCACACCGGCTCTACGCCAATACCTGTCTCTGCATTTGGGCACGATCCAATGCGCTTGCTTCGCAGCCATCCCGCCACCTCCGAGCGCGTCGGTACCTTACTCAGCCTCTGCTAACAGCAATTGCGTAAGCCGATGCGCATTGCGGCAAGAGCGCTGACTGGGCAAAGAGTGCTGACAAGCTCGACACGGAATCTGCACAGAGTTACCACATAAATATCGCCGCTGTTCGTCGAAACCATGCGGGCTTGAATGCGTTGACGCGAAATCCCGCAACGCATGTGAAGTCAGCGATCAATCGCAAGGCGTCTGAGCGGACGTAGGCAGCTGGCAGCGAGGACGCGGCCGGCAAGAAAACGACAAGCCGCTCCCACATCTCACCGGCCTCTCTTTGCCGCACCTTAAAATATCTTGCCGTTCGTTTGCGTCTTGAGGGACGCAGCTCGCGTGCCTCAAGCAGCAAGAGGCATTGCTTCTGGCTCGAAATTGCAGCGACAGGCCTCGCACGCGGATAGTCTTCGTTTTGGGCTGAGGGCACTCAACCATCGCAAGGAGATCAAGCGATGACCCAACATGAAACCATGCAACAGAACCCGGCGTATAATCCGCAGTTCGGACAGTTCGGTCCACAGCAATGGGGATCGGGAGCATTCGGTTCGCAAGGCGGCCAACCGTACGGAGGAGGTGGGCTGCAAGGCGGCCTGGGCTTCGGACAGGCGGCCTACGGCCAGCAATACGGTGGTCAGTCGCCCTTCGGCCAGCAATATGGTGGTGGTCAGTCGCCGTTCGCCGGACTTGGCTCTGGCGGGCAACCGATGGGATGGGGTCAGCAGCAGTGGGGCGGACAACAGCGTCAGCTTTCGCAGCAAGACGTGAACGAGGTCGTACGGCAGCTCGTACCGGCGCTGCCTCAGATCCTCGCGCAAGCGCAAACCCCGTTCGCCGGTATTGGCTACGCGGCATACGGCCAGGGGCCGCGGCAGCTAAGCCCGCAGGACGTGAACGAAGTCGTGCGACAGATCTTGCCCATCGTGCCTCAGATCGTTGGAATGCTGCAGGGCCAGCCACAACTGCAACATGCCGCCATGCACGGCGGCTCCGGTCTGGGCCAGTTCGGAGGCCTCGGGCAGTTCGGCCTCGGCTATCCAACGCAGACCCATCCGATGCAGAACTGGGGTACGCAGTTCGGCGCGCCGCAATTCCAGGCGGCGTTCGGCGGTCCTGCGGGCTTTGGCCAGCAGCGACAATTGACGCAGCAGGATGTCGCCGACATCACCCGCCAGCTGATCGGCGTCATTCCTCAGGTCATCGGTAACCTCCAGGCCTATGGGCAGCAGCGGATGATCTGATCGCAATTTGTGATCTGTCCGAAATGACAATCAGCGATCGCCGCCGAAAGCGGCGGTCGCGTTGCCCGCTGTTACGCAGGCTTCCTTGCGAAGGAGAGCACTCATGTCAGATCCCAATCCGTCTGCCGCAACCGCCTCACAGCCCCGTCCGACAGACATTCAGCAACTCGTAGTCCTGCTTGGCAATTTGATGCCGCTTCTCATGCGCATGCAGTCGCAAGGTTTCGAGCAACCGGACCAGACGGTGCCCCGTGACTTCCCGATACCTGGTCCGGTGCTTGATCGTCAGGCCTCGGAAAACATGATCGGAGATATGATTGCCGAATCGCTACGCTCGCTTTCCACTTATCTTGAGGCCAACGCCGTGCAGCATGCCGGCCTGGAAAACTCTGTCGCGATCGTCACCCAGGCCGCTCACGCGTTCGCCGGGCGGGACTATGCGCAGGCCTTCAACCTGATCTGGGTGGCTTATCGCGCCATCGAAGCCGTCCGCGCAGCCGATCCTCGGCTCCCGTTTGTTCGACAGGCTGCGACCGACCGAACTCAATCCTCGATCCATTGAAGAAACGGAGGCGACACCATGGCAGCAAGTCCGGATGATCCGCGCTCCACCTCAACCAGCGACCGACGCAAACCGGCGCGCACCACTCAATACATGATTGCGCCGGCGAGACCCGGTGTTAGCGGCCAAGCGCTGACTGACCAACTTAGCCAGTTCGGCATCGAAACCCTGCGGACCTATGAGGCGCGCGACGCCAATTTTGGCACGCCGATCGCGGTCGTCCGCTTGTCTGACGATGCCGCCGCAACATTGCTCCGTTCCGCAGCAGGCACCTTGATCATCGAGCCCGATGTCCATCTGCGGGCTGCATCTTTTCTTGCCCCGTCCTCATTTTTCCCGCCCGCTTCGATCGGGACCGCGCTTGGGCCAGACATGAAATTGACGATCCGGATCGTCAGCGAAGCCGGTGCGCCGGTGGAGCAGGCCGCGGTGCGGCTCATTGGCGAGCAGGCGGCGAGCCAGGGACTGACCGACAGTGACGGCAGAGTCGATCTGACGCTGCGGGGCGAACTGCCCGAAACAGTTTCCGGCATATTCGTGAACGCGCGCTCCGGCTTTTGGGGCCTCTGGCAGCATCGGCCTTATCTCGAAGCGGATGCGGTCAACACCCTAACCCTGAAGCCGCTGTCGCTGCCGGAGACGTTGGATTGGGGCGGCGCGGCCATGCGGTTCGATCGACTCCCGAACCAATGCCGTGGAGCTGGCATCAAGATCGCACTCATCGACTCTGGCGTTGCGACCAGCCACGAACAATTGACCGATATCGATCATGGTGTCGATATCAGGGATGGGGGAGAACCATCATGGTCGAAGGACGTCATCGGCCACGGCACGCCTTGTGCGGGCATCATCAATGCCGCTCCACAGACGGCTCACGGCATACGCGGCTACGCCCCGGACAGCGAACTGCATGTTTGCAAGCTTCCCGCCGACGCCCGTTGCAGCGACCTGATTGCGGCCCTCGATTACTGCCTGCAGAATGCAATTGACGTGGCCTGCCTGGGCTTTGGCTGCGAACGCGGATCAGCGCTGATCGAGCAGCGCATCGCAGCGGCAAAGCAGCGGGGCGTCAGCATGATTGCTGCAGCCGGAAATTCTGCAGGCGCGGTGCTGTTTCCGGCCTGCTCGCCCCATGTCTTAGCGGTCGGTGCGATCGGACAGACGGCAAGCTGCCCCGAAGACACGCCGCAGGCGGCGCTGGCTGCAACGGCCGCCGCGGCCGCGGGCGGTCTTTTTGTACCGCCGTTTTGCTGTCGCGGGCCCGAACTCGACCTCTGCGCGCCTGGCGTAGCGATCATTGTCTGTCAGGCGCCGGACAGCCACGCCGTCTGCGACGGCACCTCGCTTGCGGCGGCTCACGTCGCCGCGCTCGCAGCCTTGGTCCTCGCCGACCACGTCGATTTCAAGGGCAGGTTCGTTGCAAGGGACCTTCACCGGGTCGAACGGCTGTTCCAGATTCTGAAGGAGACGACGCAACCCGTCGGTCATCCATGGCAGACCGGGGCCGGTCTGCCGGATGCGGCCCGGGCGCTCGGCATCTGGTCCGACCGCCGGCCCTCGGCCGTGCCGTTGAATGCCGGATTGCGCGAGATGCGAAGCGCCATTCGGCAGCTCGATCGGATTCAATTCGGCGCTAGCGAGGCAATCCCATTCGAGCCGCCGCGCGGTCCGGCCAACGTGATGCGGCTGCCGCTGAATCCGACACAAGCAGCGTTCCAGTCCGCCGGCAGCGGGAAAGCAACGGTGCATGAACTCAAAGCAGCGATGGCACTCGCGGGCCTGGCGGAGGGACCGCGCTAGTCCTTATTTATCGCCGGCCGCGTTGCGAGAAGTGCGCTCATCGTGAAATCGGGATAGGGGGGCCTCACGGCTCCTCCCCTCCCACACCGCTCGCCGGCAGGTCGCGTTGGTGGTGCAGGCGGGAGCGGTGGTAAGCCCGGCAGAGCTGGGAAGTCTGGCAATTAGTTGAAATCGCGAAGTGCAAACCCTGCGTCACGTCGAAAGTCGTGACCGGTTTTGCGCTTGACGCAGCATTGCTCCGATGTCCGAAGTTGGCCCATCGCTGCCACATCCCACGGCCGAGGATATGTCGGGTGTCAGGGATAGACCGGACCTAAGCTAAACCGGGCCAACCGTGGCGATTTGACCCATCTGAGACATTGGGGCTGACGAGGAGAGGTTTCGTCGGTCACCTTTGAGCCCAGGACGAGCACAAGCTAACTCAAGCCGGCCCGGCGGAAGGCTTCCAGATAGTGTTCGCGGTCAGCCTCGTATTTGAACGGCAAGTTCTTCCCGATCCAGGCCAGGGAAAAATCGGGCTGTCTGCGGAGCAGTTCCTGCAATGCAGCCGTTGCGATTTCGCCTTTTCCGGCCATCGCAGCCGCTGCGGTCAGCATGCGGTATCCGGACACATGATCGGTGCGAAGCCGAATGCTGGCTCCCGCTAGGCGCATCGCCTCCTCGTAATTTCGTCCGACCAACTGGGCATGGGCGGCGATGCCGTTATAGATCGCCGCAAATGGATCGCGCGGGCTGAGGCGCAACGCTTTCGTGGTGGCGACGCCGGCTTCCTCCCAGTGGCCGCTGAACGTCAGCGCCAGGCCGTACACGCTCAGCGCCAGCGCAAAGCTTGGATTGAGCTTCAGCGCCAGCTCAAACTCGCCAAGCGCTTCGTCGAAACGTCGCAGCAGCACATGAACGCAACCCAGCGCATGGTGCGCCCAGGGATCCTCGCTGTCGGCGCGTACTGCCGCCAGCGCCGCGCGTTCGGCAATCGGCACCGACGTCGCCATCTCGCTCCAGCCATTGTAGGCGCAAAAGGTGTGGCTGGCAGACAGAACGGCAAGCGCTTGTCCGTAGTACGGATCGATCGCAATCGCCTTCTCCAGCAGTTCCTGGGCTTTGACATAGTCGGCTGGCGTGATCCGCCAGAAATGCGACATCGCCCGCATCACCAGACCCCAGGCGTCCATGCTGTCCGGGGTCTTGCGTTTGGAGTGAAAATGCTCCGCCGCATAGAGCTGCGGCTCGATCGACGCAACGATCGCCTCGGTGATCTCGTCCTGCACGGCAAACACGTCGGCGAGGCTGCGATCGTAACGCTCCGCCCACAGGTGACTGCCGGTGGCGACGTCGTTGAGCTGCGCGGTGATACGCACGCGATCGCCTTCCTTGCGCACGCTGCCTTCGATGACATAACCGACACCGAGGGTCTCTCCGACCTCCTTGATGTTGACGGACTTGCCCTTGTAGGCAAACGACGAGTTTCGCGCGATCACGAAGAACCAGCGCAGCTTCGAGAGCGCGGTAATGAGATCCTCGCTGATGCCGTCGGAGAAATAATCCTGGTCCGGATCGTCGCTCATGTTGGCAAAAGGCAGTACGGCGATGGCGGGACGGTCGGGCAGAGGTAAGGCCGCAATTCGCTCGCTGGATTCGTTCAAAGCCGGCTCCGCGCAAAGCTCTCCGAGCTCGTCGTCCATCGGCGGCGTGCGGACTTCGCCGACGAAGCGCAGACCCTTGCGCGAAATGGTGCGGATCAGCTTCTGCTGCTGGCCGCTGTCGCCGACCGCCTTGCGCACGGCATAGATGCGGCTGGTCAGCGTCGCATCCGAGGTGACGCGGCCGCCCCACACCGAAGCAACCAGATCGTCCTTCGTGACGACGCGATCGCGATTCTCGATCAGGTAGAGCAGAAGGTCGTAGACCTGGGGCTCGACGGCAATCAGTTCAGACCTGAGCCGGAGCTCGCGGGCGCTGGTATCAAGCACGTAATCGGCGAAATGAAACTGCATGCTCGTATCCTGGACCGGATTGCCGCGATGGCCTGTCGCGATTTGGACCGCATCGACCGTGGTTGCAACCCGTCTTTGGTGCGCCGCGGCGCGTGCTCGCCGCGTCCGGCTGGGGGCTCAGGCGATCACGGCCCGATCACAATAGCACAATCAGGAAATCAGCAGGGCTTCTTCAGGCAAATCACGGCGTTCTCAAGGCCGGCTTCAAGCCTGTCATCCTCTTCGCGGCTAAGCATCGGTCGAGGGGCATGAAAGAAGGATGACGACCATGGCTATCAAAGCTGGTTTTTCTCCGACCACCGGCCTGCTGTCGGTGTTCGACGACAATCTCAACAACTCGATCACCGTGACCCGCTCCGCGGCCGGAACGATCCTCGTTAACGGCGGCGCGGTCGCGGTCACGAGGGGTACCTCGACGGTCGCGAACACCTCCTTGATCCAGGTGTTCGGCACCGGCGGCAACGACACAATCGCGCTGGACGAGGCCAACGGTGCACTCCCGGCAGCTCAGCTGTTCGGGGGGGCCGGCAACGACGTCATCACCGGCGGCTCCGGCAACGATCAGTTGTTCGGCGGCGCGGGCGACGACACCCTGATCGGCAAGGGCGGCAACGACTTGCTGTTCGGCGGCGGAGGCAACGACACGCTGGTTGGCGGCGCGGGCGACGACCAGATGTTCGGAGGGGCCGGCAACGATGTCATGGTCTGGAATCCGGGCGATGGCACCGACCTGATGGAAGGCGGCGACGGCATCGACACCGCCCAGATCAACGGCGGCAACGGCGCCGAAAACTTCACCCTCACCGCCAACGGGTCCCGCGTACGATTCGATCGCATCAGCCCGGCGCCGTTCTCGCTCGACATCGGCACCACCGAGAACCTCGTGCTCAACATGAATGGCGGCGACGATGTCTTCACCGCTGGAAACGGGCTTGCCAACTTGATCTCGCTAACCGTGGATGGCGGTGCCGGCAATGACTCCATCACCGGCGGCGACGGCAACGACAGGCTGCTCGGCGGTGACGGCAACGACACTATCATCGGCGGCCGCGGCAACGATCAGCTGTTCGGCGGCGCCGGCGACGATACCTTCATCTGGAATCCGGGTGACGGCAGCGACAAGGTCGACGGCGGTGCGGGCAACGACACCCTGGTGTTCAACGGCGCCAATCTGACCGAGAACATGACCATCTCGGCCGATGGCAGCGGCGCCACCCTCACCCGCGACATCGGCACGGTCTCGATGAACCTCACCGGCATCGAGACCATCGATGTCAATGCGCTAGCTGGTGCGGACACCATCACCGTCAATGACCTGACCGGCACCAGCGTCAGTCAGGTCAACATCAACCTCGGCGGCAATGACGCCCAGCCGGACACGGTTGTGCTCAACGCGACCAACGGTGACGACGCGATCAATGTCACCGAAAACAACGGCGTCATCACGGTGACGGGTCTTGCGACCGACGTGACCATCTCCAACGTCGGCGCCGGCGACCGTCTCGTCATCAACGGCCTCGGCGGCGACGATGTGATCTCGGCTTCCGGACTGCGCAACGGCATCCTGCTCACCGCCAATGGCGGCGGCGGCGACGATGTCCTGATCGGCGGGAACGGCAGCGAGATCCTCAGCGGCGGCGCGGGCGATGACATTCTGCTCGGCGGCAGCCCGCAGAACGTCCTCGATGGCGGTGCGGGACACGACGTCGTGATCCCGGGCGCGGCGCCAGGCCTCACGCATACGGCGGCGGCAAGCGCGAGCTTGCTCCGCCAGTTCATGGCGTCGAGCTTCGTCTCGGCGGGAGCGGATCACGGCGCGATGCCCGCCGCCGAGCCGCCGTTGAGCCAGCAGCCGCAGCTCGCTCAGCCGCACGCCGCCTGACGCCGGCGACCTCGTCCTGGAGAACAACCATGAGCATCGAAACCAATGGTGCGAGACCGACCGACCCGGGTCTCGAAATCCTCGTAACGCTGCTGCATCTCCAGGGCGTTGCGGCCGACGCCGGACAGATCAAGCATCGGCTGGGAACGGACAGGATCGGCGCAGCGGATATGCTCCGCTGCGCCAGGGATCTCGGCCTCAAGGCCCGTGCCTACCGAACCGATTGGTCGCGGCTCGGCGGTACGCCCTTGCCCGCCATCGCGTCCCTGCGCGATGGCGGATTCCTTCTCCTTGCCAAGGCAGATGCGGACCGGGTGCTGGTGCAGTCGCCGCTGGCGCCGCGGCCAGTATTGATGTCACGGGACGAACTCCTCGCCATCTGGGATGGGCAGCTGATCCTGATGACCCGACGTGCCGGATTGTCCGACATGGCGCGGCGATTCGACATCAGCTGGTTCGTCGCCGCGATCCAGAAATACCGGCATTTGCTGGGTGAAGTGCTGGTCGCCTCATTCTTCCTGCAATTGCTCGGCCTGGTTTCGCCGCTGTTCTTCCAGGTGGTCATCGACAAGGTGCTGGTGCATCGATCGCTGAGCACACTCGATGTCCTCGTGCTCGGGCTGGTGACGATCTCGGCTTTCGAGACCGTGCTGGGAATCCTGAGGACCTATCTGTTCGCGCACACCACCAACCGCATCGACGTCGAACTCGGCGCACGGCTGTTTCGGCAATTGTTGGCTTTGCCGATGGCCTATTTTCAGGCGCGGCGCGTCGGCGATTCGGTGACCAGAGTTCGCGAGCTGGAAAACATCCGGAACTTCCTCACCAGCTCGGCGCTGACGCTGCTCATCGACCTGTCCTTCACCTTCGTCTTCCTCAGCGTGATGTTCTTCTACTCGCCGCTGCTCAGCTGGATCGTGCTGGGCTCGTTCCCGTTCTATATCGCGATCTCCGCCGGAGCGACGCCGCTGTTCCGGCAGAGGCTGGACGAGAAATTCCGCCGCGGCGCCGAGAACCAGGCCTTCCTGGTCGAGAGCGTCACCGGGATCGAGACGGTCAAGGCCATGGCGGTCGAGCCGCAGATGCAACGGCGCTGGGAAGAGCAGCTCGCAGGCTATGTGGCTGCGAGTTTCCGAGTCCTGAGCCTCGGCAACAGTGCAAGCCAGACGGTGCAGCTCGTCAGCAAACTCGTCACCGCAAGTATCCTCTACTGTGGCGCAAGGCTCGTGATCGACGGCAGCCTTTCCGTGGGCGAGCTGGTCGCCTTCAACATCCTCGCCGGCAGGGTGAGTACGCCGGTGCTGCGTCTCGCGCAGCTCTGGCAGGATTTTCACCAGGCGCGCCTGTCGATCGCACGGCTCGGTGACATTCTCAACACCGCCGCCGAGCCGACCTATTCGGCGGGGCGGGCGCGGCTGCCGGCGATCCGGGGCGACATCAAGTTCGACCACGTCTCGTTCCGCTATCGCGTAGACGGGGAGGAAGTCCTACGCGACGTCTCGTTCGAGGTGCCGGCAGGCCAGACCGTCGGCGTTGTGGGACCTTCCGGGTCCGGCAAGAGCACGTTCGCCAAGCTGGTCCAGCGGCTTTACCTTCCGGAACGCGGACGCGTGCTGGTCGACGGATTGGATCTCGCGATGGCCGACTCCGCTTGGCTGCGCCGCCAGATCGGCGTCGTGCTGCAGGAAAACATGTTGTTCAACCGCTCGGTGCGCGACAACATCGCGCTTGCCGATCCGGCGATGCCGATGGAGCGCGTGATCGCGGCGGCGCGACTTGCGGGCGCGCATGAATTCATCCTCGAACTCGCAGAAGGCTATGACACCATGGTCGGCGAACGCGGTTCGACTCTATCCGGCGGCCAGCGCCAGCGGATTGCCATTGCGCGGGCCCTCGTCACCGACCCGCGCATCCTGATCTTCGACGAAGCGACCAGCGCGCTGGACTACGAGAGCGAACGAATCATTCAACAAAACATGAAGGATATCGCCAACGGGCGGACCGTGCTGGTGATCGCGCACCGACTGTCGACGGTGCGGACGGCGGACCGCATCGTGACGCTCGATCGCGGCCGCCTGGTCGAGGATGGCAGCCACGACACATTGATCAAGACCGGCGGCCGCTATGCGTCGCTGCATCGGTTGCAGGGAGGATTCCATGAGGTCGGCTGAACTCGCGGGGCCTAAACCGTCAGTACAACACGCGATCGCGTTCCGCAGTCCGCGAGGGAGGCGCCGCGAAGAGCTGGCATTTCTCCCCGCCGCGCTTGAAATCGTGGAGACGCCGCCATCGCCGCTCGGTCGCGCGATCGGCAGTGCGATCGTAGTCTTGTTCTGCCTGGCCCTGGTTTGGGCCTGGTGGGGCACGGTCGATATCGTCGCGTCGGCCACCGGAAAAGTCCTTCCCAGCAGTCGCGTCAAGATCATCCAGCCTTTCGAGACCGCCGTCGTGCGCTCCATTCGGGTGCAGGACGGCCAGGTGGTCAACGCCGGCGACGTCCTGATCGAGCTCGATCCGACCGCGAACGAGGCGGAGCGAGATCATCTGCGCAACGACCTCCTTGCCGAGCGGCTCAATATCGCACGTTTGCGCGCGGCACTTTCGGAGAATCCAGCGGCCGATTTCATGCCGTCGGCCGGCGTAGATCCGGAGCTGATCAGCACGCAGCGCCAGCTGCTGCTTAATCAGGTGACTGAGCATCGCGCCAAGATCGCCGCGCTCGCGCGACAGCAAGCTCAGAAGGAAGCCGAACTGGCCACTACAGGGGCGACGATCCACAAGCTGGAGACCATCATTCCGGTCATTCAATCACGCGTCGATATCCGCAAGACGCTTGTGGAGAAGGAATTGGGCTCGAAGCTGACCTATTTCGAGGTGTTCCAGCTCCTGGTCGAGCAGCAGCAGGAACTCGTGGTTCAGACCAGTCACTTGCACGAGACGGAAGCGGCCATCGCAGCGATTCGCGAGACGCGCAGCCAGGCGGCGGCGGAGTATCGGCACACGATCTCCGACGACCTCGCCAAGGCCGAACAGAAAGCGAGCGGTCTCGCCCAGGACCTGATCAAGGCCGAGCAAAGAACGAAGCTGCAGCAGTTGAGGGCGCCGGTGGACGGCGTGGTGCAGCAGCTTGCGATTCACACCGTCGGCGGCGTCGTGACGCCGGCGCAGCAGCTGCTGGTGGTGGTGCCGAGCGAGAGCCGGCTCGAGATCGAGGCCATGGTGTCGAACAGCGATATCGGCTTCGTCCATGCCGGACAACAAGCCGAGATCAAGGTCGATACCTTCAATTTCACCCGCTACGGCTTGTTGCATGGCGAGGTGCTGTCGGTGTCGCAGGACGCCGTGATCCGCGACCGCCCGCAGGATCGCGCCGGCGGTCGGGCGCTGGATACGACAAACGAGACCAGCGAGCCGAAAGGGCAGGAGCTAAACTACAGCGCGAGAGTCTCGCTCGATTATGTCCAGATGCAGATCGACGACAGGATGGTCAAACTGTCGCCCGGCATGGCTGTCACGGTGGAGATCAAGACGGGATCGCGGACCATCCTGAGCTATCTGTTGTCGCCGCTCCGCCGCTATCGGCATGAAACTTTGCGGGAGCGCTAGCAGGCAGGGCAACGTTCGCTCTGATTTCGACAAGGCCGTTCAAACGCTGGAATAGCTCGATTTGGTGCTGTCGGCGGCGCTGTTTGGCTATCCGCCCGGCGCAAGGTCATCGACTTTCAACGCTACGACGTCGCAGCCGCGCAGCTTGCTGTCGATGGCGACGTTGAACAGCGCCAGATCGCGCATTCGGCCTTCGACCTGGAGCTTGGTTCGGATTGACCAAGCGTGCTTCGGACGGAGCGGCGGCTTTGCGCCGACGCCAGTTTCGACGAGGACTATCTCGAGCCGGGCGGCGTCTGCCCCGGATTGACCGCCGTGCGGCCGGCGTTCGTTCAGGCGCATCCCGAGATCGCGGAGCGGCTCATTGCCGTCGAAGCGATGGCACGAGAGGAGATACGGAAGAACCCGCAAGTCGGCGTGGATGCCTTCGTCAAGCAGCTGTCGGTAACGCCCGAGGTCGCGAAGGCGACACTCGATCGCGGGTGCTGCGGTCGCGTGCCGAGCTTTGCCGATCAGCTCGATCCATCGTCGCCTTTCTCGATGACGTCGAAGGATCGTGGTCTGGTCGGGAAGCTGTTTCTGGCAGGTGAGGTGCTTGCAGCGACCAGGGCGATTCCAATGCCGATCCCGCTGGAAAAGATCCAGGCGGCGGTCGATCCGAGCTACCTTCAGAACTACGTGAACTCCCAGCCAAAGTGAGTTCGAGCCACGTCCAATATCGAAAGCCGTCGCGCGTAGCTTTTCTCTGCAAAGGGGGGACCCGGTCGGCCGGGTGGCACTGACGGCCATTTCCGGAAGTACGAACTCGTTGGGGCGTGCCCATAGCCGACATTGCCGCGTTGGCTGCCCAAGTCGCGTGCGAGCGTCGAGGTGCCTTTTGCTAACCGACAATCCAACTTCTTATCTGTAAATGTAACCTAACGTGGACATCAGTCCTCTGGCACTCCGGCTAGGCGCATGCCTTCACAGACGCGCTCTCGTCCGGCGAGATACGTTGCATTGTCGCTTGCACTGAAGGCGCGAAAAAGACGGATAGTAAAGCTGGGATTGAGCGCAAGTCCGGCTGTTGCCACGGCCCTCGCCTCATCGCGTGTGCCAAGTAATCCCAAGGTTGCGGCCAACAAAAAATGTGTTGGTGGAAAATTTCGATTGGCATCAAGGCTTCTCCGTAGCCAGGAAATGGCCTGCACGTACTCGCCGAGGTGGATGCTCGCTGACCCAAGAATGTGGGTCCATTGGTAGGCGGCGATATCGCGCGGGGAGAGCCGAAAAGCCTCGACGACGTGAGCTTCGGACTCAGGCGCGCGACCCAAGAAGACTTTCGCCAGGCCGGTATACGCGTGTGCATCGGCGCAGTTTCGGTCAAGCCGTAATACCTGCTCAAATTCCGCTATCCCGCGAACTGCGCGGTTTGTGAAGATTTGTACGCCTCCCAAGATCAGATGGGCCCATGGATAGTCCGGAGCGAGTGAGACCGCTCTAATCGCGTTTGCTTCGGCTGCCGATAAACGCTCAACTCGGTCGTGAACTAAAACCGCGGCTCCCATAGCGAAATCGACGCGCGCCATTCCGACCAGCGCTCCGACACTCTCAGGATCAATCTTCAAGGCCCGTTCAAAGAAGTTGCGTGCTTGACTCATGTACTCGCGGGTCGCTCCCTTATATGTGCAGGCAAACCCCTGAAAGACCAAGTCAGTTGCGTCCGGATGCATCGAAAGCTGCGCGCGCCGCGCCTCGGCCTCGATGAGCTGGGAGTTGAGCGCGTTGGCGAGCAGGGAAACTATTTCGTCCTGTATATCGAACAGATCGGCGACGGGCTTGTCGAAGCGCTCGGCCCAAACGTGACTGCCAGTTTGCGCGTCAACAAGCTGAACATTCACTCGAAGTCGGTTGCCGCGGCGCTGAACTGACCCTTCAAGCACGTATCGGACGTTCAGCTCGCGACCAACTTGTCGGATGTCGATTGACTTGCCTTTGTACGAGAAGGCACTGTTTCGGGCGACGACGAATGCGCCGCGAATGCGGGATAGGTCCGTGGTCAGAGTCTCGGTCACGCCGTCGACGAAATAGTCTTGGTCGGGATCGCCACTGAGGTTAGAAAATGGTAGCACAACGATGGAGAGACGAGGCGGAGAAGATGAATGCCTAGCGATGTCAGGTGCTGTCACGATCGTGCTGAACGAGCCGCGAGTGGCGACCGCAAAGGCGCGAACGGGGCGAGAAATGTTCTTGAGCACTTGATCGCTCAGATCAACGACCTCGACATCAACCTTTCCTTGGATTTGATCGTAGACAGATAACGAGATGCATATGCCGCCGGCAGTTGCGATGCTCTCAAGCCGCGCCGCAATGTTCACGCCGTCTCCGAAGATGTCGTGTGGCTCTACAATCACGTCGCCGATATTAATGCCCACACGAAAAGCAATGCGCCTGTCTTCCGCGTCGCCAAGTGTAAGCTCGCTGACGCGGGTTTGGAATTGCAAGGCACCTCGAACCGCTTCGACCGCGCTCGGAAACTCCGCCAAGAACCCGTCCCCGGTGTTCTTCACTATGCGGCCGCCATGCTCGGCGATAGCCGGGTGGACAGCTTCCACTAGGAGCGTAGTTAGCCTAGCGTGTGTAGCCTCTTCGTCGCTATGCATGAGCCGCGAATAGCCAGCGACGTCGGCCGCCAATATCGCCAACAACCTGCGCTCGACCCGGACTGGCCTTTCCTGCACCATGGCCCGCGACCTAAACCTAGATGTGATTGTACGACAGATTGGATGGAATGCCTACGGAGGCTGATGTCACATATTGGCCTTCGCCGATGCTTGCTTCAGCCGGCAGCCGGGAGGGAAGCCGACCAAGATCAAGAGGGCGCTGGTCGGCTTTTGACCCATAAGGAACCTCGCGCGCCGCTAACTCGGTCATTCATCGTTACCAGCGATCACGCTGATCACTCCCCAAGCCCAGTCTGTCTCTTTCGGACTTGGCGAACTTTGCGCCTCAGCGCATGAGGATGCAATCCATTAGGAGAAACTTATCAACCCGTCAGGCCCGCCTTCCTCAAACCCTCAAGAAAATGTTCGCGGTCCAAAGGATCTCGGTATCTGTCCGTCCGCGACAGCACAAGGTCGAGACGGCTCAGCGGTAGCGCTTCGCCTCGCTCCCTCAATTCGCGCTCCCGTTCCCCGATAAACGCGTCTAATTCGGTCCGGGCATCGTCGAGCCTGTCGATCTGCCCATAACAGGCGGCCAGGAGGCAATGCGACCAGCGGTCGAGGGTCCGAATCTCTCGAAGTGCTTTGATGGCTTGCTCGTATTCGCGTGCCGAATAGAGGGCAAGCGCGTGGTACCAATGGTAGATATTAGGCGGTAGCGGGTTGAGACGTTTAGCTGTGTCGATCCATGTGAGCGCCTCTCGCCACCTTCCCCAGTAGACGAGAACATTGCCGAAGACGGCGGCGACGTCGGCGTCGTTGGGATTGAACCCAAGCGCGCGCTTGAAGTGGATTTCGGCCTCGTCGTCCCTCTTGAGCAGGAATAGCAATTGCCCGAAGACACCGTGAGACCAGGCATCGCTGTCGTCGATGTCGAGGGCTATCTCCACATGTCGCAGCACGCCGTCCAGCGATGACGCATCCGCGGCCTCGAGGAACACGTTGCAGACATGGGTCCAGGCCACGTTCGCGTGGGCGCGCGCATAATGGGGGTCAAGGGCCACGGCGCTGCGGAAATGATCCAGCGCGTCGGCCAGGTCTTTCCGCGTCAGACGCCGCCATCGTTCGTTACCAAGCAAGACCAGATCGTACGCGGTGATGTTCGAAGTCTGCTTGCGCTTGGCGAGGTCGCGCTCGGCGTTCTCCAGCCTGCCTGGCAGGGTCGAGACAACGGCTCGGGTGATCTCATCCTGGACTACCAAGATGTCCTCAAGCTTGCGGTCGTAGCGCTCGCCCCACAGGTGATTGCCACTTGCCGCATCAAGGAGTTGGACTGTGACCCGCACCCGTTTATCGGCCTTGCGAACGCTGCCTTCAACCAAGTATCGGACACCGAGCCGGCGGCCAACTTCATTAACATCCGTCTTGCCACGCAGCGAGAACGACGAATTGCGCGCGACCACGAACAACGATCGGAATCGCGAAAGCTCAGTGATGATGTCCTCTGCAATCCCATCGGAAAAATAGTCCTGCGCCGGATCGCCACTCATATTCTGGAATGGAAGCACAGCAATGGACGGCTTCTGCGGAAGCGATAATATCGGCAGTGGGCTCGCTGCCGCCGCCGCGCCCTGCACTCGGTACACTTTCGCCGGTCGCGCTATATTCTTCAGCTGGTGCTCGCCTCTATCCTCGAAAATCACATCAAGCTTGTCGCGCACCTGCTGATACGCGGCGTCGGAGATGTAGATGCTGCCCGGCTCGGCAATGCCTTCGAGGCGGGCGGCGATATTGACGCCATCTCCGAGGATATCGTCGCCCTCAATTAGCACGTCGCCAAGATTGATACCGATCCGGAACAACATTCGCCGATCCTCCGGAACATCGACGTTCCGTCCCGCCATGAGGTTCTGGACCACCAAGGCGCACTCGACTGCGGCCACAATGGAAGGAAACTCCACGAGAAGGCCGTCGCCCATTGTCTTGAAGATGCGACCGCCATGGCTCGCCATGATTGGGTCGATTGCCTCGCGATGTTCGCGGAGTGCCCTCGCTGTGCCGAGTTCGTCGGCACCCATGAACCGGCTATAACCGGCGATATCGGCGGCCAGGATGGCGGCTAGTCGGCGATCGATGCGACCCTGCTGAGGAGTGACCATGGCGGTGCCCCTTGTGCGGGTATTCTACACCAACCGCAGCGGCGGTGCAGGGCTCGCCAGGCTCAAGCTTGCTCTGGGGCCTAGCCTGACTGATGTGTCCTGGACTCACCCCGGCCATAGAGGTCGGCACTTGGCCCTTGGCGGACGTGCTTCCACCCATTCACGGATGTCCGATCTTGGGGGCCCAACGGACGACCGCAGCGAAGACCCGGTAAGGTCCCTGGCTTGCGAACTCTCCATTTTGTGGATAGGTAAATTTCCCTATGGGCCGGTCGGGGCCTCTATTTCGCTAAGGATTCACCGCCCCCGGGGGTGAATAGGCCTTCTGAGTGAACAGTGAAGGTTAGTGATCAGCCATCTCGTTAAGTCTCTACGCGCATGTGGAGCGGATAAGGGACGAGTGAAGTCACTACCCTTCACTGGCTCTGTAAGTGATCGTGGATGCAAAAACTATCTTGGGGCGGCGGTTCTTATGCGGGAGGGTCAAGGCTCGCGGTTTTACCGTTCGTGATGCTCTAAAAATGAGTCAGGGGTGTCTTACGATCATGGATGTCCGCTTTCGAGGCTAAAGGTACCTGCGCGATCTAGGCATATCCGCTTTTGACCCGAAGCCGACTCCCTCTATTCATGGAAAATTGAGCATTCATCGCATTCTCGGTTGATAGAGTGCCGCTACGCAACCCAAAAGTGGAACGGCGTTGTGGGCACTTTCGCCGAACCGAGAGCGTGAACTCTCTCCGCAAAAGCGCAGCGTTAGCTCTATTTGCTGCTACGAGCTTATCTGTCGTGGCTTGTTCTCCCCAGGAGGACGTTCATCTCACCTGCGCGACGACTATTTTTGTCTCGGACAAGCTTATGGTGTGTGAATAAGCGCCGAGAATGTTGACTCCCATCGGCTTCCAACCTTCGACGATAAGCAGCGCGCCGAGACCCCTTAGACCGCAAAGGCAACAGGTTTTCCCTTGTCGAAGCGTATCAGACGGTCAGGGAGATTGAACGTCGCAAAGACATGGGCCAGTTGATCCTGATCCTCTTTCAGGTGGCCCCACCCTTCGTTGTGCACGGCAAGTAGCGAGGCCTCGGGAAACGCCGCCGCCGCCTCGAGCGCGTCCTCGCTGCCCATCGTCATGTGGAACCGACCCTTTGGCTCGGCAGCACCGGTGAACAGGATCACCACCTTCGGCGAGAACCGCCGCGACACTTCCTCAGTGCCGCTAAACCATAGCGTGTCGCCGGTGATATAGAGCAGATCGCCAGGCTCTTTGACGCCGAGTGCGAAGCCGACGACGTCGCCAACATCGATACCGACCGGGCCGTGCCGTGCCGGCGTCGCGGTCACAAACAGCCGCTTGCCGTTCTTGCCCTCAAGCGTCCGGGTCTCGAACGGAGCGAACCCGAGAGCATTGCCACCCAAGCGTTCTGCGCCCGAGTTTGTCGTGTAGGTCACGCCGACATTGGGCAGCAGCGCGCGGCCGGAATTATCCAGGTTGTCGAAATGGTGGTCGTGGCTCAGGAGCACCGCATCCAGCGGCCCGACCTGGTCGACGCTAATCGCAGGACCAGACGTCTTTCTGTGAACGACCGGGCTATGCGCGCCCTTGTATTCGCCCGGGGGATCGAAGGTCGGATCGGTGAGCAATCGAATGCCATCATATTCGATTAGGACAGTCGGACCGCCGATGAGGGTCAAGGTAAGATTGGAATTCGTCATTGTCTGCCTCCTGAAAGCTTACCCCTCTAATTAGGCAGATGCGCGCCCTCGAAAAATTCGATAATCCTGCGCAATGGCTGATCAAAAACGCACAACACTCGATTGGGAAGACGTTCGGGTCTTTCTCGCAATCGCCCGCTTCGGGAGCTTGTCAGCTGCGGCGCGATCTCTGGGGATCAACCATGCGACGGTGTCGCGACGCATTCAATCCCTGGAAGCATCGCTCGGCGAAAAGCTGATAGAGCGACGACCGGACGGCTACGTGCTGACGCCGGCCGGCACGAGGGCGATCGGCCCGGCAAACGACATGGAAGCTTCGGCGGCGATCCTCAGCCGCGGCGGCGAGGACGATCGACCAAAGGGCCTCGTGCGCGTAAATGCGCCACCAAGCCTAGCGCAGGCCTTCCTCGTACGGCGACTCGCGCACCTCTCGATCGAGCACCCAGGGCTCGACATCGACGTGGCGACCGACATGCGATCGGTCAGCTTGGTGCGTCGCGAGACGGACATTGCCTTGAGGTTAGCGAGACCGGACGATGGAGACGTCATCGCCAAGCCTCTCGTGGAGCTTGGCTTTGGTTTCTACGGCACCGAAGAAAGCTGCCAAAGAATTACGGAAGGAGGCGACCCGATATTCGTTGGTTTCGACGAGGCAAACGCGCACTTACCGGAAGCGGCGTGGCTCACCCGTCATTTCCCCAACGCGCGTACGTCGTTCCGGGCATACAGCCAGATGACCCAGGCCGTCGCGGCGCGTGAGGGCGCGGGACTCGCGCTACTGCCCTACTTCGTCGGCAAGGCCGACCCCGCCCTCAAGCTCTGCGTATTGGAGCACAATCCACCGGCGCGCGGGATCTGGATGGTGACGCGCCGGCAGGACAAAAAAGACCTCCCGACGCGCGTGATAACGGATCATCTCCAGAAGATTTTCGAACGCGAGCGCGACCTCTTCGAGCGCCCGAACTGATCAGAGCACCTGCTTTGACAGGAAGCGCAGCATCAGCTCGGCGATCTCGTCGACCTTTTCATCAAGAGCAAAGTGGCCGGCGTCGAGGATATGAAGTTCGGCCTCCGGCACATCGCGCTTGTAAGCCTCGGCACCCGGGACGATGAACGAGACATCGTACTTTCCCCACAGCACCATCGTCGGCGGCTTGTGCGCGCGGAGCCAAGCCTGCCATTCGGGGTAGGACGCTACATTCGTCTGATAGTCGTAGAGGAGATCGGCCTGGATCTCCTGCTCGTCTGGCCGGGATAGAATGGCGTATTCGTCGGTCCAGGTGTCAGGATTGTAGCGCTCCGGATGCGGGCTGCCGGCGATGTGCCGCTGCCTGGCGCCTTCGAGCGACGAGAAGGCCTGGAAGATTTCCGGATGCGCCTTCGGATCAGCCCAATACTGCGCTATCCCGGCCCACTTCGGGCCGAGCCCCTCCTTATAGGCGTTGGCGTTCTGAACGACGATCGCGCTCACCCGGTCAGGATGCTGCACCAAGATGCGGAAGCCAACCGGACCGCCGTAGTCCTGCATGTAAAGGACGTAGCGACCGATGTTGAGCTGCTCGAGCAGCCGGTTCGTCGTCTCGGCAAGATGATCGAAGGTGTAGCGATACTTCGCGGGTGACGGCGCTTCGCTCTGGCCAAATCCCGGATAGTCCGGCGCGATCAAATGGTACTGGGACGCGAGCAATGGAATGAGCGTGTCGAACATCCGCGACGACGACGGAAACCCATGCAGCAAGACGATTGTCGGCGCGTCCTTCGGGCCGGCCTCCCGATAGAAGACGCTGACCCCATCAACCAGAGCATGATGATAGGTGGTGGTAGCTGAAGTTGAAGGCATGACCTGGGCCGGTGCCGCTGTGCTAAATGCAAGCATTGCGGCTATCGCGAGTGCAACGATCTTCTTCATATACTGTCTCCTTCCGACCTACACGATCTCAAATGACCTGAGCCGTGGGTCGAACTACGATCTCATTGATGTCGACCGCCGCCGGCTGCTCGATCGCGAAGGCAATCGCGCGCGACACTGCGCTCGCCGGGATGGCCTTCTTGTAGATCTCAAGCATGCGGGCGCGATCGGTGCCGGTTGTCTTGTTCTGGATGCCGGTGTCGACCGCGCCCGGCGTAACCGTCGTGACCCGAATCGCCGTTTCCGCCAGCTCGGCGCGCAAGCCTTCCGAGAAGGCGCGGATCGCGTACTTGGAGGCCGAATGCACCGCTCCGCCGGGCGAGAAAACCTTCAGGCCGTGGATCGAGCCGAGATTGATGATGTGACCGCTCTGCTGCTTCAGGAAGAGCGGCAGCACTGCCGCTACGCCCCAGAGCGTACCTTTCAGATTCAGGTCGATGGTGGTTTCCCACTCGCGAGTGTTGATCTCGGTCAGCGGCCTGATCAGCATGATCCCGGCTGCGTTGATCAGCACGTCGATCTTGCCGAAATCCGCAACGACCCGGTCGACCACGTCGCTCACGAGGTCCTTGTTGGTGACGTCGACGTAATAGCGCTGCGCAGACCCGTTCGACCGAACGATGTCGTCGACAACGGCAACCATCCGTTCCTCATTGATGTCCGCCATCGCGACCCTCGCGCCCTTGCTCGCGAGATCGCGCGCCGCCGCCGAACCGATGCCGCCCGCTCCACCAAAGATGAGAATGACCTTGCCCGTGATGTTCTCGCTCATGTCCGTTTCCTTTCGATCTTTCTTCAAGGGATAGACCGCACACCCACTCCTGGAAATTCGGAGTAACTCAGCAACGGCTGCGCAAAAATGCACAGGGCCGCGCGGAAGGATCGATCGACCTCCGCTCGGCCGCCGGAGTCACCTCCGGACCGGCGATTGCGGCGGTAGCCAGCATGGTTCCGGCCGCCAGAAAAAGCCGAGCGTGCGAATCTTGAACATTTCTTCGGTCCTTTTATTGGAAATGAGGCTCGGCCGGCTGACGCTGACCGAGCCAGTCTCGGCACTCAGGCGGACGGACCAGACAGGCCGGTCTTCTGAACGGGGCCGCGGTCGAGGTACGGGGTGATGTTGCGGGTCTTGAGCGCCCAGTCGGCGATCTCGTCCTTGCGGGCAAACCAGACGCCGGGCTTGCTGCGCGCGTAGGTGAGGAACCGGTCGAGCACGCGGACCCGGTTGGCATGACCGGAGATGCGATCGTGCAGCGCCATGACCATCATCCGGCGCTTCGTCGCGCCTTCCTCATAGAGCTGATCAAATTCGTCCTTCAGCGCCTGCTCATAGGCGGCCGGGTTGTAGCCTTCGAAGGGGTACGATACGATGTCGTTCATGTGGAAGGTGTAGGGAGCGGTGACGAAGTCGCCGCCCTTCACCGGCAGGATGAACGGCTGGTCCATGCTGGCTTCGTCCAGATAATAGGTGAAGCCCAGCTCCTTCAGGATATCGAGCGTATGCGGGCTGTTTCGGACCCAGTAGGCGCTCCAACCCTTCGGGGTCTGTCCGGTCGCGCGCTCGATGCTCTTCATGTTGTCGATGATGAACTGGCGCTCATCCGCCGGATTCATGTCGTAGCTTGCCGACCAAGTACGGCCGTGGGCGGCCGCTTCATGGCCACGCCGGACCACTTCGCGAGCAAGGGCCGGATCCTTGTCCACCGCCCGGGCGATCATGAACGCGGTGACCTTCGCGCCATGCCGGTCGAAAAGATCGAGCAGACGTGGCGTGCCCTCGTAGATGCCATACTGGAAGACGCCGTTGGTCGGCATATCCGGAAGGCCGTTGCGGATCGGCTCGGGAATGACGCCCGGTGCGCCGGAGATCGGCTGGCCACCACCTTCGTACATCAGCGACATGCTGATCGCGAGCCGCGCACCATTCGGCCAGAAGCCTCCGGCGCCGGCGGCGCCCTCAGTCACCCCAGACTGCGCTTGCGCCACAGCCGGGATCGCTGCTGCCGCGGCAATAGCGCCAGCACTCGTAAGCAATTCACGACGGTTCATCGTTCTTCTCCTGGTGAGCCCGGTCGCGAGCGGGTCCTCTCAGGACGACGCTCGCCTTTCCGGGGCGTTGTGATTGGGTGATGGGTTCAGGCGACCTGACGCTGGACGTCTTCGAGCGTCGGGTAGTCGGTGTAGCCAGCCTCGGCCCCGCCGTAGAAAGTGGGACGGTGATAGGCGTTCATCGGCGCATTGAGCCGAAGCCGCTTCACAAGGTCGGGGTTGGCGATGAACAGTCGGCCGAAAGCGACCGCGTCGGCCTTGCCGCTCAACACCGTCGCGCGCGCCGTATCGCCGACATAGCCGCCGGCAGAGATCAGTGGGCCGCCGAAGATTTCCTTCAGCTCGGCCGCGGCGTCGGGCACGTTCGGATCAAGCGCGTTGGTATCGCTGCTCTTGTCCGACCGGGGCTCGACGACGTGGATGTAGGCCAGGCCACGCTCACCGAGAGCCTTCGCCGCGAAATTCCACACCGCAAAGCCTTGGCTGTCGTGCATGTCGCCGTCGCGACCGAAGGGCGAGATACGGACCCCGACGCGATCGGCGGGCCAGACGGTCAGCACTGCGTCGACCACCTCGAGGAGGAAGCGCGCGCGGTTCTCGATCGAGCCGCCGTACCGGTCGGTGCGCTTGTTGCTACCGTCGCGCAGGAACTGGTCGATCAGATATCCGTTCGCGCCGTGGATCTCGATGCCGTCGAAGCCGGCCTTCTTCGAGTTGGCGGCGGCACGGGCGAAGTCCTCAACGATGGCGCCGATCTGCTGCTCGGTAAGCTCGCGCGGCGTCTCGAAAGGAACGACCTCGCCGGTGCGGGTCTTCGTCGTGCCGTTAATCGCGATCGCGGACGGCGCGAGCGGAGCCAAGCCGTCGGGCTGCAGTGACGAGTGCGAGAAACGGCCGGTGTACCAGAGCTGGTTGACCATGAGACCGCCCTTGGCATGTACGGCGTCGGTCACCTTCTTCCAGCCGTCGACCTGCGCCTGGGAATGGATGCCGGGGGCACCGGCATAGCCGGTTGCGGCGGGCGAGATATCGGTCGCCTCGGTGATGATGAGGCCACCGTCCGTGGCGCGCTGGCCATAGTAGATAGCGTTGATGTCCTTGGGCACATCGCCCGGCTGGCGCGACCGCAGCCGAGTGAGCGGCGGCATAACGACACGATGCTTAAGCGACAGAGCGCCGAGTCTAGTGGGGGTGAATAAGGGATCCATGGGGCAACTCCTTTCTGCCCTCCAGACGTACGTCGTAACGATATCCGCGATAAGACAGAAGAAATGAGGTTTCTGTATAACGATTTATGTTATATAGGCCCCCATGGACATCGACGCTCTGAACATCTTCATGCAGGCCTATTCCGCTGGAAGCCTCGCTGCGGCCGCCCGACGGCTGAAAATCACCCCCATGGCCGCGTCTCGCCGACTGCTTGCACTTGAGGACGAACTCGGCGTTCGGTTGATGCACCGATCGACCCGCTCGGTCTCCCTGACGGCCGAAGGTGAAGCATTTCTCTCCTACGCGACCAGTATGGTCGAAACCGCCGAGGCTGGTCGCGCAGCGCTGGCGCCAAGCGATCAGGGCGCGACCGGGCTTCTCAGGGTGACGGCAGCAGCGGCGTTCGGCCGAAAGATCATCATGCCGATCGTCCCGCGCCTGCTGGAGGAGAACCCCGCCCTATCGATCGACATCGAGATCACGGACGGCATCACCGATCTGGTCGGACGAGGCATGGATGTTGGTATCCGCATCGCGCAACTGCGCGACTCAACCCTCGTGGCTCGGCGGCTCGCTCCGAACCAACGCATCCTATGCGCCGCGCCGGCCTACATTGGGCGACACGGAACACCTCGCACCGTTGCCGACCTGGCCAATCACGACTGCATCACTCTGTCGGGAGTCAGTCATTGGCCGTTTCAGATGGGAGAAAAGGAGCGGATGATCAGGGTCGAAGGTCGATGCTCGTCAAACAGCATTGAGGGCTCACACGAAGCGTGTGTCGGGGGCGCAGGGCTGACGGTTCTATCTGACTGGGACATCAGACCCGAGGTTGAGGCTGGACGGCTGGTGCCGATCCAACTGGAAGATGGAACGCCACGCGAGCTTTCGATCTGGGCTGTTTTTCCGACCGCGCGCCAGGTCCTCCCGAAGGTACGCGTCTTTGTGGATCACCTGTTAGCGGCGCTGCGAGCGTAGAACTCCGGGCTCAACCAACGTGGTCGACCAACAGCGTACCTGCCGCGAACGGTCGATGCCGGGGTCAACCTTCGACGCCGATAAGGGCCAAATAACGCGCCGAATGACACTTATGGAAGCCGGCAAGGTCCCACCTGACGCCGCACTACGACAAAAGGCGAACGACGCTGAGATCAACCATCAGAACGCTTCGGCGACTTTCAGACGGTTGGACACACGTGAGCTTGAAGGTGAACGTGAACGTCTCATGGAGCTTGCTTGGGAATGAACGTGATTGAATTCTTAAGGAGCTTTCACCAATGGAAATCGTCGCCCGGGCGAAGACCTGTAAGATATAGCGCGCAGACCAATCGGTACACGTCGATCCGATGCGCGTCGTAAAATAGGATATCAGGGCGAGCAAAACGGACAGTCTGAGAGGCGATCGATGCGCTCTCGTACCCTCAATGGCGGCGAACGCCGCGAACCTTACCGTAGGTTCAACTCCTGCCCTTTCCGCCACTACAAAATTTCTCCTCCGACAGCAAAAAAGCGCGATAAAGGCTGTTGCGGCTAAACTCTAGGCTTGCTGTCCCGTAGCTTCGAGGATCAGCCGCGCGATTTCCTCTGGGTGCGAAATCAGCGAAAGATGGCTTGCCTTCACCTCAATCGTCTTGGCGCCCATCCGTTTGGCCATAAACCGTTCGAGGTCCGGATTGATGGTGCGGTCCTCCGTCGAGACGGCGTGGTAGCTTGGCTTCGACCGCCAGGCTGCGTTCATGATCTTGCCGGCGAGCAGCGCCTTGTGGAATTATCAGCGGCTGTTGAATTACGCGCGCCGGAGAGGCCTTTAGGCGCGCCTTCGTTCCATGCCCTGGATGATCTCCCGGATGAGGACACTATAGGGACGCCATTCCTAGCGCCGCTCATAAAACACTGATGCAACTGCGGAAATTCGAGGTTTAGGTTCGGCGGCCTCTCCCACAAGGGAGAGGCAAAACAGTACCGACGTGACCAACCTACGGATTGCTGAGGCAAAGTCGTCTTAATGGGGAGTGCGAATTCGCTTAGTTCTCGGTCGAGGTCTACCGCTGTTCAACCCTGGTGCGCCACAGGGTATCGAAAGTACTCGGATGAGTCGGAGTCCATTCTTCTGAACCGCTCGGATCGCCAGCTTTCTCCACGACGGCGCTTGCAAGTTCCTTTTTGGGACGAGGTTGCGTCGAAACCTGCACAGGCCATTCCAACAATGATTTTGACAGCATGGGCCGGCCTTCATACCAGCATTTTCGTCCGTCGATGAGGCGCCAAGACCAATACTCGCGCGGACTCGGTGGCATCGCGGCGTTGCATCGTTGTTTCGCCTGCGTGCTTGGCATTCCAATCAATAAAAACGAAGTGATGCAAAGGGCCAAAGAGATTGTTGGAAATTGTTTCGTCATCTGAACACTCAGAGACTACTTCGTTGCTGCAATCGGCTCACAGCAACTACGAGATCGGGCCGCTCAAAAACCTCCACCAGCCTGTCAAGAATGCGCTCATTGTCATGGGGACAGGGCTCGAGGTATTCGTTCAGTATGCGTTGGGCCTCACTGACGGCTTGAAGAGCAAGTTGTTGATCGGTCATAACTTCTTACCCATTCGATTGGTGGGAGATCGCGAGATCAAAGAAGGATAGAGGATCAAGTCGTCTTTTGGACTTATCCCATCAAATTTTATTTCAATGGGGCGGAGATCTAGAACAGTGCTCTGAGGGTTGTGATCTTAGGGGCAGCGCGCCACCAGGGCGCTCGTGGCCCTTAGGCCGCTGACACAATAAACTCGGCCAAAAGCGGTCGGGGGGAACGCGGGTAGCGCTCCAGCGACTCGAACCCTCGACGCCCAGGGTGCGTCGAACTCGAACGTCACGTGCTCTCGCGCGGTTTGTCGGCGCCACTATTTGGAAACGCCTGCTAAGCAATTGAGATTACTAGAGACGAATTCGGCGATTATTTCCAAATGCGCTTTGAAATTATTGGATGATCAAACTGATTTTGATTCCGCCATTCTGGATTTGCTCGGGCTGCGCGTCGGTGCAGAAACTCCAAGAGTTCGCGGCAACTTCAATTGTTCATTTGGAAGCCAAGCATTTCCAAAGGCGCCACTCCACCGGCAACGTTGAGCAGACCTGGCATTTCATCAGGCGCAAAGACCAGCGATTTCAAGTGTTTTTCAATCAGCGATTTTGTCGAAGCGTGCCCAGCAGGCGGGCGACAAAAGGTGCCCGGTCTGCTCACTAACGTCTACCTAAACGAACTGGCTGACGCCGTCAGATGGTTGCCGCGTTCCAACCTGCGCACGAACAAAATGTGGACGTATCTGGTGCGGGTTCTGGTGCGGTCGTCGCGCTACTGGCAACGAGAACTTAGCCGCGCAACGCCAACGGGGGGCACCGATGACTTCGTCTCTTATTGCCTTTCCGAGAATTTGGGGAGCCCAGTCCAAGACCTTCATAGGGTTCATTGCATATCCGCATCTGCGGCCGGTTTGTTCCTCGCCGATGTAGATCGCGAATAAACCTGGCGGGTCCGAAATTGTCGTTAATGCCGCGCCAGACGCCTCTATCCCGCAGGGCCTTCGTTTTCGCGCGAGGTGGCCCCGATCCGAAGGGTCTTCTCCAGAATCAGGAGTCTAGGCCTTCCTGACGTATCGCTGCGGCGAGGACCGCCTTGCGCGGCTTGATGGAGGATGAAGACATAGGCGTATGACTGACCATATGCCTATGCCGAAAGTTTCCCGGCTTGAAGTCGTCTCGACGGGCGCTCGACGCCGTTGGACATTGGAAGAAAAGCAGCGGATCGTCACCGAGAGCTATGGCGGGCCACGTCTGGTGTCGGTGACGGCACGACGCAACGGGCTGTCGACAAGCCAATTGTTCACATGGCGTCGGTTGGCGCGCGAAGGCAAGCTGAGCGGGGATGGCGCGCCGGCGCTCGTTCCGGTTGAGATCACGCCAGTGGCGGCACCGGTATCGATCAGCGCACCGCAACCGACGTCTTCGGCCCCTGCGCAGCGCGCAAGGGTCGGAATCATCGAGATCGAACTTGGGGGCGGGTGTCGCGTTCGGGTTGACCGTGACGTCGACGGCGAAGCGCTGCAGCGAGTTCTTGAGCTCTTGCGACGACGATGATTCCGATTCCGAGCGGCGTCAGAGTCTGGATCGCGACCGGCCACACCGATATGCGCCGCGGCATGCGAAGCCTGGCGCTTACGGTTCAGGAGAGCCTGAAGCGCGATCCCCATGCCGGCGATCTCTACATCTTCCGGGGCCGCAGCGGCGATCTGGTCAAGATTCTCTGGCATGATGGGTTGGGCATGTCGCTCTATGCCAAGCGCCTGGACCGAGGCAAGTTCATCTGGCCTTCGGCGTCGGACGGCGCGGTATCGATCTCGGCGGCGCAGATGGCTTATATGCTAGAGGGCATCGACTGGCGGAATCCGCAGCTGAGCTGGCGGCCGCAGAGCGCGGGCTGAGCGCAGAATCTGTAGCTTCTTGCATTTTGGGGAGTCCCACCGCGTCCAATCTGTGATTCAGTGCGTCGCATGAATGCTGATCGCGACGCTGTTCCGGATGACGTTGCCGCCCTGAAAGAGGCGCTGGCAGCCGAGCGCGCGAAGGGTTTGGAGATCGCAGCCGAGCTCGCGGTCGCCCGCGCGAAAGCGTCGGAAGACGAGGCGCTGATCGCACAGCAGCAGCTGCAGATCGCCAGGCTGAAGCATCAGATCTATGGGCAACGGTCAGAACGTTCGGCGCGGCTGATCGAGCAGTTGGCGCTGACGTTCGAAGAGCTGGAAGCCGACGCCACCGAGGACGAGCTTGCGGCGGAACGAGCCGTGGCGAAGACGACGACGGTGCGGGGATTTACGCGCAAGCGCGCCGAGCGCCAGACCTTCCCCGAGCACCTTCCCCGGGAGCGGGTGGTGATCGATGGGCCTACGGCTTGTGAATGCTGCGGCAGCAATCGCCTGCGCAAGCTCGGCGAGGACGTGACGCGGACGCTGGAAGTGGTGCCGCGCCAGTGGAAGGTGATCGAGACGGTCCGGGAGAAGTTCTCCTGCCGCGACTGCGAGAAGATCAGCCAGGCGCCGGCGCCGTTCCATGCCATTCCCCGGGGATGGGCTGGCCCGAGCCTCCTGGCCATGATCATGTTCGAGAAGTTCGGTCAGCATCAGCCGCTAAACCGCCAGGCCGAGCGCTACGCTCTGGAAGGCGTGCCGATCGCACTGTCGACCATGGCGGACGCCGTCGGGGCGGTCTGTGCGTCGCTGGATCCCCTGCTGCGTCTGGTGGAAGCCCATGTGATGGCGGCCGAGCGGCTTCATGCCGATGATACGACGGTGCCGTGCTGGCCAAGGGCAAGACCGATACGGGCCGGTGCTGGATCTACGTCCGGGACGACCGGCCGTTTGGGGCCCGCCGGCGGCAATGTTCCATTACTCACGCGACCGCAAGGGCGAGCATCCGCAGGGGCATCTGGCCCGGTATGCCGGCATCCTGCAGGCCGACGCCTATGACGGGTACAACCAGCTCTATCTGGCCGGGCGCCAGCCCGGGCCGATCCGGGAGGCTGCCTGCTGGTCGCATGGAAGGCGCCCGTTCTTTGCCATGGCCGACATCGAAGAGAATGCGCGGCGCAAGGGCACCGGAAAGAAGGAAATCCCGCTCTCTCCGATCGCCATCGAGGTCGTGCGGCGGATCGATGCGCTGTTCGAGATCGAACGCTCCATCGATGGCAAGAGCGCCGAGGAGCGTCTTCAGGTGCGACAGACGCTGAGCCGGCCTCTGGTCGAGGACCTTCAGGTCTACATGCGCGAACAGCTCGCCAAACTGTCTCGTGGTCACGACCTGGCCAAGGCGTTCAACTACATCCTGAAGCGATGGGTGAGCTTCACGCTGTTCCTGGAAGATGGACGCGTGTGTCTCTCCAACAATGCCGCCGAACGGGGCTTGCGAGGCATCGCTCTTGGACGGAAGTCCTGGCTGTTCTGCGGATCTGATCGCGGAGGGCGGCGCGCCGCAGCTATGTACAGCCTCATCGTCACGGCAAAAATGAACGGCATCGACCCGCAGGCCTGGCTCACCGATATCCTCGCCCGCATCGCCGCCCATCCGGCTCATCGGCTGGACGAACTTCGGCCCTGGAATTGGACGCCGGCATCAGCACTGTGCGCTCGAGCGGCATGACTACGCACGTCAACAAGGTCCATCACGTCACCACCATTACCCAGGTCGCGAAAGACCTCGGCGAAGATGAAGATTGGCTGTGGGACATCGCCAACGAAATGGAAATCGAGGACGGCGTCATCTGGGTTTATGGCGTCGGAGAAGACGGCGTCCAGGCGTTCACCGACTTCGGAATCGAAAACCTCATCGAGCTGATTAGGTTCTACAAAGAGAACCCTGGACTGCTCAGGCGGTAACCCTGCGGCCTACACCGAATGGATACGAAACTGGCCGCACATCATCGGACATTGGCGGATGAGGTCGAGTGGACCATAGGCGCATCTAAAACGGGTTGCCCCGCACAACGAAAATTTATGACACTGAAAGCTGATTTATCCGGGGTTCTCCGGATAGCCGATAAAGAGTTCCTTAAAGTGGCCCTGCGATCCTCGGCGATGGATCGAAACGAACCACATGAATGGTTCATGCCGGCACTCAGGCGCGGTTACATCCGACTTGCTGGCTGGATGGTGCGCGACAGTAGAACGTTGGAGGCCAGCCGGTTGCCGGAGCCGACGCGGACGGAAGCCCCGACTCGAATCCAGGAATCGTCACGTCATCCACAGTCACCACGACCTTAGAGATCGCTATGAAAGGACTGTTGATAGCGACAGGCATTATCGCCGTCCTTTACATAGGCGATCAGCGCTTCAATCACGGTCAATACACTGACGCCATCCAGCGCATGGCGAGTCAGATGAGGCACTCTTTCGGAGTGTGAGCCCGCCTCGCTTGGCAACCAAGTTCTACCGCGTCACCGAACTGTCATGTGCAGTTGCTAACGCCGGACTTGTCGTGACGACTTGGAAACTCCTCACGGCGACGACCTCCAACCCCGCTCGCGGTTCGAGCGGGGTTTTTTTAGGGGGCGCTTCATTTGGCGGCCTCTTCCAGCAAGTAGAGGGCCCGGAGCCCTACGCGCCCGGACAGCGGGCATCTATCCTTGATATGATCAAGGAGCGGATGGGCATCATGAACAAGGATTTCCCAAAGAGGCGGCCCAAGCGCCCTTGGAGGTCGACGCTGGGGCTCCGAGTTTGACCCGGAGCGGACCTGTCCGACCTTCCGAAATCGCAGTTTTTGTATCTCTGTCGATCGCCAGCATCCACCCGATATGAATTCGGCGATGCTTGAAGGGAGTGACCGACTGGCAGAAATGATGAATCGCGTGGGCGCTCTCCCATGGAACGAAAGAGCGCCCCCGAGACCCTTTGGCGCGATTGAACCGCGAGGAGACGCGATCATTTATGAATGCAGCGGCCTGATGTTCTGGTTGACACGGAAGAAGTTCGTCGGATCGTATTTGCCCTTCAAGGCGACAAGGCGTTCGTAGTTGTCGCCGTAAGTGGCGTTGAGCCTACTGTCGTCCCCATCGTCCATCATGAAATTCACGTAGCAGCCGTCGGCCGAGTAAGGATGCACGGCCTCCCAATAGTCTTTGGTCCAGCGCGTGATCTCGCCCGCCTTTTGCGGATTGGGATCGATGCCGGCGATTACCATCGACCAGGTCGCGTCGCGCCTGTTCCAAGCGGTATCGTTCTTACCGACGCGACGGACAGCACCGTCGATCGGATAAAGATGCATGAGCGAAAGCGCGCTCGGCAGTTTCTGTGCCTGGGCGAGATGGGCGTCAATTGCTTCGTCGGTCAGCTCTTTCACGAAATCGCCGCGCCAGTACCATTGCAAGCCCTTCGGGAAGAACGGATCGAACATGGACTGGAGGGCTGGATAGGGCATTTCGGCCATCCAATTGAAGAGCGGCGGGGGCAGCTGACCGAGTAACCCGGCCATGACCGCCTGGCCATCTTCTGTCGGACCATTGTAACAGGCGATGATGGCGCAAGCGCGCTTCCCCTGATGCTCCGCCGGGAACGGGTCCACCGGTGGAACGGTCTTCAATCCGACAAAGGCCCCAAGCTCCTCGGGAGCGCCATGCAGGAAATCTCTGTACTTCTGCATAACAGTCCGGGCATTTTTGAGATCCCAGAAGACAGGACCGGCGTAGACCATGTTCACCGGATGAGCCTGGAACAGGAAACTCGTGACGATGCCGAAATTGCCACCGCCGCCGCGCAGTCCCCAATAGAGATCAGCGTTCTCTGATTTGTTCGCGGTAACAATGCTGCCATCGGCGAGCACGACATCGGCCTCGAGCAGATTGTCAATGGTGAGGCCATACTTGCGGGTGAGATATCCGGTGCCACCGCCAAGCGTGAGGCCTGCGATACCAGTCGTCGAGACAATGCCGGCCGGCACAGCGAGCCCATAGACATGCGTGGCATGGTCGACGTCGCCCTGGGTGCATCCGGGACCGACGCGGACGGTGCATGCGGTGGGGTTGACCCGCACGCCTTTCATCATCGACATGTCGATCATAAGCCCCTCGTCGACGCTACCAAGGCCCGGCCCATTGTGCCCGCCTCCGCGGATCGCTACCTGGAGGTCGTTCTGCCTTGCAAAATTCACCGCCGTGGTAACGTCGGCGACGTCGGTGCATCGCGCGATCAACAGGGGGCTCTTGTCTATCATCCCGTTGTAGAGGCTACGCACGGCATCGTAGTCGGCGTCCGTTCGCCGGATGACCGGGCCGCGCATGTTGCCGATGAAGGTTTCGGTGGCCATAGCTTGCATGACTTCCCTCCTGTTTCACACAATGATCGGCTAGTTTTGTCTGAGGTTACTCCCATCTTCGGGCGTTAGCCATTGGCAACGATCGCGCATGGCCGTCAACGCATTTGCCGAACGAGATAACATGGATGAGGACGCTAAATGGCGGCCAAGATCGCTGCGTCGAACGATCATTGCGCGTCGAAAGAGCTCACCAAGTCCTCGACGGCGCCGTGGATATGTCCAGCGGGACTGACCTATTGATGACCAACGGCGGGTGCGCCTGTTTCGTGATGCGCGCTCCAGCCACTTCCCCAAGCCTTTGCGGCGCTAGTCCGAGCGGATCGTTGGAAAGACGCCTGATCTCAAATGTGGCAAACTGTCACGCCGCGGATGCGCCAGTCACCGCTGTGTGGGATTAGCCCGTCGACATCGCCTGCTCGATTGTCGCAACGCTTAGCTTTAGGCCAGCCTGTTCTGCCTGGCTTTGCAGACGCCGCAACTCCGCCAATATGCTGTCACCGCATCGCCCACGACCAATGTCCGCCAGCGCACGCCCTCGCGCGATGAAGAAATTACTCCAGGGGAGTGGCTCCGGTTCGGTAAACGCTGCTAGTGCCGCAGCATAACGGTCGACAGCACTCCAGTCACGCCCGCTGAGTGCTGTCTCAATGGCGTCTCGATAGAACCAGAGGTGATTGTGTCCAACACAGCCTTCACCCAGGATGCTCTCGCCTTCGCGTAATGCTTTCCGTTGCTCCGCGGGGTCTTCCGCGGCAAGGGCCCGTTCGGCCAGGATACGAGGTCCAAAAAACAAGACTCCCGTCTCACGGCTCACAGCGATGGCTTCATCGAGCAGATGGCTGGCTTCGAGCCGTCGCCCCTCGGCCCGCATAATCTTTGCGAGATAGGTGAGGTTCTCCGGCACAAACCGCCGAGCGCCGATGCGCTCAATGAGCTTGCCGGCTTCGAGCAGTTGGTCTAGGGCGCGCTGCAGCTCGGCCATGTCATACAATGCAAACGCCGCTATGTTACGCGCGAGCAACTCCGCACGCTGGTGGCCAACGCGCACAGCCGCTTCAGCGGCCGCCAGAGCGTCCTCTGCAGCTGCCGGCAGTTCGTTTGCATATTGGCGTGTTAGTGCAGCCATGTTGAGATTGGCGACCTCAATGCGGCCGAATCCATGCTTGCGGCTTACGGCTACGCACAGGTCAAAGTTTCGATGTGCAGTTAGCATGCGGCCCCGAACATAGGCAGCATCGCCCAATCCGCCCAGCGCTCGAGCTTCACACTCAGCGGAGCCAGCTTGCTGCGCGTAACGCAGGGCCAGATCGTGCTGCTCGACGCAGCCCTCGATTTTGCCGAGTGGGAAGTACAGATTGCCCCGAAGATGGTGAATTCGCGATAGCTCAACGATCAGGCCCTCGGCAGTAGCGAGCGCCTGGGCTCGGTCCAAGGCTTGAAGTGCGTCCTGAATTTGGTCGCTGATCCGCATGACGGTAGCCAAGCCGATCCAGGCCTGGCAGCTCTCAATGTCATCTCCGGCGACTTCGAGCGCTTGTTCAAAGGCTTGGCGCGCCTCGGGGATCGCTCCGAGATCATGTAGAAGCTCGCCTCGAAAATGAATCAGCGCGTAAATATCGGCCTGCTCGACCGCTAGAGCATGGCCGCGTTCGACCAGGCGCAGCGCGCGCTCATTATGGTAGGCCGCCGCCTGCGACCTTGCCGCCAGCAAATACGCCTGAGGTGCAGACGGATCGGCTGCCCGGTCGAGATGGGCTGCACGAAGCATGGAGTCTGACTCTGCGAAGCAGGCTGCAGCCTGTCGATGCAGCTCCCGCCGATTTGCGGTCAGCAGCGAGGAATATACGGCTTCCTGGACGAGGGCATGAGAAAACAGAAAGTCGTCACCATCGGAGCGGACAAGATCCTGCTCGATGAACCTCGTGCAGACATATTTGTCGTTGTTGACGAGATGGCGCAGGACATCAAGTGAGAAGCGTTGCCCCAGCACTGAGGCGGCTTGCAACGCCTGTTTATCCGTCGGTTGGAGTGCATCGATTCTCGCCTGGACGAGACTCTGAATTGATCCCGGAATGCTATCCAGATCGCTGTCCACACCGCTTCGTAGGAGCTGCTCCAGAAATAGCGGGTGTCCTTCGGATCGTTCGACGCACGCGAGGACAAACACCTTGCTCACATCGCTGTACTCGCCCGCCAGGGCGAGCGCGTCCTGCTTGCGGAGGGGACCGAGATCAATTGTAATCAATGGCGCAGCACGTGTCTGGCTGCGCCACGTAGGGTCGAGTTGGTCTCCTTCCGTGCGTGAGGTCATTACCAGCACCAGTGGACATAGCGCGGTGAGCATTGTCAGCTCAGCCGCGTGCGCAAGGGTGACTGCGTCGGCCCAGTGTAGATCTTCAATTGTAACCATTTGCGGACTGCGGGCGCTCAACCGACGGAGCAACTGCGCGACGGTCTTCTGTTTTCCGCGGTTGCGCGCCGCGTTATCCATGGCGCTATACAGCGCCGCCAGATCCGTTGGTTGCGGCAGGTCCAGCAGATCGTTCAAATACACCAGTTGGTCCGGGTCTATGAGTCCATCGGAGAGTGCCCGTTGCGCCGCAGCGCGGGCAGCTGTCTCAGCCTGTCCGGAGCATTCCAGGCAGCTGCGGACGATCGCCCGGATCGCGTCCTGCCCCTTACCGACGCCGAAATCGAGTACAAGACCAAGATGACAAGCGAAGTGCTGACTCATGGCGATCCGCTGGAATTCCTCAACCAGCCGCGTCTTGCCGATACCTGCCTCGCCGCGCACATAGAGGGCGAGCCCGCTACCCGCTTCGCGGCAGCTCGCAACAATCCCGCCGAACTGACCCAGTTCGCCCTGTCTGCCCGCCAACCGCCTGTGGTGCGAACCGCTGCTCCGCATGCCTCGCACGCGCCAGACCGGAACCGGCCGGTCAAGACCCTTGATGGAAATCGCGCCGACATCTTCGCCATCGAGGCGGTCCAGCAAAGATTGATAGACTGCATTGGAGATGAAAGTTTCACCAGCTCCAGCCTGCGCCGTCAGCCGTGAGGCAAGATTCACTGTATCGCCTGTGACAGTGTACTCTTGGCGCTCGCCACTGCCGGTTTTGCTCGCGACCACCTGGCCAGAGGCGAGTCCAACATGGACCTTAAGGATCCGCCCGGTCTTCTCGCTGAGACTCTGCATGGCGGGATGAATGGCGAGCGCTGCGCGCACCGCCCGTTCCGCATCATCGCTGTGGGCGGTGGGCGCGCCGAAAACGGCCATCACGCAATCGCCGATGTGCTTGTCTATCGAGCCGCCGTAGCTCACGACGATATGGTCGATGACCTCAAAATAGGAGTTGAGAAGACCATGCGTCTCCTCCGGATCGAGGGCACTACTGAGACGGGTGAAGCCCGACAGGTCGGCAAAGAGGACTGTGACCTGTCGCCGCTCGCCCGATATCGAGTGGTCGCTTACGCGAGCCACTCGGAGGTCCGGGTCGGAGGCGGTTGTTGCCGCGGTGGCGCCGCAGCCGCCACAGAATTTCACATTCGGCTGGTTGAGAAAGCCGCACTGTCGGCATGGAACGGGCAGTGCGCAACCGCACTCGGCGCAGAACCGACGGTCTGAACTGTTTTCCGTCCTGCAGCTTGCACAGCGCATCCTGGAGCCCCCGCTGGCGACGGCCATTCGCAGGCCTAGGGATGCTGCGGCTCATGCGAACAGGTGGCTCATGCTCCGGCTCGGATTCTAATCAATCTGGCGTCTCGAGTCGATGCTTTTCGCCGCGTGCCGCCCTCGACTGAATCCCGGTATGTGAGTGCGTTCTTGCGGCTCAAGCCAAGTTTGATCTTACAGTCAACCTCAAGACCGCTAACGCGCTCGCTCTCCCATTGCGTGCCGATAGGGAGGTCGGCGGAAAGTGGCCACTCCAATTGGCCCGTGAGCCGAAAAACGCTAAAGGGGCCGCCATGTCGGCTATCTGCGGAAGACCGGACGTTGGACGATGGTTACAGTGACCGCCGTTCGTGATCCAACCGATCAACAGCAGGAGCGGCTAGCTTTAATGTCGCATGCCTGCTTTTGCAGATGCCGAGGAACCACACTAGACGCGATCAGCGCTGTGGGTGGGTAGGCGTCTGCGACATAGTCCAGAAACTGGACTATCTTGCTGGCGCTCGTGATGCTAAAGTTCTCGCCATGAAAGGCTATGGATCATTTTGCCCCGTAGCCAAAGCTGCGGAAATTCTCACGGAGCGGTGGACTCCGCTCGTGCTCCGCGAGCTGTTGCTAGGTTCCCACCATTTCAACCAGCTCCGCCGCGGCATCCCGCAGATGTCGCCGACCCTCCTTTCCAAGCGCCTACAAACGCTAGAAGAGGCAGGGCTAATCTCACGCCAATCCGGCGATAATGGGCATTGGGAGTACCATCCAACCCACGCGGCCAGAGAAGCCCAGCCAATTATCGACGCACTGGGCTATTGGGGTCACAGGTGGGCGCGCAGTCAGCTCACGCCCAACGAACTCCACGCGGGCCGGCTCATGTGGAATATGCACCGTTCGTTCGATCTAGAGCGCATTCCATGCGACTTCGTGCTGTACATCGAGATTGCGGACGCTCGGCCGAAGTGCTGGTGGTTTGTTGTGAAGAAGGAGGAAGCCGATCTTTGCTGGGATGATCCCGGCTTCGAGGTCGATATCAGCCTCTACGCGAGCCTGCTGACGCTTGTGCAGATCTTCATAGGCGAGCTGCCGCTGCTACGGGCGTGTGAGCTCGGCGAGATCCAGATCGACGGTCCTAAGCATCTCGTGAACACTATGCGCACTTGGTTCCCACGCAGCAAATATGCCAATGAGGCGCCTGCGGTCGCAGATCAAGTCTCAGCCAACTGACGACGTCCTCTCCAGTCCACTTTTTGGACTAGTGGCCCAGCTTCCCTCAGCAGTAGCATTTGCGAATGCGCTCATGCGCTAAGCACCTCGGCTAAGCCAAGCATCTCAGCTCAAGGAGGCAAAGATGAGCCGACCTTCTTTTCTTTCATACGCCGTGCTGTTGATCTTGACGTGTGCTTGCGTTGGTCCTGCAGGAGCAGACCCACTTGCCGACGAAATTTCCTCGGTGGCTGCCAAGTGGGATGCCGCTATTAACAACGCAGACTTCGATGCTCTACTTCCATTGTATACCGCCGACGGCAGATTGATGCCCCCTGGTGCTCAGCCCGTCACCGGCCCTTTGGCAATCCGTGGCTTCTTTGCTGGGCGGGGAAGAAGCGTCAGAGATCACAAGGTTGAGCTGGTCGATGTGTTGCCCATCGGGAACTACGCCTACACCACCTCCCATTTCACGGCCACGTTAGTGGTGAATGAGAAGGCGGCGCCAATTTCTGGCAGCACCGTGAGGCTCCTAGAACGTCAACCCGACGGACAGTGGAAGATAAAGTCTCATATCTTCGTTAGAGAATAGATGGGTGCCACAGCCATACGATCAGGCACCCACAGACCTGACACGGGTGGCTCTCTCGGTCCTGGCCTATAATCTGACGCAGGTCATGAACATCGTCGGGACCGAGCCGCTGATGGCCGCGATCGCGGCCTGAGACCAAACCGTCCTGGCTTCCCATCGCCCTCCAGGGGAAGGTGTTTTTACACGACCAAGACCCGTTGCGGACCTAGTTGATCTAAGTCAATGGCCGCCGCCGTTCGGGTCAGATCTTCAGGCATGAATGAGCCCGAGCCAGAGAAACGTCCGGTTCCCAAGCCGACGCGATTGGAAGAGGCTCGACGTGTCATCGAGGAGTACGCGGCCAACCTCCGCGAGATCATCAAGAAGCTCCGCGAAAAGATGAATTAAGGCTGCCTCAGTTCGGGAGTCAGCAGCCAGCGTTGTGTCGTGCCCGATTTCGCCCGCAATACGACTTTTGGTCGCGGGTGAGACTACTCGGGCCGAATTGTCTAGAGCCCTTCACAAGTGAAAATTGCGGCTGCGCTGTATTCTACGGAGACGTTGTATTCCACAGGGAGGCGACAACAATGATGAACACCGTCAGATCCTCGCAGCTATCGCTGGCTGCGCCGTATAGCTGCTGCCGCACTTCGCGACTGCCCAGACCTCCGCTCCCATTCCTTCACCATTGGTCACGCCCGACAGGGTCGAGTCGCGCCTCGGCGTGCTCGAGTTCAAGGATGGCGTCCCGAGCAAGGCGACCACCGAAAAGCTCTTCGACAATCTCGACTTCACCTATGCCTATCGCACGTTCATGGACAACATGCGCGGTGTCAGCATCCATACGCTGCGGGATGGTCTGCGAAGCGTCGGAGTCAAGGAGAACGAGGTGATCGTCTTCTCCGACCTGATGGATGCCAAGTCGCTATTCCTGACGGCAAACGCCGACACGATCTACGTCATGGGCTACCTCGATCTGAGCAAGGGACCCGTGGTGGTGGAGACTCCGCCCAAGTTTCTCGGCACCGTGCAGGATGCCTGGTTTCGCTGGATCGTCGATCTCGGCCTGCCCGGGCCCGACCGCGGAGAGGGCGGCAAGTACCTGATCGTGCCGCCGGACTACAAGGGTCAACTGCCGGACGGCAGATATTTCATCGGGCGTGCCCGCACCAACACCATCCTGTGGTTCGGCCGCTCGTTTCTGGAGGATCACAAGGATCCCAAGCCGGTCGCCGAGACAATCCGTAAGTTCACCAAAGTCTACCCTTACGAGCCCGGCGGTGTAGGCACGCCGATCTCGGATTTCCTGGCCGGTAAGGCCAAGCTGGGGCGGGTCACCGCACCGCCGCCGACGGTGTTCCATGAAGGCAGCGGCAAGGTGATGAATACCCTTCCACCGAACGACTGGACCTTCTACGAAATGCTCAACGAGGTCGTGCAGAAGGAGCCGGCGACCTCGCTCGATGCAGAACTGATGGGACCGGTCGCCGCCATCGGCATCGTCAAGGGCGAGCCGTTCGCGCCCGATGCGCGCATGAAGAAGATCATGACCGAGGCGCTTGCGCTCGCCAACGCGACCTCGCGCGCCCTGTTCATGGTCCCGCGCGATCCGAGCTGGTTCTATTACCCGAACTCGTCGTGGTTCAACTTCCTGTTCATGAGCGGTTACGAGTTCGAGACGCCGATCCCGGAGATCACGCGCGAGGGAGTCAAACCCTTCCGGGCCACCGGCTATCGCACCATGGATGACGCGCACCAACTTCTTCTACGGGGTCACTGGCATCACGCCAGCAATGGCGATGCGCCTGCCTGGCATCGGCTCGCAATATCTGCTGGCGATGACCGATGCGGAACGGAATTATTTCGACGGCGCCAAGACCTACAAAGTGACGCTGCCCAAGGGCATCCCGGAAGAGAACTTCTGGTCGTTCACGGTTTACGACAACATGACTCGCTCGATGCTCGACACGCCGCAGCGCTATCCGCGCGCCGGCAGCCGGAGCGACCCGTCGCCAGCGGCAGAGGCGGACGCCGACGGCTCCGCGACCATCTACTTCGGCCCGACACAGCCCGCAGGAGTGAAGCGCGGCAACTGGATACAAACCGATCCGAAGAAGGGCTGGTTCACGATCCTGCGCCTCTACAGCCCGCTTGAGCCGTTCTTCACGAAATCCTGGCGGCTGAGCGAAGTCGAACAGGTCAACTGACAAGCGGCGGCGGCGAGCATAAACCAACCGCCTGCCGCCGCGCGCTGGACGAGCGCGGCTGGCAATTGCCGCTTACGAACCATGGAGAGGAGGGGCAGGTGGCGCCTAGTTGGTCGGCTGTACTGTACGTCCCCGCCTTAGCAGCGGCTTTCGCTTTCAGCGGGTCCTCTGGGCAGGCTGCCCAGGAGAACGTGCAAAGTATGTTAGCCGCCCAGATCCGCTTGCAGGGATCTGTCCGTGACAAGGTGATTGGTGCGAAGAAGGATACGCAGCGCTCAAGACCTGACTATGCCGTTTGGGTGCTCAACTGTGGCAACGCGCGCCACCGCGTGAGCCGGGCACCCGACATGGCTGCCAAAGTCGACCCGCTCCGTTAATTGGCCGTGCCTCACTAGCGGCCGGTTGGCAGCCCTCGCACCACAGGCCGGTTGTCAGCTTTTTGACCCAACGGAGACATTCAGGCCCTTTCCGTTTGGTGCTATGATTGGGCACAGCATCTGAATCTCGGGGGATTCCCATTGGCGTCCAAAGACGAGTCGGGACTTCAACGCAAGCCTCTCGTCAGCGAGCCGGCTCTCGAACGTGCCGAGCGCTTGGCCAATCTGCTGGCCTCCATCGTTGAGTCTAGCGACGACGCGATCGTTAGCAAGAATCTAGACGGCGTTATTACAAGCTGGAACAAGGCGGCTGAGCGCATCTTCGGCTACTCGGCCTCCGAGGCGACCGGTCAGCCCATTACGCTTGTGATCCCCGAGGACCGGCAAAGCGAGGAACGTGAGATCTTAACCCGCATCCGACGAGGTGAGCGTATCGATCATTTTGAGACTGTTCGGCGACGTAGGGATGGTAGCGTAATCATCGTTTCGCTCACCATTTCTCCCGTCAAAGATGGCTATGGCAACATCATCGGGGCATCAAAGATCGCGAGAGATATTACCGAGCAGAAACGAAATCAGGAGCGGATCAGCGTTCTGGCTCGCGAGGCAGAGCACCGAAGCAAGAACATCCTCGCGAACGTACAGGCAATCGTCAATCTTTCTCAGTCTGACTCTCCCGAGGGCCTCAAGCAAGTGATCAGCGGGCGCATTCAGGCGATGTCAAATGTTCACTCGTTATTTGTTGAAGCGCGGTGGGTAGGCGCCGAAGTCTCGGCTATCGCCAAGCAGGAGCTTGCCCCTTATCTCAGTGAGCACGACACGCGGGTTCGGATGGAGGGCCTGCAAACCGTGCTGGATCCCACTGCCGCGCAGGCGGTTGCGGTGGTCTTGCATGAGTTAGCAACCAACGCTTCCAAATATGGAGCGCTATCTAGCGCGAAAGGCCACATCAGATTGGCGTGGTCGCGCAGCGAGGACGGACAACTTGCGATCCGCTGGACCGAATTTGGCGGCCCGAGGGTAAATCTGCCCGAACGCAAGGGCTTCGGTAGTCGCCTCATCGAAGGAACGATAAGCCAACTTGGCGGCGAAGTGCTATTTGACTGGCGCGCGGAAGGGCTTCATTGCGAAATCGCCATTCCGATATGAAATCCCAATCGACCTGGCTTCGCTGCTCTTCCATCGCGGCAATTTCTGCTCATGGCTCTTAGCTGACAATCTGCATGATCACCGGGAAGATCGCTCTTCGAAGTGAACCGAAAGTCCCTAGGTCCGGTCGCTACGGGCGGCTTTTGACCTGAACCGACATTCGCTCTTGACCACGCCCCGTCGGATCTAATCCAGCGGGGCTATGTCCGGAAGCTCTTACGGGACCTTGCGGTCCATCTCAGGTCTCAGGACGACACTTTCCTGAGCCGTCGCTTCGTTGCGTGAGCCAATGAACACGGCGGGTTGGGCGCCTCGGTTCACCGCAACGTGCAACATGTTTGCTGGGATGAATATGTAATCCCCTGGACGCACGATGTCGCGATACTGAAGTTCATCGCCAGTCCACAATTCCAATTCGTCGCCGCTGAGCATGTAGAGCGCAGTTTCGTGGTGCTCGTGCACGTGTGCCCGCGTTCGCTTTCCCGCCGGCAGCGTGATCATCCCGAGCCAGAGCGATTTTGAGCCAACCGTTTCTGCGTTCACTCCGGGCTCGTAATCGCTTCCTTGTTCTGCGCGGTAGCCCCCGCCACTTTTGACAACGGAGGCTTTATGCAGTGCAGCAATCGCACTGCTGTTGCTCTGGGTGGTTTCAAGAACCGTCATCGAACCCTCCTATCGGTGAAAAGATCCACGCGCATAAATTCGGCCATGGACTACCGAAAAGTCTTGAATGCTAAGCCGAAATGTTCCGAAATTTTGCGAAACCCGCTAGTCTGGGAGCATGTCCACAGACTTCGCCTTCGGCCCATTTGTCCTTAATAGGCAACGCGGAAACCTTCTTCGAGAGGGCCGGCCGATAGCCCTCAGCAGCAAGGGTCTTCGGTTGCTGGAGGCGCTGCTTGGCTCTCCCGGCCGAGTGCTGACGAAAACCGAATTGATGCAGGCGGCCTGGGGCGACACGGCGGTTGAGGAAAGCAATCTCTCGGTCCAGATCGCGGCGCTCAGGAAGCAGTTAGGGCCTACCCCGGAAGGAGGAGATTGGATCACCACGGTTCCACGGGTCGGTTACCGGTTCGTCGGCCTCCCCGTAAAAGAGCCGATGGAAAGGATCGTTGAGACGAAGGTCTTGCCGACTGAACGTCGGCCATGGATCGCTGTTCTGCCGTTCGTGAATTTAGGAGGCGAAAAAGAACAAGAATATCTCGCCGACGGTGTCACCGAAGATATCATTACCGCCCTGACGCGGTTTCGCTGGCTTTTCGTCATCGCGCGCAATTCGAGCTTTGCCTACAAGCACAAGTCGCCTGGCGCGAAGCAGATAGCGCAAGAACTCGGCGTGGAGTATCTAATCGAGGGAAGCCTGCGCAGGTCCGGTCAGAAAATTCGGATTTCCGCGCAGCTCATAGAGGCGACATCAGGCAAAGACATCTGGGCCGAACGGTATGACCTCGAGCTGACTGAGGTATTTGCAATTCAGGACGAAATTGCAGAACGTGTGGCGGGTGCTATTGAACCGGAGCTCCTCAAAACGGAGGGCGCACAAGCGGCGGCTCGACACACTGGCAATGTCACAGCTTGGGACATAGTACGGCGGGGGACTTGGCACTTCCATCAGGTGACCCGTGAGAATCATCTGAAAGCTCGCGAACTGTTTCGTCAGGCCGCAAAACTAGATCCCGAACTTCCGGAGGGCCATCTCTGGCTCGGGCGAGTCAGCGCCGGTCTGGTCGCTTATGGCTGGTCGGACAACCATGTTGCCGATTTGCAGGAGGGCACGGAAGCGGCTCTGAAAGCAGTTCAGCTGGACGAACGAAATCCTTATACGCACTACTCCCTTGCGATCGTCAGTGCGTATGCGTGCCAGTTCGAGCAGTCGATAAGTGCCGCTAAGAAGGCGAATGAAATCAGCCCCAGCTTTGCATTAGGTCATCTGGTCTTGGGAATGGCGCTCTTGTTCAGCGGGCGCGCACCGGAAGCGATTGCGCCGCTTGAATATGGGTTGCGACTGAGCCCTTACGATCCGCAAAATTTCGTTTGGTTCAACATTCTTGCGCTGGCACGGCTCTTCTCCGGACGCACTGAAGCGGGTCTCGAAGCTGCAGCGCGCGCGCTGCAAGTACGACCGAATTGGCGTACTAGTCTGGAAGTGCTCGTCTGCTGCTATGCTGCGCTGGGAAAATGGGAGGAAGCACGTCGTTGCGCGCAACAGATGGCCAGCGTTGCAAAGGAGCTTGACGACGTACTGACGCCGCTTAGAACCCACAACCCGGCATGGACAGATCAGATGGCCAGCAGCCTTCGCAGGTCGCAGACTTAGTACGGGGACGTGCATTGCTGATGTCGGGTTCTGGCCCTCCGCCGACATTGGCGAGCACCGAGCTTGCGCCCGCGTTTGATGCAATAGCGGACATCGATGATTGGGTTTCCCCGAGCGCCGAGCAGAGGGGTAACGAGCCGATTTCGCCGACCCCGCGCCGGCCAGAGCGCAACGCTCGCACGCGTTTCCAGATGGCTGCCCTCCGGACCCAGCGGCGGCGCAAACGCCTGTAGCCTATGCCCCGGGAGCTACAATCCGGCGCCAAACCCAGAGGAAAGGTCTACGCGGCTCCTTGCTGGCGCAGATCATTCCAAGGCACCTTGCAGACAACGTCGGAACTAGACCACATGAATTCATGAGGTCGCGGACGATGGTGGTAATAAGGATATCGTAGTCGTCGCCTGTAGCGAGAGAGTACCGCGGCAGCGTCAGTGGCAAACGGACTTTCAGCGGAAATCCGCCAGAATACCCGTCGTCATTCCAAAAAAAAACGCCGACCGGCGGCGTGGAGAGGTCAACCGGCTGCGGCCCGGAAGCACAAAAACCTGATCACCCACTCTCCGAAGGTGCACGGCGGTCTGCGGCACCGCTGAACCCGGAAAGAACACGGGACGGTTCTCCGCTTGCTTGAATAAAAAGAGCTGGAGCGATTGCTGCGCGATGATGGCCGCGAGCACGCCGGCAAAAAACTGAAGGCAGCAATTGTACTGGTAGGAGAGACCCAGCAGTCGCGCGCTACCGGGGCTGATTCGTGTTTTCTTGCCACGTCGGCGAATGCTCAGAAATCCACTTGGTCGCGTCGTGCTCCGTAACAAAACCCTTGATGACTTCGGTTTCGCCATCAGGCCACAGAATATCGATCCGCCAGCCGGTGCCGGGATTTTTGCAAGCCATGAAAGCTGGTCGCTGCTCGATCATTATTTGACTATGCGCCGACGCTGCTCAGCTACAAGCCAGTAATGCTGCCGCACTTCGCTTTTTTTGGTCTTCCAGGCTCCCGCCGCGACATCTTGCGACCTCAAGCCCGGCGTTTACCTTCCGCCGGCTAAGGCAATGAGCCGCCGATCGGGGACATGCGGATTCAAAAACAGCAACGCCGCCCGCTTGAAATCATCGCAGGCGGCGTTGGTCTAGCCCCGGGAAGGTGATGCAAAATCCCGGCAAGCATTAGCCTGCACTATCCCTGCCAAAAGTTCAGTTCGGTTTCCGACATTTGCGAAACCTACCGGGAAACTACGGGATGAAACCATCCGATCAATCCGCAGAACGGCGCGGCCTTCATCCCTTAATAATGAGGCGACCCAGGAACGCATTGCAGGCCCGCTCGGCTTCAGCGAACGTGCTGAAAGGCGAGCCGGACACTTGAGCTGCGGGCATATTCAGAAAGTCGGGGCGATATGACACAACAAAGCCCGGCTCTCCATGCAAGCCAGGTCCGCTTCGGCTCTCTTTGCTGATTACGAATGTATAATCTTCGCTGCTTGCGATCCATATCTCCAAATCGCCAGCGTCGACGCGGCTGAAGTGCAGGGCCATTTCACCCTCCACATTGCAGGACAGATCCTACCACAGCCGCTATTTCTTCGCCTTTCGGTCCGATCCGGACTTAGCCGGCAGATGGACCTCTGGGCGGCAAATGTTCAATAGGCCAGCTTAATAGGTCAGCACGAGCAAGCGTTGCACAATGGCTCCTAAGCAAATGAGCACCACCAGCAACTTGAGAAGATTCGCTAATCGGCCGTCGGGCGCAAACCCTATCGATTACCCAAAAGCAGATGGCTCCCACGACAACAATGACCAGAATTCCGATCAGGACCGAATGATCGCCATGGCTTCATTTTCCTTTCACCGTTATCCGCAGTCCACGCGGAATTACTGCAGTCGGTCGAGTAATGCCTTTGCCTGCTTCAGATCCTGCGTTTCGAGACCCTCGACGAACCAGCCGTAGATGGGCACGAGCTGGTCGAGCGCTTCGCTGGTTCTGCCCTGATCAATCCACAAGTTGGCGAGGTCTACTGCTACGCGAAGTTCAAGTGCCTTGGCGCGTTGGCCTTTTGCAGTTGTCAACGCGTGATCGAGCAGTGATCGTGCATCGGTGCTGGCCTCCGGTGCATCGCGGACGAGCAATACGCGCGCTTTCAATCGATACAGCTCGGCCTCAAATATCCGTTCGCTATTGCGGCCGGTTGTAGCGAGACCCTGCTCAATCAGTTCAAGCGCAGCTTCGCTTTGATGGCTCGACAACAAAGCGGCACTCAGGAGCACATAGAGTGCTGTGATGCCAAGCTGATAGCCCGCGCCGCGATATTCGTTCATCGCCGTGCGGATTTCCTCGAGCGCAGCGGACGAAGGATCAAGGAAGGTAACGCTTATCCCCCGGATGGCGCGAGCCAATCCTCGCCACTGCCGGAATCCGAGTTCTTCCGACAAGGCGAGACAACGATCGGCATAGCGGTGTGCCTTTCGGAAGTCGCCCCGAAGAGCGTGGAGAATGGATGCATAATAGCATCCATAGGCCTGCGAATGCGGATGACTGATGACGTCGGCACGCTGAAGGGCGGCATTTACACGCGCGAGTGCCGTATCAGCACGGCCCTGCAGCCAGAGCGCCCATGACATCAGAGCCAGGTCGGCCACACCCGCATCCTGGCCGGCAGCACGCGCCGCTAATCTGTCATGCTCGCTGCTCGCTTCGAACGCTTCGAAGGCCCGTTCGATCACCTCCTGGGCACCTACGAGATTTCCCATGAAAAGGCGTATCATCCCTTGCCCACGCATCGCGTTGAGCAACGTTGGTCGATCGCCCCGACCCTCCGCAAGATCGAGCAGCACCGAGATCATTTCCTCGGCGACCGGCAACTCGCCACGAATGACGCTCGCGGTGGTCAACCAAAACATGATTTGTAGTCGCTCGGGGGGATCTCCAAGCCGCTGGCACAGCTCGCGCGCTCGCGCAAAGGTCGCCACCGCCTGGGGCGAGGCCGGCCCCTGAGTGGCAATGAGGCAGGGCCCGAGCGCGTACTGGAAATCAAGCTCCAGCCGGTCCTTAAGTGCACCGTCGGCCAAGTGGGCCGAGACCTCGATGCCTTTGCGCAAGTGTGCGATCGCTTCGAGGTTGGCGGAGCGCATGGCCGTTTTCTTGCCTGCCTGGAGCCAATATTCTCCCGCCTTTTCGAACAATCCCGCCTCGGTAAGGTGGAGTGCGAGAGTCTCGGGTTGAGTCTCCACAATTTCCGGGAATCGTTGCTCGAAAGCGTTGGCGATGGCGGCATGCAGCGCTGCGCGTCGGCTCTTCAGAAGTCCCGCTTCGGCAGCGTCCCGCACGAGCGCATGCTTGAAGGTGTAGACCGCCCGGGGTATCTCGCCTCGGCAGAATATCAACTCCGCCTGAACCAACTGGGCGAGCGCCTCCTCAAGCCGTTGCCTTGGCAGCTTGGCGACCGCGCTCAGCAGTTCGTACGAGAACTCGCGCCCCACAACGGCGCCGATCTGAGCAACTTCCTTCACGGGGGCCAATCGGTCGAGCCTAGCCATCAGCGATGCATTCAATGTCGTTGGAATCGCCATCGAGGGTAGCGGACCGCTGACCACATAATGGTCGTCTCGCTCCTGCAGCAAGCCGGTTTCGAGCACCGCCTTGGTCAGTTCCTCGACGAACAGGGGCACGCCGTCGGTACGCGCGAGGATTTGGTCCAAGACCTCCTCCGGAAGTGTCTTGCCTGCCGTGACGCGCTCGATCAATGCCGCCCCGTTGCGCCGGTTCAGCCGTGTAAGCGAGACGGTCGTCACATGTGCATGACCAGGCCAAGGCGGCGTGAACTCTGGTCTCGCGGTGATGAGCAGCAACACTCGGAGCCGTGGCACCTTTTCCAGTGTAATCGTGAGCAGCTCCAACGAAGTCGGGTCCGACCAATGGGCATCCTCAAAGATGATGAACACTGGCTGCCGCGCCGCCAACGCTTCGAGCTGAGCCGAGAACGCCGCCAGCGTCATCTCCTTGCGTTTCTGCGGACTGAGCTCGGGCAGTTGGTAGCGGTCACTGACCGGCAGCGACAGAAGGTTTGCCAGAGCCGGCACCACACGATCTGCGTCTGCGCCAGACCGCAACAGCAGAGCTTCAAGCTTGGCAAACTTGTCCGTCTGGGTTTCGCCTCTTTCGAACCGGGCAGCACGTTCGAGATTGTCGATGAATGGATACAACGCACTGTTGGTATGGTGCGCCGAGCAGAAATGGCGGACCGTAATGTGTGGTTCGGCTTGGAGCCGCTCTTGAAGCGCCAGCGCGATGTGCGACTTACCGATACCTGGCTCTCCAGTTAGAACGACTACGCAACCTTCGCCCGAAGAGGCATGCTGCCAGCGCCGCAACAGCAGCTCGATCTCCTCGTCTCGCCCGATCAAGGGCGTCAATCGAGTCCTGTGCTGTGCCTCAAAGCGGCTTTCCACTCCAGTCGTCCCGAGCACCTGCCAGGCAGGTATTGGCTCCGCCCATCCTTTCAGCGCGATGGAACCGAGATCGCGGTATTCGAAATATCCTTCGGTGAGCTGGCGCGTACTCTCGGAGATCAGCACCGTACCGGGCTCGGCGAATTGCTGCAGACGAGCAGCCAGATTCGGTGTCTCACCGATCACCGCCTGCTCCTTGGCGGCGCCTTCGCCGATCAGATCGCCCACGACGACCATACCGGTAGCAATGCCAACGCGAATCTGCAGCCTGGTGCCGATATCTGTCTGCAGGTTGGCCACGGCATCGACCAGTGACAGCCCCGCGCGTGTCGCCTGCTCGGCATCGTCCTCGTGCGCCAGGGGGTAGCCGAAATAGGCAAGCACGCCATCCCCCATGTAGCGCGCGATAACGCCCTCACTCCGGGCGATAACCTCAGCGATGCAGGCGTGATAGTCGCCGATTATCGAGCGCAAGTCCTCCGGGTCCAGCCGGGCCGAAAGTGCGGATGAGCCCACCAGATCGCAAAACATGACCGTGATTTGGCGCCGCTCGGCGCTGTCTCGCAGCGCTGGTTTGGCGGCCGTTTGGTCCGATACAGGGACATCGTTCTCAAGTGCCGCAATCGCGCGCAGCATCTTGCGGCGGTGCCCAAGGAGCACGCCGAGGTCCTTGAGGTCCTGCTCCGTGAGATCGCTGACGACCGAGAGGTCGATGGCGTTCTCGGCGAAACGATCAGCGTACTCTCCCAAACCGATCGATGCCAGCCACTCTGCAATACCTGTCATGGTATACCTATGGCCAACAGGCATTAAGAGTAGCACATTGCAGAGACCTGCGAAGGCACATCTACCAATGGAAGCGCCGATCACGAGACTTCTCAGCCAGCTCACGCCTTCGCAACCGGCAACGCCAACTCAACGCACAGCCGCATTTGGCGCGAAGCACAGCTATGAAGAGAAATGCCTAGTTGCCCTCGTTCCAGATGTCGGTGGTCAGCTTCCAATCATTTCCGACCTTCTCCCAAACCACGACATACTTTCCAGTCACGTCCTTCGGTGTCGGTCCCTTGGTCTTGAGGGCGAACGTCCCAATCTCGCGCGCCGCTGAAGGGCCAAGCGGCTTGACGTCAAGGGTTGCGAGCTTCGGATCGCCAACTTGTTCCGCCATGCTTTTCCACATTGCCTCGATCGCTGATCGGCCGTGCACCATCGCAGAACCCGGCGGGAATGCGGTCGCATCCGTGCTGTAGAGTGACGCAATTCCCGAGAAGTCGCCCTTGTTGAAGAATTCAATCCATTTCGCATTGATGGCCTCGATCTCGGCTTTTTGAGCCGAAGCCGGTGCGGTCAATGAGATCACGAATGCAATCATCAAGACTATGCTGCGCATGATCATCTCCAACTATGGTGGTCGATGCGAATTCAGGGCGGAAGTTGCCTTGACAAGAACCCGATGCGTTGAATGCGGCATCCCAGACCGGGCTTGGCGCGCCAGCAATTCCGGGGGATTACCGTCAGCAACATTGACTAACAGCGCAACGCCCGCCTCACCTGCGACTTGAGCGTCGCCTGCCGCGCCGCGTGCCTGCCACGAGGCCGCGATCGCACAAGCGCGTGCTCACGCCCCGCGCGAGCCGGATTCCTTCCTGGGCGAGTTCCTCATAACCGAGATCACGGCACAGTGATCACTGGCCAAAGCCCACAAGGGTGATGTGTCCCCATTGTGCCCCGGCTATTTCGGGGCACGTTTGGAGGGAGCTAAGTCGATAACTAATTGATTTATTGAGATTAATGGTGGACGCACAAGGGATCGAACCTTGGACCTCTCCCGTGTGAAGGGAACGCTCTCCCGCTGAGCTATGCGTCCGGGATTGTGACGTGCGGTGGGCCGCTGGTCGGCGGCCGGTCGAACAAGGCGCTTCGTCAGAGCGTGCGATTTACGAAGTGCCGGGTGGGGGTGTCAAGCCAAGACCTGAGAAACGAGGCCTGCAAAACAACAAGAACCCGTCGGAAAATCAGACCCCCTGCTGGCGGGCGCGGGAGGCGTGGGACTGCAGCGCCCGGATGCGTTCGGCCAGCGTGCCGCCGCCCTCGGGCATTGCGCCGCCGACGGCGCTGCCATTGGCCGGCTTGGCGGCGGTCTTTCCCGGCACGGTCGGCTCGGCCGCCAGCATGGCCTCGATCGCGGAATTCGGGCCCTCGAGCTGGATCGCGAGCTTGGCGACCTCCGCGGCGATGTCGTTGATGCGCTCGCGCAGCAGGGCGTTCTCCATGCGTTCGGTGGCCCAGGAGCTTTCGGCCTGCTGCTGGATCGCGTTGATGTCGCGCTGCAGCTTGCTGCGCTCGTCGCGGGCGATCCGCAGCTGCTCCTCGGCCGCCGCCTTCTCCTGGCGCAGCTTCTCGAGCGCCGGCGACTTGCCGCCGCTCGACGCGGCGATCTCCTCGCGCAATTCCTGCACGGTCCGCTCGGCGGCGGCGTTGGCCTGCTTGAGCTGGCCGTTCTCGTATTCGCGCTCGGCGAGCAGCTTGCCCTGGGTCGCAAGCCGGGTCTCGAGATCGCTGACGCGGTTGCCAAGCATCTCGGCTTCCTTGACCTGGACGATCAGCTGGCGGTCGAGATCGGTGACGCGCTGGCTCAAATTCTCGACCTTGCCGCGCGCATCTGTCAGGTCACGCGTGACCGTCTCCGACTGGCTGCGCTCCTGGGCGAGGCGGGCCTCGGTCGCGGCAAAATCCCTGGCGGCATCGCCGACCCGGTTCTTCAGCTCCTCGACCTGGGTCCGCACCGCGACCAGCTCGATCTGGCGGCTGTCGGCCGTCATCGAGCGGTCGTTGAGCGCGGCATTGATCTTGCCGAGCTCGGCCTGCTTGTCGGCGAGCGCCTGCTCGGCGGTGCGCAGCAGCTCGGTCTTGGCGGAAAACTCTTCCTCGGTGGCGCGCAACTGCTCCTTCATCGCCTTCTCGCGCGCCTCCAGCGCGAAGATGGTGGCGTTCTTCTCGCCGAGTTCGAGCTTCATGCGATTGATCGCATCGGTCTTCTTGCCGAGCTCGGCGAGCTGGCTCGTGGTCTTGCTCTTGAGCTGGTCGACGCTCATCTCGAGCCGGCGCGCCGACATCGCGAACTCGGCGCGGAGCTGGTCCTTGTCGGCCTGGATCTCGGCCATCGACAGCGGGGTGGCCGCCTCGAGGCGCCGCGTCGTCAGCCGGACCGCGCGGTTATGCACCAGCGGCACGATCATCAGGCCACACAGCATCGAGATCAGGAAACCGATCGCCGCGTACATGATCGGTTCGATCATGAAGGGTTGCTCCACAGAAGAAGGAATTCATTAATCACAATGCCACGGCGGGCCGGCCCAAGGCCAGCCCGTTTGCCGCGTTAACGTTGATCGCTAACCGCGCTGGATCGCCTGCCGGCAATCACCCGCCGGGGGCGACGGCCTAGAACGGGTTCCAGGTCGCCCGCGGGGTGTATTTGAGGTAGCCGACGTTGGCGCCGAGCCGCAAGCCGATGCCGGAGCGGATCGGTACCAGCACGATGTTGTTGGAGGTCAGCGCGGTCATGCCGAAGCCGCCGACGATATAGGCCGAGCCGTCGATGCCGACGAAGCGCTGGTAGATCGCCTGGGTCGAGGGCAGGTTGTAGACCAGCGTCATGGTGCGCGCGCCGTCGCCGCCCCAGTCGAAGCCGACCGACGGGCCCTGCCAGTAGACCCGGAGGTCGCCGGCATTCTTGGTGTAGAGCGTGCCTTCGCCGTAGCGCAGCCCGGCCACGAAGGCGCCGGAGCCTTCCTCGCCGAGCACGTAGCCGTTGGGCAGGCCCCATTGGCTGACCGCGCGCTCGATCACCGAGGCGAGCCCGCGCGAAACGTTGCCGAAGAACTTGTGGCCGGCGCCGACGAGCTCGTCGGGCCCGTAAGTATACGGGGTCGGTTCACGCTGTGGCGGCGGATATTGCGGCGGCGGAGGCTGCTGCGCGGACGCCCCCGCCGTCCAGCACATCAGCGCGGCGAAGCCGACCGCGGCAAGGCGTGATGCGAATCTCATTAAGAACCCCTGCTATCGAAATCCGGCGCTGCCCTTAACCAGACGCCAACAAGAACGGCTCTAGGTTGCGCTCGGTGTCCCCTCGACTCGGATGTTATCGATATCAACTATGACGGCACAACGGCAGGAAAACTATGGTTGGTGCCGTCGAATGGCCTTTTTCGGCCTGTTGGCGGGCATTTTGGCGGCCAGCTGCCCCGACCCCGCCGCCCGGGCCGCCACCACCGAGCGTGTGGTGACGAACCGCTATTCGGGGTTAGCGATCGAGGGATTCGATCCCGTCGCCTATTTCACCGATGCCGCGGCGAGCCAGGGACGGCCTGAACTCGAGGCCGCCGAAGCCGGCGTGGTCTGGCGCTTCCGCAACGAAGGCAATCGCGCCTCGTTCGTGGCGCATCCCGAAATCTATGGTCCGCAGTTCGGCGGCTACGATCCGACCGACCTGGTGCGCGGCGTCACCTGCGCCGGCAATCCGCGGTTCTGGGTGATATCAGGGAACAGGCTCTATCTGTTCAATCGGGAGAACAGCCGCGACGCCTTTGCGGCCGATCCGGCGCGCTTCCTGAAAGAGGCCGCCGCGCGCTGGCCGGAGCTGGAAGAAAATCTCGCGCAGTGATCAGGCCACCGCGGCCGGGTCGCCCCAGGCGATGAATTCCGGCACCAGAAAATCCTCGCGGCCAAGTCCGAAATGCAGCGGACCGCCGTTGGCGTCGGTCACCTTGCCGCCGGCCGCGACGACGACCGCGGCACCGGCCGCAACGTCCCATTCGGATGTCGGCGAGAGGCGGGGATAGATATCGACCGCGCCCTCGGCGACGCGGCCGAATTTGACCGCGGATCCCAGCACGGCGCGGACCGCGTTGCTGCGCGCGTCGATAAAGCCTTCGGTGCGCGCATCGCCATGCGAACGGCTGACCGCCACCGTCCATGGCTGGCCGCGCGGCGGACAGGGACGGGTCCTGATCGGCACGCTTTGCGTCACCACGCCGTCCCGCAGCGTCAGCCGCTCGGCGCCCTTGCCGACGATGCCGCGCCAGATCAGTCCGAGCGCCGGCGCCCCGACGATGCCGAGCAGCGGCGCGCCGTGGGTGACCAGGGCCAGATTGACCGTGAACTCGTCGCGGCCGGCGACGAACTCCTTGGTGCCGTCGAGCGGATCGATCAGGAAAAAACTGTCCTTGTAGGGCGGCTTCGCGAGATGAACGCGCTCCTCCGACAGCAGCGATATCCGCGGCGCCAGCCGGCCCAGCCCCTCCACGATGATGCGGTCGGCGGCGAGATCGGCCTCGGTGACCGGCGAACCGTCGCTCTTGCCGGCAACGTTCATCGTGGAACGGTTGACGGCGAGAATCGCCTGGCCGGCCCGGATCACCAGCTCGGTCAGTGATTCCTGCAGCGCCGCCGCGCTGTCGCAGCCGATCGCCGGCTGCTGGACCTCTTTCATGGCAGTCTCATATCCTGTTCGTCTCTCCCTGACATCTATGATACGATGACAATCGCATCATAGATGTCATCCCGTTGTTTGAGCATGATCTTTCCGGAAAGCTGGTTTCCACTTTGCGCTAACGCGGCCGTTCCCGGTCTGGATCATGCTTTAGCAGCCTCGCCGCAAGCTGGCAGCATCTGTCTGCGCGGTGTATCAAGCCGACAGGCATGCGTGATTCGCACTCCTCCCGCGGCGTGCGGCTTTCCAGGAACAATGAATGTCTGTCACTTCTCCCGGTCCCGCTCCCGATGCACTCGAACTCGCGGCGCTGTTGTGCTCCCGGGTCTGCCACGATCTCATCAGTCCGGTCGGCGCGATCGTCAACGGGCTCGAGGTCCTTGACGATAATCCGAAGCCGGAAGATCGCGAATTCGCGCTCGACCTGATCCGCAAGAGCGCGAAGACCGCCTCGGCGCGGCTGCAGTTCTGCCGGCTGGCGTTCGGCGCGGCCGGTTCCTCCGGCGCGCAGATCGACCTCGGCGACGCCCAGACCATGGCGAAGGGCCACATCGAGGACGGCAAGGTCACGCTGACCTGGAATTTGCCGCGGCTGCTGCTGCCGAAAAATCGCGTGAAGCTGCTGCTGAACATGCTGGTGATCGCGCAGCAGACCATCCCGCGCGGCGGCGCACTCACCGTCGATCCGGTCGGCGACGGCGAGACGATGAGCTTCCGCATCACCTCCGCCGGTCTCAATGCCCGCGTGCCGCAGAACATCGTCGACCTGCTCAATGCGACGTCGTCGAACACCGTCGATGCGCATGCGGTGCAGCCGCATTACACGCGGCTTCTGGCGGAAGCCTGCGGGCTGAAGGTGACGCTGACGCTCGACGGCGACAAGGTGATCGTCGCTGCGGCATAAGGCGCATCGGCGGGCACTTTGTTAATCAGGGGTTACTAGAGACCGCGCGATTGAATCTCGCGGTCTTATCTCTTTGTTGATCCCGTTCTTTTCCATTTGCTCAACCAAACTTAAACGCTTTGCGGCGAAGCTGGCCCGGTTCCGTCGGGCGCGTCGATGTCGCGCGCCGCTGCGTATTTGAAGGTTGGTTTCATGGACGATCTGTTGCGCGAGTTCCTGACGGAGAGCAGCGAGAGCCTGGACACGGTCGACAACCAGCTGGTGCAGTTCGAGCAGGATCCGAACAACGCCAAGATCCTCGATAACATCTTCCGCCTGGTGCACACCATCAAGGGCACCTGCGGCTTCCTCGGGCTGCCGCGGCTCGAGGCGCTGGCGCATGCCGGCGAGACCCTGATGGGCAAATTCCGCGACGGCATGCCGGTCAGGGCGGAAGCGGTGACGCTGATCCTGTCCTCGATCGACCGCATCAAGGAGATTCTGGCGGGACTGGAGGCCACCGAGGCCGAGCCCGAGGGCAATGACCGCGACCTGATCGATCAGCTGGAAGCGATGGTTGAGCGCGGCATGGCCGCGATGTCCTCGGCCGCTGAAGAAGCTGCCGTGCCTGTCGTCGAAGCGCCGTCGGTGCAGCCGGATGTCACCGAGGGCACGCTGGTGGTGCAGACGCTGGAGCGTCCACTGCGTCCGGGTGAGGTCTCGCTCGACGAGCTCGAGCGCGCCTTCCGCGAGACCGAGACCGAGGTGGCCGCGCCGCCGCCCGTTGCCAAGCCCGCAGCCGTCGAGCCCGAGGCCGCCAAGAAGCCGGCCCGCAAGGCCGCCGCCGAGAGCGACGTGCAGGAAGGCGACAAGATCGCCAACCAGTCGATCCGGGTCAATGTCGACACCCTCGAGCATTTGATGACCATGGTCTCCGAGCTGGTCTTGACCCGCAACCAGCTGCTTGAGATCTCAAGGCGCAACGAGGACACCGAGTTCAAGGTGCCGCTGCAGCGGCTGTCGAACGTCACCGCCGAGCTGCAGGAGGGCGTCATGAAGACGCGCATGCAGCCGATCGGCAATGCCTGGCAGAAGCTGCCGCGCATCGTCCGCGACCTCAGTGGCGAACTCGGCAAGCAGATCGAGCTCGAGATGCACGGCGCCGACACCGAGCTCGACCGTCAGGTGCTCGACCTGATCAAGGATCCGTTGACGCACATGGTGCGCAACTCCGCCGATCATGGCCTGGAGACCACGGCGGAGCGCGTTGCCGCCGGCAAGCCCGAGCAGGGCACCATTCGCCTTTCCGCCTATCACGAGGGCGGCCACATCATCATCTGCATCGCCGACAATGGCCGCGGCCTCAACACCGAGCGGATCAAGGCCAAGGCGCTCCAGAACGGTCTCGTCACCGAGACCGAGCTGGAGAAGATGACCGAAGCCCAGATCCACAAGTTCATCTTCGCGCCGGGCTTCTCGACCGCGGCGCAGATCACCTCGGTGTCCGGCCGTGGCGTCGGCATGGACGTGGTGCGCACCAATATCGACCAGATCGGCGGCACCATCGACATCAAGAGCGTGGCCGGCGAGGGCGCCTCCGTCACCATCAAGATCCCGCTGACGCTGGCGATCGTCTCCGCCCTGATCGTGGAAGCCGGCGGCGACCGCTTTGCGATTCCCCAATTGTCCGTGGTCGAGCTGGTGCGCGCCCGCGCCAACTCCGAGCACCGCATCGAGCGGATCAAGGACACGGCGGTCTTGCGGCTGCGCAACAAGCTCTTGCCGCTGATCCATCTCAAGAAGCTCTTGAAGATCGACGGCGGCGCGACCACCACAGATGCCGAGAACGGCTTCATCGTGGTCACACAAGTGGGCAGCCAGACCTTTGGCATCGTGGTCGACGGCGTGTTCCACACCGAAGAGATCGTGGTCAAGCCGATGTCGACGAAGCTGCGCCACATCGACATGTTCTCCGGCAACACGATTTTGGGCGATGGCGCGGTCATCATGATCATCGACCCCAACGGCATCGTCAAAGCGCTCGGTGCCTCCAGCGCCGCGGCGCATGACCTCGCCGAGGATCACAGCGCGGCGCACGCCAACTCCGGCGAGCAGCTGACCTCGCTGCTGGTGTTCCGCGCCGGCAATAGTCAGCCCAAGGCGGTGCCGCTCAGCCTGGTCACCCGCCTTGAGGAGATCGCCACCGACAAGATCGAGCTCAGCAACGGCCGCTACATGGTGCAGTACCGCGAGCAGCTGATGCCGCTGGTGCAGATGGCCGGCGTCCAGGTGCAGACCCAGGGCACCCAGCCGATCCTGGTGTTCGCCGACGACGGCCGCTCGATGGGGCTCGTGGTCGACGAGATCATCGACATCGTCGAGGAGCGGCTCAACATCGAGGTCGCCGGCAGCCAGGACGGCATTCTGGGCTCGGCGGTGATCAAGGGCCAGGCCACCGAGGTGATCGACGTCGGCCACTTCCTTCCCATGGCGTTCGCCGACTGGTTCTCGCGCAAGGAGATGCGGCCCTCGGCGAGCGCGCAGTCGGTGCTGCTGGTCGACGACTCGGCCTTCTTCCGCAACATGCTGGCGCCGGTCTTGAAGGCCGCGGGCTACCGGGTGCGGACCGCGCCGAGCGCGCAGGAGGGTCTCGCCGCGCTGCGCTCGGGCCAGAGTTTTGACGTGGTGCTGACCGACATCGAGATGCCCGAGATGAACGGCTTCGAGTTCGCCGAGAGCATCCGCTCGGACCACAATCTCGATGCGATGCCGATCATCGCGCTGTCGGCGATGGTGTCGCCGGCGGCGATCGAGCGCGGCCGGCAGGCCGGCTTCCACGACTATGTCGCCAAGTTCGACCGTCCCGGGCTGATCGCGGCGCTGAAGGAGCAAACCGCCGAAATGCGGCGCGCGGCCTGAGCATGATCCGGAAAAGTGTGAAGCGGTTTTCCGATCAGATCATGCTCAAACAAGAGACTTGAGGGAAACAATATCGATGACCAGCAAGACGGAAGCGAGCGAAGGCGCGATGGCCGAATACGTCACCGCCGTGATCGGCGGGCAGCTGTTCGGCCTGCCGATCTCGCGGGTGCAGGACGTGTTCATGCCGGAGCGGCTGACGCGGGTGCCGCTGGCCTCCAGCGAGATCGCCGGCGTGCTCAATCTGCGCGGCCGCATCGTCACCGTGATCGACATGCGCGCCCGGCTCGGGCTGCCGAAGGCCGAGGACGGCCAGCCGCCGATGGCGGTCGGCGTCGACCAGCGCGGCGAGTCCTATGGGCTGCTGATCGATCAGATCGGCGAGGTCTTGCGGCTGCCCGATGCCGGCCGCGAGGACAACCCGGTCAATCTCGATCCGCGCATGGCCAAGCTCGCCGGCGGCGTCCACCGCCTCGACGGCCAGCTCATGGTCGTGCTCGACGTCGATCGCGTGCTCGAACTGGTGCCCGACGCCAAGGCGGCGTGAGCCGGGCGAAGAACTGAAGAACTAGCCATCCCCTCGGGGATGAGGAAGCAGAGGTCGCAGATGAGAACCTGTCTTGTTGTCGATGACTCAAGCGTCATTCGCAAGGTTGCCCGCCGCATCCTGGAAGGTCTCGATTTCCAGATCACGGAGGCCGAGGACGGTGCCAAGGCGCTCGAAGCCTGCAAGCGCGGCATGCCCGATGCCGTGCTGCTCGACTGGAACATGCCGGTCATGGACGGCTACGAGTTTCTCGGCAATCTCCGCCGCATGCCCGGCGGCGATCAGCCCAAGGTGGTGTTCTGCACCACCGAGAACGACGTCGCGCATATTGCGCGCGCGCTGCATGCCGGCGCCAACGAGTACATCATGAAGCCGTTCGACCGGGACATCGTCACCGCGAAGTTCCAGGAAGTCGGTCTGATTTAGATCACCGTTTGATCCGGCGGCAGAAGCCTTCGGCTCAACGGTTGTTGTGCGTAGTGTTGCGTCGCTGGTGAAGTCATGAGTGTTGCGTTGACAAGTGCTGCGTCCCCGACGTCGACCCATACCGACAAAGTGCGGGTGATGGTGGTTGACGACTCCGTCGTCATCCGCGGCATGATCTCGCGCTGGATCGGCGCCGAGCCCGACATGGAGGTCGTGGCTTCGCTGCGCACCGGCCTGGATGCCGTCAACCAGCTCGAGCGGATCAATCCCGACGTCGCGGTGCTCGATATCGAGATGCCCGACCTCGACGGCATCTCGGCGCTGCCGCAGCTGCTCGCCAAGAAGCGCGACCTCGTCATCATCATGGCCTCCACGCTGACCCGCCGCAACGCGGAGATCAGCATCAAGGCGCTGTCGCTCGGCGCGTCCGATTACATTCCGAAGCCGGAGAGCACCCGCGAGGCGACTGCCGCCGAAACCTTCCGCCACGACCTGATCCAGAAGATCCGCCATCTCGGCCCGCGGGCGCGGCGCAGCCGGCCGCACACCGCGAGCCCGCCGCTCGCCCCGAGCCATGACCGGCCGCGTGCCGTCGTTACGGGCGCGGCGCCGGCAACGCCTGCGGCGCCAGTGCAACTGGCGCGCCGGCCGTTCGGCCTGCTGCCGCCAAAGGTGCTGCTGGTCGGTTCCTCGACCGGCGGTCCGCAAGCGCTGATGGCGCTGGTCGCCGAAATCGGATCGGTGATCGATCGCTTCCCGGTGCTGATCACCCAGCACATGCCGCCGACCTTCACCACCATTCTTGCCGAGCATCTGGCGCGCACCAGCAAGCGGCCGGCGCATGAGGCTGTTGACGGCGAGACCATCAAGGCTGGCCAGATCTATCTCGCGCCGGGTGGTCGCCACATGCGCATCGCCCGCCACGGCATCGACGCCGTGATCGCGCTCGACGACGGGCCGCCGATCAACTTCTGCAAGCCCGCGGTCGATCCGATGTTCACCTCCGCGATCGACGTCTGGCAGGGCAGCATCATGTCGGTGATCCTGACCGGCATGGGCTCCGACGGCATGCGTGGCGGCAAGGACATCGTCGCCGCCGGCGGCAGCGTGATCGCGCAGGACGAGGCGACCAGCGTGGTGTGGGGCATGCCTGGTGCCGCGGCCAACGCCGGCATCTGCGCCGCCGTGCTGCCGCTCAACCAGATCGCACCGAAGCTTGTACGCGTGTTTTCGGGAGACCGTTCGTGACGCCGCTGGACTATGAGTATCTGCGTAAGCTGCTGAAAGAGCGTTCCGGCCTCGATCTCTCGGCCGACAAGCAATATTTGGTTGAGAGCCGCCTGGTGCCGCTGGCGCGCCGGTCGAACCTCGCCGGCATTCCCGAACTGGTGCAGAAGATGAAGGGCGGCGCCGAACCGCTGACGTCGGAGGTGGTCGAGGCGATGACCACCAACGAGACCTTCTTCTTCCGCGACAAGATTCCGTTCGACCACCTCAAGGAGTTGCTGCCGGGCCTCGCCCAGGCGCGTGCCGCGCGCCGCAGCCTGCGGATCTGGTGCGCGGCCTCGTCGACCGGGCAGGAGCCCTATTCGATCGCGATGCTGCTGAAGGAGATGACCGCGCTGTTCACCGGATGGCGCATCGAGATCGTCGCCACCGACCTGTCACAGGCGGTGCTGGAGAAGTCCAGGGCCGGCCTGTTCAGCCAGTTCGAGGTGCAGCGCGGCCTGCCGATCCAGATGCTGGTGAAGTATTTTGTGCAGAAGGGCGAGCTCTGGCAGCTCAATGCTGACATCCGCGGCATGGTGCAGCACCGCCAGCTCAATCTGCTGCAGGACCTCTCGCATCTCGGCACCTTCGACGTGATCTTCTGCCGCAACGTGCTGATCTATTTCGACCAGGACACCAAGGCCGGCATCTTCGCCAAGATCGCGCGCATGCTCGAACCCGACGGCGTGCTGGCGCTGGGCGCGGCGGAGTCGGTGGTGGGCATCACCAACGTGTTCAGGCCTTATCCGGACCGGCGCGGCCTCTATCAGCCGAGCAGCGCCGTCGCCCGCGCCGGCGCCGCGCCGCACGTGCTGAAGGCGGTGGCCTCGGCCGCGCGGTGAGTCACTCGAGTTCTCTCCACGTCATTGCGAGCGAAGCGAAGCAATCCATCTCACCGCATATGCGGAGCGATGGATTGCTTCGTCGCTTCGCGCCTCGCAATGACGGAGGATAGAATAGCGTACGACCTCTCCCCGTCACCCTGAGAGCTTGTGACCCTAACAGGGGTGACCGCGCCATTTGGCCCAGTAGAGCGATGGCGATCAGGGCGCAACCCTCAAGGTCGCTGGTGTTTGGTTATGCTGCTTGGGCCAGGAGCCTGTGTCCGGCGAGGACGTTGTTGGCGAGGGCGAACCAGCGCAGCACGGTGAGCACTTTTTCGCGACCCCGAACCGTGAACTGGCGCAGGCCCCAGTTGCGGAAGCGGGCGTTGATGCATTCGCCCGGCGCCCGGCGTTTGTAGACGCTCTTGCCGTGCAGGCTTTTCATCCGTCTGCGCCAGGCGGCCATGCCGGGGCCGTCCTCGGGGCGTGGTGCATAGGGATCGCTCCCATGCTTGCTGTTGGCCGGCGGGCCATAGACCTTGATCCCCTGGCTAGCAGCCCATTCGATGTCTTCGTGCTTGTTGAACCCGCCGTCGACAAGGTAACGCTTCGCGTGACCATAAAGGCCCGCAAGCCGTTCCTGCATTGGCCGCATCAGGCCGCGGTCCG
>NZ_CAADFC020000032.1 GCF_900696085.1 Bradyrhizobium ivorense
CCTCCCTCAGCTTTGTCAGCTTCTCGGTGAGCCTCGTGACCTTCGCAGCCAGCGCCTCCGTCGGCTCCTGCCGGTCGGCGGTGTCGAGTTGGCTCAGATAGCGCGCGACGCTCTCCTCGAGCCGAGCACGCCGCCGCTCCACCTTCGCCCGGGTGAAGTTCCTGTCCCGGTTGTTCACCGCTTTGAACTTGCTGCCGTCGATGGCGACGCTCGACGTCGCGAGAAGCCCCATCTCTCGGCAGAGCTCGATGAAGCGCGCACAGACCTTGCGGAGCGCCAGGCCGTTGTCCTTGCGGAAATCCGCGATCGTCTTGTGATCCGGAGCGAGCCGACCCAGCAGCCACATCACCTCGACATTGCGGCCGGACTCTCGTTCGAGCCGTCGGCTCGACTGCACCCGGTTCAGATAGCCATAGATGTAAAGCTTTAAGAGAACCGAGGGGTGGTACGACGGTCGACCCGTTGCCGCCGGCTCCACCCCCTCAAAGCCCATCTCAGCCAAATCGAGCGCATCGACAAACGCGTCGATCACGCGAACGGGGTTGCTCTCGTCAATGAAATCATCGAGGCATTCGGGCAATAGCGTCCATTGCCCGCGATCCGCCTCTTCAACGAAGCGACCCATCAATTTCTCCCTAGAATCACGGGAGAATCATAACCGCGGCACCGCGTTTTCACACAGCCAGGGTCACAAGTGGACATCGGTAGTTGGGGCCACGCCTCAAGGCGATGGAGCTCGCGCCGAGTGCTTGCTACGGGACTTCCAGTTCATCTTGAAAGCCGACATTCCCAATGGCCATGCGGAACGTCGGCTATGGGCCAATAGGCGACATCTCAGCCGGACATGAACGAGGCCGCCAACTGTGGCGGCCCTCGCGACGACAGGTGCATGGGTCGGTGCCGAGCGGTGCCGACCACTCGGCAACGTCGAACATTGGCGACCTTACATGCGACCTCTACAAGTCTCGCGATACCTACGGCAATTTCCTTCGCCTCGTTCGCCCAACTCGTTCTTGTAGAGGCAGGCTTGTCTCAGTTCGCCGCACACATCCCTCCGAACTGGTCTTTGGCAAGTCTCCCGGTATCTGCGGCAATTTCCTTCGCCCCGCTCCCCTAACATGTCCTTGTTTTCGCAGGCACGCCGCAATTCCTCGCATTGCCCACCCCCTCGACCGTCGTACACTCGGACGCCTCCCGGTCCAAACTCAATGGATTGGGAAAAGGCGGAGATCGGAATTACGAAAAGAGCAATTGCTGCTGCGGCGCCGAACGCATACTTGCGCATAGCCGAAATAAGAAACTTCCTCATAGCGTCTCCTCCATTGTGCGTAGATTACGGAGCGGCGTGGTGTCGGATCCCGACTGGGAACTACGTTTATGTGTTCACTAACTTTCGGTTCCTGGACGAGACCTTAAAAGGTTGATCTGAACCCCAGCCGAACGGGCAATTCAGAGACTGTTTATTTCGAGCTTACTTCAGGTTCGGGTCACGAGCCGACCACGGCGACCAGTTGACCATGGCCGGCGTCCCTCCTGAAAGCGGAAATCGCAACCTTCTCAGAAAAAGGTCGGGTACGGGCCACAAGCGGAAGTCAGGGCGACACGTCCGGCGCAGCTTTCAGGTGCGGCCGTCGGCTAGCCAGCTTTCGGTCGTGTGGACGACCAGAACGTGGGTATGAAGATCAACCAGGGAAAGGCAGCGCATCGTTGCATATTACTTCGTCACACCGCCTTCTCCTTGTTCAAACAGCGAACTGCTTTGATGATACTTTGAGCGTCCTCTACATTGCCTTCGCGAGCAGCGTACTTAACATGGTCCTTGTTGCATCAGACCTCTGGAGATTTCATGAAATACATTGCCATTATCGCAGCCGGAGCAGCGCTCGCGGTAGTCGTCACGACACCGGCACTTGCAGGAAGAGCGACGGAGAACCCCGAGTGGCTAAAGAGACAGAAGGCTTGCAAGAAGGAAGCTTCCGCGCAGGGCCTTCACCTCTCGAAGAAGCGCGCGTATGTCAAAGAGTGCATGGCTAAAGGCTAATACTTGCCAGCTAGATTGCATCAAGACCCCGCTTCGGCGGGGTTTTTCTCGTTTGGTCACGTGCGAGTTCGTTGACCAGCTTCGGGACATAAGCTGACGATGACGGCGAACTGGGCGACTTCCGCTTTATGAATGGAAGCCGCCGTTTATGAGCAAACGCCCCAGCAGCCAGCCCGTAGATCCGCATGAGCAAAGCGATATGCGGGAGTTCGTGACCCCGCATATCGCTTCGCTCATGCGGGCTACGCTTGCCATGGGACTTCCGGTTCATCTTGAAGAGCCGACGTTCCCGATGGTCATGCGGAACGTCCGCTATGGGCCACTCCGGACGCCGAGGATGCTGCCGCCCGCCGGAGCTGTTATGATGATGCGGTTTTGGGGATGGATCGTCCAGAAGAGGTAATGATCATGTCTTCAGAAGGATTGTTGAACAGCGCCGAACGACTGCGTGCTTTCGAACGCCGAGGTCATGACGCTTTGGCAAGGAGCTATCACGAATTTTTTGCAGCGGTGACCAGCCTAGCTACCGAGCCGCTTCTCGACGCCGTACATTTGCATCCCGGCACAAATCTGCTGGATGTCGCGAGCGGGCCCGGTGCTCTTGCGGCAGAGGCAGCAAAGCGCGGCGCGCGCGCTGCGGGCGTTGACTTGTCCCCACGGATGGTAGAGCTGGCACACCAACTGCATCCTGGCATAGAATATCGTGAGGCAGACGTAGAACATCTCCCATTTCTCGATCACATGTTCGACGCGGTGGTCTGCGCCTTTGGGCTTGGACATTTTCCCCAGCCGGAACTTGCTGTCGCAGAGTGCGTCCGAACCTTGGCGCCAGGCGGACGCATCGCGTTCGCTTGGTGGGATGATCCGGCGCGCCAGCGAATCCAAGGCCTGTTCCGTGAAGCCGTTGCCGAGATCGGAGTAACGGTACCGAAGGACGTCCCACAGGGACACGATGTGTTTCGTTTCTCCGATTCGGGCGAATTTCTTCGGTTGCTAAACGGAGCTGGGCTCACGGCGGTGTCGGTCACCGAGCACACAGCCTCCTTTTTCGTTCCCGACACGGAAACTCTTTGGCGAGGTGGGTTGGGCAGCCTCGTTCTAACTGGCGCTGTCATCAGGTACCAAGACCAGGCAACTCAAGACTTGATCCGAACCGCTTTCGAACATCGCGCTAAGGTCTACAAATCGGCCCATGGGCTGACGCTGCCTATCGCGTTCAAAATTGGCTCCGGCCAGCGATCGACTTGATGGGTGCTCAAGCCAAGGGTCGGCTATGGGGAAATGGCCGCCCTTGATGGTTGAACCGAACCGCGTCCGCTCTTTCTCATTAAGCCGACGTTACGATGGCCAAGGGGACCATCGGCTGTGGGTCATTTTCGACGGTTTCAGCCAGCCGGTAGCCCGCATGAGCGTAGCGATATGCGGGAGTTCGTGACCCGCATATCGCTTTGCTCATGCGGGCTACGCTTGCTGCCTCAGAAAGCGGACATCTCGGCGTTCGCCATGCACGTCAGCAACGGGCCACAGGGAGACATCGCAACGTTCACCGTTCGCCTGCCTTGGACGAACTTATTTCGGAGGTGACGGCAACGCTGAGGAATGATGATCCACGAGGAGCCAGCGATCACCATCCTTGACATACGTGAAACTGTAACGCGCGGGCAAGCTCTTCGTCTCCCCGTCCTTGACCCAGGAGAACGTATAGTAGCCCGAGTTGACCGCCGCGTTTCCGTAGACACGGATCAATTGATCTCCGAATGTGACCTTGAAGTCGGGCAGCGCCTTTGCAACGCCTGCGAAATAATCTTGTACCGCCGCCCGGCCAGACCGAATGGTCGGCGACAACGTTCCCCAAAGCACTGCCCCGTCCGAATAAAGCGATGAAACTCTTTCGGGATCTGCAAGTGCCTGTCCCCATGCTGATGTGGCAGCGGCTACCTCCGCCTTCGGTTCGGCCAATGCACCGGAAGCAAACGACAATCCAATGCTCAGTGAGAGCGCGGCGGATGCAAATCCTGGAAAAAACTGCATGATTAGCCTCCCTTTGAAACAGACATGTGCACAATAAAATGCGCGTAGTGTAGCACCGAAGCGCCGAACTAGCATGTCCGTTTTGGGCCAGGAGCGGGCATCAGCAATCGGGCCCGCACGTCAAGGCGTTGGAGCTCGCGCTAAATGCAGCGCGGCCGCAACGCCTCCATCCAGGATCTGTTGCGCTTCAGCCGAGTCAGGCACTGCCCGCGCAAGCTGCAGGGTCCCCACCATGAGGCCGAAGATGGCCCTCGCGCGCCGGCAGTTATCTGCGGAATCTCCGCCGGGAAGTAACGCGGCCAGAGTCGCGACGTAGCTTCGCAGCGCCTGCTCGTAATCCTGCCTGGTGGACAGGGGCTGGCGGGCGATTTCCGGAAGCAGCGCCGCGGAGGGACATCCGTCGGCGGAGGCTTCGAGGTGGGCGCGGTTCAGGTATCGACGGATCGCGCCTTCGAGGTCGAGGCCCTTGCGTTGATCTTCCTCGAGGCAATGCTGCTGGTCGCCCAGCGCTTTCGCCAGCGCCTCGCGAACCAGCACGTCCTTGGACTCGAAGTGCGGAGAGAAGGCTCCTTTGGTCAGGCCGGCCGCGCCCATGATCCCTGCAATCCCCGTCGCGGAGATGCCGTCCCGGCGCACGCACTTCGATGCCACATCGACAATGTGCCGCCGTGTCGACAGCTTGTGACCCTTCTCGAAACGCATCTTCTGCCAACTCCACGAATGTCTCGCTACCGAGTCACGGCGCTAGATTGCGGTCGGTGGTACCCAAAACGCCTTCGAGCTTGCGGGCAAGCACCAAAAGCGTTCGGTCGCTCCCTGGCGAAGCGTCAAGCTCGAGGCCGATCGGCAGTCCGGCGCGAGACAAGCCAACAGGAAGACTGATTCCCGGCAACCCCACGCTGCTCGCTGAGACGGTGTGGTTCGCCAGCGCGAGGTAGCTGACATCCTGCCCCGCGATCCGGACGGTCGCCTGCTCCTCGATCGAGGGCGCGGTGCATGGCGTGGTCGGTTGCAGAATGACCTGCGCTCCTTGAGCGACGAACGCGGTGTCGAGACGGCGCCGGATTTCAGGCCGGCTCACCTTGAGCGCAGTCTGATAAGCCTCTGCCGAGGTAGCACCTGCACCGCCGGGCAGCACGATGTGTCCCCACGCCTGCCGAAGCTGGGGTTTGAGCCCCTCGTAAATCCCCTCGAACGTGGTCGGAACGTCGTGGCGGCGAAGGAATTCCGAAATTGCGCCCATCGTCTCATGCGCGAAGATGCCCCATGTCGCGGTTTGGATGAGGCTGTTGAAATCGTCACCAAGGTCGACCTCGACGATTTCAGCGCCGGTGTCCTGCAGCCGCCTAAGCACGTCGCGGAAGCGTGTCTCGACTTCCGAATCCACAAGATCGAGGAACTGTCGCGGCGCGAAGGCCAGCCGGGCTCCCTTGAGATCGTAACCACCGTCGAAGACCTCGGCCGCCTGTTCACCGGTCACGACCTGATCCAGCAAAATGCAGTCCTCGACGCTGCGCGCGAACACGCCCGTGGTGTCGAGCGTATGGGAGATCGGAGCAACGCCGTTGCGCGGCCAACGTCCGGTGGTTGGTTTGAAGCCAACGACACCACAGAACGATGCCGGCACCCGGATCGATCCGACGGTATCGCCTCCGAGGGATGCGGGCACGATGTTGGCGGCGACGGAGGCAGCGGAGCCGCTCGAGGAGCCGCCCGACACGTGATCTCGTTTGTGCGGATTCTTCACCTGGCCGTAACGTGCGTTATGGCCGGTCAGGCCGTAGGACATCTCGACGAGGTTGTTCTTGCCGAAGACCAGAGCGCCCGCGCGCTTGATGGCACGGACGGCGTCCGCATCTTCGCGCGGCACGAAGTGGGCGAGGCTGTCCAGACCCAGGCTCGTCGGTAGCCCTTTCGTCAGATAACTGTCTTTCACCCCGAGCGGCACGCCGAGCAGCGGAGCCGCCGATCCGGCCGCACGTGCCTTGTCCGCATCCCGCGCGGCCTCCAACACGGCGGCCTCGTCGATGCTGATGAAGGCGTTGAGTTCGGCCAGCGATCGAGCGCGCGCCAGAAGCGCCGCGGTGTAGGCTTCCGACGCGATATCGCCCTGACGAATGGCTGCTGCCGCGGCCGCAAGCCCCAGCGCGGAGGGATCCATGGCGTCTCGCGGTGCGCGATGGCCTGAAATGGCGATGGTGTCGTTCATGAAGTCCTCGCAAAGCGCTGTTTCGGCATCCGCGCTGCCCCTCAGGCAGAAACATGTAATTACGGTCGTAATATAACATTACGATCGTAATGCAATGGCCGTGTCTAGCTTCTCTGGACACATGAGCGTGAGGTTCGGCGGAGGCGATGGACAGGGCCGCCAATGGTCGGCAGACGGCGTCTTGGCTCGCCGCGCGCGTCATGGCGCCGACTCCACCCCCTAGATTTAGTGTGTGCGGACGGATGCGAGGCCCCAACCCTACTTTGCATGGGGTTGTTTTCGCGGGTTTGGTCCCGCGCCCGGCCCTAATGCCCGCCGAGATAGGCCGCGATCAGTTTTGGGTCGTGGATCAGGGTGTCGGCAGGCCCGGACTGGATGATCTCGCCGGTCTCCAGCACATAGCCGTAATCCGCCGTCTCCAGCGCGGCGCGGGCGTTCTGCTCGACCAGCAGCACCGAGACGCCGAGGCTGCGCAGCGAGGCGATGGTGCGGAAGATTTCGCGCACGATCAGAGGCGCCAAGCCGAGGCTCGGCTCGTCGAGCACCAGCAGTTTTGGTTTCGCCATCAGCGCGCGGCCGAGCGCCAGCATTTGCCGCTCGCCGCCCGACAGCGTGCCGGCGGCCTGCTTGCTGCGCTCCTTCAATCGCGGAAAGCGGTCGAACACGTCGTCGAGGCATTGTCGCGTCGCCGAGCGATCGCGCAGGCTGTAGGTGCCGAGCAACAGGTTGTCGGCGACCGACATGTCGGCGAACAGCTCGCGCTTCTCGGGCACGAGACAGAGCCCGCGCTCGACCCGGCCCTCGACGTCGATCTTCGCGAGGTCCGCGCCCTGGAACAGCATCCGTCCCGTGGAGCGCAGCAGGCCGATCGCCGCCATCAGCAAGGTAGTCTTGCCGGCGCCGTTCGGGCCGATCACGGTGACGATCTGGCCCTGCTCGACCGACAGCGAGACGTTGCGCACCGCCTCGACCTTGCCGTAGGCGACCGACACGTTCTCGATCGACAGCATCCGGGTCATGCGACGCCCCCGAGATAGGCTTCCTGCACGCGGGCGTCGCTGCGGATCGCCGCAGGCCCGCCCTCGCAGAGTTTTGAGCCGAAATCGAGCACCACGATGCGGTCGACCAATGACATCACGAACTCCATGTCGTGCTCGACCAAGAGGATGGTCAAATGGTCGGCGCGCAGCGAGCGCAGCAGCTCGGCGAGCTTCTGCTTCTCCTGGCGGCGCAGCCCGGCCGCGGGCTCGTCGAGCACCAGCAGCGTCGGATCGGCGGCCAGCGCGCGGGCGATTTCTAGCACGCGCTGATTGCCGAGCGGCAGATTGCCGGCGAGCTCGAACGGCTTGTCGCCGAGCCCGACCCGTTCGAGCTGCTGCAGGGCCTCGTAGCGCGCGCTCGCTTCCTCAGCCTGGTTCAGCCGCATGGCACCGGCGAACAGGCCGCTGCTGGTGCGCGCATAGGTGCCGAGCAGCACGTTGTCGAGCAGGCTCATCCGCGGCCGCAGCTTGACGTGCTGGAAGGTGCGGGAGATGCCGGATCGCGCGATGCGGAATTGCGCTTCATGGGTGATCGAGCGTCCCCCAAATTTGATCTCACCGGCATTGACGCGCAGCGCGCCGGTCAAGAGGTTGAACATCGTGGTCTTGCCGGCGCCGTTCGGCCCGATCAGGCCGAGGATCTCGCCAGAGCGCACCTCGAAAGAGACATTGTTGACCGCGACCAGGCCGCCGAACCGGCGTTGTGCGCCGCTGACCTTGAGCAGCGGCGTGCCCGGCGCCGGTTGCTCGCGGCGCGGCAGCGGCTTGGCCGGTTCTGGCCGCGACATTTTCATGTCGGGCAGGAAGCCGGCGAAGAACGGCACGATGCCCTGCCGCGCCCGCTGCAGAAACAGAATGAACAGCGCCGAGAAGACGACGATCTCGAGCTGGCCGGAGCCGCCTTTCACGATCAGCGGCAGGTAGTCCTGCACGGAATTCTTCAGCAGCGTCACGATCGCAGCCCCCACCACGCCGCCGAGCACGCTGCCGGCGCCGCCGACCATCGCCATCATCAGATATTCGATGCCCATGCTGGCATCGAACGGGCCCGGGCTGACGAAGCGGCCGAGATGGGCGAACAGCCAGCCGGACAGCGCGCCGAGGAACGCGGCGATGACGAAGGTTATGAGCTTGATCTGGAACGCGCTGATGCCGAGGCTCTCGACCAACGTATTGCCGCCGCGCAGCGCCCGCATCGCGCGGCCGAGCCGCGAGTCCAAGAGATTGTAGCAGAGCAGCAGCATCGCGCCGACGATGGCCCAGATCAGGAAATAGATCTGCCAGCTCTCGACCAGCGCGATCGGGCCGATCGAGATCGGCGGAATGCCGGAAATGCCGTTATGCTCGCCGAGCCCCTGGATGTTGCCGAACAGGAACGCGATCGCCAGTCCCCAGGCGACCGTGCTCAGCGACAAGAAGTGGCCCTGCAGGCGCAGCGTCACGAAGCCGAGCATCGCGGCGATGCTGCAAGTCAGGACCACGGCGAGCAGCAGTCCGAGCCACGGCGAATGGCCGTTCAGCGCGGTGACCCACGCCGTCGAATAGGCCGCGACGCCGACGAAGGCGGCCTGGCCGAACGACACGATGCCGCCGACCCCGGTCAACAGCGCCAGCCCGATCGCCGCCAGCGAATAGACGCCGATATAGTTCAGCAAGGTGATGCTGAACGGATTGAGCACGAACGGCGCCGCAACCAGGCAGGCGATGACGGCGAGCGCAATGAGGTGGATCTGCGTCGGGGTCATTCCTCGACTTCCTCTTCGGAATGCTGCGAGGCGAGCGAACGCCAGAGCAGGACGGGAATCAGCAGTGAGAAGACGATGACGTCCTTCAGCGTGCTGCTCTGGAACGAGGCGAAGCTTTCCAGAATGCCGACGCCGAACGCGCCGAGCGCGGCGCCCGGATAGCTGGTCATGCCGCCCACGATCGCGCCGACGAAGGCCTTCAGGCCGATCAGGAAGCCGGAATCGTAGAAGATCGTATTGACCGGCGCGATCAGGATGCCGGAGACGCCCGCCATCAGCGATCCCAGGAGATAGGCGATGGTGCCGGCGCGCGCCGGCCGGATGCCCATCAGCCGCGCGCCGGTGCGGTTGAAGGCGGTGGCGCGCAGCGCCTTGCCGAGCAGGGTGAAATCGAAGAACAGCAACAGCAGCCCGCTGAACACCAGCGCCGCCACGAGGATCAGCACCGTCTGGCCGGAGACGTGAACGCCGGCGATCTCCATGCCGAGCGAGGTCAAGGGTTCGGTCCTGACGCCTTCAGGCCCGAAGAACAACAGGCCGAGGCCGACCAGCGCAAAGTGCAGCGCGACCGAGACGGTGAGCAGCAGCAGCACCGAGGCATCCGCGATCGGGCGGAACACGATGCGGTCGAGCAGCGGTGCGATCGGCATGATCAGGAGCAGCGCCAGCACGATTCGCACCGGCATCGGCGGATTGAAGCGCATGGTCAGCCAGACGATCCCGACCACGGCGAGCGGCAGCACGAGATAGCCGAGGATCGCCTTCGGCACCGAGCGCAGCTCGCCGGCGCGGGCCAGCGAGCCGACCTCCATGACGCAGGCCATGCAGGCCAGCACCACGACCAGCCCGACCGTTCCGGGAAGCTGCTTGGCGTCGAGCGCCGCCAGGGTCAGCGCGGTGAACGCGGCGATGTCGCCGAACGGGATGAAGATCACCCGCGTGACGGTGAAGATCAGCACGGTGCCGATCGCGACCAGGGCGTAGACCGCCCCGGTCGCTATTCCGTCGATCGCCAGGATCGCTGCGATGTCTGCCGTCATGCTCTCGGCCGTTCCTGATTGCTAGGGCTCGTAGGTCCAGGCGCCGTTGACCAGGCGGACGATCACCAGCGCGCGCTCGTCGACGCCGTGATAGGCGCCCGCCTTGAAGTTGTAGATTGCGTGCACGCCGGCGAGCTCCTTGGTGTTGAGGATCTCGTCGCGCAGCGCCTTGCGGAATTCGACGGTGCCGGGCTTTGCGGTTTTCAGCGCGCGCTCCGCAGCGGTGGTGAAGATCCGCCAGCCGTCGAACGAATAGGCCGAGAAGCCGTCGGTGGTCGGGACATTGTTGGCCTTCAGGAACGCGGCGCGGAATTCGAGCGCGAGTTTTTTGGCGAAATGGTCGTCAGGAAGCTGCTCGGCCACGATCACCGGGCCCGCGGAGACCTGGATGCCATCCGCGGCCTTGCCGCCGACGCGCACGAAATCCGGATTGACCAGCGCGACGGTGCCGTAGGTCTTGCCCTTGAAGCCGCGCTCGCCGAGCGCCAGCAGCGGCAGCGCGCCTTGTGTGCCGGAGCCACCGATCAGAACCGCATCGGGACGCGCCGCCAAAACTTTCAGGATCTGGCCGGTCACCGAGGTATCGACCCGCGCATAGCGCTCGTTGGTCAGCACCTTGATGTCGTCGGTGGCTTCGGCGGCCTTGGCGCCGTTGTAGACGAGGTCGCCCCAGGCGTCGGAGAAGCCGATATAGCCGATGTTCTTCATTGCATCGCGCTTCATGCGGTCGGCAACCACCTTGACCAGCAGCGAGGCGGGCTGCGGCACGGAGATGCCCCATTGATCGGCCGGGTTCGGCGTTCCCGTAACCGGAGAGACGGCGATCATCGGCACCTTCAGTTCGGTCGCCACCGCCATCATCGCGATGGTCGATGGCGCCGTCGCGGTGCCGATCAACAGATCGACCTTCTCTTCCTCGATCAGCTTGCGCGCGGCGCGGGTGGCAGCCGACGGATCGGAGCCGTCGTCGAGCTGGATCAGCTTGATCTTCTCGCCATTCACCTCGCTCTTGTACTCGAGCGCGGCCTGGATGCCGCGGCCATAGGGAATGCCGATCGAGGAGCCGGGTCCGCTGAGCGATGTCACGAATCCGACCGTGATGTCGGCCTGCGCGGTCGAGGCCGTGACGAGGCCTGCCAAAAGAGCCGTCGAGAGTGCAGTCAAACTCAAGATCTTGCGCATTGCATTCCCCTTGGTTGAAAACAGCCGCTAGCTGGGCAAGATGTCAGCATCGATCGGGATCGGACCGACAGGAGTTGTGAAATGAATGCCAGCCGTGCCGGCTCCGAAATCGAGCGCCGCTTCGTCGCGACGCGCCTTGGCCGCATCCATGTTGCCATGGCGGGCGCAGGCTTCCCGGTTCTGCTGCTGCACCAGACGCCGCGCTCGTGGGACGAGTATCGCGACGTGCTGCCGCTGCTCGGCCGCGATTTCCGCGCGATTGCCATGGACACGCTCGGCTTTGGCGATTCCGACCGGCCGGCAGATCCGCCTTCGATCGAATTGTGGGCGCAAGGCGCGCTCGCACTGCTCGATGCGCTGGAATTGCCGCGCGCGGCGGTCGTCGGCCATCACACCGGTGCGGCGATCGCGGTGGAAATCGCGGCGCACGCGCCGGCGCGGGTGAACGCGCTGGTGCTCTCGGCCTGTCCCTTCGTCGATGCGGCGCGTCGCGCCAAGCACGAAAGCATGCGGGTGATCGACGATGTCGAGATGCGCAGCGACGGCGCCCATCTCAGCGAGCTCTGGGCGCGCCGGCAGCCGTTCTATCCGGCCGGCAACGCCGATCTGCTGCGGCGCTTCATGATCGATGCGCTGCGCGCCGGCGACATGGCGGCGGAAGGCCACCGCGTGGTGAACCGCTATCGGATGGAGGATCGTCTGGGGCAGATCCAATGCCCCACGCTGGTGATTGCTCCGACAGACGATCCGCACGCTCATCCGGCGGCTCCGAAGGTTGCTGGCGCGATCGGCGGCAGTGTCCTGCGCGAGCTCTCAGGAGGCATGGTGCCGCTTCCCGATCAGATGCCGGAGGCATTTGCCGGCCTGGTGCGCGATTTCGTGGCGGGTCACGTCGCCGGGTCGTGAGACGCCGCATCCGATCGCGGCGAATGCGAACCCGCCCGTCGCACCTGCTGTTCCGAGCTCGATGATCTCAGCCACGATTGAGGAACCTTTGGCAACGCAACAATCGGCGCGAAGCGCGCCCCCTTGAAGCGCCGCCGCCCGTCAATTGTTTAAAGCCTAAAGTATTTCCCGACGGAACGTCAATACGCCAACTCCGCGGTTTCCGAGAAAAGTTTGCGGCAGTTTCGCGCGGTCGCAAGCGCTGCGTTCGCTTGTGCAAAAGGGAAAGGCGCCAATTGCTCGCCGTTTCGGCAAAGCGTTGCCGCTCATGCATGAGGCGCGTCGGCGCGCCGTTCGATTGACGCCAAAATTATTTTGTGCTTGAAATATTTCGGTCGATGAGACGCCGCCATTGCAGCGGCGCGCGTTCGCAACGACAGGCTCGCGTGTGTCGTCAGCCCTGGCTTCGGCGGTTCGAGGATCGGCACGGTCGCCTGTGAACAGGATTTCCGCTGTGCGCATCTTCTGGCAGAGCTTCGTCGACCGCACCACGAGCGCGCCCTACATGGCGCGGCTCGCCGCTTACCTGAACGAGATCGCCGCACCCGGCACCAGCGTCCATGTCGAGGGCATCACGCCCGCCGATCGCGACTTCGGTCGCCTGAGCGAATTCCGTTGCGCGATCCAGGCCGTCGACAACGGGCTCGCGGCGCAGGAGCGCGGCTTCGACGCCTATGTGATGGGCCACTTCCAGGATCCGGGACTGTATGAGCTGCGCTCGGCGCTGACGATTCCCGTGACCGGCGTCGGCGAGGCCACGCTGCTCGCGGCGTCGCAGCTCGGACGCCGTCTCGGCCTTGTCACGCTCGATTCTGCTTTCGAGGTCTGGCACTACGAGCAGGCCGATCGCTACGGCCTTGCCGGCCGCATCGCGCATGTCACCGGCATGGGCTGCCGGCCGGAGGATTTCAGCGCCGCGTTCGCCGGCGATGCCGAAGCCAAAGCGCGCATGCTGCGCGACTTCACGGCCTGCGCGCAGCCGCTGCTCGATCGCGGCGCCGACGTCGTGATCCCGGCCGGCGTGTTGCCGGGGCTGCTGATCGCGAGCGAGCATGGCTTCAAGATCGGCCACGCGCCGGTGGTGAATTGCGCGGCGGTCGCGCTGAAGAGCGCCGAAATGTGGGTGCAGCTGCGGCGCCTCAACGGCACCGAGCCGAGCCGCGGACCGAGCTTCGCGCTCGCCAACGAGCGCGCCCGCGAGGATTTTCGCGCGGCGGTGGCGCACACGACCATCGCCGAATCCAAGACACGCTGAGCCCACGACAGGAATCCCGCAGTCAGATGCAAAACTCCATCCGCACACCTTATGACCGGGTCGTGATGGCAGTTCCGGTGACGATCCCCTATGTGCGCTACTCGATCGAGAGCGCGCAATGGTGGATCGGGCGTGCGCTGAAAGCGCTGGTCGACGGCGCCGGGATCACGCCGCGCGATATCGACGGGTTCTGCGTGTCGAGTTTTACGGCTGGCCTCGACAGCGGCATCGGGCTGACCCAGCATTTCGGTCTGTGCGTGCGCTGGGTCGACACCATTCCGCTTGGCGGGGCCAGCGCGATCGCGGCGCTGCGGCGCGCGGCGCGGGCGGTGCAGGCGGGCGATGCGCGGATCGTGGCCTGCGTCGCCGGCGACACCAACCACGTCGATTCGTTCCGCTATACGCTGGAGAATTTTTCGCGGTTCAACCAGGACGCCGTGTATCCCTATGGCGCCGGCGGCGCCAATGCCAGCTTTGCGCTGATCGCGCGCAATTACATGAAAACGTTCGGCGCGCGGCGCGAGGATTTCGGCAAGATCGCCGTCGCCCAGCGCGCCAACGCGCTGCGCAATCCCAACGCCCTGATGAAGACGCCGCTGACCATCGAGCAATACATGGCGGCGCGGCCGATCGCCGACCCGATCCATCTGTTCGACTGCGTGATGCCGTGCGCCGGCGCTGAGGCCTTTCTGGTGATGAGCGAGGACGACGCCGCGTCGCTCAATCTGCCGGCGGCAAAAATCCTCGCCACCATCGAGCGCCACAACGCGTTCGGCGATGATCCGGTCCAGGTCCGCGGCGGCTGGGCGATGGACGTCGACGAGCTCTACGCGATGGCCGATGTGAAGCCCGACGATCTCGATTTCGTCGAGACCTATGACGATTATCCCGTGATCTCGATGATGCAGTTCGAGGACCTCGGCTTCTGCCGCAAGGGCGAGGGGCCGGATTTCGTGCGGCAGCACGATCTGACGATCGACGGCACGTTTCCGCACAACACCTCCGGCGGCCAATTGTCGGTCGGGCAGGCCGGCGCCGGCGGCGCCTATCTCGGCGTGGTCGAGGCGATGCGCCAGGTGCTTGGCATCGCCGGGCCGACCCAAGTCAAGGATGCACGCGTCGGCCTGGCGTCGGGCTTCGGCATGATCAATTATGATCGCGGCCTCGCCTCGGGCGCGGCGATCCTCGCGGGGCCAGGCGCATGATCGACCCGATCGCAAAACCGCGTCGGAAAAATCCGCTGGCGCGAACGCGGCTGCCGACCTCGCCGCCGCGGCCGCGTAGCCGCACCGCGCACGGCTTCACCCGCGCCGCCGCCGAAGGCCGCTTCATGCTGCAGCGCTGCGGCGCCTGCGCCGCGTTCTGCTATCCGGCGCGCGATGCGTGCCCCGCCTGCTTGTCCTGCGATCTCGCCTTTGTCGATGCGCCGCCGCGCGGCACGCTGCTCAGCGAGACCACGCTGCATGTGCCGGCCGACGTGCATTTCCGCGAGCGCGCGCCATGGCGCGTCGGCCTGGTCGCGATGGATTGCGGGCCGAAGCTGGTGACGCACCTGCATGCCGATTGCGAAGAGGGCAAGCCGGTCGTGATGTCGTTTCAGCTCGACAAGAGCGGGCAGGCGGTGGCCTTCGCGCACCCCGAACGTGAGACCCCCAACATGACGGACGACAGGCAGTGGCGTGAGATGACCGCCGATCCGAAATTCCGCCGCGTTCTGGTGACGAACGGGCGCAGCATCGTCGGCCAGGAAGCGGTGACCGCGCTGAAGGCGGCCGGCGCATCGATCGTGTTCGTCGGCGTCGCGGAGCCGTGGAAGCCGTTCCGCGGCGAAGAGGCGCTGCGCGCGCTCGATGGCGTCGAGATCGTGCCGCTCGACATCGGCGACGAGAAGTCGGTCAGGGATCTCGCGGCCGATATCGGCGGCAAGGTCGATATTCTCGTCAACACGACTGAGCATGTCCGCGCCGGCGGGCTGCTCGATCGCCAGGGCTCCAGCGTGGTGCGCGACGAGATCGACCAGAGCTATCTCGGCTTCGTGCATCTGGCGCAGGCGTTCGGACCGGCGATGCGAATGCGCGGCGCCGACGGCGTCAACAGCTCCGCCGCCTGGGTCAATATCCTGTCGGTCTATGCGCTGGCGAACTGGCCGGCGTTCGGCGCCTATTCGGCCTCGCAGGCCGCGGTGCTGTCGCTGTCGCACAGTTTGCGCGCGGAGCTCAGGCCCGGCGGCGTCAAGGTGGTGAATGTCTTCACCGGCCCGCTCGATATTGAATGGTTCCAGACCGTGCCGCCGCCGAAAGTCGCGCCGCGCGCGGTCGCGAGCGCGATCGTATCGGCGCTGAAGCGCGGCCTCGAGGATGTGTTCGTCGGCGACGTCGCCGAGGAAATCCGCCAGCGCCTCGCGGCCAACCCCAAGGCGGTCGAGCGCGAGCTCGGCACATAACGAGCGTGCTGCAACAAAACGGGAGAAGCGCCATGGACAGCAACAGCCTGATGCAATTTGCCGGCGCCGTCGCCTCGGGCGCGGTGCGCGTCGTCGACCTAACTTTTACGCTCAGTCCCGATTTCCCCGTCATCGTGCTGCCGCCCGAATTCGGCCAGGCCGCGCCGGTGCGCATCCAAAAGATTTCGCAATACGACGCCGCCGGGCCGGCCTGGTACTGGAACAATCTCACCTTCGGCGAGCACACCGGCACGCATTTCGACGCGCCGATTCACTGGTTCACCGGCAAGGATTTGCCGAACAATTCGGTCGACACGCTGCCGGTCCGCGACATGATCGCGCCGGCCTGCGTGATCGATTGCTCGGCCGAGGCCGCAAAGGATCCGGACTTCCTGCTGTCGATTCCCATCGTCGAGGCCTGGGAGAAGCGCCACGGAAAAATTCCGCCGCGGCATTGGGTGCTGCTGCGTACCGACTGGTCGAAGAAGGGCTGGCGCGACTACGCCAACCTGAAGGACGACGGCGCGCATACGCCGGGGCCCGACGCCGCCGTGATGCGCTGGCTGGTCGAGGAGCGCGGCGTGATCGGCTTCGGCACCGAGACCATCGGCACCGATGCCGGCCAGGCCGGCCATCTCGATCCGCCCTATCCGGCGCACCATTTCCTGCACGGCGGCGGTCGCTACGGCCTGCAATGCATGTGCAATCTCGATCAGCTGCCGCCGACCGGCGCGGTGATTGTTGCCGCACCGCTGAAGATCCAGAACGGCTCGGGCAGTCCGCTGCGCGTGCTGGCGCTGGTGGCGGGTTCTTAAGTCCTTATCGTCCATATCGAGTGAAATCATGAACAAGAAGACTTTGTTGATCGGCGCCGCGTTGCTGCTTGGCGTCATGGCGCCGGCACGCGCGGACATCCTCGTCGGCTTCGTCACCGGGCTGAGCGGGCCGGTGTCCTCGATCGGCGTGCCCAACGCCAAGGGGCTCGCGGCCGGCCAGGCCTATGTCGGCGAGGTCGACGGCGAGAAGGTCCGCGTCATCCAGCTCGATGACGGCTCGGACCCGGCGGCGTCGACGCGCAACGCGCGTAAGCTGGTGGAGCAGGAGAAGGTCGATTTCCTGATCGGCACGTCGGGCGCGCCGCAGACGCTGGCGATGGCCACCGTCGCGGTCGAGATGAAGGTGCCGATGGTGGCGATCTCGCCGATCGCACCGGTGCCGGCCGGCGAGGGCGGCCCGTGGGTGGTGCAGACGCCGCAGCCGACGCCGCTCTTGGTGCAGGGCATCGTCAATCACATGAAGAGCCGCGGCGTGAAGACGGTCGCCTTCATCGGGTTCTCCGATGCGTTCGGCGATCTGATGTACAATTCGCTGGCGGACAGCGCTGACAAGGCCGGCATCAAGGTGACCGCGAACGAGCGCTATGCGCGGTCCGACAGCTCGGTTACCGCGCAGGTGCTGCGCGCGATGTCGGCGCGGCCCGATGCCATCATGCTGGGCGGCACTGGAACGCCCGGCGCGCTGCCGGTGATCGCGCTCGCCGAGCGCGGCTACAAGGGCCCGCTCTACGGCAATCACGGCATGATCAGCGCCGACTTCCTGCGGCTCGCCGGCAAATCGGCGGAGGGCATCATCTGCCCGACCGGCCCGGTGACGGCGGCCGAGCAGCTTCCCGAAAGCAATCCGATCCGCAAGGTCGCGCTGGCGTTCCGCGCCGCCTATGAAAAGGCCAATGGCGAGCCGCCCGCCGATGCGTTCTCACCCTATGCGTTCGACGGCTGGCTGGTGTTCATGGACGCCGCCAGGCGCGCCAAGGCGACCGGCGCCGCGCCGGGCACGCCGGCGTTCCGCAACGCGCTGCGCGAGGCGCTGTTCACCACCAAGGAGGTGGTCGGCACGCACGGCATCTACACCTACACGCCCGCCGATCGCCATGGCGTCGACGACCGCGCACGGATTTTGGTGCAGATCGAGAACGGCAAGTACAAGCTGCTGCAGTAGCGTGCAGTGAGGTTAGGCCTGATAGCGAACGCGACGGTGCTGTGCTCCCTCTCCCCCGTTCTTACGGGGAGAGGGTTGGGGTGAGGGGCCGCTTCCGCGTATACGGCAAGAGCGGTGTTCGCGGAGGCTCCCCCTCACCCGGATCACATCTTCGATGTGATCCGACCTCTCCCCGCAGGCGGGGAGAGGTGAAGCGAAAGCGGCTCAGCCGTGGCGCAGCTTGGCCTTGAGCGGGCGCAGGTCGATCGCGCGGTCCGCGGCAACCGCCGCGGCCGCGAGCGTCTTGATTTCGCCGCGGGCGAGCTTGCGCGTCGATGATAGTGGCAACTCGTCGACGATGGCGATATAGCCGGGCACTTTGTGGTAGGCGAGGCGCTCGGCGCAGGTTTTGACGATCGAACTCGCGAGCGCCTCGGCGTCGTCGACCGCCGCGTTCAGCACGATGAAGGTGAACACCTCCTCGCCGCGAATCTCGTCGGGAACCGGCGTCACCGCGCAGCTGCCGATGCGCGTATCCATGTAGAGCGCGCTTTCGACCTCGAGCACGCCGATGTTTTCGCCGCTGCGCCGGACGATGGTCTTCTTGCGGTCGAAGAAATACATCAGCCCGTCTTCGTCGGCGAACACGAGGTCGCCGGTGTGGAACCAGCCGCCTTGCCAGGCGGCTTCGGTCGCTTCCTCGTCCTTCAGGTAGCCGCTGAAGAAGCCGGCGCGCGGCGCATCGCCCTTGGCGCGGACCAATAGCTCGCCGGGCTTGCCGAGCGCGACGTCGGCACCCTGATCGTCGACCAGGCGATAGTCCATGCCGTCGGACGGCCGGCCGACGCAGCGCGCGCCAAAGCCGGCCGGCTCGCGCGCAGTGGTGGTGGCCGCGGCGCCGCCGGTCTCGGTCATTGCCCAGGCCTCGACGATCGGAATGCGGTAGCGCTCTTCGAAGGTGGCGCGGTGGCGGACGTCGACGCCGGGCGCAAAGGCGAAGCGCACGCGGTGCTGCCGTTCGACCTCGGTCACCGGCAGCTGCAGCAGGATCGCCGGGATGACGCCGAGACAATGCACGACGGTCGCGCCGCTCTCGGCCACGCACTGCCACCAGCGGTTGGCGTGAAAGCGGTCGAGCGGCACAACGGCGCCGCCGAGCAGCATCATCCCGACCGCGCTGCAGCCGAGCGCGTTCATGTGGAACATCGGCAGCGGCGTCAGATTGACCTCGCGGTCCGGCTGCAGCTCGGCGACGCCACCCTGCGCGAGGTACCAGTCGGCGACCTGCAGGAAGTAGCGGTTCGACAGCATGCAGCCCTTCGGCTTGCCGGTGCTGCCGGAGGTGAAGAGCAGCGCGCATTCATCGTTGAATTCCGGCGCCTGCCGCGTGACCTTGCTCGCGCATGACGGAATGCGGCCATCGGTGTCGATCAGGCGGGCGCGTCCCAGGTTCGCATCCTTCGTGACGTGGATGCGATCCGGCGTTGCCACCAGCAGGTCGGCCTCCGACAGCTCGAACTGGAACGAGAGCTCGTCGGGGCGAACGTCGGGATTGATCGGCACGATCGAAACCCCGAGCGCATTGAGAGCGAGCCAGTGCAGGAAGAACACCGGGCGATTTTCCAATAGCAGCGCAACGCGCGCGCCATGTCCGTAGCCCGCGGCCGCATAGTCCGCGCGCAACCGGTCGACCTCGGTCTTGAACGCGCCATAGGCGAAATTGAAGCCGTCGGGCGCGTAAGCCAGTCCCGCGGCCGCGGGCGCGAGCAGGAACGGCGCGTCGGGGCGCCGTGCGGCGGTGGCCATGAAGGCATCGGAGGGCGATCGATAGGGAATGTCGCGGCGCATTGCGGGCAGTGCTCCTGTTGATGCCTCCGGCCGCCTCGTCGGGCGGCGGCCTTGTACGCAGCCCTTGCCGTGGCCGCGGCTTTGGTTGATACTTTAAGCCTAAACTATTTTGCTGGCCAGTGGCGATCTCGGCATATCGGCGCGGCGCAGCTGTGGAGGCGTGCATGCAGGCTGGCGACAGCAGCGCGGTGGGGCAGCCGGTCTGGCCGCAGGCGGCCGAGCGGTTCCCGCCGGCCGACCGTATCCTCTCCACCATCCTGACGCGGCAGGCGGCGCGGTACCGCGATCGCACGCTCCTTGTCTGCGGCGACACGCGCTGGAGCTATGCCGAGACCGCCGGGATTGCCGCGGCGTCGGCCGCGCGGCTGATGCGGGCTGGAATTCGCACCGGCGACCGCGTCGCGCTGATGTGCTCGAACCGGCCGGAATTTCTGGAAGTGTATCTCGGCTGCGCCTGGATGGGCGCCGTCTGCGTTCCGATCAACACGGCGCTGCGCGGCATCCAGCTCAGCCACATCCTGCGCAATTCGACGCCCAAACTGCTGGTGATCGAGGCGCCGTTCATGGCGGCGATCGCTACGCTGGAGCGCGACGTCGCACCGCCGGATCTGATCTGGAGGATCGGCGAGGGCAGTAATGCTCCATCGGTGCCGGGTTCGATCGTGCCACTGCCTGCCCTCGGCGAGGGAGCAGAGCCCGCGCCGGTGCGCCCCGGCGATACGGTCGCCATTCTCTATACCTCAGGCACGACGGGACCTTCCAAGGGCGTCTGCTGCCCGCAGGCGCAGATGTTCTGGTGGGGCGTCTATTCGGCGCGCGCGCTTGGTATCGTCGAGGGCGACGTGCTGTTCACGACGCTGCCGCTGTTTCATACCAATGCGCTGAACGCGTTCTATCAAGCGCTGCTCAACGGCAGCAGCTATGTGCTCGAGCCGAAATTCTCGGCGTCCGGCTTCTGGGCCGCAGCGCGGCGGCATCAGGCGACGGTCGGCTATCTCCTGGGCGCGATGGCCGTGATGCTGCTGGCGCAGCCATCATCCGCCGACGACACCGCACATCGCCTCCGCGTCGCGCTCGGTGGCGGCGTGCCCGGCCAGTTTCATGAACCGTTTCTTGCGCGCTTCGGCGTACCGCTGCTCGACGGCTATGGCTCGACCGAAACCAATTTCGTGTTCGCAAGCCCAATTCCGTCGGACCGCCCCGGCACCATGGGCCGTCTCGTCGACGGCGTGGATGCCTGCATCGTCGATCCCGACGATGCCGTGCTGCCCGATGGCGAAGCCGGCGAATTGCTGCTGCGGGCGCGCGAGCCGTTTGCATTCTCGACCGGCTATTTCGGCATGCCCGACAAGACGGTCGAGGCCTGGCGAAATCTCTGGTTTCACAGCGGCGACCGCGTGGTGCGCGATGCCGACGGTCACTACCGCTTCATCGACCGGATGAAGGATTCGATCCGACGCCGCGGCGAGAACGTGTCGTCCTGGGAGGTCGAGCAGGTGCTGTTGAAACATCCAGCGATCGCCGCCTGCGCGATCTATCCGCTGCCGTCGGAGCTTGGCGAGGACGAAGTGGCGGCAGCCGTCCAGGTCAAGGCCGGTCATGCGCTCGAGGCGATCGACGTGGTCAAACATTGCGAGGGGCAGATGGCCTACTTCGCGATTCCGCGCTTTGTCCGCATCGTCAGCGAGATGCCGCTCACCGAGAACGGCAAGATCCGCAAGGTTGCGTTGCGCGAGGCCGGACGAACCGCCGACACCTGGGACCGCGACGCCGCGGGATACGTCGTACGACGTTGAGAGGTCCCGCGCGCTCCGTGCCGCCGCGTGCCGTCAGCGCGGGATCCAGACCGTCATGCCCGGCTCGAGCGCTGCCGCGTCGCCCTGCGGGTCGAGCCGCAGGCGCAGCGTGTTGCGGTCGTGATCGCCGATGACCCGCTCGGCCTGCCAGGTGGCGAAGACGCCGATCGGCCGCAGCTCGGTGACGACGGCCCGGGCCGCGCCGGACGCACCGTTGCGCGTCACGTCGACCGCCTTTCCGATCGTGAGGCCGCCGAGATGATCCTCGCGCGCATTGAAGGACAGCCATTGCTTGCCCGCCGCCTCGACCATCAGGATCGGTTGTCCGGCGCGCACGTTCTCGCCGACCTCGGCGGCGACGACGCTGACCACGCCGTCGGCCGGCGCGCGCAGGATCATCTTGTCCAGCCGGCGCTCGAGCACGGTGACGGCCGCCGCCGCGGCCTGCACCTGGGCGTCGGCGATCGCCCGTTCTTCCTTGGTCGGACCCGCGACCGCGGCGTCGTAGTTCGCCTGGGCCTTGGCCACGTCGGCGCGGGCGCCCGCGACATCGTTCTCGGCCTCGTCGAGCGCCTGCTGGGTGCCAAAGCTCTGCTGTGCCAGCGTGCTCGCCCGGGTGAGCTGGACCTCCACAAAGGTGAGGCGGGAGGTTGCCTTGGCGATCGCCGCCTTCAGCGACTCGACCTGCTCCTGGCGAACGCCGGCATAGACATTGTTGCGGCTCGCAACCGCCGAGGCCAGCGCCGCGCGCGCCTGGTCGAGCTGCGCCGTCAACTCCACCGCGGAGAGTTTCGCCAGCACATCGCCGGCCTGCACGCGGCTGCCCTTCGTCACCGCGATCGAGACAAGTTGGCCGTTCACTTCCGGCTCGACCCTGATCTCAGTCGAGCGGACGACGCCGACGATCGCCGACGGCGCTCCGGAGCGATTGACCGAATAGATCACGGCGCCGGCGGCGAGCGCCAGCAGCAGCGCAGCGATCGCGACGCGGTTGCCCCTATGCATGTGCCCGTCCTCTCTTGATCGCAAACGCCGAGATCACGGCGAGCGCAAAGTAGGCCAACGCCAGGCACCACAGGCCGAGCCAGTCATGCGCGACCTCCCAGATGCTGGCGCCGAGTTGGTTGATGCGCACCAGGCCATCGATCGCGGCGTCGGCAGGGAAGAGCCGTCCCAGCGCGGTGGCCGCGTCGGGAATCGCTTCGCGCGGCCAGGCAAAGCCGGCGGTGAAGAACTGCGGCAGGCTGGTGGCCAGGAGCAAAATGGTCGCGTTTTCCGGACGTGTGAACCAGGCGCCGATTGCCTGCCCCAAGAAGCTCGTCGCCAGCAGGAAGATGCTTGCGAGCGCGAAGATCTGTGGCAGGTGGCCAAGCGTCGAGAAGCCGTAGATGCGCGGCAGCACGATGAGATAAAGCGCGAGCGCCGGCAGGTAGATGGTCAGATGCGCGACTCCGCGGCCGAGCACGCCGCTAAATGCTCCGCCGCCGGCCGCCAGCGCGGTGCCGGTCAGCATCGCCGCGCCGATCAGCAGCGTCTGCTGCAAGATCAGGATGAATGCGGCGGGCACGATGTAGCTCGCATAGCCGCCGACCGGGTTGAAGATCGGCTGCAGCAGAACGCCGGCCGGGCTGATGCTCGCCAGTTTCGCCTTGACGATGCTGCCGTCCGAGCGCGCGCCCCGTGCCGCCAGATCGGAGGTCAGCGACCCGATCGCGGTGGCGATCCCGCTCGCGGTCGATCGGAAGATGAAGAGATAGGTGCCGTCCGCGTAGACCGGAATGTGCGCCGTGATGCCCTTGAGCACGTCGCGCTCGGTGCCCGGCGGGATCTCCACCGCGGCAAACGCCTTGCCGCGATCGATGGCGGCGTGCGCCTCGGCGAGCGTGCGGGCGCGCACCGTCACGCTCAATGTGCCGCTGGCATCGAGCGTCTCGACGATCTGGCGAGAGAGGTCGCTCAGATCGTTGTCGACCACCGCGATCGGAAGCTTGCGCAGGATCTGGTTCAGATAGGGCTGCGGATAATAGATGCCGTAGATCAGCGGAGCCAGGAACAGCAAAGTGAAGGCGCTCCGCGTTCCGAGCGCGCGCCGCCACTCCGCCATGAAGGCGCCGCCGATGCCGCGCGCCGGCTGCTCGCTCTCGGCCGGTTCGGCGGGCCGCGCCGCCTCGAACCAGCCCCTGCGCTTGAGGCTCGCCATCCGCCACCAGGCGAGGCCGGCGAAGATGATCGTGAGCGCGGCGAGTGCCGCGAACGGAACGGCGGATTCCGCGACCGGCAATCCGCGCGCCGCCTGTCCGAGCAGCACAGCCATGTACCAGCGCAGCGGCAGGATTGCGCTCCAGACTTGCGCGAAGCCGTTCATGGCGATGGTGGGAAAGCCGACGCCGGCATATCCGAATGCCGGCGAGGCGATCAGGCCGGCAAGTCCGAGCCCGGTCGCGAGGTCGCTGACCAGAAGCTGCAGCAGCGCGCTCATCGACATATAGGCGATGATCAAGAGCGAGGCGGCGGCGACCATCAGCAGCAGGTCACCCTTGAAGGAGATTTGCAGCACTCCCTCCAGCACCAGCGGCTCGGCCAGCATGACCAGGACGAAGATGACGAACAGCGGCGCGAGCTTGCCGGCCAGCGCGACCAGCGGATCGCCGCCGGCGCTGTCCAGCCACTCCCGGGCATTGCGCCGGTGGAACTCGGAGCCGACCGAATAGCCGGCTGCGAGCGTGATCACGACATGGATGATGGTCGGCAGCAGCGCGCGTAGCAGAAACTGCGCATAGTTCTTTTGCGGGTTGACCAGCGCGATGGTCTCCGCGGTGAGCGTTCCCACGGACGCCGGCGCAGGCGCCGCGCTCGCAGCGGGCGCGGCGACGCGCGCCGCCGCGGACAGCGCATCGTTCAAGCCTGAGGACGCAATGCCGGCCGCCGTCAGGAATTGCTGGTTGTAGAACCCGACCACCTGCGGGCGGCGCTGCGCGTTGACGTCGCGCTCGAAATTCGGCGGGATATAGACCGCCGAAATCGCCTTGCCGGACCGGATGTCCTGCACCGCCGTGGACAGCGTGCCGGAGCGGTCGACGATGTTCAGGCTCGGCGAGGCCGCGATGTATTCCACCAGCGCGCGCGAGGTGTCGGACTTGTCCTCGTCGACCACCGTGACGCCGAGCCCCCGGATCACCGGGTGGCTGAACACCGTGGTGAGCACCACGAAGGCAAACAGCGGCACGCCGAAGATCAAGAGCAGCGCCACGCGATCGTGCAGCAGCCAGCGGCTTTCGCGCAGTGCGACCCGCCAGAATCCGGGCTTCGATCCCAGCCTCATTGCCGCGTCCGCCAGTCGAGATAGGCACTCATGCCCGGCCGCAGCTCGGGTATCGGCTGCACCGGGTAGGCGCGGATCGAGAATGTCCGCAGGTCGAAATCGCCGGTGGCGCGCGTCGCCCGCCAGCTGGCATATTCGCCCTTGGTCGCGATCAGCTTGACCTCGACGGTGACGCGGCGGTCATCGAGCGCCGGAATCCGGACATCGAATTTGTCGCCGACCTTCAGGCCCTTCACCAGATCCTCGCGCAGGTCGAAGTGGATCCAGAGATCGGCGAGATTGATCAAGGTCACCAGCGGCACGCCCGGCGACACATATTCACCCGGCTCCACATTGCGCTGATAAATCTGCGAGGCGACCGGGGCGTAGACCGCGAGCTGATCGATGACCGATTGAACACTCTGGATGTCCGCTTCGGCCTTCTCGACATTGGCCTTGGCGATCGCTCGTTCTTCCTTGGTGTAGCCGTTGACCGCCTGCTCATAGGCCGACTTGGTCTGATCGAGTCCGCGCTCGGCCTCGTGCAGCGCGTCGGTCACCTGGTCGAGCCGGGCCTGCGGCGCGTTGCCCTGCTCGGTCAATGTATGCACGCGGTCAAACGTCTTCTGCGCCAGTTCCACCGCGGCCTGCGCGCGCTCCATCTCCGCCTTGCGCGCAGCGACGGTTTCGACCCGCGTTCCGACCAGCACATTGGCAAGCTGGGCCTCGGCGACGGCCTTTGCCGCCTTCATCTGCTCGATCTTGGCCAGCGTTTCCGGATTGTCGATCCGGACCAGCATGGCGTTTGCAGGCACGTTCTGGCCACGCTCGACAGGAATTTCCTTGACCCGCCCATCGACGCGCGCGGCGATGTCCAGCCGCGTCGCGTCGACCTCGCCCTGAACCAGCAGCGGTTCGGGTCGCAGCAGATAGAAGATGGAAAGCGCAGCGACGGCCAGCGCAACGATCCCGACGATGATGGCCGGCGTGCGCGTATGCTCTCTTGGTGCGGGAGGCGCCTCGGACGTGGGTTGGATCTCGTTACCCGGGGTCTGTCCGTCCATGGCTCGCTCCGCTTGGTCGATGACCAGGATAGCGAGTTACTATGGCCCGATTGTAAAGCGCTGTCCAACATCGCCGCGCCGGCCTGCTCGATTTGCTCAAACGGACAAATTCATGGCCGGTGCGGACAGCCGGCCGGCAATCTGTTTGAAATGGTGCACATCGAGTACTGCCCGGTCAGATTGTAGAATTTCACGATCGCCGCTATTGGCCGAATAACAGCATCGACAAAACCGCCCTTGAGCCGCGACGGAGCAACAGAGGCGCTATTCCGTATCCGGCGTGGAATTATCCGACCGGATGGTCAATAAATAACGGCCCGGTAAGCTGCCGGGCTGTTTGTTTTTGGCATTTGCCTTTATTGATTGGTCTCAAGCGGATGGCCGATACGGCCGATTGGTGGAACGGACGAGACATGGCCCGAACGCGCGCCAAGGACTACGACGACAAGGCTCTCTCGATCCTGCATCGCTCGGCCGAGCTGTTTGCGGCATCGGGATATGTCGGCACGTCGATGAATACGATCGCGGACGCGTGCGGTGTCTCGAAGGCGCTGCTCTATCATTACTATCCGGACAAGGAAGCGATCCTCTTCGACATCCTGTCGTCCCATCTGCAGGAGTTGGTTGCGGCGGTCGAGCAGGCGAACGCGGCACCCGGCGAGCCGGTGCAGCGCTTGCGGACCATCATCGGCACGCTGCTCGAGCTCTACCGGCATGCCGATGCCGAGCATCAAGTCCAGATCGCAAGCCTCAAGCTGTTGCCGAAGGACAAGCGGGAGCCGCTGCTCGCCAGCGAGCGGATCCTGGTCGGGATCATGTCGGATGCGCTGGCCGCAGCGGTGCCGGCGGCGAAGCAGAAGCGCGTGCTCAAGCCGCTCGCGATGAGCGTCTTCGGCATGCTGAACTGGCATTACATGTGGTTCCGCGAGGGCGGACCGATGACCCGCACCGACTATGCCGACTTCGTGGTGCGGCTGGTGCTCGCCGGCGCCGACGAGGCGGTGGCGGCAGTGACCCGGCCGCGCGGCAAGGGCAAGTCGGCAAGCCGGAGCCGGCAGGCCGAGTTGCTGTAGCAAACGCCGAGCAACGGACTCCGCTTACCTCGCCCCGCCTGCGGGGAGAGGTCGGAACGCATCTTTAGATGCGTTCCGGGTGAGGGGGAGCCTCCGCAAACGCAGAGGCGGATACGCGGAGGCAGCCCCTCACCCCAACCCTCTCCCCGTAAGAACGGGGAGAGGGGGCGCAGCGCCGTTGCGGTCGTTGTTTGAAACTACGTCCGCATCGCGTTCATGGTCAGCAGCTCGTAGGTCGCCGCGGTCTCGCCGGTGCCGGTGGTGATCTCGACGTCCCAGCGCACTTCGCCATATTGCTTGTTGCGCGGCGTCTTCTCCTTGGCGGTCAGGCGCACCTGGATGGATTCGCCCGGCTGCACCGGCTTGACGAAGCGCAACGAGTCGAGGCCGTAATTCGCCAGCACCGGACCGTAGTCGGGATCGACGAACAGGCCGGCCGCGAACGACAGCAGCAGATAGCCATGCGCGACGCGGCCGGGGAAGAACGGATGTCCCTTGGTCGCTTCCTCGTCCATATGGGCGTAGAAGGTGTCGCCGGTGAAGTGCGCGAAGTGCTCGATGTCCTCGAGCGTGATCTGCCGCGATTTCGAGACCAGCGTGCGGCCGATCTCGAGATCGTCGTAGTGATAGCGGAACGGGTGCAGCGCGCCGTCGAGCACGGGGCTGCCCTTGAACCAGCGGCCGGTGACGCCGGACAGCATGCGCGGCGAGCCCTGCAGCGCGGTGCGCTGCATGTAGTGCTGCAGGCTGCGCACGCCGCCGAGCTCCTCGCCGCCGCCGGCGCGGCCCGGCCCGCCATGCACCATCTGCGGCATCGGCGAACCGTGGCCGGTATGCTCGGTGGCGCAGTCGCGGTCGATGATGGCGACGCGGCCATGGAAGCTGCCGATCCCGAACGCGAGCTCGGTCGCCGCCTGGATATCATGCGTATAGATCGAGGCGACCAGGCTGCCGCCGCCGCGGTTGGTCAGCGCAACGGCCTGGTCGAGATCGTCATAACCCATCACGGTGCTGACGGGTCCGAACGCCTCGATCTCGTGCACCGCAGTTGCAGCCGTGGGCTTCGCGCAATGCAGCAGCAGCGGCGGCACGAAGGCGCCGCGCTTGGCATCGGCATCGAGCAGCGCAAACTTGTCGGGATCGCCGGCCACCAGCTCGGCCTCGCTGCGCAGTTTTGCCACATGGGCCAGCACATCGCTGCGTTGGCTCAAGCCCACCAGCGGCCCCATCCTGACCTTATCGTTGTCCGGATTGCCGAGCGTGACCTTGGCGAGGCGGTCGCGCAGCGCGGTGATCACGGCGTCGATCTGCGCCGTCGGCGCCAGCGCGCGGCGGATCGCGGTGCATTTCTGCCCCGCCTTCACCGTCATCTCCTTCGCCACCTCCTTGATGAAGAGGTCGAACTCCGGGGTTCCCGGCACCGCATCCGGCGCGAGGATCGCCGCGTTGAGCGAATCCCGTTCCGCGATGAACCTGACGGCTTCGCGCGCGATCACCGGATGACGCTGCAGCTTTTGCGACGTGTCGGCCGAGCCGGTGAAGGAGACGACGTCCTGACAGGTGAGGTGGTCGAACAGGTCGCCGGTCGATCCGACGATGAATTGCAGCGCGCCTTCGGGCAGCACCTTGGACTCGGTGATCATCCGGACCACCTCATGCGCCACATAGGAGGTGATGGTTGCGGGCTTGGTGACGACGGGAACGCCGGCGAGCAGCGCGGGTGCCAGCTTCTCCAGCATGCCCCAGCACGGGAAGTTGAACGCGTTGATGTGCACCGCGACGCCGTGCAGCGAGGTCACGACATGCTGGCCGGCGAACGCGCCGCCCTTCGAGAGCCCTTCGACGGCGCCGTCGAGCAGGAATCTTGTGTTCGGCAGCTCGCGGCGGCCCTTGCCGGCATAGGAGAACAGCGTGCCGATGCCGCCGTCGACATCGATCATCGCGTCGGTGCGGGTGCAGCCGGCGAAGAGCGACAGCTGGTAGAGCCGGTCCTTGTGCTGGCTCAGGTAGTCGGCCAGCGCCTTCAGCAGTCCGGCGCGCTGGTGGAACGTCAGCTTGCGCAGGTTCTTGCCGCCGACCGCGCGGCCATAGCTGAGGATCTCGCGCATGTCGAGATCGTTCCGGGTCGCGAGCGCGACCACATCGCCGGTCACGGCGCTATGAATCTCGGCCGCCGGCTCACCAGGGCCGGTCCACTTGCCGCGAACAAAACTGTCGAGTTGCATCACGTTACTGGATTGAGGCTGTGCCATTGCGTTGATTCCGTGAATACCTGATTGAGTGAGTCTAGTCTTGCCGGGGGAACGTTCAACCGGACGGCTCAGGCCCGTCCGATGAACCGCGGCGCGCGCTTGTCGAGAAAGGCGGTGACGCCCTCGGCGTAGTCGGCGGTCCGGCCGGCGCGGCCCTGATAGTCGCGCTCGAGCTCGAGCTGCGTGTCGAGCGTGTTGGTCTCGGAGGCATCCAGCGCCTGCTTGATCAAGGCGAGACCATCGGTCGGCTGCGCCGCGAGATAGGCGGCGAGGGCGTGGGCTTCGGTCATCAGCTCGGCATCCTCCACCATCTTCCAGATCATGCCCCAGGCTTCTGCGCGTTCCGCCGAGACCGGCTCGGCGAGCATGGCCAGCGCCCGCGCCCGCGCGCCGCCGACCAGTCGCGGCAGAAACCAGGTGCCGCCGGAGTCCGGGACCAGGCCGATCTTGGCAAAGGCCTGGATGAACTTGGCCGAGCGCGCGGCGATCACGATGTCGCAGGCAAAGGCGACATTGGCGCCGGCGCCCGCGGCGACGCCGTTGACCGCACACAGCACCGGCAGCGGCAGGCTGCGCAGCTTGCGCACCAGCGGATTGTAATACTTTTCGATCTGTAACGAGAGATCGGGCGTCTCGCCCGGCGTGAAAACGCCGTCGGAAAGGTCCTGGCCGGCGCAGAACCCGCGTCCGGCGCCGGTCAACAGCACGGCGCGGCAGGACTTGTCGCTCTCCGCCGCGGTCAGCGCCGCCATCAATGCGGCGTGCATCTCGCCGCTGAAGGCGTTCAGGCGGTCGGGCCGGTTGAGCGTCAGGACGCGATATCCGTCGCGGACATCGGTCAACACCAAGTCGCTGACCATGGTTTTCCTCCCGTGTGCGGTTTCTGCTGACCGGGGACAAAGCTCGCATGCCCCTGCGACCGAATTACTATTAACCGTCCGGTCGGTCAATTATAATTATCCGCATCGACGGATGCGTCGCGGTGTGGCGCGGATATCGGACGGCGTCGCGCCATAGTGCCGGCGGAAGGTGCGGTTGAAGTAGGAGAGATCGCCAAAGCCCGCTTCGAAGGCAATGGTGCCGACGGTGCTGCCGCTGTGGCGCGGATCGGTCACTCGCGCATCGCTGGCGCGGCGATTCGCGTCTCGCCTCGCAAGCACGACGTAATGACCGGGCTGTGACGGGCAGCACATTGCACGAGGGTTTCGCGCGAAGCGGATACCGGTTCGCGTGAAGACAACGCGTCATGACAAGTGTCTAAAACTCCGTTCCGATGCCATCGGAATTGGAAATAGCTGCAGTGTGATCTTAGAGCACATCCAAGTCGCCCGCTGTTCCGCGTTTCCCGACGGCAATGCACGACAACGTGTTTCACATTGTTGCGCAATGTCGCATATGTCCAATCCCCCGTCGTCTCAGTCCGAGCCTGCCAGCCAGCACCCGCCTAAAAGGCAGCCCCCGGTGATCGTCGCATTCGGCGAGATTCGTTGGTGCGATGCATTGAGGCGACTTAAGACCATCGAGGAGAATAGGATGAAGTTCGCACTTCGAGGATATTGTCTTGCGCTCGGCGCCAGCCTGGCGCTGTCCGGCGCCGCCATGGCCCAGGATATCAGCGTTGCCGTGGTCGGTCCGATGACCGGTTCGGAAGCAAGCTTCGGCCAGCAGTTCAAGAACGGTGCTGAACTGGCTGTCGCCGACATCAACGCGGCCGGCGGCGTGCTCGGCAAGAAGCTGAAGCTGGAAATCGGCGACGATGCCTGCGATCCGAAGCAGGCGGTTTCGGTGGCCGAGAAGATGGCCAGCATGAAGATCCCGTTCGTCGACGGACATTTCTGCTCGTCGACGTCGATCCCGGCCTCCGACTCCTACGCCGAGGGCAACGTGCTGCAGATCACCCCGGGCTCGACCAACCCGCTCTACACCGAGCGCGGCCTGTGGAACACGTTCCGCGTCTGCGGCCGCGACGACCAGCAGGGCATGGTCGCGGCGGCCTACATCATCAAGAACTACAAGACCAAGAATGTCGCGATCATCCACGACAAGACCACCTACGGCAAAGGCCTTGCCGACGAGACGAAGAACGCCATCAACGCCGCCGGCGTGAAGGAAAAGCTCTACGAAGCCTACACCAAGGGCGACAAGGACTTTGCCGCGCTGGTGTCCCGCTTCAAGAAGGAGAATATCGATTTCGTCTATGTCGGCGGCTACTACGCCGAGGCGGCGCTGATCCTGCGCCAGATGCGCGAGCAGGGCGTCAATGCCGTGCTGATGGGCGGCGACGCGCTGGTCGACAAGCAGTTCGCGGCGATCGCGGGGCCGCTTGCCGAGGGCTCGCTGTTCACCTTCTCGCCCGATCCGCGCAAGAAGCCGAGCGCGGCCGCGACCTTGAAGAAGTTCAAGGACAAGGGCATCGATCCCGACGGCTACACGCTCTACAGCTACGCTGCGTTCCAGATCTGGAGCCAGGCGGTCGCGCGTGCCCAGAGCACCGACGCCAAGAAAGTCGCCGCGACCATCAAGGCCGGCAAGTGGGACACCGTGCTCGGCAACATCAGCTACACGCCGAAGGGTGACATCACCCTGATCGACTATGTCGTGTACCGCCGCGACAAGGACGGCAACTACGCCGAACTGCCGGCTGCCGGTCAGTGATCGCACGCCGCGACGCCGGTCCTCCCTGACTGGCGTCGCGGCAGCTTCTGCCGCCAGCGGTCACACGTTCTGCGCAAAGCGCGCGGCGCCCGGCACCGGGGCAAGCCATTCTGCCGCTCGATCGGTATAGATCTCGGCGTGCGGCTGGAGGCCCTCCAGGCTGTCGAGTGTGCCGGCTTTCACCACGACCTTTCCCGGCATCAGTGCTGATATCGCCAGGATCGGCGAGCCGCATCGCCCGCAGAAATGACGGAGCACCGGATGGCCGCTGTCGCCGGTATCGACGAACACTGTGGTCTCGCCGGACTGCTCGTAGTCGGTCTCGCGGATCACGAGGTTGAAGGAAAACAGGCTGCCGCTCTGCCGCTGGCAGTGCGTGCAGTGACAGATCGCGATCGAGCGCGGTTCGCTCTTGAGCACGTAACGCACCGCGCCGCACAGGCAGCCGCCGTTCCGATCCGGCATGATGTGGTCTCCTATTTTGATCCGTGACCTTATGTCCGTCATTGCGAGCCAACGGGTCGCGCGAACGCGCGCCCGATGACAGGCTCCGCGAAGCAATCCATTCTTCCGCGTACGCAGAGCGATGGATCGCTTCGTCGCTTCGCTCCTCGCAATGACGGCTGCGCATTCGCCGTTTCTCACCTGTCGCCGACCACCGCGTCGATGAAGGTCGCGGCCGTCTCCTTCAACTGCTTGCGGCTGTAGCCGGCGCGCTCCATCACCGCGAGGCCGCGCGTGAAGGTGACGATGACGCGCGCCAGCCGATTGGCGTCGGCCCTGCTGCGCCGGCCCGGGGTGGCGCTGATGGTTTTGGCGACGAGCGCTTCCAGCCCGGCCAGCACGTCCCTGACGCGCTGGCGCACCTCCGCGCTCGAGATCGTCGCGTCGAGCGCGGTGCGGGTGGTCAGGCAGCCGCGCGGCGGCGCGCCGTCGGTCATGTTGACGATGATCATCTCGAAAAAATTTTTAAGCCCGGCCGCGGCATCGCCCCGGCCGAGTGCGTTGCCGGCGGCTTCCAGGAATTGCTCGGCATACTGATCGAAGGCGCGCAGAAAGATTGCTTCCTTGTCGCCATAGGCGTTGTAGAGGCTGCCGCGCTGCACGCCGGTCGCGGCCGCGAGGTCCTGCATGGTCGCGTCGTGCAGGCCCTTGCGCCAGAACACGTCGAGCGCGGTCGCGATCACCTCGTCCTCGTCGAATTGCCGCACGCCCACCATTCGGCTCACCTCATCGATCCATTCTTGACATTATCGTCAAGATTGACATGATTGTCAAGAATGGTGTTTCAGGAGGTTCGCATGATTACCGCACTCACGACGTTCATCTTGCCTAAGCCGATCACGCGCGAGGAGGCGCGCGACATCTTCATGAGCACCGCGCCGACCTATCGCGGAGTTCAGGGCCTGCTGCGGAAGACCTATGTGCTGTCGGAGGACGGGGCGACGGTCGGCGGCGTCTATCTCTGGAACTCAAGGCCGGAGGCCGAAGCCCTGTACACGGATGCCTGGCGCGCATTCGTTCGGGAGAAGTACGGCACCGAGCCGACGGTGACCTATTTCGAAAGTCCCGTGGTGGTCGACAACGTCGCGCAGCAGATCGTCGCCGACGGATAGGGAGACGCGCAGGCCTGCGGTCCGGGTAAAGCGCCTACAAGTTATAGAGCGCCGCGCGTCGCGCCCCGATCGGAAGCCAATGCGGCATGCGGCGCTTGGCAAGCCAATAGGGCCGCCAGATCGCGCGCCACGTCGGGCCGTCGAGCGATGCTGCGCCCGGCTTGCGATACTCCACGTCGATCCGCGGCAAGTCGTGCATATGGAGCCATTGGCGCGCCGCCCACGACACTTCGCGCGACGCCGCCGTGTTTCGGACGCCTCTGAGTTCGGTGATGTTCAGCAGGGGATCGCCGGCCGAGGTTGCTATTTTCAGCGTGCCGATGCGTTGTCCGTCCCGTCTGACGCTCCACAGCCGCAAGCGATTATGCGCGAGACTGTTGCCGTAGCCGCGCAGGCAGTTCTGCATGGCTTCGGCTTCCTCCGCGATATCAGCGGTCGAGCTCAGCGGGACGAAGTCGTAGCCGGCAACGCGAGCCGGCTGCAGCCACATATCGGCGATCGGCTGCGCGCCTAGACTGACCTGCAAAGCGATCAGCAGTCGCCACTCATTTGCAGCCGCAAGCGCGGCATCGATACCCATGTTCGGCGTCCACGGCCGGTCGATCAGCGTATGCGCCAGTGTCGCTGGCTGGGTGGAGAACCACGCCCACAGACCGAGCAGCCGCAGCCGGTCGGGATCGACACGCCGCGGATCGCGCAGCAACTCGCGTGCGATCCACACGGCTGCCGGTCCATGCGCGAGCTCGGCCATCCCGGCGACGGCTTGCAGCCAGCGCGGTGCAAGCTTGGGCGATCGCGGCAGGTGGTTTGCGATCCGGCGGCGAAACAGCTCGTCGTCAGGCAGCGCAGGGATCGGGCCGGCGAACGCTTCCGGCGGCAGCTTGCGCAGCCACCGCGGAATGCCGGCCGCAAGCGCCGCGTCCGCCAGCGCGTGGCCGTCGATGACGCACGCGCGCGCGGCCGCCGGGTCGAGCCCGGCCCGCGGCAGCGCCAGCGCGAACAGCAGCGCCGGAAAGCTTGCGGCAAGGTCCGCAAGGTGGGCATGCTGCATCGCGAGCGCGCGAACTTGGTCCTGGACGCGTGGATGATATCTCCGCAGCTGACGTTCGAGCAGCACGGAGCGCGTCGCCTCCCGACGAGAGGCCACGAGAAGTGTCGAGGTCATGACAATATTCTCCGCAAGCGCGGAGCCGTAGGCCACGGGGGCGGATTCGATCGATTGTGAGCTGATGATCTCACCCGGGATCAGGTCCCGGGATGCGCGTCAAATATCGCGCAGTGAACCCGGGAAGCGCGCAAACGTAAACATGGTCGCCTCCTGCATTGAAGTTTCGGAGCGCTCCAATAGCCGATTTCTTCACTACAGGCAATGCGCGAGCTTATCCGGTTGACGGATGCTGCGCGGGGCTCGTTTTGCACCAGCGCGATCCATGCGGAACCCGGTCAATGTGCCCGCTGGCCGTCTTCCCGTTCCCCGCAGGTGAGGCTAGTCTCATCCAACACTCAACAAGAAGACTTCAGGGCGGAGCGCAACGATGAACCAACAACAATCCTCCAATCCGGTCGCCGCTTCCGCGCTGCCCCGCCGCAGGCTCGGCCGCACCGGGCTCGAAGTCTCGATCCTCGGCTTCGGGACCGCGCCGCTCGGCGATCTCTTTGCGCGGCTCGACGACGCCAAGGCGATCGCAGCGGCGGAGCGGGCGTTTGCGCTCGGCGTCAATTTGCTGGACTCCTCGCCGCTCTATGGCCACGGCCTCGCCGAGCATCGCTGCGGCACCGCGCTGCGGCGGGTGGCGCGCGACAGCGTCATCCTGTGCACCAAGGTCGGGCGCTGGATGGATCCGTTCCACGACCGCGGCGACGGCTCCAATTTCGTCGGCGGCCAGCCGCATCGCGCGGTGGTCGATTATTCCTATGATGGCACCATGCGCTCGGTCGAGCAGTCGCTGCTGCGGCTCGGCACCGACCGCATCGACCTGCTGCTGATCCACGATGTCGACGTCTGGACCCACGGCCGCGACGCGATCGAGGCGCGGTTTCGCGAGGCCATGGAGGGCGCCTATGTCGCTCTCGACAAGTTGCGGAGCGAGCGCGTCGTCAAGGGCATCGGCATCGGCGTCAACGAGGCCGAGATGTGTGTGCGCTTTGCCAAGGCCGGCACCTTCGACACCATGCTGCTCGCGGGCCGCTATTCGCTGCTGGAACAGCCGGCGCTCGCCGAGTTCCTGCCGCTGGCAGAGGCGCAGGGCATCGGCGTCATGCTCGGTGGCGTGTTCAACTCCGGCATCCTCGCCACCGGCGCGGTCAGCGGCGCCAAGTACAATTACAAGGACGCGCCGCTCGACATGATGCAGAAGGTCGCCGCGATCGAGCGCGTCTGCCGCGCGCATGGCGTGGCACTGCCGACCGCCGCTCTGCATTTCGCGCTGGGCCATCCGGCGGTCGCAAGCCTCGTGCTCGGCGCGCAGGCGCCTGAGGAAGTCGAGCGCAACGTCGTCGCGCTGTCGACGCCGGTCCCGTCAGCGCTGTGGCGCGACCTCAAGGCCGAGCGGCTGCTCGACGCCAACGCGCCGGTGCCGGCATGATGCGGATCGATGCCCATCACCATGTCTGGCGGCTGTCGCGCGCCGATTACGGCTGGCTGACCGAAAACCTCGCGCCGATCTATCGCGATTTCGGCCTGCCCGACCTGATGCCGCATCTCGCCGCCGCCGGGATCGATGGCACCATTCTGGTGCAGGCGGCGCCGACCGAGGCGGAGACCGCGTTCCTGCTTGACGTCGCCAAAGGCGACGATTTGGTGCGTGGCGTGGTCGGCTGGATCGACTTCGACGCCGACGATGCCGCGGCGCGGGTCGATGCGGTCGCGGAACGCGATTTGCTGGTCGGTCTGCGGCCGATGGTGCAGGACATCGCCGATGACGACTGGCTGCTGCGCGAGGAACTGACCGCGCCGCTGGAAGCGATGGCGCAGTACGACCTGGTGTTCGATGCGCTGGTGCTGCCGCGCCATCTGCCGCGGCTGGTCGAATTGGTCGATCGTCATCCCGACCTGCAATTCGTGCTCGACCATTTCGGCAAGCCGCAGCTTGCCTCGGGCGACATCGCGGCCTGGAAGGACGATGTCGCGACACTTGCCGCGCGCGCCAACATCGTCTGCAAGCTGTCGGGCCTGGCGACGGAGGCCGCACCGGGCTGGCAGGTTGCAGATCTGCGCGAGGCCGTGGATCACGTGCTGGCGTGCTTCGGGCCGCAGCGGCTGCTGTGGGGCAGCGACTGGCCGGTGGTCAATCTCGCGGGCGGCTATGCGCAATGGTTCGCGGCGAGCGAGACGTTGCTGGCTGATTTGTCAAGTGATGCAAGGGATGCGATTTTCGGCGGCAATGCGGCGCGCGTCTATTTGTCAAGCCGCGGGCGGCCAACATCCCGGAAATAGATTATAGGCCGGCGCCAAATTTGATCCACAGCGCGCCTTGATGAATCAATCCGGGATGGTCCATAAGCGGCGTCCGCGCCGCCGCAAATCAGCAGTGCAAGTCCGCAGTGCTAATCCGGCGGTGCAACGAAGTCAGAGAGACGAGCGTGGCAAAGATTCATCAACAGATTGCGCAGGAGCTGGGGGTTCGCGACGAGCAGGTCGAGGCGGCGGTGACGCTGCTCGACGGCGGCGCCACCGTGCCGTTCATCGCGCGCTACCGCAAGGAGCTCACCGGCGCGCTCGATGACGCGCAGCTGCGCACGCTGGAGGAGCGGCTCACTTACTTGCGCGAGCTCGAGGAGCGCCGCACCGCGGTGCTCAATTCGATCCGCGAGCAGGGCAAGCTCGATGCGGCTCTCGAAGCCCAGATCATGGCTGCCGACAGCAAGGGTCGCCTGGAAGACATCTATCTGCCCTACAAGCCGAAGCGCCGCACCAAGGCCGAGATCGCCAAGGAGGCCGGGCTCGAGCCGCTCGCCGATCTCCTGATGGCCAAGCCCGAGAACGATCCAACCGAGGCCGCCACGCCGTTCGTCGACGCCGAGAAGCAGGTCGCAGATGTCGCCGCCGCGCTCGACGGCGCGCGCGCCATTCTGGTCGAGCGCTTCGCCGAGGATGCCGATCTGATCGGCGCGCTGCGCGAGGAGATGTGGAGCAACGGCGTGATGGTCTCCACCGTCCGCAAGGGCAAGAAGACCGAGGGCGAGAAGTTCAAGGACTATTTCGACTACAGCGGCGCGCTGCCAAAGCTGCCGTCGCACCGCATCCTGGCGCTGTTCCGCGGCGAGAAGGAGGAGATCCTCGATCTCGCGATCAAGCCGGAGGCGCAGGAGCCGGCGGCCGGCGTGCCCAGCACCTACGAATTGAAGATCATGCACCGCGTCGGGATCTCCAACCAGGGCCGCAAGGGCGACAAATGGCTGGCCGAGACCGTGCGCTGGGCTTGGCGTACCAAAATCCAGATCCATCTCAACATCGACCTGCGGATGCGGCTGTGGACCGCGGCCGAGACCGAGGCGGTGCGGGTGTTCGCCTCCAATCTGCGCGACCTCCTGCTCGCCGCGCCGGCGGGCGCGCGCGCCACGATGGGGCTCGATCCCGGCTACCGCACCGGCGTCAAGGTCGCCGTGGTCGATGCCACCGGCAAGGTGCTGGCGACCACGGCGATCTTTCCACACGAGCCGCAGCGGCGCTGGGACGAGGCGCTCGCCATCCTCGGCAAGCTCGCGATCGAGCACAGCGTCGAGCTGATCGCGATCGGCAATGGCACCGCCTCGCGCGAGACCGACAAGCTCGCGACCGAGCTGGTGCAACGGCTCGCCGATCGCAAGATCACCAAGATCGTGGTCTCGGAGGCCGGCGCGTCGGTCTATTCGGCCTCGGCCTTCGCCTCCAGCGAACTGCCCGAGCTCGACGTCACCATGCGCGGTGCGGTCTCGATCGCGCGCCGGCTGCAGGATCCGCTGGCCGAGCTGGTCAAGATCGATCCGAAGGCGATCGGCGTCGGCCAGTACCAGCACGATCTCGGCGAAGCAAAACTGGCGAAGTCGCTCGATGCCGTGGTGGAAGACTGCGTCAACGCGGTCGGCGTCGATGCCAACACCGCCTCGGTGCCGCTGCTGGCCCGGGTGTCGGGCATCGGGCAGGGGCTGGCGCAGAGCATCGTGCAGCACCGCGACGCCAACGGCCCGTTCAAGTCGCGCAAGGCGCTGAAGGACGTGCCGCGGCTCGGGCCGAAGGCGTTCGAGCAATGCGCCGGCTTCCTCCGCATCAGCAACGGCGACGATCCCTTGGATTCCTCCGGCGTGCATCCGGAAGCCTATCCGGTGGTGCGGCGCATCCTCGAGGCCACCAAGAGCGACATCAAGGCGCTGATCGGCAATGCCGACGTGGTGCGCGGGCTCAAGCCGCAGGCCTTCGTCGACGACACCTTTGGTCTCCCGACCGTCACCGACATCCTACGCGAACTCGAAAAGCCCGGCCGCGACCCGCGCCCGGCGTTCAAGGCGGCGGTGTTCAAGGAAGGCGTCGAGGAGGTCAAGGATCTCAAGAAGGGCATGATCCTCGAGGGCACCGTGACCAACGTCGCCGCGTTCGGCGCCTTCGTCGACATCGGCGTGCATCAGGATGGACTGGTGCACATCTCGGCGATGTCGAAGACCTTCATCAAGGACCCGCGCGAGGTGGTGAAGCCGGGCGACATCGTCAAGGTCAAGGTCTTGGACGTCGAGGTCGCGCGCAAGCGCATCGCGCTGACCTTGCGGCTCGATGACGAGGTCGGGCCAAAGAAGGAGAACTCCGGCGGATCGCGGGATTTCTCGCGCGGCTCGATGACGTCGTCGGCGCCGCGCCGGCCCCAGGAGCAGTCCGGCGGCGCGCTCGCCGACGCGCTGCGCCGCGCCGCCGAGAAGAACGGCCGCGGCAAGCCGACGTAAGTGAAGCGACGAAGCAATCCATCTGTCCGCGCATGCGGCACGATGGATTGCTTCGCGGAGCCTGTCATCGGGCGCGCGTTCGCGCGACCCGTTGGCTCGCAATGACATTGAGTGATGCGCCATCACTCTGGTGCCGGTCGACGCTAACGAGTCCGCGCCATCACATCATCGTCAGAAGGTGCCGCGCAAACTAACTTCAGCGTCAGAATCTGGCGCATTTGTAAGTTGAAGAAGCCCTCCGATTTGCATCTCCTGATGCACGTCTTCCTGCGGCGCACACCGTTCGCCGCAGGTCAACGACGGAGGATGTTACGATGCAGAACAAGTTCCTCACTTGCCTGATGGCCGCGGCCATCGGCGTGACAAGCGTGCTGGCAACGCCGGCCTTCGCCAGAGGTGGAGGTGGCGGAGGCGGCGGCGGGCACGGCGGCGGTGGCGGCTTCGGAGGCGGCCACGGCGGCGGTTTTGGCGGCGGGATGCATGGTGGTGGTTTCGGTGGCGGCATGCATGCGGGAGGTTTTGGCGGCGGCATGCGCGGCGGTGGCGCCATGGCGTTTGCCCGCGGAGGCGGCGCGCAGTTTGGTGGCGCTCATTTCGGCGGCTCCCGCTTCGCGGGTGCGCCGATGGGACGCGCTGCGTTCGGGCCGCGCTTTGCCGGCGGATTCCACGGCTCGCACGGTTTCCATCACCACGGCTTCCACCACCGCTTCAACCGCTTCGCTTTCGTCGGCGGTCCGTTCTATGGCGACTACTATGGCTACTATGACGGCTGCTGGCGCAGGACGTACGGACCCTATGGCCTGCGATGGATCAACGTGTGCGGGTATGGCTACTACTAAGGCATGATCCGGAAGAATGTTAGGCGGTCTTCCGGAGTGTTCATGCCTCAACCAGCAGCGACCGCACTCGCTGTCGCGGTCGTCGCCAGGCGTTCCATCAAGCCCCAAAATGGGATAGTCTGGTGGCGACCGTCGCGGGGCGCTCGGAGACTTCAAACGAAGACCTGATATGACCGGAGCCCACCGCCGCATTCTCGTCGTCGAGGACGATCCGGAGACCGCGGGTCAGCTCGTCGAGCAGCTCACCACCAGCGGCTACGATGTCGACCTCGCCGCCAACGGCCGCGAGGCGCTCGACCGTGGCGCCGCGCGCGACTATGCCGTGATCACGATCGACCGCATGCTGCCCGACATCGACGGCATCGCCGTGATGCGCCAGATGCGCGACGACGGCATCGCGGTGCCGTTCCTGATCATCAGCGCGCTCGGCGAGATCGACGACCGGGTGCGCGGCCTGCGCGCCGGCGGCGACGACTATCTGGTCAAGCCGTTCTCCTTCGTCGAGCTGCTGGCGCGGCTGGAGGCACTCGGCCGGCGCAGCGAGACCGTGGCCAAGGAAACCATCTTGCGGGTCGGCGATCTCGCGATCGATCTGATCGCGCGGTCCGCGAGCCGCGGCGGCCGCAGGATTCCGCTGCTGCCGAAGGAGTTCCAGCTGCTCGAATACCTCGTGCGCAACGAGGGCCGGGTGGTGTCGCGCGCCATGCTGCTGCAGCACGTCTGGGATCTGCACTTCGATCCCTCCACCAACATCATCGACGTCTATGTCGGGCGCGTCCGCCGCAAGGTCGACGACCAGCAAGCCTATCCGCTGATCCACACCATCCGCGGCATCGGGTACTGCCTCCGTGCTCCTGGCTAAGACCTTCCGGTCAACGACGTTCCGCCTGGCGCTGATCGCAATCGGCACCTTCGGCCTGATCGTCTCGGCGATCTTCGCCTATGTCTACTGGTCGACGGTATCCTATGTGCGCAGCCGGTCCGATCGCGCAATCGTGACCGAGCAGGCGAGCCTGCGCGAGGTCTTCGCGCGGTCGGGACGCGACGGCCTGATCGCGCTGATCGACCAGCGCATCGCGGACAAGAGCTTTGCCGATCACGTCTACATGCTGTCGGGGCCGGGCGCGGTGGTGCTGGCCGGAAATCTCAAACAGTGGCCGGACGGCGCCACCGCTGCGGGCTGGACCGAATTCCGCGCGGCGGTGCCGACGCTGGCAGCGCAAGACCCGCTGCTGCGCGGCCTGGCCGCGACCTTGCCGGATGGCAGCCGGCTGCTGGTCGGCCACGACATCAGCGATCTCGACGGCTTTACGGCGCGGATCCGGGCGGCCGGCATCGCGGTCGTGGTGCTGATCCTCGCGCTCGCGGCGGTCGCCAGCATCGGAGTGACGCGGCGGACGGTCGCCCGCATCGAGTCGATCAACGCAACCAGCCGCGCCATCATGCTCGCCGGGCTCGACCAGCGCATTCCGCTGCGCGGCAGCCACGACGAATGGGATCGCGTCGCGGAGAACCTCAACCTGATGCTCGACCGCATCGAGAGCCTGATGGGCGACGTCAAGCAGGTCAGCGACAACATCGCGCACGATCTGCGCACGCCGCTGACGCGGATGCGCGGCCGGCTGGAAAAGGCCTATCATGCGCCGCGGGACGGCGAGGGCGATGCGGCGCTGATCGGCGACACCATCGCCGATCTCGATATCGTGCTGGCGATGTTCGCCTCGCTGACGCGGATTTCGGAGATCGAGACCCGTGCCCGGCGGGGCGCGTTTCGCACCGTCAATCTGGTCGAGATCGCGGGCGAGGTGGTCGAGCTCTACGACGCCGCGGCCGAGCGCGACAGCACCCGGCTCGATCTTGCCGGCGATGCCGAGGTGCTGATGACCGGCGATCGCGATTTGTTGTTCGACGCTATCGCCAATCTGGTCGACAACGCTATCAAGCACGGCCGCGCCGGCGGACGGGTCACCGTGACCTGCTGCAACAGCGCGGACGGCGCCGTGATCGCGGTCGCCGACGACGGTCCGGGCATTCCCGCCGACCAGCATGACCGCGTCTTCAAGCGCTTCTACCGCCTCGAGCAGAGCCGCTACACCCCCGGCAACGGCCTCGGCCTCAGCCTGGTCGCGGCGGTGGCGAGCCTGCACGGCGCGAAGATCGAACTGCGCGACAACGCGCCGGGCCTGCTGGTCAGGCTGTGTTTTGCAAGATCGGCAAACGGCGCGCCGGAGCGCAGGGCGTAGGATGGGTGGAGCTGCTATTCCCCGTCATCCTGAGGTGCGAGCCTTGCAGCGCAATTGCGCTGCTGGGCGAGCCTCGAAGGATGAATCGGCCCGGTTAGTGGCCGTCGATCCTTCGAGGCTCGCAAGAGCTCGCACCTCAGGATGACGGGTGTGAGAGGGCAACAAACTCGGAGTCGTCCTGGCTTTCGCCAGGACGACGACCGGAGGGACTGCATCACGGCCGCCTTGCCGCCCCGTCTCACAAATTGATCACCCCGCGCCGTGCGGCGTGCGCGACGGCGTCGGTGCGGCCGGTGGCGTCGAGCTTGTCGAGCAGGGAGCCGACGTGAAATTTGGCGGTGTGGACGGAGATGCCGAGCCGCTGTGCGATCATCTTGTTGGAGGCGCCCTCGGCGAGCAGCGCCAGCACGTCGAGCTCGCGCGGGGTCAGCTCGAAATCGCCGCCGGCGCCCGCCTCCTTGCTCCGCGCGACGATCGCCGCCGTGGCCTGCTCGCCCGGCACGGCGAGGCGCAGGCCGGCGACGCCGCCGAGCAGCGTCGCCAGCCGGTCGGCCAGCACGGGATCGTCGATCTCGAGCGCAATCACGATGTCGGGGGCAGGCGCATCGCTCACGTCTCGGGCCTCTCGCCGATCGTCACCTTGAAGGTCTGCGGCTCGCCGCCGCGATGTACGGTCAGCTCGACCACGGTGCCGACGCTCTGCGGGCCGAGGCTGCGCGACAGCGCCCGCACGCCCGCCAGCTTTTCGCCGTTGACCGCGACGATCACGTCGCCCTGCCGGATGCCGGCGGCGGCCGCGGGGCCGGTCTTGTCGACATTCATCACCATGGCGCCAAAACCGTCGTCGAGCCGCACCGGCTGCAGCCCGACGCCGAGATATCCGCGGGCGATGCGGCCGCTCTTCTCGAGCTGCGCCGTGACGCGTTCGATGGTCGCGGTCGGGATCGTCAGCACCCGGCGCGGCCCGAGCACGGCCATGCCGAACGCTTCGCCCGCGGCATTGAGCGCGAGCCCGCCCTGCTGGCTGTGCCGCAGCCGGATGTCGAGCTCGATCCGCGCATCGATTTCGCCGCCGCGCAGGCTGCGCCAGGCCGGGCCTGAGCGCGACACCATGCCGAGCCGCGCGGTCGGCGCACCGCGGTCGGCGGCGACGACGACGGCGAGCGATCCCAGCGCGGGGACCTCGCTCGACAGCTTGACCGGCGCGGCATCGCCGTCGAACCGCAGCAGCGCGATGTCGGTGGTGTGGTCGCGTCCGGCGACGGTCGCCTGCCGGCTGCTGCCGTCGGCAAGCTCGATCTCGACCTCGCCTTCGTCGGCCAGCGCTTCGTCCGCGGTGACGACGAGGCCTGGCTTCCAGACGAAGCCGGAGGCGCGCAAGCGATGCGAATGGACCGAGACGATCGCGGGCGCCGTGCGCGCGACCGTCTCCGCAAGGGCTGAGGAGAGCGAGGCGAGGGTGGTCGGTTCGGTCATGAGAAGCTCCGTTGGCTTCCCCCAATCTGTGCGGTTGCGGCTGGCGGCGAAACTGGCCGGATGGGCAGGCTCTGCGGCGCCGCTCGGAACCCGTCAGCTCAGCCGCTGCAGGGTCGCCTTCGGGCTCTCGCCGAACTTGGCGCGGTAGGCGCTCGCCATCCGGCTCAGATGGGTAAAGCCGAGCTCGAATGCAATATCGACGATGCGTTCGCCCGGCCGCGCCGTCTTCAGCCGGGCGTTGAGCTGGGCGAGGCGGATGTCGAGCAGCATCTCGGTGACGGTCGCGCCGAAGTGGCGGCGAAAGCCGAGCTGCAGCGCGCGGATGCCGGTGCCCGCGATCCCGGCCAGCTCAGCGAGATCGAGCGGCTCGGTCGCCCGCGTCTCCAGATAGGCCCGCGCCCGCTTCAGCGCCGCGGGCTGGGTCTCGGCGCGGCCGTTGAACGTATCGATGGCGGCGCTCAGGCTGTGGCGCTGGCCGTCGAGCAGTGCGTCGAGCAGCGCCTCGCGCCACTCGGCCGCCGCCACCGCGGAGAGCGATTTGCGCGGCCCGAGTTGCTCGGCGAGCGTGATGAGCTGATCGATCTTCGCTGTCAGCGTCTGCCCGAGGGATCCGGTCAGCATGACCTCGGGCTCGAACTCGACCGGCCGCACCGCGACGCCGCCGAGCGCCGCGGCGCGATGCTCGACCAGCTTTCGATCGAGCAGCAGGATGAGCTGGGCGCAATCGCCGCGCCAAATCATCTCGGTCGGGATCGTCGGCGACAGCAGCGATGCGCTGTGACGCGGTCTCGTCGTCACTTCGCGCGCGGCGGTGCGGATCGCGGCTGAGCCATGCAGCGGCAGCTGCAGCAGGAAGAAGCGGTCGAGGCAGCCCGGATTGATCGCAACCGATCCGCCATAGGCGACATAGTTGACGGAGAACCCGTCGTACCCTGCGCAATTGTGGAGCGCAAAGAAGTCCGCTTCCGAGCGATTGACCGGCGTCAGCTGGTGCGGACAGAAGATCCGGCCGACCGCTTCGGCGGCATCGTCGACGCGCTCGGTGGCGACGCGCGAAAAATCCTGCAGCCGTGTCTTCGCCAAAACCTCGTTGCCCGTCGCAATCACGCCGGCCGTCCGGAGTTGTTTGAGGTCTAAAACATCAGCCAGCCTAGAGCATTTGCCGGCCAAGGGAAATGCAGTTTCGGCGCGCAATCTGCCCGATCGCTGCGCAGCCGGGGGCCGGGGTTTTGGGCCGGCGCTGCTGCCGCATTGCAGCATGATCATGTCAAACAGGGATTCGTTTATCGGCTAGACAGTGCCGCCCGCCGGCGACAGGCTCCGCGTCCACATGGCGCATCAAACTGGAGGCTGACATATGGGCGCGCTCGAGAAAGGCATCACCCGCAACGGCACCGGCTACAGCGGCAAGACCTGGAATATCCTGGGCCAGGTCTATTACCCGAAGGCCGTCACCGACTCGACCTTCGCATTCGAGACCAACAGCGATCCCGGCCAGTTCGTGCCGGTGCACATCCATCCGACCCAGGACGAGTTCATCCTGGTGCAGGAGGGCGTGCTCGACCTCAAGCTCGACGGGGTCTGGGTGCAGGCCAAGGCCGGCGACCTCGTGCGCATGCCGCGCGGCATTCCGCACGGCTATTTCAACAAGTCGGACAAGCCGGCGCGGGCGCTGTTCTGGGTGTCGCCGATGCAGAAGCTCGAGGCGCTGTTCGACAAGTTGCACAATCTGCAGGACCCCGCCGAGGTGGTGCGGATCTCCGCCGAGCACGAGGTGGATTTTCTGCCGCCGGAAGCCAACGACTAGGCCGACGCAGCTACCGCGCACGCCTTCCGGGTTGCCGGACCAGACTCTGGCGACGATGGGGTCGCGTGCGCGCAACGATGGACCAGTTCACTGATCGGAGCGATCTCATGGTCAAGCAGAAGCATGTGTGCGTGATCGGGGCCGGCGTCTCGGGGCTCGCCGCCGGCAAGGCCTTTGCCTCGCGTGGTCACAGGGTGACCATCGTCGAGCGCAGCAGCGAGCTCGGCGGGGTCTGGGATCCGACGCGGATGTATCCCGACGTCCAGACCCAGAGCCCGAAGGAGCTCTATCGCTACACCGACAAGGCGATGCCGGAATCCTATCCGGAGTGGCCGAAGGGCCCGCAGGTCCATTCCTATTTGCGCGACTATGCGCACAGCCACGGGCTCGACGGCGCGATCCGCTTCAACACCAAGGTCGAGGCGATGAAGCGCCGGTCCGACGGCAAGCCGGGCTGGACGCTCGAGCTGCGCGCAAGCGACGGCGCTGCCGGCCATCAGGATTTCGATTTCGTCGCGGTCTGCACCGGGCAGTTCAACGAGCCGCAGACGCTGCCGCTGTCGGGCGAGGACGGCTTCAAGGCGCAGGGCGGCCAGATCCTGCACTCGTCGCAATACAGCGATCCAACGCTAGCCAAGGGGCGTAAGGTCGTGGTGCTCGGCGGCTCAAAATCGGCGACCGATATTGCTGTCAACGCGGTCAATTCCGGCGCCAGCGAAGTCACCATCGTGTTTCGCGAGCCGGTGTGGCGGATTCCGTACTTCGTCGGCGGGCTCGTCAACTTCAAGCGCATTCTCTACATCCGCGCCCAGGAGCAGATGTTCGCGAGCTGGGGCATCGGGCCGGCGGCGCGCCTCGCGCATGCGATCGCCAAACCGCTGGTGTGGGCGAACTGGCGCGGGCTGGAGAGCATGCTGAAAGTGCAGCTCAAGCTGAAGCAGTGCAACATGGTGCCGAAGGAGCGCATCGAGGACGGCGTCAACTGCTCGGTGCCGATCGCAACCCCGGGCTTCTATCCGATGGTGGCCGACGGCCGGATCAAGGCGGTGCGCGGCACCTTCGATCATTATGACGGCAAGGCCATCGTGATGACCGGCGGTCAGCGCGTCGCTGCCGACGTCGCGGTGCTGGCGATCGGCTACAAGCTCGGCGTGCCGTTCCTGCCGGCGGAGTATCAGGCCAAATTGGTCGAGCCCGACGGGCAGTACCGGCTCTATCGCCTGATCGCCAATCCCGATTTGCCCGACATGGGGTTCGTCGGCTTCAACTCGAGCTTCTGCACCGTGCTGTGTGCGGATCTCGCCGCCAACTGGCTGGTGCGCTATGCCGACGGCCAGCTGGCGCGGCAGCCTGATGCCGCCGCGATGCACGACAACATCGCGGTGATGCTGCATTTCCGGCGGGTCGAGCGGCCGGCGGCGGGCGTCTATGGCGGGCTGTGCGTCGCGCCCTACCACTTCAAGCATTTCGACGAGCTGCTCGCCGACATCGGCACCAAGGCCTCGCGGCGCAACCCGCTGGTCGAAAAATTCACGCCGCCCGACGCCGACGCCTATGCGCGCTTCCTCGCGACGGCGCCGGACTACAAGGCGGTGGCATAGCGCAAACGCCGTTCTCAGGATGACGGATTGGTTTGCTCACCTTGCTCGGTGTCATCACCCGCGAATGCGGGTGATCCAGTATTCCAGAGGCAGCGGTTATTGAGCCGAGAGGCCGCGGCGTACTGGATCGCCCGGTCCATGTGCGCAATTGCGCACAGGCCGGGCGATGACAGCGGTGGGCGAGGACAAAGCTTCACATCCTCTCAGTCGCGGCCGGCATCGAGGAAGGCTTGCGCCAGCCGCGCCGGATTGGTGAAGCAGAGCTCATGGCTGCCCGCCACCTGCACCAGGCGGAACAGCCCGAGCTTCTGCGACAGCCGCGGATGCCAGGGCAGGCCGTGCGGCATCGCCGTGTCCTCGGTGCAGTTGACGTAGGACTTTGCGATTTGCATCTCGGCCGGGTTGGTCTTGAGCGCGATCTTGTCCTGAAACGTCTTCAGCGGGTGCGGGTTGAGCACGTCGTAGGCGCGCTGCGCGGTCTCGAGGTCGGCATCGTTGATGAAGGCCTCGCGCCAGATCGGGAACGGCAGCACCACCGAGCCGTCGCCGCGCTCGGCGGCGATCGCGTCGAACAGCCCGAGATAGGTCGGCGGCACCATGTCGTTGAGGCACTCGCCGTTGTTGGGCACGAAGGCATTCCAGTAGACCAGCCGGCGGATGCGGCTCGCCGCAGCATCAGCGACACCGGTGATGATCATGCCGCCATAGCTGTGGCCGACCAGCACGATGTCGCTCAGATTGTGCTCGGCGAGATAGTCGACGATCGACTGGATCGCCTCGGCAAGGCCGGAGTCCTTGCGGTCGCCGGGCCGGTTGCCTCTGATGGTCGGCGTATGGACGACGTGGCCGGCCTTGCGGATAGCCGCGGCGACCGGCTCGAACTCTGCGCCGGTATGCCAGGCGCCGTGGACGAGAACATAAGTGGACATGGCGTACCTCCGGTGTGGTTGGTCAGATCATTTGCGGCGTTCGATGGATATTGACCCGGGCCCGCGGATCGCGCTTGGCTGTAACCGAACCGGATTAGGCTCGGAGTGAACTGATGCAGCAGACCAGCGCCGCGGATCGCTCGCGCCGGCTGAGCTGGAATACCGCCGATATCAGGCCGGACCAGCAGTTCGCCTATTATCGCGAGGCGATCTGCCAGGCCTTCATGAACCTGACGCCGGAGCCGACCGCGGCGCCGGGCTTCCTCGCCCGCGTCGACACGCTCGGGCTCGGCGACGGTGCGGTGAACCGGGTCAATTTCCCGGAGCATATCGTGCGCCGCTCGGCCGCCGATATCGCCGCCTCCAGCCGGCGCTGCTACTACCTCAACCTCAAGCTCGCCGGCCGCTGCCGCATCCAGCAGGCCGGCCGCGAGATCAGCCTGTCGTCGGGGCAGGTCGGCATCTTCGACAGCGGTGAGCGGTTCGCGCTGTTGCACGACCGCGGCCCCGCGCTGCAGGTCGCCTCGTTCTGGGTGCCGGCCGAGGCGCTGGACGAGCGGTTGCCGTCGCCGCCGGATTTCGCCCCGGCGCGAGTCTCGGATGATCCGTTCGTCGGCCATTTGATTGCCGAGACCGCGCAGGTCCTGAACGCGTCGGCGCTGCGCGCCTCGGATGCGGAGAACGCCCGGCTGTTCGACGTGCTGCTCGACCTCGTCGCGCTCAGCCTGTCGCGCGGCAGCCGTGAAGGCGCCGCCGAGGCCGCGAGCCTCGCGGACGCGACGTGGCTCGCGCTGCGCCGCGCAGTGGATCGCAGACTGCGCGAGCCCGGGCTCGGGGTTGCCGCCATCGCCGCCACGATGCGGATCAGCGAGCGCTACGTGCACAAGCTGTTCGAACGCGCCGGCACCACGTTTGCAAGCTATGTGATCGATCGCCGCCTCGACGGCGCCGCGCGCGATCTCAAGGATCCCACGATGTTCGGCCGCGCGATCGGCGACATCGCATTCGACTGGGGATTCTCCGACCTGTCGCATTTCACGCGGCGGTTCAGGCATCGGTTCAACTGCACGCCGGGCGACTGGCGCCGCGGATCAACAACTCTTGTTCGGAAATCACAATGACTCAGCCGTTCGTTTACCAGGTCAGCCCGATGCGGGTCGTGTTCGGCGTCGGCACGATCGAAAGGCTTGCCGACGAGCTCGATCGGCTCGGCGTCAAGCGGGCGCTGGTGCTGGCGAGCCGGCGGCAGCAGGCCGAGCTCGGCGATCTCGCCGGACTGACCGGCGGCCGCGTCGCCGGCCTGTTCGACGGCGCCATCGTGCATACACCGGTCGCGGTGACCGAGCAGGCGATGCAGGCGGTGCGCGAGCTGAAGCCCGACGGCGTGGTCGCGATCGGTGCGGGCGCTGCGACCGGCCTCAGCAAGGCGATCGCGCTGCGCACCGACCTGCCGCAACTGATCGTGCCGACCAGCTACGCCGGCTCGGAGATGACGCCGGTGCTGGGTGAGACCGTGGATGGCGTCAAGACCACGCAGTCGTCGCCAAAAATCTTGCCCGAGGCGGTGATCTATGACGTCAATCTGACCGTCTCGATGCCGGCAAAATTCTCCGCGATCTCCGGCCTCAACGCGCTCGCGCATGCGGCCGAAGCGCTGTATGCGCGGGATGGCAATCCGATCACGTCGCTGATGGCCGCCGAGGCGATTGCCAAACTGGCGTCATCGTTGCCCGAGGTGATCGCGCGGCCGCGCGATCTCGAGGCGCGTTCCGATGCGCTCTATGGCGCCTGGCTGTGTGCGGTCTGTCTCGGCACCGTCGGCATGGCGCTGCATCACAAGCTCTGCCACACTGTCGGCGCGCTGTTCGATCTGCCGCATGCCGAGACCCACGCGGTGCTGCTGCCGCACACCATCGCCTACAACACGCCGGCCGCGCCCGAGGCGATCAGCCGCGCGGCGCGGGCGCTCGGAGCGCGTGATGCTGCCGATGGCCTGTTCGATCTGTCCGCAAAACTAGGCGCGCCGCGCGCGCTGGCCGAGATCGGCATGCCCGAGGATGGCATCGCAAGGGCCGCCGAGCTGGCGACCAAAAACCCCTACTGGAATCCGCGGCCGATCGAAGCGGACGGCATTCGCGCCCTGCTCACGCGGGCCTGGTCCGGCGCGCGGCCGCAAGCCGGATAAGCATGATCCGGAAAAGTGTGAAGCGGTTTTCCCTCGCGACAAACGCGAAGCGTTTGCGCGGAGATCATGCTCAAACAAAGAGCAAAAGCCTGCATCACACCCCGATCGCGTTGCGCGCGATCACGTCGCGGTAGAACGCCGCACTCAGCTTCGGTCGGCGCTCCTGGCTCTCGAAGTTAACCCGATACAGGCCAAAGCGCTTCTCGTAGCCGAAGATCCACTCGAAATTATCCATCAGGCTCCACAGGAAATAGCCGTGCACCGGGACGCCTTCGCTGGTGGCGCGCTGCAGCTGGGCGAGGTAGTTGCGCAGGAACATGATGCGATCGAGGTCGTAGATCTGTCCGTCGGGATGCACCTTGTCCTCGCCCGACGTGCCGTTCTCGCTGATATAGATGCTCTTGATGTTCCAAAGCTTGGCGGCAATGCGCGGCGCCCAGTAGATCACCTCCGGCGCGATCCGCAGCCATTCCGAGCTCATGTGCGGGAACGAGGCCGGCATCGGCAGCGGCTGCCAGCCCGGGTGCTTGTCGGTGGCGACGATGTAGCACTGCGGCGCGTAGATATTGAGCCCGACGAAGTCGTTGGGCTGCGAGATGATCTTCAATTCCTCCGCGGTGAATTTCGGCGCGTCCTTGCCGGAATAGGCGAGAAATCCCTCGGTGTACTTGCCTTCGAGCACGACGCCGAGGAAGCCCGAATTGAACTCGCGGGTCGCGGTCTCGGTGGCCCGGATGTTGTCCGGCGTGTTGATTGCGGGCACGCAGGCGGTGATGTTTTCGGCGGGGCCGACGCGGGTGCCGGCGCGGCCCTTGGCGCGGATCGCCTGCACCGCAAGGCCATGCGCCAGCGCGACGTGATGGCGCGCCTGGTTGACCTCGGCCGGCGGCAGCGTCAGGCCCGGTGCATCGACGCCGAGCGCGTAGCCGAAGGGCAGGAAACGTCCGACCTCGTTGAGGGTGAAGACGTTCTTCACCCGGTCGGTCAGCCGCTCGGCGACATAGCCCGCGTAATCGGCGAACGCCTTCGACGTGTCGCTGGAGCGCCAGCCGCCGACGCGGTCCTGCAGCGTCTGCGGCAGGTCCCAGTGATAGAGCGTGGCGTAGGGCTCGATGCCGTTCGCCAACAGCTCGTCGACCAGGCGATTGTAGAAGTCGAGCCCCTTCGGGTTCGGCGCGCCGGTGCCGTCGGGAAACACCCGCGGCCACGCGATCGAGAAGCGATAGGCTTTGGCGCCGAGCTCCCTGATGAGGCCGACGTCCTCCTTGTAGCGGTGATAGTGCTCGTTGGCGCGGTCGCCGGTGGTGCCGTCCTCGATCTTGCCGGGCGTGTGGCTAAAGGTGTCCCAGATCGATTTGCCACGGCCGTCCTCGTTGACGGCGCCCTCGATCTGGTAGGACGAGGTTGCGGTGCCCCAGACGAAGCCGGGCGGAAAGCTCGCGCCGTTCGGCGCCGGCACGCCGTCCGCCGCCAGCGCGGGAGCCGACAGGCCGAGCGCCGAGAGGCCTGCAAGGCCTGCAAACTGCCGGCGCGAGACATCACTGGGCATTGCTGGCTCCCGCAAAATTCATGTCGATCTGGTAGGCGGAGATGCGATCGATCTCGAACGCGACGCTCGCCGGCGACCCTGCATCGACGAAGCCGACGCCAACAAAGAATTTCGATCCCATCGCGAGGTTGACGATCATGTACATCGGATCATCGAAACCGATCGGCACCTTGATATCGGAGACCGGCTTGCGGTCGATGAAATAGATCAGCCGGTCCGGCTCCCACAGCACGCCATAATTATGGAAGTCGGCGTCGGCGCCAGGGACCGCGAAATCGAAACCGCAATGTTCGATCTTGCCGGTTGCGGGGATGCGCCAATGCGTGGTCATCACGAGGTCGCCGGGCCGCTGTCCGCGTCCCTCGATCACATCGACCTCCGGCGGCCAGCCGCCGTCGTCGGCGAGCATCCAGAACGCCGGCCAGACGCCGGTGCCGACCGGGATCCTGGCGCGGATTTCGAAGTAGCCGTATTTCTGCGAGAACGAACCTTGCGTGGTCAGGATGCCCGAGATGTACTCGTTGTCGAACAGCACGTCGCGCAGCTCGGCCGGCGTGCGGCGCGCCACGATGGAGAGCACGCCGTCGCGAACCTGGAACGGGTCGAGGCCGAGCGGCGTGGCGCCGCGCCCGGCATAGCGCGGGTCGACATAGATCTGCTGCTCGCCATTGGCGCTGGTCTTGCGCTTGAAATCGGAGCCGGCGCCGCCCCAGTAGCGCGCCTCCGGCCACGCCGCGCCGCCGGCGTAATGCGGCACCCAGCGCCCGCTCGCCAGCGGATGTTGGTCGAAATCGTCGTTGAAGGTGCGGCGCATCGGCAGGAAGGACAGCGATGTCGCGTCCTGCGCGCCGATCTGGCGGCACTGGATCATTGCGGGATCGGTGGTCACCGGCAGGGTCAACTCCAGCGGCGCATCGCGCGGATCCTCGGCGGCAAGGGCCGGCGTCAGCGCCGCAACAAGGCCGATCGTGACCAGAAATCGTATCGTCATTCGCCGGTCATCAAATGTGTCAGGACTGCAGCAAACGGAGAGGCGTTCCAAACTAGCCTTTCATCGTGCCGAGGGGCAACAAGCAATCGACGCCTCCTTCGCGCGGTTGTCAGTTTCATCGCGACATTTTCTTCTCTAGATTGCCCGCCTGCGTCATTCGTCTCCTAGATGACGTCTCGTATCCCTCGATCCCGTTGAAGCGCCCGTCATGAACAAGCCTGCGAGCCATCTCAAGAGAGCGCTTCTGCGTCGTGTTGCCACGGCGGCGGCGCTGCTGCTGGCGATGGCGGCGAGCGCGCGCGCCGAGCAGACATTTTCCTTCGACCATACGCCCGGCAAGCTGCCGAAGACCGTCGTTCCCGTGAGCTACGCAATCGAGCTGACGCCGGACATGACGTCGCTTGCCTTGCCCGGTGTCGAGACCGTCGAGATCGAGGTGCGCCAGCCGACCCGGCAGCTGACGCTGAATGCAGTCAGCACCACGTTCACCGACGTCACGCTCGACGACGGTGCGCAGCGCGCCGAGGTGACGACGGATGCCGCGGCGCAGACCGCAACGCTGAGCTTCGCCCAGCCGCTCGCGGCCGGCCGGCACCGGCTGCGCATCGCCTTCACGGCGCAGATCAACAGGTTCGGCACCGGCCTGTTCTCGGTCGACTACCCGACCAGGGACGGCACCAAGCGGCTGATCTCGAGCAAGCTGGAGCCGGCGGACGCGCGGCGGATCTTTCCCTGCTGGGACGAGCCGGCATTCAAGGCGAGCTTTGCGCTCACCGTCGTAATTCCGCGCCATCTGCTGGCGGTCGGCAACATGCCGGTAACCGGCGAGCAGCCGGTCGGCGACAACCTCAAGAAGGTCGCGTTCGCGCCGACGCCGAAAATGTCGAGCTATCTGTTCGTGCTCACGGTCGGCGAGCTCGAGCGCGTCACGGCGGATGCCGGCGGTGTAACCATCGGCGTCGTCACCACCGAAGGCAAGACTGGGCAGGGCCGCTTTGCGCTCGACAGCGCGGTCAAGCTGCTGGCCTGGTACAACGACTATTTCGGCGTGAAATATCCGCTGCCCAAGCTCGACCTGATCGCGGTGCCCGGCGGGTTCGGTGGCGCGATGGAGAATTGGGGCGGCATCACCTTCTTCGAGAGCCGGCTGCTGTTCGATCCCGCGACCAACGCGGAGACGGCGCGACGTGGCATCTTCGCCATCATCGCCCACGAGATGGCGCATATGTGGTTCGGCGATCTCGTCACCATGGCGTGGTGGGACAATCTCTGGCTCAACGAAGGCTTTGCCAGCTGGATGGCGACCAAGGCCTCCGCGCAGTTCTATCCGCAATGGCAGAGCTGGCTGAACGGCTATGGCGCCAAGCAGCTCGCCATGAGCCTCGACGCTCGCCGCACGTCGCATCCGATCCAGCAGCCGATCGCCGATCACAGCGAGGCGGTGACGGCGTTCGACGCCATCACCTATTCCAAGGGCCAGGCCCTGATCCGCATGCTCGAGAACTACCTCGGCGAGCAGGCGTTTCGCGACGGCATCCGCAAATACATGGCCGCGCATGCCTACGGCAACTCGACCACCGCCGATCTCTGGCGCGCGCTGGAGAGCGCCGCCGGCAAGACGATCACGGGCGTCGCTGCATCCTTCACCGAGCAGGATGGCGTGCCGCTGGTCGTGGCGAGGACCGATTGCGACGGCGCTGTGCAGCGCCTGACGCTGCGGCAGGACCGTTTCGTGATCGCCCCGCTTGGCACGGACGCGGCGCCGCTGCCTCCGCGCAGCTGGCAGATCCCGGTGGCGATCGGGCCGGTCGGCGGCAGGCCGTTCGACGAGATCCTGCTGCAGGGCAGTGCCGAGATGGCGGCGGGCGGCTGCGGCGATGCGATCAAGGTCAATCTCGGCGACATCGGCTATTTCAGGGTCGAGTACGGTCCGAAGAATCGCGGGGCGCTGCTCAGCGCGTTGCCGCGAATGCAGGTCAATGACCGGCTCAACGTCGTCGCCGACAGCTGGGCGCTGGTGCAGGCCGGCCGCGCCGAGCCCGCGACCTATTTCGCGCTGCTCGACGCGCTCGACCCCGCCGATCATCGCGCGGTATGGGACCAGGTCATTTCGAGCCTCGCCGCGCTCAACCGGCTGTCGCGCGATCGCGCCGAGCGGCCCGCGATCCAGGCCTATGCCCGCTCCAAACTGCGCCCGGTGCTCGACCGGGTCGGATGGGACGGCGCCGGCTCGGCGGACGACGACACCGCGCTGCTGCGCGCCAGCCTGATCTCGACGCTTGGCGATCTCGGCGACGCCACGGTTGTCGCCGAGGCGAAGCGGCGGTTCGCGGCCTTCCTCGAGGATCCGAATGCGCTGCCGACCGCGTTGCGCGACGCCGTCACCCATGTGGTCGGCGTCACCGCGGACCGGGCGACCTATGACCGGCTGCTGGCGCTGGCGCGCAAGAGCACGGTCACCAACGAACGGCTGCGCTATTATTACGCCGCGGCCAGCGCCCGCGATCCCGAACTGGCGCGCGCGACCTTGGCGTTGACGCTGACCGGCGAGCTGCCCGAGACGATCGTGCCGGGCATCATCAGCACGGTCGCCTCCACCGGCGAGCAGCCGCAGCTCGCCTGGGACTTCGTCCGACAAAATTTCGAGGCGCTGCTGGCGAAGCAGGGGCCGAATTTCCGCGATGGATTCGTGCCCAACTTCATGACCAACTTCACCGATGCGGCGCACGCCGCGGAGCTTGCCGCCTTTGCGCCCTCGCACTCGACCAGCGGCGGGCGGGTGATGGTGGCGCGGGCGCTGGAATCGATCGCGATCTCCGGCGGTCTGGTGTCGCGGGTGCTGACCGCGGCCAGCGACTGGATCAGGGTCCACAAGCCCTGAGTGCGCGAGGGAGTTTGCGGCGGCGTGCGATGCCGCTATGCTCGGCTGCGGGCAGCATGCAATCAGATGTGCGAGGCTGACATGGTCAAAGGTTCCGATTTGCTGGTCAAGGCCCTCAAGAACGAGGGCGTGGAGCGCGTGTTCGGCGTCCCCGGCGAGGAGAATCTCGACGTCGTCGAGAGCCTGCGCACCTCCTCGATCGAGCTGGTCGTCACCCGCCACGAACAGGCCGCGGCGTTCATGGCGGCGACCTATGGCCGGCTGACCGGCAAGCCCGGCGTCTGCATGACGACGCTCGGCCCCGGCGCGCTGAACCTGACCACGGGCGCGGCCTATGCGCTGCTCGGCGCGATGCCGATGGTGATGATCACCGGACAGAAGGGCATTCTGAGCAGCCGGCAGGCCAAGTTCCAGATCGTCGACATCGTCAGCACGTTTCGTCCGCTGACAAAACTGTCGCTGCAGATCGTCTCCACTGCGACGATCCCGACGCTGGTCCGCGACGCCTTCCGGATCGCGATGCAGGAGCGGCCCGGTCCGGTGTTGCTCGAACTGCCCGAGGACATCGCGGGTGAGGAGGCCGAGCCGCTGGCCGTGATCCCGCCGCATCCGATCGAGATTCCGGTCGCGCATGCCTCAGCGCTCGACCGCGCCGCGGACATGATCCTCAAGGCGCAGCGGCCCCTGATCATGCTCGGCGCGGCGGCGTCGCGCCCGCGCAGCACCGCAGGGATCGGCGACTTCGTCCGGCGGACCAAAATTCCGTTCTTCACGACGCAGATGGGCAAAGGCACGGTGGCGGGCGGCACCAACCTCTACATGGGCACCGCGGCGCTGAGCGAGCGCGACTATGTGCACGAGGCGATCGACCGCGCCGACCTGATCATCGCGATCGGCCACGACACCATCGAGAAGCCGCCCTTCATCATGGGCCCGAAGGGGCCGCAGGTGATCCATGTCGGCTACACGCCGGCCAATGTCGAGCAGGTCTACTTTCCGCAAGTCGAGGTGATCGGCGATGTCGGCCCGAGTCTTTCGCTGCTCGCCGACCGGGTTGCCGGAAAACTGCCGCACGCCAGCGCGCTGCTCAGCCTGCGCGAGAGCATCTTGGCAAAAATCACCGACCGCGCCACCGAGGGCCGCTGGCCGCCGACACCGCAGCGCATCGTGCACGACGTGCGGCAGGTGATCCCCGAGGACGGCATCGTCGCGCTCGACAACGGCATGTACAAGATCTGGTTCGCGCGCAATTACCGCACGCTGCTGGCGAACTCGCTGCTGCTCGACAACGCGCTCGCGACCATGGGCGCCGGCCTGCCGTCGGCGATGATGGCGGCGATGCTCTATCCGAACAGGCGGGTGCTCGCGGTCTGCGGCGACGGCGGCTTCATGATGAACTCGCAGGAGCTGGAGACCGCGGTCAGGCTCAAGCTCAACCTCGTGATCCTGATCCTGGAGGATTCCGCCTACGGCATGATCCGCTGGAAGCAGGCGGTCGATCATTTCCCGGATTTCGGCCTCACCTTCGGCAATCCGGATTTCGTCAGATATGCCGAGAGCTACGGCGCCAGGGGTTCGCGGATCGAGAGCACGGAGGCGATCATCCCGACGCTGGAACGCGCGTTCGCCGGCGGGGGCGTGCATCTCGTCGTCGTTCCCATCGACTACACCGAGAACAAACGGGTGCTGGTCGACGAGCTCCGCGAAAAAGTGCAGCAGATCGACATGTCGTGACGCATTGTCGTGACGGCAAGGAACGAAATGCCGTCGGCTTGATTGGGTGTAAGCCATCATGCTAGCACCCTGACGCATCACTTTGCGCTGATGGGCAGGTCTGAGAGGTCACGTGACTGCTTTAAATCCCGCCGCCGGCAAACCCATCGATCCCGCCGCGCTCGCCAACGTGCCGCGGCTGGTCACGGCCTATTTTGCCGGCAAGCCCGACGCCGGCGATCCCGCCCAGCGGGTCGCTTTCGGCACCTCCGGCCATCGCGGCTCGTCGCTGAAAAATTCCTTCAACGAGGATCACATCCTCGCCACCACGCAGGCGATCTGCGATTATCGCCGCGAGGCCGGGCTGACCGGGCCGCTGTTCATCGGCATCGACACCCATGCGCTGGCCGAGCCGGCGCTGGCCAGCGCGGTCGAGGTGTTTGCCGCCAACGGCGTCGAGATCATGATCGACGGAGAGGGCGGCTACACCCCGACGCCGGTGATCTCGCATGCGATCCTGAGCTACAACAAGGGTCGCAGCAGCGGTCTTGCCGACGGCGTCGTGATCACGCCGTCGCACAATCCGCCGGAGGACGGCGGCTACAAATACAATCCGCCACATGGCGGCCCGGCCGACACCGACGTCACCGGCGTGGTCGAGAAGAATGCCAACCGCTACATCGAGGCCGGCCTCAAGGGCGTCGCGCGGATGCCCTATGATCGCGCGCGCAAGGCGGCGACTACCCATCTGCACGATTACATCACGCCCTACGTCGCCGATCTCGGCAACACCGTCGACCTCGCGCTGATCAAATCCGCCGGCGTCAGGATCGGCATCGATCCGCTCGGCGGCGCCGCGGTGCATTACTGGCAGCCGATCATCGCGCGCTACGGCATCAACGCCACCGTGGTCAATGCTGCCGTCGATCCGACCTTCCGCTTCATGACCGCGGACTGGGACGGCAAGATCCGGATGGACTGTTCGTCGCCGTATGCGATGGCGAGCCTGATCGGCATGCGCGACCGTTTCGACGTCGCCTTCGCCAATGACACCGACGCTGACCGCCACGGCATCGTGACGCGCTCGAACGGGCTGATGAACCCGAACCATTTCCTCGCCACCGCGATCGCCTATCTGTTCGCGCACCGGCCGCAATGGAGTGGGAGCGCAGCGATCGGCAAGACCATCGTGTCGAGTTCGATCATCGATCGCGTCGCCAAAAAACTCGGCCGCAAGCTGGTCGAGACTCCGGTCGGCTTCAAATGGTTCGTCGAAGGGCTCGGCAGCGGCGGTTTTGGCTTTGCCGGCGAGGAGAGCGCGGGCGCCTCGTTCCTGAAGCGCGATGGTACGGCCTGGACCACCGACAAGGACGGCCTCATCCTCGGCCTGCTGGCCGCCGAGATTATTGCCAAGACCGGCCGCGATCCGAGCGAGCTGTTCAAGGAGCTGACCGACGAGCTCGGCGTGCCCTATTATGAGCGCATCGACGTCGCGGCGACGCCGAAGCAGAAGAACGCGCTGAAGGCGCTCGGGCCCGATCAGCTCAACATGGCCACGCTTGCCGGCGATGCGGTGAGCGCGGTCAGGACCAAGGCGCCGGGCAACGACCAGCCGTTCGGCGGCATCAAGGTCGAGAGCGCCTCCGGCTGGTTCGCGGCGCGTCCGTCCGGCACCGAGGACGTCTATAAAATCTACGCCGAAAGCTTTCGCGGGCCGGATCATCTGAAGCAGATCCAGAGCGACGCGAAGGCCGCGATCGCAAAAGCGTTCTGAAGGCGCGGCCGGGGCTGATGCGATGCGCGTGCTGTTGACGGGCTCCTCCGGCTGGCTGGGGCGTTTCCTCGCACCAAAGCTGCGCCGGGCCGGCCACAGCGTGGTCGGCCTCGACATCGTCTCGGGCGAAGCGACCGACATCATCGGCTCGGTGGCCGAGCGAGCCGTCGTCGACCGCGCCTTCGCCGACCACGGCATCGAGGCCGTGATCCATGGCGGCGCGCTGCACAAGCCCGACATCGCGCGGTTCGCGCCGCAGGCCTTCGTCGACGTCAACGTCACCGGCACGCTCAATCTGCTGCAGGCGGCAGCTGCCGCCGGCCATGACCGCTTCGTCTTCACCTCGACCACGTCGCTGATGATCTCGCAGGCGATCCGCGACGATGAGGGCTCCCACGCCGTCTGGCTCGACGAAACCTCGGGGCCGCTCGAGCCGCGCAACATCTACGGCATCACCAAGCTTGCAGCCGAAGGGCTGTGCCGGCTGTACAGCCGCGAGCATGGGCTGAATTGCGCGGTGCTGCGCACCAGCCGCTTCTTTCCCGAGGACGACGACACGATCGACGATATCCACGGCGAGAACCTGAAGGCGACCGAGCTATTGTATCGCCGCCTCACGGTCGAGGACGCCGCCGACGCCCATGTGGTGGCGCTGGAGAAAGCCCGCGGCTTCGAGGTGTTCGTGATCAGCGCGCCGCCGCCGTTTGCGCGCGGCGATGTTGCGGAGTTGAAATCCGACGCCGCAGGCGTCATCGCGCGTTATTTCCCCGATGCGCCGGCGCTGTTCGCGCGGCGCGGCTGGCGCCTGCCGCACGCGATCGGCCGGATCTACGATCCGACCAAGGCTGAGCGGCTGCTCGGTTTTCGTGCAACGACCGATTTTGCCGCCGTGCTCGACGCGTTGCGCAACGGTACGCCGCTTCCCTTTGCTCACGATCCCGACTATGTCTCGCCGTCAACGAGGCTGGCACATGGCTGATTTCCACGGCGTCTTTCCCTATCTGGTGTCCCCGGTCGATCCCGCCGGCCACGTCCGCACCGAGGTGCTGGGCCGGCTCTGCGACGATCTGATCAAGGCCGGCGTGCACGGGCTGACGCCGCTCGGCTCGACCGGCGAATTTGCCTATCTCAACAACGCTCAGCGCATGCAGGTTGTGCAGGCCACGATCGAGGCCGCGCAGGGCCGCGTGCCGGTGGTCGCCGGCGTCGCCGCGACCACGACGGCGGACGCGGTGGCGCAGGCCAAGGCCTACCAGAAGCGCGGCGCCGGCGGCATCCTCGCGATCCTGGAAGCGTATTTCCCGCTTGTTGATGCGCAGGTCGAAGCCTATTTTCGCGCCATTGCCGATGCCGTCGATATTCCGGTGGTGATCTACACCAATCCGAATTTCCAGCGCTCGGATCTCACGCTCGACGTCATCGCCCGGCTCGCCGCGCATCCGCGCATCGGCTACATCAAGGATGCCTCCACCAACACCGGGCGGCTGCTGTCGATCATGAATCGCTGCGACGATCAGCTCAAGGTGTTCTCGGCCTCGGCGCATATTCCGGCGGCCGTGATGCTGATCGGCGGCTCCGGCTGGATGGCCGGCCCGGCCTGCATCATTCCGAAGCAGAGCGTCGAGCTCTACAACCTCTGCCGCCGCACCCGCTGGGACGAGGCGATGTCCCTGCAGCGAAAGCTCTGGCGCATCAACGAGGCCTTCGCCCGCTTCAACCTCGCCGCCTGCATCAAGGCCGGGCTTGCGATCCAGGGCTATGACGTCGGCGACCCCGTGCCGCCGCAGGCGCCGCTGACCGCCGAGCAGCGCAAGGTGGTGGAGGCCACGCTGCGCGATCTCGGCTGACGCGACGTCCTGCGCGCGTCAAAATGTCGGGCGCGATGCCTTGGCCGCGCCTGAAACCTCTGTTGTTCCCGTGCGTTTTGTTGCGTGGAGCCCTCCCATGAACAAGCGCACCGCCGTCGTCCTGTCGGTTATCGCGGCCATTCTGCTGGTGTTCGCAGCCAGCAACATTCGCCAGAGCGGCTGGACGGGTCCGCCCGCCCGCGCGATCACCGCGCGCTGCGTGCTGTCGGATGTCGAAAAGGCCAATGTCGAGATCTTCGAAAAGGTCTCTCCCTCGGTGGTGCAGGTGGTGACGCAGACCGCCGCCAATCCACTGAGCGAGGAGCAGGAAGGCGGTTCGGCGTCCGGCACCGGCATCGTCTGGGATGGTGACGGTCATGTCGTCACCAATAACCACGTGGTGCAGAACGCCACCCAGGTCGCGATCCGCTTTGCCTCCGGCGAAGCGGTGCGCGCCGAGATCGTCGGCACCGCGCCGAACTACGATCTCGCGGTGCTGCGGATCAGGAGCGCGCGCAAGCTGCCGCCGGCGGTGGCCGTCGGCAGCTCGGCGGATCTCAAGGTCGGCCAGTTTGCCTTTGCGATCGGCAATCCGTTCGGGCTCGATCAATCGATGTCCAGCGGCATCATCAGCGCGCTGAAGCGCAGGCTGCCGACCTCCAGCGGCCGCGAAATCTCCAACGTGATCCAGACCGACACTGCGATCAATCCGGGCAATTCGGGCGGCCCGCTGCTGGATTCCGCCGGCCGTCTGATCGGCGTCACCACGGCGATTCTGTCGCCGTCGGGCTCCAACGCCGGCATCGGCTTTGCGATCCCGGTTGACGTCGTCAACCGCATCGTCCCCGAACTGATCCGCGACGGCCGGGTGCCGACGCCCGGCATCGGCGTCGTCACCGCGAACGAGACGGTCGCCACGCGGCTCGGCGCCGAGGGATTGATCGTGGTGCGCACGGCGCCAAGCTCGCCGGCCGAGCGCGCCGGGCTGCGCGGCGTCGATCTCTCCACCGGCGAGCTCGGCGACGTGATCACCGCAGCCGACGGCAAGCCGGTTCACCGGCTTTCCGACCTGACCGATGCGATCGAGCAGGTCGGGGTCGGCAAGAAGGTGCGTCTCAGCGTGAAGCGCGACGGGTCGACACGTGATGTCGAGGTCGCCGTCGTCGATATCGGCCGCGCGCAATAATATTCTCCCTGGCTGGCCGATGGCGCAAATCCATGCACTCACGCGTCGCCAAAGCAGGCATCTGCCCTGACGCGCGCTCGGTTGTCAGCCGGCCAAAATCGGTTAAAACCCCCGCCAAATTCTTGCAAGCTAAGGATCACTCGATGAACATTCTTCCCGGCAATCTACGTTTTGGTGCGGGCCAGCCGGTCAAGCGTTTGGAAGACCAGCGGCTGCTCACCGGGAAGGGGCATTTCATCGACGACAAGCCGGAGGACGGCGCGCTCTGGCTGCACGTGCTGCGCTCGCCGCATGCCCATGCCAACATCAAGTCGATCGACACCAAAGCGGCGCTGGAGATGCCCGGCGTCGAGGCGGTCTATACCGGCGCCGACCTCGTCAAGGACGACATCGGCACGCTGCCGACGCTGGCGATCTTCAAGCGGCCGGACGGCTCGCCGATGAGCGTGCCGCCGCGACGCCTGCTGGCGCATGAAGTGGTGCGGTTTGCCGGCGAGGGCGTCGCGGCGGTGGTCGCGACCTCGCGCGTGCTGGCGCAGACCGCAGCCGAGGCGATCGAGGTCGATTACGAAGTGCTGCCTTCGGTGGTCGATCCGGTCGAGGCGATCAAGCCGGGCGCGCCTTTGGTGTGGCCGGAGGCGCCGGACAACATCGTCGCAGCGATGAGCTATGGCGATGCCGCCAAGGTCGAGGAAGCCTTTGCCAGCGCCGCGCACAAGGTGTCGCTCGATCTGGTCAGCCAGCGCCTGGTGCCGTCGGCGATGGAGCCGCGCTCGACCATTGCCGAGATCGAGAAGAAGACCGGCCGTCTGCTGCTGCACGTGCAGTCGCAGACGCCGGGCTCGACCCGCGACCTGCTCGCAGAATCGATCCTGAAGCGGCCGAAGGACAGCGTGCGCGTGCTGGTCGGCGATATCGGCGGCGGTTTTGGCCAGAAGACCAGCCTCTATCCCGAGGACGGTGTCGTCGCCTATGCCGCGACCAAGCTGAACCGAAAAATCCGCTGGCGCGGCGACCGCACCGATGAGTTCGTCGGCGGCACCCATGGCCGCGACCTCACCTCGACCGGCGAGTTCGCGCTCGACGCCAAGGGCCGCGTGCTGGCCTACCGGGTGCGCTCGATCGGCGGCACCGGCGCCTATTCGTCCGGCACCGGCAACATCATCCCGCTGGTGCTCGGCCCGTTCGTGCAGACCGGCGTCTACGACCTGTCGCTGGTGCATTTCGAGGTGAAGTCGGTGATGACCCACACCGCGCCGGTCGGCGCCTATCGCGGCGCCGGCAGGCCCGAGGCGGTGTTCATCGTCGAGCGGCTGTTCGACGCCGCGGCGCGCCAGATCGGCATGGACCCGCGCGCCATCCGCAAGGCGAACTACATCAAGCCGGCGCAGCTGCCCTACACCAACGCGGTCGGGCAGGTCTATGACTCCGGCGCCTTCGCCCACATGCTGCAGCGCGCCTCCGAGCTCGCCGACTGGGACGGCTTTGCCGCGCGCAAGAAGGCGGCGAAGAAGAAGGGCCTGCTCTACGGCCGCGGCCTGACCAGCTACATCGAATGGACCGGCGGCCGCGCCCACACCGAAAACGTCTCGCTGCACGCGACCGCCGAAGGCCGCGTCATCCTGCATTCCGGCACCATGGCGATGGGGCAGGGGCTGCAGACCACCTACAGCCAGATGGTCTCGGACTCGCTCGGCATCCCCCTCGACAAGATCGACGTGGTGCAGGGCGACACCGATCTTGCCACCGGCTTCGGCAGCGTCGGCTCGCGCTCGCTGTTCGTCGGCGGCACCGCGGTTGCGGTCTCCGCCAACGACATGATCAACAAGGCGCGCGAGAAGGCTGCCAACATTCTGGAGGCCGGCGTCGAGGACATCGAGTATCGCGACGGCTTCCTCACCGTGGTCGGCACCGACCGGCGCATCAGCCTGTTCGAGATCGCCAAGAAGGAGGCCGGCGCAAAGCTCTCGGTCGAGAGCCAGGGCGAGGTCGACGGGCCGAGCTGGCCGAACGGCACCCATATCTGCGAGGTCGAGATCGATCCGGAGACCGGCGTCACCCGCGTGGTGCGTTACACCACGGTCGACGACGTCGGGGTTGCGGTCAATCCGATGCTGGTGACCGGCCAGATCCATGGCGGCGTCGCGCAGGGCATCGGCCAGGCGCTCTACGAGGGCGTCGCCTACAGCGAGGAAGGCCAGCTGCTCACCGCGAGCTACCAGGATTACTGCGTGCCGCGGGCCGGCGATATCCCGCCGCTCGTCGTCACGCTCGACGGCTCGGCGCCGTGCAAGACCAACCCGCTGGGCTCCAAGGGTTGCGGCGAGTCCGGCGCGATCGGTGGCCCGCCCTGCATCACCAACGGCGTGATGGACGCGCTGAGCGAGCTCGGTATCAAGCAGCTCAACACGCCACTGACCCCGGTGAAGATCTGGCAGGCGATCCGCGACGCCAAGGCGCAGGCCTAGACGCACCGTGCCTTCACCCTCCCCTGGAGGGGGAGGGTCGTCATGCATCGTCAGATGCGTGACGGGGTGGGGTGATCTCTCAACTCGGGAAGTGTTTGCGGGGAGGGATTTCACCCCACCCCGCCGCTCCTTTCAGTCGCGTCGACTCTGCCCCTCCAGGGGAGGGTGACTGGAGCCGAGTTAGGCGAGTGCTACAGCCCCAGCACCATCTTCGCGATGATGTCGCGCTGGATCTCCGACGATCCGCCGAAGATCGTGTAGGCCCGCCCGTTGAGATATTCCGGCACCACCGGCAGCAGCTCCTCCGGAATCGCCGGCTCGTGGTTCAGCCTGTAGAACGGCCGCGCCGGCTCGACGGCGAGGCCGTCCTGGCCGATCACGTCGACGCCGAGCCGCGTCACCGCCTGGCGGATCTCGCTGACCCGGAGCTTTATGAGCGACGACACCGCGCCCGGATTCTGCCCGGTCTGCAGCGCCGACAGCACGCGCAGTTCGGTCATTTCCAGGGCATCGATGTCGACCTCGACCTCCGACATCCGCAGCGCGATGTCGGGATCCTCGATGGCGCGGCCGGTGACATCGGACTCTGCGAGATCGCAAAGCGTCTTCAGCGCCTCGCGCAGCTTGGCCGACGCGATGCCGGAGCCGCGCTCGAATTCCAGCAGGTATTTGCCGTAGGTCCAGCCCTTGCCTTCCTCGCCGACGCGGTTGGCGACGGGCACGCGGACGTCGTCGAAGAACACCTGGTTGACCTCGTGATCGCCGCCGATGGTCAGGATCGGCCGCGTCGTGATGCCCGGCGTCTTCATGTCGATCAGGATGAAGCTGATGCCGTCCTGCTGCCGCTCGCCGTCATTGGTGCGCACCAGTGCAAACATCCGGTTGGCGTGGTGCGCATGCGTGGTCCAGATCTTGGTGCCGTTGATGACGTAGTCGTCACCGTCACGCACCGCGCGGGTCTTCAGCGAGGCGAGGTCGGAGCCCGAGCCCGGCTCGGAATAGCCCTGGCACCAATAATCCTCGCCGGAGAGAATCTTCGGCAGATAGAAATTCTTCTGCTCCGGCGAGCCGAAGCCGATGATGACGGGGCCGACCATCTTCACGCCCATCACGTTGACATTGGGCACGCCGGCGCGGGCGCATTCGGCCTCGAAGATCCAGCGCTGCGCCGGCGTCCAGTCCGGGCCGCCATGCTCCACCGGCCAGCCCGGCGCGCCCCAGCCCTTCTTGTGCAGCGCGCGCTGCCAGGCCATGCCGATGTCGGGGTCGGAGAACACCGACGGCGTCAGCGCGGTGGCGCGCTTCATCTCCGGCGTTAGGCTTTCGGCGATGAAGTCGCGGACTTCCTGCTCGAAGGCGCGTTCCTCGGCACTGAAGGTGAGATCCATTGTGCGCTCTCCGTTATGCGTGGGCGCGGCCGCTGAGCGCGGCGTGGCGGCGATAATGATGGGCGCTGCCGCCGAACAGCGTGTCGAAGGCGAGCAGGCGCTTGAAATAGGCGCCGATGTCGAGCTCCTCGGTGACGCCCATGGCGCCGTGCAGCTGCACCGATTGCTCGGCGACGAAGCGGGCGCATTTGCCGATCTTTGCCTTGGCGCCGGACGCCGCGCGGCCGCGCGCCACGGGTTCGGCGTCGGCCATCAGCGCCGCGCGCAGCGCCATCGAACGCGCCTCGTCGACCTGCATCGCCATGTCGGCGAGGCGGTGGCGGATCACCTGGTTGGCCGACAGCGGCCGGCCGAACTGTTTTCTGATCTTGGTGTATTCGAGCGTGGTGTCGAGCAGCGTCTGCATGATGCCGACAGCCTCGGCGCCGAGCGCGGCCATCGCGCGGTCGACCACGGCCTCGATCGCAGGCAGCGCATCGCTGCCGTCGCCGAGCAACGCGTCGGTGGGAAGCGTCACGTCGTTCAGATCGAGATTGCAGCCGCGCCCGCCGCCGAGCCGCGCGTAATCGCGCAGGGCGAGGCCGGGCGTGCCGGCCGGCACCAGGAACAGGCCAAGCTTGCCCGATGCACCATTGGCGTTGGCGATGCGGGCGGAGACGATGATCTGGTTGGCGGCGGCGCCGTCGAGCACCGCGATCTTGTGGCCGTTCAAACGCCAGCCGTCGGCGGTCTTGGCCGCCGTCGTGTCGACATGCGCAAGATCGAACCGCGCGGCGCGCTCGGAATGCGCGAAGGCGAGATAGAGCGCGCCCTCCGCAACATCAGGCAGGATCGCCTGCTTCTGCGCCTCCGTCCCGCATGCGCCGATCAAGCCGGCGCCGAGCACGACCGTGGAGAGGAACGGGTCGGACACCAGTCCGCGCCCGAACGCTTCCATCAGAATCCCGATCTCGATCGCGCCGCCGCCGAGCCCGCCTTCGGCTTCGCCGATCGGCAGCGCCAGCCAGCCGAGCGCTGCGAACTGCTTCCAGACCGCGGGCGAGAAGCCGAGCGGATCGTTCGCCGTTTTCTTGCGATGGTCGGCGGTAAAGGTTTCCGCCACGAAGCGGTCGGCACTTTCGCGCAGCAGGCGCTGCTCGTCGCTGAGAGTGAGGTCCATCTGTCCTACTTCACGTTGGTTTTCTTGACGGAGGGATGCAGGCCGGCGGGATCCACCACCATGCCGAACTCCTGCAGATTGTGGGCGTGGCAGAGCTGATGCAGGGCGAAGGCCTGATCGATCGCGGCGGGCTGCCCCATGATGTCGATCGAGCGGTTCACCGCCTCCTTGCTCAGCTTCAACGCAAAGGCCGGCTTGGCCGCGATGCGGCGCGCCAGCGCCAGCGTGAACGCAGACAAGTCACCGCGCGGCACCACGTGATTGACCATGCCGAGGCGGTGCGCTTCGTCGGCGTTCCAGACGTCGGCGGTGAACAGCATCTCCTTGGCCTTGCGCGCGCCGAGCTCCCAGGGATGCACGAACCACTCGACACCGCAGACGCCCATCGTCACGACGGGATCGCAGAACTCGGCATCGCTGCTGGCGACGATCAGGTCGCAGGCCCAGGCCAGCATCAGCCCGCCGGCGATGCATTTGCCGTGCACCTCCGCGATCGTAGGTTTTGCCAGATTGCGCCAGCGCCGCGTGATCTGCAGATAGATTTCCTGCTCGCGCGCGAAGCGGCCATGCGCATTGGGTTCAGCGAAGCCGCCCCAATTTCCGACCGGCGGGAAATCCACGCCCACCTGGTTCTTGCCGGTCGGCCGCAAATCGTGACCGGCCGAGAAATGCGGGCCGTTGCCGGCGAGAATGATGACCTTGACCGCATCGTCCTGCACCGCCTGGTCGAAGGCGGCGTTGAGGTCGTAGGTCATCTGCAGGTTCTGGGCGTTGCGCGCCTCCGGGCGGTTCATCACGATCCGCGTGATCGCGTTCTCCGGCCGCTCGACGACAATCGTCTCGAATTGTTCCGACGCCATGGATCCTCCCAGGATCGATTTTTATTGGATCGATTTTCTCGGCATGATGAACGGCGAACCGACGGGTAGGCAAGCGTCAATTGATTGCAGTCATTCCGGGATGGTGCGCCAGCACCAGACCCGGAATCTCGAGATTCCGGGTTCGATGCTAAGGCATCGCCCCGGAATGACGGTGCCATCTAGAATCTGCTACCGTGGCGTGGAATTCCACCGGGAGGACATTCATGCGCAAGATTTGGACCGTGCTGGCAGCGCTGGCGACGTTGAGCCTGACCAACTGCGGATACAACGCGATCCAGACCAATGACGAACAGGTCAAGTCGAGCTGGTCGGAGGTGGTGAACCAGTACCAGCGCCGCGCCGACCTGGTGCCGAACCTGGTCAACTCGGTGAAGGGTTTTGCGCAGCAGGAGAAGGACGTGCTGCTCGGCGTGACCAACGCGCGCGCCAAGGTCGGCAGCATCCAGGCGACGCCCGAGGTGCTCAACGACCCGGCCGCATTTCAGAAGTTCACCCAGGCGCAGGGCGAGCTCTCCAGCGCGCTGTCGCGGCTATTGGTGGTGACCGAAAACTATCCGCAGCTCAAATCCGACGCGCTGTTCCGCGACCTGATGGCGCAGCTCGAAGGCACCGAGAACCGCATCACCGTGGCGCGCAACCGCTACATTAAGTCGGTGCAGGACTATAACGTCGGCATCCGCACCTTCCCGAACAATCTGACGGCGATGCTGTTCGGCTACAAGGACAAGCCCAACTTCTCCGTCGACAACGAGAAGGAGATTTCCACCGCGCCGAAGGTCGATTTCAGTCCGACGCCGGCGCCGGCGAAATAGTGGCGGCCGCGAAGCTGCCGTGATGGCTGCCGCACGCGTCATCCTGCTCGCGCTGCTGCTGGGCTTTGTGGGCCCGGCGCTGGCCGAGGTCGCGGTGCCGCAGCTCACCGGCCGCGTCGTCGATCAGACCGGCACGCTGTCGTCGGGCGATGTCGCCGCGCTCACCGACCGCCTGAAGGACCTGGAGAGCCGCAAGGGCAGCCAGATCGCGGTGCTGGTCGTGCCGACCACGGGCGAGGAGACCATCGAGCAGTTCTCGCTCCGCGTCGCCGAAGCCTGGAAGATCGGGCGCAAGAAGATCGACGACGGCGCGCTGCTGGTCGTCGCCAAAAACGATCGCCATCTGCGCATCGAGGTCGGCTACGGCCTCGAAGGCGTGCTGAGCGACGTCGTCACCCACCGCATCATCGACGAATACATCACGCCGAAATTCAAGGCCGGCGATTTCGCCGGTGGCATCTCCGCCGGCGTCGACCGGATGATCGGCCTGATCAACGGCGAGAAGCTGCCGGCGCCAGAGCCCGAGCACTGGCAGGCGCCTGATCTCGTCGACCTCGCCAATCCGGTTGCGATCTTTGCCGTGATCATCATCGCGGGTTTCCTGCGCGGGCTGCTCGGGCGGCTGCTCGGCTCGGTCGCAACCGGCGGCGTCGCCGGCGTGTTCGCCTGGATCGCGGTCGGCTCGCTCGCCACCGCCGTCGTGGTCGGCCTGTTCGGCTTCGTCGCGGCCTTGATTTTCGGTGGTCTGAATTTCGGCGGCCCGGTGGTCGGCTCGGGCCCGTACCGGCGCGGTTCTCCCGGAGGCTGGTCGGGCGGTGGCTGGAGCGGCGGCTCGAGTTCGGGCTCGAGCGACAGCGGCGGTTTCAGCGGCGGAGGCGGCAGTTTTGGCGGCGGCGGCGCCTCGGGGAGCTGGTAGGCACATGAGCATCAAGCGCATCGCCAGACATCTCATCGAACACCGCTGGAAGGTGCGGCGCGATTTTCCGCCGCGCGTGCTGGCGGCCATCGAGCAGGCGATCAAGGCGGGCGAGGCCACCCATGCCGGCCAGATCCGCTTCGTGGTCGAAGGCGCGCTCGACGGTACGCCGCTGTTCCGCAACCAGCCGGCGCGCGAGCGCGCGCTCGACGTGTTCTCGCACTTACGGATCTGGGACACCCATCACAACAATGGCGTCCTGATCTATCTCCTGCTCGCCGACCGCGACGTCGAGATCGTCGCCGACCGCGGCATCGACGCCAAGGTCGGCCACGCCGGCTGGGAGGCGATCTGCCAGGCGATGGAGGCGGAGTTTCGGGCCGGCCGGTTCGAGCAGGGGGTGATCAAGGGTGTCGAGGCGGTGTCGCGGGAACTGGCCAAGCATTTTCCGCACACCACGGACGGCCCGAACGAGCTGCCCGACAAGCCGGTGGTGATCTAGGCTACGGGGCGTCGGCACAATTTCGGAATATTGGAAGATTACCCCTGACTTGCCCGACGTGTCAAGTGGTCTTATCGAACGCCCGCAGCCGCCGGCTACTTTGCATGGGGTTGTTTTTCGAGATATTGGCAGCGCGCACCTGCGCCGGGAAGTTCTCTAGCTTCTCGCTGCCGTCTTGTCGGTCGCGAGCGGCAGCGGCGATAGCCCCGCCGGCGCGGCGTCAGTCTGCGGCCGCGCCCGGTAGATCGATAGCCCGGCGAGGCCGATCGCGGCGGCGAGGAAGATGTAGTAGACCGGCGCCGCCTTGTCGCCGGTCGCCTGCACCAGCCAGGTGTTGATGAAGGGCGCAAGCCCGCCGAACAGCATCACGGCCAGATTGTACATCAGCGATGCTCCGGTCGAGCGCACGCCGACCGGGAAGATCTCGGTCATGAACGCCGGCCCCGGGCCGGCCAATGCGCCGAGGAACACGGCTGCGGCCTGCAGCTGCCAGAGGTTCGTGGTGGTCGGCTCGGCGACGAGCCGCTGCAACAGCAGATAGAACAGCACGGCGTAGATGATCATCGCCGGCATCAGGACCGCGCGGCGGCCGATCCGGTCGGAGAGGGCGCCGGCGGCGATCGCAATCGCCGCGTTGGCGAGGCTGAACACCAGCAGCCCCAGCTGCGCATTGAGCAGCGGCAGTTTCAATTCGGCGACCGCATAGGCCGGCAGGAAGATCGCATTGACGTAGTTGATCGCGGTGCCGGCCGCGATCAGGCAGAACGAGGCGATCAATTCGCGCGGATGCTCGGAGAACAGCTGGCCGAGCGTGGTCTGCCGCTTCGGCTGCGCGGTCGCGGCCTTCTCGGCGAGATAGGCCTGGAATTCCGGAGATTCGTCGCAGCGCTGGCGCAGATACCATCCGGTCGGCCCGATCAGGATGCCGAGGATGAACGGCACCCGCCAGCCCCAGCTCGCGAAGGCGTCGGGCGACAGGCCGAGATTGAGCCCGATCGCCATCGCCGCGCCAAGTCCGAACGCCAGCGATTGCGACACCATCTGGAACGAGCCGTAGAAGCCGCGCCGGCCGGGTGAGGCGAATTCGATCAGCATGGCGCTGGCGCTGCCGAACTCGCCGCCGGCGGAAAAGCCCTGGATCAGCCGCGCCAGCAACAGCAGCAGCGGCGCCGCGATGCCGATCGCGCCAAAGGTCGGCAGGAAGCCGAGCAGGCCGGTGCCGATCGCCATCAGCGTGATCATCACCACCAGCGCCTTCTTGCGGCCGTGCTTGTCGGCGTAGAGGCCGAACACCAGGCCGCCGAGCGGGCGGGCCGCAAAGGCGATGCCGAAGGTGGCGAAGGTCAGCAGCAGCGAGGAGCTCGGATTGTCGGCCGGAAAGAACAGCTTGCTCAAAATGCCCGCGAACAGGCCGAACACCGTGAAGTCGAACCACTCCAGCGCGTTGCCGATGGTCGAGGAGATCACGACGCGGCGGCGCATCTCCGCTATGGCTTCAGCTTGCCTGGCGTCCGCTTTCACGGCTTCGGTTTGCATGATTTGTCCTTCCCAGCCGGCGGCGGTTGGCTCCGCCCCGCAATGTTCTACGCCTTGACCGACGGCCGTGCGGCGACGCGGTTGAACCACGCTACAATGTTGGTGTTGGACTGGTCCAGCGGCTGGCCGACCTGGTTGCCGAAATCGAGCCAGCAATACAGCAGCATGTCGGCGAGCGTGAAGCGCTTGCCGCAGAGATATTCGCGGCCGTCGGCCATCTGGTCGTTCAGCCATTTGATGCGGTTGGCGGCGATCATCTTCAGGCCGGGCGAGGCCTCGGGCGCAACCGGAATCCGCTTCTCGAAGAATTTCAGCGCCTCGCCGAAGCGGTAGCCGTTGGCGAGCGGCTCGGCGATGTTGAGGTCGACGCGGCGCGTCCACATCCGGCACTCGGCGCGTTCCTCGGGCGTGGTGCCGATCATCGCCGGCGCGGGCTGCTTCTCCTCGAGATATTCGCAGATCGCGGTGATCTCGGAGAGATAGTTGCCGCAGTCGAGCTCGAGGGTGGGCATCTGGCCGTGCGGGTTGCGCTTCAGATGCGCCTCCTCGCGGTTCTCGCCCTTGCGCAAATCGACGGTCTGCGTGGGCATCTCGATGCCCTTCTCCGCCATGAACATCCGCACGATGCGCGGGTTGGGGCCGATCGAGTCGTAAAGCTTCATGGTCCTCGCTCCCTGTTCTTGATGTTGTTGCCACCGTTGAACAGGCCGCGCGCGGATTTGTCAAATCCGGGGATGCACAGCTCTTTCCCCGTCATTGCGAGCGCAGCGAAGCAATCCATGGTCCCGCATACGCGGATGGATGGATTGCTTCGTCGCTGTCGCGCCTCGCAATGACGGGGGAGAGGGCGGACTTCAATCGTCGAGCTTGTTGAGGTCCCGCACCGACTGCATGATCGGCTCGAAATTGGCGCGGGCGTCCAGCGCGTCGAACAATTGCGCGGTGTCCTCCAGCAAGGCGTGCGAGCGCTGCAGCGCGATCCGCACGTCATCCTGCGGGGTATCGGACAGCCGGCCATGGCCCGACAGCAGGATCTTCGAGTTGAGACCCTTCAGCCGCTCCAGCGACTGGATGTAGTCGGCGATCGAGCCGGAGCCGAACACGCCGCCCATCACGCCGCCCGGCATCAGGGTGTCGGAGGCGAACAGCAGGCCCTTGTCCTGGTCGAACAGCGTGATGCAGGCCGAGGTGTGGCCCGGCGTGTACATCACGTTGAGGCGGAAATTGCCGAGGTCGATCAGATTGCCTTCCTCGAGCCAGATGTCGATATCGATCGGCACGTTCGGCTCGTTGAACATCTTGCGCAACATCGAGAAATCATCGCGCAACATGATCTTGTTGGCGGCGAGCCGGTGCGCGGCGATGTAGGCCCGGCCGTGGAAATGATAGGCGGCGCCGATATGGTCGAGATGCTCGTGGCTCAGCACCACCATGTCGATCATGTCGGGCGTCACCCCGATGTGGCCGAGGCAGGCGAGCAGCTGCGGATAATTGGTCGACAGGCCGACGTCGATCATGATGGTGCGCTTGCTGCCGCGCACCAGATAGGCATTCGCCGCGCGGTTCTTGAAGCGGATCTGGTAGACGTCGTCGGCAGCCTGGATCAGGCTGGCGACGTCGGTGTCGAACAGGGTCTTGAACGGGCTTGGCCGGCGGTCGCTCATGGGTTGGCCGCCGTCCGGTAGGTGATGGTGTTGGACGCGCGCAGCCGCTTCGACAGCGCGTCCATGATCATCAGCGCGAATGCCGGCTGCTGGCTGACGAGATAGACGAAGCGGGCGTGGTTGATCCGCATCACCCGGGTCTTGGGCGCCGCGGCGATCGCGGAAGCCGAGCGCGACGAGCCGTCGATCACCGCCATCTCGCCGAAGAATTCGCCCTTGCCGAGGGTGACGATGACCGTCTTGTTTGTGCCGTTCATCTTGGCGATGTCGACCTTGCCGTCGAGGACGACGAAAAGCTCGCGGCCGGTTGAGCCTTCCTCAAAAATGACGTCATCGACATCAAAGACGTTGATGCATTTCTCGATTGTCATGGCACCACCCTGCCTTCTGGCTGGTAGGTGACGGCATGTTAATCTCGAAAGTGCCGGGCGCAAACCAGTACTGATGCGGATTGCCGCAGGGCAGCATCGGCCCAAATCCGGCCCCGGAAATTCCCTAAAATTTCGGTAAGGACCCGGCCGGGTAAGGATTTCGCAAGCAATAAAAGTTACCGAATTGTCAACCTCATCTGGAGACTTTGAACGTGAGTGAGCAGCAGAGCGAGCCGGTTAGCGGTCAAGCCGGCGCCGAAATGGCGGCGAAAAGCCAGCCGGTGACCGCGGCCACGGCCGAGCCTGTCAGGCTCTCGCCCGAGCAGGAAGAGACGTCGCCGAAGGCGGACACTCCCAAAATCGACGCCGGCGCCGAGACGCCGAAGGTTGAACCGCCGAAGATCCAGCCGCCGCCGCTCGAGCCCAACATCGATCCGGCCAACATGGACGTGCCCAAGGTCGAGACTGGCGGCCGCGAGGAGCCGCGCTTCCCGGGCAAGCTGATGATCATGGCGCCCGGCGAGCGCGCTTGGGATCACGAGGAGACCGCCGCAAAGCCGGAGGCCGCGCAGGCCGCCAAGCCGGCCGGCAACCGCCGGTTCGCGGCGATGGCCGCAATGGTGGCGCTGGCGACCGTGGCCGGCGCGATCGGCGGCGCATTGGCCACCGCGGGTCTCGGCCACGTCACTACCGCCGCGGTCGCGTCCGCAAAGGATACGGCCGCCAAGGATGCTGCCGCGAAGGAAGCGCTCGATACCTCGATCGCCCGGGTCGAATCCGAAATCGCCGCGCTGAAGGCCAGCGTCGAGCAGACCGCCAAGGCCGGCCAGGCCCAGTTCAGCAAGGCCAACGACCGCATCGAGAAGGTCGAGAAGGCGCAGGCCGAGCCGATGGCCAGGCTCGCCAAGCTAAGCGAGGCCGTCGAAAAGCTCCGCGCCGCGCCGCAGACAACCGTTGCGGCGACGACGCCCGCCGCTGCCCGCGAGGTGACCGGCACCGTGGCGGCGCCGCAGGCGACCGCCGCGGCCGTGCCGCCGGCCGCACCGAAGCCCGAGGTCGGCCGCCTGCCGGTGGTCGAAGGCTGGGCGCTGCGCGACGTCGGCCATGGCAGCGCGCTGATCGAGGGACGCGGCGGCGTCTATGAGGTCTATGCCGGCGATCCCGTTCCCGGCCTCGGCCGCGTCGACGCGATCCGCAGGCAGGACGGCCGCTGGGTCGTCGTCACCACCAGGGGCCTGATCGTCTCGCGCTGATCGCCCGATCGCGACAATACCAAGGCGCTTCACTGCGATGTGAAGCGCCTTTTTTTCTTGAATAGGGTTTGCCGCGCGGTGTTAGTGGGGGCATGAGCCGCGTGCTGAAACGCCTCCTCGTCTTGTTCCTTCTGTTCTGCGGCGTCGCCCCCCTGCGCGCCGGCGAGGATCGCGCGCTCGAGCGCGGCGCGGCGATCATCGATCCCGCAACCTTGCGCGATCTCGATCACGGCCGCTTCGGCCTCGGCCGCATGCTGGCGCCGGAGCGCCCGGCGGATATGCCGCTCTCCAACAGCGAACTGTTCAAACTGCCTTCGATGCTGCCGGTGCGCGAGGCGCTGATCCGCGAGTTCGATCGCTATGTCGAACGGCACAAGGCCAGCCTGCCGAACGAGAGCATCGGCGTCGGCGACGGTTTTGCCTTCCAGCTGTTCGACCGCGCGGTGCTTGATTCCGCGGACGTCCGCTTCGTGCTTTCCGGCATCGTCAACCGCATGGACCGCGCCTATGTGGCGCCTGATGATTGTGGCGAGATCCGGCTGATCTATCGCCTGACTCGCACCGACGTGCCGCCGATCGGAGAGAATGCGGTCTCGCAGCGCCTGCCGATGACGCTGAACCTGGTGCTGAAGGCGAAGGGCGACGGCAACGAGGCCTCGCTCACCTGCCGCGAGATCGCCCGGCGCTGGCTCGCCGCAGGCAGCGCGCCGCAGACGGCGGAAAAGCTGCTTGGCAGTGACGGCCCGCTCGCGCTGGTCGGTGAGCGCAACATCGACCGGATCGAGACCAATCTGCAGATCGCGCACGCGCCGAAGTCCGCGCTGCGCGATTTCCGCACCGACTATCTGCTGAAGGTGTTCGACTACGATGGAGCTTCGAAGCGCTTTGCCGAAGCGCCGATGGAGAACCAGATCGATCGCGACCGCATTCTGGCGGACGACGGTCTACGCCGCGACTTCAAGGCGTGGCTGCTCGATCCCAAGCATTTTGCCGAGCTCGATCGCGGCACGCTGCTGATCCCGGAGAAATTCCTTGCGACCGGGGCGGTTGCGCCGACGCCGATCGGCTTCGATGTCGGCGAGTTGCAACCCGAGTTCGGGCTGGTGCAAGGCGAGGGCGCGGCGGGCGAGGCGGTGTTCTCCGAGGGCGACGTCGTCGGCGCCTTGCAGAGGGCCGCGGCCGACGGAACGAAGCTGCAGAACATCCAGTCGCTGGCCGGCTTCGAGCGCCGCCTCAACGACGTCACCTGCGCCGGCTGCCACCAAACCCGCGGCATCGGCGGCTTCCATTTTCCCGGCGTCGACTGGTTGGCGGCCAAGCCGTCGAACTCCACCGTGGTGCCGGCCTCGCCGCATTTCTTCGGCGATCAGGTCCGCCGCCGCGATATCCTTTCCAGCTTCCGCGACGGCAAGGCGCCGGACTTTTCGCGCGGCTTCTCCAATCGCCCGCAGCTGCGCGGCTCGACCGAGCTCGCCGGCACCGAATACAGCGACGGCTGGGGCGCGCATTGCTATCTGCCGGCGGCCAAGCCGGCCGAGACGGACCGCAGTTTTCGCAGCTGGAGCTGCGCCGAGGGCCTCGCCTGCCAGGTCGCCGGCAAGACCTCGCGGATGGGCATGTGCTTCGTGAAGGGGCGTTAGGTCCGGGAACCGGCACGCGCTGGCGTCATTATTTGATGCTATCTTGCGGGTCGCGACCAAGACCTGAACGAGCCCTTGAGCGGAGACCGGCCGATGAGCGCCCCCGACCAGGACAAGCAGCGCAACCGCGAGATCGCGGCCAACGAGGCCGAGCGCGAGGCGGTCAGCGCCGTCCGCGTCAGCAGCTGGGCGATCGGGATCGCGGTCATCCTCGGCGTCATCGCCGTGGCCATCGTCTGGGCCTGGATGAGCCGATGAGATTGCTTCACCTCTCCCCGCGCTTTGCGGGGAGAGGTCGGATCGCATTGCAAGATGCGATCCGGGTGAGGGGTGAACCACACTGCTCAACACATCGCAAAGTGCTCGCCGGATAGAGGCCCCTCACCCCGACCCTCTCCCCGCGAAGAGCGGGGCGAGGGAGAAGAGGCGGTGTTAGCCTACGCCACCGCCCCAGACGCGCGCAGCTTCTGGATCGTCGCCTCGTCATAGCCGGCCTGCCGCAAGATCTCGTCGGAGTGCTCGCCGACCTCGGGCGGCTTGCGCGGCTGCACCTTCTTGGCACCGTCGATGAAGATCGGGCTGTTGACGGTGAGCATGGTGTCGTTCTCGAACCGCACCAGCACCTCGTTCTCGATCATCTGCTTGTCGTTCGGGATGTCGTCGAGAATGCCGACCACGCCGAACACCAGGCCATTGCCGTCGAGGATCTTGCGCCATTCGGCGAGATCGCGGGTTGCGAAAATCTCGTCGAAAATCTTGATCAGCTCGACCGAGCGCGAATGGCGGTCCGCCTTGGTGGCGAAGCGCGGGTCGGCGACGAGGTCCTCGCGGTCCATGCAGCGCGCCAGCGTCGGCCATTGCCGGTCTTCGTTGAGCAGCGACAGGATGATCCAGCGGCCGTCCTTGCACTTGTAGTGGTTGGTGACGGCGTTCAGCGCCTCTTCGCGCGGCTTGCGCTTCTTGAACTTTGCGCCGACCAGCTTGGCCTGCGCCAGCACGCCGTTGGCCCAGATGCCGTTGGCCATCAGATTGGTCGCGACGTGCGAGCCCTTGCCGGTCTTCTCGCGCTTGAACAGGGCAGTGACGATCGCGCCGTAGAACGCCATCGCGCAGGGGTGGTCGCCCATGCCGGCGACCGAGCGCGCCGGCGTGGTGTCCTCGTCGGCGCGCACCAGATCCATCAGGCCGGAGCGGGCCCAATAGGCGTTGGAATCGAAGCCGGGCTTGTTGGCCTCTTCGCCCCTCTCGCCATAGCCGGTGAAGGAGGCGTAGATCAGCCGGTCGTTGAGATGAGCGAGATGGTCGTAGGTGATGCCGAGCTTTTCGCGCACCTGCGGCGGCATGTTGGTGATGAACACGTCGCTCTCGGCGACCAGCTTGTAGAGCACCTCGCGCGCCTCGGGCTTGGTGAGGTCGAGCGCGAGACTCTTCTTGTTGCGCGCTTCCAGCATCCACGCGAAATTGTGTTCGCTGGCGGGATAGCCGGGCAGGTTCGGCAGATTGCGGTAGGGATCGCCGGCGCCCGGCGGCTCGATCTTGATGACGTCGGCGCCGAAATCGGACAGCACGGTGGCGGCCGCGGGCGCTGCGATGAAGCTCGCGCAGTCCAAAACCTTGAGCCCGTCAAAAATGCCTTTTTCCATCGTGCCGTCGCTCCCGTGGCGCTTGTTGGTGTTTTTCCGGTGGCTGGAATATCGCGTGCGATGTTCCCGATCGAGGGGCCATTTGACCCATGTTGCCGGGATGATGCAACGGCGCTCTTTCGGGGGCGTCATTGCGAGCCAACGGGTCGCGCGAACGCGCGCCCGATGACAGGCTCCGCGAAGCAATCCATGCCTCGGCTCGGGGATGGATGGATTGCTTCGTCGCTTCGCTCCTCGCAATGACGCGGGGAGGATTGGCGCACATGCTCAACCCGTCATCCTGAGGTGCGAGCCTTGCAGCGCAATTGCGCTGCTGGGCGAGCCTCGAAGGATGCACGGCCCGGCTGGTGGCCGTCGATCCTTCGAGGCTCGCAAGAGCTCGCGCCTCAGGATGACGGGGCTGATAGGTCGCTACAAGCTACTCCACGCCGGCCATCAGCGCGGCGTTGCCGCCGGCGGCGGCGGTGTTGATCGTCACCGTCTGCTCGGTGGTAAAGCGCGCCAGGTAATGCGGGCCGCCGGCCTTGGGGCCGGTGCCGGAGAGCCCGCTGCCGCCGAACGGCTGCACGCCGACGACCGCGCCGATCATGTTGCGGTTGACGTAGATGTTGCCGACCTGCAGGCGGTCGATCACCTCCTCGATGGTGTCGTCGATCCGCGAGTGGATGCCGAGCGTCAGGCCAAAACCGGTCGCCTCGATCGCGGCCAGCACCTCACTGAGCCTTTCGGCGCGGTAGCGCACGACATGCAGGATTGGGCCGAACACCTCTTCGGTGAGTTGGCCGGCTGTCGCGAGTTCGAAAATATGCGGCGCGACGAAATTGCCGGCCGGCGCGTCGCCGGCAAGATGCACGCGCGCCTCGCGCTTCATCCGCGCGATATGCGCATCCAGCCGCTGCTTCGCCTCGGCGTCGATCACCGGTCCGATATGCGTCGACGGCTCGGCGGGATCGCCGATCTTCAACTCGCGCGCGGCGCCGGCGATCATCTCGATCATGCGGTCCGCGACGTCGTCCTGCACGAACAATAGCCGCAGCGCCGAGCAGCGCTGGCCGGCGGAGCGGAAGGCGGATGTCACGACGTCGTCGGCGACCTGCTCGGGCAGCGCGGTGGCGTCGACGAGCATGGCGTTGATGCCGCCGGTCTCGGCGATCAGCGGCACGATCGGACCGTCCTTGGCGGCGAGCGTCCGGTTGATCGATCGTGCGACGTCGGTCGAGCCGGTGAAGACGACGCCGGATATCGCGGGATGGCCGACCAGCAGCGCGCCGATCGCGCCGTCGCCCTGGACCAGATGCAGCGCCGAGGCTGGTACGCCGGCTTCATACAGCAGCGCGACCGCTTCGGCCGCGATCCGCGGGGTCTGCTCTGCCGGCTTTGCCAGCACCGCGTTGCCCGCCATCAGCGCCGCCGTCACTTGGCCGAGGAAGATCGCCAGCGGAAAATTCCACGGCGAGATCGCGACGAACGCGCCGCGGCCGCGCAGCGCCAGCACATTGCTTTCGCCGGTCGGCCCCGGCATCGCCTCGGCCTCGCCGAACAGTTTTTGCCCCAGCGCGGCATAGTAGCGGCAGAAGTCGGTTGCCTCGCGCACTTCCGAGAGCGCGTCGTCGAGCGTCTTGCCGCCCTCGCTCTGCAGCAGCGCAATGAAATGCGCGCGGCGCTGTTCCAGCAGATCCGCGGCCTTGTCCAAAATGGCGGCGCGCCGTGCGGCCGGCATGTCGTTCCACGCCTTGAAGCCGCGGCGCGCAGCGGCAACGGCTGCGCTCGCCTGTTCGGCTGTGGCGATATCGACAGCACCAGGCGCAGCCTTGCGCTCGGCTGCAATCGCCGAGGTCAGGCTGTCGAGCGCGGCCCGCTCGCCGAATTCGATGCCGTGCGAATTCTCGCGCTGCGGGCGATACAGATCGGCCGGCAGCGGGATCGTGGGGTGAGACGCCTTGCTATCAGCGCCGATGATCTCGGCCGGGCGGCGCAACAGATCCGCGATATGCACGCGATTGTCCGCCGCCAGCGCGACGAAGGAAGAGTTGGCGCCGTTCTCGAGCAGCCGCCGCACCAGATAGGCAAGCAGGTCGCGGTGGCTGCCGACCGGCGCATAGGTGCGATGGGCGATCTCCGGACGATCCTTGCCGAGCTGCTCGTAGAGCGCTTCGCCCATGCCGTGCAGCCGCTGGAATTCGAAGCTTGCGGGATCATCGGCGAGTTCGAGGATGGTCGCGACCGTCAGGGCGTTGTGGGTCGCGAATTGCGGAAACAGTCGCGGCCGCAGTGCGAGGAGCTTGCGCGCGCAGGCGACGTAGTTGAGATCGGTCATCGCCTTGCGGGTGAACACCGGGTAGCCGTCGAGCCCGCGTTCCTGCGCGCGCTTGATCTCGGTGTCCCAATAGGCGCCCTTGACCAGCCGCACCATCATCCTGCGGTCGAGCCCGCGCGCCAGCGCCGCGACATAGTCGATCACGTCGCTGGCGCGCTTCTGGTAGGCCTGGATCGCGAGGCCAAAGCCGTTCCAGCCGCCGAGCGACGGCTCGGCGAACGCCGCGGCGAGCACGTCGAGCGACAGCTCCAGCCGGTCGGCCTCCTCGGCATCGACGGTAAAGTTCAGGTCGAACGCCTTGGCGCGGCGCGCCAGATCGACCAGACGCGGCACCAGCTCGCTCATCACCCGCGCGCGGCTCACCGCCTCGAAGCGCGGATGCAGCGCCGAGAGCTTTACGGAGATGCCGGGCCGGTCGGGCAGGGGGTTTTCGCCGGCCGCCTTGCCGATCGCATCGATCGCGCGCGCATAGGATTCGAAATAGCGCTCGGCGTCGTCGGCGGTGCGCGCGCCCTCGCCGAGCATGTCGAAGGAATAGCGCGAGCCGCTTGCCGCATGCGCTTGCGCGCGCGCCAGCGCCGCCTCGATGGTCTCGCCGAGCACGAAATGGCTGCCCATCAGCCGCATCGCCTGCCGCGTCGCGGCGCGCACCGCCGGCGCGCCGAGCCGCTTTGTCAGCCGTCCGATCGTGCCCTGCGGCGTCTCGCCGGGCTGGATCACCCGCGCCGACATGCCGAGCGCCCACGCCGAGGCATTGACCAGGAATGCGCTCGACCTGGTTTCGTGATGGACGAAGTCGCCCTGGCCGAGCTTGTCCTCGATGAACTGGTCGGCGGTGCGGGCATCGGGCACGCGCAGCAGCGCCTCCGCCAGCACCATCAGCGCCAGCCCCTCCTTGGTCGAGAGCGCGAACTCGCGCAGCATGTCCTCGACGCCGCCGAGCGGATCGTCATTGGCCCTGATCGCCTCGATCAGCCGCGTCGCGCTGCGATCGATCCGCGCCTCGCGGTGCGCGCCGAAACGCGCGTCCTGCAGCAGGCGAGCGGCGATGGTGGCGTCGTCCGGCGCGTAAGGCGCGCTGAACGGCGGCGGGGCGGGGGAGGGGTCTGGCATGGCGGTTCCTTCGGTTACAGGGAACACCTACGCGCTCACGAACCGTAGTTCGATAGACAAATTAGCAGATTTACCTTAGAAAATAAGGACAATATCGGACCATACCAGATATATGACAGAGATTGACAAGATCGACCGCAAAATCCTCTCGATCCTGCAAGGGGATGGAAGGATCGCCAATGTCGAATTGGCCGAACGGATCGGGCTGTCGCCGACCTCGGTCGGCGAGCGGCTGAAGCGGCTGCAGCGCGACGGCTTTGTCGAGGGCTACGGCGCCCGGCTCAATCCGCACCGGCTTGGGCTGGGCTTGCTGGTGTTCGTCGAGGTGCTGCTCGACAAGACCACGCCCGACGTGTTCGAAAAATTTGCCAGGGCGGTGCAGACCGCGCCGGAAGTGCTGGAGTGCCACATGGTGGCCGGCGGCTTCGACTATCTGGTCAAGGCGCGGGTCGCCAACATGACCGCCTATCGCCGCTTTCTCGGCGAGACCCTGCTGGCGCTGCCGGGCGTGCGCGAAACGCGAACCTACGCGGTGATGGAGGAAGTCAAGCGCGACGCGCCGCTGCCGGTCGGCTGATGTGATCCACAGCCATGCGCCGCGTGTATTGGCTTCGCGCCGCACCCGCGCTAATCCTCTCCTGCAATTGGGGCAATCATCATGAGCGACGCCAATCGACCGATACCAGCGATGCGGGCCGGCTTTGCCGGCGTGCTGGTGGCTGCCACGCTGGCATTGCTGTCGGCGACGCCATCGCGCGCCAGCGAGCTCAGCTCGGGGGTGGCGCAGTTGTATACCTCGGTCTCGATCTATCCGCCGTCGGCGACGTCGATGACGGTCTGCTACGGCTTCGTCTGCCGGCGCCGCGAGACGCTGGATTTTTCCGCCGCCGACCGCGCCGCGCTGACCAAGATCATGGCCGCGGGCCGCGCCAACGCCGCCGCCGAGCGCGCGGCGATGCAGAAGGCGGTGATCTGGTTCGACCGCCGCATGGCTCCGATCCTCGGCACCGACAAGCGCGTCGCGAAAGCGGACTTCCGCGCCAACGACGCCCAGCACAATTACGATTGCTGGGACACCACGCGCAACACCACCAGCCTGATGCTGGTGCTGCGCGCATGGAACCTGTTCAGGTTTCACGACGTCGGGGATCCGCATTATCGCGGCTTCTCGTTCGGGCAGACCCCGCACAACACCGCCGTGCTGGTCGAGCGCGCCACCAAGGTGGAATGGGCGGTCGATCTCTGGCCGCGCGGCTATTTGCAGCCGCCCGACGTGATGACCGTCACGCAATGGGTGACGGAAGATTGAACGGCTGAATTTCGCCGCCGCGCGACCCGTGGCGTTCGTCCGGCGTTGACGGTAGGGATAGCGGCGAGCGATCGGTCAATGCCGGGGCCACGACATGCGTTTACGCCCGACCTGCAGTGATGCCGCGATGCGCGGCGTGTGTTCCCATCTGTTGCTCGCAGCCGTGCTGCTGCTCGGTACGGCGTCCGGAGTCCGGGCGGACGATCTCGCAGATTGCAACGGACCGGTAGCGGACAAGGTCGAGGCGGCTTGCTCGGCGATCATCAGCGACACCGCGCGCCCCGTCGAGGAGCGCACCAAGGCGCTGTCGAGCCGCGCGCGCTTCCATATCGGCCGCGGCAACACCGATCAGGCCTTGAGCGATACCGAGGCCGCGCTGCAGCTCAACCCGCAATTCGTGCAGGCGCTGATCGAGCGCGGCTATCTGCGGCAGCGCAAGGGCAGCCCCGATCAGGCCCGCGCCGACTTCGATCGCGCCATCGAGCTCGAGCCGAAGTCTCCGTTCGGCTATCTCGCGCGCGGCAATCTGCGCGCCGACCAGCGCGCCTGGAGCGATGCGATCGCCGACTACGACCAGGCGATCACGTTGCGGCAGGATCTGCCTGCGGCGCGCGTCGGCCGCGCACGGGCCTATGTCGAGACCGGAAAGCCCGATGAAGCGCTGGCCGACGTCAACGTCGCGCTCGCCGTCAACCCGAACACGCCGAACGCGTTCTACTGGCGCGGCCAGGCCTATCGCCGCAAGGGCGACGTCGATCATGCGATCGAGGATTTTTCGCGCGCGATCGCCCGGGCGCCGCAGACCGAGCGCAACGCCTATTTCAACCGCGCCCAGCTCTACAGCGCCAAGGGCGATTATGCGCGCGCCATCGCCGATTTCGACAAGCTGCTGAGCTTCCTGCCCGACAACAAGGAGATCCAGCAGCAGCGCCAGCAGGCGGTGGCGATGCAGGCCGAACTGGCCAAGGCCGGCACTGCCGCGCCGCCGCCGGCAGCATCCGCACCCGCAGCGCCCGGCGCGCCGGCGGCGCGGCCATCGCGGCCGGCCGCAGCTTCCGCGAACCAGCAGATCGAGCAGGCGAAGCAGCTCATCGCGCAGCACAACTATGCGGCCGCCGTGACCACGCTCAGTCAGGTGCTGTCAGGCGATCCTCGCAACGAAGCGGCGCTGCGGCTGCGCGGCATGGCTTATTCTGTACTCGGCCGCCCCGCCGACGCGCGCAACGATCTCAACGAACTGGTCAAGCTCAGGCCGAACGACGCGCAGCTGTTGGCGCACCGCGCGATCCACGTGGCGGGCATGCGGCTGTTCGACGATGCGATGGCCGATGCGGACCGCGCGCTCGCGCTCGACCCGAACAATGCGCTGGCCTATATCGGCCGCGGCATGGCCAAGGCCGGCGCCGGCAAGGCGCAGGACGCGCTGGCCGACTACGATCGTTCGATCGCGCTCAATGCCAAGGACACGCTGGCCTTCACCGAGCGCGGACTGGCCTATGTCAGCCTGAACCAGATCGACAAGGCGCTGCTCGATTTCGACCAGGCGCTGGCGCTTGCACCGACCAATCTGCTCGCGAAGTCGTGGCGCGGGCTGGAGCTGCTGCTCAAGGGCCGTACCGACGAGGGCATGGCCGATATCAACGCCGTGCTGGAGCGTAACCCCGGCAATCCAACGGCGCAGCTTGGCCACGCGCTGGCAATGTTGACCTCGGCGCAATACGACCGCGCCGTCGCCGCGTTCGACCAGATCGTCGCCAAGGCGCCCAACGATCCGTTCGCGCATGTGCTGCGCGCGCGGGCCTATCTCGGGCTGAAGAAGACCGATGAGGCGATGAAGGACCTCAATCTCGTGCTCGACGCGCGGCCGGATTATCTGGCGGCGCTGACCTTGCGCGGCATCGCCTGGTCGGCGCAGCGCAATTACGACAAGGCGGTCGCGGATCTCGACCGCGCGATCGCGCAGAAGGAGTCGGTGGAGGCGGTGTTCGCCCGCGCCAAGGCCCATGAGGCGCTCAACCACACCGACAAGGCGGCCGAGGATTTCCGCAAGGCGACGCAGCTAGAGCCGGCCAGCGTGTTCGACGTGATGGCGCAGGCGGAGTCACGCCGCAAGCTGCAGGAATATTCGAAGAAGCTGCCGTGCGGCTCCGGCCAGAGCGGCACCTGTCTGTGATGCGCAACGCAGCAGCAAGGCGGCGTGGCTCGGGCGGCTTCGCGCAATGCTGCGCACCGGCACGCCGGCGAGGGCGGCTACAATGAAATCCGGCGTCGTGGCGCGCGGGCGTGGTGCCCGCCCCGCCGAACGTCGCGTTGTCTGGGTTGTTGGCTCGGCCTCACTCCCGAATGGGGTCCGAGAGTGCGCCGCTTGGTCTGGCGCGGCCGCGCTAGACCTTCAGGTTCTCAGCCGATGTCTTGCCGCGATTTGCAATTTCTTCGTACTCGACCGACTGACCTTCGTTGAGCGTCTGAAGGCCAGCCTTTTGAACTGCAGAAATATGCACGAAAATGTCCTTGCCGCCCGATGAGGGCTGGATGAATCCGTAACCCTTGGTCGGATTGAACCACTTCACGGTACCTTTGGGCATTCCAGTCGTCTCCGCGGAATCAAAACGAAACAGACCCGCCGGTCCCCGCACAACCGGCACGTCCGCGCCGCACAGGATAGCAGTTTGAAATAGACTGGGTAGATCAAACGACGGTGTGATTTTGCCCGGAACCCCCCTGCTTTCGGGCGGTTTGGCGCCGCACTGCCTGTTTCGTGGTCAATTGATGCGCTGCAAAAGCGGACGGCTTCACGCCGGCCGGGCACCCGGATGCGGCGCGCCGTCGGCTCTTTTCAGTGTCCAACTCAGGCAGGTCCGGCGGTCATCGGCCCCGTGTCGCACGGCGGGAATCGATCCTGCGCAAAGCCGCGCGCGCGACCGCGATGCGCCAGATCGAGAAAAATTCTCGAAGAATCATCGGAACATGCACGAAACAATTTCGCGGCATGTGTGGGCACGCAACGCCGGCCGAATTCGTTGCTGATCAAATCTGGATGTTCCTGCGAACGGGTAGTTTGTTTCTGTGTTTCTCGTCACACTGCGAGATCAAAAAGGTGGGTGCCTCGCGGCGAGGCTCCTGCTCGGACACGACAGGGAACAATGTCCATCGTCAGCAGGATTACGGGGAGCGGCGCAACGGCGCGACGTCCGCGCCGCCGCGGCGTGATTCGTGGCTGGCCAGCGGCGGTTGCTGTCGGCCGGCCAACAACAAGCTGCGGCGGCTGCGCTCGTTCGCGGCGTCAACTGAAGACACATGCAAGACGCACATCAAGAAGACTATCAACAAGCGGATCACGTCCTGGCACCTCCCGCCGAATATTTGCAACATGCGCCCCTGCCGCGCGAGCCGCGCGACATCAGGGACAGGACCCCGGCGCGGCCGCGGTTCTTCTCGACCCGGCCCTATGAGCCGTCAGAGCAGTTCGACGTCTGGAAGACGCGCATCAGCCGGCTGGTCGAGGTCGGTCCGCCCGAGGACCACGATGTCGCGCAAGGCTTTGCGGTGGAGTACATGACCTGCAACATGGCCGACATCGTGCTGACGTCGGGGTATTTCGCCGCGCAGACCTTTGCGCGGGTGCCGCGCGCCGCGCCGATCGATTATTGGTGGCTTTATCTCGGACGGTCCGGCGAAGCCTGGTTCGAGAGCAGCGACCGCCACCTTCACGCCGGGCCGGGCGCGATGTTCCTGGTCTCGCTGGACAAGGAGTTCCGCGGCCGCATCACCGGCTACGACGGCCAGATCTTCGCTCTGCCGCGCAGCGCGTTCACGGCCGTGGCGGATGAGCTCGACAACGTCCACACCACCATCCTCTCCGGCGGTCTGATCGAGCTGTTGGCCGATCATCTGCGCAATCTGGAAGCGCGGGTGCACGAGATGGAGGCGGATGAGTTCCGCCATGCCGGCCGCGCCACTGCGGCGATGATCGCCGCCTGTATTCAGCCGACCGCGACCAGGCTGGAGCGGGCACAGGGCGCGATCGATTCCGTGCTGTTCGAGCGCGCGCGCCTGCACATCGAGAATCACCTCGGCGAATTCGACCTCACCCCGGAACGGGTGGCGCAGGGGCTGCGGATCTCGCGCTCGAATCTCTACCGCGCCTTCGAGAGCGTCGGCGGCGTCGCGCGCTTCATCCAGCGCAAGCGCCTGCAGGCGGCCTATGCGGATCTGATCGCGACCGGCAACGCGCAGGTGCAGGAGATCGCCTATCGCCACGGCTTCCGCCTCGCGTCGGATTTCACCCGCGCGTTCCGCCGCGAGTTCGGCATCAGCCCGCGCGAGGCGCGCGAGCGCGCCCGCCTCTGATTCGGGTTTCGGTTGCATCGCGCAGTGGAACCGCGGGTGCACACTGCAAATCGTTCAACTTGTGAGACGCTGTGCCAGCTATTTGGACGGGGTGCTGGGTGACGGCGGCAAATTCGTGGCTATGATTCATCAATATCATGACTCGGGTGTTGTGATGGGGATCGGCAACGGGTGCGTGTTCTTTGATCGTGCCCGTCTCTTTCAATCGTATCGTTGGATGAAGGTGGAAAGTGCCGGCGTGTTGCGCCGATGCTGTTGCTTGTTCCTGTCTGCGCCTAGCCCGGCTGTGGGGTCGTACAGCCGGCGGCACAATGCTCCGGGGGCATAGGGGCAGACAGTCAGGGGGCGCAAATGCCAACCACGCAGGTTTCAACTCCATCGTCGATCTCGGGGCGTCGCGCGGGCTTTGTCCGCAACTGGGTTGAAGATGCCAGTGCGGGTCCGCGCGCGCTGCGCCGACGGCTGATGGCGGTGCTGCGTTCGGCCCACCGTGTCCTTGGCATGAACCGACACCGATTGGGCCTCGGGACGTTGGGAATTGGCGGGACGACCGTTGCGACGACGCTTGGCGCGTTCGCCGTTGTCATAGTCGCCGCCTCGCCCGCAAGCGCTGGAAGTGTGCAGCTTGGCGGTGGAAGTGCGACCGGCACCGATTCCGTAGCGATCGACACCGGATCGGTGGCGAGCGGGCTGCGCGCTATCGCGATTGGTAGTGGAGCATCGGCACCCGGATTAGATGCCGTTGCCCAAGGCACGGGCACCAGCGCAGGCGCCCAGAACGCCGTCGCGATTGGCTTCCAGTCGATCGCTTCACAGCTCAACTCCGTCTATCTTGGCTCGCGCACGGCGCTGGGAACCGGTGCCCTTGCCACCAGCGCCATCGGCATCGGCACGGATGTGACGGCATCCCAGGTCGACGCCATTGCGCTTGGACGTCAATCCATTTCGTCGGCGCAATACGCGGTGGCTCTCGGCCTGAACGCGCAGGCATCGGGCACTGGCGGCGCGATGGCGCTGGGCCAGGGCACGGTCTCGAGCGGAACCAATTCGGTCGCGCTCGGCGTTCAATCCAACGCTACCAATGCGGGCGCCAGCGCCCTCGGCACCTTCGCCGTTGCCTCCGGAGCGAACTCTACGGCGCTCGGCGTCAGCTCCTTATCCAGCGGCAACTTTGCGATGTCCGGCGGCTGGGCGTCGGTTGCAAGCGGGGTGCGGGCCGTGACGTATGGCGCGCAGTCGCAGGCAGCCGGGGACTTTTCGGTTGCGCTGGGCACCAATGCCGTCACCAACGGGACCAGCGCGGTTGCGGTCGGACAGGGCGCAGGGATCGGCTCGACGGCCGGAAGCTCCGGTTCGGTCTCGGTCGGCATTGGAGCCGGCCAGTCCGTCGGCGGCGTCCAGAACGTCGGCGTCGGTGGCGGCGTCAACACCACGATGCGCGGCGCGGGGTCGGGTGTCACCGGCGCACGCAACGTCGCCATGGGAACCGGCGATGGCACCATTGCCTATGACGGCACGACGTCGGCCGCCGCGGGCAGCCTCGTCACGGGCAACGACAACGTCGCGCTCGGCACCAATGCCGGCATTGGCGTTGCCAGCAATGCAACGACCTCGATCGGCTTGAATGCGAACGCGTCGGCCACCAATGCCATCGCCATCGGCACCAGCTCGGTAGCCAATTCGGCCAATGCGGTTGCGATCGGCACCAACACCCTGGCGACCGGCGGCCAGGCGGTCGCGGTCGGCGCCGGCAACGTCGCCAGCGGCAACGGCGCGGTCGCGATCGGCGATCCCAACACCGCGACTGGCAATGGCGCCATCGCGAGCGGCCTCAACAACACCGGCACCGGCGACGGCACGGTTGCGATGGGCAACACCAACATGGTCGGCGGCGGCGGCCAGGCCGTCGGCACGCCCGGCACCCAGGCGCAAGGCGCGGTCGGCGTCGGCTTCCAGAACACCGTCACCGGCCAGGGCGCCGTCGGCATCGGCGACCGCAATATCGCCAGCGGCGTCAGCGCCATCGCCATGGGCAGTCAGGCCAACGCTTCGGCCGCCAATGCCATCGCGCTCGGTGGCGGCGCGACCGCGACCAATGCGGGCGCCGTTGCGCTCGGCAACGGCAGCGTCACCGCTGCCGCGGTCAACACGCCGAACACGGTGATCAACGGCACCACCTACAGCTTCGCGGGTACTGCGGCGACCTCGACCGTGAGCGTCGGCGCGGTTGGCGCCGAGCGCACCGTCACCAATGTCGCGGCGGGACGGCTCAGCAACTCGTCGACCGATGCGATCAACGGCTCGCAGCTGTTTGCCACCAACCAAGCGGTCGACGGCCTCGCCACCACCGTCAACAACATCACCACCGGCGGCGGCATCAAGTATTTCCACGCCAATTCGGCGTTGGCCGATTCGAATGCCGTGGGCACGGACTCGGTTGCGATCGGACCGGTCTCGACCGCAACGGGGACCAATGCGGTGTCGGTCGGCAACGGCGCCACCGCCGCCAACGCCAACGATGTCGCACTCGGCGCCGGCAGCCAGACCGCTGCTGCGGTCGGCACATCGGGCATGACGATCGGCGGTACGGCCTACAGTTTCGCCGGCACGACCCCCGCATCGACGGTCAGCGTCGGCGCTGTTGGCGCCGAGCGCACCGTCACCAACGTTGCCGCGGGGCAGGTCTCGCTGACCTCGACCGACGCCGTCAACGGCTCGCAGCTGTTCGCGGCCACCACGGCGATCGACAGCCTGACGACCACCGTCACCAACGGCCTCAGGCACTATTACAGTGTCAATGACGGCGGCACGCCGGCTGCGAACTACGCCAATGACGGGGCGACCGGCGCCAATTCGATGGCCGCCGGCATCGGTGCCTCGGCGACATCGGCGGGATCGACGGCGGTTGGCTTCAACAGCCGGGTCACGGTGGCCGATGGCGTCGCGATCGGCTCGGGTTCGGTATCCGACCGCGCCGTCGCACCGGCCTCCGGCACCATCGGCGGCACGGTCATCCCCTTCAACACCACGGACAAGACGCTGCTCGGCGCGGTGTCGGTCGGCGACTCCACGAACTATCGCCAGATCACCAATGTGGCCGACGGCACGCAGTCGAGCGATGCCGTCACCGTGCGGCAGCTCACCGGCGCGCTGGCGTCGTTCTCGGTGACGCCGGTCAAATACTTCCATGCCAATTCCACGCTGGCGGATTCGCTGGCGGTCGGTAACAACGCGGTCGCGGTCGGACCGCAGACCGTGGTCAACGGCGACAACGGCATCGGCATGGGTTTTGGGGCGATCGTGCAGCAGACCGCGCCCGGCGGCATCGCGATCGGCCAGAATTCGCTGGTCAGCTTCGCCGACGCGATCGCGTTCGGTACCAATGCGCAGGCCAACGGCATCCAGTCGGTGTCGATCGGTGCGGGGTCGGTGACCTCCAACCCCACCAGCGTCGCGCTCGGCCCCAATGCCAAGGCGACCGCGCAGGCCGGCGACGTCGCGCTCGGCGCCAACTCGACTACCTCGGCGGTGGTGGCGACGTCGAGCACCTCGATCGGCGGCACCACCTACAATTTCGCCGGCACCACGCCGACCTCGACCGTCAGCATCGGCAGCGCGGGTGCCGAGCGCACCCTCACCAATCTGGCCGCGGGGCAGATCAGCGCCACCTCGACCGATGCGATCAACGGTTCGCAGCTCTGGGCCACCAACACCTCGCTCGACAGCCTCTACACGACGGTCAACAACATCACGAGCGGCGGCGGCGGCATCAAATACTTCCACGCCAACTCGACGGCGGCGGATTCCTCCGCGACCGGCGCGGAGAGCGTGGCGGTCGGGCCCCAGGCGGTCGCGAGCGGCACCAATGCGGTCGCGATGGGCAACGGCTCCGCCGCGTCGGCCGACAATTCGGTTGCGATCGGCGCCGGCGCCCGGGCGACGGCGGCCAACTCGCTGGCGCTCGGCGCCAACGCCACCACGACGGCAAGCCTCAGCGATGCCGCCTATACGCCTGTTGTCGGCAAGGCGGTGGCCGGCGTTGCCACCGGCGAAGTGTCGGTCGGCTCCTCCGGTGCCGAGCGCCGCGTCACCAACGTCGCCGCGGGCTCGGCAGCGACCGACGCGGTCAATGTCAGCCAGCTCCAGGCGCTCGCTAACTCGACGATCCATTACGACAGCGACGGCGCCGGCGGCACCACCAACAAGCTGACGCTGAACAGCGGCAACGGTGCGCCGGTGACCGTCAGCAACGTGGCGGCGGGCATCGCCGGCACCGACGCGGTCAACGTCAACCAGCTCAACAGCGCGTTCCAGCAGCTCAACGGCCAGATCGGCGAGGTGCGGCAGGATGCCTGGCGCGCTGCGGCGATCGGCATGGCCGCGGCCTCGCTGCGCTATGACGACCGGCCCGGCAAGGTCAGCGCCTCGGCCGGCGGCGGTGTCTGGCGCAGCCAGGGCGCGCTGGCCTTCGGTCTCGGCTACACCAGCGAGAACGGCCGGCTGCGCAGCAACGCGGCGGCGACCACCGCCGGCGGCGACTGGGGCGTTAGCGCGGGCGTCAGTCTGACGCTCAATTGATCCGGTGTTCGGCGAGACGGCTGGCATGGCTGGCTTTGACGATCTGGGGCTGTGCGGCAAGCGCGGCCGCGCAGCCCGCACCATCAGGCTATGCCGTCAAACCGTCCGACGTGGTGATCCCCGAGGGCGAGACGCTCGGCGACTACCGGCGGATGATCCAGCCGTTCCGGAACTGGACGCTGATCTGCGACGAAAGCCTGAAGTCGAAGCGCCGGGTCTGCAATGTCACGCAATCGATCGTCAACGCGCAGGGCGTGTTGGCCTTCAACTGGTCGCTGGTGGCGACCGCCGACGGCAAGCCGCTGATGGTGATGCGCGTGCCCGCCGCTGTCGGCACCGGCCAGCCGATCGAGCTCGCGATGGGCGACAAGCCGGACCGCATCATCGCGCAGACCGATCGTTGCGATGCCGCCGGATGCTTCGCGACGATTGCGATCGGCGACATGCTGCGGCGGCACATCCGCGCCGCGACGCCATGCCGGGTCAGCTATCCGCTGCCGCAAGGGCAGCCCGTGGTGCTGGAGGCGCCGCTGGAGGGATTGTCGGTCGTGCTGTCGAAGCTGAAATGACGGCGATGCAGGTACGGCCTCTCCACGTCATTGCGAGCGAAGCGAAGCAATCCATCGGTCAGCCATATGCGGAGCGATGGATTGCTTCGTCGCTATCGCTCCTCGCAATGACGGGACGGCATGGATCATGGGTATGAGGACAGGGACAAACGGCCAATGCAACTGAATCGTACGCTCGTCCTGATCTTCGCCTCGGTGGTCACGGCGCTGGTCGTCGCGGCGTTCAGCGCCGCCGTGGTCGGCTACGCCCAGCAGGCCGCGCCGACGCAGCTGCAGCCGCCGCCCGGCGCACCGCAGCCCGCGAAAAAGCCGGTCGCGGCCAAGCCCCACGCCAAGCCGCAGGCGCAAACTCAGCCTCCCGCCGCGGCAGCCGCAGCACAGCAGCCGGCCGCTGGGCAGCAGCAAGCCACCGTGTTCGACGACCACGCGCGGCAGGCCAACATCACCACCTGCGCCAGTCTGTTCGGCACGCTCGGCCGCGGCGTCACGGTGAATTCGACCTACACGGCGAAGTCGCAATGGGATTCGAGGGCCGGCAACGTCCATTCGGTGCAGTCGCTGGTCGCGCTCAGCCAGCCGGCGCCGAACAACACCACCCTGCCGGCGGCCGGCGTCGTGTTCGCGGCGCCGGTCGGATCCGGCTGCGAGGGCAATCTGGTGCGGATCACGCCGAATCCGCAAAGCTGCTCGGCGGTCGCGGCCGAGCTCGCCAAGCTCAACGGCCAGAGCAGCGCGCTCGGCGAGCTCTCGACCCTGACGCTGCCGAACGGCGCCCAGGTGATGCTGATCCCGGTCGGCAACGCCTGCGTCGCCGTCACTGCGCTGCGCATCGCGGGGTGAGGCCGAAACAATCCGACGAAGTTTATCGTAAGGTGAGCACGTCAGTCAGGCTCCCTCCCCCCTTGCGGGGGAGGGTTGGGGAGAGGGGTGGCCCCGGGCGAGATCGTGGATGGAGTCGCTGCTCTCGCAACTTTGGTCGTCCCATGTGTCGACGTGCATGTCGAGAGAGCACGCCGTGCGGCACCCCTCTCCCTAACCCTCCCCCGCAAGGGGGGAGGGAACCCTTCCGCTTGTGCTTCCCTTACGCGTCAATTGTTGAACGCGCGGCGAGCCGGCCACTGCAATGACCGCAGTCCTCAATACGTCGCGGTGAGATACTCCACGATCTTGCCGACATCGGCATCGTCGATCGGCGCGCCGTAGACCTTGATCATCTTGGTGACCTCGGCCTGCCAAAAGTCCTTCTTGAACTTCTCGCCCTGCGGCTGGGTCTTGATGTAGTCGGGCGAGTGGCAGGCGGTGCAGTTGTTCTGCACGACCTCAAGGTTGGGACCGGGCTTGAGCGTCGCGGTCTCCTCGGGGAGCGTGTAGTTCACCGGTGCGGCGATGCTGGCGGCGATCGACAGCGTGGCGATCGCGGCGAAGGCGGGGATGAGCTTGCTGATCATGATGCCCTCCTCACGCCGCTGTGACGCGCACGGTTTCGACGACATTGCGCAGGTAGCCGGCCGGATTCCACAACGGATCCATCGGCTGGGTGTCGCCGGCATTGTTGGTGGCGCGCACCTTCAGCTCCGAGGGTCCGGCGGGGAGCTTCACCGGCAATTTCCATTCCCGGAAGGCGTATTTGCCAAAATCCTTGCCGAGCTTGGCCGGGGTCCAGGTCTTGCCGCCGTCGGTCGACACCGTGACTTCCTTGATGCCCTTGCCGCCGTCGAAAGCGATGCCGCGCAGCAGGGTGCGGCCGGCCTTCACCTTGGCGCCGTCAGTGACGCTGGTGATGAAGGAGCGCACGGTGAAGCGGTTGATCGGGATGGTCGCCTTCGGCGCGGTGCCGGGCTCGACCGCGTTGTTCGGCGTATCCGGAATCCGGTAGGCGGATTTCATCCAGAAGCCGTCGAACACGCTGTCGATCACGGTGATTTCATTGAGATGCTTGACCCAATAGGTGCCGTAGTAACCGGGCACCACCAGGCGGAGCGGAAAGCCATTGAGGAACGGCAGGTCCTCGCCGTTCATGCCATAGGCCAGCATCACCTCGCCGTCGCGGGCGTGGTCGATGTCGAGCGCCTTGACGAAGTCGGGTGTCTTGTCGCTGACCGGGCCGTCCATGCCGTTAAAAGTGACCTGCTTGGCGCCGGCCTGCACGCCGGCCATGTCGAGCACGGCCTTCAGCGGCACGCCGCGCCAGCGCGCGCAGCCCATCGCGCCGTTGCCGAGCTGGCCGCCGGCGACGCGCGGATTGAAGAAGCCGCGGCTGTTGCCGGAGCATTGGTTGACGGCGACGATCTCGGTCGCCTTCATCTTCCGGATCTCGTTCAGCGACAGCTTCAGCGGCTTGTCGACCTTGCCCTTGATCTCCAGCGTGAACTTGTCGGGATCGAGGTTGTAGGGAATGTCGGCGAGGTGGTAGCGCACGAAGAAGGCGTTGTTCGGCGTCAGCGGGCCGTCGTTGAAGATAGCAAACGGCGTCTCGAGCTGCGGCGGGCGGCTGGTCAGGCCGATCATCGGGCGCTTCTGCGGATAGCGCACCAGCGGCCGTTCGCCATTGCCGAACGGCAGCGTCACCGTGTCGAGCGCCCATGCGCCGCGTGATCCCAGCCCCGTCACCAAAGCGGCCATGCCGGCGCGCTTCATCAAGTCTCGTCGATCGAGCATTCCGCTTCCTCCGAAGCCAATCTATCGCGAGCCGGTCACCACCGGACTCATGCGAGCAAATGTCGCATCGGGGAACCCGAAGTCAATTGATCCTTCGCAGAGTACCGCGGCCATTGCATTGCAGCAATGAAAAGCCCGGCCACAGTGCGTGGCCGGGGCGTTTCGATCGAACCGTCAGGTTTCGATCAGTAGCAGACGTTCACGGTGCGGTAGCGATAGCCGTAGGGCGTCATCACCAGGCGGGTGACGTAGCAGCCGGAGTCGACGAAGCCGACGCCGATGCCGAAGCCCGGACCCCAGTAGTGATGATGATGCGGATGGAAGCCCCAGCCGAACGGCTTGGCGGAGGCGGCGGTCGGCGCCAGTGCGGCAGCACCGAGCGTGGCAACGGTAGCGAGTGCGAGCGTGACTTTGCGAAACATGGTCTTCTCCTTCAGTGCGCGTTGAACTCTGTCGCGGCGCGGTTGCAGTGTTACCCATCGCCGATCTGTCGCGTTCGCCAGGCGGCACGTTCGAGATATCTCGCTGAACGCAAGTTCAGATGTGCGGTGGGTCACACTGGGAGAAGGTGCCGGTTCAGGCCGCGACGGCGCGCCGCTCGGCAACCAGCGCCGACAGCCCGCGGGTGGATTCCACGGCGCGCACCAGCATCGGCTCGTTGCGGCCGCGGATCGCGACCTCCTGCGCGGGCAGGGCATCCTCGGCGACACCCGCGAGGGCACGCACCTCGTCGGAGATCACGGCCTCGCAGGCAAGGCTCTTGGTCATGTCCTGCAGCCGCGCTGCGACGTTGACGGCATCGCCGAGCGCGGTGAACACCATGTGGTCGCGATAGCCGATGTCGCCGACGATCACCTCGCCGCCATGGATGCCGATGCCGAAGCGGATCGGCTCGCGCAGATCATGGCTGAGGAACTGGTTCAGCTCGTCGATATTGGCCGCGATCAGCGCCGCCGCGCGCAGCGCCTGGCGGCAAGCCTCTTCGCGGCCGGTGGTGAGGCCGAACAGCGCCAACATGCCGTCGCCGATGAACTGGTTCGGCCGGCCGCCGGCTTCCAGCACCGCCTGCGACACGGCGCCGAGGAAGCGGTTGACGATGAACACGGTGTCGAACGGCAGCCGCTTCTCGGCGAGCTGGGTCGAGCCGCGCATGTCGACGAACATGCTGACGAGATAGCGCTCCTGGCCGACCCGCGCCGGATGGTCGGCGCTGGCATTGGCCGACATCGTGTGCGGCAGGAACAGCTGGAAGAAGGTCAGGTCGGCATTCGGCCGCAGCTGGCAGGCCAGCCGGATCGACGGGTCGTCGCTGCCGACCCGGTGCAGCACGAAGGCCTCGCGCGGCGACGGCTCCGGCAGCGCGGCGTGGTCGCCGATGATCCGGATGCGGCAGGTCGAGCAGCGCGCGCGGCCGCCGCAGACGCTGGCATGCGGCACGTTGTAGCGCAGGCTCGCCTCCAGCACGCTCAATCCCCTCGGCACCCGCAGGGTGCGGCCGTTGCCGTAGGACAGTGCGATCATGCCGCCGCGGCGCTCGAGCAGCGCACGGCCGGCGCGCGCCACCAGCACGAGGCCGAGCAGGCCGAGATAACCGTAGATCAGATAGTCAGTGATGCTGTCGAGCATCTTGCCCTGGGCCGCGGTGCCGAACTTCGCGACCGACAGCTCCTGCTTGCGCCAGTCCGCATCTTCCCAATCGGACATCGTGGCGCGGCCGCCCTGGTAGATGCCAAGCATCGCCAGCGTCGGGATCAGCACCGCGGCGGCAAGCAGCAACGGCGCCGCGCGCTTGAAGAAGGCGCGCATCCGCAGCCAGAAATACAGCCCGATGCAGCCGTGCACCCAGGCGATCACCAGCACCGCGAGCATGGTCCAGAGCCGGTTCGGCGAGGCGATAAAGAACGTGTACAATTCCTGCGGATAGAGTTTTTCGTGCCCGTACAGCGCCTGGCCGAGCCGTACGCCGACGATATGGGCGATGATCAGCATCGGGATGCTCAGCCCGAGCGCGAGCTGCAGCGGCTCGATCGCCTTCCAGCGGAATTCGCGGCGCTGGTAAAGCGCCCAGATGCCGAGCGCGGTATGCACCAGGCAGGCGCCGTAGAACAGGATGGCGACCGGGAGAAATTGCCAGAACATGGTGTGGTAGTGGACGCCGATCATCATGGCGTCGACCGAGATATTGCCGAGCGCGTGGTTGAGGAAATGGCTGACCAGATAGGCGAACATGATCGCGCCCGAGACGAGGCGGACCTGCCGCAGCCCGACGCCGCGGGCCATGTCCTGCAAATGTTCGCGCGAAGGGGAGGCCATGTGATTCATGATCGGCAAGTCTAGTGCTTAATTCCCGTGGTGAACACCACCGCGGGGCCGGGTGGGCGTGATGGCGGCGGCCGTAACACGTTGACACCCCAGCAAGAGTCGAACAAAAAGCGCGCCGTGACGATAGCCTCCGCCGATAACAACAACGTTAAGCCGCGCCGGTCGCGCGCGCCGGACTGGCGCGGCGTGATCGCCGTGATCGTGGCCATGACCGCGATGCGGCTGGTCTATGCCCACGCGCTCGATCTGCGCACCGACGAGGCCTATTACTGGACCTGGTCGAAGGAGAGCGTGCTGTCGTTCCTCGACCATCCGCCGATGATCGCCTGGTTCATCCGCTTCGGCACCGCGATCCTCGGCGACACCAATCTCGGTGTCCGCCTCGCCGGCATCGTGGCGATGCTGGCGACGCAGCTCTTGCTCGCTGACATCGTCCGCCGCGTCACCCACAACAACGTCCGCGCCGTCGTGCTGGCGCTGCTGCTGCCGGAGGCTGCGCTGTATTACGGGCTGCTGATGGCCAAGGTCGCGCCCGACACCGCGCTGATCCCGTTCGCGACTGCGATGCTGTGGTCGCTGGTGCGGCTCGCGCAAAGCGACGACGGACGCTGGTGGCTCGCGGCGGGCCTGTTCGCCGGGCTGGCGCTGCTGTCGAAATTCACCGCGATCATGCTGCTGCCGGCGGTAGCAGCGTTCGCGCTGGTGCCGGACTGGCGGTGGCGCTGGCTGCGCAGCCCGTATCCATACCTTGGGGCGCTGATCGCCGTCGCCGTGTTCGCGCCGGTCTTGATCTGGAATGCCCAGCACGACTGGGCCTCGTTCCGCTTCCAGGCGGTGCGCGCCACCGCCGAGCGAGCGTTCACGCTGCGCACCGTCGGCGAATTCATCGGCATGCAGTTCGGCCTGGTCGGCTTCGTGCTGCTGCCGGTGACGCTGTTCGGCACGGCGCTGACGGCGTGGCGCGGCTATCGCAACCGCGAGCCGGTCGCGATCTTGCTGTCTTCAGCGGTGCTGGTGCCGTTTCTCTATTTCCTCTGGAAGTCGCTGACGCTGCGGGTCGGCGACACCTGGCCGATGTTCTTGTGGCCGGCCGGCTTTGCCGCGGTCGCCATCAACGTGACGCGGATGCCGTACGAGGGCTGGTCGATCGGACTGATCAAATCCACCGTGTTCTGGGCGCGGACCGCGATCCCGACCGGCATCGCTTTCGTCGTCATCGTGTTCCTGTACTACATGTTCGCGCCGTGGAATCTGACCGGCCTCACCGATCCGATCGGCGCCGAGGCCGGCTATGACAAGCTGGCCGCGCGCGTCGAAGCGCAGGTGCAGGCGACCGGCGCGACCTGGGTCGCGACCTCGGACTATCGCACCTACGCGATGCTGCGCTGGTTTTTGCGCGGCAAGGTGCCGGTCGTCGAGATCACCGAGCGCGGCCGCTTCCAGGGGTTTGCCGATCCCGGCATGGCGATGATCCGCGATCACGTCGGCCTCTATGTCGGCCGCGAGCCGGAGAACAATCTGGCGCTGTGGAACGAGACATCAGCGGTGCGCCAGCCGCTCGAGCGCGTCGTGCGCAGCTGGCGCGGCACGGTGATGGATACCTATTCGCTGGAGAGACTGAGCGGCTGGACGCCCGATCTGTCGCCGCCGCCGGACAGTACGTTCTTCCGCTGGCGCGTGCTGGCGCTCTTCTTACCTTCTCCCCTTGTGGGAGAAGGTGGCAGCCGAAGGCTGCCGGATGAGGGGTATCTCACCGCGGGTTCGGTGCGCGTGGAGAGATACCCCTCACCCGAGCGTGCGCGTGGCTAACGGCGGTGTAGCCCTCTCCCACAAGGGGAGAGGGCGCCATAACTGCCGCCGGCGCTATTCGTCTTCCGCTGGCGCGTGCTGGCGCTCTTCTTACCTTCTCCCCTTGTGGGAGAAGGTGGCGCGCATATGCGCGCCGGATGAGGGGTATCTCACCGCGCGGTGGTGCGCGTGGAGAGATACCCCTCACCCGAGCGTGCGCGTGGCTGATGGCGGAGCTGCCCTCTCCCACAAGGGGAGAGGGCGCAATCACTGCCGCCGGCGCCATTCGTTCTTCCGCTGGCGCGTGCTGGCCTTCTCCTTCTCCCCGCTTGCGGGGAGAAGGTCGGGATGAGGGGAAGTCTCGGCAGGGATGGTGAGAGACGGACTCGCGGAGACTCCCCCTCACCCGGATCGCATTGGCATGCGATCCGGCCTCTCCCCGCAAGCGGGGCGAGGCTGAGGCCTAGCGCGCATTGTCTTCCTCCCGCTTGCTCAACAGGTCCTTCGCGAGATCGGTCAACGCCGGCCGCGGCAGCGCGTTGAAGGGCATCGGGCGCGTCACTTCGATCGCGGCGAGGCCGAGCCTTGCGGTGAGCAGGCCATTGAGCATGCCTTCGCCGAGCCGCTGCGAGAGTTTTGCGGCGATGCCGTGGCCGAGCATCTGCTGGATCAGGCTGTCGCTCGCGGCGATGCCGCCGGTGATGGCAAGATGCGCGATCACCTGGCGCAGCAGGCTGATCATGCCGAGCGCGCCGGGCCGCCCGCCATAGAGCCGCGCCAGCTGGCGGATCATCCGCAGGCTCGCCACGAATACGAACACCACGTCGATCAGCGCGCGCGGTGAGACCGCGGTGACGACCGAGACGCGCTGCGCCGCCGTCGACACCAGCCGTCGCGCTTCCTGGTCAAGCGGCGTCATCAATTCGCGCTCGGCGAGGCGGATCATGTCGGCGCCGTCGATGATGTCCTCGGTATGGCTCTGCAGCGCGCTACGGGCGCGCGCGAGCTGCGGGGTGCGGTGCGCGAGCTTGAGCAGGTCGGCGACGACGGCCCGGCTCGCCTTTCGATCATCGCTGATCAGCACTTCGGCAGCTCGCAGATGCAGCTTCTCGATGGTCGCAAGCCGCGCCAGGCCGACCAGCTCGCGCGCGGTGATGACGGCGAGCGCCACCGCGGCAATGACCGCAAAGCCGAGCCCGAGAAAGCCGAGGCCTTGATTGCGCGCAAAGAGATCCTCGACCAAATTGATGACGCCGAGCCCGGTGCCGAGCACCACGAGCCCCGCGACCGCGCCCCAGAACAGCGTGCCCCAGCGGAAACCGCGGCGCGCCGGCAGCAGCGGCGCATCCGCCGGCACCGGCAGTTGCGCGGGCTCGGCCTCGGGCACGATCTGGATCGTGCCGCGGGCGAGGCGGCTGGTGTCGTCAGGATCGATCAGCACCACGCCGGGATCGTCGAGCTTGAACGTCGCCGGCCGCCGTGGCGGCGTCTTCTCGTTCATTGCAGTCTGTCTCCGATCAGGAACTGGAGAGCGCGGTCAAGGCGGATGTGAGGCAGCACAGGCTCGGCATCGCCGTTTCGTTCCAGCTTTGGCGGGCGGAAGCGCAGGAAACGGTAGTCGGCGCCGTCGGCCCCGGCGCTGGCGAGGCCGCGGAATGTACCCTTGAACAGCTCCTCGGGATTGTCGGGCAGGTCGCCCGGAAAGGTCGCAACCTCGGTCTCGCCATCGAGTATCTCGCCATTGGCGACCTCGCCCGGCGCTGGCGTGCCGAGGATCGACGGCAGTTTGTCGCGGCCGCGCGCGACCTGCGCCTCGCGGGTGGCGCGCACTGCAGCCAGCGCCACCACGTCGATGGCGGCGCCGGCATATTCGGCGCGCTCGGCGGCCTTGGCCACGATCCGGCGCAGCACCGCCTCCAGCCGGTCGTGGCTCTGGTGATGCAGGTGATCGGCCTTGGTCGCCGCGAACAGGATGCGGTCGATGCGCGGCCGGAACAGCGCGGTAAAAATCGTGCTGCGGCCGATCCGGAAGCAGTCGAGGATGCCGGCCAGCGCGGCCTCGAGGTCGTGCAGCGCCTCGGGGCCGGCGTTGAACGCGGCGAGCGCATCGGCGAGCACGATCTGACGATCGAGCCGGGCAAAATGATTGCGGAAGAACGGCCGCACCACGACATCCTTGTAGGCTTCATAGCGCCGCCGCATCATCGCCCACAGCGAGCCGTCGGGCGCGCTGCCGACGACTGATACGTCGAGCGGCGCAAAGGTCATCGCCGGCGTATCGGCGAGGTTGCCCGGCATCAGGAAGCGGCCAGGCGGCAGCAGGCTCATCGCAAAGCGCTCGTCGCGGCAGCCGCGCAGATAATCGGTGAACAGTTTTGCCTCGGTCAGCGCGGCCTGTTCGTCCGCCTTGGCTTCCGCCTGCAGCGTCGCGAGATGTGCGTGCCACTGCGCGGCGAGACTGGCGCGCAGCGGCTCGCGCGACAGCGCAAGGCTCTCGGCGGCCCATTGCTCAAAACTCTTGTTCAGCAGCGGCAGGTCGAGCAGCCACTCGCCGGGGTAGTCGACGATATCGAGTGTCAGCGTGCGGTCCGCGCCATTTTGCCGCTGGTACTCGATCACGAGCCGCAGCTCGGAAATGTCGGTGGTCGAGTTCGGCCAGCGCCGCTCCTCGACCAGGGTGCGGACATGGTTTTCGTAGGCGAAGCGCGGCACCGCATCGTCAGGTTGCGGTGCAAGATATGCTCGCGCGATCCGTCCCGAGGCGTAGGCCTCGAATACCGGGAAGCGGCCGCCCCGCGTCAGGCCGTGCACCAGCGCCGTGATGAACACGGTCTTGCCGGCGCGCGACAGGCCGGTGACGCCGAGCCGCACCGTGGGATTGAAAAAGCCCTCGCCATAGTCGAGCAGCGCCCGCGCCGAGAGCCGGGCTTCCTCGACGATATCTGAGAAACTGGGGGTCATGGAGGGTTAACAAAAACCCGGCAGGAGAGGGCGGAATGAGGCAGGCGGATACCAGCAAGGTGGCGATTATCGGGCCAAAATCAAGCTTCACATTTCCGGCGCCTTTGCAGGCGAGGCATTGAACGCTTCGTCGCTCCAGCGATACCCATCCTAATCGGTCCAGAGGAAAGCGTACCGGCATGACGGTGTTCCGCCTGAAGCAACTCGCCTCGAACTCGATCCACGCGGCCGGCGCCGTGCTCTGGAATTACGACCGTGCCGAGCTGATCGCCGACGGCGTCGTGCATCTCGTCGGCATCTGCTTCGGGCTGATCGCCGCCACCGCGCTGATCGTGCTGACCGCGGTCTATGCCGGCCCGTTCGACGTCGCCGTGGTGTCGGTCTATGTCGCCGGCCTGCTGGCGATGCTGGTGCTGTCCGCGACCTACAATCTCTGGCCGGTGTCGCGCGCGAAATGGGTGCTGCGGCGCTACGATCACTCGGCGATCTATCTGTTGATCGCGGCGACCTATACGCCGTTCATCGTCCAGCTTCGGGACAGCTATGTCGCGATCGCGCTGCTGATCGGCGTATGGTGCGTGGCGATCGTCGGAATCTGGCTCAAGCTGACCTATCCCGGCCGCTTCGACCGGCTCTCGATCGGGCTCTATCTCGCGATGGGCTGGAGCGGCATCATGCTCTACGACGCGGTGGTAAAGGCGCTGCCGGCGATGGCGCTCGGCTTCGTGCTGGCCGGCGGCATTCTCTACAGCCTGGGTGTGATCTTCCACTCCTGGCGCCGGCTGCGCTTCCAGAACGTGATCTGGCACTGCTTCGTGCTGCTCGGGGCCGCCTGCCACTATACCGCCGTGTTCGACGTCGTGCTGGCAAGCTGAGGCCCTCGCCAATCCCGTCGAATGGGCTATCATGTTTCCGGATAAGGCCGTTCCGCTCTCTCACCGTCACCCTGAGGAGCCGCGAAGCGGCGTCTCGAAGGGTCGACGGCCACCAGCCGGGCCGTGCATCCTTCGAGGCTCGCTCAGCGGCGCAATTGCGCCGCAAGAGCTCGCACCTCAGGATGACGGGACGCGCGGGGTAGGTGAGCAAAGTGCGCAAACTAATATCTTGGGAGGATGGCCATGCAGGTCGCTGATAAAGTCGTGGTCGTCACCGGCGGCGGCAACGGCATCGGCAAGGCGTTGTGCGAGGCGTTCCATGCTGCAGGCGCGGCCAAGGTCGTGGTGGTCGATCTCGATCACGCCGCGGCCGAGAAGGTCGCAGCCAGCGTCGGCGGCGCCGCGTTCAAATGTGACGTCGGGCAGGAGAAGAACGTCCTGCACGTGGTCGAGGCGACCGAGCGGATGTTCGGCCCGATCGCGCTGTTCTGCTCCAATGCCGGCATCGGCGGTGGATTCGATCCGCTGTCGGTGAACGCCGGCGGCACCTCGGATGAGCCGTGGTCGCGGAGCTGGGCGATCCACGTCATGGCGCATGTCTATGCGGCGCGGCACCTGGTGCCGCGCATGAAGGCGCGCGGCGGCGGCTACTTCCTCAACACCATCTCGGCGGCGGGCCTGCTCTCGCAGGTCGGCAGCCCGGCCTATTCGACCACCAAGCACGCGGCGGTCGGCTTCGCCGAAAACCTCGCGATCTCGCACCGCGCCGACAACATCAAGGTCTCGATCCTCTGCCCGCAAGGCGTCGACACCAACATGCTGCGCTCGATCCCGAAGGGCCCGCAATCCGGCGACGGCGATCTGACCGCGGAGCAGGTCGCGCAGGACGCGCTCAAGGGCATCGAGCAGGAGACGTTCCTGATTCTCCCGCACCCGCAGGTGCTCGGCTACATGCGCAAGAAGACCGAGAATTACGACCGCTGGATCGGCGGCATGGCCAAGATCCAGGCCAAGATGCGCGAGACGCACGGGAAGTGATGGCAGGCGAGGTCGGTGAGCGTGTGAGGTGAGCACGCTGGCCAGGCTCCCTCCCCCTTGCGGGGGAGGGCTGGGGAGAGGGGTGGCCCCGGACGAGATGATTGACGAGTGCATCGCTCGCTATCGCAATCTCGGCTGTGCATCACCGAAAGCAGATTGAGAGGGCACGTCGTGTGGTACCCCTCTCCCTAACCCTCCCCCGCAAGGGGGGAGGGAACCCGTCCACTTGGGCTTCCCTCACGCTTCGGTGGCGGCGTGGATTGCCGATATCGGGCAGACAGCCCCGCTACTTCTTCTTGCTCTTCTTCGGCTTCGCCGGCTTGTCGCTCAGCAGCTCGCCGATATCGGCGATGCTGCGCGAGGGGAGGAAATTTGCCGACGCGCAGATGTCCATCGCCTGCTGCGGTTCGAGCGCGGAGGTGTCGCGGTCCTTGCTCTCGCCGCCGCCGGCGACCCAGGCGCTTTCCCAGAGCACCGCGAGCAGATGCGTGCCGTCCTGCATCGCCGTGATCGTGCCCGCGCCGTACTTGTCCCAGAACATCGCCTTGGTGTCTTTGTGGTTCTTGATCGCGGCCAGATAGTCCCGCAGCATGTCGGCCGGCGGCAGCGCCTCGAAGGTCTTGCGCATCAGATCGATGGTCGCCTTGGCGGCATCGAAGCCGCTGCCGATCCGCTCCGGCGCCTCCACGGCCGGCGTCTTGCGGAGGGCGGTGAGGATGTCCTTGCGATGGGCATTGACCATGCCGTCTTCATAGGCGCTGTGCAGCCCCTGGCCGAGCGGGACGCGCTTGACGTCCGTGGTGCCGTCGCGGTGATGCACGGTGTGGCTGGTGGCCTTTTTCGGATCGCCGTCGTGCAGATAGGAGATGTGCAGCGGCTGGCAGGAATCGCCGATGTAGTGGGTGAGCACGCCGGCGGCGCAGACGAAATTGGCCATCTCGTCGTTCTGCACGAACTCGACCATCTTGTCGAAGATCTGCCAGACCCGGAACGGCAGCAGGCCGCGATGCTCCATCGTGATCGGCTTCTGCTCCAGCAGATCCTCGACGCTGGAATAGAACTCGTTCCACACCTTCGGGTCGATGTTCTTGGCATCCTTGCACAACGTCAGCAGGTCGACGCCGTCCTCGTCGCGCACCTGGTCCATATCGGCGAAATGGTTCGGGCCCTCGAAGTGCCGCGTGTGGCCCTGATGGCCGTGCTTCCAGAAGAAATCCGGCACGTCGGCCATCGGGATGAAGTCGAGATCGCCCATCTTCTTGAAGTCGCTCTTGAGGATGGTGCCGTCGTCATGGCTGATGATGGCGGCGTTGTTGTCCATCAATTCCTTGAGCTTCGGCACGGCCTCGGACAGCGCGCCGCTGACGCGGCCTGCGATGGCAAAATGCCCGACCGCGCCCCAGGTGTCCGGCTGGTCCAGATTCCAGTCTCTGACGACATCTACATCGAGCCGGTCGCAGATCGTGCTGAGGCAGGTTGCCAGCGCATAGGCATGCGGCTGCTGGCTCAGCGCCGAATACAGTCGGTTGGCACCCCATTGCAGCGCAAGCGGCCGCGGCTTGTCGCTCGAACCGAGACTGTCGACGCGGCTGGCGCCCTCGCTCGGTTCCAGCAGCCAGAGCGTGCCGGAGTCGCCGGGGACGGTGACGAATGGCGGCGGCGTCGGGGCCTCCTTGGTCGGCGTTCGCGGACCGATGAAGAAGTCGGAAATGTATTCGAACCCGCCCTTCGACTTGTAGCGATAGAACAGCGCCTGGATTTCGCCGCTGATCCACTGGCTCGACGCGGCGCCGTAGCCGCGGACAATGCGGCCGAGCAGCGCCATCGGGAAATTCGCGGAGGACAGGTCGACCATCGGGCCCATCACCGAGCCGTCCTGCAGCTTTGCGGTCCAGGCGTTGACGTCCTTGATGTCGATCAGCCCGGCGTCCATGTTGACGTAGACCGATTTGCCCGGCCAGCTCGGATAGACGTCGGTAAACGGCACGCGCGTCGCCTGGTGCTGCGACGAGGTGCCGATCGGCTGGGCGCGGCCGCCGAGCTGCGACGACAGCACTTCGCCGGTCTCGCCGGTGACGTGACGGTTGGTCAGCGCATAGGCCTTGTGGCCGTCGGTGACGAGGCAGGCGACGGTCGCGAAATGATTGCGGTTCTGCACGTCGACGAACACCGGATTGCCGCTGCCGATATTGTTCAGCGGATGCCGCTTCACGGCCGGCGCCTCCGGGCTCACCGGATCCTTCGGCGCCTCGATCACGCAGACCGGCACACGCCGTCCGTCCGGCAAATACAGCGTCTTCGGCACCGCCTCGTCGGCATTGTAGCGACGGCCGCTGCCGAACTCGGTGGCCGCGATCCAGTCGTCGACGAACACCAGCACGGCCGGCCAGGAATTGGAGCGTACCTCCGAGTTGCCGAGGTTACGCGGTCCGTCGGGCGCCACGCCCTCCTTGCGGATCCGGTAGTAGCCGATCGCGGTCGCCAGCACCTTGGGATGCCGCATCAGATGCACGTGGTACTGCTCGCGCGCATCGAGCAGATCGAGCATCGAGAGCGCGTCGTATTCGGAACGCTCGGGCGAGTGGGCGCGGCTCGCGGGAGGGGCGGCGGCCGGTGCTGCGGCCTTGGCTGCGACGGTGGTGCTAGGGGGCATGACACTCTCCCAACGGGCAATGAAAATGCGCGGCGGGATTTGACATCACGGCGGGCAACAGGAGTGTGACGCGGGCTACAAATTGCGAAAAATGATCGGCGGAGAGAGTGCGCGTTGCGCGGCGGTGTGGCCGGGAGAGAACACCGTAATCCGTCATCCTGAGGTGCGAGCTCTTGCGAGCCTCGAAGGATGCACGGCCACCAGCCGGGCCGATTCATCCTTCGAGGCTCGCCGAAGAGGCGAGCACCTCAGGATGACGGGTAGTGAAGAGCTGATGTGGGCTCGCCGCTAAGCCTTCTGCGCGTAGAGCAGCGGCACCGCCGAATCCACCATCACCTCGATCAGGCTGGTCCCCGCCGACGACAGCCCGCGTTTGTAGGCACCCGCGAGCTCGGCCGATTTGGTCACTCGCACCGCATCGCAGCCCATGCCTTGCGCGAGCTTGACGAAATCGATGCCGGGCAGTTCGAGGCCCGGCACGTTGCGCACCTGCATCACCTGGCTGAACGAGCGCATCGCGCCGTAGCCGGAATTGTTCATCACCACCACGGTCAGCGGCAGCTTGCGTTGCGCTGCGGTCCACAGCGCCTGGATCGAATACATCGCCGAGCCGTCGCCGATCAGGCAGACGGTACGGCCCTCGCGGCGGCCCAGCGCCATGCCGACCGCGGCCGGCAGGCTGTAGCCGAGCCCGCCGCTCGCCATGGTGTAAAAACTGTCCTGGCCGCGCATCGGCATCGTCTTCTGCATCAGCGGCCGGTGCGAGGGTATTTCCTCGACCAACGCGTCGTGCGGTACCATCGCGGCGGCGAGCGCATGCAGCGCGTATTCGGCGGGGATCGGATCGCCGGCCGCGGGCGCGGGCGGCAGGATGCGGCCGGCCGGCGCGGCGCGCTTGGTTTCGCCCAGCATCTCGAGCAGCACTGAGAGCGCCGGCCTCATGGTCGCGATGATGCTGTGGCCCGCGGGCGTGATCGCCGCAGCGTCGGCATCGTCGGTGATCTGGAAGATCGTGGTGGCGCCGTCGAAGATCGCGGCATGGCCTTCGACATGGAAGGTGAACACCGGCGCGCCGATCACGACGACGAGATCATGCTCGCGCAGCGCGTCGGAGAGCTGGCCGGGCGCGGCATGCAGAAAACCGGCAAATTGCGGATGGCGCTCGGGGAATGAGCAGCGCGCCGAGAACGGGCTGACCCAGACCGCGGCTTTTGCCTTTTCGGCGACCTTCACCATCAGGTCGACCGCCTCCGCGCGATCGACGGCGGGGCCGACCACGAGGGCAGGGCGCTTGGCATCGGCGAGCGCCGCCACCAGCGCTTCCATCGCGGATCGATCGGGGCCGATCTCGCGGCTGACCCGGCGCGCCTCGAGCGGCTGCGTCGCGTGCGCCCAGTCGTCGATCGGCACCGAGACGAAGGTCGGCCCGCAGGGCGGCTGCATCGCGACGTAATAGGCGCGCGCGATCGCGGCCGGCACGTCCTCGGCGCGCGCCGGCTCGACCGCGAACTTGACATACGGCCGCGGGAATTCGCTGGCGCGCTCGGCGTAGAGGAATGCCTGCAGCGGCATGATCGAGCGCGCCTGTTGTCCCGCCGTGATCACCAGCGGCGTCTGGTTGCGATAGGCGTTGTAGATGTTGCCGAGCGCGTTGCCGACGCCGGCCGCCGAATGCAAATTGACGAAGCCGGCATTGCGCGTCGCCAGCGCGTAGCCGTCGGCCATGCCGACGACGGCGGCTTCCTGCAGGCCGAGCACGTAATCGATGTCGTCGGGCCAGTCGCTCAGGAACGGCAGCTCGGTCGAGCCGGGATTGCCGAACACCTTCTTGATGCCCCACGCGCGCAACAGGCCGAAGGTGGCGTCCTTGACGGTGACGGTCTTGCCTTTCGCGGCGGCGGGTTTGCGGGACGACATCGGGCGCTGGCTCCCATTGCTGGTGTCTTATGGTGTTTTGGCCTTCCGCCATTGCGCGGGGAGCACACGCGGAAAAGCAATCCACCTGTCGATGGATTGCCCGATAATGTCAAGCTGCGGGCGCGCCTGCGCGTTACGCTTCGTTGAGCCCCGCCCCGCGATCCGACAACAGCTTCTGCGCCTTGGGCGTCAACTCGTAGAGATCGCCGTCCATTGCGACGTATCCCTCCTTGATGAGCCTGTCGACCTCGCCTTGCATGTCGTCGGCAAAGGCAATGGACTGGGCGATGTCGCGGAGAACCGCGACCTGTTCGTCTCTAAGCATGGCGTCCTCCGTCTGGGGCGAGGAACGCGCGACGTGCGATTGCGTTCCAGCGCCGGCCGCCGGGGGCGGCGGGAGCGGCGCCGGGATCAAGCTCTCGCCTTGGCAGCAATCGCTCTGCAACGACGACAATCGCTCTGGGGCAGCGGCGGATCCGGCTCGCTAAAGGTCGAAGCTACCGCCGGCGTGGCGTCGTCGACGCATCCGCAGGGCGGGCGGTCAGGAGGAGACACACATGGACCTCGACAACACTTCACACTCCGCAGGGCACAGCCCCGAAGAGCTGGTTCCGTCGCGCTACGCACTGAAGATCGGTGAGATCGACGTGATGGTGGTCAGCGACGGCGTGCTGCCGCTGCCAGGCGCGATGCTGGCCCACAATGCCGACCCGGCCGTCCGGGCGGCCTGGCTGAAAGACATGTTCCTGCCGTCGGACGCGTTCGATTGGGCGCTGAACGTGGTCGTGGTGCGCAGCGGTAGCCAGACCATCCTGGTCGACGCCGGGCTCGGCTTCGACCCGCAATTGAACCTGCCGCGGGCCGGGCAGCTGACCAAGCGACTGGAGGCCGCCGGCATCGATCTCGGGTCGGTGACCGACGTGGTGCTGACGCACATGCACATGGACCATGTCGGCGGGCTGATCGTCGACGGGGTGAAGGAGCGGCTGCGTCCGGACCTGCGGATCCATGTCGCGGCCTCCGAGATCGAGTTCTGGGAATCGCCCGATTTCTCCCGCGTCGCCATGCCGCCCGGGTTCCCGGACGCGCTGCGGGCCGCCGCCAAGCGGTTCACGAAGGAATACCAGAACCATCTGCGCACCTTCGAGGAGAAGCATGAAGTGGCGCCGGGCGTGGTCGTCACGCGCACCGGCGGCCACACCCCCGGGCACAGCGTGGTCCGCGTGGCGTCCGGCGGCGACCGGCTGATGTTCGCCGGCGACGCCGTGTTCACGGTCGGGTTCGAGCACCCCGACTGGTACAACGGCTTTGAGCACGACCCCGCGGAGGCGGCCCGCGTTCGGGTTCGTCTGCTGCAGGAACTGGCAAAGACCCGCAGCCTCCTGGTGGCCACGCACCTGCCGTTCCCGTCGATCGGCCATGTGGCCGTCGACGGCGATGCCTTCCGCTGGGTGCCGGTCTACTGGGACTACTGAGCGCTTGTCACGTAAGGGCCGAAAACGAGGGCGCGCTGTTTGGCGCGCCCTAATTGGCCTTGTGCAGCGCGGCCGTCTGCTTGGCGAACTGCTTGTCGAAATCCTGCTCCAGCCCGCCGACATAGGTCGCGTTCTCGCCGGGCTTGACGAACGGGTTTGCTGCACCGTCCTTCATCTGCGCGCGCTTGGCCTGCATGTCGTAGACTTCCGGATGCGGTCCGAGCAGCACGTCGACCTTCATCGCCTTGACCTTCGCAAACGTCGAGCGATAGTCGTCGACGATGCCGGAATAGGTCGGGTTGCCGACCAGGCGATTGAGCGCCACCGTCCCGCTGCAGAAGAACAGCACCGTACGGTTCTGGCCGCCGTCGCTGACGGTCATCTCCCAGCTGGTGCAGCCGGGTGAATGGCCGGGCGTCGCATGCGCGATCAGCGTCACGTCGCCGAGCGTCACCTTGTCGCCTTCCTTGACGGTGCGATCGACCTTGACCGGCGGAAAGCCGAGATCGGCGTTCTTCTCGTCGCCCGGATAGTAGCCGCCTTCCAGCAACGGCTTGTCGCGCTCGCCGGCGATCAGCTGCGCGCCGGTCTCCTGCTTGATCTCGGCAAAGCCGCCGGTGTGATCGAGATGCGCATGGCTGTTGAGGATGATCTTGATGTCGCCGGGCTTGAAGCCGAGTTTTGCGATATTGTCCTTGATCATGCCGGTCGACTGCGGCATCGCGGTGTCCATCAGGATCAGACCCTGCGACGTCTTGATGACGTAGACCGCGATCCCGTCGGTGCCGACATAATAGATGTTGCCGATCAGGTTGAACGGCTCGAACGGCGCGGTCCATTTCTTCATGACGGTCGCCATGAAGTCCTTCAGCGACTGCGCCTGCGCGCCGGTCGTGATCAGCGCCAGGGCGCACAGTGCGGCTGCGAGCGTTCTCATGATTGCCTCCCCGTTCTTGTTGTTTATGCACGCGCGGCGGCACTATGCGTGGCGCCGCTCCCGACCGCAAGCGACGGGCGCGGCGGACCGCCATGCACGATCAGAGCTAGTCACGCAGCAGTGCGATCAGGCGGCCGCATTCATCCTCGGTTCCGACCGTGATGCGCAAGAAATCCTCGATCCGCGGTTTCTTGAAATGCCGCACCAGCACGCCGCGCTCGCGCAGCCGGGCCGCGAGGTCGGCACCGCGATGCCCGGGATGGCGCGCGAACACGAAGTTGGCGTGCGACGGCAGCACCTCGAAGCCAAGCGTAGAAAGGTCATGGGCGAGCGCCTCGCGGCTTGTGATGATGCGCTGTCGCGTCTCCTGAAACCAGGCATCGTCCTCGAGCGCCGCGGTCGCGCCGGCGATGGCGAGGCAATCCAGCGGATAGGAGTTGAAACTGTCCTTGACCCGCTCCAGCGCCTCGATCAGCGGCCGTTGCCCGATGGCAAAGCCGACCCGCAGCCCGGCCAGCGCGCGTGACTTGGAGAGAGTCTGCACCACCAGCAGGTTGTCGTGGCTGATGACCAGCGGCACGGCGCTCTCGGCGCCGAAATCGACATAGGCCTCGTCGATCACCACCAGCCGGTCCGGACGTTCGGCCACCAGGGCCTCGATTGCGTCGCGCGGCAAGGCGATGCCGGTCGGCGCGTTCGGATTGGCTAGCAGGACCGCGCTGCATGGCCGCCGGTAGTCGGCGAGCGCGATCCGCATCGCGGCGTCGAGCGGCACCTCTTCGTAGCCGACAGCATAGAGGCCGCAATAGACCGGGTAGAAGCTGTAGGTGATATCGGGGAACAGCAGCGGCGCATCATGCTTCAGCAGCGCCTGGAAGGTGTGCGCCAGCACCTCGTCGGAGCCGTTGCCGACGAACACTTCGTCCGGCGCGACGCCGTAGCGCGCGGCGATCGTCTCGCGCAGCAATGTGGCGTGCGGGTCGGGGTAGAGCCGCAAACGATCCACCGCGGCGGCGATCGCGGCCAGCGCGCGCGGCGACGGCGGGTAGGGATTCTCGTTGGTATTGAGCTTGACGAGGCCGGCGATCTTCGGCTGTTCGCCGGGCACGTATGGCGACAGATTGTGGACGACCGAACTCCAGAACCGACTCATGATCTCCGATCCGAATAATGCGACCAAATTGTAGATCGCATCACACTAGGCGATTGCACGCCGCGATGAAAGCCTTGCTCAGGTCGCGTATTGGGCGATGCCGTGGCCGAACGACCAGTTCTCCTTGGCGACCTCGACCAGATTGATGACAACATCGTCCGGCCGTCCGCCCAGCTGGCTCTGGAAGTCGTCCACGATGCGCTTGTAGAACGCCTTCTTCATCTCGACCGTGCGTCCGGCGTTGAGCGTGATCTGGATGAACACGATGTCATCGCTGTAGGTGTTGCCGAGATAGTTTTCGGCATAGTTCAGATCGCCGCGATCGTGCTCGGTGATGACCTGGAATTTGTCGTTCTCGGGCACGTTGATCAGGTCGGTCATCGCCTTGTAGACGATCTCGCCGAGGGTCTTGCGGTATTCGGCGGACTTGCCGCGCTTCAGGTCGATGCGAACGAATGGCATATTGGTCTTCCTTGTTGCGCGGGCCTCGGCCGGACCGGTCCTGCGTGATTGGAAGCGCTGCGAAGGGCGATCGCTTCTGGAGCGTCGTCTCTCGCGCCGGCGCGCGGAATTTCAGCGGCTCGCCTTGAACGCCTCCCAGCGCGCGTCGCGCTCTTTCTGGTATTTCGGCGATCGCTCCGCGACCACATCCGGCCAGTGCAGCGGCTCGCCGCAGCTCTGGCAGACAGGGCCGAGCCCGGTCGGCTTGCCGCAACTGAAATGCGTGTAGTTCATGGAAAGGCCTTCCCTGGGCGACTTGCACCAGGTCTCGCCCCAGGCGCGCAGCGCGAACATGACAGGGAAAAACGCCTCGCCCTTCTTCGTCAGGTGATATTCGTGGCGCAGCGGACGCTTATTGTAGACGCGCCGCGTTACCAGTCCGTCGGTCTCCAGCTTCTTCAGCCGCGCCGCGATCATCTGCGGCGTGCCGCCGGTGTAGGCCTGGATCTCCTCGAAGCGGTGGTTGCGTGCGAACAGTTCGCGCAGGATCAGCACCGTCCAGCGGTCGCCGACCACGGCTTCTGCACGAGCGACGGGGCAGAGCGTTTGGTCAGCTGTCTTGTCCTTCATGATCACGGTTTCTTCATTGGGCTTGTTACTATGAATTTCATAGTAACGTGGATATTGTCAAATGCGGATTCAACACGTGCCGTTGCGCGGTCATCACAATCCAGGGAGCGAGCCATGACCACCGAAACCAAGGCAGCGAGCGCTGCTTCAGTCGATCTGAAGCTCGAAGTGGTGGTAATTCCCGTCTCGGACATCGATCGGGCCAAACAGTTCTATCAGCATCTGGGCTGGCGGCTCGATGCCGATTTCGTCAGGCCCGACGGCTCGCGCGCCGTTCAGCTGACGCCGCCCGGCTCGCCGGCCTCGATCCATCTCGGCAGCGGCGCACCGTTGCCGCGTTTCCTGATCGTCACCGACATCGAGGCGGCGCGCGCCGAGCTGATCGCGCGCGGCGCCGATGTCAGCGAGGTGTTTCACCGCGGGCCGCAGGGCCCGGTCAGCGGGCCGGACCCGGAGCGGCCGAGCTACGGCTCGCTCGCCACCTTCAACGATCCCGACGGCAATGCCTGGCTGCTGCAGCAGGTGACGCAGCGTCTGCCCGGACGCGTCGACGGCAACAGCACGACCTTCACCTCGTCGGCCGATCTTGCCGCCGCGCTGCGTCGCGCCTCCGCCGCGCATGGCGAGCACGAGAAGCGTACCGGCGGGCACGATGCGAACTGGCCGGATTGGTACGCCGAGTACATCGTCCGCGAGCAGGCCGGCAAGCCGCTGCCCGAGTGAGCTGCCAAGCAGGAGTAACTGGTATGCCCAAGCTCGCAATCATCGCCACCATCGACGTCGCGCCGGGGACGCGCGACAAGGTGCTGCCGCTGTTGATGGCACACCGCACCCGCTCGCTGAAGGACGAGCCGGGCACGCTCGAGTTCAATGTGCTGGTGCCGCGCGACGATGCTGCAAAACTGCTGCTCCACGAAGTCTACCAGGACGAGGCGGCGTTCGAGGCGCATCGCAATGCGCCGTCGATCGCCCAGTTCCGCAAGGAGAGCGCCGAATTCGGCGTCAAGGTTGCCGGGACATGGTGCACGCCGGCTGAGTAGCTACACGTTGGCGTCGAACACCGGCGCGTAGCCGCCGCCCTGCGCGCGGATATGCGCGCAACGCGGGCCGCGGAAATGCGCCGGCACCACCAGCCGGCCGCTGTCCGCGGCCTCGGCAAGGATCTTGGTGCGCGTCTCGCGCGCCAACTGCGGGTCGGCGCAGGATGACGTCGACAGGCCGTGCTGGAAGATCTGCAGCGGATTGTGGATCGCATCGCCGCAAAAGATCGCGCGCTGCTGCGCCTGCTCGACGACAAGCCCCATCTGGCCGCCCGTATGGCCCGGCAATGGGACGAGCCGCAGCCCCGGACCGGGCTCGTAGCCGTCGTCGACCAGATCGGCGCGGCCGGCCTCGACGATCGGAATCACGCTCTGCTCGAGCGCGCGGGCATGGATCGGCGGCGCGCGTCCGGCATCGTGCTGCGCCATCCAGTCGGCGAGCTCGCGACGTCCGAACAGATAGCGCGCATTGGGAAAGGTCGGCTCCCAGCGGCCATTGTCACGCAGCGTGTTCCAGCCGACGTGATCGACGTGCAGATGGGTGCAGAACACCAGATCGATCGCGGCAGGATCGACGCCGCTCCGCCGCATGCGGTCGAGGAAGCCGCTGCCGCGCCGCTGGTGCCACCCCGGGATCTCGGGAATCTCCTTGTGGTCGCCGATGCAGCAATCGATCAGCAGCGTTCGTCCGCCGCTTCGCAGCACGAAGCTCTGGATCGCGAACCTGGCGAGACCCCGCGCGAGATCGACGAAGTCGGGCTCCAGCGTGCCGCGATGCGCCGCGATCAACTCCGGAACGTAGCCCGGGAAGAATTCCGAGAGCGGCGCGATAAAATCGTCATCGTCGACGATGACGTCGACCGTCGTGTCGCCGATCGCAAAGCGCATGACAGCTCCTGTCCCGCAATCCGGTGCTACCCCGAGCGTAGCACGGCGGCGCTACGCTGGCGAATTGCGGGGAGGGAGCCGTCAGGTTCTCACCAGGTCGCTGTGCCCTTCATGGTCGGCTGGCCCTCGGCATTGGCGGTCCACAGCTCCATGGCGCCGTCCTTGTCGTTGGCGTTGATCGAGAACTCGCTGCCCTCGAACAGCGGCTGCACGCCGCGATAGGAAAACTTCTTCGGCGGCTTGCCGCCGCGCAGCTTTGCGGCGAGCTCGACGATGAAGGCGGCCTGCAGCGGGCCGTGGAAGATCAGGCCCGGATAGCCCTCGACCTTGGTGACGTAGTCGCGGTCGTAATGGATGCGGTGGCCGTTGAAGGTCAGCGCGGAATAACGAAACAGCAGCACCGGATCGGAGACGTGGCTCTCGCGATGCTGCGCGGCCGGCGGAGGCGGCGGCGCCTTGGCGGGTGCGGCGGCCGGGGTGCTGGTCATCTCGCGATACACGATGTCCTGCCGCTCGCGGATCGCAACGCCGCGCGAGGTCGTCACCTCGTGATTGACCGAGACGAAGCACAGCGTGCCGGTCGAGCCCGACTTCACCGTGACGTCGGCAATGCGCGAAGTCCGCTTCGCCTCGTCGCCGATCCGCAACGCGTCGAGGAATTCCAGTTCGCCGCCGGCCCACATCCGGCGCGGCAGCGGTACCGGCGGCAGGAAGCCGCCGCGGGTCGGATGGCCGTCCGGGCTGAGCTGCGACATCGGAAACACCGGCTGCGCCAGGCACCAATGCGTGGTCCACGGCGCGGCGTCGCCGGCCTTCGGCTCGCCGATTTCCTGGAACAGCGTCGCGCGCAGCCCCATCACCAGATATTTGGTGACGACGTCGGAGGCCTCCGTGCTGCGGCCGATCCACTGGCGGAGATGATCGAGGTCGATTTTGTCGCTCATGAGATTTTGCCCGAGCAGGAGAAATCTTAAGACCGTTTGATGCGCTCGCCGATCGCGGGCACCTTGCCGTAATGCCTGTCCGCGCCGACCACGATCGCGGCCGGAGCCGGATAGCTGACCTTGCCGTTCGGCGTGTCGACCTCGATGCGACGCAGATGCGGATGTTTCGCGAGGTCGTCCATGCTGTTGACTTCGGCGAACGCGATGTCCGCCTCCGCAAGCTTCGCCAGCAGCTGCTCGCGCGTCAGCCGGCCGAAGGCCTCGCCGACGATCCCGTCGGTCAGCGCGCGGTTGCGCACCCGCTCGACCATGTTGGCAAAGCGCGGATCGTCGGGAAGGGCCGGCTGATCGAGCACTTTGGCGCACAGCGTCTTCCACTCGCGCTCGCTCTGGATCGAGATCAGGATCTCCTTGCCGTCCCTGGAGCGGAACACGCCGTAGGGCGCGATCGAGGGATGGGCGAGGCCGATACGTTTGGGCGCCTTGCCGTCCTCGGCATTGAGCAGCGGCACGGTGAGCCAGTCCGCCATCACGTCGAACATCGAGATCCGGATATCGGCTCCCTCGCCGGTGCGGCCGCGTCCGATCAGCGCCTCGAGGATCGCGGCATGCGCGGTGGCGCCGGTCGCGACGTCGACGATCGACATGCCGACGCGCGAGGCGCCCTCGGGGCCGCCGGTGATCGAGGCAAGCCCGCTCTCGGCCTGGATCAGGAGGTCATAGGCCTTGCGGTCGGCATAGGGGCCGCTGTCACCATAACCGGTAATCGTGCACATGATCAGCTTCGGATAGTCCTTGCGCAGCCGCTCGCGCGAAAAGCCCAGTTTGTCCATCGAGCCGGGCTTGAGGTTCTGCAGCAGCACGTCGGCGCCTGCGATCAGGTCTTCAAGCTGCGCGCGGCCTTCCTTGGTGGCGAGATCGACCACCGCGGAATCCTTGCCGCGGTTGAGCCAGACGAAATAGCTGCTTTGGCCCTTCGCCGCGGCGTCATAGCCGCGGGCGAAATCACCCTCGGGCCGTTCGATCTTGATGACATGGGCGCCGGCGTCGGCCAGGCGCGACGAGCAGAACGGCGCGGCAACCGCCTGTTCGACGGCGATGACGGTCAATCCCTCAAGCGGCAGCATGATGCGAACTCAGTAGGAGCGGGGCATGCCGAGCACATGCTCGGCGACGAAGGAGAGGATCAGGTTGGTCGAGATCGGCGCCACCTGATAGAGCCGGGTTTCGCGGAATTTGCGCTCGACGTCGTACTCCTCGGCGAAACCGAAGCCGCCATGTGTCTGCACGCAGGCATTGGCCGCTTCCCAGGAGGCATCCGCCGCCAGCATCTTGGCCATGTTGGCCTCGGCGCCGCAGTCGAGCCCGGCCTCGTATTTGCGGGTGGCTTCCTTCACCATCAGCTCGGCCGCGCGCATCGAGGCGTAGGCCTTCGCAATCGGGAATTGAATGCCCTGGTTCTGGCCGATCGGCCGGCCGAACACGCTGCGCTCCTTGGCGTAGTTGGTCGCCTTGGCGATGAACCACTTTGCGTCGCCGATGCATTCGGCGGCGATCAGGATGCGCTCGGCATTCATGCCGGAGAGGATGTAGCGAAAACCCTTGCCTTCGTCGCCGATCAGGTTCTCCGCCGGCACCTTCATGTCGGTGAAGAACACCTCGGTCGTGGCGTGGTTCATCATGGTTCTGATGGGGCGGATCTCCAGACCCTTGCCCTTGACCTCGCGCATGTCGACGATGAACACCGAGAGCCCGTCGGTGCGCTTGCGCGACTGCTCCTTCGGCGTGGTGCGTGCGAGCAGGATCATCAGGTCGGAATGTTCGGCGCGGCTGGTCCAGATCTTCTGGCCGTTGACGACGTAGTGGTCGCCGTCGCGGCGCGCTGTGGTCTTCAGCGACGAGGTATCAGTGCCGCTGGTCGGCTCGGTGACGCCGAACGCCTGCAGCCGCAATTCGCCCGTCGCGACCTTCGGCAAATACTTCGCCTTCTGCGCGTCGTTGCCGTGCCGCAGCACGGTGCCCATCGTGTACATCTGGGCGTGGCAGCCGCCGCCGTTGCAGCCGGCGCGCTGGATCTCTTCCAGGATCGCCGCCGCCGCCGACAGCTTCAGGCCCGCGCCGCCATATTCCTCCGGGATCAGCACCGAGAGATAGCCGGCCTCCGTCAGCGCATCGACGAATTCCTTCGGATAGGCCATCTGGCGATCGAGCTTGCGCCAGTATTCGCCGGGAAACTGCGCGCAGAGTTTTGCGACGGCGTCGCGGATGTCGGAATGATCGTCGAGCTGCTGTTCGTGTACGGTCATGGGTTCTTCTTGTCGAGAGGTTGTACCAGAGCGTTTTCGAGCGAAGTGGGTACCGGTTCGCGTGAAGAAAACGCGTCAACACTAGAATCTAGCGGGCTAAGCGCCCGTTGTGGGGCCCCGGTAAACTCCCTATGCTGTTTTGTTATAGCGTATGAACCTGCCTTCCAGGATTGGCAAGTATGGATTTCCGCCAGCTTAGGACCTTTGCGTGTGTCGCGGAACTCGGCAGCCTGAGCAAGGCCTCCGATACGCTGCGGGTCGCGCAGCCGGCGCTGAGCCGGCAGATCAAGCTGCTGGAGCACGAGCTGCGCACCGAGCTGTTCACCCGCAATGGCCGCGGCATGGTGCTGACCGATGCGGGCCGCCTGCTGCTGGCACGCACCAGCGGTATCGTGCGGCAGATCGACCAGATCCGCGACGACATCCAGTCCGCCGGCGGCGCGCCGTCGGGGCGCGTGGTGCTGGGACTGATCCCGACCGTGAGCTGCGTGCTCTCCGCGCGCCTTGCGCGCCGCACTGTGGAGCTCTATCCCGGCATCTCGCTCTGCATCGTCGAAAGCTACAGCGGCCATCTGATCGAGTGGCTGCATCGCGGCGAGATGGATCTTGCCGTGATCTACGGCCCGTCGGTCGATCTGCATCTGGCGGTGCAGAGCCTCGGCCGCGACTCGATCGTCGCGGTCGGCCCGCGCGGCAGCGGGCTGAAGCAGAAGAAGCAGGTCGATATCGGCTGGCTGCTGCGCCAGCGCCTGGTGCTGCCCAGTCATTCGCACGGCCTCCGTGCGCTGATCGAGCACGCAGCCGCGAAGCGCAAGCTCGATATCGACGTCAAGCTCGAGGCGGACTCGTTCCGGGTGCTGACCAGCCTGGTCGAGGAGGGGCTCGGATATACGCTGCTGCCGCCGTCCTCGGTGCGCGCCGAGGTCGCCGACGGCCGGCTCGAGACCGCGCCGCTGGCGCGGCCGGCACCGCGCCGCGAGCTGGCGCTGGCCGCGCCGGTCGAGCATCCCGGCTCCAACGCGATCACGCTGATCGCAAGACTGTTGCGCGACGAGGTCGCCGCCTGCCGCGCCGAGGGGCTCTGGGACATCCAGCTCGCCTGAAGGCAGCTTCGTCGCTTTATCCCCGTCATTGCGAGCGAAGCGAAGCAATCCATGCCTCCGCGCATGCCGCGCGATGGATTGCTTCGCTTCGCTCGCAATGACGGGGGTGAATGCATTCACATGGTCTCAGGCCACCGCGATGCCGAGATGGCCGCGGAAGCGGTTTTTCAAATACGTGCCATCGCGCGGCGGCAGCGCGCGTTCGAGCTCGCCGGCTGCGATCCGGATCCGCGCCAGCCGCGGGCCGCCGTTGACGTCGCGCAGGCGCGCGCGAAATGCTTCGACGCCGGCCATGTCAGCGATGTCGCTGACCGAGCCGATGCCGGCGCCGCTCGCGATCACTTCCAGCTTCGCACCAAGGCCGGAATGGCTGGGCTGCATCCCGGTCTCGCCGAACTGGCCGTTGTCGAGCACCGCGATCGAGAGATTGCCGGGCTGCTTGGCGGCGATGGTCAAGAGGCTGCCGATTCCCATCAGCTGCTCGCCGTCGCCGGTGATGACCAGCACCGGGCGCTTCGGCTGCGCCAGCGCGAGCCCGAGCCCGACCATCGCGGCGCCGCCCATCGCGCCCCAGAGATAGAAATTGCCGGGATGCTCGCCGGCGGCGAACAGATCATAGGACGAGGAGCCGAGTCCGGAGATCACGAGCAAATCGCCGCGGTCGGCAAGCAGCGCCTTCACCGCGGCGCGGCGATCGAGCGTTCCAATTGGCTCTGACATCAGTGCGTCTCCTTCGTCCACTTCTTGCGGCCGATCATCCGCTGCGAGATCAGCACCGCGACCTGCTGATCGCCGTCATAGGCGAGCGTGGCGGCGGCTGAGATCACCTCCTCGGTATCCTGCGGGTTTTCCAGCCGCAGCACGGTGACGCCCATGATCTCGAACGCCTGCGGCGTCGCCCGGCCCATCGGGATCTGCCAGGGATTGAACTCGGCCCATTCGCCGCGCATCGTCACCAGCGTCAGGAACGGAAAGCGGCAGCTTGCCATCAGCGACAGCATGTTGACGCAATTGCCGACGCCGCTCGATTGCATCAGCAGCACCGCGCGCTCGCCGCCGAGCCAGGCGCCGGCGGACAGCGCCACGCCTTCCTCCTCGGTGGTCAGCACCGTGGTCTTGATGGCGCGATCGGCGTGCGACAGCTTGATCAGCTTGGAATGCCCCGCATCGGGCACATAGGACAGCTGCGCCACGCCAAATTCCTTCAGCGTGCGGTAGATCGCAACCGGCCAGTCGGCGCCGGTCGCGTTGTCCTGGTGAACGGCAATTTGGTCCATCTTGGCCTCGGCTAGAGCGTTTTCAAGCGAAGTGGATACCGGTTCGCATGAAGAAAACGCGTCAAACAAAGAATCCGTCCCGATTCCATCGGGACGGAAAGGCAGCGCAGTGGCGCGGCCTCACGCCGATGGGATAGCGCGTGAGCGGGCGTTACTCTCTTCGCATCTGTTTCGCGCAGCTATGCCGGGATTTTATAGCCCCGCCGAAACGGTAGCCCGGCGAGGTCACGAGGCTGTGTCATTTGGCGGGCTCGGCAGGCAGCCTCATTGCAGCCTAAAACGCGGTTCCCTATGTTTTGCAATGCAGAGTAGCGGCAGCGCCGGCCGGCACAGCAAAGGCGACATTTTTTCGGAATATTGATCGACCCGTCGCTTTTTCAGGTACCAGGGCATGATTGTCCGAGATCGGTTTCGCGGCCTGTTTCCAAAGTATTTCCTCGTGCTCTTCATGGCCGTCGCGGTCCCGCTTGCCATCAATGGCGTCGTCGAGGCCTGGTTCGGTTACCGCGATCAGCGCGCGCGGGTCGACCAGCTGCTCGACGCCGAGGCGTCGTCCGCCGCCGCTGAAATCCATAACTTCATCCACGATATTTCCACCCAACTCGGCTGGCTGGTGCAGCTGCCATGGACCGACGAGGTCGACGAGCGGCGGCGCACCGATGCGCAGCGGCTGCTGCGGCAGGCGCCGGCCATCGTTAGCCTGACATTGCTCGACCACAACGCGCTGGAGCGCCTCCACGTCTCGCGGGTCAGCCTCAATCGCATCGAGAGCCGCACCGACCGGTCCGCCGACCCTGCGCTGGTCGGCGCCCGAGCGACCCAGGTCTGGTTCAGCGACGTCAGCTACAACCGCGGCTCGGAGCCCTATCTGACGGTCGCGGTGGTGGGCAACCGGCCGTCGTCCGGCGCCGTCATTGCCGAGGTCAATCTCAAGCTGATCTGGGATGTGATCTCGGCGATCAAGGTGGGCGAGACCGGCCTTGCCTTTGTGCTCGACCGGCCCGGCCGGCTGATCGCGCATCCCGACCTCAGCCTCGTGCTGCGCGGAGCGGAAGAGACCACCTCGCGGCCATTTCGCGCGGTACGCGACGCGATCGGCCCGGGGGCGGACTTTGCGACCAGCCAGGCTGCAGACGGACGCACCGTCGCCGTCAGCGCCGCGCCGGTGGCGGGCCCGGACTGGACCGTGGTGGTGGAGCAGCCGCTTTCCGAAGCCTACGCGCCGATCTATGCCGCCTTGCGGCGCACCGCGACGCTGCTCGCGATGGGCACCATCTTCGCCGGGCTGCTGGCCTATGCATTGGCGCACCGGATGACGGTGCCGATCAAGCTGCTCGAGGAAGGCACCGAGCGGATCGGCGCCGGCGCCTTCGATCACCGCATCTCGCTGCAGACCGGCGACGAGTTTCAGCGCCTCGCCGACAGTTTCAACAAGATGGCCGGCGGCCTCGCGCTCGCGCAGCAGCACCAGGAGCGCATCGCCAAGCTGAAGCGCTTCCTCGCGCCGCAGGTCGCCGACCTCGTCGACCGGACCGGCGACGACAGCGTGCTGGACGGCCGCCGCACCGACGTCGCCGTGGTGTTCTGCGATCTGCGCGGCTTCACCGCGTTTTCCGCGGGCGTCGCCCCCGAGGAAGTCATGGGCGTGCTGTCGGCCTATTATGAGGTGCTCGGCAGGGCGATTGCGCAATATGAGGCGACGCTGATCAGCTTTTCCGGCGACGGCCTGATGGTGCTGGTCAACGCACCCGTCGCGGTCGAGCAGCCGGCGCTGCGCGCGGTCGACCTTGCGATCGAAATGCAGAAGCGGGTGCAGGAGCTGATCGCCGGCTGGCGAGCGCGCGGCTACCAGATCGGCTTCGGCGTCGGGCTCGCCGGCGGATCGGCGATCGTCGGCCGGATCGGCTACGAGGACCGGCTCGATTACACCGCGATCGGCACTGTGGTGAATCTCGCGGCCCGCCTGTGCGCATCTGCCGCAGACCGGGAAATCCTGCTCGACGTCGAGATCGCCACCAACGTTGGCGGCCAGCGCCCGCTGCACGATATCGGCAATCGACAAATCAAGGGCTTCGACGAGGCAATTCCGGTGTTTGGAATTTCGTTTGGGGCGCTGTAGCCGATGCCGCCCCGCTTATGCCCGGTGCATTGCGTTGGCGACAGGCCGGTCGCGGGATATGCTTCGATCGACGGCAGCGGGTTCGCAAAACAATGACAAGCGCTGATCCCAGTGCAGCAACGTCGCACCGGCGCGCCAGCCGGCGCGACGTCCTGTTGATGATGGCGGCCGCCGCGACCTCGACCACATCCTCGCATGCGCAGAAGCCGTCGATGCCGGTGATCGGCTATCTCTGCCCGGAATCGCCCGAGCTGTTTGCCAGCCGGCTGCGGGCTTTTCACCAGGGCCTTCGCGAAGCCGGCTTTGTCGAGGGACGCGATGTCACGATCGATTATCAATGGGCCCATGGGCAATATGCTCGCCTGCCTGCTTTGGCCGGCGAACTGATCGCGCACAATGTCGATCTGGTGGTGGCGCCCGGCGGCGCGCCGGTCGCGCTTGCCGCAAAGGCTGCCGGCGTCACCAAGACCATCGTGTTCGAGATGGGCGGCGATCCCGTTGCGCTCGGTGTGGTCGACAGCCTGTCGCGGCCGGGCGGCAACATCACGGGCGTTTCCAGCCTGAGCGTCGACGTGTCGCCGAAGCGGCTCGAGCTGATGCACGAGCTGTTGCCGGCGGCGACCACCTTGGGCGTCGTCGCCAACCCGACCAGCCCGACTGCCGGCTCGCAATTGCAGCGGCTGCGCGCCGCCGCCGAAACCCTCGGCGTCAAGCTGCTGGTGCTGAACGCAAGCAAGGAAGAGGAATTCGAGGAGGTCTTCGCTGCCGTGGGCCGGGAGTCGGCCAACGCGCTGGTGTTCTGCTCCGATCCCTATTTTGCCTTTCGCAGCCGGCGATTGGCCGAGCTCGCGATCAAGTACGGCGTTCCCGCCATCACGCAGACCCGGGATTTTCCGATGGCCGGCGGGTTGATGAGCTATGGCGGCGATTTCGTGCAGTCGCATCGCCGCGCAGGGATCTATGCCGGCCGGGTGCTCAAGGGCGAGAGGCCGGCCGATCTGCCGGTGCAGCTGGTGACCAAGGTCGAGCTCGTGATCAACCTGAAGACCGCCAAACTGCTCGGCCGCGCATTCTCGCAGTCGGTGGTCAGCGGCGCGGATGACGTGATCGAATAGGTTCTGCTTCCCGGCGTCCCGCGACGTCAGCGCGCGCTCTTGCCCGCCATGAACACATACATGTCCCAGAACGTCTCGGGATGATCGACCTCGAAGCGGTGCCATTGCTCCAGATTGGCCTCGTCGGCCGCGCCCGAAAACTGCTTGCGGAATTTTTCGTGCACCGTCGGGTCGTCGAACGGTTCGAAACCCTGGAAGGATAGACCATTGTCGTTCAGGAATGCCGCGATCTCGGGGATCGTGAGGCGGTGCTCCATGACGTTGAACAGCAGGTCGCGGCAGCCGCTGATGCTGTAGAAGTCGCGCGCGCCGATCAGCATCGGCCAGTGCTCGGCCTCGCGGATGATGTCCTGGCGGCACCGCCTGATGTCGTCGGCGGTGGCGCGATAGCCGCGCGCCGCGATGCGCGCGCGGGCCTCGACGATGACGCGGCGCGCCAGCTCGCTGTAGAGCCCGATGCGCATTTTGCCGCCCGGCCGCAGCAGCGAGACCAGCACGCGCCAGCCGGCGGTCGGCTCGGCAAGGTGATGCAGCACGCCGACCGACTCGATATGATCGAAGCTGCGGCCGATCGTCCCCAGCTCCAGAATATCCGCCTGGGCATAGTCGATATTGCGCAAGCCGAGCTCGCGGGTCTTGCGCCGCGCATAGGCGAGGCTGGTCAGGCTGATGTCGACCGCGAGCAGGCGGGCGTTCGGATAGACCTGCGCGATCTGGATCGCGTGCGAGCCGGTGCCGCAGCCCGCGATCAGGATCTCCAGTTCGGCCTGCCGCTCCGCCGTCGGCGCGATCTTGCCGCGCGCCTGATCTGCCGCAAATGCGGTCAGTGGATTGATGGTCCAGCGCGGATAGGGGTTTTCCTGGTACTGGTGCATCACCTGCACCGAGACGCTGTCCTCGATGGGCGTGAGCGCTGCAATGTGCGCGCGATCGCTCGCTTCCTCGAGCGGCTCGCGAAGCTGCACCCGCAGCAGGCCGGCCACGCTCGCCGGCCAGTCCCGGCGCAGCAGTGTTTCCGCCGTCGGCAGGGTATGAAGCGGGACATAGGCGGCAACGACCGACAGCGCGAGCGGCGTGATGGTGGCCCCCGACGCCAGGTTCTGCAGCAATCGATCGCGCAGCGCATCGGCATCGCCGCTTTCCGCCGTGGTCTGCGCATAGGCATATTCGCTGATAAAACACTGCCGCGCCAGCGCGCAGGCGAAGCCGACGATGTCGTCGTCGGGTGCGGCGCGATCCTTGCCCGGCGTGCCCGCCAGCCGCAGCAACTCGGCGCGCGCATGTCCCAGCAGCAGTTCGAGCTGCATGCTCGGCAGCGTCGTCGCTTCCATCGCACAGCGCAGGAACAGATCCTTGGCCAGCGGGGCGATGCTTTCGCCGCCGAACAATTCGGCGGCCGTGATCGCCAGCGGCCACTTGCTCGCAATCCGCCCGACATATCCGGCGATGACAGGACTTTGCAGGATGAAGGCGAGCGCCTTGTCTTCCATGCCGAGCGCCAGCGCCTTGCTGAAATGCGCGGCCGCCTTGCTGCGTTGCCCGAGCGCCTGGTACGAATTGCCAGCATTGTAATGGCAGGCGGCGTTGACCTCGTCCGCCGCGATCGCCTTCGCGAACAGTTTTGCGGCGGCGCGGTGATCGCCGGCGGCCTGCGCGATCAGGCCGAGCAGGTTCAGGCTCTGCACATGATCGGGCTCGCGCGCGAGAATGTCGCGGCAAATCGCTTGCGCCTCATGGATGCGGCCGATCGTGCGCAACCGGCTCGCCTCGGCGGCGAGGTCGGCAATGCCGATACCGGCCGCGAAGGCCGGCGCGTTCGCGCTTCCCGCGGAGGCGCCGCGTTGCTTCTCGGCCGCACGTCGTTCTTTTCGGTTCATGGTCCCGTCAACCGGCCCGAAGTGTCAGCGCCGCCGAACCGCGCACCGAAAAACGGCGGCGATCCGGGCGGCGCAATCATCGGGCAGACATAGGGCGGATCAGGATTGCAGCCAAGGATAATCTAGCCGATGGCGGTTGCCTCGATCCGAACGATGGGGCGCGATCGACGCGCGCCACGCTCACCCGTTTGAGCGTGGCGATTGTCCGCGCTCAGCCGTTCGGTTGCAGGAACGTGCCGTATTGCTTGCTCGCGGCGACCGTGGCGGCGGCCTGTCCGATCGCCCGCATCGCCGCCATCATCGGCCACGGTCCGAGGCTGATCCGCCGCACGCCGGCGCGGGCGAGATCTGTGATTGCGGGGACACCCTGCGTCACCATGATGTTGACCGGCAGCGGCGTGCGCTGAACCAGCTGCTCGATCAGCGTGAGGTCGGTGAGGCCGGGGACGAAGATTCCGTCCGCGCCGGCCTCGGCGTAAACCGCCGCGCGCCGTGCCGCTTCCTCCAGGCACTGCTCCGGCGATCCGAATTTCAGCAGGAACGGATCGGTCCGCGCATTGATGAACAGATCAATTCCGAGCGCCTGCGCCGTGTCGCGCACCGCCCTGATCTTGGCGGCATGCTGCTTCGGATCGACGAGCCGCCGCTGTCCGCCGGACAGCCCGTCTTCGATATTGATGCCGATGGCGCCGGCTTTCAGTATCCCGGCCGCCGTCGTCGCGGCCGCCTCCGGCGTGTCGCCATAGCCCGCCTCCAGATCGATCGAGACCGGAACCGAAACCGCCGCCGTCATCCGCGACACCAGGCCGGCCACCATGTCGAACGGAACATGTTCGCCGTCGGCGTAGCCGAGCGCTGCCGCGACCGCCCCGCTGCTGGTCGCGACCGCCGCCGACGTCTTTGCGATCGCCTTGGCGGTGGCGACGTCCCAGGCGTTGAAGAGGACGAGCGGATCGCCCGCCCTGTGAAGACCGCGAAACGTCTCGGCGTATTGCTGCTGTGTCCTGGCGTCCATTGCACGCACTCCTGTTCAGTGAATTTCGATCCTGCGGTCGGCACACGTGTTCAGTCGGGCGCGTGCGTCCTGAACCAGTCCATGATCAGGCCGGTGACTTCGGCCTCGCGCTCGAGGTGCGGGAAGTGGCCGACGCCGGGCAGCACAACGCGCCGATGTGGCCCCTTGAACAGCGGCTCTTCCTGGATTGAATACCGCGCGGTCGGATCGTTGCCGCCATAGATCGTCAGCGTCGGCGTGTGCATGTCGTTGATCGGCAGCCGGCCCGCAACTCCCGCATCGACCAGGCCGTTGTAGTATTTCAGCGCAGCCTTCATGGTGCCGGGAGAGCTCAGCGTCTGCTTGACCGAGCGCAGATGCTCGTCGTTCTGCAGGGCTGGCGACCACAACTTCCAGAGATAGTCGACGAAGGGAAGTCCCTCGATGTTGACCGCCGCGTGAGCGCCGGGCACCGTGAAGAAATAGACATGGAAGACCGATCGAACGGCATCGGGATCGCTCCTGAGGCTCGCGATCGTGATCGGGTGCGCGGTGTTCATGACCACGGCGGCCTTGATCGCCGCAGGCGCCGTGGCGAGCGCCTGAAAGGTCGACGTGCCGCCCCAGTCCATGCCGACGACGCGCGCCTGTCCGTCGTCGCTCAGCGCCGCAATCAGCGCTTCCAGATCCTTGCCGAGCTCGATCGGATCGAACACCCCGTTGGCCGGAATCTCGGTCGGCGCATAGCCGCGCAGGAACGGCGCGACCGCGCGATATCCGGCATCGGCAAACACCTGCAATTGCTTGCGATAGGACCAGGCATTGTCGGGAAAGCCGTGCATGAACATCACGAGGGGCCCGCTGCCCTGCTCGAGATAGGCGAACCGCACGCCGTTGGCCGTCACGTATTTCAGAACCGGCTCGCTGCCGGTGACATTGGCAACTGCTAATGCGCTCATCGTCGTTTTCCTCTACCTAATTATGTGCGTAACGCATATATGCGTAGCGCATACATCAGGTCAAGTTGTTTTTTGTGTGCTGCGCACATATTGTCGGTGGCATGGACACTGAAATCGCCAATTTGCTGGGGGCGCTGTCGCTCGCCGTGATGGACCGGATCGAGCATGGCGCGCGCGAGGTCATCGGCCGTGGCGGCGAGACGCCTGCGGCGCTCGTCGTCATCGGCTATGGCGAGGGCATGACCAACGAGAAGCTGCGCCGCATCCTCGGCCTGTCGCATTCCGGAACGGTCCGCCTGGTGGACCGTCTGGTGTCGGATCAACTGGTCGAGCGCCGGCCGGGCGATGACGCCAGGGAGGTCGCGCTGCATCTGACGCCGAAGGGCGCCGCGACCCGGAAGGAACTGATGGCGTCGCGGATTTCAGCGGTTGCGTCGCTGCTGAATGTGCTGTCGCCGACGGAGACCAAGCGGCTCGGCACGCTGATCCGCGACCTGCTGGTGCGGCAGGATACCAGCGAGATGGATCGCTTCACGATCTGCCGGATGTGCGACGACAGGGTGTGTACGCGTTGCCCGCTGCCGACCAGCAAGGGCAAGCGCGCGCGCTAACGCCGATCCATTCCCGTTGGCGGCAGATCATGGACCGCCAAGGGAACCTCACAGGAACGATGCATCGCCGGGCCGGTTGTTGGATGTCATCAACCGCGCAAGGCACCCCTGGATGCCGAATGTCCCCGATCGATCGCTTGCTGTCTGGTGTTTTGCATTTTTGCTTCTTTTGAGTGCTTGCGGCGAGAACAAGCTCGAATGCGATTCCATCGACACGCGCAATGCCGTGCTCCAGCGCGTTGCGGACGACCATCGCAATCCGCTGGTCAACTACGCCGCCAAGGAGTCGACGGCTAAACCGAATCCGGAGAACAGCAAGCCGCTTTACCTTCTCAGTGAGAGAATGGTCACGACCTCGACGAGTCCGGACAAGCGGACGTTGCAATGCAGCGGCGGCATTTCGGTGAGCGTGGGCGACGTGAAAGCCTCGAAGGAAATTGAGTTCACGGTGCAGCGCGCATCGGACGGCAAGATCTCCGTTTCGGTGGTGCCGTTTCAATTCTGACGCCGCGTGGCCGCGGCGCGCTCGCCGCGGCTGATCCAGCGCAATGTCGACAGTTGGCGAAAACGCGCGAGGCGACCTCGCTTCCCTATTCGTCCGATATCCATGACGGCGTCGTCGGAATATTCCATTGCAGGAACACTTCCGCGTAGGAATAGCCCAAGGTCGTGAACAGCAGCGCGTCGAGGTCCTGGCCGAGCGGCTTGCTTTGATCGCTGTCCGACGCGTATTGCAGCAAAGCTCCCTTGTAATTATCGCCCATCGTGTTCCACCACGTGTGTGTCGGGCTGACATAGACCGGTTTGTCCTTGTACGTGTTCCATTGCTGATCGTTGTTGACGACAATGAGATTGATTGCGGTGACGAGCGGCACGAACGCCTGAAGATAGGAATGCACGCACCCGTCGCGATAGGCCTGGAAGGAGCTCGGCACCTCGTTTGAACCCGCTTTGTAGTCGGGCGGATTCGCGGTCCACGTCCCGTTTCGGTAGAGGGCGCCGACCGTCGCCAAAATCCCGCCGTCCCTGGTCGCGGCTGCGGCGTAGGATATGATCATGTCCTGCGTCGCGGCGAACACCTTGCCCAGATCATTGTCGACCTCTCCGAGCTTGGCGCTGATGTAGTACGCCGGATCGCTCACGCTGATGGAGTAGTCGGTGTTGCGAGACCTGAAGAACGCACACAGCAGGCCGACGACGGCCGCCGCTGCCGAAAACAGGCCCAGTACCGCTGCGCCTTCCGGCGCAGTGACTGCGAGGATCCCGCCGAGGCAAGTGAGCACAGAGCCGGCGCCGCCGGCGGTTACGGAGGCAATATTCAGGGCGTTGACCTGACGGGCGGTGCTGCTGATCAAGGTCGCGGTCGTCGGGATCACGAGCGCGTTTGCGACGTAACTTGCCGCCAGACTTTCGATCTGACTTTGCACGACGACGACTTGCGACATCGCAGACCAGAACGAGGCCGACGACACCAGATCGTTCAACTCGTTTTGCAGGTCGTTTTGAACGCCGCTCCACGCAGCCTTGTTCGAAAAGGTCGGCGGCACCGTCATCGTTGCCAGCGCGGTGACATAATCACCGGCCTGTGCTGCGGACATCTGGCTATATTGCGCCCGGATGTCGTTCGCGGTCGGGCCGCCCTTGATCAGGTCCTGGCTGATCTGGGAGTAGGCGGCGAGCGCGTCGCCGCTGTATGAATGGAGCGGAACGGCCGGCTGATCGAACACGCCGATGCCGACGCGGGTCATCTGCCACACCATGCTGCCGCCGGTATCGTTCAACGCGTAGGAACTCGCGTTCGGCGTCGTCAGCAGCAGGATGTCGGTGGCGGAGAGCGGGATCGCGTCCATGATGGACTGCGTCAGTCCGGCCGGATAAAGTGAGGGGTCGGCGCTGGCGAACGGATCGATCCAGGCGGGGTTGCGGCCGTTGACGGGATAGCTCGGGACCAACAGGGCGACCTCTGACTTCGGCTGCTGAAGATCGTTCGGGTTGAGATCGGAGACCACCTTCCAGACCGCGCCGTCAGGGGTCGTCTTGATCGTGCCGAGGGCAAATCCCGTCTCGATCGTCACCGCGCTTGCCGGGTTGCCCGCCTGGAACTCGACCAGGCTGTAGCCGCCAGCGCTCGCAACCGCCGACAGCACATAGCAGGCGGGAGCCGCTGTGGCATCGGTAACAATACCCTGAACGATTCCGGTTGAGCTGATCTGCTGCAACGAGGTGGTCTTGTTCGTCAGCACGTCGGCAAGCAATACCTGCCAGAGCGAGCCGTCCTGCTTGGTGAACCAGACCGTCTCGCCGATCGACCAAACTCCCTGCGGCTCGATGCCGGAGGTCGGTTGGTAGACCTGCATCATCGGCGGAAAGAATTTGTAGTTCTCGGTCAAGCAGAGCCAGTACAGCCCGTTGCTCGGAGTTGGCGATGTCGCAGACGCGGCGCAGACGAAGTAATGGCTGCCGCTCGCCGGATCGATGACGTAGGTCCATCCGTTGAATGCGGAGAGCTGGCAGTCGTCGGCGAGAGTCTCGAAGACGCCTGCCGCGCCCGAATGCCCGGATAGCGCGACCGGGTTGAGGCTGAAGTCGTACCGCATCCCGGTCGGCGTGCCGCCGTCGTCCAGGACGATGCAAAAATATTGCACGCCGGTCGTCGGATCCGGCGGAGAAACCGCGCTGAACCTTGCGGTGTTGGCGTCCCACGCGGTCATGCCGATATAGGGCAATGAGACCGGCACCGCCGCGGTTTTCAGAATGCGGTTCGGCGTGGCGTTGGTCCACGGGGCTGCTTGCGAATACACATCGAGTGCGGACGGCGTTGCGTGAAGGGATGTCATCGACAGGTTTCCTGGGCGAGTCTGGTTTCGTTGGGAAGCATTGGCACGGGGCCGCAGGCTTGTTACCTGCCGCCCGCACAGCCAAACCGGCCGGCTATATCCCTGATTGCGCCGCAGATGCGTTCAGCCGTGCTTTGCGATCAGGTCGCGAAAGGAGTTGAGGATCTTTTTTTGCGAAGAGCGTGGTGACTTTGTAGGCAGCGCTTGCAGAAAAGCCGGAAGCGCTCGTCGGAAATTATAGATGCATGTCAGGTTGGTTTGCAACTTCATGTTGATGACGTGGTCCCGCGAACGGCGGCAGGGGGCGTTGCTCCCTCGGGCCCCCATAAAAACGATGCTTCGCCGGATCGAAGCGAACGTTGCAATGCAGCGGCGGGATTTCGGTGAGCGTGGGCGACGTGAAAGCTTCGAAGGAGATCGAGTTCACCGTCCAGCGAGCATCGGACGGCAAGATCTCCGTCTCGGTTATGCCCTTTCAATTCTGAGTCGCGCCGCGTGGCCGCGGCGCACGCGCCGTCAGCCCGGGATCCGCACCGGCAGGGTCTCGATGCCGCGCACGAAGCTGGAATAGACCCGCTTCGGTTCGCCGACCACCTCGATGCGGTCGAAGCGCTTCAGCATCTCTTCCCAGACGATTTTGAGCTGCAGCTCGGCGAGCCGCATGCCGACGCAGCGGTGGATGCCGAAGCCGAACGACAGATGGATGCGCGGCCGGGCGCGGTCGATGATGAACTCGTCGGGCCGGTCGATCACCTCGTCGTCGCGGTTGCCGGAGACGTACCACATCACGACGCGGTCGCCCTTTTTGATCGTCTTGCCGCCGACCTCGGTGTCGACAAGCGCAGTGCGCCGCATATGCGCCAGCGGGGTCTGCCAGCGGATCACCTCGGGCACCATGGTGTCGATCAGCGCCGGGTTGTCCTTCAGCTTCTGGAACTGGTCGGGATGCTCGTGCAGCGCCAGCACCGAGCCGCTCATGGTGTTGCGGGTGGTGTCGTTGCCGCCGACGATCAGGAGGATGATGTTGCCCATCAGATTGTCGGGGTCCATGTGCCGCGTGGCGTCGCTATGCGCCATCATCGAAAGCAGGTCGTTGCGCGGGGCGGAGTTGACGCGCTCGTTCCACAGCTTTGAGAAATAGGCGTAGCACTCGTCCATCTCGCGGCGGCGCTGCTCCGGCGATTCGACGACGCCGCTCTTCGGCAGCGCGGTGGAGACGTCGGACCAGCGCGTCAGCTTGCGCCGCTCCTCCCAGGGGAAGTCGAACAGCGTCGCCAGCATCTGGGTGGTCAGTTCGATCGAGACGCGCTCGACGAAGTTGAAGGTCTCGTTGCGCGGCAGATTGTCGAGCACGCTCTGCGAGCGCTGCCGGATAAGTTTTGCGAGCTCGTCAAGATGCGTCGGGGTGAACATCGGCGACACGGTCTTGCGCTGATGGGCGTGCTTCGGCTGGTCCATCGCGATGAAGCTCGGATAGTCGTAGCCCGGCGGCACGTCGCGGATCGAGATCCCGCCGAGGGTGGAATCCGAGGAGAAGATGCCGTGGCTGGTGTCGACATGCATGATGTCGTTGTACTTCACCACCGACCAGTACGGCTCGATCGGCGCGTTGGTGCAGTAATGCACCGGCTCTTCCTTGCGCAGCCGCTCGAACCACGGCCACAGCGTGTCGTTCTGGAACAGTCTTGGCGCGCCGGGATGAAAATCCTGCAGCGGCGTCGCATACGCTTCCTCGCGCGCCTGGCGCAGCAGCTCGGCGCGATCGGCACGGATTGCGGTCTGGACGTTCATCGTGATCTCTCTCTCCACAATTTTCCTAAAGCCTCACGGGAAGTGGGAGGGCTCTCTCCCCCCTTGCGGGGGAGAGTTGGAGAGAGGGGTAAGCCACGCGCACCGCTCGTGGGGCTCACCCCTCTCCCTAACCCTCCCCCGCAAGGGGGGAGGGAACCCATCCGATTGTGCCTTCCTCACTCAGGCCAAGCGATGCAAATGTCTCAGCGCGATAGCTACTGGGCCTCTCACGCGGCGATGCGGACCGGCAGCGTCTCGTAGCCCTTGATGAAGCTTGAATACACCCGTTGCGGCTCCCCGACCACCTCGATGGTGTCGAACCGCTTGAGGATTTCCTCCCAGATGATCTTCAGCTGCAGCTCGGCGAGCCGCAGGCCCACGCAGCGGTGGATGCCGAAGCCGAACGAGATGTGGGTGCGCGGCCGGGCGCGCTCGATGTCGAACTCGTAGGGCCGCTCGATCGCCTCCTCGTCGCGGTTGCCCGAGACGTACCACATCACCACCTTGTCGCCCTTCTTGATCTGGCGGCCGCGGAATTCGTAGTCGGCGAGCGCAGTGCGCCGCATATGCGCGAGCGGGGTCTGCCAGCGGATTACCTCCGGCACGAAACTGTCGATCAGCGCCGGATTGGCCTTCAGCTTCCTGTACTGCTCCGGATGCTTGCTCAACGCATAGATGCTGCCGGACAGTGTGTTGCGCGTGGTGTCGTTGCCGCCGACGATGAGCAGGATCAGATTGCCGAGAAAATTCTTCGGGTCCATGTTCCGCGTGGCGTCGGAGTGCGCCATCATCGAGAGCAGGTCGCTCTTCGGCGGCTGACTCGAACGCTCCTTCCACAGCCGCGCAAAATAGCCGGCGCATTCCATCAGCTCGGCCTGCCGCTCGTCCTCCGTCGCCACAAGGCCGCCGGCGCCGGGCAGGGTGGTTGCGACATCAGACCAGCGCGTCAGCTTGCGACGGTCCTCCCAGGGGAAGTCGAACAGCACCGCGAGCATCTGCGTGGTCAATTCGATCGAGACCTTGTCGACCCAGTCGAACACCTCGCCGCGCGGCAGATTGTCGAGGCATTCGGTCGAGCGCTTGCGGATGTTGATCGCGAGCTCGTCGAGATGCGTCGGCGTGAACATCGGCGCCACGGTCTTGCGCTGCGCCGAATGGCGCGGCTGGTCCATCGCGATGAAGCTTTCGCGGCGCAGATCCGGCGGCACGTCGCGGATGGTGATGCCGCCGAGCGCGGCGGCGGAGGAGAACACCGAATGGTTGGTCTCGATGTCCATGATGTCGTTGTAGCGGGTCACCGACCAGTACGGCCCGAACATCGAGTCCTTGCAGTAATGCACCGGGTCTTCGCGGCGCAGCCGGTCGAAATACGGCCAGAACGTATCCGATTTGAACAGCTCGGGATCGCCGGGATCGTAATCCGACAACGGCAGCGCATTGGCGCGCTCGCGCGCGGCATCCAGATTGGCGTCTTCGACGAGATCGACGGTCCCGTGCATGAGCGGCTCCTCAACCGTTTCAGCAGCCGGGCAATGGGAAGGCAATGCCCGGCGCAGATGTTTTATCGAATTACATTCCCATTCGCGGGTTTGCGCAAGGCCTTCGGCGCGCATTTGGCCGCATCGGTACCCGTCCAAAGCGGCCAATTCCGGGCGCCATGCGGCGGTAGCGGCGAGCGAAGCTGTTTGAAACAGCGTTTGATTTGGCGTGATCTGCTCGTGAGGGCAGCAAAAGATTTGAGGAGCCGATCAACGAAGAGCGGAGCAAGCGGCACCCCTCTCCCCAACCCTCCCCCGCAAGGGGGGAGGGAGCCCTTTCGGCGTGCTCACCTCACATCGCAATCCGACTCTCAGCATCTAACTTTCGCCTTTGCTCGTAAGGGACGCAGGGTTGAACGGCTCCCTCCCCCCTTGCGGGGGAGGGTTGGGGAGAGGGGTGGCCGCGGGCGATGGCGCCAGTGATAGGCGCCGCGGCATCAACCACACGTCCAACGGCTCACGGATCGACAACGCCCCATTAATGCAAAAGCCACCGCATCCGGCCAAAAACCGACCGCGCTCTCGACCTCGTGTGAAACCTGGATCACACTCGCCGCGACCAATCTGTGATTTTGATCCGCAGAGATTGCCGCCACGTTCGGAGTTGATCCCGTGAACGAGATGAGCTGGCCGCCACAGCTGCCACAGCCGCCGGTTCCGCCGCCGATGCCGGTGGCGTTTTCCGGGAAGCGCAAGGAATTCTTCCATTTGGTTGCCCGCGGCGCCGGGCTCGAGCTGATCACGCTCGGCTTCTACCGGTTCTGGCTCACCACCGACATCCGCCGGCACCTGTGGTCGAACACCCAGATTGGCGGCGACGCGCCGGAATATACCGGCCGCGGCAAGGAGCTGTTGATCGGGTTTCTGGTCGCGATCGCGATCCTGGTGCCGATCTATCTCGGCTACTTCCTGATCGGCATCGAGGCGGAGCACCTCAAAGCGTTCGCCTCGCTGCCGCTGGTCGCGTTCTTCTACATGTTCGGCCAGTTCGCGATCTATCGCGCGCGGCGCTACCGCCTGACGCGCACGGTGTGGCGCGGGGTGCGCTTCTGGATGAGCGGCTCGGGCTGGATCTATTCGCTTAAGGCCTCGCTGTGGGGCCTGCTCGTCGTCGTCACGCTCGGCTTGGCGCTGCCGTGGCGCGAGGCGGCGCTCGAGCGCTACAAGATGCGGCATTCCTATTACGGCGATCTGCAAGGCTCCTTCGAGGGCCGCGGCTGGGAGTTCTTCAAGCGCGGCTGGTGGCTGTGGCTGCTGACGCCGCTCGCGCTGTACAGCACGATCTTCATTCCGTTCGTCTATGCCGGCTTCAAGGCGATCGAGTGGCGCTGGTGGCTGTCGGGCATCCGCTTCGGCGAGGTCAGGCTGGAATCCACCATGCGGCGCAGCGCGCTGATCGGGCTCTACTGGAAGGTGATCGGCTGGGCCGTCCTGCTCGGCACGGTGTTCGCGGCCTACGTTGCGCTCTGCACCGTGCTGGTCGCGAGCATCGACGGCTCGTCGATCGAAGACTTCTTCAAGACCGACGCGTTCGCCAAGAGCATTCCGCTCCTGGTGCTGCTCGGCATCGGTTATCTCGCCTTTGCGCTCGCGATGAACGTGGTGATGCGGATCTATCTGATGCGCGACTTCTGGGTCCGCGTGCTGTCGACGACCATCGTGCACAATCTCGAGGCCGCGGCGAGCGTCAGCGCGCGCGGCGAGCTCGCCAATGCGCTCGGCGAAGGCTTTGCCGACGGCCTCGACGTCGGAGGCTTCTAGCGCCATGACGCCGGATGACGATGCCGCCAACGCCGCGCCCGCGGGCGCCACGTCGGTCTATTTCGACGGCACCTCGAACCGGCGGCGCGCGGTCGCGCCAAAACTGTCCGATGCGCTGGAGATCCGGGAGGATGGCGAAGTCGTGGCGCGCTGGGCCTATGCCGACATCCGACGCGCCGACAGCCCGTCCGGCCTGCTGCGGCTGAGCTGCATGACCGCGCCGGCGCTGGCGCGGCTCGAGATCCGCGACGAGACGCTCGCCGCCAAGCTGGTCACGCTTTGCCGGCAGCTCGACGACAATCTGCCGAACCGCAAGGGCGTCGCCGCGATCGTCGGCTGGTCGCTGGCGGCGGCGGTGTCGATCGTGCTGGTGGTGCTGTTCGGCGTGCCGCTCGCCGCCGACCGCCTGACGCCGCTGGTGCCCGACAGTTTTGAGCGGCGGCTCGGCGACGTCGCCGAGGCGCAGGTCAAAGTCGTGTTCGACGGCAAGCCGTGCGACAATGCCGCCGGCCAGGCCGCGTTCGAAAAACTGGTCGGCGCGCTGCGGCAGTCCGCCGGGCTCGACAATTCGCTGCAGTCGGGCGTGCTGGAAACGTCCGTCGCAAACGCCTTCGCGCTGCCCGGCGGCAAGGTCTATCTGTTCGATGGATTGCTGGCCAAGGCCGAAAGCCCCGACGAGGTCGCGGGCATTCTGGCGCACGAGCTCGGCCATCTTCGCCACCGCGACAGCATGCGTGAATTGATCCACAATGGCGGCACCTCGTTCCTGATCGGGCTGTTGTTCGGCGACATCACCGGCTCCGGCGCGCTGATCTTCGCCTCGCGCTCGCTGGTGACGTCGTCCTATTCGCGCGACGCCGAAACCAATGCCGACAGTTTTGCGATCGAGACCATGCACAGGCTCGGCCGTCCGGCCAAGCCGATGGGCGAACTGATGTTCCGCGTCACCGGCAAGGAAGCCGGCAAGGGGCTGTCGATCGTCTCCAGCCATCCGCTGACCGAGGACCGCCTCGCGCGCATGAGCAAGGCCGACGCCGGTGCCACGCTGAATGGCCCGCCGCTGCTGTCGGCGGCCGAATGGCAGGCGCTGAAGGGCATCTGCGGCAAGGGGTGAGGCAAAGCGTTCGAGGTCGCCGCACGGGAGCGCGCCGATGCCGCGTGACAGCAATTACTGGTTTCCGGCCAAGCGATACGGCTGGGGCTGGGGGCCTCCGGTCTGCTGGCAGGGCTGGGCCGTCATCGCGGGCTTTTCGATTTTGCTCGTCGTCGGGGCCGCGACGATGCTGCGGCATTCGCCGGCCGGCTTCATTGGCTATGCGGTGTTACTGACCGTCCTGTTCACCGGTATCTGCTGGTGGAAGGGCGAGCCGCCGCGCTGGCGCTGGGGCGGCGACTAATTTAGGGCGATGAGATTGGGCTGAGTTGGAGCGGCGGCGGAGGATTTACCTCTCCCTTGGGAGAGGTCGGCGCGCAGCGCCGGGTGAGGGGTTACGGTCTCTCGTTGGAGCCGCAGCCCCTCACCCGATTTGCTGCGCAAATCGACCTCTCCCCGTCGGGGAGAGGTGGACCGAATCCGCGGTCAAACCGATTCAACTTAATTAGAGCCCGCTATCGGGTGGGTGAGGGGCGCGATTTCGGAATATTGGAAGAGTAACCCTGACTTGCCCGACGTGTCAAGCGGCCTCGCCACAGCGGCCTCGCCAAAGCGCCGGCAGCCGCCGGCTACTTTGCATGGGGTTGTTTTCGCCATATTGGCGACGCGCGCTATTTCAGCAGGCGGAACTTGCCCTTCTCCACCTTGATCAGGAACGCGGAGCGCTCGTCATAGCCGTTGTGGTCGGTCGGGCTCATCGTCGACAGGCCGTTGTTCAGATAGATGTCCTTGCCGCGCTCCAGTTCGTCGCGCAGCGCGGCGCGGAATTCCGCCGTGCCGGGTTTTGCCACCTTCAGCGCGTTCGGCACCGCCCGCCTGAACAAGGTCACCGCGTCCCACAGATGCGCGGCAAAAATGTTCGGCTTCGCGCCATTGACCTTCTCATAGGCCGACACCAGTTCATCGCGCGCCTGCCGGAACGGATCGTTCTCCGCCAGATCGTCGGCGATGGTGAAGGCCTCGCCGGTGAAGATCGCGCCCTCGACATTGGCGCCGCCGAGCTTGATGAATTCCTCGGAGGCGATGCCGTGGGTCTGGAAAATCTTGCCCTGGTAGCCGCGCTCGCGCAGCGCCTCCTGCGGCAGCACCGCCGGCGTGCCGGCGGAGGCGATGAACACCGCCTCCGGATTGGTGGCGATCACCTTCAGCGCCTGGCCCATCGCGCTGGTGTCGGCGCGCGCATAGACCTCGTGGGTGGTCACGGTGATGCCGAGCCCGGGCGCGAGTTTTGAGACCTCCTTGTAGTAGCCCTCGCCATAGCCGTCGGAGACGCCGATATAGCCCAGCGTCTTGATGCCGGACTTGGCGATGTATTTCAGGATCGCCGACGCCATCAGGTCGTCGTTCGGCACCACCTTGAACGCCCAGCGTCGCTTGTCGTCGATCGGCTGCACGATCGCGGTGGCCGCCGCGAGCGAGATGATCGGCGTCTTGGCCTCATAGGCGACGTCGAGCATCGGCATCGTCACCGGCGTCAGCGAGGAGCCGATCAGGATGTCGACGCCGTCCTGGATCACCAGGCGGCGCGCGTTCTGCGTGCCCTTGGTCGGATCGGATTCGTCGTCGAGCGCAATGTAGGTGACCTTCTCGCCGCCGATTTCCTTGGGCAGCGCGGCGATCGCGCGCATCTGCGGCTGGCCGAGCGCCGAGCCCGGTCCGGAGCCGGACACCACGACGCCGACCTTGATGTCGGCATGCGCGCTGGACGCGGCGAGCACCGCGCTCGCGAAGATAAGTCCGGCCATGGCCAGCTTCATTGCAATTCCTCCCCGGCAGTCTTTTGTGTCGTGTGCGGCCGATGATAGCCGACGGGTCGTCAGCTGCGCATTATATTGATTTGGCTGATGCCGTCTGTCCCACGGATTGGGGACATCGGGAGGCGATGTGACGCTGGTTTGACAAGTATCGGCTTACCAAGCGACACCGTGCACGCATGCGACCTGACAGCGCGGCCAGTTCGCGCTAGTCTCTTGCGGGCGATGTCGCGTTCCGCACGCGCGCGACGCGCAAAATCCTGCGGAGGCGACCATGGGCAAACCGGCCGAGCGGATCATCAAGAGCAACGGCATCAACCTCAATATCGTCGAGCAGGGCGAGGGCCCGCTGGTCGTGCTCTGTCACGGCTTTCCGGAAAGCAGCTACTCCTGGCGTCACCAGATCGAGGCGCTGGCCGCCGCCGGCTTCCATGCGGTCGCCCCCGATATGCGCGGCTACGGCAAGAGCGACAAGCCAGAGGCGATCGACCAGTACACGATCCTCCATCTCGTCGGTGATCTCGTCGGGCTATTGGATGGGCTCGAGGCTTCCACCGCCGTCCTGGTCGGCCATGACTGGGGCGCAGGTGTGGTCTGGCAGGCCGCGCGCCTGCGTCCGGATCGTTTTCGCGCGATGGTCAATCTCAGCGTGCCGTACCGGCCGCGCAGCCCGGCGCGCCCGACCAGCCTGATGCCGCAGACCGCCGACGCGCAGTTCTATCAGCTCTATTTCCAGGAGCCCGGCGTCGCCGAGGCTGAGTTCGAGAAGGACCCCCGATTGACCCTGGGGGCGATGCTGTACGGAGGATCCGGCGAAGGCGTCGCCGCGATCCGTGCGATGGGGGCCGCCAGTGGCCGACCGGCCGGCGTCGGCATGGTGCCGCGCAGCGGCGGCTGGCTGCCGCCGAGCGCCCCGCCATTGCCGTCATGGCTCAGCGACGCCGAGCTCGAGGTCTATGCCGGCGAATTCGCCCGCAGCGGCTTTCGCGGTCCGCTCAACTACTACCGCAACATCGATCGCAATTGGGAGCTGACGGCGGCCTTCGACGGCGTCAAGGTCACGGTGCCGGCGCTGTACATCGCGGGCGACCACGACATGGTGGTGGCATTTCCCGGCGCCGCCGAGCAGATTGCCAACATGAAGCAGCTCGTGCCGCAACTGCGCGACGTCCAGATGCTGCCGGGCTGCGGCCACTGGACCCAGCAGGAACGTCCCGCCGAGGTCAGCCGCGCGGTCATCGCGTTTCTGCACAGCCTCGACTGAACGGCAGCAGCCGTCACTTGACAGGACCGCGATATCACCGGCCATCTGGGCCGCGGTTGAGCCTCACGACTGCGCCGGACCCGCAGTCCAGGATGTGACGATGTTTGGCTCACTAAGTCGTCCCGGCGAACCGCGCTGCTTGCGGCAAGGCGCCGTTATTCTCCCTCTCCCCGTTCTTACGGGGGCGCCGGGCACGCGCATCAGACGTTCTTCGCTACCTTCCGTGTGCGCGTCGGTCCGGCGCCGGTCACCGCGGGCTTGAAGCCCCACGCCGCCCGCACCGCCGCGAAGGCCTGTGCGATCGCGGTTTCGTGGCGGCGCGCGACGAGGCAGGCGAAGGAGAGGTCGCAGGTGACCTTCACCTTGTCGGCGACCACGAAATGATGCGGCCGCGACAGCCGCGGCGCCAGCACGTTGTCGCGCGCCAAGCTGAGGCAGATGCCGGACTCGACGAAGTCGACCATCGACTCTTCCTGATCGGTATAGGCGACGCGTTTCGGCAACGCCCCGAGCGGCGCGAAGATGTCGTCGAGCAGCCGCCGATGGCCGGAATGCGTCGGGGTCGCGATCCAGGGCAGGTCGGCGAGCTCGGCCCAGCCCTTGCCCATCACCCGGTCGCTCCAGCCGATCGGCGCGATGACGCGGTAGTCGTAGCAGAGCAGCGGCGCCAGCTGGTAGCGGCCATCGCCGATGCTGCGCTCGGCAAAGCTGTGATGGGCAAGCTGGTCCGCCGGCGTGGCATCGACATAGTAGCCGACATCGAGCTCGCCGCGGCCGATCTGCGCCAGCACGTCGTCGCTGACGCCGTGGCGCAAGAACACCTCGGTGCGTTGCGGCGAGGTGGCGAGGCTGCGCACGAACGGTCCGAGCCTGGTGAATTCGGGATCGAGGATAGTGCCGACGCGCAACGTGCCGCGCTGCGCTTCCTTCAGCTGCTCCGCGGTGGTCCTGAAATCGGACGCCGCCGCCACCGCCTTGTGGGCCAGCGGCAGCAGCGCGGCGCCGGCTTCGGTCAGCGCAAAGCCGTTCGGCGTGCGGTTGAACAGCTGCAGCCCGGTGCTTTCCTCCAGCGCCTTCAGTTGCAGGCTGACCGCCGGCTGGGTCAGCCCCAGCACCGTTGCCGCCCGTGACACCGTGCCTTCGCGGGCGACGGTGATGAAGCAGCGCAAGGCCTGGGTGCGGGGGAGCTCGCTCATTTGCGGCGCTTATAGCACAGTTTCGCCGGTATATCCGACCGGAACCGTGCGTAGAGGTCACGCCGCCGCGCGGCTGCAACCTCGGGCTGTCAGGCCGGCCGCCACGCGATCACGCCAGAGGTGCGGGCGCGAACCTCGGGCGAGGCCAGGCAGGTCGCGACCGCCTCATAGCCGGGCGCGCCGGGAACCGACGTGACGGCAACCGGCGGGCTGTGATTGGCCGGGCAAAGGATGATCGCCTCGTCGCTGCCGACGGCATCGAGGTCCAGGATCGCGCTGGAGCGGGTAAGGAAGAACAGCGGCCGTGCCGGCGGCGCGCGGCGGCGCAGATGCGCGATCAGGGCTTCCTGGGTCGCCGCATCGAGCCCCTGTTCCAGCATGTCGATCACGGCGACCGCAGGGCTGTCGGCCTCGAGCGCCGCGAGCAGCGCGGTCAATGCGGGCGACGCCGCGCCGCCGTCGGTGGTGAGCGCGGCAAGGCCGGCGTCGACCCTTGCCTTCAGCGCCGGATCGGCATCGAGGCGCGTGCGCAGCTCCGCCCCGTCGTCCGCCGCGCGCTCCAGCCCGATGAAGACGGCGTCCGGCAGCGCGTCGGCGAGCCGCTGCGCGAACCGTGTCTTGCCACTGCCGAGCGGGCCGACGATGTAGGTCAGCGCCCTGATCTCGCGCAGCTCGAAGCGCTCGCCGCCCCAGGGCCAGGGCAGATCGAACGCGACGCCGAGTTGCGGCCGCACCGCGCCGATGACATCGCGCGCCGCCGGCACCTTTCCGCTCCCGAGCTCGGCGCGCAGCCGCCGCAGTTTTGAAATGCTGTCGCCGGACTGGCGGATACGCGCCGCGAGCGCGGCCTCATGCGCCGCCAGCACGCGCGCGAGCACGGCGGCGTCGCCGTCGAGGATCCGCGCTACCTCATTGAGGCTGAGGCCGAGCTTGCGCAGCGCGACGATCTCGGCACAGCGCGCAATTTCGGGTGGACCATAGGCGCGCCACCCCGCCGGCGTGCGCCGCGGCGCGATCAGGCCGCGCTCCTCATAGAGCCGCAGCGCCTTCGCCGAGATGCCGAGCTGTCGCGCAGCTTCGGACGGAGACAGGAAACGGACTGCAGTCTTCATTCGAATCACCTCGCCTCGTGACCGCATCCCTTATGCAGGCGGCCGCAGGGGCAAGGTCAAGCGGGGGAGGGGGAGGCTGAGAGTGTGCTCACCTCACTTTCCCCTCGTCATTCTGGGCTCTCGCTTCGCGAGCCCCGGAATGACGAATGCCGAGAGGCTGCCCTAATCCAGCCCGCTCTTGCCCGGCGCCCAGTAGGCCTTGGCCCGGATGCGTGACGATGCGACGCCTTTTGCCTTCAGCGCCTGCCGGGCGCGCTGGATCGATGTCGCCTTGCCGGCCAGAATGTACTGCGCGCCATCGGAGGCGAGCGGCCGCAGGTGGGATTCGATGTCGGCGAGGTGGGCATCGCCGGCGGTGCGTTCGATCAGCACGGCCTCGCCCAGTTCGACGATCTGCAGCACCAGGCGCGACTCGGCAAGATCGCTCACCTCAAAGATGAATCTCGTGCGCCGACCACCGAGCGTGTCCTGCAACGCCTTGGCAAGGCCGAAGCAGGTTTCGTCGCCGAACAGCACGCAGGGTTCTGGGATGTCGGACAGGTCGATCGAATGGCGCGGGCCGAGGAAATCGAACGCCTGCTGCGGCCGCAGCGCGCGCATCCATCGGCTGCCCGGCGCATCGCCGTGCAGATAGACCAGGATCCGTGTCGTGCCGTCCTGCACATTCCACGAGATCGGCGTGTAGGTGCGGTTGGTCATGCCGGCGCCGATGCCGAGCTGGATCTGCTGGCCCGGTATCCAGGCGGCGGCTTTCAGCGCATCGCCCTCGAACTCGATCAGGCGGAAGTGCCGCGAGAAGGTGTGGATGAAGGACACGCGTCCCGGGCGCAGAAACCAGCGCTTCAACAGACGCGTCAGTTTGCCGTCCTGCGGTTGCGGGCGCGGCTGATGGTCGGTGGATTCGGTGAGCGACAAGGCAGGGCTCCTCTTCGCGTGGGCGAGGGCGACGGCTTGAGATCTCACCGGTAGGTAAGCCGCGATGGCATTGGCGCCATTGGGAAGTTCTGACAGAATATTGCGATATCCTGCCAGCGCGATTGAACCTCTCTAAACTTGGCCGAGCCCGCCATGCCGATGATCACGGACTTCAACAAGCCGTTCACCGATCCGGACACGCTGGCGGCGCCGGTGGTGACGATCGGCGCGACGGTGGTCACGGGCGAGATCGAGCTCGACTTTCACCGGCACCGCAAGGCGCAGCTCATTCTGCTGATGCGCGGCGTCCTGACCTGCGAGCTCGCAGGCGGGCTGTGGATCGTGCCGCCGCGATGCGCAATCTGGATCCCCGGCGGCGTGACGCACAGCGTCAGGGCGGCCGGCTCGCTGGAGGGATACAATGCCTTCATCGAGCCGGCGGTGGCGCCGAACCTGCCGGCGAACTGCTGCACGATCTCGGTGACGCCGCTGCTGCGCGAGCTGATGATCCGCTCGGCGAGCTTTCCGCTCGTCTATCCCGAGGGCGGCCCGGAAAGCCATCTCGTCACGCTGCTGCTCGACGAGGTCGCCGCCGCAAGCGTCGGCGAGTTGCATCTGCCGATGCCGGCCGATAGCCGCCTGCGCAAGATCGCCGGCATGATGATGGACAATCCGCGTGATCACGGCACGATGGAGATCTGGGCCCGCCGCGCCGGCATGAGCGAGCGGACGCTGGCGCGCATGATCGTGCAGCAAACCGGCATGACCTTCGGTCGCTGGCGCCAGCAGCTCGACATCATGCTCGCGCTGCGCTGGCTCGCCGACGGCGCCACCGTGCAGCAGGTCGCGATCGACCTCGGCTACGAAAACGCCGGCAGTTTTGTCACCATGTTCAGGAAGGCGCTCGGCACCTCGCCCGGCCGCTACATGGCCGAGCGGCAGGGGTTGGTGTCCGCACCTCCGCGGGCGTAGGTCGTGGTGGTGAATGAATGCGAAGCTGCGTCTCCAACCCACGCTGTCATCGCCCGGCTCGACCGGGCGATCCAGTACGCCGCGGCCCATCGGCTCAATTACCGCAGCCTCTGGAATACTGGATCACCCGCCTACGCGGGTGATGACACCGCGTTGTTTGGCAAGCGACGACGTCCAACAAACTCCTCACTCCAGATGGTTCACCTTCTTCACCCAGGCACGCACGTCGGTGAGCACGTCGGGGAGCAGGGCGCGGACCTCCTGCACGGTCATGCCGGGCTTGATGCGGGGGTCGTAGAGCAGGTTGAGCAGGTATTGGTCGTAGACGTCGAAATAGCCCATCGAGACGCTGTCGTTGAACATGGTCCACGGCACCGTCGCGGTGTCGTTGATCGGGCCGAGCGACTGCAGCAGCTCCTCATAGGCGCAGTCGAGGAAGACGAAGTCGCCATTGTCGACGGTGAGGATCACGTCGGAATGCTCGATCTCGTAGTTCTCGTTCTTGCGGAAGCCGGACAGGCACTGCGGGTCGAGCGAGGAGCGGATCTCCTTGGCGCGCTCGCGGCCGTAGAAGGTCGTGATGGTGCGGTAGAGGTCACGGTCGCGCACCAGCTTGACCACGACGTTGGCGGCCTCGCTGTCCTCGGTCATCGCGATGTCGAGATGCTGGACCTTGGCGCGGATATCGGCGACCACCTTGGCGAGTTGGGCCTTGCGGTTGGCGAAGCTGCCGTCGGCGAACACCCGCACCGGGCTGTCGTATTTTCTGATGCGATCGACCCGGCCGGCGAGGTGATATTCGGCGCCGAACGCGGTCTTCAGGAATCCTTCGACGATCTCGGTGTCGGTGAACACCTTCTTCTCGTTGCGCTGGCGTGCGACAACGGCTGGCACCTCGCCGGCGGCCGCCGGCACGATGGCATCAGTGCACAGTGCCGCGAGCGAAGCGGCGACGAGGAGCAGGATCGAAGGGCGGGATTGGCGCATTCTGACGACGCTGCCGCAACGCGTGCGGCAGCGCAAGGCGCGATCAGCGGTCATGCCGCATGGCCGTGCCGGGTTCCTTTGAACTCGACGCGATCAGTTCTTCACCACCACGGTGGTGCCGACCGAGACCCGATTGTAGAGGTCGACGACGTCGTCATTGGTCATGCGGAAGCAGCCCGAGGAGACCGCCTGGCCGATCGTCTCCGGCTCGTTCGAGCCGTGGATACGGTACAGCGTCGAGCCGAGATACATCGCCCGCGCGCCGAGCGGGTTCTCGACGCCGCCGTTCATGTGGCGCGGCAGATCGGGGCGGCGGCGCAGCATCTGCGACGGCGGCGTCCACGACGGCCATTCCTTCTTCGCGCTGATGCGGTGGGTTCCGCTCCAGCGGAAACCGTCGCGGCCGACGCCGATGCCGTAGCGCAGCGCCTCGCCGCCCGGCAGCACCAGATAGAGCCGGCGCTCGGCGGTATTCACCACGATGGTGCCGGGCGCGTAATTGGTCGGATAGTTGACGGTGGTGCGCGGGATCGAACTTGCCCCGCTGCCGTAATAGGTCGAACCGCCACCGAAGAAGTCGCGGAAATCGGTACTCTCGGCCAGAGCCTGGCCGGTGCCTGCCAGCACCGTGAGCGCGGCAAACATCAGGGCAATCGGGCGCATCGTCATCGTCCTCGCGAACAATCAAATATCAGGCCAGAAAGGCCATAATCGACGGCCTCGCGCAAGCGACGAAGCCGTGAGCCGCACTACTTTCCGGCAACACGGTTTAAAAAGGCAACACATCGGAAGCGATGGCTGCATTGCCCGGCCAAACCTTTGACGAAGCGAATGAACAATGGTTGATCTGGACCGGTCAGAAGAACATCTCGAAGCGGGAGCGAGGCCATGAACGGTGCGGAAAGCCTGGTGCGGACATTGGTTGCGGGCGGCGTCGACGTCTGCTTCACCAATCCGGGCACCTCGGAGATGCATTTCGTCGCCGCGCTCGACAAGGTGCCCGGCATGCGCTGCGTGCTCGGCCTGTTCGAGGGCGTGGTGACGGGGGCTGCCGACGGCTATTTCCGCATGAAGGGCACGCCGGCCTCGACACTGCTGCATCTCGGGCCCGGGCTCGCCAACGGCCTTGCCAATCTGCACAACGCCAAGAAGGCGCATTCCGGCATCGTCAACATCGTCGGCCAGCACGCGACCTATCACATCGGCTACAACGCGCCGCTGACCTCGGACATCGAGGGCCTGGCGCGGCCGATGTCGTCCTGGGTGCGCACCTCGCCGGATGCGAAGTCGGTGGCATCCGACGGCGCCGCCGCGATCGCCGCCGCCAAGAGCGCGCCGCCGCAGATCGCAACCCTGATCCTGCCCGCCGATACCGCATGGAACGAGGCCGACAGCGTCGCCGAGGTACCGGCCGACACCCAGCGCCCGAGCTATTCGCCGCAGGCGGTCGAGACCGCCGCGCGGGTCCTGCACGGCGATGCCGCGCAGACGCTGCTGCTCGTCACCGGCAGTGCGTTGACCGCGCAGGGGCTGGCGCTGGCCGAGCGCATCGCCGGCAAGACCGGCTGCACCGTAATGGGCCAGACCTATCATCCGCGCATGGCGCGCGGCCGCGGCCGCTTCTCGATCAATCGGATCCCCTATGTGATCGAACAGGCGCTGCCGATCCTGCAGAAGTTTCGCCACATCGTGCTGGTCGAGGCCAACGATCCCGTGGCGTTCTTCGCCTACCCGAACAAGCCGAGCATGTTGAAGCCCGAGGGCTGCGAGGTGCATCGCATGACGTCGTGGGGCGAGAACTCGGTCGCCGCGCTCGAGGCGCTCGCGACGGCGCTGCATGCCACCGCGGCCGACGTCAAGCCGCAGGCATTGCAGGAACTGGTCAAGCCGACCGGCGCGCTCAATCACACCACGATCGCCCAGGCGATCGCCTGTGCGATCCCCGACAACGCCATCATGGTCGATGAATCCGTCACCACCGGACGCGGCTTCTTCCCGCCGACCGCGGCCGCCAGGCCGCACGACTGGCTGCAGAACATGGGCGGCTCGATCGGCTTCTCGACGCCGGTCGCGACCGGCGCGGCGGTGGCCTGTCCGGACCGCAAGGTGATCTGCATGGTCGGCGACGGCAGCGCGATGTACACCATCCAGTCGCTGTGGACGCAGGCGCGCGAGGGCCTCAACGTCGTCACCATCGTGTTCGCCAACCGCATCTATCAAATCCTGCGCGGCGAGTTCGACGGCGTCGGCGCCGGCGAGCCGGGCAAGCGGGCACAGGACATGCTCAAGATCGACCGGCCGACGCTCGGCTTCGTCGATCTCGCCAGGGGCATGGGCGTGCCGGGCGTTGCGGTCACCACCGCCGACGAGTTCAACAAGGCGCTGGCGGACGCCGTCGCGGAACCGGGGCCGCGGCTGATCGAAGTGCAGATGTAGGGCTTCTCATCCAGCGCACGATCCGAAAGAATGGAGACCGGTTTTCGAACGGATGCGCAATGAAATCGGCCGCGGCGGCGGTCTGGTTTGGTCGGAGGCGTCATGCAGACCGAGCTGAACAAGGTGATCGCCGCGCTCGCCGAGTTTTACGCGCAGGAGCATTTCCTGCTGGAGCGCGATCTCGGCGAGCGGACACTCACTCACCGCCTTGCGGTTTACGTCGAGCGGCAATTTTCCGGCTGGCAGGTCGATTGCAACTACGATCGGCTCGGCGAACGCACGCTGCGGCTGCCGCGCGGCTCGATCGTCTCGACCGACGACCATCTCGGCAAGTCGATTTATCCGGACATTGTCGTGCATCAGCGCGACATTCCCAACAATCTGCTCGCGATCGAGCTGCGCAAGGACAGCAATCACCAGCCGATCGAGCACGATCAGCACAAGCTGCAGGCTTTGACCGATCCAAATGTCTGGTTCGCCTATGCGACCGGCCTGCTGCTGACGCTCGCGCGTGACGGCGTGAGCTCTTCCGAGGTCTATGTCGGTGGCGTGAACGAGCGCGTGGTATCGCTGTGGTTTGCCGAGCAACTGCGTGCGAACTCGCTTGCGGCGAGGCGTGACCACGGCGCGCAGCATTAAGCGTATTGCCGGATCATTACGGTGTTTTGCTGTGATAGCCCGTTTGGATCATGCGCGGCTGGTGCTGTCGCGTCAGAACAGAGTTGCGGCAGGTGGAGCAATTTCTGGGGCTGGCGGTCGTTTTTCAGTACGATCCGATGGCGGTGCGGATTGCCGGTTCTGTAACTTCATTCGCTCCCCCTGCCGCACTTCAATTCGCCGATCCGAGCCGTCGCTCGATCGCAATCCGCACAGTGAAAAGGCCGCCCGTAAGGCGGCCTTTTCTGTGCGTGCGGACGCGCGATTGTTATTGCTTGGTGGCATCCTCGCCGGATTTGGCGCCGGATTTCTTGGCGGTGTTCTTGGCGGTTTTCTTCGCCTTCTTCGGCGCCATCTTGCTCGCCTCGCCCTTGGACATGGTGTCACCGCTCTGCGCCGCTGGCGCGGGGCTGCCGGCCTTGTCTTGCGCTAGTGCGGTGGACGAGACGAAGGCAAGCGCGGTGGCGGCGAGGATCAGAGTTCGCATCGGATAGGTCTCCCGTTTGGTTTCCGGCAGGCGTCAACGAGACGGAATGTCGCAGGGTTCCACTACACGGATCAGCAGTCCGTGAAGTGTGTGTGAACGGCGGCGGCCGGCAGCCGTTGTCGGCATCATCGCTGACGGTGCGGGACGGGGGTCGCCGGGCGTGATCCGGGCTTACTTCCGCAGGATGACCAGCGCTTCGCGATAGAGCTGCGAGAAACAGACCAGCAGCGCGCTCGACAGCAGGAACGTCGAAAGCCGGTCATAGTCGGCCGCGGTGGGCCAGCTGAAATCGAAATAGGGCGGCATGAACATCCACCAGACGATCGGAACCGTGATGATGGTGGCAAACGCCCCGGCGGGCGCGCCGCCGAGCAGACCGGCAATCAAAATCGCCGGCACGAAGCCGGCGAAATAGAGCTGCAAGCCGAAGCTTGCGAAGATCTTCTGCATCGCGGCGGCAAGGGCCACGGCCAGCAGGGCCACCACGAACGTCGACCACGACCACTGCCGCAGGCTCAGAATGTAGTCATTGCTCTTACGCATCAAGATTTCCCCGCCCCCGCGAAGTTCCGGGAAGCTATCCGAGCAGGCCTGTAAAAAAAAGTCCGTAGGAGTCCGTGGGGTGCGCCTGGCCGGGATCGGCCATCGCACCATTGGCCGCACCGGGGAACCCCGCGGTGGTCAAGCCCCTGCCGCATTGTCGCGCTTATTGCGCTGCGGCAGGGTGATCGAGGGACGACACCATGATGATGGGACTTCTGATCATTCTTCTCACCTTCGGCCTCGGCTACGGCGCCGGATTCGTCGTGCGCGGGATCGTCGCCCGGCGCCGGCGCCGGGCTGCGCGCGGTGAGGGTCGTCCGCAGCAGCGCAAGCCCGCGGCGGCCGCCGCCGGCCGGGACGAGGCCATCAATCTCGAGGGCCTGCTCGTTGCCGCCAATGACGATGTCTCCGGCCGCCGCCGGCAACGGCCGAGCGCCGCGCAGCCGGCCGATCGCCACCCGCGGACCGACGAGTTCGACGGCGCCGTCCGCGACCTGCTCGGCGAGCTCCACCGCCGCCCGGAGCAGCCGTCATCGCCCCGGCCGCGCGCCGTGCCGGTGAGCAACGCGCGAGGCCGGTCGGAAAGGTGATTTGAGCGGGATCTCGACGTTCAAGAGAACGGCGTGATCGGTCGATCCTGCAGCACCCCGTCGACGTACAGGTCGACATGCTCATTGTAGAAGCAGAGCAGATTTTCGATCTTCGGACACTCGGGAATTGGCGCCGGATAACTCCACACGATGTCCTTGACGAGCTTGTCGCCGACCCGGGCGGACCAGTAGCGCGCGGCACCCTTGTACGGGCATCGCGTCACCGAGTCCGTCGATTCGAGCAGATCCATTCGCACGTCGAGCTTCGGGATGTAATAGCGGGTCGGCAGCCCGGTCTCGAACAGCAGGATGGGTCGGCGCGTTTCACCCAGCGTCATGCCGTCAATCTCCACGCGGACGTGCCGCGAACTGTGGACGGTGTCGACCCGTGTGTACGGATCTCGGGGATGCACGAAGACCTGCTCATCCTCCTCGAACCACGCGTCCATCTCATTCCAGAAAAAGGTAAGGTGGCCCTCGAGTGCGGCTCGATCATCGGTCGGCTTGACGTAAGCGCGGGCCGCGTTGGGGGCGATGCGATCCCCCACGACCAGGCGCCAGCGAATGGTGTCCGCCCCTTGCTGTGACTGCTCCAGGTGCTCCATCCGGACATCCGCAATCGGAAACCAGTAGGCCGGCGGCCGCTTCGTTTCATAGACGAGGAGAACGTCCTCGCTGTCGGCGATCAGCTTGCCGCCAAAATACGTCCGCACCCGGCGAGGGCTGCGTTCGATGTGTACGCCCTCCTTGAGCCGGGCCCGCGCCTCGGCGGATGGAACGACCGGTCGTGCGAGCGCCTCAGTCATCTCGAAGCTCCTTCTTTTGGACCCGTAGATCAGGCGTCGGCGTACGGCGCGCTATGCGTATGCGCGCACGGATCACGCCGTAGTCGGCGCGGCGAGCTCAAGATCCGACCGAGCCCTGACGGCAGCCGAAGGGAATGGTCTCGCACGGGTGATCTTTGAGCGTGTCGCAGAGCTGCATCCAGCTCACGACAGATCCTACCAGATGATGATCGCAGCCGCTTTGGGTCGTTTGCCGCGATTGCTTCAGTCGTGCTGCACTTCTCGCGCCCGGTGCGATCGGGAGCCGAATGACATCAGGGCCGCGGCTGGTGATCAGCCGCGTTTTATTCAGTCCGTAAGTGATTGAATGAGCTGAGGAGGCGGCACAACGACTTCTCGCCGAGCACGCGAAATATTTCACCGTTGAAACGAGCGTGGAAGCTCGGATTGTCTGCGAGCTGGAGTGGGAGGATGATGAACCGCCTAACGTCAAGCGCTGAAGGAAGGCGTATTTGAATGGAAGAGGCCGCCCACTGAGCGGCCTTACTGTTTAGGGGCGCGTGTTTCAAAAATAAATGCGGCCTTGAAAATGGGGCCGGCCCCCGTTCGCACTTCGATTATCACGTCGGTCCGCTCATCCATCGGAGCCGCGTCTTTGGCTATCTCTGCCAAGGTGCGTGCGGCTTCAACCTCCGCCGCCTTCTGATCTGGGAACTCCATGCCCTCTTCGTCGGGGTAGAGCCCGGTCACGTCCCTGATGTCGAAGAAGTAGCGCGCCACTAACGCCTCCATCGGCCGTCACGGCGGGCAACAGCAGAGGCGCGGAGTTCGTTCCTAGGCTCAGCCGGAGAGCCAGCTTCCGAAGCGCGCGGCGAGGAATTCTGTTCACCCACGGAGAACGCCGGATTTAGGCCTCCGGCCTCCACGCCGGGGGGCTTCTTATTGGGCAGACAGCACAACGCCGTCCGATCGGAATACACGCGGACGGCGTTGGCCCTAGCCCCAGGAAGGAGTGCAAAATCCTGACAAGAGTAAGTCTGCACACCGTATGCCAAGGTTCATGTACCAAATCGGCTATCGCGCAGGAGTAATCCGGGTGAGCAGCCTGGATTGACGCATTCTCCCGGTACGATGAAGTCGGCGCTCCCCCGCCGGAGCGCCTTGTGGGGACGGCTCTGGCGCGTTGCCAGCCAGCCCCGGTGGAGCGCCGGGGCCGTTCTTTGAATTAGGGCATCATTTCTGACGCGCATAAGTAATGCAAACTAGCGATCCGAGCGCTAAGGTGGCCGTCATGACCGAGATCGATCACGCCGATGACGTTGAGTACAGCTACATCGTGCTGGTTGCGGCAACCTTCATTGTGCTCGTTCTTGGTTGCGTTGCCTTTCTGGGCGATTGATCGTCTTTTCTCTGCATGACGGACGTCCTTGGCCTCAGCGTGTGCCCTCGCTGGGGCCGTTTCTTTTCTGCGGGATGTCCAAATGAACGAGGCCACCAACTGAGGCGGCCTTACACGGGTCTGATTTTCCTTTTCAGCAGCTTACGATTGATCAGTATCTCCGCGCGGCGCTTCGCAAGTTCTGCAAGGCGTGTGCGCACCGTGTGGCTGGTCGTTTCTCCATCGATCTCAATGATGATCTCGAATTGATCGTCGTATACGCGTTTCACGGCGAACGTGACGCCTCTATGGTTGAAGGTGCTCGGCATGCGCCAGAGATAGCAATCGTTGCGCGAAGCTTGCACCGGAATGCTACGGGAAATTGTCCCATTGCAGGAATGGAGCTATGCGAGGCCGCCAGTCTGAGGCGGCCTCGTGCAATCGTTCGTTCGCAAAGTGACGCGGGATTATGATTATCCTGTGTATATAGACTCCGGCGAGTTCCCGGCGCATGCTTTTGCCGCTTGGGTGGACTGCCGTGAAAGAGTACCGCATCTACATTCTTGACGATGACGGGCACATAGACGCGCCGTCAATCAACGTCAGATGCCTCACTGACGACGAGGCTTTGTCGGCTGCGCGCAAGTATCTCCATGAACACGTCGTCGAGGTCTGGTGCGGTAGCAGGCGCGTCGGTCGGTTAGAGCCGAGGAAGTAGTTCAAATTCAAACTGAGGCATACCAGCGCGTGCTGTGAGGCCGGGTCAGCCGTGGAACAAAAAGCCTGTCTGCTGTTGTGGACAGAATCTTTGGAACGGTCTGCCTTTTTCAGCGTCATGAATCCCGTCACCGAAAGGAGTACGGGGAACACGACGTGAGGTCTGCTGAATATCATCTACGCCAAGCAGAGTTGGCCTCCCGGCTAGCTCTAACTGAATCCGACCCAGCCAAAGCCACCGCCCTGCGGGTTCTCGCTTTAGAGCACTACGACAAGGCCGCCAAGGCGGGGTCCCCGCCGGGGCAAGCATCGCGAATACCGGTCCTAAGAGATCAGATGACCTGAATATGGTTGACCTTGATCAAGACGAGGCGGTCGCGTCGGGTGAGCGTATCGACATGACCGAACGCTACGACTGGATTTCCATTGCTTGCTTGATTTCGATCGCGCTCGCGATGGTGGCGACTGCGGCCTTGTTCCTGTAAGAGCTTGGCCGGCCGTGCCGTGGCACAAATCGCACTAGCGGTCGCCCAGCATGAGGAATAGGGTCCCAACCCCAAACGCAGGGGTTGTGTCATGAGAGGTGACCTACCTTTTAGCGCGCTCATCGTGGCGCTCGGGCTGAGCCCCATCGCAATCATGGCTATCGCCCTATTGATGTAGGAAACGGAGGCCGCCTCAGTTGGCGGCCTCTAGGCGCTTCTTGTAGGGGCCCCTTAAGTGACTTGTGCGGCTTAATGAAATTGTACCAAACGAAATACAGCGCCAGCGCGTGGCGCGCTCAGCGAACGGGAAGCGAACATATTCCACGGATTTTCCGCGGGCGTTGCTACTTGGTTCTGCCCATTTCAGCCGATAATTGCCGAATGGACTAACCTCGATTGGCTCCAACAACGCAATGATTTCAGCAGGTTAGATGGTGGACGCACAAGGGATCGAACCTTGGACCTCTCCCGTGTGAACCACAATCCGTAGATCCAAGCCGACCACGCGCAGCCATAGTGTTGTCGAAATAATTCATTTTGCTACAGCGGCTTATGGTCTCTTTAGCCTCAAGGCCCCTAAGTGGCCATACTGCATTTTGTGTGCCCCCGTTGTGCCCGCTGCAGACTTTCCCTTGGGGCACACAAATCGGGGAGGGTCTGCGCCTCCTCTGTTCTCGAAGGGGCCGTCCTTCCACGCTGGTGTGCCCCGAGGCGGGAAAAGCGATGGAAAGCCAATGCTACTTTCCCGTCGCTTGGATGATCCGGGCGACTGCGGGGCACACTGCGACAAGGAGCGGAGGGACCATGCCGGAGTCGAGCAACCAACTGACACTCACCGACGCGGTGATCCGCAGCGCCACGTTGCCGCCCGGCAAGGCGCAGCATTATCTCCACGACGATAAGCTGCCCGGCCTCGCCCTACGCATGCGCGACACCGGAGGCCGGACCTGGGTCTACCTCTTCACCAAGCCGGGGGTGAGGGGAACCCAACGCAAGACCCTCGGCCCCTGGCCCAAGTATAATGAGAAGGCCGCGCGCAAGGCCGCCACCATCGCCGCAGGCGAGGTCGTCAAGGGCATGGACCCCAACGATGCGAAACGCGAGGCGAGACGACAACAGGCCGCCGAACAGCAGCGGACCGCACTGGCGGATCTCATCGTCGAAGATGGTCCCTACCAGGCGTCCTTGACCGGACGTCAGGTCGTCAATTGGAAGCCGGCAATGTCGGCGTTGCGGCGCGGGCTCAAGGAGCACGCCGAAAGCGGCGTGGGGGACCTGACGCGACGGCAAATCATGGCGGCGGTCGACCGGGTCGCCAAAACCGGCAAGCGTGGTGCGGCCAGGGATCTACGCAAGCACACCCACACGTTCCTCGAATGGTGCGTTGGCGAAGGCTATGTCGACCACAATGTGCTGGCTGGCTATCGCGAGCCCAAGGAAACCCGGGCGCAAAGGGTCGGACGCCGAACGAAGGGCCGTGCACTCACCGATGAAGAAATCATCAAGGTCTGGCACGCTTCCGGCAAGCTCGGCACCTTTGGGCTCCTGACGAGGATGTGCCTACTCGGCGGCCCGCGCCGGAGTGAGCCCACCATGATCGAGTGGCAAAAGCACATCATGGATGACCGCATCACCTTCGATGCGGCCTGGACCAAGATGGGCCTTCACCACGATGTGCCGCGCACCCCCCTCGTTGATGAGGTGCTCGCGGCCGCGAAACATTTCCAGCGCGCCACGTCTGATTTCGTCTTCCCCTCACCAAAGACCGGCGGCCAGATGTCCGGCTTCACCAAGATGGTCAACCGCCTGGTCAAGGAAGCGAGCGTCGCCAAGTTCACTATGCATGACTTAAGGCGCAGCTTGCGTACCATCATGTCACGCTGTGGCTACGACAACGAAATCCAGCGGCTGTGCGTCGGCCAAAAGCCAAGCGGAATCGATCAGGTCTACAATCACGACGAGCAGTGGATCATTCGCAAGATGGCGTTCGAGGCGGCTCACGACTACATTGCGGAGTTGGTCGGCGCGAAACGGGTCGGCAAAATCGTGCGCCTGCAGCGGACGAATCCGCTTGACCCGATCAAGGCCGAGCTGCTCGGCCGTCTCCGCGAACATTATGCAGCTGGAGCGGACTGAGGACTTGGCCAAATAGTCGCTGCGTCGGCCGCAGCAATCGAGCCTCTCCGAGGACCTGCTCGGAACGCGTCAGCGAACGCGGCGGCCTGACCATCGATAACGTCGCGACACGCGCCGAGGTCCGCGCGTGGCTCGTTCGGATAGAGATCTTATTCAACGAAAAATTGTAGGGATGGCATGCCGCTCTCATGCGATACTGGTGTCGCCGCTGCGAGATTCGTCGTCGCAGTGGGGCGCGGGCTGTCTTTTCTACCGACCTTCCGCTAGTTGTGTCGCTCGATGTTGTAGGCCAGATATTCGCGCACTGCATCTACCCGATAGAGCGGGCGACCATCGACGTAGCGCCATTTCAGCGGGTGGTTCGGATCGCGCCGCCACTGCTCCAGCGCTCCGGGGGTGCGTCGTACGACTGCGGCCGTCTCCAATGCCGTCAAGTTGGAGCTACCTGGCAGCGAATCTATATCAAACGTCGCAGGCGGCGGCATGCCACGGCTCTTGCGGGGGCGCTTCGTGGGACCGGCCACGTCTCGAGTGCTAGTTGACCCTGGTGCTTCGATCCGAAGCTTTCCACAGTTGCTGCTCATGCCTCCACCTGTTGCATCCGTCGCGTCTCGTCAGTGTCGCTTAAGGCGCTGATCTGCAGCTGCAGACGTGATGTGAAGTGTTCGACGTTGCTTCTTCGATCGGACTTCATCAAATCCATGCAACCATAGTCCGAATGACGAGTTGGACGAGTGTGCACTTGGATGCGACGGGTTTTAGGTGAGTTGCCCGCCATGTATCGGCGATACAATCATGAGGTTTGAATAAGAGCCAGCCTGCGTAGCTGCAAGCAGCGGCCTCGAGATCAAGTTACCGCCTTGCCGGTACAGCGCCGCGCTAGGCTGATCATGCTCGATCAGGCGGCTCACTTTGTCTTGAGGTGTGATGGTGCGCGTGCGGCAATGACCGCACTGGGCTCTTGTGAACCGAACCACGTAGCGTCTCGGCCATCCCGGCTGCGATCCCTCGCGCAAAGAGACGAGAATAGAGAGAAGATAATAATGTGTCACTCGCCGGAGGCACTCGCCCGCGGGCCCCGCCGTCATTGCATGCCGCGTCGCTATCGCTGTCCCGCGCTCGGGTGCCTTGTTAACCGGTCTCGCGACTGCAGTCGCCTCGGTGCCCGCGGGGCATTGCATGCCCGCGTCGCTATCACTGCCCTGTCGGCGGCTGCCCTTTTTTGATTTCGTCACTCGTCGCTTGATTTCACGTCTTCCAGGTCGCCAGCGTTCTCATCGTCGAAGGCTCAGGGGCGCTGCCCCTCGCGCGCGCCAGGGTAGCGCGCCGGCTTTCGCCGGCGCCGACCCGAGCGGTCTCCCCGGTCTTCCGCGCTGTTCTCACTCTGACGAGTTGGGACGACATGGCATGCACGCTTGTGCAGACCCGCTTCTGGCGAAGCGGCCCTTCCGGCGGGAGATCCCCCTCCGCTCGGGTCGCGCTGGCCCTTGCTACCCCCGGTCTCGCCGACGGGCAGGGGTGCAGGCGCGGAGTGCGCCTTGCACCCATGGAAGCAAAAGGAAGAATGATCATGTCGGCCAAATCAGTTGGAATACCTGATGGAACAGAGGTTCGCATTCCCCTCAGCAAGCTCAAGAGGTCGCCAAAGAATGCGCGCAAGACGCCGCACAGCGAGGCGGCGATCGAGGCGTTGGCGGCGAGCATCGCGGCCAAGGGCATCCTGCAGAATCTGGTGGTTGAGCCGGAGGTCGATGGCGAAGGGGCGGCCACCGGGTTCTTCTGCGTGACCATCGGCGAGGGCAGGCGGCTGGCCCAGCTGCTGCGGGTCAAGCGCAAGGAGATCAGGAAAAACGAGCCGATCCGCTGCATCGTCGACACCGCGAACGATCCGCACGAGATCAGCCTGGACGAGAACGTCACCCGGGAGAAGATGCATCCGGCCGACGAATTCGAGGCGTTCCGGAAGCTTGCGGACGAGCGCGGTCTCGGTGCGGAGGAGATCGCGGCGCGCTTCGGCGTCACCGCACATGTGGTGCGGCAGCGCCTGCGGCTCGGCGCTGTGTCGCCCAGATTGGTGCAGCTTTATCGCGACGGCGATCTGACCCTTGAGCAGCTGATGGCCTTTGCCATCACCGATGATCATGCCCGGCAGGAAGCCCTCTATGAGCGCCTGCCCTTCGACCGGGATGCCAGCACCATCCGCCGTCTGCTCACAGAAACCCACGTTCCCGCCACGGATCGCCGCGTGCGTTTTGTTGGGCTCGAGGCCTATACGGAGGCGGGCGGCACGGTGCTGCGCGACCTCTTCACTGAGGATCGCGGCGGCTATCTGGAGGACGTGGCGCTGCTCGATTTGCTGGTGACGGCGAAGCTTGGCCGCGAGGCGGATTCCTTGCTTGCGGCCGAGGGATGGAAGTGGACGGAACCCCATCTCGACTTCCCGCATGCCCACGGCATGCGCCGCGTCTACCCGCATGCGGTGGTGCTGTCGTTGGAAGACGAGGCGAGCCTTGCGGGGGCTCACGCGGAGTTCGACCGACTGACCGAGCAGCATCAGACGGCCGAGGAACTGCCCGACGACGTGGACGCGCGGTTCGGCGAATTGGAGGCTGAGATCGACCGGCTGGAAGCAATGCGGACCGCCTATGATGCCGAGGACGTTGCACGCGGCGGGGCTTTCGTGATCCTCAATCACGATGGCACGTTAAGGATCGAACGCGGTTTTATCCGTCCCCAAGACGAGAAACCCGAGGCTGAAACCGGCCCGGAAAGTGACGCCGAGGCGCGGGATGAGGAGGACCGGGGAGGCGAGGAGGGCGCGCCGGATGGCGAGGACGACGAGGGTACGAGCGACGAGGAGGACGAGGACCAGAAGCTGTCTGACGCCCTCGTTCGCGACCTCACCGCGCACCGAACCTTGGGGCTGCGCCTCAATTTGAGTGAGCAGCCTGACGTTGCCATCGTGGCGGTGACCCATGCGCTCGCCGCGCAAATCTTCTATCTCGGAGCGAACGCGCACGTGGTCGGCATCCAGCCGGTGAGGACCGATCTGGCTGCGCACGCGGACGGGATCGAGGACACGCCAGCCGGCAAGATGTGGTCGGATCGGCATGCCAACTGGGCACGGCAGATGCCCAAGGACGTCGCCGGACTGTGGGAATTCGTGGCCGAGCTCGACCACGACAGCCGCATGGCGCTGTTCGCTCATTGCGTCTCCCTGACGGTCAATGCGGTCAAATTGCCGTTCGACCGGAGGCCGCGTGCGCTGGCGGCGGGCCGCCGTTTGGCCGAGGCCGTGGGCCTCGATATGACCGCTTACTGGCGTCCAACGGTGCGCAGTTATCTCGGCCGCGTCACCAAGGCAAACATCCTGGAAGCTGTCCGCGAAGGCGTCGGCGGGGAGGCGGCCGAGCGCTTGACGGCGCTGAAGAAGGCCGACATGGCGCAAGCCGCGGAGCAGCTGTTGGCGGCGACCGGCTGGCTGCCGTCGCTACTACGGACGGCCGTCCCGCAGGGGCAAGGCGCTCTCCAAGGCGAGGCGCAAGGCAACGAACTCGGAGCGGAAGCTGCGGAGTGAAATCGGCGCCGCGGCCGCTTAGGCGGCCCCGGTGGGCTCAAAAATTTTGGCCGCGCACCTGACGGTGCGCGGCCGATTCATTAGTGTAAAGCGGCGACTCCCACGCAAAGGCTCCCTCCGATTGGGGCGGACGACCGTCCGATCTACGCCGATTGCCGCAGCCAAGGCGGCTGTATCGCGCCTCCTTCGACCTTCACCAGCGAGGTATAGAGCGCGGCCGGGAAGTGCGGATCTTGGTCTTAAACGCGCGCATCCAGCGCGCATCCGGGCAGCTAATTCCGGCGGTGCGACCGGTGTCCTGTGAAGACATGTGGCCCGGCTTCCTCGCGTGATCCGGACGCGTCCTCATTGCAATTGATGCACGGTCATCGGCTATTCCTATGGCCGTTTGGGCGTCGTTGAGGCGCGGTGCCAAGGGCGCTCGTCATGAAAATCTCCGTCAGTTCTTTGGTGGGCTCGCGTCCAACGCAGTCACGATTGGCTGATCAAGCCCGGGGGGCGGCAAGGGCCTCGATCGCCTTCCCGCAACGGCTGCGCCTGCTTTTTTTCCCCTGCCGCGAAGCGGCGGCATTCCTCGCTGGAAGACAAAAAAGCAGGCTTTCGCCGTCCTGCGCTGGCGCTGCGGGCCTTAAGGCTGCGGGCCGATCGCTCCCGGGGCAAGGGATCGCCATCGAGGCTGCGATGGGCGCGGCCCGAGCAAACCAGACGGAGATCATCATGGCGACCATCGGCACTTTCACCGCTTCCGACACCGGCTACACCGGCTCGATCAAGACGCTGACGCTCAACATCAAGGCCAAGCTCGTCGCGGCCGAAAAGGACAACGACAAGGCTCCCGACTACCGCATCTTCGCCGGCGCGACCGAGTTCGGCGCGGCCTGGAAGAAGACCGTCCGCGACAGCGAGCGCGAATATCTCTCGGTCAAGCTCGACGATCCGAGCTTCCCGGCCCCGATCTACGCCTCGCTGGTCAAGGTCGAAGGCGAGGAAGGTTTCAGCCTGATCTGGTCGCGGCGCAGCGGCGATTGATCCCTCGGAGTCTTCCGCCCCGCCTCCTCGGAGGCGGGGCTTTTTGCGTTTCTCGCGCCGCTTTGGGAGGAAGCGGGAGGCATTTTGTGCTGAGACATGGGGCTTCGCAGCCGATGACAACGCGATCGATGGGGTGGAATTTGGGACGCGTTTTGCCGGGAATCTCACGAAAAATCGCGGCGGATCGGGCTCTGATTTTCGATCTAGAGGCGTGGTATTTCCTTCGTCTCGCAGGCAGGAATGATGTCTCCGCGCGTGCTCTCAGAGTTCGAATTGCCGTCCGTTTGTTGAGCGAAAGGGCTGTATTTCAGGCCGCTCCTGGAAACCCGCTATGGCAGAGAGAGGAAGGGAGAAGGGGTGAGGTGAAGCGCAATAGCGAGCGATTGGGAGGGCAAGATAAAAGCATTGGCGCCGAAGGGCGGCCAAGTGGTTGTCTGCACATCCAAGATTTATCGCTAGCGGTAAGCATGTTGTCGCTACAAATTGCTAAACGCCTTGTCCCGCTTAAGAATAACGTCTGCATCGGATCTCGGCAGGTTCTAAGCGTTGCGAGCGCGTCGGAAGGAGCGGCGAGATCTTGCCGAGAAATTTCGTGCTGCTCGCAGGCATCGCCGCCGGTTCAAAAGCAGGCCATGGTTTTCTATCGAACACGTTGATGGCCGGAAACCCAAGTTGCTCCGCCCGTCCCCGAACCTTCCGTTTGGCCGAGAGAAGTCGCACGGCGTCGTTGTTGCGCGTTGATGTGCAGGATGAATCTCCCGAGCCTTCGAAGACACGGTGGGGTATGCATCGTGGAACGGCCATGACGGAGGCCCACGCTAAGGGCCAATCGTGATCATGTCGTCGGTACAGAGGCTGCCCTCCGTTTCACCGAGGTGGAACTTTCGTAAATTGCGGTTGCGCCTTGGCCAAGGGAGACCGCCACCGTTTATCCAAACCGAGGGTCTTTGCAGTTGCTTGCAGGAGAGAACTCGGCCGGCTCTCGTTCCTTGCCCCAGAGCTTGCCGCCTGCGCGCCGTGAATTGCCCTTGAAGTGAGCGTTGCGTTCGCAAAAGTATCGGTCGATAGCCGCCTTAGCCTCGTCAATCGATCCATAGTTGCTGTTATGAATGATGGCCCGAGCCATGCCGCTGAAGACCGACTCGATCACATTGAGAAACTGAGCGCGGGCTGGAAGCGGTGCCGTGTCAATCTGTGGGCCGCTGCTCCCAATACTGGCGTTATGGACATCGATATATTCAAACAGCCTCTTAGAAACGTGCCAGGAGGCGGCATCCCAAGAAAGATAAAGCTTCGTGCGATCGCGGTACTCGGCAACGAGTGCCTCCAGCATGCGGATCATTTCGTCGGTGTTCTTCTTCCGGCTGTAGAAATGGGTGACTTGGTTGGATGACAACTCAATGGCGGCGGTGACGATGATTGAGCCCTTCGATTGCTGCCATTGCGCTACAAAATGTTGTTCGCCGGGGCCAATTAGCATGCGTCCGGGTTGTGCCTTGACCGCAAAGGGTCCGAATTCGTCGATCGAGAAGAAGGCTTCCTCGGCCTTGAGATCGGCGAGAATAGAACGGATACGTTGGAGCTTTGGCGAGAAGTCTCGATCGTTGGAGGTCAGAACGATTCTTGCCTTGCGCCAGCGGTAGCCGGCACCTTTCACGATCGTGCGGATTACATCTTCGCAGGCTGGTTGTCCTTTCTCGTGCATCGCGCGCACCAGATCAGCCATCTTCCAGGTTGTACGATTGATACCGAAATCGGCTGGCGGCTGGTGCAGGATGCTGAACAAAGCCTGTTTGACTTGCTCGCTGTCGAACTTGCGATGGGAGTTAGTGCGAGGGGCGAACAGCCGTTCGGCCCCACACACCTGGAACAGACGAACCGAACGTGCGTAGCTTGATCGGCTCTGCTTGAGAATGCGGCAAGCCACGCTTGTCCGCAGCCCACTGTGTGACGTGACTATTGCGAGCGCGCGGCGCCGCTCAACGGGCCGGCCGTTTTCGAGCTTCTCGAGTAGGATCTTGAGGTCGGGATGACTTTCAAGAGAAGCCGGCAGATCCTGTTCACTTCGCAGGTTGTGCAACTGTCCGAGCAGGCCCAAAAACCTGCCCGCGTCGGGAGGGCCTTTCAATTGGTTGTGGCGGGTCAAAATCGCGGTAATGGTTGATGCCGCGGGCACTCCGGCGCAGCCCATCGATCGAAGGTGGAGCGCTATTTTTCGTCCGCCCCACGTTGGGTGGTCGGCGCGCACGGTTAGAACGGTCGCTTCGGTGGGGCCCGGACAGCGGTGAGGCGAGTGGTGCGGTCGGCGTGACTGGCTCTCCAGACCTTTCGCGCCGGCAATCCGATATCGTTTCAGCGTTCGATAGCCCGTCTGTCGGCTGATATGGAAGCGCCGACAGAGGCTCTGAATGTTGGCATTTGGGGCGAGCGCCAGTTGCACGAATTCGCTGCGGGCCTCGAGAAGTGTATTTGACTTCCAAGGCATGCTGCACCTCGCTGTTCTGAACCACTGGTTGCGCGGGTCGATAGGACTCGTGCCCAGCGAACGATGGATAGGCAATCAAGCTCGTTCCGGACGGGCAGGCTGGATGCTGGAGTCGGCTTGTGAGCTTTCTGCCCGTAACTCACAGGGCAGCGACGGTCTGCCTCCGAGTCGTTAGCGAGCACGCAAGATACCGGGCTTTGAGGTAGGCATTGCCCAACAGAGCGTACCAGAACATGCTCCTCGCCTCGATAGGTGAATGGATCCACCTGGCCAAGCAGAAGCCTTTAGGGGGCCGCTGGTGCCCGCGCGATTGCCTCCTTCACGAGGCCGATTGAACGTTCAAGCCGATGCAGAAGAGATTCCAAGTCCGAGGCGGTCGCTTCCTCCATGCGAAGATTTGCCTGGGTGACCGCCCGCGCGACAAGCTCATCAATCTGTTCGTTTGCTGCCGAACCGCATGACGACACTTCGACACGCCCATCCGGGGTCAGGATGATCGAGATCTCCGACCGCCTGAGGATTGCCGCTTCGGCTATTGAAATGGGCAGCTTAACAGTGCAGATCACTTCGCCGGATTCGATGAGCCGGTAGCCGGCGCGGCACGACGGCGAGCCGAGCGGGGTGTCATCACCACATCCCAGATCCAAAAACGCCTCTACTGAACCGGTCTCAAAGTCCATGCCTGGCCGCTGCCGTCTATTTTCTTCCAGTGACTATAGCAACTTCCCTTGCCGATTGTAACTTAAAAGCGGTCGCCTTAAAGGCGTCAGTTTGGCCCATGTGTCTCTGTGAAACGGACGCACAAAGGCCCTCTGCGCGACACGCTGGCGAAGAACATGCGCCGCCTTCGGGCTGCACGTGGGTTGAGCCAGGAAGCGCTTGCGTATGAGAGCGGACTGAACCGGACTTATCTCAGCGGAGTAGAGCGTTCCGAGCGAAATGTCTCGATCGACAATATTGCCCGAATTGCTGAGGGGCTCGGCGTTGAACCTTGGAAACTGCTGAAAAACGAGTGATCGGTGTAAGCTGCGCAACCGCTGTTATTCTCCGGACTTACCTCACCCATAGCAGCTCGCATTTTATTGTACTGTTTCGCCACAGGTCTCCAAGCTTGCCACAGCTTGATCTAGCAGCGGTCGCATGGGCCGAAATAGCCGCAGCTGATCTGCACGATTTTCGCACCCATTGAAGTGTCTTCGTTGTTGCGCATTGTGTAACTCCAACGCGCCTCACCGGGAATGATGGATGCTACGAGCCGTCTCTCTCAGCCTAGTATCTGCGGTCGCCGCCTTGTTAATCATTGCTGGGGTTCACGGCGCAGTAGCGTAATCGCATGACGAATCTGATCGATCTTAGTGTCCGAGGTCGGCGATGCACGTCGCTGTTGACTGCGGCTCCCCGAACTTTGCATTGATGTTAATCCTCACGCACAGAAGACAGCTCCAGCAACTTTTCATGACAAGTAGAATCTACGATGGGCGCTCAATCGGAGAACGACGGACGAGAACGGTCGCAATTCGCCCCATTCCTGCGCGACGACAGCAGCGCCTTTGTCGGTGATCCTGAAGAATTGCGATGTGCGGATCGTTCTGCGGCACGGTGTTGAATCTGCGGACATACCCGGTCGCGTCCGGGTGCTTCCACTGCGGCTTCACTTCCCGATACGGCCGAGTGTATGCCCAGCGCCATCTCATCGAATGCTGCTTCTCAAAGCTCAAGCAATCCCGCCGCGTCGCAACCCGCTTCGAAAAGCCCGCACGAAACTACCTCTCCGTCATCACCCTCGCGGCCTCAGTCCTATGGATGCGATCAGTGTCCACACCACCTAGAGCGCAGTCGCGCGCCTATATCAAACAGTTACAGCTTCGAAGCTAACGGCACAAGGAAGCGCATCCATTGCATTTCACGCGACAGGGCCGCGTGACTTCACCTCGTCTGTGGCCGACGACCTGGACTCGGAAATGGGAGCCTCTATGCAGGTTGTGCCTCTTGAAGAACGCCAACATCAACGATCCAGCCGAACGGTTTTCGCTATAAGGGACATGGGCAATTCTGCTTGCGGAGCCACCTTCGAGGGTGCAAGCGAAAGGGTATTCGTCGCGATCAGTCTTGGCACCTCCAAAAAATGCCGAGGTCGGCTTGACGATCGGCACCTTCCCAAAATGCTCGCCATCATTGAACCTCATGGCAGCCCTGCGTAGCATCGGGTTCGTGCCGTCATAAGTCAGGACTTTCGGCGCGCCGTCCATCTGAGCGTCGAATATGTTATCCGAGATGTTAGGGTGAGATTGATAGGTGATCATCATAATAGGAATGCTCATCAATCTGTTCCTTCGCGAAGAACCGTATCCACGCCTGTCGACCTTAGGATGACACGAAGAGGAGAGTACGCTGGCGCAACTTGCGCCTCGGTAGCTTGAACAGATTCCTTCTCAAAATCTTGTAAAGGCACGGGATGCGCCGATTTCTGCCGCTCCGTAGCTGGATCGTTCCGGGCTTGCGACCCGCGGGCGCGGCGGCGCAGCCTTTGCTTCCGCCGAACGAGTCCTGCTCGGTCTAAGACCATCCGATTTCGGGACCGATGCGGAACGTGACGAAGACGGGCCTGGCGTAGGTTTTGTTACGACCTTCTCCTGAGAAATGATCGCGGCCGAACTCGGCGCAGGCGCGGTCGGCTTATGGGCCTTGTCTGCGCTTTCGGCCTCCTCTGCCGGTTGCGCTAGCGTGGCCATCTGAATTGGCACCGGACGGCCAGTCGAGCCACGTGGCGTCAGAAAGACGGCCTTGAATGCAGGATCAGCGTTTGGCGTAGACGGCGGCGGTTCGCCGGAGTCCTTCAGGATCTCCACCGAGCGAACTCGGGTCACTGAAGCCTCGGTGTCAAACCTGGACACCAGTACGGGCTTTCCTACAGGAGCGATTTCAAGAGCGGTTTTGGTCCCCTCATAGCGAGAGGCTAGCAGGAGTGCGGCGCGCGCCAGGTCCTGCGCATGGGACCGCGAGCAAGTAGTCGCAGGCAGAACTAAACTCGCAATGAGGCACATTGCTATGACGCGTGGCTCAAACATCTTCAAACTCGTTCCTGCCGCTCGACCTCGATCCTTCGAAAGTTAATTGCGCGGGTTCAGGAAGTGGTCTTCGCCGCCCAATGTGCCATAGATAAATGGTTCTTGCTTACGGTCCGTCGCACTCAAGACATCGTCTCGCACGAGACCAAAAAGCTTTCTGATCTCAATTTCGGGAGTAAGCATGCGATTTACTAGCGCGCTGGCAAAGGGGCTGTTACTGCCCTTGCCGTCCATCGCGATTTGTCCGTGCTTCGCCGAGTACGCAACGAGCGTGCCACCATCCGGCTCGACTCTCGCAAGCCCTCGTCCAATCGTCCTGGAGGCGCTCGACATCTTCATCGTATTGAGGAACGGATTTTCCCTACACGCATCAAGAATCACGAGCTTCATTTCCTTTGCACGGTCAATCGCATCAAGGAACCGGCCCAGAGAGATCGCTTCGTCGGGAACGTCTCTGTCGGTCAGCAGGCGCGCGTCCGTCGGCACTACATAGTTCGTTCCGTCAATCTCGATGCCGTGGCCGGCGTAATAAATGACCGCCCACTCCGCGGAATCGGCCAAATCGCGGAATTTTCGCAATGCAACAAGCAGGCCTTCCCGGTTTTGGTTTTCAACCGTAATCACCTGTCGGAAGCCGATCTTTTGGAAAGTTTCGGCGACAAGCTTTGCATCGTGGATGGCATTTGGCAGACCTTGAACCCGCACATAATCGCCGTTCCCGATCACCAACGCGACCCGGTTCAGGCGACCGGTGGTGGGGACGACGCTGGGTTCGACCTTTGCAGCCTTGATCCGCTCGCTCGCCTTTTTGAGCGCCTCCTGAGCGCCTTTCAGTTCGGGATCAAAGGAAAGCGCAGTGCTGTAATCCTTTGAGGCTTGGGCATTATCGCCCATCGTTTCCATCAGCCGGCCACGCTGCAGGTAGGCTTCGGATGAAAGCGGATCAAGCTCGAGGGCCTTGTCTAGCGATGCCCTGGCCTCTCGGTACATTTGCAATTTGGCGTACGCCTCTCCGAGTCCAACCATTACGGCGGGCTGGCGGTTATCCAGCCCGGCACTTTTTTGGAGATCGACAATCGCCTTTCGCGCATCGCCCTTTCTCAGCAAAGCAATTCCGCGCGAGGAGTAGTTCTGCGCGTACTGAGGATTGATTTCGATCGCCTTGGAGAAATCGGCGATGGCGCGATCGAGATCACCCTTTCGTTGCAAGATCAATCCACGATTGTGGTAGGCAAAGGCGTAGTTTGAATCGATCCTAATCGCGCTCGAATAATCGGCTGCCGCGCGATCCAAGTCCTCCTTCAAATGATAGGCAAGCGCGCGGTTGAAATAAAACGCTGCTCGCTTTGAATCGAGAGCAATGGCTTGGCTGTAATCGGCAATGGCTTTGTCTAGCTCGCCCTTGTTCTGATACGCCGTACCACGGTTGTTGAAGCCGGTTGGATCGCGCGAATCTATTGCGATGGCGGCGTCGTAATCGGCGAGAGCGGCTGCCCAATTGCTCTGGTCGCTATAGGCGTTGGCGCGGCCAATATAGGCTGTCGCGTACTTCGGATCGATGCTGATGGCCTGTGCGTAGTCCTTAATGGCTTTCTCGGATTCGCCCTTGTCTCTCAAGGCATTGGCGCGACCGTTGTAGGCAAAGGGCGATTTCGGATCGAGCTCGATCGCCTTGTTGAAATCGGCAATCGCCTCGTCCACCTGCCCCCTTTCGCGCAGCGCATTGCCGCGGCCATTGTAAGCGCTTGAAAATTTTCCGTTGAGGCCAACGGCTTGGGAATAATCGGCGATTGCGGCTTCGAGCGCTCCATTGCGCAGCATTAAATCCGCGCGATTGTGAAAGGCGTCGGCGTTAGTCGGATCGAGCTGAATAGCTGCGGTGTAATCGGCTCGGGCCTTGTCGAGATCGCCGCGGTCATAAAATGCGATGCCCCGGTTGACCAACGCCACCGCGCGTTGCTTTGGCGGCGTCGCGCTGCCATTCTTGAGGATGGCCGAGCAACCTTGAACGGCCTTTGCCGGGTCGCCGGAGCTGCAATCGGACCACTCCGAAGCAGAGGAAGCAGAGATCCAAAACAAGCAGCCTAGGAACAGAATTGCCGGCGTATGAAGAAAATGGAAGAGGGACGCCACGCTCGCCTCCCAAAGCAAATATCAAGAAAATAAAGAACATTCGCATTCTAGCTCAAGAGCACATTCCAGATCAATGGGTTACAAAGCCGCAACGGCTCAGGCTTCCCGGCCGGATCGAGGCGCACAACGGATCGTGGCCGTGCTAGGCCCAAAAGGGAAGTGCGCTTGAGCCTGGCCCAGAAGAGGCGGATCGTCGGCGAAGGCGAGTCCCCCTCGGTTCCTCATTCGGCAGGACACCAACGCGCAAGGGAAGACGGCGCCAGCGAGCAAACAGAACTGGCTCGAGGGGGCAGGGCAGTTCACCCTTGATAGCTTGGCCTTCGACCAATATGAGCCGGCGCTGCAGTCGTTGTCCGCGCGGTGCCGCGCTGTGATCCAGTCCTGCCTCCCGGCAGACCGCAATGTGCTCTGCCGACGAGCCCGCAGCCGTAGGCAAAAAGGGCGGGAGATTTGGAGCGCCGCCGCGGCGAGAAAATTGTTCAAACCTAAGTGTAGCATGGAGGACACACCCGAGCTAAATTGTGCTGACCCTGCTGGCAGTTGCACTCGGACGTGACACAATTGTTGGTGTGAATTGCGGAGTGTTTTTTGGGGGTCCAATGATTTTTCAATTTAAACGGATGCCCGGTTCCCGGCGAATCCTCCTTGCCAGTACTGCGATTGCCTCTTTCGGTTCGATTATTGCGCCCGCCCTCGCCGATGAAAGCTTCACTGGTAACGTCTCTACCAGCTGGTTCACTGCTGGAAACTGGTCGGGGCTTGCCATACCGACCCCCAGCGACAATGTCACCGTCGCCAATGGCTGCGCTTCTGAAGCTTTAGCAATACCCGGGAACGGATGTCTCGCTGTGATAGCTGGGTCGTCTGCCGTGGCTCAGAGTGTAATTATTCAAAACGCATCTGATTCAAACCGAATTTCGAGCATTCTGATAAATAACGGTGGCAGTTTGGCAATCGCCAACGGAGCCGGCCAGATAACCTTGGCTGGATCCTTGGGTATGCAGTCATCCCTCCAAATCGGAGTTGCATTCGGTCAGTCAGGCGCCGCTGGGACCCTTAATGCTTCGAGCGTACTTCTGGGCAGCAATACCGGCTTGATATTTAATTATAACGGATTCAGTACGTTTGCGCCCTCCATTAGCGGAACAGGTGTGGTCGTGCAAAATGCCGGCACGACTCTTCTCTCTGGGCAAAACACTTATTCCGGAGGGACCCAAATCAACGGCGGAACAATCCAAGTTGCGACCAATCAATCCGTCGGAACTGGGGCGGTCACGCTTGGCCTTGGGGGCGGCCAGCTGTTTAATGATACGTTTGTTGCGAATACAAACTTAGGCGGCACCTTTCAAGCGGTCGCGGATAACCTCAGTTTCTCAAATTCCTTCAATCTAAGTGGTGGCGGGGTCACAAATGCAGTGGACACGCAAACCAATACGCTGACGCTCACGGGGGTAATCAGCAACGCTGTTTCTTCATCCGCGGGATCCTTGAGCAAGTTTGGTAGCGGTACCCTGGTTCTTACAAACGCTAATGTTTATTCCGGAGGTACTCTTATCAATGCCGGCACACTGCAGGTCACCAACAATAGCTCAGTTGGTTCTGGTGCCGTGACGTTGAATGGTGGTACATTCCAGGCGGGCGTGAACAACCTTACGTTCTCAAATTCATTTTTTCTTTCGTCGTCGAGCACAATCGACACGCAGGCTAATACGCTTAGACTTTCGGGCGTTCTAGCTGATACACCGTCGAGCGGCGAATTTGGTAGTTCGCCAATTCCAGGAACGCTCACTAAAGTTGGGAGCGGCACCTTGGTGCTTACGGCCGCCAATACCTATTCCAACGGAACTAACATCAACGCCGGCACGCTTCAGCTCGGCAATGGTGGCACAACAGGATCGATTGTCAAAAACGTCGCGAACAACGGCATCCTCGCCATCAACCGCTCCAATGCTTACACCTTCGATGGCGCCATCTCCGGCAGCGGTGGCTTCCAACAACTCGGTACTGGGGTCACAACGCTAACGGCTGCCAATACTTATACTGGAGCAACGACGGTTGCCGCCGGTGGACTAACCATTGCTGCTGGTGCCAGCGTCACGGGCACCTCGTTGGTCAGCAACGGCGGGACATTGACCGTGGCTGGGACTCTAAATTCGCCTGGCGTGATGAATAACCTCGGCACGTTTAGTGTTGCGGGCTCCGCGACATTGGGTGGGTTGCTCACAAACAGCGGCGTGGTCACGGTCCTGAGCGACGGGCAATTGATCGCAACAATCGGCGGCATCACCAACCTCGCGGGCGGTGCGATCATGGTTGCCGTTGGCGGCACCGTGAGGGACGACCTGAACAATGCAGGCACGATCACCAACAATGGCAGCTACGTTGCTAACGTTGCCACCAACACGGGCACGATCACCAACGGCGCCACTGGGACCTGGACCGGCAACATCCTCAACAACACCAATGCTATCACCAACAACGGGACCTGGATTGGCAACGTGGTGGCCAATACCGGCACGATCACCAACAATCTGCTATGGAACGGCAGCATCGCGAATGCTGGCACGTTCGTTAACAATGCAACCGGCGTAGTCGCTGGGGCGTTTTCCAATACAGCCGGCACGGCAAGCAATGCAGGTCAACTCAACGGCGGCGTTAACGTCTCGGGCGGAACGCTTACAACCACCGGGACCATCGCAGGCGGTTTGACGAATTCCGCGACCTTGAATGCTCAGGGCACAATCAATGGTGCAATCCTGAATCAGGGCGCGTTCACTGTTACTGGCGCGCTGACCGGCAACGGCAACTTCACAAATAGCGCGGGAGCGACATTAAGCGTACCGAGCCAATCGTTCACCGGCCTGTCCGCGCTGAATAATGGAGGCTTCATCAACGCTTCGGGAAATTCGACGATAGGGCTCGGTGCAGGTACCCTCGCCAACGCAGGAACGATCAACCTGCAAAACAACGCGGCGGGCGATAGGCTCACCATAGGCGGAAACTATGTGGGATCGCCCGGTAGTCGAATTCTGCTCGACTTCAGTTCGCAGACTGCCAAAGGCGACCAGGTTTTCATCACGGGAAATGCTTCCGGTTCGACAGCGGTTTCTGTGCTCAATTTGACACCTTCCGCGCCATTCACGACGGGAGCTACGCTGATCCAAGCCGGATCGATTGCTCCCGGCACGTTTACGCTTGCGAATGCACAAAACTTCGGGACCACGAGTTTGGTTCTTCTGCCGCAAAATGGGGGCGCTACGCTCGCCCTCGGATCCATACCGTCCGTAGGCGGGCTCTCAAGCGGCATTACGTTGAATGCGGCACAGACTATCGCGTTTGAGTCTTCGAGTGTGGTCTCGGACCACATCTGGGATGTGCGGAATTCGCTCAATAACTCTTCTCAGGGGCAGGCACAGGGCTATTCTGATGAGGCTCTAGGATATGCTCAAACGCGCAAACCAACAGATGCGTTCGCGGCTTTTAAAGCACCGCCGCCTCCGGCTGCCGTTACGACAGTTCGTCCGGCGGTCTGGATCAAGGGCTGGGGAGACTATGAAGATCGCAACGGTACGACCACCATCAACTTCGGCGGGGTAACGTCGCCCCAAGATCTTGGCTATCGGCAACGAAGCGGGGGTGTGTTAGCGGGGGCCGATGCGCTCATAAAGAACGTCACCTCTGCTGGTGACGCCTTCCTTCTGGGCGCCTTGCTCGGCTATACGAACTCGCATGTCGATCTGAAGGCCTCCGCGGCCTCACAGAATTACGATGGCGGCAGCGTCGGCGCTTATGCGACGTATCTTCGGGGGAACTGGTTCACCGATCTGATGTTCAAGACTGACTTCCTTGGCTTGAGCATCAATGGCGGCGGGATCAGTCAGAATGCCAACGTCACGAACTACGATGTCACCGCGAATATCGGCTACAAGTTCGATCTGCCTAACAAGTACTACATCGAGCCGACGGCCGGGCTGGAATATGTTCGCACGACGTTCGGCGGTACGACCGCGTTCTCTCCGACTACCATTGCCCTCAATGATGGCGACGCTACTCGCGGACGCATCGGTGCCAGGGTGGGCACGGAATTCATTATGAATGGCGTACGCATCGAACCAAGTCTGCTCGGTTACGTTTACAGCGTTTTCAGCCAGTCGGGTAACTCGCTCATTCTCAATGGTACCGGCATTACACTTCCTACCGATGTCAACAAAGTCCGGGGCGAGTTTCAGGCCGCGGTCAACTTCTTCAACCTGACAAACGGAGTGTCGGGATTTGTGCGGCTCGATACCCGCTTCGGCGACAACTTGACCGCCGGCGGCGCGAGGGTTGGTTTGCGGTACCAAATGTAGGCTGCTGGACCTGCCAAAGGAGAGCTTGCACAAGCCCTCCTGGGCCGGAGGTCCTCACCGCATGCGTGTGAATGCTCGTAGTGCTTGGATCTCCGCCCAAGCGACGGAGGCGTCACACGGACCGCGTTCTCGTAGGGCAGCTGGCGGGGAGCTCTTGTTCGCGTAGACAATGGTGTGATCCAACTGAACTTGCCTTCCGTCCAGCGCAAGTGCTGGTGACGCTGCAGCCAGCCAAAAGCCAGAGAGCACTAAAAGGCGCCTAAATCTCATTACATGCCTCCTAGGAATTTGTACGTTCAACAATTGGAAGTTCGGCCAGCTTCTTCGAGATTCAGTCCGTCTATGCCATTATCGGCAAAATTCGAGCTGCCACGGAGTTCCGTGGCTGACGCCAGCCAATGAAACCTCGATTATCAGTCGCCAGACCCTTTGTCAGCTCCCGATCCAGCGGGTGTGGGTCAAAATGACAATTTGTTCTTGATTTGTTCAATTTGACCTAGTTTAGCAGCAGAACTGACAATTGGTGGCGATCAGCTCACGCGTCCAACCATACTGAGGGCTGAGGCCGCTTTTATCGGGCGATGACCAGCCAGCACTAGCCGTCGGGGACCAAGACAAAGAGGAAACAGTGCAGACGCCCCGTAAGCGCTCAGCCGGGGCCCTATTGAGGCTGGCTTGACGCCTTGCGGAAGCGCCACGGCATGAGGTCGCCGATTCTGCTATGGGGATGGCCGTCGATAATCGCCTCGAGTGTTTCGGCGATGTAGCCGGCCGGATTGACGTCGTTGAGTTTGCAGGTGGCGACGATCGAGGCCAGTAAGGCCCAGTTTTCCGCTCCGATTTCATGTCCGGCGAAGAGAGCGTTTTTCCTGGTCAAACAGATTGGCCGGATGGCGTTCTCGACCGGGTTGGTGTCGAGCTCGAGACGTCCGTCTTCGAGGAAGCGGGTCAGCCCCTGCCAATGATTGAGGGCATAGCGGATGTCCTCCGCGAGCGTCGAACCGCTGGAGATCATCGACAGCTGTTTCTCAAACCACGACTTCAACGCGGCTACCATGGGCAGCGAGTGCTCTTTGCGCGCGGCCAACCGGATGTCCGGCGATGAGCCGCGTACCATGGCTTCGATGGCGTAAAGCTGTGCGATGTGCCGCACGGCGGCCTCGGCGATCGGCGATTTGCTGTTGCGCACCAATTTCACGAAGCGCCGGCGCAAATGGCTCCAGCAATGCACGAGCGTCCAAGGCCCTTGCGGTCGAACGACTTCGGTCAGCCGGTCATAGCCGTCATAGGCATCGCATTGCAGGAAGCGTCCGCCAAAGCCGTCCAGGAACTGCTGCGCGAAGGCACCGCTGCGACCGGGGGCATATCTGAACAACACGATTGGCGGACTTGGACCGCTGTGGCCGCGATCGTCTGAGGCGATCGCCCAGAAGTAGCCTTTCTTCGTTTGGCCGCGCCCCGGATCGAGTACCGGCGCCTTGGTCTCATCCATGAACAGCCGATCCGCCATGGCCAGGTGGCGACGCATGTGGTCCGCGATGGGTTGAAGATGGAAGCAGGCGCGGCCAGCCCAATTGCCCAGTGTAGCCCGATCAAGCCGGATCCCCTGGCGCGCATAGATCTCGGCCTGACGGTAAAATGGCGTATGATCGCCAAATTTGGAGACGATCACGTGCGCGATGGCCGCTTCGGTCGGCAGCCCGCCGGGCACGACGTGCTCCGGTGCGTACGCCTGCGCGACAGGGCCTGAGCAGCGGCGACAGATGTATTTCGGGCGACGCGTGACCAGCACGCGCCATTGCGCCGGGATCACGTCGAGGCGCTTGCTGACGTCCTCACCGATCTTCGTCATGGCGCCACAACCGCACGGGCAGAGCGTGCTTGGTGGCTCGATGATCCGTTCCACTCGCGGCAAATGGGCAGGCAAGCAGCCGCGATTGCGATGAGAACCTTGATCCGGATCGCTCCGCGATCGTCCCTGGATGACCTTCTCGGCTCTTTCCTGCGCCGCGTCCAGAATGCCTTGCGCGATCTCCACGTCCTCGAGCGGCAAATGGTACTGATCTGGACGTAGCTTCTCGGATTTCGAGCCGAACTTGTCCCGTCGCAATTCGCCGAGAATGACCTCCAGCCGACGTCGCGCTTCCTCCGACGCCGCCAGTGCCCCCTGATGCTCGCTCAAGGTCGCCTGCGTTTGCGCCAGAAGCGCCTTCAGGCGTTCGTTTTCGTCGCGTAGCGCCGCGATGCTCATGCGCTATTTCGAGCACATCGGCGCCGCGCATGCCATGTTCAAAATTGCTTCCGAGTCATTCTGCCGCAGTTATCCTGCCACCTGCGGGCGCCGCGCTTCCTCCGGCCGGACCAACCTCCAATCCAGCCCCTCGAACAAGGCCGCGAACATCGCCGGCGACATGCGCATCACGCCGTCCGCGATCGTTGGCCAAACGAACTTGCAACCTTCGAGGCGTTTGTGCACCAACACCAGGCCCGTTCGGTCCCAGACCAAAATCTTGATCCGGTCCGCTCGTTTTGATCGGAACACGAAGGCCGCGCCGCTGAACGGATCGAGACCAAGCATCTCCTGCACCTTCGCCGCAAGCCCGTCGTGTCCACAGCGGAAGTCGATCGGCCGCGTGGCCACGTAAATCTTCAGATCAGCACCGGCCGCGATCATCGTGACGCTCGCACCGCACGGATCACCCGGGATAGCTGGTCAGCATCAATGGCCGTATCCGTCCGCAGCACGACATCGCCGATCGCGATCTCAAGCTTGATCGCCGGAACCTGACGCTCCTCCGACGCATCTTCCACAACCAGCGGCGCAAACGTCGGTGGAGACGCCTCGCACGGCGGCAACATACCTCGTTGTCGAAGCCGCCGTCGCCAATCGTAGACCTGCCAGCGCGTCGCTCCGTGCTTGCGCGCCACCTCGGATACCTGGGCGCCGGGTAACAGACTCTCGGCGGCGATCCGAGCTCTCTCAGCTTCCGACCGCACACGACGTCCGGACGGCCCTTCAAGGATCTCCAGCCGGCTCACCGACCCCGCCGATGAGCCGTCCAAATGGACGTCCTTTTTGCTGTCCAATCCCATCCCAAACCTCCGTACAAGCCGGAGGCTTCTTCGCATAGCTACCCAGATCCCGAAGCAAGGGTTCCGGCTAAGCGCTTACCCTCAACCAAGGCTTGGCGGCCTATACACTGCAGGTTGATTTCAAGACCTCATCGAACGGGCAATCGCACTGACGGCGTAAATGCAATAGCGAGCCCCAGAGAGCCGAAGGAATTGCTCAATCGTCGGCCGCAACCGCCCGATTGGCAGCTATTGAATCACCGGCTCGCCATGGAAACGACGGTGCAGCTTTTCGCTGACGCCGAAGCTGATCTCCAGGACGAGCCGCGGCGCGCGCTTGGCCAGCGAACCCGTATGGAATCCGAAGGGATCCTCGACAAAGCCGAAGCCTTCAGGGCCCGTCAGTTTTACGATTGCTCCGCGGCCATAGGTCCGCTCGATCTCCTCCAAGGGGTGGCCGACTGTGAGGGTGAACTGGTGCCGCAGGAAGCGCTGCCTGTGGCTGCCCATGACATAGAGATGCGGGCCCGACTTTTCGTCAACCGCTTCGATGTAGAAGAAGTACTTGATCATCCGCCAATCATCGAGATCGAAATGAAACCGGTCCTGTGAGGCCAAATGGAGGTCGTAGTCTTTCGCCTTCTTGCTCGGAAAGCTCCACCACAGCCGCGTCGCGGTGACGCGCGCCTCGCCTCCCAGGTAGTTCTGGGCGATCTGCAACAATAGCGGATCCTGCTGGACGCGGCGGGCCGCTTCGCAATCCAGCACGCGTTCGAAGAAGTGGCCGGTGACAATGGCTTTCCCTGTCGCAAGCTCGACCGAGCGATGGTCCTCGGCGACCAGCTCAATTTTGCGGTCGAAATTGCCGAAACAGGGCGTGCGTCGGGCAAAGGAAGAGATTTCCGAGGTGATATCGGTCGGAAGCCTGACGCCCTGAAATAACCCGTCTCGCCGCAACTGCTCCGTCACCTGCTCGACATCAAGTTCCGGGAAAAGCGTGTTCGTGGAATCGATGTGTTCGGGCGCAGCGGTCAACCTCCATGCGAGGTTGCGGAACAGCATCAGGCGTCCCAGCGCAAACATCGGCAACCACCGGGGATTTTCCTTGATGTCGGCTACATGTGTCGGCAACCGTCTGAGCATTCGCTGTAGTCTTGTGACCATTTCTTGGCTCGCTGTACGCAATACGGTGGAACCAGTACTTGCAGCAATTCAGACTCCGTTGTTGTTCCAAATTGGACCAAACCACGACGCGCTCTGTCATTCGGCGCACAAATTTGGTCACACGATTGACACCCAATCCACCATGCCGGCTATCGCGTCCAAGGAAGGTAAACTGAACATGACCCGGGCAGTCCGCTTCCGTGCGATTGACCCTGAGACATCTTCTGCTATCGCGAGAGCATCATCCACACTAGCGCTGCTTCCCGGAGACCGCAGCTGCGCTGCAAGACTGGTTGTGTCCTTGCATGCTGCAGAAGCTGCATTCGGTTCTCCAGACTGGAGTATTAGTCCGTTGTGGCCCCTTGGCAGACATTCACTTAAGCATCGTCGATGTCGGCTTTTGAGAGCAACGCAGACCTCGCTATCCCCGCCCGCACACCGGATTTATGAGTACACGCGGTTCGGCGTTCGGCTCCTGGAGCGGCGGCCTGATCCATGACTGGACCCACAGCTCCAATCCGCTGATCGCCTTCGCGCTGGTCAGCGTGGTGCCTGGCACGATCCCGTTTTTGGTGGTGCCGGCGCTGCGGCGCTGAATGAGAGCGTCTTCCAGCGAAGGGAGGCCTTCCGCCGAAGTCCGCTGGTCCCCAGTGAGCAGACGTTCGTAGCCCGTGCGGTGAGGTCCGAATGGAGCCAGCAGCGGAAAGTCCGGCGGTGCCGGAACGGAAATCAGGTTGTCCAGCGGATTGCCCTTGTGGCAGCATTCTTGAGCATCAAAACGTCCCAACCCATCATCACACTCGCATAGCCGCGTGCGATGGCAGATTGGACTTGCTCTTCCGTCAGAGCGACGGCGGACTTCGGCACCTTGGCGGCCGTCGTGGCTCGTTCGAACTGTTGAACGGCCTTCAAAAAGTCCGGGGTGTCGAACTGGCCGGGGCATCCCAGTTCAACGGAAAGATCGAACGGCGCAAGGACCAAGGCACTGATGCCCTCGACCGCGCAAATTGCCTCGATGTTGTCGATCGCTGACTTGGTCTCGACAATTATGTTGCAACTAATTGTGCCCCCAACCTTGGGCAAATAGTCTTCGAGCGATACTCCCCATCTCGAATGGCCGATGAAAGGGCCAAAGCCACGCCTCCCCCGGGGTGGATAGCGCGTCATCGCTACACATTCTGCAGCCTCTTGCGCGGTGTTCACCAGCGGAAACGTTATCCCTGCGGCTCCCATGTCGAGAGCCAGCTTCACCATGGCCTCATCGCACCTGCCGACCCTCACGATGGGACGGCATTTTGTACCGGCCGTGGACGCAATCATTGCGTGGAGGTGTTCGGGGCCAATTGCTCCGTGCTCCTGGTCGATTACGACCGCGTCTGCACCTGCCTGCGCCAACGCTTGCGTGACGACTGCTGAAGGGATTGTGCAGATGAACGTAGTACGGATTTTGGGCGCTGGTTCTGCCATCTCAAGCCCCTTGCGTTTCCACGTTGAGTTGCGGCGCAGCCCTCTTCAGTTCCGCAAGAAATTTGGCATTGACCGAACCGTTCGGTCAATAGAAATTTCAGCCGAGATGGCTAGCGCCTAACCGGCTGGGTCACAAGCGGTCGTGCTCGGTACAGGCTCGAGGAAGGCCACAAGCCCCTCAACCGGATTGTCAAGGCGCGTCGGTCTGAAGCGGCTGGTTCTTACTTGTGTACTGAAAGCCGAGTGCTTTGGCTGGTTCGGTCGGGCTTGCATTCCGAAGCTTGTGGCGTTCACCCGGCATCTCCACCTCCCGCATTGTGCCTCCGCTGTGCCGCAGCGGCTCCGGTGCTCGAAGCGGAAATGGTGGCTCGTGAGTAATGGCGAGGAGGTCGATCTTTGCCTCATTGATCCCGGATTTGAGGTCGGGCTCTACGTAGCGACCGATCTGCAAACTATGACGCGCGTATGGATGGGGGATGTTTCAGTAAAGACCGCCGTTGGTTCCGGCGCGATCGAACTCGACGGTTCCCGGGATCTGCGCCAACGCTCCGAACGCTGGCTTGGACTAAGCGGATTTGCCGAGAACAGGGATGCTGGGCGTCCGGTAAGGGCTGCCGCAGACCGTACTCGACCCGAGCAGCACGGCAGTTCTGGGCGTTCAGTTTGAGACTCCCCCGGCCGTCCGGTGAGTACAGATTTTGGACTGGCAGCGCGACGAGGAGCGTAGGAGACTAAGACCCAAATATGGGTGCCGCCTTCCGCAATGGCGTGGAAATTGGAGAGTTGTCATGGCCCATGCTCTCGCCCAGCAACCCGAGTACAGACTGAGTCAAGCGGCAATCGCCGGCCTTCGTACGTCGCTTCGCGGCACTCTCCTGCAACCCTCCGACGCTGGATACCACGAAGCGCGCTCGATCTGGAACGGCATGATCGCCAGGGAGCCAGCGCTCATCGCGCGGGTAAGCGGCGCATCGGACGTCGTCAGTTGTGTGAACTTCGCCCGCGAGAACGGACTGCCGCTGTCGATTCGAGGCGGCGGGCACAATATTGCTGGCGCCGCGCTCTGCGATCGCGGGCTGATGATCGACATGAGCTTGCGGCGTAGTGTGCGCGTCGACCCCGACAGACGCATCGTGCGGGCAGAGGGTGGCGCTATCTGGGGGGATGTCGACCACGAGTCGCAGCCATTCGGCTTGGTGGTTCCGGGCGGCATCGTGTCGAACACCGGCGTTGCTGGGTTCACGATGGGCGGCGGTTTCGGCTGGACCTCTCGCAAGTACGCGTACGCGGCGGACAATCTGACTTCCGTCGATATTGTCACCGCGGACGGCGAGCGTCTCCAAGCCAGCGAGACCGAGAACGCCGATCTGTTCTGGGCGCTGCGAGGTGGCGGCGGCAATTTTGGCGCCGTCACGTCCTTCGAGTTCCGAGCACATCCACACGGACCGCAGGCGCTATGCGGGATGATAGTGTACCCGATGGTGCAAGCACGCGACGTTGCGCATCAGTTTCGTCGGATCACTGCCACGGCGCCGGACGAGTTGTGCTGCTTGCTCATCCTGCGCATCGCTCCGCCTGCGCCATTCCTGCCCGAGGAGTTGCACGGCAAGGCAATTGCGGCGATTGCAGTATGCTGGACCGGCGATCCTGCCGCCGGACAGGATGTGATACGTGCGCTCAAGAGCTTCGGCAAGCCGGCTGCCGACACGATCACGGTAAAGCCGTTCATCGCACATCAGACTTTGCTCGATTCCGGCCAGCCGTTCGGCCGCCGCTATTACTGGAAGTCGGATTTCTTCGCCGACATGCGCGAGCGCCTGATCGATGCGATGGTCGAGCACGCCGAACGGATTACCTCTCCGCATTCCGCTGCTCTGTTCATGCACATGGGCGGCGCTCCTGCCCAACTCGATCGCGGGCTTAATGCCGTCGGTTTCCGGACGGCCCAATACGTGTTGAACGTGCAGGCGGCCTGGGAAAACCCACAGGAGGATCGCCGTCATATCGAATGGGCGCGCGAATACTGGGCGGCTATCCATCCGTTTTCGAGCGGCACCGGTTATATCAATTTCATGACCGAGGACGAGGGCGACACCCGCGTGCGCGCTGCCTATGGCAATCGTCTCTACGAGCGGCTTGCCGAGATCAAGGCCAGATTCGATCCTGGAAATTTATTCCACGGCGCACAGAACATCCCGCCGCGCTAGACACTCGTGGACACGCTGGAGGGCAGCCGTGGCGACCGGACGCGTCGTGCGTGAGGATCACAGTGTCATCGCCACGTCGGGGTTCCATTCAAGTCAGACCATGTTTCTGTAGTAGATCTGCCCCTCTTGATCATTGAGGCGTACCTGCCGAATTGGGAGATTCGCCATGAAATTTTCCCGTCGAATGGTCCTGCACTTGGGTTTGAGTGCCTTGGTTACGCCAGCCTTCCTGCGGATCGGGTGGGCTCAAACGTATCCCGCACGGCCGGTGCGAATGATCGTCCCGTTCGCTCCTGCCGGGACTACTGACATTTCAGCCCGCCTGATCGGCCAGTGGCTTTCTGACCGGCTAGGCCAGCAATTCGTTATTGAGAACCGAGCAGGGGCCAACGGCAACATTGGAACGGAAGCGGCGCTCAAGGCTGGTCCTGATGGCTACACGCTCCTGATGGTCGATGCGTCGCCCACCATTAATGCAACTCTCTATGACAAGCTCAATTTCAATTTCGTTCGGGATGCGGCTCCAGTGGCAACGGTCGCGCGTGTGCCGTTCATTCTCGTAGTCCATCCGTCCGTACCTGCGAAAACGCTCCCTGAATTCATCGCGTACGCGCAGGCCAATCCGGGCAGGATCAACTATGGATCGGCCGGGCGCGGCAGCACGCTCCATGTGGCAGCTGAGCTCTTCAAGATGTTGGCTGGAGTCGATCTTGTTCATGTGCCTTACAAGGGCGGCGGTCCCGCTATCACGGATGCGATCGGCGGCCAAGTGCAGGCCGTGTTTATTCCAGCGCCTGCAGGGATTGAATACGTTCGAGGCGGGCAGTTGCGCGCACTCGGTGTATCTAGTGCGAATCGATTTCGAACGTTGCCGGATGTGCCCTCCATAAGCGAGGTCATATCTGAGTACGACGCGATCACGTGGTATGGGTTAGTTGCGCCACGCGACACCTCTACGGCAATTGTTCAGGCTCTCAACAAAGAGATCAACGCGGGATTAGCTGATCCAAAACTGCAGGCACGTTTCGCCGAGCTTGGCGCAGAAGTATTCCCCGGATCATCAGCCGACTTCAGCAAGCTCATCGCCTCCGAGATCGAAAAGTGGAGCAAGGTGATCCGAACCGCAAACATCAAAATCGAGTGAATCCTCGGGCCGTTAAGGTCAGCTTTGGGTCCACAAGCCGATATCCCCGACGTGAGGTCGCGTGTCTGCTTGACCCGAAAGCGGTCGGCCACGCTCCGATGCTCGCCCTGCCCGGGCTTTCGACGCTTGAGCTTCAGGTATAATTATACCTCGACGGCTACTTTGCATGGGGTTGTTTTTCGACATTTTGGCAAGGACAAGTCCGGCCACGACGACGTGGACATGTCAGTCGCGGAAGCCCGCTGACCCGGCTCGTCATCCCGCCCGGGCCGGCATGCGATGGATCGACCGCCGCCCTAATTGTTGGTCTGCGGCAGCTCGTTCGGGCTGTACTGCTTGAACTCGAAGATCTTGCGCGTCAGGCCGGGCGCCAGCGCCGAGATCGGATTGACGCGCAGCACCGGCTGGCTCGGCGTGCCCACCACCTCATAGGTGACGCCGATCAGGCCTTCATTGCTGCCGGCGCCGAGGAAGATGCCGAAGAACGGGATCTGGCCGAACATGTTGTTCAGCCCGTACATCGGAATGAAGGTGCCGTTCATCCGCACCTGATTGCCGACATAGTCGATGCTGCCTTCGATGGTGGCGCCGATGCTCGGTCCCTTGACGACGCCGTTGCTGATCGAGAGCTTGCCGCTCTGCCGCGTGAACTCGGCGCGTAGCGCGTCGAAGGCGATGCCGTTCTGGGTGTTGACGGGGCCGCCCGCGACGGCGCGGTCGAGCTGGGTCTCGCCCTTCACCGAGAAGTCGCGCAAATTGATCAGGCCTTCCTTGGACCCCTGATCGGGCGTCGGCGGCTCCATCGCCAATGTCAGCTGGCCGCCGGCCACCTTCGAATAGGTATCGATGAAGCGGAGGAAGGCGCCGGCATCGGCGGTTTGCAGGTAGATCACCTCGCGGGCCTGCAGACGACGGATGTCGGCCGTAACAGGGGTATCGCGTCCGACCTTGCCGTTCAGCGTGAACGCCTTGAAGAAGCCGTTGCGGCGCGAGATCTTGGCATCGACGCCGCGCACCGCCTCGCCGTTGAATCCCATCACCGCGCCGAGCTTGAGATCGACATCGAAGTCGATGCCCTTGCTCTTGTTCTTGGTGTCGGAATCGCGGCCCGAGATCGCCGACTTCAGGAAGCCGCGGCCGTCGAACACGTCGCCGCGCATCGTCACCTTCATCACGCCGTCGGGGCCGCGATCGGCCCGCAGCGAGGTCTTGTCGCCGTCCGATGGCGCATAGGTCGGGAAGTTCGCATTGACGAGGTCGCCGTTCTGGTCGACCTCGAGCGAGCCCTTGATCGAGACGCCGCCGCCGTCGACCACGATATCCTCGAACCGGGTCGACTTGTCCTTCGGCACCACGTTGAAGGTCGCCTTGCTCGACCGGCCCGATGCCTTGACCCAGCCCGGCAGGATGTTGTCGAGCTTCAAGCGCGTGAGATCGGCCTCGATCCCCATCTTGGTGTTGTTGTCACCGCTGCCGATCTTGCCGGACAGCTTGATCGGGATATCGCCGGTCACTGCCGGGCCGAGATCCATGCCGAACCGCGCACGGGCGGCGTCATCCAGCGTCGCCTGCAGCTTGACGTCGGCATCGCCGTCGGCCGGCTTGCGGTAGTCGAGCGACGCCGCCTGACCGTTGATCTTGACGTCGCCTTTGACCTGGAAGCCGGCATTGCTGGCGATCACCTTGAGCGTATTGGCCTCGAGCTTCTGGTTCATCACCAGTTTGTCGACGGCTACGCCGGCGACATCGGCGGTGACCGAGTAGGTCGTGTCGGCCTTGGTCAGTTCGCCCTTCACCGGCATGCCGAGATTGATGATGGCGGTGACGTTGCCCTTGCTCGAATTGGGATCGATCGGCGGGCCGGAGAGATCGCTGAGCCGTTCGGAGGCAAGCATCTCGGCGGCCGCCGGCACCGAAGCGTCGACCCGGAACTTGACCTTCGACGGCGACGGCTTGGGCGCCATGTCGGGAATCTCGAAGGTGAAGTCCGAAAAATTGATCTTGCGGCCTGCCGGCGTGTCGGCGATGCCCTGGCCGATGGTGACGGTCGCGGTGCGGCCGGTCACCCTCGCCTTCAGGTCGGCGTCATGCACCGCCGGCATCTTGTCGACCGGGCGCACCGTGACGCCGGATGCGACGATGTTGACCGAGAGGCCGTCGTCCGGAATCGGCGGTCCCTTGCGCGACAGATTATGCACCGGCGAATTGACGCCGACATCGATGCGCTGGAGCGTGCCGCGGTCGATCCGCTCCAGCACCCATTCGCGCACCTCGGGCACGATGATGGTCGGCCACATCCGCTTCAGCGCCGACGCCGACATCGGCGTGCCGGCGAAACCGAGCTGCAGCCGCGGCTCGCCGGAATAGTCGACGCTGCCGGTGCCGGCGACGCCGATCTCGCCGTTGGAGATGTCGGCCTGGGTCAGCAGCACGCGCTTCTTGTCGGTGTCGAAGCGGAAGCCGATGTTGATGCGGTTGAAGATCAGCGGCGGTTCGGCCTTGTCGGAACCGGCCAGCACGATGGTGCCGCCCGACAGGCCCGCCTGCCAGTCGGTGACGTTGTCGTTCGGCGGCTCGAGGTGGCCGAGCAGCGTGATCCGGTTGGCGCCCGAGAGGATCTTGATCGGGGCCAGCAGCACGCGCCGCCCGGAATCCCATTCGAGGCTCATCTCGGCGGAATCGATCGCCATCGGATAGTCGGGCGTGTCGGTGTCGATGACATTGCCGGCGCCGGCGGCGATCTTGCCGCGGAAATAGGTCGGCAGGCCGTCGCGGCCGATCTCGCCCTTCAGTTCGCCCGACAGCGGCAGGTCGGCGGTATAGGTGAGATCCTTGGTCCGCAGCGCGAGCAGGATGTCGCTGGTGGAGACCTTGTCGGCCTTGATGTCGACCGAGCGCACGCCGTCGACCTGCGGCCCGATCACGACCCGCACCGACCAGGGCTTTGCGCCCTCCTCGCCGAAGCTGAGCGCCACGCCGCCATTGTGCGGGCGGCGCAGGCTCAGGCTGATATTCTCAAAGCTCCATTTGTTGCCGCGCTGCTGGTCGTCGACGACGAGATTGCCGTTCTTCAGGCCGATCTCGTTGAGGTTCTGGCCATCGAGGCCGGTCAGGCTGAGGCTGTCGAGCCAGTCGAGCCCCGCCAGCAGACCGCTTTGCGCCGTATCGGGTGCGGGCGCCGGTGTCGCCGGCTCCGGGGCGACCGGCTGCTGCTGCGCGCTAGGCCCGGGCCCCGGGCGCGGGAATGTCGGCGGCAGCCCGGCCTCTTTCTTGGAGGCTACACCGGTGGCGAGCGGTTTGGCGGTTTCGCCGGCGGACACCGTCACATAGCCGTCGGGCGTGATCCGCACCGACAGTTCCGCGTCGACCAAATTGAGGCTTTCCGCGCGCAGCTGTCCCATCAGCAGCGCCGTTCCCGACAGCCGCACCTCGGCCTTCGGCGCGCTGGCGACGACCGCATGGTCGCGATCGCGGACGATGATGTCGCGGATACGCACCGCGACCCTGATCCGGCCGGCGCGCTCGATCTGGGTGCCGCCGACCTCGACGGTATTGCCGTGGCCGATATTCTCCTCGATCGCGGCGGCAAGCCACGGCGTTGCGATGTCGAGGTTGATTGGCCCGGCGCCGAGCCGCCACCACAGCGCACCGAAACACGTGGCGAAGATCACGACGAGCACCGCCAGCACCAGCCCGATGCGGCGCAGCCAGCGCTCGCGGTTCATCCAGCGCTGCATGCCGGCGCAGTAATCCGTGAAGCGGTGCAGGCTGGTGTTGGAACGCGACAGCAATTGGCGCGCACGGTCTCCCGCCGCCTCATCCTGCTCGTCCCACGCGACGTGATCTTCCCATTGCGAGAGATCAGCCTCGGCGCGCGGATTTGGCCCCTGCGGCGACGTATTCCTAGCCATTTCCTCTCGGTGCTGGCGTTGAAGCTGATCGCCGCCACCGGCGCGCCCGTCGAACCGTATCGAGCGCTCCAGTGCCGGCATCGCTGCCAATCCTCGACTAATACCGCTACTCGGTGATGGCCCCAAGAAAGGACGAAAGCACCCAAACAAAAGCCGGTTCAACAAACGGACGGGTAACGCGTCGAATTCCTTGTCACCATACTCCCTGGCCATCAAACTTGCCCAGCGGCCGGTGCGAATCCGGCCGCCGCGAATGAGACCCGCAATACCCCAATGGTTGAGCTTCGGAAAGCGACGAAAGGAAGGCGTATGTCCAAGAAAACGCGCAAGAAATCCTCCAACACAACCGGAAAGCGGGCGGCAACGAAGATTGCGCGCGGTGCAGGCACCAGCACGAGGAAGTCCGCGACGAAATCCCGCACAACGGTTGCGAAGGCCAAGAAGGCCAAGCAGCCGGTCAAGACCAGGAGCGCCGCGGCCGTTCGAAGCAAAGCCTCGCACACGGCCACCTCGAAACCGTTAAGCGCGAAGCCGGCCGCCGCGAAGTCTGCCGGGACCATCCTCGCCGAAGGGGCCATGGCCCCCGCCTTCACCCTGCCCCGCGACGGCGGCGAGAGCGTCTCGCTGTCGGATTTCGCCGGCAAGAAGCTGGTGCTGTTCTTCTACCCTCGCGCCGACACCCCCGGCTGCACCAAGGAGGCGATCGATTTCACCCGGCTGAAAAGCGCGTTCGCCGCTGTCGGTACCGAGGTGCTGGGCATTTCCGCCGATACGGTTAAGGCGCAGGAGTCATTCCGCAACAAGCACCAGCTGTCGGTTCCTCTGATCTCGGATGAGCAGCATCAGATGCTGGAGACGTATGGCGTCTGGGGCGAAAAATCGTTGTATGGCAGGACCTTCATGGGGATTATTCGCACCACGGTTCTGGTCGATTCAGACGGCAAGGTGGCGCGCGTCTGGCGCCATGTGAAGGTCGACGGCCATGCCGACGCGGTGCTGGAGGCGGCCCGGTCGCTCTGATTGGAGCGGTTCCGTTTCCTGAAAATTAACCATGCCGGGCTCAAATCGCCCCCGCAAACAAGCCGTACGGAGTGTTTCCGACCGGCCGCGGGAGTACCGATGTCGAGCCGGTCCGGTCATCACCACCACAAGCCCCATCATCATCCGCATGACCATGGCCGGACGCCGGCGCGCCGCCCAGCCGCCGCCGCGATGCCGGCCTCAGGCGCCGGCTACACCATCGTTCACGCCGGCAAGCAGGTCCGGTTCGGGCCGCTGGTATTCTGGATCGCGGTCGGCACCGTCGTCCTGCTCGGCATGTGGTCGGCCGCGACCGCCACCTATTTCGCCTTCCGTGACGACGTCCTGACCCGGCTGATCGCCCGCCAGGCCGAGATGCAATATGCCTATGAGGACCGCATCTCCGATCTGCGCGCCAAGGTCGATCGCACCACCAGCCGCCAGCTGCTCGACCAGGAGCAGTTCGACCAGAAGCTCGACCAGATCATGAAGCGCCAGTCGGCGCTGGAATCGCGCGCCACCGCGCTCGGCTCGCTGCCCGACGTCAACGTCACCGGATCGGTCAAGCCGCAGGGCCGCGCCGAGGCCGCGCCCGCCTCCGGCACCGCAAAACCGTCGCCGATCAGCGACACCGTGATCTTCGTCGCCCCGCCGGACCGCGAAGCGCGGCTGGAATCGCGCACCCCCGCGGCCGCCAAGGCGGCGCCGAGCCAGTTCGCCAAGGTTCAGGGCGTCGACAGCGCGCTGGTCCGGCTGCAGACCTCGCTCGACCAGGTCGAGCGGCGCCAGATGGCGGCGCTCGCCTCCGCCGAGGACGGCGTCGAATCCCGGCTGCGCCGGATGCGCGGCGTGATCTCCGACCTCGGCCTCAACATGGCGCAGCTCGAAGCGGCAACGCCGCGCTCGGGCATGGGCGGACCGTTCGTCCCGGTCAAACTCTCGGCCGACGCCGGCGCGTTCGAGCGCCAGCTCTACCGCATCAACATCAATCGCGCGCAGATGCAGCGGCTGAACCAGACGCTGGCGCTGGTGCCCTATCGCAAGCCAGTCGTGGGCGAGGTCGAGTTCACCAGCGGCTTCGGCGTCCGCACCGATCCGTTCCTCGGCCGGCCTGCGATGCACACCGGCCTCGACTTCCGCGCTGCGCAGGGCGATCCGGTGCGCGTCACCGCCAACGGCAAGGTGGTGTCGGCCGGCTGGGCCGGCGGCTACGGCCGCATGGTCGAGGTCGACCATGGCAACGGACTGTCGACCCGCTACGGCCATCTCTCCGAGATCGGCGTCAAGGTCGGCGAATACGTGAGGATCGGCCAGGTGATCGGCGCGGTCGGCTCGACCGGCCGCTCCACCGGCCCGCATCTGCACTATGAGACCCGCATCGATGGCGAAGCGGTCGATCCGCAAAAGTTCTTGCGCGCCGGCGTGCGGCTCAGCGCGGGCTAGCTCTCCACTGTAGCGATCTGAAGATCGGCGCAAGCGAACCGCTTGCGCCGATTTTGTTTGGCGCATGATCAGCGGCGGCCGCCGCCGCCCATGCCGCCACCCGGACCGCCGCCGCCGAATCCACCGCCGGGCCCACCGGGTCCGAACGGACCTCCGCCGCCGGGACCCAACGGTCCGCCGCCACCACCGGGCGAGCCGAAGCCGCCGGGACCCGATGGACCGCTGTTGCCGGGATCAAGCGTCGGCGCGCCACCGTGGCTCATCGGCGGATTGGACGGCACACCACCGGGACCACCAGGCGCTGGGCCACCGCGGGGGCCGGACGCCCCGCCAGGTCCCATGCCGCCCGGCCGCTGTCCCGGCGCGCCAGGACTGCGCACCGACGAGCCGGGGAATTTGCCGACCGACTGCACCGATTCGACCCGCAGGCTGCGCGTCCCCTCGAGCGAGGCGTTGACCACGACCCGAGTGTCGGCAGCCGACGCAAAGCGTGAATTGTCGCGCGCGACGAAGCCGGAGCCGAGCTGCAAATTGCTGCCGACCCGGCGCACATAGGCCTCGATCAGCAGCCGGTTGGCGCCGCTAAGGTCGGAGAAGTCGTCGGCGCGGCTCTTCGCGACCTGCATCACGCCCTGCGCAACACGGCCCTCGGCCTGGACCCGCTGCCCGGCCAGCGCCGCATCGACACCGGTGAGCCGGAGATCGCCGATCCGCAGCGCGCCGGTTCGGTCGCGCTCGAGCGGCCCGGTGACGCGCATCGCGGTGTCGTGGCGCTGCTGCACCAGGCTCGCGACGATGACGCCGTCGGTGCGACGCAGTCCGAACACCGCGACCTGCGTGCCCGCCTTCAGCCAGCTCTCGCGGCCGGTCCAGGCGACCTTCTGGCCGAGCACCGTCAGCTCGCCGGATTTCGCCTGCTCGATCGGGCCGGTCACCTCGCTCGCCACGTCGATCCGCCCGGTCGACAGCGTGCCGTCGGCGCCGCGCCGTGCCACCACGCGCGCGACCTGGCCGATGTGCAGTGCCTTCGCCGTCGACGGCTCACCATCGATCCTCACCGGCACGTCGGCCGCATAGGCGATGCGCTCGCCATTGACGTAGATCGAACCGAAGCGCTGGATCACGCCGACAATGCCGGTGCCGCCGATGCCCTGATCGGATCCTGTGATCCCGGTGCCGCCGATGCCCTGGTCGTTACCGCGTTTTTTGACTTGCGCGCCGGCCAGCGAGGTTCCGGCAAGCCAGAACGCAGCGAGCAGCGCGCGGCGCGAAATGGTGGGACCGCTCACGACGCACCGCTTTCGTCGTCGGAATCATCGGCGGGACCGTCGGGTCCCTCGCGATAGATGTAGATGCCGAAATTCCAGCGATGATCGCCGCCCTTGTCCTTGGCCAGCGCGCGGTTGGCCTCGCGGTTGGCGACCTTCAGCGCATCCATCGCGAGCTCGCGCGAACGGCCCTCGAGCCGCTTGGCCAGCTTCGCCGACAGCCCGTCATAATGCACGGCGCGCTCGAGGAAGCGCGGGGACGCCGACGACACGTTGACCTCGGCCGCCGCGACATGGTCATGCAGATTGCGGCCGAGATAGTGCCATTTGCGATCGTCGTCACCGTGCGGCACGAAGGCTTCCTCGACCAGCACGATTTCGTCGTCGTCATTGATGGTGACGAGCTTGCGGTCGAGCCATTCGTCGAGCACCGCGCGCGGCCGCACGTCCTTGGTGATCGATTCGACCAGCGCCTCGAACGACGGCGCGGTGCCCTCGGCGGTGCGCGGCAGCGGCAGCGGATCGCCCTTGGCGTCGGTGAACTCAGGCGCGGCGAGCCAGCGCGCGATGATCGCGCTGGTGCGCGACAGCGTCGCCGGCACCGCGTTGACCGGCGCGCCGGCGCCGCGCAGCCGCGCCACCTCCTTGCGATGGATGCCGGTCAACAGGCTGACGCGGCTGTCGGTCTGCTCCTTGCCTTCGAGCGCGAAATCGTGCTCGGCAACGTTGACGTAGAGCTCGCGCAATAGCTGGGTCAGCGCCGGAAACGTCATGCCGCCGCGGATGCAAAGCCGGACCAGCGGCCGCAGCAGCCGCGCCAGCGGCGTGTGCAGCTTCGCCGCGGCGATCGACGGAGGCGATCCCGCTTTCGGTTTCGGGGCTTTGGCAACCATTGCGCCGTTCTACTACGGGCGCGGCGTGGGATACAATCCCACCCCCTTGACGTGTGATTTTTTCCCACTTATGGGAAACACTGTCACCGCCGGAAACACAGCGCCGCCGCGATGCGCTTGCCGGTTCCGGCGGCGCTGGGCTCCGGCACGGAAAGTCACATGACCTCCATCCGATTCGACGTTGCGATTGCAGACGCCTGCAGCCGCGCCCAGGTTCCCTACGAGGATTTCGTGTCGATGGTGATGGCGGGCGGCTATCCCTGCCTGCCCGGCGTGGTCCCCGGCTCGCCGCGCCGCTTCGACGACACCGACCTGGTGGCGCTGTACATCTACGGGCGGCTGCTCGCCTTCGGCTTCGGCGCGCTGCGCTCCGGCGAATATGCCTGCCGCGCCCATGCCGGGCTCCGCACGGAGCCGCAGGCGAAATCGATCTCGATCGCGCTGACGCCGGACGGCGGCAAGCGCGTCGTGATCGAGCAGGATCTGCAGCGGCCGGCGGCAGCGATGCTGCCCGAGCGAATCCATTTCGACATCGCCGCCATCAGGCAATTGCTGCTGCAGCCGGCCGAGCGCACGCCCGCCGAGCCGGCGTGAAATAGCCCCGCTCTCGTCATGCCCGGGCTTGCCCCGGGCATCCACGTCTTTGACTGTGACGTGAAGGCAGACGTCGATGGCCGGGACAAACCTGGCCATGACGACGTGGGATTACGCCAATCCACCCCGCCGCATGCGCGGAGCGATGGATTGCTTCGTCGCTGTCGCTCCTCGCAATGACGATCGAGATCACAAAATTCTTCAGCCCCGCCACACGTGGGACATAATCCCACTTTTTAGTCCAGCTCCATTGACGTGTGAAATTTTCCCACGTATCCAGAATTCACAAACAGGGAATCCGACGCAATGTCTCCTCGTTCGGCCCGCGGCCGGCTCGCCGCACCCACGTTCCGTTTCACACCGCAAGGCCCGTGCGGCCCGATCGAGCCGGTGCTGCCGGTGGTGCTGCGCTCGCTGCTGTTCCTGGCGACGCTGGCGCTGCCGTTCGTCGTCGCCCTGTTCGCCGCCTGACACGGAGCCGCCCCACCATGACCGTTGTCAACGAGCCGGCCCGCCGCCCGTCGGTGCTGCACATCTTCAAGGTCTACTACCCCGATCTGTTCGGCGGCACGCTGTCGGTGATCCGCGACATCTGCGCCGGACTGAAGGATACGTTTGCCGCCGCGGTGTTGGTCTGCTCGCGCACGCCCGGCGAGCGGCGGATCGTGGTCAACAACGTCGCGGTCGAGCGCGTGCGCTCGTTCGGCGACGTGCTGTCGCTGCCCGCCGCGCCGGCCTATCCGTGGCGGCTGTGGCGCCGCATCGCCGAGCACGATCTGCTGGCGCTGCATGCGCCCTTCCCGCTCGCCGACCTGGTGTTCGCGCTCGGGCTCGGCCGCAGCCGTCCGCTGGTGGTGCACTGGCACGCCGACATCGTCTCGCACGCGGCGCTGCGCTTCCTCGTCGAACCCTTGATGCGACGAACCTTGCGGCGCGCCTCGGCGATCATCGTCTCCGATCCGGTGCTGGTCGAGACCACGCCGCTGCTGCAGGAATTTGCCGCCAAGTGCCACGCGGTGCCGTTCGGCATCGATGTCGCGAAATACGACCGGCCGGCCGCGCCGCCCACCGAGGTCAACGCGCGCGGCCGCCTGGTGCTCGCCTGTGGACGCCTCGTGCCCTACAAGGGTTTTGACGTGCTGGTCCGCGCCGCGCACAGCCGCAATTTCGAGGTCTGGATCGTCGGCGAGGGCCGCGAGCGCGAGCACCTCGAGCAGTTGATCCGCGACTACGGCCTGCAGGACCGCGTCCGCCTGCTCGGCTCGATTGCGGAGAGCGAGCGCGTCAAGCTGATGCGGATCGCCGACGTCTTCGTGCTGCCCTCGGTGACCAATGCCGAGACCTTCGGGCTGGTGCAGCTCGAGGCGATGGCGGCGGGCCGCCCGGTGGTCAACACCGCGCTCGACACCGGCGTGCCGCATGTCGCGCGCAACGGGCTCGAGGCGATCACGGTGCCGCCGGGCGATCCCGCAGCGCTCGCCTATGCCATCGAGACCTTGATCAACGATACCGACCGCCGCCGCCGCATGGGTCAGGCCGCGCGCCACCGCGCCGTGACCAAATATTCGACCACGGCCTTCAAGGAAGCAATCGAGACGGTGTACCGCACGGCGGTCGCCGAACAGGCTGCCGCAAAGGACGCCGGCTCATCCGCCCCAGGCCTGCGTCCCCAAACGGCCGGCCTCGCCGCCGCGATCCAGATCGCGGCGGCGCTGGCCTGGTCGGACATGCGGCACCGCTACGTCCGCTCGCTGCTCGGCCCGTTCTGGATGTCGATCCAGATGGCGATCATGGTCGCGGTGCTCGGCTCCGTCATCGGCCATCTCTCCAACGCCAGTGCGGTGGCGCGGCTGCCGATGCTGGCGGCGAGCCTCACCGCCTGGACCTTCCTCAACGGCGTCGTGCTCGACGCCACCACGGCGCTGCAGAATTCGGCCAGCCTGATCAAGGACCGCGCGCTGCCGCCGGTGATCTTCCTGCTGCAATGTACCTTCCGCCAGGCGCTGTTCGCGCTCCACAACGCCACGGTGCCGCTCGCGCTCTGGCTCGCGCTGACACCGAGGGATTTTGGCGGCGCGCTCGCCGCCCTTCCGGGTCTCGCGCTATTCATCGTCTGCACGCTGGCCCTCAGTCTCGTCCTCGGCGCGCTGGCGACGCGCTACCGCGACATCAAGCCGATCATCGAGTCGTCGCTGACGCTGGCCTTCCTGGCCTCGCCGATCATCTGGACGCCCGAGATGATCGACCGCAACGCGGCGGTGATGCGGCTCAATCCGCTGACCCACCTGTTCGCAATCTGGCGCGATCCGCTCGCCACCGGCCAGGTCGCGACGACGAGCCTGCTCTATGTGCTGGGCTGCCTCGCCGCGCTCGCGGTCGCGGCAACCGTGACCATCGCCCGCCTGCGCAAGGCCGCGTTCTGGATCTAGCATGGTCAGCATAAACCTTCGCGACGTCTGTCTCGACTATCCGCTATACGGCGCCTACGACTTCTCGCTGAAGCGCCGCCTGCTCGGCCGCCTGATGGGCGAAGCGAGCGAGACGCGGACCATCCGTGCAATCGACCGCATCTCGCTCGAGGCTAGGGCCGGCGCACGGATCGGGCTCGCCGGGCCGAACGGCTCCGGCAAGTCGACCTTGCTGCGGCTGATCGCCGGCGTGTTCCCGCCGACCGGCGGCCAGCGCGAGGTCAGCGGCAACATCGTGCCGCTGCTCGGCCTCGGCGCCGGCGTCAATCTCGACTTCGTCGCTGCCGACAATATCAGCCTGCTGCTCAGAATCAGCGGCCGCAAGCCGACGCCCAAAATCCTGGACGAGATCTGGGCTTTCACCGAGCTCGAGGAGCGGATGCAGCGGCTGCCGCTGCGGATGTTCTCCTCGGGCATGCTGATGCGCGTGCTGTTCGCGACCGCGACCGCCTTCCCGGCCGACATCCTGCTGCTCGACGAATGGCTCAGCGTGGTCGACGAGAATTTTTCCGCCAAGGCCGAACAGCGGCTGCTCAAGATGGTCGAGACCGCGGCGATCGTGATCATCGCCTCACACGACCACACACTGCTGCGCCGCACCTGCAGCAGCATCATCAATCTCGACCACGGCCGCATCGCCAGCACCGCCCAACTGGATACGCCGGTCCCGCATCACCTCGAGCTCAGAGAGAAACGCGCATGAAGAAGATTTTGGTCGTCAGCGAGGCGCTCGGCGAGCCCAACCACAAGCGCGGCATCTTCCATTTCACCCGCGAATTGATCCGCTCATTGGCGGCCGAAGGCCATGCCCTGACGCTCGTGGTCGAGACCACGCGCCGCTATCGCAAGCTGCGCCGCCGCCAGCACAAGACCCCACTGCTGCCGCGGGATTCACGGTTGATCGAGCTGCTCGCGCTGTATCGCTTTCTCGATCAGACCGACATGAATTCACCGGTCATGCGCGGCGGCCTGCGCCGCACCGCCGACTGGTTCCGTCACAAGCTCAACGCCGCCACCTCGCTGGAATTCATCATCGCATTCCTGCGCTCGCTCGGCCTGCTGCCATCAGCCGTCAAGCTGATCGAGAACCGCACCGCGGGCCTCGAATACATTCCGACCGATCTGCGCCATCTCGAACTGTTCGGCGACTTCCGGCTCGAGCCCGGCTTCTACAGCTATCAGGACACCTCGGCCCTGACCCGGCTGCCGCCGCCGCGCATCGACGCGCGCGGCTACGACGTCATTCTCGTCGACACGCCGACGCGGGTCGCGATCCGGCGCGACCTTGGCGCCAAGGTGATCTGCGTGATCCACGATCTGTTGCCGATCACCGATCTCAAGCTCGACGACATCGCGACGCGGCTGTTCCTCTCGCGCCTGTTCACCAGCGTGCGGCAGGCCGACGAGCTCGCCTTCGTCTCGAACTACAGCATGAACCGCTTCCGCGCCCTGCTGCCGCAATATGCGCAGATTCCGGCCCGCGTCGTCTATCCGCGCACCCGCTTCGATCTTAAGCCCGCCGTCGCGCCAACTCCCGCCGCCCCGCCGCGGCCGAGTTTTGTGGTGATCGTCTCGAACGAACCGCGCAAGAACCTTGCGATCGTGATCCGCGCCTTCCGCAAGCTGCCGCAGGCCGACCTCGTCGTGATCGGTCATGCCGGCGGCATGAGCAAGATGGCCGACCTGCCGAAAAACGTCCGCTTCTCCGGCTATGTCGAGGAGCACGAGAAGGCCGCGCTGCTCGCGTCCGCGCATGGCCTGATCATGCCGAGCCTCGCCGAAGGTTTTGGGGTCCCGATCATTGAGGCGTTTGCGGCCAACACGCCGGTGCTGTGCTCGGACATCGCCGTGTTCCGCGAGGTCGCGGGCGAGCTCGCCGACTATTTCGATCCGTTCTCGACCGACGCGATCTGCGCGTCCGTGAGGCGCGTGCTGGCGCAGCAGGACGACTGGCGCGCGCGGATCCGCGCATGCCGCCCCAAACTCGCCGCGCGCTTCGGCCACGAGAGCCAGGCGCGCGACCTGCTCGCCCCGCGCGCGGCGGCGGAAAGCCCGACATCATCCAGGGCGGCGGCCGCGGTCTCCGCCTTCGACAGCCTCGCCGCGCAAAGCATGTGACGTAAGGCCATGACTGCAACCGCCGACATCACCGCCAACCCGGTGCCGCGCTGGCGCGACCGTATCAGGACCTGGTCCGGTTCGGCCGCCTATCTCAGCACCACCGACGCGCTGATCGTGCTCGCCGCGGCGGCGCTGCCGTGGTCGACCACGGCGCTGACCGTATTCCTGCTGCTCTGGCTGGTTGCCGTGATCCCGACCGTCGACTGGGAGCAGTTCGTGCTCGATCTCGCCACGCCAGCCTGCGCGCTGCCGGTGGCGCTGGTCGTGCTCGCGCTGCTCGGCCTGTTGTGGTCGGAGGCGAGCTGGGCGGAACGGCTCTACGGCCTCAAGCCGCTCGGCAAATTGCTGCTGCTGCCAGTCCTGCTCGGCTACTTCAAGCGCTCGCAACGCGGTCCGCAGGTGTTTTGGGCGTTCCTCGTCTCGTGCATGCTGATGATGATCCTGTCCTGGATCGTGCTGGCGCGGCCGGAGTTGAAGCTCACCCACACCGCGTCCGACGGCGTGCCGGTGAAGAACTACATCGACCAAAGCCAAGAGTTTGCGCTGTGTGCCTTCGCGCTGGCGCTGCCGGCATGGACCGCGCTGCGGGCGCGCCGCTTCGCCGCCGCGGCCGGCTGTCTGGCGCTGATCGCACTGTTCGTCGCCAACATGCTCTACGTCGTCTCGGCGCGCACCGCGCTGGTCACCATGCCGGTGCTCTTGATGCTGTTTGCGTTCCTGCATCTCGGCCGGCGCGCCACGCGGGCGCTGTTCGCGGCAGTCGCGGTGGCGAGCCTGCTGGCCTGGACCACCTCGCCCTATCTGCGCCAGCGCATCGCCGATATCGGCATCGAGTATCGCGCCCAGGACACGTCGACCATCGCCTCGACCGCGCAGCGGCTGACCTACTGGCGCAAATCGCTGAAATTCTTTGCCGAGGCACCGGTGCTCGGCCACGGCACCGGCGCGATCAGGCATCTGTTCACCCAGGATGCCCTCGGCCAGACCGGCCTGCAGGCCGAGGTGGTCAACAACCCGCACAATCAAACACTCAACGTCGCGATCCAGTGGGGCCTCGCCGGCATCGTCCTGCTCTACGCCCTCTGGTACAGCCACCTCCGCCTTTTCTCCGGCCGCGACCTCGCGAGCTGGATCGGGCTTGCCGTCGTGGTGCAGAACATCACCAGCTCGCTGTTCAACTCGCATCTCGCCGATTTCCACGAGGGCTGGATCTACGTGATCGGCGTCGGCGTCGCCGGCGGCATAGCGCTGCGCGCGCGGAAGCCGGAGAAGCTGCTGGTCGAACATCCTCCGTCGTCATTCCGGGGCAGCCCGAAGGGCTGAGCACCGCGTCCCCACCCACGACTGTCATCGCCCGGCTCGACCGGGCGATCCAGTACGCCGCGGCGTCTCGGCTGAATAACGACTGCCTCTGGAATACTGGATCACCCGCCTTCGCGGGTGATGACATCGAGCCAGCTGTTTGACAATTCAATCAGACCGACCACCGTCGTCCCCGCGCAAAGGCGAAGCCTTCGCGGGATGACGGGATCGACGGCGGCGCCAAACGTTCCCTACCTTGTCGCGTCGTGCCCGACTTCGCCGGTGATCACATCGCCGAACAGCTCCCACGCCTCGCCGTTGAAGCGCATCAGCTGCATCTGCTCGATCGGGTAGTAGTCGTCGGCCGAGGTGTTGACCATGATGCCGGGCAGCATCAGGTCGGAGTGAAAATTCTTCAGGCTGGCGGCCTGCTTCATCACGTTGTCGCGGGTGAGATTGTCGCCGCACTGCTTCAAGACCTGCGCCATCGCCTCGGCCTGCACGTAGCCGTAGATATTGTTGGCGTTGGCCTTGTCGCCGTCGGGATAGTACTTGTCCATGAAGGCGCGCCACTTCACCACGGCGGGATCCTTGTCCCAGGTCGGATCGGTCGGGTCCTTGAGATACGCCGTCGAGATGATGCCCTTGGAATATTCGAGCCCGGCCGGCTTCAGCACCGAGGCGACCGAGGTCGCGGTGTTGGCCAGAAAGAATTTCGGTTTCCAGCCGAGCTCGCCGACCTTGCGGATCGCCTGCGCCGAGCCTTTCGGCGCCGCCCAGGAGAAGAAGATGTCGGCGCCGGAATCGTGCAGCGCGACGATCTGGGAATCGATCGAGGGATCGCTGACCTCATACGACTTGTCGGCGATGATCATGCTGACCTTGTCGCCGAGCCCGTCCTTCAGGCCCTTGAACTGGTCCTTGCCGGCATCGTCGTTCTGCCAGAACACCGCGATCTTGCTGTTGGGGAATTTGTCGCGAATGTATTTGGCGTAGATCCGCCCCTCGCTCTGGTAGTTGGGCTGAAAGCCCATCGTCCACGGAAAATTCTTCGGATCGCCGAACTTGGTGCCGCCAGAGGCGACGAACAATTGCGGCACCTTCTTGGCGTTCATGTATTTCATGATCGCCGAATTCGAGGGCGTGCCGAGCGGCTGGAAGATCAACAGCACCTCGTCGCTCTCGACCAGCTTGCGCGCCTGCTCGATCGCCTTCGGCGGCGAATAGGCGTCGTCATAGCTGATGAAGTCGATCTTGCGGCCGCCGATGCCGCCCTGATCATTGATCATCTTGAAGAACGCGGCCTCGGTCTTGCCGATCACGCCGTAGGACGAGGCCGGGCCGCTGTACGGCATGATATTGCCGATCTTGATTTCGCTATCGGTCGCGCCGGGATCGTATTTCTTCTGCGCGAAAGCGGTGCTCGCGATCAGCGCGGCACTTGCGAACGCCACCGCTGCGCCAATATATCCCAAACGAGCCGGCATCGTTTTCTCCCGATTTTTGTCGTTGATTTGGCGGCAAGTCTCGCAAGTCACCGAAGCGCTGGCAAGCATCGGCTTTTTCCGCTGCGCGAAACGGCATTGTTGCCTGGCGCGATTTGTGTTTGAAGGCCCGGTGGGGGATCTTAAGTCGAGGCGTTCTGTTTGCTTAAGCCGGAAATCCGTATCGGTCCGCGCCATCCGCGATTGGCGGCGTGGGGCTATGAACTCACGCGCCGCCTCGGCGAGGCACAGCTGGCGCGCCGCGGCCTGCACAAGGTCAGCGGCGATTTCGCGCAGGCGAAGATCGCCGAGATCCGCGCGCGGCTGCAGCGCGGCGAGACCATCTACATCGCCGGCCTCGCCTGCCCCGGCACCCACAACACCGGCGTCGCGCTGGTCGAGGTGTCGCAGCTGCACGGCCCGCGCCTGATCGTCAACAACGAGGAAGAGCGCTTCTCCGGCAACAAGCACACCAACGAGTTTCCGCAGCACGCGCTCGACGACATGCGCAAGGTGTTGCAGCGGATGGGCCGCGACATCGGCGACATCTCGGCCTTCGTCACCACCTGGGATTACCCGGCGCTGCTGGCGATGCTGATCCGCACCTCGCTCGAGGAGGCGCCGCCCAGCCTCAAGCTGCTGCGCGCGCCGATCGCCCCCGCGATCAATCTGCGCCAGCTGGATCAGGTGCGGCGGCTGTCGCGCAAGCTCGGGCGGATGTACGGGCTCGGCGAACAGGTGCCGCTGATCTGCATGCCGCATCACGACAATCACGCCTGGTACTCGTTCACCGCCTCGCCGTTCGCAGAGAGCCGCGAGACGGTCGCGATCGCGGTGCTCGACGGCACCGGCGACGTCGGCTCGATCTCGCTCTACGTCGCCGAGAACGGCGAGATGAAGCAGCTCTATTGCAACGAGAGCCTGTTCGATTCGCTCGGCGCCTTCTATACCGTGGTGTCGTCGAGCCAGGGCGGCTGGACCTGGCTGTCCAGCGAAGGCCGCTACATGGGCGCCGCCGCTTGGGGCGACATGAACCGCGCCACCAATCCGTATTATGCGCGGCTGAAGGCCGTGCTGCAGCTCGGCCCCAACGGCACCGTGCGGCTTAACCGCGCGATGGCCAATTGGTATGCCGATCCCGGCGACAATCCCTACAAGCAGCCGCTGATCGATATCCTCGGTCCGCCGCTGCGGCCCGACCAGCTGTGGAATCCCGACGCCGTGCTGCGCGTCGAAGACATCGAGCATCGCCCCGATACCAAGGACCGGCTCGACAAGGCGGCGGCGACGCAACTGGTATTCGAGGACGCGATGATCCATGTCATCGATCATCTGCTGCGCCTCACCGGCACCGATCGCCTGGTGCTGACCGGCGGGGTCGCGCTGAACGCGCTCGGCAACATGCGGCTGCTCGAGCATTTCGACGAGGCGTGGTTCGAGCGCGCGCAGCAGCGCAAGACCCGGCTGCACATGTGGATCCCGCCGGTGCCCGGCGATCCCGGCGTGCCGATCGGCGCCGCCTGGCTGTTCGCGCACATGGCCGGTGCCCCGCGCGGCGCGCCGCTGTCGCACGCGTTCTATTGCGGCCTGCCGCCGGCGCATGCCGACATCAGTGCGGCCCTTCGCGCCGACGACATCGCGTCCACCGCGATCGGCTACGTCTCGACACCAGAGAGCCGCGATGCGATCGCCGACCTGATGGCCTACGCGGTGGCGCATGGCGGCGTGATCGCGATCTACCAGGGCGCGGCCGAGACCGGCCCGCGCGCGCTCGGGCATCGTTCGATCCTCGCCAATCCCTGCGATCCCCATGTGCGCGAACGGCTCAACGAGCGGGTCAAGTACCGCGAGGCGATCCGCCCGCTGGCACCGATGGCGACGCTGCAATCGGCGCGCGATTATTTCGAGCTGGAAGACGGCGCGTCGGATGGCAACTACAACGCCTACAACTACATGGTGCTGACCGCGCATTCGAAGCCGGAGGCGCGCGAAAAGATTCCCGCCGTGGTGCATGCCGACGGCACCGGCCGCATCCAGATCGTGCGCGAGGCCGACGATCCCCTCACCTATGCCTACCTCAAGGCGCTCGGCCGCCGCATCGGCGTCGAGATGTCGGTCAACACCTCGTTCAATGTCGCAGGGCCGATCGCGCAGACGCCGGCGCAGGCGATCGACACGCTGCGCCGCTCCAAGGGGCTCGATGCGGTGTTGCTGGTCGCCGACGACGGCACGGTGTTTGCCGCCTGGCACGGCGGCGAGCGCGACAGCGGCCGCTTCACCGGCTGGTATGCGGCGTGGAAGCAGGCGCGCCGCTGAACCACGCCAGCACGCGGCCGTCGATCACGAGCAGCGCGCTTGATATCACCAGCGCGCCGATCACCTCGCGCAGCGCGACCGGCTCGCCGAGCACCAGCGTACCGAGCAGCATCGCGGTGACCGGAATCAACAGCGTCACCAGCATCACATTGGTCGCCCCGGAGCGCTGCAGGATTTGAAAGAACACGATATAGGCCAGCGCCGTCGACAGCGCCGCCAGCCCGAGCACCGCAACCCACGTCGTCGCGTGCGGCATCGGCAGCAACCAGGGCCGGTCGACGACAGCCGCGACCACCGCCATCATCACGCTAGAAGCCATCATCTGGAACGCCGCCGTGCCCAGCGGCGGCACATGCACCGGCAGCCGCCGCCCGACCAGCGCCGCAATGCCGTAGCTGAAGGCACCGGCGAGACACAGCGCGATACCGATGCCCTGCCGGCTCTCGAAACCCAGCGCATCGCCGTGCAGGATCGCAACCCCGATCACGCCGACGATCACGCCCGCAACGCGGCGCGCCTGCAGCCGCTCCTCGCCGGCTGCCGCCATGATGATGACGGCGAACAGCGGCGTCGTCGCATTGAGGATCGAGGCGAGCCCGCTCGGGATGTAGGTCTGCCCGAACACGATCAGCGAGAACGGCAGGACGTTGTTGAACAGCCCCATCGCAAAGAACGGCGCCCATCCCGCCACGCCCTTCGGGAACGCGATGTTGCGGGCCCGCAGCAGCGGCAGCAGGATCACGGCGCCGAGCGCCACCCGCAGCAACACCAGCGTCAGCGGCGGCAGTTCGCGCAGGATCACGCCGTTGAAGAAGAACGAGCCGCCCCAGAGCACCGAGAGCAGACCCAGCAGCGCCCAGTCGCGGCGATCGATCCTGTTGTCGGCGGACGGCATGGCGGGCTCTCAGCTGCGCGGGCGCAGATGACTAGCCGGCCGCTGCGGCGATGGCCACCCGATTTCCGATATCTGACGCGCCCTATTTCGGCCGCGACACGATCTCGATCATCTGGCCTTCGTCGGCGTCGGGCGCATGCGCCTTCGCCTTGTCATAGGCCGTGAGCGCGGCGCGGCTGACGGGCACGCCGGGCAGCAGCGTCTCGGCGAGCCGCACGGCGTATTCGGCATCCTTGTGGCGCAGCGCCGCGGTGAAGGAGGCGCCGGAGAAATTGCGGTCGATCATCCGCCTGCTGTGGCGGATCACCTGTGGGCTCGCGACCGCACCGGTCGCCAGCGCCTCGGCCACCAGCTGCATATCGAGGCCAGCCTGTTCGGCGATCGCGACGCCCTCGGCGAGGCTGGCGATCTGCACCGCGCCGATCAGATTGTTGATCAGCTTGAACACGGTGCCGGTGCCGACCGCGCCGAAATGCCGGATCGTGCTGCCGATCGGCGCCAGATATGGCTGCGCGCGTTCGAGGTCGGCGGGATCAGCGCCCACCAGCAGCGTCAGCTTGCCCGCGGCCGCCGCTTCCGGCAGCCCGGTGACGGGGCAATCGATGTAGACCAGCCCGCGGTTGCGCAGCTCCTGCGCCATCGCGAGTGCGTGCTGATAGGAAACCGTCGAGCATTCGATCGCGAGTGTGCCGGCCTTCATGGTGGCGGCGGCGCCGTCCTTGGTCAGCCAGACCGAGCGCGAGGCTTCATCGTCGGCCACCATGGTGACGACGGCATCGGCGTCGATCGCGGCGTCCTCCGGCGAGGTCGCCCATTGCGCGCCGCGCGCGATCAGGTCCGCGGCCTTGGCCTTGCTGCGATTCCACACCGTGACCGTGAAGCCGGCATCGAGGTAGCGGCCGGCCATGCCGTGGCCCATCCGTCCCAGTCCGATGAAGGCCACACGCTGCATGGGCTAATCCACATCCTCGACCGCGCCGGGCCCAGTGCCGAAGGCACGCTGCGCCAGGGTCGCGGCCATGAACTCGTCGAGGTCGCCGTCCAGCACACCGGACGTATCGGAGGTCTGCACGCCAGTGCGCAAATCCTTCACCATCTGATAGGGCTGCAGCACGTAGGAGCGGATCTGGTGGCCCCAGCCGATGTCGGTCTTGGCGGCCTGGTCGGCGGCGGCCTGCTCCTCGCGCTTCTTCAGCTCGATCTCGTAGAGCCGCGCGCGCAGCATATCCCAAGCCTGCGCCCGGTTCTTGTGCTGGGAGCGGCCGGCCTGGCAGACCACCGCGATGCCGGTCGGAATGTGCGTCAGGCGCACCGCCGACTCGGTCTTGTTGACGTGCTGGCCGCCGGCGCCGCCCGACCGCATCGTGTCGGTGCGGACGTCGCTCTCCTTGATCTCGATCTTGATCGAGTCGTCGATCACGGGGAAAATCTGCACCGACGAGAACGAGGTGTGGCGCCGCGCGTTGGAATCGAACGGCGAGATGCGCACCAGGCGGTGCACGCCGGCTTCGGTCTTCAGCCAGCCATAGGCATTGTGGCCGGAGATCTGGATCGTCGCGGACTTGATGCCCGCCTCTTCACCCTGGGATTCTTCGAGAAACTCGATCTTGAAGCCGTGCTTCTCGGCCCAGCGCGTGTACATGCGCAGCAGCATCTGCGCCCAGTCCTGGCTCTCGGTGCCGCCGGCGCCGGCATGGACCTCGAGATAGGAATCGAACTTGTCGGCCTCGCCGGAGAGCAGCGCCTCGAGCTCGCGCCGGGCGACTTCCTTCTTCAGGTCCTTCAGCGCCTTCTCGGCGTCAGAGACCACGCCCGCGTCGTTCTCGGCCTCGCCGAGCTCGATCATGCCGATCTGGTCCTCGAGCTCGCGCTCGACCTTGCCGATTCCAGAGAGCGCGTCCTCCAATGAGGTGCGCTCCTGCATCAGCCGCTGGGCCTTCTGGGGATCGTTCCAGAGATTGGAGTCTTCAGCGAGCTTGTTCAGCTCCGCGAGGCGTGCCGTCGATTGTTCGACGTCAAAGATGCCTCCTCAGCAGCCCGACTGACTGCTTGATCTCTTCAACAAGGCGTTCGATTTCGGCGCGCATGATCTTTCAGGAGTTGGGAAAACAGGTTCCGAGGGATGTAGCGACGGGCGCGGCAAAGCGCAATCGGATTGACAGCGCTGTCCCGGGCATTTGGGCGGAACAATTACCAGAGCGTTTTCCAGCGAAGTGGATGCCGGTTTTGCGTGAAGAAAACGCGTCCAAACAACAATCTAGAGCTCCCTTCCGATGGCATCGGAACGGAGCTCTAATACAGACCGAAAGGCCGCAGGAAAACGTTGCTGCCGTCAGGCTGCTGGCTTTGCGACGGCTGCGGACCCGGGCTCGGGCTGCGGCCATCGGCATCGGCGACCCCGATCACCGAGTAGTTCTCCGGCGGTGCGGTGCCCGGCTTGAAGGCTTCGAGGATGGTGTTGCCGCCCTCGCCCGGTCCTGCGCGCATGCCGGACTTGGCATCGACGCGGATCAGCTTGATGCCGGCCGGAACCTTGAACGGGGTCGGCGGCTTGTCGGCGAGCGCCAGCTTGAGGAAGTCGCGCGCGATCGGCGCCGCAATATGACCGCCGGTCGCGGCGCGCCCCATGTTGCGCGGCTTGTCGAAGCCCATGTAGACGCCGACGGCAATGTCAGGCGAGAAGCCGATGAACCAGACGTCTTTCTCGTCGTTGGTGGTACCGGTCTTGCCGGCGATCGGCTTGCCGACCTCCTTGACGACGGTGGCGGTGCCGCGCTGGACCACGCCTTCCATCATCTCGGTGATCTGGTAGGCGGTCATCGGGTCGAGCACCTGCTCGCGACGATCGACCAGCTGCGGCTCCGCCTGGTTCTTCCAGCCGCCGGGCGCGTCGCAGCCGCGGCATTCGCGCTGGTCGTGCTTGAAGATGGTGTGGCCGTAGCGGTCCTGAATGCGATCGATCAGCGTCGGTTTCACCCGGCGGCCGCCATTGGCGAACATCGAATACGCCGTCACCATGCGCATGACCGTGGTTTCGCCGGCGCCGAGCGCATAGGACAGGTAGTTCGGCAACTCGTCATAGACGCCGAAACGCTTGGCGTATTCGCCGACCAAGGGCATGCCGATGTCCTGCGCCAGCCGCACCGTCACGGTGTTGAGCGAGCGCTGCAGCGCGTTGCGCAGCGTGGTCGGGCCGTAATATTTGCCGGTCGAATAGTTTTCCGGACGCCACACCCCGGCGCCCTGCCCCTGATCGATCTCGATCGGCGCGTCGATCACGGTGGTCGACGGCGTATAGCCGTTGTCCAGCGCCGACGAGTAGACGATCGGCTTGAACGACGAACCGGGCTGCCGGTAGGCCTGGGTCGCGCGGTTGAACTGGCTCTGGTCGAACGAGAAGCCGCCGACCATCGCGAGCACGCGGCCGGTCCAGGGATCCATCACCACCATCGCACCGGACACTTCCGGCAATTGCCGCAGCCGATACTGACCTTCGACCGCGCTGCCGTCCTTGTTCACCAGCGGGTCAGCGTAGATCACGTCGCCCGGCTGCAGCACCTGCGCGACCGCCGTCGGCGCCTTGCCCTTGGATTTGGCCCAGCGCACGCCGTCCATGGTGATGATGCCGGTCTGCCGTTCCTTGCTGACCGCGCCACCGAGTTCGCGGCCCGGCTGGAAACCGATCCGCGCCGACTGGTCGCTGGTCTCCAGCACTACCGCCATCCGCCACGGCGAGATGTCGGAGAGCGACTTCACGTCGGCGAGCTTGACGCCCCAGTCGCCGGCGATGGCAAGCTTCTGCACCGGCCCGCGCCAGCCCTGCGCCTCGTCATAGTTGACGAGACCGGCCGCCATGGTCTTGCGCGCCATCACCTGGATCTTCGGGTCGAGCGTGGTGCGGACCGACAGGCCGCCCTCATAGAGCTTCTTCTCGCCGTAGCGCTCAAAAATGTCGCGGCGGACTTCCTCGGCGAAATATTCGCCGGCGAAGATGTGCGCGCCATTCGAACGGCTGGTGACGTTGAGCGCTTCCTTGCGCGCCTTGTCGGCGTCGGCCTGCTTGATCCAGCCGTTCTCCAGCAGGCGGTCGATCACGTAGTTGCGGCGCTCGATGGCGCGATCGCGGTTGCGCACCGGGTGCAGCGCGGCCGGCGCCTTCGGCAGTGCGGCGAGGTAGGACGCCTCCGCGATGGTGAGCTCGTTGACCGACTTGTCGAAATAGACCAGCGATGCGGCGGCGATGCCGTAGGCGCCGAGGCCGAGATAGATCTCGTTGAGGTAGAGCTCGAGGATGCGGTCCTTGGAGTAGGCGCGCTCGATGCGCATCGCCAGCAAGGCTTCCTTGATCTTGCGCGAGAACGAGACCTCGTTGGTCAGCAGAAAGTTCTTCGCGACCTGCTGGGTGATGGTCGACGCGCCCTGCGGGCGGCGGTTGGAGCCGTAGTTCTGCGCGTAGAGGATCGCAGCGCGCGCCATGCCCTGATAGTCGATGCCGCCGTGCTCGTAGAAGTTCTTGTCCTCGGCAGCGAGGAAGGCGTTGATCACGAGCTTCGGCACCGCCTGGATCGGCAGGTAGAGCCGGCGTTCCTTGGAGTACTCGCCGAGCAGCGCGCCGTCGGAGGCGTGCACGCGGGTCATCACCGGCGGCTCATAGTCCTGAAGCTGCGAGTAGTCCGGCAGATCCTTGGAGAAATGCCAGATCGCGCCGGCAACCCCGGCGACGCCAACCAGAAACACCACGGTTCCGGCGGCGAACAAGAAACCCATGAACCGCACGAGCAGGCGCATCGAAGTCCCGTCCCTACCCTCCGGCGCTCAATCTTCTGCGAAGCGCCTGTCCAAAAGTGCGAAAGCCAACCAAGCCCCACGGCCCCGGCGGAGCCATTCTTGCGCACGCTCAAAATACAAGGGCCCGAACAATGTGGGTGATTCCGAAGAACCCTGTCGCCCCTTTTCTATACCGTTGCCGCTGTGGCCAAACTAGGGCTTCCCGGCAACGCCGGCGGGCTTTTCAGCCGGCCAATTTCATTTGGCCGATCCGGCAGTTGCCAGCCGCTTGGCGAAGAACGCGTCGATCGCCTGGACCATCGAGCCGACCGTCTTGTTCCGCCAGTTCTCGGAAACGAGGTGCTCGAGGTCGCCCTTGTTGGAGACGTAGCCGAGCTCCACCAAGACCGAGGGCACGTCGGGCGCCTTCAGCACCCGGAAGCCCGCCGATTTCAGCGGATGCTTGTGCATCCGCGCCGTGGTCTTCATCTCGTCCACGAGCAGACGGGCGAAGCGGTTGGAAAAGGTCTTGGTCTCGCGCTGCGCGAGGTCGATCAGGATGTCGGCGACCTCGGTCGGCTCGTCGGTCAGATTCACGCCGCCGATGGCGTCGGCCTTGTTTTCGGTGTCGGCGAGCCGCTCGGCTTCGGCGTCGGAGGCTTTGTCCGACAGCGTGTAGATGGTGGCGCCCTGGGCATCGCCCTCGCGGCGCGGCAGCGCGTCGGCGTGGATCGAGACGAACAGCGCCGCCGACTGGTTGCGCGCCAGCTTCACCCGGTCATTCAGCGGGATGAAGGTGTCGTCGGTCCGCGTCATGACCACGCGGTATTTGCCGGATTTCTCGATCCGGTCGCGCAAAGCGAGGCCGAAGCCGAGCACCAGGTTCTTCTCCAGCTCGCCGCCGGACTGGGTGCCATTGTCGATGCCACCATGACCGGGATCGATCACGATCAGAGGGCGGGGATCGGTGACCGGCGGCAACGCCGCCGTCGTGACGGGCGGGACGACGACATTGCCCTCGGCGAGCGCGGGCTTCAGTTCGGGCCGGGCCTCAGGCGCAAGCGACTGCGTGAAGCTGGTGCGATCGACCTCCTCGAATTCCAGCACCAGCCGCGGCGGCTGGCCGTTGGCGGCGTCGAGCACATAGGAGCTGGCGATCTTTGCCGGTCCGGTCAGATCGAACACGATTCTGGAGCCGCCAGGCATCACGAGGCCGTAGCGGAATGCCTTCACCAGCCCTCGCCCGTTCGAGCCGGTGCCGGAAGCGAGCTGGAAATTGACCTGCGGGATATCGACCACGACGCGATACGGGTCGGCCAACGGGAAGGCGCGGAACTCGATCTTACGGTCCAGATCGAGGATGAATCGGGTCTGTTTGCCGTCGCCGGCGAGGCGCGCGTCGGATGCGACCGGGAAATTCGAGGCCGGGGCCGGCTGAGCGTTCTGCTGCCCCTCGGCGGCGGTCAGGCGACCTGCTTCGGCAAACACCAATGCTGCAGCGCACAATAGCGCGCTCCCCAGCAAAACACGGCGATTTGCGCGAATTGCCACCGATTCGAGCCTCCTTGGCAGCCTCTTACCGCATTAAAACCACACGGTTAATCGCATGCTAATGACGGACGCACGAAAAGGATCGAGTGTTGCCGCCCCGCGACGCTCCCGACGCTTCCCTTGCACGCGGCAGCCAATCAACGTATGTACGGGATGCTGACGGCTAGTACTCCCGGTTGTGTCGCGTTCAGCCTCCCGGTGCAGCGGTGGAACCTTCGATCCAGAAGATCCCGCCGTGTTTTTCCGGCCCCTCCACAGCCAGCGCCGCGCGCGGCTGACATGGAGGGGCGGTTTCGAGCCCGAGCGGCGTCCGGTCCCAGGCACTCTCGCCCGAGGGACGGTTTGAGAACCGGCATAAACGATTATCCGGACCCCTTGGGGCCTCGATATGCGATGGCCGGCAGGCGCTTCGGCGCCGCGCCGAAGCTTTCAGCAAAAGATACGGCGGTATTTCTCGCCGCCACCATGTTTAGACGGGCCGACGCTTAATGCGCCAGACTGTATTGCCGACCAGGATCGCCGAGACGATCGCGCTGACGCGAGGTGAAAGCTTCGCCCGTCGCATCATCCCGGTGGGTTCCCGCCCGGCACGGCGCCGCCAGACGCGTTTTGGCCTTCCCCTCACCCCCGAATCAGGTGGACCGTCGCGTCACCGGGCGGCGCAGTTTGCGCGCGCCATGAACCGCGCCCGCCGCCGTCAAGAGCTGCAAAATGCCCAACAAGATGTTGATCGATGCCACCCACCCGGAAGAGACCCGGGTCGTCGTGGTCCGTGGCAATCGAGTCGAAGAGTTTGATTTCGAGACCGCCCAGCGCAAGCAACTGCGCGGCAACATTTATCTCGCCAAGGTCACGCGCGTAGAGCCGTCGCTGCAGGCCGCCTTCATCGAATATGGCGGCAATCGCCACGGCTTCCTGGCGTTCAGCGAAATTCATCCCGACTACTATCAGATCCCGGTCGCCGACCGTCAGGCGCTGATCGAGGCCGACGAGCGCGCGCATCGCGAGGCCGAGGAAGAGCACGAGAACCGCGGTCATCGCCGCCGCTCCCGCCATCGCAACGCCCGCCGCCGTGGCCACGGCGACCGCGTCCAGAGCGAGGTGATCGAGGCTGCCACCGACCCGCAGGCGCAAGCTCACGAGGCGCTCGAGCAGCCGATCGCGGCCGAGCCCCACGATCACGACGTGGCCGCGCACGAGGGTCACGAGCATGAGGCGCACGACCATGCGCATGCCCAAGATCCTGCCCAAGACCATGAGCATCACGACGACCACCATCACGATCACGGCGATCATCATCACCATGACGACGCCCATGGTCATGAACATGGTCACGAGCACGCCCACGAAGTGAGCGCGGCGCCGGATACCGACGTCCAGCCCGACCCGGTCGTCGCGGTGATCGAGGCCTCCGCGGCGTCGGCCGCGCCGGAGCCGGCCGAGCCCGTCGAGATCAATCATGAGCCCGAGCGGGTTTATGAGGAACAGGCCGAGGAAAACGCTGCGCACGCCGACGACGTGCAGCTTGCGGCCACGGATGAACATCACGCTGCCAGCGACGACGGCCTCGCCGTCGCCGAGCCCGCCGGATCTGCCGAAGCCGCCTCCGCGGATGCCGGCGCGGCGCCGAGCGAAAACGGCGATGAAGCCGACGACGAGGATGAGGACGACGGCGAAGAGGCCGAGGAAGACGTCGTCGAGTCCGTCGGCGGCGACGACGTGCTTGAGGAGGTTCCGGAGCGTCCGTTCCGCCCGCGCCGCCAGTACAAGATCCAGGAAGTGATCAAGCGCCGACAGGTCATGCTGGTGCAGGTCGTCAAGGAAGAGCGCGGCAACAAGGGCGCCGCGCTGACCACCTATCTGTCGCTCGCCGGCCGCTACGCGGTGCTGATGCCCAACACCGCGCGCGGCGGCGGCATCAGCCGCAAGATCACCTCCGCCCAGGACCGTTCGCGGCTGAAGGAAGTGGTGCAGGACCTGGACGTGCCCGAGGGCATGGGCATCATCCTGCGCACCGCCGGCGCCTCGCGCAGCAAGCCGGAGATCAAGCGCGACTTCGAATATTTGATCCGAATGTGGGAGACGGTGCGCGACCTGACGCTGAAGTCGCAGGCGCCGACCCTGGTCTACGAGGAAGGCTCGCTGATCAAGCGCTCGCTGCGCGACCTCTATAACAAGGAGATCGACGAGATTCAGGTGGCGGGCGATGCCGGCTACCGCGAAGCCCGCGACTTCATGAAGATGCTGATGCCGGCGAATGTGCGTGCGGTGAAGCTCTATGGCGACGGCCAGCCGCTGTTCTCGCGGATGGGCGTCGAGAGCCAGCTCGACGCGATGTTCTCGCCGACCGTGCAGTTGCGCTCCGGCGGCTACATCGTGATCAACCAGACCGAGGCGCTGGTCTCGATCGACGTCAACTCGGGGCGCGCCACCCGTGAGCACCATATCGAGGACACCGCGCTCAAGACCAATCTGGAGGCGGCCGAGGAAGTCGCCCGCCAGCTCCGCCTGCGCGACCTTGCCGGCCTGATCGTCATCGACTTCATCGACATGGACGAGAAGCGCAACAACCGCGCGGTCGAGCGCAAGCTGTCCGACTGCCTGCGCCAGGACCGCGCGCGGATCCAGGTCGGCCGCATCTCGCATTTCGGCCTGCTGGAAATGTCGCGCCAGCGCATCCGCGCCAGCGTGCTGGAGAGCTCGACCGAGCCCTGCCCGCAATGCGGCGGCTCGGGTCACGTCCGCTCGGTCTCGTCGGTGGCGCTGCAGCTGCTGCGCGGCATCGAGGAAATCCTGATGAAGGGCGCGACGCACAATCTCGTGGTGCGCACCCGCACCGACGTCGCGCTCTATGTGCTCAATCACAAGCGTGGCCATCTGCGCGACCTCGAGGACTCCTTCAAGGTGCAGCTCTCGATCGTCGCCGACGCCACCGTGCACGGCACCCAGTCCTACATCATCGACCGCGGTGAGCAGGTGCACACGCTCGAGGCCGCGAAAGCGCTGCTGGCGGCGCAGGCCGCAGCCGCGCCAGCGCAGGCCGAAGAGGCCGACGACGACGAGGAATCGTTCGAGTACGAGGCCGAGGTCGAGACCGATGAGACCGAGGGCCTCGCCGACGACCAGGCGGCCGGCGAGGAAGCCGCTGCCGAGGGCGAAGGCGACGGTCAACGCCGCAAGCGGCGGCGCCGGCGGCGCGGCCGCGGCGGTGACCGCGAGGAGCGCGAGTCCGCCCAGCCGCCGCGCGAGGACGGCGAGCTCATGCATGTGCTGCCCGAGGGCGGCGAGGCAGTCGCGACCGAGGACGGCGAAGGCGACGATGAAGAGGGCGACGAGCAGCAAGGCTTTGCGGGCGGCGACCAGGCCGCCAATGGCGAGCGTCGCCCGCGCCGCCGCGGACGTCGTGGCGGCCGCCGCCGGCGTGGCGGTGGCGGAGCCGATGAAGGTCTTGCGGGATCGATCTCCGACGAGCTGAGCCCGGCCCCGACGCCGGAGGCTGCCGATGCGGTCGCCGACTTCGAGGGCATGTTGCAGCCGGCTCCGGTGCTCGAGGTGCCCGAGGTGGTTGCCGTGCCGCGCGAGCTGCAGCCGGCCGAGGCTGTCGCTGCGCCTGCGCCCGAGGTCGTTGAAGCGGCCGCGGCCGTGACCGAGGACGCGCCGGCGGAAACCGACCGCGCCGCCCGGCGTCGGTCGACCGTGCGCGAGAAGGTCAGCTTCAGCTCGAGCCCACAGGCGGAAACGCCGGCGCCCACGCTGGTGCAGAGCCCGGCCGAGGAGCCGCCCCCGGCCCCCGCCCCGCTCGCGGAGCCGGAGCCTGCCGCCGCAACCGAGGCTCCCGCCCGCAAGGGCTGGTGGTCGCGCCGCTTCGGCGGCGGCAACTGACCTTCCCATGAGTTAAAGCGCCCGGTGCAAGCCGGGCGTTTTTATTGGCGAACCGCGCATCAGACGCCGGAGAGAACAGCTTCAATGCAAAGCGCAATCGTACTTGGTGGCGGCATGGTGGGCGTCGGCACGGCGCTGCACCTGCAGCGGCGCGGCTGGTCGGTGACGCTGGTCGACCGCAGGGAGCCCGGCCGGGAGACCAGCTACGGCAATGCCGGGATCATTCAGAGCGAGGCCGTGCGGCCCTATCCGATGCCGCGCGATTTTGCCACGCTGGCGCGGATCGCGATGGGCCGCACCAACGACGTCCGCTATCGGCTGGCATCGCTGCCGCAGCATGCCGGCCCGCTGCTGCGCTATTGGTGGCACTCGACACCCGAGCGGCATCGCGAAGCCACCCTTGCCTGGGCACGCCTGATCGCCCACGCCACGGCGGAGCACGACACGCTGATCCGCGAGGCCCATGCCGACAACCTGATCCGCCGCGCCGGCTTTCGTATCCTGTACCGCGATCCGGCCGCGCTGGCGGCGGCGACTGCGATCGCTGAAGAGAACCAGCGCGACTTCGGCGTGAAGTTTCGTGTCCTCAACGGCAGCGAGCTTGCAAAGGCCGAACCGATCCTGCGCGACGACCTGCCCGGCGCCATTCACTGGCTCGAGCCCTGGACCGTGTCGGATCCCGGCGGTCTCGTCTCGGCCTATGCCGGATTGTTCGAGCGTCTCGGCGGCACGCTGCTGCGCGGCGATGCGCAGACACTGACCGAAACCAGATCCGGCTGGTCCGTCGACACGGCCTCCGGCCGGATCGACGCAGCCCATGTCGTTGTCACGCTCGGGCCGTGGTCACCCGATCTGCTGCAAAAATTCGGCTACCGGATTCCGCTGGTGCGCAAGCGCGGCTACCACATGCACTATCAAGGCGGCCGCTCGCTCGACCTGCCGCTGGTGGATACCGCCATGGGTTACGCGATGGCGCCGATGGCGAAGGGAATCCGCATCACCACCGGCGCGGAGCTGACCAGTCCGGACGCTCCTGCGACGCCGATTCAGCTCGGCCACGCCGAAGCCGCCGCGCGCGGCCTGCTCGACATCGGGAGCCGCGTCGAGCCCGAGCCGTGGTTCGGCACCCGCCCCTGCTCGATCGACATGCTGCCGGTGCTCGGGCCCGTCCCGACGCATCGCGGCCTGTGGGTGAATTTCGGCCACGGCCATCAGGGCTTTACGCTCGGCCCCGCCACCGGGAAACTGCTCGCCGAAATGATGAACGGCGAGGCCCCCGCAGTGGACACCTCGCCGTATCGCATCGATCGGTTCTAATCTCTATTGAGCATGATCTTTTCGGAAAACCGCTTCACACTTTTCCGGATCATGCTCTAATCCGTCGTCAGCGCCGTCTCCATGTCAGTCGGATCGATCTGCCTGGCGAGATTGGCGTTGAGCTTGCCGCGATCGAGTTCGCCCTCCCACCAGGCGACGATCACGCAGGCAACGCCGTTGCCGCACAGATTGGTCAGCGCACGGCACTCGCTCATGAACTTGTCGATGCCGAGCACGATCGCCATGCCCGGCACGAGCCGCGGATCGACCACCGCAAGCGTCGCCGCCAGCGTGATGAAGCCGGCGCCGGTGATGCCGGACGCCCCCTTCGAGGTCAGCATCGCCACCACCAGGATCGTGAGCTGCTGGCTGAACGAGAGGTCGTAGCCGAGTGCCTGGGCGATGAACAGCGTCGCCAAGGTCATGTAGATGTTGGTGCCGTCGAGGTTGAACGAATAGCCCGTCGGCACCACGAGGCCGACCACCGATTTGGAGCAGCCGAGCCGCTCCAGCTTCTCCATCAGCGATGGGAGCGCGCTTTCGGAGGACGAGGTGCCGAGCACGATCAAGAGCTCGTCCTTGATGTAGGCCAGGAACTTGAAGATCGAGAACCCGGCCATCCGCGCGATGATGCCGAGCACCACGAACACGAACAGCGCGGCGGTCAAATAGAACGTCGCGATCAGGCCGACCAAATTGAGGATCGCGCCGGTGCCGAACTTGCCGATGGTGTACGCCATCGCACCGAACGCGCCGATCGGCGCGGCGCGCATCACGATCGAGATCACGCCGAACACGGCATGCGCCGCATCGTCGATGAACGAACGGATGGTGTGGCCGCGTTCGCCGAGGCTCATGATGGCGAAGCCGAACAGCACCGAGAACAGCAGCACCTGCAGGATCTCGCCCTGCGCGAAGGCACCGACCACGGTGTCCGGGATGATGTGCAGCACGAAGTCGACGCTCTTCTGCGCCTCGGCCTGCTTGGCGTAGCCGGCGACCGCCTGGGCGTTCGCCGCCGCGTTGCCGAAGCCCGCACCGGGCTTGATCAGATTGCCGACGATCAGCCCGATCACCAGCGCGAAGGTCGAGACCACCTCGAAATAGACCAGCGCCTTGACGCCGATGCGGCCGACCTTCTTGGCGTCCTGGATATGCGCGATGCCGGACACGACGGTGCAGAAGATGATCGGCGCGATCACCATCTTGATCAACTTGATGAAGCCGTCGCCGAGCGCCTTGATCCATTCGTTGGTGGCAAGGTTCGGCCACAGCCAGCCGACCAGTGCGCCGAGCACGATGGCGATCAGGACCTGGACGTAGAGAACTTTATACCACGGCTTGGCGGCGGCAGCCGCCGGCGCGCCCGTGGCAACTGACGTCGTTGCCATGTGTCACTCCCCCTCAGAAATGATGGGAACAGCCAAGATCAACTTGGCTGCGCAAGTCAAATGGAACTGTGGATGCCTGCCGCTTAGCCGCGGCGATCCGCCAGCCGCCTGGCGGCCCGCACCAGCGCGGCGCCCAGCGCATTCTTGACCAGGGTCGCGGCCATGAACGGCACGACGCCGACCAGCCAGGCCTTCCCGACGCCGAGCCCGGTGCCGAAGGCGAGCCAGCCGAAACCCGCCGCGAATATGACGGCGTGGCCGATCGCCATCGCCACAAACAGCCAGGTCGCGCTGCGGTCCCAGCCGCGTTCGGCGAGAAAGCCGGTGACGAACGCGGCCAGAACGAATCCAAACAGATAGCCTGCGGTCGGCCCGAGCAGCGGCGCGAGACCGCCGACCGGACCGGCGAACACGGGCATGCCGAGCGCGCCCTCGACGAGATAGGCGATCATGGTCGCGCTACCAAGCCGCCAGCCGTAGGTGGCGCCGATCATCAGCACCGCCAGCGTCTGCAACGTGATCGGCACATAGGGCAGCGGCAGGTTGACCTTCGCCGATAAGGTCATCAGCGCAGTGCCGAGCACGACCAGCACGATCGCGCGCAGGGCGCCGGAGGCCTCTCCGGCCTGTTCGGGCCACAGCACCGACGCGAGAGGAAAATGCCGCGCGGCGGCGGGCTGCGAAACCGATTGCACCGACAAGATGAACTCCGGGATGGCTCGTGAAGATGGCGGGCTATTTAAGCCAATGCGCGATCCGCGCAACCGCTTCCTGCATCTCCGCAGCCAAGCGCGCATAGGAGAAGCGGATGAAGGCGCGGCCGTGGATCGGATCGAAATCGACGCCCGGCGTCGCCGCGACATGCGCCTTCTCCAGCATCTCGTTGGCGAACGCGAAGCTGTCGGAGGTGAAGGCGGAGACGTCGGCATAGAGATAGAATGCGCCGTCGGCCGGTAAAAATTTCGTCAGGCCTGCCTTCGGCAGCCCTTCGATAAGGATGCGGCGGTTCTCCTGATAACCGCGCTTGATCGCTTCCATCTCCTCGCGGCCCTCGAACGCAGCCTCGGCCGCGATCTGCGACAGCGTCGGCACCGAGATGGAGAGGTTCTGCTGCAACCGCTCGATCGGCCGCACCAGCACCTCGGGCACCACCATCCAACCGACGCGCCAGCCGGTCATGCAGAAGTATTTTGAGAACGAGTTGATCACCAGCGCCTGCGGCGACAATTCGGCCGCGGTCACCGCGGGGAATGCGTAGTCGAGCCCGTGATAGATCTCGTCGGAGATGAAGCGGATGCCGGCGCTGTCGGCGGCGGCCATCAGGCTCGACAGCGCCTCGCGCGACATCATGGTGCCGGTCGGGTTGGCGGGACTGCCGACCAGCACGCCCTTCAGCGGCGCCTTGCGATGCGCCGCGAGCAGCGCCTCGCCGGTCAGCGCATGGCGGGTGTCGCCTGAGGTCTCGATCAGTACCGGCTCGCAGCCGAGCGCGGTCAGGATGTGCCGGTACGGCGGATAACCCGGCACGGTCACCGCGACCCGATCGCCCGGCTCGAACATCGCAAGGAACGCCAGGATGAAACCGCCCGACGAACCCGTGGTGACGACGATCCTGTCGGGCGCGACCGTGCAGCCATAGGTCTCGCGATAGTGCCGCGCGATGCGCTCGCGCAGCGAGGGAATACCGAGCGCCGAGGTATAGTCGATCCGCCCGTCCTGCAGCGCGGCCTGCGCCGCCGCGATCGCCGGCTGCGGCGCGCCTGCGGCAGGTTGGCCGACCTCCATGTGGATAACGTGGCCGCCGGCGGCCTCGATTCGCGCCGCGGCCGCCATCACGTCCATCACCATGAACGGGGGAACATCGCTCCGCCCGGACGCAGTCAAAAGGCTTGTCACACGCTCTCTCAGTGTCGCATCAGGCATGGATTTCTGCTATTGGCACGGCGTCTCGCCGAATTCAGGTTCCGCACCGGCTACCGCCCCAGACTGGCCGCATTCGGTGGCTCCTTATAACGCTTTCAGGCCCAGTGAATACCCCGGTTCGCGTGAAGAACAATTGCAAAAACAAGACGCTGCGTCAGGCCCTCGTCAGGGCCGGAATCGGCGCGGCCAGCCAGCGCCGGTAGATCGCCCATGCTGTTCCGCCACGCGCTTCGCACCAAGACCTTCAAGCTGACTGCGTTCAAGCTTACCGCGCTTGTTACGGCGGTCGCGCTCGCGCTTGGCGCCACCGCGCAGGCCCAGCAGAAGGGGCCGCCGGTGCTGCGCGACACCGAGTCCGAGCAGCTGTTGCGCGAATATACCCGCCCGATCCTGCGCGCTGCCGGGCTGGAGAAGCAGAACATCCAGATCGTGATCATCAACGACGGCGCGTTCAACGCCTTCGTCGCCGATGGCCGCCGCATCTTCGTCAACTATGGCGCGCTGCTGCAGTCGGAGACGCCGAACCAGATCATCGGCGTGCTGGCGCATGAAACCGGCCATCTGGCCGGCGGCCATCTCGCCAAGATGCGCGAGCAGCTGGCGCAGGCGCAGACCCAGATGATCATCGCCATGCTGCTCGGGGCCGGCGCGATGGCCGCTGGCGCGCGCGGCGGCGTCGGCAACGGCCTGTCCAGCGCGGGCGCGGCGGCGATCTCGGCGCCGCAGTCGATGGTGCTGCGCACGCTGTTGTCCTATCAGCGCGCGCAGGAGGAAAACGCCGACCGCGCCGGCGTCAGGTTCCTCACCGCGACCGGCCAGTCCCCGAGGGGCATGTACGAGACCTTCAAGCGCTTCAGCGACGAGGGCCTGTTCGCGGCGCGCGGCGCCGACCCCTACATGCAATCGCACCCGATGCCGGTCGACCGCGTCGCGGCGCTGGAGGGACTGGCGCGCTCCAGCCCCTATTGGGACAAGAAGGACGATCCGGCGCTGCAGCTGCGTCACGACATGATGCGCGCCAAGATCTCCGGCTTCATGGAGCGGCAGGACACCGTGTTCCGCCGCTATCCATTGTCGAACACCAGCCTGCCGGCGCGCTATGCGCGCGCCATCACCACCTATCTGCACGGCGATCTGCGTTCGGCGATCGCGCAGATCGACGGCCTGATCCAGGCACAGCCGAACAATGCCTATTTCTACGAGTTGCGCGGCCAGGCGCTGCTCGAAGGCGGCCGGCCCACGGAGGCCATCGCGCCGCTACGCCGCGCGGTGCAGCTCTCCGGCAATTCGCCGCTGATCGAGATGCTGCTCGGCCAGGCGCTGGTCGCCTCCGACAACAAGGCCTTGACCGACGAGGCGATCAACATGCTGCGCGCGGCCGTGGCCCGCGAGCCGGAGGCGCCGATCGGCTATACTCAGCTCGCGATGGCCTATGGCCGCAAGGGCGACTACGCCCAGGCCGATCTCGCCTCCGCCCAGGCCGCCTTTCTGCGCGGCGACACCAAGACTGCCCGCGACCTTGCGTCGCGCGCCAAGACGCGGTTCGCCGTCGGCACGCCGGGCTGGGTCAAAGCTGACGACATTGTGAGCGCCAAGCCCATGCCGGGCCAGAAAAACAACTAGAAATTATTAGAAGTTCCATACAACGATCACCGCAACCGGCTCATAGCATTGCCGTCTTTCGAGCCACGCCGAACAAGGATTTTGTCATGCCAGCGCTTCGTTTTCTCGCCCCCGCCTTGCTTGCGCTCGGCGTCTGCGCCGCGCCGCTGTCGGCGTCCGCGCAAAGCTTCACCGACACCCAGCGCGGCGACATCGAGAGCATCGTCCGCAACTATCTGATCGCGCATCCCGAGGTGCTCGAGGAGGCGATGAACGAGCTGAGCAAGCGGCAGGCTGCCGCCGAAGCCGAGAAGCATGAGCAGAGCGTCGCCAAGAACGCCGACACCATCTTCAACTCGCCGCGCGGCGTCACCATCGGCAACAAGGACGGCGACGTCGCCTTCGTCGAGTTCTTCGATTACAACTGCGGCTACTGCAAGCGCGCCATGGGCGACATGCTCGAGCTGATTAAGGCCGATCCCAAGCTGAAGGTCGTGCTGAAGGAATTCCCGGTGCTGAGCCAGGGCTCGGTCGAGGCCGCGCAGGTCGCGGTCGCGGTGCGGATGCAGGACCCGACCGGCAAGAAGTATCTCGACTTCCATCAGAAGCTGCTCGGCGGCCGCGGCGCCGCTGACAAGGCGCGCGCGCTGGCGGTCGCCAAGGAAATCGGCCTCGACATGACCAAGCTCGAGAAGGACATGGCGAGCCCGGAAGTGAAGGCGACGATCGAGGAGAACTTCCGCCTCGCCGAATCCATGGGCATGAACGGCACGCCGAGCTATGTGATCGGCAAGCAGGTGGTGATCGGCGCGGTCGGCGTCGACAATCTCAAGGAGAAGATCGGCATCGCCCGCTGCGGCAAGGCGACCTGCTGACCGACGCGCCAACAGATTCGTTTCACTGCACGAAATCCGGCTGCCACGCAGCCGGATTTTTTGTTGTGCGAGCACCGAACCACATCCGCGCACGCTGCAACAAAGGGCCATTGCCAATCACGAAAAAGCTGCGCCATGACCCTGCCGGCTCCGCCGACCCTTGCCTACGATCTCACCCTCCTGCAGACGCCGCCGCAGCGCGGCACCGAACGTGACCACGGCTGGTGCTACGGCTTGCCGCCCGGCATCCGCCCCGAGCAGTGGCCGCTCAGCCCGCATGACGGCTTTCCGATGCAGCACTGCTTCACGCTGCGTCTGCCGGCACAATATCGCGCCAGGGGCGAGGCCTATGTCGCGCTCGCGATGTTCGCCGATCAGCAATATGACGAGCCGGTCGAGGTCGACGCCGTCGCGCGATATCTCGCGGCGGAGACCATCGAGCGCCCGGCCGACGGCAATCTGCTGCCGTACTGGACCTACGCCCAGCACCGGCATCCGACGGAATGCCGGATGAAGGACATCATCGACCACAATTTCGTGGCGATCTGGCTGACCGAAGCCGAGTTCGCCGGCCCGCTTTGCGCGCCGCCGGAGCTTGCCGGCAATCCGCTGCTGCAGGTCAATCCGCCTCCGCGCTGGATCGAGAAGGGCGCGGCGCGCACGGTGTTCGAGGCCCAGGTCGGCCGCATCACGCGCGCCGAAGAGCTGAAGCAGAAATACTGGTACCGCCTGTTCGGTCATGTCCCCGAGATCGGGCACCACGCTTACGGCATCGCGCTTGCGCTGCGCGAGGGCGATCCCAATGTCGGCAAGCCGCCGCGCGACCATCTGCTGCACAAGGCCGAGCTCGGCGGCTATGTCGCGCCCTATTCGCTCGACGGCAAGGCGCGCGGGCTCGAACGGCTGCATCGCCGCAACCATCTCGGCGGCACGATGTTCCCCAATCAATGGACGCCGAAATACAGCCCGACCTATCTCGAGATCGAGGAGCATTTCGGCGGCTTCAACTTTGGTGGGGGCAATGGCCAGCTTGATCTCGCGGACATGGAGTTCGATTGGGCCTGCGGCTGAAGCGTTTTCGCATTCATCGCGCATTCACCAAACAGGCTAGCGCGGAACCACAAATCGTCAGGAACATCGCGCACTTTCCTCCGTTGTCGGCGCGGGCAATGCAGAGATGTGAGGAGGAATATCAATGTCGAAACGCTTTCTGATTTCGGTCGCCACGGCAGCGCTGATTGCTGGTGCAGGCTTCGCCAACGCGCAAGGCACCGGCGGCGCCGGCAAGGAATCGCCGGGTGCCGGCGGCGGCGCGGCCACCCAGCAGGGCGGCTCGTCCGGCGGCGCGTCGTCCGGCACGATGCAGCACGATTCCGGTGGCATGAAGGGTTCCGATCATTCCACCACCGGACAGTCCAAGTCCGGCCAGAGCGAATCCGGCATGAAGCCGGACTCCGACAAGTCCGGCGCCTCCAAGGGCGCGCAGGACAGCACGCAGCATTCGAAGGGCACCAGCTCGGAGAATGAGACGACCAAGGGCTCCAAGGACATGAAGGCCGAAGGCCGCGACAAGAGCGGTAACATGAAGGCCGAGGAGCGCGACAAGTCGGGTAACATGAAGGCCGAGCAGCGTGACAAGAGCGGCAACATGAATGCCGAGCAGCGCGACAAGAGCGGCACCACGACCAACCAGAACGCTCAGGGCAAGAGCTCGACCGACACCAATCGCGCGCAGACCAACGAGCCGAGCGGTTCGCAGACCAACCAGAACGCGCAGGGCAAGAGCGGGACGGACACCAACCGCGCACAGACCAACGACTCCAGCCGCACCCAGACCACGACCGGCAACGCGGCGACGTCGGCCACCGCGGCTCCGCCGGCCGAGAAGCGGTCGCAGATCACGACCGCGATCAAGTCGGAGAAGGTCAGCGAAGTCACCAACGTGAACTTCAATGTATCGGTCGGCACGCGTGTTCCAAGTGGCGTGCATTTCTATCCGGTGCCGGAGCGCGTCGTGACGATCTATCCGCAGTGGCGCGGCTACGAGTTCATCCTGGTCAAGGGCCGCTACGTGATCGTGCAGCCGGAGACCCATGAGATCGTCTACATCATCGAGGGCTAACACTTAGCCTCGATGCGAGGGCGGCAAGATGCGCCCTCGCCGCCTTGCGAACCCGCCCCTTGGGCCCCCTGGGCCCCTCGGGGCGGGTTTTGCGTTGGGCCCAAGGCCCGCGGCTCAAGGCCCGGCTCGCGGCAGTGGATGGCGGCGGGGACCGCACGCCGAGGGCGCCTTCTACCAAATTTGGTTAATCAGCGTTTTCCGTGGGTTACAGCGGCCACCTGCCAAGGGAGACGAAGCTGTTGAAGACGTTCAGATCTCACCTAAAGGCTTCCCCTGCGGCCGGTTGTTACCTATAACCCGGCCCACTTCACCCCCGCGCCGGAACCCTCGGAAATGGCTGCTGCCGGAACGATCTATGTGCTGAACGGCCCGAACCTCAACCTGTTGGGGACGCGCGAGCCCGAGACCTACGGCCACGCCAACCTGGCCGACGTCGAGAAGCTGTGCGCGGATACCGCGCGGCAGTTCGGCCTGACCGCCGACTGCCGGCAATCCAACCGCGAAGGCGAGCTGATCGATTTCATCCACGAGGCCCACGCCAAGAAGGCCGCCGGGATCATCATCAACGCCGGCGGCTATTCCCATACCTCGATCGCGCTGCACGATGCGCTGGTTGCGGTGAAAATCCCCGCGGTCGAGGTTCACATCAGCAACATCCATGCCCGCGAGAGCTTCCGGCATCACTCGTTCACTGCTAAAGCCGCCTACGCGTCGCTGTGCGGCTTCGGCATCGATGGCTATCGGCTCGCGATCATCGGGCTCGCCGCCAAGATCGGTGCCAAGCCCGATAACAAGACCGATGCCAAGACAGACGCCAAGCCAAAGGCTTAATCGTCAATCCTGACGTTCCCCGTCACCAGACAGAGATTTTGGATCGAAGAATCATGGCGCGCCAGCCAGACGACAAATCAGCCGCAAAGTCCAAGAGCGAGAAGAGCGACGACAGCGCGCTCATCCGCGAGCTCGCGCTGCTGCTCGCCGAGACCAATCTGACCGAGATCGAGATCGAGCGCGCCGGCCTGCGCGTCCGTGTCGCACGCAACGTCAGCATTGCCGCCTCGGTCCCCACAGCCATGCCGACAGTCGCCGTGCCGGCCGCAGCGGTCGCGACCGCGGCAGCCGCCGCTGCGGCGACCGACTTTGCCAAGCACCCGGGCGTCGTCCCTTCGCCGATGGTCGGCACCGCCTATTGGTCGCCGGAGCCCGGCGCCAAGCCGTTCATCGAAGTCGGCTCCAAGGTGACCGCCGGCCAGACGCTTCTGATCATCGAGGCGATGAAGACGATGAACCAGATCCCGTCGCCTCGCGCGGGCACGGTGACGCAAATCCTCGTCGAGGACGGCCAGCCCGTCGAATTCGGCGAGCCGCTGGTCATCATTGAATAGCTTTCGTCAACGTCAGGCGCTGCGATGTTCGACAAGATCCTCATAGCCAATCGCGGCGAGATTGCGCTTCGGGTGCTGCGCGCCTGCAAGGAGCTCGGCATCTCCACCGTCGCCGTGCATTCCACCGCCGATGCCGACGCCATGCATGTGCGGCTCGCCGATGAGAGCGTCTGCATCGGCCCGCCGCCGTCGAAGGATTCCTATCTCAACGTGCCGGCGCTGCTCGCGGCCTGCGAGATCACCGGCGCGGACGCCGTGCATCCCGGCTACGGCTTCCTGTCCGAGAACGCCCGCTTCGCCGAGATCCTCGCCGACCACAACCTCGACTTCATCGGCCCGAAGGCCGAGCATATCCGCCTGATGGGCGACAAGATCGAAGCCAAGAAGACCGCCAAGCGCCTCGGCATTCCGGTGGTGCCCGGCTCCGACGGCGCGGTGACCTCGGACGAGGACGCCATGGCGATCGCCAGGGAGATCGGCTTCCCGGTGCTGGTGAAGGCTGCTGCCGGCGGCGGCGGGCGCGGCATGAAGGTCGCGCACAGCGAGGCCGACCTCGCGCTGGCGCTGTCGACGGCGGCCAACGAGGCCAAGTCCGCCTTCGGCGACGCCTCGGTCTATCTGGAAAAATACCTGCAGAAGCCGCGCCACATCGAGATCCAGATCCTCGGCGACGGCCGCGGCGGCGCCATCCATCTCGGCGAGCGCGACTGCTCGCTGCAGCGCCGCCACCAGAAGGTCTGGGAAGAAGGCCCCTCACCCGTGCTCGCCGCAGCCGCGCGCGCGAAAATCGGCGAGACCTGCGCCAAGGCGATGCGGGACATGAAGTATCTCGGCGTCGGCACCATCGAATTCCTCTACGAGGACGGCGAGTTCTACTTCATCGAAATGAACACGCGGATCCAGGTCGAGCATCCCGTCACCGAAAGCATCACCGATATCGACCTCGTACTGGAGCAGATCCGGATCGCGGCCGGCGGCGACCTGCCGGCGCGGCAGGACGACATCGCGATCATCGGCCACGCCATCGAATGCCGCATCAACGCGGAAAACCCGCAGACCTTCCGGCCCTCGCCCGGGCGGATCACGCAATTCCATCCGCCGGGCGGTCTCGGCGTGCGGATCGATTCCGCGGTCTACCAGGGCTACGTGATCCCGCCCTATTACGATTCGTTGGTCGGCAAGCTGATCGTACACGGCAAGACCCGCGGCGAGTGCCTGATGCGGCTGCGCCGCGCGCTGGACGAGATGGTGGTCGACGGCATCGAAACCACGCTGCCGCTGTTCCGCGCGCTGGTCCGCGAGCCCGCCATCATCGACGGCGACTACCACATCCACTGGCTGGAGCAGTATCTGGCCGGCCAGGGCGCCGACGCCGGGAAATAATTCGCTCCTCCCGTGGAACCCGGCCCCGCGCTTCGGCGTAGTCTAGGGTTGTCAGATTTCACGGGGACGCATTGTACGCCATTCATTTGACGAGACGCGCGTGACGGCAATCTCACGACGGCGCGCTGTGCTGCAAATCCTGCTGCTGTCGGTAGGCTTTGTCGTGCTGGTGGCGATCAGCGTGGCGTCGGTCGTGCTGGTCAACAAGGCGCGCGACGACAATGCCAAGGTCGTCCACACCGTCGAGGTCGAGAGCCAGCTTGCCAACCTGCTGCTCGAAATCCGCCGCGCCGAGAGCGCGACGCGCGCCTATCTCTTGACCTCGGCACCGTCATACCTCGCGGAGTATCAGCAGGCGGCGGCAGGCATCCCGGCCGCGCTCGACCATCTCGCGCGGATCACCACCGACAATCCGGCTCAGGTCGCCAACGGCGCCAGGCTAAAGGCCGCGGTCGACAAGCGGCTGGCCGAATTTGCCCTCGGCATCGAGCGCGTCCAGAACAATGACGCGGCCACCAGCATCGCCTTGCTGCGCAACAGCCCCTCGACCGACGCGATGGAGACGATCGAAAGGATCGGCCGCGACATGCGCGCCGAGGAGGACCGCCAGTTTGCGATGCGCAGGGCGACCGCGGACCAGACCCAGGTGCTGGCCTCCTCGGTCACCATCGCGGGCTCGTGCATGGTGCTGGCGCTCGCCGCCTTCTCGCTCGTGCTGCTGCGGCGATCGTCGCGGGTCCGCGACGAGGCCGCGGCGCAGCTCCGCGACATCAACATCACGCTGGAAACCACCGTCGACGAACGCACCGCCGATTTGCGCGAGGCCAACGAGGAGATCCAGCGTTTCGCCTATATCGTCAGCCACGACCTGCGCTCGCCGCTGGTCAACATCATGGGCTTCACCAGCGAGCTGGAGGAATTGCGCGGCGACATCTTCAAGCGCATCGCCACGCTGAACCGCTCGGCGTCGCTGGCGCCGGCGATGCCGGATGACGCCACCGACACGGCGGAGCCCACGCTCGAAGGCGCCGACAAACAGCTATCCGACGACTTCACCGAGTCGCTCGGCTTCATCAAATCCTCGATCGCCAAGATGGACCGGCTGATCAGCGCGATCCTCAATCTCACCCGCGAGGGCCGCCGCGAGTTCAAGCCGGAGCGCATCGACGTCCATGAGCTGATCGACGGCATCGTCAAGACGGTTGCGCATCAGGCGACCGAAGCCAACGCGACCATCGCGGTCGGCGCGATGCCCGATCTGGTCAGCGACCGCCTGGCGCTGGAACAGATCTTCTCCAATCTGATCGACAACGCGCTGAAATACCTCAGGGACGGCGTCCCCGGCGAGATCTCGATCGGCGGCCGCATCAAGCTCGGCTTTGCCATATTCGAGGTCACCGACAATGGCCGCGGCATCGATCCGAAGGACCATCAGCGCATCTTCGATTTGTTCCGTCGTGCGGGAACCCAGGACAAACCCGGCCAAGGCATCGGTCTTGCCCATGTCCGCGCACTTGTGCGCAGACTAGGCGGCACCATGTCGGTAGCATCGGAACTTAACAGCGGCAGCACCTTCACGATAACGCTGCCTATGAAATGGACAGGCAAGAACCGGGATAAAGCGGCATGAGCGATCCAGTTACCATCATCATGATCGAGGACGATGAGGGCCATGCCCGGCTGATTGAGCGGAATATCCGGCGCTCGGGTGTCAACAATGAGATCGTTCCGTTCACCAACGGTACAGCGGCGGTCGACTATCTGTTCGGCAAGGATGGCACCGCCGTCGAGCGCAAGGGCCAGGCTCTGCTCATCCTGCTCGATCTCAATCTCCCCGACATGACCGGCATCGATATTCTGAAGCGGGTCAAGGAGAACAAGTTCCTCAAGTCGACGCCGGTGGTGGTGCTGACCACGACCGACGACTCCCAGGAGATCAAGCGCTGCTACGAGCTCGGCTGCAACGTCTACATCACCAAGCCGGTGAACTACGAAAGCTTCGCCAACGCCATACGCCAGCTTGGCCTGTTCTTCTCCGTGATTCAGGTTCCGCCAGCCGCCATATGACCAGCCCCCCGCCGACCCTGCTCTATATCGACGACGATGCGACCTTGGCGCGCCTGGTCGAACGCGGCCTGACGCGCGCCGGCTTCAAGGTCGTGCACGCTGCAAGCGGTCAGGAAGGTCTCGACCGGCTGGTCCAGGGCGGCATCGACGTCGTTGCGCTCGATCAGTACATGCCCGGTCTCGACGGGCTGGAAACGCTGGAGCAGATCCTGAAAATTCCGGACGCGCCGCCGGTGGTGTTCGTCACGGCATCGCAGGACTCCGCGATCGCGGTCACCGCGCTGAAGGCCGGCGCGGCGGATTACCTGGTCAAGGATGTCAGGGGCGAGTTCATTCCCCTGCTCCAGGTCGCGGTCAACGGCGCGATCCGCCAGGCCGCGATCCAGAAGGCGCGCGACGAGGCGGAAGCCGAAGTGCACGCCTCGCGCGACCGCTATGCGGCGCTCGCCGCGGAGCGCGAGGTGCTGCTCCGCGAGGTCAACCACCGCGTCGGCAACTCGTTGCAGATCATCGCCTCGCTGCTGCACCTGCAGGCCAATTCGGCCACCCAGGACGACGTCAAGGCGGCGCTGACCAACGCGATGGGCCGCGTCGCCGCGGTCGCGCAGGTGCACCGCCGCCTCTATACCTCGCAAGATTTCAAGACCGTGATGCTGAACCAGTATCTCGAGGCGCTGCTCGAGGATCTCAGGCGGTCGGCCGAGGGCAACAAGATGTCGCGGCTGACGCTGAAAGCCGTCCCGATCGAGATCGATCCCGACCGCGCGGTCGCGATCGGCATCATCGTCAACGAGCTGGTGATGAATGCGGTCAAATACGCCTATCCCGACGGCTCCGGCCCGATCGATATCGAGCTGAAGCCGCAGGGCGACGATGTCGTGCTGGCGATCAGCGATGACGGCGTCGGCTACGACGACAAGGCCGATCCGCGCGGCACCGGCATGGGCCAGCGCATCGTCACGGCAATGGCCGCCAAGCTCGACGCCGGCGTCGAGCGCGATCCCGCCCGCAAGGGCACCCGCTTCGTGGTGCGGTTTGCCCGGGTCAGCCCGGCGGTGGCGAAGGCGACGAGCGTCGCCGCCAAATAGGCTGTCGCCTGGATCGGCGGCAGATTGGATCGATTTGTCGTGTTCGTCTTAACGTCTGCGTCATCCTGTTCCGCAATCGGACGCGCAACGCCGCGGTCGGTTAAGAAATATCTGGACATCCCTTGCCACACTCTCGCCACCAGCTTTGCAGGAGGCGGTCCCGATGTTTGGGCAAAAGGCAACATTCGGAAAGCGGCAGCACAGCTTCGCCGAGCTCAAGGAGATGATGCGTCCGACCCCGGATGCCGATGGCGTGACCCGCGTGTTCTCCAAGGAGCTCTGGGACGATCCGAAGGTCGGTCCGATGCTGCGCGAGCTCGGCTTCAATCCCGACGATCCCCGCAACATCAGCAAGACCGCCGAGGATTACATCGCGATGTTCGCCGCGGCGAAGAAGCGGCTCGAGGAGCGCGCTGCGGCGTTCAACCGCGACATGACCAACCGCTATGGCTACTGCAACGCCGTCCCCTTCCTGGTGATCGATCACACGATCTGGGACGGCGAGCACGGCGCCTTCCTCTATGCCTCCCTGAACCTGATCGGCTTCGACGACTGGAACGTGCTGATGCTCGCGGGTGACGAGCGCACCAAGGAGCTGTGCGGCATCGCCGGCCATCCCGGCACGGTGCCTGCCGTCAGCAAGGCCGTGCACGAGTTCGTGGTCGCCTGGAAGGAGCGCTATGAGTGCGCATTGGAGGCCTACGGCGTCACCGCCACCGGCGGTCAGGGCCGCGGCATCTCGCGCGAACAGTACGAGATGGAAAAGGACGAGCTGCGCCAGGAGATCATCGACAAGGTCGGCTGGATGAAGCCGCGCATCATCAACGAGCTGCTGCGCATCCAGGGGTGAGCGCGCCCGCGCTCCGCCCTGCTCAATCGCGCCTGTCGCGCGCCCGCCGCGCTTTGGGCGGCGTGCAATCCCGGCACGGCGCGCCGAAGATCACCTGCGACGGATACGGCCGCGCCGAATGCTGCGGCGTCCAGCCGAACAGGCCTGCCGCACCAAACCCGGCGCTAAAGGGATCGGCGGCGAAATTACCGGGAAAATAGCCGTTGCTGCGGAAATCGCGGTGGTCGTCCCGGCCATCAAAGCCCCAGCCGCCGGTGCTGCCGTAACGCAGCGGGCGATCCTGCGCCGAGGCCGCGCCCGCGCAGAGCACGATGGCGGCGCAGGCGATGAGTGCTCGCATGACGGTCATGGTGTTCGTCCTCATGGCGGCGTGGTGCCCCAGTCGCCCTTCCAGGCGAGCAGGCGCCCCTTGCCGAACTGCAGATAGAGCGCATCGCTGCGCCGCGACAGGATGCTGCCCCTGACATTGGGCAACGCCACCAGCAATTCATTGCCGGGTGTGCCGCGAACATATTGCAGGGGCACGCCGAGCGACTGGCTGGCCTGATCGGGCGTCATCCCGAAGGTCAGCGGCACGCTGTTGGGCGCAGGCTGCTGCGCGCGGGCGGCGAACGGCAGGCCAAGGACCAAGACAAGCGCGACGACCAGGGCGACGACAGGAATGAACCGCTGCATGACCGACCTCATTGCGCCGCCGCCAGCGTGCCGGCGGGTGTCCAGCCGCCGCCGAGCGCCTGGAACAGGCTGCTCGCCGCGAGCAGCTTGTTGAGCCGCACCGTGACCAGATTGTTCTCCGCCGTGAACAGCGTCTGCTGCGCCTGCAGCACCGTGATCAGGTTGACCGTGCCGCCGCGCAACTGCGTTTCGGCGACCTCGAACGCCTTGCGCGAGCTCGCCACCGCGTCGGACTGCAGGCGTTCCTGCAGCGTAAACTTCTGCAGCGCGATCAGCGCATTCTCGACGTCGGCGAAGGCCGACAGCACGGCCTTGCGGTAGGTCTGCAGGAACTGCAGCTGCTGGCCCTTGGCGAGCTTGAGCTGGCTCTCCAGCTGAAAGCCGTCGAACAGCGGCTGGGTCAAACTGGCGGACAGCGTATAGAACCAGGCGCCCGGCCCGAACAGCGAGGCCAGCGCCGCGCTCTGGAAGCCGTTGGTCGCGGTCAGCTGGATCTGCGGGAAGAACGCCGCGCGCGCCGCATCGACGCTGAAATTGGCCGAGGTCAGCTGCGCCTCGGCCTGGCGGATGTCAGGCCGCTGGTAGAGCAATTCCGACGGCAGCCCTGGGGTCACGCGCGGGACCGAGATCTGTGTGGTGCTGCCGCCGCGCACCGTGAAATTGGCCGGCGCGCGCGCCACCAGCACTGCGAGCGCGGTGATGTTCTGTCCCACCGTCACTTCGAGCGGCGGGATTGCCGCGCGCTGGGTCGCGACCAGCGCCTCCTGCTGCGACACGTCGAGCTGCGAGGCGGTGCCGCCGGAAAATTGCGATTTGACCAGCGCGAGGATGCGTTCGGCGGCGGCGAGGTTGCGGCGTGTCACCTTGATCTGGTCCTGCGCCGCAAGCACCTGGAAATAGGTGTTGGCGACGGTCGCCATTGTGGTCAGCGCGACCACCTCACGATTGTAGCGCGACGCGGTGGCGCTCTCCTCCGAGGCCGCCAGCGTCGCGCGGTTCTTGCCCCAGAAATCCACGATATAGCTCGCGGTCAGTCCCGCATTGTATTGCGAGAACGTTCCGCCCGCCCCGCTCAACGCACCCGACCCCTGGCGCTGGGCGGTCACCGACCCCGACAGCGACGGCAGCAGCACGGCGCCGGAGACGCCGGTCTGCGCATCGGCCTGCACCACCTGGGCGATCGCGACCGCGATGTCCAAATTGTAGAGCTGCGCGGATTCCATCAGCCCGGTCAGCTCCGCGGAGCGGAAGCCGCGCCACCAGGCGAGCGCCGGAACGGCGGCATCGGCATCGCCCTTCGCGGCGGTCCGATAGCTCGCCGGCACTTCGAGACTGAGCTCGGGCCGCTCCGCGCCGGGAACGCAGCCCGACAGGCCGAGGCCGACCACGATGGCGAGCGTGGGCTGCCGGCGCAGCCAAAACGCCGGTGCACGCAGCAGCCGGACCGGCTTCCGCAACATCTCAACACGTCGCAACGCTGCACCTGTCGGCATTTACTCGCCCAATTGGAGGGAAGACCCCGGGAGCCGCGGCGCAGCGCCGCGCCGCGCGCGCTGGGCCCAGAGACGGAACCGGTCGAGATAGAGGTAGATCACCGGCGTCGTGTAGAGCGTCAGAACCTGGCTCAGGATCAGCCCGCCGACAATGGCGATGCCGAGCGGCTGGCGCAGCTCGCCGCCATCGCCCATGCCGACCGCGAGCGGCACCGCGCCGAGCAGCGCCGCCATCGTCGTCATCATGATCGGACGGAAGCGCAGCAGGCAGGCCTCCCTGATCGCCTCGAGCGGCGGCAGCCCGAGCCGGCGTTCCGCATCGAGGGCGAAATCGATCATCATGATGGCGTTCTTCTTCACAATGCCGATCAGCAGGATGACGCCGATCAGCGCCATGATACTGAACTCGGTCTTGAATGCCATCAGCGCCAGCAGCGCGCCCACACCTGCGGACGGCAGCGTCGACAGGATGGTCAGCGGATGGATGAAGCTCTCATAGAGCACGCCGAGCACGATGTAGATCGTCACCAGCGCCGCCAGGATCAGGAACGGCTGGTTGCTCAGCGAATCCTGGAACGCCTTGGCCGAGCCCTGGAAGGTGCCGCGGATCGTGGCGGGGACGCCGATCCGGTTCATGGTGGCCTCGATGCTGGCGACCGCGGTGCTGAGCGAGACGTTCGGCGGCAGGTTGAACGAGATGGTGTTGGCGACCAAGAGGCCCTGGTGATTGACCGCCAGCGGCGTCGCGCCCTGCTCGAAGCTCGCCACTGCCGACAGCGGGATCATGGTCTCGCCGGTGGTGCTGACCGCCGATCCGGTCGAGCCGGCGCCGTTCCCGGTCAGGCCGATCGAGTTGGTGGCGAGATTGCGCGCCGCCTCGGCATTGGCGGTGCTGGCCGCGCTCGAGGTTCCCGGCGCCACCACCGTGCCCGCGACGGCGTTGGTCGACTGCGAGCCGCCGACCGATCCGCCCGACGTGCTGACATAGACGTCCTTGAGCGTCTCCGGGTTCTGCCAGTAGCGCGGCGCGACCTCCATCACGACGTGATACTGGTTGCGCGCGACATAGATGGTCGAGACCTGGCGCTGGCCGAACGCGTCATAGAGCGTGTTGTCGATCTGGCTCACGGTGATGCCGAGCCGCGCCGCGTCGTCGCGATCGATCACCAGGTTGGATTCCAGTCCCTTGTTCTGCTGGTCGCTGTTGACGTCGGTCAGGTCGGGATCGCGCTGCAGCGCTGCGGTGATCTTTGGCGTCCATTCGTTGAGCTCCTCCAAGGTCGAGCCCTGCAGCGTGTACTGGTACTGCGCGTTGGAGGCCCTGCCGCCGACCCGGATGTCCTGCACCGCCTGCAGGAACAACGTCGCGCCGGGCACCACGGACATTTCCCGCCGCAGCCGCGCGATCACGCCGTCGGCGCTGATCTTGCGCTGATCGAGCGGCTTCAGCGAGACAAAGACGAACCCGGAATTGGTCTGTCCGCTGCCGGTGAAGCCGACCACGCTTTCCACCGCGGGGTCGTGCTTGATGATGTCGACGAACCGCCCGAGCTTCTGCTGCATCAGCTGGAACGAGACACTCTGGTCGGCCTGGATCGAGCCGGTGAGCCGCCCGGTATCCTGCTGCGGGAAGAAGCCCTTCGGGATCGCGCTGTAGAGATAGAAATTCAGGCCCAGCACCGCCGCCAGGATCACCATCACCGACACCGGGTGCTCCAGGGCCGCCGTCAGCGTCCTGCGGTAGAAATTCAGCATCGCCTCGAAGCAGCGCTCGCTGGCCCAATACAGCCGGCCGTGGCTCTGCCCTGTGTCGCGCTTGAGCAGCACCGCGCACATCATCGGCGTGGTCGCCAGCGACACCGCGAGCGAGATCAGGATCGCGATCGAGATCGTCATCGCGAATTCGCGGAACAGGCGGCCGACGATGCCACCCATCATCAGGATCGGAATGAACACCGCGATCAGCGACACGCTCATCGACAGCACCGTGAAGCCGACCTCGCTGGCGCCGGTGAGCGCCGCCTGCAGCGGGCTCAAGCCGTCCTCGATGTGGCGGGTGATGTTCTCCAGCACCACGATGGCGTCGTCGACCACGAAACCGGTCGCCACCGTCAGCGCCATCAGCGACAGATTGTCGAGGCTGTAGCCGATCAGGTACATCGCTCCGAAGGTCGCGACCAGCGATACCGACACCGCGACAACAGGAATGAAGGTAGCGCGGGCGCTGCGCAGGAACACGAACACCACGACGATCACCAGCAGCACGGCGAGGATCAGGGTTCGTTCGACGTCATGAAGCGAGGTGCGGATGGTGGTCGAGCGGTCGACCGCGAAATCGATGTCGATCGCCGGCGACACCGAGGCCTTGAGCTGCGGCAGCACCCCTTTCACCAGGTCGACCGTGGAGATGATGTTGGCGTTGGGCTGCCGGTACAGGATGATCAGCACCGCCGGCTTGCCGTTGGCGAGGCCGGCATTGCGCAGGTTCTCGACGCCGTTGGTGACCTCACCGACGTCGGTGAGGCGAACCGGCGCGCCGTTGCGGTAGGCCACGATCAGCGGCTTGTAGTCGTCCGCCTTGTTGGCCTGGTCGTTGGCATAGATCTGGTAGCGCTGCGGGCCGACGTCGATGGCGCCCTTCGGGCTGTGCGCATTGGCGCTCGACAGCGCCGCGCGGATGTCCTCGAGCCCGATGCCGTATTTGTAGAGCGCCTGCGGCGTCAGGTCGACGCGCACCGCCGGCAGCGAGCTGCCGCCGACCACCACCTCGCCGATCCCCTCGACCTGCGACAGCTTTTGCGCCAGCACGCTCGAGGCCGCGTCATAGAGCGCGCCGCGGGTCAGCGTATCCGATGTCAGCGCCAGGATCAGGATCGGTGCGTCGGCCGGATTGACCTTCCGGTAGGTCGGATTGGCGCGCAGGCTGGTCGGCAGGTCGGCCCGCGCGGCGTTGATCGCCGCCTGCACGTCGCGCGCCGCGCCGTTGATGTCGCGGTCGAGGCCGAACTGCAGCGTGATGCGGGTCGAGCCGACCGAGCTCGACGACGTCATCTCGGTGACATCGGCAATCTGGCCGAGATGCCGCTCCAGCGGGCTGGCGACCGTCGTCGCCACGTCCTGCGGGCTGGCGCCGGGCAACGTCGCCTGCACCGAGATGGTCGGAAAATCGACCTGCGGCAGCGGCGCCACCGGCAGCTTGAAGAAGGCGACGGCGCCGGCCGCCGCAAGCCCGATGGTCAACAGCGTGGTCGCCACCGGCCGGCGGATGAAGGGGGTTGACGGCTCCATGGCTCACCCCGACCCGCTGGCCTCGCCGACCTCGCCCGGCCGTCCGGCAAAGCGCTGCGCCAGCCGATCGAACCAGAGATAGATCACGGGCGTCGTGAACAGCGTGAGCAGCTGGCTGACCAGGAGGCCGCCGACGATGGAGATACCGAGCGGGTGCCGCAGTTCGGAGCCCGCGCCGGTGCCTATCATCAGCGGCAGCGCGCCGAGCACCGCGGCCATCGTCGTCATGATGATGGGACGGAAGCGCAGCAGGCAGGCCTGATAGATCGCCTCGCGCGGCGGCTTGCCCTCGTTGCGCTCGGCATCGAGCGCGAAGTCGATCATCATGATCGCGTTCTTCTTGACGATGCCGATCAACAGGATGATGCCGATGATCGCGATGATGGTGAGATCCTGCTTGGCCATCATCAGCGCCAGCAGCGCGCCGATGCCGGCCGAGGGCAGCGTCGAGAGGATCGTCAGCGGATGGATGAAGCTCTCGTAGAGCACGCCGAGCACGATGTAGACGGTGACGATCGCCGCCAGGATCAGGAACAGCTGGTTGGACAGCGAGGCCTGGAACGCCAGCGCGGCGCCCTGGAAGCTCGTGATCATGCCGAGCGGCTGGTTGATCTCGGCCTGAGCCCGCTTGATCGCCGTTACCGCCTCGCCGAGCGAGGCGCCGGGCGCCAGGTTGAACGAGACGGTTGCCGACGGGAACTGGCCGAGATGCGAAATCTGCAGCGGCGCGGTCTCGATCCGCATCTTCGCCATCACCGAGAGCCGCACCGGCGTCGTGCTGACCGATGACGGCAGATAGATCGAGTCCAGCGAATCCAGCGATTTCTGCAGCGACGGATCGGCCTCCAGGATCACGCGGTACTGGTTCGAATTGGTGAAGACGGTCGAGACGATGCGCTGGCCGTAGGAATCGTAGAGCGCGTTGTCGATCGTCGCCGGCGTGATGCCGAACCGCGCGGCCTGGTCGCGGTCGATATCGACGAACACCGAAAGCCCCTCCGCGGAGATATCGCTGGCGACGTCGCTGAGCTCGTGCAGTGCCTGCAGCTTCTCGACCAGCTTCGGGGTCCATTCCGCCAGCTCGGCCGGATCGGCGTCCTGCAGGATGAACTGGTACTGGGTCCGGCTCACCGTGCCCTCGATGGTGAGGTCCTGCACCGGCTGCATGTAGAGCGTGATTCCGGTCAGCGCTGATGTGCTCGCCTTGATCCGCTCCATGATGGTGGCGACGCTGGCCTTGCGCTGCGCGTGCGGCTTCAGATTGATCAGGATGCGGCCGCTGTTGAGCGTGGTGTTGGTGCCGTCGACGCCGATGAAGGACGACAGGCTCTGCACATCGGGATCCTTCAGGATCACGCTGGCCAGCCGCTGCTGGCGCTCGGCCATCGCGGCATAGGAAACCGACTGCGGCGCCTCCGAGATCGCCTGGATCACGCCGGTGTCCTGCAGCGGAAAGAAGCCCTTCGGGATGATGATGTAGAGCCACGCGGTCAGGCCGAAGGTGGCGAGCGCGATCAAGAGCACCAGCGGCTGGCGGTCCAGCACCCAGTCCAGCATCCGGCCGTACAGCGCGATGACGTAATCGAACCCTTCCCGGCTCAGCCGCTGCAGGGTGTTCTCCCGCGCGGTCGCGTCCCGCCTCAAGAGCTTGGCGCAGGCCATCGGCACCAGCGTCAGCGACACCACCGCGGAGATCAGGATCGTGACCGACAGCGTGATCGCGAATTCGCGGAACAGCCGGCCGACCACGTCGCCCATGAACAATAGCGGGATCAGCACCGCGATCAGCGACACCGTCAGCGAGATGATGGTGAAGCCGATCTGCTCGGAGCCGCGCAGCGCCGCCTCCAGCGGGGTCTCGCCCTCCTCGATGTAGCGCGAGATGTTCTCGATCACGACGATGGCGTCGTCGACCACGAAGCCGGTCGCAATGGTCAGCGCCATCAGCGACAGATTGTTGAGGCTGAAGCCGAACAGATACATCGCCCCGAGCGTGCCGACCAGCGACAGCGGCACCGACAGGCTCGGGATCAGGGTGGCGCGGGTCGAGCGCAGGAACACGAAGATGACCAGCACGACGAGGATCACCGCCAGCGACAATTCATACTCGACGTCGCGCACCGAGGCACGGATCGTCACGGTGCGGTCGGTCAGGATGTTGAGGTCGATCGCCGCCGGCAGCGTCGCCTGCAGCTGCGGCAGCAGCGCCTTGATGCCCTCGACCACCGAGATGACATTGGCGCCGGGCTGGCGCTGGATGTTGAGGATGATGGCCGGCGTCTCGTTCATCCAGGCGCCGAGCTTGTCGTTCTGCGCGCCGTCGACCACGGTGCCGACGTCGCTGAGGCGGACCGGCGAGCCGTTCTTGTAGGCGATGATCAGCGACTGGTAGTCGCTGGCCTTGCGGATCTGGTCGTTGGCATTGATGGTGTAGGCCCGCATCGGGCCGTCGAAATTGCCCTTCGGCGTGTTGACATTGGCGTTGCCGAGCGTGGTGCGGAGGTCGTCGATGTTGAGGCCGTAGGCGGCGAGCTTGCGGATGTCGGCCTGGATGCGCACCGCGGGCCGCTGGCCGCCGCTGATGCTGACGAGGCCGACGCCGGGCAGTTGCGAGATCTTCTGCGCCAGCCGCGTGTCGACGAAATCCTGGACCTGCGTCAGCGGCATGGTCTTCGAGGTCAGGCCGAGGGTGAGGATCGGCGCGTCGGCGGGATTGACCTTGGCGTAGATCGGCGGTGCCGGCAGGTCCGACGGCAACAAATTGCCCGCCGCGTTGATCGCGGCCTGCACCTCCTGCTCGGCGACATCGAGCGAGATCGACAGGCCGAATTGCAGCGTGATCACCGAGGAGCCGGCCGAGCTCACCGAGCTCATCTGGTTCAAATTCGGCATCTGGCCGAACTGCACCTCCAGCGGCGCCGTCACCGATGACGTCATCACGTCCGGGCTGGCGCCGGGATAGAAGGTCTGCACCTGGATGGTCGGATAATCGACCTCGGGCAGCGCGGCGACGGGGAGGTATCTGAACGCCAGCATGCCCGACAGCATGATGGCGATCATCAGCAGGGTCGTCGCCACCGGCCGCAGGATGAATGGCCGTGACGGGTTCATTGCTTTGGCCCGTCCCCGTGCTTCGCGGCGCCACTTGCGGCGCCCTTGGCCGCGCCGGCCGGACTTGCCGCGTCGGCAGCGCTGCGCACGATCACCTTGGTGCCCTCGCGCAGCTTGTCGGCGCCGTCGATCACGATGCGATCGCCCACCTCGAGCCCCGACATCACCTCGACGCGATCGCCGTCGGTGACGCCGAGCTTGACCGGCCGCACCGAGACGGTGCTGTCGGCGTTGACGAGATAGACGAAGGTGCCGGGCACGCCGCGCTGCACGCCGGCCATCGGCATCGTCATGACGTCCTTGTGGGTGTCGAGCAGCAGGCGGATGTTGACGAACTGGTTCGGATACAGCGTGCGCTTGTCGTTCTCGAACTGGGCGCGCAGCTTGATCGTGCCGGTGGTCGGATCGATCTGGCTGTCGAAGGTCTGCAGCGAGCCCTCGGCGAGCTTGTTGGCGCCGCTGCGGTCATAGGCCGTGGCTGACAGCACCGCGCCTTCCCTCAGCCGTTTCGCGACCGCCTGCAGATTGTCCTCCGGCAGCGTGAACAGCACGCTGATCGGCTCGAGCTGCGTGATCACGACGAGACCCGTGCTATCGCCCGCTGTGACGTAATTGCCGAGATCGACCTGGCGCAGTCCGACCCGCCCGTTGATCGGCGACACGATGCGGCAATACGTCAGATTTACCTCGGCCGACTGCACCGAGGCGCGGTCGGCCTCGACGGTGCCCTGATTTTGCGCGACCAGCGCGATCTGGGTGTCGAGGGTCTGGTGCGGCACCGCGTTCTGCTTGGCGAGGTTCTGGTAGCGGGCGAGATCGACCTGGGCGCCCTTGAGCTGCGCTTCGTCGCGCGCGAGCTGCCCCCTCGCCTGCGCCAGCGTCGCCTCATAGGGACGCGGATCGATCTGGGCGATCAGGTCGCCCTTCTTGACCTCGTCGCCTTCCTTGAAATCGATCCGCTGCAGATAGCCGCTGATCTGGCTCTTGATCGTCACGGTAGCGAGCGACGTCACGGTGCCGAGCGCGTTCAGCGTCACGCCGATATCGCCCTTGCCGATGGTCGCGGGCACGATCGACATCGGTGCAGCATTGCGTCCGCCGCCGGCCTGCTGCGGCGCGCCCTGCTGCCGCGTCCACCACACGATGCCGGCGAGCAACGACAGCACGACAAGGGTCGTGAGGATGACGCCGATGCGCGACGACCGCCTGGTCTGTTCGGGCGCGACAATCGACGGGTCTTTCAGCTGCTGGTCCATAACCTGCCCACGGAGAACACGAATGAGCTCGCGCGGTCTTATATCCCCTGCGCCCGCGCGCGCCACACCCATGCGGGCATTTTGAACGCTTCCGCGGGACAATACGTATTAAGATTCGGAAAGAATCATGTCGATCCCGCGCCGATCGGTTGCCGTTCACGCCGGATTGTTCGGCAGCCTACCCGATGGTCTGCAACCAGGGCAACACAATCAGCAACAATCCGGCAAAGTAGGTGACGCCGAAGATCAGGCCGAACTTCCAGAAATCCCCTTTGCCGATATAGCCGCTGCCGTAATACATCGGCGCCGGCCCGGTCGCGTATGGCGAGATCACGCCCATCAGTCCCAGCGAGTAGACGCACAGCAGCATCAGGGTCTGCACCGACAGGCCGGGAATGCTGGAGCCGACGGCGAGCACCACCGGCAGCACCGCCGCGGTGTGCGAGGTGATGCTCGAGAAGAAATAGTGGATCCAGAAAAAGAACGTGACGAGCAGAATCATTCCGACGAACGGCGAGGTCCCGGCGAGCGGCTTGGCGTAGCCCTCGGCCACCCATTTGATGAAGCCGATCTCGTTGAGGCCCGACGACAGCGTCAGCAGCGAGGTGAAGTAGAAGAACACCTCCCAGGCGGCCTTCTCGGCGACGATGTCCTCGAAGCCGATCACGCCGCAGATCAGCATCAGCGAGATGACCACGAACACGACGGTGGTGGCGTTGATGAAGTTGGAGCCGAGCAGCGGCACGCTGATGTTGGGATTGGAGCCGCAGATCCAGAAGAACATCGCGAGCAGCACCAGCGCCGCCATGATCCATTCATGGCGCGACGGCGGGCCCATCTTGGCGAGTTCGCCCTGGCTCCAGGTCACGATCTCGGGGCTCGCCTTGATCTCGGGACGGCAGACCAGGTAGCTGAGCAGCGGCACCAGCAGCAGCAGCAGGATGCCGAGCGGCGCGAAGCCGATGAACCATTGCGACCAGCCGACCTCGACATTGACGAGCTTCTTGGCGATCGAGAGCGCGGCGGCGTTCGGCGCCAGCGCGGTGAGGAACATCGAGCTGGTGACCGCCGTGGTCGCAAACGCCGTCCACATCACGAAGGTGCCGATCTTGCCCGCGGTCGGGCCGGGTTCGGAGCCGTAGATGCGCGGGATATTGCTGACGATCGGATAGATCGTGCCGCCGGAGCGCGCGGTATTGGACGGCGTTGCCGGCGCCAGCAAGAGATCGGAGAACGCCACCGCGTAGCCGAGGCCGATGGTGCGGCGGCCGAGCCCGCGCACCAGCAGCAGCGCGAGGCGGCGGCCGAGCCCGCTCTTGCGATAGCCGATCGAGAACACGAAGGCGCCGACGATCAGCCACACCGTGCTCTCGGAAAAGCCGCCGAGCATCCAGCGCAGCGACTTGTTCGGATCGGACTCCACATAACCGCCGACGCCGGCGACGGTCAGACCGATCAGGCCGACCGCGCCGACCGGCATCGATTCAAGGATCAGTCCGGTGATCACAGCGGCGAACACTGCAAAATAATGCCACTGGTTGGCGTTCAGGCCCGTTGGCACCGGCACCAGATAGATCACCAGCCAGACCGCCAGCGGCGCAAACGTCCTCCATGACAGCTTCATGCAGCGTCCCCCTCATGTGACTTGATTGTCTGGCGCGCCATCGCCATGTCCCGGCGGCGCCACTTTTTCGTTGCAATGTAGCACGGCCTCGCGGCCTGGCTCGAAAAACTGCCGAAATACTGCAACACGGCGGCGCTGGCTTGTGGAGGAACCGACGTGTCCCGTCAACAGCGCGCGACCGCAGCGGCAGCCCATCGCGGGGCGGGCCGCCGTTTGCTAATCTCGACGACATGACAGCACGCGACTCCGCCTCGTCCGAGATCACGCCCGAAGTGCTGCTGCGCGCCTATGCCTGCGGCATCTTCCCGATGGCCGAGAGTGCCGACGATCCGACCCTGTTCTGGGTCGAGCCGGAATTGCGCGGCGTGATTCCGCTCGAGGGTTTTCGCGTCGCCTCGCGGCTGGCGCGCACCGTGCGCTCCGATGCATTCACGGTCACGGTCGACACCGCATTCAAGGCGGTGATCGCCGGCTGCGCGGCGCCGCAGCCCGGCCGCGACGACACCTGGATCAACAAGCGCATCCGCGATCTCTATGTCGGACTGCACACGCTCGGCCATTGCCACAGCGTCGAGGTCTGGCAGGACGGCGATCTGGTCGGCGGGCTCTATGGCGTCAGCCTCGGCCGCGCCTTCTTCGGCGAAAGCATGTTCCACACCGCACGCGACGCCTCGAAGGTGGCGCTGGTGCATCTGGTGGCGCGGCTGATCGCCGGCGGCTTCGAGCTGCTCGACACGCAATATGTCACCGAGCATCTGAAGACGTTCGGCGCGATCGAGATCGCGCGCCGCCGCTACCGCGCCTTGCTCGACAAGGCGATCACGGGCGCGCCGGCGGACTTTTGCAAGCTCGATGTCACCCAGCCGGTGAAAGGCACCGACGCGCTCGCGATCATCGCGGAGCGTAACTGATCTTGTAGCCCGCTAATCCTGTAGCCCGGATGAAGCGCAGCGCAATCCGGGACAGTGCGAGCCGCGGGGAGAGAATCCCGGATTACGCTTCGCTCCATCCGGGCTACGAACTTTCTTCCGGGCTACGAGCTCCCGCTAATTCCCGAACAACCCGCCGAACAGCCCGCCGGGCCGCTGCTGTTGCTGCGGCGGCGGAGGCGGTGGCGGCTGCTGCTGGAATTGCGGCTGCGGTGGCGGCGCCGGACGCGGTGCGGCCTGCTTGGCCGGGCGCTTCTGGGCCGGCGGCGGTGGCGGCGTCGGCGCCTTCGGCGGATCGGGCGCCGCCGTCACGATGGTCTGGTCCGGGCCTTTGCAGTCGGTCAGCCAGATATCGTAGATCGGATGCTCGACGCCGTGCAGGCCGGGACTGGCCGCGAACATCCAGCCGGAGAAGATCCGCTTCACCTCGCCCTGCAGCGTGATCTCGTCGACCTCGACAAAGGCGTCGGTGTTGGCGGCCTCGGTCGACGGCCGCGTGTAGCAGGCATCGGTCTTCACCCGCAGCGCGCCGAACTGCACGGTCTCGCCGATATCCTCGTCGAAATTGATGATGCGCCCGGTGATCTTGTCGAGGCCGGAGAAGCTCGCCTTCTTGTTGGTGATCTTGGTCGACGGCGGCTCCTGGACCACCTCGTCGCCCGGCTGCAGCGCGGCCGGCTGCTGCGGCTGTTGCGGCGCGCCCTTGGCCGGCGGCGGCCGCTGTCCCGGAGGCTGGCCGGGCACCGGGCTCTGGCCGGGCGGCGTGTTGGCGACCGCAGGGCCGCCGGGTTGCGGCGGCTGCACGGCGACGCCGCCGGGCGGCGCGGCCTGGGAGCCGGGCGGCGGCGGCAAGGGTTGCGACTGCACGCCGCCGGGGGGCGGCACCCCGGGCTGGGTCGGCGGCGCCAGACGGCTCGGCATCGGCAACAGGCGGCCGCGCGGCAATTCCGGCACTTCCTCATCGTCATCGGCAGGCGGCGGGACCGGCTGGCCGCGCGGAACATTGCCCGGCGGCCGCGGCGGCGGATCGGAGAAAATCGTTCCGATCTGCGCACGCGCAGGCGGCGGCAGCGAGACGGTTAAGGCGGCGACCAAGGCCGCAAAGCCAGTCAGGACAATGGTTCGAAACATCTCGCGCGGCTTAACAGGCGAATCGGGCTCGCGACAGTTTACCTTGAGATCGGCCGCTCGCAGGACACCCGGTTAACACGGCGAATACGGCGGGGAAAGGGCGGCTCGCCGCCCTTGCCCGCCCCCTGCCCGGCCACTGGTCAGCCCCCGGAACACATGGAATAGTCGGTCGCGCTGAAGGCGCGCGGCTGCCCGCGCGAAAACCAGGAAAATCCGGACAGAACCGGACCAGCCAGAGGAAACCTCAACATGCCCGATCGTATCAGGCTCGATGGCCGGGTCGCCGTCGTCACCGGCGCGGCCGGTGTCATCGGCACCGCCACGCTCCATTTGCTCGCCGAGCGAGGTGCGCGGATTGTCGCAGTCGACCGCCAGGGGGCCGATCTTGCGGCCGCCGTCAAGGACCTGCCGGCCTCGGCCGAGGCGCTCACGATCACAGCCGACGTCACCCAGGAAGACGAGGTCAAGGACTATGTCCGCGCCGCGGTCGACCGCTTCGGCAGCATCGACGCCTTCTACAACAACGCCGGCATCGAGGGCGACATCAAGCCGATCCCAGACTATCCGCTGGAGAGCTCTCGCCGGGTGCTCGACGTCAATGTGGTCGGCGTTTTCCTCGGCATGAAATACGTGCTGCCGGTGATGCTGAAGCAGAACAAGGGCAGCATCATCAACACCGCCTCGATCGCCGGCCTGATGGGCTCGCCGCTGATCGCGGTCTACAGCGCGAGCAAGCACGCGGTGATCGGGCTCACCAAGAGCGCGGCCTGGGAGTGCAGCGGCACCGGCGTGCGCGTCAACTGCGTCTGCCCCGGCATGATCGACAGCCGGATGCTGAGCACGATCCTGCAGGGCCGCTCCGGCGGCAACGCGCCGCCGCCGGTCGAGAAGATCGTCGACCGCATCCCGGCGCGCCGGCTCGGGCTCGCCACCGAGGTCGCCTCGATCGTCGCCTTCCTCGCCTCCGACGAGGCAAGCTACGTCTCCGGCTCCGCCTATACCGTCGACGGCGGCCGCACCGCCGCGTAGGCTTCCGCCGTCATTCCGGGGAGGTCCGTCAGATCGAACCCCAATGCGCAATCGCGCATTGTGGAATCTCGAGATTCCGGGTCTGGTGCTTGCGCACCACCCGGAATGACGTCACCAGATTTCATTCAGAAGGTTTGCTCGAATGCCCGTCGTTCTCGATCCCGATGCCGCTGCCGTCTACAAGGCGTTTCAGGAAGCCGGCCGCCCCGCCTATGAGACACTGACCGCGCCGGAAGCGCGCGAATTTTACCGGGCCGCCCGCGTCGTCAGCAATCCCGAGCCGCCGGCGCTGGAATCGAGCAAGCCGATTGCGATCCCGGCACCGCACGGCGCCATCCCGGCACGCATCTACACGCCCAAGACGCTGCGCAAATCAAACGGCCTCGCGCCGTGCCTGGTGTTCCTCCACGGCGGCGGCTGGGTGATCGGCGACCTCGATACCCATGAGGTGGCCTGCCAGAAGCTTGCGCATGAGGGCGAGCTGATCGTGATCTCCGTCGACTATCGCCTCGCGCCCGAGCATCGCTTTCCTGCGGCGGTCGACGACGCCGTGACCGCGACGCAATGGGTCGCCGCCAACGCAAAGCAGCTCGGCGTCGATGCGGCACGCATCGTGGTCGGCGGCGACAGCGCCGGCGGCAACCTCGCCGCGGTCGTCGCGCTGACTGCACGCGACGGCGGATTGAAGCTCGCCGGCCAGCTGCTGGTCTATCCCGCGACCGAATTCGCGCGGACCCACGCTTCGCATCGCGAGCCCGAGACCAGTGTGCTGTTGACGCATTCGGTGATCCCCTGGTTCGCCGCGCAATATCTCGGCGACGCCGACGGCAGCGACTGGCGCGCCTCGCCCGCGCGCGCGAAAAGCTTCGCCGGCCTGCCGCCGGCCTATGTGCTGACCGCCGGCGCCGATCCGCTGCGCGACGAAGGCGACGAGTACGCGAAGCTGCTCAAGGACGCCGGCGTTGCCGTGACCTACCGGCATTTCCCCGGCCAGTTCCACGGCTTCTTCACCATGGGCAAGCTGCTCAACCAGGCCAACGTCGCCGTCACCGAAATCAGCGCCTGGCTGAAGACGCTGGGCTAGCGGTTGATCCGATCGGGCGACGCCTTGCGGCAATCGTGCGCCTTGAAGTTCCAGCCGTCAGGCGATAGTGCGGCCGGACACTCCAGTCATTCGAGATTGCCTTGCTCACGCCCGTCCTCGTTTACGGTATCCCGCTCGACTTCATCCTGTTCGGGCTGACGCTGCTCGGTGTTGCGATCTTTCATCACCACACGCTCGCGGTGGCGCTGACGGGCCTGGCGGCGATCGTGGCCTACAAGCTGCTGTTCGCGGGCTTTGCGAAATTCGGTGCGGGACTGCCGGGGCTCGTGCACCACATGGAGCATGAGTGGGTCACGCTGGCGAACCTGTTCCTGCTGTTGATGGGATTTGCGCTGCTGTCGCGGCATTTCGAGGAAAGCCGCATCCCCGACGAGATGCCAACGCTGCTACCGGACGACTGGAAGGGCGGCCTGCTCCTGCTCGTGATCGTGTTCGTGCTCTCGGCTTTCCTCGACAACATCGCTGCGGCGTTGATCGGCGGCACCGTGGCGCGCCATGTTTTCCGTAGCCGCGTTCATATCGGCTATCTCGCCGCCATCGTCGCGGCATCGAATGCCGGCGGCGCCGGCAGCGTGGTCGGCGACACCACGACGACGATGATGTGGATCGATGGCGTCAGCCCGCTCACGGTCGTCGAGGCCTATGTCGCGGCCGCCGTCGCCATGCTGGTGTTTGCGGTACCGGCCTCGCTGCAGCAGCACCGCTTCTCTCCGATCGTGAAGGACGCACCATCCGATCTGAAGATCGATTGGGCGCGCGTCGCGATCGTGGCTGCGATCCTGCTTGCCGCGCTGACGGCCAACGTGTCGGCCAACCTGAAATTTCCCGCGCTGCTCGACGTGCTGCCCGTGCTTGGGCTCGCGGTCTGGGCCGCCATTCTGCTTACGGCGCTGTTGCGGCGACCGGACTGGTCGGTGATGCCTGAGACGTTCAAGGGCACCCTGTTCCTGCTCGCGCTGGTGACGGCGGCCTCGATGATGCCGGTGGAGAAGCTCCCCGTCGCATCATGGCAGACCGCGCTCGGGCTCGGCTTCGTCTCGGCGGTGTTCGACAACATTCCGCTGACCGCGCTGGCGCTGAAGCAAGGCGGCTACGATTGGGGCTTTCTCGCCTACGCGGTCGGCTTCGGCGGTTCGATGGTCTGGTTCGGCTCGTCCGCCGGCGTTGCCATCTCCAACATGTATCCGGAGGCAAAATCGGTCGGGAAATGGGTCACCCAAGGCTGGCCGATCATCGTGGCCTATGTCGTCGGCTTCTTCGTGATGCTCGCCCTGCTCGGCTGGCACCCCGACGCGCCGCATTGAACGCGGCGCTAAAGCGCCCGCGCTGCGCGGCGCAGCGATTGCGGCGGCTGGCCGAAGGCGCGGATGAAGGCGCGGCGCATCCGCTCGGGATCGCGGAAGCCGGTAATCTCGGCGACGCGCTCGATCGCCTCGCCCGACGACTGCACGCGCTGCCGCGCCACCTCGATCCGCAATCGCTCCACCGCCTTCGACGGCGTGGTGCCGGTCTCGGCGATGAAAGCGCGGGTGAAATGCCGCGAGCTCATGCCGGCCTTCTCGGCGAGGTCCTCGACGGTGAGCGGCGAATCGAGATGCTCGCGCGCCCAGGCCAGCAGCGGCCCGAACCGGCCGTTCGGCGTCTTCAATTCCAGCAGCGAGGAAAACTGCGACTGCCCGCCGCTGCGCCGATGGTACAGCACGAGCTGCCGCGCGGTGTTCTGCGCGATCTCGTCGCCATAGTCCTCCGTGATCATCGCCAGCGCGAGGTCGATGCCGGCGGTGATGCCGGCCGAGCTCCAGATGTTGCCGTCGCGGACGAAGATCTGATCCGGCTCGAGCTTGATCTTCGGATAGCTCTTCACGAAATGCGGCGTGCGCTGCCAATGCGTGGTGGCGCGGCGGCCGTCGAGCAGGCCGGCCTCGGCCAGCACATAGGCGCCGGAGCAGACGCTGGCGACGCGGATGCCGCGGCCGGCCATCCGCCGCACGAACGCAAGCGTCGCCGGACAGGTCGCAGGCCCGCGCACGCCGTTGCCGCCCGCGATGATCAGCGTCGTGATCGCGGCCGACGGCTTGAAGCCGCGCGCGAGCATCTCGACGCCGGACGAGCTGCGCACCGGGCCGGCCTTCGCCGCCAGCGTCCGGATCGCCGGCGCGTTGCTGGCAAAGCGCGCTGCGATCTCGAACGCCGCGATCGGGCCCGCCGCGTCGAGCAGCTGGAAGTCGGGAAAGATCAGAATGCCGATCATCGTCAAATCCTCGCCGGTGATCCCAGGTCCTCAAATGACCTCATGTCCGTAAATGAGGGAAATACGGCATTTTGGACGGGAGGCCATCATGCCATTGATGCGCCGTCAAGCAATATTTGGAGGCTTCCGATGTCCACCGCCCTGCAGATTGGCCTGCTCGTGTTCCCGAAGGTGACGCAGCTCGACCTCACCGGTCCGCTGCAGGTGTTCTCCTCGGTTCCCGGCGCCAAGGTGCATCTGATCTGGAAACGCATCGAACCGGTTGCGACCGATTCCGTCATGGTGCTGACGCCGACCACGACCTTTGCCGACTGCCCGCAGCTCGACGTGATCTGCGTGCCCGGCGGGCTCGGCACCGACGACATGGTCGGCGACGAGGAGATGTTGGCCTTCCTGCGCAAGCAGGCCGCTGGCGCCAAATACGTCACCTCGGTGTGCACTGGATCGCTGGTGCTCGGCGCCGCCGGACTGCTCAAGGGATATCGCGCCACGACACATTGGAGCGCGATCGATTTCCTCGCCGGCTTCGGCGCAATCCCAACCAAGACGCGCGTCTGCGTCGACCGCAACCGCTTCACCGGCGGCGGCGTCACCGCGGGCATCGATTTTGCGCTGACGCTGGTGTCCGAGCTCGTCGACCGCAAGACCGCGGAAGCGATCCAGCTCAGGCTCGAATACAACCCGGCACCGCCGTTCAATGCGGGCTCACCCGACACCGCGCCGGCCGAGATCCTCGCTTCCATGAAGGAGCGGATCGCACCATCGCAGCTGCGGCGCACCGAGCTGATGGGCCACGCGGCGGCGCGGCTGGCTTGAGCCGCTGAGCCCACAACAGAAAAAGGCCGCCTGGTTGCCCGGGCGGCCTCTCCTGTCTCACGGTGGCTTCACATTAGCGGGCGATTTCAGGGCGTCTGCACCGGGGGCCTATGTCCCGGCCGCGTCCTACTCGGAAGCCGCTGCACATCGGGTCAGTCGCGATCTGGAGCCCGATCCGACGCGATGGTTTCCCATCTCCGTAAGATGGCTCTATTGAGCCGCGAGACCGCGCATCGCGCAAGCGGCAAGCAGCGCCCGCACCGCGCCTGTCCCCGCTGTTACCGTTGTCCACAGGCCGGCTGACGCTGTCACAGGAGTGCGTGCACTGCACGCGCGGCGCAACCCGCGCGCGTCACCGCACTCAGGGCGATAAAAGTTAGCTTCCCGGGGTCCAGGCCTGGTAGTCGCCGGTCGCCTTGGGCCGGCGGCCGCTGGCCAGCGTCGAGCCGGACGGGCGGTAGGCCTGCGCGGTGCCGGTCATGTTCGGCACATGCGGCTTCTGCCATTCCCGCGGCGAGTACTTCTGCTCGGTGGGCGGCACGTCGGTGGTGTGGTGAATCCAGCCGTGCCAGCCCGGCGGGATTCGCGACGCCTCGGCGTAACCGTTATAGACCACCCAGCGCCGCTCGAAATGCAGCGTCGGATCGACCTCGCCGCCCTTGGTGCGATAATAGCGATTGCCCTGCTCGTCCTCGCCGACCAGCTCGCCATAGCGCGAGGTCCACAATTGCGTGCCAAAGGTCTGGCTGTTCCACCAGGTGAAGAATTTCAGCAGGAATTGTTTCATGCGCGTCGGGCCACAGGTTCGGGGCAGTCGGGCTCTGATGCCACCTGAATCCGCAAATGTCCAGCCGCCGCCCGGGCGACTGCCGGCGTCGGCGAACCGGAGCTAGGTACCTCTGTTTGGCGACCAAATGACGCGGCTGCGGGCGCCTGCATTCACCCGCCATACATGTGCCGCTTGGCAAGCAAACATGACGCACAATCAGCGTGCGGCGCGGGAACGTCCAACCCCAGAAATGGTTAGACATGACCCGTCTTGATGGAGTCGAAAATGGTCAATCTGAAGGTTTTGAGCACTGCTGCGGCGCTGGCGCTTGCGCTGCCGTTGGTGGTGCCGACTGGGTCGTTCGCGCAGGCACCCCAGGGTCGAGCTGGCGCCGGTGGCGGTGGTGGCGCCGGGGTCCGCGCCGGCGGCGGTGCGATGGGTGGTGGAATGAATGTTGGCGGCGGCGGAATGCGCGGCGGCATGGCCGTCGGCGGTGGCGGCGGGATGCGTAGCGGCATGGCTGTCGGCGGTGCCGGCCCGCGCGTCGCTGCCCCAAGCGCCGCTGCCCCAGGCGTCGCTGCTGGCCCGCGGGTCGGCGACGGCGGCAACTGGAGCGGCGGCGGCGGTCGCTGGGCCGGTGGCGGCGGACGCTGGCACGGTGGTGGCTATCATCGCCATGGCGGCGGGTTCTGGCCCGGCGCGGTGGTCGGCGGCGTGATCGGCGCCGGGGTCGCCTCGGGCGCGTATTATGGCTATGGCCCGGGCTATTACGACGACAGCTACGGCTACTACGATGACGACAGCGCACCTGTCGCCGTGGAAACCGTTCCGAGCGGCGATGCGAGCTACTGCGCGCAGCGCTACAAGTCCTATGATCCGGCCTCGGGCACCTATCTCGGCTATGACGGCCTGCGGCACCCCTGCCCGTAATCCCGGAACTTCTTGCTTCAAAAGGGCGGCCAACGTGCCGCCCTTTTTGGTTTATGCACGCAGCGCAATGGCGACCGCGACGAGCGTCACCGCCAGCGCGGCGAGGTCGCTCGCGCTGAGCGGCTCGCGCAGCATGGCGGCCGCGCCGAGCACGCCGACGACAGGCACCAGCAGCGTTCCGATCGACGCGGTCGCCGCCGGCAACCGCTCGAGTGCCGCGAACCAGCAGACGTAGCACAGGCAGAACTGGATCAGCGTCATGTAGAGCATCGACGCCCAGCCGAGCGACGACAGCGCGGCCAGCTGAGGCTGTTCGATCGCAACACCGATGATTGCGATCGGCACGCAGCCGATCGCAAGCTGCCAGGCCGCGAGCGACAATGGCGGCATCGCCGCCAGCTTGAAGTGCTTGGTCAGCACCGTGCCGAGCCCGACACAGATCGCGCCCGCAAGCGCGAACAGAATGCCCGGCAACTTGCCGAGACTGGCGTCGAGACCACCGCCGCCGAGCAGCGCCGCGATGCCAGCGAGCGCCACCGCAAGCGCGAGCGCACGCGTGAGCGACACCCGTTCGCCGAGCAGCGGCCAGGCGACCAGTGCGACCCACACCGGGATCGAAATCCCGAGCACCGCGGCCTCGCTGGCGCGGAGCCAGATCAGCGCCAGCCCCATGCATGCGACCCAGCCGCCGATCGCCAGCGTCGACACCAGCGCAAGCCGCGGCCAGATGCCGGGCGGCACGCGCAGCGTCTGTCCGCGAGCGAGCGCCGCAAGACCGAGCCCGATCGCGCCGGTCACGCCGCACAGCCCGCGCGACGACAGCGGCGGCCATTCCGTGAGCAGGAACTTCATGATCGGAAAGTTGAGACCCCAGCCGATCGAGGCCACGACGAGGAACAGGAGGCCGAGCGGTGACATCGGGGCGCGGCGGGCGGCGGGAACTGCGGTCATTGGCCTGTCGTGAAGAGGATGGACAAATAGCGGTGATGTGTCAGAGCTAGCTGGAAATCTGCTTGTCAGCGAACAGCATATGCATTCTATGATACAGACTTTCTGTCTCGGTTCCGCCTTAATTGCCTAGTGGCCAAGCGAGTCGCCGGCACGCAAGGCCGTACAAAGAGGATGCATCGTGCCGCGCGTTCTCGTGGTCGACGACGACCCGATGGTGTGTGTTGCCATTGAGGTCTGTCTGCAGCGCCAGGGCTTTGAGGTCACCGTCGCCGACGGCGGTGAATCAGGCATGCGCGCGCTCGACAATGACATCTTCGATGTCATGCTGGTGGATGTCTTCATGCCGCATATGCGCGGCTTCGAGGCGATCCGCGTCTTCCACGAACGCGCCCCCGATATTCCGGTCATTGCGATGTCGGGCTACGCTTTCGCCAATGCCGACCGCGCGCCGGATTTCCTGCGGATGACGATCGAGCTCGGTGCATCCGCCTGCCTGCGCAAGCCGTTCACGCCGCAGGCGCTGATTGCGGCGGTCAACGAGTGCATCGCGAAGTCCGCACCATCCGCTCGTCTTTCGAAGTAATTTCCCTTACCAATCGGCTATGGCTTCCCAGCGTCTCATCCTCGGCAGTGGCCTTGCGATCCTCCTCATCATCAGCGCGGCGTCGATCGGGCTCGACGTCAAGTCGCGCAGCGAGGTCGAATCGGTCGACCGCACGCTCAGCATCCTGAAGCGGATTTCGGACGCGCGGCCGCTGCCGCGCGGCGTCGAGAGCGCGGCGCGCGCATTCGCGCTGACCGGCGATCCGTCCTTTGCCGACGAATTCCGCGACCAGAGCGCCGCCCTCACCACGGCTGTCGACGGCCTGCTTGCGGCGGTGAAGAGCGCGCCCGGCGAGGCGGAGCTGCTGTCCGGCGTCAAGGCGCAGGCCGACCGCGGCGTTGCGCTCGGCGCCGAGCTGATCCAGTTGCGCAACAACGGCGACACCGCCGGCGCGTCGGCCCTGATCTCGGCCGGCGAGAGCCGCACGGTGATGGACAACGTCGCCGCGGCGCTCGAGCGTCTGGTCACCGAAGAGCGCCGGCAGCTCGGCATCCGCACCGCGCAGTCGAAGGCCAACGGCCGCATGCTGCTCGCCATCGACCTCGCCGGCGTCATCCTGATCCTGGTGCTTGCGATCGTGCTGACGGTGGCGGCCCGCCGCTCCCGCCGCGTCCTGCAGGACTCGCTGAGCGCGACCCAGGCCGCCAACCTCTCGCTCGAGGCCAAGGTGGCCGAGCGCACCAAGGACCTCGCCGCCGCGCTGGAGGAGGTCCGCCGCTCCACCTCGGTGATGGAGACCACCTTCCGCAGCATGGCGGAAGCGGTGCTGGTGATCGACACCGCCGGCAGCGTGCTGCTGTCCAACCCGGCCGCCGAGAAGATGCTGCGCTACAAGCCGGGCATGTCGGTGGTGCAGTTGCGCGCGATGAGCAACGTGTTCCACGCCGACGGCGTGGCGCCGATGCAGGTCGAGGAAATGCCGTCGGCGCGGGCGTTGCGCGGCGAGGAATTCGACGGCCTGGAATTCGTCGCCCGCCCGGTGCGCGGCGCGCCGCAGATCCACCTCGTGGTGTCGGGCCGGCCGCTGCGCGACGCCGAGGGCAGCATCGCCGGCGCGGCGCTGATCTATCACGACATCACCGCCTCGCGCGAAACCGAGCACCAGCTGCAGCAGGCGCAGAAGCTCGACGCCATCGGCAAGCTGACCGGCGGCGTCGCGCATGACTTCAACAACATGCTCACGGTGATCACCGGCACCGCCGACACGCTGGTCGACGGCCTGCAAGACCAGCCACAGCTTGCCAGGACCGCCGAGCTGATCGACCGCGCCGCCGAGCGTTGCCGCGAGCTGATCCAGCACCTGCTCGCCTTCGCCCGCCGCCAGCCGCTGGAGCCGACCGTCGTCGACATCAACGGCACCGTGGTCGACATCGCAAAGCTGCTGCGCCCGACGCTCGGCGAGCAGATCGAGATCAATTCGGTGCTCGCGCCCGATGTCGCCGCGGTCCACATCGATCCGTCGCAGCTGTCGAACTCGCTGCTCAACATGGCGATCAACGCCCGCGACGCGATGCCGAACGGCGGCAAGCTCTTGTTCGAGACCAGCAACGTCGTGCTCGACGAGGCCTATGCCGAAACCAATCCCGACATCACGCCGGGCCGCTACGTCCTGATCGCGGTCAGCGACACCGGCACCGGCATGTCGCAGGCGGTGCAGGACAAGGTGTTCGACCCGTTCTTCACCACCAAGGAGGTCGGCAAGGGCTCCGGCCTCGGCATGAGCATGGTCTACGGCTTCGTCAAGCAGTCCGGCGGCCACATCAAGATCTACAGCGAGCAGGATCACGGCACCACGATCAAGCTCTATTTGCCGCCGGCCCGCGGCGAGGTGGCCGCGCCCGCGCCGGCACCGGCGCCGGCGCCGCGCGGCAGCGAGGTCATCCTGGTGGTGGAGGACGATCCGCTGGTGCGCAACTACGTCACCGCGCAGCTCGCGAGCCTCGGCTACAAGACCGTCGCCGTGCCCGATGGCCGCGCCGCGCTGGCGCTGGTCGACAAGGGCGAGACGTTCGACCTGCTGTTCACCGACGTCATCATGCCCGGCGGCCTCAACGGCCGGCAGCTCGCCGACGAGGTCAAGAAGCGCCGGCCCGGCACCAAGGTGCTCTACACCTCGGGCTACACCGAGAACGCGATTGTGCATCACGGCCGCCTCGACGAGGGCGTGCTGCTGCTGACCAAGCCCTACCGCAAGGCCCAGCTCGCCACCATGCTGCAGCAGGCGCTCGGCCACGGCTGATGCGAGGCCGGCGCGGCCTCCTTCCCTCCCCGCAGGACGGCGCGGCCAATATGTGAAAAACAACCCCATGCAAAGTAGCCTGCGGCCGCTTCAGCGGTATTATTCTACTATTCCGAAGCCACGCCGTAGCCCGGATGAGCGAAGCGATATCCGGGGCAGTCTCTCGTGTGGCCGGCACCGTTCCCGGATGTCGCGTCGCTCATCCGGGCTAAGCAGCGCTTCCCTTCACCTCTCCCCGCTTGCGGGGAGAGGTCGGATCGCCCTTGCGATCCGGGTGAGGGGGTACAGGTCTCACGACAGGCGCAACGCGCGGAGAGAGCCCCTCACCCCGGCCCTCTCAGCGCGACGCAGCTCGTCGCCCCCCGTAAGAGCGGCGAGAGGGAGAAGAGCCGCGGCGACGATGGCACAATGCCGGTGATGCGTCGGCGCTACACCCTGACATGATCGAAGGCGGGCAGCTTGCGCCGATCCATGATCGGATGTAGAAGCCTCGTCCTTTCAACCTAGGCGTTTGCCCCCAAGCGTTCAACTGATGAGGAGACCAGCCGTGAGACCGCAACCGAGATCGACACATTCCGTGCCGACGCTCGCAGTGCGTCCGGCTGACAGTCATCCAATCGTGTTGAACGACAATGGCACATTCATTAATCCAGCGTCGGCAGGAGGCCGAGCGCGCGCGGGCTGAAGCCTATGCGCGCTCGCTGCGGCATGTGTCGCAGCGTACGCGCCCTCCCCCGGACTTCGAGAAGGCGATCGACGAGGTCAAGCGCGGCTTCGCGGCAGACGTCCTGCGTGACGCCTCCGCGTGGAAGCCGAAGCTGAAGACCCGCGATGCCGCGCGTCTGCGCGTTGCCGCAGCCCGCTATCTGTTCGCGCGCTACCCCGTTGCGGAGCATCTGGAGCAGATCTGGATCGACTGCACCGGGCTCGGCGCCGACGAGATCGCGTTGCGCAAGCGCTGGTACATCGTGGCGGCTGGTGGCGGCTCGCTTCATAAGGCGGGTGCAGGCGCATGGCTGTCGCGCAAGGAGATCCATGCGTTCCTCAATCCGCCGAGCGGCCTCGGCTTCGAGGAGGCGATCTGGCACGCGATCGCCCGCTCCTACACGGACGATCCCAGCCTCGCGCTGCGGATCGCTCGCTCGGGAATCGCAGCGACACCGCGTGCGCAGCTTGGCTTCTGGCGTGAGGTGGCGCGCTTCTTCTGCGTGCATCCGACCACGATCGAGGAGATGGGCGACATCAGCGATTACCTCGCCCATCGCCATCGGCGTGACCGGACGTTCAGCCTGAAGGGACGAACGCTGGCTTCGCTCGGGCGCCAGATGCGCGCGTGGCATCGCGAGCTCGCGACCATCGCGCGGATCGAAGCCGCGCGCCGTCGTGTCGAAGCGGCGCGGAACCGGGCGCTTGGCTTGTCGGCGGGGCCCAGCAACAGCTGGCCGGGTGCGCCGATTGCGGACTGGTCCTGGAGCCCGTCGTGCAAGGTTGGCGGCAAGCGCGGCGAGTTCGTGGTGATCCAGCTGCGCACCGCGGTCGATCTGGTCGCCGAGACGCAGGCCATGCGCCACTGCGTCGCGAGCTACGCGGCGAAGTGCATTGCCGGGCACGCATCGATCTGGTCGCTGCGCCACCGTTCGGCGGGCACAGCCGAACGGATGTTGACCATCGAACTCGATGGTCGCTTCCGGGCGGTCCAGGTGCGCGGATTTGCCAACCGCGCGCCGTGTGCGGAGGAGCGCAAGGTGCTGGAGCGATGGGCCCGCGCGCGTGGAGTTGCAATCCCGTAACAGCGGTCATGGCCGGGCTCGTCCCGGCCATGATCGTTTGCGCTACCGCGTCGCCAGCGCGACGCCGGCGAGGGTGAACAGCAGTGCGGCGATCTGGGTCGGGCCGAGCGGCTCATGCAGCGCGACCGCCGACGCCACGACGCCGATCACCGGCACCGCCATGGTGCCGATCACGGCCACCGAGGCGGGCAGGCGCGCGAGCGCGGCGAACCACGCGACATAGGCGATGCAGAACTGCACCACGGTCGAATAGACCAGGAGCCACCAGCCGATCGTGGTGACGCGGTCCCAATGCGTGGTCTCGACGAGAAGACCCACGATCGTGATCGGCACGCAGCCGAGCCCGATCTGCCAGGCCGCGGCCGGGATCGGCGGCAGCAGCACCGGATATTTCTTCGCCAGCACGGTGCCAAGCGCAAAGCCGAACGCGCCGCCGAGCGCCATGATGATGCCGGGCAGCTTCTCCTGGCTCGCGGAAATGCCGTTGCCACCCATGATCGCGGCAAGCCCCGCGAACGCCATCACCAGCGCGATGGTCCGCAGCAGCGTCGGCCGCTCGCCGAGCACCGGCAAGGCCAGCAGCGAGGCCCACACCGGCATGGTGTAGGCGATCAGCGCCGCCTCGCTCGCCGACAGCCACAGCAGCGCCAGCCCCATCAGCACCATCCAGCCGGTGACGTTGAGCAACGCATACAGCACCAGCCGCGGCCACAGCCGCCGCTCGACGACAAGGCTCTGCGCGCGGACCAGCGCGAGCAGCGCCAGCACCGCGGCGCCGATCACGCCGGTGGTGCCGCGCAAGGTCAGCGGCGGCAGCTCGCCGATCAGGAATTTGGTGGCGGGCCAGTTGAAGCCCCAGCCCACCGAGGTGATGGCGAGGAACATCAGGCCGGCCGGCGCCATGCGCGGTCGCGCAGTCGGTTTCGAATCTGTCATGGGACCCGGCAGGGAGGTGAGTCGGCGGCAGCTTGCCCCCGATTTTGTCGCCCAGCCATCATGGCGCCGACATGCCTGACCCGTAGTTTGCCCGTAGGCCTACGTGAGTCCCCGGAACGCAATCCTTCACGGGGAAAAATTCCTTGGCCTGTGAACAGCGGGGCGAAGACGTGATCCACAGCCAGCCGACAATTTTTTGGCTTGGGAATCCCTGAGGACTCACTGATACTTGGCCCGATCACAGGCGCGGCACCGCCCCCTGTTATCCCCCAATCTCCACCATATTTAGTGTTTGATTCAGAAACTCGTACTAGTCCTTGACGGGCGTGACGGACTTGGCCTAGCTTCGAGCCTGTTCGGCGCGAGTGTGTTTGGGTCCCGCCGGTCGCTCCCACAAGGGTTCCAAAATGACCACTCCGCCAGGCCTCTTGGCCGCGGGTTGAGGGCGTGTCTGCCCTGATTTTGGACCATGTCCGGGGCGCCAAACGGGCCGAAACAGGCCCGGATCAGAGGCCGGAAACCGGCCCGAAAAGCGTATCGCGTGACGTGTCGCGTGGAGCGTTGGGGCGTTGAATGCATGACCCGGGAAGACCCGACATCGGTCGGATCGGCTTGAGGGGCGTGCCGCCGCAGGACCGGCCAAAGGCCGGACCCGCCTGCGACGAGAGAAACAGGCCGGATCCACCGGCTGAGCTGCGAATGACGGGAGGCGTGGAAATGCGTGTTCCTGATTTCGCAAGGGATAATCATTCCGGCACCGCAAACATGTGGGCCGGTCAGAAGAAGTGACGGGGCTCGACCATGCGAATCGAACGACGCAACACCACCAGCGGACAATCACCCTACGCCGGGATCAATTTCCGGCTGACCACATCCGAAATCCGCAATCCCGACGGTTCCGTCGTGTTCCGGGCCGAGAATGTCGAAGTGCCGGAGTTCTGGTCGCAGGTCGCCTCCGACGTGCTGGCGCAGAAGTATTTTCGTAAGGCCGGCGTCGCCGCGCGCCTGAAGAAGGTCGAGGAAGAGACCGTGCCGTCCTGGCTGTGGCGCTCGGTGCCCGACACCGAGGCGCTGGCCACCCTGCCCGAGAACGAGCGCATCGTCGGCGAGACCAGCGCCAAGCAGGTGTTCGATCGCCTCGCCGGCTGCTGGACCTATTGGGGCTGGAAGGGCGGCTACTTCTCGAGCGAAGAAGACGCCCTCGCCTTCTTCGACGAGCTGCGCTTCCAGCTGGCAAAACAGATGGTCGCGCCGAACTCGCCGCAGTGGTTCAACACCGGGCTGCATTGGGCCTACGGCGTCGACGGCCCGGGCCAGGGCCACTATTACGTCGACTGGAAGACCGGCAAGCTGACGAAATCGAAGTCAGCCTATGAGCATCCGCAGCCGCATGCCTGCTTCATCCAGGGCGTCGGCGACGACCTCGTCAACGAGGGCGGCATCATGGACCTCTGGGTGCGCGAGGCGCGCCTGTTCAAATACGGCTCCGGCACCGGCTCCAACTTCTCCAGCCTGCGCGGCGAAGGCGAAAGGCTCTCCGGCGGCGGCCGCTCAAGCGGCCTGATGAGCTTCCTGAAGATCGGCGACCGCGCCGCGGGCGCGATCAAGTCCGGGGGCACCACCCGCCGCGCCGCCAAGATGGTCGTGGTCGACGTCGATCACCCCGACATCGAGACCTATATCGACTGGAAGGTGAAGGAGGAGCAGAAGGTCGCGGCGCTGGTCACCGGCTCCAAGATCAACCAGAAGCACCTCAAGGCCGTGATGAAGGCCTGCGTGAACTGCGAAGGCAGCGGCGACGACTGCTTCGACGCCGAGAAGAACCCTGCCCTGCGCCGCGAGATCAAGCTGGCGCGCCGCAACCTCGTGCCCGACAACTACATCAAGCGCGTCATTCAGTTCGCCAAGCAGGGCTACAAGGACATCTCGTTCGACACCTACGACACCGACTGGGATTCGGAGGCGTACCTGACCGTCTCCGGCCAGAACTCCAACAACTCGGTGTCGCTGAAGGACGATTTTCTGCGCGCGGTGGAGACCGACGGCGACTGGAATCTGAACGCCCGCACCTCGAAGAAGGTGACGAAGACGCTGAAGGCGCGCGACCTCTGGGAGAAGATCGGCTACGCCGCCTGGGCGAGCGCCGATCCCGGCCTGCACTTCAACACCACGATGAACGACTGGCACACCTGCAAGGCGTCCGGCGACATCCGCGCCTCCAATCCGTGCTCGGAATACATGTTCCTGGACGACACGGCGTGCAACCTCGCCTCGGCCAATTTGCTGACGTTCTACAACACGACGACAAAACGCTTCGACGTCGAGTCCTACGAGCACCTCTGCCGGCTCTGGACCATCGTGCTGGAAATCTCCGTCATGATGGCCCAGTTCCCGTCGAAGGCGATCGCTGAACTCTCCTACGAGTTCCGCACCCTCGGCCTCGGCTTTGCCAACATCGGCGGCCTCCTGATGACCATGGGCCTGCCCTATGACAGCAAGGAAGGCCGCTCGCTGTGCGGCGCGCTGACCGCCGTGATGACCGGCATCGCCTACAAGACCTCGGCGGAGATGGCCGCCGAGCTCGGCACCTTCCCCGGCTACAAGAAGAACGCCGCGCACATGCTGCGCGTGATCCGCAACCACCGCCGCGCCGCCCATGGCAACGCCGGTGGCTACGAGGCACTCTCGGTCAACCCGGTGCCGCTCGATCACGCCTCCTGCCCGCAGGCCGACATCGTCACCCACGCCGTGCACGCCTGGGACGACGCGCTGGCGCTCGGCGAGCAGAATGGCTATCGCAACGCCCAGACCACGGTGGTGGCGCCGACCGGCACCATTGGCCTCGTCATGGATTGCGACACCACCGGCATCGAGCCTGATTTCGCGCTGGTGAAATTCAAGAAGCTCGCCGGCGGCGGCTACTTCAAGATCATCAACCAGGCGGTGCCGGCCGCGCTGCGCGCGCTCGGCTATCGCGAGAGCGAGATCGCGGAGATCGAGGCCTACGCCGTCGGCCACGGCTCGCTGTCGAATGCCCCCGGCATCAACGCCTCGACCCTGAAGGCAAAAGGCTTCACCGATGAGGCCATTGCCAAGGTGGAGAAGGCGCTGCCGACCGCGTTCGACATCAAGTTCGCCTTCAACAAGTGGACCTTTGGCGAAGACTTCATCCGCGACCAGCTCGGCATCGGCTCCGAGGCGATCGCGGCCCCTGGCTTCGACCTGCTCGCTGCGGTGGGCTTCACCAAGCGCGAGATCGAGGCGGCCAACGTGCACATCTGCGGCGCGATGACGGTGGAAGGCGCTCCGCACCTGAAGGCCGAGCACTACCCCGTTTTCGATTGCGCCAACCCCTGCGGCAAAATTGGAAAACGCTATCTGTCGGTCGAGAGCCACATAAGGATGATGGCGGCCTCGCAGCCGTTCATCTCGGGCGCGATCTCGAAAACCATCAACATGCCGAACGACGCCACGGTGGAGGACTGCAAGTCCGCCTACCTGTTGTCGTGGAAGCTGGCGCTGAAGGCCAACGCGCTCTACCGCGACGGCTCGAAGCTGAGCCAGCCGCTGAACTCGCAGCTCATCGCCGACGATGAGGACGAGGACGATGCGGTCGAGGCGCTCTACGAGAAGCCGATGGCGGCGCGCGCCGCCCAGGTTTCCGAGAAGATCGTCGAGAAGCTGGTCGAGCGCATCGTTGTGATGCGCGAGCGCGAGAAGATGCCTGACCGACGCAAGGGCTACACCCAGAAGGCGGTGGTCGGCGGCCACAAGGTCTATCTCCGTACCGGCGAATATGACGACGGCCGGCTCGGCGAGATCTTCATCGACATGCACAAGGAAGGCGCGGCGCTGCGCTCCTTCATCAACAACTTTGCTATCGCGGTCTCGCTGGGTCTGCAGTACGGCGTGCCGCTGGAGGAGTATGTCGACGCCTTCACCTTCACCCGCTTCGAGCCCGCAGGTCCCGTGCAGGGCAACGACTCGATCAAGTACGCGACCTCGATCCTCGACTACGTCTTCCGCGAGCTCGCGGTCAGCTACATGAGCCGCTTCGACCTGGCCCATGTCGATCCGAACGAGAGTGGCTTCGACGCGCTCGGCAAGGGCGTCGAGGAAGGCAAGGAGCCGGACGAGGCCCCGACCCAGCAGGCGACGAAGTATCTGTCGAAGGGCCTGACCCGTTCGCGCACCGACAACCTCGTCATCATGCGCGGCGGCTCCGCCGCGGTCAGCGCGAACTCGGACGCCGCCCCCGCCGGCGGCAACCGCGTGACGTCCCTGGCCTCGCACGGCACAAATGCCCGCGGCGTCTCCGACACCGTCGAAGGCGCGGTTGCCTTAAAGCAGGAAGTCAGCCACGACCTCTCGCCCACGGAAAAGCTCGAGGCCATGAAGTGGAGCAAGCCCGGCACCGCAGCCGCCGTCGCCCCGAGCAAGGCCGAGCGCCGCGCCGAAGCGAAGGCCAAGGGCTATGAGGGCGAGATGTGCTCGGAGTGCGGCAACTTCACGCTGGTGCGGAATGGGACGTGCATGAAGTGCGATACGTGTGGAAGCACGACGGGGTGTTCGTGAGGTAACACTTGTCGCGCTGTCCGATTTGCAAACAAACCCAAAGGCCGCTCGAACGAGCGGCCTTTAACATAGGCAGACAACGACATGGGAAGCGCTCATCCGAGAGACTGCGACTGTACAGCTTGTAGTCAGGAGAATCGTAAGTGACGAAGCTTTTGCTCATTGCGAACTTCTCCCCCCAACTCGACAGCCTGGGCCCGAGGCGACGTTGCTACGGGGCAACACTGGTCGGAAATCCAGCAATTGCCGCTTCGTGGCAAGGTTCGGAATTGCAATCGTCGCGAGGGGCAACGAGGATTGGTTGGAACGGTCGACCGTCATAGGTGGTCAAATGAGCAACCGTGTTATTTCCATTGTCTGCGGAAGTGTTTTAATCGTCGCAACAAGCGCGACTGTCTTTGCCGCTGACATGGCCGTCAAGGCTCTGCCGTCGGCGCCGCCGCCTGCGATGCGGGATTGGTCCGGGTTCTATATCGGTGCAGGCGGCAGCTATAACTGGACTCATTTCGACCAATCGCTGCAGGGCGTATCCGGCCTCATCAGTGTATTTGATGCGGGGGTGCTCACCGCCCAAGGGCAAGAGGGTGGTCCCTTTTTCGACTTCAACCGAAACAAATCCGGTTTCGCCCCCGATGTTCAGTTCGGCTATATGCATCCGTTTGCCGGCGGCGACTGGGTGGCTGGGCTCAAGTTCAATTACAAATACGCAAACATCGACTCGAAGCAGAACGTGATCATTCCGCAGAATGGGACCGGCACCGTCGTCAGCGGACCGAACGCCGGAATCTCCGGACCCATCACCGGGTTCCTGGCGATCAGCCCAGCGGAAATCAATCTCCGGCATCAGCTTTCGCTGATCGGCACCATCGGCCGGGCATTCGGCAACGTTACGTTATACGCCGGTGGCGGACCGGCGCTGTTTGGCGTGGAGTCCAATTTCATCAATGGGATTCCGTTTGCCACCCAGTCGTTGAGAGGAACGTTCGCCACCAGCCTGCCGATCACCGTATTTAATCAGAATTGGGTGTGGGGCGGCGCGGCGCAAATCGGTACGACCTATTCCTTTGCCGGCGGCTGGTTCCTGGATTTTGGCTACACCTATGCGCGTTCCGCGAACTTCACCATCTCCAACACGGTCACCGTATTCAACCAGAACGGGACGTTGTCGACCTCCGGGTCTGCCGTCTTGAACGCCCAGGAGCGGGTCACCAACCAGTCCGTGACGCTGACCCTCAATTATCAATTCCATTGATCTGACTGACGGGCGATATTGCCGATGCACCTCGCGTACATCGGATCAAGCGTAGCGTAGGGCGGATTAGCCGAAGGCGTAATCCGCCACTACTTCCGAGTCCAACCGGCGGGTTACGCTCCGCTAACCCGCCCTACTTGCTCATGCGGGCTGCTGGCTCGAAGCCTCACGCGGCTTTCGCAGCCTTCTCCTCCGGCGCGGTCTCCATGGCGCGCATGTAGAGGTCGAGCAGGCTTTCCCGCTCGTCGCGCTCGTCCTGATCCTGCTTGCGGAGCTTGATGATCTCCTTGAGGATTTTGACGTCGAAGCCCTCGCCCTTGGCTTCCGAAAACACTTCCTTCTTCTGCTCGTTCAGTTCCTGCAGTTCGCCGTCGATGTTCTCGATCCGCTCGACGAAGGCACGAATTTTTCCGCCGGGAATGGTGATGTCAGACATGGGACCTCTTTGCTGAATGCGCGGTGAAAATGAAAGCAAAGAGATGACCAATGTCTTAAGCGAGGCGGCAATCAGCATGCCGCCTGCGAGGCACGAGCGCGCGTGCCAATCTACCTGACGCTGGACGCGTCAAGGTCCTCGGCGACGACGTCGATCGGGTTCGGGCTGGTGGCAGCACCAGCGGCAGATACCGGGCTGAGGAAAATGTCGTGCACGAGTCCTAATTTGCCGAGCCCCAGGATGATCAGGCCGTTGATGTCGATCTCGTACCAGGCGTGCGACAGATAGGCGTCGCGCGGAAAGCGGTGATGGTTGTTGTGCAGGCCTTCGCCGAAGGTGAGGAACGTGGTCACCAGCTCGTTGGTGGTGCCGTCATTGAGCTCATAGCGGCGGTAGCCGTAGCGGCCGTCGCTGTGGCAGACCGAGTTCACCAGCGAGGTGGCCATGGTCATGAGGTAGCTGCGCAACAGGCCGGAGAACAGGACGCAGCCGATCATCGTGTGCACGCCGCCGAACGCGTAGCCGATGGCGCCCGGGATCAGCACCGCCGACGCTGCGACCCAGTACCAGCGCGTCCTGGTGAAGAACATCGCGATCGGGTCGGCCAGGATGTCCTTGGCGTAGACTTCGGGATCGGTGGTCTGTTTGTCCCACACCCAGCCGCCCTGCGCATGCAACATCCCCTTGAGGAAGCTGACATGCTGGTTGCCGGCGCCGTCATAGTAAGGGCTGTGGACATCACCGGGCTTGTCGGCGTGCAGATGGTGCCGGCGATGATTGGAGACCCATTTGAGGATCGAACCCTGCACCGCCATCGTCGCGATCATCGCGCACAGCGTCCGCATCACCGGACCGCAGCGAAAACTGCGGTGGACGAAGTAGCGATGCATGAAGCCGATGCCGACCGTGCTCAGCGCGAACGTGCCGAGGAAGACCGAAATCTCCACCCAGCCGAGGCCTTGCGTGAAGGCCCAGATCAGCGCCGCGATCGAACCCGTGACCATGATGACAAACGCGATCCGGGAATCGAGGAACTTGGCGTCGACCAGCGGGCCTTCGACAACCACGCCCCGTGGCATTGTCCGGTCCGCACCCTGCTCCGGCGCCACGCCCTCACCTGCGGTCATTCCAGCGGCCCATTCACGAAAAATTAACCCTTGTGCAGCGCACCGTACAGCCATGGGTTGTTCCAGGCAAGGACTTCAGGGGAGCGCGGAGCTGGACCTGCTCGAAGAGGTTAACGCGCGAGATTCGCGTTGCGCAATTTCAATGCTTTGCAGATGCGTTGCGGAACCCGGCGCCGACTTCGTCGCACGCTTGCGGCGATGCGGCCGCGCTTCAGTGTGCCATCCACTCCGTCACCGCGCTGACCGACGCCCACAGCGTGAAGCCGAGCCCGAGCAGGCAGAGCAGCGCGGCCGCCATCGCAACCGCGAGCAAGAGACCGTCCTCCTGCAAATAGGCGACCGCGATCAGCACCACCACCATGCCCGGAATGACGTTGACCAGCGGCAGCGGCCAGCCGGCCGAAAACGCCAGCAGAAAGACGACGAGGCCGACGAGGCGATCGATCACGTCGTGACGGGCATCCCACCGCGGCCGGCTGATGCGCTCGATCGCCTGCAGCATCGGGCTGACCGCGATGGTGAATCGCTTGAAGCGCTTGAAGTCGAACTGCCGCTTGGAGATGACGCGCGGAAACGACGGCGCCCTGCGGCCGAGCATCATCTCGACCGCCGGGAACAGCAGCGCCAGCGTCGCGATGGTCGCGATGCCGGGGATGATCACCAAGAGGCCGAGCAACAGCAGGAGAAGCCCGAACGAACGCTTGTCGAGATTGCCGAGAAGCCATTCGAGGTCGACGGGACCGTCAGGCGCTTTCGCAACGAGGTCGGCCAGGATTTGGGAGGTTTGCGGCGGCGCCAAGGGGTCTCCGGACGAAGGGCATGCCAGCCCCGATTTGCAACGCCCGCCAAGGCGGACTACGAAAGGTTGATGAACAGCGATTCCGATCAGGCGTGGCACAGCGCCGCGCCGTCCAGCTCCATTACCGCCACCCGCCGCCGCTGGCCATGGCTTCTCCTGATCGTGATCCTGATGGTCGCGGGCGCGGGCGGCGTCTACGCCTGGCCGCAGATCGAGCCGCTGGTTCCCGCCTTGAGCAACTCGTTCTCCGGCGAAAAGGTGGCCGCAGCCGACAAGGAGGCGCTGCCGGACCTGCTCGCCGCCCATCAGAAGGTCGAGGATGATTTGGCCGCGCTCGGCAAATCGGTCGCCGCGCAGCAGGAGCAGTTGAAGAGCGTCGCCGACCAACTGGCCGCGCTGACCGCGAAGGTCGACGCGCTGGAGCGCCCCGCTCCGCCTCCCGCACCAGCGCCGCCGCCGGCCGTGGCTGAAGCGCCAGCTGCTGCGCCGGCGCCACATGTCGCTCCGAAGCCGAGACGCCCGTCGGTTCGCGCGCCGAAGCCGTCGGGCCCGATCTCGGTCGGCGGCGCGCCGCTCAATGCGGCCGCAGGCGGCCGTTAAGCCGCGAGTCGATGCTCATCGCGCAAACATCGTCGATAGCAAATAGCTTTTCTTCGGTCCCGACACCTCGTGCTCGATCGTAAATCGTCCATCCGGCAAGAACGCGTAGCGGCTGCGATAGAGATCGGCGGCGCAGAGGTGGGACGCTTGTCCGGTCAGCGTGCCGTTTGCGAGCGTCAGCTTCACCTCGTGAAACAGCCGCAGCGGGGTTTCGGCGAAATAGACGGCGAAGCCGGCTGCTCTTGCCGCGAACACGTATTTGCGCTCGGCCTTGAACTCCTGCGCATCGAGCCTGACGCGTCCGCGCTCGTGGTAGGCGAGGTTTCCGTCAGCGCCGTCGCTGAACGTGGCGGTGCCCTGCATCCAGCCGCGGCCGTCGAGACGGCGCAGCAGCTTCCACTCGCCCCTCAGGCAGGCAAAGACGTCGCCCGGCGATCGCCACGCGCTGACGACGGCCGCCTGAGGTCCGTCAGCGATCATGGCCACACCGCGATCGCATAGGGGCTCATCTCTCTCCGCTTGGCTCACTGCCTCGACCGCGCCGTGGTGGCACACATGCCGGCGGCGGTCCATGGCCTTGTCGCAGCAGCGGATTGACCCGCATCGGCAGCATATCCATATGGGACGGGCCGACCGGCCAAACCTGCCGCTTCGGATCAGCCTGGACACAGCCGACGATCGCTGGCGGGGTCCTTCATGCACTCTTCGTTCAGGAGTTTTCGTGGCGGCACTGTCCATTCTCGATCTCGTCCGCGTCACCCAGGAGACCGATGCGCGGGGCGCGCTGTACAATGCGCGCGATGTCGCGGTTCATGCCGAGGCCTGGGGTTATCGCCGCATCTGGGTGGCGGAGCACCACAACATGGCGGGCATCGCCAGCGCCGCGACGTCGGTGGTGATCGGGCATATCGCGGCGGGGACCAAGACGATCCGGGTCGGCGCCGGCGGCATCATGCTGCCGAACCACGCGCCCTATGTGATTGCCGAGCAGTTCGGCACGCTGGCGCGGCTGTTTCCGGATCGGATCGACCTCGGGCTCGGCCGCGCGCCGGGCACGGATCAGCTGACGCTGCGGGCGCTCCGCCGCACGCCGGAGGCCGCCGAGAATTTTCCGCAGGACGTGCTCGAGGTGCAGGCCTTTCTGGCGGAGGCCGGGCCCAACCAGCGCATCCAGGCGGTGCCGGCCGCCGGCACCGACGTGCCGCTGTGGATTTTGGGATCGAGCAATTTTGGCGCGATGCTGGCCGGCGAGCTCGGCCTGCCCTACGCCTTCGCCTCGCACTTTGCCCCTGAACTGCTGATCCAGGCGCTGCAGATTTACCGTGCGCGTTTCAAGCCGTCGGAGCAGCTCGACCGCCCCTACACCATGGTCGGCGTCAACATCATCGCCGCCGAGACCGACGCCGAGGCGCGGCGCCTCGCGACGACGCAGCAGATGTCGTTCACCAACATCTTTCGCGGCGCGCGCGGCCTGAGCCAGCCGCCGATCGACGACATCGAGACCTACTGGTCGCCGTCGGAAAAAGTGCAGGCGATGCGGATGCTGGCCCGCTCGATCATCGGCTCGCCCGAGACGGTGCGCGCCGGCATCGACGCACTGGTCGCCGAGACCGGCGCCGACGAGCTGATGATCGTGTCGGACGTCTACGATCACCAGAAGCGGCTGCGCTCGTTCGAGCTGATCGCGCAGGCCGGCGGCATTACGCCCTGACCCGGGCAGAACCGTAGCCCGGATGAGCGAAGCGACATCCGGGACATCACTCCCCGTATATCGCTTCGCTCATGCGGGCTTGTATGAGGGTGTGATTGTCAAGAGGCGTGATCGATCAGGGCATGCTTTTGCCTCAGTCGTTGGTGTTGGGCGCGAAGCGCTCCTGATGGTTCTTCCGTCCCGATGGTTGGCGGTTGCGCCGGGTCGGAGCCGCGGTCAAGGCTGGCCGAAGGCCACCGCCGAAGGCGGCGCGAAGCGGCCTTGACGGCGGCGAGCCCGGCGCGAGGCTTTCTGCTCGGGACGTGTCGGTGCGCGTTGTGAGTGTGCCGGCGTGATTTCCAGAACTGGGCCGTGAAGCTTTATGCGGCAACCACCGCATCAACTTGTATCCGGTCGGGTGTGATGACCCCAACCCTAATCTTTCATTCACGTGTGAAGGTGAGGCCCAGAAGCGACGGGACCCATCTACAAAAGCGGAATCCGAAGACCCATACCCGCGTTCGGTCACACGTCTGTCCTGGATCGCGTCGGCCGTCATTGGCGCACCGGCGTTGGTTAGAGGCTCGGGCGCATCACGGCGCCACTCGGCACGAGGCCAGTCTCCAGATAGCGCCAAAGCGCCACCATCAGCTTGCGCGCCAGCGCCACGATGGCAATCTTGCGGATGCGACCCTTGATCTTGCCGA
>NZ_CAADFC020000033.1 GCF_900696085.1 Bradyrhizobium ivorense
CTCAGATCGGGCACAACTGGCCAATATGGCCAAGCAGGCGAAGGCTGTTCTAAAGACCGAGACGCTGGAAGCTGTGGCCGACCGTGGCTACTTCAACAGCCCAGAAATCCTCGCGTGTCACGAAGCAGGCATCACGGTAACCCTGCCCAAACCGCTGACATCAGGTGCCAAGGCAGATGGGCGCTTCGGTAAGCAGGACTTTGCCTATTTGCCAGAGGAGGACGCCTATCGATGCCCGGCTGGGGAGCGATTGCCGTATCGCTATACGAGTGAAGAAGACGGCAAGATGCTGCGGCGCTACTGGACCACAGCCTGTCAAAATTGTGCGCTCAAATCGCAATGCACAACCGGGCCGGAGCGGCGAATTGCGCGGTGGGAGCATGAGCATCTGCTCGAGGCCGTGCAGCAGCGCCTTGATGCAAACCCAGAAGCGATGCGCCAGCGTCGCGAGACAGTCGAGCATCCGTTCGGCACGATGAAGGCCCGCATGGGAGCGACGCACTTCCTGACCAAAACGCTTCCAAAAGTAGCTACCGAGATGGCTCTCTCGGTTCTGGCCTATAATCTGACACGGGTCATGAACATCGTCGGGGTCAAGCCGCTTATCGTCGCGATCGTGGCCTGAGATTCGCCAGGCTCTGGCTGCCAGGCCGGACATCCCTAAGGGCCGTTTTTACACGGCCAAGACCCAAAAGAGACATTTGGGGCGTCTGCCGCTTAAACCAATACGACCGACGCGCAAGCGCGCCGAATGTTCCTACAAACGTCTTAGGTCGACGATTTCGCATCTGGTCGCCCGCGCAAGGAGGACCGTGTTGATGCATTGCAATACTATTTCGCGTTTTTGATTGCGCAGGTAGATCTGGTTGCTGACAATACCCCTATCGGAGTTCGATTTCGACTCGCGCTTCTCTAAAACGGTGACTTCAAGATAAAGCCCATCTCCCGGACGCACAGCGGTCGGCAACCTGAGTTAATCCAGCCGAGTGCCGCAAGAATACGGAGCGAAGGTTCCGTCTTGGTCAACAATAAAATAAGTATCGAGAATGTGTGGGCACTCGATGCTGTTAGTCCCCCGAAAACTGAACGCGCAGCAGCTTGCTCATCGATATGGAAGGGTTGCGGATTGTACTTCGTGGCGAATTCAACGATTTCGTCCTTCGAGACGAAGTAAGGGCCAGCCGTACGTCTGTTGCCAACTTCAATCTCTTCAAAAAACAAGCTGGTCATCGCCGCACCCTTCAAACGGATCAAGCTGAGCTGCCTGTGACGTAACTAACTATAGTTTTCCTGCCGCTCAATGTCAGTGTGTCGGCTTCTGGCCCGTGTCGACATTCTTGCCGCTAGCCCGTCGGTTATCGGCCTGCTAGTTTTTCAGGATTGTTCAGCAAGCGCAGCCCGCATGAGCGAAGCGATATGCGGGGTCACGAACTCCCGCATATCGCTTTGCTCATGCGGTCCACTGGCTACCGATGTCCGCTTGCAACCCGAAACGGACATGTGGAAGCGGCTGGCCGCGCTCGCCCTTGGTTCACTTGGGCGGTGGCGGCAACGCTCCGATCTGGTGAAGAAGCGCAAACCTGTCGGGCACTCCCCAATGCTCCACGAGTTTTCCGCCAGCGAAACGACAGATGTCCATGACGTCGATTGTCACCGATTTTCCTGAGCGTGGATCGAGGCCTGTTGCCGTGCAGCGCGCCCAAACGGTATCCTCGGTTTCTACTGAAGCACTCAGTGTGAGCTTCAGGTCGTTGATGCTCTTGCGAGCATTCTCGATCTGGGATTTCAGAATCTCTGGACCGGGAAGATCGCTGTTCGTCAGATATTGGTGCTCTAGCAGTCGCTCCGCGCAAACTTCGTCTGCCACCGATAGATCACCACGCGAAAAACCACGCTCGATAATTGACCTGAAAACTTCAAGGTTCGATTGCGACAAGACGTTGTCTCCAAATGATTGAATTATTGTCGGCAATCGTAGCACAGTTCCGCGACTTTCCGAGTCGGCTGCTGGCCCGTAGCCGAAACTTCGCTCGGCGTTTGCCACGTCGGCTAATTCGGGTCGAGCAGGACGTCGCCCGGTCGTCCCTTCGCGCGCTTATGATCCACCTACTCAAGGACGCGGTCTGCTCGCTGCAAGATGCTGGCGGGTACCGTGATTCCAACAGCTCTTGCTGCCCGCTGATTTACTATCAACGTTCGCTTTGTCATGATTTCAATTGGCAGCTCGGCGGGCTTTGCCCCCTTCAGAACTTTATCCGCAATGATTGACATTCTGGGAAATGTGTCGATCACGCTGGTACCATAGGCGAACAGCCCGCCCGCGGCTCCCTGGCTACCGGGAAATACGGTCAGCAACCTTCTCTCAGCGGCCATCTCCGCGATGCGCTTTGCATGCGGGAAAACAAGCGGCGCTTCGACGATCACGATCGCCTGCACATCGTGCTTCATGATCTCCGCAAAGGCCTCATCCAATTTTGCTTCGACAGTCGGGCCCCTGACCCTCACGACGAAGGGCTCGAACCCAACGGCAATTGCTGCTGCGCGATTTTCCCTCTCGATCGGGACGAACCCACTCGCATCGGCTCCGGGCAGTGTGTCGTCGCTCAGAATCGCTACCCGCGAGATGCTCGGCAATACCTCCTTGAGGAGTTCGAACTGCTTCGCGGCTTGCTGCGTGTCGAGGCTGGTAATTCCCGTGGCATTGCCGCCCGGACGAATCAAATCACGAGCAAGGCCAAGCGCGATCGGATCAGTAACAATAGTAAACACGATTGGGGTCTTGCTGGTTGCCTTTTGCGCAGCAGCGGTTGCCACCCCGCCGTAGGTCATGATCAGGTCGAGTTCAAGGCGAGCAAGCTCGTCGGCAAAACCGGGATGACGGTCCAACTGCCCCTCAGCCCATCTCGCCTCGAAAGCAATGTCGCGACCTTCGACATATCCCAGATTTGCAAAATCTTTGCGGAGTTGATCAAAGATGACGGCAGCAGTCGCATTCGACATGATTCCAACCCGGAACTGCCGGTTCGGTTGCTGCGCGCTTGCATCTCCGCATGCGACCAAAACAAAGATTGACGCGATTATCCTCCAGCGCAATTTCATGAATGCATCCCTGGCTGATATTCCCTCCACCACCATAGGAATATCGGCCCCCGAGAGCAACTCCATCGGATGAATCTGACCTTCCGTTCTGGCTCCTAGCTAGTTGAAAGTCCACTTAGCCATCGTAAGGTCGGCTCATTGGCGAAGAGCGGACGGTGTTCGGCTCGGCCATCAAGGGCAGCTTTTGACCCGGATGGGACATCGGCCAGCATTGCGGCGGCGAAGCCGCAGACAGCGCTGCCCCATGGAATGCTCTTCATTTTAGCTTCGATTGAGCAGTCGTTGACCTGCTGAAGCCGTAGCAATCAAACGACCAGCGCCGCGTCGTGCTGGTAGAGCCAGCCGATATTGGCGAGCGACCGGTCGCCGCTGTGGGCCATCAGTTCGTCGCGCTTTTGCTGTTCCGGCCCGTCGGGCAAATGAAAGCGCGTGCGATTGGCGGCGCTCGTCTCCTGCAGCCGAGTGGCGCGCGGCTTGCGTACCGTCTCGTAACGCCGAAGCGCGCCCGGCACGTCATCAGGCATCGCATTCAGAAGCGACGCCAATGCCGCGCCGTCCTCGATCGATTGCGCGGCGCCCTGCGCCATCATTGGCAGCATGGGGTGGCAAGCGTCGCCCAGCAGGGTGACGCGACCTTCCGTCCACCGCGGCAGCTCGGCGCGATCGTGCAGAGCCCAAATGAAGGTTTCGGGGAATGCTTCGATGAGGCCGCGTACGATCGGATGCCAGCCCTCGTAGCGCTGAAGCAATTCAGCGACGTCGCCGCGGTCGGTCCAAAACTCGGCGGTCCAGTTGCCGTGTTCGACAACGCAGACCACGTTCATCAACCGGCCGGCGGAAACCCAGTAATGGACGCAGTGACCGCCGGGCCCCATCCAATTGTGCGTGGCGACCTCGATGTCGAGATGAGCGATGCGTCCAGCCGGCACCAGCCCGCGCCACGCCACGCAGCCGGTGAAGCGCGGCTTTTCGGGCCCAAAGATGACGTTGCGTACGCGACTATGAATACCGTCGGCGCCGATCAGTAGATCAGCTTCGGCAGACGTACCGTTGTCGAAGCGCGCCGTCACCCTGTCGCCGCGCTGCGCCAGGCTGAGCAGCCTGTGGCCGACATGCAATCGCGTCGGTGGCAGGGCGTCGGCCAGCAGGTTAGCCAGGTCAGCGCGGTGAAAGTGATAGTATGACGCGCCGAATTGTGCCTCGACCTCGGGACCGAGCGGCGCCCGCTGCAGGGTTCGGCCATCGTCCCAGCGCCGCTGATGCACCGCGAGGGGGCGCACGCCGACGGCGTCCATTGCTGGATTTAGCCCGAGGCGAGCCAACAGCCTGGAAGCGTTGGGGCTGATCTGGATTCCAGCGCCGATCTCGGCGATGCGCGGCGCCTGCTCATAGACATGGACATCTAGCCCGACCTTCAGAAGCTGCAGCGCGGCGGAGAGTCCGCCGATGCCGCCACCGATCACCGCGACCTCGAGGCTCATGCAGGCTTCCGGTCTACCTGTTAGGTCGTTGAGGTTGGTCGAGCGTACCTCGAAAGCGCAGAAGCGTCTACTTCGGCTCTTGGCCCACTTCGGCTCTTGGCCCATCGCGACATATTGCAGCGGCGCGCAATCTGGGTCGCCATCGGCAGCGTAGCGGACATTGGATGGCAGCCCCGGGCTGGGCTGTTCAGTCGCGAATGACCCACCGCTGACATCGCTTAATCGGTGGAAGCGGTGCACGGCGCAGGCTAGACTCAATTCTGAGCCCAGTTACATTGTTGGATTGATCAATGTCGAATGCCGCAGAGCCATTCCTGGCGGGTGCTGGGTGGGCCGGGCTTCCGCGATGATCGGCAGGCTGGCGCCAATTGAAACATGAGGAACTACTATGGCGGAGCACCTGGAAGCGGCAAAGACGGCTGTACTCGGACTGCACCTGCAGAAACACATGACGGACCCGGCATCTCCAGTCGCGGAACACACTGGTTTTGCTGAGATGGTGCAGAAGACAAACCTCTTCGACAAGATCAATCGCGTTCTGAGCGCGGCGCGCGAGAAAGGCATTTTCATTGCTTATGTCAAATTGGATTTATCGCCCGGCGATTTCCGCTACCCGCAGCGGGGCGAGTTCTGCCAGTTCGTTGCCGCTGAGCATGAGGCGGGCGAAGTCCTCCGCCCCGGCACCTGGGGATATGACCTTCACGACGCGTTGGTGTGCCAAGAAGGCGAACCTGTCATCCTGGGACGTCATATTAGTGCTTTTGCCGGCTCGGACCTCGATAATGCGCTTAAGAGCCGTGGAATAACCGATCTGGTTCTAACCGGCGTCGCCACAAACTTTGTCGTCACCAATACGGCATGGTCGGCGATCGACCGAGGCTACAGCTGCCTCGTACTTGAAGATTGCTGCACCTCTGGCAGCGAAGAGATGCATCAGGATGCGATCGATCACCTTCGGCCAATCGCCGACATCTGGCAGTCCCACAGTTTCATCGACGCTTTGACGCGATAGCGTTGAAGCAAGCGTAGCCCGCATGAGCGAAGCGATATGCGGGGTCGCGAACTCCCGCATATCGCTTTGCTGATGCGGGGTACCCGCTGCATCGACGGTCACCAATCGTCGTAGAGCCATTCCCTCGGGATTCGAGGCGGCATTCTTGCGTAGGGCGGCGGAGACGTCCGCTCGGGCTTGCGGACGGTGGGAGTCGGGCGCGGCGGAGGCGCTAACGCCTTCGGCTCGGAGACCTTCGCGAGCGCCCGCTTCGTTTCTTCCTGGCTCGCCTTGAGTTCCTCGATGGCTTTGGCGCTCTCGCGGGCCAGTTGTTGCTGGTCCGCTTTGAGCTGTTCGATATTCCGCTGCACATTTGCGAGGTCGCGCGCGATCGTTTGCAGCAGTTGCGCCTGATCGGGACCGGCTGCGTTAGCTGCCGGCGCGGCGTCCTGCGGCGGGGCGGCCTGAGGCGGTGCAGTCTGAGGCGGTGCGGTCTGAGGCGCGGGCGTCGCCTGGGGCGGAGCGGCGTCCGCCGCGGCGACCTGAACGGCGGGTGGAGCGGGCTGCGCCGCAGGCGGCGGATCAGCAGGCGGCAATGACGGAGTTGAGACGAGTTGCGGCACCCAACGGGCCGCAACCAGCTTGGCGCCCTCACCATAGGACGACTGGTAAGCCAGGGCAGCGACAACGATACATGCAGCCAGCGACAAGCCGACGAGGGCTCGGAGCACCGGCCTTCCGGGCGGAGATTGCGAGCCGGGTCCGGAAGAGGCGGGGCTCGGCCCGGAAGAAGCAGGGTCAGGCCCGATCGCAGGCGGACCAGGTGGCGCCGAAGGCGGCGACGCGGCTTCGCGCTCCATTCTGGCCAGCTGTTCACTCAAACGCGTGAGCTCTTGATCGGCGCGCGTGATCTGCTTGTGGGCTTCCGCCAGTCTTTCGTCGGCGCGCGCGGTCAGGCTGTCGTTCGATTCAACCGGGTTCGGAGTGGGTGTGGAGTTCACTGGCGTTTCCCTTTCCGTCCAATGTCACCCAAGAGTGCCTAGCCGGCCATCCGTTCGGGTCGGTCAGCCCCAGCACTCCCGTCAGTCTTGTCCAAAGAATGGCCAGATGATGATAGCGCGCTTGAAGTCTCTTGATAATGCAGTGGGATACTGGCCCGGGCCTGACCCAGTGCAATCGCATATGGGGGATTGGAGTGATGCAGGCATTGGCGGTGGGCTCCCTCTCCCGCTTGCGGGGGGAGGCGGGGTTGGGGGTGTCTCCGCATTGCGAATCCCACCGTGGACACACCCCCACCCGCCACGCATCTCACGATGCGCGTCGGCCTCCCCGCAAGCGGGAGAGGCGTAGTGAGCCCGGTGATGCGAACCAGCCGCACGTTACGCGACGGGGTCGCGCGCAAGCCCCATCGCCCGCAACGCCGCGGCAAAGGCGGCGAGGCGTTTTTCGCGGTAGGCGGCCTGGTCGACGCCGTCATAGTTCATAAAACCCTGCCCGGTCTTCATGCCGATGCGGCCTTCGCGCATGTTCGCTTCGATGATCTCCGGCGCGGCGTAGCGGCTGTCGCCGAGCGCGTCGACCAGGTAGCGGCTGGCGTGGTGCAGGATGTCGCCGCCGCCCCAATCGATGAATTCGAGCAGGCCGAGCACCGCAAAGCGGAAGCCGAAGCCGTAGATGACAGCCTTGTCGATATCTTCGGCCGACGCCACGCCCTCCTCGACCAGGCGCGCGGCCTCGTTCATCGCCAGCGACTGGATGCGCGGCACGATGAAGCCGGGCCGCGCCGCGCAGACCACCGGCACCTTGCCGATGCCCTCGAGCAGCGCCTTCATCCGCGCCGTCGTCTCTGAAACGGTGAGCTTGCCGGGCGATAGCTCGATCAGCGGCACCAGATAGGCCGGATTGAGCCAGTGCGCATTGAGGAAGCGGCCGGGATGTTCGATTGCACCGGCGAGATCGTCGACCAGGATCGTCGAGGTGGTCGAGGCGATGATCGGCCGCTCGCCGGCGAGCCGCGAGGCCTCGGCCAGCGCCGTCTGCTTCAGGCCGAGGATTTCGGGCATGCCTTCGAAGATGACGTCGCAGCGCGGCAGCGCCGCGGCCGCCTGCTGCCGCGGCACGATCGCGATCCTCTCGGCAATGGTGGCGACGAGCTCCGGCGCCAGCAGATCGATGCGCGAGAGGATCTCCAGCGTCGAGCGGATCTCCGCCCTCGCCTCGGCCGCCAGCGCCTCGAACGCCGCCGCCTCCCGCTGCTTGAAGTCGATCACGACAACCTGGTGGCCGGCGAACGCGAACACGACAGCGATGCCGCGCCCCATGCGGCCGGCGCCGAGACATCCAATGACCGGTCGCATCAAAAGCCCTCGGCGAGAAGATGTTGCAGGCCGGCCCGGTCGAGATCACCGAGGCCGAGCGAAGACAGGCTGCGGCCCGTCACCGCGAATTCCTCGCCCGTGATCGCGGCGCCGATCGCGAGGAACGCCTTGACCAGCGGCGTCTGCACGCCGGCAAGCGCGCCGACCGATGCCAGAAATGACAGGCCGAGGCGCAAATCCTCCAGCATGTAACGATGCTCGACCAGGACGAGGCGCTCGGACCAGTCGCCGGAATCGGTGAGCTGCTCATGGGCGTCGCGCGCATACATCCACGGCTCGCCGTCACGCGAATAATGGTCGGCCAGCGGGAAATGCGGACCGCGATACCCGAGTGCCTCGCGGATCGCGATCCGTTCGGCATCGAGCGCATCGGTGACGCGGCGGATCGCGATCCGTTCGGCATCGAGCGCATCGGTGACGCGGCGGATCGCCGGCTGCGTCCCCTCCTTGTGGATGTCCCATTTGGCAAAGTGCTCGATCGGGCCGGCGTTCATCGTGATCAGCGGCGGATGGATGATTGGGCCGGCGTTCATCAGCGCTCCCGAGAGCGCATCGCCGCACGGCTCGATGGCGTTGGGAAATGCGTTGGCGATCACGCCGAGCGCATGCCTGGCCGACCGCGACGGAAACACGCCGGTCGGCAGCCGCGCACCGCGGCCCGAGATGCGAACCGCATAAGGGCCCTGCTTGCGCGCCAGCCACGGCAAGGTGCCGGTCTCGGCGGTCGCGATCTCGGCGCGATTGCCGGCATCGCGCGCGGCGCGCGCGAAGATGTAGGAGCCGAACGTGCCGGGCGGCAGGAACACGACCTGGCCGTCGCGCAGATGCGGCGCGGCCAGTTCGGCAATCGCCGGCTGCGCGAAGGCCGGCGCCGGACACAGGATCAGGTCGGCGGCGTCGAGCGCCTTCGCGATCGACGCGGTGATGGCTGCGAGCCTGGCCTCACGGCGGCCGGCGCGGTCGATGACGGTGATGGTGCCGCCGGCAGCCCGATGCGCCGCGACGTCATTCGGATTGCGCCGCCACAGCCTGACCTCGTGACCGGCCAATGCGAGATCGCCGGCAGCCGCGAACGAACCATTGCCTCCACCCAACACTGCGATCTTCAAGATGTCCTCCGCTTCAACGATTATGCCGGCTTGGTTTTGCCGCTGGTGTCCTGCCAGGCCGCCCAGGTCGGCCGATCGATCTGGAACAGGTCGCGGGAGCGCGCATACCAGCCGCTGCCGTGCATGCGCGCGATCAGATGCAGCGCCTCGGTGTCGATGTGGCAGCGCTCCTTGTCGAGGATGATCGCGTCATCGAGATGGGCGCGGACCACCCGGCCGATCACCGCGGTCTGCCGCGGCCCCGTCACCAGCGAGGAGAGCACCCGGCATTCGAACGATACCGGCGATTCCGCGATGCGCGGCGGGCGCACCGCCTGCGAGGGCGCGGCCGTGAGGCCGGCGAGTTCGAGCTCGTCGATCTCGGGCGGCGCGTCGATGCAGGTGATGTTCATCGCCTCGGCATTGCGCTCGGCGACGAGATTGACGACGAATTCTCCGGTATCGAGGATGTTCGCGGCGGTGTCCTTGAAGCGCCCCGTGCCCGCCAAGAGTCCGATCGCGACCGTCGGCGGCTCGTGCCCCATCACGTTGAAGAAGCTGAACGGCGCGGCATTGACCACGCCACCAGCGGACAAGGTGGTGATCCAGGCGATCGGCCGCGGCGTCACCGTCGCGGTGAGGATCTTGTAGCGGTTCTGCGCCTCCAGCGTCTCCATGTCGAAGATCATGGCGCGCGCCTAAAGCGCGATGAGTGCATCTTCATCGCGCTTTAGCTCCTTGTTTGAGCATGATCTTTTCGGAAAACCGCATCACACTTTTCCGGATCATGCTCAGACCGCGACCACCGGGTGGCGGATCCGGCCGATGCCGGCGACTTCCGCCTCCACCACGTCGCCCGGCCACAGCCATTCCTGCGGATTGCGGCCGGCGCCGACGCCTTCGGGCGTGCCGGTGGCGATGATGTCGCCCGGCTCGAGGGTGATCGCGGCCGAGATGTCAGCGATCAGATGCGGCACCTTGAACAGCATGTGGCGGGTGTTGGAGCGCTGCTTCTCGACCCCGTTCACCGTCAGCCAGAGGTCGAGCGCGTGCGGATCTGTGATTTCATCCGCGGTGACGATGCACGGCCCGAACGGCGCGTAGGTGTCCTGGCCCTTGGAGTAGATCCACTGGCCGGCGCGGCGATTGTCGCGGGCGCTGACATCGATCATCACGCTGTAGCCGAACACGTGGGCGAGCGCGTCAGCCTCCGCCACCCGCCGCGCGGTGCGCCCGATCACGACGGCAAGCTCGACTTCCCAATCGAGCTGCTGGGTGATCTTGCGGTCGTGATGGATCGCATCATCCGGTCCGATCACGCTGGTCGGCGGCTTCGAGAAGATCACCGGCTGCTTGGGCAGGTCTCTCGCGGTATCGAGCGCGCGCGAGGATTCCGCGACGTGCTCGACATAATTCAGGCCGATGCCAAAGATGTTCTTGCGCGGGCGCGGGATCGGCGCCAGCAGGCGGACATTGGCCAGCGGCAGCGCACTGCCGACTGGCCAGCGCTCCCGGCCCTCTTGCAGGATTGCCTTGAGCGCTGCGGGCGCCTGCGGCCCGAGATCGATGAAATCCAGCATCGATGACGGGAGCAAAACCCCGGCATGCCGGCCGGCCTTCTCGACGTCGACGACGAGATCGTCGACGACGGCGCCAAGACGGGCTGCAGCCTCGACCGTGCTGCGATAGGTGACAAGACGCACGGGGCTCTCCTAGAGCGGGATGAGGTTAGATCGAATGGCGACGGCGGTGCGCTTCCACTCCCCGTTCTTACGGGGAGAGGGTTGGGGTGAGGGGCCGCCGCCGCATAGACGGTGACAGCGGGATTCGCGGAGGCCCCCCTCACCCGGAATGCATCTGGCGATGCATTCCGGCCTCTCCCCGCAAGCGGGGCGAGGCGAAGAAGAGCTCGCTCGATTCGAAGTACGGTCATCGCGTTCCTACGACACGAGCGGCTGGCGGCCGCCGTTGTCGCCGAAGGCTTCCTCGCGATAGAGCCCGAGCGCGTGCATTACCGGCAGGTCGTTGAAGGTGAACAGGCAGGCATCCCCGCTGGCGGAGCCGTTGACGTGCTCGTGCCAGGCCCAGGACGGCACGCAGAAGATGTCGCGCTCCTTCCAGTCGAAGCGCTTGCCGTCGATGATCGAATGGCCGCGGCCCTTGGCGACCTGGTAGATGAAGCTGCCGGTGTGGCGATGCGCGCGGGTGCTCTCGCCGGCGCGCAGCATCTGCATCGAGGCGCCGATGGTCTGCATCACCGGGCCGCCGGTGACCGGATTGACGTAGTTCATGAGCACGCCGTCGTAGGGCGAGCCGTCGGTGGCCTTGGCATAGCGCAGCAAGGCCTCGTAGGTCGGCGCCCACTCGTATTTCAAGAGCGGCGAGTATCCCTTGGACCACTCGCCCCCTGCTGGACGCAGGCCGGGATTGCCCCAGGTCTGCGTCATGTCGTCGACGGGATAGCCGACGCTCTGCTGCAGCTCGGGATGCACCACGTAGAAATTGGCTTCCAGCGCGTTGACCAGGGGAATATCGAGGCCGTCCTGCCAGATGCAGGGCGTACCGTCGCCGGCGACGCCGTGCTCGTGCCAGGTGCCGTTCGGGGTCAGCACGAAATCGTTGGCGCCGAGCGTCATCTTGTGGCCGTCGACGATGGTGTAGGCGCCCTCGCCCTCCATGATGAAACGCAGCGCGGATGCCGAATGGGCGTGGGCCGAGGCGACCTCGCCCGGATGCATGACCTGCAATCCCGAATACAGCCAGCCGACCGCGGCGGCGTGCTCGCGGCGGCCGGGATTGTTCAGATAGATGACGCGACGGCCGGCCTTCTCGGGCGACACCAATTCGACCGAGCGCAGCACATGCGCGCGCAGATCCTCGTAGCGCCACACCACCGGGACCGACGACGATTTGGGCTGCCACGGCTCGATCTTGTTGGCGACCGTCCAGAGCGCGCCGGTCTCCAGCCGCTCCAGCTCATCGTAATAGGCGAGCAGCTCGGGCGTATCCTCGACATTGGCCCGGCCGGCGACGTCTTCGCGATGGTTCTCACGCCTTGTTGCCATCTCGCCCTCCCATCCTGGCGCCTTGTCTTTGCTTGACTTCGACGCTGTTCGATCAGGTGCCTTTCAGGACATCGCGCCCGATGATCAGCTTCTGGACCTCGGTCGCGCCCTCGTAGATCCGCAAAGCACGGATCTCGCGATAGAGCTGCTCGACGATCTCGCCCGAGCGCACGCCGCGGCCGCCGAACATCTGCACCGCGCGGTCGATCACGGTCTGCGCGGTCTCGGTCGCGACCATCTTGGCCATCGCCGCCTCGCGGGTCGTCGATGCCTTCTGCACGTCGCGCCGCCATGCCGCGCGATAGGTCAAGAGCGCGCTGGCATCGACACCCGCAGCCATGTCGCCGAGCGTAGCCTGGGTCAATTGCTGATCGCCGAGCACGCCGCCGAACATCCGCCGGCTCCTGGCATGCGCGGTCGCCTCGTCGAGCGCGCGACGGGCGAAGCCCAGCGCGGCGGCCGCGACCGAGGCGCGGAAGATATCGAGCGTGCGCATCGCGATCTTGAAGCCCTCGCCGGGCGAGCCGAGCAGCCGCGCCGCCGGAATCCGGCAATTCTCGAAGCGCAGCGTCGCCAACGGATGCGGCGCCATCACGTCGATGCGCTCGGCGATCGAAAAGCCGGGATCGTCCGGCAGCACCACGAAGGCGGAAATGCCGCGTGCGCCCGGCGCCTCGCCGGTGCGCGCGAACAGCGTGTAGACATCGGCGATGCCGCCGTTGGAAATCCAGGTCTTCTCGCCGTCGAGGATGTAGTGGTCGCCCTCGCGCCGGGCGCTGCAGGCCATCGCGGCGACGTCGGAACCGGCTTCCTTCTCCGACAAGGCAAAGGCGGCGACCCATTCGCCGCGCCGCGCCTTCGGCAGCACCAGCGCGCGCAGTTCGGGCGAGCCCGCGATCGCCACTGCGCCGGTGCCAAGCCCCTGCATTGCGAAGGCGAAATCGGCAAGCCCGCTGTGCCAGGCCAAGGTCTCGCGGGCGATGCAGATCAAACGGGAATCGATCACCGAATCCATGCGGTCACCGGCGACCGAGGCCTCGAGCAGCCCCGCGGCGCCGAGCTGGCGCACCAGCGCGCGGCAGGTTCCGTCGACATTGCCGCCGTGGGTCTCGCCGAGACCGGCGGCAAACGCGTCGAGCGCGGCGGCATAGTCGCTGTGGCGGGACTCGAAGAAGGGCCACGCGAGATGCTCGCGCGACGGCCCGCGTAAGGGCGAAACCGGGGTCATGTGAATCTCCCGCAAAGGCCGCCCGCCGCCAAGCGGACCGCGCCTCAATAATGTTTCACTGTTAAAATATCTTGTCAAGCGAGCCTGTCGAACCACGGAGCCGCAATGCCCGCACAAAGCCTATGAAACAGGCTCCGAAATGCACGCGAGACGATGCGACGCGTTCCTTCGGCGTGAAACCTCCGACTCCGATTGACATCATTTTTGTTTGATGTCTAAAATTAAATCCGGTCGCGCGGAACATCGTGGAAGGCCCGAGGGAGACGAGCATGGCAGAACGCTCTTTCGCGCGCGAGGTGGAAGACCTCAAGCTCGGCGCCGGCCAGGAATTCCGCGGCGAAGGCATTTTGGCCATCACCAAGGCGCTGCTCGAATGCGGCGTCAGCTATGTCGCCGGCTACCAGGGCGCGCCGATCTCGCATCTGATGGACGTGCTGTCGGACGCGCAGGATATCCTGTCCGATCTCGGCGTGCATTTCGAGACCAGCGCCAGCGAGGCGACCGCGGCGGCGACGCTCGCCGCGTCGGTGATGTATCCGGTGCGCGGCGCGGTGACCTTCAAGGCGCCGGTCGGCATCAATGTCGCCTCAGATGCGCTCGCCAACCTCACCTCCGGCGGCGTGACCGGCGGCGCGCTGATCATCATCGGCGAGGATTACGGCGAAGGCTCCTCGATTATGCAGGAGCGCTCGCATGCCTTTGCGATGAAGTCGCAGCTCTGGCTGGTCGATCCGCGGCCCGACGTCGCCTCGATCGTCAAGGCGGTGCGGGATTCCTTCGACCTCTCTGAAGCCTCGAACACACCCGTGATGCTGGAGGTGCGGATTCGCGCCTGCCATGTCCACGGCCGCTTCGCCAGCCGCGACAATGTCCGCCCGTCGTTTCCGCTGTCCCGCGCGCTGGAGCAGCCGTCGCGGGACACCAACCGCATCGTGCTGCCGCCGGCCTCCTACCTGCACGAGAAGGAGAAGATCGAGAAGCGCTGGCCCGCGGCGGTCGAGTTCATCCGCGCCCGCGGCATGAACGAGACGTTCGCCGGCGACATCGACGATATCGGCATCATCATGCAGGGCGGCATGTACAACGGCGTCATCACTGCGCTGCGCGAGGCCGGGCTTGCCGACGTCTGGGGCGAGACGCGAATTCCGCTCTACGTGATGAACGTGACCTACCCGATCGTCGATGCCGAGGTGATCGAGTTCTGCCGCGGCAAGAAGGCGGTGCTGATGGTCGAGGAGGGCCAGCCCGAATTCATCGAGCAGGCGCTGCACAAGATCCTGCGCAACGCCGACATTCCAGCGAAGCTGCACGGCAAGGACCTGTTGCCGATGGCCGGCGAATACACCGCGCAGGTGATGGGCCAGGGGATCGGCGCCTTCATCCGCCGCTGGCGCGCCGATGTGCTGCCGGATGCCGCGCGCGCGCCGAACATCGACCGGGTCGAGGTCGACGACAAGATCCGCGCGCTCGCCGACGTGGTGCCGCCGCGGCCGCCGGGTTTTTGCACCGGCTGTCCGGAGCGGCCGATCTTTTCCGCGATGAAGCTGGTGGAAAAGGAGCTCGGCCCGCATCATGTCGCCGCCGACATCGGTTGCCATCTGTTTTCGATCCTGCCGCCATTCAACATCGGCGCCACTACGATGGGCTACGGGCTCGGCCCGGCGTCCGCCTCGGCCTTCAACGTGCCGGCCGGCAAACGCCCGATCGCGATGATGGGCGACGGCGGCTTCTGGCACAACGGGCTGACCAGCGGCGTCGGCAACGCCGTGTTCAACCAGCATGACGGCGTCATCGTCGTGGTCGACAACTACTATTCGGCCGCGACCGGCGGCCAGGACATCCCCTCCTCGCGCGCCGACAACCGCTCGCGCTCGACCAAGCACCCGATCGTCGAGGCGGTGAAGGGCGTCGGCGCCAAATGGGTGCGCCAGATCGACCGCACCTACGACGTGACGCGGATGCGCGACACCTTGCGCGAGGCGCTGACCACGGAGGAGAAGGGGCCGAAGATCATCGTCGCCTCTTCCGAGTGCATGCTGAACAAGCAGCGCCGCGTGAAGCCGCTGGCGGCGGCCGCCGCCAAACGCGGCGAGCGCATCGTGCGCGAGCGTTTTGGCGTCGACGAGGACGTCTGCTCCGGCGACCATGCCTGCATCCGCCTGTCCGGCTGCCCGTCGCTGTCGGTGAAGCCGACCAGCGATCCCTTGAAGGACAATCCGGTCGCCGCCGTCGACAATAGCTGCGTCGGCTGCGGCCATTGCGGCGAGGTCGCGGACGCCGCCGTGCTGTGCCCCTCGTTCTACCGCGCCGACATCGTCTCCAACCCGAGCGCGTTCGAAGTCCGGTTCGACCGTCTCTGGCGGCGGATGATCGGCGCGCTGCAGCGCTGGCGCGCAGGGCGGCGGGTGATGTTCGAGCAGGAGGCGGCATGAACGTCTCGGTCGCGCCCATCTCCACTGGCCTCAGCCAGGCCCGTCCGATCAGCGTCGCGGTGCTCGCGATGGGCGGCCAGGGCGGCGGCGTGCTGGTCGATTGGATCGTCGCGCTCGCCGAGCGGCGCGGCTGGTACGCGCAATCGACCTCGGTGCCCGGCGTCGCGCAGCGCACCGGTGCCACGATCTATTACATCGAGATGATCGCGCCCGACGCCAGCAAGCCGGACCGCCACCCCGTGCTGTCGCTGATGCCGGCGCCCGGCAAGGTCGACATCGTGATCGGCGCCGAACTGATGGAGGCCGGCCGCGCCATGCTGCGCGGGCTGGTGTCGCCCGACCGCACGCTCTTGATCGGCTCCTCGCACCGCTCGCTCGCCGTGGTCGAGAAGACCGCGCCCGGCGACGGCACCGCCGACGCCTCGCAGGTCTATGACGCCGCCAATGTCGCCGCCAACCGCTTCATCGCCTTCGACATGGCCGAGATTGCGGATAGCACCGGCAGCGCGGTCTCCGCGGTGCTGTTCGGTGCACTGGCAGGCGCCGCCGCCCTGCCCTTCACCACGGAGGATTTCGAGGCCACGATCCGCGCCGCCGGCGTCGGCGTCGATGCCAGCCTGCGCGCCTTCACCGCCGGCCGTGAGCGCGCCACAGCCGAGCTCAAGCGGGATCCGAAGATCAAGCCCGCGCCGAAGCCGCCGCTCGGCAAGCGGTTTCCAAGACTCGCGCCGATCGGCCATCCGGACTACGACGCGCTGGTTGCGCGGGCGCTGCATCTGCCGGCGGAGCTGCACGGCATCGTCGCGGCCGGCCTGCAGCGTGTGGTCGATTTCCAGGACGTCGCCTATGGCGGCGAGTATCTCAACCGGCTGGAAGCCGTGCCGCGCGATGCGACCGGCCTGCTGCAAGCCTTCGCAAAATATCTCGCGGTCGCGATGGCCTATGACGACGTGATCCGCGTCGCCGATCTCAAGACCCGCGCCGGACGGTTCGGCCGGGTGCGCCGCGAGGTGCGGGCTGCGGACGACCAGGTGCTCGCCATCACCGAATTCTTCCATCCGCGGATCGAGGAGATGGCGGGGTTGCTGCCGCCGCGGCTCGGCGAAAAGCTCGAACGCAGCGAACGGCTTGCCAAGCTGATCGACCGCGGCCGGAAGCTGCGCACCACTTCGCCGGCGTCGTTCCTGCTGCTCTACTGCGTCGCGGGGCTGCGCCGCTTCCGTCGCGGCACGCTGCGGCACGCCCGCGAGATGCGCCATCTCGACGATTGGGCGCAGCGCGTGCGCAAATTCGCGGCGCAGGATGTCGCGCTGGCGACTGCGGTGTGCGAGGCGCGCCGCCTGGTCGGCGGCTATTCGGATACGCATTCACGCGGCGAAACCAAGTTCGACAAGGTGATGCGCGCGGCCGATCGCCTGGCCGGCCGGCAGGACGCCGCCGAATGGGTGCAGCGCCTGACCAAGGTCGCGCTGAAGGACGCCGATGGCGCCGAGCTCGACGGCGCGCTGCGCACCGTCGAAACGCTGTTCGAGGACGCCTGACGATGGATCAATTCGAAGTCGTGGTGTCGAAGGTCGAGGCGCTGACGCCGCGGATCAGCGAATTCGTGCTGGCGCGCGCCAATGGCGCGCCGATGCCGGGCTGGGCCGCCGGCGCCCATATCGACGTTCATCTGCCCGATGTCGGCCGCCGCTCCTATTCGCTGATCGAGACGGCCTCGCCGCGCGCCACCGAACATCCGACCTCCTATCGCATCGCCGTGCTGCAGGAAAGCAAGAGCCAGGGCGGCTCGACCTACATGCACGGGTTGAAGGCCGGCGATCGCCTGACGATCTCGCCGCCGGCGAACAATTTTCCGCTGCATGCCGGCGCCGGCGAGATCGTGCTGGTCGCGGGCGGCATCGGCATCACGCCGCTGCTCACCATGGCCTGCGAGCTCGGCGCCGCAGAGCGGCCGTTCGCGTTCCACTACGCCGGCCGCAGCCGCAGCGAGCTGGCCTTCCTCGGTGAGGTCGAGCGGCTCACCGGCGCCAAGGCCGCGATCCACGCCGATGACGAGGCGGGACGCTTCTTCGATCTCGAAGGGCTGATGACGCGGCTGGCGGCGGACGTGCCGCTGTATCTCTGCGGACCGCTGCCGATGATCGAGGCGGCGATTGTGCTGGCGAAGCGGCTGGACTGGCCGCAGGGCCGGCTGCATTTCGAGATTTTCAGCGCGCCCGAGGAGAAATCCGGCGACAGCAGCTTCGAGGTCGAGCTCAAGAGCAGCGGCCGCGTCTACGCAATTCCCCCGGGCAAGACCATTCTCGACGTGCTGATCGAGGCCGGCGAGGACCCGATGCATGACTGCAAGCGCGGCGATTGTGGCATCTGCCAGACCGCCGTGCTTGAGGGCATCCCGGATCATCGCGATTACATCCTGAGCGACAGCGAGAAGGCGTCGAACAAGGTGATGCAGATCTGTGTTTCGCGCGCGAAGACCGCACGGCTCGTGCTCGACCTGTAATGGAGGAACGCATGTCCCGATATGCCGGCAACTCGGCGGCGATCCGCGCTCTGGTCCGCGACCAGGAAGTCCACCGCGACGTCTATGTCAGCGAGGAAGTGTTCCAGCTCGAAATGGAGCACATGTTCCCGAACAGCTGGGTCTATGTCGGCCACGACAGCCAGGTGCCCAATGCCGGCGACTATTTCGGCACCACGATCGGCACCCAGCCGGTGCTCTTGGTCCGCCACAGCGACGGCACGGTGCGGGTGCTGTTCAACCGCTGCCCGCACAAGGGCACCCGCATCACCTCGGAGACCTGCGGCAATACCGGCAAATTCTTCCGTTGCCCCTACCATGCCTGGAGTTTCAAGACCGACGGCTCGCTGCTCGCGATTCCCCTGAAGAAGGGCTATGAGAACACCGGCTTCGAGCAGAGCGAGGCGGCGCGCGGCATGACGCCGGTGCGCCACGTGCACAACTACCGCGGCTTCGTGTTCGCCAAGATCAATGACGGCGGCCTCGGCTTCGAGGAATTTTTCGGCGACAGCCTGTCGAGCTTCGACAACATGATCGACCGCTCGCCCGTCGGCCAGCTCAAGGTCGCCGGCGGCGCGCTGCGCTACATGCACAATTGCAATTGGAAGATGCTGGTCGAGAACCAGACCGACACCTGCCACCCGATGGTGGCGCACGAGTCGTCGGCCGGCACCGTGGTCGAGGTCTGGAAGAAGGCGCCGCCCGGCACCAAGAAGCCGATGGCGGTCGAGATCATCGCGCCCTTCATGAGCCCCTACGAGTTCTTCGAGAACATGGGGATCCGGATCTGGGACAACGGCCACGGCCACACCGGCGTGCACCATTCGATCCATTCCGACTATTCGGCGGTCCCAGGCTATTTCGAGAAGATGACCGCGGCCTATGGCGAGGAGCGGGCCAAGGCGATCCTCGGCGAGGCCAGGCACAACACGGTGTATTTCCCCAACATCATGATCAAGGGGCCGATCCAGCTGCTGCGGCTGTTCAAGCCGATCGCGGCCAACAAGACGCTGGTGGAGTCATGGACGTTCCAGTTGGTCGACGCGCCCGACATGCTGCTCGAACGCACCCTGATGTACAACCGCCTGATCAACGCGCCGACGTCGATCGTCGGCCATGACGATCTCGAAATGTACGAGCGCGCGCAGGAGGGCCTGCATTCGAACGGCAACGAGTGGGTCAATCTGCAGCGGCTCTACAGCCCCGACGAGGCCGGCCAGACCAATGTCGCTATCAACGGCACCAGCGAGTGGCCGATGCGGCACCAGTTCCGGGCCTGGACAAAGTTCATGACGATGGGGATGTGAGATGACTGTCGTCGCCGACGCCCCGCTGAAGAATGCCGTTCCCACCGATCAGGAACTGATCGATTTCGTCGTGCGCGAGGCGCGGCTGATCGACCAGCAGCGGTTCGACGAATGGCTCGATCTGTACGCCGACGATGCCTTCTACTGGATGCCGCTGGAATGGAACCAGACCGATCCGCGGCTGACCTGCTCGCTGATGTATGAGGACAAGCTCTTGCTGTCGATCCGCGTCGAACGGCTCAAGGGCGCGCGCACCTTCAGCCAGAAGCCGAAGAGCCGCTGCCATCACGTGCTGCAGACGCCGCAAGTGGATTCACGCGATGCCGCCGCCAACAGCTACGTCACCTGGACGCCGATGCATTACATCGAGACCCGTCAGGACGAGCAGACGCTCTATGCGGCCTGGGCCACGCATCATCTGGCCGTCGAGGGTGGCCGGCTGAAGATCAAGCTCAAGCGCGTCGACCTGATCAACTGCGATGCGGCGTTCGGCAACATCCAGCTCTTCATGTGAGGACCACGCGTGGCCAACTACACGGCAATCGTCAGCGGCGGCAACACCGGCATCGGGGCGGCGATCGCGCGCGGCCTGCTCGCCGAGGGTTATGAGGTGATCTCGCTGTCGCGGCGCAAGCCGGACTGGAGCCATCCAAAGCTGTCCTCGCGCGAGGTCGACCTGCTCGATGCGGCGGCGACGCGCCAGGCGGCCGCGGAGATCGCCGCCAAGGTCGCGATCACGCATGTCGTGCACAATGCCGGCGCGATCCGCGCCAACCTGCTGGAGGAGGTCGCGGACGAGGACGTCGGCGCGCTGGCGCAGCTGCATTTCGGCGCCGCCATCGCGCTGGCGCAGGCGGCGCTGCCAAGCATGAAGAAGGCGCGGTTCGGCCGCATCGTGCTGCTGTCGTCGCGCGCCGCGCTCGGCGCCGTCACCCGCACGGTCTATTCGGCGACCAAGGCCGGCATCATCGGCATGGCGCGGACCTGGGCGCTGGAGCTCGCGCCGTTCGGGATCACCGTCAATGTCGTGGCGCCCGGCCCGATCGCGGATACCGAGATGTTCGAGAGCGTGATCTCGCCGGAATCGGAGCGGGCGCGCAAGCTGGCGCAGTCGATCCCGCTCGGCCGGCTCGGCAAGTCCAGCGACGTCGCGCGCGCGGTCAGTTTCTTCAGTTCGCCGGATGCCGACTTCATCACCGGACAGACGCTCTATGTCTGCGGCGGAGCCAGCATCGGGTCGATTTCCATCTAGCCTCGGTGAGAGCACGCGCCATGGACGCCACGGTCAAACGCAAGGTCCGATCCGCGAAGAGCGCACGCCCGGCGCCGCCGGTCGAGCCCGCGCCGGAGTCCGACGGCGCCCATCTCGAGCTGCGGATCTGGCTGCGGCTGCTGGCCTGCGCGACCCGGATCGAGAAGGCGCTGAACGCGCGGCTGCGCAAGGAGTTCAACACCACGCTGGCCCGCTTCGACCTACTGGCGCAGCTTGCGCGCAGGCCGGAGGGCGCCAGCATGTCGGAGGTTTCCGACTTGCTGATGGTCTCGAACGGCGCCATCACCGCGCTGGTGCAGAAGCTGGAAGCCGACGGCATGATCCATCGCGAGGTCGATGCCGAGGATCGCCGCACCTTCCGCCTGCGACTGTCGCAGGACGGCGCCAAGGAATTCGGCCGGATGGCGCGCCGCCACGAGGAGTGGGTGATCGCGCTGATCGGCGAGCTGTCGCACGTCGCGCAATCCGACCTGCTGCAACATCTGACCCTGCTGAAACGCCGCCTCGACAAGCACGCCTGACGTCATTGCGCTCCCCGGCGCATGGCGCAGGCGTGTCTCGCCGGGTCCATCAGGCCCTATTGCCCCGAAATCGGATCGACCGGGGGAAAGCCGAGCGCATTGGCGCCGGCGCGGGCGTAGAACCGTTCCTGGGCGAAGGCATGCTGCCGCGCGACGTGAATGTCACGCAAGCGGCGCTGCAGCGGCGATGCGCTGAACACCACACTGGATCCGCCCAGCGTATAGCAGCCGCTGACGATATCGCTGCAGGTCGCATTGATCCAGGCTGAGCCCTGCAGGCTCTCTGCAAAATCCGCCTTGCCGTCGAGCTCGCCGGCAAGCGCCAGGCGCCAGTAGCTGTCGGCCTGAACCTGCAGCAGCGCCCGCGCCGCGCGCAGCGCCGCATCGAGCCGGCCAAACTCGTGCTGAAAGATGGGCGTGTCCCTGAGATCGGCGGCGGCGAACAGCTGGCGGCGGCCGGCCATGGCGGCGAGATCAGCCATCGCCGCGGTCGCGATGCCCGTGGCAACCGCAGCATGCAAGCTTCCGATGAATGGCGTCACGGCGCTCGCGAACGGCCCCGGCAAACATGACGGCCCGTGAAACAGATCAAAGGTCTCGGCATCGCGGACGGCCACATTGTCGAGGACCACATGATGGCTGCCGCTGCCGGTCAGTCCTGAGGCCTGCCATGTCTCCTCGACGCGCCAGCGCTCGGCGGCAAGCACGACAAAACGCGTCAGCGGGCGTCCGTCCGACATCACCGGCGCACCGTCCTTGTGGATAACGAAATGACCGGCGATCCACCGCGCGTTCTGGCAACCGCTGGCGAACGGCCAGCGTCCCGAGACCCGATAGCCGCCATCGATGACCTCGCCGCGCCCCGCCGGCGTGCCGACGCCGACGGTGAGCGCATCGGGCCCGTCCATGACGATCTGGTCGAATGTCGCGCGCGATACCCGCGTGCGGAACAGTTGCGCCCCGGTGCCGATCATGGCCACCCAGCCGACCGAACTGTCGGCCGCGGATAGCGCCTCGATCAAGGGCAGCACCTCGGGCACGCTCAACTCGAGCCCGCCATGGCTGCGCGGCACCAGGGTCCGGAACAGGCCGAGGGCTCCCAGCCGGTCGGTGATGTCGGCAGGAACGCGCCGGGCGCTCTCGATCTCGCCGGCGCGGGCAGCAAGCTCCGGCGCCAGATCCGCGATGGCAGCGCGCAGCCGCGCGGCCTCATGCTCGATCGGCTGTCGTTCGAAGGGCGCGTCTGCATCTCGATGTGCAAGCTGAACATTGGTCGTCATGCTGATCTCCTGAGTGTCGTTCCGCAACACCTGCCGGAACGGTTGCAGTTCATGGCAATGCGTTTCGACGCCGCCGGCCAAGCTCACTCTGCCGGCAGCAAGAGGGCGGACGCGAAGACGCCATCGGGATCGAAGCGGCGCTTGAGCATGCGGAGCCGGGCGGCGTTGCCGCCAAAAGCCCCCGCCGCCTGTTCGCGATCATTCGGTCCGAGCAGGTTGGCGTAGCCGCCCGGCAGGGCGAACGGGGCGAGGCTCTGCCATAGATCCTGCGCCCAGCGCCGGTGCGCCGCGCCGTCTCCGTCGGGCTTCCAGCCTGCGAGGATCTCGATCATGAGGTGCTCGTTGCGCATGCCGAATGCAGTGGCGGCCGGCACGACCCGCGTCGCGGCGCCGTGGAAGTGATGCCAGAACACCGAGCAATCCGGCGACGGCGCGCGCGCCCTTGCCGCGACGATCAGGTCGGCGGCCTCCGCGGTGAGCGCGGGCAACCAGCGTGTCCGGAGCTCCCAATGGTGGCCGTCCATGGCTTCCACCCAGGCGTCGAACTGGGCGAGCATGTCGGAGTAGGTCGCCGGTCCGACCTGGACGGAGAGCGGCGAGCCGAGAGCCCGCAGACCTTCCATCACACGCTCGCCCTGGCGCCGCTCGCCGTTCCACAACGGCACGACGATGAGGACGGGTTCGCCGTCCGGACCGGACATCATGCCGACCGACACGCCGAGTTCGTCCGGCGTCGCGGGCGCGAATGCGGCGTAGCGGCGCAGCACCTTGCCCGCCTCGTTCCAGTCGTAGATCAGCGATCCCGCAAGCATGTCGGGTGCCGGATGGAGGCGAATCCGCAGCGAGGTGACGACGCCGAAATTGCCGCCGCCGCCGCGCAGCGCCCAGAACAGGTCGGGCTCCGCGTCGGGACCGGCTGTCACGCGCCGTCCGTCCGCCAGCACGATCTCGGCGCCGAGCAGATTGTCCGCCGCGAGGCCGCAACTGCCACTGAGGGGACCGTAGCCGCCGCCCAGGGTCAGGCCGGCCACGCTGACCGTGCCACAATTGCCCAGCGCCGCAACCAGACCATGCGCACCAGCCGCAGCGGCCAGCTTATTGGCCATTGCCCCGCCGGCGACGGTCGCGACCCGTGCTTGCGGATCGACGACGACTTGTCGCATCCGGCTCAGGTCAATGACGAGCCCGTCACGCTGCAACGCGCGTCCCGCCCAGTCGTGTCCGCCGCCGCGCACCGACAACGCCAGCCCGTGCTGACGGGCAATCCGCACCGCTGCCTGCACGTCCACCGCCGACTCGCACACCGCAAACAACGCAGGCTCGTTCTCAACCGCGCCGTTCCATATCTTGCGGGTGCGGGAATAATCATCGTCGCCGCGTGACACGACCCGTCCCTGCATCAAGGCACGCAGTCCGCGCGCGGCGGCCGAGTCCGAACTGGTGTGTAGGTTCATCACGCTCTCCCTTTGTGGTCCGGGCAGTTTGAGCCAGCTGCTTGAAGCTGCGGCTCTGCGGGCAACTGTGCGCAGCAGCACAGCGTTGCGGAGCTGCGCGAGTTGCTGCGCGAAGCAGGCAGGATGAGCGCGATCTGTTACGGGAGAACTTCGCGGATCGGATATCGCGCTACATCCGTAATGTGGTTACTGCGGCGGGCTGCAACCGAACGTCGGCACAAGGCTCCGCGCGATTGACCGAGGCAGAGATGTCGAGCCCGGCGAGCTCAGGCCTCGGTCACCGTTGAGGCGGGAAAGATGCAGACGCTGGCGTGTTCGACCGCCTGGTGTCACAGAGCCTCGCAGACCTTGCGGTCAACAGCCGCGGCAGATGATCAGCTTGCGGTCGATTTCCTCGTCCAGCCGCCGCAGCTCCAATTCGATCGGTGACAATTGACTGCCCTCCGGAATGTCCGCTCGCCGCGGCTGCCGGTGACCGACCGGAGCCTGGCGCAGCAGGCTGGCGTATTGCTCCGGGGCGTCATGACGGACGCTGGTCGGACTGCGGCCAGCGGCGACACCGGGCATCGAGCTGAACAGAAACGAGACGGCGACAACGCCGAGACCAAGTCGTTTGGACATCATCATTCTCCTATCGCGATCGTGTCGAGATCGTTCTCGGGTGGAACGACCAGGAGCGACGGGATAGGAGGCGCGCGCTACGCGATGACTTCGGACGCAGCAAATCGCGCTACGGGTGCAACGATGCGATGGCCTGGGCGCTATCGCACCGATGCGATCCGCGGGATTCTTCCGCCGGCCGGCGGTGCCGCGAGACACCGCGCCAATGCCGCGGCAAGTTCGGCCGACAGCAGCGGTTGATGAACCAGCTCCGTCACTCCCGAGGCCGCCAGCAGCGGCGCAGCGAGGTCGTGCGTCGAGGGGCTGGTGAGAATGATCGGAAGATCGGGCGCGGCCGCGTGCAGCGACGCCGCGAGAAGCAGCGAAGATCCGCCCGGCACGTGGCACACCAACGCCAGGTCGAAACGACCCCGCTCGGTGCGGCAGGCCTCCTCGGCCTCAGTGAGGCCGGTGAAGCCGACCGGCTCGTAGCCGAGTGCGGCCAGAACTTCCTCGTAACGCATCAGGCGCTTCCGATCGGGCTGCAGCACCAGAACGGTTTCGCCGGAGCCGCGCAGCGCGAGATCCGGCGCGCGCGGCGCCGATATCGGCTCGGCCGGTCCGCCCGCCGGCAGCCAGACTTCGAAGCGCGCACCGGCGCCGGGCGCGCTGTCGACGCCGATCGCACCGCCATGCTGCTCGACGATCTCGCGGACGGTCGCCAGCCCAAGACCATGACCGTCGGCGCGGCTCGTGAAGAACGGTTCGAAGATCCGCTCGAGCGTCGCCGCATCCATGCCGGGTCCGGGATCGGACACCGAAATGACGGTGAAGCGGCCGGGCGCCAGTTCGGTCCGCCGGATCCGCAACGGCTGCAGGATTTCGCGCGTGCCGATGCTGAGCTCGATCAAGCCCGGCTCCTGCATTGCCTGCGCAGCGTTGTTGCAGAGATTGAGGATCACCTGCTGCAATTGCGCCGGTTCACCCCACACCGTCGCCGTTTCCTCGATCTCGGTGATCACGAACTTGACATGCGACGGCAACGATGCGCCGAGCAGCGCCGCGGTTTCCGCGGCCAGCGCCTCGATCGAGATGCGCTCTCGCCTGACCTTGCCGCGGCGGCCGAAGGTCAGGATCTGTCCAATGAGCTCGCGCGCCCTTTCGCCGGCGCGGCGGATTTCCGCAAGGTTCGCCGCGGAGCGGCTGCCCGCCTTGACGTCGGCGTCGGCCATCTCGGCATAGCCGAGGATGGCACCGACAATATTGTTGAAGTTGTGCGCGATGCCGCTCGCGAACGTCCCGATCGTCTCCATCCGCCGGGCTTGTTGCAGGGTCGCCTGAAGCCGCTCTTTTTCCTGCTCGAGCCGCACCCGGTCGACGGCGTTGCGGATGGCGTCGAACGCCATGCGGAACAGCGCGAACTCGGCCCATTGGGTCAGCGCGTCGGCGCGCACCGCGTCGAAGCCGAGCACCGCCGCACGCGGCTGTCCCGCCGGCGCCGTGATGCACAGCCAGCCGCGAACACCGGCCGACGCGAGCAGATTCGCCGTGTCGTACGGATGCGACGGCTTGACCTTCGGGATGTAAATGATGTCGGCGCCGTCGCGATCGATCCGCGGCACCAGGTCGAACACGCGCTCCGGCCACCCTTCCGCGAACCCGACGCCTTCGCGCGACCATCGATACGTGCTGGCGGCAGCGCCGGCGCGGCTGGCAAAATAGGCCCGGTCGGCGCCGATGTAGCCGGCAAGCTGCTCGAGCGCCCGCTCGACATCGCCGGCGATCTCGTCATGGCGCGAGTCGATGAAGCGCATCGAGATGTCGGCGATAATGTGCTCGAACGCCGCGCGACGGCGCAGCGCGATCGCCCGCGCGCGCAACAACATTCCGAAATACACCAGGCCACCGAGCAGCAACAGCGACGTGGCGTACTGCAACAGGCGGTTCTGTCGAGCCGCGGATCGCGCAGCAAGCTGACGCTTGGTGATCAGCGCATGCAGATTGTCCTGCTCGCGGACGCTGGAATCCTCGACCAGCGTTCGCAGCATGGCATCGACCTCGGGAAGCAGTCTGTACAGCAGCTGACCGTGCGCAATGATGGCGCGGATCGAATCGATTTCCCCGGTCGGGGTCTGCAGCCGCGCAAGATCCTGGAGCCGCGCCTTGACGTCCTGCGCGGTGGCATCGGACGTGTTGAGCGTCAGATGCAGCATGGCGGCCGCGAGCGCGGAGGTACCCGCCACCAGCGACTTGTCTTCCGACGCCGCAAGGCGCTCGCCGAACAGACTGAAATAGGCAAGGGAATTCTGCAGCAGCGCGTTCTTGCTCTTGAACTGCTCGACCAGCACTTCCTGCCGCTGTGCGCGGACGGCCAGCACATCGATCGCCGCGGCCTCCTCCCGATCCGAGCCGGCCGCCTCGCGCAACCGTGTCAGCGCGCTGTCATAGGCATCGACCATCCGCACCAGGCCGTCATAGTTCCGCGACAGACCGGCGCGCGATGTCAGCACTTCGCGGGTGATGCCGCGTTCGGACCGGCCGAACTCGGCGAGCGCCTGCGACTGGCGGTCATAGCGGACCGAATTCATGTTGAGTCCGCTCAGCAGAAGCCAGGTCAGCAGCACAAGCAGGAACGATACGCCGACCGCCGCGGGCGCGACTTTCATGGCGCGGCTCCAACCGGTACGCCGCGAAATTCCCCGGTCAGACTCTGCAGGTAGGCGACCAGCGCCTTCACCTGCGCATCGGTCAGCCTGGCGTTCAGTTGCGCGAGCGCCATCTTGCGAACAGCATCGTCGAGCGTCGGCGCGCTGCCGTCGTGGAAGTAGGGCGGCGTTGTTGCGACGTTGCGCAGGCTGGGCACGCGCAGGATGGCCGGCTCCGGCGAAGCCAGCGGATGAAAAATGCCGTGGCGCTGATACAGATTGCCGCCGACATTGACCCCTTGATGGCAGGAGACGCAACCGAGCGACTTGAACAGACGGTAACCGTCCAATTCATCGTCCGACAGCGCGGCGGCATCTCCGGTGAGCCAGCGGTCGAACTTGCTGCCGGGCGTGACCAGCGTCCGCGAAAAGCTCGCCATGGCATCGACGATGCTGGCGGCATCGGGGCGACGGCCATAGGCCGCGGCGAAGCTGGCGCGCATCTCAGAATCGCTATCGAGTTTCATCGTGACCTCGGCGAGACTGCTGCCCATGATGCGCGGGCTTTCCAGCAGCGCCTTGATGTCGTCCTCAATGGTGCGAACCTTGCCCTCCCAACCGAAGCGAAAGTTCAGCGTCGAATTGAACACGGTGAGCGTGTTGAACCGCTGCTGCCCGCCATCGACGCCATAGTCGAACCGCGCTGCGCTCGCCCCGTTCGCGCCGAGGTCGTGGCACGACGAGCAGCTCTGGGAATTGTCATGCGACAACCGGGCATCGTTGAACAGGCGCTCACCGAGCTTGACCTTGAGCGGGTCGATGGCGGGAGGAGCGGGGATCGGCGTGATCGGCTCCTGCGCGCCGTTCGAGACCGGCGCCGGTGCCGGCATTTGGGACGGCGCCGGAGAAGTCAGCAGACATCCCAAGGTCAGCGCGCACATTGCGAGCACGCGGCGCCGGCGCATCAATTCACGAAGAATTCTGTTCAGGGAGAGCGACAAGTCCCCGAAATAGACGCCAGGTAACAATTCCGCAATGTGCAATCACGGGGCGCATTGTTCCCCTCTTTCAAGAATACTTGATCCATGAAGATCGCCGTCCCGCCGAGGTGGGCAACGCACCCGATCTAGGCGTGCAGAGTCAGCCCGGCCAGGCTCGCCCTGAGCCTGCGCGCAATGGACCCGGTCACCGCGTGATAGAAGCCTGGTCCCGCGACCAGGAAATACAAAGCGTCAACAATCACCGGACTGCCTCACCACGCGCTCGATGTCCGATTGACCGCAGATGCCCATATCCCGCAAGGTCCGATCATCGTACTCGGCGAGCGCCGCCACCGCGGTCTGGACAGCCCACTCGCGGCGCCAATACCGCCAGATCGCCGCGACCGTCCCGCCAATGGAACTCAGCCAGCTCCAGCGACGCTGCGGACGTGCGTCGGCCGACACGGCCCACTCCAATCCGGAGGTGACGCTGCTTTCCAGGGGCTGAGCGCTGGCTTGCTCAATGGCTGGTTGCTGCTGAACACGAACCGATCGCGGCGGTGCGGACGCAGGCGCCGGCGGGACGGGAAATTCCGCGCCCGGATAGATGGAGGCGCCATACATCGCGCATCCCTCGATGAAAAGCGCCAGCGCCGCCAACCACCAGCCGACGGCCGAGCGATCCGGTTGCTCGACCGGCGCCACCGCATGCGTGCTATGCGCGCTGTGCGGCGGCAGACGGCCGGGAGCGCGGTCAACAGAACGGATGGCACGGATGATTCCACCGGCCTGCGGTAACCGCGCGACATGATCGACATTCGGAAGAGAGTTCTGCTTCGACATGGAATTGTTCCTGCACGATGTTTGCAGGAGCAGATTGGGGTCGCGCTGTTACGCCGGTGTCACCACCACGCACAAAACGGTTACGGTTGCAGTGCGGCGTCACAGAAACGCTCACACCCCGAACGGGAATCGCGCGCGGCCGCACGACCGCCGCGAACCAACGCGGAGCAAAGCAACAATCAGGTCGACGCGGCTGAAGTTAGAACGGTTCTACCGGGACGGCGAAGACGTAGCCGATCCCCCGCTCGGTCCGGATGACGCGGGGCGCGCTCGGATCGGTCTCCAGCTTGCGGCGCAGCCGCAACACCTGAACGTCGATGCTGCGGTCGAAGATATCTTCGTGAATGCGGGTTGCCTGCAGCAGATGTTCGCGAGTCAGCGGGCGCTGTGGCGCTTCGAGAAACGCCAGCAGCAAGGCGTATTCGCCCTTGCTCAGCGCAACCGGAACATCGTTGGCATCGATCAGCCTGCGGCCGCGGCGTTCGAGCTTCCAGCCGTTGAAACGATAGCCGCCGCGTTCGGGATCACGGGCGCGCGCAGCCCGTCCCATTTCCTGGCGCCGCAACACCGCCCGCACCCGCGCCAGCAGCTCTCGGAGGCTGAACGGCTTGATGATGTAATCGTCGGCACCGAGCTCGAGGCCGACGATGCGATCGATTTCGTCGGGCCGATGCCCGGTGGTGATGATGACCGGAACATCGGACTGCGCGCGGATTTCCCGCAGCAGATCGAGCCCGTCGTCCTGGCCGAGACGAAGATCGAGAATGATCAGGCTGGGCTGGGTTCCCTCGAGATGACGATGCAGCTCCGCCCGATTGGACGCGGCCCTGGTCGGCACGCTGTGCTCTTCCAGATATCTGATCACCATCTGCCGTAACGTGGGATCGTCATCGACGACAATGATCTGACCGACATCTGCCAACATAACTGATCTCTTGAAGTTCGGACGTGACTACCTGGGGCTCGAATCTGTAAGCCTTTGACTCTTCCGGTCTGGGACCAAAACGGCCCGTCAGTTGCCGGCTATTCCCAGTAGAATTCACATGCCCGAACTGCACGTTGATCTTTACTGGATCGCGGTGCGAAGCACTGTGGAGTTGTCGCTCTCAACTAAGTCATTGTTCAGTCGTATTCGACAGACTCTCCTATACGTGATGAGTTGTGATCCAGGCAATGACCGCCCGCTCAATTTTTGCGCGCAGGTTTCTCGGAACAGTTGCTTCGTCCCGCACGCATGTGGGCATCGCCCTTCCTGAGCATTGAGACGATTCGGGCAATTGGATCGGCAAAGTCCGCGCGCGATCGAACAGCGCAGCGGTGCAGGCCGTCAGGCAGTTGGACAGCCGCGCATCAGGATGGCGGCAGCTACATCGCGGCGAGTTCGTCATCGCCCATTCGCCCGATCGGACGCCACGGCATTTGCGCGCCGAGTTGATGCCCGTTCGGATCGATGCCGGTGCGCATGGTTGCGATGAACTGCGCCAGCGACCAATCCTTGACCACAGCGAGATCGGGTCCGAGCGGCGGCAACTGGCCGGGCACGCCACCGGCCAGATTCTGGCCGTGGCATTCGCGGCAATCTTGATAGGACAGAAGGTACTCGCCGTATTGCGCGGTCGGCCCCGTCGGTGGGGCAACGATTTCGGCGGTCGTCACCGGCTTGGCGTCCGGCAGCAATCCCGCGCCGAGCATCGTGGTGCCGAGCCAGTTGAAGCGGTCGAGTGGCCCCGGCGTCGGCGCGCCGGCGGCCGCGAGGCTGCGGAGATAGGCAATCACGGCGAAGGTGTCCTCGTCGCTCAACCGGCTGGCGTTGGTGAAGGACATGATCACGAGCCAGCGTCCGTCGGCGTCGACGCCGTTGCGAATGGCGCGAAAAATCTCGGCGTCGGACCAGTGCTGCAATGCCCCGGCAGGGGTCAGATTGGCCGCGACGAACGAGCCGATGTCGATGGGAATATCCTTCGCGAGGTCACCCCCGCCGGTCAGCGGACCCGTCGTGGTGTGACATCCGCTGCAAAAGCTGTCGGCCACCGCCTTGCCGCGCGCAACGCGCTCCGCCGTCGCTGCGACCTTGAGATCCGGCAGCGGGGCGGAACGCGTATGCTGCCTGACCAGGCCTGTGGCGGTGAGCGCGCCGACCGCCGATACCGCGATCGTCAGCGCGAACGCAAGCCCTGCTCCGCCCCATCTCAGGATGCGCGACGTGAGCCGCAAGGCAGCAAGGCCCGACAAGGCCAGCAGCACGGCAACGACGAGCGTGGCAATCAGGCCGACAACACTCTGCATGTCATGTCTCAGTGGATTGTGGGAAGCGGGCCGGCGCACGAGAGACGAGCGCCGCGGAAAATTTGCGGGGCGTGCCGATTGGCGAACAGCATGGCTAAGGGCGCGGCATTACCGGGCTGTTTCAGCACAGAAACGAAGCGTTACGGCTGTAACACGCGTGACTGCCGGAAGAGCTTCGCGTCACGGCAACGTCATCGATTGTTGCCGCCGTAACCATTTCCCTGCCGCGCAGAAGCCTTCGCGTAATGCGAATGTCGGCAGATGTCCCTGATTAGTCGAGCGGCCGCCAGACGCGGCGGCCATGCCCGCAAAACGACCATCAGAGGACCGATCACATGAAAATACTCGTCGCTTCAGTGCCTGCACCGGGTCACGTCAATCCGATGCTGGCGATCACCCGCATCTTGAAAGCCGACGGCCACGAGGTCGCATTCCACACCGGCGCCAGCTTTGAGGCGCGTGTGGCCGCGAGCGGCGCCAGGTTCTTGCCGCTGCCGGCCGATGCCGACTTCGACCCCGGCAATCCGTTCGAACGCGCGCCAGAGCTCAAGACCGTGCCGCCCGGGTTCAAATGGTTGCGCATCGCCCTGGAGCGATTCTTCATCGACAACATCGCCGCGCAACACCACGGCGTGCAGGACGTACTAAAGAAATTTCCGGCCGACGTCATCCTCGGCGACGACATGTTTTTCGGCCTGCTGCCGATGCTGCTCGGCCCGCGGCTGAAGCGGCCGCCGATCGCACTCTGCGGCACGTCGCTGCTGCACTGGCCGCGCGAAGACGGCGCGCCGAACTTCCTCGGCCTGCCGCCGGCGACGACCATCGAGGAGCGCGACGAATATCTGGCGCTTGCCCGGGATTACGACGAGGCGGTCGATCGGCCCGCGGGACGTCACCTGAACAAGGCGCTAAAGGCGCTCGGCGTCGGGCCGCTTGCGATGCCGCTGTTCGATTCCAGCGTCGGACTTGCCGATGCCTACATGCAATTGTCGGTGCCGGGCTTCGAGTTTCCGCGCGAGATTCCGCCGTCAGTGCATTTCGTCGGCACGCCCCCGATCATTCCCGGTCAGGTCGACCTGCCGCCCTGGGCGCACGAACTCGACGGGTCGCGCAAGGTCGTGCTGGTGACGCAAGGCACAGTGGCCAACCACAATCTCGACCTGCTGATCACGCCGACCCTGGCCGCGCTCGCCAACGAACGCGACGTGCTGGTGGTCGCGACGACGGGAGGCCGGCCGACCGACGACATCTCCGGCCCCGTTCCCGCCAACGCACGCCTCTCGAGCTATCTGCCGTTTGAATGGCTGCTGCCGAAGGTCGACGTGCTCGTCACCAACGGCGGCTATGGCAGCGTCAACCAGGCCATGAGCTTCGGCATTCCGCTGGTCGGCGCGGGGCTCACCGAAGACAAGGCCGACGTCAATGCGCGGATCGCATGGTCCGGCGTCGGCATCAATCTCGCGGACAACGCGCCGACAAAGCAGGCGCTGCGCAACGCCGTTCGCACCGTGCTCGATCAGCCGAACTACCGCCAGCGCGCCGCGCAAATGAAGGACGAGTACGCCGCGATCGACACCCCGTCCGAGATCCTGCGGATCGTCGGCCAGCTGGTCGCGGATCAGAGCACATCGTTGCGATCTGCGCCGATGGCGGCGGGCAAGGCGCGACGCGCCGCGCGCCAGCACTGATCTGACCAGCGGCCCGATGCGAAGGAGGACGTCGCGCCTCCTTCGCGCGCAGAGCAACTGAAAGCAAAGAAACCATCACGCCATGCGAATTCAGCCGACCTCCTTCGCCTTCACGCTGCTGCTCGGCTTTCTTGCCGCCGTGCCCTATTCAGGCATCGACATCAACCTGCCGGCGCTGGCGGCGACCGGCGCCACGCTCGGTGCGAGCCCGTCCGATGTCGGCCTCACCATGAGCGCCTTCATGCTCAGTCTTGCGGTGGCGCCGCTCCTCTACGGACCGATCTCGGACCGGATCGGCCGCAAGCCGGTGGTCATGGCCGGAGTGGCCTTGTTCGCGATCGCGAGCCTCGCCTGCGCGGCGGCGGACTCGCTCTGGATGCTGCTGATCTGCCGCTTCGTCCAGGGGGGCGGCGCCGCCAGCACGACGATGACCTTTGCGATCATCCGCGACCTGTTCGACGAAACCATTGCGCGCGCAAAGATCGCCAGCGTCGTGATTGCCGTCAATGTGGTCACGGTGGTTGCGCCCAGCGCGGGCGCCGCGCTGCTCGCGGTCGGCAGCTGGCGGCTGATCTATCTCACTCAGGCCGCGGCTGGTAGCGTGCTGCTGCTGGCCGTGCTGCTTGGGTTTGCCGAAACGGCGAAGATCGCCGCCGCCGGCCGGCTGCGGCCTTCGGCCGTCATCGCGGACTATCGTCGCGTGCTGACCAATCCGGCTGCGCTGGCCTTCATCCTGGTCGGCGCCGCCGGCGGCGCCACCGTGTTCGCCTATGTCACGGGGTCGTCGCTGTTCTTCATCGGTGTCGTCGGGCTGCGGCCGGACCAGTATGGCCTGATCTTCAGCGCCTGCTCGGCGGCGGTAATGTGCGGCGCATTCATCGACAGCCGGCTCGGCCGGCGCGGAATAGCGCCCACCACGGTGCTGACGATCGGGCTCGTGCTGCTGTTCACCGTCGCCAGCGCGTTGCTCGCGATGACGCTCGCGCACTGGACGCCGCCCGCGCTGCTTGCGGCGCTACTGATGGCGGTGGCGCTCGCCTTTGGGCTGAGCATGCCGAATATCATGAATGCGACGATGCAGCCGTTGCCCGACATCGCCGGCGCGGTTGGCGCCGCTGCCGGAAGCATTCAGATGACATCCGGCGCGATCGCGAGCGGCCTCGTCGCGACGCTGTTCGACGGGCGCTCGGCGCTTTCGATGACCGCCGTCATGGCCGCAGCATCACTGCTTGCCCTGCTGCTCTATCTGCTGTTTGCCCGGCCCGCCGTGCGGCGCTTGCACCCTGCGCCGGCGCTGACGCCCGCCCAGTGACGAGGTCGGCAGCTGGCCCGTTGAGTTTGCAAGTCAAGTCGGGGCAGACAATTCCGTTGGACAGGCGTTGTGCCGCTTGCCTGCCCATCGGCTAAGGCAACATTCCGCCACGCACCGCGATCACCCCTGCGTCCGGTTCTGCTCGTACAGCACCCGCACGCGGATCGTGCCCTGAATGGCCTTGAGCTCCGTGAGGAGCTCTTCGCCTTCGCCGCCGACAACGTCGGTTTCGAGCACAACGTAGCCGATTTCCGGATCGGTCTGCAGGTATTGCGCCAGGATGTTGATCCCGTGCCGGGAGACTGCGTCGTTGACTTGACGCATCACACCCGGAACGTTCCGATGCACATGGATGATGCGGGTGCCGGAGGGCCGCGCCGGCAGCTGTACCTGCGGAAAATTGACCGCGCCGAAGGTCGAGCCGACATCGGAGTAATCGATCAGCTTGCGCGCAACCTCCCCGCCGATACGATCCTGCGCTTCCTCCGTCGAACCGCCGACATGCGGCGTGAGGATCACGTTGGACAGGCCCTGCAACGGCGAGGCGAAGCGGTCCTTGTTCGACGCCGGCTCGACCGGAAACACGTCGACCGCGGCGCCTGCCAGCCTGCCCTCGCGCAGGGCGCTTGCCAGCGCATCGAGATCGACCACGGTGCCGCGCGAATTGTTGATCAGATAGGCCTCGGGCTTCATCAGCCGGAGCTGGGCCGCGCCAATCATGTTGGCGGTGGCGGGCGTCTCCGGCACATGCAGCGAAACGACGTCGCTGGCCGCGAGCAAATCGTCCAGCGTCTCGACCGGCTCGGTATTGCCGTGTCGCAATCGGTCGGTGTGATCGAAATAGATCACGCGCATGCCCATGGCTTCCGCGAGATTCGATAGCTGCGAGCCGATGTTGCCATAGCCGACGATGCCCAGCGTCTTGCCGCGCACCTCGCGGCTGCCCTCGGCGGACTTGTCCCAGCCGCCGGCATGCGCGGAGATCGACCGGGGAAATATCCGGCGAAACAGCATCACGATCTCGGCGATGGTCAGCTCGGCCACGCTGCGGGTGTTGGAATACGGCGCGTTGAAGACCGGAATCCCCAGGCGTCGCGCGGCATCGAGATCGACCTGGTTGGTGCCGACCGAAAAGCAGCCGACCACCATCAGCCGGTCGGCCGCCTCCAGGATCTCCGCGGTCAACTGCGTCCGCGAGCGGATCCCCAACATGTGGACGCCGGAAAGCGCCTGCTTGAGCTCGCCGGCACCCAGCGCCTTCGGAAGCCGTTGCAGCTCGGTGTAACCATTGCCTTCGAACATGCGTGCTGCCGAGTCGTTGACGCCCTCCAGCAGCAGGACGCGGATCTTGGTTTTGGGGAGAGACAACATCGTCGAGTTTCGCCTTCGTCGTTCCTAAGTCGAAACCTTGATATCACCGGGAACCAGTCCTCGAAAAGCCGAGACTCGTCCGGATTCATCAGGCCCGACGCATGATAGCGGATAAGATAACCCCGCAGCAGGCATCTTTTCCGATCAGTTTGACGACGGATAGCGTTGAGAGCTTCGCCCCTAGCGGCCGGATGAGCTGCCCGACCTGTTTGGCTCGCTGGTTTCAGCCGATCACGGACATCTCCTTCGACACGATACCAAGGCCTCAAGCCGGTGGAACTGGCGTCGGGGCCGGACGCAGCGCAATGTTGCGTTCGATCTCGATGCGTTGCTCCTCGACATTCGGCGGCAGGCACAGCTTGCGGCCGAGCGCGTCTTCCGGCTCGTCGACGGCAAGCAGCGTCGGCGTCGAGATCGCGCAGATGTGGCCGTCAGGATCCCGGAAATAGAACAGCTTGCTGTAGATCGCGTCCTGGACGTTGGAGATATCGAGCCCAGCACGTTTGAGGCGCCCGTGCTCGTGGGCCAGCGCCGCCTCGTTCTCCACCTCGAGGGAAAAATGATGCGACAGTCCGGTGCCGAGACGCCCCGCCGTGTAACCCGGCAGGCCGAAGAAGGTCAGCACCGAGCCCGGCGACAGCGCGTCGTCGCACGCATAGTAATAGTGTGTTCCGCCTTTTTCGTCCAAATAGTCGGTCTTCTTGATCAATCGCAACCCGACCGTCTCGACGAAAAACTTCTCCGTCCGTTCCGCGTTCGACGAAATCGATGTGATGTGGTGGAAGCCGCGCAGCGCGAAATCCTCAGTGACGACCGGCACGGGCTGTGGCCAGGTCTCGGCCGCCGTTAACACCTCATCGCGCCCGCCGATCAGGTTCGCCTTGGGCTGAGGCCGGAAGCCGGATCCAAGCACAGCTTCGTCGTGGCCGAAGCCGGGTTCGGTGGTGGCGATTTCGATGATCGCGCCGTCGGGGTCGCGCAGGTACACCGCATGGAAGTAGTTGCGATTATACGGTCCCGTGACGTGCAGTCCGAGATCGGTCAGCCGCCGCTTCCACTTCAGCAGGCCGTTCCGCGTCGGAACGTGCAGCGCGAGATGATGATTGGTTCCGGCGCCCCAGCGTCCCTTCGGGTCACCGACCCGCGGGTTCGCGACACCCGCCGCAGTCGCAGCCGGATCGACAAAGCCGGTTTCCGGCATCGCGTAGAAGATCGGATTCCATTCGATATAGCTGATGGTGTGCCGGCGCTTCGGCTCGCCCTTGAATGCGTGGAAGCCGAAGGTGATGACCGGCAACCTCGGATCGAGATGGTGGACGGTCCGCTTCACCACCGGCAGGCCGAGAATCTCCGCATAGAAATGCTCGATGCGTCCGAGATTGCTGGCCACGAAGACCTGGTTGTTGACGCCACTGATGATCATATTGTTCATCGCCAGCTCTCCCGCGTTCCGGTCGCCATCGGTGCGTTGCTGGCGAACTATTGCAGCGATCGCGATGTGAGTGGAAGACGGCGGCCGCGGCACGCAGCGTTCAAGCCGTTGAACGCCGACGATCGCGGTTCAAACGCAGCCTTTGGCATCACATCGGGGTCGCATCCGCGGGGTCAAAAGCGGTCAGGCGCGGCATTTCACGCGCGAAAAAGTCCACCAGCGACCTCACCGCGGGAAGCACGCCCCGCTTGTACGGGATGAGAGCCGAGATTCGCGCATCGGCCGCCATCCAGCGCGGCAGAATTTGCCTTAGCTTTCCGGAGGCCACCTCATCCCGGCAAATGTACCCGGGTAGCGCAACGATCCCCAGATTGGCGCAGGCAGCCTCCTTGAGCGCCACCATGTTGTTGCTCTGAAGACGCGGCGTGATCTGAACAATGCATCGACGGTCGTTCGGTCCGGTCAGCGTCCAATTGGATGGACCGCTTTTGGCAATCGCGAGCGTGTCATGCTGCGCGATCTCCTCCGGGGTAGCGGGCACACCTCGCGCGCTCAGATAATCCTCGCCCGCAAACAGGTACCAGGGCGCACGCGCGATCGTTCGCTGTACCAGCGACGAATTCTGCAGGGAGGTATTGTGCCCTCTCAGAGCCAGGTCAAACCCGTCGGCCACGATATCGACGAGGGCATCCGTGGTGTTGACGACGATGCGGACCTGCGGATGCATCCTCAAGAAGCCTGGGATCAATTCCTTCAACGCAAACTGCGCGATCTCGACTGCGGTCGTCATTCGAATCACGCCACTGGGTTCGGTCGCACGCTGACGAACCGCCTCTTCGGCGACTTCCGCGGCCTGCAACAGGGTCTGCGCGTAGTGGTAGAACTGCGTGCCGACCTCGGTGACGGCGAAACGGTGCGACGTCCTGGTCAGGAGAGTTACGCCCAGGGCGTCTTCGAGCGCCCTGATGCGATGACTCAACGTCGACTTCGGAAAACCGAGCGACTTGCTCGCAGCGGTGTATCCGCCTTTGTCGACGACCTGGACAAAATAGAACACGTCCTTGAGATCGAGCATGATGCTACCGTGGTCCGATAACTTCGCGACATCAGCCGGCCTGGCGCGGCGGCAGCCAAGGCACCGTCACGCGTGATACAGGTACTGTGCGCAAATGCCTTGCGCTGCTCATCGGTCATAGCCTGGCAATCAAGTCCATGTGTGCTCCTCATGCGTGACAATCGTGCCCGACGTGACGCGTCAGGCTCCTTGTGCGACAAGCAGAACTAACGTCAGCAGCACCAACGGATACTCAAGCCGCATAAACGCGCGGTGCCGAAACAGCGTGACGAGCACGCCGGCCAAAATGGTGGCGGCGATCGCGCAACCGATCAGACGGAGCGGCTGGATCAGCAGCGCCGCCGCTGCAATCCATTCCAGCGCTCCGACCAGGATGCGCAGGCGATCCGAATATCCCCACGCCCGAAATTCCTCGCGGATGAAATCCGGCGCCGCGAGGTTGAGGCTTCCTGCCCAGGCCAGAACGACGGCGAGCAGGACGGGGAGAATGTCCGCCATGGCCATCAGCTCTTGGCCCTCGGGAACGCAGCGATCATGTCGAGCTCGACGCGCGCGCCGGGTGTCGACAGCTGATTGATGCAGATCGTGGTGCTCGCGGGCGTCCACGTACCAAAATATTCCTTGAGCACGGCCACCATGCCGTCCTGGTCGCGAATATCGGTCAGATATTTCGTGACCTTCACGACATCGGTCCAGGCCAGGCCCTCGTGGTCGAGGATCGACTTGATCGTTTCCATGGCGCGGCGGGTCTGATCGACGATCGAGTTGGGATGATCGTGCTCGGCAAGCTGATGCGGATGCTTGTGATAGAGCGGCGATGGCGTCGCGCCCGAGATGAACAGCAGGCCGCAGGGGCTCTCGACGCGGATCGCCGGCGCATACGGCATGTCGACCTTACGCTCCGGAATGGTCTGGATCTCCTTGACGTCCGGGTTCGAGGGCGACGTCGCGAAAGCCGATCGTCTCGTGGCGGGCGTGTTCATGGGCGTTTCTCCAGGCTTTGTCTGAGTTGCTGATTGGCGTCCGGTCGAACGCCGCTCGGGCAACGCCTGTACCGCAATCGAATAAATTATGCAATCGCTTGCACAAATATGGCGCACACCACCGCCCCACAATTTCTGCACTAACCCGCTGAATTCGCGACTAAAGCCGAACTTTTCTGATATTTTTCAATCTTCGCGCTCTCGAGATCGGACTGATTGAGACGTATTTTCGCACTTGATTGTGCAAACGTTTGCGCTTATGGCTCCGTTAACAGGAGAGTGGAGCCACGCTCGTCAAACGGGGACGGAATATGCTTGCGAACGAGCAAAGTCCCGATCGGGGACCTGACGCGATGGCGGCGACGCCGGCGGCAGAGACCACGGCGCCGTTGCTGCGCCTGATCGACATCAGCAAGTCGTTTCCTGGCGTGCATGCGCTCAGGGGCGTCTCGCTCGAGATTCATGCGGGAGAGGTGCATGTCATTCTCGGGCAGAACGGCGCCGGCAAGTCGTCGCTGATCAAGGTGCTCTGCGGCGCCTATCTCGCCGATGGCGGCGCGGTCGAACACGAGGGGCGCCGCGTCGCGATCCACGGTCCGGCCGACGCCAATGCGATCGGCGTCGGCGTCATCTTCCAGGAATTCTCGCTCGCGCCGTATCTCGACATCGCGCAGAACATATTCTTGGGCCGCGAGCGCGCCTTCGCGAAAGCCGGCGTCATCGACAAGGTGGCCATGCACGCGGCGGCCCGCGACGTGCTGGCGCAACTGGGCCTGCACTACGACACGCGGGCGTTCGCCGCCGATCTCGGCGTCGCGCAGCAGCAGATGGTCGAGATCGCCAAGGCGCTGTCGCAAAATTCACGCATCCTGGTGATGGACGAACCGACCGCAGCGATCTCCGAGCGCGAATCGGAGCGGCTGTTCGAGGTGATCGCCCGGCTGAAGCAGCGCGGCGTCGCGATCGTCTACATCTCGCATCGCATGAAGGAGGTGGTCGCGCTCGGCGACCGCATCACCGTGATGCGCGATGGCGCCGTGGTCGCATCCTATCGCCGGGACGAGGTGTCGCCCGATGTGATGGTGGGCGCGATGATCGGCCGCTCCCTCGCGGGACTGAAGCGCCGTGAGCCAGTTCCGGCGGGCGCGCCGGTGCTGACCGTGAGCAATTTGCAGACCGCCAGGCTCGCCGACATTTCGCTGGAGGTCCACGCCGGCGAGGTTGTGGGGCTGGCAGGGCTGGTCGGATCGGGCCGCACCGAGGTGGTGCGCGCGATCTTCGGCGCCGATCCGCTGCGCACTGGGACGATCAGGCTGAACGGCGCGGATTTTGCGCAACGCCCGGACCGCAGTACCCGCGCCGGGCTTGCGCTGTTGCCCGAGGATCGCAAGCGCGAAGGTCTCGCGCTGCCGCTCGCGGTCGGCGAGAACGCGACCGCCGCGGCGCTGTGGCGGCTGTTTCGCCGCGGCTGGTTCGCGCCCGCCGCGGCGGACAAAGTGTGCCGCGACCTGATCGCGCGGCTGAACATCGCAACGCCCGGGCCGGCGCAGATCGTGCGCAATCTCAGCGGCGGCAATCAGCAGAAGGTCGTGCTCGGCAAATGGCTCGCAGCCGGCTCGCGGCTGTTCATGCTGGACGAGCCGACGCGCGGCGTCGACATCGGCGCCAAGACCGAGATCTACCGGCTGATCGACGATCTGGTGCAGGACGGCGCCGCCGTGCTGGTGATCAGCTCGGAGCTGCCGGAGCTCATCCACCTCTGCGATCGCGCCTACGTCATGCGCGATTACCGGATCGTCGGCCATCTCGGCCGCGACGCGCTTTCGGAGAAAGCCATTCTCGACCTGGCGGTGCAGCAATGACCGATCAAACCGTCCATGCGACAACGGTCGCGCCCGCTGCGCTGCTGCGCCGGATCCCGGGCGTCACCTTCATTCTCGTCGGCATGATCGTGCTGTTCGCCGTCGGCAATCCGCGCTTCCTGTCGGCCGTCAACCTCACCAATATCGGCCTGCAGGCCTCGCTGCTGCTGATGCTGGCGCTGCCGATGACCCTGATCATCCTCACCGCCGGGCTCGATCTTTCGGTCGGCGCGCTGCTCGGCCTGTGCGGCGTCGTGATCGCGGCGCTGCTCGTGGCGGGATGGAGCCTGCCGGCGGCCGTGGCGGCCGCGATGCTGGTCGGGCTCGTCGCCGGCGCCGTGAACGGGTTTCTGGTCGGCTATCTCGGCCTGCCCGCCTTCGTGGTGACGCTCGGAACCATGGGACTGTGCGAGGGGCTGTCGCTGGTCATCACCAACGGCGATCCGATCGGCGGCTTCACACCGGTGCTCGAGGCCTTCTATCGATCCACGCTATTCGCGGTGCCGACCCCGGTGCTGGTCGCAGCAACGCTCTATGGCTTGCTCTCCCTGCTGCTCTATCGCACCCGCTTCGGCAACTATGTCTTCGCGATCGGCGGCAACAAGGATGCGCTGCATCTCGCCGGCATCAATGCCAACCTCGTCCATATGGGCGTCTATCTGCTCTGCAGCCTCACGGTGGCGCTATCGGCGCTGTTGCTGCTCGGGCGGACCAATTCGGCGCATCCGTCGGTCGCCGTCGGCATGGAGTTCGAGGCGATTGCCGCGGTGGTGCTCGGCGGAACGTCGTTCGAGAAGGGCCAGGGCTGGCTGTTCGGCACCGTGCTCGGCGTGCTGGCGATTTCCGTGCTGCGCAACGGCCTCAACGTTCTCTCGGTCGAGCCCTCGCTCCAGGTCGTCTGCGTCGGCCTCTTGCTGATCGCGGCCCTGCTGATCGATCGCAATCGCAAACAGGCCTCACGGGACATCGCATGACGACAATGGATACCCCTGCCCCTGCATCCGCACGATCGCAGCCGCTTGCTCCCGGCACGCTCGCCATTGTGGTGCGGCTCGGCCTGATCGCCTGCATCGGCGTGCTGCTGTCGAGCCTCAGCCCGGGTTTCGCCACCACGGACAATCTGCTCAACATTCTGCGCCAGGCCAGCCTGCTCTTCCTGGTCGCCTCCGGCTTGACGCTTGTGATCATCGGCGGCGGGCTCGACCTCTCGATCGGCGCGAACCTCACGCTGTGCGCCTGTCTCTCCGCGGCTGCGATCAAGTCCACCGGCCAGCCGGCCGCCGGCATTGTCGTCGCCCTCGGTTGCGGCGCGCTGGTCGGGCTGACCAATGGCGTGCTGATCAACCGGGTGAAGATTCCGCCGTTCCTCGCCACGTTCGGCATGCTGTGGGTGGCGCAGGGGATCGCCTACTGGTTCATGGCCGGACAGGTCGTCTACGGCTTCTCGCCGGCGTTCCGCTTCTTCGGCAGCGGCTTCTGGCTCGGCATCCCGCTGCCGATCTGGGTCATGCTGGTCACCGGCGCATGCGGCGTGATCTTCCTGTCGCGCACCACCATCGGGCGCGAGGTCTATCTGATGGGCGCCAATGAAGCGGCGGCGGTGCTGTCGGGAATTCCAGTCGCCCGGCGCAGAACACTGCTCTACGTGGTGAGCGGCCTGATGGCGGGCCTCGCGGCGCTGATCTATGTGGCACGGCTCAATGCGGCCGAGCCCGGCATCGGCGAGCCGCTGTTGCTGCCCGCGATCGCGGCGGTGCTGGTCGGCGGCACCTCGCTATTCGGCGGCAGCGGCAGCCTCGTCGGAACGCTGCTCGGCGCGATCATTCTCACTTTGATCGTCAACGCGCTCAATCTGCTCAATGTGAGCGCCAGCTGGCACCCGTTCGTGACCGGCGTGATCGTGGTCGTCGCCGTTCTGGCGGATGCCGCGGTCAATCGCGGGGCGCGACGATGAAAGTTTCACGATCCGACTGCAGCGAATCTCATTGCACCCCTTGGCCATCTCGATCGGGAGTTCTCATGAAGACCAGACATCTCAGACGAATTGGATTGATCTCCGTAGTCGCTTGTGGACTTGCTGCTTCGCCCGCTTTCGCGGCCGGCGAAGTCATCGCGGCCTTCACCAAGAACCAGGTCGATCCGCATTTCGAGGGCGTCCGCGCCGGTGTCGAGCAGATGGCGAAGAAAATGGGCGCGACGGTTCGCCAGTACGTGCCGACCAAGCCCAACAATATCACCGAAGGCATGTCGCAGCTCGAGGATGTCGGCGTCACCAAGCCGAACCTCGTGCTGTTCATGCCGATCGACCCGAAGGCGCAGTTGCCGACCATCAAGCGGCTGATCGAATCCGGCACGCCGGTTCTCAACTACAACGACAAGGCCGGCGATGCGCCCTACCTCGCCTTCGTCGGCCAGGACGACTACAAGCTCGGCTACGACATCGCCAAAACGCTGTTCGACCATCTCGGCGGCAAGGGCAATGTCGTGATCCTCGAAGGCATCAAGGGCTCCAACACCGGCGATGAGCGCAAGCGCGGCTTCGACGCGGCGCTGAAGGAGTATCCCAACATCAAGCTGCTGGCGTCGCAGCCGGCCAACTTCCAGCGCCTGCTCGGGCTGCAGGTCATGGAGAACCTGATCCAGCAGTTCAGCGACATCAACGGCGTGATCGCCGCCGCAGATGCATCGGCGCTTGGCGCGGCCGAAGCGTTGAAGTCCGCCGGGCGCGGCAACGTGCCCGTGGTGTCGATCAACGGCGTTCCGGAGGCCGTGGAAGCGGTCAAGAACGGCAGCTTGCTCGCGATCGCCGAGTTCAACGGCTTCAAGATCGGCTGCGTGGCGACCGAGATCGGCCTGAAAGCCATTCGTGGCGAGGTCGTGCCGAAGCGGGTCGTGATTCCCGGCGCCGTCATCACCAAGGCCAACCACACCGAGTGGCTGGTGCCTTACCAGCAGCGGACTTGCCCCGCCGCCGCAGAGTATGTCGGACAGTGATCGGATGCCCGATGGCTTGCGCAGCTCGCCGGAGGTTTGCCCGGCGGAGCTGCGTTTGCTATCTGCTTGCATCCGGATCACGCAGCAGGCGAGCGCAAGGACTTTTAGCCATTGACGGGCCCCTCGAAAGGTAAGCGTCCGACGCTGAAGGATGTGGCGGCCCATGTCGGCGTCCACTTCTCGACGGTGTCGCGCGCGCTGGACCCCGCAACTGCGCATCGCATCACCGATGAGGTGCGGGCACGGATCCACGCCGCCGTCGCCGAGCTCAACTATCGCCACAACGTCGCGGCCGCCACGCTGCGTACCCATTCCAGCAAGACGATCGGCATCATCGTTCCTGATATCACCAACAGCCTGTTCGGTCCCATCATCAAGGGCATCGACAGCATCTCGTCGGAGCACGGCTATGTCGCGCTGATCGGCGACACCGACAACAATCCGGAGAAGGAAGAAAAGCTGATCAGCACCTTCCTCGCCCGCGGCATCGAGGGGCTGATCGTCGCCAGCGCCTTGCGCGAGGACGAGGTGGTCTCCGCGGTCGCCCATGACGGCACGCCGATCGTCACCGTCAACAGCCATGTCGACGACGATTCCGTATCGTCGGTGAGCTACAACGTGCGCCCGAGCATCGGCGCGCTCGTGAAACATCTGTTCGAACTCGGCCACCGGCGCATCGCATTCATTTCCGGGCCATCATCCTGGTCGACGGCGGAGGAGCGGCTGGCCGCCTATCGCTACTGGATCGATCGGGTCAAGGCCGTGGCCTCGGACGATCTCGTGGCCTACAGCAACGAATATCGCGAAGAAGAGGGCGCGCGTTGCGCCGAGGAACTGCTGCGCTCCGGCGTTCCCTTCACCGCACTGATGGCCGCCAATGACCTGCTCGCGTTCGGCGCCTTGAAGACCTTGCAGCGACACGGCCTGGAATGTCCGCGCGACATTTCGGTGACCGGCTTCAACGATATTCCGATGGCCGAACGGTGGTCACCGCCGCTGACGACGGTGAAGGTCGATCCGTTGCGCGCGGGCAAGGCCGCCGCCGAGATCCTGTTCGCCGACATCAAGATCGCGCCGGAGGAGCGGCAGCCGAAGCATGTGCTGCTGCCGGCGTCGATGGTGGTGCGCGGATCCACCGCGGCGCCCTCGTCCCGGACGCCAAGAGGCAAGCAATCCTGAATGGACGTGGCCACTCGGAATAGCGTCGGACATCAGCCTTTGTCGCCGGCTCGAAAATATCCCTGCGAAGGTTCAAATCCTGGACGCAGACGCTCCTACAGACGTCCTCCGCCCGCAATGTCCGCGAAGTAGGTGTCGGCGTTCGAGACGTGCCGAGGGCGTTTCGCGGTGCCGGCCCGTCCTGCAAGAATTGACCAGAAGTCCATAGTACGTGTCCGTAAATCCACGCGCCGGATTTCCGCATTGACGGGCAACGCGCCTGTGCGCCAATGGCGGAGAGAAGCCCGTGACAGAACGTCCGGTTCTGCGACGGACGAAATATCAAGCGCAACACAGATTCAATCCTCAGGAACATGGCGACACACCTTTCGCGCAAGCTCGAGGTCGGGCCGTCAGGTCGCGGCGGAAGGAAAGCGGTATGGAACAGTCCCCCCGGGTCGGCGACAGGATCACCGACGAGTCAGCTTCGCCAGATGACGGCGCTGTCCGCGACTGGATCGGACCGGGTGCCTTCAAGCATTGGGCCCGGCTGCAAAGCTGGATCGAGGAATTCTACCCCGGCGTCTTCGCGCCGGAATGGCTCTATGGCGGCAAGAAGCGCGGCTGGTCCCTGCGCTACAAGAAGACAAAGGCGTTCTGCACCCTGCTGCCGGAATACAAGCGGTTTTCGGCCGTGGTGGTCCTGGGAGGAGCGGAACGAAAACAATTTGAGGAGCGGCGTTATGCATGGCGCTCGCAGCTGGTCAAGCTTTACGATGAAGCGAAAACATACCCGGACGGAAAATTCCTGACAGTTGCGATCTCCTCCGCGGATGATCGGCATGATGTGACCAAGCTTTTGACGATGAAGCGGCCGCCACCGTTGCGCGGTTGAATGTTGCGGAACCCCTCAGTTTCGCGGCCAAGTCGGCGACGCCGGACTTTCGGAAGCGCAAGACGAAGCTATCCAGTAGCTACAGTTCGCAGGGCAGCGGTGAATGCGGCTCCGCTCGCGCCCGAGCCGAGCGTCGTGGCTGCATTCCCCGTTGCTATAGAAACTATTCATGCCGGCTATTGGAAAGCCGCGCTCCGTGCTGCGATCAATGCGCACCACTTTCGCGGACTTCATGAGTGACGTTGATCGGCTCACCGCTCACTCCCAACGCGCTCAAGAGGCATTCATGGCTTTCACATTGAACATCAATGGCTCAGCTCATGAGGTCGACGTTGACGGCGACATCCCGTTGCTGTGGGTGCTGCGCGACGTGCTCGGCATGACCGGGACCAAGTTCGGTTGCGGCCAAGCGCTGTGCGGCGCATGCACCGTGCATGTCGACGGCCAACCGGTCCGCTCCTGCCAGACGTCGGTCGATAGCGTCGGCGGCAGCGTCGTCACCACGATCGAGGCAATCGGCCGCACGCCGCAAGGCGCGGCCTTGCAGAAGGCGTGGCTGGATCTGGAGGTCGTGCAATGCGGCTACTGCCAGTCCGGCCAGATCATGTCGGCGGCGGCATTGCTGAAGGACACTCCGAAGCCGAGCGACGCGGATATCGACTCGGCAATGTCGGGAAACGTCTGCCGTTGCGGCACCTATCAGCGTATCCGGGCCGCGATCAAGCAAGCAGCGGGAGTTTGAGTCATGGATAGGCCGCTTCTAACGAACCGAATCGAAGGCGAAACGGCGATGTCGCGGCGCACCTTGCTTCAGGGCGCAGGCTTGCTGCTCGGCTTTACCCTGACCGGCGCAAGCACGGAGCCCGTGTTCGCGGCGCCGGCTTCGCAGGTCATCGAAAACGAGATCACGGGTACTTTCGCCCCGAACGGATTTATACGGATCAATCCGACCGGCGCCGTGACCCTGATCATGCCGATGGTTGAGATGGGACAGGGAGTTTACACGTCGCTCTCGATGCTCCTCGCTGAAGAGCTGGAAGTGCAGCTTGACCAGATTCAAGTTCAGCACGCGCCACCAAATCATGCGCTCTACGTCAACTCGATTATCGGCATTCAAAATACGGGTGGCTCTGCCTCTATCCGCGCCTTCTGGACGCCATTGCGGCAGGCAGGCGCAGTGGGCCGAAACCTGCTGATTGCGGCCGCCGCCAGGCGGTGGAGTGTCGATCCGGCGACTTGCCGCGCCAGGAACGGCGTTGTGTCGGACGCGACGGGCTCGAAGCATCTGAGCTACGGCGAACTTGCGGAGGCCGCGGCGAACTTGCCGGTGCCGCCTGCGGCAAGCGTCAAGTTGAAGGGTCCGAAGGATTTCACACTGATCGGCACGCGCGCCAAGCGCGTGGATTCCTCGATCAAGGTCGATGGGCGCGCCCTCTACGGCATCGACGCACGGCTGCCGAGTATGAAGGTCGCGGCGATTGCCATTTCGCCCGTACTCGGCGGCAACGCGAAAACAGTGAACGAGAGGGCCGCGCTGGCGGTCAAGGGCGTCCGGCAGGTGGTCAACATCGGCGAAGCTATAGCCGTGGTAGCTGATCACATGGGGGCGGCGAAGAAGGGGCTCGAGGCCGCCGCGGCCACGTGGGACGACGGACCGAACGGCAAGGTCAACAATGGCGGCATCGTCAGGCAATTGGAGGACGAATCCAAGAAGCCGGGCGTCGTTGCCCGCAACGACGGCGATGCGGAGAAAGCGCTCGCGGGAGCGGCGCAACGGCTCGATGCCGTGTACCAGGCACCCTTCCTGGCCCATGCGGCGATGGAGCCGATGAACTGCACCGTTCATCTGCAAAGAGATCGCTGCGACATCTGGGTCGGGACACAGGCGCCAACGATCACGCAGGCTTTGGTGGCCGAGCTGACCGGCCTGCCAAGGGATGCGATCAAGATTCACAATCATCTGATCGGCGGCGGCTTCGGCCGGAGGCTGGAAGCTGACGGTACGGTGCTGGCCGTCAAGATCGCCAGGCACGTCGACGGCCCGGTGAAAGTGATCTGGAGCCGCGAGGAAGACATCCAGCACGATATGTATCGGCCGTACTATCTCGATCGGCTGTCGGCCGGACTTGATGCGGCCGGCAAGCCGGTCGCCTGGACACATCGGATCGCCGGGTCCTCAATCTTCGCTCGTTATTATCCTCCCTATATCAAGGATGGATTGGACCCCGATGCCGTGGAAGCGGCGGCCGAGCCGCCCTATGCACTGCCCAACATTCACGTCGACTATGTTCAAGTCGAGCCCCGTGGTGTCCGGACGTCCTGGTGGCGCGGCGTCGGACCGACTCACAATGTCTTTGTGGTCGAAAGCTTCATGGATGAGCTTGCGCATGCCGCGGAGCAGGATCCCGTTGCCTATCGCAAGGGATTGCTCGGCCACAACCCGCGCGCGCTTGCTGTTCTGTCGCTTGCTGCGGAAAAGGCGCAGTGGGGATCACCACTTCCCGCGCGGCATGGCCGCGGGATTTCGGTGCAATTCGCGTACGGAAGTTACGTCTCGCAGGTCGCCGAGGTCGAAGTGGCAGATGACGGCTCCGTCAAGGTCAAGCGGATCGTCTGTGCGCTTGATTGCGGCATGTACGTCAATCCCGATACGATCGAAGCTCAGGTTCAGGGTGGAACGCTTTTCGGGCTGACCGCGGCGCTTCATGGCTCGATCACGTTCAAGGATGGGCGGGTCGAGCAGAGCAATTTCGATACCTATCTGCCGATGCGCATCGACGAAGTTCCGGTGGTCGAGACGCACTTGATCAGGAACGCCGAAGCTCCAGGCGGCGTTGGTGAGGCTCCGACGGCCATCGTCAGTGCTGCAGTGACCAATGCGATCTTCGCCGCGACCGGGAAGCGCGTGCGCAGCCTGCCGATCGATACGGCTTCGCTGAAGTCGTCGTCCTAGTCCCTGCCCGTCATCCCGCGTCGCGGCTTGCCCATCGCATGCCGCGGTCTTCGATGGCGGCGTCGAAGACCTTGGTGTCAGCTGCCGCGACCTGAAGGCGGTTCAGGATCGATCTGCAAGAGTTTCACTTCCATACCGCGGCATTCTGATCATGATTGCGCTATTGGGTTCGGGAGGACGGTCGGCCAGCGGCAGGAGCCAGCGTGACGACGCCCTCGCTAATCCCTAGAGAACGGGCCTAGGGGCACTATCGGCGCCGGTCGCCAGGCAATCCGGTCGCCAGGCAATAAAGGGCCACTCATGCACACGAAGGCGGTTTCAGCGCAGGCTCTCGTCGGGCAGAACATGTTGCTGCCCACGGGTTCCACCGTCAAATTGTCTACAACAGACCTCGACAACCTCATGCAGGCGCTCGACATCGATGTCATCGCGCTGACCGAGATCCTGGTGCCGCACGGCCATCGAGTCGAATTTGGCACGATTGACGCACCGGGGATCCACTACAACTTGAGTGGCGTCGGACGCATATCGATCAACGGCGGACCAACGATGCCGTTGAGCCCTCATCTGCTCATCATCGTGCCGCCAAACACTCCGTTCACGATCGAGGTTGACGGTGGAAGTGGCCCGCCGAAGCTCATTTCGAAAGAATGCTGGACTCGTCAAGACGGCATCCTCCGCGTCGCAGTGCCGAACGAGCAGCCCGAAATCGTTCAGATTTGCGGCTTTTTCAACGCATCCTTTGGTCAGTCTGTGAGGCTGTTCGGAGAACTCGGCGTACCGGTGATCGAGCAGTTCGAGCCGGCGGACAAGATCGATCTGAAGCTTCGCGAGGCTATGGACGAGCTGATGCAGCAAGAGGTCGGCGTTGGAGCCATGACAGCGTCCCTGCTCAAGCAGATCGTCGTCTCATTGGTGCGACGGTCCGTCAAATCATCCCAGCGCTGGACTGAGCGATTCTCAATACTTGCCGACAGGCAAGTGACCCGTGCTTTTGCGGATATGGTGGCGCGGCCAGGAGCTGCCCATTCTGTTCAAAGCCTGGCACACAGTGCGGGGTTGAGTCGTTCGGCGTTCATGGCGCGATTCTCGGACATCTTCGGACAATCCCCGATGGTCATCTTGCGAGCCTTGAGGATGCGCCAGGCTGCAATCGATTTGACGACAACGACGATGTCGATCGACGTCGTTGCCCATAATGCGGGGTACGAGAGCCGTTCAAGTTTCGTGCGGGCTTTTCGAAAGGCGTACGGACGAGATCCGAGCGACTATCGGCGGATGGCCAGGGATGGCGAAGCCCGAAAGGACATTTGAGGGCGAGATCCTGACAACGAGATTGACATCGCTGCCACCGGCTTGCGCCGGAGCGCGCTAACTTCGCTTCAGATCCTCGACCAGCATCGCTGTAGCGTGGCGCGCAAGCGCCTGGGTCGGGGCGTTGGTATTGCCGCTGGTGATGTTCGGCATGATCGAGGCGTCGATCACCCGAAGTCCGTCAACCCCGCGGACCCTGAGCCTTGCGTCGACCACCGCTCGCTCATCCCGACCCATCCGGCACGTTCCGACAGGGTGCCACATCGTCGTCACGACACGCTTCACCCATTCGCCGATCTCCGCGTCCGACTGGATGTGCGGGCCGGGATCCATCTCTTCCTCGATCACCGACGCCAGCGACTCCTGGGCCATGACTTCGCGGATCGCCCGCACCGATTCTACCGCGGCCCTCAGGTCTTCCTCCTCGCCAATGAAGTTCGGGTTGATGAGGGGCATCGACGTCGGGTCGCTATCGGCCAGCCGCACCCAGCCACGGCTCTTGGGCTGCAGCACCACGAGTTCGAAGGTGACGCCCGAGCGGTCGCCGGTCGGGCCGAGTTGCTCGTTCAAGACGATAGGAGCGTGATAGCATTGGATGGTGGGGTCGGCGGCGAAGTCTGACGGATTCCAGTGAGTAACAGTCTCGATGCCGTTGCCTGACGCCGGGCCGTCCTTGGTGACGAGATACCGCAGGCCCGCCTTAATGGTGCCGAGTCCCTGCGCGGCTGCCTGATAGCCGAGATCGCCCTTCACATAGGCGCGAACCGGGACCATCGGGTGGTCGTGGAGGTTTTCGCCCACTCCCGGAGAATCGACGATCACCGCGATGCCGTGTCGCCGCAGCTGCTCGGCCGGTCCAATGCCCGAGTGCATGAGAATCTTCGGGCTATGGACGGCCCCGGCCGACAACACCACCTCGGCGGCCATGATCCTCCCGAGGCCGTTGTCCTTCAGTTCGATGCCGACAGCCCGCTTGTCCTCGACAACAATCCGAACGACGGTCTTGCCGGTTAGAAGTGTGACGCGGCCCGAGGCGAGGTGCGGACGCAGATAAGCGTCGACTGCGCTGCACCGGCGTTGATTTCCGACTGTCGACTGCACGGGCGAGACGCCGATCTGGCTCTCGCCGTTATAGTCGGGATTATAGGGGATCCCATATTCCTGGAAGGCCTTGAGGCAATATTGGTTCAGCTCGTTGATGCCCTTGGGCAGCTGGACCGCCAGACCACCGTTGATGCCGTGATATTCGTCGTGGAAGGTGTCGTTGCGTTCCTGCGCCATGAAGACGGGAAGCAGGTCTTCATACGACCATTTGCCGGTGTCGCCGACCGCATCCTGCCACGCGGCGAAGTCGCGTATCTGGCCGCGAACGTAGCACATCGCGTTGATCGAGGAGCCGCCGCCGAGCACTTTGCCTGAGCGATATGCTCTCTTCTTGCCGTGCTGGGGAATCGTCTCGTATTTCCAGACATGCCGGTCGTGGACCAAGATATTGGCGAAGCCGGCGGGGATGTGGATGAACGGATCGCGATCCATGTCGCCCGCTTCGATCAGCGCGATCGACGCATCGGTGTGTTCGGCGAGGTAACTCGCAACGACGCAGCCGGCCGCGCCCGCGCCAACAATGACGATGTCGTACCTCTCCTGGGACATCTGCATCTTTCTCTTTCGCACCATTTTTAGCCCAAGCAGATGGAACGCCGTCGCCGCCTTCAAGCCGCTGTGCGCCTGTCCAATGCCGAACGCGTCGCGAGTTGCTCCTCAGGCGCGTTCAGGACTGTCGTCGTGAGCAGGACAGCGGCGGCGAGAACCCAGTAGTACCAGGCGTCGAGCCCGGCGAATTCGAAGGCAAACGGGGCGACGACAAACACCACGCCGACGGCGCGATCGACCCAAAGGTGAAGCCAGTAGGGAATGATGCGGACGAGCCCGGTGGGATGGTCGGTCAGGGCGGCCAAGAGCAGCGCAGCCGCACCGGCAATGACCGAAAGCCACATTGCGGCCGGCTTGCTCTGGCCGAGCTCCAGCACGAACGGCGCTGCGATCAAGACGATCGCGACAGGATAGTCGATCAGGTAAGCGTGAATAGACTTGGTGACGAAGCGAAACGACATCGGTGACTCCTACTTGTTTGGACTTGTCTGGTTGCTTGAGCGGCTCCTTACGCGGAGAGCGCATCCACCCAAGAGGATCATCGGGGCGATTACGCCGTCCCGCGCCGGCAGGCACTCCATGCAACCGTCACAGGTCAGCCCGGTTGGACGAACAGTAAGCAGGCACGCCAACCATTAGAAATGCCCGGTCGTTATCGTTTCCATTCCACTCGCCCAGCGCCAGGGAAGCGGGTTAGTGTGGCGTCGGCCACAGCAATCATGCGCTCGCGGGGCATTCGGACCAGTCCGCTGCCGGGTTTGACGCGCGTTGATCTTCACGCGCCATTTCGATGGCATCGATTCCATAGCCACCGGTCATTGGACCGTCGAGTTTCGCGGTCGTACTTTGTGCTCACCTGCAAGGGAAATACACACCACACACACAAGGAGGTGGACCATGAAGGCAATCGTCGTAACGGATCAGGCTGCGGGAACGGCCGGGATGACGCTCGTGGAGCGGCGCGAGCCGCAGGCGGCGATCAACGACGTCGTCGTTCAGGTTCATGCGTCGGGATTTGTCCCGACCGAGCTGGCGTGGCCCTCGACCTGGACCGATCGCCTCGATCGTGACCGAACACCGTCGATCCCCGGCCATGAGCTGGCTGGAGTGGTGACCACCCTCGGCTATGGCACGACGGGGCTGTCGGTGGGACAGCGGGTATTCGGCCTCGCGGACTGGTATCGCGACGGCACGCTGGCCGAGTATGTGGCAATCGAGGCGCGCAACCTCGCGCCGCTGCCGGGTGACGTCGACTTTACGGTGGGCGCGAGCCTGCCGATCTCGGGCCTGACTGCATGGCAGGGATTGTTCGAGCACGGCCGCGTTCAGGCGGGGCAGAGCGTCCTCGTGCACGGTGCGGCCGGCGCAGTCGGGTCGATGGTGACGCAACTCGCACGAGAGGCTGGCGCCTACATCATCGGCACCGGACGCGCCGCCGATCGGCAGAAGGCGCTCGACTTCGGCGCGAAGGAGTTTGTCGATCTCGAGACCGACGCCCTCGAAGACGTCGGCGGAATAGATCTGGTGTTCGACGTCATCGGCGGCGACATCGGGAAGCGTTCCGCGCGCCTGATTCGAGCCGGAGGACGGCTGGTGTCCATCGTCGGGCCGGCTGAGGCACCGCCCGCCGACGTCCTCGCGGTCGATTTCGTCGTCGAGTCCAATCGTGCCCAGCTGAGTGAGATCGTCCAGCGGGTAAAGGACGGACGGCTGCGGACGAACATCGGCAACATCGCAACCCTCGACGAGGCCGTCGCTGCTTTCAACCCGAGCAGGCGGATCAGCGGGAAGACAATCATCCGCGTTCGTCCCTGAACGCGCGTTCGATGCCGGCCCGCACGCCTCCTGTCAGCCGCCCGCGGCAAGCCAGGAAACCGCCCACGGCACCCGGCACGAGATTTCGAACGCGCACCATCGCTGCGGTACTTCGAGCAAAGAGAGCGAAAGAACACGTTCTCTCAACCCATCCCTTTGCGCACAGGAACCACCATGACTAACGGAATAGCCATGACCAACGCTGTCATCGAATGCATCCTCGGCCGCAGCGCCGCCAAGTACTACGACCCTGCCGCCACCCTGAGCGACGACCTCATCCGCGAGCTCGTGCGAATCGGCACCACCGCGCCGACATCCTTCCACCTGCAGAACTGGCGCTTCATTGCGGTACGCTCGCCTGAAGCCAAGGCCCGGTTGCGTCCGATCGCTTGGGATCAGCCCGCGATCACCGAGGCAGCCGTTACATTCATCGTCTGCGGCCAGCTGGCCGATTCCAGCGTGGTACCGGAGCGCCTGGCACCCCTGGTGGAAGCCGGCATCATGCCGGCAAAGATGGTGCCGGAATGGGAAATTCCCGCACGCGATCTCTACATGGAGTACCCGCAGCGCCAGCGCGACGAGGCAGTCCGCACCGGCACGTTCGGCGCGGCCGCGATCATCTATGCGGCCCGCTCGATCGGACTTGGTTCGACGCCGATGATCGGTTTCGATGCCGACAAGGTGCACCGGGAGTTCGGACTGGCCAAGGATGAAGTACCGGTCATGCTGTTGTCCGTAGGGGCTCTGCGTTCGGGAAACTGGGCACAAAAGCCGCGCCGTCCGGTGGCTGACGTGTTGGATCTCGTTTGACTATCTGTGAACCCAGCATTTTACGGAGCTTATGATGCCAAGAACTGCGGCTTTAAAGCCGGAACGGGTGCCGGCCGATTCGAAACCGACCCTCGATATGTTCACCAAGAACATCGGGTTCACTCCAAACATGATGTCGACCTTCGCGGCAAGCCCGATCGCGTTCAACTCATGGGCCACCCTCCTCGGCTCGCTCAGCAAGGCGCTCGACGTGAAAACGCGCGACAGCATCGGCCTCGCCGTCTCCGAAGTGAATGGCTGCGACTACTGCCTGACGGTTCACAGCTTCACGGCCGAGCATATGGCAAAGCTGCCGGCGAATGAAATCATTCTCGCGCGGATGGGCCATGCCAGCGATCCCAAGCGGGATGCCGCCATCCAGTTTGCACGCAAGGTGATCGTGACCCGCGGCAAGGTCAGTGATGCCGATCTGAAGGCCGTCCGCGATGCGGGCTACACGGATGCCAATGTCATGGAGATCGTCGCGCTGGTTGCGATGTACTCCCTGACGAACTTTTTCAATAATGTGTTCGATCCGGAGAGGGACTTTCCTGATGTTGCGCCGGCTGGCTCGATCTAGGCTCGATCCAGGCGCATCCACCATTTCCAAGGCTGCTTGCAGCCTTCGCCTTCCGCTGATGCTCATGGTCGAACCGGCGAGACTGTCATGTATGGCCGGGAGCCTGCCTCGCGGAGGCAGGCTCGAACGGCGAACGGGCGATCGGCCTGTTCAGTAATGATCCAATAGGCTGACGATTCGACCCGATCTCATCGCGCTTTAGCGACGCAGGACGGGATATCCATTCACATAAATCCAGTCCGTGGCCTGGGCCGGCACGTGGCAGCCCTGGCAATCGGAATGGTAGTCCGTCGAGGTGGTCTTGAGCGGCTTGTCGGCGTCGAACCACGACCATCCCCACCCGTCGCCCCACAACGGGTTGCCGGGGTGCGTTCCCTTGCTGTCTTTCACCATGACGAACCAGCCCTGGAGCTTGTCGGCGTGGCTCACCGTGCCCGTGGTCATCTCGTTCGTCGAAGTCGCGAAGACCTCTTTCACCAGAACGGCGCCGTCCGGGAAGTGGCCCGTCTTCCGATAGGCGTCGATCGCCCCCGGGGATGCGTAGACGGCGTGCATTTCCTTCGCGCCCTGGCCGCTGTCGGCGGCAATCGCCCAACTGCCGAGCGCTTGGTAGATGGTTCGGTAGTCCGCCAGCACGCGCAGGTGCCCGGCGGCGTCCACCACGTTCACGGTCGGGCCGGCCGGAGTAGCTCCGCTGATCTGCGCGAGCGCTGCCACGGTGCCGGCGACCAGCGAGACGGCGACAGCCAGGCCGGCAGTCCTCGATAATTTCATGGGGGATCTCCTGTGCTGCTCGCACGCGGCATGGTGACTCGGCGCAATGGCCTCGATCACTGTTTCATTCGCTGTGGAGCCGACCGCGTGTGCCCGGCGGATCCAGGCAGTCCCAAAGATCGGACGCAGCCGGCGAAATTAAAAATTCCCTTTGGACATGCATTCGATAGGTGTGAGGTATCGTCGTCCAAAAGCGCCGTGCGTCGGCGTCCCATCCGTCCGCGATCAGCCGTCGAGGAGTGCGCCGTACTCGGGGTGCCGCGCGGCATAGGAGGACATGAACGGGCACTTTGCGATGACTCGTTTCCCGTCGCGTCGCAACGCTTCGAAAACGCCATGCGCTAGCCTCGATCCGTACCCCAGGCCGGATCGCTCTTGCGGCACCTCGGTGTGAAGCAGGACGACGCGTCCGTCTTCGATCTTGTAGTAGGCGACTGCGAGCAAGCTGTCGCCGAGGGGCATTTCAAACCGGCTCATTGCCGGATTGTCCCGGATGGCGCTTTCCACCTTCGGCCTCCCTCACCTGGATGCCGAAGCGACCCGGCGCAGCGACGCCAGGATTTGCGCCGGCTCCTCCCGTATTGTGAAGTCGGGCTCGACGAACGCGCTGCGGATCCGGCCTTCTGCGCCGATCACGTAGGTCGCGGGAATGGGCAACATCCACGTCGATGACCCGTGCCGGGCGCCGAAGTCGAACCCTAGCCTGGAATAGTGAGCCTTGGTCTCGTCGGGCACCCGGAACAGCACGCCATACAACATGGCAACGCCATAGTCGACGTCCGAGAGCACCTTCAGCTCCAGGCCCAGGCTTCGCTTGAGCTGCCGCGGAAAGTCCCTCGTCTCGGGGGTCACGACCGCGAGGGTCGCGCCGATGCTCTCGAACTCATCCTTCGCGGCCTGGAGGGCGCAGAGCTCAGCGGTGCAGAACGGACACCAGCCGCCTCGAAAGAAACTCAGGACGAGGGGTCCGTTGCGGCGCAGCTGCTCGGAGGAGTGGAGACGGCCGTCGGCGTCCGGCAGCAGGAAATCCGGCGCGTGGTCTCCGACCTTCAACGCGTGCGATGCCACGCCTGTATCGCGGAGCCAGCCCACGAGGTGGTTGTATGACTCCCAGTCCGCGGCACTGAACGTCGTCAGCAGCTCGGTGCGGATCCGGGCGAGTGTCTTGTCGGTCTGGCTTAGCATCGGTAGGGAGTTGTCAAGCTGAGGCTCGATAGGCTGGAAACGGTCGACCGGCGGCGTGCGTGTGGTGGTCATGCGGGCGCCCTTGCCACCCCGGAGGCCGTCGCACGCGACACCCCCCGGTCGACTTCGAACGACCAGTCGCGAAGGCGCGCGACCTTGACGAAAGCGTCAAGCGCCGGCGAGTAGCGGCGCCCCTGCACGGCCAGTAGCCGCACCTCCCGCGACACCGGGGAGCCTTCGAGTGGAATGGTCTTGAGCGTTGGAAGGCGAGGCATGTGCTCGGGCGCCAGTATCACGCCGAAGCCGGCGGCGGCCATGTGCTGAAGGTGCAGGTCGTGACCGCTGCAGTGGCCGAGTTGGGGCGGCTCCTCAGGAAAATACGACTGCTGGATCTTCACGGCGACGTCGCAGTCGGTGCGTTCCAGCAAGATGGTCTCGCGGAGGTCGTCGATGCCGATCGAGAGGCGGTTTGCGAGCCGATGGGTCGGCGCAAGAACCGCGACGTAGCGCTCCTCGAACAGCGACCAATCGTCGATGCGGTCGGGCATGTCCTGCACATCCCCGACCATTGCCGCGTTGATCTCTCCCTCAAGCAAGAGGTCGACGAGCTTCTTCGCCGCGCCCTCGCGCAGCTCGACGTGAAGTCCGGGGACGAACTTCGCGATCTCCGCGATCGGATCGAGGATGAGCGAGGCCGAGATGGATGGCGCGAGGCCGATCTTCAGTGGCGCGACGTCCTTGCGCTGGAACTCCTGGGCTCGGCGACGCACCGCCTCCGCCGAGGCCAGTGTGCGCTCCAGCATCGGAAGGACCTCCTTTCCAAGATCGGTGAGCTGCGTCAGCTGGCGCTCGCGGTAGATCAACTGGCCGCCGAGCTCCTGCTCGAGCTTCTGCACCCCCTTGGTCAGGGCGGGCTGCGTGACATTGCACTGCTCGGCCGCGCGGGTGAAGTTGAGCGTGGACGCAACGGCGAGGAAGTAGCGAACTTGATGAAGCTCCATGGCGTTTTGTTTCTCCGTCAAGGTGCGGCTGTCGATACTGACGAGCCTTCCCGACGACGTGACGGGCACGTCGAATGGCGTAGATGCTACTTGCGTGCGCAGGTTGGAACGGCGGGCCTGTTGTTTTGGACGCACGGACACACTTTCAGGAACTTCTGAGAGCCGGGCCGGTGCGCTGCGAGGTGGGCCGCGAACCGGACGGGCTGGGGGTGAGCCAGAGTCCGGAGAACCGCCGCTCCGCGGCTCGCGCCATCCGCCGGCCGGGACCTCGCAAAGAGTTCCGCTCGGCGAGTCTGCAGAGGGAACCACCGCACTTCCGCCGCGGCGAGCCACGCGTCCTCCGGTCAATCCGATAACGGTCGGCTATCGACTCCATGGCGAGAGGTGATTTTCCTTTCGGCCGTCATGGACCCAATCTTCAACCTATATCGTCCGCCGCTCAGACGAGCCGACGCCGTTGTTCCGTTGAAAGATCGCAGGCCAGGAGGTCCGATATGCAAATCTCCGATATGCAAATCAAAGATACAATCGGCGTTTCATTGCCCGGCTCTGTCGAAGTCCCGCCGCTGCAGGATGTGGTCGTGCTCGTGGACAGCGCCGGCGTCGCGCTCGGCGTGGAGCGAGTGTTTAGCGCAACGGTGCGAGACGTCCGTGACGGCGGCAGCGGTCTCATCGCGTCCAGGTATGTGGAGATCCCGCTCGTCGGGTCCGATGGCGAGGTCTCGGGGATTCTGTGCCATACCGGCGCGCCCTCCGACGCGCGTGGTGTGGTCGCCCCTCGCAGGCGGAAGACGGTGAGCGCCATGGCGGACGTGGCGCAGTTGCTCGTCCACGACGTCAACAACCTCCTTGCCGTGATCGACAGCGGCCTGTTGCTGCTCGAGGGCCAGAGCGACGCCGCACACCGAAAGGCCATCCTTGGCCAAATGCGGGAGGCGATCGCGCGAGGCGCGTTGTCCGGCCGGCTCCTCGACGCCGAGCAACCATGCCCCAGGTCGATCGACGGGTTTGTCTCAGGCACTCGCCTCGCAACGATCGCGGGTACGCTCTACTGGACGTTGCCTCCGGACATCGCGGTCCGCATCGACATCGCTCCAGACTTGTGGGCCTTCAATGCCGACCCCGGGGAGCTGTACTTCGCTTTGCTGGACCTTTGCCGAAACTCGGCCGATGCCATGCCAAGGGGCGGCACGATCTCCGTCACGGCGCATAACGTCGAATCCTCCGCTGACGCGGCCCGGGGATTCGTCGAGATCGTCGTCGCCGACGACGGGGACGGCGTGCCCGAGAGGGTCCTCCCGCAGGTGCGTCTCTTCCTCCCGCGCGCGCACGCAGCCGGGCGCCCCGGCACTGTTGTCGGCACGGAGATCGCGTACACGCCCTCAGCCAACGGCGGAGTATTTCACGTTGTAAGCCGAGCGACAGCTATGGCGGCATCTTAGCCGGCGCGAATACCTGGAAACCGGTTCAGCGAGTGAGCTCATGAGCCCGCCCGGCTGCCTCGACCATCCGCTCGACCGCGCGACAGCGGCTCATCGAAGAGGCGCCGCGGAGCACCGGCATGCCGGGGTCATAGCCCGCCGGATGGTGAACAGGAGATCTTTCGATGATTCTACCTGCCGGTACGACAGTAGCAGTCGCCGACGGCGAGACGATCCGCATGTTCCACAATACAGGCGTGAAACCCGGGGTGCACCTGGTCGAGATCACGGTGGCTTCGCCCGCGCGCGCCCACGCCGGCTCGGGTGCACGGCATCAGCTCCGCGCCGCCAACCCCGATGGCAGGCGGCTCGTCGAAGATGACTTCGCGGCGGCGACGGCAGCATTCCTGAACAAGCTCAGCATGGACGGGACCATAGAGCATCTGGTCGTTGTCTCCGACCCGAGGACCCTGGGGGAGATGCGCAAGCACTTCCACCGCGACTTGAAAGGCAAGATCATAGGTGAGCTCGCGAAAGACTTCAGCCGACGACCGCTCGAGGACATCGCCTCACTGATCGCCGACGCCTGACGCGCCTCTGCAAGCGTCTGCCAGCGCAAGCCTGTCCAGCCAAAGCCTGCGCGAATAGCCAGGGCCCTAGTTTTGAGACTAGCGGCGAGGCGACCTAATGGCTGATCATCCATGGGCGTGCGGTGGGAAAGCCCTTCGCGCCGCTCCGCGTCTTCGTCACCAACCGTCCCGGCTTCTTCCTGCCGGTCGAGCAACAGCCGCAGCCCGGGCCGTGCGCGGCTTTGTACTGGTCGAGCGTCTTCGGCGCGTGGCGGCTTTGCTCGTTGGTGGCCTGCGCCTTGCGCTTGTCCGCGGGCATGCAGAAGAACGCCGGCGCGGTCAGGATCACGCGCGGCGATGACGTTTCGCATTGCGGACAGTCCTGCGGCTGGTCGCATTCGGCCATCGGCCGCATGTCGGTGAACGGGCCGCAATCGTTGCAGAGATATTCGTAGACAGGCATCTTCGTATCCTTGCGCATTTTCCTGTGAAGCTCCCCGCGATGGATGCGGGGCGGCAAGAACGCGCCGTCCCGCACCCTTCGCGCAGGGATCACTCAAAGCATCACTTGTCGGGCGAGATCGGCATCTGGACGTCACCCTTGATGTGCTTGATCGGACCGGCCGATGACGGCATCACGTCGAAGTCGAAGATCTCCGTCGGCAGCCACAGCGTGGCGCAGGCATTGGGCACGTCGACCACGCCGGAGATGTGGCCCTGGCACGGCGCGGTGCCCAGGATCGAATAGGCCTGCGCGCCCGAGTAGCCGAACTTCTTCAGGTATTCGATCGCGTTCAGGCAGGCTTGGCGATAGGCGATGTGAACGTCGAGATAATGCTGCTTGCCGGCTTCGTCGACCGAGATGCCCTCGAAGATCAGATAGTCCTTGTAGTTCGGCGTGATCGGCGATGGCTTGAACACGGGATTCTTGATGCCGTATTTCGAGACGCCGTCCTTGATCACATCGACCTTGATGTGCAGCCAGCCGGCCATCTCGATGGCGCCGCAAAAGGTGATCTCGCCGTCGCCCTGGCTGAAGTGCAGGTCGCCCATCGAGAGCCCGCCGCCCGGAACATAGACCGGGAAGTAGATCTTTGAACCGCGCGACAGATCCTTGATGTCGCAATTGCCGCCGTGCTCGCGCGGCGGCACGGTGCGGGCGCCTTCCAGACCGATCTTGGCCTTGACGTCACCCTTGGCCTGCCCCGCATGCGCGGTCGGCGCAAACGGCGGATTGGCCAGGCCCGGCACGCGGGTCGGATTGGTCGCGATCAGCTCGGCTTCGCGCGCGTTCCAGGCCGCGAGCATCTTCGCATCGGGCAGACAGCCGATCAGGCCGGGATGGATCAGGCCGGCGAAGTTGACGCCGGGGACATGCCGCGACGAGGTGTAGAGGCCCTTGATGTCCCAGATCGATTTCTGCGCCAGCGGGAAGTGATCGGTGAGGAAACCTCCGCCGTTCTGCTTGGAGAAGAAACCGTTGAAACCCCACAGGCTCTCCTTCAGCGGACCGACGTCGAGCAGGTCGACCACCAGCAGATCGCCCGGCTCGGCGCCCTTGACGCCGATCGGGCCGGACAGGAAGTGCACGATCGACAGATCGATGTCGCGGACGTCGTCGGCCGAGTCGTTGTTCTTGATGAACCCGCCGGTCCAGTCGACGGTTTCGATGATGAAATCGTCGCCCGGGCTGACCCACTCGACGATCGGAACCTCCGGATGCCAGCGGTTGTGGATCTTGTCGTTTTCATAGGCCGACTTGCTGAGATCGACCTTGATCAGTGTATCTGGCATCGCAATGCTCCCCTTCGTTTACTGGCGGTTAGACGGACAGATATTTCGAGATTTGTGCGGCATCGACCCTGTCGCGCGGGTCGTCACGGACGATCTCGCCATTCTCGATGACGAGCACGCGGTCCGCGATGTCGAGCGCGAAGCTCAGGACCTGCTCGGAGACCACGATCGACAGGCCGCGCTGGTCGCGGATGCGCTTCAGCGTCCGCGCCATGTCCTTGATAATCGACGGCTGGATGCCCTCGGTCGGCTCATCCAGCAGCAGCACCTTCGGCTTGGTCGCAAGCGCCCGGGCGATCGCGAGCTGCTGCTGCTGCCCGCCGGAGAGATTGCCGCCACGGCGGCCCTTCATCTCCAGCAGCACCGGGAACAGCTCATAGATATCGCCGGGCACTTCGGAGCCGCCGGACACCACGAGCCCGGTCTCGATGTTCTCCTTCACCGTCATGGTGGAGAAGATCATGCGGCCCTGCGGCACATAGGCGAGGCCCTTCGCGACCCGCTCATAGCTCTTCATGGTTCCGAGCTCGGCGCCGTCCATGGTCACCTTGCCGCTCTTGGCCGGCAGGATGCCCATCAGGGACTTCATCAGCGTGGTCTTCCCCATGCCGTTGCGCCCCATGATGGCGACGATCTCGTTGGGCGCGACCTGGACGTTGAGGCCGTGCAGCACCTCGCTCTGGCCGTAGGCGACGTGAAGATCAGAGATTGCCAGCATCGATAGCTCCTAGAACGGGACACTTGTCTTCACCTCTCCCCATCGGGGAGAGGTCGGCGCGCAGCGCCGGGCGAGGGCCTTCAGGTCCCACGAGTGAGCGAGACCCCTCACCCGAATTGCTTCGCAATTCGACCTCTCCCTTCGGGAGAGGTGAACCGAGGTCGCTGCAGGAGCTCGACCAACGTCAATCATCTCTCAATGCCCCAGATAGACTTCGATCACCTTCGGATCGTTCTTGACATGCTCCATCGTCCCCTCCGACAGGATCTGGCCCTGATGCAGCACCGTCACCTTGTGGGCGATGTCCTCGACGAACTTCATGTCGTGCTCGATCACGAGAACCGAACGGTCCTTGATGATGCGGTTGAGCAGCTCGGCGGTCTTGGCGCGCTCGGAGACGCTCATGCCGGCGACCGGCTCGTCGAGCATCAGCAGGTCCGGATCCTGGATCAGCAGCATGCCGATCTCGAGCCACTGCTTCTGGCCGTGGCTGAGCTGATCGGCGTAGGTGTTGAGGCGATCCTTGAGGAAGATCATCTCGGCGACCTGCTCGACCCGCTGCTTGACCGCGTCGTCGCGCTGGAAGGCCAGCGAGCCGAACACGGTGCGGCCGCGCGGGTATGAAATCTCGAGGTTCTCGAACACGGTGAGATCCTCGAACACCGACGGCGTCTGGAATTTGCGCCCGACTCCTGCCTGCACGATCTCGTTTTCGCGCAGCCTAGTCAGTTCCTGGCCGCGGAACTGGATCGAACCCGACGTCGCCCTTGTCTTGCCGCAGATCAGGTCGAGCACCGTGGTCTTGCCGGCGCCGTTCGGGCCGATGATGACGCGGATCTCGTTCTCCTCGACATAGAAGGAGAGATCGTTGACGGCCTTGAAGCCGTCAAAGGAGACGGTGAGACCGGAGACCGCGAGCAGGAATTCTTTTGGCTGATGACCGATGAGCACGATGATCCCTCCTCATTCGGCCGGTGCGCCGTCGGCGACATAGCCGGCCGCCGATTTCGGTTTGCGTGACGCCAGCAGACGATCGATGCGGGGCTGGACATGATCCGCCCAAATGCCGGAGAGCCCGTTCGGGAAGGCGAGCACGACCGCGATGAACAGGGCGCCGAGGCCGAACAGCCAGAGCTGCGGGAAGGATTCCGAAAGGCTGGTCTTGGCGAAATTGACCAGCAGCGCGCCCCACACCGCGCCGAAGATCGACATCCGGCCGCCGACCGCGGTGTAGATCACCATCTCGATCGAGGGCACGATGCCGACGAAGGACGGCGACATGAAGCCGACCTCGAGCGTGAACATGGCGCCGCCGATCGCGGCGAACACTGCCGCGGCACAGAACGCGAAGATCTTGAAGTTGGCGACGCTGTAACCGGAGAAGCGCACGCGGTCCTCCTGCTCCCTCATCGCTACCAGGATGCGCCCGAGTTTTGTCAGGCGGATGAACTGCGCGGCGACGATGCATCCGAACAGCAGCACAACCTCGACGAAATACAGAATGAACTTGGCGTGATCGGTGCGGATGTCCCAGCCGTGCAGCGTGCGGAGATCGGTAATGCCGTTGATGCCGCCGGTGTAGCCCTGTTGCCCCACAATCAGAATGGTGAGGATCGCGGCGATCGCTTGCGTGATAATCGCAAAGTACACGCCACCGACCCGGCGCTTGAACATCGCGGCGCCGATGATCAGCGCGAAGAACGCGGGAACCAGCAATATCGCCAGCAGCGTGACCGGGAAGCTATGGAACGGCTTCCAGAAGAAGGGCAACGAGGTCAGCTGGTTCCAGTCCATGAAATCGGGGATGCCTGGCGTCGACTGGATCTTGGTGTTCTCGACGCTGGATGCCTCGAGCTTGAGGTACATCGCCATGCAGTAGCCGCCGAGGCCAAAGAACACGCCCTGCCCCAGGCTCAGGATGCCGCCATAGCCCCAGCACAGCACGAGTCCTATGCCGACGAAGGCGTAGGTCAGGTATTTGGCGACCAGGTTGAGGCGGAAGATATCCAGCGACAGCGGCAGGATGACGAACAACAGCACCGCGAGCGCAAGGAAGCCGAGCAGTTCGGAGCGATTGAAAAAGCGCGAGTTGATGATCATGACCACCTGCTTGTTCTTATTTGCGGACCTTGAGGGCGAACAGCCCCTGCGGACGCACCATCAGGATCGCGACGATCGTCAGCAGCGTGATCACCTTGGCCATCGATCCCGAGAGGAAGAACTCCAGCGTCGACTGGGTCTGCGAGATCGAGAAGGCCGAGGCGATGGTGCCGAACAGCGAGGCGGCACCGCCGAACACGACGACCAGGAAGGTGTCGACGATGTAGAGCTGGCCGGCGGTCGGCCCGGTCGAGCCGATCATGGTAAAGGCCGAGCCCGCGATGCCCGCGATGCCGCAGCCGAGCCCGAACGTGTAGCGGTCGACCTTCTCGGTGTTGATGCCGACGGCACCCGCCATAACGCGGTTCTGCACCACCGCGCGCACTTGCTTGCCCCAGCTCGACCAGAACAGCACGTAGGCCACCGCGATCGTGATCAGGATGGTCAGCGCCATCACGAACATGCCGTTGATCGGGATTTGGATCGAGTCGGTCGCCTGCCAGGAGCCCATCATCCAGTCCGGCAGCTCGACGCCGACCTCGCGCGCGCCGAAGATCGAGCGATAGGCCTGCTGCAGGATCAGGCTGAGCCCCCAGGTCGCAAGCAGCGTGTCGAGCGGTCGCTTGTAGAGATGGCGGATCAGCGCCCACTCGACCAGCATGCCGAGCGCGCCGGAGGCGATGAATGCCAGGATCATCGCAATGAAGAAGTAGCCGGGAAACAGCCAGGGCGCGACATGCTGCACAGTGTTCGACGTCATCCAGGTGACGTAGGCGCCGAGGATCATGAACTCGCCATGGGCCATGTTGATGACGCCCATCTGGCCGAAGATGATGGCGAGCCCGAGCGCCATCAGCACGTAGACGGAGAACAGGATCAGCCCGGCAAATCCTTGCATCGCAAGGATGGCGCCGAGATCGCTGATCGAATAGTCGCCGAACATTTGTCGTCCTCCGTCATTCCAAGGGGGCGCACGCGGCGCCTCGTGACGCCGGATCGTGGGCGTGGACGGTGCCGTCCACGCCGCGATGCGTTGAGAGAGGTGCGTCAGATGCCCCGGCTCACTGGTAGCCCTTGGGGAACGGATCCGGCTCGACGAGATCGGCGGTCTCGTAGATCAGTTCATACTGGCCGTCGGCCTTGGCGCGCCCGACGCGAGTCTTCGACCAGAGGTGATGGTTCTCGTGGATGCGGACATAGCCTTCCGGCGCGCCCTTGAACTCGACGCCGGGAGATGCAGCCGCGACCTTGTCGATGTCGAAGGAGCCGGCCTTCTCCACCGTCAGCTTCCACAGCCATGGGCCGAGATAGGCCGCCTGCGTCACGTCGCCGATCACGGTCTTCTCGCCCCACATCTTCTTGAACGCGGGCACGAAGGCCTTGTTGTTGGCATTGTCGAGCGACTGGAAGTACTTCATGCAGGCATAGGCGCCCGCGATGTTCTCGCCGCCGATGCCGTCGATCTCGTCCTCGGTGACCGAGATCGTCAGCAGCGTCTGCTTCGACAGGTCGATGCCGGCCGCCTTGAGCTGCTTGTAGAACGCGACGTTGGAGCCGCCGACGATGATCGCGTAGATCACGTCGGGTTTTGTCAATTTGATCTTGTTGATCACCGAGTTGAACTGGGTCGAGCCGAGCGGGAAGTATTCCTCGCCGACCACCTTGCAGCCCTGCAGATGGTTCTCGATGTGCTTGCGCGCGATCTTGTTCGAGGTGCGCGGCCAGATGTAGTCGGAGCCGAGCAGGTAGAACGACTTCGCACCCTTGGTCTTGTTGACCCAGTCGAGGCCGGCGATGATCTGCTGCGTCGCCTCCTGGCCGGTGTAGATCACGTTCTTGGACTGCTCGAGGCCTTCATAGAAGGTCGGATAGTACAGCATGCCGTTGTACTGCTCGAACACCGGCAGCACCGCCTTGCGCGAGGCCGAGGTCCAGCAGCCCATCACCGCCGCGCATTTGTCGTTGACCAAGAGCTTCTTGGCCTTTTCCGCGAAGGTCGGCCAGTCGCTGGCGCCGTCTTCCTGGATGAACTTGATCTTGCGGCCGAGCACGCCGCCGGCGGCGTTGATCTGCTCGATCGCGAGCTTCTCGGCTTCGACCGATCCGGTCTCAGAGATCGCCATGGTGCCGGTGACCGAGTGCAGGATGCCGACGGTGACTTCGCTATCAGTGACTGCAAGGCCCGTGGTGTTGACCGCGGAAGTTGCGGGAACGTCCGCAAATGAGGGACGCGGCAGCATTGCAATAGCCGGCAAAGCGGCCATTCCCATCAAGAGCTTGCGCCGGAGCGGAGACTTCAGGCCTGGTTTGGTTTCGTCTGACATGAGCACCCCATCTGGTTCGAAAACGCTTACTGATGAGGCGAGGATTGCTCACTTTTGTGCAGCGCACTGATACGTGAGATTGCGTATACTGCACCGCAAAATAGCGACGTAGGTTTTGGTACGGGATTTGCCCGCGATCAGCGCATCGTGGACCAGGAGTTTGAACAAGTGGCAGGGCGGCAGCGGATCGACCGCGTCAGGCGCCAGTACAATCAATGGGTCGCCAACCAGACCCTGGAAGACTACGCGCTGCGCTTCACCGCCAAGAGCGCGCGGCGCTGGTCAGCCGCCCGCGTCGCCAACACCGCGCTCGGCGCGATCTCGTTCCTGGCACTGGAGGCGATCGGCGGCACCATCACGCTGAACTACGGCGCGATGAACGCCTCCGCTGCGATCCTGGTCGTCAGCGTCATCATCTTCCTGTGCGGACTGCCGATCGCCTACCATGCCGCGAAAAGCGGCATCGATATCGATCTGCTGACCCGCGGCGCCGGCTTCGGCTATATCGGCTCGACCATCACCTCGCTGATCTACGCCTCCTTCACCTTCATCTTCTTCGCGATCGAGGCGGTGATCCTGGCCAGCGCGCTCGACATGTGCTTCGGCATTCCGCGGCCGATCGGCTATCTCATCAGCGCCGTCGTGATCATTCCGCTTGTGATCTACGGCATCACCCTGATCAGCCGCTTCCAGCTCTGGACCCAGCCGCTCTGGATCATTCTTCACATCATGCCGTTCGCGGCGATCGCGTGGGCGAATCCGCATTCCTTCACCGAGTGGCGCAAATTCGCCGGCGACCATGGCGATCCCTCCGGCCATCTCGACCTCCTGCTGTTCGGGACCGCCGCCTCCGTCGTGTTCGCGCTGGTGGCACAGATCGGCGAACAGGTCGACTTCCTGCGGTTCTTGCCGCGCGACCGCCGCACCTCGCGCAAGGCCTGGTGGATCGCGCTGCTCAGCGCCGGGCCCGGCTGGATCGTGCTCGGCGCGCTGAAACTGCTTGCCGGCTCCTTCCTCGCCTTCTTCGCGCTCAGCCACGGCGTCTCAGCCGAGCACGCCGCCGAGCCCGCCAGCATGTATCTGGAGGCCTTCCGCTATGTGCTGTCGCAGCCGGATCTGGCGATGGCGCTGACCGGCACTTTCGTGATCCTGTCGCAAGTCAAGATCAACGTCACCAATGCCTATGCCGGCTCGATCGCCTGGTCGAATTTCTTTTCCCGCCTCACGCACTCCCATCCTGGCCGCGTGGTGTGGCTGGTGTTCAACGTCGTCGTCGCGCTGCTGCTGATGGAGATCGGCGTCTACAAGGCGCTGGAGCAGACGCTAGCGCTCTATTCCAACGTTGCGATCGCCTGGGTCGGCGCGCTGGTCGCCGACCTCGTCGTCAACAAGCCGCTGGGTCTGCGCCCGCAGCACATCGAGTTCAAGCGCGCGCATCTCTGCGACATCAATCCGGTCGGCGTCGGCGCGATGACGATTGCGACCGTGGTCTCGATCAGCGCGTTCTACGGCCTGTTCGGGCCGACCGCAAAGGCGCTGTCCGCCTTCGTCGCGCTTGCGGTCGCCTTCGTCGCAGCGCCCTTGATCGCCTGGGCGACCGACGGCAAGTACTACATCGCGCGCAAGCCGAAGCGGAGCTGGCGAGAGCTCGAACAGATCCAGTGCTGCATCTGCGAGCACACTTTCGAGCCCGAGGACATGGCCGCCTGCCCGGCCTATGCCGGTCCGATCTGCTCGCTGTGCTGCTCGCTCGACGCGCGCTGTCACGACCTCTGCAAGCCGCATGCGCGGATCGGCGTGCAGATTTCGGAAACACTCGGCAAGCTGATGCCGCAGCCGATCTACGCCCGCATCAATTCGCAGCTCGGGCATTATCTCGGCGTGTTTGCCGCCTCCTCCGGCCTCGTGGCGCTGGTGCTCGGCCTGATCTATCTGCAGACCTCGGCCGCGGTCCATGCCGACGAGTTGCTGGCCGACGTGCTCTGGAAGGTGTTCTTTGCACTGATCCTGATCATCGGCGTGGTCGCCTGGCTGTTCGTGCTGGCGCAGCAGAGCCGGCGCGCCGCGGAAGCGGAAACCCGGCGGCAGACCGCGCTCCTGATCCAGGAGATCGATGCCCACAAGCGCACGGATGCCGAGCTGCAGCGCGCCAAGGAGGTGGCGGAGTCCGCCAACCTTGCTAAGAGCCGCTATGTCGTCGGCCTCAGCCACGAGCTCCGCTCGCCGCTCAACGCGATCTCCGGCTACGCACAATTGCTGGAGCAGGACGAGAGCCTTCAGGTCCGGCCGCGCGATCAGGTCCGGGTGGTCCGCCGCAGCGCCGATCATCTGTCGGGACTGATCGACGGCATTCTCGATATCTCCAAGATCGAGGCCGGCCGGCTCTATCTGTCGCGCGACGAAGTCCGGCTGAACGACTTCCTCGAACAGCTCGTCGGCATGTTCCGCCTGCAGGCCGCGGCGAAAGGCATCGACTTCATATTCAGACGACCGGCGGTGCTGCCCGTCGTGGTCTATGCCGACGAGAAGCGGCTGCGGCAAATCCTGATCAACCTGCTCTCGAATGCGATCAAGTTCACCCAGACAGGACAGGTGCAGTTCGTGGTTCATTACCGCAGCCCGGTCGCCGAGTTCGAGGTGATCGATACCGGGCCGGGCATCCAGCCGGACGATCTCGAGCGGATTTTTGCGCCGTTCGAGCGCGGCGCGCTCGGCGTCGCGCAGCCCCAGACCGGCACGGGCCTGGGATTGACCATCAGCCGTCTGCTCGCGGGCGTGATGGGCGGCGACATCAAGGTCACCAGCACCGTCGGCCGAGGCAGCACATTCCGCGTCAAACTCCTGCTCTCCGAGGTGACCAATCCGCGGCGCGAGGCGCCGGTCGACGCCCCCGTCTACGGCTATCACGGGCCGCGCAAGACCATCCTGATCACCGACGACGATCCGACGCACCGCGACCTGCTTCGCGAGGTGCTGACGCCGCTCGGCTTCATCCTGCTGAGCGCGCCCGACGGGCCGGCCTGCCTCGCGCTGGCCCAGCACTGCCGTCCCGACCTGTTCCTGCTCGATATCTCCATGGCGGGGATGGATGGCTGGACCGTCGCCGAGACACTGCGCTCGGCTGGCCACCATCAGGCGCGCATCCTGATGATCTCGGCAAGCGCACTCGAAGCCCACGGCGCGCCGCTGGCCCAGCCGTTCCACGACGGTTATCTGATGAAGCCGATCGACATTCCGCGTCTGCTGGAAACCATCCGGCAGTTGCTCAGGATCGAATGGCAGTATCAGGCCGAGCCGGCCCCGCCCCCGCAGTGGAAGCCGGAAAGTGGTTTGCGCCCGCCGGTGCAATATGTCGAGGAGCTGATCGGCCTTGGCCAGCTCGGCTATGTCAGGGCGATCCAGCTCAAGCTCGATGAAATCGGCAGCGAGCAGCCCGAACACGCCGATTTCGTCGGCCAGATGCGCACGCTGATCGACCGTTTCGACCTCGATCAATTCATGGCGACGTTGAAGACATTGCACAGCTATGACCATTGAACAGAAGAAGCGCGACATTGCGCTCGTCGTCGACGACTCCCCGGAAACGTTGCGCCTGCTGACCGACGCGCTCGACGGCGCCGGCATGACGGTAATGGTCGCGCTCGACGGATCCTCGGCGATGCGGATCGTCGACCAGATCACGCCCGACATCGTGCTGCTCGATGCCGTGATGCCCGGCATGGACGGGTTCGAAACCTGCAAGCGGCTGAAGCGCGACGCCGGGCTCGACGGCGTGCCGATCATCTTCATGACGGGCCTCGCCGAAACCGAGCACATCGTGCGCGGCCTGGAGGCCGGCGGTGTCGACTATGTGACCAAGCCGATCGTGGTCGAGGAGATGCTGGCACGCATCCGCGTCCACCTCGCCAACGCACGGATGACGCAGAGCGCCCGCGCGGCGCTCGACGTCTCCGGCCGCTATCTACTCGCGGTCGATGGCTCAGGCGCGCTGTTGTGGGCGACGCCGCAGGCGCAGCGACTGCTGTTCGATACACTCGGCGATGCAGCGGACAATTTTGTGCTGACGGATCCGACGCCGCAATGGCTAGAACAGGCGCAAAAAGGCAAGGCGGGATCGAAGACCGCGACCGTGGCGCTATTCCCCGGCGACGAGCAGCTTCGGCTGCAATACATGGGCAAGCTCGGCCCAGACGAATTCCTGCTCCGGCTTGCCAAGGACACCAGCGGCGACATGCCGGCCGAGTTCTCCAGCGAGCTCGGTCTGACCACCCGCGAGGGCGAGGTGCTGTCTTGGCTCTCGAAGGGCAAGACCAACCGCGACATCGCGCAAATACTCGGCCTGAGCCCACGCACCGTCGACAAGCATCTCGAGCAGATTTATTCGAAACTCGGGGTCGACAATCGCACCGCAGCGGCGACGATCGCTGTCCGCGCGAAACAACGCAAGAGCTAGCGCGCAGTTCGCCTGGTTGGCTACTCACGCACAAGCGACCTGCGCGGCAACGCCGGCCCCCGAGCGAGCCATCTAGTTCTGGGATTTTGGAGCGTCGCCCACCACCAGGGCCGGGGTCTCCCCGGCCGGATGCAGCGCAAATATGACCCGGCATCGAATCCCGCCGGGTAGCACCAAGCGCGGGTTTGGCAAGGCCAGCCGGACTCCGAACGTGCCGCTAGCGGCGTCATGCACGCGATCGACCACCGTGACAGTGGCGAGGTGCGTGCCGCCGACAGGCGGTTCCGGCCGCACCTCGGCGTTGCTACCGATCCGGATCTGCCCGAAATATGCTGTCGGCACGAACACTTCGACTCGCAGCGGATCGATCTGCGCGAGCGTAAGAACCGGGCTCTGATCATTTCGATACTCGCCCGGCACCAGAAGGCGATCGACCACCACACCATCGATCGGGCTTCGCAATGTGCGCTGCTTCACAATCTCTTCCGCATGAACGACCTCGAGGCGCGCGATCTCCTTGGTGAGTTGCGCCTCCTTGAGCTGCTGCTCGGCAACTTGCACTTCCGCTTCGGCTTCCTGCAGCGACGCAAGAGGGCTGACGGCCCTGGCATGAAGCTGTGTCAGCCGCTCGTATTTGAGACGGAGGAACTGGACACGGGCTTCCGCCGACTTCACCGGTGAATCATTTGTCGCCCGTGCGCGCGAAAGCGCCAGGGTTGCCGCCTCGACTCCATCCTCGATATTGCCGACGACCTGGCCTTGCCGAACGACGTCTCCTCGGTCGACGTCGAGCCGTGCAATCACCCCGACCGCCGCGCTCGCGAGCTTGACGACCTGTTGCGGCTCGATGACGCAATCGAACTCGCCTTTGTCTGCGGCCGGTATCGTTCGGGTCTGCGACATCGCGGCAGCGGCGGCAAGGACGCTCCCCAACGGGACAATCAGGCGCAAGACCAAGCCAACCATGCGCTGAGTCTTGCCAAAAGCCCTACCAATTGAAAGCACCGCGCGGCCTCCAATAGTTTCGCACCTTACGCGTAAGCTAACGCGTATGGAATGCGTGGGCGATGCCCTCTCGCGGGGGACACTATACGGATGGAGTACCTCCGGAGGGGAGTATTCTTCGCGCTGCGCTGTGATGATTAAGCTCCAGCCCCGGCGACAGGGCATGGCGGCCACCCGCTTTAATCGAAATCGCGAGTGGCGTAGCGGCAAGGTCATCTGTCGGCCGGTTTGGTAGGCAGCAAATGTCTGAACCGGACGCGAGCCGATTGGCGAACGAAGGCCTCGGCCTGCAACTGCGGCGCGTCCCTGTCGATCCGGCCACGTCGCCGCACTGGCGTGGATTGCTGGATGCAAGAGACGAAGCCGCATTTGGCTCCGCCTGGCTGGCGCTGCAATGCAGCCGCTTGCCCGGCGTGGCCGGCGGCCTGTTGCTGATCCGGCAGGCCGATGCAGCCGCGCCCCACCTGACGGTGACGTGGCCGCCGCGCGACCTTGATGCGAGCGATTTGTCGCGATTTGCGGAAACGGCGTATGCCGAGCGCCGCATGGTCGTTGGGCCCGGCCGCGTGGGCTCCGATACCAGCTCGGCCCACCCCGTGGCCCTTGTCGTAGCGGTGCCGCTTGGCTTCGCGAAAGGTCCCTTTGCAGCGGCAGCCATCGCCTTGACGACGACGGCGGGCAAGCCGGTGCTCACCCCCGAAATCATCGCCGATCGGTTGCGATGGGAAGCGGGTTGGCTTGAAACACTACCTTGGGCAAGGCTGGCCGGGGATCTTTCATCCGACGTGACGCGGGCAGCCTCGTGCCTTGATCTTCTCGCCGCGGTCGGGGCGCAGCCGCGGCTGCGCGGAATGGCGATCGCGGTCACGAACGAGCTCGCCACCCGCCTGTCCTGCGATCGCGTGTCCTTGGGCATCGTTCGGCGAAATGGCGCGGTTCGCCTGCGCGCGGTCTCGCACTCCGCCGGCTTCAGGCGAGACAATCGCCTGGCCGACGCGATCGAGGATGCGATGGACGAGGCGATCGAGCAGCGCGGCACCGTCGCCTATCCTGTGCTGCCCGCAATGGAGCGCGCCATGACGATTGCCCAGCGGGCGCTGGCCGAGAGCGTAAAAGCCCCCGGCGCGTCGGCGATGACCGCCGTGCTGGTCGACGGTCGCGGCAAGCCGATCGGCGCACTCACCTTCGAACGTCACCGCAACGAGCCCTTTACGGCAGAAACATTGAAACTGGCCGAAGCCATCACCTCGCTACTGGGTCCTCAACTCGGCCTGCTGCTGCGAGCGAACAGGTTGGTGGCCGGACGGCTGGCAGATCGTGTCGGCGATGCATGTCAGGCGTTGTTCGGCGCACGGCGTCCGGTTCTCAAGCTCTGCGTGCTCGGCGTCGCTGCACTGGCGCTGACGCTGATCTTTGCCGAGGGCGAGCATCGCGTCACCGCAAAGTCGGTGCTCGAAGCCGAAGTGCAGCGGGCGGCGGTAGCGCCATTCGACGGATTCGTGCGGTCAGCAGCGGTTCGGGCCGGCGACACCGTGCAAGGCGGCGATCTCCTAGCCGCCCTCGATGACCGCGATCTCGTTCTCGACCGTTTGAAATGGCGTGCCGAACGCGACAAATTGCTTCAACGCCAGCGTGAGGCGCTTGGCAAGCACGACCGTAGCAACCTTGCCGTCCTTGATCCGCAGATCCGGCAAGCCGAATCGCAACTCGCATTGGCTGAGGAGAAGCTTGCGCGCGCCCGTATTATTGCTCCGTTCGACGGCATCGTCGTCTCCGGAGACCTGAGCCAGATGCTTGGATCGCCAATCGAGAAAGGAAAAGTGCTGTTCGAAATTGCGCCGCTTGATTCCTATCGCTTGATCGTACAGGTCGACGAACGCGACGTTCGCTATGTCGCCGTCGGACAAAACGGCACCGTCGCGTTCGCGGGACGGCCCGGCGATCCGGTGCCGATCACCCTGAACAAGATCACGCCGGTCACGGTCGCCGAGGAAGGCCGCAATTCGTTCCGGGTCGAGGCGCGCCTGTCGGGATCAGGACTGCAGCTGCGATCGGGTATGGAGGGCGTGGCCAAGGTCAAGGCGGGCCGACGGTCGATCGTATGGATCTGGATGCATCCCGTTGTCGATTGGCTGCGCCTCGCGGCGTGGAGGTACCTGCCGTGAGATTGTCGACATGACCGCCGGCCCGTTCCTGAGTTCGTCATGGTATCGCGTCGCGTTGCGCAAACCCAGGCTTCGCGAGCATACCTCGATCGGCCGACACCGCTATCGCGGCAGCGTTTGGTATGTCATTCAGGATCATGCGACCGGACGCGTGCACCGGCTGTCACCGGCAGGGTACATGATCGTTGCCGCAATGGACGGCGTGCGGACCGTCGATCAGCTCTGGCTGGAAGCAGGCTCCTATCTCGGAGAGGAGGCACCCAGCCAAGGCGACGTCATCCAGCTGCTGGCCGAGCTCAATGCTTGCGACCTGCTGCAGACCGATGTGACGCCAGACCCGGACGCGCTGGAACAGCGCGCAGCCCGAGCCGGACGATCCGGATGGCTCGCCAATGCGCTTTACCCGTTGGCACTACGGATTCCGCTCTGGCACCCCGACCGGTTTTTCGAGCGCGCAAGGCCGCTCGCACACTGGCTGTTCGGCGTGCCGGGCACCCTGCTGTGGCTCATTGCGGTGCTGCCGGCGCTGGTGCTGGCGGCAGAGCACTGGCAGGAGCTCGGCGCCGACGCTTCCGACCGCATCCTGGCGGCCGAAAACCTTCTCCCGCTGGCCCTGATCTACATTGTGCTCAAGATCCTGCACGAATTTGGCCACGGATTCGCGGTCAAGGCGTTTGGCGGCGCAGTCCAGGAGTTTGGGCTGATGATCCTGGTGTTTGCGCCGCTGCCATATGTTGACGCCTCGGCTGCCGCGGGATTCCGCAACAAGTGGCATCGCGCGCTTGTCGGCGCTGCCGGAATGATCGTCGAAGTGTTTTTCGCCGCGCTGGCGCTTTATGTTTGGCTCGCGGTCGAAACCGGGCTCGTTCGCGCCCTGGCGTTCGACGCCATGGTGATCGCCGGCGTTTCGACCGTGGTGTTCAACGGCAACCCGCTGCTGCGGTATGACGGCTATTATATTCTTGCCGATCTGCTGGAAACCCCGAACCTGGCACAGCGGGCCACGCGGTACTGGGGCCATCTGGTCGACCGATACGTGTTTCGCACGGACGGATCGAAGGACTTTTTCGCGAGCAACGGCGAGCGGGCCTGGCTGCTGCTCTACGCGCCGGCCGCCTTCGTGTATCGCCAGATCGTGATGCTGACGATCGCAGTCTTCGTCGCGTCACAATATCTCACCGTCGGTATCGGCATCGCAGTCTGGAGCCTGCTGACGGGTGTCGTGCGGCCGATCGGCAAAGCGCTGTGGTTCGTGCTCGCGAGCCCGCGCCTTCAGCGCAACCGCTCCCGAGCCGTCGGCGCGACGTTCGCCACGATTCTGGCCGCCGGGTTTGTGCTGTTCTGGGTTCCGGCGCCATCATACACCACGACCGAAGGCGTGGTTTGGCTGCCGGAGAATGCGATCGTGCGCGCAGGAGCCGACGGCTTCGTGCGCGCCCTGACGATCGAGCCAGGCCGCCTCGTGACCTCAGGAGAAAAACTGGTCGAAAGCGAAGATCCCGCGCTCGCGACCGGGCTCGAAATCCTGCGCGCGCGCGTCGCTGAGCTCGAGGCGAAGCTTGCCACCGAGCGCTTCACCGACCGTGCGCGCGCCGAGATCACGACCACTGAACTGGATCAGGCCCGCGCCGAACTCTCGACCGCGGCCGATCGCGTCGACCGCCTCATCGTTCGCAGTCGCAGTGACGGCATCTTCGCCGTGATGAAGGCGGAGGACCTGGCCGGACGCTTTCTGCGCGAGGGTCAGCAGATTGGTTACGTTCTCACGTCGGGTTCGTGCATCGTGCGGGCCACGATATCTCAATCCGACATAGATCTCGTTCGTCACAGATTGCGTAGAGCCTCGGTTGTCCTTTCCGAGCGCCTTGACGAGACTCTGCCCGCGGAGATCATCCGCGAGGTGCCGGCCGGGCATGACGACCTTCCCAGCAAGGCGCTGGGTGGCGCCGGCGGTGGCGCCGTCGCCGTCAATCCTGGAGATCCGCATGGCACGAAGGCGCTTCAACGCGTCTTCCAGGTTGACATCGCTCTGCCCGGCAACGCAGCAGCGTCCGCCTTCGGCAGCCGCGCCTATGTCCGCTTCGACTATGACTGGGAACCGGCTGGCCAACAAATCCTGCGACGATTGCAACAGCTGCTGCTTTCGCAACTGCAGATCTGAGGTCACGCGCATGTCGCTTTCGCTCGGCCCACGACAGATCAACCGTTTCTGTTCGGTGTCGGCAGACGCACCCTATGTGGAGCGGTCCGCCTGCAAGGAAAGCGGATTCGATGCCGCACTGCTCGGCGCCTGGGGTCGGATCTCGCCCCACCTGCCGTTGGCGCTTTCACGTAGCCGGCTCTGGCGCTTTGCACGGCAGGTGGGGGACCTGGAACCGCAGCTGGTCACCCTGACGGACCGCCGCCTGCGTGACTTCGCCGACGAGCTGCGCCCGCGGATGCTCTCGGCGAGCCTTTATTCGCATGAGATGGCCACCTCCTTCGCGCTTGCGCGCGAGGCGGCGCGCAGGCACGTCGGGATGCGCCACTTTGCAGTTCAGTTGCTCGGCGGAGCCGCCATGATGAGCGGCGCCCTCGCCGAAATGGAAACCGGTGAAGGCAAGACCTTGACGGCGCTGCTACCGGCGATCACCGCCGTATTGATGGGCCACCCGGTCCACATCATCACGGTGAACGACTATCTTGCGCGCCGCGACGCCGAGCAGCTCGCACCCGTCTACAACGCCCTTGGCCTCACAGTTGGACTTGTCGAGCAAGGTCAGCCCCCGCAGCAACGGCAACGCGCCTACGCAAGCGACGTCACCTATTGCACCAACAAGGAGCTCGTGTTCGACTACCTGCGCGAGCGCCTCGCGCTCGGCTCCCGTCGCGCGCGCGCACAACTCGCTGTTGACGGCATCTTCAACAGCCGACTTGCGGGCCACCACCAGCCCCTCCTGCGCGGCCTGCATTTCGCGATCGTGGACGAAGCCGACAGCCTGCTGATCGACGAGGCGCGCGTGCCGCTGATTCTCGCCGGAACGCAGGATGGCGCCGAAAACGCCGGCGGCCTCTATGACACCGCGCTCGGTATCGCCCGACGTCTGGCAGCCGGCGAGGAGTTCGCTCTGCGCGCAAACGAAAAGTCGATCCAGCTGACCGCGCCTGGCAAAGCCCGGATCGCCCTGCTCGCTGCCGGACTGCCCGGCCTGTGGGCGATGCGGCGCGCGCGCGAGGAGCTGGTGCAACACGCGCTCGCCGCGCTTCACCTGTACCGGCGCGATGTCCAATACATCGTTGCCAACGGCAAGGTGCAGATCGTCGACGAATACACCGGGCGCGTCATGCCCGACCGTTCATGGGAAAGCGGCATTCATCAGCTGATCGAAGCCAAGGAGCATTGCGCGATCACGGAACGCCGCAGAACGCTTGCCCAGATCACCTACCAGCGGTTCTTTCGGCGCTACATGCATCTTTGCGGCATGACCGGAACCGCGATCGAGCCGGCGGGAGAGCTCTACGGCACCTATGGCTTGAGCGTGGTGCGCATCCCCACGAACAAGCCACTACGGCGGACGAATTCGGGCACGCGCGTGTTTCGAACCGCTGAGCTCAAATGGAACGCAGTGGTCGAATCGGTTTCCGAGACGCTGCGCGCCGGCCGCGCCGTGCTCGTCGGCACCCGTTCGGTCGAGGCTTCCGAGCATGTTGCGGAATTGCTCCGCAGATCCGGACTCGAGCCCGTGGTGCTCAACGCCCGGCAGGATCGCGCCGAAGCCCGCATCGTCGAGCTTGCTGGTCAACCCGGGCGCATCACGGTTGCCACCAACATGGCAGGCCGCGGCACGGACATTCAGTTACATCCGGTCGTGCGCGACGCCGGCGGCTTGCATGTCATCTTGACGGAATACCACGAGTCCCACCGCATCGACCGCCAGCTCTTCGGGCGGGCCGGCCGTCAAGGCGATCCCGGCAGCTACGAATCCATCGTGGCCATCGATGACGAGATTTTCCGACGCTTCGTGAATGCCGAGCTGCTGCGCTTGGTCGGCAAAGGATGGAAATCGGATCAGCCAATTTCTGCTTTGAGCGGACGCACGCTGCGCGGCTATAGCCAGCACGCAGCCGAGCGCCTGCATGGCCGGGCCCGACGGGCCGCGCTGGCGGAGGATCTGCGTATCAACAGGATCCTCGGTTTCGCCGGCATTGAATGAGATTGCCTAACGCATTGACGATACTAGAGCATCCGAAAGATAGCACGATCGAGGTACTCCTTATGCGCCGCAAGCGAATATCGCGGGAGAACGTATCATTCGCGTTTGACGCGACAGCACAATCGATACGCGAATAATCAGGTCACACTACTGAATGAGACAGTGTGCCCAATCCCAGGCAGGATTGGGAACGCTGTGTTGTTCGATCGTCCACTCGTTGCGCTAGGAGGGCACAATGTCGATTGCTCGGGACATTGTCAGTCGATTGACGCAACGACTCACCCATCGCAGCAGCGGACGCGCCCAAGAGCCAAGCGGTGAGAACAACGGCGCCAATCGCCCCTCGCAAATCCTCTTTGAAACTCTTGAGCCGCGACTGCTCCTCGCCGCAGATCCCCTTGGCATCACGGCAGGTTACGCGTTCAACGAGGCCTCGGGACCCACTACGGCAGATGCATCCGGTCACGGGATCGTCGGAACGCTCACCAACGGCCCGACCTTCACGGCCGGAAAATACGGCAATGCAATCGCCCTCGATGGCACCAATGACTTCGTGAATCTCGGCAATCCCGCCGCGCTGCAGTTCACCGGCAGCATGACCATCAGTGCCTGGGTTTTCGCCAGTTCGTTCCCCGGGGATGATGCGGCGGTCGTGTCCAAGCGCACCAGCAGCGAGTCCGGCTACCAGCTCGATCTGACTGCCGACACCGGCGTGCGCACCATCGGCTTCAAGCTGACCAGCAGTTCCGGCGGCACGATGTTCCGCTACGGCGCCACGGCGCTGCAGACCAACACCTGGTATCACATCGCCGGGGTCTACAACGCGGCAACCCAGACGCTGAATGTCTATCTCAATGGCGTGCTCGATAACGGCCAGTTGCTGGGCACGGTCACCAATTCCCAGCAGAACTCCACGGCCAATGTGAACATCGGCCGTCGAGCCGGCGCTACCGGCTTCGAATTCCCGGGCCGCATCGACGACGTCCGTGTCGCCGATCATGCTCTCACGCAGGACCAGATCCAGACCGATATGGTAACGCCGCTTGGCGGGACCACGCCGCCACCGTCCGATACGACGCCGCCGAACGTTGCGCTGACGCCGCCGGCCGCGATCGTGTCGGGTACAGTCAACCTTGCGGCGACCGCCTCCGACAACGTCGGCGTCGCCGGCGTCAAATTCCTGCTCGAGGGCAACACCCAGATTGGCGCCGAAGACACGACGTCACCCTACGGGGTTTCCTGGAACACAACGACCGCATCGAACGGCATCCATTCGCTTACCGCACAGGCACGCGACGCCGCCACCAACGTGGCGACCTCGACAGCGTTCACGGTCACCGTCGACAATCAGGCGCCGACCGGAACAGTCGTCATAAACGGGAATGCGGCGGCCACCAACAACACCGCCGTCACGCTTACGCTCAGTGCGAGCGACGCAGTGACCTCCGTCACGCAAATGCGCTTCTCCAACAACGGCACGTCCTATTCGGCGGCAGAAGCCTTCGCGCCAACCAAGGCGTGGACGTTGCAGAACACGGTCGGCACCAAGACGGTCTATGTCCAGTTCAGGGACGCGGCCGGCAACTGGTCGGCCGCCGCCACCGACACCATCATTCTCGACAAGACTGCACCGACGATATCCGGGCAGACCGCGACGAATCTTACGGGGACCACCGCACAAGTCACCTGGACCACCAACGAGGCTGCGACGTCCCGCGTCGAATACGGATTGACCACCAGCTACGGATCATCGACGACGCTCGACCCAGCTCTCGTGACGGCGCACAGCGTCGCGCTGACCGCTCTTGCTCCCAACACCACGTACAACTATCGCGTCCGCTCGATCGACGCTGCCGGCAACGAACAAATCGGCTCGAACGGTACGTTCAAGACGGCTGCAGCGCCCGATACCATACCGCCGTCGACCCCCACCGGTCTCACCGCCACCGCAGTTTCGTCGACCCAGATCAACCTTTCGTGGAACGCGTCAACGGACAACGTTGCAGTGACCGGCTATCAGATCTTCCGCGACGGCACGCAAATCGGCACCTCGACGACGACGTCGTTCAGCAACACCGGCCTGTCGCCCGGCACGTCGTACAGCTATACGGTGCGGGCGGTGGACGCAGCCGCTAACCCGTCCGGACAATCGCAGCCCGCCAGCACCACGACGCTCACGCCCGACACGACGTTGCCGACCGCCACGATCACCGCCCCGACCGGATCGGCCACGGTTTCCGGGACGATCGCAATCCGCGCCAATGCATCCGACAACGTCGGAGTGAGCGGCGTGACTTTCCTGGTGGATAACGTCGTGGTCGGCGGAGGCGAAGACACGACGTCTCCCTACAGCGTCAACTGGGACACCACCTCGGTACCGAACGGCATTCACACGATTATCGCTCGCGCACGAGACACGTCGGGCAACACGGGCGATTCCCTGCCCGTCAGCATAACCGTAACCAATACCCAGCTATCCGGTTTAGTCGCCGCCTACTCGTTCGATGAGGCGACGGGAGCCGCCATCGATTCCTCGGGCCAGGGCAATACGGCGACGCTCAACAACGGAGTTGCCCGGGTACCCGGCAAGAACGGATCGGCCGCGAGTTTTGACGGACTGAACGACTTCATTACGATTCCGAACTCTGCCTCGACCAACATTTCCGGCAATGCCCTTACGCTGTCGATGTGGATCAATCCCCAACCCCTCGCGAGCGGAGATTCCGTCGTCCTCGGAAAGTTCTGGAACACGACGATGGCGTCGCCCTACTACCAGTACGGGCTGGAGCTGAGCGGCGGCAACAAGACCGATTTCTTGGTCGGGACGGCGAGCGGACCGCTCATCGCCAGTGGGGGCACGACGCTGCCCTACAACCAGTGGACTCACCTTGCGATCACCTTCGACGGCGCGCAGGTCAGGACCTACGTCAACGGCACGCTTGTCAATACGCAAGCGCTCGTCGGGACCATTACGGCTCGCGGCAATTCGATGAACATCGGTGCGGATGCCTCGACGGGGCAATTCTACCATGGAGCGCTCGACGACGTACGCATTTACAGTCGCGTGCTCACACAGGCACAAATACAAACCGACATGGCAACACCGGTCGGTGGGACGATCGTCGGAGCGCCGCAGGTTCTGATCGACTTCCCCGCCAATGGGGCCCAGGTGGGCGGCATCGTCAACGTGACGGCCGATGCGACCGACGACACCGGCATTGCCAGTGTTCAGTTCTATGTCGACAATGTCGCGATGGGCCCACCGGACACCGCCGATCCCTACGCACTGGCATGGGATACCCGCGCGACGAGCAACGGCGCGCACACTCTCACGGCGCTCGCAACCGACATCGACGGTCATTCGACGATGTCGGCGCCGGTTTCCGTCAACGTCGCGAACAGCAGCTTTTTCCAGAACACGATTCTGGCCACCGGCTTCAATCTGCCGACCGCGATCAAGTTCCTTCCCGATGGCCGCATGCTCGTGGTTGAGCTTGCCGGCACGATCAAGGTGCTGCCGCCGCCCTACACGACGCCAAGCGCCACGCCTTTCCTGCAACTCACCAACATCGGCTCGGCAGGCGTGCAACAGGGAATCTACGACATCGCACTCGATCCCAACTTCGCCACCAATCACTACTACTACATTTTCTACACGCTGGGGACGCCGAACGTCGATCGCTTCTCGCGCTTCACCGCGAATGCGACGCTGACCGGGACAATCGCAGGCTCCGAATTCGTCATCTATCAGGATGGCGAGACCGCCAATGCCGAACATCACGGCGGCTCCATCAACTTCAGCAACGACGGAAAGATCCTGCTCACGACCGGCGAGCATTTCAACGCCAGCGAGGCCCAGGACCTCACCAAGCCGCGCGGCAAGATCCTGCGCTACAATATGGACGGCACCATACCGACGGACAATCCATTCTATGACGGCGCCGGGCCGAACTTCGATGCGATCTGGGCGCTCGGTCTGCGCAATCCCTACCGCGCCTATTACGACGCGCCGACCGGGCGCCTCATCATCGGCGACGTCGGCGGCAACGACTATTCGACCGCGATCGAGGAAGTCGACATCGGTGCGCGAGGGGCCAACTATGGCTGGCCGAACGTCGAAGCGCCAAACAACAATCCCGCTTACACGGCACCGGCCTACTACTATCCGCACAATGGACGCGATGCGGCCATCACCGGCGGGTTCGTCTATCACGGCACCCAGTTCCCTGCCTCCTATCAAGGCAGCTACTTCTTTGCCGACTACACGCAAAACTGGATCAAGCGACTGACGTTCGACGCCAATGGCAACGTCACCGGCGTGTTCAACTTCGAGCCGGCCGACGGCTCGGTCGACGGCCCGTACGGCGACATTGTCTATTTGACCGAGGGTCCCGACGGCGCCCTCTACTATGTCGACCTCGGCTACTCGGATATCAGCGGGACTTTCGGCGTCAGCAAGATACGCCGCATCGACTTCATCAATTCCGATCTTCCTCCGGTGGCCGCCGCTTCGGCGACGCCCACGCAAGGCCAGGCCCCGCTCACCGTCAGCTTCTCCAGCAGCGGCTCATCCGATCCGGAAGGCCAGCCGCTGTCCTATCTGTGGAATTTCGGCGATGGCTCAACCTCGACACAGGCCAACCCGTCGCACACCTATGCGGTCAGCGGCCCCTATCAAGCCCGGCTCACGGTTTCTGACGGGACCAATTCGACGCTTTCGACGCCGCTTGCGATCAGCGTCGGTAACGCGCCGCTCGTCAACATCCTTTCGCCGATCAATGCCGCGATCTTCCGGGCGGGCGATGTCATCACGTTCAGCGGCAGCGCGACTGACGCCGAGGATGGCACGCTGCCCGCCAGCGCGTATACCTGGAATATCGACTTCCTCCATGAAGGTCACGTTCATCCGGGTACGCCGATCACCGGCGTGACCAGCGGCACGTTCACCATCCCGACCAGCGGTCACGACTTCAGCGGCTTCACCCGCTACCGGATATCGCTGACGGTCACGGACTCCAGCGGACTGCAATCCACCCAATCGGTCATCATCTTCCCCGATAAGGTCAACCTCGAGTTCGCCACTCTTCCGGCCGGCGTCACGCTGTACCTCGACGGTATCGCGCACACGGCACCCTTCACCTACGACACGCTGATCGGCTTCCATCACGAAATCGAAGCGCGCAACGCAACGGTCGGAACGACCACCTACAACTTCGTCTCCTGGTCGGACGGCGGCGCGCAGGATCACGTGATCACCGTTCCGGTCGGAGGCGCGGCCTATACCGCGACATACAATGCCGTCACGGCGCCGGTGCCGCTGGCATTCGTGCAAGTGAACGCGGCCGTGCCGCAAACAAACCAGACTCAGGTCTCGGTGGCCTACGCCAAGCCTCAGGTCGTGGGAGACCTGAACATCCTCGTCGTCGGCTGGAACAACACCACCTCAAACGTGACCTCAGTCACCGATTCAGCGGGCAATGTCTACCAGCTCGCGGTTCCGACCGTGCGCGGAAGCGGCATCAGCCAGGCCATCTACTACGCCAAGAACATCAAAGCGGCCGCGGCCGGGACCAATACCGTGACGGTGACTTTCAGCGCGTCCACGCAGTTCGTCGATCTCCGCGCGCTGGAGTACAGCGGTCTTGATCTGGCCAACCCATTCGATGTCGGCACTTCGGCGTCGGGGACCAGCAATTCAGCCAACAGCGGTGCAGTTACGACCACAACGGCCCATGAACTGGTCTTCGCCGCCGGCACGACAATCGGCGGGTTCAGCGGAGCAGGAACGGGCTTTACGTCGCGCATCATTACCTCGCCCAACGGTGACATCGCCGAAGACCGGTTCGTGACCGCGACGGGATCCTACAGCGGCATCGCTCCGCTCGGAGGCTCCGCGGCATGGGTGATGCAGGTCGCGACCTTCAAGGCGGTGGGCTGAATAGTCACTGTGCAGTCACGAGCGCGCCTCACGACTTCGTCGCCCCGCGGACGGCCCTCGGCGCCGCGTGGCCAGCTATGCCGTACAGGAACTGATCGACGACCATATCGGCAAACTCGGCCGGCCCGATGCCGCCCTTCGGGTCGTACCAGGTGTGGCTGAAATTCAGTGTCCCGAACAGCATCATCGCGTAGACCTTCTTGGTCCGCTTGACGATCTTGCCCTGATCGTCGAGCTGGAGCAGCAGCGTCGACACCAGATCGACGATGCGGCGCTCCAGTGACTTGATGGTCTGCTGGTCGGCTTCGCTGAGGAAGGTCAGGTCGTTGAGGATCAGCCGCTGCTCCTGCGGCGAGCGCGCATTGAGATCGACGATGGCGTGGATCGCGGCGCGAAACTGATCGAGCGTGGACGTGTGCTTGGCGATCCCCGCTTCGACGTCGGCGATCATCTGGCGCACATGCTCGTCCAGAATGGCGAACAGGATCGCTTCCTTCGAATCGAAGTAGTGATACAGCGCGCCGCGCGACAGCTTGCAGGCGTCGGCAAGGTCGGCGATCGAGGCGCGCATATAGCCCTGGCTGGCGAACAGGTCGCAGGCAGCATCAAGAATGCCCTGATGAATGCCGTCGTAATTCTCGGAGCGCGTTCGCGCCATCGACTGTCTCTCACATTCCAAGCGACGCCGCGATCCGGCGACTCCCGCTCTCTATACTACCGCCGCGGCGATGACGTCCCGCGCCTGCACCCGCCGTTCCCCAGAACTCTTCCACCGCAGGTTCCGGCTCCAACCTGCGACGAAAAATAATTTGAACGGACAGTCGGATTATAATATGCTCAGGCATCGAGAGCAAGCAAATCAGGGCACGCGGGGCCAACCCGGCGGCATCGAGGGAGGCTGTTCGTGGACACGCAGAGGGTCGATGCTATCGTGATCGGAGCCGGCGCCGGCGGGCTGTGCGCCGCGGCGCGGCTGGCCCATGGCGGCCTGCATACGCTGGTGGTCGACGACAAGAGCCGGCTCGGCGGACGCGCCTCGACGGAGGAGATCGACGGCTTCAAGGTCAATATCGGCGCGATCGCGATCGAGTTCGGCGGCGTGTTCGAGGAGACGTTTCACACGGTCGGCGCCCCCCTCAACATCCGCGCACCGGAGCCCGCGAGCTCCTTCTTCATCGACGGCAGGCTGATCGACGTCGGCCGCGGCGGCTGGTCGCTGCTGCTCGGGCAACTGACAAAACAGGCCTCACGCATCCTGGAGAAATTCGCCGATGCGCGTTCCGGCAACTTGCCGGACGGACGGCAATCGACCGAGGATTGGCTGAAGGGCTACACCAGCAACGCCACCGTGCACGCGATCTTCCGCAACCTCTGCGCCGCGATCTTCGCCTGCAACGCCGCCGAACTGCCGGCCCGCGCCTTCCTCACCTATTTCACGAGCAAGGGCGCCTTCAAGAAATTCGGCTTCTGTCCGGACGGAACGATCGGCGTCTGGGAAAGTCTCGCCACCGCGATCAAGCGCAACGGCGAGGTCTGGCTCGACACCCCGGCCACCGAGATCCACACTGCCGATGGCCGCGTCACCGGCGTCACTGTTCAAAGAAACGGTGCGCCGGTTCGCATCGACACCGATCTCGTGATCAGCAATGCCGGGCCGAAAGCGACCGTCGCGCTCGCCGGCGAAGCCGCCTTCCCTGCGGATTATGTCGCAAAAGTCCGGACCGGGCTTCGTCCGGCCGCCAACATCGTCATCAACATCGCAAGCCGCGAGCCGCTGGTGAACCATCCCGGCATCGTCACCTTCGGCAAGACCCGCCGGCTCTGCAACATGGCCAACCTCTCGGCAACCTGCCCCGAACTCGCGCCGCCGGGCTGGCATCTCTATGTCGCCTATGCCGTGCCGGTGCCGGCGCTCGGCGACTTCGACTCGGACAGCGAAGTCGAGCTCGCGCTTGCCGATCTGCGCGATCAGTTCGCCAATTTCGCGCAGGCGAAAATCCTGTCGATCCGGGTGATGCGCGACGACTGGCCGGCCCAGCGAAGCTGCGCCGGCTACGATCTGCCGCGCGAGACCAGCATCGAGGGCCTCTGGTGCGTTGGCGACGCGGTCAAGCAGTACGGCAATGGCGGCACCCAGGCCTGCGCGGAGACGGCCAAGATCGTGACCGACGCGATCCTCGCCACGCGGCCGCGCCTGCCGCAGGCGAGCCGGATCTGACCGCGATGCCGACGACGATCCCGATTCCGAGACCATCTGCCGCGCCGCAGCCGACGGCTGCGCCGGACAGCCTGCTCGAATTCCGCAACATCCGCGTCGTCTACGACAATGCGATCGAGGCTGTCAGAGACGTGTCGATCGCGGTGCCCGAAGGCGGCATCGTCGCCCTGCTCGGCTCCAACGGCGCCGGCAAGTCGACCTTGCTGAAGGCGATGTCCGGCATCCTCTATACCGAGGAAGGCGTGATCGAGAGCGGCAGCATCCGCTTCCGCGGCGAGGACGTGCATCACCTTGCACCCGACGAACTGGTACGGCGCGGCATCGTGCAGGTGCCGGAAGGCCGCCGCGTCTTCGCGTCGCTGACCATCGAGGAGAACCTGCAGATGGGCGGCTACACCAGGAGCAACGCGGCGGCGCGCGAGCGCCGCGACAAGGTATTTGCGCTGTTCCCGCGGCTCCACGAGCGCCGTGACCAGATCGCAGGCTACATGTCGGGCGGCGAGCAGCAGATGCTCGCGATCGGCCGCGCGCTGATGACCGATCCCAAGCTGCTAGCGCTCGATGAGCCGTCGCTTGGGCTGGCGCCGCTGATTATCGACCGCATCTACGAGGTAATCGTCCGCCTGCGCGACGAACTGAAGATGACGGTGCTGCTGGTCGAGCAGAACGCGCAGCGCGCGCTCGATATCGCGGACTATGGCTACATTCTCGAGACCGGCCGCGTGGTGCTGGACGGCACCGCCAGGAAACTCGCCGCCAACGAGGACGTCCAGGAGTTCTATCTCGGCGTCTCCTCGTCCGGCCGCAAGAGCCTGCGCGACGTCAAGCACTACAAGCGCCGCAAGCGGTGGCTGTCGTGACCGCGCTGCTCACGGTGGAAAATCTCAGCAAGCGGTTCGGCGGCCTGCAGGCCGTCGCCGACGTCAATCTGAGCGTCGCCGCCGGCGAGATCTGCAGCGTGATCGGCCCGAACGGCGCCGGCAAGACCACGCTGTTCAACATGATCTCCGGCGTGTTGCGGCCGAGCGGCGGCCGCATCGTGTATGACGGCATCGACCTGAAGACGCTCTCGCCCTGGCGCTACGCCGCCGCCGGGATCGGCCGCACCTTCCAGAACCTGGCGCTGTTCAAGCACGGCACCGTGGTCGAGAACATCCTGACCGGCCGCCACACCCATCTGCGCTCCAATGTGTTCGATGCCGTAATCTTCTTCGGCCGGACCCGCAAGGAGGAGGTCGCGGCGCGGCAGCGCGTCGAGCACATCATCGAGTTTCTCGAAATCGAGCATATCCGGGACGCCGTGGTCGGCACCCTCTCCTACGGCCAGCAGAAGCGCGTCGAGCTCGCCCGCGCGCTGGCCTGCGAGCCGAAGATCCTGCTGCTCGACGAAATGGTTTCGGGCATGAACCAGGAAGAGACCGAGGACATCGCGCGTTTCGTGCTGGATATCCGCGATGAGCTCGGCATCACCGTGCTGATGATCGAGCACGAGATGCGGATCGTGATGGACATCTCGGACCGCGTCCATGTGCTGAATTTCGGCCGCAAGATCGCGGAAGGAACGCCCGACGACGTCAAGCGCGACCCCGCCGTTGCCGAAGCCTATCTCGGCCGCCAGCGCGCCGAAACCCTCGCAAGGGCGGGTGCATGATGTCGACGCTCGAGAACCTGCGTACCGCCCACCCGCCGCTGTCGGACAGCGCGGCACGCAGCCTGCCTGCGACGGAAACCGATGCGTTCCGGACGGCGTTGCGGGACGCCGCCATCACCATTCCCCAAATGCTGCGGCAACGCGCAGCCATGCACGGCGATGCCCTGGCGCTGCGCGAAAAGGATTTCGGCATCTGGAACCCGTATTCCTGGCGCCATTATTACGACACCGCGCGCGCGGTCGCGCTCGGCCTGCTGTCGCTCGGCATCAAGCCGGGTGACCGCGTCGCCATCGCCGGCGAGAACACGCCGGAATGGTTCTATGCCGATCTCGGCATCCAGATGATCGGCGCGGTCGCGGTCGGCATCTATCCGACCAATCCCTGGGTCGAGCTGCAATACATCGTCAAGCACTCCGGCGCGCGCGTCGTGATCACCGGCGACCAGGAGCAGACCGACAAGGTGCTCGACGCCCTCGCCGGCAATGGCGGCCTGCCCGAGCTCGAAGCCATCGCCTGCATCGACATGAAGGGCCTGCGGCACTATCGCCAGTCCCATCTGATGTCGTTCGAGGCGCTGTGCCAGCGCGGCCAGGCGTATGCGCGCGAAACCCCTGATGCGAATGCGACGATCGACCGCCTGATCACTCAGGCCGCGCCTGACGACGTCTGCATCCTCGTCTACACCTCGGGAACGACGGGCCCGCCCAAGGGCGCGATGCTGACCCACCGCAACCTGGTTTACGCCGCCTATACCTACGCCATTGCGGTCGGCATCGCCGACAAGCCGTTCGAGGCCGTGAGCTATCTGCCGCTCTGCCACGTTGCCGAGCGCTGCTACGGCCTGGTGACGCATCTGGTGCTCGGCGGCACCGTCAGCTTTGCGGAATCGATCGACACGGTCGCGATCAACATCCGCGAGATCGCGCCGACCTTCTTCGTCGGCGTGCCCAGGATCTACGAGAAGCTGCAGCAGGGCTTCATGTTCAGGCTCGGCGAAAGCGGCAGCCTGCGCCAGCGTCTGACGCGCGCCTGCCTCGCCTGGGGCCGCATCCTGTCCGACCGGCGGCAGGCCGGCCAGGACAGCCTGCTCGACCGCGCCGCCTACGGCCTGCTCTACCTCCTGATGTTCCGCAATTTGCAGCGCCATCTCGGCTTTGCCTATAGCCGGCACCGGCTCTGCGCCGGCGCCTCGATCTCGCCGGAGACGCTGCGCTTCTTCGACATCATCGGCCGCCCGGTCTCGCAGGGTTACGGTCTCACCGAGAGCGGCGGCGTCGCCTTCATCCAGACCAAAAGCCATCACCGGCTCGGCGGCTGCGGCCTGCCGCTGCCGCAAACCGAATGGAAGCTCGACGGCGACGGCGAAATCCTGTTGCGCAACCCCGGCGTCTTCAAGGGCTACTTCCTCGACGAGAAAGCTTCGACCGCGTCGCTCGAGCCCGGCGGCTGGCTGCGCACCGGCGACATCATCGAGGTGCTGGACAATGGCGAAATCGCCGTGGTCGACCGCAAGAAGGCGATCATCATCACCGCCGGCGGCAAGAACATCGCGCCCTCCGAGATCGAGAACGCGCTGAAGGATTCCGAGTTCGTCAAGGAGGCGATCGTGGTCGGCGAGGCCAAGAAGTATCTCGGCGCCATTGTCCAGATCGACTACGACAATGTCGGCCGCTGGGCGCGCGACCAGGCGCTCGCCTACACCAACTACAAGTCGCTGTCGCAGCTCCCCGAGGTGCACGAGCTGGTCGAGCGCATCGTCGGCGAGACCAACAAGCGGTTCGCCCGGGTGGAGAACATCCGCCGCTTCGCCATTCTCGAAAAGGAGCTCGACCACGATGACGGCGAGCTGACCGCCACGCAGAAGGTGCGCCGCGCCATGATCGAGAAGAAGTTCGCGCGTGAGCTCGCCATCATCTATCCGGCGGAGGGCTGAATGCAGTATTTCCTGCAACTCCTGATCTCGGGTCTCGCGATCGGCGCCATTTATGGCCTGATCGCGATGGGCTTTGCTGTGATCTACAAGTCGACCGGGCTGGTCAATTTCGCGCAGGGCGAAATGACCATGATCACGGCCTACATCGCCTGGACGATCTCGACCACGGTCAGCGGCAATGTCTTCGTGGTCGCGATCGGCGCGATCCTTGCGGCGATCCTGCTCGGGCTGATCATCGAGCGCGTCGTGATGCGGCCGATGCTGGGCGAGCCGGTGTTCGCGACCGTGATGGTGACGATCGGGCTTGCCGTGATCCTGCGCTCGGCCATCAACTTCATCTGGGACGCCTACCCGCATGGCCTCGATGTCGGAATGGGCCGCGACATCGTCCGCCTCGGCGGCATCGGCGTGCGCACCGGACAGGTCGCCGTGATCGCGACGCTGCTGACGCTGCTGGCCGCGATCTGGGCGTTCTTCCGCTACAGCAAGATCGGCGTCGCGATGCGCGCGGTTGCGGCCGACGACCGCACCGCGTTGCTGATGGGGATCAGCGCCACCAGGGTGCACGCGTTGGCCTGGGCGGCCTCCTCGGTGATCGCCGGCATCGGCGGCGTGTTCTTTGCGCTGTCCTATGACCTGTCGCCGGCGATGTTCCAACTGGGATTGAAGGCGTTTCCGGCGACGATCCTTGGCGGCCTCGATGCCGTGCTCGGCTCCGGGATCGGCGGCCTTCTGATCGGCATCACCGAAAACCTCGCCGGCGGCTATGTCAGCTCCGGCATGAAGGAGGTCGCGGGCTTTCTGATGATCATCGTCGTTCTGATGATCCGCCCGTTCGGCATCTTCGGCGAACGCGACATCGAGAGGGTCTGATGCGCACCGGCGATTACAAGCAGACCTATGGCGAGCTGGTTGCGCTGGTCGACTCACCGCCGGTCTGGCTGTGGTCGGCCGTGCTCGTGCTGGCGCTGATCGTGGCGCCCCACGTGCTGAACTCCTACGCGCTGTCGTTCCTGATCATCATCCTGATCACGGTGACCGGCGCGCTCGGGCTCAACATCCTGACCGGCTATACCGGCCTGATCTCGCTGGGCCATGTCGGCTTCCTCGTCACCGGCTCCTATGCCTACGCGATCCTGGTCTCGAAATACCATTTGCCGCCGCTGGTCGGCTTCCTCGGCGCCGGCGTGGTGCCGGCGCTGGCGAGCCTGATCGTCGGCGCGCCGTCGCTGCGGCTGAAGGGGCTGTATCTCGCCATCACGACCCTCGCCTTCTCCTTCATCATCAACACCGTGATCCTGGAGATGCGCTGGCTCACCAACGGTGCCCGCGGCATCGCGGTGCCGCGGCCGGAGATTTTCGGCATCAGCTTCGACGGCGATGCCGCCTTCACCTATCTCTGCCTCGGCATCGCCATCTTGACGCTGCTTGCCACCCTCAACATCCGCCGCAGCCGAATCGGCCGCGCCTTCGTCGCGATCCGCGACAACGACATTGCAGCCCCCGTGATGGGCATCAATTTGCACGCCTACAAGCTGCTGGCGTTCGTCACCTCGGCTTTCATCACCGGCATCGCCGGCGCCCTCTACGGCATCTACCTCTCCTTTGTCAGCGTCGAGGGTTTTCCGTTCCTGCTTTCGATCGAGGCGCTGGCGATCCTGATCGTCGGCGGGCTCGGCTCGACGCTCGGCGCCGTGCTCGGCACCATCCTGATCGTGCTGCTGCCGGAGGCGACCCGTCTCGTCTTCAGCCTGTTCAGCGCGCAGATGGACGCGATGTTCACCACCGGCGCCCAGGAGCTGAAGAGCATGCTCTACGGCCTCGTCATCATCCTGTTCCTGCGCTTCCAGCCGCGCGGGCTGGTCGGCGCGTGGCACGACATCAGGCGGACCTGGGTGCACTGGCCGCTTCGCTACTAACCAATAACAGCACACCATGAGGAGGAAACCATGATCAAACATCTCGCGGCGGCCTCGCTGCTGCTGTCCGCGGCTTTCGTGACGGCCCCGGCCCTCGCCGCCGACCCCGGCATCAGCGACAGCGAGATCCTGATCGGCGACGTCGAACCGCTGACCGGTCCGCCGGCCCTGCTCGGCGTCGCCGCCTCGATCGGCCACAAGATCGCGATCGCCGAGGCCAACAATGCCGGCGGCATCAACGGCCGCAAGATCAAGTATGTGCTCGAGGACGACGGCTACGTCACCGCGCGCACCATCCAGGGCGTCAAGAAGGTGATCGATGTCGACAAGGTGTTCGCGATGCTCGGAATCTCCGGCTCGGGCCAGTCGATCGCGGTGATGCCCGTGCTGGAGAAGGCGGGCATTCCGACAGTGATCGACGTCGCGCCGGTGAAATTCCTGTGGGAGCCGCCGCGCAAGAACGTGTTCGTGATCGGCCAGTCCTACGAGGAAGGCATCATCCACCTCGTCAACTATCTCGCCGACAAGAATCCCGGCAAGAAATGGGGCCTGATCACCCAGGACGACGATTACGGCATCACCGTGCGCGACGGCTTCGACAGCGTCGTCAAGGCGAAGAAGCTGAACGTGGTCTACAGCGGCAACTACAAAAAGGGCCAGCAGGACTTTTCGTCCGACATGCTGCAGCTGAAGGACTCCGGCGCCGAGGTGTTTCTGGCCGGCGGCATCATCGCCGAGAACATCGCGATGATGAAGGAGCTCGAGAAGCTCAACGTCAAGCCGGTGACCGGCATCTTCTGGCCCGGCCGCATCGAGCCGGTACTGAAGCTGATGGGTCCGGCGGGCGACGGCATCTACGCCGTCGACTATGTCGAGCCGTTCGCGGGCGAAGCCGGCAAGGCGTTCCTGGAGAAGGCAAAGCCGCTGGTCTCGGAAGCCGAGTTCAAGGGCATCAACCGCTACACCATGACCGGCTACGCCGCCGCAAAAGTGCTGATCGCCGCGATCGAGCGCTGCGGCAAGCAGCCGACCTGGGCCTGCACGATCTCCGAGCTGGAAAAGACCAAGAACGTCGAGACCGGCGTGATGGCCCCGATCAGTTTTGGTCCTGGCGTCCGCTTCTCCAACCAGAAGCTGCAGATCATGCAAGCCGACGTGGCGACACTGAGCTTCAAGCCGGTGAAGTGAGCTCCTCTCACCCGATCCAAACCCCGCCGTCATCGCCCGGCTTGACCGGGCGCTCCAGCATTCCAGAGGCGGCGGTGATCGACCGATAGGCCGCGGCGTACTGGGTCCCCCGGTCAAGCCGTGTTCAGGTGCATCAGCACAATTTCTGCATTTTGGAAGAATACAGGTGAGTTGCCCGACGTGTCAAGCGCCATGTCGAACGTGGCCTTGTCGAACGCTGCCCGGTCGAGCCCCCGCCGGCTACTTTGCATGGGGTTGTTTTTCGGCATTTTGACCCTGCCCCCTGCGACGGGCAAGCGGAGCGAAAAGTTCCGCTCACATCCGCTTCGCCACCTCTTCCAGCATCACCTCGGTGGCGCCGCCGCCGATGGTCAGCACGCGGGCGTCGCGGACCATGCGCTCGATCGGCGTTCCCCGCATGAAGCCGCTGCCGCCGTGCAGCTGCAGGCAGCCATGCACGACCTCGTGCAGCACTTCCGGCGACAGCGCCTTCACCATCGACACCTCGCGCAGGCAGTCCTGCCCGGCCGCGGCGAGCTCGGCGGCGTGATAGGCGAGCTGCCGCGCGGCAGCGGCCTTGGCGGCGAGCTGCGCGAGCTTCAGCCGCACGCCCTGCTGATTCCAGAGTGGGCCGCCGAATGCCTGCCGGGTCTTCACATAATTCGTGGTCAGCTCGATCGCCTTGGCGGATTCGCCGGCGCAGATGCCGCCGATGCAGATGCGTTCGTTCTGGAAGGTCTCCATGATGCCATAGAAGCCCTTGTTCTCCTCGCCGAGCAGGCTGTCGGCGGGCACGCGGACATCCTGGAAGGCGATCTCGGCGGTGTCGGAGCAGAGCCAGCCGTGCTTGTCGAGCTTCGTCACCGATATGCCGGGCGTAGCGCGTTCGACGATGAACAGCGAGATGCCGCGGCTGCCCTTGGCCTGCGGATCGGTCCGCGCCGCGACGATCAGGATGTCGCCATAGACTGCGTTGGTGATGAACATCTTTGAGCCGTTGATCACCCAACCATCGCCGTCGCGCGTCGCGCGGGTCTTCAGCCCGGCGACATCGGAGCCGGCGTCCGGCTCGGTCACCGCGATCGAGCAGATCGCCTCGCCGCGGATGATCGCCGGCAGATATTTTTGCTTCTGCTCCAGGGTACCGCGGAGCGTGATGTGCACGGCCGACATGTCGGTGTGCACCAGGGTCGAGGACGTAAAGCCGCCAAAGCTCGAGCGCCCGAGTTCTTCCGCGAACACCATCGAGGCCAGCGGTCCCATATCGGTGCCGCCATATTCGGCCTCATGACGCATGCCGAGAAAGCCGAGCGCACCCATGCGGCGGAAGATCTCGCGCGGAATCTTGCCGTCGCGCTCCCAGGCCTCGCCGTGCGGGATCACCTCCTTCTCGACAAAGCGGCGGACCTGCTCGCGCAGCATCCGCAGTTCCTCGGGCAGGTTGGGCTGCTCCGCGAAGCGGAATTCGGTCTCGGTGAGCTGGCGCGGATCCGGTGTCATGACGTTCATTGTGGCGCCCCTTCTGCCCTGATGTGAAGCCGTCCGCGCAAAAATGCCGCAAGGCGGACGATCGCTTCGCGCGCCTCCGGAATCTCGGGGAACATCTGGAACACGTGGATCATGCCGTCCCAGACCTCGAGCACGACGTCGACGCCGGCGGCCTTCGCCTTGGCGGCGAGCGCCGTGGCGTCGTCACGCACGGTCTCGCGGTCGCCGGCCTGAATGAACAACGGCGGCAGGCCGGCGAGATCGGCATGGAGCGGAGACGCCAGCGGATGGCGCGGGTCGCCGTCGGCGCCGAGGTAGTTCTTCGCCAGCGCCAGGATCATCGCGCGCTGGTGGACCGGATCGGCCGCAGCCCGGCTTTGGTAGCTGGCGCCGGTCGCGGCAAGATCGGTCCAGGGCGACATCAGCACGGCCGCAGCCGGCAGCGGGTCGCCGGCGTCGCGGGCAGCCAGCATCGCACCGAGCACGAGATTGCCGCCGGCGGAGTCGCCCGCGAATGCGATATCGGCTGGCCGCAGGCCCTGGTCGCGCAGATATCGATACGCGATTTGCGCATCGTTCAGCGCCGCGGGAAAGCGGTGCTCCGGCGCCAGGCGGTAGTTGATCGCCAGCACCCGGCAGCCCGCGGCCTCCGCGAGCCGCGCGATCAAATCGCGATGCGAGGCCACGGAGCCGATCCGGAAGCCGCCGCCATGAAGGTAGAGGATCGCCTTGTCGTGCGGCGCCCCGGGCGGCGCGATCCATTCGGCATCGACGCCGCCGGCGGAGACCTGACGGCACCGCACCGAGGCCGGGCAACCGGCGAACGCCGCGTCCCAATCGCTGCGCATCTGCGCCACCGATGTGTCGCGATTCCAGTTGCGATAGATCGCGCGCATTGTCTCGATCGCGCGATCGACCGGCGTCAGTTCGAAATCGTTGGCTGGATCTGCCATCTCAGCCACCGATCCCCATGCCGCCGGAGACGCCGAGCGTTTCACCGGTGATGTAGGCGGCCTGGTCCGAGGCCAGGAACCGCGCGGCAGCCGCCACCTCCTCGGGTTCGCCGAGCCGGCCGAGCAGCGTCGCGCCGGTCATCGCCTGCAGTATCTTCTCTCCACCTTTCGCCACGGCCTGCTCCAGCATCGGTGTGCGGATCGGTCCCGGCGCGATCGCATTTGCCGTGATGCCGTAGCGCGCGTTTTCCCGCGCGATGCTCTTGGTGAAGGCGATCACGCCGCCCTTGGCCGCAGAATAGACCGAGCCGCCCTTGGAGCCGAGCCGCGCCGCCTCCGACGTGATGTTGATGATGCGGCCGAAGCGAGCCTTCTGCATCGCCGGCAGCGCGGCCTGCGTGCAGGCGAGCACCGAGGTGAGGTTCACCGCGATCAGCCGCGCCCAGTCGCCCGCGGTGGTGTCGGTGAAGAAGGCGTGCTGGTCGACGCCGGCATTGTTGACGAGGATATCAAACGGGCCGTCCTGCGCCATCACGGCACGGACCGCGACCGCATCGCTGACGTCGAGGCCGGCGGCGGCCGCCCCCACCTCGTCCGCGAGCGCCGTCGCAGCCGCAATGTCGAGATCGGCGATCACGACGCGGGCGCCCGCGCCGGCAAAGCTGCGCACGATTGCAGCCCCGATGCCGCGCGCACCGCCGCTCACGAAGGCGCGGCGGCCGTCGAGTCGCCCGAATGGCAAGGAGCCGGCCACGCCTCAACGTCCCCTGAACACCGGCTTGCGCCGTTCGATCACGGCAGCAAGGCCCTCGCGCGCATCCGCCATGCCGGAGAGTTCGGCGACGGTGCGCGCCTCTTCCGACAGGCATTGCTCGATGCTGGTGCCGGTGCCGGCCCAGACCAAGCGCTTGGTGGCCGCGAGCGCCTTCGGCGCGCCAGCCGCCAGCTCACGCGCCAGCGCCAGCGATGCCTCGGCGAGCTCGGCATCGGGAACGACCTTGGTGACGATCCCCATCTGCAGCGCATCGGCCGCTGATATCACCGGATTGGTCAACAGGATCGACATCGCACGCCGCAACCCGACCAGCCGCGACAGCGTCACGGATACGCCGGCATCCGGCGCCATCGCCACCCGCGTCGCGCCAGCCAGGAACTTTGCGGATTCCGCTGCGATCACGATATCGGAAGCGCAGACCAGTCCAAACCCGCCGCCGCCGGCCGCAAAGCCCTGCACCGACGCGATCACGGGCGCTTCGAGCCGCAGCAGGCCGGTCACCGCATTCTGCAGATAGGCGGTGGCCTGGCGGATGTAGTCCGGCAGCTTCTCGCCCTTGGATGCAAAGGCACGCACGTCGCCGCCGGCGCAGAAGTTGGTACCCTCGCCGCTCAGCAGCACGACGCGCAGATCGGGGTGGCCGTGGCAGGCCATGATGGCGTCGCACAGCGCGCTCAGCAGTTCAACGCTCATGCCGTTGGCGGCATCGGGGCGATTGAGCCGCAACCGCGCGATACCGTCGGTGACGTCGAGCAGAACGGGTCCCTTGTCGATCATCGCGGCAGACCTTTCCTAGACCAGGAATGACAGCGTGTAGATTGCCTTGTCGTTGTTGACGAGCACGACCTTCTTGTAGGCCATCCGCAGCTCGCCATCGACATGGCGCAGGCGGTATTCATTGCGCGCGGCCCACAGCGTGTCGTCGCGCAGGCTGGATTCGAAGATCAGGCTATTGCTGGCGACCGCAAGGTCACCACCCGCCTGCTCGTCCATCAGCTCGATGTTGGAGACCAGCCGGCGCAGGTTCGATTGCGGCGTCTGGGTGAAATGCTTGCCGGTCATCAGTTGGCGAACGCGCAACGCGATCCGCGAGCGGTTGTCGTAGATGATCGACATCTGCCGTTCCGGATCGATATCGGCGCCGTTGGCCGGCACCCAGTAGACGCCGTCGTCGGTCCAGAGTTTTTCCCAGGCCTCGTATTGGTGCTCGTCCTGCAGCCGCGCCTCGCGATAGAGGAACGTGGTGACCGCGCCCATCAGCGTGGCATTGCCCTCGCGCGACAGCATCAGGCGGGCTCCATCAGCTTGCGATAGTGGCGCCAGATTCCGCGCGACGGCACCTCATCGGTGACGTGCCCGACCGTGAAGCCGAGCTCGTCGCGGCGCTCGCGTTTCTCGCCGCGGCCGAGGAAGATCCATTCCGGATTGCGCGCCAGCACGCCGCGGTGGCAGCGCTCGTACATCTCGGAATCATCGGCGAGCAGGAAACCGGCCGGGCCGACCGAACCCATGGTCTGCTGGCGCAGGCGGCGGTTCAGGTCCGGCGCGCCCTTGAACTGCAGCGCGGTGACGTGCTGGACGCTGTCGTCGACGCCGAGCGGCTGGATCACGAACATCTGGATCTCGGCGATGAACAGGTTCGGGAAGATCATCACATGCGGCGTGCCGTCGATCATGATCTGGCGTGCTGTGGTGTCGCCATAGGCGGCCTTCATCCGCGCGGTATAGTCCGGCAGCCGCTCCTCGCTGGTGCCGAACCAGCTCATCGGTTGATCGCGCTTGCGGAACTCCGGCCGCAGATCGATTTCGGTGTGGCCGCCGCCGTAGTCCCGCGTCAGCGCGCTCGATGCGCCGCCATAGAGCTTGCCGATCATGCTGTCGGCGACGCCGAAGATCGAGGTGTGAACGAAGGCCGGGTGATAGCCGTCGCACTCGTTCTCGAGGATGAACTTCCAGTTCGCCTTGACGCGATGCTTGAGGAAGCCCGCCGTGATCTCGACCTCGCCCTCCGGCGAAGTCCGCACCAGGCGATCGATGGTCTCGGCGGCGCCGCCGAGGTGTTCCTTCAGCGTCGGCCCATCGGCCGCGAACGAACCAAACACGAAGCCGCGATAGGACTCGACCCGCGTCACCCGCCCGAGCGCGAGATCGGCCTTGTCCTGCCCCTCATAACCATCCGGAAAGGCATAACCGACCAGCCTGCCATCATTGGCAAATGTCCAGGAGTGGAAGGGACAGGTGAAGGAGCGCGCATTGCCGCGGTCGTAGGAACAGACCTGGTTGCCACGGTGCGAGCAGCGGTTGAGCAACAGGTTGATCCTGCCCTGCTCGTCGCGGGTCATGATGACCGACTGCGGGCCGATCGACTTGACCACGTAGTCGTTGGCGTTGGGCACCTCGGTCTCGTGACCGACATAGACCCAGGTGCGGTACCAGATGTTCTGCAGTTCGGCCTCGAAGATCGCGGGATCGGTGTACAGCGAGCCGTGCACCCGGTCTGGCCGGATCAGCTCGCTCCACTGCGACGCGCGCGGCATGACGTTCATTTCCAGGACCTCCCGCGGCTCGACCCTCGTCCCGCAGCTCTGCTGCCGGCTTGCACAATAATAATCCGAACGACCGTTTAAATAATAGCACGCTCTGTCCCAACTGCAAGTCCCATGTTCGAAGGCTGGAACTCACCCCGGATCGGCTGACGGGAATTCATGCCAGCTGTTATGGCGGGAAAATGCCGTGCTTCGGCTTCGCTCATTCCCACCGGACCCGCGGGCATGACTTCCGATGAAATCGAAGACGAATTGGGTCGTCGCGCGCTCCCGGGAATTTCGACCTTGAGCCAATGAACCTCAACGCGCGAAATGACGAGATCGCGGAATTCGCGATCCGTCGCCGCATTGTCGGCGCGCAGTAGCTGAAGCAGCTAAAGCATGATCCGGAAAAGTGTGAAGCGGTTTTCCGAAAAGATCATGCTCAAACAAAGAGCTAAAGCGCGATGACGCTTCGACCCGATCTCATCGCGCTTTAGGGCTCCGGCGAAATGCCCCAATCGGCGAGGGCCTGACGGTTGTCGCGCCCCGGTGACGGCGGTCGCGTGTGAAGCTCAGACGGCGTACGTGAAAACCGCGGCGCGGGGCTCGGGTGACGTACGCCGTCGAACATGGTGTAGGCGTCTCGCGCCTTCATCTGCGGATGCGAAGGGGCCTCGTCGATCGTCAATACCGGCGCGAGACAGGCGTCGCGCCCCATCGCAGCCGCGACCCATTCGTCGCGCGTGCGGCCGGCGAATATTTCGGCAAAGCGCCGACGCGTCTGCGGCCAGGATGCGCGCTCGTTCTGGTTCGGGAGTTCCTCTGGCCTCAGCCCCATCACTTTCAACAGATTGGCATAGAAGTGCGGTTCGATCGCGCCGACGGCAATGAACCTGCCGTCCTTGGTCGCATAGCTGCCATAGAAGGGAGCGCCGCCATCGACGATGTTGTCGGCGCGCTGCTCGGTCCAACTGCCCTGCTGACGGAACGCCTGGAACGCCGACATCAGATGCGTCACGCCGTCGATCATGGCGACGTCGATCGTTTGCCCTTTGCCCGATTGCCTCGCTTCCATGGCCGCGGCAAGAAGGCCGACGGTCAGATAGAGCGCGCCGCCGCCGAGATCGGCAACCAGATTGAGCGGTGGCGGCGGCGGACGGTCCGCCTCACCCAGGCAATGCAACGCGCCGGTCAGCGCGAGGTAATTGATGTCATGCCCTGCCTCCTGCGACATCGGACCTTGCTGCCCCCAGCCGGTCATGCGTGCATAGACCAGACGCGGGTTGATGGCATGGCAAGGATCCGGCCCAAGCCCGAGCCGCTCCATCACCGAAGGCCGGAAACCCTCGATCAGCGCATCAGCCTGCGCGACGAGCTGCAGCACCGTCGCGACGCCCTGCGGCTGCTTGAGATCGAGCGCGACCGAACGCTTGTTGCGGTTGTAGAAATCGAACTGCGCCGGCAGTTCCGGCTGGACGCCTTGCCGGGGAAGGCGATCGATCCGCAGAACGTCGGCGCCGAGATCGCCGAGCAACGCACCGGCAAAGGGAGCTGGGCCAATTCCGCCCATTTCGACGATACGAAAGCCGTGCAACGGTCCGGTCAAGACGGCATCTCCTCTGATCGGAAACCTCAGCGGTGAAAACGCACAACGTCCTCGATCGGGGACCGGTCGACGCGCGCCGCGTTGGCCTTGACGTCGAGGTCCTCGTAGCCGAACGAGATGCCGAACAGCAGTTTCTGACTGTGGGGAATTCCGAGCTGCTCGCGGACAATATCGGGAAACAATCCGAGTGCGCCTTGCGCGCAGGAGGCGATGCCGCGGGCGGTGAGCGCCAGCATCAGGGTTTGCGCATACATGCCGATATCGGTCGCCTCACGCGTATCGAACGGCGCGGGCATGAAGATGAAGACGGCATGGGGCGCATCGAAGAATGCGTGGTTACGAACATAGGCCAGCTTGCGCCCAACCCGATCGCTCCGCGCCACACCCATCGCGCCATAGAGCGCCTGCGCTGCGCCGACCTGCCGTTCCCGATAGACCCCGGTGAACTTGCCGTCGGCCGGCCAGTCCGGCTTGATCGGCTCATCGCGCATGCCCGCGGCCACCAGTGCCTCTCGAAGCCGCGAGAGCGTCTCGCCCGACACGACGTGAGGGAACCATGGTTGCACGTTGCAATTCGACGGCGCCCACTGCGCCAGCGCAAACACCTCGCGAAGGATCGGAACAGGCACCTCGCACGAAAGGAATCCACGCACCGAACGGCGCCTGCGGATAGCCTCATCGACACTCATCGCGGGGCGCTCCGACATGTTCATGGCTCGCCCTCGATCAAGGCCATGCCCCGCGTCGCATAGGCACGCGCGAGCCGGCGCCCCACATTCGCGGCATCAGGTAGCGTGTTGTTACCGAGTTCGCCGCGGGCCGCGACGCCGGCGCTACCGACCGCACCGCGGAACATCGCGAAGACCTGGTGAAACACCGTCAGCCGTTCGGTCGCCGCCGCGCAGTCGTAATAGCGGCCGAGATAGTCGTGTTCGCTTGGTATTCCCATCTGCTCGAGCGGCAGACCGAGCAAGCCGCCGTTTTCGTCGGGCGCCATGCGCCACGCCTGGCTGTTGAACGCGAGATCGACCAGCGGGTGGCCCAGGGTCGACAGCTCCCAATCGAGCACGCCGATGACGTGCGGTTCGGTCGGATGAAACACGAGATTCGCCATCCGGAAGTCCCCGTGGCATAGCGCAAGGCTATCGCTTTCGGGCACACGCGCCGACAGCCACCGCACCATCCGGTCGAGCTCCGGATTGTCGTCGTCGCCGCGGCGATACTCGGCCCACAGCCTGGACCAGCGATTAAGCTGGCGGGCGAAATAGTTCCCGGGCTTGCCAAAATCGCCGAGTCCGAGCGCGCGATAGTCGAGCCGGTGGAGCGCGGCCAGTGTTTCACTCATTGACCGATAGCAGGCCGCGCGCTCCTCGGGCGCCAGTCCAGGTAGCGCGTAGTCGTAGATGACACGTCCCTTCAGCCATTCCATGAGATAGAACGGCGTTCCTAGCACCTCGCGCTCCTCGCAATAGCGATAGGGCGTCGGCGTCGGAACGGCACTTCGCTGCAGGGCCGTAAGGACCCGATATTCGCGGTCAATGGCGTGAGCCGACGGCATCAGCACGTTGTTCGGCTGCTTGCGCAGAACCGCCTGCCAATCGCCGCGCGTCACGAAATAGGTGGGATTCGACATCCCGCCGCTGGTCCGCGTCACGCGCGTCTCGGCGCTGCCGCCGAGCCAGTCCTTCAGGTATGCGTCGAGCCGACGAAGGTCGAAATCCACATCGCCGTCGCTCGCCTGTCCGTTCATTGCAATCAGCTCGCGCTCTTGCCGCTGAAGCCGAACAGATATTGCGCGACTCGGCGCATCTGCACCTCCTCGGTTCCCTCCGTGATGCGGTAGCGGCGGTGATGGCGATAGATGTGCTCGAACGGCATGGCGCGGCTGTAGCCCATGCCGCCATGCACCTGCATCGCGCGGTCCGCGGCCTCGCAACAGAGCCGGTTGGCACGGAAGTTACAGATCGACACCATGTCGCTAATGGTCAGCGGGTTCTGGCGATCCATCTGCCAAGCGGTGCGGAAGATGAAGTTGCGCAGCAACTGATAGTCGGCCCAGAGCTCGACCAGCGGAAACTGCACGGCCTGCTTCTTGGCGAGCGGCTCGCCGAACGCGACCCGCGATCTCGCGTATTTGACGGCCTCCTGGATGCAGTAGCGCGCGGCGCCGGCACTGGCCGCGGCCTGGCGAATGCGGTTCTCGTGCACGAAACGTTGCGCGACGACGAGGCCCTCGCCCTCGCGGTGCAGGATCGCGCTGTCGGGTACCCGCACATCGACGAGCTCCGTCTCCGCGTGATCGCTCGGCATGTTGAAGGTCCAGTGATTGTAGAGCACGTTGTGGCCGGGCGTATTGGTCGGCACGATGAACGCGGTGATGCCCTTGGCCTCACCCGGCTTGCCCGAAGTGCGCGCGAACACCAGATTGGCGTGCGCGCGGGCCACCTGGCTGTTCCAGCGCTTGCGGCCGTTGATGACCCAGTGATTGCCGTCGCGCACGCCGGTGGTCTCAAGCCAGGTCGCGTCGCTGCCATGCCCCGGCTCGGTCAAGCCGAACGAGAGATGCTTCTTTCCGGTGATGATACCCTCGATATAGGTTTTCTGCTCCTCAGTCCCATAATCGGCGAGCGCCGGGATGATCGGAAAATTGCCGACGATCGAGGATTCGTCTTGCAGATCGTTGTGCAGGCCGAGGCCCTTGGCCGCCAGATGCTCGCGGATCGCGGCGATCGCGAGATTCGAGGCGCTCTGCCCGCCGCATGATTTCGGCAGGCCGTAGCGCAGATGCCCGGCCTTGTCGGCGCGGCGCTCCATCTCGCCGATCACCGCCCGCCATTCGTCACGCGGTCGGCCGTCATTGTCCCAGTCGGTGCGGGCGTTCTCGCGGCGGTGATCGAAGAACTGGATGTTGTCGCGCTCGAGCGGCTTGATCTCCGCCTCGATGAACGCGTCGAGCTCGGCGAGCTTGTCGGTGATCTCCTTCGGGAGTTCGAAATCCATGGCACATTTCCTTTGTTCTTGTTGAGCTGCCCGCCCTGCTAGAGCGCGATCCGGCCATAGGGATGGGTGCTGCTGACGCCGCCATCGACCGACAGCAACTGACCATCGACATAGGAGGAATCGTCGCTCGCCAGGAACGCCGCCGCAGCCGCGATCTCCTCGGAGCGCCCGGGGCGCTTCAGCGGCGTGACGTGCCCGAGCTTGGATTCGATGCCTCGCGCGCGAGCATCTTCGAACACTTTGCGGGTCAGCTGTGTCTCGACGAGCCCGGGCAGCACCGCATTGACGCGCACGCCGGTGCCAGCGAAGGCATTCGCGGCGGTCTGCGCCAGATTGTTCACCGCCGCCTTGCTCGCGCTGTAGGAGATCGCACCCGCGTTGGCGCGCAGCGACGCCGCGGACGAGGTCAGGATGATCGAACCATAGCCCTGCGTCGTCATGTGGCGACCAGCGTATTTGATGGCGAGGAAGCAACTGATCGTGTTGATGCGATAGACCTCGGACCATTCCTCGACCGTTTGTTCCAGCAACGGCGTATTGGTCCCGGTGACGCCGATATTGGCGAAGAAGACCTCCAGCCCGCCGAACTCGGACACACATCGCGAAACGATCGCGGCCACGTTCTCCTCGACCGCGGCGTCCGTGATCATGGCAGAAGCGACGCCACCCTCGCCCCGAATCGTCGATGCGGTCTCCTCGGTATTCCCGGCGCGGCCGACCACCAGAACGGACGCGCCTTCACGCGCAAAGCGAATGGCGCTGGCGCGGCCGATCCCGCTTCCACCGCCGGTGACAACCGCGCGCTTGCCTTCGAGCCGCTTCATGCGCCTTCTCCTATTTTGCAGGAACCGTCCAACCGCCGTCGGCGGTGATGACCGCGCCCTGGATGTAGCTGGCATCGTCGCTTGCAAGGAACGCCGCGAGCGCCGCGATCTCCTCGGGCTGACCGAAGCGCCCGGCGGGCATCTCGGCCTGACGCGTCGCGATCGTCGCTTCGTCGAACTGCGCGATCGAAGGCGGCGTTCCGATCATGCCCGGTGCGATCACGTTGACGCGGATCTTCTTCGCAGCGAGCTCGATTGCAGAAGCCCGCGACAGGCCGACGACGCCGGCTTTCAGCGCAGAATAGGCTATGGAGTCCTTGGCCGGATGAAACGCCGACACCGAGCTGAGATTGACGATCGAGCCACCGCCGCGGCGCTCCATCTGGGGCACGACGGCCTGCGTCGCCCAGATCAGGCCATGCACGCCGACCGCAAACATCCGTTCCACGGTATCGACCGCGATCTGCGCCAATGGCTCAAAACGCGCGAACACGGCATTGTTGACGAGCGCAGCGACCGGCGCGGCGAACTCACGCTCGACACGCTCGAACAACGCGAGCACATCGTCGCGTCGGCCGATGTCGACCTCATATCCCCTGGTCTCGAATCCCATGTCTTTCAGTCGGCCAACCGCCGGCTCCAGCCGCTTCGCACTGATATCGACACAGGCCAGACGCCCGCCCTCACGGCCGAAGCGCTCGGCAATGGAGAAGCCAATTCCGCGCGCTGCTCCCGTGACGACGCAGACGCGGTCCTGCAAACGAGCGTTCATGCGCTGGCCTTTTGGGCGGGCTCGGCGAACGCCTTGGCGATTTCGCGAAGCTGATACTTTTGCACCTTGCCGGCCGGCGTCTTCGGCAGGTCGGCGACGATTTCGAGGCGTTCCGGCCAGTACTGCTTGGCGACCTTGTGCTCGGCCATATGCGCCTGCACGCCGGCAAGATCGAGCGTGGTGCCGGGACGCAGCACCACGAAGGCACAGGCCCGCTCTCCGAGCCGCGGATCCGGATAGCCGACGATGGCGACCGACAACACGGAAGGAAGCTTGAACATCAGGTTTTCGATATCGAAAACCGGGACATTTTCTCCGCCGCGGATGATGATGTCCTTGATGCGACCGTCGATCCGGATGTAGCCCTCGTCGTCCATGTAGGCCATGTCGCCGGTGTCGAACCAGCCGTCGGCATCGAACGGCTCCATGTCGTCGCGCTTGTAGTAGCCGAGGAACATCTGCGCACCGCGGACCTTGAGCAGCCCCCGCTCACCGACCGCAGCCGGCGAGCCGTCCATGCGCAACACCTTGACCGCAACGCCCTCGACCGGACGTCCGTCGGTCTTCGACGATTTTTCCAGCGCTCGCTCCGGCTCGGTCAGCGTGCTTGCGAGCGACTCGGTCATGCCCCACAGCGAGCAGACCTTGAGGTCGAGCTCGCGATAGGCGCGATCGATCAGCGCGGGCGGGATCGGCGCGCCTGCGCAGAGGAACTTGCGAAGCTCGGCCGGCTTCGCCGCGCCCGCGGCGACAGCCTCGCACATGTCGGCCAGGAACGTGGCGGCGCCGGCGGAATAGGTGACGCCTTCCTTGGCCATGATCGACACGCCGCGCTTGGGCTCCCAGATGTCCTGGAAGATTACGGTGGCGCCGATCTTCAGGCCGAGCAGCATGCCGGCGGCAAAGCCGGTCATGTGGCCGAGCGGCGAGCACACCAGCATGGTATCGCCGGCGTCGAGGCCGAAGCGTCCGGCAAGTCCGATGCAGCAGCCCATCAGCGTATTGAGGCAGTGCATGACGCCCTTCGGCGAACCGGTGGTTCCCGACGTGAACATCAGCACGGCCATCCGGTCGGCCGGCAGCGCGCCGATCTCGCCGACCGGCGGCGGACCGAGACGCTCGCTGCCGGACAGCAGGGCTTGGTCGAAGCCGCTTGGCCCCTCGCCATCGACCACGATGATGTGGGCAAGCTTCGGCAGCCCCGGCCGCAGCGAGCGCGCCATTGCTTCGTGGTCGAAGCCGCGGAACAGTTTTGGCACCACAAGCAGCTTGGTCTCGGCAAAGCCGAGCATGTATTTCAGTTCGTGCTCGCGGAAGATCGGCATCAGCGGATTGACCACCGCGCCGACCCGGAACGCCGCCAATGCAATCACGGCGAATTCCCACCAGTTCGGCAGTTGAACCGACACCACGTCGCCTGAACCGATGCCGAGCCGACGCAGCGAAGCCGCCGCGCGCGAGATCATGTCACCCAGCTCGACGTAAGTCAGGCGCTTCGGCGTGTCGCGATCGGCGCGATCCGCCATCAAGGCGAGCTTGTCGGGCGTCGCGGCGATCGTCTGCTGCAGGAATTCGTCAAAACTCTTGTCGACCCAAAATCCGCTGGCGCGCATCGCGCGCGCATGCGCCACGGGATCGAAGCGATTCTCGCTCATGACGTTGCCTCCATGGGATTGATCGATGCCCTTGACGGCATGTTAGTTCGCTAGTGTATTATATTTGAAGTGAACTGCAACACTAAATTCCGCGGCAATATCGTCGCTCGGCGCGCAGGCAGCGCCATGCTTGATGAGCTAGTGCATTAGTTTTGCGGTGCGGCCTAAAACAGGGAGGGCGGCCATGAAGGCGGCAGTTCTGCAACGACGCGGGCCGGACGGCGTGTCCTGGCGCGATTTCCCCGATCCTGCTCCCGCCGCAGGCGAGTCAGTGCTCAAGGTCGCAGCCTCCTCGGTCAATCGCGTCGATCTCTACATGCGCGACAATGGCGGCGGCATTACCCACACCTTGCCGCAGGTGATGGGGGTCGAAGCCGCCGGCGAGGTCGCCGAGGCCGCGCCCGGCAGCGGCTTGAAGCCGGGCATGAAGGCGGTCCTGTTCTCCGAGGCGTTCTGCGGCCAATGCCGCTACTGCCTGGCCGGCGACCAGCCGCTCTGCGAGAACGTCAGGATCATGGGCGAGCATCGCCATGGCGGCTTCGCCGATTACATCGCGATGCCGAGCAGCTGCTTCTTTCCGCTGCCAGACGATGCGGATCTGGTGGCCGCGGGCGCCCTGATGACCGGCCATCTCACCGCATGGCGGATGCTGTTCGGCAAGCGCGCGTTGCAGCCCGGCGAGAGCGTCATGATCGTCGGCATCGGTGGCGGCGTCGCGGTCGCGTGCCTGCAACTCGCAAAACTCGTCGGCGCCCGCGTGTTCGTCACTTCCTCCAGCGATGAGAAGATCGCCAGGGCCATTGCGTTGGGGGCGGACGGCGGCGTCAACTATCGGCACGACAAGGTTTCCGCCGCGATCCAGCAGATGAGCGGCGGCGGCGTCGACATGGTGATCGACAGTGTCGGCGAGGCGAGCTGGGGTGAATCGCTGCGCTCCCTGCGCCGCGGCGGCCGGCTGGTGACCTGCGGTGCCACCACGGGCTCCAACCCGCCGGCCGATCTGCAACGCGTCTTCATCCGCCAGCTCGAGATCTACGGCTCGACCGGCGGCAGCGTCGCGGAGTTCCGGCAGTTGCTCGACGTCTTCAATCGCGGTTTGGTCCGTCCAGTGATCGACTCGACGTTCAAGATGGCCGACGCCCCCGCGGCGCTCGCGCGTCTCGCCTCGGGGGCGCAGTTCGGTAAGGTGTCGCTCGTGGCGTAGCCCGGTGCCACGAGCGAACCGGATCGGCGTCACATCTTGCAGGCGGGATCGACCGGCGGAATGATGTCCGGTCCCGGCTCGATCTTCTTGATCTGGTATGCCGGCTTGCCCTCCGGACCCATCACGATCTGGCTGATCGCCATCCGCCGCGCGGTCTGGTGGTCACCTGCACGTATCTCGACGTCGCCAAGGACCGTTTCGGTCTTGAGGCCGGACAGGGCCGCGCGAACCGCGTTGATATCGGTCGAGTCTGCCTTCTTGAGCGCTGCAGCCATCAGCTGGATGGCCGCGTATTGATCGGCGCTGGTGTAAGGCGGCAGTTCGCCGTTGTATTTCTCCTTGTACGCCTTCACGAAGGCCTCGGCCTGCGCGCCGGGGAAACCGGCCACGAAACCGATGTTCTGATAGACGCCGAGCACGGTCTCGCCTTGCGCCGGCAGCGTCTGCGGGATCACGAACGAATTGCCCAGCACCATCTTGTACTTCTTGAACAGGCCGAACTGCTGCTGCTGCTTGGCGAGATTGATCGCGTCGCTGCCGAAGATCGTCACGAACAGACCTTCAGCCGGATCCGCACCGAGCTCGGAAATCTTGGTCCCGAAATCCGGCGTCCCGTTCGGCGAAAACAGGGTCTTTCCGATCGTTCCGCCCTGCGAGGTCACCAGCGCCTTGAACTTGTCGGCGGAGTCGCGCCCGGCGGCATAGTCGACCGCGAGGATGTCCCACTTCTTGATGCCCTGATCCTTCAGGAATTCCCTGAACGTCCCCATGATCATGGAGTCGTTGGCGTTGACGCGAAAATAGTTCGGCGAGCAGTTCTTTCCGGTCAGCCCGTCGGCATTGGCCATCACCTCCAGCATCAGGGCTTTCAGCGCCGGCAGCTTGGCCTGCAGCGCGGGCGTGACGGCAGATGTATCCATGCCGGTGATGAACATCGCCCCGTCCTTCTGGACCGCGCGGGTGGCGCCGTCCACCGCGGTATCGGGCGTGCCGGGATAGGAGATGTAGACGGCCTCCAGCTTCTTGCCCGCGGCGCCGCCGGCGGCGTTGATCTGCTCGACCGCGAGGTTGACGGCCTTGACCTGGGTGTCCTTCAAGCCGGCGAGCGGTCCGCTGTCGATCAGGAGAACGCCGATCTTGACCGTATCCTCGGCCCAGGCTGCGGTCGTGGCGCCCAAGGCAATTGCCGCGCCGATGGCCGCCGCGCGTAGCATGCCGAAAGCCGGACCTATAGATGATGTCTTCATTTTCCTCCCTCCTCCTCTTATCCCGATGTTCCCCTAGAGCGCCATGAGCGCTTGGTTCTCCGGAGCGCCGATGGTCCCGATCGCGCCAGAGCCAACCACCTCTCCCTTTGCCAGAATGACGAACCGATCGGTGGCACGCCTGACCAGATTGAGATGCTGCTCGACCACAAGCACGCCTGTTCCCGCCCTGCGGATGCTGTTGAGAGTGTCGACCAGCCCGTCGATCAGCACGGGCGAGAGACCTTCCGAGGGCTCATCGAGCAGGATGAGGCTTGGGTTGGCCATCAGCGCACGGCCGATCGCCAGCATCTGCTGCTGGCCGCCGCTCAGCATCGTGCCCAGCCGATCGGCGCGCTCGTCAAGCACCGGAAACAGCTCGTAGACGGTCTTCAGCGTCCAATGCCCGACCCTGCCGGTCGACCTGCCCAGCAGCAGGTTCTCCTTGACCGTGAGGTTCGGCAGGATGCGACGTCCCTGCGGTGCGATCGAGACGCCGAGCTTGGCTGCCGTGTAACCCGGCAGGGCGTCGATCCTGCGATCGCCAACCCAGATCTCGCCGGAGAGGATGTTGGTCTCGCGAAACACGGAGAGCAGCAGAGTGGATTTGCCGGCGCCGTTGCGGCCGACCAGCGCCACCGACTCGCCTTCTTCGACCGTGAGGTCGATGCCACGCAGCACGGTCGATGCGCCATAGCCGGCAAACAGCGATTGAATCCGCAGCGCGCTCATGCCGCCGTCCCCAGATAGGCCGCAATGACACGATGGTCGGCCCGGATGACGTCCGGAGTCCCCGTCGCGAGGTGGCGGCCAAGATCGAGCACGGTGACCATGTCGCAGCAGGCAAACACCGCATCGACGTCGTGCTCGACCACGACGGCGGCGATCCTGCGCTCGCGGACGAGGTCGCGCACATGCTGGAACAGGCGCAGCGTCTCTGTCGCCGACAGACCGGCGCCAGGCTCGTCCATCAAGAGGAGACGCGGGCGGCCGATCAGGGCCAACGCAACGTCGATCCGGCGCTGCACGCCATAGGCGATGCGGCCTGCCTTCTGCTCGAGATAACCGCCGAGATCCATGACCTCGATGACGTCGTCGAGCCTGTCGTCGCCGAGATGCTGCGCAACCAGCTTGAGCTGCTCATGCACGGTCAGGTCCTGGAAGATGCTGGTGCGCTGGAACGACCGCGCCATGCCCTGCCGGCGGCGCCAGCTGATCGACCGTCGCGTGATGTCCTCGCCGCAATAGCGAACGCGGCCGGAACTGGGGCGCCGTCGGCCGCAGATCGCATCGAGCAAGGTGGACTTGCCGGCACCGTTCGGGCCGATGATGCCGTGCAGCAGGCCCTCGCCGCGGATCTCGAGATCGACATCAGTCAAGGCCCGCACCGAGCCATAGCTCACCGATAGTTGTTCGATCGCGAGCATGTCAGGACGCCTCCCGCCGCCAGCCGAGCCGTCTGGACAGGCTCGAGAGGCCGCCGACGACACCCCGCGGGAACACGACGATGAACAGGACGATGGCAACACCAGTGAGAAGCTGCGTGAGGCCGCGCGCACCGAACTCGTCCTGCGCAAAGGAAAAGATCAGCCCGCCAAGAATCGGGCCGAGCGAACCGGCGATGCCACCGATCAACGCGGCGACCAGCGTGTTGGTGCTGACGAATAGCCCAAGGCTCTCCGGCGAAACGAAACCGGCATTGAGCACATGCAGGAAGCCGGCGACCGCGGCCACGACATTGACAAGCACGTATCCGATCAGCCGCGGCACGAAGGTGTTGAAGCCCGAGAAGCGCATGCGCTCCTCGTTCTCCCGGATGGCGCGGAGCACCGCACCGAGACGGGATCGCGCGATCGCCCATAACGCCAGCCCGACCAGCACGGTGACGATCCAGGCGAATGACCAGAACTGTGCCGGGTCGGTAAAGCGAACCGCGTCGACGCCGAGGACCGATCCATTGACCCGAACCACCAGTCCGTCCGCGCCTCCGGTATAGTCGCGCAATCCCTCGAGCAGCACCGCATGGCTGATCATCTCGCCGGCGGCGAGCGTCAGCATCATGAAGGCAAGCGGCTTGGTCCGGACGATCAGCGCCCCAAGGATCGCGGCATAGGCGAGCAGGATCACGAACGCGACGCACAACGCGACGGTCGGCGTCAGGCCCCAGTCACTCATGCCGATCGCGAACAGATATCCGGCGCCGCCATAGATGCTGGCCGCGCCGAGCGCCACCAGCCCGGCCTGGTTCATCAGAAAGGCGACGCTGAGCGCGAGCAGACCCAGCAGCAGGCCTTCGCTGCCGAGGCGGAGCACGAAATCGCTGGCAAGGTAGGTCGGGACGATCGCACCCGCGCCAAGCCCGATCAATCCGACGACAATACCGAGCGAAAGCCGCGAGAGCGGACCGCCGACGGTTGCTGTCGCAGGCGCATGCAGGTCGTCGGTCATGGTGCCGTTGCTCAATTCAGCACCCTCCCGCGTCCGATCCCGCCCGGTGCGATCAGAAGCACGACCATCAGCAGGATGTAAGGTACGAGCGCCGCAAGATTGGGCAGGAATACCGATCCCGCCACCTGAACGAAGCCGAACAGCAACGCCGCGATGATCGCGCCGCCGATGCTGCCGGTGCCGCCGATCACCACGATGATCAGGCAGTTCACGATCATCACGACGTCCATTCCGGGATCGACCGACAGATACGGCCCGGCCAGCACGCCGGCGATGCCGGCGAACGCCGTGCTGAGGCTGGTCACGAGCAGGCTCAGGCGATCGGCATTGATGCCCATCATGCGCGCCACCGACGGGTCCTGGCTGACCGCGCGCACGTAAAGCCCCGACGAGGTGTAGCGAAGCCACAGCGCCAGCAACACGCAGGAGCCGAGCCCCATCACGATCAGGAACAGACGATAGACCGGATAGGACAGATGCAGCACGGTCACGGAGCCCGACAGGATTTTTGGCGCATCGACGCTGCGGGCTTCGCCGCCGTAGATGTAGATGATGATCTGGCCGAGGATAATGCCGAGGCCGAGCGTCACCAGCGCCACCTCGATATGCGAGCGTCGCTGCAGCGGCCGCAACGCCAGATACTCGAATGCGATCCCGAGCAGCGCCAGCAGGATCGGAACGAGCAGCAGTGCTAGCCAGAACCCGCCGACGAGCGCGATCGTGTAGCCGAGATAGGCGCCGAGCATGTAGATCGCGCCATGCCCGAAATTGATGACGTCGCGCAGGCCATAGATCAGGGCGAGCCCGCTGGAGAGCATGATCAGCAGCGACGCCAGCGCCAGCGAATTCGCGATCAGCAGCGCGATCACGACCGCGATCTCCGGCCGCGGCGCTCAGCACGACGGCACACGACCGTCCGATGCGCCGCCAGTCTGCGCGCTTGACCTCGCAAAGGTCCCTCCTGCCATTGCTCGGCGTCCACGGCGGATGTCGATCACGCCTGGCGCCGACCTTCAGCATTTCCCCGTCCTGTCGGACGATCTCGAGTTCACTGCCCGATTAGTACACTGGCTTATCATATACTGGTGTTCGCCGCAAATCCTAATCTGGACGGCGCGCTGCGGCATCTCGCGCATCGCCGCGCCGCGTTGAGGAGGCATTTGTTCGGGGCATCGGCGACCGGACGTCGGGCGCCCGATCAACTGCGCAGCGTGTCGAGATCCGCCATCGCGGTCGAGATCCGCTCCATCATCGCCAGCGTCGTCGCTTCGGACTGCATGGCCGGCAACAGCGGCGAATGGCACAAGGTGATCGTCCACATCAGGAGCGCGTGCACCATCTGCTGTCGGTAGTTGAGGAAGCTCCGGTCGAAATCCGGCTTGGTCCCCGTCAAGGCGCCGAAGCGGTCGAGATAGCGGAGCAGCAGATCCTTCTCCCACCTGCGGCGATCGTCCGGCGTGAGCGCCGCGGTCACCGCATAGGAAAAGTCCCGCGACCAATGACCGCGGGCAAGGCATTGCCAATCGCACAGGCCCATCTTGCCGGTTCCGGTGCGGTACCAGTTGCCGATATGTACGTCGGAGTGGATCAGTCCCTGCGGCTCGCTGTCGTGCACCGCAAGGGCTTGCATGGCGGCCGGCCAGACTGCGTCGCGCTGCGCCAGCACGCTCTTTGGGATGACATGCGCGGCGGCGTCGAACGCCTTGCGCGTGTAATGCTCGAGGCTCATCTTCTCCGCGCCGATAGTAAACCATCGCGGATAGCTGGCGACCCACGGATAGCGTGCCGCCAGTTCGCCATTGCCGTAGAACTGCGCATGCAGCGTGGCCAGGACATCGACCATATCGTCCGCCATCTCGCGATCGACGTAGGTCTTGAAGTTGCAAAAGGTCGACGATTTGGTCGCGACCATGTCTTCAAGAAGAAGAATCGAGGCGTAGGTCTGGCGATCGAATGCCGCGTGATAGCCGATCGGCGCCTCGATCCCGAGCTGCGGCCGCAACTGCATGTAGAAGCGGCCCTCGACCCGCGCGGTGCCGTTGAAGCCGCCGATCATCCGCGTGACGACGCTGGGCAGCGACTTCGTGAACATCGATCGCGGCAGGCCGGCGCGCTCGCCGGCATCATTGTAGCTGACGATCAACTGATGGCGTTCATGCGTCCCCGCGCTCGCGGGTTTCACGACGACGTCGGTGACGACAGCGCCGGGATTTTTTTGGCAGAGCACGGCGGTCAGCCACTCCGGCGTAATGGCCCCGGGCGAGCACGGAACATCCTCCGCCCGGCGGGCCTTCGGCCGCGTCAGGCGCTCGAAGGCCACGCGTCCGCCAATTTTCAGCGCAGCCAGTGCCGTTGCACCCGAGGCAGCCATGGTCCCTCCCTGTTCCGCCGGCGACCAATATCGCCGTTCTGCATAATTAGTACACTTCTGTACTATCTTTAGCATAATCCGGACCGCGATCAAGGCATGGCTGCGCCGCATTACGCGATCGGCGGAATTGAGCCCCTCGCAGCAACCGGTGCCCGGCGGGAAATTTCGTCGTGACGCTCTCCACATATTTCGTTTGATAATATATGGTACATGTATGTACTTATTATGCAGTCAGAACACATGACCGGAACGACATGGGAGAGAACATGAGGATTCCGATACTGGTCGGCGTTTCCGCACTTGTTTTCGGCAGCGTGGCTGGTGCTGCCGAGAAGCAGTACGGCCCGGGCGTCTCCGATACCGAGATCAAGATCGGCCAGACCGTTCCCTACAGCGGGCCCGCTTCAGCGTTTTCCAGCTATGGCCGCGTCATGACCGGCTATTTCCAGATGCTGAACGAAAGCGGCGGCATCAATGGCCGGAAGGTCAACCTGATCTCGCTCGACAATGCATTCAGCCCGCCAAAGGCGATCGAACAGACCCGCAAGCTGGTCGACGACGACGGCGTCCTTGCCGAGGTCGGAACCGTCGGCACCGTCCCCAACGTCGCCGTTCAGAAATATCTGAACCAGAACAAGGTGCCGCAGGTGTTCATCTCGGCCGGTGGCCGCCGTTTCAACGATCCGCAGAATTTCCCCTGGACCGTGCCGTTCTATCCGCCGTTCGAAATGGAAGGCGCGACTTTCGGCAAGTTCATCGCCCGGAAGCTGCCCAACGCGAAGATCGCGGTGCTCTATCAGAATGACGATTACGGCAAGGACTATCTGACCGGCTTCAAGTCGGGCCTGGGCGCGGATAGCGCCGCCAAAATCGTGGCGGAGGCGTCCTATGAGCTAAGCTATCCGACCGTCGACTCCGAGGTTCTCAAGCTCAAGGCCTCCGGCGCGGACACGATCGTTTATTTCGCGACGCCCAAGTTTGCCGCACAGGCGATCAAGAAGGCCAACGAAGTGAACTGGAAGCCGGCGCAGTTCCTCGCCAGTCCAGTCAACTCGATCCAAGGCGTGCTGATGCCGGCCGGCCTGGAGAACGTCCAGGGTGCCTACACGACCCAGTTCACCAAGCAGGCTAGCGATCCGGCCTGGGCCGACGACCAGGAGGTGAAGGACTACATCGCCTTCATGAAGAAGTGGGCACCGAATGACAGCCCCAACGATTTCATCGCGCTGTCCGGCTACATCAATGCGCAGGCCATCGCCAAGGGCCTGCAGCGATGCGGCGACAACCTGACACGCGAGAACCTGCTGGCCCAGGCCACGAGCTTCAACAAGGAGCGGGTCGGCATGCTGCTGCCGGGAATCGAGCTCTCCAATTCAAAGGAAAATTTCGCTCCTTACCGCACATTGCGCATGGCGATCTTCGAGAAGAACTCATGGAAGCTTCTCGAAGAGTAGCGCCGCGCCGTGCCTGCCGGGCATGTCCCGGCGGGCCTTTATGCATTCAGAAGCGTTGGCGGAGACCGAGTTGAGCATCAAGGGCAAAGCCTACATCGCGGGAATCTATGAGCATCCCACCCGGCATGCGCCGGACAAATCGATCGCGCAGCTCCACGCCGAGGTCGCCAAGGGCGCGATCGAGGACGCCGGGCTGAGCAAGGACGACATCGACGGCTATTTTCTGTCCGGCGACGCGCCGGGCGGGACCTGGCCGATGGTCGACTATCTCGGCCTGAAGGTCCGTCACATCGACAGCACCGATACTGGCGGTTCCTCCTACATCATCCAGCTCGGCCATGCGGCCGAAGCGATCGCGGCCGGCAAATGCTCAGTCGCCCTGATCACGCTGGCCGGCAAGCCGCGCACCAGCCACACGCCGCCGCGTGCACCCGGCGCGGAAGCCGATTTCGAGACAGCCTATGGCGCGACCACCCACAACGCCTACGGCATGTGCGCGATGCGCCACATGCACGATTACGGCACCACCTCCGAGCAGTTGGCCTGGATCAAGGTCGCGGCCTCCCATCATGCGCAATACAATCCGCATGCGCTGCTGAAGGAGGTCGTCACCGTCGAGGACGTCGTGAACTCGCCGATGATCTCCGATCCGCTGCACCGGCTCGATTGCTGCGTCGTCACTGACGGCGGCGGCGCGCTGATCGTGACGTCTCCGGAAATCGCCAAGAGCCTGAAGAAGCCGCAGGTCCGGTTGATCGGTCACGGCGAGGCCATGAAGGGACCGAACGGCGGCAAGGATCTCGACCTCACCTATTCCGCCGGCGTCTGGTCCGGCCCGCGCGCCTTCGAGGAAGCCGGCGTGACGCCAGGGGACATCAAATACGCCTCGATCTACGACAGCTTTACCATCACCGTGCTGATGCAGCTGGAGGATCTCGGCTTCTGCAACAAGGGCGAAGGCGGAAAGTTCGTAGCCGACGGCAACCTGATCTCCGGCGTCGGCAAGCTGCCGTTCAACACCGACGGCGGCGGCCTCTGCAGCAACCATCCCGTCAATCGCGGCGGCATGACCAAGATCATCGAGGCGGTGCGGCAGCTTCGCGGCGAGGCGCATCCGAAGGTGCAGGTCAGGAACTGCGATCTCGCCATCGCCCACGGCACCGGCGGATTGCTGGGCGTGCGCCACGCCGCCTCGACGGCCATTCTGGAGCGTGTGTGATGAGCGAGAAGACATATCCAGCACCCGTGACAAATCCCGAGACGGCGCCATTCTGGGAAGCTGCCAAGGCCGGCAAGCTCATGATCAAGCGCTGCACCGCCTGCGGCGACGCGCACTATTTTCCGCGTTCGATCTGCCCGTTCTGCTTCTCCGATCGGACCGTATGGGAGGAGAGCTCGGGCGAGGCCACGATCTACACGTTCAGCCTGATGCGGAAATCGCCGACTGGACCGTACGCGATTGCGTATGTGACGCTGAAGGAAGGTCCCTCGCTGCAGACCAACATCGTCGATTGCGATCTGGAGAAATTGAAGATCGGACAGAAGATGAAGGTGGTGTGGAAGCCGACAAGCGGCGCACCGCTACCGTTTTTCACGCTGGCCTGAAGCGCGATGAGATTGGATCGAATCATCATCGCGCTTTAGCTCTTTGTTTTGAGCATGATCTTTTCGGAAAACCGCTTCGCACTTTTCCGGATCATGCTCTAGAAAGTACCTTCTCCCCTTGTGGGAGAAGGTGGCGCGTAGCGCCGGATGAGGGGTATCTCGCCATGCGGCACTGTCCTTGCGGAGCCAACCCCTCACCCGAATGAGTCTGTGGCTGCATTCTCGCAGCCCTCTCCCACAAGGGGAGAGGGCGCAGCAACTCACGCCGTCGCCGCGGAGGCGATCACGGAAGGTGCGCTGCATCACGATCAGCTGATGACTTCGTCGCGACGCAATTCTGCGATGCTCTCGTTCGAAAGGCCCATCTCCCTCAACACATCATCGGTATGTTGCCCTAGCATCGGCGGTGGCAGGCCGGGCGCCCGGTCCTCGCCAACGAATGTCACGGGGTGGCCGACGCAGTTCAAGCGGCCCGCGGCGGGATGCTCATATTGCATGATCAGCTTGTCCGCCTTGGTGTGCGGGTGATCCAGCAGCTGCGCGAGCGTGTTGATCGGCGAGCAGGGAATGCCGACCGCGTTCAGCACCTCGTTCCAGTCCGCAACCGTCCGCGTCGCGATGATCCCCTGCACGTGCTGCAGCGTTTCGGCGCGGTGCCTGACCCGCTCCGCGTTAGTCCGGAACTTCGGGTCGTCGACGATCGCGTTCAAGCCGGCGATCGCGCAGAACTTGCGCCAGAGATTGTCGTTGGCGACGCCGATCATGATCGGCCCGTCGGCGGCTTCGAACGCCTGATAAGGACAAAGCGACTCGTGGCTGGAGCCGCATTTGGCCGGCTGCGTCCCGCGCTGCCAATAGGTCTGCAGATTGTAGCCGAGCAATCCCAGCGCGGTGTCGAACAGCGACACCTGGATCGCCCCGCCCCTGCCCGACTTCTCCCGCGCGAGCAAGCCGGCCAGGATGCCGCTGAAGGCATGTACGCCCGTCATCTGGTCGATCGGCGAGATCGGGCTGCGGATGTACCCGCCGCCCTCGTCGCCGGTCATGGACATGATGCCGCCGAAGGCCTGCAGGATGACGTCGTAGCCAGGCGAGTTCTTGAGCGGTCCGGTCCGGCCGAAGCCGGAGATGCTGCAATGGACCAGCCGGCTGTTGAGTGCGCAAAGGGTAGCGGCATCGATGCCCAGCCGTTCGGCAACACCCGTGCCAAAACTTTCGATGGCGACGTCGGCGGATTTCGCCAGCTCGTGCACGAGCTTTCGTCCCTTCTCCGACTTCATGTTGATCGCAATGCTGCGTTTGTTGCGATTGGCGCTCAGGAACACGGTGCCGAGGCCGGGCGCAGGAAACGGCGGCCACCCCCGCGTCTCGTCGCCCTGCCCCACCGCCTCGACCTTGATGACCTCGGCACCGAGGTCGCCGAGATATTGCGCGCAGAGCGGGCCGGCAAGAACCTTTGAGAGATCGAGAACCTTGATGCCATCGAGCGGTCTTGACACGACAGTCTCTCCCTTAGAGGCGCGATCAATTCAGCCCGGCGGCAAACAAGCCGCCGAGATAGGCCGGAAAGCCTTGTTGTGTGACCAGCACGTAGTCGGCGGCGCGCCGCTCCGCCTCGTCGAGCTCCGAACGCCAGGTCGCGGCCACGGCGTCGGCATCGGCGAGCCGGGCGCGCAGCAATTCCTTGCCCCAGGTTTTCGGCTCGTCGTCGTGCCAATAGACGCCGCCAGCGATCCGGCCATCAAAGCTCGCCTTGCGCTGTCCGTCGCCACGAAAGCCGGCTCGCGCAAACGCCTCGTCAAGCTCCTGTCCTGATCCTGCTTGCGCACGCAGCGCATGCGAGACCGCGCCGACGGCCTGCATGATCCTGGGATCGAGCCCCTTCTTCTTCAGCCGCTCGTAGTCGAGCCTGCCGAGAAACAGCGTCCTGATCATGTTGCGCGGCTCCCGCCGCTGAATCAGTTTTGCAAAGATCTGCATCTCGGTCCGGATCGCCGTATCGAAATCTTGCGGCAATCCCTGCGCGACGCAATCGAGGATCGCCGACGGTGCCGGATAGTGGCCGAGGGTGTCGGCGAGCATTTTGGTCCGGCATGCATCGACCTCGCCTGCGACGCGCTGTGCGGCAGCCGGACGCCAATCAGGTCGATCCCAGGGCTGGGTGGGAGCAGGACGCGACAGGACCCACCGTTCGGCGGCCGCAACCTCGTCGCCCGGCGCGACCAGTTCATGCGCAAGGCCAGCGGCGATCGCGGCCTGCCCCTTGATCCGTGCGCCGTCGAGCAGCACCGGAAGCGCAGCTTCGATTCCGATCAGGCGCGGCAGCCGTTGGGTTCCGCCGCCGCCCGGCAACAATCCGACCAGCGACTCCGGCAAGCCGAATGTGGCCTGCGGCTGGTCGGCGAGCACCCTGTGATGGGCCGCAAGCGCGAATTCACAGCCGCCGCCCAATGCGAGGCCGGAAACCGCGACCGCAATCGGCTTGCCGGCGGTCTCGAGCCTGCGCAAAGCATGGCTCAGCCGAAAGAAGTGGTCGAAGGCAAGACGGTCGCGTTCACCCGGCGGCGCCGCCATGATCATGTCGTACGCCGTCTCCAGCTCGGCCAGATCGGCGCCGGCACAGAAGGCCGACGATTTTCCGGAGCTGATGACGACGCCGGCCACGTCGCTCTGCCTGAGCCAGTCCGCAAACACGCCGAGCTCTTCGATCGCCGCGTTCGAGAACACGTTCATCGACCGCCCCGGCATATCGAAGATCAGGTGCAGGACGCCGTCCCCCGAAGGCTCCATGCGAAACTGCTTCAGCTCCGGTCCGATCGGCATCCTCGCCTCCTCAATTACAGTTCATTGGTGTACGATCACGCTTGCGCTGGCCTAGTTTCGGGTTGTATACCCAATCTAGATACTGTACACTAGCGAACTAAATCAGACAGGACGCGTTTTGACAATGATCGAGCGCACGATCTTTCGCGAAGAGCATGAAATTTTCCGACAGACGGTCCGACGCTTCGTCGACCGCGAGATCGTGCCGTTCCACGCGCAGTGGGAAGAAGACGGCATCGTTCCCCGCGAGCTGTGGCTGAAGGCCGGCGCCGCCGGCCTGCTCTGCTGCACGGTGCCCGAGCAATATGGCGGCATGGGCCTCGATTACCTGTTCGACGTCGTGGTGTTCGAGGAACTCTGGCGGGCCGGCGCGAGCGGCCCGGGCTTTCTGATTCACACCGATCTCGTCGCCACCTATCTGCTCTCCTTCGGCAGCGAGGCGCAGAAGCGCAAATGGCTGCCGAAAATGGTCTCCGGTGAAGCGATCGGCTCGCTCGGCATGACGGAACCGCATGCCGGCAGCGACCTCAAGGCGATCCGCACCAAGGCGGTGCGCGACGGCGACGAATTCGTCATCAACGGCCAGAAGGTGTTCATCTCCAACGGCCAGCTCTGCGACTTCATCGTGCTGGCGACCAAGACCGACAGCCAGGCCGGTGCCAAGGGCGTGACCCTGTTCATCGTCGAGAGCAACCGGCCGGGCTTCAAGCGCGGCCGCAACCTGGAAAAGCTCGGCATGCGGGCGCAGGATACCTCCGAGCTGTTCTTCGACAATGTCCGGATTCCCGCCAGCAACATGCTGGGCGCGGAAGGCAGGGGCTTTGCGCAGATGATGACCAAGCTGGCCCAGGAACGCCTCGCCCAGGCGATCCGGTCGGCCACGGTCACGGAGACCGTGATCGACTGGACGCTGCAATATACCGCCGAGCGCAGCGCCTTCGGCCAGAAGCTCGCCGACTTCCAGAACACCCAGTTCAAGCTCGCCGAGCTGAAGACCAAGGCGGCCGTGGCGCGCGTCTTCACCGACAAATGTATTGCGCTGTTCATGGAGAACAAGCTCGATCCCGTCGACGCCGCCATGGCCAAGATGTTCACCTCCGAGCTGCACTGCGAAACCGTGGACGAATGCCTGCAACTATTCGGCGGCTGGGGCTATATGTGGGAGTACCCGATCGCGCGGGCCTATGCCGACGCGCGGGTGGTGAAGATCGCCGGCGGCTCGATCGAGATCATGAAGACGATCATCGCTCGGCAGATGTATTCGCAGCGCGGCTTCGACATTCAGAAGAACGGGTCGGCCACATAGCCTCTTACCTTCCGACCATCGAAGACCGGCGGCGAAGCGACAGAACGACAAACGACAAGGGAGATCAGCGTTGAAGGGCCTATCTGGAAAGGTTGCCGTCGTGACCGGCGGCGGACAGGGCATCGGACGAGGATTGACGCTGCGGCTGGCGGAAGAAGGCTGCAAGATCGCAATCTTCGACATCAATCCGCAAGGCGGCGAAGAGACCGCCAAGCTCGCGCCGCAGGCGGTCATCAAGACCTATGCGGTCGATGTCGGCGATGCCGCCTCGGTCGAGGCCGCCGTCGCCAAAGTCGAAGCCGAGCTCGGCCCGATCTGGCTGCTGGTCAACAATGCCGGCTGGGACCGCCCGATGCCGTTCCTGAAGACCGACAGGGAGCTCTGGGACAAGATCATCCGGATCAATCTCTACGGCCCCCTCAACACCCATAAGGCGATCGCGCCATTGATGGCCGAGCGCGGCGGCGGCCGCATCGTCAATATCGCCTCCGACGCCGCGCGCGTCGGCACCAGCGACGAGGCCGTCTATTCGGCCTGCAAGGGCGGCCTGATCTCCTTCACCAAGTCCTTGGCGCGGGAGCTGGCGCGCAAGAACGTCCTGCTCAACGCCGTCTGTCCCGGCCCGACCAACACGCCGATGATGGCCGCAGTGCTCGGCGAGGGCGAGCACGCCGTGAAGTGGAAAGATGCGATGGTACGCGGCATTCCGCTCAAGCGGATGGGCGAGCCGGACGATTACGGCGGGATCGTCGCGATGCTCGCCTCCGACGACGGTAAATTCATCACCGGACAAACCATTTCCGTCTCCGGCGGAATGAACATGATCTGATCAGCGGAAGGAAACGCCATGACCGATCCGAAGCAATTCACCGACGTCGTCTATGAAGTGCGCGACCGCGCCGCGTGGATCATCATCAACCGGCCGAAGGTCTATAACGCATTCCGGGCACGCACGCTGGACGAGCTCATTTGGGCTTTCCAGCTCGCCGGCAACGATCGCAACGTCGCCAGCATCGTTCTGACCGGTGCCGGCGAGAAGGCTTTCTGCACCGGGGGCGATCAGTCGGCGCATGAGGGACAGTATGACGGCCGCGGCGTCGTCGGGCTTCCGATCGACGAGATCCAGGGCCTGATCCGCGACGTCCCGAAGCCGGTGATCGCCCGGGTCAACGGCTTTGCGATCGGCGGCGGCAACGTGCTCGCAACGCTGTGCGACCTGACAATTGCCGCAGACCACGCCCAGTTCGGCCAGGTCGGCCCCAAGGTCGGTTCGGTCGACGCCGGCTGGGGCACCGCGTTCCTGGCGCGCCACGTCGGCGACAAGAAGGCGCGCGAGATCTGGTTCCTCAATGAACGCTACACCGCCGAGCAGGCGCGCGAGATGGGCCTCGTCAACAAGGTCGTCCCGATGGCGCAGCTCGATGCGGCCGTAAAGGACTGGACCGACAAGCTCGCCCAGCGCTCGCCGACGGCGATTGCGCTCGCCAAGCGCTCGTTCAATGCCGATTCCGATAACATCCGCGGCATCAGCAATTTTGCGCTCCACGCCGTCAAGCTGTTCTATGACACGGCGGAGTCGAAGGAAGGCGTCGCGGCCTTCAACGAGAAGCGCGATCCGGACTTCCACAAATTCACGCGCTGAGCGGCCCCATCATGGCGCCTCAGAAGGTCATCATCTCCTGCGCGGTCACGGGATCGATTCATACGCCGTCGATGTCGCCGCATTTGCCGGTGACGGCGGCCGAGGTCGCCGAGTCCGCGCTCGGCGCCGCGGCGGCGGGGGCCGCCATCGTGCATCTGCACGCCCGAAATCCGACCGATGGACGGCCGGATCAATCCCCGGAGGCATTCGAGCCCTTCCTTCGCGTGATCAAGCAGAGCTCCAACGTCGTCGTCAATCTGACCACCGGCGGCTCGCCCTACATGACTGTGGAAGAGCGCGTCCGTCCGGCAGCAACCTGGAAGCCGGAGGTCGCGAGTCTCAACATGGGCTCGATGAATTTCGGCCTGTTCCCGATGCTGAAGCGCTACAAGTCGTTCAAGCACGACTGGGAGCCGCAGATGCTGGAAGGTTCCCACGATCTCGTCTTCCGCAACTCGTTCAAGGATATCCGCTACGCACTGGAGACGCTGAACGGCACCGGCGCGCGCTACGAGTTCGAATGCTACGACACCAGCCATCTCTATAATCTGCACTACTTCTGGACCGAGGGGCTGGTGAAGGCGCCGCTGTTCATCCAGACCTGCTTCGGCCTGCTTGGCGGCATCGGCGCGCATCCGGACGATGTCATGCACATGAAGCGGACGGCCGATCGCCTGTTCGGTGACAACTACCGCTGGTCCGTGCTCGGCGCCGGCCGCGCCCAGATGCAGGTCGCGGCAATGGCCGCATCGATGGGGGGCCATGTCAGGGTCGGTCTCGAGGACAGTCTGTGGATCGGCGCCGGCCGCCTCGCCGAGACCAACGCGGCGCGAGTGACGCAGGTGCGCAAGATCATCGAAGGCCTTGGGCTCGAGATCGCAAGCCCCGACGAGGCACGCGACATTCTCCAGCTCAAGGGCGGCGACACGGTCGCCTTCTAGCTCCAACAGACGGTTCGACGGACATGCTGCCAAATCGCCCGGTCTACGACGAAGAGCACGCCCTGCTGCGCGACAGCGTCCGCCGCTTCGCCGCGGCCAAGATCGCGCCGCGCTTCCAGGAATGGGAGAAGGCGGGGATCATCGACCGCGCGCTGTGGCCGGCGGCCGGCGAGGCCGGCCTGCTCTGCCCGCAGGTGCCCGAGCAATATGGCGGGATCGGCGGCGATTTTCGCCATAACGCCGTCGTCATCGAGGAGCTCGCCTATTCCGGCTTCGCAGGTCCCGCGACTGACTTCTCCGTTCACAACGACGTCTGCTGCGGTTATCTCCTGAGCTACGGCACCGAGGAGCAGAAGAAGAAGTGGCTGCCGCGCATGGTCGCCGGCGAGACCGTGTGCGCGATCGCGATGACCGAGCCCGGCACCGGCAGCGATCTGCAGGGCATTCGAACCCGCGCTGTCCGCGACGGCGACGACTACGTCATCTCCGGCCAGAAGACCTTCATTTCGAACGGCCAGATGTGCGATCTCGTCATCGCCGTCACCCGCACCAATCCCGATGGCGGGTCGCGCGGCATGAGCCTGATCCTGGTCGAGACCGACCGCGCCGGCTTCCGGTACGGCCGCAATCTCGACAAGCTCGGCCACCTCTCCTCTGATACGTCGGAGCTGTTCTTCGATCAGGTCCGCGTTCCCGCCAGCAATCTGCTGGGCTCGGAAGGCGGGGCCATGGCGGCGCTGATGAGCGAGCTGCCGCAGGAGCGGCTAACGATCGCGCTCCACTCGATCGCGTCGGCGCAAAAGGCGTTCGACATCACCAAGGCCTATGTGCTGGAGCGCAAGGCATTTGGCCAGGCGGTCGGCACGTTCCAGAACACCCGCTTCAAGCTGGCCGATCTGAAATCGGACCTTCAGGTCGGCTGGGCCTATGTCGACCAATGCCTGGCGCAACACATCCGCGGTGAGCTCACCACCTACGCCGCATCGACAGCAAAACTCTGGACCACCGAGATGCACGGACGGCTCGTCGACCAATGCCTGCAGTTCTTCGGCGGCTATGGATTCATGCGCGAATACGAGATCTGCCGGCTGTTTGCCGACGCACGCGTGCTGCGCATCTATGGCGGCACCTCGGAGATCATGCGCGAGCTGATCTCGCGCAACCTCTGACGCGGGCCGCGCCATCGCGGCCCGCGCCTTTGCGGGTCAGTAGCTCTTCGGCAGATCCAGCACCTTCTCGGCGATGAAGCTCAGGATGAGCTGCTCGGTGATCGGCGCCAGGCGCGTGATCGAGACCTCCCGGAACAGCCGCTCGACGTGATATTCCTTGGCATAGCCGAAACCGCCGTGGGTCATGATGGCCTGCCAGGCCGCATCGTGGCCGGCGCGCGCGCCCAGCAGCTTCGCACTGTTGGCTTCGGCCCCACACGGCTTGTCTGAGTCGTAGAGCCAGGCCGCGCGCATCGCCATCAACCATGCCGATTCCAGATACATCCAATTCTCGGCCAGCGGGTGCTGGATCGCCTGGTTCTGCCCGATCGGACGGTCGAACACCACGCGCTCTCTCGCGTAGCGCGTCGCCCGGCGCAGCGCATCCTGCCCGATCCCGATGGCCTCGACCGCGATCAGGATACGCTCGGGGTTGAGGCTGTGCAGGATGTAGGAAAAACCCTTGCCTTCCTCACCGATCCGGTCGGCTTCCGGAATGAACAGGCCGTCGATGAAGATGGCGTTGGAATCGACCGCCTTGCGTCCCATCTTTGGAATGCGGCGCACCTCGATCTTGGAGCGGTCGAGGTCGGTGTAGAAGATCGTGATGCCGTCGGTCGGCCGCTTGCAATCCTCGTACTTCGTCGTCCGCGTCAGCAGCATGATCTTGTTGGCGACCTGCGCGGTCGAGGTCCATACCTTCTGGCCGTACACCAGATAGCCGCCCGGGACTTTCTCGGCAAAGGTCTTGATGCGCGTGGTGTTGAGCCCGGCATCCGGCTCGGTGAAGCCGAAGCAACATTGGTCCTCACCGGACACCAGCCGTGGCACCCAGCGCCGCTTCTGGTCGTCCGTGCCCTTCACCACGATCGGATGCGGCCCGAACAGGTTGATGTGCACGGCCGAAGCCGAGGTCATGCCGCCACCATGGCTCGCCACCTCGTGCATCATGATCGCGGCTTCGGTCACGCCCAGACCGGAGCCGCCATATTCCTCGGGCATCGTGATGCCGAGCCAGCCGGCATCCGCCATGGCGCGGTGGAATTCGCGCGGGAATTCGCCATCCTCGTCGCGCGCCAGCCAATACTCGTCATCGAAGCGCGAGACGACGGCCCGGACACCCTCGCGAATGGCAGCGTGATCTTCGGGCACGTCGAGCTGATTGGCAAAGGATCTATCCATTCGAACTGCCCTCCCCGACCGACGCCAAGGTTCGTTTCGCGGCGACCAGATGCGGAATGTCGTACATCTTGCCGTCGATGCCGACGGTGCCGACATCGGGCGCGGCCGCGAATGCGGCGACGACGCGCCGTGCGTGCGCCAGATCGTCATCCGACGGCGTGAAGCAGGTGTTGATCGTCGCGACCTGATCCGGGTGGATCGCAATGCGGCCGACAAAGCCGTCGCGGCGGGCGATCCTGCAGCTTTCCGCCAAGCCCTGCTGATCCCTGAAGTCGACATACAGGGTTTCGAGCGCCGCAGCATCGGCGGCCCCCGCTGCAAACAGGCACTGCGCGCGCGCGACCTGATAGGGGAAGGTCCAGCTCCCGTCGGCTTCGCGCGGCGTCAGCGCGCCGAGCGCCGCGCTCAAATCCTCGCCGCCCCAGGTCAGCGCCACCAGGCGCCTGTTCTTGCGCGAATAGCCGCTGAAGCCGATCATCGCCGCCGGCGTCTCGGTCGCGACCGTCAGCAGCTTGACATGACCAGGCGGAACTCCGTTCGCGACCTCGAGCGCGTCGACATAATGCGAGACCAGATCGACATCCTCGATGCCGTTGACCTTGGGAATCAGGATGCCGTCGAGGCCGGGACGGACCACGGCTGCAAGGTCCTCCAGTGTCAGACCGGTGCCGAATGGATTGATCCGGACCAGGAACGACCAGTTCCTCGGACCTCCGCCCAGCAGATTCTTGACCGCGTCGCGCGCAAAGGCCTTCCGGCTCGGTGCTACGGAATCCTCGAGATCGAGGATCAAGGCATCGGCGCCGATGCCGTCCGCCTTGGCGAATTTGCGTTCGCTGTCGGCGGGTACGAAGAGGAGCGAGCGCAGTTTCATGCCGGCCTCCGCATCATCAAGCCGTTTCTGCGGCAATACACCACTTCCTCGTCGCGTTGATTGAAGCCGCGATGCTCGAAGGTCACGATGCCCTGCGTCGGCCGCGACTTGCTCTCGCGCACGGCGACGACCTTCGTCTCGGCGCGCAGCGTGTCCCCTGCAAACACCGGCTTCGGGAATCGCGTGTCCTCCATGCCAAGGTTGCCGACGGTGGTTCCCAGCGTCGTGTCCTGCACCGACAACCCGATGATGAGCCCGAGGGTGAAGATCGAATTCATCAAGGGCTTTCCGAACTCGGTGCCCTTGGCATAGTCGTGATCGATATGCACCGCCGCCGGATTGTAGGTCAGCGACGAGAACAGGATATTGTCCATATCGGTCACCGTGCGCCGGATCTCATGGACAAAAGTTTGTCCGACCGAAAACTGCTCGAAATAGAGCCCCGCCATGTCGTTGCCTCTTGTGCGTCTTGCAGGGTTGCCGGCGGCGACGCCGCCCGGATTTCCTTGTCTCCTGCCGGTTTTCTACCGTATAGTCATATCGTACACAAGCGTACTAATTATGAGGAACGCTCATGTCCGTTCGCGAAAATCGGCAGGTCCGGCTGACCGCCCGGCCGCGCGGCATCCCGCAGCCGGAACATTTCTCGCTTTTCACGGGGCCGGTGGCTGACCCCGGCAAGGGCGAGCTCCTGATCCAGAACCGCTATCTGTCGGTTGATCCGGCGCAGCGCGGATGGGCCAATGATGAGGGGAACTATAGCGCCCCGGTGCCGCTCGACACCCCGATGCGCGCGCTCGCGGTTGGCGAGGTCATCGAGAGCAATGTCCCGGACTATCGTACGGGCGAGCACGTCTACGGATGGTTCGGCTGGCAGCGCTATTGCGTTGCGACGCCAGACGCGGTGCTGCGCCGCGTCGTGCCGTCGAGCCTGCCGCTCAGCGCCAATCTCAGCGTGCTCGGCATGAATGGCATCACCGCCTACCTCGCCTTTCACGGCCTCGGCGATCCCAAGCCCGGCGAGCAGGTGCTGGTGTCGACCGCGGCGGGCAGCGTCGGGAGCTTTGTCGGCCAGTTAGCACGGATCGTGGGCTGCCGTGCGGTCGGATTGACCGGTTCCGCCGAGAAGGCCGCGTTCGCGAAAGCGCGCTACGGCTACGCGGACATGATCAACTATCGCGAAGTGGTCGATCTCGGCGCCGCGATCCGATCGGCCTGCCCTGACGGCAACGACATTTTCTTCGATAATACCGGCGGCGCGATCGCCGACGCGGCCATTCGCACCATGCGCTTACGCGGACGGGTGATCCAGTGCGGCACGGCCGCGAACGCATCTTGGACCCCTGTGCCCACCGGCCCGCGCCCCGAGCGCGAAATTCTCACCCGCCGCCTGCGCTGGTCCGGCTTCATCATCTTCGATCATCTCGCCGAGTTCGAAGCAGCCGCGGCGCGGCTCGCCGAGTTCGCGTTGGCTGGCAAAATCGTTCACGACGAGGAGGTTCTACCGGGTCTGGAGCACGCTCCCGGCGCGATCGCAAAACTCTACCGCGGCGAGAACCACGGCAAGCTGATCATCGAAGTCGACTGAACGCGGCCGGGCTACGCGCTGGCCTTGCGTTTCATCACCTCCGGCAGCTTCACGCGATGAAAACCCTCGAACGGCACGCTGCGGCTGTGCGGCTCGAGTTTCCAGGTGGTGCGCGCGTTGGGCGTTCCGCCGTCGACGCGCAGACACGAGCCGGTGATGTAAGCCGCCGCCGGCGACAGCAGATAGGCAATGGCGGCCGAAATCTCGGCCTCGGTGCCGAACCGTTGCAGCGGCACGCGCTCGGTGAAATCGTGCAGCTTCTTCTGCATCTCCGGTGTGTAGGTATCGAAGCCGCTGGAGACGATGCCGCCGGGGGCCACCGCGTTCACGCGCACGCCCGAGGCCGACCATTCGCAGGCGGCCGTCTCGGTCAGGGTCAACATGCCGCCGCGCGCCGCAGCCGAATGGCCGAATTCGGGCCAGCCGTGCCAGATGTCGGCGATGATGTTCACGATCGCGCCGCCATTGGCCTCCATCCAGCGATTATAGACCTCGCGCATGAAGATGAAGCCGCCGGTCAGATTGTTGCGCACGACGGCTTCGAACCCCTTGGTCGAGATCGCCTTCAAGGGCGCGCGAAATTGCCCGCCGGCATTGTTGACCAGACCGTCGATCCGGCCGTAGCGTGCCAGCACTGCATCGACGGCGCCGACCACCATCGTCTCATCGCGGATGTCGCAGGCATGGCTCATCGCCTGCCCGCCATCCTCCTCGATCTCGCGCTGCACCTCGACGAGCTTCTCCATGGTCCGCCCGACGATCGCGACGTTGGCGCCCAGCGCTGCGAGCTCGTGCGCGGTGCAGCGCCCGATGCCGCTGCCGCCGCCGGTCACGATGATGGTCTGGCCCTTGAACAGATCCGGCCTGAACACGGATTGATACGGCATCCCTGGCTCCCTGAAGCTCTTCAACGCCGGTTATTGCCCCCTGTCTTTTGGCCACAGGAGGCTTCGGCGAGCATTGCGCCCGATGATAGTACACTTTATTACTATCTCCAAGGACAATGAACGATGGGAGCGAGACGTGGCGCAAACCAACACCATCACGACCGAAACGAAGGGCGCGATCGACATCCTGACATTGAACCGTCCGGCCGAGCTCAACGCCGTTTCGCCTGACATGATCGCGGAACTCACCGCCTATTTCTCTGCCCTGCACGACCGGCCAACGACGCGCGTCGTGATCCTGCGCGGCAACGGCACTCAGTTCTCCGCGGGCGCCGAACTCGGCTCGGATGCATTCGCCGCACCCGGCAAGGGCCGGCCGCAACGCCAGCTCAAGATGCAGCAGAACTATTCCGGCGTGATCCGCCTGATGCGATCCTGCCCGCAGCCGATCATTGGCCTCGCCCACGGCGCAGCCTGCGGCGCGGGCTTCTCCTTCCTACTCGCCTGCGACGTCCGCTTTGCCGCGCCCGATGCAAGAATGAACGCCGCCTATATCAAGATCGGCGTCGGCGGCTGCGACATGGGCTCGGGCTATCTGCTGCCGCGCCTGGTCGGGTTGTCGGTAGCCTCGGAATTCCTGCTCACGGGGCGCTTCATCAAGGCCGAGCGTGCCAAGGCGATCAGCCTGGTCAGCGACATTGTGCCGGCGGAAGAGCTCCTCGCAAAAGGCATGGCGTTCGCCGAAGACATGCTGCGCGTTTCGCCGATGGGCCTGCGCATGACCAAGCAGGCTCTCAACACACTGATCGATGCGCCGAGCCTCGATGCGGCGCTGATGATGGAGGACCGCCAGCAGGTCATCCTGCTGGAGACGCATGACCACGCGGAAGCCGTCGCCGCGTTTCGCGAACGACGGTCTCCGACCTATCACGATCAGTAAGCTATTTCGCGTCGGAGAACGCGACGGCGATCTCGCGCAGCTTGAATTTCTGGATCTTGCCACTCGCCGTGCGGGGAAGCTCGGTGACGAGCTCCACGCGTTCCGGCCAGAACTGCTTCGCCATCTTCGCCTCGCCAAGATAGGCCTGCACTGCCGCCAGATCGATCGTGCTTCCGCCGCGGGGAACGATGAACGCGCAGCCACGCTCGCCGAGCCGGGCGTCAGGAAATCCGACCACCGCCACGCCGGAAACGGCAGGATGCTTGTAGAGCAGGTTCTCGATCTCGACGACGGGCACGTTCTCGCCGCCGCGGATCAGGATGTCCTTCACCCGGCCGGAGATCCGGATGTAGCCATCGCCATCCATGTAGGCGAGATCACCGGAATCGAACCAGCCGTCGCTGTCGAAGGTCTGCAGCTCCGGCCGCTTGTAGTAGCCCTTGAACATCTGGGCGCCGCGCACCAGCAACCGGCCCGACTCTCCGGCCGGCAAGGGCCTGCCGTCGGCGTCAACGATCCTGACCTCCATGCCTTCGAGCGCGCGGCCATCCGTGCTCGCCGATTTCTCCGCCGCACGCGCCGGCTCGGTGAGCGTGCCCGACAGGACTTCGGTCATGCCCCAGAGCGAACAGACGGTCAGACCGAGTTCGCCGGCGGCGCGCTCGATCAGGACCGACGGGATCGGCGCGCCGCCGCACAGGAAGGAGCGCAGGCTCTTCGGCTGCGGCGCACCAACCTTGACCGCGTCGCAGATGTCGCTGAGGAATGGAGTCGAAGCTGCACTATAGGTGACTCCCTCGCGCGCCATCAGGCCGACGCCGCGCCTGGCCTCCCAGACGTCCTGAAGGATCATCGTGCCGCCGAGATAGACCGAGAGCAGAACGATGGCGGCATAGCCCGTCATGTGACCGACCGGAGACGCCACGAGCAGCACATCATTGGAATCCAGTCCGAACCGGCCCGACAGCGCCTTGCAGCAGGCGATCAGCGAATTCGAAGTGTGCATGACACCCTTCGGCTCGCCCGTGGTGCCCGATGTAAACATCAGCACGGCCATGTCATCCGGATGCAAGCCAGACGGCAGCCCGGACACCTCCGACGACAACAGAATGCGCTCGAAGCCGGTCTCGCCCTCACCATCGGCGACGATCACGTGCCTGAGATGCGGCAGCTCGGTGCGCATGCCGTGCGCCATCGCGGCATAATCGAATCCACGATAGCTCTTCGGCACGATGAAGACCTTCGCCTCGCAGAAATTCAAGATGTAGAGCAGCTCGCGCTCGCGCAGGATCGGCATCACGGGATTCATCACTGCGCCGATCTTGCTGCAGGCAAAGGCCGTGACCACGAACTCCCACCAGTTGGGCAACTGCACCGTGACGACGTCGCCGCGCCCGACGCCGAGCCGCAGCAGCGAGCTCGCGGCGCGATCGGCAAGATCGTTCAATTCCCTGTAGGTGAAACGCGGCGCCTGGTCGCGATCGGCCCGGTCCGCGACGATGGCGACCTTGTCGGGTATTTTCGCGACAGCCTCCGTCAGGAACTGGTCGACGGTCTTGTCGAGCCAATAGCCGGCTTCGCGAAAGCTCGCGTCGAACGTGTCTCGTATGGCGGCGACCACGGTCATTTCTCCCTCCTGCGGTGTCGTGTCTACTCCGGCTTCGCCGCCGGTTATTGGTTCATGTGTGTACGTTATTGCAGAGTATGATTGGCTGCCAATGCGCAAGATCGTCGCTTGCGGCAGCGTCGCGGGTCATTTCCCCGAGAACATCGGCTTGCGTTTCTCGACGAAGGCGCGGACGCCCTCCTGCGCATCCGCCGTTCGCGAAATCGCGGCCAGCGTCTGCGCCTCCTCCTCGAGCTGACTTTCGAAGGAGCGGTCATTGGTCTGGGAGAACAGCCGCTTGATCGCGCCGAACGCCTCGGTCGGCCCGGCGGCGAGCTCCGTTGCGATCCGCGCAGCCTCGGCCCGCACCGCGCCGTCCGGAACGACGAAGTCGACAAGGCCAAGCGACAGCGCGGTCGCGGCATCGAGCGTCTCGCCGAGCAGGAAGAACCGTCTCGCGCGCGCAACACCAATCCGTCGGGTCACCGTGGTCGTCGATCCGCTGTCCGGACTGAAGCCGATCCTGGAGAATGCCGCGGAGATTTTCGCCGATTCCGCCATCACGATGAGATCGGCCGCGGCCATCAGCGACACGCTTCCGCCCGCGACATTGCCGTGGACGGCAGCGACGACCGGCGCGCGCATGCGCACCATCCGGGCGATCGCGACATGAATGTCGGCGGTCCAGGCCTTGATCGTTCCCGGCAGGGCGTCGCTCTGCTTGACCAGCGACATCAGGTCGCCACCGACGCTGAACAGCCGTCCGCGCGCCGAGAGCAGCACCGCGCGAACGTCCGCACGCTCGCTCAGCTCGGCGATGCCAAGCGCGAACTCGCGACAGAAATCGCCGTCGATCGGATTGCCGCGGGTGGACTGATCCAGCACAATGTGCGCCAGCTCATCCTCGATGGTGCATTGGAAACTCTTGGTCGCAATCCCCAGTCCCATCGGCTCTCCCTTCCAAGGCGTTTGCGTAACGTCGGTTGGCTGAGGCTCAGATCGATCGCGCCTGCTTCTCTTTCTGCACAGATGCCTGGATGGCCTCCCGCGCCCGCTGCCAATCGGCCGGCGAGAGCTTGGAAAGCCCGGCAAACGTGCTCGGCGCCGCCAGATGGTGACCGCCATCGATGCTGATCGTGTCGCCGGTGATGTAGCTGCAGCCGTCCGACATCAGGAAGATCAGGAGATTGCGCAGCTCGTCCATCTTGCCGAAGCGCCGCAGCGGCACCTCGTCGGCCTGGGTCGCGCCGACGCCGGTCACCGCCAGCGGATTGAGCTTGTCCCAGGCGCCTTCGGTCGGGAACGGCCCCGGTGCGATGGCATTGACGCGGATGTTCTTCGGGCCCCATTCGACTGCGAGCGACATGGTCATGGCGTGCACGGCCGCCTTCGCCATCGCCGCCGGCACCACATAGGCCGATCCGGTCCACACCCAGGTGACGAGGTTGCTGATGATGACGCCCGGCAGGCCGGCGGCGATCCAGCGCTTGCCGCAGGCGAGCGAGGCGTAGAACGAGCCGTCCATCACCGTCGAGCGAACCGCCTCATAGCCGCGCGGCGACAGGCTTTCGGTCGGCGCCAGAAAATTCGCGCCGGCGTTGTTGACGAGACCGGTGAGCGGCCCCTCCGCCCAGATGCTCTCCATCATCGCTTCGATGCTGTCGGGGTCGCGCACATTGGCGAGCAGCGCGGACGCCTGTCCTTTTGACCGCGCGCGGATATCCTGCGCAGCCTGCTCGAGCACCTCCTTGCGTCGCCCGCAGATATAGACGTGGGCGCCATGGCCGGCGAAGCCGACCGCCATCTCCTTGCCGAGCCCGGTCCCGCCGCCGGTAATCAGGATGCGCTTTCCCTTGAGCACCGCAGCGTCGAACATGGGGTGGCTCCTTCCCTGTGGCTGATCCTCTGCGGCAGCTTCGCCTGGCCGCCATCGGCGATATTAATACACTAGCGTACTTCTTTTGTAAATCCGCCGCTGGCACCTGATTCGAAGCTTTTCTGCCCATTCCTACGGCCTTCCCTTTAAAATACGCTGGTGTATGGTATTAGTGAACCGGCGGCCCGAATGGGCCTGGAAGGGAAATATCAATGGTTGAACAGCCCGATTGGGATCTCCGGCTCGGATATCTCATCCACGACGTGTCGCGGCTCAGGAGGATGATGTTCGACCGCGCGCTGGCGCCGCTCGGGATCACCCGCTCGCAATGGTGGGTGCTGGCCTTCATCTCGCGCAAGGACGGCCTGCCCCAGACCCAACTCGCCAATGAGCTCGATGTCGGCAAGGTCGCCGTCGGCGCCCTGATTGACCGGCTCGAGGCGTCCGGCTTCGTGCTGCGCCAGGCCGATCCGGTCGATCGGCGCGTCAAGCGCGTCTATGTTACCAAGCAGGCGCGCGGTTTCCTTGAGAAGCTGCGGAAGGAAACCGACAAGTTCAACGCCAAAATCGTCAACGGCATCGACCGCAAGCAGCTCGAGGCGGCATCCGAGGCGCTGCTCGCCATGAAGCACAATCTCATCGCCATGTCCGACGGTGAGACCCCCAGTGGCGCGAACGACGAAGAGGAAGAGGCCCAGCCTGCCAAGACCCGGAAGAAGAAGCGGGCGGCGGCTTAAGGCCTATCCGCCCGCCCCGAGTGCACTCCGGGAGGAGTTTCGCAGATCGCTATGAAGCGATGTCGCGTCCCCAGATGTCGGCGTTTGGACGCGCTCTGCGCACCATCTCCAGGACCTTGGGGCCGAGTTCGTTCGGGTCCTCGACGGGATCGATGCCTGGGCCGGCATGCCAGCCTTCGGCAACCTTCAGGATTCCGTCCCCCGCTTCGAACACGCGGCCGGTTACTTCGCCGGACTGTTCGCTCGCGAGCCAGACCACGATCGGGGCGACCCAGCGCGGATTCCGCCGCTTGATCTCCTCCTCGGTCCGCTCGCGCAATCCCTCCGTCATCCGGGTCTGCGCGCGGGGGGCGATCGCGTTCACCGTGATGCCGTACTGCCGAAGCTCCATCGCGCTGATGATCGTGAACGCGGCGATGCCCGCCTTGGCGGCTCCGTAGTTGCTTTGGCCAACATTGCCGAAGATCCCGGAGGCCGACGAGGTGTTGATCAGGCGGGCGCTCACCGGCTTGCCCTGCGTCTTGGATTGCTGGCGCCAGTACTGCGCGGCATGATGCGACGGCGCGAAGGTGCCTTTCAGATGCACCTTGATCACGGCGTCCCACTCCGCCTCGCTCATATTGACCATCATGCGGTCGCGCAGGATCCCGGCGTTGTTGATGAGCACGTCGAGCCGGTCGAAGCTGTTGACTGCGGCGTCGATCAGCGCCTTGGCGCCCGCCCAGTCGCTGACGTCGTTGCCGTTGACGATGGCCTCGCCGCCGGCGCGCCTGATGTCATCGACGACCTGCTGGGCGGGCGAAAGATCGGCGCCCTCACCCGCCGCGGTGCTGCCGAGATCGTTGACGACGACCTTGGCGCCCTGCTCCGCCAGCATCAGCGCATATTCCCGCCCGAGTCCCCGGCCGCCGCCCGTCACGATCGCGACCCGTCCGGCACATAGTCGTCCCATTCGTCGTCTCCCTCTTTCAGTTCTTCGCAGCGCCGCTCATGACGTCACCGAACAGGTGCCAGGTCTCGCCCTCGAAACGCATCGGTGGAGCCGGCCCGCTTCTATTTTGTACACTACTGTATTATATGATATGATATCATTGCAACTGCCTTTGCGGCAGCGCGATGCTCAGTCGCGCTGGCAGGTATGGGAGGACGCCTTGAATCTTGAAGCCGTCAGAAATCTTCGCTTCGAGCCTGTCACGCAGAATTACACCCGCCGCGATACGATGCTTTATGCGCTGGGCCTCGGTTATGGGTCCGATCCCCTGGATCCGGCGCAGCTCGACTTCGTTTACGAAGCAAATCTCCGTGCCGTGCCGTCGATCTGTTGCGTGCTGGCCCATCCGGGCTTCTGGGCGAAACGGCCCGAGCTCGGCATCGACTGGCTCAAGCTGCTGCACGGCGAGCAGAGCTTTGAAATCCACCATCCGATCCCACCCGAAGGCACCGTGAGAGCCAGCTATCAGATCGCGGCTGTGGCGGATAAGGGCGCCGGCAAGGGCGCGATCCTTCACCTCGTCAAGACGCTCGCCGACGCGAGCACCGGCGCAAGGTTGGCGACGGTGCGCAGCGTGCTCTTCCTGCGCGGCGACGGCGGCTGTGGCGGGTTCGGCGATGCCCCTACCGAGCCTGCAGCGATTTCCGAACGGCCCCCACGCTGACCAGGGATATCGCGACGCTGCCGCAGAGCGCGCTGATCTATCGGCTGAGCGGTGACTACAGTCCGATCCACGCCGATCCCGACGCCGCGGCCAAGGCCGGCTTCGACCGACCAATCCTGCATGGCCTGTGCACGCTTGGCGTGGCAACGCGCGCCGTTCTCGCCACGTTCGCTGATGGCGCAGCCAAACGTCTTGTCTTGCTGTCGGCGCGCTTCAGCCGTCCGGTGTTCGCGGGTGAGACGATCAGGACGGAATTTTTCGCTGACGACGGCCAGGTCCGTTTCCGCTCACGGGTGATCGAACGCGACGTCGTCGTGCTCGATCGGGGAACGGCCGTGTTGCGCGATTGAGCTACTTTTTCTCAATCTTGGCGATCGCGACGATCTCTGCCCAGCGCCGCGTGTCAGCCTCCTCGAAAGCCCGTAGCGCATCGGGCCCCGCTGGGAACGGCTTGGCGCCCACCGACGCCAGATAGCTCGCGGTCTCCTTGTTGTTTACGAAGGCCAGCACGGTCTGGCTGAGCTTAGCGATGATGTCGGAAGGCGTTCCGGTTCGGACGAACACGCCGACCCAGGCCGCCAGCTCAGCGCCGGACAAGCCCGCTTGCGCCAGGGTCGGGATGTCGGGCATCCCTGCCAGCCGCTCGCTGCTCGTCACGGCAAGGACGCGCAACCGGCCGTCCTGGATCAGTCCCTGCGCGCTGGCGGGGTCGGCGAACACGCAATCGATCTGCCCCGCCAGCACGTCGGTCAGCGCTTGCGGCATCCCACGGTACGGCACATGCTGCATCTCGATCCCGGCCCGGGCGCGAAACAATTCCGCAGCACCCCGGCTCGACGTGTTGCCGCTACCGAATGACAGCGGCTTCTGCCGCGACTTCGCCAGCGCGATGAATTCGGCAACGGTCTTGGCCGGAAACTCCGGCTTGACGGCCAGCATCATCGGAATGGTCATGATCCCTGCCACAGGCGCAAAGTCGGTCGCGGGGTTGTAGGGCATCGTGTTGAACAGGCTGACATTGGCTGACTGCGTCGAGTTCGTGGTCACGAACACCGTGTAGCCGTCGGCATCCGCCTTCAGAACGGCGAGTGCCGCCAGATTGCCGTCGGCACCCGGCTTGTTCTCGACCAGCACGGTCGCCCCGGTCTCGGTGCGAATGCTCTCCGCAAGACGCCGCGTCACGGCATCGGTGGCGCTGCCCGCAGGGAACGGCACGATCAGATTGATGCGCCGCGATGGATAGACTTCCGCCGACGCGGGTGTGCCGATCAAAACGGCGATCAGCCACATCACGATCGCAACACGAAGCCGCATGAATTCTCCTTCAGCCTGAAGCGCTTGACGTTTCCATGCGCGGCTCAGCCTCGAACCGCAGTCCCGCTTTGTTCCAATCGTACTCTATCTTACGATTGATAAGAACGTCTGTTTACAGGACAGCTGTCCGGTTTGTTGCCGTACCATGCCGAAGCTGACCTTGCTGCCCCACACGACGGGCTATCCGCACGGCTCCGATTCGCCGCTGGTGCGGCTCAGTTCGACGCGATCGAGATTCGCGAAGAGCCCGTCGTCGAGCCGAATGTCGGCCGCAAAATGCATGGGATCGGCATGGCCGCAGATCACGTCCGGAAAATGCCAGCTCGCGGTGCCCAACACCGTCTCTCCGGCAAGCACCGCGAGCTTCAATGGATGCCGGGCGCCTACGCCTCGCGCGCTCTGATAGCCGTCAGCAATGCAGTAGAGTTCGAGCCGCATTGTGTTCTCGGTCACCCGCTGCACCGATAGCTCGATGTCGCAGAAGCCGAAGGCGGGATCGTCCGTCGAACCATCGGCATAGAAGTAGAACGCGCCGATCTTGCCGTGCGCGCATGGACCAAGCTTGGTGTCTTTCGGCACCTGCGGATCCGGCCGTGCCGGCGTGCGCGGCGGCAAGGGACCAAGTGAGCAGAACTGCCGATTGGAATAACAGCGGGCCAAATTCTCCTCCCTACCCGAGCGCGAGCAGCCGCGCGGCATTGGCCGACAGTGCTGCACGCCCGATCGACAAGGCGTTCTCGGCAAACTGCGCGGGCTTGTCCTGTTTGACCGTGAACGGATAGTCGGAGCCCGCGACGAGGCGATCCGTCCCGACCTTGTCGGCCAAATAGCGCAACGCTGGCCCATCGTAGAGGATCGTGTCGTAGTAAAAGGACCGCACGGCATCCGTCGGGTCTCTCGGAAACAGGCTCCGCAGCGGCGGCCCCATGCCATAGGCGTGGCATAGCCGTGGCAGCAGCCAGGACAACGCACCGCCGCCATGGCTGAGCAGGACCCGCAATTTTGGAAACCGCTCCAGCACTCCGTTCGTCATCAGCGACACCGCGGCAAACGCCGTCTCCAGCGGGAATGCCGCCACTGCCGCAAGCTCCGGACGGCCGCCCATCCGCTCCAGCCCGAGCGGATGCAGCGGATGGATCATCACCATCAAACCTGCCTGCTCCGCCGCGGCATAGACCTCGTTGAGGCGCGCATCGCCGAGCGGCATGCCGTTGATATGCGTGCCGATCTCGATGCCGCGCAGACCGAGCGACTTGATTTCTTCCATGCGCCGCGCCGCGAGCGCGACATCCTGCATCGGAACCATGCCGATCCCGATGAAATGCCGCGGATGTTCTGCGCAAAGGGCAGCGATTCCCGCATTGACATGACGACACAGTGCGTCCGCGTCGCTGGATGGAAACCAATGTGACAGCAATTCCGGCATCGGCGAGACGACCTGCACATCGACGTCGTCGGCCGCCATATCATCGAGCCGGCGATGGGCGTCCCAGCTTCGGTAGTCGACCACGCGAAACACCTTGCCGCCGACCATGACGGCCGCCGATGCATCCCGGAGCTCGACCGAAGGCCAAAGCGGGTTGCGACCTGGTTCCGCCGGAATGTGCTGCGGAACGAAATGGGTATGGGTGTCGATCGGTTCGACCACGACGTCTCCTCGGCGGATTTTTTGCGCTGCACTCGGCGCCGACAAGCTCCCGCAAGGGGAGCTTGCCTACTTACAAGCAGGTTGGACTGTTTTTATTTTCTATGCAATCCATTATTCGTATGCTAGTGCACTATCTAACCAACCTAGCGATCAGGGAGCGAAGCGAACGTGGCGCGAACGATCAACGACATCGTGATCGCAGGAGCCGGTCAGGCCGGAGCGCGCGCCGCCGAAGCGCTGCGGGCGCGCGGCTTCAAGGGGTCGATCACGATGATCGGCGACGAGCCCCACCCTCCTTACGAGCGGCCGCAGCTGTCCAAGGCCATGCTGCAGTCCGCTGACGTGCCTGTCGCCTACATCAAGCAGGCGCAAGATTGGAACGAAGCGCTGGATATCCGAATCCAGACCGGCTCTGCTGCGATCGATGGCGATGCCGATCGCCGCATCGTGTCCACGGCGGACGGCCGCCGCTTTCCGTTTGACGCCCTTCTGCTTGCGACCGGCACGCGGCCACGACGGCTGCCCGCGCTCGACGACACGCAACTCGAGGTTCAGTATCTGCGCAACGTCGAGGACGCGCTCCGTTTCCGCCGCCATATCCGGGCGCGATCGCGCACTGTGATCGTCGGCGGCGGCGTCATCGGCCTGGAAGCGGCTTGCGCAGCCGCCAAGGGCGGCTGCCATGTCACGGTGATCGAGAATGAAGCGCGGCTGCTGGCGCGCGCATTCCCCATCGTGATCAGCGACCTCGTTGCCGACAGGCACCGCAATCACGGCGTCACGTTCGTGTTCGGTGCGACGGTGACGGGAAGCTCCGCGCGCTCCGTGACGCTCAGCAATGGCGCGGAGATCGCAGCCGATCTGGTGCTGATCGGTATCGGCGTCTGCCCTTCAAGCGACCTGGCCAGCCGGCTTGGTCTGCCCGTCGCCGACGGCATCGCGGTGGACGCTTGCGGCCGCACTGCGGCTCCCGGTATCTTCTGCGCCGGCGATGCCGCCTTGCAATGGAGCCGCTGTCACGGCCGCGCGATCCGTGTCGAGACCTGGGCGAATGCCCAGAACCAGGCGATCGCGGTCGCCGCCAACATGATCGGCGAGACGCGGGACTACAGCGACCCGCCGTGGTTCTGGACCGATCAATACGACCTGAACATCCAGGTCGCCGGCGACATGCGCGACGCCGAACACATTGCGCGCGGCGATCCGGACAGCGGCCGGTTTTCGATCATTGCCATGCGCGGCACTGAGCTTGTCGGCGCGCTCTCGGTGAATGCTGCCAAGGACTTGGCCATGCTGCGGCGGATCATTGCGGCTAATGCAAAGCCACAGCGCGCTGATCTGGAATCACCGGATTACGACTTGCGCACCGCGTTGAGGGCACCATGACTAATTCGAGGGAGGGATGGCAATGAATGCATTCCAGCGAATGGACACCGCGTTGATGGTCGACGAGAGCAAGCAGATCTTCAAGGTGTCGCGCCAGGCCTTCGTCGATCCCGACATTCTCGAGGCCGAGCGCACCCGCATCTTCGACAAATGCTGGCTCTATCTCGGCCACGCCTCGGAGCTGCCTAAGCCTGGCGACTTCGTCACCCGCCAGGTCGGCGGACGCAGCATCCTGTTCGCGCGCGACGCCAAGGGGACGCTGCGCGCGATGTTCAACACCTGCCCGCACCGCGGCGCGCAGGTCTGCCGCGAGAAGCACGGCACCGCAAAGTCGTTCCAGTGCTTCTATCACGGCTGGGTGTTCGGGCTCGACGGCGCGCTGCGCAGCCAGCCCGGCGAAGCGTCCTACGCGCCCGACTTCAAGGAGCGCAGCACCTCCAACATGCAGCAGGTGTCGAGGTTCGAAACCTATCGCGATTTCTGCTTCGTCTGCTTCGACAAGAATGCCGAGCCGCTCGACAGCTATCTCGGGCCGGTGAAGGAATATCTCGACGTCATCGCCGACCAGGCCGAGATGGGCATGACCATCGTCGGCGGCACGCAGGAATACTCCATGCGCGCCAACTGGAAGCTGCTCACAGAGAACTCGATCGACGGCTACCACGCACTCACCACCCACGCGACCTATTTCGATTACCTCAAGGCCACCAATGGCGGCCTCGCACCGGTGCCGCTGGAGGGCGCTGCGCGCGATCTCGGCAATGGACATGCGGTGCTGGAGTATAAGGCGCCATGGGGGCGGCCGGTCGCGCAGTGGATTCCGATGTGGGGCGACGATGGCAAGCGCGAGATCGACCGCCTCTATCAGGGACTAGTGACCCGCTTCGGCGAGGAGCGCGCCAGGCGGATCGCGCTCTACAACCGCAACCTGTTCATCTTCCCCAATCTCGTCGTCAACGACATCATGGCCGTGACGATCCGCACCTACTATCCACATGCGCCCGATTTCATGACCGTGAGTGCCTGGGCGCTGGCGCCTAAGGAGGAGACCGATTGGGCCCGCAAATACCGCCTGTTCAACTTCCTGGAATTCCTCGGCCCCGGCGGCTTTGCCACGCCCGACGACGTCGAGGCACTCGAGCAGTGCCAGCGCGGCTTTCGCAACTCGACGGAGGCGCAGTGGAACGACATCTCCAAGGGCATGGGCAAGGCGACGCCGGCCTATGATGACGAGCTGCAGATGCGCGCGTTCTGGTCGAACTGGAACAAGCACGTCTTCGCGGCGTCGGCTTGAGCCGGGAGGGACCCATGCAGAATATCTCGCGGGCCGACGTTGAGGATTTCCTGTTCGCCGAGGCCGAGCTGCTCGATGAGTGGCGACTGCCGGAATGGCTCGAACTGTTCACGGATGATGCGATCTATTACGTGCCGTCGACCGACGTTCCCGCCGACTCCTCGCCCGACAAGAACCTGTTCTATGTCGCCGACGACCGCTTCCGCCTCAGCGAACGCGTCAAGCGCCTGATGAAACGGACCGCGCATGCCGAGTTCCCGCATTCACGGACGCGGCATCTCGTCAGCAATGTACGGATTCGCGGCCGCAGCGACAACGAGATGGAGGTCGCGGCCGCCTTCATCACCTACCGCACCAAGGACGGCGTCACCGATACCTATTTCGGCAGCAACCGCTACCGGCTGGTCGCCGAGAACGGCCGGCTGCGGATCAGGGAGAAACGCTGCCTGCTCGACAGCGAAGGCCTACGCACGCAGGGGCGCGTCAGCATCATCCTCTAGGGAACGTTCAGTCGTGGACAAGAAGCTCAGGAACAACATTGCTGTCGTGACGGGCGCCGCAAAAGGCATCGGCCTAGCGATCGCCGAACGGCTGGCGAAAGACGGCGCCAGGCTGGTGCTGGCCGATCTCGACGAGGCTGGGCTGGAGAAGGCCTCAACACATCTCACCAGCCGGTTCGATACCGAGGTTGCGACCCAGGCCGGCGATCTGTCCGATCAAGGCGTCGCCGAGAAGACCATCAAGCTCGCCTCCGCGCGCTTCGGCCGCCTCGACATCCTCGTCAACAATGCCGGCGGCGGCATCATCAGGCCGTTCGCAGAGCACACGCCGGAGACGCTGAAAACCACGATCGACCGCAATCTGTGGACCCTACTGTGGTGCTCCTGGTATGCGGTCACGCCGATGCGCAAGCAGGGGTATGGCCGCATCGTCAATCTCGGTGCCGACTCCGTGCGCAACGGTCTGTGGGACCATGCCGCCTACAACGCCGCCAAGGGCGGCATGCACGGCCTTACCACGGGCATGGCGCGCGAGTTCGCCAGGGACGGCATCACCGTGAACACGGTTGCCCCGTGCGCGGTGAACACACCGCAAATGGTCGCCATCACGAAGAGTGATCCCGCGCTCGCCGCCAAATTCGTAAGCGTCATCCCGATGGGCCGGCCGGCCGAAATGGAGGAGGTCGCCTCGATGGTCTCCTATCTCGCCTCCGCCGAAGCGTCGTTCGTGACCGGCCAGGTCATCAGCGTCAATGGCGGCAGCACCATGTTGTAGGGTTCGCGATGGCTGAAACGATTATTCTCTGCACGGCTGACGAGGTCATCGAAGGCGAGATCAAGCGGGCGCCCCTGCCCGACGGCACCAACGTCGCGCTCTATCGCGTGGCCGGCACGATCTACGCCACCGCCGACATGTGTACCCATGGCGAGGCATCGCTGGCGGAGGAAGGCATCATCACCGGCAAAATCGTGGAATGCACCTTCCATTTCGGAACATTCGACGTCACCACCGGGGAACCGACCGGCATGCCCTGCGAGATTCCCCTGAAGACATATCCCGTCACGGTCGTGGACGGGCGAGTCCAGATCGAGGTGTGACATGGCCCGCCGTCCTGATCACGCGCCCACTCCACTCAAATCCGCCCGCCGCCCGCTGGCGCCGCCGCGCCGACGCACCCAGGCCGAACGGACGGCGGAGACCCGTCTGCGTATTCTGAAGGCGGCGGCCAATCTGATCCGCCGCCGCGGCTATGCGCGGTTCAGAACAGCCGAGGTTGCGGCCGAGGCCGGCCTGTCCCGCGGCGCCCAGCTGCATCATTTCCCGACCAAGGACGCGCTCGTCGTCGCCACGCTCGAATATGTATTCGAGCAGGCCCAGATCGTCAGCCGGCGCCGCGCCGCCGCGGTCAACCGGCCGCGCGACCTGATCGAGGCTGTCATCGCGGACGCCAGGGAGTTCTTCTTCAGCGAACACTTCATGGTGGCGATCGATATCGTGCTCTCGACCTCCACCGACCAAGCCGTGCGCAAGCAGATCCTCGACATCTCGCGCAGAGCACGCCGTCCCGTCGAGGCGGCCTGGGCCGAAGCACTCGTGGCCGGCGGGGTTCCAGCAACCGTCGCGGCCGACGTCGTCGCGCTGACCCTCGGCGTGGTTCGTGGCATGGCGCTGCGCACGCTCTGGGATAACGATCCGAAGTGGTTCGATCATCTGTTCGGGCTATGGCGGCAGATGATCAGGGTCTTCCTCGAAGCCGAGCAGAAGCGAGGGCGGCTGCGATGAACGCCGTCTTGAACGGATCGAATCCGCTGATTACGTCCGTCTGCTACGTTCGTCATGCGGTCGGCGATCCGCAGGCCAGCGCGCGCTTCGTCTCCGATATCTTCGGGCTGCAGAAGGTGATCGGTCAGGACGGCGAATTCTCCTTCCGCTCCGACGATCGCTTCCGAACCTTGAGCCTGAGCGGCGATCACGACGGCGGCACCAGCATCGGTATCGAGGTCTGGGACGACGCCGCGCTCGAGGCAATCGGCGGGCGGCTGAGCGCACACGGCTTCGCCGCGCGACCGGCGAGCGCAGACGAGTGCCGGCGGCGCTACGTGCAGTCCGCCCTGCTTGCCGGCGATGCGTCCGGCAATCGGATCGATTTCGTGACCCGTCCGACCCGCAGCGGCCGCCGCTACTTTCCGCCGCGCGATGCCGGCATCGTGCAGTTCCAGGGCATCGGGCTGCGCAGCACCGACCACACCGGTGATCTCGCCTTCTGGCGGCTGCTCGGCGCCGGGGTCAGCGATTGGGTCGGCGACATCGCCTATCTCTGCATCGACGATCTGCACCATCGCATCGCGCTCTACCCGTCGCAGCGCAACGGCCTGCTCTATGCGGCCTTCGAGGTGGAGTCGCTCGATCAGATCATGCAGAACAGCTACTTCATGCAGGAGAACCAGGTGAAGATCGTGCAGGGGCCCGGCCGCCAGTCCGCCTCGCAGCAGATCTTCCTGCATGTCGAAGGCCCCGACGGACTGATCCTGTCCTATGTCAACGGCATGGCCGAGATCGGCGACAGTGCGCGACCGCCCCGGCAGTTTCCGCTTGATCCCACCTCGCTCTGCAACTGGGGCAGCGAAAGCAAGGGCGTCCCCGAACTGAGTGCGCAGCGCTAACAGGAGAGATGCATGATCCAGCTGAAGGACGTCAGCTATGTCCGCCTCGGCTCGCCGGATCTCGAGCAGGCCGAGCAATTCGCCACCACCTGCCTCGGGCTGCAGATCGCCGGGAGTGGCAAGGCCGATCTTTACCTGCGGTCCGACGCGCGCGCACACACGCTGTGCTACACGGAGGGCGATCCGAGGCGGCAGACGGTCGGGTTCGAGGTCGAAGACGAGGCGAGCCTGCAGGATGCGGCGTCCACCCTCGACGCGCTCGGCCACGCCGTCCACGCCGGCACCGCGGAGGAAGCCGAACGGCGCAAGGTGAAATCCTTCATCGGCTTCCGCGATCCCACCGGCAACCATATCGAGCTGGTGGTTCGCCCCGAGCGCAGCGGCCGCCGCTACTTCGCGAGCCGCGACGCCGGCATCACCGGCTTCAGTCATGTCGGCCTCAACTCGACCGATCCCGCGCGCGATGAGCTGTTCTGGACCCAGGTCTGCAACGCCCGCGTCAGTGACCGCATCGGCGACATCCCGCTGATGCGCGTCAACGCCATCCATCACACTATCGCGCTGGTCCGCGCGCCCCAGGCCGGCATCCAGCATATCAATCATCAGGTCGAGAGCAGCGACGACGTGCTGCGCTCCTACTACTTCCTTAACGACAAGCGCGTGCCGATCGTATTCGGTCCGGGGCGGCATCCGACCTCGGGTGCCCGCTTCCTCTATTTCAGCGGACCGGACGGCATGATCTTCGAGTATTCGGTGGGGGTCGATGAAATCGAGGATGAGGCAACGCACCGACCCCGGCAATTCGGCTTCGAGCCAGCCAGCTTTTGCATGTGGGGCTCGAGGCCGGCCGGCATGGCTTTGCCAAGCACGTGAGAAAATCGCGCGAACGTTCCCGGCATCACCTGCAGGAGATTTGTGCCTCGATGCGAGGTACCCGAGGCGCTCGGTCTTAGCTTCGCCATTGGCAGTGCCGGCGAACGACAAAATCGCAAGAAATCGTCGTTTGGCGTACAAAATCGCAGGATTGGTAGCGGAGGAACGCTATCGCCTTTCCACGCCACATACCCACCAAACCTACGATATCTCATCCAATCCTTCGCATAACGCAGTCCACGAGCCCGGTCGCGAGTTCAGCTTTTATGCCCTTCGCGACGTACTTTTAAAGGTCGCGATCTTAGTATCGGGCGCGCAAGTGCACTATCGGACATGGAACCGGCGACATCGGTCGCAGAAGTCGCTCTCGCCTTACCATTCGAATCGCGTGCCGACCCCGACGGATGTCGAGCCCTTCGCATCGACATCCGACTCGACGCGGATGTGGCGCGTCACGTCGACATTGGCCGACACTCCTGACTGGCTAGGGCTCGCGCCGGTCCGCACACCCACGCTCAGCCTGTCGCCGATCGCGCGCGACGCACCGACCATTGGACCACTCGCCCCGGCGCCCACGTCCAGATTGTCGACCCCGAGCGAGCGGCGCATGCGGTCCACGGTCCCCTCACCACCGCTTGCGAACTGAGCCGCCGCCCCTGCAAGTTGCAAGGCCTGCGAGCTCGTCAAGCTGCCCGAGGCTTTCTGGAAGAGGATGCGCGACAGGATCTCGTCCTGCGGCAGCTCGGGCTGCGAGTGAAAAGCAAAGACCGGCGCGGCTGCAGGTCCCGAAATTCCGACCTGTGCAGTGATATCGGAGGCCTTTAGCTCTGCCGCGAAATCGAGCTCGGGCGCGAGATCTCCGTTGAAGGAGAGATTGCCCTTGGTGAAGGTCAACGTCTTACCAAGCACCACCAACTGGCCCTGGTAAAGCGAGAAGGCGCCCTTCGTCACCGGACTGTTGGTCGTGCCGCCGACATGAACAGAGCCGCCGAGTTCCGCGGTCACTCCGCGACCGTGAATGAAGACATGGTTCGGCGCCGAGACCGCCACGTCGAGCGCGGCGTTGAAGAGCGCCGCGCGCCCCTTGCTGCCCTTCAGCGCCTCGACCTTCCGCACAGCCGCGAGCCGGGCAGCCGCCTGGCCAGAGGCGTTCACATGGTCGACGCCGTCGATCGGCTTGAGCGTCGAAGGGAGGCGATCCGGAATATCGACATTGACGCGGGTCAAGTCGATGCGACCGGCGATCCGCGGATCGCGCGCCAGGGCGCCCGTGACGTCGAGGGCAAGATTGGCCTGAGCGGTTGCCAGCGCACCGGCGGCGAGGGTCGCCTGCTGGCCACGGATCGAGACCGTGCCTGGGAAGCCTGCATCCGGGGCGAGCCGCACCTGGCCGAAGCCGGACAACGTGCCACCGTTGGGCGTCGCCGCGGCCAGGCGCTCCACGATGATCCGCTCTCCTTCGGCGGTGATTTTCGCCTCGATGCCATCGAGGCGTGTGCCGAGCAGGCTGTCGCGGAAGGCCCCTCCGCTCAAGGTAGCGACCCCACCGATCTGGGGCTTGGCGCGCGTGCCGCCGATACGGGCATCGAGCGCGACGGTGCCGGACACCGTGCGGCCGGAGGCGGACAGCGCGGCATTGGCGACAGCAGCATCAACACGGCCCTTCGCGGTCAGCGCGATAGGACCTGCAGCGTCGAGCGGCACCATGCCCGACGCCGTGATCGCGCCGGCCTTTCCAGCGGCAACCGTGGTGTTCAGGCTGGCACGGCTTCCGTCGAGCCGCCCATCCGCGGCAATGTCGATCGGCGGCAGACCCGCGCTCCTGGTCTGCGGCGCCGTGAGTTGCTTGACGGCCACCTTGTACTGGCCCACCGGCGCGCTCGCGGAGCCGGCGATCCTGGCCGAAGCGTCGAGGGTCCCGGCGAGGCCCAAACCCGGCATCACGACATCGGCCGCGCCGAGCGGGATCGCGCTCGCCACGCCCTTGAGGTCGAGCGCCTTGCCCGCCTTGCCGTCGACCGTGAAGCGGCCACTTCCAATCCCGAGGGCCAGATGCTCGATCAGCACCGTGCCATCGTCGAGCGTGAAACTTGCTGGCCCCTGCAGCGCGATCGCCTGGGCGCCTCGCCGTGCGGTGAAGCGATTGAGATCGAACCGCGTCCGATCCCTTGATGCCAAAGCGCCTGCGGCATCGAGATCGAAGCCAGCGGCCTTGGCGGAGAGAACGATCGTGCTCCCATCGGCGTTACCCTTGGACGTCAGCATGATGTTCGAGACGGTCTGACCGCCGAACGCGGCACCGTTCACCTTGGCATCCGCGTTGAGCACCGGATGGCTATAGAGATCGGCGCCATCGGCACGCAGATCGAAGCTGCGGATGGCTGCACCGGCGGCACGGATTCCGGCGCCCTTGCCAACGAGACGGACGGATTGCTGGCCGCCATCAACCGAAGCGGCAAGGTCGAGTGAGGCCGAACCGGCGAGTTCTGCGAGAGCGAGCGGCGAAAGGTCGGCGAGCGCCCCCGCGGCGAAGCGAACCTGTCCGCGCGCCAGATTCTGTGTGTCAACCGTTCCTGCGCCCTTCAGCGAAACCGAGCCGATCTCGACGTCGAGGGTCTTTGCGTCCCATCCGGCAAACGCCGCAGCTTCGCGATCGTCACGATCCGGCGATCGGCGGCTGACCTGGACAACGCCACGCGCTGGCTTGCCATCGACGGAGCCATCGAGCCTGGCGTCGACGGCGCAGGGCCCGTTGATGTCGTTGACCGTCACGGCGAGCTCAAGGTGCGCAATGGGGCGCCGCATGGCGGTGGCGCGATCCACCGAAGCCGCGAACGAAACGCCGGGACGCGCAAGCCCGCCGGTCAGGCCGACGTCGAGAACTCCAGCACCCGTGAGGCGCGCATCGACTGCCGAAAGAGAGGGAAAGTCCACGCGAGCCGACAGGTCACTCGTCTCGCGAGCCACCGTTCCCTTGGCGCGAACCGCGATGTGCGCGCCGTCGAGCGAAACTTCGCGGACGGTGTAGGTGTCGCGGCCATCGGCAGAGACATCGGCTGTGAGTGCGAGCCGCGACCCTGCGACCCCATCCAGCGCCGCAAGTCCCGTCGCAAGCCCCTCGCCGGTGCCTGACATTCGGGCGTCAAAGCCGCCATGCTGGAGGTCGGCGTCGAGATCGATGCCGAACGCCGCCGAGCCCTTAAGCTTCAGTCCGGCAAGGTCGGCGAAGTAGCCGAGGTCTGGCAGCACCCCGGTTGCACGGCCATGCAGCCGATCGGCGCTGACGTTACCTGTATAGGTGGCCTGAACCGTGGACGTGCCGATCTCCAGCCGCTCGATCCTGGCGTTGCCGCCAAGATCTGTGTCGCCGTGGAGCACGAGCGATGCGGTGCCGCCGATCGCTGCTGCCAGACCGGCATCGCGCGGCGCGATGCCGGAGGCGCGCAGGTTCGCGTCCAGAATGATACGCGTCGCAAGATCGCCGGCTTCGGTACGCGGGACAGCCGTGACGGAAGCGTCCAGCGTGTCGACGCCTGCGTCCGGCAGACGAGCGCCCGACAGCGCGAGCTTGACCGAGCCCGTGGGAGCCTTGAGGGGGCCGTTGACGCGCGCGTCGAAGACGAGGCTGCGGATAGAACCCTGGTCGGTTTCGGTCAGTTCACCGTTGCTTGGCAGGGCGCGGATAGACGCCGCGAAATCCATCATCTTGTCGGCCCCGAGCAGACCCTTCGCATCGAGCTGCGCAAGATGGCTTGTGAGCGTCAGCCCATTCAGCGCAACGCTTCCATCGTCGCCGATACGCGTCATGCTCTCGAGATTGGTTTCTCCGGCAAAGACAGGCGCGGCAATCGCCGGCAGCAGCGGCCCGAAATGGCTGGAAAGCCGGGTTGCGAGTACGCGGCCGCTCCCTTCCCGATCGAGCGTGATCGTGCCGGTCGCATCGATCGTGGGGCCGGCCTGCAACTTCAAGGCACCACGAAAGCTGTCGAGCGTGCCCCGGCCTCCGAGCGCGAACGAAACAGGCGGTTCGCCCGGCAGATGGCCGAGCTTGGACATGAGCCCGTGCGCGGGCTCGTCGAGCGTGACGTTGAGCGTGAGTGCATTTCCCTGTGGAACGTAAGCGAGAGCGGCCTTGAAGCGGCCAGGAAAATCCTGGCGGGTGGCGTCGAGATTGAATACGAGCCCTTCCGAGGGCGAGCCGAGTTCGGTATTGCCGGTCGCCCTGACCTTCAGCCCCTCGCCCAGAATGGACTGTCCCAGCGTCAGGGCATGCAGGTCGAAAGCCTTCACCTGCACCTTCACCGGAAGGTCCGGCAGGATCGGCTGATCGGACTCCGCGACCGGTTGATCGGACGGCAGCGGCTTTCGCCTGATCTCAAGCGTACCAATCTCGAGGCGGTCGATCTCCAGTCGCCCCAGCAGCAGTGCGCTGCGTCGCCAGACGAGGCGCGCCTTGTCGAGCGTCAGCCAGACTCCGTCCTTGTCGGTGATGCTAACGTCGCGGACCGTTGCATCAGAGGACAGCACACCATCGACGGCGCCGACATGGACCTGGGTCGCCGGCGTCGAGAGCGTCCGCGAGACGAGGCCTGCCAACACGTCCTGCTGGTTCTCTCCGCCTCGCACCAGCATTCCGTAGAGCACGACGCCGAGCACCGCGGCAGCGACGAGGCCCAGGGCCGCGACGGCTGAACCGATGATGAGCGGCCGACTGATGCGCATCAGAAAGCTTGCCCAATGCTGACGTAGATCGCGTAACGGCTATCGCCTGGGCGAGGGTTCAACGGAGTCGCGACATCGAGGCGGATCGGGCCGACCGGTGTGAGATAACGCAAGCCAAGTCCGGCTCCGTAGCCCACATAGTTGTCGAAGCCTGGCAGCGATGATCGGGAGGCGGTGCCAAAGTCGAAGAATGGCACGAGGCCGATGGTGGGCGTGATCCTCACCCGCACTTCGGCGGAGCCCTCGATCAGGCTGCGACCACCGGTGATTTGACCGAACATCATCGGCGAAATGGTGTTAAACCCGTAGCCGCGCACGGATCCGCCGCCGCCAGCGAAGAAGCGATGCGCATCCGGTATCTCGGAAAGCGGCGCGCCCGCAAGCGAGCCTGCAGCCAACCGACCCGCCAGAACGTAGTCGGCCTGCTCGTCGAGCGCATAATAGGCCGAGCCCGCAACCCGCGCTTCGAACAGATCGATCGTGGAACCCATCAGCTTCGGATAGGCATTGACGGTCGCCGAGAGGCGCACACCGCGCGTGGGATCGAGCGGATTGTCTGTGGTGTCGTAGCGGCCGGTCGCCGTGAAGCCAATCAATGTCGCATCGACGCGCCCCAGTACGTCCTGCGATTTCGATTGCTCGACCTGAAGACCGGCCTGCAGCGAAGCCGCCTCCGAAAAGCGATGGATCACGCCGAACGTGCCGCGCACCGTGTCGTCAGTGTAACCGCCGAGGTCGTTGTTGCCGACACGCTCGCGGAACGCAGTGGCCTCGATCAGAAGATCGTTGGCCGTCCCGAACAAGCCTGGCTTGATGAAGGTACCGGTAAACCGTGCGCCGAAATCCGAGGCGCGCAGATTATTAAAGCCGGTGAAGGACGTGCCGTCGATCCGTTGCAGGAGCGAAGCGGATGCCTCGAGCCTCAGGCGCTCGCCGCCGCCGAATATGTTCCGATCCTCGTAATAGCCGGCAATGCCGGGACCATCGACGGTGGAATATTTTGCCGAGAGGCCCACCGCGTGCCTGGGCCTTTCCGTCAAATCGATGAAGACCGGCAGATTGCCATTGGCATCGAGCTTGTCGGCCTCGCGGACGCGAATTCCCCCGATGGCCGGGATCTTTGCGATCGAAGTTTTCGCCAAGGCAAGTCGCTCCGGCGAGTAGGGCTCGCCTTCCCTCAGATAGACGTGCGTGGCCACCACTCGCGGATCGACGTCTCCGCCCGAGATCGTCACGGCGCCGATGCCGGCCTTGGGACCTGCTTCGACCCGCAGCCGAAGGTCCATCGCGGCGGCCGCATGATCGACGGTGGCCTTGACGTCGGCGATCTTCGCAAGCGGATGTCCGTTGCTGCGGAACCAGTCAACAAGCTTCACCTGCGCGGCGCGCAGGTCGGCCGAGACCGCTGGATCGCCGGATTTCAGCGCAAAGGCGCGGCGCGGCAACCCATGCGGCGCCTGGTCGCGCGAGTAGTCCACCTCGACGGTGCGCAGCTTGAACAACGGGCCGAGTCGCGCAGCAACCTTGATGGGAACGACCGTTCGATTGCGAAAGGTGTCGGCGCGACGCGCTGCGGCGGCGAGGCCGGTCTCATCGAGGGATACTGGAACTCCATCCACCGTGACATCGATCTCAGCGTTGTAATGACCAAGCCCCCAAAGGGCATCGAGCAGCGGATTGATATCAGCCTGAAGCCGGCGCGCGAGGCCTTCGCCGTCCGGCGGCGGTTCCTGTCGAAGGCGATAGGTGCCGGAGGCATCGCGCAACATCCGCTCGGCGTCGCTATCGCTCTTGCCGTCCGGCGTTTTGGCTTCGATCTCCAGCCGATAGGACAGTGTCGTGGCGCTGACCGGCGGCGGATCGTCGGAACCGAAGAGGCCAAAGAGATCCAGCGCGTGAGCCTGCTCGCACAGCGAGCAACCGGCGACAGCCACGCAAGCCAAATGCAGAATGCGCCCCGCCGCAGCGCTGAAATATCTTCGCCTTGCCTGCCCCGACAAGAGCGGCAGGCATCGTCGCCCCACGATTTGCTTGATGGTTCCGCTCCGCACTCGCCTGTTGACACAACCCGGGTCTTTGCAACTTGGGTCCGGCGATCCCCTGTCTCCGCATTCAACAGGCACCACACGTGAAATTGATAAACATCATGATGGACAATGTAGGGCATCAATAAAATCGCCTTCGTAATCCTCTATTGATCGAACAAAGACCGCGACGTTCAAAAAAGCTCCGCAATTCAAGTACGCTCGCCGAAAACGTTACTCTTCAAAACCTGTTCCTCATCCGAAGAGCAGCGCGCGCAACGCGCTGGCATTGTGGCGTTTGGACGGCATTCCGTGATTGGGTTCTCCCAGACCGTCTTGCAACGCGAGGGTCCACATCGGAACTCACCGCAGCGAGATCGTAAGTCCGCCCAGATTTGCAGCGAATTCGAGCCCCGCTTTCGGCCCTTTGAGCGTAAGCAGAACTCCGTGCTCGTTGCGCATGCTCACGCCGCCGACGCCGGCGGCCCAGGCGCCGCCTCCCCCGACCAGCGTATAGCTGCCGGCGAAATCGTTGACCTCCCTGATGCCTGCGGCAGTGCCTTCCAGCCAGGTCACCGAGGCGCCCGCGCTTATGCCGAGGCTGAAGCCAGACACGCTGAACCGATAGTGCCGCCCACGGTAGCTCAGCGTGCCGCTCCCACCGCCGCCACCGACGACGAGGGCCGCCTTGACGAACTTGACCTGGACGTGGCCGGTCGCCTGTGCGGCGCATGGCGAGGCCGCCAGGACGATTGCCACAAGCGCCAGCAGGACGGAACGGATCATGCATCGCATCACTGCAGCCCCCTCTTTCGCTCAGGGATTTGTCAGGTCCACTTTCTTCCAGGTGTGATCCGGATCGAACACGATCATGCGCTTGGCGATGAAATCGGTGCGTGAGCCGAGATCCTTCTGGTAGACCGTTCCGGTGTGGTTGACGAGGAACGTCATGACGCCAGAATTGGCGTATTCGGCCGGATAGGCGACCAGGGCAAATCCACCGATCATCTTGCCCTTCACAACATAGTTCAGCGCGCCGCCCGGGGCGTCGGAGCCCTGCGCCTTCAGGATCCGATAATAGTATCCGTGGTACGGCGTGCCCTGCTCGCCGACCTTGTAGCCTTCCGCCGTGGCCTGGGCCGCCAGTTCACCGAGCGGGCTCGGATCCTTGTCGTCGCGCCAGAACAATCCGTCGGTCTTGCCCGGGTTGCTGACGATGCGCTGGGCATAGGCGCCGATGCCATCGCCGCGATCCTTTTCGGCGTATTCGTTCTGGGCGTCGACATAGGCAAGACAGGTCTGGATCGCAGCGAGCTCGTTGCGGCCGATCCTGCGGTAGAGGATTTCCCGGCGTCCCGCAGCCGCGTCAAAACTCCAGCCGCCATGGTTGTTGACGAGCGGAATCGGGAACGGAAAATCGTCCGCGCCCAGGATCAGGATGGCCTTCTTGTTGCCGTCGGCCTTGATCGAATGCCTGGCGTCGTAGGCGGACAGAAAGCTCTGCCGCGCGTTGGCGTCGGCGACATCGTCGCCCGACTCGATGATATCGGCAGCATCGCGGCCAAGCACCTTCAGCATGGCCCGACTGGTGCCGGCCTTGACCGCGGTTGCCAGGGCGGACGCCGCGTCTTCCGGATTGGGGAAGCCTTGCTGGGCGCGTGCTGGCGACAGCAGCAGCGCGAGCGCCGCTGCTGCGGCAAGGCCGATGGAAGCAATGCGATCAAATCGCGCGTGCGAAGAGCCTGTCATCGTGATGCCTCCGACGGGGATGGAATCTTTGCGCCGGCGGCAAGCCAGTCGTTGTAACTCCGGAACTTGAGTCCGAGCCTGTCGTAATAGACCCTGAGATAGCCGTCGGCGCCGCGTGTCACCGCCGCCGGCATGATCTGCTCGACCTCCTGCGCCATCACGCCGACATAGGCCTTGCTGCTGCCGAGATAGCTGAAGCGGTAGTAGCCGAGGCCGTTGGCGAGATGGCCAAGCAGTTCGATATCGTGCTTGAGCGCGATGTCGGAACGCCGTCCACCGCCACCGCCGCGGAAGCCTCCACCTCCGCCGCCGCGGAAACCGCCGCCACCGCCCGCACTGAATCCGCCACCGCCACGGCCCGCGAAGCCGCCACCGCCATAGCCACCTCCGCCACGCGGCATGCTCGCCATGCTCGACCGGCCGCGCGCCGATGCGGCTGAAGCCGCCCGGCTGGATGACACGTTCATGGCGCCGCCGCGATTGCCCCCGCCACGATTGCCGGCGCTCCGGTTGGCCGTGCCGGCGCCGCCCCGGTTGGCGGCCTTGGCGCGGTCGCCGCCCTTGGCGCGATCTGCCCCGCCGGCGCGGTCGCCGCCGCCGGGCCGATCGCGAGAACCGGCACGATCTCCACCGCGATCCCCGGCCCGGTCGCCGGCTCGATCACCCGCCCGATCAGCCGCACCCGCACGATCTCCGCCACCCGGCCGATCCTGGTTGGGACGCAGCACCTGCTGCCCGTCGCGACCGCGAAAATCCATCCGGTTCGAGGCGCCGGCCTTGATGTTGTTATTGCCGAAGCGCTGTTGAACGTTGGTGTTGTTATAGCGCACGCCCTGCCGATGCAGTGAATTGTGCTGCCAGCCATTTCCGATGTTGGTGGTACGGTGATTGACGTAGACGTTGCGGTTGCCCCAGTTACAGCCGCCGCCCCAATAATTGCCCCATCGCCCGATCGCCCAACCGGCACCGAAGGCGAGGCCTGCTGCGACCACGCCGGCGCCGATGTAGGACGGATAGCCGAAATAATACGGCGGGTAGTCTGCATAGGGCCACGCCCCGTAGACTGTCGTCGGCTCGTAGTAGGGCACGTATATCGTATTGGGATCGGTCTGCTCGATGACGATGACCTGCTTGTTCTCCTGCGTCTGCACGCTCACTTTCTGCTGCTTGGTCGTCACCAGCTTGTTGTTGGCCTGCGCCTTGCTGCGCAGCCGCTGGATCGCATCCATGACATCGGCCTGTTGGGCCAGCACGGCATCGCCGAGATTCTTGGTCCAATCGATCTTGTCGCTCATCATCGAGAGCACGTCGGCCGTGCTCGCGAGCGCCTTCACGCTGTCGTCCCAGGCCTGCTTGTCGACCTCGGCCTTCAGCGCGTCCCCCTTGAGCGTCTCGCGCTCTTTCAGCCAGCGATCGGCCTGCACGACCTCGAGCGGATAGGTCGATGCCGCCAGCACGTTGGCCAGCAGCGAGTCCGGATAGAGCGCAATCGGCGCCACCAGGGCTTCCAGCTGTTCAGGCTTCAGGAGCTGATCGGCCGGCTGGGCTGATGCGGCGGCCGGCTGGCTAGCCTGGGCCGGCGGCTTGTCGGTGGTTTGCGCAACCGCCGCAACGGGGACTAGCGACGACAGCACGAGCGCGAGCAGGATCTTGCCCGGACGGAACATTGCAACCTCCATCGACGACGATGGCGGGCAGCATCGGATACGGGCATCGCAGCCCCTTGATCAAGATCAAGGAAAGTCGTGTTGCTTCAATCTCGCAAATTGCCTGGTTGCTGCGACGCAAGATCCACGCATCGATTGTGGACCCGGAAACCGTCTAGATCTTGCAGCGGTAGTACGTGGCGTCCATCCCCTCAACACCGGGGAACTGCCGCGTGATGGTGTTATCGTCGACGGTCTTGAGAAAGAATTGCACGTTGGACATCATGATCCCCTGTGCACAGCCGACGATGATATTGATCGTCTGCCCCTCGTCCTTGCGCGACTTGATCGCGCAAATCTCGAACTTGCCTCTCAACCGGTCGGCCTCCACGATGAATCCCTTGCCGTAGACGCCGGAGAGGTTTCTGAAGGTGACCTGGTTCGCCCGCCCCTTGCGGATGAACACCTTACCGCATTGGTCCGCGCTCGTGGCCCATGCGCCGGTGAGCTCGAACGCATGGGCGCAATCCGGCAGTACGAGGATCGTGCTCGCCACGACGATCGCGCGAATCCTGTAGCCTGGGTTCATCCGACACCTCCCCGTTGCGCGCGTCAGTGACCGCTCAGCACGAGCGTCTGGATCGGCAGCAGCAGGGCCTGGATCCGAAGCAGCAATGCATGAACCAGCGCGGTGGCGTCGACGGCGTGCAGGGCAAAGCCCTTCAACGCGCCGGTTTTCGGATCGGAAATCTCGTCATGGTTGCTGGTGTAGGCATTGACGATGCAACTGCTGCCCGGCGTCACGCCGTCAAGCCCGCCCTTGTAGAGCGGCTCGAGGAACACGAGGATCGAACCTGGCTTTTGCAGATTCTGCGGATCGATCAACAGCTCGCTGGCGCGAAACTGGCCGGTGGCGATGAAATCCTGCACGCTGGTAACGACCAGCGGAATGATCACCCACGGCTTCGACATGCAGGTGGCTTCCGCGATCATACCGGGCTTCATCACCTGGGCTTCGATCTGCCCGAACCCCGCCTGCAACCTGTTCCGGCCGGCTTCGTCCGGTATCAGAATTCCGGCCGGCCGCATGATCTGAGCGACGAGGTCTCCGGGTCGAACGAGGAATTGCTCGACGCGGCCATCGACGCCGGCACGCACGAAGGTCTTGTCGAGGTCCACCTGCGCCTGCGCCTGCGCGGCCTCGGCGCTTGCCTTCTCCGCCGGTAGGAGCGTAGAGACGCGCAGCATCGCCGATTCCCTGACGGCGTTGGCGGCATCGACGCCGGACTGCCGCTGATCGACCAGGACCTGCAGCTTGTCGATGTCGCGCTGCGGCACGATGCCGGGATTGCGGCGCTGCAATTCGCTCTTCACATCCAGCTCGTCCCTGGCCTGCTGCAAGGAGGCTTTCGCCTCCCCGACCTGAGCGTCCGCCTTGACGACATCGGCCTTTGCCGAGATTAGCGACGCATCCACCTCGGCGATCTTTCGCTTGGCGGTCTCGAGCGCGGCCTCTTGCCTCGAACTATCGAGCCGGAACAGAACGTCCCCCTTCTTGACCGCCGCGGTGAAGCCGACATTGACCTCGACGACCCGGCCGGAGCCTTCCGGGAGGATCGGCACCGTCCTGAAGTAGATCGCCGCGGCGGTGGTCGAGGGATGAAAGTAGAAGATCATCGTGATCAACGAGACCGTGAGCATCAGGCAGCCAGTGATACCCCACCTCAGTTCGTACCAGACCGAGAAGAACGTGATCTCCTTGCCGAAGCGCTTGCCTTGCCGATAGCGGCGGTAGAGGTAATCCGGCAGGATCGTAACCAGCGAGCAGATCATCAGCTCAAGCATGGCTGTGCACCTCCTGCTTCGTCGGCGTCCGGACGTCTTGACTGCCGCCAGGTACGGCTTCGGCTTCCGGTTCGGCAGCGGGCGCGCCCGGCGTGGCGTCGGCGATGCGCTCGACGGAATCGGCAATGCTGCGCATCGGCGTGCCGAAATCCGGCAGGTCGATCAGTGCCAGCAGCAGGCCGGCAACCCAGAAGATATGCATGTGGGTGAAAAGCGATATCAGGCCGAGGACGGCGACGATCTCAAACTGCAGCTTCTGGCTCTTGTGCGCCATGCGCTCCGGCAGGCTGTGCAGCTTCCAGTACAGAGTGCCGACCCATAGGATTGTGGCTACAAGGAAAATGCCCATCACCAAGGTCAGGGTGTCCGACCCGTCGACGCCAGGAACGAAGAACGGCAGATGATGCGGAGCCAACGGATGAATCTGTTCGCTCAAGCCAATCCTCCCACTTGCGACCGAAACGCATGCGATTCCCGATTGAACCGTGCTGGTCATCCTACCGCGCTTGCTTGATCTGGATCAAGCAAAGCGGTCGGCCCGCCCCTACCGTTCGAGGGCAAGGTCGAAGATCGGGCTTAGGAGTCCCCAGCCATGCCAGACAAAATCGATGACCTGATCCCAAATGCGCGCGAGATCCAGAAACAGGCCGCGCTCAAGGAGGCGGAGAAAGCCGAGGAGCATGCCAAGCGCGCGGCGGCAGCGGAAGCCGAGAAGCGCGCCCTGATCGAGCGGCTGAGCAAGCCGTCCGGGCTCAGCGAGGACGAGAAGGTCAAGCTGGCGTCGACGGTGATCCAGCGCGCGGTGCGCAACGGCCTGACCGAAGTTCAGGTCTACCGATTTCCCAACACGCTGTGCACCGACAAGGGACGGGCCATCAACCAGATGGAGGCGGGCTGGGAGAAGACGCTGACAGGGATACCCAAAGAAATATACCAGCTCTGGGCGGACTACCTGCAGCCGCGCGGCTACCGCATCCGCTATCAGGTCGTCGAATACCCGGGTGGCATGCCGGGCGACATTGGCATCGTCATTGCCTGGGGCGACTAGAGCATGATCCGGAAAAGTGCGAAGCGGTTTTCGGAAAAGATCATGCTCAAAACAAGAAGCTAAAGCGCGATGATGATTCAACCCAATCTCATCGCGCTTCAGTTCTAACGACGGACGGGCATCCATGGCCAAAGACAAGTCCACCGGGAAGATGAAGCGCAAGGACTATGAGGAAGAGCTGCACAAGCTGCAGATCCAGCTCTGCCATCTGCAGGAATGGGTGAAGGCGAACAGGCTCCGGGTCATCGTCCTGTTCGAGGGACGCGATGCGGCCGGCAAGGGCGGGACCATCAAGGCGCTCACCGAGAAGGTAAGCCCGCGCGTGTTTCGCGTGGTCGCGCTGCCCGCACCGTCCGATCGCGAAAAATCCCAGCTCTTCATCCAACGTTACATGCAGCAGTTTCCGGCCGCCGGCGAAATCGTGATCTTCGACCGCAGCTGGTACAATCGCGCGGGCGTCGAGTATGTGATGGGGTTTTGCACGCCGGCGGAGCACAAGCGCTTCCTCGCGCTTTGCCCGCAGATGGAGCGATACATCATCGAAGGCGGCATCATCCTGATCAAGCTGTGGCTCGAGGTCGGGATGGAGGAGCAGGAGCGCCGCTTCAGGGCCCGGATCGACGATCCGCTGCGGCAATGGAAGCTGAGCCCGATGGACACCGAATCCTACCGCCGCTGGTACGACTATTCCCGGGCCCGTGACTTGATGTTCAAGGCGACGAGCTCGAAGCACGCGCCCTGGTACGTCATCCGCTCCGATGACAAGCGACGCGCGCGACTGAACTGCATTTCACACCTCCTGAAGACGATTCCCTACGGACGCGTGAAGCGCGACAAGGTCAAGCTTCCCAGGCGCTCCGATAAGGGCCGCTACAATGATCAGGCCGGTTTGCGCGGAATGAAGTTCGTCGAAGCGCGCTATTGAAGGCCAGGCCGCGCCGAGCGCGGCCCGGGTCCCGGCCTATTTCAGGCGGATCGAGACGCCGCCCACCGCGGCCGACACTTCGGCGCCGACCTTCGGGCCGCTGAGCTGCAGGATCACGCCGTTGGCGTTCTGCAGTTGCACCCCGCCGGCGCCCGCGGCGATCGCACCGCCCGCGCCCGCGACGGTGTACGAACCTTCGAGCGAGGCCGGCCCCCTGAGGTTGATCGCACGCCCGACAAGCTTGGTGGTCGAGGCGCCGATCGTGAAGCCGACGCTCATGCCCGACACGGTGAATGGATAATGCTTGCCGCGCAGGGTCAATACGCCCTCGCCGCCTCCGACACCGACGATGAACCCACCCTTGGTGAAGATCACGGCGACTGAGCCGGTTTCAGCCCGCGACGGTGTGCTGAAGCCGGCGCATCCGATTACCAATGCGGCGACAATTCCAGGCAGATTTGCTTTCCTCATGTTTTCCCTCCAGAGATCGGTTGCGTCAGCAATCTATGATGCAGCCTTGAGCTTCGGTGCCGCCGCCTTCGGCTTGCCCATCCTGGCCAAGGCCTCGGTCGTCACCAGTTTCAGGCCCTCGGCCGCGTCGTAGCCGTGGATTTCCTTGACATCGAGCTTGCGCATGAAGTCGATGGTCTCCTGGGTGATGACCTGGCCGGGCACCATGATCGGGAAGCCCGGCGGGTACGGGATCACGAAGTTCGCGGAGACGAGATCGGGCCCGTTCTTCAGGCGTCGGTCGATCTCGGGATCGTTCAGGCGAATGTATTCGCATCCAGCGGCATCATAGGCTGAATAGAATCCGCCGCGAATGTCACCCTCGTTCGTCTTCGTGCCGGCATCGCCACGGTAGGCATCGTGGAAATGCGAGAAGTTCGGCAGGTCGGGCACGTCCTTCATCAGGCTGTTGACCTTCGCGTCGAAATCGACCTTGGCGTTCGCGCCGCCCTTGGTCAGACCGCGATCGATTTCACCGGAGATTTCGGCCAGCACCCGGACAAGATGCGCGACATCGCTTCGCGTATTGTTGATATTGGACTGGATCAGGACCGAGTTGCGCGAGGTCTTGTTGACCTGGATGTTGTAGCGGCTGGCGAGCAGGCCCTTGAACGACGTTCCGTCGTAACCGGCCGTGCCGCAGACCAGCGTCATGCGGGTCGGGTCGAGGCAGAACTCGTCATCGTTCAGGCTCTTCAGGGCGCTCGACCAGTTGGTGCCCGCCGCCAGATAATCCGTGAATCCGCTCTGGCGATAATCCTTCGGCACCATGGCATCGGCGCCGAGAACCCGGAAATATCTGGAGATCAGCGGATTGGTGTTGACCGCATTGCGGATGGCGAATGCAATCTCCATTGCGTTGGCCACCAGTCCATAGCCCTCGAGTTCCATCTGCCGGCGCGAAACGTCGAGGCTTGCGATCAACTGCTGGTTCGGGCTGGTCGACGCATGCGTGAAGACGGCTTCCTTGAACTGCGCTTCGACGGTGTGGAATTCGATGTCCTTGACGGCCAGCATCGAGCCCTGGCGGATCGCCGACATCGACTTGTGCGTCGAATTGGTCTGGTAGACCCGCAACCGGATCTGGCGCGGATCGGGGATGAGCCTGGTCTTGAGCAGCACCTCGTCCGCAGGGTTCTTGCCAAGTTCGGCCTGCTGCTTCTCGTAAGCGGCAACCGACTTCGGATCACGCATCCAGGCTTCGATCTCGTTCGCCGCGCCCATCGCGGTTCGCCGCCTCAGGAACGGCGAAAACCGTGCGAAGCCGAACCAGGCCTCGTCCCAGAGGAAGATCAGGTCGGGCTTGATCGCGAGACATTCCTCCATCACCCGCCGCGTGTTGTAGATGTGACCATCGAAGGTGCAGTTGGTCAGGTCGATCATCTTGACCCGGTCGAGCCGGCCATCGGCCTTTGCGTTGAGAAGCGCCTGCTTGATCGTCTTCAGCGGCACCGCGCCGTACATCGAGTATTCCGTCATCGGGAATGCCTCGACGTAGAGCGGCTGCGCACCCGCCAGCACCATGCCGTAATGGTGCGACTTGTGGCAGTTGCGATCGACGATGGCGATGTCGCCGGGACCGAGCAGCGCCTGCACCGCCATTTTGTTGGATGTCGAAGTGCCGTTGGTCACGAAGTAGACGCGATCGGCGCCGAGAGCGCGCGCGGCCTTCTCTTGCGCCTTCTTGATGTTGCCGGTCGGCTCCAGCATGCTGTCGAGGCCGCCGGTGGTGGCGCTGCTCTCGGCAAGGAACAGGTTCAGCCCGTAGAATTCGCCCATGTCGCGGATCCAGTCCGACTTGAACACGGACTTGCCCCGCGCGATCGGCAGCGCGTGGAAGGTCCCGATCGGCCGCTGCGCGTATTTTTTCAGATTGTCGAAGAACGGCGTGTCGAAGCGATCCTGCACGCCTTCCAGAATTGAAAGGTGCAATTCCAGTATATCCTCGACCGAGTAGAACACCCGGCGCACCACGTCGGCTTCGGGATTGCCGGCCAACTGCTCGACGTCGCGGTTGGACATCAGGTAGAGATCGAGTTCGGGCCGGATCCGATTCAGGATATGGGCCAGCCGTAGTGCGGACGCATCGGACTCCTCGTTGAGCCCCATGGCGGCGGTCATGGCACGAAGTACAGGCGCGTCGTGGCGCGAGCGCAACCCAAAGCCTTCGTTGATCACCACCGCCGCAAGGTTGGGATTCAGCATTGCCGCACAGAAGGCGTCCTCGAGGCTGCCGACCACCACGGGCTCGTAGATGAAGGCGTCGACCGGGCGCCGCAGCCTGCGCCATTCCGCCAGGAGTCCCGGCCAGTTGCTGGCTGGCACCCCGGTCACGATTAAGGTCTCGAAGTAAGGACGACGCGCCGCCGATGGTCCGAGCGTTGGCGGGAGCAGATCGGGTACGTCGCCATTGCCCTCGTCGCGCGCGCTCCAGTCACTGGCATGCTGGCGGAAGGATTTTGTCTGGAGCGCCTGCGCGATCCGCGCCGAAAGCATATGCGAGGTGGCGGCATCGCCCGCCGCCGCGGCTTCCTTCAGCGCCGTCATCAAATGAAGGCCCGGGTAACCGTGAAACTCCTCGGTGACCGCAAGCGCCGACAGCGCCGCGTCATAGGCCGCTCGGTCGCCGCCCCTGCTCCACGTCTTTGCCGCCTCAACCAGATCGCGCCAACTGTCGGCTCGTCCGCCGGGTCCCGAGAAGAACTGATCGATGCGCTGCTGTGCCGGCTTCGCGTCGTTGGCCATCCCTGTCTCCCGATTTGGCGCTGGTTCCTTCCAATCGTAAGGACCGCACGCGTCGCCGCCTTTGATCCAAGTCAAGCCAGCGCCGGGTTGAGGGAAACCTCGCAGCTGATCGCGATGTCTCGCAATGCAACACAGCCGATACGTCGGGAGCGGTCCGCGCCGCCTCGCAGGCTAGCTGCTCGCCTGCGGCATCCTGTTGCTCAAGACGCTGTCGAGTGAGCGCATCCAGTCACCGCTATCGGTCTTGTCGGCAAGACCGTCCGCCTGCAGCAGATCCCGCAACTGCGCATGCGCGCCGACGATGCAGAACGTGATTCCGCGCGATGCGAGTTCCTGGTGCAGATCATGCAGCATGCGCGACCCCGCCAGGTCGATAAACGGCGAGGCCGACAGATCGCAGGCCACCAGCTTGACATCGGCGGACGTCCGCAGCGCCGCCAGCACCGTCTCGAAGATCGTCTCGGCATTGACATAAAGCAGCGAGGTTTCGGGACGGAACGCGATGATCCCCCTCAACGGCTCCACGTCATCATGTCGCGCCCGGTCGGAATAGCGGCCGCTGCCGGGCTGACGGCCAAGAAACGCGATATTGGGCTGCGATGCGCGGAGCAGCAGCAGGAAGATCGAGGCGACGGCCGCCAACAATACGCCCTGCAGGATCCCGAGGAACAGCACGGACACCAGCGCAATGACCGCGGCATAGAAGTCGATCCGGCTGATCCGCCACATTCTGGCGAGCGCCGGGATATCGACCAGCTTGTAGACGGCCGAGAAGACGATCGCAGCAAGCACCGTCTTCGGCAGATTGGTCAGCAGGCCGGTGAAGAACAGCAGGCAGAGCGCAAGGGTCGCCGAACAGAATACCAGCGCCAGCGGCGTCCGGGCGCCGGCGGCGTCATTGACCGCCGACTGCGACAGGCCGCCGGCGACGGGGTAGCCGTGGCCCAGGGCGGCAGCGAGATTGGCCGCGCCGAGCCCGAGAAACTCCTGCCGGACATCCAGTGCATAGCCGTGCTTGGCCGCGAAGCTTCGCGCCGCGGACACGCCTTCCACGTAGGCCAGGACGAGACATCCGGCGGCGATCGGGAAGAGGTCGTCGAATTCGAGCAAGCCAAAGGTCGGCAGCGCGAGGCTCGGCAGCCCGGTCGGGATGTTGCCGGTCACCGGCAATCCCATTGCAGCAAGTCCAAGTACCGATACGATCAGGATCGAGAGCGCGACCACGGCAAGCCCGACGGGCTTTCCGGGTAGCCTGCGCTCGCCGAGCAGGAGCAGCACGATCGCAACCACGCCGATGCCGAGCACCAGCGGCCTTGTATCGCCCAACTGACCGGCCAGCTTGATCGCGCGATCGAAAAAGTTGTGGCCGCCGCCCGCCACGCCGAACAGGCTGGGCAGCTGGCTCATGATGATGGTCAGCCCTGCCCCGGCCTTGAAGCCCACCAGAATGCTGTCGCTGATCAACCGCACCAGCACACTGAGCCTGAACAGCCAGGCAATCAGGCAGAGCACGGCGACGCTGAAGGCAACTAGGCTGGCGATCTGCCCGTAACGCGTGGCGTCGCCGCCGGCCAGCAGGCCGACGGCGCCGGCGATCATCAGCGAGATCGCCGAAGTCGGTCCCACCGCGAGTTGCCGGGACGAGCCCAGCAAGGCGTAACCCACGCCGCCAAGCAGGTAACCGTAAACCCCGATCTGCGGCGGCAGGCCCGCGAGCCCGGCATAGGCCAGCGACACCGGGATCGCGTAGGCCGCCAGCGTGACCCCGGCGATGGCGTCCGCACCAAGCCAGGATGCGCGGTAATCGGCAAGCCAGCTCGCCGGTGGAAAGTGGCGGATCCAACTCGTCTCCCCCTGGGCTGACATCATACCCGCCGCGTGAAGCGCAATGGTCGGACGTGGTCGCGCCGGCCGGGCCAATTCGCATTGATTCAGATCAAGCCTCGCACTCGCTGGTCAGCGATGGTCGCAAACCTGCACATTGTGTCCGCGGCCCGCCGGAGGGCATGACATGCGCCTGCACGGCCTACGAGTGCTCGCCACCGGAGCACTTCTGTTGCTCGGTCTGATCGCCGCAGCGCGCGCAGACGACCAGGGCACATCCCCGCGCCTCCAGGAGGAGATCTGGGCGTTGCCGCTGCCGCTGCCGATGTTCGCTTATCTGATCCGCCCGCTCGGCGACGGCCCCTTTCCGCTGGTCATCATGAACCACGGCGTGTCGCTGCCCCCCAGGGATCGCAGCTTCTTCCCGCTGGTCGAATTTCGCGATGCCGCGATGTGGTTTGCACGGCGCGGTTATCTCGTGGTGGCGGCGGTCGGTACCGGCTACGGCGCGGCGGCGATCGATATTCCCGAACGCGGTCTCTATGGCCCGTTCTTCTCCAAGATCGGGAAATGCGCCAATCCCAATTTCCTCGATCCGGGCCTCGCCGTCGCGCAGGTCGATCTCTGGATCATCGATTACATGGCCGCCGAAAAGCGCACCCTGCCGGAAGGCGTCATCGTCGTCGGCCAGTCCGCCGGCGGCTGGGCGGCGATCGCGCTGTCGAGCCTCAATCCGCCGCAGGTCAAGGCCATCATCACCTTCGCGGCAGGCCGCGGCGGCCGCGTCGACGGCAAGCCCAACAACAATTGCAATCCCGACAGGCTGGTCGAAGCGACCGGTGCGTTTGGCCACACATCGCGGGTCCCGATGCTGTGGCTCTACATCGAGGACGACACGTTCTTTGGCCCGGCCCTGTCGAAGCGAATGTACGAGGCGTTCATCCGCGCCGGCGGCCGGGCTGAGTATCATCTGTTGCCGCCGTTCGGCGACGAAGGGCATTTCCTGATCGGCTCTCCCGATTCGATTCCCATCTGGTCGCCGTTGGTCGAACGGTTTCTGGACAGCGTTCGCTAGGCGGCCAACCCACGCCGGAGGAGCATCCATGGTCAGATATGGTGCCTTGGCTACCCTCGTGCTGTTGGCGGCGAGCATCAGTGCGGCGCATGGTCAGCAGCCGCTCTCACCGCCAGCCGCAGTCAACGACAGTCCCGAGGTTTCCCCGCGGGGAGCGCGTGCGGCGCGCGACGTCAAGTACGGCGAATGGCGAAAGCTCTGCTTCAACGCTGCCGGCGCCAAGACATTGTGCAGAACGACTATCACCGGCACTTTGGCAACCGGACAGACCGCCGTGCGCGTCGATCTGGTCGAGCGCGAAGACGGGACCTCCCGCCTCCAGCTGTTCCTGCCGGTCGGGATGTACCTTCAGGCCGGGGTCAAACTGTCGGTCGACCAGCGACAGGTCCATCGCATGCCCTATAGCTGGTGCGTGAGCAACATGTGCATCGCGGCCAATGTTGCCGATCCCGGACCGATCGAGGAAATGGATAGCGGAAAGGCACTCGCGATCGAGGTGGTCGACACCAGCATTCTGACGGTGACGACATCCGTGCCGCTCGACCGCTTTGCGACCGTCCGCAAGGGAGCGCCCACGCTGATGCTCGATCAGGTCATTGACGAATGATTGAGGCTCGCGATCGCTAGACGGCGCCAGCCAACAACTGCTCGATTGGCTGCATCAGCGATTTTGCTGTGAATGGCTTGGTCAGATAGGCCACGCATCCCGATGCCATCGCCGCCATGCGCGTCGCCGGGTTGTCATTTCCGGTGATGTAGATAACGGGAACGTCAACGCCCTGATCCGTCAGGCGGTGCCGCAATTCGATCCCCGAACCATCGCTTAGATTGACGTCCAGGATCAGACACAGCGCGCGATCGAAGCCGCCATCCATCAGCAAGGCATTTCCGGTCTCGAACAATCTCGATGCAAAGCCATATTCCCGCAGCAGCCGTCCGATTCCACGGAGCATCGAGGGGTTATCGTCTACGACGAAGACAATTTTCGCGGTCGGCAAATCCGGGGCCTCTACCTTGTCGCGGAATCGGAATCTCCACTTGCTGCCCAGCGTCCGTGCCCGGACAAAGGACACATTGAAGCTCACCGGCGCGCGACATCGTCGCGGCCAACATTGGAGATACGCGCCGTCACAGAGCTTTCATATTGTACCATGGGACATGGACGGGCCGAGGCCGCCCCCGGCCGATCACCCCTTGACCTCGCCATCGAGCTCGCGCGCGCCGAGCCGCTCGGCGATCGAGACCAGCTCGGCAAGTGACTGCACCTGCATCTTCTCCATGACCTGGTGACGGTGCGCTTTGATGGTGCGTTCCGTCGTGCCGAGCTCGTAGGCGATCTGCTTGTTGATCCGACCGCGTACAATCAGATCGAACACCTGCCGCTCGCGCGGGGTCAACCTCGCCAGCAGCGCCCGGAGAGTGTCGAGCTTGGTTCGCGCAGTACGGGTCAACTCGTGTCGAGCAACGGCGCGATCGATCGCTTCAATCAGCCGCTCCGACTCGATCGGCTTGGTCAGGAAATCCTCGGCCCCCGCCTTGATCGCCTGGACGGTCGTCGCCGTGTCGGCGTGTCCGGTGAGAAATACGATCGGAAGCGTCGACTCCAGCTCATTGAGACGGATCTGCAGCTCCGGGCCACTCATCCCGGGAATGCGTACGTCCAGCAGGATGCAGCCAGCCTCTTCATCGCCGGGCAATTGATCGAGCAATTGCCGGGCCGATGCGTATGTCGCAACACGATAGCCCGCAAGCTTGAGCCTGCGCTCGAGAGCCACGCGAAACGAGGCGTCATCATCAACAATATGCACGTAAGCGTGCATTACCCTCTCTCTTCCACCCGACTGACAAGCAGATTATTAGCACTGCCTCTTGCCAAGAAAAGAGCCCAAACGCGCTATGCCGCCAGCGGTAACGAAAGGTGGAAAACCGCTCCGCCGCCGGACTGGTTTTCGGCCCAGATCTGACCACTATGCGCCAGAATGATCGTCCGCGCGATCGACAGGCCGATGCCCATTCCCTGCTCCTTTGTGGTGAAGAACGGATCGAAGATCTCGTTCAGCCTGTCCTGGGGAATTCCCGGGCCGGAATCGGAGATCGAAATCACAGCCGACGCCTCGCCGTTGACTTCGGTACGGCCGATGATCGTGCGTCCGTAGGGCATCTTGGCCATTGCGTCCATGCTGTTGACCGCGAGGTTGAGAATGACCTGCTGCAATTGGACCGGGTCGCCTTTCACCCGCAGGGTCTGCGGCGACGTCTGCAGGTAGATCGCGACGTTGCGCGACGAGGCCTGCAGCTTGAGGAAATCGAATGCTTCCCGCATGATCTGGTTGAGATCGATCTCCTTCTTCTCAAATGGCGCACGCTTCAGCAGGCTGCGCATCCGGCGGATCACCTCGCTCGCACGCAGATCATCGCGCTTGATGTCCGAAATGATCTCCCGCACCTCCTGAAGGTCGGGCGTTGGCGAAGCGAGGATCAACTCCGCCGTCTCCGCATTGGTCAGGATCGAGCCGAGCGGCTGATTCAGCTCATGGGCGATCGAGGACGACAGTTCTCCGGCGGTCGCCTGCCGATTGATGTGGGCAAGCTGGGACTGCTGATTGCTGGCCTCGACCTCGGCCTTCCGCCGCATATGCCGCTCGTGCAGCAGGAAGGCGATCAGCAAGGACTGAACCAGTACCGCCGTGGCAAGCGCAACCGCCCGCCAGCGATACCTTTCCAGGAAGCCTGGCTCACGGAAGCGGATTTCGCTGCCCTGCGGCAGACTGGCCTCGCTGACCTCCCAGCGCTCCATCTGCCGCCAATTGAAGATCGGCTTCACAGCACCGACGACCGACGGCGGCAGGTTCTCCGGCGCCTCTCCATCCAGAATCCGCAGCGCCCTTTGCGCGGCCTCGGCACCGATCAAGGACGGAACGAGAACATATCCGCCGACGCCGCCTGGCTCGAGAAAGGTCTCCGCCGGCACCACGATGGGGCGATTTGCCTTCACCACGACAAATGCGAGGGCATCCGAAGGTGGATAGTAGTTGCCTTTGCCGTCGCTATAGAGGCCCGTGTAGACGATCGCGCTGTGGTCAGGAAGCGCGGCGACCCGCGCAACGATATCCGGCATCGGGCGTCCGACTATTTCGATAATATCGACGCCCGGAATGCCGGCCGCTGCCTGGTCTTTCCAGTTGCGAAAGATGACCTGCCGCTCCCATTCCGCGCCGACGAGCACGACGGTCTTGAGGTTCGGCACCACGGCGCGGGCGGCCGAGACGGCATCCTTGAACTTCAAGTCCAGGATGCCGCCGGTAACATAGCCAGGCGGCCGCAATCGCTTGAAATCGGCCTCTTCCACCAGCGCAAACACAATCGGCGCGTCGGGCCAAAGCTGCGGGCGCCAGCGGAGCGCAAGCTCGAGCGCCGCCGCTCCAACGACAACCACGACGCCGATCGGCCGATCGCGATATTTCACCTCGAGAAACCTCTGGAAGCTGTCCTGATAGGCCTCGCCGCCGAAGCGATTGAGATCGAGGCTCTCCGTGTAGACGGTCGTCGGAGCGTGACCGTGCGCGCTCACGGCATCCCTCAACCCGACGAAGACCTGGTAGTAGAACGGACCGCGCCGGTCGGACTGGTCGAGCACCAGCATGGAATGTGGACGCATCTGCTGCGCCCGGAGACCAGCCGGCAACAGCAACGTAGCCAGCAGGATGATCAGTCCAGAGAGCCGAATTGCCTTGCCCATAGCGCTCGGAGCCGGAGACCGACGGGTTCAAGAAAGCTAGCACCCCGTCATCGTCGTGAAAATTGAAAAGTAATCTAAGATTGTGTGCAGCAATTGCGAAGAGATTATCGCATTTTGCGCACCCTGTCCTTTAGGACAATGACCTCAAGACCAATAGAAGCTGTTCGATCCGTGTCGTAGTCATTGCGCGCGGTCAGGCATTTCGAACCGCGCGGACGCCGCAAGTTCATTACAGAGTGAGTTGGTCCATGTTCGCTCACGTCAATGTCAGACCGGCCAACGTGCCGAGCATCCTCGGCGGGCTGACCGCCCAGCACGCCAATTTCATCACCAGCGAATTCCACTACAGAAAGGGCGCCGAGATCTACGGCGAGAAGGAGCCAGCGGAGTACGTCTACCAGGTCGTCTCCGGCGCCGTCCGCAGCTACAAGCTGCTGTCCGACGGGCGACGCCAGATTGGCGCCTTTCATCTCGTCGGAGACATTTTCGGACTTGAGAATGCCGAATTCCATCGCTTCACGGCCGAAGCTATCGTCGACACGAATGTGCGCCTGATCAGGCGAACGAGCCTCGAACGGGTGGCCCGTTCCGATTCCGCCCTGGCTCGCAACCTGCTCGTCATGACTACCAGCAACCTGCAGCACGCTGAAGACCATATGCTGCTGCTCGGCCGCAAGACCGCGTTGGAGCGGGTGGCCGCGTTCCTGCTCGAAATGGATCGCCGGCTGACCGGGGTAGGCGTCGTCGCCCTGCCGATGTGCCGGCGCGATATCGCCGACTATCTCGGGCTGACCCTCGAGACCGTATCGCGCGCGCTATCCAAACTGCACGCCTATGGGGCCCTCAACTTCCTCGGTTCGAACCAGCGCGAAATCATGCTGGTTGACCGCGAGCAGTTGGCCAGGCTGGACAATTGACCGCGACGTCACGAGGATCTCGCCTGGCGCTCGATGGTCTTCTGCAGCACTTCGAACAGGACCGCTGTCGACCAGCCGAACATCAGAATGCCATTCATGGCGGCCATCGGCCCGATCAGTTGCCACTTCTTGACCGGAACGACGTCGCCATAGCCAAGCGTTGTGTAGTTCACAAAGGCGAAATAGAGCAGATCGCTGCCGGCCGGCGCGGCACTGCATACAAAATAGGCCAGTGACCAAACCACGATCTCCAACGTGTGGGCTAGCATCAGGATCAGCGCAGTCGCCACCATCACGCCGCTGAGTTGCAGCCCAGACCGGCCGGTGGCGCTGAAGGTGACATTGCGCAACAGTCCGATCACCGCGACGGTGAACAACGAGTGCAGCACAATATTGATCGCACTGACCGCCGATCCCACGATGAGCTGAAATAGCATCATCGCTGCCCCGCCAGCCGGGCGCGGTCATCGCGGATCCACGCCGTGATCAACTCCCAGGCGACCGCGAGAATAATTGGCCCAATGAACAGACCCACGATGCCGTGCGCAAGCGTGCCACCGATCACGCCGACGAAGATGACCAGCGCCGGCGTGGTCAGGCCCCGCCCCATGACCAGCGGCTTCAGCACATTGTCGAGGACGCCGACCACCAGGAAGAACAGCGTCAGCGCGAGCGCCGTCGCGAAGTCCTTGGTCGACCAGAGCCAGATGATAACGGGGAACAGCACGATCGCCGCCCCGATCTGCACGATCGCAAGCAGCATCACGACCAGCGCCAGCAGCCCCGCGCTCGGAATTCCCGCCAGCTTGAAGCCGATGCCGGCCAGGAGCGCTTGCAGGACGGCGACGCCGATGACGCCCTGGGAGACCGCTCGAATCGTTGCGCCGGCAAGGTCGAGGAAGTGCTCGCTCTGCTCGGGCACGATACGGGACAGGAAGCCCCTGCACGCCGCGGCAAGCTGCCGTCCGTGGGGAAGCAGGAAACCCGCCACGACGACCGCCAGCACAAACTTCAGTGCTCCGACCCCTGCGTTGCTGGCAAACGCAAACAGGATCCCGGCCAGCGGCTTCAGATGCGGCACGACCTCGCGCAACACGGCGCGCAGATTGGTCGATGCCCGATCCCAGAGGTCATGGAGCGGGCCGCCGATCAGCGGCCAATCCCTGATCTCCGGCATCGGCGACGGCACGACGACGTTGCCGGCGCTCAGCTGTTCGGCGAGCTCCCTCACCCCCTCCACCGCCCCGATCCCGAGCCAGGCCGCCGGTCCGATGACGACACCCAATGCCATCAAGGTCAGGACCAGAGCGGCAATGCCCGCGTGGCCGGCGAGCATCGCGGTGAGCCAGTTGAATACCGGATAGAGCGCGACCGCGAGCACGACGCTCCAGGCCAGGATCGGCACGAACGGGCGGACCAGGACGAACGACCAGTAGATCAGCAACGCCAGCAATCCGAGACGGATTGCGAGTTGGATGAACTCGTCTCCGGCCACGAGTTGGCGAGGGGTTTTCAAGGGCGCGCTTCCGATTGAGCGTCAGCAGGCACGGAGGAAGCCGTGGCATCGCCTTGGCACACGCTGCTTGATCCAGATCAAGCGTCGGATGGTGCCGGCTGACAGGCTTGCCTCCGCATGATCCGGAATTTGGTCATGCACTTGCGCGCCGTGTCGATCGCGGCCGCACGCGTCACCCCGATGTGGAGGACATCATGAAGAACACCAACACCCTGCTGGCCACGATCCTGCTTGCGAGCACGATCGGCATTGGCGCAGGCCAGGCGGCCCCGCTGCCGACCAACGTCGCAGCCATGAAAGGCATGGTCGACAATGGCGTCGTTGAGGCTCGTTGGGGCGGCTGGGGTGGCGGCTGGCGCGGTGGCTGGGGCTATCGCGGCTGGCGAGGCGGCTACGGCGGCTGGGGTTATCGAGGATGGGGCGCCGCCGCTGCCGGCGCGATCGTTGGCGGAGCCATCGCGAGCTCGGCCTATGGTGGATACCCCTATTACGGCGGATATGGCTATGGTTATGGATACGGCTATTGCCCGCCTGGTGGCGGTTACGGCTATTCGCGGGCCTACTACGCCCAGCCGCGCTACTATTACGGATGGTAGCGAATTTGCAGCGATCTTGATGCGGATTTAGCGCTCAGGGCGACAGCAGTCCAAAGGCAAACGCGACAGTCGACACCATCCCGGCTGTCATGACGACCATTCTGAAAGCAAAATCGCCGTCGATCGCTTCAAGCCAATGACGCAACCGACCGCGAACGTGGGCCGGCCGGCATGCGCGAAGCATTTGACCAAATATGTCGCTGCCGTTCCCCATGGTGTCTACGTAGATCACGGTGGAACCGGGTGTCCAGTGCAGCTTGTGCCACACGATCGAGATCAGACGCGACAACCTGCCTAACCCAATCGGGCTATAGGAGCCGGGCGGTTGACGCCGTGACACCTGAGCGGCGTATGACCTGACAGCGTTGTCTGCTGCCAGCTGTCGCGCCGGAAGTCAGGGCGTCTCCGCGACCGGGGGAAATTCAGTTCATCAGCGCCTTGCCGTCCCGCCCTTGCCCGTCGCCGCCTCGTAGGCATCGCGATAGCCTCTGGCGATGGTCCGGACGCCGCGTCCGATGTCGTCGTAGACATCATCAGGGAGGTTCGCGAGCGACACGCGAAGCGACCATTCCGGCGCATCGAAGCCGCCTCCGTTCAACAGCACGATGCCGTGGGCCTCGGCCAGCCTGAACGCGAGATCCAGCGGATGGACACTCTTCTTCAGGTGTTCCACGGCATCATCGCCGATGTTCTTTCGAGCCCAGAACTCGAAATCGATGAGGGCGTAGTAGGCATCATAGTTCGGATTCGGGGTCAACTTGTCGGCAAGGCCGAGGCCGTCGAGCATCGACCACAGGCGCTTGTTGACGATTTCCATGCAGGCGGCCTGATAGGCCTTGTTCACGTCCATCATCTCCGCCAGCGAGAACAGGCTCATCATGACCTGCTGCGGCAACGACAGCCCGGCGGTGTGATTGAGGGCCACGTCGCGGCTGTCGGCGACGATGCGGTCGATCAGCTTGAGCTTGCGCGGTTCGAGCGTCAGCGGCCCGTAGCGCTTGTCGAGTGCCTTGACGGCCTCGTCCGGGAGCCTGGCGATCATCTTGTCGAAGACGTTGTCTTCGTTGATGGCGATGGCCCCTAACCGCCAACCCGTGCAGCCGAAATACTTCGAATAGGAGTAGACGCCGATGGTGTTGTGCGGCAATTCGCCGAGCAACGAACGGAAGCCGTGCACGAAGGTACCATAGACGTCGTCGGTGAGGATCATCAGGTCCGGGCGCTTGGTCTTGACCAAATTGGCCAACTTGGCAATCGTCTCCTTACTTAACGCCATCCCCGGAGGGTTGGACGGATTGACGACGAAGAAGGCCTTGATCTTCGGATCTTCCAGCTTCCTGATTTCCTCGTCGGTGAACTGGAATTTGTTTTCCTGCGGCGCCCTGATCTGAACCACCTTCAAGTCGTAGTCTTCAAGGTGCGTCATCTCGATGTAGGGCGTGAAAATCGGCGTCGCCAGGGCAATCGTATCGCCGGGCACCAGCAGCCGATTGGCCTTCAGCGACTTGAAGAGGTAGCACATCGCCGCCGTGCCGCCCTCGACCGCATAGATGTCGAATTTTCCCGCCGGCCGGGGCTCGCCACAAACCGCCCACATCAGGTACTCGTGCACGATCTTCTCGTTATGCACCAGCATGCGGTCCGGTACCGGGTAATTGTCGCCGATGATCGAATCAACCAGTTCGTGGACGAAGGCATCCGGATCGAAGCCGAATTTCTTCACCGCGAAGGGCAGCATCTCGGTCAGGAAGCTCGCGCCTGGCATGTCCTTGTGCAGTTTGAGCCAGGTCTCGAACCGCCCGGCAATGCCCTTTGCCTGCGGCATGCCGCCGATCCCCGCCGGATGCTCCAACACCCGCTTGCTCTCCGTGATGGCGAATTGGCCCAGCAGGAAGAAACCTTCACGCGGCGTCGTCGCCACCCAGTTCGGATTGCCCCGTCCGGCGTTCAGGAAGGGCATCTGGCTCAGCTTCGAAGTGCTCTTCGCGAGGTTGATCAGCTCGTCCTTGATCTCGAACGGGCTCAACGCTTCGAATTTCTTTAGGGTCAGAAGATCGGCCATTTGACACTCCGGGGCGATGCAAGCTGTTGGGATGGAGGCGGACAGGCGCCTTGCGCTCAGCATGATCGGCGGCCGGGGACGCGCCTTGATCTATGTCAACGGTCTCGTGCAGCCGATGCGACTGCAGCGACGCACGCGTGCGTCGTCGGCAAGACGATGAAATCGCAAGGCTCCCGCAGTTGCGGTTGACATAGATCAACATCTATCTCGCCAACCACCGTCTGATGCTGATCGAAGCAGTTGCTCGCCCTTTTCGGCCCCCTGCGCGAGACCGAAGCAGGCGCATGCCGAAGCCCCGGGACAGCATGAACGGGTGACATCATGATCGATTGGCTATTCCAGACGCTCCGCACCTATCCCGAAATCGCGATCTTCCTCTCTCTGGCCCTGGGCTACTATTTCGGATCCTTCACCTTCAAGGGTCTCGGTCTTGGCGCCGTCACCGCGACACTGATCGCCGCGGTCATCATCGGCCAGATCGGCATCACCATCTCAGGGCCGCTCAAGCCGTTTTTCTTTCTGATGTTCCTGTTTGCGATCGGATATGGCGTCGGGCCGCAGTTCGTGCGCGGCATCGCGCAGGACGGCGTTCCGCAGGCGATCTTCGCCGCCGTGGTTTGTGTCTTCTGTCTGCTCTCTGCGTATTTCGGCGCAAAGATCGCCGGCTACGACGTCGGATCGGCCATCGGGCTCTATGCCGGCTCGCAGACGATCTCCGCGTCGATGGGGCTTGCGACCGACGCCATCAATCGCCTCGGCCTGCCCGCGGACGAAGCCAAGAAGCTGCTGGATGCCATGCCGGTCGCCTATGCCGTGACCTACATTTTCGGCACGGTCGGGTCGGCGATCGTGCTGGCCCTGCTCGGTCCCGCGCTGCTCGGCATCGATCTCGAGGCCGCATGCAAGAAATATGAGGAAGAGCATGGCGGCAAGAAGGAGCTGGGCGGTCCTGGGACGTCCTGGCACCAGTTCGATGTGCGCGCCTATCGCGTACGCGAGCGTGGGCCTGTCGTCGGCAAGACGGTCGCGCAGGCCGAGGCGCTGATTCCCGATCATCGGGTCTTCGTCCTCCGGCTGCGGCAAGGTGGCAAGATCGTGGAAGCCACCTCCGACACCGTGATCCATGCCGGCGATGTCGTCGCCGTCGCCGGCCGCCGCGATGTCCTGGTGCAGCTGATCGGCGAGCAGGCGGAGGAAGTCGACGACCGTGAGCTGCTGGCGGTGCCGATCGAGGGCGTCGATGTCTACGTAACCAGCAAGGACGTCGATGGCAAGACGCTGGAGGAACTGGCGAGGGAACCGGGCGCGCGCGGTGTATTCCTGCGCAGGATCGTGCGGGGCGCGATCGCGACCGAGATTCCGATCCTGCCGAACACCAAGATCAACCGGGGCGACATCGTCACCCTGGTCGGTCGCACCTCCGACGTGGCCGCCACGACAAAGATGCTGGGCCGGCCGGATCGCGCGACCGACGTTGCCGACGTCGCGTTCATTGGGGCAGCCATTGCGATCGGCGCCCTGGTCGGCGCCTTCGTCTACAAGATCGGGAGCGTGCCGCTCACCCTGTCCACCTCCGGCGGCGCGCTGATCTCCGGCCTGTTTTTCGGCTGGCTCCGATCCGTGCACCCGACGTTCGGCCGCATCCCGTCACCCACCGTGTGGTTCATGAACTCGGTCGGCCTGAACGTCTTCATTGCCGTGGTCGGCATCTCCTCGGGGCCGGGATTTGTCGCCGGATTGCAGAAGCTCGGCTTCAGCCTGTTCCTCTGGGGTGTCATCGTGACCACCGTGCCGCTGATCCTGGCGATGTTCGTCGGCAAATATGTGTTCCGTTTCCACGACGCGATCCTGCTCGGATGCTGCTCCGGCGCGCGTACGACCACCGCTTCGCTCGGCATGATCAACGATCGCGCCAAGAGCCAGATTCCCGGCCTTGGCTACACCGTCACCTACGCGGTCGGAAACACGCTGCTGACGATCTGGGGCATGGTGCTGGTGATGATGATGACCTAGCCGCGGCCCGGACCATGTTGATCTGGCTGCAGCAGTTTCTCGTTCGCTATCCGGAACTCGCGTTATTTCTGGTGATCGCGGCGGGCTACTGGATCGGAAGCTTCAGGATCGGCGCTTTCAGCCTTGGCCCGGTAACCGGCGCGCTCTTCGCCGGCCTCGCGGTCGGCGACTTCGCGCATGTGCCGGTCGCCGGCATGACCAAATCGTTCCTGTTCCTGCTGTTCCTGTTCGGGGTTGGCTATTCGGTCGGACCGCAATTCGTGCTGGCGATGAAACGCGATGGGTTGAAGCCGATGCTGATGGCCGTCGTCGTGAGCCTAACCGGCCTTGCAACCGCGATCGTTGTGGCACGCGCGCTGCAACTCGACCCCGGTTTTGCGGCCGGGCTGATGTCCGGCGCCCTGAGTCAGAGCGCTGCAATGGGAACGGCGACCGACGCAGTCAACGGACTGCCGGTGTCCGACGCACAGCGCGCGCTGTTCGTTTCGCACATCGCAGTCGCCGATGCGGTCTGCTACATTTTCGGCTATGCCGGCGTGATCACATTCTGCACGATCGTCGTTCCAGCGCTGCTCAAGATCGATCTGAAGACGGAAGCGCTCAAGCTGGAACAGACGCTGGGCATCACGCGCGCCAAGCCCGGCCTGGCGTCGGCCTGGCGCAAGTTCGAAATGCGCGCCTACCGGCTGGATGATGACGCGGCGATCGCCGGACTGACGGTCGCTGCCGCCGAAGCCCGCGTGCCCGGACAACGCGTGTTCATCCATCGCATCCGCCGCGGCGAGCGCATTCTCGAGGCGGAGCCTGGAACGGTGCTGGCGGCCGGCGATGTCATCGCGCTGTCAGCACCGCGCCAGATCATCGTCGAGCTGATCGAACCGCGCGGCGAGGAGGTCGAGGACCGGGAGCTGCTCGATATCCCGCTGGTCTCGGCCGACGTGTTCCTGATCAACCCAAAACTCGCGGGCACCAGTCTCCAGCAGGCGTCGGAACAGAGCTGGTCGCGCGGCCTCTATTTGCGCGCGGTGAGCCGCGGTGGTGAAGCGCTTCCGATCGCCGCCGGCACGGTCCTGCAGCGCGGCGATCTGCTTCGCATCGTCGGTTCTGACGCCGTGGTGCAGAACGCCGCCAAGAGCATCGGCGTCATCGTTGCGCCGAGCAACACCATCGATTTCGTCGTGCTGGGGCTTGCGATTTTCCTCGGCGGCCTCGTTGGCGTTCTCGCGGGATTTACGGTTGGTGGCGTCACGATCTCGCTGAGCACCAGCGTCGGCACGCTGCTCGCCGGACTTCTGGTCGGCTATCTGCGCACCCGCCTGCCGTATTTCGGCCGGATCCCCGACGGCGCCATCAGCCTGATGACGTCACTCGGACTGGCGGCGTTCGTCGGCCTGACCGGAATTCATGCCGGCCCGATCTTCCTGTCCGCCATCAAGGAATCCGGCATCGGCCTGTTGCTGGGCGGCATGATCGTCACCCTGCTGCCGCAGATCGTCGGCTTCTGCTTCGGCCATTTCGTGTTGCGCATGAACCCTATCCTCCTGCTCGGCGCATTGACCGGGGCACAGACGGTCACGGCAGCGATGGCTGCCATTCAGGAGCGTTCCGGCAGCTCCGTGGTGGTGCTTGGCTATACGCCCGCCTATCCGATCTCGAATATTCTGCTGACGACCTGGGGATCGGTCATGGTGGTGGTCTTCGCCGGATGAGCCAACGCACCTCGATGCGCAGGTTTTAGTCGAGCGGCGGACGGCGGGTATGCCAGTCGGTTGCGGATTGAAATGCGTGGCCGGCCCGGGCAAGCACGTCTTCGGACAGATGCGGGCCGACCAGCTGCATGCTCAAGGGCATATTGTCCGAAGCAAGGCCCATCGGCAGGGTTATCGTCGGGCTGCCGCTGAAATCGAACACGGCGGTAAAGCGCAGGATGCTCAGCAGCACATTTGGGTCGGTGCCGTATTCGCCCATCTTGGTGAGCGTCGGGATCGGCACGGGCATCGTCGGGATCAGCAGAAGGTCGATATCCCCGAACAACGCAGCCAGGCTGCCGCTGAACTTCAGCCGCTCATGATGGACGGCGGCGATCTCGATGCCGCTCATCGACCGTCCCTGCTCGATCAGTTGCGCGAGGTCGGGGCCATATTCCGATTTGCGCGACGGATAGGTCCCGAGATGAGCCTCCGCCGTCTCAATCGAGCACATCGGAATCCACATGCTGACAAGCTTCTCGTAGGCCGGGAACTTGATCTCGCGAATGTCGGCGCCGAGATCCGCAAGCATGCGCTCGGCATCCTTCAAGGCCGCCACCACCTGAGGGTCAATTCCCTCCTGGGTATATTTGCGATCGACCCCGATCCTCAGGCCACGGATGCCGTCCCCGAGTCCGGCCAGATAGTTCGGCACCGGCGCTCGCAAGGTCGTCGGATCGTTGATGTCCGCACCCGCGATGACACCGAGCATCGCTGCGGCGTCGGCCGCGCTCCGGCACATTGGGCCGACATGATCGAGCGAGTCGGCCAGCGGGAAGACGCCGTGCCGGCTGACACGGCCCCAAGTCGGCTTGATCCCGGTCAACCCGCAGGTCGCCGACGGGAACCTGATCGAGCCGCCGGTATCACTGCCGATCGAGCCGTAACAGAGGCCCGCCGATGTCACCACGCCGGAGCCGCTCGACGAGGAGCCGACCCAATAGTCGATATTCCAGGGATTGAGCGGCGCCTGATCGTTGGGATGATGGCTGGTATAGGCCCCCTCCGTCATCTTGAGCTTGCCGAGCGTGACAGCGCCGGCACGCTCAAGCCGATCGACAATCGTTGCATTGAAGGACGGCACGAAGTTGGCGTGGATCGTCGTGCCGCCCGCGGTCGGCGCAAATGTCGTGTAGCAGAGGTCCTTCAACCCGATCGGAACGCCGTGCAACGGACCGCGCCAAATGCCTTTAGCGATCTCGTCGTCACAGCGCTTCGCCTGCGCCATGGCGCGCTCGGCGAGAACCGTCGCATAGCCATGGAATCGTCCGTCCAGCTCCGCGATCCGGTTCAACATCGCCGCGGTCACTTCCGACGGCTGCAACTCGCCATGGCGGAACAGCCCGGAGATTTCGGTGATCGACTTGTAGTGTAACGGATCCGCTGACATCTGACGCCCTGCTGCTATTGAAAATATCATCACCGGCCGCGCCGTCGTCGGCGCGGTCGCGCTCCTCGTCGCGTCAAAGCGACTAGAACTGCACCCCACGGGTCAAGGCGCCGTCCACCACGAGATTTGTCCCCGTGATGAAGCTCGCCGCCTTGCTGGCAAGGAATACGGCGGCGTTCGCCATTTCCTGCGGCGTACCCATTCGCCCCGTCGGGTTCAGCGCCAGCGCGGTCTTGTACAGCTCGGGATTCCCGTCCTTGATCATGTTCCAGACGCCGCCCTCGAAATAGGTATTTCCCGGCGACACCGAGTTCGCGCGAATGCTCTTGCTGGCAAGCTGGTAGGCCAGGCCCTGCGTGTAATGGATGATGGCGGCCTTGAAGGTCCCATAGGGGCCGCTCGCAAAGTCGACCTCACGGCCCGACACGCTGGAGATGGTGACGATTGCAGCAGCCTTGCTCTTTTCCAGATAGGGCATCGCGGCGTTGACCAGCCGCACCGTACCCATCATGTCGGTCGAGAACTCTTTCTCCCAGCTCTCTTCGTCCTGTCCGATCGACAGCGCGCTGACATTGGCGACGACGACATCGATGCCGCCGAGCTTCGAGGCCATGTCGCCGACCCAGGCTTTCAGCGCCGGGCCGTTGGAGACGTCGACCGCACCGCCAAACGCCGCAACGCCCTTCGCCTTTATATCAGCGACCGCGCGATCCACGTCGGCCTGGTTGCGCGCGCAAATGCCGACATCGGCGCCTTCGGCGGCGAAGGTGTCGGCGATCGCCCGACCGATCCCCTTGGTGCTGCCCGTGACGAGAACCTTTGCTCCTTTGAGTCCCAGATCCATGTCCGTTCCCTCCATTTATTGTCGACTTTAAAGCGCGCGATTCCCGGCCATGCCGCCGCGGCCTGTCAGAGCAAGAGCTGGGCGCGGACATTGTCCGCATCGACCTGCTCGCCGGCCAGCGACCGCGTGATCTTACCCTTCTCCATGATGTAGCAGCGCTCGGCGATCGCCAGGATGGTGTCGAGATTCTGCTCGACGAAGATGATCGTGGTACCGAGCTCGTCCCTGAACGATTTCAGCGCGTCGCAGATATGCTGCACGATCGACGGCTGGATGCCCTCCGACGGTTCGTCCAGGATCATCAGGGCCGGATTGCCGATCAGCGCACGCCCGATGGCGAGCTGCTGCTGCTCACCGCCGGACGTGGTGCCGGCGGCCTGCCGCCGTCGCTCCTTCAGCCGTGGAAAATACTCATAGACCAATTCCGGCAATTTCTTTCCATCCGGCCCGCCGATCAGTTCGCCGACCTGCAGGTTCTCCTCGACGCTCATTTGCGGAAAGACGTCGCGGCCTTGTGGAATATAGCCGAAGCCGGCCCGCGCCCGCGCGTCGGCCTCGAGCTGGGTCACGTCCCGGCCCATAAAGGTGATCGTGCCACGCCAGGTCTGCAGCAGTCCGATCAGGCAGCGCATCAGGGTGGACTTGCCGACGCCATTGCGGCCGATCACGCCGACGATCTCGCCGCGTGCGACCTGCATGCTGACGCCCTGCAGGATCGGCGTCGCGCCGTAACCTGCCCAGAGTCCCGAAACGTCCAGGATGCGATCAGTGGGCATGAGCCTTACCCAGATAGATTTCCGCGACCTTCTCGTCCTGCAGGATGGCCTCCAGGCTGCCGCGGGCAAATATCTTGCCGAGGTGCAGCACGGTCACCCGCTGCGCGACCTGGCGCACAAACGCCATGTCGTGCTCGACGACCAGAACCGTCATTCCCTCTGAATTGAACGACTTGATTAGCTCGCCGGTCTTGAAGGTTTCCTCCGGCGACATGCCGGCCGTCGGCTCGTCAAGCAGCAGGAGCTGCGGCTTGAGCGCCAGCGCCATCCCGATCTCCAGCCACTGCTGCTGGCCGTGCGACAGCGCGCCCGCAAGCTTGCCGCTGTCCGGCGCCAGATCGAGCAGCGTCAGCAGACGCTCCTCCTCGGCGCTGCGCTCCGCACCAGAAAAGCGCTCCTGCAGTGCAATCTGGATATTCTGCCGCACCGGCAGTTCCTTGAACACGCTCGGCGCCTGCATCTTGATGCTCATGCCTCGCTGCACGCGGGCATGGGGGCGCTCGTTGGTGATATCGACAGTATCGAAGAAAATGCTGCCCTTGGTCGGCGGATAGAGTCCGACGATCAGCTTGAACAGCGTGCTTTTCCCGGCCCCGTTAGGCCCGATCAGGCAGTGAATTTCTCCGGTGTTGACGGTGAGATCGACGTCGGAGACGGCGGTCAATCCACCGAAGCGCTTGGATACGCCCTGGACATCGACAATCGCCATGGTCAGGTCTCGTCCGACTGGAGGCGGCCGGCGGCCAGCGCGGGGCCGGAGTCAGGCCGGCGGCGCCCGGTCCACCAATCGACGACAAGCTTGCCGATGCCGAGCACAAAGCCTTGCGGCGCCAGCATCACGGTGGCAAGGAGCAACGCGCCCATCAGCACCAGCGCGGCCTGCTGACTGTAGATCGTGATGGTCTGGAAGCCGAAAAGCAACAGGAAAGACCCGACCAGCGTCGCCGTCAGATCGCTGCGTCCGGAGAATGCGACCCACACAATCGGCATGGCCGCCGCCGGGAGGCCAATGCTCGACGGCGTGATGAACTGTCCCCAGGAGGTGTACAGCGCGCCGCTGAGGCCGGCGAGGCCGCTGCCGATCACGAAAGTCAGAAGCTGATACTTGCGGACGTCGTAGCCGAGCATCTCGGCGCGCTGCGGATTTTCCCGCGTCGCCACGATCACGTTGCCGACGCTTGAGTTCACCAGCATGCGCAGCGCGACGTAGACGATCACGATCAGGGCGATCATGACGTAGTAGAGCGCCGAACCTTCGATATAAAAGTCGCCGACGGCAAGCGGATCCATGCCCTTCATGCCGTTGAAGCCGTTCAGCCGCGCGGTGCCGATGTGCCATTCCGGCCCCGCCGTCTGTCCGAGGAAGAAGGCGAGAACAAGCGTCGCCGAGAGGGTGACGATGCCGAAGAAGATGCCGCTGATGCCGCCCCAGATCATGAAGTAGCCGAGAATTCCGGCCGCAACCATCGCGACAATGACCGAAAGGACGAGCGCGGCGATCGTCATCGTGCCACCGCCCATGTTGATCGCCAGCACGCCGTATCCGTAACCGGCGATGCCGAAAAACAAGGTTTGGCCGAACGACAGCATACCGCCATAGCCCCACATCAGGCATAGGCCGAGCGCCATGAAGATCCAGATCAGGAAGTAGGAGAAGTTGCCGACATCATAGGAATCGGCGAACAGCGGATAGATCAGCGCGCCCGCCAGCACCGCGAGGAAGCAGGACCAGAAGATCTTTCCCCGTCCGAGTGTCTGTGGGCCTTCGAGCAATTTCAACATCGAGAGAATTCCCGTCTAGCGCCCACGCCGAACCAGTACGCTGGATAGTCCTTCAGGCAGCACACGGACGATCAGGATGACGGCAACCAGCATGCCGATCTGGCCGATGATCTGGCCGTAGCTCGCATTCAATGCCATCCGGATCATCGCCAGGAACACCGCGGCCGGCGCGGTTCCGAGCAGCACATTCGCGCCTCCGATCACGACGGTGACAAAGCTCTCGACAACGAAGGTCGCGCCCATGGTCGGGATCAGCGTCATGGTCGGGGCGTACAGTGCCCCGCAGAGCCCCGCGAGGGCCGTTCCGATGCCGAAACTGATGGAATAAATTCGCCCGGTGCGCGCCCCCAGCGCCTTCGCCATCGCCGCGTTCTGCATCGTAGCGCGCGCGATCACGCCAAAGGGGGTCTTCATGAAGATGATATAGAGCCCGGCGAGTACCGCCACCGCGCAGCCGAACAAGACGAGCCGGTAGGTCGAGAACGTGTATTCGCCGATCGCAAAGCTTCCCTCGGGCGTGCCGATGCCCCGCACCGCAGAGCCGACGATCAGGAGCATCGACTGCGTCACGATCAGGCTGAGACCCCAGGTCGCGAGCAGCGAGTCGAGTGGACGCTTGTAGAAGCGCCGCACGATGAGAAATTCGACGGCAACGCCAATGATGCCCGCGGTCAGCGCGGCCAGGATCTGGGCGATCGGCAGCGGCACGCCGAGATTCACCAGGCCGACCGTCACATAGGCGCCGCACATGATGAACTCGCCATGCGCCATGTTGATGACGCCCATCATGCCGAACACGATGGCAAGGCCCGCCGCCGAGAGGATCAGGAACGCGAAGACGTCGGCGAACTGATAGAATACCGAGAAGAGTTCAGCCGACATCCTGGTCTCCGTGTTCGCGGCGCCACAGCATCGCGGCGCCGGCGTGGTTCAAGGTCGCGACATCTGACACACCTGGCACGGCTGTCACGCGTGACACCAGCAAGATCCGTGCCCGCCGCGCGTCACGATTTGTTCGGAAGATGGCTCGGCGTGTACTGATCCTTGTCGTTCTTCTTTGTGAGGTCGCAGCCGATCTCGCCGAGCCAGTAGGGCTGGATCGTGCCGTAGTCCTTCTCCACGGTCACCTCATGCTTGGGCCCGACCGAGATCAGACGCATGCGGTGCGAGGTATGCTGGCTCTTCGGATCGATGCAGACCTTGCCTTCGGGCGCGTCGATGCAGGCATCACCCGCCGCGATCACCTTGCGCATATCCTCGAGCTTGATCGACTTCGCCTTCTCGACCAGCGTCTTGTACATGTAGAGCGCGTTGTAGGCGTTGTAGCCCATGTCGTTGATGTAGAGCTCGTCCGGGAATTTGGCGTGCCAGCGCTTTTTGAAGTCATTGGCTTCGGGCGTGTCGATTTCTTCGAACCAGTTTGCGGTGGCATGCATGTTATTGAGGGCCGGCGGTTTGAACCGCTTGTGCTCGAAGCCGAGCATGACCTTGATCGACGAGCCCATCGGCAGATTGAGGTTGGCCGCAGCGGCCTGCTCGAAGAACGAGTCCTGCGCAGCGCCGACATTGATCGTCAGCAACCAATCCGGCTTGGCCTTCTGGATGTTCTGGATCGTCTGTGCGAATTGCGAGACGCCGAGCGGGATGAACTCCTCGCCCACGACCTCGCCGCCCAGATCTTTCATGATCTTCCGGTTCCACTCCGCCGAGATCTGGCCGAAATTATAGTCGGCGGCGATGACGTAAACCTTCTTGCCGAATTTCTGGACCATCCACGGAATTAGCGTCGAGAACTGCTGCTCGGGCACCGCGCCCATGCTGACCATGCTGGCGTCGCAGACCCCGCCCTCATACTGGTTGGTGTAGAAATATGGCGTGGTGGTGCGATCCACGATCGGCCGCAGCGCCTCGCGCGAGGCCGAAGTGATGCCGCCGATCAGCACGTCGACCTTGTCGCGGTTGAGCAACCGCCGGCCGAATTCCTGGTACCGCGCATTGTCGCCCTGCGGATCGAGATGGATAAGTTCGATCTGCCGCCCGAGGATGCCGCCGCTCTTGTTGATCTCTTCGACCGCAAGCTGCGAGCCGTGCAGCTTCGGCATGCCCATGAATGCCAGGTCGCCGGAGACGTCTTCGAGCAGACCGATCTTCAGCGGCGGCTCGGCCGCCTGAGCGGCACCAATTGCCGCGGTCCCCAGCATTGCACCAAGCAAAGCCATTCCAGCTAGTCGCCCCGAATACATCGCGAAATCCCCTGTCGTTGAAGGATGTTTGAAGTCACGCCTTGAGGTAGTTCTTCAGGATCGACGCCCCCATCGTGTATTTGGGATCGACCATATTGCCGAGCCGCATGCGGCCCGCCTGGCTGAGCAGCATGTAGGCGTCGATCTCGTCGAAGCCGTAGTCGGCCGCCATCCATCGCACCAGTTCGCGATAGGCGATGCGCGCCGCGTCCTCGAGCGGGCGCGCGCTGCCGATCGTCATGATGAAGTCGCGCGTCTCGAGCCGCGGCCAGGCAAAACTCCAGTTCTTGATCAGGTCGATCTGCAGCGTCACAGTTGCACGCTGCTCCATCGCGACGCCCGAGAGCTCGCCGTCGCCCTGCGTGGCGTGGCAGTCGCCGACGTAGAGCAGCCCGCCTTCGGTGTGCACCGGAAAATAGATGATCGCGCCAGGCGCGACGTCGGGCAGATCCATGTTGCCGCCGTGATAGTCGGGCTGCAGCGAGGAGATCGCCTCGATTTCCGGTGAGACGCCGATCGTGCCGATGAACGGCTCGTACGGCAGCGTGATCTTGTCGTTCCAGCGCACCCCGTTGCGGTCGACATGCAGCTTCTTGACGCGTTCAGGCAGTGGCGGATTGAGCATGGCCGTGGCGGCGGTGCCGACCAACCCGCCGAACTCCGGAATGATGCAGGTCGTTCCTGCCGGCTGCGCGCCGCGTGTCTCGACGTCGCGGATGTAGACAGCGAGGCAATCGCCCTTCTTGGCGCCCTTGACCGCAATCGGTCCGCATTGCGGGTTCAGGTACGGAAAGTTCAGCTTTGCCGTGGGGCTGTCGCTCTCGCTGGTGATGACGCCGCCGAAAGCATCTTCGGTCTCGACGACGACCACCCCGCCAGGATCGATCGACAACGTCGGCTTAGCGTATGGGCCGTAGACGTAGTGAAACCCACCCTGCTGCTCGATCGTCAAACCATGGGTCGTGCCGGTGGCGCCCTTGGCGAGGGCCCGCTTCGCCATGATTGAATTCTTCAACCAGTCTTCTGCGCTCATGCGATAGCTCCTCAAGCTCTCAGATACCGGGATGGCGCTTGTGCCAGTCGGTGACGCGCTGGAATGCGTCGCCGGCGCGGACGAGGCTTGCCTCCTCGAAATGGCGGCCGACAAACTGGAAAGCGACCGGCCCGCCGTTTGCCGCAAAACCGCCCGGCAGTGTCACCGTCGGACTTCCGGTCATGTCGAACGGACAGGTGAAACGAAGCAGCCCGGCGATGAGCGAGGCGTCCTCGCCGAGCGCCGCCATCTTGGCGAGCGTAGGCGCGGCAAACGCCTGGGCCGGAACCGCGATAAGATCGACTGTTTCGAACAGAAGCCGCACCGCACCGCGGAATGCTTCACGCCGCAGCACGATCTTCTGATAGTCCATGCCGGACTGCTGCCGGCCGAGGTCGAGCAGGCCAGCGAGCGCCGGCCCGTATTCGTCTTTGCGCGCCGGATAGGTTGCCTCATGCGCGACAGCCACCTCGATGCCGCACAGCGGAAACCAGTCCTCGATCACGGCCTTGGGGTCGGGGAACGTGATATCCCTGATTTTCGCGCCCAGATCGGCCGCAACGCGCAGCCCCTCGGCGAGCACCTTGCTCGCGGCCTCGTCGGTTCCTTCACTGGTCCAGCGCCGGTCGACGCCGATGGTCACGCCGCGCAGGTCGCCGGACAGGCCGGCGAGATAGTCCGGCACGGGCAGCGGCACCGACGTCGTGTCCTTGGGATCCTGCCCTGCGACCACACTGAGCATCGCACCGCAATCAACAGCGCTGCGCGCCATCGGCCCGATGTGGTCCAGCGTCGCAGCAAGTTCGAACGCGCCGTAGCGGCTGACCCGCCCCCAGGTCGGCTTCAGCCCGGTGATGCCATTGGCCGCCGAGGGAAAGCGGATCGATCCGCCGGTATCGGTGCCGAGCGATCCGAAGCACAGGCCCGCCGCAGTAGCGACACCCGAGCCGCTCGAGGATGCGCCGGACCACAGATCCGCGTTCCAGGGATTCTTCGGCGGGTCGATCTGCGGGTGATGATCGGCGTAAGCGCCCTCGGTCTGCTGCAGCTTGCCGAGGATGACCGCGCCGGCATCCTTCAGCCGTGCCACCACGGTGGCATCCTCGCTCGGGCGGAAGTCGCGGTGAATGGTCATGCCATGCGCCGCCGGCGCACTCTTGACCCAGCAGAGGTCCTTGATCGCGATCGGGACGCCGTGCAGCGGCCCCTTGATCTTGCCCGACGCGATCTCCTTCTCGGCCGCGGCCGCCGCCGCGAGCGCCGCATCGGCCATCACATGGGCATAGCTCTTGAGCTTACCGTCGAGCTGCCCGATCCGTTCGAGCACCGCCTTCGTCACCTCGACGGGCGACAGCTTCTTCCTTTGGATCTGCTGCCCGACTTCAACCAGTCCGAGATAGTGAAGATCTGTGGTCGCCATCGCATTCATCCCCGCGCTCAATCCGGCGCAAGCGCAGGCGGGCCAATCACCGCGCATGCACCACCGGCTTGGCGACACGGATGCATCGCCAATGTGTTTGGCAGCAAAAGAAAAAAGCCACCCGCACCTCGGAAACGAGGTGGCGAATGGCTCTAATGCCGCGGCTATGATCTATCGCATGGGGTCCAGGATCGAACGGAGCACTTAGTGCAGGGACCAGGACGTCATAGGCCGGATCGACGCACGCAAGGTTCGACAGGAAACCCGTAGGAGAAAATTCTAAGGAAGTGTCCGGCGCATTGTCAACGAGGCGAGCTGCACAAATTTCGCGATGTGCATGCGCAGCAATTCGGCATGACCTCTTGCACCGGCATCGGCGAAGATGGTTTCCTGTATCCCTCGCCGCCGAAGGCCTTCAATGACAAAGCCGTCCATTCCAGTTGGCATCATCTGCTCGCAGCACGGGCCCTATCAGGCGATGGGGCGCGAGATCCTGAAGAGCACGCTGATGGCGGTCGACGAGATCAACAACCAGGCCGAGTTCGACTTCACCGTTACCGCCCATGTCCGCGATCCGCGCGGCGTCATTGCGGAGTATCACACGGTCTGCGACGACCTCATTCGCAACGTCGGCGTGGAGCACATTATCGGCTGCTACACCTCGGCTTCGCGCAAGCAGGTGTTGCCGATCGTTGAGCGTACGGATCGTCTGCTGTGGTATCCCGCGCGATACGAGGGCTTCGAGTGCTCCGACAACGTCATCTATGTCGGCGCCTCACCCAACCATAACGTACTGCCGCTGGTGCGTTACGTTCTGGACAATTTGTCGCGCGAGATATTCTGTGTCGGCTCCAACTATGTCTGGACCTGGGAGACCAATCGGGTCACCCGCGAGCTCGTGACTGCATCGGGCGGGCGAATTGTCGCCGAACGGCTGCTTGAGCTCGGCGAAAGCGCGGTCGGACACATCGTCGACGAGATTGTGCGCCGCCGGCCGCCGGTGGTGTTCAACACGCTGGTCGGCAGCTCGAGCTACGACTTCATCCGCGCGTTTCACGCCGCAACCACGGCGGCCGGCCTCGACATCCCGATGTTGAGCTGCAGCCTGTGCGAGCCTGAGCTCAAGATCGTCGGATCCGCATCGGCCGGATGCATCACCTCATCGGCCTATTTCGAAAGCATTCGCCTGCCCGAGAACCGCGCCTTCGTCGCACGCTGGAAGGCGCGCTATGGCGACGACAGCAGTCCCTCCGTCGACGGCCAATCGGCCTATGTCGCGGTCTATCTCTTGGCGCGCGCGCTGCAGCGCGCTGGCGCGTCCAACATCGGCGAGGTCAGACGCGCCGCTGCCGGATTTCGCTACAATTCGCCGCAGGGCCCGGTGTGGATCGACGGCGGCAACAATCATTGCGTCCTGACGCCGCGGCTCGCCGTGTCCAACGCCGATGGACAGTTTGATATCTTCTGGGAAGCTGACGCACCGGTAAAGCCTGATCCCTATCTGACGCAGCTCGACGTCGCCGTCAGTCCCGCAAGGGACGGAGCCTCGCCGAATGCGCCGCATTTGCGGGTGGTGAAATGAGCAAGCCGTCTTCATTTTCGCTGCGCGGGCGCAAGGCGCTCCTTGTCATCAAGGACGAACGCGACGCCTCGATCGTCAAACGTCAGTTCGAACGCCTCGGCATCGACATCGTCGCATCGGAGCCCGGCGGCGTCATCGGCGGCCGCCCTGATATCGCGCTGGTCGACGATGAATTCCTGCCGCTGGCCTCGCCTGCACAGCGCAAGTTCCTTGCCGGATGCCCAATCATCGCGTTGGTCGGCACCGAGACGCCCAGCCGCCTGAAGCTGGTGCTTGAGCTAGATCCGGCATCCTTCCTGATCAAGCCATTGCGCTCGGCTGGCATTTACGCTGCGCTCGTCATGGCATTGGAAAAGAACGAGCGCACCAACGAGCTGAAGCAGCAGGTCTTCAAGCTTGAACAGCGTCTTCGCTCGCGCCGGATTGTGCTAGCTGCCGTCCTTCAGGTCATGCACTCTCGTGCGCTGGCGGAGCCGGCCGCATTTGCACTAATTCGGCGAACCGCCATGGAGCAGCGCAAGACCATCGAGGAAATTTCTGCGGAGATCACCATGAACGGCTGCCTGCCTCGCGCCGGCTAGACCAGCGCTCGATCTCGCGCGGCACACAACCGACTGTGTCGGCTGACCCGATGCCGAGGTTCGGGCCGGGACGCAAATTATTTCCGGCGTCAAGATGGCGGTGCAATATAGTCACTGCCGTCGGGTAGTTCTGCGAACTCGAACCTGAAGAACCGGGTCGCCAGAAAATAGAGGCCGATGGAAAAAAGCACGGTGTAGGGAAACCAATAGAGCGGCCAGTCGACGTAGCCGACCTGGACCTGGCCGGCTCCGGTCAGGAAATCGACCATCACCGGATTGGGTGCAGCTCCGGTGAGCACGCCTAGTCCGGTCACCGACGGCAGAATCCAAGCGAGAAGGAGCATGGCCTTGCCGATCTGACTGCTGCGCGGAAGGCCAACAGCCTCGGTCAACCCGATCACGATCGGAACGAGCGTCGCCGCACGCGATAAGGCCGAAACCAACCATTGATGCGTTGCACTCACTGAACATCGGGCACATCGCTCTTCTTTGCCTACCGCTCAAAAGTGCATAGGGCGCTTGCGGTGCCGCCTATCTCTCACTCGGTTCGTCGTGAGCCTTCGCGAGAGCGTTGGGCTTGGTGCGCCATCGCAAGACATCTGGAATAATCGATCAATCTGCGCCCGCGGATGGCAGGCGTATCGTTACTCGAAGTCCGCCGAGTGGAGACCGGTCCAAAGTAAGGGATCCGGCGTAAAGCTCGGCTAGCTCGCGCGTGATCGACAGGCCGAAGCCAAATCCCGGAGAGCTTTCGTCGAGCCGTTGGCCGGCCTGCATCGCCTGCGACATCTGCTCTGGCGAAAGTCCTGGTCCATCGTCCTCGACGACGAGAACGACGCTCCGCGTCTCTTCGCGAGATCCGACCGCGATTTTGCTGCGGCACCAGGAAAAAGCGTTCTCCAGCACGTTACCCAGCATTTCGTCGACGTCTTGCTGTTCACAGGCCACCGCGAGGCCGGCTGGTATGTGGTTGGCGAAATCGATCGCCTTGTCGGCGTTCACTTTGCCGAGGACGAGACCGAGATCCGCGACCCGTGGCGCGATCGCCGTTCTGGTCCGAACCGGACCGCCAAGTGCGGCCGATCGGGCGCGACCCAGATGATGCCGGATGCGCCGGTCCATCAACACGACGAGGCCATGAAGATCCTCGGAGCCCGGGGTTTGCTTCTGAAGCGCGATCGCCAGCGTCGCGAGCGGCGTTTTCAGGCCGTGGGCCAGATTCGAAACGTGTTTGCGCGCCCGCTCCAGGTTGGTGGCGTTCTGAACCAGCAGCGCATTGAGTTCTGCCGCCAGTGGCTGCACCTCGCCCGGCTGCGCGTCAGGCACATTGTCACGAAGTCCAGCTCTCACATCGGCGACAGCTTGACGAAGTCGTTCGAGGGGACGCAATCCCAGGCGAACCTGGATCAGCATCGCTGAGATCAATGCGATGCCGAGCGCCGCGAGCGACAGGGCCAATGTACGCATCGCTTCCCACAACGGCCCGCGCACCGCGTCTCTCGGAGCGGAGGCCACGATCCTGACGGGGGCACCGGACACCGCCACATCGAGGATGCGGAAGTGAAGCATGCGGTCGTATGGGCCCTTGCCGTCGGCAGGCAGCGGGTGTTCTCGCGGAGGCGGATCGTCGCCGATCGGGGGAGGCGGCGGGGGCGGCAAGGGTCTGCTGCTGATGTCGGGCGGAGCCAGATCCGCCGCCTCGAGCGACCGCGACCGTAAGACATTCTTTGGTCCGGAAATCTGCCAGTACCAGCCGTGTCGGCGCCGGTCGAACGGCGGTCCGTCGGCGGATCCCACGAGACGCATGTTGCCGCCGCCATCGGCTTCAAGCATAGAGGCGAGGAAGAGAATCTGCGCGTCGAGCCTCTGATCGATCTGTCCCTGCACGAAACGATGCAGCACGAATGATATCAGGATCGCGGAAACGATCAGGGCCGCGGTGATGAACACTCCGGCTCCGATCATGAGGCGCCGGCCGAGCGATGCCTTCCGGCTCATCATGGGGATCCCGAGTTGAGCTTGTAGCCGCGGCCCCTTTCGGTCTCGATCAGTGCCTTGCCGACCTTGCGCCGGAGCCGCGCAACGATCACTTCGATGGAATTCGAATCCGTCCCGACGTCGCCCTCATAGACCTTTTCCGACAGCAGGCCTCGCTCGACCACGGTATCCTTGCGCAGGATCAGGCATTCGAGAACACGCCACTCCAACCCCGTCAGTTTCAACGGCAGTCCATCGAGCTCGAACACACCGGTTTGCGTTTCGAAGCTCAGGGGTCCGCAGGAAATTCGCGGCGCAGCATGCCCGGAGGCGCGACGGACCAGCGCGCGAAGGCGCATGACCAATTCCTCGATCCGGAATGGCTTGGTGAGATAGTCATCGGCCCCGGCCTTGAAGCCTTCCACTTTGTCGGTCCAGCCGTCGCGCGCAGTCAGGATCAGCACCGGCAGATGCCGGCCCTGCTTCCGCCAACCGCGCAGCACCTCGGCGCCGGGCACCTTGGGCAGCCCGAGATCGAGCACCGCGGCATCGTAGGACTCGGTTTCGCCGAGGTGCTGTCCGTCCTCGCCGTTGGCGGCGATGTCGACCGCGAAATTCTCCTCGCGCAAGGCTCGGGCGATCTCTTGCGCGAGCAGGCGATCGTCTTCGACCAGAAGGATTTTCATTCGGCTTACACCTCGGACCGGAACTAGGCGCCCAAGCTTAACCCAACCTGAACGGAACGGTTCAGGCTGGATTGGGGACGGTGCCCTAGGCTCCAGGTATCGCAATCACGAAAGGAGCGCTCAATGACCGAAAGCGATGCACAGAGGGATGCGAGCCCCTCGCTGCCCGGACGCCGGCAGACCCGGCATCATGGCCTGTTGGCAGGGGCCGCGCTTGCCGTGCTTGCCGCCGGCGCGGCTGCCGGTGCCGGCGGCGTTCGCGTCGCCCAGAATTGGCAGCCGCGAAGCATCATGCTGTTACGGCCAACCGCGATCGAGAGGTTGCAGTCCGGCCCGTCTGCAGTCAGGGGCAACGTGGCTGAGATCTTCGGCCACCTGTTCGTCGTCGAAGACGGCAGCGGCCGCGCACTGGTCGACCTCGGACCGCGTGGAGATAACGCCGACGTCGTCACCAAGGGAGAGACGGTTACGATTCAGGGCATGTTCGATCAGGGGATCATCCACGCTCAGATCGTATCGCATGCCGACGGCCGCACGGAAGCGTTCGGTCCTCCGCCGCATCCGCCTCGCGGGGCGCCCCCACCTCCTCCGCGGGCCGATGCGCCGCCAACCCCGCCTCCTCCAGGGGCGCCGCCTCCGCCACCGCGGGCCGACGCTCCGCTACCTCCTCCTCCGGGGGCACCGCCTCCGCCGCCGCGGGCTGACGCTCCGCCACCTCCGCCTCCTCCGGGACTCAAGGCGCTGTGACCGAATGACGAATGGATGAAAACCAGGAGACCAGGATGTCCGAAGACCAGATCAAATTGTCCGGCAAGATCGTGCACGTGTTCGCGCACCGGTTTGTGGTTCAGACCTCGAAGGGCGTAGTGCTTGCCGATCTCACGCCGCACGGAGCGGATCTCGTCGAGCTCAGGATCGGTGCCGATGTCGAGCTGGAAGGAGAACAGAAGCCTTCTGAGCTCAAGGTGACGCGCTTCGCGTGCGATGGCGCAAGCCTGGCGATCCAGCGCAAGGAGAAGCCAGATCACGGCCATCACAAGCCAGCGGATCCCGCCACGGCGATCGAGGCCGCTCGGTCGGCCGGGTTCGAACCGATGGGTGCGCCCCGCCGCAAGCCGAAGCATTTCGAAATCGACGGCCGGCGCAACGGCGAGACCTACGAACTGCACATCGAACTGGATGGACGGATCCGAAAAGCCAAGCTCATCGGCAACGGACATGAAGCTGCTTGACGCTTAAGGGGACGACTGACGTTGCTCTGAGCAGCCGTAGTCGGCAGTCGGGACAACGGGCCCGAGCCGGACTCAGTCGAGGATCTTATCGGACGGGCAGATTGTCTAATCAAGCATCGGGATACAACGTGTCGATAGCACCAGCGACCTCATACAGCGCAAGTCCAGAGAAGGCGCTTCGCCCGCTGCTCGCGCTGAATTTCTTCATGGCGGACATGCAGGCCGGCGTCGGCCCGTTCCTGGGCGTATTTCTCCTCGCTCACGGCTGGCAGAGCGGCTGGATTGGGACGGTGATGACGGCGGGCGGCGTCGCCGGCATGCTGATGACAACGCCGGCTGGCGCTCTGATCGACGCCACGCACAGCAAGAAACTGTTCGTCATCATTCCCGGCATCTGCACCGTCGTTGCGTCCGGCATCGTACTGCTGTCGCAGGAATTCTGGCTGGTGGCAGCCTCACAGGTCGCGACCGCGATTGCAGGCGCCGCGATCGGTCCGGCCGTCGCTGGCATCACGCTCGGCATCGTGCGCCAAGCCGGCTTGAACCGGCAAATTGGCCGCAACCAGGCCTTCAACCACGCCGGCAACATGGTGGGTGCCGGACTTTCTGGATTCATTGGCTGGGTATACGGCTTCACGGCAGTGTTCTGGCTCGCCGCGCTATTTGGCGTCCTGTCCATCGTCTCGGTGCTGATGATCCCGAGCGCGTCGATCGACGACGCTGCAGCTTGCGGGCTCGGACGCGAAGGCAATGATGACACGCCGGCGAGCGGATTGCAGGTGCTGGTCGAATCGAAACCGTTGCTGGTCCTCGCCGCAGCGCTGTTATTCTTTCACCTCGGCAATGCGGCGATGCTTCCACTCTACGGATTGGCCGTCGTCGCCGACAAGCAGGCCGATCCGGCAAGCTTCGTCGCCATGACCATCGTCATCGCCCAGGCCACTATGATTCTCACCTCGCTGGCTGCGATGCGGATGACCGAGAGGGAAGGATACTGGCTGGTCCTGCTGGTGTCGTTCATGGCCCTGCCGATCCGGGGTATTATAGCTGCGTGGCTCTTGAACAGATGGGGTGTCTATCCGGTGCAGATTCTCGATGGTGTCGGGGCAGGCCTGCAAAGCGTCGCCGTGCCGGGACTGGTCGCCCGAATCCTCGATGGCAGCGGGCGGATCAACGCAGGCCAGGGGGCGGTCATGACGGTCCAGGGCATCGGCGCTTCCCTCAGCCCTGCGATCAGCGGCTGGATTGCGCAGGAGTTCGGCTATGGTCCGATGTTTCTCATTCTCGGCGGCTTCGCCACAGTCTCGGTCGTGCTGTGGAGCGTCTTCGTTCCGTTGCTGAGGCCAGTTTGCGCGACGAAACCTGCGCGCACATCAGACGGATTGGCGCCACAGGTCGTGGGTGTTGCCTGATGCTTGTCAACAACGCCGCGACCTGCGGAATCGCGGGTCTTGCGACCCTGGGCGTCATCGCTCGTCCGTGGAATCTTCCAGAATACATCTGGGCGGTGACCGGAGCCATCTCGCTTATTGCCTTCGACCTATTGCCATGGCGAGACGCCGTCACGGCCGCTGGGAAGGGCACGGACGTGTACTTCTTTCTGATCGGCATGATGCTGCTGGCCGAGGTCGCGCGGAAAGAGGGCCTGTTCGACTGGCTCGCCGAACAGGCCGTCATTCATTCGCGCAACTCGGCCTCCCAACTGTTTTCGATCGTCTACGCGGTCGGGACGCTGGTCACCATCTTCTTGTCGAACGATGCCACTGCGGTCGTGCTGACGCCCGCGGTTTATGCCGCGACGCGTACCGCAAAGGTCGAACCGCTGCCTTATCTGTTCGCCTGCGCGTTTATCGCCAACGCGGCGAGTTTCGTGCTGCCGATCTCGAACCCGGCGAACCTCGTATTGTTCGGCGCCCGGATGCCGACGCTGCTGGAGTGGCTGCACCACTTCCTGCTGCCATCGATCGCAGCGGCCGCAGCGACATTCATCATGCTCCGGATCAGCCTGCGGAACAGCCTGTTGGGTGGCGTCGATGAACTCGAGGGAGAGCGCGCCGGACCGACGAGGAATGCTGCGATCGTCGCAGCCGGGATCGGTGCGACGGCGTTGGTTCTGCTCGCCGTGTCGGCCTTTGGCCTCGATCTTGGAATCCCGACTTTCGCCTGCGGTGCGGTGGTGACCGCGATCGTGCTCCTGCTCGGCCGCAAATCGCCGCTCTCTGTCGCACGTGATATCTCCTGGTCGGTGCTGCCCCTCGTCGCCGGACTGTTCATTCTGGTCGAAGGTCTCAACCGAACGGGCGTCCTGCCGACACTGGCCGAAGAACTCAGGCGAGCCGCCGTGCTTTCGCCGCATGGAGCTTCATGGGGAGCCGGCATCATCACGGCGATGGCGTCGAACCTCATCAACAACCTGCCAATGGGACTGATCGCGGCGACCACGACGCAAACCGCGCAGGTCTCCCACTACACCATTGGGGCGGTGCTGATCGGCGTCGATCTCGGACCCAACCTTTCGGTCACCGGATCGCTCGCGACGATCCTGTGGCTGATTGCGCTGCGGCGCGAAGGTGAGCACGTAGGTGCGCTTCGCTTTCTGCGGCTCGGCGTTCTGGTCATGCCGCCGGCATTGGCGCTGTCGCTTCTTGCGCTATCGCTAGTCGCGTCATGAGGTCGCGTAAGAGCAATGCGAAGCCTAAGCCGCTGATCTGGCCGGCGAGCTCTAAACCACCGCGACTGGCGAAGTGTTGCCGAGATTGACCTCCCAAGCCGTGGGTGCGCTCAACTCGACCGAGCGCAGTTGGCGCGCCGCAATCGGTGGCGGCCGCATTCCGCTTGTGGTCCACTAAGGACCTCTGCTTCGTCCTCGTCTGGCCACATGTCGTGCACTTCGGCCGATGCTGTTGGCTCCGCGCAGTGGCCAACCATTGTCTCGAAAACGGAATCTTTGTTCGCGCCCTTGGCGATACGCTGATCCTCTCACCCCCCTTGTCATCGATGAGGAGCAGATTGGTCAGATCGCCGATGGTATCAAGAACGGCATTCGGACATTGTGAGCTGCGGAGGCGCCGACGGCGGCACGCCGACCAACTTGCGGCCGTCGGAAAACATCCTTTGAGGTCATCAGGTCGGCTACTACCGATCCGTTCCGGTAGCGTGCGTTGCCTTGGCTCGCTTCCCGCACTTGAAGGAGTTATAGGAATTTCTCTCGACCTTTCGCTTTGATCTCGGTCTCCAGTTGACGATCAAGCTTGTCGAGGCTTCGCCTCAGAACCTCGATTTCGTGCGGATCGAGCGCGGCCGTGAGCTTACGCTCGACCCGAACAACGAATTTCTCAATATCCTTGTAAACCTTGCGGCCCTCGGCTGACAATCTAAGGCTGGCGCGTCGTCGATCGGCCTTGTCCAGGTCTCGATGAATGAGCCCGCGGCGTACCAACAAATCAATCGCCCGGGCAACCTTGGAGGCGTCCGACGAGGTTAGCGTTGCAAGCCGTGCAGCGGTCAGGGGCTGATGCCTGGCAATGACCGCAAGGCTTCGCCAGGCTGGCATCGTCAGCTCGTAACGTTCTTCATACATGGGAGCAATGAAGCTACCCAGCCGCGAAGCGATGAGACCAAAACGGTATCCGGTCCAATTCTCAAGCGGAAGGATCGTGCTGAGTTTGTTCAAGAAGATTCGCTCGCGATGATGGGAGCAGAACCATAACGAGTCGTGCCGCACCTCTCAACCCGTCGGGTATTCGGAGATCGCGCCATTGACGCAGGATCAAATTACTTGCATAATGAAAATAATAAGCAATCAAAAGAAGCAAGGAGGTCACTATGTCGAAATCGACTGACGGCCAGGATCTGACGCTGGTTGGCCCAGGCACGGTCATGGGCGAGATGATGCGGCAGTACTGGATCCCCGCCGCGCTCTCTTCGGAACTATCAGTCGACGGCGACCCGATGCGCTTGATGCTGCTCGGTGAACAGCTGATCGCCTTCCGTGACAGTTCGGGGCGGGTCGGCGTGCTGGACCATCAATGTCCGCACCGCTGCGCCTCGCTGTTCCTCGGCCGCAACGAACACGACGGCATCCGCTGCGTCTATCACGGCTGGAAATTCGACGTTGACGGCCGCTGCCTCGAAATGCCGAACGTGCCCCCTCCGCAGGACTTCAAGGAAAAGGTCCGAGCAAAGAGCTACAAAGTGCGCGAAAGCGCCGGCCTCATCTGGGTCTACATGGGCGCCCGCGCCGAAGCGCCGCCGATGCCGATGCTCGAGGCGCTGTTCGTTCCCGAGCAGGATTTGACGGTCACCATTCTGCAGCGCGAGGCCAACTGGCTCCAAGGCCTCGAAGGCGACATCGACACATCGCATTTCGGCTTTCTGCACGCGGGACACATCAATCCGGACGATTTCGAGGAGGGCCATCCGGCCCGGCACACCGTATCCAACCGCGCGCCGGAGTACAAAGTCACCGAGACCGACTGGGGAACGATGTACGGTGCGTTCCGGCCGGAGACGGACGGCCAGATGCACTGGCGCATGGCGCATTTCTGCCTGCCGTTCTGGACCCAGACACCGAACGCCGATTTCGCCGACCATGTGGTCGCGAAGGCCTGGGTGCCCATGGACGACACCCACACGATGCTGATCTCGATCTATGGCGGCCGCGCCAAGGGGGCGACTTACTCGAGCTCCAAGCTGAAATCCGGCGGCGGCATCCCGGGAGCCGACGGTCTCGATTATCTGCCCAACACCACGGACTGGTTTGGACGCTGGCGTCCGGTCCAGAACATCGGCAATGACTGGCAGATCGATCGCGAGGCTCAGCGTAGCAACAAGATCTACACCGGCATCCGCAACATCGTGATGCAGGACCAGGCCGTCACGGAGAGCATGGGGCCTATCGTCGATCATACCAAGGAACATCTCGCACCGAGCGACGTGATGATCTCGCGGACGAGACGCCGCCTGCTAAACGCGGCACGGGCATTCGCCAACAGCGGCACCGTGCCGTCCGGCGTTGACGATGCCGAGGTGTTCTTCAACGCGCGCGCAGGATCGTACTACGCGGACGCGAAGCTCGACTGGCTCGAGGCTTATCAGGACAAGTTGAAGACCGCCATTCGCTGGCGTGCACCGAGCCAGCAGGCGGCGGAGTAGCGCCGATGTCCGCGCCGGATTGGAAGCAGCGCGCGCGCATCACGCGCCGCGCTGCGGTGTTTGGACTGACGGCGTCTTCGATCCTGCCTTCGATCATGGCCCCGGCGAGGGCGGACGACCAATGGTCCGCACTCGTCGCCGCGGCGAAGAAGGAAGGCCGGGTGGTGCTCTACAGCGCCTTCGTCGGCCTTGCTGCGCACAAGGAGCTCAAGAAGGACTTCGAGTCCGCCTACGGAATCACCGTGGACATTCTCGAAGCCCGCGCGAGCGAGGTCCGGGAACGCATCCGCATCGAGCAGGCGGCTGGCCGCAACGCTGCCGACGTCTCCGAGAACGGGCGGACCACGACCACGCTGCAGATCAAGGAGGAGCGCGTTTTCGAGCCGCACGGTCCCCTCCCCAGCCTCGGCCGTCTCAAGGCGGATTTCCCCAGCGACGGCATGCGGCTGCCGATTTTTGCAATAGTCTACGGCATCCTGGCGAATACCATGCTGGTCAAGCCGGCGGACGAGCCGAAGAGCTGGCTCGACCTGACGGACCCGCGCTGGAAGGGCAAGATTCTCAGTGACGATCTGCGGACGCTGGGCGGCGGCGGTGTGCTCTTCTCCGTCCTGCAGGACCTTTACGGGCGCAGCTTCCACGAAAAGCTCGCCCAGCAGGAACTGAAGTTCAGCAGAGAGATACCCGCCAACGAACGGCGGGTGGCCCGCGGCGAGCTGCCCCTCTACATCCCTGACAGCCTGACATCGCTGCTCGAACTCAAGGGGCTGCCGGTGAAGTTCATCGCGCCCAAAGAGGGTCTGCCTTATGTCGGCTACGATCTCGCGTTGCTGAAGAATGCGCCTCACCCCAACGCAGCACGGCTGCTGATGGAACATTACCTCGGCAAGACGATGCAGCAGAACCTGGCGAAGCTGGGGTTACTGCCGACCACGACCGACGCGCTGACAGGTGTCGATCCGGCGGTGGCGCAACTCGAGACGACCAAACTTCTCGGCACCACCGATCCCGAACGCATGAACGAGATGCTGTCCCTGGCTCAGCAGATCTATCGCTGAGACATCCGGCGGCGACCGGTTATGAGGCTATGCTGGCCTGCTCCGGCACAGCCCATGCCGACGTCTGCGGAACGACGACGGTCACGTTGTCGCCGACGGCGAAATCGCCGAACGATGGTGCATCGACGTTGAGGCGGCCGTCACCGGTCTGCACGACGACCGACCGGGTCGGCCCGCGGAAGATCGTGTGCGCGATCTGCCCGGACCACCGAAGTTCGTGGTCTCTGTGGGCCGCGTCAGGCGGCGCGATACGGGCGTCTTCGGGACGGACCATGACGGTTACGGCCTGTCCCGGCCTGATCTCGCTCGCCGACTCGCACGCACCGCGCCAGCCTTTTCCGACGACGTCGAGCCGCACCCGGCGGTCGTCGATCCGCGCGCAGGCCTCGACACTGGCCTCGAGCAGATTTGGTGTTCCAAAGAAGGCCGCCACGACCCGGTTTGCGGGATAGCGGTAGATTTCCTCGGGCGCGCCGATCTGCTGGATCCGGCCGCGATCCATCACGACCACACGGTCGGACAGAGCCATCGCTTCGGCCTGATCATGTGTCACGTACAGGCTCGTCATCCCGAGCCGTTTCTGGATCGAACGGAACTCATCGCCCATCTGCAGGCGAAGCTTTGCGTCCAGATTGCTGAGCGGCTCGTCGAGCAGCAGAACCTTGGGTTCGAAGACGAGGGCCCGCGCGATCGCCACCCGCTGCTGCTGGCCGCCGGACAGCGCCGGCGCCGGCCGCTCGGCGAAGCTTTCCATCTCGACCAGGCGCAGTGCCTTGCCGACCAGATCGCCTATCTCGGCGGTGGATTTGCGTCTCACGCGCAGCGGGTACGCGACGTTCTCGAAAACCGTCATATGCGGCCAGATCGCGTATGACTGGAAGACCATGCCGAGCCTGCGGCGCTCCGAGGGAACGAAGAGGCCGCGCCCTGCATCGCTCACGACCTCGTTGCCGATGCTGATGCGGCCGCCGGTATTTTGCTCGAGGCCCGCAACCATCCGCAACGTCGTGGTCTTGCCGCACCCCGACGGCCCCAGCAGGGTCACGAATTCACCCTCGCTGACGCGCAGGTCGACGCCGTCGACCGCGACGAAATCACCGAAGACGCGGCTCACTTTCTCAAGAACGACATTCGACATGGCATGATCCAGGCCCGGTCACATTCCACCGATGCGGCTGTTGATGAACTTGAGTTGAACCCATCGGAAGATGATCACGAGAACCATCATGATGAGCCCGATGACACTGACCTGCTCCGCATTGCCGTTCGCCCACAGCTTCAGCAAGACGACCGACAACACCTCGGAGCCGACCGAATAGAGCAGAACGGATGCGCTCAGTTCGCGCATGATGCCGAAGAACACGAGGACCCAGCCGACCGCGAAGGACGGCCACGCCAGCGCAAGGACGATGCGCCTCATGGTCTGCAGCCAGCTTGCGCCGTGCACCCTGGAGCACTCCTCGAGGTCGAACGAAAGCTGCGCATATGCGCTCGACATCGCCCGCACCGAAAGCGGCGTCCCGAGCGAGATGTAGGCCAGCAACAGCGCCCAGATCGTGCCGTAGATCGGAATCCCGTGAGGCAAAAGTGCAAACCCCCAGAGAAACCCGACACCGAGGACGATGCCGGGCATCATCCAGGGCAGCCAGGCCATCGAATCGATCAGCAGCCGGCCACGCCATTTCGTGCGGACCGAGACATAGGCGACGGTAGCGCCGAGCAACATGGTCAAGGTGGCACCGACGAGACCCAGCAACATCGTGTTGCTGAACCCGCGCCAGAATTCGCTGCTGCCGAACACCTCCCGATAGTGCTCGAGTGTCAGCATGTCCAACTGATAGAACCCGAAGAACTTGAAGAACGAGCCGATGATGAGTTGGCCGACCGGGAGAACCACCGTCACCACGAAGAATAGAACGCAGAACGCAAAGGTTGCCCATCGCCATGCGCCGAGTTTCATCACCGAAGGCGAATAGCCCTTGCCGGTGATGGTCTGAAAGCTCCGGCCGCGCAACATCCGCCGCTGCAGGAGGACGATCAGGAACAGCAGCGCCATGATGACGAAGCTGACCGCGGTCGCATACTGATATTGCGGCGGCGACCGCTGGTTGATCGAGTCATAGATGTCGGTGGTGATGACCCGAATTCCGGCCGGCGAGCCGAAGAACAGCGGAGACTCGAAGTTCTCGATGCCGCGAATGAAGCTCAGAATGGCCGCGCCGGTCAGCGCGGGCAGCATGAGTTGCAAGGTTACCGTACGAAAAGTCCTCAGGCGCGACGCTCCGCACATCGTCGCGGCCTCTTCGAGGCTCGGATCCATCGCGCGGAAGGCGTCGACGATGAGAAGAAACAGGAACGGCACCGAATACTGCATCATGTGCCAGACCACGCCGCCATATGAATAGACGTTGATCGGCGCCGTCTCGGACCCCGTGATCCATTGATAGAGCTGGTTGAGCAACCCGACCTGCGGGTTGCCGAGCATGCCCCAGGCCATCGCGGTCAGGATCGGGGGAATGAAGAATGGAAGCGTGATCAGTACTTCCAGCGCTCCGCGGAACGGCGTGTCGGTTCGAGCCAGAATCCAGGCAAGCAGGACGGCCAGGATCACGGAAGGAATAGTCTTGGCCAGCGAAATGCCGACGGTGTTGAGCAGCGTCACCGCGCTCTGCAGCGTGATGACGTCGCGATAGCCGTCCAGATTGAACGTTCCGGCCATCCCCGGCGGCGTCGAATGCAGGCTGCCATAGAGCAGCATCGACAACGGATAGACGGAAAGGAAGGCGAGAATGGCGGCGAGCAGCACGAGCGCCGCAATGCGGCCCGCTGCAGTCGCCTGCAGCCACCGCCCGAGCCCGCTCAAGGCGGCCGGGCGCCTCTCGACCAGGTCGTTCACTCCCTCTCCGGCTGAAATACTCATGGCCCTCTCAGGGATAGAGCTTCTTGGCGAGTTCCATCATCGAAGGACGCTCAGCCAGCTTTGCGGGACCGATGATCTTGGCGTTCACGAACTGCTGCGCGTCCGGATTGGCGCGCTCGGCAGCCGCCGCGTTCACCGGCAGCATCCAGGCATTGGCGTAGAGCAATTGCGCCTCGACACTGAGGAAGTGGTCGATGAACAAACGCGCGGCATTGGGATGCGGCGCGTTCTTGAGCACCGCGAGATCCATCTCCGCGTAAGGTGCGCCCTCCTTCGGAATCACGACCTTCACCGGCAAGCCCTTCAGATCGGACGTGAAGGCAAAGATCTGCGGGATATAGATGGCGTACTCGCCGCGCGCCACGCGGCGGGCGTCGTTTCGCATGTCGCGGCTGAACACCGGCTTTTGCTCGGCGAGCTTCTGGTTGAAGTCGCCGCCCATGGTTTTTTCCAGAATGGCGAACATGGTGTTTCCGCTGCCGAGCGGCCGCATATCGTCCGAAAGGATCTTGCCCTTCCATTTGGGATCGTTGAGATCGCTCCAGCTCGTCGGAATGTCCTGCTCCTTGATCAGCCGCGTGTTGATCAGAATACCCATCGGCTGCATGAAGGCCGGCACGCTGTATTCGTTGGCCTTGAAGGGCGGCCGCAGATGGGCGGCATTCGGGATCGGCGGCAATTTCTGCACGAAATCGCCGTTCTTGAGTTGCTCCTCGATCATGGTCGTCGTGACCATTTCCGCGTCACCCAGGAAGCGGCCGGCCGCCTGCTCGGTGCGGATGCGCTCGGCGAGCTCGCTGGCGCGCAGGTCGAGGCTCTCGACCGCAATTCCGTACTTTGCTTCGAACGACTTGAGCACGTCCTTGAAGTAAGGCGCGCCCAAAGCCATGTTGTAGACGACGACCTTGCCTTCCTTCTTGGCGGCCTCGACAACCTTGTCCCAAGAACCGTCATCGGCTTGCGCCGGGCTCAACAGACCGACAAGACAGGCGACAACCGCCGGCATGACTCGCTTGAACAACACGTTACTCCTCCCAAAATCCTTTTATTGGCTATTTGCTTCGCCGGTCTTTAGATCTCCAGGACTACATATTCCTTGTCGATGGTGACCTGGAACGTTTCGGCGCGCAGCTCGCCCTCGATCAGCGCTCCGCCGGACTCCACCCTCAGCTCATAACTCCGCACCTTGGTGCGGTCTGGCTCGCACCACGAGCGCCCGGTTCGCAGATCGAATTCCCAGCCATGCCACGGGCAGCGCAACAACTCGCCACGACGGCTATATCGATAGTCGCCCGGACCTGCGGCCTCGACGAGCCCGACGATACGCCCCTTGCACAGGGACGCCCCCTCGTGCGGACAACGATTGCCGACGGCGAAATACTCGCCCTCCACGTTGAAGATGCCGATCTCGCGTCCATTGACCTGGACCAGCAGGCGCTGACCCGGCGGGATCTGATCCACAGTCGCAACCACATGCCGCGCCATCAGTCCAACCTGTAGAACTTGCGGGCATTCTCATAGAGAAGCTGCTCGCGCTGCGCTTGCGTGAGGTTGGCGCGAAATGCGTAGCGCGGATCGTCGAAATCCCAATGTGGGTAGTCGGTCGAGAACAGCAGCCGGTCCCAGCCGATCCGGTCGAACAGATCGATCAATTCGGCTGACGTCGCCGGTTCTTCCATCGGCTGCGTGCTGAACCAGACCTGCTCGCGCACATATTCCGACGGTGGCTTCCTCACGTGGGGAACCTCGCTACGCAGGCGCGCCCAATGCTTGTCCATGCGCGCATTGAGCGATGGTATCCAGCCGAGGCCGCCCTCCATGATGACGACGCGCAGTTCAGGAAAGCGCTCCAAGACCCCTTCAAACACGAGACTGGCCACCACCGCCTGCATGGTCTGGGCGACCGAATGGTGTTCCTCCATGTAGTAGGATGTCCACCCTCCGCCGGTCGACGGATGGCCATTGGTGCCGCCGACATGAATCGTGATCGGCAATTTGTTGCGCACGGCCGCCTCATAGATCGGCCAGTAGCGCCGCCGTCCCAGCGGCTCATCCGTCTTGGGCAGGGTCAGGATCTGGGTAAAGTTGGGGTCACCTCCCCTGGCGTCGATCTCGGCGACGGACGCCACCGTATCCTCCTGGGCGACCAGCACCGAGGCCCGCAACCGCGGCTCCTGCTTCACCCAGCGCTCGACCTGCCAGGTGTTCATCGCGCGGGTCAATGCGGCGCCGAAGTCGAGATTGCGCTGGCTCCCCGGATTCCAGCGCAGGGGAATCAACATGCCCACTTCGATCCCGTTGGGGTCGAGGTGTTGCTTCCTCATCAATTCGAGGCTCGATCCCGGCGGCCCGCCCTCCTCCGGATAGGCATCGATCCTCGCAGCGTCGGGCGACGTGCGCGGATGCGACAGCGCCTCGGAGAAGGCGTGGCGTAGATGGCTGCCATAGACCGACAGATGCTCGATCCACCGTCTTTCCAGATAGGGATGCACCTCGGTCCACGAGGTCATCGCCGGATGGATGTCGCAATCGATGACCTTCAGCTTGTAGGTCGAGGCCCGCGGCCGCTCGAGTTCAACGGTGCTCATGGCACAACCTCCATGACCTGATCGGCCTTGGCCAATCGCGCGTAAGTGGCAAGCGCATTTTCACTGGCAATCTTGCGGAACAGTCCGTCAGGGAGCCGGCCGGAAAGAACCGCATCCCCGTCGAAATGCCAATGCGGATAGTCCGTCGAGAACAGGAACAGCTCATCCGACTTGATGTGATCGGCGAGCCGCATGATGGCCTCGCCGTCGTCCGCCGCATCGACGGGCTGCACGGTGAAGCGGACGTTGTTGCGGATGATCTCCGATGGCGTGCGCGTGACCCAGGGCACCTCGGCCCGCACGCCTTTCCAGGTCTTGTCGGCCCGCCAGATGAACCCGCTCAGCCATGTCAGTCCGGATTCGATTGCAACGACCTTGAGCCGGGGGAATTTCGCGAACACGCCTTCCGATATCAGGCTTTGCAGCTGGCTCTCGAACGCGGCGGATTGCGCCACATAGTCCTCGACATAGTGCGATGGCCACCCAATGGCGGTTGGCGCGTATCGATAGGCGCTACCTGCATGAATCCCGATCGCCAGATCGAGACGCTCGGCGCGTTCATAGATCGGCCAGAGATGCCGCCGGCCCAGCGTGGTTTCGCCGGACACCAGCATGAGCACCTGCATGAATCGGAAATCGTCGGTGCGGCGATCGATCTCCGCCACGGCAAGCTCCGCATTGTGCGACGGAATCACGATCGAGGCGCGCAGCCGCGGATCGTGGTTGAGCCAATGATCCCTGATCCAGTCATTGGTCGCCCGGCAGAACGCAGCCGCCATGTCCTCGCTGTGAAGGACCTGCGCGCCGTAGAGGCAGTTCAGGATCCCATAGCGCGGCCGAAACCGGTCGAGCACATGGTCCTTCATCGCCTGGAGCGAGGAGCCCGCCTTCGCGCCACCCTCGAGCGCCCAGTCCGGGCGACACGACAGCGGTGAGTTCTGCGGATAACTGGTCAGGCTCAGATTAAGGCGATCGAGCGCGCGAACCGAGACCATCTCGCGCCAATAGTCGTTCAGATATGGCAGGAGAACGCCCATCCCGGGCACCGCCGGATGAAGATCGCAATCGATAGCCCCGGCGTACGTCCTCGCCTGATCAAGACCGGCGACCAAGCCGTTTCCTTCCATGTCGCTCTCGCCACTTTTTTCTTGGAATTGGGAGATTGAGCTCTATGTTGATATGTCAATAAATGTTTTGTCAAGAAATTTGATCTGGATAAATCGCGCTGCAAAAGTGAGACTTTGGGCGAAGATTTGCTGAGGGAGATTCCTGGAATGCCTGCGGCCAAGAAGCGCGAGGTTGAGCAAGCGTCGAACGACCGCGCGCGCACTGCCGGAACGCTGGCGCGTGAACATTTGGCCGTGCTGGTCTCGACCATCGGCATGCGTCTCAATAGAGGCGCGACTGCGTATTATCGCTCGGTCTGGAACATCGGCGCGGTCGAGTGGCGCCTGATCATGACACTCAAGAGCATCAGTTCGCTGAATGTCAGCGAGTTGTCGGACGCTGCGGACATAGACAAGGCCGCCGCAAGCCGAAGCCTCGCGATCCTGGAGGAGCGCGGGCTCGTATCGGTCGAGCAAACGCGATCGCGTGGCAGAGCTGCGATCGCCAAGCTGACGGCCGAAGGTCGAAAATTCGCCGTCAAGTTGACGGAGGTCTCACGCGAACGAGACGCACGACTTTTCAGGGAATTCACCCCGTCCGACAAGGAGAGACTACGCGATCTCCTGCACCAGCTCGCCCGCTCGCTGGAAAAAGCCGATTGGGAGCACTGACTGCGGTCAATGCTCTCCTCGACGAGGCGATCAGATGCTTTGTCGTTCGCCGTCAAGGAGCGGGCCCTGATCGAACTTCGATCATCTCGCAAGACACCTGGGACTTCCGTCACGCCAGCGCCGCGGACGGCAGACGTACCGCCACTTGAAGTCTCCGAGTGCAGACCGATTCAATGGTAGCGGGGGTCCGCTACATCGCTAAACCCACTATTTTGGAAGCCCTGTTTTCTTGCCGGCGGGCAAGCTTAACTCACGAGGTCGCCTCCTTATAGCCCGTCAAAGCCCGCCTTTCGCACCGGCTGAACAGTCGGCGAGCAGGGCCCAAGTCGGGGGCGCAACTATCGATACCGACAAGACTACGCTGCATCATCCCCGGATGCTGCGCTGCATCACAGGCCAATCGAGGATTTTCCGACAGATCGAACCGTGGCGTTCGAAGTTGGATCGATCCAGCGGCGTCGAATTTAAGGCTGGCTGCTGCCCGGTTCCATCATCGCTACCTTTGCTAGAACCATTCAAAATGTATATTGTGACCTCGTCACCGGGCTTGAGAGAGAATGCCTGGGACCTCAGGGAAGCGGGACGCTGAAGGGGTTGTTTGATCGCACGGCACGGCCGGTTTAGCGGCGGGTGCGGCGGCATGGAATTCGACTCGGGCGGCCATCCGGCGGCCTGGAGGGTTTTGCCGTTGCCCCTCGCCTGGTCCGTCCCACCGCCGCAGCGAGCAGTCCCCTGCAATCGGATGGTTGATCACGCGACCCGTGCGACCGGGTCTCGTGGCCCTTGACCTCGGAGGAGCCAGGATGGACCAGCGAGAAGTGCTGGCGGCGTGGGAGAAGTTTGTCGAGCGCGGAGCGTTGTCGTCCGATTTGAGGTCGTCGGTTGCCGCGTCGTGGCAGAGATCCAGAAACCATCACGTCACCGTCGATCGGGCGCGGGCGCCGCTCGTCGCCGACGCCGAGTTGTTTCGCCGTCGCGCCAAGCACGCTTCGCTTCGTCACGCCGCCCGCTGCGCTCTCGATAATTCCAAGACGTTCCTGCGCGATGCGAATTCGATCATGATCCTCACCGATCCCAGCGGGCTGATCATCGATACCCAGGGCGACGACAGGGTTATCGACGCCGGCCGCGCGGTTCATCTCGAACACGGAGGACGCTGGAGCGAGGCCGATATCGGCACCAACGCGATTGGCGCCGCGATCGCAGAATCGAAGCCGGTCCAGATCCGCGGGGCAGAGCATTTCTGTTCGGAGGTGCAACGGTGGACCTGCGCTGCCGTTCCGGTTCACGATCCCAGCGATGGCGAATTGCTTGGCGTGGTGGACATCTCGGGCCCCGCCAGCACCTTCAATCCGCAGAGCCTTGCCTTGGCGGTCGCGGTCGGCCATCACGTCGAAGGCGTCCTGGCGCAATCCATCCGGCAGGAACGCGAGGAATTGCTGTGCCGCTTTCTAGCCAAGAGGGCGCAATGGTCGAATGACGAATGCATCGTGCTCGACCGTCGCGGCACCATCCTCCATGCCACGGAGCGCGCGCTGAATGCGATCCGGCATGACCAGCACGGCATTCACGACGACGCACCGACCCGATTCCTGAAGACGGTGCCGTTCGATGAGTGGCCAGGCAGGTTGAACGAGTTGCTTCCAAACGCCAGCTTCAATCTCGTCAAGAACGAACGCTCCGGCATCGGCGCCATCGTGGTGCTGCATGCACGACGACGCCAGTTGGCCACGCATCAGAGCGCTCAGAAATCAAGGTTAGTGCCTGAACACCGCGAGACCACGGGCCCATCGTCCGCCCGAAAGGACTTAAGGCTGGAGACCCCTTCGGTTCCGGGCGCGGCCGCTGGATTCGTTGGCCGCGATCCCGCGGTGCGAGCCGTCGTTCGTCAGGTCGAAACCGCGGCGGCGCGCAAGATGCCGATCCTGATCCGCGGTGAAACCGGGACCGGCAAGGAACAGCTCGCGCGGCATGCCCATGCAGCGAGCGGGCGGACCGGCGCGTTCATCCCGGTCAATTGTGCCGCCCTGCCCGAAAGCCTGATCGAGACCGAACTGTTCGGCTACGCCGAGGGTGCATTCACCGGCGCGCGGCGTGGCGGTGCGATTGGACTGGTCAAGGAGGCCGATGGAGGCACGTTGTTCCTGGACGAAATCGGCGACATGCCTGTTGCGTTGCAGGCCGTGCTGCTGCGGCTGCTCGACGACTGGACCGTACGCCCCGTCGGCGGCGTCAGGTCGAAAGTCGATGTTTTTCTTGTCTCCGCAACCAACGCCCGGCTCGACAAGGCGGTTGCCGAAGGCAGGTTTCGATCCGATCTGCTCTACCGCCTCAACACGCTCGAGGTGACGTTGCCGAGACTGCGCGATCGCAGCGATTTTGACGCCATCGTTCGCCATCTGCTCGATACGATCGATCCGAGTTGTGAAATCGCCCCGGCCGACATCGCCCATCTCGCCACGCGCCCTTGGCCCGGCAACATCCGCGAGCTTCGCAACGTGCTGGCGCGCTTCACCATTGCCGGTGCGGATGGCGCCTCGAGCGAGACGCCGCGGGAGGATGTCGCCCTGCACGCCCCTGAAGCGGCGTCCGGATCGCTCCACGACACCCACAGGGCACGAATCCTTGCGGTCTACGCGGAGACCGCCGGTAACGTCAGCGAGACCGCGCGACGTCTTGGCGTTTCGAGAAACACGATCTATCGCGCGCTCGGGCAAAAGCGGCCTGAATGAGCCGCAGGCGTATCCGACCATCGACACTGCCGGTGTCGCTGCACCGAGCGCTACTTGGCGCGAACCGCTCGCGTCAGATTGACGATTCGCGCCGTTGATCAGAGCAGTTCGGCACCACCGCCTCGTGCCGGTCCTGCGGTCGGATCGTAGTCATCCGGCTTCTTGGCGATCAAAGTCTGCGTCGTCAGGATCAGACCCGCCACCGATGCCGCATTGCGAACCGCGCAATAGCACACCCTGACCGGGTCGATGATGCCCGCTTCGACAAGATCGACTGCCGAACCATTGCGCGCGTCGAGGCCATGACCATTCCTGGCCTTGGCAATCTTCGCCACCTCCGCCTCTGCGTTCAGGCCGGCATTGCCGGCAATGTAGAACAGCGGCCGACTGAGCGCGCGTTGCAGCAGCTCGGCGCCCTGCCTGGTGCTGCCTTCCAGACGACCGATCAACTCGTCGAGTTTTCCGGCGGTCCTGAGCAAGGCCAGGCCGCCGCCCGGGACGATGCCCTCTTCGATCGCCGCGCGGGTCGCGTTGATCGCATCCTCGATCAGCTGGGTCCGGCGCTTCTGTTCCACCGGTGTCGCGCCGCCGGCGAGGATCATCGCCGTGCCGCCGGATAGTTTTGCGATTCGCTCCTGGAATTTGTCCCGTTCGATATTTTCAGGAGCGGCCTCGTATTGCCGCAACACCTGCTCGCGTCGCGCAACGATGTTCCTTTGGTCACCGCCACCCGCGGTGATCAGGGTCTTCGAGGCGGAAATGCGCACCTGGCGCGCAGAACCGAGGTCATGCAGCTCGACCTTTTCGAGCCTTCCGCCGAGATCGACCGAGATCACGCGCCCCCCGGTCGTGATCGCAATGTCCTCGAGCATCGCCTTGCGCCAATGCCCGAATTCCGGCGGATGGATCGCGGCGACCTTGAAGCCGCCGCGTTCCCGGCGTGCCAGCAATTGCATGATGATCGGCGGCGCAACCTCCTCGGCGATGATCAGCAGTGGTCTGCCGCTCTTCTCGATCAGCGAGATCACGCCGGCGAGCTGCTCACCGGTCTGGATCTTGATATCGGTCATGAGGATGAAGGGATTGTCGAGCACGACCTGCATTTTCTCGACATCGGTCACCATGTGATGCGAGAGATAGCCGCGATCGAAGGCCATGCCCTCGACGATCTCCAGCGTCGTCTCGACCGTGCTGCCATATTCAACCGCGACGATCCCGTGATTGCCGGCACGCTGGAATGCCTCGGCCACCATGTCGCCAAGCGCCGCGTCATTGGCGGCAATGCTCGCCACGGCACGCAGACCGGCGGCACCCTGCAGCGGCTTCGCCGATCGTCTGAGCGCGGCGATAGTCTCGGCGACCGCCAGTTCCAGCCCCTCGACCAGTTCGACCGGATTTGCGCCAGCCGCAAGACATTTCAGGCCGTCCTGCACCAGGACGTCGGCAAGCACGGTGGCCGTGGTGGTCCCGTCTCCCGCCACTTCATTGGTCCGCGCCGAGACCTCGCGCAGCACCTGCGCACCCATGTTCTCGAACGGGCATTCCAGCTCGATCTCGCTGGCAATACTGACGCCGTCGCGCGACACGATCGGCGTCCCGATCGGCCGGTCCATGATCGCGTTCATGCCCTTCGGTCCGAGCGTCCCCCTCACCGCCTTGGCGAGCTTGGCAACACCTCTACCCAGAGCGGCCCGCGCGGCTTCATCGTGCAGCATGATCTTCGGCATTTTACATCCCCGACTGTTGGCTTGAGGTCGTCTCGTATGCACTCGCTCTCTTGCTGCACGCCGGCATCATGGCACTTGCTCGCCACCCGGCGAGGCCGGCATCGCCTTAGATCTCGGGACGAATGGCGTTTCGAGGTCGAACCGGGCGGCCAAAAGACCGCGGCACAGCGCGCCGTTGAATTCGGCATTGATGCCGACACGCCGCAAGCCCGACAGATAGCCTGCAAGGCCGTCGGTGCTCAGCCGCGCGCCTTTCACGTCAACAAAGGCCGCCGCATCACCCCGCGCGGAGCCGACGACCGCACGTCGTTCGAGATAACGCCGAACCAGCTTCTCTCCGGTATCGTCGAGCGGCAGGCAGCCAAGCTCGGCCAGCGTCAGGCCCACGATCTGCTCTGGAGATTGCCCCAATGCGATGAGGTGACGGAGCAGCGCGACCTGTCGGCGCTGGAATGCCTTGACGAGGAACGTCTGACGCAGATCGTCGAGGTCGCCATCGGCCTCGGCGCCAAACGTCTCCTGGAACGACCGGCCCTCGGCAAGACCGGCATTGATCTTGTCGGCATACATGTGCTCGCCCAACACGACGCTGACGCCCTTGACCCAGTCGAGCCGGCTCACCGCCCGGCGCATGTCGTCCGCCATCAGGAACGAGAAATTGGCCGCACACCAATAGGTCGGCAGGCGGAATTCGATGTGGACACGGCCGGCCGCGTCTACATCGGCGCGGGTCACGAAATTCAGCTCGGTGACGGACTCGTCGAGTTCCGGATCCATCACGTCCTGCAGGCATGCCCAGATCTGGGCCCGCCTGTCTTCAATCGAACGGCCTTGTGGCCGCATCGCGCTCTCAACGGCCCCGTTCATGGCCGTCACCTCGGCGCATGAACGGCTTCGGGCAGATGCGCATAGCCGCCGCCGGCCCGGATCTTCTTCTTCTGCGCCTCGACATCGATCCCGTAGATACGCGCCGCGTTGAGGCCGAGAATCTTCGTCTTGGCTTCCATCGACAGCACCGAGCCGGTCTCCTTGGTGACGTCGGCTGGAATTTCAAAGGCCATGAACTTGTCGATCAGCCACTTCGGGGTCCAGATCCCATAGTCGCTGCCGTAGAGGATCTTGTCCTCTCCGACCCAGAACAGCAGCTCGGAGATGACGTGGGCGAAATAGCCGGGCCGCGAATGGATGAAGGGCAGCGCCACCGCGAGACCGGCGTACACGTTGGTCTCCTGGGTCGCGATCCAGCAGAAATCGTCCAGCCGCGGCAGGCCGCAATGCTCGACAATGAAGTTCAGGTCCTGGAACGAGGTCGCGACGTCGTCGATATCGGCGACATCGAACGCATCCCGGTTCAGCGGAATGATCGTCGGGCCCTTGTGGACGTGGATGTTCTTGATGCCGAGCTTCTGCGCCGCCTCCAGATACTGGTAGGACGCCTTGTCGGTGAGCTTGTACCCCTTGGATTCGCCGCGCCATTCCGCGGTGTAGAGCTTGACGCCCTTGAGCTTGTGCTTCTCGGACAGCGCATGAAGCTCTTCCAGACCCTTGCTGCCGTCACGCGGATCGAATGCGCCGTTCAGGATGAAACGATTCGGATGGCTCTTCTTCATCGCCGAATTTCGCTCGGTGGTGTTGAAGCCGTTCTTGTAGAAATCGGTGAGATAGGTCGGCTGCAGGATTGCCATGTCGTCATAGCCGGTGACGAACAGATCGTCGAACATCGTCTTGGCGTCGTATTTCTCGAACTTCTCCTTTTCCCATTTCTCGGAGGGCGGGCTCAGATTCGAGTGATAAGCGTAGAAGCAGTCGATGAACTGCTTGCCGTGAACGTTCTTCTGGTTCGCCGGGCTGCCATCCCAAAAATGCGTATGCCCATCGATGACAAAAATCTCTTCACCCTTGGCTGTCCTGTACATGACGTTTCTCCTGGTCCCGCTGGATTGTGTGTTGTGCTGAGGCGCGTGATTGATGTCGTCGATTGCGCCTGGCCGGCGTCGCGCCGGCCAGGGCTTGTTCGCGAGCGGCCGTCAGATGATGTATTTCATCATCTCGTTCATGTCGCCGAACAGCATGACGGTGTTGTCGTCGATCATGACCATCCGGCCGTAGTGCGTCGAGGTCGAAATCTCGAAGAGATGCGGGGTCATCACCCGCCCCAGCTCCTCCGAAATCTCGTCCATCTTGAATTCCATCTTGCCGACGCCGTCGATGCGGATCATCGCGGGCATGTAAGTCACCTTGATATGGTCATGCCGGCTCATCACCTCGGCGATGGCGCGCGCCTCGACGCTGTCATTCATGGTGACGCCGCATTGATGCGACACCGTGTCCTCGAACGTGATGTCTTTCATCGATTTGAAGATGTTGTCATTCTCTTGCAGCATGTCGATCTCCTGAAGGATTTGTTGTGACGGAGGTGAAGCGGTGCCGGTCAGGACGCGAGATTCGCCGGAACCGTCAGACCAAGCTCGGCGGCGATGCCTTTGATCCGGTTCTTCGCGTGGGCCAGTGCGTCGGCGAATGCCGCGACCTTGACACGCGGCTGCGACCAGATCGGTTGCAGATGGTTGGCGGCATCGAGCGCCAGGTCGGCATGCTTGACCAGCCACTTGTTGAACAGCGCAAGGTTCTGCGCCGCGTAGGTGGGATCCGTGCCGAGGATGTGGAACAGCTCGACAGTGTTGGCGAGATTGCGCTCGTAGTCGGCTTCCGCGGCGGAGACGACCGCCGGGGTGATGAAATCGTTCTGTGCGGAGGCCGCCTGCATCAGGAAGCCTGACCGGAACAGTTCGCCGACCAGCGGCTCGAACACCACGTTGGTCGCAAAATACTGCTCGAGGTAGTCGTTCGAACCCATCACGGATTCAACCGACTTGCGCACGCCCTGCCAGGTGGGGTCCTCGAGCCAGTGTTTCTTGCCGGCGGCAATGTCGAAGCCGGCAAGGTCGAGACCGATCTCGCTCAGATAAAGCGTGATGTCCTGCGCGAAACGCAGCTTGTAGGACGAGTTGGTCAGGATCGCGTTGTTGACCATCTGGGTGTAGCCGTAACGCTGCGCCTGCATGGTCGAGGTGCCGAGGCCGAATTCGGCGTGCTTGTAGGCGCCGAGATGGTTCTGCAGGATCTTCACCCAAGCAGGATCGAAGCGGGTCGGCGCGCCCGATTTCCGGCCGTTCTCGATGGTATTCTGCACCATGCCGCAGATCGTCGACTGGCGCTGGTAGTGGGTTCGCTCCCACTCCTGGTCGACGGCGCGGAATTTGTGCCAGTTCGAGCTCTTGGCCGCCGTCCAGTCCTTGGAATAGGTCGGCGTTCCGTCCGGGAACGAGATGATCCAGTCCTGCAGCAGATAGCGCTCGGGATCCGGTTGCACGTCGACCGTCATGTCCTCGTAATGAGTCGCCTTGCGGCCCTTGGGTTCGAAGTAGTTGTATTTGCGGCTGTCGGAGCCCGGAAAAACCGCGGCTCCTGCCGCTCCGGATTTAACGGCTGCTGCGGGCTTGGCCGCTGTCGTTGCTCTGCTCGTCTGTGCGCTCATCGTTCACTCCCTTTTGCCATTCTGTTCTGCGACGAATCTTTGAACGCCGTCATCGCACCGCCGGCGTAAACTTGTCGAAATAGATGTGCTCCGGCTCGACGCCGTTCATTTGCAGGACGGGCAACACGGCGTCGATCATCGGCGTCGGCCCGCACGCATAGGCGTCGATGGCGCCGCTCAATTTCTCCTCGCGCAGATGGCGCAGCACGACCTCGTGGATCAGCCCGGTCTCGCCGTCCCAGCCGTCGTCCGCTTCGGCATGCGAGAGCGCCGGTACGAACTTGAAGTTGTCGAGCCGTGCCGCGATCGCCGCGATCTCGTCGAGGTAGAACAGGTCGGCGCGCGTCCGGGCGCCGTAGAAGAACCGGACCGGCCTCTGCTCACCGCTGCCGATGTGATCGGCCAGAATCGACCACAGCGGCGACATCCCTGAACCGCCGCCGATCAGCAGCATCGGCCCGGGGCGCTCCTCGCGCCGGAAGCAAGTGCCGTACGGCCCCTTGGCAGTCACGGCGTCGCCAATAGCCAGCTTGCCGTCGAGCTGCGACGAGAACGCCCCGTTCGGATATTTCTTGATGATGAAGCGAAGGTTGCTGCCGTCACCCGGAGGGTTCGCCATCGAGAAGGCGCGGGTGATGGAGCCATCCTGAAGTGTCAGATCGACGTACTGGCCGGCCCAGAACTTCATCGGCCTTTCGATCTCGACCTCAAGCAGGCGAATGTCGGATGTCAGCGCTGTGATCCCCGCCACGCGGCCGGCAAACGCCTTGACCGCGATCGAGCGGCTGAGCAGATCCTCGTCGTAATTGAGCAGTTCGACGCTGATATCGCTGTAGACATGGGTCCGGCACAGCAGGACGTGGCCGGTCTCGCTCTCGTAGTCCGGCAACGCGAAGGTCGAATATTTCAGCAGCTCGATGTCGCCATCGATCAGCTTGGATTTACAGCTACCGCATTGGCCTTCCTTGCAGCCATGCATCAACGAGATGCCCTGACGGAACGCCGCATCAAGGACGGTCTCGCCCTCTTCCACTTCCATCTCGACGCCCACCGGCTCGAAACGAACCTTGTGAATCCGCACGTCCGTCATCATCCCCGCCTTCGTCCCGCCAATTGAGTAGACAGATCCGGCAAGCCGTTCTTGCCGGTCCGGCAGGAGGGGCCACCGAAGGCAGCCCCTCCTGTCGTCATTTGCTAGTTGCAGGGGTTGACCTTGAAGCCCTTGCGGTACTCGGCCGTCGCGACCTCGCGTTCGGCGGGCGACAGCGCCCTGAAGCCGCGCAACGGACTGCCAAGCGTGTGTCCGCGCACGTGATCTAGCGTCCACATGTCCTTGGCGTCGAAGCGCAGATGCGGCTGCGCGATCATGGTTTTGCCGTCGGGCCGGACGAAGCCGAGATCCTTGATCGCGTCGGCGACATCCCAGCCGTGATAGCAGTCTTCCCATTCACGACGACCGCTGAAGCGGCCCATCGCCGGCGTCGCCCGGCCCTCGTATTCGGCAGCGAACGCCACCTTGTGAGTCCAGCGGCACCCTTCGGAGCAATAAGTGTAGACCTTGCCGTCGACCTCGTCGCAGACGAAGTCCTCGCGGATCAGGCACGGGACCATGCAGCTCCAGCACCGGTGCGGGTACACATAACCCACCTCGCTGTTGAAGAGGATGTTGGTCTCGCCGGGCACGCTGAGCTTGGCGTGCCACTTCCAGAAGTCGCCGAATTCGGCGTACCAGCCCGGATACTTGTGCTCGAACCACTCGAAGTCCCGTTCGGTCTGAGCCTCGATGCGCCAGAAGTTCACCGACCAGCCGACCGTGAAGAATTGCGCGGTCTTGTGGATGTAGTTCTTCTTGACGATGCGATCCCAGGCAGCGGCGACGTCGTCGTGGTGGATCTTGATGCCGTACTTCTCGAGCGGCAGCATGTAGGTCCGGTAATAGTCCTCGTAGATCCAGCGATGCCAGAGTTCGGCGTATGACTCCTTGTTCTTGTCGCGGTTGGTGGTGCCGTATTCGATGAACGTCCCGATCGCGGCATCGACGATCGCATGGTTCTGCCAGAACGCGTATTTGAGGTCGCGCTCGAGCAACTGATGGTTCGACGGATCGTTGATCATGGCCATCAGCATCGAGTGACCGTTGCCGATGTGACGGGATTCATCCGACTGGACCGACAGGAACACGGTCGGCAACGCATAGTCGCCGTTGCGCGCGGCTTCCGACGGCATCGCCACGAACAAGGTATTGGTGAACGCCGTTTCGGCAACGACGGTCAGGTAGACGTTCGCCGCGGTGATGGCGTCACCGGTCAGGAAGCCTTCGGCGAACTGGCGGCCGATCGTGGTCGCGTAGCACTTGCCGAATGCGGCTTCGGTGATGTCGAACCCCGCCGGATCGATGTAGTTCTCCATGTACCACTTCTTGAGGTTCATCTGGATCGTCGAGTGGCGGAACTCGTCGACCATCTGCATGGTGAAGCCGGTGCGCAGCTCCTCGCCGGGCGCCAGCCGCCCGACCATCGCCATCGAGCGTGCCGCCGAGATCTCCGGGAACGGAATGATCGCCAGGAACAGCTTCATCCACTCGACCCATCGCGGCTCGACGTTACGGAACATGTCGCCGCGCAACGCCGCATCCAGCGCGCCGTAGACGCGGTTGTCCTTTTCTTCCTGCATCGGGAAGTACGACCGCAGGACCTGCTTCATCGGGTCGCGCGGCGTCTTCGAGATCTTGTAGTCGGTCGGGAAGGTCATCGCTTCCTGCACGTAGCTCGGCGTCCAGCCGAGGTCCGCGACACGGTTGGCCGCTTCAGCGATGCTGATGCCCTTCTGCGCGGTTATCTTGTTGAGTGTCAAACTCGCAGTCATTTCCAGCTCCTTTGAACGTTGCGTTGTCTCAGCGTTTGTCGCGTTGGTCCCAGGTCAAAACACCTGGATCGCATTGTTGAAATTCTCGGCTGCAAAACTCACTTTGATTCCGGTAAATCGATTCCTGATCTGCTATCTCGTCGTCTTACGTCAGTTCGGCTTCTCGGCGCCGGCGGACCTGTCGCTTCCGTCGGCGCGTTTGATGAGGGGCTTGCCTTCGGCGACGAATTTCGCCGACAGGACCAGCGCCCCGATTGCGAAATCCTTGCCGTGAGCGGCGATCATCGCCTCGGTGAGTTCGGCGAGCTGAACGAAGAAGACGTCCTTCGACTTGTCTTCCTCGCTCATCTCCGATTGCGGAGACGGCGTACGCTCAGCTTCTTCTGATGCAATCATGGTCGTTACCTCGTTCTTGCTCGTCATGCGTGGCCTGACCGCTCGTGTTCGTCGGACGACGGGCCGTTGTCGATCTCGCGCAGAGACGTGTTGAGCCATTCGCGCTCGGCCACCAGCCGCCGATGTTCCTGGCGAAGAGCTTCCAGTCGTGCAGCCGCACGATCCAGTTCGGCATTCGCCGCGGCTCCCGCCTGCGCACCAGCGGCCTCGCGCCGGGCGCATGCGAGTTCGATTTCGGCGCCACCCCGCGCGTGCTCGTTCTTGATCTGCCGCTCGTTGTTCTCGACCATCTCGTCGATCAGCCTGTCGCGGGCGATCATCCGATCGCGGGCGCGCCGCAATTCGCTCTCCTTCTCGATACTGGTCTGCGGCCCGCGCGGGCTGTCGTTGGTCACTCGCGCCACTCTCGTTGGATGAACGTGACTGAAGGCGAACATCTTGCGGTGCACGAACTACGGAATCAGGACGGCGCGGCCGTGGATGCGCCCATGATGCAAATCATGCAGCGCGTCATTGGCCTGGCTGAGCCGGTATTCCTTGGTATGGAGTTCGACGAGGCCACGATCGGCGAGCGCCATCAGCTCGACCAGCTCCGCGTAAGTGCCGACCAGGTTGCCGACGATGGTCTTTTCCGACGTGATCATGTCGATGGTCGGGATGTCGATCTTCCCGCCATAGCCGACGATGTAGTAGTAGCCGCCGTTCGCAGTGATCGACAGGCCCTTGGCGATCGCATCGCCTTCGCCGACAAAGTCGATCACAGCCTCGGCGCCGCGCCCGCCGGTCAACCCCAGCACGGCCTCGACCTCGTTGCCGTCCGCCTTCACGACATGATGCGCACCGCACTTTTTGGCGAGCTCGAGCGACTGGTCGGCGCGATCGATCACGACGATTTCCGCCGCACACAGCGCTGCGAGAACCTGGATACCGATGTGACCCAGTCCGCCGGCGCCGATCACCGCGACATATTCGCCGGGCAGCAGATGACGCGACGCCTTCTTCGCGGCGCGGTAGGCGGTGAGTCCGGCGTCGGTGTACGGAGCGACATCCTTCGGTGCCAGCGATTTCGGCAACTTGATCAGGGAACGCTGTCCGGTCAGCAAATATTGCGCATAGCCGCCATTGGCATTGATACCGGGAAACGCGCTGTCCAGCGCGTGCATGTCGTTACCGCGCCGGCATGCAAGACAATGCCCGCTGGTCACCAGCGGGTGGCAGATCACGCTGTCGCCGACCTTGACCCCTTCGACCCCCGGCCCGATCGCCTCGACCCAGCCCGCATTCTCGTGCCCCATGATGTAGGGAAGCTTGACGTCGACCTTGCTGCGCCAGATGCCTTCGACGATATGCAGATCGGTACGGCAAACGCCCGCGCCGCCGATCCGGACGATGACGTCCATCGGCCGCGAGATCTTGGGATCAGTCACGTCCTCGAACTTGACGAACTCCTTCGCCGTCAGTTTCTCGTCGAACTCATGAAGCACCGCAGCCTTCATCTGATCAGCCTCCCGGAAATTTTTTTTATTCTGTCGATCCCTGCGATCGCCATCCCAGCGACTAGGTCAGCAAGGCCTGTGCCAAGCGTGCAACAGCCTGATCTTTCTATTGTTCTCGCGATCGCGAGCATGCGCACGCCGATCCGCCTCGGAGCAGACTTCGCGGCGCACTGTTCCGAGTCGGAACAGTTTTGAAGGCGACGGAAGCAACGGCGCAAAATTTGGATTTTCGGGTGTTTGATCTATGATCGTGAAAACCGCGCTACGTGCGCGAACGACCCGAACCGGGCCGCGACCAAAGAGGAAATCGCCAAGCAGCGACTCCGGGAGGAGCACTGATGCTGACTGCCGGCCGACGCATGGACAACGCCTGGATGACGCTCGAGCAGCGTGGAGCGCCACCGGCAGAGCTGTTGTCTGCCGACATCTACGACAGCTGGATGCGCTGCATTTCGCTCGGCCTCGACACTTTGCGCCCGCCGGCGCCCGAGTTCGTGAGCCCGGCAACACTGCGCCAGGAGCAGCAGCGCTGTTCGCTGATCCGCGGCCTCGCGCTTGCGGAGATGCACACGCTGCATCAGCAGATTGCCGGCTCCAATTTCATGATCGCCTTTGCGAACGCCGACGGCCTGCTGCTCGACATCATCTCCGACTCGAGCTTCAGCGATGCTTCGAACGCGGCGAGCATCCGGCCCGGCACGGTCTGGACCGAGGCCAATTGCGGCACCAACGGCCTCGGCACGGCGGCCTATCTGAAGCGGGCCATCGTCGTTCACGGCGGCGAGCACTTCTTCGCCCGCTACAACAATCTCACCTGCATCGCGGCTCCGATCTTCGCGCCCGACGGCGAGCTGGCCGGCATACTGGACGCATCGTCCGACTGTATGTCACGGCAGGCACACACGCAGGCGCTGGTCGCGATGGCCGCGACCCAGATCGAGAACGGCCTGTTCCGCGAGCATCATCGCGGCGATATGCTGATCGCGTTCCACAACCGCGGCGAATATTTGCAAACGCTGAGCGCGGGCCTGCTCGCGGTCGACAATGAGGGCAGGATCCGCGCGGCCAATCGGGCGGCAAGTATTCTGCTGCATGGCCTGCCGGCTTCGCCAGGCCGTCGCTTCGCCGATGTCTTTCGCACGAAATTCAGCGCCTTTGTCGACGAAGGCCGGCGCAAGGAACGTCAGCGCCTCGAGGACGAGGTCGGCAGCCAGTTCGTCGCAACCATCGAGAACGCGCGGCAGTTCTCAATGATGCAAGCCATCTCGCGCCCGCGGCTGCCGACGCCGAAGGTCGCCACACAGTTCGTCTCTGCCGATCCGGCGATCGCGGCCGTGGTGCAGCGGGTCGGCGTGGCGGCGGTCCGCAAGATGCCAATCTTGATCCGCGGCGAGACCGGGACCGGCAAGGAGCAGCTCGCCCGCCATGCCCATGTCGCCAGTGGACGGACCGGAGCGTTCGTCCCGGTCAACTGCGCTGCGCTCCCCGACAGCCTGATCGAAGCCGAATTGTTTGGCTATGCCGAAGGTGCGTTTACCGGTGCCAAGAAGGGCGGAGCCGCGGGGCTGTTCAAGGAGGCGGATGGCGGTACGCTCTTCCTCGACGAGATCGGCGACATGCCCGTGACGCTGCAGGCGGTACTGCTGCGCTTTCTGGACGATTGGACCGTCCGCCCGGTCGGCGGGACCAAGCGCCAGGTCGACGTGCTCCTGGTCTCCGCCACCAATGCCAATCTCGACGACTCGATTGCACGAGGCCGGTTCCGGTCCGACCTGCTGTTCCGTCTCAATACGCTGGAGGTGACGCTGCCTCCCTTACGCGAACGCTCCGACTTCTCCGAGATCGCGCGCCACTTGATCCACAAGATCGATCCCTTGATGGATCTGACGGGAGGCGCGATTGATCGCCTGGCCGAGCTGGATTGGGGCGGGAACATCCGCGAGTTGCGCAACGTTCTGTCCCGATTGTCGCTGGCCGAGCCGGGAGATCTGATCGACGAGGCATCCGTCGAGTCGGTCCTTACACATTCAGCAGCTGAACGCCTGCCCGGCAAGGCCGTCGGTGCCGGCGGAGCGAAGGCCAACCTGCATGAGCTTCAGCGCTCGCATGTGCTGAGCGCGTATGCGGAAACCGGCAATAACATCAGCAAGACCGCGCGCCGGCTCGGCGTGTCGCGCAACACGATCTACCGCGCCCTTCGCGGCAAGCAGGACCAGCACGATCGCGGCGAGGAATGACTGCACGATCCAGCTTGGCCGAGGGCGCCGAAGCCCAGGTCCTAGTCTGATCGAATTCGGAGTGTCACCATGTTCGAACCGGAAAACAGCCTCGAAGCCCTGATGCAAGCTGCCGGAAGGGACGCCAGCATCATTCCCACGTTCTATCACGCGCTGCTCGAGGCGGAGATCTACATTCTGACGCCGGAAGCGCCGATGAAACCTGGACGCCGCCGTTCGCTCAAATTTCAGGAGCAGATCAACGTCGCAACGGTCGACTTCCAGAACATGCGATGGCACCCCGCCTTTACCTCGAAGAAGCGCATCTACGACTACATCAAGGAGCCCGAGGTATGCCTTGGCGCCGCCGCGCGCAATTTGTTCAAGATGCTGCCCGACTCCAATTTCTGGCTCAATCCGTTGTCGGAATGTCAGAAACCGCTTCCGGCGACCGAGATCGCTCTGCTAATGAGCGGCAAGATATTTGACGTGACGATAAGGTCTGCGCGATAGGCCAAGGTGCTGGCCGGACAAAAACTTGGCATTGGCGCGGTAGCTTCCGGTTAGTACCAACCGACTTGCGGCCAGGCGGTGTAACTGTGGAAATCGCTGATCGGCTAAACGCCCTGCAGGCGGGAAGGCTTATCCAAACCACGCCAAAGGAGTGTGGGGAAAGATGGTAGCGGGGGGGCGATTCACGCGTTTCCCCCTCCCCCCTCGGAACTCGTCATCGTCATCCGGAGGGAAAGAAAAGCCGCTTGAGGGCGTTCTCTCTGACGCCCATTTCTGAGCCAGATGGACGCGCGAAAAGCGGGCTCGAACCACCGACCTCCGGCGCGAGAGGCCTGAACAAATGTGCCCCTAAACAGCTGGGGCACAACAGGGGCACTCCGGCTTTATTGTAGACTGGCCGACGATCCCTCTGCCGTGATCTCGAGCATCGGCGCAACAATCGTGCGTCTAGTCCACGTTCCAGGCCCGTTCGTATTCCCACCGATATGGATATCTGGCATCTCCGATGAATGCGGATAACCCAACTGTGGCTCGGCAGGGGCTATCAAGGGGTCGTTACCAAGTTTCGCACGCCCGATTTCTTAAGATAAAGCGCTGATCTATATAGTTCTTTCTCTCGACGGCCGAGCTGATTATGTTAACGAACGACGACATTTGCAGAAGTCATCATTCGCTGACATTTTCAAATTGTAACCGAACGCTGACATGTGCTAATGTAAGCGAACGCCAACATTTTGAATAGCCATGCTCATACGCACGTCGGCCGATCTCGGGGCCATCATTCGAGACACACGCAAACGCCTCAAGCTCGACCAATCGAGCCTCGCCAAGCGCATTGGCGTCAGCCGTCAGTGGGTTATTGAGGTTGAGCGCGGCCATGCGCGGGCTGAACTCGGCCTCGTGCTCCGCGCCCTGGACGCTCTCGGCATCCGTCTAGACGCAGGCAGCGAACAACCCCATGGCCGCGGTTCAGAAAAGCCAGTCGTCGATATCAATGCAATCGTGTCAAAAGCCAAAAAGAGCAGGCAATGACCAACGAACTCGTCGCGCTCCTGGACGGCAGGGAAGTCGGCCGCGTGCACAACGACGCTCGTGGCCGTCTCACCTTTGTCTATGACAGCGATTGGCGGCAAACGAGGGGCGCATACCCCATTTCGCTCTCCATGCCACTCGCGGCCGAGGAACACGGTCCCGCCGCTGTTCAGGCCTTTCTATGGGGACTGCTCCCGGACAATGAGCGCGTTCTCGATCGTTGGGCGAAGAAGTTTCAGGTCTCGGCCCGCAACGTGTTTGCCCTGATCTCTCATGTCGGCGAAGACTGCGCCGGCGCCATTCAATTCGTCACGCCCGATCGTTTGGAGAAATTGCGAAGCGGTACGGACGACAAGGTTGAGTGGCTTGACGAAGCCGCCGTCGCAAAACGTCTGCAAGCATTGAGAGAAGATCATGCCGCGTGGCGGCTGCCGCGTGATATAGGGCAATTCAGCCTCGCCGGTGCGCAGCCGAAAACCGCACTGCTTCTGCAAAAAGGACGATGGGGGATACCGTCTGGACGCATTCCGACAACCCATATCCTGAAGCCTCCGACCGGCCACTTCTACGGCCATGCCGAGAACGAACATATCTGCCTCAATCTCGCGCGTAATCTCGGCTTGCCTGTCGCCGAAACAAAGGTCATGCGGTTTAAGAATGAGGTCGCCATTGTCGTCGAACGCTACGATCGGCAGTTCGGTGGCAATAACGTCATTCGCGTCCATCAAGAGGACGTGTGCCAGGCACGCGGCATCATGCCAACCAGGAAATATCAAAGCGAGGGCGGCCCGTCCGCCACGGATATTATCGAACTCTTACGTACCCACTCCACCGAGAGCGTTGATGATCTCGATACGTTCATCGATGCTCTCGGCTTCAATTGGCTCATCGGGGGTACCGATGCGCACGCCAAGAACTACTCACTACTGCTAGCCAATGGCCCAACGGTGCGGCTTGCGCCACTCTACGATATCGCCAGCATCCTTCCCTACGACGATGTTGATCTGCAAAAGATGAAACTCGCGATGAAGATTGGTGGGGAATACAAGCTTGGTCAAATAGGTGCGCGCGAATGGCGGAAATTCGCCCGCGAAATCCGTTTCGATGCAGAAAAAGTCATTGCGGGACTGAACTCCTTGGCCGATCTGCTTCCGGACAGCGTAAGCGGCGTGTGCGCTACCGCGCAAGCGGACGGGCTAGATAACGCCGTTATCCAGAGCCTTGCCGCAAAGCTGATCGAGCGAGCCAAAGACTGCCAACGCCTTCTGAAGGGCCCCTAAGCTTGCACAAACTGACGGTTCGCGGTCGACCAGCGACTGTAGGGAACGGTATTCCGCAGCCTGTGGAGTGCAGGCCGCGAGGCTTTACTCTCCGCCCTCGTAGAACAGTTCCAACGGCAAGCCGACCAGCGCCTTGCCGATCCAGTCGCGTGCGATCACGTTGGATGGGCCCATCGCGATCGCGGCGCGCGCGTCTCGATAGGAGCGCTCGATCGGACCGCGATGGTAGCCATAGCCTCCAGTCACGGTCAGCGCGGTGGCCGCGACCTTGTTGGCGACCTCGGCGGCGTGCACCTTGAACTCGGTCAGCGGGATCAGGATCTCGCTCTGCGGCTTGCCGGCGCGCCAAAGCGTGTCAAGCCGGGCGGCGAGTTCGTTGCGCCAGGGCCGCAAGGTCTCGACCAATACCTTGGCGGCGCCGAGCTCCTGCCGGATCGCCTGATAATCCGACAAGCTTTTGTTCCTGTCCTTGTGCACGAAGCTCGTGGTGTGCGCTACCGCCGCGTCCAGCGCTCCGCGCGCCACGCCTTCCCAGACCGCGCCGAGTCCGATCAGATAGACCGGCGACACGCCGCCATAGATGATCTCCTTGCCCTGCCCCTCGGTGCCGAGCCGGTCGCGCCGTGGCACCCGCACATTGCTGTAGCGGATCGGGCCTGAATGATTGGCCCGCACGCCGAGCGCATCCCAAGGCCGTGACTCGATCCCTTCGGCCTTGCCGTCGACGATGAAGAACACGATATCGGCCTGGTCCTTTGCGCCGGGCGTGCGTGTCTGCACCACATAGTAATCGGCCTGGCCCGAGCTGGTCGTGAATGACTTCTCGGCATTGACCAGATAATCCTCGCCGTCGCGCGAGGCTTCCGAGAGATTGTACCACCAGTGCCCGCCGGTGGCGCGCTCGCTGGTCGAATAGGTGCCGAGCAGGCCGCCATTGTTGGATTTGAGCCAGCGCTCCTTCTGGTCGGCGCTGCCGAACAGATTGATAGTTTGGGCCGCGCCGACATGCATCACATAGACGAGGCCGGTCGAGGCATCGGCTTGCCCGATGCGATAGGCGGCTTCGGCAAAGTCGACGTGAGCGAGGCCGAGCCCGCCATGCTGCACCTCGTTCAGCACGCCGGTCCATCCGGCCTCCGACAGCGCACGCAGATTCTCGCGCGGAAAGCGGCTCTCCTTGTCGTTGCGATCGGCGTTCACCGTCACGGTGGCGTCGATCGCGGCGTCGAGTCTTGCATAGACGTCGCCGTCGATCTTTCGGGCGAGATTTTCTTGAGCCATGGTCATTCTCCTGTCCAGGTTGATGTCAAGCGACAGCCTGGGTCGGCTGCCGGCTCGGATCGGCTTGTGACGATCCGCCGAGATAGAGCGTCTTGATGTCGCCTCGCCGCCGCAACTCGGCGGCGGCACCCGCGAGCACGCTGCGGCCGTTCTCGAGCACGACAGCGTGGTCGGCGAAGCGCAGCGCCACCGTTGAGTTCTGCTCCGCGACCAGGATCGACAGATCCTTCTCGGCATTGAGCTGCTTGAGCGCGCGAAAAATTCCCTCCACGACGAGCGGCGCCAGCCCCGTCGACGGCTCATCGAGCACCAGCAGCCGCGGCCGCGACATCAGGGCGCGGCCGATCGCTGTCATCTGCTGCTCGCCGCCGGAGGTCAGCCCGGCCAGCGAACGGCGCCGCTCCTTCAGCCGCGGAAACAACGTGTAGACGCGGTCGAGATCATCTGCGGTCTCGGCGCGGGTCGCATCGCGCCCGATCGCGCCGGTGAAGAGGTTCTCCTCGATCGTCAGCGACGCAAAGCAGTGCCGCCCCTCGAGCACCGGCACGATGCCCTCGCGCACCAGCGTGGCGGCCGATGAACCGGCGAGATCACGACCATCGAACACGATACGGCCGGCAGTGATCTGGCCGCGACGGGCGGGCAGCAGCGCCGACACTGCCTGCAGCGTGGTCGATTTGCCGGCACCGTTGGCGCCGAGCACGGCGACAATTTCGCCCGGCTGCACCACGAGCGACACGTCGCTGACGGCGCGGATCGCGTGGTTGTAGGTCGCGGCCAGGCCGTCGACAGAGAGCAGGACTTCACTCATGGTTCGATCCGTCGGGTTGCCGGCTGCGGGAGGCATAAGGCTCCCGCAGCCGCGCGATCGGTTACTGGCTGACCGGATCGTCGCCGGAGGTGCGGGGTTTGATGCCGTGCTCCTGGGCATAGACGGCCGCGGACTTCTCGATGATCGGCCGCAGGGACGCCCAGTCCGGCGCTATCCAGTCCGAGACCACCTTCCACTTCGCACGATCCCACTGCTGGAAGGTGACGCGGCCGTCGCCCTCGTGATTGTCCCAGGTGACGTTGATCGAATGGAACAGGCCCTTGGCGCCGAGCGCCTCGACCCGCGCCGGATCGAGCTGCAGATGCTCAAAGCCCCAGCGCACCTCGTCGCCGGTCAGCGTGCGCTTGCCGAACTTCGCCTGCGCGATCCGGATTGCCTCGACATTGAGGATGCCGTTGACGATGCCGAGGTTATGGTAGACGCTGCCGATCCGCTTCTTGTCGTCGAGATTGCCCTTGCCGGCGCCATAGACGGTCTTGATGACCTCTTGCAGCACCGGATATTCGGCACCGGAGGCTTGTGTCGTGATCGCGATGTAGCCCTTGGCGGCATCGCCCGCCGGGATCACATCCTCTTCGGAATTGGACCAGACATTGCCGATGATGTGGTCGGCCGGGAAGCCGACCTTCTGCGCGGTCTTCAGCGCCACCGGATTCATCACGCCCCAGCCGCGCAGCACCACATAGTCGGGCTTGGCACGCCGAATCGAGAGCCATTGCGATTGCTGCTCGTTGCCGGGATGCGGCACCTCGATCTGCTCGACGCTGAAATGATACTTGTCCGCGAGGAGCTTGTAGATCGGGATCGTCTCCTTGCCGTAGGGCGAGCCGTGATAGAGCACGACGATCTTCTTGTCCTTGAGCTTGTCGACGCCGCCTTCGCGGCTCGCGATGTAGTTCACGATGCCCGAGGTCTCGCTGTAAGGATTGAGCAGCAGCGGGAAGACGTAGGGAAAGACGCGACCGTCGGTTGAATCGGTGCGGCCATGGTTGACGGTGATCAGCGGCACCTTGTCCTTGGTGATGCGGTCGATCATGGCGTAGGCGATGCCGACCGAGAGCGGATTCCAGGCGGCGACGCCGGGCCGGTTCTTCAGCCGCTCATAGACCTCGACGCCGCGCTCGACCTCGTACTGGGTCTCGCCCTCGTCCCAGGTCAGTTTTACGCCGTTGACGCCGCCGTCGCGGATGTTGATCAGGTTCAAATAGTCGATGAAGCCGCCGAAGAAGCCGGTACCGCCGGCGGCGTAGGGACCGACCCGATAGCTTTGCAGCGGGAAGAACTGCTCGTCGGCGCGCGCCCCCGGTGCGCCGGCCATGGCCAAGGCAGCCACCAAACCCAGCGCGAACTTCAAATGTCGTAACGTCGTCATCGTCCACTCCTTCATTTGTCAGTTGTAGGAAATGTCCTGCCGTGGCCGTCCAGTGCGGCGGCCGATCGCAGCACGAAAGCGATCCCACAGCGCGATCAGTCCGCGCGGCTCGGTGATCAAAAAGGCGATGATGAGTGCGCCGATCACGATGCGCTGGCTCATCTCCAGCACGCCGGAGTCGAACACACCGCCGAGCAGCGCCGCGCCCAGCCGCGACAGCATCAGCGGGAACACCACGATGAAGGCCGCGCCAAGGAATGCGCCGCGCAACGACGCCAATCCGCCGATGATGATGATGAAGAGAATCTGGAACGAGCGGTCGAGATTGAATCCGGCCGGCTCGACCGTACGCAGGTAGGCGAACGCCCACAGCACGCCCGCGACGCCGATCAGGAACGAGGAGACGCCGAATGCCAGCAGCTTGGTCTGCAGCAGTGGCACGCCGATGACCTTTGCGGCGATTTCGTGATCACGGACGGCGATGAAGTTGCGGCCGGTCTGCGATTGCAGCAGCCGCAATGTCAGGATCGTCGCCACTGTCACGACGGCCAGCGAGAACAGATAACGGCCGGCGGCGCTGGTGAAGGAATAACCGGCAAAGCTAAGCGCCGGCGCATCGATCACGCCGGACGGATTGTCGTTGGAGAACCAACCGAACTTGGTCAGCGCCCATTGCACGAAGAACTGCGCGGCCAGTGTCGAGACCGCAGGATAGAACCCGCGCAGCCGCAGGCTTGGCAGTCCGAACACGATGCCGATCGCCGCCGCGACGAAACCGGCGAGCACCAGATCGAGCAGCAGCGGCAGCTCGGGCACGCGCAGATGAAGATTGTAGGCGGCGTAGGCCCCGACCGCGAAGAACGCGGCCGAGCCGAGCGACACCTGCCCGGCATAACCGGTGAGGACGTTGAGCCCAACCGCGGCGAGCGCAAGCGCGAGGAATGGCGTCAGCACGGCGTCCATCAGGTAATCCGAGCCGGCAAGCGGAATCACGCCGAAGGCGATCACGGCGGCAACGCCGACCAGGATACTCTCGGCGACCGGCCCGGTCCGGTGCGATGTCGAGGCGATGGTGTCCATGCCCTACGCTCTCTCAACCAGTTTCTGCCCGAACAGCCCCGAGGGCCGCACCAGCAGGAACGCCAGCGCCACGACATAGGCGGCCCAGGCTTCAATGCCGCCGCCGACCAGCGGGCCGACATAGACCTCGGCGAGCTTCTCGATCGCGCCGATCAGGAGGCCCCCGACGATGGCGCCGGCGATCGAATCGAAGCCGCCGAGCACGAGCACCGGCAGCGCCTTGAGCACCACCAGCGACAGCGAAAACTGCACGCCGAGCCGCGCGCCCCACAGCAGTCCGGCGACGAAAGCTACGATTCCGGCGACGGTCCACACGATTGCCCAGACCCGCTGCAGGCGAAGGCCGACCGCAAGTGCTGCAAACGGATCGTCGGCGACGGCGCGGAACGACAGGCCGGTCCGCGTGATGCGGAAGAACAGCGCGAACAGCGTCACCAGACTGCCCGCCACCGCCGCCGCGAACAGGTCGAATTGGCTGATGAAGACCCCGGCGATATCGAGCGGCACGTCGCTGATGCCGATGTCGAGGCCGTGGACTTGAGTGCCCCACAGCAGTTGCGCCGCCCCCTCGATCACATATGAGAGCCCGAGCGTTGCCATGAACAGGGTGATCGGCGGCTGGTTGACCAGCGGGCGCAGCACCGCACGCTCGACCCCGACGCCGAGCGCGACCATGATCGCCAACGTCGCCAGCAACGCCAACGGAAACGCGACGCCGCGCTCGACCAGGCTGACGAAGGTCAGCGCCGCGAACAGCAGCATCGCGCCCTGCGCGAAGTTGAGCACGCCCGAAGTTTTGTAAATCACCACGAAGCCGATCGCGACCAGCGAATACATCACGCCCGACAGCAGGCCGCCCACCAGCACTTCGATGAGGAATTGATAGTCAAACATCAAAGTGCGAGCTCCGTTTCGTCCGCATGCGCAACGCCGAGATAGGCATCGACCACCGCCTGGTCTGATCTCACCTGGTCCGGCGTGCCGTCGGCGATCTTGCGGCCGTAGTCGAGCACCGCGACGCGATCGGACAGTCCCATCACCACGCCGATGTCGTGCTCGATCAGGACAATGGTGGCGCCATAGAGGTCGCGCGCGTTGCGGACATGCGCGGCTAATTCGCGCTTCTCGCCGAGCGAGACGCCCGCAAAGGGCTCGTCGAGTAGCAAAAGCGACGGCCGCGCCACCAGAGCGCGCGCCAACTCGACGCGCTTCAGCAAACCATAGGGCAAGGTTCCGGCGGCACGGTCGCGCACCTCGCGAAGGTGCAGGAAGCCGATGACGTCTTCTGCGGCGGCGCGGTTTTCCGTGTCGATCCGCCGCGCCAGAGGCGTGCCCGCGATTTGGCGCAGGAAGCCGGCGCGGACCCGGTGCGCCAGTCCCATCAGGACGTTGTCCCGCACCGAGAGGCCCTTGAACACGGCGAGATTCTGGAACGTCCGCACCACACCATGCTGCGCCAGCCGCGCCGTCGGTACATGGGCGAAGGAATGCTCGCCGAGCCGCACCCGGCCCCGGTCCGGCCGGTAGAGCCCGCTGATGACATTGAGCAGCGAGCTCTTGCCGGCACCGTTGGGGCCGATCACCGCGCGGATCTCGCCTTGTGCCACCTCGAGATCGATGTCGCGCAATGCGGCGACGCCGCCGAACGAGAGCGAGATGTCAGCAAGCGCGAGCACCGGCTGGATCTCGCCACTGCCTCGTTTCACGAACGCACGGTCCGCAACGTCCGCGTGCGTGGACAAGGGCGCAGAGAGCGCCGGCTCGACAAGGCCGCCATCCAATGGAAGAACACCCGCGCTTGCTGCGATCATGGTCACGCCAGTGTTTTCCGCATCACTCGGCGGCCTGGACGTGCTGCAGCGCGTCCGCTTCCAGTGCACGCACCAGCGGAATGATGCGGCGGCCGAAATACTCGACCTCTTCCTGGAAATGCAGGAAGCCGAGCAGCACCAGGTCGACCCCGACCGCCTTGAGCGCGATGATGCGCTCGGCGATCTGATCGGGCGTGCCTATCAGGTTGGTCTTGAAGCCGTCATTGTACTGGACGAGATCCTCGAAGCTCGATTCGGCCCAATTTCCCTGACCTTCCGGTGAGGCCTTGCCGGCGTTCTTGACCTCGAGACCGAAGGCATTGACGGCCTCCGGATCGGCCTTGGCGATGATCTCGTTGAGGACGCTGCGCGCCTCGGCCTCGCTGTCGCGCGCGATCGCGAACGCGTTGACGCCGATCCTGACCGAATGGTTATTGGCCCTTGCCTTGGCTCTAATATCGTCGACCTGCTTCTTGATCTCATCGACTGAATTGCCGTTGGTGAAGTACCAGTCCGACACCCGCGCGGCCATGTCGCGCGCCGCGCGCGAGCTGCCGCCCTGGAAGATCTCGGGCAGCGGCTGGGGCGGCTTCGGCTTCAGCGTGTAGTCGCTGAAGCGATAGAAATCGCCGCGGAAGCTGAAGTTGTCCTGGGTCCAGATCCCGCGCAGCGACCGGATGAACTCTTCCGAGCGCCGGTAGCGTTCGTCGTGATCGAGCCAGGGTTCGCCGATCGCGGTGAACTCGCCACGGAACCAGCCAGAGACGATATTGACCGCAACGCGGCCCTCGTTGAGTTGGCTGATGGTGGCGATCTGCTTGGCGGCGACCGCCGGATTCCAGGGCCCTGGCAGCAGCGCCGCGATCACCTTCAGCTTCGTGGTCGCCGCGAGCAGCGCGTGGCTGAAGGCGACCGGCTCGTGCTGGAACTCGGCGCCATAGCCGGCCGTGAAGCGGATCTGGCTCAGGGCATAGTCGAACCCCGCCTGTTCCGCGATCTGCGCCAGCCGGCGGTTATAATCGATATCCCAGCCGGTTCGCTGCTCGATCTTGCTGATCACGAGGCCGCCGGAAACGTTCGGCACCCAATAGGCGAATTTGATTTGATCATGGTTTGCGGTCATAGGAATGTCCTTCTGGAGTTTGGATTTGCAGATGGATGTGACGCAAGCAGCACGATGCATTCACGCTGCGGTTGGTCAGCGGGCTACGACACGGCTCGTTCGAGCCGTCACTGAGATCGGGATGATGGGAAAGTTGGCGCGATCAGTCCTGATCCGCGCCGGCGCGCAATTGTGCGTCAACAATACGGTGCGCGAGACGACATCAGCTGCGTGACGCAGGTTCGAGATCGGTCAAAGAGGCACCTGAAATTCATTCGCGTTCCCCTCGCAAGCGTCATCGGCGAGCAACCAATACTCTCAGAGAAAGTTGGGACGAGCGAGTCCAAGGCAAACTCTTTTTCAGCGCGTCCGGGAAAGCGGTATTCTTTTGTTGACGCGAAACGCGACGATTGTTGCCATGCGGGCGAAATCTCGGTTGCGAAGACTCGCCTGCTGAAGATAATGGCGAGCGGTTGAACACTAATGTTTCCAAGATTCCGATTTGGGTGGCTGCGCTAGAATTGCTTTCTGGTTTCGAGGCGGTTGTCCGCTTTGTAAGCCTCTGCAAACACAGCACCGCATTTGCAACGTTTTTCAGACCGATCTTTCGTAGGCGAAAGCCGTTCTTGGCCACAGTTGCGCGAACACCGCGCCTCTCTTGATGGCGAGAACGCGATGTCACGCCCCTAACCTTGGCGGCATCTGAAGTCGCGGAAGTACAGGGCTTGACCTCGATGTCATTATCGCACTTCGAACGCCTCCCCGATGATCGCTCGGGAGCGCCGTAACGGTAGCCGGTGAATAAAGAACGACGTCGAGCTTGCAAGGCCTCCTCCTTGGGGCCGCCTCACAATTTGGAGACACTCCGACAGACGGCTAATCGAGAGCCGTATGTTTTGATAGCAAAATCGATGGCCCGTCCAACAAGTGTATCGCTGGACCTCCATTGCATCAGCAGTTGAATTTCCTGCCGTCGGAATGACACGAGCGCAAAGACTGTGGTTATCCGTTTGCCAGATCCAAGCAGCACGTGCGATGCGGCGTCGCTGGCATAGTTTATCCAAGGAGGTTGCAGCCGCCATCAATCGATAGGTTGGATTGGACAGGCTACATTGACCACCTCTATTCAGAAACGAAGTGGTCGGCGCTGTCGCGTTCGGGGCAGCGAGGGTCTATTTCGCCGCAGGGTCTCCCTCACGAAGCGAGGCATGTTTGCCTTTCATTTGGAACGTTATCTCGCGGTGAGATCCTTCTCCGTCGAGACTGTTTCGAAGAACGCTTTTGCCTTTAGATGATTTCGCAGAGCGACCGGCCTGTACGGGCCAAAGCTTGTAAAGTTGCGGACCGAACTCATCGCAAGCCTTTGATAGACCGTCTCGTGAAGTTGCGCGGTTTCTGGCACGTCGCGGACCGCTTTCGACCAATGGAATGCGGTTCCGCCCATCCCGACCATGCATTCGTCGTGCATCATTCCATCGGCCGACGGATAGAGCCGTAACAGGTTCTTGTCGACGATCACGCGACCTGCTTCGGGAATCTTCTCGGTGATGAATTCCACCATCCAGTCGAGTGTGATGTCAGACAGCCGAGACTCGTTCTCAGGATAGCTCCCGCCGATGTCGGCGTGGTTACCCGCGAACCAGATCTGATCGAACTGCTCAGGCTCGCCCTGCCGGTCGGGCCACTTGACAGTCCCGCTCCCTCCCCACGGCACCCGCTTGAAGTCCTTGCGGCCCTCGTCGATCGACTGCAGATGCCGCGCGTACTGGACGTCTGTAGTGAAATGCCGATCGTATGCCCAGTCGGGGAAGAAGCGCTGCCACCCAATCGCGGCGACAGCATCCCAGATTCCTATGAAATAAGCGGAAGCACCTGCAGGGCGTCCGACTTCCGATTTGTAGGTGGATCTGAATTGCGCCGCTCGCTTGTGCGCCTCGTCCCCGTCTCGCGGCATTCCGAGCCAGTATGCGGAAGAGACGGCCTCCTTGGCGACCCGCCTCAAGGATTTTGGTTCGAGGCTGATGGACGCGCCATTCTGGCCTTTCCGCGGAATCCCGCAAAGCTCAAGTACGTGCGCGAGACATCTGACCGTGTATGCACCGCGGCTGAAGCCGAACAGATAGATCCGGTCTCCTGGTTCCCAAACGCCGACAATTGCCACATAGCAGCCGACGATTTTCGTCGTGAGTCCGAAGCCGAACGTCTGCTGAACGGTCTCCTTGAGTCGATTCCAGCCGTTGTCGTGCCTCGGAGCCGGCGTTCCGATGCCCGGAACATAGAGCGCGAGCTGCTTCTTTGGGTCCACGATCGAGTCAGGCCCTGTCCGGGTCGCTCGATACAGCTTGTAGACGTTGGTGCGGCTCTCATCCGGCAAGAGGCCGCCCTCGTTGCCCGTACCGTCAGCGAAGACGAGGATGTTTTTGGGCATGCCACTCCTTCAAATGATGACGGGCTCGAGTGAAGCGTCGGCAATAATGATTCCGGTCGCATCAGAGAAGATCGCTGCGACATCCCTCGCCTTCTGTCGGTACTCATCGTAGACGTCCTGTCCTATCAGCGGGATTGCTTCCGCCAAACTCGCAACTTGACCTTGCTTTTTGGCGACCGCGGCGGCTTTGAGCTTCTGTTCGTCGGTGCGAAGGCCGGCAATGGCGGCATTTAGATCGGAAATGTTGGTAGGCGTCACGAGCTTGCCACCGATATAGACGACCTGACTCAATCCGACGATGCCCAGGATCGTGTTCGGGACGACGAACGTCGATAGCTGATTGACGCCCGCCGCGATCAATCCGCCGATCACCACGAGTCCGAAGATGAAGCTCTGGTATCGATACACATCGAAGACACCGTCTGTCGTGAAGAAATCGCGCCACGTCGCGTTGGACGGATCGACGACGGTCTTGGCCATTGGAATCCAACCACGCCTGAGGAGCCATGCCCGGTTGTCGGCCGACAGCGTATTGCGCTGGCTATCTGTGCCCTTCGCGATTGTGGCTCCGATCCCGCTGATGCCGAGCAGCGTCAAGATCGAGCCCGAAAGGTCTACCAAGGTCCCTGTCTGCAACAGTAGGAGCGTAATTAGGGCGGCGACGGACAGAGAAAAGGCCAACGTCTGGAACGTCGAGAGACTGCCCTTTCCGTCCGGCCCCGCGGAGACCTGGGCAGGGTTCAATGCACGGAGGAACGATGCGAGCGTGTGATCCTGCTTGCGGAGCGCGAACCCGATCCAGACATAAAGGATGAGGATCTCAGCGACGACAGCAAAGATGCTAAACCAGTATGGACTGAGCCGGACGCTCACTGACGAGACCCGCCACGGAGATTGTCCGACCGGGCTGTTGCACGTGTAGAGATAGAGATCGACCCGGCTCCAGAACCAAGCCAGATCGTCGCCCATGTTTAGCGTGACGATGGTCTGATCGGGTTCGAGCAGATGCTTCTGAACCAACGGATCGGATTCTGTCGCGCGGTGGGTGACCGCGTCCTGCCGCTTGAAGAGGTAGGTCTCGTCGCCGTAATCGATGCCCGCGAAGTAACGGACGCCGTCGACGAACGCCGCGCGCACGCCGACGTCAACGTGCTGGTTCGTCGGCAGAAAATTCGTCGCAAGCACGATGGCGGCGCCTACCGGATTACGCCCGGACCGAAGCTCTACCGCAAACTCGTTGGCCCCTACGCACTGCTTCTGCGGATCGCTCGGCGTGACCGCCGCCGGCATCTCGGCACCCGCAGGCGTCGCCCCGGGCTTCTGGGCCGGCTGAGCAGCGCGTGGCGGTTCGGGCGTGGTACTTTGCGCTGCAGGCGCTGGACTATTGGCCGGCGTCGTCGGCTGCTGCTGAGATTTCGCCGGCGTAAGAAGGAGTACGCTCGCGAGCGCAATGGCCCACACGGGAAAAAAACACGATCTAGACATTGCGACACCAAAATCCGAACGACGAAAATGCTATTTACCCATGGTTGCATCGTACTCGCAACTAACCTCGCCGAATGGATGTCGTTCTCCCCGACCAGTCAAGCTTCTTTCGGGTTTGGTCAGGGATTGTCACCGGCTGTCACAGGTTGTTGAGATTGCAGAACCTGCGATAGGGCGGCGCCACCTCAAGCTCGAATAAGATCCTCCCGCCTGTTGCGGCTGCCCCCCACTGTCCCCGGAGCAAGGGGCCGCCGCCACTCCACTGCGCTTCAGGGCTGCAAGCAAAATTGTCCGATTCGCAGTCGTAAGCCGCCGATTACCCCATTTACGCATCGGTAGACTGCTCAAAGAGTGGATTTCGTCTACACTTAGGACCTAACGCTCCGATCCAAAGGCAGCGCGAACCCACGAGCAACGCGTTCGAGGAATGCCGAAGCGCAAGATCGACAAGCTGGCTCGCGCAAAAGCGCGGCCCGATCCTGCCCAATGGGGTGAGGATGAAGTAATGACCCTTGTCGAGGCCGTGGCAGTGTTTTTCCCACTCGGTCCGTTGACAATATCATCGTTGCGCAGAGCCGCGGCCACTGGGACTCTTGAAATCGCCAAAGTTGCGGGCAAGGATCTGACAACCCCTCGAGCGATCTGCAAATTGGTCAAGCCGTCATGCCGGGCCGCAAAGCCAAGCCGCCACGACTCTGGTTTAGAGAGGACGATGAAACCTGGATCATCCTCGATCGTGGCCGGCAAATCCGCACAGGCTGCAGCCGCGACGACATTGACGGAGCTGCGAAGGCGCTCGAGACCTACATCGGCGAGCGACATACCAGCACCATCGGGGCAACTGACCCGAACATCCTCGCGATAGCCGACGTCCTCACAGCCTACGAAATTTCAAAGCGGCCCAAGGACACGGGCAACGAACGCGCGTGGGCACAACATGACCTGCTGCTCATTCGCTTGCTCGATCTTAACAATTTCTTTGGCGATAAAACCGTCAGTCAGCTCAGAGCTCAGCTTTGTCGCGACTTTGTCGATTGGTCCACCGGTACTGTGAACGACAATAATAGGAAAGCTGGCATCAAGCCACGCAACGGGACAGTCTCTGATCAAACGGCACGACGTCGCCTCGAAGATCTACGCGCTGCGGTGAACGCCTACCACGCTGAGCATACGCTCAGCGTCGTTCCAAAGATCACTCTTCCTCCTAAAGCCGAAGGACGACACCGATGGCTAACGCGCAACGAGGCAGCGCGCCTACTCGGAGCAACAATCGGCTACGTGTGGGACACCGAGCAGGAAACGTGGAAGCGCAGCGAGGATGGCGAGCTCGCGCGCCGGGAGCGGTGGATCATTCGTCGTCGCTATGCCGCGGCGCGCTTCTGCCTGATTGGTATCTACAGTGCTCGTCGCGAAGAGACCATCCGGCGCACCCAGTGGCTGCCAACAACGACCCATCCGTGGATGAACCTTGACGCGATGGTCTACCAGGGCAAAGGGGCGCTGGAGCGGTCGACCAAGAAACGGCGGCCGCCGGCAAAGATCGCTAGCCGCCTGCGTCCGCATCTGATTCGCTGGCGCAGGATCGACCAAGCTCGGTCTGCAGAACTCCGCGCCTCAGGAGTCATGAGAGACGGTGAGCAAATTCGCTTCGTCGTGAACCGCATGCACGACGGCAAGCCGCTTGCCGGCAAGATCAGGTCAGCCTGGAATGGTATTCTGGAGGATGCCGGGCTGGGGGACGACGTCGTCCGGCATTCCCTGCGCCATACAGCGGCGACATGGTTGATGCAGGCGGGCGTCGACATGTGGGAAGCCGCCGGCTGGCTTGGGATGACCGTTGAGCAATTAGAGGCCAACTATGGCCATCACCACCCGGACTTTCAGGAAGAGGCGGCGGAAGCGTTTGGGGCAAGGCGCTGAGCTGACCACTACTCTGTGCGAGCTATTCGTGCCAAAATGAGCTCGTAGGTCCGAAGGGAGGACTTGTGGTGCTAGCTGGTGTTCGATGCAACATCCCGACAGGGGCTAGTTCCCTCGCGCTCCCCGATCGTCTTTTTTCCGGTTTAGAACAGTACAAGGCCGTCGCGGACAGCTCTTCGACATCCTTGACGGGTGCCTCGAGGGCGACAGACATGGCTGCCGAGCTTCAAATCGTTGCGCATTTCGTTGCGCACAAAAAACGCAGAACCTATAAGTGCTTGAAAGAATGGTCGGAGTGGCAGGATTCGAACCTGCGACCCCTGCGTCCCGAACGCAGTGCTCTACCGGGCTGAGCCACACTCCGACTGAGAGCCGGGCTTATAGCGTCGGGTTTCCGGGACCGCAAGGCACCCTTTGAGGATTTAGTCATCGTGGATACAGGTCTGAAAACCCACGTTTTGCTCGCCGGCGCCGCCGCTACCGCAACCGCAGCCGGGGTTTTGGCCGAAGGCGGCCTGGTGGCGTTTCCGACCGAGACGGTTTACGGCCTCGGCGCCGACGCCGGCAATGCCGGTGCAATCGCCCGCCTTTACGAGGCCAAGGGCCGGCCCGCCTTCAATCCGCTGATCGCCCACGTCGCCGATCTCGCCGCGGCGCGGCGGATTGCCCTGTTCGACGGCCAGGCGCTGCGGCTCGCGGAGGCATTTTGGCCCGGACCCCTGACCCTGGTGCTGCCAAAGGCCCTGTCCTGCCCGGTGGCGGAACTGGCGACCGCAGGGCTCGATACGGTGGCGATTCGCGTTCCCGCCCACAAGGTGGCGCGCGACATCATCAGGACGTTTGGCGGCGCCGTGGTGGCGCCTTCGGCCAACCTGTCCGGCCACGTCTCGCCGACCACCGCCGAGCACGTCAACGGCGACCTCGCCGGCCGCATCGACCTGATCATCGACGGCGGCCCGGTCGAGGTCGGCGTCGAATCCACCATCGTCGGCTGCTTCTCCGATCCGGTGCTGCTGCGGCCCGGCGGGCTGACCCGCGACGAGATCGAACGCGTGCTCGGCCATCCCCTGCTTTCGCCGCCGCCCGAGGCGGAGAGCGACAGCGCCCAGCCGATCGCGCCCGGCATGCTCGCCTCGCATTATGCGCCGCGCACGCCGGTCAGGCTCAATGCCAGCGACGTCCATGTCGGCGAGGCGCTGCTGGCGTTCGGGTCGGGCAAGGTCGCCCGCAGCGAATGCGCCTCGGTGGTGATGAACCTGTCGACCCGCGGCGATCTCGCCGAGGCCGCCGCCAATCTGTTCGGCTACCTCCGCACCCTCGACAAGCGGAACGCCGATGCGATCGCGGTGATGCCGATCCCCGAGGACGGGCTCGGCGAAGCGATCAATGACCGGCTGCGCCGCGCCGCCGTCGGACGAGGCTAGATTCCAATTCGCGTGAAAGACCAAGAACAAGATGAACATCGCAAAGCCTGCCGTGCCGCCGCTTCCGCCTGAATTGATCGAAAAATTCCGCGCCATCGTCGGCGCAAAATATGCGGTGACCGACGCCGCCGACATCGAACCCTACGTCACCGAGGAGCGCGACCTGTTCCACGGCCGCTCGCCGCTGGTGCTGCGCCCCGGCTCGACCGCAGAGGTCGCCGCGATCTGCAAGCTGGCGAGCGAGCACCGCATCGCGCTGGTGCCGCAGGGCGGCAATACCGGCCTGGTCGGCGGCCAGACGCCGCACAATGGCGAGGTGGTCGTGTCGCTGCGGCGGCTGGACAAGATCCGCGACATCGACGTCGAGTCCAACACCATGACCTGCGAGGCCGGCGTGGTGCTGCAGATCGCGCAGCAGAAGGCTGCCGAGGTCGACCGGCTGTTTCCGCTGTCGCTCGGCGCCGAGGGCAGTTGCACGATCGGCGGCAATCTGTCGACCAATGCCGGCGGCACCGCCGCGCTGGCCTATGGCGTGGCGCGCGAGATGGCGATCGGGCTCGAGGTCGTGCTGGCCGACGGCCGCGTCCTCAACGCGCTGTCGAAGCTGAAGAAGGACAACACCGGCTACGACCTGCGCAATCTGTTCATCGGCGCCGAGGGCACGCTCGGCATCATCACCGCGGCGACATTAAAGCTGTTTCCAAGGCCGCGCGCGATCGAGACCGCCTATGTCGGCCTCAAGTCGCCGGCCGCGGCGCTAAAGCTGCTGTCGATCTCGCGCAACGAGGCGGCGGGCGCGCTGACCAGTTTCGAGCTGCTCGCCGACATCGCGGTCGATTTCTCGATCCGCCACGGCATCGACATCCGCGATCCGCTGACCAGCAAGCACCCTTGGTACGTGCTGATGGAGCTGTCGTCGTCGCGCGACGACGCCCGCGACACGCTGGAGGCGATCCTCGCCAAGGGCATGGAGGACGGCATCGTCGACGACGCCGTGATCGCCGCCAATCTCAGCCAGCGCCAGGCGTTCTGGAAGCTGCGCGACGAAATGTCGGCGGCGCAGAAGCCGGAGGGCGGCTCGATCAAGCACGATATCTCGGTGCCGGTCGCAGCGGTGCCTGCCTTCATCGAATCGGCCAATGCGGCGGTGGTGAAGCTGATTCCGGGCTCGCGGCCTGTGCCGTTCGGCCATCTCGGCGACGGCAACATCCACTACAACGTCTCGCAGCCGGTCGGCGCCGACGCCGCCGACTTCCTGGCGCGCTGGCACGACGTCAACGCCGTCGTGTTCGAGATCGTGCTGCGCATGGGCGGCTCGATTTCGGCCGAGCACGGCATCGGCGTGCTCAAGCGCGACGAATTGCCCGACGTCAAGGACAAGGTCGCGATCGAGCTGATGCGCTCGATCAAGGCGATGCTCGATCCGCAGGGCATCATGAACCCGGGCAAGGTGCTGTGAGTACGGAAGCGACGATGCCCTCGCTCGCCATTGCCCCGATTGCCGACGCCGACGTCACTGACGTCATCGCGCTGTGGCAGGCCTGCGGTCTGACGCGGCCGTGGAACGATCCTGCCGCCGACATCGCGCTGGCACGCCGCGGACCGGGTTCGGCCGTGCTGGTCGGCCACGACGGCACCGCGATCGTCGCAACCGCGATGGTCGGGCATGACGGCCATCGCGGCTGGGTCTATTACGTGGCGGTCGCCCCCGATCGCCAGGGCCAGGGGTTTGGCCGCACCATGATGGCGGCGGCCGAGGATTGGCTGCGCCAGGCCGGCGTGCCGAAGCTGCAATTGTTGGTCCGCCGCGAAAACGCCAAGGCCGGCGCGTTCTACCAATCGCTCGGCTATGAAGAATCGACCTCGGTGATGCTCGCCAAATGGCTCGACGGCCGCGAAGCGACGCCGTGAGGAGTTGGGGTACCGCATGAGCATCGCCGACCGCGTTCGCATCAAGGACGTCCAAACGCTCGCCAAGGGCCGCTACGAGCTCAAGCGCGCGACCTTCGACTATCGGCGCGCCAACGGCGAATGGCAGACCCAGCTGCGCGACATGTTCGAGCGCGGCAGCGGGGCTGCGCTGCTGCCCTACAATCTCACGCAGCGTACCGTGGTGCTGGTGCGCCAGTTCCGCTTTCCCGCCTTCGCCAACGGCTATGACGATCTCCTGATCGAGGTCGCCGCCGGCCTGCTCGACGATGCCGAGCCGGAAGCGCGGATCAGAGCCGAGGCCGAGGAAGAGATCGGCTACCGGCTCATTCATGTGCGAAAAGTGTTCGAGGCCTTCACCAGCCCGGGCGCGGTGACCGAGAAACTGCATTGCTTCGTCGCCGAATACGACGCGGCGATGCGCGTCGGTGACGGCGGCGGGCTCGCCGACGAGGGCGAGGATATCGAGGTGCTGGAGCTCTCGATCGACGAGGCGCTCGCCATGATCGCCGACGGCCGCATCGTCGACGCCAAGACCATCATGCTGCTGCAATACGCCGCGCTGCATCTGTTCAAGTAAACGTGCGCGCGCCGCGGTGTTGAACCTGTTCCGGGGGTTGCAACACTCACAGCATGTCCGGGGCGATCGGCCCCTGAGCTCCGACATTGCCCTGCGGAGCGCATTGTTTTCAAACCGGAGATTCCTATGCGCCGTCTTACGATTGCCTGTGCCACGATTGCCGTCACCGTTGCTGCGCTTGCCGCGGCGAGCCCGGCCAGCGCCAACCCCTATCACCTGATCCGCTGGCAGGATTCCGGCTTCTGCCAGATCTGGGATCAGGGCATCCCGACCACACCGTTCCCGGCGAACTACAGCGTGGTCAGCGTGGAGCTGCCGACCTTCGAGGCCGCGTTCGCGCTGAAGACCGGCCTCCTGAGCAGCGGCACCTGCTCGTTCTGAGCCGCGCTCGATCGCACAGAATTCGTGGTGGGCAAGGCGCGCAAGCGCCGTGCCCGCCACTGCCGTTCGAATGTGAGACCGCGGCGCGCTGACGCTTTGCTCAACCTGCGGTATCGAGCTAAAAAGAGCTCCTTCGAATTCTCGGGGGCTAGTGCGATATGCTCACGCTCTATTCCTACCCGCCGCTGTTCGGCGTCGCCGACAACAACGGCTACGGTCTGAAGGTGTTCGCCTTCCTCAAACTCGCCGGCGTGCCGTTCCGCCACGAGCACATCTTCGACGCCTCAAAGGCGCCGCGCAGCCAATTGCCCTATGTCGTCGACGGCGAGGATACGGTCGGCGACAGCGAGACCATTTTGGCCTGGCTCACGCAAAAATACCGCCTCACCATCGACGCCGCGCTGACGCCGCAGCAGCGCACACAGAACCTGCTGATCACGCGGATGCTCGACGACCTCTATTGGGTGGTGTCGTATTCGCGCTGGCAGGACGAGCGCTACTGGCATCTGTTCCGCGATGCGCTCAAGCGCGAGCACCCGGCGGTGACGGACGAGGTCCTGGTCAAGGCGAAGGCGTTCAACGCCCAGCGCTATTACTACCAGGGCATCGGCCGCTTCGATCCGGATGCCGCGATGGCCCGCGGCCTCGCCGATCTCGCCGCGATCGCGGCGCTGATCCCGGCACAGGGCTATGTGCATGGCGACAAGGCGACCGCGATCGATGCCGGGCTCTACGGCTTCATCGCCAATATCTATTTCTACGACATCGATACGCCGCTGAAGCAGTTCGTGGTCGCCCACGACAACATCGTGCGGCACTGCCGCGCCGTCCATGCCGCGGTGAATCCCACCAAGCCCTAGTGATGCTTGATCAGCGCGTCGCGCGCGGCGGCGAGCTCGAGGAACGCGGGGCCATTGCCGCCGCCATCGGGATGCGCGGTCTTGGCGGCATGCTTGAACGCCTGGTGGACCTCGCTCGGCGCAAGGCGGCGGCCGAGCGGCAGGCCGAGCATCTGACGGTACTGGTCCTCCTGCGTCAGCACTTTGGGTGCGAGGCCGCGCCGGCCGAACTGCGGCGCCGAGAGCATGTGCAGCGCATCGCTGATGATGCCGAGACGGCGCAGCGCCATCGCTTTGGTGCGGCGGTCGGCCGACCTTTGCGCCGATTGTCGGGCGATCGGCAGCACCTGTGCGGCCGCTTGCCGCAGCGTTTCGTCGATGTCGGTCGCCGCGATCTCGGCCACCATCCGTGCCATTTCGCCATAGTCGGGATCGGACGCCTCGCGAAACCGATCGATTGCAAGTTTCCACCGTCTGATATGCGGGTCCATGTTTGTCATCCGAATCTGGATGACAGCAACGCGCAAAGCCGGCTTGGCGTTTCGGTTGGCGCGGTTTTGAATAGTGTTGTCGACAACGCAATCAAAAACGAGGAAACGCCATGCCCTTACTCGCCAATCACATCGCCGTCATCACCGGTGCAGGCTCCGGCATCGGGCGCGCCATCGCGGCCGGCTATGCACGGGAGGGCGCACACGTCGTGCTGCTCGACCAGAACGGCGACGCGGCGGCGGAGGCGGCGAAGGAAATCCGCAACGCCGGCGGCAAGGCCGACAGCTTTACGCTCGACGTCACCGATCGCGACGCCTGCAGCGCGATGGCGAGGCACGTGGCGGACAAGGTCGGTGCTGTCTCGATCCTGGTCAACAATGCCGGCATCGCCCGCCGCAACGGCATGCTCGGCGCCGACGAGGCCGTGATCAAGGATTGGGAAGACATCATCTCGATCAATCTCACCGGCGTCTTCAACGTCACGCATGCGTTTCTCGCACCGCTGCGCAAGAACAAGGGACGCATCGTCAATATCGGCTCGATCCAGTCCTTCGTGCATCTGCGCACGCCGAGCTCGCCGGCCTATACCGCCTCCAAGCACGGCGTGCTCGGCTTCACCAAGGCGCTCGCCGCCGAGCTCGGCAAGGACGGTGTGCGCGTCAATGCGATCGGCCCGGGCTTCATCGAGACGCCGCTGAACGAGAAGGTGCGCGCCAGCAATCCCGATCTGGTGAAAGTGTTCATCGACCACACCCCGCTCGGCCGCGCCGGCAAGGCGGAGGACATCGTGGGCCCCGCGATCTTCCTCGCCTCGGATCTCTCGGCCTATGTCTCGGGATCGATCGTGATGGTCGACGGCGGTTATCGGACGCTGTGACCCGGGGAACCGCAATCGTGGCGATTTCAGGGTATTTTCGTTGCAGCGCAAACAGTTAGAGGCGCGTTAAGGACCTGTTAACCAAACTGGCACACCGTGAAACCACGGGTCTTGGGGTAGTTGGGTACTCGATGTTTCCGCTTCATCGACGAGGCGGGCGTTGATCGGGAGATGTTCATGTCCTACGCGTCCACCCTGCCTGCGCCGGAAGCTGCGCTGCCGTCGCTCGCACCAAATGAAATCGTTCCCTTGCTCATCGGCGCGACCGTCGACGAAGTCGAGCGCGAGCTTGTGCTGCAGACGCTGGCGCGATGCGACGGCAACCGCACCCGCGCCGCGCGCGTGCTCGGGCTGTCGGTGCGCACGTTGCGCAACAAGATCCGCGAATATTCCGCCGAGGGCATCGACGTGCCCGCGCATGGCGACAACGCGGTGGGATAACAACCCGCGTCGGCAACGTCAGATCGGCAAATCGATCGCCAGACGCCGCCAGCGCGACAGCAGCGGGCTGTCGTCGGGGCCGAGATAGCGCGCAAGCGTTACCTCGGCCACCGCGGTGCGCTGCAGCGTCTCGGCGACCAGCGCCGTCGCGTAGTCCCAATAGCCGCGCCGGCGGTGCGGGTCCTCGTCGACCAGCGACTTTGCCAGGATCTCGACATAGATCGCCTCGACCGCTTGCCGCCAAAGCTCGCCTGCGCTTGACGGCGCGGGCGCTGCGCTCTCTCGCGCGTGCCACATCAGCCAGTAGTCCTCCTCGGCGCCGACCCATTCCGTTGGCGGCAACGCCGGATCGAGACAGGGCGAGCGGCATTGCAGCGGCCGCGCGGTAGCTGCGTCGCAGAAGAAGCGATAGCCGAGCTTGTGATACCAGCAGACGCGAAGGAATTTGCGGATGGTGGCCGCTTCATGGGCTTCGAGCTGCCGCCGTCCTATTTGTTCGAGATCGGCGATGACCGTCTCGAGGTGGTCGCGATCGAACGGCTCGACTTCGAGCACCACGCCGATGTTGCGCGGACACAGCTCGTCGAGCATGTCGACCATCTCGCGATAGAACGCGCGCGCCAGGCCGCCGCCCCGCCACGCCGGCGCGACACCGACATAGTTGCAGAAGATCAGATGACTTGTGTGATCGCAGGTGAAGAAGCCGAGCCCGATTGCGCGCTCCGCCGCGCGCAGGATGAAGCAGCGCGAGTCGAGGCAATACGACAGCAGCCGATCGCCGAGCGCGAACTGCCTGCGCTCGCCGAGATCTTCCGACAATACCCAGCGCACGATGTCGTCGGAGCTGTCGCGCTCGCTCAAAGGAAACAGCGCCTCGTAGAGCTCGAGGACGCCGCTGCCGCGAAAGCTCGCTTCGTCCGTCACATCCTGCCGTGTCACGACGATGTCGAGCGGCGGCGTCGCCTCGCCTGCGGCTTCGCCGCCCACGTTCTTCAGAAACCGCAACGCGCTCTCCCTCGTCGCCGGCGCATCGAATTATGACTGTTGATCGCTCGGATCAGTGCGGGCCGGCAGAATTGAAGCCGTCCGCAAACCTCTGTTACAAGCGGCTTCACATCGCGACGGAGCATAGCAGTGGCTGACGACACGACTTCCCGCCAGGGGCTACGGGGACCGCAAGGGCCGCAGGGCCGTCAGGGCGAGCCGGGACGGCCCGGTCCGCAGGGTCATCCGGGCCGGCCGGGGGCGGAAGGTGTGCGCGGCAAGCCGGGCCCGGTGGGCAAGCCCGGTCCGGTCGGCAAGCCAGGTCCTCAGGGCAAGCCGGGCGCGGCAGGAAAGGCCGGACCGCAGGGTCCGCGCGGCGAGGCCGGTCCGCAGGGTCCCCAGGGACCGGCAGGCCCGCGCGGCGAAGCCGGACCGCCCGGCCAGTTGCCGTCGATCGACCAAGTGATGCCGTGGCTGCACATGATCTTCGACGCTTATGAAGACTACAAGCGCACCAGGGAGCGCGAAGCCGCCGAGCAGGCCGAGCGCGACGCCATCGAACGCGCCGCGGCTGAGGCGATCGCCCTCGATGTCGACGCCGTCGACTTCGAGGACGATGAAGATGACGACGACGATCGCAAGAAAAAGAAGAAGCACCGCAAGAAGGACAAGAAGTAGAATCTTCTCGTTCTCAGGGGTGATGGGATGATTTGCTCAACTTACTCGATGTCATCGCCCGGCCTGTGCGCAATTGCGCACATGGACCGGGCGATCCAGTATTCCAGAGACAGGCGTGCTTGAGCCGATAGGCCGCGGCGTACTGGATCGCCCGGTCCATGTGCGCAATTGCGCACAGGCCGGGCGATGACAGCGGTGGATGAGGACAAAGCTTCACACCTCTCAGTTCGGCAGGCTTGCCCTGTAGCCGAACCGCTTGATCAACATCGCGCCCGAACTCGCGTTCACCGGTCCGCACCGGGATTGGCCGGAGGGGCGCATGGCGGCGCGAGGCGAATGTGCTGGAAGACCCAGCGCATCGCGTAGTACCAGGCAATGCCGGCGAACGCCCCGCAGACCGACAGGATGATCACGTCGGTACTGTCGACTGCGCCGCTCGACAACAGCATGCCGCCGGTCCAGAGAACGGCGAACGCGATCGAACCGAGGGTGAGCAGGACGGCAGACTTCATGGCAGCGCTCCGGTGCCGGGGTGAAGGACAACCATGCCTGCCCCGGCGCCGCGATACCGTGAGCTACGTCACGGACGCCGCCGCGCCTCAGCCAAATCGCAGGCGCGAGCGTTCCTTGGCCTTTTCCGCCTCGATCTCGCGATCGCGCGCCGGCGCCGTGGTCTGCAACGAGGTCAGAAGCCGTCGCGCCGCGTCGGAGACCTCGGCCACCGCAAGGTTGAACGCAGCCTCATTGGCCTGCGACGGCTTGTTGAAGCCGGACAGCTTGCGCACGAATTGCAGCGCCGAGGCGTGGATCTCGTCCTCGGTGGCGGGCGGCTCGAAGTTGAACAGCGTCTTGATGTTGCGGCACATGATGAACTCCCTCGCGCCCGCCTGACCGGGGCGACTCTTTTAAGCGTGAGCATGATCTTTCCGGAAAACCGGCACCCACTTTTCCGGATCATACTCTAAGCGTGAGCATGATCTTTCCGGAAAACCGGTACCCACTTTTCCGGATCATGATCTAGGACGATCGGCTGCTGCAAAATACGACATCGTGGACTATTCTGGCAGCCTCATCGTCCAACGGCGGAGCGAGGTTCCCGATGAGCCACGTGGTCTACAAGGTCGTCCAGCACGACGGCGGCTGGGCCTATACCGTCAACGGGGTGTTTTCGGAACCATTTCCAACCCACGCTGCGGCGCTTGCCGCGGCGCGGCGCGCCGCCAACGAGCAACGGGTCCCCGGCCGCACCGAGGCGATCCAGTACGAGACCTCCGACGGCAAGTGGTTGACCGAAACCGCCGCCGGCAATGATCGCCCGGAGACCGAGGTCGAGGACGGGCGCTAAAACGGAACCTGCACTCCGAGCCGATCGAAGAAGGCGCGGCCTCGGTCCGTGATCCGCAACGCGCGAGGAATGCGGTGCGGCGCAACGCAGCGCGTATCGAGCAGTCGCGCCAGCACCGCGTTGGCGAACGGACCGGCGAGATGCGGCACGCGCTCGGTCCAGTCGTTGCAGAGCCGAAGTTGTGGCTGCTGCGCGGGATCGAACTCGATCGCTTCGGCGCGGCACCAGGCCAGCCCCTGTTCGGTGACATGACCGCCGCGGCCGTCGATCGCGACCAGCCGGCGGCGGATCAGTGCGTTGGACAACAGCACGCCGAGCTGGCCCGCCAGGTGATGATAGCAGGTCCGCGATTTCCTGAGCTGCTCGGCCGGCAGCGCCCGCTTGCGCGCGCCGTGGCTCTTCGCCGCAAGGTCGACCAGGTTCTCGATCAGCGCCGCGACGTCGTCGTCCCTGATCCGGTAGTAGCGGAACCTGCCCTGCGCCCAGACCGAGAGCACGCGCGCATCGACCAGCTTCTGCAGATGTGCGCTCGCGCTCTGCGGCGAGATGCCGGCGACCGCGGCAAGCTCGCCCGCCGGCAACGCCTTGCCGTCGGCCAGCGCGCTGACCATCGCTTCCCGGATCGGGTCGCCCAAGGCTTCGGCGATCCGCGAAAATCCGGTCTGCACGGATTGGTGCGTTTCCATCGCATCGGCCTCCACCGCAAACGGCACTCAACGTATATGGGATGCCGCGAAACTCATTTCAGATTTTCCTGAAACATCGGCGCCGCGCCATCGGCTGAGATCGCCCCAGGTCCAACACAAGGATAGGGAACAAGCATGACGGCAAACCACCACGACTCAGAACGTATCTACAGGCTCTGGGACGAAGCCCTCGGCAACAAGGATCTCGAAGCGGCGCTCGCACTCTATGCGCCGGACGCCTCGATCGAGAGCCCGCTGGTTCAGCACCTGATGCAGACCAATGAAGGCATCGTCCGCGGCACGGAGGCGCTGCGCGTCTTCATCACGCGCGTGTTCCAGACCAATCCGCCGCAGCGCAGGCGCTTCAAGCAGGGTTTTTTCAGCGACGGCCGGATCCTCACCTGGGAATATCCGCGCCAGTCGCCGGATGGCGATCAGATGGACCTCGTCGAGGTCATGGAGATCGCGGATGGCCTGATCCAGCGCCACCGCGTCTATTGGGGGTGGTACGCGCTCAACATATTGAGGCAGAGCTAGACAATTCTCCACGGCGTCCCTCTCGGACGGTTTGTCCTGTCATGCTAGGCTTGCGCCCAAGCGGCTGGACAAACGTGCCGCGCCCAGGGAGAACGCACCATGATCCGTTTGTGCGCGGCGCTGTTGGCCGCCCTCATCTCGATTTCGGTACCGGCCATGGCTGCAGACTATCCCGCGCCGCAAGACGGCGAGTGGATCGCGAAGGATTTCAAGTTCCACTCGGGCGAGGTGATGCCGGAACTGCGGCTGCACTACACCACGGTGGGCGCGCCGACCGGACAGCCGGTGCTGGTGCTGCATGGCTCCGGCGGCTCGGCCGCGAGCATGCTGACGCCGACCTTCGCCGGCGAACTGTTCGGGCCCGGCCAGCCGCTCGACGCCACGAAATATTTCATCATCATCCCCGACGGCATCGGGCACGGCAAATCGTCGAAGCCGTCGGACGCGATGCGAACCAGCTTTCCGAAATACGACTACAACGACATGGTCGACGCGCAGTACCGGCTCGTCACCGAAGGCCTCAACATCAAGCACCTGCGCCTGGTGATCGGCAACTCGATGGGCGGCATGCACACCTGGATCTGGGGCGTGCGCTATCCGCAGACGATGGACGTGCTGGTGCCGATGGCCTCGCAGCCGACCGCGATGGCGGCGCGCAACTGGATGCTGCGGCGGATGATGCTGGAGACGATCCGCAACGATCCCGACTACAAGGGCGGCAACTACACGAGCCAGCCGCGGATGATGAAATACGCCATCTCCGCCTACCGTTTTGCCAGCGCCGGCGGCACGCTTGGCTATCAGACGCTGGCGCCATCAGCGCCGCAGGCCGACAAGATGGTGGACGAGCAACTGGCGCTGCCGGTTACCGCCGATGCCAACGACTATGTCTATCAATGGGAGGCCTCGCACGATTACGACCCATCCGCCGGCATGGAGAAGATCGAGGCCACCTTGCTTGCGATCAACGCCGCCGACGATGAGCGCAATCCGCCGGAAACCGGCGTCACCGAGGCTGCGGTGAAGCGGATCAAGCACGGCAATATCTACCTGATCCCGGCGAGCACCGAGACGCGCGGCCACCTCACCACCGGCAATGCCAAGTTCTACGTCAGGCAATTGCAGGAATTGCTGCAGACGGCACCGCAACGCACGATGTAGCGGCAAGCGGAAGCGTGCGATGTCGCAAGCTTGGAGAGAATGACGCTGCCATCTCCGTCATCCTGACTGGAGGACGACATCTTGCACCGCATCAAACCGCGCTGCGCGGCGCCGCTGATTCTTTGAGCATGCATCCGTTGCGCGGTTCGTGTCCAATCACGCCAACAACGGGATTCGCGCGCACCACACACCGCGCGAATGATCCGATACGTCACGTGGAGGAACGGAATGCGAAGGCTGACGCATGTCGCGCTGCTCGCGTGGCTCTCCATGGCAGGCGCCGCGCTCGGTTTCGACAACGGGCAATACGAGAACGTGCCGCCCGAGATTCGCGCCTGGTTCAAGAGCGTGATGGCACCGAACGGCGTGCCCTGCTGCGACATCTCCGACGGCCATCGCACCAGCTACGATGTTCGGAACGGCGCCTATTGGGTGCCGATCGAGGGGGAATGGATGATGGTGCCGGAGCGCGCCATCATCCGCGACCGCGGCAATCCCGTCGGCGAGGCCGTGGTGTGGTACGTGCATCACGGTGGCGGCATCATCATCAGCTGCTTCGTTCCCGCCGATGCAGTGTAGCCGGCATGAAATCGATCGCGGCAGACGCCCGGCTTCGACGCGACACGACGTCGCCTCCCGCGGTTTTGAAGCGATACGGTCTGTTAACCTTACTTCTTAACCAATAATTAAGGATGGGTTTGCGGGCGTTACGGAGCACGGCTTAGCGTCGCACAATGCTCCGTTAACCGAGTTGGTGCGTGCTATGGCGTATCGAACCTTGCTGGCTGCGTCGCTCGGCGTTGCAGCGCTGCTGCTTGCTCCCTCGACCGAAAGCTTCGCCAGATCGGGATCGGCAGCGCCGCGCGGCGCCTCCGCACCATCGGCGCGTCCGGTTCATCCGGCCTTCCGCCATCACGGCCGCGGCGTCAGCACGTTCTGGCCGGGCTATGTTTATGACTACGCGCCATATAGCAGCGAGCCGCTGGCCCAGGCCGCGCCGGCAATCCCGAACGACGTCCGCTACACCTACACCTATGACGTCCCCTGGGACTGGGCCCATCGCTATCCGCCGGCCGTGGTGCCGTCGGATCGCCCGTATGTGTCGAGCTGCCCGACCGAGAGCGTCACCGTCCCCGGACGCGGCGGCGACCGCACCGTCAACATCACCCGCTGCTACTAAAGCGCGACGAAATTAGGTTGAGCTTGAGCGCCATGGGAGGGTTCACTTCTCCCTTGGTAGAGGTCGGGGCGCACCGCCGAGACTGTCGGAACTGACCCGTAGCTGAATAGGGCTTTGGCCATCCGCACTGAAATTTTCATTGACCGAACGGTTCGGTCAATGGCAAACTTCCGCCGGAACTGAAGAGGCGTGCCTTAACCCAACGTGGAAACACAGAAGGGGACTTCAGATGTCGGAACCAGCGCGCAATGTGCGAACTACGTTCATCTGCACAATCCCTTCAGCAATCGTCACGCAAGCCTTGGCGCAGGCAGGTGCAGACGTCGTCGTAATCGATCAGGAGCACGGAGCAATTGGCCCCGAACACCTCCACGCAATGATTGCGTCTACAGCTGGTACGAAATGCCGTCCCATCGTGAGGGTCGGCAAGGCCGATGAGGCCATGGTGAAGCTGGCTCTCGACATGGGGGCCGCAGGGATCGCGTTTCCGCTGGTGAACACCGCGCAAGAGGCGGCAGAATGCGTAGCGATGACACGCTATCCACCCCGGGGCAGGCGTGGCTTCGGCCCTTTTATCGGCCATTCCAGATGGGGAGTATCGTTCGAAGATTATTTGGCCAAAGTTGGGGGCACAATTATTTGCAACATAATCGTCGAAACCAAGTCAGCCATCGACAACATCGAGGAAATTTGCGCGGTTGAGGGCATCAACGCCTTGATCCTCGCGCCGCATGATCTTTCCGTTGATCTCGGATGCCCCGGCCAGTTCGACACCCCGGAATTCTTGAAGGCCGTTGAACGGTTCGAACGAGCTACGACGGCAGCCAAAGTGGCGAAGAGCGCCGTCGCCACGACGGAAGAGCAAGTCCAGTCCGCCATTGCACGCGGCTATGCGAATGTGATGATGGGTTGGGACGTTTTGATGCTCAAGAATGCCGCTGCAAATGCAATCAGCTGGATAAAATAATCTCCGTTCTAGGAGGCAGTCACACGGCGCCGCTAGGTTTACGGCCAAAATTCATCACGCGTTGAAGCGCCGGAAACGCGTTCGATCGCGGAAAGAAAAGAGGCCGCCCACAATGGACGGCCTCTCTCCATTTTAAGGGATAATCTCCGATAGCCCTGCCGCCGCTCAGGACTCCTCGCCCTTGAGATGGCCGACGTGCTTCTGGGTGTAGAGCTCGAGCCCGATGCGCTTGATCAAATCAAGCTGGGTCTCGAGGAAGTCGATGTGGTCTTCCTCGTCCTTCATCAGCTGCTCGAACAGGTCGCGGCTGACATAGTCCTTGACGCCGTGGCAGTAGGTCGCCGCCTCCTGGTACAGCGTGCGCGCGCCGATCTCGGAGGCGAGGTCGCAATCGATGATCTCCTTGACGTCCTGGCCGATCTTGAGCGGGTCCAGCACCTGCAGGTTCGGAAAACCGTCGAGGAACAGGATGCGGTCGACGAACTTGTCGGCGTGCTCCATCTCCTCGATGGATTCCTTGCGCCAAACCTTGGCCATCTCGAGCAGGCCCCAGTTGTTCAGCATCCGGTAGTGCAGCCAGTACTGATTGATGGCGGTCAGTTCGCTGCGCAGCCCCTTGTTCAAATAGTCGATGACCTTCGGGTCGCCTTGCATGATCCACTCCACCTGTCGCCGGCCAAAATCAGCCGAGATCTCAATTTAGAATGCTTCTAAATCAGATTGCGGGCAAGGGCAACCCTTCGCAAAAGCGCACGCGGACCGGATTTTGTGGATTTCAGGGGATCAGCAGGCGGCGAGCGCGAATTCGGCCGGCTCGGCGTCTTCGTTGGCGGCCTTCGGATGGGCGGCGTGCGGACAACCGGCACAGCAGGCCTTGGCGCAAGGTCCCAGCGCCTCGTCGATGATGGCCTTGATCGTGCGCGCGCAGCGGCCGCATTCGGCGCTGCAGCCGAGGCAACCGTAGACTTGCTTGGCGTTGCGGGTCACGGGACCGCCGGCACTTACGGCATTGCGGACATCGTGGTCGCTGAGGACGTTGCAGGAACAGACAATCATCAGAATTCGGCTGGTCGGTCGGTGATGCTGACCATTATCGATATTGTCCGCCCCGCCCGGACGCAAAGGGAAAAAGCGCTTTTTGAAGCAATTCCAAACTGATGCAGGATTCATTTTGGAACGAGTCTAAATCGAAAGCCACCGGGCCGACCGCGGCTTAACCGACATCCACCGAAAGCATTTTTGATTTGTGCACCGCCGAATGAGGCGGCCGCGTTCATTGATCATTCAAGCGAAGTATGGAACCCTTGCTTGGACAAACCGCTTTGCAAGCTCAGCTTTCGGGAAAGGTGAGGTCATGAAGAAAACAGTGCTCGCGCTTTGCGCCGTCGCCACCCTCGCAGTTTCGGCTGTGGCGGTGCCCGCCCCTGCCCATGCTCAACGCGGTGTCGGCGCCGGCGTCGCCGCGGGATTGATCGGAGGCGCCATCATCGGCGGCGCGATCGCCTCGCAGAACGGCTATTACGGCCCCGGCTACTACGGCCCCGGCCCGGCCTATGTGGTCGATCCCGGTTACGGCCCTCCGCCCGGCTGCTTCTGGCAGCGCCAGCGCTTCTGGGACGGCTACGCCTGGCGCGTGCGCAGCGTCAGGGTCTGCGATTAATCGCCGTTCATCTCGATTAAATCGAACCAGATGCCCCGGAAAAACGACTGTACTCCGGGACATCTGTGCTTGATGGCCCGAAAAAACCGCTTTTTAAGTGATCATCGGTTGGACGTTTACTTTCAATTGACTGTTATGCGCTGTTTAGCGAGACAGCAGTTCGAAACCAGCGTGAGTCACCTCAAACCGGCGCCGGCCGATGGCGCCACCTCAGGAGTGCCCTAGACATGAAGAAGACCCTGGCTGCCTTCGTCGCTGTCGCTGCGATCGCTGCTACGTCGTTTGCCCCGACCCCGGCCAGCGCCCAGCGCGGCGTCGGCGCGGGCATCGCCGCCGGCCTGATCGGCGGCGCCATCGTCGGCGGCGCGATCGCTGCCAGCCGTCCCGCCTACGGCGGACCGGTGTATGTGGAAGAGGCGCCCCCGCCCTGCCGCATGGTCCGTGAGCGCTTCTGGGATGGCTACGCCTGGCGCTTCCGCCGCGTCGAGGTCTGCGACTAAGGCTCGCGTCTCGCGCCTATCAAGCTTCGAACCCGGCCCTTGCGGCCGGGTTTTCGTTTTGGGCGATCCGCCTACGGATGCGCTTCAGGAATGCCGTGCCTGAGGCTCAGCACGCGCAGGATGGCGTCCTTGCCTTCGACGAAGCGGCGGCCGTGGGCGGTTCCCGTTTCAAGCCCGGCCTCGGCATCGTCGCCCAGCACGAGCACCGGAAGCGACTGGTTCCCGGCGCCGATCAGTTCGACGACCTCGCGCCGTGGCCGCGGCCAGGCGATCCGCTCAACGTCGATCATTTCAGTGAGTTGCGGAAACGATGCCAGCACGCCTTCCAGGAGCGCGCAGTGCCAGCAGTAGAAGTGCTTGCCGGGAAAGGCCGGATCCTCGAAGCCGGGCGTCAGCAGAAACAGCCTGTCGCGCATCCGTGCCCCCGCTCTAGCGCGCCGAACTCATCGCGCGCAGCACCGTCTCGCTCGGCCAGCAATCGACCTTCAGCCCGGCTTGCTTCTGATAGGCGCCGAGCGCGGCGCGGGTCAGCATCCCGGCCTTGCCGTCGAGCTTGTCCTTGTAGAGGCCGATCTTGGTCAAATGCCGCTGCATCGCCTCGACGTCGGTGGAGCGCAACTGCTTCGATGCCGACCAGGGCGTTGCGAACGGCAGAGCAACGGTCATGCGATCGGCGAGATGGCCGACGAACAGCACGTAGAGATCGGAGAAATTGTACTCCTTGATCACGAAGTAATTCTGCGTGGTCAGGAAGGCGGGGCCGTAGATGCCCTCCGGCTGCAGCAGCGAGGCCGGCCGCGCCTGCTCGGCAGCGCTGAGCTTCTGCCCGCGCACCGGCACGAAGCCGGCGCGCAGCCATTCGCCGATCGGTTTTGTCACTTCGGGCACGCCCATCGTGCAATCGACATTGCCGGGCGCCGTCACCTCATAGGCCCAACGCACGCCGGGCTGCCAGCCCTTGTTGACGAGCTGCTGCGCGGCGGAGGCCAGCGCGTCAGGCACCGAGTGCCAGATGTCGACCTTGCCGTCGCCGTCGAGGTCGACGCCGTGCTTGTAATATTCCGACGGCAGGAACTGGGTGTAGCCGGTGGCACCGGCCCAGGACGACGTCATCGCCTTGCGCGTCACCACGCCCTCGCCGAGGATTTTCAGCGCGAGGATGAATTCGGTGCGATACTGGTCCTTGCGGCGGCCGACGTAGGCCTGCGTCGCCACCACGCGCAGCGTGTCGTAGGGCAGCGCATAGCGGCCGTAATCGGTCTCGCGGCCCCAGATCGCCAGCACGATGGTGGCGGGCACACCGAAGCGCTTTTCGATCGCATCGAGCGAAGCGCGATATTTCTGCAGCAGCCGCTGCCCCTCGCCCGCCAGCCGCGCGATCGAGGCTTCCCTGACGTAATCGGCCGGCACCTGCACGAACTCGGCCTGCGCCGGCGCGCCGGTCTTGGGACGCCCAGGCAAGATCAGGTCGGGCAGCTTGTAGTCGGGCTCGAGCCCGCGCGTCTCGCGATCGAAGGTCTCGCGCGACACGCCGGCGGCCTGCGCCTCCGGCCACAGCGAGGCGATGAACTGGGTGAAGGCGGCGTCGGCGGCGCGCGCGGGCGAGACGGCGGGCAAGGATGCAAGCAGCAGCCCGAAGGCGAGCGCGCGGAGGAAGGTCAAATCCAACAGCCTGTTCACGCAGCGGTCCAATGGGCGCGCCGTGCGGCGGTCACCCGGCGTAGTCGTGCCGTGAGCCTTATCACGGCACCGGATCGCTGTGAACGGCGAAGCCGCAGGCGGCAGCGCTCAGTGCGCGCCCTGCTGCTTCGCTCCCTCGATCGAATCGTTCGACAGCTTGTCGACGACGGCGATGCCGATGGCCGAGAGGATGAAGACGCAGTGGATGATGGTCTGCCACATCACGCCGGTCTCGGTGTAGCTGCTCTTGCCGGACGCCAGCGCGCCGGCCTCGATGAAGGTACGCAGCAGATGGATCGAGGAGATGCCGATGATCGCCATCGCCAGCTTGATCTTCAGCACGCTGGCATTGACGTGGCTCAGCCATTCCGGCTCGTCCGGGTGGCCCTGCAGATTGAGCCGCGACACGAAGGTCTCGTAACCGCCGACGATCACCATCACCAGCAGGTTCGAGATCATCACGACGTCGATCAGGCCGAGCACCGCCAGCATGATCTGCTGCTCGCTGAAATCGAAGGAATGGGCGAACAGGTGCCAGAGTTCCTTGAGGAACAGCACGACATAGACGCCCTGGGCAATGATCAGGCCGACATAAAGCGGCAATTGAAGCCAGCGCGATCCGAAGATCAGCATGGGAACGGGACGCAGCGACCGACCCTTCGCGTGGGCGGGCGCGTCTGACATGGCGGACATATTGGAGAGCTCGCGGAATTGGATTTGCGGAGCGCTCTATCTACGCAATCCCGCGCGCTTGCCAAGCGACAACTGGCCGCAGAACCTGCCGCGAAGCCGTCATGATCCTGAAGATGAAAAGTGGCGCGAGCTTGCTTTATCCATCCGTCATGGCCGGGCTTTGTTCCGGCCATCCACGTCTTTGTACCGACGAAGCAAAGACGTGGATGCCCGGCACAAGGCCGGGCATGACGATATTCAGCTCACCGCGTCAGCTTCTTGTACTTCACGCGGTGCGGGATGATGCTGTCCTGGCCGAGCCGGCGCATCTTGTCCTTTTCGTAATCCTGGAAATTGCCCTCGAACCATTCGACGTGGCTGTCGCCCTCGAAGGCCAGGATGTGGGTCGCGATGCGGTCGAGGAACCAGCGATCGTGGCTGATGATGACGGCGCAGCCGGCGAAATCCTCCAGCGCCTCCTCCAGCGCGCGCAGCGTGTCGACGTCGAGGTCGTTGGTCGGTTCGTCGAGCAGCAGCACGTTGGCGCCGGACTTCAGCATTTTTGCCAGATGCACGCGGTTGCGTTCGCCGCCGGACAGCGCGCCGACCTTCTTCTGCTGGTCGGCGCCCTTGAAGTTGAACGCCGAGCAGTAGCCGCGCGAGTTGACTTCCTTCTTGCCGAGCAGGATCAGCTCGTTGCCGCCGGAGATCTCCTCCCACACGGTCTTGTTGCCTTCGAGCGCGTCGCGCGACTGGTCGACATAGCCGAGATGCACGGTCTCGCCGACCGTGATGGTGCCCTTGTCCGGCGTGTCCTGCTTGGTGATCATCCTGAACAGCGTGGTCTTGCCGGCGCCGTTGGCGCCGATCACGCCGACGATGCCGCCGGGCGGCAGCTTGAAGGTGAGATCGTCGATCAAGAGGCGATCGCCAAATCCCTTGCTGAGGCCTTCGAAGTCGACGACGTTGGCGCCGAGCCGCTCGGCCACCGGAATGATGATCTGCGCGGCCTGGGTCTGCTTCTCGCTCGCCTTCTTGAGCAGTTCCTCATAGCGCTGGTAGCGCGCCTTCGACTTCGCCTGGCGTGCCTTCGGCGAGGACGCCACCCATTCCTGCTCGCGGGCCAGCGTCTTCTGGTGCGCGACCTCCTCGCGGCCTTCCTGCTCCAGCCGCTTCTGCTTCTGCACCAGCCAGGACGAGTAGTTGCCCTCGTATGGGATGCCGCGGCCGCGGTCGAGCTCGAGGATCCAGCCGGTGACGTTGTCGAGGAAGTAGCGGTCGTGGGTGACGATCAGGATCGCGCCGGGATAGTTGCGCAGATGGCCTTCCAGCCACGACACCGACTCGGCGTCGAGATGGTTGGTCGGTTCGTCCAGCAGCAGCAGTTCCGGCTGGTCGAGCAGCAGGCGGCACAGCGCGACGCGGCGGCGCTCACCACCCGACAGTTTTGTGACATCGGCGTCATCGGGCGGGCAGCGCAGCGCGTCCATCGCCTGGTCGACCTTGCTGTCGAGATCCCACAGGCCCTGGGCCTCGATCTCGTCCTGCAGCTTGGTCATCTCGTCGGCGGTCTCGTCCGAGTAGTTGACCGCAAGCTCATTGTAGCGGTCGAGGATCGCCTTCTGCTTGGCGACGCCGAGCATGACGTTGTCACGGACGTTGAGCGCGGGATCGAGATGCGGTTCCTGCTCGAGATAGCCGACGCGGGCGCCCTCGGCGACCCAGGCCTCGCCGGTATATTCCTTGTCGAGGCCGGCCATGATCTTGAGCAGCGTCGACTTGCCCGAGCCGTTGACGCCGAGCACGCCGATCTTGGCGTCCGGGTAGAAGCTCAAATGGATGTTATCGAGCACCTTGCGGGTCGGATAGCTCTTGGTCAGACCCTGCATGAAATAGATGAACTGGCGCGCCATCCGCTGTCCCTGAATTCGATCCGATTTGTGGAAATTTTGCTGCCGCCGATGTAACGGCCGGCCCCCGAAAGCGCAACCGCGCGGGCTCGGTTTTCCGGTCTTTCGCCGCCGGAGGTAACGGGTCCGATACCATGTGCGCGCCGGCCACCCCCGTGTGTGCCCGGGATCACGACAATTGAAACCATCTTTTAATAAATCAGGCCAAAACTCGTCTCGAACGCCGAAAACGGCGTTTTTCGCGGCAAAACCGCGACCGAAACAGCAGAGGCCGCGTCATGGCTGCCATCACCTCGGCATCTCTCGCGCGCCCGGCCTCTAGAGGCGGGGCAACGCTGTTCGCTGAAATCCGCGCCTTCTGGCGTGCCTTCGCCGCCAAGGCCTTCAACCCGTACCGGCCGGAACTGCACTATATGCGCGGCCCGGGCCCGGCCTGCCGCGCCAAGCAGAGGACGTTGTCGCCGGCGGTGCAGTCGATGCTGTCAGACATCCGCACCGCGAAGGCGCAGAAGGCTCCCTCCGCATAACAGCCGTTCAGCCGCGGCCGCTTGCGCGCCTATCGATTGCGCGCGACCATGACGGGCCTTCGACGGTTGATTTCCGCCGTCCTCCTCGCCAATAACGGACCTGCCAATGACGCGGCTCAGCTGTGCAATCCTCGACGATTATTTCGATCTCGCGCTGTCGGTGGCCGACTGGCCCCGCATCAAGGACCGGGTCGACGTCACCGTGTTCGACGAGCCGTTCGCGAGCGAGGCTGATGCCGCCGCCAAGCTGAAGGATGTCGAGATCATCTGCGCGATGCGCGAGCGCACGCCGTTTCCGCGCACCCTGCTCGTGCAGTTGCCGAAGCTGAAACTCCTGATCACCTCGGGCATGCGCAACGCCTCGATCGACGCCGAGGCAGCCAAGGAACGCAGCATCGTGTTTTGCGGCACCCAGTACAGCCGCGATCCCACCGCCGCGCTGACGATGGGTCTGATCCTGGAACTGACCCGCGGCATCGGCCGCGAGAACGCGCGGATGCACGCCGGCGAGCCCTGGCAGACCTTTGCCGGCACCGAGATCGAGGGCAAGACGCTCGGCATCATCGGCCTCGGCAAGCTCGGCAGCAAGGTCGCCGGCATGGCCAAGCCGTTCGGCATGAACGTGATCGCCTGGAGCCCCAACCTCACGCCCGAGAAGTGCAAGGAGGCCGGCGCCGGCTACGCCAGCAAGGACGAGCTGTTCGCGACATCGGACATCGTCACCATCCATGTCGTGCTGAGCCCGCGCTCGCGCGGCCTGGTCAGCGCCGCCGACATCGCGCGGATGAAGCCGTCGGCCTATCTCGTCAACACCGCGCGCGGGCCGATCGTCGACGAGGATGCGCTGTTCGCGGCGCTTCGCGACAGGAAGATCGCCGGCGCCGGCATCGACGTGTTCGCGGTCGAGCCGCTGCCGACAGACCATCCGCTGCGCAAGCTCAACAACGTCGTGATCACGCCGCATCTCGGCTACGCCACCCGCGAGGGCCTGCAGATGCATTACCAGCAGATGGTCGAGTGCATCGATGCCTTCACCAAGGGCGCCGAGCCGCCGCGGCGGCTGGCCTGACCGTCGCGGGCGCCGGTCGACGCGACCGGGTCCGCGGGATGGTCAGGACTTCGGTATCCAGCGGAACGCGCGCCGCAGCTCGGCGCGGCCGTTCCACTTGTACCAGCGTCCATGCGCCAGGATGATCCGCTCCGGATTCCATGCGATCATGCGCGCGACCGCGTCCCGCAGCGCGGCCTTGTTCCGCGCAAACGTCGATCGAAGGTCGCTCGGCGTGCTGCCATCGGGATCGCGCACGCCGCCGAGCCAGGTCAGGAATCGCATCAGGGGCGAGCCGAGGCGATCGGCTTCGAAGTTCTCGATCAGGTCGGTCAGCACCAGCGTTCGCGATGGACGGTGGAAGAACACGATCTCGGTCATGTAGCTGCCGGCGACCGGAAGCGTCGCGATCCACGCGTCCCAGGGATAGCCTGTTTCGCGCTCCAGCAGTTCGCCGTCGAGCGTGAGCGCATCGCCGGCCTGCTCCCTGATGCGGGGAGCGAGGAAGACGCGCGCATTGGGAAACGCGGCGTGCCACTGCGGTATCCACCAATAGTGCAGACGGTTCGGCCCGATGATCCAGCTCGGCACGCCCAGCGATGCGATCTCGGCTTTCAGCTCATCCACCAATGGCGTTGGCGAGTGAATGAACAGACGCCGATCCGGCAGGCGGATGATGGTGGCGCGGGTCGAAAATGGAATCTTGAACCAGCGCGGGCCGAACCGGATCACCGGGCCGTCGACGATCCAGACATCGTCGGCAACCAGTTTTGGCGTATTCAGCGGCGGATAGATCAGGCGGGAGTCGTGCATCGCGTTGCCTCATCGCGGCAACGTCGAGAGCACCAGCTTGTTGCAACAAAAAAGGCGCGCTGTTCGCGCGCCTTTTTCAAAATCGATCGCCGTCGGGCCTAGCGGACCGTCACCGGCGGAGGCAGCGGCTGCACGCTGGTCGGCTGGGTGCCGGGCAGCGGCCCAGCCTGCGCCTGAACCGGTGCGGGTGCGCCGGCCGCGGGGCTGCCGGGGGGCGGCGCTGCGGAGGCCGTCGCCGTTCCCGGGGCCTGTCCACCGGGCAGCACGACCACGCGGGTGCCGACCTTGGTGCGCTCGAACAGGTCGGAGACGTCTTCGTTCAGCATGCCGATGCAGCCCGACGAGACGAACTTGCCGATGGTCGACGGCTGGTTGGTGCCGTGAATGCGATACACGGTCGAGCCGAGATACATCGCGCGGGCGCCGAGCGGGTTGCCGGGGCCACCGGCCATGAAGCGCGGCAGATAGGGCTGACGCTCGATCATCTCGGTCGGCGGATGCCAATCCGGCCACTCGGCCTTGCGGGTGATCTTCTGCACGCCGGTCCAGGTGAAGCCGTCGCGGCCGACACGGACGCCGTAGCGGATCGCCCGGCCATTGCCGAGGACGTAGTAAAGGTAAGTGTTCGGCGTATCGACCACGATGGTGCCCGCGGGCTCCTTGGTGGCGAACGCGACTTCCTGGCGCCGCAGGTTCGGCGGCAGTTGCGCCTTGCCGTCCTCCGGCTGCTCATCCGGCGGCAGTGCCGCGATCTGCAACGGCCGGCCATTGGCATCGACCGGAGGCTGCTGCGACGGCACCGCTCCGGTGACGCTCGTGCCGCCAACCGCTTCCGGCGGGCGCATGCCGCCACGATCATCGCCGCCCGGCGTGGCGGGATAGACCACGCCTGCGGCCGGAACGCCGTTGCTGTCGCGATAGGCATCCTGCTGCTGTGACCCCGGCGGACGGTCGGCGTAGATCACCGGCGGCGGGCCCATCGGGCGGCCGTAACGGGGATCATCAGGCGACATCACCGGGCCGGTCGGTGCGCGCTCGGAGTAGACCGGCGGCGCATTCATCGGACGGCCGTAGCGCGGATCGTCGGGCGACATCACTGGTCCCGCCGGCGCGCGATCGGAATAGGCGCGCGGGGCGTTCATCGGGCGGCCGTAGCGCGGGTCGTCCGGCGACATCACCGGACCGGGCGGCGGCAATGCGGCCGAATCGTGCGGCGCATCGTCGTCATCGTTGATCGCGTCGAAATCCGGCAGGCTGCCCGGCGGATAAGGCTGTGGCGCAGCCGAATAGGTGGTACCCCGGGGCGCCGGATAACCCTGCGCATGCGCGAACGAGGTTCCTGCCACGCCAAGCGCCGCGGCAGCGCAAATCGTCAGAATGCGATTGATCATCATTGCTCTTGTATAGTCCCCAAGCCACACCGGACTGTTAACGGGCAGATGACGGAAGATAGCGGCGCATTCAAGACAAATCCGCGAAATCCGGTCCAATACGGGCATTTTGTGATTGAACATCACGCTGCGGCAAAGATGTCTCACGGCCCGCGAAACGCTGTCCATGTGCCTGAAGTCATCAATCGCCCGCATTTTGTAACAAACAGTCCCCAAGCGTTGCGATATTCTCGAATCGGCCTGATTCGCGCTTCGCGTGCCGGCCTTCCTCGTGTGGTCACCGCGTACCCCTGACATCAAGACCCTCCCGCAGAAGGGGGAACCGCGCCCATGCTCCCCGGACTTCGTTTTCTGTTCGCCGCGATCGTACTGGCGACCTCGCTGCTGATATTCGGGCTGGGAGCCGCCGCGTTACTGCGTGCCGCGCATGAGGAATTCGCCAGCATCCCGGCCCGCCGGGCTCCGCCCGAACCCCCGTTCGCCCAGCAGGTGGACACGCAGCCGGTGCTCGCCATGGTGCGCGTCGACCCGCCCGCCGAGACGGTGACGGCCGACAGCCCGGCGCCGCAGACTTTGCCTTCATCCGAGCCGCCTGCCGCTGCCGAGACGCCGGCCGAGCCCGAGAAGGTCGCCGCCGCGACGACCGCCGATCCCGCTCCGGCGGCCGAGCCGAAGCAGGAGCCGCAGGCGGTCGAGGCGCCGGCACCTGTTGAGGCAGCCGAAGCCCCCGCGCAGGCACCGGCCGTGGAGGCCTCGCCGGCCCCGCAGCCCGCGCCGCCCGTCACTGAGGCAGTCCCGTCTCCCGTCGAGGTCAAAGTCGCCGCGGTGGCCGAGCCGGCTCCGACGACGGCCATCGTGCCGGCCCCCGCTGCACCGACGCCGGTGACGGTTGCGCCCGAACCGCCGCCGCCCTCACCCGAAGCGATCGCGGCGGCGAAGACAATCGCAACGCTGGGGGGACCGGAAGTCGTAGTTGAGCCGGCGGCGGCGCCGAAGGTCGTGGAGAAGAAGTCGAAGGTCGAGGAGAAGAAGAAGTCGGAGCGCAGCGAGCCCAAGCGGACGGCACGCAAGAAGGAACGGCGCCGGGTCACCCGGGCGCGGCCGCCGCGGCAGGCGCTGGTTCAGCAGCAACTCGATCCGTTCGGCCAGCCGGTGCCGGCCACTACGCGGCGCTAAGCCGGCCCGGTCGCGATCGGCGGGCCGCTCGCCTGGCCCCATTCGGACCACGAGCCGTCATAGAGCGCGGTGTCGGTGATGCCGAGCCGGTACAGCGCGAGCGTCAGCACGCCGGCCGAAACGCCGGAACCGCAGCTGGTCACGATCGGCGCATCGAACTTGACGCCGGCGCCAGTGAATGCGGCGCGCAGATCGTCGAGCGGCTTCATCGCGCCGGTCGCGGCATCGAACAGCTGGTTGTAGGGCACGTTGCGGGCGCCCGGGATGTGGCCGGCGCGGATGCCCGGCCGCGGCTCCGGCGCGCGGCCCTCGAAACGGTCGGCGGCGCGCGCGTCGATCACCTGCTCCTTGCGGCTTTCGACATTGGCGATCATCTGCTCGATGCTGCGCACGCGCTTCGCATCATAGCTCGCCTTGAAGGTCGCGGGCTTCCGCTTCACCTCGCCGCTCTCGACCGGCCGGCCCTCGGCGCGCCACTTCTTTAAGCCCCCGTTGAGGATGCGCACATTGCGGTGGCCATAGGACAGAAACATCCACCAGGCGCGCGGCGCTGCCACCCAGCCGCCGCCGTCGTAGATCACGACAGTGTCGGCATTGCTGACGCCGAGCCCGCCGATGTCGCGGCCGAACTGCTCGGCGCTCGGAAACATATGCGGCAGCGGATTGGCATGGTCGGACACCGCGTCGACATCGAAGAACACCGCGCCGGGCAGATGTGTGGCGAGATAGTCGTCCTTCGGCAGCGGCAGCACGCCCGGCAGCTTGAAGGTCGCGTCGAGCACCTTCACGTTGGCATCGTTGAGATGCGCGGCCAGCCATTCGGTGGAAACAAGCGGATCGTCGGCGGTGGTCATGGTGTTTCTTTCCCGTCATTCCGGGGCGATGCGGAGCATCGAACCCGGAATCTCGCAAGGCAATCTCTGGATTCCGGGTTCGAGCTTCGCGCGCCCCGGAATGACGATGGCGAGAACGGCAGCGCCCCTCACCCCTTCTTCTTCGGCTCCCAGGCCTCGATCGGGCCACCGGCGTCGCGCCAGGCGGCAAAGCCGCCGCCCATATGCGCGACCGGCTTCAGGCCCATGTCCTTGGCGGTCTTGGCGGCGAGCGCCGAGCGCAGGCCGCCGGCGCAGTGGAAGATGAACTTCTTGTCCTGCTGGAAGATCGGCTTGGCATAGGGGCTGTTCGGATCGATCCAGAACTCCAGCATGCCGCGGGTGCAGGGGAACGCGCCGGGGATCCTGCCGTCGCGCTCGATCTCGCGGGGATCTCGGATATCGACGATCACGACGTCGTCCTTGCCGATCAGCGTGATCGCATCCTTCGCGCTGATGGTCTCGATCTCGGCATTGGCCTCGTCGATCATCGCCTTGATGCCGCGGTGGATGGTCTGGGGCATGGCGCTCTCCCTCGTTTTGTCTGTCATTCCGGGGCGCGAAGCGAACCCGGAATCTCGATCGAGTTTCATCAACTCGAGGTTCCGGGTTCGCACTCCGTGCGCCCCGGAACGACGGAAACGGCTACCGCACCAGTTCCTTCATCGCATTCTCCAGACCCTCGATCGTGATTGGATACATGCGCTCGGAGAAGATGCGGCGGATGATGGTGGTGGATTCCGAATAGTCCCAGTGCTTCTGCGCCACCGGATTGAGCCACACCGCATGCGGATAGGTGCGGATGATGCGGTCGAGCCAGACCGAGCCGGCCTCCTCGTTGACATGCTCGACCGAGCCGCCGGGCACCATGATCTCGTAAGGCGACATCGAGGCGTCGCCGACGAACACCACCTTGTAGTCGTGCGGATATTTGTGCAGCACGTCCCAGGTCGGCGTGCGATCGGTGAAGCGCCGCTTGTTCTGCTTCCAGACGCCCTCATAGAGGCAGTTGTGGAAGTAGAAATATTCCATGTGCTTGAATTCGGTCTTGGCGGCCGAAAACAATTCCTCGACCTGCTCGATATGCGAATCCATCGAGCCGCCGATATCGAAGAACACCAGCACCTTGACCGCGTTGCGCCGCTCGGGGCGCATGTGCACGTCGAGATAGCCGTGGTTGGCGGTCTCCTTGATCGTGGTGTCGAGATCGAGCTCGTCGGGCGCGCCGGTGCGGGCGAACTTGCGCAGGCGGCGCAGCGCGACCTTGATGTTGCGGATGCCGAGCTCGACATTGCCGTCGAGATCCTTGAACTCGCGCTTGTCCCACACCTTCACGGCGCGGTTGTTGCGGTTCTTCTCCTGGCCGATGCGGACGCCTTCGGGATTGTAGCCGTGGGCGCCGAACGGCGAGGTTCCGGCGGTGCCGATCCACTTGCTGCCGCCCTGGTGGCGGCCCTTCTGTTCCTCGAGGCGCTTCTTCAGGGTCTCCATGAGCTTGTCCCAGCCCATGGCCTCGATCTGCTTCTTCTCTTCCTCGGTGAGATATTTCTCCGCGAGCTTCTTCAGCCACTCCTCGGGGATCTCGGCCTTGTCCATGGCATCGAGCAGGCTCTCGAGCCCCTTGAACACGGAGCCGAACACGCGGTCGAACTTGTCGAGATTGCGCTCGTCCTTCACCAGCGCGGTGCGCGACAGATAGTAGAAATTCTCGACCGACTGATCGGCGAGATCGGCGTCAAGCGCTTCCATCAACGTCAGATATTCCCGGAGCGTGACCGGGACCTGGGCGTCGCGCAGCGATGTGAAGAACTGCAGGAACATGGCTACTTAAATCGCCCGCCCCGCCGGTGCCGTCAAGGGCCCCTCCCCGGCGGGACCCGCGGATCAGCCATTCACCTTCACTTAACCACCCTGGCCAGCTTCGGTCTTGCCGGCCGAAACGTCACATTAAGATGGCGCGTTGATCACTGGAGGCGGCATGACGCCAGTGGACACCGACTTGCCCTACAGCTCCGCCAAGCAACCGAAATTGTTTTCGCCGCGGGCCATCGTGACCACGGTCGTCGTCGCGATGAGCGCGTGCGTGCTCGGACTGCTGGTCTGGAAGGCAATCGAGGGGCGCACCGCGGCGCTGGCCCAGGGCGAGCGGGACATTCACAATCTCACCCATTCGCTCGCCGAACACGCCTCGCATTCGATCCAGGCCATCGACGTGGCCATGGGCGCCATGGTCGACCTGCTGAAATACCAGAAGCCGCGCGTCGACCGCTTCAATGCCGCGCTGCGCAAGACCGCGGACGCCCTGCCGCAGATTGGCGAGATCGGGGTGATCGGCCCGGATGGCGCCAGGATCTACTCGTCCGCCGCGGAACTGCCGGCGCACAACAACGCCGATCGCAGCTATTTCATCGCGCACCGCGATTCCACCGATTCCGCGCTGCATATCAGCGAGCCGCTGGAGTCGCGCCTGACCGGCCGGCCGACCATCGTGCTCTCGCGCCGCATCACCAAGGAGGACGGCAGCTTTGGCGGCATCCTGTTCGCCACCATCGAGAGCCGGTATTTCGACAATTTCTACCAGGCGTTCCGGTTCGGCCCGCATGCCGGGATCACCCTGCTGCGGCTCGACGGCATCGTGCTGGCGCATTGGCCGTCGGGCAAGTGGAACAAGGAGGTGTCGGCGGCTTTCAAGACCAGGATCGAGCAGGACCGAACCGGCTATACCAAGACCACCTCGCCGTTCGACGGGCGGATCAAATATCTCGGTTTCGAGCGGGCCTCGCAATATCCGATCGTGGTGACCGTTGCGCTGCCGGAGGCCGAGGTTCTTGCCGCGTGGCACGAGGATTTGCGCAATGACCTGCTCGTTGCTTTGGTGCTGATGGGAATCGTCGTCCTGTTTGCGGTCCTGCTGGCGCGCGAATTCGGCAAGCGAACCCGGGTTGGACTGATGCTGCGTGAACGCGAGGCGCGCTATCGGCTGCTCGCCGACAACATCGCCGACGTCGTGATTCTGCTCGATCGCAACGGCCGGTTTCTGTTCGTGTCGCAGTCGGTCGAGACCATTCTCGGCCGCAAGGCGGACGATTTGATCGGCAAGTCCTGCTTCGAGTTCGTGCATCCGGACAACCTCGCCGACGTCGCCAAGGCGACGTCGGAGCTGACCGACTGGACGATCACCAAGACGGTGGAATTCAGAACCTATCGCGCCGACGGATCGGAGGTCTGGGTCGAGATCAACTTCAAGCTTGCCGGCGCCGCGGACGATCACCGCGGCATCGAGGTGGTCGGCGTCCTGCGCGATGTGACCGAACGCCGCAAGATGGAGGACGAGCTCAACGCATTGAACGTGCGGCTGGCCGCGCTCGCCACCACCGACGGCCTGACCGGGCTCGCCAATCGCAGAAGTTTCGACGTGGCGCTGCCGCGCGAGTTTCGCGACCGCGAGCACATCTCGCTCATCATGCTCGATATCGACCACTTCAAGGGCTTCAACGACAGCCTCGGCCATCAGGCCGGCGACGAATGTCTGCGTCGCGAACGTGATCGCCGACGCCACCGACAAGACGACGGCGCTGGCGGCGCGCTACGGCGGCGAGGAATTTGCCATCATCCTGCCCAGCGTCGGCGAGCAGGACGCGCTCAAGGTGGCGGAAGCCATCCGTCTCATGGTGCGCTCGCTGGCGATCGCCAATCCCGCCGCGCGCCGCGGCGTGGTGTCGATCAGCGTGGGAATTGCCAGCCGCTCGGCCGTCACCACTGACGAGAGCGAATTGCTGCGCCGGGCCGACCACGCGCTCTACGAAGCGAAGCATTCCGGGCGCGACCGCACCGTGCTGGCGTCGTCGCTGTCGGGTGACAGTCATTCCGCAGGGCGGAAACAGTACGCGTGACATACTATGCGCACGGCGCTGTCCGGGCCCCGCTGCGCTGCGGAATCCGGCCTAGACCGCCCTGCTTTTTCATCTAGTATGACAGCTGACAAGACATTGGACAGGATCTGCGACCGCCGCGAGAGCGGTCGTTTCATGTCGGGCCCCGCGCGGCCGACGAACGAACCAAGGCAAACAGATAGATGAAATTCACGGGTACAAAGGATTACGTCGCCACCGATGATCTCAAGGTTGCCGTCAACGCCGCCATCGTGCTCGAGCGCCCGCTGCTGGTGAAGGGCGAGCCCGGCACCGGCAAGACCGTACTGGCCGAGGAAGTCGCCAAGGCGATCGACGCGCCGCTGCTCACCTGGCACATCAAGTCGACCACCAAGGCGCAGCAGGGCCTCTACGAATACGATGCGGTGTCGCGGCTGCGCGACAGCCAGCTCGGCGATGCGCGCGTCTCCGACATCAAGAACTACATCAAGCGCGGCAAGCTGTGGGACGCCTTCACTGCCGAGAAACGCCCGGTGCTGCTGATCGACGAGATCGACAAGGCCGACATCGAATTCCCCAACGACCTGCTGCTCGAGCTCGACCGCATGGAGTTCTACGTCTACGAGACCGGCGAGAACATCAAGGCGAAGCTGCGCCCGATCGTGATGATCACCTCGAACAACGAGAAGGAACTGCCCGACGCCTTCCTGCGCCGCTGCTTCTTCCACTACATCAAGTTCCCCGACGCCGACACCATGGGCCGGATCGTCGACGTGCACTTCCCCAACATCAAGAAGCGGCTGGTCGAAGAGGCGCTGCGCATCTTCTTCGAGGTGCGCGAGGTGCCCGGCCTGAAGAAGAAGCCGTCGACCTCGGAGCTGCTCGACTGGCTCAAGCTGCTGCTCAACGAGGACATCACGCCGGAGATGCTGCGCGAGCGCGATCCGCGCAAGCTGATCCCGCCGCTGCACGGCGCGCTGCTCAAGAACGAGCAGGACGTGCACCTGTTCGAGCGACTGGCGTTCCTGAGCCGCCGCGAAGTCTAGCTTCGATATCGGCGAGCGCCGGAGCGAAAGCTCCGGCGTTTGCTTCTCAGCCTCAACCAACAAGAAGACCAGGGAAGATGAACGTCCAGACCCAGATCCGGGCCGCCGAGCCCGTTACATCAGAGCATTTTGACGTCCTGATCGCAGGCGCCGGCATCTCCGGCGTCGGCGCCGCCTATCACCTCACCACGCAATGCCCGGGCACGACGTTCGTCGCGCTGGAGACGCAAAAGACCTTCGGCGGCACCTGGTCGACGCATCGCTATCCCGGCATCCGCTCCGACAGCGACCTGCACACCTTCGGCTATCGCTTCAAGCCGTGGACCAGCGCGCCGATCGCGAGCGCGGCCGAGATTTTGAAATACATGGGCGAGGTGATCGAAGAGAACGATCTCGCCCGCCATATCCGCTACCGCCACACCATCACCGCGGCGGAATGGTCCAACGAGACCAATCTGTGGACCATCGATGCCACGCGCATCGACACCGGTGAACACCTGCGCTTCACCGCCAACTTCTTCTGGATGTGCCAGGGCTATTACCGCCACGACGCCGGCTACACGCCGGAATGGACCGACATGGCGAAGTTCAAGGGCACCATCGTGCATCCGCAGACCTGGCCCGACGACCTCGACTACAAGGGCAAGCGGGTGATCGTGATCGGCTCCGGCGCTACCGCCGCGACGCTGATCCCGGCGATGGCCAACGATGCCGGCCACGTCACCATGCTGCAGCGCTCGCCGACCTATTTTCGCACCGGCCGCAACGCGATCGAGATCGCCGAGGAGCTGCGCCGGCTGCAGGTCGACGAGGCCTGGATCCACGAGATCGTCCGCAGAAAAATCCTGTTCGAGCAGGATGCCTTCACCAAGCGGACCTTTGCCGAGCCCGAGGGCGCCAAGAAAGACTTGCTGGCGGCGGTCGAGGCCGTGCTCGGCAAGGATTTTGACATCGCCACCCATTTCACGCCGAGCTACCGGCCGTGGCGGCAGCGCATTGCCTTCGTCCCGGATGCCGACCTGTTCCACGCCATCAAGGGCGGCAAGGCTTCGGTCGTCACCGACGAGATCGAGCGCTTCACCGAGACCGGCATCCTGCTCAAGTCCGGCAAAAAGCTCGAGGCCGACATCATCATCACCGCGACCGGATTCCATCTCTCCGCCAATGGCGGCATCGAGTTCGCAATCGACGGCAAGCCGCTCGATTTCAAGGACACCGTGACCTATCGCGGCATGATGTTCACCGGCGTGCCGAACCTCGTCTGGGTGTTCGGCTATTTCCGCGCCAGCTGGACCTTGCGCGTCGACCTCGTCGCCGACTTCGTCTGCCGCATGCTCAAGCACATGAAGGCGACCGGCGCCAGCAAGGTGACGCCGGCGCTGCGGCCCGAAGACCATAACATGCCGCTGCTGCCGTGGATCGACCCGGAGAATTTCAACCCCGGCTACATGATGCGCGGCATGCACCTGTTGCCGAAGCGCGGCGACAAGCCGGAGTGGCAGCACAACCAGGACTACTGGGCCGAGAAGGACGAATTCCCGGCGATCGACCTCAAGGACAAGGCATTCGTCTACGGGTAGCGCCCGCTTCTGATCCGGTCACCCTATGCCAATCCCGTCACCCTGAGAGGGTGTGAAGCTTTGTCCTCACCACCTGTCATCGCCCGGCTTGACCGGGCGATCCAGTACGCCGCGGCCTCTCGGTACAATCACCACTGCCTCTGGAATACTGGATCACCCGCCTACGCGGGTGATGACACCGAGCAAGTTGAGCAAACCAACCCGTCACCCTGAGGTGGCCGCTTCTTCAGCGGCCCTCGAAGGGTCGACGGCCACCGGTGGCGGCCGATTCATCCTTCGAGGCTCGCAAGAGCTCGCGCCTCCAGCGACAAAGGCGAAGCCTTTGCGCGGGGATGACGGTGATAGGGCGTGCGCGCTGATCGAAAACCTCACGCATACTCCGGCAATTTCGCCGCGGCTTCCGGCGTCTTGCCGCGGATCATGTCGGAGGCCTTGTCGGCGATCATCAGCGTGGACGCGTTGAGGTTGGCCGAGATCATTCGCGGCATGATCGAGGCGTCGATCACGCGCAGGCCTTCCATGCCGTGAACCCGAAGCTGGTCGTCGACCACGGACCACGGTGCATCCGCCGGACCCATCCGGCAGGTGCAGCCGGGATGGAAGGTGGTGGTGCCGCGCTCCGTTGCGGCGGCGAGCAGCTCGTCGTCGCTCTGCACCTTCGGGCCGGGAAAATCCTCGTAAGCGTAATACGGCTTGAGCGGCTCGGAGGCGAGCAGCCGGCGCGCCAGCTTCATGCCGGCGACGACGACGCGGCGGTCGAGTTCTTCGGCGAGATAATTGGTCTGGATGATCGGTGGCGCAAACGGATCGGCGGAGCGAATCCGAACATAGCCGCGGCTCTCCGGCCGCTGCTGCCATGACGCCACCGTCATGCCGGGCTCGTCCTCGAGCTGGCCCTGCACGCCCTCCTTGTAGCTCGCCGGCGTGAAGGTGAGCTGCAGATCCGAGCTCTCGGTGGTCTCGCCGGAATGCCAGAAGCAGTACACCATGGTCGGCGACAGCGACAGCAGGCCGCGCCGCGTCGTCGCCCATTTCAGCGCCTCGACCCACAGGCTGAGGCCGCGGCGCAGCTCGTTGATGGTCCGGATGTTCTTGACCCGCGCCACCGAACGCGGCGCGTAGTGATCCTGCAGGCCCTCGCCGACACCGGGCAGCGCGTGAACCACCTCGATGCCGTGGGTCTTCAACAGCTCGGGCGCGCCGACGCCCGAGAGCTGCAGCAGCTGCGGCGAGTTGTAGGCGCCGCCGGACAGGATGACTTCCTTGTTGGCGCGGATCTCCAAGGGATCGCCGTACTTGCCGCCGCGATTGTAGCGCACGCCGACTGCGCGCTTGCCCTCGAAGATGATGCCGGTGACATGCGCATGGGTGCGCACATCGACGTTCGGCCGCCGGTTGGCCGGATGCAGGAAGGCGGTGGCGGCGCTGACCCTGCGGCCGTTCTGGATGGTGCGCTGGCAGTACGACACGCCCTCCTGGATCTGGCCGTTGTAATCAGGGTTGCGCGGAATGCCGAGGCTGACCGCGCCCGCCATGAAGGCCTCGCAGAGCGGGTCCTGCCAATCCATCGTGGTGACGGTGAGATTGCCGTCGCGGCCGCGGTAGGTGTCGTCGCCCTCGCCGATCCGCTTCTCCATGCGCCGGAAGTACGGCAGCACGTCGGGATAGCCCCAGCCGCGATTGCCGAGCTGCGCCCAGGTGTCGAAATCCTGGCGCTGGCCGCGGTTGTAGATGTGGCCGTTGATCGAGGACGAGCCGCCGAGCGTCTTGCCGCGCGGCGCATAGATGCTGCGCCCGCCGGTGTAGGGACCCACCTCCTGCTGGTAGGCCCAGTTCACGCTCTTCATATGGAAGGTCTTGATGAACCCGGCCGGCAGATGGATGTAGGGATGCCAGTCGCTCGGCCCCGCCTCCAGCACGCACACGCGGGTCGTGCGGTCTTCACTCAAGCGGTTGGTCAGCACGCTCCCGGCGGAGCCTGCGCCGATGATCACATAATCGAAGGTTTCCATCGTTCCGTTTCTGGCGCCGACTCCGTCAGCGCGGTTTATCGTTGAGCTGATAGGTGAGATGCGCCTTCACCGTCGGCCATTCGCTGGCAATGATGCTGTAAACCACGGTGTCGCGCAACGTGCCGTTGGGCGCGATCTGGTGACTGCGCAGGATGCCGTCCTGCTTGGCGCCGAGACGCTCGATGCCGCGACGGCTCTGGTGATTGAAGAAGTGGGTGCGGAACTCGACCGCGATGCAATCGAGCTTTTCGAACGCGTGGGCCAGCAGCAGCAGTTTGCACTGCGTATTGACCGCGCTGCGCTGCACACGCTTGGCGTACCAGGTCGAGCCGATCTCGACACGGCGGTTCGGCGTGTCGACATTCATGTAGGTGGTCATGCCGGCGATCTTGCCGTCGGCGTCGAACACCGTGAACGGCAGCATCGACCCGGCGGCCTGCAGGCCGAGCCTGCGGTCGATCTCTTTCGTCATGTTCTCCGGCTGCGGGATCGCCGTGTACCAGAGATTCGAGAGCTGGCCGTCCTTCACCGCCTCAGTCAGCCCGGCGAGGTGATCGTGCGACAGCGGTTCGAGCCGCGCATGTGCGCCGCACAGGGTGACCGGTTCAAGCCAGGGCATCTTCGATCCTCCCTCCACCTTGTCATTCCGGGGCGATGCGAAGCATCGAACCCGGAATCTCGAGATCCCCGGTGCGCAATTGCGCACCTGGGGTCTGGTGCTTCGCACCATCCCGGGATGACGATTGCGCTAACGCGCAATCGTCATCGATTCAAAAAATTCAGCGGCAATCCGCCCCGCGGCCAGTCCATCGCGATCAGCTCGCCCTTGCCTGACAGCGTGATGTAGGCGGTCTTCAGCTCGGGGCCGCCGAAGGCGATGTTGGTGGTGACGCGGTCGCCGGTCGGCACCTGCTCGACCAGCGTGCCGTCGGGCGCGATCACCGAGATGCAGCCCGAGACCAGCGTCGCGACGCAGACATTGCCGTTCGCTTCGACCGCGAGCGAGTCGAACATCTGGTAGCCGCCGAGGCCGGCGATCGGCTTGCCACGCTCGCCGCGATAGATCACCTCGCGCGGCTTGATCGTGCCGGGCTCGGAAACTTCATAGGCCCACAGCCGTGCAGTCGGCGTCTCCGCGATGTAGACGGTCTTCTCGTCCGGCGACAGGCCGATGCCGTTGGCGGGCAGGATGCCGTGCACGGCCTCGACGATCTCGCTCATCCCGGGCTTCAGGTAATAGAACGCGCCGACATCCATGTCGCGCGCGCGGCGCTTGCCGAGGTCGGAGAACCACAGGCCGCCCTGTTTGTCGAACACCAGATCGTTCGGCCCGCGCAGGCCATGCTCGCCGCACTTCGTCACCACGGTCTCGACTTGGCCGGATTGCAGATCGACACGCTGGATCGAGCCGCCGAGATAATCCTCCGGCTGCGGTCCCGGCATGATCATCTTGCCGGCCGGCATCCAGGAGAAGCCGCCATTGTTGCAGATGTAGATCTTGCCCTCGGGACCAAGTGCCGCACCGTTCGGGCCGCCCGGCACTTTCGCGACAATCTCTTTGCGCCCGTCGGGATAGACCCGTGTCAGCCGCTGGCCGCGGATTTCCACCAGCACCACCGAGCCGTCGGGCAGCACGACTGGCCCTTCGGGAAATTCCAGATCGGTGGCGAGAACTCGGATATTGGCCATGGCATCCTCCCGGCTCATTGGCTGCCGGCGGATTTTATGACGGTCCCGCGCGCGCAACGTTGTCGTTTCGGCCTGTTATGGCAAAGCGGGTTTGGCTTGCCAAGCAAGGCGCCCGCAAGGCTGCCCGGCGTTCAGGTGGGCCGAGCTATGGCCTCAATATTGGTGTCGTCCCTGCGAAGCTATCAGACCCGTCATCCTGAGGTGCGAGCCTCTTCGGCGAGCCTCGAAGGATCGACGGCCACCAGCCGGGCCGATTCATCCTTCGAGGCTCGCCCAGCGGCGCAATTGCGCCGCAAGGCTCGCACCTCCAGCGACAAAGGCGTAGCCTTTGCACGGGGATGACGGTGATCGCTTTTGGCGCATCGATCTCCACGTATCGTCCCGGCGAGATTGTTGCGACATCGAGAGTCATACCACCGTATTCTCGCAACATGATGGTGGGCACGCTGTCGCTTTGCCCACCTACGCCATTGCGCGTCGCCTCAGCTCAGCGTGCCGGCGTGCACCCACCAGCCGGGCTGGTCGGCGCGGAGCTTTTCGCCGGCGGCGCGGGCGTCGGCATCCGTTGCGAAGATCGCAAAGCAGGTCGCGCCGGAGCCTGACATGCGCACGAGGCGGACGCCGTTGGCCTGACGCAGCGCGGACAGCACGTCGCTGATCACAGGCTCGACGCGCGCGGCAGGGGTTTCGAGATCGTTGGTGCCGCTTGCGAGCGCGTCGATCCAGTCGTCGATCGCGCTCGAGGTGTCGGGCCAGGACGGGGCCTGCATCACCACATCGGTGGCGCCGATCAGGAGCTCGCCGTGACGCAGGCCGAGCGCATTGAAGACGTCCTTGGTCGCAACCGGCACGCGCGGATTGACCAGCACGCACGGCAGCGTCGGCAGGTCGAGCGGCAGCAGGCTCTCGCCGACGCCGCTCATGTCGCAGGCGCGCGAGGCGACGCACACCGGCACGTCGGCGCCGGTCTTGAGCGCGACCTCCATGATCCGTTCGTCGTCGAGCGACAGCTCGTTGAGCCGTGCCAAAAGCCGCAGCGCGGCCGCGGCATCCGCCGAGCCGCCGCCGATGCCGGCAGCCACCGGCAGCACCTTCTCCAGCGTGAAGTGGCCGACCTTGAGGTCGGCGACACGCTCGCCGAGCAGGCGCGCGGCCTTGAGCACCAGATTGTCCGAGGTGTCGCCGCAGGCATCCGCCAGCGGCCCGGACATCGAGAGCGCCAGCACCTCGCCCGGCTCCAAGATCAGGCGATCGGCGCAATCCGCAAACGCGACGACGCTCTCCAGATCGTGCAATCCATCGACGCGCCGCCCGACCACCTTCAGCGTCAGGTTGACCTTGGCACGCCCCTCTTCAATCAGCGCCGGCACGGCGAATAGCCCCTAAAAAACAAACATCGTGAAGCGATTAGCGTAAATCGCACCACGATCCTATCCCTTTGTTGGCGCAGAAATTCCGGCACCACTCGTCATGCCCGGGCTTGACCCGGGCATCCATCGCCCGAAAGGGCATCTCGCGAAGGGGGATGGATGGCCGGGTCAAGCCCGGCCATGACGATCTCATTCTGCGGAAGGCCTTGGCCCATCTAGCGAGACGCTAACCGCCCTTGCCGCCGTCGTCCTTCTTCTTGTCGTTGGCGGCGGCAGCCGGCGAGGCATCTTCGGGCAGGCCGTTGTCGATCTTGGCCTGGATCTTCGGGAGCTCGTCCGGCTCCGGCTTGAGGTCGCGGGCATGCGCCCACTGGAACTTGGCCTCCAGCGTGCGGCCGATGCGCCAATAGGCATCGCCGAGATGGTCGTTGATGGTCGGATCTTCCGGCTTCAGGTCGATGGCGCGCTCGAGGTTCTTCACCGCTTCCTCGAAATTGCCGATCCGGTAGTAGGCCCAGCCCAGCGAATCCACGATGTAACCGTCGTCGGGGCGCTGCTCGACGGCACGCTTGATCATCTTCATGCCTTCGTCGAGGTTGATGCCCTGGTCGATCCAGGAATAGCCGAGATAGTTCAGCACATGCGGCTGCTCGGGCTGCAGCTCTAGCGCCTTGCGCATGTCGGTCTCGGCCTTGTTCCACTGCTTGGAGCGCTCCTCGCAGATGCCGCGATAGTAGTAGGTGACCCAGGCATTCTTGTCGCCGCCGGCCGGCAGCGCATCGATCGCCTGCGAATAGGTCATCGCGCAGTCGCCGAACTTCTTGCGGCCGCGCTCGATGTTGCCGAGCGCCAGGATCGCCTCGATGTCCTTCGGGTATTCCGTCGCGACGTCCTTGAGGATCTTGATCGCCTCGTCGCTGCGGTCGGCGGCATCGAGATTGGTCGCGAGCTGGATCTGGGCGTTGCGCTTCAGCGGCGAGGACGCCGGCATCCGCTCATAGATCTTGATCGCCATCTGCGGCTTCTTCACCGATTCATAGAGATCGGCGAGCGAGAGCAGCGCCATCGGATGGCTCGGCTGCAGATAGAGCGCCAGCTGCAGATAGACCAGCGCGAGGTCCTCGCCGCCGCGGCGGGTCAAGGTCGCGCCGATGCCGTAGAGCGCCTCGGCGGCGCCGGCCTGCGGACTATCGACCAGCGGCGGCAGCTTCTTGCCGGCCTTGGTCTCCTTGATGCCGTCAAGCACCAGCGGGTGGCGCGGCAGCTTCTTGTCGAAGGCTTCATACAGCGCGGTGGCGGAGGCGGCATCCTTGTTGCGCGAGGTCCAGCGCGCATATTCATCGACCGTGCGCAGCGCCGAATCGTCCAGCTTGTAGGTGCGCTCGAGCCGGGTGCCGGCGTCCTTCTCCTTGCCGGCGAGCTCGTAGATCATGCCGGCATGCAGGTCCTTGAAGATCGGATACCAGTCCGGCCCGGTCAGCTTGTCGATTCCGGCGATCGCGGCCTTGGAGTCGCCGGCGCCATAGGCCGCCCAGGACGACAGCAGGGTGGCGACGAGGTCGGTGATCGGGCCGCGGATCGACTGGTTGATGTTGGTCTGCGCGGCGGCGTACTTCTTCAGCTTGAGGTCGCGCACGCCGACCACGAGGCGGGCGACGCGGTTGGCCTTGTCCTGGGTCAGGATGCGGTCGGCGAGCTTGACCGCCTCGTCGATGTCGCCGTCGGCGAGCGAGGAGATGAAGGCGCGGTCGAGCAGCTCGGAGTTCTTCGGATCGGTGCGCAGCGCCGAGCGGTAGAACGCCGCGGCCGAGGCCGCATCGCGCTCGACGCTGGCATGGCGGGCGGCCAGATAGCTGCCGGCGGTGGTCAGCGATTTCAAATCGTTCTTGGTCGGGAATTGCGCCGTGTTGTCGGCGGGATGGTCGGGCGTCTGCGCCGCCAGCTGCGCCGGCGCGGCGAGCGCGGCTGCGGCGAGTGCGGCAATGGTCAGGCGGTTGAAACGGGTGAACAGCATCACGGTCGCCTTGCTCCAGGAATTTACGGCCAGATCCTTACAAGATCTCGCTTGCGATCAGCTTCAAAATGCGACCCAAGCGGCGGCATCACGGCCGCCGACAATGCCGCTTTTGGCGTTCAACCGCAAGGATAGGCATGACGAATCAATCGGCAGATTAGGCCCTTAGGGCCGCCGATCCAGCCAGCCTGCTCCGCAAGACGCTTCTAGTGTGGCGGTATCGTGGCCGGCGCGCGCACAAAACGCGTTGAGACACAGAAGGATGCCCTGGAAACAGTTCCGCCTCCGCTCGCAAGCGGAGAAGCGGGGGTGGTCAGGAGCGCGTGCCCTCACGCAATTGTGGTCAGGCTTACATCGCCTCGTAGTTCGGGCCGCCGCCGCCTTCCGGAGGAACCCAGGTGATGTTGCCGTTGGGGTCCTTCACGTCGCAGGTTTTGCAGTGGACGCAGTTCTGGGCGTTGATCTGGAAGCGCGGGCCCGAGCTCTCCTCGACCCATTCATAGACGCCGGCCGGGCAATAGCGGTTGGAGGGACCGGCGAACACGTCGTGCTCGGAGGTCTTCTGCAGGTTCATGTCGGCGACCTTGAGATGGACCGGCTGGTCCTCCTCATGGTTGGTGTTCGACAGAAACACCGACGACAGCTTGTCGAACGTGATCTTGCCGTCCGGCTTCGGATAGGCAATCGGCTGGTGCTGCGTGGCGGGATCCAGCGTCTTGCGGTCGGGCTTGGCGTGCGACTGGGTGCCGAACAGCGAGAAGCCGAGCGTGTTGCACCACATGTCGAAGCCGGAGAACAGCGTTCCGAGGAGATTGCCGAACTTCGACAGCAACGGCTTGGCATTGCGGACCTTGAACAGGTCCTTGCCGATTGCCGAGGAGCGCCAGGCATTCTCGTACTCGACGAGCTCGTCATTGGCGCGGCCGGCGCCGAGCGCTGAGGCGACATGCTCGGCCGCGAGCATGCCGGAGCCCATCGCGTTGTGGACGCCCTTGATGCGCGGCACGTTGACGAAGCCGGCGGCGCAGCCGATCAGCGCGCCGCCCGGGAACGACAGCCGCGGCACCGACTGGTAGCCGCCCTCGGTGATGGCGCGCGCGCCATAAGCGAGACGCTTGCCGCCCTCGAACAGCTCGCGGATGTCGGGATGCGTCTTGATGCGCTGGAATTCGTCGAACGGCGACAGATACGGATCGTTGTAGTTCAGATGCACGACGAAGCCGACCGCGACGCGGTTGTCGTCGTAGTGATAGAGGAACGAGCCGCCGCCGGTCTTGTCGTTCAGCGGCCATCCGAGCGTGTGCTGCACCCGCCCCTTCTTGTGCTTCGCCGGGTCGATCTGCCAGACCTCCTTGAGCCCGATGCCGAACTTCGGCGGCTCGGAGTTGGCGTCGAGGTTGTATTTCGCGATCAGTTGCTTGGACAGCGAGCCACGCGCGCCCTCGGCGAACAGCGTGTACTTGCCGAGCAGCTCCATGCCGCGGGTGTAGGAATCCTTGTGGCTGCCGTCCTTGGCGATGCCCATGTCGCCGGTGGCGATGCCGCGCACCGCGCCCTTGTCGTCATAGAGCACTTCCGCCGCGGCGAAGCCCGGATAGATCTCGACGCCGAGCGCCTCCGCCTTCGGCGCCAGCCAGCGGCAGACATTGCCGAGCGAGCCGATGTAGCAGTGATGATTGTTCATCAAGGGCGGCATGATGAAGTTCGGAATCCGGAACCAGCCCTGCGACGTCGCCCAATAGAAGCGGTCGCTGGTCACCTGGGTCTTGAGCGGACAGTCGGCGTCCTCGCGCCAGTCGGGGATCAGTTTGTCGAGCGACACCGGATCGATCACCGCACCCGAGAGGATGTGCGCGCCGACCTCGGAGCCCTTCTCCACCACCACGATCGACAGCTCCGGATTGAGCTGCTTGAGCCGGATCGCGGCCGACAGGCCCGACGGGCCGGCGCCGACGATGACGACGTCGAATTCCATGGATTCGCGCGGAGGAAGTTCTTCACTCATGATCTGATCTCAGCCCATCGAGAACGCTTCTAAGCTTTTCAGGGTCGTTGTTTCCGATTTTTCGGGGAAGGACAACCATGGAATTGCGCTTCCATGGGTCTGCACAGCCCCGATACCGCCCGGCATGATCTTTTCCGAAATCCGGGCTCCATTTTTCTCGTTCATGCTCTAAATTGCACCCCATCATGGCCCTGACGCCCGAACCCGCCCCTACGCTGCAGCAATTGCTGGCCTTTTACCTCGAGGCCGGGGTCGACTGCGCGCTGGGCGATGAGCCGATCAACCGCTTGGCGGAGGTCGACGCGGTTCCCGCGCCCGCCGCGCCGCGTCCCGGTGCCGCGCTCAATCCGCTGCGTCCGCCGCCGCCGGTGATGCCGTCAGTTCCGCGCAGCGAAATCGCCGTGGCGCCGGACGCCGCGATCGCCTCGGCGCGCGATGCGGCGCGGATGGCGCCGACGCTCGAGGCGCTGCGTGAACTGTTGGAGACATTCGACGGCTGCGCGCTGAAGCACACCGCGACGAAATTGGTGTTCGCCGACGGCAACCCCGAGGCGCGCGTGATGTTCGTCGGCGAGGCGCCGGGCCGCGACGAGGACATCGAGGGCCTGCCGTTCGTCGGCCGCTCCGGCAAGCTGCTCGACCGCATGATCGCGGCGATCGGGCTCGATCGCGGCAAGGCCTATATCGCCAACGTGATCCCGTGGCGGCCGCCCGGCAACCGCACGCCGACGCCGCAGGAGACGCAAATCTGCCTGCCCTTCATCCAGCGCCAGATCGAACTGGTGAACCCCGACGTGCTGGTGACGCTCGGCAATCCCTCGACCCAGGCGCTGCTCGGCACCCGCGAGGGCATCATGCGTACGCGCGGCAAATGGGTCGACTACGACACCGGCACCCGCACCATCCGCGCCATCGCGACGTTCCATCCGGCCTATCTGTTGCGCTCGCCGTCGTACAAGAAGATGACGTGGCTCGATCTGCGCGCGATCGCGAAGGCGTTGGCGGCGGCAAACATGTAAACGTCATCACCCCTTCGGCCGCACGATGGCCCAGCCGATCCGCAAGGTCGGCAGCCGGCCGTTGACCAGCCGGTCGAACGAGCGCGGCACCTCCGGCACCAGGTTCGGAAAACGCTGCGCGATCTCCGGCGGCGGGGTGCCGGCGGTGTCCTGCGCGCGCCACACCACAACGCCGCCGGTCTCGTTGAATTTTGCGATCGACAGCCACGGCGTCCGCCGCGGCGCGGCATCGAGCAACAGATGCGGACGCCGCGCCTGCATCGCGATCAGGCTGGCGAGCTCAGGGTCGCCGGCCACCGCGCGCAGGCGCTGATTGGTGCGGCGCTCATAACTGTCGTCGAAGAAGCGCCCGATCGCGGCCGACGGCAACGAGGTCGCAAGCTCCGTGGTGCTGGTCCAGGGCAGGAACAGCGCCATGACCAGTGCCAGCGCGGCGGGTGCCGCCACGGCAAGCGCCCAGACCGAGCGCAGCAGCCGCTGCCGCCGCAGCCGGATCAGGTCGCCGCTCGCGACCACCACGGCGAGCCCGGACATCAACAGCGCGACGCCGGCGCCGCCGAACACGCGGTCGAGGTTGAACAGGCCGGAGACGAAGCTGCCGACGATGCCTGGTGCGAAGGCGAAGAAGTAGACGAATTGCTGCCCCAGCGGATCGACCGGCGGACGGTAGATGATCGGCGGATCCTCTTTCTCGCGGGCGAACCAGCGCGAATTGAGGATCACAAGCAGCACGATCGCGGCGGTCGCCACGATCAAGCCGCCGAGCACGATGCCCCATCGGGTGGCGCGGGCGCCAAGATCGGCAGCTGCGGGCAGCGGCGGCAGCGACAATGCGTCGGCGCGGACCAGCCAGATCAGATAGGGCAGTGCCAGCACGATGACGACGAGCAGCGCGTAGATCGGATCGACCGCGCGCAAGGTGCGGCGGCCGCGCTCGGTTGCGACCGCAAAGCCCGCGACCAGGAGGATCATGCCGATCGCCGCCGGCGTCGTCAGCAGCAGCAGGCCGCAATCGATCGACCAGGCGAACCAGGCGCTGCGCCGGTTCTGCCCGATCAGCTGCCAGGAATGCAGCAACAGCAGCGCCCACAGCGGACGCGCCAGAATCAGCGGGCCGAACTCGACGCTCGGCGAGGAGAACACGACGACCGTCATCGACAGCAGCACCGCGAGCACGCCCTGCGGCCCGCCGACGATGGCGCGCGCCAATTGATAAAGGGCGATGAAGGTCGCGATCTCGCAGATTTGCGCCAACAGATAGACGCCGAACACGTGGTTGCCGGCGGCGCGGTAGGCGATGTCGGCGAGCCAGAACGAGAGCGGCGGCCCCATGTCGGTGCCGACCTGATATTCGCGGCCGAACGCCAGCACGGTGGCGAGGTTGCCGGGCGGGCTGCCATAGACGATCAGCGGCAGGAACAGCCAGATCGCGGCCTGCGCCAGCACCACGATCCACACCACCAGGCGCGGCCGGGCGCGGATCAGTTCGACGACGAGGGAGGTAAACCGCATGAAACGCCTGAAATGCCCCAACCACCCGTGTCAGCGGCGCAAGCTGGTCCTTGCGGTTTGATAACGGGCGGCGGGGATGGAGGCAACCGGTGTACGCACGACTCTCTCCGCGACAAACCAACAGTGCGACTCGCGGCCACCCCTCTCCCCAACCCTCCCCCGCAAGGGGGGAGGGAGCCCTTCCGTCGGCGGCTCACTCACTTGCTACCGAGGGATAGCTTTCGCGCACGTTCGAACGTACGACTCGATGTGAGGTGGGCACGCAGGTCAGGCTCCCTCCCCCCTTGCGGGGGAGGTGGGGAGAGGGGTGGCCGCAAGCGATGGCGTACGTTTGGACGCTACTCAGCCGCGGAGGCCACGGCTTCGCTCTCCGGATCGACGGTGAACAGGTCCGGCGTCGGCGGCTCCGGGAAATGCTTTAGCCGCGCCGCGACGACGGGGGCGAAGAAGCTGCGGTGATGGGCGCTGGGGCCGAGCCGATCGAGCGCTTCGAGATGCTCGGGCACGGCGTAGCCCTTGTGCTGCTCGAAACCGTAGCCGGGGCAATCCAGCGCCAGTGCGCTCATCAGGCGGTCGCGCGTCACCTTTGCGATGATCGAGGCCGCGGCGATCGACGCCACCAGGCCGTCGCCGCCGATCACCGCCTCGCAGTCGCAAGGCGTGGCGAGCCTGTCGCGGCCGTCGACGAACACGTGCTTGGGCGCCTCGGGGAGCGCGTGCACTGCGCGAGCCAGCGCCCACAGCGAGGCGCGCAAAATATTGTCGCGGTCGATTCGCGCCGGCGAGGCCACCGCGACCGAATAGGCTGCCGTCGCGCAGATCTCCTCGAACAGTTCCTCGCGGCGCTCGGCGGTCAGCCGCTTGGAATCGTCGAGGCCTTTCGGGATGCGCTTCGGATCCAGCACCACCGCGGCGGCGACCACGGGGCCGGCCAGCGGGCCGCGCCCGGCCTCGTCGCAGCCGGCGATCGGCCAGACCCCGCGCTTGATCAGCGCGCGCTCGCGCCGAAAGCTCGGCCGCACGATGACGCGCTTCTCCGGCTTGGCTGGCTCGGCCGGCGTCTTCTTCGCCGCGGTCTTCGCGCCTTTGGGCACGCTGTTGGATTTGTCCCGAATCATGCCGAGATGGTGGCGCAGGCCGAACCGGCAGCGCAACCGGGAACCCGGCGCCCTTCCCCGCTATTCAGGCGCGAGGGGGCGCGTTGCCAAAACAGCAAAAACAACCCCATGCAAAGTAGCCGGCGCCCCGGATGAGGAGGAGCGGAGTACCGCCGCGGCGAGCCCGAACTAGTCCGGCAGCGACACAAGGCGGTCGTCGCCGACCGTAAAGCCCGGCGCGCGGACCACCTCCCAGGCGTGGCCGTCGGGATCGGCGAAATAGCCGCAATAGCCGCCATAGCTGGTCGGCTTCGCCGGATTGAGCAGCTTTGCGCCCTTGGCGAGCGCGAACGCCATCACGGCATCGACCTCGGCATCGTCGCGGCAGTTCCAGGCAATGGAGACGCCATGGAAGCCGGCCGGCCGCGGCTTGTCGGGCAGCGCGGCGTCGGCGGCGAGCAGATGCCAAGGGAACAGCCCGATCACGGTGCCGCCGGTGTCGAAGAAGGCGACCTCCTCGCCGGTCGCGCGCATTTTTCTGGTGAAGCCGAGCGATTCATAGAAGGCGATGCTGGCGCGCATGTCATTGACGCCGAGGGTCAGGACGGTGAAGCGTGGGGTCGGAGCGTTACTCATGGTTACCTCATTCCCGTCATTGCGAGCGAAGCGAAGCAATCCATCTATCCCAACGTTGCGACATGGATTGCTTCGCTTCGCTCGCAATGACGCTCTTGGTTGCAGTTTCGAAGCCCGGATGGAGCGAAGCGTAATCCGGAAACTCTCCGCGGAGAGGCCGGTCCCGGATTGCGCTGCGCTGCATCCGGGCTACTGGTCCCTGCCCTAGAACAAACTCAGCTGCTGGCCATTCCGCTTCGGCCTCGCAAAATGATCGGTGGTCAGCTTGGTGCGGCGCTTGTTCAGGCCGAGCTTTTCGCAGGCGATCTCGAAGCGGCGGCCGATCATCCAGGCCATCGGGCCGGTGCCCTTCATCCGGGTGCCCCATTGCGAATCGTAGTCGCGGCCGCCGCGCATGTCGCGGATCAGGGTGAAGACGTGGCGGTAGCGGTCGGGATAGTTCGCCATCAGCCACTCGCGAAAGAGATCGCGGACCTCGAGCGGCAGCCGCAGCAGCACGTAGCTCGCCTCCTTGGCGCCGGCATGCGCAGCGGCATCGAGAATGCGCTCGATCTCCGAGTCGTTCAGCGCCGGGATGATCGGCGCCGCCATCACCGTGGTCGGGATGCCGGCATCACTGAGCCGCTTGATCGCCTCGAGCCGCTTCGGCGGCGTCGAGGCCCGCGGCTCCATGGTGCGCGCGAGTTTCGGGTCGAGCGTCGTCACCGAGAGCGCGACCTTTGCCAGGTTGCGCTTGGCCATCCGCGCCAGGATGTCGATGTCGCGGGTCACCAGTGCGGATTTGGTCACGATGCCGACCGGATGGCCGGCGCGTTCCAAGACCTCGAGAATGCCGCGCATGATCTTCCGTTCGCGCTCGATCGGCTGATACGGATCGGTGTTGGTGCCGATCGCGATCATACGCGCCTCGTAGCCGGGCGCGGCAAGCTCCTTCTCGAGCAACTCGGGCGCATCCGGCTTGGCGAACAGTTTCGATTCGAAGTCGAGCCCCGGCGACAGGCCGAGATAGGCATGGGTCGGCCGCGCGAAGCAGTAGACGCAGCCATGCTCGCAGCCGCGATAGGGATTGATCGAGCGGTCGAAGCCGATGTCGGGCGAGTCGTTGCGGGTGATCACCTTGCGCGAGGTGTCGAGCGCGACCGAGGTCTTGAACGGCGGCAGGTCGTCGAGGCTCTGCCAGCCGTCGTCGAAGGCCGTCCGCGCCTCGGCCTCGTAGCGACCGCTTGCATTGGACTGCGCGCCGCGGCCACGTCGCCGTTCGCGCTCGATCGCCACCGCGATCTCCGGAAAAGGGGAAGCACCCGCCGGGTTATCGGAGGGCGCCGTTGCCGGCGGGTGCCTGAGGGCATGAGAGGATGCTCTGCTCATGCCCGTGAAGCTAACACAGCTTGAGAACAAATCAAGAACATGTACGGAGAAATTCCACAGAACCGTGGCGCAAAAATCTGCAGACGAGAAGGCTGCTTTGAATATGACATGGTGATAACACAGCGCGGTTTTTCCACCCCTTTGAGCCGTTGAGCCTCAATGCTGAGCGTGATCATTCCGACCGACGGGGTCGAACGCACCGCGGTTGCGACACTGGCGGCGCTGGTGCCGGGCGCCGCCGCGGGGGTCATCCGCGAGGTGCTGCTGGTCGAGCGCACCAATACCGACGTGATGGAGCGCGTTGCCGACGTCGCCGGCTGCCGCTTCCTGCGCTTCGAGGGCAGCCGCGCCGCGGCGCTGGCCGCCGGCGCCAAACAGGCGCGCTCGCCCTGGCTGATGTTCCTGCATCCCGGCGCCGTGCTCGACACCGGCTGGATCGAGGAGACCACCCAGTTCATCCAGATCGTGGCGGCGAGCGGCAAGGACCGCGCCGGCATTTTTCGCTATGCCCGATCGCCCTACACCGATCCCGGGCTGCGCGACGGCTTCAAATTCGTCGCCCGGATGGTCGCCGGCCCCTCGGCCGAACAGGGCCTCTTGATCGCGCGCGAACATTACGAGCGGCTCGGCGGCTACCGGCCCGACGCCCGCCGCTCCGAGGCGCGGCTGCTGCGCCGGCTCGGCCGCTCCTCCCGCACCATGCTGCGCAGCCGGATCATGGTCGCATAGACGATACGCGCCCAAGATATACTTGCCAAAGTCAAATAATTATTTGACACTGGCAAATATCGAGGTGCGCCATGACAGACCCCGACGACCAGGTCACCGCCGTCCGCGGCTTCAACCGCTTCTACACCCGCAAGCTCGGCATGCTGGATCAGCATCTCGTGCACAGCCCGTTTTCGCTGAGCGAGGCGCGGGTGTTGTACGAGCTGGCCCATCGCGAGGACGCCGCCGCGCGGGACATCGGGATCGAGCTCGGGCTCGACGCCGGCTATCTCAGCCGTATCCTGCAGAAATTCGAGGACGACGGCCTGCTCGCCCGCAAGCCGCTGCCGACCGACCGGCGGCAGATCCGGCTCAATCTCACCGCCAAGGGGCGGCAGGCGTTCGCCAAGGTCAGCCGCGCCTCGCATGACGAAGTCGCCGCGATGCTGGCGCCACTGTCGCCGGAGGACCGCATCCGGGTCACCGCCGCAATGGCAACCATCGAACGGCTGCTGGAGCCGCCGGCCGCAAAGCCGGCCGGCTTCCTGCTGCGCAGCCACCGGGTCGGCGACATGGGCTGGGTGATCTCGCGGCAGGGCCGCGCCTATGCGGAGGAATACGGCTGGGACATCAGCTACGAGGCATTGGTCGCCGAGATCTGCGCCCAGTTCATCAGAAACTACGACCCGGCGCGCGAGCATTGCTGGATCGCCGAGGTCGAGGGCGAACCGGTCGGCTCGGTGTTCCTCGTCAACGGCGGTGACGGCATTGCAAAGCTGCGCCTGCTGATGGTGGAGGAGAAGGCGCGCGGGCTCGGCGTCGGACGGGCGCTGGTCGAGCAATGCATCCGCACCGCGCGCGACAACGGCTACAAGAAGATGACGCTATGGACCCAGAGCATCCTGCTCGCCGCCCGCGGCATCTACGACCGTGCCGGCTTCGAGCGGGTCAAGGAAGAGAGGCATCACAGCTTCGGCGTCGACCTGGTCGGCGAGACCTGGGAGCTGGACCTGTGAAGCCGCAGCGCCGCGACGAAGGGCGGCGCGTGACGGCAGAGCTCATCACGTTCTATGCGCTGCGGGCCCATGCGCTGCGCGCCGCGGCGTATCGCAACGCGGTTCGGGCGTTGTGGCGGGCGGTGGTCAGGATGGTCAGAGGCAGGTGATCGGTCCCGCACACTGAGTGCGTAGCCCGGATGCAGCGCAGCGCAATCCGGGACCAGTGTCGCCACCGGATGGACCGCCCCGGATTGCGCTGCGCTGCATCCGGGCTACGGAGCGAAGAACGACTACGCGCTGGCGCCTTTTGCCTTCGGGCGGCGCAGATGCTCATCCAGCCGCGGCATGATCTCGACGAAATTGCAAGGGCGCGTGCGGTAGTCGAGCTGCGCGGCCAGAATGCCGTCCCAGCCGTCGCGGCAGGCGCCGGGCGAGCCCGGCAGGCAGAAGATGAAGGTGGCGCCGGCGACGCCGGCGGTGGCGCGGCTCTGGATCGTCGAGGCGCCGATCTTGGCGTGGCTCAGCATGTGGAAGGCGATCGAGAAGCCATCCATCCGCTTCTCGAACAGCGGCTCGACCGCCTCCGGCGTGACGTCGCGGCCGGTAAAGCCGGTGCCGCCGGTGGTGATCACGGCGTCGACGCCCTCATCCGCAATCCAGCGCCGGATCACGGCTCTGATGGCCTCGACATCATCGGTGACGATCTCGCGCGCCGCGAGCTTGTGGCCGGCCGCGGTGAGGCGGTCGGCGAGCGTGGTGCCGGACTTGTCGTCGGCGAGCGATCGCGTGTCCGAGATCGTCAGCACCGCGATGTTGAGCGGGATGAAGGTTTTGGTTTCGTCGGTTGAGGACATTTCAGCTACTCCACACACTCCGCCGTCATCCTGAGGTGCGAGCCTTGCGGCGCATTTTGCGCCGCGAGGCGAGCCTCGAAGGATGGGCCGCGGGCTCCGTCATCCTTCGAGGCTCGCCGAAGAGGCGAGCACCTCAGGATGACGCGATCTAGAGCTACCCGCCGCTGCCGAACGTATTACACGCCTGCACCGTGCCCTGCTGGTAGCCGCGCATGAACCATTCCTTGCGCTGCGCGGCGGAGCCGTGGGTGAAGGAATCCGGCACCACCCTGCCCGTCGCCTGGCGCTGCAGCGTGTCGTCGCCGATCGCATTCGCGGTGGTCAGGGCGGCATCGATGTCGCCGGCCTCGAGGAAGCCCGGCCGCTTCTTCTCCTCGCGGTTGACCCAGACGCCGGACAGGCAGTCGGCCTGCAGCTCGACCCTGACCTGCAGCGCGTTGGCTTCCCGCTTGTCGCCGGCCTGCTGCTGCAGCCGCGTCACCCGCGGGATGATGCCGAGCAGATTCTGGATGTGATGGCCGGCCTCATGCGCGATGATATAGGCCGCGGTGAACTTGCAGGCGTTGCCGGAGCAGCCGCGGAAGCGGGTCTCGACCTCGCGGAAGAAGCCGGTGTCGAGGAAGATGGTCTTGTCCGGCGGGCAGTAGAACGGGCCCATCGCCGACTGCGCCATGCCGCAGCGGCCGCCGTTGGTGGCGTTGCGGAACAGCACGATCTTCGGGCCGGTGTAGTTCTGGCCGCTCGCCTGGAAGATCTCGCTCCAGCGATCGTCGATCTCACCCAGGATGCCGGCAATCATGCTGCCCATCTCGTCGGTCGGCGCGCCGCGCTTGACCTGACCGCCCGACGACTGCCGGTCGGTCTGATAGGTCGGAGCGTGGCCGCCGCCGGTGAGAATCTCCGCGCCGCCGATCAGGATGCGCGGATCGATGCCGAAGGCGTAGCCGAGCAGGCCGAGCACGATGATGGTGCCGATGCCGAGCCCGCCACCGCCGCCCATCGGAATGCCGAAACCACCGCCGCCTCCGCCCATCCCGCCTTCATCGCGACGGTCTTCGATGTCGTCGCTGCGGCGGAAGTCATCATAGCGCATGGCGGTTTCCCTCCATTCCAGTCCGTGCCCCGATGCGGGACACATCAGACGTAAAATTTTCACTCTGTTAATCAATAACCCGGCCGGCAAAAATTGCCTAGTGCACCGAGGCGGCTGCCCTCGCGGAGTTTGCCGCGCGAGCGAAGGCAATTCTAGCGGTCGAATCGTGCCGGTTTGATGATCGCGCAATTCGCATCGCACCGTGCAGATGCGAAAGCCGACGATGCAAATGACGACGCGCCGCGCGGTTCGAAAGTCGCTGCAATCTTTTACGCGACTATTTCCAATTAAGTCGATTTTTACTTTGCCGGGTCAATGTGTGGTCAGTCGGTTGTTTAGTCCCGCGTCGCCGACAGCGTCGCCTGAGTCAGAGTTCTTGAGTCATGGTAGTGTCGCGTCGCGGGGCGTCTGCAAAGGCGCCCCGCACTAAATTTGAGAATACCCCGTCGAGCCGGATCGTCGTCGGCGATTGCGTCGCCGAGTTGTCGAAGCTCACCGCAAGCTCCGTCGACCTGGTGTTCGCAGATCCACCCTACAATCTGCAGCTCAAGGGCGACCTGAAGCGCCCCGACGAATCGCATGTCGATGCCGTCAACGACGAATGGGACAAGTTCACGTCCTTCGCCGCCTATGACGATTTCACCCGCGCCTGGCTCCTGGCGTGCCGCCGCGTGATGAAGCCGTCGGCGACGCTGTGGGTGATCGGCTCCTATCACAACATCTTCCGCGTCGGCGCCATGATGCAGGACCTCGGGTTCTGGCTCTTGAACGACATCGTGTGGCGCAAGTCGAACCCGATGCCGAATTTCCGCGGCCGCCGCTTCACCAACGCGCACGAGACCATGATCTGGGCCGCGCGCGATGAGAAGGCCAAGGGCTACACCTTCAATTACGAAGCGCTGAAGGCGGCCAATGAGGACGTGCAGGCACGCTCCGACTGGCTGATCCCGCTGTGCACCGGCGAAGAGCGCCTGAAAGGCAACGACGGCAAGAAGGTGCATCCGACGCAGAAGCCCGAGCAACTGCTCGCCCGCGTGCTGCTGTCGTCGTCGAAGCCCGGCGATCTCGTGATCGACCCGTTCAACGGCACCGGCACCACCGGCGCGGTCGCAAAAAGGCTCGGCCGCAACTATATCGGCTTCGAGCGCGACAAGGCCTATGCCGCGGCTGCCGAAGCGCGCATCGCCGCGATCGAGCCGCTGCCGGACGCCACGCTGGCGCCGTTCATGACCGCGCGCGAGGCGCCGCGCGTCGCGTTCTCCGAACTGATCGAGCGCGGCATGATCCTGCCCGGCGCAAAGCTGGTCGACGCCAAGAAGCGCCACGGCGCGCTGGTCCGCGCCGACGGCGCCATCATGCTCGGCGACAAGGTCGGCTCGATCCACCGCATCGGCGCGGTGGCGCAGGGCTCGGGGGCCTGCAACGGCTGGACCTTCTGGCACGTCGAGACCAAGAACGGCCTGAAGCTGATCGACGAGTTGCGCGCCGAGATCCGCTCCGGGATGGCGGCGGGCTGAGCGCAATCTGCCGAATTCTCCACCCGTTATTCCGCGGCGCGCCTCTTGGCGCGAGCCCGGAATGACGAGCCGAGCGTACCGGACGCAGGGCAGCCATTTGTTTTTCGATTGCCGCCCCACGACGCGCGGGCCTAGGATACCGACGCTGTCACTTGCCGTTTCGATTGGTCGCCCGATGCGCAGACAATCCGAGACCTTGCTGCTGGTGCCGCTGCTGCCGATCTTCCTGATCGGCATGTTTCCGATGCTGCTGATCGGCCTGCTCGGATTTTTCGGCCTGATCATTTTCGGCATCCTGCTGGTCTGCGTCGGGCTCACGCTCGGCCTCGAGGCGCATGGCGAATTCAACGAGGGGATCATCGTCCACGGCTACGCGCGTCCGTCCGAACGCGCGACGCAGGTCTCCAACCTGCATGCGGCGACCCGCTCCGCGGCGGTGCTGGAGATCGTCGGACTGGCGCTGGTCGTAACCGGACTGGCCGGCTTTTTCGGCTATGGCTGACCGGCGCGCCGCGCACGGCTCTCTCGCAAACTCGTCGCTTGCGCATCGCAGCAAAGTTTGCGCATGAAGGCACACGCGCGGGCTTTCCCCCCGCAGCGTCCCGATCCCGTCGGTGAAAACATCAACCGGTCATAAAACCAGGGGAGTTCCTCCATGCTCAAATTCTATTTCAACGGCGCGCCGAACCCGATGAAGGTCGCGCTGTTCCTGGAAGAGTCCGGCCTGCCGTTCGAGGCGATCCCGGTCGACACCCGCAAGGGCGAGCAGTTCGCGCCGGACTTTTTGAAGGTCAATCCGAACGGCAAGGTGCCGGCGATCGACGACGACGGCATCCTCGTGTTCGACTCCAACGCCATCCTGCTCTACCTCGCCGAGGAGCACGGCAAGTTCCTGCCGGCCAACACCCCGGCCAACCGCGCCGCGACGCTGTCCTGGCTGATGTTCATCGCAACCGGCCTCGGCCCCTATTCCGGCCAGGCCGTACACTTCAAGCATTTTGCGCCGAAGGATCTCGACTACGCCCACAACCGCTACCAGTACGAGGCGCATCGCCACTACAAGATCCTCGACGATCACCTCGCCAAGTCGCGCTACATGGTCGGCGACGCCTATTCGATCGTCGACATGGCTTTTTGGGGCTGGGTTCGCATGGGAACATTCATCCTCGGCGAGGAAGGTTTCGCGAAGTATCCGAATGTGAAGCGGCTGCTCGACGAGATCTCGGCGCGTCCCGCGGCGGCCCGCGCCAACGCGCTGAAGGACAAGCACACCTTCAAGGCCGAGATGGACGACGAGGCCCGCGGCATCATGTTCGGCCACCTCAAGACCAAGGTGGCGTGAGGCCAGCCGCCTCAACGCGACAAGGGTGGGCACGCTTCGGCTTTGCCCACCCACACAAGCAATTTGCTGGCGCGACCTATCTTCGTCCCTGCGAAAGCACTATGGCATGCACACATCTGGTGCGAGGGCTTACAGGTCAGGAAGGCACCACCGGATGGGTTCCCTCCTCCCTTGCGGGGTCCGAGGCGAGCGAAGCTCGCTCTCGAGGTTAGGGAGAGGGGTAAGCCGCGCGGGCGGTGTTTGTGGCTTACCCCTCTCTCCAACTCTCCCCCGCAAGGGGGGAGAGAGCCCTCCCACCTCCCGTGTAGCCTTAAGCAAGAGACGCTCGTCAACGGTTCAGCCCGCGGCGCGCACCTCGGCTGCCGGGAACGGGCCTAGCGCCCGCTCGGTCAAGACCGAGTCGCAATATTCCCGCACCTCCTTGATCCTGCCGGCCTCGAAGCGGAACACCAGGCAATAATCGTTGTCGTAGCGCTGGCCTTGCTTGGTGAGGTTGTTGCCCTTGGCCTCGACCACGACGATGTCGCCGTCGGCGATGATGCGATGGGCGATGGTGCGTGCGCGCTCGACCAGTTTCGAGCGTACATGGCCGTGCAGGTCGGTCATGATCGATAGCCTACCGGTGAAGCTGCGCGACCAGGAATACTGCCCGGTCACGGTCCAGACCGCGTCGTCGGCGAGCAAGGCCATGAACAGCGACTTCTCGCGTACCGCGGGATCGGGATCGCCCGCGATCGCAAACATCTCCTGCACCAGTTTCTTGTTGTCGGCTGCGCTCATGGCGGCTCTCCATTTGATGGGGTGGTGAGGCCATCATTGCCACGCGGCTGCGCATTCTTCCAATCGATAGACGGTATGATATATATTCGTCCAATGAATTTGAATTCGCTTGACCTCAATCTGCTGGTGGCGCTCGACGCGCTGCTGAAGGAAATCAGCGTCAGCCGCGCCGCGCTGCGGCTGCATCTGTCGCAGCCGGCGACCAGCCACGCGCTGCAGCGGCTGCGCGAGCTGATCGGCGATCCGCTGCTGGTGCGGAGCGGCGCGCGGATGGAATTGACGCCGCGGGCGCAGGCGCTGCGCGCGCCGCTGGCGCAGGCGCTCGACCAGGTCCGCGCGCTGTTCGTATCAGACGATTTCGACGCGATCAGCAGCGAGCGGCACTTTCGGCTGATGATGCCCGACCTCGCGGTCGAGCTCTTGATGCCGCCGCTGATGGAGAAGGTGACGCGGCTCGCCCCCAACGTCACCATCGACGTGGTGCCGTGGCGGGGGCCTGCGATCTTCACGCCGGAGTTCGCCCGCACCATCGATCTCGTGATCTCGATCGGCGACGCCTTCAAGGGCTTTCACCGCCAGCGGCTCTACACCGACCGCGATGCGCTCGCGGTGCGGAGTGGCCACCCGGTCGGCGCCAGGCTGAAGAAGCGCGAGGTCTTCCTCGCGGCGCGCCATGTCGCCGTGATCATCCGCGGCCAGAACGAGGACCTGATCGACACCTGGCTGCGCGCAAAAGGCATCGAGCGGCGGATCGCGCTGGTCGTGCCCGGCTATATCGAGGCGCTGCACGTCACCGCGCGCACCGACCTCGTCGCCTTCGTGCCGCACCGGCTGATCGCGGCGCTGGCGAGGCAATTGTCACTGGTCGCCGTGACGCCGCCGCTCGATCCCGGCATTGACGAGCAGCACATGTTCTATCCGACGCGGGCCCAGATGGATCCCGGCTCGATCTGGCTGCGCAGGCTGATGCTGGAGACCGGACGCGAGCTGGAGCAGAGGAAAGTGTAGGGTGGGTTAGCCGAAGGCGTAACCCACCATTTTGACCGCAATTGCGGATAGGCGATGGGTTACGCTTCGCTAACCCACCCTACGAACCTTGGCCGGCGTGATCGCCTCTTACGCCTTCTGCTCGGCCAGCACCTTCTGCACCGCCGGACGCTGCTCCATCGCGGCGCGATGCGCCTTCACTTTCGGCAGGGTCGCGATGTCGACGCCGTCGCCGTCGAGCCAGAGCGTCAGCGTGTAGAGATAGGGATCGCACACCGTGTAGCTGTCGCCCATCACCCACGGGCCCTTCAGCATGTCACGCTCGATCAGGCCGAAGCTCGCCGCCATGGTCTTCGACACCATCGCCTTCATGTCGGCGAACGAGGTCTCCTGCGTCGCCCAGCGATAGCCGCGCCCCTTGTGGGCGTGGTTCACATGCACGGTGGAGCAGAGATAGGAGTTGAACGCCTGCACCCTGGCAAACTCGAAGGCGTCGTCGAGCGGCGCCAGCTTGGCCTGCGGAAAGGTCTGGGCAATGTAGGCCAGGATCGACGGCGTCTCGGTCAGCACGCCGCGATCGGTCACCAAGGTCGGCACGCGGCCCTTCGGATTGATCTTGAGATATTCCGGGCTGTTCTGCTGGTTGGTCTTGAAGTCGAGCCGCTCGACCGTATGGGGCGCGCCGGCCTCGACCAGCGCGATGTGGGAGGCGAGCGCGCAGGTGCCGGGCACGTAATAAAGCTTGAGCATGTTGCTGTCCTCTCCGAGCCTTGCCGGTTCGTTCAGAACCATGGCTCCGGTTCTTGTTTTGACGCGGCGGAGGTTACCGGCGCGGCCGATTGCCGTCCATCCCCGTAACCTTTCGCGGTTGCCCACCGCAGCGCTGTCATGCCATGACCATGGCCGACCGAAGAGGATTTTTCATGACTGTACTCATCGCGGGTGGCGGAATTGGCGGGCTGACGCTGGCGCTCAGCCTGCATCAGATCGGCGTGCCCTGTCGCGTGTTCGAGAGCGTATCCGAGCTGAAGCCGCTCGGTGTCGGCATCAACGTGCTGCCGCATGCGGTGCGCGAATTGATCGAGCTCGGCCTGCACGATGTGCTCGACGCCTCGGCGGTCCGCACATGCGAGCTCGCCTATTTCTCCAAGCACGGCAAGCCGATCTGGAGCGAGCCGCGCGGGCTCGAGGCTGGCTACAAATGGCCGCAGTTCTCGATCCATCGGGGCAGGCTGCAGCAGATCCTGCTCGATGCCGCGACCGAGCGGCTGGGCCGTGAGAACATTCTCACCAGCCATCACCTCGCCGGCTGGAGCGAGACCGCGGACGGCGTCCGCGCCGATTTCATCGACCGCGCCACCGGCAAGCCTGCGGGCAGCCATGACGGCGCGATCCTGATCGCCGCCGACGGCATCCATTCGGCGGTGCGCGAAAAACTGTATCCGCAGGAAGGGCCGCCGATCTGGAACGGCCGCATCCTGTGGCGCGGCATCACCCGCGCCGACGCCTTCCTCACCGGCCGCACCATGATCATGGCCGGTCACGAGATCCTGAAATTCGTCTGCTACCCGATCTCGAAAGCGGCCGGCGCGGACGGCAAATTCGACATCAACTGGGTCGCCGAGCGCCACATGCCGCCGACCTATCAGTGGCGCCGCGAGGACTATAACCGCACCGCCGATCCGGGCGAGTTCCTGCCGTGGTTCGAGGGCTGGAATTTCGACTGGCTCGACGTCCCCGGCCTGATCCGCAACTGCCCGCACGCCTACGAATATCCGCTGGTCGACCGCGATCCGATTCCGCAATGGACCTTTGGCCGCGTCACGCTGATGGGCGACGCCGCGCACCCGATGTATCCGATCGGCTCCAACGGCGCCTCGCAGGCGATTCTGGATGCGCGCGTGCTGACCCGCGAGATCCTGGCGCAGGGCGCGACGCAGGCCGCGCTCACGGCCTACGAGGCCGAGCGGCGGCCGGCGACCACTGATCTCGTGATGCTGAACCGCCGCAACGGGCCGGAGCAGGTGATGCAGCTCGTCGAGGAGCGCGCGCCGGACGGATTCGGCGTCGTCACCGACGTGCTGTCGCGGCAGGAGCTGGAAGACATCGCCGCCAATTACAAGCGCGTCGCCGGATTCCAGGTCGAGGGCCTGAACGCAAAACCGCCGATCGTGCCGCGCGGCGCAGCGGCGCGGGCCGGTTCAACCTGACATTGCGTGAATCGTCATCACGCTTTAGGTCTTGTTTGGGCATGATCTCCGCGCAAGCGCGTTCCGCGTTGGTCGCGCGCGGGACAATCGAACGGGGGCCGTGGGAATGAGCGACTGGGTGCACAATCTGCCTGTCACGGCAATGGCGCTGGTTGTGTTTGGCTTCACCTATCTGCTCGCGGCCGCGGCGTTGATGGCGGTGACCGCGCTCGCAACGGGCGAGCGGGCAAAGTCGTTCAAGGCCATCTCGCCCGGCCTGCTGCCGGTGCTCGGCATCATCTTCGGCCTGTTCGTGGCATTTACCGCCGCTCAGGTCTGGAGCGACAGCGACCGCGCCAATACGGCGGTCAGCCACGAGGCGAGCGCACTGCGCGCCGTGGTGCTGCTCGCCGCCGGCTTGCCGGCGGAGAAGCAGGCCAAATTGCGCGGCCTGGTGCGCGACTATGTCGAGCAGGCTGCAAACGTGGAATGGCCGATGATGGCGCGCCAGACCGCCTCGCTGCGGGCAAGTCCGCCCAATCTTGTCGAGGCCTTGCAACTCGTCATCGCGCCGCAGGAAGGCCAGCCGATTGCGCAGCGCGAACTGATCTCCGCGCTGCAGTCCGCGCTCGACGCGCGCCGACAGCGGATCATCGTCAGCCAGGCCGAAGTCAATCCGGTCAAATGGTTCTGCCTCTATCTGCTGGCGATCTGCGAGATGCTGGCGATCGCGCTGGTGCATTGCGACAACCGCCTGGCCTCGGCGCTTGCGCTCGGGCTGTTTTCCACGGGCGTCGCCGCCGCGGTGCTGCTGATCGCGGCCCATGACCGTCCCTTCACCGGCCAGATCTCGATCCGCCCCGAGCCGCTGCTGCAAATCATGCCGAACGATCCGGCCGGCCGGTAGGCACTGCGCGCATCGTTCGGGCGTGAGCTGAGGCGTCCGGATCTTATCCCCGTCACCCTGAGGTGAGAGCCTTGCAGCGCAATCGCGCTGCGAGGCGAGCCTCGAAGGGTGCACGGCCCGGCTGATGGCCGTCGACCCTTCGAGGCTCGCAAGAGCTCGCACCTCAGGGTGACGGGACTGGCTTCGGCGCGTGACGCGTTACCGCAGCGCCCGCGCTGCTTCCACCAGGCGGATGCTGCTCGTCGCGGTGGCGAGTAGCGTGCCGTCTTCGGCGGTCAGCCGCCCCTCGACGAAGGCGATGGTCTTGCCGAGTTGCGTGACGGTCGCCTCGCCGGTGATCGGCCCGGGTTTTGCCGGCGCGAGGAAATTCACCGTCATCGTGATCGTCGTGGTGAACAGCTTCCCCTCGGTCATCACGAACACCGCCGGCCCCATCGTGTCGTCGAGCATCGAGGACAGGATGCCGCCCTGGATGAAGCCGGCCGGATTGCAGAAATCCGGCTTGCCGTCGAACGCCATCCTGATCCAGCCGTCCCGCGGACGGGCGTCGACGAGCCGCCAGCCGAGCAGTTTTGCCACAGGCGGCATCGGGATCTGGTCGAGCGCGGTTGCGATCATGGCGGCCTCCGTTTGCCCGCCGTGATAGCCGGGCCCTGCTGCCAGCATGGTGTCAGCAGGCATGATCCGGAAAAGTGGATACCGGTCTTCCGATCAGATCATGCTCAAAAAAACCTAGAGATCGAGCCCGTGCGCGATCACCTTGCGCATCACGTTCGGGAACGCCTCGCCATCCAGCGTCGCGACCGGCACCCAGCGCATGCCGTCGGGCGCGCGGGTCCGTGCCGGAACGCTGGCCGTATAGACCACGAGCTCCAGCGGGAAATGCGTGAACACATGGCTGACCACGCCGGCCTTGCGATGCCAGCGCGCCACGCCTTTCAGCGCAGGCGCCTGCGCCAGCGCCGCGTCGTCCTGTTGTCCGGCATGCCATTCCGACCCCGGCACCTCGGTCATGCCGCCGAGCAGGCCCTTGTCCGGGCGCGAGCGCACCAGCAGTTCGCCGCCGCGCGTCACCACGAAGGCGGCGCCGCGGCGCAGTGTGCCGCTCTTCTTCGGCGCCTTACGCGGAAACGTCTCCTGGTCGCCGCGCCTGCGCGCTGCGCAATCGTCGTTCAGCGGACACAGCGCGCAGGCCGGCTTCTTCGGCGTGCAGATCGTGGCGCCGAGGTCCATCAAGGCTTGCGCACTATCGCCGGCGCGAGATGGGCCGAGCAAGGTCGCGGCCATCTGCTGAATTAGCGGTTTTGCTTGCGGCAGCGGCTCCTCGATGGCGTAGAGCCGCGACACCACGCGCTCGATATTGCCGTCGACCGGCATGGTGCAGCGGTCGAACGCGATCGCGGCGATCGCGGCCGCGGTGTAGGGACCGATGCCCGGCAGCGCGCGCAGACCCTCCTCGGTATCCGGAAACATCCCGTCATGGTCGCGGAGCACCGCGACCGCGCAGGCATGCAGGTTACGCGCCCGCGAATAATAGCCGAGCCCGGCCCACATCCTCAGGACGTCGTCGAGCGAGGCGCGCCCGAGCGCCGACACATCGGGCCAGCGCGTCACGAACTTTTCGAAATAAGGCCCGACCGCCCGCACCGTGGTCTGCTGCAGCATGATCTCCGACAGCCACACCCGGTACGGATCCGCCAGTTCCCCCGCCGCCGCCCGCCACGGCAGCTTCCGGCGATGCCGGTCATACCAGGCAAGCACCCGCGCCGGGCGGTCAGCCTGATGGTCGGTCGGTTTCGGTTTGGCGGCTGCGCGAGAACTCATGGATCTATTCTAGGACAAATCTCTCTACGTCATGCCCGGGCTCGTCCCGGGCATCCACGTCTTTCTTTGTCCGTCAACTGACGGCGCAGTGCTATAACCCCCCGATGTCAAAACCCGGCCCGATCAGCGCAAAGCCCCTCTCGATCCTGCTCAGCGACGTCTTTACCGACGCCTACGCAAAGCAGGGGTTTGCGGCGCGCGAACTGGTGACGCGCTGGGGCGAGATCGCGGGCGAGCGGATCGCGGCCTATTGCGAGCCGCTCAAGATCCAGTGGCCGCGGCCGGTGGAGGGCCAGCCGCAGGAGCCGGCGACCTTGGTGCTGCGGGTCGAGGGGCCGATGGCGCTGGAGATCCAGCACTCCTCCGACGTGATCCTGGAGCGGGTCAACCGCTTCTTCGGCTGGCATGCGGTGGGACGGCTGACCATCCGCCAGGCCCCGCTGTCGCGCCGCGACCGGGTGGTGCGGCCGCGCGCGCCGGACGCCAGGGCGGTGGCCCGGGAGGCCGCAAACCTCAAGGCGGTGGAGGATGACGAGCTGCGCGCGGCGCTCGCCCGTCTCGGCGCCTCGATCAAGCGAAATTGACGTTTTTCGCTGGCTCTGGCGCGGGATCCCGGCATTGCCACAATGGTCGTTTCAAGCTAGCGAAGGCTTCTTTTCGAGACCCCTATTCATTCGGCGTGAACGCGCCAATCGGGAGCTGACCTTGATCATCACGCGCCGCGCCTTCACCACCGCTCTCTCGCTGACCGGGCTCGCCGCCCTCGCCGGCCTGTCGCCGCTGCGGCTGATCACCGGAGCGTTCGCGCAGAGCGCCACCGACGTCGCCAAGCCGCAGTCGCTGCCGGACATGGTGCTCGGCTCGCAGGACGCCAAGGTGACCATCACCGAATATGCCTCGATGACCTGCCCGCACTGCGCCAACTTCAACGCGACCGTGTTCCCGAAGCTCAAGTCGACCTATATCGACTCTGGCAAGGTCCGCTACGTGTTCCGCGAATTCCCGCTCGACATCAAGGCGGCCGCCGGCTCGATGCTGGCGCGCTGCATCGCCAAGGACGACGCGCCGAAATTCTATGCTGTGATCGATCTGTTGTTCCGCCAGCAGGAAGACTGGGTGATGAAGAACACCACCGAGACGCTGACGCGGATCGGCAAGCAGGCCGGCCTCAGCCAGCAGCAGGTCGAGGAGTGCCTGAAGGACCAGAAGCTGCTCGACAAGATCGCGGCCGACCAGAAATACGCCAACGAGGTGCTGAAGGTGAACTCGACGCCGACCTTCTTCATCAACGGCGAGATGCTGAAGGGCGAGACCTCGTTCGAGGAGTTCAGCAAGAAGATCGATCCGCTGCTGAAGAGCTGATCGAGCCCACGGGAACCTAACTCGATGTCGTCCTGCGAAAGCCAGGACGACGAACATCCTCTCGGGTGACGTCGCGGCAAGAATATCGTCGCCCGCGTTCGCGCGGGGCACGATAATTGTGGATGGCCAGCGATCGCGACCACGGCCGTCGCATCATTTCGTTGTTGAAAACTTGATTCGCGCGATGCGAATCTTCAATGACGTGCAGGGAGCGCAAAACCCTGCAAATCCCTTGCAAATCCCTTGGGAAAAGCTGCGTCAAGCGGTTGCCCTGAAGCGCGCACCTCGCCATTGTCGCCCGGCATGAGAGCTGCCCGCAGCAACTCACACCCACACCGACATTGCCTTCTATGGTACTGTCACGGCAGGGAGATTCGCGCCCGGCCAAGCGAGATTTGTGTACATGAAGCTCACGCGCCTCCGCCTTCACGGTTTCAAGTCGTTCGTTGAACCCACCGACTTCATGATCGAACCGGGCCTCACCGGTGTCGTCGGACCGAACGGCTGCGGCAAATCCAACCTCGTCGAAGCGCTGCGCTGGGCGATGGGCGAGACTTCGCACAAATCGCTGCGCGCCGCCGACATGGACGCGGTGATCTTCGCCGGTTCCGGCAATCGGCCGGCGCGCAACCACGCCGAAGTGGTGATGACGATCGACAATTCGGATCGCTCGGCGCCGGCCGCCGTCAACGACAGCCAGCTGCTCGAAATCTCCCGTCGCATCGAGCGCGAAGCCGGCTCGGTCTATCGCATCAACGGCCGCGACGTCCGCGCCCGCGACGTGCAGATCCTGTTCGCCGACGCGGCCACCGGTGCGCGTTCGCCGGCGCTCGTCCACCAGGGCAAGATCGGCGAGATCATTCAGGCCAAGCCCGAGCAGCGCCGCCGCGTGCTGGAAGACGCCGCCGGCGTCGCCGGCCTGCATGCCCGCCGCCACGAGGCGGAACTGCGGCTCAAGGCGGCCGAAACCAACCTGACCCGCGTCGAGGACGTGATCGGCCAGCTCACCGGCCAGATGGAAGGCCTGAAGAAGCAGGCGCGCCAGGCGATTCGCTACCGCGAGGTCGCGGCCAAGGTGCGCAAGTCCGAGGCCATGCTGTTCCACCTGCGCTGGATCGAGGCCAATGCCGACGTCAACGACGCCGCGCACACCCACGATGTCGCGGTGCGCGAGATGGCCGAGCGCACCCGCGAGCAGGCGGAATCGGCGCGCATCCAGGCGATTCGCGCCGCCGAACTGCCGGCGTTGCGTGATGCCGAGGCGCGTGCCGCCGCCGGCCTGCAGCGCCTGACCAATGCGCGCGAGATGCTCGACCGCGAGGAGCAGCGCGCCAAGGAGCGCGTCGGCGAGCTCGATCGTCGCCTCACCCAGTTCGCCCAGGACATCGCCCGCGAGCAGCAGCAAACCTCGGATGCCGACGTCGCCTTGCTGCGGCTCGACACCGAAGACGCCGAGCTGAAGGAAGAGATCAAGACCCGCGTCGAGAAGCGCTCCGGCGTCGACGAGCGCGTCGCGGAGGCCGAGGCGATCCTGGCGGCGACCGAGCGGCAGTTCACCGATCTGACCACGGAGCTCGCCGACCTCACCGCGAAGCGCAACCAGCTCGAGGCCGGCGTGCGCACCCATCGCGACCGGCTGGCGCGGCTCGAGCAGGAGATCGCCAACGTCCAGGCCGAGGAGGAGAAGCTCGCGCAGGAGACCGGCAGTCTCGGCGACATCGACGCACTCGCCGCCGCCATGGAAATGGCGCAGCAGGCGGTGGCCGAATCCGAAGCCGCCGTGCAGGCCAGCGAAGCGCATCACGCCGCGGCGCGGCAGACGCTGGAATCCTCGCGCAATCCGCTGGTCGAGGCCGAGAAGCGCGTGCAGCGACTCGAGACCGAAGCCCGCACGATTTCAAAACTGGTCAACAGCGAGACCAAGAATCTGTGGCCGCCGATCATCGACGGCATCACGGTTGCCAAGGGTTATGAGAAGGCGATCGGCGCCGTGCTCGGCGACGACCTCGACGCGCCGGTCGATCCGTCGGCGCCGATGCGCTGGACCAATATCGGCACCGCCGCCGACGACCCGTCGCTGCCTGACGGCGTCGAGCGGCTGGCCGACCATGTTCAGGCGCCGCCGGAGCTGGCGCGCCGCCTGGCGCAGATCGGCGTCGTGGCCAAGGAGCGCGGCGCGGCGCTGGTGGCGCAACTCAAGACCGGCCAGCGGCTGGTGTCGCTCGAGGGCGACGTCTGGCGCTGGGACGGCTTCGTCGCCGATGCGCATGCCCCGACCGGCGCCGCGCGCCGGCTCGCCGAGCGCGCCCGCCTGGTCGATATCGAGCACGAGCTGGAGCAGGCCCGCCTCGATGCCACCGCCAAGCGCCAGGCGCTGGAGACGGCCGAGATGGAGCTGCGGACCGCGTCGGCCGCCGAGGGTGCGTCCCGCGAGGCCGTGCGCGCCACCCGCCGCGAGGCCGATGCCGCGCGCGAGCGCCATGCCGCGACCGAACGCGAGATCAACCGTCACGCCACGCGCAAATCCGCGCTGACGGAAGCGCACACCCGCGTCGCCGCCGACCGCGCCGAGGCCGAAGCCGCGCATGAGAGCGCGGTCGGCGCGCTGAACGAGTTGCCGCCGGGTGTCGAGACCGAGGCCCAGCTCGCCGCGGTCCGCGCCGAGATCGACAACCAGCGCCGCGCCGCCGCCCAGGTGCGCGCCGAGGCGCAGGCGCTCGCCCGCGAGGCCGAGCTGGCGGACCGCCGCGTGCAGGCGATCCTCGCCGAGCGCAACGAGTGGCAGAACCGCAAGACCAGCGCCGCCTCGCAGGTCGAGACCATCGAGGCCCGCATCGCCGAGGTGTCAATCGAGCGCGAGGAGCTCGCCAACGCGCCGGAAGTGTTCGCCGAGAAGCGCAGCGCGCTGATCACGGAGATCGAGCACGCCGAGGGCGACCGCCGGATCGCCGCCGACGCGCTTGCCACCGCCGAAGCCGCCATGGCGGAGACCGACCGTCTCGCCAAGGCCTCGCTCGAAGCGCTGTCCTCTGCCCGCGAGGGCACCGCGCGCGCCGAGGAGCGCATGGAAGGCACCCGCCGCCGCCTCGCCGATATCGAGCGCGAGATCCACGACATGCTCGAGGTCGAGCCGAACGCGGTCGCCGCGATGGCCGAGATCGAGCCCGGCGCGGAGCTGCCGCCGGTCGCCCAGGTCGAAGAAGAGCTGGAAAAACTGCGCCGCGACCGCGAGCGGCTCGGCGCCGTCAATCTGCGCGCCGAGGAGGAGCTGAAGGAAGTCGAGACCCAGTACACCGCGTTGACCACCGAGCGCGACGACCTGGTGGAGGCGATCAAGCGGCTGCGCCAGGGCATCCAGAGCCTCAACCGCGAGGCGCGCGAGCGCCTGCTGACCTCGTTCGAGACCGTCAACAGCCACTTCAAGCGGCTGTTCACCGAGCTGTTCGGCGGCGGCGAAGCGGCGCTGCATCTGATCGAGAGCGACGATCCGCTCGAGGCCGGCCTCGAGATCATCGCCAAGCCGCCGGGCAAGAAGCCGCAGACGCTGTCGCTGCTGTCGGGCGGCGAGCAGGCGCTGACTGCGCTGGCCCTGATCTTCGCGGTGTTCCTCACCAACCCGTCGCCGATCTGCGTGCTGGACGAGGTCGACGCGCCGCTCGACGACCACAACGTCGAGCGGTTCTGCACCCTGCTGCACGAGATGACGTCGTCGACGGAAACCCGCTTCATCATCATCACGCACAACCCGATCACGATGGCGCGGATGAACCGGCTGTTCGGCGTCACCATGGCCGAACGCGGCGTGTCGCAGCTGGTTTCGGTCGACCTGCAGGGCGCGGTGGATATTCTCGACCAGAACGTGGCGTAGGAGCAGCCGACTCACGTTAAGCTTTGAACGGGGCCTCAGGGTCCCGTCATTGCGAGCCAACGGGTCGCGCGAACGCGCGCCCGATGACGGGCTCCGCGAAGCAATCCATGCCACCACAGGCGGATCGATGGATTGCTTCGCTTCGCTCGCAATGACGTGGCAAAGTGCGTCGTATGACCTCTCCCGACTTGCCCGCTGAACTACGAGCTGCCCTGAACACGCGACTCGAAGGCCTCTCCCGCAGCGACGCCGCGGGCCGCGCGGCGGTGATCTCGCAGACCTATCGCGAAGGCGGCGGCTCCGGGACGATCAGGACCGAGACCGATGCGCTGGCCTACGCGCTGGCGCGGATGCCGGCGACGTATGCCGCCGTTGTGGCGAGCCTCAATGCGCTCACCGAGATCCGACCGGATTTTGCGCCGGCCAGCCTGCTCGATGTCGGCGCCGGCCCGGGCACCGCAACCTGGGCAGCCTCCGAAACATTTTCCTCGCTGCAACGCTTGACCCTGCTCGACGCCAACGGCGCGTTGCGCACGTTGGCGCAGGAACTGTTTCGCGACAGCGCGCGGCTGAACGACGTCAGCTACACGCTCGGCCAGGCCGGCGCGCTGCTCGCGCAGACCGGGCCGGCCGATCTCGTTGTCGCGAGCTACATGATCGGCGAGCTCGGCGATGCCGAACGCGCGGCGCTAGCCGAGGCGCTGTGGGCGAAGACAAAGGACACGCTGCTGGTCGTCGAGCCCGGCACGCCCGCCGGCTATGCGCGGATCATCGCGCTCCGCGCCCGGTTGATCGCTGCCGGCGCCCATGTCGTCGCGCCCTGCCCGCATGACGCCGCCTGCCCGCTGGTGGCGCCGGACTGGTGCCATTTCTCGCAACGCCTGCAGCGCTCGCGCGCGCACAAGCAGGTCAAGGGCGTCGAAGTGCCGTTCGAGGACGAGCGCTTTGCCTATGTCGCACTGAGCCGCGCGAAGGTCGCGGCGCGGCCGTCGCGCGTGCTGGCGCAGCCGGATGTCGGCAAGGTCGAGATCGCAGCCAAGCTCTGCACGGCGGACGGCGTCGTCGTGGCAAAAGTCCCGCGCCGCGCCAAAGCCGACTATGCCGCCGCGCGGCGCTGGCGCTGGGGCGACGCGGTTTAGGCTTTCAGGCGTCCCGGCGATCCGCCGGCCACTCGCATTTCGCGGTCAATCAGCATATATTTGGGACATGAACCAGGTCTTGGAAGACGCCATTGAGAAAGTCCGCCGGCTGCCTGCGGACCGCCAAGCGTATATCGCCGAAGTGCTGGAGCAGATTGCTGCGGCCGGCGCGGACGTGTTCACGATCCCCGACGATCATCGTTCCGCGGTGTTGGAAGGCCTCGATCAGGCCAAGCGCGGCGAACTCGTGAGTGACGAGGAGATGTCGGCCCTCTGGAAGAAATGCGGCCTGTGAAGCTGCGCTTTGCACCGCGGGCACGCAACGACATCGACGATATTCACGAATACATCGCGGAACGCAACAAGCGAGCGGCCACGGCGGTGGTGCGACAGATCCGGCTGACCTGCGAGCTGCTTGCACGATATCCACGCCTCGGGCGAGAAACCGATATGCCAGAGGTCAAGGTCTTTCCGACGTCTCGCTATCCGTATCTGATCTATCACCGGATAACGGAGCAGGAAATAATCATTATTCATGTCCGCGATGGGCGACGGGACACCCCGAAGGCCGGCGAGCTTGGCACCTAGCCCAGGTTACCACCTGGGAGAACGTTGAACTAATTCGGCACCATCTCCGACCAAGGCAATGCCCACCTTTTCGCGGCGGGCTGCCGTATGGCCTGTTTTGGGCTACGGTGCCGCCGTTTCGTCCCATCAGGAGCTGCCTGTCATGTCGACCAGCTGGATCGTTATCGGCGTCATCGTCCTTCTCGTGCTGTTTGCGTTCGGCGCCTACAATCGCCTCGTCGCGCTCCGGCAGCGGGTCGACCAGGCCTTTGCCGACGTCGACGTCCAGCTCAAGCAGCGCCACGACCTGATCCCGAACCTGGTCGAGACCGTGAAGGGCTATGCCGCGCATGAGCGCGGCACGCTGGACGACGTGATCAAGGCGCGCAATTCGGCGCTGTCGGCGCAGGGGCCGGCGCAGGTCTCGGCGGCCGAGAATCAGCTGACCGGCGCGCTCGGCCGGCTGATCGCGCTGTCGGAGGCCTATCCGGACCTCAAGGCCAACGCCAACTTCCAGCAGCTCGCCTCCGAGCTCTCCGACCTCGAGAACAAGATCGCCGCCAGCCGCCGTTTCTTCAACAACGCGGTGCAGGAGTACAACACCGGCATTCAGCAGATGCCGGCCGCTTTGTTCGCCGGCATGTTCGGCTTCACCCGCAAGGACTTTTTCGATCTCGGCGCCAGCCGCGCGGAGGTGGAGACGGCACCGAGCGTGAAGTTCTGACCCGCATGGCCTGCAGCCTGCCCCGTCATTCCGGGGCGATGCGAAGCATCGAACCCGGAATCTCGACCTGCCAGAAAACCTCTGGATTCCGGGTTCGCGCTTGCAGCGCGCTCCGGAATGACGGTGGTTAGCGGAAGCGCAACATGGCCGCCTACGGTCTCTACACGCATATCGCATCGAACAAGTTTCGTTCGATGCTGCTGCTCGCCGGCCTGTTCCTGCTGATCCACGTGCTGGTCTATGCCGGCGCGCTGGTCGCGGAGGTGATGATCGACAGCAACCGGACCGTCGATTATTATTTGCGGCACGCCTCGCGCGACCTCGTCTCAGCGTTTCCCTGGGCGACGCTCGCGGCGGCGGCGTGGATCGTGATCGCCTATTTCTTCCACCAGAACATGATCGACGCCGTCACCGGCGGCGAGAGCGTAACGCGGCAGCAACAGCCGCGGCTGTACAATCTCCTGGAAAATCTCTGCATCTCGCGCGGCATCCCGATGCCGAAGCTGAAGATCATGGACAGTCCGGCGCTGAACGCGTTCGCGGCCGGGCTGAACCCGCGGCAATATTCGATCACCGTCACGACGGGTCTGCTCAATGCGCTGAACGACCAGGAGATCGAGGCCGTGCTCGGCCACGAGCTCACGCATATCAAGAATGGCGACGTGCAGCTGATGGTGATCGCCGTGATCATCGCCGGCGTGGTCGGCTTCTTCGGCGAGATGTTCTTCCGCGTCTTCACAAATCTGTCGTGGAACTCGAGCGGCGGCAGCTGGTCGTCCTCATCATCCTCCCGGTCCTCCTCGTCGGACCGCGACAGCAAGGGCTCCGGCGGCGGCGCGATCATCGTGATCATCATCGCGGTGGTGCTGATCCTGCTGGCCTGGCTGCTGTCGCAGGTGGTCAAGCTCGCGCTGTCCCGCTCGCGTGAATTTCTCGCCGACGCCGGCTCGGTCGAGCTGACCAAAAATCCCGATGCGATGATCTCGGCGCTGCGCAAGATCGAGAACCGCGGCGAACTGGAGGGCGCGACCTCGGCGGTGATGGAACTGTGCGTCGACAATCCGCGCGAGGGCTTTGCCGATCTGTTCGCGACGCATCCGTCGGTGCAGTCCCGGGTCGAGGCCCTGGTGAAATATGCCGGCGGACGCGATCCCGGGCCGCTGGCGCTGCCCGATGAGACCTCGGACGAGCCCGGGACACAGGATCCTGGGGCGCAGGACCAACTGCCGGGACAAGGCGACCAGCCTCCCCCGATCAAGCATGGCCCATGGGGCGATGCGCCGCCCGCGCCGGCCGGCAATCCGCCCGCACCGCCGGGCATCAATCCGCAGCAGGGACCATTGGGACCTCTTCAGGGCCCCTGGGGCCGCCACCTCCGATAGCGCGCTAGCCACCTCAGTCCATTAAGGAAATCCCCACCAAACCAATCGCTGGTGCCTTAAAGGTTTGAATTCCCCCTCGTTTCTGCCATGTTCGCGCCCAAAGCAGATGTGGGGACTTGCCGATCGCCATCGCGGTCGGGAGCGCGCTTTTATAAGGACTTCCATGGCAAAGCCAGTCGTGATCGTGGTGGGCGCAGACAAGGGCGGGGTCGGCAAGACCACGGTCTCGCGGACGCTCCTGGACTATTTCAGTGCCAATAACGTGCAGACCCGGGCATTCGACACCGAATCGCCGCGCGGCACGCTGAAGCGCTTCCATCCTGACATCACCGAGATCGTCGACATGACGACGACCGCGGACCAGATGAAGATCTTCGATACGCTGAATTCCGGTCCGTCGGTGACCGTGATCGACGTCCGCGCCGGCCTCTTGTCGCCCGCGCTGGCCTCGCTGCGCGACATCGGCTTCCTGGACGCGGCGCGCTCCGGCCAGATCACCTTCGCCGTGTTCCATATCCTGGGCCCGTCGATCGCCTCGCTGGACGAGATCGCCGAGACGTCCAGCTTCATGACCGGCGCGAAATATTACCTGGTCAAGAACTTCATCAACGACACCCAGTTCTTCCAGTGGGATCAGTCGACCTACAATTCCTACTTCCACCGCATCAAGGATGCGACCGACCTCACCATCCCCAAGCTCAACGAAATGGCCTATGAGCAGGTCGAGGTCGCCTCGGTTCCATTCCTGAAATTCGTCGCCAACAAGCTGATGACCGACGACGCCGCGAACTACTCCTTCGTGCTGCGCGGCTATGTCCGGCACTGGCTGGCCAACGTCTGGAGCGAGTTCGACCGGATCAAGCTGACCGACCTGGTCGGCGCCAAGTCGACCACCCGCGGCGGCGAAAAATAGTCGCGATCCCGCCCGCGATGGGGCTGGATTAGGGGAAAATTTGGATTGATATAACGGGCGATGTCGTCCACGCCCGTTTACATCATCTGCTCGCCCCGCCCGCAGGTCGGCAAGACGCTGATCGCGCGGCTGCTCAGCGAATTCCTGCTCCTGAAGAACGGGGCGGTGCTGTCCTTCGACATCAACCTGAAGGAGCCGTCGCTGCTCGACTATCTGCCGCGGATCACCGAAACCGCCGATGTGATCGACACCTACGGCAAGATGCAGCTGATGGACCGGGTCATCGTCAATGACGGCATCGCCAAGGTGATCGACCTCGGCTACCACGCCTTCGACGAATTCTTCAAAATGTGCGACGAGATCGGCCTGATGAAGGAGGCGCTGCGCCGCCGCGTCGCGCCGGTGATCCTGTTCGTGGCCGATACCGACCGCGTCTCGGTGCGCAGCTACCAGATGCTGGAGGGCCTGATGCCGCCGAACGCGCTCGTCGTCATCGACAACGAGTTCGTGGTGCGCGGCGAGCTGCCGCCGGCCATGACCCGCAGCCGCATCCTGCGCCTGCGCGCGCTGCCGGTGTTTTTGAAGACCTATATCGACCGGCTGAGCTTCTCCTTCACCGGCTATCTGCGCCAGGAAAAGGATTCCTCGACCGAGCTGCACCAGTGGATCCGCAAGAACTACACCACGTTCCGCGATCTCGAACTCAGCATGCTGCTGCAAAGGTCGTAGTTCTCCCTCGCCCCGCTCTCTTGTCCGCCGAAGCCCGCCTTCGGGCGAAGGCGGATGCGGGGAGAGGGTTGGGGTGAGGGGCTCTCTCCGCAAATTCGATCAACATTGGAGTGCGCGGAGACTCCCCCTCACCCGGATCGCATTGGCATGCGATCCGGCCTCTCCCCGCAAGCGGGGCGAGGCGAAGGAAGATTAATGCCCCTCGAACGCCATCAGGGTGCGCACCGGGACGTCCATCGCGCGCAGCTTGGCGGCGCCGCCGAGATCGGGCAGGTCGACGATGAAGCAGGCCGCGACCACGTCGGCGCCGATCTGGCGCAGCAGCTTCACCGCACCCTCCGCGGTGCCGCCGGTCGCGATCAGGTCGTCGACCAGGATCACGCGCTCGCCGGGCTGCACCGCGTCGGCGTGCATCTCCATCTCGTCGATGCCGTACTCCAGCGAGTAGGCGATCCGCACCGTGGTGTGCGGCAGCTTGCCCTTCTTGCGGATCGGCACGAAGCCGGCCGAGAGCTGGTGCGCCACCGCGCCGCCGAGGATGAAGCCGCGGGCCTCGATGCCTGCGACCTTGTCGACCTTCGATCCGGCCCAGGGATGCACCAACTCGTCGACCGCGCGACGGAACGCGCGGGCGTCCGCGAGCAAGGTCGTGATGTCGTGAAACAGGATGCCCGGCTTGGGGTAATCCGGGATGTGACGAACGGTCGACTTGATGTCCTGGTCGAAGGTCATTGCTCTCGCTTTCTCCGCGTCGTCATTGCGAGCCAACGGGTCGGCGCGTAGCGCCGCCCGATGACAGGTTCCGCGAACCAATCCATCCCTCCGCACCTGCGGGGAAATGGATTGCTTCGTCGCTTCGCGCCTCGCAATGACGGTTCAAATCAATTCGCTCCCGGGTTAAGCCGGAACGCATTCTCCACGATACGCAGTCCCACCTCGCCCCCGAGCGACATCAGCGACTCCGGATGGAACTGGACGCCGGCGACCGGCAGCGTCTTGTGCTCGATCACCATTGCAACGCCGTCCTCGGTGGTCGCGGTCACATCAAGCACATCGGGCACGCTGTCGCGCTCGACGTAAAGCGAATGATAGCGGCCGATCACGATCTCGTTCGGCAGGTTCCGCATCAGCCGACCGCCGCGCACCTGGACGCGCGCGGGCCGACCATGGGCAGGCTGCCCGAGCTGGCCGAGCTGGCCGCCAAAATACTCGCCGATCGCCTGTACCCCCAAGCAGACGCCGAAGATCGGCAGCTGCTTCTCCAGCGCCGTGCCGATGGTCTTGGCGATGCCGAAATCCTCAGGGCGCCCCGGCCCCGGCGACAGCACCAGCAAATCCCAGCCCTTCCGCTTCAGCATGTCCTGGGCATGGATATGCCGGACCACGGTGACATTGGCGCCGACCTGGCGGAAGTAATCCGCCAGCATATGCACAAAGCTGTCGTCGTGATCGATCAGCAGCACATTCTTGCCAGAGCCGGTGGCATCGGGCGCGGAGTCGGACAGCGGCTTCGGCGGATCGCCGCGCAGCGCCTGGAACAGCGCGGCGGCCTTGACCTGGCACTCGCGGTCCTCGGCCGCCGGATCGGAATCGAACAGGCAGGTGGCGCCGACGCGCACCTCGGCGAGGCCGTCCTTCATGCGGATGGTGCGGATGGTGAGGCCGGTGTTGATGCTGCCGTCGAAATTCACCGCCCCGATCGCGCCGGCATACCAGCGCCGCGGCGAGCGCTCGTGATCCTCGACGAACTGCATCGCCCACAGTTTTGGCGCGCCGGTCACCGTCACCGCCCAGGCGTGGGTCAGGAAGGCGTCGAGCGAGTCAAAACCCGGGCGCAGCATGCCCTCGACATGATCGACGGTGTGGAACAGTTTCGAGTAGGTCTCGATCTGCCGCCGCGCCAGCACCTTGATGGTGCCGGGCACGCAGACGCGCGCCTTGTCGTTGCGGTCGACGTCGGTGCACATGTTGAGCTCGAACTCGTCCTTTTCCGAGTTCAGGAGCTTGCGGATCTGCTCGGCGTCGCCGATCGAGTCCGAGCCGCGCGCGATGGTGCCGGAGATCGGGCAGGTCTCGACCCGGCGGCCGTCGGAGCGCACGAACATCTCCGGCGACGCGGAGACCAGGAACTCGCCGTCGCCGAGATTCATCAGCGCGCCATAGGGCGAGGGATTGATGCGGCAGAGCCGCTGGAACACTTCCGCCGGCGAACGCTCGCAGGGCTCGGCGAACAGTTGCCCGGGCACCGCCTCGAACAGATCGCCGCGGGCGAATGCCGCGCGCGCGGTCTCCACCGTCGCCTGGTATTCGCCGGGCGCGTGATCGGCAAACCCCTGCCGGCCGGTCTTGGCGTAGAGGCTCGGCGCGGTCTCGTGTGCGAGACCTAAGGTGGATTTGCCCTTCCACGCGAATTCGTAAGTGAGCGCCACGCCGCGGCCGGTGGCGCGGTCATAGGCCAGCAGGCGATCCGGCACGTAGAGCACGATGTCGCGCTGGTCGGCCTCGCGGGCGCGCTTCTGCACAAGGTCCTCGATCTGGAACACGAGGTCGTAGGCGAAGGCGCCGAACAGCCCGAGCAGCGGGTCGGCATTGGACGTGAACGCCGCCACTATGTCACGCACCAGCGACATCACGCTGGCGCGGCGGGTGCGCTGGTCCTCCTCGACCGGCGCGGCGCCGCGGATGATGTGGCCGGACAGCCTGGTCGCGCTGCGCTCGCTGATCACGACACAGGGCTCGCGCAGCACGTCGCCGAGGAAGGCGATCAAGACCTCGCCGCGCGGGTTCAGCGCGGACAGCGAGAAGTCGGTGCCCGAGGTTTCCAGCACCAGCGGCGGATCGGCAAAGCCGAGATCAAAGCTCTCGTAGCGGCCCGGCACTGTGGTGCCCGAGGACAGCACCACGCCGCGGCGGCGGTCGAGCAGCGCGATCAGGTCGTCGAGGCGGCTGGCGCCGCCGGTGAACTGCTCGACCACGCGCGCGACCGCAAGGCCGCCATTGGTCAGGTATTCGCTTCGGGCCGGCAGGGAGAAGACTGTCCTGTTCATGTGATCCTCTTACGAGACTTGCCGAGAGAGCGCCACACAGGACAAGGGAAGGTACCGTCGCACTGCGATGGCGACCTTCGACGATTTTGGGGAATGAAATCGCACCGGCCACCTATGAGAAGGTGGGCCACCAACGACGGGATGGGCTGGCAACGGCGCGCATGGCCGTTACTCACCACCGGGCGCGGGCCCTGTCAAGGGAGGGGGCGAGCCCCTGCCCCGCTCCGGGACACCCTTTTTCCGGTTTGAACGGACGGAATTCCGCGTAGGATTTGCGCCCAACGGCGGCCGATCGACCGCCCAAAAAACAGACAATGGCGGAGCGCGCGCATGGCGATTTTGGGTCTCGGATATGCCGGGTTCGGTTCGGACGCCCTCGACGACTGGCGGCAGTTCGGCACCGGCCTGGTGGGCTTGCAGGCGATCGAGCGCGGCAACTCGCTGCTCGCGTTTCGAATGGACGACCGCAAGCAACGCATCGTGATCGACCGTGCACAGGGCGAAGGCACGCGCTTCTTCGGCTGGGAGGTGGCGGATGCCGCCGCGCTCGACGCGCTGGCGGCGCGGCTCGAGCGCGCCGGCGTCGGCGTGACCGCCGAGCCGCAGGCGCTCGCCGACGCGCGGCGGGTGCGCTCCCTGATCTCGTTCCACGATCCGGCCGGCAACCGCCTCGAGGCTTTTCACGGCGCGGAGATCGACGACACGCCGTTCAAGCCGGGGCGGTCGATCTCCGGCTTCCGCACCGGGCCGCAAGGCCTCGGCCACGCCGTGCTGACCGTCGAGCACCTTGAGCCGGTGATGGCGTTCTATGTCGACGTGCTCGGCTTCGGCCTCAGCGACTACATCGAAAAACCGTTCCGCGCCTATTTCTTCCACGTCAACCCGCGCCACCACTCGCTGGCGCTGATCGAGACCGGCACCAACGGCATGCATCACCTGATGATGGAGCTGTTTTCGCTCGACGACGTCGGCCAGGCCTATGACATCGCGATGAAGGAAGACCGCGTCAATGTCACGCTCGGCCGCCACACCAACGATCTGATGACGTCGTTCTACGCCAAGTCGCCGTCGGCCTTCATGGTCGAGTGCGGCTGGGGCGGCCGCGAGATCGATCCGGCGAGCTGGACGCCGTTCGAGATGCATGACGGCCCGAGCCTGTGGGGCCATGAGCGGGTCTGGCTGTCGCCGGAGGACCGCGCCATCGCGCGCGAGATGCGGATGCGCGCCGCCGCCGAGGGCAAGCGCGCGCCGGTGCAGGTGATGGAGGGCAATTTCAAGCTGATGTCGGGGACCTGCCCGTGGTGGGACGGGGTGCGCAACAATTGACACTGTGTAGCCCGGATGGAGCGCAGCGCAATCCGGGACCACCTTCTCAACAGAGGCTGTCCCGGATTGCGCTTCGCTCCATCCGGGCTACAGACTTCGCCGGGACGACGCCGATGGTGGTGCAGGCAGCGCTACCCCAGATGCTTGCGGAAAAACTCCGTCGCGCGGCCCCAGGCCAATTCCGCGCACTGCCGGTCGTGGACCGACAGGCGCTGCTCGTTGCCGAAACCGTGCTCGGCGTCGTAGCGGAACAGTTCCAGTGATTTGCCGGCGGCCTTCATGCCCTTCTCGAAACCATCGACCAGCGCCGGCGTGCACCAGTCGTCCTTGTTGGCAAAATGGCCCTGCAGCGGAATCCGGACGTCGGCCGGCTTGGCCGCCTGCTCCGGCGGAATGCCGTAGAACACCACGCCGGCCGTCAGTTCCGGGATCTTGGTGGCGCCGATGATCGTTACCGCGCCGCCGAGGCAGAAGCCGGTGAGGCCGACCTTGGTGCCGTTCTTGCCGAGGTATTGCGCGGCGCCGCGCACCGTCTGCGTGGTGGCGTCCATGAAGTCGAGCGAGTTCATCTCTTTGGCGGCCGCGTCGGTGTCGTGATACGGCACCACGGTGCCCTTGTAGAGGTCGGGCGCCAGCGCATCGAAGCCGGCCAGCGCGAAGCGGTCGCACATGCCCTTGATCTGGTCCTGCAGGCCCCACCATTCCTGGATCACGACCACACCCGGCGCATTGCCGCGCGCGGCATTGGCGAGATAGCCCGACGCATCCTTGCCGTCCGGACGCTTGAAGCTGATGATCGTACCCATAGTTTCCTCCGCGATGTTTGCCGGCCGATTAGGCGGCATTCTGTCCGTACTCGGTGACGGACGCAATTGACGACACCGTCATTCCGGGGCGATGCGTCAAGCATCGAACCCGGAATCTCGAGATTCTCAGGTGCGCAATTGCGCACCATAGTTCGCTCTGGCGAGCGCCCCGGAATGACGTACCTCGAAAACAAAAAAGCCCCCGCAGGGGCTTTTTCACGATCGCGATACGGCGGCCTTCGCGTCAGTGCGCGTCGGCCCAGACCTTCTTCTTGGTGAAGTACATCAGACCGGCGAAGATGATCAGGAACGCGAACACCTGCATGCCGAGGCGCTTGCGCGCTTCCATATGCGGCTCGGCGGCCCACATCAGGAACGTCGTGACGTCGTGGGCATACTGCGCAACCGTCGCCGGCGAGCCGTCGTCAAAGGTCACCTGGCCGTCGGACAGCGGCTTCGGCATCTTGATCGCGTGGCCGGGGAAGTACTTGTTGTAGTACGAGCCCTCCGGGATCGTGACGCCGGCCGGCACCTTGTCCTCGAAGCCTTGCAGGATGGCGTCGACGTAGTCGGGTCCCTGCTCCTGATACTGGCTGAAGAAGTCGATCACGAACCGCGGGAAGCCGCGCTTGTAGGACCGCGCCTTGGCGATCAGCGAGAGGTCGGGCGGCGCCGCGCCGCCATTGGCCGCGCGTGCGGCCTGCTCGTTCGGGAACGGTGACGGGAAGTAGTCTGCCGCACGGCCCGGACGCTCGAACATCTCGCCCTGGTCGTTCGGACCGTCCTTGATCTTGTACTCGGACGCGAACGCCGAAGCCTGCGCCGGCGAGTAGCCGGGGCCGCCGGGATCGGCGAGGTTGCGGAACGCGACATAGGACAGACCGTGGCAGGCCGCGCAGACTTCCTTGTAGACCTTCAGGCCACGCTGCAGCGAACCGCGGTCATAGGTGCCGAAAGGGCCGGAGAACGACCATTTCTGCGCCGGCGGCGCATCGCCGCCCTCCTCGGCCTTGGCGGTCTGGGTGCTGCCGGCGAACAGGCCACCGGCCACCACCAGCGCAAGCATCACGGACGCGGCGGTCGCGACCTTGCCCTTGCTCTTCGCCAGCACGTCGTCGGCGATCGAGTTCGGCACCGGCCGCGGCGTCTCGATCCGCGAGAGCAGCGGCAGCACGATCAGGAAGTAGGCGAAGTAGCAGACCGTCAGGATGCGGCCCGCGATCACGTAGATGCCTTCCGGCGGCTGCGAGCCGAGATAGCCGAGCCCGATGCAGACCACCACGAAGATCCAGAAGAACTGCTTGGCCAGCGGACGGTACTTCGACGAGCGGGTCCTCGCGTTGTCGAGCCAGGGCAGGAACGCCAGGATGATGATGGCGCCGAACATGCAGGCCACGCCGGCGAGCTTGTTCGGGATCGAGCGCAGGATCGCGTAGAACGGCAGATAGTACCATTCGGGCACGATGTGCGCCGGCGTCACGCCCGGGTTCGCCGGAATGTAGTTGTCGGCGTCGCCGAGATAGTTCGGCATGTAGAAGATGAACCAGGAATAGAAGATCAGGAAGCAGGACACGCCGAACATGTCCTTGATCGTCGCATGCGGCGTGAACGGCACGCTGTCCTTCTCGGTCTTCATTTCGACGCCGGCCGGATTGTTCTGGCCCGCGACGTGCAGCGCCCAGACGTGCAGCACGACCACGCCGGCGATCACGAAGGGCAGCAGATAGTGCAGCGAGAAGAAGCGGTTCAGCGTCGGGTTGCCGACCGCATAACCGCCCCACAGCAGCGTCACGATGCTTTCGCCGAAGTACGGGATCGCCGAGAACAAGTTGGTGATGACGGTAGCGCCCCAGAAGCTCATCTGGCCCCACGGCAGCACGTAGCCCATGAAGCCGGTCGCCATCATCAAGAGGTAGATGATGACGCCGAGGATCCACAGCACCTCGCGCGGCTCCTTGTACGACCCGTAATAGAGGCCGCGGAACATGTGGATATAGACCGCGAAGAAGAACATCGACGCGCCGCACGCGTGCATGTTGCGCAGCAGCCAGCCGTAATTGACGTCGCGGACGATCAGCTCAACCGATTTGAAGGCGAAGTCGGCATGCGGCGTGTAGTGCATCGCCAGGATCACGCCGGTCAGGATCTGCAGCGCCAGCATCATCGACAGGATGGCGCCGAAGGTCCACCAGTAGTTCAGGTTGCGCGGCGTCGGATAGGCCACGAACGAGGAGTGGATCAGGCCGAAGATCGGAAGGCGCCGTTCGATCCACTTCAAGGCGGGGTTGGTCGGTTGAAAATCGGATGGTCCGCTCATTGATGCGATCCTGAGAAGAAAAACGACGCGATGGGTTCCGAGTGCAGGCCGAAGCCCCGGATGGTCCGGGGCTTAGCCGATCTGGATTTTGGTGTCGGAAACGAAGGTGTAGGGCGGCACTGCCAGGTTGGCGGGCGCGGGCCCCTGGCGGATACGGCCGGAGGAATCGTACTGCGAGCCGTGGCAGGGGCAGAAGAAGCCGTCGTAATTGCCCTCATGGGCGATCGGGATGCAGCCGAGATGGGTGCAGATGCCGATCACGACCAGCCACTGATCGTGGCCCGCCTTGACGCGCGCCGAGTCGGGCTGCGGATCGGGCAGACTCGAGAGCGCCACGCTCTGGGCTTCCTGGATCTGTTTCTTGGTGCGATGGCTGATGTAGATCGGCTTGCCGCGCCAGAAGACCTTGATGTCCTGTCCCTCGGCGATCGGCGTCAGGTCGACCTCGATCGGCGCACCGGCCGCAATTGTCGCAGCGTCCGGGTTCATCTGGGAAACCAGCGGCCACACGGTGGCGGCTGCGCCGACCGTAGCGACGGCCCCGGTTGCAACAAAAAGGAAATCACGGCGTGTCGGATGGTCCGCCGAAGACGCTGTCGTCACGTTTCCAAGCCCTTTCATATCCGCAGCCGGTGGAACCGCCCCGGAGACGCAGAACGCGCCCAGGAAAGGCTGCCGGCGCCCGCGGCCCCCGCGGCGGCAGAAAACCGCCATTCCACACCCCAAACGGCGGAACAGCAGTCCAGAATCGTTCTATTGGCACCCTTGCCGGACAAGCGCAAGCCCGCTATCGGCTCGCAAGCGTGCAATGCACGAAATCCGCCCCGGGCGATGTTTTATTGAGACAATTTCATCCAGTCTTCACAGGCCGTGAGCACCATGCAGATCGCGCTGTTTCAGCCCGATATTCCCCAGAATACAGGGACCATCCTGCGGCTCTGCGCGTGCCTGGACGTCTCAGCCCATATCATCGAACCGGCGGGTTTTGACACCTCGGACCGGCATTTCCGCCGGGCGGGTATGGACTATCTCGACCATGTGCGGTTGAAGCGTCACGACTCATGGTCGAAGTTCGAGGAATGGCGCGCCGAGGCCTCCTGCCGGCTGATCCTGTTCACGACCAAGGCGGCGAAGTCCTATCTTGATTTCGCCTATGCGGCCTCCGATGTGCTGCTGTTCGGGCGCGAGACGGCAGGGGTCACCGATGCGGTGGTGGCGGCCGCGGATGCGCGGCTCTTGATTCCGATCAAGCCGCCCTTGCGCTCGCTCAATGTGGCGGTCACGGCGGCGATGGCGGTCGGCGAGGCGCTGCGCCAGACCGGCCAGATGCACGACCAGGTAAGTTAGAGGATTTTTGGTGAGCTACGCGGTCAAGGAGATCTTTCTCACCCTGCAGGGCGAAGGCGCCCATGCCGGCCGCGCCTCCGTGTTCTGCCGCTTCGCCGGCTGCAATCTGTGGAGCGGCCGCGAGCAGGATCGCGCCGGCGCCGTGTGCCGGTTCTGCGACACCGACTTCGTCGGCACCGACGGCACGCTCGGCGGGCGCTATCCCGACGCGGCCGCGCTGGCCGACACCATCGCCGCGCAATGGACCGGAGGCGAAGCCGACCGCTACGTGGTGCTGACCGGCGGCGAGCCGCTGCTGCAGGTCGATACGCCCCTGATCGAGGCCCTGCACGGCCGCGGCTTTGCCATCGCGATCGAGACCAACGGCACCATCGCCCCGCCCGACGGGCTCGACTGGATCTGCGTCAGCCCCAAGGCGGCCGCCGAGCTCGTGGTGCGCAAGGGACATGAGCTCAAGCTGGTCTATCCGCAGCCGGAGAACCGGCCGGAGGACTTTGCCGGCCTCGCCTTCGAGCGCTTCTCGCTGCAGCCGATGGACGGCCCGGACGTGATCGAGAACACCGAGCGCGCGATCGCGTATTGCCTGAAGCACCCGCAATGGCGGCTCAGCGTGCAGACGCACAAGGCGCTCGGCATCCGATGAACTCCCTTACCGAATTGGATTGTTGAAAGAGATGTGGGAATTGACGAAAGCGTTTCGGTTCGAGGCTGCGCACGCGCTGCGAGGGACGACCCTTGGCGCCGACAGCGAGGAGATCCACGGTCACTCCTTCCGCGCCGAAGTCACGGTGCGCGGCACGCCGGATCCGGCGACCGGGATGGTGGTCGATCTAGGCGTGCTCGAACAGGCCATGGCGGAAGTGCGGAAGACGCTCGACCACAAGCTGCTCAACAAGATCGAGGCGCTCGGCCCGCCGACGCTGGAAAACCTCTCGCGCTTCATCTGGGAGCGGCTGCAGCATGCCGGAAAACCGACCCGCGTCAGCGTCCATCGCGACAGCTGCAACGAGAGCTGCACCTATTACGGACCGCAGGGATAGAAATGCTCCCCACAGACCCCGCCATCACCGAGGACCGCAAGGCCCGGGCCCGCAGCTGGTTCGAGGCGCTGCGCGACGACATCTGCGTCGCGCTGGAGAAGCTCGAGGACGACGCCCCGGCCACGCTCTATCCCGGCGACGCCGGCCGCTTCACGCGCACGCCGTGGGACCGCACCGACCACTCCGGCAAGCCGGGCGGCGGCGGCGTGATGTCGATCATGAAGGGCCGGCTGTTCGAGAAGGTCGGCGTGCACTGCTCGACCGTGCATGGCGAATTCGCTCCCGAATTCCGCGCGCAGATTCCCGGCGCCGCCGACGATCCGAGGTTCTGGGCCTCGGGCATCTCGCTGATCGCGCATTTGCGCAATCCGAACGTGCCGGCGGTGCACATGAACACGCGCTTCGTCGTCACCACGAAGGCGTGGTTCGGCGGCGGCGCCGATCTGACGCCGGTGCTGGACCGGCGGCGCACCCAGGACGATGCCGATACGGTCGCCTTCCATGCTGCGATGAAAGAGGCGTGCAGCAGTCCTGTCGCCGACTATGAGAAGTACAAGAAGTGGTGCGACGAGTATTTCTACTTGCCGCATCGCAAGGAGGCGCGCGGCATCGGCGGCATCTTCTATGACTGGCACGACAGCGGCGATTGGGACGCCGACCTCGCCTTCACGCAAGACGTGGGACGCAGCTTCCTGAAGATCTATCCCGAGCTGGTGCGGCGCAATTTCGCGCAAGCGTGGAGCGCCGCGGACCGCGACGAGCAGCTGGTGCGCCGCGGCCGCTATGTCGAATTCAACCTGCTCTATGATCGCGGCACCATCTTCGGCCTGAAGACCGGCGGCAATGTCGATTCGATCCTGTCGTCGCTGCCGCCGGAGGTGAAATGGCCGTGAGAGACCTGCCGCGCGCGATGCTGATCGACATGGATGACACCATCCTGTCGGCCTATGGCCGCCCCGAGATCGCCTGGAATACGATCGCCAGCGAATTTGCCGATGAACTCGCACCCCTGCCGCCGGAGCAGGTCGCGACCGCGCTGCTGGCGTCGGCGCGAAAATTCTGGTCGACGGCGGAGCCGATCTGGCGGATCAGGCTCGGCGAGGCGCGGCGCCTCACGGTGCGGGGCGGCTTCGCGGCGCTCGCCGCCGACGGCCACCGCGCGCTGCCGGACGAACTCGCCGACCGCATCGCCGATCGCTTCACCGCCTATCGCGAGGAGGAGATGTTCGTCTTCCCCGGCGCGCATGAGGCGATCGACGCCTTCAAGGCGCTCGGCATCAAGCTCGCATTGGTCACCAACGGCGCCGCCGACATGCAGCGCGCCAAGGTCGAGCGCTTTGCGCTCGGCCATCGCTTCGATCATATCCAGATCGAGGGCGAGCACGGTTTCGGCAAGCCGGAGGAGCGTGCCTATCTGCACGCGATGCAGGCGCTCGGCGTCACCGCGCCGGACACCTGGATGGTCGGCGACAATCTGGAGTGGGAAGTCGTGGCGCCGCAACGGCTTGGCATCTACGCGATCTGGATGGACGTGCACGGCGTCGGATTACCGGTGGGGTCCACGATCAAGCCGGACCGCATCATCCGCTCGCTGGCCGAGTTGGTGCCTGCCGCGCGCTAATAACGCCGCATCGGCCGTTTTCCACGTCAATTGATCGCGTGAGCAGCGGTCCGTGATCGGACTGTCATCACCGCTCGCTAGCCTGCCGGCCGCGTCATCAAGCGCGGAGGGAAGATCATGGAACTGAAGCCAGGCGATGTTGTCATCCTGAAGTCCGGCGGTCACCCGCTGACGGTGGTGGAAGTCAACGAGGAAAACGTCGAGTGTCTCTGGATGGGTGTCGACGGCGACCTGTTTCGCGAGACGCTGCCGGTCATCGCGCTCGAATCGACCGAGCTCGATCCGGAAGAGGATGAAGCGGAAGACGACGAAGAGGAAGACGAGGACGAGGACGAGGAAGAAGAGGACGACGAGGACGAGGACGACGACGGCGACCGCAAGAAGAAGCGCAAGGCGGCGTAGCATTTCCGGTGCGATGCTGCCTGGCGCAACGCCGGCGGCATCGCCTCCGCCCCTCTTCGGCGCGGCCGCATCATCGCCGCGCCACCGTTGCTGTTACAGCCGATGGTCGCGGGTGAACCGGGCGACGGTCTGGTCGGCGATATCGGACAGCGTCTTCGGCTCCAGCGGAAAGTCCGCGGCGAGCCAGGCGTCCTCGGCCAGCGTCAGAACATGTCCCAGCGCCGGCCCCTCGGCAATTCCGCGTGCGATGAAATCCGACGCCCGCAACGGAAAATGCGGCGCGCGCCAGCGCTGCGGCAGCGTGGCGAGCGCGCGCCATTGCTCGACGTCGCCGCGGGTGCCGCTGCGCGCCCAAGCCAGCAACAGCCGGTCGCGATAGGCGTCGTCGCCGAGCCGGTAGAGCCGGCGCCGCGCATGCGCCTCGTCCATGCCGGGCAGGCGCCACCAGCGATGCCCCATCGAATCCAGCGCCTTGGCCTCAGTGTTGGAGAGCCGCAGCCGGCCCGCGATGCGCCGCGCGTCCTCGGTCACCGCGACCGTCAGCGCGGCGAGCCGTCGCATCGCGCTCGGCGAAAGCTCCATGCAGCTCTCGATCCCGATCATCGCCGCGAACGGCCCGGTATAGGCGACGCCGCCGAACAGCGGCTGCAGCAGGCCGCCATCGCCCATCGCGACCACCGCGGCCGCTGCGCCGTCGGCGACCACGAGCTTGAGCATCTCCATGCGGATGCGTTCGGCGGAAAGCTCGCCAAGTCCGTCGCGCCCGCTGACGCAGGCGAGATAGCCGGCGCGATCGACCTCGCCTTCGCCATAGGCGGCGTGGAAGCGGAAGAAGCGCAGGATGCGCAGGTAATCCTCGGCGATGCGCCGCGCGGGATCGCCGATGAAGCGCACCCGGTTTGCAGCGATGTCGTCCAGCCCGCCGACGTGATCGTGCACGACGCCATCCGCATCGACCGACAGGCCGTTGATGGTGAAATCGCGCCGCTCGGCGTCACGCACCCAGTCGCGCCCGAACGTCACCTTCGCCTTGCGGCCATAGGTCTCGGTGTCCTCGCGCAGCGTCGTCACCTCGAACGGCTGGCCCTCGACCACCAGGGTCACGGTGCCGTGCTCGATGCCGGTCGGCACGCTCTTGATGCTGGCGCGCTTGGCGCGGCGCACCACCTCGTCGGGCAGCGCCGTGGTCGCGATATCGATGTCACCGAGCGGAATCTTCATCAGGGCGTTGCGCACCGCGCCGCCGATCACCCGCGCCTCCTCGCCGTCGGCATTGAGCAGCGCCAGCACGCGCGCCGCCGGGCCCGAGGCGAGCCACGGCGCATCGGACAGAAGGCGCGCCTCGCTCATTTCTCAACTCCGGGCACCAGCTTGCCGTTCTCGATATGGGCAGGCACGTAGGTCGAGTTGGGCGGCGCGCCGGTATACTCGGCGAGCAGCAGGAAGCTGACGATGACCAGGACGAGGGCCGCGAGCGTCAGCTTCGCCAGCATGTCGAGCGGCCAGGACGCCGGCAGCGTCACGCCGGCGCGCGTGGCCATGAGGAAGACGGCATAGGCGACGAACGGGATCAGGAAGACACCGACCTCGGTCAGCACCGTGCGGATCATGACAGATAGATCCGCTCATACAGCACGCGCAGGATGCCGGCGGTCGCGCCCCAGATGTAGCGCTCGGCGAACGGCATCGCGTAATAGGAACGGTCCATGCCGCGGAATTCCTTGGTATGGATCTGGTGATTTTCCGGATTCATCAGGAATGCCAGCGGCACCTCGAAGGCATCGACGACCTCGGCCTCGTTGATATCGAGCGCAAAGCCGGGCTCCACCTTGGCGACCGTCGGCAGGATGCGGAAGCCGAATGCGGTGCCGTAGAGGTCGAGATAGCCGACCGGATCGATATATTCCCGCTTCAGCCCGACTTCCTCGCACGCCTCGCGCAGCGCGGCGTCGAGCGGCGAGGCGTCGGTCGCGTCGATCTTGCCGCCGGGAAAGGAAATCTGCCCGGCATGGCTCGACAGATGCGGCGAGCGCTGCGTCAGCAGCACCGTCGGCTCGGGGTGATCGACCACCGGGATCAGCACCGCGGCCGGCCGCACCGGCTGTTCTTTGGCTACGATCTCGAGCATGCGGTCGTTACCGGAGTCTCCGGTGCGCGGAATGATATGCGGATCGACCAGCCCCGCCGGCACCTCGAAATTGAGCCGGGCGCGGGCCCGCGCAAAAAATTCCGACGAGCCGATCCTCGCGGGCTGCGCCTTCACCATCGGCTCGTTCAAAGCGCGTCCCTCACCTGCTTGGCATCCGCCATCGCGAAGAATTCGCCGCCGGACTCGATGCCGAACATCTCTTCACCATCGACCATCCGCGCCTCGCCCATGTCAACCAGATCGTAATAGAGCGCGCGGGTCACCTTGGCCCAGAGGTCGGCGCGGACATGCAGATAGGGCGTCAGCCCGCCATCCTCGGCAGCCTCGAATCGGAGACCGTGGCCCTGCTCGCAATCGACCCAGTCGTCGACATTGGTGCGGAACCTGAGCAGACGCCCGCGCGCGTCGTGCTGCGTCTGCATTTCCACGGCAAGGAACGGTGCATCGTCGACGCGGATCCCGACCTTCTCCACCGGTGTCACGAGAAAGTGCTTGCCGTCCTCGCGCTTCAGAATGGTGGAGAACAGCCGCACCAGCGCCGGCCGGCCGATCGGCGTTCCCATGTAGAACCAGGTGCCGTCGGGCGCGATTCGCATGTCGAGATCGCCGCAAAACGGCGGATTCCACAGATGAACCGGCGGCAGGCCCTTGCGCCCGGCAGGACCCGATGTCGCAGCCTGGTTGGCCGCGGCAGTGAGCCCGTCGAGGCCGGTCTTTTCGAGACCCTTGCCTGCGATATCCGTGGTTTCCCTGCCCTGACCCGTTTGCCCTTGCTTCGCCATTGTTTGCCTTAAAGTTTCAACCCTCAATCTGGCACGTTTTGTGTACGTCTTCTGAGATGTGGTCGGGACGTCATTCTCGCCACATCGTGATGCCGTTCATACCCCGAAATGCCGATAAGGTGGGGATAGTTTAATTCAACGAATACATGGCCTTCTCACCGGTTTAGCATGTGGGCCATGACATGACGACGCGCCGATGCGGTGCGAATGTCGAGAAGGAGCGGACCGAATGGCTGGTGTAGACAGCGTCGAGAAACTGGAGGACGTGATCGTCCGTTCGGCCGAGCAGGTCGCGGGCCAGATTCGAGCCGCCAAGGAGGCGGTGTCCACCGTCATCTTCGGCCAGGACCAGGTAATCGAAAACACCCTGGTGACGATCCTGTCCGGCGGCCACGCGCTGCTGATCGGCGTCCCCGGCCTTGCGAAAACAAAACTGGTCGAGACGCTCGGCGTCACGCTCGGGCTCGATGCCAAGCGCATCCAGTTCACGCCCGATTTGATGCCGTCGGACATTCTCGGCGCCGAAGTGTTGGACGAGAGTTCGGCCGGCAAGCGCTCGTTCCGCTTCATCGCGGGTCCGGTGTTCGCGCAGCTGTTGATGGCCGACGAGATCAACCGCGCCAGCCCGCGCACCCAGTCGGCGCTGCTGCAAGCCATGCAGGAGCAGCACATCACCATTGCCGGCGCGCGGCATGATCTGCCGAAGCCATTCCATGTGCTGGCGACGCAGAACCCGCTGGAGCAGGAGGGCACCTATCCGCTGCCCGAGGCACAGCTCGACCGCTTCCTGATGGAAATCGACGTCGACTATCCCGATCGCGACGCCGAACGGCGCATCCTGTTCGAGACCACCGGTGCCGAGGAAACGGCGGCGAAACCTGCGATGGATGCCGAGACGCTGCTCACGGCACAGCGGCTGGTGCGCCGGCTGCCGGTCGGCGATTCCGTGGTCGAGGCGATCCTGTCGCTGGTCCGCGCCGCGCGCCCCGGCCCCGACGGCGGTGAATCCGGCAAGCTGATCGCCTGGGGACCGGGTCCCCGCGCCAGCCAGGCCCTGATGCTCGCGGTGCGCGCCCGTGCGCTGCTCGACGGGCGGCTCGCGCCCTCGATCGACGACGTGCTCGACCTTGCCGAACCCGTGCTCAAGCATCGCATGGCGCTGACTTTCTCGGCGCGCGCCGAAGGGCGCACCATTCCGGACGTGATCAAGCAATTGAAGACGCGGATCGCTTGATGGCCGCTGACAACAAGCACAAGGACGAGGAGAATGTTGCGGTTCGACGTGCAGATGGCGAAAGCCGATCGCTCGCCGCTTCGCTGCCGCGCCTGGTGCTTGAGGCCCGCCGCATCGCCGCCAATGTGATTCACGGCCTGCACGGCCGCCGTCGCGCCGGCGCCGGCGAAAGCTTTTGGCAGTATCGCCGCTTTGTCTCCGGCGAGCCGGCGCAGCGCGTCGACTGGCGCCGCTCCGGACGCGACGACCATCTCTATGTCCGCGAGCAGGAATGGGAGGCCGCGCACACCGTGTGGATCTGGCCCGACCGCTCGCCGTCGATGGCCTTTGCCTCGCGCGATGCGCGCGACAGCAAGCTCGAGCGCGGCCTGATCGTCGCCTTCGCGCTTGCCGAGCTCTTGGTCGCCGGCGGCGAACGCGTCGGCATTCCCGGCCTGATGAATCCGACCGGCAGCCGCGCCGTGATCGACAAGATGGCGCAGGCGATGCTGCACGATGACAAGACGCGCGCCAGCCTGCCGCCGTCCTTCGTGCCGTCATCGCTCGCCGAGATCGTGGTGCTGTCGGACTTCTGGTCGCCGATTGCGGAGATCACCGCCATGCTGGGCGGGCTCGCCTCGTCGGGCGCGCATGGCACGCTGATCCAGGTGGTCGATCCCGCCGAAGAGACCTTTCCCTATTCCGGCCGCGTCGAATTCGTCGAGCCGGAGATCGGCAGCGTCATCACCGCGGGCCGCGCCGAAAGCTGGACGACCGACTACGTCGCCCGCGTCGCGCTGCATCGCGACCAGATCCGCGCCGAGACCAACCGGCTCGACTGGCTGTTCTCGACCCACACCACCAGCCGCTCCGCGGCCGAGCTGCTGTTGTTCCTGCATGCCGGTATGATGGTGAACAAGGGCGGCGGACGCACCACCGTCAAGGCGGGACGCAGCGCATGATCGCAGGCCTCCCCCTCTCCTTTGCCGAACCGCTGCTGCTGCTGGGCCTGCTCAGCCTGCCCGTGCTGTGGTGGCTGCTGCGCGTGATGCCGCCGCGGCCGCGGCGCATCGAATTCCCGCCGACCCGGCTGTTGTTCGACATCGCGCCCAAGGAGGAGACGCCGTCGCGCACGCCGTGGTGGCTGACCTTGCTGCGGCTTGCCGCTGCAGCCCTCGTCATCCTCGCCGCCGCCGGCCCGATCTGGAATCCGCAAACCGGCATCGCGGCAAGCAAATTGCCGCTGGTGATCCTGCTCGACGACGGCTGGAGCTCCGCCTCGAGCTGGGATGCGCGGATCAGGGCGGCGGACGAGCTGGTCACCGATGCCGACAGCGACCGCCGCGGCGTCGCGCTGGTGCCGTTGTCGGAGCCGGCGCGCGACATCACGCTGATGCCGGCCGGCGCCGCCCGCGTCGCGCTGCGCCAGCTGGCGCCAAAACCCTATTCGGTTGACCGCGTTGAAACCCTCACGGCGCTTGGACGTTTCCTCAAATCGACCGGCGATTGCGATATCGCCTGGCTGTCGGATGGCGTCGACACCGGCCGCGGCAGCGAATTCACCGAAGGCCTTGGCAAGGTGATCGAGGGCCGCAATTTGACGATCTTCTCGGGCGGCGCGCCGTCCGCGCAGGCGCTGGTCGCGGCCGAGAACGCCGCCGCCAAGATGACCGTGAAGGTGCTGCGTACCGAGACCGGCGTTGCCGGCGGCACGGTGCGTGCGGTCGACGCCAAGGGCTCGCCGATCGGCGAGGCCCGCTACGCATTCGCTCCGCAGGAGCGCGAGACCGAGGCCGCCTTCGATCTTCCGGTCGAACTCCGCAACGACATCGCGCGGCTCGAAATCTCCAGCGAGCGCTCGGCCGGCGCCGTGCAGCTGCTCGACCGGCGCTGGCGCCGCCGCGCGATCGGGGTGGTCTCGGGCTCGAGCAGCGACACTGCGCAGCCGCTGCTGGCCTCGACCTTCTATCTCTCCCGCGCGCTGTCGCCATTCGCCGATATCAGGCTCGGCGATCGCGGCGCGCCGCAGCAGGTGATCGCGCAATTCCTCGATCAGCGGCTGCCGATGATCGTGATGGCCGATGTCGGCACGCTGTCGCCGGAGATCCGCGACCGCCTCAACGCCTGGATCGACCAGGGCGGCGTGCTGGTGCGCTTCGCCGGTCCGCGCCTCGCGCAGGCCGATGACGACCTCGTGCCGGTTAAATTGCGCAAGGGCGGCCGCACGCTCGGCGGCAGCCTGACCTGGGAGAAGCCGCAACACATGGCCTCGTTCGCCGCCGACGGGCCGTTCAACGGCCTCACCGTGCCCAAGGACATCACCGTCAACCGGCAGGTGCTGGCCGAACCCGATGCTGTGCTCGCAACCAAGAGCTGGGCGTCGCTGGAAGACGGCACGCCGCTCGTCACCGGCGAGCACCGCGGCAAGGGCGTGGTCAGCCTGTTCCATGTCGGCGCCGACATGCGCTGGTCGGACCTGCCGATGTCCGGCACCTTCGTCGAGATGCTGCGGCGGCTGATCGACATGTCCGGCTACACCTCGACGCCCGGCCCCGGCGTCGCCAGCGATCCTGCGGCCGCGACGGTGGCGCCGCTGCGCACGCTCGACGGGTTCGGCGCATTCGGTCCGCCGCCGTCGACCGCCAAGCCGATGCCGGCGGATTATCGCGACCGCGCCACGGCAGATCATCCGCCCGGCTTCTACGGTCCGGCGGAAAGCCCGATCGCGGTCAACACCCTCGCCTCCGCCGACCGCATCGCGCCGATCGACACTTCCGGCCTGAAGGCGCAGCATGCGAGCTACACCAACACCGAGCCGCGCGACCTGCGCGGCATCATGCTGTCGACCGCGCTGGCGCTGTTCCTGATCGACGCGATCGTGGTGGCGATGCTCGGCGGCGGCATTGCCGCGCTGCTGCGGCGGCGCGCGGCGCCCGCCGTCCTTGTCCTCGCCTTCGTGCTGGCGGCGATGTCGCCCTCGCCGAGCTGCGCCGAGAGCAGCGACGACTTTGCCATCAAGTCGGTGTCGCAGACCCGGCTCGCCTATGTCGTCACCGGCAATGCCGACATCGATTCCGTCGTCAAGGCCGGGATGTCCGGGCTGACGCTGTTCCTGGCGCAGCGCACCGCGCTGGAGGCCGGCGATCCCGTCGGCGTCGACCCGGCGCACGACGAGCTGGCGTTCTTCCCGCTGATCTACTGGCCGATCGTGCCGGGCGCGGCGAAGCCGCCGCAGGACGCCATCAACAAGATCGACGCCTACATGAAGCAGGGCGGCACGGTGATCTTCGACACCCGCGACGCCGTCGAGGCGCCGCCGGGCGACAATGGCGGCGCGCAGACGCCGGCGATGCAGACGCTGCGCGAATTGCTGTCGACCCTCGACATCCCCGAGCTCGAGCCGGTGCCGCGCGAGCACGTGCTGACCAAGACGTTCTATCTGCTGCGCGACTTCCCCGGCCGCTTCAACAACGGCCAGACCTGGGTCGAGGCGCTGCCGCGCGACGACGACGACGAGGCCGCGCAGCGCCCGGCGCGCGGCGGCGACGGCGTGTCGCCGATCATCATCACCTCGAACGACCTCGCCGGCGCCTGGGCGATCCGCCCCGACGGCCAGCCGATGCTGCCGCTGACGCCGGGCGAGCCGCGCCAGCGCGAATTCGCCTTCCGCGCCGGCGTCAACATCGTGATGTACACGCTGACCGGCAACTACAAGGCCGACCAGGTGCACGCGCCTGCCCTGATCGAGCGGCTGGGACAATGAGATGCGAGTGATACATTCAACCGCCCACACCGTCATTCCGGGATGGTGCGTCAGCACCAGACCCGGAATCTCGAGATTCCGGGTTCGATGCTGCGCATCGCCCCGGAATGACGGAGTGACGCCATGAACTACGGCATCGCGTTCACACCGCTGGTCCCCTCGCTCGTGCTGTGGCTCGCGCTCGGCGCGATCGTGGTGATCGCCGCGCTGCTGCTGGTGGCGCGGTCGCGCGGCGCCGCAGTGCGTGTCGCCGCGCTGGCGCTGATCCTGCTCGCGCTGGCCAATCCCTCCTTCACCCGCGAGGACCGCGAGCCGCTGTCCTCGGTCGCCGCGGTCGTGATCGACAAGAGCCCGAGCCAGAATTTCGGCACCCGCAACGAAGAGACCGACAAGGCGCGGCAGGCGCTGGTCGACAGCCTGAAGCAGATCAGGGGCCTCGAAGTCCGCGTCGTCGAGGCCGGCCAGGCCGACGGTGAGACCGACGGCACCAAACTGTTCGGCGCGCTGTCATCGGCGCTGTCGGACGTTCCGGTCGAGCGCGTCGCCGGCGCATTCATGATCACCGACGGCCGCGTGCATGACATTCCGTCCAACGCCCAGGCGCTCGGCTTCCAGGCGCCGGTGCATGCGCTCATCACCGGCCGCAAGGACGAGCGCGACCGCCGCATCGCGATCACGGCGGCGCCGCGCTTCGGCATCGTCGGCCAGACCCAGACCATCACCTTCCGGCTCGACGACCAGGGCGTTGTCGGCGAGCGCGCCAAGGTCACCGTCCGCCGCGACGGCGAGACGATCAACGAGCGCACGATGAGCAGCGGCCAGACCGCCAGCGTCGACATCGACATCAAGCACGCCGGCCAGAACATCGTCGAGATCGAGGCCTCGCCGCTCGCCAACGAGCTGACGCCGGTGAACAACCGCGCCGTGGTCGCGATCGACGGCGTGCGCGACCGGTTGCGCGTGCTGCTGGTCTCCGGCGAGCCGCATGCCGGCGAGCGCACCTGGCGCAACCTGTTGAAGTCCGATCCCAGTGTCGACCTCGTGCACTTCACCATTCTGCGGCCGCCGGAGAAGCAGGACGGCACGCCGATCAACGAGCTGTCGCTGATCGCGTTTCCGACCCGCGAGCTGTTCCAGCAGCGCATCAACGACTTCCAGCTGATCATCTTCGATCGCTACGCCCGCCAGGGCGTGCTGCCGATCGCCTATTTCGACAACATCGCGCGCTACGTCCGCTCCGGCGGCGCGGTGCTGGTCTCTGCCGGGCCCGACTACGCCTCGACCACCAGCATCTGGCGCACGCCGCTGGATTCGGTGCTGCCGGCCGAGCCGGTCGGCGTCACCGAAAAGCCGTTCTATGCGCACTTGAGCGATGCCGGAAAACGCCACCCGGTGACGCGCGGGCTGGAGGGCGCGAACGCCGAGCCGCCGCATTGGAGCCGGTTCTTCCGCACCGTCGATACCCGCAACGCGATCAACCCGCCGGTCATGACCGGCGCCGACGGCAAGCCGCTGCTGCTGCTGTCGCGCTTCGGCGAAGGCCGCGTCGCGCTGCTGCTGTCCGACCATATCTGGCTGTGGGCGCGCGGCTATGAGGGCGGCGGCCCGCATCTCGATTTGTTGCGGCGGATGTCGCACTGGCTGATGAAGCAGCCCGACCTCGACGAAGAGTCGCTGCGCATGCAGGTGCAGGGCAAGGACCTGATGGTGGTGCGCCAGACCATGGCCGACACCGTCTCGCCCGTCACTGTGACGTCGCCGGGCGGCACCACGCGCGAATTGACCCTCACCGCCGGCGATCCCGGCGAGTGGCGTGCAACGCTGCCCGCCAATGAGCTCGGCCTGTGGCAGGCGACCGACGGCACGCTGAAGGCGCTGATCAATGTCGGCCCGACCAATCCGAAGGAGTTTTCGGAAGTCACCTCGACCACCGAGATGCTGAAGCCGCTGGCGCAGGCGACCGGCGGCGACGCGCGGCGCATCGTCGACGGATCGAGCCTCGATATGCCCCGCGTGGTGCCGGTGCGCGCCTCCTCGATCTTCCGCGGCGACGGCTGGCTCGGCGTCAAGATGCGCGACGCCAGCGTCGTCAAGGGCGTCGGCGTGCTGCCGATGTTCGCCGGCATCGTTGGCCTGCTGCTGCTGCTCGGCGCATTCGCGGCGACCTGGCTGCGCGAAGGACGCTGAAGCGGGACGCGTTGCGTCAATCACACACCGGCAACTGATCGACACGGTTCATCTGGCCGACGGTTGACATCACCATCATCGTCAGATGTTATAATGTAACATCGGACGGCATGGGGTCGTGACGCCGTTCCGATCGGGTGGGCGTCAATCGTCATGAAGTGGTTTCGGCGGCACATCAAAACTGGCTCGCGGCTGGCGCTGTTCGCGCTCGCCGTCCAGTTCGCGCTGTCGTTCGGCCATTTCCACCGGATTGCGGCCGCGCAGGCGGCTCCGGCGCTGCAAACCGGGCTGTCGCAGCTCGACTTCGCCTATCTCGGCACTTCGGCGACGCCGGACCTCGCGATCCAGGTGGTCCAGAAGCAGCCGCCAGCCCACCCCGACAATGACCCGCAGCCGGCCGACACTTGCGCGATCTGCGCCATCATCTCGCTGGCCGGCAACCTTCTGGCCGCGACCCCGCCGGTGCTGCTGTTGCCGGAAGCGGTGGAGTTTCTCCACCGCACCACCGATGCCGAATTCCTTCACCTGAAATCCGCGCCCGCGGCATTCCGCTCCCGCGCGCCTCCGCTGTCCTGATCGACTGACCGCCGTGCCCTCGCGCCTTCACGCCCTCAATCCGGGCGTCGGCGAAGGGAAATCGAAGTCGATCCGTCGCATCGGTCGACGGGATCAGGATCGGGACCAATGACATTCCAGGGACGACGAACACTCACCATCGGCGGAGCGAGCTGGCTCCTGCTGTGCGCGGCAAGCCACGGCGCGATCGCCGACGATACGCCATCGGCATCAACGCCGACGCAACTGCCTGACATCACCGTGACGGCGCCAAGCCCGATCCAGCGGCACCGGACCGTGACGACGCGCACGCCGACCCGCGCGGTCCGCGCCGCGCCAAGCCGCAATCGCGAGCGCGCGCCCGCCGCGCAGCCGGCGCCGGCTGTCGCCGCCGCGCCCGCCCCCCAGCAGGGCGTGCTGCCCGTGGTCACCGACCAGTTCGCCACCGTCACCGTGGTGCCGAACGAGGAGCTGCGGCGCCAGGGCGGCGCCACGCTCGGCGATCTGCTGTTTTCCAAGCCCGGCATCACCGGCTCGAGTTTTGCGCCCGGCGCCTCCAGCCGGCCGATCATCCGCGGCCTCGACGTCAACCGCGTCGGCATTGTCGAGAATGGCCTCGGCGGCGGCGGCGCCTCTGATCTCGGCGAAGACCATTTCGTGCCGATCGATCCGCTGTCGACCAACCAGGTCGAGGTGGTGCGGGGACCTGCCGCGCTGCGCTACGGCTCGACCTCGATCGGCGGCGTCGTCAGCGCCACCAACAACCGCATTCCCGATGCGATGCCGACCTGCACGGCCGCGCCGTTCCAAACCTATGGGCTTCCGGCAAAGGCGCCGCTCGCCGACGTCGGCTCGCCCGGTTGCCTCAACGTCGAGACCCGCACCTCGGTCAGCTCGGTCAATCGCGGCGTCGAGGGCGGCATGCTGCTGGACGCCGGCGGCAACAATGTCGCCGTGCATGCCGACGTCTATGGCCGCACGACCAGCGACTACAGCATCCCGAGCTATCCGTATCTGTTCGACCAGACCCGGCCGGTGAACGGCCGCCAGCCGAACTCTGCGACGCAGTCCGACGGCGCGTCGGTCGGCGCATCGTATTTCTTCCAGGGCGGCTATATCGGCGCATCGATCACCCAGAACGATTCGCTCTACCATATCCCCGGCATTGACGGCGCCGATCACCAGACCCGGATCGACGCGCACCAGACCAAGATCGCCGTCAAGGGCGAATACCGGCCCGACGCGGCCGCGATCGACGCAGTGCGGTTCTGGCTCGGTGCGACCGACTATCGCCACAACGAGCTCGGCCTTGCCGATCCGGCCGACTCATCCAGCGACGGCGTACGGCAGACCTTCACCAACAAGGAGCAGGAGGCCCGCGTCGAGGTGCAGATGATGCCGTTCAACGCGCGCTTCGCCACCGTGACGACGGCATTTGGTCTGCAAGCCGGGCACCAGGAACTGACCGCGCCGAGCCCTGACGATCCGACGAGCCCGCTCAACGGATTATGGGACCCCAACAAGAACAACAGGGTCGCTGGTTACGTATTCAACGAGCTAAAGTTCACCGACACCACCAAGGCACAGATTGCGGGGCGGATCGAACATATCGATCTCTCCGGCACAACTCCGGCTTTCATTCCCCCCATATTCGACGTGGCCACCGATCCCGCAAGCATCGGTCCAGCTACAGCGCAAAATCCGAATTTCACGCCCAAGAGCGGCAGCCTCGGCTTGATCCAGAATCTGCCGTGGGATCTGGTAGCAAGCGCGACCGCTCAATACGTCGAACGTGCGCCGAAACCGGCCGAGCTCTTTTCGCGCGGCCCCCACGATGCGACCGCCACCTTCGACATCGGCAATCCCAATCTCGGCATCGAAACCGCCAAATCGATCGAGATCGGCCTACGGCGGGCGACCGGACCGCTGCGGTTCGAGCTCACCGGTTACTACACCAGGTTCGACGGCTTCATATTCCGCCGGCTGACGGGCAACACATGTGACGAGAGCGCGTGCCAGCTGGGCCCCGGCCTCGAACTGAACCAAGCGCGCTACTCGCAGCGCGACGCGATCTTCCGCGGCGCCGAGTTCCAGAGCCAGCTCGACATCGGCCCGCTGAACGGCGGCATCTGGGGCATCGAGAACCAGTTCGACGTGGTGCGCGCCACCTTCACCGACGGCACCAACGTGCCGCGGATTCCGCCGGCGCGGCTCGGCGGCGGATTGTACTGGCGCGACAGCAACTGGTTTGCGCACATCAATCTGGTGCACGCCTTTGCGCAGAACGACATCGCTGTGATCGGCGAGACGCCGACCGCGGGCTACAATCTGCTCAATGCGGAGATCACCTACAACACCAAGCTGACGTCGTCATGGATCGGCGCCAAGGAGATGACGATCGGCCTGGTCGGCAAGAACCTGCTTAACCAGGACATCCGCAACTCCGTGTCCTACACCAAGGACGAGGTGCTGCTGCCCGGCATCGGCGTGCGCGCGTTCGCCAATCTGAAGTTCTGAGCCGAACGTTTCGAGCCAAAGCAACTCCCTCTGCCGTTCGCGGCAGAGGGAGTTACATTCGCGTAGCCCGGATGGAGCGAAGCGCAATCCGGGGACAGCGTGCCACGCGTCCAGAATCCCGGATTTCGCTTCGCTTCATCCGGGCTACGAAGCGTGATCAGTGGCCGACGACGACTTCGCTGATCTGGATTACCGGTTGCTGATCGGTGTAGTTCGGGATGTCGGCCAGGATTTCCTTGCCATGCTGCCCCATACCGGCCGCAAACGCCTCGACCGTGTCGCAGAAGATGTGGCACATCCCGACATAGGTCGCGGGTGCGCCCGGCGCGCCGCCGGCAAGACCCTTGTCGATCGTGTAGTATTTGCAGGCATCGCCCAGCCGCGCCTTCACCAGCGGCATGTGCTTGTCGCGATAATAGTCGTGATCGAAGCGCGCGCCGGGGTTGTTCGGATACATCACACTGACCTTGATCATGGCGCACACTCTCCCTGTTGACATGAATTGCGCCGGTCTGGTCCCGGCGCTTCGCTCAACTGTGCGTCAGATCGTGCAACGGCGCAACCGTTCCGGCGGCGCTCGCGTGCAGGTCAGATCGCCTTGCTCCAATCCGGCTGGATCGGCCCGGAGACGCCCTCGAAGGCGCCATCGGCCAGTTCCATGACGAGCAGACGACTGGGATCGACCGGGCCCGGCATGGTGACCTGCCCCTTCGGAATCAGCTTGAAGCCGACGCGCGAATAGTAGGGCTCGTCGCCGACCAGTACGATCAGCCGGTGGCCCTTGGCGCGGGCGCCGGCGATCGCACGCTCGAGCAGCGCGCGGCCGACGCCGCGGCTGCGGAACGGCGGCTCGACGGTCAGCGGCCCCAGCATCAGGGCCGGCGTCTCGCCGATCAGGATCGGCAGCTGGCGCACCGAGCCGACCAACAGCGTGCCGATCCGTGCCGTGAAGGAGACATCGAGCAGATGATCGACATGCTCGCGCAGCCGGTAGGCGCTGAGCACGAAGCGGCCGGGCCCGAAGGTGCGCTCGTGCAGGCGCTCGATCGCCTGGGCGTCTTTCGGGGTCTCGGGCAGGATGGCCAGGGACAGTTCAGTCATGATGGAGCGCGGGATAGCATCTGATGCGTGCGGGGTCCATCACCGCCACGTCTCGGTGGGCGGCCTGCCGTCGAGCACCTCGGCGATCCGCAGCCGCGTGCCGGGGGTGGTGTCGTCGGGCAGATCAGCCGGATCGAAGAAGCCGCAGGCCACGATCTCGTGGTTCGGCTCCGGCAGCCGGTCCTGGCGGTAGTTCCTGATCACATAGACCACGACATGGTCGCGGCGCGAGACGTGGCTGTTGTAGAAGACGCCGTGCAGCACCGGCTCGCCGACCAGTTCGATCCGGCCCTCCTCGACCAGCTCGCGGCGCAGCGACTCCAAAATGCTCTCGCCGACCTCGACGCCGCCGCCCGGCAGATACCAGCCATGGACATAGCTGTGCTTGACCAGAAACACCTTGTTGTCGGCGTCGAGCACCACGGCGCGGACGCCGAGCGTCATGCTGCGGACCAGCCGCCAGTAGAAATGGAAAATCCACCTGATCTGCGGCTCGAAGCGCTTGCGCAATTCCAGCAGGAGCGTCACTGAACCCTCATGCGTTTGATCCTTGCGCGGATGCCCGCGGCTTGCCAATACAGAGGCGGATTTTCGGGATAGCACATGACCGGTTGCCGGCCACTCGTCACGGAAAGTTCACACGGAAGCGAATGATGGCGGCGTTCCGGCTGGCGCATCTGTCCGACCCGCATCTGCCGCCATTGCCGGCGGCGCGGCTGCGCGATCTCGCCGGCAAGCGCGCCTTCGGCTACCTCAACTGGACCCGCAACCGCCACAAGTACCACCGCCGCGACGTGCTCGACACGCTGGTGGCCGACATGCAGGCGCAGCAGCCGGACCATGTCGCCGTCACCGGCGATCTTGTCAACCTCGCGCTGGAAGGCGAGTTCAATCCGGCCCGGCAATGGCTGGAGGGCGTCGGCCCGCCCGCAGACGTCACCGTGGTCCCCGGCAATCATGACGCCTATGTGCGCGCGACGCGGCACCGCTTCGTCGCCATGTTCGGCGACTATCTGCGCGGCGACGCCGATGGCGCGGCGACGCATTTTCCGTTCGTGCGCCGGCGCGGGCCGATGGCGCTGATCGGGGTCTCCTCGGCAGTGCCGACGCCGCCGCTGATGGCGACCGGCTGGCTCGGCCATGCCCAGCTCGGCGAGCTGGACAAGATCCTGGCGCAGCTGTCCCGCGAGGACGCCTTCCGCGTGCTGCTGGTGCATCACCCGCTGCACTCCGACGGCCGCGCCAAGCGGCTGACCGATGCGCACCAGCTGCTCGCGCTGCTCAAGCGGCACGGCGTCGAGCTGGTGCTGCACGGCCACGACCACATCCATTCGACGATGTGGTTCGACGGCCCCGAGCGCAAGATCCCGGCGATCGGCGTGCCGTCGGCGTCGGCGCTGCCGCGCAAGCATTATCCGGCCGCGGCCTACAATCTGTTTTCGATCGAGCGCGACGGCAATGGCTGGCGCTGCGAGCACACCGTGCGCGGATTTGATTCTCACGACGGCATCCGCGAGCTGCAGCAGATGCGGCTGTGCTGAATGCGACGGCTGCTCCGGAGCATGCGCTAGTCGCCGCCCCCACCGCCGCAGCCACCTCCGCCATCACCGCCGCCGCCGTCGCCGCCACCGTCTCCGCTGCCACCATCACCGCCGCTGCCATCGCTGCCGCCGCTGTCACCGAAGCCGGCCGACGAGCCGTCGATCGACGAGTCGGCGAAATCGCCGCCGCAATAGGGACTGCTGCCGCCGGCGCCGCTGCGACGCAGCGCCTCGCAGTCGGGGTGATAGACAAAGCCGTTCGGGATGTTCAGCTTGGCGTCGAGCGCGAACAGCAGCGGCAGCCGGGTTGGCCGCACAGGATCGAGGTTCTCGTATTTGCAGCAGTACCACCACACCCGGCGCAGTCCCTCATTGCTCCGCCGCCGCTCCTTCACCAGCACCACCGCGGGCGTGTGATGCAGGAAGCTGCCGAAGGCGCGGCGGCAGAACGCATCATATTCGCGGGTGTAGAGGATGAATTCGTGCCAGAGGTCGTCAGCGGCCTGCGAGGGCATCGAGACGTAGCGCTTGCCGCTCATGAGGTAGGCAAGGAAGAACTGGCGCAGGCCGCGCGAGACCAGCGCGCTGTCCTTGCGGGTGAAACCCGGATGGCGCTTCTCGAGCCGGGCAAGCAGCCCCTGCGGCAGGGTGAAGGTGCGGATGAATTCGGCGCGCCGCAGCGTCTGCCACTTGCCGAACAGCACGGCGCTGCCGATCACCGCGGCGGCCGCCACCACGCCCATCAACGCCGACACCGGTGTTACGACCACGATGCCCCCCGCCGCATCGGCGGCTTAAAGATTTCTCAGACTGGCAAACAGCGCGAGACCGAACAGCGCCACCGCGCCCATCAGGAAGCCGAACACGAACATGCCGAAGCCGCCGCGGCGCCGCGGCGTCGCCACCAGAACCGGCGGCGGCGGCCCGAGCGGCTCGACGGCGGGCAGCGGGGTCGCCACCATCGCATGCTCGCGCTCGATCATCCGGCGCGCGACATAATCGGTGACGGCGTCGACCATCACGGAGGCGTCGTGCGATTCGGCGAGCACGATGCGGCCGAACCGCGTGTCCTGCACGAAACGGTAGATGCGCTTGTCGCGGCCCATCAGCACGTGCGCGACGACGTCGATCCACAGCCGCGGCGTCTCGCCCTGGCTGATGCCGCGGTCGAACAGGTCGACCTTCTCCGGCACCTGGGCAAACAGCGGATCCAGCGCCTCGTTGAGGATCTCGAGCCGCGCCACCTCGGCATCGCGCAACTCGACCACGACGCCGGTGCGGTCGGCGGCCTCGATCCGGGCCCGCCGCAGCGCCTCGCGCAGCGTCGGCCGCAATTCGCGGGCCTCACTGCCGGTGTTCTGCGGATCGGACATCGCTGGCGGCCTCAGGTTGCGGTTTTCCCTGCCGTTAACCTATCAGCAACCATGACGTCCGCAAAGGCGGTTGGTTCCCAAGGGGTTGCGCGGCCACTTATCCCCAGCGCAAAAACGCCGAAACGTTGTTCCAAAAACGGACGACCCCACCCGGATGAAACCGGATGGGGCCGCCGTCCTTGGACGTTTCTTGATCCGATCGTGATGCTTTTCGCATCACGATCTATCTCTTGTTTGAGCATGATCCTTTCGGAAAACCGGTTCCCACTTTTCCGGATCATGCTCGAAGGCAACTGTCTCAGGCCGAGACGCGCGACGGCTCCTCGACGATGGAGAAGCGGACGCCGGCCTTGTGGCGGTTCTCTTCAGAGACCTCGCGCCAGCAGTCCTCGGCTTCCTTGCGGGTCTTGAACGGGCCTTTGACCTGGGCCGAGCCTTCCACGAGCTTGTGGAAGTTCATCGAGCCGAACTCACCGCCGATCACCCAGAAATTGCTGCCTTTGGTCATTGTCAGTCTCCTGTTGCCGGCTGACCTCACTCAGCCGCCTGAAAAAAGTTAGCCGAACTGGTTCATCGTGTTGTGGGCGCCGCCCGCCTTCAGCGCGGCCTCGCCGGCGAAGTATTCCTTGTGATCGTCGCCGATGTCGGAGCCCGCCATGTTCTGATGCTTGACGCAGGCGATGCCCTGACGGATCTCCTGACGCTGCACGTTCTTCACATAGCCGAGCATGCCCTGCTCGCCGAAATACTCCCGCGCCAGGTTGTCGGTCGACAGCGCAGCCGTGTGGTAGGTCGGCAGCGTGATCAGGTGGTGGAAGATGCCGGCGCGCTTGGCCGAATCCGCCTGGAAGGTCCGGATGCGCTCGTCGGCTTCGATCGCCAGCGGCGTCTCGTCGTATTCCGGCTTCATCAGGTCGGCGCGGTTGTACTGGCTGACATCCTTGCCGGCTTCCTTCATCGCGTCGTAGACCTGCCAACGGAAGTTGAGCGTCCAGTTGAACGACGGCGAGTTGTTGTAGGCGAGCTTGGCGTTCGGCACGACCTTGCGGATGCGGTCGACCATCGAGGCGATCTGCTCGATATGCGGCTTCTCGGTCTCGATCCACAGGAGGTCGGCGCCGTTCTGCAGCGAGGTGATGCAATCGAGCACGCAGCGATCCGCGCCCGTGCCGGGACGGAACTGGTACAGGTTGCTGGCCAGCCGCTTCGGACGCATCATCTTGCCATTCTGGTTGATGATCACGTCGCCGTTGCGGGCGTTCTCCGGCGTCACTTCCTCGCAATCGAGGAAGCTGTTGTACTGATCACCGATGTCGCCCGGCTTGTGGCTGACCGCGATCTGCTGGGTGAGGCCGGCGCCGAGCGAGTCGGTGCGGGTCACGACGATGCCGTCTTCGACGCCGAGCTCGAGGAAGGCGTGGCGGCAGGCGCGGATCTTCGCCAGGAAGACCTCGTGCGGCACCGTCACCTTGCCATCCTGGTGGCCGCACTGCTTCTCGTCGGACACCTGGTTCTCGATCTGCAGCGCGCACGCGCCCGCCTCGATCATCTTCTTGGCGAGCAGGTAGGTCGCCTCGGCATTGCCGAAGCCGGCGTCGATGTCGGCGATCACCGGCACGACGTGGGTCTGGAAGCTGTCGATCTTCTCGATCAGCGCCTTCTCCTTGGCCTGGTCGCCGGCCTTGCGGGCGGCGTCGAGCGCGCGGAAGATGTCGTTGAGCTCGCGGGAGTCGGCCTGCCGCAGGAAGGTATAAAGCTCCTCGATCAGCGCCGGCACCGAGGTCTTCTCGTGCATCGACTGATCCGGCAGCGGCCCGAACTCGGAGCGCAGCGCGGCGATCATCCAGCCGGACAGATACAGATAGCGGCGATCGGTCTTGCCAAAATGCTTCTTGACCGAGATCAGCTTCTGCTGCGCGATGAAGCCGTGCCAGCAGCCCAGCGACTGGGTGTACTTGGTCGGATCGGCATCATAGGCCGCCATGTCGGCGCGCATCAGCGCCGCGGTGTAGCGGGCGACATCGAGGCCGGTCTTGAAGCGGTTCTGCAGCCGCATCCGCGCCACGGCTTCGGCAGTGACGCCATTCCACGTCGGCTGGGTCTCGAGCAGCGCCTTGGCGGCTTCGACCTCTTTCAGATAGGACGCCGGTCCCTGCAGTGCCCGGTCGCTGAGTCCGCGTGGCTGGTAATTCATGTGCTTGATCCTTCCGATCGACATTCTTGACAGTGCGTTGCGAAATGCGTGTCGGGAGATAAACGCGAGAAAACCAAATACGTATAGATGCCTTGTTTTTTATTGGTGATGTCATGTAACATATGCACTTGTAACAAATGTTGATTTGTAAATTTTGTCACATATAGGTCAGGAAGACTGCCATGGTTCGTGGTTCTGGAGGCGGTTTCTCTTCGCCTTTCCCCGCGCGCGGGGAGAGGCCGACGCGCGCCGAGCGATGCGAAGCATCGTCGGAAGCGCGGCGGGTGAGGGGGACTCTCCGCGAGTCCCGCCGTGGAGAGAGCCCCTCGCCCCAACCCTCTCCCCGTAAGAACGGGGAGAGGGAGAGCACCTCGGGAGTTCCCCATGCCCGCTGAGTCCGGAAAAAAGCTCTTCGTCGGGCCGCGGTTCCGGCGGATCCGCCAGCAGCTCGGGTTGTCGCAGACCCAGATTGCCGAGGGGCTCGGCATCTCGCCGTCCTACGTCAATCTGATCGAGCGCAACCAGCGCCCGGTGACGGCGCAGATCCTGCTGCGGCTGGCCGAGACCTACGATCTCGACCTGCGCGACCTTGCCACCGCCGACGAGGACCGCTTCTTCGCGGAACTGAACGAGATCTTCTCCGATCCGCTGTTCCGCCAGATCGACCTGCCGAAGCAGGAACTGCGCGACCTCGCCGAGCTCTGCCCCGGCGTCACCCACGCGCTGCAACGGCTCTACGCCGCCTACACCGAGGCGCGCCGCGGCGAAACGCTGGTGGCGGCGCAGATGGCCGACCGCGAGGGCACCCAGTTCGAGGCCAACCCGATCGAGCGGGTGCGCGATCTGATCGAAGCCAATCGCAACTACTTTCCCGAGCTCGATACCGCGGCGGAAAATTTGCGCGACGAGCTCAACGTGCCGGCCGAGGGGCTTTACGCTGCGCTTGCCACGCGCTTGCGGGAGAAGCATTCGATCGTCACCCGGGTGATGCCGGTCGACGTGATGCGCGAGACGCTGCGCCGCTTCGACCGCCACCGCCGGCAGCTGTTGATCTCGGAGCTGGTCGACAGTTCCGGCCGCAGCTTTCAGCTCGCGCTGCAGATCGGCTTTGCCGAATGCGGCGCCAGCATCGATGCCATCGTCGGCCGCGCCGGCCCGCTTGACGACACCGCGCGCAGGCTGTACCGCATCACGCTCGCGAATTATTTCGCGGCGGCCGTGATGATGCCCTACCAGGCATTTCATTCCGCCGCCGAGGCGCTGAGCTACGACGTGCACGTGCTGGCGCAGCGCTTCAACGCCGGCTTCGAGCAGGTCTGTCACCGCCTCACCACCTTGCAGCGGCCGAACGCGCGCGGCGTGCCGTTCTTCATGCTGCGCGTCGACAATGCCGGCAACGTCTCCAAGCGGTTTTCGTCCGGCACCTTCCCGTTCTCGAAATTCGGCGGCACCTGCCCGCTCTGGAACGTGCACTCGACCTTCGACATGCCCGACCGCCTGCTCAGCCAGGTGATCGAATTGCCCGACGGCACGCGCTATTTCTCGATCGCGCAGATGGTGCGCCGCCCCGTGGCGCCCTACCCGCAGCCGCAGCCGCGCTTTGCGATCGGTCTGGGCTGCGAAATCCGCCATGCATCGAAGCTCGTCTATGCCACCGGCATGGATCTGGAGAAGGCCGAGGGCACCCCGATCGGCGTCAACTGCCGGCTCTGCGAGCGCGAAAACTGCAGCCAGCGCGCCGAGCCGCCGATCACGCGCAGCCTGATTCTCGACGAGACTACGCGGCGGGTGAGCTCGTTCGCGTTCTCGAATGCGCGGGAGTTGTAACCTGGGTGGGGTGTCTCTCAACACGGGCACCGATCGGGTGGAGAGACCGTCACCCCATCCCGCCCCACGTTTCGCCATGCTCAACGCGAGCCGACCCTCCCCCTCCAGGGCCCTCCAGGGCAGGGTCAAGAGTCAGTCCACCGCCGCAAACGCCTTGCACCAGCCGTCCTTGCTGATCGCGCCCTCGACCACCTTGCAGCCGTCGGGCGCGACGAACAGCGTGCACAGGCCGCAGGAATAGATGCCGTTCGGCATGTCCTGATAGTCGGCCTGCGGTTTTGTCATCTTGTCGGAGGCGGAAGCGGCGCGAAGCAGGAGCGTTGCGGGAAGTCCCACCCCAGCGGCACAAATGAACGCGCGCCGCGAATGATCCTGTCGTTTGGTCATGGTGTTCACCCCATGCGTCTGCGAAAGCACTGCGAAAGCAGGACGACACCGAATATGCAGCACGCTCCGCTCCATGCCCGTCATCCTGAGGTGCGAGCCTTGCAGCGCAATTGCGCTGCTCGGCGAGCCTCGAAGGATGAATCGGCCACCAGCCGGGCCGTGCATCCTTCGAGGCTCGCCGAAGAGGCTCGCACCTCCAGCGACAAAGGCGAAGCCTTTGCGCGGGGATGACGGTGCAGCGATATGCGCTCGCGTTCTCGCGACATGATTTGTCCGAGTTTTGCTCTTCGTTTCGCCCTCTCTTGATCAGAGGGCGCAGGGAAAGCCGGGTGCCGATTGCACCCATGGGCCCGGTGCAACAAAAAAAGCACCGGGGGTAGGACCACAGGTGAAACCGGAAACAACCCGGCTTTCCCTGCGCGATGGGTTACGGCTTATACGTGCTCTCCCCGGCGAGACTGGGCTTTTTTGTCACCGTCCTCGCAAGACGCATTTCCATCCTGCGAGAAGACACCTGCCACTAGGGCGTCAGGCCTGCACGACTTCACCGTCCGCCGCGCGCGTTCTCGTCAGTCGCACGCGCGGCGTCCACCGCATCTCACCGCAACACCATGACGACCGCGAAGCGCCCCTCGATCGGGTGAGACGGGCAAACCATACACCTGAGTTGCCATTCCTGAAAACAGAAATATTTTCGCCGCGCATGCTTGACCTATCCCTAGGGGCAAATCGGCAGCGGGCGCGGCAGGCCTTGTTCCCCGATCCACCTGCGATGCCGGAACCGGAACTCGCAGGTGGGATCCGGCGTTGTCGACGCGGACAGTTGCAGAACGCAATGCACGACCTCCGAACGATGAAGAATTTTCCCGATGCTGCTTTTTCGCCCGAAGTGATCGACCTGATGTCCCGGGCACTGGAGTCTTCGATCGCGACGCTGCCCGATCCGGTCAGCACCTCGCACATCACGCTGATCGCGGAATCGATCCTGCGCACCGCGAACGACGGCGAGCGCGAGGTTGGCGCGCTGCAGCGGATCGCGCTGCTGGAACTGGCGCTGGCCGAGCGCGAGTAAAGCGCGATCAGATCAGGCTGGCCTCGGACTCGATTCACCACCCGACGCGAGAGGTGCACCTCCAGCGCGCGCCGGCCCAACCCGGCCTCCATCATGCGCTACGGTTTGGGCTGATCGTGTTCGCGAAGGTCTGGAAATAGGCCCACGGCTAGCAAACCAGAATTCGCGGCCCCGGGGTCGAGACGCAATCGCCGGTGTGCCATCATGGATGGCTCGACCGGTCCCTTAGGCGAGACCTCCCAGTCGCTACGCCATGTCATTGTTTCTACATCTGAATCTTGGCGATAGGCGAGGTTCATCAAGCCACCCTCTTCCGCGTGCTCCCATTTTTTGATATCAAAAAATATCAGCAATTGTGCTGGATGCATCGGGGTTGCTCCCATGACCATTCAAGATCATTCCGGTTCAGGCCTCTCCACGATCAGGGTCCGGGTCGACGATCGCCCGGCGATTCTGGTCGGCAGCGGCTACGTTGCGCTGCTGATCGCCTTCGTCTTCTTCCTGCTGGCCGGCTGGATCGCCTATGGCGGATTCGCGCGGGATGTCTACGGCGGCGTCCACGTCTCGGGCTGGTCGCTGTTCGTTGCGCTGCTGTGCCTGATCGTCGCGGCGCTGTTCGGCGCGTCGATCTATTCGCTGCAGCCGAACGAGAGCGCGGTGCTGACGCTGTTCGGCGCCTATGCCGGCACCGACTCCGCGCCGGGGCTGCGCGCCACCGTGCCGCTGTTCAAGATCGCAAAGGTGTCGCAGCGCGTCCGCTACCATGAGTGCGGCAAGCTGAAGGTCAACGATCTGATCGGCAACCCGATCGAGATCGGCGCGGTCGTGGTCTGGCGTGTCGACAACAGCGCCAAGGCGATCTTCCAGATCGACGACTATGCCGACTTCGTCGGCGCGCAGACCGAGTCGGCGCTGCGCCACATCGCCGGCCGGCATCCCTATGATTTCGACGAGGCGGTCGCGCATAGCGGTCACGACGATGGCGCCAGCCACGCGCAGATCGCGGCGCGGACGCTGTCGCTGCGCGAGAGCGGCGACCAGGTCACCAACGAGTTGATCGCCGAGCTCCGGGAGCGCCTCGCGGTCGCCGGCGTGACCATCGACGAGGCCTGGATCAACCATCTCGCCTACGCGCCGGAGATCGCGCCGGTGATGCTGCGCCGTCAGCAGGCGAGCGCGGTGATCGCCGCGCGCAAGCTCGTGGTCTCGGGCGCGGTCGACATCGTCAAGGAGGCGCTCGACAAGCTGCGGGAGCAGACCGACATCGATCTCGATCCCGAGCGCAAGGCCGCAATGGTGTCGAATTTGCTGGTCGTGCTGGTGTCCGACAAGGACGCAACGCCCGTAGTCAACACCGGAACGCTGTATGCCTAAGCGCGGCCGCCCCAAGGGGCCGGACAAGGAGCCGATCCTGCTCAGGCTCGGCAGCCCGCTGCTCGACATCCTCGATCGGCTGGCGGCCGCGGAATTCCGCTCGCGGCAAGGCCAGATCGAAAAGCTGCTGCACGAGGCGCTGGTCCGCCGCGGCGCCTGGCCGCCGAAGGCGGGGGAAACTGAGCCGAAAGAGGGGTCCAGCTGAGCCGCGCGCGAGCGGGGCTGTGCCTTGCAAACAGCGGCGATCTGCCTCAGTCTTCGCGCGCCCATCAAGAATAACGAAAGAAAAACGCATGAAGCTTCGCGCGCTCGGCCGCTCCGGCCTCTCCGTTCCTCCCCTCTGCTTCGGTTGCAATGTGTTCGGCTGGACGGTCGACGAGGCCGCATCGTTTCGCCTGCTCGACACCGTGCTGGAGCACGGGCTGAGCTTTCTCGATACCGCCGATGTCTATTCGCGCTGGGTGCCGGGCCATAGCGGCGGCGAGTCAGAGGTCATCATCGGCAAATGGATGAAGGCGCGCGGCAACCGCAACCGCGTCATCCTCGCCACCAAGGTCGGGATGGACATGGGCAACGGCAATGTCGGGCTGAAGGCCGACTATATCGCGCGCGCTGTCGAGGATTCGCTGCGGCGGCTGCAGACCGACACCATCGACCTTTATCAGTCCCACAAGGACGACGAGACGACCCCGCAGGAGGAGACGCTTGCGGCCTATGACAGGCTGATCAAGGCCGGCAAGATCAGGGCGATCGGCGCCTCGAACTTTTCAGCGGAGCGGCTGAAGAGCGCGCTCGAGATTTCCGCAAAGACCGGGCTGCCGCGCTACGACAGCATGCAGCCCGAATACAGCCTGTCGGAGCGGTCGAGCTACGAAGGCGCGCTGCAGCGCGTCTGCGAGGACAACGACGTCGGCGTGATCACGTTCTTCTCCCTCGCCGCGGGATTTTTGACCGGCAAGTACCGCTCGGAGAGCGACTTCGCCAAGAGCCCGCGCGGTCCGCGCAGCATTCCGAAGTACCTCAATCCGCGCGGCCTGCGCATTCTGGCCGGTCTCGACGAGGTCGCCGCGGAAACGCGCGCCGAGCCTGCCGCGGTCGCCCTCGCCTGGCTGATGGCCAAGCCGTCGATCACCGCACCGATTGCCAGTGCGACCAAGCCCGAGCACGTCGCGACGCTGGTCGCGGCGACCAGGCTGGCGCTGACCAAGAGTCAGGTCGAACGCCTCGACGCTGCAAGCGCGTAGCCCGCAGTCCAAAGCGTGATGAGATTGGATCGAATATCGACCGCGCCGGCACTGCGCTCCCTCTCCCCGTTCTTACGGGGAAAGGATTGGGGTGAGGGGCGTCCGCGCGTACACGGTGATAGCTGTATTTGCGGAGCCTCCCCCTCACCCGGAACGCATCTAGCGATGCGTCATAGCCGAGGCTTTGCCTCGGCGTTCTAAGTAACGGCCGCCCAAGGGCGGCCTGCGCCTCTCCCCGCACGCGGGGCGAGGCGGAGCGGAGTCCGCGGTTCAATTGGAGCAGAATTGTCTAGCCCCACGGCCCGCGTGGAGCCGACGGGCCTGACGAGCCACCCCACGGGCTGCGCGGCGGATAGCTCGCACCGGCGGGGCGCGGCGCGGTCTGGGTGCCGAGTTCGGCGGCGAGCTGCTGCAGGGCGGCGATGCGGTTCGCGGTCGAGGGATGGGTGGCGAACAGATTGTCGACGCCGTGGCCCGACAGCGGGTTGACGATGAACATGTGCGCGGTCGCCGGATTGCGCTCGGCCTCCATGTTCGGCACCTGATGCGCGGCGTTCTCGAGTTTCGCCAGCGCCGAGGCCAGCCACATCGGCTGGCCGACGATGCGCGCGCCAAGATTGTCGGCGGCGTATTCGCGGGTGCGGCTGATCGCCATCTGCACCAGCATGGCGCCGAGCGGCGCCAGGATCATCATCGCGATCGAGCCGATGATGCCGGGGCCGTTGTTGTTGCGGTTGCCGCCGAAGAACATGCCGAACTGCGCCAGCATCGAGATCGCGCCGGCGATCGTCGCGGTGATCGTCATGGTCAGGGTGTCGTGATGCTTGATATGGGCGAGCTCGTGCGCGATCACGCCGGCGAGCTCCTCGCGGCTGAGCTGCTGCATCAACCCGGTGGTGACGGCGACCGCCGCGTTCTCCGGATTGCGGCCGGTGGCAAACGCGTTGGGCTGCGCCTCGTCCATCACGAACACCCGCGGCATCGGCAAGCTCGCGCGCTGCGCCAGCTCGGCGACGAGGTTGTAGAGATCGGGCGCGGTGTGCTGATCGACCTGATGGGCGCCGTACATCGACAGCACCATGCGGTCGGAATTCCAGTAGGTGAACAGGTTCATCGCAGCCGCGACGAGCAGCGCGATCACGGCGCCGCTGCCGCCGCCGATCAGATAGCCGACGCCCATGAACAGCGCGGTGAGGCCGGCAAGCAGGAGCGCGGTGCGGAAGTAGTTCATCGTGGTTCCCTGACGGCAGGCGGAATGCTGCCATAACTGTCGCGCCTGAGGTAGGGATTTTGCCGGCGGCACCGCAAGGCCAAGCCGTGCGTCGCAGCGACGCGGGCGCGGGTTACGGATTAGTCATGTGCGGCTAGCCTGTGATCTCTCCGAGCTCGGGCGGCGTACAAGTCGCTCAGTCGGGCTGCAGAGCCGTTGACCCGGCCGATCCGTCTGGCACGATCAAGTCGTGCGCTTCGAGATTCTAGGCGATATCTCCGATGTCGAAACCTTCGCGACCGGGTCCGGTATTCGCGAGATCGCGCGGCTGCGCCGCATCTACGGGCGTGGCCGCTGGCGCAAGCGGAAAGGTATCGCACGCGTGCGATTATCGGATGGCTCGGTTCATACAGCTGAGCTACACTGGTACGAGGCTTCCGGAATCGGCCGCAAGGAATTCAAGATCAAACATCTGCTCTAGGACGATGACAAAAGCACAAGCAAGGCAACTGGTCGTCTGCGTCAATAACGATGGCTACGCAGCTTCACTGGAAAAGCGCAAGATCTACGTGGCGCTTCGCGATGCCGCCGCCGAGAAACACGGCATGTTTCGAATCGTCGATGAATCCGGTGAGGATTACCTCTACCCCAGGACCTTGTTCCGGTCGATCGCCCTTCCGCTAGCCGTGAGACGGGCGGTGCTGGCCGCGTAAGCCAGCAAGCAGCGAGGCTAGCCCGGATGGAGCGCAGCGAAGTCCAGGACAGCGCCCGCGGTGGCAGAGGCTCCGGATTGCGCTTCGCTTCATCCGAGCTACGGGATCGTGGCTACTCCGCGCGGTGCCGACCACCTCCTCCTCGCGCAGCGATTGTAGCCCGGATGAAGCGCAGCGAAATCCGGGGCAGTGCCTGCGGCGAAACCGCTCCCGGATTACGCTTCGCTCCATCCGGGCTACGAGGACCGTGGGGTGAGCAAGGTTCGTAGCCCGCATGAGCGTAGCGATATGCGGGACGGACGGCCCCGGATATCGCTGCGCTCATCCGGGCTACGGCAGCGCAACTACTCCGCGGGCACGCGCGCGGCGGCGGTTTCCTGCTCGCGCAGCGCGATGCGCAGCATGCGGGCGAGCTCGGCGCGGCTGTAGGGCTTGGCGAGGAACAGGATGCCCTCGTCGAGCCGGCCGTCGTGGTCGAAGGCGTTTTCGGTGTAGCCGGAGGTGAACAGCACGCGCAGGGCAGGCCGCCGCCGCAGCGCCTCGGTGGCGAGCTCGCGGCCGTTCATGGCGCCCGACATGATGACGTCGGTGAACAACAGATCGACCGGCGCGCCGCTGTCGAGCACGGCGAGCGCCTCCGCGCCGTTGCTGGCCGACAGCGTGGTGTAGCCGAGGCTCTCGATCTGGGCGAGCACATAAGTGCGCACCAGCCTGTCGTCCTCGACCACGAGCACGATCTCCTGCGCGCCGCGCTGGTTCGGCTGGCGCCGCTCGGGCGCGACCGCCGGCGAGATCACCACCGCGCGCGGCAGGTAGAGCACGACGCTGGTGCCGCGGCCGACCTCGCTGTCGAGCACGATGTGGCCGTTGGATTGCTTGACGAAGCCGTAGACCATGCTCAGCCCAAGGCCGGTGCCCTTGCCGACATCCTTGGTGGTGAAGAACGGCTCGAACACTTTGGCGAGGTCCGCCTCCGCGATGCCCTGGCCGTTGTCGACCAGCGTGATCGCGACATAGTCGCCGGCGGCGAGCCCGTCATGGCCATGCACGTCGGCGGCTTTCAGCTCGGCGGTACCGGTCTCGATCCGCAGTCGGCCGCCCTTCGGCATCGCGTCGCGCGCGTTCAGCGCCAGGTTGATGATCGCGGTGACGAGCTGATTGGAATCGACCAGCGCGCGCGGCAGGCGCGCCGTGGGGCGGAAGTCGATCTCGACCTGGTCACCGATGGTCGGCCGCAGCAGCTCGATGGTGTCGACCATCAGCGCGTTGACGTCGACATCGGTCGGCTGCAGCGGCTGCTTGCGCGCAAACGCGAGCAGATGCCGCGTCAGCGACGCGCCGCGGTCGGCGGCGTCGCGGATCAATCCGGTGATCTCGACCAGCTGCCGGTTGTGGGTGACCGCCTCCGCCAAGATGTCGATGGTGCCGGTGATAACGGTGAGGATGTTGTTGAAGTCGTGCGCGATGCCGCCGGTGAGCTGGCCGACCGCCTCCATCTTCTGCGCCTGGCGGATCTTGCTCTCATTAGCCTCGGCCTCGCGAAACCGCTGCAACAGGAATTCCTGGCGCTGGCGCTGCCGTCCCTCCTCGGCCAGCGCGACATGCGCCTCGCGCAGCTGCTGCTCGGTCGGGATGGCGAGGATTTTCGGGATCAGCGGCCACAGCAGCACCGCGGTGAACACCGAGGCGATCGCGGTCATCGCCTTGAGCAGGCCCTCGAGGCCGTAGATCGGAATCCACAGCGTGTAAATCGCGAACACATGGGTGAGCCCGCAGAGCAGGATGAAGGCGGCGAACAGCCAGGCCATCCAGCCGAACTGGAAATCGCGCCGCTTCGACACCACGATCGCGAGCGCGAACGGGATCGAGAAATACGACGCGGCGATGATGGCGTCCGAAATCACGTGGAGCCAGATCAGCTCCGGCTCCCAGAGCAGGCAGATGCCGTGCGGCGAGAACGTCGATGAATCCAACAGACGCTCGAGAAAACTCCACATGGGTCGCTCCGGGCGTGATCGATCCGCCGACACCCCCTGCCCGCGAATCGCTTTTGCCGATCATACCGGCGGCGACTCGCGCTGCCGAAGCCCAATTGGTCTAAGGCCGCCCACCCCGTTGTTGCCCGGTGCCGCCCTGGTGTATGCAGGCGGACCTCTCCCGATCCCACCCCGGTGACAGCGATGCCAGCATCTTCCGTGAGCGCCCCGATCGTGATCGCAGCGGTGGCGCTGACGCTCTCGTCCGTAGCATCGGCGCAACAGCTGCTGCCCAGCCCCGTAGAACCACGGCCTGCTAAGCCGCGGCCGGTGGCGGCCTCGCCGCGTGCGGCGTCCTGCCACAACGGCCAGAGTTTTGACCGCTTCCTCGCCGAGCTGAAGCAGAAGGCGGTGGCCGCCGGCGTCTCGCAAGCCACTATGGCGGAGGCCGCGCCGTACCTGATCTACGACCAGGGCATCGTCAACCGCGACCGCGGCCAGCGCGTGTTCGGCCAGATCTTCACGGTGTTCGCCGGACGCATGGCCGCGAACTACCGGATGCAGCAGGGCCAGCAATACATCAAGACCTACGCCGCCGCATTCGCGCGCGCCGAGAAGGAGTATGGCGTGCCGCCGGCGGTGATCGCCGCGTTCTGGGGACTGGAGAGCGACTTCGGCGTCCAGATGGGCAATCTGCCGACGCTGAAATCGCTGGTGTCGCTGGCCTATGATTGCCGCCGCTCCGAGATGTTCCAGGCCGAGACCATCGCAGCGCTGAAGATCATCGATCGCGGCGACCTTTCGCCCGAGGAGATGATCGGCTCCTGGGCCGGCGAGCTCGGCCAGACGCAATTCTTGCCGACGCACTATTTCAACTATGCGGTCGACTACGACGGCGACGGCCATCGCAATCTGCTCGCCAGCGGCCCCGACGTGATCGGCTCGACCGCGAACTACATCGCCAATGGCTTGAAGTGGCGGCGCGGCGAGCCGTGGCTGCAGGAGGTGCGGGTGCCGCAGGCGGCCAACTTTCCGTGGGACCAGGCCGACCTGACCATCAAGCTGCCGCGCTCGAAATGGGCCGCACTCGGCGTGACCATGACCGACGGCAAGCCGTTGCCGAACGACGAGATGCCGACCTCGCTGCTGCTGCCGATGGGCCGGCTGGGACCGGCGTTCCTCGCCTACGCGAATTTCGCCGCCTACACCGAATGGAATAACTCGCTGATCTATTCGACCACCGCCGGCTATCTCGCCGGCCGCATCGCCGGCGCCCCGCCGATGCAGAAGCCGCACGCACCGGTGGCGCAGCTGCCGTTCAATGAGATCAAGGAACTGCAGGGCCTTCTGGTGCGCGCCGGCTACGACGTCGGCAAGGTCGACGGCGTGCTCGGCCAGGCGAGCCGCAGCGCCGTGAAGGCGATGCAGATCAAGTATGGCCTGCCGGCGGATTCCTGGCCGACCGCGGAGCTCCTGGCCCGCATGCGCGGCCCGCGCACGCCGCCGGCCGAGGCCGCGATGCCAGGGTTGCGGTAGGCTCCAGTCCGCCGCGCACCACCACCTTATCTCCGTCACCCTGAGGTGGCCGCTTCTTCAGCGGCCCTCGAAGGGTCGACGGCCACCAGCCGGGCCGTGCATCCTTCGAGGCTCGCAAGGGCTCGCACCTCAGGATGACGGGGCTAAGAATGGGGCCCGCGGCAGAATATTTGACCAAGTGTTACAGCCTCGCGCAGTTGTATTCATCCCCCGGCCGCCCCATGTGCAGCATCGCCGTTCGGCACATCCGACCTCCACAGCGCGAGAGCATCACATGTCCTTTCATGACGCCGTCGTCCCCGCCTACCTGCAAATCCTCAACAGCCTGACCGGGCTGCTGACCAAGGCCGAAGCGCATTGCGAGGCCAAGAAGATCCAGCCCGAGGTGCTGCTGGGCGCGCGGCTCTATCCCGACATGCTGCCGCTGACCAAGCAGGTGCAGCTGGTCTGCGATCACGCCGCACGCGGCTGCGCGCGGCTGACGCACAGCGACGTACCGTCGACGCCCGACACCGAGAAGAGCTTTGCCGAATTGAAGCAGCGGCTGGCGAAGACCATCGACTATGTGAAGTCGTTCAAGCCCGAACAGTTCGACGGCGCCGATGCCAAGGACGTCACCTTCCCGGTCGGCCCCGAGCGCACCATGACGCTGAAGGGCCAGCAATTCCTCTCGGCGTTCTCGTTCCCGAACTTCTACTTCCACGCCGTGACCGCGCACGGCATTTTGCGCCACAACGGCGTCGAGATCGGCAAACGCGATTTCCTCGGCGTGAGCTGACGCGAAGGGCGCGTCAAATTCCCCGCCGCGGGATTTTCGTCTCACGCACAATGCCGTGCTACTGCTCCCTGACAACAACAAGACGTCAGGGAGCACGCTTATGTCCGCCACGACCCACGCGCCGAAATCCGTCGATCCCGCGGCTTCGCTGCACGCGGAATCGCTCGGGCAGGCCAAGAGCCACGGCCGCCTCGCCGGCCGGCGCATCATCGTGGTCGGCGCGGGACAGCGCTCAACCGTCGACGAAGAACCGCCGATCGGCAACGGCCGCGCCATGAGCGTGCTGTTCGCGCGCGAGGGCGCTTCCGTCGCGTGCATCGACATCAACAAGGAGGCCGCCGACGACACCGTCGCGCAGATCACGCGCGAAGGCGGCAAGGCCTTCACCGACGTGGTCGACGTCTCCGACGTCGCGCAGATCGCACCGGCAGTCGCGCGCTGTGTGCAAAAGCTCGGCGGGCTCGACGGGCTGGCGCTCAATGTCGGCATCTCCTGCGGGCTGTCGCTGCCGAAGATGACTGCCGAGGCCTGGGATCGCGACTACGCCGTCAATGTGCGCAGCCACATGCTGTTCGCGCAGCAGGCGCTCGCGGTGATGGCGCCGGGCGGCGCGATCATCCTGATCTCCTCGATGGCGAGCCAGCGCGCCGGCGGCCGCAATCCGGCCTATGAATCCTCCAAGGCGGCGCAGATCGCGCTGGGGCGGGCGATCGCGCGGGCCGGCGAAGAGAAAGGCATTCGCTGCAATGTGATCGCGCCCGGCTTCATGGATACGCCGATGGGCCGCGACGCCAGCCGCCGGCGTTCCGACCGCGCCGTGACAGTGCCTTTCGGCCGCCAGGGCACCGGCTGGGAGGTCGGCTATGCTGCGCTGTTCCTGATCTCGAATGAATCTTCCTACGTCAACGCACACCCTGTTCCTCGATGCCGGCCACATGGCTGGCATCGTGCGCGGCTAGCCTGCATTAGGCGAATGCCTCGGCCATTGCGCTTGCCGCTGCAATGCACAAGTCTCCTTCATCAATCACATCCTGGAACCTTCCGATGAGCCAACCGACCAAACTCCTCGAGCCCTACAAGCTTGGCGCGCTGACGCTGCCGAACCGCCTGGTGATGGCGCCCTTGACGCGCAACCGCGCCGAGCCCGGCAGCTTCGTGCCGAGCCCGCTCGCGGTGGACTATTACGGCCAGCGCGCCTCCGCCGGCCTGCTCGTCACCGAAGCGAGCCAGGTCTCGCAGCAGGGCCAGGGTTATCAGGACACGCCCGGCATCTATTCCAAGGAGCAGGTCGCGGGCTGGCGCAAGGTCACCGACCGCGTGCATGAGCGCGGCGGCCGCATCTTCATCCAGCTCTGGCATGTCGGCCGCATCTCGCACACCTCGCTGCAGCCGGGCGGCGGCAAGCCGGTGGCGCCGAGCGCGATCCGCGCCAAGGGCAAGACCTTCGTGAACGGCACCTTCACCGAAATCTCCGAGCCGCGCGCGCTGGAGCTGTCGGAAATTCCCGGGATCATCGACGACTTCAAGCGCGGCACCGCGAACGCGCTGGCCGCCGGCTTCGACGGCGTCGAGATTCATGGTGCCAACGGCTATCTGCTCGACCAGTTTGCCCGCGACGGCGCCAACCAGCGCACCGACGCCTATGGCGGATCGATCGAGAACCGCGCGAGGCTGATGCTGGAAGTATCAAAGGCGGTCGCGACCGAGGCCGGCGCCGAACGGACCGGCATCCGCATCTCGCCGGTGACGCCGGCCAACGACATCACCGACTCCAACCCGCAGCCGCTGTTCGACCATATCGTCGACCAGCTCAATGCGCTGAAGCTGACCTACATCCACGTCATCGAGGGCGCCACCGGCGGCCCGCGCGACATCGCACCGTTCGACTACGCGAGCTTGCGCAAGCGTTTCAAGCAGGCCTATGTCGCCAATAACGGCTACGACTTTGCGCTGGCAGAAAAGGTGCTGGAGCAAGGCGCGGCCGACCTGATCGCGTTCGGCAAGCCGTTCATCTCCAATCCGGATCTGGTCGAGCGTCTCAGGGCCGGTGCCCCGCTCAACGAGTGGGACAAGGCGACCTTCTACGGCGGCGGCGCCAAGGGCTATACGGACTATCCGACGCTGAAGGCGAAGGAAGCGGCGGAGTAAGGTACGCTGCGCTCTCGCCCCGCTCTTGCGGGGTCGAGACGAGCGAAGCTCGCTCTTAGAGGGTTGGGGTGAGGGGCTGCTTCCACGAGCTGTGAACGAGGTGAGACCTGTACCCCCTCACCCGGATCGCATCTAATGATACGATCCGACCTCTCCCCGCAAGCGGGGCGAGGTGAGAAAGAAAAAAGGCCGGGATCGCTCCCGGCCTTCTCAGTTTCATGCAAGGCGTGGGCTGGTACGCCTTACTTCGCCTCGGCGCGCTTGGGCGGCGTTGCCGGCCACGACTTGATCAGGGTGTCGTAGTCGACCGTCTCGCCCTTCGGCTTCTCGTTCGCGAGCTTGCGTTGCGGCGCGATGGTGCCGTCCTTTTCCGCCTTCTTGAACCAGAACTCGGCGGTCTCCTTCTTGTTCAGCTTCGGTCCGCAGGCGCCCTGCACACCGGACTTCTCAAGACGCTCCATCACCGAATCCTGGGCCGCGGCGAGCGCGTCCATCGCCTGCTGCGGCGTCTTGGTACCGGACGACGCATCGCCGATGTTCTGCCACCATAGCTGCGCCAGCTTCGGATAGTCGGGCACGTTGTTGCCGGTCGGGGTCCACTGCACGCGCGCGGGCGAGCGGTAGAACTCGATCAGGCCGCCGAGCTTCGGCGCACGCTCGGTGAACGACTTGTCCCAGATGTCGGATTCACGGATGAAGGTGAGACCGACATGGCTCTTCTTCAGGCTGACCGTCTTGGAGACGATGAACTGCAGATAGAGCCAGGCCGCCTTGCGGCGATCGGCCGGGGTCGACTTCAACAGCGTCACGGAGCCGGCGTCCTGGTAGCCGAGCTTCATGCCTTCCTTCCAGTACGAGCCGTGCGGCGACGGCGCCATGCGCCACTTCGGCGTACCGTCGGCGTTCATCACGGCGATGCCGGGCTTCACCATGTCGGCGGTGAAGGCGGTGTACCAGAACATCTGCTGGGCGATGTTGCCCTGCGCCGGCACCGGGCCCGATTCCGAGAAGGTCATGCCCTGGGCCTGCGGCGGGGCATACTTCTTCAGCCAGTCGAGATATTTGGTGATCGAGTAGACCGCGGCCGGACCGTTGGTGTCGCCACCACGCTCGACCGAGGAGCCGACCGGGCGGCAGCCTTCCATGCGGATGCCCCACTCGTCGACCGGCAGACCGTTCGGAATGCCCTTGTCGCCGTTACCGGCCATCGACAGCCAGGCGTCGGTGAAACGCCAGCCCAGCGACGGATCCTTCTTGCCATAGTCCATGTGGCCATAGACCTTGACGCCGTTGATCTCCTTGATGTCGTTGGTGAAGAACTCGGCGATGTCCTCATAGGCCGACCAGTTCACGGGCACGCCGAGATCGTAGCCATACTTGGCCTTGAACTTGGCCTTGTACTCGGGATTGGTGAACCAGTCGTAGCGGAACCAGTAGAGGTTCGCGAACTGCTGGTCGGGCAGCTGATAGAGCTTGCCGTCCGGCGCGGTGCCGAACGACTTGCCGATGAAGTCGTTGACGTCGAGCATCGGATCGGTGACGTCCTTGCCCTCGCCGGACATGTAGTCCGAGAGCGCAATGGTCTGGTTGTAGCGGAAGTGGGTGCCGATCAGGTCGGAGTCGTTGATCCAGCCGTCATAGACGTTCTTGCCGGACTGCATCTGGGTCTGCAGCTTCTCGACGACGTCACCTTCCTGGATGATGTCGTGCTTGAGCTTGATGCCGGTCAGCTCGGAGAACGCCTTGGCCAGCGTCTGCGACTCGTATTCGTGGGTCGTGATCGTCTCCGAGACGACGTTGATTTCCATGCCCTTGAAGGGCTCGGCCGCCTTGGCGAACCACTCCAGCTCCTTCTTCTGGTCGTCCTTCGACAGCGTCGAGGGCTGGAACTCGGCGATCCACTTCTGGATCACGGCATCGTCGGCGGCGCGGGCCGGCGCAGCCACCGCAAGCGAAGCCGCGATCAATGCGGCCGCGCTGGTCATAGTCAAAAGACTATCCTTCGTCGTTTTAAAATGTCGCATCATGTTTCCTCCGGTTGCAGCGACAAACCAAACCCCAGGCCCGGGTAGACCCCGGATCTGCTCTTCTTCGCTCGGGTCAGACGGTGCGAAAGATCGCCACGGCCGACAGAAGCGAAATCAGTGTTGCGAGCCACAGGCTCGAGATTTCCACGCCCTCGCCGATCGGCAGGGTGAGGATCGGATCGGTGCCGACGAGGCCGATCCACACCAGGTGGATCACCGCCGCCAGCACCAGCGAAATGAACAAACGATCGCCGCGCGTGGTCGGAATGCGCAGCACGCCGACGCGCTCGGCCTCGGGATAAACCGCCGCGAGCCAGGTCATCACGCCGAGCGTCGAGGCGAGCAGCGCGAAGAAGATCGCGGTCGGCAGCGTCCAGGCCATCCATGCAATGGATTCCATGACTCATCTCCCTCCAGGTGACGCACTGCGCCCCCTCGCCCCGTCCTTCACGGGGAGAGGGTTGGGGTGAGGGGCTCTATCCACGCGGTCGATTCGCGGAGAGCCCCCCTCACCCGGATCGCATCTGCGATGCGATCCGACCTCTCCCCGCAAGCGGGGCGAGGTGAAGTTCAGCATGCGGCTGGGCTTCGTCATGGTGCTACACCCGGCCGAGCGCGAAGCCGCGCGCGATATAGTTGCGGACAAACCAGATCACGAGCGCGCCCGGAATGATGGTGAGCACGCCGGCGGCGGCGAGCAGGCCCCAGTCCATGCCGGCGGCGGAGACCGTGCGCGTCATGATCGCCGCGATCGGCTTGGCCTGCACGGATGTGAGCGTGCGCGCCAACAGCAGCTCGACCCAGGAGAACATGAAGCAGAAGAACGCGGCGACGCCGATGCCGCTTGCGATCAAGGGCACCAGGATCTTGATGAAGAAGCGCGGGAACGAATAGCCGTCGAGGAAGGCGGTCTCGTCGATCTCGCGCGGCACGCCGGAGACGAAGCCTTCGAGGATCCACACCGCGAGCGGCACGTTGAAGATGCAGTGCGCGAGCGCGACCGCCCATGGCGTATCGAACAGGCCGATCGCCGAATAGAGGTTGAAGAACGGCAGCGCATAGACCGCGGCCGGCGCCATGCGGTTCGACAGCAGCCAGAAGAACAAATGCTTGTCGCCGAGGAAGCGGTAGCGCGAGAACGCATAGGCCGCAGGCAGCGCCACCGCGATCGAGATGATGGTGTTGAGCACGACATATTCGAGCGAGTTGATGTAGCCCGAATACCAGCTCTCGTCGGTGAAGATGCGCTTGTAGTGCTGCAGCGTCGGCGTGTGCGGCCACAGCGTCATGGTCGAGACGATCTCGGCGTTGGTCTTGAAGCTCATGTTGACCAGCCAATAGATCGGCAGCAGCAGGAAGATCAAAAACAGCGCCATGATCAGGCGACGGCCGGGAATCGAGTGCATCACGCCACTCCTTCCTTGGCCGGGCGCTCGGCACCGGCATTGGTCATCACGGTGTAGAACACCCAGCACACGATCAGGATGATCAAATTGTAGACCAGCGACAGCGCCGCAGCCTTGCCGAGGTCGAACTGGCCGAGCGCGATCTTGACGAGCTCGATCGAGATGAAGGTGGTCGAGTTGCCCGGACCGCCGCCGGTGACGACGAACGGCTCGGTGTAGATCATGAAACTATCCATGAAGCGCAGCAGCACCGCGATCAGCAGCACGCGGTTCATCTTCGGCAATTGGATCGCCTTGAATACCGCCCAGCGCGAGGCGCCGTCGATCTGCGCCGCCTGGTAATAGGCCTCGGGGATCGACTTCAGCCCGGCGTAGCACAGCAGCGCGACCAGGCTGGTCCAGTGCCAGACGTCCATCACGATCACCGTGATCCAGGCGTCGACGTCATTGGAGACGTAATTGTAGTCGAAGCCGAGGTGGTTCAGCACGTAGCCGAGCAGGCCGATATCGGGCCGGCCGAAGATCTGCCAGATGGTGCCGACCACGTTCCACGGAATCAGCAGCGGCAGCGCGAGGATGACGAGGCAGGCGGCGACGGTCCAGCCCTCACGCGGCATCGACAGCGCAACGATGATGCCGAGCGGCACCTCGATGGCGAGGATCACCGCCGAGAAGAACAGGTTGCGGCCGAGCGAGGCCAGGAAGCGGCCGCCGAGATCGGTGGAGGGATCGAGCAGCTCCTTGAACCAGCCGACGCCGTTCCAGAAGAACTGGTTGTTGCCGAAGGTGTCCTGCATCGAATAGTTCACGACGGTCATCAGCGGGATCACCGCGGAGAACGCGACCACCAAAAACACCGGCAGCACCAGGAACCAGGCCTTCTGGTTGACGATCCTGTCCATCAGGCAACCCCCTCGACCAATTGGCTGTCGGCGTAGACGTGGACATGCGCGGGATCGAAGATCAGCCCTGTCGTGTCGCCGGAGACCGAGAAGCCCGGCGGCACGCGTGCTGCGAGCTTGGTGTTGCCGACGCGGACGCGGGCGAACTGGATGCGGCCGAGATCGTCGATCCGCTCGACCTTGGCCGACAGCAGCCCCGAGGCGGGCGTCGCGACATCGACGAATTCCGGCCGCACGCCGATCTCGATCTTTTTGCCCGCTGGCAGGACGCCGTAGTTGCGGCGCAGCCCGATGACGTGACCATCGATCCGCGCCTCGTGGCCGGAGACCTCGGCGGGCACGATGTTCATGCCGGGCGAGCCGATGAAGTAGCCGACGAAAGTGTGCGCCGGCTTGTCGAACAATTCGGCCGGCGTGCCGCTCTGCACCACGCGGCCGTCATGCATCACCACGACAGTGTCGGCAAAGGTCAGCGCTTCGGTCTGGTCGTGGGTGACGTAGATCATCGTGAGATCGAGCTCGCGATGCAGCGCCTTCAGTTTGGAGCGCAGTTGCCACTTCAATTCAGGGTCGATCACCGTCAGCGGTTCGTCGAACAGCACGGCCGCGACATCGGAGCGCACCAGGCCGCGGCCCAGCGAGATTTTTTGCTTGGCATCCGCAGTGAGCCGCGTCGCCTTGCGATTCAGATAGGGGCTCAAGTCGAGCAGGTCGGCGATCTGCCTGACCCGCGCATCGACCTCGGCCTTGGCGACACCGCGGTTCTTCAGCGGGAAGGCCAGGTTCTGGCCCACCGTCATGGTGTCGTAGATGACGGGGAACTGGAACACCTGCGCGATGTTGCGCTTCTGCGTCGACAGCGGCGTGATGTCCTTGCCGTCGAACATGATTTTTCCGCGCGACGGCGTCACGATGCCGGAGATCAGATTGAGCAGCGTGGTCTTGCCGCAGCCGGACGGGCCGAGCAGCGCATAGGCGCCGCCCTGCCGCCAGGTCATGGTGACCGGCTTCAGCGCAAAGGATGCCGGCGGCGCGTCGTTGCCGCCGTAGGAATGGGCCAAATCGACGAGGTCAATGCGGGCCATGAAGCATCTCCCTCACTTGCTCTGCTTGATCGGCGCGTTCGCTTCACGCGAACCGCCGCGCACTTCGCTTGAAAACGCTGTTGCAGGCGACGCGACCAGGCGGTCGGACGCGTCGAACACGAAGATATTGTCGGGATCGAGCGCGGCGTCCAGCATCTGCCCCGGCTCGTACTCGTGCACGCCGTGCAGCACCGCGACCCAATTCGATCCATGGACATGCAAATGCACAAAGCTCTCCGAGCCGGTGATCTCGGTCACCGTCACGGCGGCGGAGAATTTGTGGCGTCCCGCGGCGGCGCTGCCGACCTCGAGCTGATGCGCGCGAAAACCGACGCGGTAGGTGCCGTTGGGCAAATTGGCATAGAGGCCGGCCGCCGGGGCCTGCTCGCCGCCGCCGTAAGTCACCTGCCCGCCCTTCTTCTCGATGCCGATGATGTTGAGCGGCGGATCGGAGAACACCTGCGCGACCCGCAGCGTGTCGGGGTGGCGGTAGACCTTTGGCGTCGCGCCGACCTGCAGCGCCTTGCCCTCCCACATGCACACGGTGTCGCCGCCGAGCAGCAGCGCTTCGGAGGGCTCGGTGGTGGCGTAGACGAAGATCGCCCCCGACGCCTCGAAGATGCGCGGCAGCTCGGTGCGCAATTCCTCGCGCAGCTTGTAGTCGAGATTGGCGAGCGGCTCGTCGAGCAGCACGAGGTCGGCGCCCTTGACCAGCGCCCGCGCGATCGCCGTGCGCTGCTGCTGGCCGCCGGAGAGTTGCAGCGGCGTGCGCTTCAGGAACGGCTCGAGCCGCAGCAGATGGGCGGCTTCCGCGACGCGCTGCTCGATCTCGGCGCGCGGCTTGCCCTGCACCCGCAGCGGCGAGGCGATGTTCTCGTAGACCGTCAGCGAGGGATAGTTGATGAACTGCTGGTAGACCATCGCAACCGAGCGCTGCCGCACGTCGGCGCCGGTGACGTCCTTGCCGTCGACCAGCACGCGCCCGGTGGCCGGCTTGTCGAGGCCGGCAAGCAGCCGCATGATCGAAGTCTTGCCCGACAGCGTCGGCCCGAGCAGCACGCTGAGCGTGCCACGCTCCAGCGTCAGCGAGACATCGCGGATGGTCGGAATGCCATCCACGGTCCGCGTGACGTTTTGCAGCGCGACGCTCATGTCCGTCCTCCCGCTTCGCGAAGGGGACGTTCACCCGAGACGCGGTTGGCGGCCATCCACTCGTCGAGCGCGGCGATTTCACTCGCCGTCATCCGCAGGCCCAGCTTGGATCGTCGCCAGACGACGTCTTCCGCGGTCCGCGCCCACTCGTTGGCCATCAGGTACCTGACTTCGCTCTCCGTCAAGGTGGCGCCGAAGGCGCGGCCGAGATCATCGGCCGATGCTGCATTGCCCAGCAGTTTTGTGGCGCGCGTGCCGTACGCATGCGCGAGGCGATTGGCGTGCGGCTGCGCGAGGAACGGATAGCTGCGCACGAGTTCAGCCGACAGCGCCGTGACCGCGGAGACATCCATGTCGCCGCCGGGCAGCGGCGCCTTGCCGGTCCAGCCTTCCTTGGCCTTCGCGCTGCGCAGATAGGGCGCCAGCCGCTCCAGCGCCTCTTCGGCGAGCCGGCGATAGGTCGTGATCTTGCCGCCATAGATCGACAGCAGCGGAGCACCGCCGGGCGTGTCGAGTTCGAACACATAGTCGCGGGTCGCGGCCTTGGCTTCGCTGGCGCCGTCGTCATACAGCGGTCGCACGCCGGAATAGTCCCAGACCACGTCCTCGGGCTTCACCGGCTTGGCGAGGTATTCGCTGGCGGAGGCGCAGAGATAGGCGATCTCCTCGGCCGTCGCCTTCACCTTGGCCGGGTCGCCGTCATAGTCGCGGTCGGTGGTGCCGATCAGCGAGAAATCGCCCTGATAGGGGATGACGAAGATGATGCGGCCGTCGGCATTCTGGAAAATGTAGGCGCGGTCGTGGTCGTAGAGCTTCTTCACCACGATGTGCGAGCCCTGCACCAGCCGCACCTTTGCGCGCGCATTGACGCCGGCGCCGGACGACAGCACCTGCTCGACCCAGGGACCGCCGGCATTGACCAAGACGCGCGACTTGATGGTCTCGCGCACACCGCTGTCGCGGTCCTCGACCGTGACGTGCCAGACGCCGTCGACCTGCCTGATCTCGACTGCGCGGGTGCGGGTGCGGATCTCGGCGCCGCGATCGGCGGCATCGCGCGCGGTCAGCGCGACCAGCCGCGCGTCGTCGACGAAGCAGTCGGAATACTCAAAGCCCTTGCTGTAGCGGCCCGGGATCAGCGGCTTGCCGACCGCGTCCCGCGTGAGATCCAGCGAGCGCGTCGCCGGCAGCAGATGGCGGCCGCCGATGTGGTCGTACAGGAACAGGCCGAGCCGCAGCAGCCAGGCCGGACGCAGGCCGGCGTGATGCGGCAAAACGAAGCGCAAGGGGCGGATGATGTGGGGCGCGATCTGCCAGAGGATTTCGCGCTCGATCAGCGCCTCGCGCACCAGACGAAACTCGTAATATTCGAGGTAGCGCAGTCCGCCATGCACGAGCTTGGTCGACCAGGACGACGTCCCGCTCGCCAAGTCATTCATTTCACAAAGGAAAACAGAGTTGCCCCGGCCCGCCGCATCGCGCGCGATGCCGCAGCCATTCACACCGCCTCCAATGATGGCGAGGTCGTAAATTCGATCCAAGAACGCTTCCCCGGCAAACCGTCTTCGCTTTGGCGGTCTTACTTTCGGATTGCATTAGATCACAACCAAAAACGAAAGCAAACCGAAAATGGGAACCTTGCGCTGGGGATTTTTTAGGCAAGTGCCTTCGGTCGGGTTAGGTGGCCATTGCCGGACCCGTCACCCTGAGGTACGCGCCTAGCGGCGCAATTTGCGCCGCTAGGCGAGCCTCGAAGGGTGCACGGCCCGCGCTGGTGGCCGTCGACCCTTCGAGGGCCGCTGAAGAAGCGGCCACCTCCAGCGACAACGGCGAAGCCGTTGCGCGGGGGTGACGGGTTGGTTTGCTCAACTTGCTCGGTGTCATCACCCGCGCAGGCGGGTGATCCAGTATTCCAGAGGCAGTGGTGATTGATCCGAGAGGCCGCGGCGTACTGGATCGCCCGGTTAAACCGGGCGATGACAGGTGTAGCTGCGGACAAAGCTTCACACACTCTCAGGGTGACGGGTTGATAGTGTGCGTGTGGAGACTTGAGGCTACGCGCTGCGTAGCGTGGCCGGGGCGGGCTCGGCGGCGGTGTCGTCGATGTCGGGTTGCGGCTTGTCCATCGCCACCACCACTTCGATGCCGCGGCTGTGGCAAATGTTGGCAAGGCCGGTCGGCAGCGGCGAGTCGGTGATAAAGGTCTGGATCTGGCTGATATGGGCGATCCGTACCGGCGCGCTGCGGCGGAGCTTTGTCGCATCCGACACCAGCATGACGTTGCGGGCGTTGGCGATGATCGCCTGTGCGACCTGCACCTCGCGATAGTCGAAATCGAGCAAGGCGCCCTCCTCGTCGATCGCGGAGGCGCCGATGATGGCGTAGTCGACCTTGAACTGGCCGATCAATTGCGTCGCGGTCGAGCCGACCACGGCGCCGTCGGCGCGTCGCACCGTGCCGCCGGCGACCACCACCTCGATGCGCGGATGGCGATACAGCAGCATCGCGACGTTGAGGTTATTGGTGATGACGAGCAGGTCCTCGTGCGAGGTCAGCGCGCTCGCGACTTCCTCCGTCGTGGTGCCGATGTTGATGAACAGGGAGCAGCCGTTCGGGATCCGCGCCGCGGCGGCGGCGCCGATCGCCTTCTTCTCCTCGGCGGCGACGAATCGGCGGGCCTCATAGGCAAGATTTTCCACGCCGGAGGCGATGATCGCGCCGCCGTGGATGCGGGTCAGCGAGCGCTGGTCGCAGAGATCGTTGAGGTCCTTGCGAATCGTCTGCGCCGAGACCTCGAAACGCTTTGCCAGATCCTCCACCATGACCCGGCCGAACGCGCGTGCGATGTTAAGGATCTCGGTCTGGCGATGGGAAAGTCCGGCCACGGTGGCACCCTTGAAGCGGCGAGTCGCCCATGCTGCGACTGTTCGGCGCAGAGGTCAACGATCGCGCTTCTGTCATTCCGGGATGCTGCGCAGCACCAGACCTCAGGTGCGCGATTGCGCACCGGGGAATTCCGGGTTCGATGCTATCGCATCGCCCCGGAACGACATCTCTCCTACGACGCCATCTGCAAGGTCTGGCCGGTCACGAGACGGCGTGCGGCGCGTTCGGCTTCGCGGGCGTTGCGGAAAATCTGGCCCTCGAGGGGGGCGAAACGGTGCGACGCAGCAAAGAACCGGTAACCACTGATATCTCGCACCACGATACCCGCGGTCTGCGAACTCACTTCGATCACGTAGCTATCAGACATAGTCGGCCTCTGTTTGATTCCGGGCCGACAACGGGGTTGCTGGCGGTTTGTTCCTCGCGCCCGCGCCTTGTTTGAGCATGATCTTTTCGGAAAACCGCTTCGCACTTTTCCGGATCATGCTTTAGGTCGTGATCGTCGCACCGTCGCGCTGGATCGGCTGCGGCTGGCCGTGTTCGTCGATCGAAACATAGGTAAAATTGCCGTCAGTCACCAAAATGGCTTGCTGCGCGCGGCGGCGCAGCACCCAGGCTTCGAGATGCACCGTGATCGAGGTGCGGCCAAGCCGCACCAGCGTGGCGTGCACCGAGACCAGATCGCCGACATAGACGGGCTTGCGGAAGTTCATCGCATCGATCGCGACCGTCACGGTGCGCGACTTCGCGACCTTGGAGGCGAACACGCCGCCGCCGACATCCATCTGGCTGAGCAGCCAGCCGCCGAAGATGTCACCATTGGCATTGGTGTCGGCCGGCATCGCCAGCGTGCGGATGCAGAGATCGCCCTGCGGCTCGGCGTCGGTGGAGAGCGGCGGGTGAGCATGGACGTCGGTCGTTTGCGAGTCGGTCACTTGAAAGCCTCCCAGCCGGGATCGGGCGCAAATCGTCCGCCGAACTTGCGCATCAGCGTCTGCATGGTCGACACCACATTGTCGACGCCGCGGCTGCGCGCGTAGTTGAGCGGGCCGCCACGGAACGGCGCATAGCCGGTGCCGAAGATCATCGCGCCGTCGACCATGTCGGCGTTGTCGACGATGCCTTCGCGCAGCGCGGCGACGCAGACATTGGAGATCGGCAGCACCAGGCGGTCGATCATCTCGTCGGTCACCTTGGGGCCGGTCTCCGGCAGCGGCGCTTTCTCCGCCTTGCCGTCCTTCCAGGTGTAGAAGCCCTTGCCGGTCTTGCGGCCGAGCTCGCCTTTGGCGACCTTGTCGCGCAGCCAGGCCGGCGTCGGCGGCAGCGCATCGCCGAACTTCGAGCGCAGCATGTCGCCAACGTCGAGGCAGATATCGAGGCCGACCTGGTCGGCGAGCTCGATCGGGCCCATCGGCATGCCGAACTGCACGGCCGCCGCGTCGATCAGGCGCTGGTCGGTCTTCTCGTCCAGCATCATCATCGCTTCCAGCATGTAGGGCGTCAGCGCGCGGTTGACGAGAAAGCCCGGCGAGCTCTTAACCGGCAGCGGCAGGCGGTCGATCGCGCCGACGAAGGCCAGCGCCTCCTTCAATAGCGTCGCTTCGGTGCCGTCGTGCTTGACGACCTCGACGAGTTGCAGCCGCGACACCGGATTGAAGAAATGCAGGCCGAGCAGCCGCTCCGGCCGGGCAAGCGTGGTGCGCAAATCCTGCAGCGGGATGCTGGAAGTGTTGGTGGCGAGGATCGCGCCCGGCTTCATCCGCGGCTCGAGCGAGGCATAGACCTTCTGCTTCAGCTCGAGCTTCTCCGGCACCGCCTCAATGATCAGGTCGGCGTTGCGGACGCCCTCGCCGTCCATGTCGGGGACCAGGCGGTCGAGCGCGTCGCGCTGGTCGATCTTCTTGCGCTTGATCTTGCCGAACAGCTCGGAGGCCCGCTTCATCACGCCGGCGATCGGCTCGGCCTTCATGTCGGCCAAGGTCACCCGCATGTCCTGGTTGGCGCACCAGGCCGCGATGTCGCCGCCCATCGCGCCGGCGCCGATGACATGGACGTGCTGCACCTTGTTGCCGGGGCCGGCGGCCTTCTTCATCTGCTCGCGCAGGAAGAAGACGCGGATCAAATTCTGCGCTGATGGCGTCACCATCAAATTGGCGAACGAGGCCTTCTCCGCGTTCAGCATCGTCGCGCGGTTGCCGGCATGCTTCTCCCAGAGATCGATCAGCGCGTAGGGCGCCGGATAATGCGCGTGCGGCGCCGCCTTCTCGGCCTCGCGGCGCATTCGGGAGGCGAGAAAGCCTCTGGCGGCGCCGAGATTGAGCAGCTTGTTGAGCGCGCCGGGTCTCGTGCGCTTGAGCCGGCCGAACACCGCGTCCTTGACCGCATTGCGGACGTGGCGCTCCTGCGTCACGGCATCGACCAGGCCGAGCGCCTTGGCGCGGCGGGCGTCGATGGTCCGGCCGGTCAGCATCAGGGTCATCGCCTGCAGCGGGTTGACCAGCTCGGTGAAGCGCACGGTGCCGCCGAGCCCGGGATGCAGGCCGAGCATCACCTCGGGAAAGCCGAACCGCGCGTCGTCGATCGCGATCCGCATCTGGCAGGCGAGCGCGACCTCGAGGCCGCCGCCGAGGCAGAAGCCGTGGATCACCGCGACCGACGGCACGCGCAGCGCCTCGAGCCGGTCGATCACCGCATGCGCGCGGCCGATCTCGGTCTCGACCGCACGCGGATCGCTGGCGCCGCGGAATTCGTTGACATCGGCGCCGGCGATGAAGCCGCTTTTTTTCGCCGAGCGGATCACGAGCCCGGTCGGCCGCTGGCTCTCCAGCGCGGTGACAACAGCGTCGAGCTCTTCCAGCAGATCGGCCGACAGCGTGTTGGCGCTGGCCCCGGCGCGATCGAACAGCAGCCAGGCGATGCCGTCCTCGTCGCGGGTCAGCTTGAAATTCTTGTACGGGCTGTCGGCAGCCGGCGCCGGCCCGAGCTCGAGCACGCGGTCGGCGAGAAGGTCCATGATCCGAGAATCCATGATCACACCATCTCAATCAACATCGCGCCGCCCTGCCCGCCGCCGATACATTCGGTGGCGACGCCGCGCCTGGTGCCGAGCCGCTTCATCGCGTTGACCAGATGCAGCACGATGCGGTTGCCGCTGGTGCCGACGGGATGACCGAGGCTGATCGCCCCGCCGTCGACGTTGAGTTTTGCGCGGTCGATCTCGCCGGCGGCGCCGTCGAGGCCGAGAATCTCGCGGCAGAATTTGTCGTCGTTCCAGGCGGCGAGGCAGCCGAGCACCTGGGTGGCGAACGCCTCGTTCAGCTCCCAGGTCTCGACGTCCTGCAAGGTCAAGTCATTACGCTTCAGCAGCGCGCTCGCCGACAGCACCGGACCGAGCCCCATAATCGACGGATCGAGCGCCGACCACTGGCTGTCGAGAATGACGGCCTTCGGCGTCAAGGCGTGCTTGGCCACCGCCTTCTCGGACGCGAGGATCACCCAGGAGGCGCCGTCGGTGATCTGCGAGGAATTGCCGGCGGTGACCTGGCCCCAGGGGCGCTCGAACACCGGCCTCAGTTTTGCGAGCGTCTCCGGCGTCGAGTCGGGGCGGACGCCGTCGTCATGATCGTAGAACTTGCCGTCGCGAGAGAACGCGGTCTCGACCTCGCCCTTGAGAAAACCCTGCTTCTGCGCATTCGCCAGCCGCTGGTGGCTTTCGGCGGCATAGGCGTCGGACTGGGCGCGGGTGATACCGAAGAGATGGCCGACCTTCTCGGCGGTTTGCCCCATGTTGAGCTCGGTGATCGGATCGGTCAGCCCGCGCTCGAGCCCGATGATCGGTTTGAGATAGCTCGGCTTGACCTTCAGCGCCGCCATGATCTTGGCGCCGATGCCCTTGGCGCCGGCAAGGCCCGCGAACCAGCGCACGCCGGAATTCGGCCACACCAGCGGCGCGTGGCTCAACGCCTCGGCGCCGCCGGCGAGGATGAGGTCGGAAATGCCCTCGCGGATATAGCGATAGCCGGTGTCGATCGACTGCATGCCGGAGCCGCAATTGATCTGCACCGTGAAGGCGACCATCTGCTCGCCCATGCCGAGCCTGAGCGCCGCGACGCGGGCCGGATTCATCTCGTCGGCGATGACGTTGACGCAGCCGAGGATCACCTGGTCGAAGGCGGTGGGCGCGAACGGCTGGCGCGCCAACAGCGGCCGGCCGCATTGCACGGCGAGATCGACCGGGGTGAACGGGCCGGGACCGGAGCGCGCCTTCAGGAACGGCGTCCTGCTGCCGTCGACGATAAAGACCGGTCGCGCCATCAGCTCGCCGCCCTCTGCTCACCAAGCTCCTGGAAGAACTGATGCACGTCGGCGGATTTCTTGTAAATCGGGGACAGCGCCTCGGGCGCAAAATCATCGACCTCGATGACTTTTGTGACGGCTTCATGAGCGGCCGCGAGTCTGGCGCCGTCGCTCTCGGTGATGACGCCCTTCTTGACTGCCTCTTTCCAGTCATGGATGCGCGCCGCACGCAGCTGCTTGGCGGCATCCTCGGCCTCGTGCACGAGGCGGAAGGCCTTCTCCAGCCGCGCGATGCCGCCGTCATCGTCGACAAAGGCGAGATCGGGCGTCAGGCGATCGCGCGCCGCCGATGGCGACAGCACGAGCTGCGCGCATTGATGCACGACACGATCCGACGGTCCGACGACGCGTGCGCCGAATGGCTGGACCAGGAATTTCAGGATGATCGCGACGAAGCGGTTGGGCAGATTGGCGAGGATTTCCGCAAAGCGGTTCTCGATGGTCTTGAAACCGGTCGCCATGCACCATTCCAGCGCCGGCAGATCCTCCTTCTGCCGGCCCTCGTCCTGCCAGCGCTTCAGCACAGCAGAGAGCAGATAGAGCTCAGAGAGAATGTCGCCGAAGCGGGCGGAGAGCATCTCCTTGCGCTTCAGCGCGCCGCCGAGCGTGAGCAGCGCCATGTCGGCGCACAGCGCGAAGGCCGACGAATAGCGCGACAGCTGGCGATAATATTCCGTCGCCTCGCCGGCATCGGGCGCCGGCGCGAACAGGCCAAAGGTCCAGCTGCGGCCCCAGGCGCGGAACATGGTCGCAAGACTGTGGCCGACATGCTTCCAGAACGCGGTGTCGAACGCGGTCAGCCCCTTCTCGCGATCGGTGTCGCCGAGCGCATTCATCTCCTGCAGCAGGTAGGGATGGGCGCGGATCGCGCCCTGCCCGAACACGATCAGGTTGCGGGTGAGGATGTTGGCGCCTTCGACCGTGATGCCGACCGGCACCGAGCGGTAGAGGTTGCCGAGATAGTTTTGCGGCCCGTCGATCACGGCCTTGCCGCCATGGATGTCCATGGCGTCGTCGATCGCGATCCGCATCCGCTCGGTGGCGTGCAGCTTCATGATGCCGGAGATGACGGCGGGATGATGCCCCTCGTTCAGCGCGGCGCAGGTCAGTCGCCGCGCGGCGTCGAGCAGGTAGGCGGTGCCGGCAATGCGCGCCAGCGGCTCCTCGATGCCCTCGAACTTGGAGATCGAGATGCCGAACTGCTCGCGGATGCGGGCATAGGCGCCGGTGGTGCGCGCGGCATAGGCGGCGCCGGCGGCCGACAGCGACGGCAGCGAAATGCCGCGGCCGGCGGCGAGCGCGGTCATCAGCATCTTCCAGCCCTGGCCGAGCCGCTCTTGGCCGCCGATGATGTAGTCGAGCGGGATGAAGACGTCGCGACCCCAATTCGGGCCATTCTGGAACACCTGCATCGCGGGCAGATGGCGGTGGCCGATCGAGACGCCAGGCAGATGGGTCGGGATCAGCGCCACCGTGATGCCGAGCTCTTCTTCCTGGCCGACCAGATGATCGGGATCATAGGCCTTGAAGGCGAGGCCGAGCAGCGTTGCGACCGGGCCGAGCGTGATGTAGCGCTTGTGCCAGTTCAGCCTCAGGCCGATCACCTCACGGCCTTCGAACATTCCCTTGCAGATGATGCCGGTGTCGACCATCGAGGCAGCGTCCGAGCCGGCCTCGGGGCTGGTCAGGCCGAAGCAGGGAATGTCGCGGCCGTCGGCGAGGCGCGGCAGCCATTTCTCCTGCTGCTCCCTGGTGCCGAAGCGCATCAGCAGTTCGCCCGGCCCGAGTGAGTTCGGCACCATCACGGTGACGGCCGCGGTCAGCGAGCGCGAGGAGATTTTGCGCACCACTTCCGAATGCGCATAGGGCGAGAAGCCGAGGCCGCCGAACTCCTTCGGGATGATCATGCCGAAGAATTTGTTCGCCTTGATGAAGGACCAGACCTCGGGCGGCAGGTCGCGCCATTCCCAATTGATCTTCCACTCGTCGAGCATCTTGCAGAGCTCGTCGACCGGGCCGTGCAGGAAGGCGTGCTCCTCGTCGGTCAGCTTGGCCGGCGCATAGGCGAGGAATTTCGGCCAGTCGGGATTGCCGGTGAAGAGATCGGCATCCCACCAGACGTCGCCGGCCTCCAGCGCCTCGCGCTCGGTGTCCGACATCGTCGGCAGCACGCCACGCGCCCAGGAGAAGATCGGTTTTGTAATATTGTCGCGGCGGAAGCTCATGGCGGTCCTCATGAAACGGCAGCGCGGATAGCTGATCTTATCGGAAAGTGCCGTTCACCGGTGAACACTTCGCTGTTCAAATAAAGCGAAATTGACGCGGCCAGCACGCCGTTCGTTAACGGCGCGCCGCGCGTCGGGTTCCGAAAACCGAGGTGCGGCAATCAGGTAGCGGGGGGTGCGCGGTGCTCACCTCTCCCATTGGGAGAGGTCGGCGCGGAGCGCCGGGTGAGGGGTTATGGTCTCTCGTTGGAGCCGCGGCCCCTCACCGATTTGCTGCGCAAATCGACCTCTCCCCGCTGGGGAGAGGTGACGCAAGTCAGCCCGGTCCGGCGCCCTGGGTGGCCAGGTAGACCGCGTAGAGCGACTGGCTGGCGGCCATGAACAGGCGGTTGCGCTTGGGGCCGCCGAAGGTGATGTTGCCGCAGACCTCCGGCAGGCGGATGCGGCCGAGCAGCTTGCCGTCCGGCGACCACACCGTCACGCCGCTGTAGCCGACGGCGCGGCCGGCATTGCTGGAGCACCAGACATTGCCGTTGACGTCGCAGCGGATGCCGTCGGGTCCGCACTTCACGCCGTCGATCATGAAATCGCTGAAGCGCTTGCCGTTCGAGAGCTTGTTGTCGGCGCCGACATCGAACACGAAGACGTCGCCCTTGCCGCCCGGACCGCTGTCGCCTGGCCCCTTGCCGGTCGAGACCACGTAGAGCTTCTTGTAATCCGGCGAGAAGCAGAGGCCGTTCGGGTCAGGCACCTGGTCCTCGGTCACCACGAGATCGACGCGGCCGGAGGGATCGATGCGGTAGCAGTTGGTCGGCAGCTCGCGCTTGCCCGGTACGAAGCCCGCCGGCTGGCCGATCCGCGGATTGAGCTTGCCGGCGGGGTTGCTCGGGCCGCTCGCGGCGTCGGGCTCACCCTCGTAGAGCTGGCCGCCATAGGGCGGATCGGTGAACCAGTAGCTGCCGTCGGGATGCGCGACGATATCGTTCGGCGAGTTCAGGCGCTTGCCATTGTAGGAATCGGCGAGCACCGTCGCGGTGCCGTCGTGCTCGTAGCGCGTCACGCGGCGGGTCAGATGTTCGCAGGACAGCTGGCGGCCCTGGAAGTCGAACGAGTTGCCGTTCGAGTTGTTGGACGGCGTGCGGAACACGCTGACATGGCCGTCATCTTCCGACCAGCGCGTCTGCCGGTTGTTGGGGATGTCGCTCCACAGGAGATAGCGGCCCTGCGAGCTCCAGGCCGGCCCCTCGGCCCAGAGCAGTCCCGTGTAGAGACGCTTGATCGAGGTGTTCGGCTGGGCGAGGTCGTTGAAGGACGGATCGACCGCGATGACGTCGGGGTCCCAGAAGTAGGTGGTCGGCGCCCCGCGCGGGCTGAAGTCGCGCGGCGGGCTGGTGATCGTGGTCGGCGGTCCGACCGGGGCGGCGTTCTGGGCCAGTGCGCTGCCGATACCCGTTGCGCCGGCGGCTGCGGTGACCGCAAGACCCTGGACAAGCGTTCGTCGTGAAACGTTTGGATCGCGCTTCTGTTGGCGTGTCATCGCATCCTCCCACTGGGTTGACCGGCCGTTGATCCGGCCTGGCGGGTGGAGGTTAGACTGCTCCCGGCGAGGTTGCGAGTGACGGTTTTTCATGCCTGCGCGCGAAAAGGTCACGGCGCTGCGTGCGCGCTCTTCACCGCGTCGTTGCGAGCGAAGCGAAGCAATCCATCTATCCCGCGCGTGGATGGATGGATTGCTTCGTCGCTTCGCTCCTCGCAATGACGGCGCGCGGGCTGGCGCCTTCACCTCTCCCCGCTTGCGGGGAGAGGTCGGAGCGCATCGGCAGATGCGTTCCCGGGTGAGGGGGTACAGGTCTCACTGCGTTCACGACTCGCGGAGGCGGCCCCTCACCCCGCCCTCTCCCCGTGAAGAACGGGGAGAGGGAGACGATAGAGCGCGGCTCAATCCGGCCGGATCATCTCGAACATGTTTTCCGGCTTGATCTCGAAATAATCGCCTCGGCGGCCGGCGCGGACGATCGGGTGGGTGAGCGCGGTCTGGTAGACGCCGTCCTTGATGAAGGCCTTGTCGATATAGACGGCGACGACCTCGCCGAGCGTCAGCCAGGCTTCCGCCTTCTTGCCGTCGGCGCCCTGCAGCTGGACGATCTGGCTGACCTTGCACTCGAACGACACCGGGCTCTCGGCGACGCGCGGCACGTTGACGAGCTTGCCGGGGAGCTGCGTGAGGCCCGCCAGCTTGAACTCGTCGACGTCGCGGGCGACATGCGCCGCCGTCGCGTTCATGTGCTTGGCGAGATCCATCGTCGCCAGATTCCAGACGAACTCGCCGGTCTCCTGGATGTTGGCGACGCTGTCCTTCCAGTTGGTCGAGGAGAAGCCGATGATCGGCGGCACGTAGCAGAAGGCGTTGAAGAAGCTGTAGGGCGCAAGGTTGACGTTGCCGTCGGGGTCGCGCGAGGAGATCCAGCCGATCGGGCGCGGCGCGACGATGGCATTGAACGGGTCGTGCTTCAGGCCGTGGCCGTACTTCGGCTCGTAGAAATGCAGGTCTTTCGCGGTCACGGCTGGAGCCTCCTCGTCATTCCGGGATGGTGCGCTAGCACCAGACCCGGAATCTCGAGATTCCGGGTTCGATGCTACGCATCGCCCCGGAATGACGGGCAAGTCAACTGACGAGTGCGTTAGTATATGGGGGTCAGTTGGGCCGGGTGCGCGGCGACAGGCCGGCGATGACGAAATCGATCATTTCGTCGATGGTCGGGCCCGGCTTGGTGGCGCACTGGGCGATCATCTGCGGGTGGAAGAAGCGCATCATCGCGGTGCAGGCGCACAGCGAGGCGAGCTGCAGGTCCTTGACCTCGAATTCGCCGGTGGCCGCGCCGTGCGCGATCACCTCGCCGATGACGCCCGCGATCATCTCCATGTGGGCGACGCAGACGTCCCAGTCCTCCTGCATCGCGATCTCGACCATCTCGTGCAGCTTGTTGTCACCGACATAGCGCTCGGTGTTCATGCGATTGACGGTCGTCATCACCTCGCGCAGGCGAACCACCGCCGGGCCGGGCGTCCGGGCAATGCGTTGCGCCTCGAGCTCGACCTCGCCCATCAGCCGCCGGGCCACGCCCTCGTGGATCGACTTCTTCGAATCGAAGAAGCGGTACACGTTGGCGGGGCTCATCCGCAGCTCTTTGGCGATGTCGGCCACCGTGGTCTTCAGGTAGCCGATCTGCCGGAACAAACGCTCCGCCACCACGAGAATCCGTTCGCGGGTATCGGTTTCGGTATGTTCCGAGATGAGCGTCATGTTTGGCCTACTCAATCTTCAATTATTCGGCCGCCTCAGCAAGCGGAATTGCACGTTGCGCATTCCCGGCATGCTGCGGCGCAGTATCGGCTTGCTCGCTGGGACCGCACTCGTCCAGGGTCTTGCGGAACCAGAGGGCGTAAAGGCCCGGCAAATACAGCAAGGTCAGGAAAGTCGCAACAAACAATCCACCCATGATGGTGATCGCCATCGGGCCCCAGAACGCGGAGCGGGACAGCGGGATCATGGCCAGGATGGCGGCAAGCGCGGTCAGCACCACCGGCCGGGCGCGCCGGACGGTGGCTTCGATGATCGCCTCGCGCCGGGTCAGGCCACTCGCCACATCGCTCTCGATCTGGTCGACCAGGATCACCGCGTTGCGCATGATCATGCCGGCCAGCGCGATCAGGCCGAGCAGCGCCACGAAGCCGAACGGCTGGTTGGCGACGTTGAGCCCGAGCGAAGCGCCGACGATGCCGAGCGGCGCGGTCAGGAACACCAGGAACAGGCGCGAGAAGCTCTGCAGCTGGATCATCAGGAGCGTCAGCATCACCATCACCATCACGGGGAAGAGGATGAAGATCGACGCATTGCCCTTGGCGGATTCCTCGAACGCTCCGCCCGGCTCGATCCGGTAGGCCGGCTCGAGATGGGCCTGGATGTCCTTCAGCTTCGGCGCGATCTGGTTGGTGACGTCGGGCGCCTGCACGCCGTCGACGACGTCGGAGCGCACCGTGATCGCCATGTCGCGGTTGCGCCGCCACAGGATCGGCTCCTCGTGGGCATATTCGAGCTTGGCGATCTGCTGCAGCGGCACCGCCACGCCGTTGCGCGAGGTGATGGTGAGATCGCCGACGCGGCCGAGATCGAGCCGCTCGGCCGGCACGGCGCGGGCGACCACGCCGACCTTTTCGATGCCGTCGCGGATCGTGGTGACCGGCGCGCCCGTGATCAGCATCGACAGCGCCTGCGAGACGTCCTGCGGGGTGAGGCCGAGGGCGCGTGCCCGATCCTGGTCGACGACCAGCTTCAGGTAGGGCGACTGCTCGTTCCAGTCGAGCTGGACGTCCTTGACGCTGGGGTTCTGGCGCATGATCTCGCGCACCTGGTAGGCGATGTCGCGCACCTTGTTGGCGTCGGGGCCGATCACGCGGAACTGGACCGGGAAGCCGACCGGCGGGCCGAAATTGAAGCGGTCGACGCGGACCCGCGCCTCGTTCAGCATGCCGTCAGCGGCCGCCTGCTCGATCTTCGCCTTGACGCGCTCGCGCGCCTCGACGTTCTTGGCGAGGATCACGATCTCGGCGAAGGCCTCGTTCGGCAGCTGCGGGTTGAGGCCGAGCCAGAAGCGCGGCGAACCCTGGCCGACATAGGCGGTGTAGGTCGCGATGTCCTGGTCGTCCTTGAGCAGGCCCTCGGCCTTCTTCACGGCCTTCTCGGTGACGTTGAAGGCGGTGCCTTCCGGCAGCCGGAGCTGCAGGAACAGTTCGGGACGCTCGGACAGCGGGAAGAACTGCTGCTGGACGTGGCCGAAGCCGACGATCGAGGCGACGAACACGCCGACGGTCGCCGCCACCACCGTGATGCGGTGGTTGACGCACCACTGCACCACGCGGCGCAGGCCGCGATACATCCGCGTATCGTAGATCGCATGCGGGTCGTGGTTCTGGTGCACCTTGATGTTGGGCAGCAGCTTGACGCCGATATAGGGCGTGAAGATCACCGCGACGAACCAGGAGGCGACCAGCGCAATCGCCACGATCCAGAAGATGCCGCCGGCATATTCGCCGACCGCAGAATTGGCAAAACCGATCGGCAGGAAGCCGGCCGCGGTGACCAGCGTGCCGGTCAGCATCGGAAACGCGGTGGATTCCCAGGCAAAGGACGCCGCCTTCATGCGGTCCCAGCCCTGCTCCATCTTCACCACCATCATCTCGACCGCGATGATGGCGTCATCGACCAGAAGGCCGAGCGCGATGATCAGCGCGCCGAGCGTGATGCGGTGCAGGTCGAGCGACATCGCGTTCATCACGATGAAGACGATGCCGAGCACCAGCGGCACCGACAGCGCCACCACGATGCCGGTGCGCCAGCCGAGCGCTATGAAGGAGACGAACAGCACGATCGCCAGCGCTTCGACGAAGGAGTGCACGAACTCGCCGACGGCGTGCTCGACCACCTTGGGCTGGTCGGCGATCTGCTCGATCTCGACACCCTGCGGCACCGCCTTGACGAAGTCGGCGGTGGCCTGCTGCACCTGCTTGCCGAGCTCGAGGATGTTGGCGCCCTTGGCGGTGACGAGGCCGATGCCGAGCGCTGGCTTGCCTTCCTGGCGCACGGTGAAGGTCGGCGGATCGACATAGCCGTGGCTGACGGTGGCGATATCGCCGAGCCGGAATACGCGGCCGTTGCTCTCGACCGGGGTCTCGGCCACCGCCTTGACGCCGTCGAGCGCGCCGGTAACGCGCAGCGGCACGCGCTGCGAGGAGGTTTCCACGGTGCCGGCCGGCGTCACGTTGTTCTGCTTGGCGAGCGAATCGAACAGCGCCTGCGGCGTGATGCCGAGCGTCGCCAGCTTGGCGTGGGAGAATTCGACGTAGATGCGCTCGTCCTGGATGCCGTAGAGGTCGACCTTGGTCACGCCCGGCACCTTCAGCAGGCGCTGGCGAAAGCCCTCGGCGACCTTCTTGAGCTGCGCGTAATCGGCGCCGTCGCCGGTCATCATGTAGAGGATCGAATCGACGTCGGAGAATTCGTCGTTGACCACGGGACCTAAGATGCCGGACGGCAGCTGACCCTGCACGTCGACCAGCTTCTTGCGCAGGAGGTAGAAGAGATAGGGCACATCCTTCGGCGGCGTCGAGTCGCGGAAGGTGACCTGCATCGCGGTGAAGCCCGGCTTGGAATAGGTCTGCACCTTCTCGAAGAACGGCAGCTCCTGCAGCTTCTTCTCGATGGGATCGGCAACCTGCATCTGCATTTCCTGCGAGGTCGCGCCCGGCCACATCACCGAGACGTTCACCACCTTGACGGTGAAGAACGGGTCCTCGGCGCGGCCGAGCTTCTCGTAGGAGAAGAAGCCGGCGGCGCCGAGCACGAGCATCAGGAACAGCACCAGCGTCGGATGGCTGACCGCCCAGGCCGAAAGGTTGAAGCGCTTCATCGAACTCTCCAAGTCCAATTCGAAGTCCAATTCGTTTCGACTTCAGCCGTCATTGCGAGCGAAGCGAAGCAATCCATTCTTCCGCTTGCGACGACATGGATTGCTTCGTCGCGGAGCCTGTCATCGGGCGCGCGATCGCGCGACCCGTTGGCTCCTCGCAATGACGAGCGACTAGAACGACAGCGACGAGACGACCCGTACCTTCTGGCTCGGATCGAGCTTCTGCACGCCGAGCGTCACGACCCTGGCGCCCTCGTCGACGCCGCCGGCGATCACGACGTTGTCGCTCTCATAGCCCTTCACCTTGACCGGCTTCAGCGCGAGCTCGCCCTTGTCGTCGACGATGTAGAGCGAGGGATCGCCGCCCTGGCTGTACAGTGCCGACAGCGGCAGTTTTGCCACCCGCTCGCTGGCCTTGTCGGCCAAGGTCAGCGTCGCGGTCATGCCGAGCGAGACGGCCTCGTCGGCATCCGGCAGCGAGAACTTTGCGAGATAGGTGCGGGTGGCGGCATCGGCCTGCGGCGCGACCTCGCGCAGCTTCGCGGCATAGGTCTTCTTGGCGTCCGACCACAGCGTAACCGTGGCTACGCCCGACCTGGCACGAGCGAGAAGCGTCTCTGGGATCGCGACGACGGCTTCCTTCTCACCAAGTCGGGCGACACGGATCGAGGCCTGGCCCGCGGCAACCACCTGGCCGGGCTCGATCATGGTCGCGGTGACGACACCCTTCGTGTCGGCCACCAGCGTTGCGTAAGAGAGAGAATTCTTGGTCAGCTCGACCGAGCGCTCGGCGCGGTTCAGCCGGGCGCGGGCTTCATCGCCGGCGGCCTTGGCGGAATCGAGCTGGGCGTCGGTGGTCCAGCCCTTGGCCTTCAGATCCTTGGCGCGCTGCTCGGCGGCGGCGGCCTGCGCCAGCACGCCGGTGGCGGCGCGGAATTCGGCCTCGGCCTGCTCGGCCTGCAGCTTCAGATCGACCTCGTCGAGGGTGGCCAAGGGCTGATCGACGTCGACTGTCTGTCCGACCTCGACCAGCCGCTTGGCCACCTTGCCGGCAACCCGAAAGCCCATATCGGCTTCGATCCGGGGCTTGATCGTGCCAACAAAACTGCGCTCAGGGGTCTCGGCTTCGTAATGGACGGTCGCCACCAGAACCGGGCGCCCGGGATCGGCCTTTTCGGCCGCCTTTTCGTTGCAGCCGGTCAGCGCGAACACCGCGAAAGCCAGCAGCGCTCCAGTCAAGAGCCTGTAATAGCTCGAGAAAACGGAACGGACGAACATCTGATCTCTCCATCGGGCTGACGACTGATGAAGAGTATCGATTTATCACTGACGAATGTCAATAATCGTCACTGATAACCAATTCGTGAGATTTGGGTGATTAACGGGTGATTCACCGTGTGGGCTGCCGTCGCCGGAAGGAGCCAAACGGATCGCGCGATGAGGTGCAGGACCGGATGGGTAGCGCGAACTTACTTCGTGCCGGCGAACTCGGCCTTGGTCTCGTGGCCGCCGAGGAACACCAGCAGGCCCGCGACCAGCGGCAGCAGCGACAGCACCAGCAAGCCCGTGGACGTGCTGCCGGTCGCTTCCTTGACCCAGCCGATCAGATACGGACCGCCGAACCCGGCGAGGTTGCCGATCGAGTTGATCAGCGCGATCGCGCCGGCGGCCGCGGTGCCGGACAGCCAGGCGGTCGGCAGTGTCCAGAACACCGCAAAGCAGCAGAACACGCCGATCGCCGCGATCGTCAGCACGATCATGGTGATGGTCGGATCGGTGATGTAGCTGGAGATGCCGAGCGCCAGCGCGGTCAGCAGCAGCGGCGCGCCGACGTGGAAGACGCGCTCGCGCGTGGCGTCGGAATGGCGCGCCCACAGGATCATCGCGATGGTGCCGAACAGATAGGGGATCGCGGTGACGAAGCCGGTCTGCGCGTTGGTGAGGCCGAACGCCTTGACGATCTGCGGCAGCCAGAACTGCATGCCGTAGAGCGCGCCGACGAAGCCGAAATAGATCGCGCTGAGCGCCAGCACCTTTGGCGAGGCCAGCGCCTCGCCCAGCGAGAAATGCTTCACCGCCTGCTTGGCCGCGATCTCGGCGTCGAGCTTTGCCTTCAGCCACGCCTTCTGCTCGGCCGAGAGCCAGTCGGCCTTCTCCGGCTTGTCGGTGAGATAGAACCAGGTGACGATGCCGAGCAGCACCGAGGGAATGCCCTCGATGATGAACAGCCCCTGCCAGCCCTTCAGCCCCATCGCGCCGTCGAGCCCGAGCAGGAGACCCGAGATCGGCGCGCCGATCACGGTCGAGACCGGCACGGCGAGCGCGAACGCGGCGAGGAAGCGCGCGCGGTATTGGGCCGGATACCAGTAGGTGAGATAGAGGATGATGCCGGGGAAGAAGCCGGCCTCGGCGACGCCGAGCAGGAAGCGCAGCACATAGAAGCTGGTCTCGCCCGAGACGGTTGCCATCAGCGCCGAGATGACGCCCCAGGTCACCATGATGCGGGCGATCCACTTGCTGGCGCCGAACTTCTCCAGCGCCAGATTGCTCGGCACCTCGAAGATGAAGTAGCCGATGAAGAAGATGCCGGCGCCGAGCGAGAACACCACCGGCGTGAACTTCATGTCCGCGTTCATGGTCAGCGCGGCGAAGCCGAGATTGACGCGGTCGAGATAGGAGAAGAAGTAGGCCAGGATCAGGAACGGTATCAGCCGCCACGAGATTGCACGGATCGTCGATGTTTCGACTTCGCTACGTGCGGCGCCGTCGGACGCGAAGGTTGTGGTCTGGCTCATTGGTTTCCCCCCGGGCTATTGCTTGGCTTGAGGATTATTGGGTCACCCCGCATTGAGCAATGGCAAAATCTCATAGCTCACAGCGCCAAACGGGAACCGAGTGGGACAGCGATCGGCCGAACCGACCACCACCGTCATTGCGAGCGGAGCGAAGCAATCCATGGCTCCGCATATGCGGCTCGATGGATTGCTTCGCTCCGCTCGCAACGACGGATAGAAGTGAGCCCTACTCCGCCAGCTGAAAGCGCTCGAAGCGGCCGAGTTCGTCCTCGATGCGGCGCTTCAGCTCCTTGCGCGCAGCTTGCTTCTTGCCGTTGCCGACCCAGGTCCATTTCTGCATCAAGAGCTTCTTGTTCTGGCGGTCGGTCTTGAGGTCGATGGCGGCGACGATGTCGTCGCCGACCAGCACCGGCAGGGCAAAATAGCCGAACACGCGCTTTTCTTTCGGCACATAGGCCTCGAAACGATGGCCGTAGCCGAAGAACAACTCGGTGCGCTTGCGCTGGATGATCAGGGGATCGAACGGCGACAGGATGTGGACCAGGCCCGGATCGGCATCGCCAACCTGCTCCAGCAGCTCCGGCCGAACCCAGTGCTCCTGCTTGCCGGCGCCCTCGAGCGCGAGCGGGATCAGCTCCTTGCGGCGGACGCGCGCCTCGATCAAGCGGCGCACCGCCTTCTTGCTCGGCGCATCGAGATGGCAGACCGAATCCAGGCTGACGACGCCCTGCGAACGCAGCGCGCGGTCGAGCAGATAGGCCGTCTGCTCCGACGCCGACGCCGGCTTCGGCGGCTTGTCCCAGCCGAAATGCCGCGTCATCAGCTCATAGGTCTTGAGCATGCCGTTGCGCTCGCTGACCGTGGCGACGCCGCCGTAGAAGGCGAGCTGCAGCGCGCGCTTGGACGGCTTGCGGCTCTGCCACAGATGCTCCTTCTCGGTCAGCACGTCGTCGTCGATGTCGCGGATGGTGAGCGGGCCGGCGCGCAGCAGCCGCATGATCTTGCGGGTGTCGGCCGGCGTGACGGACGAATACCATTGATGACCGTCGCGCTTGTGCGCCTTCATCGCCGGCAGGAAGAAGCGAAAATCCTTCGACGGCACGTAGGACAGCGCGTGCGTCCAATACTCGAACACGCTCTTGTCGGTGCTCTGCGCCTGCTTGAGGTCGGCGCGGCGATAGTCCGGAATCCGCGAGAACAGGATGTGGTGATGGCAACGCTCGATCACGTTGATGGTGTCGATCTGCACATAGCCGAGATGGTCGACGGCATCAGCCACCGCCGACGCGCCCTCGGCGAACGGCGCTCTGGTATCGAGCCGCTGCGCGCGCAGCCAGATGCGGCGGGCGGCGGCATTGCTCAACGGCTGGGGGTCGGCTCGGCGGGGCATTTGCCCGGCAATGTAGTGAGATTCGCGCGATTGTGGAGAGCGGTCCGGCTGCGCGTCATCAGTCCAGCGCTTTGCCCGTTCCGGCACCGTGCCGGTCGACATCCCGGTCACCGACAACGCAACCGTGACCAAGATCACATTCGAAGGTTTGAACCGGTCCTAGAGTTCCCGCATCAAAACGACAGCAAGCCAGATCTGGTTGGCACGATTTCAAGGACCAAAGCCATGACCCGCTCTCTCTCCGTTTCCCTTCTGACGATCGGCGCTGCGCTGTCGATGACGGCGGGCCTCGCACTGGCCGGCAGCGACACCGTTCCCGCCGCCAAGATCCTCGATGCGCTGAAGCCGAAATCGGCCACCCGCGGCCTGTCGGCCGGCCCGCAGGTCGACCCCGCGGCCTCGGCCAAGGAATCGGCCAAGGAAGCCGGCTTCCTCAACAGCGTCCGCAACCGCTCCACCCGTTCGCTGTCATCAGGCGAACGCCAGGAGATCGCCGAGATCGCCGCCAACAAGCCGAAGATCGATCTGGAGATCCACTTCGACTACAACTCCGCCGACATCAGCAAGGGCTCGACCCAGGCGGTGCAGGAACTCGGCAAGGCGCTGTCGGACGCCAGCCTGAAGGGCTCGACCTTCGTGCTCGCCGGCCACACCGATGCGGTCGGCGGCGAGAGCTACAACCAGGATCTGTCGGAGCGTCGCGCCGACACCATCAAGAAATACCTGGTCGAGCATTACGGCCTGATCGGTTCCAACCTCGTCACCGTCGGTTACGGCAAGACCAAGCCGAAGGATCCGAACGCGCCGTTCGACCCGACCAACCGCCGCGTGCAGGTCGTGAACATGGAGACCAAGACCGCGTCGCAGTAGGCGTTGCTGCCTCCTCCCGTCATTGCGAGGAGCGAAGCGACGAAGCAATCCATGTCTCCGCTTGCGTGGAGGGATGGATTGCTTCGCGGAGCCTGTCATCGGGCGCGCGTTCGCGCGACCCGTTGGCTCGCAATGACGAGACTTAGATCCAGCTCTGGAACAGCATCAACCGGTTAAACGTCGCCATCGACGTTTCGACGATCGCCGCCGTGACCGGCAGCATTGCGACGAAGCCGATGCAGCCGACCGCCACGAACGCCCACAGCAGCCAGCGCGGCGCTCCCTTGCGGGTCAGCGCATAGACCAGCGCGTAGCTCGCCGTGGTCGCCGCCGGCAGATAGTAATAGATGAAGCCGAGCGTGCGCGGCAGCAGCGCCCAGGCGAGATAGGGGCCGAGATAGAACGCCAGCACCAGGAATGCGTCGCGCTGGCGCGCCACGATCCAGTCGCGCAACGCGACAACGAGCGCGATCAGCGCCGGCCACAGGATCAGCGGATTGCCGAGAAACACCACCGCCGCGATCCGGTCATCGCTGAGCTTGTCGAAGAGATACCAGACCGGCCGCACCAGGAGCGGCCATGACGGCCACGGGCTCATATAGGTGTGGCCTGCGATCGCGGTCGTGGTGTTGTCGGCAAAGATGCGGCGCTGCGCCTCCACGATCGCGGAGACCGAGAAACCGTATAACGGCACGAAGGTCGCGAGATAGACGACCGCCGGGATCAGCACGAAGCAGGCGATGAAGTGATGGACGCGAAAATCCGGCCACAGGTCCGGCCGGTACCAGTCCTCGGCAGTGGCGTCGGCAAAGCGGGTGCGCCAGCTCCGCAGCAGGCTGACAGCCGCGACGATGACGATACAGGTCGCGAGCACGAACAGGCCGCTCCATTTGCAGGCGGCCGAAAAGCCCGCGGCAAGCCCCGCCAGCGCGAAAGCGAGCTGCGGCCGCTGCTGCCTGAAGCCATGGATGAACGCCGCGATCGCGAACAAGCCGAAGGCCAGCGCGAAAATATCCAGCATCGCGATCCGCGACTGTACGAACAGCATCTGGTTGAAGAAGGCGAGCAGCGTGGCCGCGAGCGCGCGTCCCTGTGCGGCGAACAGCGCGAGGCCGCCGAGATAGACGCCGACCAGCGCCAGCGCACCGAACAGCGCGGCGGGATAGCGCCAGCCAAACGGATTGTCGCCAAACACTTTGATGGAGCGTGCGATGATCTCCTTGGCCAGGGGCGGATGCATCGGGTTGAGGATCGGCGCCTCCGGCGCCGGCGAGAGCATCTGCCGCGCCGCCGGCACGTAGTGCACCTCGTCGAAATAGAGCTTGTCGGGCACCGTGATCCCGATCAGCAGCACCATGTGGGCGACGACGAAGATGATCGCGGCGACGACGGCCGTGCGCGGCAGAACAGAATGTGAATCGGGTTGGACGCTCACGGATTGGACGCAATGCGAGGCGAACGCATGTGAGCGAAGGAGCTAGGTTGGCGTCGTGGCGCGTGATGTGTGTGAGCGGAACTTACGTTCATATCCACCGCATTGAACGAATTCACCTTCGTCGGTAACGAGCCTACAGTATCAGATGCAAGCGCGATCCGGTACGATGACAAAGGGTCTTGCAACGCGGCTGATCGACCGCGGCGTCGGGTTGCGGATCGATGCTTGATCCGCCGAGCTGCCTAGCTTCTGGATTTCTTCGCTGACTTTTTCGGTGCTGCCTTGCGCTTTCGAACGGCCTTGGCGACCTTCTTGGCTTTTCGGGCCGGCTTGGCCTTCTTTGCCTTCTTTGCAGTTTTGACCTTCTTGGCCTTTTTGACCTTCTTGGCAGTGGCGCCCGGCTTGGTCGCGCCAGCCGTTGTCTTGCCCGTTGCGGTCGATCCCGGTCCCGGCTCCAGCACCGAGCCCCTGCGTTTGGTGATGGGGAATTTCGGGATGCGCGCCGCGAGTGGCTGACCCTCCGAAACCCAGAACAGACGCTCCAGCATCGCCATGCTCGATGGATCGAAGTAGCGGTCCTGCCAGCTGTCGTTTGGCTCGTTGTGCTTCCAGCTGACGACCTGATCGAAGAATTTCGAGGCGGGGAAGTTCTTCTTCTGATCCTTGTCGCCACCCGCCTTCATCCAGGCTGCGTTGGCGAGCCGCTGGGCCTTCAGCATCTGGTAGTAACGCCAGCGATAGTGGCTGTAGATGTCGAAGACGTGGGTCGCGTAGGCCTGGGCGATGCGGCGGTCGCCGCGCAGGATCAGCAAGTTCTCGTCGTTGTTGTGGGAGGCACGATAGCCCAGATTGTGGCTGCCGGTCGCAACGACGCAGTTGGTCGGGGAGAATGGATCGATCACGACGATCTTGTCGTGCACGATCGCATTGCCGAACCGGTAGAACTCCTTTTCCCATTCCGCAAAGCCGTCGAGAATGCCCGCCGGCGCGATCACGTCGGCGTCCTCGTCCGGATCCCGGAATTTCATGAATTCCTCGGCCTCGGCCTGATCGCTGATCACACCGCGGATCAACAGATACGGCTTCTTCTCCGATACGCCGGACAGGAACTTGACGATTGTGGAAATTTCCGAGCCGGCGCCGCCGGGCTGGAAGCAAAGGAACATCACCGCCTGCTCGGCGGCCTCGCAGAGCGCAAACAACTGCTTGAGGTCGGGCGGCAGCTTGGCGGGTTTTCTGATTAGCCCCGGCATGTTCGGAGAGAACCACACCTGCGCGCTCGGGCCGCCCGCGATTGCAAGCGCGGGCCGCGGCTTGGCATCGTCCTTGCGCAGCGTGTCGCCCTGTATGTCCGGCATCGGCTCGGGCGTCGGAGGAATGCCGGCCGTCTCGGCGTCGGCCTTAAGCTCATGCCAATAGTCGAGATACTGTTTGGCAAGGTCGGACGATTCGACGATCATGCAGTTGTTGGATTGGGTGCAGAGGCCGGTCGCGGTCCAGTTGGTGCTTCCGGTCAATACCGACTTCGGCGCGCCGTCCGGTCCGACATAGACGATGAACTTGTTGTGGCCGATCTGCCCCTTGGGCATGTAGCGCCGGGTCAGTGGCTTGCCTGCCAGTTGTTCCGCCGCGAAGGCATTGCCGTCGTCATATGGCTTTCCATCGTCGCCGGTCCCGTTGTTCGACAGGATGATCTCGACCTTGTCGAGCGAGACCAGTTCGGCGATCAGCTGGGTGTCGGTCAGTTCGTACAGCGACGCATAGCACTTGCCGCCTTCCAGCTTGGCGCGCTTGATGATCGACAGCAAGGCATCAAGCAGCTGTCCGGTCAGGCCGAGCCTGATCGGGTCGCCCTCCTTCCTGATATGCGGATCCAGCGCGGCCGGCGACGGCTTCTTGCCTTCGGCGATCAGCGCTCGTGACAGGTGTTGGGTGGAGAGAATGCCGCGGTTGAAATAGACGCGGATATTTCCATAGGTGTCGGTCGCGGTGACCGCCGGGGTAATCATCGGCTTGAAGTTCGGCACCGGCTGCGGGTTTTGCGGCGGCCCCTGCATCGGCACGATCTTGTAGCGGACGGGTTTGCCACGCTCAGGCGCAAGGTCGCGCCAGCGAAAGTTGGCGATAGGCTGCAGCGTGGTCGGCTTTGCGATCCACTTGTTGGGATCGGTCTCCTCGAATCCAACGTGCGATGTGAGCGGCACTTCGGGGAGATCGACGTCCGCGGGGAGACGATACACGGCGAAGCCAAGACACCCGGGCAGCTTCTCGTCGATGCTCCAGCCGATCTGCACGACATCGTTGTTCGCGTATGCGATTGCCTTCGCCGCCATCACCGCCCCCTCTGATGCAGACGTGCTGATACAGACCTGCGTGCGTTGTAGCAGGACACCTGAATCAAGGCAACCTGTAGTTGTTTCAATGCAAAAGGCGACGAAGAAAGTTTGTCGGATGCTGGCGCGGAGGGCCGCGCCGGCTCGACTGGAGATCACATTCGCGGGGCTGCTCAGCCCGAAACAAAAGCCGGCCGGACCGTGCTCCGGCCGGCGCCGCCACGGTTCACCCAGGACGCATCACACGCCCTGATAGGCCCGGCGCAGGCCTTCGACATCGAGCTTGATCATGCCGAGCATCGCCTGCATCGCGCGTCCGGCGCCGGCCGGGTCCGGTCCGGCGATGGTGTCGTGAACGGCCGTGGGCACGATCTGCCACGGCACGCCGAAGCGATCGCGCAGCCAGCCGCACTGCTCCGCCTTGCCGCCATCGGCGAGCAAGGCGTCCCAGAGCCGGTCGACCTCGGCCTGATCGGCGCAATCGATCGAGAACGAGGCGGCGTGCGAATATTCCATCTTCATGCCGCCGTTCAGCGCGATGTAGCTCTGGCCGGCCAGCGTGAAATAGACCACCAGCACCGTGCCGGCCTTGCCGGCCGGGCAGTCGACGACGTTCTTCTGGACCTTCTCGATCCGGGAATTCGGTAGCAGCGAGACGTAGAAGTTAGCGGCCTCCTCGGCCTCGCCGTCGAACCACAGGCAGGGCGACACTTTTGACATCATGCAACTCTCCTCGCGTCGGCGGATGCGATCAGGCGTTGGCGGCAGCCGGCTGGCCCTTGGTCGCGGCCTCGACGTCCATCCACATCACTTCCCAGATGTGGCCATCGAGATCCTCGAAGCTGCGGCCATACATGAAGCCGTAATCCTGCTTCGGCGAAGGATCGGCGGTGCCGCCGGCGCCCGTCGCCTTGCTCACGGTGTCGTCGACCGCCTCGCGGCCGTCGGCGGAGAGGCAGATCAGCACTTCGCTCGAGGTCCTGGCGTCGGAGATCTTCTTTGGCGTGAACTGGCGGAATTTGTCGTGGGTCAGCAGCATCACGAAGATGGTCTCGGAGATCACCATGCAGGACGCGGTGTCGTCGGAGAATTGCGGATTCTTCGTCGCGCCAATTGCCTCGTAGAAGGCGGTCGATCGGGCGAGATCGGAAACCGGCAGGTTGACGAAGATCATCTTGGCTTGGGACATGGGAAGGCACTCCTTTGGCGGGGTTGTGCCCCAAGGACGAAGCCGAGGGCGCGCTCCCGACATTTGATCTTGAGAATTTTCGTTGCGACGTCCTGCCGCAGGCCTCAGGTGACGATCGGGGTCGGCATGGTCAGGAACGCCCGCGTCACATGCCAGAACAGCTCGCGGTTGGTCGCCAGCGCCACCGAATGGGCGGTGCCGGGCAGGATGACGAACTGGCGGTCGCCGTTCGGCAGCTTGTTGTAAAATTCTTCGAGATCGGGGACGGTCGCGATCCCGTCATATTCGCCGCGGACCAGCAGCACCGGCGCAATCACTTTTTCCGGATGCACCACCGGCAGATTGGCGGTCATGTCGAGATAGGTGCCGGTCGGGATCTGGTCGCCGAACTGCATCTCGACATCAGCCAGCACTTCGACCACGGCGGGATCCGACGTGCCCGGCTTGTCGCGGGTCGCGATCGAGCGGATCATGTCGCGGTCGCGCTTGCGCATATTGTGGCTGCGGTAATAGGCGAGCTGCTCGGCGCGTTTTGCCAGCGTCGGCGAGCCCTCGCCCTTGTAGGTGAAAGCCGCGAACACCAGCCGGTCGATCCGCTCAGGCGCCGCCATCGCATAGGCGCCGGCGCGCAGCGCGCCCGAGGATTCGCCGACGAAGTGATATTTGGTTTGCCCGGTCTCGCGGGCGATCACCTCGACCGCGGCTTTGAGGTCCTCGACGCCGCTCGCGATATCGGCATTGCCGGAGGTGCGTCCCGACTTGCCGTAGTTCTCGTGGTCCATGGTCCAGCAATCGAAGCCGTAGCGCGCGAAGGTGTTGAGCAGTGAATACTCGCCCTTGCCGGGCACGGTGAGGTCGAACACGCGCGATGTCACCGACGAGCCGTGGACGAAGAACACCACGGGCCGCGCCGCCTCGCCCGGTTTCGGCGCGCCGATCCGCTTGCGGAACATCCACAGCGGAATGTCGCGCTTCTTCGCCCAGTACTCGCTGCTCCAGATTTCGCCCTCGGCGGGAACCGCGGTTGCGGCCTGCGCGCCGCCGAGCATGCCCCCTGCCGCTGCAACGCCTAGGCCCTTGATGATGGTGCGGCGCGAATGGTCGGAATGCGTCATAGCTCGCCTCCCTTCATGGTGGGGCTTCGTTCGGTCCCCAAAGGTTGAGCAATGCTAGCATCCACGCCCGTCATTGCGAGCGCAAGCGAAGCAATCCATGCCGCCGCTTGCGGAAGCATGGATTGCTTCGCTTGCGCTCGCAATGACAGCAAATTCGGCGCACGATTTTGTGAATGGCGGCAACGGCGATCGGGACGGGACGGCGGCCGGACTTGCGCCTAGTCTCCGCCGCGGTCCGACCGGAAATATCCGGCGAGAAGCGGGAGCGAAGAATGAGCAGCAACCTCACCGACGAAGAACTTGCCGCCTTGATGCCCTCCGAACTGTGCCAGTACCAGACGCCGATCCCGACCCAGATCGTTTCCAGCGACGAATTCTATCCCGATCCGCAGAATGAACGGCAGCGCGAGGTCGAGGCGCGGCTGCTCGCGATGGCCGACGATCTCGGCGGCAAGCAGGGCCTCGACCGCCGCAGATTTTTTCAGACCGCGGCTGGCATGGCCGCCTCGTTCGTCGCGATGAACCAGGTCTACGGCCCGTTGTTCGATGTGACGCCGGCGGAAGCCGCGACGCCGGCAATGGCGCAGGAGCGCGCCAGCGCGCTGAAGGACCAGTTCATCATGGACATGCACACGCATTTCCTGCGCGACGACACCCGCATCATGGGCTTTGTCGAAATGCGCAAGGCGGTCGGCAAGGCCGGCTGGAACAAGCAGCTCAGCGACCACGAGCAGACCATCGAGGATCTGAAGTTCAACAACTACAAGAAGGAGATGTTTCTCGATTCCGACACCAAGATCTCGCTGATCTCCTCGGCGCCGTCGGATATCGAGCAGGACTGGTTCCTGACCAACGAGCAGATGGCCGACGCCCGCAAGAAGATCAACGACGAGGCCGGCGCGCGGCGGGTGTTCTGCCATGCCATCTTCACCCCCGGCCAACCCGGCTGGCTCGACAAGCTCGACGCCGCATTGGCGCTCAAGCCGGAGTCCTGCAAGGGCTACACCATCGGCGACAACACCCACAAGGAGATCAGCCGCTATCCGTGGCGGCTCGACGACGAGAAGGTGGCCTACAAGGGCTACGAGAAGATGGTGCAGGCGGGCATCAAGAATGTCTGCGTCCACAAGGGGCTGTTCCCGCCCGGCATCGAGAAGCAGTATCCCAATCTGCGCGGCTTTGCCGACGTCGCCGATGTCGGCCAGGCGGCCAAGGACTGGCCGCAGCTCAACTTCATCATCTACCACTCGGCCTATCGCCATGTCGGCGGCGATCCCCGGGTTGCGCTCGCCGAGTTCGAGCGCACCGGCCGCATCGCCTGGACCTCCGACCTCGCCGACATCCCGGCGCAATACGGCGTCAACAATGTCTATGGCGATGTCGGGCAGCTGTTCGCGACCACGCTGGTCGCCGAACCCAATGTCTGCGCCGCGCTGATGGGAACGCTGATCAAGGGCCTCGGCGTCGATCACGTTTGCTGGGGCACCGACGCGCTGTGGACCGGCGCGCCGCAATGGCAGATCGAGGGTTTCCGCCGGCTGGAGATCCCCGAGGTGATGCAGAAGAAGTTCGGCTACGCGTCGCTCGGCCCCGCCGACGGACCGGTGAAATCAGCGATCTTCGGCGACAACAACGCCCGGCTCTACAACGTCCAGCCGAAGCGCGCGATGCTGGAGCTCAAGGGTGACCGCTTTGCGATGATGAAGGCGCAGTATGAGAAGGCCGGCGTCGAGCCGTCGAACACGCGCTACGGCTATGTGGTGCCGAACGGGGCGATTGATCACCGGGTGTTTGTGTGACGCTCTAACCGCGTCATTGCGAGCCAACGGGTCGCAATGACGGTAGGATGGAATCCTACTTCCCCGTGAACCGCGGCTTCCGCTTCTCCGCAAACGCCTTGACGCCTTCCTTGAGATCGTCGCTGTCCCTGACTTCATCGAGCAGCCGCCGCACGTCGGCGACGGTTTCCAGCGGTCCCTTCGGCATCGCCTCGCGCGCCAGCCTCTTCAGCGCGCGGACCACCAGCGGTGCATTGCCGGCAATTTTCGCCGCCATCTCCTGCGCCATCGCGACATGCTGGCCTTTCGGCGCGACCTTGTTGACGAAGCCGATCTGGTAGGCGCGCTCCGCCGACATTTCCTCGCCGACCAGCAGAAACTCCATCGCGATCTTGTGCGGCATCCGCGCCATCACCGATGACACGCCGCCCGCGGTGGTGCCGATCTTGCCCTCGGGATAGATGAAGCGCGTCGTCTCCGACGCCACGCACAGGTCGGCCATCTGCACCAGCACGAAGGCGCCGCCGACGACCCAGCCGGAGGTCGCCGCGATCACCGGCTTGTCCAGTTCGACGCCGAGGCCGGGCACGGCGTGCCACATGTTGACGGGGAGATCGCCGACATCGGCGCCAACGGAGAAGTACTTGTCCTCCGACGAGGCCAGCACAGCGACCCGATCGTCGCTGTCGCGAAACCGTAGCCAGGCGTCACGCAACGCCGTGCACAACGCGTTGTTGAGCGCGTTGTGCTTCTCGCTGCGCGCCATCGTGATGGTCGCGACGTGGTCGGCGCTGTCGTAGCGGACGAGTGTCATGCTGGCCTCCCTCTGATGCCGTCATTCCGGGGCACGCGCAGCGTGAACCCGGAATCTAGAGATTGCAGCGCGAGATTCTCAGGTGCGCAATTGCGCACCATAGTTCGATGCTGCGCATCGCCCCGGAATGACGGTGGGGGTTACCACACCGTCATTTCTTCTCATCCGGATGCCGGTGCACCGGATCGACCCACAGCACCGTCTCCGGCTTCTCCACCGGCTCGATGTCGAGATTGATCGCGACCGCCTCGCCGTCGGAGCGCACCAGCACGCATTCCAGCACCTCATCGCGGCTGGCGTTGATTTCCTGGTGCGGCACGTAAGGCGGCACGAAGATGAAATCGCCGGGCCCGGCTTCGGCGGTGAACTGCAGCTTCTCGCCCCAACGCATCCGCGCCTTGCCCTTCACCACATAGATGATGCTTTCGAGATGGCCGTGGTGATGCGCGCCGGTCTTGGCGTCCGGCTTGATGCTGACCGTGCCGGCCCACAATTTCTGCGCGCCGACGCGGGCGAAATTGATCGCGGCCTTGCGGTCCATGCCGGCGGTCGAGGGCACGTTGGGATCGAGCTGGTTGCCGGGAATCACGCGGACGCCGTCATGCTTCCAGCGCTCGTCGTCATGATGATGGTCGTGGGAATGGGTATGGTCGTGGGAACCGCTCATCGTGCTTGCTTTCGCGAGTAGAGTTTCGTGTACGGAACGCTAGCGAAAAGCGTTGGTTCGAGCGAGGGGAAAATCGGAACATTGCCATGTTCCGGCGCGTTGCCTCCATGCATGACGAAGAAGAAATCCAGGGAGAAATCCAAATCCAGGGAGAAATCCATGGGCAGCACAACGGACAGAATCAAGGGGACCGCCAACGAGGCGATCGGCAAGGTCAAGCAGCGGCTCGGCGAGGCCACCGGCTCTTCGGCGATGCAGGGACGAGGCGCGATCCAGCAAGCCAAGGGCAAGGGCCAGAAGGCGTGGGGCAGCGCCAAGCAACTGGTCAGGAATGCCTTCAACAGGGCCACCGGAACCGGCACCTGGAAGACTTGAACGCCGGACGATGAATTGCGGAGACCGGTCGAACGGGCCGGCCGTTTGCGCGTCAGTGACGCTTGTCAGCCCCGCGGGCGGGCCTTTGCCAGCACATCCGGATTGACCACATCGGTCGGTCTGCCGGCGGCGTAGGCCAAAATCTGATCGAAGATGTCGGTGAACTGGATCTCGTACTCGTCGCGCGAGACGTAGCCGAGATGCGGCGTGCAGACGACGTTGTCCATGTTGAGCAGCGGATCTGAGGTGTCGCGCAGCGGCTCTTTCTCATAGACGTCGACCGCGGCCATGCTGGGCCGGCCGGCGCGCAGCGCACCAACCAGCGCGCCCGGCTCGATCAGCGGCGCGCGGCTGGTGTTGACGATCAGTGCAGTCTGCTTCATGCGTGCCAGATCTTCCGCCTTGACGATGCCGCGCGTGGCGTCGACCAGCCGCATGTGCAGCGAGAGCACGTCGCAGCGCGCGAAGAAATCCGCCTTGCTGGCGGCAGTCTCGTAGCCGTCGGCGCGCGCCTTGGCCATCGCGGCCTCGCGCGCCCAGACCAAGACGTTCATGCCGAAAGCCTTGCCGTAGCCTGCGACCACCGCGCCGATCCGGCCATAGCCGTAGATGCCGAGCGTCTTGCCCCGCACCGAGTGGCCGACGCCGATCTGCCACTTGCCGGCCTTCAGCGCCGCCATCTGCTGCGGGATCGCGCGCATCGCCGCCAGGATCAGGCCCCAGGTGAATTCGGCGGTGGCGTAGGACGGCGTATCCGCATGCTGGCCCGAGGACACGACGATGCCGAGCCGCGTGCAGGTGTCGATATCGATGTGCGGATAGACGCTGCGCTGGCTGATCAGCTTCAGCTTCGGCAGCCGCTCCAGCAGCGGCGTGCGGATCTGGGTCCGCTCCCGGATCAAGACCAGCACGTCGGTGTCGCGCAACCGCTCGACCAGCGCATCGACGTCCTGGACATGATCGTTCCAGACCGTGACGTCGTAGCCGTCGAGCTTGCGGAAGGCGTCGAGGGTGCGCAGCGTGTCGAAGTAATCGTCGAGGATCGAGACCTTCATCGCTGCGCCTCCCCTTGTTGCGGGCTTGCTACTTCACGCCCAGCAGTTCGACGTCGAACATCAGCGTCGCATTCGGCGGGATCACGCCGCCGGCGCCGCGCGCGCCATAGCCGAGCTCCGGCGGGATGATCAGCGTGCGCTTGCCGCCGACCTTCATGCTGGCGACGCCCTCGTCCCAGCCCTTGATGACGCGGCCGGCGCCGATCGGAAACTCGAACGGCTCGTTGCGGTCGACGGAGGAGTCGAATTTCTTGCCCTTCTGGCCGTTCTCGTAGAGCCAGCCGGTGTAGTGCATGACGCAGATCTGGCCGGATTTCGGCGAAGCGCCGGTGCCGACCTTGCTGTCGATGATCTGGAGGCCTGAAGCTGTGGTCATGGGCTTTCCTGCAGTTTGGGCCGCTGCCATCTCGCTGACAACGGGCGTGGAGACCGCGGCCGCAAGGCCGGCGAGCGCAGTCCTGATGATCGTGCGTCGGGAAGATCGCATCTTATCGTTCTCCTTGATATGGCAATCAGTAGCCGAGCGCGCAGCCGTCCTTGCGCGGATCGGAGCCGCCGGTCAGCGTGCCCTTGTCCCAATCGATCCAGATCGCCTGGCCGCCGCCGAGCGGCGGGACCACGCGGACGGTCTTGTGGCCGATCTTCTTCAGCCCTTCGACGATCTCGGCCGGCACGGAGTCCTCGAGCTGGTAGACGCCCTCGTAGTGCAGGCCGCGCGGCATGTCGATCGCCTCCTGCACGTCGCAGCCATAGTCGAGGATGTTGGTCAGCACATGGGTCTGGCCGACCGGCTGGTACTGGCCGCCCATCACGCCGTACGGCATCACGGCGCGGCCGTTCTTGGTGGCCAGCGCCGGGATGATGGTGTGCAGCGGACGCTTGCCCGGCGCGATGCAGTTGGGATGGCCGGGCTGAATGCGGAAGCCGCCGGCGCGGTTCTGCAGCAGGATGCCGGTCTTGTCGGACACGATCGCCGAGCCGAACGAGTGCGCGATCGAATTGATGAACGAGCAGGCGTTGCGGTCCTTGTCGACCACGGTGATGTAGACCGTCGACGGATTCATCGGCGGTGCGACGTTGGGCAGATCGAGCAGCCGGTCCATCCGGATGTTCTTGATGTGCTCGTCGGCGAATTCCTTCGACAGGATGCCGGCGACGTCGACATGCACCTGCTGGGGATCGCCGATATGCTGCTCGCGCATCATGTAGGCGATGCGCGCGGCTTCCGCCTCGAGGTGGAAACGCTCGATGCTGAGCGGCTTGAATTGCGTCAGGTCGAAGCGCGACAGGATGTTGAGCATCACCAGCATGGTGATGCCCGGGCCGTTCGGCGGGCACTGCCAGACGTCATAGCCCTTGTACATCGTGCCGATCGGCGACGTCGTCTCGGTCGAATGCGCGGCGAAATCCTCCAGCGTGTGCAGGCCGCCGATGCGGCGCAGCGTGTCGACCATGTCGGCCGCGATCTCGCCGGAGTAGAAGGCGTCGCGCCCCTTCTGGGCGATCGCGCGCAGCGTCTCGCCGAGTTCGGGCTGGCGGATCACGTCGCCGGCCACCGCCGGCTTGCCGTGCGGCAAGAGATAGCGCTCGGTGTTGGTGCCGTTCTTCAGCTTCTCAAAACCGTTCTTCCAGTCGAAGGCGATGCGCGGGGCGACCACATAACCCTCCTCGGCGGCCTTGATCGCCGGCTGCAGCAGCCGGTCGAAGCCGAACTTGCCGTGATCCCGCAGGATCACGTCCCAGGCGTCGATCGCGCCCGGGATGCTGACGGCGTGCGCCGAGGTCAGCGGCACCGAATGGATCTTGCGCTCGAGGTACCAGTCCGCGGTCGCCGCCATCGGCGCGCGGCCGGAGCCGTTATAGGCGATGATCTTGCCCTCGCCGCGCGGCTGGATCAGCGCAAAGCAATCGCCGCCGATGCCGGTCGATTGCGGCTCGATGACGCCGAGCAGTGCGCAGGCCGCGACCGCAGCGTCGGCCGCGGTGCCGCCCTCGCGCATCACCTCGATGGCCGCGAGCGCCGCCTCCGGATGCGAGGTCGCCACCATCGCGTTCTGGGCGTGGACCGTGGAACGGCCGGCGAAATGGAAATTCCTCATAATCGAGCGCTCGCTTGCTTCTGATGTTCTGACGCGGCTGCGGTGGGTGCGAGGTACATGACACATTCATCCCCGGCTGGGCAATGCCTGGCATACCAGTGAATCATCAGGGGAATTATCTCGCTAGCGCATGGCTTTGCGGGGTTTCGCCAGCCTGGTCGGGCTGATAAACCCCCGCCATCATGCCGCTCAAGGTCGCCGCCTTCTACCAGTTCGCCGCGCTGCCCGATTTCCGCGCACTGCGCGAGCCGCTGCGCGCGCTCGCCGCCGGGCACGATCTCAAGGGCAGCGTGCTGCTGGCGCATGAGGGCATCAACGGCACCGTCGCCGGCCCGGCCGCAGGCATCGACGGCTTCGTCGCGGAGTTGCGGCACGGACCGCTGTTCGGCGGCCGGCTCAGTGATCTCGAGCTGAAATTCTCCGCAGCCGCGCAGATGCCGTTCGGGCGGCTCAAGGTGCGGCTGAAGAAGGAGATCGTGACGCTCGGCGACACCACGGTCGACCCGACCCGGCAGGTCGGCACCTATGTCGACGCCGCCGACTGGAACGCGCTGATCGCCTCGCCCGACATGCTGCTGCTCGACACCCGCAACGCCTTCGAGGTCGCGATGGGCACGTTCGAGGGCGCGCTGGATCCCAAGATCGCGCGCTTCGGCGAGTTCAAGCAGTTTGCCGCGCGTCACCTCGATCCCGCCAAGCACAGGAGGATCGCGATGTTCTGCACCGGCGGCATTCGCTGCGAGAAGGCCAGCGCCTATCTGCTCGCCCGCGGCTTTGCCGAGGTCTATCACCTCAAGGGCGGCATCCTGAAATATCTCGAGGCGACGCCGGAGCGCGACAGCCGCTGGCGCGGCGACTGCTTCGTGTTCGACGAGCGCGTCGCGCTCGGCCACGGCCTGCGCCAGCGCGGCTTTGAGGCCACCGCCGATGAGTGACGCCGCAAAGCTCAGCGAACGGATCGATGCGCTGGAGGTCCGCCTGACCTACCAGGACGAGACCATCGAGACGCTGAACCAGACCATCACGGCGCAGTGGAAGCAGATCGACGCGCTGACGCGCCAGATCGCCGAGTTGCGCGACCGGCTGCAGGAGGCCGAGCGCCAGGCGCCGGACCCCGCCAACGAGCGCCCGCCGCACTACTGACCGGCGCCGCCGTGGCGGCGCCAGGCTTACAGGTTGCTCACCTGACGGATCGGCTTGGCGCCGCTGAAGAACAGGCTAGACAGGCGCTGCACCAGCGCCGTCGCGCGGCTTCCTTCGAGGCCCGGGCGCACGCACAGCAAGCGCTTCTGCACCGGCAGCTCCGGCAGGTAGTAGTCCTTGGCCGAAACCAGGAACGGCGGAATCATCCGCTCGGGGCACGCCGTCAGGCCGTAGCCGGCCCGTGCGGCCTCGAGCCGCAGCTGATGGTTCGGGCTTCTGAACACGATCTTGTAGGAGATGTTGTGCTTGGTCAGGGTGCGGATCATCCAGTCGTCACCCGGCCACGCCAGCACCGGGATCGGCGCCCCCGGCCGCAGCACAAAATCGCGTGATCGCACCCAAACCGAGCGTTCGTCGGCCTCGTTGGCGATCGTCATCTCGTCTTCGGCCTCGAGCAACGGATTGCTGTAGACGAAGGCAATGTCGATGTAGCCGTCGATCAAGCCTCTGATGATCGTCGGCGACATGTCGGCGTGGACCAGGACATCGGCCAGCGCGTCGGACGGATGCAGCTTGAGGAATTCCTCGGCGAGCATCGTGCTCAACCCGAGCCGCAGCGGCTGCGGTCCTTCATGAGTGCCACCGAGCCGAAGCAGCTGGTCGTTCGCCTCCAGGATCCGCCGGGCCTGCTGCACGGCGACTTTTCCGAGTTCGGTGGTCGTGGTGCCATTGGCCGTTCTGATGAAGAGCGCGCCGCCGACCAGGCTCTGCAGTCGCTTCACCTGCGAGCTTATCGCCGGCTGGCTGAGACCGAGCCGCTCCCCGGCCTTCGATAGGCTTCCTGTCTCTGCAATGGCAACGACCGTGCGAACGATCTCAGTAGGAATATTCAAATGCTGACGTGGTCTGTGCATCGCGAGCGCTCCAATCTCAGCACGGGACGCAGTTACGATCTCCATAGTATGTGGTTGAGCTATACTAACATTTGGTTGCAGCTTGGTTTAGCTGCAATTTTCGGCGCCGATACAGTATTCCAGCCCCTTATGCATCGTTACGTGCATTGCTACGTAGTGCTACGGTATCGGACGAGGGCATCCGCCAGTCCGCGCTGCTGCACACCCGCATTTCTCCGGACATCGCATCAAGGATTTTGATCGCCCCATAAGGCATCGCGGACCCAATAAATTTGGTGCGGCCATTTGTCCGGATTGGCACCACTGATTCGCGGAAGCGTTTTCATAGTTTTCCTTAATCAAAGCCTCGCAACGTGGTGGCACAAATTGCATTGCGAGGTATGTGCAATGATCAGGTTTTTCCGCTGTCGAAGCGGCACATCGGCCGTCGAATTCGCACTGATGCTGCCGCTGTTTCTCGCCGTGATATTCGGCATCGTCGTGTTCGGCTCGTATCTGGCGATGGTGCATGGCGTTCAGCAACTCGCCGCCGAGGCGGCGCGATCATCGGTCGCCGGGATGACCGACACTGAACGCAACAGCCTCGCGACGAGCTACGTCGCCGCGAACGCTTCGACCTACCCGCTATTGGTGCCCGGCAATCTCACGGTCAGCGCCGCGCCGTCGCCGTCGAACGCCAACGTCTATGTGGTGACGGTCAACTACAACGCGGCCAACAGCTTCATCTACAGCCTACCCTTCGTTCGCGCGCCGTCGACCACCATCGTGCGCTCGGCCGCAATCCAGTACGGAGGATTCTAACAATGAAAATGGCAGGGACCGTCAATCTGGTTCGGCGCTTCGGCGCCGATGAACGAGGCAACTTCGCGATGATCAGCGCGGGCCTGATGACACTGGTCATCGGCTGCGCCGGGCTTGCGGTCGATCTCGGCTCCATCTTCGCCGACCGGCGCAAGACGCAGAGCACCGCCGACCTCGCCGCGATCGTCGCTGCCGCCAATCTGAACAACCCGACCAACGCCGCCACCGCGACGGTGACGCAGAACAATTATCCGGCCAGCGCGCTGGTCAGGGTCGAAACCGGGACCTACACCGCAAACAGCGCGATCGCACCGCAGGCGCGGTTCGTGACCCCGGCCGTCGGCACCCCCAACGCCGCGCGCGTCACGCTGAATACCCAGACCCCGCTTTATTTCGCGCGCTACCTGACCGGCTCGAGCACCTTCTCGATCCGGACCACCGCCACCGCGACGTCCACCGAGATGGCGGCGTTCCAGATCGGCTCGCGGCTGCTCGCGGTCAACGGCGGCGTGCTCAATGCGATGCTCGGCAGCATGCTCGGCACGACGATTTCGCTCTCGGTGATGGACTACAATGCGCTGATCAGCGCCAAGATCGACGCGCTGGATTTCCTGTCGGCGCTGGCGACGCGGGTCAGCCTGACCGGCGTCACCTACAGCGACCTCTTGAGCAGCAACATCAAGGTCGGCGACATCATGGCCGCCGCGCTGACCACGCAGCAGATCACCAACGGCGCGAACGCCGCGACCACCGCGCTGTCGACGATCTCGCAGGCCGTGACCGGCTCCTCGACCAAGATCACGCCCGGCTCGCTGGTCGACCTTGGCCCCTTTGCCAACCTCACGGTGGGGCAGAAGCCCAAGGTCGGCGCCAGCGTTTCGGTATTCGACCTCGTCAGCACGGTGGCGCAGATCGCCAACGGCAGCCACCAGATCGCAACCAGCGTGAATCTCGGCCTGCCCGGCATCGCCAATGTGAGCGTGCTCGCCACGGTCGGCGAGCGCCCCGTCGGCTCGAGCTGGATCGCGGTCGGCACCCAGGGCGTCAGCGTCCACACCGCGCAGACCCGGCTGCTGGTGTCGGTCCAGGTGCTCGGCAGCGGCAGCGTCTCGACGATCAACCTGCCGATCTATGTCGAGGTCGCCTCCGGCACCGCGACGCTCAATGCGGTGTCCTGCGGCCATCCGAACATCAACACGTCCCAGGTCACGATCGGGGTGACGCCGGGAATCATCGATGCGTGGATCGGCAATGTCACCGTTGCCGACATGACCAACTTCACGCACAAGCCGAATCCGCCGCCGGCGACGCTGGTCAATGTGCTGGGCGCCACGGTCAGCGGGCTTGCCCATGCCGGCATGGGCAACACCACGCCGACCAACGTCAATTTCAGCTACAGCGAGATTCAGTCGGGAACGAAGAAGACGGTGACGACGACCAATTTTCTCTCATCGCTGACCAGCAGCCTGCTCGGCGACCTGTCCCTCACCATCGGTGTCGGCCCGCTCGGATTGCCGATTCCGGGACTGGGCGGCCTGGTCACCGGCATCCTGAACGGCGTGACCGGTCCGATCGATCAGGTGCTGGCATCCTTGCTGGCGACGCTCGGCGTCGGTCTCGGCCAGGTCGACGTCACGGTGATGGGCATCCGCTGCGACGGCGCGGTTCTGGTGAACTAGCGCATGACCCCGGAGATGGGTGAAGCGGCTTTCCCTCGCGACCAACGCGGAACGCGTTTGCGCGGCGAACATGCGCAAACAAACAGCCAAAGCGCGATGACGATTCAACACAATCTCGTCGCGCATTAGCGAACGTTCTCGGCCGGCACCATGACAGGGTCAGGAGACCTGCGGTGAGCACAACAATAAAACGGTACAAAACCGACAGCCAGCGAAACATCCTGATGAAGCGCGGCACGATCTACTTCCGCGACAGCAGCCTCGGATGCCTCGTGCTCAACATCTCGACCGGGGGCGCAGGTCTCGCCGTGGAAAGCGACGTCGCAATCCCGCTCGCGTTCGAACTCGAGATCGAGAGCGAACCGATCCGGCGGCGCTGCGTCGTCGCCTGGCGTCTGGAGCGCCGGCTCGGCGTGACCTTCGAGTTTGATCGGGTGCCGCGCCCCGGTCCCGGACCGATCTAGGACTTCGCGTGCTAGAATCCGGCTTGCATCGTGGTTAGCGAAGCGCTGGTGCAAAGCCGCTAATTGTCTCGATCGCCGTCGTGCTTCGAGGGCGCAGGCTGCGTCACGCTGACCGGGTCGGATGCCGGAAAGCTGTCCTCCAGCTCGGCCTCCAGCCGCTTGTGAATTTTGCGGTCGGCGGGCCGCGCCTCGCGCGGCTTGTCGGCATGCTTGTCATGCGCCGCAGGATTGAATTTCTCGGCCATGTCATCCCTCCATTTGAAGGACAACGCGCCCGTGCAAAGCAGGGTTCCAGAGCCGCCTTGCCCGGGACCTTGGCCCAAGACTTGGCCCAAGACGGCACAGCGTGTATCAGGGGCGGCAACTTTTTCGACCTTGATCAGGAACCTTTCGCGTGCCCCAGGCCCCCGCCACCCAACCGCTCATCGAGGTCTTGTCCGGCCGCCGGCAAGCCGTGCCGCCGCTCTGGATGATGCGGCAGGCCGGACGCTATCTGCCCGAATATCGCGAGCTGCGCGCCAAGGCCGGCAGCTTCCTCGATCTCTGCTTCACGCCGGACTATGCGGCGGAGGTGACGCTGCAGCCGATCCGCCGCTTCAATTTCGACGCCGCGATCATCTTTTCCGACATTTTGGTGATCCCCTACGCGCTCGGCCGCGCGGTGCGCTTCGAGGCCGGCGAGGGTCCGCGGCTCGATCCGCTGGCGACGCCCGAGGAAATCGCGACGCTGGCAACGCAGGCCGATTTCGCCAAGCTCGAGCCGGTCTATGAAGCGCTGCGCCGGGTGCGGCGCGAGCTCGCGCCCGAGATCGCGCTGATCGGCTTCTGCGGCGCGCCGTGGACGGTCGCGACCTACATGGTGGCGGGGCAAGGCACGCCGGACCAGGCGCCGGCGCGGATGCTCGCCTACCGCCATCCGGACGCATTCGCCAAGATCATCGACATCTTGGTGGAGAACTCGATTCAGCATCTGGTCGGCCAGATCAAAGCCGGCGCCGATTGCGTGCAGCTGTTCGACACCTGGGCCGGCGTGCTGCCGCCGCGCGAGTTCGCGCGCTGGTCGATCGAGCCGGCGCGGCGCATCGTGGCCGGGGTGCGCAAGCAGGTGCCGGGCGCCAAGATCATCGGCTTTCCGCGCGGCGCCAGCGGCCAGCTGCCGGCCTATGTCGAGCAGACCGCCGTCGACGCGGTCTCGATCGACTGGGCGACCGAGCCAGCGATGATCCGCGAGCGCGTGCAGCCGCGCGCCGCCGTGCAAGGCAATCTCGACCCCTTGGCCCTGATCGCCGGCGGCGCCGCGCTCGACCGCGCCATCGACGACGTGCTGGAGAATTTTGGCAAGGGCCGGCTGATCTTCAATCTCGGCCACGGCATTTTGCCGGAGACGCCGATCGCCCATGTCGAGCAGATGGTGCAGCGGGTGCGGGCGTATCGGGGGTGAAGTAGCCCGCAATCCGCTCTCTCACCGTCACCCTGAGGTGGCCGCTTCTTCAGCGGCCCTCGAAGGGTCGACGGCCGGGTTGCCGCCACGAGTGGAACGTGCCGCGCGTGGAGATTTCCGGGCCGTGCATCCTTCGAGGCTCGCCGAAGAGGCGAGCACCTCAGGATGACGGATTACCGCGCGTCCTCCAGAATCATATCCGAGGCCTTTTCCGCGATCATGATGGTCGGCGCGTTGGTGTTGCCCGACATCAGGTCCGGCATGATCGAGGCGTCGACCACGCGCAAGGCCTCGATGCCGCGCACCTTCAGCCGCTGGTCGACGACGGCGAGCGGATCGTTGCCCATCCGGCAGGTCGAGGTCGGGTGATAGACCGTGCCGCCGGTGCGGCGGCAGAATTCGAGCAGATCGTCGTCGCTGACCACCTTGGCGCCGGGATCGACCTCCGCGACCGCATAAGGCTTCAGCGCCGGCGCCGCCAGAATCTTGCGCAGGATGCGGATGCCGTCGATGAAGGCGCGGCGGTCGGTCTCGGTCGCCAGATAATTGATGCGGATTTCCGGCGGCACGCTGGCGTCGGCGCTCCTGATCTTCAGCGAACCGCGGCTTTCCGGGCGCAGCTGGCAGACCGAGGCGGTGAAGCCCGAGAACGGGTGCAACCTCTCGCCCATCTTGTCGGTCGAGAACGGCAGGAAGTGGATCTGAATGTCGGGCGAGGCCAGCCGCGGGCTGGTCTTGAAGAACGCGCCCGAGGTGCCGGCCGCGATCGTCAGCGGCCCCTTGCGCAGCGCGGCGTAGCGCAGGCCGGCCATGACCCGGCGCACCGGATTGTTGACGATATCGTTCAGCGTGACCGACTGCGCGCAGCGCGTGATGAGGCGCACCTGCATATGGTCCTGCAGATCGTTGCCGACGCCGGGCGCATCGAGCACGATCTCGATGCCGTGCTGCTTCAACAGATCGGCGGGACCGACGCCGGACAGCTGCAGCAATTGCGGCGAGTTGTACGCGCCGCTCGACACCAGGATCTCCTTACGCGCCTTCGCCTTGCGCAGTTGCCCGTGCTGTTTGTACTCCACCGCGCTGGCACGCCTGCCCTCGAACAGGATGCGCTGCGCCAGCGCCGAGGTCTCGACGTGCAGATTGCCGCGCGTCAGCGCCGGCCGCAGATAGGACCACGCGGTGGACGCGCGCCGGCCGCGCCGGGTGGTGGTCTGGAAGAAGCCGGCGCCCTCCTGGGTCGCGCCGTTGAAATCCGGATTGGTCGGAATCCCGACCTCGGCCGCGGCATGCACGAACGCTTCCGACAGCGGATCATGATGCCGCCAGTCCGACACCGGCAGCGGACCGCCGGCACCGTGATACTTGTCGCTGCCGCGCTGCTGATCTTCCGCCTTCCTGAAGTACGGCAGCACGTCGTCATAACCCCAGCCGGCATTGCCGCGCTGGCGCCAGCGGTCGTAGTCCTCGTGCTGGCCGCGCACATAGAGCAGGCCGTTGATAGAGCTGGAGCCGCCGAGCACCTTGCCGCGCGGCTGGAACACCTGCCGGCCGTTCAGACCCGGCTCCGGCTCGGTCTGGTACATCCAGTTGACGGATTTTTCCTTGAACAGCTTGCCGTAGCCGAGTGGGATGTGGATCCAGATGTTGCTGTCCTTCGGGCCGGCCTCGAGCAGCAGCACCGAATGCTTGCCGTCGGCGCTCAGGCGGTTGGCGAGCACGCAGCCGGCCGAGCCGGCGCCGACGATGACGTAGTCGAATTCGGCCGCGTCATGATTGCTGTTCACTGGCTTCCCCCGGGAGATGTTGTTTCCTCGGTGGTACAGACAAAGCAGCGGCTTGAAAAGATTAGCGCCCTGCGCTGAGGTTCTGGAGCAGTTGTCCGACAAGCATATTGAGCTCGTCGGCGCTGGCGGCGGCACCGAACACATAACGGTCGGGCCGCACGATCACCGCCGCGACGGTATTTTGCCGCATCCAGTCAGCGAACAATCCGTCGCGCTCGACCACGGTGAGGATGCCATTGCTGTCCGTGGTCTCGCCTGACGTCGCGATGACGACGCGCTCGCCGGAGAGACGCTGCCAGGCGGCGCGTGACGCATCCGACAACCATGCCAGCGTCTCCGTTGTTGCCGCGACGATCGCGAACTCCGGTTTCAGCAGATCGTCCAGGCGGCAGGTCCGCCGATCCGGCGCACGCACATGGGGCTGCACGAACAGCCGTCCCGCGAGCTTTGCATCGCGCGCGATCAGGCCGGAGACGAGATCGGGAATGAACTTCTGCCGGATCGTCTCCGCCCGGCCGGCCTTCAGATCGGCGCGCAGCCGCGCATCGCGCTCGGCGGCGGCGACCGGATCGAGCTCGCCGATCACCTTGCCGAATTCCTTGGCGCTGGCGACCACCGCGCGGACATGCGGCTTGCGCTCGATCTCGTAGCTGTCGAGCAGCGCCTCGCCGGCGTCGCCGCGCAGCACCAGCCGCAGCTTCCAGGCCAGGTTGGCCGCGTCGCGGATGCCGGCGCAGAGTCCCTGCCCGAGGAACGGCGGCGTCTGGTGCACGGCATCGCCCATCAGCAGCACGCGGCGGTCGCGCCAGCGCTGTCCGAGCAGGGCGTGGAAGCGATAGACCGCCGAGCGCCAGATCGTGAGGTCGGAGATGTCGGTAAAACCTTTCAGCAGTTTTGCGACATTGTCGGGCGCGCCGGCGGCGTCCGGATCCTCGCCCTGCAACAGCTTGATCTCCCAGCGCCGCAGATTGCGCGGGCCGGGGATGAAGGTGCCGGGACGCGCTGGCCAGCAATACTGAAAGCCCTTGGCCGGCCGCTTGGCGGGCTCGCTGGTCAGGGTATCCACCACCATCCACCATTCATCGAAGGCGAGGTCTTCGAGGCCGACACCAAGCTGCTTGCGCACAAAGCTGTTGGCGCCGTCGCAACCGACCAGGTACCGCGCGCGGATCACGAGCTCGTCGCCGGACTCGCGGCGGGCGACCAGGGTGGTCGCATCGTCATCCTGCTGCAGCGACACGCCGGTCGCGCCGAGAAAGACGTCGGCATTGCCGTGTTCGGCCAGCCTGTCGCGCAGCGCCTGTTCCGCCTCCGGCTGCACGAAGGTGACGTTGGGCATCCAGCCGAGCGGAAACGGCGGCGGCATCGGATCGAACTTCTTGATGATCTCGCCGTCGACGCCGAGAAAGTGCGAGCCGTTGTGCGGAGCGATCGCCCGCTCCATGGCGTCGCCGAGCCCGATCGCCTGGAAGATCCGCAGCGCCTCGTGGTCGAGCGTGATCGCGCGCGGCTTGTCGTAGACGACGCCGGCGCGCTCGACCACCGCGACGCGCAAGCCGCTGGTCGCGAGCAGATTGGCGAAGATCGCGCCGACCGGTCCGAGGCCGACGATCGCCACATCATAGATCGAATTCACCGGGGACGCCGACATGCTATTTCGCGAGATAGGCTTCGAGCGTCAGCGGCTTCGGCTTCAGCTGCGGCTCGCGGATCGCGACATCGGCGAACGGCGTCGCCTCCTCGAACCAGGCCTGCCGCGCCGGCAGGCCCCACGGAAACGAGATCGCATGGTCGGACGGATCCCAGCCGACCGGCTCGTTCTCGATGTCCATGATCTGGTAGTGGGTGTTGAACAGCTCGACGCGGTGGCCGTCGGGGTCGCGCATGTAGACATACATCGCGTGCCCCGGCCCGTGCCGCCCCGGGCCGCGCTCGACCGACGCGCCGTAGCCGAGTTCGCCGGCGACGTCGCAGGCGTGCAGCAGATGATGCACCTCGGGCGCCAGGAACGCGAAATGATGCAGGCGCGGGCCGGCGCCGTTGAAGAACACGATGTCGTGCGGATTGCCCTTGCGCTGCAGGAACACGCCGCGCAAATCGAACGCGCCTGAGGGCGCGATGTACTCGCTGAGGCGGAAGCCCGCGGCGGTGTAGAACTCGCACGCCTTGCGCACCTCCGGCGTCAGCACCTGGTAATGATCGATCGAGCCGCAGCGCCGAGCCGCCGGTGTGACGGCTGAACTTGGTGATCATGCGCGGCACGACCGGCATGGTCGCACAAAACTCCAGCGGCGTGCCGGCGGGATCGGTCGCCTGCAGCGTGCGTCCCTGGTGCGGCACATCGACCCACATCGCGGTGCAGCCATGGGCCTCGAAAAACGCCTTCAGCCGCTCGAGGTCATGCTCCTGGAAAACCCGCAGGCCGAGCCGCGCGCACGCCGGCGCGTCGCCCCTGCGCAACACCAGGCTGTGATGGCACGCTTCCTCGATCCCACGGAAATACAGCGCGTCTCCGTCCTCCGCGGTCAGGATCAGCCCGATCACCTTTTCGTAGAACTGCCGGCTCGCCGCGAGGTCGCGGACGTGAAGCACGACATGGCTGGCGCGCGTGATGCGAAACCCGGGATCGTGGTTCGTGGTCGGGAGGCTCATGCGCACCTTCTGGTTTGCCGTCGCGGGACATGACTCATCGCGAAAAACCGACGTGGGATCAAGCAGCGCGGCCGGCGGCAGCTTTTGCCGGTCACGTCACGTCACGGATCCGGCGCCGGGGTCAGGCGTGCATTTGTATCGATTTGTTAGCAATGCCCGCGAACGGGAACCGGAACGCCCACCCGCCGCGGCACGGTTGATCCCAATAGTTCATAGTTTGTCAAAGGTTTGCAGCGAATTTTGCCGACGCGGCGCCGGGGCCCCATCGCGCGAGCAGCGTAGTGATGCGTACCTACCTGAGTTCATATTTCGCGAAACTGTTCGCCGGCGATCTGGCGGCCTTCGGTGCACCACCGACGGATGAAGCGTTGGCCGGCCACATCCGTGCCGAGCAGGTCTCGCTGGTGCTCGGCTATTCCTTCGGCATCATGCTCGCCAATGCCTGCAACGCGCTGGTGCTCGCGGTCGCGCTGTGGCAATCGCCCGACTGGATCTTTGCGCTGGTGTGGGCAACCGCCGTAAGCTGCGCTGCGCTGTTCTTCGGCCTGCAGGCGCGCGCCGCGCGACGGATCGCCAAGCCGCAATTCGTCTCGCGCCGGGCCATGTACCGGCTGGTGCGCAACGCACTGGCGCTCGGCACCGCCTGGGGCATCGTTCCGGTGGCGTTCTTCGCCGACGCTTCCAGCGGCGCGCAATTGGTGATCACCTGCCTGTGCGCCGGAATGCTGGCCGGCGGCGCCCTCGCCTTCGCCACCATCCCGATCGCGGCGATCGCATTCACCGCGCCGATCTTCGTCGGCACCGCGATCTGCCTCGGCCGCGAGGGCGACTACGTCTATCTCCTGGTCGCCGCTTTGGTCGTGGTCTACGGCACCGTGCTGCTGCGCGGCGTCTTCGTCAACGCGTTCGAGTTCCGGCGGCGGATCATCGCCCAGCACGAAGCGGAACGGACGGTGCGGCAGGATTCGCTGACCCATCTGCCGAACCGCGTCGCCTTCAACGAAGCGCTCGATGGCGCGCTGAAGCGGCTGGACCGCTCCGGCGAAGAATTCGCCGTGCTGATGCTCGATCTTGACCGTTTCAAGGAGGTGAACGAGAGGTTCGGCCGTCCGGCCGGCGACGAATTTCTGGTGCAGGTCGCAGCGAGGCTGCAGCGCTGCACGCGCGCGAGCGAGCACGTCGCGCGCATCGGCGGCGACGAGTTTGCGCTGATCATGTCCAATCTGGCCCGGCCCGAGGATGCGCTCGCCATCGCCGAGCGTTTCGTTGCGGCTTTTGCCGACCCGTTCGTGGTCGAGGGATACGAGGTCACTGGCGCGACCAGCGTCGGCATTGTGCTGGCGCCGCGCGACGGCAACACGCCGCATGACCTGCTCAAGCATGTCGACACGGCGCTCTATCGCGCCAAGAAGTCCGGGCCCGGAACGATCTGCTTCTTCGAGGCCAGCGACGACACGTCGGCGCGCGAGCGCCGCGCCTTGCAACACGACCTCGAACACGCGATCGAGGCCGACGAGCTGTTCCTGGTCTATCAGCCGTTCCTGGACATCCGCCAGGGCCGCATCACCGGCTTCGAGGCGCTGCTGCGCTGGCAGCACCCGGTGCGCGGCCTGATCCCGCCGAGCGTCTTCATTCCGATCGCCGAGGAGAGTGGACTGATCCACCAGCTCGGCGAATGGGTGGTGCGCCGCGCCTGCGCGATGCTGGCGCGCTGGCCTGACGGCATCAGGATCGCGGTGAACTTCTCCGCGGTCCAGTTCCAGAATGTCGGCATCCTGCAGACCATCGTCGAGGCGCTCGCAGAAGCGAAGGTCGCGCCCGACCGGCTCGAAATCGAGATCACCGAATCGATGCTGATCTCGAAATACGGCGCGGCGCCCGCGATCCTGAACTCGCTGCTCGAGCTGGGGCTGACGGTCGCGCTCGACGATTTCGGCACCGGTTTCTCGTCGCTGACGTACTTGCGCAAGCTGCCGTTCAGCCGCATCAAGATCGATCAGTCGTTCATCCGCGATATGCTGACCCAGCCGGACTGCGCCGCGATCGTCAAATCGGTGATCGGCCTCGCGCAGGAGCTCAAGATCGGCGTCGTCGCCGAGGGCGTCGAGACGGTCGACCAGCTCGAATATCTCAGGCAGACCAGCTGCGACGAGGTGCAGGGCTATCTGATCGGCCGCCCGATGTCGGCGAGCGAGATCGCCAGCATGCTCGACACCAAGCCGCGGCAGTCCGTGCACGCCGCGTAGCGCGGGATGAAGTTAGGTTAAATCTGTTTGACCGCGGGCTCGTCCACCTCTCCCCGACGGGGAGAGGTCGATTTGCGCAGCAAATCGGGTGAGGGGTCGCGGCTCCAACGAGAGACCGTAACCCCTCACCCGGCGCTGCGCGCCGACCTCTCCCAAGGGAGAGGTGAACTTCCGATGCCGCCCAGCTCAACCCACTCTCATCGTTCCAGCGTTCACATCGCATCTGCGCGGTGCAGCGTGTCGACCGTGACGGTGCCACGGGCGCGCGAGACGCAGGCGCAGATCTTGCGGCCTTCGCGCTTCTGGTGATCGCTGAAGAAGACGTCGCGATGGTCGATCTCGCCGTCGACCTCGACCACATCAAGCGCGCAGACGCCGCATTCGCCGCGGCGGCAGTCGCTCATCACCTCGTGACCGGCGGCGTTGAGCACGTCAAGCATCGAGCGGTCAGGCGGGATCACGAGATCGACGCCCTCCTGCTGCAGCCGGACGCGGAAGGCTTCGGTCGGCAGCAATCCGCTCGATCCGAAGGTTTCGTAGCGCAGGTCGGTCAGCGGCCGGCCGCCGGCTTCCCAGGCGTGCCGCGCCGCGTCCAGCATCCGCATCGGACCGCAGAGCAGCGTCATCGCGCCCTGCGGCAGCGCCGCGAAGGCCGCACCGAGATCGAGCCGGCGGCCCTCGTCGCCGGCATGAACGACCAGGCGCGAACCGAGCAGCGCTTCGAGCTGATCAAGATAAGCGGCATCACCACGCGAACGCACCGCGTAATGCAGCGTGACGTCGGCGTTGCGGCGCGCCAGCGCCTGGACGGCACCGAGGATCGGCGTGATGCCGATGCCGCCCGCGATCAGGCAAAAATGCCGCCGCGTCCAGTCGAGCTGGACCAGCGACGCCGGCAGCGTGATGGTGATGCGCGCGCCCGGCACGAGCGACCACATGTAGCGCGAGCCGCCGCGGCTATCAGGCGCGCGGCGCACCGCGATCCGGTAGCCTTGCGTATCGGCCTCGCCGACCAGCGAATAGGACCGCGTCTCGGGCCGGCCATCGATCGTGACGGCGACCTGGATGTGGCTGCCGACCGGATAGGGCGACACGTTGAAGCCGTCGGGACGCAGCAGGAATTCGCGAATGCCGGGCGTGAGATCCCGGATGGCGACGACGGTTGCGGCCGTCCAGGTGTCGATGAAGCGCACAAGCCTCTCCGTTCAATCAGCCGCCGCCGATTTGATCAGCGCCAGCGCCGGCAACAGGTTGAGATGGGTGCGGTTGCGCAGCGCCAGCCGCAGATTGCGCGCGGCAAGCCGCGCATGCTCGCGCATGATCGCCTCAGCCCGCGCGCCTTCGCGGTTCTCGATGGCGTCGACCACGATGCGATGATGGTCCTGCGCGATCAGCAGGATCTGCCGCGCCTCCGGCAGGGCCGATTGCGCCATCACGAAGCCGCTCGGCGAGGCGAACGGCAGCGCCGAGGCACGGTCGATCTGCCGGATCACCGGCGCACTGCGCGACAGTTCGGTCAGCAGCGCATGGAAGCGCGCGTTCAGCGCGACGTAGGACGAGAACGCCTCGACCGAGATCGGGTCCTGGCGCACCAGGCCGTCGATCTCGTTGAGGCATTCCTTCAGCGGCTCGAGATCGCGCGACGAGACGCCGCGCTCGGCGGCAAAGCGCGCGGCGAGCCCTTCCAGCGTGCCGCGCAGCTCGATCGAATCGAGAATGTCGCGCTCGGAAAACGCCTTCACCATGAAACCCCCGGACGGGATCGCCTCCAGCAGCCCTTCCTCTTCCAGCCGCACCAGCGCCATCCGCACCGGCGTGCGCGATACGCCGGTCGTTTCGACCGCCTGCAATTCCGAGATGCGCTCGCCGGGACGCAAGCCCCCCGAGAGAATGAGATCGCGCAGCGCGAGCTGCGCCCGCACGGTCTGCGACACGGAACGATCGGCCTCGCGCTCGGCCATGGCCTACTCCGCGGCCTGCAGATGTTGCGGCGGATTCTGCGGTGGATTTTCTTGCGCCACCATGCGGTCGATCACGCGCCGCGCCCACATCGCGCCGGCGTCGATATTGAGGTTGTAGAACACCCGATCCGGATTCTCGTCCATCGCGCGCTGCTGCGCCTCCAGGATGATCTCGTCCTCGTGGAAGATGCCGGCGACGCCCTCGCGGATCTCCGTGGTCAGCCGCTGCTCGGTGAGGCGGTGATTGCGGACGAAGGCCCAGAAGTAGTGGCAGGTCTTGTCGGTCTCCGGCGTGATGGTGTTGAGCACATAGCCGTTGACGCCCTGCGCGCGGTCGCCTTCGGGCGCGCCGGTGCCGGCCGGCGCGACGCCGACGTCGATGTTCACGGTGCACGGCGCCTCGAAGCGGATGATCTGCCAGCGGTCGACCGGGCCCGGCTTCTGCAGCTGCTTGGCCCAGAACGGCGGCGGCGCGATGCCCTTCATCCAGCGCGTCACCGTCACGGTCTTGTCGCCATGGGTGACGTCGAACGGCGCCTCGGCGACCGCGTCGTTGCCGATGCTGGAGCCGTGCACAAAAGTCTCGTGCGTCAGGTCCATCAGATTGTCGACGACGAGGCGGTAGTCGCACTTCACATGAATGGTCTTGCCGTCGCCGGCCCAGGCGGGATCGTCGTTCCAGTGCATGTCGGGCACCAGCGCGGGATCGGCCAGCGCCGGATCGCCCATCCAGAGCCAGATGAAGCGGTGGCGCTCGACCACCGGATAGGCGCGCACGCAGGCCGACGGATTGATCGTCTCCTGCGAGGGCATGAAGGTGCAGCGGCCCTGCGCATTGTATTTCAGCCCGTGATAGCCGCAGACCACGGTGTCGCCGTCGAGCCGGCCCTTCGACAGCGGCACCAGGCGGTGCCAGCAGGCATCTTCCAGCGCCACCACCTCGCCGTCGCCGTTCCGGTACATCACGACATGCTTGCCGCAGATCGTGCGCGGCAGCAGCGCGTGCTTGATCTCGGCGTCCCAGCCCGCTGCGTACCAGGCGTTCATGGGGAAGGGTTTTGGCATGCGATCCTCCGCATTGGATACGAGATGCATACAATAATCTGGACGAATAGGCAATATCCGCGGAAAGTCGGCAATTTATGGGGCCTAATGTATACCAGATCATCCAAATGGCCGCCGAGCGACGCAAGGGGAATTCCCTAGCCGCTGTCGAGCCAGAACGATGGTGAGTGACCGGTATGGGAGGGTCGCCGGCAGAGCCGAGACGGCGCGGGCTGCTTACGAGTTCGAGGCCGAGCGGGTCGAGGCCGACTGGATGTCCTTGATGCTGACCACGACGGCGATGCGCTTGACGGTGCCGTTGCGGTAGGCCTGCAGGAACTTGTCGTAGTGCTTGACCGAGATGCAGCCGTTGGAGTCGCCGTTCGGCCCGAGCATGTAGCTGTGCACCAAGAGGCCGACGCGGCCAAAGGTGTCGCTGCCGTCGACCGGGTTCATGCGCAGCGCCGGCACGCCGTGGAACAGCTTTTCGCGCGGCTTCATTTCATAGATGCCGGGCGGCGTCGCGCCGGCATTGCGCGCCTTTACGTGCGCGGGATCGTCGAGCAGGTTGCCGAGGCCGGAATGCGCCTCGTATTTGGTGCCGTCGGGCATGTACACCACGCGGGCGGTGATGTCGTAGACGGCGGTGCTGCCGTCGTAGCCGAGCGCGTTCAGATCCGGGCTCGGACCGGACAGCACGTCATTGGGATCGATCGAAGCCAGCTGCAGCTTGGCCGGCATCATGTCGGCGATTTTCTGCAGGAAGGTGCGGTTGTCGGCCTGCTGGATTGGCGCAGACGGCGGTGCCGAAACATCGTTCCGCGCCAGATTTGCTTCGGCCGGCCGGGAGCGCGGCATCGGCACCGTGGTGGTGGCGACGGCCTGCGGAGGCGTGATCACAGGCTGGTTGGTCAGATCGGCCTGCGTATTGCGCAATTGACCGGCCAGCGCGTCCTCGATCCGATCGAACTCGGTGTTGAAGTCACCACGGTCCGACCGAATGCCGCGGCGCAACGGATAGTAGATCGACGCCGTGCTCAGCGTCGAGCGCGAGCCGAAGCGATCGTCGAAGTTCAGCGCAGCGCTGGTGTTGGCGAGGGCGGCTCCATGCAGCCAGGCGACGGGATTGATGCCGACCATCCAGGCGGCAAAACTCGACGACAAAGCGAGCGCGCCGACGGCGAATGCCGTGCTGCCCACCAAAGAAATGCCGCGGCTTGACTTACGCGCGGCAGCTTTCGTCGTACGTTGACCCATTCATCCCCAAGTTCGGTGCGTCTCGGGCCAGTTACGGCCCCCTCCGGGATTCACCGATCACTCATCATATCAGGGAATTAGAGTAAGGCATAATCGAGACCGATCGGGCAACGATAAGCTTTTTAAGCATTTTTCCGATCGCACTGGCGCGCGAATCAGGGCCGGCGGCGGCCGAAAGCGCCCAAAATAGTCCCGAATCGGGACGATTTTACCGTCAGGCGATCTTCTCTTCCCCGGAGGGTGAAGACCGGGACCGGCTTTCCGATGGCATAGCCCTGGGCGTAATCGACCCCGATCTGGCGGAGTTCCTCCAGGATGGCGGCGCTTTCGACGAATTCCGCCACCACCTGCTTCTGCATGATCTTCGCGGTCTTGGTGATCATCTCGACCATCGCGCGATCGACCTTGCTGTTCAAAATCTCCCTCACGAACGAGCCGTCGATCTTGATGACGTCGACCGGCAGGTGCTTCAGATAGGCGATCGACGACATGCCGGTGCCGAAATCGTCCAGCGAGAAGCTGCAGCCGATCTCGCGCAGCCGCGCGATGAACTTCTGCGCCTCGTCGAGATTGGAGATCGCGCTGGTCTCGGTGATCTCGAAGCACACCTTCTTCGGCGGCACGTCGTGCTGCGCGAACAGCTCGGCGACGAAGTCGACGAAATCGCCATCGCCGATGGTGGCGCCGGACAGGTTGATGGCGTAGCCGACCACCTTGTGCGAACTGCGCCGGCGCTCCGCGATCAGCTCGAAGGCGCGGCGGACCACCCAGCGGTCGATCAGCGGCATCAGCCCGTAGCGCTCGGCGGCGGGCAGGAAGCTGCCGGGCGGCACCAGGCCGCCGCTTTCATCGCGCAGCCGCAGCAGCAGTTCGCGCCGCTCCTGGCCTTTCAGCGCAGCGGTGATGGGACGGATCTCCTGCTCGTAGAGGCAGAAGCGCCCTTCATCCAGGCCTTTGCGGATGCGATTGACCCAGCTCATCTCGGCGACCCGGACCGTCAGATCGGTATCCGCCGGGAAATGCTGCTGGACGCGGTTGCGGCCCTTGTCCTTGGCGAGGAAGCAGGCGACGTCGGCAAGCTGCAGCGCGTCCTGCACGCCGGCGCAATCGCCGAGCCTGACCAGGCCGATGCTGGCGCTGATCCGGAAGCTCGAGCCGTCGTGCACGAAGCTCGATTGCTCGACCACCGCCCTGATCCGCTCGGCAACGTCGGAGGCGACATCGTAGGCGGCGGTGCCGTCGGCGCGCAGCAGGATGCCGAACTCGTCGCCGCCGAGCCGCGCCACCAGCCCGCTGCCGCCGACTTCCGCGGCCAGCAGCCTGGCCACGTGCTTCAACAGCCGGTCGCCGGCCATGTGGCCGCAGGTGTCGTTGACGATCTTGAACTGATCGAGATCGATCAGCATCAAATCGGCGCGCGCGGCCGCGGGTCCCGACATCAAGGCATGAAGCTCGAACTCGAACTGCCGCCGGTTGGCGAGCCCGGTCAGCGCGTCGTGGGAGGCGGCCCAGGCCAGTTCCTCGACCAGCCGCCGCTCGGCGGTCATGTCATGGATGATCATGACGCGGCCCGCCCAGTGCCCGTCATGCACGATCGGGGTTTCGACCACCGAGACCGGCACGCTGGACTGATCCGGCCGCACCAGGAGCCGCTGCTGCAGCCGCTCCTCGCCCTCGGCCTCGGCGGTGCGGAACGATCCCTGCACCGACTGCTCGGTGATGCTGAACAGCGACGACAGCAGCCGGTCGGTGACATCCTGCCCTGCCGCGATCATCCGCTCGGCGGCCGGGTTCATGTAGCCGACGCGATCCTCCGGCGTCGTCACGATGACGGCGTCGCCGATCGAGGCCAGCGTGAGCTGGGCGCGCTCCTTCTCGACCGCAAGCGCGGTCTCGGCGAGCCAGCGCCGCAACAGCATCCGCCGCGTATGGAACAGGACGATGCCGGCGAGGCAGGTTCCGATCAACGCGTTGACCAGCAGCAGCAGCGAGGAGACCTGGCGCGAGGCATGGCCGAGATGATCAGAGAAGCCGATCGCGAGGATGCCGAGCGCCGCGTCGACGGTACCGATCCGTTCCGCCCAGTGCCGGATGGTCGCAGCCGACGGGTCGTGCAGCGCAACGTCGTCCGCGGCCTCGTTGCGGATCGCGATCAGCTGGTCGAGCAGGGCATCCGACTCCTGCCACGCCTTCACCGCGGCAGCGACGTGGTGCATGCCGCGGAAATATTTGAACAGCCAGATCAGGCCGCCGATGTCGTCGTCATGATTGCCCGCCTTGGCGAAGCCGGCGCGCGCCACCGCATCGTTGTTGCCGGGCGATTTCAGCGCGAGCCGCGCGGTGCGATCGGCGAGCGGCACCGCGATCGCGGCGTCGAATTTCTTCAGATAGTCCGGCGTGCCGGTGCTGACATAGGACTGCAGGTAGTAGACGGCGTCCTTCTGCCCCTTCGACCACATGCTCTCGCCCGCCACATAGGCGCGCACCGCGGACATCACCTGGAGGCTGCCCGCCGACACGCTGGCCTGCAGCAACACGATCGCGACCAGTGGCCCGACCACCCGCCACAGGGACCAGCTTCGGAACGAAAAGAACATGCCCAAATGCGCCCACCACAAACCTGCCGGGCAAGCCTAGGAATCGTGACTTAACCTCACGTTGCAAAACGCGATGAGTTTGAAACGACTTGGTTGCAGTGAAATTGCGTCAAACTTTACGCGTCCGGGAGCGGAACCGGGCCGCGCCGCCGCTCACGGCTGCAGCGTTGGCGTGGTGTTCGGCGCCGGCGCCTGCTCCATCTCGGCCTCCTCGGGCAGCTTGTCGGCGTGGACGGCGAGCGGCGTGCCGATCCAGAGCGGATCCTCGGCATGATCGCGGCGCGGATTGGTGGTGTTGGGATGCACCAGGATGCTGAGGCTGCCGCGATTGAGCATCAGCCATGGCACGAAGGTCGGAAACAGTTCGGTGGCAAACGCCACCTGATACATCGCCTGATCATGCGGGCCGACCTTGATGTCGTGCCAGCGTCCGAGCGTGACCAGAAAGCGTTCGCCGATCCATTCGCGCAGCCGCTCCGCCTCGCCGCGGCTGGTCGCGGGATCGTAATAGACATGGGCGTGATAGCTCGCGATCTCGCCGATCGCGCGTGGCGCGTCCATCATCTCGACTTACCTCTCCTTCGACCGCCGCAGGACACTGAACTGGAACGACTGCGTCGCGCCCCACGGCGTGACGTGTTGATGTGGCACCTCGGCGATCAGCTCGAACGCCGGACCGATGGTCCGGCTCAGCGTCGCGGCATCATAGCGCTGCACCGGCAGCCCGCTGCATTTCTCCGGACCGTCGAGCGCGAACGTGGCGATGATGGCATGGCCGCCGGCCCGCACGCCGCGATGCAGCCGCTCGATATAGGCCTCGCGGTCGCGCGGCTCGACCAGGAAATGAAACGCCGCGCGATCGTGCCAGACGTCGAACGGCTGCGGCGGCTGCCAGACGGTGGCATCGGCGGCGATCCACTGCACGGTGCTTGCAGCGGCGCCGACGCGCTCCCTCGCCCTGCGCAGCGCCGCCTCCGACAGATCGAGCACCGTCAGCGCATCAAATCCCCGTTCGAGCAGCGCATCGACGAGGCGCGACGCGCCACCGCCGATATCGACGATCGATGCGTGACGATCGGCAACGGCGCTTTCGATCAGGCGCAGCGACGGCTGCGGATCGGCCTGCGACCAGCTGACCTGCTGTTCGTTCTTTGTCTGATAGACGGTCTGCCAGTGCGATTGACGATCCGGGGCGGTCATGGCGATGGTCTTTGGCGATGTTCTTTGGCGATAAGCTCCAGCAGCAGGCGGTGGCGAGCAACCCGCGTCACGCGCCGGCTAGCCATGAGCTAGGCGCGGCGGCCTCGACCGTCAACCCGACGCAGGCCGCCGCCTGCATGCCGGCCTGCCGCGTTGCGGCAAATGCCGCATTTGCTTCGACGAAATTTCCATTTAACCTGACGGGAGGGTAGCGATCGGGGCGCTCGATATGGCCACTTTTGGCTGGACACGCGTCAACAAGCCTGATCCCGCGGAGGACGCCGCCGTCGACCTGCGCGGCCTCACCGATCCGTCGGCGTTGCTCACCGCGCTCGGCAAGGTGGTGCCGCGCTATCTCGATCTCGCCGACAACGGCGTGCTGGTCTATCCGGCCTGCAAGCGCAAGCCGACCGACCTGTTGGGCGACCTCCGCGCGATCTGGGAACACACCCGGCTCGAGGCGATGCGCTACATCCCGATGGTGCCGCGGCAGGAAGCTGCGCTGCTGGTCGATCCGGCCCGCCAGGCCGAGATGATCGACGCCTTCCTGCGGCAACAGCCGCACGAAAATACGGTGGTCGATTTCACCGGCACCGCGATCGAGGATTACGGCATCGCGATCTACGCCGGGCTGAACTGGCTGAACCATTGCGGCGCGGTCGCGGGCGCCGATCCGCAAAAATTCTCCGGCACGCTGCGCAGCTTTCGGCGGGTCATGGTCGTGGCCCGGCAATGGTGGGCGATCGACGGCGCGGCGGAGCGTTGCCGCCAACTGCTCGAGGCCCGCGAGCGGCCGCCGCTGGTGTTCTTCCTGCTGTGGGCCGAGTGCACCAATCTCGGCCGCGAAATCGCACTCGCGGCCGCCGGCGCGAGCTTGCCGGAGGACGCGCTCGCGCGCGTACGGTCGGCGCTGGATCCGGAAGAGCTCGAGGCGAAGGGCTAGACCCCGACGGAAATGCCCCAAAGCAAACGCGTTTGAAAGTCCGGAAGTTGCCATGTCGACGAGAACTCGCGTATGCATGACGCGCAGGATCGTAACGTGAGACATTCAAAATGGCGATGGAACTGAAGGGCGCGAGCGGCGAGGGATTTGCGACGATTGCCGCCGATGGTCGCGTGCTGGACTCCTGGTTTCTTCAGCCGCGCCTGGTTGCGGAGGCCGGCAAGGCCGCGACGGTCCGGCTGACGAGCGAGGAGATCATCGGATCGCTGGGTGAGTCAGCAGACGGATATGCGCGCCACGACGACATCCGCAATGTCGAGATCGTTGCCATTCGCACGGAAATCGACTCCCTCGCATCCGCGCCGGCTGATGTGCACGACGCCTATCTCCGGCTCCATCTCCTGAGCCACCGGCTGGTCCAACCGAATTGCCTGAACCTTGACGGAATTTTCGGTCTGCTGCCGAACGTGGCCTGGACGACGCTCGGTCCCTGTGAAAGCTCTCGTGTACCGCAAGCGCGCATCGCAGCGCGCAAGCGTGGCCTCGCGTTCGAGGTGACCGGCGTGGACAAGTTTCCGCGCATGACGGACTATGTGACGCCCGCCGACGTGCGCATTGCAGATGCGGATCGCGTCAGGCTCGGAGCCCATTTGGCGGCGGGCACGACCGTCATGCATGAGGGCTTTTGCAATTTCAATGCGGGTACGCTCGGTCCCTGCATGGTCGAAGGCCGGATCAGCGCCGGCGTGGTCGTCGGAAGCGGCAGCGACATCGGCGGCGGAGCCTCGATCATGGGTACGCTGTCCGGAGGCGGCAAGGAGCGGATCACGGTTGGCGAGCGCTGCCTGATCGGAGCCAACGCCGGTATCGGCATTTCATTGGGTGACGATTGCATCGTCGAAGCGGGCTGTTACGTCACGGCAGGCGCGCGCATCCTTTTGCAAGATGGCCGAGTCCTGAAAGCCAAGGAACTCTCGGGCCAGAACGGCCTGCTGTTTCGTCGCAATTCCCAGAGCGGCGCGCTGGAGGCGACCAGACGTAACCAGAATTGGGACGGCCTCAACGCGCAACTTCACGGCTAGGCCGCTCGATCGAAGAGGTCGGCGGCGACATGTGGCGCGCGATGTCACGTTGTGGCTTGGCGTGATCGCCGTTCACCACCAGTATGGCCAGCGCCACGCCTCATAACGGACCCACGACGACTCCAGCGGCGGACCGTATGGATCGACCCGGTCGTCTTCAGGGCGAAAACGATATCGTGGAACAACATTATAATCCCACGGAGTTGGCCTGATCACGGGCGTCGGGATGATAACCCGTCTTGGTTCATGAACGACTTGTACTTTCCGCGCCCGGGCTTCAGCACCGGACGTCCCGAGGTTGCACAGCACGAGGGCCGCTCCGAGAGCGCACGCGACGGTCATTTTCTTCATGCATCGGCCTCCTTGCCTGAGAGTGCAAAAGGACTCGAAGCAAGACAAGCTAATTCTCGCTCGGGCAGACGGTGCACGGCAACAAATCATCGTGGCAAAGCATCATGTGTACGTCCGCTTCTGATCTGATCCCGCGCCGGTCTAGCCGCCCTGCTCGTTCTTTGCCGCGGGTTGCGCCGGCTTCTTGCCGCGGCGCAGGAAGGTGACGCCGATCTGATCGCCATTGACCCAGGCCAGCTTGCAGCGCCGGTAGGCAAGCCCTTTTGTCGAGAGCAGCAGGAAGAACTCTTTCAGTTGCAGGCCTTCGATCGAGGAGCCGACGATCAGCTTGGCGCCCTCCTCGGAGACGTCCTCGATCGCGCATTCACGGCGCCAGGTTCCGTCGATCGCCATCATTTGCGCAGGCATCGGCTTCTCGAACCTGACACGTGGAGTTGATCGTCGTTCGTGCGCTGGCATCGTCTCAGGCGACCGTGTCCGCCGCGGCGGACACGGTCTGAAGCTCCTTGGTCTTGCGCGCAATCAGGCGCAGCAGGTCATTCTGCTTGTAGGTCTCGACGAACTTGATCGCGAAGCCGCTCGGAAGATGCCGGACCACGCGCCCGACGCAGGCGCCGATCGCCAGCGGCGTGCCGAGCGGCGGCTGCGCGGCGGAGGACACTGCGGCACCCGACAGCGACATGTCGATGATGAAGCAGCTCTGCATGCTGCCGTCCGCCAGCGTCAGCATGGCGTGCGGCGCGGCGGGAATGAAGCGCGGGCTGTTGCGCGCGTCGCGGATGCTCGGATCCTTCTGCTTCTTCTCGATCCAGGTCAGCTTGTCCGCGAACTTCTCGCGCATCGCATGCGTCATCTCGAGCTCGTACAGGAAGCTGCCGCTCATGGTCTCGGTGATGCGGCCTTCGAACTTGCCGAACTCCTCGAAATAGGACGTCAGGCGGTCGCCGACCTTGCCGACCACGGGGACGTCCACGATCATGCGGAACGGCGACACGCGCGTGGTGCGGCAGGCGAAGCTGCGCAATCGGCCCTGCGCGTCGTACCAGTTCGGCAACGTGTAGCTGCCGTCCACGGTGATCTTGACTGCGCGCTGCTTGAGGAACTTTTCGACAGACACAACTGGACCCTCGCCTGAGGCGATGAGAGTGCATGGGGTCGGGGATTGACCGGCTCCCTTGCCGGTCCGGCGGTAAGGACGTCCGTGACCGACGCGAATGCAGCAGGAAGGAGAGCAGTGCGGCACGCGTCCCAGCGCGTCGCGGGCTCGTCCTGGCGCGCAGGTACGTACAGGCGTACCGTCGAAAAACTAAGAAAGGCTGAATCGGACAGGGAGCGGGCGACGCACTGTATGGCCGAACCCTTTCCGATTGGTTTATTTTGCGAGCCGTACAACTACCGGAGGAAACATCGCGCAGCGATGCAATCGTGGCGCGCTGTAAACCGCCTGCCTCGTCTTCCGAACGGATGCTACTTTGGTCCGAAACCAGATTTGGAACCCGCGCATGGCCGATACTTCAGAGCAATCGCTTGCCGACGGCAAGATCCTGCAACGCGTCGTCGACGGCGTCGGCGTCGTCACCTTCAACAATCCCGACAAGCGCAACGCGATGTCGCTGGAGATGTGGGAAGGTTTTGGCGAGGCGCTGGCGGCATTGCGCGACGATCCCGCCGTCCGCGTCGTGATCCTGGTCGGGGCCGGCGACAAGGCCTTCGTCTCGGGCGCCGACATCAGCCAGTTCGAGAAGACGAGGCACAACGCGGAGGCCTCCGAGGAATATTCGCGGCGCAGCGAGGCGCAGCGCGCGCTGCTCGCGAGCTATCCGAAGCCGACGATCGCCTGCATCCGCGGTTTCTGCCTCGGCGGCGGCATGCAGGTGGCGATGCTCGCCGACATCCGCATCGCGGGCAAAAGCGGGCAGTTCGGCATTCCCGCCGCCAAGCTCGGCATCGCCTACGGCTATCAGGGCTTGCGCAATCTGGTGTCGCTGGTCGGGCCGTCCTGGGCGCGGCTGATCATGTACACGGGCATGCGGATCGACTCGGCCGAGGCGCTGCGGATCGGGCTGGTCGACCGCGTGCTGCCGGATGCCGAATTGTGGGACGCCACCATGGAGATCGCGCGCACCATCTCCACCAACGCCCCGCTCGCGATCAAGGCCGCCAAGATCACCATCGCCGAGGTGCTGAAGGATCCGGCCGAGCGCGACATGGCCGCGATCAGGCAGATCGGCATCGACTGCATGGACAGCGAGGATTTTCGCGAAGGTCGCCGCGCCTTCATGGACAAGCGCAAGCCGCAGTTCAAGGGGCGGTAGCTATCCGGTGTCATCATCCGCGCAGGCGGGTGATCCAGTATTCCAGAGACGGTAGTGCTTGAGCCAATGGGCCGCGGCGTACTGGATCGCTCGGTCCATGTGCGCAATTGCGCACAGGCCGGGCGATGACAGTTGAGGATGAGGACGCCGCCGCCCCCCGCAACGCGCTATTTCTCGCTGACCGGCACCGTGTAGTTCAGGATCAGCCGCCCGCCGTCGGGATAGATGGTCTGGCCGGTGATGTAGGAGGCATCGCTGGAGGCGAGGAACGCCACCACGGCGGCGACCTCGCTCGGCTCGCCGCAGCGGCCGGCCGGCGTGCGCGACAGCACGCTGCGCCGCGCGTCCTCGGATGAGAAGATCGCAGTCGCCACCATCTCGGTCAGGATCGTGCCGGGCCCGACCGCCACCACGCGGATGCCGTGCGGCGCCAGCGCCACCGCGGCCACCGAGGTGAGCTGCTTCATCGCGCCCTTGGACATCGCATAGGTCGCGAGCGAGGGGATCGCCAGCAGCGCATTGACCGAGGACATGTTGACCACGACGCCGCCGCCGCCCTGCGCGATCATCTGGCGCGCCGCGGCCTGGACGCCGAAGAACGCGCCCTTCAGGTTGATCCCCATCACGTCGTCGAACTCGGCCTCGGTGATCTCGAGAAAATCGCGGTTGCGCGCCACCCCGGCGTTGTTGACCATGACGTCGAGCCGGCCGAACTCCTTCGCCGCGGTGGCGACGATGCGGTCGACATCGGCGCGCTTGCTGACGTCGGCCTCGACGGCGCGCAGGTGGCTGGACGGTCCGAGTTCGCCGGCCGCCCTGGCGAGCGAGGCGGCGTCGACATCCGAGATCACGACCTTGGCGCCGTCGGCCAGGAAGCGTTCGGCGCAGGCCCTGCCGATGCCGCGCGCTGCGCCGGTGATGGCGACGACCTTGCCGGAAAACTTCATGGGAGTGCCTCCAGGACTTCGGTTTGCGCCTTCCGCCAGAGCCTGACTGACGCATGCAGTACGAGCAATAGCCCATTCCCGGACGCGAGGGAACGCGGCGGATTCACCGCTGCGTGCCGTTTTCGACCGCGCTTCAGAAACGACTCCGCCCTGTTCGTCAAGCGGGCAAGTCAGCGCGGCAGCCAACCACTTCGCGCGCCTGCTCCCGCTCGGGATGGCCTGATATAGCGCGATCGATGTCGGCTCACCCAGCCGCCCCACCAATCTCGCTCCGGGAGACCACCATGTCGATCACCGACCGCCGATCGCTGCTGCAGGCTGCGGCCACCATCCCCTTCGTCGCGTCGGCCGCGACCTCGGCGCTGGCGCAGACGCCGGCCGAACCGGCCAAGGGAGCGCCGGCAAAGGACGTGACGCGCAAGCTCGCGCAATATCTCGTCGGCGCGACGTACGAGGACTTGCCGGCCAATGTCCGCAAGGAAGGCGTCCGCACGCTGTTGAACTGGGTCGGCGTCGCGATCGGCGGGTCGCATCACCAGACCGTCGACATCGCGGTCTCGGCGCTGGCGCCGTTCTCGGGTCCGGCGCAGGCATCGCTGTTCGGGCGGCGCGAACGCTTCGACATCATGAACGCCGCCTTCCTCAACGGCGTGTCGAGCCACATTTTCGACTATGACGACACCCATTTGAAGACGGTGATCCATCCGGCCGGCCCGGTTGCGTCCGCCATTCTCGCGCTGTCGGAGCTGCAGCCGGTGTCGGGCAAGGAGTTTCTCAACGCGCTGGTGCTGGGGGTCGAGACCGAATGCCGGATCGGCAACGCGGTCTATCCCAATCACTACGACGTCGGCTGGCACATCACCGGCACCGCGGGCGTGTTCGGCTCGGCGGCCGCGGTCGGCAAGCTCTTGAACCTCAACGAGCAGCAGATGGTGTGGGCGCTCGGCCTTGCCGCATCGCAGCCGGTCGGCCTGCGCGAATCCTTCGGCTCGATGAACAAGAGTTTCAATCCCGGCCGTGCTGCATCGAACGGCATCTTCGCGGCGATGCTCGCTTCGAAGAATTTTACCTCGTCGGACGGCATGATCGAGGCCAAGCGCGGCTGGGCCAACACGATCAGCACCAAGCAGGACTATGCCGAGATCCTCGGCGACCTCGGCAAGCGCTATGAGGCCGCGCTCAACACCTACAAGCCGTTCGCCTGCGGCATCGTCATGCATCCGGCGATCGACGCCGCGATCCAGCTGCGCAACGAGAACAAGCTGACCGCCGACCAGATCGAGCGCGTCGATCTCAAGGTGCATCCGCTGGTGCTCGAGTTGACCGGCAAGAAGACGCCGCGCGAGGGCCTCGAAGGCAAGTTCAGCATCTACCACGCGGTTGCCGTCGCGCTAGTCGAGGGCGCCGGCGGCGAGAAGCAGTTCAGCGACCGCGCGGTGACCGATCCGACCATCGTCGCGCTGCGCTCCAAGGTGGTGCCGGTCGTTACCCCCGGCATCGATGCGGCGCAGGTCGACGTGACCATCGTGCTGAAGGACGGCCGCACCCTGCATCGTCATATCGAGCATGCGATCGGCAGCGTCGAGGCGCCGATGACCGACAAGCAGCTCGAGACCAAGTTCGCCGACCTCGCGGACGGCATCATTCCGACCGCTGCGGCGCGCCGCGTGATGGACGCCTGCTGGAATATCGAGAGCCTGCCGAATGCCGCCGAGATCGCCAGGATGTCGGTCTCGACCTGAAGTCAGGCTAAGTCGGTCTCGCGGCAGGCTCGCTGCACCTCTCCCGCTTGCGGGGGAGGTCGCATTGCATTGAAGATGCAATGCGGGTGGGGGCTCTCTCCACATTGCGACTCGCGGAGAGAGCCCCCACCCCACCCTCCCCCGCAAGCGCGAGAGGGAGCCCACGGCCTTCGCGATGACTGTTCAACCTGATCTCATCCTGCTCTAAGACATCGTCGAAGGTGGTCACGCTGTCGCCTTGCGTGACCCCGAACTGCGCCGCGCCAAAATCCGGTCGGCCTCGGTGCGCCAGTCCCCGCTGCGGGCGAATTCGGGCGATCCCTTGATCCCGAACACGCCCTCGTCGGCGAGGTCGGCGACCCAGGCCCGGCGTTCCGCCGTGCCCGATGCCGACCATGGCGTCAGCCCGGCCTCGCGCACGGTCTCCGCCACCTCGCGCACCTCGTCGGCCCGCCGCCGTCCGTGCTCGATCACGCGCTGGAAGAAATAGGCACCCTGCTTCTCCCAGTCGATGGCGGGAAAGGTCTCCTTCAGCGAGGCGAGCACCGCATCCTCGACGCCATAGGCGCGCGCGGTCGTAAAACTCTCGATCACCATGGCCTCGAGGCCCTTGATCATGATGCTGCGGCACATCTTGACTGCCGAGGACACGCCGAGCTCGTCGCTCGCGACCTTGGCCGCAAAGCCGAGCGTCACCAGCAGCGGCGCCAGCTCGCGCGCGCCGCTGCCGCCGAGCAACAGCGGCACCTTGATGCGGTACGGCGGCACCGAGGTCATCACCGCGCCCTCGACATAGCGCCCGCCGGCGCCGTCGATAAGAGCTGCGGCGCGCTGCTTGGCGCCGGGCGACGCCGAGTTGAAATCCAGGAACCAGGTGTCCTTCCGGATCGCCGGCGCGCAGGCCTCGGCGACCGCCACCGCCTGGCTCGCCGTCACCGCCGAGACGATGAAGTCGGCGCCGGCTGCCAGCTCGGCATGCGACCGCATCAGCTCGACCCCGATGCGAGCGGCGTGCTCGCGCAGCGACGCGCCCTGCTCGCGGTCGAGCTTGATGTCGTAGGCGGCGACCTTGATATCCTGCTTGCGCAAATCCTCCGCGAGGATGCGGCCGACCTCGCCATAGCCGAGCAGGCCGATCTGCCACCGCCGTGGATCGCTGGAGACTGTCATCAGTTCAAATCCCGTGTTGTATCGTCGAACAGTCGTCGACCGAAGACCAGGTCAGCGTTCGCCCTTGGCGGTGGCGAGCGCCTTGCGCCGCGCGGGTGTCGCCTGATCGAGCGGCGCGGCCTGCAGCGAGGCAGCGGTGGCGCGCACCAGCTGCTCGATGGCGTGGCCGGCATCGGCGCCGTCGGCACTGCCGCGCGACAGGCGCGAGACGCGCTCCGGCGTCACCAGCGAATAATACAGCGCGCCGAGCAGGAAGTGGCTGCGCCAGACGATGTCGGTGCGCGGGATGTGCGGCAGGCTCTCATGGATCGCATCGATGAAGGCGTGGCTGGTGTCGTCAAAAGTCTGCGCGATGATCTTGCGCACCACCTCATTGCCCTCGGCCGACATGATGGCGCGCAGCCGCGTAAACCGCGTGCCGCCGCCGGCGAGGTCGCTGCCCGAAGTGAACGCGGGCAGCACATAGGCGCGCACGATCGCCTCCAGCCGGTCCTGCAGGTCGCGCACCCGCCGCGCGGCCGCCAGCAATTCGGAACGCCGCCGGTTCATCGGCCCGCAATGGCGGCGATAGATTTCCAGCAGCAGGCCGTCCTTGGTCTTGAAATGATAGGTCACGCTGCCGGGATTGGCGCCGGCGGCCTGCGCGATGTCGCGCACCGATACCGCATTGAAGCCGTAGGTCGAGAACAATTCCTCCGCCGCGGCGAGGATCGCCTCCCGCATGTTCGGCTTGCGTGTGCTCGCGGCCTTGACGTCGGCTTTGGCGGCTTTGCGGACCATATTTGTACTATCGTACAAACGATCAGGTCGCGTCAACAAGACGGCGTCAGGCGAGCCTGACGTCCGGCTCGGCGCGACCGCGTGCGCTCGCCTCGAGCAGAAACGTCTTGCCGTGCTCGGGATCTGCGGCGCGCTGCGCCGCGTCCATGTCCTGCCAGGCCGAGGTCACCAGCAGGCGCGAGAAATCGCGGCCGACGAACGCCGGGCAGCTCGATTGCCTTGCCGGCACCTGCAGCGAGCGCAGGCGGCGGCCCGCGGGATCGTAGACATCGACGCAGCCGCCGCCCCAGCGCGCGTTCCAGATCAGCCCGTCGGCATCGACCACCGCGCCGTCGATCCCGCCCGTGCCTTCATGCCGGATCAACACGGCGGGCTCGCCGGCCGGCAATCCGGTCGACGCATCGAGCGGCACGCGGTACAGCAGGTTGGTCGCGGTATCGGCGAAATAGCCGATGTCGCCGGCGGGCGAAAAGCAGATCGCGTTCGGGATGGTGATGTCGGGGTAAAGCCGCGTGATGCGGCCACGGTGCAGCGCATAGATCGCGCCGGCCGCTTTCTCCGCGCGCTTCCCCATGGTGCCGAGCCAGAACGTGCCCGACGGATGCACCCGCGCGTCATTGGAGCGCGTCAGAGCATTGTCGGCCTCGAGCGCGGCGAACAATTCCATGCGGCCGCCGGCGATCTGCCGGATGTAAAGCCCGTCCTCGGTGAGGATCAGCTGCCGCGCATCGTCGATCCGCGCCAGCGCGCTCGCCATCTTCGGCAATTCGTGGATGACCGTGCGTCCGTCGGCAAAGCGATGCTCGAACAGACGGCGCTCGCGGATGTCGAACCACCAGGCCGTGTCGGTCGTGGCATCGTAGGTGGGTCCCTCGCCGAGATGGCAGCGTTCGGCCGACAGCACCGACGTCGGCACGTCTTCCATCAAGGCATCGGCGCCGTGGTCTGTCATGTCGATGCTCCATCCGTTGCGAAACGATAGACGATCGTGCGCCGGTAGGTCTGCCCGGGATCGAGCCGAGCCGACGGAAAATCCGGCCGGTTCGGCGTATCCGGCCAGGCATGCGGCTCCAGACATAGCGCATCCGATTGGCGGTACAGAAGCCCGCCCTTGCCGGCCGTCGAGCCGTCGAGGAAATTGCCGGAATAGAACTGCAGCCCGGGCTGATCGGTGAACAGCTCCATCACCCTTCCGCTGCGCGGCGCCTCGAGCCGGGCGGCGAAACGCAGGCCGGTGCCTGGAGCCAGGCAGAAATTGTGATCGTAGCCGCGCCCGAGCCGGAGTTGCTCGTCGTTCATCCTGATCCGCGCACCGATCGCGGTGGGCTCGCGGAAATCGAACGGCGTGCCGTCGACCGGCCGCGGCGGTTCCGGCAACGGTATAGCCGTCGCGTCGACGGCCAGGAAATGATCCGATGCGATGGTCAGCCGGTGATCGAGGATCTGGGTGCCGGCGCGGGCGCCGTCGAGATTGAAGAAGCTGTGGTTGGTGAGGTTGAGCACGGTCGGGCGATCGGTGGTCGCCTCGTAGGTCACCGACAGCTCGGTAGCGTTGCGCACGCAATAGGTGACGCGGGCTTGCAGATTGCCGGGATAGCCCTCCTCGCCATGCGGGCTCTCGCGCTCCAGCACCAGCGTCGGCTCCGGATGGTCGGTGAGCGCGGCGATCCGCCAAAGCTTCCGATCGAACCCCTGCAGCCCGCCATGCAAGCCGTTGGGGCCGTTGTTGGCGTCGAGCGTGACGGGCGTCCCGTCGAGGACAAAACGCGCGCCGGCGATCCGGTTGGCGTAGCGCCCGATCGTCGCGCCGAAGAATTTTCGTTGCGCGAGATAGCCGTCGAACCCGTCATGGCCGAGCACGATGTCGTCGCAATGCCCGTTGCGATCCGGCGTCAGCAGCGCCTGCAGCGCGGCGCCGAAGGAAAGGATCGCGGCCTCGAAGCCGTCGGCGCCGCGCAGCGTCACGCGCTCGACCAGGGTGCCGTCAGGCAGCTTGCCAAAGGGCGCGCGATCGATCGTGGCACTCATGGTCAGTCCTCAAACGCCTCGACGACGTGCCGCCGCCCGAGCATAAAACTGTCGGCGACGAGCTGCAGCGGCGCCAGGTCGACGTCGGATCTGCCGTCGGCCGTCAGCGCGAGAAAGTGACGATAGAGCGCGGGATACTCCTCCTTCTCGGCGTCGACGATCAGCCGGCCGCCATCGCGCAATTGCCTGCCGCCCTTCAGCAGCGCCACGGGTCCGGTATCGGTCTCGCAATGGATCTCCCAGGTCTGCGGGCCGGTCTGGCGGAAATCGAACGCGGCATGAACCGGCAGGCCGTTTTGATCGGAGAGTTCGAGCTCCGCCGCAATCGGCGCCGCGCGATTGGACGGAAATATCAGCTCCGCGCTTTTGGCAAACACCGGCTCGCAGAGGATCCGCGTCAGGATCGACAGCGCGTTGATGCCGGGATCGAACACGCCAAAGCCGCCGGGCTCGAAGATCCAGGCCTGCCCGGGATGCCAGACCCGCACGTCCTCCTTCCAGGTGATCGCCACTTTGGTGATGTTGCGGCCGGCCAGCAGGGTCCGCGCCGGCTCGACCGCGGGCGCGAACCGCGAATGCCAGCTTGCGAACAACGTCCGTCCCGCTGCGTGCGCGGCCGCAACCAGCGGCGCGAGCTCGCTGACGGCGGTGCCCGGCGGCTTCTCCAGCAGCACATGCTTGCGCGCGGCGAGCGCGGCGGCGGCCTGCTCGCGACGCAGCTGCGGCGGCGCGCAGAGCGCGACCGCGTCGATCTCCGGACCGTCGCGCAGCAGCGCCTGCAGATCGCGGAAATGCGGCAGGTCCGGCGACGATCGGACGGGATCGGCCACCGCGACCAGCGCAGCGCGTGACGTCCTGGCGATCGCCGGCATATGCTGGCGGCGCGCGATCTCGCCGAACCCGACGATGGCGATACGTAGCGGTTCTGTCACTGCGGACTCATGTCTTGGATTTGCCGTCGTACAAGGCGGGATCGACCACCGCCGCGCCGTGGCGGCGGATGCCGTGGAAGATGGCTCCGGTCATCGCGGCGGCGGCATCGGCGGCACGACCGTCGGCGATCGCATCGACGATGCGCTGGTGCCAGTTCAGCACCGTCTCGCGGTCGGCCGGATCGACCGGCGCGCTGACGACGAAGGATGCGCGCAGCGCGGCCTCGATCACGCCGTCGACCGAGCGCATGAACGGATTGCCCGACGCGTTGGCGACCGCGATATGCAGCGCCAGATCGCCGTCAGTGAAGGCATCGGAATCCGACGGCTCGCGGCGCATGATCTCGACGCAGCGGCGCAGCTCGGCGATGTCCGCGTCGGTGCGGCGCAACGCGGCCAGCGCCGCCGTGCGCGGCTCGATCGCAAGCCGGATCTCGGCGAGATCGCCGAGGAACTGCTTGTCGATGCCGACGTCGAGATGCCAGGCCAGCACGTCGGCATCGAACATGTTCCAGGCATTGCGCCCGCGCACCACGGTGCCCACCCGCGCCTTGGTGGTGAGCAGGCCCTTGGCCACCAGCGTCTTGATACTTTCCCGCAGTACCGGGCGCGACACGCCAAAGCTCGACGTCAGTTCGGCATCGCCCGGCAGCCGCGCGCCCTCGGCATAGCGGCCGGCGATGATGTCGATGCCGATGCTGCGCGCCACCTCGGCGTGGTTGGAATGCGCACGCCGCGCCGGAATGATCACGAGACCGGAAGTCATCGATCGATCGGCTGCCCCTGATCGGCTCATGCCGCAAGGATGACCACAAGTCGGCGCCAATTCCTAGTCATATAATCTTACTTTTGGTGGCGCCCGGGCTACTTTGCATGGGGTTGTTTTCGCTGGTTTGGCCGCGCCCCCCCTGCGATGACCCGCAAGCGGGAGGGGAGCAGCCAAATTCATCGCCAGATCACCGTGTCAGCGCGCGGCCTCGAACCCGCCGAGCACGGCGGTCAGGTTGGCGCCGAGGATATCGGAGAGATAGCCGCCCTCCTGCACCAGCACGGTCGGCAAGCCGATCCGGGCGAGCCGCTCGCCGATACGGCGAAAACCGTCGGTGGTGACGGCAAGGCCCGCCAGCGGATCCTTTTCCGAGGCATCGAGGCCGAGCGCGACCACCAACGCCGTCGGCGCAAAGGCGCGGATCGCCCTCTCCGCCGTTGCCAGCGCCTTGATGTAATCGTCGTCGCCGGTGCCTCTGGCGAGGGGAATGTTGAGATTGGTGCCGAGACCGGCGCCGGCACCGCGCTCATGCGCATAACCCCAGACGAAGGGATAGAAGAATGACGGATCGGCGTGGATCGAAACGGTGAACACGTCCGGCCGCTCGTAGAAGATGCCTTGCGTGCCGTTGCCGTGGTGCACGTCGACGTCGAGGATCGCGACGCGCTCGTGCCGCTGGCGCAGATGCTCGGCGGCGATCGCGCTGTTGTTGAGGAAGCAGAAGCCGCCGGCGAGATCGCGATAGGCGTGATGGCCGGGCGGACGGCACAGCGCATACACCGCGTCCTCGCCATCGAGCACCATTTGCGCCGCGCTCACCGCGACATCGCTCGACGCGCAGGCGCCGGCCCAGGTGCCGGGACCGATCGGCGCGGCAGTGTCGACCGTGTGCCACCCCAGCTTGCCGACGATATGCGTCGGATAGGTGCCGGCGTTGCGCACCGGATGCATGTTGGCGATCATCTCCGGCCCGGCATCGCCGAGCGCGGTCCAGGCGTCCCAGGCTTCGGCGAGAAAGCTCAGATATTCCGGGCTGTGCACGCGCGCCCGCGGCCCCTGCCCGAATGTCGTCGGCTCGACCAGCGTGTGCTTGCCGGCCTTCAGCCCCGCCAGCAGGCGGTCGGCGCGCTCCGGCTGCTCGGTGGTGCGCTGGACCACACCGCGGACCAGGAAGAATTGCGGATCATGGCTGCGGTGCAGATCACTGTAGACGGCCTTCACGGGACACTCCTGCTCAATCGGTAGCGTTGTAGACTATCAGCGGCAACGATGATCCGAAACACCGCCTCGATTTCATGCTATGCCCGCATGCACGGCAGTGATTCAAACATGCAGGGGACGAATTCCGGCGATGGCGCGCAGCAAGGCGGAGACCGAGGATGCGACGACCGCGCGGCGTGGCCGGCCGCGCTCCGCCGCGACCACGGCCGCGATCCTGCAGAGCGCCTACGCGCTGATGGCGAGCACCGGCCTTGCCGCCACCACCATCGATGCGATCGCAAAACACTCCAACGTCTCGAAGATGACGATCTACAAATGGTGGCCGTCGCGCGAGGCCTTGCTGATCGATGCCTTCCTCGACCAGGCCTCGCGCGCCGTGCCGCTGCCTGATACGGGCAACCCGGTGGCCCGGATCCGCCGCCATGTTGGCACCTATGTCGAGGCATTGCAGGGCGAGTTCGGACGGGTGCAGCTCGCGGTGATCTCGGAATGCATCTCCAGGACCGGATCGGCGGAGCTGTTCTACGAGCGCTACCTCGGGCTGCGCCGCACCAAAATGCTGGAGATCATCGCCGCCGGCCAGAAGGACGGCAGCATCGGTGCGCCCGGCGTCCCCGGCGATATCTATGACGCGATCTACGGCAGCCTGTTCTATCGCTATGTGTTCGGCATCGGGCCGTTGACGCCGGCCTATGCGCGCAATCTCGTCAATCTGGTGCTGCGGCCGCGCGCGGACGCGTGATCGCGGGCTCTCTTGCTCGAACATCAAGTAGTCTGCCGCTGGCGGCGAAACCAGGCCCAGGTCTCGCGCGTCACGGCGCGATAGTTGCGGCCGCGATACACGATGTGGCCATCGACGATGGCGTTCAGCTTCGGCAGCGCATGAAACGGCACCGTCGGATAGGCATGGTGCTCGACATGGTAGGGCATATTCCAGGCGAACCACTTCATGACCCTGCCGGTCATCGTGGTGCGGGTGTTCTCGAACGCGCTCCGCGTCCGCTCGCACCCGGTGTGCTCGGCATAGAGATACGGACGCAGGATGAGCTGGCCGGCCAGCAGTGGCACGATCCACACCCAGAGCAGGATCGCGCTGTGCAGCACCAGCGACGCCGCCAGGAGCAGCAGATAGCCCGCAAGATAGAGCCTTGCTTCCAGCACGATCGATCCGCGCTTGGCTTGCGGAATCCACGGCACGATCACCTGTCCGGTGATCGCATGCCGCAGCATCAGCCGGATGCGGACCAGCACCTGCAACAGCCCCGAATAGGCGATCGCGAGCTGCGTATCCGATTTTGGCTTGGGGCCGACAATCAGCTCCGGATCCTTCTCGGGATCCTGAGTGTAGCGATGATGGTCCCAGTGGAACAGGCGGTAGTATTCATAAGGCAATCCGATCATGAACGCGGAGAGATTGCCGACGGCGAGATTGAGCGCATGGCTGCGGAACGCCGTCTTGTGCGCGGTCTCATGCACCACCATGAACAGGAACGCGACGAAATAGCCCTGCACGGCGATCAGCGGCACGGCCCACGCCAGGCCGTAGCGCGACGCGACCAGCCAGATCAGTGCGCCGACGATCGCGATCATACCGTAGTGGCTCGCCGCGCGCACCGCGCCTGAAAAGTTCGACTTGACCGACAAATCGCGCACATCAGCGGCGCTCAGCGGCTTCAGGCGAGGTCCGCCGTCATGGGTCTCTGCGATGCTCATGATCGTCCCATCGGTCAGCGTTGCAGGAGCGCCGAGATCTCGGCGTTGATGAAGGCGCGGTCCGCGGCGTTGTTGACCGGATTGCCGGCGCGGTGGCCGTGGATCGATGGGATCGCGTGCAACGCAGCCGAGCGCGCATTGACCAGGCGGCCGAGCTCGTCCTCGTTGTTGCGCATGTCGAAGTAGCGGTCGGTACGCCCGGGCATCAGCAGCATATGCGCGCTGATCGCTGCGAGCGCGCGATCGAAGTCGCCGCCGAATTCATCGCAGCGGCTGATGTCGCCAGCTTGCCAGATCGCAATCTGCGCCAGCAGGTCGTTGGCATCGCGCCGCGCGAACGTCGTGTCCCACGAGCCGGCGAGGTAGTCCTCGAGAGATGTGAACCCAGCCTCGCGCCAGACTTCCTCGCGATAGAACTCGTGCGACATCGCCCAGCCGGCATAGACGCGCCCCATCGCGCGAAAGCCCGCCGTCGGCTTGGCGACGAAGCGGCCATCTCGATAGGCGGGATCGGCGGTCAGCGCTGATTTCACGCCTTCGAGGAACACATGGTTGTACGGCGAGCATCGCGCGCTGCCGCAGACCACCGCCGCGCGCTCGACCATCTCGGGGTGGCGCGCGGCCCAATGATAGGCCTGCATGCCGCCCATCGACCAGCCATAGACCAGCGCGAGCTTGGTCACGCCGAACCGCTCGACCAGCAGCCGCCGCTGAACGGCAACGCCGTCGTAATAGCTGAAGGCGGGAAACCGCGCCGCGCCCAGCATGTCGCGCGAATTCGACGGCGAGGATGACAGGCCGTTGCTGAACTGGTTCGCGATGACGATGAAGTAGCGGTCGGGATCGAGCGCCCCACCCCTCTGCACCAGCCATTCGATGTCGGCATGCTGGGCGGAGAAGGACGTCGGATACAGGATGACGTTGTCCTTGGCCGCGTTCAGCGTGCCAAACGTCTTGTACGCCAGTTTGAGCCGCGGGAACACGGCGCCGCCCTGCAGCGTGACGTCACCGGCTTCGAAGATCTCGTAATCGCGTGGCGCGGTCATTGCCGATCGCCTCCGGTCAGGCTGCCCGCGCGGCGGTTGCGCGCTTAATAACTGTACTATTAGTACATTATTTGTCAACGGTGACATGACACCGGGCCGATCAATTCAAAACCGGTATGGATCGATACCCGTTTGGGCTTGGACCCATTGCCGTCAACTCTCTAGGAGAGCCCTCGAGGAAATTTTCGAGGAGGCGCTAATGAGCGCAATTGCAACAGCTGCGGATACGCGGCGATCCCGCGTCCGACTTCTGATCGTGACGATGCTGTTTCTCGTCACCACCGTGAACTACGCCGATCGCGCCACGCTCTCGATTGCCGGCCCCGCCCTCTCCAAGGAACTGCAGCTCGACCCAATCGCGATGGGTTATGTGTTCTCGGCGTTCGGCTGGTCCTATGTGATCGCGCAGGTTCCCTGCGGCTGGCTGCTCGACCGTTTCGGCTCGAAATGGGTCTACGCGATCAGCATCATCGTCTGGTCGATCTTCACTGCGGTGCAGGGCCTAGTCGGCTTCCTGTCCGCGGGCGCCGCCGTGATCATGCTGTTCGCATTGCGCTTCCTGGTCGGCATCGCCGAGGCGCCGTCATTCCCGGCCAATGCCCGCATCGTCGCGTCCTGGTTCCCCGGCAATGAGCGCGGCACCGCGTCGGCCTTCTTCAATTCGGGGCAATATTTCGCGACCGTGATCTTCGCGCCGCTGATGGGCTGGATCGCGCACAGTTACGGCTGGCGCCACGTGTTCTACGTGATGGGCGGGCTCGGCATCGTGATGGGCATCGCCTGGATCAAGACGATCCACGAGCCGAAGGAGCATCCCGCGATCAACGAGGCCGAGTTCGACTACATCAAGCAGGGCGGCGCGCTGGTCGACATGGATGCGGCCAAGGGCGGCAAGACGCACCATGGCGGCCCGGGTTGGAACCATATCCGCCAGTTGCTCGCCAACCGCATGATGCTCGGCGTCTATATCGGCCAGTACTGCATCAACACGCTGACCTATTTCTTCCTGACCTGGTTTCCCGTCTATCTGGTGAAGGAGCGCGGGCTGTCGATCCTGCAGGCCGGCTTCGTCGCGACGCTGCCGGCGCTGTGCGGCTTCATCGGCGGCGTGCTCGGCGGCGTGATCTCGGACGCCATCCTGCGCCGCACCGGCTCGCTGACCATGGCGCGCAAGATCCCGATCGTCGGCGGCATGCTGCTGTCGATGTCGATCATCGCCTGCAACTATGTCGATGGCCAGGCGCTAGTGGTCGGCTTCATGGCGCTCGCCTTCTTCGGCAAGGGCATCGGCGCGCTCGGCTGGGCTGTCGTTTCCGACACCTCGCCGAAGGAAGCCGGCGGCGTCTCCGGCGGCCTGTTCAACACCTTCGGCAACCTGTCCTCGATCACGACGCCGATCATCATCGGCTACATCCTGGCCGCCACCGGCTCGTTCAACGGCGCGCTGGTGTTCGTCGGCGCCAACGCGCTGGTCGCGGCGATCGCCTACCTCTTCATCGTTGGCGAGATCAAGCGGGTGCAACTGAAGGCGGCATAAGGGAGTGATGGCTTCACCTCTCCCCGCCCTTCTGCGGGGAGAGGTCGAAATTCGCGAAGCGAATTTCGGGTGAGGGGCAAGGCAACACATCTCCGCAAAGACAGCCGCTCCGACTCGTTCGGATCGCGCGTGCAAATTGAGACAGTTATTGCGCGAAGAGAGCCCCTCACCCCAACTCTCTCCCCGTAAGAACGGTGAGAGGGGGTAGAAAACCAAACGGCGGCTGCGGCCGCCGTCTTCGTCTGTTTGCGTCCTTGGCCACTGGGAGGCATCGATGCTAGAACGCACAAAACCCCGCGCGATCCATTCCGGGCTTGCATCGATGTTCGACCTCAACCAGCTCCGCTGTTTCGTCACGGTGGCCGAGGAGCTGCATTTCGGCCGCGCCGCAGTGCGGCTCAACATGACGCAGCCGCCGCTGAGCCGGCAGATCCAGGTGCTCGAGCACATCATCGACGCGCCGCTCCTGGAACGCACCAGCCGCTCAGTGCGGCTGACGCCGGCGGGACGCAGCTTTCTGCCCGAGGCGCGGCGCATCCTCAAGCTTGCGGAATCCGCCTCGCAGGTCGCGCGCCGCATCGCGCTCGGCAAGACCGGCTCGCTCAAGATCGGCTTCACCGCGGCGGCCGCCTACGGCTTCCTGCCCGACCTGATCGCGGCCTGCCGCGTGCGGCTGCCGGAGGTCGATTTCTCGCTGAAGGAGATGGTGTCCGGCGACCAGTTCGAGGCGCTCGCCACCGGCCAGATCGATGCCGGCCTGCTGCGCCCGCCGGTGGCGCGGCCCGAGCTTGCGAGCCGGCGCGTCGTCGCCGAGCCGCTGCTCGCGGCGATCCCGAAGAAGCATCCGCTGGCGTCGGCTGAAACCGTCACGCTGAAGGACTTCGACGACCAGCCCTTCGTGATGTATTCGCCCTATGAAAGCCGCTACTTCCATGACCTGCTGGTGGCGCTGTTCACCCGCGCCGACGTGCTGCCGCGCTATGTCCAGCATCTCAGCCAGATCCACGCCATCCTCGCCATGGTGCGCGCCGGGCTCGGCGTCTCGATCGTGCCGGAAGCCGCCGCGAGCCTGAAGATCGCCGACGTCCGGCTGAAGCCGCTGAAGCTGCGCACGCCGGTGCCGGTCGAGCTGTTCATGGTGTGGCGGCGCGATCACGAGAACCAGCTGCTGCCGTCGCTGATCGAGATCGCCGGCGAAATCGCCGCGCCGCATCTGCGCGGCGATTGATGCCGATTCGGCATCGCTCGATACCGCGTTTGGCTTGGACGCGCATCGAACCGTTTCCTAAAAACGACGCCACGGACGCGCGCTCTCGCGCATCCGGTTCCCAGGAACTTTGCAAGAATTTTGCGAGAATTTTGAAGGAGTGGCGCCATGAGCAAGATGACCCCTCAGGAGATGGCCCGGAAAATCGGCGGCGGCCTCCTGTCGTTTCCCGTGACCCCGTTCAAGGCGGATTTTTCGTTCGACGAGGCGACTTACCGCGCGAACGTGGACTGGCTGTGCGGCTATGACGTCGCCGGCCTGTTCGCGGCCGGCGGCACCGGCGAGTTCTTCTCGCTGACGCCGACAGAGGTTCCGCAGATCGTGAAGGTCGCGGTCGACGAAACAAAAGCCCGCGTGCCCGTGCTCGCCGGCACCGGCTACGGCACCGCGATTGCGCGCGAGATTGCCATCGGTGCCGAGAAGGCCGGCGCCGACGGCCTGCTGCTGCTGCCGCCCTATCTCACGCATTCCGAGCAGGACGGCCTCGCTGCGCATGTCGAGGCAATCTGCGCCTCGGTGAAGATCGGCGTCATCGTCTACAACCGCGATAATGCGATCCTGCAGCCCGACACGCTGGCACGGCTGTGCGAGCGCTGCCCGAACCTCGTCGGCTACAAGGACGGTATCGGCGATATCGAACTGATGACCCGGGTCTACACCAAACTCGGCGACCGCCTGACCTATATCGGCGGGCTGCCCACGGCGGAAACCTTTGCGCTGCCCTATCTCGACATGGGCGTCACGACCTATTCATCGGCGGTGTTCAACTTCGTGCCGGAATTCGCCACGAACTTCTACGCCGCGGTGCGCCGGCGCGATCATCAGACCATCCATGCAGGCTTGAAGGATTTCATCCTGCCGCTGATCGCGATACGCAATCGCAAGAAGGGCTATGCGGTGTCGATCATCAAGGCCGGCATGAAGGTGATCGGCCGCGATTCCGGCCCGGTGCGCCCGCCGCTGACCGATCTCACCGAGCAGGAGATCGCCGAGCTCGCGGCGCTGGTGGCAAAGCTGCCGCAGGCGGCGGCGCAACAGGCGGCAGAATAGACCGCAAGGCGAAGAACGAGACAGAGGGAGGAGCAGATGATCCAGGATACGATCCGCGCCGGTTTTTCCGGCGCTCCCGTCGTCACGGCGATGGAGGTGATCCCGGTTGCCGGCCGCGACGGCATGCTCCTCAATCTGAGCGGCGCGCATGCGCCGTTCTTCACCCGCAACCTCGTCATCCTCACGGACAATTCCGGCCACACCGGCGTCGGCGAGGTGCCGGGCGGCGAGAAGATCCGCAAGACGCTGGAGGACGCCAGCGACCTCGTCGTCGGCCAGACCATCGGCGCGCTCAACAACATCCTGGCGTCGATGCGCGAGAAATTCGCCGACCGCGACGCCGGCGGCCGCGGCAAGCAAACCTTTGACCTCCGCGTCACCATCCATGCGGTGACCGCGGTGGAGTCAGCGCTGCTCGACCTGCTCGGCCAGCATCTCGCGCTCCCGGTCGCGGCGCTGCTCGGCGAGGGCCAGCAGCGCGCAAGCGTCGAGACGCTCGGCTATCTCTTTTTCGTCGGCGACCGCAGGAAGACCAGCCTTCCCTATGTCGAAGGCGAGACCGGCAAGCCCGACTGGTTCAATCTGCGTCACCAGGAGGCGATGACTTCGGAGGCGATCGTGCGCCTTGCCGAGGCCACCCAGGCGCATTACGGCTTTGCCGATTTCAAGCTCAAGGGCGGCGTGCTGCGCGGCGAACAGGAGATCGAGGCCGTCACGGCGATCGCAAAGCGCTTCCCGAACGCCCGCGTCACGCTCGATCCGAACGGTGCCTGGTCGCTCGACGAGGCGATCCGGCTCTGCAGCAACATGGGTGGCGTGCTCGCCTATGCCGAGGATCCCTGCGGCGCCGAGGCCGGCTTCTCCGGCCGCGAGATCATGGCCGAGTTCCGCCGCGCCACGGGGCTACCGACCGCAACCAACATGATCGCCACCGACTGGCGCCAGCTCAGCCACGCGCTGCGGCTGGGTGCCGTTGACATACCGCTTGCCGATCCGCATTTCTGGACCATGCAGGGCTCGGTGCGGGTGGCGCAGACCTGCCGCGACAACGGCCTGACCTGGGGCTCGCACTCCAACAACCACTTTGACATTTCACTGGCGATGTTCACCCATGTCGGCGCCGCCGCGCCCGGCAAGGTGACCGCGATCGACACCCACTGGATCTGGCAGGACGGCCAGGCGTTGACCAAGGAGCCGCTGCAGATCAAGGGCGGCAAGATCGCGATACCGGACCGGCCGGGCCTCGGCATCGAGATCGATCGCCCTGCCATCGAAGCCGCGAACGCGCTATACAAGCAGCATGGCCTCGGCGCCCGCGACGATGCGCTCGCCATGCAGTTCCTGATCCCGGGCTGGACCTTTGACGACAAGCGTCCCTGCCTCGTGCACTAACAACGAAAAGGTTGGAGAGAACCATGACCGCTCATCAGAAGAATTTTATCGCCGGCGAATGGATCGACGGATCAGGCATCACGCGGGACATTAACCCCTCCAACACCAACGACGTGGTCGGCGAATACGCCAAGGCCGACAAGGCGCAGACCGAAAAGGCGATCGCCGCCGCCAAGGCCGCCTTCCCGGCCTGGTCGCGCGCGACGCCGCAGGAGCGCTTTGACGCGCTGAACAAGATTTCGGTCGAGATCCTCGCCCGCAAGGAAGAGCTCGGCCGCCTGCTGGCGCGCGAGGAAGGCAAGACGCTCCCCGAGGGCATCGGCGAGGTCGCGCGCGCCGGGCAGATCTTTGCGTTCTTTGCCGGCGAGGCGCTGCGGCTGACCGGCGAGAAGGGCGCGTCGGTACGTCCCGGCCTCGAGGTCGAGATCACGCGCGAGCCGGTCGGCGTCGTCGGCATGATCACGCCATGGAACTTCCCGATCGCGATCCCGGCCTGGAAGATCGCGCCCGCGCTCTGCTACGGCAACACCGTGGTGTTCAAGCCGGCCGAATTGGTGCCGGGCTCCGCACATGCGCTGTCCGAGATCATCGCGCGCTCCGGGCTTCCCTCAGGCGTCTTCAATCTCGTGGTCGGCTCGGGCTCGGTGGTCGGCCAGACCCTGCTCGAGCATCCTGATGTCGCCGCGATCTCCTTCACCGGCTCGGTCGCGACCGGGCGCAAGATCGCGCAGGCCTGCGTGCTCTCGACGCCGATGAAGAAGTTCCAGCTCGAGATGGGCGGCAAGAACCCGCTGGTGGTGCTCGACGACGCCGACCTCAAGGTCGCGGTCGAGGTCGCGGTCAACGGCGCTTATTTCTCGACCGGCCAGCGCTGCACGGCGTCGTCGCGCCTGATCGTCACCGCAGGCATTCACGATCGCTTCGTCGCCGCGATGACCGAGCGGATGAAGGGTCTCTCGGTCGACGACGCCCTGAAGAGCGGCGTGCATGTCGGCCCCGTCGTCGACCAGAGCCAGCTCGACCAGGACCTCCGCTACATCAAGATCGGCCAGGACGAAGGCGCCCGCCTGCACTGGGGCGGCGAACTGCTCAACCGCGAGACGCCCGGCTTCTATCTGCAGCCCGCACTGTTCACCGAGACCACCAATTCGATGCGCATCGCGCGTGAGGAAATCTTCGGCCCGGTCGCCTGCGTGATCCGCGCCAAGGATTATGAGGAGGCGCTGGCGATCTCCAACGACACCGAGTTCGGCCTCGCCTCCGGCATCTGCACGACCAGCCTGAAATACGCCTCGCACTACAAGCGCAACAGCGAGTCCGGCATGGTGATGGTCAACCTGCCGACCGCCGGCGTGGATTACCACGTGCCGTTCGGCGGCCGCAAAGGCTCGAGCTACGGCGCGCGCGAACAGGGCGCCTATGCCCGCGAGTTCTACACCACGGTGAAGACGGCCTACACGTTCCCGGGTTGAGACCGTAGGGTGGGTTAGCCGAAGGCGTAACCCACCATATGACCACGACGCACAAACATGGTGGGTTACGCCTTCGGCTAACCCACCCTACAAATCCTGGAGTCCGCATGGACCAGTCGATCGGCGCCAAGGAGCAGCCCCGCTACATCAAGCTCAACGCGCGCGACAATGTCGCGATCGTGGTCAATGATTTCGGCCTGCCCGCCGGCTCGCGCTTCGCCTGCGGCCTGACCTTGCGCGCCTTCGTGCCGCAGAGCCACAAGACCGCGCTGGAAGGCATCGCCGAGGGCGCGCCGATCATCCGCTACGGCGAAGTGATCGGATATGCGCTATCGCCGATTCTGGCCGGCGAATGGGTCGACGAAGCGCGCATCCGCATGCCCGAGGCGCCGCCGCTCGATCAGCTCGAGATCGCAACCGCGGTGCCCCCCGCGCTGCCGCCGCTCGAAGGCTTTACCTTCGAGGGTTTTCGCAATCCCGATGGCTCGGTGGGAACAAAGAACATTCTCGGCATCTCCTCGTCCGTGCAATGCGTCAAGGGCACGATGGAATATGCGGTGAAGCGCATTCGCGCCGAGCTGCTGCCGAAATATCCCAATGTCGACGACGTGGTGCCGCTGACCCATGCCTATGGTTGCGGCGTCGCGATCTCGGCGCCCGACGCCGTGGTGCCGATCCGCACCTTGCAGAACCTCGCACTCAATCCGAATTTCGGCGGCGAGATTCTGGTCGTCGGGCTTGGCTGCGAAAAGCTGGCGCCCGAGCGGCTGGTGCCCGAGGGCGTGAGCGACGCCATCGTGCGGATGCAGGACGAGGCGTTCGACGGCTTTGGCGCCATCGTCGAGGCCATCATGACCCAGGCCGAGGCGCGGCTGAAGGTGCTCAACACCCGCAAGCGCGAGACCTGCCCGGCCTCCGATCTCGTGATCGGCCTGCAATGCGGCGGCAGCGATGCGTTCTCCGGCGTCACCGCCAATCCCGCGGTCGGCTTCGCCGCCGACCTGCTAGTGCAGTCGGGCGCGACCGTGATGTTCTCGGAAGTGACCGAGGTGCGCGATGCGATCCAACTTCTCACCCGCCGCGCCGTCAACGAGGAGGTCGGCCGCGCGCTGATCCGCGAAATGGCGTGGTACGACGCCTATCTCGCCCGCGGCGGCGCCGACCGCAGCGCCAACACCACGCCGGGCAACAAGAAGGGCGGGCTTGCCAACATCGTCGAGAAATCCCTCGGCTCGATCGTCAAGTCGGGCTCCGGCCCGATCGCCGGCGTGCTGGCGCCCGGCGAGAAGGCGCGGCAGAAGGGCATGCTGTTCGCCGCGACACCCGCCAGCGATTTCATCTGCGGCACGCTGCAACTCGCCTCCGGCATGACCTTGCAGGTGTTCACCACCGGCCGCGGCACGCCCTACGGCCTTGCGGCTGCGCCGGTGATCAAGGTCGCGACTCGCAGCGAGCTGGCGCGGCGCTGGAAGGATCTGATCGATTTCGACGCCGGCTGCATCGCGACCGGCGAGACGACCATCGAGGAAGCCGGCTGGGATCTGTTCCACCTGATCCTCGATGTCGCCAGCGGCAGGACGAAGCCGTGGTCGGACCGCTGGGGCATTCACAACGATCTCACGCTGTTCAACCCGGCGCCGGTGACTTAGGCCCCGACCGTCATTCCGGGGCAACGCGAAGCGTCGAACCCGGAATGACGAGCAATCCGCTCAGAACCGCTCCAGCCCGCGCACTTCCTTCGCGGCGATCTTGATCAGCGGCTTGACCGCCTGCTGCTCGCGGCCGAGCACCACGCCTGACGCAAAGGCGCGGGCGCGCTCCTTCTGATGCGGCGCCTTCAGCGCGGCATCGACCGCGAGCTTGCGATGCGCCGCGAAATCGTTGAGCGAGCCGAGCGCGTCCTGGACGCGCTTCAGGTGCTTTGACAGCCGCGCAAGCCGCTTCCGCTCGCGCTTGCCCGGAAACAGGCTTTCAAAGAAATCGACCGCATATCTGATCTTCTTGGCCCGGATCCGGACCTTGTGCCGCTCCTCGGCCGACAGGCGGTCGAGACGCCGGCCATCCCTGCGCAGCTTCCTGATCCGGCGATGCAGCACCGCGGCAGCGAACGCGTCGATCGGGCCGCCCTCGTCTTCCGCTGCGACCGTCTGCTTCGCTTCGATCCATTGCAGGGTGTCGATCAGCAAGGAGCGGTACCGCGACGAGCTCACCGCCTTCTTCGCGCGCGCAAAGGCGCGATCACGGCGCCCGGAAAATTCCCGCCTGATCGCGCCGCCACCACGCCGTAGCAGCGCATCATGCGAGGCCGGCTCGATGTCCTCCCTGACGAACACATCAAGTTCACGCGCGGGCGCAAGCTCGTTGGTCAACCACTTCAGCTCGCCCTTGATCTCTTCGGTGCTCGGCCCGGTCAATATCTTCGAGAACAGCGAGATCGCCGCACGCAGCCGGCGCAGGCCGACCCGCATCTGGTGAATGCCTTCAGCCTCGCCTTCGCGAACCGCATCGGCATTTGCCGAAAAGTGCCGGAACGCCGACCGCGCGATCACCCGAAACGCATCGCCGGCCGTCAGCCCGCGGCCCAGCACGATGCTTTCGGCCGAGACGGCGAGATGATCCGCATCGCCGCCAAGCTCGTATCCGTGCTCGGATTTCGAGCGCATGTCGAGCTCGGCGCCGGCCTTGCGTTCCAGTGCCCTCGCAACCCGAAACAGGTCGAGCGGCCGCCCGCTCTTCAGCTCAAGCTCGATCTCCTGAATGGGGTGCGAACGCTGTCCGGCCGTGGTATGGCCGCGATCGATGGCAAGCTCGATCGCGCTCCGCTTGGTGCGCAGCGGCACGGTGATGCGCCGCACCGATGTCTCGAAGACGGGCTTCAGCTTGTCGCGCAGCTTCCGGGATACCAGCCCGTCGAGCGGCGTGCCCTCTACCTTGCCGAGATCGGGCCCATCGCCGTCGAGCTCCCTCTCCCATTCGCCGCGGCCGAACTGCGTGCATTCGGCTGCCTTGATGGTCTGGACGCGCGTGTCGCCGTCCTGCCGCACCCGAAGCGTGATACCATGCCGCTTCAGCTTGTGCTTCGTGGTGTCGAAATAGGTCGAGACCAGCTCGCGCGCGGATGGCTCATGACTCCTGACGCCGGCAATCCGCGGCTTCGCCAGCATCTTCAGCTTGCTCGCGGGAACGCGGAACTTGAGTTCCGTCTCAATCGCCATGGTACCTCCGCGGCATTCATACCGCTCGATCCGACAACGCCGGCGGCGCGTTCACGGCGCAATCACGAAGCGGCCGGGGCAAATTGTCCACAGGCGCAATCGTGGAACTCGGTGAACGCGCGTTCACCACTGTGGCGAAATGATCACGTTCCGCGCGTTGAATAGCCTGAAATGATCTCCCACGTCCTCATTAACAAGGAGGACGTTTCATGAAACAGTCGCAGCATTTTCTCGACAATGCGGAAAACTGCGCCCAGCTCGCCGAGCACGCATCCGACGAACCGACCTGCAATCGCTACAAGCGGATGGAAGCAGCCTGGCGCGCGCTGGCGCGGGAGCAGGACTGGCTCGACGGCGAGAGCTCGCCGTCGGAACACGCAGCCTGAGACTTCAAGGGCGGCCCGAGCTGACGCTGAGATGCGTTCCGGGCCGCCTCTTACTCCGCGGTCCGCTGCCGCTGCCAGCGCAGCAGATAGGCCTGCAGCCGCCAGATGATCGCCGACAGCACGACGCCCACCAGCATCAGCACGACCACCGCGACCATCATGCCGGAGGCCTCGCCGCGCGCCTCCGATTCGATGATGAGCCGGCCGATGCCGCGCTCGGCGCCGATGAACTCGCCGACGATCACGCCGATCAGTGCGAAGGAGATCGCAGGTGTCAGCGAGGCGAACACCCACGCCATGGTCGACGGGATCACCACCGTGCGGGTGATCTGCCACTCGCTGGCGCCGAGCAGCCGCGCGGCGTTGGTAAAACCCTCGTCGATCGAGCGGGCGCCCTCAAAGGTGTTGAAGAACACCAGGAACACGACCAGGATCCAGGAGGTCACGATCTTCGACATGTCGCCGATCCCGAACCCCAGCACGATGATCGGCGCCAGCGCGATCCGCGGGATCGAATTCACCGCGGTGATGAACGGCTGAAAGATCGCGCTCAGGCGATCGGAGCGCCCCAGGATCAGCCCGGCGATGAAGCCGGACACCACGCCGGTGACGAAGCCGAAGAAGGTGTTTTTCAGCGTAATCGCCGTTGCCGCCCACAGATTGTTCTCGTTGCGCGCCAGGCATTTGGCAAAATCGCCGTTGAACCAGCCGTTGAAGACGCCGAGCTTCGAGGTCAGACAACTCTGGATCAAAAAATTGTCCCAGATCATCGACGGCTTGGAGATGAAGTACGGATCGAGCAGGTCCGGCACCAGCCACGGCAATCTCGCGTGCAGATCATGGCCCCATTGCCAGACCGACAGCACGATGGCGCAGATCAGGACCTGCCAACCCACCGTGTTCAGCGTGCTGTATCGCTTCATGCGCTGCGGCCCTTGACGAATTCCTCGCCGAGCGAATGCCAGATGTGCTGGAACAGCTCGGCATAGCGCGGAGTCTCGCGCACCGTCACCGCGTCGCGCGGCCGCGCGAAATCGACCTGGAACACGTCCTTGATGCGGCCCGGCCGTGCCGAGAACAGGATGATGCGGTCGGCGAGCGTCAGCGCCTCGCCGAGATCGTGGGTGACGAACAGCACGGTCTGCTGCTCGCGCTCCCAGATCCGCAAGAGCACCTCGTGCATGTCGATCTTGGTGTGGGTGTCGAGCGCGCCGAACGGCTCGTCCATCAACAAAATCTGCGGCTCGACGATCAGCGTCCGCATCAGCGCCGCGCGCTGCCGCATGCCGCCCGACAGCGCTGACGGATAGGCGTTCTCAAAACCCTTCAGCCCGGCCTGCGCGACGCATTCGGCGATGCGCGCCTTGCGCTCTTGCGCCGGCACGCCCGACAGCTCCAGCCCGTAGCCGATATTGTCGGCGACGGTGCGCCAGGGAAACAGCGTGTCGCGCTGGAACACATAGCCGACGTCAGGTGTCGCCTTGCCGGGGACGACGCGCTTGCCGTCGATCAATATCTCGCCGCCGGTGGGGCGGATCAGCGAGGCGATCATGTTGAGCACGGTGCTCTTGCCGGAGCCCGACGGCCCGAGCAGCGCGACGAACTCGCCGCGGCGGACGTCGAACGTGACATCGCGCACCGCCTCGATCGTGGTCTTGGCGAGTTGGAACGACTTGCTCAGCCCCTTGACCTCGACGCGGCGATCAGCCTGCGAGCGTGGCGCTAACCTTTCGCTTGTCTCCAACGCGCTCAACCCGGATAGGCCTTTCGTGCTGCCTCGATCAGGGTCGAATTGATCACGTCCGCGATCTTCAGCGGCTTGATGCCGGTCATCTCGCGGAACCAGACTTTTTCACCGCGCGCGAAGCTCGCAGCGTCGACTCTGCCGTCATAATCCGCGACCTTCTGGATCGAGGCGATCTCGAGCATGTTGGATTCACGCGACGTGCTGCCGACATATGGCTCGATCGCGTCGTAGACCTCGTCCGCCTTGTGCGCCTTGATCCACTGCGCCGCGCGCCATAGCGCGGTGACATAGGCCTGCATCTTGGCCGGGTCCTTGTCGATCGTCGCCTGCAAGGTGAAATGCCCCGTGACCGGGACCTTGCCGCCGATATGCTTATTCCAGATCGCCTCGTCGGTGCCGTCGAACAGCAATTCGCCCCAACCGTTTTTCTGCGCGTCGGTCAACAGCGACAGCGAAGAGACGAGGATGTCGACCTGCTTCGACTTCAAGGCTCCCAGCATGGTGTCGACATTGCCGGTACCGATCCAGGTCACCTTGTCGTCGAGCCCCATGGTTTCCATGTAGTAGGACGACCAGACATGGTTGGTGCCGCCGAGCGAGGACACCGAGACGATCGGCTTGCGGCCGTCGGGCCGCTTCCACTGCGTAAAAGCCTCCAGCGAATTGATGCCCTGGTCCTTCAGATCCTTGCGGATGATGAACATCACCGAGTTCGACCGCGTATCCACCGGCAACAGCACGCGCGCAGCGCGGCCGTGGTTGGTCAGTTGCATCGGATGGGTGACGTCGCCGATCCCGATGTCGCCCTGCGACGAGGCGATGATCTCGCGGGTCTTCACCCCGCTGCCGCCCTGCAGCAGCTTGCAGTCGAGCCCGGCTTCCTTGAAGTAGCCGATGCGGTCGGCGATGAATTGCGTTTGGTAGACCGGCACCGCGACCGGATAGATCGCGCGGCCGGCCATCGCCTGCGCCCCGGCCCGCCGGGTGGCAAGTGCCGCGCCGCTCGCCGCGATGACCGTCAGCGCCGAGCGTCTCGATATATTGGCCATCAAGCGTTCTCCTTCGCTGACACCTTGTCCAGCGCGCGCAGCACCGCGTCGCCCATCTCGACGGTGGAGAGTTTTTTCGCACCGGCCTCGGCAATGTCAGCGGTGCGCGCGCCGGAGGCGAGCGCGGTCTGCACCGCCTGCTCCAGCAGGTCGGCGTCCTCCGGACGGTTAAGCGTCAGCCGCAGCAGCATCGCGACGCTGAGGATCGAGCCGAGCGGATTGGCGATGCCCTTGCCGGCGATGTCGGGCGCGCTGCCATGCACCGGCTCGTACAGCGCCTTGCGGCGGCCGTAGCGATCGACCGGGCCGAGCGAGGCCGACGGCAGCATGCCGAGCGAGCCCGAGGCCATCGCCGCGCAGTCGGACAGGATGTCGCCAAAAATGTTGCCCGTCACCATCACGTCGAATTGCCGCGGCTCGCGCACGATCTGCATCGCGGCGTTGTCGACATAGAGATGGGTGAGCTCGACGTCCGAGAACTCTTCCTTATGCAGCGCGATCATTTCCTCGCGCCACACCACGCTGGTCTCCAGCACATTGGCCTTGTCGACCGAGCAGACCTTGCCCCGGCGAGTGCGCGCCAGCTCGAAGGCGGCGCGTGCCACCCGGCGGATCTGGTTGGTGGTGTACTGCTCAGTGTTGAAGCCGCGGCGCTGGCCGTCGTGCAGCGTCTCGATGCCGCGCGGCTCGCCGAAATAGATGCCGCTGGTCAACTCGCGAATGATGACGAAATCGACGCCGTCGAGCACTTCGGCCTTGAGCGGCGCAGAGGCCGACAATGACGGACTCGCCGCGATCGGCCTCAAGTTGGCGTAGAGATCGTATTTGCTGCGCAGCCCGAGCAGGCTGCCGGCCTTGCGCGCGGCCGCCGGCACCTCGGTGGTTTCGGGGCCGCCGGTCGCACCCCACAGGATCGCGTCGGCCTCATCCATCGCCTCGGCAGTGTCCTCCGGCAGCACCTTGCCTGTCTTGAGATACGGGATCAGGCCATATTCGGCATCGCGCAGCGTCATCGGCACGCCGCGGTTGGCGGCGAACCATTCGAGCACACGGCGCGACTGCGTGGTGACTTCGGGGCCGATGCCCTCGCCACCGACCACGGCGACCTTGATCATGTTGGATTGCGTGCTCATGCTGATATCCTTGTCGAATGGATCCAGGGGCGTGCCGCGCGGTCGGCGGCCTGGAAGGCGTGGATTTCGTCGTCGCGCTGCAATGTCAGCGCGACCTCGTCGAGGCCTTTGAGCAGCCCCTCGCGCCGCCGCGGGTCGATCTCGAATGGATGCTGCTTGCCCGACGGCGAGACGATGGTCTGCGCCTCCAGGTCGACCGAGACCTTACCGGCGCCCTGCGTCGCCTCGATGTCGGCGGCAAGCTGATCGACCACCGCCTTGTCGACGATGATGGGCAGGATGCCGTTCTGGAAGCAGTTGGCGAAGAAGATGTCGCCGAAGCCGGAGCCGATGATGGCGCGGATGCCGCGCTCCTGCAGCGACCACACCGCGCCCTCGCGCGACGAGCCGCAGCCGAAATTCGGCCCGGTGACGAGGATCTCCGCCTCGCGATACGGCTCGCGGTTGAGGATGAAATCGGGATTCTCCGAGCCATCGGGCAGATAGCGCAGCGATCCGAACGCCCATTTGCCGAGCGTGCCGCGGATCGAATTGCCGACCAGCCGCTCGATGCGGATGATCACGTCGGTATCGATGTTGGCGCGCATGATCGGCGCGGCCGTTGCGGTGAGCTTGTCGAACGGTTTTGGCATTTTTCAGCGCCCCATCATCCTGACGTCGGCGATTGCACCGGCAATAGCCGATGCTGCGGCACTCGCGGGGCTTGCCAGATGGGTCCGCGCCCGCGGCCCCTGCCGGCCGACGAAATTGCGGTTCGAGGTCGAGACCGAGCGCTGCCCGGGCGCCACCACCTCGCCATTGGCGGCAAGGCACATCGAGCAGCCCGGCTCGCGCCATTCGAAGCCGGCCTCGACGAAGACCTTGTCGAGCCCTTCGGCGACCGCCTCGCGCTTGACGTTTTCAGAGCCCGGCACCACCCAGGCGCGGACGCCGGCCGCGACCTTGCGGCCGCGCGCCACCTCGGCGGCCGCGCGCAGATCGCTGAGCCGGCTGTTGGTGCAGGAGCCGATGAACACCCAGTCGACCGGCGTGCCCGCAATCGGCGCGCCGCCCTTAAGACCCATATATTCCAGCGCGGTCTCGATCGCGGCGCGGCGCGCGGGATCGTCGACCGCCTTCGGATCGGGAATTTTGCCGTCGACGCCGATGACATGCTCGGGGCTGGTGCCCCAGGTCACCTGCGGAATGATTTTTGTGACGTCGATCGTGACCTCGCGGTCGAACACGGCGTCGGGATCGCTCGGCAGTTCGCGCCAGGCCTTGACCGCGAGCTCCCACATCTCTCCTGTCGGCGCATAAGGGCGACCGCGCAAATATTCAAAGGTCTTCTCGTCGGGCGCAACCATGCCCATCTTGGCGCCGAGCTCGATCGAGAGGTTGCAGATCGTGAGCCGGCCCTCGATCGGCAGCTCGCGGATCGCGCTGCCGGCATATTCGACCGCATAGCCGGTGCCGCCGGCGGCGCCGATATGGCCGATCAGCGCCAGGATCATGTCCTTGGCGGTGACGCCGAGCGGCAATTTGCCCTCGAACCGCGCGCGCAGCGTTTTCGGCCGGCGCTGGATCAGCGCCTGCGTCGCCAGCACATGGGCGAGCTCGCTCGATCCGATGCCGAAGGCGAGTGCGCCGAGGCCGCCATGGGTGCAGGTGTGGCTATCGCCGCAGACGATGGTTGCGCCCGGCAGGCTCAGGCCAAGCTCCGGCCCAATGACATGGACGATGCCCTGGCCGGGCTGATCGACATCGAACAATGTGATGCCGCTCGCCGAGGTCTCGACCCGAAGCGCGGCCAGCAATTCCAGTCCGATCTTGCTGGTTCCAGCACGGCCGGGCGCGGTCGAGAGCGCGTGATCCGGCGTCGCAAAAGTCAGCTCGGGATTGTGGACCTTGAGCCCCCTGCTCTTCAGATCGAGCAGGCCGCGCGAGCCGCCGAGATCGTGCAGTAGATGGCGGTCGATATGAAGGAGGTCGGTGTCCTCGTTCAACCGGGCAATGACATGCTGGTCCCAGATCTTCTCGAACAGGCTTCGTCCGGGCATCCGCCTTCCCCTGCGCTCTGCGTTTCCATGCGGTTTGATCTAATTGACGCCAATCTGTGCCAAAGTTGCCCTGAAGTGAAGCCATTCCGCCCTAACATCACATATGTGATAAAGCTGCGGCAATTGCCCCGCGCGGAGACAGGCATGCCGAAATCGAGCAAGACGACCATCGTCAAATCGGCGATGCGGACTTTTGCGGTTCTGGAGTTCTTTCGGGAAACAAAGCGGGCTGCGTCCGTGACTGAAATTTCTGCCGCGCTGGAGATGCCCCAATCGAGCACTTCGGTGTTGCTGAGCAGTCTCGTTGAGTTGAACTACCTCGAATACGACCGACTGACCCGGCGTTTCCTACCCAGCTATCGGGTAAACCTGCTTGGTGATTGGATCCGTCGTTCTCCGTTTCGCGATACAAAGCTCACAGACCTGATGGAGGAACTCTGGAGGGCGACTGGCGGCGAAACCGTTATGCTTGGACATCAGGCGGGTGCCGCGGGGATGCAGTATCTACATGTTGTACCCAGCACCTCGCGGCTTCAGTACACTGCTCAAGCCGGTCAAATACGACCGATGGTTCGTACCGCCCTCGGACACGTGCTGCTGAGCCAAATGCCAAACGCAACCGTGCGCGGCATTATCCGTCGCAATAACGCTGAAGAGCCGGATCAATCGATGCGCGTTCGAGAATCGGTCTTTCTCGAAGAGGTCGAGCGCATCCGCCGACGCGGGTTTTCCGAGTCAAGCGGCCGCACGACGCCGGGCGCAAACACGATAGGCATGCTTGTTCCCCTGCCGAAGAGACGCGCTCCGCTCGCTATCGGCATTGGCGGACCAATCGAACGAATCGCGGCAAAGCGCGAGCTCATCATTGAAGTCATGCAGCGTCGGCTGGAAAAACTGACAGATGAAACCGGGCGAGGATCTTCTCAGAAATGACGTCTCAGGACGGCGCATCGTGCGGATGACGGTGACGGATGTCGCAACATCCTGAGCACCAGACGACAGTGCGTAGCCCGGATGCAGCGCAGCGCAATCCGGAGCCGGCCTCCGCGGAGGGACCTACCCGGATTTCGCTTCGCTGCATCCAGGCTACAGGCTAAAGATCTGTCTTCTCCTTCCCCCTGAAAGGGGGAAGGTCGGGATGAGGGTCAGCCGCAGACGACGCTGCTCGTGGAGAGCGCAGATCCCCACCCGCTTTGCTCTTGCGAGCAAAGCGACCTCCCCTTTTCAAGTAGGGGAATCGCATATGGCGCTGGAGGGGTGTTGCAAAGCGGTAGGAACTGGATTCTTTGGGTGTCTCTCGATTCCCGAGGGAGACCTGAATGCGCAAGCTCAAGCGCCTGTTTCGACCGCTCAAGGACCCGCGCGCCAGCAACACTCGACACGATCTGGTGGAGATCCTCGTCATTGCATTGGCGGCCACGCTGGCTGGCGCCAAGACCTGCACCGAGTTCGAGTTCTTTGGGCAAGGCCGCGAGGAGCTGTTGCGACGGTTCCTGGAGCTCAGGCACGGCATCCCGAGCCACGATACGTTCAGCAACGTCTTGCGTGCGCTGGACCCGAAGGGTCTGGAAGCGGTGTTGCGCAAGTTCAGCAAGAGCTTTGGCATCAAGGGCGTGGTCAGCATCGATGGCAAGGCCCTGCGCGGAGCCTTCACGCGTGGCCGGCGGGCCACGCCGCTGCACATGGTCAATGTCTGGGCGGCAGGCACTCGCATGGCCTTGGCTCAGCGGAAGGCCCCCAATCGCAACGAGATTGCCGGTGCTCTCGAAGTTCTCGCGCTGCTCGATCTGGACGGTGCTCTTGTTACCGCCGACGCCTTGCATTGCCGACCCGACACGGCGCAGGCCATCCGCGACCGGAGGGGGCACTATGTGTTGGCCATCAAGAGCAATCGCGGCAAGCTCTTCAAGGCCGCCAGGACGCTGGTCGACACGGCCCGAAGGCCAGCGCGGGCGAGCCAGCGCGGGACCACAACTCACGGCCGCGTCGAGCGTCGGCAGGCCATCGTCGCCCCGGCACCGCAATTGGCGAAGCAATACGACTTCCCCGCTATCGCTGCCGTCGGTCGCATCGACAGTTGGCGCACCAACGCCGGCAGGGCTGCCAAGCATACAGTCCGGTACTTTCTGGCCTCGCGCGTGCTGTCTGCCAGGAAACTGCTCGAAGTCGTGCGCGCCCATTGGAGCATCGAGAACAACCTGCACTGGGTTCTCGACGTTCTATTCGACGAGGACGCCTGCCGCAGCCGCAAGGATCATGCCGCGGAAAATCTCGCCGTCATCCGCAAGCTGGCCATCAATGTCCTGCAGGCAACGCCAGGTCCAGCCCGCATCAGCCACAAAATGCTCCAGGCCAGATGGAACAACGACTTCCTTCTCTCCGCCCTCGCCCATATGCGATAGCCCTACCCCGCAAGGGGGGAGGGAGCCCGACTGGCGTGCTCACCTCACATTGTTTCCCGCCATCACAACAGCTTCCGCTGCGCGAGGTTCTTCATCAGCGCGCCGACGCCGAACGTCCACGGTTCGCATTCGTCGCTGCTGCGCATGCGGTTGACGAGCTTGCCGAGCTGCGGGGCGGCGATGGTGACGATGTCGTCGCGCTTGTGGGTAAAGCCCTCGCCCTTGGTGTCGCGGTCCTTGACGGGTGCGAACATCGTGCCGAGGAACAGCGCAAAGCCGTCGGGGTATTGATGCACGGGGCCGATGGTCTGGGCGACCAGATCGGTCGGGTCGCGGCTGATCTTTGAGATCGAGGAATGGCCTTCGAGCACAAAACCGTCGGTGCCCTTCACGGTGAGGCCGACGTCCATCTTCCTGACGTCGTCGAGTGAGAACGTCGCATCGAACAGGCGGAGCAGCGGGCCGATCGCGCACGAAGCGTTGTTGTCCTTGGCTTTCGACAGCAGCAGCGCCGAGCGGCCCTCGAAGTCGCGCAGGTTGACGTCGTTGCCGAGCGCGGCGCCGACGATCTTGCCGCTAGCTGACACGATCAGCACGACCTCGGGCTCCGGGTTGTTCCAGGTCGATTTCGGATGCAGCCCGGCGTCCATGCCGGTGCCGACCGAGGACAGCGTCGGCGCCTTGGTGAACACTTCGGCGTCGGGGCCGATGCCGACCTCGAGATACTGGCTCCAGGCGTTCTGATCGATCAGCACCTGCTTCAGCCGCGCCGCCTGCTCCGAGCCCGGCTTCAGCTTCGAGAGATCGTCGCCGACCAGGCGCACCACCTCGGCCCGGATCGCCTCCGCCGAAGACGGATTGCCGCGCGCCCGCTCCTCGATCACGCGCTCCAGCATCGAGATCGCGAAGGTAACGCCGGCGGCTTTGAGCACCTGGAGGTCGACCGGCGCCAGCAGATGCGGCTTTGCCGGATCGCGGTGGTCGGGGGGCGTGTTGGCGAGGATCGCCGCGAGGTCGCCGATCCGCTCGCCCTTGGTCGCACGCAGCGCGGCGGCGGGGTCCGCCTCCTCGCACAGTGCGCTCACCGTCGGGAACCGGGCGGTGACGTCGAACACGCCGTCTGCCCGCACCGCGACGACGGCCGGACCGCGCGCCTCGGGCAGCCAGACTCGCCCGACCAGCGTTCCGCTGGTGCGGTCTTCCGGCAGGACATCTTGTGGCGTGAGCGAAATCATTCGGCTTCTCCCGTTTCTGGTCTTTGAGGCTTGTTAGCACAGTCTCGCGGCGGACGTGAAACACCCGTCATGACAATGTCACACACGGGTAACATCGGCCGTCAATGCTCCGGTCCGCTCCATCTAACATACTGAAAGACGGACCTTCATGACCGCCCCCCTCACCGACCAAGCCTTGCATGGTGAAGCCTTGCACGATGAAGCCGCGCACGACGAGGCGCTGCGCGCCCGCATCCATCAGGAGCTTGCCGACAGTCTCGACGAGGAGCTCGAGCTCGAGCTTGACGACGTCAGGCTCGACGAGCTCGAGCACGAGGCGGGGCTCGGGCGGCCGGGGCTCGACCGCAAATTCTATTTCCGCGAGCTGCTGCGACTGCAGGGCGAGCTGGTCAAGCTGCAGGACTGGGTGCAGCACGAGAAGAAGAAGGTGGTGGTGCTGTTCGAGGGCCGCGATTCCGCCGGCAAGGGCGGCGTCATCAAGCGCATCACCCAGCGGCTCAACCCGCGGGTCTGCCGCATCGCGGCGCTGCCGGCGCCGAACGAGCGCGAGCGCACGCAATGGTACTTTCAGCGCTACGTCTCGCATCTGCCGGCCGGCGGCGAAATCGTGCTGTTCGACCGCAGCTGGTACAACCGCGCCGGCGTCGAGAAGGTGATGGGGTTCTGCAACGACGAGCAGTATGAGGAATTCTTCAAGTCGGTGCCGGAATTCGAGCGCATGCTGATCCGCTCCGGCACCATTTTGTTGAAATACTGGTTCTCGATCACCGACAACGAGCAGGCGTTCCGCTTCACGATGCGGATTCAGGATCCGCTGAAGCAGTGGAAGCTGAGCCCGATGGACGTCGAGGCCCGCACCCGCTGGGAGCTCTACACCAAGGCCAAGGAGGCGATGCTGGAACGCACCCACCTGCCGGACTCGCCGTGGTGGATCGTCGACGCCGTCGACAAGAAGCGTGCCCGGCTCAACTGCATCTCGCATCTCTTGAGCCAGATCCCCTATCAGCCGGTCACCCACCAACCCGTGGTGCTGCCGCCGCGGGTGCACAACCCGGATTATCACCGCGGCCCGATCCCGCCGGAGATGTATGTGCCGGGGCGGTATTGAGCCGGGGCGCTCGCCGCGAGCACGCTGCGCTCCCTCGCCCCGTTTTTACGGGGAGAGGGTTGGGGTGAGGGGCCTCCATCCGGCGAGCGCTTCATGGCTTGTTGAGCAGCGTGCCATGCCCCTCACCCGGATTGCATCTTCGATGCAATCCGACCTCTCCCCGCAAAGGGCGGGGAGAGGTGACGCGATAGGCATCACGCGCCTACCAATGGCGCAGGGCGATGGTATTGCCGCCCCCTGACGCCGACGCTAGGCTTCCCCGATTTGGTGCAGGGAGGCCTACGTGACTCAATCCGACGACACAAAGATTTCCGAAGACCGCCGCGACGCGCTGCGCTATGCGCTCGGGATCGGCAGCGGCGCGGCGCTGGCGGCGGCGCTGACGACGCCGGCCGCCGCGCAGGCGCCGGCCGACAACACGCTGGACCGCATCCGCGCCAACAAGGTGCTGCGCATTGCCGTGCTGCCGGGCGAGCTGCCCTATTTCAACAAGGATCTCGCCTCCGGCACCTGGTCCGGCTTCTCGATCGAGATGGCCAACGATTTGGCAAAGCTGCTCGACGTCAAGCTCGAATACGTCGAATCGACCTACGGCAACTCGATCCTCGACCTGCAGGCCAACAAGATCGACCTCGGCTTTGCGCTCAACCCGACGCCGCAACGGGCGCTGGTGGTCGATTTCACCAGCCTGGTGTTCCCGCATCCGTTCGGCGCCATGCTGAAGAAGGGGCTGGAAGCAAAAACCTGGGCCGACATCAACAAGCCCGAGGTCAAGATCGCGGTCGACGTCGGCTCCGCCAACGAGGCGGTGGCGCGGCGCTTTGCGCCCAACGCCACCATCAAGTCGCTGAAGTCGCGCGACGAGGTGATGCTGGAAATGTCGTCGGGCCGGGTCGACTGCGTCGTCAACGCCCTCGTGCTCGGGCTGACCGCGATCGCCAAGAACCCGAACCTCGGCACCTACAAGATCCTGCAATCGCCCGCGGTGACGATCGCGAGCGGCACCGCGGTGCGGCGCGAGAGCGACAAGCGCTGGCGCGATTTCCTCTCGGTGTGGATCGACTACAACCGCGGCATCGGCCAGATGCGCGAATGGTTCGTCAAGGGCCTCGGCCTCGCCGGCGTCAAGCCGGAGGACGTGCCGGTGGAATTGAGTATCTAGCCGCGCGATCGACGCGGCCGCGCCCTCTTTACCTCTCCCCGCTCTTTGCGGGGAGAGGTCGGATCGCATCAAAGATGCGATCCGGGTGAGGGGCGAAGCACACTGCTCAACAAGCCACGCACTGCTCGCCGGATAGAGGCCCCTCACCCCGACCCTCTCCCCGCAAGAGCGGGGCGAGGGAGAACTTAGACCTTGTCATAAGTCAGCCCGCGCTCCAGCCGCCTTGCCGCCAGGGTCGACGGAAACAGGATCGCAAAATAGATCAGCGCCACGATGGTGTAGACCTCGAGCGGGCGGTAGGTGTCCGCGTTGATCAGCGTCGCGTTGTAGACCAGATCGGGTACCGCGATGATCGACACCAGCGAGGTGTTTTTCAGCTGCGTCACCGACTGGTTGACATAGGGCGCCATCATCGGCTTCAGCGCCTGCGGCAGGATCACGAGCCGCATCAAGCGCCAGCCGCGGAAGCCGAGCGCCTTGGCGGCATCCCACTGCCCGACCGGCACGCTCTCGATCGAGCCGCGCACGATCTCGGCATAGAACGCGCCGCCATAGAGCGAGAGCACGCTGACGGCGGCGACATGCGCCGGGATGTTGACGCCGATCACGACCGGGAAGGCGTAGTAGAACCAGATGATCTGCACCAGCAGCGGCGTGCAGCGGAAGGTCTCGATATAGGCGATCAGCAGCCAGTCGATCACCGGAACCCGGCGGAGCCGCGCCATGCCGACGATCAGGCCGATCAGCGTGCCGAGGATGATGGTGCCGATCGTGTAGGCGACGGTCCAGCCGAGCCCGAGCCAGAACAGATGGCTGTACTTGGCAAGGATGCCGAAATCCCAGACGTAGTTCATCCTGCCCCTCGGTTATCGACCATTCGCGCGCCGGCTCATTCCCAGCATCGCAGGCAGGCCCGCGCGAGTCACGCGATATACCGGCTTGGCGCAAACGCGCTCGCATCGAACGGCGGCGCCTCGCCCGCGATCATCGCCGCGATCGCGGCGCCGGTTCCGGGGCCGGTGGTGAAGCCGATGTGTTGGTTGCCGAACGCCAGCCAGAGCCCGCGATGCCGCGGCGCCGCGCCGATCATCGGCAGGCTGTCGGGCAGCGTCGGCCGCGCGCCACGCCAGCGCTCGCCGACCGCATCGCCGAATTCGACCACGCTGCGCGCCATCGGCACCACCGCCTCGAGCTGGGAAAAATTCGACGGCGCGTCGCGCGCGGCAAGCTCGACGCCGCTGGTGACGCGGATGCCCTGCTCCATCGGCGTCATCAGAAAGCTGCCGTCGGAATCATGGATCGGGCGCAGCAATTTGCGCGCCGGGTTCGGCACGAAATGCTGGTGATAACCGCGCTCGAACGCCAGCGGCACGCGATAGCCGAGCGGGCGCAGCAGCTCGGCCGACCAGGGCCCGAGCGCGACCACGAGATGGCGCGCGGCGATCTCGCCATCGGCGAGCAGTACGCGCCAGCCGCCGTCGTGCGGGTCGATCCGCCTGACCTCGGATTGCCTGACCGCGCCGCCGCCATCCGCGAGCATCTTGGCGTAGGCCTTCACCACCGCGCCGGGCGAATCCACCGATGCGGTCTGGGTGTGCAGCAGACCGGTGCTGTAGGCCGGGATGATGTTGGGCTCGAGCGCGGAAATATCCTGGCGGTCGAGCACCTCGCTCTTGATGCCGAATTCGGCGAGCGCCGCCTGCTCGGCCTTGGCGGCCGCAAGCCCGTCACTGCGCCAGGCCTTCAGCCAGCCGCTCTCGCGGATGCGATGCCCGGCGCCGGCCTGCACGATCCAGTCGCGATGCAGTTTGAGCGAGGCGCCGATCAGACCATGCAGCGCGGCCGCGCGCGGCTTTGTCTGTGACGGCGCAGCGCTGGCGAGGAAACGGATCACCCAGCCGGCGTTGGCGATGGCCCACGGGAGATTCCAGCGCAACGCCGGATGCGTGTTGCTGAGGTATTTCGGCAGGTTCTTCCACAGCGCGGGCGTGTTGAGCGGCAGGATCGAACCTGACGAAATGATGCCGGCATTGCCGTAGGAGGTCTCGCTGCCGGGCTCGCGGCGATCGACGATGATGACGGAGAGACCGCGCTGCCGCGCCGCCAGTGCTGCGGAGACGCCGACCATGCCGGCGCCGAGCACGATCACGTCCGTCTGTTGTCCTGCTGCGCCCTCGCCCATGCCGATCACATCAGGGTCAGGCCGCCATCGACCGGCAGCGTGGCGCCGGTGACGTGGCCGGCTTCCGCCGACAGCAGGAAGGCGACGACGGCGGCGACCTCGTCGGGCTCGGCCAGCCGCTGCATCGGATTGGCCTTTGCGACGTGCTCCCAGGTCGCTGTATCGAGCGCGCCGAACAGACCGGGATCCTTGCGGGTGTAGCCGGGCATCACCGCATTGGCGGTGGCGCCGGATGCAGCGAGCTCAATCGCCAGCGACTTCACCAAGACCTCGAGCGCGGCCTTTGCCGCGGCCGAGCCCGGATAAATGGCGCCCGGCAAAAACCGATGCGGCCCAAAACTCGAGACCGCGACGACGCGGCCTGCCGCGCTGCGCGTGAGATCCGGTAGCGCCGCCGCGGTGATCTCGTGGAACGCCGCAGCCATCACCGCGAAGGCGCGCTCCAGCGCGGCGCGCGGCAAACTGGCGAATTCGCGGCGGTCGGCAAAGCCAGCGGCGTGCACGATGGCGTCAACCGGTCCTAACGCGGCGCGCGCAGCATCGACGAGCGCCGCGCCTGTGCCGGCCTCGGCGAGATCGCCGGTGCAAATCTCGACCCTCGCGCCCTTGCCGCGGCATTGCTCGGCCACCGCATCGAGCCGCGCGCGCCCGGCGGCGTCCGCGCCCTGGCCATGCAGCACCAGACATTGATCCGATGCGGCGAGCCGGCGCGCAATCGCGGCGCCAATGCCGGAGCCGCCGCCTGTGATGATCGAAACGCGCATGAGGTGACGTGAGTGGAGTTCAGAGGATGGAGAACTATAGGTGCGATGTCGTGAAATGCAAATTGCGCGCCGTTCAGCACAAGAGCCGTGATCGAAAGCCAGGACCAGCAGCAAGACCAGCAGCACGGCGAGGAGCTATGCCGCAGCGAACTGTCAGCCATCACCGCAGAGCCGTCATGGCGCGCGCCTCACCCCTCGACACCGCCCGGATTGTCATGTCGAATATTGCAGTGAAATGCCCGTGACTGGTGATGCAATGGCGGAAGCTTCTGTTCTGGCCGCGCCGAGCGCGGATCTGGCTGACAACTCCCGCAGGGCGATCTGGGCCGCGGCGATCGGCAATCTGCTCGAGTGGTACGATTTCGGCGTCTATGCCTATCTCGCCGGACTGATCGCGACAAAATTCTTCCCGAACACCGATCCCACCGCCTCGCTGCTCGCCGCCTTCGCGGCCTATGGCGTCGGCTTCCTGGCACGGCCGCTCGGCGGCATCGTGATCGGCCGCCTCGGCGACACCAGAGGCCGCAAGGCGGCACTGATGCTCACCATCTTCCTGATGGCGTTCGGCACGGTAGGGCTCGGTCTGCTGCCGTCCTATGAGGCGATCGGCGTCTGGGCGCCGATCCTGCTGGTCGGCTTGCGCATCGTGCAGGGGCTGGCGGCCGGCGGCGAATGGAGCACCTCCACCGCCTTCATGGTGGAGTGGGCGCCGCAACACCGCCGCGGCCTGTATGGCAGCTTTCAGCAGGTCTCGACCGCCGGCGGCTCGCTGCTCGGCTCCGCCGTCGCCGCCATCATGACCTCGTCGCTCAGCCAGGCGGCGATGCTCGACTGGGGCTGGCGCGTGCCGTTCCTGTTCGGCGTGCTCCTGCTGTTCGTCGGCGCCTATCTGCGCCGCAACGTCGAGGAGACGCCGTCCTATGAAGCAAGCCGCCGGGCCGTCGCCGACCAGCCGGTGATCGCCGGGTTTCCGCTCGGGGCTCTCGCGTTCGGCTTCACCATCTTCTGGACCGTCGCCTATTACACGCTGCTCGCCTGGATGCCGAGCTTCACCCAGCGCTTCGCCGGACTGACGCCATCAGAGGCGTTGTGGTCGAACACGATCGGCCTGATCGCCATGGTGATCGCGGTTCCGTTCTGGGGCGCACTGTCGGACAGGATCGGCCGCAAGCCGCTCCTGATGGCGAGCGCGATCGGCATCGGGCTGCTCGCCTATCCGCTGTTCTCGCTGATGACAGGCGGCACCGGACTCGCGCTGGTGATGCCGCTGCAGATCCTGCTCGGCATCCTGCTCGCGCTCTATTCCGGCGCGGGACCCGCGGCGATCTCGGAAATCTTCCCGACCCATCTGCGCTCGACATGGATGTCGAGCGGCTACGCGCTTTCGGTCGCCATCTTCGGCGGTTTCGCGCCGTTCATCGCGACCTGGCTCATCCAGGCCACGGGATCGCCGGTGTCGCCGACCTATCTCTATCTGCTGCCTGCGGCGGCGATCTCGCTGGCCGTGATCTGCAGCCTGAAGGAAACCGCCGGCACCAAACTGCGATGAGAGGCTGAAGCGCCCGCCATGCTCATTCGATTCGACGGACGCACCGCGATCGTGGCCGGAGCCGCGCGCGGCATCGGCCAGACCATCGCGCGATCGCTGGCCAATGACGGCGCGCGCGTGGTCGCCTGCGACCTGCTGCTCCATGAACTCGCACCGATCGCGGGCCGCGTCGATGGCGGCGGCGAGATCGTCGCGGCCAAGGTCGACGTCACCGATGAGGCCTCCATTGCCGAGGTCGTGGGCATTGCCGACGGCGCCGACATCCTTGTCTATGTCGCGGGCGGCGTACGTGGCCAAAGGCCCCGGCCGCTGGAAGAGGTGAGCGCGGACGATTTCGACGCCATCCTCGATGCCAATCTCAAGGGCGCGTTCCTGTTCATCAAGGCCACAGCGCCCGGCATGAAGACAAAAGGCGGCGGCCGCATTGTCACCATCTCGAGCCGCGCCGGCCTCGCCACCAGCCTCACCGGCATCCAGAGCTATCCCGCCGCCAAGCACGGACAAATCGGCCTGGTCAAACAGCTCGCCCAGGAGCTCGGGCCGTTCGGCATCACCGTCAATTCGGTCGCGCCCGGCTTCATGGCGACCAGCCCCGACTACGAGCGGCAGTGGAACAACTGGCCGGCCGCGTTCCGCGACAATTTCGTCAACACGATCGCGATGCGGCGCATGGGCGCGCCGCAGGACATCGCCGATGCGGTGACATTCCTCGCCTCGGACCACGCCTCATGGATCACAGGGCAGACCATCCCCGTCACCGGCGGCCCGCTGTAACGATCATCCGGGAGAACCATCATGAACGAGACGTCGAAGCTCGAAACATCGAAGCTTGAGCCTTGGCAATGGCCGGAGGCGCACTGGCGCGGACTGGTCAACCAGGTCCGCGCGGGAAGAACCTATCGGCCGAAGAGGTGGAAGGACGGCGCGCGATGCGCGTTCGCGCTGTCATTCGATTCCGATCACGAGACCAACGAGCTGCGCGACGGCGGCAAATCGATCGGACGCATGGCGTGGGGACAATACGGCAATCGCGTCGGCGTCCCGAACATTCTGAAGCTGCTGGCAAAATACGCGGTCCCCGCGACCTTCTATGTACCGGCCGTGTGCGCACTGATCTATCCCGACGAGCAGCGCCGCATCATCGCCGAGGGCCACGAGATCGGCATCCATTCCTGGATCCACGAGTTGAACTCGGTGCTGCCGTATGAGGCCGAAAAGGACCTGATGACGCGCGCCGCCGACGTGCTGGAGAAGACGACCAGGGTGCGACCGGTCGGCGCGCGCACGGCGTCCTGGGATTTCTCGCCGCACACGCTGCGGATCACCAAGGAGGCCGGCCTGCTCTACGATTCCTCGCTGATGGCCGACGTCGATTGCTACGAGCTGCTGCTCGACGGCGAGCCGACCGGCGTCATCGAGTTTCCGGTGGAATGGATCCGCGACGACGCCGTGTATTTCATGATGCACCGGTTCCAGGGCCTGCGTCCGTACACGCCGCCATCGGACGTGTTCGACGTATTCAGGCGCGAGTTCGAGGCGGCCTATGAAGAGGGCGGCGTCTTCCAGCTCACCTGCCACCCGCATATGATCGGCTACCGCTCGCGGCTGTGGATCATCGAGGAGCTGATTCGCCTCGCCAAAGCCAAGGGCGACGTCTGGTGCGCAACCCATGCCGACGTGGTCCGCTACGCGCGCGACCACGCCGCTTGAGGATTTGCCCAAGGAATCTGTTCAAGGAACCTGCTCATGACAAAGACCGCCCTCGTCACCGGCGGCGCGCGCGGCATCGGCCGCGCCTGCGCGCTGGCACTTGCCGATGCCGGCTTCGACGTCGCCCTCGTCGATCTCCTCGAAGTGGAGATGGCCGCAACCGCGCGCGATATCGAGGCGCGCGGCAGACGCGCGCTGACCTTTCAGGCCGATGTCAGCGATTTTGCCCGCGCACATGCCATCGTCGAACAGGTCGGCGCGACATGGAAGCAACTCGACGTGCTGCTGAACAATGCGGGCGCGGCGAACCCGAAGCCGATCCTCGAGATCACCGAGGCGGAGTTCGACCGCACCATCGCGATCAATCTGAAGAGCTGCTTCAACTTCATTCACGCCGCCGCGCCGGTCATGCTGGAGCAGGATGCCGGCGGGCGGATCATCTCGATCTCGTCGATCAACGCGCTGTCGGGCGGCGTCACCAGCGCCGTCAGCAAGCATGCCTACGCGGCTGCCAAGGCGGGAATCCTCGGCCTGACGCGGTCGCTCGCAAAGGAGCTCGGACCCAAAGTGGCCGTCAATGCGATCTGCCCGGGCATCATCGCCACCGACCTGTTGCGCAACCTGCTCGATGACCGGAAGGAACAACTGACCGCCGGCATTGCCATGGGACGGGTCGGCACGCCCGAGGACGTCGCCAGCATCGTGCGCTATCTGGCGACCGAGGCGCACATGTTCATGACAGGCCAGCATTTCGTGGTCGATGGATTTCAGTGGAGCTGCTGAGAAGAGCTCACCGCCACGGCTCGACCAGGATCTTGGTGTGCGCCTCGGGATTGGCGAGATCGGCGAACGCCTGCGCGACGCCGTCGATGCCGACGCGCCCCGTCACCAGCGCGCCGGCGTCGACCTGGCCTTCGGCGATCAGACGCAGCGAGTAGGCAAATTCCTCCGGCGTGTAGCCGAGCACGTACTGGACGTTGAGCTCCTTGATGATGCCGAGCATCGGCTCGGAGCGGTCGGTCTCCATGCAGACGCCGACCACGACGACGCGGGCGTGGCGCGGCGCGCCCTCGAACACCTGCTGCAGCACGCCGGGCACGCCGACGCATTCGAAGATCAACGCCGGCTTCAGCGCCGGCAGATGCGCCTGCAACGGCGGCCGCGCCGCCTTCTCCGCCTCCGTCATCTGGGCGTGCTCGGCCCAGCTCGCATAAGGCTGCGTCTTCGCGGGATCGATCACGACGTCGGCGCCCATCCTTTCAGCAAGGGCGCGCCGCGCCGGCGAGTAATCGGCGGCGACGATCGGACCGAGCCCCCTGATCTTCAGCGCGGCAATCACCGCTAGGCCCACCGGGCCGCAGCCGATCACCAGCGGCACCTCACCGCCTCTGATATCGGCCATCGCCACCGCATGAACGCCGACCGCGAGCGGTTCGGTGAGCGCGGCATGCTCGGCGGCAAGGCCATTGGGCACTTCGAGCAGCAGCGGCTCGGAGAGCAGCATCTGCTCGGCATAGGCGCCGGGATTGTCGTTGGAATAGCCGATGCCCTGCGGCCCCTGCGGCGTCAGCAGCGCGGGCAGCGAACAGACCCGCGTACCGGGCTTCAGCCTGCGCGTGGTGCCCGGACCGTAGTCGAGGATCTCGCAGCAGAACTCATGGCCGAACACGACGTCGCGCGCGAGGTCCATCGGCTTGCGGCCGGGCAGGAATTTGCTCAGCTCCACCATGCGGTGGGCGTGCTTGCGCGCGTGCAGATCGGAGCCGCAGATGCCGCAGGCGAGCGATTTGACCAGCACCTGGCCGGCACCCGGCTTCGGCTCGGGCATGGTGTCGACGACAATCTCGCCGTTCCTGAAGATCGCTGCGCGCATGGTTCCTCCCTGTTTTCACAAACAGTAGCACGGAGGATCACCACGAATAGCGCATAACACCCTTGCCGGCGTAGGATTGCGTCACGTTGGAAAACTCGCCTTCGAAGGTCGCGGCCGCCGACCAGCCGTTGCGCCACTTGATCTCGGCGGAGGCCGTGGTCAGCGCGGAGTCGGAGGCCTGCGCGGCGCCGTTGACCACGAAGGCGGCGCCCGGCAGCGCCTGGAACACGGCGGCGATGTTGCGGTCCGGGTTGAAGTCGTGCGCCCACGCAACGCGGCCGCGCAGCGTCACCACGCCGCTGTCGACGGCGAAGGATTTGTCGGCGCGCAGGCCGAGCTCGCTGCGAGTGTCGGTCACGCTCTTGGCGGTGGTGTTGAGCGCGAAGGCGCCGCTGCCGGCGACAACGGTCTCGGCATAGCCCGGCAGGCCGAACGTCGTGAACTGCCCCGCGGCGTAGGGCGTCAGCCCGAGCCACGGCGTCGCGTAGCGATAGCCGCCTTCGAGCCGGCCCGACCAGGCGTTGGCCTTGAACTCGGCGCGCAGATGATCGGCGCCGGCGGCGGTGACGATGCGATCGGTGGTGACGTCCTGCCAGCCATAGGCCAGCGCGGCGCTGAGATAGGCCGCGCCGATGTTGTGGCGGATGAACGCGCCGGCCTGGAACAGGTCGGAGCGGCCCCAGCCGAGGCCGTTGACGCTGAAATTGGTGCCGCCGCCGGCGACCGCGAAACCGGCCAGCGTATTCGGCGACAGGCGGTAGTCGGCGCCGACCGCAGTGCCGTAGATGCTGCTGGACGTGTTGTTCGAGCCCACCACCGCATTGCCGTCGGTCCGCTGCGAACCGCCATAGCCGGCCGCCCACACGCTCCAGCGCTGCTCGAAGTCGAGCGGGGCCGCCGGCGCCTTGCGGTAGATGCCGGCGAAGGCGTCGCGCGCATCGGTGCGGCGCGCGGCATAGGCGAGCGAGGCGCTCTCCTCGGCGAACGGAGTCGCGCCGGCGCCCGCGCCCAAGCCGCCGTCGCGGCCGGCGACGAACGGATCGGTCAACAGGCCGATGAACAGGTTCATCGCATTGAAGGTCGCCTGCTGCGAGGCGGTGGCGCTCTCGCCCGAGGCCTGGGTCAGGCCGTTCGGCGTCAGCGTGCCATAGACCAGCGGGATGCCGCCGGTGGTGTTGAAGAAATTGACCAGCGTGTTGGCGACCGCCTGCTGGTTGCCGGACAGGCCGCGGCCGAAATCCGGCGGGGTCGGCGGCACGAAATTCAGCGTCAGATTGAGATAGGCGTTGTTGGTGTCATAGCTCAGGCTCGGCGTGAAGTTCGCCGGCAGGTTGGCATTGACCAGCGACGAGAATGCCCCGTTAACGCCACCGCCCGCGCTGATAATCGTGTATTGCTTCGTCACGTAGCTGCCAGGCGCGAAGCTCGCCTTCACCGTGGCGCCGCCGAGTGCCGCCGTGCCGGTCACATTGGTACGGTCGGCCCCCACCGTCGAGACCTCGACCATGTAGCTCGCCGCCGCGGTGAAGACCAAATTGCCCTGCACGGTCAGCGTGCCGATCGAATTGCCCGGCGCCAGCGAGCCGCCGCTGACAACGGTATTGCCGAGAATGCCGTTGCCGCCGAGCGTGCCGCCGGCATTCACCGTGGTGAGGCTTGACGAGGCGATCGAGCCGTTGACGCTGAGCGTGCCGCCATTGATCGTGGTGCCGCCCGAATAGGTGTTCGCACCCGACAAAGTCAGCGTTCCCAAGCCGACCTTCTCTAGCGCGCCGCTCCCGGTGCCGTCCGCGATCACGCCACTGACAGTTGTCGAAAGATTGTTGTTGCCGACGACGAGCGTGTTGCCGCCGCCGATGAAGTACCTGCCCGAGCCTGCGATCGAGCCTGCCGTGATGCGGCCGTCGCCGTTCGGCCCGCGGCTACCCCCGAAATCGACGATGGCGCCACCGTTGGTGATGAACTGCGCGTTGCCGCCGGTCGCGTTGTCGGCGAAACGGACCTCGCTCGGGGGAGGCTGCCCGAAGAAATCGTCGTACGGACTGCCCGGGCTTTCAGTGATGATGATGGCATTGCCCGCCGTGGACCGGCCGCCAAAAGACAACACCGGGGTGGAAAAGCTCGTGCCGTCTGAACGGGTGATGATCGTCGCACTGGCAGCAGTTGCCGTGTCGGAGAAGAAGGTAAAAAAGGTGTTGTAGATCGTCGCATTGGCCGCCGTACTGCTGTTGTTAAAATTCCCGCCCGCGAGGAGCGTTGCCGAGCCGGCCGATGCGAAATCGCCGAACGAGGCTCCGCCGACGAGAGTGGCCTGACCGGCGTTGGTGTTCGCCAAGAAGGTCACGCCACCGTAGATGATGGCATTGGCGGCAGTGCTGGTGTCGGAGCCGCTGCGCACACCGAATGTCGTCGTGCCGAAGATCCGGGCGCTTCCGGCGGAACTGTTGTCGCGAAATACCGTGGTGCCGCCATCCGAGTTGGTGATCGTGGCGTTTCCGGCCGACGTGGCGTTGTAGAACGTCGTGATTCCAGGTCCAGCGTTGAGGGATAACCTGTTGGCATCGTTGGTGATGCTGACGAGGCCCGCGGTGCTCCCGTTGACGATATCCAGCCGACCGTTGACGACGAGCGAGCCGCCGATCGATGAGGCGTGCGTGGCGTCGCCAACCTGCAGCGCCCCACTATAGTCGACGGTCGTGTTGCCTTGGAGGTCGTTGGCGCCGAGCAGCACCACGCGGCCCGAGCCGATCGAGTCGGAAACGGTCAGCGAGGTGCCGTTGCCGGCGGTGATGCCGCCGGAGATCGTGAGCTGCTTGCCAACGCTATTGATAGTGCCGCTCGACGAGTCGCTGATCCTGAAGTTGTTGTTGAAGGTCAGGTCGCTGGTGCCGTCGACCTTGAAGACGCCACCGTTCAGCGTCACCGTGCCGGTGCCGACCGAACTGGCGTTGGTGGCGATCACCGTCGTATGGTCGACCAGCGTACCGCCGGTGTAGGTGTTGACGCCCGAGAGCTGAATGGTCCGTTGGGTGCCCGTGCTGGTCAGGCGTAGCACGCCGGCGCCCGCGCCGTCGGCGATCACGCCCTGCAGATTAACCGCGGCTGAATTGGCATCGATCGTGCCGCCCGCGGCACTGACGGCGATGCTGTTGGCGAAGGCGATGCCGGTAAGGCTCGGCGCCATCTGGAAGATGCCGCCATTGAGGGTGATGGTGCCGCTGCCGAGCGAAGCAACATTCGTCGCTTGTACCGTTCCGGCCGATATCAGCGTGCCGCCGGTATAGGTGTTGACGCCCGACAGCACGGTGGTGCCGGCTCCAGTCAGTTGCAGGACGCCGGTGCCGCCGTTGCCGTTGGCGATGACGCCGGCAATCGTCAGCACCGCGCCGCCATTGTCGATGCCGCCGCCCGTGGTGTTGACCTTGAAGGCGTTGCCGAAGGTCAGGTTGCTGGCGCCGTCGGCCTTGAACGTACCGCCGTCCAGCGTTACCGCGCCGGCGCTGACGGCATTGACGTTGGTCACCTCGATGACGCCGCCGGAAATCGTGGTCCCGCCGGTATAGGTGTTGGCGCCCGCCAGCGTCAGCGTGCCGCTTCCGGTCTTCACCAGCGTGCCGGATCCGCTGGTCGGGCCGATGCAGCCGCACGGATCGAAATCCGCGAGCAGACCGCTGACCGTGCTCGACAGATTGTTGCTGCCGACGATGAGCGTATTGCCGCCGCCGATGTAATAGGTGCCGGAGCCAGCGATCGAACCCGCGGTGATGCGGTGATCGCCGTTCAGCCCGAGGCTGCCGCCGAAATCGACGAAGCCGGTGCCGTTGGTGATGAACTGCGCGTTGCCGCCGGTCGAATTGTCGACGAACGTGGTCGCGGCGCCGCTCTCGGTGGTGATGGTAGCGTCGCCGGCGGTGGCATGCGCGGCAAAGTTCAGGACGCTGCCGGAACGATTGATGATCGTCGCATTGCCCGCGGTCGGCGCCTCGGCGGCGCTGAAGCCGCCGGTGCCGAAATAAAGCAGGCCGCTGTTGTCGATGGATGCGCTCCCCGCCGTGCTGTTCATGAAGAAGAAGACGGACCCGCTGGCCGAGTTCGTGATCTTCGCCGAGCCCGCCGATGAGAATTCGAAGAACTGCGCCGACGTACCGAGGTCGTGATTGGTGATGGTGGCCTGTCCCGCGGTGGTGTGGCCGAGGAACACCACAGAGCTGCCGCTGAAATTGTCGATCACAGCGTTTCCGGCCGTGGCGGTATCGGTGCCGCCGGGCGGACCGAGCGCGTCTCCGAACACCACGGTGCCGCCATTGGTGTTGGTGAACACGGCGTTGCCGGCGGAGCTCGTGTCACGGAAGATCGTGAGCGCGCCGCTGGACGTCAGCACGTTGGCGTTGCCCGCCGTGCTGCTGTCGCGAAACTCGGTGATGCCAAAATTCTTGCTCTCGATCGTCGCGGTGCCGGCCGACGTCGAGTTGTAGAATGTCGTGGTGGCGACGCCGTTGAAGCCGTCGTTGACGATCTTGCTGATCGCGGCCGTATTCGCGTTGACGATGTCGAGCTTGCCGTCGACGGCGATCTCGCCGGCGAGCGACGCAGTACGGGTCGCATCGCCGAGCTGCAGCGTCGCGCAATCGCAGATCGTGGTACCGCCGCTATAGGTGTTGGTACCGAGCATAATCACGCGGCCGAGGCCGCCCGAATTGTCCAGCACCGTCAGCTGGGCGGAGTCGTTGCCGTCACCGATATTGCCGGCGATCGTCAGCTGCACGCCATTGGCGTCGATCGCGCTGCCGGTCGCCGACTGGTTGATCGCGAAGTTGTTGCTGAAGGTCAGGTTGCTGACGCCCTCGGCCTGCAACACCGAATTGTCCAGCGTCACTGCGCCAGTGCCGAGTGAACGGTTGTTGGTGGCGATGACGGTCGTCCCGATCACCGTCGTGCCGCCGCTGTAGGTGTTGACGCCGGAGAGCTGGACGTTCGACGTTCCGGAGTGGGCGGTGTCGACCAGGAACAGCGTGCCGGCGCCGACGCCGTCCGAAATCACGCCCTGCAGATTGACCTGGGCGCCGTTCGCATCGACCGTGCCAAACGCGCCAACGCTGATGTTGTTGGCGAAGGCGATGCTGGAGACCGTCGGCGACTGCATCTGGAAGGTGCCGCCGTTGAGCGTGATGGCGCCGGTGCCGACCGAATCGGCGTTGGTGACCTGCACCGTTCCGGCCGAGATCAGCGTGCCGCCGGTGTAGCTATTGGTGCCCGCCAGCACCAGCGTGCTGTTGCCGAGCTGCTGCACCATGACCGGGCCGCCGCCGCCCTCGGCGACGTTGGCGTTGATGGTGATGGTCTGGCCGTTATCGGCGTTGTTGATCAGGCCGCCGGTCGGCCCCGACCTGCTGAACTGAACCGGGTTGCCGTTGATCGTGAAGTCGCGCGAATTGGCGTTGAAGGTCCAGGAGTCCGGCAGCTTCGGGCCGGGACCGATGTTGATCGTCGGCGATCCCGTCGAATCGAAGATCGCCGATTGCCCAGGAAGGGTTGGTGGCGCGGTGCCCGGATTGGACCAGTTGGTATTGAGCTCGTATTCGGTGGTGGCGGTCGTGCTTCCGGTGCCGCCCCAAACGAAGCTCTGCGCCGCTGCCGGGCCAAGCGGGAACACGCTTGCGGCCGAGGCGCAGAGCGCCAGGGCCGTCACACCACCCCGCGAGCGACTTCCAAACGAAAACGACGACGACAACGAACCAAAAAACCGCACTTCCCTGCCCCAGTAAAATGCCCGGCGGAGCTTGGGGTCAGGCTAGCATGCCGGAACCGGGAAGATTGCCGGTTTGTTTCCGAAACCGTTGAATTCGCTTCCGATCCTGAAACTTTCGGCCGGCCTGTTGTACGCGCGCAACGTTCACGCGACCCGATGTCGCAACCGGCGCACGATTTTCGGCGGCGCGATCAGGCGTTCGGGGACGGCTCGCTGGCGACGGCCAGCAGTTGCGAGCGGCGGACGCGCTCGCGGTGGGCGGTGTAGAGGCCCGAGGCGACGATGAAACCGGCGCCGACGATGGTCCAGCCATCGGGCAGTTCGCCGAACACCAGGAAGCCGAGGATACTGACCCACACCAGCTGGGTGTAGGAGAACGGCGCCAGCACCGAGGCATCGCCGTAGCGGAACGCGAGCACCACGATCCACTGTCCCGCGGTCGACGCGACGCCGACCAGCAGGCCGAACATGATGTCGTGCCAGCTCGGCGCGACCCAGACGAACGGCACCAGCGCCGAGACGATGGCGACGCCGACGATCGACGAATAGGCCATCACGGTGAGCGGACGTTCGCTGCCGCTCATCATCCGCGTCATGATCAGCGTGCACGCCCAGGCCAGCGCCGAAAAGATCGGGAAGAACGCCGCGGGATGGAAGGCGGCGGTGCCCGGCCGCAGGATGATGAAGACGCCGACGAGCCCGACCGCGGTTGCGATCCAGCGCCGCAGGCCGACCTTCTCGCCGAGGAAGGCGATCGACAGCGCGGTGACGAACAGCGGCGAGACGAAGCTGGTGGCGGAGGCTTCCGCGATCGGCAGGAAACTCAACCCGGTGATGAACAGCAGCGAGGAGCCGAGCAGCGCCGAGCCGCGCAGCACGTGCAGGCCGGGCCGCTTGCTGTGCAGCGCGAACAGCGGCGTGCCCGGCAGCATCACCGGCATCATGATCAGCGCGAACACCACGAATCGGATCCAGGTGATCTCGATCGGGGGCAGCGTCTTGGCGAGATATTTCGCGGTGACATCGGAGGTGCCCAGAAACACCGTCGACAGCAGGATCAGCGCGATGCCCTTGAACGGCCGGTCGGTGCGCGCAGCCACTCTGCGCGCGACCGAGGCCTTCTCAGGCAATGCAAGGGGAACGCTGTCCAGCCTGGCGGCTGCGGCGGGGGGCGGAGTCACGACAATCTCGATGGCGCAATAATGGGAATCTGCTGATCGCAGAAAACTCCAATTCCGCAGCAAGGACAATGCCCGAAAACGGGACTCCGATATGCGTCAGCGCGCGCGACGGCCCGTCGCAGCCACGGCACGGCCGCGAATGCAACACTTTGTTAGCAAATGTGTGCGGCGGCCCGCTCCGCGCTCGATGCTCAGAGCATCGGCAGCGAGCGCGGTTTTGGTCCGCGCGGAAACGCCTTGTCGAGCGCTGCGATCTCGCTGTCGCTGAGCTTGAGGTTACCCGCCGCGGCGTTCTCCGCGGCATGATCCGCGCTCGATGCTTTCGGGATCGCGAGCACGGACGGCGCGCGGGTGAGGAAGCTCAGCGCGACCTGGCGCGGCGTCGCCTTGTGCGCCTGCGCGATGGATTGCAGCGCCGCGCCGCCCTTGCTCGACGCCGACGGAAAATCATTGTGGCCGAACGGCGAATAGGCGACGACGGCGACGCCGTGCTGCTCGCACCACGGGATCACCGCGTGCTCGATGGCGCGCTCCTGCAGATGGTAGAGCACCTGGTTGCAGGCGATCTTGCCTTCGCCGGCAACCGCGAGCAGTTGGCCGAGATCGTCGGCGTCGAAATTGCTGACGCCCCAGGAGCGGATCTTGCCGGCCGCGACCAGTTCGTCAAATGCCGCAACGGTGTCGGCAAGCGGATAGGAGCCGCGCCAGTGCAGCAGATAGCAATCGAGGTGATCGGTCTTCAGCCGCTTCAGCGAGCGCTCGCAGGCGGTGATGGTGCCGCGCCGCGACGCGTTGCTCGGCAGCACCTTCGACACCAGGAACAGTTTTTCGCGCTGGCCGGCGATCGCGTCCGCAATCACGAGCTCAGCGTCGCCATACATCTCGGCGGTGTCGATATGGGTCATGCCGGCATCGATGCCGCGCTGTAGCGCCGCGATCGCCGCCTTGCGATCACCGCGATCGAGATACCAGGTGCCCTGCCCGATCACCGGGATCTGCGGGCCGCTCTTGCCGAATTTTTTTGTCTGCACGATCGCCTCGTTTCTCGTTGGCCCTGGCCCACTGAACGATAAATCAATCGAGTGACAATGTCTCCCCATCGTCGTCCCGGCGAAGGCCGGGATCCATAACCACAGGACTGCGTTGTTGAGGCAAGCTGGGGCCGCAGCGTCGCGTCACAATGCAGAGTTGGGGTTATAGGTCCCGGCCTGCGCCGGGACGACGGCGAGTTTGCGGCGCGTTCCGCGCAAGCCCAACGGCGCGGATCCGTCGATCCGCGCCTGGTCTGTCCGCGTTACGCGCGGTCAGCCGTTGAGGTTCATCCACACCGCCTTCGGTTCGGTAAAATTATCGAGCGCGGCGGTGCCGTGCTCGCGGCCGAGGCCGGAGTCGCGCTCGCCGCCCCAGGGCAGCCGCACGTCGGTGTAGCCATAGGTGTTGATCCACACCGTGCCGGCGCGCGCCTTTTTGGCAAAACGCTGGACGCGGCCGATGTCGGCGCTCCAGACGCCGGCGGCGAGGCTGTAGGCGGTGCCGTTGGCGATGCGCAGCGCATCGGCCTCGTCCTTGAACTTGATCACGCTGACGACGGGACCGAAGATTTCCTCCTGCGAGACCCGCATCTCGTGCGCAACGTTGGCGAACACGGTGGGACGGATGAAATAGCCGCGGTCGCCGACGCGTTCGCCGCCGGTCGCAAGCTGCGCGCCTTCCTTTTTGCCGATCTCGACATAGTCGAGGATCGAGCGCATCTGCTTCTCCGAGATCACAGGCCCGAGCGCGGTGGCGCGGTCGGCGGGATCGCCGACGCGCAAGGCCTCGGCGCGCGCAACCAGGCGCTCCACCACCTCGTCATAGACCTTCTCCTGCACCAGCACGCGCGAGCCGGCCGAGCAGACCTGCCCGGCGTTGAAGAAGATGCCGGCGGCCGCGGCTTTCGCGGCGGCTTCGAGATTGGCGTCGTCGAAGATCACGTTGGCGGATTTGCCGCCGAGTTCGAGCGAGACACGTTTGAAGTTGCCGGCGGCCCCCTTCATGATGCCGCGGCCGACGCCGGGCGAGCCGGTGAACGTCACCTTGTCGACATCAGGATGGTTGACCAGCGCGTCGCCGACGACGCGGCCGGGGCCGGTCACGATGTTGAGCACGCCCTTGGGCAGGCCGGCCTCGAGCGCGAGTTCGGCGATCCGCAGCGCCGACAGCGAGGTCAGCTCGGCGGGCTTCATCACGATTGTGCAGCCGCAGGCCAGTGCCGGCGCGAGCTTCCACATCCCGATCATCAGCGGGAAATTCCACGGCACGATCGCGGCGACCACGCCGACCGGCTCGCGCACCGTGTAGGTCAGCGCGTCGTCGCGGGTCGAGACCACGTCGCCGCTGATCTTGTCGGCCCAGCCGGCGTAGTAGGTCAGGGTGTCGACCGCGGCTGGAAAGTCCTGGCGCAGCACGCCCGAGATCGGCTTGCCGGCGTCGAGGCTTTCCAGCGCGACAATCTCGTCGGCGTGCCGCTTCAACAGCTCGGCCCATCGCATCAGGATGTGGCCGCGCTCGGCGGCGCGCATGGTGCGCCACGGCCCTTCGAAGGCGCGGCGGGCGGCGGCGACCGCGCGGTCGACATCGGCCTCATTGCCTTCGGCGATGGTCGCGATCACCTGCTCGGTGGCGGGGTTGAGCGATTTGAAGCTGCGCCCGGACAGCGAGCGGACGCGGGCGCCGTCGATCAGCAGCAGCTCGTCCCGGATGGTCGGCACCTTGCGAGCATCCTGGCGTTCGTGCCCATAGTCATATGCAACAGGCATCATATTTCCTCCTGGTATTGAACTTGAAAGTAGGAGGATTTGCTGCGCAGTAAATATGATATCTTGTACCTATTGGCATGCCAGGATATGAATTCGACTTCATAATTTGAAGGCTGCGATGCTGCAGATCGAGATCGAGACCGTCTGGCGCTTCCGCAAGGAGAACTCACCGCAGACCACGGTGGTGATGCTCGGCATCCTCAACGAGATCAGGAAGACCGGGAAGATCACCAGCGCCGCCAGCGACGCGCATCTGTCCTACCGCCATGTCTGGAACCTGATCGAGCAGTGGACCGAATTCTTCGGCGTGCCGCTGGTCGAGACCCAGCGCGGCAAGGGCTCAAAACTGACGCCGTTCGGCGAGAAGCTGGTGTGGGCCGGCGAGCGCATGCAGGCGCGGCTCGGGCTGCAACTGGAAAACCTGGCGCAGGAGCTGGTCACCGAGATCAAACCGTTCCTCGAGCAGCGGCCGTCCGTCATCCGCGTCCATGCCAGCCACGGCTTTGCGGTGTCGAAACTGCGCGAGTTCCTCGACCGCGAGAGCGGCATGGGCGTCGATCTGCGCTATGTCTCCAACCAGAACTCACTGGTGTCGCTGGCGCAGGGCGCCTGCGATCTCTCCGGCGTGCATCTGCCGCGCGGCGAGTTGCGCGCGCAGGGCATCAAGGCCTGCCGCGAATGGCTCGATCCGCGCGAGGACCGCGTGATCAATTTCGTCACCCGCGAGATGGGCCTGATGGTCAAGCGCGGCAATCCGCTGAAGATCACATCGCTGAAGGATCTGGTCGCGCGCAAGGCCCGCTTCGTCAACCGCGATCACGATTCCGGGACGCGGATCCTGTTCGACCAGCTGCTGGCGCTGCACCGGATCCCGCAAGGCAAAATCAACGGCGCGCAGCACATGGAGTTCACCCATGCCGCGGTCGCCGCCTATGTCGCGAGCGGCATGGCCGATGCGAGTTTCGGCGTCGAGGCGGCGGCGCGGCAGTTCGGGCTGGATTTCATCCGCCTGCTCACCGAGGATTATTTCTTCGTCTGCAAGCGCGCGTTCCTGGAGACCGAGCCGATGCAGCGCGTGCTCGACATCATGAAGAGCAGCGCGTTTCACAAGGCGGTGGGCGCCCTGCCCGGCTACGTCGCCTCCAAGACCGGCGCCGTCAGCGGCGTGAAGGAGTTTCTCGAGAAGCTGCATTCCGACCGCTGATCCGGCCGTGCGGCGTGGCCGGTCAGACGCTCGCTGCGCCTGACCTGCCGTCCGCACTCACGGCATAGCTTCCCGGACCGTTGACCGCGATCAGCGCGAGCGCGCCGAGCAGGCCGAGGTTTTTCATGAAGTTGATGGTCTGGGTGACGACCTGCGCCTCCGGCGCGGCCCAGAAATTGTGAAACATCAGCGTCGCCGCGATCGTGAACAGGAACAGCACGACGGCCGCCTGGCGCGCGAACAGGCCGAGCACTAGCGCGACGCCACAGCCAAGCTCGACCGCGATCGCGCCCGACGCAAGAATGGCGCCGATGCCATCGGCGCCGCCGAGCCGTCCGGCGGTAACGGTGAACGCCATCACCTTGCCGATGCCGCTGTAAAGAAACAGCGGCGCGATCGCCAGCCGCGCAAACAGCAGAACCAGCGACGAGGAAAGCCCGGCGGTCTTGTCGCCTGCCGCAAGTTGAGTGGAACTGGACATCAGCAATCTCCTTGGTGGTGACGTCGTCAATCGGCCGCGCTGCGTTGCGCAGGCTGCGGAAGCGGTTTCAGGCCAAATCGGTAGCTGAGGCTGCGCTGCGGGCGTCCTGACCGGTCATCGCGGGAAAACTCGGCGATCAGCGAGTTCTTGACGCCGAACACCGCATCCGAGTCGAGATACGGACTTTCGGCATCGAAGATGTGGGTGATCAGCGTCTCGTAACCCTTGGCGGCGATCATGAAGTGGACATGCGCCGGACGATACGGATGGCGGCCGAGCGCCTGCAGCATCTCGCCGACCGGGCCGTCATGCGGGATCGGGTAGAACGCCGGCATGATCGACCTGAACGAAAACCGTCCGTCGCGATCGGTCCTGAACCGCGCGCGCATCGTCAGGGATTGCAGGTCGGGTTGCTGCACGTCGTAATAGCCGTCGTCGTCGGCGTGCCAGACGTCGACGGTCGCGTCCGCCAGCGGATCACCGTCGGGCGAGCAGACGACGCCGCTGACGCTCAGCGGCTCGCCCTCCATGCCGCCGGAGATATCGGCGCCCGATTGGACCTCCGGCGCCGCGGCCACGAAGAACGGGCCGAGCACGGTGGTCTCGGTCGCGCCCGCGGGCATCCGATGGTCGATCGCATCGACCAGCATCGAGACGCCGAGCGTATCCGACAGCAGGATGAACTCTTGCCGCCTGTCGTTGCACATCTGCCCGGTCCGGGTCAGGAAATCGATCGCGGCATTCCATTCATCGAAGCTAATCTCGACGTCGCGGACGAAATCATGGAGATGGCGGACCAGGCTCGTCATGATGGTCTTGAGCCGCGCGTCCCCGGTTTGCGCCAGGCTGTCGATCACGGCGTCGGTGATGTTGTGCTCGTCGAAATCGCGCATGGTCGTGCCATCACTCCGCCGGCGCGGTATCGATGGCGGTCGGCCGCGGCGTAGCGGCGAGACCGAGCGAGCCGATCGCGAATGCGCCGACGATCGCGGCACCGCCGATCGCCCAGAACACGACGTCGGGACCGCCGGTTGCCTGCTGCAGCAGCCCGATCACGTAGGGACCGAGGATCGCGCCGACCCGGCCGACGCCGAGTTCCATGCCGACGCCGCTGGCGCGCAGCAGGGTTTCGTAGGAGCCCGCCGTAAAATTGTTCAGCACGTGCTGGGCGCCGATGATGCAGAACCCGGCGATGGCGACGATCGCAAGGTTGACGCCGTGGCCGCTGATGAACACCAGCGCCAGCACGGCGATGCCGCCGCTCAGCCACCACGTCGCGAGATAGCGCGGCGTCAGCACGTGATTGCGGTCGGCCAGCATCGCCAGCGTCAGGCCGCCGACGAACGACATCGCCTGCATCAGCGCGCCGAAGCCGAACGATGCCGCAAAGGTCTCGCCGCGCTTCTGCATCACGGTCGGGATCCAGCCGGTCAGGCCGAAGATCGCAAACAGGCTGAGGAAGGCGGTGATCCAGATCGTCAGCGAGACCCGGCGATAGCGCGGGCTGAGCAGCGCCGCGATCGGATTTGGCATGCTGGCGGCGTCCGCCGAGACAAAGCTCGCGTCACGATAAGCCGCCGCCCGTTCCGGGCGAAGCCGCGCCAGCAGCGTGCGCAACTCCTCGGTGCGACGCCGCGCCGCCAAAAATTGCGGGCTCTCCGGCAGCACCGCGTGCGCCACGAAGGTCAGCGGAATCGACAGTGCGCCGAGATAATACAGGATCTGCCAGCCGTAATGCGGCGTCAGATAGACCCCGACCAGGCCGGCGCAGACGCCGCCGAGCGACCAACCGAGCGTCACGCCCCACAGCGAGAATGCATTGCTGACGCGGCGCGGCGCCATTTCGTTGACGAAGGTGGTGCCGAGCGGCAGCAGCACGCCGAGACCGAGGCCGGTGGCAAAGCGCAGCGCGCAAAAGCTCCAGAAATCGTTTGCGATCGTGGCGGTGAGCAGCGTGAAGACGTTGACGACCCAGAGGCCCGCCAGCAGCGTGCCGCGGCGGCCGAGCCGGTCGGCGACCGCGCCGTGGCCGATCGCGCCGAACAGGAATCCGACCAGACCCGAGCTCACCAGCAGCCCCGCCTGGCTCGGCGACAGGCCCCAGGGTTTTGCGACGTAGTGGATGACATAGGCCGGGTTGAAGGTGTCGTAACCATCGAACAGCGTGATCAGCGTGATCAGGACGCCGAGGATCTTGTGCAGCCGGCCGATGGCCGCGCCGGACAATTCCTCGTGCACGTCGATTGCGGGCGAAGTGCTCACGGTTTCCTCCATGGTGACTGATGATGCGCCCTGCTCTGCGGCAGGTTGGAATGGCTCGGTGTCAGAACTTGAACAGCCGGAGCGCGTTGTCGCGGCCGATCTTGAAACGATCAGCTTCGGAGATCGTCGCGGTATCGAACCACTCGGCGGCGTGGTCGATGTTCTCGAACGGCCAGTCGGCCGAGAACAGGATGCGGTCGGCGCCGATCTCGAGCATCGCGTCGATCAGGGCCTGGGTGCGGAAATCGCCCGACGTCGTGATGTAGAAGTTCTCACGAAAATAGTCGGCGATCTTGCGCTTGGCCGGATAGACGTTCTGCGCGCACATCCACTTGTTGTGATTGTCGACCCGCCACATCGAATACGGCAGGCCCTCGCCCATGTGGCCGAGAATGATCTGCAGCCGCGGATAGACATCGAACAGGCCGGAGCCCATCAGGCGCAGCGCGTGCACCGCGGTTTCCTGGCCGAACGCCCAGGTCGGCCCCATCAGCCAGCGATGACCCTCGTAGATCGCCGCATCCTTCGCCAGCGGATTGCGCGGATGCAGGTAAAAGGGAACGTCGAGACGCTCGACCTCGGACCAGAACGGCCAGAACTCCTTGCGGTCGTAATACAGCGCGCCGTCGTGGCTTGACGACTCGCTGAAGCCGTTGACCAGCGCGCCGCGGAATTTCAGCGCGCCGACGCAGCGATCGAGCTCGCGCGCCGCAGCCTCGGGATCCTGCATTGGCAGCGCGGCGAGGCCCTGGAAGCGCAGCGGCCGCCGCGCGACCTGCTCTGCGAGAAAATCATTGGCGCGGCGCGACAGCTCCAGCGCGCGGTTGCGATCGGGAATCGCCTGCACCGCCGGCGCGTTGAGCGACAGCAGCATCATCTCGATGCCGTGTGCGTCCATCTCGGCAAGGCGGCGCTCCTGAATGTCGAGCAGCCGGGCCTTGAGCTCGACCCAGTCGTCGGCCGGCGAGAAACCCGCGCTGTCGCGCACCGTCTCCTCGATGGCGAAGTGCTCCTCCAGCGCGATCTTTCCCTGCATGGCGTCGTCCTTTCCGGCTTCAAAGCGCGTTTCCGTGTTGACAGGAGGAAACATCCGGTCCAGATATTTGTCAATGAGAACGTTGCAAATGCAAATGATTGATACGCAACTGTTGTCGGTACGAAGACCGGCGGCTATTCCGGGCGGCGATCTCCCGCCAGAAATCAAGCCCGGACCTAAGCTCATGTACCGATTTTCGAATTCGCTCCCCTATCTGCTCGCGCGGCTCGGCGTGCGGATGGGCGATCTGTTCGTCCGCGTCATCCGTCACGAGAAGTTGACGCTGCCGATGTACCGCGTGCTCGCCGCGCTGTCGGAGCAGGGCCATCCGCTGCGGCTCGGCGAAATCGCCGAGTTGACCTCGGCCGACGTCTCGACGCTGTCGCGCATCGTCGCCGAGATGAGCCGCGCCGGCCTGTTGACGCGCGACCGGCCGGAGAACGACCAGCGCAGCCTGCAGGTCGCGCTGACGCCGAAAGGAGCCGAGCTCGCCGGCCGCCTGATGCCGATCGCGCAGCATTATGAAGAGGTCGCAACCGGTGCGATGTCGGCGAAGGAAGCCGCCGAGCTCAAGCAGGTGCTGGTCGCCCTCTACAAGAATCTCGATCAGCTCGAGCAGGAGGTCGAAGGCGGCCTGATCGAGGTCCCTCCGCCCGCAGCGTCGAAGGAGACGCGCGAGCAGAAGCCCGACAGCAAAACCGGCGCCGGCCGGCGGCGCAAGGTACCGAGAAAATAACCACACACCAGGGAGAGGACATGCGCAGGGATCCGATCATCATTGCAGGCGGCGGCATCGGCGGACTTGCTGCGGCGGTCGCGCTGGCGCGCAAGGGATTTTTGGTCACCGTGCTGGAGCGCGCGCCGCGCTACCAGGAGATCGGCGCCGGCATCCAGCTCGGCCCCAACGCCTTCCATGCCTTCGACCATCTCGACCTCGGCGATGCCGCGCGCTCGATCGCGGTGTTCATCGACCAGTTGCGGCTGATGGACGCGATCTCGGCCGAGGAGATCACCAGCGTCGATCTGACCAGCTATTTCCGCCAGCGCTTCGGCAACCCCTATGCGGTGGTGCATCGCGGCGACCTGCACGGCATCTTCCTGCGCGCCTGCGAGATGCATCCCGGCATCACGCTGCGCAGCGATTGCGACGTGATTGGCTACAACCAGGACGGCGAGACGGTCAGCGCGCGGCTGAAATCCGGCGAGCGCGTTAAAGGCCGTCTCCTGATCGGTGCAGACGGGCTCCGATCCCGCATCCGCCAGCAGTTCGTCAATGACGGCCCGCCGCGGATCGCCGGCCACACCACCTATCGCTCGGTGATTCCGACCGAGCAGATGCCTGAAAATTTGCGCTGGAACGCCGCGACGCTATGGGCCGGGGCGAAGTGCCATCTGGTGCACTATCCGCTCTCGGGCTGGAAGGTGTTCAACCTCGCCATCACCTGCCACAACGACCCGCCGGAGGCCTTTGCCGCCAAGCCCGTCACCCACGACGAGGTGCTGGAAGGTTTTCGCGACGTCCACCCGCGCGCGCAGGCGATCATTCATCACGGCAGGGACTGGAAGGCGTGGGTGACCTGCGACCGCGATCCGATCGAGCGCTGGGTCGACGGACGCGTGGTGCTGCTCGGCGACGCTGCGCATCCGATGCTGCAGTATTTTGCCCAGGGCGCCTGCATGGCGCTGGAGGACGCAGTCTGGCTCGCCGAGCTATTGGGCGAGATGCCCGATAACTTCGCGCAGGCGCTGGAGAACTACCGACAGGTTCGCCTGATGCGCACCGCGCGGGTCCAGCTTCAGGCCCGCGAGCTCGGCACCCATGTCTATCATCCGGCCGGCGTGCACGCGCTGCTGCGCAACCAGCTGATGCGCGAGACCAGTCTCGAGCAGTTCTGCGACAAGCTCGCCTGGCTTTACGACTCGCCCTTCGCCAGCCGGCCGAGTATCGCTGCCTAGAGACCACCGATATCGGCGACCAGCACCGAGCCGGTCACCGATTCCGTGATGTAGAGCCGGTCGCGATTGGCGCCGCCGATCGCGACATTGGTGCAGCTCTGACCGGCGCAAGATTTGATGCGTGCGATGCATTCGCCGTTCGGCGCGAAGACAAAGACATGGCCGAGCGAGGCGTGCGCGACGAACAGCCGCCCTGCCCGATCCATCGTCATGCCGTCGGGCCCGCTCGGCCCGAACAGCGAGCAGAACCGCCCGACCTTGGAGATGCTGCCGTCCTTCATGAACGGCGCGCGCCACACCGCATTGTCGCGCGTCATCGCGACGAACAGCACGGCCTCGTTCGGATCGAGCACCAGGCCGTTCGGGCTGATGCCGGTGTCGATCAGGCAGTCGAGCTGGCCGCTGGCGCGCAGCCGATAGACCCGGCCGGTCGGATCGTGCAACCCGGTCTGGCCCTGATCGGTGAAGTAGATGTCGCCGTTGGAGGCGATATGCAGGTCGTTGCAGCCGCGGAACGATTCCGAATTGCGCGAGCGCAAGAGCGGCGTGACCGTGCCGGCCTTGGCATCGAGCTGCATCAGTCCGTGCCGGTAATCGGCGATCAGGATGCGGCCCTTGGCGTCGATCTTCAGCCCGTTCGGCCAGCCGTCATACTCAGTGACCAGCGACCAGGTCTTGTCCGGCGCGATCCGAAAAATGCGGCCGAACGGAATGTCGACGATGTAGAGATTGCCCGCGGCGTCGAACGACGGCCCCTCGATGAAGCAGTCGGTGACCGCACCGGGCCGGTTGGCATCGGCCCATTCGGTCGAAACCTTGCGGCGGAACTCGGCGGGAACTGCGGTGAAGATTTCGGTCGGGATCAGTTTGGGCGGCGTTTCCAGGTACATCATCTTCTTGGTTCACCCGTTTGGTGGAACGGGCGGACCATAGTGATTTCCCCGCGTCATTGCGAGCGCAGCGAAGCAATCCACCTACCCGCTTGCGGAGGTATGGATTGCTTCGCTGCGCTCGCAATGACGTGGATCGCGCGGCAGGCGCCGACGATGTCCTTACTCGGCCGCCTGCGCGCTGCCATAGGCCTCGGAGATCATATAGCCGGATAGCGTGGCGTACGCCGCGGTCCAGGCAGCGGCGACGTCGGGCGTCCAGGCTTCGCCCAGGCCTTTCTCCAGCGTCCACAGCAATGCGCCGCCGACCACGGGATAATGCTCAGGCTTGGCGCCGTAACTGACATGACGCTTGGCGAGTGCACTCGCGGCCGGCAGGATCGCGTCGAGATTGCTCAGCCCGTTGACGACAACGGCAAGCGTTGTCATCAACTTCTTGCGTTGCTCCTTCATGTCGGCCGGAAACATCGCCTTTACGGCGGGCGCGACTTCGAACAAGCGATCGTAAAAGATGACCGCGGCCTGCTCCGAGATCGGCGCGACCTTGCCAAAGCTATCTTGAACCAGCTTGATCTGGGCCGGATTCATCTCAACTCTCCCTCGTTCTCAAACGACTTTGAAAAATACGGGCATTGGTAGCGGACCGCGGCGCGTTGGTTCAGAGCGGCAACGCCGATGCCGAGATCACTTCAAGCCGCCTCGACAAAGCTGTGGCGCTCGTAGAGGAATTCGAGCACGCGCTGCCGGCATTTCAGGTAGGCGGGATTGGTCGCGAGCTCGAGGCGTTTGCGCGGGCGCGCCAGCGGCACCTCCAGCACCTCGCCGATCCGCGCGCTCGGCCCGTTGGTCATCATGACGATGCGGTCCGACAGCAGCACGGCCTCGTCGACGTCGTGGGTGATCATCAGGATGGTGTTGCCGAGCTTCTGGTGCAGCGCCATCACCGAATCCTGTAAGTGCGCCCGGGTCAGCGCATCGAGCGCGCCGAACGGCTCGTCGAGCAGCAGCACCTTCGGCTCCATCGCCAGCGCCCGGGCGATGCCGACGCGCTGCTTCATGCCGCCGGAAATCTCGCTGGGCCGCTTGTCCCTGGCGTGCGCCATCTGCACCAGGCTGAGATTGTGCATCACCCAGGCGTCGCGCTCGGCCCGGCTCTTGGTTTTGGCGAACACCTTGTCGACGCCGAGCCTGACATTCTCGTACACCGTGAGCCACGGCAGCAGGCTGTGGTTCTGGAACACCACGGCGCGATCCGGCCCCGGCGAATTGACCTCGCGATTCTCCAAGAGCACGCAGCCATTGGTGGTGCCGGTGAGGCCGGCGACGATGTTGAGCAAGGTCGACTTGCCGCAGCCGGAATGGCCGATGATCGAGACGTATTCGCCCTTCTCGATCGTCAGATTGATGTCCTTCAAGACCTCCGTCGTGGCGCTGCCGCGGGTAAAGGTCTTGTCGATGTGATCGAGCTTCAGATAGGCCTGCATGATCCCTCCCCTCAGTTCGCCGCGGTGCCGCGGGTCACGACCTTACCCAGTCCCGCGATCAGGCGGTCGAGCAAGAAGCCAATGATGCCGACATAGAACAGCGCCAGGATGATTTCGCTGATATGCGAGGAATTCCACGCATCCCAGATGAAGAAGCCGATGCCGACGCCGCCGATCAGCATCTCGGCGGCGACGATCGCAAGCCACGACAGGCCGATGCCGATGCGCAGGCCGGTGAAGATGTAGGGCGCGGCGGCCGGGATCATGATCTTGGTGAAGAACTCCAGCGGATTGAGCTGCACCACGGCGGCGACGTTGCGGTAGTCCTGCGGGATGTTGCGAATGCCGACAGCGGTGTTGATGATGATCGGCCACACCGAGGTGATGAAGATGACGAAGATCGCCGATGGCTGGCCGTCACGGAACGCGGCGAGCGACAGCGGCAGCCAGGCCAGCGGCGGGATGGTGCGCAACACCTGGAACAGCGGATCGAGCCCGCGCATCGCCCAGACCGACTGACCGACCAGCGTGCCGAGCGCGATGCCGGCGATCGCCGCCAGCGAATAGCCGTAGGCGACGCGCTGCAGGCTGGCGGACAGATGCCAGAACAGGCCCTTGTCGATGCCGCCATGGTCGAAGAACGGATCGAGGATCAGCTCCTTGGTGTCCTTGAACACCTTTGAGGGCGGCGGCAGGCTGGAGCCGGCGCGCCGGCAGATCAGCTCCCACACCACCAGCAAAAGCGCGACCACGATCAGCGGCGGCACCACGCGCACCGCCGCCTCCTTTGCCATCTTGGCGTAGGTCTCGGCGCGCGGGACGCGCTTCGGCGCAATGCTTACGACCGGCGCCGCTGACGGGGTTTGCGGAATCGCGACCGGGGTAATTTCGGTCTTCATGGCAGGCATCGACATCGAAAATAAATCTCCATAATCAAAAGACGGGCCGCGCCGCGCGGCCAACATGGCCAAATCAGACGTCAACGCGCTTGATGGAGAGCGACTTCAGGTAGGCCGCCGGATTCTCCGGATCGAACACCTTGCCGTCGAAGAAGGTCTCCTTGCCGCGCGAGGTCGAGGTCGGAATGTCCGACACGCCGAGCTCCTTGGCGGCTTCCTTCCAGAGGTCCTCGCGGTTGACCTTGGCGATCAGCGCCTTGGTGTCGAAGCCTGGCTCGTACTTGCCCCAGCGGATGTCCTCGGTGAGGAACCAGAGGTCGTGGCTCTGATAGGGATAAGACGCGTTGTCCTGCCAGAACCGCATCTGCTGCGGCGAGTTCTCGACGACGCGGCCGGTGCCGTAGTCGAACTTGCCCTTCATGCGGTCGGTGATGTCCTCCACCGGACAGTTGATCCACTGCCGCTTGGCGCAGATCACGGCGGTCTCCTCGCGGTTTTCCGCCTTCTCGCACCACTGCTGCGCTTCCATCACGGCCATCAGCAGCGCCTTCGCGGCCTTCGGGTTCTTGTCGACCCAGGCGGCGCGCAGGCCGAACGATTTCTCCGGGTGCTTGTCCCAGAGCTCGCCGGTGGTGATCGCGGTGTAGCCGATGTCCTGATGGATGAGTTGCAGATTCCACGGCTCGCAGACGCAGAAGCAATCCATGGTGCCGACCTTCATGTTGGCGACCATCTGCGGCGGCGGCACCACGATGGTTTCGATGTCCTTGTCGGGATCGATGCCGCCGGCCGCGAGCCAGTAGCGGATCCAGAGATCATGGGTGCCGCCGGGGAAGGTCATCGCGGCCTTCACCGCCTTGCCGGAGGCCTTCTTCTTCTCCAGCGCCGCCTTGAACGGCGTGGTGTCGATGCCGACCTTGAGATCGGCATATTCCTTGGCGACCGAGATGCACTGGCCGTTCAGATTGAGCCGCGCCAGGATGTACATCGGCGTCGGCTGATTGTTCTGCGTCACCTTGCCGGACGAGATCAGATACGGCATCGGGGTCAGGATATGCGCGCCGTCGATGCCGTTGCCTTCGGAGCCGAGCACGAGGTTGTCGCGCGTGGTGCCCCACGAGGCCTGCTTCTGCACCTCGACATCAGGCATGCCGTATTTGGCGAAGATGCCCTTTTCCTTGGCGACGAACAGCGGCGAGGCGTCGGTGAGTGCGATGAAGCCGAGCTTGGCGCCCTTCACTTCCGGACCCGCGCCTTGTGCGAACGCGCCGGCGGGAAAGTTCAGCTTCGCGGCGGCGAGCAGCGCCGCGGTGCCGCTGGCGGCCTTGAGGAGTTGGCGACGGCTCGGTCCGCGGCCTGAACGAGGGTCGTTGCGCTTGGTCATGGGCAGTGTCGTCCTTCTGCATCTGTGCTGAGGCTGGGGCCGTCCGTCAGGCGTCGCCGCTGTCGCGCATGAGGGCGCGTTCCGGGGTGGCCCCGGGTGCGGCAGACACAATTCGGATCATTGGTCACAAGGGACGGCGTCGATGGCGTCGACGACTAACTATTCAAACCGCGTGCCAAATCGCTGCATCGCAAAAAAGCAATGCAAGAGAATGAGATGCGAAGGATGTCGCAGGACGCAGCCGCCCTGCCGCGCGCATCCAAATATGGCGCAGCGCTCAATTCTTGTGCGACGCACAAGAATTGAGCAGGCACGTACAACGAGTGATCAGGCGTGCTCGGGGACCTTGGTGCCGAGCGGCGCGGGCGCCATGCCGCCGCCCGGCTTGACGCGAAATTCGTAGGTCATCAGGTGCCAGACACCGTCCGATCGCTTGCCGTCCGGCATCGTGGCATCGCTGCGCTTCTCGACCTTGGCGATCAGGTCGTTCTTCACGCCGAACACGACGTCGGAGTCGATGTACTTGTCGCCATCGATGAAGACATGGGTGATCAGCGGCTCATAGCCCTCGGCATTGACCAGGAAGTGCACATGCGCGGGACGCATCGGGTGGCGGTTGGTCTGGGTGATCATCTGGCCGACCGGACCGTCGGTCGGGATCGGATAGCTGCACGGCAGGATGGTGCGGAAGGTGAAGCGGCCGTCGGCATCGGTGATGAAGCGCGCGCGTGACGACGGGCCTTCGGTGGCGTAGCTCGGCTTCTGCGAGTCGTAGTGGCCGTCGGTATCGGCATGCCAGACATCGACTGGCACGCCGGCCAGCGGCTTGCCGGCGAGATCGGTGACCCGGCTCTGCACGAACATGCGCTCGCCGGGCAGGCTCGCCGAAATGTCGGTGCCGTGCGGCGTCACCTTGTGCTCGCCGACATAGAACGGGCCGAGCACGGTGGTCTCGGTGGCGCCGTCGCGATCCCTGTGGTTGACCGCATCGACCAGCATCGAGACGCCGAGCACGTCGGAGAGCAGGATGAATTCCTGGCGGATGTCGGTGCACTTCTGCCCGGTGCGGGTCAGGAAACCGATCGCGTAGTCCCACTCCTCGAAAGTGAGATCGGTTTTCCGCACATAATCGTGCAGCGACTTCACCAGTTCCTGCAGCAGGAACTTGGCCCGCGGATCGGGCGTCTGGTCAAAGCTCTTGATGACGGCGGCGGTGAGCTCGGTGTCGTTGAACTGGGTCATCTCTGGCGTTTCCCTTGCTAGTTCCTTGCAGCCGCGACGGGCGCAGTTGCGGGCGGGAGCGTATACCAGCGGCGGTTTGCCGGTAAGCCGGGGCCGATTGCTGCGGCGGACACTTTTCGGCTATCAAGACGGCCCTGCAGCCGGAGAAATGCCTGATGCTAGCCCCCACCCCTGCCTCGCCCGAATCCGCGGGCATGTCGACGCCAGCGCTCAATCGCCTCGAAGCGCATCTGAAGGCCCGCTACATCGATGCCGGCCGCTTTCCCGGGACGCAGCTCTTGATCTATCGCCGCGGCAAGATCGTGCATTCCACCGTGCAGGGCTTTGCCGATCTCGAGCGCAAGGTGCCGGTCAAGGACGACACCATCTACCGCATCTATTCGATGACCAAGCCGATTACGTCGGTCGCCTTCATGATGCTGGTCGAGGAAGGCCGCGTCGCGATCGACGAGCCGGTCGCAAAATACATTCCGGAATGGAAAAACCTCGGCGTGTTCCTCGCCGGCAACGCGCCCGCCTTCCTGACCCGCTCGCCGAGCCGGCCGATGCTGATCGTCGACCTCTTGCGCCACACCTCGGGCCTCACCTACGGCTTCCAGCAGCGCTCCAACGTCGACGCCGCCTATCGCGAGCACAAGATCGGCGAGGTCGAAAAGGCCGGCTCGCTCGACAGCATGATCGAGGGCCTCGCCAAGATCCCGCTGGAGTTCTCACCGGGCGAGGCCTGGAATTACTCGGTCGCCACCGACGTGCTCGGCTATCTGGTCGGCAAGATCTCCGGCATGCCGTTCGAGCAGTTTTTGAAGGAGCGTATCTTCAAGCCGCTCGGCATGAACGATACCGATTTCTTCGTGCCGGCCGACAAGGCGCACCGCTTCGCCGCCTGCTATTCCGCCGACCCGCAGGGCGGCTTCAACCCGCTCGCCGCCGAGCGCAAGGGCACGCTGACCCTGCAGGACGATCCGACCACCAGTTCGTTCCTGTCGCCACCCTCGCTGGTCTCCGGCGGCGGCGGGCTGTGCTCGACCGCGGCCGACTACCTCACCTTCTGCCGGGCGCTGCTCAATGGCGGCGAGCTCGGCGGCGTGCGGCTGCTCGGTCCGAAGACGCTTAAGCTGATGACCTCCAATCACCTGCCCGGCGGCGTCGACCTGCCGGCGATGTCGCGCTCGCTGTTCAGCGAGGCCGCCTATAACGGCATCGGCTTCGGCCTCGGATTTGCCGTCACCATGCACCCGTCGCAGACCCTGATCGCCGGCAGCCCGGGGGAATTCAACTGGGGCGGCGCAGCGACCACGTCGTTCTTCATCGACCCGGCCGAGGAGCTGATCACGATCTTCATGACCCAGGTGCTGCCGTCGAGCGCCTATCCGCTCCGGCGCGAGCTGCGGACCATGGTCTACGCCGCGATCACCGAGAGCAACCTCTAAAGGGGGCGCCATTCGGCGGCGCACCCGGCAGGGCGCGCAGCCAAACCAGCGAAAACAACCCCATGCAAAGTAGCCGGCGGGCCCGGCGGGCGACATGGCCACTGCAGGCGACATGGCCACTTGACACGTCGGGCAAGTCACCGGTATTCTTCCATTATTCCGAAACCGCGCAAGCACCCGGGGCTCACGCAGATGGCAGTTGCCGACGTCTGCAACTGCCCTTTCCACATCGTCATGGCCGGTCCATAGGACGTGGCCGATAGCCAAATGCTATAACCCTGCCCCGGGGGCGCGCCGCGGGATTTTTCGGCCCGATATCCTTGGCGGATTTTTCCGCTTCCCCTAAGCTCGCACCATATTGGGCATCGAGCCGGGGACTTCGTGCCAAAACTGACATTGCCAGTCCGTCTCGCGCTGCTGGTCGCGGGAACGATGTTGCCGCTGATCATTTTCGCGGTCGGCATCGTCGTCTACAACTACCAACAGGATCGCCAGGACGCCACGCAGCGCGTGCTCGAGACCGCGCGCAGCATCCGCCTGCTGCTCGATGCGGAGATGCAGCGCATGACCGGCGCCCTGCAGGTGCTGGCGCTGACCAACTCGTTGCGCAACAGCGATTTCGACAGTTTCCGCCGCACCGCGTTCGGCTTCCTCGACCAGTACGGCAAGGACGGCGTGGTGCTGGTGGCCGACCGCCAGGGACGCCAGCTGTTCTCCTCGCTGACGCTGGACACCTCGACCCTGCCGCCGCGCAGCAACCTCGGGATCGTCGAGCGGGTGTTCACGACCAAGCTGCCGGTCTACTCCAACCTGTACTTCGGCGCGGTGAAGCAGCGCCAAATCATCACCGTCGAGGTGCCGGTGCTACGCGACGGCGACGTGATCTACGACATCTCCTTCAGCCCGCCGCTCGAGGTCTTCCAGGCCATGATCGAGAAGCAGCGCCTGAGCCAGGACTGGACCATCTCGATCTTCGACGGCGACGGCATCAACCTGGCGCGCGTCCCCAATCCGCAGGCGACCATCGGCCAGCGCGCCTCGCCATCGCTTTATGTCGAAATGTTCCGCGGCGGCGAAGCGACGCTGCCGACCGTGTCGCTGGAAGGCGTCCCGCTGATCACCGGCTTCACGCGATCGCGCATCACCGGCTGGACCGTCGCCGCGGGGATCGCCGAGGGATCGCTGATTGCGCCGCTGTGGCGCTCGCTGGCGATCACCAGCGTGATCGGCGGCGTCCTGCTGCTGGTCGGGCTCGGCTTCGCGCTGCGGATGGCGACCACGATCGCGCGCGCCGATGCGCTGCACGACCTGCTGATCGAGGAGCTCAACCATCGCGTCAAGAACACGCTGGCGATCCTGCAGTCGATCACGACGCAGACCTTCCGCAACGCAGGCCGCGCCGAGCGCGAGACCTTCGAGGGACGGCTCGGCGCGCTGGCCGAGGCGCACAACCTGCTCAGCATGGCGAAATGGCAGGGCTCCGACCTGCAGGACGTGGTCGGCCGCGTGCTGCAGCCCTATCTGCTCAACAAGCCGGAGCGGATCAGGGTGTCCGGGCCGCGGGTGCCGCTGTCGCCGCGGCTTGCCGTGGTGCTGTCGATGATCGTGCACGAGATCGCGACCAATGCCGCCAAATACGGCGCGCTCTCCAACGACACCGGCACGGTGACGCTGGACTGGGTGGTCCGCGGCAACGAGCCGGGCCGGGCGCTGCGGATGATCTGGGCCGAGGCCGGCGGGCCCGAGGTCGTGGTGCCGGTACAGCGCGGCTTCGGCTCCCGCCTGATCGAGCGCAGCGCCCGCGACCAGCTCGGCGGCGAGGCCACGGTCGATTTTCGGCCCGACGGCGTCGTCTACACGATGACCTGCGCGCTCGACGGCGAGGAATGACCGGCACGGCCCGGCCGCCGTCCCCGCGACATTTTGGCACGCAAGTTGCTAAGGTTGCTTAAGGTGATGCCGGGCTCGTTGCAGGGCTCGGACTGGCAGAAAATGAGGGGGCAGTCATGTCGACTATCGCAGCGGAAGCCATCGCGATCCGCAAGCCGCTTTACACGTCGCTGTTCGTTCAGGTGCTGGTTGCGCTCCTGCTCGGCATCGTCATCGGCATGGCAGCACCGGATTTCGCGGTCGGGCTGAAGATCTTCAGCGACGCCTTCCTGAAGCTGATCTCGATGATCGTGGCGCCGATCGTGTTCTGCGTCGTGGTGCACGGCATCGCCGGCGCCGGCGACCTCAAGAAGGTCGGGCGGGTCGGCGTCAAGGCGCTGCTCTATTTCGAGGCGATGACGACAGTCGCGCTGGTGGTCGGCCTCGTGCTCGCCTACCTGTTCGGGCCCGGCCACGGCATGAACATCGACGCCTCGACGCTGGATCCCAAGGCGCTCGGCAACTATGCCAGCAACGCGCAGAAGCTGAAAGGCGAAGGCATCGGCAGCTTCCTGCTCAACATCATCCCGACCACCTCGTTCGACGCGCTGTCGCGCAACGACGTGCTGCAGGTGCTGTTCTTCGCCATCATCTTCGGCGTCAGCCTGGCGCTGGTCGGCGGCGAGAAGGGCGAGAAGGTCACCTCGTTCATCGACGCGGTTTCGACCGTGCTGTTCCGCGCCATGGGCCTGATCGTGCGCATCGCGCCGATCGGCGTGCTCGGCGCGGTCGCCTACACGGTCGGCAAATACGGCGTCGGCTCGCTGAAGCAACTGCTGTCGCTGGTCGCGCTGTTCTACATCTCGGTCGCAATCTTCGTGCTCGGCGTGCTCGGCACCGTGATGGCGCTGGCCGGCGTCAACATCCTCAAGTTTCTCGGCTACCTGCGCGAGGAGCTGATGATCGTGGTCGCGACCGCGTCATCCGACGCGGTGCTGCCGCAGGTGATGCGCAAGCTGGAACGCTTCGGCGTCAAGGACTCGGTGGTGGGCCTGGTAATTCCGACCGGCTATTCCTTCAACCTCGACGCCTTCTCGATCTATCTGACGCTGGCGGTCGTGTTCATCGCGCAGGCCACCAACACGCCGCTGTCGTTCGGCGATCTGCTGCTGGTGCTCGGCGTCTCCCTGATCACCTCGAAGGGCGCCCATGGCGTACCGGGCTCGGCGATCGTGATCCTGGCGGCAACGCTGAATGCAGTGCCGAGCATCCCAGCGATCGGCCTCGTGCTGGTGCTGTCGGTCGACTGGTTCATCGGCATGGCGCGCGCGGTCGGCAATTTGATCGGCAACTGCGTCGCCACCGTCGTGGTCGCGGCATGGGAGGGCGATCTCGATCGCGAGCAGGCGCGACGCGTGCTCGACGGCACCGATGCAGTGGATGTCACGGCCGGATGATGCGCCCGGCAACGTGCACATAGCGCGCGCTCCGCGATGCGGAACGCCTGGCGACGATCAACGACCTATTTGACGAGCTTGAGGTAGGGCGGAAATCGCCTGACCGCCGGTCGTGGCTCGTCGGACGCCATCATGTCACACAATGCTTTCAACTCGGAATCCGTCACCTTGTGCAATTCCATCCGAAGCTCGAGGATGGCAAGGGACAACAACCGCGCCGTCTCAGCGTTGGCCCGGTCAAGCAGAACGGCCTCGCACTCTTCCAGAGTCGCCAGCAGCGACCGCAACCGTTCTTCCGTATTTGCGACGGGCATATCTTCCACTCCCGAAGCCGCGAGCTGTAATCGAGGCGTACCCCTCTTTCGCTTCATTGGCCTCTCCCGCCAAAGGTCGCCCATTTGTGGCGGGCGCATGGCTGCTCCGGATGATCCCTATCTTTTGTGTAATTGTCCAGCAACATTCCGAAAGCCTGACTTGGACTTATCTCAAACTTTTATCCGATACCGCCGCCCCGGCCCCGCCACATGCCCCGGACCCGCGCGACCTCAAGGTGCAGCTAGCAGGGGTTGCATCTCCGCCGAGACGCTCCTAAAATGATCATCGCCCGTACAAATACGGGCAAAGTGCCTAGTGCCGCCGGTAAGCATGCGGGCAAAATCTGTGACGATCAAACTCGCGCTAGTTGTGGTTCGGTCAATATTTTGCCAAATGTAGAGGGCGGGGTGTCGAGAGACACCTTGGCACGATCGACTCCAGGTAGTCGGGCGTGTCGGTAAAAAGGGTGCTTCCAATGCGCATGTGCGTTTGGATACCATCCCGCGATCTTCTTGGATCTTGCTAGTTCGACGAACTGACGATCCACACGAGCTTAACGCGGTACATCATGGACGTGTCCCTGACCCAGCCGGGCCAGGGATTCCCGATTGAAGGACGGGTCACAAGAATGAACAGATCAGCAGCAAAGAAGATGAAACAGCGCAGTGCCGGCAAACCGGACATTGAGTTGGGCAAGCGAATTCGCCTGCGCCGTGTCGAGCAGAAGATTTCGCAGGCCGAGCTGGGCGACAAGCTCGGCGTCAGCTTCCAGCAGGTGCAGAAGTATGAGAAGGGCGTCAACCGCGTCGGCGCCGCCCGTCTTCAGCAGATCGCATCCGCACTCGATGTGCCGGTGACCTTCTTCTACGACGGCGACAACAAGGCGCGCGAGGTCGAAAGCCTGCTGTTCCTCGACAGCGCTTTCAGCCTGCGGTTGCTGCGCGCCTACAGCAAGATCAAGGACCAGACCGTGCAACGTCAGCTGGTGTCCTTGATGGAATCGATCGCCGCCAACGAAGACTGAGCGGTATCGCCGTTCAGGTCGCGCCGCCGCGGACGCGACCGACTAGCCCGAACGGATCGGCCGCGAGGCCGGTTGCTGTGACACATCCGCCGGTCGGGCCGGGACCATATCAAAGCGCTGCCATCGGCGATGGTGGCGCTTTTTTCTTTGCCGATGCAGATGCCGCGCGTGTGGACCGCGCGCTGATCGCGCACCGCGCGCAAGCCGGCGCGACACCTTGCCATTCTGTCGCGCGGCCAATCGTCGCCCGAATGTGCGGCGACCTCAGAACTCCGCATTTGCCGCGTTGAAGCAGCGTCCGCAAACCAAGTGCGCTGGACCAGTCTGCAGGATCATCTGCAAGCCTCGTCTTTTTGTCGCAGCAACCCGGCGACCGCATGGACGTTTTCAAGCTTCAACCAAGGAGAACTCAATGAACATCAAGCTTGCTGTGATTGGACTGGCCGCGCTCGGAAGCGCAGCCCTGATGTCCGGCGCCGCGTCCGCGATGCCGAACGGGCTGCCGCAGGCCAGCCACATCGCAGGCGAAGCGTCCAATGTCGGCCAGGTGCGCCAGGTCTGCGACCGCTGGGGCCGCTGCTATTGGCAGCCGGGCGGTTACGGCTACGGGCCGCGCCATCATGGCTGGCATCATCGCCCGCATTTCCACCATCGCCACCATCACCACGGGCATCGCCATCACGGCGGACACCACGGCGGTGGACATCACGGCGGGCACCATGGCGGACACCGACGCTAACTTTCAGCGAGGGGGCTTCGGCCCCCTCGTCCTTGTCAGGCTAAAGTGCCGCCAGCACCGCCTTGGCGACGTCGGCGGTGCCGTTGCTGCCGCCGAACTCCATCGGCCGGATGCCGCCGGCATAGGCCTTGTCGACCGCACGCTCGATCCGTTCAGCGGCCTCAGTCGCGCTCTCGATGCCGTGCTTGTCGGCAAGCCAGTCCAGCATCATCGCCGCCGAGAGGATCATCGCGGTCGGGTTGGCCTTGCCCTGCCCCATAATGTCGGGCGCGGTGCCGTGACACGGCTGGAACACGGCGTGACGATCGCCGATATCGGCCGACGGCGCCATGCCCATGCCGCCGATAAGGCCGGCGGTGAGGTCTGACAGGATGTCGCCGAACATGTTCTCCATCACCATGACGTCGAAATCCCAGGGCCGCTTCACCAGCAGCGCCGAGCAGGCGTCGACATAGAGGCGGTCGGTCTTGACGTCGGGATGGCGTTTGGCGGCATCGTCGAACATGTCGCGGAAGAACGCAAATGCCTTGAACACATTCGCCTTGTCGACGCAGGTCAGCCCGCCGCCAACGCGGCCGCGCGCCTTGCGCCGCTCGGCGAGGCGGAAGGAGAATTCGAACAGCCGCTCCGAGGTCTTGCGCGTGATCACCAGGGTCTCGCGCGCCTCGCTCTCGGTGACGACGCCCTTGCCCATCGAGGCGAACAGGCCTTCGGTGGATTCCCTGATCACGACGAGGTCGATACCCTTCTGATCGGCGCCGACGATCGGGCTCGGCACGCCGGGGATTAGCCGCGCCGGACGCACGCCGGCATAGAGATCGAAATGAAAGCGCAGCTCGACCTGCGGCATGATCTCGGTGTTATCGGGGTAGCGCACCGACGGCAGGCCGCAGGCCCCGAGCAGGATCGCGTCCGCTTCCTCGCACAGCCGTACCGTGGAGTCGGGCATCGACTTGCCGGTCTCCTTGTAGTTGTTGGCGCCGGCCGGCGCCTCGGTAAAGCGGAAGCTGAGGCCGGTCGAGGCCTCGATCTTGCGCAGCACTTCGAGCGCCGGCGCCATCACCTCCGGTCCGATGCCGTCGCCACCGAGCACGGCGATGTGGAATGCGTTGTTGGCGGACATGGGAGGCTCCTTCGGAAGACGAACTAGACTGTCATTCCGGGGCGATGCGAAGCATCGAACCCGGAATCTCGAGATTCCGGGTTCGCTTCGCGCCCCGGAATGACGATGTGAACTACGGCGTCAGCACGGCACGGCCGACCAGCTGGCCCTTTTGCAGATTGGTCAGCGCCTCGTTGGCCTTGGCGAGCGGCATCGGCGTCACCGGGATCGCCGGGATCTTCTTGGTGCGGACGAGGTCGAGCAGTTCCTGCGTCTCGCGCAAATTGCCGACATAGCTGCCCTGAATGGTCACCGCCTTGATCGGGATCAGCGGCAGCGCCCAGGTCGCGCCGCCGCCGAACAGGCCGACGATCACGAGCTTGCCGCCCTTGGTCAGGCAATCGAAGCCGAGCTGCGAGGTCTGGGCGTTGCCGACCAGGTCGATCGCGGCGCGGATCGGCTGGCCGGCCTTCTTCATCAGCTGTTCCAGCGCATCGGGCGCCTTGCCGTCGACGGTCGCGAGCGCACCGGCAGCTTCCGCCGCCTCGCGCTTCCTGGCATCGATGTCGACCACGATGGCGCCCTTGCCGCCCATCGCCTTCAACAGCGACAGCGCCATCAGGCCGAGGCCGCCGGCGCCGAAGATTACGATCGGGGTGTCCAGATCCTTCTCGACCTTCTTCAGCGCGCTGTAGGTGGTGACGCCCGAGCAGGCGTAGGGCGCGGCGGTGACGGGATCGAGCCCCTTCAGGTTGAGCAGATATTTCGGATGCGGCACCGTCATGTGATCGGCATAGCCGCCGTCACAATAGACGCCGAGCGCATTCGGCTTGATCGCGCACATGTTCTCGTCGCCGCCGAGGCAGGTCGGGCACTTGCCGCAGCCGAGCCAGGGATAGGCCAGCGCGACGTCGCCGACCTTGAGGTCGCCCTTGTCGGCGTCCTTGACGTCCGGCCCGAACGCGACGACCTCGCCGACCGTCTCGTGACCCATCGTGCGCGGCAGCGAGACGCCGCGATCCTTCAGCGACAGCGGCTTGCGGCCATGGCCGAGATCATAGCCGCCCTCCCAGATATGCAGGTCGGAGTGACAAACGCCGGCCGCCTTGACCTTGATCAGCACCTGGGTGCCCGACGGTTGCGGCGTCGGCTGATCGACTTCCTTCAGCGGCGCATTGAAATCGACGACCTGAAAGCTCTTCATCGCTGTTCTCCCGGTAGCTTTGTTCTTGCGGCGGACCTTGCCACGCCCGTCCCTTGAGGACAAACGCAGTATTGGTCACCCCTTATTCAGACCAGCGGATGATGGCAAGCCGCGAACTGGCCGGGCGCGACGATGCGCAGTTCCGGAACCTCGCTGGCGCAGCGCGCATCGGCCCGCGGGCAGCGGGTACGGAAGCGGCAGCCCGAGGGCGGCGCGATCGGCGACGGCGGTTCGCCGACCGGAATGCTCTGGGTCGGGCGGACATCCGGATCGGGCACCGGGATCGCCTCGATCAGCAGCGCGGTATAGGGATGCGCCGGGCGCGCGAACAGCTGCTCGGACGGCCCGACCTCGCAGAGCCGGCCGAGATACATCACCGCGACGCGGTCGCTGACCGCCTTCACCACCGCGAGATCGTGGGCGATGAACAGCAGCGTCAGGCCGTAACGCGTCTTCATCTCTTCCAAGAGGTTGAGGATCTGGGCGCGGATCGAGACGTCGAGCGCGGAGACCGGCTCGTCGCAGATGATGAACTCCGGATTGAGCACCAGCGCGCGCGCAATGCAGATGCGCTGGCACTGCCCGCCGGAGAACTCGTGCGGCAGTCGCCCGCTCACCAGCGCCGGATCGAGGCCGACCGCCGCCAGCACGTCGCTGACGCGGCGCCGGCGCTCCTCGGGATCCCTGACGCCCGAGATCACCAGCGGCTCGGCGACGATGTCGCCGATCCGCCGCCGCGGATTGAGCGAGGCGATCGGGTCCTGGAAGATCAGCTGCACGCGCTGGCGCATCCGGCGCAAGCTGTCGCCGTGCATGACGGTGAGATCGTGGCCGTCGAACAGCACCTTGCCGGAGACCGCCTGGCGCAATTGCAGCACGGCGCGGCCGAGAGTCGACTTGCCGCAGCCGGATTCACCGACCAGGCCCAGCGTCTCGCCGCGCGCGATCTCGAGGCTGACGTCGGACACCGCATGAATGACCTTGCCGCCGACCGCATATTCGACGACGAGGTTTTCCACCTTCAGCAGCGGATCGGATGCGGCCTGCAGCATCATGGGCGTGCTCCCGCGGCGATCGGGTGGAAGCAGGCGAAGAGATGCTGCGACGTCTCGGCGGGGCTGAGCGACGGTTTCTCCCTGTTGCAGCGCTCGACGGCATAGCGGCAGCGCGGGGAGAACGAGCAGCCCTTCAGCGGCCGGGTCGGATCCGGCGGACGTCCCGAAATCGCCGGCAGCGGCGTATGCGGCGCGGCGTCGAGCTTCGGCAAGGCGGCCAGCAGCGCCTCGGTGTAGGGCATCCGCATCTGTTTGAACAGCGAAGGCGTCGGCGCGCGCTCGACGATACGCCCGGCATACATCACCGCGACCTCGTCGGTGCGGCCGGCGACGACGCCGAGATCGTGGGTGATGATGATCATCGCCATGTGGCGGCGCTGCTGCTCGCGCGCCAACAGATCGAGGATCTGGGCCTGGATCGTGACGTCGAGCGCCGTGGTCGGCTCGTCCGCGATCAAAAGCTTCGGCTCGCAGGACAGCGCCACCGCGATCGCCACCCGCTGGCGCATGCCGCCGGAGAGCTGGTGCGGATATTGCGCCAGCCGCTGCTCGGGCGCGGGAATGCCGACCGCCGCCAGCAGCTCGATGCTCCGCTGCCTGGCCTGCGCCAGGTCGAGCTCGAGATGCTCCTGAATGGTCTCGATCAGCTGGGTGCCGATGGTCAGCACCGGATTGAGCGAGGTCATCGGATCCTGGAACACGACCGCGAGCGAGCGGCCGCGCAGCTTGCGCAACTTCTCTGCCGAGAGGTTCGGCAGATCCTGGCCGTCGAACATCACCCGTCCCGACAGCTTTGCCTTCTTCGGCAGCAGCTGCAGGATCGCCCGCGATAGCATGGTCTTGCCGCAGCCGGACTCGCCGACGATGCCGAGCGTCTTGCCGGCGCCGACCACGAGATCGACCTGGTCGACCGCCCGCAGATTGCCGCGCGGCGTCGGCAAATCGACCACCGCATTCTCGACCGAGAGCAGCGCGCCGTTCATAGCGCGCCCTGCTTCGGGTCGGTCAGCGCCCGCGCGGTGTCGCCGATCAGGTTGAACGAGAGCACGGTCAGGAACATCGCGATCGCCGGAATGAAGGCGAGCCGCGGCGCGACGTCGAGGCTTTCCCGCCCCTCCCCGATCATGCTGCCCCAACTCGAGATCGGCGGCGGCACGCCGAGGCCGAGGAACGACAGCGCGCCCTCGACCACGATGGTGACGGCGACCGCCAGCAGGAAGAAGGCGAGCAGCGGCAGCAGCACGTTCGGCAACAGCTCGCGCAGCAGGATGCGGCTGTGGGTGGCGCCGAGCGCCTGCGCCGCGATGACAAATTCGCGCCGCGCCAGCGACAGCGTCGCGGCGCGCGCCACCCGCATGAAGGCGGGGATGCCGAGCACGCCGAGGATGCAGGTCAGGTTGAAGATCGACTGGCCGAGATAGGCGGTCACCGCCAGCGCCAGGATCAGCGGCGGGAACGCCAGCAGCACGTCCATGCTGCCGACCACGAACGACTCGAAGCGGCCGCGGAAATAGCCGGCAAGCATGCCGAGCGCGCCGCCGAAGACGAGCCCGATCACCGGCGCGCAGAGCCCGACAATCAGCGAGATCCGCGCGCCGTAGATCAGCCGGGACAGTTCGTCGCGGCCGAGGCCGTCAGTGCCGAGCCAGTGCTCGGCCGAGAATGGCGCGCGCCGCTCCAGCATGTCCATGTCGGTCGGGCTCGGCAGCGGCAGCACGTCGGCCAGGATCGCGACCGCGAACACCAGGGTCATCCAGCCGATCGCCAGCCAGAACAGCGTGCCGAGCCAGCGGCCGCGCCGCACCGGCTCCGTGCTGGTCTCGTCGAGGCTGAGTTCAAGCGTGGCCATGGCGGATCCTCGGATCGAGCACGGCGTAGAGCATGTCGACGATGAAGTTCATGATCACGAAGCCGGCCGCGACCAGCAGCACCACGCCCTGCAGGATGATGAGGTCGCGGGTATAGATCGCGCTGACCAGGAGACGGCCGATCCCCGGCAGCGCGAAGATCGTCTCCACGATCACCGCGCCGCCGATCAGCCGGCCGATATTGATGCCGGTGATGGTGACCAGCGTCAGCGACGACGGTTTCAGCGCATGCACGAACAGGATGCGCGACGGCTTTAGGCCCTTCGCCTTGGCGAGTGCGATGTAGTCCTCCTGCAGCGCCGCGATCATGTCCGAGCGCAGCACGCGCATGATGCCGGGCCACTCCGCCAGCGCCAGGGTCAGCGCCGGCAGCACCATGAAGCGCAGATTGGCGAGCGGATCCTCGCTGAACGGCACGTAGCCGGTCGCCGGCAGCCAGCCGAGCCCGACCGCGAACAAATAGATCAAGAGGATCGCGGACAGGAAGCTCGGCACCGAGAGCATGCCGAACGCCGAGCCGGTCATGAAGCGGTCGAAGGCGCTGCCGGCCTTCGCCGCGCAGGCGATCGCCAGCGGCACGCCGATCGCAAGCCCGATCAATTCGGCCAGGACCATCAGTTCGAAGGAAACAGGCACGCGCTCGCCGACCGCCTGCAGCACGGTCTGCCCGGTGCGGAACGAGCGGCCGAAATCGCCCTGCAGGATGTGCCAGAGCCAGCCGAAATAGCGCTGCCAGATCGGCAGGTCGAGCCCCATGTCATGGCGCAGCGCCGCGACGTTCTCCGGCGTCGCCTGGTCGCCGAGGATCACGTAAGCGAGATCGCCCGGCAGCAGCGAGGCGATCACGAAGGTCAGCACGGAGACGGCGATCAGCACCGGCACCAGATACAGGAGCCTCCGCGCAACGAAGAACAGCATGCAGCGCTATTCCTTCCAGGCAGTCGAGACGTCGAGCACCCCATTGAACATTTTCGGCAGGCCCTTCACCTTCGCGCTCGAGATCGCGTAGTAGGTGTTCTGGAAGGTCCAGAACCAGATCGCCTGCTTGTTGATCAGGCGGCTGATCGCACAATAATCTTCGGTGCGCTGGCCGACATCGGCGGTGGAGCGCGCGTGCTCGAGCAGCCGGTCGAGTTCCGGATCGGAATAATTGGCAAGCGCGACCGGGCTGCCGGTGTGGAAGTTGGCGTACATCTGCGGATCGGGATCGGCGAGATCGACGATGCGCCACGGCGTCATCTGGAACTGGCGCATGAACGCGCGCGGCACGATGGTGGCCTGGTCGACCTGCTCGATCTCCATGTTGATGCCGGCGCGCTTCCAGAGCTGCTGCAGCACCTGGCCGACGGTGCGGCCGCGCGGCGTCGCCGTGACCAGCATCTTGAACTCGACCGGCTTGCCGTAATCCTTGACCAGCGCCTTGGCCTTCTCGAGGTCGAACGGCAGCGCGCCGTCGTCCTTGCACTTGACCCAGGAGCCGTCGCCATACGGGTTCGACGCCGGCCGGCTCAGGCCGCTGCTGACCGCCTGCGACATCTTCGGCCGGTCGAGCGCCATCACCACCGCCTGCCGCACCCGGATGTCGTCGAACGGCGGGTTCTTGGTGTTGACGGCATACACCGCCGCGCCCGAGCCCTTGTAGGTGTGCACGGTGAGCTTGGAGTCCTTCTGCGCCTTCAGGATATTGTCGGCGTCGGCCTCGTCGTCCCAGACGATGTCGGCCTCGCCCGATTGCAGCGAGGCGAAGCGCGACTGCGCGTCCGGCAGTGGCTTCAGGATGATGCGGTCGAGATAGGGCTTGCCCTTGTCCCAATAGTCCGGGTTCTTCTCCAGCACCATGCGGTCGCCGGCGGTCCAGGATTTCAGGATGTAGGGACCGGTGCCGACCGGATTGCGGTTGTAGTCGTCGCCCTTGGTCTTCCAGGCGGTCGGCGATTGCATCACGTTGTTGGAACTTTGAATGGACTGCGTCGCCGGAAAATTCACCGCCGGGTCACTAAAATTGTAGACGACGGTGAGATCGTCGGTGGTCTGCACGCTGATGATGTTCGAGATGTAGAAGGCGCAGCGGCACTTGTTGGCGGGATCCTTCTGGCGGTCGAAGTTTTCCTTCACCGCCTGTGCATTGAACGGCGTGCCGTCGTGGAATTTGACGCCCGGCCTGAGCTTGAAGGTCCAGGTCTTGTAGTCGTCGGAATGCGACCACGATACCGCGAGCTTGGGCACCGGCTCGCCCTTGTCGTTGAGGGTGGCGAGCGTGTCGAAGATCGCGGCTGCAGCCGTGTTGGCCGAGGTGTCGTAGACGCCGACCTTGAGCGGATCGAACCCCGGAATATCCAGTTCCTGGCCGACGGTCAGCGAGCCGCCCGACTTCTGCGCGCTGGCGGGTGCTGCGACCGCAGCAGCAAATCCCGCGACAAGAAATAAACGCGCAAACGCGTGCGCGCGACCGACCGGCTTCATCCGTGCTCCCTCCCGAGATGCGCCACGTCCGGTGTTCCGGATCGTTGTGATGGAGCATAACATTGTCCGGAATCGCCGCGCGCGGCAAGGCCATAACGCGGATGAAAAGCCGCGGGTTAGCCACGCACCGATTTTTGCGGTTGCGCCGCCAAAGCTGCGATCTCGTCCTCGGAGAGGCCGACCTCCTGCAGATAGGCGCGTGTGTGCTCGCCGAGCGTCGACATGCGTTTGCCTGCGGCGACCGCCGCACCCGACATGCGGAACGGCAGGTTGAGCACCTTGAAGGCGCCGCCGCCATCCTCGACCTCGGCCAGCGCGCCGCGATGGGCGAGTTGTGGATCGGCCAACGCCTCGCTCACGGTGCGATAGGCCGAGGACGGCACACCGAATTCGTTAAGCGCGTCCAGACAGGCGCGCGTGCTCACCGTGCGCGACCACGCCTCCACGCCGTCCATCAGGCTGGTCCAGTTCTCCCGGCGATCGGAATATTTGGCAAAGCGCGGATCGGACACCCATTCCGGACGGCCGATCACCTGCATCAGGTTTTGAAAGGTCTTCTCGCTGGCGATCGCCACCATCACGTAACCGTCGGAAGTCTGGATCGGCCCGAAGGTCGGGCGCTGGCTCGGCCTCACCTCGAATTGCGACCACTGCACCTCGTTCAAGGTCAGGCTCAGCATCGATTCCAGCATCGAAACGTCGATGTGCTGGCCCTTGCCGGTGACGCTGCGCTGATAGAGCGCCGCCGAGACCGCGCCGAAGGCATAGGTGCCGGTCAAGACGTCGGCGTGGTAGATGCCGCAATGATCCGGCCGGGTGCGGCCGCGCTGATAGGCGAGATGCGCCATCTCGTAACCGGAGGCGGCATGGATCACCGGCGCATAGGCCGGCAGCTCCGCCGACGGGCCGCTCTGGCCGTAGCCCGAGATCGAGCAGTAGATCACCTTCGGATTGATGCCGCTGACCGAGGCGTAGTCGAGCTGCAGCCGCCGCATCACGCCGGGACGGAAATTCTCCACCAGCACGTCGGCGGTCGCGATCAGGCGGCGGATCGCCTCGCCGCCGGCCGGCGACTTCAGGTCGAGCACCAGGCTCTGCTTGCCGACATTGAGCTGGCCGAACGCGGTCGAGCAGTTGTTGCGCAGCGGCGGCCGGGTCCGCATCGTCTCGCCCTCGGCGGGCTCGATCTTGATCACCTCCGCGCCCATGTCGGCGAGCATGCGGGTGCAATGAGGGCCGGCGATCGTGGTCGAAAAATCCAGCACGCGAAGGCCGGAGAAGCTCCGTGTCAAATTCCCCTCATCGTTGCCGGCTATTGTCGTTGCCAAGGCACCCTCCATCGCGCGGTCTTCTTTGATTGCGCGTGACACTAAAGTGAGCCGTGCGGACAGGAAAGCGTCTCGTCCAGACCGGGCCAGCGGGCCGTCTTGCATTTTACTCAACAGCAAACTGGACCCGATCTTGCATAGCCCTTGATGGGGCTGGAACGAGGGCGCGCTTGTTGAAGGTCTTGTTCGTCACGACGGAGATCGACGATTTCGTCCGCGTCGGCGGGCTCGCCGCCGTTTCCGCGGCACTGCCGCGGGCGCTGCGTCCGTGGAGCGATGTCAGGATCATGCTTCCCGGCTACCGGGACGTGGTCGAACAGTTCACTTCCATTGAAATCGTCGGGCAATGCGCCGCACGCGCCGAGATGCCGGCCTGCACGCTGGGGCGCGCATCGACCAAAGACGGGCTGCCGGTCTATGTGCTGCTGTGCCCGGCCCTCTACGACCGGCCAGGCAATCCCTATGGCGACGCGTGCGGCCGCGACTGGCCGGACAACGACATCCGCTTCGGCCGCTTCGCCTCGGCCGCTGCCGAACTTGCAGCCGGCATGCTGGACAAGAACTGGGCAGCCGACCTCGTGCACGCCAATGACTGGCAGGCGGCGCTCACACCGGCTTACCTCGCGTGGCGGGGTCTGCGGATTCCCTCGATCCTGACCATCCACAACCTCGCCTATCAGGGCCTGTTTCCGAAGGAGGCGCTGCGGCGGATCGGCGCACCGGAAAGCTCATTCCACATCGACGGGCTGGAATTCTACGACAAGGTTTCCTTCCTCAAGGGCGGCCTGGTCTACGCCTCGCACCTGACCACGGTGAGCGCGACCTACGCCAGGGAGATCACGACCGCCGAGCTCGGCTGCGGACTGGAGGGCCTGCTGCGGATCCGCTCCGACGCCAACGAGCTCACCGGGATCCTGAACGGCATCGACGAGAGCTGGGACCCGCGCACCTGCGCGCAGCTGGCAAAGCCATTCGCCCCCGGCGACTGGAAGGGCAAGCAGGCCAATGCCGATTACGTCCGCCGGCAGTTCGGGCTTGCGGTCTCGCGCGGGCCGATCTTCGGCCTGGTCGCCCGCCTCGTGCACCAGAAGGGCGTCGACCTCGTGCTGTCGGCGGCCGATGAGATCGTCCGGGACGGCGGACAGATCGTGGTCACCGGCAGCGGCGAGCCCGCATTCGAGGATGCGCTGGTGGCCGCGCACCGGCGGCGGCCGGATGCGATCGGCGTCATCATCGGCTTCAACGATGCGCAGGCGCGCCGGATCTTTGCCGGCAGCGACTTCACTCTGATGCCGTCGCGCTTCGAGCCCTGCGGGCTGAGCCAGATGTACGCTCAGCGCTTCGGCTCGCTGCCGATCGGCCACCAGACCGGCGGCCTCGCCGAGACCATCACCGACGGGGAGACAGGCTTTTTGTTTCCGCAGCCGTCGGCGGAATCGCTCCTCGGCGGCATCCGGCGTGCCTTCGACGCCTATCACGCCAAGGACCGCCTCAACGCGATGCGCACCAGCGCCATGGCCAAGTCGTACAGCTGGGACCTCTCCGCCGCCTGCTACGGCGCGCTCTACAGGAAGCTGGTCATGCCATCGATGGCGGCGTGAGATTCATTCCGCAGCTTCTGCCAGCAATACGTTCGACTGCTGCTCGTGCAGGATCACGCCCGATAGCGGATCGAACTCGCCGATCCAGGGCTTGCGCTGCAGCACAGCTCGGGTGTGGACGTAACCGGCTTCCCAGCGCTTCATAATCCCGACCGGGCTGAAGTCGATATCCTTGGTGTGAGTTTCATGATCGAGCTGGGGAGCCAGCAATCGCACGATATGCATCCGGGTCGGACAGCCGTAGCTCATGAGCTCGCGCACCGCCTCGCTGGTCCGCTCCGCTTCCGGCAGCCGCGCCGCGAGCTGGTTGATGACATGGCGAAGCCGATGCGCCTGCTGCTGGCGCGCGATGTGACTGGCAATTCGGCTGGAATACTGCACGTCCTTGTGACGGTTCAGAACCTCCGCCATCGTCGTCGGCTCGGCGCCGGCCGGATTCCACAGATGCACCGCAAAAATCAGGGAATTCTTGCGCGGATTGTCGTCGAACACGGCCTCGGTCGGCGTATTCGATAATATTCCGCCGTCCCAATAGAGCTCACCGTCGATGCGGATGGCGGGAAAGGCAGGCGGTAGCGCGCCCGACGCCATGAGATGGCGCACATCGAGCTTGCAGTTGCGGCTGTCGAAATAGCGCATCTCGCTGCTGCGGACGTGTGCGGCGCCGACCGTTAGTCGGGGCGAGCATTGATTGACGAGCTCGAAATCCACGAGGTCAGTCAGCGTTCGCTCCAGCGGCGCCGTCGCGTAATAGCCGGCATTATCCGCACCGAGCGGATAGTCGTTGCCGGCATGCGCGAGCGGATTCGGCCGGAAGAACCCGGGAATTCCGTGCGTCACGGTCGACCAGTAGGACAGCTTCTCATTGAAGCCGGGAAAGATGTCGCGAAAGCTCCACACCGGGTTCTGCTCGACCTTCTTCCAGAACTCGCGCAGCCGGGACAGCCGGTTCTGCGGCGAATTGCCGGCGATCAGACCAGCGTTGATCGCGCCGATCGAAGTGCCGATGATCCAGTCCGGCTCGATGCCGGCCTCGTGCAGCGCCTGGTACACGCCGGCCTGGTAGGCGCCGAGCGCGCCACCACCCTGCAGCACAAGCACGACCTGCCCCGGATGGGGCAGCTCCGCGGAGGTCAACCTGCGCGATGAAAAGCCGTCTTGAGCATGGGTCATGTCATACTCCCTGTGCCTGCCCTGCTCGCAGAGCGTCGCGAGCCGACCGTCCTTGAAGTTCGCCTCCCCGCAATCTGCCCGCCGCGCGCAGCAGGCGGAAATGCCGTTTGGCTTCCGAAGCCATGCACGGCCGCTATCGCGGTTCTGCTGTCCCGGACGAGGCTTTCGGGCTAGCTTTGCGCACAGGCAGACAGGGCAGCACCGTCATGGAGATGCATCAGGTCAGGTATTTCCTCGCAGTCACGCGGCTGTTGAACTTCACGCGCGCCGCCGACGAATGCAACGTGACGCAGCCGTCCCTGACACGCGCGATCAAGCAGTTGGAGGCCGAGCTCGGCGGCGACCTGTTCCGGCGCGAGCGCCCGGCCGCGCAACTGACCGAACTCGGTCAACACATGTTGCCCCTGCTGCAGCAATGCTACGACGCGGCTTCCGGTGCGCGGGTGCTGGCCTCTTCCTTCAAGAGCGGAGAGATCGGCGCACTGCGGATCGCGCTCAGCCACGCGATCGACCTTTCGCTGTTGACGCCGCATCTCGACCAGATCAAGCGGCAGTTCAACCGGTTGGAATTCCACTTCCTTCGCGGCAATAGCGCCGAGGTCGCAAAATATCTGAAGAGCGGCGAGGCCGAGCTTGGCATTGCCGCCGAGCTCGGCGCCGATTGGGACCGACTCGACATCTGGCCATTGTTCACCGAGGATTTCGACCTTGTCACGAGCAAGCGACATCCTTTGGCTGCCCGCGACCGCGTCGCCTTCGACGACCTTCGGAATGAGCAGATGCTGTCACGAAGCTACTGCGAACATTGCGAGCATGTCGGCAGATCCCTGCGCGAGCACGGCGTCGCCATCGACCGCCGCCACGAAATCTCCTCCGAGCGTGACCTGATCCAATTGCTTGAGGCGGATATCGGTATCGCCGTCATCCCGCAGACGTCGATGATCCCCGAAACACTGAAGCGCCTGGCCGTCCACGGCCTGGACTCGCGAAGGACGGTGCATCTCTACGGCGTCGCCGGACGCCAACGCACCGCGGTCGCTTCCGCCGTGATGCGAATGCTGCGCGGCACCGACTGGCAGCAATTCCTGAACCGGAATGTCTGACGGTTAGAGCCTTTCCCGTTCCGATGGAATCGGAACGGGTCTCTAGATTCTTGTTTTGACGCGTTTTCTTCACGCGAACCGGTATCGACTTCGCTCGAAAACGCTCTAGACAGGCTTTTCGCCCGCAGTTTTCACCGCGGCGATCAGGTCGTCGATTTCCATTCGCTTGCGGAAATCCGGATCGACGAAGCGGGCCTTCACCCGCCCGTCGCGTCCGACGACGAAGACCGCGGGGATCGGCAGTATCCAGGCCTCATTGCCGTGGAAGCCCGATATGTCCAGATAGGACAGCAGCTGCTGGATCTCTGCGCCGAGCCAGATCGCAAGGTTGAGCGACAACGCGTAGCCATTGTCGAGATCGGTCAGCACCGGAAACGGCGCGGCCGATTCGAGTTTGAATTGCGCGGCGTATTTCTGGGTTTCCGGCATGATCGCAACGATCCGCCCGCCGAGCGTCTCCAGCAGCCCCTGCGCCTTGACGACCGCGCTGACGTTCAAGCGGCAGTATGGGCACCAATGCCCACGATAGAACATCACGACCACCGGCCCGCCGGCGATGAGTGCCTGCAAGCTGACCAGCGAACCGGTCTCGTCCGGCAGCAGGAACGGAGGCATGAGGTCTCCAGGCATTGGCGCATTCTCGCCGCCTCCGTTCTTCTTGAGGCGTGTCACGAGGCGATCGACCGCTTCGCTGTAGGCCGGAAACACATCACGGCTTGTCGCGGCATAGGCCGACAGGCGCTCGTCGAGCGTGCCGTCCATTTCGCGGCAACTCAGGAACGCCTGTCTCAGGCGATCGGCGTCGGCGGGCGACAGTTGCGTCATTCCAGGCTCCTACCGAGGCGGTGGTGGCAATCTTATTTTCGGCTGCGTGCCGCCCGCAAGGGGCGCCGTTCACCTTTTCCATCAGAAGCGGATTCCGCAACGGCTAGAAATGCCGATCGCCAATCGGTTCGATAGCCGGCGTGCATCATGGGGCCAATAGCCGGCGGCTATCGATGCGAAAGCCGATTGGTATTTCAGATCGAGAGCCGGAACGCGCATCCTGCGCGCCAGCGATGCCATGAGCACGCACAGGCCCGACAGGAGTTTCGCCATGACACAGATCGCCAAGCGCTTCACAACTGCTTTCGGCAGCCTGCTGCTCGCGCTGCTGCTGATATCAACCGCGCCGCTCGCCCGCGCCGACGGCGATGACGGTATCGTGCGCATCAAGAGCGCCGTGCCGATGGCCGAGGCGGTTGCACGAATCAAGGTGGATGTCGCCGGCAAGGGCATCCGATTCTTCTCGGAAATCGATCAGTCGAAACTCGCTGCCGATGCCGACATCGCGCTGCGGCCCTCGACGTTGCTGGTGTTCGGCAATCCGCCGCTCGGCACCCAGTTCATCACCTCGAACCCCAATGCCGGGCTCGACTGGCCGGTGCGCCTGTTGCTGACGCAGGACGACAACGGCGATGTCTGGGCGATCTGGACCGATTTTCAATGGATCGCCAGGCGTCACAACATCAGGGATCGCGACGCGCAGTTCAGGATGGCGACCTCGGTGGTCCAATCGATCGTCTCGACCATCACGACGAGGTAACGCAGCGCAGTCCGCATAGGTAAGGCTGTCAGGCTGCGCCGTCGGCGCGGCCTGACGTTGCATTTTCGGCGCGCATTTCATCGATGATGCGGATCAGGAACTGGTGAATCTCTTCGGCCCTGCGATCCGCTTTGGCGTCACGGCTCGCCAAATCAGGGGGCAAGTCTGCGCCTATCCGACCTTCACGTCAGATATCCGCAACATGCTCGGCCGCGCATAGCGCGGTGCTATGGAGTCGAGAGCCAACCGGTATTTCATCTCGCGCGCGATCCCTGAGACACTCCTGCCATCGCCGGCCGCTACCAAGGGCCGAGGCGCAACAAGGAGACCATCATGATGAAATCCACGCCGTCACACATGCTCCGCAACGGCCTGACGCTCGCCGCGATCATCGCCGGGTCGATCGCGGCAGCATCGGCCGCGATTGCCGGGGAATGCCCCGCGGACAAGCTGAAGCCCAGTGTGCGCGAGAAGGTCGACTACAAGCCGGTCGGCGTAACCGACGTCACGCTCGGCGCGATCGACCTCGAGAAGCAACCGGCGCACATCGCGGGCCGCGAGTTGCGCTTCCGCAAGCTGACGATCGAGCCCGGCGGAATCGTCCCCTGGCACAGTCACGACGACCGCCCGGCGCTGATCTTCGTGCAGCAAGGCGAGATCGTCGAATACGCCAGCAACTGCGCCGAGCCGATCGTGCACAAGGCCGGCGATATCCGGCCCGAGGTGTTCGGCACCTCGCACTGGTGGAAGAATCTCGGCAAGGAGACCGTCATTCTCTACGTCGGCGACGTCCGCAGAGATCCGCGCGACCACAACATGTAAGGGATGCAACGAGCGCCCGCCCTGAGCCTTGTTGCCGATGTGACGTCCGGAAGGCCGCGTGATGCCACGGCTCCGGGCGTCACATCTCCCTTCCTCCCGCGAGGCACGCCATGACCGAGACCGCAACGTCGATGAGAGTTGAAGCGGTGGCTGTCGACGGGCCGTTGCCCGGCGCTGCGCTGCGATCCCTGACCATCGGCCTGACCGCTTTTCTGACCGTCGTCGATCTGTTCGCGACGCAGGCCATTCTGCCTTCCCTGACCCGCCACTACAATGTGACGCCGGCGGCGATGGGCTTTGCGGTCAACGCCAGCACGATGGGCATGGCAGTTGCCGGTCTCGTGATCGGCGTGCTCAGCCCGCATATCCAGCGACAACGCGGCATCCTTGTGAGCCTGGTGCTGCTCGCCGTTCCCACTGCCCTGCTCGCGGTCGCACCCAACCTCACGATATTCACGCTGCTCCGCGTGGCACAAGGCCTCTGCATGGCCTCCGCGTTCGCGCTGACTCTGGCCTATCTCGGCGAGCAATGCAGCGTAGCGGACGCCGGCGGGGCCTTCGCGGCCTATATTACGGGTAACGTCGCCAGCAACCTGATCGGCCGCCTGGTCTCGGCGGCGGTCGCAGATTGGTTCGGACTGGCATCGACGTTCTATTTTTTCGCCCTCCTCAACCTCGCAGGCGCCATGCTGGTCTATGCCACGATCAAGCGCGTTCAGCCAATGCATGCGATGCCGGTGGCCCAGTCACCCCTTCAAGTCATGATCGCGCAGTGGCGGGATCCGGCGCTTCGCGCCGCGTTTGCAGTCGGCTTTTGCATTCTGTTCGCCTTCATCGGGACGTTTACGTTCGTAAACTTCGTCCTGGTTCGTCCGCCGCTCTCGCTGGGACGAATGGATCTTGGCTTCGTCTATTTTGTTTTCCTGCCGTCGGTGGTTACGACGCTGCTGGCAGGCAACATTGCCGCGCGGTTCGGAACCCGCCGGGCCCTGTGGGGCGCCCTGGCGGTCACGGGCGTCGGGCTGCCGCTGCTGCTGACGCCGCAGCTTGCCGCGGTGCTGGCCGGAATGGTGCTGGTCGGCGTCGGAACGTTCTTTGCGCAGGCCGTCGCAACCGGCTTTGTCGGACAGGCCGCGCGGGAGAACCGTGGGGTGGCGAGCGGAACTTACCTTGCGTGCTATTTCCTCGGCGGTCTCGTCGGCAGCGCCGCGCTGGGCCAGTTGTTCGATCGCTTCGGATGGACCGCATGCGTTGCCGGGGTCGCGACCGCGCTGGCCGGGGCGGCTTGGCTGACTGCGCGCCTCGTGGTCACGCCGTCCGCCGCGTCTCCGGCATCACCAGCCAGATGATCAGCAGGCCGAGCGCGGCGACGCAGGCCAGCCCGATGAAGGCCGTGCCGCTGCCGAGCTTGTCGCTGACATAGCCGGCCAGCACCGTGCTGAGCGACGCGCCGATGCCGACCGCGGTGCCGACGATGCCCTGCGCCAGGTTGAAATGGCCGCTGCCGAAGGCGACGTCGGCCACCACCAGCGGCACCATCACGCTGAACACGGCAGCGGTGATGCCGTCGAGGATCTGCACCACGACCAGCAGATACGGATCGCGCACCGTTGCGAACAGCAGGCCGCGGATCGCCAGCGCGGCGAACGCGATCAGCAGCAGCGGCCGCCGGCCCCAGGCCTGCGCCTTGCGGCCGACCGACGGCGAGGACAGCGCCACGATCGCCTGCGGCACGATGATGCAGGCCGCGATCAGGACCGGCGCCCACTGGCTCGATCGCGTCGTGACCACGCCGGCCATCAGCGGCAGCATCGCGGCGTTGGCGAGCTGGAACAGCATCATGGCGCCGGCAAAAATCAGCAGCGGGCGCTGCCGTACCAGGCTGAACACGCTGGTCGCCTTCTTGTCGGGCTTGTCGCGCTTCACCTCGCCATGGGCCTGCGCGATGTCGATCTCGCGTTCGCGGATCCGCGCCAGCGACAACAGAGTCGGGATCGCGAGGATGAAGGTGACGAGGAACACCGAGCGGTTCGACAGCAGATAGCCGACGGCGCCCATCAGCGCCGCGGCCGAGCCGTTGCCGAGCGAGGCGAAGCGCGCGTTGCGGCCGAGCCGCTCCCCGATCGCGTGCGGCCCGACCAGGCCGAGGCTGATCGCGGCGATCGCCGGTCCCAGCACGCAGCTCGCCAGCGCATGGAAGGTCGCGGCCACCGTCACCACGGGAAGGATCGGCCAGAGCGCGTAGGCCAGCGCGCAGATGCCGATGGTGGCGACCGCAAACCCTGCGACGATCCGCTCCGAACGCGCCGCATCGACGATGGCGCCGCCCGGCATCTGGCCGAGCAGGCCGATGATGCCGCCGATCGAGAGCACGAAGCCGATCTCGACCTGGGTCCATTTCTGCGTCGTCAGGTAGACCGCGATGAACGGGCCAAAGCCGGTCTGCACGTCAGCCAGGAAGAAGATGAACCAGTCGAGCCCGCGCTGGCTTTCGCGCGACGGCGTGCGCAGCTCCTCCGGATTGGGCTGATCGGGAACGAGCGGCACAATATTGCTGCCGCCGGCTGATCGCTTGTCACGACCGTCGCCAACCGTCTCTAAGGAAGAGTTCGGACGTGCGACCAGCTTTTAATCCCCTAATGTTCGTAATCCCACGGATGGAGGCTTCCGGCCGCACCCAGCACGATGAGCGGCGCATCTTCCTTGTATTCGGGCGCCGCGCTGACCTGCTGCTTGTTCAGGTCGAGCGAGATGCTGTCGCTCTTGCTGGAAACGCCGGCAAAGCGCAGCGCGTTCCAGTCGACGACGATCTTGCGGCTGCCGACGCCGAGGAAGCCGCCGAAATCGATCACCGCGGCGCGAACCTTGCCGTCGCGATCGACGATGACGTCGACGATGCGGCCCATGTCTTCATTGGCGGAGCTGCGCACGTCACGTCCGAGAATGCCGTGGGCGTCGCGCGCGCCGATCACGGTAACCGACGCCGGCGGCGCCGGTTCCTTGGCTTGCTCCTTGGATGGCTCCTTGGCGCCCTCCTTGGCAGGTTCTTTGGCCGGTTCTTTGGCTTGCTCCTTCGCTTGCTCCTTGGCCGGCTCCTTCGGCGCGGCCTGAGCCGCGGCCGGCGGTGCCGATGACGACGGTGACGGCGAAGGTGCCGCCTCGTCGGCGGCGCGGACACCGGCCGCAGTGACCAGCACCGCCGCGGCCAGCGTGACAATGATTCTCGGACGCATGAAACTCTCCCACAATATTCCCAGCCTCACGCGGCGCTGCCGCATGAGCGCGCTCAATGCGTCAGCACGATCGACACCTGGATCTGCCCGCGCGTGCGCAAGACTTCGAGCGACACCTCGCCGTTGTGGCGGCGCAGCCGCAAATCGACGCTGGAGGCGCCGAGCCTGAGATCGCGCAACACCACCTCGTTGAGGAATTCCGGCAGGCGCGGGTCGCGCAGGCGGATCTCGCCGCGCCCTACATCGAATTCGAGCCCGAGCGCCGCCTCCAGCAAGGTGAACGGCGTCGCGCTGGCCCAAGCCTGCGGCGCGCAGGCCACCGGATAGAGCACGGGCCCGCGGCGGGGCTCGCGGCGGAAGCCGCAGAACAATTCCGGCAGCCGCCGCAGCTCCATGTAGCTCGCGGCGTCGAACAGCCCGTTGAACAGATGCGCCACCGAATGCTTCAGGCCGTAGCGCGCGAAGCCGAGCGCGATCAGCGCATTGTCATGCGGCCAGATCGAGCCGTCGTGATAGGACATCGGGTTGTAGCGGGCTTCGCCGACCGCGACGGTGCGAATGCCCCAGCCCGAGAAGAATTTCTGGCTCATCAGATCGGCCGCGACCAGCCGCGCGCGATCCTCGCCCACGATGCCGGTGAAGAGAAGCTGCCCGGCGTTGGAGGTGCGCACCTTGCACGGCTGCTTGGCGCCGTCGAGCGCGACCGCGTAGGTGCCGAGCTCCTCGCACCAGAATGCCTCCTCGAACTGCGCGCGCAGCCGCTCGGCCTCGGCCTCCAGCTTCACCGCCTTCTCGGGCATGCCGAGCCGCTGCGCCGCGCGCGCGGCGAGCCGCTTGCCGACGAACACATAGCCCTGCACTTCCGCCAGCGCGATATTGCCCTCGGCGAGCCGGCCATCGGCATGGAAGATGGCGTCGAACGAATCCTTCCAGCCCTGATTGCGCAGGCCCTCTTCGGTGGCGCGCTGGTATTCGAGAAAGCCGTCGCCGTCCGGATCGCCGGGACCGTCGATCCATTGCAGTCCGGCCTCGATTGCGGGCCACAATTCGCGCAGCGTCTCCTCGTCGCCGGTGCGCTCGAGATAGAGGCCGGCGAGCAGCACGAACAGCGGCGTCGAATCGACGCTGCCGTAATATTGCGCGAACGGCACCTCGCGCAGCGCCGCCATCTCGCCGCCGCGCATCTCGTGCAGGATCTTGCCCGGCGCGGCATCCGCCAGCGGATCGACCGCCTTGGCCTGGAACACGGCGAGCCGCTTCAGCACGCCCTTGGCGATGCGCGGATCGACCCACAGCATCTGCAGCGCGGTGATCAGGCCGTCGCGGCCGAACGTCGTCGAATACCAGGGGATGCCGGCATAGGGATAGCGGCCCTGCGGCGTTTCGGTCATCAGCATGTTGAGGTCGGCCATCGCCTGGCACAGCACCTCGTTGAAGATGTTGTTCGAGGTCTCGATCGAGGCCGCGCCGGCCGACGAATTCCGCATCTCGCGGCGATGCGCCAACAGCCCGCGGAAGAACGGCACCGGCTTCTGCATGATCGGCTTGTTGCAGGACACCGCGACGAACAGCGAGGTGACCTGCGCCGGCGCGAGGTCGAAATGGTAGGTCGCCGCGTTCACCGACAGCCGGGTCGGCCGCGGATCGAAATGCAGCGCCGTGATCCGCGCCAGCGCGTCGAGGCCGTGATATTCCAGCACGACATCGGTCGGCCCCAGCAGCTTGCTTAGCCCGGTGCCGCGGTGCGGCCGGCGCTCGCCGCGCACCTCGAACAGGTCGGCGAAGTCGTTGTCGAACAGCAGCGTGAGGTCGAAGCTGGCCGGACGTTCGCCGTGGTTCTGCAAACCGATGCGCTGATACGCGGTGCCCCGCCACAGGAAGATCGAGCGCACGATGTGCAACGTGTCCTTTGGCAAGGTCAGGCGATCGTCGCGGTAGACGTCGGAATTGGTGAGGTCGACGGTCAGCGACGAGTTGTCGTCGCGCAGGTTGGAGCCGAGCAGCAGCGGCTGGACATTTTCCAGCACCATCTCCAGCCGCGCCAGATAACGCGTGTCGGCATTGAACAGCCCGTCCGGCCCGCCGGCCGAGGCGCCGATGTCGCCATGGCTGTCGAGCACGATGAAGGTGTCGTCGTGCTTGAGCGAGCGCCGCGGCCGGGCCGCCGGCCCGGTCATCGGAATGTAGAACGGCGATTCCACGACGCGTTCGGTGATGCGGGTGGTGATGATCTGCGTAACGACGTCGGCTGTCATCGGAACCTCGGGCGACTTCTTTTGCTCGAAGACTTTTGGCTCGAAGATCTTGGGCTCGAATGTTGGTTCGAACCAACGCACCGCAACGCAAGAACACGTGATGACGCGGGATCAGGCCGCGCTGGTGGAGAGCCGGCCCATCTCGCGCGCGACCAGGTCGCGGTAGGGGCCCCTGCCCTTCACGAGGATATCGGGCGGGCCGTCCTCGACGATCCGGCCGCCCTGCAGCACGATCACGCGGTCGAAGCTGCGCAGCGTCGCCAGGCGATGCGCGATCGCCACCACGGTACGCCCGCGCATCAGCCGCGACAACGCTTCGCGGATCGCCTCCTCGGAGTCCGCGTCGAGCGCGGCGGTGGCCTCGTCGAGCAGCAGGATCGGCGCGTCCTTCAGGAAGGCGCGCGCGATCGCAATGCGCTGGCGCTGGCCGCCGGAGACCTTGACGCCGCGGTCGCCGACGATGGTGTTCATGCCTTCGGGCAGGGTTTCGATGAAGTCGCAGCGCGCCGCGATGGCCGCGCGCAGCACCTCGTCATCGGTCGCATCGGGTCGGCCGTAGCGGATGTTCTCCATGATCGAACGATGGAACAGCGAGATGTCCTGCGGAACCACCGAGATCGCCGCACGCAGGCTGTGCTGGATGACACGGGAGATGTCCTGGCCATCGATGGTGATGTTGCCGTGCTCGACGTCGTAGAAGCGCTGCAGAAGCGTAAACAATGTTGACTTGCCGCCGCCGGACTGGCCGACCAGGCCGACCCGCTGGCCGGGCTGGATGCGCAGGCTGAAGCGCTCGAACACCTGCAAGCCGCCGGGATAGCGGAACGAGACATTGTTGAAGGCAATCGCCGCGCCGCTCTTCACCAGCGGCTCGGCCTCCGGATGGTCCTTCAGCTCGTGCGGCTGCAGCAGCGTCGCCAGCGCCTCGGTCAGCCGGGCGACGTGCTGGGTGACGTCGACCAGGGCAACCGCGAGATCGCGGGTGGCGCTCAGGATCGAGATGCCGAGCGTGCAGACCAGCACGACGTCGCCGGTGGTGGCCGCGCCCTGCTGCCAGAGGCTGAGCGCCCAGGCCAGCATCGCGATGGTCAGAACCACGGTCACGCCGGCGTGAACGAGGCGCAGCTTCTCGAGATAGCGCAGGGAACGGCCCCGCGCGATGAGTTCCCGGTTCACGGTCGAATCGAAGCGGTCGTGCTCGTAGCCGAGGCCGCAGAATGCGCGCACCAGCGGCAGGTTGTTGATCACATCGACCATTTCGCCGTCGACCGACGCCGCCTTGCTGGCGAAATCGTCATGCAGCGGCCGGCCGGCGGCAGCCATGTGGAACATCGCCACCACCATGGTTCCCGCGATCAGGATCAGCACCGCCGACATCGTGACGCTGACGGTTCCAACCAGGGTGATCGCCGCGAATGTCGCAATGCAGGGCGGCAACACGTTCCATACGAACATGTTCTCGACGGTGAACACCGCGTTCGAGGTCGCCGTGATCCGGCTGGTCAGCATCCCCGGCAGCCGGTCCGTGAAATAGCTCGGCGCATGGCCGGTGAGATGGCGGAACAGGTCGCGGCGAAGGTCGCCGGTGACGCTGACAAAGGTGTAGCTCGCCGTCCAACTGGCGATCCGCCACAGGAAGTTGTCGGCCGCGATTAGCGACATGAGCAAAGCGAATGCCAGCCATACGCCATTTGCGGACGAAGGTCCGGCCGACAGCGCGTCGACCAGGTTCTTCACGCCGTATTGCGTGCCTACGGAGCAGGCAACCGCGGCGACGACAGCCGACAAGATGACGACATGTGAAGGCAGGCGCCGGCGCAGATAGCGCAGCACGAACGGAAAGGGGCGGTGCGCATATCCTGACAGATGATCCATGGCGTCCCTGCAAAAACCTGTTGGAAGTGAACGGGATTTCTTGAGTTCGGTTTCCCGTGCACGATGACGTGAAGAGCGGCGGTTCGTTTCCTTGGTGTGGCCACCAATGCGCGACATTTTCGCACCGCTCGCACCGGCAAAAACGTGTTGGAGCGTGATGGCATCACCAAGACCACAGTGTGAAGGAAGAAAGAACCGTCGGAATTCACACGCTTAAGGAACCACGCACGTGCGAGAACGTTCCCGTCTTCGGCATGTCGGGTGCCATCAACGGGCTGAGGGGTCTTGTTCATCCACAATGCACATACAGGAGACGGAGAATGCGCATCGCGCAGGTTGCCCCGCTGACGGAGGCTGTTCCCCCCAAACTCTACGGTGGCACCGAACGGGTCGTGCACTGGCTCACCGAAGAACTTGTTACCCTCGGACATGACGTCACGCTGTTCGCCAGCGGCGATTCACAAACCTCCGCGAAGCTCGATGCGACCTGGCCCAAGGCACTGCGCCTCGATGGTTCGGTCCGCGACCCCAACGCGCTGCACATGGTGATGCTGGAGCGGGTCCGGCAGAAGGCCGATGACGACGAGTTCGATTTCCTGCACTTTCATCTCGACTATTATCCGTGGTCGGCGTTCTCCCGGCAGCCGACGCCGTACGTGACCACGCTGCACGGCCGGCTCGATCTGCCGGAGCACCAGCCGGTGTTCAATACGTTCTCCAAGATTCCCGTGATCTCGATCTCGAACGCGCAGCGGCGGCCGGTGCCGCAGGCGCATTGGGTGCGCACCATCCATCACGGCCTGCCCGAGAACCTGCTGACGCCGCAGCCGGTCAAGCCGTCCTACCTTGCGGTGCTCGGCCGCATCGCGCCGGAAAAAGGCGTCGATCGCGCCATCAAGATCGCGACGCGCTGCGGCATTCCGCTGAAGATCGCCGCCAAGGTCGACCGCGCCGACCAGGAATATTATGACGAGCTGATCAAGCCGCTGATATCAGGCAATCCGCTGGTCGAATTCATCGGTGAGATCACCGACCGCGAGAAGCCGGATTTCCTCAGCGGCGCGCTCGGCCTGCTGGTTCCGATCGATTGGCCGGAGCCGTTCGGTCTCGTGATGATCGAGGCGATGGCCTGCGGCACGCCCGTGATCGCCTACAACCGCGGCTCGGTGCCCGAGATCATCGAGGAGGGCCTGACCGGATTCATCGTCGAGGACGAGATCAGCGCGGTGTCGTCGGTCGGCCGGCTCGAGACGCTGAACCGCGGCGCGATCCGCAAGCAGTTCGAAACTCGCTTCACCGCGCGGCGGATGGCACTCGACTATCTCGCCGCCTATCGCAGCCTGATGGAATCCAAGCCGCGCTTCCAGCTGGTGGCCAGCGCCGAATAACAGTTGCAGCGGCCGATCGGATGATCCGGCGGGCCGACATCATGTCGGTCCGTCGGGTCATCCGATTGTCAATAATAGCGGGCCCTTTGGACGGGAGCTCTTGCGCGGCCAACCTGTCGCTATTCGCGCAATAAGTGATTGCTGCGATGCACTTCCCGAATGGCCTTCTGCATAAGTTTGGCTGATATCGCCTTTGCGATTGCTGAATTACGTGCTCTTATGCTTCCCGCCTGATGAAAAATAAGAAGCGAGCGGACGGAGCAACCGTGCCGCGATCGCACAGGGGGGAATGCCATGACTGGGGACCGCACGCCTGTCACCATTAATAATACCGCTCCGGCCGACGCCTCACGCAAAAAGCTGAACCGCCGCAAATTCCTCGCCAGGACCGGTGGCGTGCTGGCCGCAGGCGCCTTCGGCGCCGTGCCCTTACGCGGCTGGGCCGCCGATCCCATCAATATCGGCGCGCTCTATCCGACCACCGGCAGCATGGCCCAGATCGGCGTCGGCTGCGTCGCCGCCGCTAAGCTCGCGGTCGACATGGTCAACGAGGCCGGCGGCATCAAGTCGCTGGGCGGCGCCAAACTCAACCTGATCGTCTCCGACGTGCAGAGCGACACCACGGTGACGCGCACCGAGACCGATCGCCTGATATCAGGCAACAAGCTGTCGGCGATCCATGGCTGCTACGCCAGCGCGCTGACCCTGATCGCCAGCGAGGTCTGCGAGCGCGCAAAAGTCCCGATCATCACCGGATCGAGCTCGGACCAGCTCAACAAGGGACGCAGCTACACATTCACGCCGTTTGCGCGGGCCTCGCAGTTCGCCAAGACTCAGCTGCAGATGGCCAAGCTCGTCAGCGAGCAGGCCAAGGTCGCCGTGATCTTCGAGAATACGGCGTTCGGCACCTCGACCTCGAACGGGCTCAAGGAGCTGGCGCCGGGCGAAGGCGTCGAAATCGTGATGTTCGAGCCTTATTCGGCCGGCTTCACCGATGCCAGCCCGCTGATCAACAAGGTCAAGGCCTCCGGTGCCAACACCCTGTTCTCGATCTCCTATCTCAATGACCTCATCCTGATCGTGCGCACCGTCAAGCAGGTCGGGCTCAACATCGCCATCAATGGCGGCTCCGGCGGCTTCGTGATGCCGGACTTCTACAAGAATGTCGGCCAGCTGGCCGAGGGCCTGCAGGGCGTCGGGCACTGGAACCACGACGTCAGCGAGGAAGCCCAGAAGGTCAACCTCGAGTTCAAGAAGCGCACCGGCGAGTTCGCCTTCGAATATGCCGGCGGCCTGGTGGCGCAGACCTTCATGCTGGCCGACGCGCTGGAGCGCGCTGCCTCGACCGATCCCAAGAAGGTGCGTGAAGCGCTCTCCACGCTCGACGTCTCCTCGGGCTATGCGGCGATGGCGCCCGGCGGCAAGGTGAAGTTCGGGCCGGACGGCAAGAACGTCCACGGCAAGCCGGTCGGCGTGCAGTGGCAGAATGCCGATCTGGTCAGCGTCTTCCCGAAGGAAGACGCCCGCGCGCCGCTGATGAAGACTTAGAACACCGGTCGCCTCGCATGTGGGAGACACTGGCCCAGGCCGTGATCAACGGCCTGCTCATCGGCGGCATCTACGCGCTTGTCAGCATCGGCGTCACGCTGATCTTCGGCGTGGTCAAGATCGTCAACTTCGCCCAGGGCGAATTCGTGATGATCGGGATGTACATCTCGTTCTTTCTCGCTACCCAGTTCGGCATCGATCCCTTGGTGTCGCTGGTGGTCTCGATGCCGGTGCTGTTCGTCGCCGGCATGCTGATCCAGCACTTTTTGATCCGCCGGGTGCTCGGGCCGAACGACATGCCGCAGATATTCCTGACCTTTGCGCTGTCGCTGCTGCTGCTCAACCTTTCGCTGATGCTCTTCACCGCGAATTACCGCACCGTCCACACCTCCTATTCGGACGCGGCGCTGCACATCGGCGGGCTCTACATTCCCGTCGCAAAGCTGATCGCGTTTGCGGTGGCGATGGCGCTGAGCGGCCTGCTCTGGGTGTTCCTGCACACCACCGATCTCGGCAAGGCGATGCGCGCCGCCTCGCAGAACCGCGACGTTGCCATGCTGATGGGCATCAACCCGAACCGGGTGTTCGCCGTGGCGTTCGGCACCGCGCTGGCGCTGGCCGGCGCCGCCGGCTCGCTGCTGATGCCGTTCTACTCGGCCTATCCGTTCGTCGGCCAGGTGTTCGTGCTGATGGCGTTCGTCGCCGTCGTGATGGGCACGCTCGGCAATGTCGTCGGCGCGCTGATCGCGAGCCTGATGATGGGGGTCGCGGAATCGCTCGGCATCCAGTTCGTCGGCGCCGATTCCGGCCTGATCGTGGTGTTCGCGATGCTGCTGCTGACGCTCGCCTTCAGGCCGAGCGGGCTCGGCGCCAGGAGGGGCCGCTGATGCAGGCGCTCATCAAGCTGAAATGGCTCTGGTTGGCGATCGCGGCCGCGATCATGCTGGCTTTGCCCCAGATCGTCACCTCGTCGTTTGCGATCGACATCCTCATCCGCATCCTGCTGTTCTCCTTCATCGGCGTCGCCTGGAACCTGATGGGCGGCTACGCCAAGCAGCTCTCGCTCGGGCACGCCGCCTATTTCGGGCTCGGCGCCTACACCTCGACGATCATGCAGGTGAACTACGGCATCTCGCCCTGGATCGGGATGATCGCCGGCGGTGTGGTCGCGATGCTGGCGAGCCTGCCGATCGGTTGGCTCTGCTTCCGCCTGCGCGGCCCCTATTTCACCATCGCCACCATCGCGACCGCGCAGGTCTTGATGCTGATCTTCCTGAAATTCCGCGATTTCGCCTGGGGCGCCGAAGGCACCACGATCCCGAACCTCGGCAGCGCGCCCTTGATGATGCAGTTCGAGGAGAAGTCGTCGTACTACTACGTCGTGCTCGGACTACTGGTGATCGGGCTATGGATCACCCACAGAATCGAAAAATCCTGGATGGGCTACTATCTCGTCGCGATCGGCGAGGACGAGGATGCGGCGGAGGCGATCGGCGTCAACGCGCCGAAGATCAAGCGCGACATCTATATGATCAGCGCGTTCCTGACCGCGCTCGCCGGCACCTTCTACACCCAGTACATCTACTTCATCGATCCCGCGACCGCGTTCAGCTTCAACGTCTCGATCGAGGCGGCGCTGGTCTCGATCGTCGGCGGCATCGGCACGCTGTGGGGTCCCGTCATCGGCACCGTGCTCTTGGAGACCACCTCGGCGTTGCTGCAGAGCTGGCTCGGCAGCTCGGTCGGCGGCATCCAGCTCACGGTCTACAGCCTGATCCTGATGGCCGTGATCCTGTGGCGGCCGACCGGGCTGATCGGCTTTGCGACCGACGCCTACCACCGCACCACCCGGCGCAAGCCGGCGCATGCCTGAGGGTCTCGCGATGGCGGAAGCACTGGTCATCAAGGGGCTCAGCAAGCGTTTTGGCGGGTTGAAAGCCGTGCAGGACGTCAGCTTCACGGTGCAGGAGAACGAGACGGTGGCGCTGATCGGCCCGAATGGCGCCGGCAAAACCACGAGCTTTCATTTAATCACCGGATTTCATCGCCCCGACGCCGGCTCGGTGCTCGCCTTCGGCCAGGAGGTCGTCGGCCTCAAGCCGCACGACGTCTGCGCGCTCGGCATGGCGCGCACCTTCCAGGTGGCAAAGCCGTTCGGCGCGATGACGGTGCTGGACAATGTGATGACCGGCGCCTTCCTGCGCGACCGCCATATCGCCGCCGCCGAGCGGAAGGCGCGCGAGGCGATCGAATTCGTCGGCCTCGCCGCCCGCGAGCAGACGCGGGCCAAGGACCTCACCACCATCGATCAGCGCCGGCTTGAGATGGCGCGCGCGCTGGCGACGCAGCCCAAGATCCTGCTGCTCGACGAGGTGATGGCCGGGCTCAACCCGTCGGAGATCGACCAGGCCGTCGCGCTGGTGAAGAAGCTCGCCGCCAGCGGCCTCACCATCGTGATCGTCGAGCATGTGATGCGCGCGATCATGGCGGTGGCCCGCCACATCGTAGTGCTCGACCACGGTCAGAAGATCGCCGAGGGCGCGCCGAAGGAGATCGTGGAGAACCCGGAAGTGATCCGCGCCTATCTCGGCTCCTATGTGCATCCGCCGGCGCAGGGAGACGCCCATGCTTGAGCTCTCCCGCGTCAGCGCCAGCTACGGCTCGGTGCCTGCCATCACCGACGTCAACATCTCCATTGCCCAGGGCGAAGCCGTCGGCCTGTTGGGGGCCAACGGCGCCGGCAAGAGCACGACGCTGCGCGCCGTCTCGGGCCTCGTCAAACTGTTTGCCGGCAAGGTCACGTTCGCCGGCGTCGACCTCGCCAGCCTGCCGCCCTACCGCATCCCCGAGCTCGGCATCGCGCATGTGCCCGAGGGGCGCCAGGTGTTTCCGGAAATGAGCGTGCAGGAAAACCTCGAGATCGGCGCCTTCGTGCCCAAGGCCAAGACGGATCGCGCGCGGACGATGGAGCTGGTCTACAGCATCTTCCCGCGGCTCGCCGACCGCAGGAAGCAGCTCGCCGGCACCATGAGCGGCGGCGAGCAGCAGATGCTCGCGGTCGGCCGCGGCCTGATGCTGAAGCCGCGGCTGTTGATGCTCGACGAACCGTCGCTCGGCCTCGCGCCTGTGATGACCGACGTGACCTTCGAGAAGATCGGCGAGATCCACAAGATGGGCACCGCGATCCTGCTGGTGGAGCAGAATGTCAGCCGCGCGCTGTCGCTGGTGCAGCGCGCCTATGTGCTGGAAAGCGGCAACGTGATCATGCACGGCACCAGCACCGAGCTCGCCAACAACAAGCAGGTGCAGGCGGCGTATCTGGGGATTTGAGGCGTCCCGCTGTTAGTCCCGTCATCCCCGCGCAAAGGCTTCGCCTTTGTCGCTGGAGGATGCACCGCTGTTCAATCCGTCATCCTGAGGCGCGAGCCCTTGCGAGCCTCGAAGGATGAATCGGCCACCAGCCGGGCCGTCGACCCTTCGAGACGCGCGCAAGAGCGCGCTCCTCATGGTGACGGGTTGGTTTGCTCACCTTTCTCAGTGTCATCACCCGCGCAGGCGGGTGATCCAGTATTCCAGAGGCAGTGGTGAATGAACCGAGAGGCCGCGGCGTACTGGATCGCCCGGTTAAACCGGGCGATGACAGGTGTGGGTGAGGACAAAGCTTCACACCCTCTCAGGGTGACGACGGCGCTACGTCACCAACGTCCGCTTCGGCTCGACGATCTCGAACATGCGCGGGAATTCGTCCATCAGCGCCATCAGCTCGCCGAGCTTTAGCGGCTCGCCCGACACCTTGATCTTGCCGGCGTCGACCGCGTCCGGGAACGTGGTCAGCTTGGCGATCACCTCGTCCAGCGTGCCGCGCGCCAGGGTGAAGCTCGCATCCGCATCCGCCGCCTGCGCGCCCTTGACGTAGGTCAGCGCCGAATTCTCCAGATTGAGCACGAACGTCTCGCCGGTATCGGTAAAGCTCCAGTTCAACACGATACGCTTGCCTTCGGCCTTGGGGCCGTTGAGGCGGATGCCGAGCACGTCCCAGAGCTGCTCGGTGCGCAGCGCGGCCAGCGTCTCGCGCGGCATCGGCGAGCGCGGCGGCGTCTTCGGCATGCCCTGGCGCAGCTCCTGCGCGCCGAACAGATAGGCGTTGCGCCAGGTCGAGCTTTCCGCGGCGTAACCGAGCTGCTCGAACGTGTCGGCCAGCATTGCCCGCGCCGCCTGGTTGTCCGGCTCGGCGAACACGAGATGGCTGACCGCCTGCGCCACGAAGCGGAATTCGCCCTTGGAAAAATCCGCCACCGCCCGTTTCAGGATCGCGTCGGCGCCGCCCATGTATTCGACATACTTCTTGCCTGCCTCGACCGGCGGCAGCGGATCCAGATTGACCGGATTCGCGTCGTACCAGCCAAGATATTTCTGGTAGATCGCCTTCACATTGTGCCTGATGTGGCCGTAATAGCCGCGGCCGTGCCAGGCGCCCTCCAGGCTCTGCGGCAGGCGGATCGCCTCCGCGATCTCGGCGGCGTTGAGCCCGTGGTTCATCAGCCGGATGGTCTGGTCGTGCGCGTATTTGTAGAGATCGCGCTGCTGACGGATCATGGTGTCGATCCGCGCCGCGCCCCACACCGGCCAGTGATGCTGGCCGCACATCGCCTCGGCCTTGCCGCCCCACATCTGCAGCGCCTCGCCGAGATATTTCGACCAGGCCAGCGCATCGCGGACATCGGCGCCGCGGAACGGCAGCAGATTATGGAAATTATGCGTGCAGTTTTCCGCGAGGTTGAGCAGTCTGTAGCGCGGGATGAAGAAATGCATCTCCGCCGGCGCCTCGCTGTTCGGCGCCATCTGGAATTCGAATTCGACGCCGTCGATCACCCTGACATCGCCGGTCGCGATGATCAGGTCGGTCGGCCGCAGCAGCGCCACGCCGCCGGCCGCCATGGTCTTGCCGAGCCCGCAGTCGACCTGTCCGTGCACGCCCTTGGCGAGGAACGGCCCGAACTGATACTGCGCGCGGCGCAGCATCGCCGGACCCGCGATGATGTTCTCGGAGACCGCGTGCTCCATGAAAAAATTCGGCGCGATGATCGGCACGCCGGCCGCCAGCATCGCGTCGTCGAGCACGCCGCGGGCGCCGCCCCAATGGTCGGTATGGGTGTGGGTGAAGATGACAGCCGCGACCGGCCGCTTGCCGCGGTGCTGGAAGTATAGCTCCATCGCCGCCCGCGCCCCCTCGATCGAGGTCAGCGTGTCGACCACGATCACGCCGGTGTCGCCCTCGATCAGCGTCATGTTGGCGATATCGAGCCCGCGCACCTGGTAGACGCCGGGCACCACCTCGAACAGACCGTGATGCATGTTGAGCCGCGACTGCCGCCACAGGCTGGGATCGACGGTCGGCGGTGCATTTTCCTCCGCCAGGAAGCCGTAAGGCTCGAGGCTCCAGACCGCGCGGCCCTGCGCCGAGGTGACCTTTGCGTGCTCGATGGTGCCGAGGAAGCCGCGCGCGGCGTCGTCGAAATCCCTGACATCGGAGAACGGCAGCGCCTTCAGCATCGCCGCATGCTGCGCGATGACCGAGGCGGATGCGGGCTTCGGAGCTTGCGATATGTCACCGGCGCTTGTCATGATCGTTCACTCCTCTCACACCACGAAAACCTTGATCATCCGCCTCAGCGAAACTGCACGCCCTCGAACTGGCCGCTGCTGCGCCATCCCTCGATATATTTGAAATAGGCCAACGCCCCCGCGGGATGGCCGACATTGAGCTTGGCGGCGGGACCGGGCTCGCGGCCCTCATTGTTGTAATAGCCCGGCGTGCAATCCGGCCCGCCGATCATGCGGCCGACACCGGTCAGGAGCAGCTCGACCCAGCGGCTCTCGGCCTCCTTGCTGACTTCGATTTGCGTGAAGCCGTTGTCGCGCGCATGACCGACCATCAGCGCGATGGTCCGCGCCGCTTCCGTCAGATTGTGCGGCACGTTGGAGATCAGGTTGGCGCCCTGCGTCGGCTGCACGAAGAACACGTTCGGAAAGCCGTGCACGTGAATGCCGTGCTTGGTGCGCATGCCCTCGCCCCAATAATCCGACAGCTTGACGCCGTCCCGCCCCGTCAGATCGAAGCCCGCCCGCCGGCGATATTCGGTGCCGACCTCGAAACCCGAGGCATAGATGATGCAATCGAGCTCGTATTCCCTGCCCGCGACGACGATCCCTTTCTCGGCAATCCGCTCGACGCCCTTGCCGTCGGTGTCGACCAGATGCGTGCCCGGCGTGTTGAACGCCTGCAGATAGGAATCGTGGAAGCACGGCCGCTTGCAGAGCTGGCCATACCAGGCCTTGAGATTCCTGGCGGTCTCGCGATCGCGGACGATGGTGTCGATCCGGTTACGGATTTCCTCCATCTTCTCGAAGTCGGAATCCTCGAACGCGGCCCGCATGTTTTCTACGGTTCGCTGCTCGTGCGGCAGCACCATGATCTTGGCGCGGATCCGCTTCGACAGGTCGGTCCAGCCATCCTGCACCAGATCCTCTTCGGCGGAGCCGCCGGCCTGGTTGGCGGTGAAATTCTCCAGCCAGCGCTGCTGCCAGCCGGGCGTCGCAATGCCGGCGAACCAGTTCGGATCGATCGGCGCATTGCCGCGCACGTCGACCGACGACGGCGTGCGCTGGAACACGTAGAGCTCCTTGCAGGCTCGCGCGAGATGCGGCACGCACTGCACCGAGGTGGCGCCGGTGCCGATGATGCCGACGCGCTTGTCGGCGAGCCTGTCCATCGGCGCGCCCTGCGGACTGCCGCCGGTGTAGTCGTAATCCCAGCGGCTGGTGTGGAACGAGTGGCCGGCAAAATTCTCGATGCCGGCAATGCCGGGCAGTTTTGGCACGTGCAGCGGGCCGGTGCCGATACCGACATATTGCGCGGTGAAGGCGTCGCCGCGGTTGGTGCGGATCCTCCAGCGCGATTGTCCCTCGTCCCAGTCGAGGCTGACGACCTCGGTGTGAAACAGCGCGTTGTCGTAGAGCCCGAAATGTTTGCCGATGCGCTGGCAATGCGCGAGGATCTCCGGCGCATGCGCGTATTTCTCCGACGGCATGTGGCCGGTCTCTTCCAGCAGCGGCATGTAGACCATCGATGCGGTGTCGCACTGCGCGCCGGGATAGCGGTTCCAGTACCAGGTGCCGCCGAAGTCGCCGCCCTTTTCGACGATGCGCACATCCTTGACGCCGATTTCGGTCAGCCGCGCCGCGGTTGCCAGCCCAGCAAAGCCGCCGCCGATGAAGGCGAAGGTGACGTGGTCGGTCTTCGGCGCCCGCTCGGTGCGCGGCGTATAGGGATCGTCGAGATAATGCGCGAGCTGTCCCTTGATCTGAAGATACTGATCGTTGCCGTCGGGACGCAGCCGCTTATTTCGTTCAGCGAGATATTTCTGGCGCAGCCGCTCCTTGTCGATCGCGGCCGGCTTCGCATCCCGGGATTGATCCGTCATCGTCATCGGAGGGCGCCTCGCTCGATCGGCTTTTCTGTCATTGGTTCCGCAACAGATAAGCTAACATCGACGCGATTGGCAAATCCCCGCCGTCCCGGCATTCTCGGCGTGGCCTGACGGTTGGCCCCCCTCATTCCGGGCGTATTGCCCTGGAATGACCCGCGTTCACTTCTTCACCTTGCTCGCATCCATCTTGATGCTGGCGTCGAGCATTTTGGTCGAGAACGCGGTCGTGACGTCGAACGGCTTCTCCATGCCGAGATAGGTCTGGACCAGTTCATAGTCCTTCTTCATCCGCTCGCCGTCGATCCAGCCGAGCGCCTTGGTCGTGGTGAACTCGTCGGTCATCAGATACTTGATGCGCTCCCACTGCCGCTCCTGGTTCTCCTTGTCGAGGCCGGAGGCCTGGTCGAGCAGCGCCTTGAGGCAGGGCGCGACGTCGGCGACGCAGGCCGCGTAGGCCTTCTGGCTGATCCGCACGAATTCCTCGACCAGCTTCGGGTTCTTCGCGAGGTAGGCGCCGTTGACGATCAGCGAGTTGCCATAGGGGTTGAGCCCGATGTCTTTCCAGTTGACGAAACCGAGGTCCTGGCCGAACTCGATCACCTTGAGATCGTGCTCGTTGTAGAAGTCGCTGATGATATCCACGGTGTGGCTCTTCAGCGCCGCGATCTTCGCGGTCGGCCCGACGTTGACGAAGGAGACCGCGTCGGGCGCGATCCCGGCCGCCTTGGCGAACGCCGGCCACATCACGCGCGAGGCGTCGCCCGGCGGGTTGCCGATCTTGTGGCCGACGAAATCCTTCGGTCCGTTCACGCCGTAGCTCTTCAGCCAGTAGAAGGTCTGGCCGGTATTGGCGTAGATGCTCATCAGCGCCACCACGTCGGCGCCCTTGCTCTTGGCCACCAGCGTGGTGGCGAGGTCGGCGATGCCGAACGGCGAGCCGCCGGAGCCGACCTTCAGCGCCGAGACACCGGAGCCCTTGCCGACCTCGATGGTGAGATCGATGCCGGCCTTCTCGTACCAGCCCTGCGCCTTGGCATAATAAAACGGCGAATGGTCCGCGGTCGGCGTCCAGTTCAACACCAGGTTGACCGCCTCGCCCGCGAACGACGGCGCGATCGGCATCGCCGGTGCGATCGCCAGCCCAATCGTCAAGGCGGCGGCTCTCAATCCCCTCATCGCATCCTCCTCGAACGACAAGGCCGGCCTTGTCGTTGCGTGTCCCTGACGCTACCAATGCAACAGAGGGCGGGACCAGTTGTCAACTGTTTGGTTGGAAATGCTGAAGAGACGATCGGACGACATCAAGCCGCAGCGGCGGGATCCCGTCGCCACCCGGAACAAGCTGCTGACCGCGGCGCGGCGCGAGTTCGCGCAGAACGGGCTGGCCGGCGCCCGGGTCGACGAGATCGCGGCGCGCGCCGGCGTCAACAAGCAGCTGGTCTACCACTATTTCGGCGACAAGGACGCGCTCTACCTCGCCGTGCTGGAATTGGTCTATGAAGAGATCCGCGCCCAGGAGCGCAAGCTCAATCTCGAGGGCCTGCCGCCCGAGCAGGCGATCAAGACGCTGATCGAGGCCTCGTTCGACCATCTCGACGCCCACCCCGATTTCATCGTGCTGTTGAACGACGAGAACCGCGGCGGCGCGCGCCATGTGCGCGGCTCGCGCAAGCTCGAGGCGATGCATTCGCCCCTGGTCAGCATGGTCTCGAAGATCCTCGCCGAGGGCCTGCGCGCGGGAACCTTTCGCAAGGGCGTCAACGCGGTGCATCTCTACATCTCGATCGCCGGCCTCAGCTACTTCTTCTTCTCCAATGCGTCGACCCTGTCGGCGATCTTCGGCAAGGACCTGTCCAGCGCCGCCGAGAAGCGCGCCCGGCGCAAGCATGTGGTCGATCTCGTGCTGAAGTCGCTGCGGCCGTAGCGTTGGGCAGTGGCCCCCCATATTCGGTGTCGTCCCGGTCTTGAGCCGGGACCCATAACCACCAACGCGCGTTGGTTTGCGAAGCTGGGGCCACGGCCCTCGTAGCAACAACGTCCTGTGGTTATGGGTCCCTGCTTTCGCAGGGACGACACCACAATTTGCGGCGCGGCTTGTGAACTTCGACCCGCTAATCAACCAACTGGTTGAAACTTGCCGGCACCCGGGATAGGCTGCGCTCGCGCCCGGAGGACGGCGCGAGCAACGGAGCAGCCTGTGTTCAATGACGGCGGACGGTCGGCGCGGTCGATTGCGATCATCCTGATCGTGCACCTTGCCGTGATCGTGCTCTGGCAGGTCGCCGTCGACGCGTTCCAGGTTCCAAAGTTCATCCTGCCCTCGCCGCTCGCGACCGTGGCGACGCTGGGCGCCGCAAAGTATGCCTGGCTGTCGAACCTGCTGGTGACGGCGGCGGAAATCCTCGGCGGCTTCTGCCTCGGCGCGCTGGTCGGCGTCGCGCTTGCGGTGATCTTCACCTGGTCGCCGCTGGTCAGCCTGCTGCTGCTGCCGCTGTTCGTGACCTTGAACATGATCCCGAAGGTCGCGCTGGGGCCGCTGTTCATCGTCTGGTTCAGCTACGGCATCTTTCCGAACATCCTGATCGCGTTCTCGATCTGCTTCTTCCCGATCCTGCTGACCACCGCGCGTGGCCTCTCCGAGGTCGAGCCCGATCTGCTCGACCTCGTCAAATCGCTGCGCGGCTCGCGCTGGACGCTGTTCCGCAAGATCCAGCTGCCGGGCTCGCTGCCTTACGTGTTCTCCGGCATGAAGGTCGGCGCCATCCTCGCGGTCGCCGGCGCCATCGTCGGCGAGTTCATCGCCTCCGAGCGCGGGCTCGGCTACCTGATGATCCAGGTGCAGTCCTCGCTCGACACCCCGGCGATGGTGATGGCCGTGGTGCTGCTCACGCTGCTCGGCGTCGCGCTGTACGGCCTCGTGCTCGGCCTCGAACGGCTGTTCGTGGTCCGCGACGTCAGGCTGCAATAACAAGGACACAACATGCTGCTCACCCGCGCCACCCTGCCCGCAACGATCCCCGATCTCGATGCGCTCGACGAATTGCTGAGCCGGCCGAGCCAGGCGCTGATCGACAATCTCGGCAAGGTCGACGGTGACATCATGATACTCGGCGTCGCCGGCAAGATGGGACCGACGCTGGCCGATCTCGCCAAGCGCGCGCAACCGCAGCGCCGGGTGATCGGCGTCGCGCGCTTCAGCGACCAGGGCGTCAAGGAGTGGCTGGAGACGCGCGGCATCGAGACCATCAATTGCGATCTACTCGACGAGAACGCGATCGCGCAATTGCCGAAGAGCCCGAACGTGATCTTCATGGCCGGCCGCAAGTTCGGCGCCGAGGGCGACCTGTCGCTGACCTGGGCGATGAATGCCCATGTGCCAGCGCTGGTCGCCCAGGCCTTTGCGACATCGCGGATCGTGGCGTTCTCGACCGGCTGCGTCTATCCGTTCGTACCGGTCGACGGTCGCGGCTCCGACGAGGCGATGCAGCCGAACCCACCCGGCGAATACGCGCAGTCCTGCGTCGGGCGCGAGCGCATGTTCGAATATTTTTCGCGCAAGTTCGCCACTCCCGGGCGGCTGTTCCGCCTCAATTACGCGATCGACATGCGCTACGGCGTGCTGCACGACATCGCCACCAAGGTCCTTACGGGCAAGCCGATCGACGTCAGCCTCGGACATGTCAATTTCATCTGGCAGGGCGACGCCGCCGCGCAGGCGCTGCGCTGCCTCGCGCATTGCGACACGCCGACCTCGCCGATCAATGTCAGCGGCCATGAGATTCTCGCGGTGCGTGACCTCGCCGCAAAGTTCGGCCAGCGTTTCGGCCGCGCGCCGGTGATCGTAGGCAAGGAGGAGCCGACGGCATGGCTGACCGACACCTCGCAAGCGGTGAAATTGTTTGGCCTGCCGATCGTCGATACCGACCAGCTGATCGCATGGACCGCCGATTGGGTGGCGCGGTCGATGCCGAGCCTCGGCAAGCCCACCAAATACGAGGTGCGCGATGGCCGCTACTGACTCGCTCGCGATTGTCGAGCTCGGCGTCGACGACGCGCCGGCAGGCCTCGCGCTGTCGGCGGAAGCGCATTGGAACCAGAACGAGGCCGACTGGCGATTTTTCCTGAGCCGCGGCATCGTGCTCGGCGTGCGCGACGGCGACCAGCTGATCGCCACCGCGGCGCTGCTGCCTTACGCCGACGGCAACGCCTGGATCAGCATGGTGCTGGTCACCGCGCGCTGGCAACGCCGCGGCATCGCGACCCGGCTGGTCGACGCCTGCCTCGATGCGGCGCGACAACGCCAGCTGACGACATGGCTCGACGCCACACCGGCCGGCGCCGCGGTCTACGGTCCGCTCGGCTTCACGCCGACGCTGGAGCTGCGCCGGCTTCGCTTGACCGATCCGCCGCGCGCCGTGGACACCCAGGCGCTGCCGGCCGGAGAACCAGACGAGTTGATCGCCCGCGACCGCCACGCCTACGGCTTTGCGCGCGAAGCGCTGCTGCGCGCGTTCTGCGCGCGCGCCGGCTCGCGCCTCGTCGCCGGCGACAAGGCGATTGCCCTGGTCCGCGACGGCCGCGTCGCCCGCCATATCGGGCCGCTGCTTGCCGACGACGCCGCCAGCGCGCTGGCGCTGGTCGCAGCCATCGCGCAATCCGAGACGCGGCCGCTGATCATCGACGCCGTTCATTCGCAGTTCGACTTCCTGAACGGCCTGACCAGCGCGGGCTGGAGCATCGAGCGGCCGTTCCAGCGGATGCGGTTCGGGCCGCGGACCACGCCGGGTGACGAATCGCCCTTCGCCGTCGCCGGCCCGGAATTTGGATAGGGACACGCCATGCACCACAGCGACATCAAGCCCGAGGTCCGCAAGCTGATCGCCGACGGCACCGTGCTGCCGGCGCATCCGCTCGCGCTCGACGCCGACCGGAAGCTCGACCTCAGGCACCAGCGCGCGCTGACCCGCTACTACATCGACGCCGGCGCGGGCGGCCTTGCGGTCGGCGTCCACACCACGCAATTCGCGATCCGCGACGTCGGCCTCTACCGGCCGGTGCTGGAGCTCGCCGCCGAGACCGCGGCCGCCTGGACCACGCGGCCGCTCGCGATGGTCGCCGGCCTCGCCGGCGCGACCAGCCAGGCGACCGCCGAAGCCAAGGTCGCGCGCGGCATCGGCTATCACGCCGGGCTGCTCAGCCTCGCCGCGATGAAATCGGCCTCCGAGGACGAGATCATCACCCATTGCGAGGCGGTGGCGAAGGAAATCCCGCTGGTAGGCTTCTATCTGCAGCCGGCGGTCGGCGGCGTCATCCTGAGCGCCAATTTCTGGCGACGCTTCGCCGGGATCGACAATGTGATCGCGATCAAGATCGCGCCGTTCAACCGCTACCGCACGCTCGACGTGCTGCGCGGCGTCGCTGCCGCCGGTGCACTCGACCGCGTTGCGCTCTACACCGGCAACGACGACCATATCCTGCTCGACCTCATGCTGCCGTTCGACCTGCGCGACCAAGGCGTCACCACGCGGACATATTTCAAGGGTGGCCTGCTCGGCCACTGGTCGGTGTGGACCGCCAGCGCCATCAAGCAATTCGAGATGTGCAAGGCGGCGCGGCACAAGGAGACGGTCCCGGCGGATTTGCTGGCGCTCGACGCTCGCGTCACCGATTGCAACAGCGCCTTCTTCGACGTCGCCAACAATTTCCACGGCTGCATCGCCGGCTGCCACGAGATCCTGCGCCGCCAAGGGCTGATGCAGGGCATCTGGTGCCTCGATAAGGACGAGGGCCTGAGCCCGGGCCAGATGGCCGAGATCGACCGCGTCTGCCGCGAGCACGCCGACCTCTCGGACGATGCGTTCGTCGCCGAGAACCTGCAGAAATGGCTGGCATGAAGGCGGAGCCCTTCATCAGCCTGCGCAACGTCCGCAAGGTCTACCGGTCCAGGGGCGCCGAATTCCTCGCCGTGTCCGACGTCACCATGGACGTGCAGGAGGGCGAGTTGGTGTCGCTGGTCGGCCCGTCCGGCTGCGGCAAGACCACGGTGCTGAAGATTCTTGCCGGCCTGCATGGCGCCGATTCTGGCACGGTGAAGATCGGCAACGCCACGACGCTGTTCGATCCGGCGCGCGACATCGGCATGGTGTTCCAGCAGGCGCTGCTGCTGAAGTGGCGCACCATCCTCGACAACGTGCTGCTGCCGGCCGAGATCGTCGGCCTGCCGATGAAGGCGGCGCGCGAGCGGGCGCGCGACTTGCTCCGGCTGGTCGGACTTGCCGGCTATGAGGACAAATATCCGCAGCAACTCTCCGGCGGCATGCAGCAGCGCACCGCGATCGCGCGCGCCTTCGTCCATGACCCGAAACTGATCCTGATGGACGAGCCGTTCGGGGCGCTGGACGCGCTGACCCGCGAGCAGATGAACCTGGAGATGCTGCGGATCTGGCGTGAGAGCGGCAAGACCATCATTTTCGTCACCCACTCGATCCAGGAAGCGGTGTTCCTGGCCTCGCACTGCGCCGTGCTGACGGCGGGCCCGGCCAAGATGGCCGAATATTTTCCGATCGACCTGCCCTTCCCCCGCGACCTGCCGATCAAGACCACGGACGCATTCGGCGCCTATGCGCGACGGATCTATTCGAGCCTCGGGCTGAGCGCCTAGAGTCAGGATCATGCCCTACTCATGCGACACCGGCCCGCTGTCGCGATAGGCCCACAGGCATTCGCGCGGCAGCGAGACCGGCGCTTCGACGCCGACCTGATGCCGCGCCGATGTGCCGAGCTCGACCACCTCGAGCCGCTTGCCGAACAGCTCGATGCCATAGGCGGTCTGGGTGCCCTGATAGCGGCGATCGAGCACCTTGGCCGAGAACGTATTGGCGCCATCGGGCCGGCCGATCGCGATATTCTCGGGCCGCAGCGCGACGCGCACCTTCTCGTCCGGCGCCAGCGCGTGGAACAGCGCGACCTCGCCTCGCCTGCCGTCGCCGAAATCGACCACGCCATATTGGCCGTTGCAGGCAACCAGCGTGCCGGCGAGCTCATTGGTGGCGCCGGTGAAATTGGCGACGAACAGGTCGGCGGGGCGATTGTAGATCGCATCGGGCGTGTCCATCTGCAGCAGCTTGCCGTCGCGCATCACTGCCGACTGCGGTCGCCGAGCACCACGGCTTCGGCCTGGTCGTGCGTGACATAGAGCGCGGTCATGCCGGTCTGCTTGAGGATGACGCGCAGATCATCGCGCAGCCGCAGCCGCAGCTTGGCGTCGAGGTTCGACAGCGGCTCGTCGAGCAACAGCAGCTGCGGCCGGTACACCATGCTGCGCGCCAGCGCGACGCGCTGCATCTGCCCGCCCGACAGCGCGACCACCGGCCGGTCGCCATACTCGGACAGCCCGACCAGCGTGAGCGCTTCCTCGACCATGCGGTTGGCCTCGGTGCGGCTGATCTTGCGGTGCTTCAGCGGATAGATCACGTTCTGCCGCACCGTCATGTGCGGCCACACCGCGTAGGACTGGAACACCATGCCGAGGTCGCGCGAGCGCGGCGCGACCTGGACGCCGCGCGCCGGCGACGACACCACCCGGCCCGAGATCGAGATCTCGCCGCCGGTCGGATGCTCGAGCCCGGCGACGCAGCGCAACGTCGTGGTCTTGCCACAGCCGGACGGCCCGAGCAGCACGACGATCTCGCCGGCGGGCACGCTGAAGCTGACGCCGTCGATCGCCGGGCGGCCGACCGCGAACTGCTTCCTGAGTTCGGTGACCTCGAGCGTCGCCGTCATCGTTGCACCCGTCGCCTTACTGCCGATAGCCGTACGTCTTGTCCCAGTCGGCCACCCACGCCGCATGCAGCTTCACATACTCGCCGAAATCCGGATACCACAGCTTCACCACCTTGGGATCGAACCCTTCGGGATAGGCCGGCACCTCCTTCAGCGAGGTGAGGTTGCCGAGCTCCTTGATCATGAAGATCTGCCCTTCCTTGGATAGGCACCAGTTCAAAAACAGCTTTGCAGCGTTCGGATGCGCGGCGGTCTTGGGAATGCCCGACGCATAGGGATTGACCGGCGCGCCCTCGGGCGCGAAGAAGATTTCGATCGGCGCGCCGTCCTTCTTCTTCTGATAGATCACGTTGTAGAGCAGCGGCGCGATGGCGATTTCGCCACGCACCAGCGCGTCGGCGGTCGGGGCGCCGGACGGATACAGCACCGGATGGGTCGCGGCCTGCTTGGCCCAGTAATCCTCGCCGAGCACCTGGCGCTCGAACATGATCCGCGTCCAGGTGGTGCCGCCGGACTGCGCGAACACCTGGCCGATCAGCTTGTCATATTGCTTCTTGGTCAGGTCCATCCAGGATTTCGGCGGGTCCTTCACCAGCTCGGTGTTGTAGGCGATCGACCAGGCGAGCGTGATGCGCGGCCAGTATTTCGGCGAGATCAGCGCATGCGGATCGTAATCGGCCGCGTTCGGCGGCGCGTAATCCTGGAATAAATCCTCCAGCGGCTGCATCAGCGCGCGGTCGGAGTGATCGACCACGTCGGCGATCAGTTTGCCGGCGGCGGCTTCGGTCTTCACGCGGGTGATGAGCTGGCCGCCCGGCGCGCGCACCATCTCGATCTTGATCTCGGGAAAGCGCTTGTTGAAGGCCTTGATCACCTGCTGCTCGATCTCGGCGAAATTGGCGGTGTAGTAGACCAGCTTGCCCTCGGCCTTGGCGGCTGCGATCAGCTCGGGCGCGCCGAACTCCTGCGCCTGCGCGCCGGGCGCCAGCGCCAGGCTCGCGACGCTTGCCAAGGCCAATGTGGTGAAGGTCCGTCTATCCATCGCCAATCCTCCCATTTTGTTGTTATCCGGTCCGCGCCACATTGCCCTGCGCGGCGCCACGCGACAGCCAGTTGGCGCCGCCGATCAGGACGCCGAGCAGCACCGTCTGCACCAGGCTGAACGCCGCGGTCTTGCCGATATTGCCGCCCTCGTAATAGTCGAGCAGCAACACCGACATCACCATGGTGTTGCTGGTGTAAAGGAACAGCGACGAGCCGAGCTCGCGGATCGCCAGCACGAACAAGAGCGTCATCGCCGCCAGCACGCCCGGGCTCGCCAGCGGCAGCACGATGGTCCTGATGGTGCCGAGCATGCCCTTGCCGCAGACCCAGGCGGCCTCCTCGAGCTCGCGATGGATCTGCAGGAACGAGGTCGACAGCGCCTTCACGGTGTCGGGCATGAAGCGCGCGATGAAGGCGAGTGCGAGAATCCAGATCGTGCCGTAGAGCCCGCCGGGCACGCCGATCCAGGCCCAGAGATAGGCGACGCCGACCACGAGGCCGGGGATCGCGACCGGCAGCGTCGAGATCAGGTCGATGCTGCGGCGCCCGGGAACGCGGGTGCGATGGATGGTGTAGCCGATCGCAAAGGCGAGCGCGCCGCCGATGATCGCGGTGATGAGGCCGACTTCGACCGCGTTGTAGATCGAGCGCATCGTCAGCGGATTGTCAAAAATGCTCTCGAAATGCGTCAGCGAATATTGCCGCATGTCGAACAGGCTGGCGACGTCGCGGATGAACATGAACTTGCGGAACGCGGCGACGATCAGCGCCAACGACGGCAGCACCACGACGATGAGGAGATAGACGATGCCGATCGCGAAGGTGAGCCAGCGCCACGGCCCGAGATCGAGGCTGCGCGGCCGGAACGCCTTGCCGGCGACCGTGGTGTAGCTGCGCCCGCTCAGCACCCGCTGCTGCAGATAGACCAGAAACCCGGTCACCACCATCAGGATGATCGCGACCGCGGCCGCGGTGTTGTAGAGCGGCGGCGACCAGTTGGTCAGCTTGAAGATGTAGGTGGTGAGCACGTTGAGGTTGGTCGGCGCGCCCAGCACCGCGGGGATGCCGTAGATGCCGAGCATCACGATGAACGACAGCAGCATGCCCGAGATGATCGCCGGCATGATCAGCGGGAAGGTCACCGTGAACAGCGTCGAGAAGGCGCTGGCGCCGGAGATCTCGGCGGCCTCCTCCAGGCTCGGATCCATGTTGCGCAGCGCCGAGGAGGTAAACATGTAGACATACGGCGCGTAGTAGATGCCGAACACGAAGACGAGACCCCACATCGAATAGAAATCGACGCGCAAGTCGGAGCCCATCCACTTGAACATGGTGTTGATCAGCCCGGTCTTCGGCGAGCCAAGAATCGCCCAGGCCACCCCCGCCACCAGCGGCGGCGCGAACAGCGGCAGGATGCTGGCGGCGGCGATGAAGCCCTTGAACGGCGTGTTGGTGCGCACCACGATCCAGGAAAAGAACAGCCCGATCGCGACCGCGATCGCGGTGCCGCCGCCGCAGGCGATCAGCGTGTTGAGCAGCGCCTCGCCGACATTCGGGTTGGCGAGCACGGCGAGGAAATTCGCGATCGACAGATGGCTGAGGCTGCGCGAGATGCCGTCGACCACCGGATTGGTGTCGGTGAGCGCGCCGAGCAGCAGCATGATGACGGGATAGACCACCAGGAAGGCGAGGATCGCCAGCAACGCCGCGACCCAGAGGCCGGTCAGCATGCGGCGGGCCCCATCGCTGGCGCCACGCGTGACCTCGCTGCGCCGGTCCGCCGGTCCGTGCAATGCGTTTCCCCTCCTGTGGCCGATTCTGTTGCGATGGCCTGCTTGTATGCCAAGGGTAGTCGATCGTTTCGATGACGCAAGCTATCCGAAAGTCGCCTGCACGCGTTAATGTGACACAGTGACGAAGCCGCGCGATTTTCGCCGGATGAACTGTGGGTTGTCCTCGCCCAATGCGCAGCCATTGGTTCCGTCATCCTGAGGCGGCCGCTTCTTCAGCGGCCCTCGAAGGATCGACGGCCACCAGCGGGGCCGATTCATCCTTCGAGGCTCGCCCAGCGGCGCAACTGCGCCGCAAGGCTCGCACCTCCAGCGACAAAGGCTTCGCCTTTGCGCGGGGATGACGGGGATGGTTTGGTTTGATGTCAAACAACTAACTCGGTGTCATCACCCGCGCAGGCGGGTGATCCAGTATTCCAGAGACGGTGGTGATTAAGCCGATGGGTCGCGGCGTACTGGATCGCCCGGTTAAACCGGGCGATGACAGGTGTGGGTGGGAACGCAGTTTTGCATTCTCGCGACATGGATTGTCCGAGCTTTGCTGTTCGTTTCGCCCTCTCCGTTGGCAGAGGGCGCAGGGAAAGCCGGGTGCCGATTGCACCCATGGGCCCGGTGCAGCAAAAAAGCACCGGGGTAGGACCACAGGTGTAACCGGAAACAACCCGGCTTTCCCTGCGCGATGGGTTACGGCTTATACGTGCTCTCCCCGGCGAGACTGGGCTTTTTTGTCACCGTCCTCGCAAGACGCATTCCCATCCTGCGAGAAGACACCTGCCACTAGGGCGTCAGGCCTGCACGACTTCACCGTCCGCCTCGCATGCTGTCGTCACTGACATACGAACCGTCCACCGCATCTCACCGCAACACTATGACGATGCGCAGCGCCCCTCGATCGGGTGAGACGCGAAGACCATACACTGAGTTGCTATTACGAAAAAGCGAAATCTTTTTGCGCGCGGGGATTGACGGGGCGGGCAACTCACTTTTAGTGCGAGCCCCTACCCCCCTCGTCATTCCGCGGCGTGCGAAGCACGAACTATGATGCGCAATTGCGCGCATCTGAGAATCCATTCATCCACCAACGCTGCGGCCCGATGGATTCCGGGTTCTCGCTTCGCGAGCCCCGGAATGACGACGAAGCAACGTCACCCTCGCCGCGCCGGCCAGCGAACCGGCCCGAAGGTTTCCGGGCCGGCGCTCGCGTCACGCGAGGCAGTTGCCTTCGAGCGCCGGCACGATGTCGAGCACCTCGAAGTAGTGGTCCCAGAAGCGCAGCCGCGCCATGGTCGACCACGCGCTGCAAAAGGACTTGTCGCGCCCGGCCGCCAGCCGCCGGGTGTTGCGGGCGATCGAGGGATATCTGCACGCCCCGCGCCGCGATGCCTGACACCGCCCGGCAAGGCCGCTTCGCATACGCATCATGCAGCGGTGCGGCTGGGGAACGCGGGGCCGGCGTAGTACATGCCAGCCCGGAGACAATTTCGGACATGCTCGAAAAGACCCCGATCACCGGCGCAGCCGCGGCGCCCGTCAGCGATGGACTGCCGTGGGAACGGCGGCGCTGGGCGGTGGCGGCGATCTTCACGGCGCTGGCAATGGCCTCGCTCGACACCGCGATCGCCAACATCGCGCTGCCCGCGATCGCGACCGATCTGCAGGTCAGCCCCGCCGAAGTGGTATGGGTCGTCAATGTCTATCAGATCGCCCTGGTCGCGACCTTGCTGCCGCTCGGCGCGCTCGGCGAGATCGTCGGCCACCAGCGCATCTATCTCTGCGGCCTGCTGCTGTTCACATTGGCGTCATTGGGCTGCGCGCTGGCCTGGTCGCTGCCGAGCCTTTTGGTGGCGCGGACCCTGCAAGGCTTGGGCGCCAGCGGCATGATGAGCGTCAACACCGCGCTGGTGCGCTTCGTCTATCCGAGCAAGATGCACGGCCGCGGCTTCGGCCACAACGCGCTGGTCGTCGCCACCGCCTTCACGCTGGGACCGACGATTGCCTCGGGCATTCTGGCGCTTGGCCCATGGCCGTGGCTGTTCGCCGTCAACATTCCCTTCGGCATCATCGCGATCCTGATCGGCCTGAAGACGCTGCCGCCGACGCCGCGCGCCACCCACAGCTTCGACTTCACCGGCGCCGCGCTCGCCTCCGCCTGCCTTGGCCTGTTCATCACCGGGATCGGCAGCGCCGCGCACAAGGCAGCGCCTGCGCTCGTCATCACGGAACTCGTCGGCGCCGTGCTGTTCGGCTGGATCCTGATCCGGCGGCACGCCGATCATCCGGCGCCGATGCTGCCGATCGACCTGTTCCGCCGGCCGATCTTCGCGCTGTCGGCCGCCACCGCGGTCTGCTCATTCGCTGTGCAGGGCCTCGCCTTCGTGTCGCTGCCGTTCTACTTCGAGGACATATTGCACCGCTCACAGGTCGAGACCGGTTTCTTCATGACCCCGTGGCCGCTGGTGGTCGCCTTCATGGCGCCGATCGGCGGCCGGTTGTCCGACCGCTATCCGGCCGGCATCCTCGGCGGCATCGGCATGGTGCTGCTCGGGATTGGCATGGTGCTGCTGGCGACCCTGCCGGCTGAGCCCAGCGTCGCCAACATCGTCTGGCGCACGATGATCTGCGGCATCGGCTTCGGCTTCTTCCAGACCCCCAACATGAAGGCGATCATGTCGAGCGCACCGCCGCATCGCGGCGGCAGCGCCAGCGGCATCGTCGCCACGGCGCGACTGATCGGGCAGACCACCGGCGCCGCGCTTGCCGCGCTGTGCTTCGCGCTGGCCGACCGCGAGGGCGCGACCGTCGCGCTGGCGCTTGGCGCCGGCTTTGCCGCGCTCGGCAGCGTGATGAGCTTCCTGCGCCTCGCAGTGGCCCCTCCGAAAAAAGCATAACAGGATTGCAATTTCCGATTGCGGCCAAACACCGCGGCAACAACTTTCTTCCGCGCAGAAAACGCGTTTTCTTGATTTGAACCGTTCCAGGTTCGAGGCCAAATTCCGCGCCGCTGTTCAATCGATGGATTGGACCAATCAGGGGACCGCGATGGCAAACCTCAAAATCAACGGCAAGACAATCACTGTAGACGTCGAGGACGACACACCGCTGCTGTGGGCGATCAGGGAGAATGTCGGACTGACGGGAACCAAATACGGCTGCGGCATCGCGCAGTGCGGCGCCTGCACCGTGCATATGGATGGCGTGGCGATGCGCTCCTGCGGCGTCACGGTCGGTGAAGCCGCCGGCAAGGACATCACCACCATCGAGGGCCTCGCGGTGGGCGGCGCGCTGCACAAGGTGCAGCAGGCCTGGATCGCCAACGACGTGCCACAATGCGGCTATTGCCAGAGCGGCATGATCATGGCGGTGGCGGCGCTGTTGAAGGACAATCCGAAGCCGACAGACGACGACATCAACGACGCCATCACCAATATCTGCCGCTGCGGCACCTTCCAACAGGTGCGCGAGGCGATCCATGCTGCCGCGAACGCGTAAGGGGGCAGCCATGAATCAGCACGTCAAACTCAATCGCCGTTCCTTCGTGATCGGCACCGCCGCTGCCGGCGCCGGCCTTGCGATCGGCCTCGACCTTCCGTTCGGCGGCCCCGCCGTGGTGCGCGCGGCCGACGGCTCGCCCGAGATCAACGCCTGGGTGGTGATCCGGCCCGACGACACCGTGGTGATCCGCATCGCCCGTTCCGAGATGGGCCAAGGCACGCTGACCGGCCTCGCCCAGCTCGTCGCCGAGGAACTCGAATGCGACTGGTCGAAGGTCACGACCGAATTCCCGACGCCGGGCGAGAGCGTCGCCCGCAAGCGCGCCTGGGGTGATTTCTCCACCGGCGGCAGCCGCGGCATCCGCACCTCGCAGGACTATGTCCGTAAGGGTGGCGCCACCGCGCGCGTGATGCTGATCCAGGCCGCCGCCAACGAATGGAAGGTGCCGGCCGCCGAATGCAAGGCAGCGAACAGCGTCATCACCCACACGCCCTCGGGCAAGACCACGACCTACGGCAAGGTTGCGGAAGCCGCCGCAAAACTCGAGCCGCCGGCCGACGTCAAGCTGAAGGACCCGAAGGACTGGACCATTGCCGGCAAGGGCCTGAAGCGGCTCGACACCGCGGACAAGGTCACGGGCAAGACGATCTACGGTGCCGACGTCAAGCTGCCGGGCATGCTGAACGCGGCGATCAAGGACTGCCCGGTGTTCGGCGGCAAGGTGAAGAGCTTCGACGCCGCCAAGATCGCCAACATGAAGGGCGTCAAGAAGGTGGTGCCGGTCGGCGACAGCGCGGTTGCCGTCGTCGCCGACACTTGGTGGCACGCCAAGACCGCGCTCGACGCGCTGCCGATCGTCTGGGACGAAGGCAACAACGCCAAGGTCTCCAGCGAGACGATTGCGAAGTGGCTGGCCGAGGGTCTCGACAATGCGCAGCCGGCCTATGTCGGCAACCAGAATGGCGACGCCAAGGCCGCGATTGCCGGCGCGGCCAAGAAGGTCGAGGCGGTCTACAGCTATCCCTACCAGAACCACGCCACCATGGAGCCGATGAACGCCACCGTGCTCTACACGCCCGACAAATGCGAGGTGTGGTGCGGCACGCAGAACGGCGAGGCGGCGTTCGCCGCGGCGCTCGAGGCCTCGGGCCTGCCGCCGGAGAAGGTCGACGTGCACAAGCTGCTGCTCGGCGGCGGCTTCGGCCGGCGTGGCATGACCGACTATGTCCGCCAGGCGGTGGCGATCGCCAAGCAGATGCCGGGCACGCCGATCAAACTGCTGTGGTCGCGCGAGGAGGACATGCAGCACGGCAAGTATCACCCGATCACGCAGTGCAAGCTGACCGGCGCCTTCGATGCCGACAACAATCTGATCGCACTGCACTACCGGCTGTCGGGCCAGTCCATCCTGTTCTCGGTGCGCCCCGAAGCGCTGCAGAACGGCATGGATCCCGCCGCGTTCCAGGGCGTCGCGCAGACCGGCGAGGCCGCGATCGGCTATTCGGTGCCGAACCTTTTGGTCGAGCATTCGATGCGCAACCCACACGTTCCGCCCGGCTTCTGGCGCGGCGTCAACGTCAATCACAACGCGATCTACATGGAATGCTTCATGGATGAGCTGGCTCTGGCTGCAGGCCAGGACCCGCTCGAATTCCGCCGCAAGCTGATGGGCAAGCATCCGAAGCATCTGGCGGTGCTCAATGCCGTGGCCGAAAAGATCGGCTGGGGCACGCCGGCGCCGAAGGGCGTCTATCGCGGCATCGCGCAGGTGATGGGCTATGGCAGCTATGTCGCCGGCGCCGCCGAGATCTCGGTGACCGACGGCAGCAAGATCAAGGTGCATCGTATCGTCGCCTCCACCGATCCGGGCTACATTGTCAACCCGGCGCAGGTGGAGCGGCAGATCGCCGGCTCCTTCGTCTATGGCCTCAGCGCGCTGTTCTACGGCGGCTGCACCGTGAAGGACGGCCGCATCGAGCAGAGCAATTTCGACACCTACAACTCGATGCGCATCAACGAAATGCCCAAGGTCGAATCGGTGATGGTGCCGAGCGGCGGGTTCTGGGGTGGGGTCGGTGAACCGACCATCGGCGTCGCGGCGCCGGCGGTGCTCAACGCCTATTTCGCGGCGACGGGCAAGCGTATCAGGAGCTTCCCGCTGCGGACCCAGAACATCTCGTTCGCCTGATGACATCAGAAGCAGCGGCCGCTCGGCCGCTGCTTCGCTTTCCGGATTATCGTGCATGGTGGTCACGCGTCGCCTGACGCGCAGGAATGTCGTCCGTGGCGCCGCTGCCGTCGCAGCGGCGGCCGCATTGGCGCGTCCGGCGCTGGCGCAAGCAACTGCACGGGTCGCGGTGATCGGCGGCGGCTTCGGCGGCACCGCCTGCGCGCGGGCGCTGCGGCGGCTCGATCCGAAGCTGCAGGTCACGCTGATCGAACCGAACAGGATTTTCACCGCCTGCCCGCTCAGCAACGAGGTGATCGCGGGCCTGCGCGAGTTTTCGGCGCAGCAGTTCAGCTATGACAAGGTCGCCGCCGACGGCATTGTTGTCGCCGCGCAAGCGGCCACCAAGGTCGATGCAGCGGCGCGCACGATTGGTCTCGCCGACGGCTCCACGCTGTCCTACGACCGGCTGGTGCTGGCCCCAGGCATCGAGATGCGTTTCGACGCCTTATCAGGATATGACGAGGCAGCGTCCGCGAAGATGCCGCACGCCTGGACCGCCGGCGAGCAGACGCTGCTGCTGCGCCGACAGCTCGAGGCGATGGACGACGGCGGCGTGGTCGTGATCGCGGTCCCCGCCGCGCCGCTGCGCTGCCCGCCGGCGCCTTACGAGCGCGCCAGCCTGATCGCGCATTATCTGAAGGCGCGCAAGCCGCGCTCGAAGATTCTGGTGCTCGACGCCAAGGACAATTATTCGCAGCAAAAGCTGTTCGAGCATGCATGGGCGGAGCTCTATCCCGGCATGATCGAGCGCATCGCGCTGTCGCAGGGCGGCCGGGTGACCGCGGTCAATCCGGCGAGCAATGAAATCGTCACCGACTTCGGCAACTACACCGCCGCGGTTGCCAATGTGATCCCGCCGCAGCGCGCCGGCCGCATCGCCGCGATCGCCGGCGCCGCCGATCGCACCGGATGGTGCCCGATCGATCCGGTGACCTTCGCCTCAAAGCTCGTGCCCAACATCCATGTGATCGGCGACGCCGCGATCGCCGGCGGGATTCCGAAATCCGCCTCCGCCGCGGCCGCGCAGGGCCGGGCCTGTGCGGCGGCGATCGTGGGTGCGCTCGCCGGCAAGCCGCCGGAGCCGCCGCGGCTCGACGGCGCCTGCTACAACACGGTCGCGCCGGGCTATGCGTTCTCGCTGAAGGGCATCTATCAGCCAAAGGACGATCTGTACGCCGAGGCCGAGGTGACCACGAGCCCGGTCGAGGCATCGCGCGAGGTGCGCCAGCGCGAGGCCGACGAGGCGCTGGCCTGGTTCAACGCCATCACGGGAGACGCCTTTGGCTAGGTCCGCTCCCATCGCGTTGCTCGCCGCTGCGATGCTCGCAGCCTGCCCCGCGGTGCGCGCCGACGGCCTGCGCCCGTATGTGGTGGTCGGCGATGCGATTCCGGTTTCGCTGACGGGAACCAATGGCGACGCAACGCGTGGCCGCGCGCTGATCGTTGAGCGTTCCTCCACTTGCATCCTCTGCCACAGCGGCCCATTTCCCGAGCAGGCGTTCCAGGGTGACCTTGCGCCAAATCTCGCCGGCAGCGGCAACCGCTGGTCGGAAGGGCAATTGCGGCTCCGCCTGGTCGATGCGGCGCATCTCAATCCGGCGACGATCATGCCGTCCTACTATCGCGTCGATGGGCTTTCGCGCGTCGGCAATGCGTGGCGCGGCAAGCCGATCCTGTCGGCGGAGCAGATCGAGGACATCGTGGCCTATCTGGTGACACTGCGGGACTGAGACCAATGGCGAATTCGGATCACACCACACGTCGAACCTTTCTCGGACTTGCAGGCGGCGCTGCCGTGCTGGGCGCGGTTCCGATCGTCATCGTGCGCCCGGCGGAGGCCACGCCGGCCATGCTCTCGGCGGCGATCCGCAACGTCGTCGGCGAGGCCGATGTGCGCACCGGCAAGGTCAAGCTCGACATTCCGCCGCTGGTCGAGAACGGCAACACGGTGCCGATGACGGTCAGCGTCAGCAGCCCGATGACGGCGAATGAGTATGTGAAGAGCATCCACGTCTTCAACGAGAAGAACCCGCAGCCGAACATCGGCAACTTCTACCTCGGCCCGCGCGCCGGCCGCGCCCAGGTCTCGACCCGCATCCGCCTCGCCGACAGCCAGAAGGTGACGGCGATCGCGCGGCTCTCCGACGACAGTTTCTGGTCGGCGACCGCCGACGTCGTGGTGACGCTCGCCGCCTGCACCGAGGAGGCGATCTGATGCCATCGGCCCTGATCAACGTGCCGGCCAAGGCGAAGCGCGGCGACGTCATCGAGATCAAGACGCTGATGTCGCACATCATGGAGACCGGCTATCGCCACACGGTGTCGGGCGAGGTGGTGCCGCGCGACATCATCACGAGCTTCGCCTGCCGCTTCAACGGCACGGAAGTCTTTCGCGCCGATTTCTATCCGGCCGTCGCCGCCAATCCGTTCCTCACCTTCTTCACCACGGTGACCGAGAGCGGCAGGTTCGAATTCGAGTGGATCGGCGACAAGGGGTTTTCGGAGACCGCGTCGGCGTCGATCACGGTCGAATGAAGTTTTTCGCCTGCATCGCGATTCTGGCGGCGATGGCGGGGGCTGCGCTCGCCGCCGAGATCCCGCAAGCCGAACGCCGCTCCGGCTACAGTTTCATGGGCCCGGACAGCAAGGCGATGCAGGACGATGACACCGCCAATCCCGGCATGCTCTGGGTGCTCGACGGCGAGGCGCTGTGGCAGCGCAAGGCCGGCACCGCGAGCAAGTCCTGCGCCGACTGCCACAATGACGCGCGGGTCAGCATGAAGGGCATTGCTGCCCACTATCCGGCGTTCGACAAGACGCTGGGAAAGCCGGTCGATCTCGAGGGCCGCATCAACCTCTGCCGCAGCAATCATCAGCAAGCGCCGCCCCTCGCCTACGAAAGTCGCGAGTTGCTCGCGCTGACCGCCTACGTCGCCGAGCAGTCGCGCGGCATGCCGATCGCGGCCGGTGACGATCCCGGGCTTGCGCCATTCGTCGCAAAGGGGCACGAGTTATTCACCCGGCGGCAGGGCCAGCTCAACCTGGCCTGCGCCAATTGTCACGATGATAACTGGGACAAGAAGCTTGCCGGCGCGCCGATCACGCAGGGACAACCGACCGGCTATCCGCTCTACCGGCTGGAATGGCAATCGCTCGGATCGCTGCAGCGGCGCTTACGCGCCTGCATCACCGGCATCCGCGCCCAGGCCTACGACTTCGGCTCGCCGGAGCTGGTCGAGCTGGAATTGTATCTGATGTCGCGGGCACGCGGCATGAAGCTCGAGACGCCCGCGGTGAGGCCCTAGCGCTCGGCGAACGCCTTCTCGACCACGAACTGCGCCGGCTCGCCGTGATTGCCCTCGACAAAACCCCGGCCATTGAGCAGCGTGCGGGTATCGGCGACCAGCGCCGGCGAGCCGCAGATCATGACGCGGTCATGCGCGGCGTCGAGCGCCGGCAGGCCGATGTCGTCGAACAACTTGCCCGTGGTGATGAGGTCGGTGATGCGGCCGCGGTTGCGGAACGGATCGCGCGTCACGGTCGGGTAATAGATCAACTGCTCGCGGACCAGCTCGCCGATCAGCTCGTCGTTCGGCAGTTTTTCCGTGATCATCTCGCCATAGGCGAGTTCCTTGACGCGGCGGCAGCCATGCAGCAGCACGACCTTCTCGAAGCGGTCATAGGTCTCGGGATCCTTGATCACGCTGAGGAACGGGGCAAGCCCGGTGCCGGTGCCGATCAGATAGAGGTTGCGGCCGTCCTCGAGGTTGTCGATCACGAGCGTGCCGGTCGCCTTGCGGCTGACGATGATCTCGTCGCCTTCCTTGAGGTGCTGCAGGCGCGACGTCAGCGGGCCGTCCGGGACCTTGATCGAGAAGAACTCGAGGGTGTCCTCGTAATTGGCGCTGGCGACGCTGTAGGCGCGCAGCAGCGGCTTCTCGCCGACCTTGAGCCCGATCATGGTGAACTCGCCGTTGCGGAAGCGGAAGGTGGGGCTGCGGGTGGTCTTGAACGAGAACAGCGTGTCGGTCCAGTGATGAACGCTGAGGACGCTTTCCTGGTTGAAATTGCTCATCGCGCCAATCCCTGATTTGTGCCGCTCGCTGAAGGGCTTGAAGCCTGTTGACCGGCCTGATCGTTTGTATACGATCATTCGTATACAAACGAATAATCCGGCTTGATCGAAAAGTCAAGCCGGGCTCAAATTCCCGGGCAATTTCGCCATAAACAGAAGGAAACCACCCATGGCTCACGACGCGCCCCAGGCCACCGGCCCCAGCAAGCTGGTGATCCGCAATATCGGGCTGTTGCTGTCGGGAGCCCTGGAGAAGCCGATCCTGGATGCCGACACCATCGTCGCCGAGAACGGCAAGATCACCGCGATCGGCCGTCTCAAGGACGTCGACACCGAGGGTGCCACCACCATCGTCGACGCCAAGGGCACCACGGTGGCCCCCGGCCTGATCGACAGCCACGTCCACCCGGTGGCGGGCGACTGGACGCCGCGGCAGAACCAGATCAACTGGATCGACAGCTATCTGCATGGCGGCGTCACCACCATGATCTCCGCCGGCGAGGTTCATATGCCCGGGCGGCCGCGCGACGTGATCGGCGTCAAGGCGATGGCGATCTTCGCCCAGCGCGCGTTCTGGACGCTGCGGCCGGGCGGCGTGAAGGTGCATGCCGGCGCGCCGGTGATCGAATGCGAGATGGTCGAGGACGATTTCAAGGAGATGGCCGCCGCCGGTGTGAAACTGCTCGGCGAGGTCGGGCTCGGCGGCGTGAAAGACGGCCCCACCGCGCGGAAAATGGTCGGCTGGGCGCGCAAATACGGCATTCAGAGCACGATCCACACCGGCGGTCCCTCGATCCCGGGCTCCGGCCTGATCGACAAGGACGTGGTGCTGGAGGCCGACACCGACGTGGTCGGCCACATCAATGGTGGCCACACCGCCCTGCCCGACGACCAGATCCGCTGCATCTGCGAAGGCTGCAAGCGCGGGCTCGAGCTGGTGCACAACGGCAACGAGCGCTCGGCGCTGTTCACGCTGCGCACCGCGCGCGAGATGGGCGATTTGCACCGCGTCATCCTCGGCACCGACGCGCCGGCCGGCTCCGGCGTGCAGCCGCTCGGCATTTTGCGCATGGTGTCGCTATTGTCGTCGCTCGGCGACCTGCCCGCCGAGCTCGCCTTCTGCCTCGCCACCGGCAACACCGCGCGGATGCGCGAGCTCGATTGCGGCCTGATCGAGGTCGGCCGTTCCGCCGATTTTGTCCTGATGGACAAGGCGCAGCATTCGCCCGGCAAGAACATCCTGCACAGCGTGCAGCTCGGCGATCTCCCGGGCATCGGCATGACCATCATCGACGGCATCGTCCGCACCCAGCGCAGCCGCAACACGCCGCCCGCGGGCAAGGTTCCGGAGATCGTGGCGAAGTGAGACGCACAATTGGCAACCCGTCACCCTGAGAGGGTGTGAAGCTTTGTCCTCACCCACCGCTGTCATCGCCCGGCCTGTGCGCGATTGCGCGCATGGACCGGGCGATCCAGTACGCCGCGGCCTCTCGGTTCATTCACCACTGCCTCTGGAATACTGGATCACCCGCATGCGCGGGTGATGACACCGAGCAAAGTTGAACAAACCAACCGGTCATCCTGAGGTGCGAGCTCTTGCGAGCCTCGAAGGATGAATCGGCCACAGTCGGGCCGTGCATCCTTCGAGGCTCGCAAGAGCTCGCACCTCCAGCGACAAAGGCGAAGCCTTTGCGCGGGGATGACGGCGATGCATTTTGTGCCAGCTCAGCTGACCGGCCCCCGCGCCGCGCGGCTTTGCCGCGCCGGCGTCGTCACCGAAGCTTGTTTTCAGCTGTCACCGTTGCGGTGTAGTCTGCCGGCAAGCGAACCTTAGCCGGCGGCACTCGCAAGAGGCATTTCGATCCGGATTTAAGTTTCCTGCCGTTGCATGCCGCCGTGCCGTGTTGATCCACATCACACAATCAGGAGGGCAGCCGATGACGATGAGGCCAGATCCCACGTTCCACGCCTCGCCGAAGCTGGCGATGGAAGCGCCGGTCGAGAATTTTGCCTACACCGTGCTGCTCAGTCCGGATCATTCCAAGCCGGATGCGCTCGCCGTGATCGACGTCAAGCGCGGCTCGCCGACCTACAGCAAGATCGTCCATACCGTGAGGATGCCCAACAAGGGCGACGAGTTCCACCATTTCGGCTGGAACGCCTGCTCGTCGGCGCTGTCCCCGCTCGCCGGCCACGCCTTCCTCGAGCGCCGTTATCTCATCATCCCCGGCATGCGATCGTCCCGGATCTACATCGTCGATACCAAGCCGGATCCGACACAGGCAAAAATCCACAAGATCATCGAGCCCGAAGAGGTCTTCAAAAAGACCGGCTACTCGCGGCCGCACACCATTCACTGCGGGCCGGAAGGCATCTATGTCTCCACGCTTGGCGGCGGCGGCAAGGACGGCACCGACGGACCACCCGGCATCTTCATCATGGACTGTGAGACCTTCGAGGTGCTCGGCCGTTGGGAGATCGATCGCGGCCCGCAGACCAAGCATTATGACTTCTGGTGGAACCTGCCGCGCGACTACATGGTGAGCAGCGAATGGGCGCTGCCGCCGCAGTTCGAGAACGGCATCGTGCCGGAGGATCTGCTGTCGAACAAATACGGCCATCGCCTGCACTTCTGGGATTTGCGCGCCCGCCGCAACGTCCAGACCATCGACCTTGGCGCCAACCACCAGATGGCGCTGGAGGTGCGGCCGGCGCACGATCCGATCCGCGAACACGGCTTTGTCGGCGTCGTGGTCGACACCACCAACCTCGAAGGCTCGATCTGGACCTGGTGGCGCGAGGGCGGCAAGTTTCACATCGAGAAGACGGCGACGATCCCGCCGGAGCCCGCACCGAAGGACAAGCTGCCGCCGCTGCTGCAAGGCTTTGGCGCGGTGCCGCCGCTGGTCACCGACATCGACCTGTCGATGGACGACCGGTTCCTCTACGTCTCCTGCTGGGGCACCGGCGAGATGCGCCAGTACGACGTCTCCGATCCGCGCAAGCCGAAGCTTTCGGGATCGGTCCGGATCGGCGGCATCGTCGGCCGCGCGCCGCATCCGAACGGACAGGCTTTTGCCGGCGGCCCGCAGATGGTCGAGATCAGCCGCGACGGCAAACGGGTGTACTGGACCAATTCGCTGTACTCGACCTGGGACGACCAGTTTTATCCGCAGGGCATTCCTGGCGCCGAGGTGATGGCGAATGTCGGCGCCAATGGCGGCCTCGAACTGGCCAGGGATTTTTGGGTCGGCCTGCCCGACGGCTATCGCGCGCACCAGATCCGGCTCGACGGCGGCGACTGCTCGACCGACTCGTTCTGCTATCCGTCGGTCTGAATGTGAGTGCGGCCGGCTGGACGCTGGCCTGGCTGTGGCTGGCGGTGATCGCGAGCGGCCTCTACCACGGCATCAACCCGGGAATGGGCTGGCCGCTCGCCGTGTCGGCCGGCCTGATGCAGAGAAGCTCGCGCGCGCTGGTCGCCGCGCTCGGGCCGCTCGCGATCGGTCACCTGCTGGCGATGCTGCTGGTGATCCTCCCCTTCGCGATGCTGGCCGCGCTGGTCGACTGGCAGCGCCCGATCCGGATCGCCGCGAGCCTGCTCGTCATCGCCTTCGGCATCTTCCGGCTGGTCGACCGCCGCCATCCGCGGGCGCTGGCGCGGATCCCGCCGGCGCAGCTCGGCCTGTGGTCGTTCGCGGTCGCGATCGCCCACGGCGCCGCGCTGATGCTGGTGCCGATCTATCTCGGGCTCTGCGAGGCCGCCGATGCCGATCGCGGCCACGCGGCCGCCGGCGCGCTGATCAATGCCAACCTGACGATGGCGCTGCTGGTCTCCGTGGTCCATGCCGGCGCAATGATCATCGCCGGCGGCTGTTTGGCGTGGCTGGTCTATCGATACCTCGGCCTCAAATTCGTATCGCGAAGCTGGTTCAATCTGGATGCGGTCTGGGCCGGCAGCCTGGTGCTGGTGGGTGCCGTCGCGCTGGTGCTTGGCGTGGCAGCGTAGGTTCAGCCGTCATTGCGAGGAGCGAAGCGACGAAGCAATCCATCCTTCCGCGTATGTGGAGCGATGGATTGCTTCGCGGAGCCTGTCATCGGGCGCGCGTTCGCGCGACCCGTTGGCTCGCAATGACGGAAACGTTTGCGTTAGCGCAGCCTGCTCAGCAGCGCGATCAGCGTCTCGCGCTCCTTGGCGTCGAGTGGGGCCAATGTCTCCTTGGAGATCGCGTGCGCGTGGGGAGCGGCCTTTTCGGCCATCTGCTGGCCGGCGCGGGTGAGACTGACCAGCAGGCGGCGGCCATCGTCGGGATCGGGCGACGTTTCCGTGAGGCCGCGCGCCGTCAGGCGGTCGATCACGCCCTTGATGGTCGCGACGTCCATCGAGGTCAGCCGCCCGAGCTGGTTCTGCGAGCAGGCGCCGACCTCCGCCAGCTTCGACAGCGCGGCCCATTGCGTCGGCGTCAGGTTGATGCCGATCTCGCGCGCAAAGATCACGGCGTGGCGCTGCGACACTTGGCGCAGGATGAATCCGATCTGCTCGTCCAGCACATAACCCGGCTTGGTGGCCTTGCCGTTTCGCTTTTGTGCAACTGCCTTCGCCATGGTCTTACCTCGCCCCTACAGCGACAGATGCGCGTCGCGGATATCGGGCCGCGCGTCGAGTTCGGCCATGGTGCCACCAAAGCAGATGCGGCCACGCTCGATGATGTAGGCGCGATCCGAGATCAGCCGGGCAAAATGCAAATTCTGCTCGGAGACCACAATGCTGACGCCCTCCTTCTTCATGGCGAGGATCGCATCGACCATCTGCTCGACGATTTTTGGCGACAGGCCCTCCGACGGCTCGTCGAGCAGCACCAGCGACGGATTGCCCATCAAAGTGCGCGCGATCGTCAGCATCTGCTGCTCGCCGCCGCTCATGCGTCCGCCGGGCCGGTTGCGCATCTCGCCGAGATTGGGAAACAGCTTGAACAGTTTTTCGCGGTCCCATTGCGGCGCGCCGGCCCGCTTCGGCTGGCGGCCAACCTCGAGGTTTTCCTCGACCGTCAGATCGGTGAAGATGCGCCGCTCCTCCGGCACATAGCCGAGGCCGCCGCGCACGATCGCATGGGTCGGCTCGCGCGAGACGTCCTTGCCCTCGAACATGATGCGGCCGGAGCGGTTCTCGACCAGGCCGACGATGGAGCGGAACGTGGTCGACTTGCCGGCGCCGTTGCGCCCGAGCAGCGCCACCACCTCGCCCTCGCCGACCTCCAGCGCAATATCGAACAGGATGTGCGCCGGGCCGTAAAAGCTGTTGAGGTCGTTCACCGTGAGCTTCATGCGGAGGCTCCCTCACGGTGCCGGGCGTCGTAGACCAGGCCTTCGCCGAGATAGATCGCCTGCACCTGGGCGTTGCCGCGGACCTCCTCGGGCGAGCCTTCGGCGATCAGGCTGCCGCGGTTCAGCACCAGGATGCGGTCGGCATGCTCGAACACCACGTCCATGTCGTGCTCGGTAAAGAGCACACCGATCGACTGCTCCCGCGCGATCCGCGCCGTGAGCCGCATCAGCTCGACGCGCTCGCGCGGCGCCATGCCGGCGGTCGGCTCGTCCATCAAAAGCAGTTTGGGCTGGTTGGCGAGCGCGATCGCAAGCTCCAGCCGCTTGAGGTCGCCATAGGCGAGCTCGCCGCAGGGCCGCTCGGCATAGGCGCCCATGCCGACCAGATCGAGCAGCCGGCCGGCCTCGTCGCGGGCGTGGCGCGCGGTCGAGGCCCACAGGTTGAACAGCTCGCCGCCGTGCGAGACCAGCGCGACCTGCACGTTCTCGCGCACCGTCATGGTCGGGAACGTCGCGGTGATCTGGAAGGTGCGGCCGACGCCCATCCGCCAGATCAGGCGCGGCTTCTTGCCGGTGATCTCCTCGCCGAGTAGGCGGACCCGCCCGGAATCCGGAATGATCTGGCCGTTCAGCGCGTTGAAGCAGGTGCTTTTTCCGGCGCCGTTCGGCCCGATCAGCGCCAGGATCTCGCCGGCGCGCAACTCGAACGAGACGCCGCGCATCGCATGCACGCCGCCATAGGACTTTGTCAGTTCCTCGACCGACAGCAATGTGGGGGCCATGCTCATTCGGCGGTCTCGATGCGGGAGGTGAGCACTGACGAAGCCGACGACGCGGACTTGCGCCGGCGATGCAGGAAGGTCTCGAGCGTACCGACGATGCCCTTCGGGAAGGCCACCACGATCAGCACGACGAAGCCGCCGAGCACGAGTTTTGACAGATCGGTCTGGCTGACCAGCCAGATGTTGAGCGCCTTGTAGACGATGGCGCCGATCACCGCGCCCGACACCGTCTCGACGCCACCGAGCAGCACCATCACCAGCGCATCCACCGACAGCGAGATGCCCATATTGTCCGGGAAGACGCTGCCCTTCAGGTAGGCGAACAGCGCGCCGGCGACGCCGGCCACGGTGCCCGCGATCACGAAGGCGGTCCACTGGATGCGCTTGCTGTTGATGCCGATGGCCTCGCTGCGCAGCGGAGAGTCGCGCGTTGCGCGCAGCGCGAAGCCGAACGGCGAGAACACGATGATGCGGAGAATGACGACCGCGAGCGCGGCAATGCCGAGCGCCAGCCAGTAGAAGCGCGCCGGGCTCGCCACCCAGCTCGCCGGCCAGACGCTGAGGATGCCGTTGTCGCCGCCGGTCACCGACACCCACTGGAACGCGATCGACCAGACGATCTGGGCAAAGGCCAGCGTCAGCATCGCAAAATAGACGCCGGAAAGCTGAACGGCGAAGAAGCCGAACACGGCCGCGCCGAGCAGCCCGACGATCGGCCCGAGCAGCAGGCAGACGATCATCGGCAGGCCCGCCTTGGTGGCGAGCAGCGCCACGCCGTAGGAGCCAAGCCCGAAATAAGCGGCATGGCCGAACGACGCCAGCCCGCCGACCGACATCAGGAAATGCAGGCTGGCGGCGAAGATCACGAAGATCGCGATCTCCGAGCCGACCGTGAGCAAATACGGGCTGTTGAGCACTGGCAACGCCGCGGCGACCAGCAGCGCCGCGATCGCGGCGAAGCGTTCGTTCGTGGTCAGCGGCCGCCATGGATTGACGGTGAGGCCCGGCGTGCGCCGCGCCGGCGCCTCCGGCTTGCCGAACAGGCCCCAGGGACGAACGATCAGGACCACCGCCATCACCAGGAACACCAAGATGATGGAGATCTTCGGGAAGATCAGGATGCCGAAGGCGTTGAGCTCCGACACCAAGACTGCGGCGACGAAGGCGCCGATGATGCTACCGAGGCCGCCGATCACCACCACGACGAAGACCTCGACGATGATACGCAGGTCCATCGCATGATTGACGGCATCGCGTGGGATCTGCAGCGCGCCGCCGAGCGCGGCGAGGAAGACGCCGAGCGCAAACACGCTGGTGAACAGCCATTTCTGATTGACGCCGAGCGCCGCCACCATGTCGCGGTCCTGGGTCGCCGCGCGCACCAGGATGCCCCAGCGGGTGCGCTGGAACAGCAGCCAGAGAATGCCGAGCACGACCGGCCCGAGTGCGATGAGGAACAGATCGTAGCTTGGAATGTTCTGGCCGAAGAAATCGATCGCGCCCTTGAAGCCGGGCGCGCGGCGGCCGACCAGATCGTCCGGGCCCCAGATCAGCACCACGAGGTCCTCGACCGTCAGCGTCAGGCCAAAGGTCGCGAGCAGCTGGAACAGTTCGGGCGAATGGTAGATCCGGCGCAGCAGCACCATCTCGACCAGCACGCCGATCACCGCCACCGCCAGCGCTGCGGCGACGATGCCGCCCCAGAAACCGAGCGCGCCCGAGAAACGCTCGGTCAGCGTGAAGGCGACATAGGCGCCGAGCATGTAGAACGCGCCATGGGCAAAATTCACGATCCGCGTCACGCCGAAAATGATCGACAGGCCAGAGGCGACCAGGAACAGCGACGCCGCGCTGGCAAGACCGGTCAGGAACTGGACGACGTAAAAAGCCATGGGCGGTCCGCGTTGGTGTTGATGCGTCGATCATGATCGCCGCGTTCTCTCTTCCACCTCGCCCCGCCTGCGGGGAGAGGTCGGATCGCGAAGCGATCCGGGTGAGGGGGACTCTCCGCGAGCTCAACTCGTGGGGAAAGCCCCTCACCCCAACCCTCTCCCCGCAAGAGCGGGGCGAGGGAGAGGTTCCCTTCACCTCGCCCCGCTTGCGGGGAGAGGTCGGATCGCAAAGCGATCCGGGTGAGGGGGACTCTCCGCAAGTTCGACTCGTGGAGGCAGCCCCTCACCCCGACCCTCTCCCCGCAAGAGCGGGGAGAGGGAGAGGTCTGCAGTCTCAATCCTTCGGCCGCAGCTTCTCGATTTCGGCGTCGCTGGGCAGATAGTCGGAGCCCTTGCGATAGGCGCTATCGACCATGATGCCCTTGCCGTCCTTGAGCGCGGTCTTGCCGGTGAAGGCGCCCAAGGTCGACTGGTGATCGATCTTGCGGAAGGTGATCTCGCCGAACGGCGACGGCATCGAGATGCCTTCGGCCGCGGTGATCAGCTGCTCCGGATCGGTCGAATTGGCTTTGGCGAGGATCGCGGCCGCAGCCTTGATGGTCTGGTAGCCGACGATCGAGCCGAGCCGCGGGTAATCGTTGTACTTGCCTTGGTAGGCCTTCAGGAACGCGTCATGCTCCGGCGTCTTGATCGAATACCAGGGATAGCCGGTGACGATCCAGCCCTCGGGCGTCTCGTCCTTCAGCGGATCGAGGTATTCGGGCTCGCCGGTCAGGAAGCTGACCACCTTGCGGTCCTTGAACAGGCCGCGGGTGTTGCCCTCGCGGACGAGTTTCACGAGGTCGGCGCCGAAGGTGACGTTGAGGATCGCCTCCGGGTTGGCGGCGGCAACCGCCTGCACCACCGGGCCGGCGTCGATCTTGCCCTGCGGCGGCCACTGTTCGTCGACCCACTGGATGTCGGGCCGTTTCTCCGACATCAGCTTCTTGAACACCGCGACCGCCGACTGGCCGTATTCATAGTTCGGCGCGATCGTCGCCCAGCGCTTCGCCGGGAGCTTCGCCGCCTCCTCCACCAGCATCGCGGCCTGCATGTAGTTCGACGGCCGCAGGCGGAAGGTGTAGCGGTTGCCCTTCGACCAGGTGATGGCGTCGGTCAGCGGCTCGGCCGCGAGGAAAAACACCTTCTTCTGATTGGCGAAGTCGCTGACGGCAAGGCCGATGTTGGAGAGGAAGGTGCCCGCAAGCAGCGCGACCTTCTCGCTCGACACCAATTCGTTTGCCGCGGTCTGCGCATCCGCCGGCTTGCCGCCGTCATCCTTGGAGACGACGACCAGCTTCTTGCCGTTGATGCCGCCGGCGGCATTGATCTCTTCCACCGCGAGCTGCCAGCCCTTGCGGTAGGGCTCGGTGAACGCCGGCAGCAAGGAATAACTATTGATCTCGCCGATCTTGATCTCGCTCTGTGCCATAGCGCTGGTCGCCATGGTCGCAACCGCGATCGCCAGACCCGCCCCTACGAAATAACCACGCATCCCGTACCTCCAGTTTGTCTTCAAAGAGATTATCGCAATCCGTCTTCGCCCTTGATTTCGTTCACGGTCAGCCCGCCGACCCGCGGCAGCGGCCGGCCGCTGTCGGTCACCGCGACCGCGACCATGATCTCGTTGGCCCGCGGCGCATCGTTGATCTGCACCTCCATGCCGTCGAAATGGCTGCGCACGAACGCCGCGTCCTTGTGGCCGAGCGGAATGTCCAGCGTGGTGCCGGGGCCCGAGCGCTTCTTCGACGACGGGATCAGCGCGGCGCCCTTGGAGAGCACCTTGCGCACCGGCGCACCCATCTTCGGATGCAGGATCGCGGCCGCATGCTCCAGCTCGCCGTTTTCGCCGACCGCGGCCGCCTTGCCGTAGGAATGCGCCTTGGCGCCGTCGATGCCGAGTGCGGCCACCGCCCGCTTCGACAGCAATTCGCCGAGCTCCTCGCCGATTGCGATCAGCGGCGACAGGTCCTCGACATAGCGGCCGGCAAACGGATTTTCGATCACGGCGATCGCGGCGGCACGCCGGGTCGGCGGCGCGATGGTCTTGCCCATCTCCAGATGGGTCTCCTCGACCACGGTGACGATCTTGCGAATGACGGCGCTCATCTGGCCTCGCTCCCGGTCATGCCTGCAGCACGTTTTGTGTCGTTGTTCCTTGAAACGCGTGCGATGCCGGCGCCTCGCCGCCAATTGCACCGACCAGCCGCGTTTCGCCCAGTAGACGCAATGCCGCGCCCTCGATCAATCCCGACATCAGGAGCAGGCGCGCCTGCGCCGCGCCCGCGTCGAGTGCCCGCTCGATCTCGTGTTCCGCCAAGGGCCCGACATCGCGGGTCACCAGCCGCGCGCCGAGATCGCTGTCCGGCTGCAACTCGTTCGCCGGAAGCCGGACGATCGCGGGATGGCCGGGCAGATCGACCGCATTGGCGATGATGGTCGCCGCGGCATCGGCCCGCGAGGCCGTGCCCGCCAGCACCGTGACGGCATCCGCAATGCCGAGCGAAAAGCTGCGGCCGTGCCGGCCGCTGGTCGCGATACCGCGCACCGGCATGTCGGCATCGATGGCCGTGGTGCGCATCACGCCGTGACGGTCCGGGCGATCCATCAGGCCGACGCTGAACTGCTCCCCGCCGGCGAGATGCAGCGCGATATCGCCGCCATTGTTGACATAGGCGCGATCGAGCGTGGCTTCCCGCAGCATCGCACCGAGGATTTCCTCGGCAACCGAGCCCGCCACCGCCGCCATCGGCGTGATGAAGGTGTCGGCGGCAAATGGCGCGACCGCTGCATGCATGCGCCGCGCGACCACGCCTTTCAGCGCGCAGTGATGTGGATCGGCCGCACTGCGTAACAAAGGCAACTCCGCACAGAGTTCATCCAGCAGGCCAGTGAACCGTTCCGCCGCCGCCCGATAGGCGGCGCTGACATCGGCGTCCCTGCCCTTCGCTCCAATGACCAGATCAATGGGACCGTCCTGCAAATGCAGCCGCTTGCCGTCGGGGAGAAGCGCGATTTGCGGGAGCCGCGTCATGCGCGCCGTCCGGGAATGTAGGGCATCGGCCGGACCTCGGCGCTGTCGCGCAGCGAGGACAGCGGGCGGACATAATCCATGTGGCCGCCAAGCGCCGCATAGTCAGACAGCCGCATCGTGAACTCGATCGGCGCCACCAGCGCCGGCGTCGGCACGTAGCCGAAGGCGCCGGCCGGCATCTGCGTGACATCGACCATGAAGGTGATGCCGCCGCCGGGCCAGACATAGACCGGTGCGCCGCCGCTGGTCACCCGCGTCAGTGCATCCTTGACCGAGCGCGTCAGCCGCACCGGATTGTCGGTGACGCCGGCGCGCAGCGAGCCACCGGCGCCGCCCATGAACAGCACGGTGCACAGCGCCGGCTCGCAATTCTCCTGGATGCGCTCGACCGAAAATCTGAGATCCGCCGGCATCTCGGTCTCGACCGGCCGCAGCGCCTCGTCGAGCACGTAGTAGGAGGCGTGTTCGCCGGTGGTCGAGACCATCAGCATGGTCAACCCCGGCCGCGCCTCCTTCGGATTGAACGGACCGAGGATCGACAAGGGATCGGAAATGTTGGTGCCGCCCCAGCCGGTGCCGGGATCGGCGACCTGGAAATAACGGCCGGGCGTCGAGCGCCGCCCCTTCATCTTGATGCCGGTGTCGGCGATGTCGAGCAGCTTTCCGGCCTGGTGCTCGCTGAGCACGCCGGTGATGTGGTCGTCGACCACCACGACCTCGTCGACCTTGCCGTGCCACTGCTTGGCGAACATGCCGATGGTCGCCGAGCCGCAGCCGACCCGCATCCGTTCTTCCGGCACGCTGTTGACGATCGGCGGCTTGCCGGCCTGCACGATCACGGTGGCACCGCCGTCGATGGTCAGCTCCACCGCCTTGCAGTTGGAGAGGTCCATCAGCGTGTCGCAGGTGACGCGGCCTTCCTTCTTCGAGCCGCCGGTCAGATGATGCACGCCGCCGAGCGACAGCATCTGCGAGCCGTATTCGCTGGTCGTGACATGGCCGACCGCCTCGCCGTCGGCGCGGACAACAGCGGTTTCGGGGCCGAGATAGCGGTCGGTGTCGATCTTCACCTTGACGCCGCAATAGGAGAAAATGCCCTCGGTCACCACCGTGACCATGTCGACGCCGTCGACCTCCGACGAGACGATGAAGGGCGCCGGCTTGTAGTCCGGATAGGTCGTGCCCGCGCCGATCGCGGTGACGAAGATGTCGGGCTGGCGGACGATCTTGCCGTCCCAGTCGCCGCTCACCTGGAACGGCACCAGCTTGCCGCCATGCGACACCGTGCGCTCCAGCACGACATGAGGATCGACGCGGACCAATGTTCCATCATGATTGGCGTAGCGGTCACAGGCACCGGCCGCGCCCGGCTTGATGTAGCACATCACCGGACAGGCATCGCAGCGGATCTTGTCGCCGGCGGCGACGGTCATTGTGTCAGCCATCGTGACCAAGCCTGGACTTGTGGCGGCGGTCGATCATACTTCGCTTGCCTCCGCCGGTGATATCGTTCGTATACGAATGATCCTGCGCGGGAGCTTGCGGCCTGTCAAGCGGCCAATGCGCGGAAAAACTGCCGCTGCCGAATAATAGCCCATTTGCCTAGCCGCCTTGTTCATAAAGCGGGCACGCGCTGCAGCGCGGCATGCCGCCGCTTGCACGTTTGTATACAAACGTTATCCTCCTTCGCGATCGCGCGCGGGGTTGCAGCGCAAACACGAGGGAGAACAAGGGCGATGCGCCTGACCGTGAACGGCAGGAACCATGATGTCGACGCTGCTCCCGACACCGCATTGCTTTACGTGCTGCGCAACGATCTCGAACTGAACGGACCGAAATACGGCTGCGGTCTCGGCGAGTGCGGCGCCTGCGCGGTGCTGATCGACGGCGTCGCCGCGCGGTCCTGCGTGATCCCGATCGAAGGCTGCGTGGGGCGCGACATCGTGACGCTCGAAGGCCTCGGCAGCCGCGAGCATCCCGATCCGGTGCAGGACGCCTTCATCCGCGAACAGGCCGCGCAATGCGGCTACTGCCTCAACGGCATGATCATCACCACCAAGGCGCTGCTGGCGCGCAACGCTGCGCCAAGCGAGCACGAGGTGCTGGAAGCACTGCGCTACAATCTCTGCCGCTGCGGCGCGCATATCGAAATTGTCCGTGCCGCGATGCGCGCCGCCGGCCACGCGCTCGAGGCGCGCGATTGATGGCTGTGACGGAGCAACGCCAGCGCGGCTCGCTGTCGGTCGTGCGCCCTGCGGTGCTGGGCAGCGAAGGCGCATTCGAGACCTTCATCTGCATCACCGCCGACGGCTCGGTCAACGCCTATAACGGCCACGTCGATCTCGGCACCGGCATCCGCACCGCGCTCGGCCAGATCGTCGCCGAAGAGCTCGACGTCTCCTTTGCCCGCGTCGTCGTGATCCTCGGCGACACCGCAACGGTGCCGAACCAGGGCGCGACGATCGCGAGCGAGACCATCCAGATCACCGCCGTCCCGCTGCGCAAGGCCGCCGCCCAGGCGCGGCATTTTCTGGTCGCGCGCGCAGCCGAGCGGTTGGAGCTCCCGATCGAGGAGCTCACGGTCGAGGACGGCCTGATCCGCGGCCACGACAATCGCAGCGTCAGCTATGGCGAGTTGATCGCCGACGACACGATCCAGTTGGAGCTTGCCGACGACGTCCCGGTCAAGGCCGTGGGTGCCTATTCCATCGTCGGCAAATCGGTGCCGCGCGTCGACCTGCCGGCGAAAGCCACCGGCGAGCTGGTCTATGTGCACGATGTGCGGGTGCCGGGCATGCTGCACGGCCGCGTCGTCCGCCCGCCCTATGCCGGCGTCGATGCCGGCCCGTTCGTCGGCACCAGCCTGCTCGCGGTCGACGAAGCCTCGGTGCGCGACATCCCCGGCCTCGTCGCGGTGGTGCGGATCGGCGATTTCGTCGGCGTCGTCGCCGAGCGCGAGGAGAACGCGATCAAGGCCGCGGCCCAGCTCAAGGTGACGTGGAAACCGGGGCCGGCGTTGACCGATCTCAGCGATCTCGAGCAGGCGCTGCGTGCCAATCCGTCGACGCCGCGCCAGCTGATCGACAAGGGCGATGTCGACGCCGCGATCGCGGCGGCCGCAAAGCCGATGCAGCGGACCTACGTTTGGCCGTACCAGATGCACGGCTCGATCGGCCCGTCCTGCGCGGTTGCCGATTACGGCGACGGCGCGATCCGGGTCTGGTCCGGCACGCAGAACCCGCACATTCTGCGCGGCGATCTTGCGCTGCTGATCGAGCGTCCCGAATCCGAGATCGACGTGATCAGGATGGAAGCCGCCGGCTGCTACGGCCGCAACTGCGCCGACGACGTCTCCGCCGACGCGCTGCTGCTGTCGCGCGCCGTCGGCCGCCCGGTGCGCGTGCAGCTCACCCGCGAGCAGGAACATGCCTGGGAGCCGAAGGGCACCGCGCAATTGATGGACGTCAATGGCGGGCTCAATGCCGACGGCAGTGTCGCCGGTTATGACTTCTCCACGCGCTATCCCTCGAACGGTGCGCCGACGCTGGCGCTGCTGCTGACGGGGCGGATCGCGCCTGAAGCCGCCGTGTTCGAGATGGGCGATCGCACCGCGATCCCGCCCTACGACTACGAGAACATGCGCGTCGTCGCCAACGACATGCCGCCGATCGTGCGCGCGTCCTGGTTTCGCGGCGTTTCGGCGCTGCCGAACACCTTTGCCCACGAGTCCTATATCGACGAGCTTGCCGCCGAGGCCGAGGTCGATCCGATCGAATACCGGCTGCGTTACCTGAAGGACAAGCGCGCGATCGATCTCGTCAACGCGGTCGCCGAGCGCGCCGGCTGGACGCCGCGTCCGGTGCGGCAGGAGCCGGAGGCAGAAGGCGACATCGTGCGCGGCCGCGGCTTTGCCTATGCGCTCTATGTCCACAGCAAGTTTCCCGGCTATGGCGCGGCATGGTCGGCGTGGATCGCCGACGTCGCGGTCAACAAGGCGACCGGCGACGTCAGCGTGACGCGCGTCGTCGCCGGGCAGGATTCCGGATTGATGATCAATCCGGAGGGCGTGCGCCACCAGATCGAAGGCAACGTCATCCAGTCGACCAGCCGCGCGCTGATGGAGGAAGTCTCCTTCGAGCGCGGCGCGGTGACGGCGCGGGAATGGGGCGCCTACCCCATCATCAAATTCCCGGAGCTGCCGAAGATCAACGTGCTGATGCTGCCGCGGCGGGATCAGCCGCCGCTCGGCGTCGGCGAGTCCGCCTCGGTGCCGAGCGCGGCTGCGATCGCCAACGCGATCTATGATGCGACCGGCGTGCGTTTTCGCGAGCTGCCGTTCACGCCGGAACGCATTTTGAAGGGATTGCACGGCGAGCAGCCCTCGGCGCCCGCTCCGCTCCCGCCGCCTGCCGCGCCGGCGCAACTCAACAAATGGCAGAACCCGATCGTCAAACGCAGCGGCATCCTCGCCGGTGTTGCGGCACTGTGCGCGGCGGCGATCGGCATCGGTGCCGCCGTGCTGCCGTGGCGCGCTATTGCGCCGATTGCTCAGCCCGATGCATCAGTGTTTTCCGCCGCGACGATTGCGCGCGGCAAGGAGCTTGCGGCGCTCGGCGCCTGCGCGGTCTGCCACACCTCCGAGCATGGCATCTTGAACGCCGGCGGCCGCCCGCTGGAGACGCCGTTCGGCACCATCTACACCACCAACATCACGCCCGATGTCGCGACCGGCATCGGCGCGTGGTCCTACCCCGCCTTCGAGCGCGCGATGCGCGAGGGCATCCACCGCGACGGGCGGCATCTCTACCCCGCGTTTCCATATACGCATTTTGCCAAGGCGAGCGACGCCGACCTGCAGGCGCTCTATGCCTACCTGATGGCGCAGGCGCCCGTGCGCGCCGAGACGCCGCAGAACACCCTCGCCTATCCATTCAACCTGCGTCCGCTGCTGGCCGGATGGAATGCGCTGTTCCACAAACCGGATACGTTCCAGCCCAATCCCGCCAAATCCGAAGTGTGGAATCGCGGCGCCTATCTGATCGAGGGTCTCGGCCATTGCAGCGCCTGTCACTCGCCGCGCAATGCGCTCGGTGCCGAACGGCAGGCCGCCTATCTCGCCGGCGGCTTTGCCGAGGGCTGGGAGGCGCCGGCGCTGACCTCGCTGTCGAAGGCGCCGATCCCCTGGAGCGAGGACGAGCTGTACGCTTACTTGCGCACCGGCGAGTCCCGCCTTCATGGCGTTGCCGCGGGCCCGATGGCACCGGTGGTCAAGGAATTAGCCGCGCTGCCCGACCAGGACATCCGCGCGATGGCGGTCTACCTTGCCTCGTTCAACGAGGCCGCCGATCGGCCGGCCCACGATGCCCTGGCCGCAAGGCTCGAGGCCACGACCGCCGTCACGTCAGCCACGTCCGCCGGCGCCCGGATCTACCAGGGCGCCTGCGCGGTCTGCCACGAGGTCGGAGGTCCCCCGCTGTTCGGCAGCCGGCCCTCGCTGGCGCTGAACAGCAATCTGCACAGCGAGGTGCCCGACAACCTGATCCAGGTGATCCTGCACGGCATCGCCAAGCCCGCGGTCACCGATCTCGGCTACATGCCACCCTTCAAGGACAGCATGAGCGACGGCCAGGTCGCCGAGCTGGTCGGCTTCCTCAGGCGGCAATTCGCCCCCGGCAAGCCGGAATGGACCGGCGTCGCTGCGACGATCGGCCGTATCCGGCAGACCATAGCGCGCTGACCTGCCATGTTCCGCCAAAACCCACTGGGCGGGCGGCGTCCGGCAGGCTAAGGTTCCCGCATGACGGTCACAGATATTGCAACCCGGACCTACAACCACGGCTGGCGGCTCGATCCAATCGTGCGCAGCCTCCTCGACACCGATTTCTACAAGCTGTTGATGCAGCAGATGATCCGGGAATGCTATCCGGACACGCGCACCACCTTTTCGGTGATCAACCGCTCCACCCACATCAAGCTCGCCGAGGTCATCGACGAGGGCGAGCTGCGCGCCCAGCTCGACCACGCCCGCACCATCCGTTTCTCCAAGAAGGAATTGATCTGGCTCGCCGGCAACACGTTCTACGGCAAGACCCAGATGTTCTCGCCCGACTTCATCAACTGGCTCTCGACCTTCCGCCTGCCCGAATACGAGCTGCACAAGGTCGACGGCCAGTATGAGCTGCATTTCCACGGGCCCTGGACCCACACCACGATGTGGGAGATCCCGGCGCTCGCGATCCTCAACGAGCTGCGCTCGCGCGCGGCGACCAAGGACTATGGCCGCTTCGCGCTCGACGTCATCTACGCCCGCGCCAAAGCAAAACTGTGGGCCAAGGTCGAGCGGCTGCGCAAGCTGGACGGCCTGCGGCTGTCCGATTTCGGCACCCGCCGCCGCCATGGCTTTCTGTGGCAGCGCTGGTGCGTCGAGGCGGTGAAGGAAGGGCTCGGCTCCTCCTTCACCGGGACGTCGAACGTGCTGCTCGCGATGGACAACGATCTCGAAGCGATCGGCACCAACGCGCATGAGCTGCCGATGGTGGCCGCCGCGCTCGCCAATTCCGACGAGGAGCTGCGCTGGGCGCCCTACCGCATCCTCGACCAGTGGCGCCACACCTATGGCGGCAATTTGCTGATCGCGCTGCCCGACGCGTTCGGCACAAAGCCGTTCCTGCGCGATGCGCCGGATTGGGTGGCGGACTGGACCGGCTTTCGTCCCGACAGCGCGCCGCCGATCGCAGCCGGCGAAGACATCATCACCTGGTGGAAGCAGAAGGGCCGCGATCCCCGCGAGAAGCTCCTGGTGTTCTCCGATGCGATGGACGTCGGCTCGATCGAGGAGACCTACCATCACTTCAGGGGACGCGTCCGCATCAGCTTTGGCTGGGGTACCAACCTCACCAATGATTTCGTCGGCTGCGCGCCCGACGGCTCGACCGAGCTCGACCCGATCTCGATCGTCTGCAAGGTAACGTCGGTCGACGGCCGCCCGGCCGTCAAGCTCTCCGACAATCCGGAGAAGGCGACCGGCATCCCGTCCGAGGTCGAGCGCTATTTGCGCGTGTTCGGCAATATCGGCCGTGTTCGCACCGCAGTTCACGTATAACGTAGCGTTTTCAAGCGAAGTGGACCCCCGGTTCGCGTAAAGAAAACGCGTCAAACAAAAGACTCTTCGCGAACGAACCATCCTCACCGACTGATCACACGAGTTTCGCATGCCCGCACCCAAGCCGCCTGCCTTCGAAACCCTGAGCCTGCATGCCGGCCAGCGCCCCGATCCCGCGACCGGCGCCCGCGCGGTGCCGATCTATCAGACCACGTCCTACGTGTTCCAGGATGCGGATCATGCCGCAGCGTTGTTCAATCTCGAACGCGCCGGCCACATCTATACCCGCATCTCCAACCCGACGACCGCAGTCCTCGAAGAGCGCATCGCCGCGCTGGAATGCGGCGTCGGCGCGATCTGCACCGCCAGCGGCATGGCCGCGATGCACCTGGCCATCGCGACGTTGCTCAATGCCGGCGACCACATCGTCGCCTCCGCATCGCTCTATGGCGGCACCATCAACATCCTGGCGCACACGCTGCCGCGCTTCGGCATCACCACGACCTTCGTGAAGCCGCGCGCGCTGGACGAGTTCCGCGCCGCCATCAAGCCGAACACCCGACTGGTGATCGGTGAGACCATCGGCAATCCCGGCCTCGAAGTGCTGGATATCCCCGCGGTCGCGCAGATCGCCCATGACGCGAAGATTCCGCTGCTGATCGACAACACGTTTGCGACGCCCTATCTCAGCCAGCCGATCGAGCTCGGCGCCGACATCACGATGAACTCCGCGACCAAGTGGATGGGCGGCCACGGCATCGCGATCGGCGGCGTCATCGTCGATGGCGGCCGGTTCGACTGGCGCGCCTCCGGCAAATTTCCGCAGCTCACCGAGCCCTATGCCGGCTATCACGGCATCGTCTTCGACGAGCAGTTCGGCAAGGCCGCGTTCATCATGCGTGCGCGCACCGAAGGCCTGCGCGATTTCGGCGCCTGCCTGTCGCCGACCAACGCGTTCCAGCTGCTACAAGGCATCGAGACGCTCGGCGTCCGCATGGACCGCCACGTCAGCAACACCAGCGCTGTGCTGGACTTCTTGACGACGAACAAGGCGGTGGACTGGGTGCTGCATCCGTCGCTGGAGAGCCACCCGGACTATGCGCTCGCGAAAAAACTGCTGCCGCGCGGCGCCGGTTCGATCGTCAGCTTCGGCATCAAGGGCGGGCGCGCCGCCGGCAAGAAGTTCATCGAGTCATTGAAGCTGATCAGCCATCTCGCCAATGTCGGCGACGCCAAGACGCTGGTGATCCATCCGGCCTCGACCACGCACCAGCAGATGGATGCCGACCAGCTCAAGGCCGCCGGGATCGGCGAGGAGCTGGTGCGGCTGTCGGTCGGCATCGAAACCGCACAGGACATCATCGACGATCTCGGCCAGGCGCTGCGCGCCTCGCAAAGGGCTTGAGCCATGCAGTTGTCCGTCAACGGATCCGACACTTTTGTTGCCACCGGCGGCAAGCCGTTCGACCCATCACTGCCGGCGGTGGTGATGCTGCACGGCGCCGGCTTCGATTCCTCGACCTGGGCGCTGCACAGCCGCTGGTTCGCCCATCACGGTTTTGCCGTGCTGGCGCCCGACCTGCCGGGCCACGGCCGCTCCGCCGGCAAGCTGCTGGCGACGATTGCCGAGATGGCCGACTGGACCGCAGCGCTGATCACGGCGGCCGGCGCAGCGAAGGCCCGGCTGATCGGCCACTCGATGGGCTCGCTGATCGCGCTCGAGACCTCGGCCCGGCATCCGGACAAGGTCTCCGGCCTCGCACTGATCGGCACCGCCGCGACTATGACGGTTGGCCCCGATCTGCTGAAGGCCGCCGAGGCCAACGACGCTGCGGCGATCGACATGGTCTCGATCTGGGGCCTCGGTTTCAAGGCCGAGCTCGGCGGCAGCCTGGCGCCCGGCCTCTGGATGCACCAGGGCGCGCAGCGGGTGCTGCAGGAGGCGAAGCCCGGCGTGCTGTACAACGACCTCAACGCCTGCAACGCCTACCAGAACGCGCTGGCGGCCGCCGCGCAGGTCAAGGTGCCCGTGACCTTCGTGCTCGGCGAGCGCGACATGATGACCCCCGCCAAGGCCGGCAAGGCGCTCGCCGCGGCGACGCCGAATGCGCGGACCGTGGTGCTGCCGGGCGCCGGCCACATGATGATGGTCGAACAGCCGGACGAGCTGCTGGCGGCACTGCGGTAGCCACGACGGAGGTGCCTCTCTTGCCTTCTCCCCCTGTGGGAGAAGGTGGCGCGCAGCGCCGGATGAGGGGTTGTCTCCACAGACCAGCTCGCGGAGAGATACCCCTCACCCCGCTTCGCTGCGCGAAGCGACCCTCTCCCACAAGGGGAGAGGGTGCAGCGGAGCCCGCGGATGGGCTCTCATTCACTACCGCTTCGCCCTCACTGCTTCGCGGGCTTCCGTTCGATTGGGTGGATGTCGATCGCGCGGAGACGGCCGAGGCGGAGGACGTCCATCGACAGCTTCCGATCGATCCGGCTGTGATCGAGGGCGCGGATAAGGTCGTCGACGCCGTGGATCTCGATGCCGTCGAGCCTGATCGCGACGTCGCCCGGCAATAGCCCTGCCCGCGCGGCCGGGCTGTCCGGCTCGATCTGCATCATGAGCGCGCCCATCTTGTTCTCGACCCCGGCGAGCACCGCATGGCGCCGCGGCACCGGCGCGGTCTGGCCGGCGACGCCGATGAAGGCGCGGCGGACATAGCCGTGGCGGATGATCTCCGACAGCACGAACTGCGCGGTGTTGCTGGCGACCGCGAAGCAGATGCCCTGCGCGCCGTTGATGATCGCCGTGTTGATGCCGATCACCTCGCCCTGCGACGACACCAGCGGCCCGCCGGAATTGCCGGGATTGAGCGCAGCGTCGGTCTGGATCACATCCTCGATGGTGCGTCCGCTGACCGAGCGGATCGAGCGTCCCAGCGCGGAGACCACGCCGGCGGTGACAGTCGATTCAAAGCCGAGCGGATTGCCGATCGCGACCACGAGCTGGCCGCGCCGCAAGGTCTTGGAATTGCCGAGCGAGGCATAGGGCAGATCGCGCGCGCCGTCGGCGCGCAGCAGCGCGAGGTCGGTGTCGGGATCGACGCCGAGCACATGGGCGTCCGTGACGAAACCCTCGGTGTCGCGCAGCCGGATCTCCCTCGACGAGCCGACCACGTGGCTGTTGGTCAGCACGAACCCGTCGGGCGAGATCACGATCCCCGAGCCGAGCCCGCCGCGCTCGCGCGCATTGCGCACTTTCGGCCCGGTCTCGACCCGGACCACGGCCGGGCCGACCCGTTCGGTGACGTCGATCACAGCATTGGAATAGGCATCCAGCAACACCCGGTCGTCCGGGGCAGCGTCAGCCGTCCGCGGTGACGGCCTGTCACCGGCGGTATCTGAGGTAAAATCCAGCATGGCGAGATTCCTTTGGTCTCCACAGATGGTGACCGGTTCCCGCCGCCGCAAGTGGTTACGCCCCCCGCGCAGCCCGCCCCGTTAGGGCGCCCGCCTGAGTTCACCGCCCCGCGCCTTGACCGGATCGAGCAGCGACCAATCGCCGTCCGGCAGTACATGACCCTTTGGGAATGGGGCGCGCAGCTCGAGCCCGAGCGAGCGCAGCACGCGGTCGTCGCGGTAGTAGCATTGCAGCACGACCCGGACGAGCGTAGCGGCCGGCGCGCCGCCGGTGGCGCGAAACTCCTGCGCCACCGCGTCGCGCTTCACCTCGTCGAGCTCGGCGAGCGGCTTGCCGGCAAGCTTCGCCAGATGGTCGAGCGCCCTCGCCACCTGTGCGGTGTCGCGGCCGAGCGTCGCCAGCATATCGGCCTGGATTGCGGGATCGTCGGCGCCCGGCACCTTGTACTCAGAGCTGTCGGGAATGATCATCGCGGCGACGGTGCGGAGGTCGGCGCGCTGGGCTGCTGTCAGTTCAGTGCTGTCGGGCATGTCGGTCTCAATCGAACAGATTGGCGAGGCGCTGCTTCATCTGGTCGGCGATGTAGAGCGCGAGGGCCTGGATGGTGGAGGTCGGGTTGACGCCGCCCGAGGTGACGAAGATGCTGCCGTCGACAATGAAGAGGTTCTTCACGTCGTGCGAGCGGCCCCATTCGTTGACCACGGAACGATCAGGATCGGTGCCCATCCGCGCAGTGCCAAGCAGATGCCAGCCGCCCCACGGGATCGGCGAGTTGATGCAGAGGTCGGTCGCGCCGGCGGCTTCCAGCACCTCGCGGCCGCGCGCCAGCGCGTGGTCCATCATCTTCCGGCTGTTCTCGCTGATCGTGTAGTCGATCTTCGGCGCGGGAATGCCGTGGCCGTCCTTGAGATCAGGATCGAGGGTGACGCGGTTGTGCTCCTCGGGAAGATCCTCGCAGATCGCGGAGAAGCCGAGCCGGTGGCCGTTCAGCCTGCGGAACACGCGGTGGTGATCCTTGCCCCAGGGCAGGATGCCCTTCTGCTCGCTGACCACGGCCTCGAACACCGGCCCTGCGCCGCGCACGAACTGGACGCCGTAGCCGCGGACGAAGCCGCGCGAGAGGTCGGTGTCATACCACTCCTTGCTCCACAGGCAGGTCGGCGGCGCGCGGTTGGAGTCGGTCGGCTCGGCGACATAGCCGTAGATCTGCGCATAGGGATGGAACATCAAATTCTTGCCGACTAGGCCCGACGAGTTGGCGAGCCCGTTCGGAAATTTGCCGGAGACCGAGTTAAGCAGCAGCCGCGGCGTGCCGACGCCGTTGCAGGCGACGATCACGACCTCGGCAGGCTGAAACTGCTCGACGCCGTCCTTGTCGTAGTAGACGACGCCGGTCGCCATGCCCTCGTCGTTGGTCAGGATCTCGCGCACCCGGCAATGCGTCTTCAGCTCGACGCCGGCGCGGATCGCATGCGGCCAGTAGGTGATGTCGGTCGAGGCTTTCGCGCCCTGCGCGCAGGCCGGCGTGCAGTGGCCGAGATTGATGCAGCGCGCCCTGCCCTCGTAATCCATCGTCGCCACTGTCGTATCCGACGGCCACCAGTGCCAGCCTAGCTTGTTCATCGCCCGGCCGATCAGCGGACCGGACAGGCCGAGCGGTTGCGGCGGCATCGGCGGATGCGACAGCGGCGACAGGGGATCGCCCGATAGGCCCGAAGTGCCCATCATGCGGTCGTTCTCCTCGAAGAACGGGGTGAGCGAGTCGTAATCGATCGGCCAGTCGTCGGCGACGCCGTCGAGCGTCTTCACCTTGAAGTCGGACGGATGCAGCCGCGGCCAGTGCGCGGTGTACATCACGGTCGAGCCGCCGACGGCGTTGTAGTTCACCACCTTGATCGGCGAGTTGTCGTCGTTGATCGGGTAATCCTCCGGCCGTTTGCGGACGTTCGGGCTCGACGACCATTCGCCGTAGAATTTGGCTTCCCAGTCGCGGCCGGTGCTCGGATATTCTGATGGATTCATCCAGCCGCCCTGATCGAGGCAGAGGATATGCATTTTGGTGTCGGCGAGGCTCCAGGCCACCGCGGCGCCGGAGGCGCCGGCGCCGATGATCAGGACGTCAACGGGATCGTTCTTCATTCTTGTTCCTTGTTCTCACCATCCCGTCATTCCGGGGCGATGCGAAGCATCGAACCCGGAATCTCGAGATTCCGGGTTCACGCTTCGCGTGCGCCGGAATGACTTGCAAACAAAATTCAATTCACGATTCTCATCGGCAAGCTTCGTATACCGCGGATGAAATTGGAATAGAGCCTTTGCGGCGGGCCCATGATCTCAAAACGCAGATCACGCTGCAGTACCTCCTCCCAGAGGATGCGGAGTTGCTGCTCGGCGAGGCGGTCGCCGACGCAGCGATGGATGCCGGCGCCGAAGGCGAGATGCTGGCGCGGCTTGGCGCGGTCGATGATGAATTCGTCGGCACGCTCGATCTTGTCCTCGTCGCGGTTGCCGGAGATGTACCACATCACCACCTTGTCGCCCTGCTTGATCCGGCGGCCGGCGAGCTCGACATCGTTGCGCGCGGTGCGGCGCATGTGCATCACCGGCGTGTGATAGCGGATGGTCTCGGAGACGAGGCTCGGGATTAGCTCGCGCCTCGCGCGGACCAGCTCGAACTGTTCGGGGTTCTCGCACAGCGCCAGCAGCCCCGCGCTCATGGAATTGCGCGTGGTGTCGTTGCCGCCGACGATCAAAAGCCCGATGGTGCCGATGAACTCGCGCGGCTCCAGGTTTCGCGTCGCCGGCGAATGCGCCAGCATCGAGACCAGGTCGAAGGTCGGCGGCGCATCGATCCGCGCATCCCACAGCCTGCGGAAATATTCGCCCATCTTGATCAGCTCGGCGGTGCGTTCGGCCTCCGAATGCACCACCGCGTCTGGTGACTCGACATTGGCGATCGCGACATCCGACCACCAGGTCAGCTTGGCGCGGTCGGCGTAAGGGAAATCGAACAGCGTCGCCAGCATCATGTTGGTGAGTTCGACCGAGACCCGCTCCGCCCAGTCGAACGTCTCGCCACGCGGCAGCGCGTCGAGCACGGCGGATGTGCGGGTGCGGATCAGCGCCTCGAAATTGGCGAGGTTCGACGGCGCCACGATCGGCGCCACCGTGCGGCGCTGCGCGGTGTGGCCGGGCGGGTCCATCCGGATGAAGCTCGGCCGCTCCTGGCCCTTCGGCTGATCGGCGACCTGGATGCCGCCGAGTTCGGAGGCCGAGGAGAAATTCTGGTGATCCAGCTCGACCGCAAAGATGTCGTCGTAGCGCGTCACCGACCAATACGGCCCATAGGGCGAGGCCTCGCAGTAATGCACGGGGTCGTCGCGACGCAGTTGCGCGAATAGCGGGCGCCAGACGTCGTCCTGATAGAGGTGGGGGTCGCTGACGTCCAAGGACGTCGGCCAGCGCAGCGCCTCTCCCATCGCTTGCCTCCCGCCGGTTCCGCCGCCGCTTCACGGGCGATCGTGTTGTCAGGACGATAGAGGGAATCCCGCGGCCGAGTAAAGCTGCGGCGCGCGCCGTCCGCCACACGGAATGTCGTATCTGGGACATCGAACCCGGCAAATCGCGATAGCAGCCCCGCTTTGCCATGTTTGTCGGCGGCGGCGAGACCGGTTAGCCTTGCCGGCAAGCAACGAGCCGGGGAGCAGCGCCAGGTGGCCGCACAGCGTCAAGACACAACTCCGTCGCAGACGGCGGCAGTGGACTACGACGTCATCGTCATCGGCGCAGGCCTGTCCGGCATGTATCAGCTCTACCGGCTGCGCGAGCTCGGTCTCAAAACGCGGGTGTTCGAGGCCGGCACCGGCGTCGGCGGCACCTGGTACTGGAACCGCTATCCCGGCGCGCGCTTCGATTCCGAGAGCTATTCCTACGGCTATTCGTTTTCGAAGGAGCTGCTGCAGGAATGGGAATGGTCCGAGCATTTCGCCGGCCAGCCGGAGACCTTGCGCTACTGCAACTACGTCGCCGACAAGTTCGATTTGCGCCGCGACATTCAGTTCGAGAGCCGCGTCGCGGCCGCGATCTACCAGGACGCGACGCGAAGCTGGGACGTGACGTTGGCGAGCGGCGCGCGCTACAGCTGCCGCTTCCTGATCACCGCGATCGGCCCGCTGTCGACACCGACGCTGCCGCGCATCGAGGGCCGCGACGATTTCAAGGGCCAGTCGTTCCACACCGCGCGCTGGCCGAAGGAGAAGGTGGATTTTGGCGGCAAGCGCGTCGCCGTGATCGGCACCGGCGCCACCGGGATCCAGACCATCCAGACCATCGCCGGCGAGGTCGGCCACCTCACCGTGTTCCAGCGCACCGCCAACTGGGCCGCGCCGCTGCACAACGGCAAGATCGACGCCGCAACGCAGGCGAAGATCAAGGCCGGCTATCCGAAGATCTTTGCGCGCTGCCAGGAGACCTTCGCCTGCTTCATTCATACGCCCGATCCGCGCGGCGCCTTCGAGGTCAGCGATGCGGAGCGCGAGGCGAATTATGAGAAGCTCTATGGCGAGCGCGGCTTCGGCATCTGGCAGGGCAATTTCAAGGACATCCTGATCGACCGCAAGGCGAATGCGACGATCAGCGATTTCATCGCGCGAAAGATCCGCGAGCGGGTCAAGGACCAGGCGGTGGCCGAGAAGCTGATCCCTAGGAATCACGGCTTTGGCACCCGCCGCGTGCCGCTCGAGACCTTCTATTACGAGGTCTACAACCAGGACAATGTCGATCTGGTCGACCTGACCGAAACGCCGATCGAGCGGATTACGCCAGAGGGTATCCGCACCACCGAAAACGACTACGCCTTCGACATCATCATCTACGCCACCGGCTTCGACGCCATCACCGGCAGTTTTGACGCGATCGATTTGCGCGGCAGCGGCGGCGCGCGGCTGAAGGAGAAATGGACGCACGGGCCGGAGACCTATCTCGGGCTGATGGTCGACGGCTTCCCCAACATGATGATGCTGATGGGCCCGCACACCGCGCTGGGCAACATCCCGCGCAGCATCGAATACAGCGTCGACTGGGTCACCGGCCTGCTCCGTTTCGCGACCGCGAAGGGCCTGACGCTGCTCGACGCCACGCCGGCGGGCACCGCCGCCTGGACCGATCACGTCAAGGCGCTCGGCGTCGGCCTGCTCTCCAACGAGGTCGACTCCTGGATGACCGGCATCAACCGAAACGTCGAAGGCAAGCAGACCCGCATCGTCGCCCGCTACAGCGGCAGCGCGCCGGCCTACCGCGCCAGGTGCGACGAGGTCGCGGCGAAGGGGTATGTGGAGTTGCGGCTGGAGTAGCTCTCGCAAAGAAAGTTGGGGGCGCACCGGCGGAAGGGTTCCCGCTCCCCCTGCGGGAGAGGGTTAGGGAGAGGGGTGCCACACGGCGTGCATTCTCCACATCGATTGTAGCGGCGAGCGATGAACGATTGCCAGAGCAGTGCACCCATCGATCATCTCGCCCGGGGCCACCCCTCTCCCCACCCTCTCCCGCAAGGGGAGAGGGAGCCTGAGAGCGTGCTCACCTCACACGATGCTGGCTACCACGCATCAATGCACGGCCGCTTCCGCGTCGTGCGCGGCTCGACCTTCGGCACCGAGCGAAGGCCCGCCATGATCCAGTGCCGGGTGTCGGCGGGGTCGATCACCTCGTCGATCTCGAGCACGGAGGCGATCGAGACCGCCTTGCCGTTGGCGTAGAGCTCGGCGACCTTGGTCTGGAAGTATTTCTCGCGCTCAACCGGATCCTCAATCGCCTCCATCTCTTTGCGGAAGCCGAGGCGGACGTAGCCTTCGAGGCCCATGCCGCCGAACTCGCCGGTCGGCCAGGCCACCGTGAAGAACGAGGCGTGAAAGCCGCCGCCGATCATCGATTGCGCGCCGAGACCGTAGCCCTTGCGCAGCACGATGCCGAACAGCGGCACGGTGATGCTGGCGCCGGTGACGAACATCCGCGCGACGTGGCGCACGATCGCGGTCTTCTCGGCCTCCGGGCCGACCATGAAGCCGGGCGTGTCGCACAGCGAGATGATCGGGATGTCGAAGGCGTCGCAGAGCTGCATGAAGCGCGCCGCCTTGTCGCCGGCCGGCGCGTCGATGGCGCCGCCGAGATGTTTTGGGTTGTTGGCGATCAGGCCGAACGGTTTGCCCTCGATGCGGATGAACGCCGTGATCATGCCGACGCCGAAATCGCGGCGCAGTTCCAGCACCGAGCCCTCGTCGGCGAGCAGATCGATCACGGTGCGGATGTCGTAGACCCGCAGCCGGTTCTCCGGGATCGCGCGGCGCAGCAGCCGCTGGTCCGGCGCGGTCCAGTTCTGCACCGCGCCCTGGAAGTAGGACAGGTATTTTTGCGCCACCGTCGTCGCCTCGGCCTCGTCCTCGACCAGAATGTCGATCACGCCGTTCGGCGACTGGAACGAGACAGGGCCGACCTCGGCCGGATGATAGACGCCGAGCCCGCCGCCCTCGATCATCGCCGGGCCGCCCATGCCGATCGAGGCATTTTTGGTGGCGATGATGACGTCGCAGACGCCGAGCATCGCAGCGTTGCCGGCAAAACAGTAGCCGGAGACGATGCCAACCACAGGCACGAGGCCGGAGAGCTTTGCGAACTGCACGAAGGACGGGCCGTCGAGACCGGTCATGCCGAGCCGGTCGGTATCGCCGGGACGGCCGCCGCCGCCCTCGGCATAGAACACCAGCGGGAGACGCCACTGCTCAGTCAGCGTGAGCATGCGATCAATCTTCTTGTGGTTCATGTGGCCCTGGGTGCCCGCCAGCACGGTGTAGTCGTAGGCGATCACCATGCAGCGCGCACCCTCGGGGCCGAAATGCTTGGCGTTGACGGTGGCGACGCCGGCGATCAGGCCGTCGGCCGGCGTGTTCTTGATCAGGTCCTCGACCTTGCGGCGGCGGCGCTGCGCCGCGATCGCGAGCGAGCCGTATTCGACGAACGAGCCCTCGTCGACCAGATGCGCGACGTTCTCGCGCGCGGTGCGCTGGTTGGTCTTGCGGCGGCGCTCGACCGAGGCGGGACGGTTCTCGTCCAGCGTGATCGCCTTGCGCGCAATCAGCTCGGCGAGATCAGGACGGATGTGATCGAGGTCGATCGCGGCCTCCGCCTCCGCGGTATGGCCGTCGACCTCGGCCGGCTCGATGAATAGGATCGGCTCGCCATGCATCAGCGTGAGGCCCGGGCCGCCGGCGATCTTCGTCACCCGTCCGCCATGCGGGGCGGTGACCAGATGCTCCATCTTCATCGATTCCAGCACGGCGATCTGCTGGCCGGGACGCACCAGATCGCCCTCCACGACCTCGATCGCCACGATCGTGCCCTGCAGCGGCGCGGGCACCGGTAGTGATCCTTCCGGTGCGGTCTCGGCGACCGCGGCTTTGGTCGTAGCCGCCTCAGCCACTTCGACCAGCGGCTTGGCAAGATTCTCGGCCGCACCGACCAGCGCCGCGACGTGGGTGTCGATGAAGTTGGTGCTGATCTTGTTGCGGGCAAAGCTCTGGTGCGCCAGCACCGCGCCGAGGAACGGGATGTTGGTGGCAACGCCGCCGATGCGGAATTCGCGCAAGGTCCGCGCGGCCTTATGCACCACGTCGGACCATTTCGGGCTGGGCGAATGCACGATCACCTTGGCCAGCAGCGAGTCGAAGGCGGCGCTGGTGCGGTAGCCGGAATAGCCGAACGTGTCGACGCGGACGCCGGGCCCGGACGGCAGGTCGAATACAGCCAGCGTGCCGCCAGTCGGTTTTGTCACCCCCTTCTCGTCCATCACCTCCATGTTGACGCGAAGCTGCATGGCGTAGCCGCGCGGCAGCGGCACGGCGGACTGCGCGAGGCCGAGCGCGGCCAGCGTCGCGCCGGCGGCGACCGCGAGCTGCGAGCGCACCAGATCGACGCCGAGCACCTCCTCCGTGACGGTGTGCTCGACCTGCAGCCGCGGATTGGCCTCGATGAAGGCAAAAGCGCCCTCGCCTTCGCCGGCCTCGTCATCGACCAGGAATTCGAAGGTGCCGAGATTGTCGTAGCGGGCGGCGACGGCGAGTTGCTTCGCCGCCTCGATGATGCGCGCGCGCAAGCCATCGCTGAGCGACGGACTCGGCGCCACCTCGATCAGCTTCTGGTTGCGGCGCTGGATGGTGCATTCGCGCTCCCAGAGATGGCTGATCGCACCAAAGCGGTCGCCGATGATCTGTACCTCGATATGACGCGCCTTGCGGATCAGCCGCTCGACGTAGACGGCATCGCTGCCGAATGCCGCCTTGGCCTCCGACTGGCAGCGCGCATAGGCCTCCGCGAGTTTTGCCGCGTCCTCGACCACCCGCATGCCGCGGCCGCCGCCGCCGGCGATCGCCTTGATCATCACGGCCGCATTGGCGCCGAGTGAGGCGAAGAAGGCTTTTGCCTCGTCCAGTGTGGTTGGGCCCGATGTACCGGCAATAACAGGCACGCCGCATTTCTTTGCCAGCGCCTTTGCCGTGGCCTTGTCGCCGAACAAATCGAGCGCTTCCGGCGACGGGCCGACGAAGCTGATCTTCTCCTCGGCGCAGCGCCGTGCCAGCGCCGCGTTCTCGCTGAGAAAACCGTAGCCTGGATGCAGCGCGTCGCAGCCCGCGGCCTTCGCCGCCGCGACCACCGCCTCGATGTCGAGATAGGCGCGCGCGCCATGGCCGGGGATCTCGCGCGCCTCGTCGGCGGCGCGGACATGCAGCGAGGCAGCGTCGTCGGCCGGATAGATCGCGACCGTGGCAAGGCCGCTCTCATTAGCGGCGCGGGCGATGCGGATAGCGATTTCTCCGCGGTTGGCGATCAGCAATTTCTTGAAGGACATGGTCGGTTCCGTTGAACTCTCAAACGACTGATCTTTTCACCTCTCCCCGCAGGCGGGGCGAGGTGAAGGTGCGCGCGGCGAGATATCCCATCCCTCAGCGATCCTTCATGGTCGGATCGAGCACGATACGCAAGGATTCTCCCAGCGCGTTGAAGGCGAGCGAAACGACGAGGATGGCGAGGCCCGGCGCGTACATCTGCTCCGGCGCGATCTCCATGTACTGGTAGGCGCGCGCCAGCATGGCGCCCCAGCTCGGGTTCGGCGGCTGGATGCCGAGGCCGAGGAACGACAGGCTGGCTTCGGCGAGCAGCGCCGCGGCGAGCAGCAGCGTCACCTGCACGATCACCGGCTGCAGTGTGTTCGGCAGCACGTGGCGCCACAGCACATGCCAGGTTGGCGCACCGAAGCCTCTGGAGGCATCGACATAGAGCTCCTGCCGCACGATCAGCGTGCGGGCGCGGACGATCCGCGCCAGCGCCGGGAACATCGTGATGCCGACCGCGATCATGCCGTTGGTCAGCCCGATGCCGAGCGCGCCGGTGACCGCGATCGCCAGCACGATCGCGGGGAAGGATAAGAAGGTGTCGATGACGCGGCTGATGATGTCGTCGATCCAGCCGCCGAAATAGCCGGCGACCAGGCCGACCGGCAGCCCGATCAGAACTGCAACGCCGACCGCGAGCAGGCTGGCATAGACGGTGGCCGGCGCGCCGTAGATCAGGCGAGACAGCACATCACGGCCGAGATCGTCGGTGCCGAGCAGATGCGCCGGCCCCGGCGGCGCCAGCATGTTGTTGACGTCCTGCGCGGTCGGCGCATAGGGCGCGATCCACGGCGCGCCGATCGCGACGATCACCAGCACCAGCAGCACCAGGATCGACAGCGCGGCGCGGAGATCGCCGACCAGCCAGCGCACGAAGCGGCGCAGCCGCGTCGGCCGTGCCGGTGCCTTCAGGGACCCGAGCGCCGTGTCGGTCATTGCTCGATCCTCGGATCGACGGCAGCGCACAGCAGGTCGGTGACCAGATTGACCGCGATCACCACCACCACCATGGTGAAGACGACCCCCTGCACGATCGGGAAATCGCGCTGGATCGCGCCGCGGACGATCAGGCTGCCGAGGCCGGGGATCGCGAACACCGCCTCGATCACCACGGTCGCCGCCAGCATGCGGTTGACCAAGAGGCTGATGATGGTCAGCAGGTTGACGCTGACATTCTTCAGCCCGTGCTGCCAGAGGATGCGCGACATCGACAGCCCCTTGGCATGCAGCGTGCGGACATATTGTGACGACAGCACCTCGAGCAGCGCGCCGCGCAGCTGGCGCGCGACCTCGGCCATGCCGTAAGCCGCGATCGCAATCCCCGGCAGCAGCGCGTGCCTGACCGCCTCGACCGGCGAGGCGCTGAAGGCCTTTGCGCCGGTCGCCGGCAGCCAGTTCAGCTTCAGGGAAAATTCCGCGACCAGGATCATGGCGAGCCAGAAGCCGGGGATGGCGACGCCGAGCGAGGCGATCAGGCTGACCGCCTTGTCGACCCAGCCGTTCGGCTTGATCGCGGCGAGCACGCCCATCGGGATGCCCGTCAGCAGCGCCAGCAGCATCGCTATCACCACGATCAGAAGGGTGTTCGGGAACGCACGCCCAATCGAGTCGGCGACCTTCTCGCCGGACAGCAGCGATTGCGAGAGGTCGCCCTGCGCGACCTTGCCGAGCCAGGCGCCGTATTGCACCAGGAACGGACGGTCGAGCCCGTAGATATTTTTGATCTCGGCGATGCGTGCGTCGGTGGCGTTGTCGCCGGCCAATGTCACGGCGATGTCGCCGGGCACCAGCTTCAGCAGCGCAAACACCATGAAGGTCGCGAGCAGGATTACCGGCAGCGCCTGCAACAGGCGGCTGCCGACGACCCTGACCGGTGACCGTCGCGCCATGGTTTAACCTTCCAGCCAGACGTCGTCGTATTTCGGCTTGCCGAGCAGGTTCGGACGATAGCCCTGCACCTTCTTGTTCATCGCGACCAGCTCGAACTGGAACGCCAGCGGCGCGACGAGCGCGTTTTCCATCACCAACCGCTGCACGGCGGCAAACGCCTTGCGCCTGGTGTCGATGTCCTCGGAGGCGCGCGACTCCCTGATCGCGGCCTCGAGTTCCGGCGGCACCGGCGCGCGGCCGCCGTTGAAATAGGCGTCCTTGGTGAACATCAGCGAATAGGTCAGGCTCGGATCGGGCCGTCCGGTCCAAGCCGCGAGCAGGCCAGAGCCCTTCTTCTCCGGGCCGAAGAACGCGGCGGAGGCCTCGGCGACCGGCGCGTTGACGAAGCGCAGGTTCATGCCGGCCTTGCGGAGTTGCTCGATCAGGATTTCCTGGCGCTGCACCGAGTCCTGGTCGGGATAGCCGCCGAGCTCGATCTGGGTGCCCTCCTTGAAGCCGGCCTCAGCGAGCAGCTTGCGCGCCCGGCCGGGATCGTAGGGATAGAGCTTTGCGACCTCGGCGTCATAGGCCCAGTGCGACTTCGGCAGGTTCATGTAGGCGGGCTCGGCCAGGCCGGCCAGCGCGCCCTTGACGAAGGACTCGCGATCGATCGCGAAGTTGAAGGCCTGCCGGACCTTCGGGTTGTCGAACGGCGGCTTGGCCCAGTTCAGAAAGATCTGGAATACGTAGAGCGTCGGTCCGTTCACCACCTTGACGCTGGAGGCGCGCTCGATGATCGCCTTCTGCCGCGGCGGCAGCTGGTAGATCAGATCGTTCTGGCCCGCGGTGACCGAGCGCGCGCCGGTGGTCAGTTCCGGGATGATCGAGAACTCGATGCCATCAGGGTAAGGCCGGTTCGGCTTCCAGTATTTCTCGTTGCGCTTGACCACGATCTTCTCGCCGTCGGCCCAGCTGACGAAAGCGTAGGCGCCGGCGCCGACCGGCTTGCGGGTGACGATGCCGCCCTCGGCCGCCTTCAGCGCAGTCGGCGACACCATCATGCCGGCGCGGTCGGAGAGAATGCCGGGCAGCGCCGTGTCCGGCGACTTCAGCTTCAGCGTCACCTGTTGCGGTCCGGTGACCTCGACCGACGACACCGACACCAGGTCGGCCTTGATGTTCGACTTCGCATCGCTGCGGTTGCGCTCGAGATTGAACTTCACCGCTTCCGCATCGAGCGGCGTGCCGTCGTGAAAGGTGACCCCAGGTCGGATGTTGAGCACGAGCGTGGTGGGATCGGTGAACTTCCAGCTTTCGGCGAGCCCCGGCTTCGGCTTCAGCGTGTCGAACTCCCACTCGGTCAAGGTGTCGTACATCGTGAACAGGAAGGCGTGGTCGGAGCCGGCGCCGCCGGTCGCGGGATCGAGGCTCGACGGGTTGGCGGATGCCGAGATTCGCAGGGTGCCGCCCTTCTTCGGCGCGCCCTCGGCGAAGGCGCGGCCGCCGTGCGTTGTGCCGGCGAGCGCGCCCGAGATCAGCGCCATCGCTTCGCGTCGTGTCGTCATCGTCATGGCGCTTCTCCGGTGTTGTTAGCTCGGTGAAAAATTCGGGCGGTCGGCAAAATGGCAGGCCACCCAGTGATCGGGTTTCAGCTCGCGCCAGTCCGGCGCCTGCTGGGCGCAGAGCGGCTGCGCGTGCGGGCAGCGGGTGCGGAAGCGACATCCTGAGGGCGGATCAATGGGACTCGGCACCTCGCCCTGCAGCACGATGCGCGCGTCGGTCCGCATCGCCGACGGCAGCGGCCGTGGCTCGGCCGACAGCAATGCGATGGTGTAGGGATGCAGCGGCCGCTCGGCGACCGCTTCGGTCGGGCCGAGCTCGACGAACTGCCCGAGATACATCACCGCGACGCGCTCGCTGATATGCGAGACCACGGCGAGATCGTGGGTGATGAAGACGTAGGTCAGGCCGAGATCGCGCTGCAAATCGGCAAACAGATTGAGCACGTCGCCGCGGATCGACATGTCGAGCGCGGCCACCACCTCGTCGCAGACGATCAGTTTTGGCCGCAAGGTCAGCGCACGGGCGATCACGACGCGCTGCTTCTGGCCGCCGGAGAGCTGGTGCGGATAGCGCTCGCCGAACTCCTGCGGCAGGCCGACGCGCTCCAGCGCCTCCCGCGCCTGCCGCTCGCGCTCGGCCTTCGTGCCGATGCGGGCGAGCTCCAGCGGCTCGAGCACGGAAGCCAAAATGGTCATGCGCGGGTTCAGCGCCGCATTCGGATCCTGGAAGATGATCTGGTAGTCGCGGCGGTGGCTCTGAAACGCGCCGCGCGACAGCGCCCTCGGATCGATGCCGTCGTGCAAAATCGCGCCGCCGCTCGGCTGCTGCAGGAACACCAGCGCGCGGCCGATCGTGGTCTTGCCCGAGCCTGATTCACCGATGATGCCAAAAGTCTCGCCGCGGCGGACGTCGAAATTGACGCCATCGACCGCCTTGACGGTGGCGCGGCGGTCGGTGGTCTGGAAGCGGACCTGGAGGTCGTGCACCGAGACGATGGGCTCGCGGCGGGGCTCGGCGGATGCTGCGGTCATTGTCTCGCAACCCTCCCTGTCGCCGCGGTCTCGGGCGGATGCAGCGCGCCGGGCAGATTGAGCTCGGCAAAGCGCCAGCAGCGCACCCGGCGGCCGCCGCCGGCGTCCTGCAGCGTCTGCTCGGCCTCGCAGCCCTTTGCGGCGTGCGCGCAGCGGGCGCGAAAGCGGCAGCCGTTTGGCATGTCGGTAATCGACGGCACCCGGCCCGGGATCGACGGCAGCCGGCCATGCCGCGGGCTCAAATGCGGCAGCGAGCGCAGCAGGCCGGACGTATAGGGATGCAGCGGCCGCACCAGCGCCTCGTCCACCGCGGCATCCTCGATCACCTCGCCGGCATACATCGTGATCATCCGCGTGCAGGTTTCGGCGACGACGCCGAGGTCGTGGGTGATCAGCATCAAGGCGGTGTGCGAGGTCTCGCTGATGTCGCGCAGCAGTTCGAGTATCTGCGCCTGCACGGTGACGTCGAGCGCGGTGGTCGGCTCGTCGGCAATCAGAAGCTGCGGGCCGCAGATCAGGCTGGCCGCGATCATGACGCGCTGGCGCATGCCGCCGGAGAGCTGGTGCGGATAATCGTCGATCCGCCGTTCCGGCGAGGCGATGCCGACCCGGCGCAGCATCTCCAGCGTCTTGGCCCGCGCCTCCTCATAGCCGATATCGCTATGAACGCGCAGCGTTTCGGCGATCTGGTGGCCGACGGTGAACACCGGATCGAGCGCGCTCATCGGCTCCTGAAAGATCATTGCGATCCGCTTGCCTCTGATGGCGCGCATCTGCCGCGCGCTGCAGGAGGCGAGATCGACGCCATCGAACAGGATCTTGCCGTCGAGACCAGCGAAATTGCCCGGCAGCAGCCGCAGGATCGACAGTCCCGTAATCGTCTTGCCGCAACCGCTTTCGCCGACGATGCCGACCCGCTCGCCGGGCGCGATGTCGAAATCGATCTTGCGCGTCGCCTGCCAGACCCCGTGCGTGGTCTTGAAGCGGATGCCGAGCCCGCGCACCTGCAGCAGCGGCCGCGCGCCCTCGCGCGCCCCCTCCGCCCCGCGCTGTGCCGGCTCGCCCGCTCCCATCAGCCCGCCGCCCGCTGCTTCTCTTTCACCAGCTGCTCCTCCATCAGCATCTCGGTACCGATGATGCCCTCTTGCGTCAGCTCTGCAAGCTCGACGTCGGAGAGGCCGAGCTGACCACCGAGAATCTCGCGATTGTGCTCGCCGAGCGTCGGAGGCACCGAGCGGATCGCAAACGGCGCAGTGCCCCCGCGGAACGGCAGCGACGGCTGCGGATGCTGTCCGATGAAGGCGCGGTCGATCTGCTGGATAAACCCGCGCGCCTGGAGCTGCGGGTCGTCCAGCAACTCGATCGGCAGCCGCGCCACGCCGGCCGCAATACCGGCCGCCTGCAGCGCGGCCATCGCATCGTCGGGATCGCGCGCCGAGGTCCAGGCCGTGATCGCGGCCTCGATCTCCGGTTCGATCGCGCGACGGCCGGCGGCCGTGCTGAGCGCGCCGTTCGTCGCCCAGTCCTCGCGGCCGAACAGCCGCGCCAGTTTCGGCCACATCGCATCGTCAGACACTGCGACCACGATCCAGTTGTCCTCGCCGGCGCAGCGGAAGCAGCCATGCGGCACGAAATCCGGATGGCGGTTGCCGTACTTCACCGGCGGCTTGCCGTCGATCGAGTGCGCGACGATCCACGGCGCGGCGAACGGCATCATGCATTCGATCTGCGCGAGATCGATGAACTGCCCTTGCCCGGTCAGCCTGGCGTGGATCAGCGCGGTGAGCACGGCCGCAGCGCCGTTGAGGCCGCCGACGACATCGCCGAACGCGGTGTGGCTCATCACCGGCGGTCCGCCGGCGTCACCCACCACGCTGGGCAGGCCCGAACCCTGCTCCAGGGTCGAGCCGTAGGCGCGGCAGTCGCGATGCACGCTGCCGGCGCCGAACGCCGACATCGACATCATCACGAGCTTTGGATTGATCTGGTGCAGCACGTCGTAGCCGAGGCCGAGCTTCGGCAGCACCTCGACCGAATAATTGTCGACCACGAGGTCGGCATCGGCGAGCAGGCGTTTTGCCAGCGCCAGCCCCTTCGGCCGGGTCAGGTCGAGCGTGATGCCGCGCTTGTTGCGGTTCATGATGCAGTAGCGCACCGACTTCTCGTACATCTGCTCCAGCACGTAGGCCGGGCGGCGGTCAACGCCGCGCCACCAGTCCGGATACTGGATCGCCTCGATCTTGATGACGTCGGCGCCGAGATCGGCGAGCGTGCGGGTGCAGATCGGCCCGGCCCAGCCCATCGAGAAATCGACGACGCGGATGCCTTCGAGCGGCAGCCGGTTGGCCGCAGCAGGCTCTGGCGCCGGCACGCGCGGCGCGGCCTCGCGCCGCTGCTGCTCGCCGAGGTCGGGCACGCGGCCGCCGCGCAGCGGCGGCGTCGCCGTCAGTCGCTGCATCGTGCCTGCCGTGAAGCCGCTCTCGTCGCCGATCGTGATCGGAACGATGGCGCCGCGGGCACGCTTCTCCTCGTCGGCGATGAGGTCGGAAATCTCTGGCACTGGCACGATCGGGATCTTGCGCTTCAAGCCCTCGGCGAACCATTGCTGCGCGGTGCGCTGCTTCAGCTTCGGCAGGATTTTCGCTTCGATATCGGCGACACGGCGCAGCCGGTCGACGCCCATGAACAAGGTTGGATCGTCGCGCAGCTCGGGAAGCCCGAGCATCTCGCAGAAGGCGCGCCACTGCGCCGGGGTCACCGTGGTGACGCCGAGCCAGCCCTGCTTCGTCTCATAGATGCCGACCGGAAAGGTCGGCCAGAACCGGTTGACGCCGATCCGCCGCATGATGTCGCCGCGCTGGAACGCCTCGAACATGATGTATTCGGTGACGGCGATGCTGGCCTCGAACAGGCTGAGATGGCTTTCGCGCCCGCGCCCGTCCGTCATGCGCCCGAGCACCGACGAGGAGGCGGCGATGAAGCCCCAGAGACCGCCGAGAATGCCGGTCTGGAAATCCGGCGCGTGCATCGGCGGCCCCTGCTCCGGCCCGACCAGTTTGATCAGCCCGGTCAGCGCGCGGATCGTGGAGTCGGTTGCGGCGAAGTCCGCATAGGGACCGCGATCGCCGAACCAGGAGAGGTCGAGATGGATCATGCCGGGATTGTCTCGCTTGATCGCATCGAGATCGATGTCGGGACAATCCGCCGCATCGATGCCGCGACCATCGAGCAAAATGTCGCAGCCGGCAATCAGCTCATGCAAACGCGACGCGGCGTCCGCGTCGTTGCGGTCGAGCACGACGCTCGACTTGTTGAAATTGAGAAAGGCGAACCAGGCACTGTGCCCCTTCGGCGTCAGCGGTGCGGTGCGGCGCAACGGGTCGCCCTGCGGCGGCTCGATCTTCTGCACATCGGCGCCGAAATCGGCGAACAGCCGCGCGCAATAGCTGGTCGCAGCCGCGCTTCCGATCTCGACTATCCGCAGATGCGACAACGCGCCCATCACGCTCCCTCGCGAACCCCATGACCAGCCGATGACGATGGCTGATTCAGTTTCTTTGTTGCCTGAACTTGAAGCCGCGCCGACTGTGTGATGCAAGTGGAATTTTCTTCCGCTCGACGGAATACGCGTGATGAAGAATGGAGTTGGACAACCATCTCCGTCATCCTGAGGAGGCCGCAACGCGGCCGTCTCGAAGGATGCACGGCCCGCTATATCCGCGCGGAAAAAGCCGGGCTGTCGATCCTTCGAGACGCGCGCAAGAGCGCGCTCCTCAGGGTGACGGTCTGGGAGTGCAGGCGTGCCGAAATCGATTGCACCGCACGCCCGCTCATCTGCGCTGGCGGTCTGCCGCCGTGCGATTGACGCATTGCTCGATCCGCTATTGTGCCGATGCCAACAACAACACAACACGCCCGGGGAACAGATGACCAAGGCCACCACCATCAAAGCCGTCGAAACGCTCGCCTGCGATGCCGGGTGGCGGAATTATCATTTCGTCAAGGTGACGACCGAGGACGGGCTGGTCGGCTGGAGCGAGTATGACGAGGGTTTTGGCGCGCCGGGCGTGACGGCAGCGATCGAGCGGCTGTCGGCGCGGGTGATCGGCAAGAACGCGTTCCAGCATGAGCGGATCTATGCCGAGCTGTTTGCCGCGACGCGCCCGGCCGCCGGCGGCGTGGTCGCGCTGGCGCTGGGCGCGATCGAGAACGCGCTGCTCGACGTCAAGGCCAAGGCGCTCGGGGTGCCCTGCTACGACCTGCTCGGCGGCAAGATCCGCGACCGCGTCCGGGTCTACTGGTCGCATTGCGCGACGTGGCGCATCAATCATCCCGACTGGTACAAGCCGGCCATTGCCGATCTCGACGGCGTCAAGGCGATCGGCCGCGAGGTGCGCGAGAAGAAATTCTCGGCGATGAAGACCAACATCTTCGTCTACACCAACGGTAGGCCGCAAGGCTGGCGACCCGGCTTCGGCTCGCCGTTCCAGCCCGAGATCAATGTCGACCGCACTGTGCTGCGCAATCTCTGCATGCACCTGGAGGCGATCCGCGACGGCGCCGGGCCCGATGTCGATCTCCTGCTCGACCTCAACTTCAACGCCAAGACCGAGGGCTATCTCAAGATCCTGCGCGCGATCGAGAAGATGGACATGTTCTGGGTCGAGATCGACACCTTCAACCCGCAGGCGCTGGGCTATATCCGCCGCCAGAGCCCGCATCCGATCTCGTCCTGCGAGACGCTGCTGGGCTTGCGCGAGTTCCTGCCCTATTTCACCGAGCAGGCGATGGATGTCGCGATCATCGATACGCCGTGGAACGGGGTCTGGCAGTCGATGAAGATCGCGGCCGCCGCCGAGCACTTCGAGGTCAACGTCGCGCCGCATAACTTTTACGGCCATCTCTGCACCATGATAAACGCGCATTTCTGCGCGGCGGTGCCGAATCTGCGGATCATGGAGACCGACATCGACCGCCTGGCGTGGGACCACGAGCTATTCACCCACGTGCCCGAATTCGTCGACGGCCATCTCGTGATCCCGGACCGCCCGGGCTGGGGCACCGAGCCGAACGAGGAAGGCCTGCGCGCGCACCCGCCGAAGAACAAGGGCGGGCTGCTGAACTACGGCCTGAAGAAGTAGGCGCGTAGCAATCACGCGGCTAAACCACCAAACCCGTCATCCCCGCGCAAAGGCTTCGCCTTTGTCGCTGGAGGTGCGAGCCCTGCGGCGCAATTGCGCCGCTTGGCGAGCCTCGAAGATGCACGGCCCCGATATGTCCGCGCGGTGACAGCCGGGCCGTCGACCCTTCGAGGGCCGCTGAAGAAGCGGCCACCTCAGGGTGACGGTCATAGAGCGAGGTGTAACCTCAATTGTCCTCCCGCACCGCCGTGAATGCGCTCTCGATCACGTCGCCGATCGGCTGCCAGGCGTTGCCGTCGAACTGCACCAGGCGCATCTGCTTGATCGGGCGGAAATCCTTCGGGCCGGTGTTGATGACGATCCCCGGCAGCGCGATCGGGCTCTGATAGTTCTTCAGCGAGGCGGCCTGCCGCATGATGTTCTCGCGCGAGAAATCGTCGCCGCATTGGCGCAGCACCTGGTGCAGCGTATCGGCCGCGGCATAGCCGAACATGGCGTTGATGTCGTCCTTGCCGCCGTCGGGGAAATATTGGTCCATGAAGTCGGACCACGCCTTGATATGCGGATCGTCCCGCCACGAGGCGTCGCCGGCGTCCTTCAGGAACGAGGTCGAAATCACGCCGAGCGAATTCTGCAGGCCGGCCGGCTGCAAGGCGGTGGCGATCGAGGCCGACGCGTTGTCGAGGATGAACACCGGATGCCAGTCCATCGCGGCGACGACACGGATCGCGCGCGCGGCGATCGCCGGCGCGCCGTCGAACACGAGAATCTCGGCACCGGAATCCTTCAGGATTCCGAGCTGTTTCTCGATCCTCGTCTCCGATGCATCGAAGGCGAGATCGGCCACGATCCTGCCGGCTGTATCGCCGAGCCCTTCCTGCAATCCCCTGAACAGATCGCGGCCGAACTGGTCGTTCTGCCACAGCACGGCGATCTTGCGGTCGGGATAGGCGACCTGGATGTAGTTGGCGTAGATCCGCCCCTCGGCGCGGAAGGATGGCTGCCAGCCCATGGTCCAGGGATAGGTTTTGGGACGCGCCCACTCTTCGTCGCCCGAGGCGACGAACAGTTGCGGGACATTCTTCTCGTTCAGGTAGTTTCGGACGGCGAGGTTGCTCGGCGTGCCGAACGAGCCGAACATCAGCAGCACGTTCTGCTTCTCGACGAGATCGCGGGTCTGCTCCATCGCGGCCTTCGGATTGGAGCTGTCATCGACCGAGACGAACCTGATCTTGCGGCCGTTGATGCCGCCGCGCGCGTTGACCATGTCGAAATAGGCCGCCTCGGCCCGCCCGATGGTGCCGAACGCCGCAAGCGGCCCGGTGTAGGGCATGACGTTGCCGATGCGGATGTCGTTGTCGGCCGCAGGCTGTGACGCCTGCTGCGCGCGCAACGGCACAGCGACGAGCAGCGCGGCAACCGATAGGGAAAGCGCTATTTGTGTTCTTGTTTGCATCAACATCGCCATGACGTCGGCGATGTTGCCGACGTTCCTCCCGAGCGACCCGACCTTATCGCCCAAGGCAACGCCGGGAAAATGAAATGTTGATGGCGGAGGCCGGCCTCAGCGCAATGTTATGTCGAGCCAGCCCAGCGGATTGACGGTCATACGATCGCCCGTATCGACCAGCACCGTCGTGGTCTCGGCTTCGATGATCGCCGGACCGGTTAGCGCATGGCCGGGCCTGAGATCGTCGAGCGCATAGACCGGCACCTCGCGCCAGCCGCCGAGCCAGGCCTGCCGTTTCCCGCGCGGCGCGCAGGCCGCGGCTGAGGTGACCTCGCCGACATCGCGGCCACCGGGCGCGACCTTGCCGACCGCGGCGACGCGGGCGTTGACGAACACCACCTCCTGCCCGCGAGAGGCGTAGGTATAGAGCTCCTCGTGGCGACGGTGAAAGCGATCCTCGATCTGCGCCACCAGGTCGGCGGCGCTCAGGTCGAGTTCGCCGAGCGGCACGTCGATCTCGAACACCTGCTCGCCATAGCGCATCTCGGCGGAGCGCTCGATCGCGATCTCGCCCCTGAACCAGGAGCGCAGCCGGCCGGCCGCCTGCTGTTCCAGCGCCGCGAACAACGCGCGCACCTCATCGGCGGAAATCCGCCCGGTACCGTAATGGGTACGGCTGACCTCGTAGCGCAAATCGCTGGTCAGCATGCCCCAAGCCGACAGCACGGATGCTACCGTCGGCACGATGATGCGCCGGATCTCGAGCTCACGCGCGACTTCCGCCGCATGCATGCCGGCGGCGCCGCCAAAGCTGAGCAGCGCAAACTTCCGCGGATCGACGCCGCGGCGCAAGGTCATCAGGCGGATGCCGTCGGCCATCTTCAGATTGATCATCTTGGCGATGCCGGCCGCGGCCTCGATCCGCGACAGCTGCAGCGCCTCGGCGATGCGATCGACCGCGGCTTCCGACGCCGCGCGATCGAGGGGCCGCGCGCCGCCCATGAAGGCGGCGGCGTCGAGATAGCCCAGCACGACATTGGCATCGGTGACGGTGGCCGCGAGGCCGCCATTGCCGTAGCAGGCCGGGCCCGGCACCGAGCCCGCGCTCTCCGGCCCGACCCGCAGCGTGCGGCTGGTATCGACGCTGGCAATCGAGCCGCCGCCGGCGGCGATGCTGGCGATGTCGAGGCTGCGCAGCGCGATGCGCTGGCCCGCCAGCATGCCGTCGGCCGAGAGCGAAGCCTGGCCATCTGATATCAGCGAGATGTCGGTCGAGGTGCCGCCCATATCGAACGGCACAAGATCGGGAATGCCGAGCATTTCCGCGCAGCGGCGGCTGCCGGAGATGCCGCCGGCCGGCCCCGACAGCACGGTGCCCGCGGCGAGCCGCGAGGCCTCCTCCACCGGCGCCATGCCGCCATGCGACAGCACCACGAACAGCGAGCCCTTGAAGCCAGCCTCGGTGAGGCTGCGCTCGAGGTTGGTGAGGTAGCGCTGCACCGTAGGCTGAACATAGGCGTTCACGATGGTGGTCGAGACCCGCTCATATTCCTTGATCTGCGGCAGCACGTCGCTTGAGCGCGACACGCTGACGTCAGGCAGTTCCTTCGCGAGCCGTTCGACCGCGGCAAGCTCGTGCGCCGGATTGAGATAGCCGTGCAGGAAGCAGACCGCGACCGAATTCGCGCCCGACCGTTTCACCTCGGCGATGACGTCGCCGAGCGCAGCGGCATCGAGCGGGATGGCCGCGCTGCCGTCTGCCTTCAGCCGCTCGCGCACGCCAAAACGGCGCTCGCGCGGCACCAGCGGCTCCGGCGGCGGCGTGCGCAAATCGTAGCGATCAGGCTTCAGGCCCTCGCGCATCTCGACGACGTCGCGATGGCCCTCGGTGGTGAGCAGCGCCACCTTGGCGCCCTTGCGCTCCAGCAGCGCATTGGTCGCAACCGTGGTGCCGTGCACCAGGCGATCGGTCGCGGCCAGCATCGCCGCGCGCGTCACGCCGAGGCGGCGCGCGAGCTCGTCCAGTCCGGCCATCACGCCGACCGATTGGTCGGCCGGTGTCGATGGCGACTTTGCGAACACGGTGCGGCCGGTTTGATCGGTCGCAACCAGGTCGGTGTAGGTGCCGCCGACGTCTACTCCAATCGTGTACATCACTGCCCTACACCGCTTTCGAAACCAGACCCTGGGCGGCGTCGCGCGCCCGCGCGTCCGCCGAGCGCCTCGAAGGCGGGCCCCAGCCGCCGCCGCCGGACGAGCGGACCTCGAGACAATCGCCGGGACGCAGCTCGATACCGACCTCTTTTGTCCTGAGCACGCGCGGCTCGCGGCCTTCGGAGAGCAGGCGGTAGCGATGCGGCTCGCCGTCCTTGCCGCCGAGCATGCCGCACGGGCCGTGCCGCGCGCCGTCGCCAGCGGTGTTGCCCTTGGCCGGCTTCTGCGTCTCCAGCACCATGTCGAGCGCGACCCCGAGGCCGCCGCGATGCTGGCCGTCGCCGCCGGAATCGGGGCGGAATTCGTGCTGGCGGAAATGCAGGGGGAAGCGCACTTCGGCCACCTCGATGCTGCCGAACTTCAGGCCGCCGACGGTATGCCACTCGCCGATCGACGAATAGCCGTCGCCGCCGATCGAGGCGCCGCCACCGGGCCGCGCCTGGAACATATGCCAGATGAAGTTGCGTCCGTTGCGCGGATCCTCGCCTTGGATCGCGATGCGGAAGCGGCGACCCCATCCGCCCATCACGCGGTTCGGACAGGATGACGCCATCGCCTTGATGATCGCCTCGACGATTTCATTGGACGGATGGCTGGTGCACAGCGTCACGGGGCGGCCGGGATCGGCCCAGACGATGGTGCCTTGCTTTGCGATCACCTTCAGCGGCCGCAGCGCGCCGGTGTTTTTCGGAATGTCGGCGTCGATCAGATAGGCGAACGCCATCGCCACCGCAGCCTGCATGTTGGCATGCGAGGAATTGACGAAGCTGGTCGACTGCGGATCGGAGCCGCTTAGATCGACCTCGATGTCGCTGCCCTTTTTCGTCACCTTGGCTGATATCCTGATGTCGGTGCGGCCATGGCCGTCGTCGTCGAGCAATGCCTCGCCATGGAATACGCCGTCCTTCCAGGTCGACACCACGGCGCGGGTCTGTTGCTCGGTGGCATCAAGGATCGCCTCGATCGCGGCCTCGACGGTGTCGGCGCCGAACTCGCTGAACAGTTTTGCAACCCGGCGCTCGCCGAGATGCGCCGCGCCCAGCATCGCCGCGAGGTCGCCGCGGAATTCTCTGGGGTTACGGATGTTCAGCGCCAGCAAGTCGAGAAGGTCCTCGCGCGGCTTGCCGGCCTCGTAGAGTTTGATGGGCGGAATGCGGATGCCTTCCTGATAGATCTCGGTGGCGCCGGGATTGTAGGCGCCGTGGGTGGCGCCGCCGATGTCGCTCTGATGCGCGCGAACGATGGTCCAGAGCAGCCGCTTGCCGCCGTCGAACACCGGCACGAACGCGGTGACGTCGGGCAGATGGCTGCCGCCGCCCTGATAGGGATCGTTGAGCAGGATGACGTCGCCGGGTGCGACGTCCTTGAAGCGTTCCTCGACCGCAAGCGTCGCCCAGGGCAGCGCGCCGACGTGCACCGGAATGTGATCGGCCTGCGCGATCAGCCGGCCGCGCGTGTCGCAGATCGCCAGCGAGAAATCGCGGCTGGAATTGAGGATCTGCGAATAGGAGGTACGCAGCATGGCCTCGCCCATCTCCCGCACGATCGAGGAGAGACGGTGCTGGACCACGGAGCGGGTGATCGGATCGATCTTGCTGGACATTGTTGCCTTGGGTAGCGGCGGGATTGCGCAAACGAGACGGAGACCGGCCGACCGGAGCCGGAATTCCCTCTTATAGCCAGAGGTTTGCCGATCGCAAACCGGGCGACCCGGCGAACGATGCGATCGATCAGCAAGTCGTGATCGGTCCCATGGAATAGAGCTCGCGCCACTACGTCCCACCCACGAAGCCGACGGCTTCAACGCCTGCGCGGCCCGGCCTCGGCCGTGGCGGGCAGCCGCCTCACGACAACCTTCAGGGTGTTTCAGATGATCCTGCGATTCTTCAGACCCGGCCTCGGCGCCGCGCTGCTCGGCGCGCGCGTCCTGTTTGCCCTCGCCGTCTCTCCGGCCGCAATGGCACAGGAAGCCAATCACCCGGTGCAGGCCGGACAGTCGGCCGAGGAGCGCGCGTTCCTCGCCGAGAACGATACCGCGATGACCAAGATGATGAACGACATGGCGGCCAAGCCGACCGGCGATGTCGATCGCGACTTCGTCGCGATGATGACGCCGCATCACCAGGGCGCCATCGACATGGCTGTGATCGAGCTCCGCTACGGCAAGAACGAACAGCTCCGCCGCATCGCGCAGGAAATCATCGTCGACCAGCAGCAGGAGATTCAGGCGATGAAGCTCGCGATCGGCGAGCCGCTCGCGGCCTCCGCGCCCGCTCCGACAGCACCCACCCCGACAGCACCCGGCCCGGCGGCGCCGGCCGCCGCACACGATCACATGCACATGTCCCACGAGATGAAGATGCAGGAGACCAAGTGATGAACCGTCAGTTCCTGAAGGGCCTGTTGGCCTCGACCATGATCGTGATGTCGACCGCCGCCTTCGCCGGACAGGCGCCGGGTGCGGCGTCCGCGCCCGACATCCCGGTCAGCCATCACGACCGCGTCTACGCCGCTGAGCAGTTCTCCAACACCGTCTCGGTCACCGATCCCGCCGACAACAAGCTGCTCGGCGTCATCCGGCTCGGCGATCCGCAGCCCGGCAATTTCAGTCCGCTCTACAAGGGCCAGGTGCTGGTGCACGGCATGGGCTATTCGCCGGACCACCGCACGCTGGCCGTGGTCTCGATCGGCTCGAATTCGGTGACCTTCATCGACACCGCGACCAATGCGGTCAAGCACACCACCTATGTCGGACGCTCGCCGCACGAGGCGTTCTTCACGCCGGACGGCAAGGAGGTGTGGGTCACGGTGCGCGGCGAGAACTACATCTCGGTGATCGACCCACAGACCTTCAAGGAAACCGCGCGCATCGAGGTGCCGCCCGGCCCGGGCATGCAGATCTTCTCGCCGGACGGCAAGTACGGCTACATCTGCTCGTCGTTCAATCCGGAGACCGACGTGGTCGAGGTCGCCGACCACAAGATCGTCGGCAAGGTGAAGCAGGAAAGCCCGTTCTGCCCTAACATCGCGGCCTCGCCCGATGGCGATCAGGTCTGGTTCACGCTCAAGGACACCGGCAAGACCCAGGTGTTCAGCGCCAAACCGCCGTTCAACGCGATCAAGACGATCGACACCGGCCCGATCACCAACCACGTCAATTTCGCCAAGACGCCCAAGGGGACCTTTGCCTATGTGACGATCGGCGGCACCAACGAGGTCAAGGTATTCCGGACCGATGATTTCTCGCAGGTCGCGACCATTCCGGTCGGCAACCTTCCGCACGGCGTCTGGCCGTCCGGCGACGGCACGCGGATCTATGTCGGCCTGGAAAATGCCGACGCGCTGGCCGCGATCGACACCGCGACCAACAAGGTGATCGCAAACATCCCGATCGGCCAGGCGCCGCAGGCGATCGCCTACGTGCCGAACGCCGCACCCAACCCCGACGATCGGCAGAAACTGCAAGGCCTCGGCGTCGCCGGCCAGGCCGCGCATCTCACCCTGGCACCCAAGAAGCAAGCCAAGGGCGACAAGCCGCCGACCAGCGTCTCGCTGTTCGATCAGGGGCTGAGCCAGGTGCTGCAGGCCTCGGTCACCGGCCTCGAACCGAAGCAGCATTACGTTCTCGCGCTGGCCGACAAGGCCGACGGCAGCGGCATGCTGGAGCCGCTCGCCGCCTTCATGACCAACCCGGCGGGCTCGGCGATCGTCAATGCGGCTGGCCCGATCAGGCAGATCGTGCAAAGCTCGACCAAGGCCGAGCGGCGCTATCTGGTCATCGCGCCCGGCGAGCCGTCCAAGCTCGGCGCGGTCGTGCAGGTCCAGACGCCATGAGCGACATGCTGCACCAGATCGAGCCGGTGATTCCAGCGCTGCGCCGCTATGCGCGTGCGCTGGTCCGCAACCACGCGGCGGCCGACGATCTGGTGCAGGACTGCCTGGAGCGCGCCGTCAGCCACTGGAATCAGCGGCGCGACACCGGCAGTCCGCGGCCCTGGCTGTTTGCGATCCTGCACAACCTTGCCGTCAACCAGTTCCGCCGCGCCTCGACGCGCGGCCAACACATCTCCATCGACGACGCCGGCGAGCACGAGGTCGGAGAAAGCGCCGTGCAGGAGCAGAAATTGATCTATCAGGACGTCCTCGGAAAGCTGGCAAAACTTCCCGATGAGCAGCGCGCCGTGCTGCTGTTGATCGCCGTCGAAGACCTGAGCTATGCGGAGGCCGCCAGGGTGCTCGACATCCCGATCGGCACCGTGATGTCGCGGCTGTCGCGGGCTCGCGAGCGGCTGCAGCAGGAACTCGAACGGCCCGCGGGCAGCCAGGGAAGAAACGTCGTGCAGTTGCGGAGCAATTCATGAGCATTCGCCCCATCTCGGAAGACGATCTGCACGCCTATGTCGACCGCGCGCTCGAGCCCGAGCGGCAGGCCGAGGTCGCCGCCTATCTGGAGAGCCATCCCGACGTGGCAAAGCGCGTCGCCGCCTTCGCCGATCAGCGCGGCTGGCTGCGCTCGGCCCTTGGCCCGATTGCCGAGGAGCCGCTGCCGCCGCAGCTCAATCTGTCCAGGATCATCGAGAGCCGGCGCCGCCGTCCGTCGTCGGCGCGCTGGGCGATCGCGGTGATGCTGATGCTCGCGATCGGCGGCATCGGTGGCTGGACGATGCGCGGCGCGACGCAGGCGCCGGCGAGCGGCCTTGCCGCGCTCGCCCAGGAGGCCAGCGATTCCTACCAGGTGTATGCTTCGGATCGCACCCGGCCGGTCGAGCTGCGCGACAGCACCGAGCTGGTGTCGTGGGTCTCCAGCCGGCTGCGCCAGCCGGTCAAGCTGCCGGATCTGAGCAAGTCGGGATATCGCTTCATGGGCGGCCGCGTGGTGCCGACCGCCCACGGTCCTGCGGCGATGTTCATGTATGACGATGATCACGGCGAGCGGCTGGTCGTGCTGACCCGGCCAATGACGTCGGATCAGAACGCGCCGATGGCGCCGCATGCGGGCGGCAACATCGCCGGCTTTTCCTGGGCCGACGGCGGCATGGGCTACAGCCTGGTCGGGCCGGGCGCAGCCGAACAGCTGAGGCCGCTGGCCAACGAGGTCCGCAAGCAGGCGCGGTCGATCTGATCGGGGGTCTACGCTTTGGTATAGACCCAGAACAGCACGACCCCGATCAGCAGCACGCCCGCCATGTACAAGAGCACCGCGGGCAGACCGAACAACGCGGCGACGCCGGCGGTAATCGACTGCATCAGCGCCGCGCCAAGGAAGAAGGCGAGGTTGACCGCCGACAAGGCCTTGCCGGTGTTCTGGGCGTCGACCAGTTGCCGCGTCATGCCGAAGATCAGCGGCTGCGCCGAGGTCGAAAGCCCGATCAGGATCAGCAGCACGAGATCGTATTGCGACGGCATCACGGCGACGCCGAACAGGTTGGAGACCGCAAGATGCGGTGCGCCGGCGGCGAGCAGCGTCAGCAGCAGCGCCGCGGTCGCATGCGCGGCCGCCACCATGGTGCGGCGATGCCCGAACTTGCGATCGAGCACGCCGATGCAGAGCGGGCCCACGATCATCGCCAGCGTGAACAGGCCAAGCACATTGCCGGCCTCGATGCGGCTCAGCCCCTTGACATCCATCAGCCACGGCCCGCCCCACAACCCGCGCAAGGTCAGCGACGCGCCGAGCGACACCAGCGACAGCGCGATCAATCCGCGCAGACTGCGCGACAGGCCGAGGCGCAACACCTCGGCCATTTGATGCAGCGGCGAGGAATCGTCGGCATGCGCGGCCGGCTGCCGCGGCACCAGCGCGAACACCGCGACCAGCACCGCGAGCGCAAAGCCCTCCGAAACCCAGAAAGCGGCGCGCCAGCCGAACCGGTCGACCACGAAGGCGAGCGGACTCGCCGACAGCAGCATGCCGATATTGCCGATCGACAGGATCAGGCCCGACCACAGGCCGAATTTTGCGGCCGACATCTGCTTGGCCGCAAGCGTCATCGGGCACATCAGCATGCCCGAAGTGGCGACGCCGAGCAGGAATTGCCCGAGCACGAAGCTCGCGGGACCCGCCGCCAGCGCCGAAACCAGCGTTCCGACCACGGTCCCCGCGAGCAGGCTCAGCGACACCGGCCGCACGCCAAAGCGATCCATCGCGGCACCGACCGGCACCTGCGATGCGGCAAAGGCGAAATGATAGACCGAGGTAAGGCTCGCCAGCGCCTGCGGCGAGGCGCCGAAATCGGACGCCATCAGATCGAGGCTGATCGCCGGAATGGTGCGCAGCAACGTCGACAGCATGTGGCCGCAGGCCAATGCCAGGAGTGCAAGAACCAGGGCGCGGAAGCCGATTCCCGCCTCCCGCGTCGTCACCACGCCGTCCATGAATCGCCATCTCCCCGAGCGTCTTGTTCTAGAGCGTCTTGGGGACGGCGTAACACTATTGGGCTGATGGTGCCAACCGCCTAGCCCTCTCCCCGTTCTTCACGGGGTCGAGACGAGCGAAGCTCGCTCTGAGAGGGTTGGGGTGAGGGGCTGTCTCAGTAAAAATGGCAACAGTCGGATATGCGGAGGCTCCCCCTCACCCGCCGCTTCGCGGCGACCTCTCCCCGCAGGCGGGGCGAGGTGACCTCTACTGCTTATGAAACACCAGCGTCCTCAGCTCGATGCTCTCGCGCGGTGCGGCGTCGGCCGGCGTGGTCGGATCGACGAACGCGGTGTGCGGTCCGAACCGGGTGCGGCCGTCGGTCGCCGAGTCGTAGCATTTCAGCAGGATCGCCTCGTCCGGCGTCATCTCGGGAATGTAAAACCAGCGATGGTTCGGGTTGTACTTCACCGAATAGGTCTCGCCGCTGCGGTTCGGATAGATCAGGTCGGAGGCGACGAGATCCTCCGGCGCCACGGTAGTGCCGTCGGCCATCGCCAGCGGTGAATCGCGCAGCGGACCGCGGATCGGGCGCCACAGATTGATCACCTGGACGCGGCCCTTGACCAGCTCCTCGGCCTCGTCGGGCAGATGCTCGAACACGCGGTTGCGGCCGGAGACGTCGGTCTGGTCGACATGGACCCGGGTCGCGGGCTGGCGCGGACCGGCGCCGCGGATGTCTGCTGCACCGTCAACGCGCTTGCGCACGGTGTGATCGAAGATCAGGACGCGATCAGCCTTCAGCGTCGCCTTCAGGAAAGCCTCGACGGCGGGGTAGTAGACCTTGCGGACTTCGTTGTCGTCGTAGAAATCCTTGACGAAGGTCGGATGCTTGACCAGGGCAAAGCCCTCGCGATCGAGCGAGAAGTTCTCGGCGATCAGCCGTCCGTCGAAGATCGGAACGTTGTGGGGTTCGGGCAGCGCGGTGGATTTGGGTTCGCCCGGCGGCGGATCGAAGGCGTAGGTGCGGGGCTTGCCCGGCGTCGGCGCGAGATAGTTGAGTTCGGCGGTAACAAACGGCAGCGACTCGATGCGAGTTTCTTGAAGGCCCATGGTGATCTCCCGGACTCGATTGTTCGTCTATTTGATTTTGGCGGCGCGGGAGGACGCGGCAAGGCCGCGGCGAAAATAGCAACGTTGCGGTTTTGGCAGGTCGGGAATGGAGAAAATCCTTCCGGTGCCGTCCGCGCCGTGTGGTTGGTTATTTTGCGATTCACAGGAGCAGGCGGACTCGCGGCTTACCCCTCTCCCCAACCCTCCCCCGCAAGGGGGGAGGGAGCCTGACCTGCGTGCTCACCTCACTTTGATGAGCGCAGAGCAAGACCCGTGGATTCAATCCACCTGTCGCTCTAGCTGCACTGACGTAAGGGAGGCATCGGCGGATGGGTTCCCTCCCCCCTTGCGGGGGAGGGTTAGGGAGAGGGGTGCCACACGACGCGCTCTTTCAGCATGCCCGCACAAGCGCGAGAAAGCGCATGATAAACTACAGCCCGGCGCCCTGTTCGATCGCCGCGCCGAACGAGCGGTCGACGATCTCCGCCGCGTTCACCTTCTGCCGGATCAGGCCCCAGCGGTCGTAGAGGTCGATGGTTTTCTGCTCGTCGGCGACCACGCCGTCGTCGATCGGCGCGATGCGGATCTTTGCCCGCGCGAGCCAGTTCAACGGCACCGCCGGCGGGATGTTCATCAGCTTGCCCCAGGTCGCCGCATAGCTCTCGACATTGCCTTGCGACCACGCCCGCGCGGCCGCCAGCCGTCGCACGAAATCCTCGAGCTGCGCGCGCTTGTCCTGGATCGCGTTGGGTGTTGCGACCTGGAAACCGAGGCCCGGCGTCAGGCCATCGGCGGTGATGACCAGGCGCGACTTGAACAGCACCTCCTCCTGGCTGACATAGGGCTCCCAGGTCGACCAGGCGTCGACCGAGCCTTGCGTATAGGCGACCTTGGCGTCCGACGGCGCAAGGAACACGATCTGCACGTCGCTCGCCTGCCAGCCCCGCGCCTCCAGCGCCGCCAGGATCAGCTGGTGGCCGATCGAGCCGCGGCCGGTCGCGATCTTCTTGCCGCGCAGATCGTCAAAGCGCCTGATCGCGGAGTTTTCCGGCACCACGATCGCAAGACCCCCGCGCGACTGCCTGACCGCGGCGATCGCCTTGACCGGAATTTTGGCGGCAGCGGCAAAGGTGAACGGTGCATCGCCAACCAGGCCGGTGTCGATCGCGCCAGCTCCCAGCGCTTCCAGCAGCGGCGCGGCCGCGGCGAATTCCTTCCATTCGATCTTGTAAGGGACGTCCTTCAGCACGCCGGCCGCTTCCATCACGGCCTGCGAATTGCCCTTCTGGTCGCCGACGCGCAGCGTCTGCGCGGCGGCGACGTCGAGACCGGCGAGCGCGAGCGCCGCCGCGACAACAAGCCGGATCATTCGGCGGCAATCCCACGCTGCGCGTCGCGCGCGGCGATCAGCTTGCGCGTCAGCGGGATCAGCTCGCGGCCGTAGTCGATCGCATCGACCAGCGGATCGAAGCCGCGGATCAGGAAGTGGCTGATGCCGAGATCGTAGTAGTCGCCGAACACCTCGGCGACCTGCTCGGGCGTGCCGACCAGCGCGGTGGTGTTGCTGTTGGCGCCGGTGAGCTTTGCGATCTCGGTCCACAACCGCTTGTCGATGCGCGTGCCTTGATCGGCCAGCGCCAGCAGCCGCTTGGCGCCGTCGGTCGCGTGGTTGGGCCGGCGATAACCGGTCTTGTCCTGCAGTGCGGTGGCGCGCTCGAGGATCGCGTCGGCCTTTTTCCACGCCTTCTCCTCGGTGTCGGCGAGAATCGGCCGCACCGACAGGCTGAAGCGCGGCGTCGGACGGCCATGCTTGGCCGCCGCGGCGCGCACCCGCGCGGTGACGTCGCGCACCTGGGCGTAGGATTCGCCCCACAGCGCAAAGGTGTCGGCATGCTTGCCGGCGACCTCGACCGCGGCATCCGAACCGCCGCCGACGAAGGTGTAGATGCCGCCTTTCTGCAACGGCTTCACCTGCGAGAATCCGTTCTCGACGTTGTAATACTTGCCGCTGTAGCTGAACGGCCTTTCGCTGGTCCATTCCAGCCGCACGATGTCCAAAAATTCCTCGGTGCGGGCGTAGCGCTCGTCCTTGTCGTCGAGCGTGTTGCCGTCCTGGCGCAGCTCGATGGCGTTGCCGCCGGTGATGACGTGCAGCGAGACACGGCCGCCATAGAACTGGTCCAGCGTCGCGAGCTGGCGCGCCAGCAGCGTCGGCGCGGTGAAGCCCGGGCGCTGCGCGATCATTACCTTGAGCGTCTTGGTGATGGTCAGCACGTGCTGTGCGACCTGCAACGCATCGGGCGTGGTCGAATGGAACGCGAGCAGCGCGCGATCGAAGCCGGCGAGCTCATGGGCCTTGGCGACCGTCTCGATATAGGGCGGGTCGAGCACCGGACCTGACCGAACGATGGTCTCGGAGGCATTGCTGTTGGTGATGAAGCCGATGAATTCGACCGACATGAAAAACTCCGTTGTTGTTGGCTGTTGTTTCAGACGCCCAGCGCCAGGCGTCCGGCGGAGACACGGGTGGAATCGTCCTGCGGGGTGTGGACGCGGCCGCACAGCACGTCGCGATAATGCCGCTCCAGTGGATTGGTTCGCGACAGGCCGTGGTTGCTGGTCAGCTGCAAGGCGTCCTCCACCGCTTTGACGGCGTTGTTGGTCACGGTCAGCTTGATGATGTTAGACTCGATCGCGGTGAGCTGGAAGCCGTCATCGAAATCGGAGGCAAAGCTCTCGATCAGGCGCGCGTTGATTGCAAGGCGCGCCTCGATACCGCCGACCACCTCCTGCACCCGCGGCAGGCTCGCCAGCGGTGCGCCGAGATTGGCCGGCACCCGCTCCTGCAGGAAGGTCACCAACCAGTCACGCGCCGCGCGGGCGACGCCGTCATAGATCGCGGCGACGAAGATCGCGTGCACGGTGCTTTGCGTGAAGTCCGGAACCTTCCAGTCGTCGGGCTTGCGCACGTCGATCTCGGAATCCAGCGGGAACACCACGTCGTCGAAGACCACGGTGTGGCTGCCGCTGGCGCGCAGCCCGAGATGATCCCACGTCTCCTCGATCCGCGTTCCCGGCAATCCGGCCGGGACCAGAAACAATCCGACCCGCGTCTCCGCCTCGTCGGTCTTGGCCCAGACCGCGTACCATTTCAGGATCGGCGCGCCGGTCGAATAGATCTTCGTGCCGGAGAGCCGCCAGCCGGTCGCGGTGCGCCGCGCAATCGTCGCCGGCAGGCCGCCGCGCGCCGGCGAGCCCAGCTCGGGCTCGACCCGGAGCGCGTTGATCAGCGCCACGCCCTCGACCGTCTCCTTCGCGAGCTTGCGCGAGAGCCGGCCAGGCCAGCGCGTGCTGCGCGCCATCACCAGGTGCTGGATGTAGTGCATCGACAGCACCAGCGCGGTCGACGGATCGGCCTTGCCGATGATGCCGAGCACCCGTGCTGTGTCGCGGGCGCCGGCTCCGATGCCGCCGAGCGCCGCCGGCACCGTCAGCGCCAGCAGTCCCTCGCGCGACAGATCGGCAAAATTCTCGAACGGGAAGCTGGCGTCGCGGTCGTGCGCCGGCGCGCGCGCGGCGATGACATCGGCGAGCTTGAGGGCGCGCGCGATGTGCTCCGGCTCGTAGGCCGGCGGCAGCTCCTTGGCTACGGTGATCACCATGTCGCCTCCAGTCCGAGCAGGCCGAGGATCTGCTTGCGCAGCTCGGCCAGATATGGATCGCCGCGATGCCGCGGATACGGCCGCTGAACGGCGATATCGGCCTTGATCCGCGCCGGACGGTCGGAGAGCACGATGACGCGGTTGGCGAGCACCAGCGCCTCCTCGACATCGTGGGTGACCAGCAGCGTGGTAAAGCCCTTGCGCTGCCACAGCGCCACGATTTCCGACTGCATCGCGATCCTGGTCAATGAGTCGAGCTTGCCGAGCGGCTCGTCGAGCACCAGGATCTTTGGATCGTTGACCAGCGCGCGCGCCAGCGCCACGCGCTGCGCCATGCCGCCGGAAAGCTGGTGCGGATAGGCATTGCGGAACGAGGACAGGCCGACCAGCTCGATGACATCGTCGACCCGGTGCCGCTGCGTCTTCAGGATGCCCTGCGCCTCCAGCCCGAGCGCGACATTGTCCCACACCGAGCGCCACGGAAACAGCGTCGGATCCTGGAACACGACGACGCGCGAGGGATGCGGGCCGGTGATGCGCGCCTCGTCCTCGCGCAGCACGCCAGCGCGCGGCTTCTCCAGCCCGGCGACCAGCCGCAGCAAGGTCGACTTGCCGCAGCCGGACGGGCCGAGCAAGGCGACGAACTCGCCCGGCGCGATCGCGAGGTTGACGTTATCGAGCACCGACAGATCAGCGCCGTCGATGTCGAAAGCGTGGCTGACGCCGTCGATATCGAGCTCGGCGCCGACGGCGGGATAGGTGATCGCTTCAGTTGCGGTTTGAGCTGCGGCCTGCGCTACCATTTGACGACGCCCTTCTGCCAGACCAGCAAGCGGTCGCGGGTGCGGAACAGCAGCGTGATCGCGCCGGAGCACAGCAGCGACATCACGATCAGCGCGGCGTACATGTTGGCATAGGCCGCCCAGCCCTGCGCCCATTGCAGATACCAGCCGAGCCCGGCCTTGACCCCAATCATCTCGGCGACAACAAGCACGGCGAAGGACGAGCCGAGCCCCATGAACAGGCCGACGAACACATGCGGCAGCGCAGCGGGGATCGCGACCTTCAGCACCAGGAACGACGGCTTTGCGCCGAGCGTGCGCGCGACGTCGTAATAGGCGCTGCTCACGCTCGCGACACCGGACCAGGTCAACACCGTGACCGGAAAGCCGGTGGCGAGCGCGATCAGGAAGGTCGAGGCGCTCCAGCTCGACGGAAAGGTGAAGAACGCGATCGGCAGCCAGGCGGTGGCCGGCAGCGGGCCGATGAAGCGCAGCACCGGATGCACCCAGTAGCCGACCTTCTGCGACCAGCCGATCGAGACGCCCGTGACGAAGCCAATTGTCGCGCCGATGATGTAGCCGCCGAGCTGCAGCTTCACCGAGGCGAATACGCTGTCGAGCAGCTTTGGCAGGTCGTCGGTATAGACCTCGAGGATCGCCTGCGGCGGCGGGAAGAACGGCAGCGGCAGCCAGGCGAGTTTTGCGGTGGCGAGCTCCCACAGCGTGACGAAGGCGCCGAACGCGACCAGCCACGGCGCCCGCTTGCGCAGCGCCTCGCCGGCGCCGCCGAGATAATCCGCGCTGACCGTGCCGAACAGGATGAAAGCGGCGATCACGATCGCGCCGATGCCGAGCGACTCGGTCCGCGACCAGTCGCCGACGTCGGGCCAGTACAGACATGACAGCCCGAAGGCGAGCCAGGCCAGGCTCGCGGCGAGACCCACACCGTAGCTGCCGTGGCGCAAATTGATGAACGACGCCGCTGTGCGCGGCGCCGTCGTGTCAGACACTGAATACGTCGACATAGATCCGCTCCGCGAATTTGGCCGTGTCGGTGCTCGCCTTGAACACCTGGACCGATTTCAAATCGTCGGCGTAGCCCTTCAGCTCGCTCTTGAGCACGGCGCCGGTCGGGTGATGGTGATGGGTGTGGTAACGCGCCATCGCCTCGAGGTCGGCGAGGCTCGCCGCCTTCGGCGCGTAGGGCTGGAACGATTTTGCCGCCTTGTCCGGATTCTGCGACGTGAACATCGCGGCATCGAGCAGCGCCTGGGTGACCGCGCGCGCAACAAGCGGCTCCTCGCGTACCAAACTGCCACGCAGGCCGACGATGCAGCAGCTCTTGTCGCGATACTCGCCGTCGAGATTGGAGGCGACCTCCTTGTACTGGGGATCCTTGAGCCAGAGATAGGCCAGCGGATCCGACGACAGGAAGGCCTGCACCTCGCCCTTCTCGACCGCGACGTTGAGCAGGTTGCCGGGATAGGCGCGCCAGTCGACATCCCTGAGCGGATCGATGCCGAGCTTGGACAGCTGGATCGAGAAGAAGTTCTTGTCGGGCCCGGCGAGATCGCCGACCGCGACGATCTTGCCCTTGAGGTCGGCGAGCTTGCCGACGCCGGAATTGGTCCGCGTCAGCACCCGCATGCAGCCGCCATGGGTGCCGGCGGCGATCTTGACGTCAAAGCCCTGCTCCAGCGGTTTGAGCCAGCGCAGCGCCATGCCGAGGCCGGCGTCGCTCTTGCCGGTGGCGATCGCCTCCAGCAGTTGATCGGTCGAGCCAGAATAGTTGACCAGCTCGACGTCGAGGTTCTGCTTCTGGAAGAAGCCGTGATCGATTGCGACCGGCAGCGGCGCAAGGCAGACCGCGCCCGCATTCCACGACAGTTTCAGCTTGCGCGGTGCGCCGGTCAGCGGCGGCGCGTCGGAGGCGGTCTTGCAGATCGGGAATTCCGAGAAGTCGATCGCCGGCGCGATCGGACGCGGGGTGAAGGCCTGCGCGCCGTAAGCCCCGATCGGCGCGGCAAACGCCGCGGCGGCGCCCGCACGCAATAATGCGCGGCGATCCATCACCGTCTTCTTGTTGTCGACAGACATGTTCACTCCTGCATTTCGGCACGCGCGCCGAACGTCTCCGCCTGCGCGCGCCGCCGTCCAAAGCTCATGTTCCAGAAAAAGCGGATTTCTCCGGCGCTATTGCACCAAGCAACGCGCAAATGATGCGGCGCGGCAGGTTCATCGTCAATGAAATGGAATTTCGAATGTTGTCGGCGCGACAGCGTTTCTCACCACGAACACATCGCGCGACGATGAAAGGATTTTTGCCGATGTCAGCGCGCAGACTCGCGACGCAGCGGTTGTCGTTGCATCAAATCTGAGCGCTCTGCGGTCGTCCGCATCAGGTCTTCTACAAACGCTACGTCGGACGAGATCGTCGTTGCTCGCCGGCACGGCAATACAGTTTTCCGTTTCGTTGACGGCGAACCGTTTGCTCATCAACCTGATCGGACGCTGACGCGCTTGTTGCCGGGCAGCGAATGAATCAGAAAGAAAATGGACATGCGCAAACTCGCCCGCTCGGGCTCCTCCCATTCCCTCACCCGCCGCACCACGGCCGTGCTGATCGCGGCCGCGATCGCGCTGTCGACGTCTGTCGCAGCGTTGGCGGCTGACGCCGTCGTGCTGAAGGTCGGCGACCAGAAGGGCGGCAACCGCTCGCTGCTCGAGATCTCCGGCCTCGCCAAGGATCTGCCCTACAAGATCGAATGGTCGGAATTCCCCGCGGCGGCGCCGATCCTCGAGGCGCTCAACGCCGGCGCGCTCGACGTCGGCTATACCGGCGATCTCGCCTTCCTCTCGGTCTACGCCGCCGGCGCGCCGATCAAGGCGGTCGGCGGCACCCGCGCCGACCCGAAGACGCAGGCGATCCTGGTGCGAGCGGATTCGCCGATCAAGTCGGCGGCCGACCTGAAGGGCAAGCGGCTCGCCGGCACCCGCGGCGGCTGGGGCCAGTTCCTGATCGACGCGACGCTGGAGAAGGCCGGCAACAAGATCGAGGACGCGGCCTTCGCGCCGCTCGGCCCGGTCGACGCCAAGATCGCGCTCGTTGCCGGCTCGATCGACGGCTGGGCGGTGTGGGAGCCCTACGTTTCCTACGCGACGCTGAAGGACAAGGCGCGCATCGTCGCCGACGGCGAGGGCCTGACGCCGACTGTCACCTTCATCGTCGCCTCCGACAACGCAATCGCGACCAAGCGCGCGGCGGTGCAGGATCTGGTGCAGCGGCTCAACAAGGCGCGGCTGTGGTCGCTCGACCATCTCGCCGAGTACGCCAAGAACACCGCCGAGCTGACAAAACTGCCGGAGGACGTGCTGCTCGCCGCCTACACCGCGCAGAAGACGAGCCCGATTGCGATCGATGAGGCGGTGGTCAAAGAGGTGCAGGCCGCCTCGGACCGCGCGACGCGCTACGGCATCCTCGGCAAGACGCTGGATGTGAGCAAGGCAGTGCACCGCAGCTTCACGACAGGCGCGAGCGTGAACTGACGGCGCGGCCTCTAACCTCCCCTTGAAAAGGGGAGGTCGGGCTGCGCGGAACGCGCAGACCGGATTGAGATCCTGCCTCCACGAACACCGGCGTTCGCGGAGCGTGACCCCCACCCCACCCTCCCCCTTTCAGGGTGAGGGAGCCAACGAGCGGTGCTCACCTCACCGCGCAACACGGAGACGCCCATGTCCGGTCCGCTCCATCTTGCCCTGATCGTCGCCGCGCATCTGGCCTGCATGACGCTGCTGGTGATGATTTCGCTCTAGGCTCACCCGTCATGGCATACGCACAACGATCAGTGTTTGTGGTGGAGACTCGCCAGGCCGCCGCATTCGCGTTCGAGGCGGCGAGCCTGGCGCAGGCGCAGGCGCTGCTCCAGGCACCATGGCTCGCCGCTGCGCTTGATGATTTCCTGCGCCGGCGCCGCGCATCTGAATGGTGCGAGCACGCCCGCATCCGCGCCGCCACGACCGCGGAGGCCGCGCTCTATCGCGGCCTGGCCGACGAGCTTGCCGACGGCTCCGGTCGCTTTCTGGTCGCGGAACTGCCCGACGAGACGAACGAGCCCTAGCGAACTGCATGTGTCAAGGCTTCGGAACGGACCGCCGCCTTAAGAATGCGATGGTTCACTCCGTCTTCCATTCCGCATCGAAGACGTTGATCGCCTTCGGGATCAGCTTGAGGCGGGTGAAGACGTCGGCGATCTTCTGCTGCTCGGCGAGCACGGCGGCATCCACCCGACGGGCGCCAAGCTCGGCACGGTTGACCGAGCGTTCGATGATGTCGGCGGGAAGGCCGATCTTCGGGCTGAGCTCGGCGGCGTACTGCTTGCGATTGTCCCTGATCCAGACATCGATCTCGTCGATCGCCGCCAGCACTGTGGTCAGCACCTTCGGGTTCTCCTCCGCAATCGCGCGCGCGGCGATGTAGAAGGAGACGTTGGCGGCAAGCCCGGTCGCATCCGCGACGCTGCGGGCGCCGAGGCCAATTTCCGCCGCGGCATAATAGGGATCCCAGATCACCCAGGCATCCACCGCGCCGCGTTCGAACGCCGCCCGCGCATCCGCCGGGGCGAGATAGACCGGCTCGATATCCTGATAGGTCAGGCCATTGGCCTCCAGCGCGCGCACCAGGAAGTAGTTGACGTTGGATCCCTTGTTCAGCGCGACGCGCTTCTTGCGCAGGTCAGCAATCGTCTTGATCGGGCTGTCCTTGGGAACGATGATCGCCTCGTTGCGGGGCGAGGCCGGCTCGTATCCGGCGTAAACGATGCTGGCGCCGGCGGCCTGCGCGAAGATCGGCGGCGCCTCGCCCACCGGGCCGAAATCGGCCGCGCCGATGTTCAGGGATTCGAGCAGTTGCGGACCGGCCTGGAATTCGTTCCAGCTTACGGTCCAGCCGAGCGGTGCCAGCTTCCGCTCGAGAATGCCGCGCTCCTTGAGAAAGATCAGATTGCCGCCACCCTTCTGGAATGCGACGCGAAACACTTTGTCCCTGGCTTGCGCGGATGGCAGCGCGTTCCAGCCTGCGAGCAAGCCGGCGATCGCCAGCGCGAGACCTCGACCCAGCCAATTTCGCATGCTCGCTTTCCCCTTCGAAAGACAGTAAGGATGAGAAAGCGTGTTTGATTTTGCCGATCGCAGCAATTTCAAAGATCGACGGTTTCCGGCTCAAGCGTTTCACGCAGCATCGGTGCGGAAGAATTTCTTCGCCGCCCGCAACGACAACAGGGAGAGAGAACCATGCAGCTATCGATGAAGGACCGCGTCGCGGTGGTGACCGGCGGCAGCAAGGGCATCGGGATCGCGGTGGCGCGGCGGTTTGCCGAGTCCGGCGCCAAGGTCGCGATCCTCGCCCGCGGCGCCGCCGATCTCGCGGCCGCGCGCGAGGCGCTCGCCAAAGACGGGCTCGCGGTGCGCGATTATGTCTGCGACGTCTCCAAGGCGGCCGACATCAAGGCCGCCCACGACAGGATCATCGCCGATTTCGGCAAGATCGACGTGCTCGTCAACAATGCCGGCACGGCGCGCACGCTGGCGTTCGAGAACATCAGCGACGAGGCCTGGCAGGAGGATTTTGACCTCAAACTGTTCGCGGCAATCCGCTTCAGCCGGCTGGTCTGGGGCGGCATGAAGCAGCGCAAATGGGGCCGCATCATCAATGTGCTCAACACCTTCGCCAAGGCGCCGGCCGGCAATTCGGCGCCGACCTCGGTGTCGCGCGCGGCCGGCATGGCGCTGACCAAGGTGATGGCCAACGAAGGCGGCGAGCACAACATCCTGGTGAATGCGCTCTTGGTCGGCCTGATCATGAGCGATCAATGGGTCAAGCGCCACGCCGCCACGGCGCCGAACACGGATTTCGGGGAGTTCGCGAAGGGCCTCGCCAAGGGCACGCCGCTCGGCCGCATCGGCACGGCGGAAGAATTCGCCAACCTCGCCTGCCTGCTCGCCTCGGAGCAAGGCTCCTACATCACCGGCACCGCCATCAATGTCGATGGCGGCCGATCGCCGGTTGTCTGAGCGACGTCACATAGGGTGCGGCTTCCTTCACCTCTCCCCGCACGCGGGGAGAGGGAGCCCGCCCAGCTTGCGATGTGACCACGCAAGTCGTCGCTCAAAAGCAAAAGGCCTCCGTCACCGGAGGCCTTTCGATCTTAAACCGCGTCCTTGGCGGCCTTGACCGGCCGGGCGCGGACGATCTTCCGGGCCGGCTTGGCCTTGAACATCATCTCTTCGCCCGTGAAGGGGTTGGTGCCCTTGCGCGCCTTGGTCGCAGGCTTCTTGACCACGACGAACTTGGCGAAGCCGGGGACGAGGAACACCCCGCTCTTCTTCAGCTCCTTGTGGCCGACATCGACCAGTGAGTCCAAGACGTTCTTGACGTCGCGCTTGGAAAGTTCGGTGGTGGTCGCGATCTTCTCGATCACTTGCGACTTCGACAATTGGGTAGCCATGGTTGCTCCATTGATTCTGGAGTTGGCACGATATGGCGGAAAACGCCGAAAAAAACAGGGTTTTCTGCACTCCCCACAGCAATATCGCTGTGGAAAGCCCCCGAATCAGCAATTTTTTCGCGGTTTTTCCAAGTCAAGGCACTTCCGACCCCTGAAATTACAGGGTTTTGCGCGCCTTCCCGCGTACGGCGATGCGCCCTGGAGCGAATCAAAATGCGCCGCTCGGGCGCGCGAGCGCGCAGGCGCAATGCGAGTTGCCGAGCGGTGCGCTGCGCCACTTCAGGTTTCGAAAACGATCGTCCAAAAGGCCGAGCCATTAGAAAATGACTCGGGTTCCCAATCCAAGGTAACATCGGCCGAAGCCCGCCGCCGCCAGCCGGCGGGCCGCTTATGTAAGCGTCGATGTAGCTTTGGAGACCAGCGTATGGATTTGACCCGCCTCGAGATCAACCGCCGCACCGCCCTTTTGACCTCGGCCGCGATCGCGGCCAACGTCATCAATCCGATGCGGGCTTTTGCGCAGGAGGCCCCGCGCAAGGGCGGCGTGTTCAACGTCCACTACGGCGCCGAGCAGCGCCAGCTCAATCCGAGCATCCAGGCCTCCACCGGCGTCTACATCATCGGCGGCAAGATTCAGGAGAATCTGGTCGACCTCGACGCCAACGGCCAGCCGGTCGGCGTGCTGGCCGAGAGCTGGGAGGCTGCGCCTGACGGCAAGACCGTCACCTTCAAGCTGCGCAAGGGCGTGACCTGGCACGACAGCAAGCCGTTCACCTCTGATGACGTCGCCTTCACCGCGATGAACATGTGGAAGAAGATCCTCAACTACGGATCGACGCTGCAGCTATTCCTGACCGCGGTCGACACCCCCGATCCGCAGACCGCGATCTTCCGCTACGAGCGGCCGATGCCGCTCAACCTGTTGCTGCGCGCCCTGCCCGATCTCGGCTACGTCTCCGCCAAGCATCTCTATGAGAGCGGCGACATCAGGCAGAACCCGACCAACCTCGCCCCGGTCGGCACCGGCCCGTTCAAATTCGTCAAATATGAGCGCGGGCAGTATATCATCGCCGACCGCAACCCGGATTACTGGCGGCCGAACGCGCCCTATCTCGATCGCATCGTCTGGAAGGTGATCACCGACCGCGCGGCCGCGGCGGCGCAGATGGAGGCCGGCGAGCTGCATTATAGCCCGTTCTCCGGGCTGACCATCTCGGACATGGCGCGGCTTTCCAAGGACAAGCGCTTCGTCGTCTCGACCAAGGGCAATGAGGGCAACGCTCGCACCAACACCATCGAGTTCAACTTCCGCCGCAAGGAATTGTCCGACATCCGCGTCCGCCGCGCCATCGCGCACGCGATCAACGTGCCGTTCTTCATCGACAACTTCCTCGGCGACTTTGCAAAACTCGGCACCGGGCCGATCCCCTCGATCTCGACCGACTTTTATCCCGGGCCGAACACGCCGCAATACCCTTACGACAAAGCCAAGGCGATCGCGCTGCTCGACGAGGCTGGCTTCAAGGCCTCCGGCGGCAACCGCTTCACGCTAAAGCTGTTGCCGGCGCCGTGGGGCGAGGACATCTCGCTGTGGTCGACCTTCATCCAGCAGTCGCTGGGAGAAGTCGGCATCCAGGTCGACATCGTGCGCAACGACGGCGGCGGCTTCCTCAAGCAGGTCTATGACGAACACGCCTTCGACCTCGCCACCGGCTGGCACCAGTACCGCAACGATCCCGCGGTCTCGACCACGGTGTGGTACCGCTCCGGCCAGCCCAAGGGGGCGCCCTGGACCAACCAGTGGGGCTGGGAGGACAAGACCGTCGACGGCACCATCGACAATGCCCTCACCGAGCTCGACCCGGTCAAGCGCAAGGCGCTCTATGCCGAGTTCGTCAAGGAGGTGAACACCGAGCTGCCGGTCTGGATGCCGATCGAGCAGATCTTCGTCACCGTGATCACGGCCAAGGCGCGCAACCACTCCAACACCCCGCGCTGGGGCTCGACCAGCTGGCACGATCTCTGGCTTTCCGCGTGAGGCGATCTGACGCTCGCGGCGGTGTCTCCTTCCCCCTCTCCCCGTTCTTCACGGGGAGAGGGTCGGGGTGAGGGGCTCTCTCCACCAGATAAGTCCATCGATAGACCTGTACCCCCTCACCCGGATCGCATCTTGCGATGCGATCCGACCTCTCCCCGCAGGCGGGGAGAGGTGACGGAGAAGCCCGAGCCAATCTGATCCGAACCGGTGTCCACTTCGTTCGAAACCGCTATAGATAACCGATGCGCATCTTGAGCCTTGCGGGGCGGCGGCTGGCCGCCTCGATCCCGACCCTGTTCCTGATCCTGATCGGCGTGTTCCTGCTGCTGCAGCTGGCGCCAGGCGACACCGTCGACGCGCTGATGGCGCAGATGGGCGGCGGCGATGCCGCGACCGCAAAACAGCTGCGCGAGTTCTATGGGCTCGACCTCTCGGTTCCGGCGCAGCTTGCCAATTACCTGTGGCGGCTGGTGCGGCTCGACCTCGGCTTCTCCTCGATCTACGGCAAGCCGGTGGCGACCGTGATCCTGGAGCGGCTGCCGCCGACCATCCTGCTGATGATGGCGTCGCTGTCGTTCGCGTTCTTCTTCGGCCTGGTGTTCGGCGTGATCGCATCGCGCGGCGTCAACCGCTGGCCGGATACGCTGATCTCGACGCTCGGCCTGATCTTCTACGCCACGCCCTCGTTCTGGTTCGGCCTGATGGCGATCGTGGTGTTCTCGGTCTACCTGCAATGGCTGCCGCCGGGCGGTTTTGAGGACATCGGCACGGTGCAGACCGGAATCTGGCGCGTGCTCGACATCGCCGCCCACCTGGTGCTGCCGACGCTGACGCTCGGGCTGATCTTCCTCGCGATTTACCTGCGCATCATGCGCGCCTCGATGCTGGAGGTGCTGAATCTCGACTTCGTGCGCACCGCGCGCGCCAAGGGCCTGGACGAGACCCATGTCATCACCCGCCACGTGCTGCGCAACGCCCTGCTGCCGATGGTGACGCTGATCGGCCTGCAGGCCGGCACCATGCTCGGCGGCTCGGTGGTGGTCGAAAGCGTGTTCTCGCTGCCCGGTCTCGGCCGCCTCGCCTATGAATCCGTGGTGCAGCGCGACCTCAACACCCTGCTCGGCATCGTGTTCGTCTCGGCGCTGCTCGTCATCACCGTGAACTTCGTCGTCGACCTGCTCTACGCGCGGCTCGATCCGCGCATCGCGGCGGAGGGCTGACGATGGACGCAATGAACCGCTACTTCCGCAGCCCGGCCGCCGTGATCGGCCTGATCCTGCTGCTGCTCGTGATCGCGATGGCGGTCAGCGCTGGCTTCCTCTACCCGCGCGATCCGCTGGCGCTGGCGGGACGGCCGCTGATCTGGCCGTTCTCCAACCCGCGCTTCCTGCTCGGCACCGACAATTCCGGACGCGATATCGCCGCGCAGATCTTCTACGGCGCGCGCATCTCGCTCTTGATCGGCGGCGTCGCCACCGCGATCGCGATCCTGATCGGCATCCTGGTCGGCGCCTTCGCCGGCTATTACGGCGGCTGGGTCGACAATGTCCTGATGCGGATCACGGAGGCGTTCCAGACCCTGCCGAACTTCGTGCTGCTGCTGGTCTTGGTCGCGGTGTTCGGCTCGACCCTGACCACGGTGACGATCGCGGTCGGCGTGGTGTCGTGGCCGGCGCCGGCGCGGCTGACCCGCGCCGAGTTCCTGTCGCTGCGCAACCGTGAATTCGTCCAGGCCGGCAAGACCCTCGGCATGCGGGACGTGCAGCTGATCCTCGGCGAGATCCTGCCCAACGCGCTGCCGCCGGTCATCGTGTATGCCAGCGTGGTGATGGCGGTCGCGATCCTCCTGGAGAGCGCGCTTGCTTTCTTAAGGCTGTCCGATCCCAACGTCGCCTCCTGGGGCAATCTAATCGGGCTCGGCCGCGACGTGCTCCGCGTGCAGTGGTATGTCTCGGCGATCCCCGGCATTGCGATCCTGGTCACCGTGCTCGCGGTGTCGCTGGTCGGCCAGGGCCTCAACGATGCGCTCAATCCGAGGCTGAAGAGCCGATGAGCGACACCGTCCTTTCGCTCGATCGGCTGACCGTGCGGCTGCCCAGAGGCGCCGACCGGCCGCATGCGCTGTCCGATGTGTCGCTGTCGGTCGCGTCAAACGAGATCCTCTGCGTGGTCGGTGAATCCGGCTCCGGCAAATCGATGATGGCCAACACCATCATGCGGCTGTTGCCGAACGAGGTGAGCATCGAACAGGGCCGGATGATGTTCGACGGCCACGACCTCTGCGCCGCCGACCCGTCCGAGATGCGCGATGTGCGCGGCGCCGGCATCGCGATGATTTTTCAGGAGCCGATGACCGCGCTCAATCCGCTGCGCACCATCGGCGACCAGATCGGCGAGATGTTTGCGATCCACACACAACTCTCGAAGGCCGAGATCGCGGCACGGGTGCAGGCGCTGCTCGAGGACGTCCGGATTCCCGATCCGAAGGCCGCGGCAAAGGCCTATCCGCACGAGCTCTCCGGCGGCCAGCGCCAGCGCGCCATGATCGCGATGGCGCTGGCGCTCGATCCGAAGCTGCTGATCGCGGACGAGCCGACCACCGCGCTCGACGTCACCACGCAGGCGCAGATCTTGAAACTGATCCGCGATCTGCAGCAGCGCAAGAAGACGGCGGTGCTGTTCATCACCCACGATTTCGGCGTGGTCGCCGAGATCGCCGACCGCGTTGTGGTGATGCAGCATGGCGTGATCGTCGAACAGGGCGCGGCGGAGAAGGTGCTGAACGATCCGCAGCATGCTTACACAAAACAGCTGATCGCGGCCGTTCCACCGCTGAAGGCGCCGGCGCCGCGGCTGCTCTCCGGCAAGAGCATCCTGACCATCGACGGCGTCTCAAAAACCTACCGTACCGGCGGCTTCCTCGGCCGCGGCGCCCGGGTCACGGACGCCGTGAAGAACGTATCGCTGCATTTGCCGCGCGGCGCGACGCTCGGCATCGTCGGCGAGTCCGGTTCGGGCAAATCGACGCTGGCGCGCTGCATCGTCCGGCTGATCGATCCCGACGCCGGATCGATCCGGCTCGACGGCAGGGACTGGGCCAAGCTCACGCGCGATGAAGTGCGCGGCGAGACCCGCCACATCCAGATGGTGTTCCAGGATCCGTTCGCCTCGCTCAACCCGCGCCGCAAGGCGGCCGAACTGGTGGCGCAGGGACCGATCGTGCACGGCACCGACCGCGCCACCGCGATTGTGGAAGCGCGAAAGCTGTTCGAGCTTGTCGGCCTCGATCCGTCCGCCGGCGATCGCTACCCGCACGAATTCTCCGGCGGCCAGCGGCAACGCATCGGGCTCGCCCGGGCACTGGCGTTGAAGCCGGACGTGCTGGTTGCCGACGAGCCGGTCTCGGCGCTCGATGTCTCGGTGCAGGCGCAGGTGCTGAAACTGCTCGCGGGGCTGCGGCAGCAGCTCGGCCTCTCCATCATCTTCATCACCCACGATCTGCGGGTCGCCGCGCAGATCTGCGATCTCGTCGCCGTGATGAAGGATGGCGCCGTGGTCGAGCAAGGCCTGACGGCCGAGGTGTTCGGCAACCCGCAGCATCCCTACACGCAGGCGCTGCTGTCGGCGATCCCCGGCGGCGCGTTCGCGCGCGAGCACGGCACCGCAACCGTGTAGCCGGGCACGCGCGGCCTACTCCGCCGCTTGTGGCTTGGGCTCCTCGCGCAGCCGGAAGCGCTTCAGCAATCCGGATACCGTGTCGCGGAAGCCGCCATATTCCAGCTCTGAATAGGGCAGCATCGCAGCGCCGGACCAGCCCTGGCTACGCATCTCGATCGCCTTGCGCTGCGCGCGCTGGCGAACCTCGTCCCACGCAAGGTTGTCAAAGAAATCGGTATAGGACTCCGAGAACTTCCCGTCCCGGTCGATCGAGAAGCCGACGCAGGACACGATCGGCAGGCAGTACATCCCCGTCACCGGGGTGTTGAGCGGCACCGGCATGAGCGGCATCACATGCGAGCCGCGCGCATCGCCGCCCACGAAGTGCGCCTTGGCGAAGGGCGAGATGATTTCTTCGGGCGCGGCGAATATGCCCTGGTTCCTGACGACCGCGACCGGATCATCCTTGCCGGTGTATTTGCCTGCGATGGAGTGAAGACGCTGCGCCGAAACGGCGACGGCGACCTCGCCATAGGTTTTCGAGACGATGCGATCAATGCCGAAGCGCTCGTTGTCGCGAAGCAGCGCCGCAATGTGGTAGCCGTCCGCGGGCGCATCGAGTTCGATCACGCTGTCGCCGGCCGTGTTGTCCATATCGATGATATGGAAACGGAAGCCCTTGATCATCGGGGGCAGCATCAGCCCGGCGCAATACATGGGATCGGCAAAAGCCAGATAGAGCGGCAGGTTGTAGGCGCCGGGGCCGCATTTGTCTGCGGCGAACACCATGAAGGACTCCGCGGGTCTCGCGCCCGCGAGGCTGTGGTCGAAGCTGAGTTCGGCGACGGCCGGGCCCGCGCCGCGAACGTTTCCGGAAGGGGCGTCGACGAGAAGATCCTGGCCGGCGCCGTAGAGCCCGGAGGTCTTCGCAACCGCAGTGGCCGCGAGAAACGTCTTCCAGGCGAATTGGTGGACTTCGGAGCTCCCTTCGCCCCGCGTGTGCGTCATGATGATCGCAATGTCGTCGCCGGTATGGCGCACGAACCCGTCGATCAGGAGACCGTTGTCGATCGCTTTCGCGACCTCCCCTTCGACAGCCGCCATCATGCGCGCAGATGGTTTCGTGTGGCCCCCAACGGAGCCAATGTCAGCCTTGATGACCGAAATGGTGAGTTTCATGAGCATCCCTCCGACCGCAACGCAGCGCCTTCGCCTCGGCGCTCGCTGCGCCGGGGGCGACGGCGCGCTCATTTGCGAAAAGAACGTCGTGTGTTGCGACAGGTTCCCTGCGCAAATTGCTTGGGGAACTATGGCCCCTCCGTCACCGACTGTCGATACGGGCTATCGACGCATCTGGAATAACTCGTGATGCTCGATGGGGTTACCACCCGCCCTATGAAGCGCGGTTGAGAAAAATTGGCAGCCCCCGCTTGTTGGAGTAGAGAGGACGGTAGCGCTCCGTGTTGTACGCGGTGGCAACGTCCAATTTGCGCGGCCCAAGCCTGGCGTCAGGTATAGGCACGAGGTCGTAGCGGCCCTCGACCAGCGCCGACATCAGACCCGTTTTGCCTTCCAGGATCGCATCGTAGGCCAAGTTGCCGAACGTCAGCGCGACAAGCTTGTCGATGAAATCCGGATCGCCCGATCGCAGATCGTAGGTGAGGTCAGAGACGATAGTCTCCTCGCCGGAGCGCCGCTTGATCTCGTCGGCGAATGCTTCGGCCACGCTCGCCTTCCTGCGGTGCCCGTAGGCGTCGGGATCGCCGTATTCCTGCACCTTGTAACCCTCCCACTCGGCGCCCTCGCTGAGCACGATCAGCGCGTAGTTGCTTGGGTTGCCGCGCTTGTCCTCGACGAGAAGCTGGATCAACTTGTCGAGGTTGACCTTGTACTCCGGTATGGCGCATCGGATCGAGGTCGCGTAGGCGGTGTAAAATGCCGTAAACCCGGCATCGCGGCCAAAGATGCGGAAAATGCCAATTCGCTCGTGCGAGCCGACAGTGGTGCGCTGCCGCTGGATGGCTTCGCTGGCGCGGGTGATCGCAGTCGAGAAACCGATGCAGTACTCGGTGTTGCGGACGTCGTTGTCCATCGTCTTCGGGATGGCAATGATCTTGACGCCAAGTCTATTCAGCTTGTCAGCATAGCTGAGCGTATCGTCGCCGCCGATCGCGATCAGATGCTCGATGCCGAGCCCTGCGAGGTTCGCCAGCACCTTGTCCGTGAGGTCCCACGTCTTGGTTGCGATCCCGTCCTTGGTACTCTGGGAAACTGGAAAGTCCTGCCCGACGAGATGATTGGGCAGCTTCTTCATTTTGGAGGGATTGGTGCGGCTCGAGTGCAGCACGGTGCCGCCGCGCCGGTCGATGATGCGCGTGTTTTCGCGGTTCAGCGGGATGACGTAGTGAGACTTGCTGGCCGGGTCGTCGAGGTTCACGTGCGTGAGGGCCTCCCAACCACGGCGGAGACCGACAACCTCAATGTCGTCCTCGCTGCCGCGATAAGTCACACTCTTGATCACAGCATTGAGGCCGGGAACGTCACCGCCTCCGGTGAGAATACCAATGCGCTTCCTCGCCATGCCCACCTCCCAGGATTGGTATGTCGCATAACGCCAGCGTCAGGTTGCGGGTTCCGTAGGCTGTCCGCCGGCGACCCTTCTTGCTCTAGATTTCCCGCGCATCGCGGCGACGGTAGACCAGGAGCATCAGCGGCGCCAGCTTGCGCATCAGGCCGTGCGCCGGGATCGTCACCGGATCGGTGAACGGCAGCGCCAACTCGCTGTCCGGCACGCCCTGCACCGCCTTCGCGAGCTCGCGGCCGAGCGGCATGGTCAGCGCAACGGCGCGGCCGTTGCAGCCGGTCCAGCCAAAGGCGTTCGGCCCGAGCCGATGCATGCGCGGCAGGAAATCCGTGGTCATCCCGACATAGCCGTTCCAGACATAGTCGAACGAGACATCGCCGATCTGCGGCCACAGCCGCTGCAGCCGCTCGGTCACGCGGGCCTTGATCCGCTCGACCTTGTTGCCGGGGCCGAGCACCGCGCCGCCGGTGACGAGGCGGTTGCGGGCGTCGTAGCGCGCGAAATACAGCTCGCCATGGGTGTCCGACATCGCCTGCCGGCCGGGGATGATGGTCTTGCGGACATTGTCCGACAGCGGCTGCGTCGACATCTGCCACGACAGCACCGGCATCACCTCGGTCGCGATCTCCGGCACCAGCGATTTGGCGAACTCGCCGCTATAGGCGTTGGTGGCGACCACCAGCGCGCGGCCGGCAATTTCGCCGTTCGCGGTCTTCACCACCCAGCGATCGCCGCGGCGCTCAAAACTCAGCGCCGGCGAGCGGGCATAGATGCGCGCGCCGAGGCCGATGACGGTGTGCGCGAGGCCGCGCGCCAGTGCCAGCGGATTGATGTGACCGCCGCTCCTGTTCCAGAAACCGCCGTACCAGGCATTCGAGCCGAGCATGTCGCCGACCTGCTCACGCGACAGCAATTCCACCGGCGCGCCGAATTTCGACCATTGCCGCACCCGCCGCTCCGCGATCTTGATACGGCCCGGCGAATGTACCGGCTGCACCCAGCCGGCCTGCTCCTGCTCGGCGTCGATGTTGTAGCGACGCACGATGTCGAACAGCGTCGAAGCGCTGTCGCGCAGCATCGCGACAAAGCGCTCGCCGGTCGCGCCGTGCCTGGCGATGATATCCTCGGGATCGGGCCGCGACAGCGTCGGGATCACCTGCCCGTTGTTGCGGCCGGAGGCGCCCCAGCCCGGCTCGGCGGCCTCGACGATGGCGACGTCGACATTGGCCTCGCGCAGATGCAGCGCGGTCGACAGCCCGGTAAAGCCGCCGCCGATGATGACGACATCGGCCTGCTGCGCGCCGGTCAGCTCAGAGCAATCGGGGCCGGATGGCGTCACCGCGGCCCAGAGCGACTCGGGCCAGCGCACGGCAGTGCTGCTCATCATGATCCTTTCTTGCGGGCGCCTGATCGTTCTGCTTAGCTTTAAAGCATGATCTGGAAAATTGCGTAGCGGTTTTCCGAAAAGATCATGCTCAAACAAGTTTCCTTATTCCAGCCGGGAAGACAAGAAGTGGCACTCAAGAACGTCATCGGAATCGACCACGCCGTGGTCATGGTGAAGGACCTCGACAAGGCCGCCGAGAACTACAAGCGGCTCGGCTTCACCGTGTCGCCGCGCGGCACTCACAGCGCGCATATGGGATCGGGCAACTACACCATCATGTTCGATCCCGACTACATGGAATTGCTCGGCGTGCTGACGCCGACCGAACATAATGCGCCGGCGCGGTCGTTTCTGGAGAAGCGCGGCGAAGGAATCGAGCGGATCGCATTCACCGCGGTAGATTCGGCCGCCGGCGCGGAAGAGATCCGCGCCCGCGGCTACACGCCGGTCGGCCCGACCGACTTCGAGAGGCCGGTGACGCTGCCGAATGGCACGGTCTCCGCGGCAAAATTCCGCACCTTCCAGTGGCCGACCGCCGAGGCGCCCGGCGGCGTCCGCATCTTCGCCTGCCAGCACAAGACCCGCGAGACGGTGTGGATCCCCGAACTGATGACGCACGCCAATGGGGCGAGACGCCTCAAGCAGGTGTTGATCGTCTCGCCCGATGCGGCCACCGATGCGGCACATCTCGCCAAGATGATCGACAACGCCGTGCGGAATGAAGCCGACGGCGCAATCGCGGTGCCGTCGGGCGGCGACCGCGCCGACTTCGTGTTCCTGAGCAAGGACCAGCTCGGCAAGCGCTATCCCGGCGTATCGCTGGACGGGCTGCCCGATCGCGGCGGCGCCGGCCTCGTGATCGCGGCCGATCTTGCCAAAACGGAGCAAGCGCTGGGCGCGACCGGCGTCAAGAGCGGCAGCAGCATCTGCGTGCCGCCGGCGGCCGGCAACGGCACCCTGCTCGCCTTCGTCAAGGCATAGCGGCCCTGCCCTGCGACGCCGCAGCAGGCCATACAGACGAACTTGCGACATCGATGCGATCACGATCGCATCGTTGTTCTTGCGGCATCGCTTGATGCAGCAACGATCTGGAAAACCGGTTTTCACTTTTCCGGTTCATGTTCTAGTATCTCTCCCAAACAAGAACCGTCCAGGGAGAGAACCATGCCGCATCACCTGATCTCGCGCCGCCAGATGCTGGCCGGCACGGCCGCCACAGGCGCGCTTGCATTGACCGGGTCTCCGGCCCGCGCCGAGGTGAACTGGAAGAAATATTCCGGCACCACGCTTGAGGTGATCCTGGCCAAGGGGCCGCGCGGCGACAATCTGCAAAAATACATCAAGGAATTCACCGAGCTGACCGGCATCAAGGTCGAGTCGGAGCAGATCCCCGAGCAGCAGCAGCGCCAGAAGGCGGTGATCGAGCTCGCGTCGGGCAAGCCGAGCTTCGACGTCATCCACCTGAGCTACCACGTACAGAAGCGGCAGTTCGAGAAGGCCGGCTGGCTCGCCGACATGTCCGGCTACATGAAGGATCCGACGCTGACCGCGCCCGACCTCGTCGAGAGCGACTTTTCCGCGGCCGGGCTGCAATACGCCAAGAACGACAAAGGGCAGATGCTGTCGCTGCCGTGGTCGGTCGACTACTTCATCCTCTACTACAACAAGGAGCTGTTCCAGAAGAAGGGCGTCGCGGTGCCGAAGACGCTGGACGAGATGGTCGCGGCCGCGGAAAAGCTCACCGATGCCAAGGACGGCACTTTCGGCTTCGTCGGGCGCGGCCTGCGCAACGCCAACATGACGTTGTGGACCAACTTCTATCTCAACTATGGCGGCGAATTCCTCGACGGCAAGGGCAACATCCTGACCGACGGGCCCGAGGCGATCGCCGCAACGAAGCTCTATCAGACGCTGCTGACCAAGGTCGCGCCGCCCGGCGTCGCCGGCTTCAACTGGATGGAGTCGATGGCCTCGTTCACCCAGGGCCGCTCGGCGATGTGGATCGACGGCGTCGGCTGGGCGCCGCCGCTGGAAGACCCGGCGGCTTCCCGCGTCGTCGGCAAGGTCGGCTACACCGTGGTGCCCGCCGGACCGAAGGGACAATATTCGGCGACCTATGGCGACGGCATCGGCATTGCCGCGGCCAGCAAGAACAAAGAAGCCGCCTATCTGCTTTGCCAATGGGTGGTCTCGAAGAAGCAGGGCGCGCGGCTGTTGCAGGCCGGCGGCGGCGTCCCGTTCCGCAATTCGATCCTGAACGATCCCGAGGTGCAGCAGGGCGTGAAGATGCCGAAGGAATGGCTGCAATCGGTGGTCGATTCTGCAAAGATCTCCAAGCTCGGCCTGCCCGTCGTGATCCCGGTCGCCGAATTCCGCGACATCGTCGGTGCGGCGCTGACATCGACCCTGTCGGGCGCCGATCCTGCGACCGAGCTGAAGAAGGCGCACGAGCAGTATCGCCCGATCCTGGAGCGCAGCGAAAAAGCGTGAGCGTGGTGACAGAAGCTCCGGCAGTCGCGCAACGCGCCGCGCCGGAACGTGAATGGCGTCCGCCGTCCTACTGGCCGTTCGTGATCCCGGCGCTCGTCGTGGTGCTGGCGGTGATCATCTTCCCGTGGGTGTTCACGATCTGGATGAGCCTCAACGAATGGAAGGTGGGCTCGCCGATCACCTTCGTTGGCCTCGCCAATTATCTGCGGCTGCCGGCCGATCCGCGCTTCGTCGAGGCGGTCGGCCATACGCTGGTCTACACGGCGTTGTCGGTGCTGCTGCCGCTGATCCTCGGCACGCTGGCGGCGATCGTGTTTCACCAGCAATTTGCCGCGCGCGGTTTTCTGCGCGGCATCTTCATCATGCCGATGATGGCGACACCGGTTGCAATCGCGCTGGTGTGGACCATGATGTTCCACCCGCAGCTCGGCGTGCTGAACTATCTGCTGTCGCTGGTCGGCCTGCCGCCGCAGCTCTGGGTGTTCAACCCGACCACCGTGATCCCGTCGCTGGTGCTGGTCGAGACCTGGCAATGGACGCCGCTGGTGATGCTGATCGTGCTCGGCGGCCTCGCCGCGATCCCGACCGAGCCCTACGAGAGCGCGCAGATCGATGGCGCCAGCTTCTGGCAAGTGTTCCGCTTCATCACGCTGCCGCTGATCATGCCGTTCCTGTTCATCGCCGGCATGATCCGCATGATCGACGCGGTGAAGAGTTTTGACATCATCTTCGCGATCACCCAGGGCGGCCCCGGCTCGGCGTCGGAGACCATCAACGTCTATCTCTACAGCGTCGCCTTCGTCTACTACGACCTCGGCTACGGCTCGGCGATCGCCGTGGTGTTCTTCCTGCTGATCGTCGCGTTGGCCGCGCTGCTGCTCTACATGCGCAAGCGGATGCTGTGGACGTCAGAGCTCGGGAGCGGCGCATGAACCCGCGTCGGATTCCAAGTCAGATCCTTGGCCAGATCGGGCTTTGGCTGTCGGTGCTCGTGATCGTCTCGCCGGCGATCCTGTTCTTTCTCTGGATGGCCTCGCTGTCGCTGAAGTTCGAGATCGACAACGCCGCTTATCCGCCGGTGTTTTTCCCGGAGCATATCGCCTGGAAGAACTACGCCGACGTGGTCGCCTCCAATCGTTTCCTCACCTACTTCATGAACAGCCTGATCGTCACCGGCGCCGCCACCGGCCTTGCGATGTTGGTCGGCGTGCCCGCGGGCTACGGCATCGCGCGGATGGCGGCGCATAAATCTGCGGTCGTGATCCTGATCGCGCGCATCACGCCGGGGCTGTCCTACCTGATCCCGCTGTTCCTGCTGTTCCAGTGGCTCGGCCTGCTCGGCACGCTGGTGCCGCAGATCATCATCCATCTCGTGGTCACGGTGCCGATCGTGATCTGGATCATGATCGGCTACTTCGAGACCACGCCGCTCGAGCTCGAGGAAGCCGCGCTGATCGACGGTGCCACGCGCTGGCAGGTGTTCCGCCATGTCGCGCTGCCGATCGCGAGGCCCGGGCTCGCGGTCGCCTTCATCCTCGCGGTGATCTTCTCCTGGAACAATTTTGTGTTCGGCATCGTGCTGGCCGGGCGCGAGACCCGCACCCTGCCGGTCGCGGTCTACAACATGATCTCGTTCGACCAGTTGAGCTGGGGCCCGCTCGCCGCCGCCGCGCTGATCGTCACCGCGCCGGTGCTGCTGCTCACCGTGATGGCGCAGCGGCAGATCGTCGCCGGGCTGACGGCGGGCGCGGTGAAGGGCGGTTAGCGAATCCCGTCATTGCGAGCGAAGCGAAGCAATCCATAGCTCCGCAAGTGGAGGCATGGATTGCTTCGTCGCTTTGCGCCTCGCAATGACGGGCGTAACCACTTGAACACTGCGATCCGTTATGCTTATGCCCCGAGCGCCTTCAGCACCGCAGCGGAATCAGTGACCCAGCCGAAAATCCCGCCCTGGGCCTTGATCATGTTCAGGCCCATCTCGTGGAATTCCGGGAAGTAGGAGGCGCAGCCGTCGCCGATCACGACGCAGCGATAGCCGCGGTCGTTGGCCTCGCGCACCGTGGTGTTGACGCAGACCTCGGTGGTGACGCCGCAGACCAAGAGGTTCTCGATGCCGTATTTCTGCAGGACGTCGCCGAATTCGGTGGCGTAGAACGCGCCCTTGCCGGGCTTGTCGATCACGATCTCGCTCTCGAGCGGATAGAGCGCGGGGATGATGTCGTGCCCCGCCTCGCCGCGGATCAAAATTCGTCCCATCGGCCCGGGGTCGCCGATCCGCAAGGACGGTGCACCGCGTTCGACTTTCGCGGGCGGGGCGTCGGAGAGATCGGGCAGATGGCCCTCGCGGGTGTGGATCACGAGCATGTCGTAATCGCGCGCCGCCGCCAGCACCGCGGCGATCGGCTGCACCGCGCGGGCAAGCTGGCTGACATCATTGCCGAGCGTCTCGCCGAAGCCGCCGGGCTCGAGAAAATCGCGCTGCATGTCGATGATGACGAGCGCGGTCCGGCTCCAGTCGAGCGTAATCGGCTCCGGGTCCGCCGCGATCGTGCCGCTTGAGATTGTCATCACACCCCCCGCCCAACGCAATATCCCGTGCATGGCAAGCAATCGACGTGCCATTGTATACGATGATTTCGACCGTCTTGGCATGATGATTGCTGGATCGACGTCGACCGAACGGCAAGGACCGACGGGTCGCCGCGTCGAACAATCGGGAGGACAGGCATGAACGGACTTGGTGGTCTCAACAAGTCACCCAATGGGGTGGTGATCGGGCTGGTGCAGCTGCAACTGCCCGTGGTCGCGACGAGGGCCGATCTGGCGCGGCAGACCGAGCGCATTGTCTGGATGGTCGGCAAGGCGCGGCGCAATCTCGCCACCATGGACCTCGTCGTATTTCCTGAATACTCCCTGCACGGCCTGTCGATGGACACCAATCCGGAGATCATGTGCCGGCTCGACGGGCCCGAGGTGGCGGCGTTCAAGAGGGCCTGCATCGACAACAGGATCTGGGGCTGCTTCTCGATCATGGAGTACAACCCCCATGGCAACCCCTATAATTCGGGCCTGATCATCGACGATTACGGCGAGATCAAACTCTATTACCGCAAGTTCCATCCCTGGATTCCGGTCGAGCCGTGGGAGCCTGGCGACATCGGCATCCCCGTGATCGAGGGACCGCGGGGCGCCAAGATCGCGCTGATCATCTGCCACGACGGCATGTTTCCTGAAATGGCGCGAGAATGCGCCTACAAGGGCGCTGAGATCATGATCCGCACCGCGGGTTACACCGCGCCGATCCGCGAAAGCTGGCGTTTCACCAACCAGGCCAACGCGTTCCAGAACCTGATGGTGACGGCCAATGTCTGCATGTGCGGTTCGGATGGTTCGTTCGACTCGATGGGCGAAGGCATGATCGTCAATTTTGACGGCAGTATCATCGCGCACGGCACCACCGGACGCGCCGACGAGATCATCACCGCCGAGGTGCGGCCCGACCTCGTGCGTGAGGCGCGGATCAACTGGGGCGTCGAGAACAACATCTATCAGCTTTGGCACCGCGGATATGTCGCGGTGAAGGGCGGCGCGATGGACTGCCCCTACACGTTCATGCAAGACATGGTGTCCGGCCGCTTCCGCCTGCCGTGGGAAGACCAGGTCAGGATCACCGACGGCACATCCTGCGGCTTTCCCGCGCCGACACGCGTGTTCGGAAAGGCAGCGAAAGCCGCCGAGTGACCTTTCCTACTTGAAGAAATGCACCAGCCCGATGCTGAGGCCGAGCAGCAGCAGCAGCGACAGCGTCACCGCGGCGGTCACCCGGCCGCCGACGGTCGAGAGCACGCGCACGTCGACGCCGAGCCCGAGGGCTGCCATCGAGAGCACGGTGAGGATCACCGCGGTCTTGGTCACCGGCGCGATCACGATATCGGGCACCAGCTGGAGCGAGCGCAAAGCGGCCAGCGCCAGAAAGCCGATGATGAACCAGGGCACCAGCTTGAACGGTGAGATCGGGACTGTCTTGGCGTTGCCGGCCTTGCGCTTGCGCCGGGCGACGAACAGCGACAGGCCGACCACGATCGGGCCCAGCATCAACACCCGCACCAGCTTGACCAGCGTGCCGATCTGGGTCGAGACGATGCCGGCCGGCACCGTCGCGGCCAGCACCTGCGGCACCGCATAGACGGTGAGGCCGGCCAGGATGCCGTATTGGGTCGCCGACAGCTTGAGCAGCGGAATCAAGAGCGGCAGGCCGAGCACCATCAGCACACCGAGAATCGCGGTGAACGAGATCGACGAGGCGATGTCGTCGCCGTCGGCCTCGATCACCGGGGCAACCGCCGCGATCGCCGAATTACCGCAGATCGAGTTGCCGCAGGCAATCAGGATCGAGAGTTTTGTCCTTAGCCCGAGCATCCGGCTGAGCCCGAAACTCACCATCAACATGATCACGACGGTCACCGCGATGGCGCCGATCAGGAGCCAGCCCGAGGCCACGATCGCGGCAAAGCTGATCGAGGCGCCGAGCAGCATCACCGCGACCTCGAGCAGCTGCTTGGCGCTGAAGGCGATCCCGGAGCGCCAGCGCTCCGACGGCTGCCAGGCGGTACGCACCGCCATGCCGAGCAGGATCGCGACCACCAGCGCCTCGATATAGGGATGGTCGAAGACGTGCTCCTCGGCGGCCTGGATGCCGAGCGAGATCACGGTGATCACCCCGCAGAGCAGGATGCCGGGAATGAGCAGGAACAGGCGCTTCAGCGCGCCCGGCTTCTGCTGGCGGTCAGGCCCTTTCGATAGCTCCGGCACAAAATCCTCGTCTTCGGAGAAGATTTTATGCGCCAGATCGCGCCCGTTGAGCAACTCATTTTCGGATTACCGCGATGCAGAGAAGTTCTATCTCGCAATTGATGTCAATATCGCGGGATTGACGATGCGCACAGTCGGCGCGGCGCCGGAACTGCTACGCGGAGTTCGACGAGGAATAGAGGAATACGAGAATCGGTGCTGGCACGCGCTAAAGCGCGGCGAACAGGCCCTGCGCCCATGCCACGGCACCGTCGAAGCTGAACACGCCCGGCTCGAAATAGGCCGCCCGCGCCAGCACAATGCCGACCACCAGTACCCAGAACACGCTGGTGCCCGCGGTCTTCAGCCAATTCGACGCACGGGTGCTGGCGATCGAATTGTCGACCGCGGGGACCGGCTCGCCGAAGGGATCGAATGCGGATTGGCTCATCGTTCTGACCGTCTGGAATGTGGCCTAACATGTCGCGACGGCGGGCGCAGAAGCAAGGGTCGTGAAATGCCTTTTGCGGCGACTCCTTGGAAGGACGTTTTCCGGCGCAAAAGCCGCGGAGCATTTTCTTCTTAGGTGCCCCTGGCTGGCCTCAACCATCGGTTACGCGCTGCGGCGCCAGGCGCGGCAGCGTGATCCGCATGCGGGTCCCGATCCCCGGCGTGCTGTCGAGCTGAAGCTCTCCGCCCAGCCGGTTGGTGACGATGTTATGGACGATGTGCAGGCCGAGCCCGATCCGGCCGTTGTCGCGGCGCGTGGTGAAGAACGGGTCGAACGCCTGCCGCCGCACCTCGCTCGCCATCCCGCAGCCATCGTCGGCGAACAGGATGTCCACTCGATCCGCGCCCGCGGCGCGCAGCCGGATCGTGATGGTGCCGCCCTTGCCGTCCGGAAACGCGTGCGCGACCGAATTGACGAACAGGTTGGTCAGCACCTGGCCGTAAGGACCGGGATAGCTGTTCATCGCAAGATCCGGCGCGAAATCGACTTCGAGCGCCAGGTTGTTCTTCGGCAATGCCGGGCGCAGGTTCGCGAGCACCTGTTCGGTCACCTCGCCGAGATCGAACGGGCGCCGCTCGAAATAGCTGCGATCGACCGCCACCTGCTTGAACGACTGCACCAGGTCGGCCGCGCGCTTGAGATTGCCGACCAGCAGCGATGATGCGCTTTCGACCACTTCGACGAAATCGCTCAGGCTCGACCGCTTCAGCTTGCCGCGCGCCGCCTCCGCGGCGAAGTCGGCGCATTTCTGCTCCAGCACCGAGGCGACCGTGAGACTGGTGCCGACCGGACTGTTGATCTCGTGCGCGACGCCGGCCACCAGCCGGCCGAGCGCCGCAAGCTTCTCCGCCTCGATCAGCGAGGCCTGGGTCTCCTGCAGATGGTGCAGGGCGCGCTCGGCCGCATCGCGGGCCGCACGGATCTCGCGTTCGCTCCGCTTGCGCTCGGTGATCTCCTCGGCCGCGACGTTGACGCCGACGACATTGCCGCCCGGCCCGAGTTGCGGGTGCCAATGCGTGATCCAGCAGCGCTCGTCATTGTGGCCCGGGCGCTGGCCGTAGACCTCGACGCCGGTGACGGGTTGCCCGGTCTCCATGATCGAGCGAACGATGCCTTCGACCGCCGCGGCCAGCGCCGGCACGCAATCGCGCACGGTGCGTCCGAGATGGCCCTCGACCGAGATGCCGCAAATCTCGGTGAGACGCTGGTTGATCTGCAGATAGCGGCAGTCGGGAGAGAGGTAAGCAAGGCCGATCGGCGCCGTGTCGTAGATCAACTGCAGCGCCGGTTGCTTGGGGAATTGAATCTCGTGGACGACGGACGACCCCATGTCCTTCTCCCCGGTTTTTGCAAGTCTAGCGCCTCACGACTGGCTCGCAAGTAGCCCTCAGCCATGCTGAATTCAGGGCGGAACCCGTCCAGATTCGGCACGACCGGGCGTTGACACAGATCAAGGCCGCGCCGGGGGAAACGCGTCAGCTTCCACTATTTGCCGCCGGCCGGAAATTCTCGATGAAGCGCAGCAGCACGCGCGCGCCGGTGTCGGCGTCGGCGAGCTCGACATGCTCGGCCGGATTGTGGCTGACGCCGCCGCGGCAGCGGACGAAGAGCATGCCGATATCGGCGACATCGACCATCGCCATGCCGTCATGCCCCGCCCCGCTCGGCAGTTCGAAGCTGGCAAAGCCCTCGGCGGCGACGGCGTCCGCGAGCTGCGCCTTCAGCCACGGCGCGCAGGGCACGCTGCGGTTCTCGTGGGTGACGTCGATCTGCAGCGCCAGATTTCGGCGCGATGCGATCGCCTCGATTCGCCGCACGATATCGGCCACCGCGCGCTTGCGATGCATGTCGCTCTGCGAACGGATGTCGATCGTGAACGAGACTTTTCCCGGGATCACGTTGGTGGCGCCGGGCATCGCGGTGATATAGCCGACGGTGCCGACGAGGCCAGCTTCATCGCTCCGGCAAAATTCCTCGATCGCGACGATGCATTCGGCGGCGCCCGCCAGCGCGTCGCGCCGCATCGGCATCGGCACGGTGCCGGCATGGCCGGCGGTGCCGGTGAGGCTGGCGGCGAGCCGGGTTGCGCCGGCGATGGCGCTCACCACGCCGACCGGCAGACCCTTCTGCTCCAGCACCGGCCCCTGCTCGATGTGCAGCTCGACATAGCCGAGCAGCTCGCGGCGGACGCGCGCCGCCTTGCCGATGTGATCGGGGTCGAGCCCGAACTGGAGCAGCGCTTCGCGCATCGAGATGCCGTCGCGGTCGCGCACCGTGAGCGCGGCCTCGTCGAAAGTACCGGCCACCGCGCGGCTGCCGAGCAGGGTCGAGGCGAAGCGCACGCCCTCCTCGTCGGCAAAGCCCACGACCTCGATCGCAAAGGGCAGCCGCTTGCCGCGGCGGTTCAGATCGGCAACGCAGGCGATCGCGGTGATGACGCCGAGCGGGCCGTCCCATTTGCCGGCGTCGCGCACCGTGTCGTAGTGCGAGCCGAGCATCAGGCACGGCAGGCCCGGCCGTTCGCCCTCATAGCGGCCGCAGACATTGCCGATGGCATCGAGATGCGCGGCCATGCCGGCCTCGCGCATCCAGGACTGGATGAGATCGGCGGCCTTGCGGTGCTCCGCCGTAAGGAAGATGCGCGCCAGGTGCTCCGGCGTCTCCGAGATGGCGGCAAGCTCGCCGATCCGTGCCACGATCGCTTCGCCAAGGGATGACGGTTTCATCTCGCTCATGCTGTTTCAGTCCCAACCCCGGCGGCGGGGCGCCGCCCCGCACGTGTCCCACTCGTAGCAGCCTCGACCCGATTCACCAGCCGGCAATTGGTGCATCGATCGCTCTCGCCAGCCGCCGGCCGGTTACCGGCTGCTTAACGGCATTGCATACAACGGCGATCGAGCGCCCAAAATATATGCAGATTGTTCCACTGCAGAGCTCGGGCATGTCCATGACGATAGGCGGCCCCCTTCAATTTCAGATGCTTAGCTACGTCTGCCCGCGAAACGCGCTCTGGCACGAAGCTTGCGACACCTCTCCCAAGCTCCGCCGTGACGGCGCGGCTGCGACGAGGACAGGCGGCGGACCGCTGGAGGGAGCAGGCGATGGATTTTGGCAGGATTTCACGACGGCATTTATTGCAGGGCAGCGCCGCGCTGGCGCTCGGCAGCACGCTCGGCATCCGCGGCGCGGCTGCGGCCGAGACCACCATCGGCTTCATCTATGTCGGCTCGCGCGACGACTATGGCTACAACCAGGCGCATGCGCAGGGCGCCGCGGCGCTGAAGAAACTCCCCGGCATCAAGGTGGTCGAGGAAGAGAAGGTGCCGGAGACCGACGCGGTCGAGAAGACCATCGAGTCCATGATCAACCTCGACGGTGCCACGCTGCTGTTCCCGACCTCGTTCGGCTACTACAACCCGCACGTCCTCAAAATGGCGACCAAGTTTCCAAAGCTGAAATTCGAGCATTGCGGCGGCCTGTGGAGCGAAAAGGACCCGAAAAATGCCGGCAGCTATTTCGGCTATATCGACGAGGCGCAGTTCATCTCCGGCATCGTGGCCGGCCACTCGACCAAGAGCGGCAAGCTCGGCTTCGTCGCCGCCAAGCCGATCCCGCAGGTGCTGCGCAACATCAACGCCTTCACGCTCGGCGCCCGCCTCGCCAATCCGAAGGCGACCACGCAGGTGATCTTCACCGGCGACTGGTCGATGCCGGTCAAGGAAGCCGAGGCGACCAACAGCCTGATCGACCAGGGCGTCGACGTGCTGACGTGCCATGTCGACGGGCCCAAGACCATGGTCGAGAACGCCGCGCGGCGCGGCGCCATGGTGTGCGGCTATCACGTCAACCAGTCGCCGCTGGCACCGAAGGCCTATCTCACCGGCGCCGAGTGGAACTGGGAGGCGCTGTATCCAAAGTTCGTCAAGATGATCACCGCGGGTGAAGCGATCCCGAACTTCTATCGCGGTGGGCTCAAGGAGGAGATCGTCAAGGTCTCGCCCTATGGCGAGGCGGTGTCGGCGGAGGCGCGCAAGCACGCCGATGACGTCAAGGCCAAGTTCATGGCCGGCGACTTCACCATCTTCAAGGGCCCGGTCGTCGACAACAAGGGCAAGACCGTGATCGCCGCCGGCACCGACCGCGGCCAGCAGGATCCCGAGCTCGAGAAGATGGATTATCTGGTCGAGGGCGTGATCGGAGCCACCGCGTGACGGCGGAAGTGGAATCCGTGGAAGCGGTCGGCGTTGCGCCGGCCGCCGATCCCGGATTCCTCCAGCGCTACGGTGCGAGCATCGAATATGTGCTGATCCCATGCGCGGCGCTGCTCGGCGCGCTCGCGGTGTTCGGCGGCTTTGTCGCGCTGTACGGCAAGAACCCGCTCGACCTCTATTTCTACATGTATTACGGCGCGTTCGGCACGTGGTTCTCCTGGCAGAACACCCTGACCCGCGCCGCGCCCTTGATCCTGACCGCGCTGTGCACTGCGCTGCCGGCGCAGCTCGGGATGGTGATCATCGGCGGCGAAGGCGCGCTCCTGATCGGCGCGCTGTCGGCGACATCGGCCGCGCTGGCGTTGCAGGGCGCGGCGCCGATCGTCGTGCAGATCGCGATGGTGATCGCGGGCGTGATCGGCGGTGGTCTCTGGATCACGCTGTCCGGGGGCCTGCGGCAATACCGCGGCGTCAACGAGACGATCTCGAGCCTGCTCTTGGTCTATATCGCGCTCGCGATCCTCAACCATCTGGTCGAGGGTCCGCTGCGCGATCCGGCCAGCCTCAACAAGCCGTCGACCCGCGAGATCGGCGCCGCCAACATGATCGGCACCATTCCCGGCACCGACGTGCATTGGGGCCTGGTGTTTGGCCTCGTCGCGGCCGTCGCCGCCTACGTCCTGATCTATCACACCACCTTCGGTTTTGCGGCGCGCGTCGCCGGCGGCAACGTCCGCGCGGCGAAGATCGTTGGACTCAATGTCGGCCGGCTGATCCTGACCGTCTGCTTCCTTGCCGGCGCCTGCGCCGGGCTTGCCGGCATGATCGAGGTCGCGGCGGTGCAGGGCCGCACCAATGCCAACCTCGCGGCCGGCTACGGCTTCACCGGCATCCTGGTGGCGTTCCTGGCGCGGCAGAATCCGCTCGCGATCATTCCGGTGGCAATCCTGCTCGGCGGCATCAGCGCCTCCGGCGGTCTGTTGCAGCGGCGGCTCGGCCTGCCCGACGCCTCGGTGCTGGTGTTGCAAGGCATCATCTTCGTATTCGTGCTGGCGAGTGACGCGCTCTACGGCCGCATCGGTCTCTTCAAGGGAAAATCCTGAGATGGCAGACGCTTCACTCGGGCTCTGGACCGTCCCGCTCGCCGTGTTCGGCGGCGCGATCCGCGTCTCGACGCCGTTCCTGTTCGTCAGCCTCGGCGAGTGCATCACCGAGCGAAGCGGCCGCATCAATCTCGGCCTCGAGGGCACGCTGGTGATGGGCGCGATGAGCGCCTATGGCATCTCCTATCTGTCCGGCTCGCCGTGGCTCGGGGTGCTTGCGGCCGGCATCACCGGCGCACTGTTCGGCGCGCTGCATGCCGGCATCTGCTCGCTGCCGCGCGTCAACGACATCGCGGTCGGCATCGCCTTGATGCTGCTCGGCACCGGCCTCGCCTTCTTCCTCGGTAAGCCGCTGATCGAGCCGACCGCCGCACGGCTGCCGGCGATCGATTTCGGCTGGTGGAGCGACGTGCCGCAGGTCCGCGCCGCGCTGCGCATCAACGTGCTGTTCCTGATCGGGGTGGCGATTGCGCCCCTGCTCTATTGGGCGTTCAAGAGCACGCGCTGGGGCCTGTTGATCCGCACCGCCGGCGAAAGCGCCGACGCGGCGCGCGCCATGGGCCATTCGGTGCTGCTGATCCGCTTGCGCGCCACCATGGTCGGCGGCTTCCTCGCCGGCATCGGCGGCTCGTTCCTGTCGCTGTTCTATCCCGGCAGCTGGAATGAAGGCCTCTCGTCCGGACAGGGCATCACGGCGGTGGCGCTGGTGATTTTCGCGCGCTGGGACCCGCTGCTGTGCCTGTGGGCCTCGCTCGCCTTCGGCGGCGCCGCGGCACTCGGGCCGGCGCTGCAATCGGTCGGCATCACCTCCGGCTATCACCTATTCAACGCCGCGCCCTACATTTTGACCTTGGCGATCATGATCATCACCTGCTCGCCGAAGCGCACGCTGACCGGCGCGCCGGCCGAATTGTCCATCACCCGATAGGTTTTGCGAGATCGTCCCATGCCCGAGCGCTTCATCAAGTCCGAGCCCTACGCCTGGCCCTACAATGGCGACCTGCGGCCGCAGAACACTGCGCTCATCATCATCGACATGCAGACCGATTTCTGCGGCGTCGGCGGCTATGTCGACAAGATGGGCTACGATCTTTCGTTGACCAGAGCCCCAATTGAGCCGATCAAGAAACTGCTCGCGGTGATGCGCGCGCAGGGCTTTCACATCATCCATACCCGCGAAGGCCACCGCCCTGATCTCGCCGACCTGCCCGCCAACAAGCGCTGGCGCTCGCGGCAGATCGGCGCCGGGATCGGCGATCCCGGCCCCTGCGGCCGCATCCTGGTGCGCGGCGAGCCGGGCTGGGAGATCATTCCCGACCTCGCGCCGCTGCCGGGCGAACCCATCATCGACAAGCCCGGCAAGGGCTCGTTCTGCGCGACTGACCTGGAGCTTATGCTGCGGCTGCGCGGCATCGAGAACATCGTGCTGACAGGGATCACCACCGACGTCTGCGTCCACACCACGATGCGCGAGGCCAACGACCGCGGCTTCGAATGCGTGCTGGTCGAGGATTGCTGCGGCGCGACCGACAAGGGCAATCACGACCACGCGCTGAAGATGATCAAGATGCAGGGCGGCGTGTTCGGCGCGGTGGCGACATCCGCCGACCTGATCGGGGCGCTGTCGTGATCATCGGCGAGACGCCGGCCCCATCAGGCGCGTTCGGCGTCGACGCCATCGCCATGACGATGCGGTTCGGCGATTTCACCGCGCTCGACAATGTCGAGCTCAAGGTGCGGCCCGGCTCGTTCCACGCCCTGCTCGGCGAGAACGGCGCCGGCAAGAGCACGCTCGTCAAGTGCATCATGGGCTATTACCACGCGACCGAGGGCGACATCCTGGTCGGCGGCCGCGAGCAGGCCATCGCCAACCCGAAGGATGCCCACGCACTCGGGCTCGGCATGGTCTACCAGCATTTTACCCTGGTGGGCGCAATGACCGTCGCCGAGAACCTGGTGCTGGCGCGCGACGACGTGCCCGCCGTGGTCGACTGGCGTAAGGAGAAGAGAGAGCTCGAGGCCTTTCTGGCGCGGATGCCGTTCAAGGTGCCGCTCGACGCCAAAGTCTCCGACATTTCCGCCGGCGAACGGCAGAAGTGCGAGATCTTAAAACAGCTCTATCTGAAGCGCCGCTTTCTGATCCTGGACGAGCCGACCTCGGTGCTGACGCCGGGCGAAGCCGACGAGGTGCTCGGCATGCTGCGCGCCATGGTGGTCGCGGGCGAACTGACGATTCTGATGATCACGCACAAGTTCCGCGAGGTGATGGCGTTTGCCGACGAGGTGACGATCCTGCGCCGTGGCAAGCTCGCCGGCACCGGCCGTGTCGCCGACCTCACGCCGGATGAAATGGCGCGCACCATGATCGGCGCCGAGCAACTGACGGTGCAGCCGCCGCGCACCGGCGAGACCGGCGCGCCGCGGCTCGAGCTCGACCGGCTGACTGCGCTCGACGATGCCGGCGCGATCGCCGTGCACGGCGTGTCGCTGACCGTGCGGAGCGGCGAGATCGTCGGCATCGCCGGCGTCTCCGGCAACGGCCAGCGCCAGCTCGTCGAGGTACTGGCCGGCCAGCGCGCGGCCGAGAGCGGCGTGATCCGGGTCCAGGGCGAGGCCTATGCGGCGAGCCGCGAGGAGATGCGCCGGCACAGGATGTCGCTATTGCCGGAGGAGCCGCTGAAGAACGCCTGCGTCGGCGGCATGAGCGTCGCCGACAACATCGCGTTCCGCGAATTCGACCGCACCCCGTTCGCGCGCGGCGGCTGGTGGCTGAACCGCGCGGCGTTCCGCGAGGACGCGACGCGCAAGATCAACCGCTACAAGATCAAGACCCGCACGCCGGAGACGCCGATCGCGGCGCTGTCCGGCGGCAACGTGCAGCGCGCGGTGCTGGCGCGCGAGCTCTCCGCTGACGTCGAGGTGCTGATCGCCGCCAATCCCTGCTTCGGCCTCGATTTTGCGGCGGTGGCACAGATCCACGCCGAGATCATGGCCGCGCGCAACCGCGGCGCGGCGGTGCTGCTGGTGAGCGAGGACCTTGACGAGCTGCTGGAGCTGTCCGACCGCCTGGTGGTGATGTTCCACGGCGAATTCGTCCACTCTATCAGCACCAGCGAAGCCGACCTCACCGAGATCGGCCGGCACATGGCCGGCCATTGAGGCCACGACGCGTCGCCCTGTCGCCGAAAGCCAATAATCAAACGCTTCTCATTCGGTAGTACTTCGGCAACATGAGCCCCGCGCCGGCAAGCTCGGCTTCAAGCATATCTGAAAAACAAAGAAGCCATTCGTTGAGGCCGCGCTCGCGCCAGAGGTGTGCCCCCTTGAAGACGGACGGGCGAAGCGCCAATCCGGCGATGTTATTCTTGTAACCAAGGATGCTGAACCATCTCGCTCCATTCGCTTCGTGCGGCGTGAAAGACTCTTGATTGCTGTCTTCCGGAGAGAAGCTCTCAAGCCAGCTACCGACAACAAGGAGATAGTACTGAACCGGATAGACCCTCCCGCGCGGTGACCGTATTTCGACGGGGTAGAACCGGTGCAAGTCAGGCTCGAACCGCTCGACAATTTTCTTCACAGCCGCGTCAACAGCCCACATGCGGTTGCTTAGACTGATGACCGAGGCAAGTTCATTGTACCCCTTGTCGGTCTGAAAAAATCTCGGCGGCTCATGAACTTCAATCGGTGTAACTATCAGGTCGTCGGGGCCCGGCTGCCTGTGTCCAGATTCATAAAGGAATTTTTCGACAACGCAGTACGCGTATTTCGATGCGTCGCGATAGAAGCTTTTTTGCGCTTCCGGCATTTGATCTTGATAGTACTTGACAAGCCGATGCCTCCAACCGTCGCCATATTGGTCGACGGGCCCCTCCTCATTGCCGTATGGCCCGTAAGGACCGCCGCTGCGCGGAAGATACATTCCCCAGACCATCGCGTTTAGCCCCCTCATCCCGGAATTGGTGACGCTTGCGACCGCGCAACCGCCGCCCGACGTTGGTAAATCAATAGGCAACCGGCCGAAGCGGCCTCTCGACTAGTACCGCCCCTCGTCAGTCTGAAGGTATCCGGCCGCTTGCGACGGCGCGGTCGTCCAGCGCGCAAACAGCGCCCGCCACGAACCGCCATGCAGGATCGCGAGGCAAACAACGACGCTCACGCCGGCGATGATGTCGGTGAAATAATGCCCTCCCACGGTGGGTGTTGCGGCGAGCATCAACACATTCAAGACAAGGAATGCCGGGAAAAGTAGTTTTACGCCCCGGGAGGCGTAGATCAGCATCACGGCGAGTGCCGCGTGGAAGGATGGGAACGTGATCAGGCCATTGACTTGCGCCAGCGAGATGCGCGTCATCTGACCGGCGCGCAGCGCGTTGAAGTCGGCCAGATGATAGGCGTCGGCGCGCTCAGTGACCCCAAAGTGGACCCAGGCGCTTGCGGCCGGTATGATCCACGAGATCGGAATGATCACGAGCAGCGTTGCGACAAAAAGCCAAACGAATTCGCGCATTCTTTCAATTCGATCGCACGCGCTCAGCCACAGCAGCAGGACGGCGACCTGCATCATGCTGCTATCGTACGCAATAACGAGAACCCCCTTGATCGTCGGTCTTGCATCGACCCATTCAAAGAAGGCCAGCCAGTCCAGCTTCAGCGCGGCGTCGGCCTCAGCGAGTTGACGATCAATCAAGGGGAAATTTGCGGTGACGGTCAGATAGCTCAAGACCGCTCCGGCGGCGGTAAAGACGACGAGCTGGGCGCACGCCGTCGCGAGCTCAGAGATACGTCGATCCGGCCTGAACTTCGTGTAGACAAGCACGAGCAGAAGCACCGAGCAGAGCGCAATCGCCTTCGCCGGACTGACAGTGACCGACATCCCGGACGCGAGAAGCCAGATCAGGTCGACGGCGACGACGCTTGCAATGACCAACCATAGAACTCGAACCTCGACGACTTGATTGGTCACCGTTGTGCCTTCCCACGATACGCCGGTATCGCGGTCCGGCACTCCAGGATACATCGTAGTGCGGGCAGCTTAAGGTTGCACCCGCCCGATCGTTAAAATTCTTCAGAATGCGGGACTTTCTGCTAACCATCAGTTGGGCGACGGCGCGACCGCGCGCTCACGCCGCGGCGCGCGGCGCAGGAAGTTGCGGCCGAAGCCGTCGTCATCCGCGGGCGCCAGGATCGCCCGGTCGCGCGGCAGGGCATCCGGCATCTCGTCGCGGATGAAAGCCAGCAGCTTCTCGCGGATCTCGCAGCGCAGGTCCCAGGATTGCGGCGCGTTGCGTGCGCTGACCAGCGCGCGCAGCTCGATGGTGCGCGGATGGGTGTCGATCACCTGCAGATTGACCACCGCACCATCCCACAGCCGCGACTCCTTCGCGACCTGCTCCAGCCGCTTGCGGATTCGCGGCACGTCGGCGCTGTAGTCGACATGCAGCGCGATCGCGCCGATCAGCGATTGCGCGTCGCGGGTCCAGTTCTGGAACGGACGCTCGATGAAATAGGCCAACGGCACCACCATGCGCCGCCAGTCCCACAGCCGGATCACGACATAGGTCGAGGCGATGTCCTCGACCCAGCCCCATTCGTTCTCGATGATCACGGCGTCCTCGATCCGGATCGGCTGGGTGACCGCGATCTGCACGCCGGCGATCAGATTGCTGAGCAGCGGCCTTGCGGCAAGACCGACGATCAAGCCGGCGGCGCCCGCGGACGCAAACAGGCTGACGCCATACTGCCGGACCGAATCGAACGTCATCAGCGCGGTGGAGACCGCGATGATCACGATCAGCGTGTCGGTGACCCGCTTGAAGACGCGAACCTGGGTGACGTGCTTGCGCGCCAGAAAGTTCTCGGCGATGTCGAGACGAAACTTGTCGAGATATCTGGCGGAGGCCATGTCGACGGCGCGGATCGAGATCCAGCCGACCAGTGCGATCACGGCAACGCCGAAGAAGTGGCTGAGCGTCTGCCGCAGCACGTCGTGGAGCGGCGCCAACGGCAGCACCAGCGCGACCGCCGCGAGGCACAGCGCCAGCCGGGTTGGACCGGATGTGCGGTCGAGCAGCAGCGGCGCGACCGCGTTGCTCGGTTTGAACATGCGGCGCGCTACGCGCAGCGCGATCGAATGGATGACGAGCGCGGCAACGATCGCGCCCGTGATCAGACCGAGGCCGACAACCCAATCCGGCACCCAGCGAAAGGTGTGTTCCAATTCGGCAATGGCGTCCTGCATGCGACCCCGCCTGCTCCCAAGCACTGCTCGGCAGCTAACGCACGGAATTCGCAATCGCTTCTGACATCACCGCAACGCAGCAATTCATCCGATGCATCTCACGATGCAATGGAACCTGGTCGCCTTCGCGCGATCGGGACGCAGCGCTCGCCGATCGCAAGGGGCGCCGGCAGCCGGACATGGCCAGATTGGCGTACCAGTGCTAGGCGAGCCACCGCTTGCGTCTCTTGTAGTGCTTCACATTGCGATAGGATTTTCGTTTGTCACCGGCGACGCCGAGATAAAACTCCTTGACGTCTTCGTTGCTAGCGAGCGCAAGCGTTTCGCCATCCATTACGACGCGGCCGTTCTCGAGGATGTAGCCGTGGCTCGCATATCTGAGCGCCATATTGGTGTTCTGCTCGGCGAGAAGAAAGGATACGCCCTCCTTGACGTTGAGATCCTTCACGATCTCGAAGATCTCTTCCACGATCTGCGGCGCGAGGCCCATCGATGGTTCGTCGAGCAGGATCATCTTCGGGCGCGACATCAGCGCGCGCCCGATCACGCACATCTGCTGTTCGCCGCCCGACGTATAGCCGGCGGCGGAATTGCGTCGCTCCTTGAGGCGCGGGAAATATGCGTAGACCCTTTCAAGGTCCTGCGCGACCGCGAGCTTGCCATCCGTTCGCGTAAAGGCGCCGGTCAGGATGTTCTCCTCGACCGTAAGATGAGAGAAGGCGCGCCGCCCCTCCATCACCTGAATGCAGCCGCGCCGCACCAGTTCGTTTGGCGACATGGATTTCACCTCGACGCCATCGAACAGGATCGAGCCCTTGGTGACCTCGCCGCGCTCTGCGTGCAGCAGATTGGAGATCGCCTTCAGCGTCGTCGTCTTGCCGGCGCCGTTGGCGCCGAGAAGCGCGACCACGCCGCCTCGCGGGACCTCCAGCGAGACGCCCTTCAGCACGAGGATGACGTGATCGTAGACGACCTCGATATTGTTGATCGATAAAATCAGGGCTCCCGCTTCCGTCGCAGCGGTGACGACCTTGGCGATTGACACGCGCAGACCTCCAAACTGCAGCAGGGTCCGGAATCCGGGAGCAGGCAAACCTGCCCCTCCCGGATCATTTGCACGGGCTCAGGTTTCTTTCGCGCAGTCGCGCGGCGTGATCTTCTTCTCCGCGGCATACTTCGCGGACACATCGGCGACGAGCGGTTCGATCAACGATTCATCGGCCGTGAACCAGTCGGAGATCACTTTCCAGCCCTTGCCATCCCATTGCTGGACGCGCCCGTAGCGCGCGCCCTCGTGGTCGGAGCAGGAAATGCTGACCGGCTTCAACATCCCCTCAAAGCCGAGTTCCTTGATACGATCAGCGGTTAGGATGAGGTTCTCAAGCCCCCAACGGACCTGCTCACCGGTCAGCGGCTTCTTGCCGAACTTTTCCTGCGCCTTGCGGATCGCCTCCACGCCAAGCATGGCATTCGTCATGCCGCGGTTGTAGAGAATTTCGCTGATCTTGCCGGGTTCTGTCGAACCTTTGCCCTTCGCGTAGAGATATTTCTCCATGTCGGCGTGAACGGGAAACTTGCCGGCGCCGTGCTGAAGCATCAGCGACTTGTAGCCGGCGGCCTGGTCACCTGCCGGCGTCACATCCGGCTCTGCGCCTGACCACCACACGCCGATCATCTTGTCGCGCGGATAGGCGACGGCAGCCGCCTCCTTGATTGCCGTGCTGTTCATGACGCCCCAGCCCCAGACCAGGACATAGTCCGGGCGGTTCTGGCGGATCGCCAGCCATTGCGACTTCTGCTCGACGCCGGGATGCGTGACTGGGATCGGCGTGAACTCAAAGCCGTATTTCTGCGCCAGCACCTGCAGCATCGGAATCGGCTCCTTGCCATAGGGGCTGTCATGGTACAGCAGCGAAATCTTCCTGCCTTTCAGCTTGTCAACACCGCCGAGTTCCTTGGCGGCGTACTGGATCGCGATATCGGCCGCGGACCAATAGGTGCCGAGCAACGGGAAATTATAGGCGAACACCGCGCCGTTCTTGGAATCGGCACGGCCGTACCCCATCGTGATGATCGGGATCTTGTCGGTCGCGGTCTTTTCGGTGAGTGCGAAGGTGATGCCGGTCGACAGCGGATTGATGAAGGCCGCGCCGGTCGGTCCCTTGCTCTTGAGACGCTCGTAGCACTCCACTCCCTTGTCGGTCGCGTAACCTGTCTCGCATTCCTCGGTCAAAATCCTGACGCCGTTGATGCCACCGTCACGTTCATTGATCAGATTGTAGTAGTCCACAACGCCGTTTGCGTAAGGCGCGCCGTTCACAGCGTACGGTCCGGTTCGATAGGATAGAATCGGAATGAATTGGTCGTTTTGCGCTGCGGCCGGCGCGCCGAATGCCGCGCCGGCCAAGGCGGCCGCCAGTATCGATACGCTGCGTGCAATAATTGTCATGTTATGTCCTCCTCCTTAACGTCGCTCTTTCCTGTATGCGGTGCTTGCTTCGTCTCCGTTGTCAGCGGCCGCCATCCGCGTTGCGATCGAGGCACGATCGCTCCTTCAATATGGAAACGGCCAAAGTCTGAGCTTCTCCTTGCCGATCGATATCAGCCGGGCGAAGCCATGGGGTTCCTTGATGAGCAGATAACAGATCAAGGATCCGAAGATGATGAACTGGAGGTGAGTGATCGTCTGCGTCGACAGTGGCAGGCCGAGTTCGGTTGGAACCACATTCAGCATGATCGGCACGATGAGGATGAAAGCCGCCCCGATGAACGAACCCATGATCGATCCGAGCCCGCCGATGATGACCATGAATAGAAGCTCCAGCGAGCGGTCGATCGAGAACGCAAGCGGCTCCCATGAACCGAGGTAGACGAACGCCCAGAGCGCACCAGCCGTCCCGATGATGAACGACGAGACCGCGAAAGCCGTGAGTTTTGCATAGAGCGGCCGGATGCCGATCAGTTCGGCGGCGATATCCATGTCGCGGATCGCCATCCATTGCCTGCCAAGATTGCCGCGAACAAGGTTCTTCGCCAGCACCGCCATTACGGTCACGAACAACAGGCACAGCAAATAGCGCTCGACCGGCGTGCGAACCACCATACCGAAGAAATTCAGTTCCGGCGCATTCACCGATCCCGACGGAGCGTAGTTGGTAAACCACGGAATCCGCAGGAACGCCCAATCGAAGAAGAACTGTGCGGCGAGCGTTGCGACCGCCAGGTAGAGACCCTTGATCCGCAGACTGGGAATGCCGAACAGGATTCCGGCACCCGCCGCCATCAACCCGCCAAGCAGGATGGACGCCAGCACGGGCAATGGTGGGATCGCGACCGCGAAGCCGAGCCAGGCAAGCGGAATGTGAACGCCGGTCGCCAGCTTGTAGGCGGAATAGGCGCCGATGGCCATGAACGCGCCGCTGCCGAGCGAGATCTGGCCGCAATAGCCGACGAGAATGTTTGTCCCGATGGCGGCGAGCGCCAGGATGAGGAAGGGCAGCAGGATGGCCCACAACAGATAGTCGGTGCGGAACGGCCAGATATGGAAGCTGGCTAACAGCGGCACGCCAATGAAGGCAATCCCGAGCAGGATGGCGAGCGCGATCCGATCCTGACGGATCGGGAAGATCGCCATATCCTCCGCGTAGGTCGTCTTGAACTGGCCAGCTTCGCGATAAAGCACGACGATCTCCTTGCCTCAGATACGTTCGATGATGCGCTCGCCGAACAGACCCTGTGGCCGCAACAGCAGCACTGCCAACGCCAGCACGTAGGCAAACCAATATTCGATGCCGCCGCCGATCGATGGCCCGAGGTACACTTCTGCGAGCTTCTCACCCGCACCGACAATGAGCCCGCCGACGATGGCTCCGGGAATCGACGTGAGTCCTCCGATGATCAGGACCGGCAGCGCCTTCAGCGCCAGGAAGGTGATGGAGAACTGCACGCCAAGCTTGGTCCCCCACACGGTCGCCGCGACCAGCGCAACGAGACCGGCAACGAGCCAGACCACGAACCAGATCCAGCTGATCGGAATCCCGACCGAATGCGCGGCCAGATGGTCGTCGGCGACGGCTCTGAGAGCGCGACCGGTTTTGGTACGCTGAAAGAAGACGGCGAGGCCAGCGACCAGGACGCCCGCGATCAATGCGCCCCAGACATCCAGCTTGTTGACCAGAATCCCACCCGGGAAGAGGCCCTCAAACAAGAACCAGGCGTCGGTCGGGAACAGCCGCAACGGGTAGACATCCGATCCGAAGATCATCTCCGCAGCGCCCTCGATGACGAATGTGACGCCGATCGTCGACATGAACAGCGTCAGGCCGTCCTGGTTGACAAGGGGTCCGATCACGAACCGCTCGATGAGCCAGGCCGTTGCCGCCATGATCACGGCGGCAAAACCGATCGCGACGACCACCGCGACCCAAAGCGGAAGGCCGTTGGCGACCAGGAGGTCGAGGGCGCGAACCAGCGCCAACCCGGCGAGCAATACCATTGCTCCCTGCGCATAGTTGAATACGCCGGATGCCTTGAAGATCAGCACGAAGCCGAGCGCGACCAGCGAATAGAGCACGCCGGACATCAATCCGCCGATCAGGACCTCGAGAAACTGACCCAATGCGATCACGAGTGCTCCTCAGCGCGCAACTCCAAGATAGGCGTCGATGACCGACTGATTCCTCTTCACCTCGTCCGGCGTGCCGTCGGCAATCTTGACACCGTGATCGAGCACTGCCACGCGATCCGACAGATCCATGACCACGGCCATGTCGTGCTCGATCAGGGCGATGGTCGTGCCGTAATGGTTGTTCACGTCGATGATGAAGCGCGACATGTCCTCCTTCTCCTCGAGGTTCATGCCTGCCATCGGCTCGTCGAGCAGGAGAAGATCGGGCTCCATCGCCAAGGCGCGGCCGAGTTCGACACGCTTCTGCAAGCCGTACGGCAAACGCCCAACCGGTACCTTGCGGATTGTCTCGATCTCCAGGAAGTCGATGATCTCCTCGACCTTGCGCCGATGCTCGGCCTCCTCTGCGAGAGCAGGGCCGTAACGCAGCACCTGCCACAACAGCCCCCGGCGCACCTTCAGGGTGCGGCCTGTCATGATGTTGTCGAGCGCGCTCATGCCCTTGAACAGGGCGACATTCTGAAAGGTGCGTGCGATGCCGCCGCGCGCCGCCTCGAACGGCTGCATTTTGGTCCGGGTACGCCCCTTGAAGGTGATGACGCCGTGGTTGGGATGATAGAAGCCGTTGACGACGTTCAGCATCGAGGTTTTGCCGGCGCCGTTGGGGCCTATGATGGCTCGAATTTCGCCTTTTCTGACGTTGAACGAAACGTCCCGCAGCGCCTTGACGCCACCGAAGGCCAGGGCCACGTCCTCGACCTGCAGCAGGATTTCGTTGCTGTCCGGCGCTCTCATGCCGCTCGTCCCAGCGCTTCTGCCGGACCGACGACTTGCATGTCGCGAACCTTGACCCGCGCCGCGATCGTGCCCTTCCGGCCATCCTCAAACGTCACTTCCGTGGAAATGTCGGCGTCTTGCGCTCCGTTGTAGAGTGCCGTGATCAACGAGGCATAGCGTTCGGCAATGAAGCGGCGGCGCACCTTCTGCGTGCGGGTCAGTTCGCCGTCATCCGCATCGAGTTCCTTGTGCAGAATGAGGAAGCGGCGAATCTGGGCGCCCGCAAGCAGCTTCTCCGCGGCCAGGGAGCGGTTCACCGCGGCAACGTCCTTGGCGACCATATCGTAGACCAGCGGATGCCCGGCAAGCTCGTGATAGGACCCGTAGGCGACGTTGTTGCGTTCCGCCCAATTCGCGACCGCGACCGGGTCGATGTTGAGCATCGCGCATACGAAATCCCTGGAGTCGCCGAACGTGATCGCTTCCTTGATGTTGGGATAGAATTTCAGCTTGTTCTCAAGGTACTTGGGGGCAAACATCGTGCCGTCAGCCAGCCGACCGACGTCCTTCGCACGATCGATGATCTTCAGGTGCCCGGTCTTCTCGTCGAAAAAGCCGGCATCGCCGGTCCTGACGTATCCGTCGGATGTCATAGCCTCCGCCGTCTTTGCCTGATCCTTGAAATATCCGAGGAACATGCCGGGCGAGCGAAACTGCACTTCGCCCGATTCCGCAATTCGGATATCGACATTGGGCGCCGGCGGACCCACCGTATCCGAGTAGATCTGGCCATCGGGCTGGCACGTCACATAGAGGAACGCTTCGGTCTGGCCGTAGAGCTGTTTCAGGTTCAGTCCGATCGAGCGGTAGAACGCGAACAGATCCGGGCCGATGGCCTCACCTCCGGTGTATGCGACCCGCAGCCGGGACATGCCAAGAACGTTCTTGAGGGGCTCGTAGACCAGCCAGCGCCCGAGTGCGTAGAGCAAGCGGCCTGACAGCGGCACCGGCCTTCCGGTCAGGACCTGCTCGCCATACCGGCGCCCGACGTCGAGGAAGTAGTTGAACATCCGCCGCTTGATCGGCGCAGCGTCCTCCATGCGGACCATCAGCCGGGTCAACATGGCCTCGAAAATGCGTGGCGGAGCCAGGTAGAAGGTTGGTCCGATCTCATGCCGGTCCTGCTCGATCGTGTCGCGGCTTTCGGGACACGCCATGCAGTATCCAGTGACGAGGCCCTGCACATAGCTGACGTAGTGATCGCCCGCCCAGGCAAGCGGCAGATAGGCGAGCACCACGTCCTGGTCGGTCAGTCGATCGAATCGCGTGGTATCGATTGCGGCATCGATGCCGCCTCGCGACGACACCATGACGCCCTTCGGCGCGCCGGTCGTTCCCGAGGTGTAGAGGATGACCGCGACGTCAGAACCGTCGCCTGTCCGAACCAGTTCATCGATCCGTTCGCCCAGCGCGGCGTCAGCGGCAAGGGCCGCGCGACCGTCCTCGATGACATCGTCGATCGCAATCGATCGATCATGATCGTAGCCCTCAAGCCCACGCCGCTCGTCATAGACGATCTTGTCGAGTTGCGGCAGCCGATCGGACACCGACAGGACTTTGTCGACCTGCTCCTGGTCTTGCGCGGCGACCAGCTTCGCCTCGGCATGGGCGAGAACAAAGGCAAGTTCGTCGGCCACCGCATCCGCGTAGACCGGAACGGGAATTGCGCGCAGCACCTGCGCTGCCATCATGGTCCAGTAAAGCTTCGGCCGGTTGGAGCCGACCACGGCGATCGTGTCGCCCGGCCGCAGGCCCAGGCGATGCAAACCCGCGGCATAAGCGCGCACGACCCCGGCAACTTGCGCCCAGGTCCAGCTCTGCCAGATGCCAAGATCCTTGTGCCGATACGCCGGACGCGTGCCTAACTGCGCTGCATTCCGCAGCAGCAATTTGGGGAACGTGTCAAACGATCCGCCACCGGCCATGTCGGTCTCGATCCCAAAAACCGGCGCGTTGGTTCGCTCCTGTTTTGGTGACGCCTGCCCTCTACTGGCAACAGCCATGCGAGTGCCGCATGTTCCAACCTTACAGCGGATCGAAAATCCTACAAGTCCCACATTGATGGATCTTCCTCGGATCCGTCGGGGAGACCCTCGCGGTAGCGGACTGGCCATCGAGTCCCGAAGCAAATCTCATGGACGACCAATCCGGAAAAGTCTTGCCTGCAAGGCGGACGCTGATCGGCTCGGAAGGGGTAGTCCCAATGGCTGGCAGGCCTACTGCTGGCAGAGTGCCAGACTGAATTCTCCGTCGTTCGAGCTGCCTTCCCCAGTCTGTGGCGCGCTGTCACCAATTGAAGATCGCCGTCTCGGCGTCTGCATTCTTCCGAGGTTTGCCGCCTCATCGACTGAGTCACCGACCTTGGGGTAGCCGGACAAGACTGGATGCCGCTGAAGGTCTGCTTCGAGGTGCTTGGGAGCAGGCGGATCGCACGCAGGACGTCATTCGGCGGGCAACGGCTGGGCCGCTAACGCACGGAATCGGCGATCGCTTCCGATATCGGTGCAACGCAGCAATTCATCCAATGCATCTCAGGGTGCAATGGAACCATGGTCGCGCCAGCACGATTTCGGAATATTGGAAGATTAACCCTGACTTGCCCGACGTGTCAAGCCGCCTTCTCGAACGCTGTCAGTAGCTCGTGATCTGTCGCCTGTTTGTAGCTCGTGAAGTGTCGTGTTTTTGGTGCCCCGGGACAAAGGGGGCACGATGGGCACGGCATCCATTCACGAGGGGGTACGACGGATGCGGTTTTCAGATTTGCTGGAACGGACGGAGGCGAGGGAACTGACGCAGGAGGGCGCTGCGGAGCTCCTCGGGGTCAGTGTTCGGACCTTCCAACGCTGGGCGGAGCGTTATGAGGCGGAGGGCGATGACGGGCTGGTCGACCGACGCATGGGACGGCGATCGCCACGGCGGGCGCCGGAGGCAGAGCTGGAGCGGATGCTGGGACTGTTCCGCGACAAATACGCGGACTTCACGGTGAAGCACTTCCACGAGCAGCTGCAAAAGCGGCATGACTATGTGCTGGGCTATACGGTGACCAAGCTCGCCCTGCAGGCGGCGGGCCTGGTACGGAAGGCGCCGAAGCGTTCGGCGCACCGTAAGAAGCGCCCACGCCGGCCGCTGCCGGGGATGCTGCTGCACCAGGATGGGTCGCGCCACGTCTGGATCGAGGGTCTGCCGGCGATGGACCTGATCGTGACGATGGACGATGCGACCAGCGAGGTCTACTCGATGCTGCTGGTCGAGGAAGAAGGCACGGCCTCGACGTTCCTGGCCCTGGGCGAGGTGATTGGCGAGCGTGGCTTGTTCTGTGCGCTCTACACCGATCGCGGCAGCCATTATTTCCTTACCCCGAAGGCTGGCGAGAAGGTCTCGAAGACGCAACAAACCCAGGTGGGACGGGCTTTGTCGCATCTTGGGATCGAGCATATCGCAGCCTATTCGCCGCAGGCGCGGGGGCGCTCCGAGCGGCTGTTTGGCACGCTGCAGGACCGCCTGCCAAAGGAGCTGCGGCTCGCCGGGATCAAGACGGTCGAAGCCGCCAATGCGTGGTTGAAGGCGCATTACATCGCCGAACACAACGCCGCATTTGCGATCAAGGCCGAACAGCAAAGCACCGCCTTCGTTGCCGACCGCCACGAGGCCTGGCGCGAGGCGCTGTGCGTGATCGAGGAGCGAACCGTCGCCAACGACAATACCGTCGCATGGAAAGGTCGCCGGCTGCAGTTGCCGGAGAGCCGGCTGAGGCCTCACTTCGTCAGGGCCCTGGTGCGGGTGCATGAGTATCCCGATGGCACCGTCAGCGTGTTCCTCGGCCCGCATCGATTGGCGAGGTTTAGCGCCAACGGACAGCAGATCAGCCCCGACGCATCTCAGCCTGGCAGCGTGCTCGGAGCCGTCAAGGACAAGCCCTGGCGGGCGCGCAAGCGCGCGTCCTTGACCGCTCCTGCGCGCGCCGCCGTCGAGACAACGCGGGTCGGGACGGAGAAACGGGCTTCAAATCGAACAAAGAAACCCGCCCGCAGGGCTGACCAGACCGCTCCATCCATGGCATGACAAACCCGGCGCTCCCGTCCACGCCTTCCGGGGGCGCCCAAAACTCCAAAACGAAGGCGACAGATCACGAGCTACAAAAACACGACATCTTCACCCGCTATGGACAGCCGCCTTCTCGAACGCCGGCCGCCGCCGCCGGCTACTTTGCATGGGGTTGTTTTTCGGCATTTGTTCAGCGCCCCCTGCGGGAGGGTATCGCAACTCAGCTGACCTCGAACGCGTGCTCGGCGAGGTGCTTCAAATTGGCGTGCCAGTGCTCGGCGATCGCAAGCCGCGTCGGCACCCAGACATGCTCGTGCTTGCCGATGTAGTCGAGAAACCGCATCAAGGCGGCGGCGCGGCCGGGACGGCCGACGACGCGGCAATGCAGCCCGACCGACATCATCCTGGGCTGCGTCGCGCCCTCGGCGTAGAGCACGTCAAAACTGTCCTTCAGATAGGTGTAGAACTCGTCGCCGCCGCCAAAGCCCTGCTGGTTGATGAAGCGCATGTCGTTGGCATCGAGCGTGTAGGGGATTACGAGATGCGGCTCGGTTCCCGGGGCCTTGATCCAGTACGGCAGGTCGTCGGCATAGGAATCGCAGAGATAGCGCAGGCCGCCCGCTTCCATCAAAAGCCGCAGCGTGTTGATCGAGGAGCGGCCGGTGTACCAGCCGAGCGGCCGTGCGCCGGTCGCCTCGGTGTGCACGGCGATGGCGCGCGCGATCTCGTCGCGCTCCTCGACCTCAGTCATGTCCTTGTGCTCGACCCAGCGCAAGCTGTGGCTGGCGATGTCCCAGCCCGCCTCCAGCATCGCCGCGACGGCATCCGGATTGCGCTTCAGCGCCATCGCGACGCCGAACACGGTCGCCGGCAGCTTGCGCTCGCTAAAGATCCGCCACAGCCGCCAGAAGCCGGCGCGCGAGCCATATTCGAACATCGATTCGATATTGGCGTGGCGCTTGCCGATCCAGGGCTTTGCGCCGAGCACGTCGGACAGAAAGGCTTCCGAGGCGGCATCGCCGTGCAGGATGTTGTTCTCGCCGCCCTCCTCGAAATTGACCACGAACTGCACCGCGACCCGCGCCGCATCCGGCCATTTCGGGTCGGGCGGGTTGCGGCCGTAGCCGCGAAGATCGCGCGGGTAGCGGGGCTCCGTCACATCAAACTTCCTCGAAGCGGATCTTTTGCGCGCCCTTCCACAGCACCGTTTTGCCGAACGTGGTGAGGTTCTCGAGACCCGAGGTCAGCGTGATAAAGTGGTTGCCGGCGAGCTGGCCCATCTTGCTGGCAAAATGCACGCCGCCATAGGCGAGCAGGATCTCGGTCTCGCTGATGCCGCCGGGATAGAGGATGATCTGGCCGGGCGCCGGATAGCTGGTGTGGTTCTCGTAGGAGACGCCGAAATCGAGATCGCCGAGCGGCATCCAGACGCCCTCGCCGCTCCAGCGCACATGGATCGCCTGGCTCTCGAACGGCATCGCCTTGCGGAACGCAGCGACCGTCTTCGGCGCCAGCTGCTCCTCGAAACGGGCGTCAAAGGTGAAGTCGCCGGCGTGGACAATCAGTTTGCTCATCGATCTCTCGTGGGTGCGCTTTGGAGGAAATGACGCCCCAGCATTGCCGCCGGGCGGCGCCGGACGCAAGGCCGTTTCCGGCAATTTGGGCCGCTTTTCGTCTCCCTGCGTCTTCGCAACGCAGATGTGAGCGCCGTCGCGTTGCGCCCCGCCGTCCCGTTTGCCAACCTGACACCGGGCGACAAATCAGGAGATCGCGATGACGACAGACAGCCTGCACGGACATGTGGCCCTCGTGACCGGAGGCTCGCGCGGCATCGGTGCCGCAATCGTCAAGATGCTGGCCGAGGCCGGCGCCGCGGTCGCGATCAACTATCGCGAGCGCGCTACCGAGGCGGAGACGCTGGCCAAGGGCATCGTTGCGGCCGGTGGCCGGGCCGTCGCGATCGCCGCCGATGTCTCCGAGGCCGCCGCCGTCACGGAACTGGTCGAGCGCGCCAGGAACGAGCTCGGCCCGCTCGACATTCTGGTCAACAATGCCGGCATCGCCATCGTGCGCGGCGTCGACGATCTCACCGAGGAGGATTTTGACCGCACCATCACGGTCAACCTCAAATCGGCCTTCCTGTGCACGCAGGCCGTGCTGCCGATGATGCGTACAAGGAAATGGGGCCGCATCGTCAATATCTCCTCCGGCGCCGCGCGGGGCGGCGGCGCGATCGGGCCGCACTACAACGCATCGAAAGCGGGCATGGAGGGATTGACCCGCGGCTATGCGGCGCGCCTCGTCAAGGAGGGCATCACCGTGAATGCAGTGGCGCCCTCGCTGATCGAGACCGACATGATGAAGGGCCAGAGCGGGCTGGTCGGCCGGATTCCGATGGGCCGCTTCGGCACTGCCGAGGAGGTCGCGCAGGCCGTGATGCTGCTGGTCAACAATCCCTACATGACCGGGCAGACCATTGCGATGAGCGGCGGCATGGCGTTCAACTAGCCCTCCAGTCTTGACCGCACGGTCGCTTTGCCTTAACGGCTTGCCGCATGAACCGCTCGATCCTCATCGCCAATTTCTGGTGGCTCGCCGACTGACCGGCGGGCCGAAACGCGTTCATGCATTTTCGGGGCCGCCGCATGGGGCGGCCTTTTTCATGTCAGCAACCCGCATGCGGTGTCCCCGTTCAACCGAAACGGAGACACCTATGGCAAAACCCATCATTCTCACCGGCGACCGCCCCACCGGGCCGCTGCATCTCGGCCACTATGCCGGCTCGCTCAGAAGCCGGCTTGCATTCCAGGACACCCATCAGCAATTTCTGCTGCTGGCCGACATGCAGGCGCTCACCGACAATGCCCATGACACCGGCAAGGTCCGCAACAACGTCGTCGAGGTTGCGCTGGATTACCTTGCCGTCGGCATCGATCCCGAACGCAGCTCGATCTGTCTGCAATCGCAGCTTCCCGCGCTTGCGGAATTGTCGATGCTGTACCTCAACCTCGTCACCGTGGCGCGGCTCGAACGCAATCCCACCATCAAGGACGAGATCCGTGCGCGCGGCTTTGGGCGCGACATTCCGGCGGGTTTTCTGTGTTATCCGGTGGCGCAGGCGGCTGACATCACCGCGTTTCGCGCCACCGTCGTGCCGGTCGGCGAGGACCAGGCGCCGCTGATCGAGCAGACCAACGAGATTGTCCGGCGCGTCAATGCGCTGGCCGGCCACGCGCTGCTGCCGGAAGCACAGGCGATCATTCCGCGCGCGGGACGGCTGCCCGGCGTCGACGGGCGCGCCAAGATGAGCAAATCCGCCGGCAATGCGATTGCGCTCTCGGCTTCATCAGATGACATCACCGCCGCCGTGCGCGCGATGTTCACCGATCCCGACCACCTGCGCGTCGCCGATCCCGGCAAGGTCGAGGGTAATGTCGTCTTCACCTATCTCGACGCGTTCGACGACGATCACGCTGCCGTCGCGGACTTGAAGGCACGCTATCGGCGCGGCGGCCTCGGGGATTCCACCGTGAAGCGGCGGCTGGAGGATATCCTGCAGGCGCTGATCGCGCCGATCCGCGCGCGCCGCGCCGAACTCGCGCGCAATCGCGATCATGTCATTGACGTCATCAGGCGCGGAACCCTGAGGGCGCGGGAGATCACGGAGCGCACCAGGGATGAGGTCATGCAGGGGCTCGGCCTGTTCCGGCTCTGACGCACTTGTCATCAAGCCATGGGGGAACTGGGCTTGCCTTGGCGCCGTTATCTCTCGGGCGAAAACTGAATCTGGAGTTCGTCGTGATCGAACCGAAAGCGCTTCTCGAGCGCGCCGCGCAACTGGCCGATCAGGCCAAGGGTGAAGAGGACGACGCCATCCGCGAACGGCTGCTGCGCATGGCCGACCATTACCGCGATCTCGCCGCGCATGAGGCCTGGGCCAGCGAGAATCCGCCGTCGGTCTCGGCGCTCACGAGCGCGCTCGGCACGCGCGCGCATTGAGCTGAGGTTCAGCTCACGCGGATGCGATAGCTCAGCGAACGGCGCGCGCCCGGCGCGATATGCATCAATCCGGGCTTTTCGACGAACTCGCCGTCGAATGCCGCGGGGCTGGCAAAACCGTGCCACGGCTCGATGCACAGGAACGGGGCGCCGCCGGGCTTCGACCAGATGCCGAGCTCGCGAAAGCCGCTCCAGGACATCTCGATCGCAGGGCCTCGCGTAGCCGCAAAGCGGACCGATGGGCTCGCGACCTGATCGAGGATCACCGCATCGTCATCGAACAGCCGCTCCGACAACGCGAGTGTCCTGCCTTCGACCAGACTTGGTTCTGCCTGCGGCCGCACCAGCCCGTCCTTCAGCCGCCGGACCGGCGCAGGTTCTTCGTTTGCGAAGGTCAGCGTGTAGGCCTCCTTCGGCAATCCCGCACGCAGCGGCCAGTTGAAGGCGGGGTGACCGCCGAGTGACGCGGGCAGCATCTCGTCACCCGTGTTGATGACATCGAAGGCGACCTCGAGCGCGGCGCCGGCAACGGCGTAGGTGACCTCGAGTTTGAACGCGAAAGGATAGCGCGCCCTGGTCTCGGCATCGTCGGTCAGCGCCAGCTTGCAGGCGCGCGCTCCCTGCTCCAGCCAGGCGAAGCGGCGGTCGCGGGCAAAGCCGTGCTGCGTCATCGGATAGGTCTTGCCGCGGTGGTGCAGCACATCGCCCTTCAGCCGGCCGACGATCGGAAACAGCACGGGCGCGTGGCGCGGCCATTGCGCACCCGCCTGCCAGAGCAGTTCGACGTCTTCGGCGTTCCTGAGTGACGACAGTTCGGCGCCTTGCGCCAAAATGGTCGCGGCGATCCCCTCGCCGCGCAGCGTGTGACTGTCGCTCATTGCCTCACCTCGCCGGAACGCGCTCTGCCGGGCAGCAGATGTTGGATCATCGCGCCGGCGTCAACCCCGGCCGATCCGCAACTCCTGCGAGCGAGCACCGGCATCGACCGCAGAACTTTCTCCAATAGGCGATTTTTGTTGCGACATTTTGATCGCGCACCCCATCAATGCGGCGTCCAGGGGTAGAAACCCCTTGATCGAGATCGATCAAACGGGAATTCTTTCCGCCCGGGACGCCGCGTGTTGCGTTGCGGCACCGACCGGGATCAGAGAGAGTGATGACGTTAGCGGCAAGTCCGGCCAAGGAGCGCGCTGTCCGCCCGAAACGGCCACGCCAACTCAGCCAGGCGATGCGTTGCGAAACTGCGTTTCGTTTGATCCTGTCAGAATGCCTCGAGGAAGTGGCGATCAACCACGCGGCAGTCCTTGCCGGCGATCCCAACGCGCTCCACCACACCCGCATCGCGCTGACGCGGCTGAAGGCGGCGATCGCGTTCTACGGACCGATGGTGGCGGACGGTGAATGGACGCGGCTGAAGGCCGAGCTGAAATGGCTGAGCGCCTTTCTCGGCGCGACGCGCGACCTCGACGTCGCGATCGAGAACAGCAAGGGCTCGCCGGAAGAGCGGATGTTCCGGACGGCGCGGACCGAGGCGTTCGAAGCCCTCAAGGGCACGCTGCAGAGCGAGCGCTACCAGCAATGGTTCGACGGCATGTGGGACTGGGTCGGCAGCGGACCGTGGACCACGACCCAGGATCGCCGCGCCGCGCAGCGGCGGGCCGTGCCGGTGTCGGTGTTTCATGCCCGCCGGCTGGCACGGTGGCATCAAAAGCTCTGTCAGAAGAGCCGCGGGCTGCAGGGCATGGGCAGAAACAAGCGCCACCGGGTGCGGATCACCAGCAAGCGGCTGCGCTATGCAATCGAGTTCTCCGAGGGCGGTTTGCCTGCCGACGAATACGCCTCGTGGCGCATCGTCCTGAAGCATCTGCGCAAGGGGCAGCAGCTCCTCGGCGAGCTGAACGATGACGAGGTGCGCCGCGAACTGTTCGAGAGCGCCGACGCGCGCGAATTGCAGAAGCGCAAGCGCAAGGCGAAGCGCCGCAAGGAGCACGAGCGGAAGCGCAGGAGCCACCTGCTGCGCCGCGCCGCGTCGGTCTATCGGAAGGTCGCCGGATGATTGCCGCGCCGCGGCGTCCAGCGCGCGAATATGATGTATAAAACATCATATATCCCACTTGCAGCATCATTAGTTGGCGTGCATAAATGAAAATCGAATTCACGCCAGCCTCAATCGACGACCCGATCGATGATCACTGCGGCGCAGCTTCGGGCTGCCAGAGCCTTGCTCGGTATCGACCAGCGGCAGCTCGCCGAGCTGTCGGACCTCTCGGTACCGACCATCCAGCGCATGGAGGCGAGCGAAGGCACCATTCGCGGCAACGTTGACTCGCTCGTCAAACTGATCGACGCGCTCGGCGCGGCCGGTGTCGAGGTCATCAACGAGGGGGCCGTCAGCAGCGGCGGAGGCCGCGGCGTGCGGCTCAAGGCCGGATCCAGCTCGCCGAAGGTGCGGACGTGACGTCGGCGGTCGCCCAGCAGTTATGGTGTGTAGCCACGCTGCTGGGAACGACCGTTCTGGCGATTGCAACAAGCCGGTCGCGCAGATCGACGGCGATTGTCTATGGCGCAACGCTGGCGATTTCACTGATCGCGCTGTCGCGGTGCCTGCCCGTGCTTGTGGCGGGCGGCAACGCGACAGAACTGGTGCTGCCGGTCGGTCTGCCCTGGCTCGGGGCGCATTTTCGCCTCGACGCGCTCGCCGCTTTCTTTCTTGCGGTGGTCAATCTCGGCGGCGCGGCAGCCAGCCTTTACGGCCTCGGCTACGGCAGCCACGAAACCGCACCGCATCGCGTGCTTCCCTTCTTTCCGGCATTCCTCGCCGGGATGAACCTCGTCGTGCTTGCGGACGATGCGTTCACCTTTCTGCTGTGCTGGGAATTCATGTCGCTGGCATCGTGGGCGCTGGTCATGGCGCACCACCGCGAAGCGGACAATGCGCGGGCGGGATACGTCTATCTCGTGATGGCAAGCTTCGGGACGCTGGCCTTGCTGCTGGCCTTTGGCCTGCTGTCGGGGGCCGGAGGCGGCTACGGGTTTGCCACCATGCGCGCCGCCCAGCATTCGCCGTCCGAAGCTGGGCTGGTGCTCGCGCTGATGCTGCTCGGCGCCGGATCGAAGGCCGGGCTGGCGCCGTTGCATGTCTGGCTGCCGCTCGCCCACCCCGCGGCGCCGAGCCACGTCTCGGCGCTGATGAGCGGTGTGATGACGAAGGTCGCGATCTACGGCTTCATCCGCGTCGTGTTCGATCTGCTCGGACCGCCCAACTGGTCGTCGGCCGTCGTCGTGCTCGTCCTCGGCAGCGCCACCGCGGTGCTGGGAATCCTCAGCGCGCTGATGGAGAAGGACCTCAAGCGTCTCCTCGCCTATTCCACCATCGAGAACATCGGGGTGATCTTCGCCAGCCTCGGCCTCGCGCTCGCCTTTCAGGCGAACGGCCTCGGCCTCGCCGCTGCCCTCGCCTTCACGGCGGCGCTCTTCCACATCCTCAACCACTCGTTCTTCAAGAGCCTGCTGTTCTTTGGCGCCGGCGCCGTGCTGTCGTCGACCGGCCAACGCAACATCGAGACGCTCGGCGGCCTGATCCACCGCATGCCGCTCACGAGCTTTGCCTTTCTCGTCGGCTGCGTCGCAATCTCGGCGCTTCCCCCGTTTAACGGTTTTGCGTCCGAATGGCTGGTCTTTCAGGCCATCCTGCAGAGCCCCGACCTGCCGCAATGGGGCCTCAAGGTCATGGTGCCGGCGGTCGGCGCGTCATTGGCGCTGGCCGCGGCGCTGGCGGCGGCGTGTTTCGTCAAGGCCTTCGGCATCACCTTCCTCGGCCGCGCGCGGAGCCCGGTCGCGGAGGCCGCCGGCGAGGTCGATCGTTGCTCGCTCGCCGCGATGTTCGCCCTGGCGGTGCTGTGTTTCCTGGCCGGAATTCTGCCGGGACTCGTGATCGACGTCCTCTCGCCGGTCGCCCAGGCCCTGCTCGGTCATCGCATGCCGGTCCAGGCAAGCGACCCCTGGCTTTCGATCGTTCCGATCGAGGAGAGCCGCAGCTCCTACAATGGGCTGCTCGTCTTCGTCTTCATCACGGCAACGGCCTCGCTTGCGGTTTACTTCATCCATCGCTTTGCGTCGCACGCGATCCGGCGGGGGCCGGCCTGGGGTTGCGGCTTCACCGACCCCACGCCGGCGGCGCAGTATTCTGGCGTCAGTTTCGTCCAGCCGATCCGCCGGGTTTTCGGAACGCTGGTGTTTCAGGCCCGCGAGCATGTCGAGATGCCGCCGCCCGGCGACCTCCGGCCTGCCCGCCTCAAGGTCGAGATGCATGATCCGGTGTGGGAGGGGCTGTACGCACCGGTGAGCGGGGCGGTGTGGTTTCTTGCCGATCGACTGAACCAGCTCCAGTTCCTGACCATCCGCCGCTATCTCAGTCTGGTCTTTGCCACGCTCGTCACGTTGCTGCTGGTGCTCGCGATATGGTCGTGATCTCGGACATCCTTGTGCAGTTGGTGCAGATGACGCTGGTGCTGCTGCTCGCGCCGCTGTTCACCGGCTTCGTTCGCAAGATCAAGGCCCGCCTGTTGCGCCGCAAGGGAGCGTCCGTCTTCCAGCCTTACCGGGACCTGCTGCGGTTGCTGCGCAAGGAGGTCGTGCTCGCCGAGAACGCGTCGTGGCTGTTCCGCGTCACGCCCTACATCACGTTCGCCGCGATCTGGGTCGCAGCAGCGCTGGTCCCGACGTTTGCGACCGGCCTGCAGTTCAGCTGGAGCGCCGATCTGATCGCGATCGTCGCCCTGCTCGGGAGCGCGCGCTTCTTCCTCGCGCTCGCCGGCATGGATGTCGGCACCAGCTTCGGCGGCATCGGCTCCAGCCGCGAGGTGATGATCGCCGCCCTGGCGGAGCCCGCCATGCTGCTGATGGTGTTCTGCGTCGCACTTATTGCCGGCTCGACCCAGCTCTCGACCGTCGCCACCTTCATGGCGTCGTCCGAAGTCGGACTGCGCATCTCGCTCGGCATGGCGATGATTGCGCTGATCATGGTGGCGCTCGCGGAAAATGCGCGCATTCCGGTCGACAATCCGGCGACGCATCTGGAGCTGACCATGGTGCACGAGGCGATGATCCTCGAATATTCCGGACGCCATCTGGCGATGATCGAGTTCGGCGCCTTTCTCAAGCTGCTCTTCTACGTCTCGCTGATCATCTGCGTGTTCTTTCCTTGGCAGATCACCATCGTCGGCGCGGGCCCCGCATCCTACCTGGCCGGCGCCGGCGCCTACATTTTCAAGCTCGCGGTCGCCAGCCTGCTGCTTGCCGCGTTCGAGACCGCGACGGCGAAGATGCGGGTGTTTCGTGTCCCCGAATTTCTCGGCGCGGCGCTCATGCTCGGCCTGCTCGGGACGCTGCTTCGGTTCGTGTCGCGGAGCTTCTGATGCCTAATCTCGCCTTCGACATCGCCCATCTGCTCGCCGGCAGCCTGGTCCTGGTCAGCTTCATGATGCTGTATCAAGACCGGCTTTACGCGCTGCTCAACGTGTTCGCGCTGCACGCGGTGGTGCTGGCCTGCTCGGTCGCCTGGCAGGCATACATCCAGAATGCGCCGCACCTCTATGTGACGGCGGTCATCGCGCTGGTGTTCAAGGCGGTCATCATCCCGGTGGCGCTGCACCGGATCATCAAGCAGCTCGGCATCCATCGCGACATCGAGACCGCGGTCGGCATCGGCCTTACCATGCTGGCGGGAATGGGATTGGTCGCCCTTTCCATGGTGCTGATGCTGCGGGTGACCGGCACCGCCGATCCGCTGGCGAGGGAAGATCTGGCGTTCGCGCTGTCGGTCGTGCTGCTCGGGCTGCTGGTCATGGTGACGCGGCGCAACGCCGTCAGCCAGGTCGTAGGCTTCATGTCGCTGGAGAACGGACTGGTGCTGGCGGCGACGGGCGCCAAGGGCATGCCGCTGGTCGTGGAGATCAGCGTGGCCTTCTCGATCCTGATCGCGTTCATCGTCATCGGCGTGTTCCTGTTCCGCATTCGGGAAAGGTTCGACACCGTCGACGTCGGCGCTCTTGACGAATTCAGGGGGGAGCGACGATGACTGCCGCGTCGGATGCCGCGGCCTGGGTTCTGCTGATACCGATCGGCGCCGCGGCGGTGCTTGCGGCGCTGCCCGGCTACCGGCTGACCGCGGGGCTCAACATCCTCGCGAGCCTCAGCACGTTTCTGGCCGCGCTGTCGCTGTTCGTCCTCGAGCGCCCGCAACCCGGGCACTACCTGCTGGTCGACGACCTCAACATCGTCTTCATCGTGCTCAACACCTTCGTGGGCTTCACCACCAGCGTTTTCAGCGCGAGCTATATTGCCCACGAGATCGAAACCGGGCGACTGACGCCCGGTTACCTGCGCTTCTACCATGCCATGTACCAGATCATGATGTTCGGCATGAACCTCGCGTTCGTGTCGAACAATATCGGCCTGATGTGGGTCGCGGTGGAGATCGCGACCCTCACCACCGTCCTGATGGTCGGCATCTACCGAACCCACGCCGCGCTCGAGGCCGCCTGGAAATATTTCATCCTGGGCAGCGTCGGCATCGCGCTCGCGCTGTTCGGCACCATCCTCGTCTACATGGCGGCACGGCCCGTCGTCGGCGAGGGCCAGGACGCGATGGTCTGGACGCTGCTGATCAACCAGGCGGCGACGTTCGACCCCGCGCTGCTCAACCTCGCCTTCATCTTCCTGCTGCTCGGATACGGCACCAAGGTCGGCCTCGCGCCGCTGCATGCCTGGCTTCCGGACGCGCATGCGGAGGGCCCCACTCCGATCTCCGCCGTGCTCTCCGGCCTGCTGCTGAACGTCGCGCTTTACGCGGTGCTTCGCTTCAAGATCCTGCTCGCCGCCAACCCTTACGCGATCTCGCCGGGCCCATTGATGGTGACGATGGGACTGACCTCGCTGCTGTTCGCCGCCTTCATGCTTTACCGGCGCCGCGACATCAAACGGCTGTTTGCCTATTCCTCGATCGAGCACATGGGCATCATCGTGTTTGCGTTCGGAATGGGCGGCCCGCTCGCCAACTTCGCGGGGCTGCTTCACATGGTGATGCACAGTCTGACCAAGTCGGGAATCTTCTATGCGGTTGGGCACATCGCCCAGGTGAAGGGCACGCAGCGGATTGCCGACATCCGGGGCTTGACCGAAACGCATCCCGTGCTCGGCTGGGGCCTCGTGGTCGGCGTTGTCGCGATCGCCGGCCTGCCGCCGCTCGGCATCTTCATGACCGAGTTCCTGATCGTCAGTTCCACCTTCGCGCGCCAGCCGCTGCTCGCCATTCCGCTCGTTCTTGGTCTTCTGCTCGCCTTTGGCGCCTTGATGCTGCGCCTCACCGGCCTTGCCTTTGGTGAACCGGAGGGCAACGCCAAACCCGCCGAAGCGTCCTACGTGCCGATGTTCGCGCATTTCGCGCTGGTTCTGACTGCAGGCGTGTACCTTCCGGGACCGCTGGTCGTCTGGTTCCAGCATGTCGCCAGCCTTCTGGGTTAACGCGAGGGAGAACGGTATGCGTTCATTGATCGACGTGATCAGAGCGGGCCGTACAGTTGAACGGCACCATCCGTGGCCGCGCGTCGCAGTCGATGGCGATAGCTGGCTTGCCGTCGCCGGCCTGCTCGCGGACGGCCAGTTGAGCCTGCGCGGGCTCTGGGGCGAGCCGTCGCGCGTGCATATGGCGATCGGCGCGGAGGATGGATCCGATGTCTGCGTGATCAGCCTTGACTGCCCCGATCGGCGCTTTCCCTCGATCGCGGCGCATCACAGGCCGGCACTTCGATTGGAGCGCACGATCCACGACCTGTTCGGACTGGAAGCGATCGGCACGCCGGATTCGCGTCCCTGGCTCGATCACGGCCGATGGCAAATACGCTTTCCGCTGGGCGAACAACGCGCGGCGGCAGCGCCGGATGCGCCGCCGTATCAATTCCTTGCAGCCGAAGGCGAAGACCTGCACCGGATTGCGGTCGGTCCTGTGCATGCCGGCATCATCGAGCCCGGGCATTTCCGCTTCACCGCAAGCGGAGAAGCGGTGGTCAGGCTGGAGGAGCGGCTCGGCTACACCCACAAGGGCGTCGAAGGATTGATGGCGGGAAGCAGCGTTGAACGGGCCGCGCGGCTCGCCGGGCGGGTGTCCGGCGACAGCACGGTCGCCTACGCCCTAGCGTTCTCGCAAGCCGTCGAGGCCGCGCAGCAGATTGCCGTGCCGCCGCGCGCGCTGTGGCTGCGCGCGCTGATGGCCGAGCTTGAGCGTCTGGCCAATCATCTCGGCGACATCGGCGCGATCTGCAACGATGCGTCGTTTGCGCTGATGCACGCGCATTGCGGCGTGCTGCGCGAACGCGTGCTGCGCGCCGCCGACATCGCGTTCGGCCACCGCTTGATGCGCGACGTTGTCGTTCCGGGAGGCCTGGCGCACGACATCGCCGACGCAGGACCGGCCGCAATCCGCGCCGCGCTCGGCGAAATTCGCCGGCATTTTCCCGCGCTGATCGATCTCTACGACAACACCGCGTCGCTTCAGGACCGCACCGTCGGCACCGGCAGCCTCAATCCCGCCCTCGCCAGGCAATTCGCGGCCGGCGGCTATATTGGGCGCGCGAGCGGCCGCAACCACGACGCTCGACGCAAGCCGGGCTATCGCCCCTACGACGTGCTGCGCTTCGAGGTTCCCGTCCTCGACGACGGCGACGTCAACGCCCGTGTCTGGATTCGGATCCGGGAGGTCGAGCAAAGCCTTTCGCTGGCGGATCAGATCATGGACGGGCTCGAAAGCGGCCCGGTCAGGGTGCCGCTGCAAAGCCCCGCAGAGCCGACGGAAGGCATGGCGATCGTCGAAGGTTTCCGCGGAGACATCCTGGCATGGCTGCGCCTCGACGGCGACCGGATCGAACGATGTCACTTGCGTGATCCGTCGTGGTTTCAATGGCCGCTGCTCGAAGCCGCCATCGAAGGCAACATCGTGGCGGACTTCCCGCTCTGCAACAAATCGTTCAACTGCTCCTATTCCGGGCACGACCTCTGAAGAGCCGGACGACATGCGCAAACTCCTGTTTCAGAGCCTGTTCCGCCAACCGCTGACCGAGCAGGCGCCGCGCCCGGACGACGCTGCGCTCGCGGAGCTCGCAGCCATGGTCGGCGACAGCGCAAGACGGCGCCTCGGCCGCAGCCTCTCGATCCGCGAGGTCGATGCGGGATCATGCAACGGATGCGAGCTGGAAATTCACGCCCTGAACAACGCGTATTACGACGTCGAGCGGTTCGGAATCCGGTTCGTCGCCTCGCCGCGTCACGCCGATGTCCTGCTGGTGACCGGCCCAGTCACACACAACATGCGCGAGGCGCTGGAGCGCACGTATCATGCGACACCCGATCCGAAGTGGGTTGTCGCGGCGGGCGACTGCGCCAGGGACGGCGGATGCTTCGCCGGCAGCTACGCCGTAGTTGGCGGCGTCTCTGCAGTCGTACCGGTCGATCTCCACATTCCAGGCTGTCCTCCGCCCCCAATGACGATTCTGCGCGGCCTTCTTGCCTTGCTTGAACAGGTGGACACCGCAATCGCGGCACGGTGAAAGCAGAGCTGGCGACGATCGCGCAACGCTCGCTCCAGGTTCGTTGCATCGGTCAATGGGCTCTCTGCATCTAGCCGCTGTCGCGCAGCACCAGCTCGAAGCCGAGATCGACGCGGCGCTCGCCGCCGCGCTCCAGGGTCAGCGTCGCCGCGGTGCGGCCGATCGCATCGCCATGCACGCTGATCGTGCTCAGCGTCGGCGAGATCAGCCGGCCCATTTCGAGATCGCCGAGGCCGATCACCGCGACCGGCTGCGCTGACGCCGGCCCGTCGCGCAGCAGGCCGGCGCTGCGCAAGCCCGCCATGAAGCCGATCGCATGCGCGTCGTTGGCAGCGAACACCGCGTCGACGTCAGGCAGCCGCGCATGCGCCACCACACTGCCCGTGGCGTTGCGCTCGAGGATCAGCCGGCGCGGCTCTGCAAGACCGCTGGCGAGGATCTCGTCCCTGAAGCCCGACCAGCGCCGCGTCGCGCGCGGATCGTCGCCGCCGATGAACGCGAGGCGCTTGCGCCCCTGCGCGACCAGATGTTTCGCCACCGCAACGCCGGCCTTGTAATTGTCAAAGCCTGCGACCGCGTCGATCGGCGCCGGCGGCAGCTCCCAGGTTTCCACGATCGGGATGCGCGCGTTGCGCAGCAGGCGGCCGCCCTCCTCGGTCGCGGGCGAGCCGACCATGATGATCGCCTCGGGCCGCCGCGACAGCAGCGCCGCCAGCATGCGGTCCTCGCGCGCCGCGTCGTAGCGCGACTGCGCCAGGATCACCGAGAAGCCGCGCGGCTCGAGCGTGTCGGACAGGCCCTGCACCGTGTCGGCGAAGATCGAGTTGGCAATGGTCGGCACCAGCACGCCGACCGAATTGGTGCGCGCGCTCGCCAGCGCGCCGGCGACCAGGTTCGGCACATAGCCGAGCTCGCGCATCGCGCGCTCGACCCGCGCGCGGGTCTCCGGCGCGACCAGATCGGGCAGCCGCACCACGCGGCTCACCGTGATCGAGGAGACGCCGGCACGCTTGGCCACCGCTGACAGCGTGGGCGCGGCGTCGGCCGGGCCGATCTCGGGGGGCAGGTCGGAGCTCATGGGCAGAGGGTGCACGATTCCGGGTTGCCAAGCCATGATGTTAGCGCTAACATGACCTTATGTTAGCGCTAACATAGCGTCAACCGACTGAAGTATAGGGAGAAAGCGGGATGATTTCGGACGAGCAGGTTCAGGCCTACAAGCGCGACGGGGTGATCGTGGTTCCCGAAGTGCTCGATCAGGAGACGCTGGGGCGGGTGCGCACGGTGCTCGCGGAGCTGGTGGCCGGCGCCGCCGCGGTGACCGAGCACACCGACGTCTACGACCTCGAGCCGGGCCACACGCCGGAAAATCCGCGGGTCCGCCGCATCAAGGCGCCGCAGAAGGTGCATCCGATCTTCGACGAGATCGTGCGCAGCCCGGCGGTGATCTCGATCCTGACAAAGCTGATCGGCCCTGGGCTTCGCCTGCACGGCTCAAAGCTGAACATGAAGTCGGCGCAGTACGGCTCGCCGGTCGAATGGCACCAGGACTGGGCGTTCTATCCGCACACCAATGACGACATCCTCGCGATCGGCGTGCTGCTCGACGATTGCGATATCGAGAACGGCCCGATGCTGGTGACACCTGCAACGCACACCGGCGACACGATGTGGGACCATCACGGCGACGACGGCCACTTCGCCGGCCTGATCGATCCCGATCTGATCCAGGACGAGATCAAGCGCGCGGTGCCCTGCATCGGCAAGGCCGGCAGCATGTCGTTCCACCACGTCCGCGCGCTGCACGGCTCGGCTACCAACACCTCGAACCGGCCGCGCAACCTCTTGCTCTACGAAGTGGCGGCGAGCGATGCCTGGCCGCTGATGGGCGTGAAGGATTTTGACGAGTTCAACAGCCGCCTGCTCGCGGGCCCGCCGGTGGTGACGCCGCGGCTCACCGACGTGCCGGTGCGGATGCCGCTGCCGCCGGCGAAACGGCAGGGCTCGATCTACGAGACCCAGTCGGCGTCGAAGAAGTCCTACTTCACGCGCGCCGCCTAGAAAACGACGACAATGCCCGCGGCCACGCCGCGGGCATTGCTGCTTCTCGAGCATGATCCGGAGAAGTGGGTACCGGTTTTCCGAACGGATCATGCTCAACAAGACGATCCATAAAAACAGACATAACGGGGAAACGAATGACCAAGATGGCAGATGGCGCCAGCAAGTCGCGGTTGCGTGTGATTCTCGCCGCCAGCGTCGGATCCGCGCTCGAATGGTATGACTTCTTCCTCTACGGCACCGCCGCGGCGCTGGTGTTCGGCGAGCTGTTCTTTCCAAAGAGCGATCCGGTGGTCGGCACGCTGCTGTCGTTCCTGACCTTCGGCGTCGGCTTCGTGGTGCGGCCGCTCGGCGGCCTGCTGTTCGGCATCCTCGGCGACCGCTATGGCCGCAAGCCGGTGCTGGTCGCAACGCTGCTGATGATCGGCATCGGCACCACCGCGATTGGTTTCCTGCCGACCTATGCGCAGATCGGCATCTGGGCGCCGATCCTTCTGGTCGCGATGCGCGTCGTGCAGGGTCTCGGTGCCGGCGCCGAGTACGGCGGCGCGGTGATCTATCTGGTCGAGAACGCGCCGCCGAAGCATCGCGGCTTCTGGGGCGGTTTTGCGCCGCTCGGCGTGTCCGTCGGCAATCTGCTCGCCGCCGCCGCGTTCGCGCTGGTGACCATGCTGCCGCGGGAGGATTTGATGAGCTGGGGCTGGCGGCTGCCCTTCCTGGCGAGCTTCCTGTTGATCCTGGTCGGCATCTTCGTCCGCATGCGGGTGAGCGAGACGCCTGTTTATACCGACGCGGTGGTCGCGCGCGGCAAGGTCGAGAGCAATCCGGCGATGGAGGCGTTGCGCCGCCACCCGCGCAACTTCTTCGTCGTGCTCGGGGCGCGGATGGCCGAGAACGGGCTCGGCTATTTCTTCCCGGTATTCGGCCTGAGCTACATCATCAACACCGTCGGCGTGCCGAAGGCGGACGCACTCAGCGCGCTGATGCTGGCCTTCGCCATCGAGCTGTTCGCGATCCTCGGCTTCGCGGCGCTGTCGGATCGGATCGGACGGCGGCCGGTCTACATGTTCGGCGCGCTGGCCGGCGTGGTGCTGGCCTTCCCGTTCTTCTGGATGGTCGGCACCAAGCAGTGGATCATGATCGCGCTCGCCTTCATCCTGGCGCGTGCGGTGGTGACGGCGGCGATGTTCGGCCCGCAGGCGGCGTATTTCGCCGAGCTGTTCCCGCCGCAGCGCCGCTTCGCCGGCTTTGCGTTCGCGCGCGAGCTCGGCTCGCTGCTGTCGGGCGGCCCGGCGCCGTTCGTCGCCACCGCGCTGGTGGCGGCCTACGGCACCTGGTGGCCGGTCGCCTGCTACGCGATGTTCCTGTCACTCTGCACGGTGGTGGCGATCTGGATCGGGCCGGAGACCTATCAGGAGAACATCGAGGCCGACGAGACCACGGCGAGCGAATTGCCCGCGGCGATGCCGGCACGGGCCTGATCCGTGGCGCAGCAGCTTCGTGTCCTGCAGTCGCTCTGGGCGATGGAGCGGCGGCTGGCCGATGCGGACGAATGGCCGCTGCAAACCCAGCTCGCGATGATCCGCGATGCCGGGTTTGACGGCGCCGGCGTCCGCTTCATCGATCCTGCCTTCGCGCGCGAGGTCACGAGCTTCCTCCATGCGCACGGCATGATCTGGCAGGCGCAATGCTATCCGAAGACGGTGGACGATCTGAAGGCGGTGCTCGATCTGGTCGGCCAGCTCGGCGCCGATCACGTCAACCTGCAGCCCGACGTCCGGCCGCGCCGGCTCGCCGACTGCATTCCGCTGCTCGAAGGCTGGCGGCGGCTGGCCGAGCAGACCGGCATCGCCGTGCATGTCGAAACCCATCGCGACCGCATGACGACCGACTTGTTCTTCATGCTCGACCTGCTCGACTGCTTCCCCGATCTGCGACTGACCGCCGATCTCTCGCACTATCTGGTCGGCCGCGAATTCGCCTGGCCGGTCGATGACATCAACCACGCGATGATGCATCGCGTCCTCGACCATAGCTGGGGCATCCACGGCCGCGTCGCGAGCCGCGAGAGGTGCAGATCTCGCATCGTTTTCCGCAACACCAGGGCTGGGTGTCGCTGTTCATGGGCTGGTGGGAGTACGCCATCCGCTCCTGGCGCAAGCGCGCCGGCCCCGATGCGACGCTGACCTTTTTGTGCGAGCTCGGCCCGCCGCCCTACGCCATCACCGGGCCCGACGGCAAGGAGCTGTCCGACCGCTGGCAGGACGCGCTGGTCATGAAGGACATGATCCACGCGCTGTGGGACCGCATCGCAAGCGAGCCGGCCGCCTCACGTTGATTCCGCGACGCCGTAGCGGCATCCTGAAGCGGACCGGAATTCGGGACGCTGCGCTGTGCTCGATCAATCGCATCGACTCCTCGCACCTGCGATTGCCTCGGCGATGGCAGCCTTCGTGTTTACGAAGGCGGCCGCCGCCGAGCTCGTGCTTGATGTCGCGACCATGCCGCGCGTTGCCGCGATCGATCCGCGCTTCCAGTCGTACAATATCGAGATGGTCGAGGTGACCGGCGGGCGTTTCTGGAAGCCCTATGCCGAGGCACGGGCCGGCACCAAGGCCGGCCGGCTCGCTCCGCGTTCGCCGATCGATCTCGGCGGCAGCAGGCTGCGCAAGCTCGCGGCTGCGCTGGCGCCGGCCTATCTCCGCGTCAGCGGGACCTCGGCCAACAGCACCTTCGTTGCGAATTCCGACACGCCGTCAGCCGCCCCGCCCGGCGGTTTCAATAGCGTCCTGACACGACAACAATGGCAGAGCGTGGTCGACTTCTCGCGCGCCGTCGACGCGCCGATCGTGACGTCCTTTGCGATCAGCGCCGGCACCCGCGATGCCGGCGGACGCTGGACGGCGACGCAAGCCGAACGCCTGCTCGCCCACACGCTGGCCTTTGGCGGGCACGTTGCTGCAGCCGAGTTCATGAACGAGCCCGACCTCCCGGCGATCGGCGGCGCCCCCAATGGCTACAACGCTGCGGCCTACGCGCGAGATTTCGCCACGTTCCGCAACTTCATAAAGCGCGCCGCGCCTGATGTGACCATTCTCGGGCCTGGCACCGCAAGCACCGGCGCAGATGCCGCCGCGCTGTTTGCCGCAACCGCGCACGGCATCGGTGCGGTCTCCTATCACCACTACGGCGCACTCTCGGCCCGATGCGGCGGCGATCGCACGGCGGAGGCCGCGCTGTCGGACGAATGGCTGGCACGAACCGGCAAAACCTTTGCGTTCTATCGAACGCTGCGCGACCGTCGCGCGCCGGGCAAGCCGATCTGGCTGACCGAGACCGCAGAGGCGGCGTGCGGCGGCAACCGCTGGGCCGCAACCTTCCTCGATACGTTCCGCTATCTCGATCAGCTCGGACGGCTCGCAAAGGCCGGCGTTCAGGTGGTGATGCACAACACGCTTGCCGCGAGCGACTACGGCCTGCTCGACGAGCGAACCCATCTGCCGCGGCCGGACTACTGGGCTGCGCTGCTGTGGCGACGCCTGATGGGAATGACCGTGCTGGATGCCGGCGTCGCGCCGTACCCCGGGCTGCACGTCTATGCCCATTGCGCCCGTGACATGTCGGACGGCGTCGCGCTGCTCGTCATCAACAATGATCGAAAGATCGAGCGCAAGCTGACGCTGCCGGCCGGCGCGCTGCGCTATACACTGACAAGCGCGACGCCCGAGGACGGCACCGTTCAGCTCAATGGCAATACGCTTTCGCTGGGAACCGAAGATCAGATTCCACCGCTCGCCGGCGAAGCCACTGCAGCAGGGACGATCACAATAGCACCGGCAACGATCAGCTTCCTGATCGTTGCCAATGCGGGGAATGCCAACTGTCGGTAGTGCTAAGCCGCGTCGCGGCTGACGTCGGACACCTCAGGCGGCCGCGTAATCAGATGACCGAGCATGATCGCGGTCATCAACCGCTCCATCTCGAGCCGGGCGGTGACGTGGGACATCGTCGGCCGCGCGCCGAGCGCGAGCTGACTGACCTCGTCGATCGCGGTCAATCCGCGCGGGTAGAACTCGCGGAAGATTACCCGCTCGGCCAGCCCATCGACCAGACGGAAGTTCAGCGTCTTCGACAGTTCGCTCAGGGCCTCGCCGACCAGGCGCTTGTTGCGCGAGCCGAGCGTGGAGAGGCGATTGCGCAGCACCACCCATTCGAATGCCGGCTGATCGTGGCTGGCGCGCTCGCGCCGCGCCTCCTCCACCATCTTCGAATAGTGGCTGATGCCGGTCACCTTGAAATCATTGGCGTCGACCGTGCCGAGCACGTCGAAATCGACAAAGCTGTCGTTGAGCGGCGTGATCAGCGTATTGGCGAGCGAATGCGTGAACGTGGTCAGGTAGGTGTCGTGACCGGGGCAATCGATGACGACGAAATCATGGGAACGGCCGAGCCGCTCGACGATCTCGGCCAGCGCGCTGCGGCCGAGCGTCTCGACCTCGCTGCTCCTGCCGCTCACCGTCTCGAAGCACATATGGGTCGGGACACCGAGTTCCTGGTCGGTCTCCCGCGCCCAATCCCGCCGATGATCGACGTAATGGGTGAGCGATTTCTGCTTGTTGTCGAGATCGATGGTGGCGACACGCTGACCCGCCTTGATCAGCGCGATGGCGACGTGCATGGCAATGGTCGATTTGCCCGAGCCGCCCTTGTTGTTTCCTACGACAATTATGCGTGCGTTTGTCATGCGAATCCATACCGGACGCTTGAGCCAAAGCGGGACGAAATTGACTAAATGAATGTTTGCTGATTACCGAATCGAATCTCGCTGATTCGACGAATCTCGACAAGAGTCGTCACAGCAACGTCATGAATAAAATGCGGCGGTTGCGACATCATAGTCACAACCACCTCTTGCACATATCGTGAACGCAGCTAGCGGCCGAGGAATCTAGCGGCCTTATAATCTAGCGGCCCTGGAATATTGCGGCGCGGCGTTCGACGAACGATTTGATGCCTTCGGCGGCGTCTGCGGTGTTGAGCACGCGTTGGCGGATCTCGGGGATGATCGCAATCGCCGCCTGCTCGCCGGCCTCGATAAATTTGCGGCCCGCCTCCTTCGTCACCTGGATGCCGAGCGGCGCGTTGCGCGCGATGATCGCGGCCAGCGCCATCGCGCGCTCGATCTGCTGGCCGGCGGGGACGACCTCCTGCACGAGGCCGATGCGATGCGCCTCGGCCGCGGTGAATTCGTCGCACAGCAGCAGGTGATACATCGCATCGCCCCATCCGGCGCGGCTGATGTAGCGGAAATGCGCGCCGGCCAGCGGCGCGATGCCGCGCTTGGCTTCCATCTGGCAGAAGCGGCTGTCGTCCGCGGCAATCACGATGTCGCCGGCCAGCATCATCTCGATGCCGACCGTGAACACGATGCCCTGCACCGCGGTGATGATCGGCTTCCGGCACCGCTTCGAGAGGCCGAACGGATCGACATTGCCCTCCGGCAACGGCTTGCGTGACGCGGTCGGGCCGAAGAACTTTGGCATGTCGAGGCCCGCGGTGAAGCTGCCGCCGGCGGCGCAGAGCACGCCGACCCAGAGGCCGTCGTCATTGTCGAGCAGCGTCAGCGCGTCGGACAACTGCTCCATCATCTCCGGGCTGAAGGCGTTCTTCTTCGCGGGATTGTCGATGATGATCTTCAGGATGCGGTCATGCCGTTCATGATGGACCCGCCCTTCGCTCGCGCTGCCGGACATCCGTTCCTCCCGTCCTTGTGATTGCCGAATATTCTGGATGATGCTTGTCATCCAGATGTATGATGGTCATAATCCTGACCGAGAGTCAAACGCCGGCGCGAGGTGACGCGAGATGGGCCATTCCCAGGCCGACAAGGCCAGGAGCCGCGAACGCATTCTGAACGAGGCCGCGGCGCAGATCCGCGATGCGGGGCTGGATGCGCTCAGCATCGGCCGCCTGATGCAGCGGGTGAAGCTGACCCATGGCGGCTTCTACGGGCATTTTGCCTCGCGTTCGGAGCTGATCGCCGCGGCGCTCGAGCAGGCGCTGGCGGCGGGCGAAGCCGCGGCACACGCAGCGCGCGCCCCCGACAAGCCGGTCAGCGTCAACGCGATGGCGCGCAGCTATCTCAGCCGCACCCATCGCGACAGCCGCAAGTCCGGCTGCGCCATCTCCGCCCTGATCTCCGATGTCGGTCGCGCCGACGCAGAGTGCCGCGCGGTGATGGAGCCGCACATCGAGGCTTTCATCGCCAAGGTCGCGGAAACCTTCGGCGACGATGACGACGCCCGCGCCACCATGGCGGTGAGCGCGATGGTCGGTGCGCTCGCGATCTCGCGCGTGCTCACCGATCAGAAGCGCTCCGACGCCGTGCTGCGCACGGTGCGCGACGCCGTCATCGCAATGGAATCGGATAAGTGAATTGCCCGCGACGCGGGCGCATTGACGGAGTGAAGCCATGAACGATCGAGCTGTCCTCGAGCCGACTGCCGTGCAGGGAAGCGTGCTGGTTGCCGGCGTCGGCGCCTCGCACGGACTGGGCGCTGCGATCGCGCGCCGCTTTGCCGCCGGCGGCTATCCGGTTGCGATCGCCGGCCGCAACGCCGACAAGCTTGCCGCCACCGCGGCCGAGCTTGCCGCCACCGGTGCGAAGATCGCGCACGTGGTCGGCGATGCCTCCATCGCCGCGGATGTCGCGCGCTTCGTCGCGGCGGCGGAGAAGCTCGCGCCGCTCGCGATGGCCGTGCACAATGCCGGCTCCAACCGGCCGGCGCCGTTCCTCAAGGTCAGCGAGCAGCGCTTCGAGGAGCATTGGCGCGAGCACGCGCTCGGCGGCTTCCAGCTGGCGCAGGCTGCGATCCCGGCGCTGCTCAAGCGCGGCGGCGGCACGCTGGTGTTCACCGGCGCCTCCGGCTCGCTGCGCGGCAAAGCCAACTACTCCCCGTTCGCCTCGGCGAAGGCCGCGCTGCGGGCGCTGGCGCAGAGCGTGGCGCGCGAGTTCGGGCCAAAAAACATTCATGTCGGGCACGTCGTCGTCGATGGCGGCATCGAGGGCGATCGCCTGCTGAGCCTGCGTCCGCAATTGAAGGACGATCGCGGCCCGGACGGGCTGCTCAATATCGCCGCCATCGCCGACGCCTATTGGGTGCTGCATCACCAGCACCGCAGCGCCTGGACGCTTGAGCTCGACCTGCGGCCGTGGGCGGAGCAGTTCTGAGGGGCGCTGCCCTGCATCGCTCCATCCCGACGGAAACCCAGCGTTTCGCGGCACGGCCTTGTTCCGCCGTGAACAGTCTCTAGTTGCTCGGTATCTCCAACCGAAGGCTCCACAGCGCAGGCTTGCGGACATGTCCGCAGCAATACGACCTCTCAGCCCTGCGTGCGATGGGTGGCCCGTGGCGGATGCTCCGCCACGTCGACAACTGGACTGACCGATGACGACCTCTCTCGAATTTGGCCTCGACACATTCGGCGACGTCACCAAGGACGCCGCCGGCGCGCCGCTGCCGCATGCCCAGGTGATCCGCAACGTCGTCGACGAGGCGGTGCTGGCCGATCAGCTCGCCGTCGATTTCATCGGGCTCGGAGAGCACCACCGGGCCGATTTCGCGATCTCCTCCCCCGAAACCGTGCTGGCAGCGATCGCCGCGCGCACCGAGAAGATCCGCCTCGGTTCGGCGGTGACGGTGCTGAGCTCGGACGACCCGATCCGGGTGTTCCAGCGCTTTGCCACCGTCGATGCGGTCTCGAACGGCCGCGCCGAGGTGATTCTCGGCCGCGGCTCCTTCACCGAATCGTTCCCGCTGTTCGGCTTCGACCTGCGCCAGTACAGCGAGCTGTTCGAGGAGAAGCTCGACCTGTTCACCGCGCTGCTCAAGCAGGAGCCGGTGAGCTGGCAGGGCAAGCTGCGTCCGCCGCTGCAGAATCAGTCGGTCTATCCGCCGGTCGAGCGCGGCCGGCTGAAGACATGGATCGGCGTCGGCGGCAGCCCCGAATCGGTGGTGCGCGCGGCGCATTACGATCTGCCGCTGATGCTCGCCATCATCGGCGGCGACCCCAGGCGGTTTGCGCCCTATGTCGACCTGCACAAGCGCGCCTACGAACAGTTCGGCCGCGCGCCGCAGCCGATCGGCGTGCATTCGCCGGGATATGTCGCCGAGACCGACGAAAAGGCCTGTGAGGAGCTGTGGCCGGACTACAAGGTGATGCGCGACCGCATCGGCAAGGAGCGCGGCTGGCCGCCGATGGGCCGTGACGAGTTCGTCTCGGAGGCCGAGCACGGCTCGCTCTATGTCGGCTCGCCGGAAACCGTGGCGCGCAAGATCGCGGCGACGGCGAAGGCGCTCGGCATCGCGCGCTTTCAGCTGAAATATTCGGCGGGGCCGCTGCCGCACGAGAAGCTGATGAAGAGCATCGAGCTCTACGGCCGCAAGGTGGTGCCGCTGGCGCGCGAGATGCTCGCGGCGTGAGTCGCCCGGCGTGACAGCCAGCCAAAGCAAAACCCCCGGCGGTTTCCCGCCGGGGGTTCTGTTTCTATCGAGATCAGATCAACCGGGTCTTACCAGTTGCGCTGAGCGCGCAGGAGCAGCTGATAGGTCTCCTGATCCTTCACTTCGTACAGAGCAGCCGGCTTGCCGATCGATCCGCTCGGGGCAGAGACGACACCCGCGTACTTCTGGTCCAGGTGGGTGTAGACGAAGTCCGCCGAGAAGGTCAGGTTCTTGACCGGGGTCCAGCGGGTGATCACACCGATCTGGGCAATGTTGTAGTCGGGGTTGCAGGAGGTGAGACCCGTACCAGCCGCCGAAGCGAACGTGGTGCGAACCGTACCGCCAACGCCACCGACGCCGCAGAGCAGGGTCTTGGACGTGTCGTTGTACATGATCTGGGCATAAGCGCCGTAGATCGCAGTGTTCCAGTAGGCGTTCCAGTTGTGGGTGTAACCACCACGGAAGCCCCAGGTCTTGATGGTCTGCTGCTGACCGCCGGCCACGAAGACCGTGTCAGGAGCGAAGCCGAAGCCAACGCTCTGATAGAGGCCGGGAACGCCCGTGCCGCTGTAGATCGTGTTGGCACCAGCACCACCCGCCAGGTCCTGGATGTTGTAGCGCGTCGCACCGTCGGTGTAGACGCCCTGGACGTTGATGGTGTCGCCAGGTCCGGTCGGGATGTTCTTGATCGACAAGGCCAACTGACCAGCCCAGCCCCACTTGTCGTCCGGATGACCGGTCAACTCGGTGCCGCCGTAGTAGGCAGCGTGGTTGTCATGCGCAGCGACCGATGCCTGGAACAGACCCCAAGCCTGGTCGACACGCAGCATACCGACGAAGTCCGGCGAGATCGTGCCGGCATAGTCGCTGAGGCCGTAAGCACCACCGGCGCTGAGGTTGTTCACGCCAGCCTGGTAGTAGGCAGCCTGATCCTGAGCCGAAACCGAGAGCGACACGCCGTTGCCGAACTCAGCGGTGTAGGTGAACTGGTTCACACCAGTGACCGTGCCGCCGCCGCCGACGAGACCGTCGTAGATGTTGCCGGGATAGTTGGTCCAGGGGGCGCTGAACTGCGAGACAGCCTTACCCATGGTGAAGCCGGCGAACTGGATGAAGGCGTAGTAGACGCCGACCGTGCCGTAGGAACCGTTGCCGGCACCCGCGTTGTTCGGAGCCGAAGCCGGGGCAACCGTGCCGCCGCCGCCGAGCGGAGCATAGACGGTCGCGCCAGGAGCCGCACCGTTCACGCCGTAGTTGTCGGTGGTCCAGGTGAAGGTCGCATCGAAGAACGTGCGGACCACGCCGTACTCGGTCGCGGTGCGCGTATCGATGTTGAGGTCTTCACGCGAACGCCAGGTGTAGCCGTTGGTGAAACGGTTGTTGGCGCCGCCCGGGCCGCTGGTGTTGCCGGTGTAGACCGAGTTGGTGTTCACCGCGATTTCGGCGCGCAGATAGCCGCCGAGCTTGATGCAGGTATCGGTGCCCGGGATGTAGTAGAATCCGGGACCATACAGGGAGCAAACCTTCACGTACTCGACCGCTTTGGCCTTGACGGGAAGATCGGCCGCCTGAGCTCCGCCGACCGCGACGAGAGCCGCCGCCGAGCCGAGGATAAGGCTCTTAACCATCTTCATGTTAAACCTCCAAGTTGCTCTATCTCAGGGAAGGTTCCGGATCCGCCGGGTAAACACCCTCAGGTTGGTTCCCTTGTCCCCATATCCCCGCTTAGCCATTTCGCGCCTTCGGACACACCCGCTGAACGCGAGGGACTTAAGCGAACCACCTAGAACGGGACGACCTTGGGATGCCCCCCTCCGTCGCAGTTCCATATGAGACAGAAGGCCCCCGATCACGCAACAAAAGACCGCTCGGTTTCGGCCCAGTTGCGGCTGTTTTCGGGCAAATGTTGCACAAATATCACGGGCATTTGAACTGCGGCGTCCTCACAAGATATTGAAATGTAAGGACAATATTTCCAATACCGGCGACCGGCGGAAATTTGGGCAACACCGGGTGGAACGGTGTGTAAAACGGGTAGTCCTACGGAGAAAACGAAAATCGAGGCGGGCTGCAGCCGCGGTGATTCCAGCGCGCCGGCCGGCCGGCGGCGTCAAAAACACCGCCGTCTGAGAAACATAACGCGCCCCCACGGACGCCGGCCGATCCCCGGAATCGGCGCCGGCGCAGCGTCCTGCACAGCCCGGCAGACCGCGGGCGGATCGCGGCAGCCGCCGGATATTCGAGTTCCATGTCAGGGAGATGTCGCCGCGGAGAATCGACCGGTTTGTTCTCCGCGGGCGCGATCCGATGAAAGATATCAACTCCGGCGAAGCGCCGGAGAGGGACGCGCGTACGGCTGCGATCACGACTGGCTGGGGCGGGAGGGATCGAACCTCCGAATGGCGGAATCAAAATCCGCTGCCTTACCGCTTGGCTACGCCCCAATACGCCGACCGAAGGCCACGCCGGTCTACAGAGTGCAACAGGCCATTTCAACAGGGCGACGATCGAAATCAGGCGAAAGCCGCCCGCCGATGTCGGCCCCGTCATTATAGAGAGACGCTGCGACGGCTGAAACCCGATCCTGCTGCGCGAGCCCGCTCCGCAGAGTTGAGAGGCGGCGGGTTTCATGGGATGACAATCGGCAAACGCCTCATCGGGAGTAACGCCATGACCTACCGTGCACCGATCAACGACATCCTGCTGTCTCTCAATCATGGCGCCGGGCTCGCGGCGGCCGTGCAGGCCGGCCACTACGGCGATTTCGATGGCGATATCACCGCCGCCGTGCTCGAAGAGGCCGGCAAGTTCGCCTCCGATGTGCTGGCGCCGCTCAACAAGGTCGGCGACGAGCATGGCATCAAGCTCGACGACGGCAAGGTCACCACCGCGCCCGGCTGGCCCGACGCCTATCAGCGCTGGACCGCCGCGGGATGGAACGCAGTGTCGGGACCGGAAGCGTTCGGCGGCCAGGGCCTGCCGCTTGCGATCAACGCCGCCTGCACCGAGATCTGGAGCGCCTCCAACGTCGCCTTCGGCCTCTGCCCGCTGCTGACGCTGTCGGCGATCGAGGCGCTCGACGCCCACGGCAATGCCGAGCTGAAGCAGATCTATCTGGAAAAGCTGGTCACCGGCGAATGGACCGGCACGATGCAGCTCACCGAGCCCAATGCCGGCTCCGACGTCGGCGCGCTGCGCACCCGTGCCGAAAAGCAGGCCGACGGCACCTACCGGCTCAAGGGTACGAAGATCTTCATCACCTATGGCGAGCACGACATGACCGACAACATCGTGCATTTCGTGCTCGCGCGATTGCCCGATGCGCCCGCCGGCACCAAGGGGATCTCGCTGTTCCTGGTGCCGAAATTCCTGGTCAATGCCGACGGTTCGCTCGGCGCGCGCAACGACATCCATGCGAGCGGCGTCGAGCACAAGCTCGGCATGCACGCCTCGCCGACCTGCACCATGACGATGGGCGATAAGGGCGGCGCGATCGGCTATCTGATCGGCGAAGAGAACCAGGGCATGCGCTGCATGTTCACGATGATGAACCAGGCCCGGCTCGGCGTCGGCCTCGAGGGCGTCGGCATCGCCGACCGCGCCTATCAGCAGGCGCTGGCCTATGCCCAGGAGCGCCGTCAGGGCAAGGCGCTCGGCCGCAAGGGCGACGGCATGGATCCGATCATCGTGCATCCCGACGTCAAGCGCATGCTGATGCAGATGCGCAGCCAGACGGCGGCGGCGCGCACCATCTGCTACGCCACCGCGGTTGCGCTCGATATCTCGGTGCGCGCCAAGGACGCCAAGGTGCGCGCAGACGCCGCCGCGCGCGGCGCGCTGCTGACGCCGATCGCAAAAGCGTTCTCCACCGACACCGGCAACGAGGTCGCCTATCTCGGCGTCCAGGTCCATGGCGGCATGGGGTTCATCGAGGAGACCGGCGCCGCGCAGCATTATCGCGACGCCCGCATCACCTCGATCTATGAGGGCACCAACGGCATCCAGTCGATCGATCTCGTCACCCGCAAGCTCGGGGCCAATGGCGGCGCCTCGGTGTGGGCGCTGCTCGACGAGCTCGATGCAACCGTCAAGCAGGTCGAGACCTCCAACGACCCCGCGTTCGGCTCAACCGGCGCGAAGCTGCGCGATGCGCTCGGCGCGCTGGAGCGCACCAGCAAATGGCTGCTCGAGCGCCTCGCCGCCTCGCCGAACGATGCGCTTGCCGGCGCCACGCCGTATCTGCGGCTGTTCGGCGCCACGCTCGGCGGCTGCATGCTGGCCGGCGAGGCGCTGGCGGCCAAGGCCAATGGCGACGCCGAGCCGCAGCGCTACGTCGCGCTGGCGCGGTTCTTCGCCGAGAACATCGCGGTGCAGGCGCCGTCGCTGGAGAAAACGGTGACGGAGAGCGCCGAGGCAGTGACCGGCGCGGACGCGGTGCTGGCGGGGTAAGCCGCGCATCGCGACGTGAAGGGCGCTGCTGTTCGTCCCGTCACCCTGAGGTGGCCGCTTCTTCAGCGGCCCTCGAAGGATCGACGGCCGCCGGCCGGGCCGTGCGTCCCTCGAGGCTCGCCGAAGAGGCTCGCACCTCCAGCGACAAAGGCGAAGCCTTTGCGCGGGGATGACGGGTTGGTTTGCTCAACTTGCTCGGTGTCATCACCCGCGCAGGCGGGTGATCCAGTATTCCAGAGGCAGTAGTGAATGAACCGAGAGGCCGCGGCGTACTGGATCGCCCGGTCCATGTGCGCAATTGCGCACAGGCCGGGCGATGACAGGTGTGGGTGAGGACAAAGCTTCACACCCTCTCAGGATGACGGGTTGGTTTGGTTCGATGTCAAACAAACTTGTTCGGTGTCATCACCCGCGTTGAGTTGCCCGTCGGGTTGTTTTGCGCACCTCGCACCGTCAAGCTGGATGAGCGCGCGGCAGACGAATGCTGACGCGGAGCCCCTGCGGCGCGTTGTCGTGCAGTGAAAATTCCCCGTCATGGGCCTGGACGACGGCCTGCGCGATCGACAGGCCGAGTCCGAAGCCGCTGCTCTCGTCCATGGTGCGGGCCTCGTCGCCGCGCACGAAGGGCTCGAGCATGGCGGACTTGCTGTGCTCGGGGATTCCCGGCCCGTTGTCTGCGATCTCGATGGTCGCGGTTTGGTCGGTCTCGGTCAGCGTCACCGTCACCTCGCTGGCGAAGCGGACCGCGTTCTCGACCAGGTTGGTGACGGCGCGCCTGATCTCGTCGGGCCTGACCGTCAGCTTGCAGCGCTTCGGACCGTGATAGCGGACGGTGTGGCCGCAGTCGGAAAACTGCTCGCAGACCAGCTGCACCAGCGCCGCGACGTCGACCAGCGTCGGCTTGACCGCATTGCCGCTGCGCAGCAGCGTCAGCACGGATTCGAGCATCGACTGCATCTGGTCGAGGTCGCGCAGGGTTTGCGTGCGGTGCGCCTCGTCCGCGATGAATTCCGAGCGCAGCCGCAGCCGGGTGATCGGCGTTCGCAGATCGTGGCTGATCGCGGCGAGCATGCGCGTGCGGTCGCGCATCAGCGCGGCGATCCTATCCTGCATCGCATTCAGCGCCCGCGCCGCCGACCTGATCTCCTCGGGACCGCTCTCGGGAAACGGCGGCGAGATCCGGTCGACGTTAAAGCTCTCCGCGGCGCGGGCGAATGCCGACAGCGGCGCGCGCAGCGCACGGCCGGCCCAGACCCCGAGCAGAGTCACGCTCATGATGAGAAACAGCAGCGTAGAGATCCACAGGCCGGTGAAGAACGGCGGCATATGCGGCTTGCCGACGGTGGCCTCGAGGAGGCCGCCATCCGCGAGATGAAACAGCACGCTTTCTGCCTCCGAGGCCGATCCCCGCACCAGCTCGATCTGGCCCTCGAACAGCGTGCGAATGACGATCGGCGTTGCCGCAGTCAGGCGTGCCGCGACGGCCGTAGCGTCCTCGATCAAGCGCAGCTGCAGGTTCGGCAGTCCACGGCCGATATTGCTGACCAAGAGCGCGCGCTCGGCCGCGGGCGTCCGCGAGACGATGCGTGCGATCAGCACGAACTGCTGCACCGGCTCATCGGTCAGCAGCCGCGGCTCCTGGCGGCGGAGCAGGAAATATCCCGCCATCAGCAGGTGAATCAGCACCAGCGTGATCAGGATCAGGGCGGCGATCTGACCGCTGATGCGCCTGAAGCTGAAAAGGCCTGCGAGCTTGCCGGACCAGCTCACGCGTCTTCCACCAGCGGCGTAAAGATGTAGCCGCCGGTCCGTACCGTCCTGATCATGGACGCCCCCTCGGCACGGTCGAGCTTGCCGCGCAGCCGGCTGACCAGCACGTCGACGCTGCGCCCGAACGAGCCGCCCGGGCGTCCGGTCAGGCTGAGCAGACTGTCGCGGCTGAGGATGCGGCCGTGCCGCTCGCAGAACGCCTGCAGCAGGTCGAACTCGGCGCTGGTCAGCGGAATCTGCGCGCCTTCCGGATCGCGCAATTCGCGCAGCCGGAAATCGATCGTCCAGCCCTCGAAGCGCAACCGCTGCGATCCGCTCCCCACCAGCGCGGTCAGGCCCGCCGCCTGCCGCCGCAGCACGGCGTTGATGCGCGCCAGCAATTCGCGCGGGTTGAACGGCTTGGTCAGGTAGTCGTCGGCGCCCATCTCGAGGCCGAGGATGCGATCGACCTCGTCGCCTTTCGCGGTGAGGAAGATGATCGGCGTCGAGCGGTCGGCGCGAATCCGGCGGCACAGGCTGAGGCCGTCCTCGCCGGGCAACATCAGATCGAGCACGAGGAGGTCGACGCGATGCTGCGCCATGTAACGATCCATTTCGCGGCCGTTCGCCACCATGCCGACCGAGAAGGCGTGCTCGCTCAGATAACGCGCGATCAGATGACGGGTCTCCTGATCGTCTTCGACGATCAGGACGGTCTGTGGGGTCATGGAACGGTCGAGGCCGTGCTTGCGTTCGACTACGTGCGAATCGATGCGGTCGAAATTCATCGTCCAGTCCGGTGGGTGATATCTGAACCGCGGCCGGCGCGGCGGAATCCGGTCGCGTGCGGCGAGCGAAACAAACGCCAATAGCATGTCGATCGTGGCCATTCAGCAACCTGAATGTTGCGTAATGTAGACTAATATTGCCGCTTTGTTGCCGTCCCGAATTTGGGCCCAATCCGGCGCTTCCGCCCAGCTGCGCAAACGCATCGCGAAAAGCCCACGACGCAACCGCTTCGCTTGTTGCCGAAGTTTGCTTGCGCGGCCGGCATGTGAGCCCGCGCCGGCGTGGCGGCGTGCGTTCAAGGCAATGAATTGCGAGGCGCCGCCGATCCGACCGCCAGTCGCCGCGCACGGCCGCGATGACAAATCCAAACCACTTGAAACGAACCCGCAATCGACAAGCCACACCGCCGCCATCGCGCTCCCGTTTCACAACGGAGGGACGTTGATGTGGAAGGATTCAGTTGATGCGGGGCGCGACGTTCGCGGTGGCGATGGCCGGATTATTGCTTGTGGCGTCACCGCTTGCGGCGCTGTTGCCGGCGCGGGCGATCGCGCAGACCGTGCAAGGGACCGTTCACGGCATCGTCGTTGACGGCAATCGCCGGATCGAGGCCGACACGGTGCGGTCCTACTTCAAGGCCGGCGGCGACGGACGGCTGGACCAGGCGGCGATCGATGACGGGCTGAAGGCGCTGATCGAGACCGGGCTGTTCCAGGACGTCAGGATCGACCGCAACGGCAGCCAGATCGTCGTGCATGTGATCGAGAACGCGGTGATCGGCCGTCTCGCCTTCGAGGGCAACAAGAAGATCAAGGACGAGCAGCTCTCCGGCGAGATCCAGTCCAAGCCGCGCGGCACCTTCTCGCGCGCCACCGTGCAATCGGACACGCTGCGCATCGCCGACATCTACCGCCGCTCCGGCCGCTACGAGGTGCGCGTCACGCCGGAAATCATCGAGCAGCCGAACAACCGCGTCGACCTGATCTTCAACATCGAGGAAGGCGCCAAGACCGTGGTCCGGACGGTCGAGTTCACCGGCAACAACGCCTTTTCGGCCGCGCGGCTGCACGACGTCATCAAGACCCACGAGAGCAATTTCCTGAGCTTCCTCGGCAATAACGACGTCTACGACCCCGACCGCGTCGAGGCCGACCGCGACCTGATCCGGCGCTTCTATCTGAAGAACGGCTACGCCGATGCCATCGTGGTGGCGGCGCTGACCGAATACGACCCCGGCAAGAAGGGCTTTCTCGTCACCTTCAGGATCGAGGAAGGCCAGCAGTACCGCGTGTCCTCGGTCGACTTCCGCTCGACCATCGCCAATTTCGACATCTCGACCCTGCGCGGCTATTCGCGCGTCAGCGTCGGCTCGCTGTACAATGTCGAGCAGGTCGAGAAGTCGGTCGAGGAGATGCAGATCGAGGCGTCGCGCCGCGGCTTTGCCTTCGCCATGGTCCGCCCGGCCGGCGACCGCAACTTCGATGCCCACACCGTGTCGATCGTCTTCAACGTCGACGAAGGGCCGCGCAGCTATATCGAGCGCATCAATTTGCGCGGCAACACGCGGACCCGCGACTACGTCATCCTGCGCGAGTTCGACATCTCGGAGGGCGATGCCTACAACCGCGCGCTGGTCGACCGCGCCGAGCGGCGGCTGAAGAACCTCGACTTCTTCAAATCGGTCAAGCTGACGACCGAGCCGGGCTCCTCCAGCGACCGCGTCGTCCTCAACGTCGACATCGAGGAGAAATCGACCGGCGATTTCTCGGTCTCGGGCGGCTATTCCACCACCGACGGCGCGCTGGCCGAGGTCTCGATCTCCGAACGCAACCTGCTCGGACGCGGCCTCTACGGCAAGGCGTCGGTCACCTACGGCCAGTACACCCGCGGCGCCTCGCTGTCGTTCGTCGAACCGTATCTGTTCGGACAGCGGCTGGCGCTCGGGCTCGACCTCACCTACCGGCAGCAGCTGGCCAGCGACTACACCAGCTACGGCGTCACCACGCTGGGGTTCTCGCCGCGGATCGGGCTGGCGCTGCGCGAGGATCTCTCGCTGCAGCTGCGCTACTCGCTCTATGAGCAGAACATCTCGCTGTCGAGCGCGTACAACAACTGCAACAACAACGCCAACAACGCCTCGCTGGCGTTCAATCCGACGCCGAACTACATCAAGAACGTGCTCGGCGGCATCGATCCGACTAACGCCATCGATTCCGGCTTCTACGGCTATGGCTGCTATGCCGACGGCGAATCCGCGCTGCCGGTGCGCAAGGAGCTCGCCGACGGCACGTCGTGGACCTCGTCGGTCGGCTACACGCTGACCTACAACACGCTCGACAACAACAAGAACCCGACCGACGGCCTCCTGATCGACTTCAAGCAGGACTTTGCCGGCGTCGGCGGCGACGTCAGCTATCTGAAGACGGCGGTCGACGCGAAATACTACACGCCGCTGGTGTCCGACCTGGTCGGGCTGATCCATCTGCAGGGCGGCATCCTGAGCAAGATTGGCGACCAGGACCTGCGCATGCTGGACCACTTCCAGATGGGTCCGAACCTGGTGCGCGGCTTCGCCACCAACGGCATCGGTCCGCGCGACATCACCTATTGGAATCTCGGCGCGGCCGGCGACGCGCTCGGCGGCACCAAATACTGGGGCGCCTCGTTCGAGCTGCAGATGCCGTTCTGGTTCCTGCCGAAGGAAGTCGGCCTGAAGGGCGCGGTCTATGCCGACGCCGGCTCGCTGTGGGACTATCAGGGGCCGACATCCTGGAGCGCGACCGGCGAAGTCAACACCGCGGCGTGTCCCAATTGCGGCCTGCAGTATGACGACAGCAGCATCGTGCGCACATCGGTCGGCGTCGGCCTGATCTGGGCCTCGCCGTTCGGACCGCTGCGCTTCGACTACGCGGTGCCGCTCTCCAAGGGCAAATACGACATCGTGCAGGAGTTCAGGTTCGGCGGCGGAACGTCGTTCTAGGGCGGCGTTTCGGGGCGCGGGAGCGTGCGGCAGCAAGAGGCGCGCCGTCGCACGCCATGCGTGCTAGGATTCTCATCGGTATCGAGCGCTCACCTGATGAGGACAGACATGCCGCCAAGCCTGGTTCAGACGTTTCGTGGCTTTGCTTACAACAACGCATGGGCCAACCACCGCCTGCTCACGGCCTGCGCCGCCCTGAGCCAGGCGGAGTTTGCCGCCGCGCGAACCGGGTTCTTCCCAAGCCTGCAGGCAACGCTGAACCACATCTACGTCATCGACCTGTTCTACATCGATGCGCTCGAGGGCGGCTGGCTCGGCCCGCGCGCGTGGGCCGACGAGGTGCCCTACCCGTCGCTCGCCGAGCTGAAGCCGGCGCAACGCGCGATGGACCAGCGCCTGATCGAGATCTGCGATGCGCTGACGCCGGAGCGGCTGGAGACCATCGTCAAGATCAATCGCGACACCTCGGTGCAGACCGAGCGGCGCGACCGCCTGCTGATGCATCTGTTCCAGCACCAGATCCATCACCGCGGCCAAGCCCACGCCATGCTGTCGGAGACATCCGTCAAGCCACCGCAGCTCGACGAATTCTTCGCCGCCGGCGAAGCGCCGCTGCGGGCGCAGGAGTTCACCGAGCTCGGCTGGACCGAAGGCACGGTGTGGGGCGGTTGACTGCAGCCTTGCGCGCTGACCGATGCGCGTGGCGGGTTCCTGCATGCAACGCGGGGGCTTGAATCCCGCACCTTTCACCCTCACCTCCCGTTGGAACGTGGGGAACCTGCCAAAATGCCATTTGCCTGCCATCGCGGCCAACGCATCCATTATACTGTCGAGGGAACTGGGCCGCTGATCGTGCTGCAGCACGGCCTGCTGCTCGACGCCGCGAGCTGGCGAGAATGTGGCGTTGTTGCGGCGCTCGCCGATCGCTTCCGCGTCGTCTGCATCGATTCGCTCGGCCATGGTCTGAGCGACAAGCCGGCCGACCCTGAGCTATACGGCCAGGCGCAGCGCGCCGGCGACATCGTCGCCGTGCTCGACGATCTCGGTTGCGAGCGCGCGCATGTCGTCGGCCATTCGATGGGCGGCTGGCTCGCCGTCGGCGTCGCCAGGTATTTCCCAAAGCGGCTGGCGTCGCTTGCGATCGGCGGCTGGGATTTTCAAACCGGACTGCCGCGCGGCAATAGCGGCCCGTTGACCTACAGCGCCTTCATCACCTTCGCGCGGCGCACGGTGCCGGAGCTCGTGGCATGGGTGACGCCGGATCTCGAAGGCGGCGTGCGCGCCTGCTTCAATGCGCTGGACCAGCTCGACGGCGCGGAGGATGCCGTGCTCGCCTCACGGGTGCCGGTGCTGCTCTGGAACGGACGCGAGGATGGACCGCACGATCCGATGCTGCGCTTCGCCGAGGACAATGGCCTGCATGCGATGTCGATCCCCGGCGACCACCTCGGCGCGCTGTATCAGAACGGCGCCGTGATCGGCGAGCGCATCGGCGCCTTCATCAGGCAAAGCTAGCGAGCGATGAGATTAGGTCAAGCTGGAGCGGCATCGGAGGCTTCACCTCTCCCTTGGGAGAGGTCGATTTGCGCAGCAAATCGGGTGAGGGGTTACGGTCCATCGAGAGAGCGAGCGCCCTCACCCGGCGCTTCGCGCCGACCTCTCCCCGAACGGGAGAGGTGAACCGAGACCGCAGCAGCCGCGTCACGAAAACAGAAAGGTGCCAATCAGCAGCCCCGCCGCAAACGCCCACAGCCCCAACGTGCAGGCTGAGATGACGCGGACGAGGTTGCGCAGATCTACGTCCTGGAAGGTCTCGTAGAAGCGATCCGGCAATTGCAGGCACCCCCCTATGGTGGCCGCCGTGGCATTCCGTTTGCACCCTGCGTACGGAACTCAGTTTCCTCCCCGGGAACGCCCAAATCAAGGCGTCAATGATCACGCCGGATCACGGATTCGCAGGAGCTGCGCTGCAATATTTCGAGGCCGGCAGGCCGCTCAGGCCGGTATGATTGCCAAAAAAGCCGGCGCATCGTCGCCTGCGAGCCACAGCGGAGGCATCATGAAGCGGATCTGGACGATCATCGGTGTCGCCGACGTGCCACAGAGCTTTGCATGGTACCGGTCATTGCTTGGCTTGCCGGAGGCGGCGCCGGCCCACGACCATTTTGGCCAGATCGTCGATCCCGACGGCACCGTCCTGCTCTGCCTCCATGCCTGGGGCGCCCATGAGCATCCTACGCTGACCAGCCCGCGCAACGCCACGCCGGGCAACGGCCTGCTGCTGTTCTTCCGGGTCGACGATTTTGAGCTGGCCTTGCCGCGGGCCCGCGCGCTGGCCGAGCGGCTCGACGAGGAGCCGCATGTCAATCCGAACACCGGCACGATGGAGTTCTCGCTCCGCGATCCCGACGGATACTACGTCACGATCAGCGCACTCGACTCGTAGCCCACACGAGCAGAGCGACAGCAGGGCCACCCGGATATCGCGGAGCCTGTCATCGGGCGCGTTCGCGCGACCCGTCGGGACGCCACCCTCCCCCACGTCATGTATGGACGGCCCCCTGTCGGCAAGGGCTTTCTTGATGTTTCGGCAAGCGGATCGGGGAGCGGTCATGTATACGGCCTCGAGATGCGGCCATTGACCGCGGGCCCTGATGGAGATCGCTGATCGAATTCCAATCATTGCGGCGCGCTGTGACGCGCGATGACGTGGCGGAGTGTTTCGATCCCGGTTTCCTGACCATTTGCCATCACACCTTGATTGCCCTTCCGATAGGAATGAGCGCGAGCGCGGCGGCTGTCGCCCCTCGACTAGGCAGCAGCCGGCGCGCTCGCGCGGTCGCGGTAAGGTTCTCCTTTGACCAGCATGGCCCAGATGATGCGCGCGGTCTTGGCGGCGAAGGCCACCATGGCGACCTTGTAGGGCCGCCGCGCCAGCAAATCACGCAGCCATGGATCGCTGACGCCGCGCGCCTTCTGCTGCCGCAGATGGGCGCTGGCGCCGTTGATGAAGAGCGCGCGCAGCACGCGATCGCCCTGCTTGGAGATGCGGCCTGGGCGATGCTTGCCCCCGG
>NZ_CAADFC020000034.1 GCF_900696085.1 Bradyrhizobium ivorense
CGCCGGCAGATCCTCGATCCAGACGTGGCGCGACCCGTCCTGGTGCAGCAGCATCCCCGGCAGCGGCCGGCGTGGGCGCTTCTTACGGTGCGCCGAACGCTTCGGCGCCTTCCGTACCAGGCCCGCCGCCTGCAGGGCGAGCTTGGTCACCGTATAGCCCAGCACATAGTCATGCCGCTTTTGCAGCTGCTCGTGGAAGTGCTTCACCGTGAAGTCCGCGTATTTGTCGCGGAACAGTCCCAGCATCCGCTCCAGCTCTGCCTCCGGCGCCCGCCGTGGCGATCGCCGTCCCATGCGTCGGTCGACCAGCCCGTCATCGCCCTCCGCCTCATAACGCTCCGCCCAGCGTTGGAAGGTCCGAACACTGACCCCGAGGAGCTCCGCAGCGCCCTCCTGCGTCAGTTCCCTCGCCTCCGTCCGTTCCAGCAAATCTGAAAACCGCATCCGTCGTACCCCCTCGTGAATGGATGCCGTGCCCATCGTGCCCCCTTTGTCCCGGGGCACCAAAAACACGACACTTCACGAGCTACAAACAGGCGACAGATCACGAGCTACTGACACGTTCGATATGGCCACTTGACACGTCGGGCAACTCACCATTACTCTTCCATTATTCCGAAACCGTGCCAAGCACCCCCGCTCTGCGACTGACGTGAGGTGAGCACGCTCGTCAGGCTCCCTCCCCCCTTGCGGGGGAGGGGTGGGGAGAGGGGTGGCCCCGGGCGAGATGATTGAAGTCAGCCTCACTCGTAACACCCGCCGCGTGAATGTTGAACGGAGAGTGTGTGCCGTGTGGTACCCCTCTCCCTAACCCTCCCCCGCAAGGGGGGAGGGAACCCTTTCGCCGGTGGCTCCCTTACATTTCACCTGGTCCCCTTACGCGGAGAGCGTCACCACTGTGTCGCCCACGTCCGTAGCGCACACAAATTCTCTCTCTCTCTCTTCGCTGCGTGAGCAACTGACGCAGGCCCCCCTCGCGTGCCGCAAACGGCGACTCGCGCATGGTCGGGATGCGTTCACCGCCGTTGCTGCCATGCTAGAATCCGTGTCTGTGACGCGGGCCGGGCAACTTTTTCTCCGGCCCGGCGACGCCTGCCGGGCGGGCCGCGGCGCCATGAACCGGGCCCTTTTGAATGTCTGCCTCCGAGTCCACCACCACGCCTGCGTCCACCGCCTGGATCGCCAACCAGCCCTATCTGTTGCTGTGCATCACCGCGATGTGCTGGGCCGGCAACGCGATCGTCGGCCGGCTCGCCGCCGGCCACATTCCGCCGGTGACGCTCTCGTTCCTGCGCTGGGCGGCGGCGTTCCTGATCATCCTGCCGTTTGCCTGGAAGCACCTGGTGCGCGACTGGGCCACGATCCGCAACAATCTCGGCATCATGGTGCTGCTGTCGGTGACCGGCATCTCCGCCTTCAACACGCTGCAATACTGGGCGCTCGAGTACACCATGGCGCTGAACACCATGCTGCTGCAATCGGCGGCGCCGCTCATCGTCGCGCTGTGGTCCCTGATCCTGCTCGGGGCACGGCTGACGCTGGCGCAATTGCTCGGCGTGCTGCTGTCGCTGTGCGGCGTGCTGGTGATCCTGCTGCATGGCGACCTCACCACGCTGTCCAAAGTCGAGTTCAACAAGGGCGACCTGATCTTCATCGTCGCGCTGGCGATCTTCGCGCTATATTCGGTGCTGACCTTGAAGCGGCCCAAGATCCACGGCCTGTCGATGGCCGCCTTCACCTTCGGCTGCGGCGCCTTGGTGCTGATCCCGCTTTTCGCCTGGGAACTGACCGCGCGGCCGGTGATGCAGCTCACGATCGGCAATCTGCTGTCGCTGTTCTACGTCGCGGTGTTCCCCTCGACGCTGGCCTTTCTCTGTTTCAACCGCGGCGTCCAGCTGATCGGCGCCAACCGCGCCGCGCCGTTCTTCCACATGGTTCCGGTATTCGGCACCATCATGTCGATCGTGTTCATCGGCGAGCATCCGCAGGCCTTCCACTTCATCGGCTTCGCGCTGGTGCTGGCCGGCGTGTTCGCGGCGTCGAGGAAGCAGAGTGCGTGATCTCTCCGCTCCCTCTCCCCGCTCTTCGCGGGGAGAGGGTTGGGGTGAGGGGCTCTTTCCGCTCAAACGGTGATAGACGACTCGCGGAGACTCCCCCTCACCCGGATCGCATTTCATGCGATCCGGCCTCTCCCCGCAGGCGGGGAGAGGCGAAGGGCGGCGCGGTGACTATTTTGGGCAAATCCGCTAGTCTCCTTCACCTGCTTCGCTCACAGATCCGGACCAGATGGCGCGCGCCAGCAATGTGATGATCGGCACCCTGACGCTGGCTTTGATCGCCGGCTCGCTCAGTGGCTGGCTGGGCTATCAGCGCTATGCCGGCATCAAGCGGCAGGTGCCGTTCCGCGTGATCTTCGAGGGCTCGGCCTCCGGCCTGCGCCGCGGCGGCAGCGTCAATTTTGCTGGCGTGCGCATCGGCGAGGTGGTTTCGATCAGGCTTGACCGCCACCGCGTGGTCGCGATGACGCGGATCGAGGCCGATGCGCCGATCAAGAAGGACACCCAGGTCGGCCTCGAATTCCAGGGGCTGACCGGGATCGCCGCGATCTCCTTCACCGGCGGCACCGACGAGGCGCCGGCAGCGGCAGCCGGCGCCGACGGCATTCCCGAGCTGACCGCCGATCCCGAAGGCACCATGGGCGTCCAGGAGAAGCTGCGCGTCGCGCTGCGCAATGTCGATCGCGTCATCACCGAGAACGAGTCCGAGATCAAGGATGCGCTGCTCGGCCTGGAGAATTTTACCAATTCGCTGTCCGGCAATGGCGAACTGATCGCCGGCTTCATCGACGCCGCCGAGGCCGGCGTCAGCACGGCCGACGACAAGATGGTGGCCGCCGACAAGTTCCTGAAAACCCTCGGCAGCGACAAATATGGCGGCGAGCTGCTGCCGACCGTGATCTCGCTGCGCGAGCTGATCCAGAGTTTTGACAAGCGGTCCGGCGTGTTCATCGCCGAAACCCGCCGGACCCTCAGTGACGTCAACCAGTCCGTCAACAATTTCAACGCAAAGTTTGTCGGGCCCGGCGGTAGGCGCTAATCTCCTCGCAAACAAGAACAACAACGGAAACGCTCACCGTGCACGATCGGACCGCCGCGCCCTCTCCGCCTCCCGCCACCGTCAACCGCGCCGCCAGCGCCGTGCCGCGCCGGCTGCGGCGCTATCTCACGCTCGACGATTTCGAGCCGCAGGCGCGGCGGATGCTGCCAAAGTTCCTCTACGGCTACATCTCCGGCGGCGCCGAGACCGACGCGGCGCGGACCGACAATCGCAAAGCGTTCGACGAATACGGTTTTGTGCCGCGGGTGCTGAACGACGTCTCCGGCCGCGACCAGTCCACGATGCTGTTCGGCAAGAGCTACGCCGCGCCGTTCGGGATTCCGCCGATGGGCTCGTCGGCGCTGTGCGCCTATCGCGGCGACATCGTGCTGACCCGCGCCGCGGCCGCCGCCAACATCCCGATGATCCTGTCGGCCTCCTCGCTGATCACGCTGGAGGATGTCCGCGCCAACAACCAGGACGCCTGGTACCAGGCCTATCTCGCCGGCATCGACGCGCGCATCGAGCCGCTGGTCGATCGCGTCGCGGCGGCCGGCTACGACACCTTCGTCGTCACCGCCGACGTGCCGGTGCCGCCGAACCGCGAGAACAACATCCGCAACGGCTTTCAGGTGCCGCTCGCGATCACGCCCCGGGTGTTCTGGGACACCATCACGCATCCCGACTGGCTGCTCAACACCTGGGCGCGCACCGTGTTCAACCACGGCATGCCGCATTTCGAGAACATGGACGCCAAACAGGGCCCGCCGGTGCTGTCGAAGAATTTGATGCGCAACATCGGCAGCCGCGACCAGCTCGCCTGGAAGCATGTCGAATTGATCCGCAAGCGCTGGAAGGGCAAGCTCGTGGTCAAGGGCCTGATCTCGCCGGAGGACGCGCGGCTGGCGCGCGAGCATGGCTGCGACGGCGTGATGGTCTCCAACCATGGCGGCCGCCAGCTCGACTACACCGTCTCCGCGCTGCGCACGCTGCCGGAGATCGCGGCGCAGAAGGGCGGCATGACCGTGATGATGGACGGCGGTGTCCGCCGCGGCACCGACGTGATCAAGGCGCTGGCGCTCGGCGCCGACTTCGTCTGGGTCGGCCGCCCGTTCCTCTACGCCGCGGTGGTTGCCGGCGAGGCCGGCGTCGCGCGCGCGATCTCGCTGTTGTACGACGAGATCGACCGCGACCTGGCGCTTTTGGGCATCCGCAGCCCGAGCGAGATCACGCCGGACCTGGTGCGGAAGTTTTGAGCTCAGGCATAGCGCGCCGCGCCCATGCACAGCGCGGTGATCGCCAGCAGAGCGGCCGCGATGCGCTGCGCGACCGCGAGCTGCGAGCGCGCGGCTGAGGTGTCGCCGGCGCTGCGCAATTGTCTGACGGCGGAGCCGCCGACGATGATCTGTACCGCGACCGCAACCAGCGCGGCGATGGCGCCGGCGGCGAGGATCTGCTCGGAGCGCGCGAACGAGCCTTCGTGGGCGAGCTGCCAGAGCGTGGCGCCGGTGACGATCGCGACCGTCGCGGCGCCGATCTGCGGGCCCAGCAGCCGTTCGCCGCCGAGGCCGCCGGTGCGCGCCAGCGTGAAGCTCGAACCGGCCCAAAACACCGATGACAGGACGTGAAGGGACAGGGCTATGATCAGGGCGGTCTGCATGATGTCGCTCCAAAATGACGCTGGAAATTAGATATACAATATGTATAATCAATTCGACGAAAGCAAGGCAAGCCGATGCCGCCGCGCAGCTATGTGAGCCCGGGGCGCAGCGCCGCCGCGGCCGAGACCCGCGAGCGGGTGATCGCGGCGGCGTCGCGCACGCTGCGCGAGGAGAGCATCGCGCGCTTCTCGCTGGACACGGTGGCCAAGGCCGCCGGCGTCACCCGCCTCACGGTCTACAACCAGTTCGGCTCGCGCCGCGGGCTGCTGGAGGCCGTGTTCGACGGGATCGCGCAGAGCGGCGGACTGCACCGGCTCGCCGAGACCATGACGATGACCGATCCGCGCGCCGCGCTCGACCGCATGGTCGAGATCTTCTGCGCGTTCTGGAGCCGCGATTCCGCGGTCGGCGGCCTGCACGCCGCGATGGCGACCGATCCCGAATTTGCCGAAGCCATCAGCGAGCGCAACGAGCGCCGCCGCAAGCTGCTCACCGCACTGATCGACCGCCTCGCCGACAAGTCCGCGCCGCCGCGGGCCCGCAAGGACGCCGTCGACCTCATCTTCGCCCTGACGAGCTATCCGACCTTCGCCGCGCTGAGCCCGGGGCGGTCGAAGGAGGAGGTCTGCGCAGTGGTGCAGACGGCCTGCCACGCGGCGGTTGCGCCGCTGCAAGAACCGTCACGCTAACAAACCCGTCATCCCCGCGCAAAGGCTTCGCCTTTGTCGCTGGAGGTGCGAGCCCCTTCGGCGAGCCTCGAAGGATGAATCGGCCCCGATGCAGCCACACGATCAGAGCCGGGCCGTCGACCCTTCGAGGGCCGCTGAAGAAGCGGCCACCTCAGGGTGACGGTGGTAGAGCGGTGGCAAGCGACCTCCACGCCGTCGTCCCGGCGAAAGTCAGGACCCGTCACGCTCTTAGACCGTCATCCTGAGGCGCGAGCCCCTTCGGCGAGCCTCGAAGGATGCACGGCCCCCGATGCAGCCACGCGGCCAGAGTCGGGCCGTCGACCCTTCGAGGGCCGCTGAAGAAGCGGCCACCTCAGGGTGACGGTCTAATCAGGGTGACGGTCTAAATAGTGGTACAACATATCAAGTGTCGTCCCGGCCTTCGCCGGGACCACGCGTGGAGAGAGCTAGGCCATCTCCGTTACCCCGCCTTGAACTTGCTGTACGCCTCGCGCGTCGCGATGATCACGTGCTCGGCGCAGCCGTTGCGGCGGTGCGGGTCGCACCGGGTCTCGTAGTCGGCCGAGGTCATCATGTCGATGAAGGCGGCGACGCTCGGATAGTAGACCAGCGCCAGATAATCCCATTGCTGGCCGGCCGGCTCGCCGAGTGCCACCGTCTCGGCATTGCCGGTCCACAATAGCGTGCCGCCGCGGGCCTTGATCATCGGCACCGTGAGCGCGCTGTAGCGCAGATAGGCGTCCCAGCCTGAACCGTCGCCGTCGAGCGAGCGTTCGCGAAACCGCATCAGATTGACCATCACCACCGGCGCCTTGCGGTCCAGCTCCGCCAAGCCTTTGACATTCAACAGGTCGACGCCCATGATCAGCTCCATCAAGGCCGCACCCAGCCGCGGTCCATTCGCAACGATTATGTCACATGGCCGGGCTACCCTGAAATGCACGTCGGCCTCAACCTTTGCGAGGCCGCGCGATCTCGGAGGTCAAGGCCGTGATGACCCTTCCCGAACTTGCGGCCGATTCGCTCGGCAAGTTTCTCGGCGACTACATGCAGCGACGGTTCGGCTCGTCGCAGACCGAGCTGGTCGAGATGGTGCCCTCGATCGCGCGGATCGCGCTCGAATGCATCGGCAACAGCGATGCGCTGTACCACAATGTCGAGCACACCATGCTGGTGACGCTGGCCGGCCACGACGTCCTGCGCGGCCGCGCGCTGCATTCGCACATGACGGCGGAAGACTACGCCCATGTCATCATCGCCTGCCTGACCCACGACATCGGCTATGTGCGCGGGCTGTTCGAGGCCGACGATGAGAACGGCTATGTGATCGACACCAGCGGCGCCAAGATCACGCTGCCGCGCGGCGCGTCGGACGCCGGGCTGTTGCCCTATCATATCGACCGCTCGAAGATGTTCGTGATGGAGCGCATCAAGGGCATCGCCCAGCTCGACAAGGAGCGCATCGCGCGCGCCATCGAGGGCACCCGCTTTCCGCTCGATGGCGCGGACGGGGCCGAGGAATTCGGCGAAGAGGCGACGTTGCTGCGCGCCGCCGACCTGATCGGACAACTCGGCGATCCCCATTACATCCGCAAGGCCAACGCGCTGTACCTGGAATTCGAGGAGGCCGGGCTGAACAAGCAGCTCGGCTACGATTCGCCGGCCGACCTCGTCAACCGCTATCCGCACTTCTACTGGGACAGCGTCGCACCGCACGTGCAGCGCGCGATCCGCTTCCTCAACGTCACCTCCAACGGCCGGCAATGGATCGCCAACCTCTACAGCAACGTGTTTCGCGCCGAACGCGACATCTCGCTGTCGGGGCCGCAGACATAGGCGAGGTAGGCTGCGAACACACTCTCTCCCCGTCATCCTGAGGTGCGAGCTCTTGCGAGCCTCGAAGGATGCACGGCCACCAGCCGGGCCGATTCATCCTTCGAGGCTCGCCGAAGAGACTCGCGCCTCAGGATGACGGGTTGAAGGGACGGTCTCCTCGCCCTAAATGATCCGCGGCGTTTTGCATCTCCACGCATGGCACCAATCCGCTCTTTCGTCTTGCCGCGCAGCGGGATTCCGGCACAACATCGGCCAATAATGACCGCCTTGCCGTCCGCCCCCGCTGTAACCCCTCGCTCGCCGCTGCACTGGCTCAACAACCAGCCCTATCTGCTGCTCAGCCTGACCTCGCTGTTCTGGGCCGCCAACATCGTGCTGGCGCGGCATGTCGGCAGCCATGTGCCGCCGGTGACGCTGACCACGATCCGCTGGTTCGGCGTGTTCCTGATTCTGCTGCCGTTCGCCTGGCCGCATCTGAAAGTGGACTGGCCGAAGCTGCGCGGCGCGCTGCCGCTGATGCTGCTGCTGTCCGCGGTCGGGTTCGCGTTCAACAACGCGATCTCGTATTGGGCGATGCAGTACACCGAGGCGCTGAACGCGTTGCTGATTCAGTCGGCCGGGCCGCTGTTCGTGGCGCTGTGGTCGCTGATCCTGTTCGGCGTGCGGCTGACGCCGGCGCAGTTGGCCGGCATCGCGATTTCGCTCGCCGGCGTGCTCACCATCATCTTGCGCGGCGACTTTTCCGCGCTGGCGAGCATTTCGTTCAACCGCGGCGACCTGATGTTCGGCGCTTCGCTGGTGTCGTTCGGGCTGTATTCGGCGCTTATCCCGCGGCGGCCGAAGATCCATCAGCTCTCGCTGATCTCGTTCACCACCTGCTGCGGCGCGCTGATGCTGCTGCCGGTCGCGATCTGGGAATTCTCCGCCGGCATGACGCTGAAGTTCGACCTGCTGACCGGAGCGACGCTGGCCTACACGCTGATCTTCCCGTCCACGCTGGCCTATCTGTTCTTCAACCGCGGCGTCGCGCTGATCGGCCCGAACCGCGCCGCGCCGTTCTTCCATCTGGTGCCGGTGTCCGGCTCGGCGATGGCGATCCTGCTGCTCGGCGAGACGCTGGCGCCGTTCCATCTGATCGGCTACGCGCTGGTGCTGGCCGGCGTCATCATCGCCTCGCGGCAAGGATCGGCGAAGCGTTAACCCACCTTGCGCAAGGCGGCCGCCTTGCGCGGCGACTGAGGTTTTGCCGTCAGCGTGTCCGTGATGAAGTCGATGAACTTCCGCACCTTGGCCGGCACGTGGTTGCGCGAGGCGTAATAGACGTAGAGCGGATAGCGCTCGTCGGGCCAGTCCGGAAACAGCTCGACCAGCGCGCCGCTCTTCAAGTGATCGTCGAGGCCGAGATCGATCACCTGGGCGATGCCGAAGCCGGCCAGGCACGCGCCGAGCTTGGTGCCGGAATCGGTCACGGTGAGGCGCCCGTTGACCGTAACAGGCACGACCTCGCCGCCGCGGCAAAACTCCCAGTCGAACGGACGCCCGGTGGCGGGGTCGATCGCGTGGATGCACTGATGATCGGGGCTCGCCAGCTCGCGCGGATCGAGCGGCCGGCCGTGGCGTTCGAGATAGAGCGGCGAGGCCACGGTGAGCACGCGGGTATCGAGCACGCGGCGCGCGATCAGCGCCGACGGTGCCGGCTCGCCGAACCGCACCGCGAGATCAAAACCGTCGCTGACCAGATCCGCGATGCGGTCGCGGGTCTCGATGCGCAGCTCCATGGCGGGATTGTGCAGCAGAAACGCGCTCAGCTTCGGCGCCAGCACGAGGCGCGAGAATAGCGGGTCGACATTGACGCGCAGCCTGCCGCGGACTGCATCGCGCGATTTCGCGGTCTCCGTTGCCGCCTCGCCGATCCCGGCCAGATGCCCGGCAACGCGCTCGACCAGCGCGCGGCCTTCCTCGGTGAGCTCGACGGCGCGGCTGGTGCGGTGAACCAGCCGGGCATCGAGCCGCGCCTCGAGCTTGGCGATCGCCTTGCTGACCCCGGACTGCGTCATGCCGAGCCGCTCGGCGGCTTTGCCAAAACTGCGCGCATCCGCCAGCGCCGCGAGGACCACCAGGCCGCCAACCAGCCGACCGTCAACTTCGTCCATGCCGATGCCTCTCAGTCATCCAAGAGATGACCGCCCAGTCGTAGCACTCCCCGGCTATATCGGCCACTGTCGCTGCAGATCGCCGGCTCGATCCGGTGCGACAACCGCCACACTACGGAGATTTTGCAATGAGCGACATCCAGGCCATCGCGGCCGCGATCGATGGATATTTCAACCTGATGTATGACGTCGACGACGACAGGTTCCGCGAAGTGTTCGCCGATGCCTGCATCGTACACGGCATGCGCGACGGCAAGCATACGGTGCGGTCGGCGGCGGAATTCCGCGACTTCATCCGCAGCCGCCCCTCGCCGGCGTCGATGCGCTCGCCGCGCGACGAGGGCATCATCAGCATCGAGCAGACCGCGCCCGACCTTGCCATCGCCAAGGTGCGGGTCAGGAACGGCCAGACCGGCTTCATCGATCACCTCGTGTTTCACCGGATCGACGGCAAGTGGCTGGTCACCACCAAGGCGTTTCACGTCGCGCAGGTGTTCCCGGCCGGAACGTAGCGTCGCCACCCGCGACCCGCATGGCCATGCGGCGAAAAGATGCTTCCGCAAGCATGGCGGCCGGGCTAGTTTCGCCCGCAATAGGCCTGTTCAGGGGCTGTGCGGGGGGACGACGACATGATCGAGGGATTGAGACACTATTGCTGCGTGGTGGCCGCGGCCGCCGCCGCGCTCGCGGCGATATCAGGCGCGGCGCTCGCCCAGACTTACCCGACCCGCAACATCACGCTGGTGCTGCCGTTCGCCGCCGGCAGCGGCACCGACACCACGACGCGGCTGATTTCCAAGGAGCTCGGGGTCGCGCTCGGCGTCGGCATGGTGATCGACAACCGGGCCGGCGCCAACGGCTCGATCGCCGCGAGCTATGTCGCGCGCTCGGCGCCCGACGGCTACACGCTGTTCGTCACCACCAACACGACGCACTCGGCCAATCCGTATCTGCTCAAAAACATGAGCTACGATCCGCTGAAGGATTTTACGCCGATCGCGCGCACCGGCGATTTGCCGTTCATGCTGGTGATCCATCCGGACATTCCGGCGAACTCGGTCGCCGAGCTGATCGCGCTCGCCAAGAAGGAGCCGGGCAAATACTCCTATGCCAGCGGCTCGTCGTCGGCGATCGTCTCGGGCGCGACCTTCGCCCGCCTCGCCGGCATCGATCTTTTGCACGTGCCCTACAAGAGCTCGCCGCCCGCGCTGACCGACGTGATCGCCGGCCGCGTCTCGATGATGTTCATCGACGTGCCGACCGGGCTGCCGCACGTCAACGCCAAGGCGCTGAAGGCGCTCGCCGTCACCACCAAGCGGAAGTCGGCGCTGCTGCCGGAGCTGCCGACCATGGACGAGACCGTGAAGGGTTTTGATATCACCTCGTGGCAGGGCTATCTCGGCCCGGCCAACATGCCGAAGGACATCGTCACCAAGCTGAACGCGGAGATCCGCAAGGTGGTCGAGCGGCCGGACATCAAGAGCCAGCTCGCCGAGCGCGGCATGGAGGCGTTTTCAGGCACGCCGGAGGAGTTCGAAGCGTTCCTCAAGGAGCAGCTCGTGCTGTGGGAGAAGCTGATCACCGCCGCGGGGATCGAGAAGCAGTAGCGGGCGCCCGCTCTATCCCCGTCACCCTGAGGTGGCCGCTTCTTCAGCGGCCCTCGAAGGGTCGACGGCCACCAGCCGGGCCGATTCATCCTTCGAGGCTCGCCCCAGCAGCGCAATTGCGCTGCAAGGCTCGCACCTCAGGATGACGGGTATGCACCGCGCCGGTGGGTTACGCCCTCGGCTAACCCACCCTACGCAGTTCCTTAGGCCGCCCGCACCTTCTGCAAGAATTCGTCGACCGCGTTGCGCAGCTTGCCGGACTGGGTGTCGAGCTCGCGGGCGTTCGACAGCACGTCGCCGGCCGCGGTGCCGGTGGCGGCGGCGGCCGAGGTGACGCCGCCGATATGGGCGGAGATCTCGCTGGAGCCGGCCGCGACCTGCTGGATGTTGCGCGCGATCTCGCGGGTCGCATCGCCCTGCTGGTCGATCGCGGTCGAGATCGAGGCGGTGATCTCGCTCATCTGCGCAATGGTCGCGGTGATGCCGCCGATCGAGGTCACCGCCTCGCCGGTCGAGGCCTGCATCGCCGCCACCTGCGCCGAGATCTCTTCGGTCGCCTTCGCGGTCTGGTTGGCCAGCGCCTTCACCTCAGAGGCGACCACCGCAAAGCCGCGGCCGGATTCGCCGGCGCGCGCCGCCTCGATGGTGGCGTTGAGCGCCAGGAGATTGGTTTGCGCCGCGATGGAGTGGATCAGCTTGACCACCTCGCCGATCTTCTCGGCACCGGTGGAGAGCGCCTGCACGGTCGCATTGGTGCGCTCGGCATCGGCCACCGCCTGGCTCGCGACCTCGCTGGAGCGCGCCACCTGGCGGGCGATCTCGGCGACCGACGAGGAGAGCTCCTCGGCCGCGGCGGCAACGGTGCCGACATTGTTGGAAGCGCTGTCGGACGCGGCGCCGACGGTCGCGGCGCGCGCGCTAGCGTCGCTTGCGGTCGCGGTCATCGACTGCGCGGTGGTCTGCATGCCGGCAGCGGCCGACGCCACGGTGCGGACGATGCCGTTGACGCTGCGCTCGAAATCGCTGGCGATGTTCTCCATCGCGTTGCGGCGCTCGGTCGCAGCACGGGCCTGGGTCTCCGCCTCGGCCTGTTCGAGGCCGCGGATCCGCACCGCATTGTCCTTGAAGACCTGAACGGTGGCCGCCATCGCGCCGACCTCGTCGCCGCGGCCGACGCCGGGGATCTCGCCGTCGAGCTTGCCGTCGGCGATGTCGCGCATGCGCCCGCCGAGCAGGTTGAGCGGCCGCGAGATGCTGCGGCCGATCAGCCAGGCCACCGAGCCCGAGATGATGCCGATGCCGAGGATCGCAAGCCCGAGCAGCCAGGTGATCGGCCGCAGCTTGGTCTCGATGTCGTCGAGATAGGCGCCGGTGCCGAGATACATGTCGAAGCCGGGCACCGCGACCGCATAGCCGAGCTTGCGGATCGGCGTCTCCTGGCCCGGCTTGACATACTCATAGAACAGCAGGATCTCGCCATTGGCCTTCACGCCGTTCATCAGCTCCTGCGACAGCTTGCGGCCATTGGTCACGACATCCATGCGGTTGGTGCCGACCTGCTTCGGATCCGGCGCCATCACCGTGATGCCGTCATAGGAGGTGCCGAACAGATAGCCGGCGCCGTTGTCATAGGTCATGGCGTTACCGCGCTTGCCGAGCTCGGCCAGCGCCGCCTCCTTGGTCATCTTGCCGGCGTCGACATCCTTCTTCAGGCTCGCTGCCATGTTCTTCGCCATCTCGACCATCGCCTTGGCCTGGTCGATGCGCGCCTGCACCATCTCCCGCTGCATCAGGTGCCCCGCGAGCACGCCGGCGGTGCACAGGCCGAGCAGCGTCACCCCCACCAGAATGCCGAGCTTGGGGGTGATCTTCAGATTTGACAGCTTCACGGGGATCTCCAGGAGGTGGGGAACGCGACGCGATTGGCGGATTGATTCGCCGCACGGTAATGTGAGACCCTTTACCCGATGGTTACGCTGGTTCCCCGTAGAAAGCCGGAGAATTGAGACTGCGGGCCAAGCGGCAACGGTGGAGGCAGCTGCGCAAGTCGCGTAGAAGCAAGGAATGGCAGCGGCGCAACGCCGCCTGCCCAATCAAGAAGCAAACGAGCAAGAAGCAAGAACAGAACATCGGGAGCACACAATGTCGAAATTCAGGGTGGTCACGCCGAAGGGCGCAAGCTTCACCGTGGCCGGCGGCGGCTACGACTATGAGCGGGAGGCACTCGATCCGATCGGCGCCGAGATCATCGAGGCCCCGGCCAACGAGGCCGAGTTCATCGCCGCGGCGAAAACCGCCGACGCGATCTACGCCAAGGGCATGCCGATCACCAAGGCGGTGATCGATGCACTGGAGAACTGCAAGGTGATCACGCTCGGCAGCGTCGGCGTCGACTCCGTCGACGTCAAGGCCGCGACCGCCCGCGGCATCCCCGTCACCAACATCCCCGACACCTTCATCGAGGAGGTCGCCGACCACGCCATGATGCTTCTGCTCGCCGGCTTCCGCCGCCTGATCGAGCAGGACAAGATGGTGCGCAGCGGGCGTTGGGCCGAAGGCCGGCCGGCGCTGTTGAAGATTCCGCGGCTGATGGGCCAGACCCTCGGCTTCATCTCGTTCGGCCGCGTCGCCCGTGCGGTGGCCAAGCGCGCCGCGCCGTTCGGCCTGCGCATGATGGCCTACGATCCCTTCATCCAGGAAACGCTGATGTACGACCACGGCGTGATCCCCGCGACCTTGTCGGAGGTGCTGTCGCAATCGGACTTCGTCTCGATGCACGCGCCGGCGCGGCCCGAGGTGCATCACATGCTGACCGAGAAGCATTTCCGCCAGATGAAAAAATCCGCGATCTTCGTCAACACCGGCCGCGGCGCCACCGTCGACGAGGAGGCGCTGATCAAGGCGCTGCAGGAAGGCTGGATCGCGCATGCCGCGCTCGACGTGCTGGAGAAGGAGCCGCCGTCGCACAACAATCCGATGCTCGGGATGGACAATGTTACCTTGACCGCGCATGTCGCCTCGGCGTCGGCACGTTTCGACGAGGCGCGCAAGCGCCGGGTGGGCTACGAATTGTCACTGGTGCTGCAAGGCATGTGGCCGGTAAGCTGCGTCAACCCGTCGGTGCTGCAGAACACCGCGCTGCGCCGCTGGCAACCCGTCAGCATGGATCGCGGTCCGAACAGTTAAGACGGCAACAACACGTCCGCGGGCGACACGGAGAACGGTCCGTGCCCGCCGGACGGAATAACAACACGGACGCAAAGCCCCCGGTTTCGGTTGGGATCGGGGCGTTCACCGGCGGCTCAACGCCGGGGACAAACAGCAGGGAGAATTTGCATGACCAACATCATCACCCGTCGTGACGCATTGGTGCTCGGCGTATCGGCCGCGGCGCTCGCCGCCACCGGCGCCTCCGCGCAAACCGCATCCAAGATCAAGGCCGCCGACGTTCCGGCGCCCAAGCTCCCGATCGAAAAGGGCGCATCGCTGCGCATGCTGCGCCCGGTGCGCTTCGTGCAGGCCGACGAGGACGTGTTCCGCGCCAATGCCGCCAAGTTCACCAAGGAGACCGGCGTCGAGGTCAAGGTCGACTTCGTCGGCTGGGAGGACATCAACCAGCAGACCGCGGTGACCTCGAACTCCGGCGCCGGCCCCGACATCATCATCGGCTTCTCCGATGCGCCGCACATCTATGTCGACAAGCTGATCGAGCTGACCGACGTCGCCGACTATCTCGGCAAGAAGTATGGCGGCTGGCTGAACCTCGCGAAGGCCTACGGCAAGAAGGCCAAGAGCGAAACCTGGATCGGGTTGCCGTTCGGCGCCACCGCAGGTCCCCTGATCTACCGCAAGTCGCTGCTCAAATCGGTCGGGTTCGACAAGGCGCCGGACGACCTTCCCGGCTTCCTCGACCTCTGCAAGAAGCTGCAGAAGGCCGGCAAGCCCGCCGGCTTCGCGCTCGGCAATGCGGTTGGCGACGGCAACGGCTTTGCCGACTGGATGATGTGGTCGCACAACGCCGCGCTGCTGGACGAGGAAGGCAACGTCACCATCAACAGCAAGGAGACCATCGCGGCGCTGAACTACGTGAAGGAGCTCTACCCGACCTTCATCGCCGGCACGCCGTCCTGGAACGACGTCAGCAACAACCGCGCCTACTCCTCGCAGGAAATCGGCCTGACCGCCAACGGCGTCTCGCTGTACTTCTCGCTGAAGAACGATCCGGCCACCGCGGCGATCGCCGAAGATTCCGAGCATCAGCTGCTGCCGAAGGGTCTGGCGCCGGCCTCGCCGATGTCGGGCCTGACGCTGAACGCCATGGTGTTCAAGCACAGCCAGTATCCGAATGCGGCGAAAGCCTTCCTGCAATTCATGCTGGAGAAGGACCAGTACGAGCCGTGGCTCAACGCCAACAGCGGCTACTGGTCGCAGCCGCTGGCGGCCTATGCCGATTCGGCGGTGTGGTCGGGCGATCCCAAGGTCGCGATCTTCAAGGACACCATGAACAGCAAGTACTACGCCGGCTACAAGGGTCCGATCTCGACCGCCACCGGCGCGGTGCGCGCGGACTATGTGACGGTGCAGATGTTCGCCTCGGTGGCGACCGGCGCAGCCACGCCGGAAGCCGCCGCCGCGGAAGCCGAGCAGCGCTGCAAGCGGTACTTCCGCCGGCAGGGCCGGTAAGCCAAGCGCGGTCACGTCGACGACGTGCCGTCATTCCGGGATGGTCCGTTAGGACCAGACCCGGAATTTCGAGATTCCGGGTTCGATGCTGACGCATCGCCCCGGAATGACCGTTCAAGTCAGACCAGGACAAGGATCTGATGTCCGTAACAACGATATCCGCCCGCACCTACGCGCAGCGCCAGCCGAACTGGCTGGTGCGGCTGTTCGACTACAAGTCGTTCCTGATCGTGATGTGCCTTGCGCCGGCGATCGGCCTGCTTGCGGTGTTCCTGACCTATCCGCTCGGGCTCGGCATCTGGCTCGCCTTCACCGACACCACGATCGGCCAGCGCGGCATCTTCATCGGGCTGGAGAACTTCCAGTACCTGCTCAAGGATCCCTTGTGGTGGAACGCGGTGTTCTACTCGATCTTCTACACCGCGGTCGCGACCTTCGGGAAATTCGCGCTCGGCTTCTGGCTGGCACTCTTGCTCAACAACCATTTCCCGTTCAAGAGCCTGGTCCGCGCCATCGTGCTGCTGCCGTGGATCGTGCCGACGGTGCTGTCGGCGCTGGCGTTCTGGTGGATCTACGATCCGCAGTTCTCGATCATCTCCTATCTGCTGGTCGAGGTGCTGCACATCCGCGACAGCAATGTCGACTTCCTCGGCTCGCCGTGGCCGGCGCGGTTCTCGCTGATCGTCGCCAACATCTGGCGCGGCATTCCGTTCGTCGCGATCTCGCTGCTGGCGGGGCTGCAGACCATCTCGCCCTCGCTCTACGAGGCCGCGATGCTCGACGGCGCCACCGCCTGGCAGCGCTTCCGCTACATCACCTTCCCGATGATGATGCCGATTCTCGCGATCGTGATGACGTTCTCGATCATCTTCACCTTCACCGACTTCCAGCTGGTCTATGCCATCACCCGCGGCGGCCCGGTCAACTCGACCCATCTGCTCGCGACATTGGCGTTCCAGCGCGGCATCGCCGGCGGCGAGCTCGGCGAGGGCGCGGCGATCGCGGTGTCGATGATCCCGTTCCTGGTGTTCGCGACGTTGTTTTCCTACTTCGGCCTCGCACGCCGCAAATGGCAGCAGGGAGAAGCCAATGACTGACGTCACCGCCTCACCGGGCAGCAGCAACGTCGCCAGCGCCACGCCCGACACCATGGCGTGGGATTCCCGCGCCCGCCGCGTGGTGATGATCTATCTGCCGCTCGCCTGCTTCATCCTGATCCTGCTGTTCCCGTTCTACTGGATGGCGATCACCTCGTTCAAACCGAATGCGGAGCTCTTGAACTACAAGGAGCACAACCCGTTCTGGATCACCTCGCCGACGCTGCTGCACATCAAGCATCTGCTGTTCGACACGTCTTATCCGCGCTGGCTGAAGACGACGATGATGGTCGCGATCGGCTCGACCTTCCTGTCGCTGTTCGCCTCGACCTTGGCGGCCTATGCGATCGAGCGGCTGCGCTTTCGCGGCAGTCCCTATGTCGGGCTCGGCATCTACCTCGCTTACCTGGTGCCGCCGTCGATCCTGTTCATCCCGCTCGCCACCGTGATCGTGCAGTTCGGCCTGTTCGATTCACCGATGGCACTGATCCTGGTCTATCCGACCTTCCTGGTGCCGTTCTGCACCTGGCTATTGATCGGCTATTTCAAGTCGATCCCCTACGAGCTCGAGGAATGCGCGCTGGTCGACGGCGCGACCCGGCTGCAGATCCTGCGCCGGATCACGCTGCCGCTGGCGGTGCCCGGCCTGATCTCGGCCGGCATCTTCTCCTTCACGCTGTCGTGGAACGAGTTCATCTACGCGCTCGCCTTCATCCAGAGCGGCGCCAACAAGACGGTGCCGGTCGCGATCGTCACCGAGCTGATCACCGGCGACGTCTACCAGTGGGGCGCGCTGATGGCCGGCTCCCTGCTCGGCTCGCTGCCGGTCGCACTGTTCTACTCGCTGTTCGTCGACTACTACGTGTCGTCGCTGACCGGTGCGGTGAAGGAGTAGCGGGGGGCGCGCTTCCAAATCCGTCATCCTGAGGTGCGAGCCTTGCAGCGCAATTGCGCTGCTGGGCGAGCCTCGAAGGATGAATCGGCCACCAGCCGGGCCGTCGACCCTTCGAGGGCCGCTGAAGAAGCGGCCACCTCAGGGTGACGGTGATAGATAGAAGCGCGGCGCTCTTTCCCCGTCATCCCCGCGCAAAGGCTTCGCCTTTGTCGCTGGAGGTGCGAGCTCTTGCGAGCCTCGAAGGATGAATAGGCCGCCAGCCGGGCCGTCGACCCTTCGAGGGCCGGTGAAGAAGCGGCCACCTCAGGGTGACGGTGATGGATAGAAGCGCGGCGCTCTTTCCCCTTCATCCTGAGAGCTTGTGAAGCTTTGTCCTCATCTACCGCTGTCATCGCCCGGCTTGACCGGGCGATCCAGTACGCCGCGGCCCCTCGCTTCTATCACCGGCGCCTCTGGAATACTGGATCACCCGGTCAAGCCGGGTGATGACACCGAGCAAGCTGAGCAAACCAACACCGTCATCCTGAGGTGCGAGCCTTGCAGCGCAATTGCGCTGCTTGGCGAGCCTCGAAGGATCGACGGCCGCGAGCCGGGCCGTGCATCCTTCGAGGCTCGCCGAAGAGGCTCGCACCTCAGAGGCTGTGAATCTATGTGATTTGGCGGGTTTCTGTTTGCGTAAGCGTGAGTCGGATGATTCCCTGCTTTCAAGGTCGATGGAGGCACGGATGTCACGCGAAACACTGTTTGGTGATCTACCTGAAGCAGAGGCGGTTGCGCGGGACTGGCCGGGAAGCGCCCGGCTTCGCGAGCCTGTCCGCGATCAAGTTGAGCTGCGGGCGGTCGATCTTGAGGCGTTGCTGCCGGCTGAGCATCCGGCACGCGTGATCTGGGCCTATGTCGAGAGGCTCGATCTGAGCGCGCTTGAAGGGACCGTTCGGGCGCGTGCCCATGGTCCGGGTCAAGCGCCGGTCAGCCCACGCCTGCAACTGGCGTTGTGGTTGTTTGCCACGAGCCAGGGTGTCGGCAGTGCCCGGGCGCTGGC
>NZ_CAADFC020000035.1 GCF_900696085.1 Bradyrhizobium ivorense
TCCACGACCGACCCGCAGGCGCGGGTCATGAAGATGGCCGACGGCGGCTTCCGTCCCGCCTACAACTGCCAAGTCGCAAGCGTCGCCGAGGGACAGATCGCCATTGCCGTGGATGTGACCAATGTCGGCTCGGACCGCGGCCTGATGCGGCCAATGCAGGAACGGCTTGCGGGCCTTTATGGTCACGCGAAGCGTTACCTTGTCGACGGCGGGTTCAACAAGCACGAAGACATCGAATGGGCTGCTAGCCAGGGGATCAAGGTCTATGGCCCGCCGGCCAACAGCAAGCATGGGAGCGATCCCTATGCACCACGCCCCGAGGACGGCCCCGGCATGGCCGCCTGGCGCAGACGGATGAAAAGCCTGCACGGCAAGAGCGTCTACAAACGCCGGGCGCCGGGCGAATGCATCAACGCCCGCTTCCGCAACTGGGGCCTGCGCCAGTTCACGGTTCGGGGTCGCGAAAAAGTGCTCACCGTGCTGCGCTGGTTCGCCCTCGCCAACAACGTCCTCGCCGGACACAGGCTCCTGGCCCAAGCAGCATAACCAAACACCAGCGACCTTGAGGGTTGCGCCCTGATCGCCATCGCTCTACTGGGCCAAATGGCGCGGTCACCCCTGTTAGGGTCACAAGCTCTCAGGATGACGGGGAGGAAGGGCCCCTACCGCGGCACGAATGCGACCGGGACGCTGAAGGCGATCGCGCCCTGGGTGACCTCCGGCGGAATCGGCGGGAATGGCTGGGCCTGGCGCACCATCGCCAGCGCGCGGGCGTCGAATGCGGGATTGCCCGAGGAGCCACTGATGTGGCTCGCCAGCACCTGGCCGCCGCGGCCGAGCGTGAAAGTCAGCCGGGCGACGCCGCGCTGGCCGCGGTCCTCCGGCGGATAGGACTGGAAGCGCATCAGATGCGCGCGGACCCGCGCATTGTAGGCCGCGAGCGCCGACGCCGACGCGCCGGCGCTGATCGCGGAGGCCACCGGCGCCTGCCGCTCAGCACGGCTCGGCGCGCTGGTGCGCGGCGCCGGCGTCGCCTCCGACGGCTTTTTGGCCTCACGGCGAACCACTCTTGGCTTGACCGGCTCGGGCTTGCGCTGCGGGACAATTTTTGCCGGCTCCTCCTTTGGCGGCACGGCTTGCTGCTTCTGCTCCGGAGGGGCCGCGACTTCAGGCTTCTCTTGCAGCGGCGTCGGCGCAATCTCCTCCTGCACCAGCTGGGCGGCGACCGGCTGCGGCGGCGCCGCATCCGCTTCCTGCATCGCCGGCCCCGGCGGCGCCTCGGTCTGCGAAATCGCAGGCGCCGACGTAATCGGCGCCAGATCGACCAGCACCGCCGGCACCGCGACGCCCGGCGGCGGCGCCGCGACCCAGGTCATGCCGAGCGCGAGCAGTGCCGCATGCGCCGCGAGGATCGCCGCCGCCGACAGGCCCCAGCGCCGCAGCCGAACCTCGTCGCCCGCATGATGAAGCGCATAGTCGCTCATGACGATAGATCGCGTTCCCTCTCCCGCTTGCGGGGGAGGGCTAGGGCGGGGGTATCACCGCGAGTCGGACCGATCGTGTGGAAAGAGCCCCCACCCGCATCGCATCTTCGATGCGCTGCGACGTCCCCCGCAAGCGGGAGGGGTGAATCTCCGACGTGGCGGCTTCTCCACTTCATTGTCAGCTTCGGCCGTCGAGGCCGACCAGCGCGATCTTGAGATAGCCGGCGTTGCGCAACAGGTTCATCACCTCCATCAGCTCGCCATAGCTGACCGCCTTGTCGGCGCGCAGGAAAATGCGCTCGTCCTTCTTGCCCTGGGTGGCGCCGTCGAGCGCCGAGGTCAGCGCCTCGCGCGCGATCACGTCCTCGCCAACGGCAACCGACAGATCGGGCTTCACGGTGATGAACACCGGCTTGTCGGGCCGCGGCTGCGGTTCGGCGGTCGAGGCCGGCAGATCGACGCCGAGATCGACGGTGGCGAGCGGCGCCGCCACCATGAAGATGATGAGCAGCACCAGCATCACGTCGATGAACGGCGTGACGTTGATCTCGTGCGCCTCGACCAGATCGTCGTCGCCGCGGCGCCGGCCGCCGAACCCGCCGCCTGAGCCGAGTTTTGCACCCATCGCCTACTCCGCGGCCCGCGCCAGGCGGAACAGGCTGCGATCGCCCTCGCGGCTGACCAGCAGCATCACCATGACGGAGGCATCGCCGAGCAGCGCGCGGTAGGCCGCGATCCATCGCGTCAGATGGTTGTAGATCACGACCGCCGGGATCGCGGCCACGAGGCCGAGCGCGGTCGCCAGCAGCGCCTCGGCGATGCCGGGCGCGACCACCGCGAGGTTGGTGGTGTGGGCCTCGGAGATGCCGATGAAGGAATTCATGATGCCCCACACCGTGCCGAACAGGCCGACGAACGGCGCGGTGGCGCCGATGGTGGCGAGCACGCCGGTGCCGCGCGCGATCTGCCGCGACATCGCCGCCTCGACGCGCTCCAGCCGCAGCGCGATGCGCTCCTTGAAGCCGTCGTCGAACATGCCGCCGGACAGCGTCGCCTCGCGCGACGCCGACTGGATGATCTGCGCCACCGCATCGCTGGCCTCGCGGCTCCCCTGCTCGACCTCGGCAAGCTCTGTGTCGCGCTCGAGCAGGGAGATCCGCTGCCGGGCGAGCGCGGTCTTGCGGCGCAGCTCGACGGTCTTGGCGAGCCAGACCGTCCAGGTCACGAGCGAGGCGATGGCGAGCCCGATCATGACAGCCTTCACGACGATGTCGGCACTCTGGAACATGCCCCAGGGCGACAGGTTGCGCGGCAAGAGCGCGTTGTCCGATGCGGCGAGACATGCAGTTGGGAGAGATGCTGCAACGCTCACAATGATCGCGACCGAGACCCCGCCTCTCCTGTCAAACGTCCTGCCTAGCATGTCGCCTCCACGCATTCACATGTGAGATCTTCGATTCGCGTCGAGCCTCAGGTCACCTCGCCCCGCTTGCGGGGAGAGGTCGGATCGCATCGTTAGATGCGATCCGGGTGAGGGGGACTCTCCAGGCACCGCGCTCGCGGAGAGTCCCCCTCACCCCGACCCTCTCCCCGCAAGCGGGGAGAGGGAGAAGACTGTCAGCCCGCCTTCGGCGCGAGGCGGTCGGCCAGCGCGTGGAAGCGCGCCAGCTGATCGCCGCGCAGTGCACGGGTCTCGTCACGGCCGACGAACACCTTGAACATGATGCCGCCGTCACGGTTGAGGAACGCGATGAACGCCGACACCTTGCCCATGAAGGGCCGCTCCACGAACGCGATCGCGGCGCAGCGCTCATGACGGAGATGGCCGTGCAGGCCCTTCGGCTGCATCAGGTTGAAATAGCCGCGGCCGACCTCGCCCTTCGGAATGGCGCCGGTGAATTCGAAGATCGCATCATCGGTGTGCACGATCAGCGTCACCTCGCCCCATTCGGCGATGTCGGCCATCGCGGCGACAAACTCGCCCGGCCCGATCCGCACCATGCTCGCGGGCAGCGCCTCGAGCACCGCGCGCGGCGTCACCTGGCGCTCGCGCGCGACATCCTCGATCACCGCGCCGGGATTGTCGGCCATGGTGGCCTTGAGCTCGGCGTGCGCCGGGCTGAGCACGGCAACATCGGTCATGCGGCGCTCTTCGCCCGCTCGGTGATCAGCACCTCAAAACCCTCGAATTTGGGATGGCCGAGATAGAGGCTGCCGCCGGTCTCGTTGCCGGCGCGGGAATGGGCGCGGCGGAACGCCTCCGACCTGGTCCAGTCCTCGAACGCGGTCTTGCTGGCCCACACCGTGTGCGTGGCATAGAGCGTGTGGTCCTCGGCCTCGGGCCCCTTCACCAGATGAAATTCGATGAAGCCCGGCAGGTCGCCGAGATAGGATTCGCGGGTCTTCCAGACCGTCTCGAACGCTTGCTCCTTGCCCTTGATCACCTGGAACCGGTTCATTGCGATGAACATGAATGTCTTCTCCTGTCGGGCGGCGGATCTTGGATCCTGCCGGCTGATCTCGTTGATAGCATGAACGCGCCAAGGCCGCGCTGGGGGCACCAGCGCGGCCGGAGCAACCTGGATGGAATGATCGGCTCGTCGCGTTACGCTCCACCTAGGTGAATCTTCAGCCCAGCCTTGTAGACGGTGCCCGGACCGGGGCTCGAGAACAGCACGTCGTTCTGCGTCGTGCCGTCGGTCGAGGAGCCTGGGATCGCATAGGGCCGGTAGTACTGGTTCAACAGGTTGTCGACCGATGCCGTGAAGGTGATGTCCTTGGTGGCGTTCCAGGTCAGATAGAGGTTGACGAGGTCGTAGGCGGTCGAGGGCAGATAGCCCGCCGGCAGGTCGTTGTTGGCGCCGAACGAGGCCCATTGCATCGACAGGATCAGCGTGCGGTCGAGCAGCCGTACGCCCGCGGTGGTCGTCACCTTGCGCGGCGTGATGGTGGCGAGGCCGCCATTGGTCTGGGCGTTCTTGCCGCGCATCAGATGGCCGGCAACGCCGAGGAACCAGTCGCCCGCGTCGTACATCGTCTCCAGTTCGACGCCTTCGATCTGGGCCTGTGCGATGTTTTGATACTGGTAGAATTGGCTGAACCGGCCGAACGGCGTCAGGGTCGGCGCCGAGGCCACGAGGTCGATATAGCCGTCGACGTCGTTGCGGAACACGTTGATCTTGCCGCGGAACGAGTCGCTCGCGGAGAAGATGCCGTCATACTTCAGGTTCACACCGGCTTCCTTGTTCTTGCCGACCTCGGGCCGCAGGCCGGCATTGGGCAGGAAGCAGAACAAGCCGGAGGTGCTGTCGGGGCAGTTGAACAGCGCGGGTCCGCCGCCGGTGGCGTGGCCGCCGGCAATCAGCGTCTCGGTGATCGACGGCGCCCGGTAGCCCTCGGCATAGCTCAGATAGGGCGTGAAGCCCGCGACCGGCGTGACGCCGACCGTGATCTTCGGCGACAGCCGATCGCCGTCGGTCGAGGTCTTGTTCGAGTCGAGCTCGTAGCGGTCGTATCTGATAGCGCTGACGATCTCGAGCCAGGTTGAATAGTTCTGCTTCAGCTGCACGAAGCCGCCGGAGACCGTGCGCTGGCCGCCCGGCGTCGTGATGTTGGAATTGCCGCGCGCATCGAAGGTCTGGACATCGTCGCGGAAGGCATCGAAGCCGTAGGTGACGGCGTTGCGCCAGTCGCCGAAGTTGAAGCGCGTGGTGTTGTTGACGTCGAGGCCGACGGTGTCGAGCGAGTAGCCGCGCTTGTCGCCGACGCAGCCGGAGATGTTGTTGCCGGGATTGGCCAGCGTGCAGACACCGCCGCCGGTGGTGATGCGGTTGTTGTAGGTCTTGACCTGGTCGTTGTCGGTGCGGTTGCCGTAGACCGAGATGTTCCAGTCGAACAGCATGTCGTCCGGCTTGGCGTATTTCCAGGTCAGCGTGCCCGTGTAGTTCTTCGCGTCGGAGGCGTAGACCGAGGAGCCGGCGATCGCCGCCAGCGGCGCCGCGGTCGTGGTCGGGCCGCGGTTCGGCTGGCCGATATTGTACTGATAGTCCTGGAAGATCGCGCCGAGCTTGAATTCGTGGCCTTCGGCCGGACGCACCGTTACCTTCATCAGGCCGGCGGCGATGTCGTTGCCGGTGTTCCCTATCTCGGTGCCGGCGCCGTCCTTGTAGTTGCTCTGGGTGCGATAGACCGCGCCGCCAAACACATCGACATTGGGATCGACGCGCACGCCGCCGAAGATCGAGGCCATGCCGCGATCCTTGTTCGAGCCGTAGGAGCCCGAGGTGTCGACGCCCCAGCGCTCGCCGGGACGCAGCACGTCGTCGATGTCCTTGGTGCGGAACGAGACCACGCCTCCGATCGCGCCGGAGCCGTAGATGTTGGCGGTCGGACCGCGCACCACGTCGACGCCGCCGATCAGCTCGGGATCGAGGAAGAACGAGCCGTTGGCGTTGTGGCCGGTGCGCTGATAGTTCTGCCGCGCGCCGTCGACCACGACCGCGACCCGGCCGAAATCCTGCAGGCCGCGAATGTTGATCACGGTCGACGGATCGTCGCCGCGCTCCTGGAACGAGACGCCGGGCACATTGTAGAAGATGTCGGAGAGCCGATTGGGCTGCAGGCCCTGGATCTTCTCCAGCGTCACCGTGCTCACCGGCGCCAACGCATCGATCGCGCGCTCCTCGGTCTTGGTCGCCACCACCGTGATGGTGTCGAGCGACTGCACCGGCACCGCGCCGATCTGCGCGCGCGCATTCATCACCGGCGCTGCGGCGGTCGCCTGTTCGGCTTGCGGCTTCGGTTTGCGCTTGGCCTGTTTCGGCCGCTCGGAAGTGGGACGCGCGGCGGAAGGATCGGCGGTCTGCGCAAGACCGCTCTCCGATACCATTGCCGCAAAGGAAAACAGCGACGCGCCCAAAATCAAGGCGCGCGAATACCTAGCCCCGTCAGCCATAGCCCCAACCCGATGATCGCACTTCTGGTCTGGCTGGCTGGCGCTCTCACGAGCGGCTTGCTGGCTACCGCGTTGCAGTGCGAGCCACCCGCCCGCATTGCGTCATGATTGGTTACGGGCCGGCAACAGAACGGTCAAGAATGCGGCGGCGCTGTTTACATCGATTGTAAAGTGCGGCCGTTGGAACGCGGCGTTGCCCGCTTATACAAGCAGGCAACATTTGAAGATTTCAAGGCGCAGCACCAGCACAATGTCGGCCACTTCCGGAGACAACATCGGCGCAGCCGGCGGCCATGCGGAGAACGCTTCCGAGGCAACCAAGACGCTCATCATGCGGGGAAATCGTCTCGACAGCCGCGACCTGTTCACGACCGAGCGCGAGATCATCATCGCACATGGCGAGGAAAGCTACCGGCTGCGGCTGACCTCGCAAAACAAGCTGATCCTGACCAAGTGACATCATCGATGACAATTTGCCGCACGCTCGCTTTGCTCGCTCTCTGCCTGCTGCCACCAGGCGCGGCCATCGCCGAAGGCATCACGGTGCACGATGCACGCGACCGCGACGTCGTGATCAACGACCCGTCGCGGATCGTCTCGATCGGCGGCGCGATCACCGAGATTCTCTATGCGCTCGGCTTCGCGGACCGCATCGCCGGCGTCGATGCGACCAGCCTCTATCCGCCGTCGGCGCTGCGCGACAAGCCGGACGTCGGCTACATGCGCCAGCTCTCGGCGGAAGGCGTGCTCGGCCTGCATCCCTCGCTGGTGCTGGCGGTGCAGGGCTCCGGGCCGAAAGAGACCATGGACGTGCTGGAGGCCGCCAAGGTGCCGCTGGTGCTGGTGCCCGAGACATTTTCGGAGGCCGGGCTGATCGAGAAGATCAGGCTGGTCGGCCACGCCATGGGCGCCGATCCGCGCGCCGCCTGTCTCTCCGCGGCGGTCGAAGGCGATCTCGCGCAACTGCGCCTGCTGCGCGCCAGGGTGACAAAGCCGGTGCGCGTGATGTTCGTGATGTCGATGGTGGGCGGCCGCGCGATGGCGGCGGGCCACAAGACCGCGGCGGACGAAATCATCCAGCTCGCCGGCGCCGTCAACGCGATCGACGGCTATGACGGCTACAAGCCGCTCAACGACGAGGCCATCGTGGCGGCGAAACCGGACGTCGTGCTGTCGATCGAGCGCGGCAAGGATTCGCTCAACGCCGAAGCGGTGTTCGCGCATCCGGCCTTTGCGCTGACGCCGGTCGCGGCCAACAAGGCCTTCATCTCGATGGAAGGACTTTATCTGCTCGGCTTCGGCCCGCGCACCGCGGCCGCGGCGCGCGATCTCTCGGTCAAGCTCTATCCGGCGCTGGCCTCGCAGGCCGACAGTTTCAGGCCGGCCGCGCTGACCGCGAACTGCCGGCAATGAGCGTGGCGGCCGAGCGCGGCGCGCGCGGGGGACAACGGCGGGCCGGACTATCGCTGCGGCCGCCGGCGACGCTCACCCTGCTCTGCCTGCTTGCGGCGCTCGCCGGCACCGCGCTGATCGCCCTGACTGTCGGCGCCGCCGGCATTCCGCTGGCGCGGCTGCCGGCCGCGCTCGGGCTGTGGAGCGATGGCGCGGCGGGCCCGCTGCTGGCGCGCGACCAGCTCGTGGTGTGGTCGATCCGCGTCCCGCGCATCGCGGCCGCAGCGATGGTCGGCGGGTTGCTCGCGATGTCGGGCGCCATCATGCAGGGCCTGTTCCGCAATCCGCTGGCCGATCCCGCGCTGGTCGGCGTCTCCTCCGGCGGCGCGTTTGCCGCGGCGGCGGCGATCGTGCTCACCGACAGCCACCTCGGCGCGAGCCTGCAGTTCATCCAGCACCAGCTGCTGCCGATCGCGGCCTGCGCCGGCTCGCTGATCACCACCATCGTGCTGTATGGCATCGCCAGCCGCGGCGGGCGCACCTCGATCGCGATTTTCCTGCTGGCGGGGCTCGCGCTCGCCGCGATCGCCAATGCCGGCATCGGGCTTCTGGTGTTCGTCGCCGACGACCGCCAGCTCCGCGACATCACTTTCTGGCTGCTGGGATCGCTGAGCGGCGCGACCTGGACCAAGCTGACGACGCTGGCGCCGGTGCTGGCGATCGCGCTGATCGCCTGCCTCTGGATCGCGCGGGGGCTCGACGTGCTGGTGCTCGGCGAGGCCGAGGCGTTCCACAGCGGCGTCGACGTCGAGCGGCTGAAGCGGATCTCGATCGTGCTGGTGTCGGCGATGACCGGGGTCGCGGTCTCGGTCTGCGGCGTGATCAGCTTCGTCGGCATCGTGGTGCCGCATCTGCTGCGGCTGGTGATCGGGCCGGCGCATCGCCTGCTGCTACCGGCCTCCGCGATCTCGGGCGCTATTCTGCTCGTCGGCGCCGACACGGTGGCGCGCACCATCGTAGCGCCGGCGGAGATGCCGATCGGCATTCTGACCGCGGCAATCGGCGCGCCGTTCTTCCTCGCCATGCTGCTGCGCCAGCGCGGGCTCGTCTCGCTATGAGCGCGCTGCTCGCGGCGCAATCGGTGACGATGACGGTCGGCGGCGCCACCCTGGTCGATGACATCTCGCTGCGGATCGGCGCCGGCGAGATGGTCGCCATCGTCGGCCCGAACGGCGCCGGCAAATCGACCTTGCTGCGGATGCTGTCCGGCGATCTCAGGCCCTCGCGCGGCACGATCCGGCTCAAGCAGCGCGACCTCCACAGCTATGGTCCGCGCGAGCTGGCGCAGCATCGCGCTATGCTGTCGCAGCACGTCAACGTCAGCTTCCCGTTCACGGTGGAAGAAATCGTCGCGATGGGCGCCGGCGAGCGTTCCCGCGCCGCGGCCCGCGACCTCGTCGCGACGGCGCTCGACGAGGTCGGGCTTGCAGATTTTCGCGCGCGGCAATTGCCGACGCTGTCCGGCGGCGAGCAGCAGCGCGCGCATTTCGCCCGCGTGCTGGTGCAGCTCGCCTGCGGCGAGGCGCGGCACGGCCCGGGCCTGCTGCTGCTGGACGAGCCGACATCGAGCCTCGATCTGCGGCATCAGATCGACCTGGTCGAAACCGCGCGGCGGCGCGCCGCCCAAGGCACCGCCGTGATCGCGATCCTGCACGACCTCAACCTGGCGATGCGGTTTGCCGACCGCATCCTGCTCTTGCATCGCGGCCGGCTCGCCATCGACGGCGACCGCGCCGCCGCGATGCGGCCCGAGACCATCCGCCAGATCTTCGAGATCGACGCTGCGATCGCACACACCGAGCAGGGCGTGCCGTTCCTGCTGCCGCAGACCATGCGGCCGGTCTGAATCCCCAACCCACGTTGGATAGATGGGAGGCGACCTAACGCCGCAACCCTTATTCGGTGACAAGCGGCGCCGTTCATAAATCTGTCAGGCGGCTGTCATGGGCACCTCCGAGAACACCGCATCGTTTATCCTCTGGGGAGATCAACCATGCGCCTGTCACTGCTCTGCTCCGTCGCATCCGTGCTGCTTGCCACCGCCGCGCTCGCGCAAGGCGAAGGCGAATTTCCGGCGACGCTGGCGGGACACGCCGTGATGCCGGCCGAGAGCTTCATCGAGGCGCCGGCGGACGCGCCCGCCGACCTGAAGACCTCGGGCAAATACACCACCGGCAAGCGCGTCGACACGATCGGCACCGTGATGGGCAAATCCTATGAGCGGCCGACCGGCGTGTCGCTGCCGTTCAAGGGCCAGCCGCTGCAGGGCCATTCCGGCATCAAGGTGATGCCCGACGGCTCGTTCTGGGTGATCACCGACAACGGCATGGGCTCGCGCTACAACTCGGCGGACTCGATGCTGTATCTCAACCGGCACAGGATCGACTGGGCGAGCGGCAAGATCGAGCGCCAGGAGACCATGTTCCTGCACGATCCCGACAAGAAGGTGCCGTTCCGCATCGTGCATGAGGACACCGCCAAGCGCTACCTCACCGGCGCCGACTTCGACACCGAGGGATTCCAGATCATCGGCGACACCTTCTGGATCGGCGACGAGTTCGGGCCCTACGTGCTGAAGGCGGACAAGACCGGCAAGATCCTCGCCGTGTTCGAGACGGTTGCCGATGGCAAGCCGGTGCGCTCGCCGGATCACTGGGCGGTGCAGTCGCCTGGTGCACCGGGCGCCAGCTACAGCAACGTCAATCTGCGCCGCTCCAAGGGCTATGAGGGCTTTGCCGCCTCGAAGGATGGCAAGTTCCTCTACGGCCTGCTCGAAGGGCCGCTGTGGGATGCCGAGAAGAAGGACTGGGAGAAGGTCGACGGCAAGGAAGCCTCGCGCATCCTCGAATTCGACGTCGCCGCGGAACAGTTCACCGGCCGCTACTGGCAATATGTGTTCGAGCAGAACGGCAATGCGATCGGCGACTTCAACATGATCGATCCGACGGCGGGCCTGGTGATCGAGCGCGACAATGGCGAGGGCACCGCCGACAAGGCCTGCCCGCAGGGCCAGCGCGGCGAGCACTGCTTTCCCGATCTCGCCAAATTCAAGCGCGTCTACAAGATCGAGCTGTCCGACGCCAACGTCGGCAAGCCGGTGCGCAAGATCGCCTATATCGACCTCCTGAAGATCCGCGACCCCGGCCACAAGGCGAAGAAGCCGCTCAACGACGGCGTCTACACCTTCCCGTTCTTCACCATCGAGAACGTCGACCGGGTCGACGACACCCACATCATCGTCGGCAACGACAACAATTTGCCGTTCTCCTCGAGCCGCGATCCCAACAAGGCCGATGACGACGAGTTCGTGCTGCTCGAGGTCGGCGATTTCCTGAAGGCGAAGTGAGGCGTTTCTCTCTCTTCCCCCTCTCCCCGTTCTTCACGGGGAGAGGGTCGGGGTGAGGGGCTGCCTCAGCGAAGGCGGTGACAGCGGACTCGCGGAAGCTCCCCCTCACCCGGATCGCATCTGACGATGCGATCCGACCTCTTCCCGCAAGCGGGGCGAGGTGAATCGCGCCACCTCGTCCACATCCCGTCACGCGGTGCAAACTAAGCGCTCCACTACCAAACCCGTCATCCCCGCGCAAAAGGCGTCGCCTCTGTCGCTGAAGGTGCGAGCCTTGCGGCGCACTTGCGCCGCTGGGCGAGCCTCGAAGGATGCACGGCCCGGCTGGTGGCCGTCGATCCTTCGAGGCTCGCCGAAGAGGCTCGCACCTCAGGATGACGGTGATGGAGTTCTTACGCGGCTCCATCCACGTCATTGCGAGCGAAGCGACTTGTTCGCCGTAGCCTTGGCGAAGGCGGAAGCAATCCATCTCGCTGCAAGCGCAGACATGGATTGCCTCGTCGCTCCTCGCAATGACGGCGTCTGAGGGCGCCCCTCTAGCCCGCCGGCACCATCACGACGCCCTTGTCCTTGGGCCAGCGCATCCGCCAGGCGAAATTGATCTCTTTGACCTCGCCCGGCTTGGCCTCGAATGCCCATTCCAGCACGCCGCGCTTGTCGCGCAGGTTGGTGGTGGTTGCCGGTGTCGACGAGGACAGCATCTCGACCACGATCTCCTCGCTCTCGCTGACCGGCAGCTGGTCCTGGAGCGCGACCTTGATCGGGAAGTCATGGCCGTTGCGCACCGTGGTTTTGAACGCGCGCTCGTCGGTCTTCGACGTCGTCACGATCAGCCCGGCGGAGCCCTCGTTGCGCTTCACCACCGTGCGCTCGATCTTGACCTTGTCGTCGGCGCCGAAGCCGAGCCGCACCGTCTCGTCCTTGGCGGTGGCGGCCATCCGGCTGCGGCCGACAAAGATGCCATCGCGGTAGATCGACACCTGGCCCGGCAGCAGTGTCACGTCGTCGGCCTGCACGAAGCTTGCCTCCAGGAACGCGGTCGGATCGATCGCCGGCGCGGCACGGATCGCGAGATCGGGGGTGATCGTCGCGGTGGAGATGCGCAGGTTTTTCGGGCCCATATTGGCCGCGACGCTGACGCGGCCCGGAATCTTGAAGGTGGCCTGGAACGCGCCGACCTCGGCCACCGCCTCGCGTTCGTCCACGCGCTTCGCCATGGCGTTCTCGGCCGGCTCGGCTGCCGACATCGGCATGGCCCGCTGCGGCACGCTGTCGAGGAGCTTGCCCGCCGCCATCGGCCGCGGCACCTGCGGGTACTGCACGACCAGCGAGCCGAGCTCCGGCGCGTTGCCGCCGCGCGCGACGCGCACGGTGGAGACGGCGAGCGCCACATTCGACCAGTCCTCGCCGGTCGACTGGGTGATCTCGGCGCGGCGCACCAGCTCGATCGCAGGTTTGCGGTCCTTCGCGCCGGTATCGAGGCGGGCGTCGTAGAGCGGCACCCAGCGGGCGCCGCGCACCGCATAGGTCACGCGCAATGTCGCTTTGGTCGCAGCCGCGGAGGCGAGCTCGATCCTGACCTCGAACTTGCTCGACGGCTTGGCGGCGCGATCGGCTTCGAGCCGCTGAACGTCGCGGTCGATCTCGCGCTGCTTGCGCCGGGCGTCGCGGATCACGTTGTCGGCGGCGGCGACCTCGTCGCCGACGGCGGAGAACGCGGCACGCCACTCGCTCACCGGGCGCGCCTCGCCCTTCTCGCCGATGCCTACCGGCGAGACCTCGGCAAAGCGCTCGGCGAATTTGCGGCGCGCCTCTGCCGACTTGATGATGCCTTCGAGATCATCGCGCTGATCCTTCAGCGCCTCGATGCGCTTGTCGATCTCGGGCAGGTTCGCCGGCGGTACCGGACGCGGCGGGCGCGCGTCGATCGCGCCGATCGTGAGTCTTGCCCCCGCGTCACCTTCGACGCGCAGCGAAGACGGATCGAGGCCGACAGGAAAATCCCTGGCGACCAGCGTGTTGTCGCCGGCGGGCAGGTCGAGGGTGATGACGCGGGTGACGCTCGCGCCATCGGGATAGACGATGACGGCGTCGACCTGCGACGCCGCATCGAGATCGGCCGCCTGCAACGGGCCGGCAACCAGCGCAGTCACCAGCGCCAGGCTGGTGGTCACGAGACAGTTGGCAATCAATCGCATGATATCCCTCCGAAGTACGCATCGCGCGCGAGATGTCGGGATGCGCCGGCTGCGCAGGCGCATCGCTTCTCGTGCGTGAGACGCGGCGAGGAAGGAACTGGTTCGATTGAGAATTCCGTGCGGCGCCGGCAAGGCGGCGCCGCGGCCGCGGCGTGGCGCCGCGATGGTTTTGCCGGTCAGTGTCCCGTTTTGCGCCGGATGAAGAGATAGTTCGGCACGAGGGCGGCAATGGTGATGGCCGCCATGATCCACCAGCCGCGCTGGAATGCGGCGATCCGGTCAGTCATCGTGACCGGTGTCGCCAGGATCGCGACCGCGATCGCGACGCCGATCGCCAGCGCCGCCTGCCGGATCATGTTGATCACGCCGGAGCCGGTCGCAAACGAGGATGGCGGCAGCGATCCGGCACCGACGCCCATCAGGGTCGGGAAGGTCAATCCAACGCCGACGCCGATCAGCATCATGCCCACGACAACCGCCGGCACGTTGGACTCCGCGCCCATCAGGGTAGCCCAGATGACGACGCCAGTCGCGAAGGAGAAAATGCCGGCGGCAACCACGGCGGCCGCGCCAAATCGCGCGATCAAGCGCCCGGCAAACAGCAGCGAGGTGACCGGCACCAGCAGCGGACCCGGCGCGATCGCAAGCCCGGTCTGCAATGCCGACCAGCCCCACACCGTCTGATCCCACAATGCGACCGAGAACAGCATGGCGCCGAACGCCGCCGAATACGGCGCCATCACCAGCGACGCGCCGGTGAACGGCCGCACCGCGAACAACGCAGGATCGACGAACGGATTCTTCGAGCTGAAGCAGTGCCGAATGAACGCGGCGAGGCAGACCACCGCGACGGCGAATCCGATGACGATGCCGCGCGAGCCCCATCCCCAGTCGTTCGCCTTGACGATCGCAAAGGTCAGCGCACCGATGCCGCAGGTCACCAGCAGCGCCGCCCATGGGTTCGGCCGCGGCACGTCGTGGCCGGGCACCTCGGGCAGTTTCAGCCAGCCGATTACGATCGCAACAATACCGATCGGAACGTTGACGATGAAGATCCAGCGCCAGTCGAAGGTCACGAGCAGCCCGCCGACCAGCGGTCCGAGCGCCGCCGCAAGCCCGCCGATCGCGGTCCAGGTGCGCACCGCGCCGGCGCGCTGCTCGGCGGGGAAGGAGGCCAGCAAGAGGCCGATCGACGTCGGCGTCATCAGCGCCGCGCCGGCGGCCTGCGCGATCCGCGCGATCACCAAAAATTCGACATTGCGCGCCAGCGCGCACGCCGCGGACGCGGCCGTGAACAGCGCAACGCCGAGCAGAAAGCTTAGGTTGCGGCTGTGCCGCTCGGCGAGCCGGCCGAAGAACACCAGCAGCGCGGCATAGGCGATCGCATAGCCGTTGAGAATCCAGGACAGGTCCTCCAGCGAGGCAGCGCGGAACTCCTGGGCGATGTTCGGCAGCCCGACATTGACGATGAAGAGGTCGAGGTTGGCGAGGCAGATGCCGACCGAGACGATGGCGAGCACCAGCCGCGGGGATGCCGTTGCTCCACGCCGGCGCGGCCGTTCCGCGGGGGCCGCCGGCAGTTCGATCGTCTCCGCATCCACTTCCGACATCACGGCCTCCATATATGTGTATATGCACCTATTGCCATTAGGTGCATATGCATGTAATTGTCAAGCACGCTTTGGAGGCAAATCGAGCAATGGCAAGGCTGGATACGACTAGGTGCAATCTCACGGCGTTTCGCAAGGCGACGCGGCGGGTGTCGCAGCTTTATGACGAGCTCCTCGCGCCGTCAGGGCTGCGCGGCACGCAGCGGGCGATTCTGGTCCATGTTGCGCGATCGCAATCGTCGACGATCGGCGAGCTTGCCGCTGCATTGGTGCTCGACCGCACCGCCCTCACCCACAATCTCAAGCCGCTGCAGCGCGACGGCCTTGTTACCGTTGCCGCCGACAAGGATGACCGCCGCAGCAAGCGGGTCCGGCTGACCAAACGCGGCGAGAGCAAGCTGGCGGAATCGCAGGACGCCTGGCGGCAGGCCCAGGACCGGTTCGAGGCCGCCTTTGGCGCGCGCCAGGCGGCCGAGCTGCGGCAAACGCTCGAGCTGGTCGCCGCGCTCGAATTCGGCGAGCCGATGCCGGCAGCTCCACCCGGGTAGCGCCGGCATCATAACGACCAAGGCGGGATGAAGTTAGGTTGAATCTGTTTGACCGCGGATTCGGTCCACCTCTCCCCGGCGGGGAGAGGTCGATTTGCGCCAGCAAATCGGGTGAGGGCCGCAGCTCCAACGAGAGACCGTAAGCCCTCACCCGGCGCTGCGCGCCGACCTCTCCCAAGGGAGAGGTAAACCTCCGATGTCGCTCCGGCTCAACCTAATCTCATCACCCTGACAATGAAAACGGCCCGGCGTGATCCGCCGGGCCGCATCTTTCTCAGACAGTCGGCGCTATCAGGCGCTCAGCTGTAGATCTCGAACAGGCCGGCGCCGCCCTGGCCACCGCCGATGCACATGGTCACGACGCCCCACTTGGCCTTGCGCCGACGGCCTTCCTGCAGAAGGTGGCCGGTGAGCCGGGCGCCGGTCATGCCGAACGGGTGGCCGATCGCGATCGAACCGCCGTTGACGTTGTACTTCTCGGGATCGATGCCGAGCTGGTCGCGCGAATACAGGCACTGGCTGGCGAAGGCCTCGTTGAGCTCCCAGAGATCGATGTCGTCGATCTTCAGGCCGTGGCGCTTCAACAGCTTCGGCACGGCGAACACCGGGCCGATGCCCATCTCGTCGGGCTCGCAGCCGGCCGAGGCCCAGGCCACGAAACGGCCCATCGGGTTGAGGCCGCGCTTCTCGGCGTCCTTGGCTTCCATCAGCACCACGGCGGCGGCGCCGTCGGAGAGCTGGCTGGCATTGCCGGCGGTGATGTACTTGCCCGGGCCCTTCACCGGCTCGAGCTTGGCGAGGCCCTCCAGCGTGGTCTCGGGACGGTTGCACTCGTCGCGATCGACCACGTAGTCGACGATCGACTCGGCCTTGGTCGCCTTGTCGACCACCTTCATCTTGGTCTTCATCGGGACGATCTCGTCCTTGAACTTGTTGGCCTGCTGCGCGGCGGCCATGCGGCGCTGCGACTCCAGCGAATACTCGTCCTGGTATTCGCGCGAGACCTTGTAGCGCTCGGCGACGATGTCGGCGGTGTCGATCATTGCCATGAAGATGTCGGGCGCGGTCTTCAGCAGGTCGGGATCGATCGATTCCTTCGGCGTGCCGCCGCCCGGAATCGAGATGCTCTCGACGCCGCCGGCGACGATGCAGTCGGATCCATCGGAGCGAATGCTGTTGGCGGCCATCGCGATGGTCTGCAGGCCCGACGAGCAGAAGCGGTTGACCGAGACGCCGGCGGTGGTCTTCGGCAGGCCGGCGAGCAGCGCGGCCTGGCGGCCGATGTTCGGCGCGCCATGCGCGCAATTGCCGAGATAGCAGTCCTCGACATAGTCCTTGGCGACGCCGGCGCGCTCGACGGCGTGCTGGATCGCGTGCGCGGCCAGCGACATCGGCGCGGTGATGTTGAATCCGCCACGGCCGGACTTCGCCAGGCCGGTGCGCGCATAGGAAACGATTACGGCTTCACGCATTGTTTTCTCCCTCTGAGATCGCCGGATAGTGGCGCGTCTTGACGCCTTCGTACACCTAATTTCGGCCGGCACAACAGGAATACCAGCGGCCCCAGAACGACAAACGCCGCCTCCGGGGCCGGAGACGGCGTTCTGTTCCGCAGATCGGAATATCGGTCTGTTTGAAACGCTCTCCGTTTTCGTAGGGTGGGTTAGTCGAAGGCGTAACCCACCTCTTCGATGTTGGAACGGCGGGTTACGCTGCGCTAACCCACCCTACGATCCGGGTTAGAACGTCAGCGCCTTGGCCTGCTTCACCTGCGGCAGCGCCTGCACCTTGGCGAGCACGTCGGCCGGCACGGAGCCGTCGACCTCGACCAGCGCGATGGCGTCGCCGCCCTGCTTGACGCGGCCGAGATGGAAGGTCGCGATGTTGATCTTGGCATCGCCGAGCAGGCCCGCGAAGGCGCCGATGAAGCCCGGCTTGTCCTCGTTGGTCACGTAGATCATCGACTTGCCGAACTCGGCGTCGATGCGGATGCCCTTGATGTCGACGAGGCGCGGCTTGCCGTCGGCATAGACGGTGCCCGACACCGAACGCTCCTGCCGCTCGGTGGTGACGGTGACCGTGATCAGGCTTTCATAGTCGCTCTGCGCGGCGCGGACGATCTCGTCCACCACCATGCCGCGCTCCTTGGCGACGACCGGCGCCGACACCACGTTGACCTCGCCGAGCATCGGCCGCAGCAGGCCGGACAGCACCGCCGAGGTGATCGCCTTGATCTTCATCTCGGCGACGTGGCCCTCATAGGTGATCTGGGTCTTGATGATGCCGCTCTCGGTGAGCTGGCCGGCGAACGAGCCGAGCTTCTCGGCGAGCTCGATGAACGGCTTCAGCTTCGGCGCCTCTTCCGCCGTGATCGAGGGGAAGTTCACCGCATTCGAGATCGCGCCCGACAGCAGATAGTCCGACATCTGCTCGGCGACCTGCAGCGCGACGTTCTCCTGCGCCTCCGTGGTGGAGGCGCCGAGATGCGGGGTGCAGATCACGTTGGGATGGCCGAACAGCACGTTCGAGGTCGCCGGCTCCTCGACGAACACGTCGAAGGCGGCGCCCGCGACATGCTTGGAGTTCAGCGCATCGACCAGCGCCTGCTCGTCGACCAGGCCGCCGCGGGCGCAGTTGATGAGGCGCACGCCCGGCTTCATCTTGGCGATCGCGGCGGCGTCAATCAGGTTCTTGGTCTTCTCGGTGAGCGGCGTGTGCAGCGTGATGAAATCGGCGCGCTTCAACAGCTCGTCGAGCTCGACCTTCTCGACGCCGATGTCCTTGGCGCGCTCCGGCGACAGGAACGGGTCGAACGCGATCACCTTCATGCGCAGGCCGAGCGCGCGGTCGGCGACGATCGAGCCGATATTGCCGCAGCCGACCACCCCGAGCGTCTTGGCGGTGATCTCGACGCCCATGAAGCGGTTCTTCTCCCACTTGCCGGCCTGGGTCGAAGCGTCGGCCTGCGGGATCTCGCGCGCCAGCGCCAGCATCAAGGTGATGGCATGCTCGGCGGTCGTGATCGAATTGCCGAACGGCGTGTTCATCACGATGATGCCCTTGGCGGTCGCCGCCGGGATCTCGACATTGTCGACGCCGATGCCGGCGCGGCCGATCACCTTCAGGCGGTTCGCCTTCTCGATCAGCTTGGCGGTGGCCTTGGTGGCCGAGCGGATCGCCAGCCCGTCGTAATTGCCGATGATCTCGGCAAGCTTTTCCTTGTCCTTGCCGAGGTTGGGCTGGAAGTCGACCTCGATGCCACGATCCTTGAAGATCTGCACGGCAGCCGGGGACAGCGCGTCGGAAATGAGAACTTTGGGTTTTGACATTTGGATGTTCCTTCGCCCTGCAGCGCGCGGGCGTCCTGGACCAACGGGGTGAAGTCTCTGATCACTTCTCCCTCTCCCCGTTCTTACGGGGAGAGGGTCGGGGTGAGGGGCAGCCACAAACGCCAGCGTGAGCGGAGAGAGGCCCCTCACCCGGCGCTATGCGCCGACCTCTCCCCGCAACAACGGGGAGAGGTGACTAGGGAAAAATCAGGCTGCCTTGGGCAGCGCGGCCTTGGTCTCGGCAAAGGCCCAGTCGATCCACTGCGTCAGCAGCTCGACGTCCTTGGCTTCGACAGTGGCGCCGCACCAGATCCGCAGGCCCGCCGGCGCATCGCGGTAATAGGCGAAGTCGAAGCCGGCGTTCTCCTTTTCGACCAACGCGACCAGCTTCTTGCAGAAGTCGGCCTGCGCATCCGCGGGAAGCGAGGTGATCGCGGGATCGGTGAACTTCAGGCACACCGAAGTGTTGGAGCGGATCGCGGGATCCTTGGCCAGGAAATCGATCCACGGCGTCTTCGCCTTCCAGTCGGCGAGCGCCTTGGTGTTGGCGTCGGCGCGCGCGATCAGGGCCTTGAGGCCGCCGATCGACTTCGCCCAGTTCAGCGCGTCGAGATAGTCCTCGACGCACAGCATCGACGGCGTGTTGATGGTCTCGCCCTCGAAGATGCCCTGGTTGAGCTTGCCGCCCTTGGTGAGGCGGAAGATCTTGGGCAGCGGCCAGGCCGGCTTGTAGGTCTCGAGCCGTTCCACCGCGCGCGGGGAGAGGATCAGCATGCCGTGCGCGGCCTCGCCGCCGAGCGCCTTCTGCCAGGAGAAGGTGACGACATCGAGCTTGGCAAAGTCCAGCGGCTGCGCGAACGCGGCCGAGGTAGCGTCGCAGATCGTGAGGCCTTCGCGGGTCGCGCTGATCCAGTCGGCGTTCGGCACGCGCACGCCCGAAGTGGTGCCGTTCCAGGTGAAGACGACGTCGGAGGCGGGATCGACCTTGGACAGGTCGGGGATCTCACCGTAGGCCGCGTTGAGCTTGGTGACGTCCTTGAGCTTCAATTCCTTGACGATGTCGCTGACCCAGCCCTCACCGAAGGATTCCCAGGCGAGCGTGGTGACCGGGCGCGCGCCGAGCAGCGACCACAGCGCCATTTCGACCGCGCCGGTATCCGAGGCCGGGACGATGCCGATCTTGTAATCGGCCGGCACCTCAAGCACTTCGCGCGTCAGTTCGATCGCGAGCTTGAGCTTGGCCTTGCCGACCTTCGCACGATGCGAGCGGCCGAGGGCGGCGTCCTTGAGATTGTCGGGGTTCCAGCCGGGGCGCTTGGCACAGGGGCCAGACGAAAAATGCGGCACGTGAGGCCGCGAAGCGGGCTTCGCTGCAGTCATAATCTACCCTTCCAGATAGCTGCCTCTCGGTGGGGAGAGGTTTCCCGCCGCCGGAGATATTGGAAAGGCGTTAAAACGTCAAGGAAGTTCAGATACGTCGGGATGGACGGGGGGATCACGGCTGATTGATGGGGATTGCTCGGCCTGCTGCATCAGCTCCTGATCGAGCAGATCTGCCGCCAGCGTCATGAGCTTAACCGCCTTGCGCCGGCTGGATATTTTCAGAATGCTCTTCTCGCCGGCCTGTACGATGTACTCGTTGCCGAGCCGCACGATCGAGTAATTTGGCATCTGAAATCCCCAAGCTGCCGCCGCGCCGATGGGAGACGCTGACATAGCCCAGTCGTTCCTGGCCGTAAAATTACGGAGGTGGGCGTAGTTTATTGCTCCTTAACCGGAACGCGGAGCGATAACCACCGCAGGCATCGCAGGCGAGAAAACACAATTTCACGCACGCATTTCAAAAGCGCAGCGTCATGCCGAGATGGCTGCGCGCGAAACCGAGCCGTTCATAGAAGCGCTGCGCGTCGACACGCGTTTGATGCGTCAGGAGCTCGACCAGCCCACAGCCTTTCGCCCGCGCCTCGGTGACCGCCCACTGCACCAATAGCTCGCCGATGCCGCGGCTGCGGCAGTGCTTGGCGACGCGAACGTCCTCGAGCAGGCCGCGCGAGGTGCCTTGCGAGCTGAGGCCCGGCATCACGGCGAGCTGCAGGCAGCCGACCACGGTCCCCTCGCCGTCGATGGCGACGACGAGCTGCACATTGGCATCGCGATCGACCCGCTCGAAGGCCCGATAGTAGAGTTCCGGCAGCGGATCCTCGATCCGCTCGCGTCCGCTGCCGAGCGGATCGTCGGCGAGCATGCCGACAATGGCGGCGACATCCTCGCGGCGGGCGCGGCGGATCGTGATCGATGCAGCTTCGGTCATGGTGGTCCTTGGCAGTCCTGGTCAGATCTCAGCGCGCCGGCGGCAGGCCGAGCACGCGCTCGACATCGGCGATCCAGCGGCGGATCACGGGATAGCGGTCGAGGTCGAGGCCGCCCTCATGCGCCACGCGGGTATAGGCGACGAGCGAGACGTCGGCGAGCGAAAATGCCTCGCCAACCAGGAAGCGGGTGCCGGCGAGATGCCGCTCCAGATGATCGAGCGCCGCGTAGCCGCGCTTCACCAGGTTGGGATCGAGCTCGGCGACGGCCTTGCCGAGATACACGATGTGGAAGCGGCAGACCGCGACATAGGGCTCGTGGGTGTTCTGCTCCCAGAACATCCAGGCATCCATCTGCGCCGCGCGATAGGGGTCAACAGGAACGAGATCGCTGCCGCGCGCGAGATAGCGGATGATGGCGTTGGACTGCGCCAGCGTGCGGCCGTCGTCGAGCTCGACCGTCGGCACCTGCCCCCAGCCGTTCAGCTTGAGGAATTCCGGTGTTCGGCTGCCGCCCTTCAGGGTGTCGATCTCGATCCAGCTGTAGGGCAGCGCCAGCCGGTCGCAGACCCACTTCACCTTCAGGCAATTGCCCGAATTGCTGTCGCCGTAGCTCTTCATTCGATTGCGCTCCCCAGGGCGATATCCGGCGGCGAACCTGCCGCGCGAAATCATGCTCACACAACGGAGCGGGCGCGTCGATGATTGATTGTGCATGACGGCTGCGGCATCCGGTCAGCCGCGCCGTTCGCCGGCACGCCGCAGCGGCAGCGCGTCAGAACTTGTAGCCGAGACCGAGGCGCACCGTATTGATGCTGGTGTCGACGACCGTGGTATAGCGCGCGTATTCCCACTCGGCACGCATGAACAGGCCGGCCATCAGGCTGATATCGATGCCGAGGCCGCCGCTGTAGCCGACCACCAGGTTGTTGTGCCGGACGTCGGTCGCGCCGTTGACAAACGGCGCCGAGAACGGGCCCAGCGCGGAGGTGCTGATGGAATCGTAGATGGTCACGGAGCGCGAGATGTTGGCATTGCCGAAGCCGACGCCACCGAAGATGTAGGGCAGGAAGCAGCCCCAGGCATAGCCGGCGCGGCCGCGGAACGTGGCCATGTCGGTAATTTTGATCGACGCGGTCGAATCGACGCGTACGTCGTGGAAGAAGCTGTCGGTCAGCGCCGTGCTGCTGATCAACTCCTTGCTTGCAGTCGAAGTGCCGCCGAAGTTGCCGTGCAGGTAGCTCACCTCGGCACCGACGACCACGTCTTCGAATTGCCAGTTGTAGCCGGCAAAGCCGCCAAACGCCGAGCCATGCTGCGACACCTTGCCGAGCCCGAGATTCCAGTTCGCGACGTCCATCTGCTGGATCACGTTGTGGTCGAGCAGCGGCGTGAGCAGGTTGGTGTTGGTCCCCGAGAAATTCTCGTTCGACGATCCATAGGCGCCCTGGCCGCCGACATAGAAGCCGGCCCAGTTGGTGGTTCGCGGCGCATCGCTGTACGAGCCGCGCAAAACCGGAAGCTCGGAAAGATCCGCAGCTTGCGCAGCGGTCACCGCTCCGAACATCATCGCTGCCAGCAAGAACCTGCGCATCCCAACGCTCCATCCAACCCCACGAACTACGCGTTGATCATCGCCTGTTAACCTTAACCAATCGTTGTCGCCGGCCGCTTTTGACATGCTGCGTTGCACGGCTGCGCGACAGCGCGCCAAAAATGCAAAACGGCGCGGGATGCTCCCGCGCCGTCTGCAATCGTTAACCGTGAAGGCCGGAAATTAACCCTTGCGGATCAGCGGCGGGGGCGGCGGCGGGGGCGGCACGTCGCAGCACGGCAGAGCGAAGCGCACGCCGAGCTTGACGTCCTGCGAGGTCAGGTCGCGGAACTCGAACGAGGACGGACCGGTGTTGGTGCCGTCGAACGAGCGACCATTGCCGTGCTTGGCCGTGCCCATGTCGAGATAGCGGTAGGCCAGTTCGACGGTGAAGTTGTTGGTGACCTTGTAGGCGACACCGGCGTGCACCGCCCAGGCCAAATTGGTCTTGGTGGCGCCGTCCGCGACGAAGGTGCCGGTGAGACCGGACCCGCTCGGGAAGGTGGCGACATCGGAGAACGCCGTGGTCTTGATCGACGCGGCACCGACACCGGCGCCGATGAACGGCGTCAGACACCACCAGGTGCCGAGATCGGCATAGACGTTCACGAGGCCGACCCAGGCCTGGTAACCGCCGTGATAGGCATCGGCGAGCGGGTTGGTCGGGAAGGTTGCGAAGTCGGTCCCGTTGAAGCTCACCTTGGAGCGATACTCACCGGTGATGTCGGCGCGGAACCAGTTGTTGAACTGATAGCCGACGCCGAGGCCGTAGACCATGCCGCTGTCGAAGCTGTGGCCAAGGTGGTTGATCGTCGCGCCGGCCGGCAGCGTGTCGTAGGCGTTGACGTGCAGCCTGCCCTGGGTGTTGGTCATGCCGATGTCGCCGCGCAGATACCAGCCGCCAAAATCCTGCTGAACCGGCGGCGGTGCATACGCCATCGGAGGCGGCGGCATGATGGGCATGTCGGCGGCGAACGCCGCCGAGGACAGCAGGGATGCCGCGCCGGCGGCAATCAGAGACTTTACGCTACGCATTGGCTTCGTCCTTTGTTGGCCGGTGAGGCGACAACGAAAGCCCCACGTCTGAAACTCACGGGCCGGACGATGGCAGCAAATGTTTAAGCGGCACTTAACCCTAATTTTTAAGGTTGATTTTCTCTGACCTTTTTTCGCAGGCCGCGCTTATGGGTCCATCAATTGCCGCGCACGCAGCGCGAAAGATGGCCAGCGCGCCACAAGTGCTAACGATGTCTTGACGGAGATGCAGGGTTTGCGCTGCACCGAGCCGCATCTGTTAGCGAGTGATTAACGAGAGCTGCCGCGCGGAGCGGACCGCTATAGCGAATCGCGTTCGGCATCTTCGGCTGGAACGCCGCGAGCCCTCTCTCACCGTCACCCTGAGAGGGTGTGAAGCTTTGCCCTCATATACCGTTGTCATCGCCCGGCCTGTGCGCAATTGCGCACATGGACCGGGCGATCCAGTACGCCGCGGCCTCTCGCTTCTATCACCGGCGTCTCTGGAATACTGGATCACCCGGTCAAGCCGGGTGATGACACCGAGCAAGCTGAGCAAACCAACACCGTCACCCTGAGGAGCCTGCGCAGCAGGCGTCTCGAAGGGTCGACGGCCCGGCTCTCACAGCGGCAACAGCCGGGCCGTGCATCCTTCGAGGGCCGCTGAAGAAGCGGCCACCTCAGGATGACGGAATTGGCAAGCTGATGATCGGACAGCGGACTCTACGCCGCTGCGGCGTGGCCGAGTGCGGTGACGATGTTGTCGACGACCTCTTCGACCAGGATGCGGTCGTCGCCCTCGCCCATCACACGGATCACCGGCTCGGTGCCGGAGGGGCGGATCAGCAGACGGCCATGGCCGTTGAGGCGCTTCTCGCCGTCGGTGATCGCGGACTTGACCTCGGCGTTGTCGAGCGGCTTGCCGCTGCGATAGCGCACGTTCTTGAGGATCTGCGGCAGCGGATCAAAACGCCGGCACACTTCGGAGACCGGGCGGCGCAGCTTCTGCACGACCGCCAGCACCTGCAGCGCGGCGACAAAACCGTCGCCGGTGGTGGCGTAGTCGGACAGGATGATGTGGCCGGACTGCTCGCCGCCGAGATTGTAGCCGCCGCTCAGCATCTGCTCGAGCACGTAGCGGTCGCCGACCGGCGTGCGGATCAGCTGCAGCCCCTGGCCCTGCAGGAAGCGCTCCAGCCCGAGATTGGACATCACGGTGGCGACGATGCCGGGCTTGGCAAGCCGGCCGTCTTCCTTCCAGCTCTGTGCGATCACCGCGAGCAGCTGGTCGCCATCGACCAAATGGCCGCGCTCGTCGACCAGGATGACGCGGTCGGCGTCGCCATCGAGCGCAATGCCGATATCGGCGCGCATCTCGCGCACCTTCCTGGCCAGCGCCTCCGGCGAGGTCGAGCCGCATTCCTTGTTGATGTTGAAGCCGTCGGGTTCGACCCCGATCGGCACCACATCGGCGCCGAGCTCCCACAGCGCCTCCGGCACCACCTTGTAGGCGGCGCCGTTGGCGCAGTCGATCACGACGCGCAGGCCCTCGAGCGAGAGGTCGCGCGGCAGCGTGCGCTTGGCGAATTCGATGTAGCGGTCATGGACGCCGTCGATGCGGCGGGCGCGGCCGAGGCTCGCGCTCTGCGCCAGGCGGCGGTCGAGCGATTCGTCGAGCAGCTGCTCGATCTGCTTCTCGACATCGTCGGACAGCTTGAAGCCCTGCGGGCCGAACAGCTTGATGCCGTTGTCCTCGAACAGATTGTGCGAGGCCGAGATCATGACGCCGAGATCGGCGCGCATCGACTTGGTCAGCATCGCGACCGCCGGCGTCGGCATCGGGCCGAGCAGCAGCACGTCCATGCCGACCGAGGTGAAGCCCGCAACCATGGCGTATTCGATCATGTAGCCGGACAGCCGTGTGTCCTTGCCGATCACGACGCGATGGCGATGGTCGCCACGCTGAAACACCAGGCCGGCGGCCTGCCCCACCTTGAGCGCGAGCTCGGGCGTGATCAGTCCATTGGCGCGGCCCCGAATCCCGTCGGTCCCGAAATATTTGCGGCTCATGTATCCCCCAAGACGGGCCCCTCGAACCGGATGGCGAGAGAGCCCCGAACGCCCACCAGTCTAGCGTGCATCGGCCTTATAGACTGCCAGGCGCTAAAATGACTTCAAAAAATATGATGAATCATTACGGCGATCGAACCACGCGGCTCGCGCCTAACACTTTGAAAAATATACCCTTATTGTCTGATACGCAAGCCTGCCGGGACCTGCGCCGCTATTCCTTGTCGCTGCGCCGGACGTGCTGGTCGCCCTTGCTGGGCGCCGGCTGGGTGACATTGACGGGGTCGGAACCCGGAAACGTCTCCTCCAGCCCCTCTTCCAGGGCTTCGTCGAGGCGGCGCTTTTCCGCGCTCTGATCCGCTTTCGGCTTGGCGCCTGATGCCGTCATCGCGCTCTCCATCGTGGTTTCGCTTCGCTCCGATTTGGCAAGCGGTTCAACCATGCTAGATGACGACGAGACCTCGAACCCGCAAGATTTGCGATCAAGAAGAAGGCCCCCGGGAACGTCCATGAAGCACATTACCTGCATCGAAGACCTGCGCCAGCTGCACAAGCGGCGGGTGCCGCGCGCGTTTTTCGATTACGCCGACCGCGGCTCCTATACCGAGGACACGCTGCGCGCGAACTCGGCGGACCTGCAGCAGATCAAGTTCCGCCAGCGCATCCTTGTCGACGTCTCCAAGCGCAATCTGTCGACCACGATTCTCGGCGAGCCGTCCGCGATGCCGCTGATCCTGGCGCCGGTCGGCCTGCTCGGCATGCAGCATGGCGACGGCGAAATCCACGCCTGCCGCGCCGCGCAGGCGGCCGGCATTCCCTTCACCCAGAGCACGATGTCGATCTGCTCGATCGAGGAGATCGCGGCCGCGGTCGACAAGCCGTTCTGGTTCCAGCTCTACGTCATGAAGGACCGCGGCTTCATCAAGTCGCTGATCGAGCGCGCGATTGCCGCCAAATGCTCAGCGCTGGTCTTGACCGTCGACCTGCAGGTGATCGGCCAGCGCCACCAGGACATCAAGAACGGCATGACGGTGCCGCCGGAATGGTCGCTGTCGAAGCTGATCGACTTTGCCAGCAAGCCGTCCTGGGTCGCCGGCGTGATGCGCGGCAAGCGCCGCAGCTTTGGCAACATCGTCGGCCACGTCAAAGACACCGAGGATCTCACCAAGCTGGCGGCTTGGACCGCGTCGCAGTTCGACACCACGCTGAACTGGAAGGACATCGACTGGATCCGCTCGATCTGGCCGGGCAAGCTGATCCTGAAAGGCATCCTCGATGTCGAGGACGCCGAGATCGCCGCCAAGAGCGGCGCGCAGGCGATCGTGGTCTCCAACCATGGCGGCCGCCAGCTCGACGGCGCACCGTCCTCGATCGAGGTGCTGCCGGAAATCGTCGACGAGGTCGGCTCGCAGCTCGAGATCATGTTCGACGGCGGCATCCGCACCGGCATGGACATCATGCGCGCGCTCGCGCTCGGCGCAAAATCCTGCATGATCGGCCGCGCCTATGCCTACGGGCTTGGCGCCGGCGGCGAGGCTGGCGTCGCGAAGGCGATCGACATCCTGGCGAAGGAGCTCACCACCACGATGGGGCTCTGCGGCGTCAACACGATTGCCGAGATCGACGATCACGTGCTGGCGGTGTAGCTCCGCTGCCGTAGCCCGGATGGAGCGCAGCGCAATCCGGGACAGCCTTTCCGCGGACGATTCCCGGATTTCGCTTCGCTGCATCCGGGCTACGCGCTCCTCTTCGCTTCTCCCCTTGTGGGAGAAGGTGGCGCGGACGTAGTCCGCGACGGATGAGGGGTCTCTATCCGCGGAGACAACCCCTCACCCCGCTTCGCTGCGCGAAGCGACCCTCTCCCACAGGGGGAGAGGGTAAGAATGGTCACATCGGCGGCGCGATGCCGTCGCGGCCGACGTTGACGCGGTTGGCTTCCAGCGTGCCATCCTCCTTCTTCGCCGCGCCGAAGATGATGATCTGGGCGCCCGGCTTCAGCTCCGACTTGTCGCCGGCGACGAAGGTGACGACCGGCGTGCCCGGCGGCACCACGACCTTCTTCTCGCCGTCCTTGTACTTGACCAGAACGTTCTGGCCGTCGGTACCCTTCACCGTCTCGGCGACGGTGGCGTTCGTCATGGTCGAGTTGGCGCGCAGGTCCCAGGGACGAAAGCCCTCGGCGGCGCCGCGCTGGTTCTCCGGGAAGATGTGCACTGCGATCGCCTTCTGCGTCCCGTCGGGCTCCGGCATCGCGGTGATGCCGATATAGGAGCCGGGCTTGATCTCCGACAGATCGGTCTTGGCGACGCCGAACACCGCGACGTTGTCGGTGGCGCGCACCTTCATGTCGGCGCCGTCGCGCGATTTGATCGACAGCATCGCGCCGTCGACGGCCTCGATGGTGCCGCGGATCCGCACCGTCGGCGGCTGCTGCGCGGATGCGACAGACGTGAAAGCAACGGCGAGCAGCGCCGCGAACAGGGGCGATTTTAGCATGATGTCCTCCGGGGATCGGCTGGCGGATTCACGAACACCGGAGCGTCGGCGGTATTCCCACGCTCCTGACCTTCGGGGAGAAGGTCGTTCGCACCAACTGATACGAGGCGGGTTTGGGTTTGTTACCCCCGGCCACAATCAAGGGTGCCGTAGCCCGGATGCAGCGAAGCGCAATCCGGGACGGTCATGCCGCGGCGAGAGACCCCGGATTTCGCTTCGCTGCATCCGGGCTACGCACCGCTTTGATCTGAGCGGCTGCATTCTCAGTTCCGTCATCCTGAGGTGCGAGCCTCTTCGGCGAGCCTCGAAGGATGAATCGGCCGACAGCCGGGCCGTGCATCCTTCGAGGCTCGCAAGAGCTTGCACCTCCAGCGACAAAGGCTTCGCCTTTGCGCGGGGATGACGGGAGTGGTAGCGGAGATCGTAGTCCCGGCTTTTCACCGGGACGACGTGTTAAAAGAGACGCGCCTTCGCATCACATCGGCGGTGTCAGACCGTCGCGGCCGACGCTGACGCGGTCGGTCTCGAGCGAACCGTCCGGCAGCTGCTTCGTGAAGGCGATCACCTTGGCGCCGGCCTTGAGCTCCGACTTGTCACCGGGAACATAGGTCACGACCGGCGTGTCCGGCGGCACCTCGACCTTCTTCTCGCCGCCCTTGTATTTGACCAGCAGCGTGTGACCGTCATTGCCGATGACAGAATCCGCGACCGTGGCGTTGGTCATGCTGCTGTTAGGCTTGATATCCCATGCGCGGGAACCCTCACCGGTGCCGCGCATGTTCTCGGGGAACACATGCACCTCGACCGCCTTCGGCACGCCGTCCGATCCGGGCACCGTGGTGGTGCCGATGAAGGAACCCACCTTGATGCCGGACAGCGGGATCTTGGTCAGGCCGAGCACCATCATATTGCTGGCCATGCGCAGCTTGACATCCTCGCCGCTGCGCGACTTGACCGCGAGCGTATCGCCGTCGACGCTCTCGACGGTTCCACGAACGCGCGTCGGCGTCGGTGACTGCTGTGCGATGGCGTAGAACGTGGAGCCCGTCACCATCGCAAGCGCAATGACCGGACGTATAAAGGTGGAACGGCGGAACGGCATACCGGATCTCCAGGAGGGGATGCTGGGTGATGTAGCAATGACCCCCGCCCGGTGAGGCTATTCCGCGCCTCAAGTCTTTGTGAGATCGGCTTCGACGATCGCACGCAATTCTGATGTGACCTGCGGGCGCTGGCCGAACCACAGTTCGAAGCCGCGCACCGCCTGGTGCAGCAGCATGCCGAGCCCGTCCGCGGTCTTCAGCCCGCGCGCCTGCGCCGCCGCCAGCAGCGGCGTCACCAGCGGGACGTAGACGAGATCGGAGACCACGGCGTGCTGCGGCAACAGGCCGACATCGATCTCGAGCGCGGGCTGGCCGTGCATGCCGAGCGATGTCGTGTTCACCAGCAGGCCCGCGCGGGGCAACAGGTCATTGACCGCATCCCATGTCGCCGGCTGCACCGACGCGCCGAACTGATCGGCGAGCGCGCGGGCGCGATCGACGGTGCGGTTGACCAGATGCACCCGCGCGATACCGCGCTCGATCAGCCCGAACACCACCGCGCGCGCCGCGCCGCCGGCCCCCAACACCAGCGCGTCGCTGGTCTTGTCCCAGCCGGGCGCACAGGCGTCGAGATTGTTGATGAAACCTTCGACATCGGTGTTGGTCGAACGAAGCTCACCGTCGGCGAACCACAGCGTGTTGGCGGCGCCGACGGCGCGGGCGCGCTCGTCCGGCGTCGACAGCGCCAGCGCGTGCTCCTTGTGCGGAAGGGTGACGTTGGCGCCGACGAAGCCGCGCAGCGACAGGCGGAAGATGAAATCCTTGAAATCGTCCGGCGGCACCGCCTCGATCACATAGCCGCCCTCGATGCCGAGCGTACGCAGCCAGTAATGATGGATCAGCGGCGAGCGCGAATGCGCCGCCGGCCAGCCGATCAGGCACGCGGCACGGGTTTTTGCGGACGATGTCATGACCGTGACATCGGGCATGGCGCCGCCGCTGTCAATCCGTCCACTTTACGGTTGCGGCAACCAGCGCACTCAGCGCGAACGCCACGCCGGCGGCAAACCAGACCGCCGCGAGGTTGATCCAGCGATAGGCGGCTGCGCCGGCCACCGCGCCGATCACCAGCGCCGCCCACAGCAGCAGGTTCGGCAGCCAGGCCCAGGGCGCGCCGCCGGTCAGCGCGGCGGCGATCAGCTGGCCGACCTTGACCAGCGCCCCCGTGACATAGGTCAGGCCGAGCCCGCCACCGCCTTCAATCTGGAACACGGCATTCTCCAGCCCCATCGCCAGCACGATTGCGGCGATCGCGGTCGCCGGCAGGTTGTAGGCATAGGCCGCGGCCGCCCCCGAGAGCAGAAGCGCCTCGGCAAGCAGCATCAGCGGCTGGCGGTATGCGATGCGGCTGAGCACGATCAGGCTGCCGGCCGCAGCGCCGGCAACAAACAGCGCGATCAGGGCGAACGGCTCGGCCGCGTGCTCCCAATGCCCCTCGGCGAGCGTCACGCCAAGCCGCGTCGAGTTGCCGCTCATGAAGGACACGAACAGCCCGCCGAGATGCAGATAGCCGATGCTGTCGATATAGCCCGCAAGCGCGCTCAACGCACAGGCCAGCGCCAGGTTGCGGCGGGATTGAAGCATGCTGTTCGGACCACTGCGCGTGAAGCCAGCAGTGTTCATGAAAGTAATTGGCTTGGAAAGGGAGCGGACCAGAAACGCACCGTCATTCCGGGGCGATGCGTAGGCATCGAACCCTCAGGTGCGCAATTGCGCACCGAGAATCTCGAGATTCCGGGTTCGGTCCTGGCGGACCGCCCCGGAATGACGGAAGATCATCACGCCGCGTCGCGGTGGGCGGCGATGATCTGGTCGGCGGCGCGGCCCGTGACCTCGGCCATGCGGTCGAACTGGCGGGTGAAGCTGCCGGCGCCGGCGGTGGCCGATCGCAGCTCCACGATCAGGTCGCCGATCTCGGCTTCCGGCATCGTGGCGCGAACGCAGTCCCAGCCGCTCCAGCCCTCGCGGGTGTCGAAGCCGAGGATCTGGCCGCGGCGCGCCGACAGGATCGCGTTGATCTTGGCGGTCGCATCGGTCGGGCAGACGATCTCGACCAGATGGATCGGCTCCAGCAGCACCGGCTGGCATTGCGGCAGCCCTTCGCTGACCCCGATCCGCGCCGCGGTCCGGAATGCCAGATCGGAGGAATCCACGCTGTGATATGAGCCGTCGGTCAGCGTGACGTCGACGTCGATCACCGGGAAGCCGAGCGGCCCACGCGCCAGCGCGTCGACGACGCCCTCTTCCACCGCGCCGATATAGTTGCGCGGCACCGCGCCGCCGACCACCTTCTCGTGGAATTCAAACCCCGAGCCGCGCGGCTTCGGCTTGATGTCGAGCACGACGTCGCCGAACTGGCCGTGGCCGCCGGACTGTTTCTTGTGCCGGCCGCGCTGCGTGATCGGCTTGCGGATGGTCTCCTGATAGCCGATCGCCGGCGGATGCGATTTGACGCTGACGCCAAACCGGTCCTTCAGCCGCTCCTGCGCGACGCGCAGATGCATCTCGCCCTGTCCCCACAGCACGGTGTCGTGGGTGCGCGGGTTCTGGATCATGGTCAGCGAGGGATCCTCCTCGTTGAGCCGCAGCAAGGCCTGACCGAGCTTGACGTCGTCCTTGCGGTCGGTCGCCGCGATCGAGATCGATAGCACCGGTGCGGCCGGCACGACGCTGACCAGCGAGGCCGGCGCGGTCTTGCCGCTCGAGACCGTGTCGCCGGTCTTGATCGCGTCGAGCTTGCCGAGCGCGACGGCGTCGCCGGCTTCCGCCGACGGGCGCTTGCTGTCATGCGTACCCGACACCGCGAGCACGCCGGAGACGCGCCCGCTCTCACCGGACGACGATTGCAGCGTCGCGCCGTCGTCAAGCCGGCCGGCGAGCACGCGGGCCAGCGACAGCTTGCCGCCGTGCTGCAGGTGGACGGTCTTGAACACATAGGCCAGCGCGTCCTTACTGTCCTTGACGCCAAGCCGCTTGGCGGTCTCGGCGACGCCGGGCGCCTCATGGCGCAGCGCCTTCATCAGCCGCAACACGCCGTTCTCGCGGATCGCCGAGCCGAGCAGCACCGGACAGATCAGGCCCTCGCGCAATTCGCGGGCGAGATCGTCGAACACGGCGTCGCGCGGCGGCTGGATATCCTCGAGCAGCTGCTCCATCAGCGCATCGTCGTGATCGGCGAGCTTCTCCAGCATCGAGAAGCGCGCTTCCTTCTCGCGATCGAGATTGCCGCCTTCGAGCTCGACGACCTCCGACGGCTTGTGCTCGCGATAGACGAAGGCGCGCTCCAGCGCCAGATCGACAAAGCCTTCGATCAGATCGCCGTTCCAGACCGGGATCTGGCGCAGCACCAGCGGCACGCGCGAGGCCGGCTGCAGCGTCGCAAGCGTCTCGCGGATGCGCTTGTTGGCGCGATCGATCTTGTTCAGGAACAGGAAACGGGGAATGCCGAGCTCCTCGAGCTCGCGCAGGATGATTTGCAGCTGCGGCAGCTTCTTTTCATCGGCCTCGCAGACCACGACCGCGGCGTCGACCGCCGGCAACGCGGCACGCATATCGTGCGCGAATTCGACCGAGCCGGGGCAATCGATAAAGGTGTAGCTGTCCCCCATGAAGCTGGTGGTGGCGGCGGTCAGCCCGACGCCCATCTTGTGCAGGCGCGCCTCGGGGCTGGCATCGCCGACGCAGGTTCCGGCATCAACGCTGCCAGCTGTCTTGATGGCGCCCGTACGCGCCAGAATCGCTTCCAGAAGTGTGGTTTTACCGCTTTGGAAAGGGCCCACCAGTGCGATGCACCGTGGACCTCGGGGACTTCTGACGTCTTGTCCCATTGCCGCCTCCTCGTGTTGGAGCTCGGCCCATAATTGGGTCGGCGACCGTTCATGCTCTGCCTGCGTCGGGCGTTTGGCAAGCGGGAAAACGTCGCTGCGGTGCGGCGGCATGGCCGCGCGTCTCTGCCTCTCCCCGTGCTTGCGGAGAGAGGTCGCCGGCGCGGAACAGTGCACGCGAAGGGTGTGTTAGCGGCCCGGGCGCAGTTCGAGGCTCTCGAGCCCCGCCGCGATGTTGACGCCGACCTGGCCCTGCACGCTCAAAGGTTGCAAAGCGATGGTGTTGTCGGAGCCGCCGACCAGCACGTTGCCGCCGACGCCGACGCCGAGCGTCGCGCTGCCCTGCGCGCCGGCATAATTGCCGGACAGCGCGCCCGGCCCGAGCCGCGACACCGGTGCGTAGACGCCCCAAGCCAGCGCCGATTCCTGGGTGATGCCGAGATCGATGCCGACCTTGCGGATGGTGGCGATGTAGCGGTCCTCGGGCAGGCCGTCGGCCCGCAGCACGCAACCGAGATTGGTCACCGAGCCGACGATGAAGCCGATGCTCGCGCCGCCGCGGCATTCCAAGACGCCGACCTGCACGCGCGGCAACGGCTGCTGGGCGTTGGCGCCGCTGACTGCAGCGGCCAGCGTGGCGATGGCGGCACCGGCGAGAAGGATGAAGCGACGCATGTCGGGAATCTCCGGCTGAAGGGCGTGACGCGAACAGGGAGCAGATGAATGCCGTGGCTGCGGCACCCGTGCCTGCTATGCCACATCACCGCACAGCCGGCCAGACTGCGAGACCTTCGACCTCGGATTGTCGGCGGATGTGGCGGCGTTGCTATAGGCGCCGCGGCTGCACGCCGCGATCGAACGGCAAAAAAAGAGGCCCGCTTGCGCGGGCCTCTTTGATGATGACTTGATCGGCTTAGTGGTGGCGGTGATGCCGGCGGTGATGATGATGCCGGCGCGGACCGCCGACGCGGACCGGCTCGAGGTCGATCCCGGCGATGCCGGCCGCAACGTTGAGGCCGGTCTGGCCCTGCACGCTGATCGGCTGCAGCGCGTAGGAATTGTTCGGGCCGCCGAACAGGAAGTTGCCACCGGCGCCGAGGCCGACCGATGCGTTGACGCCGACGCCGCCGTAGCTGCCGGCGAGCGCACCGCGCGGCACCTGCGTGGTCGGCGCGCTGACCGCCCAGGCGAGCTGCGTCGTAGCGGTGACGCCGAGGTCGACGCCGATCCGCTTCACGGTCGCAAGATACGGCTCGGGACGGCGGCCGCCGCTCTGGAACACGCACTGCAGCTGGGTGACCGAGCCGACGACGAAGCCGACATTCTCGCCGCCCTGGCATTGCAGGACGCCGGCCTGAACCTGCTCCGGCATCGCGTTGGCGGTGGCGATCGGTGCCAGCAGCGCGAGCGTGGCGAGGGTGAGTGTCGAAAGTCGCATTGGGTCTGTCTCCGCAGGTGAACTGAATTGCGCGCGGACACAAGGCAAGCGTCGTGTCCAAAACAAGGCAGTTCGCAAAGACGCCCTAAAAACTTCCGGCGTGTGACATCGATGCCCGCGCGCAGAAACGCAGATGTGAGCAGGCGTGATTTGACACGCCGATTATACCGGCGCGCGCAATCTAGCGACACAAACAGAAACGTTCCCGCACGCGGATTCGGGAACGTTCTGTCGATCCAAACTGCTTAGCGCAGATTGCCGCAGAAGCGCTGGATGCGCTTGCAGGCGTCCTCGAGATCCGAGGTCTTGGTGGCGTAGGAGATGCGGAACGCCGGTCCAAGTCCGAACGCCGAACCCTGCACCACGGCGACGCCTTCGCTCTCGAGCAGCTCGGTGACGAAGGTCTCGTCGTTGTCGATCAGCTTGCCGGTCGGCGCCGTCTTGCCGATCGTGCCGGCGCAGGACGGATAGACGTAGAACGCGCCCTCCGGCCGCGGGCACTCGATGCCAGCAGCCTGGTTGAGCATCGACACCACGAGGTCGCGCCGCTCCTTGAACACCTTGTTGTTGGCGGCGATGAAGTCCTGCGGACCGTTGAGCGCCTCGACCGACGCCCACTGCGCGATCGACGACGGGTTCGAGGTCGACTGCGACTGGATCGTGGCCATCGCCTTGATCAGCTGCGCCGGACCGCCGGCGTAACCGATGCGCCAGCCGGTCATGCAGTAGGCCTTCGACACGCCGTTCACGGTCAGCGTGCGCTCGTAAAGGCTCGGCTCGACCTGCGCCGCAGTGGTGAACACGAAGTCGTCGTAGACGAGGTGCTCGTACATGTCGTCGGTCATCACCCAGACGTGCGGATGCTTGACCAGGACGTCGGTGAGCGCCTTCAGCTCGCTCCTGGTGTAGGCCGAGCCGGTCGGGTTCGATGGCGAGCACAGGATCACCCACTTGGTCTTCGGCGTGATCGCCTTCTCGAGATCCTCGGGACGCAGCTTGAAGCCGGTCGAGGCCGGGCATACCACCGGCACGGACTCGCCGCCGGCGAGCGCCACCATCTCGGGATAGCTGACCCAGTACGGCGCCGGAATGATCACCTCGTCGCCCGGATTGATGGTTGCCATCAGCGCGTTGTAGAGCACCTGCTTGCCGCCGGTGCCGACGATGATCTGGTTCGGCTTGTAGGAGAGGCCGTTCTCGCGCTGAAACTTGGCGATGATGGCTTCCTTCAATTCCGGAATGCCGCCGACATCGGTGTACTTGGTCTTGCCGGCCTCGATGGCGCGGATCGCCGCCAGCTTGATGTTGGCGGGCGTGTCGAAGTCAGGTTCACCGGCGCCGAGGCCGATGACGTTGCGGCCCGCGGCTTTCAGCGCGCGTGCTTTGTCCGTGACCGCGATCGTCGCGGACGGCTTCACACGGTCGAGCGCAGCGGACAGGAAGGCCATAATCATCTCCTGGCAAACGTCGTGAGCCCTTGGCCACGACTTGATTTGAATGGGATCACAGCACCCTAGGCCTGTCGCCGCTGCGCCGCAAGAAGCTTGGCGGCCGCGCGCGAAAACTTTCGCGCACGTGCGGACAAGCGCGCAATATTCCGCAAGTTCCGGGCCCGAATCGATCATATCCGGCAAGGCCGGCCGCGGCCCCAAAGCCTGGCCTGCAAGGCCTCCGGCGGCGCGCGCGAGCACGAATTGCTCCGAGGACAATCTGTCGCGCGACACCTGCCGGACAGCATCGACCGTCTGTCGCTCGTAACCGGCTCGGACCGCCGTGCCGCGTTAGGATTTGTAAATCGCAACACGTCCACTGCCTGCATCGACCGGCACCATGCAGAGCGTCGCGCAAGCGTGAACCGAGTTGTTCGGCCGTGTTGATGGAATCGTTCTGCGCGTGTGCAGTGCGGTAGACGTTTCGACTTTTTCCATGGTGCGGGGCTTGCGACGCACGCGCATCGGCATCATTGTTTAGCGGCGTTGCGGTGTGACAGGCCGCGCAGTTTTCAAGCGTACCGTCTTCCCGATCGAGTGAACCCCGACGCAATGTACAAGCTCTATTCGATGCAGCGCTCCGGCAACAGCTACAAGGTCCGGCTGGCGCTCGCGGTACTGAACACGCCGTACGAGGCGGTCGAGATCGACATCCTGCGCGGCGAGAGCCGGACCCCGGAATTCCTGGCCAAGAATCCGAGCGGCCAGGTGCCGCTGCTCGAGGTCGACGGCCGCCATCTCGCCGAGTCCAACGCCATCCTCTGGTACGTCGCGATCGGCACGCCGCTGGCTCCGGAGTCGCGGATCGAGCGCGCCGAGGCGTTGCAATGGATGTTCTTCGAGCAGCACGCGCTGGAGCCGAACATCGGCGCCGCCTATTTCTGGCTGTCGCTGGTCAAGGGTGGGCGCGACCTGCAGACCCATGCGCTGGAAGACTGGATGGAGCGCGGCTATGCGGCGCTGCAGGTGATGGAGAACCACCTCAAGGACCACGCCTACTTCGCCGCCGAGCAGTTCACCATCGCCGACATCGCGCTCTACGGCTACACCCACGTCGCCGACCGCTGCGACTTCGATCTGGCGCCGTTTCCATCGGTCCGCGCCTGGCTGAAGCGGGTCGAGCAGACCCCCGGCTTCATCACCATGGACTGGCAGGGCGGCACCGAGACCGAGCCCCCGCCCCGCCTCGCCGCCGGCGTCTGATAGCGGGGATAGCGGGAAAACCGCCCGAATAGCGGGCAAAACCGCGCTTATTGCCGTATCCCGCCGCATTTTCGCCACGTTTCGGGGTGGCCGCCGCCGCAATGTTGCCGGCGACCGTCGGCAGATTCCGGCGGATGTCCCGGGTGATTCGCCCGCGACGCGAAGGATTCAGGCCAGAGATTCTGGCCAAGGATTTCGACCATGACACGGTGGTCCGGCACGGCAGGCTTCCAGGGCCGCCCTGCCCCAGTGGCGTCTTCCCGGCTGACCAGCGCGATCGCCGCATCGCTTGCGATCGGCGCGCTGGCGCTGTGCCTCGTCGTCACGCTGACGCTGCTGTCGAGCAACATCACCATGGCGACGCCGGTCCCGGCGTAATCAGGCATTCCCCGTTGGCACCTTAACGCGCGAAAGGCGCAACCAAGACAGCGCGGCCCGAGATGTTGAAGACACCCGTCGGACTTGTGACCGTGACGCTGGCGGTGGCGATCCTGCTCGCCGCATCGCTGCTGATCGTGACCGGCACGCAGGGCGAGGATCGCGCGCTGCGGATGCGCATCATGACGCCTGCGTCCAAATAGAGCATGATCCGGAAAAGCGTGAAGCGGTTTTCCCTCGCGACAAACGCGTAGCGTTTGCGCGGAGATCATGCTGATACAAGGAAGCGCTAGCCCAATTTATGGAAGATCAGAAACGCGCCCATGGCGATGAAGGCAAAGCCGAGTGCGTGATTCCAGCCGAGCGGCTCCTTCAGATACAGCACCGAGAAGCCGGCGAACACCACCAGCGTGATCACCTCCTGCATGGTCTTGAGCTGCGCCGCGCTGTAGACCGCGCTGCCCCAGCGATTGGCCGGCACCGCCAGCCAGTACTCGAAGAAGGCGATGCCCCAGCTCACGAGAATGACGATGGGGAGCGAATGATCCTTGAACTTGAGATGGCCATACCAGGCAAAGGTCATGAAGACGTTCGAGGCGAACAGCATCAGGATCGGCAGCAGCGACGGCGAAATGGCGGACATCGAAGGACCTCTTGCAAGCGGGCACGCGGTAACCGGCGGGCACGGAACCCGGTTCCGTGCCGCGACTGCATAGCATTTGAATTGAAAGCAGCGAAAGCTGGCTCGAACGGCGCAAGCCCGACTTAACGCTTGATCCGGAAATGCCGGTGGCGTTGCAGACCTGTCGTCAAACTGCGACCTTATTGTCTGTTCGACGAGCAACGAGAGCGAGCATGCGGTTCGACTGGCGCGCAATTTCTGGTCCGGCTTTGACGGCGGTCGTCGCAGTCGCCGCGTTCGTGATCGACCGCTTCATCGTCGCCGTGCCCAACCCCGCGCCGCTGTTCGTCTGCATCGTCGCGCTGGCGAGCTCCGTCAGCGGCATCACCTCGGGGCTGGTCTGTGCGATCATCGCGGTGGCCTCCTCGGCGCTGTTCTTCCTCGGCCATCGCGCAATGCCCGGCTACGACGCCTCCGACATCGCGCGGATGCTGATGCTGGCGGCGACCGCCGCCGGCACCGCGCTGATCACCGGTCTGCTACGGCAGAAATGGATCGATGCCTTCGCCGCCGACCAGGAGCATCACGCCACCGCGGCGCGGCTCGCGGCCGCGCTCGACCAGGTCGACATCGGCATCGTGCTGCTCGACGCCGACACCCGCGCCGAATTCATCAATCGCGCCTTCCGCGATACTTTCGCGCTGTCCGACGAACAGGCCGACAGCAAGCCGCCGTTCATCGCGCTGATGTATCACGGCCGCGACACCGGCGCGTACGAACTGCCGGAAGAGGAACTGAGCGCATTCATCGCCGAGCGCATCGCGATGATGCGCGCCGGCGATTCCACGCCGATCAACCTCAATCTGGCCGACGGCCAGGTGCTGCGCTTTTCCTGCACCGCGCTGCCCGACGGCGGCCGCATGCTGAGCTACACGCCGGTCACCGACCTGGTGCGGCACAGCGACGATCCCGCCAGGGCCGACGAATATCGCGCCCAGCGCGGCGGCGGCGAGCGCCATCCGGCGCGGCTGCTGCGCGCCGCCGAGTGAGATGCGGCTCACGCAATTGATCCCGCACGAGCGCGACGATACAACGCCGAGAGCGATGCGCGCATCGCTCAACGCGAGGAACGCTCATGTCCGACGACGTCACCATCCGCTTCGTCACCCGCGACGATTACGCTCAGTGGCTTCCGTTGTGGGAAGGCTACAACGCATTCTACGGACGGTCGGGACCGACGGCGCTGGCGCCCGAGATCACCGCGATGACGTGGACGCGCTTCTTCGACGCCTATGAGCCGATGCACGCGCTGGTCGCCGATCGCGGCGGCACGCTGCTCGGGCTGACGCACTATCTGTTTCACCGCTCGACCATCTCGATCGCGCCGAACTGCTATCTGCAGGACGTCTTCACCAGCGAAGCCGCGCGCGGCAAGGGCGTCGGCCGCGCGTTGATCAACGGCGTCTACACCCAGGCCAAGCTGGCGGGACTGTCGCGGGTCTACTGGCAGACCCACGAGACCAATCACACTGCGATGCAGCTCTATGACAAGATCGCGGAGAAGCCGGGCTTCGTCATCTATCGCAAGGTTTTCTGAGCGCGTTTTGTCACCTGTGGATTGCGCGCAGATGTCACCGGGGCGTTACAAACCACGGCTAGACTCCGCCTCGCGTAAGATCAGGCCCCCCGTCTCGGATCTCGCGCCCCGAGCGGTCCCCGTCAGTCGCCGCGTCTGACCGGGACCGCTTTTTTTTGCAGCATTGCATTCTTCGTGACATCGCCTTTTTGCGACAGTGCCATGCATCGGCGACGGTAGGGCGGCACCTTGCCGCGCCTTGGTGCGCGCGTCACAATGCGCCGCATCCCTCGCCTATCCCACAGGATTATCTCATGGAAATTCGTAACCTCGGCGGTTCCGGCCTGCGCGTGTCGGCCGTCGGCATCGGCTGCAACAATTTCGGCCAGCGCACCGATCTGGAAACCTCGCGCAAGGTGATCCACAAGGCGATCGACCTCGGCGTCACCTTGTTCGACACCGCCGACATCTATGCCGGCATGGGCGGCTCGGAAACCGTGCTTGGAACCGTGCTCGGCGACCGCCGCAAGGACATCGTGCTCGCCACCAAATACGCCAAGCCGATGGCCGCCGACGGCACCAAACAGGGCGCCTCGCGCCGCTACATCATGCAGGCGGTGGAAGCCAGCCTGACGCGGCTGAACACCGACTACATCGATCTCTACCAGCAGCACGATTACGATCCGCTGACCCCGATCGACGAGACGCTGCGCGCGCTGGACGACCTCGTCCGCCAGGGCAAGGTGCGCTACATCGGCAATTCCAACTTCCCGGCCTGGCGCATCGCCGAGGCCGAGTACGTCGCGCGCCAGATGAACGTCAGCCGCTTCGTCTCCTGCCAGGATGAATACAGCCTCTTGGTGCGCGACATCGAGAAGGACCTGCTGCCGGCGGCACAGGAGTACAATCTCGGCCTGCTGCCGTTCTTCCCGCTCGCCAGCGGACTTCTCACCGGAAAATACCAGCGCGGCGCCGCCGCGCCCGCCGACACGCGCTTTGCCAAGGCTCCGGCCTTGAAAGACCGCTACGTCACCCCGCGCAACGAGGACATCGTCGAGAAGCTGCAGGCGTTCGCAAAAGAGCGCGGCCACACCTTGCTCGAACTCGCCTTCTCCTGGCTCGCCGCCCGACCGCAGGTCTCAAGCGTGATCGCAGGAGCCACGCGGGTCGAGCAGGTCGAGCAGAACGTGAAAGCGATCAGCTGGAAGCTGACGGCCGAGGAGATGGCTGAGATCGATGGGATCACGAAGGAGTAGGCCCGGCTCTCTCGCTCCCTCTCCCCGTCCTTCACGGGGAGAGGGTTGGGGTGAGGGGCTCTATCCGGCGAGTTCAGACTGAATTGTGAGTAAGACGCCTTCGATGTTGCCGAGCACATCGTTGTTCCAGAAGCGCAGCACCCGATATCCCTCGTCAGCCATATAGCGATCGCGAACAACGTCGGCAACGGAATCGGCGTGCTGCCCACCATCGACCTCGATCACAAGCTTCTTCTCACGGCAGACGAAATCGCAGCTGTAGCGTCCGATCGGGATCTGCCGCGCGAACTTGTGGCCATCGATCTGGCGGTTGCGGATGCGATTCCACAGCACAGTTTCTTCATCCGTTTGATTGACCCGCAGTCCTCTCGCGAGTCGGATAGGCGCTTCCTTGCGGCCCCGCATTGCCATGCCCCTCACCCGGATCGCATCTTCGATGCGATCCGACCTCTCCCCGCAAAGGGCGGGGAGAGGTTGAAGAAAGTCAAACCACCAGCCCCTTCATCGGCTTCACCGGGGCGCTGTCGGGGAACACCGCTTCCGCCAGCACGCGCTCGGCGATGCCGAACTGGTCGTGCAGCACGCCCTTGATCACCGCGCGCAAATCGGTGGTCGGGGCGAGGTCGCGGGCCTGGTAGAGGTTGGCGGGTTTGAGGCCCGGCCAGTCGGTGATCATCCTGCCGCCGCCCACCGCGCCGCCGGCGAGCAGCGCGATGGTGCCGGTGCCGTGGTCGGTGCCCTCGGTGCCGTTGATGCGCGCGGTGCGGCCGAACTCGGTGGCAGCCACGATCACGGTGTCGCGCCAGCGCGCGCCGAGCCCGTTCTGGAATTCGGCCAGCGCGGCGTCGAGCCCGCCGAGCAGCTGCGCGAGGCGACCGACCGGCCCGCCCTCATTGGCATGGGTGTCCCAGCCGTCGAAGGCAAGCGCGCCGATCCGCGGGCCGTCATCCGCCGCCATCAGCTTTGCCGCGCCGCGCGCCACCAGCCGCATCGCCGCCGCGCCGCCCCCGCCGGGCTTCGGCTTCATGTCGTCGCCCTGCGCCTGCTTCTCGAGCTGCAAGCCCTGCGTCAGCGCGCTCGCCAGCACGGGATCGCGGTGCTGATAGAGTTCGAGCAGCCGCATCGCGGTGTCGTCGGCGGCCTGCGGCAGCGCCGTCGGCGCCCAGCCGACGGTCGGAGCTGTGCCGCGCAGCACCAGCGGCGTGGTCGGACCGACCGCAAGCGCGCTCGTCACCCGCTCGCCTTTCGGCAGCGCCTCCAGCGCGCGGTTGAGCCAGCCGGACTGCACACGGCCCGGCCCCGGAAAGCCGCTCTCCAGCACGTCCTGGCCGTCGAAATGCGAGCGGTCGCGATAGGAGGTCGCCACCGCATGCACCACCGCGGCCTGCTTGGCGCGGTACATCCGCGCGAATTCCGGCATCGCCGGATGCAGGCCGAAGAACGCATCGAGCATCACGGCGGCATTCGGACCGTCGCCCCTCAGCGCGATTGCGCCGTGCAGCCCGGCATAATCGGGATCGCCGAGCGGCGCCACGGTGGCAAGCCCATCCAGCGCGCCGCGCAGGATCATCACGACAAAGCGCGGATCGCGGCCGTCCGCCGCGCGCGCGAATTTCGGCAAATACGCCCACGCCGCGAACGACGCGCCGCCGAGCAGCAACGCGCGCCGCGAGGTCGCCTGCATCATCGCGCTCTCGGAGCAGTCCATCGTCATCTCCTCTGGAATTCCGGCGACATCAACAGCAGCGCCAGCGCCTGCGGCCGCGATTCCGCGCGCTCGACCGTGCGCCGCGTCTCGGCCGAGGCGGCGTCGGCGGCGACCAGTTCGAGCAGCTCGCGCGGATCGAACCGGTCGGCGAGCTGCGCGCCGAGCTGGGCTGCGATATCGAGCCGGAGTTTGATGCCCTCCGGCGCCGCCCAGGCCGCGTTGCTGTCCGGAAAACCGTTCGGCCCGGCCGGCGTCCACAGCGGCTGGCCGAGCAGATTGAGGCCGTTGAGATAGCGCCCCGGATCCTCCGGATTGCGCGCCAGCAGCCGGCCCGACGCGATCAGGAATTCGTACGGCGAGCGCATCTTCGTCAGCGGCGTCTGCCAGGCTTCGTTGGACTGCACCAGCGCGGTGGCCAGCGCCTTGAGGTCGCCGTCGGTTCGGGTGAAGACATCCTGCAGCTTCGCCACCAAGGCCGGCGGCGGATCGTCGGCGACGAAATGGCGGGCGAATTTGGTCGCGATGAATTTTGCGGTCGAGGGATGCCGCGCGATGTCAGCGAGCACCGCCTCGCCCTGCGCGACGCCGTTCTGCGAATAGGTCTTGCCGAGCACCTGTTGCGGTCCGGGTTGGTGCGCATTGGCATTGAACACAAAGCTGCCGGGCGCGCCGAGCTGACCCTGGCGGCCGGCAAAGGTCCACCCGGTGATGACGCGCGCCAGCGCCGTCACGTCGTCCTGGGTGTAGCCGCCGCCGACGCCGAGCGTATGCAGCTCCATGATCTCGCGCGCGAGGTTCTCGTTGAGGCCGCGCTTGCGGTTGATGCCGGCGCGCGAGTCGGGGCCGAGCGATTGCTGGTTGTCGAGAAAGAACAGCATCGCAGGATGCTGCTCGACCGCTTTCAGCATGTCGGCGAAGCGGCCGAGCACATGCGGGCGGATCGCCTCGCGCTCGAACGAGCCCGCCCACATCCGCGCCAGCGCGCCCTTGTTGGCGGAGATGCAGAAGTGGTTGGACCAGAACACCACAAGCCGCTCGGCAAAGCCACAATCGACGACCACACCACGCTGCAACCGCGCCAGCGCCTCGGCGCGAAATGTCTTCTGGATGATGTTGGGCGGCTCTACTGCCGGCTTCGCTGGATTGGCCGACGGCTGCATCGCGCCGGCATTGGCGGTATCGGCCATCTGGCCGGGCGCCTGCATCGCCGGATCCTTGCCCGCGATCTCCTTGGCGGCTGACGAGAGCGACAGATTGCGCCGCTGCGCCGGCTTTGCGTCCGCAGCGGGCGCGGTCTCACTCATGGTGGATTGCGCAGCCTTCGCCGCGTTGCGCGCTTGCTGCACCTCGAACTGATAGTCGAACACCTGCTTGCCGAGCTCCGCCGTCGAGAGCTGGCCGGGCATTTCGAGCAGCGCGCCGTTCGGCCGCGCCAGGTCGGCGATGACAAAGCCGCGCGGATCGGAGGCCGCGTTGGTGAAATCACCGGATGCGCCGCCGCGGGCGCCGAAGCCAAAGCGATTGAGGGCAACCAGCGCTGCTTGCGAATCGCGAGCCATGTTAGTGTCCTCGGGAGTTCCCTTGACGGCATGCCCCTTGTATACGTGCTGCGCGGCATCATAGCGCGGTTCGCGATGAACCCGAGATTAATTCCGCGATTAAATCGCGGTAAGAATTCGCATCCAGCCATGACAGATCAAAACCAAGACACTGCGCCCCGACGCCTCGCCTGCACCAAGTGCGGCAGCGAATTCTCCTGCACGTTCGGTGGGCCGTGCTGGTGTTCCGACGAGAGCTTTCGCTTGCCGATGCCGAGCGACGGCGGCGACTGCCTGTGCCCGGCATGCCTGCGGAAACTGGCGGACCAACCGGCCATGGTGAGCGCGAGGTGAGCGACCGCTGGCACGTCGACGCCGTCCTGCTCGACATGGACGGCACGCTGCTCGACACCGAAAAAGTCTATTTCGACAGCCTGGTCGCCGCGCTGAACGGGTGCGGCTATACCGACGACGTCGCGGCGCTATGTCATTCCATGGTCGGCCTGCCCGGTCCGGTTTGCGAAGCCATGCTGCTCGATCGCTACGGCGCGGCGTTTCCGCTTGCCGAGGTCAACCGCGCCTTCATCGTTCACCGCGACCGGATGTTCGACGCCGCCCTGCCGCTGAAATCAGGCGCGATCGAATTGCTCGACGGTCTCGCCGCCGCCGCTTGCCCAATCGCGATCGTGACCTCGTCATCCCGCCGCACGACCGAGCGCCATCTTGCCATCGCCGGCATCCGCGAGCGTTTCGACACGCTGCTGACGCTCGACGACGTGACCCATGGCAAGCCGGACCCCGAGCTCTATCTGAAAGCGGCAGCCCGCCTCGGCGTGACGCCACCCGCCTGCGTCGCGGTGGAAGATTCCAACCACGGCGTCGCCGCCGCCCATGCCGCTGGCGCCATCACGCTGATGGTGCCCGACATGGCGCCGCCGCTAGAGGAGACCCGCGGCAAATGCGCCGCCGTGCTGCCGGACCTCCACGCGGTGCTGGCCCTGCTGCGCGAGCGCGGCGCGTTCGGCTGCTAAACGCGCCGCGCCGCTGTCAATCGCGCGGCGGACGCTGCCGGCCGCGGCGGCCGGCGAGCGCCGTCTCGATCAACGCGCGCGCCGCTTCGCCCGCCGTCTCCATATAGCTGGCGTCGCGATGCAGCAGCACGACGGCGAACGAGCCGTCGAGCAGCAGCAGGATCTGCCGCGCCAACTTGAGCGGATCGGCAATGCCTTCCGCCGCGAAGGTCGCGCGCAGCCAGTCCTCGAACTTCTTCTTGTGCGCGGCGCCGATCCTGATCGCGGGATGGCCGGGCATATTGGCAAGCTCGGCCGAGGTGCGCAGGAAGCCGCAGCCCTTCCACTTCGGATGCCGCGCCGAACGCGCCAGATTGCGGAAGATCGCCTCGACCTTCGCCGGCAGGCCGCCGTCGGCCTCGGCAAACCACTTTCGGAACAGCGCGAGATTGGGCTGGTCGCGCGCGGCGAGATAGGCGGCGACGAGATCGTCCTTGCTGCGGAAGTGATAATACAGCGTGCGCTTGGTGAGGCCGGCCTTGGCGGCCACCTCGTCGACGCTGACGCGGCGGATGCCTTCATTGTAGAACAGCGCGCTCGCCGCCTGGATGATGCGCTCGCGGGTGGGTTCGGAAGGTCTTGGCATGCCGCTATGTATACCGACCAGTGAATATACACAAATCGCGGCCGCCCCTACATTTCGCTCTGACACTGTGACGCAAATGCCGGAGACCTCGATGACCGCACCCATCCTGCTCGATATCGACGACGGGATCGCCCTGATCACGCTGAACCGCCCGGAGCGGCTCAATGCGCTGAGCTTTGAGCTGATCGACCACCTGATGGCGGCGCTCGACCGCATCGAGGGCGGCGCTAATGTCCGCGCCGTGATACTGACCGGCGCGGGCGAGCGCGCCTTTTCGGCCGGCGCCGACATCCACGAATTTTCGCAAAGCGTGCGGCAGGGCGCCGCGATCGCGGTGCGCGATTTCGTCCGCCGCGGCCAGGCGATGACCGCGCGGCTCGAGGCGTTCAAGAAGCCTGTCATCGCCGCGGTCAATGGGCTCGCCTTCGGCGGCGGCTGCGAGATCACGGAGGCCGTGCATCTCGCGATCGCCAGCGAGCGCGCGCTGTTTGCAAAGCCGGAGATCAAGCTCGGCATGCCGCCGACCTTCGGCGGCACGCAGCGGCTGCCGCGGCTGGCGGGCCGCAAGCGCGGCCTGGAATTGCTGCTGACCGGCGACCCGTTCACGCCGGCGCACGCGCGCGAGATCGGGTTGGTCAACAAAATCGTGCCGCACGATCAGTTGCTGCCGGCCGCGCGCGAGCTCGCGGGCCGCATCGTCAGGCATTCGCCTGGCTCGGTCAGCAGCGTCGTCACCGCGGCGACGCGCGGGCTGAACATGCCGATTGCCGAGGGCCTATTGGTCGAGACCGAACAGTTCGCCGCACTGGTGGGAAGCCGCGATCTCGCCGAGGGGCTGGCGGCGTGGAAGGAACGGCGCGACGCGACGTATGTCGGGGAATGAGCACGCTCATTCCAGAGCCGTCATTGCGAGGAGCGTAAGCTACGAAGCAATCCATCCGTCCCTTATGCCGCGATATGGATTGCTTCGCGGAGCCTGTCATCGGGCGCGCATTCGCGCGACCCGTTGGCTCGCAATGACGGGAGAGAGCTGCGCCCTACCGCACCACGGCCGCGGTCTGTCCGAACAAGAGCTTGCGCTCCTCCTCGGTGCGGATCGCGGGCTGGCCGAAATTCGGGTTGACCTCCTTGGCCTTGGCGTAGGCGCGCTCGGTCGCCGGGCGCTTGCCGATGGTTTCCAGCCAGCGCTTCAGATGCGGAAAATCCTCTATGTCCTGGCCCTGGTTCTTGTACGGCACCACCCAGGGATAGCTCGCCATGTCGGCGATCGAATAATCGCCGGCGATGAATTCGCGGTCGGCGAGGCGCTTGTTGAGCACACCATAGAGCCGGTTGGTCTCGTTGACATAGCGGTCGATCGCGTAGGGCAGCTTTTCGACCGCGTAGTTGCGGAAGTGATGGTTCTGGCCGGCCATCGGGCCGAGCCCGCCCATCTGCCAGAACGTCCACTGGATCGCGTCATAGCGGCCGTGCAGATCGGCTGGCAGGAATTTGCCGGTCTTCTCGGCGAGATAGAGCAGGATCGCGCCGGACTCGAAGATCGAGACCGGCTTGCCGCCGCCCTTCGGCGCGTGATCCAGGATCGCGGGGATGCGGTTGTTCGGCGCGACCTGCAAAAACTCCGGCTTGAACTGATCGCCCTTGCCGATGTTCACCGGGAAAATCCTGTACTCCAGGGCGGTCTCTTCGAGGAACATCGTGATCTTGTGACCGTTCGGCGTGGACCAGTAATGGAGATCGATCATGGCGGCGATCCTGCGTTTCCAGAGATGGCTGACAGCATATGGAGAAAGATGCGAATGCATGCATTTGGGCGCAGCCCCGCCGCCAAGTCAATGGCGCGTGCATTGCACCGCGCGCGAATGTGATGTGCGCTTCGCGCAGGCGCGCGATTGAGCCGCGCCCGGATTGCTCCTAGGCTCCCTGCAGCTAACACCGAATAATTTTCAAGCAGGGGAGATTTGCAATGACGCGCGATTTGGCACGGCGTGATTTTCTCAAGGGTTCGGCGGCGCTCGCCGGCGCCGCGGCAGCCGGCGCATTTTCCTGTGTCGAGATCGCAAGCGCGGCACCGATCGAGGTGCCGAGCGTCGACAAGCTCTCGATCCGTGTGCTGGTCGACTCCAGCTTCGATCAGTTCTTCAAGCCGAAGCAGGCGGCTGGCGTCACGATCGCGCCTCCGCCGCGCAGCGCCGACTACCAGAAGTCACTGCACAACGAATGGGGCCTGTCGCTGTGGCTGGAGTCGGAGGCCAAGGGCGCCCAGCGTACGCTGATGCTGGACTACGGCTACACGCCCGAGGTGCTGCTCAACAACATGGCGCTGATCGGCGTCGATCCAACGAAGCTGGATGCGATGATCGTGAGCCACGGGCATTACGATCATTTTGGCGGCCTCAACGGCCTCCTCGACAAATTCCGCGACAAGCTGCCGGCCGACCTAAAACTCTATGCCGGCGGCGAGGACAATTTCTGCCACCGCGTCAGCGCGACGCCGACCAAAGGCCAGTTCGCCGATTTCGGCACACTCGACCGCCGCCAGCTCGCCGCGCAGCGCGTCACCACGGTGCTGTGCGAAACCCCGACCGTCATCGCCGGCCACGCCTTCACCACCGGCAAGATCACCCGCCGCAGCATCGAGCGGATTCTGCCGCAGACCTGGGTCGAGTTCGGGATCAAGGACGGGCTCGGCTGCAACACCAGCCACTATCTGCCCGCCGAGCTGGACGGCAAGATCGTGCCCGACGAGCACATCCATGAGCACGCCACCTGCTTCAACGTGAGGGACATGGGCCTCGTCGTGATCTCCTCCTGCGGCCATGTCGGCATCGTCAACTCGGTGAAGCAGGCACAGGAGGTCTCCGGGATCCAGAAGGTGCACGCCATCGTCGGCGGCTTCCATCTCGGACCGGCGCCGAAAGACTACCTCACCGAGGTGGTCGCCGAGATCAAGAAGCTCGATCCCGACGTGGTGGTGCCCATGCACTGCTCCGGGCTCAACTTCGTGCAGGAGGCGAGCGCGCAGCTCGGCGACAAGGTGCTGGTCACCACCACCGGCAGCCGCCTCTCCTTCGGCATATGATCTCGAATGTGATCTTGCGCGCCATCGCATGCCTCGGCGCCGGCCTGTGGCTGACGCTGACGGCGGCGACGGCCGGAGATGCGCCGGCGCGCTCAGCGGCCGAGATCATGGACATATTGATGTGGAATCGGGAGCCGGTCGGCGGCCCGTTCACGCTCACCGATCAGGCCGGCCATGAACGCACCGACCGCGATTTTCGCGGCCGGCTGATGCTGGTCTATTTCGGTTTCACCACCTGCCCCGACGTGTGCCCGACCGACCTGCAGGCGATCGGCCTCGCGCTCGACAGGCTCGGCGGCGATGCTGACAGCGTGCAGCCGATCTTCATCACCGTCGATCCCGAGCGCGACACCGCAAGCCATCTCGCCGACTATGTCCCACTGTTCCACCCGCGCCTGGTCGGTCTCACCGGCAGCCTTGAGGCGATCCGCAAGGTGGCCGATGCCTACAAGGTCTATTACGCCAAAGTGCCGCTGCAGGATGCCGACTACACCGTCGACCACACCGCCTACATCTATCTGATGGACCGCGACGGCAGCTATCTCGGCTTCTTCCCGCCTGGCACCTCGGCCGACCGCATGGTCGAGATCATCAAGCCGCGGCTGGCGGCGCCGGGACGCTGACGCGTCTCAATGCATCCGCCCGTGCGCGCGCAAGAACGTCTCGCCGCTTTCCGTCACCGTCACCCGCATGCCCTCGACCGAGGGCCGGCGCGCGACGTAGCCGCGGTCAACGGCGTCTTCCCAGATCGTCAGCCGCGGGCACGAGGTGCGCCAGACCTCGATCACCTCGGCATAGGGCCGCGGCTCACGCGCCACCCATTCGACGAGATCGAGCACCAGGGCATCAGGGGTCTCCGCCATCCTGTCCTCCTGCCGTTGCGCGTTCCAAAGCTCACTTCGCCACCGCGGTGTCACCCGCCAACATCAGCCAGCTGCCGTACAGCAGATAATAGCTCGCCACCGTCGTGATCAGGCGGTTGGCCCAGGTGCGGAACTGCTGGTCGCTCATCGCTTCCAGGATGCGCCGCGCCAGCGAGGTGCCGAGCATCGAGGCCGCGACCGCAACCGCCGCCAGCACCGGATCGAGCGAGGCCGCCTGGTCGATGATGCCGCCAAAGTAGATCAGCTTGGTAAAGTGGCTCGCGACCTGGCAGGTCGCTTTCGTCGCCACGGTTTCGCGCCGGTCGTAATTGCCGCCGAGGAAGAAGGTGTCCATCAGCGGTCCGGAAACGCCGGTCATCAGCATCAGCCCCATGCAGGCCGAGCCGTAGAACGCGCCCTGCCAAACACTGTCCGGATTCGGCTTGATGCTGGCCGGCATCAGCCGCGCCATGAACGGCGTGACGCCGAGCAGCAGCAGCGCCACCGGCTTGTCCGGCACGTAGCGGGTGATCGACCACAGGCCGAGCGCGGTCGCGCAGCCGATCATGTAGACCGCGACCGGCCGCCAGCGGATATGCTTCCGCCACAGCAAAGCGCGCCAGCCGTTGGAGGCCATCTGGGTGATCGCATGCAGCACCATCGCCGACGGCAGCGGCAGGATCGCGAGCAGCACGCCGATCAGGATCAGCCCGCCGGCCATGCCGAACAGCCCCGACAGAAATGCGGTGGCGACCATCAAGGCCCCGAGCACTGCGATCAGTAATGGCGACATTTGAAATCTCTTCTGTGCGAGTCGAACTGCAGGACCCGAGCACGGATATCTTCCCCTTCTCCCCGCGCGCGGGGAGAAGGTCGGGATGAGGGGGGTTCTCCGCGAGGTCGGTGAGAACCGGTTCGCGGGCGCTCCCCCTCACCCGGATCGCATCTGCGATGCGATCCGGCCTCTCGCCGCAGGCGGGGAGAGGCGAAGAAACTGCGCAGACTCGGCAACTAAACGAATGCCCACTCTTCTGCTCCGCTTGGCGCATTCCCGCAAACTGAGATATCTTGCCCTTGCATCAGCTTTCCTGAGGGTGACAAATTGCGGCGGCTGCTCTTTCTCAACGGCATCAAGGCATTCGAGGCCGCGGCGCGGACCGGCAGCTTTGCTGCCGCGGGCCATGAGCTCAACGTCTCGGCCGCCGCGATCAGCCGGATGGTGCACCTCCTGGAAGAGCGGCTCGGGGTTGCGCTGTTCGAGCGCAAGGCGAACCGGCTGGTCACCACGGCGGCGGGCCGCGCCTATCAGAGCGGGCTGACGCCGATCTTCGACGCGCTGGCGAGCCTCACCGCGCAGGTCACCGCCGCCAGCACGCGCGTCTTGACCGTCGGCGTCGGCCCGACCTTCGCGATGAAATGGATGATCCCGCACCTTGCCGAATTCCGCAAAGCCGAGCCCGACATCGAGGTGCGGATCACCACCGGCGGCATCGCGGTGCCGTTCGGCGACGACTGGAGCTGCGGCATCAAGCTCGGCGACGGCGAGTGGCCCGGCCTGGTCGCCGAGCCGCTGTTCGCCGCCGACCTGATGCCGGTGTGCACGGCGCGGCTCGCCAACACGCTGAAACGCCCCGCCGACCTCAAGGGGCCGAGCCTGATCCGGGTGGCGCATTCGCCCGACGACTGGCCGTCCTGGCTGAAGGCGGCCGGCGTGCCGCGGCTGACCGCGCGCGGGCCCGAGTTCCAGTTCTACGGCCAGGCACTGCAGGCAGCCAGCGACGGGCTCGGCATCGCAATGGGCATCCGGCCCTATATCGACGACGACCTCGCCGCCGGCCGGCTGGTGGCGCCGTTCGCGCTCAGCGTGCCGAAGGGGATGCGCTGGTATCTGGTCTATCGCGGCTTCCATGCCGAGCAGCGCGACTTCGCCGCGTTCCGCCGCTGGATCATCCGCGCCGCGGCCGAGCCCGCCGCCGCCCGCAAGGGCGCGCGCAGCGCCGGCTGATCCCATCCCCCATACCGGCCGGGCGTCGACGCGCCGGTTCCGGCGCTGCCCCGCACAAATAAACCAGCCGGTTTGTGATCTCCTTCACACTCGGCACCGCGCGCCCGTGCTTCGATTGAGAAGGACGTCAGAGGACGGCGGATGATTTACGGCGATTGTGAAATCAAGTCATTCGAGGTGGGGAAGGGGCAATGGCACGCCAGGATTCAACGGGTCGATCAAAGGCCGGTCGTCATCGATGGCATGTCGTTTCCGACGCTCGACATCGGTTTTGCGTGGTCAGATCCGGATGCGGCGATCGCGGACGCGAGGCGGCTCATCGACCGGTTCCCGCAGCGATTTGCCACGATAGTGCCGTCAGCCGAAGCCTTGTCGTGAACGGCAGCGCCATGATCGCCGTCGTCCCGCAATGCGAACCCGATCCGGTGTGGCCGGCGCAAGTGCGCACCAGCTGCCCGGACTGCACCGCCAGGCTCGAGCTGCTGCGCGTCATCCCCGGTCGTGCCGCCGAATACTGGACGCTGCGCTGCGCCGGCTGCGGCGGCATCCATATGGACATCGTCGACCGGCCGCGGGGCTGATGCGTTCGCTTACCTCGCCCCCCTTGCGGGAAGAGGGAACGAGAGCGTTACTGACATCTGCTGACAGCTAAATTCCGGGCCAAGGGCACGCGTAAATTCCGGGCCAAGGGCACGCGCCCTTTGCCCTTTTCTCGCTGCCGGACTCGTCCCATATTCCGGCCATGGCGAAGACACCCAGCACTCCGAAAAAGCCCGGCAAAACCCCAAAATCCAAAGCACACCGGCCCGACGTCCAACCGATCGGGCCTGCGCTGGCTGAGCTGCTCAATCCCGCGATCAATCGCGGCGATGCCGGCATGGGCTCTGGCACCGGCCTGCAGCCGCCGCCGGACAATTCCTGGGACCGCCGCGCCGGCGGCGAGGCCGCGGCGCATCGTGCCCGGGCCTCGACGCGCGAGAGCAGCGGCGATGTCGCCCGGCGCGATGCCGCAGGTCCTGGCGCGGGTCTCGGCGAGGCCCCGCAGGCCAATTACGGCACCTCGGCGACCGTGCCGACGCTCGACCCCGAGCTGGCGCGGCAGCTCGGGCTGCCGACCGCGGAAGACGACGACGAGGCGCTGGCCCGCCCGCCGCGCAGCAAGATGGAGGCGCTCGGCGTCAAGGCGACCGCCGACGCGCTGGAGAATCTGATCCGCGACGGCCGCCCCGAATTCCGCAAGGACGACGGCTCGATGCGGGTGTGGACCCCGCACCGGCCGCCGCGTCCGGAAAAGTCCGAAGGCGGCGTGCGCTTCGAGATCAAGTCCGAGTATCAGCCGAAGGGCGACCAGCCGACCGCGATCGCGGAACTGGTCGAAGGCATCGGGCGCAGCGACCGCACCCAGGTGCTGCTCGGCGTCACCGGCTCGGGCAAGACCTACACGATGGCCAAGGTGATCGAGGCGACGCAGCGCCCTGCCCTGATCCTCGCCCCTAACAAGACGCTGGCGGCGCAGCTCTACGGCGAGTTCAAGAACTTCTTCCCCGACAACGCGGTGGAGTATTTCGTCAGCTATTACGACTACTACCAGCCCGAGGCCTATGTGCCGCGGACCGACACCTATATCGAGAAGGACTCGTCGATCAACGAGCAGATCGACCGCATGCGCCACTCGGCGACGCGTGCGCTGCTCGAGCGCGACGACGTCATCATCGTCGCCTCGGTGTCGTGCATCTACGGTATTGGCTCGGTCGAGACCTACACCGCGATGACCTTTGCGCTGAAGAAGGGCGAGCGCATCGACCAGCGGCAGCTGATCGCCGACCTGGTCGCGCTGCAGTACAAGCGCACCCAGGCCGAGTTCACCCGCGGCACCTTCCGCGTCCGTGGCGATGTCATCGACATCTTCCCGGCGCACTATGAGGACCGCGCCTGGCGCGTGAACCTGTTCGGCGACACCGTGGAGAATATCGAGGAATTCGATCCGCTCACCGGCCACAAGCAGGACGAGCTCGAATTCATCAAGATCTACGCCAACTCGCACTATGTGACGCCGCGCCCGACCCTGGTGCAGGCGATCAAGTCGATCAAATCGGAGCTCAAGATCCGTCTCGACCAGCTCAACGACCAGGGCCGCCTCTTGGAAGCGCAGCGGCTCGAGCAGCGCACCACCTTCGATCTCGAGATGATGGAGGCGACCGGGAGCTGCGCCGGCATCGAGAACTATTCGCGCTATCTCACCGGCCGCCGTCCCGGCGAGCCGCCGCCGACGCTGTTCGAATACGTCCCCGACAACGCGCTGATCTTCGCCGACGAGAGCCACGTCACCGTGCCGCAGATCGGCGCCATGTTCCGCGGCGACTTCCGCCGCAAGGCGACCTTGGCCGAATACGGTTTCCGCCTGCCCTCCTGCATGGACAACCGCCCGCTCCGCTTCGAGGAGTGGGACATGATGCGGCCGCAGACCGTCGCCGTGTCGGCGACGCCGAGCGGCTGGGAGTTGAACGAGTCCGGCGGCGTGTTCGTCGAGCAGGTGATCCGCCCGACCGGGCTGATTGATCCGCCGGTCGACATTCGTCCGGCCCGCACCCAGGTCGACGACCTCGTCGGCGAGGTGCGCGCCACCGCGGCTGCCGGCTATCGCTCGCTCATCACGGTGCTGACCAAACGCATGGCGGAGGATCTCACCGAATACCTGCACGAGCAGGGCATTCGCGTCCGCTACATGCACTCCGATATCGACACCATCGAGCGCATCGAAATCATCCGGGATCTCCGGCTCGGCGCGTTCGACGCGCTGGTCGGCATCAACCTCTTGCGCGAGGGCCTCGACATTCCCGAATGCGCGCTGGTCGCGATCCTCGACGCCGACAAGGAGGGCTTTTTGCGCAGCGAGACCTCGCTGATCCAGACCATCGGCCGTGCCGCGCGCAATGTCGACGGCAAGGTGATCCTCTACGCCGACAGCATGACCGGCTCGATGGAGCGCGCCATCGCCGAGACCAACCGCCGCCGCGAGAAGCAGGTCGAGTACAACGAGGCCAACGGCATCACGCCGGAGAGCGTCAAGAAGTCGATCGGCGACATCCTCAACTCGGTCTACGAGCGCGACCACGTGCTGGTCGAGATTGGCGACGGCGGCATGGCCGACGACGTCATCAGCATCGGGCACAATTTCGAGGCGGTGCTGAGCGACCTCGAAACCAGGATGCGCGAAGCCGCCGCCGATCTGAACTTCGAGGAAGCCGCGCGCCTGCGCGACGAGGTCAAGCGCCTGCGCGCCACCGAGATGGCCGTGGTCGACGACCCCACCGCGAAACAGCGCAACGTGCAGAAGCAGGCCGGCGCCTACGCCGGCACCAGAAAATACGGCGACGCCGCCAACCTCCCGGTCAGCGCGCTGAAGAACAAGGCCGCGCAGACCTCCGTCAAGGCGGGCCGCGGCGGCAAGTCCGGCTCACGCGTCCACAAGCCCCACCTCGACGAAATGCACGGCCCGGAATCCCTGCCCTTCCGTCCCAGCGGCGCGCTGCCGGCAAAGCCGTTCGGCGGAAGCAGCCGAATCATCCAACCGACCGACTCGCGGCAGTCAGGCCCGGAGTTCGGCCCGTCGCCGCGAAGCAGCGGCGGCGCGCCGGGGAAACGGGGCGGGTGGAAGAAGCGGTAGAGTCACTGGCGAAGCACAACCCCTTTCGGCTAATCTGATTGGGGGCCCGCCATGATTAATCTCTTCATCGCCAATACGGACAATTCTTGGTTCGATTTCCTCGCGTCAGAAGGCGACTTGGCCGAAGTCAACTTCTGGTGGCCCGGAGAGTCGGGTTTTAGAGCGCTACAGCCAGGCGAACTTCTTGTGTTTCGTTTGAAGAGCCCCCGCAACAAGATCGGCGGCTTCGGAATCTTCAGTAGCCATTCAGCCCTGCCGATCCAAATGGCCTGGGAGACATTTGGACGGGCAAATGGCGTCGCATCCTTGGACGGTTTGCTCGGCGCTATCGCCCGCCTGCGCACCAACGTGTCCGTCGTTCCATCGACGGACATTGGTTCAACAGTCCTCGTCGAACCGGTCTTTCTTCCTGAACACCTTTGGCTTGACCTTCCAGAGTCGTGGTCATCGAGTATCCAACGAGGAAAACTCTATTCGACGGAAAATGCCGACGGCCTACAACTATGGGAGCGTCTCCTGGACGCGGCGAGGCTAAGTGCCGTGACCAACGTCGCGGGATTTCCGTCTCATGAGCAAGCACGCTTTGGCCTCCCAACTCTCATCACCCCACGCCTGGGACAAGGCGCGTTTCGCGTTGCGGTAACTGAGGCATACGGCAGACAGTGCGCAATAACTGGCGGCAAGGTGCTCCCTGCCTTGGATGCCGCCCACATCAAGCCTTACTCAGAGGGTGGTCATCACGCGAAATCAAACGGCATCCTATTGCGGAAAGATATCCATTCAGTTTTTGACGCCGGTTACGTAACAATCAAAGACGATCTGACTTTCTCGGTAAGCAAGAAGGTGAAGGAAGTCTTCAATAACGGAGAGGAATACCTTCGTTTGCACGGACGCCCAGTTCGTCCGCCCAAACACAAAGCAGATTGGCCAGATTTGGATTTACTTCGTTGGCACAACAAGGATCGCTATCTAGGCTAGCGTCACAAGTTTAGTTCAGCGCATCGCAGCGTTTGGACGTCCCTTCACTAGCTCCTATCGACAGCAATGAAACTTGGCTTCGAAGAATCGCAGCTCTCCTATACCAGCGGCTCGCAAAGTGCCCGCGCATGGACCGAAGCCTGGGTCAAGGCATGGGCATACTGCCCACACTGCGGCCACGCGAAGATGTCGCAGTTTCCGAACAACAGTCCGGTGGCCGACTTCCTGTGCGGATTGTGCAGCGAGGAGTTTGAACTCAAGAGTCAGAAAGGAACATTCGGCGCGAAGGTCGCTGACGGCGCCTACAAGACCAAGTGCGAACGCCTTGCTGCCAGCAACAATCCGAACCTGCTCTTGATGAACTACGACCGCAGGACGCTCTCGGTCGTTAATCTGCTCATTGTCCCGAAGCATTTCTTCATCAGGGACATTATCGAGGAACGAAAGCCTCTCGCAGCAACCGCCCGGCGCGCCGGGTGGATCGGGTCGAATATCCTGCTCGGAAAGGTCCCGGAGTCCGGGAAAATCCACATCGTCCGAAACGGCGTCATTCGCGACAAGGAGCTCGTTCTGGCCGAATGGCAGAAGACCCTGTTTCTCAGAGCCGAGTCGCTGGAGTCGCGAGGCTGGCTTCTCGACGTAATGAAGTGCGTGGAGTCACTGGGCAGGCGGGACTTCACGCTTGACGAGGTCTATGCTTTCGAGCGTCATCTCGGCGATCTCTATCCGGGCAACCAGAATGTCCGACCGAAGATACGCCAGCAGCTTCAGTATCTGCGTGATCGTGGATTCGTCGAATTTGTTTCGCGAGGCAATTACCGACTGAAATCGTGAGGGTCGCATGGCCTGGTTTGTAAACTTCTACCGATGCGAACGCTGTAGCAAGGTCTGGCGCGATGAGTGGTCCTGTACATGTGACGACGATTGTCCGCACTGCGGAGCGCGACACATGTCACCATTCAAGAGCGAAGATCGGACCGAGTTGGTCGAACAGGACGACAACGAGTTCGTCGTGATGCGCTCACCGGCTTCGGCCGAGCATGATCCGCACTATGAGGAAGTCGGGCGCTTCGCGACGCGTGCGCAAGCGGAAAAATTTCTGGAATCGACTGATTTTGTCTAACTATCCGGAACGTCCCAAGCTCGTCACCAAGTCAAACGACATCGAACGCCGGATGGTAGCTGACGTCGCCGCGTGGTGAACCGTCGTTCATAACGAGACATTGAAAGTTCGGGCTGGGCTTGCCCCCATGCGTCAGCGCTGGATAGCTCATAAAGCCAAGGCGACCGTAGTACGATAGCAAGCGGCGTCACCGCAGGCTCACCGCGGCGACCGCCAGCAGCGACGTCATGATCATCGTGACCATGAGTTGCAGCGAGACATTTGGCTGGTTGCGCCATTTGCGGATCTTGTCGGAGACTGGATGGCGTTCATGGCGGCGCTGCCTTTAGGTCTCGGATGATCCGATGCCGCCAAGCTTAGCGGTACGCCTCGCCCCGCGGCGTGATGCGCGTCACGCGCCGCACCGGGCGCAGTGCGACAAAACAACCCGACGGGCAAGTCAGTCGAAAAACCTGTCAAGGCCGCGCGGCGAAAATATTTCTGTTTATCGTCACGACAACTCATGCTATGCATTGTCCGTCCCGCCCGATGAGAGGGGCGTGCGCACGTCACGAACGCGCGGCGGGATGCGGTGGACGCCCCTGGTTGAACGCGACGATCGCAAACCAGGGCGGACGGCGAAATCGTGCAGACCTGACGCCCTAGCGGCAGGTGTCGAGTCCCAGGATGCGAATGCGTCTTGCGGAGGACGGTGACAAAAAAGCCCAGTCTCACCGGGGCGAGCACGTATAAGCCGTAAACCATCGCGCAGGGAAAGCCGGATGTTCCCGGTTACACCTGTGGTCCTACCCCGGTGCCTTTTGTTGCACCGGGCCCATGGGTGCAATCGGCACCCGGCTTTCCCTGCGCCCTCTATTCATTGAGGGCGGGAATTGAAGCAAAGCTCGGGCAGCTCATGCCGCGAGAACGCGCTCTCGCATCCTCATAGCTGTTTGACAGGTGAATCGGATTTCTCCCCCTCGTCATTGCGAGCGGAGCGAAGCAATCCATGGGTCCGCGTATGCGGATCGATGGATTGCTTCGTCGCTTCGCTCCTCGCAATGACCCGGAAGTAGTGGGGGACTACGACACTCGGCGTCACCCGCTCGCGACAGGCGCCGACTGCGCCCCTTCACCCCGACCGCCGATTGCTGGTGTTCTGGGTCAGATTGCCGTGCGCGGCCTGTTCGCGGATGTTGTGCTTCTCGTCGTCGCGATGGCCCTTGGTGGTGTCGAGGGGAACGCCGGGGGTGCTGCCCGGACCCTTGTGGCTCCGGTTGTCGTCGGGAACGGGCGGGATGTTTTTTGTCTGAGGTTTCGTCATCGTCGTCTCCGTTACGCAAGGAGACAACGCTGCCCGCGCGGACGGCGTTCCGGAAACCTCTCTTCACATCTTGGCCGGTGGCCTCACAGCTTTTCCTGCCGCGGCGGGGGCGCCTGCTGCTCGCGCGCATGTTCCTTGGCGCGATGGCGGCCGTAGAGGCAGCCGGCGGCGGCGCCGAGCATGCCGTGATGGCCGGCATAATGGCCGGCGACGCCGCCGACGACGGCGCCCTTGATGCAGCCCTTGGCGTCGGCCGGAGTTGCGGCGGCAAGCGCGGTGACGGCAATGGCGGTAGCGAGAACGATCGATTTCATGATGCAATCACTCCGTTGAAAGATTCATGCTCTCAACGGCGATGGTGGCATGCCGGTTCCTGGTGAAGCCGAGCGCGTCCGAACCGCGGGGCCGGCAAACGGAGACTGCCGTGTGTATCATTTCCAACGGCAGCATCGCTCCGATGTCGGCATCGTTCTCCGCTCACCATCGATCTTGTGACCCGCAAGTCCGCGCCATCGCAGCAAGCCGACCGCGCCACGGCGAGCCCGGCCCTCTTCACGATCCGATCGCGACGGCTTGATCTCCGGCGTGCAGATTTGCTGCAGATGCACGCCCTGGTTGCCGAACCAAATCGCCGCCGGCGCGTCAAACATTTGATCGATCGAGGACCGGTTCGGGCTACAATGCGACGCCGAGTCGGACCAACCTGCGGAGCTGACATGGGCGAGTACATGGGCGAGGATGCAAACCGACAGCGCGTGCTGAATTTCCTCGACGTCTATTATGCCGGCGGCATCGAGGGCGCGCTCGATCGCTGCAGCGACGACATCGCGTTCCTCGCCAATGCGCCGATCGACATCCTGCCGCATATGGGCCAGCACCGCGGCAAGGCCGCGCTGCGCCAGATGTGGACCACGATCCACGAGCGCTATTCCGAGATGCGCTACGAGGCGCCTGTGGTGGTGGCGCAGGGCAACCGGGTCGCCGCGCAACTGCGCGTATTCTTCCGCAAGCGCACCAATGCGCGCGTGGTGCAGTTCGACGTCGCGGTGTTCTACACCCTGCGCGACGGCCTGATCACCGAGATCCGCGAGATCATCGACACCTTCGACCTGGTGCAGCAGGTGCTGGAGCGCGATATCTCGGCCCTGCTGACCGGCCGCACCGGGCTGTAGCGCGGGCCCATCCCTGCCTCGTGCGGCGCCCGGCGTCACAAGCCGGTGAACGGCACCCCGGCGTTGAACCTCCCGCACCGCGCGCTGACGTACTCACTGGGCTGTTGCGGACGGCGGGGGCTGAACACCACCATGAAAATCGCATTGCTGGCTTTGCTTGGCCTGGCGCTCGGCGCGCTTGGCGGCGCGGCGCTCGGCATCGGCGCCGGACTCACCTGGATCGGACTCGTCAGAACGGCGAGCATCGACAACGGCGCGCTGGTGTTTTTCACCCTGATGCCGCTCGGCGCTGCGATCGGCGGCATCGCCGGCGCGCTGCTGTTCGCCGTGATCGCGATCCGCGACGCCGAGATCATGATCGAGCGCCAGCCAGTGCGGCATCGCGACCGGTAGGCGACTGGCGGGTCTATTCCCCACAACGTCAGGTGAGCACCCTGGAAGGGCTCCCTCCCCCCTTGCGGGGGAGGGTTGGGGAGAGGGGTACCACACGACGTGCTCTCTCGATCTGCACCTGAACGCCGGTAACCGTTGTTGCGAGAGAGCGCTTCGCTCCAATCATCTCGCCCGGGGCCACCCCTCTCCCCGACCCTCTCCCGCAAGGGGAGAGGGAGCCCGGCCGGTGTGCTCACCTCACCGGCCGCGGCGCGCTCGTCTACCTCGCGTTACGTGACCCCGTTCACATTCCCGTAAAATTCCGCGCAATTGTGCAATGCAAAATCTGCAGTTGCGCTTTGGCCGCTCCGTACTATTTCACCGTGCAATAGCGTGTGCAGCAATTGGGCACGGCGTCGACGCTGACGCCCTCGCCGGCCGCTTTGAAAATCCAGTTTCAGGACCACGACAAAATGACAGAGCACAGCCTCTGGCGTTTTTCGCGCGCATTGCATCGCGCGATCAACGAACGCCAGCTTGAGGACATCGAGCCGCTGCTCGATGACGAGGTCGAATGGGCGATCTTCGGACCGATCGACCTGTTTTCGTTTTTCGGCTCGCGCCACGGCAAGGCCGCCGTGCTCGAGGTGATCAAGCAGATCGGCGAGAACGTGCGGGTGCACCGCTTCGACCGCGAGCAGATCATGCTGGGCACGGATTCGGCGGCCTCGATGCTGCGCTATTCGCTCACGGCGCTGGATTCCAACAAGCCGATCTCGCTGCGGATCGCGCATTTCGCCCAGTTCCGCGATGGCAAGCTGACGAGCTTCCGCGTGCTGGTCGACACCTTCGATCTGGTCGAGCAGACGGTGGGCTATCCGATCCATCTGCCGCGCATGGTCGCGGTCTGACGCTTTCCTGATCTCACGAGTTCGTCATGTCCGGGCCACCGGCGCGAAGGCTTCGCGTCGGTGCTCCGGCCTCCGCGGCATGTTTTGCCAGCCCCGAACGGACCGCGGGCCGGATGCTGCGCGATCCTGTCGCGCCGCCCGGACATGACGGCGTCTTGTCGACGTCTTGCCGTCACGGCGCCGTCGCCACAATTTTGTACCAACGAAAACCGCATGATGCGAGCCTGGAATTTGCGGGCTGGGAATGACTCTTACATCACGATTCGGCTGGGCAAGGCTGCCAGTGCTGGCGGCCGGCGTTGGCATGGCCATGGCGCTTGCGGCAGCGGCGCAGACCCCGCCCGCGCAGGTCGACACTGACGAGGCGAGCGAGCAGGCGACCGAAGAGGCCGCGCCGGCGGATGCCAATGCCCCGGCTGACGCCAACGCCGACATCCTGAAGGACATCGACGTAAGCAAGCTCGACTGGAGCCAGCTCGACACCGACTCGACCAGCCTGCCGACGCTGGCGCGCCGCTCGGCCACGCCGAGCAGCACCGCCAGCAACGATCCGTCTTGGTCGACCAACCGCAACGGCAATGGCTCGTCGGCGGTCTCGGTCAAGAAACAGGTCTCGCCGTTTCTCGACACCAGGGTCGGCGCCGACATGACGGTCGCCCGGCAGGGCACCATGACGACCCAGGAGCAGATCTCGGAACGGCTCGCCAATGGCGGCAGCCTGCCGCAATCCGGCGGCTCGGCCTGGGCCACGATCTCGGCGCCCGGCGTGGCCTCGATCTGGGACAAGACCTCGGTCGAGGCGCGGCTCGATCCGGGCACCGACCAGACCAAGCTCGGCACCTCGATCAGCAAGGCGGTGCCGCTGTCGGAGCAGTATTCGCTGACCCTGCAGAACGGCTACAACGTCACCCAGCAGGGCGTCGGCGGCATCGTCGGCCACCCGCAGCGCAGCTACGACACCGAGCAGTCGGCCAGCCTTTCGGTCAACGATACCGGCACCAGCATCACCGCGGGCCAGACGCTGACCTCCGACGACAAATGGCTGCGCCGGGTGGGCGCCGAGCAGAAACTGTTCGACGGCGTCACCGTCTCGGGCTCGGTCGGCGAGACCGCGCAGGGCACCACCGACAAGAGCATCCGCGCCGGCTACAAGCGCACATGGTGAACACTCCGTTAGCCTTGTCGTGCTAAATGATCAATCATTGCCGCAACTTGGCCCAGATGCTGTCAAATTCGGCGGGACTGATGGGCCGGTAACTTCATCACTTCGTCGTGCGGGGGACAGCCGCGCTTCGCGATGCACCAGGGGAAAAGCCGATGAACGCTACCAACCGTACCGAAGACGTTGAACAGACGGCGGAGGTCGACACCAATCTCGCTGCGGTCTCGGAGGTCGAGGCCGGCATCCGTGACTTCGTCCGCAATGACATCGCCTATCTGCGGCGGCCGGTGGCGAGCCCGGAGACCGCGCCGGTCGAGGCCAACACCGACGCCACCGTCAACAACGTCAACTCGCTGATCCAACGCGTCGCCGGCACCTCGCTGGCCGAGATCGAGAAGCTGATCGGTGAGCTCGAGAGCCTGCGCGACCTGCTGCATGCCGAAGGCCAGCGCGTCCAGCGCGAGATCTCCGGCTATGCCCAGCTCAGCCAGGCCGCGATGAAGTCGACGCGCATGATCGCCGACAACGTCTCGCAGTGGAAGCGCGCCGCCGACGGTCTGCGCAACAGCTGATCTCGGACCTCGTCCGATCCGACAAGCCGCCGCCTCTCTCGAACGGGAGGCGGCGGTTTTCATTTGCGGCGGGGTAAGGTCCGTAGATGGGGTAACGGGCCCGCGGTCCTCCCTTCCAAGCAAGCCGCGCTAGCTACGGCGCTGTTTTGATGCGCGCGTCGCGCGGCTTGCTTGGAAGGGGGGCGGTCGTCCCTCACATTGATGGTGTAACGGAGTCGGGGCTTGAGCCCGCTCCAAGCATCGAGGAGAGACGACCATGGACCATTATGCCGGAATCGACGTGTCATTGGAATGCTCCAGCGTGTGCGTTGTCGATGCGAACGGCAAGATCGTTCGCGAGGCCAAGGTGGCGAGCGAGCCGGAGGCGCTGATCGACTGGTTCCGCTCGCTCGGGTTCGATCTGGCCAGGATCGGACTTGAAGCCGGACCGCTGTCGCAATGGCTCTATGCGGCGATGAAGAAGGCCTGTCTGGCGGTCGAGCTTCTGGAGACGCGCCATGTGAGCGACGCGTTCAAGGCGATGCCGGTGAAGTCTGACCGCAACGATGCCCGCAATATCGCGCAATTGATCCGGCTCGGCTGGTTCCGGCCGGTCCACTGCAAGTCGATGAGCGCGCAGGAGACCCGCGCAATGCTGACGGCGCGCAAGCTGGTCCAGAACAAGCTCCAGGACGTCGAGAACAGCCTGCGCGGGATCTTGCGTGGCTTCGGCTTGAAGGTCGGCAAGACAACCAAGCGCAGCTTTGCGCCACGGAT
>NZ_CAADFC020000036.1 GCF_900696085.1 Bradyrhizobium ivorense
GCGAGGCCTGCAGCCCCTATGTGCCCGCTAGAGGCCTGCCGAGAGTTGGGGCGGAGCGATCTCGGCTTCAAAATACCCAGGAAAAAGCAGTACGCGACCGGCCTCACCGTAAGCGCTTAGCCGGAACCCTTGCTTCGGGATCTGGGTAGCTATGCGAAGAAGCCTCCGGCTTGTACGGAGGTTTGGGATGGGATTGGACAGCAAAAAGGACGTCCATTTGGGCGGCTCATCGGCGGGGTCGGTGAGCCGGCTGGAGATCCTTGAAGGGCCGTCAGGACGTCGTGTGCGGTCGGAAGCTGAGAGAGCTCGGATCGCCGCCGAGAGTCTGTTACCCGGCGCCCAGGTATCCGAGGTGGCGCGCAAGCACGGAGCGACGCGCTGGCAGGTCTACGATTGGCGACGGCGGCTTCGACAACGAGGTATGTTGCCGCCGTGCGAGGCATCCCCGCCGACATTCGCGCCGCTGGTCGTGGAAGGTGGGTTGGAGGAGCATCAGGCTCCGGCGATCAAGCCTGAGATTGCGATCGGCGATGTCGTGCTGCGGACGGATACGGCCATTGATGCTGACCAGCTATCCCGGGTGATCCGTGCGGTGCGAGCGTCACGATGATCGCGGCCGGTGCTGATCTGAAGATTTACGTGGCCACGCGGCCGATCGACTTCCGCTGCGGACACGACGGGCTTGCGGCGAAGGTGCAGGAGATGCTTGGTCTCGATCCGTTCAGCGGCGCGGCCTTCGTGTTCCGATCAAAACGAGCGGACCGGATCAAGATTTTGGTCTGGGACCGAACGGGCCTGGTGTTGGTGCACAAACGCCTCGAAGTTTGCAAGTTCGTTTGGCCAACGATCGCGGACGGCGTGATGCGCATGTCGCCGGCGATGTTCGCGGCCTTGTTCGAGGGGCTGGATTGGAGGTTGGTCCGGCCGGAGGAAGCGCGGCGCCCGCAGGTGGCAGGATAACTGCGGCAGAATGACTCGGAAGCAATTTTGAACATGGCATGCGCGGCGCCGATGTGCTCGAAATAGCGCATGAGCATCGCGGCGCTACGCGACGAAAACGAACGCCTGAAGGCGCTTCTGGCGCAAACGCAGGCGACCTTGAGCGAGCATCAGGGGGCACTGGCGGCGTCGGAGGAAGCGCGACGTCGGCTGGAGGTCATTCTCGGCGAATTGCGACGGGACAAGTGCGGCTCGAAATCCGAGAAGCTACGTCCAGATCAGTACCATTTGCCGCTCGAGGACGTGGAGATCGCGCAAGGCATTCTGGACGCGGCGCAGGAAAGAGCCGAGAAGGTCATCCAGGGACGATCGCGGAGCGATCCGGATCAAGGTTCTCATCGCAATCGCGGCTGCTTGCCTGCCCATTTGCCGCGAGTGGAACGGATCATCGAGCCACCAAGCACGCTCTGCCCGTGCGGTTGTGGCGCCATGACGAAGATCGGCGAGGACGTCAGCAAGCGCCTCGACGTGATCCCGGCGCAATGGCGCGTGCTGGTCACGCGTCGCCCGAAATACATCTGTCGCCGCTGCTCAGGCCCTGTCGCGCAGGCGTACGCACCGGAGCACGTCGTGCCCGGCGGGCTGCCGACCGAAGCGGCCATCGCGCACGTGATCGTCTCCAAATTTGGCGATCATACGCCATTTTACCGTCAGGCCGAGATCTATGCGCGCCAGGGGATCCGGCTTGATCGGGCTACACTGGGCAATTGGGCTGGCCGCGCCTGCTTCCATCTTCAACCCATCGCGGACCACATGCGTCGCCACCTGGCCATGGCGGATCGGCTGTTCATGGATGAGACCAAGGCGCCGGTACTCGATCCGGGGCGCGGCCAAACGAAGAAAGGCTACTTCTGGGCGATCGCCTCAGACGATCGCGGCCACAGCGGTCCAAGTCCGCCAATCGTGTTGTTCAGATATGCCCCCGGTCGCAGCGGTGCCTTCGCGCAGCAGTTCCTGGACGGCTTTGGCGGACGCTTCCTGCAATGCGATGCCTATGACGGCTATGACCGGCTGACCGAAGTCGTTCGACCGCAAGGGCCTTGGACGCTCGTGCATTGCTGGAGCCATTTGCGCCGGCGCTTCGTGAAATTGGTGCGCAACAGCAAATCGCCGATCGCCGAGGCCGCCGTGCGGCACATCGCACAGCTTTACGCCATTGAAGCCATGGTACGCGGCTCATCGCCGGACATCCGGTTGGCCGCGCGCAAAGAGCACTCGCTGCCCATGGTAGCCGCGTTGAAGTCGTGGTTTGAGAAACAGCTGTCGATGATCTCCAGCGGTTCGACGCTCGCGGAGGACATCCGCTATGCCCTCAATCATTGGCAGGGGCTGACCCGCTTCCTCGAAGACGGACGTCTCGAGCTCGACACCAACCCAGTCGAGAACGCCATCCGGCCAATCTGTTTGACCAGGAAAAACGCTCTCTTCGCCGGACATGAAATCGGAGCGGAAAACTGGGCCTTACTGGCCTCGATCGTCGCCACCTGCAAACTCAACGACGTCAATCCGGCCGGCTACATCGCCGAAACACTCGAGGCGATTATCGACGGCCATCCCCATAGCAGAATCGGCGACCTCATGCCGTGGCGCTTCCGCAAGGCGTCAAGCCAGCCTCAATAGGGCCCCGGCTGAGCGCTTACTATTCGCGCAGCAAGCCAAGTACCTCTTGGCTATAGGGAGACGGCAACAGTCTGGCCCGCAAGACTGTTGTGCCGATTGCATTCGCTTCATTCATGAGTGCATCGCGCCGAGCATCGAAGCGTGACAACGCCATGGCGAAAGTGAAGCCAATCATCAAGGCCAGCATGCCCAAAACGGCTGTTTCGAGCGCGTCTAGATCGGTGCCCTTTCCCACTCGGCGCTGTCTGACGAGTAAACGCCCGAGCTCACTGAACGCAATCGCGCCGACCAAGCCCACGATGAACACCTCAAGCAAGCGCCACTCGCCCAATTCAGCCACTCGATCAGCCCCTATAAGGAAATCGCCGAACTGCAGTCAAAATCTGCCAAAATTGGATAACCAAGGCCTATTGGCCCGGGCGAACTCGGTGACGCTTTGATCCAGATCAAGCACCGCCCCGGCGGGCTGCTCGTCTAGCTTCCGGCGGACGCCCTGCCGTCGCTCTCACTCCGGTTCATTCTCAAGCCAAGAATGGATATCTGAAGACGCGATGAGCCGTTTGGGTAAGTGGGGATTGCTTGTGCCTGCGAAGATCGCCAAGCCTTCTTCGAGCAACACCCGCGTGAACGCCTTGGCCTCTGCTTCGGTTGCAAAAGTCTTCGTCTCGCGGGAGCTCCGCTGCTTGGGCAGAACACCGCGCTTGCGCTCGAACGTAACATACCAAGTCGGTGTCTCCGACCCCGCCAGCAGAACAGTCTCTACCGCCGCACGCCAACGCGATTGACGCCTCCGTTCAAATTGCCACCGGCATTATGACGGACAGCAGCGCGCGCCACCGGACGAGGCCTGAGCACGACGCCGGCCCTCGCCACGCAACCGTGCGGATAACCGACGTACTCGCAGTAAATGACGGCCTTCGCCGGTGCTGGACTGAGTGTGACAACTGCAAATCCCAGCGTGAGGCTGGCCACAATTCCCGCAACTGTCATTGGTTTGGTCGAAAGATGCATGGTGCTCCTCCGCGAACCGAAAGGTGAAGGGCCGCTTCAGGCGCGGCAAACTTATCGTGCGTGGCAAAGGACAGGTGATGTTGACGTAGATCAACGTCGTTGCCTGATTGGGACCCATCCAATGGAGAGGGCGCTCGCGCGACACTCGATGCATGCGGTGGCGATCGTAGCTCTTGCCACATTATTTGCACGACTTTGAGCAGGCTTCACGTCAACGCACCGCCACGGTCAACCGCCTAGAGATCAGCTGCTCGATTTTGGCGGTCCCCGGACAATCAAGCCAACGGTCGCACGGCACAAAGTGCATAGTGCGCACAGTAGCGTGCATACGTTTGCTGAAAAACCGCAACTGTTGCAGTACTGGCACACGTCGTCGGCTCCAAATCGATTAGGCTGGCAGGTGGAATGGGAATGCAAGCACAACCTTTGCAACACAGTTAGCGGCCGTCGGCTGGGCAGTCATTGCAACGACGCCGGAAGGGGACAATGCGATGAAGAAACTGTTGATGGGTACTGCAGGTTTGATTGCGCTCAGCATGGCAACTTCCGCGTCGGCAGCCGATATGGCCGTCAAGGCGCCGCCACCGGCCCCGCTTCCCGTGATCTACAACTGGAGCGGTTTTTACATTGGTGCCAATGGCGGCTGGGGTGAAAGCCACAATTGTGTGGATTTCGTCACGCTCGCAGGAACAGTCGCAAGCGGTTGCCGTGATCGGTCGGGCGGCCTCGCCGGTGGGCAAATTGGCTATCGCTGGCAATCCAATCAGTTTGTGTTCGGATTGGAAGCGCAGGGTGATTGGGCCGACCTCAGCAACACGCGCGTCAGCCTGTTCAATCCGACGCTTTCAACCACGGTTAAAACCGACGGCATCGGCCTCTTCACGGCCCAACTCGGTTGGGCATGGAACGCGTCACTGTTCTACGTGAAGGGCGGCGCGGCCGTGACGAGCAATCGCCTCACGATATTCGACAACACCACCGGGATCGGCCTGGTCTCGGCGGATAACACGCGCTGGGGCGGCGCACTGGGGGTCGGCTGGGAGTATGGCTTCGCACCGAACTGGTCGGTCGGTGTTGAATACGACCATCTGTGGATGGGACACGCCAATAACTCCTTCTCCGTGGCCGATCCGCGCCTTGCGGCCGTACTCAACGACCGTATCAGCCAGGACGTGGACATGGTCACGGTGCGCTTCAACTACCGCTTTGGTGGATACGCCGCGCCGGTTACGGCGCGTTACTGACCAACTGGTGATCTTCAGCAAACTCGAAGCCCCGGCGTCGTCCGGGGCTTTTTCTGTCAATTCGATGATCAGAAGATCAAGAGGGCGGCTCAGGGAGCCGCCCGCTTGCCGTGCCGTTGTGCCGACGTCACTGGCAGACGTACATGTGGCCGTCAGCCATCTTCGTCATCGTACCGGGTTCGCAGCCGATGCCATTAGCTGCCTTGTATTCCGTCCATCCGGCATAGCCGTAGTACGGGCTGATCCCATGATAGGCCCGTGTCGGGTGGTAAGGTTGGCCGAAGTGAGGATCAGTCTGGGCGGCATAGGCATTGCCCAATCGCCTGTGCCCCATCCGGAATAGGCCGGCGCGGCAGCGGCGGCCGTGGCGACTGCTGCGGTTGCGGCGATTCCCGCGCCATAACCATAGTGCCGATGCCCGTACCCATATCCGTACACGGCGCGCCGCGTGTGACGACGGGCAACTCCCGCAACGCCCATGAGTGTCAGCGGTCGGCCCACGCGCGCCTGGGCACTTTCGACTGACGCCGAAATGCCACCTTGCTCAGACCAGGTGATGGAGAGCAGTGTCGCACAAGCGAACGTCGAGAGCGCAACTGCAGTATTTCTGACAAGTCTCTGCGTCATGTCCAATCTCGAGCGTTAGTTACTCCATGCTCCACTCCAAAAATCAGCGATCCGCTAATACGACGTACGCCATGAGCGCGGCTGAAAGAAACCCGCCGCCCACCGCGACCGCCCTAAAGAAGGCTTCGCGGTCGAGTGCCGCGAGAAACCAGCGCTTGGCTGCCTTCAACCGGAGTTCAACCGGATACTTCCGCGGAATTCCGAATGCCGCCGCGGGTTTGTTGAGCACGTCAAGCACCCGCTCACGAGATACGGGCTGTCTGCTATGCTTCGTGCCGGACGCGCGCGGTGAGCGGCCGCTAACCTGTGCTTGTGTGCTGGCTGAAGGTACAAGACCGCGCTTGGGGGCGACCGGACTGATGCCGGAAGTCCCGTGCAACCGGTACCCAAGGTTGGCCCCCGGCATACGCATGACAACTTCCCTTGCGAGAAGTATGCACCCGCGGCGGTAATCCTGCCAGCAAATTTGCAACCGCCGTGCCGATTGGCACAAACTGCATGTCATCGAGACAGCGGTTCTGACCGATTTGTCACTTTCGGTCAGCAGAAGGATTCCATAAAGTTGTTGGGGGATGGAGCAGGGAAGCGACGATGTTGATTCTGACGCCCCGCGAAAAGCTGCTCTTGCGAAGAATGGCCCAGCACAAGACCGACCGTGAAATCGCCGTGCAGATCGGCGGTACTCCGCTGCAAGTCTGTGGCCAGCGCAAACGGTTGATCGAGAAGTTGCAAATTCAATCGGAAGCCGACCTTGCATCGTGGGCGAGCCAGCATGCCCGCTGGCCCAAACCTTAGATTATCGACCTCACTTGGACGCATCGACGGCGAGTGACGTCCCGCTTCGGCATCCTTACGTTCGAACTCCATCCGTGGGTTCGCTTCTTCGCTTCGACCATGAGAACACTTGATCCATGTCAACGGTGCTGAAGTTATCGAATATGAAATTGGTACCGACCATGGGCATCTCGGAGCGATCTTGCGGCCCATCGCCGCTTGACGCGGTGCCATGAGCCACGCTTCAGGTGGCCCCCTCGGTCATGAAGCCTGGCAATGTGCACAATGGCCAATGGAGCGATCCATGCCACTGGCGCGATATTTCCTGCATGTCGGCGGAGCGCTGCTCGCGCTCCTCTTTCTCTTGGGTGCCTATCTGCCGAATTCGCCGGTGGCAGAGCGATCCAACTCTGTTCGCCCGGCCATTCGCATCCATTCGATGGAGAAGCTGCCCGACCTCGTCGTGTACGATACGAGCCGGCCGATCATCGTTCCCGAGCACGTCGCGCAGGATGATCCTGATCTAGCCCAAGCCCCAGTCCCAGTCGAGATTGCCGAGGCGTCGCCGGGAAATCGAGCGGCCTTCGCCCAGATGCAGCCATCCGGTATCGAACGGCCAAAGGTGTCAGTCCCCAAATCGAAAGCAGCCAAGCCGTCCCATAAGTACGCACATGCAAGGAGACACACACCGCCATATTACGCACTCTTTGCGGAGCGGCGGCCGCGGTTTGGTTGGTTTGACAGCTATGTCTGGTGACCAGCTAGATGATGGCGATGGATTACGGCTGCGTCATCGCGCGAAACCGTGACCGACCTCAATCACAACCGATGCGATGGACGCGCAAATCGTTTGACTTAAATCAAGGGTGAAAGGGCGCAGTCCTCCAATTTTGTCAGGTGCAGGAGGTTCAGATCATGAGCGAAAATAGTGTCTCCCGCCGAAAGGTTCTCACCTTGGTCGCGGCCGCGTTTGGCGCGGGAACAATGCTTCCGGTCATTATGACTTCTGATGCCGAGGCCCAGACTGCTGGGATGGAACGCCGTCAGGAACGGCGCAGCGGCCGCCATGAACGGCGGGAAACCCGGCGTACAGGCCGTCACGAGCGACGTGAGACGCGGCGCGGTGGTGGCTCAGACACCACAACAACCGGCACTGCGAAGTAGCTCCAATCGTGGGGCCATGGCAGCCAAGCGCGGGCTAAAGCAGCCCTAATGCGGCTTGCTGCCCAATAGCAGCGTGTGCTGTCGACAACGACCGGAGGCAACCATGGCTGAGCCCGGCGGCAATGGCATTTCCGCGCGGTTGTGGAGGCTCCCTGGGCAGTTGCTGCTGGCGCTGATCAATGCGACGGCAATACTGGTGATTGTCGCCGCGATTGTTGCGCTTGTCGCAATTGCGCGCATCAACCATTTTGCAGAAAACGTCGTCGCAACAATGACTGAAGCCGCGCTGTCGAAGGTCGATCTGCCAGCGAAAGACGTGCTGGCGAACCTGCAAAATCTGACGGCGGAAGTCCGCACGCTTGGCAATACCCTTCGGGAGATCAGGGCAGGAGAACACCCAGCCCTTCAACACAAGATGGTGCAACTGAGGGACGCGCTGACGGACTTGAATGTCAGCGTCGATCGGCTCGGAAGCGCCAGATCGATCCTCACTGATCAAGCGATTGAACAATTGGGCCGGACGGTCACCGACGCGCTGGCGAAGCTGAGGGACTGCTCTTCCAGTGCCGGCCAAATGGCACCTGACCGCACCCTCAGGAACAAGACGGTCGCCTTCAACAAGTCATGAAAGAAAATTGACACACCGCCGCTATGGGTCAAAGGCCGACCACGGCGGGCCGCTGAACCCTAGTCGGCTTCCCACCCAACACCGGACAAAGCTGCTTTTCGAGCAACGGTCGGCTAAGGGCCAGAGCGGCCATCCCATCAACCGCAACCATCCGCCCGTGAACCACGGCCCGCGTGAGAGGGTCGGGATGCTTCTCGTTGCGGGCCGCAGTTGCGTCGCTGCCCGTAAGGGCATAGCGGCGTCACGTATTGCCCTGAGCTACTCTCGATGCTTGGCGCCAACTCCGACGGGGTCAGACGAACGGGCTACTTCAAATAACCTACATAGTAGATTCCAATCACGTTTTTCGAGGAATCCCGTATCGGCTTGTACCCTGTGATGTAGGGTTTGCCGAGGATGTCTACTTCCCCATAGAACGCTTCGCCTTTCCTGATGGACTCGATGGCTTTGCCTTTCGGATCCAGAACTGTTCCAATCGCTCGCGAGCCATCATCCTTCTTCACGTTGGTGGCGACGCGGATGTACTCGTCACCACTCTTCACGAAGATCGTGGCCGTCCCCTGAGCCTGCTTTACGACGTCATCAACGACCTCGAAATTGTTGTTCATCTTGGTTGAACCAAAATAGATGGCAGGCGCCGCCTTGCCGCCGACAGCCTCTGTCCCTTCGATCTTAGGCGGACCTAGTTTATTCGTCGTCGACTCCAGGAGCTCCATCGCGGCCTTTACCTTCGCATCCTGAGCCTGGCCAACGTCCGGCAGAAACATCATGGCCCCGATGAGGCACGCGATTGCCCAGATGCTATTTGCAATTTGCTTGAGGTTCATGAGCCTTCCTCCAAATGAAAAACGCCTGCAACGGTCGTCTCCGTACTTTCGGCGACGACGCGGAAGATCATGTTGCGACGGTTTGGGTTTAACGACACTCGATGACCTCGCGCTGATAGGCGCGTGCCGGTACGCGTCTCGACCAAGTCCGGCATGCTCATGGGCCAGGTCCTTGGATCAATCGAATGTACGTCTCTAGATTTTCGTCAACCAGTACCGCGCGCGGACTATATCCCGCGCGTAGGGCAGCATATCGCTGAATAACGATGCGGCCCACTCCAAATTTGGACAGCACTTCTGCCTGTAAGAAGGTCGTTCAGCGAGCCGCCTTGGGCTTGGCCTCGGCATCTATGTCGCAGTTGGGTCAAACTCGACGGTTTGGCCCGATCTCAGTAAGGTCCGGTCTACATCTCGGAGCGGACCGGTAGGTGGTCGGGCGCATTGGTCGAGATGGGCCACTTGCGGGCTCATGAATGCAAAGGAAAGCCTATTCGGTCACCTCGTCGGCGCGGCCAAGGAGGGACGCGGGCCTACCTCACCATCGCATCGAAAATCAGCGGCGCCAACTCCGTCTCGATCCGCCCGCGGTGCGACGGTGACTGCATCATGCAGAGCACGAACAGATCGTCGTTCGGGTCAACAAAGAAAAAGGTGCCGGCCACGCCATCCCATCCATATACGCTTGGCGGCCACGGCCTCTTCGGCTGCGGCGATGTGAGCACGGCAACGCCCAATCCGAACCCGGCGTGGACTGCAAGAAAATAGATATTGGCGGGTGCGATGCCGCTCCCGGGACCGATTTGGTCCGACGTCATCAGGGCCACCGTCTCCGGCTTCAGATAGCGTCGTCCGTCAAGCGTGCCGCCATTCAGGAGCATCTGCAGAAAGCGCGCGTAGTCGCCGATCGTCCCTACCATCCCGGCGCCACCGGATTCCCAGCGCCTATGCACCATGGGGTCCCGGATTCCGGCGATGGGCGGGTCTATCAGATCATCCAGCAGGAACTGGGCAACCAGCGGGCGCTTCGCCTCGTCCGCGACAAAAAACGCGGTATGGCTCATGCCAAGGGGATCCAGCAGCCGCTCCTTCTCGAACTGAAACAGCGATTGTCCCGAAACCACCTCGATCACTCTCCCGAGCACATCGACGGAATGACTATAGGTCCACGTCGTGCCCGGCTGCTCGGCGAGCGGCAGGTTCGCCAGGCGCGCAGCGAACTCGGCGTTGTCAAAATCGCCGCCGTAAAGGTCGGCCTGCCGGTAGAGTTTTTGCACAGGGCCGTCGCCGTAAAACCCGTAAGTGATACCGGAAGTCTGTCGCATCAGATCGAGTATGGTGATCGGGCGCTTGAGCGGTTCCAGCGCAAACACTGGCTTTCCGGTCTCGTCGGGCTTTTCCACGCCGACCTCTACGTCGGCAAAGTCCGGAATGTATTTGGACAGGGGGTCATCGAGCGACAGCTTGCCGTCGTCGACCAGCATCAGCGCGGCAACTGACGTGATCGGCTTCGACATAGAATAGAACCGAAAGATGGTGTCGTCCGTCATCGGCTCCTTGGTTGCGACGTCGCGCAAGCCGAATTTTTCGTAATTGACGGGCTGTCCATGCTGCTGGATCAGCAGGATCGCGCCCGGAATTTTTCCGATCGCAATCTCATGACGTAGATAGTCACCGATCCGCTGAAGGCCCGGTTGCGAAAAGCTTCGTGCGGCCGGCGTATCTCCAAACGCGGCGTTCAAACTAGCAGCAACGAGCGCGGCGACGAGCGCGAACGCCGCCCATCTTGCCGCCGCCTTGATTTGTTGGCCGGCTCGCGTCAGACTTTCAAAATGGGTCGAGGTACCGCGTGACGAGGATGTGCTATCCATGGAAGCCTCGCTACAACGGCCTCTCTGTGTCGAGCCGCCGTTTTTTTGGTTGCGAACGAGCCTGCTGCCGCTTTTCGCGCTCAACAGCTGAGATCGCTCCGGAAAGGCTCCGAGCTGGGGGCCTCCGGCTTGACATAGATCAACACAGACCGGCCGCTGCCTGCCCTCCTGATGGTGGCGACTTTGCTACTCTTGCGGTAAAAAAGACGACAAGTTTGGAGCGACGTCGCAGGTTCTCGTTAGTTTAGAATGATTTACTCTGGTGTGGAAGTAGCCGTCGTGTTGCGGCTATGCAGATGAACCGGTCGAACCTTCTCAGCGCCGCCCTTCGGTTGACTGCCAAACGTGTTGGTGCTGGCAGTCAGCGCTACCTGCGATGTCCGAGTCGGGTCAAAAGCCGACCATGACGCCCCGTCCGACCTTGGTCGGCTTCGCTCCCAGCAGCCGACATCGCGGTTATTCTAAGAAACGGTCGGATAAGGGCCCAGGCTGTGTGAGAACCCTTTTGTCAATTGGCAGGGCGGACGCCCGGCATCGGTTTGGCTGCTCGATTTGGGCTGCCAATGAGCAACCAGAAGGTTCTAGAGGCTGAGGCGTCGGTACAATATCCCTTACGTCCGCATCGCCTTCAGCAGGGTTGCGCATCCCAGAATCGCTATGACCCGTTTCATATTGTAGGCGAGCACATTCAACGCCATTTCGGTCGCAACCTTGTGTCGTCTTTGCATCAGGAAGTGCGTCGCCCCCATCCAGGCCTTTATGGTTCCGAACGGATGCTCGGCCGTTTGACGGCGTAAGGTCATCTTGTTGGGGTCTTGGTCGAGCCGCCGCTGAACCTTCTCCAGCACGGCCTCGTGCTCCCAACGCGCGATGCGCCGCTCGGGGCCAGTGGTGCACTGAGCTTTGAGCGCACAGCTTTGGCAAGCCACCGTCCAGTAACGGCGCAGCATCTTACCATCCTCTTCGCCGGTGAAGCGGTAGGTCAGCCGTTCGCCGGCAGGGCAGCGATAGATGTCCTCGGCCGCAACATAGACGAAGTCCTGCTTGCCAAAACGACCTGCGGCTTTCGCACCTGAGGTCAGCGGTTTCGGCAATGTAACCGTGATGCGGGCTTCTTCACAGGCACGGAGCTCTTCGCCGTCGTAGTAGCCGCGATCCGCAACGACCTCGAGCGTCTCGGCAACCATCTCGGCACGAGCCTGCCCGGCCATGTTGCCGAGCTGGTGGCGATCGGTGCCCGCGTTGGTCACATCGTGAGCCACGATAAGATGATGCTGCGTATCAACGGCAATCTGCACGTTGTAGCCAACGATGCCGGTGTCCTTGCCACTTGTCGCCATCGAGCGTGCGTCAGGATCGGACAGTGAGATCTGCTTGTCCTCGCTCTTCATCATCTCCGCGTTGATCGCGTTGAGTCGGACGATCTCTTCCTTGAGCTTCTTGATCTTGCCCTTCAACCGCTCAACCTTTGCCTCCGGCACCGCGTCGCCATGCCGATCGGCGGTTTCAAGCTGCGAGAGATAGCGGGCGATGCTCTCATCGATCCGCTCAAAACGCCGCTTCATCTTGGCCTCGGTGAAGTTCTTGTCCCGTGCATTGACAGCCTTGAACTTTGATCCATCGATGGCGACGCTCGCGGCACCGAACAGCTCAAGCTTGCGGCACAACGCCACGAACTCGCGACAGACCTCACGAATGGCATTGCCGTTGTCCTTGCGGAAGTCCGCGATGGTCTTGAAGTCCGGCGCCAACTGCCCGGTCAACCAGAGCATCTCGATATTGCGCTGTGCATTCCCGCTCCAGGCGACGGCTCGACGGAATCCGATTGAGATAGCCGTAGATGTAGAGCTTGAGCATAGTGCTGGGGTGATAGCTGCGTACCCATCGAAAATCGCACGGTCCTCAGCAAATGCGATTCTGCGGGCAGCATCCTTGACCGGTGTCCAGTCGGCGTCCAGGGCGCCACGCTCAACATCATCGATCTGCTGACGCGAGAGTTGAAATGGAACGCGCAGTTCGACGAGCGCCTTGACCGCACGCTGTTGAGCCGTCATGCCTTCGCCTGGAGCCGGGAGTTGTTTGACATGGCCAGTGCCCACCGCCGAGAAGCCACTCCCCTTAGCTTCGGGGACGTCGACCACACGCCGGCCGGCAAAGTGTCGCTTCAGCGTACGGAAAGCTTCCTCCTCGATTTGAGCCCAGGCCGCGTCAGATATGGGAGCGAGTTAGCGGTGGAGATTATTCATGGTTCGCCTTGTTCAAAGATTCAATTCCAAGCGAGCCGTCGTTGACGGGCGGACGTTTACGAGCGGTATCTGGCGAGCTTGTGCCCCGCCGCTTACCGTCGACCGGCGCTTCCCCGCTGGATGCCGTGGCGCCATCGTCTTCAGGCGAAACGTCGTCAAGAAATGTCGCTGACGGTACGCAGAACAGCGAACCCGTAACGGCGCGGCTGACATCCGGCAGCCGGTCGTAGTTGCCGGGCGGCCGACCAACAAACATGTTCTCGAGCATCTGCTCGATCCGGTGAGGCGAGCGAGCGTAGCCTATGAAATAGGTGCCAAATTCACCCTTGCCGATCTCACCGAAAGGCATGTTGTCGCGCACGATCTCAAGCTGCTCACCGTCTTCGACGATCATCGTCAGAAGATTATGTGCATAGGGCGCCTTGGCCGCATCGTCCTGCTCGATGTCCGACAGTTTGTGACGACCGATGATATCTTCCTGCTCCAAGGTGGATATCGCATTCCACCGCTGCAGATCGTGTAGATACTTTTGGGTGATGACGTAGCTTCCGCCGGCGAATGCAGGGTCCTCTATTGCGTTGCGCATTCGCCAACTCATCTCGACGAGCCGCAGGTGATTTCGCGTCATGTGCCTGTCGAGCTCCGGGAGCAATCGCGCATGGAAAGGGAATGGGCCGAGCCGCAAGGCCGCGTCGATTCGATGTCGCTGGTGTTGATGCGGTCTCCCACCCGACAAGCACTGCTCAGGCTCGGCTGACACAAGGAGGTCGGGGTCTTGACGGAGCTCGAGATTGCACTGGCGCGCGTATCCTAGCACAATCGAGCGCATGAACCTCAGGCTGAAAGAGAAGCGGCCAAACCGCCAAGGCTCAACGGTCCGCCACGGCAGGATCGCGTTGAAGTTCGCCGAAACCTGCGGGCGCGAGCGAGCCGGCCAATCCCGGATCGCGGATCCGATTTCCGACACTGATCCGTTGTCGCGCGCCCACATTCACGCACTTGCATAAATGGCCATGCCATTGAATATTCGTTGCGCGATTTGCAACGATCAGGACCATGCCGATGAATGCGAAGCTGGAGCCGCGCCGACTGCACTATTTCATGGAGGTGCTCAATAGCGGCTCCGTGCGCGGCGCCGCCGGCGCGCTCGGCATGGACGCCTCTGCGGTCAGCCGGGCGCTCGGCCTGCTCGAGAAGGAATGTGGCGCGCGCCTGCTTGAACGACGGGGCCGCGGCGTAGCGCCGACCGACGCCGGCCAATTGCTGGCCGCCTACCTGCAGCGCCAGCAGGGCGAACGACAGGCGCTGCTGGCGCAGATGGACAGTATCCGCAAAGTCGAGTCGGGTCATATCGATCTCGTGACGGGCGAAGGTTATGTCGACTGGCTGGCCAAGAGCAGCCTGTGCCGCTTCATGCAAACCCACCCGAAGATCACGATCAGCCTCGACATCGGCAGTACCGACGAGATCGTCCAGCAGGTCGTGGGAGAACCCGCGCATATCGGCGTCCTGTTCAATCCGCCTCGCGACGATCGGCTGCGCTCGCATCATTCGCAGCCGCACCCGATCAAGGCCGTGGTGCCACGCGGGCACCCGCTGACCCAGCTCGGCCGGCCGCTTAGGCTCGCCGACCTCGCGCCCTACCCGGGCGCCGCGATGCATCCGAATTTCGGCCTGCGCCAGCATGTCCAGGCCGCCGAGATCAGCGAAGGCGTCCGCCTCAATTTCGCGTTCACGACCGCCTCGTTCGATGCGCTCGCCCATTACGTGACCGCCGGACTTGGCTATGCGCTGGCGTCGCGCCTTGCGATGACGGAGGCTGATGCCTCCAGGGTGGTGGCGCTCCCGATGAAGAACGCGCTGCTGCATCGTGGCCGCACCCACGTGGTCTCCCGTCAGGGACGCACGCTGCCGCCCGCTGCGATGCAGCTGCTGCGGATGATGGTTGGGGAGATGCGGTCGCCGGGAAGCGCTGCGCGGTAGCCTCAGGCAGCTGCGCCTTTGCGATCTCAATCGCGGCGCGTCGCTGTCGGAAACCAGATTGCGACCTGCGGAGGCGCACGAAACGGCTTCCAGGTTCCCGCCGGCTGGGCGAGGCGATCGGCAATCACCCACAGCGCGGGCGCATGAAAGCCAAGCCCCAAATGCGTCGTGTTCACTTCGACATTTTCGCGCTCCCCACCCTCCTGCTCCAGGCAGGCGCGCCACGCCACCACGCCATCGGCGCGGGTATAGATCGATGTCGACGGCACGGGAATCGGTTGCGCGAGGCGACTGATCCGCTCGGCCGTCGGCGGCTGGTATTTCTGGCCGGTCAGAAGCCGCCAGATCGCGCGGACATTGCTCGCCCCCGGCGCCGCGAAAGGACTGCCGAGCGTGATGACCATCCGCACCGCCGCGGGGATTTGCCGGGCAACCTCGCGCGCAATGATGCCGCCGCGGCTCCAGCCGACCAGGCTGACCTTCGAGCCGCCCTGCTTTTCGAGTTCGAGGACTCGCGCCACCACGGCGGCAAGGTCGGCGTCCGGCGCGCGCACATTGCGGCCGCGGCCCCATCCATGAACCTGATAGCCGAGGAACTCGAGGAATGAGCGGATGGCCAAGGTCGACCGGTCATCGGCGCCCAACCCGGGCAGAACCATCACCGGATGGCGTTGCCCCCGCGGGGCGGTCGCCAGAAGCGGCGCCGCCACGGCAAGCAGCGCCGGGATGTCGAGAAAGCCGCGCCCTTCCGCGGCAAGCAGCGCGAGCGAGGGTGGTTCGACGGTCTGCTCGTTACGTCCCATGAGTAGCGTCCGTTGTTGATGGTCAAGAATGGCCCGTGCAGCCGTGCATTGTCCGACGAGCACGAGACGTCAGTTCGGCGGTGCGGCCTTTCCGAACACACCGCCGATGGCCCGCAGCAGCCAACTCGGCTGATACTTGATCCATTGGACCGCCAGCTCGTTGGCAAGCCCTACGGCATGCACCGGCTTGCCTGCCATGCAGGCGCGGTAGCCCTCCAGTGCGACGGTCTTCGCATCCATGATCATCATGCCCGGCATGTTGCCGAGATTGGTGCCCTGGACCATTCCGGTGTCCGTCACGCCGGGACACAACGTCGTCAGCGTGATCTTGCTGCCGCTCAATTCCTGCGACAACGCCTCGCCGAACGACAGCACATAGGCCTTTGACGCGGCATAGACCGCAAGATTCGGCACCGGCATGAATGCCGCGACCGACGCAACGTTCAGGATCCGTCCACTGTTCCGCTCGAGCATCGGCGCAAGGAAGAGACGGGTCAATGCCGTCATGGCCACGACATTGACCTGCAGCAGCCGCAACTGGTCGTCGAGGCCGATTGTGCTGACACATCCTTCGAGCAAGAGGCCGGCATTGTTCACCAGCAGGTCGACCCGCACGCCGGCGTCCTTCAGCGAATCGAACACCGCCTGCGGCGCCGCCGGCTCGCTCAGATCGGCGGCCACGATGGTCACCTTGGTGCCATAACTTGCCTTGAGCTCGCGCGCCAGCTCCTGCAGCTTGTCGCGGCTGCGCGCCAGCAGCACGAGGCTGAAGCCATTGGCCGCGAGCACACGCGCGAGCTCGAGCCCAATGCCGCCCGATGCTCCGGTCACCAGCGCGCATTGACCTTCGTTTCCGCTCACCGCCATGAGGCGCCTCCCTTCGCGGCCAGAACGGTTCTGCGCAATCCACGGACGGCGCGTGCGACAAGCCGCCGCCGCGCCAGGCGACGTTCGTCGCGCCGCGCCAGCTCGGCGGGTGCACCAGCGCAGTTCCGGTCGGCAGCATATGTGCGAGAGAACCGTTCGATCGCCCGCAGCAACAGCTGGGCCTGCTCGAACTGGTCGGCCGTCTCCTTCACTTCGCCAAGCGACTTGCGCAACGGCCCCAGCACCTCGATCCGATCGGGATAGCCGGACAGCCGGGGATCGCGACTTTGCGTCGCCGGCATCACATCACCGACCGATCTTGGCCGATCGCTCTGACGACGTCGAAGGCGACCGCATCGACCGGCTGCAGCCCGTCGACGGTTCGAAGGATGTTCCGTGATAGATAGTAATCGACCAGCGGCGCGGTCTGCTCGTTATAGGCGTCGATACGCAGCTTGAGCGTTTCGTGATTGTCGTCGGCGCGCACTGCGCCGCCCTGCGCTCTCGCTTCGCCGGCCCGCGTCTCGATCCGGTCCAGCAACACCGTCTCGTCGGCCTTGAGCTCGACGACATGGTCGATCGCAAGACCTTCGGCATCGAGCAGATCGTCAAAGCCGACCGCCTGTGCCATCGTCCGCGGGAAGCCGTCGAGCACAAAGCCCCGCTTGGCATCTGCTTGCGAGATGCGTTCGATCACCGCGGCGATCACGAGCTGATCGGGAACGAGCCCACCCCTCATCATGGTATCCTTGACTTTCCGTCCAATACTGGTGTCTGCGTCAACCGCAGCACGCAGCATATCGCCGGTCGAAAGGTGCGGTATGCCGTATTCCTCGACCAGGCGCCTCGCCTGCGTTCCCTTGCCCGCGCCAGGCGGCCCCAGCAGAACGATCCTCATCGCACGTATCCCAATATTCGCGTGATCACCGGCAGCATTCCGACGGAGCGTCGAGCGACCCGGCCCCATACGGGCCGGGTCGCTCGAATTGTCCTCACGCCATCGCCAGGCGTGCACTGGGAGCAGGCCGCATCGACAGCAGCAACAGCAATCCCGACAGCACGTAGAGCGCCATCACGAAGTACATGCTGTAGATGTTGTCGCCGGTGCTCCGCACGATCAGGCCGTTGATCGAGGGGCTGATGGCCGGACCGAGGTTTCCAAGGCTGCTGATCAGCGCAAGCCCACCGGCGGCGGCACCGGTGGAGAGATATTCGCTGGTCAGCGCGAAGAACAGCGGCGTCGCCGACGCAATTCCAATCACCGCGAAGGACAGCGCAAGGATCGATCCGACCAGATTGCCCTGCAGCATCGTGGTGATGAACAGGCCGAAGGCGGCGATCGCGACGCAGGCGGCATAGTGCCAGCGGCGCTCGTGCCACTTGTCGGAATGACGGCCGATCAGGATCATGCCAATGACGCCGGCGGCATTCGGGATCGCGGCATAGACGCCGACAAGGAACAAGTCCTTGACGCCCCAACTCTGGATCAGGGTCGGCATCCAGAACACCATCGTGTAGGTCGCGCCGAGCAGCAGCAGATAGACGAACGACAAGACATAGACCTTGGGATCCTTGAGCATCTGCCCGAACGTTCCCGAGGGCTCGCTCACGATGTCCTTCTCATCGTGCTTGAAGGTATCCTCGAGCAGGGCTTTCTCGTCCGCCGTGAGCCAGGCGGCCTGGGCGGGCTTGTCCTCGAGCAGGACGTAAACCAGCACGCCAAGAAACAGTGCCGGCAATCCCTGCACGAGGAACAACCACTGCCAGCCGTGCAGGCCGCTGAAGCCGTCGAAATACTTCAGGATCGAGCCGCACAGCGGACCGGCGATCACGGACACGATCGTTGTCGCCGACATGAAGGTGGCGATCACCTGCCCGCGCCGCGCCGACGGATACCAATAGGTGAAGTACAGGATTACGCCGGGAAAGAAGCCGGCCTCGAACACGCCGAGCAGGAACCGGACGACATAGAACTGGAACGGTGTCGCCACGAACATCATGGCGGATGCCGCGAGCCCCCACAGCACCATGATGCGCAGCAGGGTCTTGCGCGCGCCGATCCTCTCCAGCAGCAGGTTGCTCGGCACCTCGAACAGAAAATATCCGACGAAGAAGATGCCTGCGCCGAGACCGTAGACCGCATCGTCGAACGGTAGCGTCTGCTTCATCTGCAGCTGCGCGTAGCCGATATTGATGCGATCGAGATAGGCGATCATGTAGGCGATCAGCAGAAGCGGGATCAGGCGCCAATCGATCTTCGAGAACAGGGATTTGTGCGCCGGACTTTCCAGTACCGACAGGGATCCCTTTGCGGCGGGTGGGTGCATCCTGGTTTCCTCCAAATGTTCTTTTGATTCCGGCGCCGGGCGGGAGACCGCGGTTGCGTCCCGGCTCCGGCGATATGAAGCGTTGATGGCCTCGGCGCCTAGCTGGCCCGGCTCGCCTTGTCGTTTGCGACGGCCGGCGGCACCTCGCCGGTCTGGATGACCGTCACCGACGCCGCGGTCGCGGATGGCGCCTTCGCTTGAGCCGCAGGTTGCAGCTCGACGATCTCGGCCTCGACCGACGGCAGGGCCTCGATCTCGCGCAGGGCGGCGCGCAGGTGCTCGATCATCTCGTAGGACTCGTCCTGCGAGAGCACGCGCCGGCATGCGGTCAGACCGAACTCAAGCAGTCCCGTATAGCTGTGCACCGTGATGTTCAGCGCGCTGCCGTGATAGGGGATCGAGACCGGGAAATAATGCACCATCCGTGCGCCGGCCATGTAGAGCTGCTGCCCCGGTCCCGGCACATTGGAGATCAGCACGTTGCCCGCTGCCGGCATTCGGCTGGCGAGGTTGGAGCGGCCAAGCAGTGAGGCAAGGCCGGTCATCAGCCATGGCGAGCCCGTGATCGGCACGTCGACGCCGAGCACCGGCTTGAGTTCGCGCACGACCGCCTTGGCCGCCTCGGATGACGCGTGGATCGCCTTGAACCGGGTTGGCAGGTCATCGATATCGGTCGCCAGGTCGACGCGTACCGCCGAGACCTGGTTGTTCATCGCCTTGTCGCCTTCGGCACGCAGGCTGACCGGCACCATCGCGATCAGGGCTTCCTTGGGCAGCAGACCCCGCTCGGCGAGGAAGCGTTGCAGCGCGATGCTGCACATCGCCATGACGATGGTGTTGACGGTGCCGCCGACACGTTTGCCCAAGACCTTGATGTCGGCGAGCGGCAGCGACATCGTGCTGTAGGAGCGCTGGTTGGTGATGGAATCGTTGAACACCGTCTTCGGAGCCAGTCCAAGGCTGAGCGAGCGCTCCCCCTTCTGCGAGCGCTGGCTGGCCATCACAGTGGCGGCGGTGCCGAGCGCCTTGGCCGCTGTCGGCAGCAGCTCCGCGAGCTTGCGGTATTGCTGGGCCGCATTGTTGGCCGCCGCCTGCAACAGCTCGGTCACGCCGAGCTGGTATTGCGCGGTGGCGCGCTTGCGCCGTGGCGGCGGCACCTCGCGCATCTTGGGCGAGACATCATAGAGCACCTTGGCGAGCTCCACACCAGCCTTGCCGTCGACGCCGCTGTGATGCGCCTTGGTGTAGAACGCGACCTGACCATTCTCGAGGCCATCGATGACATACATCTCCCACAGCGGACGGCTGCGATCGAGCAGCGAGGCATGCAGCCGCGCGACCAGTTGCTCGAGCTGCGCCATGGTGCCTGGCCGCCGCAAGGTGACGGTCCGCACGTGATAATCGAGCTCGATATCATCGTCCTCGATCCAGACCGGTTCGGCGAGCTGGAACGGCATCTGCGCCAGTTTGCGATTCAGCAATGCCGAGAGATGGAGACGCTTACCGAGCATCTCCTTGACATCCTCGTAGTAGTCGCCCTGATAGCCCTCGGGGAGATCGAAGATCATCAGACTGCCGACATGCATCGGCGTCTCCGGCGTTTCGAGATGCAGGAACGATGCATCCATGCTGCTGAGTTGATCCATTCTTCCCTCCCATGTCGTTGTGACGGCGATCGCCATCTTGACGACCGTGTGCCGATGCCTCGCGCGTTACGGTCATTGCATCGCAGCCCGGCCCGACGCCTGTCCGCCGCTGCCAATCCGGTTCACGCGATCTTAGGCCTGCGCCCGCGCCGCGCGCTCCTCCTCGTCGTACAGCTCCTTCTTCGATAGCTTTCCGACCGCGGTCTTCGGCAGTTCGGCGCGGATTTCGAGCGCCTGCACCATCTCGTGCTTGCCGAGCTTGTCCTTCAGGAACGCCTGCAGCTCTTCCAGCGTGAACGGCTTGGCATCCGCCTTCAGCTTGATGAAGGCCTTCGGCGACTGGCCGCGGTACTCGTCGCGGATGCCGATCACGGCGACCTCCTCGACCGCCGGATATTTGTAGATCGCCTCTTCGAGGACGCGCGGATACACGTTGTATCCGCTGCACAGCAGCATGTCCTTGGTGCGGTCCACGATGAAGATGAAGCCATCCTCATCCATGTAGCCAACGTCGCCCGTGCGCATGTACCCGTCCGCGGTAGTCACCTCCGCAGTCGCGTCCGGCTTGTTCCAGTAGCCCTTCATCACGTTCGGGCCCTTGATGCAGATCTCGCCGCGCTCGCCGAGCGGCACATAGCTGCTGCTGTCGTCGACATTGAGGAACTTGATGACGATTGCGGGCATCGGCATGCCGCAGGAGCCGGCTTTGCGCATGGCGCCATGCTGTGCCGGCGTGTAGGTGCCGCTCGGCGAGGTCTCGGTCATACCCCAACCTTCGCTCAAATTGCAGCCGGTGATCGAGGCGAATTGCTGCGCCACCTCGAGCGGCAACGGCGCGCCGCCGGATCCGCAATATTTCAACGCGCGCAAGCTATGCTTCGGCGTCTCCGGATGGTTGATCAGCGCGGTGAACATGGTTGGCACCCCACAGAAGACACTGACCGACTTGGTCGAGATTTCCTCCAGCGCGGACTTCGGATCGAAGCGGACGTGCTGGATGATTTCCGCGCCCATCAGGACGCCGAACAGCACATTCACGGAAAGCGCATAGATGTGGAACGGTGGCAACACGGCTAGGAAGCGCTCCTGCCCGTCGACCAGCACTGGCGGCGAGCCGGCTGTCGTCGCCCGGTACTGCTGGCACGCGCTGGTTAGGTTGGCGTGGGTGAGCATCGCCCCCTTCGGCAGCCCGGTCGTCCCGCCGGTGTATTGCAGCACGGCGATGGTCTCGCGCGGATTATCGATCGGATAGGCCTGATAGACACCATCATTGTGGGTCAGCTGGCCGAAGCTGATGTGATGATCGTCCCAGGCGACGTCGCTCAGCTGCTTGGCCGCTTTCATCTCGTTGACGACGGTGTCGGGGTCGGCAGCGATCTCGCCGAGCGAACCGACCACCAGCTTCTTCAACCTCGTCTTGCCCAGCATCGCCGCCATCTGCGGATAGAGCGAAACCATGTCGAGCGTGATCAGGATATCGGTCTTGCTGTCCTCGATCTTGTGTTCGAGCACCTTGGCGGCGTCCAGCGGCGAATAGTTCACCGCCGTGCCGCCTGCCTTGAGGATGCCGAAAAACGAGATGATGTAGTGCGGCGTGTTGGGCAGATAGAGGCCGACATGGACGCCCGGCTTGACGCCGAGGAGCTGCAGGCCCTTGGCCACACGATCGGCGAGCCGCCCGAGCTCGGCATAGGTGATCCGCTTGCCCATGAAATCGATCGCGGGACGATCCGGCCATTTGGCAACGGCGTCGCCCAATATCTTCTGCACCGGTCCGGGAACTATCTCGACGTCCCAACGCACGCCGTCGGGATAGGATCGGATCCAGGGCATGTCGTTCATGAGATCTCTCCCTTCTATGGTCTCTCGGATCAGACGGCGGTCACGCCGCCATCGACCGCAATGGTCTGGCCGGTGATGAATGCACAGGCATCGGAGGCGAGCAGCGCGGCGACGCCCTTGAGGTCCTCGGGGCCACCCTCGCGATTCATCGGGGCCATATGCGCGGTCGCGCTCTGGTCGAGCTGCGCGGTCATCTTGGTCGGGAAATAGCCCGGCGCGATCGCGTTGACGTTGATGCCGAGCGGTGCCCATTCATTGGCAAGCGTGCGGGTCAGGTTGACGACCGCGCCTTTGCTTGCGTTGTAGGCCAGCGTCGGGGTGCCTTCCGGATAGCAGCCGGTGAGCCCCTGGATCGACGCAATGTTGATCACCTTGCCGCTCCGGCGCGGCACCATGCAGCGGCGGCCGACCTCCTGGCTGGCGATGAAGATCGCAGTCACATTCAGGTTGATCACCTTGTTCCAGCCGTCGAGCGTATGCTCGATCGTGGCGGCACCCCAGGACGTACCGGCATTGTTGACGAGGATGTCGATCGGGCCCAGCGCAGCTACGACCTGCTCGATCATCGGCGGGACCGTCTGCAGCCTGCCCATGTCGCACACCATCGGAAGCGCCTCGATGCCGAGCGCTTTGAGGTGAGCGGCCGCGGCATCAAGCTCATCCCGCTTGCGCGCGGTGATCGCGACCTTGGCGCCGAGTTCGCCCAGCACCTCGGCGATCTGAAGACCGAGACCTCGCGATCCGCCCGTGACGAGCGCGACGCGACCCGTCAAGTCCTGCAACTTGGCCAGACTCATGGCTTTCCCCCGATGGCTTACGCCTCCCGCGCAGCACTACTTCGGCTGCAACAGCTTCTGAAGGTTCGCGAGGTTCTCCTGCATGCGCTCCTGCATGACGTTCCAGGCGTTGTTGCGGGCCTGCGATTCCAGCTGTGACAGCTCGCGGAAATCCGCGACCGCCTTCTCGACCTGCTGTCTGGCGGTCTCCGCCTGCTTCGTCATGCCTTGACCGGCCGCGAAGTCCTTCATCGCCGCCTGCCATTGCGCGAGCGTCTCCTGCAGGATCTCGTTGCGCCGGCTGACCAGCGCCTGGACGCCTTCGAGGCCTGCCGGTTCGCCTCGACCAACGCCTCCATATCCTTGCGCTGCCACTCGACCAGTGCCGCGATATCGAACCCGGGCAGCGTGAACTTCTCGGCCATTTTCTTCAGGTCCCCGAGCCACGGCATCGCACCCGTGTCGGCTGTGTCGGATTGCCTGTCATCGGTTCCCATGGACGTCCTCCTTGCGGTACTTGGCTGGCGGCGGCGAAACGCCGTCCCGTGCACTGCGCGTCAGGCGGCCCGCCAGCGCGGCCGGAACAGGGCGGCGCTGTCATCGGCGCGATCCGGATCCGGGTACACGATGCCGCGAAGACCGCTGCGGTCGAATGGCGACCATTCATCCTCGCCGAGCGCGAGACGGTCGGCGATCGCATAGAGCACGGCCGGGTTGTGTCCGAGCCCGCAATGACTGCCTTCGACCTCGATGTTCTGCGTCTGCTCGGCATCCTGCTCGCGGCACCCCCACCACGAGACGATGCCGTCGGTGCGTGAGTAGATCGCCGTACTCGGCACCGGCGGCGGTGACTTCATGATATCCCTGTCAGGCCAGTCGTCGACCTGACGCTCGCTCAGGATCTCGTAGAGACGCCAAGCATTGCTGGCCTTGGGCTCGTTGGCGAACGGGCTGCCGAGCGTGATCACTTGGCGGACCAGATCGGGAGCGCGCCGTGCAACCTCGCGCGCAAAGACACCGCCGAGGCTCCAGCCGATCAAGCTGACCTTGCGATCGTATCGCTCCGCGAGTTCGGCCAGCCTTGCGTCCATGGCCGCCTCGACGCCGGGACGCGGTCCGCGATTGGGTCCGAGCTTCCAGCCGTGGACTGCGTAGCCTTGCGCCTTCAGATAGCCGCGCAATGGGCGCGTCGAGACATCGCTGGCGGAGAGCCCCGGCAAGACGAGGACCGGATGTCCGTCGCCGCGCGGCGCGCGGCGAAGCAGCGGATAGCTTGCGAAGAAGGCCTGCAGCTCCCAGATCCCGCGCACCTCGAGCGCGAGCAGCAATTGCGACGGCGGCGCAGAGCGGTCGACGACCGAATTCATGTCAGAATGTCCCCTCCCGGATCACACGGTGCGTCCCGCACGACCCGACATTTTATGATTGCTGCCCGGCTCCGCGAGCGGCGCCATTGCTGACCCCGATCGCGCAACCGTGCATCCTCTTGGTCTCAAAACGCTATCGAGCAGCTCAGACCCGTAAAAGGTGCAATTGGCCCGCTTGACCGGTTAGTTTGGGACAACCGCCAATGATTTTTGCCCACCTGCTGCGATGCCCGGCGCCCGGTCATCGCGGAAGTCCGACGGGCTTTTGCCGGTCCAGCGGACAAAAGCGTGGCGGAAGTTCGCCGCGTCGCTGTAGTCAAGCCGCGCGGCGATCTCGTCATTGGTCATTTGCGTGTTGCGCAAATAGCCGACCGCGAGCTGCATGCGGACCTCTGAGACGATCTGCCGGTAGGTTTTTCGCTGCAACTGCAGCCTGCGGCGGAACGTCCGTGGATGAATCGCAAGCTCCGCCGCCATTGCCTCGATACTCGGGAAGCGGCCGGGATGCTCGACGAGACGTCGCCGGATGTCGGCGGCAAGACCGTCGTCTTGCGCGCCAGGATCGAGAAGCTGATGATAGATTCGGACTGCCATCGCCCTGGTCATCTCGTCTGGGCAGACCGCTGGACGGTCGATCCAGGCTGCGTCGAATTCCAGCGCGTTCTTGCGCTGGCCGAACTCGACCGGACACTGGAAGATGCGGTCGTAGGTCCCGGCATGCGGCGGCGGCGCGTAGGCGGCGCTCAGCTTCGAGAAGCGGAATGCGCTGCCATGGACGTCGCGGCTCAGCGTCTGATAGGTCGCAAAGGCGAACTCGAGCGCGAACCGATAGACGTCATCGGCCGGGTCGCGCGAAAGCAAGGGCTCGAGCAGACAGCTCACCGTATCGCCTCTGCGGGTGAAGTCGATGTCGGCGACCGTTCCGAGGATCCGACCATACTTGGCCGCAAAGTCGATGACTCCGACCCGCGTCGGGCTGCTCAGCATGGCATAGCCGTACATACCGTAAGCCATGACATGCATTCGTTCTCCGGCGCGAAACGCGATCGCCGGATTCCGCGACAGCCGCATCGCATTGCGAAATACCGTCTCGACCTGCCGGTAGGAGACACGTACCGACGAATCCCTGAGGTCAGCACGCCTCAAATTGGTCGCGCCGAGCGCGCGCGACGCTGAGATCCCCTCCTCGGCCAGGACGTGCACCACCGCCGCGATCCGTTGCGGCGAATAGAGACATTGCAGGAGATTTGGTGACGGGTGATACACGAGCGTCCTCGTCCGCCTTCCGCGCCTGCTTCGGGTCCCGCAATCCGGTCCCCGCAAGCTGAAGTGAGGCTAGCCAGCCGGACCGGACAGCGGAAGGTTCGATTGGTCGCGTTTGCGGGTGAGTTCCGGACAAGATCGCCCAAAAGAAAGACCGCCGAGGGAGGGCGGTCCAGGTTGGGAGAACGCGATCGCGAGCGCAACCACGGTGCCGAGCTTACGCGCGCTTCGGCTGCACGAAAGGTTCGATTGAACCAATTTGGCGGTGAACTACGGACAGAGCCGGCGAAGCCCTCCTTGACATCCCGGGGGTCAAAGACCCTCGTCGCCGCGGAATTCGGATGGACTTCTCCCGGTCCAGCGCGAGAAGGCATGGCGGAAGTTGGCCGCGTCGCTGTAGCCGAGGCGGCTTGCGATCTCCTCATTGGTCATGCGCGTCTTGCGCAGATACTCGATCGCGAGCCGCATGCGCACCTCGGAAAGCAGGCTGCGATATGAGGTTCCCTCTGTCTCGAGCCTGCGCCGCAGCGCGCGGGGATAGATATCGAGCTGTTCGGCGATCGCCTCGATGCTTGGATAACGTCCCGGCTGCTCGATCAGTATCCGGCGGATATCGGCAGCAACGCCGCCGGCGCGGTTCACCTCGCCGAGAATCTCCTCGCACATCTCCCGCGCCATGGCGTGGGTTCGCGGATCCGCCAGCGCCCGTGGGCCGTCATTGCGCGCGTATTCGTATCCACAATGATGCTGATTGAACAGAATCGGGCACCCGAAGAGATCACGATACGCCGCGGCGGACGGCGGCGGCGTGTAGTCGAGCAGCACGCGCGAGAAGCCGAAACCCTGACCCGAGCGGTCCCGAATCGTCGTCAGATGCGCGGCCAGTGCGAACTCGACCGCGAAGCGATGCACACTCTCGGTCGGATTTGGCCAGTGTATGGGCTGGAAAGTCGCCACCACCGTCTCGCGATCGTATGAGAGGCCGAAATCGCAGAACGGACCGACCACGCGGATGTATCGCGCCGCGAAGTCGCGCGCCTCCGCGTGCGTTGCACTGCTCAGCAGCGCGTATCCGTACATGCCATAGGCTGTGACATGCATTCGCGCTCCCGAGCGCAGCGCGATGGCCGGGTCCGCCGCCAGCCGCAGCGCGTTGCGGATCACCGTGTCGAGCTGCCGATACGATATACGCGTCGTATGGGATTCGAGCTGGCCGATGACGAGCCCGGTGCCCTCGAGAACCTCAGATGGATCAATGCCTTGGTCACGAAGCTCGGCCGCGATGGCTGCGATCGAATGCGGCGGGAATATTCGCTGCGCGAAGCCGGGGAGCATTCGACCCGGCGATTGGCGTACGTGCGACTCTTGCCTAGTCATTGCAACGGCATGTCCCTAGCATTCCGCGCATTCCTGCTCCACGATTGACTATCATTCCAACGTAAGCCCGATCCCGTACGCGACGCAACAATCGCGGATCCGCGCGCGGCACACACCGCAATCCGCGTCCGGAAGTCACCCGGTCGGCGGTCCAATCGCACCTTTCTCCATTTGCCGAGATCGCTAGGCTCGCGATGCCTTGCTCGACAACCGGCATGCAGCCGGAGGCCCCACACGGGCCGCGGCAAGCGCCATCAAGGGGAGGAGCGGATGCGACGGGAAGACGTTCTCAAGCAGCTGACGACGCCAATCGGCGCCCCGGCATTTCCCCGCGGGCCGTTTCGTTTCAACAACCGCGAATACCTCAACATCCTGTATCGCACCGACATCGAGGCGTTGCGCGCAGTCGTTCCCGAGCCGCTGGAAATCGATGATCCGTTGGTCCGCTGGGAGATCATGCGGATGCCCGACACCTCCGGTCTCGGCGACTACACCGAATGCGGCCAGGCCGTCCAGGTGCGCTATGGCGACGAAAAGGGCGAATACCTTCACGCGATGTACCTCGACAACCTGCCGGCGCTGGCGTCGGGCCGCGAAATCAGCGGCTATCCCAAGGTGATCGGCAAGCCGAAGCTGTACGTCGATTCCGACACCCTGGTCGGCACGATGGACTACGGTAGCCTGCGCGTGGCCACCGCGACGATGGGTTACAAGCACCGCGCGTTGGATCTCGAAAAGGCAAAGGCCGAGATCTGCGTACCGACCTTCATGCTGAAGATCCTGTGGACCTATGACAGTCCGAAGCCGGCGGGCGAGCCGCGCATCTGCGAGCTGCTGCGCTCAGAGATCACCGACATCACTGTCAAGGGCGCCTGGACCGGCCCGGCCCGGCTGGAGCTGTTCGCCCATGCATTGGCCCCGATGGCCGATTTTCCGGTGCGCGAGATCGTCGCGTGCAGCCACATCATGACCGACTTGACGCTGTCCCGCGCCAAGCGCTGCCACAACTATCTCGATCAGCCGCGATAAGCGAGCACGTCGGAGGAAGCCATGCCATCATCCGCAGAACACGCCGCGGCGCTCAACCGCTATCGCAATGTGTGCGTCATCGGGGCCGGTGTCATCGGCTCCTCGTGGGCGGCGCTGTTTCTCGCGCACGGGCTCAATGTCGTGATCAACGATCCGCAGCCCGGCATCGAGGCCACGGTCAAGGACGCCCTGATCAGGATCGCGCCGACGTTGCTGAAGCTCGGCCTGCCGCATGAGGGATTGGAGCGCAACCTGCGCTTCGAGCCGGATCTCGCGCGCGCCGTGGCCGGCGTCGACCTGGTGCAGGAGAACGGCCCGGAGAAGCCCGAGTGGAAGCAGCAGCTCTGGGCACGGATCGAGGCAGCGGTGCCGAAACATGCATTGCTGCTGTCATCGAGCTCGGCGCGGCCGGCCACCGAGCAGGCAAAAGAGATGAGGGATGCAAGCCGGCTGCTCGTCGGCCATCCCTTCAACCCGCCGCATTTGATCCCGCTCGTCGAGGTCGTTCCCGGCGAACGCACCGATGCAGAGGCCACCGCGGACGCCGTGGCGTTCTACGAGGCGCTCGGCAAGGTCCCACGCGTGCTCAAGAAGGAGATCCAGGGCTTTGTCGCCAACCGGCTGCAGCGCGCGATCATGCGCGAGGCCTGCTTTCTCGTGCAGGAAGGCGTCGTTACGGTCGATGAGCTGGACGACATCGTTACCAGCTCGATCGGGTTACGTTGGGCGGTGAACGGGCCGTTCAGCTCGTTCCACATGGGCGGCGGACCGAACGGGCTCGAACCGTTCTTTCAGCATCTCGGAAAGAACATGGCCGCGTCGTTCAAGGTGATTCCGCAGGTCGATCTCGACGAGGCGCTTCAGCGCAGGATTATCGACCAGGCCGCGGCATCCTTCGGCAAGACGCCGATCCCGCGGATGGAGCGCGACCGCGACGACACGCAGGTGGCGCTGCTGCACGTGCTAGCGGCACGCAACGGCAGGAACGGCGCATAACTGGCTTGCCCGCTGGGCTGCGCGCACGCGCAGACAGGGGCGGTCGCCACGTTTTGGAATAGGAGATTTGGCCGACGGACAATAGCTGATCCCCGGCACCAAGCGGAGACGGACTCACATGAGCATCTTCGAAGGTTTGAAGGTCATCGACTGCGGCAGCTTCATCGCCGCGCCAACCGCCGCGACCCTGTTGGGCGACTTCGGCGCCGACGTGATCAAGATCGAGCCGCCCGGCGCAGGCGACGCGTTCCGTCAGGTGCCGAAGCTGCCGGGCATGCCGAGATCCGACCAGCCCTATGGCTGGCTGCTCGACAACCGCAACAAGCGCGGCCTTGCGCTCGACCTGTCGAAGCCCGGGGGCCAGGCTGTGCTGCATCGTCTCGCCTCCACCGCCGACGTCTTCATTACAAACTATCCGCTCGCGGTCCGCAGGAAGCTCGCGATCAGCTACGAGCGGCTTGCGGCAGCGAATGACCGGCTGATCTACGCCTCCTTCACCGGCTATGGCGAAACCGGCGACGAGGCGGGCAAGCCGGGCTTCGATGTCACGGCCTACTGGGCGCGCTCAGGCCTGATGGACATGGTGCGGAGCGACGCCAGCACGCCACCGGCGCGGGCGCTCGCCGGCATGGGCGATCACCCGTCGGGCGTTTCGCTGTTCGCGGCCGTCGCCGTGGCGCTGTATCAGCGCGAGCGCACGGGACGCGGCACCCAGGTCGGCTCCTCGCTGCTCGCCAACGGCGTCTGGTCGAACGGCATCATGGCGCAAGCGGCATTGTGCGGGGCGACGTTCACGCCGCGGCCGCCCCGCGAGAATCTGTTCAATGCGCTCGGCTGCTATTACCGCTGCCGCGACGGCCGCTGGCTGCTGCTTGCGATCGTCAACGAGCAGCGCGACTTTCCAACCGTGGCGAAGTGCCTCGACCTCGACGACCTGCTCACTGATCCGCGCTTTGCCAAGCAAGCCGATCGCTTTGCTCGGTCCGCGGAACTGATCGCCTTGTTCGACGCGGCATTCGCGACGCGTGACCGAGACGAATGGCGAGCGCGCCTCGATGAAGCAGGCATCGTCTTCGAATGCGTTGCTGAGATGAGCGACCTGGCCGCCGATCGGCAAATGCTGTCGGCCGGCGTGCTGGTGCCGTTCGAGAACGACGAGATGCTGACCATCGACAGCCCATTCTTTGTCGACGGTGCGACCAAGGTGAAGCCGCGCAAGGCGCCCGCGGTCGGTGAGCACAGCACGCAGATCTTGCGCGAGGCCGGCTACGATGACGCGGCCATCGCCGGGATGCGCGAAAGCAAGATCCTGGCATGATCCGCTGACCGCGAGACGGCGCCTGCCGCCCTCATCGCGCGCGCGAAAAGGCCGCGCCCTCGGGTGAGAGGCGCGGCCAGTCTCGAGGCGCCCGAACCGGGGGGCACCACAGCGGCGGTGCGGCGCAGCTGAGGTTCGGAGGACGCCCCCGAGCAGAAGCGATCAGCGCCCGACACGCTTCCGACTCCCTGACGAGCCATCGCATTTGCCGTCGATGGCCAATCTATGCATGCAGTGCGACCACGAGGAGGTTCGACGAGGCCGGTTCGGAGGTGACTTATGGACAGCGTGGACTAGCGAGCGGTCACATGTAGCGCTGTGCCGCCCGCACGGACGTCACACCGGCGAAGAGACCCGGAAATCGGACGGGCTCTTGCCGGTCCAGCGGATGAAGGCATGCCGGAAGTTGGCGGCGTCGCTATAGCCCAGCCGGTTCGCGATCTCCTCGTTGGTCATCGCGGTCTTGCGCAGATATTCGATCGCAAGCCGCGTCCGCACCTCGGCGAGCAATTCACGATACGATGTATCTTCCGCTTCGAGCCTCCGCCGCAGGGCACGCGGATGCATCGACAGCCGCTCGGCGATCGCCTCGATGTTCGGATACCTGCCGGGTTGCTCGATCAGGATCCGCCGGACATCGGCAGCGATTCCGCCCGCATGATTGACCTCGGACAGCATCTGCTCGCACATTTCGCGCGCCATTCCGTGGGTCCGCGAATCCGCCAACGCCACCGGACCGTCGGCCTGAGACAGCTGGTACCTGTACTCGTTGCCGCGCTGGCGAAACAGGACCGGGCAGTCGAAGATCATCTGGTAGGCGCCGGCATGCGCCGGTTCGCCATAGGCAAGCGAAATCTGCGAGAAGCGGAACGACTCGCCCGCCAGGTCCTTCATCGTCGTCAAATGCGACGACAGCGCGAACTCGGCCGCGAAGCGATGCACGTCCTGCGTCGGATTCGGCCAATGCAACGGCTCGAACGCACAGACGACCGCCGCGCCATCATACGAGTATTTCGCATCGCACAGCGGACCAACGACCCGAAGGTATCGATTGGCGAAGGCGCGCGCATCGTCATAGGTCGCGCTGCTCAGCAAAGCATATCCATACATTCCGTGCGCGGTCACGCGCATGCGCTGTCCGGCGCGGAGGGCAACCGTCGGTTCGTTCGACAGCCGCAATGCATTGCGAACCACGATGTCGATCTGCCGGTACGAGATGCGCGTGGTGTGAGCTTCGAGCTGATCCTCGGTCAAGCCGGTGCCCGCCAGCGCCACGGACGATCGAACCTGTTGCCTGCCGAGCTCGGCGATAATGGCAGCAATCAACTGCGCCGAATAAACATGCTGGTCGAAATCCGGCGGCAATTGGCATTCCGGCACGGCGCCTCGCAGGCGCCTTCCAGCGCTCATGGTCGTCTTCCTCCTAGGACCTAAGTCTTGCTCAAATCGAAATCATTCGCAATGCCGGCAGCAGCTGACCGGCTTCCCCTATCCCCAGCCTTGGGACAGCGCGCGCGGATCGTATCCAATCATGCCGAGTTCGTTATCGAGGTAATTCATCGGCACCGCCGTGTTTCAGCATTCCACGACGTTCACCGCGAGCCCGCCCAGCGAGGTCTCCTTGTATTTGGACTTCATGTCCTCGCCAGTCTGCAGCATCGTCTTGATGACGGCATCAAGCGATACATAGTGCTTGCCGTCACCACGCAACGCCATTCGAGCGGCGTTGATGGCCTTGACGGCGCCCATCGCATTGCGCTCGATGCAAGGGATCTGCACCAATCCACCAACCGGATCGCAAGTGAGTCCGAGATTGTGCTCCATCCCGATCTCGGCAGCGTTCTCGACCTGGGCCGGCGCACCGCCGAGCACGGCCGTCAGGCCGCCTGCGGCCATCGAGCAGGCGACGCCGACCTCGCCCTGACAGCCAACTTCCGCGCCGGAGATCGAGGCATTCGCCTTGTAGAGCATGCCGATCGCAGCCGCGGTGAGAAGGAACGTCACGACGCCGTCGTCGGTCGCGCCCGGACAGAACTTGACGTAGTAGTGCAGTACGGCAGGGATCACGCCGGCGGCGCCGTTGGTCGGCGCAGTCACGATCCGTCCGCGCGCTGCATTCTCCTCATTCACCGCCATCGCGAAGGCGTTGACCCAGTCCATCGCCGCCAGCGGATCGACGCTCTCGGTGTCGCTGTTGCGGGCCGACAGTTCGCGGTAGAGCGCCGGTGCGCGACGGCGAATGCCCAGCGGCCCGGGTAACGGCTCGGCCGCGCCGGCATTGTCGATTCCGAAGCCGCGATCAACGCATTGCTTCATCGTCTCCCAGATCTTCAGGAGGCCGGCGCGGATGTCCGCGTCGGTGCGATGTACGCATTCATTTGCGAGCACCACGTCGGCGATCGAGCGGCCGCTCGACTCGGCGCGTGCAACCAGCTCGGCGCCGGTGCCGAACGGATACGGCCAGACCGGGAGCTCGGCGCCTACGCCGCCAGCCGCGTCGCCAAGGCCACGCTCGATCACGAATCCGCCGCCGATCGAGAAGTAATAGCGTTCTGCCAACAGACTGCCGTCGGCCGCGAACGCCACGAGGCGGATTCCATTAGGATGTTCCGGCAATGCGCTGTCGGGCTTAAACACGATATCGCGCCCGCGCCGGAACGGGATCGGATGAACATTGAGCAGCCGCAGCTCGCCGGAGCGCCGGATGTCCGCAAGCTGGGGCGCCACTTGGGCCGGATCGACCGTATCGGGCTTTTCGCCGAGCAGGCCGAGGATCACGCCAAGATCGGTCGCATGCCCTCGTCCGGTCGCGCCCAACGAGCCATAGAGATCGGCGCGAACCTGCACCGTTCTGCAAAGCAGGCCATCGCGCTCGAGCGCGATGACGAATTGCCCGGCCGCGCGCATCGGCCCCACCGTGTGCGAACTCGAGGGGCCGATGCCGATCTTGAAAATGTCGAAGACCGAAAGCATCAGGCAGCAGGCAGTTGTTGCTTGACGAGCTCGACCCAATAGGCGGCGCCGAGCGGCAGGATTGCGTCGTTGAAATCGTAATATGGATTGTGCAACGGCGGATCATTGGCGGTCTCGCCCGCGCCGATGCAGATGTAAGCGCCCGGGCGCTCTTGCAGCATGAACGCAAAGTCCTCCGATCCCATCGCCGGCTTGATGTCGGTTTGGACCTGTTCGACGCCGACGAGGTTTGCGGCGGCCGACGCCGCGGCATGCGTTTCGGCGGGCGTGTTGATCACTCCCGGATAACCTCGCATGTAGCTCAGATCGATCTCCGCGCCATGAGTTTGCGCCACGCCGGCGCAGACCTGCTTCATGGCACCCTCGACCAGATCCTGTATCTCGGCGTCCAGCGTTCTGACCGTGCCGCGCAGTGTAACGGTTTCGGGCACCACGTTCCAGGTGTCGCCGCCGTGGATCTGGGTGACACTCACGACAGCAGCGTCCATTGCGCCGATGCGGCGGCTCACGATGCCTTGTAGAGCGGAGACGAGATCGGCCGACACCAGGATCGGGTCGATGCCCTTCTCCGGCGTCGCGGCATGACAACCGCTCCCGGTCACCACGATCTCAAAGGTATCGAGAAAGGCCGTCGCAATGCCGGTCCGGATCGCGAATTTCCCGCGCGGGATATTCGGAATGTTGTGCATCCCGTAAACCGCATCTGCCGGAAACATCTTGAACAACCCCTCCTCGACCATCTTCTTGCCGCCGCCTTCATTCTCCTCGGCGGGCTGGAAAACGAAGTGGACGGTGCCGCGGAACGGCCGGTGACGGGCGAGCTGCACGGCAGCGCCAAGCAGCATTGTGGTGTGGCCGTCGTGGCCACAGCCGTGCATCTTGCCAGCATGTGTTGATTTGTGGGCGCGGTCGCCCAGCTCCCGGAGATCAAGCGCATCCATGTCGGCGCGCAGCGCGATCGTCGGGCCTTCGCCATTCTTCAGCGTTCCGACCACGCCGGTTCCGCCGAGCCCGCGATGGACCGGGATCTGCATCTCCATCAGCGCATCGGCCACGAGCTGGGCGGTGCGGTACTCCTGGAACGCGGTTTCCGGGTTGGCATGGATGTCATGACGCCAATCCAGCATCCGGGCACAGATATCGTCGGCGATTCCATATTCCTTTGACATGGGTGGGTTCACCTGTCCGTTGGCTAGCGATGGAAGAATTCGGCGATCAATGTCGCACCGAGGAACGTGCCCGCGGCCGCCGTCAGCGAGACCACCACGATACGCCAGCTCAGCCTCCTGAAGATCGGAAGATCCTTGGCGACCGAGAAGCCGGCGAGCGTCAGCACGGGCGTCGTGAAAGCGAGGAAGTTCAGCTTGTCGACCGAGCCGATCATCGCGTTGGAGAACGGCAGCAGGCCGGGAATGCCGAGCACGGTGGTGACCACGACCAGGATAATGATGTGCGGCACTTTCGGCAGCAGACGGGCAAGGACGTCGACCAGCAGCACGACCGCGAGCATGACCAGGAGACCCGCCCCCGATTCCAGCAGCGGAACCTTGTAGGTGAGCGAATTGCCGATCAGGACGCCGCTCGCGACGGTGATCCAGGCCAGCAGCGAGTCCGAGAAGCCGAACGTACCGTGCTTTGTCTCGCCGGCGCTGACGATCGAGGGGCCGAGATCTCCCGACGTGAAGTTCGAGAACCGGCCCAGCACGGGCTCCAGCCTGTCATACAGCCAGGAGCACACCGGCAGCGAGAAGAACAGGGCGAAATAGAAGCCGAGGACGGCGGTCATCAGGTTCGCCGCCGAGGCGATCGCAATCAGCTCCTTCGCCATCTCGGGCGGATTGTGGCCATTGATGGTGCCGATCGCGGCCGCCATCATGCTGCCCGAGCCGACGCCCGCACCCATCGCGAGCGACCGCGGATCGAAGATGTGCAGGCTTGCCACAAAACCGGCCAACAGCGCAATGAACAGAGCGCCGAGCACGGTGCCGGTGATGTATTCAGCCAGCACGCCACGCCCTTCGGCGGAGTTCATGCCGTATTTCTCGCCGATGATCACCATGTTGCCTTCACGGCCGATCGAGAACGTCGCGCCGACCGCTTCGCGCTTGACGCCGAGCAGGAGCGCAATCGGCAGGCCGAGGACGAGCGTGCCGAAGGTGTGCCCGAGCTCCTGGAAGATCAACGCCCAGCCGGCCTTCTGCACCTCCGGCAGCGCGCCGCCGACCGTGAATGCCATCTTGATCACGAACAGCAGCAGGCCCGCGTTGAGCAGTTGTCCCGCATAGGTCTGCAGGCTCGGCCCGATCCGCGCGGCGGTAGGTAGATAACGCGCTGAGAGGCCCCATGCGGCCGCAATCAGCAGCGCCCACACCATCGGTTGAAGCAGCACCTTGCCCGGTCCGATCTGGAACTGAACGATCCCGACCATCTCGGCGACGGCAACGATGATCAGAACGGCAACGAACAGCGTGAGCTTGCCGGTGCTTGCGGGATTGACCGCCGGCGCGGCCAGGTCTGCGGAAGGCGAAGAGGTCGACGTCATGATGCTGGACACCTCCGGAAAATGATTGCGAGGCAATGCGGTGAACAGTGAACCAACTTGCCCGCGCAGCATCGGAGAGAAAGCAACTTGCATCAATGATCGTGTCGTCCAGTTTTTGTTGCATTTTTTGCAACACCGGCGGGACGAAGATCCAGCCCGCGAAAGCCGGCATGACCGCAACCGTTGCCGTCATGGATGCAAACGGTGCGAGGACGGCGAAGCCATTCCTCGGCGAGTTCCCGTGCTACTCGATCGCACCGGGCGCCCCGCCCGGTTCGAGCTTCTGTACGTCCGCCACATTGACGCCAAGCACGACGATGTCGTGCGTCTTGCCCTGAAGGTCTTTCACCTGATCGCGCAACAGCGCCTCGGCTCGGAAGCCGAGTGCCTCGAAGATCGTGATCGCGCGGGTCTGGTCCGACGTCATCTGCACGGTCAGGCGTTCCAGACCCATCGACAACGCGAGGTCAAAGGTCTCATTGGAAAGTGCCCGTCCGATGCCGGTGCCGCGCACATGCGAGGAGATCACGGTCCTGATCTCGCCGACATGGGCCGACCACGACACGGGATCCCGCACGATTGTGCCGCACCCCACCACAATGTCGTCCTTGACCACCAGCAGGCTGACGATCGAGCCGCGCTCGATCTCCTTGATCCATGCCGATAGCACCTTCGGCTCACGGATATTCCGCGGCAGGAAAAGCATGTCGTGCACGGCAAGCGCGTTGGCAAATTTCCCGACGGCAGCCTCGTCGGCAGGTCCCATCAACCGAAACTCGGCGTCCCCGCTCTCGAAGTTGACGCGACGCGGATAGGATCGCATCTTGATGTTCCTCATGCAGATCACTCGCTCAATCGAAATCCAGACTTCGCCGCAACCAATTTGCGGGCTCTGCGGCGTTCTTCCAGCAGTCCTGCACGCGGGAGCCAGATCAAAGCAAGCCGAGCGCACCGATGTCCGAATATAACTCCTGAGACGGCCTGTTTGCACCTTTCCGAACGACGATGAGCACAAGAGCCTGTTGCCAATGGCCAATACAAACGCTTCCAGGGACAGCCACGAACGCCCGCTTCACGAGATGCTCCGCAGCCATGCCCGCGAGCGGCCGGAAAAGGCGGCCTGCATCTGGTATGGCCGTGCCATCACGTTCCTGGAGCTCGATCGCGCGAGTGATGCATTCGCGGCGCGCCTGCAGCAGCTCGGCGTCGCCAATGGCGAGCCGGTCGCACTGTTCATGAACAACTGTCCGCAATACCTGATGGCGCAATACGGCATCCAGAAGATCGGCGCCATTGCCTCGCCCTGCGGGGCGCTGAACAAGGAGCACGAGCTCGCCTATCAGCTCGACGATCTCGGCGCGCGCGTGATCGTCGCGGCCGAACCGCTCTTGCCGGTCGTGGCTCAGGTCCGTGACAAGACCAAGCTCGAGCATGTCTTCGTGGTCCGCTACCCGGACCTGCTGCCCGAGCGGCCGCCGATCGGCGTTCCCGACGAGCTGTTCGCATCCGCCTCCAGGCCGGCCGGTATGGCCGGCGAGATCGAGGACTTCCTCGCCGTCACCGCAAGCGGTGCGTCGCCCCGCGATGTCGCGATCGACATGCAGCACGTCCTCGGCGCCGATCCCGTTGCAGGTCACGGTCGCGGCCGTCTTGAAGATGACGTTGCGATAGGACAGCATCGCCCCCTTGGGCCGACCCGTGCTGCCCGACGTGTAGATCATCAGCGCCGTATCGTTCATGTCGATCGCGACATCGCGGGGCGACGCACCGCTTGCGGTGACGGCGAGGAAGTCCTCGATCTCGCCGGCCATACCGGCCGGCCTGGAGGCGGATGCGAACAGCTCGTCGGGAACGCCGATCGGCGGCCGCTCGGGCAGCAGGTCCGGGTAGCGGACCACGAAGACATGCTCGAGCTTGGTCTTGTCACGGACCTGAGCCACGACCGGCAAGAGCGGTTCGGCCGCGACGATCACGCGCGCGCCGAGATC
>NZ_CAADFC020000037.1 GCF_900696085.1 Bradyrhizobium ivorense
CCTTCGCCGCAAGCCCGTCGTGTCCGCAGCGGAAGTCGATCGGCCGCGTGGCCACGTAAATCTTCAGATCAGCACCGGCCGCGATCATCGTGACGCTCGCACCGCACGGATCACCCGGGATAGCTGGTCAGCATCAATGGCCGTATCCGTCCGCAGCACGACATCGCCGATCGCGATCTCAAGCTTGATCGCCGGAACCTGACGCTCCTCCGACGCATCTTCCACAACCAGCGGCGCAAACGTCGGTGGAGACGCCTCGCACGGCGGCAACATACCTCGTTGTCGAAGCCGCCGTCGCCAATCGTAGACCTGCCAGCGCGTCGCTCCGTGCTTGCGCGCCACCTCGGATACCTGGGCGCCGGGTAACAGACTCTCGGCGGCGATCCGAGCTCTCTCAGCTTCCGACCGCACACGACGTCCTGACGGCCCTTCAAGGATCTCCAGCCGGCTCACCGACCCCGCCGATGAGCCGTCCAAATGGACGTCCTTTTTGCTGTCCAATCCCATCCCAAACCTCCGTACAAGCCGGAGGCTTCTTCGCATAGCTACCCAGATCCCGAAGCAAGGGTTCCGGCTAAGCGCTTACGGGCAAAGATGGGGTGGCTGAGCATGGCGACGCGGAAGGAACTGACGGCGGCGGTAGCCGCGCGCTATCGGACGTCGGATCGCGCGAAGAAGGCGCGGATATTGGACGAGTTCGTCGACATCACCGGATTCCATCGCAAGCACGCGATGCGACTACTTCGAGGTCAGGAAGACGTACGCCCGGGTCGGCGGGCGCGACGTCGAGTCTATTCCGAGGCGGAACACAACGCGATCGCGCTTCTTTGGGAGGCGTCAGACCGGATCTGCGGGAAGCGGCTGAAGGCGTTAATGCCTGCGCTGATCGAGGCGATGGAACGGCACGGCCACCTCGACCTCGCTCCCGAGATCCGCGACAAACTTCTGGCGATGAGCGCTGCGACGATCGACCGCGCATTGGCGCGGGTGCGAGACGGGTTAGGTCGCAAGCGCCGACGGCCCGCGACGCACGCCTTGCGTCGCAGGATTCCAATACGGACGTCGGCAGATTGGAACGATCCGGCGCCGGGTTTTGTCGAAGCGGACCTCGTAGCGCACAGCGGTCCATCGGCGCGCGGCAGCTTCATCCAGACCCTCGTGCTCACCGACGTCGCGACCGGTTGGACGGAGTGCGCTCCATTGATTGTGCGCGAACAGACGCTGCTGAGCACTGTGCTGACGGAGTTGCGCAAACAATTGCCCTTCGCGCTGCTCGGCCTCGATACGGACAACGACACCGTGTTTATGAACGAGACGCTGAAGGCCTACTGCGATGCGGGCAACATCGTCTTCACGCGTTGCCGGCCCTACCGCAAGAACGACCAGGCGTTCGTCGAGCAGAAGAACGGCGCGGTCGTGCGCAGGATGGTCGGCTATCGTCGGTTCGAGGGCCTGGAGGCGGCTACACTGCTTGCTCAACTCTACCGATCGGCGCGGCTGTTCGTGAACTTCTTCCAGCCTTCGTTCAAGTTGATAGCCAAACAGCGCGACGGTGCGCGTGTGCGCAAGACGTACAGCGCGCCGGCGACGCCACACCAGCGCTTGGCTGCCGACGCTCGCACGCCCGAAGTGGTTTGCGCCCATCTCCAGGAAATCTATGCCGCTCTCGACCCGGTCGCGTTGCTGCACGATATCCGCGCCGCACAGGAGCGCCTCGCGGCGCTCGCGGATGCCCAGCCAATCGTCGATCCTGCCATGGCATCGCAACCGATCGATCTTTTCTTGGCAAGCCTGCGAACCGCCTGGAAGGACGGAGGTGTGCGACCGACGGATCGGCCAATCGTGAAAGCGAAGAGAGGCCGGCGCCGCCCCGACCCGCTGGTCCGGGTAACGCCAGATTTGCGAAAATGGTTTGAGGCCGAGCCCTGGCGGACCGGTAGTGAACTGCTCTCCCGGTTGCAGGTAGAACATCCCGGGGCCTATCCGAACAAGCTTCTTCGAACGCTTCAGCGCCGCTTGAAATCCTGGCGCAGCGAGCAAGCAAATGCATTGCTGTTCGTCCCCTCGGAGAAGACGCCGTCGACGTATGAGATCACAATACCCCAGTGATGAGCCAGGAACGAGCGGAGGAGGCCGGGCGCTCCGAAACCCCGGCCATCTCCGCACCCGGCCTCCTCCTCATCCATGCCGGGAGCAAAATAAATGAGGCAACGGACCGTACTCGGGAGCATGGATACGTGAGGCAATACGCGCTCTCATCCTGATTGTCGCGCTATAGCCTCGACTTATCACCACCGACCGCAAGCGGCTGTGTATCCGTTCGGCGTAGGCCGCGGTGTCACCGCCTTAGCTGTTCGGGGTGTTCTATGTAGAACTTGATGAGCTCGATTAGGTTGTCGATGCCAAGTCGGTGAACGCCTGGACGCCGTCTTCTCCGACGCCATAGACCCAGATGACGCCATCATCGATCTCCATCTCGTTGGCGATGTCCCACAGCCAATCTTCATCTTCGCCAAGGTCTTTGGCGACTTTAGCGAGGGTGGTGACGTGATGGACCTTGTTGATGTGCGTGCTCATGCTGCTTGAGCGGAGAGCGTTGATGACAGCGTCCAATTCCAGGGCAGAAGGTAGTCCAAGCGATCAGCCGGGGTGGGCGGCAATGCGAGCAAGGACATCCGCCAGCCACACCTGCGGGTCGATCACGTTCATTTTTGCCGTTTATGCCGCCCGCCGAACTATGCCGAACGGGTCCGGTATGGCGCGTCGTTGTCACGGTGGCATCGTCGATCGCGTGCACGGCAGCCCCATTCCATTCGGCATAGTTTGGTCGTTCGGAGCGCCTCCAGAAAGGCGAGCAGGCGGTCGTTCGGCTGGAAGCGGGTTCGCTTGCCTCGCTCGTACGGCTTGAGCTTCGCCAGGGCAGCTTCCTTGAGGGCGAGATGGGCGTGCAGGTACGTCTGCGTCGTCTCGACCGATTCATGACCGAGCCACAGCGCGATCACGGAGCAGTCGACGCCGGCTTGCAGCAGTTCCATCGCAGCGCTGTGCCTCAGCACATGCGGTGACACGCTCTTGGCCTTCAAAGACGGGCAACTCTTGTGAGCGATGCGAACATGCTTTCCCAGCAGCGACTGGACGCTGTCGGCACTGAGCCGGCCCCCGTGCACGTTGGGGAACAACGCTGTTGCTCCTTTCCGTAACGGCTCCTTGAGCCATGCCTGGAGCGCGCACCGAGCGAGTGTGGTCAGCGGAGTGGTCCGCTCCTTCCGCCCTTTACCGACGCATCGTACGTGTGCGCCAGACCCGAGGTGGACGGCATCCCGGTCAAGGCCAGTCAGCTCGGAGAGGCGTAAGCCCGTCTGGGCCGCGACCAGCAGCAAGGTGTGATCGCGGCGGCCAAGCCACGTCGTTCGATCGGGCGCGGCGAGAACCGCCTCTATCTCGGGGCGCGTCAGGAAGTGCACCTGTCGCTTATCGTGGCGCTTGCTCGGTATGGCGAGCACGCGCTGGATCAGCGCACTGTGTGCCGGCTCCTCGAAGGACACGAATCTGAAGAAGGATCGGATGGCGGTCAGACGCAGGTTACGCGTCTTCGCGCTGGCGCCGCGCTTTACCTCGAGATCGGTTAGGAACGCGCCGATGAAGGTTGCGTCCAAATCGGTGAGCGTCAGGGCCGATGGTGGCTTCCGCAGCTGCACCTGTGCGAACATGAACAGTAGCCGGAACGTGTCCCTGTAGGAGGCGATCGTGTTGGCGCTAACGTTGCGCTGGCGCATGAGGCGCTCGGTGAAGAAGCGCTCGATCAACGTGGCGACATTGCAGGCGGGCTTCATGGCGTCACCTCCCACCGCCGATCGAGACGCCGCGCCGCTTCTTCCATCAACTCGGGGCAGGCCGAGAGATACCAGTAGGTATCGCGCACGCAGGCGTGGCCGAGGTAAGTGGAGAGCACTGGGAGTTGCTGCTCGACGTCCTTGCCTTCGCGATACCAGTCGAGCAGCGTCCGGATGGCGAAGCGATGATGGAAGTCGTGCACGCGTGGCCCGGTACGATCACCTGGGCGCCGCAGCCCGATCTCTCGGGACAATCGCCAGAAGACGCGATGACGTACTGGTGCAGCAAGCGGCCTCCCTGTTCGGCAACGAAGAAGGTCGAGCCGCAGCGTGATCCGAGCATCGCGTCGCGCCGGTGGGCGTAGTCGCGCAACGCGGTTCTCGTCGTCGGATGCAATGGCACGAGCCGCGACTTGCCGAACTTGGTCAGCCGGACCGTCAGCACGCCGGCGTCGAGGTCGACGTCATCACGCTCCAGGCCCATCGCCTCGGATATACGCAGGCCCGTCACCGCGATCAGCCCGAACAGGGTATGGTAGGTCCATCGGCGCAGCCCGCCCGCTGGCGGCAGAGCCAGCGGTGCCGTCAGCAACGCATCGATCTCCGCGTCGCAGTAGACATAGGGCTTGGCGCGCTTCCATCCGGGCAGCATGCCGACGGGCGGTACCTGCGTTCTCGGATCGAAGTTGGCGACATGGCGCGCGAACCCGCGCACGTCGCTCAATCGCAGCGCCCAGGATGCATGACGATCGGGCGGCAGCGTTGCCCATTCCATTGCCAGGTTCGTCGTGATGATCCTGGCTTTGCGCTTCTCCATAAAGGCGACGAAGTCGGCGAGCCGACGGGTCTGGTGCTCGTACTTGTAGCCAAACCTCTTGCGCATGCTCAGGTACTTATCGAGTGCGGCGCGCAGATTGGTCATTGCACGCCTCCCGGCCAGGGCAGGCTCAATGTTCTCAACGCATCGATATCGACCTTCGCGTAAATCCGGGTAGTGTCGTGGTTCTCGTGCCGCAGCAACTGTCCGATATCCGACAAGGTCGCGCCAGATCGGAGAAGCTCGATAGCGAGACTGTGGCGGAAGATATGGGCGCCGCGGTGTGCGCAACCTTCGATTCCAACGCGATCGAGAGCGGCCTTGGCGATCATGGTGATCGCGCATCCGGAAGCAAGGCCGACGTGTGGCGCGAGTGTGCGGACGAACAGCCGTCGGCACGACGACTTTGGGCGGCCATTGCGCAGATAAGCAACGATAGCCGCGCCAACGTCTGGCGGTATCGGCATCCGTGCCCGCTGTCGGCCCTTGGCGCGAACGAGTATCTCGCTGGCGCGCCAGTCGATATCATCGAGCGTGAGCGTTGCGACCTCGTTGGCCCGCAGGCCGAGCTTGGCCAGCAGCAACAGAATGGCGTAGTCGCGCCGTCCTATCACCGTCTCTCGGCCGCAACCGTCGAGAGCCTTCCGCACCTGAGCGGCAGGCAGATAGGTCGGTAGAGTTGCGAGCCTCCATCGGCGCACCGATGGAACGCAATCCGCCAACGAGCGCGCGTTCAGCCCCCTATGGTGGAGGTAGCGGAGAAAGGCACGCAACGACCAGCACATCGCCTTGCCTGTTCCCCGGGCTCCAATCCTGGGCGTGGCGCTCAATGTAGCGGATCACGTCCTCTTGGCTGATCTTGCACAGGGCGGCGACGCCGCCGGAGCACACCTCGTGTAGGAACCTGCGGATGACTGGGAGATGGCGGACGATGGACCTCGGGGCCAGGCCGCGCTCTGATCGCAGGTAGGCATCGAACTCCTTGAAGATCTGTTCGTGCGGGGTGAGAGGCGGCAGCACCAACGGCGCGATCACGCCTTCCTCGCGCAGCACCAACAGCCATCGCTTGAGCGCGGCCCGGTCACCGGGTTGGATAGACTGCCTCCCGCCTCGATGTCGGAGGTACCGCTCAACGACCTGCTCATCGAGATCGACCAGCTCATAGCGACGGCCTGCCATCCAACTCAGGAGCCCGCCAACCACGTTGAGGCAACGCCATGTGCCGTGCCGAACGAGCCTCTCTTCGATGAGACGAGCGGCGTAGCGCTCGATGAGTTGTCTGTGCGGCCCGCTTCTGAGACGCCGGCACAGCCGGCTTCTGCCCAAGTACTCTTCAACTTCCATCTTCCTGTTCTCCGCTGTTGAAAGCGGAGGCACAGAACGAACTATGCCGAACCGACCAAACGCCGGTCAGCGAGAAATCTGGGGAAAACGACCCGCCTCGGCATAGTTCGGCGGGCGGCATAAACGGCACTATGCCGCACTCGGCATAGCGCTGTGACGATCAGGCTGTACATGGCCGCCGCACGCCGTCCGCCGCGATCGGAGCCGCAGAACAGCCAGGACTTTCGGCCAAGAGCAATGCACCTCAGCCCTCGCTCCGCGGCATTGTTGGAGAGGCACACGCGCTCGTCCTCAAGGAACAAGGTGAAGCTCGACCAGCGCTTTAGAATGTAGTTGAACGCCTTGGCCAGGTCATGCCCACGGGAGAACTTGGCGAGTTGTTCGCGCATGTAGACCTGAAGATCATCGGCCAAGCGCCGACTCAGCGTCTGCCGCACCTGAAGGCGCTCCTCGGCACTCTTGCCATTGATGGAGCGCTCGATCTCAAACAGTGCATCGATCCTCCGCACAACCTTGATCGCGATCGGCGAGAGCGCCTTCTTGCCGGCGGCCAACAGGCTCGGACCAGCCCATCCCCGGCGCACGGCATGGGACGGCGCCGGCGCTTAGCTGATCTTCTCGCAGTCGCGAGAGGAGAACTTCTCCCGGACCGCCTCGATTACCCTCCACTGCCGCGGCACCACTTCCAGCGTCAGCGTGACGTCTTCACCGAGCTTGCGCAGTCGGTTGCTGCCGCAGCATTCACAAGCTGCGGGCCAATCACGCGCTCCCGTGGCACATGCTCGGGAAAGGTCTGACGCTCGGGGCGCTTACGTGTAAATCCGCGCACCGTGGTCATCTTGGCCAGGGCCCGTTCGGCCGCAAGCTCGTCCTCGGTCGCGTCGACTTTCAGCCCCTCGAATGTCAGCGCCAACTGCTCGATCAGGCGCGACGAACGCTCCGACCGGTGGCCGTAGATCTGATGCCTTAGCTTGGCCATCTGCAGCTTCTGCTGCGCGATCAGTGTTTCATCTTCTGACGCTTTCGCGCGGGCGACCGAGAGTTCGGCGGCGATCTCCAATTCCTTCGCGCGCTCGACTGCCAGCGCCCTCTTCAGGGCGGCAATGTCATCCGGAGCAACGTCGCGATCTGCATTCATGCGACGCAATGAATCACAGATTGGACGCCATGGGACTCCCCAAAATGCCAGCAGCTGCAGATTTTCCTGGATCAGCCCGCGCTCTGCGGTCGCCAGCTCAGTTGCGGATTGCGCCAGTCGATCCCTTCCAGCATAGGCCATCTGCGCCGCCGAGATCGATACCGCGCCGTCCGACGTCGAGGGCCAGATGAACTTGCCGCGATCCATGCGCTTCGCGTAAAGCGACATGCCCAACCCGTCATGCCACAGAATCTTGCCCCGATCGCCGCTGCGGCCCCGGAAGATGTAGGGATGGCCACCATGAGGATCGCGCTTAGGCTCACCTGAACCGTAAGAGCCAGGCTTCGCATGTCGCGACGCATATCGGTTTGGCCAGTTGCGATCCAGACCCTGACGCCGCTTGGTATCGCGATCATCGCCGCCGCAGAACCTCGAGAACCCGCTGCAGCGCCTCACCGGCACGTCGCGATCAACGCGAACACGACAGCCGCCGCCAAGCTCGATCTCGATGATTCCAGCCCTTGCGCGTGGCGCAGGAGGCGAAGACGCCAGTTGCAACGTGCTGATCGATGCCGGCCGGCGCAGGTGTGATCTCGACAGGAACCAGAGCTGGCACCGCATCACGTCCCAGGCGGCCCTGGCGCGCCTGCCGACATCGCCGCCGACGCTCGGCGCCCAACACATTGACCTGCATTCGCCACGTGACCTTAAAGCTAGACTTAAGGTCAAATCCTCAGGCCACCCCTCAAACTATGTAAGGCGGTCGCCGCCGGCGGAATACGCGGTTGTTCCGGCGTTTGCCGTTGATGGTGCGCTCGATCTCCAACAGGCTATGCACGCGTCGCAGGGCCTCGTTGCCAATCGGTGCCTCTCCAGATGATGTATTTCGGGCGGGGCGTGTCCAGCACACGCCATTGCGCCGGGTCACGTCGAGGCGCTTGCTGACGGCTTCGCCGATCTCGTGGAGACGGCGTTTCAAGAACCTCGAGCCGGCTCACCAACCCTGGCGATGAGCCCTCCAAATGGACATCCTTTTTGCTGTCCAATCCCATCCCGAACCTCGGTCCAAACCGGAGGCTTCTTCGCACTGCTATCCAGATCCCGAAGCAAGGGTTCCGGCTAAGAGCTTACAGACATACTGGCGTAAATACGCGTAGCGCTGAGCCTGCAGAGGAGTCGGTCCAGTGCAAAAAGGGTTCCGGGGAAGCGCTTATCCAGCAGTTTTAGATTCCGGTTCAATCGGTTTCGCATAGATAGGCTACTTGCCAGTTCGCGGCTTGCCGTCTGGCCCCCAAGCCTTGGTCGGTAACGCGATGCCAATTTCGGTGGCGATCGAGTGGGGCTACGCCCCTCCCCCAGGAGAACTATTTGTGCTCGCTTCAATCCGCGCTGCCCGTCATTGCCGAGCGGCATGACACCTCAACGGTACGGTCGTTCCTCGAAAGCTGAAGGTTTCTTGCTTCGGTATCCTCACCGCTTCATGAAGTGCGCACTAATTTGATCGAGCCCGCAACCGGCGATGCTCAGTTGTTCGGCTGTATCGCGTGCGGCCGTCAGAAATCAAACAGGCGAGCTGTCGGGAAGCTTCCAGTCTATTCCCGGACCCGACAATCGGGCGCAAAACCGCTAACGAGCGTCTGGTTCGCACTGGTCTGAATCCTGCAGGACGGTCCGGCGCGGCTAGATAAGGGACGCGATTAAATTTGGATCTGCGCGCGCTAGCAGGTGACTGTCATGGAAGATTTTCCACGCCCAAAGACAAGACCAGAAAGCAGCTTGCCTGATTGCAATTCCTACAACAAGTGGTCGTACATGTGGAGCGAGGTGAGTAAATCGTGGAGTTGGACGAGAGTATCTATTCATTAAAGCGCCAATTTGCTGCCGAGGATTATGGCGCCTCTACCATGGTCCGTTCGAGCGCGAGCGACACACGCGAAACCACCGGCGCTTGCTCTCCGGAGCATCTAGCAAGAGTGGCATCGAAGTCAGCTGCGCGACGGACCAAGTCACGGAAAAATATTGGCATATCTCCGCGACGGACTCGCAGCGATGGATGCCTCGGTGCGAACTACCGGCGTGTCAACCGACAAAAAGGTGGGAAATCCTCAGGAAGGCATGACGATACGTGGGATCAATTGGTCGGTGCGCATGCCTCCCCTAGTTCTGCATGGGGATCCGCGCGAGTTCGCTGCTCGTTGACGAGAGCCGATTCACATCGAGCATCTGGCGTACGAGCAGTCAGGAGAGGTTGCTTACTCGTCCGGTCTCAGTTTCGGACCTCGTTGTTGAACAATCGAAATACTAACCTCAAATTGGAGGCGGCTATGCGCATCTGCGGTATCAAACTGACACATGATGGAGCAATCGCAATTATCGAAGACGATCGTCTTCTCTTTTGTATCGAGCAGGAAAAGATCGGCAACAATCCCCGCTACAAAGCGATTGATAATCTTGATGCGATTACCGCCGCTCTAGCGGACCACGGTCTGCGGCCGGGAGACGTTGATCGGTTCGTTATCGACGGCTGGTTCGGAGAGGTCGAGTCACAGTTCCAGGTCCTGAGCGGTGTGCGGCCTATCACTCTCAAAGGTGCGCCGTATGTCGAGCGGCATGCCAAGGACCTCCTCGTTTCCAATGACAGCCATGGGCTGATGCTCGACGGAAGGAGCTTCCGCTATAGCAGCTACCCGCACGTGGTAGACCACTTGACGTCCGCTTACTGCACCAGCCCTTTTGCAAAAGAGACGCAATCCAGCTTCTGCCTAGTGTGGGACGGCGTTATCTTTCCGCGTCTGTATTACATGGAACCCTGTGGCGCCCGGTTCCTCGAGTGCCTTTTCCCAATGGTTGTTAACGTCTATGTTTACGCGGCATATCACTTCGGTCAATATAAGCGGCCGACCAGCAGCGCGTTGGACTTGGGGCTCGCCGGTAAGCTAATGGCCTACATCGCGCTCGGGTCTGTTAGCGAGGAAATCATAGCGGTTTTTGAGCAGCTCTACCAGCAACGCTTTGCTTCCAACACGGAGCTTGCCCGTCACTATCGCGCGGACATCAATAAGTGGGAGGTCCTACAGGCGGCTATACATGACTTCTTCCATGCGAGCGCGCTGCGGCTGAGGGTTGAAGCACCCGAAGACGTGCTTGCATCCTTTCATGCTTTCATCGAACGTCTGCTCATTCGCACGATGGCGATTGCTTTGCAGCGGCATTCGCCTAAGTTAGGGCTGCGAAATTTGTGCATAGCCGGTGGCTGCGCTCTCAATATCAAATGGAATAGTGCGCTTCGTGCCTCCGGCCTATTCGACGCTATCTGGGTGCCCCCCTTTCCGAACGATAGTGGCTCGGCGGTCGGTGCTGCTTGTTCCGCAATGGCCGCGCACAAGGGATTTGTGCCGTTGGAGTGGTCGGTCTACAGTGGCCCGGCTCTGCAAGGGAGCGAAGTGCTGCCCGAATGGGACGCGGCGCCGTGCAGTGTGGGGGAACTTGCGACGATCCTCGCCAGCAACAAGCCGGTAATTTTTCTCGCCGGACGCGCAGAGCTTGGACCGCGCGCGCTGGGTGCTAGAAGCATTCTCGCGGCCGCCACTTCGCCAAGAATGAAGGATTTTCTCAACGACATCAAACTCCGTGAACACTTCCGGCCGGTAGCTCCGATATGTTTGGAGGATCGTGCGCCGGATATCTTCAGTCCTGGCACGCCGGACCCTTACATGCTTTTCGATCATCAGACGCGACCAGAATGGCGAGACAAAATCCCCGCCGTTATGCACTTGGACGGATCAGCGCGGTTACAGACCATTTCCAGAACCTCTCAGCATAAAGTCGCTGAACTTCTCGTCGCATATGAAAGACTCACAGGCATTCCGTTACTTTGTAATACAAGTGCTAACTACCACGGATGCGGGTTCTTCCCGGATGCCGCGACAGCCGGCAAATGGGGAGCCGTTGAACATATATGGTGCGACGGCCAGCTCTGGATCAAAAAGCTTACAGCATGACTGTGGCCCTACGACCCGTTACGATGATCGCCTGATGGACGATAGCTACGGCAGTGCTTACCTGGCTGAGACAGCGAGCAAGAGCAAGCTTGAGGGTCCGGGCAAGACCGCGATGCGCAGCGGGTCTGTGAGGGCACGCACGCTCGCTTCGCACGGAGTCGGTCAGAGCACCAAGCAAAGTTCCATCTATATAAGGACGTGTTGACACGGTCTTCCAGAATGTGCCGCTGACGAGGGGTTGCGCGCAGATCTGGGATCTCCATTGCGCACCGGAATACGCGGCGGAGCGAAACTACGAGACCCGCGGTACATCGATTACTGTTGCAGTATCACGAAACGACTCGCAAGCAGTGTCTGGCTACAATCTCATCATTGGATACCGGTGGGTTATAAGAATTATTCCAGTGTTTCCGTCTGCAGCGTATTAGGTTGAGAACACCGGCGGCCATAGGAGAGCGCCGAAAAACGGTTGCTGAGAGGTCAGCGTCGTTCCGCTCCCGATCTGACAGCCACGATTGGCCTGCCCAGGCAATTGGACGTGGCCAGATGTCTCCTCCCATATGTTCCCGACTATGCGCCAGACAGTTAGCGGGCCAACAAAGGCATGACGAGCCCGGGCCACGTATTAGCAAGCGCCAATCTTCAATGGTGGTTATCATTTGCAATAGCTTTGTTCGCGCGCAAGTCGAGCACGCAGGCTGCAAACCCAGTCTGGCTCCCACGCGTGTAGATTTGAGCATGCAACGAAGAGTCAGCCGATGGATGCCATCGTCATCCTGCAGAGGCGCGTGATGTCGTTTACGGGCAGCTTCACAATACGCCGGATCGTCGGCGCGACAACTGGGAAAGCTGCGCATTCAAGAAGGATAACCGCGATGTCGCGATGAGCGGCGCGGAGTGTCGCGATGCAGGTGGCAACCTCCGTCTCGATGGCGCGACATTCATCGGCGGTGCTGGACGCTTTAACTCGTCGGACCAGACCTGGCCGCCTTCGATGCCTCCGATCAGGATCCTTGCTCTGTCACGCGGATCATCGATCGCGAGCAGATATTCACTGCGTCGAATCGTAGGTCAGAACGCCTATCTTCGCCTCTGGCGGTAGCTGGCGGAGCAAGCTCGGTAACAGGAGAAGACTGGACATTACGACCAGGCACATTCACCGATGCAGCGACAGCCGGCTGATGCCGGATCGAGAAGCCGCAGCTCGAACTAATCGCGGCGGCCTCGCTCGATGAGCCGCCGGGCGGCTGCAATGAAGGCCGGTCTCAGGGTCGTATCGCCACGCACGACGTTTCTACCCAAGCCCCAGCAACTGTTTCCCAGATGGTCGGAAAATCGAATGTAGCTGGATTCAGCATTGAACCGGGAACTAGTCTCGGCGGCTGAGCGCCTGGCGCCAACCCGCGTTTCAGATGCAAGATCCCGAGCGTAAGGTTTGTAATGCCATGACGACGATGACGCGCTGGCCGCATTTTCGAGCAGTTTGCCTTGAAAAGATGAGGAGCTTTGGATCGACTTGTCGATTTCGATGTGTTCCCATAATTGCGATTCGAGTTCGGCGGCCTTCTCGAACCTGCCGCGGCGGATGCAAATGGAAGCCAGGATGCGCCTCGGGCCTCCTTTACGGCTCGCACTTTGTCGGTACGCATAGTTGCCAACTGCCGGATGTAGGTCAACGCTGGACGAGATCTGTAGGTTGATCAGCCTGAAAAAGTGCAGGAACTCCCCTACTAGTGGGCGTCGCATGCTCGTCCCGATCTTGTCGTCCAGCATGCTGAGTGTCGGGACAAGGTCGCGGTGCCGCTGCGCATGTATCCTGCGCTGTGGTGCTGGAACGCTCCATCGCCCTTTTCCGGCGGATCGAGATAACATCCAAGCCCGTCCTTCCACGTCTGCGACCAAGCTCTTGCTGCGCGATGCTTGAACGTGTTCGCGAGATGTCGCTTGAGCTCGTGCGCATGCCAGATGCGACGCACGCTTCCATTGGCTACACGCGCTGCCTTCGTCGTGCTGGGTACGCTGCGATCCGGCGCATTCTGCGGCTTCTCCTGAACCGTCATGTACATGACCTACTTGATCTCTTCGCTGACAACGGTTGGGCTCAGACTGGAGGTGTCCTTCAGGCAGCCCGTCAAGCCTTTCGCGATCCGGTGCGGACACCAGCGACGCACTCTCTGCAAAGTGTTGCTCAGAGCAGCTGCAATTATCTCCGCCGTCGATCCATGGTTTGCCAGCAGCAGGTCGATGCTCTCCAACTTAGTTTCTGGGGTGCATTCCCGTCCCGGATAGCTGCTCCAGTCGTCAACATCCGCCGCGCTGATCGCAATCTCTTAGATACTTACCATCCCCCGAAAGAATTGCTGTTCGCATCAAAGCGTGAGTCGTGTGTCGGCGACTGAGCATTAAGGATCTGAAATGCCATTCCGGGACCGTGCAATGCTTCAGCAGCGATTGTATCACGTACAGTGGAATAGTTCGTCGAAGTGAAAGAAGCGCTTTTGCGGCGACACTCTCTGCATGGCTTGCATAATCGCGGTTCGCCTCGAACATTCGTCTCCGGAGGTAACAGCTTTCTTTCGGCGTTTTGGTGGAGGGATTGGTCGTCGGTGTCTCATCGAGAATATTACAGCAGGAGCAAAAGTGGCCCCACCTACCGGTTTTAGTGAGAGGTGCACTCCGCCCATAGCACAGCTCTCGCATTGGCCCACCTCTTGCTTGAGCCTGCACCATTCTTTCTTAGGAGGACTGTGATGAGACTACTCATACTCACGAACAACCTCGATGCCCTAGGTGAAAATGATGCACTTCTTAGTAACGCATTCTGCCGCCGGGGTTGCGAAGTAATTTTGGGCGAGATCAATGGTATCGCCGCTGAGGATTACCGCTATTTTACAGCAGGAGTGTTGGTATCTGGCAGCGGCGAGGCGTTTCGTGCTGGCTCAGCGGCCTTAGGGGATCGGCGGACATTCTTTCTTGATGAATGCCAACTGATCTGGGTCCTGAGTTTCCCGCAGGACAGCGTGGCGCGCGATGTCTGGCAAATGTTGTGGTTGGCTTCCCGACATACCCCGTTTGTTAACAGTATCGAGGGGCTTGTGTTTCTAAATACAAAGCACTCGTTGGGCTATCTTGTGCCAAAGAAGAACAGAGCCCTTTCATATATATCAAATGATTTCGGTTCGATTTGGGAGCGCTATCGGCAGGCTCCAGATCAGTGGTGGGTGGCCAAGCCGCCAAATGCCGCTTGCGGGCAGAATGTCTTCTTGCTTCCCCCAAGCGGGACCAATGTCCGAACGATACTGCAATGCCTTACCGGAAATACCGTCGCGCACAAAGAGCTCGACCACGGCGGGCTGGGCGGCTTCAAAGCCGAGTACGCTGTTCTTCAGCAGTTTATCCGGGAGGTCGCCCAAGGCGAAAAGCGGGTGGTCGTTGCTTGCGGCAAAGCTGTTGCCTGGCATGGTCGGCAAGGCAACCCGCATGATCACAGGTCAAACACAACACAAGGAGGAGAGGCGATCGCAGTCGATCTGCATTCCGATGAGATCGAACTCGCGGAGTCAATCGGCCGGACGCTAATGACGCATGGAATTAATTTCGTCGGGATAGATATGGCGTATCCATACATACTCGAACTCAATATGGCCTATCCAGGTGGATTACACGAAGCAAATTTAGCTTCTGGGATAGATCGATCAGATCGAGCTGCAGAACTAATCATTGCTCACTTCATTAGTCATTGAAGCAGTCGCCGCTGCGGAGAGGTGGCTCGGCAGATGTTGTGTGGCCCTGGTCCGAACGCTGGGACACTATGCTAGCCTGTGGCGAATTGGCCGCCGGGCATGGCTGTTCGCGCCTGACGCGCTCGATAACGGTTTGATCAGTCTCAATCATCGGAATGGCTCGGATCCGCTGCGGCTGTGAAGGCAAGATGGCGGTCCGTACTCCGGGAGCCGAAGAACGTGGTCGCAGAAGTCCGGCCTCGCGCGGTGGTGCTGGGGCGCCGCGCTTCTTCTCGACGTGCTTCATATCGAGTTCTGCCGGCGTGGTCCTGTCATCTGCGAAGACGAGCAGCAGGTTGGAAACTGTTCTCATATGCCTCGCAGGTATGCGTCTTGGGTAGATTTCCGCGCAAGAAGGCGCCCGAGAAAGGGCGAGCGAAGTCATGCGGCACATCATGTTGGTGTTCGCCTGGGTCGGCGATCTTGCTCGTCAGAGCGGGTGTCACTGCAATCAAAATAGATGTTAGTTACGTGGGCGTAGCCGAGGTACATTCAGCGCAACGACATGTCGAGTGTGCCAGCACTCTTCCAACACCCGACCACGCAGGTACGGGCCGATCGTGGATGCGCGGGCCTCTGAGTGAGCTGCTGCCGGTTTGATGGACACTGCGGTGAAGCTAATCCCACCTTGCGCTCGAATTCAACCGGGCTGAGATAGGCGATGGTCGAGTGCCTGCGGGTCGGTTCGTAAAGGCTTGGCCCCTTTGTCAGTTAGCGCCGCTATCAAGGAGTCCAGCTTGCGCTCGCAAGTCAAGCATCTTGGCTTGGTAGCTGTCATAGAGTTCGAGCGACTGGGTCAGCGCGAAGACATGTTCGTCCCGATCGTTACCACCAGTGCGGTGCGGATCGTCTCGATCGAGGAATTCACGGTAGGTCGCCAACACGTCAGGATTGCCCTGGCGACAATCGGTCGGACAATCCGCATCCCGGTCGCGCCGGTGATGTCAGAGACAAGGCGATGAAGCTGCCGGTTCATCTCTATCAGAACCTTTTGCATGTGCTGGATGTGGGCGGCTGCGTATTCGACGAGCCGCTCGCGCTGACGCAGATAGGCGCGTAGGGTTGCGATCTCGGCATCATGGCGGAAGCTCCCGCGTAGCAGACCGCAGGAATAGAGCTGGCGCAGCCATGCGGGCTCGCTGACATCTGGCTTGCGCCCAGGCACGTTCTTGGCATAACGCCCATTGACCAGAATGACCTCGAACGCGCGCTGCTCGAGAACCTCGTATTCCCGGATCCAATAGACGCCGGTGGATTCCATCGCGACACTCGTCATGCCTGAGGCTTTGAACCAGTCTGCCAAATCATGCAGGTCCTGCGTAAATGTGCCGTACACATACGATGAAGACCGCCCGATTGACGCGTGCGCGCGGGCCCGGCGAGCTCTATGATGGCGTTGCGTGAAGGTCAGGCGGCCTGTTGACCGGCGGGCTTGCCGGCTTGGCCCAGGAGCTTCCATTCCCAGGGCAGCAGTTCGTGCAGATGCGATGTGGAAAGATCGGCGATACGGGCGAGGACGTCGGCGAGCCAGGCCTTGGGATCGACCTCGTTGAGGCGACAGGTCGTGATCATCGTCAGCATGATGGCGGCACGGTCGGCGCCACGCTGGCTACCAGCGAAGGTCCAGTTGCGCCTTCCCAAGGCGATGCCTCTCAATGCGCGCTCAGCGCAATTGTTGGTCAAGCAGATCCTGCCATCGTCGAGGAAGCGGCCGAAGTCGTCCCAGCGCCTGAGCATGTAGTTCATAGGCTTCAGGACCTCGGAGGAGCGCGAGAGGGTTTCGCGCTCGCGCAACAACCAGGCGTGCATGTCCTCGAGAAGCGGCTTGCTCTTTTCCTGGCGCACGGCGCGCCGCTCGTCGGCGTCGCGGCCGTTGATGGCGCGCTCGATCTCGAACAGCGCATCGAGGCGCCTGACCGCCTCCAGCGCGATCGGAGAGACCG
>NZ_CAADFC020000038.1 GCF_900696085.1 Bradyrhizobium ivorense
GTAGGTGCCGTTGAGGCTGGCCGGGGTGGCAAAGTGGTCCTGGCCGGCGTCGACGTCGGACACCGTGAGCAGGCCCGACGCACTCGGGTCGCCCGCCGTGGTGTTGTTGACGCCGCCGGCCTCGCTGGCGGCGTAGTCGCCGCCGGCGACCACGCCGATCGCAGCGGTGTCGTTGGCGCCGGTGATGTTGACGACGATGTCGTGGCTCGCCGAGTTGTCGGCGGAGGCAACGGTGAGCGTGTCGGTGGTGGCCTGGCCGGCGATCAGGGCCTGGGTGGCGGCACGGCTGTCGTCGAGCGTGTAGGTCCACGCTCCCGTGGTGGTGTCGAAGGTGAAGGTGCCGTAGGTGCCGTTGAGGCTGGCCGGGGTGGCAAAGTGGTCCTGGCCGGCGTCGACGTCGGACACCGTGAGCTGGCCGGACGCACTCGGGTCGCCCGCCGTGGTGTTGTTGACGCCGCCGGCCTCGCTGGCGGCGTAGTCGCCGCCGGCGACCACGCCGATCGCAGCGGTGTCGTTGGCGCCGGTGATGTTGACGACGATGTCGTGGCTCGCCGAGTTGTCGGCGGAGGCAACGGTGAGCGTGTCGGTGGTGGCCTGGCCGGCGATCAGGGCCTGGGTGGCGGCACGGCTGTCGTCGAGCGTGTAGGTCCACGCTCCCGTGGTGGTGTCGAAGGTGAAGGTGCCGTAGGTGCCGCTGAGGCTGGCCGGGGTGGCAAAGTGGTCCTGGCCGGCGTCGACGTCGGACACCGTGAGCTGGCCCGACGCACTCGGGTCGCCCGCCGTGGTGTTGTTGACGCCGCCGGCCTCGCTGGCGGCGTAGTCGCCGCCGGCGACCACGCCGATCGCGGCGGTGTCGTTGGCGCCGGTGATGTTGACGACGATGTCGTGGCTCGCCGAGTTGTCGGCGGAGGCAACGGTGAGCGTGTCGGTGGTGGCCTGGCCGGCGATCAGGGCCTGGGTGGCGGCACGGCTGTCGTCGAGCGTGTAGGTCCACGCTCCCGTGGTGGTGTCGAAGGTGAAGGTGCCGTAGGTGCCGTTGAGGCTGGCCGGGGTGGCAAAGTGGTCCTGGCCGGCGTCGACGTCGGACACCGTGAGCTGGCCGGACGCACTCGGGTCGCCCGCCGTGGTGTTGTTGACGCCGCCGGCTTCGCTGGCGGCGTAGTCGCCGCCGGCGACCACGCCGATCGCAGCGGTGTCGTTGGCGCCGGTGATGTTGACGACGATGTCGTGGCTCGCCGAGTTGTCGGCGGAGGCAACGGTGAGCGTGTCGGTGGTGGCCTGGCCGGCGATCAGGGCCTGGGTGGCGGCACGGCTGTCGTCGAGCGTGTAGGTCCACGCTCCCGTGGTGGTGTCGAAGGTGAAGGTGCCGTAGGTGCCGTTCAGGCTGGCCGGGGTGGCAAAGTGGTCCTGGCCGGCGTCGACGTCGGACACCGTGAGCTGGCCCGACGCACTCGGGTCGCCCGCCGTGGTGTTGTTGACGCCGCCGGCCTCGCTGGCGGCGTAGTCGCCGCCGGCGACCACGCCGATCGCGGCGGTGTCGTTGGCGCCGGTGATGTTGACGACGATGTCGTGGCTCGCCGAGTTGTCGGCGGAGGCAACGGTGAGCGTGTCGGTGGTGGCCTGGCCGGCGATCAGGGCCTGGGTGGCGGCACGGCTGTCGTCGAGCGTGTAGGTCCACGCTCCCGTGGTGGTGTCGAAGGTGAAGGTGCCGTAGGTGCCGTTGAGGCTGGCCGGGGTGGCAAAGTGGTCCTGGCCGGCGTCGACGTCGGACACCGTGAGCTGGCCCGACGCACTCGGGTCGCCCGCCGTGGTGTTGTTGACGCCGCCGGCCTCGCTGGCGGCGTAGTCGCCGCCGGCGACCACGCCGATCGCAGCGGTGTCGTTGGCGCCGGTGATGTTGACGACGATGTCGTGGCTCGCCGAGTTGTCGGCGGAGGCAACGGTGAGCGTGTCGGTGGTGGCCTGGCCGGCGATCAGGGCCTGGGTGGCGGCACGGCTGTCGTCGAGCGTGTAGGTCCACGCTCCCGTGGTGGTGTCGAAGGTGAAGGTGCCGTAGGTGCCGTTGAGGCTGGCCGGGGTGGCAAAGTGGTCCTGGCCGGCGTCGACGTCGGACACCGTGAGCTGGCCCGACGCACTCGGGTCGCCCGCCGTGGTGTTGTTGACGCCGCCGGCCTCGCTGGCGGCGTAGTCGCCGCCGGCGACCACGCCGATCGCCGCGGTGTCGTTGGCGCCGGTGATGTTGACGACGATGTCGTGGCTCGCCGAGTTGTCGGCGGAGGCAACGGTGAGCGCGTCGGTGGTGGCCTGGCCGGCGATCAGGGCCTGGGTGGCGGGACGGGTGTCGTCGAGCGTGTAGGTCCACGCTCCCGTGGTGGTGTCGAAGGCGAAGGCGCCGTAGGTGCCGTTGAGGCT
>NZ_CAADFC020000039.1 GCF_900696085.1 Bradyrhizobium ivorense
TGACGACACGTGCGCCGCTCTCGCAATGTCTGTCGTGTGTCGTCGCAATGAGAGTGCACGTCGTGTGGCACCCCTCTCCCTAACCCTCTCCCGCAAGGGGAGAGGGAACCCCGCCGCCGGTGCGTCCCTTACATGCGCTATCGCCCACGAGTTGCACAAGAGCCGGTTAGAGGTGGTGATAGAGCGTTCGTATTTTCAGAAACAATACTTGACGCCGCACCCCAACTCACTGTCTAATCCGCCCGTCTCACCCGATCGAGGGGCGCTGGCCATCGTCGCGGTGTTGCGGTGAGATGCGGTGGACGTGTCGCATGTCAGTGACGACAGCATGCGAGGCGGACGGTGAAGTCGTGCAGGCCTGACGCCCTAGGTGGTGTGGACACTTACCGCAGCCAGAGAATGATGGCTGCGAGGGTGACGACCGCCCGATAATTTCGAGCGGTCTTTTCGAAGCGGGTTGCGACGCGGCGGAATTGCTTGAGCTTTGAGAAGCAGCATTCGACGAGGTGGCGCTGGGCATAGAGATACTTGTCGAGCGGATGCTTGAGCGCTCGTGACGGGTTGTTGGGGATGACGGCGAGCGCCCCTTTGGCTGCGATGGCTTGGCGCAAGTGATCGGCGTCATAGGCCGTGTCGCCCATGACCACCTCGGCAGGCAACCCCTCGATCAATTCGGCAGCTTGCGGTGCATCGCCCTTCTGACCCGCGGTGATCGTGAACCGTACGGGACATCCCAAGCCGCGAACGGCCATATGTATCTTGGTGCTCAGGCCGCCGCGCGAACGGCCAATTGCCTGATCTTCAGACCCCCTTTTTTGGCCCCGGCAGCATGCTGATGGGCTCGGACGATGGTGGAATCGACGATCAAATATTCGAAGTCGGGGTCATCGGACATCGCCTCGAAGATGCGGCACCAGACGCCTTTGGCGCTCCATCGACTGAAGCGCCGGAACACGCTGTTCCAGTCTCCGAACGCCTCCGGAAGATCACGCCAGGGAGCGCCCGTACGCACGATCCAAAGCACACCCTCCACGAACATCCGATTGTCGCGGCCGGTCGAGCCCTTCTGGTCAGGCCGGCCTATGATCAGCGGCGCCATCCGCTCCCACGCCGCGTCGCTCAACACCAGCCGATCCATCACACCCAAGACTGCCTCCCCAAAAGCAATCTTGAATCTGATTTGCCCCTAAAAGGGAATCCCTAGAGTCCACACCACCTAAGGCGAAATGACTTTCCATTGGATTGTGCCGCAGGCTCCGCTTCACCTCGCCCCGCGTGCGGGGAGAGGTCGAAACGCATCGCCAGATGCGTTTCGGGTGAGGGGGGCTCTCCGCGAACGCATTTATCGCCGTCTTCGCGGAAGCAGCCCCTCACCCCAACCCTCTCCCCGTAAGA
>NZ_CAADFC020000040.1 GCF_900696085.1 Bradyrhizobium ivorense
GATGACTATGTTGCCGAGGATAACCCGGTGCGAGCGGTCGACGTGTTCGTCGATAGTCTCGACCTCGACAAGCTCGGGTTCGTCGGTGTCCAGCCACTCGACACCGGCCGCCCGAGCTATCACCCCGGCACTATGCTCAAGCTCTACATCTACGGCTATCTCAATCGGATTCCGTCGAGCCGTCGCCTGGAGCGGGAATGCACAGCGCAATATCGAGATGCTCTGGTTGACCGGGCAGTCGGCGCCGGACTTCAAGACCATCGCGGACTTCCGCAAGGACAACGGCAATGCCATTCGTGAGGTCTGTCGCGAGTTCGTGGCGTTGTGCCGCAAGCTTGAGCTGTTCGGTGCCGCGAGCGTCGCCATCGATGGATCAAAGTTCAAGGCTGTCAATGCACGGGACAAGAACTTCACCGAGGCCAAGATGAAGCGGCGTTTTGAGCGGATCGATGAGAGCATCGCCCGCTATCTCTCGCAGCTTGAAACCGCCGATCGGCATGGCGACGCGGTGCCGGAGGCAAAGGTTGAGCGGTTGAAGGGCAAGATCAAGAAGCTCAAGGAAGAGATCGTCCGACTCAACGCGATCAACGCGGAGATGATGAAGAGCGAGGACAAGCAGATCTCACTGTCCGATCCTGACGCACGCTCGATGGCGACAAGTGGCAAGGACACCGGCATCGTTGGCTACAACGTGCAGATTGCCGTTGATACGCAGCATCATCTTATCGTGGCTCACGATGTGACCAACGCGGGCACCGATCGCCACCAGCTCGGCAACATGGCCGGGCAGGCTCGTGCCGAGATGGTTGCCGAGACGCTCGAGGTCGTTGCGGATCGCGGCTACTACGACGGCGAAGAGCTCCGTGCCTGTGAAGAAGCCCGCATCACGGTTACATTGCCGAAACCGCTGACCTCAGGTGCGAAAGCCGCAGGTCGTTTTGGCAAGCAGGACTTCGTCTATGTTGCGGCCGAGGACATCTATCGCTGCCCTGCCGGCGAACGGCTGACCTACCGCTTCACCGGCGAAGAGGATGGTAAGATGCTGCGCCGTTACTGGACGGTGGCTTGCCAAAGCTGTGCGCTCAAAGCTCAGTGCACCACTGGCCCCGAGCGGCGCATCGCGCGTTGGGAGCACGAGGCCGTGCTGGAGAAGGTTCAGCGGCGGCTCGACCAAGACCCCAACAAGATGACCTTACGCCGTCAAACGGCCGAGCATCCGTTCGGAACCATAAAGGCCTGGATGGGGGCGACGCACTTCCTGATGCAAAGACGACACAAGGTTGCGACCGAAATGGCGTTGAATGTGCTCGCCTACAATATGAAACGGGTCATAGCGATTCTGGGATGCGCAACCCTGCTGAAGGCGATGCGGACGTAAGGGATATTGTACCGACGCCTCAGCCTCTAGAACCTTCTGGTTGCTCATTGGCAGCCCAAATCGAGCAGCCAAACCGATGCCGGGCGTCCGCCCTGCCAATTGACAAAAGGGTTCTCACACAGCCTGGGCCCTTATCCGACCGTTTCTTAGAATAACCGCGATGTCGGCTGCTGGGAGCGAAGCCGACCAAGGTCGGACGGGGCGTCATGGTCGGCTTTTGACCCGACTCGGACATCGCAGGTAGCGCTGACTGCCAG
>NZ_CAADFC020000041.1 GCF_900696085.1 Bradyrhizobium ivorense
GCTCCGTGGTGATCCGCTTCCGAATGATCGCTAATCGCATGCTGACCGCAGCCTCCGTGCGACCAGCCCCGGGACGCTCGCATATTTCGGAATAATGGAAGAGTACCGCTGAGTTGCCCGACGTGTCAAGTGGCAATGTCGAACGTGTCAGTAGCTCGTGATCTGTCGCCTGTTTGTAGCTCGTGAAGTGTCGTGTTTTTGGTGCCCCGGGACAAAGGGGGCACGATGGGCACGGCATCCATTCACGAGGGGGTACGACGGATGCGGTTTTCAGATTTGCTGGAACGGACGGAGGCGAGGGAACTGACGCAGGAGGGCGCTGCGGAGCTCCTCGGGGTCAGTGTTCGGACCTTCCAACGCTGGGCGGAGCGTTATGAGGCGGAGGGCGATGACGGGCTGGTCGACCGACGCATGGGACGGCGATCGCCACGGCGGGCGCCGGAGGCAGAGCTGGAGCGGATGCTGGGACTGTTCCGCGACAAATACGCGGACTTCACGGTGAAGCACTTCCACGAGCAGCTGCAAAAGCGGCATGACTATGTGCTGGGCTATACGGTGACCAAGCTCGCCCTGCAGGCGGCGGGCCTGGTACGGAAGGCGCCGAAGCGTTCGGCGCACCGTAAGAAGCGCCCACGCCGGCCGCTGCCGGGGATGCTGCTGCACCAGGACGGGTCGCGCCACGTCTGGATCGAGGATCTGCCGGCGATGGACCTGATCGTGACGATGGACGATGCGACCAGCGAGGTCTACTCGATGCTGCTGGTCGAGGAAGAAGGCACGGCCTCGACGTTCCTGGCCTTACGCGAGGTGATTGGCGAGCGCGGCTTGTTCTGTGCGCTCTACACCGATCGCGGCAGCCATTATTTCCTTACCCCGAAGGCTGGCGAGAAGGTCTCGAAGACGCAACAAACCCAGGTGGGACGGGCTTTGTCGCATCTTGGGATCGAGCATATCGCAGCCTATTCGCCGCAGGCGCGGGGGCGCTCCGAGCGGCTGTTTGGCACGCTGCAGGACCGCCTGCCAAAGGAGCTGCGGCTCGCCGGGATCAAGACGGTCGAAGCCGCCAATGCGTGGTTGAAGGCGCATTACATCGCCGAACACAACGCCGCATTTGCGATCAAGGCCGAACAGCAAGGCACCGCCTTCGTTGCCGACCGCCACGAGGCCTGGCGCGAGGCGCTGTGCGTGATCGAGGAGCGAACCGTCGCCAACGACAATACCGTCGCATGGAAAGGTCGCCGGCTGCAGTTGCCGGAGAGCCGGCTGAGGCCTCACTTCGTCAGGGCCCTGGTGCGGGTGCATGAGTATCCCGATGGCACCGTCAGCGTGTTCCTCGGCCCGCATCGATTGGCGAGGTTTAGCGCCAACGGACAGCAGATCAGCCCCGACGCATCTCAGCCTGGCAGCGTGCTCGGAGCCGTCAAGGACAAGCCCTGGCGGGCGCGCAAGCGCGCGTCCTTGACCGCTCCTGCGCGCGCCGCCGTCGAGACAACGCGGGTCGGGACGGAGAAACGGGCTTCAAATCGAACAAAGAAACCCGCCCGCAGGGCTGACCAGACCGCTCCATCCATGGCATGACAAACCCGGCGCTCCCGTCCACGCCTTCCGGGGGCGCCCAAAACTCCAAAACGAAGGCGACAGATCACGAGCTACAAAAACACGACATCTTCACCCGCTATGGACAGCCGCCTTCTCGAACGCCGGCCGCCGCCGCCGGCTACTTTGCATGGGGTTGTTTTTCGGCATTTGTTCAGCGCCCCCTGCGGGAGGGTATCGCAACTCAGCTGACCT
>NZ_CAADFC020000042.1 GCF_900696085.1 Bradyrhizobium ivorense
TGCAGCTTCTTCTTGCGCCGGAACGAACTGGCTCCCGCCGAGGCGCGCACACGCACGCCATCCTGCACCACTTCATCAAGGTCGATCACCCCGGCAACCGAGAGCGAGGCAACGTGCTCCACCAGTAGCTGCTCCAAAAGCTCTGGATGCGCGGTGCGGAACTCCGACAGGCTATGGTAGTTCACGCTGACCCCACCGCACAGCCAGCGATACGCATCATGGCTTTCGCACAGCCGTGCCAGCGCCCGGGCACTGCCGACACCCTGGCTCGTGGCAAACAACCACAACGCCAGTTGCAGGCGTGGGCTGACCGGCGCTTGACCCGGACCATGGGCACGCGCCCGAACGGTCCCTTCAAGCGCGCTCAGATCGAGCCTCTCGACATAGGCCCAGATCACGCGTGCCGGATGCTCAGCCGGCAGCAACGCCTCAAGATCGACCGCCCGCAGCTCAACTTGATCGCGGACAGGCTCGCGAAGCCGGGCGCTTCCCGGCCAGTCCCGCGCAACCGCCTCTGCTTTAGGTAGATCACCAAACAGTGTTTCGCGTGACATCCGTGCCTCCATCGACCTTGAAAGCAGGGAATCATCCGACTCACGCTTACGCAAACAGAAACCCGCCAAATCACATAGATTCACAGCCTCTGAGGTGCGAGCTCTTGCGAGCCTCGAAGGGTCGACGGCCCAGCTATCTCCATGCGGACGCGTCGGGGCCGTGCATCCTTCGAGGCTCGCCGAAGAGGCGAGCACCTCAGGATGACGGGTGGGGCAGGGCGCGCTTGCCGAAAACCTACTCCATCACTGCCGCATGATCCGACGGCGCCTGCTGCGCGCGCAACGCCGCCTTGGTCGAGCCGATCATGATCGCGAGCGGGATCGAGGCCAGGATGAACAGCATTACCAGCTGGTAGTCGTGCGAGAACGCGATGATCTGCGACTGCGCGGCTACCATCTTGTCGGCCATCGCACGGCCGGCGTCGGTGTTGAGGTTGATCATCCTGGAGACGTCGGGCATCTGCAGCGCGTGGTTGAACGGATTGATCTGCTCCGACAGCTTTGCGTAGATCCGCCGCGAGCCTTCGGTGAGCTGCGCGATCACGATCGAGATGCCGACGGAGCTTGCGACGTTGCGCAGCAGTGTCAGCATCGAGGTGCCATCGGTGCGCAGCTGGCCCGGCAGCGTCAGGAACGCCACCGTCGACAGCGGCACGAACACGAGGCCGAAGCCGAAGCCTTGGACCACGCTGACGACGATGATCTCGGGCGCCTGGGTCATGTCGGTCCAGCCGGTCATCTGGAACAGCGAGGCCGCGGTCAGCGCCAGGCCGGCGATGATCAGGGTGCGCGCCTCGATATAGCGCATCATGCGGCCGACCAGCATCATCGCGACGAAGGTGCCGGCGCCGCGGCTCGCCAGCAGCAGGCCCGCGGTGATGATCGGATAGCCGATCACGTTCTGCAGGTAAGGCGAGGACAGCGCCATGGTCGAATACAGCACGAGGCCCATGACGGTCATGAACACGCAGCCGCCGAGGAAATTGCGGTCCTTGAACAGCGCGAACTGGATGAACGGCCGGTCGGTGGTCAGCGAATGGGCGAAGAAGAAATAGGCGCCGACCGTAGCGACGATGAACTCGACCATGATCTCGTTGGATTCCAGCCAGCCGAGCTGCTCGCCGCGGTCGAGCGCAAGCTGCAGCGCGCCGATCGACACCGCGAGCGCACTGAATCCGAACCAGTCGAAGCGCAGATTGTGGTCCTGCTTGGTCTCGTCCATGAAGATGGCGAGGCCAAGCACGGTGATGGCGCCGAACGGCAAATTGACGAAGAACACCCAGTGCCAGGAATAGGTCTCGGTCAGCCAGGCGCCGAGCGAGGGCCCCATGATCGGACCCATCATCACGCCCATGCCCCAGATCGACATCGCCTTGGCGCGCTCATGCAGCGCGTAGGAGTCGAGCATCACGGCCTGCGACAGCGGCACCAGCGCCGCGCCGAACACGCCCTGCAGCAGGCGGAACAGCACCATCTGGTTGATATCCTGCGCCAGCCCGCACAGCACCGAGGCAATGGTGAAGCCGGCCGAGCAGATGATGAAGATGCGCTTCCTGCCATAGCGGTTGGCGATCCAGCCGACCGGCGCGGTCATGATCGCGGCCGCGACGATGTAGGAGGTCAGCACCCAGTTGATCTGGTCCTGCGAGGCCGACAGCGAGCCCTGCATGTAGGGCAGCGCCACGTTGGCGATCGTGGTGTCCAGCGCCTGCATGATGGTCGCCGTCATGGCGCAGATCGTCACCATGTTCCGGCGCAGGCCGGGGACGGCGGATGATGACGATGCGGTCATTCAATTCGGTCCTGTTCAAGCGACGGGAAGCACCTCTCCCGCTTGCTGGGGAGGTCGGCGCGTAGCGCCGGGTGAGGGCTCTTTCCACCCAATGACTCGTTGAGAGGGCCCCCACCCCGACCCTCCCCCGCAAGCGGGAGAGGGAGCGCACTGTCTTCGTGGTCGTCAGTTCGACCCGATCTCATCCCGCCTTTAGTCCTTGTGCGCGGATGCCGGCGCGAGGCCGAGCAGGCCGGCCAGACTGCGGCGGTGGTTGGTGTCGATCGTGGCGTAGACGCTCATGCCGGCCTTCAGCTTCTTCACGAACGGATCGTCCATGTCGAAGTAGATGCGCACCGGCACGCGCTGCACCACCTTGACGAAATTGCCGGTGGCGTTCTGCGGCGGCAGGATCGCGAACTGCGCGCCGGTGCCCGGCGACAGCGAGCCGACCTTGCCTTTGAACACATGGTTCGGGAAGGCGTCGACGTCGAGTGTCACCTCCTGGCCGACCGCGACATAGGTGAAGTCGCTTTCCTTCGGATTGGCGTCGACCCAGGGATGGTCGACGTCGATCACCGAGAACACCGGCGAGCCGGCGGCGACGAAGCGGCCGAGCTGGATCTGGTCGACCTGGGTCGCGACGCCATCCATCGGCGCGCGCAGCACGGTGTGGTCGAGGTTGCGCTGCGCGTCGTCGAGCTTGGCCTTGGCCTGGGCATAGGGCGGGAACCGCTCGATCGGCAGATCGACATCGCCGAGCAGCTGGGTCTTGTCCTTGGAGATCTGCTGCTTGATGTATTGCGCGAGGCTCTCGGCGGTGACCTGCGCATTCGCGGCATTGTCGAGGTCGAGCTGCGATCCGAAGTTCTGCTTGGCCAGCGTCGACTTGCGTTCGACGTCGCGCTTCTTTAGCTCGATGCTCTGCTGGGCGAATTCCAGCATCCGAGCGTTGATCTTGATGTTGTCGACCAGATTGTCATAGGTGGTCCGGGTCTGGTCGAGCGCCGCCTTGGCCTGGTCGACCGCGAGGCGGAACGGCACCGGGTCGATCTCGAACAGCTCATCGCCCTTCTTGACGTGCTGGCCTTCCCTGATGAGGATCTTGTCGATCTTGCCGGAGATTTCCGGCGTGATCATCACCTTCTGCGCACCGACATAGGCGTCGTCGGTGCCGACATAGCGGCCGCCATTGAGATAGAACACGATGCCGCCGATCGCGGCCACCGTCGGCAGCACGACTAGCAGCAGCAGGCGGCGATAGCGCCGCAGGCCCGCCATCAGGCGTCGGCGCGGTTGGCGGCTGGCCTTGCCCGACGGCGCCGATGTCTCCGGGTTGCTCTTCTGCTCCGGCGCCAGTTTGAGGACCGGTTCAGCCATAGCGCTGTTCCTTTCGGGAGGGTTCGCCGGCTGGGGCTTGGATGGCATTGCGAACGTTTTCCTTGATCGATTCCAAATGCGTGAGCAGGCGATGCGACTCGGTGGGGCTGATGCCCTCGAGCGCGGTCGCGGTGAGTTCGGAGCGCAGGCCGGTGAGCTTGCCGAGCAGCGGGCGCGCGGCCTTCTTCAGATAGAGGCGGTTGACGCGGCGGTCGTTCTCGTCGCTGCGGCGCTCGATCCAGCCATTGTCGCAGAGCTTGTCGATCAGCCGCGTCAGCGTGATCGGCTGCATCTCGAGCAGCTCGGCAAGCTCGGTCTGCTTCATGCCCTCGCTGCGCTCGACCTTGGCCAGCACCGCCCATTGCGCGCGGGTGATGCCGTAGCGGGCGGCCTCCTTGTCGGCATAGACGCGGATCAGCCGGAATACCTCGCCGAGCGTAAACAAGAAGTCCGCATCCACCGAACCGCGCATAGGTCCTGCCTCCATAAGCTTGGAATATTATAAGCTTGCTTATGAATTCTGCATGCCAGGTTAACGGAGGGCTGCTCCGCATTTCGCACATGGCTGGCGCGCGCGGCCGGCCGGGCTTTGGGAACCAGCGCAAAAATGCTACACATTGGGCAGATGAGCTTGGCCAAGCCGACATTTCCTTCCCCCGATCATGACCACGGCCGCTGCGCCGCGGATGCGATGGCGCATGCCGAGCAGGTCTGTGCGCGGCGAGGCCAGAAATTCACCCCGATCCGGCGCCAGGTGCTGCAGGCGCTGCTCGCCAGCCACCGCCCGCTCGGCGCCTATGAGGTGATCGACGAACTGGCCAAGTCGATGCCGCGGCCGGCACCGATTACCGTCTACCGTGCGCTCGACTTCCTGATGGAGAACGGCCTCGTCCACCGCATCGAGAGCCGCAACGCCTTCCTCGCCTGCGCCCATGACCACGACGAGACCTCGATGGTCGCGTTCTTGATCTGCGACCATTGCGGCTCGGTCGGCGAGATCCCGGCGGCGCCCGTCGCGCAAAGCCTCACCGCGGCGGCGCGGGCATCGGGCTTCATTCCAAAACTCTCCGTCGTCGAGATCGCCGGCACCTGCGCGCATTGCGCGAAATGAATAGCGGGCAATCCATTTTGCGCTCTCACCCCGTCATTGCGAGCGCAGCGAAGCAATCCATCTATCCGCTTGTTGAGGCATGGATTGCTTCGCAATGACGGCATAAGCGAGACTGAAACACAACAACACGCCGATAAAACCGGCCCGCGAGGAAACATGACGACCCAAGCCATTACCAGCAACGCCGCAAGGCCCGTGACCGCGGGGCACGGGCTGCCGCCGGGCGCCATCGCCGTGATGCTGATGCTCTGCGTGAGCTGGGGGTTCAACCAGCTCGCAGTCAAGCTGGCGCTGCCCGATGTGCCGCCGATGCTGCAGGCGATGATCCGATCCAGCGGTGCGCTGCCGGTGATGCTGATCGTCGGCTGGCTGCGCGGCGTGAAGTTCTTCGAACGTGACGGCTCGCTCGTGCCCGGCATCATCGCCGGTCTGATGTTCGGCCTCGAATTCGTGCTGATCTTCACCGGGCTGGTCTTCACCTCGGCGTCGCGCGCCTCGGTGTTCCTCTACACCGCGCCGTTCTTTGTCGCGCTCGGCTCGCACCAGTTCCTCGGCGAACGGCTGAGCAGTGTGCAATGGAGCGGGCTGGCGCTGAGCTTTGCCGGCGTCGCGCTCGCGATCGGCGTGCCGCAGCCGAACGTCGACGCCAAGGTGCTGCTCGGCGACCTCCTGGTGGTCGGCGGCGGCGCGCTGTGGGCGGCAACCACGCTGGTCGCCAAGGGCACCAATCTGCGCCGGGCCGCGCCGGAAAAGGCGCTCGGCTACCAGGTCGCGATCTCGATTCCGATTCTGGCGCTCGCCGCCTTCATCGCCGGCGAGCGCATCGACCATGCGCCGAGCGCGCTGTCGATCTCGCTGCTCGCCTATCAGGCGGTCTGGGTGGTCGGCTGCACCTTCGTGATCTGGTTTGCGATGGTGAAGACCTATTCGGCCAGCAAGCTGTCGGCCTTCACCTTCGTCACGCCGCTGTTCGGCGTGGTCGCGGCCTATTTCATCATGCACGACACGCTGACGCCGGTGTTCGGCGTCGCGGCGCTCTTGGTGATCGCCGGCCTCTATCTCGTCAACAAGCCCGATCCGAAGGTGACGCCGGACCCGAACGTGCCGGCGTGACGACAATCTGTCCGCCAAGGCCATCGCAATTTTCTTCGCCGGCCATGGTGCAATTCGGCGCTTCATGGCTAAATCCGATGAGAACAAAAACCCTGCCGGGAGGACCACCCCATGAGCCACGATCGATCCAGCGTCGAAAGCGTTGTGCAGACCTATTTCGACGGCCTTTACGAGGGCGACGCCGACAAGCTTGCCGCGGCCTTCCACCCGTCCGCCGATCTGCGCTGGGTCGAGAAGGGCGAGCTCAAGATTCTGACCGTGCCGGACTGGCTCGCCTGGGTGCGCAAGCGGCCATCGGGCAAGGCGGAAGGCAAGGCGCGCGAGGACTTCATCGTCACCATCGACCGCTCCGACGACAACACCGCCTTCATCAAGGTGCGCTGCCAGCTGCCGCCGCGCTATTTCACCGACTATCTGGTGGCGATGAAGCTCGCGGATGGCTGGCAGATCGTCTCGAAATCCTACCGCTACGACCTGCGGGATTGACGGCCGCCCGCCGCGCCCCGCCTCGCGACGGCTTTGTGACACAACTGCGCGGTCCGGCGCCGGCCGGACCGCATTGACTGGCGCTGGTTTCCGGGCGAATTGAGCCCGTTATGGAAGCCAAATTTCAGACCTTTCTCATCCTGCTCGGCGTGCTGGCGGGAACCGCCCTGGTGGCGCGCCGCACCGAGATCGCGCCGGCGATCCTGCTGCTGCTGGTCGGCATCGTGCTGGCCTTCGTGCCCGGCATGCCGTCGCTGGAACTGCCGCCCGAACTGGTGCTGCTGGTGGTGCTGCCGCCGCTGATCTACTCGGCGAGCGTCGCGATGAGCTGGCGCGAGTTCAAGGCCAACCTGCGGCCGATCATCCTGCTGTCGGTCGGCTGCGTCATCTTCACCGCGTTCATGGTCGCGGCCGCGACCCATTATCTGATCGGCCTGCCCTGGGACATCGGCTTCCTGCTTGGCGCCATTGTCGCACCGCCCGACGTGGTCGCGCCGCTGGCGATCGCGCGCAAGCTCGGCATGCCGCGCCGCATCCTGGTGGTGCTCGAAGGCGAGGGCCTCGCCAATGACGCCACCGCGCTGATCCTCTATCGCTTTGCGCTGGCGGCGATCACCACCGGGCTGTTCTCGCTGCCGAAGGCGACCGGCACCTTCCTGGTCATCGTTGCCGGCGAGATCGCGTTCGGCATGGCGGTCGGCTGGCTCAGCCTGCGCGCCCGCCGCCGCGCCAGGGATCCCCAGGTCGAGATCACGCTGTCGCTGATCACGCCCTACCTCGCCTACTGGATCCCGGAGCATTTCGGCGGCTCCGGCGTGATCGCGACCGTGGCCTGCGGGCTCTATATGAGCTGGAACGGACCGCTGCTGATCTCGGCTGCGACGCGCCTGCAGGGCATCTTCTTCTGGGACTTGATCATCTATCTGATCGAGGGCCTGCTGTTCCTGTTGACCGGCTTCCAGATGCGGTCGCTGTTCGAGAGATCGAAGTCGTTCCCGCTGCATGACATTCTCACCGCCACCGTGCTGGTCGCCGTGATCGTGATCGTCGCGCGCTTCCTCTGGGTGTTTCCCGGCACCTATCTGCCGCGCTGGATCAGCCGCGGGATGCGCGAGAAGGATCCGCTGCCGTCGTGGCGGGCGGTGTTCGTGGTCGCCTTCACCGGCGTGCGCGGCGCGGTGTCGCTCGCGGCCGCGCTGGCGCTGCCGCTGACATTGCCGAGCGGCGATGCCTTCCCCTATCGCGACCTGATCCTGTTCGTTGCTTTCGGCGTGATCTTCGTGACGCTGGTCGGGCTGGGCCTCGGCCTGCCGGCGGTGGTGCGCTGGCTCGGTCTCGCGCAGGACGGCCGCAACGAGCATATCGCCGAGCACGAGCAGGAGATCGCGGCGCGGCGCGAGGCGCTCAACGCGGCGCTGAAATCGCTCGACGATATCACCGACGACCGCGAGCTGTCCGACGAGGTCGTCAAGCTGCTGCGCTCGCGCCACGAGATCCGCTTCAACCAGCTGCCCGACGCGCTCGATCCCGACCGGCACGACGCCTCCGCGACGGGCACCGCGCTGACCCGCGAACTGATCGCCTCGGAACGCAAGTTCATCCACACACTGCTGCGCGACGGCAAGATCACCGACGAAACCCGGCGCCGCATCGAGCGCGATCTCGATCTGGAGGAGGCGAGCCTCTCCAACCGCGAGTATCGCAGGATTCCGCTGTAGCCCCGCTCTCTCGCACGTCGTCCCGGCCTAGTGCGCAATTGCGCACGGGGGCCGGGACGACATGGTGAATGATTCTGCGTCCCCACCCACACTGTCATCGCCCGGCCTGTGCGCAATTGCGCACATGGACCGGGCGATCCAGTACGCCGCGGCCTCTCGGTTCAATCACCGCTGTCTCTGGAATACTGGATCACCCGCCTTCGCGGGTGATGACACCGGCGTTGTTGGTAGACGATGCGAAACCATACTCTCGGTCGTCCCGGCCTTCGCGGGACGACGGCGGTGATTACTCCGCCGCCGCGTTCTGCCCCGGACCGCCGACGAACCCCGCGGGATCGCCGAACCGCTCGATCATCACGGCCGTCAGATCCTTGGTCCTGCTGGTGACGCAGGCGCCGGAGCGCACCGTGTAGCGGTCCTGATGTCCGGCGTGCGGCGGCGCCTCGCCCTGCTGCAGCGCGCGGGCGGCATCCATCACCAGCTTGCGGAAATGCATGATGCCGAGATCGGTCGGGCCGAGATGCTCGCGGGTGCGGTCGGCGATCGGACCCTGGCTGTCCTGCACCGCGGCGTCCTGCTCGGAGACGCCCTTGATGCCGGTGTAGCTCCTGGTCCGCTGCAGCTTGCGGTCGATCAGATAGTCGTTCGCCTTGTTGCGCAGCGGCACGTAGTTCTCGTCGACCACGGCCATCACGCCGTTGCCGTTGCGATAGCCCTCGCGCTCCGCCTCGCTTAGCGGGCGATGCGGATTCCAGGCATAAGTGTAGATCCAGCAATTGGTGTCGGTGACCGGCACGAAAGTCTGGCCGAAGATGTTTTCGCCCGGCATCGAGCTCGGCGCGTAGGAATGGAACGGCATCAGGAACTGGGCGATGCGCCAGTAGATGTTGTCGCTGCCGGTGAGCCGGCCGCCGGCGATCGTGAGCCCGGCCTCGTGCGGATTGATCTTGATCACCGGACGCGGGTCCTCGGCGATCCAGCGCATGTGATCGGTCGCGACCCGGGTCAGTGGGTTCACAAAATGCTTCTTGATGTCGAGGATCTCGTTCTCCTCCTTCTCGAAGGAGAGATGCGCGAAGGTGAAATGCGCGGTGTCGATCGAGCCTTCCACGGCCTGCACCCAGTTGCAGTCTTGCCATTTCTTGGTGACGAAGCGGTGCGAGGCCGGCAGCAGCGCCATCTCCAGCGCCGGCAATTCCGGCATCGCCTCGGGAGGGCCCATATAGGCCCAGATCACGTCGCCCCATTCGCGCACCGGATAGGAGTTGATGCGGATCAGGTCCTTGGCGTTGAGGTCCGGATACGACGTCGGCATATCGACGCAGCGGCCGTCGGTGTCGAACTTCCAGCCGTGATAGACGCAGCGGATGCCGCATTCCTCATTGCGGCCGAACCAGAGATTGGCGCCGCGATGCGGGCAGTATTGATCGATCACGCCGACCACGCCGCGTGAGTCGCGGAAGGCGAGCAGCTCCTCGCCCATCACCACGATCTTCTTCGGGTCGCTGTCCGGCTCGGGGAGTTCTTCGGACAGCAGCACCGGGATCCAGAACCGGCGCAGCAGCTCGCCCATGCCCGTTCCGGCACCGGACTCGGTGAGGAACTTGTTGTCTTCGGCGCGAAGCATGAACGACCTCCCGATGTATTCTTGGTATTTCGTAGGGTGGGTTAGCCGAAGGCGTAACCCACCAGCAGTCGTGTGATCGGCGGAGATGGCGGGTTACGCTTCGCTAACCCACCCTACGCAGTCACTACACCGGCCGCTCGCCCTTCACCGTCACGCGCGTGCCCGATCGCGTGTGCGGCCAGTAGTCCCACATCGCGCGGTGCTGGGCGCAGCGGTTGTCCCAGAACGCGATCGCGTTCTCGGTCCAGCGGAAACGGCACTGGAACAGCGGGTTCTCGGCATGCTGGTAGAGATAGGCCAGCATCGCATCGCTCTCGTCGCGCGGGACGCCGATGATGAAGCGGGTGAAGCCGCGGTTGACATAGAGCGCCTTCTTGCCGGTCACCGGATGGGTGCGCACGACCGGATGCTCGGCGCGGGGATATTCGCGCTTGTCGGCGACGCCGTAGTTTGAGTACAGGCCACGATAAGTCTGCTCGCCGTCATGCAGCGCGGTGAGACCGTCGAGATAGGCCTTCATGCGGTCCGACAGCGCCTCATAGGCGGCGTACATGTTGGCGAACAGCGTGTCGCCGCCGCGCGGCGGGCACTGCTTGATGTAGAGGATCGAACCCATCGGCGGCTCGAGGTCGCAGGACACGTCGGTGTGCCAGCCCTCGCCATTGGCGCGCGGCGAATCCTTGTCGGCATAGATCTTCATCAGCGCCGGATCGCCCTCGTTGGGCGCGGCCGGATGCACATGCAGCTCGCCGAACTTGCGGCCGAAAGCGAGGTGCTGCTGCGGGGTGATGTGCTGGTCGCGGAAGAAGATGACGAGGTTTTCGGCAAGCGCGCGGTGGATCTCGTCCATCTGCCGGTTGGACCGCGCCTCGTCGTCGATGAGCTTTGCGATATCGACGCCAAAGATCTCCGCGCCGATGATCGGCGTCAGTTTCTCGACCCCGATGGTCTCATAGGGGTCGGTGGAGTCGGCGGTGTGCCGATAGCGCGGGCCCTGCTTGCCGGACAGTGAGCTCATGGCGGTCTCCCGATCGTTCTTGATTAGGAGACATCGTAGCCCGGATGGAGCGAAGCGCAATCCGGGGATCGCCGATGCATGGCAGCGCTGTCCCGGATTTCGCTACCGCTCCATCCGGGCTACCGAGCGGAGTGAAATTACTCCGCCGCGCCCGCGGTCTCCGGCAGCTTGGCGCCGTTGCCGTAGCGCTGGTCGATGTAGTCGATCACCAGCGCCTTGAAATCGGCGGCGATGCCGGGGCCGCGCAGGGTGCGGAATTTCTTGCCGTCGACGAACACGGGCGCGGCCGGCGCTTCGCCGGTGCCGGGCAGCGAGATGCCGATATTGGCGTGCTTGGATTCGCCCGGGCCGTTGACGATGCAGCCCATCACAGCGACGTTAAGCTGCTCGACGCCCGGATATTTCGTCTTCCAGGTCGGCATCTCGTCGCGGATGAAATCCTGGATCGAGCGCGCCAACTCCTGGAACGTGGTCGAGGTGGTGCGGCCGCAGCCCGGGCAAGCCGCAACCAGCGGCACGAAGGTGCGGAAGCCCATGGTCTGCAGCAATTCCTGCGCGACCTGCACCTCCAGCGTGCGATCGCCGCCGGGCTCCGGCGTCAGCGAGATGCGGATGGTGTCGCCGATGCCCTGCTGCAAGAGGATGCCGAGCGCGGCGGAGGAGGCGACGATGCCCTTCGAGCCCATGCCGGCCTCGGTGAGGCCGAGATGGATCGCGTAATCCGAGCGGCGCACGACCTCCTGATAGACCGCAATCAGGTCCTGCACGGCGGACACCTTCGCCGACAGGATGATCCTGTTCTTGGGCATGCCGAGCTCTTGGGCGCGCGCGGCCGAGAGCAGCGCCGACTGCACCATCGCCTCGCGCGTCACCGCACGGGCGTCGCGCGGGTTCGGCGAGGCCGTGTTCTCGTCCATCAGCTTGGTCAGGAGTTCCTGGTCGAGCGAGCCCCAATTGGCGCCGATGCGCACCGGCTTGTCGTTCTTGTTGGCGATCTCGATGATGTCGGCGAACTGGGTGTCACGCTTGTTCTTGAAGCCGACATTGCCGGGATTGATGCGGTACTTGTCGAGCGCCTCGGCACAATCAGGATACTCGGCGAGCAGCTTGTGGCCGATATAGTGGAAGTCGCCGATCAGGGGCGTGGTGATGCCCATCTTGCGCAGGCCGTCGCGGATGTGCGGCACCGCGGCCGCGGCCTCCTCGCGGTCGACGGTGATGCGCACCATCTCGGAGCCGGCGCGGGAGAGCGCCGCGACCTGGGCGATGGTGCCCTTGATATCGGCGGTGTCGGTGTTGGTCATCGACTGCACGACGATCGGCGCGCCGCCGCCGACGGCAACGTTGCCGACCATGACCTGCGTGGTTTGGTGCCGCGGCTGCGGGCCTGCGATGTCGTCTTGCGGCAAAATCTCGGGCTTGTTCATGGCGTCTCGAATATCAGGTTTTGGTGAGGTTCACCAAGGGGGCGATGGGCCCTGAGCGAAGGCGGGCCGAGCGGTCATGTTCCGGTGTGAATTCAACAGCTTATGCCGCCGATTGGTGCCGAAGGCAAGCCATGCAGCGGCGTCCTGCATGCCCAGCTATATTGGACCGGATTTCGCTGATTCAAAGGGCAAAATCGCAGCTTTTCATGTGATCTGGGGCACCTTAGCATCGCTCTCGAGATCATTCCGGGAGGGCGTGACATGGCTGCGCACAACGAGCTGATCACCACGGCGGAACTCGCGGACATCCTCACCCGGCCGGAACTGCGGCTGTTCGACTGCACCACCTATCTGGAGCCGGTGCCGCCCGGCAGCAGCGTTCCCTACATCGCGGTGTCGGGACGCCAGACCTTCGAGGCGGGCCATATCCCCGGCGCGAATTTCCTCGATTTGCAGGGCGAGTTCTCCGATCCGAACACCGAGCTGCGCTTCATGATGCCCGGCACGGCGAGGCTCGAGGCCGCGTTCGGCCGCCACGGCATCTCGGCGACCAGCCGTGTGGTGCTCTATTCCATCGGAACGCCGATGTGGGCGACGCGCTTCTGGTGGATGCTGCGTTCGCTGGGCTTCGAGGGCGCCGCGGTGCTCGACGGCGGCATCGACAAATGGACCGCCGAGGGACGCGACATCGAGACCGGCCTCGCCGGCGGTTATCCGCCCGCGACCTTCACCGCGCGGCCGAGGAACGGGCTGTTCGTCAACAAGCACGACGTGCTCGCCGCAACCGCCGAAGGCAACACCGTGATCGTCAATGCACTCGGCCCGCAATTCCACAAGGGGCTGGAGCCGAGCCGCTATGGCCGTCCCGGCCGCGTGCCCGGCAGCGTCAGCGTGCCGGCGGCCACTATGATCGATCCCAAGAGCAAGGCCTTCGTGCCGCTCGCGGACGCCGAGGCGACCTTCGCCGCGCAGGGCATCGACCGCAGCAAACGCGTCGTCGCCTATTGCGGCGGCGGCATCTCGGCGACGATCGATTTGTTCCAGCTGCACCGGCTTGGCTACGACAACCTCACGCTCTATGACGGCTCGATGGGCGAGTGGGCCAAGGACACGTCGCTGCCGATCGAGACTGGCTAGCGGGACGAACCGAAGACATGTCTGCAACACCGAGCGTCCGCATCGTTGCCGGCGCGTGCTACTGCCGGGCCGTGCGCTACGAAGTCGCCGACGCCTTCGACTATGCGCTGAATTGCCATTGCTCGAACTGCCGGCGTACCACGGGTTCGGCCTTCAAGCCGTTCGCGGGAATCGCGCGCGAAAAGCTCAACGTCATCGGCGGCGCCGACGATCTCATGATCTATGGCGACGCCGCCGCCCACAACGCGCATTGCCGCCATTGCGGCTCGCTGCTCTATTCCGTGGTCCGCGACGGCGCCTTCGTTCATGTCGCGATGGGGACCTTGTGCGATGCGCCGGCGATCCGGCCGAGCGCGCATATCTTCGTCGGCTCCAAGGCGCCCTGGCACACGATCACCGACGACCTGCCGCAATACCAGGAGCATGTGACGCGCAGCGCGGAATAACTCCGCGCCGCCGCCGCTCTCGTGCTCCGGGGCTGGCTGTCCGTCGGGGAGATGGAACCGCGGACGGCCAGCATGCGAACCGGCGGCCAATCTCCCCGACTAATGATGGCGGCGGCAGCGGCCAGGTCATGTGCGATGCCTATACATGCCGTCCGGTGCGGCGCGGCTGTCACCTCGAAAATCGCAGCGGCGGCCCCGGCCTCGGCGTCGGCAATGTCGAGGTCTGCAACTAGCGCGTCGCTGCCGGAGATGGGGCATAGCGCGCACTATGCCAGTCCCGTCGTCCTGAGGTGCGAGCCTCTTCGGCGAGCCTCGAAGGATGCACGGCCGGGCTGGTGGCCGATTCATCCTTCGAGGCTCGCAAGGGCTCGCACCTCAGGATGACGGGTTTGACAGGGTCTAGATAGGGCGGCCACACCGCGCGCGTCGCGAGTTGATCGGCAGTCTGTTCGGGTTGCAGATCACGGATCGGCAGCCGCCGAGCAATGCACATCCTTGCTGGAGTGGCTTGCGGGACCTAAATCGCGCTCGCCGCGATGTTCACCATCAACGCCAGCAGCGCGGTGTTGAAGACAAACGAGATGATGCCGTGCACGGTCGCGGTGCGGCGGATGATCCTGTCGGTGATGCCGACGTCGGAGACCTGCGCGGTCATCCCGATCACGAACGAGAAATACACGAAGTCCCAATAGTCGGCGTCGGCATGCTGCCCATCGCTACCGGGGAATTGCAGGCCGCCGGGCGTCATGCCGCGGTAGAAGTCATGGGCGTAGTGCAGCGCGAATGCGGTGTGCACCACCGCCCAGGACAGCGCGATGGTGACGACCGCAATGCTGAGCGCAGCCGCATTTCCCTTCGCGGCGCCGAGCTCCGACACGATCGCCGCGAGGCTTGCGAATGCGCCGAGCGCCGTGAGCAACAGGATCAGGAAGCGGCCGTCGTCCTGCACGATCGCGCGGCGCTTGATGTGGCCGCTATCACAGCGCAGCATCATCACATAGGCGAGCACGAGGTAGAGCGCCGCGAACACGTCCCAGCCGGCGAGCAGAGGCGTGACCATGCGATGCTGGCCCGGCACCAGCACGGCCACCAGGATGCCGAAGGCGATCGAGACGAACATGCGCGGCCGGCCCACGACGACGCGGACCGGCATCGGCAGCTTGCGGAAACGAACAAGGCGGTCGCTAAAATCCTTGTCCATCGGCCGCCGGGGTCCGCGCTAGTTCTTGCGTTCGGCGACGAAGCGGGCGGCGGCGCGCAGCACATCGCCTCTGGTGCCGAACACCGACAGCGCGGCGTCGGCGCGCGCCAAGAGGTCGCGCACGCGCTGCTTGGCGCCGTCGATGCCGAGCTGGGTGACGAAGGTGGTCTTGCCGAGTGCGGCATCGGCGCCGGCCGGCTTGCCGAGCGCGGCGGCATCGCCCTCGACATCGAGCAGGTCGTCGGCGATCTGGAAGGCTTCGCCGAGCGCTTTGCCGTAGTCGTCGAGCGCCTGGTACTCGTTTTGCGAGGACTGGCCGAGGATTGCGCCTGCAATGCAGCCGAAGCGCAGCAGCGCGCCGGTCTTCATCTGCTGCAGGCGGGCGACGTCGACCGGCTCGCGGTCGCCGAAGCGGCCTTCGCCGGCGAGGTCGAGGATCTGGCCGCCGGCCATGCCGCCGATGCCGGAGGCGCGCGCCAGCGCGCGGGTTAGGAGCAGGCGGACATTGGCGTCCTTGTGGATCGCGTCGCGGGTGATGATGTCGAAGGCGATCGTCAGCAGCGCGTCGCCGGCGAGGATCGCGGTGGCGTCGTCATAGGCCTTGTGCAGGGTCGGACGTCCGCGGCGCAGGTCGGAATTGTCCATCGCCGGCAGATCGTCATGGATCAGCGAATAGCAGTGGATGCATTCCAGCGCCGCACCGGCCAGCAGCGCGGCCTCGCGCGGCACGCCGAACACCGCCGCGCTCTCCACCACCAGGAACGGCCGCAGCCGCTTGCCGCCGCCGAGGCTGGAATAGCGCATGGCCTCGATCAGCCGCTTCGGGCGCACGATTTCGTCGCTCTCGGTCGCATCCGACAGCAGTCTGGCGAGCAGGGCTTCGGTATCCTCCGCGGTCTGGTCCAGCCGCTTGGAAAACTCTGCAGTACCGGTCGTCATTAAGAATTGCTCCAGATCGATTTTCGGGCCGGACAATCGTTGATGACACCGGCTTCGTCAATTCCACCCTGCGACCGATTGCGCCTTAAAAGTGCTGGAAAAACCGTGAATTATCACACAGACGTCAGGTGGTGCCGGCCGTGTTCTGGCGGGCGGGCCGGATGTCCTCGCCGGAAGCCTCGTTTTGCGCATCATCCGAATTTTGTTGCTGATTTTGCTGGCCCTGCTGGTGCTGCCCTATCTGGTGACGCCGTTCTATCGCACCGGCCACCCGATCTCGGCGCTGATGGCATGGCGGAGCCTGACCGGCGCCCCGATGATCCGGCATTGGATCGATTTCGGCGCAATATCGGCTTCGCTGCCGCGTTCCGTGGTCGGGGCGGAGGACGCCAAATTCTGCAGCCATCGCGGCATTGATTGGGGCGCGCTGCGCGAGGTCATGAACGACGCCGAGGATGGCGAGGTGGCGCGCGGCGGCTCGACCATCACCCAGCAGGTCGCCAAGAACCTGTTCCTGTGGCCGGGCCGCAGCGTGATCCGTAAGGGCCTGGAGCTGCCGCTGGCGCTGTGGATCGATTTCGTGCTGCCCAAGCAGCGGATCCTGGAAATCTACCTCAACATCGCTGAAATGGGTCCATCCGGCCAGTTTGGCGCCGAAGCCGCCGCCCAATATGCCTTCGGCCGGTCCGCCGCCGCGCTGTCGCCGCGCGAGGCAGCGCTTTTGGCCGCAACCCTGCCGAATCCCGTCAAAAGGAGCGCCCGGAACCCGGGCCCGGGGGTGCGGCGTCTGTCCGGGACCTATATGGCCCGGGCCACCGCCGTCGAGCGCTGCTGGCGCGAAAATCGCGGCACTTAAAGGCGATTTCGGGCGCTTTTTGCTGTATCCGGCCCTAGCTTTACGCTGGTCCTTCCTCTATAAGCGCGGCCTTACCGGCATCGCAGCTTGCGCGCTCAAAGCGCTGAGCCCGTCCGCATTTCGGACGATGCCTCCGCAACACCCCTAGAGGACACCGTCATGGCCGTTCCCAGAAGAAAAACCTCGCCGTCGCGCCGTGGCATGCGCCGTTCGGCCGATGCGCTCAAGACCCCGACCTATGTCGAGGACAAGGACTCCGGCGAACTGCGCCGGCCGCACCACCTCGACCTGAAGACCGGCATGTACAAGGGCCGCCAGGTCCTGAAGGCCAAGAAAGAGTCCTGATCGGACCTTCAGTCTGCGCGCCGCGAATCCGCGGCGTCGCGCCTGAATTCGGCCAACGAAATGCGGTCAAGACGGGCGCGTCCCAGCGGTGAAGCAAGACAGCATTCGCCGCCTTGCCGGTTCTCCCTGAAATAAGGCGCAAGCCCGATGGTCGGTTTTCCGCTGCTGCTGGTTCCGCTCGCGGTCTACAACATCATCGTCTTCCTGATGCCCGGCGTCTCCTTCACGGATCCGCTGATCACGCTGACCTTAATGTCGGGCGCGGCCTGGCCGGTGACGCTGAGCGACGGGCTGCTGGCGCTTGGCCTGTTCTTCCTGATGCTCGAGGTCATCAAGGGCGCGCGCCCCGGAGCGAAATATCTCACCGATCATCTGCTGTCGCTGATCGTGTTCGGCGCGGCGGCGGCCGAATTCCTGCTCTGGCCGAAATTCGGCAACTCGACCTACTGCCTGCTGACGCTGTTTGCGCTGGTCGACTTCATCTCCGGGATCGCGCTGCATACGCGCCGTCGCGCGCTGGCGCCGGCGGCACCGAGCGCGCGCGCCGGCAAGGCGCAGCCGGTGCCGGCCGAGCCGCCGCATCCCGAGCCTGCGCCGGCCCCCGTGGCAGCGCCTGCGCCCGCTGCACCGCCGCCGGCGGCTGCACCGGTGCCGCCCGCAACGTCGGTGGCGGAATCCGTGCTGCTCGATCACGCAGCGCCCAAGCCCGCGGTCGCTTCGCCGGAGCTGCAGCCGGGCGGCCAGCCGCCGTCGGACCCGCCGCAGCGCTAAATCCTGTTCTAGATGATCTGCCGGGTGCGCCGCGCGACGCTGCGGCGTTCGCTAAGGTGCGGGCCGTAGGCGCTCTGCGCGTCGGCCAATGACCCACGCCGCGCCCCGCGGGTCTGCGGTTCGTGTGCTGCGGTCGCAATCAGATGCGCGACGAAGGACGGGCTGGCATGGGGCAGCGGAATCTTCGGCGCCCATTGGGTGGTGGCGGTCAGCGGCACCAGCGCGGTGCCGGTCGTTACAGGACCGCCTGCAACGTCGTCGTCCAGCATTTCCCACTGATCAATATCGAGCATCGCAAGCAAGACCTGACTAACAAGACTTGACTAACAAGACTTGGCTGAACCGTCACGTTTTGGGACGTTGCGTCCCTCTGCAACCTCCTCTGGCAAGGGTCATGCCCGAGCTGCCCGATCCGTTCCCCGACACCGCCAAACGTGGTTTCCAGATTATTTATCAACTTCACCTAGCGTCGGATTCGCTCGAACCACTATGTTCAGGATGTAGAATCACCTGAGGTGATGTCCCGAATCGAGGCAAGCTTGATGCCCCCTGTCCCGCCAGCCGCCAGCATCCTCGCCTCGCTTGGCCAGGCCACATTCGCCTGGGACCTTGCGACGGATGCGATTGCCTGGAGCGACAACGTGGCGGCGGTCTTCCCCGACATTCCCGAGGCGGCGCTGGCCTCCGGCGCCGAGCTCGCGGCGCTGATCGAACCGCAGCGCGGCATTCGCCGCGAGGCGCTCGGCCAGGGCGCGCCGGTGCGCAGCGGCGAGGGCGTCGGTTACCGGATCGAGTATGGCGTGCGCGCCGTCACCTCGGCGCCGGTGATCTGGATCGAGGAAACCGGCTGCTGGTTCGCCGGCCCCGACGGCCGCCCGGCGCGCGCCGAAGGCATCGTCCGCGTCAACAACGAGCGCCACGCCCGCGACGAGCAACTGCTGAAACTGTCGCGGCACGATCCGCTGACCAACGAGCTCAACCGCACCCATCTGATCGCCTCGCTCGCCGAGGCGATCGAGGAGTGCGCGCGCTTTCGCACCTCTTGCGCGTTCATGCTGATCGGCCTCGATCATCTGGCACGGGTCAATGACGCGTTCGGCTTCGACGTCGCCGACGGCGTCATCGCCGAAATCGCCAAGCGGATCCGCGCGCGGCTGCGCAGTGGCGACATGCTGGGCCGCTTCTCCGGCAACAAGTTCGGCCTGATCCTGCGCAACTGCACCGTCGACGACACCAACGTCGCGGCCGAGCGTTTCCTCGCCGCGGTGCGCGATGAGGTGGTGCCGACCAAGTCCGGTCCGGTATCGGTGAGCGTGTCGATCGGCGCCGTCACCATCCCGCGCCATGCGCGCTCAGCCGAGGAAGCGATCAACCGCGCCCAGGAGACGCTGGATGCCGCCAAGCATCGCCGTGCCGGATCGTTCGCGCTGTGGAAGCCGAATGTCGAGCGCGACGCCCAGCGCCGCGTCAATATCCGCGTCACCGACGAGATCGTCACCGCGCTGAACGAGCGGCGCATCGTGATCGGGTTCGAGCCGGTGGTCGAGGCGCGTTCGCGGCAGCCTGCGTTCTACGAGTGCCTGGTCCGCATGGAGCAGGACGACGGCCGCGCGCTGCTGGCGCCGGACATCGTGCCGGTCGCCGAGCGGCTCGGCCTGATCCGGCTGGTCGATCACCGCGTGCTGGAACTGGCCATCGCCGAGCTCGCCGCCGCGCCACAGGTGCAGCTCAGCCTCAACATCTCGCCGGACACCACGATGGATCCGGATTGGTGGACCACGATCGAATCGCTGATGCGGGCGCATCCCGGCGTCGGCGAGCGGCTGATCGTCGAGATCACCGAGACGGTCGCGATCCAGGACATCGACGACGTCCGCGGCTTCGTCACCCGCCTGAAGAATTTCGGCAGCCGGATCGCGATCGACGATTTCGGCGCCGGCTACACCTCGTTCCGCAACCTGCGCAAGCTCGGCGTCGATATCGTCAAGATCGACGGCGCCTTCGTGCAGAACATCGTGCGCTCGGCCGACGACCGCGCCTTCGTACAGACGCTGATCGATCTCGCCCGCCGCCTCGAGATCAAGACGGTCGCCGAATGGGTGCAGGACGAAGAGGCCGCCGTGATGCTGCGCGAATGGGGCTGCGACTTCATCCAGGGCCGCCTGATCGGCCTCGCCTCGCCGGACCGGCCATGGAGCGCGTCGGCCGAGAAGACGGTGCCGGCCGCGGGATAAGCGCGCAATCGCCAGCCACCAACGGTGTCGTCCCGGCGCAGGCCGGGACGACGATGCGGTGACGTGAGGTGCCCGGGCCCGAAGCGCGATGGCGGACTGATCTCACCGCGCTCCAGCCGTTTCCTTCAACTCTCGCCGCCGGCAAAAATGTCCTTGCGGATCACGGCATGGACGCCCCAATTGCCGTCCACCACCTGGGTCACGCCGAAGTCGACGCCGAGCGAGATCAGCGAGATCGCCTCATCCTCGGTCAGCTTCTTCGTCGTCATCAGGAATTTGCGCATCTTGCGGAACGCATCGCGCAGGGCGAGGTCGACCGACGACTTGTTGTAGATCTCCGACTGCGCCTTGGGCCCGAGCTCGCTCAAATAGTTGGCGAAGCTGAAGCCGTGCACCAGCCATTCGTCCTTGGTCTCCAGCATCGGGTAGTCGAGCGCTTCGAGCGCGGTGCCGGCGAGGTCCGCCTTCTTGTGCAGGATCACCTGGAAGGTGCCGTTGAGCGAGCATTCGATCGCGGTACCGCACAGCTCGGAATCGCCCTGCGAGGCATGGGAATCGCCGACCGACAGCAGGCCGCCCTCGACCGCGACCGGGTAGTACATCGTGGCGCCCTTGCCGATGCGCCAATTGTCGATGTTGCCGCCGGTATAGCTCGGCGGAATGGAGTCGACGAAATCGGCCTCCTTGGGCGTGAGCCCGATCACGCCGAAATGCGGCCGCACCGGGATCCGCACATTCTTCAGGATGCCGTGGTTTTCCTTGACCGTCGAATGGTCGACCGGGACGCCCGGGTAGTCGATGGTCTTGTGCACCACGCCTGACGGATCGGTCTGCGGCGTCCAGGTGAAGTTGTAGACGGCGCGCGCCCAGTTGCGCTCGCCGGTGGCGTCGACCTCGTAGATGGTGACGACCTCGCGCGGCTTCGGCTCGGTGATCAGGTCCTTGTAGTGGAAGCCCCACCATGCGGCGGCGTTGCTGCCGAACGCCTTGCCCGGATATTTCGGGTTGGCGCAGGGCCGCGGCGCGACGTCGATAATGCGCAGCTCGATCACGTCGCCTTCCTCGGCGCCGCGCACATAGACCGGGCCGGTACAGATGTGCACGCCGAGACCTTCGCCGGGGCCGCGTCCGAACAGCGACGCATCCATCGGACCGGCGCCACGCCGGTTCACGCCCTTCTTCTCCTTGGTCCAGAGATACACGCTCTCGACGCCGGGATCGCCCGTGACCATGCGCTCGGCATCGTCATTGGCATGGTGCGTGAGCGCCTCGATTGTAATGAAGTCGCCGGAATTGATCTCGACCCTGGGCTTCAGCGTCTTGCTGAAATAGCCCCAATGCACGGTGTCGGCATTCGCCGGCAGATGGTGATAGGAGCGCTGGGCGGGCTGATGCTTCTCCGCAGCCGCCGCCATTTTTGGCGTCACCAGCGAGATGCCGCCGGCCGTCATCGCCGCGGCGCCGCCGGCCGCCGCGAAGCTCGACCGCAGGAAGGAGCGCCGCTCGCGGTCGAGCGTCTCCTTGAACTGTCGATGATGCAATTCGAAATCCGGGCAGTTCTTGTCGTCGCCTGCGCACATCGTCGCTCTCCTCCTGGCTCAAAGGCGATCCAAGAGTGCATGGCGCCGCGCCGCGCCGACATGACCACGCGCGCCCAATAATTTGCCGGCGCAGTCTTCACCCGCCGCGGGAAAGCGTCTGTGGCGGCCGCGAAAGCGCCTGTCATGGCGGAAGTCCGCAGCGCAGCACGGCCGCCACGGTCAAGATTTTGGACGCTTCTGATCAAATCGCGCGACACCCGCCTTGCCCGCAGGCTGGGCAGGGCGTGCCGTCGCAACATGCTTGCCGCCTCATCACAATCGGTGCACGCTGCTTTCACGGCTACGTGATTGAGGGGCCGCAATGCGGCGGCCTGGAGGGAGTGATGGTCGCCAGCTCCTATCGGGTTTCGATCGATGCGATCCCGCGGCAGAACCAGCGGGAGGTCTGGCGCGAGGCGCTCGGCGGCTTGCTGCTCGACTGTCAATTGCCGGAAAGCGGACCGTTCCAGTTCGGCGAGCTGACGTCAAAACGCTCGACCAGCGGCGCGCAGCTCGTGCTGCTGCGTTCCAGCGAGCAGCAAATCGTCTGCAGCGGTCATGCGGCGTCGGCCGCGGCGCCGGCCCGGGTCGCCATCATCTTCCATGGATACGGTCGCGGCAGCATCGCATCCGGCCAGCGCAGCTGCGAGTTCGCCGACAACGACGTCTCGGTGTGCGATCTGCAGTCGGCCTGGCGCATGACCTTGCGCGAAGATTTCGAAATCCTGCTGCTCGAATTGCCGCGCGAGCGGCTGCTCGGCCGCCTCGGGCACAATCGCCTGCGTCTGCCGATCGTGCTCGGGGCGACCATTGCTGCCGCGGCCGTGCGTCCTGTCATGCGAACCCTTGGCGGCAATTTCGCCATCCTCGACAAGGCCGATCTCGCGACGGCCGAAGTCGCGGTCACCGAACTCGTCGCCGGCGCGCTGCTTGGCGAGACCCGGCTCGATGCCGAAACCATGACCCAGGTCCAGGCCGGGCATCTGCGGCGCGTCGATGCCGCGATTGAGGCGCAGCTCGGCAATCCCGGCCTGACGATTGCGGACATTGCCCGCCAGGAGGGCCTGTCGCAGCGCTATCTGCAGCGGCTGTTCGAACGCCAGAACACGACGTTCTCGGCCTATCTGCGCGAGCGGCGCCTGGAGCGCTGCTGCAACGATCTGATCGATCCCAACTATGCCGACCAGCGCATCGCGGCGATCAGCTACCGGTGGGGGTTTTCCGACCAGGCGCATTTCAGCCGCATGTTCAGCGCCACCTACGGCACCTCGCCGCGCCAATTCCGCAAGGCGGTGCCGCGTGATCAGGAGACGGCGCGGACGCGAGGCCGGCCGCGGCTGATGCGCGGCACCGCGACGGTGCTGCGGCTCGCGCCCGGCGCGGCGCCGCAAGAGATTGCGCGCCAGGAGCCCATCGCACCCGCCGAGCCTCCTGCAGCGCCGCCGGACGTGCGGGTGTCGTCACACCATCATCTCAAGGTGTCGAGGGACACCACGCATTGGGGTTATCTCAGCCGCACCATCCCGCCGGTCATGTGCGTGGAATCAGGTGCGCTGGTGACGATCGAGACGCTGACCCAGCACGCCTTCGACGATTACGAGCGCATGATCAAGGGCGATCCGGGCGCCGAGAGCGTGTTTCACTGGACCGCCGAGCGAAAGTCGGTCGAGCGGCGCGGCGCCGGGCCGATGGACGGTTCGATCTTCGGCCGCGGTGCGGGGGAGGGGTTCGGCGTGCATATCTGCACCGGCCCGATCCATGTTCGCGGCGCGGAGCCGGGCGACGTGCTCGAGGTGCAAATCACCGACATCTGGCCGCGGCCCTGCGCCAACCCGGCGTTCGCCGGCAAGTCGTTCGGCAGCAACGCTGCGGCCTGGTGGGGCTTTCAGTACAACGACCTGATCGATCCGCCGGGCAAGCGCGAGACCATCACGATCTTCGAGACCGATGCGCGCGCCGAGACGGCGCACGCGCTCTACTCCTACCGCTGGACGCCGCAGACCGATCCGTTCGGCGTGCGCCACGACACGATGGATTATCCCGGCGTGCCGGTCGATCACGCAACGATCGAGAAGCGGGTGGGTGTGCTCGCCGGCGTCCGTGTTCCGGCGCGGCTGCATTTCGGCTTCATGGCGGTCGCACCGCGCGAGTCCGAACTCGTCGATTCGATTCCGCCCGGCTATTTCGGCGGCAATGTCGATAATTGGCGCGCCACCAAAGGCACCACGCTCTATCTGCCGGTCGCCGTACCCGGCGCGCTGTTCTCGATTGGCGATCCGCATTTCGCGCAGGGCGACGGTGAGATCAACGGCACGGCGCTGGAGCTCTCGCTCACCGGCCAGTTCCGCCTGATCCTGCACAAGAGCGGGCAAGCGACCAAGCCGCATCTGGAGGGACTCGGGCACCCGCTGCTGGAAACGGCCGAGGAGTGGATCCTGCATGGCTTCAGCTACGGCAACTATCTGCGCGAGCTCGGCCGCAACGCGCAGTCGGAAATCTACCAGCGTTCCTCGGTCGACCTCGCACTGCGCAATGCGTTCCGGGCGACGCGCAAATTCCTGATGGAGTGCTACCGCCTCAGCGAGGACGAGGCGCTGGCGCTGATCTCGCTCGGCGTCGATTTCGGCGTCACCCAGGTTGCCGACGGCAATTGGGGCGTGCACGCGATCGTCCGCAAGACCATGTTCGGCCAGGCGGCCGGCGCCTGACCGCGGCACGAAATTCAACGTTGGCCAATCGAGATGGTGTCGTCCCGGCGCAGGCCGGGACGATGGGGACGTAGCGCGACGAGACCTACTCGTCCTTCTTCGCCGGCTGCGACATGCGCTCGAGGCGATCCTGCATGTCCTTCATCTGGCGGCGGAGATCGTCGATGTTGTCGGCGTCCGGCGCGGGCTCCGGCGCCTTCTCGGCCTCGGCGTTGCCACGCTGCGGCACGAACGGCTTGAACATCGAGAAGGTCTGCTGGAACAGCTCCATGTTGCGGCGGACCTGCTCCTCCAGCGGCGCAAACGGCGTTCCGCTCAGGGCGCCGGCGATCTGCTTGCGGAACTTCTCCTGCTCCTTGGTCAGCGTCTCCAGCGACTGCTCGAGATATTTCGGCACCACCATCTGCATGCTGTCGCCGTAGAAGCGGATCAGCTGGCGCAGGAAAGTGGTCGGCAGCAGGTTCTGCCCGGCCTTGTTCTCCTGCTCGAAGATGATTTGCGCGAGCACTGAGCGGGTGATGTCGTCGCCGGTCTTGGCGTCATAGACGAGGAAGTCCTCGCCCTCCTTCACCATTGCCGCGAGGTCCTCGAGCGTCACATAGGTGCTCGTACCGGTATTATAGAGCCGCCGGTTCGCGTACTTCTTGATCGTCGTCGGTTGTTCAGATTTTGCCATGGGCTCACACTTCCAACACCGTAGGACCTGGAACCCAGCAGCATCGCCGCAGGGCTAAATGCAACGCATCGCAGCAAAGGTAAGCATTTTCAAAGCGGTTCGGCTACCGTTTTGTGCGGCACGGTTAATCTCAAAGCATAGGGATTGCTCAGGAAACTGCCAAGGGCGCTATTTCGCGTGCGGCGCGGCGCGAAATCGGCCACTGGCCAATTGACACACGCTGCCTAGGTTAACAGGATGGAATCAAGAGACAGGCCCGCCAACCGGCCGCCCGCCGTCGAGAAAACCTAAGCCCGATAACCAAAGGAGATGTCCATGTCAGACGATGTCGTCATCGTCAGCGCCGCCCGCACCCCGGTCGGCAGCTTCAACGGCGCGTTCGCCACCACCCCGGCCCATGACCTCGGCGCCATCGCCATCAAGGCGGCGCTGGAGCGCGCCGGCGTCGAACCCGGCCAGGTCTCCGAAGTCATCATGGGGCAGATCCTCACCGCGGCGCAGGGCCAGAATCCGGCCCGCCAGGCCTCGATCGGGGCTGGCATCCCGGTGGAAAGCCCGGCTTGGGGCGTCAACCAGCTCTGCGGCTCCGGCCTGCGCACGGTGGCGCTGGGCTACCAAGCGCTGCTCAACGGCGATTCCTCGATCGTGGTCGCCGGCGGCCAGGAATCGATGAGCATGGCCCCGCACGCGCAATACCTGCGCGGCGGCGTCAAGATGGGCGGCCTCGAGCTGGTCGACACCATGATCAAGGACGGCCTGTGGGACGCCTTCAACGGCTACCACATGGGCAACACCGCGGAGAACGTCGCCAAGCAGTACCAGATCACGCGCTCGCAGCAGGACGAGTTCGCGGTCGCCTCGCAGAACAAGGCCGAGGCGGCGCAGAAGGCCGGCCGGTTCAAGGACGAGATCGTCCCGGTCACCATCAAGACCCGCAAGGGCGACATCGTGGTCGATGCCGACGAATATCCGCGCCATGGCGCCACGCTCGACGCGATGGGCAAGCTGAAGCCGGCGTTCGAGAAGGACGGCACGGTCACCGCCGGCAACGCCTCGGGCATCAATGACGGCGCCGCCGCCGTGGTGCTGATGACCGCCAAGGAAGCCGCCCGGCAGGGCAAGACGCCGATCGCCCGCATCGTCTCGTGGGGCCAGGCCGGCGTCGACCCCAAGATCATGGGCACCGGCCCGATCCCCGCCTCGCGCACCGCGCTGAAGAAGGCCGGCTGGAACATCGCCGACCTCGATCTGATCGAGGCCAACGAGGCGTTCGCGGCGCAGGCCTGCGCGGTCAACAAGGACCTCGGCTGGGACCCGGCCAAGGTCAACGTCAATGGCGGCGCGATCGCGATCGGCCATCCGGTTGGTGCGTCGGGCGCGCGCGTGCTGGTGACGCTGCTGCACGAAATGCAGAAGCGCGATGCCAAGAAGGGCCTCGCGACGCTGTGCATCGGCGGCGGCATGGGCATCGCTATGTGCGTTGCACGCGACTGAACAAAAGGCAGCCAGGCGGGTTAGGCTGATGAAAAGATCATCTGTCAACCAAGGCGCGAGCTGATAAATAAGATGCCCGGCCTCGCGCCGGGCATTTTTGTTTCGAGGGTTTTTGAGTGAGTGAGTGCGACGGCCGGGGGCAATTCCGGTCATAAAAGACGGCCAAGGAGGAGACGGACATGGCACGTGTTGCATTGGTGACGGGCGGTACGCGGGGCATCGGAGCGGCGATCAGCAAGGGATTGAAGGCGGCCGGCTACAAGGTCGCGGCGAGCTACGCCGGCAATGATGCGGCTGCGGAGAAGTTCAAGGCGGAAACCGGCATCCCCGTCTACAAATGGGATGTCGCCTCGTTCGACGCCTGCGCGGAGGGCGTCAAGAAGGTCGAGGCCGAGCTCGGCCCGGTCGACATTCTGGTCAACAACGCCGGCATCACCCGCGACACCGCCTTCCACAAGATGACGCTGCAGCAGTGGAATGAGGTGATCAACACCAACCTCGGCTCGCTGTTCAACATGACGCGCCAGGTGATCGAAGGCATGCGCGCCCGCAAGTTCGGCCGCATCATCTCGATCTCCTCGATCAACGGCCAGAAGGGACAGTTCGGCCAGGTCAACTATTCGGCGGCGAAGGCCGGCGACATCGGCTTCACCAAGGCGCTGGCGCTGGAGAACGCCAAGGGCGGCATCACCGTCAACGTGATCGCACCCGGCTACATCAACACCGAGATGGTGCAGGCGGTGCCGAAGGACGTGCTGGAGAAGAACGTGATCCCGCAGATCCCGGTCAACCGGCTCGGCGAGCCCGAGGAGATCGCGCGCGCGGTCGTGTTCCTCGCCGCCGACGATGCCGGCTTCATCACCGGCTCGACGCTGACCATCAACGGCGGCCAGTATCACGCCTGAGCGGCGTCGCGCCGCACGCGATATCGATCACGACGAGATGCCCGGCCTTGTGCCGGGCATTTTCGTCTGTACAAGGGGGCCGTGATGACGACCCGTACTGCCACCCTTGTCGGACTGACCGCCATCCTGATGTGGTCGCTGCTGTCGGTGATGACGGTTGCGACCGGCAAGATTCCAGCGTTCCAGCTCGCCGCCATGACGTTTGCGATCGGCGCTGTGGTTGCATTCATCAGCTTCCTGTTCCGTCCCGCCGCGTTCGGCGCCTTGAAGCAGCCGCTCGTAGCCTGGGTGGTCGGCGTCGGCGGATTGTTCGGCTATCACGCGCTGTATTTCCTGGCGCTGCGCTTCGCGCCGCCGGCGGAAGCAGGCCTGCTCAACTATCTCTGGCCGCTGTTGATCGTGCTGTTCTCATCGCTGCTGCCGGGCGAGCGGCTCGCCGTCCATCACGTCGTCGGCGCGGTATTGGGGCTGGTCGGCACGGTGCTGCTGTTCGCCGGCAACACCGGCAATTTCTCGAAGGAGCAGATCCCGGGCTTCGCGGCCGCCTTCGTCGCGGCCTTTGTCTGGGCGTCCTACTCCGTGATGTCGCGCCGGCTCAAGGCAGTGCCGACAGATGCGGTGGCGGGCTTTTGCCTTGCCACCGCCGTGCTTGCCGCCCTCGTGCACGGCATGGTCGAGACCACGGTCTGGCCCGCGAGCCCGCTGCAATGGCTCGCCGTGATCGGGCTCGGTATCGGCCCGGTCGGCGCGGCGTTCTTCGCCTGGGACATCGGCATGAAGCGCGGCGACATCCGCGTGCTCGGCGCCGCCTCCTACGCCACGCCGCTGCTCTCCACAGCCTTCCTGATCCTCGCCGGCTTCGCGCAAGCCAGCGCCAACATCGCGATCGCCGCGATCCTGATCGCCGGCGGCGGGCTCATCGCGGCCAAGGACATGGTGCTGCGAAAGAGAGCCTAGGATGGGTTCGCTACGCTCTACCCATCCTACGAAGCCGGCTCCCAGCCTTTCGGCGCCAGCTCGAATTTTGCGAACTCGAATGCCGGCGCGACCGTGCAGCCGACCAGCGTCCACTCTCCGGCACTCTCCGCGGCCTGCCAGGCACCTGCCGGCACGATCGCTTGCGGCCGTTCGCCGCCTGCGACATCCGGCCCGAGCGTCACCGTGTGCCGGCTTCCGCCCTCCTGCGCGATCTGCAAGCGCAGCGGCGCGCCGGCGTAATAGTGCCACGTCTCCACAGCGTCGATGCGGTGCCAGTGCGAACGCTCGCCGCGCGCCAGCAAAAAGTAGATCGCGGTGGAGCGGCTGCGTCCGCTGATGTCGCAGCTCGCGTCGCGAAACGTCTCGCGAAAATGCCCGCCCTCGGGATGCGGCTGCAGGTCGAGCCGGGCGATGATCTCGGCAGCTGACAGCACGGACATCACGACTTGTTCTTGCGCTCGCGCAGCTCGCCGAACACCTGGGCCGGATCGGCGCCCTTCATGTGCAGCTTGGCCGCGACCGCAGGCTCGTCGGCGCGCAGGAACACGTTGGCCTTCTTCTCGTCGCCGAGCAGCACCGGGATGGTCGGCTCGTTCTCGGCGCGGAGCTTTGCCACCTCCGCGGCGCGCGCCTGCAAGTCGGGATTATCGGCCTCGATGGTGAGGGCGAATTTGACGTTGGCGGCGGTGTATTCATGGCCGCAGTAGAGCCGAAAGTCGTCCGGCAGCGCGCGCAGCTTCAGCAGCGAGTCCCACATCATCGGATAATTGCCCTCGAACACCCGGCCGCATCCGATCGAGAACAGCGTGTCGGCGGCGAACACCGCCTTCTCGCTGTCGAACACGTAGGAGATATGGTCCAGCGTATGGCCGGGCGTCTCGACGACGCGCGCGAGCAGGCTGCCGACCTTGATGACGTCGGCATTGACGGCGCGCAGATCGACATTGGCGATCTTGGCCGACTTGTCGTGCGGAGCGACGACGCGGCAGCCGTATTTCTGCTTCAGCTCCGCGACGCCGCCGACATGGTCGCCGTGGTGATGCGTGATCAGGATGTCGGTCAGCGTCCAGCCTTCGCGCTCCAGCGCCTTGATGATCGGGGCGGCCTCCGGCGCATCGATCGACGCCGTCGCTTTCGTCGCGGGGTCGTGGATCAGGTAGCCGAAATTGTCGGTGAGGCAGGTGAAGGTGCGAATCTCGGCGGCCATGTTATCTCCACGAATTGCTGGTGCGAGGGCGCTAACACGCCAAATATAGGGGTGAAATATGGCGTTAACGCTCCGGCGGCAACGCAATTTTGCGCGCCCCCGGGCCGCGAGCGGCATGTTAGGCTGAAACCATGGACGTCATTGATCTCCGGGATTTCTATTCGCAGCGCCTCGGCATCGTGGCGCGGCAGCTGATCAACCGCGGTATCCGTGAGCGCTGGCCCAATGCGGAGGGCCAGCGGGTGCTCGGCCTCGGCTACCCGACACCCTATCTCGGCCTGTTCCGCGAGAGCTGCGAGCGCTGCATCGCCTTCATGCCGGCGGCCCAGGGCGTGCTGAAATGGCCGACCGGGCGGCCGGCGCTGGCCACCTTGATCGACGAGTTCTCGATGCCGTTGCCGGATGCCGCGGTCGACCGCGTGCTGCTGGTGCATGCGCTGGAGATGTCGGACGATCCGGAGCGGTTGCTGCGCGAGGTCTGGCGCGTGCTGGCGCCCTCGGGGCGGCTGATCGCGGTGATCCCGAACCGCCGCGGCGTATGGACGCGCACCGACACCACGCCGTTTGGCCATGGCCGGCCCTATTCGCGCGCGCAGATCACGCAGCTGTTGCGGCAGACCTGGTTCACGCCGACCGCATGGGGCGAGGCGCTGTTCATGCCGCCGGTGCAGGGCTCCTGGTTCCTGCGCTCGGCGGTGGCGTGGGAGCGCGTCGGCGCCGCGCTGTCGATGCCGTTCGCCGGCGTGCATATCGTCGAGGCGAGCAAGCAGGTCTACCGCGCCATCCCCGCCAACCGCGAGCGCGCCCGGCTGATTCCATCGCTGCAGCCGGTGCTGGTGCCGTCGTCGACGGCGACGCGCAAGGCGGCGCATACCGAGCGCTGATGCTGTTTGCATGCCTCCAATACGCAAATGCCCGGGCCAGGCCCGGGCATTTCGAATTGCAGGATTTGCAGCGCTAACCGATCAATGATCGGCAGCCTTACTCGTTGCCCGGATTGAAGTCCTCGCTCGGCGCGGGCTGCGCGGCGGCGTCGGGACGCGGGCCGTGCGGACGGCGGCGCCGGCGCGGAAAGCGCTCGCCGCGCTCGCTGCGTTCACCGCCGCCATTGCCCTCATAGCTGCCGTTGACCTGCGGCTGCGGGCCGCCGGTGATGAAGGAGGGCAGGCGATCCACGCCGCTATCGGCCAGCACGGGCTGCGGCTGGTTCGCCGGCTGCGGCTGCGGCTGATATTGCGGCTGCTGACGATGCTCGCGCTCACGCTCACGGTGTTCACGCGGCTGCTGCTGATCGCGCTGGTAGGGCTGCTGGCCGTTCTCGCGCACATAGGGCTGCTGCTGCGGCACGAAGCCGGGCTCCTGGCCGAAGCTCGAATAGCCGTCATTGTCGTCGTCGTTGTCGTCGGACGACGGCATCGCCTCGGCATCGGGCCGCGGCTGCTGCTGGTTCTGCCGGAATTGCTCCTGCGCGGCCGCGATGATCCGGTAATAGTGCTCGGCGTGCTGGTAGTAATTCTCGGCCGCGACCGGATCGCCGGAGGAGCGCGCATCGCGCGCCAGCTGCACGTATTTCTCGGCCACGTGGGACGCCGTGCCGCGGATCTTGATATCGGGTCCGTTCGATTCGTACACCCGCGTCAGAGGATTCTGGCCGCGCCGGTTATTGTTGTTATTATTATTGTTGTTATTCCGGTTGCGCATCCGCTTGTTGTTCTGACCGTTTCTCATTTGTCGCCTTTATTCCAGCCCTGAAGTTATTGCAGTTCATTGCCTCTCCGATTCGGCGCGCATTCAAGCGCGCGGAATCGCACTACCGTCGAAAGTGGCTTCGATGTTGCCGACCATCTCGTTTCAGCAAAGTCGCGTTCAGCAAAGACGCGTTCCCCAACCGCCAGCGGATCGCGCCGGCGACCAAATCATTCCGCCTGTCGAGACAGGCCCAGTTCTCTCGCGTAAGTCTTCAAGCGCAATAACAGGCTTTCGTTCGCTTGGCGGTCGAGAGCAGCACAGCTCTAGCTATTGCGCTCAATGTGACCTGCGTTCTTGGAACCTTTGGATCGGCGGGCTCTGCTGAACCCTGGTCATCACCCCGTATCGGCTACGGGGGCCAGTACCGACGTTGTGGCCGGAACGTAGTCGTTCCCGGGGGTAATTCCAAGAGGTTTTTTTGCGTTCCAATAGGACTTTATCGGGGCAGCCGGCGGGCGGAAACCGCCCTCGGGATGCCCCCCAGATCGGCCCTGGGCGGCCCGGTCGGGGATAAGCCCGCGGCCGTCATCAGGGCTTCAACGTCGGCCTCCTGGCCGCGGCCGATTTCGACAACCAGAAATCCGCCTGGCACCAGAAGACCCGCAGAATGCGAGATCAGCGCGCGGTAGGCATCGAGCCCGTCGGCGCCGCCGTCGAGCGCGGCGCGTGGATCGTGGTCGCGCACCTCGGTGGCGAGATCGGGGATCTCGGTTGTCCGGATATAGGGCGGGTTCGACACGATCAAGTCGAACGGGCCCACGAGCCCGCTACCAAAATCACAGTTAATCATCGTCGCGCGATCCGCAAGCCCGAGCGCCGCTGCGTTCTGGCGCGCGGTATCGAGCGCCTCCGCCGAGATGTCGGTGCCGAAGCCATGCGCGTGGGGCAGTTCCGAAAGCAGCGCCAGCAGGATCGCGCCGCTGCCGGTGCCGAGATCGGCGATCCGCAGCGCGCGCTCCGCCGCGCCATCGGCGCGCAACAGCTCGAGCGCGCGCTCGACCACCGTCTCGGTGTCGGGGCGCGGCACCAACGTCGCGGCGGAAAGTTGTAGCGGCAGCCCCCAAAACTCCTTGTTGCCAAGGATGCGCGCGACCGGCTCGCCGGCAAGCCGGCGCTGCGCCAACGCTTCGATGCGATCCGCTTCGGCTGCGGTCAGGGTTCGATTGGCCGCGGAGATCATGCCGGTCAGATCGAGCCCGAGCGCGGCGCCGGCCAAGAGCCGCGCATCCAGCTCGGCCGACTTGTTGCCGGCGGCCTTGAGGCGCGCGGCCAGCGCGCGCCTGCTGGTCTCGACGGTCTGGTGGTCAGCTGCTGCGCTCATCGCGCGTTGTTAGCCGATGGTCGGTGCGGCGTCGATATGGCTTGCGCCGCGCGCGGCCGGCGCGCACGGTTCGGGCATGAGCGCCCTGACCGGAAACAGCAACATGACGGCCTATGACGACCAGAACGCCTTCGCAAAAATCCTGCGCGGCGAGATCCCGAGCTTCAAGGTCTACGAGACCGACCGGACCTTCGCCTTTCTCGACATCATGCCGCGATCGCCGGGACATACGCTGGTGATCCCGAAGGCGCCGGCGCGCGGCATCCTCGATATCGCCGAGGACGACCTTGCCGAGGTCGCGCGGTCGGCAAAACGCATCGCCGTCGGCGCGATGAAGGCGTTCAGTGCCGACGGCATCATCATCCAGCAGTTCAGCGAGCCCGCCAGCGGGCAGGTGGTGCTTCACCTGCACATGCATGTGATGCCGGTGAAGGCCGGTGTCGCGCTGCTGCCGGCACAGACCCACAAGCAGGACATGGACGTGCTTGCGGAACACGCGAAGCGGATGATTGCGGCGTTGGGAAATTGAGCGGGCGGCCGGGTCCGACGCGGAATGCCGTAATCCGTATCCCGAGAGGCCATGCGCAATATCGACTTCGTCATTGCGAGGCGCGCAGCGACGAAGCAATCCATTGCTCCGCGTATGATCGCTGCCGGCCGGAGCTGCGACACTCAGGCCGTTGAAAACATCGCCGGCAGCGGTATCCGGAGATGGTTTGCGTCATGGTAGCTTGGTAGCGTCGTCCGGTCTCCGCCATCGCGCGGACCATCTCCAGGGACGAGCGAATGCCGCAACCCAAGCAGCGCCGGACCACGGCCGGAACCACGACGCGCGGCGGCGCGGCGGGAGCGGTCGATTACGAGGCGCTGGCCCGCTTTCGCTACCAGCTGCGGACGTTTCTGGCGTTCAGCGAGCAGGCGGCCAAGCAGGCCGGATTGACGCCGCAGCAACACCAGGCGCTGCTCGGCATCAAGGGCTTCGTCCGCCCGGGCCCGGCGACCGTCGGCGACATCGCGCGCTTTCTGCTGGTCCGGCATCACTCCGCCGTCGAGCTGGTGGATCGCATGGTGAAGCTCGGGCTGATCAGCCGGTTCGCCGATCCCGAGGACGGTCGCCGCGTTTTGCTCAAGCTGACACAGAAGGGCGAGCGGAAGCTGCAGTCGCTGTCGCGGAAGAACGTCGAGGAGCTGCGGCGCGCCGCGAGCCCGGCGCTGCGCCGGCTGTTGAAGTCATCGTCGCAACCCGGCGAATCCTGAGCCTTACGCCGCAGCGCCCTGCGCCGCGAGCTGCGCGGCCTGGTGTTCGGTGGTCAGCGCATCGATCAGTTCGCCGAGCGCTTCGCCGGCGATCACCTGCGGCAATTTATAGAGCGTCAGATTGATGCGGTGGTCGGTGACGCGCCCTTGCGGGAAATTGTAGGTGCGGATGCGCTCGGAGCGATCGCCGGAGCCGACCTTCTCCTTGCGGTCGGCGGAGCGCGCGGCCTCGACGCGCTGGCGCTCGGCGTCGTAGATGCGCGAGCGCAGGATGTTCATCGCCGAGGCGCGGTTTTTGTGTTGCGAGCGGCTGTCCTGCATCATCACCACGATGCCGGTCGGGATGTGGGTGATGCGGATCGCCGATTCGGTCTTGTTGACGTGCTGGCCGCCGGCGCCGCCGGCGCGCATGGTCTCGATCCGCAAATCCGTGTCCTTGATGTCGACGTCGACATCCTCGACCTCCGGCAGCACCGCGACTGTTGCGGCCGAGGTGTGGATGCGCCCCTGCGTCTCGGTGTCGGGCACGCGCTGCACACGATGCACGCCGGATTCGAATTTCAGTTTTGCAAAGGCGCCGCGGCCCTGCACCTCGGCGATGATTTCCTTGTAGCCGCCGACGGTGCCTTCGCTGGCCGAGATCACCTCGACCTTCCAGCCCTGCAGGCCGGCGAAGCGCTCATACATCCGGAACAGATCGCCGGCGAACAGCGAAGCCTCGTCGCCGCCGGTGCCGGCGCGGATTTCCAGCATCACGTTGCGATCGTCCATCGCGTCCTTGGGCAGCAGCGCGACCCGGATCTTCTGCTCGAGCTCGCCAATGCGCGCCTGCAGCGTCTCGAGCTCGGCCTCCGCCATGCTATGCATCTCGGGATCTTCAGCCGCGTCAGCCAGCAGCGCCTCGGCGCCGGCGAGCTCGGTGCGGGCGGAACGATAGTCCTTCACCGCGTCGATCAGCGGATTGAGCTCGGCGAGCTCGCGGGTGATCGCAACGTAGCGGTCGGAGTTCACCTGGCCGAGCAGCTCGGCCTCGAGCGAGGCGTGATGGGCGAGCAGGATGTCGAGTTTGGCTTCGGGTAGCATGGCGATGTCTCGAATTGCGAAAGCGGGACGGCGAACGGCGACGGCAGCGTCGCTACAAGGCCAGCCCCTCGGTTTCCGCAAACTTGGTCAGCGCCGCACGGATCGACACGCTGCCGGACGGCTTGTCGAGCAGCGGATTGATCATGGCCTCGGCCTTCTTGGCGTCGAGATCGAGGATCATCGCCTTCACCGGGCCGTGCGCGGTTGCCGACAATGAAAGAGAACGGTAGCCGAGCGCAATCAGCGCCAGCGCGCCGATCGGCTTCGAGGCCATCTCGCCGCACAGCGAGGCGGCCTTCTTCGCGGCCTTGGCCTTGCGCACGATGTCGCGCAGCGCGCGCAGGATCGGCGCCGACAGGATGTCGAACCGCTCGGACACCTTGGCGTTGCCGCGGTCGACCGCGAACAGGAACTGGAACAGATCGTTGGAGCCGACCGAGACGAAGTCGACCCGCTTCAACAGCTCGTCGAGCTGGTAGAGCAGGGCCGGCACCTCGACCATGGTGCCGACATCGATGCGCTCGGGCAGCGAATGGCCGTGCTGGCGCAGATAGGTCAATTCGCGCTCGACGATCGCCTTGGCCTGGTCGAACTCGGCGACGTCGGAGATCATCGGGAACATGATCTTCAGCGCGCGGCCGCCGCCGGCGCGGAGCAGCGCGCGGATCTGGCCGCGCAGCAGGCCGGGGCGGTCGAGGCCGAGCCGGATCGCCCGCCAGCCGAGCGCCGGGTTCTCCTCGACCACGGTCTCCATATAGGGCAGCGCCTTGTCGCCGCCGATGTCGAGCGTGCGGAAGGTGACGGGCTTTGTGCCCGCGGCATCCAGCACGGTGCGATACAGCGCGAGCTGGTCGGTCGAGCGCGGCAGGCTCGGGCTCACCATGAACTGCAGCTCGGTGCGGAACAGCCCGACGCCGGCGCTGCCGGTGTCGTCGATATGCGGCAGGTCGATGGTCAGGCCGGCATTGATCAAAAGCTCGATCGGCTGGCCGTCCTTGGTGACGCAGGGCTTGTCGCGCAGCGCCGAATACTGCGCCTGCCGCCGCGCGCGGAACCGCACGCGTTCGGCATAGGCGGATTCGATCTCGGTCGAGGGCCGGACATAGATCTCGCCGGAAATGCCGTCGACGATGATGGCGTCGCCGGGATCTGCGATGCCGGGGGCGTTCGGCACCTCGCCGACCGCGGGAATGCCGAGCGCGCGCGCCACGATCGAGACGTGCGAATTGGCGGTGCCTTCCTCCAGCACCAGGCCGCGCAGCCGCTTGCGGTCGTAGTCGAGCAGCGCCGCCGGGCCCATCGCGCGCGCGATCAAAATGGCATTGTCGGGCAGTTGCTCGCGCGAGGGCGCGTGATCCTGGCCGACCAGCTGCCGCATCAGGCGGTGGCCGAGATCCTCGAGATCGTGCAGGCGGTCGCGCAGATAAGGATCGGTCGAGCGCAGCATGCGGGCGCGGGTGTCGGACTGCACGCGTTCGACGGCGGCCTCCGCGGTCAGGCCGGTGGCGACCGCCTCGTGCAGCTTGTGTGACCAGCCCTGGTCGTTGGCGAACATGCGGTAGGCTTCCAGCACCTCGCGGTGCTCGCCGCCTTCGGCGACGTCGCCGCGCTCCAGGAGGCGGTCGAGGTCGGCGCGCAGGCTGGCCAGCGCCGTGTCGAGCCGCTTGACCTCCTTGGGCAGGTCCTCGGCGATGTAATTGGTGATGACGACGCGCGGCTCGTGCAGCACGACATGGCCGAGCGCGATGCCGTCGGACAGCACCGCGCCGGTCTTGTGCAGCGAGTGCCGCGCCGCCGGCTCGGCGCCGGGCTGCGCCAGCGCGGCGAGCTCGCCGGAGGCGATCATCTCCGCCAGCACCATGGCGGTGGTCTGCAGCGCCTCGACCTCTTCCTCGACATAGGTGCGCTTGGCGCGGTTCTGCACCACGAGCACGCCGAGCGTGTTGCCGGCGCGCAGGATCGGCACGCCGAGGAAGGAGTGGTAGGCCTCTTCGCCGGTCTCCGGGCGGTAGGAGAAGGCCGGATGGCTTTGCGCGTCGGACAGGTTCAGCGGCGTCGCCTCGCTGGCGACGAGGCCGACCAGGCCCTCATGCGCGCTCAGCACGGTGTGGTGCACGGCGTCGCGGTTGAGGCCTTCGGTGGCGTAGAGCTCCAGCGTGTTGTCGACGCGCAGCACATAGGTCGAGCACACCTCGGCCACCATGTTGGCCGCGATAAGCACCACGATCTTGTCGAGGCGCTCCTGCGCGGAGACTTGCTCCGCCATGGTTTCGCGGAGCCGTCTCAACAGGATGCGCGGGCCTCCCGAGGCGCTCCGCATGTGCTTTCAGTCCCTCCCGCCAAACCAGCGCGCCGGGGTGCCGGCCGCTGGCGCAAAACTCGTCAAATCCAGCAATTTTAGTGATTCGGCGTCGCCGCGAACACCGGTCCCCGCCGAATCGGGATCGCCAAAACTGTGGCACAGTTTGCGGCAGCCCACCTGACTGGCCGTATAGCCAATCGAGGCTTGCTTTGCCAAGCAAAACGCCTGCCAGTAGCAAATAACGTCTGCGTCAGCCCAATGCTGCGCCCGCTAAGAGAAATTCTAACTATCGGGGCCGCGAGCGAGCCGGCCTCCTTCCCTTCTCCCCTTGTGGGAGAAGGTGTCGCGGTCGCAGTCCGCGACGGATGAGGGGTTCTCTCCGTTTGCAAGACCGCCCGAGTGGAGACAACCCCTCACCCGGCTTCGCTTCGCGAAGCCACCCTCTCCCACAAGGGGAGAGGGTTTAGAGCGCCCTACGCCTGATCCAGCCCGTACAGCGTGTGCAGCGTGCGCACGGCGAGCTCGGTGTAGGCGGCGTCGATCAAGACCGAGAACTTGATCTCGGACGTCGTGATGGCGCGGATGTTGATGTTGCGCTCGGCCAGCGCGCGGAACGCCTTCGAGGCGACGCCGGCGTGGCTGCGCATGCCGCTGCCGATCACCGAGACCTTGGCGACGTCGGTCGCGGTGTCGAGCCTGGCATAGCCGATCTTGGCCTTGGCGGCGGTAATGGTGTCCTTGGCGCGGTTATAGTCGGCGGCCGGAACGGTGAAGGTGAGGTCGGTGGTCTTGCCGTCCTCCGACACGTTCTGCACGATCATGTCGACATTGATGTTGGCATCCGCGAGCGGCCCGAAGATCGAGGCGGCAACGCCCGGCTTGTCTTCGATCTGGCGCACGGAAATCTGGGCCTCGTCCTTGGAGAAGGCGATGCCGGTGACGACGTGCATTTCCATGATTTCCTCCTCGCTGCAGATCAGCGTGCCCGGCGGCTGGTTGGCGTGCGGGTCGATATCCTCAGGCTTGTCGAAGCTGGAGCGCACGAAGATCGGCATGTTGTGCACCATGCCGAGTTCCACCGAGCGGACCTGCAGCACCTTGGCGCCCTGCGAGGCCAGCTCCAGCATGTCCTCGAAGGCGATCTTGTCGAGCCGACGCGCCTTCGGCACCACGCGGGGATCGGTGGTGTAGACGCCGTCGACGTCGGTGTAGATGTCGCAGCGGTCGGCGCGCAGCGCGGCTGCGATCGCCACCGCGGAGGTGTCCGAGCCGCCGCGGCCCAGCGTCGTGATGCGGCCGGTCTGCGGGTTGATGCCCTGGAAGCCGGCGATCACGGCGACCTCCTTGCGCTCCTTGAAGCGGGTCATGATCTCGCTGCCGTCAATATCGAGGATGCGCGCCGAGGCATGCGCGTCCGAGGTCTTGATCGGGATCTGCCAGCCCTGCCAGGAGCGCGCCTGGATGCCGAGGCCCTGCAGCACGATCGCGAGCAGGCCGGAGGTCACCTGTTCACCGGAGGCGACCACCGCGTCATATTCCCGCGCGTCATGCAGCGGCGACGCCTCGGTGCACCAGCCGACCAACTCGTTGGTCTTGCCGGACATCGCGGAGACGACCACGGCGACCTCATGGCCCGCGTCGACCTCGCGCTTCACGTGCTGGGCGACGTTGCGGATACGATCGATATTGGCGACGGACGTACCGCCGAATTTCATCACGAGGCGGCCCATGACGACGCGTCTATTCCTTTAAGAGGATAAGTAGGTTAACCCACGCCGAAAACCGCAAGCGCGGGCACCGAAAGGCGCGTATACATAGCGGCGCGCCCGGGGGCAAGGTGGTTCCTGCGGGACTTTTGGGGGTGTTTTGCGGTGTTTCACCCGTCGCGGGCGGGCTGTGGCGCCGTGGTTACTCGAAGGCGGAGCGGATGGGCCGTTACATCGACGAAATCCTGCAGCCGGGCGAGAAGGTGCTGTATTCCACCAACGCGCACTGGATGTTCTATCTGCCGGCGATCGGGGCATGGACCGTGGTGGTGGTGCTGCTGATCCTGTCGCGGCTCGTGACCGTCGACGGCCTCGTCTTGGTCTGCCTTGCGGCCGCCGCGGTGGTGGCGGTCGCGGCGGTCTACTGGACCATCAGGGCCTGGTTCCACCGGCTCACCACCGAGACCGACGTCACCAACCTGCGCGTTGTCCACAAGACCGGCTTCATCACCCGCAAGACATTCGAGATGAGCCTCGACAAGGTCGAGAGCGTCGACGTCTATCAGAGCATCATGGGACGTATTCTCAACTACGGCGATGTCACCATTCAGGGTGTCGGTGAGGGCAGGCAAAAAATCGCGACCATCGCCTCGCCGCTGGCGTTCCGCAGTGCGATCACCGCGCGATAGGGGCGCGCGCAATCATGGCCATGCAGACAAATCTCTCCAATGCCTCCGCCAGCTCGGTCGATCCGGCCGAGATCGCGAAATTCTCAAAGCTGTCGGACGAATGGTGGGATCCGCACGGCAAGATGGCGCCGCTGCACAAGATCAATCCGCTGCGCCTGACCTACATCCGCGACGCCGCCTGCCGCAAGTTCGAGCGCAACGCCAAGAGTCTCGGCTGCCTGTCCGGCCTGCGCGTGCTCGACATCGGCTGCGGGGCCGGGCTGTTGTGCGAGCCGTTGACGCGGCTGGGCGCCCAGGTGATCGGCATCGATCCCTCCGCCACCAACATATCGGCCGCCAAGCTGCACGCCGACAAGGGCCATCTGTCGATCGACTACCGCTGCACCACGGTCGAGGACATGGACGTGCGCGAGCGCTTCGACATCGTGCTGGCGATGGAGGTGGTCGAGCACGTCACCGACGTCGGTGCCTTCCTCAAGCGCTGCGCCGCGATGCTCAAGCCCGGCGGGCTGATGGTGGTTTCGACGTTGAACCGCAACTGGAAAAGCTTTGCGCTCGCCATCGTCGGCGCCGAATACGTGCTGCGCTGGCTGCCGCGCGGCACCCACGAGTGGAGCAAGTTCGTCACCCCCGCCGAGCTCGAACGCTACCTCGGCGACCTCAACCTCACCGTCACCGAACAGGCCGGCGTGGTCTACAACCCGCTCGCCGACAAATGGAGCGTCTCGTCCGACATGGACGTGAACTACATGGTGATCGCGGAGGAGGTGTGAGCCCCCTGTAGCCCGGATGGAGCGCAGCGTAATCCGGGACAGGTTCATCCGCGGGTAGAGCGGCCCCGGATTGCGCTTCGCTGCATCCGGGCTACGGAAGTTTGTGGACGCTGCGCAATCCTGTCATGCGCTGACTTGGTTTGACCGTATCGGCGGCAATCGGCACGGTGCTGATATACTCCCGCCCGGCACGCTTTCCGCAACGCATATGTTCACGCTCGCTTCGCTCTGGATTCCCTTCACCATCGTTGCCGCGTTCGGGCAGGTGGCGCGCAATGCGATGCAGCGGCATCTGACCGGGCCGCTCGGGACCTGGGGCGCGACCAATATCCGCTTCTTGTTCGGGCTGCCGTTCTCGGTGCTGTTCTTCGCGCTCGCCGTGATCGCGACCGGCGACCGCGTGCCGTGGCCGTCGAGCGCGTTCTGGCCGTGGCTCGTCACCGGTGCGCTGAGCCAGATCGTCGGCACCGGCTTCATGCTGCTGGCGATGAACGACCGCTCCTTCGTGGTGACCACGGCCTATATGAAGACCGAGGCGATCCAGACCGCGATCTTCGGCTTCATCTTCCTCGGCGACCATCTCACGGCGGCCAAGGTGATCGCGATTGTGATCGCCACCGTCGGTGTCGTCATCACCGCGCTGCGGCCCGGCGGCTCGAGGAGTTTTGCCGATCTGCGCCCGACTGTGCTCGGCCTCGGCGCCGCCGCGGTGTTCGCGATCTCGGCGGTGAGCTTTCGCGGCGCGATCATCGCGGTGCCCGGCGTCTCGTTCGTGACGGCAGCCTCCTGCACGCTGATGTGGAGCCTGTTCGTGCAGACGCTGATTCTGTCGGTCTATTTGCTGCTGCGCGCGCCCGATGTGCTGCGGAAAATTCTCGGCCTCTGGCGCCCGTCAATGTTCGCCGGCTTCATGGGCGCGTTCTCCTCGCAGTTCTGGTTCCTGGCGTTCGCGCTGACGGCGGCGGCCAATGTGCGCACGCTGGCGCTGATCGAGGTGCTGTTCGCGCAGGGCGTGGCGTATTTCTCGCTCAAGCAGCCGTTCTCGCTGCGCGAGCTGATCGGCATCGTCCTGATCGTGATCGGGGTCGCGTTGCTGGTGGCGAGCTGACGCTAAAGCGCGATGAGATTGGGTTGAATCGTCATCGCGCTTTAGCTCTTTATTTGAGCATGATCTTTTCGGAAAACCGCTTCACACTTTTCCGGATCATGCTCTAAGCGTCAGTTCCGGTCTTCGGGCAGCGTCGGCAGCGGCGAGACCTCGACGCCTTCGTCGATCAGCGCGCGCGCTTCTTCGGGTGACGCCTCGCCATAGATCGGGCGATGCTCGATATCGCCGTAATGCATCTTGCGGGCTTCGTTGGGGAAGCGGTCGCCGACATTGTCGGCGTTCTTGACGATATGGTCGCGCAGCTCTTTCAGCTTGGCGCGCAGCTCGCGCTCCTGCGCCATCATCAGCGAGGTCGGCTCGCTGGCGGCAGTTTCCGCGGGCGCCGCGCCAGGTGCAGGCTGCGCCGGCTCGCGGCCCTTCTTGCCGATCACCCGCGGCGCCATGATCGCGCGCTCGATCTCGCTCGAGCCGCAGGTCGGGCAATCGATCAGGTGCCGCCGCTCCTGCGATTCATAGGCCGAGGAACTCTGGAACCAGCTCTCGAACTGGTGACCGCGCGCGCACCGTAGGGTGTAGCGGATCATGCCGAGCCCCGGACGAGGTGCAGATGCTCCGGACCGGCCTTGGGGTCGGCGATGCCGAAGCGGCGGCCGTGCTGCAGCGAGGGGATGGTTTTGCGCGCGGTCTCGACCTTGGCGGTATCGATCTCGGCCAGGAACACGCCGGGCTCGACCCCGCCCTCGGCGATGATCTCGCCCCAGGGGTCGACGATCAGCGAATGCCCAAAGGTCTCGCGCTTGTTCTCATGCAGGCCGGCCTGGGCCGCCGCGAACACGAAGCAGCCGGTCTCGATGGCGCGGGCGCGCAGCAGCGTGTGCCAATGCGCCTCGCCGGTCTTGCGGGTGAAGGCGGAGGGCACCGTGAGGAACCAGGCGCCGGCCTCCGCGAGCGCGCGGTACAGCGCCGGGAAGCGCACGTCGTAGCAGATCGTCAGCCCGATCCGGCCCCACGGCAGGTCCGAGATCACCGCGGTCTCGCCGGGCTGGTAATTGGCCGATTCGCGATAGCTCTCGCCGCCCGGCAGATCGATGTCGAACATGTGGATCTTGTCGTAGCTCGCGAGCAGATTGCCCTCGGGCCCGATCAGGAACGAGCGGTTCACCGCCTTCTCCGGCGAATAGCGCAGCGCCAGCGAGCCGATATGCAGATGGATCTTCAATTCGGCGGCGAGCGCGCGATAGGCCTGCAGCGACTTGTCGTCCTCCTCGCTCGCCAGGTGCTCGAACAGCGCCTTGCGGTTCAGCTGCATCATGTTGCTGACTTCGGGCGTCTGCACATAGTTGGCGCCCTGCGCCGCCGCCTCGCGGATCAGCCGCATGCCCTGCTCGAGGCTCGGCTCCGGCAGCAGCGAGGTGCGCATCTGCACCATGGCGGCGGTGAAGGTGGTGTGCTCGGCCATCAGGCGCCGCCTCCGTTCGCAAGCAGGCCGTCGAGCTTGCCCTCGCGGTCGAGCGCGTAGAGCTCGTCGCAGCCGCCGACATGCATTTTGTCGATGAAGATCTGCGGGAAGGTCGACCCGGCTCCGGCGCGGTCGTACATCTCGTCGCGATAGGACGGGTTGCTGGCGACGCTGAGCTCGGTGAACGCGGCGTTCTTGCGCGTCAGCAGCGATTTGGCCGCGGTGCAATAACCGCAGCCCGGGCGGGTGTAGATTTCAATGGCAGCGGTCATGATGCGCTCGGTTGAACCAGAAGGTTCGGATTATATGGGAGCGCGGTGGGTATCGACAACCCGGGCAAACACCAGCACGTCGACCTGCGCCGCTTTGGCGCGCAACAGCGCCCGCGCGCAGGCATCCGCCGTGGCGCCGGACGTCAGGACGTCGTCGACCAGGATGACGCGGCGGCCCTGGATCTCAGCCTTGCGCTCATCGGCGATCCCGAATGCGCCCTGGACATTGCTGGCGCGGTCCTTGCGCGACAGCCCGATCTGCTGCTCGGTGGCGCGGATGCGCCGCAGCGCCTCGGAGGCCATTTTGACGCCGCTCTGGCGCGAGATCACCTTGGCGAGCGCGCCGGACTGGTTGTAGCGCCGGCCCCAGCCACGCCGCCAGTGCAAGGGAACCGGGACCAGCAGGTCGGCGCCGTCGAGCAATTCCTTCCCCGCGCGTGCCATCCAGCGACCCATGGTCGGCGCCAGATCGGTGCGATCCTGGTATTTCAGCGCATGCACCAGCGTCCGCGCGACGTCGTCATAGCGCACCGCAGCGCGGGCGCGCTGGTAGGCCGGGGGACTGGCGATCGCCTCCATCGACAGCAGCTCCGGTCCGGGGTCGTAGACAAAGGGAATGCCGAGCCGCGGGCAGAACGGCGGCGCGATGAACGACAATTTCGCCCAGCACGCCGCGCACACCCCCTCGCCATGAACCGGCTCCCGGCAGGACACGCACAGCGTCGGCAGCGCGATGTCGAGCGCCATTCGCGCCGCGCGCATCCACACGCCCCCGATCGCGCCAAGCGCGCGCTGAAAATGACCGGAAATCGAGCGGGGTGGTGATGCCTCGGCGTCCATGGCGGGCGAGGCTAGCGTTTGGGCCACGCGGGCTCAAGGCGCATTGCCTGCGGCGGCGGTCCGGCGTAACCAGCCCGGATGGCAACGACCCCGCCCGCAGCCCCCATGCTGTTCGATCGCGCACTTCTGCTGCAGCGGCAGTTGCGCGCGTCACGCCATCCGGCGGATTTTCTGCTGATGCGCGTCAACGACGAGATGGAGGAGAGGCTTGGCGCAATGATGCGCAAGTTCGAGCACGTCGCGGACGTCTGGACACCTGGTGAAGGGTTGCAGATTCGCCTTTGGCGCGGTCTCCAGGTTCCGATTGCTCGTCCAGCGGAGCCGTCAGGATTTGTGGCGGAAACTCTGCCGCTGGCTGCGGAATCCCTGGATCTTGCGGTCTCCGCGCTGGCCTTCCAGTTTGTCAACGATCTGCCGGGCGTGCTGGCGCAAATCCGCCGCGCGCTGAAGCCGGACGGGTTGTTGCTCGCGGCGATGCTCGGCGGCGATACGCTGACCGAGCTGCGGCAGAGCTTTGCCGCCGCCGAGGCCGAATGCGAGGGCGGCGTGTCGCCGCGCGTCGCGCCGTTTGCCGATCTGCGCGACATCGGCGCGCTGCTGCAGCGCGCGGGGTTTGCGCTGCCGGTTACCGACGTCGACCGCGTCGTGGTGCGCTACGCCAGCGCCTTCGCGCTGATGGCCGATCTCAGGCGGATGGGCGCCACCAACGTGCTGCGCGAGCGCCGCCACACCTTAACCCGCCGCGCCACCATGCTGCGCATGGCGCAGCTCTACGCCGAGCGCTTCGCCGACGCAGACGGCCGCATCCGCGCCACCTTCGACATCGTCTGGCTGTCCGGCTGGGCGCCGCATGAGAGCCAGCCAAAGCCGCTGAAGCCGGGCTCGGCCAAGGCGAGCCTGGAAGCGGCAGTGAAGCAGGCGAAACGCTGACGCGTGAGGTGAGCACGCTCTTCAGGCTCCCTCCCCCCTTGCGGGGGAGGGTTGGGGAGAGGGGTGGCCCCGGGCGAGATGCGTAAACAAGTCGATGCTAAATCAAGCGTCGCGCTCACCGCTGAGTGTCCTTCGCACTCGACAAATAGCGGAGCAAGCGGCACCCCTCTCCCTAACCCTCTCCCGCAAGGGGAGAGGGAACCCTCCCAGCGGTGCGTCCCTCACATCGCTGATGACGGGCGCATCCCGATAGTTGCTTCGACTTGCATTGAAGCCACAAAGACAGTGAGGTGAGCACGTTAGTCAGGCTCTCTTCCCCCTTGCGGGGGAGGGTTGGGGAGAGGGGTGGCCGCATCGGGACTGCCGACGTGGTCTTAGCCTCTGCACAATTTCGGAATATTGGAAAAATACCCCTGACTTGCCCGATGTGTCAAGCGGCTTGTCGAACGCCGGGAACCGCCGGCTACTTTGCATGGGGTTGTTTTTCAGGTTTTGATGCGCGCCCCCTGCGACGGCCCCACAAGGGGCCGTGCGCAAGACCAGTTCAGCTCACAGCAGCAGATCGATCAGATGCGGCAGCAGCGGGATATCCGCCGGCGGCATCGGGTAGTCGCGCAGCTTGCTGGCGCGCACCCAGGCCAGCTGCTGGCCCTCACGGGCCACTACCATGCCCTCCCAGCGGCGGCAGATGTAGAGCGGCATCAACAGATGGAAGGTTTCGTAGGCGTGGCTCGCAAAGGTCAGCGGCGCGAGGCACGGCTCGCTCACGGTGATGCCGATCTCCTCGTGCAGCTCGCGGATCAGTGTCTGTTCCGGCCGCTCGCCGGGCTCGATCTTGCCACCGGGGAATTCCCACAGCCCCGCCAGCGCCTTGCCTTCGGGGCGCTGCGCCAGCAGCACGCGCTTGTCGGCGTCGACCAGCGCGCAGGCGGCGACCAGGGTCAGCTTGATGTCGGCCATGCAGCGTGGATGTCCCTATGGTTGAAATCGGCAAGCTTCCATTAACCAGCTGCGCGCTCAGCGCCAAACGTTTTGTCGCAATGCGGCTTTCAGCGGCCGCAATAAGCTTGCCTTAATTCGCCGGAGGCAGGGTGGGGGCTCCCGCGTCCTTTACTGCCGACAGAACCCATGCGCACCTTGACCCGGACCATCAGCCGTTTCCGCCGCGATCGCTCGGGCAACATCGCGATCATCTTCGGCCTCGTCGCGCTGCCGGCCCTCGTCGCTGTCGGATGCGCGGTCGACTATACCCGCGCCAACCAGATCCGCACCAAGCTGATCTCCGCTGCCGACGCCGCCAGCGTCGGTTCGATCGCCAAGGCCTCGCCGGGCTTCATCGCCGCCGGCGCCATGACCTCGGACGGCCCGGTTGCGGCGGGCAACGACGACGCGACCAAGATCTTCAACGGCAACATCTTCAACCAGACCGGCTTCACGCTCAACAGCGTGACGCCGGCCGTGACCAAGAGCGGCGGCACCCTGACCGCCAAGGTGCAGTTCTCCGCCGACGTCCCCACCATGTTTCTCGGCGTGATCGGCAGCGGCAAGATCACCGTGACGGGCACCTCGACGTCGACGGCGACGATGCCGCTCTACATCGACTTCTATCTGCTGCTCGACAATTCGCCGTCGATGGGCGTCGCGGCGACGCCGGCCGACGTGACCACCATGGTCAACAACACGTCGGACAAATGCGCCTTCGCCTGTCACGACTACAACGATGCCAACAACTACTACAATCTGGCCAAGAAGCTCGGCGTCACGACGCGGATCGACGTGCTGCGCAGCGCGACGCAGCAGTTGATGGACACCGCGGCGAGCACCGCGACCTATGCCAACCAGTACCGGATGGCGATCTATGATTTCGGTGCCTCGTCGGCGACGATCGGCTTGCGCGCGCTGTTCAACCTGTCGACCAGCCTGTCGAGCGCCAAGACCGCGGCCGGCAACATCGACCTGATGGGCGTCTACGGCAACAATGATTCCTACACCGCCGACAAGGACACCCAGTTCTCGACGGTGCTTCCCGCCATCAGCAATGCGATCAGCGCGCCGGGCCCCGGCACCTCGTCGTCGCCGCAAAAATACCTGTTCTTCGTCTCCGACGGCGTGGCCGACGAGCCCAATGCGGCCTGCCTGAAGCCGATCACCGGCAGCAATCGTTGCCAGTCGCCGATCGATCCTGCACTGTGCACGGCGATCAAGAACCGCGGTATCAAGATCGCGGTACTCTACACCACGTACCTGCAGCTGCCGACCAACGCCTGGTACATGAGCTGGATCGACCCGTTCAATCAGGGTCCGTTCGGTCCGTCGCCGAACAGCCAGATCGCGCAGAACATGCAGGCCTGCGCCTCGCCGGGATTCTATTTCGAGGTCAGCCCGACCCAGGGCATCGCGGATGCGATGACCGCGTTGTTCAAGAAGGCCGTCGCCGACGCCCGGATCAGCAGTTAAAGGGCTGAAGCTCCCGCACCGTCACCCTGAGAAGATGTGAAGCTTTGTCCTCGCCCACACCTGTCATCGCCCGGTTTAACCGGGCGATCCAGTACGCCGCGGCCTCTCGGTTCATTCACCACTGCCTCTGGAATACTGGATCACCCGCCTGCGCGGGTGATGACACCGAGCAAGTTGAGCAAACCATCCCGTCACCCTGAGGAGGCCGCTACGCGGCCCCCGCAATGACAGCAAATTCTACGACCGGTAGTCGCCGTTGATCGCGACGTATTCCTTGGTGAGGTCGCAGGTCAGCACGCGGTCGCGGCCCTTGCCGAGGCCGAGCGCGACCTTGATCTGGATCTTCGGCGCCTTCATCGCCTCCGACACTTCCTTCTCGTCGTAGGAGGGATCGCGCGCGCCGCTCTTGGCGACGCGGATGCCGTTGAAGGAGATCGACAGCTTGTCGCGGTTGGCGGGCTCGCCGGCCTTGCCGACCGCCATCACCACGCGGCCCCAATTGGCGTCCTCGCCGGCGATCGCGGTCTTCACCAGCGGCGAATTGGCGATCGACATCGCGATTCTGCGCGCCGACGGCTTTGTCGTGGCGCCCTCGACCACGACCTCGACCAGCTTGCGCGCGCCCTCGCCGTCGCGCGCCACCTGCTCGGAGAGATTGGCGAGGATCTCTTGGAACGCCTCTGCAAACGCCTTCAGGCGCGGGTCGCTGGCGCGGCTGATCTTCGGCGCGCCCTGCGCGGCCGCGGCGCCGGTGGCGAACGCCAGCAGCGTATCCGAGGTCGAGGTGTCGCCGTCGATGGTCAGCGCATTGAAGGTGTCCTCGACGCCGGCCTTGAGCAGCACTTGCAGCACCGAGGCCGAGACCGGCGCGTCGGTGAAGATGAAGGACAGCATGGTCGCCATATCGGGCATGATCATGCCGGCGCCCTTGGCCATGCCGTTGATCGTCACCTTGGCCTTGCCGAGCTTCACGGTCGCGGTCGCGACCTTCGGGAAGGTGTCGGTGGTCATGATCGCCTTGGCCGCATCCATCCAGTGGTCGGGCGCCGCGGCATCGGTGAGCTGTGCCAGCACGCCGTCGAATTTGGTGGCGTCGAGCGGCTCGCCGATCACGCCGGTGGAGGCGAGGAACACCTCATTGGTCGAGCAGCCGACCGCTTTCGAGGCGATCTGCGCGGTCAGCGCGGTCGACGCCTTGCCGGTCTTGCCGGTGAAGGCATTGGCGTTGCCGGAATTGACCACCAGCGCGCGCGCGTTGCCGCCCTTCAGTTTAGCGCGGCACCATTCGACCGGCGCCGACGGGCATTTCGACTTGGTGAAGACGCCGGCCACCGCGGTGCCCTTGTCCAATAGCGCCAGCAGCACGTCGGTGCGGTTCTTGTAGCGGATGCCGGCGGCCGCGGTCGCAAGCCGCACACCCGCGATCGCGGGCATCTCGGGGACGTCGGTCGGGGCGAGGGGGGAGACGGCGGTGGACATCGGGAGGCTTCCGGCTGCGAGGAGGGAAGCGCTGCATATCATCTCGTTCGTCGAAACGGGAGAGGGCGCACGTGTTATGAATCGTTCAAGGAGCCCACGCCCCTTCGCCTCTCCCCGCTTGCGGGGAGAGGCCGGATCGCATGCAGCGAAGCGAAATGCGATCCGGGTGAGGGGGAGTCTCCGCGAGTCCGTCTTTCACCGCTGCCGCGGAGATAGCCCCTCACCCCAACCCTCTGCCCGCAAGAGCGGGGCGAGGGAGCCTACTGCGGCCGTGGTGATGCCGTAGCCCGGATGCAGCGCAGCGTAATCCGGGACCGCTCAACCCGCGGTGAAACCTCCCCGGATTACGCTGCGCTGCATCCGGGCTACGCATCCTCCAAAACGCAAATGGCCGGGACATGCCCGGCCATCGCAACGTCTGATATCGGCAACGCTTACTTCTTCGCCGGCGCCATCTTGTTGTCGGCCGGCTTCGGCGCGTCCTTGGCGGCATCGGCCGCGGCGGGCTTGTCCATGCGCTCGACCTTGGCGGCCTCGCGCAGCTTGGCGACGTAGTCGGCTTGCGCCTTGCGGGTGACGTAGGTCTCGATCTGGGCCTTCACCTGCTCGAAGTCCGGCGCCTTGCGGCTGCGCTTTTCCTCGACCTTGATGATGTGCCAGCCGAACTGCGACTTGACCGGATCGGAGATCTTGCCCGGCTCGAGCGCGAAGGCGACCGCGGAGAATTCCGGCACCATCTGCTCCTTGGTGAAGAAGCCGAGGTCGCCGCCGTCGGCGGCACCGGGATCCTTCGACTTCTTCTTGGCGAGCTCGGCGAAGTCGGCGCCCTTGTCGAGCTCGGCCTTGACCGCCTTGGCCTCGTCCTCGGTCTCGACCAGGATGTGGCGGGCACGCACCTCCTGCTCGCCGGTGATCTGCTTGGCGGCCTCGTCATAGACCTTCTTCATCGCCTCGTCGGTGGTCGCGGCCTTGCCCTCGCTGGCGAGCAGGCTGTCCATCAAGAGGCGGTTGCGGGTGAAGGCGAGGCGCTTCTTGAACTCGTCGGAGTTCTCGACCTTCTTGTCCTCGGCGGCCTTGGAGACGATCTTCATGTCGATCAGGAACGACAGCACGTTGTCCTTCTTGGTCGAGGGGTCCATCTGCGCCAGACTCGGGCCCAGCTCTTCCTCGGCCAGCGCGACGTCGCTGGCATGAATCTCGGAACCATTCACCTTCGCGAGCACCGGGTCGGATTCCGCGGCGCGAACCGGCAGGCCGGCGGCCAGCACTGCGACAAGACAGCCCGTCGCGGCCAGGGTGGCGAGGCCGAGGCGCATGCCGGTTTTGGTATCCGAAGGCGAGGTGGTCATGGAAAATCCTTAGGTCCAAGAGGGGGAAGCTTGAGCGGGGCGGACACTCGCCCAATCACGCGGCCATGACAACGCGAAAGTGTTGTCAAAATGATGAATTCCTTGACATCTTGGCCAAGTTGACAACCCCCCGACCGGGCCATATCTCTGCGCAATCGTGTCAACGGCGAGAGCGCTTATTTTGCTGCGTTTTTGGCCTTTGAACCCAGGATGGCCTGTCTCCCACTCAATTGGCGGAAGAGCCCCGGGCCGGGGGCTTGAAACGCAGTGCGTCACGGTGAGTTGATAGGCGACCCGGTGGACCGTTCCAGGCTGTAACCGAACACTGAACCAAGACCGAAACTCGAGACCGAAGAACAGGAATTCCGCATGATCGGCGCGCTCGCCCGCAAGTTTTTCGGCTCCGCCAATGACCGCCGGGTCAAGGGGTATCAGTCCCGCGTCAACGCCATCAACGCGCTGGAGCCCGAACTGGTCAAACTGACCGACGAGCAGCTCAAGGCCCGCACCGCGGAATTCAGGGAGCAACTCGCCAACGGCAAGACGCTCGACGACATCCTGGTCCCGGCGTTCGCCACGGTGCGCGAGGCCGCCAAGCGCACGCTCGGCCAGCGCCATTTCGACGTCCAGCTGATCGGCGGCATGGTGCTGCACGAGGGCGACATCGCCGAGATGAAGACCGGCGAAGGCAAGACGCTGGTCGCGACCCTTGCGGTCTATCTCAACGCGCTCGCCGGCCGTGGCGTCCACGTCGTCACCGTCAACGACTACCTCGCCCGCCGCGACTCCGGCTGGATGGGCCAGATCTACTCGTTCCTCGGGCTCTCCACCGGCGTCATCGTGCACGGCCTCGACGACGCCGAGCGCAAAGCGGCCTATGGCTGCGACATCACCTACGGCACCAACAACGAATACGGCTTCGACTATCTGCGCGACAACATGAAGTACCGCCTGGAGGACATGGTCCAGCGCGGGCACTATTACGCGATCGTCGACGAAGTCGACTCCATTCTCATCGATGAAGCGCGCACCCCGCTGATCATCTCCGGCCCGCTCGACGACCGCTCGGACTTCTACAACACCATCGACACTTTCATGCCGAAGCTGACCAAGAAGGACGACTTCGAGGTCGACGAGAAGCAGCGCACGGTGACGCTGACCGAAGGCGGCATGGAGAAGCTGGAGACGCTGCTGCGCGATGCCGGCCAGCTCAAGGGCGACTCGCTGTACGACGTCGAGAACGTCTCGGTGGTGCATCACGTCAACCAGGCGCTGCGCGCGCACACGCTGTTCACCCGCGACAAGGATTACATCGTCCGCGACGGCGAGGTTGTGATCATCGACGAGTTCACCGGACGCATGATGCCCGGCCGCCGCTACTCTGAAGGCCTGCACCAGGCGCTGGAGGCCAAGGAGCACCAGCCGGTGCAGCCGGAGAACCAGACGCTGGCCTCGATCACCTTCCAGAACTATTTCCGGATGTACGAGAAGCTCGCGGGCATGACCGGCACCGCCGCGACCGAAGCCGACGAACTGTTCGACATCTACAAGCTCGAGGTGGTGGAGATCCCGACCAACCTGCCGGTGGCGCGCCTCGACGAGGACGACGAGGTCTACCGCACGCAAGGCGAGAAATACGCCGCGATCCTTGCCGAGATCGAGCGCGCCAACAAGCGGCTGCAGCCGGTCTTGGTCGGCACCGCCTCGATCGAGAAGTCGGAAGTGCTGGCCGAGTACCTGAAGAAGCACGGCTACAAGCAGATCGACTTCGGGTCTGAATCCGGCATGGAGAAGCTCTATGCCGCGGCGCGTGCGGGCAAGCCGGCAAAGCTGTTCGCGGTGCTGAATGCGCGCTTCCACGAGCAGGAAGCCTATATCGTCGCGGAAGCCGGCGTGCCCGGCGCGATCACGATCGCGACCAACATGGCCGGCCGCGGTACCGACATCAAGCTCGGCGGCTCGCTCGACATGCGGCTCCAGCAGGAGACCGCCGGCATTACCGACGAGGCCGAGAAGGCATCGAAGATCGAGCAGATCAAGGCCGACATCGAGCGCTTCCGCGAGCTGGTGCTGAAGGCCGAGGAAGATCTCGAGGTCGAGCCCGCCAAGGGTTCGAAGCCGGCCAAGACCGTGAAGAAGCCGGGCGGCCTCTACATCATCGGCTCCGAGCGCCACGAATCCCGCCGCATCGACAACCAACTGCGCGGCCGCTCCGGCCGTCAGGGCGACCCTGGCCGCTCGAAATTCTTCCTGTCGCTGGAAGACGATCTGATGCGCATCTTCGGCTCCGACCGGCTCGACAGCATGCTGCAGCGGCTCGGCCTGCAGGAAGGCGAGGCCATCATCCATCCCTGGATCAACAAGGCGCTCGAGAAGGCGCAGCAGAAGGTCGAGGCGCGCAACTTCGACATCCGCAAGAACCTGCTCAAGTTCGACAACGTCCAGAACGACCAGCGCAAGGTGATCTTCGACCAGCGCGTCGACCTGATGAAGGACGACAGCGTCGCCGAGACCGTCACCGACATGCGCCACGCCTTCGTCGAGGACGTGATCGCAAAATACATCCCCGAGCACGCCTATGCCGAGCAGTGGGACACCGCGGGGCTGAAGGACGAATTGAAGCGCGTGCTCGATGTCGAGCTGCCCGTCGACGAATGGGCCAAGGAAGAGGGCATCGCCGACGAGGAGCTGCTGGCGCGGGTCGAGAAGCATGTCGACGAGCGCATGGCGGCCAAGGTCGCGCAATGGGGCCCCGACGTGATGCGCTACGTCGAGAAGACCATTCTGCTGCAGACGCTGGACCATCTGTGGCGCGAGCATCTGATCATGCTCGACCATCTGCGCCAGGTGATCGGCCTGCGCGGCTACGGCCAGCGCGATCCGTTGCAGGAGTACAAGACCGAGGCCTTCAACCTGTTCCAGGAGATGAGCGCGCATCTGCGCGAGGCCGTCACCGCGCAGCTGATGCGGGTCGAGATCGTGCCGCCGGACGAGCCGCCGCAGCCGCTGCCGCCGATGGAGGTGCACAAGCTCGATCCCCACACCGGCGAGGACGAGATGGCGTTCGCCAGCGCGAATTTCGCCCAGGCCAATTACGCCGAGGCCTCGCTGGCGCCGAAATCCCCCGCGGCGGCCGCCGCCGACCGCGATCCGAACAACCCGGCAAGCTGGGGCAAGGTCGGCCGCAACGAGGACTGCCCGTGCGGCTCGGGCAAGAAGTACAAGCACTGCCACGGCAAGTACGCCTAGCTGATGACATCAATCGTCGGTGCGTTCTCGGCCGCTGAGCATTGAGAAGGGCCGCCGGCCACCATTGCTTTCGGCGCGTCGCAGAGCGGGTTGCCTCGTCGACGATATCGACCGTCAGGGTCGGCGGCGGCGTTCGGCCTCCTGCAAGGCCGCAAGCTGCGTGCGCAAAACGGCGAGGATGTCGTCGCTGAGGTCCCGCATCTCGCCCTGCAGCTCGCCGAGCATCGCGAATGTCTTCAGATCGGCCGCCATCGCGCGCTTCACATAGTTTGAGTATTGCTCCTTGCGGTCGCTCAGATCGTCTTCGAACAGACGGATCTGCTGTCCGGTCTCGACGATCTCCGCAGCCAGGTCGGCGTCCGGCATCTGCCCGCCGGCGGCCCTGCTGATGAGCTGATCCGAGCTGATCTTCATGGCCGCAAGGTCGAGGCTCGACGCGATCTTCCCGGAGTAGAGCTCGCAGAAATTCGTCCGCTGCAGGGCGGCGGCGATCACGGCGTCGAGGTCCTTGCTTTTGGTGTCGCGCAGCAGCAGCTCGAGCTCGAAGAAGCTGCGCGGATTGGCGTCGGCCTTCGTCTTCTTGATCGCGGACTGGACGGATTTGCTGCCGAGCATTTTCAGCTTCTGCTCGGTCTCCCACTGGTGCGGCCGCTGTTCCGGATTCGGCTCGTCGAGATACCAGTAGGGTCCCTCGAGCGCGCGCATCTGCTTCAGCGCAGAATCGGTGGCGTCCTCCAGATAGGGAGATTCCGGCAGATGTCCGGGCGCGATCTTGGAAAGCTTTCTGCCTGGTACCAGCGGATCGGTGATGCGGGCCATCCGCATCGCCTTGTCGTAGGCTTCGACCACCAGCTGCGAGCAGAACATCGCTCTCGGATCCGGCTTGGTCGGCAGCTTGACCCCAACCGCGCCCGCCAGCGAATAGCCGCGCTGCAGGTCCTGGTGGCCGGCGTCTGCTGCGAACTTCGCGATCGCCTGCGCGTGCGGCACGTCGCGACGCAATCGCAACAGGCGGACATTGTCGCGCTTTCGCACGCTGGTGCCCTTGATGGCGAACCGGCACACCCCGGTTCCGATCGCCTCGATGAAGTGCCCGTAACCGATGCAGAGCGCCGCATGGCTGAACTCGGTCCGCGTGGCGGCGCGGATCGCCAGGCTCTTCAGCGAAGGGGTCCGCGTGACGAGGATGTCGCCGGGCTGCACGTGGTCGGGATCGAACCGCCAAAAGACCTTTTCGCCGGAATGATCGTCGGCCGCTGCGGCCCTTGCCTTGTCGGAACTTCGCATGATGCGCTCCAAAAAGGGCTGTTTGAAAACGTCGCAAAAAAAATCGCCTCGCGCAGCAGTCGGGTTGGCCGGCATGCGGGAAGCCGATAACCGGGCCTAAAGGCGTGGAATGCTCTCCATACATCCTATGCGTGTAGGAATAGCTGCGCAAAATAAATTGGCGTGATCGCGTTTGCCCCGGGCCGTGGGGTCCGGGTCAGGCGCGTTCACCCCGAAGCCGGGGCCGGCGGGCCGCATCTCACCCCGCATACGCCTCGTCGAGATCGGCGATCACGATCTTCTGCATCTTCAGCATCGCCTGCATCACGCGATCTGCTTTGGCGCGGTCGGGGTCGCTCAGATAGCGGCCGAGCGCGGTCGGGATCACCTGCCAGGACAGGCCGAACTTGTCCTTGAGCCAGCCGCAGCGCGATTCCTGGCCGCCGTCGGCGGTCAGCTTGTCCCAGAAGTAATCCACCTGCTGCTGGGTCTCGACGCTGAGGAAGAACGACACCGCCTCGTTGAACTTGTATTGCGGACCGCCATTGAGCGCGTGGAAGCGCTGGCCCGCGAGCTCGAAGGTCGCCATGAAGTCGCTGACGGTCTCGATCTCGGCATCGGGAAACACCGACTTGTAGAAGGCAACGGCCTCGCGGACGTTGTTGTCGAGCCAGAGGAACGGGGTGATCGAAGTCATGACGGGATGGCCTCCTCGGAGATGGGGCGGGTGAAACCTTCGCGCGGTGGAACACGAAGGCTGCGCCGCAGGCGCACCCTGAGGACGGATGGAACAGCCCTGGCCCGACATATCGCGGCCGGTCTTTTCGCTGCTGCGATGCGGGACCGGTTCGGGCAGGCCGGGCGTCAGTTGGCGCTGCCGATCAGGCTTTCCAAGAGGCGCTTCAGCTCATTGGTCGATTTGTCGCCGTAGCTCTCGACGATGTGCTCCTCCTGGCTCACCGCCAGCGAGTTCAGCCGCCGCGACAGCGCCTTGCCGCGGTCGGAGACGTACATCAGGACCTTGCGGCGGTCCTTCGGGTCCTGCACGCGGTAGACCAGCGTGTCCGACACCATGCGATCGATCATCTTGGTCAAGGTCGGATGGTTGAGCAGCACGGCATCGGCGAGCTCGCCCATCGAGTGGCCGTTGCCGTCGGACAGCACCTTTAGGATGCGCCACTGCTCGACCGGCACGCCCTCCTTGCTGAGGCGCATTTCCAACTGCCGGTTGATCTCCCGGTTGGCTTGCGCGAGCAGGTAGGCGAGGTGTTCGGTGATTGGGGAGTTTTCTTTCGGCGGTTTGGCCACGGTGTGCGCTTCGTATTGGTCCAAATGAGCGAATGACTGGCAATCTCTGCTGCATCTATATGCACGCCAATCCTTGAATATTCAATATTCTCAAAATAGGATCATTGCCCAACAAAAGGGCGGATGCCGCGGCCGCCCGCCGAATGTGCCTCTTTTGGGCCTGGTGCCAGACAGGGAGTTGGCGTGCGCTCGACGGTAAGTTTTCCGGCCCGCGGCGAGCCTGTGCTGCCGCCGTCACTGTTGCGCAATCTGTCGTGGCCGGCAGCCGACCGCACATGGTCACCCGACGATCACGCCTTCGCCAGGCGGCGTGGCGCCAATAGCAAGCTCCGGATCGGCGGCTTCATCTGCTGCAGCGGATCGCCCGGCGTCTGGGGCCCCTGCGCCACCAACAGCGCCGAGCTTGCGGTTGCCGAGATCAACCGGCGCGGCGGCATCCTCGGACGTGAGATCGAGCTGTCGATCTACGACGCCGGCGGGCCACCCGAGGAGGTGGTGCAGCGCGCCGAGCAGGCGATGGCCTGCGACGACCTCGACCTCGTCATCGGATTGCACACCAGCGCGGTCCGGCTGGCGCTGCGCAAGGTGATCACCCGCAATCGCATCCCCTACATCTATACGTCGGTCTATGAGGGCGGCGAGCAGACCCCGGGCGTGGTCGCGATCGGCGAGACGCCGCGTTGGCAGAGCCGACCCTCGATCCACTGGCTGGCCGACGTCAGGAAGGCGTCGCGCTGGTACCTGATCGGCAGCGACTATGTCTGGCCATGGCAGTCGCATCGCGCGGTGAAGCGCTACATCGCGGAGACCGGCGGGCAGGTGGTCGGTGAGGAATTCGTCCCGCTCGGCGAGGACGAGCACGAGCCGCATCTGGCGCGCATCCGCGCGGCCAAGCCCGATGTGGTGCTGATCTCGCTGATCGGTACCGACAGCATCACCTTCAACCGGGCGTTCGGCGAGTGCGGGCTCGCCGCGACCACGCTGCGGCTTGGCGGTGCGATGGACGAGACCGTGCTACTCGGCATCGGCGCCGACAATTCCGAGAACCTGTTCTGCGCCTCCGGCTATTTCCCCGGCATCGGCTCGCAGGCCAACGACGATTTTCAGATCCGCTATCGCGCGATGTTCGGCCCGAACGCGCCGCCGGTCGGCTCGCTCGGCCAGTCGAGCTACGAGGGGCTGCGGCTGCTCGAGGCCGCGGCCAACAAGGCCGGCACGCTGGCGATGGAGCCCTTGATCGCGGCCGCGCGCAACGTGGTCTACACCGGGGCGCGCGGCCCGGTCACCGTGCGCGACGGCCGCGCCCGGATGTCGATGTATCTCGCCGAAGCCGACGGTCTCGATTTCCGGCTGATCAAGCCGATCTGACGTTTCTTACCTCTCCCGCTTGCGGGGGAGGTCGCATTGCATCGAAGATGCAATGTGGTGGGGGCTCTCTCCACAGTGAGGTTCTCGCTTTCGGAGCCACCCCCACCCCGACCCTCCCCGCAAGCGGGAGAGGGAGCGCAACCTCGGCTCGGTGAGACGGGCTGACCTGATCTCGCTGTGTCGAAGCCGCGCATACGCTGTCGTTCGAAATAATACTTGAAAAGGAAAATATTTCCGTTTTCAATACCGCATCACGCCGACGGCCCGCGATCCAAGAACGGGCGGCGGCGCTGCGCCCAGGGACAACAAAATCCAGGAGAGCCCCGTGACCGTCTCCCTTCCCACCCCATCGCAATTGCGCGCCGTCGCCGAACAGTGCGGCCTGTCGCTGACCGAAGAGGACGTCGCCTCGTTCCGCGGCCTGATGCAGGGCTCGATCGAGGCCTACAACCTCGTCGCCCAGATGCCGGATGAACTGCCCGAGGTGAAATATCCGCGCACGCCGGGCACAAGGCCGGCGCCGGAGGAGAACAAGCACAACGCCTGGTACCGCAAGGCGACGGTGAAGGGCGCAAGTTCCGGCAAGCTCAAGGGCAAGACGGTGGCGCTGAAGGACAACATCATGCTGGCCGGCGTGCCCATGACCAACGGCTCCTCGACGCTGGAAGGCTATATTCCCGACTTCGACGCCACCATCGTCACCCGCATGCTCGATGCCGGGGCCGAGATCGTCGGCAAGACTCACTGCGAGCACTTCTGCCTCTCCGGCGGCAGCCACACCGGCTCCTACGGCCCGGTGCACAATCCGCACAAGATGGGCTATTCGGCCGGTGGCTCGTCCTCGGGCTCCGGCGTCGTGGTCGCGCTCGGCGAGGTCGACATGGCGATCGGCGGCGACCAGGGCGGCTCGATCCGCATGCCGTCCTCGTTCTGCGGCACTTACGGCATGAAGCCGACCTGGGGCCTCGTGCCCTACACCGGCATCATGCCGATCGAGATCTATGTCGACCACACCGGCCCGATGACCGCGACGGTGGAAGACAACGCGCTGCTCTTGGAAGTGCTCGCCGGCGACGACGGCTACGATCCGCGCATCAAGGCGCCCAAGGTCGAGGACTACACCAAGGCGCTGGGCGCCGGCGTCAAGGGCATGAAGATCGGCATCGTCAAGGAAGGCTTTGAGCAGCCGACCGCCGAGGCCGCGGTGAACGAGAGCGTGCGCGAGGCCGCAAAGCGCTTCAAGGACCTCGGCGCCTCGATCGATACGGTGTCGATCCCGATGCATCTGGCCGGCGGCGCGATCTGGACCCCGATCGGCACCGAAGGCCTGACCCAGACCATGATGTTCGGCGACGGCTACGGCCTCAGCCGCGGCGATCTCTATTCGACCTCGCTGATGGATTTCCATCGCGGCTGGCGCCGCCAGGCGGACTCGCTGTCCGAGACCACAAAACTGTTCATGATGCTCGGCACCTACATCAACAACAACTTTGGTCCGCGCTTCTACGGCAAGGCGCTCAACATCTCCCGCCGCCTGACCGCGGCCTATGACAAGGCGTTCAAGGATTACGATCTCTTGCTGATGCCGACCACGCCGATGAAGGCGACAAAGCTGCCGGAGCCCAATGCCAGCCGCGAGGAGTATGTCGCCCGGGCGCTGGAGATGATCGGCAACACTGCGCCGTTCGACATCACCCATCACCCGGCGATGTCGCTGCCCTGCGGCATGGTCGACGGCCTGCCGGTCGGGCTGATGCTGGTCGGCCGGATGTTCGAGGAAAAGACCATCTACCGCGCCGCGCATGCCTTCGAGCAGGCCGGCGACTGGAAGAAGATGTGAGGCGCTCCTTGCCGTTGTTGTCAGCCGCAGGAATCGAACGCCATGGCCACTAGCTTCGCCGCGGCGTTCGAGATCGTGAGCTTTGGCGCGATCATCGTCTTGGTCGTGCTCGGGCTCGGCATCATCGCCAGCATGATGGGCATCTTCAACTTCGCGCAGGGCGAGTTCGTCCTGCTCGGCGCCTACGTCACCTATCTGGCGTCCGCGCACGGCGCGCCGATCTGGGTCGGCATGATCGCCGCGCCCTTCGTGGTCGGCGCGCTCGGCTTCGTGCTGGAGGCGCTGATCATCCGCCGCTTCTATGCCGCGCCGATCGTCGCGATGCTCGGCACCTATGCGCTTGGCCTGATCATCCGCGAGAGCGTGCGCGGCCTGATCGGCGGCTTCTATCTCACGGTGCCGGAGCCGATCGGCGGCTCGATCGACCTCGGCTCGATTCACATTTCGGCCTGGCGTTTCACCATCATCGTGATCACGCTATTGGTGATGGCAGCCTGCTATCTGCTGCTGTCGCGCACCAGCTTTGGCTTGCGCGTGCGCGCGACGCTGGAGAACCCGGCGCTGGCGCGCGCCTCCGGGATCTCGACGCCGTTGATCTACGGCGCCACCTTCGCGTTCGGCGCGGCGCTGGCCGGGCTTGCCGGCGCGCTGATCGTGCCGGTGTTCAGCCTGTTCGCCGATCTCGGCATCCGCTTCCTGATCCAGGGCTTTGTCGCCGTGATGGTCGGCGGGGTCGGCTCCTTCATCGGGCCGGTCGCCGGCGCCGCTGTGATCGGCACGCTCAGCGCCGCGCTGCCATGGATCATGTCGCCGGTCGTCGCCGACGTGCTGGTCTTCGTGCTCGCCATTGCCTTCATCAAATTCCGGCCGCAGGGCCTCATCGCTGGAAAAGGGGTTTAGTTCCATGTCATTTGAACGCAGCAATCTCACCCGCCGCCGCTTCATGAGCAATTTCGCCTTCGCCACCGGCGCGCTCGCCACCGGCGTCGGCAGCTGGGTGGTCCGGCCCGACTGGGCCAACGCCGCCGAGGGCCCGATCAAGGTCGGCATCGCCACGGACCTGACCGGCCCGATCGCCTATGCCGGCAACGCCGACGCCAATGTCGCAAAAATGGTGATCAAGGAGATCAACGCCGGCGGCGGCCTGCTCGGCCGGCCGCTCGAGCTTTATGTCGAGGACACTGCGTCGAACGAATCGGTCGCGGTCGGCAACGTCCGCAAGCTGATCCAGCGCGACAAGGTCGACATGGTGCTGGGCGGCATCACCTCGTCGATGCGCAACGCGATCAAGGATCCGATCGTGGCGCGCGGCAAGACGCTCTACATCTATCCGCAGCTCTACGAGGGCAAGGAGTGCACGCCCTATCTGTTCTGCACCGGCCCGACGCCGGCGCAGCAATGCGACGAGTTCATCCCCTGGCTGATCAAGAACGGCGGCAAGAAGTTCGCGCTGCCGAGCGCCAACTATGTCTGGCCGCACACCCTCAACGTCTACGCCCGCAAGGTGATCGAATCCAACGGCGGCGAGGTGGTGTTCGAGGAATACTACCCGCTCGACCAGGTCGATTTCTCCGCCACCGTCAACCGCATCGTCTCCAACAAGGTCGACGTGGTCTTCAACACCGTGATCCCGCCCGGTGTCGGCCCGTTCTTCAAGCAGCTCTATGAAGCCGGCTTCCTGAAGAGCGGCGGGCGGCTCGCCTGCGTCTACTATGACGAGAACACCCTCAACATCAATCAGGCCAACGAGATCGAGGGCCTCGCAAGCTGCCTCGACTATTTCAAGGTGCTGACCAAGGACGATCCGGTCAGCGCCAAGATCCAGGCGGCCTATGAGAAGGATTTTCCCGGCAACTTCCTGTTTGCCGCCGGCAGCGCCGCGACCGGCACCTATCGTGGCCTCAAGCTGTGGGAGGCGGCAGTCAAGGAAGCCGGCAAGGTCGATCGCGATGCGGTGGCGGCCGCGCTCGATCATGCCAAGATCGCGGAAGGGCCGGGTGGACCGGCCGAGATGGTGCCGGGCAAGCGGCACTGCAAGATGAACATGTACACCGCCGTCGCCAAGGCCGGGACCTACGAGGTCGTGGCGCGCAGCAACGGCCTGGTCGATCCCAAGGAATGCTAAAACGGAAGGCTAACAGGAATGCCGAGCGCGTGATGGGTGGAGCAAGGGAGGCCCTCGCCGAGGTCAGCGAGGGACCGGATGTGGTGACGGGTGAGACGGCGCCGGCCGCGGTTCCGGCGCGCTGGCCCGTGCCGGGATGGAACGTGCTGCCGATCGTGGAAGGGCTGGTGCTGCTGATCGCACTGGTCCTGCCATTCGTGCTGCAGGATTACCTTACCGTGTTCGCCACCCGCGTGGTGATCCTCGCGCTGTTTGCGCTGTCGTTCGATCTGGTGTGGGGCTATGCCGGCATCATGAGCTTCGGCCAGGCGCTGTTCTTCGGCGCCGCCGGCTACGGCGTCGCGCTCCTGGCGCGCGACCTCAACGTCACCTCGATCTTCCTGATCCTCCCCGCAGGCACGCTGATCGGGCTCACCGCGGCGCTCCTGCTCGGCGGCTTCCTGCTGCTCGGGCGCTACCCGTCGAGCGTGATCTTCGTCTCGCTCGGCACGCTCACCGGCTCCTATGCGGCCGACCGGCTGGCGCGCGGCTGGTACTATCTCGGCGGCCAGAACGGCATCCCGTCGATCCCGCCGCTGTCGCTCGGCTCGATCGATATCTCGGAGGGCCCGGTCTACTACTACATGGCGCTCGGCATCCTCGTCGTCGTCTATCTGCTCTGCCGCTTCCTGGTGCGCTCGCAATTCGGCCTGGCGCTGGCAGGCTTGCGCGAGAACGAACAGCGCATCGCCTTCTTCGGCTACAAGGCGCAGCATCTGAAGGCGATCGTGTTCGCGATCGGCGGCACCATCGCCGGCCTTGCCGGCAGCCTCTATGCCTTCCACGAGGGCTTCGTCTGGCCCAACATGCTGGGCGTCGTGTTCTCGACCCAGGTCGTGCTCTATGTGCTGTTCGGCGGCTCCGGCACGTTGATCGGCGCCGTGATCGGCACCGTCATCATCGAGGGCGTCAGCTTCTGGCTGTCGGACAATTACCGCGACGTCTGGCCGATCATCCTCGGCGTGCTGCTGTTGCTCGTCATCATGTTCCGCCCGCTCGGGCTGATCTCCTTCGTGCTCGGCGAGCGCGAGCGGGTCGGCACGTTCGGCAAAGCGCCGAAGGAGCGCCGCTAATGCCGCTCCTTGAAGCCTCCGGCGTCAGCAAGGTGTTCGGCAAGCTCACCGCGCTCGACGGCGCCGCGCTCACCGTCGGCGAGAACGAGTTTCACGGCCTGATCGGCCCGAACGGCTCGGGCAAGAGCACGCTGATGAAATGCGTCGCCGGCGCCGAGGTGCCGACCACGGGCAAGGTCTCGTTCATCAACACCGACATCACCGCGTTCACGCCGACCGAGCGCGCCCGCGCCGGCATGAGCCTGAAATTCCAGATCACCTCGGTGCTGCCGACGCTGACGCTGTACGACAACATTTTGTTGGCGCTGCAGGCGCAGTGCTCGCTGATCGACCTGGTGTTCTCACGCACCCGCCGTGCCCTGCACGAGCAGGTCATGACGATGCTGACCCAGTTCCGCCTCGCCGACCGCGCCCATGACGCCGCGGCGACCCTGTCGCACGGCCAGCAGCAATGGCTGGAGATCGCGATGGCGCTCGCCGGCAAGCCGCGGCTGCTGCTGCTGGACGAGCCGACCGGCGGCATGAGCCTGGAGGAGCGCCGCGTCACCGGCGAATTGCTGCAGCCGATCAAGCAGCATTGCTCGCTGGTCATCGTCGAGCACGACCTCGATTTCATCCGCGACATCTGCGACCGCCTCACCGTGCTCGACCAGGGCAAGGTGCTGGCGTCGGGCACGGTGGCGGAAATCCAGAGCAACAAGAGCGTCCAGGAGATCTATCTGCGCCGTGCCTGACCAGTCCTTCCTCGACATCAAACATCTCGCGGCCGGCTATGGCCGCAGCCAGGTGCTGTTCGACGTCAATATCGGCATTCCCTGGCGCGGCGGCGTCGCGGTGCTCGGCCGCAACGGCGCCGGCAAGACCACGCTGATGAAGACCATCGTCGGCGAGCTCGCCAGCACCGGGGGCGAATTGACCTTCGACGGCCGCGACATCACCCGCAGCCGCACCGAGCAGCGCGTCCGCTCCGGCATCGGCTACGTGCCGCAGGAGCATTCGGTGTTCGCCCGCCTTTCGGTGCGCGACAATCTCGCCGTCGGCTCGCTGTTCAACAGGGACACAAGCGCCGTCGACCGCGTGCTGGCGATCTTCCCAAAACTCGGCCAACGCCTCGATCAGCCGGCCGGCACGCTATCCGGCGGCGAACGCAAGATGCTGGCGATCGGCCGCGCCATGCTCGGCAATCCAAAACTCCTCCTGCTGGACGAACCGACCGAGGGCGTCTGGATCGGCGTCATCGAGGAGATCACCGAACGGCTGATCGAACTGGCAAAACAGATCGCCGTCGTGATCGTCGAGCAGCACCTCGACCTCGCACTCCGCGTCGCCGACTACGCCTACGTCCTCGACCGCGGCCGCGTCGCGCTGCAGGGCGAGGCGGGCAAGGTGCGCAACGATCCGGAGCTGCTGCGGTACCTGGCGCCGTAGGTGGCGCTAGGCCAAACGCATCCTGCGTCGCAGATACCAGGCGGTTACCGAGCAGGTGATCCAGGCCAGCGACGCGGCGACGAACGCCACCGGGACGCTGCGGTCCACCGTCAGCGCGAAGGCAAGCGCAAAAGCCAGCATCCCGAACGCTCCGAGCGCTGCGCCGGCGGCATCGAGCGCGGCCGCTTGCCGCCCGCGCCGCTCGCCATCCATGCCTGCGTCGCGCTTGCGGCGGATTTCATGCTTCTCGATCAGGGTCGCGCTGGCGCAGAAGATGGCTGGAAGCGCGAGAAAGGCACCTCCGATATACGCGCCGCAGTAGCTGCTGATCACGCCGGTGAAGACCGTTGCACCGCCGCCAAGCGCGAAGCGGATCAGATACTCGTACCAGCGGCCTTTCCTGAGCGAGGAGGTCGAGAAGCGGATCGGCGTCATGCCTGCGCTCCAGTGATGGTCAACAGACCGAAGACGGTCACCAGCCAGACGACAAGCGACAGCAATGTTGCAGGGATCGCGCGCAACCTTGCGCGAATGAGCAGTTGGCAGACGACGAAGCTGTAGACGGCGAGTGCAAGCGCGCCCGCGATCATCGCGCGGCTTTGCAGGCCGGCATAGTCGGCTCCGTGCTGGTACACTGCGATGCCGAGCGTCGCGAGCGCAACGGAGGGCGCAGCCCCGAGAAGGCCGGCGAAGCTCTTGGGACGCAGAACGTCGCCCAGCACCGCGAACAATGATACGACGACCCCGCCGAGCAGGAAGCGGACGACGTATTCGGTCATTGAGCTTTGCTCCGTGGCGTATCCCTGGCCGGATAGCCGGTCCACACGCGCAGGAGCCGCTCGAGGACCACTCCAAGCGCGAATCCCGCCACGACGTCGCTTGCCCAATGCGCGAGGATCGCAACGCGCGTCAGCGAGAGGCCGACCGCAAGCGCCTGGATAGCGCGGCGGGCGTTCCCCGGCAGCGTCGCAGCCGCTGATGCCAGCGCCCCCATGTGCAGTGCATGGCCGGATGGGAATGCATCGTCACGCTTGCCCGAGATCGAGATTCCGTGGACGTGTCCCACGACGGTCAGGCGGTCTGGGCGGGTCTGGTTGAACAGTATTTTCAGGCCGTGTGGCAGGAGCGTCGCCGCGACCGCCACGAGCAGCGCGTGGTTGCCGGCGCACTGCAGCGAGGCGCTGCGTCCCCGTGAGGCGAGCCAGCCGGCTGCGGCGAGAACAAGCAGCACCTTCTCGTCGGCCCCCCATGTCACTCCGCGAGCAATTTCTTCCGGGACCGGCGCGGTGTGGCGGGCGATCGCGCGCGCGATCGTGGCATCCGTCGTGGTCGGGCGAACGGTGATTGGGAAGGTCGACGCGTGTCTGCGTGCTCGAATTCCGGCTGGATTGCGCATGATCTTCAGAACCAAGGTCCATTCCAACGCGCAGAAAGCGGCGTGGGTCCTATTGGCTGGCCACCGGTGGAACAAAATGCAGCTCGACCCTCTTTAATTTTTCGCCCAGGTCGATCCCACGTGCGTTGCGGATGCAGCGCGTCAATCCTGGCGCGCGCGGGCAATTGGTGGCATTTCAAGGAGAGTTCTCAATGACGGAGCCGGACGTTCGCAAAGGGATGCCGCCCGTCAAGCTTTCGCGCGACGAGTTTGAGAAGCGTTACCGCAACCGGTTTGCCGATCCGGTCTTTCAATCCATGCAGAAGGAACTTGCGACGATCATTGCCGGAGCCTGGGACGCCTATCGTCATTCGCGCAAGGCGCCGGTTACGCGCAAGGCCGGGCCGGGTTTTGCGGATCCCGACTACGACGTTGCGGTCGATTGGCTTTCCGCACGCGATGCCATCCATGAGGCGCAGTGCCGTCACGACGACCGAAACGGACAGCGGCATATCCTGCTGATCAACGGCTCCTCGCGCAGCGAGCATACCTGTCCAGGCGAGATGTCGAAGAGCTGGCGCATGGTCGAGATCGGCGAGTCCCGCTTTCGCGAGATCGGCATTTTGGGATCGTGGTCCACGGTGACAGCATTGGCGCAGAGACGTGCCGCCGCCTTCTTGCGGACTGGCTGACCGATATGGAGCTGATATCGGCCGGCGGCATGGCGGTGGCGGATCGCTACATCGGCTACATGAAGCCCTACGCGACATCGCATCGGGACTTCGACGCAGACGAAGCCTTCCGGCACCAGGTGTTGAATGTCGCTCAGGCCCTTGGTGCCGCCGTCAAGCTTGCGTGCGCGGGGCATCTGGAAGACCCTGGAAAAGGGCTCAAGGACCCGCAGCCGAAGTAGTCGGGTCCCTCCCAAGGAACGAAGCGCAACTTGAGCTCACGTTGCAGGAAAGTATTCGAAAGCCACGGAATGTAGCCGTCCCCCGTCCAACTTTCTCGGAGGGCGCTGGAGCAGATTGGACAACGGTATATTGGCCCGCCGCCACGGTTGCGCGGAAAGGCGCGACCGTCGCGCCTTACTTCATCGCCGAGAAGCGATTGTCGAACGAGTTCGACTGCACCACCGGGGCGGCGCCGGCGAGCTGGCTGTTCGCGGCGGCTGGGGCCGGCGCAGCTGCGGCGGTGTCGGTGAGGGAGGGCTTCAGCGCCGGCTTGGCGGCCTGCTTCGGCTCGACCTTCGGGGCGACGCGGACCACCGATTGCGGCTTGGCTTCGGCGACCTTGGGCTTTGCCGGTGCCGCGGCAGCCGCCTTCGGGGCGGAGGCTGCGGCCGGGGTCGCGTCGGCAGCGGCGCTGCCGCCGAGGCCGACCTTGCGGGCGAAGCTCGAGAAGAAGCCTTCGGACTTCTCGGCCGGCGCCGCCGAGGCGACGCGGGTCGAGGAGGTCGTCGCCACCGCCGGCGGCTCCTCAGGCTGCGGGACCGCCGCCAAGACCGGCTTCGGCGGATTGACCGTGCCGGGGATGGTGCCGGGGGCGCGGGCCAGCACCAGCGACTGCAGGTTCTGGCTGTCGCCGCCCTCGGACAGGCCGGTATTTCCTTCCGGAATCTTGGAGGCGAAGATCGCGTTCATGCCGCCGTCGACGCCGGTATTCATCCGCGCCATCGGCGTGCCCTTGGAGATCAGCTTGGCCACCTCGGCGGCGTCCTTCTGCTCCTTCTCGCGCACGGCGCTCGCGATCTCCTCGGGGACCACATAGGCCGGGCACTTCGCGGAAGCCTCGAACACCGGATCGCGGGTCGCGTTCGGCGGCCTGGCCGCGTCGAACACGTACTTCTTCTCGCAGAAGTCGACCTTCGGCTCCTGCCTCGTCACCTCGAAATGATCATAGCCTTCCTTGATCATCTTCCAGAAAGGCATGTTCGGATTGTTGCGGTGCTTGGCCATGTTCACCGGGGTCATCCGGAACGGATAGGCCTGCAGCTGGAACGCCTTCTGGCCGCCGAAGAAGGACTCGCGGCCGAGCGAATAGATTTCCGCGATCTGCTCGTCGGTCATCGCGTAGCAGCCGCGGGACGAGCAGTCGCCATGCACCATCAACTGCGAACCGGTGCGGCCGAGCGCCTTGTCGAAGGCGTTGGGATAGCCGGTGTTGAACGACAGGTAATAGGCCGACTGCGGGTTCATCTGGCTCGGGTTGATCGAATAGAACCCCTCGGGCGCCTGGCGGTCGCCTTCCCGGATCTTCGGGCCGAGATCGCCCGACCAGCGGCAGATCGGATAGGTCTTCAGCAGCGCCATGCGGCCGGAGCGGTCCTGCTTCCAGACCTCGAGCTCGGCCTCCTGCTTGAACAGCCGCACCAGCATCGGCGACTGCAGGTCCATGTCCTTTTCGGCCATGGCGGCGATCAGCTTCGGCGGCACCGGCTGGTTGGCCTTGGCGTTCTGTGCGAGCGAGATCTGGTCGCTGTCACAACCGGCGAGCAGCACGCTCGCGGCCAGAGCCGCGGAAGCGAGAAGCGCGCGTACGAGCGTGCGATGAATCAAGTCCGAGCTCCACACCCACCGGGCGATTGTTCGCGACCCCAACACGGCGAACATGCCCTGAAGCCATTGTCTAAAATATTAGCCTTCGACACCCCCGGCCCGCAACTCGAACAGGGCCGACGCGCCCTCACGGTAGCAGGCATGGTTCAAGGAACGTTAAAGACCGGTCTCGGGGCCCAATTGAGGCCAAATTGCCCGATTTGGACGAAAAATCGGGCGTTTTGGGCGGGTCAACCGAGCTTGCGGCCGATGTCGAGGAATTTCTGACGGCGCTGTTTGCGAATCGCGTCCGGATCAAGATTTCGTAGGTCGTTGAAGGCCTGGGCGATCGCATCACCGGTCGTCGCGATCATCGCCGCCGCGTCGCGGTGGGCGCCGCCGGCCGGCTCCTTGATGATCTGGTCGATCACGCCGAAGCGCAGCATGTCCTGCGCCGTGATCTTCATGCTGTTGGCGGCTTCCTGCGCCTTGGTGCCGTCGCGCCACAGGATCGAGGACGCCGCCTCCGGCGAGATGACGCTGTAGATCGCATGCTCCAGCATCAGCACCCGATTGGCGGTGGTGATGGCGATGGCGCCGCCGGACATGCCCTCGCCGGTGACGATCGCGACATTGGGCACGCCGAGCGACAGGCAGGCGTCGGTCGAGCGCGCGATCGCCTCGGCTTGGCCGCGCTCCTCGGCGCCGATGCCGGGATAGGCGCCGGCCGAATCGACGATCGACAGCACCGGGATGCCGAAGCGGTCGGCCATTTCCATCAGCCGCACCGCCTTGCGGTACCCTTCCGGCCGCGCCATGCCGAAATTGTGCTTGATACGGCTGTCGGTGGTGGCGCCCTTCTCCTGGCCGACCACGCAGATGCTCTCGCCGCGGAAGCGGCCGAAGCCGCCGATCAGGGCCTCGTCGTCGGCGAATTTGCGGTCGCCGGCCATCGGGGTGAACTCGGTCATCAGCCCGGTGATGAAGTCGGTGAAATGCGGCCGCTGCGGATGCCGCGCCACCAGCGTCTTCTGCCACGGCGTCAGATTGGCATAGAGCTCGGTCAGCGCCTGCGCCGCCTTGTCCTCGATCCGCGCGACCTCGTCGCCGATGTCGCTGCCCGAAGCGGCAAGCGCCCGCAATTCGTCGATCTTGGATTCAAGCTCGGCGACGGGTTTTTCGAAGTCGAGATAGCTGCGCATCGGTTCGGGCATCACGTCAATATAGGGAGGAAGGGAGCGCGGGGCGAAGCGGTTTTGGCGTCGGGTAGAGAAGTTTTGATACTTCAATTGGTTAACGCGCGTTCGGCGCGAACGCACGCTTCATCGCGAGCAGGCCACGCTCTTTCTGCGGAGACGGCGCGGAAGTCAAGGCGGCTCGTCGCCGTAGCCGGCGGCCGTGTAGCCCGGATTGCACTGCGCTTCATCCGAGCTGCGAAACGTGGATACCCTACGCCTTCTCGGCCAGCGGATGCAGGTCGCGGACCAGGCTCTTCAGCCGCTCCTCGACCACATGGGTGTAGATCTGGGTGGTCGAGATGTCGGTATGGCCGAGCAGGGTCTGAACGATGCGCAGGTCGGCGCCGTTGTGCAGCAGGTGGCTGGCGAAAGCGTGGCGCAGCACGTGCGGGGAGACGAGGCGCGGCGCGAGACCGGAGGCGCTCGCAAGCTCCTTGAGGTCGCGGGCGAAATGCTGCCGGGTCAGATGGCCGCTCTCGCCGAACGAGGGAAACAGCCATTTCGACGGCGCGGCTTTCTTCTTGGCATCCGGCTGCATCACGGCCATCGCCGCGAGGTAATACGCCATCGCCTGGCGCGAGGCGTCGTTGAGCGGCACCAGCCGCTCCTTGTTGCCCTTGCCGCGCACCACGATCATCCGCGCGTCGCGCCGCGCCGCGGACAGCGGCAGCGACACCAGTTCGGAGACGCGCAGGCCGGTGGCGTAGAGCACCTCGAGGAGGCAGTAGAGCCGCAGCGCGCGCAAGCGCTGCGCCGGCGAGGCGTCGGCCTGGGTCAGCTCCTTGGCCCGCGCCAGCATGCGGTCGACATCGGCGATCGACAGCACTTTCGGCAGGCCGCGGCCGCGCTTCGGGCCGGACAGGATCGCGGCCGGATCGTCGTCGCGGATCCGTTCGTTGAGCAGGAAGCGGTAGAGGTGGCGCATCGCCGACAGCCGCCGCGCCACGCTCGAGGACTTGAAACCGCGCGTATCGAGGTCGGCGAGATAGCCGCGCAGCGCCTCGGTGTCGGCACCGGTAAAACTGGCACCGGACCGGGCGAGGTAGTCGGAGAAGTCGGTGAGGTCGCGCCGGTAGGCGTCGAGCGTGTTGGCGCCGGCGCCCTGTTCCGCGGCGAGCATGTCGAGGAACAGCGCGGTCAGTTTGGCGTCGGAGGTCTTCGCGGACGTCCTGGCGGAGGTTTTGGCGGCAGCGGGCATGCCGGAACCATAGCGGCTATTTCTTGAGGAACTTATCCGGTGGGATGGTCACCGACATTTCGCGCGGCTTTGGGGTCACGAAATTGGCCAGCGCGAACAGGATGCCGTAGCCGATCCCGAAAATCACGGCGACGACCGTCAGGAAGCGGAACAGGCTGGGCATGGACGCGGCTCGGAGGGCAAAATAACCAATGGAATCATCCAACATGTTCCCCGCGCCGTTGCAAGAGTCGCTGGTAACGGTATCGCCGGGGGTAGTATAGGTGGCTCGAATTCCGGCAAATCGTCCCGTAACCTGAGCTTTTTGATGTCCGACGCAGCCGTCCCGGCACCGACCCATCCGACCCTCGAGGCCGACATCACGGCCGCGCTGGGGCCGCGGTCGATCGTGCTGGTCGGGATGATGGGCGCCGGCAAATCGACCATCGGCCGCCGCATCGCGGCGCGCTTGAGGCTGCCCTTCACTGACGCCGACACCGAGATCGAGGCGGCGGCGGGGATGTCGATCCCGGAGATTTTCGAGACCCATGGCGAGCCGTATTTTCGCGATGGCGAGGCGCGGGTGATCGCCCGCATCCTCGACAGCGGCCCGATCGTGCTGGCGACCGGCGGCGGCGCCTTCATGCGCGAGGATACCCGCAACCGGATCCGGGCGCGGGCGGTCTCGATCTGGCTCAAGGCCGACACCGATATCATCATGCGGCGGGTGCGCCGCCGCGCCGATCGCCCGCTGCTGCAGACCGCCGATCCCGAGGCGACCGTCAACCGCCTGCTCAGCGAGCGCGAGCCGGTCTACCAGAATGCCGACCTGACGATCGCCTCGCGCGACGTGCCGCACGATCGCATCGTCGACGAGTGTCTCGAGGCCCTGCACGCGCATCTGTGCGGCGCGCAGCCGGCCGCCGAGCCTCCAACTGATGGAATCAACACGACCTCATGACCGCGCCCCTGAAGCACTCCGCATCCGTGACCGTCGATGTCGCGCTCGGCGACCGCGCCTATGACATCGTGATCGGCCGCGATGTGCTGGCCTCGCTGGGCGAACGTGTCGCGGCGCTGCGGCCCGGCGTGCGCACCGCCATCATCACCGATCGCACCGTCGCAAAACACTGGCTGGAGCCGGCCGAGGCCTCGCTCTCCGCCGCCGGCGTCCCGACCGCGCGCATCGTCGTCGAGGAAGGCGAAGGCTCGAAGAGCTACGCGACGCTGACAGAGGTCAGCGAGGCGCTGATCGCGGCGAAGATCGAGCGCAATGATCTGGTGATCGCGCTCGGCGGCGGCGTGGTCGGCGATCTCGCCGGCTTTGCGGCCGCGATCCTGCGCCGCGGCGTCGATTTCGTGCAGGTGCCGACCTCGCTGCTGGCGCAGGTCGACTCCTCCGTTGGCGGCAAGACCGGGATCAACTCGCCGCAGGGCAAGAATTTGATCGGCGCGTTCCACCAGCCGGTGCTTGTGATCGCCGACACGTCGGTGCTCGACACGCTGTCACAGCGCCAGTTCCGCGCCGGTTACGCCGAGGTCGCGAAATACGGCATCCTCGGCGATGAAGCATTCTTCGCCTGGCTGGAAAAAAATCACGCCGATATCTTCTCGGGCGGCAGTGGGCGCGAGCACGCGATCGCCACCTCCTGCCGCGCCAAGGCGGGCGTGGTCTCCCGCGACGAGCGCGAGACCGGCGAGCGGGCACTGCTCAATCTCGGCCACACCTTCGGCCACGCGCTGGAGGCCGCAACCGGCTTCTCCGACCGCCTGTTCCACGGCGAGGGCGTCTCGGTCGGCATGGTGCTCGCGGCGGAGTTCTCCGCGCAGCTCGGCATGATCTCGCCCGACGATGCGGCGCGCATCGCGCGTCATCTGTCCGCGGTCGGATTGCCGACGCGGCTGCAGGACATCGCGGGCTTCACGCAGGAGGGGCTTGCGGATGCCGATGCGCTGCTGGCGCTGATGGCGCAGGACAAGAAGGTCAAGCGCGGCAAGCTCACCTTCATCCTGCTCGAAGCCGTCGGCCGCGCCGTGATATCAAACAATGTCGAGCCACAGCTGGTGCGCGACTTTCTGCAAGCCAAGTTGAAGGCCTAAACCACGGATCAAGTCAGTGGGCTGGTTCACCTTCTCGATCGTGCTGGTCTGTCTGTTCATCTCGGCGTTTTTCGCGGCGAGCGAGACCGCGCTGACCGGCGCCTCGCGCGCCAGCATGCTGCGGCTGTCGAAGCAGGGTAACGGCGATGCCAGCGTCGTCTCCAAGCTGATCAACATGCGCGAGCGCATGATCGGTGCGCTGCTGCTCGGCAACAACATTGCCAATATCGGTGCCTCGGCGCTGGCGACCGGCGTGTTCACTGCCTGGTTCGGCGATGTCGGCGTGCTCTACGCCACCGCCGTGATGACCGTGATGGTGGTGGTGTTCGCGGAGGTGCTGCCCAAGACGATTGCCATCAACGCACCGGACCGCATCTCGCTGCTGGTCGCGCGGCCGATGCGGCTGACGATCTTCGTGCTGGGGCCGCTGCTCGCCATCATCGAGACCATCGTGCTGGCGCTGATGAAGCTGCTCGGCATCAAGGTCGGCGCGCACCAGGCGGTGCTGTCGCCGACCGAGCGTCTGCGCGGCGCGGTCGATCTCTTGCATCACGAAGGCAAGGTCGAGAAGCAGGACCGCGACATGCTCGGCGGCTTGCTCGACCTGCGCGAGCTGCAGGTTTCCGACGTGATGGTCCACCGCACCGAGATGACCATGGTCAACGCCGACTTGCCGCCCGAGGAGCTGGTGCGCGAGGTGCTGGCGAGCGAATACACCCGCATTCCGCTGTGGCGGGAGAAGCCGGAGAACATCGTCGGCGTGCTGCACGCCAAGGACCTGCTGCGCGCGATGCGCGCCAATGAAGGCGACATGTCGTCGATCGACGCCTCGGCGATCGCGCTGCCGCCGTGGTTCGTGCCGGAGATGCGCCCGGTGTCCGAACAGCTCAAGGCGTTCCGCCGCCGCAAGACCCACTTCGCGCTCGTGGTCGACGAGTATGGCGAGGTCGAAGGCATGGTGACGTTGGAGGACATTCTGGAGGAGATCGTCGGCGACATTTCCGACGAGCACGACGTCGTCGTCGCCGGCGTGCGCGCCCAGCCGGACGGCTCGGTCGTGGTCGACGGCTCGGTGCCGATCCGCGATCTCAACCGCGCGATGGACTGGCACCTGCCGGACGAGGAGGCGACAACGGTCGCCGGCCTCGTGATCCACGAGGCGCGCTCGATTCCCGAGCGCGGCCAGAGCTTCACCTTCCACGGCTTCCGCTTCCGCGTGCTCCGCCGCGAGCGCAACCGCATCACCGCACTGCGCATCGTCGCCGTCCCGCGCGACGCAGCCGAGTCCGAAGAGAAGAAGCCGAGGCGGGCGGGGACGGCGTTCTAGTCGCCTTGGCCGGCGCCAACCCATCACCGTCACCCTGAGGTGGGCCGCTTCTGCAGCGGCCCTCGAAGGGTCGACGGCCCGGCTGGTGGCCGTGCATCCTTCGAGGCTCGCAAGAGCTCGCGCCTCAGGATGACGGGTCTGAGAGTCGTTGGAGGGACTACTCGATATCGATCGAGATGCCCGACAGCTTCCAGGCGCCGTCGGAGGGGAAGAAGCCGAGTTGATACTTCACCTGCTTGGGCGTGGTGTCGAAATGGCCCTTCAGCCGCAGCACGCCCTTGTCGTCGATCTTGGCGTCCTCGTCGAGGATGATCGGCTTGGCGACGATGGCATCGAACACCGCGTGCTTGTCGACGAGGTCCTTGAAAATCGTCTTCAGCTTGTCCGGCGTAAACTGGTCGCGGAACGGCTTTGAGATCTTGGCGTGGAACACGGTGAAATTATTGGACGCCACCGCGTCGTTGAGCGAGACCAGAATGCTCTTGATCAGCACTTCCTGGACGAACGGGCTCGGCATGTCGAGCGCCGGGGCCGGCCGTGTCGCGCAGAGCAGGAGCAGGCCGGCGGCGGCTGCGATCGCCCGGAAGCGTGGCCAGCAAGGGATCATCAGCGGCCCCTCATCAATCGGCGGCGATGCGATCGTCAACCTTGCCTGCGCGCAGATCGGGCAGGGCCATCGCCCGGAAGTATCCATCCTCAATAGATGAAAACCGCCGCGGCGTCTTGTGGCAAGCCCGCGCTAGCGCGGCTTTTCCCCCGGGGCGTAGCTATGGATCGCCAGCGCGTGCACGGAGCCCGCGAGTTCCTGCGCCAACGTCGCATTTATCATGCGATGGCGTTCGATCCGGCTCTTCCCTTCGAAGGCCGGAGACACAATATATACTCGAAAATGTGTCTCGCCGCCTGGCCTGTGGCCGGCGTGGCCCTCATGCAGATGCGATTCATCGACCACGTCGAGGCTTTCCGGCAAGAAAGCTTCACGCAACTTGTTTATGATAGCGTCTTTGGTGCTCATGGCGGCGGCATTACGTTCGCGGTAGCTTTTCGTCAATGGTACAAGCGGGAAACGAGGTCTGCGCAATGTCAAGACTTGAAGATTTGTGCATTGCGTAGTCAAAGACAGCATGCCGATCGATTCATCCAAATTCTTCGACTCCATTCGCATCAAGCCGACCAAGGTGAGTGCGAAGCGCCAGGCGCAGGCCGGCGAACAGGCGTTTGCCTGTGAGTGGGCGGGTTGCCAGAACAAGGGCGCGCACCGCGCCCCGAAGGGCCGTGAGAATTCGCGCGAGTACTGGCACTTCTGCCTCGACCACGTGCGTGAGTACAACCAGTCCTACAATTTCTTCCAGGGCATGAATCCGGACGACGTCGCGCGCTACCAGAAGGACGCGCTGACCGGCCATCGTCCGACCTGGAAGATGGGCGCCAACAGCGGCAAGAAGGACGAGGCCGGCTTCGACGCCGCGCACGATCCGTTCCACATGTTCTCCGAGCTCAACGGCCGCGGCCGCTGGCGCCCCGGTCCGGGTGGCACGGAGCAGGCCAAGCCGGAAGCGCGCAAGGTCATGAACGCCGAGCGCAAGGCGCTGCAGGTGATGGGGCTCGCCGCCGGCGCGACGCTGGAAGACGTCAAGTCGAAGTACAAGGCGCTGGTCAAGCAGCACCACCCCGACGCCAATGGCGGCGACCGCTCCACCGAGGATCGCCTGATCGAGATCATCAAGGCGTATAATTATCTCAAGACCGTGGTGCGCGAGGCCTAACTCGCCGTCGTCCCTGCACGAAGCTGTGTAGTTTCGCGCCTCCCCTTGAAAAGGGGAGGTCGCTTTGCTCGTCAGAGCAAAGCGGGTGGGGATCTGGTCTCTCCACCGACGCTATCGCCTGTGGCTGACCCCCATCCCGATCTTCCCCCTTTCAGGGGGAAGGAGAAGATTCGGGCTACGGTTCGGCGGTTAATCCTCAGCCCTTCGGCATGGCCCCGACATAGGACGAACTCGGCCGGATCAGCCGTCCGGTGCGCCGGTGCTCGAGGGCGTGCGCGGTCCAGCCGGCGGCGCGGGCGATGGCGAAGATCGGCGTGAACGCCTGGCGCGGGATTTCCAGCGCGTCGAGCAGGATCGCGGTGAAGAACTCGACATTGGTCTCGAGCGGCCGTTCCGGATTCTTCTTCCGCAGCGCTGCGCGGATATAGGCCTCGACCTCGCCGGCAAACGGCAGGTCGGCGCCGTCGGCCGCCAGCCGCTCGATCGCGGCCTTCAGCACGTCGGCGCGCGGGTCGCGCACGCGATAAACCCGGTGGCCGAACCCCATCAGCCGCTCGCCGCGCGCCAGCGCGTCGTCGACCCAGGACTTGATGCGCTCACGGGTGCCGATCGCATCCAGCATCTCCAGCACCGGCTCCGGCGCGCCGCCATGCAGCGGGCCGGTCAGCGCGCAATAGCCGCCGGTGATGGCCGCGAACAGGTCGGCCTGTGTCGAGGCAATCACCCGCGTGGTGAAGGTCGAGGCGTTCATGCCGTGATCGCAGACGGTGACGAGGTAGGTATCGAGCGCGGTGGCCTCGCGCGGCTCGATCTTGCGCCCCAGCAGCATGCGCAGCGTGTCGGTGGCGTGGCCGACATTCGGGTCGGGCGCGATCGGATCGTTGCCCCTCGCGCGCTGCACCAGGGCGCCCGCGATCACCGGAAATGCGCCGACGATCACTGCCTCGTGCTCCAGCCCGCTCTCGCCGCGCAGCCCCGCGATCGCGGCGCGAAAGCCGTCCACGATCGACATGCCGCGGGTGGCCGGCAGCAGGTCGGGCAGGCGGGCGAAGGCGCGTTCGCGGGCGGCGCCCAGGCTGGCACGGACATTGGCCTCGGTCAGCGCCTTGCCGCCGGCGCTGTTCCACAGCCGCGCGGTGACGCCCTCGAAGCTCGACTTGCCGGCGAGGTTGGCGACGTGCTCGCCGGCGATGATCAGTTCGCCGCGCTCGCCGTCGACATGGCTCAACACGGTCTCGGCGGCGGGGACGCCGTCCAGGCCGATCTGGCTTTTGGTGAGATGCATGGTCATGGCCGATCTCCTTGTTTCATGCCGGACAAGGTCGGGCCTCTCGACGTCTTGATCAATCTTGATTATATAAATCAATATGAAAAAATCCGCCGAGCTCTACCTCTCCGCCCGGGAAGCCGCCGCCGAGCTCGCGATCTCGCCGGCGACGCTCTATGCCTATGTCAGCCGCGGGCTGATCCGCTCCGAGCCGTCGCCGGACTCGCGCAGCCACCGCTACCGCGCCGAGGACATCAGGGGCCTGAAGGAGCGCCGCGTGCCGTCGCCCGAGCCGCGCGGCTTCCGCAATTTCGACGCCGACCTGCCGGTGATGGATTCGGCGATCGCGACCATCACCGAGCAGGGCCCGATCTATCGCGGCGTCAACTGCGTCGATCTCGCCGAGCGCGACACGCTGGAGCACACCGCGACGCTGCTGTGGGACGTCACCGATGTCGATCCGTTCGCGGCGGATAATTGTCCGCATGTCTCGGACGAGATGCGTGCTATCGCCGAGGCGGCACGGCGCGCGCCACCGATCGACCGGACGGTTGCGGTGCTGGCGCTGGCGTCAAGCGCCGATCCCGGCGCCTTCACCCGTGCGCCCGACGGCCGCGCGATGGTCGGCGGGCGAATCCTGCGCCTCTTGGTCGCGACCATGCTGAATGCATCGCCGTCGGCCGAGCCGCTGCACCAGCAGGTGGCGCGGGTCTGGACACCCGACAACAAGCATGCGCCCGACCTGATCCGTCGCGCGCTGGTGCTGCTCGCCGATCACGAACTGAATGCATCGACCTGGACCGCGCGCTGCGCGGCGTCGACCGGGCTCAATCTCTACGATGCGGTGATCGCCGGGCTCGTCGCGCTGAAGGGGCCGATGCATGGCGGCGCCGGCGTGCTCGCCTCGCGCTTGGTCAAGACCATGGTCGACAACGATGTCGCGCCGGTCATTCGCGAGCGCGTCGCGCTCGGCGAGCGTTTTGCGGGCTTTGGTCACGGCGTCTACAAGAAGGGCGATCCGCGCGCGATGTCGCTCTTGGAAGCGCTGACCCGCGCCGGCGCGCCGCGCAAATTCACGAAGGAAGTGCCGGAGCGGATCGCGGAGGCGACCGGCGAGTTCGTCAACATCGACTATGCGCTGGCGGTGCTGGTGCACGCGCTGCGGATGCCGCCGGGCAGCGAGCTTGCGCTGTTTGCGATGTCGCGCAGCGTCGGCTGGATCGCCCATGCCAGCGAACAGCTGCAATACGGCAAGCTGATCCGGCCGCGGGCGCGTTATGTCGGCCCGCCGCCCGGGCGCAGCGGCACCACGAACAGTCTATAAGCTCTGCTCTACTTCCGGACCTTGGCCGGCTCGATCATGCCGCCACCGTGGCGGCGGCGGATGGTCCAGACCGCGAGCGCCAGGATCACGACGCCGCCGGCGATCGCAAACATCCACAGATGCTTGCCGACATGCTGGTGATGCGGCAGGCCGGCATAGTCGTGCAGCGCGGTGACGGCAAGCACGCCGGGCAACACATGCGCCGGCGCCCAGAGCAGGATCGCGGGAATGTTGACGGCGTAGAACCGCGCCGGCGGCATGTCGAGCGCGCCGGCCGTGATCGGTACGAAGGCGCGGATCGGCGGCACGAAGCGGGCGAAGAACACCGCGAGCACGCCCCAGCGGTTGAAGAAGGCCTCGCTCTGGGCGACGACCCCCGGATAGTTGGAGAGCGGCCAGGACGAGAGGATCTCGCGCTGGCTGCGGTAGCCGATCAGATAGGCGGTGCCGTCGCCGAGCAGCGCGCCGGCGGCCGCCGCCGCCAGCACCGGCCACAGCTTCAATTCGCCGCCCGGCACCAGCGCACTGAGCGCCAGGATGATGGTCGAGCCCGGCACCAGCGAGCCGACCACCGGAACCGCCTCCAGCAAGGCGGCGAGAAACAGCGTCAGATAGGCAAGCCAGGCATGGGCCGAAACGAACGCGATGAATGGGTCAAGGAATGAAGTCACAAAATTTCCGCGGCTGCTTTGGCGTCGCTCCAGAGCTAACAACTCCCCGCCGGGGTGAAAAGTGCCCAGCCGGGTCACGCCTTGCACTGCGGTAAAAGTACGGCGTGATTCGCAGGGCAGCCTTCCAAAAACCGCTTCCCGCCACTATCTTTCTGATAGAACAACGGAACTTTGATTTCCCCGCGGGCTTCTGCCGGCCGTTTCTCTCTGCTAGGCTTGTGCGAAGCACCCCATCCGCAGCCAAACGATTTAATCTGGTTTCGGGAATGCCCGCGACCTCGGAGGATGAATGACGACCGCCGTCCAGACCAAAGAGCAAGAACCCGTCGGCATGCCCGACATGAAGGTGTCGGTTCGGCAGGTCTTCGGGATCGATAGCGACCTGGAAGTTCCGGCCTATTCCGAAGTCGATCCGCACGTGCCGGAGGTCGACAGCGACTACCGCTTCGACCGCGCCACCACGCTCGCGATCCTCGCCGGCTTCGCCAAGAACCGCCGCGTGATGGTCACCGGCTATCACGGCACCGGCAAGTCGACTCACATCGAGCAGGTCGCGGCCCGCCTCAACTGGCCCTGCGTGCGCGTCAACCTCGACAGCCACATCAGCCGTATCGATCTGGTCGGCAAGGATGCGATCGTGGTCAAGGAAGGCAAGCAGGTCACTGAATTCCGCGACGGCATCCTGCCCTGGGCGTTGCAGCACAACATCGCGCTGGTGTTCGACGAGTACGATGCCGGCCGCCCCGACGTGATGTTCGTGATCCAGCGCGTGCTGGAAGTCTCCGGCCGCCTGACGCTGCTCGACCAGAACAAGGTGATCAAGCCGCACCCGGCGTTCCGCCTGTTCTCGACCGCCAACACGGTCGGCCTCGGCGATACCTCGGGCCTCTATCACGGCACCCAGCAGATCAACCAGGGCCAGATGGACCGCTGGTCGATCGTCACCACGCTGAACTACCTCGCCCATGACGAGGAAGTCGAGATCGTGCTGGCCAAGGCGCGCCACTACCGCACCCAGGAAGGCCGCGACATTGTTAACAAGATGGTGCGGCTTGCGGACCTCACGCGCAACGCCTTCGCCAATGGCGACCTGTCGACGGTGATGAGCCCGCGCACGGTGATCACCTGGGCGGAGAATTCCGACATCTTCAACGACATCGGCTTCGCCTTCCGCGTCACCTTCCTCAACAAGTGTGACGAGCTGGAGCGGCCGCTGGTCGCCGAGTTCTATCAGCGCTGCTTCAACGTCGAGCTGCCGGAATCCTCGGTCAACGTGGCGCTGTCATAAATGCTGGCGGTCCCGGCGAAAGCCGGGACCCGCATGCTGCGGCGTCGCTGGAATTGTTGGTGCATGAGTTCGGGAAAATAACGACCGCCGGTTATCGGTCCCTGCTTTCGCAGGGACGGCGGCGGTGAGGGTGCGATGACAACCTCCAACATCAAATTCCGTCCCGGTTCCAAGGAAGCGCCGACCGAGCCGTTCAAGCGCTCGGTCTCGGCCTGTCTGAAGGCGATCGCCAAGAAGCCCGAGCTCGAGGTCAGCTTTGCGGCCGAGCGGCCCGGGCTCGCGCCCGGCAAGGCGCGGCTGCCGGAGCCGGCGCGCAAGATGACCAAGCGCGATGCCGCGATCGTGCGCGGCCATGCCGATTCGATTGCGCTGAAGATCGCCTGTCACGATCCCAAGGTGCATCGCAAGCTGATGCCGGGCAATCCGCAGGCGCGCGGCGTGTTCGAGGCGGTCGAGCAGGCGCGCGTCGAGGCGATCGGCTCGCGCCGCATGGCGGGTGTCGCGAAGAACCTTTCCGCGATGCTCGACGATCATTTCCACCGCGGCAAGTATGACGAGATCACCGACCGTGCCGATGCGCCGCTGTCGGATGCGCTGGCGATGCTGGTGCGCGAGCGCCTGACCGGTCTCGCCCCGCCTGCGGCCGCCAAGAAGATGGTCGATCTCTGGCGTCCGGCGCTGGAGGACAAGATCGGCTCGCGGCTCGACAAGCTGAGCCGCTTCGCCGAGGACCAGGCCAAGTTCGGCGACCTCGTCCATGATCTGTTGTCGGCGCTCGATCTCGGCGACGAGCGTGACATGGATTCCGACGACGACGAGGATCAGGACGAGAACCAGGACGGCGACAACGATCAGTCCGGCGCCGAGGGCTCGCCGGATTCCGACGCCGCGCAGGAGATGAGCGCCGACCAGGCGCAGCAGACCGCGGACGAGATGAGCGAAAGCGCGATGGAGAGCGCGCAGGCCTCCACCAGCGATACGTTCGACGACGGCGAGCTCGGCGACGACGAGACGCCGGGCGAGGCTACGCGGCCCAACGCGCGCGGCCAGAACGAGCCGCGCGGGCCGGAATACCACGCCTTCGCGCCGAAATTCGACGAGGTGATCGCGGCCGAAGATCTCTGCGACCATGACGAGCTGGAGCGGCTGCGCTCCTACCTCGACAAGCAACTTGCGCATCTGCAGGGCATCGTGGCGCGGCTCGCCAACCGCCTGCAGCGCCGCCTGATGGCGCAGCAGAACCGCGCTTGGGAGTTCGACCTCGAAGAGGGCATCCTCGATCCGGCGCGGCTGTCGCGCGTCGTCACCGATCCCTATCATCCGCTGTCCTTCATGCATGAGAAGGAGGCGACGTTCCGCGACACCGTGGTGACGCTGCTGCTCGACAATTCCGGCTCGATGCGCGGCCGCCCCATTACGGTCGCCGCGACCTGCGCCGACATCCTGGCGCGCACGCTGGAGCGCTGCGGCGTCAAGGTCGAGATCCTGGGCTTCACCACTCGCGCCTGGAAGGGCGGGCAGTCGCGCGAGGCGTGGCTTGCCGCCGGCAAGCCAGCCAACCCGGGCCGCCTCAACGATCTGCGCCACATCATCTACAAGTCCGCCGACGCGCCCTGGCGTCGTGCGCGTAAAAATCTCGGACTGATGATGCGCGAGGGTCTGCTCAAGGAGAACATCGACGGCGAGGCGCTAGACTGGGCGCACAAGCGCCTGCTGGCGCGTCCCGAGCAGCGCCGCATCCTGATGATGATCTCCGACGGTGCGCCGGTCGACGACTCCACGCTGTCGGTCAATCCCGGCAACTATCTCGAGCGGCATTTGCGCCACATCATCGATGAGATCGAGACCCGCTCGCCGGTCGAGCTGATCGCGATCGGCATCGGCCATGACGTCACGCGCTACTATCGCCGCGCCGTCACCATCGTGGACGCCGAAGAACTCGGCGGCGCCATCACTGAAAAACTCGCCGAGCTGTTCAGCGAAACTCACGGCTCCGCGCCTGCACAGGGCACCCGGCGCCGCCTCCACTCGTGAGACATGCGCTCCGCCGCTAGCCGCCGCCGCTTCCTTCAAGGTGTGGCGGCGGGGCTTTCGGCCGCCGTGCTGCCAGATCTTGTGCGCGGCAGTCTCGCGCAGGCACAGAGCGCCACCCACCCGCCGCCGAAGCCGGCGGCCAGGCTCAACCCCCATGCCGTCGACGAGCCGGTCGCGATCGAGGTCAATGCGCGGCCGCTGCCGTCATTCGACATCCGCGATCGCGGGCATCGGCGGTTCGGCGCGTTGGAATATCGCAGCGGGCTGATCCTGACCTCGCCGTTCCCGGGGTTCGGCGGCCTCTCCGCGCTGCGGCTCGATCCCAAGGGCGAGCGCTTCATCGCGGTCAGCGACCAAGGCAGCTGGTTCACCGGCCGCATCGTCTATCATGGCCGCGAGATGGTCGGGCTCGACGATGTCGAGGCGGCACCGCTGCTCGCCGCCGACGGCAGGCCGATCACCGCCACCCGCCGCTGGTACGATTCGGAGTCGCTCGCGCTCGACGGCTCCTTCGTCTATGTCGGGCTCGAGCGCGTCAACCAGGTGCTGCGCTACGATTTTGCCGAGGGCTTCACCCGCTCGCGCGGCGAGGTGGTGCCGCTGCCGCCGGCGGCGCACAAGCTTCCGCTCAACAAGGGGCTCGAGGGGCTGGTCTTCGTGCCCAAGGGCCTGCCGCTCGCCGGCACGCTGATCGCGTTCTCGGAACGCGGGCTCGATGCCAGCGGCAACCTGATCGCCTTTCTGGTCGGCGGCAAGACGCCGGGCCAGTTCAGCGTCCGCCGCACCGAGAATTTCGACATCAGCGATGCCGTGCTGCTGCGGTCCGGCGACCTGTTGATCCTGGAGCGCAAGTTCTCGCTGTTCGGCGGCGTCGGCATCCGCATCCGCCGCATTCCGCTTAGCCAGGTCGCGCCGGGCGCGCTGATCGATGGCCCGGCAATCTTCCATGCCGATCTCGGCAACGAGATCGACAACATGGAGGGCATCGACGCCCACGTCACCGCGGAGGGCGAGACCGTGGTGACCATGATCTCCGACGACAATTTTTCGCTGATCCAGCGCAACCTGCTGCTGCAGTTCACGCTGGTGGAGTGAGACGCCGGCCAACGCGTGCGTTCGAACCGATTGTTCGGCTAACTCGACCAACGGCCATGCAGCTTCGTCACGCCATCTCCATTCTCGTTGCGGCGCTGGTCGCCTGCGCCGCCACCCCGGCGGGCGCGACGGCCGAATACGACTATGGCGCGGATGAATACGTCATCATCGACGGCGGGCTTTCGCGCGACACCAGGACGTCGCTCGCGGCGCATGCCGATCCCGGCGGCGGCAATTTCCATGTCTGGCTGATGGCGGAGCCCGCGCATCGCAAGGTCGCGATGCTCGACGCGATCGGCGACGACAACAATCTCGATACCAAGGCCAACGCCTATCATGCGGAGTGGTCGACGGATTCGCGCCATGTCGCGGTCTCATGGCGCCGCGAGCGGCATGCGCTGCAGCTCAACCTCTACGTCATCGAGAAGGATCGCCCGCACCTGATCACCGGGCCGAGCCTGTTCCACGATGTGGCCGGCCGCGACATCGGCAAGGATGACGATATCCGCCGCGGCAGCCCCTCGATCGAATGGCGGACGGCAAACCGCTTCGTGCTGCGCGAGCGCATGCTGCTGATGACGACGGATGCCGGCTTCGCCGGCCGGCTCGGCCGCTTTGCCCGCATCGCCGAGCGGCACGAAGGCGGCCGGTTCCTGGTCGAATTCTCGGCGGTGGCCGACTGCGTGCTGGCGGCGGGGCGCCGCTACCGCATTGCTGCTCTGCGCCCGGGCCCGTTCGGCGACGCGGACGGTTGGTGATCGCGGGCGCCGGCTCTATCTTATGCGGGCCCCTTTCCTCCGATCCGGATACTCCCCGAATGAGCACACTTTTTTCCCCGATCGAACTGCGCGGCCTAAAACTCTCCAACCGCATCATGGTGTCGCCGATGTGCCAGTACTCGGCCGACGACGGCTCCGCCAACGACTGGCATTTCACCCACATCAACATGCTGGCGCTGTCGGGCGCGGCGATGTTCTGCATCGAGGCGACCCATGTCGAGGATATCGGGCGGATCACGCCGGGCTGCCTCGGGCTCTACAGCGATGCCAATGAGGCGGCGCTGAAGCCGATCCTGGCGTCGGTGCGCAAGCATTCCAAGGCTGCGGTCGCGATGCAGCTCGCCCATGCCGGCCGCAAAGCGTCGAGCCAGCGGCCCTGGGAGGGTGGTCAGTTGATCCCGATTTCGGCAGGCGGCTGGCAGCCGGTGGCGCCGTCCGCCGTCCCGCACAAGGAGAGCGAGACGGCGCCGACCGCGCTGGATGAGGCCGGCTTGACGCGGATTCGCAATGCCTTCGTCGCCGCGGCGAGGCGCGCCGACCGGCTCGGCATCGACGCGCTCGAGCTGCACGGTGCGCACGGTTATCTCTTGCACCAGTTCCTGTCGCCGATTGCCAACAAGCGGACCGACCGGTATGGCGGCTCGCTCGAAAACCGCATGCGCTTCCCGCTGGAAGTATTCGACGCGGTGCGCGCCGTATTTCCGGACCGCAAGCCGATCGGCATGCGAGTGTCGGCGACCGATTGGGTGGAGGGCGCCTGGGACCTCGCGCAGACCATCGAGTTTGCCAAGGAATTGAAGAAGCGCGGCATCGACTGGATCGACGTTTCCTCCGGCGGCGTTTCGCCACTGCAGAAGATCCCGCTCGGCCCGGGGTATCAGGTGCCGGCGGCAGAGGCGGTGAGGGCGACCGGCGTCACCACGATGGCGGTCGGACTGATCACCGAAGCGAGGCAAGCGGAAGAGATCGTCTCGTCCGGCAAGGCCGACATGGTCGCGCTCGCCCGCGGCATGCTCTACGACCCGCGCTGGGGCTGGCACGCCGCCGCCGAGCTCGGCGGCGAGGTGAGCGCGCCGCCGCAATATTGGCGCTCGCAGCCCTCGACGCAGAAGACGCTGTTCGGCGCGACGACGTTCGGAACGAGGTAGTCACGACGACAATTCGTAGATGGGGTAACGGGCCCGCGGTCCTCCCTTCCAAGCAAGCCGCGCTAGCTACGGCGCTGTTTTGATGCGCGCGTCGCGCGGCTTGCTTGGAAGGGAGGCGGTCGTCCCTCACATTGATGGTGTAACGGAGTCGGGGCTTGAACCCCGCTCCAAGCATCGAGGAGAGACGACCATGGACCATTATGCCGGAATCGACGTGTCATTGGAATGCTCCAGCGTGTGCGTTGTCGATGCGAACGGCAAGATCGTTCGCGAGGCCAAGGTGGCGAGCGAGCCGGAGGCGCTGATCGACTGGTTCCGCTCGCTCGGGTTCGATCTGGCCAGGATCGGACTTGAAGCCGGACCGCTGTCGCAATGGCTCTATGCGGCGATGAAGAAGGCCTGTCTGGCGGTCGAGCTTCTGGAGACGCGCCATGTGAGCGACGCGTTCAAGGCGATGCCGGTGAAGTCTGACCGCAACGATGCCCGCAATATCGCGCAATTGATCCGGCTCGGCTGGTTCCGGCCGGTCCACTGCAAGTCGATGAGCGCGCAGGAGACCCGCGCAATGCTGACGGCGCGCAAGCTGGTCCAGAACAAGCTCCAGGACGTCGAGAACAGCCTGCGCGGGATCTTGCGTGGCTTCGGCTTGAAGGTCGGCAAGACAACCAAGCGCAGCTTTGCGCCACGGATCCGCGAGCTGGTGACCGGCCATCCGGCGC
>NZ_CAADFC020000043.1 GCF_900696085.1 Bradyrhizobium ivorense
CAACGTGCTCCACCAGTAGCTGCTCCAAAAGCTCTGGATGCGCGGTGCGGAACTCCGACAGGCTATGGTAGTTCACGCTGACCCCACCGCACAGCCAGCGATACGCATCATGGCTTTCGCACAGCCGTGCCAGCGCCCGGGCACTGCCGACACCCTGGCTCGTGGCAAACAACCACAACGCCAGTTGCAGGCGTGGGCTGACCGGCGCTTGACCCGGACCATGGGCACGCGCCCGAACGGTCCCTTCAAGCGCGCTCAGATCGAGCCTCTCGACATAGGCCCAGATCACGCGTGCCGGATGCTCAGCCGGCAGCAACGCCTCAAGATCGACCGCCCGCAGCTCAACTTGATCGCGGACAGGCTCGCGAAGCCGGGCGCTTCCCGGCCAGTCCCGCGCAACCGCCTCTGCTTCAGGTAGATCACCAAACAGTGTTTCGCGTGACATCCGTGCCTCCATCGACCTTGAAAGCAGGGAATCATCCGACTCACGCTTACGCAAACAGAAACCCGCCAAATCACATAGATTCACAGCCTCTGAGGTGCGAGCCTCTTCGGCGAGCCTCGAAGGATGCACGGCCCCGCTGGTGGCCGTCGATCCTTCGAGGCTCGCAAGAGCTCGCACCTCAGGATGACGGTTCTAACAGCGAGGTGGCGAGGACAATTCTTGAATCGTCCCGGCCTGCGCCGGGACGATAGTTTGATGAAGTGCGGATTAGCGCATCACGCCTTCTGCTTGGCGGCGGCCTTCTGCAGGTCCGGGGCGTTGACGGCGGGGATGGCGACGCGGCCGGGGCCGGTTTGTTGGAGCGCGGCGGCGGCCTTGTCGTTTTCCATGATCTTGGCCATCACCGCCTGGCCGGCGCGCTCGAATACCGCGCGGTTGTCGATCAGGAACTGGCGCGAGGTGCGCAGGCCGTCGATAAAGCCGTTGATCTCCGGGATCACGTAGCGCGCCACCAGGTCCCAGCTGCGGCGGGTGTTTTCCGGATTGGCCCAGTCATGCGCGAAGCCGACGATGGTGCCGACGCCGCCGGACACCTGCACCAGATTCTTGATCATCTTCACGAGATCGTCCGGCGTGCCGATGGTCGAGGCGGCGCCGTCGACGAACGCGGTCTTGTCGACCGCCTCGTCCGGCGAAGCAAACGCGGTGAGGCCCGGCCGCATCAGGGTGCCGACATTATATTCGTTGTGCCAGCGCATCAGGCCGGCGCCGGCCTCGCGCCGCGCCTGCTCGCGGGTCTCGGCGATGTGCCACGACAGCAGCACGCGCCAGTTCGAACGGCTCACCGTGGTGCCGGCCTTTTTGGCGGCGTCCTCGGCGAACTGCCACTGCTGCGGCAGCGCCATCAGGCCTTGGGTCGACATCGAGCCCAGCGAGATGATGCCGATGCCGTATTTGCCGGCGAGCGTCATGCCCGAGGGCGAGATCTGCGAGGCCACCACGAACGGCATCTCCTCCTGTAGCGGCAGGATCTGCAGCGCGGCGTCGTGCATCTGGAACCAGTCGCTCTTCGCGGTGACGCGCTCGCCGTTGAACAGGCGGCGGATCACCGCGATCGCCTCGTCCTGGCGGTCGCGCTGGGTCATCGGGTCGATGCCGAGTGTATGCGCGTCGGAGGCCAGCGCGCCCGGGCCGGAACCGAAGATGGCACGGCCGCCGGTCATGTGGTCGAGCTGCACCATACGCTGCGCGACGTTGAACGGATGGTGATAGGGCAGCGAGATCACGCCGGTGCCGAGCTTGATCCGCTTGGTGCGCTCGCCGGCGGCGGCCAAAAACATTTCCGGCGAGGCGATGGTCTCCCAGCCCGAGGAGTGATGCTCGCCGCACCAGAACTCGTCGTAACCGAGCGCGTCGAGCTGCTCGACGAAATCGAGGTCGCGGCGGAATTGTAGCATCGGATGCTCGCCAATCGGGTGATGCGGGGCGAGGAAGGCTCCGAACTTGAGGCGCGCCATAGGTCGTTCTCTCCGGATCATCGTTATTGGGGGCTTTGCGCCAACCTACGGGGTGGGCCGGGGCAAGGCAATGCTTCGAGCCTGCGGCGCCCGCATGGTTGTTGCGCAAATCGGCGGCGATTGCCGCCGTCCGGAATGTTTCCCAGCGGCTCAACGCAAGTCGCGGCACATGCCGGCCGCGGTGCTGGATGACGCAACCGTGAGCGCGCGCTTACGTCCGAGGTAATCGAGACGATGACGGGAATCTGCTGATGATGACGGCGACGGATGTTCAGGCAGGATCGCAGCGCATGCACCAGATGGTTTCGACGCGAGCGGAGACCTCCCGCCACTGGTGGGTGCTTGCGATCGTCGTCGCCGCGCAATTCATGTTCGGCGTCGATGCCTTCATCGTCAATGTCGCGATCCCGACCATCGCCGTGGAGCTTCATGCAAGCGCCGCGCAGATCGAGGCGGTGATCGCGATCTATCTGATCGCCTATGCCACGCTGGTGGTGACCGGCGGCCGGCTCGGCGACATCCATGGCACCAAGACCGTGTTCATCGCCGGCGTCGCGGGCTTTTCGCTGACCTCGCTGTGGTGCGGCCTGGCGCAATCCGGCCTCGAACTGATCCTCGCGCGGCTGGCGCAGGGCGCGACCGCGGCACTGATGGTGCCGCAGGTCCTGGCGACGCTGCATTTGTTGTTCGCCGATGGCGCGCGGGCACGCGCCTTCGGCATCTACGGCATCGTGCTGGGATTGGCGGGCGCCGCCGGCTTCCTGCTCGGCGGCGTGCTGGTAACGCTCGATCTCGCCGGCCTCGGCTGGCGCGCGGTGTTCTTCGTCAACGTTCCCTGCGGCATCGTCATCATCGCGGCTGCGCTGAAAATCATGCCGACGGCGCCGCGCCGGCCCGGCTCACGGCTGGATATTCCCGGTGCGGTCGTGCTGTTCGCGGGGCTGCTGTGCCTGATCGGCCCGCTGTTGTTCGGCCACGATCTCGGCTGGGCGGCGCCGGTGTGGCTTGCGATGGCGGCAGGCGTTGCCGTGATCGCAGCCTTCGTGCGGCTGGAGCACGTTGTGGCGCGCCGCGGCAGCATGCCGCTGATCGATCTGTCGCTGTTGTCGGATCCGGCGTTCATGCGCGGGTTGGTCGCGGTGTTTTTCTTCTTCTTTGCCAACCTGTCGTTCTATCTGATCATGACGATCTTCATGCAGAAGGGCCTGGGGATTCCGCCGCTGCAGGCCGGACTGGTGTTCGTGCCGCTGGCGCTGACCTTCGTGGTGGCGTCGCGCCACAGCGGTGTGCGCGCGAAGCACCGCGGCACCTTGGTGCTGATCGAAGGCTGCGTCTTGCAGATCGCAGGTCTCGCCGTGCTCGTTGCGACGGTCGAGACGGTGGCAGCGCCGTCGGCGTTGTTGCTCGCGCTGGTGCTGATGATCTTCGGCTACGGCCAGGGACTGGTGATGGCGCCGCTGTCGAGCGCAGTGCTCTCGAGCGTAAAGCCGGCGAGCGCCGGCGCCGGCTCCGGCATGTACGGCACTACGACGCAGATAGGCAACGCCGCCGGCGTTGCCGCGATCGGCGCGGTATTCTTTGCTGTCGAAACGTTCATGTCCGCGCGCGTGGCGCTATCGGCGGCATGCGCATTGTTTGTGCTGTCGATCACGATTTCAGCCGCATTTCTGTCATGGATGCGCCGTGCGTGAGCATGATCCGAGAAGCTGGTGACAAGCTTTTTGAAAGAATCGTTGCGCAAGCAAGAACATGCTCACGAATTAACGCCGATTCTCACATTTCAGGGGAATGACCGCATACGGTCTTTTTATTTTGCACTGCAGCAACTATCTGTTGAGGTGAATTCCCAGAAGCGCAATCACCTCAGGAGTTGCTGTTGTCACTGGTCAACAACATCGATTTTCTGCGCCGTCTTCCCAAGCTGAATGGCTTCAGCGGATTGGGAGCGTATGCGCAGGGCGCAACCGCCGCCGTTCCGACGCCGCTGGTCGAGACCAGCGAGTTCGGCTCGAACCCGGGCGCGCTGAAGATGTTTTCGTTCGTGCCGGCGCAGCTGGCGCGGTCGCCCGCGCTCGTCGTCGTGCTGCATGGCTGCGGTCAGACCGCGGCGTCCTATGATCTCGGCGCCGGCTGGTCGACGCTTGCCGAGCATTACGGCTTCGCGCTGCTGATGCCGGAGCAGCAGTCGACCAACAACGGCAACACCTGCTTCAATTGGTTCAATCCGGACGACATCGCGCGCGGCAGCGGCGAGGCCAGCTCGATCAGGCAGATGATCGGGCACATGGCGGTGACGCACAAGATCGATCTGCGGCGCATCCATGTGACCGGGCTGTCCGCCGGCGGCGCGATGGCCTCCGTCATGCTCGCGACCTATCCGGATGTGTTTGCGAGCGGCGCCATCATCGCCGGTCTGCCGTTCGGCGTTGCCAATGATCTGCGCGAGGCGCTGCAGGCGATGATGCAGGGCAGTGCGCTGTCGGCGCCCGAGCTCGGCGATCGCGTGCGCAAGGCGTCGAACTACAACGGCGACTGGCCGAAGATCTCGGTGTGGCACGGCAGCGCCGACCGCACCGTCGTTCCCGCCAATGCCGATGCGATCGTCCGGCAGTGGCTCGATCTGCACGGCCTGCCGCCGACGGCGATGTCGAAGGCGATGGTCGATGGTTATCCGCGCGAGGTCTGGTGGAATGCCGATGGTCAGACGCTGGTCGAGTCCTACACCATCACCGACATGGCGCACGGCACGCCGCTCGGGCTTGCCGGCAATGACCAGCGCTATGGCGTCGAGGGCGCGTTCCTGATCGAGGCGGGGATCTCCTCGTCCTATCACATCGCAAGCTTCTTCGGCCTGACCGATCAGGTGCGCCAGCCGCACATCGCTCCGACCGGAGTCCCGCGCGAGCGCGCCGACACCATCTCGATGACGATACCGGTGCCGGCGGCGGAGCCCGAACCCGTTGCCGGCCGGCGCAGCAGCAGGCCGCGGGCGCCGCGCAGCAACCGCGTCAATGTCAGCCGCGTCATCACGCGGGCGCTGACCGCCGCGGGGCTGATGAAGTAGCGAGCGAGCATGATCCGGAAAAGTGTGCAGCGGTTTTCCCTCGCGACAAACGCGAAGCGTTTGCGCGGAGATCATGCTCAAACAGCAAGCGGAAGCGCGATGATCATTCATCGCGCTTCAGCGCGCGGCGCGCTTACATCTCGCCGGTCAGGAACGGGTTCGTCAGCCGCTCCTGGCCGATGCTGGAGCCCGCGCCATGACCGCAGATGAAGCCGACGTCGTCGCCAAGCGGCAGCAGCTTCTGCGTGATCGACTGGATCAGCGTCTGGTGGCTGCCGCCCGGCAGGTCGGTGCGTCCGACCGAGCCGGCGAACAGCACGTCGCCGACATGGGCGAACTTCAGCTCCTTGCTGAAGAACACCACACTGCCCGGCGAATGGCCGGGGCAGTGCAGGATGTCGAAGGTGAGGTCGCCGATCGAAACCTGGTCGCCCTCGTCGAGCCAGCGGTCGGGACCGAAATTGCGCACCCCGGTCATGCCGAAACGTTCGCCGCTGGAGACGACGTTCTCGAGCAGATATTTGTCGGCGATATGCGGACCCTCGATCTTGACCTGCAGCGCGTCGCGCAACTCGGCGGCGCCGCCGACATGGTCGATATGGCCGTGGGTCAGCCAGATCTTCTCCACCGTCACGCCGGTCTGCTTGATCGCGGCCTGGATCTTCGGCACGTCGCCGCCGGGGTCGATCACGACCGCCTTCTTGGTCGGCTCGTGCCAGATGATGGTGCAGTTCTGCTCGAACAGCGTCACCGGCACGATGATCGCGCCAGCCTTCGGTTTGGTCTCGGTTTTGTCATCCATGCGGTCACCATAGGCTTTGCGGAAGTGCCGTCAACACGGGCCGGAAATGCGCTGGACCCGGCGTGTGATCCCCAAACGGGCCGTGATAAGGTCACGGCGCGCCAATTCGAGAGCATCCGGCATGCGATTGCTCTCGGCCACGACTTAAGCCCTCGCAGTCCGGAATTCCATGACCCAGGCCTCCAAATCGCCGCTCGGCGGACCCCGGACCACTGCGCGCGCCTTCTTCGTCGCGGACCGCATCAACACGTCCGGCCTGGAACGCGGCGACGTGCTGGCGACGACGCCGCTGGCGTTCCGCGTCAACGACAATGGCGTGGCGGTCCTGTTCCGCTACGGCGTCGTGGTGCTGATCGGGCTGAACGCGCTGGAGGAAGATGAATTCTTGCGCAGCCTGCAGTCGCGCATGACCGGCACCTTCACGCGGCGCGAGGAGGAGATCGCGATCATCGAGCTCGCCTCGGAAAAGGACGACCAGATACCGCCGGGCGGTCCGATCTATCTGCAGAGCCTGTCGCCGGAGCGGCTGATCCTGGTCGGCGAGGCGCTGGCGAAAAGCGTGGTGCTGGCGCGGCATGAGCGCGAGGTCGCGGCGGTGTTCGACTCCACCGAGCCGTTCGCGCGCGAGCTCGCCAAGGGCGGCCGCTTTCGCGGCGGCCGCGCCGCGATCCTGAAGCACATCGGCAACGCGCTGTCGGTGCGGCATCGCGTCTCCGGCCCGGTCGAGGTATCGGAGAAGCCCGACATTCTGTGGGACAAGCCGCATCTCGAGCGGCTCTACGCCCGGCTCGAGGACGAGTACGAGCTGAAGGAGCGCGCCGAGTCGCTGAACCGCAAGCTCGCCGTCGTCGCCGAGACCGCGCAGGTCTTGACCGACATCATCGACACCAGCCGCTCGCTGCGGCTCGAGCTGATCATCGTTTTTCTGATCCTGTTCGAGGTGCTGATCACGATCTACCAGCTCGCGACAAGGCACTGAGCCGCGGAGCCGTAGCCCGGATGCAGCCAACGGGTCGCGCGAAGGCGCGCCCGATGGCAGGCTCCGCGAAATCCGGGGCAACTGGACCCGATGGCAGGAATCCCGGATTGCGCTTGGCTTCATCTGGGCTACGCGTCATTTTCTGTCCCGAATTGCAGGTCATCCCTGAACCAACCGGCGAGATAGAGCGTTACCTCGCCCGGGCATGAGATGGGGGGACGGAATGGATCAGGGCGACAGCGACTGGTGGCGGCACGGCATCTTCTATCAGGTCTATCCGCGCTCGTTTCAGGACACCGACGGCGACGGCGTCGGCGATCTCAGGGGCATCATCGAGCGGCTGCCTTATCTGACGCGGCTCGGCGTCGACGCGATCTGGCTGTCGCCGATCTTTCCGTCGCCGATGGTCGATTTCGGCTACGACATTTCCGACTACACCGGCATCGATCCGCTGTTCGGGACGATGGAGGATTTCGACGAGCTGGTCGCGGCCGTGCACGATGCCGGCCTCAAGCTGATCCTCGATCTGGTGCCGAACCACACCTCGGATCAGCATCCCTGGTTCATCGAGGCAAAGAGCGCGCGCGATAATCCGAGGCGCGACTGGTACATCTGGCGCGATCCGGGGCCGGACGGCGGGCCGCCCAATAACTGGCTGTCGGAGTTCGGCGGCAGCGCCTGGACTTACGACGAGACGTCCGGCCAGTACTACTATCACGCCTTCCTCGCCCAGCAGCCCGATCTCAACTGGCGCAATCCCGCGGTGAGGGAAGCGATCTATGAGGTGATGCGCGTCTGGCTGCGCAAGGGCGTCGACGGCTTTCGCGTCGACGTGATCTGGCACCTGATCAAGGACGCCGATTTTCGCGACAACCCGCCGAACCCGCATTACCTCGAGGGCCGGCCGCCGCACGAAAAAATCCTCACGCAATATTCGACCGACCAGGCGGAGGTGCACGAGGTCATCACCGAGATGCGCCGCGTCACGGACGAATTCGACGACCGCGTGCTGATCGGCGAGGTCTATCTGCCGCTGCACCGGCTGGTCGCCTATTACGGCAACGATCTGCGCGGCGCGCAGATGCCGTTCAATTTCGCGCTGCTGTCGACGCTGTGGAGCGCACGCTCGGTGGAGAAGATCATCGCCGACTACGAGAAGGCGCTGCCGCCGGGCGCCTGGCCGAACTGGGTGCTCGGCAATCACGACCGGCCGCGGGTGGCGAGCCGGGTCGGCCCGGCGCAAGTGGGCGTCGCGGCGATGCTGCTGTTGACGCTGCGCGGCACGCCGACGCTGTATTACGGCGACGAACTCGGCATGCGCCAGCAGCCGATCGCGCCGGATCAGGTGCGCGACCCCTTCGAGAAAAATGTGCCCGGCCTCGGCGTCGGCCGCGACGGCTGCCGCACCCCGATGCAGTGGAGCGCCGAGCGCTACGCCGGCTTTTCGACCGCGCAGCCATGGCTGCCGCTGGCGCATGATTTTGCCAGCGACAATGTCGCGAGCCTGGAGGCGGACCCGGCGTCGATCCTGAGCTTCTACAAGGCGCTGATCGCACTGCGCCGCCAACTGCCGCAGCTGGTTCGCGGCAGCTACGAGCCGGTGGGCGCGCATGGCGACGTGCTGCTGTACCGGCGGCGCAGCGTCGACGGCGTCGCGGTGATCGCGCTGAATTTCGGCACCGCGCCTGCGACCATCACCTCCAGCGCAATCGGCTTCAGCAACGTGATCCTGCTGTCGACCTTCATGGACCGGCAAGGCGAGAAGGTCGAAGGCATGCTCGATCTGCGCGCCAATGAGGGCGTGATCCTCGGGCCGCCTCAGCATCAGGACGACGGCTAGCGTGGCAGGCGGGGCGTTTTGGTGTCGATGTCGCTGCGCTTGAGCAGATAGTCGAGCCCGCCGACGCGGTACCAGCGATAGCCGTAGCCTTCGATCAGCAGCTTGTGGCGGCCGCGATCGTCGGCGCGGCTGTGGTCCTCGGTCAAGAGGTTGACCAGAAGCTTGCCGGCCTCGCCGGGGAGGCCGACGCTGAACGCGACCTCGCGCGGCGGTTCGGCGAGATTATGGATGAACAGCACCGAGTTGTTTCGCCAGTCGTATTGGATGATCAGCATCGCCGGATCGCGGACGGTGATCACCTTGAAATCGCCCCAACCAACCTCGGGGACTTCCTTGCGCATGCGGATGATCCGCTCGGTCCAGTTCAGGAGCGAATTCGGGTCGCGCCGCTGCTTGGCGGCGTTGACGTGCTCGTAGCCATACGCGCCCTTGTCGATCACAGGCACGCAGGGCCGATCGCTTTCGGTGAAGCCGGCATGCGGCTCGGTCGACCACTGCATCGGGGTGCGTGCGCAGTTGCGTTCGGGGAGGGCGAGATCGTCGCCCATGCCGAGCTCGTCGCCGTATCGGATCACGGGCGTGCCGGGAAGCGTGCACATCAGGCTGTAGGCGAGCTCGAGGCGACGGCGGTCGCCACCAAGCATGGGCGCCAGACGCCGGCGAATGCCGCGGTCGTAGAGCTGCATGCTTTTGTCCGGACCGAACGCCTTGAACACGGTCTCGCGCTGTGCCTTGGTGAGGCGGCCGAGGTCGAGCTCATCATGGTTGCGCAGGAACAGGCCCCATTGCGCCGTCGCCGGCCGCGGCTTGGTGGCCGCCAGCGATTTCGTCAGCGGCCGCGAGTCGCCGGATGCCAGCGCGTAGAACAGATTCTGGTTGACCTGGAAGTTGAACATCATCTGCATGCGCTCGCCGTCGCGGCCGAAATAATTCATGTCGGTCTCGGGCAGCACATTGGCTTCGGCGAGGATGATCGCGTCGCCCTGCCGCCATTGCAGGAACTCGCGAAACGATCGCAGCATGTCGTATTGCTCGACCGGCTTGCGTACCTTGGCGCCCTTGGTGGAGATCACGAACGGCACCGCGTCCATGCGAAAGCCGGAGACGCCGAGCTGGATCCAGAACCCCATGATCTTGAGGATCTCGGCCTGCACGTGCGGGTTCGACGTGTTCAGGTCAGGCTGGAAATCGTAGAAGCGATGGAAGTACCAAGCGCCCGCCCGCTTGTCGCGCGTCCAGGTTGACTTCTGCACGCCGGGAAACACCATCCCCTTGTCGGCATTGGCAGGCCGCTTGTCGGACCAGACATACCAGTCGCGATGCGGCGAATCCTTCGTGCTGCGCGCCGATTGAAACCAGCCGTGCTGATCCGAGGTGTGGTTGACGACGAGGTCGATGATCACGCGCATGCCACGCTGCTTGCAGCCATGGGCGAACTCGACGAAATCACCCAGCGTGCCGTAGCGCGGATCGACGCCGTAATAGTCGGAGATATCGTAGCCATTGTCCCGGCCGGGCGAAGGCTGGAACGGCATCAGCCAGATCGTGGTGATGCCAAGTCCGTTCAGATAGTCGAGGCGCCGCAGCAGACCCCTGAAATCGCCGATGCCGTCGCCATTGGCATCCATATAGGTGCCGACGGAGAGGCAATAGATCACTCCGTTCTTGTACCAAAGGTCGTCGATCACCAGGCAACCCTCTTCGATCCGCGCCGTGCCGGCGGCCGAAGGATAAGCGGTAAGGTGGCGGCGGGTTCCTGAGGAGCGCCGACCGCAAAGCGCGGTCGACGCTTCCCGAGGAGTGGCTACCGCTTGATCTGCGCCTTCAGCGTGTCCTCGACCACGCGATCGAACGACGAGGCTTTTGGCGGCGCCTTGGCGCGGTGCTCGGCGACATATTTGTCGCGCTTGGCGACCAGGGCGGCGAGCTTCTCGTTCAGCGCCTTGCGTTGCGCGATCTGTCTGGTGATCTCGGCGGAGCGCTGCTCGGGCTGCATGGCGCGGAGGTTGTCGGGCAGCTCTTCCTCCTTGACCTTCGCCACGTCGTTACGGCCGGCGGCGACGTCGGCCACCAGGTCGCCATCGCCGGTGACGGCCTCCGACGTCGTTTTCGCGCGTTTGTTGATGAAACTCGCCATTTCCGAGGCGCGTGCCGGCGATGCGGCGGCGACGCTGGACAATTGCTGCGTCTTGGACTCGGTCCGCTTCTGCAGCGCACGCCGGCCGTAGGGGATCACCGTGCCGTTGATCTCGCGCTGCAGGATGATGATCTCCTCATCGAACGGCGTCTCGATGGTGACGATCTGGCCGCCGTCCTGCGGGATCGGGATGAACTCGCCATTGCCGTTCTGGGCAATGTCGCGCCACACCCGCTCGGTGTCCTGCGCATTGCCGGCGAGCACGGCGTTGACGATGATGTCCTGCTGCTTGGCGGTCGCCAGCGTGATCGGATATTTGGTGTCCTGCGCGTAGTCCATGTGCGGCGGCGCATCGCCGACCAGGAACACGATACGCGTGCTGTCGCGCGCGTGGGTCCATTGCATCTTGTTGACCGCGACATCGAGCGCCTCGTTGACGCTCTCCGGCCAGTCGCCGCCGCCGCGCGCCTTCAACTCGAGCAAATTGGCGTAGAGGTCCTGGATGTCGCGCGTCAGCTCGATTTTCTTCGTGACGTACTCGTCGCCGATGTCGCGATAGGCGACGAGGCCCATGCGGATGTCGGCGTCGGGATTGGAATCGACGATCGCGGACGCGATCGACCAGATCTTGCGTTTGGCGCCCTCGATCAAACCGCCCATCGAGCCGGTGGTGTCGAGCACGAAGGCGACCTCGACGACCGGCTTGGCGATCGCCTGCGACAGGCCGGCGGATAGCGGAAGGGTTGCGAGAGCGAAGGCGAGCGAGAGAAGCGTGATGCGTGACCTCATGGGTCTCCTCCAGTGGTTCCGTCCCCTCGGAACCAAAGTTCCATCGGCTTCGCGGTGGCTTGAGGCCGGAATCAAGGCGGCTTCCTCGCCAATTTGCGGCCGATTCCGGCGCTGCCGCAGATGAACGGAATCGGTTAGTCTTGGCGCATGGAATCGCCCGCCCGCCAGATCGCCCTCGTGCCTGCGCCCGACCGGCGCCAGTCGGAGACCGCGCTCGCGATCGCGCGCGGCACTGCGAGGCTTTTGAGATCGCTGGGATTTTCCTGCATCAGCGAGTTGCCGCTGCCGTCCGGCCGAAGAGCCGATCTGGTGGCGCTGAACGAGCGCGGCGAGATCTGGATCGTCGAGATCAAGTCGTCGGTGGAGGATCTGCGCACTGATCAGAAATGGCAGGACTACCGGATGCATTGCGACCGGCTGTTCTTTGCCTTCACGCAGGACCTGCCGTGCGAGATCTTCCCCGAAGACACCGGGCTGATCATCGCCGACGCCTACGGCGCGCACCTGCACTGCGAGGCGCCGGAGCACCGCCTGCCGGCCGCCACCCGCAAGGCGATGACGGTGCGCTTCGCCATGGCCGCGGCGCAGCGGATCAACCGTCTGGTCGACCCGCAAGGGCATGAGTTTTAGTCGGAAGCGCGATCGTGAGCCTCGAAGGATGCATCGGCCACCAGCCGGGCCGTTCATCCTTCGAGGCTCGCAAGAGCTCGCACCTCAGGATGACGGTGTTGGTTTGCTCAGCTTGCTCGGTGTCATCACCCGGCTTGACCGGGTGATCCAGTATTCCAGAGACGCCGGTGATAGAAGCGAGAGGCCGCGGCGTACTAGATCGCCCGGTCCATGTGCGCAATTGCGCACCGGCCGGGCGATGACAGCGGTGGGTGAGGACAAAGCTTCACACCCTCTCAGGATGACGGGAAACGAAAATGGCCGGGACGATGCCCGGCCATTCGAAATTCTGAAACGACTGCTTACCTTGGCGCGCGCTTGGCGAGGATGCGCTGCAGGGTACGGCGGTGCATGTTGAGGCGGCGCGCGGTCTCCGAGACGTTGCGGTTGCACATCTCGTAGATGCGCTGGATGTGCTCCCAGCGCACGCGGTCCGCCGACATCGGGTTGGTCGGCAGTTCGGATTTCTCGGTGCCGGTCGCGAGCAGCGCGGCGACGACGTCGTCGGCGTCCGCAGGCTTCGAGAGATAATCGACGGCGCCCATCTTCACCGCGGTGACGGCGGTGGCGATGTTGCCGTAGCCGGTCAGCACGATCGCGCGCGCATCGGGACGCTTGCGCTTCAGCGCCGAGACGACGTCGAGGCCGTTGCCGTCGCCAAGCCTGAGGTCGACGACCGCGAACGCGGGCGCGGCGCGGCCGATCTCGGCGATGCCGTCGGACACCGTGTCGCATGACTTCACCGCAAAGCCGCGCGTCTCCATTGCGCGCGACAGGCGCTCCAGGAAAGGCTTGTCGTCCTCGACGATGAGGAGCGAGCGGTCAGCAAGGTCATTCAATTCGGCGATTGCGTTCACGGTCCATTTTTTCCCAGTGGCAGATAGCCAATTATATGGTGCACCAGTGCGGCGCTGCCAAGGCAGCCGAAAGTCGCGGATGCTGCATCCGTAATGCCAGCAGTTGCGGTTAAGAATCGTTCTTAAGACGCTGCCTCGGCAGCAGGCGTTTCATCTTCGAAGCGGTCGCGCGGCCAGGCGATCTGCACAATGGCGCCGTGATCGGGGAAGATGCGATTGGTAAACGAGACCTTGGCGCCGGTGCGCTCCAGCAGTGTCCTGGCGATGAAAACACCGAGACCGAGGCCCCCGCGGGCGGATTGGGCCTCATCCGTGCCCCGGCGGCGCGACAGATACGGCTCCCCGATCCGCTTCAGCATGTCAGGCGCGATGCCCGGACCGTCGTCGGAAATCACGATCTCGACGGTTTCGGCATTCCACCATGCATTCACCTCGACGGTCTGGTGCGCGAAATCGACGGCATTTTCCAGAATGTTTCCGACGCCATAAAGGATTGCCGGGTTGCGCGCGGCGACCGGCTCGCGCGTTGCTGCGACAGCTAGCCGCACCTTGATGTTGACGCCGAAATCGCGATGCGGCGCCACCGCCTCCTCGATCAAGGTCGACAGCTTCATGGTGTCGAACGGCGCGCCGCTCGAGGACAGCTGCGCGATCTTGCTCAGGATGTCGCGGCAGCGCTGCGCCTGTTCGCGCACGGTCTTGAGGTCGGCGGCGATCGCCGGTTCATGCACCGTCTTCTCGAGCTCGCGCGAGATCAGGAAGATCGTCGACAGCGGCGTGCCGAGCTCGTGCGCCGCGGCGGCGGCAAGGCCGTCGAGCTGGGTCAGATGCTGCTCGCGCGTCAGCACCAGCTCGGTCGCGGCGAGCGCGTCGGAGAGTTGCCGCGCCTCCTCGGTGACCTGGAAGGCGTAGAGGCTGGTGACGCCGATCGCGAGCAGGATCGAAAGCCAGACACCGATCAGGTAGATCGGCGGCAGCACCAGAGGGTCGTCGGCATCCCAGGGCAACGGCAGATGGTAGAAGAACAGCGCCGAGGCGCAGGCGACCGCGAGGCAGCCGAGCCCGATCGTCAGCCGGATCGGCAGCACCGTGGCCGAGATCAATACCGGCGCCAGAAACAGGAACGAGAACGGGTTCTGCAGGCCGCCGGTGAAATACAGCAAGCCGCCGAGCTCGACGATGTTGAAGGCGAGCAGGGTCGCGGCGTAGCCCGGCTCCAGCCGCTGCATCGGGTTGAACGCGACCTGCAGCGACAGATTGAGCAGCGCCGAGAACGCCACGATGCTGACACAGGGCACGATCGGAACATCGAATTCCAGGCCCTGGGCGACGATGAAGATCGCAACGAGCTGGCCGAGCGCGGCCAGCCAGCGCAGCCGCAGGATGGTATCGAGGCGGACATAGCGGCGTGGCTGGCGGAAATCGGAGAGGACGTCGGTCATTCCAGGACTTTAGCGGTGCAGTGGGCGGCGCACAAATTCGCGACATGACGCAGCCTAACCGTGCAAGCCTTGGTCGCCTAAGCCTTGCGCTTATTGTCGCAATAGCTCAATGACGGGCCTATGCAGCAGGTCGATACAGGGCGGGAGCGGGCGGCCAACGACGCGTTCACGACCGATCAGGGTGGATCGGCCGCGATCGACGTGGCGCATCTGGTCAAGGTCTACAAGACCACCCGCGCCGTCGATGACATTTCCTTCCGCATTACGCGCGGCAGCATCACCGGCCTGCTCGGCGGCAACGGTGCCGGCAAGACCACGACGATCGCGATGATCATGGGGCTGGTGCTGCCGACGTCGGGCACCGTCCACGTGCTGGGCGCGAAAATCCCCGAGCAGCGCTATGACGTGCTCGGCCGGATGAATTTCGAAAGCCCCTATGTCGACATGCCGATGCGGCTCACGGTGCGGCAGAACCTGACCATCTTCGGGCGTCTCTACGCGGTGAAGCATTTGCGCGAGCGGATCGACCGGTTGGCCGAAGATCTCGACCTGAAGGATTTTCTCGATCGCGCCAACGGCAAGCTCTCGGCCGGGCAGAAGACCCGTGTCGCCCTGGCGAAGGCGCTGATCAACGAGCCTGACTTGTTGCTGCTGGACGAGCCGACTGCGTCGCTCGACCCTGACACTGCGGACTGGGTGCGGCAGCATCTCGAGACCTATCGCAAGACCCACAACGCGACCATCCTGCTGGCGTCCCACAACATGCTGGAGGTCGAGCGGCTCTGCGACCGCGTCATCATCATGAAGCGTGGCAAGATCGAGGACGACGACAGTCCTGAACGGATCATGGCGCGCTACAACCGCGACACTCTGGAAGAGGTGTTTCTCGACGTCGCGCGCGGCCGGGTGCGTGAGGGCGCGCCAGAGGGCACATCATGAGCGACATCGTCAGCCATCCGCATAGCGGCATCTCACTGCAGCGCATCAACGCGATGGTGCTGCGCTACTGGTATCTCCTGATGTCGTCCTGGCCGCGGCTATTGGAGCTGGTCTACTGGCCGGCGCTGCAGATCATCACCTGGGGCTTTCTGCAGAATTACATCTCGCAGGCCTCCGGCTTCTTCGCCAAGGCCGGCGGCACGCTGATCGGCGCCGTCATCCTGTGGGACATCCTGTTCCGCGGCCAGCTCGGCTTCTCGATCTCGTTTCTCGAAGAGATGTGGGCGCGCAATCTCGGCAACCTGATGATGAGCCCGCTGAAGCCGATCGAATTCCTGCTGTCGCTGATGATCATGAGCATCATCCGGCTTGCCATCGGCGTGATCCCGATGACGCTGATGGCGCTGTTCTTTTTCGGCTTCAATTTCTACGCCATCGGGCTGCCGCTGATCGCCTTCTTCTGCAATCTGATCTTCACCAGCTGGTCGGTCGGCGTGTTCGCCTCGGGCCTCGTGCTGCGCAACGGGCTGGGGGCGGAGAGCATCGTCTGGACGCTGATGTTTGCGGTGATGCCGCTCGCCTGCATCTATTACCCGGTCGAAGTGCTGCCGACCTGGCTGCAACATGTCGCCTGGACCCTGCCACCGACCTATGTGTTCGAGGGCATGCGGTCGCTGCTGATCGATCACGTCTTCCGCGCCGACCTGATGGCGTGGGCATTGGTCATCAACGCGATGCTGTTCGCTGCCTCTTTTGCGATCTTCCTTGCCCTTTTACAGAGCGCCAAGCGCAACGGCTCGCTGCTGTCAGGTGGTGAATAAATGTCACTTTCTCGTGGATTCTCGGTGTTTTAGCCCGGGTTGACCCCATATTTCGACAAGCGGCGCATTGACGCATTGTTATGCTGTCGTCAGTATGCTGCGGCGCAAAACAGGGGTCTGAAACAGCTATGCCCATCGGTGAATTTGGCGGCGTACCGCCACTGGCTAGAGAAGGCGGTCCGGCATTCACGACGCCGCTGTACTGGATGTACGAGATGGGGCATGCCTCGCTCAATCCGGCGCGCGCGGTCACCGACGCCACCAAGATCCTGTTTCAGAATCCGCTCAATCCGTGGACGCACACCCACTTCGGCAAGTCGATCGCCGCCGCCTGCGAGGTGTTCGAGCGGACCACCCGCCGCTATGGCAAGCCGGAATGGAACTTGCCGACCACCGAGGTGAACGGCATCCGCACCGCGGTCGAGGTGCGGACGATCTGGGAGAAGCCGTTCTGCCGTCTGCTGCATTTCGATCGCAAGCTGACGCGGCCGCTGCGCTCACCGCAGCCGCGGGTGCTGATCGTGGCGCCGATGTCGGGTCACTACGCGACACTGCTGCGCGGCACCGTCGAAGCCTTCCTGCCGACGCATGAGGTCTACATCACCGACTGGGCCGATGCGCGCATGGTGCCGCTCGCGGAGGGCCGTTTCGACCTCGATGACTACGTCGACTATGTGATCGAGATGCTGCATGCGCTCGGCGGCAACATGCACGTCATCGCGGTGTGCCAGCCGTCGGTGCCGGTGGTTGCGGCCGTCTCGGTGATGGAAGCCAACAACGATCCGTTCGTGCCGCTGTCGATGACGCTGATGGGCGGCCCGATCGATACGCGGCGCAATCCGACCGCGGTCAACGACCTCGCGGCCGAGCGCGGCATCGAGTGGTTCCGCAACAATGTCATCACCAAGGTGCCGTTCCCGCATCCGGGCGTGATGCGCGACGTCTATCCGGGCTTCCTGCAGCTCAACGGCTTCATCAGCATGAACCTCGATCGGCACATGGACGCGCACAAGTCGCTGTTTGCCAATCTGGTCAAGGGTGACGGCGATCTCGTCGACAAGCACCGCGAATTCTATGACGAATATCTCGCGGTGATGGACCTCACCGCGGAGTATTACCTGCAGACCGTCGATCTCGTGTTCGTCAAGCATGCGCTGCCGAAGGGCGAGATGACCCATCGCGGCAAGCCGGTCGATCCCTCAAAAATCCGCCGCGTCGCGCTGATGACGGTGGAAGGCGAGAAGGACGACATCTCCGGTCTCGGTCAGACCGAAGCGACACACGGGCTCTGCACCTCGATTCCCAACCATCGCCGCGTGCACTACGTGCAGAAGGGCGTCGGGCACTACGGTGTGTTCAACGGATCGCGGTTCCGCTCTGAAATCGTGCCGCGGATCTCCGATTTCATGGTTTCGGCGACGAATACGCGGCTTTCCCTGGTCGCGGCGGCCGAATAGGTGTCAACCCGGTCTCGATTTCGGCGGTCGCATAAGCCGTTGAGTTGACTAAAAAAATCTCGAATCCGGTGAAGCTCAAAGGGTGAATCTTTCCTCACCCTTTGGGCGTTGTTTTCAAGACCGATTCAGTCCAAAAATACCGGTTCCAACCCCAGCCAGTAGGGGTTCAGAAATCGTCAGCCCCTGTATATTGGGCAAATGATTTGTTTTTGCGCCGAGCGCTTTCCGTGGCGGCGGATATGGCAAAGTCCGGGCGAACTCCTGCTCCCCGGACTTTCAGACATGGCTACTCGCGCGCTCCTGTATCGGCGGCCTGCCGAACCCTCGACTCTTTTGGTGAGACACGGCTCCCAGTTCTTCACGATCAGGCTGCGCCGGCACCGGCGCGCGCGCCGCTACACCCTCAGAATTCATCCGACCGACCGTGAAGCGATCCTGACCATGCCGCCGCGCGGCACGATCGTGGAAGCGAAGGATTTTGCGCACCTTCATGGCGGCTGGATTGCCGCGCGCCTCGGCCGATTGCCGAAGGCTGCGCCGTTTCAGCCCGGCACAGTGGTGCCGCTGCGCGGCGTGCCGCACCGTCTGGTCCATCGTTCCGGCGAGCGCGGCACGGTGTGGACCGAGACGCGCGACAGCGGCGAGAAGATTCTCTGCGTTGCCGGCGGTGTCGAGCACATGGATCGCCGCGTGCACGACTTCCTCAAGCGCGAGGCGCGCAGGGATCTGCAGAAGGCGGCGCAGTTTTATGCCGCCGAACTCGGCGTCCGGGTGCGGCGGCTGTCGATTCGCGACCAGTCCAGCCGCTGGGGCTCCTGCACCTCGGCCGGTTCGCTGTCGTTTTCCTGGCGGTTGATCCTGGCGCCGCCTTTCGTGCTCGATTACCTCGCCGCGCATGAAGTCGCGCACCTCGTCGAGATGAACCACTCGCCGCGGTTCTGGCGGGTGGTCGACCGGATCTGCGCGTCGGTCACGCGCGCCAAGACCTGGCTCGACACCCACGGCAACGACCTGCACCGCTACGGGATTCAGGAGTAGGCGGCGCTCTTGCCTCACAACATGCTGTCATCGCCCGCGAAAGCGGGCGATCCAGTATTCCAGACGCGATTGTTTCAACACGAGAAGCCGCGGCGTACTGGATCCTCGCATTCGCGGGGATGACGGCCGAGTGCATATTAAGGGATGCGTAGCCCAGATGGAGCGCAGCGCAATCCGGGGCGGTCTCACTGACGGCGCGACTGGTTCCGGATTTCGCTCCGCTGCATCCGGGCTACAGGTTGACGGCGTGCCTACCGATTGCCCCCGAACAGCCGGTCCACCAGCCAGCCGTCCAATCCCGCCGCCGCCTCGGGCCGCGCATTCGGGTTGGCCGGATGCCCCGACGTGCGCACCGGGGGCGGCTGGCGGTAATAGCCGCCGCCGGATGGCAGCGGCGCCGGCGGTTGCGGTGCTTGCAGCTGCGGCTGCGCCTGCATCTGTGGCGGCGACGGCGGGCTGATCTGCGACGAGATCTGGATCAGGTTCGAAGGCCCCCAATTGCCCTGCGAGTTCGGGATCGCCGCCACCGGCACGCCCTGATGCGCCGATTTCATGAAGCGGCTCCACACTTCCACCGGCAGCCCGCCGCCGGTCGCCTTCTTGGTCGGCGAATTGTCGTCATTGCCGAGCCAGACCCCGGTGACGAGATGGGCGGTGTAACCGATGAACCAGGCGTCGCGGTAATCCTGGCTGGTGCCGGTCTTGCCGGCGGCGGTCCAGCCCGGGATCTCGGCCTTGCGCGCAGTGCCCGAGATCAGGGTCTCGCGCATCATGCTGTTCATCATCGAATCATAGCGCGGATCGATCACCTGGTTGGGCGGATCGTTCGGCCGATCGTAGAGCAGCTTGCCCGTGCTGGTGCGGATCTTGGTGATCACATGCGGCGAGATGCCGAACCCGCCATTGGCGAACGGCGCATAGGCGCCGACCAGCTCGATCACGGACACTTCGGAGGTGCCGAGCGCGATCGAGACGTTGGGGTCGAGCTTTGAGGAGATGCCGAGCCGGTGCGCGGTGCGCACCACGTTCTTCGGGCCGACCTCGATGCCGAGCCGCACCGCAACCGTGTTCAGCGACATCGCCAGCGCCTGGGTCAGCGTCACCGAGCCGAAATATTCGTGGGTGTAGTTCTCCGGCTTCCAGCCCTTGATGTCGAGCGGCGCGTCGCTACGGATGGTGTCGGGCGTCAGCCCGGCCTCGACCGCGGTGAGATAGACGAACGGCTTGAAAGCCGAGCCGGGCTGCCGCTTCGCGGTCACCGCGCGGTTGTACTGGCTCTCGGCATAGTTCCGGCCGCCGACCATGGCGCGCACCGCACCGTCGGGCGTCATCGCGACCAGCGCGCCCTGACTGACATTGAACTTCACGCTCTTGGCGGCGAGCTCGTCGATGATGGCGGCCTCTGCGGTGTTCTGCAGCTTCGGATCGATCGTGGTCTGCACCAAGATGTCCTGGTCGATCTGGCCGACCAGATCGTCGAGCACTTCGCTGATCCAGTCGGCGACATAGTTCACGGTGCCGGCGCCGGCCGGCTTCACGTTGATCGAGGGCTGGCCGATCGAGGCTTTGGCTTGGGCCTCGGTGATGAATTTGGCATCGGCCATCGCGGCCAGCACGATCTGGGCGCGCTGCTCGGCGCCTTCGGGGTTGCGGTTGGGCGCGAGCCGCGACGGCGACTTGACGAGGCCCGCCAGCGTCGCGGCCTCCGCTACCGTCACGTTCTTCGCCGACTTGCCGAAATAGCGCTGCGCCGCCGCCTCGACGCCATAGGCGCCGGAGCCGAAATAGACGCGGTTGAGGTAGAGCTCGAGGATCTCGTTCTTGGAATGCTTGCGCTCCAGCCAGATCGCAAGCTCGGCCTCCTGCAGCTTGCGCGCCATGGTCCGTTCCTGGGTCAGGAACAGGTTCTTCGCGAGCTGCTGCGTCAGGGTCGAGCCACCCTGCGAGACGCCGCGATGCATCAGATTGGTCACCGCCGCGCGCAGGATACCGACCGGATCGACGCCGTAATGCGAATAGAAGCGGCGGTCCTCGATCGCGATGAACGCCTTCGGCAGATAGGGCGGCAAGTCCTTGAGCGCGACATTGGCGCCGGCCATTTCACCGCGCTGTGCCAGCACGCTGCCGTCCATGCCGACGATCTGGATCGTCGGCGGCCGTTTGGGAATTTCGAGCGACTGGATCGGCGGCAGATGCGCGCCGACCCACACCACGACACCGATCACTGCGATGCCGGCCCACAGGCCGAGCACCGCGGTCCAATAGACCAGCCGGCCGATGCCAAAGCCGCGCGACTTGCCGCGGCGCTTGCTGCTCTTGCTGCTGCTCTTGGCGGGGCGCGGCTTCTCGTCGCCGGAATCGCTGCCGGACGTGTTGTTCTTGGGCTTGGATTTGACGGGCTTGTCGTCGCCGCCGCCGGGAACGCGATCGGCCGGCGACAGTCTGAGGTCGGCAAGCGCGGCCGGAAGCCCGAACAGCGGCTCCTTGCGCGCACCGCCCTTTTTCTTTCCCCACGCCATCCGCAACGCGCTCACACCAATCTCGCGGCACGCTACCGTTCCCGGTTTAAGGGGCGGTTACGCAAAGCTTAACGCGGGATTAGGAGGTTGGGCGGTGCGTGCTACATATGGATGGAACAAACACAAAAGGAGCGCGCATGGGCCATATCGATCCGACCAAGGAGGTCTTCGCACAGTTCCGGGACAGCGACCGGCCGGGCCCGATCCACATGCTCAACCTCGTCCGCCTGCGCGAATGGGCGGCCTATCCCGACGGCCGCAAGGCGAGTGGTGCGGAGGCCTATGCCGCCTATGGCCGCGAGAGCGGTCCGGTGTTCGAGCGTCTCGGCGGCCGCATCGTCTGGCAGGGCAAGTTCGAGCTGATCCTGATCGGCCCGCAGGAGGAGCGCTGGGATCACTGCTTCATCGCCGAATATCCCAGTGTCGCCGCCTTCGTCGAGATGATCCGCGATCCGGTGTATCGCGAGGCGGTCAAGCACCGTCAGGCCGCGGTGGAGGATTCGCGGCTGATCCGGCACGCCGTGCTGCCGGTGGGCAAGACTTTTGGGGAGATCCCGAAGTGACGGCGTCGGCCGTCGGCTGATACGCGTCGCGCGCTCTTTCCCCGTCATCCTGAGGTGCGAGCCTCTTCGGCGAGCCTCGAAGGATGAATCGGCCCGGCCGGGGCCGTCGACCCTTCGAGGCTCGCAAGGGCTCGCACCTCAGGGTGACGGGGATGGAGTAGTGGTATGAAAACAAAATCGGCGGCCCGGAGGCCGCCGATTGCATCTCAGACGTTGAAGACAACCACTAGCCAGCCGGGCCGGCGTCCTCGAGGATCGGGCCGAACAGCTCCCAGCGCTCGCCGTTGAAGCGCATCATCTGCAGCTGCTTGTTGACGCGGTAGTCGTTCGGCGCGGTGTTGCCCTTGATGCCGGGCAGCGCCATGTCGAGCTCGACATTCTTCAAATTGGTCGCCTGCTTCAGCACGTTGTCGCGGGTCAGATCGTCGCCGCACTGCTTCAGCACATGCACCATCAGCTGCGCGGTCGAGTAGCCGTAGGTGTTGAAGTTCGAGTTCTTGTCGCCGTCCGGATAGTACTTGGCCATGAAGTCGAAATAGCGCTTCATGCCCGGATCGTCCTTCCACTGCGGATCGGCCGGGTCCTTGCCGTAGTTGGTGCTGATCAGGCCCTTGGAATTCTCCAGGCCCGCCGGCTGCAGCACGGCGCCGACCGAGGTGGCGTTGATGTCGACGATGTGGATCGGCTTCCAGCCGAGTTCGGCGATCTTCTTGATCGCCTGTGCGGCCTGCTTCGGCGTCGAGGCCGAGAAGAACAGGTCGGCGCCGGCATCCTTGATCTTGATCACCTGCGAGTCGATCGTCGGGTCGGACACCTCATAGGAGGCTTCGGCCACGATCATCTTGGCGGCCTTGTCGCCGAGCCCGGCCTTGATGCCGTTCAGATAATCCTTGCCGAGGTCGTCGTTCTGATAGAGCACGCCGATCTTGGCGTTCGGATGCTCTTTCAGGATGTACTGGCCGTAGATCCGGCCCTCGACGAAGTAGTTCGGGTTGAAGCCGAGCGTCCACGGAAAATTCTTCGGATCGGTGAACTTCGAGGCGCCGGTTGCGGCAAACAGCTGCGGCACCTTCTTGGAGTTGAGATACTTCTGCACGGCGGCGTTCGACGGCGTGCCGACGATCTGGAAGGTCAAGAGCACCTCGTCGCTCTCGACCAGCTTGCGCACCTGCTCGACCGCCTTCGGCGGCGAATAGGCGTCGTCATACTGGATCAGATTGATCTTGCGGCCGTTCACGCCGCCCTGATCGTTGATCATCTTGAAATAGGCCGCCTGGGTCTTGCCGATCGAGGCATAGGCGGAGGCCGGTCCGGAGAAGGGGACGGTCTGGCCGACCTTGATTTCGGAATCGGTCGCGCCGGGATCGTACTTCTTCTGCGCCAGGGACGGTGACGCCGACAGCGCGATCGCCAGCGCCGTTCCCGTGACCAGGTGGAAAATCCCATTCCTCATAATGCTGCTTCCTCACGTGATTGATGGTTGGCCGATGATCTTGTCCGCAGGCCCAAACGCCCGCGGCCGCCATCGCTGGGCCGGAATACTGGAGGAACCGTTGCTGCAACGCAAGACGAGGAATGCCAAAAAGGCGAGCAATTTCAGTCAACGAAAGTAGGGGGCGATGCAAAGCGGCTGCTGCTCGGTCTGCCTCGCCCCGCTTGCGGGGAGAGGCCGGAACGCATCGTCAGATGCGTTCCGGGTGAGGGGGAGTCACCGCGAGTCAAATGCCAGCGTGTTTGCGGAAGCGGCCCCTCACCCCAGCCCTCTCCCCGTAAGAACGGGGAGAGGGAGCGGACAAGGTACGAACGGGGAGAGCGAGTAGTATCGCGCCGCGAGCTCGCCCTAGCCCGCAGGCCCGGTGTCCTCGATGATCGGGCCGAACAGCTCCCAGCGTTCGCCGTTGAACCGCATCATCTGCATCTGCTTGTTGATGCGGTAGTCGTTCCGCCCCGTCGTGATCGACATGCCGGGCAGCGCCAGACTCGGCACGAACTTCTTCAGGCTGGTCACCTGCTTCATCAGGCTCTCGCGGGTGAGGTCGTCGCCGCACTGCTTCAGCACCTGGACCAAGAGCTCGGCGGTCGCATAGCCGTAGGTGTTGACGGTGTTGAGCTTGTCACCTTCGGGATAGTACTTATCCATGAAGGCGAAATAGGCCTTGATGCCGGGATCGTCCTTCCACTGCGGATCGGCGGGATCCTTGCCGTAATTGGTCGAGATGATGCCCTTGGAGATGTCGAGGCCGGCCGGCTTCAGCGTCGCCGACACCGGGCTCGCATTGATGTCGAGGATGTGCACCGGATTCCAGGCGAGGTCGGCGACCTTGCGGATCGCCTGCGCGGCAAATTTCGGCGTCGACGCGTTGTAGAGCAGGTCGACCCCCGCTGCCTTCAGCTTGACGATCTGCGAGTCGACCGTCGGGTCGGTGAGCTCGTAGGAGGCTTCGGCGACGATCATGCTCGCGGCCTTTTCGCCGAGCCCGGTCTTCAGGCCGGCGATGTAGTCGCGGCCGAGATCGTCGTTCTGGTAGAAGATGCCGATCTTGGCGTTCGGGTGATTGGCCAAAATGTATTTGGCGTAGATGCGGCCCTCGGACTGGTAGTTCGGATTGTAGGCGATCGTCCACGGTGCATTCTGCGGATCGGAGAAGCGCGAGGCGCCGGTCGAGGCCAAGAGCTGCGGCACCTTCTTGGCATTCAGGTATTTCTGCACGGCGGCATTCGACGGCGTGCCGATGATCTGGAAGGTGAACAGCACCTCGTCGCCCTCGACCAGCTTGCGCACCTGCTCGACCGCCTTCGGCGGCGAATAGGCATCGTCATACTGGATCAGGTTCAGCTTGCGGCCGTTGATGCCGCCCTGATCGTTGATCATCTTGAAGTAGGCGGCCTGGGTCTTGCCGATGCCGGCATAGGCGGATGCGGGGCCCGAGAACGGCACGGTCTGGCCGATCTTGATCTCGGTGTCGGTGGCGCCGATGTCGTATTTCTTCTGCGCGGTCGCTGATGTAACCGACAACGCGATCGCGAGCGTCGTCGCAGCGAGCAGTTGCACGCTTCTCATGTCGTGACCTCCCTGTTGCCGATGGTCTTGTCCGCCGGGCTCAAGCCGCGGATGTCATCGTTGCAGGAATGATGGAGGAACGGTCGTGGCATTGCAAGGCAATGCCACCAGCGCGCTGTGTCGCGTCAAGCCAGCCAGAGCAGGATCAACGCGACTGCCGCGGGCGCGGCTTGCACATAGAGGATGCGCCGGCTCACGGTGGCGGCGCCATAGGCGCCGGCAACGATCACGCAGAGCAGGAAGAATGTCTTGATCTGGATTGCGAAGCCGGGATTGCCGTGCACAAGGCCCCAAATCAGCCCGGCGGCAAGAAAGCCGTTATAGAGGCCCTGATTGGCCGCGAGCACCGCCGAGTCGGTCGCCTTCTCGATCGAGTTGCGGAACGTCTTCAGCCCGAGCGGCTTGGTCCAGAGAAACATCTCCAGCACCAGGAAGTAGATGTGCAGCGCGGCCACCACCGCGACCAGGATATTGGCTAGCAAGAGCATGATGCGGTCCCCCAACAATCATGATGCGATTGGAAATAATCGCATCATGATTCCCATCTCTTTGTTTGAGCATGATCTTTTCGGAAAACCGGTCTCCACTTTTCCGGATCATGCTCTAACGGAATTCGGGTGGACGCTAGCACGCGGGCGGTGAAATGTATGTGCAGCGATACCGATTCCCGAGTGACTGATATGGCCACTGCCAGGACACCCCAGACCTTCAACCTCGATCGCCTCACGACGCCGATCGGCACGGCACTGCTGGTGACCGATGACGGCGGCGTGCTGCGCGCGCTGGATTGGGACGATTACGAAGGGCGAATGCTGGAGCTGCTGCGGCTGCATTACGGCCCGGTGACGCTGCGCGACGGCCGCGCGCCGGCGGAGATGCGCAAGGCGCTGAGCGACTATTTCAAGGGCGATCTCGATCGCCTCACTGACGTGACGTGGCGCGTCGCCGGCACGCCGTTCCAGCAGAAGGTCTGGCATGCGCTGCCGAAGATCCGGCCCGGCACCACCATGAGCTACGGCGCGCTGGCCGCGAAGCTGAAGGTGCCGAACGCGATGCGCGCGGTCGGCCACGCCAACGGCAGCAACCCGATCAGCGTCGTCGTGCCCTGCCACCGCCTGATCGGCGCCAACGGCTCGCTGGTGAAGTATGGCGGCGGCCTGGAGCGCAAGCGCTGGCTGCTGCGGCATGAAGGCGTAGAAATATAACGGGCCGCTTCATCTGCCGATGAGCCCTCGCGGCGATCAGTCGAGATCCTCGCTGGACATGGTCCGCAGATCGCGCACGATATAGAGAAATACGATGAGCGAAGGCACCCATGCGAGTATTGCTCCGACCAGCATCGCATCAACCGTCGTCATGGGAGCTCCTTTGAGTGCCGATGATCCTTGCCGTCAGGTCAGTTTCCTCGATGGGATGCGGGTGCCGGGGAAGGGATAGAGCCACTTCCAGTAGGCCTTGTTGCGCTCCAACTGCTGCTTGTAGCTCTCGCGGCACTTCACCGAGCAAAATTGCTGGAAATGCCAGCTGTGCCGGATGAGCCCGAAGGGGCGCTTGCATCCCGGATTCCCGCAACGGCAGGTCATGACGCTACCTCCGCATTGGCACGCCGAAGCCAGCGAACGAACTCCTCCTGGCCTTTGTAAAAGCAGAGGCGCCCGCAGTAGCGTTCACCTGCCGGATTTCGCAAACTGATGACCTTGGGGTCTTCGCTGTCACACTGGGCGCAGCGCGGTTCCGCACGCATGGCGACCTTCCTCCCGAGGAATTGCCATTACCAATCAAAATGTCTGATGCTGTGCTTGTCGTCGATCTACGTCGAAGGACGACGATGCGAAATCTCGCGCCATCACCGTCCGGGTTCAACTTGTCCTGATGTTTCGCGGCATCATCCTTGCGTATATCCGGTTTGAACTCATTCGCGCGCCGCGGTGCCGGGCTGCGCCAGGGCCGCATCGAGGCATTTGATCAGCTCCTCCCCGTCGAAGGGCTTGATCAGAAAGCAGATCGCTCCCGCCCTCAGGGCCCGCGCGCGATCGCTTTCGACGGAGAAGGCGGTGACGAAAATGAACGGAACGCGCCGTCCGTTGGCAATCAGGTGGCTCTGCAGATCGAGCCCGCTCATGGCCGGCATCCTGACATCCGCTATCACGCAGGACGTCTCATCCAGTTGGGGCGAGTGCAGGAATTCCTCCGCTGACGCGTAGCTCTCGACCGCGTAGCCCAGCGACCTGACGAGATTGTGGGTCGCGGTGCGAACCGACCTGTCATCGTCGATGACGGATATCATTGGCGGGTTGGACAAGGAGGTCCTTCCTGGGGACGGCCAGAGTGCCCCCTGGTCTGTGCGATTGCGCGGAAGCACAGTGCGTCGCCAATCAGGATCGGAGAATCATACTTAGGTTTGCGGCTCGCCAGATCCGGGTCCGATCCGGAGAATCTGCGCCATCCTGACCAGGTCCGGTAACGACTTTGCCGCCATTTTCCGCATGATGTGCCCGCGGTGTATCTTCACGGTGATCTCGGCCACGCCGATTTCGGCGGCGACCTGCTTGTTCATCAGCCCGGCCGTGACGAGCGTCATGATCTGACGCTCGCGGGTGGATAGGGTCGCGAAGGCTCCGCGCAGGTTTGCGAGAGTTTTGGCTTCATCACGACGATTTCTGTCGCGCTCGATCGCCGTCGTGACGGCATCCAGCATGTCCTGGTCGCGGAAGGGCTTGGTCAGGAAGTCGACAGCACCGGCCTTCATGGCCCTGACCGTCATCGGGATATCGCCATGGCCCGTCATGAAGATGATCGGAATATGAACGTCGGCCTTCGCCAGCTCCGCCTGAAAGTCCAGGCCGCTCAGCCGGGGCAGCCTGATGTCGAGGATCAGGCAGCTCGGGACATCCGGGGGCTTGTGCCGCAGAAATTCATGGGCCGACCCGAACGCCTCAGTTCGTAGCCCGACGGACCGGAAAAGATTGCTCAGCGCGTCTCGCACCGACGCGTCGTCGTCGACGACGAACACGGTCGGTTCGTCGGCGTTTGCGGGAGTGGGGGGCAATGCCGGGCGTCCGGTCATCATGCATGATCCTCTTCACGCAGAGGCAGGGTGAACTGGAATGTGGCGCCGTGGCCGGCATTTCCGGCCACGGACAGGCGGCCTCGATGGGCCTCGATGATCGAGCGGCAGATCGACAACCCCATTCCCATACCGCTGGCTTTGGTGCTGTAGAAGGCGTCGAACAGCCGCTCGGCATTCTCGGTTGCGATCCCGACGCCACAATCGGTGACCGTGACCAGGATTTGCCCGGCATCGTCATGGCGTGTCCGGATCACGAGTTCGCGCGGCCTGTCCGTGACCGGCTGCATCGCCTCGATGCCGTTGACGACCAGGTTGAGGATGACTTGCTGCAGTTGGATGCGGTCGGCGACGACCGGCGGAAGCCCCGGAGTGAGGTCCAGCTGCAGGGATATCCGGTGGCTTTGCAGTTCATGTTGCACCAGGCCGATCACCTCGTTGATGACTTCATTGACGTCGAGCGGCGCCTTCTGATCGGTCGTCTTGTTCACCAGCGCGCGGACGCGCTGGATGACCTCGCCGGCCCGGTTGCCGTCGCTGATGATCAACCGGACCGCTCCGCGCGCTTCGTTCAGATCGGGGGTCTCCCGGTTGAGCCAGCGCAGGCATGCCGCGGCATTGGTGACCACGGCGGCAAGCGGCTGGTTTACTTCATGGGCGATTGATGCGGCGAGTTCGCCGAGCGCCGTCACGCGCGTGACGTGTGCGAGGTTGGTCTGCGCTTCATGCAATTCAGCCTCGGCTCGCTTGCGGGCAGTCACGTCGGTGACCGCTCCGACAAATTCGGTGTCGCCCGAGATGCCCGTCACCGCATGTGCCCGGGCGTGGACATATTTGATCGCCCCGTCCGGCATCAGCAATCGGTAGCTGTGCTCGAAGTCCCTGAGGTCGCGCGAGGCGCGGTCGATGGTCCGTTGCACCCGGGTGCGATCATCCGGATGGACGCGTTGCAGCACCGTGCCATGCTTGATGGAGGGGACCTTGTCGAACTCGAAGATCCTGAAGGTCTCTTCCGACCAGATGATCTCGCCGCTGGCGACGTGCCAGCCAAAGCTGCCGGTATGGCTCAATCGCTGGGCTTCGGACAGGTACATTTCACTCTGTTGCAGGGCATTTTCGGCTTCCTTGCGTTCGGTGATATCCTCGCATGCGATCAGGACAATCAACTGCCCGTCCAGCCGCCGCACGGCCTTGGCATTCTCACGGACCCAAAGCCTTGAACCGTCCTTGCGGACCTTCCGGATCTCCCAGCTGTGGGTTTGGCCGATGTTGCCGAGGCATGCCGCGACGTTGCGTTGGACCGCATCCCGGTCTTCGGCGGCAAAGACCCGGAGGACGGATTGTCCGAGCAATTCGTCGACGGTGTAGCCGAGTTGCGCCGCACCGAAGCTGTTGACCGACAGGACGAGGCCCGTTGCTTCAACCATGAAGTACATGACCGGGTTGTGCTCGAACACCTCCTTCCATTGCGCTTCGCTGTTGCGTAGCGCCTCTACCGCGCGCTCTTCGCCGCTGGCCCGGCCGCGCAATGCGGCTTCCATCTGCTTTTGGGTGCGGCCCACCACACGCATCATCAGCAATGCAGCGGCGAGCGCGGCGATAAGCAGCGCCAAGGCAGCCAGATGGGCGGAAGCCGCGGGCTGCGGACCAAGCAACAGCCCGGCGCAGGTTCCCGCCAAAGCCAGCACCATGCCGCCGAGCAGCCATTGCTCGGCCGACCAGGACGTCTTGGTCGGATTGCGCATCATCGGCAGCACCAGCACTTAGCCATCATGGGCCGCGCTGCGTCGCTAGGTGACCGCTACCATCAGCGGCGACAACGTCGCCCTCCTAACAGGCTGCATATTAGCAGCTTTCTTGCCGTCGGGACGAGATCATGCGGGCCTTCGGCAATCCGCGGGGCGAGGCGTCGGATCGCGTGGAAAGCGAAACCGTCTGACGCTCAGGTTCAGGTTGCGGCCAAACCAAAGTATGTCGTCCCCATCCGAATGTAACGGCCGGATCAACCTCCGTTCAATGGCCCATTGCTTCCCGGCGACTACGCTCACTGGGTAACTCGAGAGCAGTAGAGGCGTACCGAATTCAGCAGTCGCCGATCAGAGATCTGGAGGTTGAAAATGCCGAGCGCTCCCCTGCATTTGATCCTTTGCTCCGACGATGTCGAACGCGAGGTAAGGCGTCAACCAGGCGACCGCAGCTTCCACGTGATCGACGGCGGCAAGCAAACGGCGAGCGTGCCGGCCGACAACCCCTGGATCGATCTGCTCGACGTCTTCGATCTGGGCGTGGTGCTCTGTCAGGCCAGCTACCTGGCCTTGATTGGCGCGAGCCTGGCGGCGCTGGAGCCACACTTCGACGTGTTGGATCCGCGGGCGTAGGCCGCCCCGGATTTTAGGTCCGGCAGGCTGCCGGGACCGAAGCGCTGGGCCGCTCACGCCTGACCGCGCAAGACGGGTCCGATAACAGCCTCCGTGAGAGCCCGGAATCCATTCCCCGTCTAGCCCCGGCCCTGATGGATTCCGGGCTCAGTCCCTGCGGCGCTCCGCGCTGCGGTTTGGCCTTCGCAAATTTGCAGCATTTTTTTCGAAAGATTCCGGGTTCCCTTTAGCCCGTCCTGAAGCACCTGATCGTTGGACCGGCTCGGCAGCGGCGTCGCTCGCTAGAATTGTGCGTTGGTTCGCGCAGCGACAGTTCAGGGCCGGTTGTCATGAATCAGGCACAGCAGCACAAGCCGCTTCCCGAGGACAATGTTTCCGTCACCAAGGTTGAAGCCGAGGGCGCGCGAGGATTGCAGCGCGATTTGCAGGACCGGCTGCAGCCGGCACACGACGAACCGGTCAGCGATAGCGCCCCCCATCCCGAAGCCCCTGCGGGATCCGGCCGGATGGTCCGCCGCACCCTCAAGGTGGCCATCGGCCTCGCCATCGTCGCCGTGTTCGGATGGATGCCGCTCAAGGCGATCCTGCAGACCTCGAGCGTCGAGGCGGTGGTCAACGCCAGGATCGTGACACTTCGTTCGCCGATCGACGGCACGGTGAGCGCAAAGCCGTCCAATCCTACGTATCTCAGCGCACTCAGCGAGGGTGACGCGATCCTTCACGTCGTCAACGCGCGCGGCGATCGCATCCGGCTCGATGATCTCAGGCGCCAGATGTCGCGGCTGGAGAACGAGCGCCCGAGCCTGGCCGCCAAGCTCGCCGCCGCCGAGGCCGCGCAGCAGGATCTCGCGCGCCAAGCGGGCCAGTTCCGTGACGGCCGCACCCTTCAGCTCGAGGCACGGATCGCCGAAATCCAGTCGGCGATCGAGGCTGCGGCGGCGCGGCGCGAAGAGGCGACGGCGGCGGTCGAGCGGGCTTCGTCGCTGGTCAGATCGGGCAGCGTGTCGACTGTCGAACTGGCGCGGCTGACGCGCGAGCAGGCGATCGCGCAGCAGACCGAGATTGGTGCCCGCCGCCGGCTCGACGCGGCGAAGGTCGAACTCACCGCGGTGAAGAACGGCACCTATCTCGGCGACAGCTACAATGACCGGCCGAGCTCGGTGCAGCGCGAGGAGGAGATGCGCCAGCGCGTCAGCGATTTGCGCGCCGATCTGGCCCATGCCGATGCGGAAATCGCCTGGCTGACCCACGAGATCGCGGTCGAGCAGATCCACTACATCAATCGGGCCGAGGCCGACATCAGGGCGCCGATCAATGGACGGATCTGGGAGATGATGACCTCGCCGGGCGAGGATGTCAGGGCCGGGCAGCCGCTGCTCAAGGTGCTCGATTGCAGCGGCGAGGTGGTCACCGCGAATGTCACCGAAAGCGTCTACAACCGCCTCAAGCTTGGCGATCCCGCGAGCTTCGAGCCGAATGACGGTAGCGCCGCGATCGAGGGCGTCATCGTCAATCTCACTGGTTCATCTGGCGCGCCCGCAAATCTTGCCATCAATCCCGATGCGCTGAACAAGGAGCCCTATCGGGTCACGGTCTCGATGCCGGCGCTCGACAGCACGGGCAAGGGTTGCGCCGTGGGCCGCACCGGGCGGGTGGTGTTCAACGAGGGCGCGGCAAAGTCATGATGGCGGCCCTTGCACCCGGGCTGGTCGCCTTCGGTGCCTGTCTTGCACTACTGCCGTTGCTCAAGCGCGAGAGCTCGCTGGCTCGCGCCGCGATGGCCACCATGTCGGTCGCGCTGCTGCTCCGCTATTTCGTCTGGCGCGTGACCCATACCTTGCCTCCGCCGGGGCTCCCGGCCGACGCGATCGTCGGCTATCCCTTCATGCTGGCGGAGGGCGCCTCGCTGATCGCGGTGTGCCTGTCCCTGTTGTTCCTCAGCCGGACCATCGACCGCTCGCCCGAGGTCAATGCCATCCTTCGCCGCCCGCGCGTTGCCGCGCCTGCGCCGCTCGTCGACGTTTTCATCTGCACGTACAATGAGGAGAAGGCGATCCTGGAGCGCACGATCATCGGCGCGACCGGAATCAATTACCCCAATTACCGAGTCTGGGTGCTCGACGACGGACGCCGGCTCTGGCTGCGGCGCCTCGCCGAGGAACTCGGCTGCCACTACTTGACCCGTCCCGACAACCGCCACGCCAAGGCCGGCAACATCAATCACGCGCTCCGCCATGTCGCGGACCTGAGGGACAAGCCGGAGTTCGTCTCGATTCTCGACGCCGACTTCGTGCCGATGCCGGAGTTCCTGACCCGGGCCATGAGCCTGATGCAGGACGATGGCGTCGGCGTCGTGCAGACGCCGCAGCACTTCATCAATCCGGATCCGATCCAGTCCAATCTCGCCGCGACCGACGTGTGGCCGGACGAGCAGCGGTTCTTCTTCGACATCCTGATGCCGGCCAAGGATGCCTGGGGCACAGCTTTCTGCTGCGGCACGTCATCCTTGATCCGCTCTTCCGGCCTGGAGCGGATCGGCGGCTTCCCGACGGACTCGGTGACCGAGGACTATCTCGTCACGCTGCGGCTGAAGGAACAGGGCCTGCGCACGGTCTATCTGAACGAACGCCTGACGCTCGGCCTCGCGCCCGAAGGGCTGAAGGAGTACATCACGCAGCGCGGGCGCTGGTGCCTCGGCTTCATGCAGATTTTCAGGGGCCGCAGCGGACCGTTCTCCCTGCAATCCAGGCTCGACTTCATCGACCGGCTGTCCCTCGTCGATGCCTTCATGAGCTGGGCGGCGGTCTACGGCACCAAGGCATTCGGCCTTGTCGTGCCATGGCTGTTTCTCCTGTTCGGCATCAAGGCGGTCTACGCCGATCTGCCGGAGCTCCTGAAATATTTCCTGCCGTTCTACGTCTGGCATGCCTTCACGATGGCGTGGATCTCGCGCGGCCGCTCGCTCGCCATCATGACCGACGTCTCGCAATACATCGCAATGCCCGCGGTGCTGAAGGCCGTCGCGACGGGCCTCGCCCGGCCACAGCGGCACAAGTTCAAGGTGACGGCCAAGGGCGGCGATCGTAACCGCCGCTTCATCGAATGGCCGCTGCTGCGGATCTATGGCGCCGCCCTGCTGATCACCCTGTTCGCGATCGCCTATGCGTTCATTCTGCACCTGCGCGGTGAAAGCATCGCCTATGGCGGGCTGGCGCTGGCCTGGAGCCTGTACAATTGCGTGGTGCTGGCGATCGTCTGCTTCATCTGCATCGAGCAGCCGCGGCGCCGCAAGGCGGAGCGCTTCGAACGCGACGAGCCGGTGCTGATCCAGCAAGGCGCCGCGTCGCGGCTGGTCCGCCTCGCCGACATCTCGATCACCGGCGCCCGCTTCATCGATCCCGCCCCGCCAACGATCGGGACGCCGATCAAATGCAACGTCTACGGCCAGAGCGTGGTGGCGGTCGTCGTTCGGCATACCGGCAACGGCTTCGGTGTCCGCTTCGAGGACGCGGTCGCAACGCGGGTCAACGTCGTGCGTGCGTTCTATGCCGGTGAGTATGTCAGCGCCTTTCAGGGCGTGCGCGCCGCGCCCGTCGGCAGGGCGCTGCTGATGCGGCTGTTCGGCTAGGGCAGAAGAGTGAGCTGTCACCAGAAGCGCGCAAATGCCATTGGCGCTAGCCGAAGGGCGAGCCGGCGCTTGCACGATTTCGGAATATTGGAATATTACCCCTGACTTGCCCGACGTGTCAAGGGCCTGGTCGGGCCTGGTCGAACGCCGGCCGCCGCCGGCTACTTTGCATGGGGTTGTTTTTCGACATTTTTGGCAGCGCACCCTGCCGCAGGCGGGGCGAGGTAAACCTCCTACGCCGCCGGCTTCGCCGCCTGATCCTCGCTCGCGAGCAGATGCAACAACGCGCTCTTGATCGCGGCCTGGCGGGTCGGCGCGGTGATCTGGGCGCCGAGCAAATCGGTGACGTAGAACACGTCGCGGGCGCGTTCGCCGAAGGTCGCGACATGGGCGGAGGCGATGTTGAGGTTGAGTTTTGAGATCGCCGTCGTGAGCTGGTAGAGCAGGCCGGGCCGGTCGAGGCCCGAAACCTCGATCACGGTGTAGCGGTCCGACCACTGGTTGTTGATGGTCACCTCCGGCTCGACGATGAACGGCCGCGCCTTGCTGCGCACGGCGCGCTTCGCCACCGCCTCCGGCAGACGGAGCTTGCCCTCCAGCACGTGCTCGATCATCTCGCCGATTCTTGTGGCGCGGCGGCCCTCGTCCTCGTCGCGGTCGTATTCGCGCGAGATCGAGATGGTGTCGAGCGCGCGGCCGTCGGTCGTGGTGTAGATCTGGGCGTCGACGATGTTGGCGCCGGCCGAGGCACAGGCGCCGGCGATGATCGACAGCAGCCAGGGATGGTCGGTGGCGAGAATCGTCAGCTCGGTGACGCTGCGCAACTCGTCGAAGCCGACATTGATCGCGAGCTTGTGCCCGGCCTGCTCGCTGGCGCGGATGAAGCGCGCCTGGCGGATTTTTCGCGGCAGCTCCACCTTGAGCCAGTAGGCCGGGTAGTGTCGGCCGATATAGGCGTTGAGCTCGGCTTCCGGCCATTCGGTGAAGGCGGCGCGGAATTCGGCTTGCGCCACCGCGATGCGCTGGGCGCGGTTCACTTCCGAGAAGCCGCCGGTCAGCACCGGCTCGGTCTCGTAATACAGCGTGCGGATCAGCTGCGCCTTCCAGCCGTTCCAGACACCCGGGCCGACGCCGCGGATGTCGGCTGTAGTGAGGATCGTCAGCAGCTTCATCTGCTCGACCGATTGCACCACGGCGGCAAAATTCTCGATCGTCTTGCGGTCGGACAGGTCGCGCGACTGCGCCACCGTCGACATCGTCAGATGCTCCTCGATCAACCAGGCCACCAGCTCGGTGTCGGCAGGCGAGAAGCCGAGCCGCGGGCACAGCCGGCGCGCCACCCGGGCGCCGGCGATCGAATGGTCCTCGGGCCGGCCCTTGGCGACGTCGTGCAGCAGGGTTGCGATGTACAGCACCGCGCGATGCTCGGGCCGGATCTTGCGGAACAGGTCGCTGGCGACCGTGAACTCCTCGTTGCCGCCGCGCTCGATGTCCTGCAGGAAGCCGATGCAGCGGATCAGGTGCTCGTCCACCGTGTAGTGGTGGTACATGTTGAACTGCATCATCGACACGATCTTGCCGAAGGCGCGGATGAAGTGGCCGAGCACACCGGTCTCGTTCATCCGCCGCAGCACGGTCTCGGCGTTGTCGGAGGTCAGAATCTCCATGAACAGGCGGTTGGCTTCCTCGTCCTCGCGCAGCGGCGTGTTGATCAGCTTGAGCGAGCGCGTCACCGTGCGCATTGCGTCGGGATGGAAGGCGAGGCTGTTCTTCTGCGCGAGCCGGAAGATCCTGATCAGATTGACCGGATCCTGCTTGAACACGTCGGGCGCGGCGAGGTTGATGCGGTTGTTGTCGACGATGAAGTCGTCGCTTTCAGGTACCCGCCGCCGCTTGGTCGAGGGGCGGAAGCGCGCCACCATGCGGCTCAGCACCGGCGCCGGCTTCTTCTGCTCCTCCTCGAGCTTGGCGCACAGGATCGCGGTGAGGTCACCGACGTCTTTCGCGATCAGGAAGTAGTGCTTCATGAAGCGCTCGACGTCCTGCATGCCCGGATGCGAGGTGTAGCCGAGCCGCACCGCGATCTCGCGCTGCATGTCGAACGACAGCCGCTCCTCGGCGCGGCCGGCGAAGAAGTGCAGGTTGCAGCGCACCGACCAGAGGAAATCGGCGCAGCGGCGGAAAGTGCGGTACTCCTGCGCGTCGAACACGCCGCGCACCAGCAGCTCGTCGGTCTCGCGCACGCGGTAGACGTATTTCGCGATCCAGAACAGCGTGTGCAGGTCGCGCAGCCCGCCCTTGCCGTCCTTGACGTTGGGCTCGACCAGATAGCGCGACTGGCCGGCCCGCCGGTGCCGTTCCTCGCGCTCGGCGAGCTTGGCGGTGACGAATTCGGACGCGGTGCCCTGCACCACCTCCTTGTCGAAGCGCTCGACCAGTTCGTCATAGAGCGGCTGGTCGCCGGTCAGGAACCGGGTCTCCAGGATCGCGGTGCGGATCGTCATGTCGCCGCGCGCCTGGCGGATCGATTCGTCGACCGAGCGGGTGGCGTGGCCGACCTTCAGCCCCATGTCCCAGAGGCAATAGAGGATCGCTTCGGCGACCTGCTCGCCCCAGGCGGTCTGCTTGTAGGGCAGGATGAACAACAGATCGATGTCGGACTCCGGCGCCATCAGCCCGCGGCCATAGCCGCCGGTCGCAACCACGGCCATGCGCTCGGCGCCCGAGGGGATCGGCGAATGGTAGAGATGCTTGGTCGCCGCCGCATAGAGGATGCGGATGATCTCGTCCTGCACGAAGCAGAGCCGCTCGGCGCAGCGCCGGCCATGACGATCTTTCAGCAACAGCGCCTGCGCCTTGGCGCGCGCCGCGATCAGTTCGGCCTTGAGCAGTTGCGCCATCGCGGCGCGGAACTGATCCTCGCGGCCGGCATGCTGTTCGGCGAGCGCATTGACCGCCGCGGTGATCCGCGCGGTCTCGAAACGATCATCCGCTTCAGCGCGGACCTCGGCTACGATGCTGTCCATACGTCCATCCGATATCGGACGGAGCGGTTGCTGTCACTGACCAAAGTATGAGGACAGCGGCTCCATGCTGTATCAGCGGTGCTTCGAGCAAGATCGTTCTCGCACCGTCAGACAAAGGGTAGAGATTTTCTCGTTGACCGCAAGCCTAAGTAGTTGAATTAAAAGACGGTTTCTTATTCACATCGAGGAGATCGACGCATGCAGATATTTTCCCGGCGCGCCGCTGCCGCGCTGTTCGCGGTCTCCGCCCTGTTTCCCGGCGCGGCCTTTGCCGCCGATGCGCTGAAGGAGATCCGGATCGACTGGGCGACCTACAATCCGGTGTCGCTGGTGCTCAAGCAGAAGGGCCTCTTGGAGAAGGAATTCGCCAAGGACGGCATCAGCATCGTCTGGGTGCAGTCGGCCGGCTCCAACAAGGCGCTCGAATTCCTCAATGCCGGCTCGATCGATCTCGGCTCGACCGCGGGCTCGGCCGCGCTGGTCGCCAGGATCAACGGCAATCCGATCAAATCGGTTTACGTCTATTCGCGGCCGGAATGGACTGCGCTGGTGACCGGCAAGGACTCCAAAATTGCCTCGGTCGCCGACCTCAAGGGCAAGCGCGTCGCGGTGACCCGCGGCACCGATCCGCACATCTTCCTGGTTCGCGCGCTGCTCGGCGCCGGCCTCACCGAAAAGGACATCACGCCGGTGCTCTTGCAGCACGCCGACGGCAAGACCGCGCTGATCCGCGGCGACGTCGACGCCTGGGCTGGCCTCGACCCGATGATGGCGCAGGCCGAGATCGAGGACGGCGCAAAACTGTTCTACCGCAAGGCCGATGCCAACACCTGGGGCATCCTCAATGTGCGCGAAGAGTTCCTGAAGGATCACCCGGACATCGTCCGCCGCGTGCTCGCGACTTACGAAGAGGCGCGAAAATATTCGCTGGCGAATTACGACGAGCTGAAGAAGACCTTCATTGCGGTGACCAGGCTGCCCGACGCCGTGGTCGACAAGCAGCTCAAGGAGCGCACCGAACTGACCCATAGCCGGATCGGCGCGCCGCAGCGGGAGTCCATCCTCGCCGCGGGCCTGGCGCTGCAGCAGGCCGGCGTGATCGATGCCAAGACCGACGTGAAGGCGGCGCTGGATGCGCTGATCGACGATCAGGTCCCGCTGCCGACGAACTAGTAACGCTGCACCCTCTCCCCTTGTGGGAGAGGGTGGCTTCGCGAAGCGAAGCCGGGTGAGGGGTTCTTTCCCCACGGCAAACTCTCGCAAGCGGAGCCAACCCCTCATCCGTCGCGGACTACGTCCGCGCCACCTTCTCCCACAAGGGGAGAAGGAAGAGGAATGCCAGCCCAAGCCACCTTGCAATCCCGCGCGAAGAATAGTTCTTGCTATGGCCATGACCGTTGACCTGCCCGTGCTGGAACAGACGGCCGCGCCGCGAGCAGCGTCGGCGCGATGGTCGCGCTATGCGCGGCCGGCGCTCGGGCTGGTGCTGCCGGTGGCGTGTGCGCTCGGCTGGGAACTCGTCGTTGATCTCGGCTATTCCAACGGCCGCCTGGTGCCGCCGCCCTCAAAGGTGTTCGAGACCATCGTCGAGCTCGGCAAAAGCGGCGAGCTGACGCGTCATATCCTCGCGACCTTGTGGCGGGTCGGCGCGGGATTTGCGCTCGGCGTCATCGCCGGCACCATCCTCGGCGCGATCTCCGGTTACTGGAGCTTCGCCCGCCGGCTGCTCGATCCGACCGTGCAGGCGATGCGCGCAATCCCCTCGCTGGCCTGGGTGCCGCTGTTCGTGCTCTGGCTCGGCATCTTCGAGACCTCGAAGATCGTGCTGATCGCGGTCGGGGTGTTCTTTCCGATCTATCTCGGGGTGATGGGCGCGATCCTGTCGGTCGATCGCAAGATCGTCGAGGTCGGCCGCGTCTTCCGCCTCTCCGGCCCGGCGATGATCCGCCGCATCCTGCTGCCCGCGGTGCTGCCGGCCTATGTGGTGGCGCTGCGGGTCGGCCTTGGCTTGGGGTGGATGTTCGTGGTCGCCGCCGAACTGATCGGCGCCTCGGAAGGCCTCGGCTATCTCCTGCTCGACGGCCAGCAGCTCGGCAAGCCGGCGCAGATCCTCGCCGCGATCGTGATCTTTGCCATCCTCGGCAAGCTGACCGACTGGCTGATCGAGGCCGCCGCTGCGCCGCTGCTGCGCTGGCAGGATGCATTCGGCGCGCGGGGAGGGGTCTGATGCTGGCGCTGAAAGAGGTCGGCAAGACCTATCCGAACGGCGTTCATGCGCTGGAGCGTTTCTCGGCGGAGATCCAGCTTGGCGAGATCATCGCCATCATCGGCGGTTCCGGTTGCGGCAAGTCGACGCTGCTGCGCGCCATCGCCGGGCTCGACCGCGCCACCTCGGGCGCGGTGATCCTCGACAATGCCGTGATCACCTCGCCGCATGCCAAGATCGGCATCATCTTCCAGGAGCCGCGGCTGCTGCCATGGCTCACCGTCGCCGACAATATTGGCTTCGGCCTCGCCGATCTCCCCGCCGAGGTCAGGCGCGAGCGGATCGCCGCGGCGCTGGCCCGCGTCGGTCTCGCTGATAAGGCCAATGCCTGGCCGCGCGAGCTCTCCGGCGGGCAGGCGCAGCGGGTGGCGATCGCGCGTGCGCTGGTGCCGCAGCCCGAGGTGCTGCTGCTCGACGAGCCGTTTTCGGCGCTCGATGCCTTCACCCGCCGCGACCTGCAGGATCATTTGCTCGATCTCTGGGCCGACACGCGGCCGACCCTGATCCTGGTCACCCACGATGTCGACGAGGCCGTGGTGCTGGCCGACCGGGTGCTGGTGATGCGGCCGCGGCCGGGCCGGCTGTTTCAGGAGATCACCATCAACCTGGCGCGGCCGCGCGACCGCAAATCGGAGCTGTTCGACAATTTCAAGCGCCGCGTGCTGACCGCGCTCGACCGCTCGCTGGACCGTGCGGTGCGCGACCCCGCCGACAAATCCAACGCCGGCGAGGCGATGTGGTGGTGACATCCCCCCGATAAGGTCTTACATCGGCACTAGAGCATGATCCGGAAAAGTGGAGGCCGGTTTTCCGAGGAGATCATGCTCAAACAAAAAAGATGAGATCATCATGCGATTCCTTGCAATCGTATGATGATCTCAAGAACCGCCGGGAGAAGAACCATGGACGCCGCCGAACTCCGCGCAATGCAGGCTCCGATCAAGGAGCGCTACAAGACCGATCCCTCCGCCGCCGTGATCACGCTGAAAGCCAAGGGCTCGACCGACAGCGAGAGCATCTCCTGCAAGGTCGAAACCGGCCGCGCGCTGGCGATCGCCGGCCTCCACCCCGCTACCGGCGGCTCCGGGCTCGAGCTCTGCTCCGGCGACATGCTGCTGGAGGCGCTGGTCGCCTGCGCCGGCGTCACCCTGAAATCGGTCGCCACCGCGATCGAGGTGCCGCTCAAGGTCGGCAACGTGTTCGCCGAGGGCGATCTCGATTTTCGCGGCACGCTCGGCGTCGACAAGGAGACCCCGGTCGGCTTCCGCGAAATCCGCCTCCGCTTCGAGATCGGCACCGACGCGCCGCAGGACAAGCTGGACCTGCTGCTGAAGCTGACCGAGCGTTATTGCGTGGTCTATCAGACCATCAAGAACGGCCCGAAGGTCACGGTGACGATGGCGCGGGTGTAGTCGCTTTCACCCTCCCCTGGAGAGGGAGGGGCGTCTCGCATCGCGAGATGCGAGACGGGGTGGGGTGAAAGTCTCTCCACTCGATCGGTGCCCGAATGGAGAGTTCACCCACCCCGCCTCCCATCTCGCTTCGCTCAATGTGAGCCGCCCCTCCCCCGCAAGGGGAGGGTAAGAAAAAACAAGAAATGTCCCCCGAACTCCACTTCCTCCTGCTCCTCGTGTTGCGGATGGCCGTTGCGGCGGCGTTCGTGGTCAGCGCGTCGATCATCACGGAGCGGTCGGGGCCGGTGATCGGCGCGCTGATCGCGACCTTGCCGATCTCGGCGGGACCGTCCTACACCTTCCTCGCGCTCGACCACGACGCGGCCTTCGTTGCCGAGGGCGCGCTGTCGAGCCTGCCGGTCAACGCGGCGACCATCCTGATGGGCCTGACCTATGCCGTGCTGGCGCAGCGCTTCAGCATGTGGATCAGCGCGGGCGCTGCGATCGCCTTGTGGCTGGTGCTCGCCACCATCGTGCGGCAGTTCGCGTGGTCGCTCGCCGGCGGGCTGATCCTCAACGCCGTCACCTTCGCGATCTGCATCCCGCTGCTGCGGCCTTATCGGCACGTCGCGAAAATGCCGCTGATCGCGCGGCGCTGGTACGACATCCCGCTGCGTGCCGCGCTGGTCGCGAGCCTGGTCGGCACCGTGGTCACCGCGTCGAGCTGGGTCGGCCCGCGCGTGACCGGCGTGATGGCGCTGTTCCCGATCGTGTTCTCCTCGATGATGCTGATCCTGCACCCGCGCATCGGCGGCCCCGCGACCGCCGCCGTGCTCGCGAACAGCGCCTGGGGCCTGCTCGGCTTCGGCCTCGGCGTCGCCGTGCTGCATGTCGCGGTGCTGCAATTCGGCTCCGCGATCGGGCTGAGCTGCGCGCTTGCCACCTGCATCGTGTGGAATCTGGCGCTGTGGCGGATGGGGCGGCGGAAGATCGGGAAAGCTTAACCACGTCATTGCGAGGAGCGCAGCGACGAAGCAATCCATCTCTCCGCGCATGTGGAACGATGGATTGCTTCGCTTCGCTCGCAATGACGGTGGAGAGAGGTGCGTAGCCCGGATGCAGCGCAGCGCAATCCGGGGCGGTCGCGCAACGGAGAGAGCCGCCCCGGATTTCGCGTCGCTGCATCCGGGCTACGAGGCTACTGCTTCGGCAGCTTCGCCCTCAGCGCATACAGCGCCTCCAGCGCCTCGCGCGGCGACATCTCGTCGGGATGCAGCGCCTTCACCGCCTCGATCAGCAAATCCGCCTCGCTCGGCGGCTTGTCCTCGGCGGCGGCGCGCGACGGCACCGCGAACAGCGGCAGGTCGTCGACCAGTGCGCGCGCGGTCTGGCCGCGGTCCTGGGCTTCAAGTTTCGCCAGCACCGACTTGGCGCGGGCGATCACCGCCGGCGGCAGGCCGGCGAGTTTGGCCACCTGGATGCCGTAGGAACGGTCGGCGGAGCCCGGCAGCACCTCGTGCAGGAACACGACGTCGCCCTGCCATTCCTTGACTCGCACCGTGGCGTTGAACATCCGCGGCAGTTTGGCCGAGAGCGCCGTCAGCTCGTGATAATGCGTCGCAAACAGCGTGCGGCAGCGGTTGCTCTCGTGCAGATGCTCGATCGCGGCCCAGGCGATCGACAGGCCGTCGAAGGTCGCGGTGCCGCGGCCGATCTCGTCGAGGATCACCAGCGACCGTTCGCTGGCCTGGTTGAGGATCACGGCGGTCTCGACCATCTCGACCATGAAGGTCGAGCGTCCGCGCGCGAGGTCATCGGCGGCGCCGACGCGCGAGAACAGGCGGTCGACAATGCCGAGCCGCGCCCGCGACGCCGGCACGTAAGAGCCGATCTGCGCCAGCAGCGCGATCAGCGCGTTCTGGCGCAGGAAGGTCGATTTGCCGGCCATGTTCGGGCCGGTCAGCAGCCAGAGTTGGCCGGACTTCTGGCCCGGTGCGGGAGAGAGATCGCAGGCATTGGCGATGAATTGCTGGCCGTCGCGCTTCAGTGCCTGCTCGACCACGGGGTGGCGGCCGCCCTCGATCGCAAAGCCTAGCGAACCGTCGACCTCCGGCCGCACGTAATTATCGTCGATCGCAAGCTTGGCCAGCGCGGTTGCGACGTCGAGCATCGCAAAAGCATGCGCGGCGTTGCGCAGATCGTCGCTGGCCGCGAGCGCCATCACGCTCAGCCGTTCGAAGATCTCCAGCTCGAGGTTGAGCGCGCGCTCGCCGGCGTTGGCGATCTTCGCCTCGGTCTCGCCGAGCTCGGACGTGGTGAAGCGGACTTGCCCCGCCAGCGTCTGGCGATGGATGAAGGTGGCATTCAGCGGCGGTGCGAACAGCTTGTCGCCGTGCTGCGCGGTGACCTCGACGAAATAGCCGAGCACGTTGTTGTGCCGGATTTTTAGCGTCTTGATGCCGGTGTCCTCGGCATAGCGCGCCTGCATCGCGGCGACGACGAGGCGCGAGGCATCGCGCAAGTTCCGGCTCTCGTCGAGCGCGGCCTCATAGCCCTCGCGGACGAAGCCGCCGTCGCGCTTGATCAGCGGCAATTGCTCGGAAAGCGCGCGGGAAAATTCCCGCGCCAGGTCGCGCGATGGCCGCCGCAGCGCCGCCATCACCGCGGCGATTTCCGCCGGCGGATCGTCTGTCAGCGCGAGCAGTTCCAGTGCCTGGTCGGCGGCGAGGATGCCGTCGCGCAGGCTGGCGAGGTCGCGTGGGCCGCCGCGGCCGACCGAGAGCCGCGCCAGCGCGCGCGACATGTCGGGCGCCGCCTTCAACACGGTTCTGATATCCTCGCGTGCCGCGCTGTCCGCGACGAAGGTCGAGACCGCATCGAGCCGCCGCGCGATCACCGCAACATCAGTGAGCGGCGCGGCGAGACGCTGCGCCAGCAGCCGCGAGCCGGCCGCGGTCACCGTGCAGTCGATCGCATCGAGCAGCGAGCCGCGGCGCTCGCCGGCAAGCGTGCGCGTCAGCTCGAGATTGGCGCGGGTCGCCGGGTCGATCGCCATCGTGGTGCCCGCGGCCTCGCGCGCCGGCGGCGACAGCGGCGGGCGCTTTCCGACCTGGGTGCGGTCGATATAGGTGACGGCGGCGGCCGCGGCGGTTGCCTCCAGCCGCGACATCGCGGAGAGGCCGTCCATCGTCGCAACGGCAAAATAGTCGCACAGCCGCCGCTCGGCGGTGGCGCTGTCGAACACGTCGCGGGTCAGCGGCGTCACCGACGGCAGTTCGCGCAGGGTCGGCGCGAGTTCGCTGTCGCCATAGAGCGCGTCGGCGACGATCGCCTCGTTCGGGTTAATGCGCGCCAGCGTCGCGGCGAGCTCCGCGGTCGCGCATTCCGTCACCATGAATTCCGAGGTCGAGATGTCGATCCAGGCGAGCCCGAGCCGGTCGGCGCCGGCCGAGCCGCGGGCCCGTGCGATCGCGATCAGATAATTGTTGGTGCGGGCATCGAGCAGCGTGTCTTCGGTCAGCGTGCCCGGGGTCACCAGCCGCACCACGCCGCGGCGGACCACGCTCTTGTTGCCGCGCGCCTTGGCTTCGGCGGGATTCTCGGTCTGCTCGCACACCGCGACGCGGTGGCCGGCTCCGATCAGGCGATGCAGATAGTCCTCGGAGCGCTCGACCGGCACGCCGCACATCGGGATGTCCATGCCCTGATGCTTGCCGCGTTTGGTCAGCACGATGCCGAGCGCTTTCGAGGCGATCTCGGCATCCTCGAAGAACAGCTCGTAGAAATCGCCCATCCGGTAGAACAGCAAGAGGCCCGGGTGTGCGGCTTTGATCTCGAGATACTGTTCCATCATCGGCGTGACGCGCGACGATGCTTCAGCGGGCGCGGGCTCGGGCGGAACGGGGATGGGCTGTTGAACTGTCATGAGGGGGCGGAAACTACAAAATTTCGCCGTGCGGTCCTATCCGAGAACACGGGGTTTTCCACCCTCTCCACGGCCAGCCCTTACGGGAATGCGCTGATGGCCCGCAGCGGCGTCAATTGACCTGCCGCGGCCGCGCTCCTAAAACTCCCCTCAAGTTCCAAGCCATCCAGCGCCTAAGCCACGGCATTCAGGGAGAGATTCAATGCGTGATGTCTATATTTGCGATGCCGTCCGAACCCCGATCGGCCGTTTCGGCGGCTCGCTTGCCAAGGTGCGCGCCGACGACCTTGCCGCGGCCCCGATCAAGGCGCTGATGGCCAAGCATGCCGGTCTCGACTGGTCGCAGGTGGATGAGGTCTATTTCGGCTGCGCCAACCAGGCCGGCGAGGACAACCGCAACGTCGCGCGCATGGCGCTTCTGCTCGCCGGCATGCCCGATACGGTTCCCGGGCAGACCCTGAACCGGCTCTGCGCGTCCGGCCTCGACGCGGTCGGCGCCGCGGGCCGCGCCATCCGCGCCGGCGAGATCGATTTCGCGATCGCCGGCGGCGTCGAATCGATGACGCGGGCGCCGTTCGTGATGGGCAAGGCGCCGGAAGCCTTCGCGCGCTCGGCCGACATTTTCGACACCACGATCGGCTGGCGCTTCATCAACCCGCTGATGAAGGCGCAGTACGGCGTCGATGCGATGCCGGAGACTGGCGAGAACGTCGCCGAGGAATTCCAGGTCTCGCGCGCCGATCAGGACGCGATGGCGATCCGCTCGCAGCAGCGCGCCGGCGCTGCGATCGCTTCGGGCTATTTCGCCGAGGAGATCGTCCCGATCCAGGTGCCCGGCGGCAAGGCCGGTCCGATCACTGTCGACAAGGACGAGCATCCCCGCCCCGAGACCACGCTCGAAGGCCTGGCGAAGCTGAAGCCGATCGTGCGCAATCCGGGCACCGTGACCGCCGGTAACGCATCCGGCGTCAACGACGGCGCCGCCGCGATGATCCTCGCCTCCGAGCTAGCCGTGAAGAAACACGGCCTGACTCCTCGCGCGAAGATTCTCGGCCTTGCGTCGGCCGCGGTGCCGCCGCGCATCATGGGCATCGGCCCGGTGCCGGCGACGAAGAAGCTGGTCGAGCGGCTCGGCATCAAGGTGTCGGACTTCGATCTGATCGAGCTCAATGAGGCCTTCGCCTCGCAGGGCATCGCCTGCCTGCGCCAGCTCGGCGTCAAGGAAGATGCCGATTTCGTCAATCCGCATGGCGGCGCGATTGCGCTCGGCCATCCGCTCGGCATGAGCGGCGCGCGGCTTGTCTTGACCGCCGTGCACGGCATGGAGAAGCGGGGCGGAAAGCTTGCTCTGGCAACTATGTGCGTCGGCGTCGGCCAGGGCGTTGCCGTTGCGATCGAAAAGATGAACTAATCCAATGGCTTGGAAGGGCTGAAAACAGCCCTTCCCCATATTGGTTATGTCCGATAATGATCAGCGGACGGCTCATTAAGATGGGCCGCGGAGGACTACGCCATGACCTTACTGTATCCGCTGCAATCGCTTGCGGCGCATCCGGCGCGGCTGTCGCCGGACTATCGCTCCACCGTGAAGCGTTCGCCCTCGAGGCCGTTGATCCCAATCCGCCACACGCTCTCCGAGCTCACCGGCCCCGTCTATGGACATGAGACCGTGCGCGAGCACGACAACGACCTCACTATTCAGGCCAAGGGCGAGCCGCTCGGCGAGCGCATCATCGTGCACGGCCACGTCCTCGACGAGGACGGCCGCGGCGTGCCGAACACGCTGGTCGAGCTGTGGCAGGCCAATGCCTGCGGCCGCTACGTCCATGTCGTCGACCAGCATCCGGCGCCGCTCGATCCCAACTTTACCGGCGCCGGCCGCACCCAGAGCGATGCCAGCGGCTACTACAAGTTCATCACCATCAAGCCCGGCGCCTACCCGTGGGGCAATCACCACAACGCCTGGCGGCCCGCGCACATCCACTTCTCGGTCTTCGGCCATTCCTTCGTGTCGCGCCTGGTGACGCAGATGTATTTCCCCGGCGACCCGCTGTTTCCGTTCGACCCGATCTTCAACTCGGTGACCGACGAGAAGGCGCGGATGCGGATGGTGTCGTCGTTCGATCTCGAGAACACCAAGCCGGAATGGGCGCTGTGCTACCGCTTCGATATCGTGCTGCGCGGGCAGAGCGCCACGCCGATGGAGACCAAGTAACGTGTCGAACCAGCGTCCTGATGGAGTGACCCCATCGCAAACCGTCGGTCCCTATTTCAAATACGGCCTGACCCCGAACGGCGAATACGAGTGGAACGACGCCTTCACCAACAATTTGCTGACGCCGGACGTCTCCGGCGATCGCATCCGCGTCGAGGGCAAGGTTTTTGATGGCGACGGCGCGGTGGTCGTGGACTGCATGCTGGAGATCTGGCAGGCCGACGGACAGGGCCGCTTCTCCGACCCGCAGGACAAGCGGGCGCTGCCGAATTCATCGTTCAAGGGCTTTGGCCGCTGCGGCACCGACAAGACCGGCGGCTACGCGTTCGACACCATCAAGCCCGGCTCGGTGCCCGATCCCGACGGCAACCCGCAGGCGCCGCACATCCTGCTCGCGGTATTCGCGCGCGGCATGCTGCTGCATCTCTACACCCGGATCTATTTCGACGACGAGGCCGGCAATGCCGGCGATCCGGTGTTGGCGCAGGTGCCGGCCGATCGCCGCGCGACACTGATCGCCACGCGCCAGACGGGCAACGCCTACACCTTCGACGTCCATTTGCAGGGCGACCGCGAGACGGTGTTCTTCGACGTCTGATCCCGGAGGGTGAGGAATGACGCGCAACCGCTTCCTCGCCGGCCTGCTTGGATATCCGATCGCGCATTCGGCCGCGCCGGCGATGCATGAGCAGGCCGCCGCGGCGCTTGGCGCCCACTGCCACTACCAGCTCATCGAAGTGCCCGGAGCCGGGCGCGACGATCTTCGCGCCATGCTCGAGGGTATCAGGCGGCTCGGCTTTGTCGGCGTCAATGTCACCTTCCCCTACAAGGAGGCGGTGGTCGATCTGCTCGATGACCTCGTGCCGGACGCACGCGCGATCGGTGCGGTCAACACCATCGTCGTCGACGGTTCGCGGCTGATCGGGCACAACACCGACGCGTCAGGCTTTGCTCGCGCGATCCAGCCGCTGCTCGCCACCACGCCGCGCGGCGCGATCGCGCTGATCGGGGCCGGCGGTGTCGGCAAAGCAATTGCCTTCGCGCTTGCCGGGCTCGGTATCGGCGAGCTCCGCATCTTCGACTCCGATCCCGCCAGGGCCGCGCAGCTCGCCGACCGCTTGCAAGGCGCCATCGCGGTTCGCAGCGCCGCGAGCGTCGAAGCCGTGGTCGACGGCGCGGCCGGCCTCGTCAATGCAACTCCCGTCGGCATGCTGCCGAACCGCGACACGCCGGTGCCTGATACGTTGCTGCATCCGGCGATGTGGGTCGCCGATGCCGTCTATTCGCCGCTATGGACGCCGCTGCTTTCAGCGGCGAAGGCAAAGGGCGCCGAGGTGATGACCGGGCGCGATCTCGCGATCGGCGCCGCGGCGGATGCGTTCGCGCTGTTCACGGGGATGACGCCGTCCGTTGCCGCGATGGGAAATGCGTTCGACGCGGTGATGGCGGCACGCTACGCTGCTTCCGCCTGAGGGCGCGGAGACATTTCAATGACAACAATCAGGATCGGTCTGGCCGGCTGCGGCTTCGTGTCGGAGCTGCACATGTATGCCTATCGGCGCGTCTACGGCGTCGACGTGGAGGTGAGGGCGGTCGCGGCGCGCGGCGATCATGTGCTCGACTTCGCGCGCAAGCACCAAATCCCGAATGCCTATCGCAGCTTCGCCGAACTCGTCGCCGACCGTGAGCTCGACGTCATCGATATCTGCACGCCGCCCAATCTGCACGCCGCAATGATCGTGCAGGCGATGCAGAGCGGCAAGCACGTGATCTGCGAAAAGCCGTTCACCGGCTATTTCGGCCGCGACGGCGACATGGCGCCGATCGGCAAGACCGTGCCGAAGGCGCTGATGTATCAGCGTGTGATGGAGGAAATGGAGGCGACGCGTGCCGCGATCGCGCGGACCGGAAAGCTGTTCATGTATGCCGAGGACTGGATCTACGCGCCGGCGGTGACCAAGACCGCCGAGATCATCCGCGCCACGGGGGACAAGATCCTGTTCATGAAGGGTGAAGAGAGCCATTCCGGCTCGCACGCCGCGCACGCCGCGGAGTGGGCGATGACCGGCGGCGGCTCGCTGATCCGGATGGGCTGCCATCCGCTGTCGGCGGTGCTCTATCTCAAGCAGGTCGAGGCCCGCGCCCGCGGCGAGACCATCACGGTTGCCAGCGTCACCTGCGACGTCGGCAACGTCACGGCCGGCCTCAAGGCCGAGGAGCGCAGCTTCATCAAGGCCAATCCGGTCGACGTCGAGGATTGGGGCACGCTGACCGCGACCTTCTCCGACGGCACCAAGGCGACGGTGTTTTCCGGCGACATGATCATGGGCGGCGTGCGCAACCTGATCGAGACCTATACCAGCGGCGGCTCGCTGTTCGCCAACATCACGCCGAACACGCATCTCACCAGCTACCAGACCTCCGAGGAGAAGCTCGCCTCGGTCTACGTCACCGAAAAGGTCGACCGCAAAACCGGCTGGCAGTTCGTCTGCCTCGAGGAGGAATGGACCCGTGGCTATCTGCAGGAGATCCAGGACTTCATGGAATGCGTCGCAACCGGCCGCGCGCCGCTCGCCGATCTCGCGCTGGCGTATGAGACGACGAAGGTGAACTACGCCGGCTATTGGGCCGCGGATGAGGGGAGAAGGGTGGTGCTGTAGCCTCTTCCCTTCTCCCCTTGTGGGAGAAGGTGGCGCGCAGCGCCGGATGAGGGGTTGCCGCCGCGTACTCACATCGCGAGAGGGTCACTCGCGGAGAGAGACCCCTCACCCGGCTTCGATGCGAGGCATCGAAGCCACCCTCTCCCACAAGGGGAGAGGGTGCACCGCCACCGCGGTCGCTGAATGCTTTGTCTACGCCGCGTAGATCGGCTGCTTCCTTCACCTCGCCCCGCTTGCGGGGAGAGGTCGGATTGCATCGTCAGATGCAATCCGGGTGAGGGGGTACAGGTCTCACAACGATCTCGCGCGGAGAGATGCCCCTCACCCCAACCCTCTCCCCGCATCCGCCTTCGCCCGAAGGCGGGCTTCGGCGGACAAGAGAGCGGGGCGAGGGAGCGCACCTGCAGTGCGGCGACGCAATGCTACGCCCCGTACACCGATCCCTTCGGCAGCGGGAACACCGGGTCCTGGGTCCGGATGTTGGTCGGCCAGACCACGGAGATGCGCTGGCCGGCGTTCTGCATCACGACCGGGGTCGAGCGTTCGTTCTGGCCGGAGAGCGGGGTGCCGGGCCGGAAGAATTTCACGCCATAGCCCTGAATGGTGCCGCCCGGTGCGATGTCGACGTCGAGCGCCGCCTTGCGGATCGCTTCGGGATCGAAGCCGCCATACTTCTCCTTGGCGACCGGCAGCACATTGTTGAGCAGGATCCAGGTCTGGTTGAAGCCCATCGAGCAGTGCGGCGGCACCTCGGTGGCATTGGTCTTTTCGCGGTAGCGCGCGACCATGACCTTGGTGAGATCGCCGACCCCCGGCGCGAGCTTGGCGGGATCGAGCAGCTGCGCCGGCACCGGATCGATGTTGCAGAAATTGTCGATGTCGGTGCCGAAGCTCTCGCGCAGCTTGTCGAGCTGGCTGTAGCCGGCGCCGGCACCGAACAGCATCTTGAACTTCAGCCCGCTCTCGCGCGCCTGGCGCAGGAACAGCGTGATGTCGGGATTGTAGCCGGCATGCGAGATCACGTCGGGCTTGGCGCGCTTCAGCTTGGTCACCAGCACCGAGAGGTCGGGCGCCGAGGCCGAATAGCCCTCCTTGAGCACGACTTGCAGGCCTTCCTGCTTCGCAAAGGCCTCGTCGGCCGCCGCGACGCCGACGCCATAGGGGCCGTCCTCGTGGATCAGCGCAACCTTGACGTCCTTCGGGTCCATGCCGAGCTTGGCCTTGGCATGCTCGGCGATGAAGCTGGCAAAGGCCTGGCCGTACTGGTCGGAATGGATCTGCGCGCGGAAGACGTATTGCAGGTTCTTGTCCTTGAACACCGCGGTCGAGACCGCGGTCGTGATCCAGAGGATGCGCTTCTGCTGTTCGACCTTGGCGGCGAGCGGGACCGCGTGCGAGCTCGCATACACGCCGTTGAGGATGTCGACCTTCTCTTGATCGATCAGGCGGTTGGCCTCGTTGATGGCAACGTCCGGCTTGCTCTGGGAATCGACGTTGACGGAGGCGATCTTGTACTTGCCGCCGACGCCGCCCTTCTCATTGACGAGATCGATCGCGATCTGGGTGCCGATCGAGCAGGCGACCGAGCCGCCCGCGGCAAACGGCCCGGTGAGATCGTAGATCACGCCGATCCTGACCGTTTCGGCCTGGGCCTGCGCGCGTGTCCAATCGAAGCTGAAAGCAGCGGCGGCAGCCGCGGATGTCCTGAGCAGCGTCCTGCGTGACGTCGGCATCGCATCCTCCCTGAAGCCGTCATTTGTGACGGGTTTTGCTTTTTTCGGGAGTATTGGGAGCGGCCGGGCGAAAGTCAACGCAGCGGGTGGGCGCCCCGGCTCGCTCCTTGGTAGGGGGCCGCGTCCTCACTCTATCCCCGTCACCCTGAGAGCTTGTGACCCTAACAGGGGTGACCGCGCCATTTGGCCCAGTAGAGCGATGGCGATCAGGGCGCAACCCTCAAGGTCGCTGGTGTTTGGTTATGCTGCTTGGGCCAGGAGCCTGTGTCCGGCGAGGACGTTGTTGGCGAGGGCGAACCAGCGCAGCACGGTGAGCACTTTTTCGCGACCCCGAACCGTGAACTGGCGCAGGCCCCAGTTGCGGAAGCGGGCGTTGATGCATTCGCCCGGCGCCCGGCGTTTGTAGACGCTCTTGCCGTGCAGGCTTTTCATCCGTCTGCGCCAGGCGGCCATGCCGGGGCCGTCCTCGGGGCGTGGTGCATAGGGATCGCTCCCATGCTTGCTGTTGGCCGGCGGGCCATAGACCTTGATCCCCTGGCTAGCAGCCCATTCGATGTCTTCGTGCTTGTTGAACCCGCCGTCGACAAGGTAACGCTTCGCGTGACCATAAAGGCCCGCAAGCCGTTCCT
>NZ_CAADFC020000044.1 GCF_900696085.1 Bradyrhizobium ivorense
GGATCAAGGTCTATGGCCCGCCGGCCAACAGCAAGCATGGGAGCGATCCCTATGCACCACGCCCCGAGGACGGCCCCGGCATGGCCGCCTGGCGCAGACGGATGAAAAGCCTGCACGGCAAGAGCGTCTACAAACGCCGGGCGCCGGGCGAATGCATCAACGCCCGCTTCCGCAACTGGGGCCTGCGCCAGTTCACGGTTCGGGGTCGCGAAAAAGTGCTCACCGTGCTGCGCTGGTTCGCCCTCGCCAACAACGTCCTCGCCGGACACAGGCTCCTGGCCCAAGCAGCATAACCAAACACCAGCGACCTTGAGGGTTGCGCCCTGATCGCCATCGCTCTACTGGGCCAAATGGCGCGGTCACCCCTGTTAGGGTCACAAGCTCTCAGGATGACGGGTTTGTTAGCTCAACTTGCTCGGTGTCATCACCCGCGCATGCGGGTGATCCAGTATTCCAGAGGCAGTGGTGAATGAACCGAGAGGCCGCGGCGTACTGGATCGCCCGGTCAAGCCGGGCGATGACAGCGGTGGGTGAGGACAAAGCTTCACACCCTCTCAGGATGACGGGTTGGATTGATGCGCAACTCTTTCCGTCGTCATTGTGAGGAGCGAAGCGACGAAGCAATCCCTGCTTCCGCGTATGCTGCACATGGGTTGCTTCGCGGAGCCTGTCATCGGGCGCGCGTTCGCGCGACCCGTTGGCTCGCAATGACGGATGCTACCCCGCGCCCTGATCGAACGCCTTGCGCAGCGCGACGTAGCCGGCCTGCTGCTGGCTCCAGTTGCGGCCGCCGGTGATGGCGCCGTCGACGACGAGATCGTGGCCGTTGATGAAGCTCGATTCGTCGCTGGCCAGGAACACCGCGGCATGGGCGATGTCGTCGGGCAGGCCGGCGCGCGGGATCGGCTGCGCCGCCTTGTAGACCTCGCGCATCACCGCCGAGGTCTTCTCGGCGGCCTCGGTCGATAGCCCCAGCGCCTTGCCGAAGATCCCGGTTGCGATCGCGCCGGGCGAGATCGAGTTGACGCGGATGCCGGACTCGCCGAGCTCCATCGCGACGCATTTGGTGAAATGAATCACCGCGGCCTTGGCTGCGCCATAGACCATCGAGGACGAGAAGCCGGCGAGCCGGCCGGCGATGCTGCCATTGTTGATGATGCTGCCGGAACCCTGGCTGCGCATGACGGGCGCGGCGTGCTTCATGCCGAGCATGACGCTGCGCACCAGCGTCGCCATCGCCGCGTCGAAGCGCTCGACGTCGAGGCCTTCGATGCCGCCGGTCTGCGCCGGCCCGCCGGCATTGTTGAACAGGCAGTCGAGGCGGCCGAATTTCTCCACCGCCAGCGCGATCAGCGCCTGCATCTGGTCCTCGACCGTGACGTCGGTCTGCCGGAACACGCAGTTGGCCCCGAGCTGTTGCGCCAGCGCCTCGCCTTCCGCCGCGCGGCGTCCCGCGATCACGATCCGCGCGCCTTCCGCGACGAAGACTTCCGCCGTGCGCAGTCCGATGCCGCTGGTCGCCCCGGTGATCACCGCGACCTTGCCGTCCAGCCGTCCCATGCCGGTCCCCCTGTTTTGCGTTTGATGTTGCGGGATTTTCGCGACAGGCCGCGGACAACGCAAGCGCGAGCGCGATATGGCGTTTGCCTAGCCCTTTGCCGGGTCCACCTGTGGCCAGAAGGACACAACTGCGGTTTTTTGGTCGCAGCGGCCTTATTTTGGGTCGGCTGATCACGTGAACTGGAACGACCGATGACGAAGTGGATTGACGAATTCCGGCAGTGTTGGCAGGGCAATTCGCAGCCGTCGCTGCTGCTTGCGAGCGGCTTTGCCGTGTTCTGCCTCATTTTGGCGACGGGTGCGCGCTTCGGGCTCGCCCAGATCAGGCCGGACGTGTTCTTCACGCCGTATTTCCCGGCGGTGTTCTTTGCCACCGCGTTTGGCGGATTCCGGATCGGCGTCGCCACCGCGCTGGCGAGCGGCCTGCTCGGCGTCATCCTCAATTTCTCGGAAGCGACCGTCGATCCGGCGCGCTTTGCGCTGTTGATGATCTTCTGGGTGGTGTCCGGGATCGCGATCTGGGGCGTCGAGCATTATCGCTCGCTGGTGGCGCAGCAGCGCGAGGTCTCCAAGCGCCTGATCGAGGAGGAACAATACCGCCGACTGGTGGTCGACGAGTTGCAGCACCGGCTGAAGAACAAGTCCTCGACCATTCATGCGGTGCTACATCAGGCGCTGCAGGACCGGCCTGAGGTCTGGCAGCGCATCGACCACCGCATCCGCGCGCTGTCGGCGACCGACGATCTGATCGCGCGGGTCGACGGCTACGGCTGCGATATCAAGGACCTGCTGCGCTCGGAGCTCGGGCCTTACGGCCATGTCCGGTTCAATCTCAACGGCGAGCAGCTGTTCCTGCCGGCCAAGCTCGCGGTGTCGCTGGCGCTGATCTTCCATGAGCTCGCGACCAATGCCGGCAAATACGGCGCGTTCTCCTCGCCGCGCGGATTTTTACAAGTGTCATGGACGGTGGACGATGGCCGTCTCAACGTGATCTGGGACGAAACCGAGGGGCCGGCGGTGGATTCGATCGGCGAAGCCGGCTTCGGCACCAAGCTCCTGAAATCGGCGTTGCGGCCGTTCGACGGCAAGACCGAGATCAGTTACCTGAAAACCGGCGTTCATTGCACGATGCAATGCAAGGTGCCGAGCGGCTGACAACGCCGTCGCCGCATCAGCGCATTTTGGCTCTTTGTTTGAGCATGATCTCCGCTTCACACTTTTCCGGATCATGCTTTGTTTGAGCATGATCTTTCCGGAAAACCGCTTCACACTTTTCCGGATCATGCTCCCAAAGCGCGCAATCGCAACCGCGCGCTGCGGAACCGCTTTCGCAAGCGGCGGCGCCGCGCATTGACACTCTGTTAATGACGATTGCCGCGGCGGCTGGGGAAAGCCGCCGGCGGTTCATTCTGTCACGGCTTTTCGCAGGTCCGCTTAACCAAAACTACAACGGACTTTGCCAAGGTCCGCGCATGCATGAGTTCATTAAACACGATTTTCAGTCCGGCACGTCAACGACCGGCCAAGACAATAATTCCCGCCAAGACTCCAGCCAACAATTCAGCCAGGAATCCAACCCGGAATCCGGGCAAGAATTGCGTATCCTGCGCGATCTTCTGCAGCTGCTGCCCGCCGGCATCACCGTGCAGGACGAGCGCGGCGAGTTCATTCTGGTCAACGAAGCGGCCGCGGCGCAATTGCAGCTCGCCGCCGGCGCCAGCCGGCCGACGGCGCCGGCCGACGAACGCCACGCCGCCAACCTCGAAACGCTGCGCAGCGGCTGCCCCGTGGTGCTCGAGGAGACGCTGACCTGCGGTGCCGTCAGGCACGTGTTCCTCACCTCGCACCGCCCGGTACAGATCGCCGGACGCAGCCTCCTGATCTCGGCCTCGACCGACATCAGCGAGCAGAAGGCGTTCGAGGACCAGCTGTTCCGCTCCGCCTATTACGACGAACTGACCGGGCTGCCGACGCGCCGGGTGATCGAGCATCGCGTCAACGGCCTGATCCGCGACGAGCAGCAGGGCCATTTCGCGCTCGCCTTCCTCGACGTCGACAATTTCAAGCATATCAACGACTATTACGGCCACGTGATCGGCGACGCGCTGCTGGTGGAATTGTCCAAGCGGCTCGGCCACGCCTTGCGCGGCACCGACATCCTGTCGCGGATCTCCGGCGACGAGTTCCTGCTGCTGTTGAACCCGATCAACAGCGATCGCGAGGTCGCCGAGTTCATCCATGTCATGCAGGAGCGGCTGAAGGCGCCGTTCTTCATCGATCAATCCGAGATCTTCGCCTCGACCTCGATCGGCGTCAGCCTCTATCCGCTGCACGGCCGAAGCTACAAGGCGCTGCGGCAGAACGCCGACATCGCGATGTACCGGGTCAAGAACAACGGCAAGGGCTCGGCCGCGTTCTTCGACGCCAGCATGGAGCGCGAGGCACTGGCGCGGATGAAGATCGAGCAGTCGCTGCGGCTGGCGATCCTGGAAAAGCGGTTCTGCTGCGCGTTCCAGCCCAAGGTCGACATCCGCACCCAGGAGGTCAAGGGCATCGAGGCGCTGGTGCGGCTGCGCGACGACGAGGGCGTGATCCAGGCGCCCGGCACCTTCATCGACCTCGCCGTCGAGCTCGGGCTGATCGATGAGCTGACGCTGCTGGTGCTGGCCGAGATCGTCAAGTCGATCGACCTGATCAACGACACGTTCGGCCCCAACGCCACCATCAGCATCAACGTCGCCGCCAAGCAGGCCGCCAATTCCGAATTCATGCGCACCTTCGCCCGCGCGCTCGAGGACACCGGCTACGCCCGGCGCTTCATGATCGAGGTGACCGAGGACGCGTTCATCACCAAGTCGCATTTCCAGGACGAGATCCTGCCGATCCTGCGCAACATCGGCGTCGGCATCTCGATCGACGATTTCGGCATCGGCTATTCGTCGCTGTCGGCGCTCGCCGACATCACCGCCGACGAGATCAAGATCGACCGCTCCTTCATCACCGACATCCACAAGCGGCCGCGCAGCCAGGGCATCTTGCGCGCGATTGAATCGCTGAGCGAGGCGCTCGGCATGACCGTGATCGCCGAGGGCATCGAATCCTACGAGGAACTGACCTATCTGCAGGCGGCGACCAAGATCCGCTTTGCGCAGGGCTATTACTTCGCCAAGCCGATCTTCCTCGAGGATCTGAAGCCGGCGACGCCGGTCGCCAGCGAGACCCGCGCCAGCCTCGCCGCCCGCCCGGCCCAGGAAAACCGCCAGAGCTATTCCCGCGCCAGTGGCTTTCGGCGCTAGGCGGCGACGACTCGATCAGCGAAGACTTCCTACTTCACCTCTCCCCGCTCTTTGCGGGGAGAGGTCGGAACGCATCGCAAGATGCGATCCGGGTGAGGGGCAAGGCACACTGCTCAACAAATAACAAAATGCTCGCCGGATGGAGGCCCCTCACCCCAACCCTCTCCCCGTAAGAACGGGCAGAGGGAGAAGAGAGGGCCGCGCGGCGCTTGTTCCCCGCTCTTTCGGCAGGGACTCTCAAAATGCCGAAAAACAACCCCATGCAAAGTAGCCGACGGCTGCCCACGTTCGACATGGCCGCTTGACACGTCGGGCAACTCAGCGGTAATCTTTTATTATTCCGAAAAGGTGCGTGCCCTCGCCCGCGAGGCTTTGAGCTGCGCGTTGCGCCGGCTTGGCCATCGCGCACCTACCGCCGCTCCGGCCGTCCGCCTATATAAAGCGTGGTTCCCGCGGCAGCGAAGGTGTCGGCCATGCAGCCTGTCTCTATCCTCCTCAACGTCCTCTGGATTCTGTTCGGCGGCGCATTGATGGCGGCCGGCTGGCTGATCGCCGCCGTGATCATGGCGATCACCGTCATCGGCCTGCCCTGGGCGCGCGCCGCCTTCAACATCGCCGTCTATTCGCTGTTGCCGTTCGGCTCGCGCGCGGTGCGCCGCGACGAATTGACCGGCCAGAGCGACCTCGGCACCGGCGCGCTCGGCCTGATCGGCAATTTGATCTGGTTCATCCTGGCCGGCTGGTGGCTCGCGATCGGCCACGTCGTGCTCGCGATCGGGTACGCGGTGACGATCATCGGCATCCCGTTCGCCTGGGCGCATCTGAAGCTCGCCGGCATCGCGCTGTGGCCGATCGGCAAGGCGATCGTGCCGGCGTAAAAACTAAAGCGCGATGAGATCAGGTTGAATCATCATCGCGCTTTAGCTCTTTGTTTGGGCATGATCTCCGCGCAAACGCTTCGCGTTTGTCGCGAGGGAAAACCGCTTCGCACTTTGCGCTAACGCGGCCGTACCGGTCCGGATCATGCTCTAGAGCCAGTCCTTCGTTGTCTGGGCGCAGGCCTGCCAATCGCGCCGCCAGACGAATCCGCCGCCGCCGCAGGGCGGACGCGGGCGCGTGGTAGCGGGGCATTGGTTCCTCACGCGCAGGCCGGGCGTTCCCCAGCCATCAATCACACACGCGCCCGCAACAGTGGCGTGGCAACCGACGCCGCATCCGTCTGCGGCGTGGGCCGGGCTATAGCCAAGCAATGCAACTGCGGTCAGACACGCGAGCAAAGATGTCTTCACGATGACCTCCATCGGGGCTGTGTCGCGTCCACGTGTTCCCCATCATGCGCGGTCTCGATGGCGCCCGCCAGCAGAAACGGATCACATCCTTGCGCGCGCGGGCTCAGTCCGCCGCCGGGCAGCCGGGGATGTCGAACACCGCGGTCAGGCCGCACGGCGAGTTGAGCATCTTGCCGCCCTCATGGCCTACGCCGGGCACGTCCCACACGCTGTGGTTCGGCGTGCCGCTGTCGCGGGCCTGCATTGCTGCGACATAGGCGTGGCCGCGGGCGTAGCGATATGGCCCTTCGGCTTCCGCCATGCAGGATTTGTCCAGCGCGGGATGATTGGGATCGGTGTCGAGCGTGCCGAGCAGATAGATCACGCGGCGCGCGACATAGGCCTGCTCCAGCTCGGCGGCTGACGGCGCGGCGAGATAGGGCGGACGGTCGTCCATGCCGAACTTCCAGCGGTTGTAGCCGTGGCAATTGGCGGCGATCTCCGGCATCGGCCGCTGCCCGGTGAAATAGGCGTAGGAGGACGGATTGGCGACCACGAAGCGCACGCCGATGCCTTCACGGATCAGCGGCTGATCGCCCCTGGTCGCAATCGCATAGCGCTGCACCACCTGGCCGCCGCCGGAGTGGCCGAACACCACGACCTGCTTCAGGTTCGGAAACAGTTTCTTGTCGCCGAGCCTGGCCAAGATGGCGTCGAGCGCATCGAACGAACTGGCGGGGCTGGGCGCGAGCGCGGGCTCGCCGCCCTGCCAGCCATAGAGGCTCCAGCGCAGCGTGTCGGCCGGCAGCTTGAACGCATCGACGTCAGGCTCGATCAGGAATTGCGGCGCGATCATCAGCGTCGTCTTGCCGGCGTCGCCGGCCGCGGCCTGCGCGCTCAACGCCGCGCGAAAATAATCGTCGGCATTGCGCAGCACGCCGTGCAGGACGAGCACGGCGCGGGTGATCTCGGGCAGCGGATTGGACCAGTCGGTAGAGAGATAAACCGGGAATGCGGCCGCGCCGACCGCAATGTGCGCCGGTGCGATTTCCTTGACCGGCTTGCGGTTGCGCTCGGCCTGGGCGTCGGTTGCCGACGCGACCGGCGCATGAGCGGCGATCGCGACCAGCAGCAGCGCCGCAAGCAAGGTTCGATAGTGCATGGTTCAACCCCCTAGGCCACCACCCGGCCGCGATTGTTGGCGGCGAGGATCGGGCGGATCAGCCGGCCGAACCGCTCGGCCTCCTCGTCATGCAGATAGCCGGACAGGCAGAACGAATGGCAGCCGGCGTCGATGAACTGCTGCAGCGTATCGGCGCATTGTTCGGGATTGCCGACCACCGCGATGCCGGCGCCGGGCCGCACTTTGGTGATCCCGGTCCACAGATGCGGCATCAGCAAGTCGCCATAGTCGCGCGCCAGCTGCTGCACGCGCTGATTGGCTTCCGAGCGGGTATAGAGCGTCTTCATCTCCTGCTTCTGCCGCTCGGTGGCGTGGCGCACCAATTGCTCCGCCCTCCCAGCCGTCCGCCTCGTTCTCGCGGCAGATCACCTGCAGCCGCATGCCGAAGCCGATCGCATCCGCGCGGTCGTGGGCGCGCGCCAGCTGTCTGATCTCGGCGATGTTTTGCGCGATGCGCTCCGGCAGATCGCCCCAGAACAGGTGCACGTCGGAATGTTTCGCCGACAATTCCCAGGCCTGCCGCGAGCCGCCGCCGAGATAGAATTTCGGATAGGGCTGCTGCAGCGGCCGCGGCCTTATATGCGCGCCGGAGATGGTGTGAAATTTTCCTTCGAAATGCACCGGGCCGCGCGTGGTCCACAGCGCCTTGAGGATCGAGACCTCCTCCTCCATCAGCGCGTAGCGCTCTTCCTTAGGCTGGCGCACGCCTTCGGCCTCGACCTCGCTCTCGTTCTGGCCGGCAATCAGATTGATGCAGATCCGGCCATCCGACATCTGGTCGAAGGTCGAGATCATCTTCGCCAGCAGCACCGGATTGATGTAGCCGGGCCGCGCCGCGATCAGCGGCTTGATCCGCCCCGAGCGCGCCGCCATGAACGCGCCGGTGATCCAGGCCTCCCAGCACACCGAGCCGACCGGGATCAGCAGATACTCGAACCCGGCATCCTCGGCCGCCTTGACCACGCGTTCGCAGAGTTCCGGCGAGCCCGCGACCTGCGCCTCCATCAGCCCATAGGCCGTGGTGTCGCCATGCGTGGGCAGATACCAGCCGAATTCCAGCGGACGCATCGGCAAACTCCCTCGAAATGCGGCCCTTTTTCCGCAAGACCGTCATATTGGCGCAGCCAGTCTAGCGTCTGCAACCGGCCGGACAACGCCGTTGCCGTTCATGGGCCAATCAGCTAAATGATGCCCTGCACGCACCCGTAGCTCAGCTGGATAGAGCGTTGCCCTCCGAAGGCAAAGGTCACACGTTCGAATCGTGTCGGGTGCGCCATCTCTCCGCACACCGCGAAAAGATTTGTAAAGCTCATTGAAGACGCGGTGCGTCTTCCAAGGGCGGTCGCTGTTCTCGCGGGATCAGGCCGCTTACGCCGGCAGGAGCCCGGTCGCTCGATAGCTCTCAATCAGCGTGTCGAACAAAGAAATGTCCGAGCGACTTCTCGCCATCAGTTGGGCACCTGCAACGGCAGCGAAAATGGCGCGAGCGCGCTCTTCGCTTTTATTGCGAGAGACAACCCCAGCCGCAGTCAGCACCTCGCTGAGCCAAGCCACATTCACATCAGCAAAGGTCTGAACCTCTTTCTTCACCGGCTCCGGAAGATCATCATACTCGGCGGACATGAAGCTGCAGAGGCAAAGCTTGTTGGCGCTCTCAAGCGATCTGCGAAAAATCCCCGGGTATTGCCGGAGAGCGCTCAACGGATCATCCGCCTGCGCCAGATTGTAGAGATCCTCCTTCGTGTCCTCCCAGTATCGCCTGGCTACCGCAACGCCGAGGTCGGCCTTGCTTGGAAAGTGATGGTAGATGCTTGCCGCCTTGATCCCGACTTCGTCGGCAAGATCGCGGAAGTTTAGACCACCGTAGCCGTGCGCCTGAGCGCTCTGCCTGGCGGCCGCCAAGATCGCTTCCTTTGAGCTCGTCATCATTTCAGCACCCTAGTTCGACCGGCCACGAGCCTACCATGTGACAGGTAGGTCTTGACAACAAAAATGGGAAGATCTAATTTACCCTACCAAGTGACAGGTAGGGTAGGGGACCACGATGGGCAACAGAGCGCGAAAGGAGCCCCAACCATGAGCGAAGACATCTATTTTTCTGATGCGACCAAGCTGGCGGAACTGATCCGGAATCGGGAGGTCTCGTCGGTCGAGGTCGTGCAAGCCCACCTGGACCGAATTCAGGCGGTGAACCCGAAGATCAATGCGATCGTCACTCTCGCCGACGGCGCGATAAAGGCGGCCGAGGCGGCCGACGCTGCCGTTCACGGCAGCGAACAGCTCGGCGCCCTTCACGGTGTCCCGTTCACGGTCAAGGACTCGATCGACACCGCCCGCGTGCTGACGCAACGCGGCTCACCGATCTTCAAGGGCCGCACACCTGACACGGACGCGACCAGCGTCGCGCGGCTGAAGAAGGCTGGCGGCATCCTGCTCGCCAAGACCAATCTCCCCGAATTCTCCTACTGGATCGAGAGCGACAACCTACTCACCGGCCGCTCGAACAATCCCTGGGACGTGACCCGCACGCCGGGCGGCTCCAGCGGCGGCGAGTCGGCCGCCATCGCGGCCGGCATGTCGCCCATCGGCCTCGGTACGGACCTAGCCATCTCGGTGCGCGGCCCGGCAGCACAGACCGGCATCGTGTCCCTCAAGGCGACGCACGGCCGAGTGCCAATGACCGGTATCTATCCGCGCACGCCGCGCCGCTTCTGGCACGTAGGGCCGATGGCCCGTAGCATCCGCGACCTGGCGCTCGCCTTCTCGCAGCTTGCCGGTCCGGACGGTCAGGACGCCTTCTCCACGAGCACCGTCCAGTTCGACGCCGGCATCGGTCGCCAGCCGTATCGCCAGCTCCGCGTGGGTTGGCTGGTCGAACCCGGTTTCGGCCCGATCGACTCCGAAGTCGCCAAGGCAGTCGAGGCGGCCGCGGACGCACTCAAAGGTCTCGGCTTGCACGTCGAGCCGGTCCGCATACCGGCGCTCGAAAAGGACTTCGCCCTCGACGTCTTCAACCGCATCCACGTCATGGAGATGAAGCCGGCCTTCGCCCAGGTGACCGCCGGCCACGAAGACCAGATGTACAAGATGTCGAAGACGATGCTCTCACTGCCCGACACCTCGATGAAGGACTTTATCGAGGCCGAGCAGGCGGCGGAGCGTCTCCGCGACGGCTATGCCGCGTATTTCCAGAAGTTCGACGCGCTGATCACTCCGGTCCTTCCGCTTCCGGCTCACAAGCACGGGCAGGAGGAGTTCGTCATCAACGGGCAGAAGGTCGATGCCACCTACCTGCAGGGCGCAACCGTTCCGCTCAACATCACCGGCCTGCCGGGGATCTCGATGCGGTTCGGCACGAGCAAGGAAGGTCTGCCGATCAATGTCCAGATCGTTGGAAGCTGGTTGGCAGAATCGACGATCCTGAACGTCGCGTCCCTGCTCGAAAGCGTGAGCACTGTCCGGAGCCTTCACCCCAATCTCTGACGAAGAGGCGCGCCGGTGTCATGCGAACACGCAACGATGCCGGCGCTCCGACCTTACATCTGGCTTCGCTGCCGGAGTGGCGAGGCCGGTCCGTGATCTCAATCCGGAGCGCGCTCGACCATGGGTCCGATTTCCTTTTTCTACGTCGCCGTAGAAGGTGCCATCGGCAGCGCCGGCCGCTATTGGGTCACGCTCGCAGCAGCCAGCACCTCGGAACATTCCCTTGGAGCACGATCCTGATCAACGTCGTGGGCCGGCTGGGCGGCAGTCCAAGCGGGCGGCGCCACCTGATGCGTAATGCTATTCTGACGAAGGTTGGTCGGCAATCGAGAGGGATCGAGTACCAAATCATAGCGCCACGGCGAAGCAATAGTGCCCGCCTTCATCGGCCGTGGTGCGCCATTTCGGAATACGCAATCGCCGGCAAGCGCCGCCTCGTCCCTCGTTGGCAATGGAACTGCTCAAGCTAACCTCGCAACGGACGGGCAGGCGTGGCTTGCCCGCGCACATCGGCGACAAATGTCGGCCAGGAACCGGGCGCGGTGCATTGCATTGGTTTTCTGATAGAAACTCTTGTTTGCAAGGCTTGCGATGCTGCACGCGACAGATATCGCAGGGGCAGGATCGCCGTACGTCGTCGTCATCGGTAATGAGAAAGGCGGCTCCGGGAAGACCACGCTTGCCATGCATTTGGCCATCGCACTCCTGAAGGGGGGCCATCGGGTCGGGACCATTGATCTCGACAGCAATCAGAGAGGCCTGACGCGATACATTGAAAATCGGCGCATTTGGGCGAACCATCGGCGGATCGAACTCGAACTACCGCTGCATGGCTTCGTTCCGCGCGCCGGCGGCGCGAGGCTGGAGGACAACGAAGCCGAGGAATTGGCTGCCTTCGAGGATATCGTTTGCGACGTCAGGAAGTTCGTCGACTTCCTGGTGATCGACACGCCTTCGACCGACACGTATCTGATGCGCCTTGCGCATCTGGTGGCCGACACGGTGCTGACACCGGTCGCCGACAGTTTTCTTGACCTCGGCACGCTGGCCTCGATCGATCCCATTACGCATGAGGTGACGGGAACCGGTCACTACGCGGAAATGGTGTGCGAGGCCCGCAGGCACCGGCGGGTGTTTGACCAAGGCGGTACCGATTGGGTCGTCATCCGCAATCGCTCGGCGCGGGGCGGACTGGTACGTGGCAGCGTTGCCGAGCTGGGCATCAGGCTGGGCCTCAGGGACATCGAAGGCTGTGCTGAGCGAATCGTGTATCGCCAGTTTTTCGCCGCGGGTCTGACCGCCCTCGATGCGCTGGACGAAGCAGCCCTCGGCGCCGCTACCGGTCGGTCGCACCAATTGGCTCAACGGGAGATTGGCAAGCTCGTCGGGCTCTTGAACCTGCCGACCAGCGAGCGCGCGCGCCGCAGGGCCGCCGCGCGCAAAGAGTGGTTTGCTTCGTCAGGCGCGCCACTCGGCGTCGATGAATTGCTGACCGAATAGCGGGAAATGAAGATGCGGTCCTCGCCCCGCAGGCAACGGCAGCCCAAGGCCGCTATCGAAGGGGTGACCGCGATCTTCTCAGCTCGAAATGAATCCACGGCGGCCGCGTTATCGGTTTTGGAAGTGGTGACTGCTGTTGCATTGGCGGTACGGGCATGCGTGCTTGCAAGCGTCTGGCGGGTGCTCGATCAGCACCGGCCGCCCATGTAAGCCATCGAAGACGGCCCGCCATCGGCAACGGGCTCAATGGCTTGGGAGTAACCCGCCTACTTACGGCGATTCACGCCCGTGCGGTGTGGCGCAATCCACACTGTGAACAACAAAGCATATCCTCGTGCCCGCGGAACCGCATCCGGATTCCTTCACCGTTGCAGCCTTCCTGCCCAGCACGTGCCGCTCAGGCCGCGGCGCCCGCGAGCAGCCGCTTTCGCAGGGCGTCGATGAACGCTCTTACCCGGATCGGCATGTGCGCGCGGATCAGGAAAACCGCCCAGATCCCGAGTTCGACCGGCTCGGCGTCCGCCAGGGCGACGCGCTTCAATTCGCCGCGCTCGAGCTGCCGGTAAACATCCCAATAGGTCATCATGGCGACGCCCACGCCCGCCACGCAAGCGGCGCGAACCGCATCGACGGTGCTGGCCGACAGCGGACCGGCGATCCGGATCTGCTCCGGTTCGCCTCCGCGCACAAACGGCCAGGTCTCCATCGCGTGAAGCTTGATGCAAGGGTGGCTCACCAGGTCGCTCAGCGTTGCCGGCTCACCGAAGCGAGCGATGTAGGCCGGCGAGGCGCAGACGACATAAGGATTGTCGGCGAGCCGCGTCGCGATCAGGTCGGAAGGTTTCATCGGCGCCACGCGGACGGCAACGTCAAGCCCCAGCGCAGCGATGTCGGTGCGATCATCGCTGAGGACAAGATCGACCCGAAGCGCCGGATTGTCCGCGATCAGATCGGCCACGACCGGCACGATGACGGCATGGCCGATGACGTTCGGCGCCGTGACCTTGAGCAGACCCGAGAGACCTGAGCCGGCGGAGGACACCGACTCGAATGCTGAATCGCGCGCCGCGATCAGCGCGCCGGCGTGAGGCAAGAAGGCCTCTCCCTCGGGTGTGAGCGAGAGCGAGCGCGTCGTACGATGAAACAGGCGCGCGCCCAGCTCGGCTTCGAGAGCCGCGAGCCTCCGGCTGACCAGCATTGGCGTTGTCCCCATCTGCCGCGCCGCGGCCGACAGGCTGCCGGCGGCAACAATGCTGCGAAACAGGGCGACATCCGCGAAATCCATTTTATAACGATAAGCGATAAAGTGCTTATCTCCTAGCCGGACTTCTGCCGGCGCGCCGCGAGCCCTAAGTCGAGCTCCAGCAAGGGAGCAAAGGCTGCTCCCGCCGGGAAAGGCGCCTCGTCTCGCGCCTCGGGAGACCACGATCATGGACCGCGACACAAAAGGGCTTTTCGCGCCGCTCGATATAAACGGCCGCATCGTGAAGAACCGCCTCGCGGTTGCGCCGATGACGCGCATCACGGCGACCGCGGATGGCCGCGCCACCGAAACCATGACGCGGTACTATGAACGGTTCGCGCGCGGCGGATTCGGCACGGTCATCACCGAAGGCATCTACACCGACCAGGCGTTCGCGCAGGGCTACATCCATCAACCCGGCATGACCGACGAGGCGCAGGCCAAGGCCTGGAGGCCGGTCGTCAACGGCATCAAGGCGCATGGCGCGGTCGCGATAGCCCAGATGATGCATGCCGGCGCGATCAGCCAAGGCAATCGCTTTCGCGACAGCACGGTCGGACCATCTGCAATTCAGCCGAAGGGCAATCAGATGACGTTCTATCACGGCAAGGACCGCTACGCGGTGCCGGCAGCCATCACCGAAGAGCAGATCGCCGACGCCATCGCCGGGTTCGCCGGCTCGGCTGTGCGCGCAATCCACCTCGCCGGGTTCGACGGCATCGAGATTCATGGCGCCAATGGCTACCTGCTCGACCAGTTCCTGACCGACTACGCCAACGACAGAACCGATCGCTGGGGCGGCACCACGGAGAACCGCGTGCGGCTGATCGTGGAGGCCTTCAAGGCGGTGCGCGCCAAGGTCGGGAACGCGGTGCCGGTCGGCGTCCGCATCTCGCAAGGCAAGGTGAACGACTATCACCACAAATGGGCGGGCGCCGAGCGCGATGCCGAAATCATCTTCGGCAGCCTCGGCGATGCCGGCGCCGACTTCATCCATGTGACCGAGTTCGAGGCATGGAAGCCGGCTTTCGCCGAGCACGGCCCGTCATTGATGCGTCTTGCCAAGCGCTACGCCCCCAAAGCGGCGATCTTCGCCAATGGCAGCCTGCACAACATCGAGCAGGCGGTTGCGGCGCTCGGCGACGGCGCCGACGTCGTCACGATCGGTCGGGGCGCCCTGGCGAATCCCGACTTGCCCAAGCGTCTGCTGGATCGCCACGCCCTGGACGAGTTCGACCCTGCGATCCTCGGCCCCATCGCCGACATCAAGGACACCGAACTGACGATGTGAACGCGTCTCGCGACATCGATGGCGAGAGCCGACGCCCTGAACATGATGCATGCATCGGAAGGAACGATCATGACGAACGCGATTTCCGATGCCGCGGTGGCGTTGTCGCTGATGCGGCAAGCATTGAGCCTGCTCGATGGGCCCGAGCACGCGAAGGCCGCAGCCCTCCTTCGAGCGGCCATCGAGGAGCTGTCGCGCCCCCGTCCGACAATCCCACCGCGCGAGGGCAAGGATCCGACTATCTCCTAGGCCGAGGTTGGGCATGCCATCGCGACGACCTCCTCATTCATCGTGCGGCGGCGCTTGATGCCGCCGCACGCTCGCGCAAGGGGGCGGCGGGGAGCCCAATCGCGAGGGCCTGTATCCAGTGATTTTATAAAAACACAAAAGATATAAGGAAATTGACTGTTCGATACGCTTCCATGCACGAACCTATTCTCATTGCCGGCTTTCGATTTCTTGCGGTGTTTTTCGCAAGTTTCCCGCAATTTCCTGATCGCGACGGAACACAACTCGCTTGAGGTTGAAAGCGTTTTTCTAAAAGTACAAATATACACGCCAGATATACGACACGCGTTGCAAGACAGCGCCGTCGTTGGACGCAACCGAAAGGATCATCGGCATGGCGAAGTTCGCCTTCTTCGTTGAGTTGAAAGCCAAGCGGGGCAAGGAAGCGGAGGTCGAAGCTTTCCTGAAGCACGGCGCCGTGATGGCAAGGGCCGAGGCCGGCATCGCGGGCTGGTATGCAGTCAAGGAGGAAGCGCCGGGGCTGTACGGCATCATCGACACTTTCGCCGACGAAGTCGGACGTGACGCACATCTGAACGGCGAGCTTGCAAAGGCGCTGTTCGGGCGGGCGGATGAACTTTTTTCCGAAGCGCCCAAGGTGCACCGACTTCACGTCATCGCCCAGAAATAGGGCGCCCTACTGAGGTCTTCGCGACAAGGCAGGTGATGAGCTCGGGCGGCCCGACTTGACGCGCCTTTCAGCGAAGTCACCTCTTCCATAACTCTCCTGAAAAGGACTCACGATGAACCAGGAATCGCCCAAGCCCACGATCGTCCTTGTGCACGGGGCCTTCGAAGACGCGTCGATCTGGAATGGCGTGATTGAGCGGCTCCAGCGCGACGGCTATCCGGTCGTCGCCTTCGGCAACCCGCTGCTCGGCCCGGCCGTCGACACCGCGTATCTGCGCAGCCTGTTGGACAAGATCCAGGGGCCCGTGATCCTGGCGGCCCACTCCTACGGCGGGGCCGTCATCACGCAGGCCGGGGACGACCCCAAGGTGAAGGGCCTCGTCTACGCGGCCTCCATCATGCCCGCGGTCGGGGAGGCCGCAACCCATCTGCTCGAACGATTCCCCGGCAGCACATTCCCCACATCCGTCGAGCCGACCACCTACACCCTGCCCGACGGGAGCAGCGGCACCTATCTCCTCTACCAGCCCGCCAAGTTCCACAGCAACGTCGCCGCCGATGTGCCCGCCAGCGTGGCCGCCCTGATGCTCGCCGGCCAGCGCCCCATGAACCTGGCGGCCCTGACCGAGCCGATGACATCTGCGGCATGGACGAGCAAGCCGAGCTGGCAAGTCAGGCCTTTGCAGGATCGGGCCATTCCGGTCGACGAATACAAGTTCGAGGCCGATCGCGCCCACTCCACGGTCATCGAGGTCGACGCTTCGCATGCCGTCACCGTCTCTAACCCGGACGTCGTGGCCAACGCGATCGAACAGGCCGCCCGCGCAGCAGCGATGTAGCGGCGTCCGCTGCGTGCTGTTGCTGGGCATCGTTCAAACCGGAGGCCGATCCGATGACGCAAGAGGATGAGCAGGAAGCCACGCCGCCTTGGGATGCAGCACGCGTAAACCTCACCTCGAAGGAGCTGGCTCCCGGCGTGTTCGCGGTCATGCCCGATGATGTGTTCACGAAAGACCATGTCGCCACCACAGCCGGCTTCGTGATCGGCGAGCACAGCGTACTCGTCGTCGAATCGATGCTGAACGGCGATCTCGCCGCGCAGCTAATCGGGCTCGTACGCCAAGTGACGCCGAAGCCGATCCGCTTTCTCGTCAACACCAGCTATCACGGCGACCACGCCTACGGGAATTACCTGTTCCCGGACAGCACCGTCGTGATCCAGCATCCGGCCACCAAGCGCTACATGGAAGAGAATTTTGAGGACGATCGCCGCTTCATGATCGGCCTCATGGGCAAAGGCAAAGGCATTGAGCGCGTGCAGGCACGCGCCGCCGACATTACCGTCCCCGACATGATCGGCATCGATCTCGGCAGTCGCATCGTCGAAGTCCGTCACTTTGGCTTCGCACAGACGCCGGGCGACCTCGTCATCTGGGCCCCGGATGCGAAGGTGCTTTGGGTCGGCAACATGATCCAGGCGCCGTCTCCGGCGCTCCCGTGGCTCCTCGAAGGGCGGCATAGGGAGACGATGACGACTCTCGCCCGCGTACGCGACTTCCTGCCGGACGACGCGACCATCATTCCCGGCCACGGTCGGCCGATGCGTCCGGCGGACATCGAATTCCCGCTGCGCTATCTGCGCGAGCTCGACAGCGCCGTGCGCACGGCGATCGAACAGGGTCGATCGGTCGAAGCCACGCTCGAGGCGGTCGCCATGGCTGACTATGCTGAGTACAGCCTGTTCGATTGGGCGCACAATTCCGTCAACGTGCCGGCCGCCTACCGCCACCTGCAAGAGCCGGGCAGCGAAGGCGCCTAGGAGAGAGCACATCGGGCGGCGAAACGGCGCCCTCCTCAAGGTCGTATGAGCGCTCGATGGCCATGACGCGTTTCGGCAAGCACCAATCGATGCGATCGACATATCGATTTACATAACTGTTATTGCATTACTTTTTTCCGGTCGCCATGCGCCCGACGGCGAAAGCACGCCGATACCTGATTGCCGGCTCGCAAGATAACCCCTTTCGCTGGTAGACACAGAGTCGGAGGCAGCCTTCGCCATGGAGCAGTTCGACTCGCTCCGAATCTTCCGGGCCACATGTCGGGAAGCGACTGCGGGTTGGCAGGTGCAAGGAAGTCTGCCCCGTTTGTGGTCTTCGCCTTTGGGCGATCAACTTGCGGGAGCAACCCTTGGCGAAAGGGTTACAGGAAGGCGAAATCAGGCAGGAGCTGCAAAGCGGCGGGCACCTGCGCAATGTCCTCATCATCACCAAGACGATTGAGGGTATGGCCGAGCACCTGGCCTATGTTCGGCCGAGCTGGCGACGCGAATTCCTGCCGCTGCGAACCTGGGGCGACAAGGAAGATCGTACCTATAAGGATTTGGATCGATTGCTGGTGCTGCTCCGCGACGACTTCGGCTACCGGGGATTCATCGGGCTCTACATGGATGGTGACCCCGCTCTGGCACGCTATAGCGTACTTTCGGAAAGCGAAGACGCCAACGACAAGCCGTAACCGGACCTGGCAGAACCGCTAGCAACGCCAGTCCTGATGAACGGAACTTCGACGAACCGATCGCATCGACGGGCTGCGGCTGAACAGGACACAGACGAGATACGATATCGCCGCCGCTGTTGCCGCGAGAGCTTTTGACCGAACGCAGACTTGCATCTCGCGCACGTTCGATCTCTCATAGCGCCACGGCAAAACAACAGCGCCCATCTTCATCGGCCGTGATGCGCCACGTCGTTTTTTCTGCCCCGGCCTGTTGCCCGGCCAGGGTGCTGGCCGATCTGCCGGGGTCCGGCAGACCGGCCTCGCTTCAATGGTGATGCGCCGACACGCTCTTCACGCATTGCGACACGAGATCAGCACCGGCAAACTGGCCGACATCCCCGAGGCTGATCATGCCGACCATCCGCTTGCTCTTGTTGATCACCGGCAGCCGGCGGACCTGGAGCGTTTCCATGTGATGCACCGCTTTCGCCAGGTCGTCGTCTTCCCGGCAGCAATGGATGCCTTCGGTCATCACATCCCGCGCCGTGGTCCGCGCAGAGTTGAAGTCCTTGCTCGCAAGACCTTTGCAGACGAGGTCGCGATCCGTCACCATCCCGATCAGACGGTCGTTCTGCCCGATCGGAATGCAGCCGATATCGCGCCCTTGCATCAATTTTGCGATTTCAGTGATTGGGGTGTCGGGGCTGACCCAATCGACGCCCTTGTGCATCATGTCCTTGACCTTCATGGAGGACCTCCCTTCCAAGGCAGCAGCCCCCACGCGCGCCATTATACGACAGAGCGGGCGCGACTGCATGTGTGCTGCGCCTTGGTCCGGGCGCTTCGACGGACGGTCCCTATGATGCGCCTCAGTCGTGCGCGCTGAAGCGGCCGTACCGGGAACCGGTGGTCGAGCGCGCGAATTGCACGATTGCCTTATTCGGTCCAACTGCGGTCTTCGCACGACTCGCATTCAAACATATGAATGACAACTCCGCTTTCAGATTCCATGATCGTTCTGACGAGGGTGAGCCGTGATCCGCAAAAGCGGCAGTCATGATGTGACCGGTCCGGAACAGTGGCGATCTTCTCAGCTCGAAATAGATCCACGGCGGCCGCGTTATCGGTTTTGGAAGTGGTAACTGCTGTTGCATTGGCGGTACGGGCATGCGTGCTTGCAAGCGTCTGGCGGGTGCTCGACCGGCACCGGCCGCCCATGTAAGCCATCGAAGATGGCCCGCCATCGGCAACGGGCTCAATGGCTTGGGAGTAACGCGCCTGAAGCTTACGGCGATTCACGCCCCTGCGGTGTGGCGCAATCCACACTGTGGACAACAAAGCATATCCTCGTGCGCGAGGAACCGGATTGTAGCGCAATCCCATCCAGCGCGGCGGCTTGAACCGGCACTTTTTGGAGCTAACGCGGAATTGCAATTGCCATCGGCATTCTGCATGGATGGTGCCCCGAACTGGCGCGCTATTTCGTGCTTTCGAAAAGGGCTGACTTCATCCCATACGCGGCGCTTGTCAGGGCGCTGCGACAGATGGTCCCCTATGACGCCGCCTCAGTCGTGCGCGCTGAAGCGGCCGTGCCGGGAACCGGTGGTCAGGCGCGCGAATTGCGCACGGCCGAGATGAAGCAACGTCTCGTGATCGCCGGCTTCGATATAGATCTCGGGCTGCATCCGGATGCTGTCATCGACGATCACGTCGAGCCCGTAGCAGATCCCGGCGGCGGGAACCGCGCCATGCGCGCAGTCCGCGAACAGCCGATCGATCTCGCCTTCAGCGGCCATGGCGATATCGTCGCCGAAGCTCGCCTTTAGATCCGCCAGCCTGAGGTGGTGCGATGCCGGCAGCACGGCGAGCAGGTAGCCGTCGTTTCGGCGCAACACGACGGCCTTGGCCAGGCGATCACCCGACACGTGACATGCCTGCGCGGTCAGCGCTGACGACATCGTCAGCACGTGCGGGATTTCGTCGTATTCGATGTTTTCGGCAGCGAGATAGTTATGCAGTGTAGGAGAAATGGTCATGGCGTCACCCTTGGTGCGACATGCAACCATCCACCGTGGTCGGTGCCCGCCGCACGATGAGCGGCTGCGTGGTTCTCAAGGCAGAGCATACGTCCTGCCGAAGGACACTGCAATTCGATCGCTCGGGCTATTTCCGTTCCGCTGGAAACGGAACGAAAGCGCGCTTTAGCTCCTTGTTTGAGCATGATCTTTTCGGAAAACCGCTGCGCACTTTTCCGGATCATGCTCTAGTTCGGACGCCGCGCCAGCTCCAGGTTCCGGGCCTTGTCGAGATTGCGGGCCTCGGCCAGCGCGGCGGCGCCCGGCAGCAGGGCCGACGCAAGGTCGGCCCCGGTGAAATCGGCGCCGGCCAGGTTGGCGCCGGTGAGGTCGGCGCCGGCAAGGTCAGCCCGGCTGAGGTTGCAATTCGCGAGATTGGCGTTCTGCAGCTGCGCGAATTCGAGATCGGCGCGCGCCAGATTTGCGCCGGCCAGATCCGCATTGCGAAGATCGGCGGATTTGAGCACGCCGCGCATCAGCCCCATCGACTGGTTGCGCATGTCGGCGCTCAGATCGGCGCCGGCGAGCCTGGCCCCGGTCAGGCTGGCACCGGACAGATCGGCGGTGATGCGGGCGCCGCTCAAATCGGCGCCGCCCAGCTTGGCGCGTTGCATCTGGGTGCCGAGCAGCGATGCCTTGACGAGCGACGCCCCGCTCAAATCCGCGTCGATCATCCAGGCCTGATTCAGGATGGCCCGATCGAAGCGCGCGCCCTTCAGATTACTCCGGTTGAGCTTGACGAGATGAAGATTGCCGCCGGAGAAGTCGAGGCCCGAGAGATCGAGCTGCGACAGCCGCTTTCCCGCCAGATCTGCCGTGCGTTGGTCGCCTTGCGGTGGCGCCTTGAGCAGCGCGTCGACCTCGGCGCGCGTCATCTCCGACGCCGTCATGTCGGGACTGTTGAGGTCGACACCGCGCAGCATGTCCTGCGCAACGGCGTCCGTCGGAGCAACCAGCAGCGCCGCCATCGCTATCAAAGCAAATGCGAGACGAAACGACATCGCCGTTTCTCCGCTTTCAAGGTATCGCAGCGCTTCCCGTGGCCTACGAGATCTTCGCCACGATGTTGGGCCGGTTCTTCTCGAGCCAGGCGACGGCCTCGGGCCCATCGACCACACATTCGAAGGTTTCCCAGGTCGGGTCCTCCAGGGACTCCAACTGCAGTCGCTTTGCCGCATACTCGACGAGATCGTGCAAGCGTTCGTATCCTTGTCGGTGCTCGAGGGAATCGGCAATCGCCGTGCTGGTCCATCCTCGTTGGGCCAAGTCGACAATGCTCAGAGCATCGGCCTCGCTGAACCACGGTGTGGCATCGAACTCGATGCAGCGGACATTGTCAGCGGTATGGCAGTTGGCGTGGATCATTGGATTCCTCCGTTTGCCGCCTCATTCGCCCTCAGGCTTTGACCAAATCTCCCAGCAGGTTCGCCGCCACCGTCAGCTTGGCGAGGGTCAGGCCGCTGCCGGCAATTTCCTCGACCGAGCGGCGGATCCGCGTCGCTTCGGGGTGCGCCGCGAGCCATGTCTCGACGGCCGCCTGGCCGGCCTGGCCGGTCGCCAGCATATCCGCGGCCAGCCTTCGCTCGGCGCCGGCGATCTGCTCGACGGCGCGATCGATCGCCATCCGTTCGAAATAGTCGTTGGCCGGCACGCTGCGCGCGGCGGCGATGATGCGGTCGAGCCGGAAATTGGCCTCTGCAGCGAAGAAGGTCGCAGCCGCGTCGCCGATCGGGCGGCCGGTGCGCTCGGCAACCGTCACGATGTCGGGTGCCGAGACCAGGGCGTCGAGGTCGGCGAGTTCGCCGGCGAGGCCGGCCGGGACACCGGCGTCGGTGAGTTCCTGGCGCCGCTTGCCGCGGGCGGCCTGCAAGTCCGGCGGCAGGGCGCTGTCGAGCCCGGCGACGATCTGGCGAATCGCCGGGCCGAAGCGCGCGACAACGGCCTCCAGCCCGTCCTTGAAATCGGCATTGCGCACATACCAGACCATGCGCGACAGCAAGAGGTCCTGCACGGACGCGTAGAGCGCCAGCTGCACCTGTCCGTCGATGCAGGCATCGAGCGCGTCGATCGCGTCATTGAGCCATTTCAGCCCGTAGCATTCGTCAACCGCCACATAGGCCATGACGATGGTCGGGATATCGGCATCGGTCTCGTCGATCAGGCGTACCACGCAGGCCGAGCCGCCGCGGTTGATCACCGCATTGGCAAGGCTGGTCGCGATGATCTCGCGCCGCAGGCGATGGAATTCGACCGCGGTCGGGAATTTGTCCTCAACCTCGCGCGGAAAATACTGCGACAGTTCGCGGGCAAGATAGGGATCGTCAGGCACGCTGGTGACGAGCAGGTCGTCGTACAGCGTCAGCTTGGCGTAGGCGAGCAGCACGGCAAGCTCGGGCCGCGACAGCGACTGGCCGCGCCGTGTGCGCTCGGTGAGCGCCGCATCGTCGGGCAGGAACTCCACAGCGCGGCTGAGCAGGCCGCGCTGCTCGAGCGATTGCATCAGGCGGGCGAGGAAGCCGGTCTCGGCCACGCCCTTGCGTTCGGCCAGCGACAGCGCCAGCGTCTGCAGATAGTTGTTGCGCAGCACCAGCGTGCCGACCTCGTCGGTCATGGCGGCAAGCAGGCTGTTGCGGTCGGCGGCGCCAAGGCGCCCCTCGCGCTCGAGGCGCGCCAGCGCGATCTTGATGTTGACCTCGACGTCGGAGGTGTTGACGCCGGCGGAATTGTCGATCGCGTCGGTGTTGAGCTTGACGCCCTTCTGCGCCGCCTCGATGCGGCCGCGCTGGGTGACGCCGAGATTGGCGCCCTCGCCGATCACCCGGGCGCGCACGTCGCCGCCGGTGATGCGGATCGGATCGTTGGCGCGGTCGCCGGCCTGATCGTCACCTTCCGTGGAGGCGCGGATATAGGTGCCGATGCCGCCGAACCACAACAGATCGGCGCGCGCCTTGAGGATCGCCGTCATCACCTCGAACGGCGTCGCCTGCGGCTTGTCGAGATCGAGCAGGGCGCGCACCTCAGGCGCCAGCGGGATCGCCTTGAGCAGGCGCGAGAACACGCCGCCGCCCGGCGAGATCAGCGACCTGTCGTAGTCCTGCCAGCTCGACCGCGGCAGATCGAACAGGCGCTTGCGTTCGGCGAAACTGACCAAGGGATCCGGCGAAGGATCGATGAAGATGTCGCGGTGATCGAATGCCGCAACCAGCTTGGTCGCCGGCGACAGCAGCATGCCGTTGCCGAACACGTCGCCGGACATGTCGCCGACGCCGACCGCGGTGAAAGGGGTGGTCTGAATGTCGGTGCCGAGCTCACGGAAATGGCGTTTGACCGCCTCCCAGGCGCCACGCGCCGTGATCCCCATCTTCTTGTGGTCGTAGCCCTGGCTGCCGCCGGAGGCGAAGGCATCGCCGAGCCAATGGTTCTTCTCGATCGAGATCGCGTTGGCGACGTCGGAGAAGGTGGCGGTGCCCTTGTCGGCGGCGACGACGAGGTAGGGATCGTCACCGTCATGCCGCACGGTGGAATCGGGCGGCACGATGGTGTCGCCGTCGAGATTGTCGGTGAGCTCGAGCAGCGAGCGAACGAAGATGCGATAGGCTTCGGTGCCTTCCGCGAGCCAGGCGTCGCGATTGGACGGCGGCGGCAGGCGCTTCGGCACGAAGCCGCCCTTGGCGCCGACCGGCACGATCACGGCGTTCTTGACCTGCTGCGCTTTTACCAGGCCGAGGATCTCGGTGCGGAAATCCTGCGGCCGGTCCGACCAGCGCAGGCCACCGCGCGCAACCTTGCCGAAGCGCAGATGTATGCCTTCGACACGCGGCGAATAGACGAAGATCTCATAGAGCGGCCGCGGCGCCGGCAGGTCGTCGATCCGGTGTGCGTCGAACTTGAAGGAGATCACCGGGCGCGGATGGCCGTCCTCGCCGAGCTGCCACAGATTGGTGCGGATGGTGGCCTGCACCAGATTGGTGAAGCGGCGCAGGATGCGGTCTTCATCGAGCGAGGCGACCGATTTGAGCTGCTCCTCGACCTCGGCAAGCAGCGACGTCTCGCGAGCCGCGCGCTCGGCATCGGTGGAGGCGAGGCGCGGATCGAGGCGGGTCTGGAACAGGGCGACGAGGCTGGCCGTGATCGCCGGGTTCTTGCGCAAGGTCTCCCACATGTAGTCCTGGGTGAACGGCGCGCGGATCTGGTGCAGGTAGCGGGACAGCGCCCGGATGGTCGAAACTTCGCGCCAGCCCAGCGCGGTGCGCAGGATCAGGCCGTTATAGCCATCGGATTCGGCGAGATCGCGGACCACCGCCATGATCGAGGCTTCCAGGCGATGGCTGAATTCCGGGGTGATCGTGATCGGCAGGCCGTCGCTGGCCTCGATCGTCATGTCGTGGAGCCAGACCGGCGCAGGCGCCGGCACGGCGCGCGGCAGGATCTCATAGGTGCGCTCGTTGACGACACGCAGGCCGTGATTCTCGATCACGGGCACGCGGTAGGACAGCGAGAGCGGCGCGCCATGCGAGAGAACCTTCAGCCCGAAACGGCTCGGGTCGTCCTGGTCTGCGCTGCGGTAGACCGTGATCGCGACCGGATGCTTTGCCGAGAGCTTCTCGATGGTGGCGATGTCGGAGACCGCCTGCTCGGCGCCGAACACTTCGGTGTAGCCGCCGGTAAAGGCCTGGGCGTATCGGCTGGCGAGCATGCGCGCCCGCATGCCGTCGGTCGACGCGGCGAGCGCCGCCTTCAGCTTGTCGGCCCAGGTCGCGGCAATGGCGCTGATCCCGGCCTCGAGCGTGGCACGTTCGACGGCCGGGGTTTTGCCCTCGTAACGTCCGATGATGTAGTGCACGCGTGCCAGCGCGCCTTCCGGGAACGATACGTAGGAGGCGGACAGCCTCCCCTTAAAGACCTGCGACAGGAAAGCACCGACGCGGGTGCGGACGTCGGTGTCGTATTTGTCGCGCGGAATGAAGGTGAGGATGGAGACGAAGCGATCGAACTTGTCGACCCGCGCCAGTGCGCGGACGCGCGGGCGCTCGTAAAGAATCAGGATCTCGATGACGAAATTGTAGAGCGTGTCGACGTCGATCTGGAACAGTTCGTCGCGCGGATACTCTTCCAGAATGTGCATCAGCGCCTTGCCGGAATGGCCGGCCGGATCGAAGCCGGCGCGCTGCAGCGCCCGCGCAACCTTGTGGCGGACATAGGGGATCTGCCGCACCGAGCGGGTGTAGGCGCCCGAGGTGAACAGGCCGACGACGCGCAGCTCGCCCTCGAGCCGGCCGTCGGGCGTGTAGAGCTTGATGCCGACATAATCCATCCGGATGCGGCGATGGACGCGGCTGGAGACGTTGGCCTTGATGACGATCAGAAGCGTCGGCTCGCGCATGAACTCGCGGATTTCCGGCGACATCACCACCATTTCGTTGCCGCGGCGCAGCACCTTCACGTCGGGATCGCGCAGGATGCCGAGGCCTTCGCCGCTCGTGATGTCGTCGGCCGCATCGCTGTCGGGCGAGAAGCGATATTCGCGCACGCCGAGGAAGGTGAAATTGTCCGCGCAGAGCCATTGCAGGAATTGATTGGCCTCGGCGACCTCGTCGATCGGCAGCGGCGGCGGATTGGCAGAGAAATTCTTGATCGCTTCCTCGACACGGTCGCGCATGGCGCGCCAGTCGGCGACGCAGGCGCGGACGTTGGCCAGCGTTCTGGCGAGGCCGTCGATCAGCTTCTGGCGATCGGCATCGGCGTCGAGGCGCGTGATGTGGAAATGAATCAGGCTCTCGCGCGTGCCCCTTGCGCCCTCCGGCAGTGTTTCGCCGTAGAAGCGCAGCAGCTTGCCCTGGTCATCGCGCTCCACGGCAATGATCGGGTGCGCGACGAGGGTGACTTCGATGCCCTGCTCGCCGAGCTCCGCCATGGTGGAGTCGAACAGGAAGGGCATATTGTCGTTGAGGATCTCGAGCACCGAGATCTCGCGCCCGTCCGGCAATGTCGGATTGACGATGCGGATATCGGCGCTGCCTGCAGTGCGCCGCTGCACGTGCTCCCAGGCTTGCTCCGCCAGCAGTGCAAGCGAGACGGCATCGTATTTGGCGAGGTCCTCGATGTTGGTGTAGCCGAACAACGGCTCGGCAAAGGCCCGCGGGCTCTTGCCCGGCTGCACGGTGCCCGCGGCATCGCGGATCAGAGCTGCTCGAGCCTTGTCATCGCGCCACGCCATCGTGTCCTCCCCTTGCCGCTTGTCCGACCGCAGCCGCGATCATCCGCCTGATTCCGTAAGTGCTTCTCTTCGCGTGCTGCGCGAAGTCCTCCGGTCTCAATGCTTCGACCCATCACAATACTACGATCCCGGAACAAACGGAGCGCAGTGTCGTGAGGCGTGCTGAAATTCCCTGTGGCGGGGTGAGGCCGAGGTCGGCGCCGGCGGGCCGCCGGATCATTGCGCAGGAAGAATCGCAAGCAATTTCAATTATGTACGAATCGGCCGGCGCGGCGCGCGCCGCGCCCAATCGTCCGGGCGGCGGTGCGCCGGTCGTGATCAAAGCCTCGATGAATCAGGCCGCCAGCGCCTGCTGCAGCGCAATCGCCTGGTCGCGGGTCTGGAAGGCGATGGCGGTGTGGCTGTAGTCGGCGGCGGACTGCGATTGGGCAATGTGATCGAGCACCTCGTGGCCCTTGATCACCATGAGATCCGGGCCGCTCTGCGACGGGAAGATGCCGACCACGACGTCGTAGGCCGTGACCACCGCGCGCAGCGCGCTCGCCTTGTCGTCGGAGGCCTCGATGAAGATGCGAACATCGGCGGCGAGATCCCGCAACTCGTCAAAGTCGATCACCTGTTTACTCCCACGCAACACACTGATCGACCGTACTGCCAACGTGCTTACTGAAACATAAAAGGACGCCGGGGCTGTCCGGAAAATATGTCGCGCAGCTGGGCTCGGCGCGCGCGAGCGACCGCGTCCTCTGATGCGATGAGAACGATGTCACGGCAGGTGCGGGCGCTCAGGCGATCGCGACGATCTCGAGTTCCTGATTGCCCGAGCCGACGACGTCGCCTGCGGCCTTGCCGAGCAGCGACCGCGCGACCGGCGAGACATGGGAAATCGAGCCGGCCTTCGGATCGGCCTCATCCTCGCCGACAATGCGATAGGTCTGCACGCGCCCGTCGGGGCGGCTGAACGTCACCGTCGAGCCGAACGCGACGGTGTCGGTCGAGGCGGGAGCGGGCATGATTTGGGCCGTGCGCAGCCGTTCCACCAAGTAGCGGGTGTCGCGCAAGGGAACCGCCGACTGGCGCCGCCGTTCATTGACGTCCTCGAGCTGCTGCGCGGCCTCATAGGCCGCGCGCGCCTCTTCAAGCTGCAGCTCCAGGGCTTTCAGCCCGGCCTCCGTCACCAGATTGGGATGCGGCGAAACCGGCCGGTCGGGCAGCAGCGTTTCCGACGCGGTCTCGGCACTTTCTTCCTTGGTGAACGCAACGCTCAATCTCTCATCCCTCGGTATCGGCCGCCGCCTCAGGGCGAACGAGCAGCTTAGGTCAGAAGCGGCGCGGAAGCCACCAGCACAGCGATGGCAGCCAGCGGCGTCAGCATGATGGCGAGGCTGCGGGGATATTGTGCATCACACCACGAATGCGGCACCGCGGTCCCGGGCAATATCGCTGAGATATTTCGCCGGCGGCTTGCCGAGCGCCTTCCTGAACATGGTGATGAAGGCGGTGACCGATTCATAGCCGAGATCGGCCGACACCTGCTGCACGCTCGCGCCGCCCGAAAGCTCGCTCAGCGCGACGATCAGATAGAGCTGCTGCCGCCAGCGCCCGAATGTCAGGCCGGTCTCCCGCAGCACGAGGCGGGCGAGGCTGCTCTCGCTGAGCGCAACGCGCGCGGCCCACTCCGCCTGGGTGCTGCGGTCGGACGGATCCTCGGCGAGCGCCGTCGCGATCCGCCGCAGGCGCGGCTCCTCTGAAATCGGCAAATGCAGCTGCTGCACCGGCATGCGCGGCAACTCGCTCAGCAGCATCTGCGTCAACAGCGTCTCCCGCACTGCGTCATCGCGCCCCCGGTCCGACAGCTCGATCATGAGCTCGCGCAGCAGCGGCGAGATCGACAGCGTGCAGCACTTGTCCGGCAGCGCGGCCGCACCGGGCTCGATGAAGACGAACAGGATGCGGGCATTGGCGGTCGCGATATTGGTGTGGCGCATGCCGCCGGGGATCCACACGCCGCAGTGCGGCGGCACCATCCACAACCCGGTCGGGACCCGGCACATCACACCGCCGCCGAGGGCGAACACCAGCTGGCCCTTGCGGTGCTGGTGTTCGGCGACCTCGACCTTGTGCTCGGTGACCTCGAGCCGCACCGCGATCGCCGGGGCCGCGACGTCGTCCGGATCGAGGTTCGGCCAGGGGTAGCGAAGTGAGAAACCGGTCATGGGATTGGATCGAGTGACTGAATTTAGCGATCACCTGAACAGATATCTAAATTCTTCGCCCGGCCAAGTCGAGTAGCTTCCCGCGCGCCACCAATCAGACCAGGAGCATGGGATGACGATGATCGCGCCGGCGCCGACAGTGAGCGGGCACGGGCCCCTGTTGATTGGAATCATGCTGATCGCCGCGACGCTGCGGGCGCCGATCACCGGCGTGGCGCCGCTGCTCGGCGTGATCCGCGACAGCAGCGGGATCAGCGCGGCCGAGGCGGGGGTGCTGACCACCCTTCCCTTGCTGGCGTTTGCCGCGATCTCGCCGTTTGCGGCCACGCTGGCGCGCAGATTCGGCATCGAGCGAGCGCTGTTCAGCGCGCTGCTGGTGATCGCCGCCGGGATTGCGTTACGCTCGACCGGTCCGGTCTGGGCGCTGTTCGCGGGGACGGCGATGCTCGGCGCCGGCATTGCGGTCGGCAATGTCTTGCTGCCGAGCCTGCTGAAGCGGGACTTTCCGAGCCGGATCACCGGCATCACCGGCGCCTATGCGATCACGGCCGGACTGGTCTCGGCGCTGGCGTCGACCACGGCAATCCCGCTCGCCAGCCTGCCCGGATCGAACTGGTATCTCGCGCTCGCCGGCACGTTGGTCCTTCCAGCGATCGCGCTGCTGGCCTGGCTGCCGCAGCTTCGGTCGGATTCGGTGCCGACAGCGGAGGTCGCTGCGCCGCCGCATGGCGGCCCGCTCTGGCGCTCGGCGCTGGCCTGGCAAGTCACCGGCTTCCTCGGCCTGACCTCGCTGGTGTTCTACATCGTGGTCGGATGGTTGCCGGCGGTTCTGGTGGAGGCCGGCTACCCGGCCGCGACCGCGGGCTCGCTGCACGGCCTGTCGCAACTAGCGACCGCGGTCCCCGGGCTGATCCTCGGTCCGGCGGCGCGGCGCATGAAGGATCAACGCGCCATCGCGGTCGCGGTGTCGCTTGCGACCGGGGTGGCGTTGCTGGGGCTCTGGCAGCTTCCCGCGCTGGCGATGTTTTGGGCCGCGCTGTTCGGCTTCGGCGCGGGCGCCGCCTTCATCCTCGGGCTGACCTTTGTCAGTCTGCGGACCTCGCACAGCCATCAGGCCGCGGCGCTGTCGGGCATGGCGCAATGCGTCGGCTATTCGCTTGCGGCGGCGGGCCCGCCGCTGGCCGGACTTGCCCATGACGCAACCGGCGGCTGGGGCATCGCGCTCGTCGCCTGCATCGCGGTGACGTTGCTGATGGCCGTGCTCGGCAGTCTCGCGGGACGCGCGACGACGATCCGGCTCGATCGGTGACGCGCCGTCACTCCGCCTGCGGATGCACCGAGGCGTCCGGCCGCTTGCCGACGCGGCGCTTCACGCCCTCGCGCATCCGCTGGAAGGTGACGTAGAGCATCGGCACCAGGAAGATGCCGATCGAGCTTGCCGCGAGCATGCCGCCGAACACCGCGGTGCCGACGGCGCGGCGGCTGATTTCGGCGGCACCGGTTGCGACCACCAGCGGCACCAGGCCGAGGATGAAGGCGATCGAGGTCATCATCACGGCGCGGAAGCGCATCTGCGATCCGGTGATCGCGGCGTCGACGATCGGACGGCCGGCCTCGCGCTGCTCCTTGGCGAACTCGACGATCAAGATGCCGTTCTTGGCCGCGAGCGCGATCAACACCACGAGGCCGATCTGGCCGTAGAGATCGAGGTTCAGCCCGGCGAGCTTGATGGCGAGATAGGAGCCGAGCACGCCGACCGTGACCGACAGCAGCACCGGAATCGGGATCGTCCAGCTTTCGTACAGCGCGACCAGGAACAGGAAGGCGAACAGCACCGCGAGCGCGAGGATGATGCCGGTCTGGCCGGAGGCGGCCTGCTCCTGATAGGCGGTGCCGGTCCACTCATAGGAGTAGCCCGCCGGCAGCGTCGTCTTGGAGATATCGGCCATCGCCGCGATCGCGGTGCCCGACGAGATGCCGGCCGCCGGACCGCCGTTCACGGTGACCGAACGGTAGTTGTTGTAGCGGGTGATCACCTGCGGCCCGGTGACGATCCGCAAGGACGCGATCGAGCGGATCGGCACCATCTCGCCGCCGGAGTTGCGCACATAAATCTGCCAGATGTCGGGGATGTCGCCGCGGTCGACCGCCTCGCCCTGCACGTTGACCTGCCAGGTGCGGCCGAACAGATTGAAGTTGTTGACGTAGATGCCGCCGAGCGTGGCCTGCAGCGCGGTGAAGACGTCGCTCATGTTCAGCCCGAGCGCCTGCGCCTTGGCGCGGTCGATGTCGAGATAGATCGACGGGTTGGTCGCGGTGAATGTCGAGAACACGCGGGTCAGCCGCGGGTCGCGGTTGGCCGCGCCGATCAGCCCGCCGGTCACGCTGCCGAGCGCGGCGGGATCCTGGCCTTCCAGCGCCTCGAGCTGATACTCGAAGCCGCCGGAGGTCGACAGCCCGATGATCGGCGGCAGGTTGAACGGCAGCACGGAGGCCTGGCGGATCTGCGTGCCGGCGCCAAAGGTCTGCCGGATCGCGGCCTGCACCGACTCGTTGGCTGCCTTGCGGTCCTCGAACGGCTTCATGCGCGCCACCATGAACGCCGAGTTGGGCTCGCTGGCGCCATCGAGCAGCGAGAAGCCGATGATCGACAGCACGTGGTCGACCGCCGGGTTCTTCTTCAGGATCGCCTCGACCTGCTTGGTCGCCTCGCTGGTACGCGCCACCGACGCGCCGTCGGGCAATTGCACCGAAATGAAGAACGCGCCCTGGTCCTCCTCGGGAAGGAATCCCGTGGGCGTGATTTTGGACACGCCGAACACCGCGCCGGCGAACACCAGAACCGCGACCAGCGACAACACGGCCGCGCGCAACAGCCGCCGCACCAATCCGGCGTAGCGGTCGCGGACCCAGTCGATACCGCCGAGTATTCGCCCCATGATGCCGCGGCGCGGCCCGCCGTGGCGCAGGAACACCGCGCAGAGCGCCGGCGACAAGGTCAGCGCGTTCAAGGCCGAGATCACCATCGCCGCGCTGATCGTCACCGCGAACTGTCGGAACAGCGTGCCGGAGATTCCGGGAATGAATGCGATCGGCACGAACACCGAGAGCAGCACCAGCGAGATCGCGATGATCGGCGCAGTGATCTGCGCCATCGCCTTCTTGGTGGCGTCGGCCGGCGACAGTTCCGGCTCCTCCTCCATGACGCGTTCGACATTCTCGACCACGACGATGGCGTCGTCGACCACGATGCCGATCGCGAGCACCATCGCCAGCAGCGACACGGTGTTGGCGGAATAGCCGAGCGCCAGCAGCACCGCGAAGGTGCCGATCAGGCTGACCGGCACCGCGACGGCCGGAATCACGGTGGCGCGCAGATTGCCGAGGAACAGGAACACCACGATCACGACCAGCACGAAGGCCTCGCCGAGCGTCTTGATCACCTCCTTGATGGTGTCGGTGACGAAGCTCGTGGAATCGTACTGCACGAGATAGGTCAGGCCCTGCGGAAACCGCTCCGACAGCCGGGTCAGCGTCGCCTGCACCGCCTTGGCCGTGGTCACCGCATTGGCGCCAGGGGCGAGATAGATGCCGATCGGCACGCCGGGATTGCCGTCGATCCGCGATTCCGAATCCATGTTCTGGGCGCCGATCTCGACCCGGGCGACGTCCTTGATCCGCAGCACCGATCCGTCCGGATTGGCGCGCAGCACGATGTTGCCGAACTGGGCCGACGTGGTCAGGCGCCCCTGGGTCTGCACGTTGAACTGGAACTGCTGGTCGTTGCTGATCGGGCGCGCGCCGATGCGGCCGACCGGCGCCTGCACGCTTTGGGCGCGGATCGCCGCGATCACGTCCGACGGCGCCAAATTGAGGCTGGTGAGCCGCTGGGTGTCGAACCAGATCCGCATCGAGTAGTTCAGCTTGGCGAACAGCGAGGCCTGGCCGACGCCGGGCGTGCGCGAGATCGCGTCGAGCACGTTGATGATGGCGTAGTTGGTGATGAACAGCGGATCCTGCTCGCCGTTCTTCGAATACAACACGATGAACTGCAGCACCGCCGAGGACTTCTTCTGCACGACGAGGCCCTGCGCCTGCACCTCGGTCGGCAATTGCGCCAGCGCGCTCTGCACCCGGTTGTTGACGTTGACGGTGTTGATGTCGGGGTCGGTGCCGAGCGCGAACGAGACCGTCAGCGTGTAGCTGCCGTCATTGCCGCTGGTCGACTTCATGTAGAGCATCTTGTCGACGCCGACGACCTGCGCCTCGAGCGGCTGGGCGACGCTGGATTCCACCACCTCGGCGGAGGCGCCGGGAAACACCGCCGTCACCGTGACCTGCGGCGGCACGATGTCGGGGAACTGGGCGACCGGGATCTGCAGCAGCGCCAGCGCGCCCGCGATCGTGATCACGAACGCAATCACGATCGCAAGCCGCGGACGATCGACGAAGACCGCTGAGATCATGGGTTGCCGCCCGACGCTTTCGTGCTGCTGCCCCCACCGCCGTCCGCCGAGGCCTTCATGCTGGACTGGATCAGCGCGCTGGCCGGCCCCGGCGCGACCACCTCACCCGGCCGCACCTTCTGAATTCCTTCGACGATCACCTTGTCGCCGAGCGCAATGCCGTTGGTCACCGCCGCGATGGTCGAGGTCGACTGCCCGAGTTCGATCCGCTTCTGCTCGGCCTTGTTGCCGGCGCCGACGACATAGACATATTCGCCCTGCTGATCCGACAGCACCGCGGAACGCGGGATCGCCAGCACCTCGACCGGCTTGACGCCTTCCAGCAGCACGGTGACGAACTCGTTGTCGGTGAGCTCGCGGACCGGGCCGCCGGTTTCCGCGGAATTGTACAGCGGCGGGTTGGGAATGGTGCCGCGCAGCGTGATGGTGTCGGTGTTCTGCGCGATGGTGTTGTTGACGAAATCCAGCGCACCGACCTTGTCGTAGAGCCGGCCGTCCGGCAGGCGGACCCGGATCACGACCGCCTTGAAGCCGCCGGTGGTCGCGTAGCGTTCGCGCAGGTCCAGCGACTCGCGCACCGGCACCGGGAAGGTGACATACATCGGGTCCTGGCTGACGATGGTGGTCAGCGTTCCCGAGCTCGGCGTCACCACGTTGCCGTCGGTGACCGCGGTGCGCCCGATCCTGCCGTCGATCGGCGAATGGATCATGGTGTAGTCGAGATTGATCTGGGACAGGTCGACCTGCGCCTGCGCGGCCTGCACCTGCGCCTCGAGGCTCTGCTGGTTGGCGACCGCCGCGTCCACGCTCGATTGCTGGCCGGCCGGCCCGCCGAGCAGGGCCTTGGCGCGGTTCGTCGTCAGCACCGCGTTGGCCAGCGTCGCCTGCAGCTGCGCGACCTGCGCCTTCTTCGATGCGAGGTCGGCTTCGAACGGCCCGCGCTCCAGCTGATAGAGCAGATCGCCGGCCTTGACCTCGGCGCCCTCGACAAAGTTCCGCTTTTCCAGGAAGGCAGTGACGCGCGCGACCACGTTGACGCGATTGGTGGCCTCGATGCGTCCGAGAAATTCATTGGACTGGATTACCGGCCGCTTGATCGCCTCGATCACGCCGACAGCGGGCGGCCCGGCTGGACCGGCCTGGGCATGGGCTGCCGAAATTCCCGCGAGCGCCAATCCTGCCGATGCGAGAACACCCGATAGGAGACGACTTGATAGGCGAAGGCTTGCCAATCGACCGCGCACGCTTGCCGCACCATTCATGTTGTCCAACCCTCTTCCGGCTACCGCCGGATTTCTAGCAAGCAGATCTGACGTCGAGTTCCCTTAGCCACGGGACGGATGGACAAGCTGCAAGGCAGCAGATCATAACGCGCCTGATCCGACAATCCTGCAACCCGGTGGCAGCGTTCCACATCCGCGCTCTCCGCAGCGGGCACACGGAGCCATCGCGTCAATGTGATGAGAGCGCGGTAGCGTGACGACGGCCGCGGCCACGACCGCTACAAGGCAATGGCGTTCTTCAGGCGCGACGTGATCTGATAGGCTGGCGACGCCAGCCGTTGCTGCAGCCATGGCCGCGCGCGCGTGCCGCTGGCCTCGTGCACGCCGTCGAACACCGTCATGTCGATCAGATCGGGATGACCGGCGGCGAGATAGACCGCGCGCATCTCCGCGAACTTGGCGTCACGCCCATGTTCGATCGCGTTGGCGGCGTCGCGGCTGCCGATCTCGACGAACAGCGGACACGGGCAGATCAGCCGCGCCAGATTTTTGCCGGCATATCTGGCGCGGCCGCTGTCGAAATGAATGTATGACGCGAGCTCGATGCCGAGATTGCCGCTGATGACGGGCGACATCAGAAATTTCGTCTCGTCGCGCATGTAGCCGGACACGACGGTCGGCCGCATGCGTCCCGTGGCGGCCTCGAGATGCAGCGCGAGGAACGCGCCCCAGGACACGCCATACACGCCGACATTGAGGCCGGACACGCCGGTCAGCCGCCGGCAGACGATCTCGCCGGCATCGAGCGATGCGCACGATACATTGTGCGCGGAGATGCCATGGCATGCCAGCATCGCGGCGATGTTGTTCTGGCTTTCCTGGTTTCCGATCTGGACGATGTAGGGACACCAGACGGCATAGCCGTCACGGCAAAGCTGCTTGCCGATCGCATTCATGTAATCCGGATCGGAGTCGGCGAAGCAGCGCTCCGGCGTCGCGGCCATACCGTGGCCGAGCAGGATCAATCCCTTGACCTCACCGTCGGGCATGCCGAGACAGCCGCGCACCGGCAGCCCGCATTCGAGACCGAACTCGACCTTCGTGACCGCGAACCCGTCCGCGCCGGCGCGCCAGAGCAGACGCATCTCGCCGGCGGACGGCCGATAGAGCCGGTCGTGCCGGAACAGCGATCGCATCTCGTGCCGGACCACCGCGCCGGTGGCGACCGCCTTGAGCTTTCCGCTTGCCGCGATGTCGAAGAACGAACGGCAGAATGCGTCGTAGCCGAGCGTCGGCAGATCGACATTCGCGCACGATCCCTGGCAACGGCCGAGCCGCAGCGCGTTGTCGCCGGCGATCGACGCGGGGCCGACCAGCGTCATCAACAGTCCGGACAGCGCCCTGCGGCTGATCATCGACCCTCCCCGACGTGATCAAGGCTGAATGATCCGAGGTCGGCGCTAGCTGGCGCCTTCAGATGCCGGGACGCAAATTAAAGGATGTCCATCGTCGCGTGATCGCAGGCAGCGTTGCAAAGAAGCGACGGTCGCTGGCGGCGCTGCGCCCTGAAGATGTTTCGAAATGCGTCAGGGCAATTTCAAATCATCCAATCGCTTCCGGTCAGCCACATGCTGCGCGCCGTGGAATCTCCAATCGAGATTGGCGCGAATTGTCCCATCTTGGTCCCGTGACAGTATTTTGATCCCGACAAACTGGTGTAGGCTGCCATTCATCGCAGCCGAGCCGGAACGCACGACATGTCCGCCGCCGCCCTGATCGTCATCGATGCGCAGGAATCCTTTCGTCACCGGCCGTTCTTCACCGAGGAGGGCCTTGCCGCCTATGTCGACCGGCAGCAGGCGCTGATCGACGGCGCCAGGGCGAATGGCACGCCCGTCGTGCAGATCTTCCATGTCGCCGACAGCGGCGCGTTCGCCGAAGCGTCCGGCTTCGTCACCACGCTGGCGCCGCTACGGATCGAACCGGATGCGGTGTTTCGCAAGCGTCGGCACAGCGCGCTGGTCGGCACCGGCCTCGACGTCTGGCTGGCTGCCAATGACATCCGTCATCTCATCATATCAGGGATCCGCACCGAGCAGTGCTGCGAGACCACGGCGCGGCATGCCTCGGATCTCGGCTACGCGGTGAGCTTCGTCAGCGAGGCGACGCTGACCTTCCCGATGACCGATGCGGCCGGCCGCCTCTGGAGCGCCGCCGAGATTCGCAGCCGCACCGAGCTCGTGCTGTCCGGACGGTTCGCGCGCATTGCAACGGTCGCCGAGGCGCTGGCCGACCCGAAGGAGGAGATCGCCGCATGAATTCCAGGCGGGGACAGCCGGCGGAAATCCCGGTGCTCCTCGTCGTACCGCCGCGCGTGCTGCTGCTTGACGCCGCCGGGCCGATGGAAGTGCTGCGCATGGCCAATCGCGAGCAGAGCGCCGTGCGCTTTGCCGTCCGCTTCGTCGGTCCTCAGGACTCGACGCAAAGCTCGATCGGGCTCGCCGTCGCCAATATCGCACCGCTGCCCGACCGCGTCCCCGACGGGACGCTGGTGGTACTTGCCGGAAGCTCGGATCCGCCGCCGGGCACCACGGCCAGCAGCCGCAAACAGGATGCCTTGCTCGAAGCCAGCATCGTCCGCTGGCTGAGGCATGTGATCCGGCCCGGCGTCAGCCTGGTCTCGATCTGCTCGGGCGCGTTGCTCGCCGCCCGCGCCGGCCTGCTCGACGGCTATGAGTGCACTACCCACTACGACAAGGTCGCCGAGCTCGCGCGCGTGGCGCCGGCCGCCCGCGTCCGGGAGAACAGGCTGTATGTCGAGGACGGCGAACGGCTCTCCAGCGCCGGCATTGCCGCCGGCATCGACCTGATGCTGCATATCGTCGCCAAGATGGCCGGTCACGCCACCGCGCTCGCAGCGGCACGCTATCTGGTGGTCTACCTCCGCCGCACCGGCGCCGACCCGCAACTCTCGCCCTGGCTCGACGGACGCAATCATATTCACCCGATGGTCCACCGCGCGCAAGACGCCGTTGCCGCCGACCCGGCCCATGACTGGTCGGTCGACGAGCTCGCGCGCGTCGCCGCCGCAAGCCCGCGCAATCTGTCGCGGCACTTCAAGGCGCACACCGGGATGAGCATCACCGATTATGTGAACCGCCTCCGCATCGCGCTGGCGCGCGAGCTGATCGCGGGCTCCAGGCTGCAGATCGAGACGGTCGCCGAGCGGGCCGGCTTCGCATCGGCCCGGCAATTCCGCCGCGCCTGGCACAGACTGCACGGCTCGCCGCCGAACGCGATGCGGAGCGAGCGGACCGCCGACGCGGTGTCTCGGTAACGCAGCCGCGCATCGCAGTCAGCCGATGTGAAGATCACCGGCAATATCCTGCCGCCGCGCCCGTGCGTGAATGCTTGAAGCCCCGGAATCGCCCGGACTCCCGCGCTATCGTGAATTGCTCTACGAAATATTTCCGTCATCGGCGGGTTTATGTGTTGGGCAACGAGGCTTCAGGAACGGCCGATGAAGAACGAGCTGCACGCGCATCTGATCGAACTGGCCTATGAGGCCGCGGTGGTGCCCGAGCTGTGGCCGAAGGTGCTGCATCAGGTCGGCAACATCGCAAGCGCACGCGGGATCGTGCTGCTGACCGCGGACCCGCATGACGTGCGCTGGGTCGCATCCCCCGACATCCACGACGACATGGTCGCCTATGTCGAAGGCCGCTGGCACGAGCGCAACGGCCGGCTGCCGCGGCTGCTCGCGGCCAACCATGCCGGCTTCCTGCGCGAGATCGACGTGTTCGATACGCCCGAGGAGATCCAGCAGGATCAGCAGATCCGCGAATTCTTCCGGCCGCGCGGGCTCGGCTGGGGCGCCGGCACCGCGATCCCGGTGCCGAGCGGCGACGTGCTGATCTACAGCGTCGAGCGTGAATACGATCGCGGGCCGATCGAGCAGGAAGCGATCGCGCAACTCGATGCGTTGCGCCCGCATCTGGCGCGCGCCGCGCTGCTCTCGGCACGGCTCGGCATGGAGCGCGCCAGGGCCGCGACCGAATCGCTGGCGATGATCGGGCTGCCCGCCGCGGTGCTGCGGCGTGGCGGCCGGCTGATGACGAGCAACACGCTGTTCGACCGCCTGGTGCCCGACGTGATGCAGGACCGCGGCGAGCGACTGACGCTCGCCGCAGTTGCCGCCGACGCGCTGTTTGCGCAGGCGCTGGCGGCGCTCAACGGCGGGTTGATCAGCCTGGAGGTGCGCTCGATCCCGATCGCGGCGCAGGACGATCGTCCGCCGCTGATCGTGCATCTGGTCCCGATCCACGGCGCGGCGCAGGATCTGTTCGATCGCGCGGTGGCGATCGTGATGGTGACGCCGGTGGTGCCGGCGGAGGTGCCGACCGCGGAAGTGCTGCAGGGCCTGTTCGATCTGACACCGGCGGAAGCGCGCGTCGCGCGCGGCATCGGCGAAGGCCGCACCATCGAGGCGATCGCCCTGGCGTTCGGCACGTCCCGCGAAACCGTGCGCAACCAGCTCAAGGCGGTGCTGGCGAAGACCGGACTGCGGCGGCAGGTGGAATTGGCCGGTCTGCTCGCCGGCGCCAAGGTGCCGCCGGGCTCGCGCACCGAGTGACGTCGTGAGCAATTGCTACGTCGCGGTGTGCGCCCGATAGAGCGCGCGCTCGAACGCCCGGCAGGCGTCGAGCGCAGGCGCATCGGCAAACGGCAGGATCTGCATCATGATCACGCCGGCGATGCCCGAGGCCGGATCGATCCAGTAATAAGTATTGAAGAGGCCGGCCCAGGTCAGGCTGCCGCCCTTGCGGCCGCCCTCGACCGGATCGAGGTTGATCATGTGGCCGATGCCCCAGCGCAGCCGGTTGCCGGGGAAGAAATCGACGTCGTTCGACAGCGCCGGATTGGTCGTCTTCATGACGCCGGCCGCGAGATCGCCGATCTGGTTGGTCGCCATCAGCGCGAGCGTGCGCGGCCGCAGAATCGAGGTGCCAGCGAGGCTGCCGCCATTGAGCAACGCCTGCAGCAGGATGAGAAAATCCGGCGCGGTCGAATAGAGCCCGCCGCCGCCCGAGACCGTTCGTGGCGAGGTGTGTCGCTCCAGCGGCTCGGGCTTGAGCGTGCCGTCGCTCCGGCGGACGTGGAGATGCGCCTCGCGGGCACGCTGCGGCTCGCTGATCGCAAAGCCGGTGTCGTTCATGCCGAGCGGACGCAGGATGTGATCGGCGAAATAGCGGTCCAGCGTCCGCCCGCTTGCGATCTCGATCAGCCGGCCGACACGGTCGAGGCTGCCGCCATAGGCCCAGCGCCGCTCAGGATCGAACATCAGCACGCTGCGCGGCAGCGCCGGATCGGACCGCGCCGCCCGCCCATAACGTTTGGCGTCGGCATCCCACAGCGGATAGCTGAGGCCCGACGTATGCGACAGCAGGTTGCGCAAGGTGATCGGTTGGCGCGGCGGCCGCAGCTGCGGCACGCCCTTGGCGTCGAACCCGGTGAGCACGGGGAGCGCCGCCAACGCCGGATCGACATTGGCGGCGGGCTCGTCCAGCTTCAGCCTGCCCTGCTCGACCAGTTGCAGCGCCGCGACCGAGGTCACGAGCTTGGCCATCGAGGCGATGCGAAACAGGGTATCAAGGGTCATCCTCGCCGCCGCGCCCTGGGCGCGGGCGCCGAACGCGCCCTGATAGATCGGTCCTTGCGCGCTCGCCGCCATGGCGACGATGCCGGGCACCTTGCCGCTATCGACCATAGCGCGCAGGGCCGCATCGATGTCCCGGCCCGACGTCGACGCGCGGAGCGGCGTCGCTGCGGCCGCCGGCCACGGATCGGCCGTCGCGCCCGCAGCGGCCATCGCCGCCGTGCGCAGCACCACATCGCGCCGACTGAAAGCCACCATCTCGCGGGCCGCTCCCTCCGGCCGTTATGCCGGACGGCGCCGCCGGGCACAATCGCCGGCGCAAACGAGCGCATGTTCAAATCGCGCCGGTTGCGCTAGTGATAGCTCCCCTTCCAGATCCGCGCGCCAGCCCGGCGCGCATCCCGTCAATGAGTGCATCCATCATGGCTGAAGCCGATCTCGACGCCGTCATCCGGCAAACCGCAAGAGTGCAGACCAAGGCCGTGATGGCGGCTGCGAAGAAGCGCCAGGCCGTCTGGGCGGCGCGCGCCGCCAAGGCCAAGGACAAGGAGGCCAAGGCGCGCTTCCGTTTCCTGGCCAAGAGCACCATGGAGAACGCCAGCGCGACTGCCAAGCGGCTGCAGAACTCGGCCGAGAACGCCGCCGATGCCTATGCCCGCGCCATGAAGAAGGCGCTGGAAGAACCGCCGCCGGCAAAGAAGGCTGCAAAGAAGAAAGCGGACGCCTGACAAGGGAGCCCTGCATGCTCACCGTCCATCATCTCGGCAAGTCACAATCGGAGCGGATCGTCTGGCTCTGCGAGGAGCTGGAGATCCCCTATGAGCTGCAGCGCTATGCGCGCGATCCCGTCACGATGCTGGCGCCGGCCGACTACAAGGCGCTGCACTGGATCGGCACCGCCCCGGTGATCACGGACGGCGAGCTGACGCTGGCGGAATCCGGCGCGATCGTCGACTACATCATCGCCCGCCATGGCGGCGGCAGGCTGGCGCTGAAGCCGGACCACCCCGACTTCGCGCACTACCTGCACTGGTTTCATTTCGCCAACGGCACGCTGCAGGCGCAGCTCGGCCGCAACATGATCCTGAACCGGCTCAACCTGCCCGCCGACAATCCGATGCTGGTGGCGACCAAAGCGCGGGTCGACCGCTCGTTCGATCTGATCGACGCCAGGGTGCGCGACAACAACTATCTCGCGGGCGACGAATTCACCGCGGCCGACATCATGACCGGCTTCTCGCTGACGACGATGCGCTACTTCCTGCCCTATGATTTCGGCCGCTGCCCCAACATCAGGGCCTATCTCGGCCGTATTGGCTCGCGCCCGGCCTACCGGCGCGCCATGGAAAAGGGCGACCCCGGCATGGAACTGCTGCTGACATGAGGCGCTGATGCCCCGTTACGTCGCCCTGCTCCGCGCCGTCAATGTCGGCGGCACCGGCAAGCTGCCGATGACCGAGCTGAAGGCGATGTGCGAGGACGAGGGCTTTGGCGAGGTGCAGACTTATATCGCCAGCGGCAATGTGGTGTTCTCCTCAAAGCTCGGCGCGGCGAAGGTCAAGGCGGTGCTGGAGCAGCGGCTTGAGGCCTATGCCGGCAACCCGGTCGGCGTCGTCATCAGGAGCGCGGACGAGATCGCCGCGGTGCTGAACGCCAATCCGTTTCCGAAGGCGCCGCCGAACTACACGGTCGCGATCTTCCTCGACGAGCCGCCGCCGAAGGATGCGCTGAAGCAGATCAGGGGCCAACAGGACGAGGAGGTGCGGCTCGGCAAGCGCGAGATCTATGTCGCCTATGGCAGCGGCATGGGCCGCTCCAAGCTAAAGATCCCCGCCGCCGTCAAGGGCACCGCGCGCAACATCAACACGATTGCGAAGCTGGCGGCGATGGCGGCGGAGGGCTGAGGGCCTCACTGCTCTAGGACGGTCATCCTAGGAGCCGTGCGCTCTTTGACCCGTCATCCTGAGGTGCGAGCTCTTGCGAGCCTCGAAGGATGCACGGCCACCAGCCGGGCCGATTCATCCTTCGAGGCTCGCCGAAGAGGCTCGCACTTCAGGATGACGGGTTGAACAGCGGGGCACCATTCCAGCGTCGCTCCGGCGAAGGCCGGGACGATGCGTGGAGAGAATTACGCTGCCAACTCCGTCATCCTGAGGAGCGCGCTCTTGCGCGCGTCTCGAAGGATGAATCGGCCCGGCTGGTGGCCGTCGACCCTTCGAGATGCGCGCCAGTGCGCGCTCCTCAAGGTGACGGGACTGCAGACGGCGTCGCGTGCGAGAGCCGCGCCCCGCTCAACTCTCCCGCACCGCAAATCCGGCCGTGCCGAGCTGGGCCAGCACGTCCTCGAGATGGGCGCGGTCGCGGGTTTCGATCACGAGCTCCAGCAACGTCGCCTTGGCCGGCAGGTCGGAGAAGGTGCGCTGATGCGAGACCTCGATGATGTTGGCGCCGGCTGACGCCAGCAGATCGCAGACCGCGGCGAGCTGGCCGGGGCGGTCGACGATGTCGAGGGCAAGCTGGGTCAGCCGCCCCTCGCGCGCGAGCTCGCGGGTCAGCACCGAGGCGATCAGCCGCGTGTCGATATTGCCGCCGGTCAGTACCAGGCCGACCTTGCGGTCGGCAAAGCGCTCCGGCGCTGCGAGCACGGCGGCGAGGCTGGCGGCGCCGGCGCCCTCGACCACCGTCTTCTCGATCGAGATCAAGGTGGCGACGGCGCGCTCGATCTGGTCCTCGCTCACCAGCAAGATGTCGTCGACGAGATCGCGGACGATCTTTGTCGTGATCGCGCCCGGCGACTTGACCGCGATGCCCTCGGCGAGCGTATCGCCGCGCATCGGCAGGTTCGCGCCTTTGACGGCGTTGTACATCGACGGATAGAGCTGCGCCTGCACGCCGATCACTTGCACCGACGGCTTCAGCGCCTTCGCCGCGGTCGCGATGCCGGAAATCAGCCCGCCGCCGCCGATCGGCACCACCAGGATGTCGAGCTCCGGCACCGCCTCGAGCATCTCCAGCCCGATCGTGCCCTGGCCGGCGATGATCAGCGGGTCGTCATAGGGATGAACCAGGATCAGGTCGCGCTCGGCGGCGTGCGATTTGACGAAGGCAAAACACTCGTCCAGCGTCTGCCCGATGATGAGGACCTCGGCGCCGTGGCGGCGAGTGTTCTCGATCTTCACCATCGGCGTGCCGATCGGCATCACGATGGTGGCGGGAATGCCGAGCCGCTTGGCGTGATACGCCATGCCCTGGGCGTGATTGCCGGCCGACATCGCGATCACGCCGCGCTTGCGTTCCTCCGCCGACAGCGCCTGCAGGCGGTTCAGCGCGCCGCGCTCCTTGAAGGTCGCGGTGAACTGCAAATTCTCGAATTTGAGGAACAGGCGGCAGCCGCAGATCTCGCCCAGCGTGCGGCTTTCATTGCACGCCGTGACCATGACCTGGCCGCGGATCACTCCCGCGGCGCGGCGCACATCGGCAAGGGTCACGGCGGTGGTGTCGGAAGGCTTTAGCATCGGGCTTCGCTTGGAACCGTTTCGGAACGACGAAGCCTAGCCGGTTTTGACGCCGAAAACGACCGTCTTAGCGGACATGCTCTATTCACCTCCCCCGCAAGCGGGAGAGGGAGAGCAGTCGTATCCTGCGGCTACAGGTTCGGCACCTCCGCCGGCGCAATCGCGGTCAGCCCGCCGAAGCGGCGCTCGCGGCGGTGGAAGGCAGCGAGCGCATCGGCGAGCGCGTCGCCGTCGAACTCGGGCCACATCCGGTCGGTGAAATGCAGCTCGGCATAGGCGCCTTCCCAGAGCAGGAAGTCCGACAGCCGCTTCTCGCCGGAGGTGCGGATGATCAGGTCGACGTCGCGCAGACCGGCTTCGCCGGTGATCAGATCGGCAAAGCTCTCGCGGCTGAGCTGGCCGACAGCGCCGGCGCGCGCCGCCGCGTTGAGGATGGCGTCGCGTGCCGAATAGTCGATCGCGATGCGCAGATGCAATGTGGTGCCGCTCGACGTCGCGGCCTCGGCGCGGGTGATCGCGCTGGCGATGCCGTCCGGCAGGCGGTCGCGGCGGCCGATCACGGTGAGGCGGACGCCGTTGCGCACCAGCGCCGCGACCTCGTTGGCGAGATAGAACCGCAGCAGTCCCATCAGCGCGGTGACCTCGGCCTTGGGACGGCGCCAATTGTCGCTGGAGAAGGCGTAGAGCGTCAGCGTGCCGACGCCCTGGTCCGGCGCCGCCTCGACCACGCGGCGGATCGCCTCGACGCCGGCCTCATGGCCGCGCAACCGCGAGAGCCCGCGGCGGGTCGCCCAGCGGCCGTTGCCGTCCATGATGATGCCGACATGCAGCCGTGCGGCGGGATCCAGCTTGAGCGCGACGTTACTTTGCATCACAAAGTCTCCGGGCAAAAAAATCCATCATGGTGGTCAGGCGGTCTGGACGCCGAGGCGACCGGGCGCGCCCGCGTCCTTGCCGGCGGCTTTCGCCGCGTCGCGCACCAGTTGCTCGAGCACGGCGAGATAGTCGAGGAAGCGGCGGCGGCCGGTCTTGGTCAGGCGGCAGGTGGTGTGCGGGCGGTTGCCTTCGTAGCCCTTGATGACGTCGACGAGCCCCGCCTCCTGCAGCACCTGCAGATGCCTGGAGAGATTGCCGTCGGTCAGGCCGCAGAGCTGCTTGAGATCGGCGAAGGCGAGCCCCTTCGGATGCGCCATCAGCGAGGTGAGCAAGCCGAGCCGCGCCTTCTCATGGATGACGCGGTCGAGGCCTTCATAAGCGAACGGCGCGCTGGTCATGTCAATCTTCGGCATCATCGTCTCCGGAGGCAAAATACAGCAGCGCCGCGAGCAGCAATTGACCGATCGCGAACGGCAATCCCATGGTCCAGGGCGACAACGCGTGGCTCTGACTTGCGATCAGGAGCACTGTGAAGCCCGAGAGAAAATACCAGGCGCCGCCCAGCGCAATCGTGCGCGGCAGGAGGCGCACCGACGCGAACACGCCGAGGCTGACCAGCACCTGCCACAGGCCGGGCAGCATCCACAGCGTCTCCGGCGCGAATTTCCATTGCAGGATTGCGAGCAGCACGCCGGCGATCGCCGCAGGAACAAACTGTTCGATCGCCTGCTGCACCATGGTATCGGCGAGACCGGAGTGATGCCGCCGCGAGCGCGCCTGCATCTCGACCCAGATCAGCACGGCCGACAGCAGCGCGGCCGCGGCCCAGCCGGCGAGGAAGACGATCGGATGCGAGGTGGGGTCGGCGAGCCACAGATACTGGGCGAACGCAGTGACGAGCGCGATCCCGCTGGTCGCGGCGACCGTGGCCGGGCCGTAGCCGCGGAACGCAGTGCCCGCCGCAATCTGATTGCGGATCGCGAGGATGTCGGCCAATGCCTTGTCGAGGTCACGCATGATTCGCCCGAACTTTGTACTGCAAAGTATACGGGCTCACCAAGCAAACGCAAGCGGCTGCCTACCGCGCGTGCATCAAGATGTTTAACTGCAAGTTACTGCACGAATCCTGCACAGATGCCGCACGAAGTCGTGCCGCTCACACCTTCACCAGCTGAGCAAAACCACCGTAGATCATCCGCGCGGCGTCGAACGGGACGTTGTCCTTGTTCATCAATGCGAGGCGCGGATCCGCCATCACCTTGGCGTTGATCCTGTCGCGCTGGGCGCGCGACTTGTAGGTGATCCAGGCGAACACGACGGTCTCGCCAGACTTCAGCTTCACGCTTTGCGGGAACGAGGTCAGCTTGCCCGGCTTGACGTCGTCGGCGACCCATTCGCGATAATCCAGCGCGCCGTATTCGCGCCAGATCTTGCCGGCCATCTTCGACAGTTTTGCATAGGCCTTGAGTTTCTTCTTCGGCACGGCGACGATGAAACCATCGACGTAGGGCATGGGGGGATTCCTTCCAGCGTCATTGCCAGGAGCGAAGCGACGAAGCAATCCATTTCACCGCTTGCGGCGCCATGGATTGCTTCGCTCCGCTCGCAATGACGGAGCGCAAACGTGCTCGCATCAACCGTGACAGCAGGATGCCTGAACCGGTGCCGGTTGGTACTGGTCACGTAGCCGCACCCAATCCATCGGATAGGGCAGCCCTTCTTCGTGGCGGCCGAGCGGCGTCAAATCGAGATAGTGATAGGCCGCGTTCATCATGTCGAGGCCGCGGGCGAAGGTGGAATAAGTGTGGAACACGGCACCGGAATCGTCGCGGTAGAACACGCTGATCCCAGGCAATTCGTCGCCATAGGGCGGCGTGGTGCCGAAATTATACTGCGCCTCGCCCTTGTCCATCTGCTCGCGGGTGAAGGTGACGCCGTAATCGTAGTTGAAGTCGTTATCCCCTGATGACACCCAGTCGAAGGTCCAGCCCATCCGCTGCTTGAACGCCTCGAGCTTTGCCAAGGGCGCGCGCGAAATTCCTGCCATCGCGGTGTCGCGCGCGGCGAGATGCGGCGCCATGCGGTCATAACCGTCGGCCCAGAACGAGCAGCTCTTGCAGGCCACGTCCCATTCGGGCGCGAACATGATGTGCTGCACCACGAGTTGCGGCCGGCCCTTGAAGAGGTCGCCGAGCGTGACCTTGCCGCTTGGCCCGTCGAACAGATAGGGCTTGTCGACCTTGACCCAGGGCAGCTCGCGGCGCTGGCGGCTCAGCGCCTCGCGCGCCTGCGTCAGCTCCTTCTCGCCGGCCATCAGCGCCTTGCGGGCTACGATCCATTCCTCGCGCGAGACGATCTTGTGCTGTTGCATGAAATGCTCCCTTCGACAGCGGTCAGGCGTTGACGAAATTTTCCAGATTGCCGAGGGACTCAATCCAGCCACGCTGATGATTGTCGCGGGCGGCCTCGTCGGCGAATTGCGCGTGATGGAAGGTGAGCAGCGTGCCGCCGGCCTCGGGCTTGATCGAGATCGTGACCAGCGACTCGCGCTCCGGCGTCGAATGCCAGGCCCAGCTGAACACCAGCCGTTGGTTCGGCACCACCTCGCGATAGACGCCGCCGACCTCGTGATATTCGCCGTTCGCACCCGTGAAGCTGATGCGGTAGCGGCCGCCGACGCGGACATCGAGCTCGGCGCGCGTGGTGCCTGATTTGACCTGCCCGGGGCCGAACCACTGCGCTAGGTTTTCCGGCTCGGTCCACGCGGCGTAGACCTTTTCCGGCCGCGCCCGGAGGCGCCGCGTGAGGGTGAGGCTTGGACGCGTGTCCGGGCGCGCGGCGAAGCCGGCGTCGGCTGCGGTGCTGTTGGCCGATTGATTGACCATGGGTTGTCCTCCACAAAAGCGGCAAGGCGGTCGAGATTGTCGGACCAGAATTGCGCGTAGCGATTGAGCCAGTTCATCGCCTGCTCCATCGGTCTCGCGGTGAGCCGGCAGGCCACCGTGCGGCCGGTCTTCTCGCGGGCGATCAGGCCGGCATCCGAAAGCACGTCGAGATGCTTCATGATCGCCGGCAACGACATCGCAAACGGCTGCGCCAGCTCGCTCACCGACAGGCTGTCGCGGCCGCCGAGCCGGGCCAGCAAGGCCCGGCGGGTCGGGTCGGACAGCGCAGCGAAGGTGCGGTCCAGCGTCTCGTCTTGATACTTAACCATGTGGTTTAGTATAGGCGCAATCGGCGCGGCGTCAAGGGCGCGGCTTCACGATCGCGTCAAGACGGCGCTGCCCGCAAAAGCAAAGCCCCGCCTTGCGGCGGGGCTGGTTCCTTCAACGGTGAGCGCTGTTCTCGACTTACTCGACCTTGAGGCCGGCGAACTCGACCACCTTCTTCCACTTGTCGGTCTCGGCCTTGATGTCGTTGCCGAACGCGTCCGGCGTCTGGATCAGCGGATCGCCGCCGAGCTCGACCAGCCGCTTCTTCATGTCGGGCTCAGCGAGAATGGCGTTGATCTCGGTGTTGAGCTTGGCGATCAATTCCTTCGGCATGTTCTTCGGCGCCCCCATGCCGAACAGCGCGCTCGCCTCATAGCCCTTCACGGTCTCTGCGACCGCCTGCACGTCGGGCAATTGCGCGGAACGTTCCGTCGACGTCACGCCGAGCGCGCGCAGCGCGCCGGAGCGAATGTGCTGGATGATCGAGGGCATGTTGTCGAAGATCACCTGCACCTGGCCGCCGAGCAGATCGGTGATCGCCGGCGCGGCGCCGCGATACGGCACGTGCTGCATCTTGCAGCCGGTCATCGCCATGAACATTTCGCCGGACAGATGCACCGAGGTGCCGTTGCCGGACGAGGCCATGTTCACCTTGCCGGGGTTGGCCTTCACGTATTCGATGAACTCGGCGACGTTCTTGGCCGGCACGTCCTTGTTGACAGTCATCACGTTGGGGACGCGGTTGAACGAGGCGATCGGCGCGATGTCGCGCACGAAGTTGAACTTCAGGTTGGCGTAGAGCGACGCGTTGATGTAGTTCGCCGGATTGACCAGCAGCACGGTATAACCATCGGGCTCGGCGTTGATCGCGGCCTCGGTGGCGATGTTGTTGCCGGCGCCCGGCTTGTTCTCGATCACGAATTGCTGGCCGAGCCGTTCCGACAGCCGCTGCCCGACCAGGCGCGCGATGATGTCGGTGGCGCCGCCCGGCGGATAGCCGACGATCCAGCGCACCGGCCGCGCCGGATAGTCGGCGGCGGAGGCGCGGCCGATCGCGAATGTCGAAATCCCCGACCCGATCAGGCCCAGCGCGGTGCGGCGTGAAATCATTGAAGTTTCTCCCGATGCGGCAGGGTTTGGCGCCCTGCCCGTTTCTGTTGAGTTGCAAGCGGCGGGGTTTTAACAAACAATGCCGGATGCGGCCAGTGCGACACGAACGCAGCCGACCGCGACGAAAGGCTAAGCCCGAAGGATCGACAATCATGGCCGTCAAGGTGAACGCGCTCGACCATCTCGTGATCAACGTCACCGATGTCGTGCGTTCGGTTGCCTGGTACAGCAGGATCCTCGGCATGGAAGTGAAGGTGTTCGATCCCGGCAAGGGCAAGACGCCGCGCACCTCGCTGGTGTTCGGCCATCAGAAGATCAACGTGCGGCCGCGCGACGCCGACAAGGTCGAGTGGTTCACCGCCGATCACGAGGCGGCCGGCAGCGACGACCTCTGCTTCCTCACCGCGAGCACGCCGGCGGAAGTGGTCGCGCATCTCAAAGCCAATGGCGTCAAGATCGAGGAAGGCCCGGTCGCCAAGCAGGGCGCGCGCGGCACGCTGCGCTCGGTCTACTGCCGCGATCCCGACGGCAGTTTGATCGAGATTTCGTCGTATGAGGACGGCGCGAAATAAGCTGTCCCCCGTCATTGCGGGCGGAGCGAAGCAATCCATCGTGCCGCGAGGAGGTCTGGATTGCTTCGTGGAGCCTGTCATCGGGCGCGCATGCGCGCGACCCGTTGGCTCGCAATGACGAGGCTGGACCACGCGATATCCGATTTGCCCGTCGCGCAATCCGATGGCACAAAGGCTCCCGACATCAAGCAAGCAGCCGCTGAAGCTGCGCGGGAGGACACATGACCAACTCAACGCCGGCGCCGGGCATCGTGGGGCCATTCGCGGGGCTCGACGTGCCGTGGCTGCTGCAGATGCGCGCCGAGGTGCGGCGCGACCATCCGTTCCTGATCTGGGCGCCATTCGACGCGCCGGCGCGGCGCTGGAGCTACGGCGAATTCCACGAGCGGGTCGGCGCGCTCGCGGCGGGACTTGCGAAGCGCGGTATCAGGCCGGGCGACTATGTGCTGATCCATCTCGACAATTGCATCGAGGCGGTGATGGCGTGGTTCGCCTGTGTCGAGCTCGGCGCCATTGCCGTTACCACCAACACCCGTTCGGCCGCCGCCGAGATCGAATACTTTGCCGGCCATTGCGGCGCGGTGGCCGCGATCACGCAGCCGGCCTATGCCGAGCTGGTCGCCGCCAACTGCAAGGGCCTGCGCTGGATCGCCGTGATCGCGCACGACGCCGGGCAAGCGCCCGCGACGGCGCCGGCGCGCGGCGACAGCTTTGAGGCGCTGTTCGCCGACAGCGCCGACCGGCCGCGCCGCCCGACCGATCCGCTCGCGCCGTGCAGCGTGCAATACACCTCCGGCACCACATCGCGGCCCAAGGCGGTGCTGTGGACGCATGCCAACGCGCTGTGGGGCGCCAAGATCAACGCCGCGCATCAGGACCTGCATGCATCGGACGTGCACCAGACCTATCTGCCGCTGTTCCACACCAATGCGTTGGCCTATTCGATGCTGGCGTCGCTGTGGGTCGGCGCGACCTGCGTGATCCAGCCGCCTCTGGGGCACCGCGGTGAACGAGCCGCCGCCCTTCGCCGCGTTCGGCGTCAAGATCATCGGCTGGTGGGGCATGACCGAGACCATCACCCACGGCATCGTCGGCGAGGTCGACCAACCCAACATACCGATGTCGATCGGCCGCGCCGCGCCGGAATACGAGATCCGCATCACCAACGACGACGGCTCGCCCACCGGCGTCGGCGAGACCGGCAATCTCCTGATCAAGGGCATTCCCGGCCTGTCGCTCTTCGCCGAATATCTGCACAACGACAAGGCGACGCGCGAGAGCTTTGACGAGCACGGCTATTTCATCACCGGCGACCGCGTCACGCTGCTCGAGCGCGGCTACATGAGATTCGGCGACCGCGCCAAGGACATGCTGAAGGTCGGCGGCGAGAATGTCGCGGCCTCCGAGATCGAGCAGGTGATCGGGGTGATCCCGGGCGTGCGCGAGGTCGCCGTGGTGGCGAAGAAGCACCCGATGCTGGACGAGGTGCCGGTGGTCTTCATCATCCCGCAGGCCGGCGTCGCCGCCTTGCCGGCCGATCTGCACGACAGGGTCATGACGACCTGCCGCTCCAGCCTCGCCGACTTCAAGGTGCCGCGCGAGATTCGCTTCGTCGACGACATGCCGCGCTCGACCTTGGAGAAGATCGCGAAGGCGGAGCTGAGGAAGATGGTGGATTAGAATCTCCACCCGTCATTGCGAGCGCAAGCGAAGCAATCCATGGTTCCGCATACGCGGCGGGATGGATTGCTTCGCTTCGCTCGCAATGACGGGGGAACAGCCAGCCACACAGCAACATGCGTGGGGTGGCCGTTAATTCACCTCGAACCGGATTGGCAGCTTCTTCGGGCCGTTGACAAAATAGGCCTGCGTCATCTTCACCTCGCCGTCGAGCGACAGCGATTTCAGCCGCGGCAGCAGTTCCTCGAACAGGATGCGCATCTCGAGCTTCGCCAGATACTGGCCGAGGCAGAGATGCGCGCCATAGCCGAACGCGACATGGCGGTTCGGCTTGCGGTCGCTGCGGAAGCGGTAGGGGTCCTCGAACACCTCCTCGTCGCGGTTGCCCGAGGCGTAGCACAGCATCAGCCAGTCGCCCTTGGCGATGCGGCGGCCGCCGAGCTCGGTGTCCGCCGTGGCCGAACGCATGAAATGCTTGACCGGCGTCATCCAGCGGATCGCCTCGTCGACCAGGCCCGGGATCAGCTCCGGATTGGCCTTCACCTTGGCGAACTCGGCGGGGTCCTCGGCCAGCGCCCAGATCGCGCCCGCGGTCGAGGACGAGGTGGTGTCGTGGCCCGCGGTCGCGACGATGATGTAGTAGCTGGTGGCGTCGAGCTCGGGCAGGTATTCGCCGCCGATCTTTGCGTTGGCGATGACGGTGGAGAGATCGTCGCGCGGGTTGCGGCGCCGATCTTCGGTGATGGTGCGGAAGTAGGCGGAGAAGTCGGCCACCACCGCCTGCATCATCCCGGAGTATTGTTCCGCGCTCAACGCCTCGCGGATGCGCGCAGTGTCGGGATCCTGCGGACCAAACAGCTCCTGCGTCAGCTTGAGCATGCGCGGCTCGTCCGCTTCCGGCACGCCGAGGATCTCCATGATGACGTGCAGGGGATAGCCGAGCGCGACGTCATCGACGAAATCGCAAGCGCCGCCCTTGTCGAGCATCCGCTGCACCGTGGCGCGCGCGATCTGGCGGACGCGGGCTTCGAACTTGCCGAGATTGTTCGGCATGAACCAGCCTTGGGTGAGCGCGCGATACTTTGGATGATCTGGCGCATCCATCTGCACCAGGGAGCGCACCAGATTCGGCCCGCCGGTGATCTTGCGGATGCGCTCCACCACCGCTTCCGGCGTCAGCGTGGTGGCGCGATCGGCATTGTGGAACAGCTCGTTCTGACGGCTGACGGCCTGGATCTGCGCGTGCTTGGTAACCACCCAGAACGGCTCGAACCGCTCCACCCGCGCGATGCCGAGCGGATTGTTGGCGCGCAGCCAGCGATAGCTGTCGTGGATGCGGTGGTCGGCATAGGCGACCGGATCGACCAGGGTCGCCGCGATATCGGCGGGGATATCGAGATTTTCAGTTGCCGTCGTGTCCATGGGTCGTCCTTGCCATCTGCGCATTGATCGCGCCGATGATCACCGGAATCTAGGCGGGGTTAAGGACGCGGACTTGCGTTGATTGGCTAGAGTCCTTGCCCCAACCGTCATCGCGAGGAGCAAAGCGACGAAGCAATCCATCTCTCCGCACGCGGGGAGAGATGGATTGCTTCGCTTCGCTCGCAATGACGCGGGGAGAGAAGGGCTCAGTAATGCCCGAACGCCACCGGGCGGAACGCCTGCAGCAATTGCTGGTCGAGCTTGCCGGCCATCTCCTCCATCATAGAGAACGCCTTGGCGTGGGTGAATTGCAGGCGGTAGGCGCGCTTTTCGACCAGCGCGGCGTAGACGTCGACGATGGTGGTGACGCGGACGATGTCGCTGATCTGGTTGCCGCTCAGCCCGTTCGGATAGCCGGTGCCGTCGAGAAATTCGTGGTGATGCAGGATCACGTCGAGCATTTCCGGCGGAAAGCCGCCCTGCGCCGACAGCGCCTCGTAGCCGCGGCGCGGATGCTCGCGCATCTCGGCCATTTCCTCGACCGTCAACGGGCCGGGCTTGTCGAGCAGCGCCACCGGAATGAAGGCCTTGCCGACGTCGTGCAGCAGCGCGGCGCGGGCGAGCCGGCGCTGGTCGTCCTCGCGCATGCCGAGATGCTGCGCGAACGCCACCGCAAAGCCGGTCACGAACAGGCAGTGGCGATAGGTTTCCTGGTGATGGCAGCCGACCGTGGTCAGCCACTCGCGCAGCGAATTGTGCTTGATCGCCTTGAGGATCTTGTTCTCGGCCGCGACGATGTCGTCGTATTTCAGCGGCTCGCCGGCGCGCATCCGTTCGAAGATCTTGACCATCACGCCATGCGCGGCCTCGACGCCGCGGTTGAGCGCCTTGCCGCGATCGGTTTCGTCATAGCCGCTGTCGTCGGGGAAGGCGGCGCGGATGCGCTGCAGGATGCCGCGCGCATCGAACGGCCGCGAGATCGTGTCGGTGGCGCCGAGCGCCCAGGCCTGCATCGAGGCGTGGTGCAGTGCATCCGCCAGCACGAACAGCCGCGGCATCTCGCGATAGGCGTCGGCCTGCAGCTTGGCGCGGACCAACTGCACGGCTTCGGGCGAGCGCAGGTTGATGTCGACCACGATGCCGGAGAGGTCGCGGGCCGGCTGCTCGGGAATCTCGGAGGTCAGGACGGTGTCGACCTCGCCAACCGACCGCAGGATGCTGGCGAGTTCGTTGCTCTGATCGCTGCGGTCCGATGCCAGCAACAGGCGGCGCTTCGAAGTGTTGTTGGCTAAGGCTGTCATGCAATCCCCGTCGCGGTAACCGACCGACCGGGCGACGCTACCTGACGATGCGTTCCCTCCGACTTAATGGGGATGCTGAACGGCGGTTAAGCACAATGCATACAATTTGAGGAACCGCGGAATCCGCCAGCAAGATCAGGGGCCCCAAAAACAAACCGCCGGGGAAATGCTCCCCGGCGGCCGATCTTTTTTGCAGGCGGAAGGCGCGCTTTGTTCAGGCCTTCATCGCCGCCTTCACCGCCTCTGCGGTGATCGGCAGGCCGCGGACGCGGGCGCCGACCGCGTTGAACACGGCATTGCCGATCGCGGGCGCCACCACCGTCACCGCGGGCTCGCCAACGCCGGTCGCCTTTTCACCGTTGGCGATGACGTTGACCGCGACCTCCGGCATCTGGCTCATCCGCAGCGGCGTGTAGCTGTCGAAGTTGGTCTGCTCGATGCCGCCGTCCTTCAACGTCGCCTTCTCGAACAGCGCCAGCGACATGCCCCACAGCGCCGCGCCCTCGACCTGGGCCCGGATGCCGTCGGGATTGACCTGGGTGCCGACGTCGGTTGCGACCGTCAGCTTCTTCACCGTCACCTCGCCCGACGGCGCGACCGCGACATGGGCGACGCAGGCGGTCCAGCTGGCGGTGGCGCGCTCCTGCGACGACACGCAGGCGACGCCCATACCTTCACCCTTCGGCAGCTGCTTGGTGCCGTAACCGGCGAGGCCCATCGCAGCGAGCAAGGTGTTGCGGAGGCGTTGCGCGCCACCGTCATTCTTGCCCTTGCCGTCGAGCAGCGAGATGCGCAGCTGCGCCGGATCCTTGCCGGTCGCGTGTGCGATCTCGTCGATCATGCTTTCCACGGCCCAGAAGGTCCAACCCGGCGCCACCGAGCGCAGCTGACCCGACGGGGTGGCGTTGTGCGCCATCTCGTTCTTGATCGCCCGCACATAGTGGTTGGGCACGGTGTAGAAGAAGTCCGCGCCATTCACCGTGAATGAATCGAGCGGGCCCTTCTTGTCGACCGAAGGTGTCAGGAAGTCGGGGATGCCCCAACGCTGAGTCGGCCAGGCCGACACGACGTCATGGCTCATCGCGACGATCTTGCCGTCGCCATCCATGCCGGCCTTTACCTTCTGGAAGGTGAGCGGACGCGAGAAATCCATCGTCATGTCGTTCTCGCGCGTGTAGATCACCTTGACCGGCTTGCCGACGGCCTTCGCCGCCTGCACCGCCGGCACCATCATGTCGGCGTCGAGCCGCCGGCCGAAGCCGCCGCCAAGCCACATCTGGTGCATCACGACATATTTCGGATCGATCCCGGCCGCGCCGGCCGCGATCGCGCCGGAGCGGGTCGCGAACTGGTTGCCGGAATACATGTGCAGGATGTCGCCCTTGAACTCCGCAGTGGCGTTCATCGGCTCCATCGGCGCATGGATGTTGATGTTGGTGGTGTACTCCGCCTCCAGCACCTTGGCCGCGGAGCCGAACGCCGCGTTCGGATCGCCGTCCTTGACGAAGAACTCGCCGGAGTCGCTGAGCCCCTGCAGCCGCTTGGCCTCGGTGAACAGCGATTCGCTCGACAGCTTTGCGTTCGGGCCGCCGTCGTAGCTGATCTTCAGCGCCGCCGCCGCCTTCTTGGCGTTGGCGTAGGTATTGGCGACGGCGACCACCCAACCGGTCGTGGTGCCGGTCTTGTCGTCGAGCGTCACCGCCTTGATGTAGCCCGGCACCTTCTTGGCCGCGCTGTCGTCAACCGACTTCACGGTGGCGCCGTAGCGCACCGGCGGGGTCACGATGGCGCCGTGCACCATGCCCGGCAGCATCACGTCGATGCCGTATTTCGCCGTGCCGTTGGTCTTCGACGGAATGTCGAGTTGCGGCACCGAGACGCCGATCATGGTGTACTGATCGGGCGACTTCAGCTTGATCGCCTTCAACTCGTCGGCCGTGAAAGTCTTGGTCGCCTTGCCGCTCTTCACCACGTCGGCGAACGACATCGACTTCTTCGACTTCGGATGGTTGATCGTGGACGAGCGCACCACACACTCGTTCGCGGGCACGCCCATCGAGGCGGCCGCCGCCTCGGTCAACGCCATGCGCCCTGCGGCGCCGGCACGGCTCATCGCATCGAAGTTCATCATGGTCGACCAGCTGCCGCCGGTGATCTGCGCCCCGAGCACGGGGTCGTTGAACTTCGGATCATTGGAGGCGAGCTGGACCCGCATGTCCTTCCAGTTCGCGCCGAGCTCTTCGGCGACGATCTGCGCCATGGTCGAGGCGACGTGCTGGCCCATGTCGGCCTTGCCGCAGGTCACGGTGACGAGACCGTCGGGCGCGATCGAATACCAGACGCTCGGCTCGAAATTGGCGGGCGCGGCTGCGGCGGCCTGCTCGATGCCGGGCACGCCGGCATAGCCGAGCACCAGACCGGTTGCCGCGGTGCCGACCAGGAAGGAGCGGCGGCTGAGGTCTGTGGTCTCGGGGGTGACGTCCTTGACGTGCTTGTTCATGTGGCCCTCCGCTCGGTTCCGGTGGCCGACGCGGTGCGCATTTCGGATGCCGCCCGCATGATCGCCTTCTGGATTCGCGAATAGGTCATGCAACGGCAGAGATTGCCGTCCATATGCGCGACCACTTCGTCCTTGGTCGGGTTGGAATTCTTCGACAGCAGCGCGGCCGCCTGCATGATCTGGCCGGACTGGCAGTAGCCGCATTGCGGCACCTGCTCGGCGATCCAGGCCTTCTGCAAGGGATGATCGCCCTTGGCGGAGAGTCCCTCGATGGTGGTGATCTTCTTGCCGGCAGCGTCGGCGACCGAGGTCTGGCAGGACCGCACGGCTTCGCCGTTGAGGTGGACCGTGCAGGCGCCACACAGGCCAGCGCCGCAACCGAACTTGGTGCCGGTCATCTGCAACTGCTCGCGGATGACCCATAGCAGCGGCGTGTCGGCCGCCGCCTCGACGGACATATTCCGTCCGTTGATATTGAGATTAGGCATCTCTCTCCCCTTCCGGTGTATGAAGCCGCTTACGGCGGCAGCTCATTGTTGGGTCTCGGCTGGCGCCCACCGGGTCAGCGACAGTTGCCATGACAATGATCCGGTTACCTGCTGGAGGCAATCCAATTTGGAATTGCTCGAAGGCAATTAATTTTCGAAGATGCCCCTTGTGCGCTGCGGCAATGCGGAAGCTTTGAAACGCCAGCACCAATGTCTTATCGGTGGCATCGACCGGGAGCGGTTGCGCCGCCGGAGATCGACAACGACGACAAGGAGCCCGTGAATGGCCAAGCTCAGCCGCAGCGGCGCAGAAATCTACTACGAGGTTCACGGCAGCGGTCCGCCGCTCATCCTCACCCACGGCTATTCATCGACCTCGGCGATGTGGCAGGGCCAGATCGACGCGCTGTCGCGGCGCCATACGCTGGTGCTGTGGGACATGCGCGGCCACGGCCAGTCGGACTATCCGGATGATCCCACAGCCTACAGCGAGCAATTGACGGTCGGCGACATCGCCGCCCTGCTCGACGCCGTCGGCGCCGAGAAGGCGATCGTCGGCGGGCTGTCGCTCGGCGGCTATATGTCCTTGGCCTTCCATCGCGCCCATCCGGAGCGGGTGCGGGCGCTGCTGATCGTCGACACCGGCCCCGGCTTCAAGAAGGACGACGCGCGCGAGGTCTGGAACACGCGGGCCCGCGACACCGGCGACCGCTTCGATCGCGAAGGGCTGGAGGTGCTGAAAACCTTGAGCGCCGAGCGCGCCTCGGTCACGCATCGCAACGCAAAGGGCCTGGCGCTCGCCGCGCGCGGCATGCTGGCGCAACGCGACGCGCGGGTGATCGAGTCGCTGCCGGACATCAAGGTGCCGTCGCTGGTCGTGGTCGGCGCCGACGACACCCCGTTCCTGGCCGCCTCCGACTACATGGCGGCAAAGATCCCGGGCGCGCAGAAGGCGGTGATCCCGAACGCCGGCCATGCCGTCAACATCGACCAGCCGCAGGCCTTCATCGACGCGGTGCTGCCGTTCCTCGATCGTCTTGAGGGTAGCGCATGAAGACGCTCGTCATCGCCCTGCTGCTGGCCGCCGCGACAACGGGCATCGCCAGTGCCCAGAAAGCGCGGCCGTTCGTCACCGCGCCGGATACGTTCACCGCGACGCTGTCGAACACCACGCCACTGGTGTTCGGCATGGGCGTCGACGACGCCCAGCGCGCGCTCGGCACACCCCTCATTTATGTCCGCGGACGGCCCGGCCATGAGGTCTTTCTGACCTTTCGCGATCTCGGCGGCAGCGGGCTGGTCCCTCACCGCGACCGTCTCTATTTGCAATTCCGCAAGGGCCGCCTCGCCGGCTGGAAGGCCGACTGGGGCGAGAACTGGATGTGGCGTTAGAGCATGATCCGGAAAGTGGGAACCGGTTTTCCGAATAGACCATGCCGAAGACAGCCGCCCCGCACGCAATCCCCGACAAACCACCCTCACCTGACAAGGATGACCCATGGGACAAGATCTCAAGCTGAAGGCTTCTGACGGATTTGAACTCGGCGCCTATCGCGCCGATCCAGCCGGCGCGCCGAAGGGCGCGATCGTCGTGATCCAGGAAATTTTTGGCGTCAACCACCACATCCGTTCGGTCTGCGACCGGCTGGCGCAGGAAGGCTATGTCGCGATCGCACCGTCGATCTTCGACCGCATCGAGCCGAACTTCCAGAGCGGCTATTCGCCGGATGAAGTCGCCAATGCGCGAAAATTCGTCGCCAATCCAGACTATCCTGCGATGCTGCGCGACGCCCAGGCGGCCATCGACGCCGTCAAATCGGTTGGCCCGGTCGGCATCATCGGCTTCTGCCTCGGCGGCAGCATCGCCTATTCGGCCGCAACCAAGCTGACCGGGCTCTCGGCCGCGGTCGGCTATTACGGCGGCGCCATCGTGCGCTTTGCCGACGACAAGCCGGCGGTGCCGACGCAACTGCATTTCGGCGAGAAGGACGCCGGCATTCCCTTGAGCGACGTCGAGACCATCAAGTCGAAGCGGCCCGAGGTCGAGGTCTTCATCTATCCCGGCGCCCAGCACGGCTTTCACTGCGACGAACGCGCGAGCTATGACAAGACCAGCGCCGACATCGCCTGGCCGCGCAGCCTGGAATTTTTCGGGAAGCATTTGCGCTGAATGTCACACACGTCATTCCGGGATGGTGCGCCAGCACCAGACCCGGAATCTCGAGATCCCGGGTTCGATGCTTTGCATCGCCCCGGGATGACGAAGGACGTTGTCCTTCGTCAGAACCAGCGCTCGCTGACGAACACGGTATCGCCGGGGCTCATCGGCGTGCCCAGCGGCACCACGAAGCGGCCGGAGCCGGACGCGTCGGTGTGGGTCAGCGTCACGCTGTCGCGCTTGGCGCGCGGCGAGAAGCCGCCGGCGATCGCGATCGCGCTCTCCACCGTCATGTTGGGCACGTAGGGATATTGGCCGGGGGCCTGGACCTCGCCGAGAATGAAGAACGGGCGATAGGCCTCGATCTCGACCGCCACCGACGGCTCGCGGATGAAGCCGTTGCGCAGCCTGCCGGAGATTTCGGCCGCGAGCCCGGCCGGGGTGCGACCGCGCGCCGGCACCGAGCCGATCAGCGGCATGGTGATCGAACCGGCGGCGTCGATCGCATAGGTGTTGGTGAGACCTTCCTGGCCGTAGACCACGACGCGCAGCTTGTCGCCAGGACCGAGATGATAGCCGCTGTCGGAACGAGCCAATTCGATCGGCGGCTGGCCATAGGCCGGCGGCCCGGCGGCCATCTGGACGGTGGCCGGCACCGCATAGCCACGCGGCGCGCTGGCAAAGGCGGAACGCAACGCGCTGATCGCGCCGCCGCCGCTGGCATCCGCGACGGGGGCCGGCGCGTACTGGCCGTAGGCGACGGAATCGGGATCGCCCGGCGGCGGGGCGACGGCGACCGGACCGGACGTCCGCATGCAGCCGGACAGCGCAAGCGCAGCCGTGATGGCGATGATCGGCAATCGTAACGCGCGCGCAACCCGCACCGGAGCCATCCCTTAAACCGAGAGACAGCCTCAGTCTTGCACCGGTTATGGTTAATAAAGGGTTTTCGGCGGGCGCCAGGGAAGCCGGAAAAGCCGGCTTCCCTTCGACTTAGAGCATGATCCGCGCGAGCCTGACCACACTCGGGCAGGACATCCGATCAGGCGGACACGCCGACGCCGATCGGGCAGGACACGCCGGTGCCGCCGAGCCCGCAATAGCCCGCCGGGTTCTTGGCGAGATACTGCTGATGATAGTCCTCGGCGAAGTAGAACGCGCCCGACGGCGCGATCTCGGTGGTGATGGCGCCGATGCCCTTCGCGGCGAGCGCCTTCTGATACATCGCCTTCGACTCGTCGGCGGCTTTGCGCTGCGCATCGCTGAAGGTGTAGATCGCCGAACGATACTGCGTGCCGACGTCGTTGCCCTGGCGCATGCCCTGGGTCGGGTCGTGGTTCTCCCAGAACGTCTTCAAGAGCTTCTCGTAGGAGATCTTCTTCGGATCGAACACGACCAGCACCACCTCGGTGTGGCCGGTGCGCCCCGAGCAGACCTCTTCATAGGTCGGGTTCGGCGTGTGGCCGCCGGCATAGCCGACCGCGGTGGTGTAGATGCCGTCGCCGAGCTCCCAGAACTTGCGCTCCGCGCCCCAGAAGCAGCCGAGCGCGAACACCGCCTGCTCGAGGCCTTGCGGGTAAGGCGGCTGCAGCTTGCTGCCGTTGACGAAGTGCGTGGTCGCTGTCGGAATCGGTGTCGCGCGGCCCGGCAGCGCCTCGGCGGCGCTCGGCAACGCGGTGGTCTTGCGCATGAACAACATGGATTACCTCCGGGCGGGACATCGGCCGACGCGGGCAGCGGCCTGCGGGCCGGGCTGTCACCTATATAGGTTGTTACGCAATTGATGGCAGCCCCGTTACGGGCGGCACCGCAAAGGCTCAGTCCCGCGTGTAGCCGATCAGGCGCTTGCGGGGCCGGAACAGGATCATCAGAAGCAGGCCGGCAATGCCGAGCACCGCAAACACCGGCTGCTCCAAGATCACCCTGACCACGTCGTTCCAGACCCAGGGCGCGACCCCTTCCACCCAGGCGCGGAACGCCGCCTGGCTGGACTGGTGGATGTCGTTCCAGAACTGGCCGAACCGGGTGAACCGCAGGCTCTGGTCGGCAACGTAGCGGGCGCCGTCATAGACCATGAAGACGAATCCGCCGGCCAGCAGCAACAGGCCGATAAGTCGGAAAAAACCGCGGATCATGCGTCACCCTAACTTGCTGTCGCGCCCCACGCGTCGTCAGGCCTTACCGGGCGCCCCCCGGAAATTCAACCTCTTCAGCACCTTATCCGCCCATCGCGGGCCCGATTTCGGGCCGTTTTTGGCCCCGGAAAGCGTTGACGCTATGGCCTGCGCCATCTATAAGACCGGCCGATGGCGGCGGGCGCAATCCTGCCGCCGCTTGTTCTTTGGACAGTGCCGCAGGTGGGGACAGCGTTTTGCGCTCCTCGCATGGCCGCCTCAAGAACACGCCAAGCTACCCTTGGATCAAGCTACCCTTGGACAATACACCCGAGTAGAGATTTGAACCGGCCGGTGCGCGCGAGCCCGACCACCGAGCGTCACCGCCGAAGGACAGTTAGAGACCGACCATGGCCAACACCACCTCCGCCAAGAAGGCGACCCGCAAGATTGCCCGCCGCACCATCGTCAACAAGTCGCGCCGCACCCAGATGCGTGGCGCGGTCCGCACCGTCGAGGAGGCGATCAAGCGCGGCGATCGCGAGGCAGCACTCAAGGCGATGGTCCGCGCCGAGCCCGAGCTGATGAAGGCGGCGCAGCGCAACATCATTCACAAGAACAACGCGAGCCGGAAGGTGTCGCGCCTCTCGCATCAGATCGCGAAGCTCGCGAAGTAAAGCTGACTGAAAAATATATTCGTCACGAAGCCCGGCTCGCGCCGGGCTTTTTGTTTTTTGTCGTGGATGTTTCGTCACACGATATTGCTTGCAATTGCAGTGTCACGAAACGCGTGTCATGTTTCGTCGCGTCCGTAGTTCACCGGATACGCATGCTTAACGCGTCACGCTCGCGCGAAAGTATCCTGCACTACGTAACGTAGATGGAATAGTGGCGTACATCCCGCCTCGAAAATTGCGCGGGGAGTTACCCTGCAAAAGTAATCGTGAAAAATGACGCTTCGCGAGTTACTTATGCACATAGTGCTAGAGAGCGATTGGAAAATCGATCGGCACAAGAGCCAACGTAAATTTTTTATGAAAATTTTTTGGTATTGCACCGCGGTTTGTGACACGCAGGATTCTGTGCGCAGATTCATGAGCTTGTATTCTCGGCCCTGCATCGGCAGCTCGGCAACAGTCGCGAAGAGTCGCGATCTCCGTCGAATCCCCGGATTGTCAGAAAATGCTCTTGGTGTAATTGTCTTGTTGTTCGCGACGCCCACGGCTCTCCAGATCAGCGCGGTTTGAGACCCAAGGGCGGACGCGCAAATCGGCGGCGGTGTGCGCGTTAGCGACGCTCTCCAAGCGAAGCTAGATTGACAACTCATAGCGATATGAGGACGGCTGGCCTGTGTCAAAATTTCTCCGGCGATGTCCCGGCCATTCGGGGGATCGAACAAGAGAGACCAGGACAAGCCGTCGGAATCTGGCAGCGGGAACGCGGAGCGAGCGAACGGGTTGACGAGGACTACGCGGCGGCAGCGCGGGACATTTCGATGTTCGGTAGCGGCAACACGGATTTGAAGACACAAGCGAGCTGACAGCTCGCCGCGACACGTCGCGGCGGGGAGGGGGAGGAACTATGTCTTACGGGATCATCTCTGCAGTCGACGCCACGACAGCTGAAGTGCAGGTTTCCAGTGGTACCGTAATCGACCCCTCGGACGTCCACTCCCACCCGCTGCGCCCCTCGAGTACGCGCTGACCTCGCGGGACGCACCTTCTCCAAACGACTGATCTGACCGGTGGCGCGTTGTCGCTACACGGGAGAGCTTTGTCCGGAGCAGCACTGCGCCCCGCTGGAGGTCGCGCCGCGAACGGAAACGCGCGCGGCGATTTCACAACAACATCACTCTGTCTGGAAAAGTACGAAGGCA